>NZ_CP108828.1:0-4800000 GCF_045207365.1 Micromonospora sp. NBC_00858 | reverse complement strand
CCGGGACATCAAGATCTCGGTCAAGCACAACGACCCGGTCGTGATGATCCGGGCGTACCGGCAGTTGGCCGAGCAGTGCGACTACCCGCTGCACCTGGGCGTCACCGAGGCCGGCCCGGCCTTCCAGGGCACCATCAAGTCGGCGGTCGCCTTCGGCGCCCTGCTCGCCGAGGGGATCGGCGACACCATCCGGGTGTCACTCTCCGCCCCGCCGGTCGAGGAGATCAAGGTCGGCAACCAGATCCTGGAGTCGCTGGGGTTGCGCGAGCGGGGCCTGGAGATCGTCTCCTGCCCGTCCTGTGGGCGGGCCCAGGTGGACGTCTACAAGCTCGCCGAGGAGGTCACCGCCGGTCTGGAAGGGCTGCCGGTGCCGCTGCGGGTGGCCGTGATGGGCTGCGTCGTCAACGGTCCGGGCGAGGCCCGCGAGGCCGACCTCGGCGTCGCCTCCGGCAACGGCAAGGGCCAGATCTTCGTCAAGGGGCAGGTCGTCAAGACGGTGCCCGAGGCGCAGATCGTGGAGACGCTCATCGAGGAGGCGCTCCGGATCGCCGACGAGATGGGCGCCGAACTGCCCGAGGAGTTGCGCGGGCTGGTCACCGGCCCGACCGTCACCGTGCACTGATCCGTCCGGCGGCGCTCTCTCGCGCCGACGACGCGTACCGAAAAGAGCGGCCGTCTCCCCTGCGGGAAACGGCCGCTCTTTTGGTGTTCCGGGTGGTGCTGCCTCGCGTCACTCGGATTCGGCGAGGATCGCGTACAGCTTGCGCCGGGTCTCGTCGAGCACCTTGGCGGCCCGCTCCCGCTGGTCGTCGGTGCCGTTCATCATCACCTGGCGCAGCGCGCTCATCGCCTGCGTACCGGCGTCACGGATGTCGTGCCAGCTGTTCACCGTGTCCTCGGCGAACTCCGCCCACGGTGGGGTCTGCGCGGCCTCGGTGGCCTCGGCCTGACCGGCCTCGGTGACCGCGAACCGCTTCCGTCCGCCGCCGGACTCCTCCGTGCTGGCGACGATCACCCCCTCGTCCTCCAGCAGTTGGAGGGTGGGGTAGATCGAGCCAGGGCTCGGCCGCCAGGCCCCGCCGGTGCGGGAGTCGATCTCCTGGATCATCTCGTAGCCGTGCATCGGCCGCTCGGTGAGCAGTGCCAGCACCGCGCCCCGGACGTTCGGGCGTCGGCCCCGACCCCGTCCCCGGCCGCGCCCACCCCAGGGGCCGCCGGGTCCGCCGTGGCCATGGCCGTGCGGGCCGGGCGGGACCGGCGGGAAGCCGAAGCCGCGCCTCCGAGCCTCGTGCATCGGGTGCTGATCTCGATGGAATCTCATGTCCGTTCCTTCCTTGGACTGTCGCTGATGCATCAACGATATATCGGCAACGCATCGCTGACAAGTACCGGGTTACAAACCGTACGTACGTCTTGTTAGGGTGTCGGGCATGCGCCTGCTTCCCCCACCGGGCCCGGCCCGGACCCTCACCCTCGGCACCCTGGTCAAGACCGTCGGGCGGGGCCTCTGGCTGGTCGCCAGCGCGCTCTTCCTCACCCGGTCGGTCGGCCTCTCGCCGACCCAGGTGGGCGTCGGGCTGACCATCTCGGCCCTGGTCGGCGTACTCGCCAGCGCGCCGAGCGGCTACCTCGCCGACCGCATCGGGCCGCGTGGCGCACAGGTCGGAGGGCTGATCGCCGCCGGCACCCTGACCGCCGGCCTGATCACCGTCCGGTCGTTCGTCGCCTTCCTGGTGGTGGGCGCCGCCACGGCACTCGCCGACGCGGTCGAGCGCGGCGCCCGGGGCGCGCTGATCGCCGGCGTGATCCCCGCCGACCAGCGGGTGCACACCCGCGCCTACCTGAGGGCCACCACCAACGTCGGCATCTCCGTCGGCGCCGTCCTCGGCGGCTTCGCCATCGCCGCCGACACCCGCGCCGGGTACGTCGCGCTGATCCTGACCGCAGCGGCCGCGTCGCTGGCCGCGGCGGTGGTCTTCCTCCGGCTGCCCACCGTCGCGCCGGTCGCCGCCCCGACCCACGGACCCCGGCTGATCGCCCTGCGTGACCGCCCGTTCCTCGCGTTCACCCTGCTCGACGGGCTGATGTCCATGCATTTCAGCCTGCTCACCATCGCCCTGCCGCTGTGGATCGCCGGGCACACTCGGGCGCCGGCCTGGATGATCTCCGGGTTGACGCTGGTCAACACTGTGCTGGTGGTGCTCCTCCAGGTACGCGCCGCGCGCAGCGCCGTCACCCTGCCGGGAGCCGCCCGCGCCTCCCGTCGGGCGGGGGTGGCCATCGCGCTGGCCTGCGTACTCTTCGCCGCCAGCGGCTCGCTGCCCACGGCGGCCGCCGTCGCTCTCCTCTGCTGCGGGTCGCTGGCGCACGTGATCGGGGAGCTGTGGCATTCCGCCGCCGGATGGGGGATCTCCTTCGGGCTGGCGCCGGCCAACGCGCAGGGGCAGTACCAGGGGGCATACGGCATGGGGTACGAACTGGGCAAGATGCTCGCCCCGGTCGTCGTGACCAGCCTCGCGCTCGGCTGGGGCGTACCGGGCTGGCTGCTGCTCGGCGGGCTGTTCCTCCTACTTGGTGCCCTGGTGCCCCCGGTCGTCCGGTGGGCCGGCCGCACCCGACCGACCAGCCTTCCTGCCGAGCCCGTGCCCGTCTGAGGCCGGGCTCGTCACTCGGCCGGCGGGGCGGGGTTCCGATCTGGCAGGCTGGTACACGTGCTGACGGTGCCGGTACGGCAACTGGGAGAATCGGAGCGCCGCGCGGTCGAGCGGCTGCTCGACTTGGACCCCTTCGCGGGCGCGCAGGTCGCCGAGCGCATCGCCGCGCGCGGGCTCTCCTGGTGGCGGGCCGAGGGCAGAATCCTGGGGTACGGCGCACGGCGCAACCTCGAATCACTCTGCTGGCTCGGCGGCAACCTGACCCCCGTACTCGCCACCGAACCAGCCATCTCCGCCTTCGCCGACCTCCTCGCCGGCGAAGAGAGGCTCTGCTCCTCCATCGTCGGCCGGGCGGACGCCGTCCTCGGCCTCTGGGACCGCCTCTCCGACGCCTGGGGCCCGGCCCGGGACGTCCGCCCCAACCAGCCGCTGCTGGCCACCGACACGCTGCCGTCCGTACCGGCCGACCCGGAGGTACGCCAGGTTCGCGCCGGTGAGGTCGACCGGCTCTTTCCGGCATCGGTGGCGATGTACACCGAGGAGGTCGGCGTCTCCCCGCTGGCCGAGGACGCCGGACGCAGCTACCGCCGACGCGTCAACGACCTGGTCCGCGCCGGTCGGGCGTACGCCCGGTTCGTCGACGGCAAGGTCGTGTTCAAGGCCGAGTTGGCCGTGGTTACCAAGCGGACCGCGCAGGTCCAGGGCGTCTGGGTGGCTCCGGAGTGGCGGGGCCGGGGGATGGCAACCGCCGCGATGGCCGCCGTCGTACGCGACGCCCTGCTGCGGGTCGCCCCGACCGTCAGCCTGTACGTCAACGACTTCAACCTGCCAGCGCGCCGGGTCTACGAGCGTTGCGGCTTCCAGCCGATCGGCACCCTCGCCACGGTCCTCTTCTGACCCGCCACTTCCATTTCGTAGGCGGGCCAACTTTCGTGTGCAGGTTGCCTTTCGACCCGACCCGACCCAACCCGGTCCGGCCTGGCTCGGTCCGGCCTGGCTCGGTCCGGTCCGGCGTGGCTCGGTCCGGTCCGGCGTGGCTCGGTCCGGTCCGGCGTGGCTCGGTCCGGTCCGGCGTGGCTCGGTCCGGTCCGGCGTGGCGCGGTCCGGCGTGGCGCGGTCCGGTCCGGCGTGGCGCGGTCCGGTCCGGCCTGGCGCGGTCCGGGCCGGCCTGGCCTGGCCCGGTTCGGCTCGGCCTGGCCTGGTTCGGCCTGGCCTGGCCTGGTTCGGCTCCCCCCGTCCCGCCCGGCTCGGCCTGCCTGGCCCGACTCCGCCCCCGGCCTGCCCTCGGCCCGGCCCGGCCCGGCCCGGCCCGGCAGATCTTGGACAGTTTCCGTTCACGCGTAACGGAAACTGTCCAAGATTCGTCGTGGCGTGGAGATGCCGCTGGCCGGCACCCCGGGTTGGGGGTGCCGGCCAGCGGTCGGTTCATGCGGTGATGCTGGTGTGGGTCAGCTGTTCCAGTACTGGCCGACCAGGTCGGTGGCCTGCTTCTCCCACTGGGCGTAGGCGTCCGGGTAGGCCGACACCTGCACGGTCTGCGCGGCGTCGGTCAGCGGCATGTCCTGCCACCCGTCGACCTGCTTCAAACCCTTGAGGAACGCGGTGGTCGAGTACTCAGGATCGGTGATCTGCTCCGGCGTGCCCCAACCCGAGCTCGGCCGCTGCTGGAACAGGCCCAGCGAGTCGTGGTCGTTCATGTCGCCGAGGTGGCCGAGGTTCTCCAGCTTCGACTCCTGCAGGCTCGTCGCGATCGAGATGACCGCGGCCCGCTCCGGCAGACCAGCCTTCTTCGTGGCGGCGATGATCGCCTTGACGTTGGCGGTCTGCTCACCGTTCAAATCGATGCGCGACTGCTCACCCTGCGGCGAGACCGACTGCATCGCGGCGGGCTTGGTGTCGACGGGGGTGGCGGCGTGGGCGGCGATCGGACCGGCGAACACACCACCGGCGAAGGCCAGACCAGCAACAGACAGCACACTCTTACGCATGATCGTGTTCATGGGGGTAGCTCCTTCACGGGGGTAAACACCCAACCGACCGGGGGATCGGCATTGCAGGGTGCGAGCACCTCGTCCGGCGCTAACAACAAAGTCTTTTCGGCGGCCTACAAGCAGGGGGCTCGTGGCACCGGGTCCATGTGTAACGACCACCGGGCCGACATCATTCCGGCCTGGCCCATCCGCCGGCACCCGGTCGAGCGGGGCGCTAGGGCGGTCGTTCAGGGGATCTGCAACGACCGGCGGGCCGAGGTCATTCCGGCATTGGCACCGGGTCGAGCGGGTGCCTGGTGCGGTCGTTCGGGGATCTGTAACGACCGGGCTTGGCCTGGCATTCCAACCCCGGGGGGTGGGGCGGCGGGCCGGTGGTACTGCGATCGTCAGGGTATGTAACGACCCCGGGCCGGCCCCCATTCCGGCCGACGGGTGCAGCCGGTCACTCGCAAAGACCCCGGATAACGGACATTCGACGCCCGGAGCGCCCACCGCTCCCGGCGTCAGCCGGACATTCGACGCGCGCCCGGCCACCGTCCCGGCGTCAGACCGGGCCGGCTGGCCATGGTCAACTCCAGATCGCCGAGATGGGGGCATCACCGCGTCGGGATACCGCGACATCGCCGACACCGAGTCGATCACCCCGAAACCTCGCGACCCGGCCCGGGGTCGACAACACCGGTGATACCTCACAGGCATATTTATGCCTCACAGGTATCACGCCAACAACAGCGACCGACCGGGAGACGAGGGCTGGGGCTGAGGGCTGGGGCTGCGTTCAGGGCGATCGGGACAGACGGCGACCATCGACGCGACGGTGACCGCCGACAGGTCTGGGGCCCGCCCTGCCCGGCGCGGGGGTCAAGCCTGACCCCCCGGAGCCGGGATCGCCTGGGTCGAGCGCGAGAAGCGGCGGCGGCGCGCGTACCACGGCAGTCCCACGTCCCACCGCATCCCGCACGGACGTGGCCCGGAAGCCCGCCCACCCCGGTCAGTCCCGCACCGGCCGAGCACGGAAACCGGACGGCGTGGATGTTCGATGATGATCGGGATCACAGCTTCCACAGATCGCGAGTTCGGACCGGTTGACCTGACCGGAAGCCCTGCTCAGAGACGGTAAATCGGTTGAGTTGACCGGTTCCGTACCGGCACGCTGGGTTCGCCGCCACCCACGTCCGGAGGGACACCAATGCGCCTGCTCCGTGATCTGTGGGGCACCTCGACACGTCGGATGACGATCGTGGCCGTCCTGATCGTGCTCGGCGCCGCCGGTCAGGCGGGCGCGTCAGCGCTGGCCGGCGCGGTGCTGGTGCACCGCTCGGCCGGCTTCTTCGCCGTGCTGGCCGCGGCGCTGGTCGCCGTGGTGCTCAGCGACCTCGCGGTGAGCCTGCTGATGGCCGGCCTGACCGCCGACTGGTCCGCCGACGTGCGCCGCCGGCTCTGCCGCGTCGCCCTCGGGCAGGACCTGCCCACCCTGGAGACCACCCCGGTGGGCGAGCTGCTCGACCGCATCGACGGGGACGTCTACCAGGTCGCGTCGGCGGTCCGTAACCAGGGCACCCGGCTCGCCCAGGGCCTTTGCGTCGGCCTGTTGTCGATGGTCGTCGCGCTGCTCGTGTGGTGGCCGGCCGGGATCGCGATGCTGCTGCTCACGGTGGTGCTCGCGGTCGGACTGCGACGGCCCACGGCGCGGATCGGTCCGGCCCGGATGGCCGAGGAGGAGGCGTGGTCCGACCTGGCCGCCGTGATGGAGGAGGCGGTGCACGGCCAGGACGACGTACGGACCAGCCTGGCCCGGCCGTACGTACTGCGGCTGTACGCCCGCCGGGCCGCTGCCGTGCTGTCCCGGGGCCACCTGGTCTGGGTGTTGTCCGCGCGGGTGGCCACGGCCGCCACCGCGACGATCCGGGCTGGCATCGGCGTGGTGGTGCTCGGCGGGGCCTGGGCGTTGACCACCGACCGGGTCGACGCTGCCCGGCTCACCGCCATCTGGCTGCTCGCCCTGGCCTTCGGGGCCACCGCGGAACACGTCAGCCGGATGGTGCCGGAGATCCAGGAGGCTCTCGGCGCGTGGGCCCGGGTGCAGTTGCTCCAGAAGGCCCGACAGGAGCCCGTCGGCGGGGCCAGCCCGACCGAGGGTGACCTGCGTATCCGCGAGCTGACGTTCGGGTACCAGGTGAGCGGCCCGGAGAGCGGCCGGGGGGCGGCGCTGCGCGGGCTCAGTCTCACCTTCGCGCGCGGGCGCTCGTACGCGCTGATCGGGCGGACCGGTTCGGGCAAGTCGACTCTGGCGAAGGTGCTCACCAGGGCCGTCGACGTGCCGCCGGGAACGGTCTTCCTCGGCGGCACCGACCTGTGCGACCTCGACGTCGAGCAGTTGCGCCGCTGGGTGGCACTGGTGCCGCAGCGCACCGAGATCCTGGCCGGCACGCTCGCCGAGAACGTCGCACTCTTCGACCCGGAGCTGCTCGACGCCGCAGCCCGGGCGCTGAACGAGCTGGGCCTGGCCGGCTGGATCGCCGAACTTCCGGACGGGTTGGCGACCCGGCTGGGGGAGGGCGGGCACGTGCTCTCCGCCGGTCAGGAGCAGTTGGTGGCGTTCGCCCGGATCCTGGTCCGTGACCCGCATGTGGTGATCCTCGACGAGGCCACCGCGCGGCTGGACCCAGTCACCGAGGCGCGGGTGCAGCGGGCCACCGAACGACTGCTGCTCGACCGGATCGGGATCGTCATCGCCCACCGACTCTCCTCGGTGCGCCGTTGCGACGAGGTCGTGGTGCTGGCCGACGGCGCGGTGGTCGAGGCCGGCCCGCTGGAGACGTCGACACGCTTCGCCGAGCTGCTGGCGACCAGTCACGCCGCCGCGTACGCCGCAGCGGCGCCGGCCGGCCGCGCCGGCGCCGGCACCGACCTGCTGGTCGGCCCCGACCCGGCCAACGCTTGGCCGAGCGAGCCGGCGAGCGCACCGGCCGAGCCGGTCGGAACGAGCACGCCGGTCGGGCCGGTTGGAACGAGCACGCCGGCCGGGCCGGTCGGACCGGTTGGAACGAGCACGCCGGCCGGGCCGGTTGGGCCGGTCGGAACGAGCGCGCCGATTGGGCTGGTCGAGCCGACTGGGCTGGTCGAGCCGACTGGGCCGGTCGGGCCGACCCGTGCCGACCCGCCGCCACTGCCGCCCGTACCGCCGGCTCGGACGCTGCGGGAGATCTTCCGACTCTGTACCAACGATCCCCGGTACGGGCTGGCCGCGATCGGGCTGTTCCTCGGGCTCAGCCTGCTGGGGCTGGACGGCCCGGTGCTGCCCTGGCTCTGGGCCGACGTGGTCGACGGGACCGGCAACCCGTACCTGCCGGCGGTGGGGATCGCGGCCGGGCTGCTGGTCACCCTGCCGCTGCCGTACTACACCCACGTCTGGTTCCCCCAGTGGTGGGTGCGGCAGATGTTGCGGATCGGCCTGCGCCTGGTGCACGGCCAGACCGGGCCGCGCCGGGTCAGCTCGCACACCCCGGCCGAGGTGGTGGCGCAGGGCGGCGACACCGAGCGGGTGGTCCAGCTCGCCGACAACGTGCTGGACCAGGCCGTCGCGCTGGTCCTGGTGGTCGCCATGACGGCGGTCACCGGCAGCGTCGTACCGGGGCTGTTCTTCCTCGGCACGATGGTCGTCTCCGGGCTGGCCGCGACGCTGTTCGGGCCGAAGCTCGAGCGTGCCGCCCGGGCGACGGTGGCGGCGCGGGCTGCCTTCGCCACCGCGCTGGTCTCCACGCTCTCCGCGGCGCGGACGGTGAAGCTCGCCGGCGCGACCGCGGCGGTGCTACGTCACCTTGCGGACCTGGATGTGGTGCGCAGCGACCGGCAGCGGCGGGAGATCTCGGTGCAGGTGTGGTCGCGCTCCACGCCGTCGGTCGCCAGCGGGCTGTTGCCGATCGGCGCGTGGGCGCTCTACCTGAACGGCGGACTCTCCGCCGGGGCGGTGCTGGTGGCCGTCTCCACCCTGGGCGCGGCCCGCTGGTTCGCCTGGACGACGGCGTCGTTGATCTCCCAGCTGCCCTCTGCGCGGGTCTGGACCCGACGCACGGTGGCGATGACCGGGGTGAACGCGTACTCCGCGGGGGTGCCGGCGGTCGATCTGGCCGCCGGGACGGCGCCCGCGCCGAGTATGCCGCCCCGGCATCCGCTGCGCCGGCTGGAGCTGCGCGGCTTCGGGGTGGTGCACTCCGACGGCACGGTCGCCGTCCGGGATGTGGACCTGACCGTGCAGCGCGGGCAGCTGGTGCTGGTCGTCGGGCCGGTCGGCTCGGGCAAGTCGTCGCTGTTGCGGGCGTTGGCCGGGATCGTGCACCACACCGGTGAGCTGTCCTGGAACGGCGACCCGGTCACCGAGCCGGAGTTGTTCCTGCGCCCCAACCAGGTCGGCTACGTCGGCCAGTTGCCCCGGGTGCTCTCCGGCACGGTGGCCGACAACATCGCGCTCGGCCACCAGGTGGACGCGGCCGGGGCGGTCACCACCGCCCAGCTCGACCACGACCTGGCCGCTGCCGGCGGTGGGCTGGGCCTGCTCATCGGGCACAAGGGCACCCGGCTCTCCGGCGGCCAGCTGCAACGGCTGGCGCTGGCCCGGGCGCTGGCGCCGCGTACCGAGCTGCTGGTCGCCGACGACGTGTCGTCGGCGCTGGACGTCACCACCGAGCTGGCGCTGTGGCAGGCGCTGCGCGCGCACGGGGTGACCGTGGTCGGCTCGACCGCGAAGCGCGCCGCGTTGGTCCGCGCCGATCACGTGGTGGTGCTGCTCGGCGGCACGGTGGCGGCCCAGGGGACCTGGCGGGACCTGGAGGGCGACTGGTCGCACCTGGCCGGCTGACGGTGGGGCGGCCGCCCGGCACGGCAGCCGCCCCACCGACGGAGGTCAGCGGGTGCGGCAGCCGTCCCACCGGCGGAGGTCAGCGGGTGCGGCAGCCGCCCCACCGGCAGGGGTCAGGCGGCGCGGGCGTACTGGGCGGGCCCGGTGTACGTGACGCCGAGCTTGGCGGCGGCGCGGCGCGGCCAGTACGGGTCGCGCAGCAGCTCCCGGCCGAGCAGCACCAGGTCGGCCTCGCCACCGGCGACGATCTGCTCGGCGTGCTCCGGCTCGACGATCAGGCCGACGGCACCGGTCGGTACGCCGGCCTCGCGGCGGATCCGGGCGGCCAGCGGCACCTGGTAGCCGGGGCCCAGCGGGACGCGCGCGTCCGGGTGTGCGCCGCCGGAGGAGGCGTCGACGAGGTCCACGCCGGCGCCGGCCAGCTCGGCGGCGAGCACGACGCTGTCCTCGGCCGTCCAGCCGCCCTCGACCCAGTCGGTGGCGGAGATCCGGGTGAGCACCGGGACGGTCTCGCCGACCGTCGCGCGTACCGCGCGGGCTACCTCCAGGGTGAGCCGCATGCGGCCGGACCGGTCACCACCGTAGGAGTCGGTGCGGTGGTTGGTCAGCGGCGAGAGGAACTCGTGAAGCAGGTAGCCGTGCGCGGCGTGGATCTCCACGGCGGCGAAGCCGGCGTCCAGCGCCCGCCCGGCGGCGGTGGCGAAGGCCTCGACCACGCCGGCGATCCCGGCCGCGTCGAGGGCGGTCGGCACCCGGTAGTTGGCGACGAACGGCTCCGCCCCGGGACCGACCGGCGTCCAGCCGCCCTCGGCGTCCGGCACGCCGCCGCGGGTCTGGGCCCACGGTCGGTAGGTGGAGGCCTTGAAGCCGGCGTGCGCGAGCTGCACGGCGGGCACCGCGCCCTGGCCGGCGACGAACGCGGTCACCGGCCGCCACGCGTCGACATGCGCGTCGGACCACAGCCCGGTGTCCTGCGGGCTGATCCGGCCCTCGGGCAGCACGGCGGTCGCTTCGGTCAGCACCAGCCCGACCCCGCCGACCGCGCGCGTGCCGAGGTGGATCAGGTGCCAGTCGGTGGGCAGACCGTCCGGGCCGGCGGAGTACTGGCACATCGGCGCCATGGCGATCCGGTTGGGCAGCGTCACCGCGCGCAGGGTCAGCGGCGTGAACAGGGAGCTCATCTCGTCATCCTCTCAAGAACCGACGACGGGCCCCTCGGATGAGAGGCCCGTCGCTGGTGGTGCGAACTGGTCAGGCGGGGACGGGGCTGAGCTCGTCCTGCCGGTCGGGCCGGGTGTCCGCGACCGGCTCCGGGTCGGTCAGGTCCCGCCGGCCGGCGGATTCGTACGCGGCCCGGTCGAGGGTGCCCTCGCGGGCAGCGACGATGGTCGGCACCAGGGCCTGCCCGGCCACGTTGGTGGCGGTCCGGATCATGTCGAGGATCGGGTCGATGGCCAGCAGCAGGCCGGCGCCGGCCAGCGGTAGGCCCAGCGTGCTCAGGGTGAGGGTAAGCATCACGATCGCGCCGGTCAGGCCGGCGGTGGCCGCCGAGCCGACCACCGAGACGAAGGCGATCAGCAGGTAGTCGGTGATGCCGAGGTCCACGCCGAACACCTGGGCCACGAAGATCGCGGCGAGTGCCGGGTAGATCGCGGCGCAGCCGTCCATCTTCGTGGTGGCGCCGAACGGCACCGCGAACGAGGCGTACTCACGGGGCACGCCGAGCCGCTCGACGGAACGCTGGGTCACCGGCATGGTGCCCACCGAGGAGCGGGACACGAAGGCCAGCTCGATCGCCGGCCAGGCGCCGGCGAAGAAGCGCAGCGGGTTGAGCCGGCCGGCGAGGATCAGCACCAGCGGGTAGACCACGAAGAGCACGATGGCGCAGCCGACGTAGACGGCGGTGGTGAACTTGGCCAGCGGGGCCAGCAGGTCCCAGCCGTACGAGGCGACGGCGTTGCCGATCAGGCCGAGGGTGCCGATCGGGGCGAGTCGGATGACCCACCAGAGCGCCTTCTGGACGATCTCCAACAGCGAGCGGTTCAGCGCCACGAACGGCTCGGCGGCCTCGCCGACCAGCAGCGCCGCCGCACCGACCACGAGGGCGAGGAAGACGATCTGGAGGACGTTGCCCTCGACGAACGCGCCGACCGGGTTGGTGGGCACGATGCCGGTGAGGAAGTCGGTCCAGGAGCCGGTGTTCTTCGGCGGTGCCGCGCCACCCAGGTCGAGGGTCACGCCCTTGCCCGGGTTGGTGAGCAGGCCGAGGCCGATGCCGATGCCCACCGCGATCAGCGCGGTGATGCCGAACCACAGCAGGGTCTTCAACGCGAGCCGGGCGGCATTGGCCACGCCGCGCAGGCTGACCACGCTGACCACGATGGCGGTGAAGACCAGGGGCGGCACGGCCAGCTTGAGCAGCTGGATGAAGAGGCCGCCGACGGTGTGCAGGGTGCTGGTCAGCCAGCTCAGGTCGTTGGTGCGGGCCAGGAAGCCGAGCGCCACGCCGAGCACGAGGCCGAGCAGGATCTGCACGGAGAAGGGAATTTTGCGCAGGCCGAAAGGCATGTGGGTCTGTCCAATTGTCTGGTCCGGGCGGGGTAGGCGGGAGAGTGCGGCTACGCCGGACAGACGCCGCTGGCCTGCAGTCGGAGATCGACGTACAGGCGGACGGTGAGGCCCCAGACATTGGTCATCGCCGACCAACGTTACGCCGGTCCTTCTCCTGGGTGGAAGGACCGTTGATCGTGAGGCTCCTTACAGTCGCCGCCGATGCGTGCTCAGCGGCGGGCCAGGGCCAGCACGGTGGCGGTGGCCAGGCCCCACAGCACCGCGAGCGCCAGGATCAGCCGTTCCAGCACGCCCACCACCTCGCCCCGACCGACGAGGAGCATGGCCAGCCCCACCGTGGCGCAGAGCGGCAGGGCCAGCGCGGCCGCCCCGCCGGCCAGCCAACGTACCGCCCGGCCGGCCGGGCCGGCCAGGGCGAGCGCGACCATCGCGAGGACCACCGCCGCGGTCGCCGCGATGCTCGCTCCGCCATGCACCAGGTCCGCCACCGTGGCTCGCTCGAACGGCGGCAGCGGACAGCCGGCGGAGCAGGTCACCGCCCCGGACACGGCGGTGCACACGGCACTGACGGCGAGCAGTGCCGGTGCCGCCCGCGCCCCGGCGAGGAGCGCCGGCGCCGCCCGCACCCAGGGGGGCAGTGCTGGCGCGGCCCGCACCTCGGGAGGCAGCGCGGCGGCGAGCAGCAGGAGCGCGCCGGCCAGTGCGAGGACCCCGATCCGGTACGTCGCGGCGTGGCCGCTGCCGGCGATGCCCGCCTCGCTGACGTACCCGGTGAGCCCCGGACCGGGACCGGCGACCACGGCGACCGTCACCGCGACCGCGCCGGCCAGCGCGCAGCCGGCGGCGGCCGACGCGGCGACCCGGCGCGCGACGTCCGCGTGGACGGCGGGCGCGGTCGTGGTGCCGGGCCGACCCGGCTCAGCCACGCCCGTGCGGCGTGGTCCAGCCGGACTGGTCGGGCCCGAGCGGCACGATGGCGCTCGGGTTGATCTCCCGGTGGGTGCCGTAGTAGTGCCGCTTGATGTGGTCGAAGTCCACCGTCTCGCCGAAGCCCGGGGTCTGGAACAAGTCCCGGGCGTACGCCCAGAGCACCGGCATTTCGGTCAACTTGTGCCGGTTGCACTTGAAGTGTCCGTGGTACGCGGTGTCGAAGCGGACCAGCGTGGTGAACAGCCGCACATCGGCCTCGGTGATCGCGTCGCCCATCAGGTAGCGCTGCCCGGCCAGCCGCTCGGAGAGCGCGTCCAGCCGGGCGAACAGCGCCCGGAACGCCTCGTCGTACGCCTCCTGGGAGGTGGCGAACCCGCACCGGTACACACCGTTGTTGACGTCGGTGTGGATCTCGGCCATCAGCGCGTTCATCTCGGGGCGCAGCTCGATCGGGTACAGGTCCGGCGCGTCCGGGGCGTGCAACCGCCGCCACTCGGTGGAGAAGTCCAGGGTGAGCTGCGGGTAGTCGTTGGTGACCACCCGGCCGGTCAGCGTGTCGACCAGCGCCGGCACGGTCACCCGGCCGGTGTAGTCCGGGTCGGTGGCCAGATACGCCTCGGAGAGGAAGCTGACGCCGAGGACCGGGTCGAAGCCGTCCGGGTCGAGGGCGAACGCCCAGCCCCGCTCGTCCCGGATCGGGTCGACGGTGCCCAGCGAGATCGCGTCGTCCAGCCCGAGCAGACCGCGCACGATCCGGGCGCGGTGCGCCCACGGGCAGGCGCGGCACCAGATCAGCCGGTAGCGGCCAGCCTCCAGCGGCCAGCGGTCCTGCTCGTCGGGGCCGCCGCCGGGCGGGGAGGTCGAGTCCGGGGTGACCCGGCCAGTGAACCGGTTGGGTTGACGGACGAACGCGCCACCGCCGCTGGTCTCTGCGCTGAACTGGGCCCGGGCCATGCCGTCAACCTATCCGGTGTCGGCGCGGATATCCTGGCGCTCGGTAGCCCGCAAGACCCCGGCGGGTGCCTCCACCCCCGCCGTCTCCACCCCCGAAGGACTCGCGATGACCGTGGCATACCTGGTGGCCGGTGTCCGTACCCCGATCGGCCGGTACGCCGGCGCGCTGGCCGGCGTCCGTCCCGACGACCTGGCCGCGCACGTGATCCGCGAGTTGGTCGCCCGCCACCCGTCGGTGGACTGGGCCCGGGTGGACGACGTCGTGCTCGGCTGCGCCAACCAGGCCGGCGAGGACAACCGCAACGTGGCCCGGATGGCGGCGCTGCTGGCCGGCCTGCCCGAGCAGGTACCGGGCAGCACGGTCAACCGGCTCTGCGGCTCCGGGCTGGACGCCCTCGCCACCGCCGCCCGGTCCATCGTGGCCGGGGAGGCGGAACTGGTGGTCGCGGGCGGGGTGGAGAGCATGAGCCGGGCGCCGTTCGTCATGCCGAAGGCGACCTCGGCGTACTCCCGCTCGGCGGAGGTGTACGACACCACCCTGGGCTGGCGGCTGGTCAACCCGCTGATGCGGGACGGCTGGGGGGTCGACTCGATGCCGGAGACCGCGGAGAACGTGGCCGCCGAGTACGGCGTCGGCCGGGCCGAGCAGGACGCGTTCGCGTACCGCTCGCAGCAGCGTGCCGCCAAGGCGCAGGCCGACGGCCGGTTCGCCGAGGAGATCGTGCCGGTCTCCGTGCCGGCCGGCCGGCGGGAGACCCGGCTGGTCGAGGTCGATGAGCACCCCCGCGAGACCTCGCTGGAGAAGCTGGCCGCGCTGCCCACCCCGTTCCGGGAGGGCGGCACGGTGACCGCCGGTAACTCGTCGGGCGTCAACGACGGCGCGGTCGCGCTGCTGGTGGCCAGTGAGGCCGCGGTGGCCCGCTACGGCCTCACCCCGCTGGCCCGCATCGGTGGTGCGGCGGCGGCCGGCGTGCGGCCCCGGATCATGGGGATCGGGCCGGTGCCGGCCACCCGCAAGCTGCTCGACCGGGTCGGCGTCGAGCTGGGCGCGGTGGATGTGATCGAGCTGAACGAGGCGTTCGCCGCGCAGTCGGTGGCGGTGCTGCGCGAGCTGGGGCTGCCGGTGGACGCCGAGCACGTCAACCCGAACGGCGGCGCCATCGCGCTGGGGCACCCGTTGGGTGCCAGCGGGGCCCGGCTGGCGTTGACCGCCGCGCTGGAGTTGCGCCGTCGCGGCGGCCGCCGGGCACTGGCCACCATGTGCATCGGGGTCGGGCAGGGCATCTCGCTGCTGCTGGAGTCGGCCGCCTGAGCGCGGAAAGAGCGTGAAGGGATCTCCCGAACGCGGGAGTCAGCGGCCTAGAGTGGTCCACACCACACGACCCGTGGGTCGGCCGGGGGGCGCGGGCACGCCGACGCCGGTGCCGTCCCGCGCCGCGGCGATGAACTGGGGAGCACGCTGATGCCGGACGGACTGCCGACCGAGATCGATCTGACCAGGCCGAGCGCGGCCCGGGTGTACGACTATTTCCTGGGCGGGGCGCACAACTTCGAGATCGATCGGCAGTTGGCCGAGCAGATCGCCAGCATGACCCCGAACCTCGCCGCCACCATGCGCTCCGGCCGGGAGTTCCTGCGCCGTGCCGTCCGGGCGTTGCTCGATGCCGGCATCGACCAGTTCCTCGACATCGGCTCCGGAATTCCCACCGTGGGCAACGTGCACGAGGTGGCCCAGGGGGCGAACCCCAAGGCCCGCGTGGTCTACGTCGACATCGACCCGGTGGCCGTCGCGCACAGCCGGGAACTGCTCGCCGGCAACGAGCTGACCGGGGTGATCCACTCCGACCTGCGGGAGCCGGAGCGGATCCTCGCCGAGACCCGGCATCTCGGGCTGATCGACTTCAGTCGACCGATGGGCATCCTGCTGGCCGGGGTGGTGCACTTCATCCCGGACGCCGACCGGCCCGAGGACATCCTGGCCACCCTGCGGGCCGCCGCGGCGCCCGGCAGCTTCCTGGTCATCTCGCACTCCACCTTCGAGGACCAACCGCAGGAGATGCTGGACGCCCAGCGGCTCTCCGCGCGGACGGACACCGAGATCACGTTGCGGTCCCGCGCGCAGGTCACCGGCTTCTTCGGCGACTGGACGGTCCTCGAACCGGGCGTGGTGCACATGCCGCTGTGGCGCCCCGACTCACCGTCGGATGTGGACGAGCACCCGGAGCGGTTCGGCGCCTTCGGGGCGGTCGCCCGGTACGACCAGCCCGCCGGCTGATCCGGTGGCCGCCGTCCCGGATCCCGTCGGGGTCGACGTCGGCCGTGCCGATGCCCAGGGCTACGCCGCCGACTGGGCCCGCGCGGTACGCCGCCTCGGTTTCGTGCCGCTCAGCGCGGCCGAGACCGAGCGGCTGCTGCTGGTGCACACGGTTCGGATGGCCCAGGCGGTGCTGGCCGAGCCGTTCTCCGCCCGGCCCGCCGAGGAGATCGGGCGGGCACTGGTGGAGGCACACCTCACCGAGCCTGGCGCCCTCGAGTGGTCGTTGCGCGCCCTCGGTGACGACTTTCCCCGCCGTGTGCTGGCCGCCGACGACCGGCCGGCGGATCTGACCGAACGGATCGCGGCGATGCAGGGCGGGCTGGCCGCCGGGTTCGCCCGGGCGCTGCGCGACCGCACCTTCACCCAGCAGGAGCGGATCGCCCGGTCGGCCTGGCAGGCGCGTGACGAGGTGGAGCAGGCGCTGCGCGACAGCGAGGCGCGGTTCCGGGCGGTCTTCACCGGCGCCGCGATCGGGATCGGCATCGCCGACGTGGACGGCCAGATCATCGACGTCAACCAGGCGTTCGCCGACATGCTCGGCTATTCGGCCGAGGAGCTACGCGAGATCAACGTGGCGGGGCTGTTCCACGCGGACGACGCCGTCGGGATGTGGGAGCTGTACCAGGAGCTGATCGAGGGCAAGCAGGACTCGGTGCGGGTGGAGAAGCGCTACCACCGCAAGGACGGCAGCGTGGTCTGGACGGATCTGGCCGTCTCGCTGATCCGGTACGACGACGGCCGGCCCCGGTTCACCGTCGCGATGATCGAGGACATCACCCAGCGGTACGAGCTCCAGCAGCGACTGCGCTTCCAGGCGTTGCACGACCCACTGACCGGGTTGCCCAACCGGACGCTGTTCTTCGAGACGTTGGGCAGGTTCCTCGACACCGCCCGGCCCGGGCAGCGTATCGGCGTGTGCTTCCTCGACCTAGACGGCTTCAAGGCGATCAACGACAGCCTCGGCCACGACTTCGGTGACCGGCTGTTGGTGATGATCGGCCGGCGGCTGGCCGAGTGCGTGGCCGACCACGGCCACCTGGTCGCCCGGATGGGCGGCGACGAGTTCGTCATCCTGGTCGACGGCGGGGACGACATCGACGACGCGGTGGCCGTGGCGGAGGCCGCGTTGGCCGCCGTCGCCGCCCCCGTGCACGTCGACGACCAGCAGTTGGCCGTCTCAGCCAGCGTGGGCATCGTGGAGTGCCCGGCCGGGGAGACCACCGCCTCGGAGCTGATGAAGGCCGCGGACACCACGCTCTACTGGGCCAAGGCGGCGGGCCGGGGCCGGTGGGCGGTCTACGACCCGGAGCGCAGCGCCCGGGACCTCGCCCGGTCGGCGCTGGTCGCCGGGCTGCCGGCGGCACTGGACCGGGGCGAGTTCGTGCTGCACTACCAGCCGATCGTGTCGCTGCTGGAGGGCAGCATGCTCGCGGTGGAGGCGCTGGTCCGCTGGCAGCACCCGGAGCTGGGTCTGATCGGGCCGGACCGGTTCATCGGCCTGGCCGAGGAGACCGGCCTCATCGTGCGGCTCGGTGAGTGGGTGCTGCGGCGGGCGTGCCGCGACGCCGAGCGGTGGCGGCGGGAGTTCCCCGACGCCCGGCTGGTGGTCAGCGTCAACCTGGCCGCCCGACAGGCCGACGACCCGGCGATCGTGGAGACCGTGGCCGACGTGCTGCGCACCAGCGGGCTGCCGGCGGAGTTGCTCCAGTTGGAGCTGACCGAGAGCGCCGTGATGGGCAGCGCCGGTGAACCGCTGCGCAGCCTGCACCGGCTCGCCGCGCTGGGCATCCGGCTGGCGGTGGACGATTTCGGCACCGGGTACTCCAACCTGGCGTACCTGCGACGGTTGCCGATCCACTGTCTGAAGCTGGCCGGGCCGTTCGTCGAGGGCATCCGCGCCGACGGAACGGACATCGCGGCCGACCACCGCGACGAGCGGATCGTCGACGCGCTGGTCCGGCTGGCGCACGCGCTGGAGCTGTGGGTCACCGCCGAGGCGGTGGAGACCGGGGTGCAGGCGGAACGGCTGCGGGCACTGCGCTGTGACACCGGGCAGGGGCTGTACTTCGGCGCGCCGGCCCCGGCCGAGGCGATCACCGCCCGGCTGGGCGGCGGGGCGGCGGCGTGAGCCGGGGACCCGTCCGGCGGTGGCAACGGAAGAGGGCGGCGTGAGCCTCACGGACTCGCAGACGGTGGTGACGGTGGTGGCCGCGCTCGCCATCGTGGCCGGGCTGGCCGGCGTGGTGGTGCCCGGCCTGCCGGCGCTGCCGCTGTGCTGGGGTGGGGTGCTGGTCTGGGCGATCTTCGGCGGCGCCGGCATGGGTGGCTGGGCGGTGTTCGCCATCGCCACGTTGGTCGCCGCGGCCGGAGTCGTGATCAAGTACGCGTGGCCCGGGCGGAACCTGAAACGCACCGGTGTGCCGACGTCCACGCTTCTCGCCGGTGGGGTGCTCGGCATCGTCGGGTTCTTCGTGGTGCCGGTCGTGGGGCTGGTGCTCGGCTTCGTCGCCGGGGTGTGGGCGGCGGAGCGACTGCGGCTCGGTGACTCCAGACTGGCCTGGCCGTCCACCAAGCAGGCGGTCAAGGCCGCTGGTCTGTCGATGCTGGTCGAGTTCGCCGCCGGCCTGGTTATCGCCGCGCTCTGGCTGGCCGGCCTGCTACTGACGTGACCCGCGGCCCTCGGGCGGACGAGCTCGGGGCCGTGCGGCGGACCCGCGCCGGCTAGGGTCGGCTCCGTGCGCATCGTGGTGCTGGGCGGTCTTGGTGCCTGGCCTTCCGCCTGCCAGGGGTGTGCTGGCTTCGTGGTCGAGCACCAGGGCTTTCGGCTGCTGATCGATCCTGGCTACGCGACCCTGCAACCGCTGCTGACCCGGCTGACCGCCTCGGCGGTCGACGCGGTCTACGTCAGCCACGGCCATCCCGACCACTGCGCCGACCTGCAGCCATTGCTGCGGGCAAGGGTGTTGCCAGACCGGTCCGCCCCGGCCCTGCCGGTGTACGCGCCCACCGGCAGCCTCGACCCGCTGCTCGCGATCGACGAGTCAGGGCTCATCGACACGGCGTACCGACTGCACGAGTTCACCCCCGGCGACGGCTTCGACGTCGGTCCGTTCACCGTGCGGACCTGGTCGCTGCCGCACTGGGTGCCGAACGCGGGGGCCCGCTTCTCCGCTGGCGGGACGGTGCTGGCCTACACCGGGGACACCGGGCCGAGCCCGACGTTGGTCGAGTTGGCCCGCGACGCCGACCTGCTGATCGCCGAGGCGACGTACGTCGACGAGATCCCGGACCGGCATGTCGGATTCCTGTCGAGCGCCGCCGAGGTGGGTCGCTACGCCAGTGCGGCACGGACCAGAGAGGTCCTGCTGACGCACCTGTGGCCGGGCACGGACCCCGACGCGGCGGTCGCCGCGGCACGGCGGGCGTACTGCGGTCCGGTCGGCGCGGCTCGACCGGGCCTGGTGGTCGACCTGCCCGCTTGACGTGAGGGCTCGTTGTGGGGCGGCGGCGGGGGACACCCGTCGGGTACGGCGGAGCAGGCCGTACGTGAGAGAGAGGTGGGTGCCCCGCGCCGCCGCGGTGCCGGGCGGTCCGAGCGCCCGGAGGTGGACCCGTCGCGAACGGGCCTGGTCACGAGGTCAAGGATGCGCCCGGGCCGGCCGGGCGGCAACGCAATTAGCCGTGACGGCGGTGAGATTCCCACCGACTGCGTATTGACCGCCTTGATCGCCGGGACGACACTTTGCCCACTCGCACGCGGAACCACCTCAGGGAGGTGTGCAGTGGCAACGACCCCCGTGCCAACCGCCGAGCAACCAATGGACGACGACGCCCGACGGCTCGCCGAACTCGGCTACAAGCAGGAGCTGCGCCGCAAGTGGAGTGGCTTCTCCAACTTCGCCATCTCGTTTTCGATCATCTCGATCCTGGCCGGCTGTTTCACCACCTTCGGCCAGGCATGGAACAACGGCGGGCCGGTCGCCATCTCCTGGGGCTGGCCGCTGATCTCGCTCTTCATTCTGATCATCGGCTTCTGCATGGCCGAGTTGGTGTCGGCGTACCCGACCGCCGGTGGGATCTACTGGTGGGCGGCGACCATGGGCCGCCCGGTGCACGGCTGGTTCACCGGCTGGTTGAACCTGATCGGCCTGGTCGCGGTCACCGCCTCGGTCGACTACGGCTGCGCGACCTTCCTCAACCTCACCCTGTCGGCGCTCTTCGACGGCTGGGCCGGCACGCTGCGGCAGGCGTTCATCCTCTTCGTGATCATCCTGGCGCTGCACGGTCTGATCAACATCTTCGGGCACCGGATCATCGACGTCCTGCAGAACGTCTCGGTCTGGTGGCACGTGGCCGGCGCGGCCGTCGTGGTGGCCATCCTGGTCTTCGTCCCGGACAACCACCAGAGCTTCCAGTTCGTGTTCACCGAGCGGTTCAACAACTCCGGCTTCGGTAACGGGGACAGTGGCGGGCTGATCTTCTGGTTCTACGTGTTGCCGCTGGGCTTCCTGCTCACCCAGTACACGATCACCGGCTTTGACGCCTGCGCCCACGTCTCCGAGGAGACCCGGGGCGCCTCGCAGGCCGCCGCGCGCGGGCTCTGGCAGTCGATCTTCTATTCGGCGGTCGGTGGCTGGATCCTGCTACTGGCGTTCCTCTTCGCGGCCACCGACGTCGAGGCGGTCAACGCCGCCGAAGGCTTCTCCGGCGCGATCTTCGAGTCCGCGCTGACCCCGGTCTTCTTCAAGATCGTCATCATCATCTCCACCATCGGGCAGTTCTTCTGCGGGATGAGCTGCGTGACCTCGATGAGCCGGATGGCGTACGCGTTCAGCCGCGACCGGGCGGTGCCCGGCTGGCGACTCTGGTCCAAGGTGGACCGCAACGGCACCCCGGCCAACGCGATCATCGCCGCCACCCTGGCCGGCATGGTCCTCACCCTACCGGCGCTCTACGAAAGCTCCGCCGGCATCCCGATCGCCTTCTACGCGGTCGTCTCCGTCGCGGTGCTCGGGCTCTACCTGTCCTTCCTCATCCCGATCGCGCTGCGGCTGCGGATGGGCGACCGGTTCATCCCCGGGCCGTGGACGCTCGGGCGGAAGTACAAGCTGTTCGGTTGGATCGCGGTGATCGAGATCGCGGTCATCGCGGTCTACTTCGTGCTGCCGATCGTGCCCACCGGGGTGCCCGGCAACGACGGGTTCACCTGGTCGGCCGTGAACTACGCCCCGCTGGCCGTGGGCGGGGTGCTGCTGGTGGTCGCCGTCTGGTGGTACGCCTCGGCCCGGAAGTGGTTCACCGGCCCCGTGCGTACCGTCGAGGACCCGGCACGGGCGCCCGACCCGGCACCGGTCGACGGGCCTGGCTGACCCGGACGTCCCGGTCCGCCGCACAGGCGGACCGGGACGCGGTCGTGGCCCCAGCCTGCCGCCGGTGCACAGGCGATCCACCCGAGCCATCCCGTTTGCCGGGGTGGCCGCAGCGGGCATTGACGATGATCCGCTCGACCGGTAGACCTTGGTGATGGAGGCCCGCGAATGAGGAAAGCGCCGCTCACGCTGGAACAACTGCGGGTCGCCGTCGCCGAGGGTGAGATCGACACGGTCGTGCTGGCCCTGGTCGACATGCAGGGCCGGTTGCAGGGCAAACGGTTCCACGCTCCGTACTTCCTCGACCAGGTGGTGGCCAACGGCAGCGAGGGCTGCAACTACCTGCTCGCCGTGGATGTCGACATGAACACCGTCGACGGGTACGCGATGTCGAGCTGGGAGCGGGGCTACGGCGACTTCGCGATGGTTCCGGACTTCGGCACGCTGCGCCGGACGCCCTGGCAGCCCGGCTCCGCGCTGCTGTTGGCCGACCTGGCCTGGCTGGACGGCTCCGGTGACGTGATCGCCTCGCCCCGGCAGATCCTGCGCCGGCAGTTGGACCGGCTGGCCGAGCACGGGCTGACCGCGTACGCCGGCACCGAGCTGGAGTTCGTGCTGTTCCGTGACTCGTACGAGGACGCCTGGCGCCGCGGCTACCGCGACCTCACCCCGGCCAACCAGTACAACGTGGACTACTCGCTGCTCGGCACCGCCCGGGTCGAGCCGCTGCTGCGTCGGATCCGCACCGAGATGGCCGGCGCCGGGCTGACTCCGGAAAGCGCCAAGGGTGAGTGCAACCTCGGCCAGCACGAGATCGCGTTCCGGTACGACGAGGCGGTGGCCTGCGCCGACCACCACGTGATCTACAAGAACGGAGCCAAGGAGATCGCCGCCCAGGAGGGCATGGCGATCACCTTCATGGCCAAGTCGAACGCGCGGGAGGGCAACTCCTGCCACATCCACTTCTCGCTGCGGGACGCCGCCGGGGCTTCGGCGATGCTCGGTGACGGGCCGGCGCACCTGTCGGAGACCGGGCAGCGGGTGCTCGCCGGGCTGCTGGCCACCATGCGGGAGTTCAGCCTGCTCTTCGCCCCGAACATCAACTCCTACAAGCGCTACCAGCCGGGGTCGTTCGCCCCGACCGCGCTGCGCTGGGGAGTGGACAACCGCACCTGCGCGTTGCGGGTGGTCGGCCACGGGCAGGGCATGCGGGTGGAGAACCGGGTGCCCGGCGCCGACGTCAACCCGTACCTGGCGATCGCCGGGCTGGTCGCCGGCGCGCTGCACGGCATCGACGGGGAGCTGGAGCTGGGCCGGGAGTGCACCGGCAACGCGTACGACGATCCGGAGGCCGAGCGGGTGCCCGGCACCCTGCGTGACGCCCTGGCCCTCTGGGAGTCCTCCACCGTGGCCGCCGACGCCTTCGGTGCCGAGGTCGTCGCCCACTACGCCAACCAGGCCCGGGTGGAGATCGCCGCCTTCGACGCCGCCGTCACCGACTGGGAGTTGACCCGTGGCTTCGAACGCCTCTGACAACGCAGGGATGGGGGTGCCGGCGTGACTGTGGTGGTGGATCCGGCTACCGGGGAGGGGTTTCGGGACGTGCCCGCGGCCTCGGTGGCAGAGGTTGACACGGCGATCTCGCGGGCCGCGACCGCGTTCGAGGCGTGGCGGGCGGTGGCGCCTGGAGACCGGGCACGGCTGCTGCGGCGGTTCGCCGCCGTGGTCGACGCGCACCTCGACGAGCTGGCCGCGCTGGAGGTCCGCAACTCCGGGCACACCATCGGCAACGCCCGGTGGGAGGCCGGCAACGTCCGGGACGTGCTGGACTACTACGCCGGAGCGCCGGAGCGGCTGACCGGGCGGCAGATTCCGGTGCCCGGCGGGCTGGACGTCACCTTCCACGAGCCGCTCGGCGTGGTCGGGGTGATCGTGCCGTGGAACTTCCCGATGCCGATCGCCGCCTGGGGGTTCGTTCCGGCCCTCGCGGCCGGCAACACCGTGGTGCTCAAGCCCGCCGAGCTGACCCCGCTCACCGCGCTGCGCCTGGCCGAGCTGGCCCGCGAGGCCGGCCTGCCCGACGACGTGTTCATCGTCGTCCCAGGCGAGGGCGCGGTGGTGGGGGAGCGGTTCGTCAGCCACCCCGCGGTCCGCAAGATCTGCTTCACCGGGTCGACCGAGGTGGGCACCCGGATCATGGCCGGCTGCGCCGGCCAGGTGAAGCGGCTCACCCTGGAGCTGGGCGGCAAGAGCGCGAACATCGTGTTCGCCGACGCCGACCTGGAACGCGCCGCCGCGACCGCGCCCGGCGCGGTCTTCGACAACGCCGGCCAGGACTGCTGCGCCCGGTCCCGGATCCTGGTCCAACGCCCGGTGTACGACCGTTTCCTGGCACTGCTCGAACCGGCGGTGCGGGCGGTGCGGGTGGAACACCCGGCCCAGGACACCGCCGAGATGGGCCCAATGATCTCCGCCGGCCAGCGGGACCGGGTCGCCGGCTACCTGGCCGGGGCGCGGGTCGCGTTCACCGGCTCCTGCCCCGACGGCCCCGGCTTCTGGCACGCCCCGACCGTGCTGCTGGCCGACTCGGCAGCCGACCGGCACTGGCGGGAGGAGATCTTCGGCCCGGTGGTCTCGGTGCTCCCGTTCGACGACGAGGCCGACGCGATCCGGCTCGCCAACGACACCGAGTACGGCCTCTCCGGCTCGATCTGGACCCGGGACGTGGGTCGCGCGCTCCGGATGGCCCGCGCCGTCGACTCGGGCAACCTCAGCGTCAACTCGCACTCCTCAGTGCGCTACTGGACCCCGTTCGGTGGGATGAAGCGCTCCGGGCTGGGCCGGGAGCTCGGTCCGGACGCGCTGCACGCCTTCACCGACGTCAAGAACGTGTTCATTGCGACAGAGGAGTGACGCCTGTGCAGGGTCGGTTGCAGGACCGGGTGGCCGTGGTCACCGGAGCGGGCAGCGGGATCGGGTTGGCCACCGTCCGGCGGTTCGCCGCCGAGGGTGCCCGGGTGGTCTGCGTGGACATCGACGTGGCGGCCGGCGAGCGGGCAGCCGAGGAGTGCGGCGGCGAGTTCGTGGCCACCGACGTCGCCGACGAGTCGGCGGTGCGTGACCTGTTCGACGGGGTGGCCGACCGGCACGGGCGGGTCGACATCGCGTTCAACAACGCCGGCATCTCGCCACCGGACGACGACTCCATTCTGGACACCGGCCTGGATGCCTGGGAGCGGGTGCTGCGGGTCAACACCACGAGCGTCTACCTCTGCTGCAAGTACGCGATCCCGCACATGCGCCGCCAGGGCAAGGGCTCGATCATCAACACCGCGTCGTTCGTGGCGCTGATGGGCGCGGCGACGTCCCAGATCGCGTACACGGCGAGCAAGGGCGGGGTGCTGGCGATGACCCGGGAGTTGGGCGTGCAGTTCGCCCGCGAGGGCATTCGGGTCAACGCGCTCTGCCCCGGCCCGGTGGCCACCCCGCTGTTGCTGGAACTCTTCGCCGCCGACCCGGAGCGGGCCGCCCGCCGGCTGGTGCACGTGCCGATGGGCCGGTTCGGGCAACCCGAGGAGATCGCCGCCGCGGTGGCGTTCCTGGCCAGCGACGACGCCTCCTTCATGACCGCCGCGCAGTTCGTGGTGGACGGCGGCATCACCGGCGCGTACGTCACACCGCTATGACGCGGCGGCCACTGATCGGGATCAGTGCGTACGTCGAGCCCGCTGACTGGGCGACCTGGCGCGGCGTGCCAGCCGTGCTGGTGCCGGAGGCGTACGTGCGGGCGGTGCGCGCCGCCGGCGGGCGGGCGGTGGTGTTGCCGCCGGACGACGAGGACGGCGACGTGCTGGCGGTCCTCGACGGGCTGCTGCTGGCCGGCGGCGCCGACGTCGGCCCGGGGCGGTACGGCCAACCGCCCGACCCGCGCACCGAGGACCGGCCGGACCGGGACACCGGTGAGCTGACCCTGCTGGCCGCCGCGCTCGCCGCCGACCTGCCGGTGCTGGGTGTCTGCCGGGGGATGCAACTGCTCGCCGTCGCCTACGGCGGCACCCTGCACCAGCACCTGCCGGACGTGGTCGGTCACGAGGAACACCGTCCGGCGCCCGGCGTCTACGGTGCCCATCCGGTGCGGTTCGCGCCGGGCAGCCTGGCCGCGACGGTGCTGGCCGGGGTGGGCCGGGTCAACTCGTACCACCACCAGGCGGTTGCCGACCCGGGGCGGCTCGCCGTCACCGGCTGGGCGGCGGACGGGGTGATCGAGGCGGTCGAGGATCCGGGCCGGCCGTTCGTGCTGGGCGTGCAGTGGCATCCGGAGAACGAGCCGGATCCGCGGCCGATCACCGCGCTGGTCCGGGCCGCCCGCCAGCGACCGCCCGGCCCGCTGGTCGCCGCCCGCGGCGGTGGCGTGGATCTCGCGAGGCCGCCAACGCCGTGACGCGCGTTCCACCTGCGGGTGTGACGTACGTCGCCCCCGACGGGAGCGGCGGCCGGTGGGAGGATCAGCGCATGGGCAAGGTGTATCCGGCGATCGACGGTCGGCTGCGCGACTTCATCGCAGCCCAGCCGGTCTTCTTCGTGGCCACCGCGCCATCCGGCGCGGAGGGGCACGTCAACGTCTCGCCGAAGGGCATGCGGGGCACGTTCGTGATTCTCGGTCCGCACCGGGTGGCCTACCTGGATTACCACGGCAGCGGCGCGGAGACGATCGCCCACCTGCGGGACAACGGCCGGATCACGCTGATGTTCTGCGCCTTCGACGGGCCGCCGAAGATCCTCCGACTGCACGGCCGGGGCAGCACCGTCGCGGTCACCGAGGCCGCCTTCGCCGACCGGCTCGCCGAGTTTCCCGAGCCGCCGGACGTGCACGCCGTACGGGCCGTGATCACCGTCGAGGTGGACCGGGTCAGCGACTCGTGTGGCTATGCCGTGCCACTGATGGACTACCGCGCGGAACGCGATCTGTTGCTCAGCTCACACTCCCGCCGCACCGCCGACGACCTGGTGGTCTACCGGGCCACCAAGAACGCGGCGAGTATCGACGGGCTGCCGGTCTTCTGAGCCGCCGGGCGCGCTCCGGCACGGCCGACGCCGACGCCGCACCCGCCGCCACTGTCCGGTCACTGACAGCGGCGTAGGCAATCAGCGTCCAACAGGCGCGATGCGTTACGTTCCTCGTCCGCCGGGGTACAAGTCGGAACACGGCTGGCGAAGATCATCGGCTGGGGGGCAGCCGGAGCGGGAGGCTTTATGAGCTCGGCCCAGGGGGGCGCGGACGCGGGGCAGTCCCTCGCGGCCGCCAGCGACGTGCCCCCACTGCTGACGGCCGCCTTCGCGGCCGGCGGTGAGCTGGGCGAGCGACTGGGGAACCTTGACTGGTCCACCGCTCCGCTCGGCCCGCCGGGTCGCTGGCCGACGGCGCTCTCCAGCGCGGTCGGCATGATGCTCGCCTCCAGCGCGCAGATCGTGATGTTCTGGGGCGACGACCAACTCGCCTTCTACAACGACGCCTACCGGCCGACCATCGGCAGCAAGCACCCGGACGTGCTCGGTCAACCGGCCCGGCAGCACTGGGCGGAGACCTGGGCGGTGCTCGGCCCGCTGCTGGACGAGGTTCAGCGCACCGGACAGTCGTACCGGGGCGCGGACCACCCCTTCCTGCTGGACCGGCACGGCTTTGTCGAGCAGACCTACTTCGACGTCTCGTACGACCCGATCCGGGGCGCGGACGGTTCGGTCCACGGCGTCTACTGCATCGTCAACGAGACCACCGGGCGGGTGCTCGGTGAGCGCCGGCTGCGGGCACTCGCCGAGCTGGGCGCCGAGTTGGCCGACGTGGTCAGCGCCGCCGAACTCGGCCGGACCGCCGCCGAGGTGCTCGGTCGGCACCGGGCGGACGTGCCGTTCGCGCTGATCTACCTGGGCGACGAGGCCGGCCGGTTCACCCTGGCCGGCTCCGAGGGCACCGGCCAGGCCGCTGTCGACATCGCCCCCGAGGTACTCGCCCGGGTGGCCGCCGACGGCGCACCCGTCACGGTCGAGGTGGCCAGTCTGCTCGACCCGCCGCCGGCCGACGCAGCCGACCAGGCCCTCGTGCTGCCAATCACGGCGACCAACGAGACCGTCGGCGCGCTGGTCGTCGGCATGGCCGGCCTGCTGGCGCTCAATGACGAGTACCACGACTTCCTCGACCTGGTCGCCGCCCAGATCTCCCGCGCGGTGGGCAAACAGCGGGCGTACGAGCAGGAGCGGGCACGCGCCGCGGAGCTGGCCGCGCTGGACCAGGCGAAGACCAACTTCTTCGCCAACGTCAGCCACGAGTTCCGCACCCCGTTGACCCTGGTGCTCGGCCCGATGGAGGACATGCTGGCCGACCCGGCACTGCCCGCCGCCTACACCGACCGGCTCACCATGATGCACCGCAACGCGCTGCGCCTGCTCAAGCTGGTCAACACCGTGCTGGACTTCTCCCGGCTGGAGTCCGGCCGGCTGGCCGCCCACTACCAGCCCACCGACCTGGCCGGCTACACCGCACGGCTCGCCAGCACCTTCCGCTCGGCCACCGACCGGGCCGGGTTGCGACTGGTGGTGGACTGCCCACCCCTGCCGGCGCCGATCTTCGTGGACCGGGACATGTGGGAGAAGGTCGTCCTCAACCTCGTGTCGAACGCGGTCAAGTTCACCTTCGACGGCGAGATCCGGGTCCGGGTCAGTGCCTCTGGCGGCGCCGCCCGGTTGGAGGTGACCGACACCGGCGTGGGGATCGTGCCGGCCGAGCTGCCGCACGTCTTCGAGCGGTTCCACCGGGTGTCCGGGGTGCGCGCCCGCACCCACGAGGGCACCGGGATCGGCCTGGCGCTGGTCCGGGAGCTGGTCGAGATGCACGGCGGCGAGGTGGGGGTCACCAGCCGGATCGACGAGGGGAGCACCTTCGCGGTGACCGTCCCGTTCGGATCCACGCACCTGCCCGCCGACCGGGTGGCGCCGTTTGGCCCTCAGCCGTCGGGCGAGCCGGAACAGGCCCGGCTCTACGTCGCGGAGACCGCGCTGTGGACCGGCGCCGAGCCGCCGCCGGAGTTGGGCAGCCAGCCGGCGGCGGTCACCCCGGCCGGCCGGATCCTGGTCGTCGACGACAACCCGGACCTGCGCGAGCACGTCACCCGGCTGCTGTCCCCGACCTGGGAGGTGGTCACGGCCAGCGACGGTCTGGCGGCCCTGCCGCTGGCCCGCGAGGGCGGGTTCGATCTGGTGCTCACCGACGTGATGATGCCCCGGCTGGACGGGTTCGGGCTGGTCGGCGCGCTGCGCGCGGACCCGCGTACCCGACACGTGCCGATCGTGCTGCTCTCCGCTCGGGCCGGCTCCGCAGAGGCGGTCGCCGGCCTCTCCGTCGGCGCCGACGACTACCTGACCAAGCCGTTCTCCGGGCAGGAGCTGGTGGCGCGGGTCCGGGCCAACGTCGAGCTGGGCCAACTGCGGGGGCAGATCATCCGCCGGCTGCGGGCGCTGGCCGACGCGGCGGTGGCGGTGAACACCGCCCGATCGACCGCCGACGTCCTCCAGGTCGCCGCCCGGCACGCGCTCAGCCTCGCCGAAGCCGCCAAGGTGGTGGTCACCGCGACCGGGGCCCGATCCGAGGCGGACGCCGGCGGCGCCACCGCCGCGGACCCGTCCTTCGTGGCCGAGCTGACCGGCACCACCGGTGAGCGGCTCGGCGAGTTGCGGGTCTGGCGGTCGGCCGGCGACGACGCGCAGGCCGACGAGGCCGCCCTGACCCAGCTCGCCCGGCTGGTCGGGGTACGGCTGGAGAACGCCCAGCTCTACGAGGCCGAACACCGCATCGCCACCACGTTGCAGCACAGCCTGCTGCCCCGGTCGCTGCCCCAGTTGCCGGGCGCGGTGGTGGCCAGCCGCTATTTGCCGGGCAGCGCCGACGTCGAGGTCGGCGGCGACTGGTACGACGTGATCGCGCTGGAGGGTGACGAGCTGGCGCTGGTCATCGGCGACGTGGTCGGCAAGGGCGTCCAGGCCGCAGCGGCGATGGGGCAGCTCCGCAACGCGCTGCGCGCGTACCTGCTGGAGGGCTTCGACCCGGGTGAGTCGCTGACCCGGGTCAACCGGCTGGTCGGTTCCACCGAACGCCGCTCCTTCGCCACTGTGGTCTGTCTGCTGTTCAACCCGCGCACCGGGAGGTTGCGGTACGCCAGCGCGGGTCACCCGACCCCACTGCTGATCAGGGGAGGTGCCGTGGCATTCCTGCACGACCGTGCGCTCGGCCCACCGGTCGGCGCCATCCCCGACGCGACGTACCACTCGGTCGAGGGGGAGCTGCCTCCCGGCCGCCGGCTGCTGCTCTACACCGACGGGCTGATCGAGGATCGGCAGCTCGGCATCGACGCCGCGCTGGCCCAGCTGTGTACCGACGCGGCCACCCCCGGTGAGCACGTGACGGACCTGATCGAAGCGGTGATCGAGCGGGTCGCCGGTCAACCGCGCCGCGACGACGTGGCCGTGCTCGCCCTGGAGGCGGCCGAGCTGAACCGCTTCGCGTTGCGGCTGCCCGCGGACCCGACCCGGCTGAGCGTGCTGCGCAAGCGCCTGGAGGACTTCCTGGTCGCGCACGGGGTCGGCGAGACGGACCTGTTCGACGTGACCGTGGCGGTCTCCGAGGCCGCCGCGAACGCCATCGAGCACCCGGTCCACCCCGCCGAGCCGGTGATCAGCGTTGAGGTGGCCATCGAGAACCGGACAGTGACCGTCACGGTGCGCGACAGCGGACGGTGGCGGGAGTCGGCCGGTTCCGGGTTCCGGGGGCGCGGGCTGACCCTGATCAAGGCGCTGGGTGAGCTGACGGTGCGGCGTACCGACGAGGGCACCGAGGTGACGCTGCGCCGGCAGCTGCAGGATTGACCTCGCGCCCGACGGTGGCGGGCGCGGCGCGTGCGCCCGACAGAGCAGCCGGGTCGCGGGTGGCTCAGGCCGGGCTCAGCCAGCTCTGCTCGCCCAGGCCCGAGATGTCCAGCACGCGGCGGACCTGCCGGGACGGCAGCACGGTGAGGGTGCCGGGAAACTGCTGGGCGAGCCGGACCAGCGCGTGGATGGCGGCCGAGTCGAAGAAGGTGACCGCGGTCAGGTCGAGGGTGATCCGCTCGGCGGGCTCGCGCAGGGCCGTCTGGAGCATGGTGTCGGCGGTAGCCATGTCGACCTCACCGGCCACCACCACGTGGAGGTGATCGCCGTCGATCTCCGCGCTGGCAGAGAAGACGGGTGGTGCTCCTCCTTGATCCACGCAGACACCATGGCACAGCCGACCTGGCAGGGCAACAACCGGTCCGGAGCGGCCGTGGCGCGGGTCACCAGCCGGGCCGGCGATAGGCTTGAGGCATGACCGTCCGTCCGCCGCTGACCCCAGGCACGCTCTCCCCGATGCGACCGGTGCCGGCCCACATTCCCCGCCCGGAGTACGTGGGCAAGAAGCGTCCCCAGGAGTGGCGCGGCTCGCACGTGCAGACGCCGGAGACCATCGAGAAGATGCGGATCGCCAGCCGGCTGGCCGCCCAGGCGACCCAGCTCGCCGGCGAGCACTCCAAGCCCGGCGTGACCACCGACGAGATCGACCGGGTGGTCCACGAATTCCTCTGCGATCACGGCGCGTACCCGTCGACGCTGGGCTACAAGGGCTTCCCCAAGTCCTGCTGCACCAGCCTCAACGAGGTCATCTGCCACGGCATCCCGGACACCACCGTGCTGCAGGACGGCGACATCATCAACGTCGACGTGACCGCGTACATCGACGGGGTGCACGGCGACACCGACGCCACCTTCTGTGTCGGCGAGGTCAGCGAGGAGGCCCGGCTGCTGGTCGAGCGGACCCACGAGGCGATGATGCGGGGCATCCGCGCGGTCGCCCCGGGCCGCCAGATCAACGTCGTGGGTCGGGTGATCGAGTCGTACGCCAAGCGGTTCGGCTACGGCGTCGTCCGCGACTTCACCGGCCACGGCATCGGAGAGACCTTCCACAGCGGGCTGTACGTGCCGCACTACGACAGCCCGCGTCCCACGGACCTGATGGAGCCCGGGATGACCTTCACCATCGAGCCGATGATCACGCTCGGCACCTACCAGTACGACATGTGGGACGACGGGTGGACCGTGGTCACCAAGGACCGGAAGTGGACCGCCCAGTTCGAACACACCATCGTGGTGACCGACGACGGTCACGAGATTCTCACCCTGCCGTGACCGACACCCCTGCGGCGCTGCGCGAGGCGCACCACGCGGACGTCTCCGGCGGCTGGCTGCGCCCGGCCGTCTTCGGCGCGATGGACGGGCTGGTCACCAACATCGCCCTGATCGCCGGCGTTGGCGGCGGCGGGGTCTCGCCGCGCAGCATCGTGCTGACCGGCACCGCCGGTCTGGTGGCCGGCGCGATCTCGATGGGGCTCGGCGAGTACACCAGCGTGCGCTCGGCCAACGAGCAGGTCGCCGCCGAGGTGGCCAAGGAACGCCGCGAGTTGGAGCGGCATCCCGAAGCCGAGGCCCGCGAACTGGCCGACGCGTGGGTGGCGCGCGGCCTGCCCCGCGACCTGGCAACCCAGGTCGCGGAAGCCGTACGGCGCGATCCGGAGGAGGCGCTGCGGGTGCACGTCCGCGAGGAGTTGGGCGTCGACCCCGACGACCAGCCGAGCCCGTGGACGGCGGCGATCTCCTCGTTCCTGTTCTTCTCGGTGGGGGCGCTGATCCCGCTGCTCACGTACCTGCTCGGCGCCACCGAGCTCTGGCTGGCGCTCGCCGTCGGCGGGCTCGGGCTGTTCGCCGCCGGGGCGGCGGTGGCCCGGTTCACCAACCGGCCCTGGTGGACCAGCGGGTTGCGCCAGCTACTGATGGGTGCCGCGGCGGCCGCCGCCACCTACCTGATCGGCGCTCTGATCGGCGTACAGGGCGCGCTGTGACGCCGGTCAGCAGCTGAGCAACTCGTCGACCGTGCCGTCCACGGGCCGGCCACGGGCGGCAAGCTCCTCGGCCTGCCGGCCCAGCACCAGCCCCACCTCGGTCATGTCCGCGCCGGCCAGGCCGGTGCGGCGCACCGCGTCCCCCGGGTCGCGGAAATAGGTGCGGCTCAGCAGACCGGTCACCGTGGCCGCGGCCAGCCGCGCCTCGCCGAGCATCAGCAGCGCCTGGTCGGTCTCGTACCACTCGGCCAGCCGGGCGGCCCGCGCGTGCGCCGCGCTGCCCCGGTACCAGGCCTGCCGGGCCGCGGTGCTGAACTCCGCCGGCCGTGCCCGAGCCAGCCGGCCCAGGTGCTCGTCGCGCAGCGTCCGCAGCCAGCCGGTCGGGTCGTACAACGCCCGGGTGGTGACGTACCGGTCCGCGGTCAGCGGCCAGAGCGGGGAGAGCACCCGGGCCTGCCCGAGGTAGTCCTCGGCGGCGGCCACGGTCAGGTCGACCAGCACCCCGTCCACCCGCCGGGTCGCCGGGGGTGGGCCGGTGCCGGGTCGGTAGGTGACCACCAGCATCCCCACCTCGCGGTCCCCGCCGCCATCGTCGTCGCCGTGCGCCAGCGGGCCGTGCACCGCGACCGCGAGCACGTCGGCCGCGAAACGTCGCTGGGCCGCCTGGGCGACCCGCTCCGCCACCGTCCACCGTCGATCGTCGAAGCCCCGGTCGACATCGGCCTGTTCGTTGCTCGCGCTCACGGGGCCGCCTTCGTTCCCGACTGCGGGGCTCGCAGGACCGGCTCACTCCTCGCGGTCACCGGGCCGCCTTCGTTTCCGACTGCGGGGATCGCAGGACCGGCTCACTCCTCGCGCTCACGGGGCACCCTTCGTTCCCGACCGCGGGGCTCACCGGATCGTCCCCGCCTGGCGACTGAGCGTCAGCCTAGCCAGCCGGTCGCGGACCAGCCGGCGCGCCGCGCCCGGTCGGCACCAGCCGGAAGATGCGGATCTCCCGGCCGCCGGCTCGCTGGACGTACGTGCGGTACGCCGGCCACTCGGTGACCAGGAGTGCCCACAGCCGGTCCCGTTCGGCGCCGGTGGCCACGTCGGCCCGCACCGGAACCCGTCGACCCCGCACGTCCACCTCGGCGGCCGGCTCGGCGAGCAGGTTCAGCGCCCAGCCGGGCTGCTGGGTCTGCCCCCAGTTGGAGCCGATCACCACGTACGCGTCGCCGTCGGGCACGTAGATCAGGGGATTGCTGCGCGGTTTGCCGGAGCGGCGGCCGGTGGTGGTGATGATCAGGGACGAGACCAGGCCGAGCGCGACCACCCGGCCCCGGGTGAGCCGGCCGACCACCCGGTCGGCGGGAACCAGCAGGCGGGCGGCGGCGCCGAACCAACGGTGGTGGCCGACTCGACGGGTGAGGGATCCCAGCACTGACACGCCGCCCAGTCTGCCGGTTGCCGCGCCTCGGTGGCCAGCCCCCTGCGCCGCTTCGGCAGCCCGCCGGAGCGTCCCGCTCAGTCCAACCGCCGCTCGATGGGCAGGCGGGCACGCGTGAACAGGCTGGCGCCGAGCATCGCCACCATCGGCACCAGCACCAGGACGCCGAGCGCCGGCCACGGCACCAGGAACGGGTACGGCTCGCTCACGGGCCAACTGGTGGCGTACTGCCGGTTGACGGAGAACAGCACGATCGCGGCGGTGCCCAGCCCGGCCACGATGCCGAGTACCGAGCCGAGGCCGGCGATGACCCCGGCCTGGCAGATCGCCAGCAGCCGGCGTACCGCCGGGGCCGCGCCGACGGCCGCGAGTGTGGACAGCTCGGCGCGCCCCTCGGCGGCGGCGAGCGCAGTGGCGATTCCGGCCGCGCCCACCGTGATCAGCCCGGCCGCCGCGGCGAGCAGCAGGAGCAGCGGTGACACGTCGCGGGGGGCGGCGCCCTGCTCCACGCTCAGCGAGAACGCCCCAAAGGACCTCAGCGCACCGGTGAACCGCTCCTGCCGGTTCTCGTCCGGCGGGGCCGGGGTGTCGATCACCCAGCCGGTCTCGGACGAATTCAGGCCGAGCTGTCGGACCGCGGACGGGGACAGCAGCAGGCGGGGCTGCCCGACCGCCGCGGGCAGCGCGTACCCGGGCAGATCGCTGGCACCGTTCGGCCCGTCCGTTCCGGCCTCCGCCCGGCTCACCTGCACGGTCACCAGGCCGTCGTGCAGGTAGCGCGGGTCGGTCACCACGACGCCCCCGGCGCGCAGCACCGCGGTGGCGGCAGCGGTGGCCGCCGGGTCCGCGCCGGTGAGGATCGGCAGGGCGCTGCCGTCGTCCACCAGCGTCTCGACGTAGCCGCCGTAGTAGTCCCCGTCGCGGAGCTGGCAGCGCGGGTCGGCCCGGGCCTGCCGGCGCTCCGCCGGGGAGAGGTTGTCCCCGGGCAGCCAGGGGCAGGCCCGCTCCGGAGGCAGCCTCGGTGCGACGTAGCAGTAGTCGCCGGGGTTGCCACCCGCTGGGCAGGCCACGGTGTGCACCGCGGCCACCGCGCCGGCGCCCAGCTGCGCCTGGGCCGCGGTGGTGACCTCGGCCAGCGTGGGTCGGGGCAGCCGGGTCGGCTCGGTCGCACTGACCAGCACGTGCCCGGTCGGCAGCATCGGTTGGTAGGCGCGCGTGTCGCGGGCCCCGTCGCTGGCCAGGTACCCGCCGAGCGCGACGCTGCCGGCCACCGCCGCCATCACGGCGCAGATCGCCGGTGCCGCGACGGCCCGGTTGCGGCTGGCGTCGCGTAGCGCGATCCGGGGTGCCAGGGGCAGCACCCGGCCGAGGCGGGCGAGCGCGCCGATCAGTGTGGGTGTGCAGCAGACCAGGCCCAGTTCGCCGAGGATCAGGCCGGTGAGGATCACCGCCGGTGAGGTTCGGGTGGCCCCGAACGCCGCCAGCGCCGCCCCGCCGGCCACCAGTGCCAGCCCGATGGTCAGCCACCGGGCTCGGCTCGGCGGAGGGGTGCGTCGCCCGGCGAGCCCGGCGATGACGTCCTGCCGGGCGGCGGTCCAGGCCGGTGCCAGCGCGGCCAGCACCCCGGCCAGCACCGCGACGCCCCCGAGCAGCATCAGCGCCGACGGCCAGCAGCGGTACCCGCCGAAGCGGGCGCCGAAGACGTACTGCTCCACCAGCGGACGACCGGCGAACGCCGCGCCGACGCCGAGAATCAGGCCGGCGGCGGCGCCCAGCACGCCCAGCACCACGCCGTCGGCGAGCACGACCCGACGCAGTTGGGCGGCGTCCCCACCGGCAACCGCGACCAGTGCCAGATCCCGCCGCCGGCGGCGGACGCCGACCGCGAAGGCCGGCCCGACCAGCAGCACCACCTCCAGCAGCCCGAGGCCGGCGATCAGCACGCCGGTGCTCAGGTCCGTGGCGCTGCTCGGACCGATGGACCCCGGCCACGGCCGCGACTGTCCCGCCGCCGGGATGGTCGGGTGGCGCGGGGTGACCAGCACGCCATGGTCGTTGAGCCGGGACACCAGCGCGGCGTCGACGGTGCCGGGCACGTCCACCAGCCAGCTGCTGTCCGGCAGCGGATCGCTTCGTGGCACGGCACCCGGGTGCAACGCCACCACCGGGCCGAGATCGTCGGGAAACTCGACCACCCCGACCACGGTGTACGCCCGGGTGCCGTCGGCGGTGGCCACGGCGTCGCCGAGGCGTACGTCCAGGCGGCGTAGCGCCGCCGGGCTCACGGCGACCTCGCCGGGCTGCCGCGGCGCCCGTCCGGCCCGGAACCGCACCAGCCCCCGGGCCAACGGGTCGTTGAGGTCCAGTACCCGTCCTTCGACGTTCTCGTCGCGCTCCGGGCCGCGCACCGTCAGCGGGAGTAGAGCGCGCACCTCGGTGACCCGGCTGCCGGGGCCGAGCAGCGTGGACACCTCGGCGGCGGTGGCCACCCGACCGTTTGTCCCGTGGTCGCCCTCCCGGGTGTACCAGCCTTCGCCCCACTCGTCCTGCCCGATCGGGGTGTCGGTGATCCACCGCAGCTCCGCGTCGGCGACGCCGAGTCGGCGGTCGATGCGCTCATGCGGGGTCAGCTCGGCCATGTCGTAGCTCACGGCCAGGAAGGCCAGCACCAGCACCGGCAGGGCGATCATGGCGAGCACCAGGGCGGTTCGCCGGCGGGCCCGGCGCGACTCCCGCCGGGCGATCCGCAGCGCCGCCCGCCAGGAGCCGGTCAGCTCGGCCAACCGACGCCGGCTCGCGGGTGCCGGCGGCGCGACCGGCGGTGCCGCCGGGACGTCGGCACGGCCGGAGGCCCGCCGCGCCCGGCGGACGGTCACCGGTCGCTACCGGACAGCAGTTGCTCGACGCTGCCCAGCGGTGCCGTCGTGTCGACCAGCACGCCGTCCCGCAGGAACACCACCCGGTCGGCCCAGCCGGCGTGTCGCGCCTCATGGGTGACCAGTACGCCGGCCGCGCCCGCGTCGACCCGGCGGCGCAGCAAGTGCAGCACCGCCTCGCCGGTCTGCGAGTCCAACGCCCCGGTCGGCTCGTCGGCGAGCACCAGCCGCCGCTCGCCGACAAGCGCGCGGGCGATGGCGACCCGCTGCTGCTGGCCGCCGGAGAGCTGGTCGGGGAAGCGGTCGCCCAGCGCCGGCAGGCCCACCTCGGCCAGCGCGGCCAGGGCCGCCGCGCGGGCCCGGCGCCCGCCGGCGCCGTCGAGTTCCAGCGGGAGGGCGACGTTCTCCATCGCGCTCAGGCTGCCCAGCAGGTTGAGCTGCTGGAAGATGTAGCCGATCCGGCGGCGGCGCAGCTGGGCCAGCCCTCGGCGGTCCAGCGCACCCAACGGCTGCCCCTCGACCCGGACCTCGCCGCGGGTCGGGCGGTCCAGGCCGCCGGCGAGGGCCAGCAGTGTCGACTTGCCGGAGCCGGACGGACCCATCACGGCGACCAGCTCACCCGGCCGGACGACCAGGCTGACGCCGCGCAACGCGTGCACCGCCGCCGGGCCGGCCCCGTGGGTGCGGTGGACGGCGCGAAGCTCCAGCACCGCGTCGTCCGCTCCGCTCACCGTCGCGCCTCCTCGTCGGCCCACCGCGCCGCGTCGGACATGTCGGCGTCGCCGGCTCTCGGCACGGGCGGCGCGGGGGTGCCGGGCTGGTGCCGGACCAGGCTGGTCTCGCAGTGGTCCAGCCAGCGCACCTCCGCCTCGGCCTGGAACACCATCGAGTCCAGCACCAGCCGCCAGGGCAGGTCCTCCGGCCGGTTGCTGCCGTACTTCAACCGGGTCAACTCCTGCAACGCCCGCATCGTCGCGCTGCGCTGGGCCTGTACCACCGAGCGGACGTCCACGCCGGGGGTGGTCAGCGCCAGCGCCAGCTTGATCGCCAGCTCGTCGCGGGGGCGGTCGGTGCGGCTGATCGGGGTGGCGAACCACAGCGCCAGATCCGCCCGGCCGGCGTCGGTGATCTCGTACGGGCGTTGCCCGGCCTCGCTCTCCGGCAGCGGGCGCACCAGACCGTCCCGCTCCAGCCGGGAGAGCGTGGTGTAGACCTGCCCGATGTTCAGCGGCCAGGTCGAGCCGGTCGACTCCTCGAACGCGGCGCGCAGCTGGTAGCCGTACATCTGGCCGCGTTCGAGCAGGGCGAGCAACCCGTGACGGATGGACATGGGAACGGAGTATGCATACCTGGTATGGCGCTCCGCAACCGGAGCGGACCGGTTCAGGTGGGGCGGCCGGGAAACGCGACAGTTTGCCGGGTGAGCCCGGCGGTCTTGCGCCAGCGGGTGGCCCGCACGGCGTACTCGACGAGGGCGGCCAGCGCCTGGTCCCGGTCGGCGCCGGTGGTGGACGCCAGCGCCGCCCGCCAGTGCGCCGCGGTGCGCTCCTCCACCTCGACCGCCAGCCGCAACGCGCTCGCCTTATCGGTGACCGCGAACGGCAGCGCGTACCCGGCCCGGTCCGGTGGCACGTCGCCACCGGAGGTGCTGAGCTGCACCACCAGCGCGTCGCGCCGGCGGCGGTGCGCGGCCTCCGCCTGGCGCGCGGCGTCCCGCGCCGCCCCGGTGAGCCGGACGCCGATCCGCCCGTAGGCGTAGATGGCCGCGTACTCGGCGGAGAGGGCGGCGGCGAGCGCCTCCGCGGCGGATGGCTGCCTCACTTCAGTGCCTCCTGGTGGGTGGCCCGCGCGGCGGCGATCGACCCGAGCAGCGCTGCCCGTTCCGCCGGTGCCGCAGCGCAGGCGGCGGTCGCGGACTGCTGGCCGGTCTTCTCCAGCGCTCGCAGGGCGGCCAGCGCGCCGGCCGGTTCGGCCGCCGGGGCGGTGGTCGGGGCGGCGGCGGGCGTCGACGGCAACGCGACGCCGATCACCCGGGCCAGTTCGGTGGCGTGCGCGGTGTGCGCCTCGGCGATCGGGCCGAGCCGGTCGGCCAGCTCCGGGTGTGCCGCAGCGCTCGCCCGGTGTGCCGCGGCCAGCCCGAGCGACTCGTCCACCATTGGCCGCAACGGGTCAGGCGGCGGCGCCGGCTGGCCATCGCGGTCGAAAAGATCACAGCCGGTCAGCGGTGCTGCGGCACCGCCGAGCGCCAGCAGCGCTCCGGCGCGCAGGAGCTTTCGCCGGGAATGTCCGGATGCTTGGTCGCGCTGTGTCGTTCTGCCGATCCCCACCGGGCAAGTCAACACCATCCGGCCCGGTCCGGGGGCCACCCGCGTCGGTGCGCCGCCCGGTCCACCAGCGGGCAGGCGCGTTACGCTCTGCGCAGCCACCGGGGCGTTCGCTCCGGTGGCGTGCCGGCATGGCGGGACGACCGTCGCCGTCGACCAGGGAAAGGGTGCGGAGATGACGCAGCGTGGCCGTGCCACCAGGTCGACGGATCGACCCCGTGGTGGTGTGAGTCCCCGCGGCGGTGATCTCACCGCGCGACGTAACCGGTTGCGGGCCGTGATCGAGCCCGTGGTCAATGGCGTGGGCTACGACCTGGAGGACCTGTCGGTTTCCCGGGCCGGCCGCCGGCACGTGGTGCGGGTGATCGTGGACGCCGACGGCGGGATCGACCTGGACGCCGTCGCGGACGTCTCCCGCGCGGTCTCGGCCGCGCTCGACGCCGCCGAGGAGACCGGCGGCGACATCGTCGCCGGGGAGTACCAGTTGGAGGTCAGCTCACCGGGCGTGGACCGGCCGCTCACCCTGCCCCGGCACTGGCGGCGCAACGTCAGTCGGCTGGTCAAGGTCACCGTCCGGGGCGCGGCCGTGCTGCCCGATCAGCGCGGCGAGCAGCCCACCGGGGACCGCCAGGTCACCGGCCGGGTGGTCGGGGCCGACGACGAGGGCGTGCAGTTGGAGACCGACGACGGCCGGGCCTCCTGGGCGTACGCCCAGTTGGGCCCCGGTCGGGTGCAGGTCGAGTTCACCAGGCTCGCCGAGTTGGGTGAGCCGGACGAGTTCGACGACACGGACGATACCGACGACGCGGACGACGCGGACGACGCGGACGATACCGACGAGATCGACGATTCAGACGACATCGACGACGAAGATGATGTGGAGGACGAGGAGAGGTGAACATCGACCTCGCGGCGCTGCGCGCACTCGAGCGCGAGCGGGAGATCCCGTTCGACACGATTCTCGCGGCGATCGAGACCGCGTTGCTGACCGCCTACCGGCACACCGACGGTGCCGAGCCGCACGCCCGGGTGGAGATCGACCGCAAGTCGGGCGCCGCCCTGGTGTACGCGCAGGAGATGGACGAGGACGGCAGTCTGGTGCGGGAGTGGGACGACACTCCCCACGACTTCGGCCGGATCGCCGCCATGACCGCCAAGCAGGTGATCCTCCAGCGGCTGCGGGAGGCCACCGACGAGGTGCACTTCGGCGAGTACGTGGGTCGCGACGGTGACCTGGTCACCGGCGTGGTGCAGGCGCACGAGGCGCGGTCCGAGAAGGGCATCGTCAGCGTCGACCTGGGCAAGCTGGAGGGCGTGCTGCCGCAGTCCGAGCAGGTGCCCGGCGAGCGGTACGTGCACGGCGAGCGGATCCGCTGCGTGGTGGTCCACGTGGCCAAGGGCATGCGTGGTCCGCAGATCACCCTGTCCCGGTCGCACCCGGCGCTGGTCAAGAAGCTGTTCGCGCTGGAGGTACCGGAGATCGCCGACGGCACGGTGGAGATCGGCGCGATCGCCCGTGAGGCAGGTCACCGCACCAAGATCGCCGTACGCTCCGCCACCCCCGGCGTGAACGCCAAGGGTGCCTGTATCGGCCCGATGGGCCAGCGGGTGCGTGCCGTGATGAGCGAGCTGCACGGTGAGAAGATCGACATCATCGACTGGTCGGACGACCCGGCCACCTTCGTCGGCAACGCGTTGTCGCCGGCCAAGGCCCTGCGGGTCGAGGTGGTGGATCTGGCCACCCGGACCGCCCGGGTGACCGTGCCGGACTTCCAGCTCTCTCTTGCCATCGGGCGGGAGGGGCAGAATGCCCGCCTCGCGGCCCGGTTGACCGGTTGGCGGATCGACATCCGCTCCGACGCGGAGCAGACCAGCCCGGCCGCGCGGGGCGCGGCTGATCACGTCCGGGAGCCGGGCGGCGCGATCTCGGGCAGCTAGGGGTAGACTTCCTCCAGTGGTACGACGCGCGCAGCCGGAGCGCACTTGTGTGGGTTGCCGGCAACGTGCGCCGGCCAGCGAATTGCTGCGGGTCGTAGCGATCGGGGACGAGGCTGGTCACAGCCTCCGGCCTGATCCGCTCCGCAGGCTGCCGGGTCGGGGAGCGAACATGCACCCGGATCCGGCCTGCTTCGCGCTGGCAGTGCGGCGCCGCGCCTTCGGGCGTGCGCTGCGCATCACCGGGGTCCCCGACCACGGTGCGCTGGCGGAGCACGTCGATGCGCCAACCACTACGTCCGGTCAGCCCGACCGGGCGAGGGTCGCTAGCAAGGTAGGACGACCGACATGAGCACACGATGAAGTCCCTGAAATGACCAGGCTTCAAGTGCACGAGTGAGGTCGCTGCGGGTGCTGCCCGCACGACCTCGGAGTGAGGAGTGCAGTGGCAGGCAAGGCCCGCGTACACGAGCTTGCAAAAGAGCTCGGGGTCGAGAGTAAGACCGTTCTCGCCAAGCTGAAGGAAATGGGCGAGTTCGTGAAGTCCGCGTCCAGCACCGTCGAGGCGCCAGTCGCCCGGCGGCTGCGTAACGCATTCGTCGCGTCCGCCGGTGCTTCGGCGCCGGCCGCCCCGTCGGCGCCCGCGCCGACTGCGGCGCCGGCTTCGACCCCGACGCCATCCCCGACCCCGGGCGCGCCCCGGGTCTCGGCCAAGCCGATGCCGCCCCGGCGGCCGTCGGCCCCGGCCCCGGCCCCGGGTCCGAAGCCCAAGGGCCCGGTTCCCGGTGCGCCGCAACCGGCGGCTCCGGTCGCCAAGCCGGCGAGTGCCCACGACATCGAGGTGGCGGCCGCGGAGGCGCGTGCCGCCGCGCTGAAGGCTGAGCAGGAGGCCGCGGTCAAGGCCGCGCAGGCCGCCCGTCAGCAGCAGCGGGACAACGTCCGCCGGGAGCCTCCGGCAGACGGCAACCGTCCCGGCCCCGGCCCTCGGCCGGGTCCCACGGCGATGCCGCCCCGTCCCGGTTCACCGGCCGCCCGTCCGGGCACGCCGGCTCCGGGTCCGGGTGCCCGGCCCGGCGGTCGCCCGCCGGCGCGCGGCGCCGGTAACAACCCGTTCGGTATCCAGGGTGGCCAGCAGCAGCGGCCCCCGGCCGCTGGCGCGGGTGGTCCCCGGCCCAGTGGCCCGGCGGGTATGCCGCCGCGGCCGAGCCCGAACTCCATGCCGCCGCGGCCCAGCCCGGCGTCGATGCCGAGCCAGCGTCCGGCTGCCGGTCGTCCCGGTCCCGGTGGCGCTGGTCGCCCCGGTGGCGGTGGCGGCGCTGGTCGTCCCGGTGGCGGTGGCGGCGGCTTCCGCGGTGGTCCTGGCGGCGGTGCCGGTGGCGGCGGTGGTTACCGCGGTGGCCCCGGTGGCGGCGCGGGTGCCGGCGGTGGCGGTGGCTACCGTGGCGGTCCCGGCGGCGGCGGCGGTGCTCCCGGTGGCGGTTTCCGTCCGGGTGCTCCGTCCGGTGGCGGCGGTCGTCCGGGTGCCGGTGGTCGTGGCCGTGGCGGTGGCGCCGCGGGTGCCTTCGGGCGTCCGGGTGGCCGGCCGACGCGCGGTCGCAAGTCCAAGAAGCAGCGCAGACAGGAGTTCGACAACCTGTCGGCTCCGACCATGAGCTCGGGTGCTCCCCGGGGTCAGGGTCAGGTCGTCCGGCTCTCCCGTGGCGCCTCGCTGTCGGACTTCGCCGACAAGATCAACGCCAACCCGGGTTCGCTGGTCCAGGAGATGTTCAACCTGGGCGAGATGGTCACGGCGACCCAGTCCTGCTCGGACGACACCCTGCAGCTGCTGGGTGAGCACCTGGGCTTCGACATCCAGATCGTCAGCCCCGAGGACGAGGATCGCGAGCTGCTCGCGCAGTTCAACATCGACCTCGACGCGGAGGTGGCTGAGGAGCGTCTGGTCAGCCGTGCGCCGGTGGTGACCGTCATGGGTCACGTCGACCACGGTAAGACCAAGCTGCTCGACGCGATCCGCAAGGCGAACGTCGTGGCTGGCGAGGCGGGTGGCATCACCCAGCACATCGGTGCCTACCAGGTGCACGTCCCGCACGATGGCGTGGACCGCGCGGTGACCTTCATCGACACGCCGGGTCACGAGGCGTTCACCGCCATGCGTGCCCGTGGTGCGCAGGTGACGGACATCGTGATCCTGGTGGTCGCGGCCGACGACGGCGTGATGCCGCAGACCATCGAGGCGTTGAACCACGCCAAGGCGGCCGACGTGCCGATCGTGGTCGCGGTCAACAAGGTCGACAAGCCGGAGGCCAACCCGGACAAGGTCCGCCAGCAGCTGACCGAGTACGGCCTGGTCGCTGAGGAGTACGGCGGCGAGACCATGTTCGTCAACGTGGCAGCCAAGCCGGGCATCGGCATCGAGGAGCTTCTCGAGGCTGTCCTGCTGACCGCCGACGCGTCGCTGGAGCTGACCGCTCCGATCGACGGGCCGGCGCAGGGTGTGGCCATCGAGGCGCACCTGGACAAGGGTCGCGGTGCGGTGGCGACGGTGCTGGTGCAGAAGGGCACCCTGCGGGCGGGCGACTCGATCGTCGCCGGCGGGGCGCACGGCCGGGTTCGGGCCATGCTCGACGAGAACGGCAACCAGGTTGCCGAGGCCGGGCCGGCGCGTCCGGTCATGGTCCTGGGTCTGACCGCGCCGCCCGGCGCGGGTGACACGTTCCTCGCCGCGGCGGACGACCGTACGGTGCGGCAGATCGCCGAGCAGCGCCAGGCGCGGCGACGGGCGGCGGCATTCGCCAACTCCCGTGGTCGGGCCACCCTCGAGACGCTCATGGAGCAGCTCAAGGAGGGCGAGAAGACGTCGCTCAACCTCATCCTCAAGGGCGATGGCTCCGGTTCGGTGGAGGCCCTCGAGGACGCGCTGTTCAACCTCGACATCCCCGAGGAGGTCCAGCTCAAGGTCCTCGACCGGGGCGTCGGCGCGATCACCGAGAGCAACGTCATGCTCGCGAGCGCCTCGTCCGAGCCGGTCACGATCATCGGCTTCAACGTGCGGGCCTCGAACAAGGTCCGTGAGATGGCCGACCGCGAGGGCGTGGAGATCCGGTACTACACCGTCATCTACCAGGCCATCGAGGAGATCGAGGCTGCGCTCAAGGGCCTGCTCAAGCCGGAGTACGAGGAGGTCGAGCTGGGCAGCGCGGAGATCCGCGACGTCTTCCGCTCGTCCAAGATCGGCAACATCTCCGGTTGTATCGTCCGGTCGGGTGTCATCCGGCGCAACGCGAAGGCGCGCCTACTGCGGGACGGGACGGTCGTGGCGGACAACCTCACGATCAGCTCCCTGAAGCGGTTCAAGGACGACGCCACGGAGGTCCGCGAGGGCTTCGAGTGTGGTCTGACCCTGGGTGGTTACAACAACGTCCAGGCCGGCGACATCATCGAGACCTTCGAGATGCGGGAGAAGGTTCGCGCCTGATCCGGCAGTGACACGCTGATCAAGGGGTTTACGCCGAACCGGCGTAAACCCCTTGATCATGCAGGGCAGGTTGCCGGTATCGTCCGGGGCGATGTTTACCGGAACCGCGGTCTTCGACCTGCTGCTGCCGGGCGACTCCCGGTCGCTCAAAGCCAAGAGATCATATGTACGGCCGATCGTGGCGGCGCTGCGCCGCTTCGAGGTGTCGGTCGCCGAGGTGGGAGCGCTCGACCTGCACGGTCGAGCGCAGATAGCGGTGGCCGTGGTGGCCGCCGAGGCGGCGCACGTCCGCGAGGTGCTGGACTCCTGCGAGCGTCTGGTGGCGGCTCGGCCCGAGGCCGAGTTGCTGTCGGTCCGGCGCCGGCTGTACGGCGCGGACGACGACTGACCAGGGTGCCGGCTGTGCCGGCGACCCGGTCCGGCCGCGAAGGTAATGTTCGAGATGTTGGCCGGTCGGCCGGCGGCCCCCGGGTCGCCGGGTCGGCCGGGAGCAGGACGCCGTGGAGGTGGCGAGATGTCTGATCCGGCCAAGGTACGCCGGCACGCGGAACGGGTGCGTGAGCTGGTTGCGTCGGTGGTGCGGAGCCAGATCAAGGACCCGCGGCTCGGCATGATCACGATCACCGACGCCCGGATCACCGCCGACCTGCGTGACGCGACGGTTTTCTACACGGTGCTCGGTGACGTGGCGGCCCAGTCGGACACGGCGGCGGCGCTGGAGAGCGCCAAGGGGATGCTGCGCAGCACGGTCGGCAAGGCGCTGGGGTTGCGGCACTCGCCGACGCTCACCTTCGTCCTGGACGACGTCCAGGACCAGGTCAAGCACATCGACGACCTGCTCGCCGCGGCCCGTAACGCCGATGCCGAGGTGCAGCGGCTCGCCGCCCAGGCGGAGTACGCGGGCGAGGCGCAGCCGTACCGGGTCGACGAGGAGGACGACGAGACGGACGAGGCCGACCAGGCCACCGACGTCGACGAGACCCCCCGGGGTGGGGAAGCGCGGTGACCGGCACCGCCGGCGCTCAATTCGCCACGGCGGTCGGCGCCGGCCCCACCGAAGCGGACTGGGCGGCGGCCGAGGCGTTGCTACGTGCTCTCCCGCCGACGGGCCGGGTGCTGCTGATCTGCCACGTCAACCCGGACGGCGACGCGCTGGGCAGCATGCTCGGCTTCGGTCTGGGCCTGCGCCAGTTCGGCGTACGCCGGTTGCAGGCGACCTTTCCCGGGCCGCCGGAGGTGCCCGAGCCGTTCCGTGGGCTCCCCGGGCTGGATCTGCTGGTCCCGGCGAGCGCCGCGGACGCCGACCCGGACCTGGTGATCTGCTTCGACGCGGCGAGCGAGTCGCGCCTCGGCGAGTTGGCCGGGCGGTTGTCGTCCGCCGGCTCGGCGCTGGTGCTCGACCACCACGCCTCCAACGGCGGCTTCGGCACGGTCAACCTGATCGACCCGACCGCTGCGGCGACGTCGGTGGTGGCGGAGCAGTTGCTGGCCCGGCTCGGCGTGGCGCTGGATCCGGCCATCGCCGAATGCCTCTACGTGGCGCTGACCACCGACACGGGCTCGTTCCGGTTCGAGGCGACCACCCCGGCGGTGCACCAGTTGGCCGCCCGGCTGCTGGCCACCGGCATCTCGCCCGGTGACATCTCCCGGCGGGTCTTCGACACCCGGCCCTTCGGCGCGGTCCGGCTCTTCGGTGAGGTGCTCGGCCGGGCTCGGCTGGAACCGGCCGCGGCCGACGGTCGAGGGTTGGTGTGGACGTTCGCCACCCTGGACGATCTGGCCCGGCACGACCAGCGGCCGTACGTGCTGGAGGCGTTGATCGACTCGGTGCGGTGCACCGCCGAGGCGGACGTGAGCTGCGTGCTGAAGCAGACCACGCCCGGCGAGTGGGCCGTGTCGATGCGCAGCAAGGGTGCGGTCGACGTCAGCCGGGTGGCGATCGCCCTGGGCGGCGGTGGCCATCGGTTCGCGGCGGGGTTCACCGGTCGGGGCACGGTCGATCAGGTGGTCGAGGCGATCCGGGGCCAGCTCGACACGGCGTTGATCCGTCCCGGCGTCTGACCTCGACGCCGCGCGTTCGCCCCGCAGGAAGATCAGGGTCAACTCCGGGGAGTGTTGGTCTTTCCGCGTTCCGTGAGACCGGGAAGAATTGCGGGATGGAGCAGCCGCACGACCTCACCCTGGAGGCCCCCCGCACCTGGGACCGGCCCGCCGTCTCCGTACCGGTACTCCTCTGCCTGTCGCTCGTCGGTGGCCGGTTCGCTTCGTTCTCCACCGAAGCCAACCTGTACACCCTCGGCACCGGCGGCGTGCTGATCTGGCTCGGTCTGAGCAACCGGGTGCCCCGCCGCCCGGCGCCGCGCCGGCTGGGCGTGGGCGCGGCCTGGTGGGCGCTGCCGGTGGTGGTCTTCGGGGTCTTCGAGGGCGTCACCTTCGTGATGGCGGTGGGCGACGACTTCCCCACCTTCTCCCGCCTGGCCGATCCCCTCCTGGAGGACCATCTCACCCGCTCGGCGGCCTGGTTCGCCTGGCTGGGGGCGTTCTGGGGGTTGGTGCGGCGATGATGCGGGCACTCGCGATCGGCGGTTTCATCACCGCGTTTGCGCTCTTCGCCGTGGTCGAGTGGTTGGCCCGCCGGGAGGGCTCCCGGATCCCCACGCTGGGCGAGGTCTGCGCGTACGTGATGCGCTACGAGGTCGGCCCCGTGCCGGTGGGCCGGATCGGTCTGTTCGGCTTCTGGTGGTGGCTGGGCTGGCACTTCCTGGCCCGCTGAGCCGGGCCCCGCGATGTCCAGATGGCGGGAACCGTGAGCAGTATGTGGACCTGAACGATAGCTTGGGAGACGGTCGGCATCGCGTTGCGGTGCAGGTCATGGGCGGTGGTGCCACACCTCGCGCTGCCTCCCTCCAGGGTCGGACCGACCCGGGCTCACGCTTCCCAGCCGGCTGCTCCGGTAACCCCGGACCGCCGTGGGGGCGCTCAGCACGACCGCCCGTGAGGGCCGCCGCGTGCCGGTGGCTCGCACCCTGGAAGGAGCGCCACCATGCCGAACAAGCCCAAGCCGGAGACCACCGACGACGCCCGCGAGCAGGCCCGCCGCGCGTTGCAGACGTCGATGGACACCCGCCAGTGACCCGATCCGTCCGGCGGTGACGCCGCCGACGGCCTCCGTCCACGGCGTCACCGCCCGTCTGACCTCGGTCCGCCCGGGCCACGCCTCGCACTGATCCCGCAACGCACGACGGCGTAGCCTCGCCGGTCCTCGCCGGTAAGTGCTGGCCTACCTTGCGATCCTTACCTGGCTCGTGACAGGATCGCCGGCGATGGACACCAGCACGCTTGCCGCGTCCCCCCGCCGGATCGCCGGCCTCGCCCTGCCCGCCCTCGTGGTGCTGGCCGCCGAGCCGCTCTACGTGCTGGTCGACACGGCCGTGGTCGGTCACCTCGGCCGGGTGCCACTCGCCGCGCTCGCCGTCGGCGGCACGGTCATGACACTCACCGCGTGGCTCGGCACCGTGGTCGCGTACGGCACCACCGGGCGATCGGCCCGCCGCTTCGGCGCTGGCGACCGGGCGGCGGCGGTGGCCGAGGGTGTCCAGTCGTCCTGGCTGGCGTTCGGCGTCGGGCTGCTGGTCGCCATCGGCATGCAGTTCGGTGGGGGCGCGCTGGCCCGTACCCTCGCCGGTGGTGGCGGCGAGGTGGCCGACGCCGCCGCGCAGTGGCTGCGGATCGCGGCGCTCGGCGCCCCCGGCCTGCTGCTCGCCGCCGCCGGCAACGGCTGGCTGCGCGGAGTCCAGGACACCCGCCGCCCGCTGGTCTTCGTGCTCGGCCCCAACCTGCTCTCCGCTCTGCTCTGCCCGCTGCTGGTCTACCCCGGTGGGCTCGGCCTGGTGGGTTCGGCGGTGGCCAACGTGATCGCGCAGACGCTCGCCGGGGTGCTCTTCGCCGCGGCGCTGGTCGCCGAGCGGGTGTCGCTGCGACCCCAGCCCCGGCTGATCCGCCAGCAGTTGGTGCTCAGCCGGGACCTGCTGATCCGTGGCGTGGCGTTCCAGGCCAGCTTCCTCTCCGCCACCGCCGTCGCCGCCCGCTTCGGCGCCGCCGCCGTCGGCGCCCACCAGATCGCGCTGCAGCTCTGGTTCTTCACCGCGCTGGTGCTCGACGCGCTGGCCATCGCCGCGCAGTCCCTGGTGGGCGCCGCCCTTGGGGCCGGCGACGAGGCGGGAGCCCGGGCGCTGGCCCGCCGGATCGCGCTGCTCGGCGGCGTCTGCGGCGTCGCCTTCGCGCTGCTCATCGCCGCCGGCGCAGGAGTCGTGCCGTCGTGGTTCAGCTCCGACCCGGGGGTACGCGAGCAGGCCATGGTGGCCTGGCCCTGGTTCGTGGCCATGCAGCCGCTGGCCGGGGTGGTGTTCGCGCTCGACGGCGTGCTGATCGGCGCCGGCGACGTGCGTTACCTGCGCAACCTCACCATCGTGGCGGCGCTCGGCGGCTTCCTGCCGGCCATCTGGCTGGCGTACGGGCTCGACCTCGGGCTGGGCGGCATCTGGGCCGGGCTCACCCTGTTCGTGGTGATCCGGCTGGTCGCCCTGCTGCTCAGAATGCGCGACGGCCGCTGGGCGGTGGTCGGCGCGGTCCGCTGACCGGGTCGCCGGGCCCGCCGGTCAGCATTCCTCGCCGTCGCCGGGACGCCAGCCCGGGCCGTAGATGTCCCCGGTCGGTGCCGCCGCCGGCAGGCGTCGTTCCGGCTCAACCTCCAGGTCGATCAGGCCTTTCCGGAGCGCCGGGCAGGTGGCGTTGAGCACGGTGACGTCGGCGCTCTCCACCCAGAGCCCGCGCGAGGTCGACCGGACGTCCTCCGGATGCGGTACGTGCCAGACCACCTCGTCCCGAAGGGTGACGAGTTCGGCGCCGGGCGGGTACGCCTGCGGTCGGGGCAGGTCGAAGGAGTAGACCCAGATGAACCGGGTGGAGATCTCCAGCACCCGGATCCCGTCGCGGTCGACGGTCGACCGGTACTGCACGGTGCCGCTGGCCCGAATGCCGTCCCTGAACTCCAACTCTGGGGACGCGTCGCGGTCGGTCCGGGTGGCGTAGCCCAGGCTCGCGCCCTCCGCGAACTCCTTACGCACGTGGTCCCGGTCTTCCGGCGCCAGCAGGGCGAGGAACTTGTCGGGCTTACCGAGGAGCATCGAGACATCGAGCCGACCCTGGACCAGCGCCTGCTTGACCATCGCCAGCGCGTCGGCAACCTGCTTGGCGGTGAACGGGGCGGCGGCCCGGGCCGCAGGCAGGGTGATGGCGGCCTCGCCCACGGCGTACTTCTCGGCCGGCGTGGCGACGAACGGCCCGAGGCTGTTGCCACTCTCGTCGACCGGCCGCGGCGCCGGCGAGGGTGACCTGGCCAGTCCCGGCCGCAGCGGCTCTCCGTTGTGGATCCGCTGCACGGCGCTGAATCCGCTCCAGCCCAGGATGGCCACCAGCACCAGGGCGACCACCGCGCCGACGCCGCCGAGCAGCTTTCCGGCGTGCCGCTCCCACAGCAGTCGGAGCCAATCCCGCCGGGTCAACGCGTGTTCCGTCGCGGGCTCCCGCATCCAGTCCGGTACCCGGATCCGCTCGGGTTCGGTGGCGACGCTGTATCGGGCCGCGGTGGTGGGCGGGCTGGCGGGGTCTTCGCTGGTCATCTGTCGTCCTGGGTCGACGGGAGCGGGCGAGTGATCTTCGCATCCGGCACGCCGCCCTGGTGCCCCGTCGCCGGGCCGGTCTGGCAGGCTTGGGCGTCGTGAGCACCGATGGTCTGATCGTGGTCGACAAGCCCGGCGGCATGACGTCGCACGACGTGGTGGCGCGGATCCGCCGGCTGGCGAAGACCCGGAGGGTCGGGCACGGCGGCACCCTCGACCCGATGGCCACCGGTGTGCTGGTGATCGGGGTGGGTCGGGCCACCCGACTGCTGACCTACGTGATCGGCGCCGGCAAGAGCTACACCGGCACCATCCGACTCGGCCAGGCCACCATCACCGACGACGCCGAGGGCGACGTGATCGCCAGCACCCCGGCGGGTCAGGTCACCGACGACGCGATCCGTGCCGCGCTGAGCGCGCTGACCGGTGAGATCGACCAGGTGCCGAGCGCGGTCAGCGCCATCAAGATCGACGGGCAGCGGGCGTACAAGCGGGTGCGCGACGGGGAGACCGTCGAGCTGCCGGCGCGGCGGGTCACCATCTCCCGGCTGGAGGTGCTGGCGATCCGCCGCACCGAGCCGGACGTGGTGGACGTGGACGTGGACGTGACCTGCTCCTCCGGGACGTACATCCGGGCCATCGCCCGGGACGCGGGCCTCGCGCTGGGGGTCGGTGGCCACCTGACCGCGCTGCGCCGGACCGCGGTGGGCGGCTTCACCATCGCCGAGGCGGCCACCCTCGACGAGCTGGCGCAGCGCGCCCCGGACGTGGTCAACCTGCCGCTGGACGCGGCCGCCGACCGGTTCTTCCCGCGCCGGGAGGCCACGCCCGACGAGGCTCGGGTGCTCGCCCATGGCGGTCCGCTGGACCCGACCGGCCTCGCCGGGCCGTACGCCGTCTTCGGGCCGGCCGGCGGACTGATCGCTATCGTCAGCGAGCGGGACGGCCGGGCCCGCGCGGAGATCGTGCTCGCCCCGGCCTGACGGCGGGGCGCAGGTCCGCCGGCCAGCGGCCGGCGGTTTCACCCGCCGGTCGGCGGGCCAGCAGGGAGGAGCGGCATGCAGCGATGGCGGGGGTACGACGCGGCGCCCGGTGGGTGGGGGCGCTCGGTCGTCACCATCGGCGTCTTCGACGGCGTGCACAAGGGGCACCAGTCGACCATCGGGCACGCGGTGGCCCGGGCCCGGGAGTTGGGCGTGCAGTCGGTGGTGGTCACCTTCGACCCGCACCCGGCCGAGGTGGTCCGCCCCGGCTCGCATCCGGCGGTGCTCACCGAGCCGGCCCGCAAGGCGGAGCTGATCGAGGCGCTCGGCGTGGACGTGCTCTGCGTGGTGCCGTTCACCCCGGAGTTCTCCCGGCTGCCGGCCGAACAGTTCGTGCACGACATCCTGGTCGAGCACCTGCACGCGGCGCTGGTGGTGGTCGGCAGCAACTTCCGCTTCGGGCACCGGGCGGCCGGCGACGTGGCACTTCTGGAGCGGCTGGGCCGCACCTTCGGTTTCGGCGTGGAGGGCGGCCCGCTGGTCGCCGAGGACGGGACCGTCTTCTCCTCCACCTACATCCGCTCCTGCGTCGACGCGGGCGACGTGGGCGCGGCTGCGGCCGCACTGGGTCGCCCGCACCGGCTGGAGGGCGTGGTGGTCCGCGGCGACCAGCGTGGGCGGGAGCTGGGCTTCCCCACCGCCAACCTGCTCTGCCACCGGCACGCGGCGGTGCCCGCCGACGGGGTGTACGCGGCCCGGCTGGTCCGTCGCGGGCAGCGCGAGCCGCTGATGGCAGCGGTGTCGGTGGGCACCAACCCGACCTTCTCCGGCCGGGAGCGGCGGGTGGAGGGGTACGCGCTGGACTTCGACGGCGACCTCTACGGTGAGCGGCTGGCCCTGGACTTCGTGGCGCACCTGCGCGGACAGATCCGGTACGACTCGGTCGAGCCGTTGATCGCCCAGATGGAACAGGACGTCGTACGCACCCGGCGCGCTCTGGCCTGATCGTCGCGCGAGACGATGCGGCCTCGGCCGAGCCCTTGACCGGGTGCTATCGGCGAGTGCTGGTAGTCTTGCGGAGACGTCGGGTGACCGGCGTGGGGCCTCGCGTGCCTGCTCGACGCCGCGGGTGCGAGGTACCGGTCCGTTCCCGGTCCACCGGGACGACGGACACCTACTTGATCAACCCACCGAAACAGGGAGAACATGGCGCTCGACCAGGAAGCCAAGGCCACGATCCGTGCGGAGTACGCGACCGCCGAGGGCGACACCGGTTCGCCGGAGGTCCAGGTTGCGGTCCTCACCAAGCGGATCGCTGAGCTGACCGAGCACCTGAAGGTGCACAAGCACGACCACCACAGCCGCCGTGGGCTGCTGCTGCTGGTCGGCCGGCGCCGTCGGCTGCTCAACTACGTCCAGAAGAAGGACATTGCCCGCTACCGGTCGCTCATCGAGCGGCTCGGCCTGCGCCGGTGACGTGACGGGGGAGTGGCCGACCGGCCGCTCCCCCGATCGGCGTCCCACCTGAAGAACACGGGCCGCGCGACCACCCGAGAGGGAGCCGGTCAGCGTACCGGTCTCCGGTAGTGGCCCCCGGGAACCCCGGCATCATGCCGGCCACCCGGGCGCTTCGATCGAAGACCGGCCGGCTGAGCAGCTCCCCAATGTCGTGGGCCCACGACGCGAAGGAGCACGACAGCACATGACCGAGACCACACTCGGCACCGAATCCCGTACCGCTGTGATCGACAACGGGTCCTTCGGCACCCGTGAGATCACCTTCTCCACCGGCCGGCTGGCCCGCCAGGCCGCCGGTTCCGTCATCGCCCAGCTGGGTGAGACGGTCGTTCTCTCCGCCACCACCGCCGGTAAGCACCCGAAGGAGCAGTTCGACTTCTTCCCGCTGACCGTCGACGTCGAGGAGCGGATGTACGCCGCGGGCCGGATCCCCGGCTCGTTCTTCCGTCGTGAGGGCCGGCCCAGCGAGGACGCGATCCTCACCTGCCGGCTGATCGACCGGCCGCTGCGCCCGTCCTTCGTCAAGGGCCTGCGCAACGAGGTCCAGGTCGTCGAGACCATCCTCGCGCTCGACCCGCAGCACCCGTACGACGTCGTGGCCATCAACGCCGCCTCGATGTCGACCAAGCTGTCGGGTCTGCCGTTCTCCGGCCCGATCGGTGCGACCCGGGTCGCGCACATCGACGGCCAGTGGGTTGCCTTCCCGACCCTGGAGGAGCTGGCCCGGGCCACCTTCGACATGGTCGTGGCCGGCCGCACGCTCGAGGACGGCGACGTCGCGATCATGATGGTCGAGGCCGAGGCCACGCCGAACGCGGTCGCCCTGATCGCGGGCGGCGCCGTCGCGCCGACCGAGGAGATCGTGGCCAGCGGTCTGGAGGCCGCCAAGCCCGCCATCCGCGAGCTGTGCCGCGCGCAGAGCGAGCTGGCCGAGGTCGCCGCCAAGCCGGTCACCGAGTTCCCGGTGTTCCTGGACTACCAGGACGACGTGTACGACGCGGTGGCCGAGCTGGCCCGCGGCGACGTGTCCGAGGCGATCACCATCGCCGGCAAGGCGGACCGCGAGGAGGCCCTGGACCGGGTCAAGGCCCGGGTTGCCGAGGAGCTGGGCGGTCGGTTCGAGGGTCGGGAGAAGGAGCTCAGCGCCGCCTTCCGGTCGCTGACCAAGTCCGAGGTGCGCAACCGGGTGCTGCGCGAGCAGGTCCGGATGGACGGCCGCGGCCCGCGTGACATCCGGTCGCTGACCGCCGAGGTCGGCGTGCTGCCCCGGGTGCACGGTTCGGCGCTGTTCGAGCGGGGCGAGACCCAGATCCTGGGCGTCACCACGCTGAACATGCTCCGCATGGAGCAGATGGTGGACACGCTGTCCCCCGAGAACCGCAAGCGCTACATGCACAACTACAACTTCCCGCCGTACTCGACCGGTGAGACCGGCCGGGTCGGCTCGCCGAAGCGGCGCGAGATCGGCCACGGCGCGCTCGCCGAGCGGGCGCTGATCCCGGTGCTGCCGTCGCGCGAGGAGTTCCCGTACGCCATCCGGCAGGTGTCCGAGGCGCTCGGCTCCAACGGCTCCACCTCGATGGGTTCGGTCTGCGCCTCGACGCTGGGCCTGCTCTCCGCGGGTGTGCCGCTGAAGGCGCCGGTCGCCGGCATCGCCATGGGCCTCATCTCCGACGAGGTGGACGGCAAGACCCAGTACGTGACGCTGACCGACATCCTCGGTGCCGAGGACGCGTTCGGTGACATGGACTTCAAGGTCGCCGGTACGCCGGACTTCGTCACCGCGCTCCAGCTCGACACCAAGCTCAACGGCATCCCGTCGGACGTGCTGGCCGCCGCGTTGCAGCAGGCGAACGAGGCCCGGCAGGTCATCCTCGGCGTGATGAAGGCGGCGATCGAGGCTCCGGCCGAGATGTCGGACTACGCGCCGCGGGTCACCACCGTCAAGATCCCGGTCGACAAGATCGGCATGGTGATCGGCCCGAAGGGGCAGACCATCAACGCGATCCAGGACGAGACCGGCGCCGAGATCTCCATCGAGGACGACGGCACGATCTACGTCGGCGCCACCAACGGCCCGTCGGCCCAGGCGGCCGTCGACCGGATCAACGGGATCGCCAACCCGACGCTGCCGAAGCAGGGCGAGCGGTTCCTCGGCACGGTGGTCAAGACCGCCGCGTTCGGTGCGTTCATCTCGCTGCTGCCGGGTCGCGACGGCCTGCTGCACATCTCCAAGGTGGGCGACGGCAAGCGGGTCGAGCGCGTTGAGGACTTCCTCAACGTCGGCGACCGGGTCGAGGTCGAGATCGCGGACATCGACGCCCGCGGCAAGATCTACCTGGACAAGGTCCGTCCGGAGGGCGCCGAGGCGCCGGCCGCCGGTGAGGCCGCCGGTGGCGACCGTCCGGCTGGCCGGGACCGGGGCGACCGTGGCCCGCGTGACCGTGGTGACCGCGAGCGTGGCGGCGACCGGGGCGGGCGTGGCCCGGAGCGCGGCGCCGGAGGCGGCGAGGGCGGCAACGGCGGCGGCGAGGGTGGCGAGGGCGGCGAGCGTCCGCGCCGCCGGACCCGGCACAGCTGATCGTCGTACATCGCATCACCCACCCCTCGTCGAACCGGGAGCAGTACGTGAGTCGGGCCTTCAGTGCGCCGTTTCCACCGGATCGACGGGGGGTGGCTGCGTCTCGGGACACCGGGGCGGGCCGCTCCGGCGGCACCGCCCGGGCGGTGACCCGGACGCTCAGCGACGACCCGCTGGGCGGCACGGTACGACGTACCGTGCTGCCCAGCGGCCTGCGCGTGCTCACCGAGGCGATCCCGGCGATGCGCAGCGTCTCCTTCGGCATCTGGGTGTCGGTCGGCTCGCGGGACGAGACCGGCCCGCAGGCCGGCGCCGCGCACTTCCTGGAGCACCTGCTCTTCAAGGGCACCCACAAGCGCACCGCGCTGGAGATCTCGTCGCAGATCGAGGCGGTGGGTGGTGAGACGAACGCCTTCACCACGAAGGAATACACCTGCTACTACGCCCGCGTGCTGGACGAGGACCTGCCGCTGGCGATCGACGTGATGTGCGACCTGGTCGCCGACTCGCTGCTGGAGCCGGCCGACGTGGAGACCGAGCGCGGCGTGATCCTCGAAGAGATCGCCATGCACGACGACGAGCCCGGCGACGAGGTGCACGACCTCTTCGCCCGCGCCGTCTACGGCGACCACCCGCTGGGCCGACTGATCTCCGGCACCGAGGAGACCGTCACGCCGATGACCCGGCGGCAGATCCAGAGCTTCTACCGGCGCCGCTACACCGCGCCGGAGATCGTCATCGCCGCGGCCGGCAACCTCGACCACGCCGCGGTGGTCAAGCTGGTCCGCCAGGCGGTGCGCGGCACCCCGCTGGACAGCGACCCGGCGACCCCGGCGCCGCACCGCGAGGCCACCCCGGCGGTACGAACCCGACCGGCCACCACCCTGGTGGAGCCGAAGGAGACCGAGCAGGCGCACGTCATCCTCGGCTGCCCCGGCATCGACCGCCTCGACGAGCGGCGCTTCGCCCTCGGGGTGCTCAACAACGTGCTCGGCGGCGGCATGTCCAGCCGGCTGTTCCAGGAGATCCGGGAGCAGCGCGGCCTGGCGTACTCGGTCTACTCCTACGCCAGCCAGTACGCCGACAGCGGGCTGTTCGCCGTCTACGCAGGCTGCGCGCCGGGCAAGGTGGACGAGGTGCTGGCCCTGACCCGCGCCGAGCTGGCCCGGGTGGCCGCCGACGGGTTGACCGAGGCCGAGGTTGCCCGGGGCAAGGGGATGAGCAAGGGCTCGTTCGTGCTCGGCCTGGAGGACACCGGTTCCCGGATGAGCCGGCTGGCCAAGGGGGAGCTGCTCTACGGCGACCTGATGCCGGTGGACGAGCTGCTCCGCCGTGTCGACGAGGTCACCGTGGCGGACGTGAACTCCCTCGCCGCGGAGCTGCTCAGCCGGCCGATGTCGCTGGCCGTGGTCGGCCCGTTCGGCGCCAGCGACTTCACCAACTGAGGGCTGCCGCCGTCCGTCGGGCGGGTGGTCCCGCCGCTGGGTGGGGGCGTCCCGGCACCTGGTGGGGACCCGATCCGGCCGGGGGTGCGCGTCCCGATTGGGATAGGTTGTGCCCCGTGACTGACGAGCAGGAGAGAAACCCGGCCGAGCCGCTGCGGGTCGGTGTGCTGGGTGCCCGGGGCCGGATGGGCATCGAGGTGTGCAAGGCGGTGGACGCCGCCGACGACCTTGAGCTCGTGGCGATGATCGACCAGGGTGACGGCCTCTTCGCCGCCTCCGACGCCGGCGCCGAGGTGGTCGTCGACTTCACCACGCCGGACGTCGTCATGGACAACCTGCACTGGTGCATCGATCAGGGCATCAACGCCGTGGTCGGCACCACGGGCTTCACCGAGCAGCGGCTGGAGCGGGTGCGCGGTTGGCTGGCCCGCAAGCCCGGCGTGGGCGTCGTGATCGCACCGAACTTCGGCATCGGCGCGGTGCTGATGATGCAGTTCGCCGCGCGGGCCGCCCGGCACTTCGAGTCCGTTGAGATCATCGAGCAGCACCACCCGCGCAAGCTGGACGCCCCCAGCGGCACGGCCACGCACACCGCCCGACAGATCGCCCGGGCCCGCGCCGAGGCCGGCCTCGGGCCGGTGCCGGACGCCACCAAGGACGAGGTGCCGGGCGCGCGGGGCGCCGAGATCGACGGGGTACGCGTACACGCCGTGCGCGCCACCGGGTTGGTCGCCCACCAGGAGGTGCTCTTCGGCACCACCGGCGAGACGCTGACCATCCGGCACGACTCGTACGACCGGGCGTCGTTCATGCCGGGCGTGCTGCTGGCCGTCCGCGCGGTGCCCAACCGTCCCGGCCTCACCGTCGCCCTGGACGCCCTGCTCGACTGACCGCCGTTCGACGGGTGCGCCGGCGCCCGGTGGCCGGTCGTCCGGGGCGGAAACCTGGTCGCGGGTGGGGCGGGCCGATCCTAGGCTGCCTCCATGATCAATAGTGGGCACCTGGACCGGGCCGGACGCCGGGTCACCCTGCGCCCGGTGGACGACGACAACTGGCGGGCGGTGGCCGACGTCGCCCCGCGCGACGACCAGCGTCGGTTCGTGGCCGCGCTGGCCGCCCGCTACCTGCTGCTCAGCACCCGCTCCGAGGTGTGGACCTCGCTCGCGGTGTACGCCGACGAGACCGTCGTCGGCCACGTCATGTGGGGCGTGGACGACGACGGCTCGCACTGGATCGGCGGGATGATGATCGACGCCGCCGAGCAGAACCGGGGCGTTGGCCGGGCCACCGTGCAGACCCTGGCGACCTGGCTGGCCAGCAGGGACGGCAACCCCCCGGTCCGCCTCTCGTACCACCCCGACAACACCCAGGCCGCCCGCCTCTACACAGCCCTGGACTTCCACCCCACCGGCGCCATGGACGACGAGGAACTGATCGCCGAACGAACCCGCTGACCCACCCCCGCCCCACCCCCCTGCCCGGTCGATCATGGTGTTGTGGTGCCTCGCAGAAGGCGCGTATGCGGAGCTAATGCCCACCACAAGTCCATGATCGACCGGGGCGGAGGGTGGGGCGGGGTGGGGTCAGTGGGGGAGGGGGGTGGTGGGGCGGCGTTGGGTGGGGACGGTCGGGGTCAGGGTTGTGGGTAGGCCGGTGAGGGTGGGGTGGCCGGTTCGGTCGACGGTGATGTTCACCGGTGCGCCGCCCAGTCGGAGGCCGTTGACCGTGAGCGCGCCGAGTTCGGCTCCGGCCAGCGGTGCCAGCCGGACCGTGCCGGCCGGCACGTCGGGGTAGAGCCCGGTGGCGGCCTGGAGCAGCAGCACCGCGCTGGCCGCGGCCCAGGCCTGCGGCCGGCACGCCGCCGGGTACGGCACCGGGCGGTTCAGCAGCGACCGGTCGTCTCCGCCGTACAGCTCGGGCAGCCGGTAGTCGAACGCCTCGGCCGCGGTGAGCAGACCTTCGGCCAGGCTGAGCGCGGCGTCGCGGTGCCCGGCCCGGGCCAGCCCGGCGAGCACGATCGCGGTGTCGTGCGTCCAGATCGAGCCGCAGTGGTACGACAGCGGGCTGAAGCCGGCGTCGTCGGTGGACATGGTCCGCAGCCCGAAGCCGCCGGCGAGCGCGTCGGTGGTGAGCAGGCGCGCGACCTGGTCCTCCTCGTCGCCGCTGAGCAGGCCGGTGCCGAGCAGGTGGCCGATGTTGCTGGTCAGCGAGTCGACCGGGCGCTTGTCCCGGTCGAGGGCCAGCGCTGGCTGCGGGCCGTACCGGCCGTCGACCCAGAAGCTGTCCCGGAACCGGCGGGCCAGCGCGGCGGCGTGCTCGCGCCAGCGGTCCCCGCCTGGGCGACCGAAGGCGTCCAGCAGCGCGGCGCCGTTCACCGCCGCCTCGTGCGCGTACCCCTGCACCTCGGCCAGCACGATGGGTGCGGTGGCCAGGGAGCCGTCGTGGAACCGGACGGCGTCGCCGGAGTCCTTCCAGCCCTGGTTAGAGAGTCCGTGGCCGGTGGTGTCGACGTACTCGACCAGCCCGTCGCCGTCGGGGTCGGCGTGCTCGCCGAGCCAGCGCAGTGCCGCCTCCAGGTACGGCAGCAGCGGTTCGATCTGCTCGGCCGGCAGACCCCAGCGCCAGGCGTCGTGCAGCAGGTTGACCCAGAGCATGGTGGCGTCGACGGTGCCGTAGTAGGCCGGTGGCAGGCGCAGCCCGTCGTCGGGCAGTGCGAACTCGTGCCGGCGCAGCTCGTGCAGGATCTTGCCGGGGGCCTCGCCGGTGGCCGGGTCGATCCGGGTGCCCTGTCGGCGGGCGAGCACCCGGAGGGTGCCGGCGGCCAGGTCGGTGCCGAGCGGCAGCATCATCCGGGCGGCCCAGAGGCTGTCCCGGCCGAACAGGGTGAGGAACCAGGGCACCCCGGCACCGAGGAAGACGTCCCGTGGGGCGCCGGTCTCGGCCAGTCGCAGCCCGCGCAGGTCGTCCAGACTGCGGTCGAGCAGCCGGACCAGCCGCCGATCGTCCGCGGTCACCTCGGGTCGGGACCAGTCCGGCTCGCCGGCCGGGCCGACGACCACGGCGCGCGGGTCCTCGACGGTCAGGTGCCAGCGCAGCACCGTCTCGCCGCCGGGGGGCAGCTCGACGGGCCAGGCCAGCCGGGGTGCGGTGACCCGCTCATCGGTGGCGAGCACGTCGGCGCCCGCGCCGGTGACGGTGACGGTGATCCCCTCCGCCGACCAGGTGAGGACGCCGGGCTGGCCGGTCTTGGCCTCCAGTGGCGTCGCGGCGGCACCGGACTTGACCACCTCGATGGGCGCCAGGTCGCAGCCGAGGTCGACGCTGACGGTGGCGCGTACTCCGACCGTGGCGGTGGAGACGATCCGCAGCTCCTCGGTGAGGCCGTTGCGGGTGGCCCGGCGGAGCCGGTCGATCCGGACGGTGGGGTCGGGCACGGGGTCGCCGAGCCAGCGCGCCAGGCTCACGAAGCGGACGCCGTGCGGGCTGTCGTCGCCGCGGGTCAGCCCTTCCAGCTCCCGGTCGTCGACGCGTAGCTCCGCCCGGGAGAGCACGCGGGCGTCGGCGTGGAAGACGCCCTGGACGCCGGTCGGGCGGATCTGCCCGGTCGCGTCCCCCAGCGCGCTGGTCGGGGCGAGGACCACCCCGACCAACTCGTGCAGGAGGGGTTGCAGCTGGCGTTCGATCACGGTGTGGCTCCAGATCCTGAGGGTGCGGGGCGGACGTCTTGACAACGCGGCCCCCGGCGGTGCAAAGTGCGAAACATTCCAGAAACTTGAACGATCTAATCCTGCCTTATCCAGATTGGATCGTTCAAGATGGCGAGAGGGATTTAGTGGCTGAAAAGGTGACCATCGCCACGGTGGCCCAGCACGCCCGAGTGAGCCGGCAGACGGTGTCCAACGTGCTCAACGCCCCGCACATCGTGCGGGAGGAGACCCGGCTGCGGGTCGAGGACGCGATCAGCGCGCTCGGCTACCGGGCCAACCAGGCCGCCCGACAGATGCGCACCGGCCGGTCCCGTCTCATCGCCGCCCGGATCGAGCCCACCCGCGATGGCATCAACGGCTCGGTGCTCGACCGCTTCCTGCACGGCCTCACCGAGACCGCCGACGCCGCCGGCTATCGGGTGCTGCTCTACACCGCCACCGACGACGAACGGGAGATCGCCAGCTACGACGACCTGCTCGGGACGTACGAGCTGGACGCGTTCGTGCTCGTCGGCACGAAGTACGGCGACCCGCGTACCGCCTGGCTGGCCGGCCGGGACGTGCCGTTCGTGACCTTCGGCCGGCCGTGGGACGCACTCGACGCCCACCCCTGGGTGGACGTGGACGGCGCCGCCGGCACCGCCCAGGCCACCCGGCACCTGCTGGCCGCCGGGCACCGGCGGATCGCCTTCATCGGCTGGCCGCTCGGCTCCGGCGTCGGCGACGACCGCCGGGCCGGCTGGCGCGACGCGCTGCGCGCGGCCGGCGTCGACCCGACCGGGCTGCACCGGGAGACCGAGGACGGCATCGCTGAGGGCGAGCGGCTGATGCGCGACCTGCTCGTCGCCGTGGCGCCGACCGCCGTGGTCTGCGCCAGCGACTCGCTAGCCCTCGGCGCCCTCCAGGCGATCCGCGGCACCGACCCGCCCGTGTCGGTGATCGGCTTCGACGACACGCCGGTGGCCGCGGCGGTGGGGCTGGCCAGCGTCAGCCAGCCGCTCGGCGAGGCCGCCGCCCGCTGCGTGGACCTGCTCACCGGGGTCCTCGACGGCAACCACGAGACGCCCACCCACGTGCTGCTCCAGCCCGCGCTGGCGCTCCGGCACACCGCCTAGTCCCTTCCCCCCACCAGGAGAAACCATGGCACCTCGAACCCTCACCCGGGCGGCGGTGGCCGGCCTCGCCGCCGTCGCACTCCTCGGCTCCGCGGCCTGCGGCAGCGGCTTCGACGACTCGTCCGGCGACGCCGCCCAGTCCAGCAGCGGGCCCGCCAGCCTGCAGATCCTGATCGGCTCCTCGGGCGAGGCCGAGACCAAGGCCGTCCAGGACGCCGCGGCGAAGTGGGCCGGCAGCTCCGGCAACACCGCAACGGTCACCCCCGCGCAGGACCTCACCCAGCAGCTCGGCCAGGCCCTCGCCGGTGGCACCCCGCCGGACGTCTTCTACGTCGACGCGGCCCGGTTCGCCGACTACGCCAGCGTCGGCGCGCTGGAGCCGTACGGCGACAAGGTCAGCAACTCGGGCGACTTCTACGAGAGCCTGCGCACCACGTTCTCCTACGACGGCAAGCTCTACTGCGCGCCGAAGGACTTCTCCACCCTGGCCCTGCAGATCAACACCGACCTGTGGGCCAAGGCCGGGCTGACCGACGCCGACGTGCCGACCACCTGGGACCAGCTCACCACGACCGCCCAGAAGATCAAGGCCAAGGGGCAGGTCCCGCTGGCCCTCGGCGACACCCGGGACCGGATCGGCGCCTTCATGGTGCAGAACGGTGGCTGGCTGCTGAGCAAGGACGGCAAGCAGCCCACCGCCGACACTCCGGAGAACCTGGCCGCCCTTCAGTACGTCAAGACCATGCTCACCGGTGGCCTGGCCAAGTTCCCGAAGCAGCTCGACGCCGGCTGGTCCGGTGAGGCGTTCGGCAAGGGCAAGGCCGTGATGACCATCGAGGGCAACTGGATCAAGGGCGCCCTGCAGAACGACTTCCCGAACGTCAAGTACAAGGTCGTCCCGCTGCCGGCCGGCGCGAAGGGCCAGGGCACGCTCTCCTTCACCCAGTGCTGGGGCATCGCGGCGAAGAGCAAGTTCAAGGACCAGGCGATCAAGTTCGTCGAGGCGATGACCAGCGGCGAGCAGCAGATGGCCTTCGCCAAGGCGTTCGGCGTGATGCCGTCCCGGCAGTCGGTGCGCGACCAGTACACCGCCGCCTTCCCGGCGGACAAGCCGTTCATCGACGGCGCCGCGTACGCCCAGGGTCCGGTGAACGCCCCGAAGATGGACAGCGTCCTCAGTGAGCTCGACACCGGTCTGCAGGGCCTGACCAACGGCGACCCGAAGACGGTGCTGCAGAACTTCGACAAGAACGCCAAGGCGGCACTCGGCGGCAGCTGAGGTGACGGCGGGGGTCCCGGTAGCACCCGGGGCCCCCGCTTCACCTTCGGCCCGAGACAGGGAGGGAGGGAAGGAAGATGGCAACCGAGACACTGGCCGCCGTGGCGACCACGCCGGGGAGGAGCCCTCGCCGAGGCCGGGGCGGCATCCGCAGCAACGAGAACCTCGCCGGCTGGCTCTTCGTCGCACCGGTGATCGTCATCCTGGGGTTGTTCCTGCTGCTGCCGATCCTGATGGCGTTCTGGGTCAGCCTGACCGACTGGAACGGTCAGGGCAGCCCGTTCACGGGTGAGGTGCCGTTCGTCGGCGGGCACAACTACACCCAGTTGTTCACCGAGGACGGGCTGGCCCGTCGCGACTTCATGACCAGCATCCGCAACAACATCTACTACGTGGCGATCGTGGTGCCGGCGCAGACCGCCCTCGCCCTCGGGCTGGCGCTGGTCGTCAACAACCGGATGCTCAAGGGCAAGAGCTTCTTCCGCAGCGCCTTCTACTTCCCCTCGGTCACCAGCTCGGTCGCGATCAGCGTGGTGTTCCTGTTCCTCTTCGCCAACTCCGGGGCGGTCAACGCGCTGCTCGGCTTCCTCGGGATCGACGGCCCGGAGTGGTTCGCGGACTCCCGGGGCGTGCTGCACCTGCTGTTCGGCGCGGTCGGTGTCGACTCGCCCCCGGCGGCGCTGACCGACGGCGGCCCGTTCGGGCTGAGCTGGTGGGACTGGTTGGCCGGGCCCAGCGTGGCGATGATATCGATCATCACTCTGGTGGTCTGGACCACCTCCGGCACCTTCATGCTGATGTTCCTGGCCGGGTTGCAGAACGTGCCGGTCGCCCTCGACGAGGCGAGCACCCTCGACGGCGCGTCCCGGTGGCAGCGGTTCCGGCACGTCACCCTGCCGCTGATCAGGCCGACCACCTTCCTGGTGCTCACCCTCGGCCTGATCGGCTCCTGGCAGGTCTTCGACCAGGTGTACGTGATGAGTCAGGGTGGCCCGGCCAAGACCACGCTCACCCCGGCCTACCTGTCGTACCGGACCGCGTTCCGGGACTTCGACTACGGCTCCGGCGCGGCGATCTCGTTCGTGCTGTTCCTGATCATCATCGTGCTCACGCTGATCCAGCGCCGGGCGCTGGCCGAACGGGACACCGACCGGCCGCGCCGCGGCTGGTGGCGTCGGCGCGTACCGGAGAGGTCCTGAGATGGCCGTGCTGACCGACCGCCCGCCGGCGGCGCCCGCGCGGCGCGACCAGCGCGCGGCCCGCACGCTGGCCACCCGCTTCCTGGGGTACGCCACGCTGGTCTTCTTCGGGCTGGTGTTCCTCTACCCGTTCGTCATCCAGATCGGCAACGCGCTCAAGACCGAGTCGGACGCGGCGGCCAACCCGCTCTCGCCGTTCCCGGACCCGCTCTCGCTGGCCGGCTTCGAACGGATCTTCGCGGGCACCAGTTTCCCGCTCTGGCTGGGCAACTCGCTGCTGGTGACGGTGCTGGTCACCATCGGTCGGGTGTTCTTCGACTCGCTGGCCGGGTACGCGCTGGCCCGGCTGCGGTTCCGGGGTCGCGGCGGGCTGTTCGCCGCGGTCATCGCGGTGATGGCGGTGCCCGGAGTGGTGCTGCTGATCCCGAAGTTCCTGGTGCTCAACCAGCTCGGCCTCTACAACAGCTACGCCGGTCTCGTGGTGCCGCTGCTGGCCGACGCGGCCGGCGTGTTCATCATGAAGCAGTTCTTCGAGTCGATCCCGCTGAGCGTGGAGGAGGCCGCCCGGGTCGACGGGGCGAGCATCTTCCGGACCTTCTGGTCGGTGGTGCTGCCGATGGCGAAACCGGCGCTGATCACCCTGACCATCCTGTCGTTCCAGGGCTCCTGGAACGAGTTTCCGCACAGCCTGGTGGCGGTGCAGGACCCGGACCTGTTCACCCTGCCGCGTGGCCTGGCCGACCTGGTCAGCGGGTCGCTCGGCAGTGGCACCCAGTATCCGCTCAAGCTGGGCGCCGCGCTGCTGGCCACCATCCCGGTGGCGATCATCTTCGTGGTGTTCCAGCGGTACTTCGTCCGGGACGCCAACGACGGCTCCGACAAGGGCTGACCCGACAGGTGTGGCGGCCCCGGCGCGGGCCGCCACATCGGTCACGTCAGTCGTCCGCTGGCACCTTCTCGGGCGGAACACCCACGTGCAGGCGCACCTGGGGCACCAGCATGTCGTCGACGTCCAGCGCCCGAGCCGAGCCGTCGGGCTCCCAACCGGTGCTGGTGAGGAACTTCCGGGTCGCCTCGTCACCTTCGAACGCCCAGGCCACCGCCCGGCTCAGGCCGTCTTCCCGCCACAGGTCGACGGTGGCGGCGAGCAGCCGGCTGCCATGCCCACGCCGACCCCAGCGCGGCTCGACCAGCAGGTCGGTCACCGCAGCCACGTCCGGGCCGAGCGCGTCGGCCGGCTCGCCCGGAGCCAGCGCCTCGGCGTCGGCCGGGCCGGAGGCGGCGAACCCCACCAGATACGATTGCTCGGCCTGTTCGACGGCGACCAGCACCCGGTGTGCGCCAGAGGGCGGCTCCAGCACCGCGGCGCTCCACCGCCGGGCGAGGAACGCCTCGTCCAGGTTGTCGAGCACGTGCCGAGGCAGGATCCGGCGGTACGCGACCCGCCAGGTCGCGAGCTGGATGCGTGCGATCTCGCCGGCGTCCTCAGGACGCGCCGGGCGGACGTACCCGAGAGCCATGGGACGGAAGCCTACGCAGGGCCAGGGAGGCGACGGTGGCGCAGGGTGCCAACAGGACGGCCGCGCAGGTCGTCGGCGTGGTGGTGCTCGCCGCGGCGGTCACCGCGTTCCTCACCGTCGCGGCCGTGCGACACGGCTTCTTCGACCTGAAGGTCTACTACGGCGCGTTGACGTGGTGGGTGCACGACGGTGGGGAGATCTACGACTACCTCAAGCCCGGCACCCAGTACGGCTTCACCTACCCGCCGTTCGCCGCGCTGGTCATGCTGCCGATGGCGTACCTGCCGTGGTCGGCCGCGATCGTGGTGAGCGTGCTCGCCAGCGTGGTCACCACCACGGTGCTGATCTGGTGGCTGGTCGACCCGATCGCCCGGCGGGCCGGCTGGACCGGGTGGTTCGCCCTCGCCGTGGCGCTCTGCCTGGCCGCCGCGTTCGAGCCGATGCGGGAGACGGTCAACTTCGGCCAGGTCAACACGCTGCTGCTCTTTCTGGTGGCGGTGGATCTGCTGCGACTGCTGCCGGCCGGCAACCGGTGGGCCGGGGTGGGCATCGGGCTGGCCACCGCGATCAAGCTGACCCCGGGCATCTTCATCGTCTACCTGCTGGTCACCGGGCGCTGGCGGGCGGCGCTCACCGCCAGCGGCGCCGCCGCCGGGGTTTCGCTGCTGGCCGGCGCGCTCTTCCCGGACGCCTCCCGCGAGTTCTGGACCGAAGCGCTGTGGAACACCGGTCGGGTGGGCGAGTTGGCGTTCGTCTCCAACCAGTCGCTGCGCGGGGTGGTCGCCCGGCTCAACCCGGAGCACCCGAGCACCCTGCTCTGGCTGCTGCTGGTGCTCGGCACCCTGGCGCTCTGGGCCTGGCGGTCCCGGGCCGCCGTCGCGGCCGGCGACGAGGCGACCGGCCTGGCGCTGACCGGCGCGGTGATGTGCCTGGTCAGCCCGGTCACCTGGGTGCACCACCTGGTCTGGCTGCTGCCCGCGCTGATCCTGCTGGTCGACAACGCGATGGCCGCTCCGGCCGGTGGCCGCCGCCGGATCCTGCTGGTAGCCGCGACCGTCGGGTACGTGCTGCTGATCAGCCGGACCGTCTGGTTCTGGGAGAAGGATTTCACCGGCGTCGACGGCTTCGTGGGCAGCAACGCCTACGTCTGGATCAGCCTGGCGCTGCTGGCCTTCCTGCCGGTGCGCCGGTGGCTGACCCCGGGCGGGTCAGCCGTCGAGTCGTCCGGCGTACCGCAGCTCGACCAGTCCGACCGGCGGGCTCCCACCGGCGAGCGGCACGTGGTAGGTCGACCGCTCACCGTCCGCTGACAGTCCGGCCCGCTCACAGAACCGGCGGGCCCGCAGGTTCTCCGCCAGTACCCACAGCCGGTAGCCGGTCCAGCCCCGCTCGGTGAGCCCGGCTCGGGCGGCGGCCAGCAGCGCGGCAGCGGTCCCGTCGCCCCAGCAGGCCGGCTCCACGTAGAGCGCCAGCACCTCGCCGACCGCCGGGTCGAGGTCGTCCCGGTCCTGGTTGCGGCGGTACGGCCCGAAGGTGGTGAAGCCGACCACCAGCCCGTCCACCTCGCCGAGCAGGGTGGTGAACGGATGCTCCGGGTCGGCGGTACCGATGTCGCGTCGGCGCTGCGCCCAGGCCAGCACGTTGAGCCGCCCGAGCACCTCGTCCGGCATGAACCCGGCGTAGCCCGCCTGCCAGCCGTGCACGTGTACCCGGGCGACCGCCTCGGCGTCGTCCGGTTCCTCCCGGCGGATGGTCAGCATTGCACCGTTCTATGCCCCGGTAGCCGTCCCGTCCAGCTTCCCGCACCGGCGTCGTACCAATGAATTAGGGTCCCCGACGATGGCCGCACCGGAATCACTCTCGCTTGCCCAGGCCCGGCGGGTGGCGCTCGCCGCCCAGGGCTTCGCCGACCCGGCCCCGGCCGGGTTGCCCACCCGTCGGCATCTGCGCCGGGTGCTCGACCGGGTCGGGCTGATCCAGATGGACTCGGTCAACGTGCTGCAACGCGCGCACTACCTGCCGCTGTACAGCCGACTCGGGCCCTATCCGACCACCCTGCTCGACCAGGCCGCCTACCGCCGCCCCCGCGAGCTGTTCGAATACTGGGGCCACGAGGCGTCGCTGGTCCCGGTCGGTCTGCATCCGACACTGCGCTGGCGGATGGCTCGGGCGCACAGCGAGTCCTGGGGTGGCATGCGGCGGATCGCTCAGGAGCAGCCGGAGCTGGTGGCCTGGGTGCGCGACGAGGTGGCCGCCCGTGGCCCGCTGACCGCCGCTGAGATCGAACACGACGCACCCCGGGAGACCGGCAACTGGGGGTGGAACTGGTCGGCGGTGAAACGGGCGCTGGAGTTCCTGTTCTGGGCCGGTGAGGTGACCGCCGCAGAGCGCAGCACCTCCTTCGCCCGCCGCTACGACCTGCCTGAGCGGGTGCTGCCGCCGGCCGTGCTGGCCGCGTCCACCCCGACCGACGCCGAGGCGTACCGGACCCTGGTCGCCCTCGCCGCGCGGTCGCTCGGGGTGGCCGCCGAGCCGGAGCTGCGCGACTACTACCGGCTGCCACTGGCCGGTGCCCGGCAGGCCGTGGCGGAGCTGGCCGAAGCCGGTGAGCTGGTGCCGGTCACCGTGCCGGGCTGGCGGCAGCCGACCTGGCTGCACACGAGCGCCCGGCTGCCGCGCTGGGTCCGGGGCAACACGCTGGTCAGCCCGTTCGACCCGCTGATCTGGGAGCGCAGCCGCACCGAACGGCTCTTCGACTTCAGCTACCGGATCGAGATCTACGTCCCGGCGCCGCAGCGGGTGTACGGCTACTACGTGCTGCCCTTCCTCCAAGGTGATCGGTTCACCGCGCGGGTCGACCTGAAGGCCGACCGCAAGGCCAGGGTGCTGCTGGTGCCCGCCGCGTGGATCGAGCCCGGGGCCGACCCGGGGGAGACCGCAGTGGCGCTCGCCGCCGAGCTGTACCGGCTCGCCGGCTGGCTCGGGTTGGACGCGGTGGCGCCGCCCGCGGCCGGCGACCTGGCCGGTCCGCTCACCGCCGCGTTGGCCGGCGTGTCCGGTGTACCGTGAGCGCGTGACGAGCGCTCCCGGACCGGTCGACCAACCGCAGCCCGTGCCCGGGGCGGCCCCGGCCTGGCCGGACGGCCAGCCGGCGTCGCCGACCGTGGCGGTCACCGCCGAGCCGCCGGGCGGGTTCCCGGCCGGCGCTGCCGATACCGGCCCCGCCGGCTACCCGACGAGCCCACAGGGCGGCTGGCCGGCGAGCCCACAGGGCGGCTACCCGACAAGCCCGCAGGATGGCTGGCCGGCGAGCCCACAGGGCGGCTACCCGGTCACCGAGCCGGACCGGCTCACCCGGTTCGTGCTGCGGCTCTACGAGCGCTCGCCGCGCTGGGCGGTGCCGCTGGCCGCGGTCGGCTGCGTCGCCATCGGCATGGCTTACGCGCTGGTCAGCGACCCGACCCACGCCGACCCCGACGCCGCGCCGACCTGCCTGCTCAAGCTGACGACAGGGCTGGACTGTCCGGGCTGCGGCGGCACCCGCGCGCTCTGGTACGTGCTGCACGGCGACCTGCCAGCCGCTGCCCGGCACCACTTCCTGTTCATCTTCGCGCTGCCGTTCCTGGCGTACCTCTTCGTGGCCTGGGCGGGCAACCAGGCGTTCGGCTGGCGGCTGCCCGAGCTGCGGATCAGCTCCAAGGTCATCGGTGGCTTCCTGGCCGCGTGGCTCGCCTTCTCGGTGCTGCGCAACCTGCCCTGGGCGCCGTTCACCGCGTTCTACGTCTGACCCGCCGCCGCTGGCGGTGTCTCCGCCTGGGCCCGCCAGGTCCCTTGTCGTGCCTGTCGAGCTGCCCCAGATATGGGGCGGTTGCGCCGCGTCGTGGGTGACCCGCCGCCGTGCGCTCTGGCTGACCCGCCGCCGTGCGCTCTGGCTGACCCGCAGCCAGGTCTTCGGGCCGCTTGGGTAGCGCGAGACCGACCTCGTGTCACGGCGATCCGCCGGTCGGGCGCCGTGCCACGTCCCACTCGTGTCACGGCGATCCGCCGGTCGAGCGCCGTGCCGTGTCCCATATTTGGGGCAGCTCGACAGGCGGTGGGGGAGCGTTGGGCCGCTTGGGTGGGCGTCGAGGTCGCTGTCGTGTCGCGGTGATCTGTCGGTTCAGGGTCGTGCCGTGTCCCATATTTGGGGCAGCTCGACAGGCGGTGGGGGAGCGTTGGGCCGCTTGGGTGAGTGTCGAGGTTGCCGTCGTGTCGCGGTGATCTGTCGGTTCAGGGCTGTGCCGTGTCCCATATTTGGGGCAGCTCGACAGGCAGTGCGGGACCCGGCCGGGGGGCGGCGGGTTGCGGGTCCCGATCGTCGAGATCTTGGACACCTGCGGGCCCGATGGGCCGGGACGTGTCGGTGATTTGGCGGCGGCTGGGCGGTTTCGCCACCGCGAGCCCGAGTTGGGTGCGGGGCCGGCGACCATTACAGTCCCAGGCATGCCGGAGATGGTGCAGCCCCAGGTCAAGTTGATCGCGTGGACCCAGTTCGCGGCCCCGGACGACGTGCCGTGGTCGACCGACGCGGAGGGTGGCCAGGCGCTCGCCGAGTTCGCCGGCCGGGCCTGCTACCAATCGTGGAAGAAGCCGAACCCGGCGACCGCCACCAACGCCGGCTACCTCGCGCACATCCTCGAGGTCGGGCACCTCTCGGTGCTGGAGCACGGCTCGGTCACCTTCTACTTCACCGGGGTGTCCCGCTCCTTCACCCATGAGCTGATCCGGCACCGGCACTTCTCGTACTCCCAGCTCTCCCAGCGGTACGTCCCGGAGCGGGACGCGGCCATGGTCGAGCCGGCGGTGATCGCCGACGACCCGGAGCTGCACAAGCGCTTCGTCGAGGCCGCCGAGGCGAGCGTGCGGGCGTACAACGAACTGCTGGAGGGGCTGGAGCAGCGCTTCTCCGACGAGCCGAACCCGACGCTGCGCCGCAAGCAGGCCCGGCAGGCGGCCCGCGCCGTGCTGCCCAACGCCACCGAGACCCGGATCGTGGTCACCGGCAACTACCGCGCCTGGCGGCACTTCATCTCGATGCGGGCCACCGAGCACGCCGACGTGGAGATCCGTGAGCTGGCCGTGGAGTGCCTGCGCCAGTTGCTGGCGGTCGCCCCGAATGTCTTCGCCGACTTCGTGATCTCCACGCTGCCGGACGGCACCGAGGTGGCGGCCAGCCCGCACGAGGCGTCCTGAGCCCTTCCCCGGCGGGTGCCGACTGGTCGTCCGCTAGGTTGGAGGGTATGACGCACGACCACCCTGACGCGGCCGCCCGGCCGGTGTCCCGCCCCTTCGGGCGGCTGCTCACAGCCATGGTGAGCCCGTTCACCCCCGACGGCTCGCTCGACCTCGACGGCGTCGTCCGGCTGGCGAGCCACCTGGTCGACGAACAGGGCAACGACGCGCTGGTGGTCAACGGCACCACCGGCGAGTCGCCGACCACCACCGACGCGGAAAAGGAACGCCTGATCCGGGCAGTGGTGGAGGCCGTCGGTGACCGCGCCAAGGTGGTCGCCGGGGTAGGCACCAACGACACCCGGCACACCATCGAGCTGGCCTCCGCCGCCGAGAAGGCGGGCGCGCACGGCCTGCTGGTGGTCACCCCGTACTACAACAAGCCGCCGCAGAGCGGTCTGCTGCGGCACTTCACCGCGGTGGCCGACGCCACCGGCCTGCCGGTGATGCTGTACGACATCCCACACCGCTCCGGTGTGCCGATCGACACCGAGACGCTGGTCCGGCTCGCCGAGCACGGCCGGATCGTCGCGGTCAAGGACGCCAAGGGCGACCTGACCGCCACCAGCTGGGTGACCAGCCGGACCGCCCTCGCCTTCTACAGCGGCGAGGACGCACTCACCCTGCCGGCGCTGGCCGTCGGCAGCGTGGGCGTGGTCGGCACCTCGACGCACTTCACCGGGGCGCTGACCGCACAGATGATCGAGGCGTACGACGCGGGGGACATGCCGGCCGCGCTGGCGCTGCACCGGCGGCTGCTGCCGCTGTTCACCGGCATCTTCCGCACCCAGGGCACCATCCTGGTAAAGGCGGGCCTGGCGGCGTTGGGCCTGCCGGCCGGCCCGGTGCGACCCCCGCTGGTGGATGCCACCGACGACGAGATAGCCCAGCTGCGCGCGGACTTCGCGGCGGCGGGCCTGGAGCTGCCCGAATGATCGAACGACACGATGGGCGCCGACTGACGGCGTCGCAGAATGAGGTGGACGCGTGACCGAGGCGCACATCGAGGCGGAACTGCCCCCGCCGCTGCCGGAAGGTGGCCTGCGGATCATCCCGCTCGGCGGGCTTGGCGCCATCGGTCGCAACATGACCGTCTTCGAGTACGACGGCAAGTTGCTGATCGTCGACTGCGGGGTGCTCTTCCCCGACGTCGAGCAGCCGGGCGTGGATCTGATCCTGCCCGACTTCGGTCCGATCCTGGACCGGCTGGCTGACGTCCAGGCGATCGTGCTGACCCACGGCCACGAGGACCACATCGGCGCGGTGCCCTACCTGCTCGCCCACAAGCCGGACATCCCGCTGGTCGGCTCACAGTTCACCCTCGCCCTGGTCGAGGCGAAGCTGGCCGAGCGGCGGATCCAGCCGTACACGCTGACCGTGCGGGAGGGCGGCCGGGAGCGGCTCGGCCCGTTCGAGTGCGAGTTCTTCGCGGTCAACCACTCGATCCCGGACGCGCTCGCCGTGGCCATCCGCACCCCGGCCGGCCTGGTGCTGCACACCGGCGACTTCAAGATGGACCAGCTCCCGCTGGACGGCCGGATCACCGACCTGGCCGGCTTCGCCCGGCTTGGCGCCGAGGGCGTCGACCTGCTGCTGTCCGACTCCACCAACGCGGAGATCCCCGGCTTCGTCACCCCGGAGCGGGAGATCGGGCCGGTGCTCGACTCGATCTTCGCGAAGGCCAAGGGCCGGATCATCGTGGCCTCGTTCGCCTCGCACGTGCACCGGGTGCAGCAGGTCTTCGACTCCGCTGCAGAGCACAACCGCAAGGTCGCGCTGATCGGGCGGTCGATGGTCCGCAACATGGGCATCGCCCGGGACCTCGGCCTGCTCAACATCCCGGCCGGCCTGGTCGTCGGGATCGAGGAGGCGACCACGCTGCCGCCCGATCAGATCGTGCTGATGTCCACCGGCTCGCAGGGTGAGCCGATGAGCGCGCTGGGCCGGATGGCCAGCGGGGACCATCGGCACATCACCATCGCGCCCGGCGACACCGTCGTGCTGGCCAGCTCGCTGGTGCCGGGCAACGAGACCTCGGTCTACCGGGTGATCAACCGGCTGGCCCGGGCCGGCGCGGTGGTCGTGCACAAGGACGTGGCGAAGGTGCACGTCTCCGGGCACGCTCCGGCCGGTGAGCTGCTCTACCTGCTCAACGTGGTCCGGCCCAGCAACCTGATGCCGGTGCACGGCGAGTGGCGTCACCTGCGCGCCCACGCCCGGCTGGGCATCGAGTCCGGGGTGGCCGCCGACCGGGTCGTGATCTGCGAGGACGGCGACGTGGTCGACCTCGTCGAGGGCCGGGCCACCCTGGTGGGGCACGTGAAGAGCCGGTACGTCTACGTCGACGGCCTCGCGGTCGGTGACGTGAGTGAGTCGCTGCTCACCGAGCGGCGGATACTCGGCGACGGCGGTTTCATCGCCACCACCGTGGTCGTCGACTCGGTCACCGGCAAGGTGGTCGCCGGCCCGACCCTGTCCGCGAAGGGCTTCTCCGAGGACCCGGAGGCGTTCAACCCGGTGATCCCGCTGGTCACCGAGGCACTCAACCGGGCCGCCGCGGACGGCATCACCGACCCGCACCAGCTCCAGCAGATCGTCCGGCGGACCGTGGGGCGGTGGGTCAACGACGCGTACCGTCGTCGGCCGATGATCGTGCCCACCGTCGTCGAGGTCTGACACCGCGCGTTCCGACGCCCGCCGCACCCCAGGTGCGGCGGGCGTCGCCGTGCACGGACCGGACCGGGGTGCCGACCGGCGGGTCGGCCGGCATGCGGGTCAGCGCAGCGCGGCGACCGCCTCGGCGTACGCGACGCCGGTGGCTATCGCGGCTTCCACCAGCACCAGCAACTGTGCCGGGGCCACCCCGTGCGCCAGGTCGGTGGCCACGTCGCCGGCCAGCATCAGCTCCTCGCCGAGGTCGTGCGCGTACGCCTTGGGCAGCAGCCGGTCGTGGTTCCACGCGTTGCAGAAGGCGTACGCCTCGGCGCGGCGGGTCGCCGGCAGCCGGCGGACGGCCATCGCCCGGGTGTGCAGCACCTCGCCGCGCTCCCCGGCCTGGCGGAACTGGATCACCGCGTCACCCCACCGGCCGACCACCGTGCCGCCCTCGTCCACCAGGTACTGGTCGCCGCGCCGGTCCAGCACCGAGGTGATCAGATCGAGAGTGAGCGCCACCAGCTCCTGGTCGCCCAGGCCGGCACCGGGCTGGCCAGCGTCGGCCCGACCGTCGCCACCCGGGTCCGTGTCGGACTCGTCGGAGCGTCCGTCGTCGATGGCGTCGTCGACGTGCTCGGCGTCGGTGGCGTCGGTGGGCAGCGGGACCGGTGCCGTGAGAGGGCGCTCGGCCAACCAGGCGGCCATCCGACCGGAGTGGTGGCCGGTGCCGTTGCGGGCGTCGAAGCTGCCGGCCAGTTCGCTGGCCACCCCGACCAGCAGCGCGCCGAGCATGGCCACGTCCAGCTCGGTGGCCGCCCGCCCGCCGTACGCCGGGCGCTGGACGGGCCGCCCGCCCAGCCCGGCCTCGACGGCCAGCCCGCAGACCAGCGCGCCAGCGGCGGCGAACTCCATCGCGGCGAGGTCGTCGGTGGGCCGGTCCAGCCGGGGCAGTTGCTCGGCCAGGATGGCCAGCCCGCGTTCCAGGTGCCCGCCCAGCGCACAGAACCGCAGGTGCGCGGCGAGGTGCGGGAACGCGGCGCGCTCACGCCGGTGCCGGCGGTACGACCGCACGTGCGCCGCCGCCGCCCGCTCCGGCTCGCCGGCCCGCAGCGCGGGCAGCAGCCCGGCGACCAGTGCCCGCTCGGGCTGGTCGGTGCAGGCCTCCAGGTCGCCGGGGGACTCCCGCAACTCGGTGAGCGCGGCTCGCCACTCGCCCCAACCGGCCAGCAGCTCCGCACGCCGGGCGGGAGCGCAGCCGGGGCAACCGCCGGCCGGTCCGGGGCGGGTGCCCGCCCAGCGCCCGTACCAGTGGCGGGCGGTGGGCTCGTCGCCGAGGTGATCGGCGATCCGGGTGCGCAGCTCCGCGACGGTCGGCGCGTCGGGCCCGTCCGCCCCGACCCGGTGGGCCAGACCGTCCAGCAGGGACCGGGTCTGGTCCAGCCCGACCCGGGGGGTGCCGAGCAGAGCCTCCACCGCGTACCGCTGGTAGCGCAGCAGCAGCCCGGCGTCGGCGTCGGTGAGCAGCTCGGGACGGTGGTCGGCAGCGGCCCGGCAGCGCCGCACCGGCTCCACCAGCCGCCACCGCTCCCCGTGCAGCAGGTACGCCTCGATCAGCGCGAACCGGGCGTCCACCCCGGACCGCACGTCCCCGGCCGCGTCGGCCCGCTCGGCGAGCCGTTCCAGGGCTACCAGCCGGCCCGGACCGTCGGGCAGGTCCCGGGCGTCGGCGAGCGCGGCCACCAGCGCGGGAACGCGACGGTCGGCGACCCGGTCACGGGGACCGGCCTGCGGCGTGCCGGGGTCGACCGCCCGGTCGGTCCGGCTGCCCGTGGACTCCTCCCGGCCGGTCACGCCGGCACCGCACCCGGCAACCGGCCGACCGCCACGGCGAGCTGGCAGCCGGCCGAGATGCCACAGTCGAGTAGCTGGTCGAGCTGGTGTGGGGTCACCCCACGCTCCAGGTCGGTGATCACCTCGCCGTAGACCCGGGCCCGGCCGTCATCGTCGACGTGCACGAACGCCTTCGGCCAGAGCCGGTCGTGGTTCCACGAGTTGCAGAAGGCGTACAGCGCGGGCACCTGCTCGATCGGGAAGGTGGGCGCGACCATGGTGCGAACCTGGAGCAGCTCGCCGTCCCCGCCGAGACGCAGGAACCAGATCAGGTTGTCGTCGAAGCGGCCCACCAGGTCGCCGTTCACCGACCGACCGACCCGCCGGCCGCGGGCGGCGAGCACCGCGGCGACCAGCTCGCCGGTCAGCGGGCGCAACGCACCCGGGTGCCCGGCCAGGGGATCGTCCGGACCGTCCTCGAATCCCGGCGACGCCATCGGGCATCCCTTCTGAGGCGGATATCACGACCGGCGGCGGTGTCCACGCTGCGACGCGCGGACACGACCCGGAAAAGCGGGGATCTGCGGGCCCCCACCGTTACCGTGACTCTATGGCGGGCCGTACCTCTCAGGCGAGCCGACGGCGCGGCGCGTCGCCGCGCGGTGGCTCCAACAGCCGTGCCCGTCAACCGGCGAAGAAGCCCCGGGCGCCGGTCCGGCGCCGCACGACACCCGCCCGTCCGGGCCCCGCCGTCTACGTCGGCCGCGCGGTCGGTGCACTGTGGATGGGGCTGGCGCACGGGATGGGCTGGGCGGTGCGGGCCGCCGGTCGGCAGGCCGCCTCCGCCCGTGACCTCGACCCCGAGCACCGCCGCGACGGCGGCGGGCTGCTGCTGTTCGGGCTCGCCCTGCTCAGCGCCGTCGCGCTCTGGTTCTCCGGGGCGGGCCCGGTGGGCGCGCGGCTGGCCGACTCGATCCGGCTGTTCCTGGGCGCGATCTCCGTGGTGGTGCCGGTGCTGCTGATGATCGGTGCCTGGCGGCTGATGCGCCAGCCGGCCGATCCCGCGCACCGGGGCCGAGGGCTGATCGGCTGGGGCTCGCTGCTGGTGTCCACCGCCGCGCTGCTCCAGATCGGCCAGGACCCGGTCGACCCGGTGCAACGTGACTTCGCCGGCGGCCTGGTCGGCGCTGGCATCGGCGGGCTGCTGGAGCGGGCGGTCACCGCCTGGGTCGCGGTGCCGCTGCTGATCCTGCTGCTGCTCTTCGGCCTGCTTGTGGTGACCGCGACGCCGATCAACAAGATCCCCGAGCGGCTGGGCCTGCTCGCCGGTGGGCTGGTCGCCCCGCCGGACGCCACCGCGGAGGAGGCGGACGAGACGGCCGCCCGGCCGGCGCGCAAGCGACCGGCGAAGCGGATGCCGCCGCCGGTGGACCCGGACGACTTCGACGATCTGGACGGTGTCGACCTCCAGGAGACGATGGTCCTGCCGCGCAAGGCGGCGCGGAAGGTGCCGGCCAGCCGCAAACCGGCCGAGCCACCGGAGCACTCGCCTGCGCCTACCCGGGCCGAGCAGCTCGCGCTGACCGGGTTGGCCGGCGACTACACCCTGCCGCCGGCCAACATGCTCAGCGCCGGTGCCGCTGCGAAGACCCGCAGCAAGGCCAACGACGAGGTGATCGCCGCGCTGACCGGCGTGTTCGACCAGTTCGATGTGGACGCCGCGGTCACCGGCTTCACCCGGGGCCCGACGGTCACCCGGTACGAGGTGGAGCTGGGGCACGGGGTCAAGGTCGAACGGATCACCCAGCTCTCCCGCAACATCGCGTACGCCGTGAAGTCGCCGGACGTGCGGATCCTCAGCCCGATCCCGGGCAAGAGCGCGGTCGGCGTGGAGATCCCGAACACCGACCCGGAAAACGTCGCGCTCGGCGACGTGCTGCGCTCGCGGGCGGCGACCAGCGACCACCATCCGATGGTTGTGGCGCTCGGCAAGGACATCGAGGGCGGCTACGTGGTGGCCAACCTCGCCAAGATGCCGCACATTCTCATTGCCGGTGCCACCGGAGCCGGGAAATCGAGCTGCCTCAATACCTTGCTGGTGTCGGTCCTCACCCGCGCGACCCCGGACGAGGTGCGGCTGCTGCTGATCGACCCGAAGCGGGTCGAGATGACCGGCTACGAGGGCATCCCGCACCTGGTCACCCCGATCGTGACCAATGCCAAGAAGGCGGCGGACTCACTGGACTGGGTCGTCCGCGAGATGGACATGCGCTACGACGACCTCGCCGCCAACGGGGTCCGGCACATCGACGACTTCAACCGCAAGGTGCGCAACGGCGAGATCAAGGCCCCGCCGGGCAGCGAGCGGGAGATGCGCCCGTACCCGTACCTGCTGGTGATCGTGGACGAACTGGCCGACCTGATGATGGTGGCGCCGCGCGACGTGGAGGACTCGGTCGTCCGGATCACTCAGCTGGCCCGGGCCGCGGGCATCCACCTGGTGCTGGCCACCCAGCGGCCCTCGGTCGACGTGGTGACCGGTCTGATCAAGGCCAACGTGCCGTCCCGGCTCGCGTTCGCGACCTCGTCCTTGGCGGACTCGCGGGTCATCCTCGACCAGCCGGGCGCGGAGAAGCTGCTCGGCCGCGGTGACGGTCTCTTCCTGCCGATGGGCGCCTCCAAGCCGGTACGGATCCAGGGCGCCTGGGTCACCGAGCGCGAGATCGCCGACGTGGTGAAGTTCTGCAAGGACCAGCGCGAGCCGGAGTTCCGCAAGGACGTGCTCGCCCCCGCGCAGGACACCAAGAAGAAGGTCGAGGAGGACATCGGCGACGACCTCGACCTGCTGGTGCAGGCGGTGGAGCTGGTGGTCACCTCGCAGTTCGGCTCCACCTCGATGCTTCAGCGCAAGCTGCGGGTCGGGTTCGCCAAGGCGGGACGGCTGATGGACCTGATGGAGACCCGCGGCGTGGTGGGGCCGTCGGAGGGCTCCAAGGCGCGCGACGTGCTGGTCAAGCCGGACGAGCTGGAGGAGGTCCTCGCCGGCCTGCGCGGCGACGAGGACTGAGCGGCTAGCTCGACGGCACGACCGGTCTGGGGAAACGCGACGGGCCCGCCGCTGACCGGCGGGCCCGTGACGGAACAGTGGTCAGTTGTTGATCAGCGCGGAGATGATCACCAGGCTGATCACCGCCGCGACGACGCTGGCGGCGGCGGCGTACCAGCCGAGTGGCTTGTCGCCGAGCACGGCGCCGACGATGCCCGCGATCACGCCGAGCACGCCGAAGATGATCGGGTTGAGTAACAGGGCGAGCACCGCGAAGACGAAGCCCACGATGGTGAGGATCCGGGCGGCGTTGCTGCGCGGGCGGGCGGTGCTGGGCATGTCGGCCATGTCTGCCTCCGGTTGAGAGCCTGTCGTGACGGATCGATCACTACCCACTGTGGGTGCAGGCCACGCGTGCTGCAGCAGGTCAGTGGAAGATCTTCAGTCCGATCACGCCGGCGACCACCAGCAGCAGGCAGAGGATCCGAGGCAGGCTCGCCGACTCGCCGAGCGCCAGCATCCCGACCAGGGTGGTGCCGACCGCGCCGATGCCGACCCAGACCGCGTACCCGGTGCCGACCGGGATGTCGCGCAGCGCGTACGCCAGCCCGCCCATGCTCAGCACCAGGGTCACCACGAACACCAGCGACGGAACCAGTCGGCTGAAGCCGGCACTGCGGTCCAGGGCGATCGCCCAGGCCGTCTCCAGCAGTCCCGAGATCACCAATACCAGCCAGGCCATCATTCACCTCACGAGGAGCGCCCGGCTGTCGCGCCGGGACGAGTGGAGTCTGCACGTCACGCGGGGCGTCTTGGCCTTACCGGGTACGCCCACCACTCGTCCGGAGTGGCCACGGACGAACCGGGCCACCAGCACCGACGCTAGCACCGGACGCCGCCGGAGGCGATGTGGTTGGCGCGTCTGCCGATGGCTTGGTGACCCCCGCCACCCCACGTTGACCTGTACCTCACTTCAACTTGCAGTATGGCCGTCATGACCCTGCTCTACGCCGACCCCGAGGTCGCCGCCGTACTGGACGCCGCCACCACGGTCGACGCCATGCGCGCTGCCCTGCTGGCCGCGTACGACGGGCGGCTCGTCGCCCCGCCCCGGGCCACCGCCCCGCTGGGCGGTGGCCGGATGGTGCTCACCGCCGGTCACCTGGTCGACGAGTGGTACGGATTCCGCTCGTACGACACCTTCGGCCACCCGCAGGGCGAGCAGCTGGTGGTGTTGCACGACGCCCGGACCGGGGCGATCCGAGCGGTCGCGGTCGGCGAGGAGCTGGGCTCCCGGCGTACCGGCGGGCTGGGTGGCGTCGCGGTCGACGCGCTGGCCCGGCCGGACGCGGCCACCCTCGGCGTGATCGGCTCCGGCCGCCAGGCGTGGACCCAGGTCTGGGCCGCAGCCACGGTCCGCCCGCTGCGCGAGGTGGTGGTGCACAGCCGCTCCGCCGCCCGGCGGGACGCCTTCGCCGCCCGGGTCCGCGCCGAGCTGGGCGTCCCGGCTCGTGCGGTGGGCGACCCCGGTGCGGCGGTGACCGGGCGGGACATGGTGGTGCTCGCCACCACCAGCCCGACGCCGGTGCTCTGTGCCGCCGACCTGAGCCCCGGCACGCACGTCAACGCGGTCGGCTTCAAGCAACGCGACCGCAGCGAGTTCGGCGCCGACCTGCTGGACGCCGCCGACCTGCTGGTCACCGACTCGCCGGCCCAGGCGGCGGACTACCAACCGCCGATGCTCGCCGCCTCGCCCCCGTACGCCGGGCGGCTGCGTGACCTGGGTGGCATCCTCGCCGGCGCGGTCCCCGGCCGGACCACCGCGGACCAGCTCTCCGTCTTCTGCTCCACCGGCCTGGCCGGCACCGAGGTCTTCCTGCTCGACCGGCTGACCCGGGTGGCCGCCGCGACGCGCTGACCGCTTCGGTTCGCGGGCCGCCGCGGTCGGGACTGACCGAACAGTGGACGGTCGCATCGGCGACCGAGCGGAGTTGCCGGCTCCAGGAACCGATCATCATGGGAGCGTCCGTCGCGACGGGGCCGGCGGAGCAACCCGAACGTGAGGTGCCATGAACCTCGGACTGGTGCTGGTAGCTGTCCTGGTGGTGCTCGTCGTCGTGCTGCTGGTCGTCGCGATCGGCGGCTACAACCGGCTCGTCCGGTTGCGGGCACAGGTCCAGGCGTCCTGGGCGCAGGTGGACGTCCAGCTCAGACGACGACACTCGCTGATCCCCAACCTGGTGTCGACGGTGCAGGGCTACGCCGGGCACGAGCGGGCGACTCTGGAGGCGGTGACCACCGCCCGGGTCGCGGCCACGACGGTGGCGGGCGGTGGCCAGGCCCGGGTCGACGCCGAGGGCGCGTTGACCGAGGCGCTCGGCCGGCTGTTCGCCGTCTCGGAGGCGTACCCGCAACTGCGGGCGAGTGAGAACTTCGCCGAGCTGCAGCGTGAGCTGACCGCCACCGAAGACAAGATCGCCTACGCGCGGCAGTTCTACAACAGCGCCGTCCAGTCGCTCAACACCGCCGTGCAGACCCTGCCCACCAACGTCATCGCCGGTTTGGGCGGCTTCCGGACGGAGTCGTACTTCGAGGCCACCGGCCCGGAGCGCACCGACGTCTCCGTCCGGTTCTAGCCGCCGCAATGGAATTCTCCGACCCGATCGTCGAGATCGGCCTGCCGGTCGCGAGTCTCGCCCTCTGGGCACTGGTCTACGGGATCATCCGGCTGGCCAGGCGACCCGCCGCCGTCACCCCGGCGTCCGCCGCCATGGACCTCCCCGGCCAGGAGCCCCCGGCGATCGTCAGCCTGCTGGCAAACCGGTGGCAGATCACCGTGGACGCCGCCGAGTCCACCCTGCTCGACCTCGCCGCGCGCCACTACCTGGAGCTGCGCCAGGCCGGCCCGGATCCCCGTCACACCACCGTGCACGTGACGGGCCGCGCCGCCGACGACCTCAACCGGTACGAGCGGCAGGTCTACGACCGGGTGGCCGCGCGGGCAGTGGACGGGGTGGTGCCGCTGACCGCGCTGAGTTTCTCCGACGGCGGCCAGGCCGCCGCCTGGTCCAAGCGACTGCGCCGGGCGGTCGTGGCCGACGCCAATCGGCTCGGGCTCTCCCGCCCACGGTTCTCCCGTCCGCTGGTCGTCCTGCTGGGCCTGCTCGGCGGGGTGGCCGCCGCCGGCGCCGCGGCCGGCGCCTGGCACTACGTGGCCCGCACCGACGGGGACTCGTTCGGCGCCGTCGCCGTGTTCGTCGTCACCACCGCCGCGCTCGCCAGCCTCGCGGGCCGGGACCTCGGGGAACGGGACACCCCCGCCGGCCGGGCCGCCGCCGCACACTGGCTCGGGCTGCGCGCCTGGCTGGCCGGGCACGAGAGCTTCGCCGACCTGCCGCCCGCATCCGTCACGGTCTGGGACCGCTACCTGCCCTACGGCGCCGCGCTCGGGGTGACCCGCACGGCCTCGCAGGTGATCGACCTGGGCATGGCCGACCGGAGGCGGCTCTGGTCGTCGTACGGGGGCAGGTGGCGCCGGGTCAGCGTCAGCTATCCCGGCGGGCTGCCCCGGTACGGCCAGGCGCTGGGCTGGGTCGTTTTCCGGGCGCTCATCGCCGGACTGCTGGGCTGGACGTTCGCGCGGGTGGCCGGCGGGGCGTTCCTCGGCTCGACCGGCGGCTCGTCGGCCGGCGGGACGCGGCTCACCGACCTCGGCCCGGTGACGCTCGGCATCGTCCTGCTCGGGTTCGCGCTGCTCGGCCTCGCCGGGTACCTCCTCCTCCGGGCGCTCCTGGACCTGGTGGCCCCGGCCACGGTCACCGGCGAGGTGCTCTGGCACCAGGTCTGGCAGCGACAGAGTTCGGACGAGGGGCCGGGCCGACCGATCAACCACCACCTCGTCATCGACGACGGTCACGCCGAGCGGCTCCGCGCCTGGATCATTCCGGAGAAGGTGGCGGGGGAGTGCCGGCTCGGCGACGTGGTCACCGCACGGGTCCGGCCGTGGAGCCGCCGGGTGCTCGGGGTGACCGTCCAGCGCGCCGCACCCGACCCCGATCCGTACGACGACGACGAGCCGCCGTCCGGCAGCGCCCTGCCCGCCACCGCGACCCGCGGCGCCGTCCAGCCGGACCGCCTGCTCAGCGCGGCGGAGGTGGGCGCCGCGACCGGTCGACGGGTGTCGTTGGCGCGGCCGGCCGGAAGCACCGGCCAGGTACGGGGACTGGCCTCGTTCGTCGACGGCAGCGGGGCGACCGTCCTCGCGCTCCAGGTCACCCGGGGGACGATGGCCCGGTTCAACCTGACCGTCGGCCGGAGCACGGGTGTCCCGCTGCCCGGAGTGGGTGACGAGGCGTACGCAGGGCCGGACCGGGTCGTCGGCCGGCGGGGGGATCTCGTGCTGCTGCTGGTCCGCCGGTCGGGCGCTGGCGGGATCGAGGTCGCCCAGCTCGCTGGACTGCTCGCCACCGCCCTGTCCCGGCTGCCGAACGAGTCCGCACCGCAGCACAGCGGGGCGGGCTGAGCCTCCGTTCTGAAGCGGGCCCCGGGCACGAGTGCAGGCGTGCCGGGGCCGCCAGCCCGCCCGCGTGCGTGGGCTCCCCCGATCGGCCCGGTACCCTCGGATGGTGTCTGCCTCTGCCACCGCCCCTTCCGACAGCTCCAGCTCGGCGTCTCTGACGCCGCGCCGCGACCTGGAGCTGTCGCCCGCCGCCGAGGGCCGTCGCGTGGCCCTGCTCACCCTGGGCTGTGCCCGTAACGAGGTCGACTCGGAGGAGTTGGCCGCCCGGCTGCACGCCGACGGCTGGCAGGTGACCACCGATGGCGAGGGCGCCGACGTGGTGGTCGTGAACACCTGCGGCTTCGTGGAGAAGGCCAAGCAGGACTCCATCCAGACCCTGCTGGCGGCCGCCGAGACCGGCGCCAAGGTGGTCGCCGCCGGCTGCATGGCCGAGCGGTACGGTCGGGAGCTGGCCGACAGCCTGCCCGAGGCGCAGGCGGTGCTGAGCTTCGACGACTACCCGGAGATCGCCGCCCGGCTGAACGCGGTCGTCGCCGGCGAGCAGGTCACCGCGCACACCCCCCGCGACCGCCGGGAGCTGCTGCCGCTCACCCCGGTGAAGCGGCGCGAGGCTGCGGTGTCGCTGCCCGGGCACGGCACCCCGACCCGCTCGGCCGTCGAGACCGACGAGCACACGCCGGCGCACCTGCGTCAGGTGCTGCGCCGCCGGCTGGACACCGGCCCGGTCGCCTCGCTGAAGCTGGCCAGCGGCTGCGACCGTCGCTGCGCGTTCTGCGCCATCCCCGCCTTCCGTGGGGCGTTCGTCTCGCGTACCCCGGACGAGCTGCTCGCCGAGGCGGAGTGGCTGGCCAAGACCGGCGTACGGGAGTTGGTGCTGGTCAGCGAGAACTCCACCTCGTACGGCAAGGATCTGGGTGACCCCCGCGCGCTGGAGAAGCTGCTGCCGCAGCTTGCCGCGGTGACCGGCATTGTCCGGGTCCGGGTGAGCTACCTCCAGCCGGCCGAGACCCGGCCCGGGCTGGTCGAGGCGATCGCCGGCACGCCCGGGGTGGCCCCGTACTTCGACCTGTCGTTCCAGCACTCCAGCGAGCCTGTGCTGCGCCGGATGCGGCGTTTCGGCTCCACCGACCGGTTCCTGGAGCTGCTGGCAAGTGCCCGCGCGCTGGCCCCGGATGCGGGCGCGCGGAGCAACTTCATCGTCGGCTTCCCCGGCGAGACCCGCGCCGACGTCGACGAGCTGGTCCGGTTCCTGACCGAGGCCCGGCTCGACGCGATCGGCATGTTCGACTACAGCGACGAGGACGGCACCGAGGCCGCAGGGCTGCCCGGCAAGGTCTCGGCCGCGACCATCAAGCGTCGCTACGACCGGCTCAGCGCGCTCGCCGACGAGCTCTGCTCGCAGCGGGCCGAGGACCGGCTCGGTTCGACCGTCGAGGTGCTGGTCGACTCGGTCGCCGACGGTGTGGTGGAGGGCCGGGCGGCGCACCAGGCGCCGGAGGTGGACGGCTCCACCACCCTGGTCGCCCCGGCCGAGGGTGGGGTCGACCTGGCCGCTCTGCGCCCGGGTGACCTGGTGCGGGCCACGGTGACCGGCACCGAAGGGGTGGACCTGCTCGCTGTGCCGGATGAGATGATCTCGGCGGCGCCCGGCGCGGCACGGTGACGCCAGGCCCGAGCGGAGCGGGGGAGCCAGGTGGTGCGGTGCCCGGAACGCCACGGCGGCCGGAGCGGGGCGAGGCGGTGACGGGGGCGACGGAGTCGACGCCCGCCCGGGTGGTGCCCGGGGTGCCCGTGCTCAACGCGGCCAACGCGCTGACCGCTTTGCGGCTGGTGCTGGTGCCGGTCTTCGGCGCCTCGGTGATCATGTCCGAGATGAGCCACGCCGGCTGGCGGATGGCGGCCTGCCTGATCTTCGCGGTGGCCTCGGCGACCGACCTGGTCGACGGCTGGATCGCCCGCCGGTTCGGGCTGGTCACCTCGGTCGGCAAGGTGGCCGACCCGATCGCCGACAAGGCGCTCACCGGAGCGGCCCTGGTGCTGCTCTCCTGGTACGACCGGCTGCCCTGGTGGGTGACCGCGCTGATCCTCGTCCGCGAGCTGGGCATCACCGGGTTGCGATTCTGGGTGATCCGGCAAGGGGTGATCGCCGCCAGTCGGGGCGGCAAGATCAAGACTGCCCTCCAGATCCTGGCCATCGCCTGGTACCTCTGGCCGATGCCGGCCGCTCTCGCCGCCGTCGGCCCCTGGATCATGGGCGCCGCCGTGCTGGTGACGGTCGCCACCGGCTTCGACTACATATCCCAGGCACTCCGCCTCCGCCGCACCCGCTAACCCCCACCGGCCCACCCACCCCGGGCCCAACCCACCCGCCACCCCGTCGATCATGAAGTTGTTGCCGTCCGGCGCGGCGTGTCGGGGCAATGACTTCATGGTCAACGTGGAATGTCGCGAAGGTTAGGTGGGGATGGGTGGGGAAGGACCTTTTTATGGAGCGGGATGCGGATGTTGAGCGGCCGGTTGGCAGCCCGGCGGCTGGTGTGGTGCACAGGCTGGCGCAGCGGCACGAGACCCTGGCCACGGTCGAGTCGCTGACCGGGGGGTTGCTCGCCACATCGATCGTCGAGATCGCCGGGGTCAGCAAGATCTACCGGGGTGGGCTGGTGGTCTACGCCACCGACCTCAAGGCCGCGCTGGCCGGCGTACCGGCTGACCTGCTCGCCGAGCGCGGGCCGGTGGACCCGGACGTCGCGGAGGCGCTCGCCGAGGGCGGCCGGCAGCGCTGCGGCGCGGACTGGGGGCTGGCCACCACCGGGGTCGCCGGTCCCGAGCCGCAGGACGGCAAGCCGGTCGGCCTGGTCTACGTCGCGGTCGCCGGGCCGAACGGTGGTGAGGTCCGCGAGCTCGACCTGAATGGTGGGCGGGAGCACATCCGCTCGGCCGCGGTGATCGAGGCGCTGCGGCTGCTCGCCGAGCGGATCCACGCCGCCGACGCTGACGCTGACGACCGGGCCGACGACGCGGCCGACGACGCCGGCGCCGCCGGGACCGCCTGGGACGGGGCGGGGACGGCCGGGGCCGGGCGGCGGTGAGCCGATCCGGCGAACCGACGGGCGGGGCGGGATGTCGCCCGGGCCCGCACCGGGTACGGTTGCGGGAAGACTTCGGCGCTCGGGGCTGGCGCGGTTCGCCGCGACTGGTAGCCCGGCACCGGGTGAGAGGTATCCCTCAGGGGGAGGTGCGATGGTCCTGCTACGCCGGGTGATCGGTGACGCACTGCGGGCGCGCCGGCAGGGGCAGCAGCGCACGCTGCGCGAGGTGTCCACCGCCGCCAACGTCAGCCTCGGCTACCTCTCCGAGATCGAGCGGGGGCACAAGGAGCCGTCCAGCGAGCTGCTCGCCGCGATCTGCGACGCGCTCGGGGCCCGCCTGTCCGAGCTGCTGCGCGAGGTGAGCGACACCGTGGCGCTGGCCGAGCAGATGCCCGGGGTGCTGGTTCCCATGCCGGACGAGCAGGCCGAGGCCGCTCCCGTCGGTGCCGCGTCCGCCGTGCGCAGGAACACCCCCAACCGGGGCGTACGTCAGGTCACCTCCGACGGCAAGGTCGCGGTCTCGGTCCGTCAGGACTCGCCGCTCAAGGCCACGCTGCGCAGCACCCGGGTCCGCCCCACCGAGCGCGACCGGGACGTGGTCTGCGCCGCCTGAGGTCCTTCGTGTGGACCATGGGCGAGGTGGCACCAGCCGCGTAGGGTTGCCTTCAGGAGCTGGCGGTGCTCTCGACCGTCCGGTACGGATGCCTTGTTGGCGTCCGGCTGGGACGATGGAGATCGGCCGGGTCACGTTCGGGTCGGTCCATCCGGCCCGAGCGCGACGGAGCGACGCTACTGAGGGGATACCGCGGAGATGGCGAACCCGTTCGTCAAGGGCTGGAACTACCTGATGGCGCTCTTCGGTGCCAAGATCGACGAGCACGCCGACCCCAAGGTGCAGATCCAGCAAGCCATCGAGGATGCCCAGCGTCAGCACCAGGCGCTGGTCCAGCAGGCTGCCGCGGTGATCGGCAACCAGCGTCAGCTGGAGATGAAGCTGTCCCGGCAGATGACCGAGGTCGAGCGGTTGCAGGGCAACGCCCGGCAGGCCCTGGTGCTGGCGGACCAGGCCCGGGCCAAGGGTGACGAGGCCGAGGCCGGGCGATTCGAGCAGTCTGCGCAGACCCTGGCCACCCAGCTGGTCTCCGCCGAGCAGGCCACCGAGGACCTGAAGACCCTGCACGACCAGGCGCTGGGCGCCGCCGCGCAGGCCCGCCGTGCCGTGGAGAACAACTCGATGATCCTCCAGCAGAAGCTGGCCGAGCGCACCAAGCTGCTCAGCCAGCTGGAGCAGGCCAAGATGCAGGAGACGGTGGCCCGCTCGCTGGAGTCGATGTCGTCGTTGACCGCGCCGGGCACCACCCCGTCCCTGGACGAGGTCCGCGACCGCATCGAGCGGCGGTACGCCAACGCGATGGGCCGCGCGGAGCTGGCCGGCAACTCGGTCGAGGGCCGGATGCTGGAGATTCAGAAGGCGACCATCGACTCGGCGGGCTCGGCCCGGTTGGAGCAGATCCGGTCGAGCATGGCCGGAGAGCAGCTCGGCGGTGCGGCGCAGCGACCGGCCGTGCCGCAGGCCGGGACGCCCAGCCCGGCCAGTTCGGCCAGCCCGGCCAGTGACCCGGCTGCGGCTGCACGGCTGGACGAGCTCCGGGCCAGCATGGCCCGCGAGCGGGGCACCGGCGACCCGACCGCCGCCGGCTGAACGACCGGTCCGAGGAGGTCAGGGTGGCAGACGAGCGGACGCGGTACTTCCGCCGGCTGGATCGGCTGCGCCGGTCCGCCCGGCGGTGGAGTGTGCTGGCCGGTGGACTCGGCGGCGCGGCGGCGGTCCTGACTCCGTACGCCGGCCTTGGTCTGCCCGACGCGGCCTGGGCCGGCGCCGCCGGCAGTGCGGTGGCGCTGGCCGCCTGGCGCTGGGTCGACCTGCGCGCACTGGCCGCCCGCCCCGCGCCCCCGGCGCTGGACCCGGCCGAGGCCGCGGCACGGTCGCGGGCCCGTCTGGTCGCCGCCGTCGAGCGGTTGCCGATTGGTCCGGGCGTGCTGGCCGAGGTACGTCGGGTCCGCACCCGGGTCGCACTGCGCGGCACCAGCGCCGGGCAGCAGTGGGCCCGATTGGACCGGGCCGCGCTCACCCTGGCCGGGATGGCCCCCCGTCTCACCGGGCTGGCCGAACCAGCGGTTCTGGAGGCCACCGCCGCCGACCGGTCGCTACGCGACCTGGTCGGCCGGGTGGCCAGCGTCGAACGGGCGCTGCGGCTGGCCCCGACCGACGCCCGGGCGCCGCTGGCCGAGGCGCACGGCGCGCTGACCGCCCAACTGGAGAGCGGGGTCGCGGCCTACGAACGGCTGGTGGTCGCCGCCGCCGGCTACCTGGCCGAGGACGCCCGCCCGGAGACCGCCGACCCGGCCGCTGCCCGACTCACCGAGGCGACCGACCTGCTGCACGGGGTGGCCTCGGCACTGGCCGAGCTGCGCGCCGTCGGCACGCCGCTGCGCGCCTCCGCGGAGCACAACCCGCCGCTGCGCGCGCCCCGCTGAGCACAACCCACCGCTGACCGCGCCGCGCACTCCGGCCGGTCACGGCGGGGTGGTGACCGGGATGGGGCCGGTGTACGCCGAGCTGCCCACGACGTTGAACGACCGGATCCGGTAGTGATAGGTCACGCCCCGCGCCAGCCCGGTGTTGGTGAATCCGCGACCGGTCACCGTGAAGGTGGCCACCTCCCGGCCGAACGCCGGGTCCAGCGCCCGTTGAACGATGAATCCGGACCCCGGGCCGGCGGGCGTGGTCACCGCCCAGCCCAGGATCACCGTCGCGGTGTCCGGTGCCGGAGCGCTGGCGGTGGCGCTCACCCCGCTCGGGGCGCCCGGCGCGGGTGGGGTGCTCACCGCGGCCACCGTCGACCAGGCCGAGGCGGCGCCCAGGTACGTGGTCCGCACCCGGTAGTAGTACGTCGTGTCCGGGGCGACCGTGACGTCCAGGTGGTTGTCGCCGACCCCGATCGCGGTGGTGCCGGGGCCGCTGGTGAAGGTCGGGTTGGTGGCCCGCTGCACGTCGATGCCGGTGGCGAAGGAACGGTTCGTCCAGCGCAGTGCCACCCGTAGCGGCGCGGCCGGCGGGATCGCCCCGATCAGCCCACCCGGAGCGGCCAGGTGTACGGAGGCCGGCACGCTGTTCGACCAGGACGAGTAGCTGACCGCGTTCTCTGCCCGGATCCGGTAGTGGTAGGTGACTCCGGGGGTGACCGTCGCGTCGGTGTACCGGGTGGCGGCGGCCGCGACGGTGATCGTGGTGACCTCGCCGCCGAAGGTCGCGTCGGTGGCCCGCTGGAGCAGGTGGCTGGTGGCCGGCGGGCGGCCGCCGTTGCCGGTCCAGGCCAGCGCGATCGCGGGCAGGGCGGTGGCCGAGCCGGGCGCCGGCGTGGCGGTCAGCCCGGTCGGTGCCTTCGGTGCCACCCGCAGCACCAACGGCCGGTTCATCCCCAGGTCGCGGTGGCCGGCGAGCTGGCTGTGCAAGCGGTACTCCCAGCCCAGGTTGACCAGCTGGTTCACCACCACCGCGGGTCGCCCGTCGGCCGGGCTGACCGGGGTCGACCCGGTCCGTGCCCCGGCCGGGCGACCTGGGTCGAGCAGCCGGACGCTGTCGCCCAGCTTGAACGGCAGCGTCGGGGCGACCGGGCGCAGCGCCACCACCACGTCCTCCCGGGGGTTGACCCGGACGATCTCCTTCCAGCCCAGCTCCGCACCGTGCGGGGGTCGCAGCGTGCCGTCCCAACCGACCCGGTTGACCAGCTGCACGTCGCAGCCGCCGAAGCGCAGCGGCTCGGTCTGCCGGACGTTGCCGCTGATCCGCCAGAGCTGCGTCCCGTCCGTGGGCGCGCCGACCGGCACGGCCGGGTCGGCGGCGAAGAGCACCTCGGTGACCGGGTCGGTCGGCCCGAGAGGCAGGGTCGCCGGGGTGAGCGGCCCGGCGTGCGGGTGCCCGACGCCGAGCCGGCCGGCCAGCCGGCCGTGGTCGGGCTCGAAGACCTGTTGCGCGGCCTTGACCGCGACCGGCAGGGTGACCGGGCCGGAGCTGCCCGCCGGAGTGAAGGTCACCGTGCTGGCATGCACCGGCACGGTCGTCTCCCGCGCGGTCCGGGTGCCGAACGCCGGGTCGTACGCCGGCTGCGGCACGATCGGCGGGCGCTGGCTGGCCACGTACGCCAGGGGCAGCCGGTCGCGCAGCCGGGCCAGGTTGTACGGCGGTGCCGGCGCCCCGGTCACCCGGAACTGGAGCAGGGTGCGGGTGTTCGGGCCGTACCCCGGCTCGGTGGCGGGCGGGCCGCCCTCGGCGGTCCGGTCCGGCGCGTCGGTGTGCTGGTCGTAGCGCGGGTCGAAGCCGGGCAGCGGGGCCGGGGCGTCGTTGTACAGGATCAGCGTGCTGCCCGGTGGCACGGCGGAGAAGTCGACCAGCACGTCGGCCCGCTCGCCCGGGGCGAGCAGCAGCGCGTGCCCGTCGACGTTCAGCACGGTCGGGTCGAGGCGGTCGTAGCGGTAGCCGATCGGCTGGTTTGGCAGCACCACCGGGGCGGGCAGCAGGCCGGCCTCGTTGCCGATCTGGATGAACTCCGGTCCGGCGGCGCGCGGGTCCGGCACCCCGCCGTCCCGCCCGTCGGTCGGCCAGCTCGCCGGCCGGTCCGCCGCCCGGACGGCGGGCACCATCGGCACCTCGCCGGCGTCGGCGTCGACCAGGTCGCCGTCGTCGGTCCACATGGGGCTGTCCGAGCAGGCACGGTAGAGCTGGAGGTTGAGGCTGCGGTCCAGGCAGGCGTTGAGGATCCGGAACCGGTACGCGCGCGGCCGCACCTCCAGGTACGGGTAGGCGGCGCCGTTGACCAGCGGGGTGTCGCCGTACGCCTCGGGCACCGCGGACGGGTGCGGCACCCCGGGGCTGAGCGGGGGTTCGTCGGGTGCGCCGACCGGGTCGTGGTGCGGGTTCGGGACCGGGCCGGGCCCGGTCAGCGGCGGTCCAGCACCGTCCGCCGTCGGCCAGCCGTCGGTACGGGTGCCGTCCGGGGCCGGGTTGCGGGACCAGGGACCGTAGTCCCACCGGCCGGTGGGGTTGCGCCCGCCGGACCGGTACGGGTTCTGCCGGGGTTGGTAGACGTGCGGATGCCAGAGGCTGCCCCGAGCGCCCCAGCGTTCCCGGTCCCAGGTCGGGTCCTCGGCGGCCAGTTGGGTGTCGTCCGGCACGAACGTCTTGTCCTCGATCACCAGCGGCAGTTGGTCGGGCGGCAGCACCCCGTCCGCGACGAGCTGCTCCTCGGCCGGGTCGGTCAGCAGGTAGAGCGCGAGCTGCCCGCCGTAGACCGTGAGGCGGGCCAGGCCGAGGGTGTTGTCGTGGAACCACAGCAGCCGGCCGCTCTGCTCGTTCGGGTAGTAGAGCGTGGTGGCGCCGGTCCCGGGCGGCGGCATGTCCGGCACGTGGGTCAGGCCCGGCCCGGTCGGGTACGGGGTGATCTCCCCGGCCGGGGTGATCCACTGCCCCGGGTTGCCGGCGCTGGTCCAGCCGGTCCGCGCCCCGGCCAGGTGCAGCACCGCCCGGTTCTGCGGGTACGGCGCCGGGCCGTCCAGCGGGCCAATGCCGGCCCCCGGGACCGTGTCGTCAACCGGCAGGAACAACTCGCCGGCCCGGCCGGTGGGGAGCTGGTTGATGAACTTCACCCGGACCGGTCGGCCCCGGCGGGCGAGGATCATCGGACCGAGGTGCCAGGGCCGCTCCGGCGGTGCCACGGTGTTGTGGCCCGACGCGTCGGTGCCCAGGTTGAGCTGGCGGTAGCCGCGCAGCCGGGTGGCCGGCAGGTCGCGGTGCAGCCGCTGGGCGTACTCCTGCAGACCGATCTCGTAGTAGTCGCAGCCGGGGTAGCTGATCGTGTCCGGTACCGCCACCGGGAGGTACCCGCCGAGCTCGGTGCGGCCCTGCTGGCCCGGGATCGGCAGCGCGTCGACGAACTTCCGCAGCCCGGTGCCTCGCACCACGCGCCCGTCGGGGTCACGCGCCGGGCGAGGGCTGTGCGCGAAGTTCGGCACCGGGCCGAAGCAGCGGGGCAGGACGGCCGGGTCCAGGCTGGCCGTCGGGGCGGCCTCCTCGGCGGTCCGGGCGGCCGGCGCGGACGCGGTCCAGCCGTTGGCGCGGCTGTTGTTGTCGCGGGCTGTCCGCTCGAAGAAGGTGGAGCGGAGTCTGCGGAACATCGCCATGACTCTCCCGGGGTCGGGGCACGAGGGCCGCCACCCCGGCGTGGCGACCTGGTCGAGCCCGGCACTCTGCTGACGGTCGGTGAGCACCCAACCGCAGCATGAGACTCGGACGGCCGGTTAGGAATTACCCAATCGTCCGTATCTGGGATGACCTCGGTTCACGAGGGATGGTCAGCCGGGCGACGGGGCGGCCGGGTGCTCCGGCTGGCAGACCGGGCACCAGTAGGTGACCCGTTCGCCCAGCTCCCGCTTGTGGATCGCGGTGCCGCAGCGGCGGCAGGGCTGGGCGCGGCGGCCGTACACATAGCTGGTCTGGCCGCGGTGCAGCGATCCGGTGGTGCTCTGCGTCCAGCGGCCCCGGTTGGCGGCCAGCAGTCGCTGGGCGAGGGCCACCATCCCGTCCAGGTCGGGCACCGCGCCCACCGGCGCCCACGGTGACACGCCGCGCAGGAAGAGCAGCTCGGACTTGTAGAGGTTGCCCACCCCGGCCAGGTTGCGCTGGTCGAGCAGCGCTTCGCCGATCGTCTGCTCCGGGTGGGTGGCGAGCCGGCGCACCGCCTCGGCCGGATCCCAGTCCGGGCCGAGCAGGTCGGGGCCGAGGTGGCCGACCAGGCGGTCCTCCTCGGCGGTCGGCACCAGGGCCAGCTCGTGCAGGTGGTAGCCCACGGCGACCGCGCCGGGGCTGCGCAGCACCACCCGGATCAGGTGCGCCGGTCGACCACTCCAGCGTTCCCCCGGCGCGTACGCCCGCCAGGCGCCGTCCATCCGCAGGTGCGAGTGCAACGTCCAGTGCGGCTCATCGGCCCCGGCGCTCGCGCTGGCGGCGGCTCCGCGCGGCCCGTCGGCGGGGGCGGCTCCGCGCGGCCGGGCGGGGGCGGTGAGGCGGAGCAGCAGGTGCTTGCCCCGGCTGGCGGACTCGCGCACGGTCCATCCGGTGAGATCGGTGGTGGCCAACTGCGGCACCCGGAAGTCACTGGAGGTGAGCCGCGTGCCAGCCAGCGCACGGTGCAGCACGCGCGCGGTGTTCCAGACAGTGTCGCCTTCGGGCACCCCGCCATTCTCCCTCTTTAGAGCGGCATTCGCATGTGTCGCTATTTGTACTCTGGTTCCTCATGATCTCCCGACATGCGAGGGTCAGGAGGTTCTGAGGAGAATGCCCATGATGGGACCGCGTTGTCGTATCCGATCGGTCGCCCTCGTCGCCACCCTCACCCTCGGGCTCACCGTCGCGCTCATACCCGCCGTCACCGCAGTCCCGGCCACCTCCGCCGCCGGCCACTCGCTCACCCTCGTCGCCGCCCCGGCCGGCGAACGCTGGAACGCTGATCTGTCGGTCGTCGACCGCGACGACGTCAACGTCCGGCGTACCGCCGCCGGGTTGCGGCTGCGCGAGGCCCGGTCCGCCGGGCGCAGCCCTCGCAGCGCGGTCGCCGAAGGGATGCTGCTGACCGCCCCGCGCACCCTCAGCCGGCCGGCAACCCGGGTCCGCGCCGAGATCACCGCCCAGGTCCCCGCCGGTGCCACCGTAGAGGCGCAGGTCCGGGGCTGGCGGGTCAACGGCTGGACCGAGTGGCGGGCCGCCACCGCCGGCGCGGTCTTCGACCGTCCGGTCAGTCGGGTGCAGACCCGGGTGGTGCTCACCGCGCCGGCCGGCGGGGCCACCGCGACGGTACGCGGTGTCCAGCTCACCGCCGACGCGGCCGCCGCCGTCTCCGCCGCCACGCCCGGCCTCACCTACCGGGTGTACGCCACCCGGATCGGCCTGGTCGGCGAGCAGACCGCCAACGGTCGCACCGTGCAGCCGCGGGACCACTTCGTGGCGCTACCGTCGCGGCGTGGCCTGTCGCCGCTCAACAGCGGCGACTACACGGTGCGGGTCTGCACCACCACCGGCTCCCGGTGCGAGTACGCCCCGGTCTGGGACGTCGGGCCGTACCTGCCGCAGGGTCGACCCGAGGCGCAGGCCGCGTACCAGTCCGGCTACAACGGCGGGCGGGACCAGTTCGGCCGCACCGTGCTCAACCCGGCCGGCGTCGACCTGGCCGACGGCACCTTCTGGGACGGCTTGAAGCTGACCACCAACGCCTGGGTGGACGTGGCCTACCTGTGGACCGGTGGCGGGCCGCGCGGGGTGGTGGGCGACGGGCCGCTCAACATCCGTACCGCCGCCAGCACGTCGTCCCCGATCCGGGGCCTCGCCGCCCGGTTCGCCAACGTGCCGATCCAGTGCTACGTCACCGGCCAGTCGGTGGCCGGCCCCTACCGCACCACCACCCGGTGGAACCGCCTGGCCAGCGGGCAGTACGTCAGCCACGCGTACATCTCCAGCTTGTACGGAGGCGCGGTGCCGGTCTGCTGAGCCGAGTTCGTTCCGTCGGGCGCCGTCAGGGGCGCTCGTCGGGGCGGGCCTGGCGCACCATGTCCTGGTAGCGCGGGTGGCTGGCACCGTAGACGGCGTAGTTGAGGCGGGCGTGCGAGAGGCTGAGATCGCCGTTGGGGCCGCCCCGGACGGCGTCGGCATCGGCATCGGTCTGACCGTCGTCGGTCCAGAAGCAGACCGGGCACGTCCCGCCGCCGGTCCGGGAGGCGCAGCAGGGACAACCCACGGGAACTACGTGTTCACCCACCGGGGAAGCATTCCACAGTTGAATATCAGCGGGCGACCCGCAGGAGGTCGCCCGGAGCCATCCCAAAGGCCCACCGCCGGCTGGCGGATATGGGACAGGCGCACTGGCCCACCGGCCACTCCCGCCGCCGAGTGCCGTTGGGGAGACTGCCCTGGTGACATATCGGAGCATGCCGGCCGTCGGAGCACTCATGGTCGCCGTCGCCCTCACCGCCGGCTGTGGCAGCGACGACGCCGACCGGCCGGACGCCTCGTCCGTCTCGGCTCCGGCGGCCACCGGGCTGCCGGCGGCGCCGATGCCCTCGACAGTCGCGCCCAGCGCCGGCAGTGCCGCGCCCTCGTCGGCTCCGTCAGCCCGGCCAGTCCTGCCGGCCCCGCCGCCCGCCGCTCCGCAGGAGCCGACTGAGCGCCGATCCAGCCCGCCGCCGGTGGTGCTGCCCCAGCGCCCGGCCGGGGCGCCCGGCGCGAAGCAGGTCGTCGACGCGTTCGTCGCCGCCGGTCTGAAGGCGACGCACCCGAAGGACCGCTCGGTCGACTGCGGCCCGGACGGGCTCGGCCTGGGCTGTTCCGAGCTCATCGCCACCGACGCCGTCACGGTGTACGTGTTCCCCGACGAGATCAGCGCCAGTGACATCGCGGCGACCTGGAGCGGCCAGTCGTACCAGCGCGGCGCGGTGGTGCTCAACTACCTGGAGGCGAAGACCCCGGCCGCCGACCGCCCGCGCTACGAGAAGGTCCTCGCCAACCTGCGCTGAGCACCGAGCCGGCGTCGGCCGTTCGGCAGGCGGGGTCAGCCGCGGAGGCGCAGGCCGCGTGGGGTGGCCCGGAAGCCGGCGGCGGTCAGCGCGTCGCGCAGCGCCGACGAGCGCACCGCCTCGCCGTCGGCCCGCTCCACCGACATGGCGCCCAACGCTCCGGAGTGGACAGCGTCGGCGAGCGCCTTGCCGGCTGCGGCGAGCGTGTCGATGTCGTCGGTGAAGGAGAGCAGCGTCCGGCCGCCGCGCTCCACGTAGAGCACCAGGTCGCCGCCGACCTGCACCACCAGGGCGCCCGCCTTACGGCCGGCCCGGTGCCCGGTCGCGGGGACGGCCCCGTCGCCGGAGTCGACCACCCGTTCCGGCCAGGGCAGCGCCGCCCCGTACGGATTGGCCGGGTCGGTGGCGGCGAGCACCGTGGCCGGGGTGCCCCGGCCCCGGGCGCCGTCGGCAGGCTCGGCCAGTGCGCGCAGCCGGTCGACCGCGCCGGGCACCGCGAACTGCGCTGCGCCCAGCCCTTCCACGAAGTAGCCCCGGCGGGCCGCGCCGCGCTCCTCCAACGCCGACAGCACCGGGTAGACGGCGGCGAAACCGCCGACCACCTGCTCGGCCATCACCGCGCCGCGAGTGACCACCCCGTGCCGCTCCAGCAGCACGTCGGCGAGGGCTGCGGCGCGCCGGGTCGGGTCGAGGTCCCGCTCCGGCAGCCGCGACCAGCGGCCGGCGACCGTCGGCGGACCGCCCCGGCTGGGCAGCGCCACCCGACCCGGCCGCCGGTAGCGGGTACGCGGCGCGGACGGTCGGGAGCGGTGCGCACCGCCGGCGCCGAGCACCGCGCGCAGCGGGGCGAGGGTGTCGTTGGTGAGGTGACCGGCCCAGACCAGGTCCCAGATCACGGCGGTCAGCGCCGCGTCGTCGGTCGAGCCGACCCGGTCGGCCAGCGGCCGGAAGAACAGCGCCTGCCCGTCGCCGAGTGCGTCGAGCACCGCCTCGTGCAGCGGGGTCCGGGTCAGCGCCTCGTCGGGCGGCGGGAGTAGCAGCGGCGCGGAGTCCGCGTACGCCAGGGTGACCCAGCCGTCGCCGCCGGAGATCGCCCCCGACCCGGCCCAGAGCACCTCCCCGCTGGCGCAAAGCTCGTCGAGCTGGGCGGGGGAGTAGTCGGCGACCCGGCCGGGCAGCACCAGCCGCTCCAGGGCGGACGCCGGCACCGCCGCGCCCTGCAACTGCTCCACGGTCGCGGCGAGCGCCTCCACCCCCCGGGCGGACGAGCCGACCTGTTGCCAGCGGGGCAGGAAGGTGGCCAGCGCGCGGGGCGGCACCGGCTCGATCTCCCGGCGCAGCGCCGCGAGCGAGCGGCGGCGTAGCAGCCGCAGTACCTCCGCGTCGCACCACTGGGCACCGGCCGAATCCGGGGTGAACTCCCCGGAGACGACCCGCCCGGTGGCACCGAGCCGGCGCAGCGTCTGCTCCACCACGAACACGCCGAGGCCGAACCGGGCCGCGCAACTCGCCGCAGCGAACGGCCCGTGGGTGCGGGCGTAGCGGGCCACCAGGTCGCCGAGCGGGTCGGTCACCGGGGCGAGGTACGCCTCGGCCACCCCGACCGGCAGTGCCACGCCGAGCGCGTCGCGCAGCCGGGCGGCGTCCTCGACGCCGACCCAGCGCTGCTGGCCGGCGATCCGGACCCGCAGCACCCGGCGGGCGGCCTCCAGCTCGGTCAGCCAGGTCTCCGGCGCGCCCCGCTCGGCCAGCTCCGCGGTGCTCAGGTCGCCGAGCACCCGCAGCAGCTCGACCACGTCCTCGGCGTCGCGTGGGCGGCGCTGCTCGGTCAGCCAGCGCAGCTGCCGCTCGGTCTCGGCGAGCACCGTCGGGTCCAGCAGTTCGCGGAGGTCGACCCGGCCGAGCAGCTCGCCGAGCAGCGTCGAGTCCAGGGCGAGCGCGGCGGCGCGCCGCTCGGCGAGCGGGGCGTCGCCCTCGTAGAGGAACGCCCCGACGTAGCCGAAGAGCAGTGACCGGGCGAACGGGGACGGCTGGCTGGTCTCCACCTCGACCAGCCGCACCTTGCGGTTGGCCAGGTCGCGCATCAGCCCGGCCAGCGCAGGCTGGTCGAAGACGTCCTGGAGGCACTCCCGGGCGGCCTCCAGAGTGACCGGGAAGTCGGCGTACTCGCGGGCCACGTCGAGCAACTGCGCGGCACGTTGCCGCTGCTGCCAGAGCGGTTGGCGGCGGCGCGGGTCGCGGCGGGGCAGCAGCAGCGACCGGGCGGCGCACTCCCGGAATCGAGCGGCGAACAGCGCCGAGGTGCCGACCGACTCCTCCACGAGCTGGGCGATCTCGTCGGGCTCGAAGACCACCACGTCGGCGCCGGGTGGCTCGTCGGCGGTGTCCGGCAGGCGCACGACGATGCCGTCGTCGGAGGGCATCACCTGAGCGTCCACCCCGTAGCGCTCGGCCAGCCGGCGGCCCACCGCGAGGGCCCACGGCCCGTTGACCCGCGCGCCGAGGACGCTGTGCACGGCCAGCCGCCAGTCGCCCAGCTCGTCGCGGAACCGCTCGACCACGATCGTCCGGTCGTCGGGCAGCGAGCGGGTGGCTTCCCGCTGCTCGCGCAGGTACGCCATCAGGTTGGCGGCTGCCCAGTCGTCCAGCCCGCCGGCGCGCAGCGCGGCCAGCGCCGCCTCGTCGGTCTGGCGCAGCAGGGTGCGCACCCGGGCGCCGATGGCGCGGCCCAGCTCGACCGGCCGGCCCAGCTGGTCGCCCTTCCAGAACGGCATCCGGGCCGCCTGCCCGGGGGCCGGCGAGACCAGCACCCGGTCCGGGGTGATCTCCTCGATCCGCCAGGAGGACGAGCCGAGCAGGAAGACGTCGCCGACGCGCGACTCGTAGACCATCTCCTCGTCCAGCTCGCCGACCCGGGCGGCGCGCTCGGCGCCGGCCAGGAAGACCCCGAACAGGCCCCGGTCGGGGATGGTGCCGCCGCTGGTCACCGCGAGCCGCTGCGCGCCGGGGCGGCCGGTGAGCAAGTCGGTGGCCCGGTCCCAGACCAGCCTGGGGCGCAGCTCGGCGAAGGCGGTGGACGGGTAGCGGCCGGAGAGCATGTCCAGTACGGCGTGCAGCGCGGAGTCGGGCAGCTCGGCGAAGGGCGCGGCCCGGCGGACCAGCACGGCCAGGTCGCCGACCCGCCACGGCTCCAGTGCCACCATGGCGACGATCTGCTGGGCCAGCACGTCCAGCGGGTTGCGCGGGTAGTGCAGCTCCTCGATCGCGCCGTCGGTCATCCGCTCGGCGACGACCGCGCAGGAGAGCAGGTCGCCGCGGTGCTTGGGAAAGACCACCCCGCGGGAGACCGCGCCCACCTGGTGCCCGGCCCGGCCGACCCGTTGCAGCCCGGCGGCCACGCTCAGCGGCGCCTCGATCTGCACCACCAGGTCGACCGCGCCCATGTCGATGCCCAGCTCCAGGCTGGAGGTGGCCACCACCGCCGGGAGCTGGCCGGACTTGAGCGCCTCCTCGATGTGCTTGCGCTCCTCCCGGGAGACGCTGCCGTGGTGCGCCCGGGCGATCACCGGCGTCGCGCCGGTGGCCGCGCCGGACTGGGCCATGACCTCGGCCGGCGGCCGGCTGCGGACCGGACCGGCCGGGCCGCCCCACCGCGGCGCGTCGCCCACCGGGCCGTCGTCGCCCACCGGGCCGTCGCCCGGCGACCACCCGTCCGGTACGCCGACCGCGCCGTCGCCTGCCTGTGCGGTGGCCTGCGCGCTGGCCACCTCCTCGGCGGCCAACTCGTTGAGGCGCGCGCAGAGCCGCTCGGCGCTGCGCCGGGAGTTGGTGAAGACGATGGTGGAGCGGTGCGCCCCGATCAGCGAGAAGACCCGCTCCTCCACGGCCGGCCAGATCGAGGCGCGGCGCGGCCCGGGACCGCCGAAGGCGTCCTCCGACGGCTGCTCCTGCTCGTCCAGGCGGGTCATGTCCTCCACCGGGACCTGCACACTGACCTCGATGGTCTTCGGCGTGGCCGGCTGCACGACGTCGACCGGCCGGGCGCCGCCGAGGAAGCGGGCGCAGGCGTCGATCGGCCGGACGGTCGCGGAGAGGCCGATCCGCTGTGCCGGGGCGGGCAGCAGCTCGTCGAGACGTTCCAGTGAGAGGGCGAGATGGGCGCCGCGTTTGCTGCCGGCCACCGCGTGCACCTCGTCGACGATCACCGTCTGGACGCCGCGCAGTGAATCCCGGGCGGCGGAGGTGAGCAGCAGGAACAGCGACTCGGGCGTGGTGATGAGGATGTCCGGTGGAGTGCGGGCGAAGGCTCGGCGCTCGTCGGCCGGGGTGTCGCCGGTGCGCATCCCGACGGTGATGTCGGGCGGGGCGACGCCGAGCCGGGTCGCCGCCTGCCGGATGCCGGCCAGCGGGGCGCGCAGGTTGCGCTCCACGTCGACGGCGAGCGCCTTGAGCGGGCTGACGTAGAGCACCCGGCACCGCTGTCGGGCCTCGGCCGGAGCCGGCTCGCGGGCCAGCCGGTCCAGCGACCAGAGGAAGGCCGCGAGCGTCTTGCCGGAGCCGGTGGGTGCCACGACGAGGGCGTTGCGGCCGGCGGCGACCGATCGCCAGGCTCCGGCCTGGGCGGCGGTGGGCGCGGCGAAGGCGGCGTCGAACCAGGCGCGGGTGGCCGGGCCGAACCCGGCGAGCGCCGCGCCGGTGTCTGCGTCTGCGCCGGTCACCGGTCCATCGTGCCCCGCTGGTACGACAACCACGAACGATCCACGGTGGAATGTGTCCGGCTGAACGGCATAAGCACCGAACGCGCGCTTAATACGTTAAGTCTCACTTAACTGCTTGCTTCTGAGGAGCAACATAAAGTAACTTCACTCGCAACGCGAACCGGGGTGGGGGGATCGGATGGCCGGCGAGCAGCGCAACGTCGAACCCGGCACCGATGTGCTGATCCGCAAGGTCGACAGCCACCTCGCCACGCTCCGCGGCGGCCTGCACGGTGCCGAGCTGCAGCTCGCCGAACGCCTCGCCCGCTGCCTGCGCGAGTTGGTCGTCTCGACCGCCCAGGCCAGCGCCGCCGACCGCGGCCAGGTCCGCGTCGCCGTCCACTACTTCGTGCTGCGCCGGGAGAGCCGTGGCCGGCTGCTCTCGGTGCGGTCGCTGGCCGCAGCGGAGCGGGTGGTCGACAAGGTCGCGCGTCAGCTGGGTCGCGTCGATCTGCTCGCCGAGTTGGCACGAGGCCGCCCGGCCAGCGACGACACGGTGCCCGTCGAGGACGCCCTGCTGCGCTGACCGCCGACGATGTCCGCGGCCTGCTGCCGCACCTCGCACGCCTGGCGCACCCGCCCGTCGCCGACAGCGCACGAATTCCGGCAAAACGGCCCGGCGAGCGACGAACTGACGTCTGATCGCTGCTAGGCGCCACCGCTGTCCGGCGTCGGCCACCTCGATCGGGAGCGCGAGTGCTGGTACTGCTCATCCTCCACCTCGTGGCGGCCCTATCCGCGCCGCTGCTCGTCCGGTGGTGGGGGCCACGAGCGTGCTACCCGCTGGCGCTGGCGCCGGCCGCCGCGTTCTGCTGGGCGGTGGCCCGCACCCCGGCCGTCAGCCACGGCGGGGCGGTGGTCGAGACGTACCCGTGGATCCGGCAGTTGGGCCTCGACATCGCGCTTCGGCTCACCACGCTGTCCTGGCTGATGACCCTGCTGATCGGCGGCATCGGCGCGCTGGTGCTGGTCTACTGCGCCCGGTACTTCTCCGCCGGCTCGACCGGGCTGGCGCAGTTCGCCGGGGTCCTGGTCGCCTTCGCCGGCGCGATGCTGGTTCTGGTCTTCGCCGACGACCTGCTGCTGCTCTACGTGGGGTGGGAGCTGACCACGATCTTCTCGTACCTGTTGATCGGCCACAGCACCGAACGGCGGTCCAGCCGGTGGGCGGCGGCGCACGCGCTGACCGTCACCACGCTGGGCGGGTTGGCAATGCTGGTCGGGTTCATCATGCTGGGCGAGCACGCCGGCACCTACCGCTGGTCCGAGATAGCCGCACAGCCGCTGCCCGGCGGCGGGTACCTGGTCACCGCAGTGCTGCTGATCCTGACCGGCGCGCTGTCCAAGTCGGCGGTGCTGCCGTTCAGCACCTGGCTGCCGGCCGCGATGGCGGCACCCACCCCGGTCAGCGCGTACCTGCACGCCGCCGCCATGGTCAAGGCCGGCGTCTACCTGATCGGGCTGCTCGCGCCGGTGCTCGCCACGGTCGGCCCGTGGCGGCCCGTGGTGCAGGTCGCCGGCCTGGCCACCATGCTGTTCGGCGGCTGGGCGGCGCTGCGGCAGACCGACCTGAAGCTGTTGCTGGCATACGGGACGATCAGCCAGCTCGGTCTGCTGGTCACGGTGACCGGGGCCGGCACCCCGGACGCCGCCCTGGCCGGCACCGCGATGCTGCTGTCGCACGCGCTGTTCAAGGCGGCGCTGTTCCTGGTCGTGGGCGTCATCGACCACAGCGCCGGCACCCGCGACCTGCGCCAGTTGTCCGGGCTGCGGCACTGGTCCCGGCCGCTGTTCGTGGTCGCTGTGCTGGCCGCGGCGTCGATGGCCGGGGTGCCGCCGCTGGTCGGCTTCGTAGCCAAGGAGGCGGTGTTCGCGGCGTTCACCGACCAGCCGGTGGTCCTCGCCGGTCTGGTTGCCGGGACGGTGCTCACCGTCGCGTACAGCGCCCGGTTCGTCTGGGGCGCGTTCGCCGACCGGCCCGGCGTGGAGCCGATCCAGGCAGGCCGGGTCGCCGGGTCGCTGCTGGTCCCACCGGCCGTGCTGGCCGCCGCCAGCCTGCTCGCCGGCCCGGCCGCCAGCGTGCTGGACGGCCTGCTGCGCCCGTACGCCGATCTGCTCGGCGGGGTGCACGCGCATCTGGCGCTCTGGTCCGGACCGAGCCCGGCGCTCGGCCTGACCGTGCTGGCGCTCGCCGGCGGCGGCCTGCTCTTCGCCCTGCGCGGACCGCTCGCCCCGGTGCTGGCCCGGACCCACTCGCCGATCACCGGCAGCCAGGGGTACGAGTGGATCGTGGGCCGGTTCGACCGGATGGCCATCGAGGTCACCGGAGCGACCCAACGTGGCTCCCTGCCGCAGTATCTGGGCATCATCCTGGTCGTCCTGGTGCTGCTGCCCGGCGGGGCGATGCTCGCCGCAGGCCCGTGGCACGCTCGGATCCCGCTCTGGGACTCCCCGCTGCAACCGGTGGTCGTGGTGGTGATCGCGGTGGCCGCGGTACTGGCGGTCGGCGCCCGCCGCCGGCTGACCGCGATGCTGCTGGTCGGGATGACCGGCTACGGCATCGCCCTGCTGTTCGTCCTGCACGGCGCGCCCGACCTCGCGCTCACCCAGTTCCTGGTGGAGACCGCGACCATCGCGGTCTTCGTGCTGGTGCTGCGCCGCCTGCCGGAACGGTTCTCGGCCCGCCCGCTGCGCCGCAGCCGGTGGGCCCGCCGGGCGATCGGGGTGGCGGCCGGCGTGGTGGCCGCCGGACTGGCCCTCGTCGCGGCGGGCGCCCGCCGGGCACCGGAGATCTCCGCCGCCTTTCCGGACCTGGCGGTGGCCCAGGGGTACGGCCGGAACGTGGTGAATGTGACCCTGGTCGACATTCGGGCCTGGGACACCATGGGGGAGCTGTCGGTGCTGGTGGTGGCCGCGACCGGGGTGGCCAGCCTGGTCTTCGAGCGGTCCCGCGGCGGGCCACGGCCGCGCCGACCGGGGCCGGACAGTCGGGCCACCCGAACCGGACGGCCGGTGTGGCTGCGCGGAGGGCCCACCCTGCACGAGGAGCGGCGGTCGATCGTCCTGGAGGTGGTCATCCGGCTGATCTTCCACACCGTGGTGCTGTTCTCCCTGTTCCTGCTCTTCTCCGGGCACAACGCGCCGGGCGGCGGCTTCGCCGGTGGGCTGGTGGCGGGTCTAGCCCTGGTGGTCCGCTACCTGGCCGGCGGCCGGTACGAGCTGGCCGAGGCGGCCCCGGTCGGCGCCGGCACGGTCCTCGGCACCGGGCTGGCCGTGTCGGTGGGCACGGGCGTGGTGGCGCTGCTGGCCGGCGGATCGGTGCTGGAGAGCGCCAAGGTCGATCAGTCCCTACCGCTGGTCGGCGACACCCACCTGGTCACCTCGCTCTTCTTCGACGTCGGCGTGTACCTGGTCGTGATCGGGCTGGTGCTGGACGTCCTGCGCAGCCTGGGAGCCGAGGTGGACCGGCACATCGAGGCGACCGGAACCGCCACCGGCGGGCTCGCCGTCGACAAGGGGGACCGGGCATGACCACCGGCGGCGCGGGGCCCACGCTGGTGCTGGTGCTCGCCGTCGGGGTTTTGGTCGGGTGCGGGGTGATCCTGCTGCTGGAGCGCAGCCTGACCCGGATCCTGCTCGGCGTGATCCTGATCGGCAACGGGGTCAACCTGCTGATCCTGTTGGGCGGCCGGTCCGGTGGGGCGCCGATCGTCGGCACCGGCCCGGTGGACCGGATGAGCGATCCGCTGCCGCAGGCCATGGTGCTGACCGCCATCGTGATCACCTTCGGGTTCACCGCGTTCCTGCTCGCCGTGGCGTACCGCAGCTGGTACCTCAGCGGCGACGACGAGGTGCCCGACGACCTTGAGGACCAGCAGATCATCCGCCGGGCCGAGCGCAACGAGCCGGGCGCCATGGACGTCGGCGGGGAGGGCCCGGACGAAGACCCGGAGCAGGTCGATCCCGAGCCCGCCCGGCGTCGGCTGCGGCGCGGGGACGAGGCGTGATGAGCGCGCTGCTGCCGCTGCCGGTGGTGGTGCCGCTGCTCGGTGCGGCGCTGACCCTGCTGCTGGCTGCCCGGCCCCGGCTCCAGCGGGCGGTCAGCACGCTCTGCCTGAGCGGCACCCTCGCCGTGGCGGTTCTGCTGCTGGTGCAGGCGTACCGGCACGGGCCGGTGGTGATGGCGGTGGGCGCCTGGCCGGCACCGGTCGGCATCGTCCTGATCGCCGATCAACTCGCCGCACTGATGCTGGTGGTCTCCTCGGCGGTCACCCTCTGCGTGCTGCTCTACTCGATCGGCCAGGGCGGGAGCGAGAGGGACGAGACCGCGCCGGTGGCCATCTTCCACCCGACATACCTGGTGCTCACCGCCGGCGTCACCAACGCGTTCCTCGCCGGTGACCTGTTCAACCTCTTCGTCGGTTTCGAGATCCTGCTGGCCGCCAGCTTCGTGCTGATCACGCTGGGCGGCACCGAGACCCGGATCCGGACCGGCTCGACGTACGTCGTGGTCAGCATCCTCTCCTCGATGATCTTCCTGACCGCGGTGGGGCTGGTGTACGCGGCCACCGGCACACTCAACCTGGCCCAGCTCGCCCAGCGCCTCGACGACCTGCCGGACAGCGTCCGGCTGACCCTGGAGCTGATGCTGCTGCTCGGCTTCGCGATCAAGGCGGCGGTCTTCCCCCTGTCGGCCTGGCTGCCGGACAGCTACCCCACCGCGCCAGCCCCGGTCACCGCCGTCTTCGCGGGGTTGCTCACCAAGGTGGGCGTCTACGCGATCATCCGCACCGAGACGCTGCTCTTCCCGGGCGGGCAGGTCGACGGGCTGCTCATGGTCGTCGCCGGGCTGACCATGCTGGTCGGCATCCTCGGCGCGGTGGCCCAGTCGGACCTGAAGCGGCTCCTCTCGTTCACCCTGGTCAGCCACATCGGCTACATGATCTTCGGGGTGGCGTTGAGCACGGCCGCCGGCCTCGCCGGCGCGATCTTCTACGTGGTGCACCACATCACCATCCAGACCACGCTGTTCCTGGTCGCCGGGCTGGTCGAGGAGCGGGCCGGCAGCACCGACCTGCGCCGCCTCGGCGGGCTGGCCCGGATGGCGCCGCTGCTCGGCGTGCTGTTCTTCGTCCCGGCGATGAACCTCGCCGGGGTGCCGCCGTTCTCCGGCTTCCTCGGCAAGCTCGGCCTGCTCCAGGCCGGGGCGGCAGCCGGCGGTCCGCTGCCCTGGGCGCTGGTCGCGGCCGGCACGCTGACCAGCCTGCTCACCCTCTACGTGGCCTCCCGGGTGTGGAACATCGCCTTCTGGCGGTCGCCCCGGCTGGCCACCGCCGAGCCCGCCGTCCGAGTGCCCACGCTGATGCTCGGGGCCACCGGGGGCCTGGTCGCGTTCGGGCTGGCGCTGACCGTGCTGGCCGGCCCGATCTTCGACGTCACCGCCGACTCGGCCGCCGACCTGATCTCGCGTACCCCGTACGTGCGGGCCGTGCTGCCGGGTGGCGCACCGTGACCGGCCCGCGCGGGACGGCTCCGGCGGCCGCCGGCCCACCCCCACGGCGGGGTCGGCTCGGGCGCTGGCGGGACCAGGCGCTGGCGCTCGGCTGGCTGGTGGTGGTCTGGAACCTGCTCTGGGGCGAGGTCAACTGGGCCAACCTGGCCGGCGGCCTGCTGGTGGGCGGTGCGGTGCTGCTGTTCTTCCCGCTACCGCCGGTCACCTTCGGCGGCCGCCTGCGCCCCTGGGCGCTGCTGGTGTTCGCGGTCAATTTCGGCACGGAACTGGTGAGCGCGAGCCTGCACGTCGCCCGGATCGCCGTGCAGCCCGGCTACCGGCCGCGCGGGGCGATCATCGCGGTTCAGCTGCGGGTGCCCACCGACCTGAACCTGGCGCTCACCGCCGAGGCGGTCTCGCTGGTGCCCGGCACGCTGATCCTCGAGCTCGACCGGGATTCCGGGACGCTCTACCTGCACGTGCTGGACACCCACGGGCCGGCGGACCTGACCGCCGCCCGGGAGCGCACCCTCGCCGTCGAGCGGCGGATCATCCGCGCGGTGGGCTCCGCCGCCGAGCTGCGCCGCGTCCAGTCCGATCCCGTCGAGAGGGGTACCCGCCCGTGACCACGTTCCTAGCCGTCGTCCTCACCGCCCTGCTGTCGGTGACCGCGCTGCTCGCGCTGGCTCGGCTCTACCGGGGCCCATCGCTGCTGGACCGGGTGATCGCCGCGGATGTGCTGCTCGCCACCATGGTCGGCGCGGTGGGCGCCGAGGCGGCGGTCAACCGGCACGCCACCACGCTGCCCGTGCTGGTGGTGCTCTCCCTGCTCGGCTTCGTCGGCACGGTGTCAATGGTCCGCTTCGCCGTCCGGGAGCAGCCGTGATCGGGACGATCGCGGACTGGCTCGGTGCCGGTTGCCTGGTGGCCGGCGCGCTGCTCGGCCTGGCCGCCGGGATCGGCGCCCTGCGCTTTCCGGACGCGCTGTCCCGGATGCACGCGGCCACCAAGCCGCAGGTGCTCGGGGTGCTCCTGCTGCTGCTCGGCATCGCGCTGCGGCTGCGTAGCCCGGCGGATCTCGGCATGATCCTGCTGGTGGGGGTCTTCCAGTTGGCCACCGTGCCGGTCGCGGCGCAGATGGTCGGCCGCGCGGCGTACCGGTCCGGCCGGCTGGACCGAAATCTGCTCGACGCGGACGAACTGGCCGGACGTAACCCGGGTGGCGGCCGGGCAGGACCGGCGTGACGATCGAACGGTGGCGTGTGAACCGGACGATCAGGCCCCTTCGGCCCACCCCCAGCGGAGTCCCAGACAGCGCCGATAAAATAGCGACATGATCGACTCGTCTGCCCAGGAGGGCAGCAGTAGCCAGCCGGGTTGTGCCCGGCATCTTCCCGCCCCGACGACCCCGGGAGCCCTGAGCGACCCGTGTTGATCGTCGTTGGCCTTCTTCTGATTATCGTGCTCACCGCCGCCACCGGTTACTTCGTGGCGCAGGAGTTCGGCTATGTCGCCGTGGACCGGGGCAAGCTCCGCCAGCTCGCCGATGACGGCGACCAGGCCGCCGCCCGGGCCCTGGCCGTCACCAGCCGGCTCTCCTTCATGCTCTCCGGAGCGCAGCTCGGCATCACCGTCACCGCACTGCTGGTCGGGTACGTCGCTGAGCCGTTCCTCGGCGGCGGCCTCGCCGACCTGTTCGGCCTGGCTGGCCTCAGCGAGGCGGTCAGCCTGCCGCTGTCGGTGGCGCTGGCTCTGATCTTCGCCACCGTGGTGCAGATGGTCCTCGGTGAGCTGGCCCCCAAGAACCTGGCCATCGCCCGGGCCGAGCCGCTGGCCCGAGTGCTGAGCCGCTCCACCCTGGTGTACCTCGCCATCGCCGGGCCGGTGATCCGGCTCTTCGACCGGGCGTCGGTGCGGCTGCTCCGCCGGATCGGCATCGAGCCGATCGAGGAGCTGCCCAGCGGTGCCACCCCTGCCGACCTGGAACAGATCATCGCCGAGTCCCGCGAGGAGGGCACGCTGGACGCCGAGATGTCCACGCTGCTCGACCGAGGTCTTGACTTCCGGGAGCTGACCGCCGGCGAGGCCATGGTGCCCCGGGTCGACGTGCACACCGTACGGGCGCACGAGCCGGTGAGCCGGGTGGTGGAGTTGTTGGACACCGGTCACTCCCGGTTCCCCGTGCGCGGCGCGGACGGCGTCGACGACCTGATCGGCATCGTCGGCATCGCCGACGTGCTCGGCGTACCGCCGGGGGAGCGGGCCACCACCCCGGTGAGCGCGGTGGCCGGGCCGCCGCTGCTGGTGCCGGAGACGCTGCCGCTGCCCACGGTGCTCGACCGGCTGCGGTCCGGGCACCGACAGATGGCCTGCGTGGTCGACGAGTACGGCGGCTTCGCCGGCGTGATCACGTTGGAGGACATCGCCGAGGAACTGGTCGGCCCGATCCGGGACGAGGACGACCCGCCTGAGCGGGCGCCCGCCCGGCAGGACGACGGGTCCTGGGTGGTGCCGGCCCGCTGGCGGATCGACGAGGTCGCCGACAGCACTGGCATCGCGCTTCCCGAGGCCCCGGAGTACGACACCCTCTCCGGGCTGGTCATGCGGGAGCTGGGCCGGGTGCCGGAGGTCGGCGACCGGCTGGAGATCAGGCTGCTGCCCGAGGGTGCCGACGCCGAGGACGGCGAGGCGGAGCCCCGGGCGTTGGTCGAGGTGCTGGCCGTGGACCGGCACGTGGCCGACTCGGTCCGGCTTCAGCTGACCGAGCCGGGCGAGCGAAGCGAGGTGTCCGCATGAGCCCCGGGATCGCACTGTTCGTCTCGGTGGTCCTGCTGGCGCTGAACGGGTTCTTCGTGGCCGCCGAGTTCGCCCTGATCGCCAGCAAGCGGTACCGCCTGGAGCAGGCGGCGGCGAGCGGCGGCCGGGCGGCCCAGGCCGCGCTGGACGGCGTCCGTGAGCTGTCGCTGATGCTGGCCGGTGCGCAGCTCGGCATCACGCTGTGCACCCTGGGGCTCGGCGCGCTGGCCGAGCCGGCCATCGAGCACCTGCTCAGCCCTCTGCTGCACGCCGTGGGTCTGCCGGACGCGGCCAGCCACGGGATCGCTCTGATCTTCGCACTCGGTGTGGTCACCTTCCTGCACCTGGTGGTGGGGGAGATGGCGCCGAAGTCGTGGGCGATCACCGACCCGGAGCGCTCGGCCATCCTGCTCGCGCTGCCGTTCCGTGCTTTCGCCCGAGTGTCCCGGCCGGTGCTCTCCGCGCTCAACGCCATGGCCAACGCGATCCTGCGGCTGTTCGGGGTCAACCAGCAGGATCAGCTGGCCCAGGTGCACGGCCCGGACGAGCTGCGGATCCTGCTGGAGCAGTCCCGCGAGCACGGGTTGCTCGGTGCCGAGCAGCACCAGCTGCTCACCAGCATGCTGGAGTTGCAGGGCACATCGGTGGCGCAGGTGATGGAGCCGTTCGCCACCATGGTCACCGTTGGCAGGGACGACCCGGCCGAGCGGATCGAGCAGGTCAGCCGGGACAGTGGCCGGTCCCGGCTGGCGGTGCTGGACGAGGCGGGTGACGTCTGCGGCCTGGTGCACGTCCGGGAGGCGGTGCGGGTGGTCACCGCCGGCCGCAGCGCCACCGTCGGGGAGCTGATGACCCCCGCGTTCACCCTGCCCGCGACCTCCTCGGTCACCGAGGCGGTGGCCGCGATGCGGGCCCGGCAGTCCCAGCTCGCGCTCGTGCGCAACGGGGGTGGCCCGGCCCGGCCGATCGGTTTCGTGGCGCTGGAGGACCTGTTGGAGGAGGTCATCGGCGAGTTCGACGACGAGACCGACACGGTGCCGCGCGGCCGCCGCATGAGATGAAACCGGAGGGGTGGTCCCTCTTCGCGGAAGTTGAGGTGGCCACGCGCGGGGTCCGCGAGAGTTGAGGGGGCCACGCGCGGGGTCCGCGAGAGTTGAGGGGGCCACGCGTGGGTCCGCGGGGGTTGAGGTGGCTGTGAGCGTGGCCTGGTGGAGGGGGCGCGGTGCGGCTGACGGGGGTGTCCCGGGAGTCCGGCTGGACCGGGCTGTCCGTGCAGACCACGCTGGCCAATCCGAGCACCCGACCGGGCCTGCGCCTGCCAGGGCGGGTGACGCTGGCGGCCGGGCCGGACGACGTACTGGTGCGGCACATCCGGCTCGGCCTGGTCACCACGGTCGAGCCGGATGACCCGGCCGCCGCCCGGCGCCTGATGCAGTTCTGTCAGGTGCCGATCGCCGGCCGGTTCGTCGTGCCGGCCGGTCGCCGGCGAGCGGTCGACTTCGCGATGCCGTTGCCGTGGGAGACCCCGGTGACCATCTTCGGCGGGGTGCCGCTGCTGAACCTGCGGATGGGGCTGCGGACCGAGGTGTCCGTCGACCCGGAGCTGGATCAGGGCGCCATGGTGCCGGTCTTCGTGCACCCGATCCCCACCCAGCAGCATGTGCTGGCGGCGCTGGAGACGCTGGGTTTCGTGATCCGCCAAGCCGGGTTGCAGGAGGGCGGGCTGCCCGGGGTGGAGCACACCCTGCCGCTGCACCAGCGGTGGGGCTACTGGGTGGCGCCGCTCTACGCCGGCCCGATCACCGAGCTGGAGGTGATCTTCGTGACCAACTCGGCGGGTCTGGAGGCGATTCTCTGGATGGACCGCCGGCTGGCGCTGGCCGGGATCACCCACCAGAGCATCAGCCGGTTCCGGATCTGGCACGCGGATGCCGACCGGCGGGACTGGGTCACCACCGTGGACGGCTGGTTGCGCCACGCCATCAACCGGCACGCCGCCGCAGCCGCGCACGCCGACTGGTCCGCGCAGATCAGTGAGTCCGCCCATGTGAGCCGCCATCCCGACGAGCCGGTCCGGCCCGGCTTCGGCCTCGGCGGCACCGCTGGCGGGGCCGGCGTCGGTGGTGGCGGCTCCGGCGGTGACGGCACCTGACCAGGGTCGGGTCAGCCGGCGCTGGCGGTGGCGAGCTTGAGGCTGAAGGCGAGGAAGAGCGCGGCGACGGCGGTGGTGCCGCCGGCGGCGAGCCGGCGGCGCTGGCTGAACTGCGCGGCCAGGAAGGTGCCCGCGAAGATCAACGCGGTCAGGTAGAGCGCGCTGGTCACCTGAGCGATCAGCCCCAGCAGCAGGAACGACAGCGCCGGCCAGGCGTAGCCGGGGTCGACGAACTGGATGAAGAACGAGATGAAGAACAGGATCGCCTTCGGGTTCAGCAGGCTGATCACCAGCGCCTTGCGGAACGGGCTGCGCATCGCCGCCGGCTCCGCGGCGTCGATGAGCCGTGGCGTGCTCGGGTCGTTGCGGTCGCGCCAGCGCCGCCAGGCGCCGCGCAGCATGGTCACCCCGACATACCCGAGGTACGCGGCGCCGACGTACTTGATCACCATGAACACCGGCGGGTACGCCTTGAGCAGCGACGCCACCCCGGCAGCGGAGAGGAACATCAGCACCCCGTCGCCGACGAACACCCCGCCAGCGGCCCGGTAGCCGGCCCCCACGCCCCGTTTGGCGGCGGTGGAGAGCACGAAGAGTGAGTTCGGCCCGGGCAGCAGGATGATGGCCACGGTGCCCAGCACGTACGTCCAGATGTCGGTGATCCCCAGCACGCCCGCCATCATCACGCCACCGGTGCCGTCCGGCGAAGCCTTTCCCGGAGCCTGAGCTGTGCGTTCGGCCACTCATCGACGGTCATCGCGTACTGCACGGTGTCCCGCCAGGAGCCGTCCGGGCGTTGCCGGTGCATCCGCAGCACGCCCTCCCGGGTGGCGCCGAGCCGTTCGATGGCCGCCTGCGAGCGTTCGTTGCGGATGTCGGTGTGCCAGGCCACCCGCACCGCGCCCAACTCGTCGAAGGCCCGACTGAGCAGCAGCAGCTTCGCCTCGGTGTTGATCCCGGTACGCCACCACGGCCGGCCCAGGAAGGTGTACCCGATCGCGACCGACCGCCGTTCCGGGTCGATCTCGTAGTAGGACGTGCTGCCGACCACCGCCCCGGTCGCCGCGCAGCGCTGCACCCAGGGCACCCGCTCGCCGCGGTGCTGCGCGGCCAGCGCGGCGGCGATCACCTCGGCGGTCCCGTCTGGCGCGCTCGGTGCCGCGACGTTCATGTGCCGCCAGACCTCCTCGTCGGCGGTGGCGGTGTGCAGCTCGTCGGCGTGGGCCAGGTCCAGCGGCTCCAGCCGGACGTGTTCGCCGCTCATCGGGGCCGGGTCGTGCCAGGGCGTGCGGGGCGCTCGGAGGTACGCCGGCAGCGGCGCGGTGACTCCGGCGTCCGGCTCGGGCAGCCCGGCGGTCAGCCGCAGCGGCAGGACCCCGGCCCAGTGCGGCAGGTGCAGGTCGGCCTCGTCCTCGCGGACTCCTCCGCTGCGGGCCCGGACCGACACCTCGCGCAGCGGCAGTGCCAGTACGGCGGTCTCGGCCAGCTCCCGCCGGCTGGGCGGGCGGCTGTCCGCGCTGCGTCCCGCGCCCACCTTCTCCACCAGCGCGGTGAGCATGGCGGTCTTCTCCCGCTCGTCGGTGACCAGCCGGGCGGTGCCCAGCGCGACCACTGAGCGGTAGTTGGCGCTGTGGTGGAACTGGGAGCGGGCGTAGACCAGGCCGTCGAGCAGGGTCACCGTGACGCAGACCGGCAGCCCGTCGCCCCGGGCGGCGAGCAGCGGCCGGCTGCCGGTGGAGCCGTGCAGGTAGAGCGTGTCGCCGATCCGTACGTGCAGGGTGGGCAGCACCCGCGGCTGGCCGTCGACGGTGAACCCCAGCGCGCAGTGGTACGCCTCGTCGAGCACGGCGTGCGCGGCGTCCCGGTCGTAGCTCATCTTGTCGCGGGAACGGTTGGGGGTGGTCCGGGCGGTGGGTGGGTACATGCTCGCCCCTTTGTTCTAGTACAATCTCTGATTTGTGTCAGCACGCTATCAGTTCGCCGGGACGACGGCCGTCGCGATTTCGGCCAGCATCGAGTCGGGCATCCGTACGGGTGCCCTGCCACCCGGGACCGCCCTGCCACCGGTCCGGGTGCTCGCCGCCGAGTTGGGCGTCAGCCCGGCCACCGTCGCCCGTGCCTACCAGGAGCTGCGCCAGCGCGGCCTGCTCGCCACCGCCGGGCGGCACGGCACCCGGGTGCGCCCCCGCCCACCGGTGGCCGCCCGGCGCTCCGCGCTGCGCCCGGCGCCGTTGCCCGGTGCCCGTGACCTGTCCCGGGGCGAGCCCGACTCCCGGCTGCTGCCCTCGCTCGGCCCGCACCTGGCGGCCCTCGCCGCCGAGGCCGGCCCGCCGGTCGGCTACTCCACCGCCGGAGTGCTGCCCGAGCTTGCGGTGGCGGCCCGCGCCCGGCTGAGCGCCGACGGAGTGCCGGCCGGGGAGCTCACCCTCACCGGTGGCGCGCTGGACGGCATCGAGCGGCTGCTCGGCGCCCACCTGCGTCCCGGCGACGCGGTGGCGGTGGAGGATCCGGGCTGGGCCAACCTGCTCGACCTGGTCGCCGCGCTGGGGCTACGCCCGATCGGCGTACCGCTGGACGACGAGGGTCCGCTGGTGGCCGGGGTGGCGGCCGCGCTCGCCGCCGGTGCGCGGGCGCTGGTGGTCACCAGCCGGGCGCAGAACCCGACCGGCGCGGCCGTCTCCGCCGCCCGGGCCGAGGCGCTGCGGGCGCTGCTCGCCGGCCGGCGGGACCTGCTGCTGATCGAGGACGACCACGCCGCCGAGCTGGCCCGCGTACCCCTGCACCCGCTGGCCGGGGCGACCCCGAGCTGGGCCTTCCTCCGGTCGGCGAGCAAACCCTTCGGCCCGGACCTGCGGCTGGCCGTGCTGGCCGGCGACGAGACCACGGTGGCCCGGGTGACCGGCCGGACGCGGGTGGGCGCCGGCTGGGTCTCCACCGTGCTGCAACGACTGGTGCTCGCGCTGTGGCGGGACCCGGCGGTCGCCGAGCTGGTGGAGCGGGCGGCGGAGAGTTACGAGCAGCGGCGCGAGGGGCTGCTGGCCGCGTTGGCGGAGCACGGCCTGACCGCGCACGGCCGCAGCGGCATCAACGTCTGGCTGCCGGTGGCCGACGAGACCAGCGCGGTCACCGCGCTGCGCGACGCCGGCTGGTCGGTGGCCCCCGGCAGCCTCTACCGAATCGCCGCCCCGCCCGGCCTCCGCATCACCATCAGCCCTCTCGCCACGTCCGATCTCGCCCCGCTGGCCGCCGCGCTGGCCCAGGCCGCGGATCCAACCCCACTCCCCGGCTTCTCCACCTGACCCACCGCTCCCCGACCAGGTCCCGTCCAGGACAGAAAGCGGGAGATCGCGACGGTTTGGGCTGCGTGGGGTGGGTATGCGGAGCGCCGGAGGTGGGGACCATGGCTTCAGGTGGGACGCGCAAGGGGATCTGGATCGCGGTGGCGGTGGTGATCATCATCATCGTGATCGTGCTGATCGCGATGGCGTCCGGCGACGGCGGCGGCGGCAACGGGTACTGACGCGGTACGGCTGGCTGCCCGCAGTCGCCGGGGCGTACCCGGCACGAGGCACCGAACAGGTATATAACAGTCGGCATGGCCAAGGAGACCGGGAGTGCCCCGGGCGCCCAGCGGTTCATCCCTCCCGACGCGGACACCATCGACGAGCTGCGTGCCGCCGCGGGTGGCTGTCGGGGGTGCGAGCTGTACCGGGACGCCTCGCAGACGGTCTTCGGCCGGGGGGACGAGAGCGCGCGAGTGGTGCTGGTCGGGGAGCAGCCCGGCGACCTGGAGGACCAGAAGGGGCTGCCCTTCGTCGGTCCGGCCGGTCGGCTGCTGCGCCGCGCGGTCGACGACGCCGGGCTGGACCCGAGGCAGCTGTACCTCACCAACAGCGTGAAGCACTTCCGTTTTGAGCTGCGCGGCAAGCGGCGGATCCATCAGACCCCGGACCAGGTGCACATCACCGCCTGCCGGCCCTGGCTGGTCGCCGAGTTCGCCCGGCTCCGGCCGGAGATCGTGGTGGTGCTCGGCGCGACCGCCGCCAAGGCGCTGCTCGGCCCGTCCTTCCGGGTGACCAAGCAGCGCGGGGAGTTGCTGCCCTGGCCAGCCTCGGCTCAGCACCCGGAGGACTTCACCCGCGTGCCGGTGGACAGCGCCGGCACGGTGGCCGGCGTGCCGCCGGCCCGGCTGCTGGCCACCATCCACCCGTCCGCCGTGCTGCGCGCCGACGACCAGGACAAGGCGTACGAGGGACTGGTCGCCGACCTCACCGTCGCCACCCGCGCCCTGCCCGCCTGAGAACGAGCGTCGGATCGGCTGACAGCGAAACCCACTGCCGTCGGCGGCAGCGGGTGCGCGAGGATGGGCACCCCCGTCCTGAGGAGCGCCGATGGCCACCGACCTGAGCGCGCCACGTACCGTCCGGCCCGACGTCGCGCCGATCCAGCGGCATACCCTGCGGCTGCTCTTCACCACCCAGATCATCGGCGGCATCGGCGTGACCATCGGCATCGCCGTCGGTGCGCTGCTCGCCGACCGGATCGCCGGCACCGCGGTAGCCGGCCTGGCGCAGAGCGCCGGGGTGGTCGGCGCGGCGCTGCTCGCCATCCCGGTCACCCGGATCATGGCGCGGCACGGCCGTCGGCCGGGCCTGGTGGTGGCGTACGCGGTCGGTGCCGTCGGCGGCGTGCTGGTGGTGCTGGCCGCGGTCACCCGCTCGGTGCCGCTGCTCTTCCTCGGCATGCTGTTCTTCGGCGGAGGCACCGCCGCGAACCTCCAGGCCCGTTACGCGGCGGTGGACCTCGCCGAGCCTGCCCGCCGGGCTCGGCAGCTCTCCCTGATCGTCTGGGCCACCACCATCGGCGCGGTGGCCGCTCCGAACTTCGCCGCCCTGGCCGACCGGGTCACGAGTGGCTGGGGACTGCCGCCGCTGGCCGGCCCGTTCGCGTTCAGTGCGGTTGCGTTCGTGCTGGCCGGCGGCGTACTCCTCGGGTTGCTCCGGCCCGACCCGCTGCTCACCGCGCGCCGTCTCGCGGCGGCTGACGCGCCGGTGGCCGACGTGCCGGCGGCCGTGCTGGCCGCCGAGGTGCCAGCGGACGGCGGCCCGGTCGGTGGCGGTGCGGCGCCGGCCGCCGAGCCGGTCGAGGTGCGCGCGCCGCGCGGCGCCGGGATGCGGGTGGCCTGGTCGGTGGTACGCGAGCGGCCCGCCGCCCGGCTCGGCATCGCGGCGGTGGCGGTCGGCCACCTGGTGATGGTGGCGGTGATGTCGATGACCCCGGTGCGGCTCGGTGAGTCGCACGCCGACGCCGACGTGCTGCGGCTGGTCGGCATCGTGCTGAGCCTGCACATCGCCGGCATGTACGCCCTCTCCCCGCTGGTCGGCTGGCTCACCGACCGGCTCGGCCGGCGGGTGGTGATCCTCGGTGGGGTCGGGCTGCTGCTGGCAGCCTGTGCGGTCGCCGGCACCGCCGGGCACCACACGCCCCGGCTCTCGGTCGGTCTGGTGCTGCTCGGGCTGGGCTGGTCGGGGACGATGGTGGCCGGCTCGACGCTGCTCTCCGAGTCGGTGCCGGACGGCGTGCGGCCGAGTGTCCAGGGGCTGTCCGACCTGACCATGGGGCTGGCCGGGGCCGGCGCCGCCATGGCTAGCGGGTTTGTCATGCAGGTCGCCGGTTATCCGGTGCTCACCCTGCTCGCGGCGGTCGCGACGGTGCCCCTGGTGGCGCTAGCGTTGCGCCCGGTGCCGACCGGGGCACCGGACGAGGAGGGCTGATCACGTGCGGCTGACCGACTTCTGGGCGCGGCTGGAGGAGGCGTTCGGGCCCGGCTACGCGGCCAGCATCGCCCGCGACCAGGTGCTGTCCCAGCTCGATGGACGCACCATCGAGCAGGCGTTGGCGTCGGGGGAGCAGACGCACGTGGTGTGGCGGGCGGTGTGCGCCGCGTACCCCGACCGAGTGCCCGCGCGACTACGCTGAGCAGCCTTTCCGGCGCTTCCGCGTGTCGCTTGTCGAGTCGTACACCTGTTCGGCTATTGTCCACAGCGGGGTGCTCGTCCACAGCTCGCGGCCCGTCGGCTGGTTTTCTGTCGGACCCAGCGCCTAGCGTGTCCGCGTGACGCGAAGCTCAGCAAAGACGCCGGCGAAGGCAGGGGTGGCAACCATGGCAGCAGGGCCTGACCGGGAGAAGGCACTCGACCTAGCTCTCGCTCAGATTGACAAGCAATTCGGCAAGGGCTCGGTGATGCGGCTGGGGGACCGGCCCGTTGTCCAGACCGCGATCATCCCGACCGGCTCCATCGCGCTCGACGTGGCACTCGGCATTGGCGGCCTGCCGCGCGGCCGGGTGGTCGAGATCTACGGCCCGGAGTCCAGCGGTAAGACCACGGTGGCGCTGCACTCGGTGGCCAGCGCCCAGCGGCTCGGCGGCATCGCGGCCTTCATCGACGCCGAGCACGCGCTCGACCCGGAGTACGCGAAGGCCCTCGGGGTCGACACCGACGCGATGCTGGTCTCCCAGCCGGACACCGGCGAGCAGGCGCTGGAGATCGCGGACATGCTGATCCGCTCCGGCGCGATCGACATCATCGTGATCGACTCGGTGGCGGCCCTGGTGCCGCGCGCCGAGATCGAGGGTGAGATGGGCGACAGCCACGTGGGCCTCCAGGCCCGGCTGATGAGCCAGGCGCTGCGGAAGATCACCGGTGTGCTCAGCAACACCGGCACCACGGCGATCTTCATCAACCAGCTCCGGGAAAAGATCGGCGTGATGTTCGGCAGCCCGGAGACCACCACCGGTGGTCGGGCACTGAAGTTCTACGCCTCGGTCCGGCTCGACGTGCGACGCATCGAGAGCCTCAAGGACGGCACCGACGTGGTCGGTAACCGCACCCGGGTCAAGGTCGTGAAGAACAAGGTCGCGGCCCCGTTCAAGCAGGCCGAGTTCGACATCATGTACGGCAAGGGCATCTCGCGCGAGGGCTCGCTTATCGACGTCGGCGTGGAGCAGGCGATCATCCGCAAGTCCGGCGCCTGGTACACGTACGACGGCGACCAGCTCGGCCAGGGCAAGGAGAAGGCCCGGGAGTTCCTCAAGGAAAACCCGGACGTGGCCGCCGAGATCGAGAAGAAGATCCTGGAGAAGCTCGGCGTCGGGGTCGGTGCGGGTGACGCCGCCGGCGGCCCGGAGCTGCCGCCGGTCGACTTCTGACCGGTCGCTGACCCATGGCAGGACGACGCGCCCGTACGGGACGGGGCTGGGATGCCAGCCCACCCCGTACGGGCGATGCCAGTGACCCGCCCCGCCCTCGCCGGGGTCGCCGTGGCCGGTCCGAGGAGGCCGACGCCGTCGAGTCCTCGGCGCCGCCTCGTGACGAGTCGGAGGTGGCGCGCGAGATCTGCCTGCGCCAGCTCGCCGTCCGGCCACGCACCCGGGCCGAGCTGGCCGGGGCACTGGCCAAGCGGGGCATCTCCGAGCAGGTCTCGGCCGAGGTCCTCGACCGGTACGACGAGGTCGGCATCATCGACGACGCCGCGTTCGCTCGGGCCTGGGTGTCCAGCCGGCACACCGGGCGTGGCCTGGCCCGCCGGGCGCTCGCCAACGAGCTGCGCCAGCGGGGCGTGGACGGTGAGGTGGCCACCGAGGCGCTGGGCGAGCTGGACGAGGAGACCGAGGCGGAGACCGCCCGTGCCCTCGTGGAGCGGAAGCTGCGCACCGCCCGGGGTGAGCCCGACGCGATCTTCCGGCGACTGGTGGGCATGCTGGCCCGCAAGGGCTACCCACCCGGCGTGGCGATCCGGGCAGTGAAGGACGCGATCGCGGCGCAGAGCGCCGAGGCGGCCGAGTTCGCCGAGCAGATCGACGCCGACGCGCTCGCCGACGCCGAGGGCGAATTGGACCGCGACAACCGTCCGGTCGAGTGAGCGGCCCGGTCGGTGGTCCGGGGCGAATCCCGATGGGGGTGTGGGCCGGATGCTGAAGGCATGTCTGAACGGCGGGCGCGGCCGGGAGGCCCATCCGGCCGTGCCGCTCACTCCGGCGGAGTTGGCCGCCGACGCGGCCCGCTGCGCGGCACTCGGCGTCGCGGCCGTGCACGTCCATCCCAGGGACGCGGCCGGCGCCGAGTCACTGCGGCCGGCGGTGACCGCTGACGCGCTGACCGCGATCCGCGCCGCTCGGCCGGGGCTGCCGGTCGGGGTGAGCACCGGAGCCTGGATCGAGCCGGATCCGGCCGCCCGGGTCGCCGCCGTCCGGGCCTGGCCGGTGCTGCCCGACTTCGCCTCGGTCAACGCACACGAGCCCGGCGCCGAAGCGGTCGCCGCCGCCCTGCACGAGCGCGGTGTGCTCGTCGAGGTGGGGCTGTGGACGCTCGACGCGGTCGCGGCGTACCGGAGCTGGCGGGTGCCGGCCGGGCGGGTCCTCGTCGAGTGCATGGCCGAGGACGTGGCGGTCGCGCTGGTCGACGCATCCCGGATCCTCGCCGCGCTGCCGGCAGACGCATCGCCGGTGCTGCTGCACGCCGAGGGTCCGGCGACCTGGCCGGTCCTCGCCGAGGCGGTACGCCGGAGTTTGGGCGCCCGGATCGGGCTCGAGGACACCCTGCACCTGCCGGACGGCTCGCCCGCTGCGGACAACGCGGCGTTGGTGGCGGCAGCGGTGGCGGCCGGCGCCGGCTGACCGGAGTCGGGCCGGGTCTCGGGCCGGTGTCCTCAGTTAGACGGATGGGTCACACCCCGCTCGGTCGTCGGCCGTCGCCTGACAACCGCCTGGGCGCGGGCTGAGCAGGCCCGACACGTCCAGGGGGCAGTGCGCCTCGCGGAGTTTGTCCCCTCCTGTCCGACGCGATATCAGCACGCCGTGACGCTGTAACTTCGCTCCGTTCGGGGGGTTTGATCATGAGTCCTTGACCAGACCGCCCCTGGCGACCTAGCCTCGCCATACAGGCTCACATTGCCCGACCAGCGCAGGCTAAGCGCACAACATAGATCGCGTAACAGAACAGCATCACTTTGGCCGACTCCGCGGCCTTTGGCGGCAGTTCCGGACAGGCCGGTCCGGAACGCCGCGACAACTGCACCCGGTCGCCGACGTTGCCCGAGGGCACCGCCGGCGGAGAAAGCTAACCACGGCCAGCCGCTCCGGTCGGGCGTCCACAGCCGCAGGAGTGTGCCCCCGGCACAGTCGCTGCGGTCTCGACGTTCAGGGGAGGCGGCCATGGCGGGGCGGCGGCACAGGTTCACCAGCGGGCCCCACGGGGTCCCGGCATGAACGCCTTCGACATCGTGCTCCTCGCGGCCGTCCTGATCCTCGCCGTGGTGGTGGTCGGGGCCGTGCTGGTCGGCGTCCGGACGCTGCGCCGGATGGGTGCGGCGCCGGCGCCGGAGGATCCCGCCTTCATCGCCGAGAAGGACCGCCAGGAGCAGTCGCTGGCCGCCCTGCGCAGTGCGGCCGACAAGGCGAACAGCACGATCGACGTGGCGAAATCCGCAGCGGCCGCCGCCCGCGCTGAGGCGGCGGCGGCTACCGCCGAGGCGAAGGCCGCCCGGGCAGAGGCCCGCCGGGTGCTCGACGACGCCCGCGCCGAGGCGGACACCGTGCTGGAACGCGCGCACAAGCAGGCCGAGGCGGACGCCGAGCAGTTGCGCACCACCGCCCGGCGCAGCGGCGAGCGGGAGGTCGCGGTGCTCGCCGCCACCACCCGGGAGCAGGCCGCCGAGGTGGAGCGCCGGGCAGCCCGGATGGACGAGCGGGAGCGGCTGCACACCGAGGAGGTGGAGCGGTTCGCCGAGCGGGAGCGGCAGCTCACCGAGGCGAGGGCCGCGCTGGCGGCCCGGAAGTCCGCGCTCAGCCAGCGCGAGACCGACCTGGCCGAGGCGGAGGAGTTGCGCCGTCGGGAGCTGGAGCGGGTGGCCGGGCTCACCGCCGAGGCGGCCCGGCTGGAGCTGATCGAGGCCATCGAGACGCAGGCCAAGCGGGAGGCCGCGCTGTTGGTGCGGGACATCGAGTCCGACGCGCGCAGCACCGCCGAGCAGCGGGCCAGACACATCGTGGTGGACGCGATCCAGCGGGTGGCCAGTGAACAGACCGCGGAGAGCGTGGTCAGCGTCCTGCACCTGCCCGGCGACGAGATGAAGGGGCGGATCATCGGCCGGGAGGGCCGCAATATCCGCGCCTTCGAGTCGGTGACCGGGGTCAACCTGATCATCGACGACACCCCGGAGGCGGTGCTGCTGTCCTGCTTCGACCCGGTGCGCCGGGAGGTCGGCCGGCTCACCCTGGAGAAGCTGGTGCTGGACGGGCGGATCCACCCGCACCGGATCGAGGAGGTCTACGACCTGGCCCGGCACGAGGTGGAGGAGCTCTGCCAGCGGGCCGCCGAGGACGCCCTGGTCGAGGTCGGCATCACCGAGATCCACCCGGAGCTGGTCACCCTGTTGGGCCGACTGCGCTACCGCACGTCGTACGGGCAGAACGTGCTCAAGCACCTGGTCGAGACCGCGCACATCGCCGGCATCATGGCCGCCGAGCTGCGGCTGGACGTGCCCATCATCAAGCGGTCGGCGTTCCTGCACGACATCGGCAAGGCGCTCACCCACGAGGTGGAGGGCAGTCACGCCATCATCGGCGCCGACCTGGCCCGCAAGTACGGCGAGCACGAGGACGTGGTGCACGCCATCGAGGCGCACCACAACGAGGTGCCGCCGCAGACCATCGAGGCCGTGCTCACCCAGGCCTCCGACGCCTGCTCCGGTGGGCGGCCGGGCGCGCGCCGGGAGAGCCTGGAGGCGTACGTCAAGCGGCTGGAGCGGATCGAGGAGATCGCCGCCAGCAAGCTCGGCGTGGACAAGGTCTTCGCCATGCAGGCCGGCCGGGAGATCCGGGTGATGGTCAAGCCGGACGACGTGGACGACATCGGGGCGGCCGTGTTGGCCCGGGACGTCGCCAAGCAGATCGAGGAGGAGCTGACCTATCCGGGTCAGATCCGGGTCACCGTGGTCCGCGAGTCCCGCGTCACCGAGATCGCCCGCTGAGTCAGACCGGCAGCCCTCTCCGGGCAGCCCTCTCCGGGCAGCCCTCTCCGGGCGGACCGCCCGGGCGGACCAAGCGGCCGGGCGGACCTCCCGACCAAGCGGCCGGGCGGACCAGGCGGCCGGAGTCAGCGTTCCAGGTCGCCGGCGTGATGGCACGACCCTGGCATTGACCGAAGGGCCGCCCCGAATCATTCGGGGCGGCCCTTCTTGGTCGGTGTGGCGTGGCTCAGATGCCGCCGCCCCCGCCGCCGCCTTCGGCCTGCGACATGAGCGCGGCCGGCGGCAGGTGGTCCGTCGCGATGCCTGCCGTCTTGCGGCCCCGGGAGAGTCGGCGCTGGACGTACTGGGCCAGCTTCGACAGCGAGTAGTTCACCGCGATGAAGAGCACGGCGATCACGACGTACACCTGGATCGGGTTGCCCAGCACGCCGATGATCTGCTTGCCGATGTTCAGTGTTTCCTCGTAGCTGATGATGAAGCCCAGCGAGGTGTCCTTGAGCACCACGACCAGCTGGCTGATCAGCGCCGGCAGCATGATCCGGAAGGACTGCGGCAGCAGGATCATCCGGGTGATCTGCGCCGGGGAGAGCCCGATGGCGGCGGCGGCCTCCGCCTGACCGCCCGGCAGCCCCTCCATGCCGGAGCGGAGGATCTCGGCGATCACCACCGAGTTGTAGATGGTGAGGCCGATCACCAGGTACCAGAGGTTGTCGAAGTAGAGGCCGAACTCGGGGAAGCCGCGGGCCACGAAGAAGATGGTGAGCACCACGGGCAGGCCGCGGAACACCTCGACGCAGACCCGGGTGACCGCCGACAGCAGCGTGCTCAGCCCGCGCAGCAGGTACGCCACCGGCGTCGCCGCGCCGGTGAACCGGCGCCGGGTCAGGCTCTTGAGCTGGATCCGTAGTACGGCGAGCAGCGTGCCGACCACCAGCGAGGCCAGGATGGCCAGTGCCGCCGCGATCAGGGTGTTCTTGAAGCCGAGGCCGATCCGATCCCACACCTGCGAGAAGTTCTCGTTGGAGGGGTCGACCAGCGGGCCCCACAGCTCCATCGACAGCTGGCCCTTGTCGTCCAGCGGCAGGTAGATCAGGAAGTACGCCCCGATCAGCAGCACCACCGTGGCGACCAGGCTGCTGATGAGCGTGATCCGCCGCTGGCGGGGGCCGGGGACGTCGTAGAGGACGCTGGTCTGCCGGGTCATCGGGCCACCGCCTGTCGCTTCTCCAGCCGGTCCAGCAGGGCGCCGAGCGGCACAGTCATGATCAGGTATCCGATCGAGATGCCGATGGCGACGGGGATGAAGGCGTAGCCCTCGGCCGAGGTGAGCTGGTCGGCGGTCTGCGACAGGTCACCGACCACCCCGAAGAAGCCGACCAGCGCGGAGTTCTTGATCATCGCGATGATCACCGAGCCGAGCGGCACCACGGAGGCCTTCCAGGACTGCGGCAGCACCACGTGGCGCAGGTTCTGGCCGAAGGTGAGCCCGAGCGAGCGTGCCGCCTCGGCCTGCCCCGGCGGCACCGCGTTCACCCCGGAGCGGAGCGCCTCGCAGACGAACGCCGCGGTGTAGAGCACCAGGGCGATCAGGGCGAAGCGGAAGTACGGCAGGTCAGTGCCGAGCCGGTTGAACAGCGAGTCCAGGACGGGGATGCGCAGGAAGTCGGCGTTGGAGCCGAGCGCCGGCAGACCGAACGCGGCGAAGAACATCACCACGGTCAGCGGCATGTTGCGGAAGACGTTGACGTAAACCGTGCCGACCGCCCGCAGCGGCGGCACGGGGGAGATCCGCAGTACCGCCACGATGGCGCCCAGGATCAGGGCGCCGATCGCGGCGAGTACGCAGATCTGGAGGGTGAGCCAGAAACCACCCGCAAAGACGTCGAACTTGTCGATGAGCACGTTCACGGGTCGGTGTTCCTCCCCACCCTCCAGATCGAAGGATCAGATCAGTAGCGGTTGATGGTCGGAGCCGCGCCCAGTTCCGCGCCGAACTTGCCGGCGGTGTCGTCCCAGGCCTTCTTCCAGCTACCGTCGGCGACCGCCTTGTCCAGCGTGTCGTTGATGAAGCTGCGGAAGTCCGCGTCCTCCTTCTTCACACCGATGCCGTACGGCTCCTTGGTGAAGTTGGTGCCGGCCAGCTTGAAGGACGCCTCGTCCTTGGCGATGTAGCCGAGCAGGATCACGTTGTCCGTGGTGACGGCGTTGACCTGGCCACCCTTGAGGGCGTCGCGGCACTTGTCGTAGGTGTCGAAGAGCACCAGCTGGGTGCCGACGTCCTTGACGTACTGCTTGATCGTCTCGGCCGGGGTGGAGCCGGTGACCGAGCAGACCTTCTTGGTGCCGTCCTTGAACGAGTCCGGACCGGTGATGGTGGTGTCGTCCTTCTTGACCAGGATGTTCTGGCCGGCCTCGTAGTACGGGCCTGCGAAGGCGATCCGCTCCTTGCGCTTGTCGTTGATCGTGTACGTCGCCGCGACGAGGTCGACGTTGCCGTTGACGATGACGTCCTCACGGACCTTCGACGGCGTCTCGACGTACTCGATCTTGTCCTCGGGGATACCGAGCTCCTTGACGATGATCTTGGCGATCTCGACGTCGAAGCCCTCCGGCTTGCCCGACAGGCCCTTCTGGCCGAAGCCCGGCTGGTCGAACTTGGTGCCGATCTTGATCTTCTGCGCCTTGTTCAGCTTCTCCATGGTGCTGCCGGCCGCGAAGGACTTGCTGCCGGAACCGGCGTCCTCCCCGTCGTCACCGCCACAGGCGGTCAGGCCGAGCGCCAGAGCGGCGACCGCGGCGACCGCGGCAACGCGCTTGATACGCATACTCTTCTCCTTCTTCGACGGAGCCCACCGGTGTCCGGCGCGCCCCACTGCGGACACCTAGTGCGTGAGGATCTTGGAGAGGAAGTCCCGGGCGCGCTCACTGCGCGGGTTGGCGAAGAACTCCGCCGGCGGGGCGTCCTCGACCAGTTGGCCGTCGGCCATGAAGATGACCCGGTTCGCGGCGTGCCGGGCGAAGCCCATCTCGTGGGTGACCACGACCATCGTCATGCCGTCGCGGGCCAGCGAGGTCATCACGTCCAGCACCTCGCCGACCATCTCCGGGTCCAGCGCGCTGGTCGGCTCGTCGAAGAGCATCGCCTTGGGCTGCATGGCCAGCGCCCGGGCGATGGCCGCCCGCTGCTGCTGGCCGCCGGAGAGCTGGGCCGGGAACTTGTCCGCCTGGTTGGCGATGCCGACCCGGTCGAGCAGGGCCAGGCCGCGCTCGCGGGCTGCCGCCGGCTTCTCCTTGCGGACCTTGACCGGGCCGAGGGTGACGTTCTCGAGGATGGTCTTGTGAGCGAAGAGGTTGAAGGACTGGAAGACCATGCCAACCTCGCTGCGCAGCTTGGCGAGGGCCTTACCCTCGGCCGGCAGTGGCTCGCCGTCGAAGGTGATGGTGCCCGAGTTGATCGGTTCCAGTCGGTTGATGGCGCGGCACAGCGTCGACTTGCCGGAGCCGGACGGGCCGATCACCACGACCACCTCGCCCCGACCCACCGACAGCGAGACGTCATCCAGCACGTGCAGCGGTCCGAACCATTTGTTGACCGCGTCCAGCACGATGAGCGGTTCGCCCGTCGTCACGTCGTCCACCGTCCCTGTCGTCTCCCGGATCGGGGTCGGTTGACCCCCGGTGCGGCCACTGTAGGCGGCGCTATGTGGCAGAACGCAACCTGGCGGGTCACGGAGCGGTAACACCGGTCACGATCGTCGTGCCGAGTCCGATTCCGGTCACTGTGCGGACTGCGGCGGTGGCACCAGCCGCGAGTAACCGAAATCATAGGGGGATGACCGAACCGGTACGGCTGACCCGTTACGCCCGCGGTGGCGGCTGCGCCTGCAAGATTCCCCCGGGCGAACTCGAGATCATGGTGGCGGGTCTCGGCCCGGCCACCGGCACCGCCGAGCTGCTGGTCGGTCTGGACCACGGCGACGACGCGGCGGTGGTCCGCCTGGACGAGCGGACCGGCCTGGTCACCACCGCCGACTTCTTCACACCGGTGGTCGACGACGCGTACGACTGGGGGCGGATCGCTGCCGCCAACGCGCTCTCCGACGTGTACGCCATGGGTGGCGTCCCGCTGGTAGCGCTCAACCTGCTCTGCTGGCCGCGCGACGTGCTGCCGCTGGAGCTGGCCCGCGAGGTGCTGCGCGGCGGCCAGGACGTGGCCCGGGAAGCCGGCTGTCACCTGGCCGGCGGGCACAGCGTGGACGACGACGGCCCGAAGTACGGCCTCGCGGTCACCGGCACGGTCCGGCCGGAGGAGCTGATCACCCTCGACGCCGGCCGGGCCGGGGTGCCGCTGTCGCTGACCAAGCCGCTCGGGGTGGGCGTGCTGAACACCCGGCACAAGAACACCGGCGAGAGCTTCCCGGAGGCGGTGGCCACGATGAGCGCGCTCAACCGGGACGCCGCCCGGGCGGCGGTCGCTGCCGGCATCCGCTGCGGCACCGACGTGACCGGATTCGGTCTGCTCGGGCACGCCTCGAAGCTGGCCCGGGCCAGCCGCCTCACGGTGGCGATCGACACCGCCCGGGTGCCCTACCTGGCCGGTGCGCGGGAGGCGCTGCGTGACGGGTACGTCAGCGGCGGCACCCGGCGCAACCTGGACTGGGTCACCCCGTGGACCGACTTCGGCGCCGCGGACGAGGGCGAACGGCTGCTGCTGGCCGACGCGCAGACCTCGGGCGGCCTGCTGGTCGCCGGTGAGCTGCCGGGCGCGCCCGTGGTGGGTGAGCTGCTGCCCCGCAGCGAGCACCTGGTCGTCCTGCGCTGACCGGCCGGGCGGCCCCGCCGTCAGGGCCCGGAACACGCGGCGGCGGTGGTGCAGATGGCGCACCATACCCGATAAACTGTCACCTTCCGGCCACTCGAAGCAATGCTGCTCGGGGAAATTTTGCCCGGAATGGTCACAGACCGGTAACTTGCCCCCGGCTGAGGTCAAATGCCCCCCACCATCGTCAGTAAGGCCCGATCCGGAGGCCGGTGGGACGAACGCAGCGAGGAGGCGGAATGACCGAGCTGTGGAACTGGAGAATCGACCGGGTACGACCCGTGGAGGTCTACCCGGCGCTGGCCGAGGCGCTCGGTCGGGTGGTGATGCCGCTGGCGGTGGCCGACCCGGCCCGACTGCCGGCGTACGCGGTGGTCTGCGACGTCTGGCAGGCGCCGGGCGACTTCGCGACGATCGTGGACTGCTACGGGGTGCCCGAGCGGCTCTCCGAGCACGCCAGCATCGCCGCGCTGGCCCGGCTACTGGACCGCAACTGCCTGCTGCGCGACGACACGCTCGACGCCGGCCGACACCTGCTCGTCGCCCCGGACGGCACGGTCCGCCCGGTGCACTTCGACATGCGGGACACCGACGACGGCGAGGTGCTCAGCAGGCAGCGGCTCTGCACGCTGGCCGACCCGGGCTGCCGGGGCTGGTCGCAGTGCCACCGCTCGCGTTGGGCGCCCGACACGGTCGCTCCGGTGCTCGCCGCGGCCTGACCCTCCGGTCCGGCCCGGCCGGCCCCGGTCACCGGGCGCCGCCCTGGCGATCAGCCGCGGCCGGAGGCGGTGGCCGGCTGGTCCGCGGCGGCCGGCCCGGCACCCCGCACCACAAGCTGGTCGAGCAGGGTGCGGGTGGCCTCGGTCACGGCGGCCACGGCGGCGTCGAACGCGGCGGCGTTGTGCGCGGCGGGCGCCCGGAAGCCCGAGATCTTGCGGACGTACTGCAACGCCGCCGCCTCGATGTCCGCCTCGGTCACCTGCGGGGTGAACGGCTCACGCAGCGTCTTGATGCTCCGGCACATATGACACTCCCTCATCTGTCGCTGTCGACACCCCGACTGCCACCAGCGGTGCCGGCGATTGTACCGACGGTGACACTGGGTCGATATTTGTCTATCCTGGTCACGGACCAGAGCCTTTCGAGCCATTGCCGCCGCTCGCGCTCCCGCGCCCCGGGCCCCCGGAGACTCATTGTGGACCATGCCCCCACCCGCCCATCCCGTCCCGCGCTCGCCGATCTGACGCGTTGCCTGCACACCCCGCTGGAGCGGATCGCCGTCGACCATGCCGACCTGGTCGCGACGGTCCGGCAGCGCGTCCTCGCCGGTGATTCGATGCCCTCGGGCACCGTTCCCGTCGCCGCCTTCAACTCGTCCATCTGATCGATGGTCTGCTGGTGTGGTTCGCCCAGGTCGGGCGGATCGTGCCGGCGGATCAGCCAGTTCGTGCTGAAGGTGCACAGCAGGTGTGACCTCAGCTGCGACCACTGCTACGTCTACCAGCACGCCGACCAGACCTGGCGTGGCCGGCCGGTCCGGATGCCACTGGCCACCGTCCGGGCCGCCGCGAAGCGGATCGCCGAGCACGCGCGCGACCACGGGCTGCCGGTGGTGCACGTGGTGCTGCACGGCGGCGAGCCGCTGTTGCTCGGTGCGGCCGGGCTGCGCGAGGTGCTGGTCGAGTTGCGGGCGGCGATCACCCCCTGGACTCAGCTCGACCTACGCATGCAGACCAACGGCGTGCTGCTCGACGAGGAGCTGTGCGGCGTGCTGGTCGACCACGACGTGAAGGTCGGCGTGTCGTACGACGGCGACCGCGCCGCCAACGACCGGCACCGCGTGTTCGCCCACGGCGGCAGCAGTCACGACCACGTCCGGCGGGCTCTGGCCCTGCTCCGTCACCCGGCTCATCGCGCCAGCTACGCCGGCATCCTCTGCACCGTCGACGTCCGTAACGATCCCGACCGGGTCTACGAGGCACTGCTGGCCGAACACCCGCCCCGGGTCGACCTGTTGCTGCCGCACGCCACCTGGGATCACCCCCCGGCCCGCCCCGACGTCACGGCCACCCCGTACGCGGACTGGCTGGGGCGCATCTACCGGCGGTGGGTGGACGACGGGCGGCCCGTGTCGATCCGGCTGTTCGAGGCGCTGCGCCCGGGTGGAGGCGGCACCGAGGCGTTCGGCCTCGCCCCGGCCGATGTGCTCGTGGTCGAGGCGGACGGCACCTGGGAGCAGGTCGATTCGCTGAAGACCGCGTACCACGGCGCGGCCGGCACCGGATTCGACGTGTTCGGTCAGTCGGTGGACGAGGCCGCCCGGCACCCGGGGGTCGCCATTCGACAGGACGGTGTGGCCGGGCTCAGTGCCACCTGCCGGTCCTGCCCGGTCGTCGACCGGTGCGGCGGGGGCCTGTACGCCCACCGTTGGCGCACCGGTTCCGGCTTCGACAACCCCTCGGTGTACTGCGCCGATCTGCGCGGCCTGATCGACACGGTGGCCGCGTACCCGCCACCGGGCCACGCCGCCCACCCCGCGTCACCCGAGCGGGACGACTCGCCCGTCGACGAGCTGCTGGACGAGCTGGCGACCGGGCACGAGTCGGAGCAGACCCTGGATCTACTCGCCGCCACCCAGCTCTCCATCACCCGGGCGCTGCTGGCGGCGTGGCGGGAGAAGACCGGCCGCACCGCCGCCTGGGAGCTGCTTGCGCACCTCGACGGCACGGCACCGGACGCGGTCCGGGCGGTCCTCACGCACTCCTTCGTCCGCCCGTGGCTGGCGCACTGCCTCGGCCCATCGGCCCGGTCCGGGCTCGCCCGGGCGGTCGACCCGCTACCGGCCCTCGCCATCGCCGCCGCCCTCCGGGCGGGCGTCCCGACCGCGCTGAGCATCCCGGTGCCGGCCGGCACGATCACGCTGCCCACGCTCGGCAGCCTGGTGTTGCCGAGCGGCAGCGGGGAGAGCGCCGAGGTGACCGTCCTCCCGTGCGAGTTCCGGGTCCGAGTCGGGCCGGCGGAGCAGATGGTGTCCCTCGATCCGGCCGGGCCGCCGTCGGTCGGCTGGCGACCCACGCGCGGCGTGCCGGTGCCCGGTCGTCACCTGTTCGTCGAGGACGGCGATCCGTACCGGGACTGCTACGGCCAGCCCGTCGCGCCCCGCCTGGACGACGTGGCGGTGCGTGCGTTGGGCCGTACCCTGGCCGACGCCTGGCGCGTCGTGCACCGCGACGTGTCGGCCCACGCGGCCGCGCTCGACGCCGGTCTGCGCGCCGTCGTGCCGCTGGCCCCCGACCCGGCGAGACCGCTGCGGAGCGCCACCGCCCGGGACGCGTTCGGTGCGATCGCCGTCACCCCCATCCCGGACCCGGAGACGATGGCGGTGCTGCTCGTGCACGAGTGGCAGCACGCGAAGCTCGGTGCGGTGCTCGACCTGTACGACCTCGTCGAGCCGAGCTCAGCCACCCGGATTCGGGTGCCCTGGCGCCCCGATCCCCGGCCGCCGGAGGGGGTGCTCCAGGGGGTGTACGCCCACCTGGCGGTCACCCAGGTGTGGCGGTCCCGGGCGGATGCCGACCGGCCCGGCCACCCGGACGCGCCCGCGCACGCAGCCCGTTACCTGTCGTGGACCCGGAACGGCGCCGACGCGCTGCTGGCCAGCCGCACGCTCACCCCGGCAGGGGAGCGGTTCGTCGGCCGGATCCGGCACGCCCTGGAGGAGACCCGTGTCGGGCCCGGATGAGGCGCGCGACCCACCCGCGCTGGGCCGCCCCCGCCTCGCCGCGGACCTGCGGGCGTTGGGCGTCCGTCCCGGTGCGTGCCTCCTGGTGCACTGTGGCCTCCGGCGGGTGGGTCCGCTGGAGCGCGGCCCCGCGACACTCGCCGGCGCGCTGCGCGACGTCCTCGGCCCGGCCGGCACGCTGCTGGTCCCCACCCAGACCGCCGGCAACTCGACCACCTCCCGGACCTACCTGGCGGCTACCGCCGGCATGGACGCGGCGCAGCTCGCCCGGTACGAGGCCGCCCTGCCCGGCTGGGACGGTCGGACCACCCCCTCACAACGGATGGGGGCGCTCGCCGAGTTCGTCCGGTGTGCCCCCGGTGCGGTGCGCAGCGATCATCCGCAGACCTCGTTCGCCGCGCTCGGTCCCCGGGCGCGGCAGCTCACCGACCGTCACGACCTCGACTGCCACCTGGGCGAACGCTCACCGATGGGTGCCCTGTGCGCGGCGGACGGGCAGATCCTCCTGCTCGGCGTCGGCTACGAGGCGTGCAGCGCGCTGCACCTGGCCGAGTACCGGCTGCCGGTGCCGCCGCCGGAGCGGGACTATCGCTGTTTTCGGCTCGTCGACGGGCGTCGGGTCCGCCTCGACTTCCGCGCCCTCGACCTGGACGACAGCGACTTTCCGACAGTGGGGGCCGCGCTCGACGGCGAGCCGTTCGTCCGGCACGGTCGGGTCGGCCGGGCGAGCGCGCGGCTGCTGCCGCTGCGCGCCACTGTGGACTTCGCGGTCGGCTGGCTCGCCGCGAACCGCTTGGCGGCCAGGCATTGACGTGGGGACTACTCTGATGGTCCGGCCGCGTGGGGAGGGCGGAGGGACTGCAGTGAGCACAGTGGACCCGCACTCCGGCACGCGCGCCCCACTGTTCTTCCTCAGCTACTCACGGTCGCCGGTCCGCCGGGCCACCGGCAACCCCGCCGAGTACGTCTCCCGTTTCTACGAGGACCTGTCGGTTCACGTCAGCGAGCTGGTCGGCCCGGTGACCGGAGTCGACCCCGGCTTCATGGACAGCTCCATCGCGGGCGGCGAACGCTGGAGCCCGGAGCTGCTCGAGGCCGCCGGCACCTGCCAGGTCTTCGTTCCGCTGGTGTCCAGCGCGCTGCTCGGCAGCGACTGGTGTGGCCGGGAGTGGGATGCCTTCTCCCGCAGGCGGATCGTCCGGCGGCCCGGCGCCGCCTCGGCGCACGAGACGGCGATCGTGCCGGTCACCTGGTCGCCGACGAACGGCACGCCACTGCCCCGGGTACTCCGCGACATCCAACGGTTCACCCCGACCGCGATGCCGGATCCCGACATCGCGGTGCACTACCAGCGGGATGGGGTCTACGGATTGCTCACCATGCAGTGGGAGAACGCGTACCGGGCGGTGGTCTGGCGGCTCGCCCAACGGATCGTGGCCATCCACCGGTCGTACCTGGTGGAGCCGTGGGTGCCGGCGAGCGTGGACGACCTGTGCAACCGGTTCGCCGAGGAACCGGGATGAGCCCGCCGACGGGCCGACGCCGGGCGGCGGCCCGGGGGACGTACTTCTTCCTCAGCTATGCCCACTCCGCGCCGCCGCAGGGCGCGCGGGCCGATTCCGACGTCTGGGTCGGCCAGTTCTTCGACGACCTGACCGCGGAGGTGACCCGCCAGGCGCGGCCGGTGGCGGGGTTGCGGATCGGGTTCTTCGACCAGCACATTCCGTTGGGCGCCGACTGGAAGGCGGCCCTCGCGGAGGCGCTCGGTGATGCGGAGGTCTTCGTCCCGCTCTACTCGCCCGGTTACTTCAGCCGCCCGTGGGCACTGGGAGAGCAGGAATCGTTCCGGGCCCGGCTGGCCGCTGCCGGGCAGGCCCGGACCGCCGCCGGCCACCTCACCCCGGTGCTGTGGATCCCCTTCCCGCCCTGGGAGACCCACCCGGAGCTGGACGGCGCCCTGGACCTGGGCCGGGACATCCCGGAGTACGCCGAGAACGGCCTGCGCGCGCTCTGCATGCTGGCCTCCTACCGGGCACAGTACGAACTCCTGCTGAGCCGGTTGGCCGCCCGGATCGTGCACACCGCCGAGCGGCAGCCGCTGGGCCCGTCCCGGGCGCCCGGCCTGGACGAGGTCACCCGCCCGGCACCGACCGACCCGGACTTCGTCGTCGCCGTCCTGGCCCCCACCCGGGACCACCTGCCGGCCGACCGTGATCCCGCCGGCTACGCCGCCAGCGGCCGGCTCTGGCGGCCGTACGGCAGCCGTCAGGAGCTGCCCGCCGCCGAGTACGCGGCCAGCACGGCCGAGCGGCTCGGGCTGTCGGCCCGCACGGCGGACTTCGCGCAGGCCGCCGGGCTGCTCGACCGCCGACCGGCCGTGCTGTTGGTCGACCCGTGGATCGTGGCGGCGCCGGACGCGCCCGGCACCCTCGAAGGCCTGCTGCACGGCCTGCGGGAGTGGGTCGTCCCGCTCGTGGTCACCGACGACGACGATCCGCAGGACGCCGCCCGATGGGCCAATGAAGTGACGGAGCTGCTGCACGACGCCGGCCTGCCCCAGGTGAAGCAGGCGTGCACCATGCGGGAGTTCGTCGACCTGATGCCGGCGCTGGTGACCGAGGCCCGCCGCCAGTTCCTCAAGTACGCCCCGGTCGTCGCCTTCCCCCCGCCGCCGGAGCCGGTGCCCAGCCTGCGCGACGTGCCGCCCGGCCCCGGCCCGGCGAATCCAGCCGACCTTGCGTCCCCGCCCGATGATCCGGCGACACCGCGTCCCCACGGAGAGAACCAATGAGCAACGATCGCGAAGGCCAGGTCGTCACCTTCTACTCGTTCAAGGGTGGGACGGGCCGGACGATGGCGCTGGCGAATGTGGCCTGGATCCTGGCGGCCAGTGGACGGCGGGTGCTGGTCGCGGACTGGGACCTCGAGTCACCCGGCCTGCACCGCTTCTTCCACCCCTTTCTCGACGCCGAGGCCATCCAGGGCACCAGCGGCGTCATCGACCTGATCCGCGACTACGAGTGGGAGACCACCCGGGCCGACGACCGCCCCGAGCGGTGGATGGAGCAGTACGCCCGCGTCGGCCGCCACGCGTTCTCGCTGCGCTGGAACTTCCCGGACGGCGGCGGGCTCGACTTCCTCTCCGCCGGCCGCCAGAACAGCGACTACGCCGTCTCGGTGAGCGGGCTGGACTGGGACAACTTCTACAACCGGCTGGGCGGGGCGCAGTTCTTCGAGGCGCTGCGGGCGGACATGAAGCGGCAGTACGACTTCACGCTGATCGACAGCCGGACGGGGCTGAGCGATGTCGCCGACATCTGCACCCTGCACCTGCCGGACACCCTGGTCGACTGTTTCACCCTCAGCGACCAGGGCATCGACGGCGCGGCCCGGGTCGCGCACTCGGTGCGGGACCGCTATCGGCGGCGGGACATCCGGGTCCTGCCGGTGCCGATGCGGGTGGACCAGGCCGAGAAGGAGCGCGCCGAGGCGGGCCGCCTGTTGGCCATGCGCCGGTTCGGCGGGCTACCGGCCGGCATGACGGAGGCCGAGCGGCGGCGGTACTGGGCGGCGGTGGAGGTCCCGTACCGGCCGTTCTACGCGTACGAGGAGACGCTGGCGACGTTCGGCGACCCGCCCGGATCCCCGACGTCACTGCTGGCCGCGTTCGAGACGTTGACCGGGATCCTCACCGAGGGAGCGGTGACCTCGCTGCCGGTCATGGACGAGTCGGTGCGGGAACGGGGCAAGGCCCGCTTCCGCCGGCGTACCGAGGCGATCGACGACCAGATCGTGCTCCGCTGCGCCCCGGAGGACGCCATCTGGGCCGAGTGGCTGGAGCGGGTGCTCAGCTCGGCCGGGATGCGGGTCGTGGACCCCGGGTCCGCCGTCGGGTCCGCCGGTACGCCCGCCCCGCGCACGCTGACGGTGGTGTCGCCGGCCTACGTGGCGACACCGTCCGGTGGCCTGCCGGCCCGCGACACCAGCACCGGCTCCACGGCCCTCGCCGTGTACGTCTCCGACCTGCGCCCGCTGGCGGAGTTCCCGGCCCAGAGCTCGACCAACCTGGTCAACGTGAGCGCCGCGACGGCCGTGGAGCGGGTGTTGCGGCTGGTCGGCCGACCGGTTCCGTCGCCAGCGGACGGTCCGGCGGGCGGGGGTGCCCGCTATCCCGGCGCCGAGCCGTTGATCTTCAATGCGCCCAACCGGAACGCGCGCTTCACCGGCCGCGAGGACGACCTGGCGCAACTGCGCGCCCAGTTGCAGAGCGGAGGCAGCGCGGTGGTGCTGCCGGTCGCTCTGCAGGGCATGGGCGGCGTCGGCAAGACGCAGGTCGCCCTGGAGTACGTGCACCGGTTCAAGGCCGCCTACGACGTGGTCTGGTGGATCGTCGCGGACCCGCCGCAGTTCGTCGACACCGCCCTGGCCGACCTCGCCACGCGGCTCGGCATCACCGCCGGGCCCACCACGCCCGACACCGTCCGGTCGGTGCTGCAGGTGTTGGGCCGGGGCGAGCCGTACGAGCGGTGGCTCGTCGTGCTCGACAACGCCGAGGAACTCGACCAGATCGAGCCGTTCCTGCCACAGGGGCCTGGGCACGTCCTGCTGACCTCCCGCAACCGCGCCTGGGGTGATCGGGCGAACCCGATCCAGGTCGATGTCTTCGACCGGACGGAGAGCGTCGCTCACCTCGCCCAGCGGGTGCCCACGATCAGTGGGGAGGAGGCCGACCGGGTGGCCGATGCGCTCGGCGACCTGCCGATCGCGGTGGCCGCCGCGGGCGCGTGGCTCGCCGACACCGGCACGTCGGTCGCCGACTACCTGCGGCAGATCGAGCGGCACGGCCCCAGCGCGCTCTCCGTGGAGGCCACCTGGGACCTGTCGTTGAACCGGCTGCACGATCAGGCGCCCGCCGCGTACCGGCTGTTGCAGCTCTGCTCGGTGCTGGCCCCGGAGATCGCCCTCGACCTGATCTACAGCGACGAGATGGCGGCGGCCCTCGTGCCGTTCGACCCGTCGGTGTCGGAACGGCTCGTGCGCGGCGCGCTGATCCAGCAGATCAACCGGCTGGCGCTGCTCAAACTCGACGTCCAGGGCGGTCGGGTTCAGGTGCACCGGTTGTTGCAGGCGGTGGTGCGGGACCGGATGACCGACGACGAGATCGTCACCGTTCGGCACCAGGTGCACCTGGTGCTGGCCGCGTCCCGACCGCGCGGCGACGTGGACGATCCGACCACCTGGCCCCGGCTGCGCATGCTCTGGCCACACCTGGAGGTCTCCGACGCGGTGTCCTGCCCCGACGAGTCGGTGTGTCAACTGCTGATCGACCGGGTCCGCTACCTGTGGCAGCGCGGCGGCCTGGAGCAGGCCAACGGGTTCAGCGAGCAGGTGGACGAAACCTGGTCCGCGCGGCTGGAGGGCCTGGACGACGAGGGTGAGGCCACGGCGCTGGGTCGCCAGCTGCTGTACCTGCGGTTCAACCGGGCGAACATCCTGCGCAGCCTGGGCCGGTTCGACGAGTCCCGGGACCTGGACGAGGCGGTGCTGGCCGAGCAGCGCCGGCTCCTGGGCCCGTTGCACCCGCACAGTCTGATGACCGCCGGCAGTCTCGCCGGTGACCTGCGGGCGCTCGGCCGGTACGCCGAGGCGCTGGAACGGGACCGGTCCACGTACGCCTCCTGGCTCCAGGTGTTCGGCGAGGACCATCCCCGGACGTTGAGCGCGGCCAACAACCTCGCTGTCTCGTACCGGCTGGTCGGCGACTACCGGTCGGCCCGCCGATGGGACGACGAGGTGCACCAGCGGCGGCGGCTGGTACTCGGCCCCACCAACCCGTACACCCTGGTCTCCGCCGTCCGACTGGGCAGCGACCTGCGCGAGGCCGGCGAGTACGAGAGGTCGGCCATCCTGCTGCGCACGGTGTATGACGCGTACTGCGAGGTGCTGGGGCCCGACGACGGCCTCTCCCTCGGTGCCCAGGTCAACCTGGCGGTGTCGCTGCGCAGTACCGGTCGGGCGGGCGAGGCCGCACCCTTGTTCGAGGCGGCCTACCGGAAGCTCGACGAACGCTTCGGGCCGGACAACCCGGACACGGTGTCGTGCCGGGCGAGCCGGGCGGCGAACCTGCTGGCCGTCGGCGACGCGGCCCGGGCGCTCACCGAGATGACCGCGGTCAGCCAGGCGTACGAGGAGGATCTGCGCCTCGGCCCCACGCACCCGCACACCCTGGCGACGTTGAGCAACATCTCCGCCGCCGAACGTGCGGTCGGCCGCCGGTCGGAGGCCCGCGCGTCGGCCGCGCGGGCGGCCGGCGAGCTGCGCAAGGTGCTCGGCCCGGATCACCCGCACACCCTGGCGGCGGAGGTGAACCAGGCGGTGTGCCTCGCCGAGGAGGGTGAGTGGGTGCCGGCGCGGGAGCGGCTGCGGGAGACCGCCGACCGGCTGTCCGAGGTGATCGGCGCGGCTCACCCCGACACGCTTCGCTGCCTCGGTGATCTCGCCCTGGTGTCGAGGCACGCTGGTGACGGCGCTCCCGCCGAGGCCGTGGCCGCGGTGGCCGACCGGCTGGCCGAGGTGATCGGCCAGGAGCATCCGACCGTGCAGACCCTGCGTGAGCGGCGGTTCGTGGTCCGGGTGATCGACCCGCACTCGTTCTGACCGGGGGCAGGTGGCGGCTCGGCGGCCGGTCCGGTCGTCCGGGCCGTCGCCGTGGCCGTGCTGCGGCTCGGGCTCAGAGCTGCGGGCTGGCCGCGAGTTCCGGTGTGGTCAGCCAGGCCAGGGTCTGCGGCAGGATCTCCACCGCGCCGAAGTGCGCGGCGCCGGCCTGCACCTGGACCTCGGCGTGCGGGATCCGCGAGGCAAGCCACCAGGAGTGCTCGACCGGGGAGAAGCGGTCCTGCTCGCCGTGCCACAGCCGCACCGGCGCGCGGATCGCGCCGAGGTCGAACCCCCAGCCCCGCCGCATCGCCAGGACGTCGTCGATCCAACCCTCGGGGCCGTGCCGCAGCGCTTCGGCGTACATGTCGGTCAGCAGCCGGCGGATCGCGACGTCGTCGACCACCCGGATGTCCGCCTCGGGCAACTGAGGGCGGAGGAATTCCAGCAGCGTCATCGGGTCCCGCCGGGTTTGTTCCGCGCGGACCTTCAGGTTGAGCGTGAGTTCGGCCAGGTCCTCATCGGCCTGCCCGTAGTCCTCGACGTTGGTCTCGGACATGCCGGCGTACCAGTCCAGGTCGGGTGCGCCGGCCGGGGCGAGCCCCACCAGCACGGCGGCCCGGGTGACCCGGTCCGGCAGCAGCGCGGCGCAGGCCAGGGCGTGCGGCCCGCCGCCGGAGCGGCCCACCACCGCGAACCGCTCGATGCCGAGGTCGTCGGCGATCGCCGCCACGTCGGCCGCCGCGTCGGCCACCCGTCGACCCTCGTGCCGGCTGGAGTCGCCGTAACCGGGCCGGTCGTAGCAGACGAGTTGGATGCCGAGGCGGTAGAGGACGATGCCGCGAGGGCGGGGGCCGCTGCGGCTGCCCGGTGTGCCGTGCAGCAGGAAGACCGCGGGCCCGTCCGGCGAGCCGGAGGTCTCCACCGCGAGGCGGCGGCCATCCGGAGTGGCGACGGAGTGCTGTGCCGCATGTTGTCGCGTCACGGTTGCCTCCCGCGGGTCGTCATGTGGTCCCCCGAGTACGGAGCCGCGCATCGGCGGCACCGAGTGCAAAGCCCCCGAAATCGCCCAGACATATTCTTGTTGTGCAGCGTACTGCCCGTCGTGAGCCCCCGCCATGGGCCACCGGGTCAATGCCGGTCGGCTGGGCCTGCCGACCGGGCCGCTACCCTGGTAGCCCGAGGGGAAGGGGCACCAAGAGGGTGGCTAGGACCTACAACGTCGTGACGTACGGCTGCCAGATGAACGTGCACGATTCCGAGCGCATCTCCGGCCTGCTTGAACAGGCTGGCTACGTGCGTGCGGTGCCGGCCGACGACACCCCCGACATCGTCGTTTTCAACACCTGCGCGGTCCGGGAGAACGCCGACAATCGGCTCTACGGCAACCTCGGTCGTCTGCGCCCCGTGAAGGACAAGCACCCCGGGATGCAGATCGCGGTCGGCGGCTGCCTGGCCCAGAAGGACCGTGGCGAGATCGTCCGCAAGGCTCCCTGGGTGGATGTGGTCTTCGGCACCCACAATATCGGTGCGCTGCCGGTGCTGCTGGAGCGGGCCCGGCACAACGCCGCCGCCGAGGTGGAGATCCTGGAGTCGCTGGACGTCTTCCCGTCCACGCTGCCCACCCGGCGCGAGTCGACGTACGCCGGCTGGGTGTCGATCTCGGTGGGCTGCAACAACACCTGCACGTTCTGCATCGTGCCGGCGCTGCGCGGCAAGGAGAAGGACCGCCGCCCCGGCGACATCCTCTCCGAGGTGCGCGCCCTGGTCGACGAGGGCGTACTGGAGGTGACTCTGCTCGGGCAGAACGTCAACTCCTACGGCGTCGAGTTCGGTGACCGGTACGCGTTCGGCAAGCTGCTGCGCGCGTGCGGCGACATCGACGGGCTGGAGCGGGTCCGGTTCACCAGCCCGCACCCGAAGGACTTCACCGACGACGTGATCGCCGCGATGGCCGAGACGCCGAACGTCTGCCACTCGCTGCACATGCCGTTGCAGTCCGGCTCCGACGACGTGCTCCGGGTGATGCGCCGGTCCTACCGGTCCGAGCGCTACCTGGGGATCATCGAGAAGGTCCGGGCGGCCATGCCGGACGCCGCGATCACCACCGACATCATCGTCGGCTTCCCTGGCGAGACCGAGGCCGACTTCCAGCGCACCCTGGACGTGGTCCGCGAGGCCCGGTTCTCCTCGGCATTCACCTTCCAGTACTCCAAGCGCCCCGGCACCCCCGCCGCCACCATGGACGGCCAACTGCCCAAGCAGGTCGTGCAGGAGCGCTACGAGCGGCTGGTCGCCACCGTCGAGGAGATCACCTGGGCGGAGAACAAGCGCCTGGTGGGGGAGACCGTCGAGGTGCTGGTCGCGGTCGGCGAAGGCCGCAAGGACGAGCAGACCGGGCGGATGTCCGGCCGGGCCCGCGACGGTCGGCTGGTGCACTTCGCGACGGGAACGGCCGACGGCGGGTCGATGGCCGGCCAGATCCGGCCGGGGGACATCGTGCACACCACCGTCACGTACGCCGCGCCGCATCACCTCAACGCCGACGGTGCGCCGCTGTCGCACCGGCGGACCCGGGCCGGCGACGCCGCCGAGGCGGGGCGCTCTCCGCGTACCCCCGGGGTGTTGCTGGGGCTGCCCACGATCGGCGCCCCCGCGGTCGTGCCCGCGACCACCAGCGGCTGCGCCGCGCACTGATCCGACGGCAGGGGTCCCTTGTTGTCGCCCGGCGACAACAAGGGACCCCTGCTCACGCCGTGATCCGGCGGCCCGGCAGCTCAGCAGCTGGTGCCGTTGAGCCTCACCGTGCCGCTCGCCGTCCGCGCTGCCCGTGCCTCACGCCCGCGCCACCCTGCCCGCGGCGCGCGTACCCCGCATGATCGTGCTCGATCCTGGTTGTAGTGGTCTCGCTCTGATCCTGATGCCACTACTTCCTGGATCGAGCACGATCATGGGCTGGGCGCGGACGTGCGGAAGCCCCGGTCCCCTAGCGGGGCCGGGGCTTCCGGAACGCGTCAGCTCAGCCGGCCTGCTCGGCGAGCTGGAGGAACTGCCGCTTGGCGGCGAGGGCCTGCTCGGCCTCCTTGATCCGGCGGGCGTCCCCGGCGCTCTGCGCCCGGGCCAGCCGGTCCTCCGCCTCCGCCACCTGCGCCCGCATCTGGGCGAGCAGCGGGTTGTCCTCCTTGGTGGTCCGGCGCCACGCCGAGTCCATCACCTCGCGGACCTTGTCGTCGATGACGCGCAGCCGGCGCTCCAGCCCGGAGGCGGCCTCCCGGGGAACCCGGCCGGCCTCGTGCCACTGTGCCTGGATCTCCCGCAGCTTGGCCTGGGCGCCCTTCGGGTCACCGTCGATGTCCAGTGCCTCGGCCTCGGCCAGCAGGGCCTGCTTGCGCTCCAGGTTGCCGCGCTGCTCGTTGTCCCGGGCGGAGAAGACCTCACTGCGCCGGCTGAAGAAGGAGTCCTGTGCGGCCCGGAACCGTTCCCAGAGCTTCTGCTCGGCCTCCTTGGAGGCGCGCGGCGCGGCCTTCCACTGGGTCATCAGCTCCTTGAGCTGGTTGGCGGTGGCCGCCCACTCCGTGGAGTCGCTGAGCTTCTCCGCTTCGGCGACCAGCTCTTCCTTGGCCGTCTGCGCCTGCTTGCGCTGCGCGTCCAGGGAGGCGAAGTGGGCGCCCCGGCGGCGGGTGAAGCCGTCCCGGGCGGCGGCGAACCGCTTCCACAGCTCACCGTCGGCCTTCTTGTCGACCCCGCGAATGGACTTCCACTCGTCGAGGATCTCCTTGAGCCGGTCCCCGGCGGTCTTCCAGCCGGTGGACTCGGCGGCGAGCTTCTCGGCCTCTTCGACCAGCGCGGTCTTGCGGGCCAGGGCCTCGACGCGAGCGGCGTCCCGGGCAGCGCGCGCCTCGCCGGCCTTCTCCTCGGCGAGGGTGGCCAGCTTGTCCAGCCGCGCGGCCAGCGCGTCGATGTCGCCGACCACGTGGGCTTCGGGCAGCGAGGCGCGGATCCGCCGGATCGTGCTCAGCGAGTGCCCGGCATCCGCCGCGCCCGAGTTGAGCCGCGCCTCAGTCAGGTCCACCTCGGTCACCAGGTCGGCGAAGCGGCGTGCGAAGTGCGCCAGGCCTTCCTCCGGTGCTCCCGCCTGCCAGGATCCGACCACCCGCTCGCCCTCGGTGGTCTTGACGTACACGGTGCCGTCCGCGTCCACCCGTCCGAAGGCAGTCCAGTCGCTCATGTGCCCATCCTCGTTCTCCCGGCGTCGAGGGAACTGGCCCCCGTCGCCGCCACGGCGCAGTCAAGTTGCTTCCGGCATTGTCACAGGTCCGACCCCGTCCGCGTCGAGCGCCTATCGCCGACCGTGACCATACGGTGTCCTAGCGCCCGAATGACCGGATCGGCGCGGAGACGCACCGAGCATTCCCGCTACGGTGAACGAGTGCCACTGGTCGCCGCCGCAGTCTGCCCCCATCCGCCCCTGCTCGTGCCCGAGGTGGCGGCCGCCGCCGCACCGGAACTGGACGACCTGCGGGCGGCCTGTGACATCGCCGTACGCGGCCTTTTGACCGCCGACCCGGACGCCGTGGTGCTCCTCGGCGCCGGCCCGGCCACCGGCCCGATCCTGCCCCCGGCCACCGGCTCCCTGCAGCCCTGGGGCGTCGACCTGGACGTGCCGCTGACTCCCGGCCAGCCCGACCGGGGCGCGGTCCTGCCGCTGAGCCTGACCATCGGCGCATGGCTGCTGGCCCGGCACCGTGTGCGGCCGCCGGTGACCGCCGTGCAGGTGGCCGCCGACGCCGGCCCCGCCGAGCTGGCCGCGCTCGCCGACCAGATCAGCGCCGTCGGCGCCCGGGTGGCGCTGCTGGTGCTCGGGGACGGGTCGGCCTGCCGGGGGGAGAAGTCTCCCGGGTACGACGATCCGCGCGCCCGCCCGTACGACCAGCGGGTCGCCACGGCCCTGGCCGGGGCGGACCTGGACGTCCTGCTCGACCTCGACCCCGGCCTGTCCGCGGAGCTGAAGGCCGCCGGCCGGGCGCCCTGGCAAGTGCTCGCCGGTGCGGCCCGGTCGGCGGGGCGCCGGTGGCGGGGCGAGCTGCTGCACGACGCCGCCCCCTACGGTGTCGCCTACTTCGTGGCGTCCTGGGAGCCCGCGTGACCCGCGACGGGACCCGCCCGGTCGGCACGGTCGTCGCGGTGGTCGGCCCGACCGCGGCGGGCAAGTCGGCGCTGAGCATCGCGTTGGCGCACGCCCTGGACGGGGAGGTGGTCAACGCCGACTCGATGCAGCTCTACCGGGGCATGGACATTGGCACCGCCAAGCTGACCCCCGCCGAGCGGGACGGGGTGCCGCACCACCTGCTGGACGTCTGGGAGGTCACCGAGCCGGCAAGCGTCGCGGAGTACCAGCGACTGGCCCGTGCCGCCGTGGACGACATCCTGTCCCGGGGCCGGGTGCCGCTGCTGGTCGGCGGCTCAGGGCTGTACGTGCGGGCCGTGCTGGAGCACTTCGACTTCCCGGGCACCGACCCGGCGCTGCGCGAGCGCCTGGAACGGGAGCTGGCCGAGGTCGGCCCGGCACCGCTGTACGCGCGGCTGCGCGCCGCCGACCCGGCCGCCGCCGAGGGCATCCTGCCCGGCAACGGCCGGCGGATCGTCCGGGCACTGGAGGTGATCGAGCTCACCGGTGCGCCGTTCGCCGCGTCGCTGCCCGAGCCGACGCCGTACTACCCGTCGGTGCAGCTCGGGGTCGACCTGGACACCGGGGTGCTGGATGAGCGGATCGCCCTGCGGGTCGACCGGATGTGGGCCGACGGCCTGGTCGCCGAGACCCGCGAGCTGGTCGGGCGGGGGCTGCCCGAGGGGCGGACGGCCAGCCGGGCGCTCGGCTACCAGCAGGTGCTGCGCCTGTTCGCCGGTGAGCTGACCGAGGCGCAGGCGCACGAGGAGACGGTCCGGGCGACCCGGCGGTTCGTCCGCCGCCAGCGTTCCTGGTTCCGGCGCGACCCGCGGATCCACTGGCTGGACTCGGCAACGCCGGACCTGATCGAGGCCGCCCTGCGCCTGGTGCCCGCCGCTGCGCGATGATGGAGACGTGGAGTTCACCAAGGGCCACGGCACCGGCAACGACTTCGTCCTCCTTCCCGACCCGGACGGTCAGCTCGATCTGACCCCGGAGTTGGTCGCTGCACTCTGCGACCGACGGCGGGGCATCGGCGCGGACGGGGTGCTGCGGGTGGTCCGCGCGGCCAAGCATCCCGACGGCGCCGGGCAGGCCGGTGAGGCCGAGTGGTTCATGGACTACTGGAACGCCGACGGCTCGTTCGCCGAGATGTGCGGCAACGGCGCGCGGGTTTTCGTCCGCTACCTGATCGACACCGGGCTGGCCACGCCTGCGGGTGCGGCGCTGCCGGTGGCCACCCGCGCCGGCCTGGTACGCGCGCTGGTCGAGGGGGACACCGTCGCCGTCGAGATGCGCCGTCCCCGGCTGCACGCCGGCTCGGCGGCCACCTTGGGCGGGCTGACCCTGCCCGGCACCGCCGTGGACGTCGGCAACCCGCACCTGGTCTGTGTCCTGCCGGCTGCCCTGGACCTGTCCGCGCTGGACCTCAAGACCGCGCCCGGGTACGACCCGGAGGTCTTCCCGGCCGGGGTGAACGTGGAGTTCATCGTGGCGGGCGAGCCGGTCGACGGCACTGACGAGCACACCCTGATGCGGGTGTACGAGCGCGGCAGCGCGGAGACCCTCTCCTGCGGCACCGGCGCCTGCGCGGTGGCCGCCGTGGCCCTGCGCGACGGCGGCCGGGACGCCGGGGTGGTCGCGGTGGACGTCCTCGGTGGCCGCGTCACGGTCACCGTGACCGACGACTCCTGCTGGCTCTCCGGCCCTGCCGTCCTGGTGGCCACCGGAGAGGTCGACCTCGCCGCGCTGCCCGGGGCCGCCTGACCCTGCCCTCTGTTGATCAAGAGGTTTGCGTCGCCAGCGAGGCGCTGAATGACGCAAACCTCTTGATCAACAGAGGGAAGGGTCAGGGGGTGGCGGAGGCGTTGGCGGCGATCTCGGGGAGGTCGGCGGGGCCGGGGTCGGCGGCCGGCAGCGGGCTGGGGTTGTGGGCGGCGGCGCGCACGGCGGCGGCGACCGCCGGGGCGACCCGGGGGTCGAAGACGCTCGGCACGATCACCGTCGGGTTGATCTTTTCCTCGCCGACCACGTCGGCGATGGCCCGGGCGGCCGCGATCGCCATCTCCTCGGTGAACTCCTCGGCGTGCGCGTCGAGCATGCCGCGGAAGACACCCGGGAAGGCGAGCACGTTGTTGATCTGGTTCGGCTGGTCCGAGCGGCCGGTGGCGACCACCGCGGCGTACTTGCGCGCCTCCCGCGGGTCGACCTCCGGGTCCGGGTTGGCGAGCGCGAAGACGATCGAGTCCTTGGCCATTCCGGCGATGTCGTCGCCGGTCAGCAGGTTCGGCGCGCTCACCCCGATGAACACGTCGGCACCCTGGATCGCGCCCGGCAGATCGCCGGAGTAGTTCTCCTTGTTGGTGTTCTCCGCCAGCCACTGCCAGGCCGAGTTGAGCCCGGTCTGCCCGCGGTGCAGGGCGCCCTCCCGGTCGTACGCGATGATGTCGCCGACGCCCTGGCGCAGCAGCAGCTTCATGATCGCGGTGCCGGCCGCGCCGGCCCCGGAGACCACCACCCGGACGTCCGCGAGCTGCTTGCCCACCACCCGCAGCGCGTTGGTCAGCGCGGCCAGCACGCAGATCGCGGTGCCGTGCTGGTCGTCGTGGAAGACCGGGATGTCCAGCAGCTCACGCAGCCGGGCCTCGATCTCGAAGCAGCGCGGCGCGGCGATGTCCTCCAGGTTGATCCCGCCGTACGCCGGCGCGATCGCCTTGACGATGGCCACGATCTCGTCGGTGTCCTGGGTGTCCAGCACCACCGGCCAGGCGTCCACCCCGCCGAAGCGCTTGAACAGCGCCGCCTTGCCCTCCATCACCGGCAGCGACGCGGCCGGCCCGAGGTTGCCCAGGCCGAGCACCGCGGAGCCGTCGCTGACCACCGCGACGGTGTTGCGCTTGATGGTCAGCCGGCGGGCGTCCGCCGGGTTCTCGGCGATCGCCATGCAGACCCGGGCAACCCCCGGGGTGTACGCCCGGGACAGCTCGTCACGGTTGCGCAGCGCGACCTTCGAGGTCACCTCGATCTTGCCGCCGAGGTGCAGCAGGAACGTCCGGTCCGAAACCTTGCGCACGTCGACGCCGTCCAGCGCGGTCAGCGCGTCGACCACCTGGTCGGCGTGGCTCGCGTCGGCGGTGTCACAGGTCAGGTCGACGATCACGTGGGTCGGGTCCGAGTCCACCACGTCCAACGCCGTGACGATCGCCCCGGCTTCGCCGACCGACGTGGTGAGCCGGCCGATCGAGGAGGCGTCCGCGGTTACGGCGATCCGGATGGTGATTGAAAATCCGGCGCTCGGCAGTCGGGTGATGGCCACGGGGTCCCTCCGTCACGGCTGGGCGGCCGCTCGGCCGCCGCCCCGCATTTCTACCGGGTTGTCGAGGTCGACCGGCATTCGCCCCCACTTTTGGTGACCCCTGGGGTGGGCATATAGCAGGTGCGCTCAGCGTTGCGTCATGTCAGGATTACTTTCTACTTATCAAAACGGACAGGAGACCCGCTTGCGAGACCAGGAGAGCTTCGTCCCCGTCGAGGACGAGTTCGACGACGTCACCACTGGCGAGATGGAGCTGTCGGAGCGGCAGTCGCTGCGACGCGTACCGGGCCTCTCCACCGAGCTCACCGACGTCACCGAGGTGGAATACCGGCAGCTGCGGCTGGAGCGGGTCGTCCTGGTGGGTGTCTGGACCGAGGGCACGGTGACCGACGCGGAGAATTCGCTGACCGAGCTGGCCGCGCTGGCCGAGACCGCTGGTTCGCAGGTGCTCGAAGGGCTGATCCAGCGCCGCACCCGACCCGACCCGGCCACCTACATCGGCCGCGGCAAGGTTGAGGATCTCGGCGCGGTGGTGCTGTCCAGCGGTGCCGACACGGTGATCTGTGACGGCGAGCTGTCCCCGTCCCAGCTGCGCAACCTGGAGCAGCGCACCAAGGTCAAGGTGGTCGACCGGACGGCACTGATCCTCGACATCTTCGCTCAGCACGCCAAGAGCAAGGAAGGCAAGGCGCAGGTCGAGCTGGCCCAGCTCGAGTACCTGCTGCCGCGACTGCGCGGTTGGGGCGAGACGCTCTCCCGGCAGACCGGTGGTAGCGGTCGCGGCGGTGGCGCCGGCGGCGGCGTGGGTCTGCGTGGTCCCGGTGAGACCAAGCTGGAGACCGACCGGCGTCGGATCCGTACCCGCATCTCCCGGCTGCGCCGCGAGATCAAGGGCATGAAGACGGTACGCCAGACCAAGCGTGCGCGGCGTTCCCGTAACGCCGTCCCCGCGGTGGCCATCGCCGGCTACACCAACGCCGGCAAGTCCAGCCTGCTCAACCGGCTGACCGGCGCGGGCGTGCTGGTGGAGAACGCGCTGTTCGCCACCCTGGACCCGACCACCCGTAAGGCCACCGCCTCCGACGGGCGGCTCTACACCCTCTCCGACACGGTCGGTTTCGTCCGGCACCTGCCGCACCAGATCGTCGAGGCGTTCCGCTCGACGCTGGAGGAGGTCGCCGAGTCGGATCTGGTGGTGCACGTCGTCGACGGCACCCACCCGGATCCGGAGGAGCAGGTTCGGGCGGTCCACGAGGTGCTCGCCGAGGTGGGCGCGGATCGGCTTCCCGAGCTGCTGGTGGTCAACAAGACCGACTCGGCCGACGAGGACACGCTGCTGCGGCTCAAGCGGCTCTGGCCGGACGCGATCTTCGTCTCCGCGCACTCCGGGTGGGGCATTGACGGGCTGCGCGAGGCGATCGAGGAGCGGTTGCCGCGCCCGGCTGTGGAGGTCCGCGCTGTGCTGCCGTACGACCGGGGTGACCTGGTGGCGCGGGTGCACCGCACGGGCGAGGTGCTCAGCACGTCACACCTGCCGGAGGGCACGCTGCTGCACGTCCGGGTCGGTGCGGCGCTCGCCGCTGAGCTGGCGCCGTTCGATGTCGAGCGGCAGGGTCAGGCGGCTGGCGCCCGGGCCTGAGCGTCCACGCGTCATCCAACAGAAACGCGTGGCATGCGACACTGGCCGAATGCGCCGCGTTGTTTCCTCGGTCACGGTTGCCCTCGGCCTGCTTGGGGCAACCGTGGCGCTCGCCGGAGTCGCCGCTGCGGCACCCGCTCCCGGGTCGTCCGAGCAGCCTGCCGTCACGCCTGGTAAGAAGCGTTGCACGATCGTCGACGAGCGGCTCCGGGAGTTGTCCGGGCTGGTGGCCACCAAGAGCGGCTACATCGTCATCAACGACGGCACCGACAACGCGGCACGCAAGCGGGTCTTCTTCCTGGACAGTAAGTGCAAGATCTCGAAGGAGCCGGTCCGGTACTCGGGGCAGGGCCCGTTCGACACCGAGGACCTCGCCCTCTCCAAGGACGGCGCGACCCTCTGGATCGCCGACATCGGCGACAACGCCACCTCGAAGGAGCGCCGTACCCGGGTCGCGCTCTGGTCGATGCCGGTCACCGGCGCCAAGCAGCCGGTGTTGCACCGGCTCTCCTACCCCGAGGGCAAGCCGCACGACGCCGAGGCGCTGATCATCGGCGACGACGGCAAACCTTTGATCATCACGAAGGTGACCAGCGGCAAGGCCGAGATCTACACGCCGGCAGCGGCGTTGAAGAACGGTGACACCGACCCGGTGCCGATGCGCAAGGTCGGCGACATCTCACTGCCTCGGACAGAGACCGAGAACCCGCTCAACACGTTCGGTCGGGTCGCGATCACGGGCGCGGCGCGGTCGCCGGACGGCGCGCGGGTGGTCCTGCGCACCTACGCGGACGCCTTCGAGTTCGACGTGACCGGCGGTGACATCGTCGGTGCGCTCACCACCGGGAAGCCCCGGGTCACGCCGCTCGCCGACCCGTTCGGTGAGGCCATCACCTACACCCTGGACGGCAAGACCTTCCTCACCGTCTCCGACGGTCAGCAGTTCACCGAGGACGACACGGTCGACATCCTCAGCTATACGCCGTCCACCTCGACGGCGGCGCCGCTGGCGGCCGCCGGTGGTGCCAAACCGGCCGCCTCGAAGTCCTGGATCGACGGGCTGAGCTTCGACGACATCACCTACCTGGTCGGCGCGGTCGGGCTGGTCGGTCTGCTGCTGGTCGGTGCCGGCATCATCGGCATCCTTAGGGCCCGCCGCCGGCCGCCGACCGCCGACGCGTCTGACCGCTCTGATCCGGACGGCGCTCCCGTCGACCGGCGCGGCGGCCGTGCCGACGACGGTTTCCCGGCGGCCGGTGACCGCTCAGGCGGTGTCTACGGCGGTGGCGCGCCGGCTGGCGGCGCGGTCTACGGCGGGGGTCGTGGTGGTCCGGCTCCGGCGGGTGGTCCGGCCCCGGCAGGTGGCGCGGTGTACGGCGGTGGCCGTCCGGCGGCTGCCGATGGTGGCTACGGCCCGGCCCGGCCCGGCGGCGGAGGAGCCGGTGGTGGTGTCTACGGCGGCGGTCGTCCCCCTGCGGGTGGCGGTGGCCGGCCGGCGGGTGGCGGTGGCGGTCGTCCCCCTGCGGGCGGCGGCGGTCGTCCCGGCGGTGGCGTGTACGGCGGCGGTGGCCAGCCCGGCGGCGGCCAGCCTGGCGGCGGTCGTGCGGAGCCGCCCCGGCGTGGTGGTCAGGAGCCCGACTACCGGGGCCAGCGGCCCGGCCGTCGGCGTGACGAGGAAGTGCCCGGTGACCCGTACGGGCCGTATCCCGGTGGCGGTCGTGGCCACCGGGGCGACCGCTACTGACGCCTCGGATCACGGCCGTGGCGTGCGACGGCCGATCGGTCGAACCGTCGTCGGGTCAGCGCGGGTGAGCGCTGTCGGCACTCACCCGCGGACCGGTCAGATCCGACGTAGCACCGCCACGACCCGGCCCATGATGGTGGCGTCGTCACCGGGGATCGGGTCGAAGGCCGGGTTCTGCGGCATCAGCCAGACGTGCCCGTCGCGCCGCCGGTAGGTCTTCACCGTCGCCTCGCCATCGAGCATGGCTGCGACGATCTCGCCCGAGTCGGCGGTCGGCTGCTGCCGGACGACCACCCAGTCGCCGTCGCAGATCGCCGCGTCGAGCATCGAGTCACCCTTGACCTGGAGCATGAAGACCTCGCCCTCGCCCACCAGCTCGCGGGGGAGGGGGAAGATGTCCTCCACCGCCTGCTCGGCGAGGATCGGCCCACCGGCGGCGATCCGGCCCAGCATCGGCACGTACGCCGGAGTCGGCCGCTGTGCCCGGCTCAGCTCGTCGTCGATGGCCTCGCTGGGGGCGCGGACGTCCACCGCGCGCGGCCGGTTGGGGTCGCGGCGCAGGAAGCCCTTCTTCTCCAGCTCCTTGAGCTGGTAGGCGACGCTGGACGGCGACACCAGGCCGACCGCCTCGCCGATCTCCCGGACGCTTGGCGGGTAGCCGTGCCGCTCCACCCAGTTGCGGATGAACTCCAGGATGCGGCGCTGGCGGGCGGTCAGGTCGACCGTCGCCGGGTCGGGGAAGGTGCTGACCACCGGAGTGACCGGGCGCACGGCGGGCTGGCCCGTCCGGCTGCGCGCGGCGCTGCGGCGTCGGGTGGCCGGTGGGCCCGCCTCGGTGATCTGCTGCGGGCTCTTCGGCCGGCTGGCCCGGTCCTCGGTCACGTCCGTCCTCCCTGGTCGGCGCTGGGTGCCTCGTCGGCTCGTGGTGCGTGCGGTGGTGCCACGACGGTGCTGAGGGTGGTGCGTCGCCGGGGGTGCTGAAGATCCATCACGCCCGGTTGTTCCTGACCGTATAGGTGACATCGGTCATTTTCAAACATCTGTACGACCTCTCACCGGCGTGTCGGGGTGAAAAACGGCTCCGGTCGTACGGATGTTCTGATAAATGGTACGTCGGGTAGCACGGGTGTTCGATCGTCGGCCGTTTTCCGGGCCGCTTCGGCCTGCCGACCGGTAACTCGCGCGGCGCCCCGACGTTGGGTCTTCCGGCGGGGCGTTGGGGTGCTGATGACCGGATGGTCCGTGACGCGCCGGACATGCCAGCCAACTTGACCCGGGTTCGCCCGCGACATACGGTCAACCCCTAGATGTAGTAGTGACACGGGCGTAAGTTGCCTACAGGTTGGGTCCGACTACCGACCGCACTCCCGTAGGGTTGCTCACGGCGGGGGCCATCTGAGGGTGGCGCCGTCGCGGTGAGCCATGTCCGGGGGTGCCCGGTGCGGCCGAGTTGATCATGATTAGGAGGTAGGCGATGCGGTGTCCGTACTGCCGGCACGCTGACTCCCGGGTGGTCGACTCGCGGGAGGCCGACGACGGCCAGCTCATCCGACGGCGACGGTCCTGCCCGGAGTGCGGCAAGCGGTTCACCACCGTCGAGGAGGCGGTCCTCGCTGTCGTCAAGCGCAGCGGGGTGACCGAGCCGTTCAGCCGTACGAAGATCATCGGCGGGGTGCGCAAGGCGTGCCAGGGTCGGCCGGTCGACGAGGACTCGATCGCGCTGCTGGCCCAGAAGGTCGAAGAGACCGTACGGGCCAAGGGCGCGGCCGAGATCCCCAGCCACGACGTGGGGCTGGCCATCCTGGGCCCTCTGCGGGACCTGGACGAGGTGGCGTACCTGCGGTTCGCCAGCGTCTACCGGTCCTTCGACTCGCTCGCCGACTTCGAGCAGGAGATCGAGACATTGCGGGCCGCCGCCCGCGCCCGAGAGGGCGCGGTGGAGGCCGGGGCGGCGGGGACCGCCGGCCGTACCAATTGAGGTTTGTGTTGCTGACAGGTGGACGCGCGGCGGGTGACCGCGTGGACGAGGGGGCGGATGAGATGTCGGGGGATGGTGTGACGACAAGCAGGTCACGGAGCAAGGCCAGCGCGAGCGCCGGGCTGAAGATCGAGCGCGTGTGGACGACCGAGGGGGTCCACCCGTACGACGAGATCGCCTGGGAGCGCCGCGACGTCGTGATGACGAACTGGCGGGACGGCTCGATCAACTTCGAGCAGCGCGGGGTGGAGTTCCCGGAGTCGTGGAGCGTCAACGCGGCCAACATCGTGACCACGAAGTACTTCCGGGGCGCGGTGGGCACCCCGGAGCGGGAGTGGTCGCTCAAGCAGTTGATCGACCGGGTGGTCAGCACCTACCGCACCGCGGGTGAGGAGTACGGCTACTTCGCCAGCCCGGCCGACGCCGAGATCTTCGGGCACGAGCTGACCTGGATGCTGCTGCACCAGGTGTTCAGCTTCAACTCGCCGGTCTGGTTCAACGTCGGCACGCCGTCGCCGCAGCAGGTCAGCGCCTGCTTCATCCTGGCCGTCGACGACTCGATGGACTCGATCCTTGACTGGTACAAGGAAGAGGGGCTGATCTTCAAGGGCGGCTCCGGCTCCGGCGTCAACCTGTCGCGGATCCGCTCCTCCCGGGAGCTGCTCTCCTCCGGTGGCACCGCCTCCGGCCCGGTCAGCTTCATGCGCGGCGCGGACGCCTCCGCCGGCACCATCAAGTCCGGCGGTGCGACCCGGCGGGCGGCCAAGATGGTCATCCTCGACGTGGACCACCCGGACATCGAAGAATTCGTGGTCACCAAGGCGCGCGAGGAGAACAAGATCCGCGCCCTGCGCGACGCCGGGTTCGACATGGACCTCGGCGGCGCCGACATCGTCAGCGTGCAGTACCAGAACGCCAACAACTCGGTCCGGGTCTCCGACGAGTTCATGTCTGCGGTGCAGAACGGCGGCGGCTTCGACCTGCGCGGCCGGCTGGACGGCGCGGTGATCGACACCGTCGACGCCAAGAAGCTGTTCCGCACCATCGCCCAGGCCGCCTGGGAGTGTGCCGACCCCGGCCTGCAGTACGACGACACCATCAACGACTGGCACACCTGCCCGGAGACCGGCCGGATCACCGCGTCGAACCCGTGCTCGGAGTACCTGCACCTGGACAACTCCTCGTGCAACCTGGCCTCGCTGAACCTGATGAAGTTCCTCCGCGCCGACGGTGGCTTCGAGGTGGAGAAGTTCGTCAAGTCGATCGAGATGGTCATCACCGCCATGGACATCTCGATCTGCTTCGCCGACTTCCCGACCGAGAAGATCGGTGAGACCACCCGCGCCTACCGGCAGCTCGGCATCGGCTACGCCAACCTGGGCGCCCTGCTGATGGCCTCCGGCCTGCCGTACGACTCGGAGCAGGGCCGCTCGGTCGCTGCGGCGATCACCTCGCTGATGAACGGCACCGCGTACCGCCGCTCGGCCGAGCTGGCCGGCATCGTGGGCCCGTACGACGGCTACGCCCGCAACGCCGAGCCGCACAAGCGGGTCATGCGCAAGCATGCCGCCGCCAACGACGAGATCAAGCCCACCAGCACGGTGGCCACCGCGATCGTCCGCGAGGCGACCAAGCAGTGGACCCAGGGCAACAAGATCGGTGACAAGAACGGCTGGCGCAACTCGCAGGCCAGCGTCCTCGCGCCGACCGGCACCATCGGCCTGATGATGGACTGCGACACCACCGGCGTCGAGCCGGACCTGGCGCTGGTCAAGTTCAAGAAGCTGGTCGGCGGCGGCTCGATGCAGATCGTCAACCAGACGGTGCCGCGCGCCCTGCGCAGCCTCGGCTACCCCGAGGAGCAGGTCGAGGCGATCGTCGAGCACATCGCCGACCACGGCCACGTGGTGGACGCCCCCGGCCTCAAGCCGGAGCACTACCCGGTCTTCGACTGCGCGATGGGTGAGCGGTCGATCGCCCCGATGGGCCACGTGCGGATGATGGCGGCCGTCCAGCCGTTCATCTCCGGCGCCATCTCCAAGACGGTCAACATGCCCGAGCAGGCCACCGTCGAGGACGTCGAGAAGATCTACTTCGAGGGCTGGAAGCTCGGCCTCAAGGCGCTGGCGATTTACCGGGACAACTGCAAGGTCGGCCAGCCGCTCTCGGTGGCCAAGCCGAACAAGACCACCGCCCCGGCCGCCGTCGAGGCCGCCAAGGCCGCGCCGGTCGTCGAGAAGGTCGTCGAGTACCGGCCGGTGCGCAAGCGTCTGCCGAAGAAGCGCCCGTCCGAGACGGTCTCCTTCTCCGTCGGCGGTGCCGAGGGCTACCTCACCGCGTCGTCCTACCCGGACGACGGCCTCGGTGAGGTCTTCCTCAAGATGTCCAAGCAGGGCTCCACCCTGGCCGGTGTGATGGACGCCTTCTCGGTGGCCATCAGCATCGGTCTGCAGTACGGCGTGCCGCTGGAGACGTTCGTCAGCAAGTTCACCAACATGCGCTTCGAGCCGGCTGGCATGACCGACGACCCGGACGTGCGCATGGCGGCGTCGGTGATGGACTACATCTTCCGTCGCCTGGCGCTGGACTTCCTGCCCTACGAGCGCCGCGCCGAGCTGGGCATCTTCACGGCCAGCGAGCGGGCCGCCCAGTTGCGGGCCGAGGCTGAGGCGGAGAGCGCCGCGGTGACTGGTGCCGAGCTCACCGCGATGGCGTCCTCGGCGCCGGTGGAGGCCCCGGCCAAGCCGGAGCCCGTCGCTCAGCCGGCCCAGGAACTCGCCGAGGTGGCCGCCGCCAAGCCGGCCCCGAACGTGGGTTCCAGCACCGAGTTGCTGGAGGCCGTGATCGGCAAGGCCGCCGACGCACCGCTCTGCTTCACCTGCGGTACGAAGATGCGCCCCGCCGGTAGCTGCTACGTCTGCGAGGGCTGCGGCTCCACCAGCGGCTGCAGCTGACGTACGCGAAACACCGCACTGCCCCGGCCTCCTGATGGGAGGTCGGGGCAGTGTTGTTCTCTGGCTCCCGCAGGTCCTCGCCGAGGGCATGTGCCCTGAGACCGGTATACCTCGGAGGCATATTGATGACTCTGAGGTATACCGCTCAGGGTGGTGCATGCTTGCCGGCGTTCATCGCCCTGTGGCTGACCGACCGGTGAGTCTCACCCGGCGGTGATTACCGCCGTCCTGACTGCGGCCCGGCGCGGGTCTGCCATCGAGGCGTGGATCAGCGGTCTTCGTCGCCGTCGGTAGGCCGTGGTGGGCGGTTGTGCCGCGCCCACTCGTCCACCTCGTCGGCGTCCCAGATCGTCGTCCCGATCAGGCGGGCGACCGGCTCGGGAAAGCCGGGCCGGCGGGTGATCTGCAATACCCGCTGTCGCGACACGCCGAACAGGGCGGCCAACTCGCCAGGCCCGTACAAGCGCGGTCGCTTCACCGGCTGAAAGTAGGCTTGACTCGTGGTTGACTATTGTCACTTACAGATTGTCAAGCCAAAGGTAGGGTGGTGTCTATGAATCGGCTGCGCCCGGCGATGGCGGAACGGACTGCCGGGAGGCCGGATGCCCAATCGGGTGTCGTACGACGACTACGTGCTGGCGGTGGCGATGACTCTGGCGCGGCGGCATCGGCCGGTCTGGTCGTGGCGGCGGTGGCGCCGGGTCTGTCGCTGCGGCGCGGATCTGCCCTGTCGAGCCCGGCACCGCATCCCGATCCGGCGAGGCCACTGGCCAGGGGAGGAGCAGGAGTGACCGAGGATCAGGTCGGACGAATCCTCTCCGTGCACCTACCCGGCGTCGACGGCCTGTGCGCTGGCTGTCGCTGGTGGTGGGCACGGCTGTCTCCGTACCCCTGCTATCAGGCGGAATGGGCGGCCCGCTGGCACGCACGGGTCGCCACCCGGCGCTTTCTGGACGGCCTGCCGTGACCACGCACGGCCCGGTCCTTCCGGTGTGGACCTGCGGTGGCTGCGACGGCCCCTGGCCCTGCCGGACCAGGCGCACGGAGTTGCGCGCCGAGTTCGACGGTGCTCCGGTATCGCTGGGCCTCTACATGGGCTCCTACCTGGTCTGGGCGGCCGAGGACCTGACCTGGGTGCCCGCCGGGCTGCTGCACCGGCGCTTCCTGGGCTGGATTCGGTGAGTCTGATCCGGCGGGGCGACGAGCGGTTCCACTACAGCGACAACTCGCACAGGTGGATCCCGCCAGACCCGGACTACGACCAGGAAGCCTGGGACGAGATGGTCCGGCAGCACCAACGTCAGCACCTGGAGGAGATATCCCGGCGCAGGAAGCCGCGCCCGTGACCCGGGGGAGGCGGGGTCGGTATTGCCGGGGGATGGCTGCGACGATCAGGGCATGACGACCGCTGAGGCGTACGCCAGGTTCGCCAACCGCGAGGTGCGGCGGGTCTCGCCCGCGTACGAGCGGCTGTCCCGGGCGGTGTCCCGGGACGCCGAACTGCTCGCCCTGCTCGACGGGCTCCCGCTGGCCAAGCGACAGCCGAACCTGCTGTTCGGCGTTGTCCGGTGGCTCGGCGGCCCGGTCGAGGACCCGGCTGCGTTCCACGACTACGCGGTGGCGAACTGGTTGGCCATCGAGGCGCAGATGCGGGCTCGGGCCACCCAGACGAACGAGGCCGGCCGGTGTGCGGTTCTGCTGCCGGTGCTCGCCGCGCTGCCGCAGCCGCTCGCCCTGCTGGAGGTCGGCGCGTCCGCCGGGCTCTGCCTCTATCCCGACCGGTACGCCTACCGCTACGGCGAGCACCGGGTCGGCTCCGGGGAGCCGGTCCTGGAGTGCGCGGCCAGCGGGTTGGTCCCGCCGGCAGCCGTACCCCAGGTGGTGTGGCGGGCCGGCCTGGACCTCAACCCCCTCGACGTGACCGACCACGACGACGTGTCCTGGTTGGACGCGCTGATCTGGCCGGAGCACGCGCACCGGCGGGCGCGGCTGCGGGCCGCGGCGGCGGTCGCCGCGGCCGAACCGCCGCTGCTGGTCCGTGGCGACCTGGTGGACGACCTGCCGGCGCTGGCCGCGCGGGCGCCGGCGGAAGCGACGCTGGTGGTCTTCCACACCTCCGTGCTCTACCAGGTGCCCGTGCCGCGCCGGGAGGCGTTCGTCCGGCTGGTCCGTGGGCTGCCCGGTCACTGGATCGCCAACGAGGACCCGGAGGTGCTGCCCTATGAAGGGCTGCCGGAGTCGCCGGAGGAGGGGCTGTACAACGTCCTGGCGCTGGACGGCGCGCCGCTGGCCTGGACCCGAGGTCACGGTCAGGCGATGAGCTGGTTCGCCTGACGCCCTTCGCCCGCAGGCGATCAGGTCAGCATCCGGGCGCGCAGGGCCCGGCTGAACCAGTCCACTGCCGGCGCCACCCCACCGCCGGTCGACCATCCGTTGATCACCGCGAGCAGGTCGAGGTAGCGGTCCCGGCGGGGGTCGTTCGCCGTGTCCAGCCGGTCCAGCAGCCGCTGGCGCAGGTCGGCGTCATCGGGCCGGTTGGTGAGGTGTGCGTACCGGCCGATGACCGCCACGACCACCGGATCGGCCTCGGGTCCGGTCGGATCGAGACCGGCCGCCAGGGCGGGGGCCACACCGTCCCGGACCACCGCGACGGCGTCCGGGCGGGGCAGCCCTGGGACGTCGTGGTCGGCGGCGTACTGCCGCACCAGCCGTCGCATGCTGGCCCGGAAGTCCGGGTCCTGGGCCAGCTCGGCCAACTCCACCCACGCCTCCACCTGCTCGGTGCGGGGATCGTCGGGCAGCTCCGGGGTCAGCGACCGCATGATCCCCGGGTACGCCGGTGTGGTGGCCAGGCCGTCGAAGACCGCGTCGAGGAAGTCGGCGACCAGCCGTCGACGTTCCTGCCCGGAGAGCCGGGCCAGGGTGTGCAGCAGCTCCATCTCCTCGGCTCCGCCGCCGCGCTTGGCAGCCGCGGTGAGCACCGCCTGGCGTAGCCGCAGCACGCGGATCTGCACCGCCAACGCCTCGGCGTGCGCCGCGGCCACCTCGTGCAGCGGAACCTCGTGGTCCACCACCCGTCGGATGGCGGCGAGGTCCACGCCGAGGTCGCGCAGCGTCCGGACCAGCTCCAACCGGGCGGCGGCGTCCGGGCCGTAGCGGCGGTAGCCGGCCGGGCTGCGGTCGGTCGGTGGCACGATGCCCCGGTCGGCGTAGTAGCGGATGGTCTTGACGCTCAGGCCGGTCCGTTGGGCCAGTTCGCCGATCGTGTAACGCGTCTCGCCGTTCATGCCCTTCACCATGCTGTCTCCTCCCGGTGGAGACTCAAGCGGCTGGTGCCGACGGTCAGCCGAGGAACGCCGCGAGCGTCGCGGTGAACCGGTCGGCGTCGTCGAGCCACGGGTAGTGTCCCGCGCCGGGCTGGACGACCAGGTCGGCGCCCGGCATCAGCTCGCCGAGCTGGGCCACCAGGCCCGGCGGCGCGCCGAGGTCCAGCTCGCCGGCGAGCAGCAGCACCGGGCCGTGGTGTGCGGCGAGCGCGGTGCGGGTAGCGGGCGGATCGAAGGCGCCGTCGGCGCCGAAGACCCGGGCCGCCTCCTGGTTGCGCTGGTGGGGCTCGGCCGCCTGGTGTGCCCGGGCGGCGGCGTCCCACCGGCCGTAGAAGAACGGCGCGATCGCCTGCCAGGCGTCGTCGGTGGCCCGACCGGCCACCATCGAGTCCAGTGCCGCGACCGCCGCCGGGTACCACGGCTCACCGGCCCGGACCCGGGTGACCTCCTCGCGGAGCGCAGCGGTCGCCGCGAGCCCGACCGCCCGGGTGCTCGGGGTCACCAGCGCGAGCCGGCCCACCCGCTCGGGGTGCCGGGCGGCGTACTGCAACGCCACGTTGGCGCCTGCGGAGTGCCCGAGCAGGTCCAGCCGGTCGAGGTCCAGGTGCCGGCGCAGCGCCTCCACATCACCGACCAGCCGGTCACAGCGGTAGCTGGAGACGTCCGCCGGCTCGGCCGACCGGCCGGTGCCCCGATGGTCGAGGACGACCAACGTCCGGTACGCGCCCAGACCGCCGAGGTCACCGAGGTACGCCGAGTCGCGCATCGGGCCGCCGGGCAGGCAGACCAGCGGGGCGCCACCGCCGAGGACCCGGTAGGCGAGCGTGGTGCCGTCCGGCGTGGTGAAGGTGGTCATGAGCACACCCTGCCAGGACCGGTCATCCTGCGGGAGCCGCCCGGCGCCGCTCAGCGGGCCCGCTCGTGGCGGATCAGGACGACCCCGTTGCCGAACTTCCTGCTCTCGACCAGCCGCAGGCCGGTCGGGGCGTCGCTGTCGGGGAAGAGGCGGCGGCCCCGGCCGAGTAACACCGGGTGGATGTAGGTCCGGTATTCGTCGATCAGGTCGTGCCGGGCGAACGTGGCGGCCAGGTCGGCCCCGCCGAGCGCCAGGTCGCCACCGGGTTCGGCGGTGAGCTTCCGGACCTGCTCGACGTCGACCTCACGCACCACGGTGGCGTTCCAGTCGGCGTGGTCGAGCGTCCGGGAGTAGACGATCTTCGGCATGTCCCGCCAGATCTGGGCGTACTCGCGCATCGGGGCACTGGCGGTCGGGTCCTGGTCGGCGGTCGGCCAGAACGCGGCCATCAGTTGGTAGCTGACCCGCCCGTTGAGGAACCCGCCCATCGGGGCGATGACCTCGTTGAAGTGCTCGTGCAGCTCGTTGTCGACCTGGTGCCAGCTGAGGTCGCCGCCCGGGCCCTCGAAGAACCCGTCCAGCGACAGGCTCATGTGCACAACGATCTTCCGCATCGTGTTCCCTCCGTGTTCCTCGACGGGTGCCGTGCCGAGCATCGTCGGACCCTACGACGGAATCGTCGGCCGCTCCGCCGACACCGGCGGCATGTCGCGCATCCGGCGCAGCGGGGAGCAGACCACGAACAGGCACGCCGCCCAGGTGCCCAGCACGCACACCCAGAGCGCCCCGCGCAGTCCCAGCGCGGTACCGAGCACGCCGCCGGCCAGCGCGCCGAGCGGGATCACCCCGAAGCAGATCCAGAGGAACGCCGCGTTGACCCGGCCGAGGATCGCCGGCGGCGTGATCCGTTGCCGGTACGTCATCGCCGCGACGTTGTACAGCACCGCGTTGGCGGAGAACGCGGCGAGCCCGACCCCGTAGAGCAGCACTCCCCACCCGGGCTGCGCCAGTGGCATGAGCAGGTAGAACGGGCCCGGCGCGGTCATCGCCACCCAGATCACCCGGGCCGAGCCGAGCCAGGTCGACAGCCGGGCGGCCAGCACACCCACCACCAGCCCGCCGACGGCGCTGACCGAGAAGACCAGCCCCACCTGCACCGGGGTGGCGTGCAGCTCACGGACCAGGAAGGTCACCTCGATCGAACCGGAAGCCATCACGAAGAAGTTCGACCAGGTGGTGCAGGCCAGGATGCTCACCAGGATCGGTTGCCGCCGGATGAAGGCGAGCCCGTCGGTCAGCTCCACCCGCAGCGGCACCCGCGGGGCCGGCTCGCGGCGTACGGGCGCCTCCCGGATCAGGATGAGCGTCACCGCGCTGACCAGGAAGGCGCACCCGTTCGCCAGGAACGTCCGGGCGGCGCCGACCAGCCCGATCAGCGCGCCGCTGACCGTCGGGCCGACGAGTTCGGCGGCGTCCTGGCTGATGGTGAGCTTGGCGTTGCCGTCCACCAGCAGGTCCGCCGGCACCAGCCGGGGCAGCATGCTCTTGTACGCCACGGTGAACAGCACGGTGAGCACTCCGCCGAGCCCGACCACCGCGTACAGGAAGGCCAGGGTGAGCTGGTCGACCAGGGCGGCCACCGGCAGCGACAGCATGAGCGCGGCCCGACCCAGGTCGCACGCGATCATCAGGCGTCGCTGGTCGATCCGGTCGGCGACGATACCGGCCGGCAGCGAGAAGAGCAGGTACGGCAGCCAGGCCAGGACGGTCAGCAGGGAGACCTGGAACACGCTGGCGTTCAGGGTGTCGGCGGCGAGCAGCGGCACCGCCACGCTGGCGATCCTGGTGCCCAACTCGCTGACCGTCTGCCCGCCCCAGAGCAGCAGGAAGTTCCGGCTGTGCCACAGCGACGGGCCTCGCCCCGCCACGACCGTCGGGGCTTGGATCGCCTGCTCGGTCACGGTCACTGCCTGTCTGTGCGGTCACGGGTGCCGCCGGGCGGCAGCCCGGGGACACTATCGGGGCCGCGACACCGTGCGACACCGCATTTCGCCCCGCCGGCCTGGTCATCGGGCCTGTCGCCAGGGCGGGTACGGTCCCAGGGCCGCCGGCACCGGGGCGGCGGAACGGAGGCTCCACCCGTGTCCATCGCCCTGATCACCCTCGGCGGCACGATCGCCATGGGCGGCGTCGACGCCGGCCGCCCAGGTGTGGTCACCCGACTCACCGGCGCGGATCTCACCGCTGCCGTGCCCGGCCTCGCCGAGCTGGGCGTACCCGTGGACGTGCGGGACACCCACGCGGTGCCCAGCGCCAACCTCACCGGCCGTCATCTGCTCGACGTGGTCGCGGACGCGTCCCGGGCGGTGGCCGGCGGCGCGACCGGCGTGGTGGTCACCCAGGGCACCGACACGCTGGAGGAGACGGCGTTCCTGGCCGACCTGGTCTGGCCGCACGACGCCCCGCTGGTGTTCACCGGCGCGATGCGCAACCCCACTCTGGCCGGCGCGGACGGGCCGGCGAACCTGCTCGCGGCCCTGCGGGTGGCCGCCGCGCCGGTCGCCCGTGGCCTGGGCGTGCTGGTCGCCGTCAACGACGAGGTGCACGCCGCCCGCTGGCTGCGCAAGACGCACAGCACCAGCACCGCCACCTTCGCCGCCCCCAACGCCGGCCCGATCGGGCAGGTGATCGAGGGGGAGGTGCGGGTGCTCACCCGGCCGGCGCGGCACGAGCCGCTGCCCCCGGTCGACCCGGCCCGGCTCGACGCGACCCGGGTGGCCCTGTACGTGCTGACGATGGACGACGACGGGCTGCTGCTGGACGGCCTGGCCGGCAGCCACCAGGGCCTGGTGGTGGCCGGCTTCGGAGTCGGGCACGTGCCCGCCGCGCTGGCCCCGGTGCTCGGGGACCTCGCCGGCCGGATGCCGGTCGTGCTCACCTCCCGCTCCGGGGCCGGGTCGGTGCTGCGACACACCTACGGGGCGGTCGGCTCGGAGACCGACCTGCAACGGCGCGGGCTGCTCAACGGGGGGTTGCTCGACCCGTACAAGGCGCGAGTGCTGCTGCGGCTGCTGCTGGCCGCTGGCGCCGGCCGGGACGAGGTGGCCGCCGCCCTGGCCCGGCACCGCTGACCAGTGGGTCGGGCGTCCCTAGACTGCTGCGGTGACCGGAGAGCGACGACCGTTGGCGGATCGGCCGCTCACCGAGCCGCACCCGTCCCGGCTACCGCCCGATCACCCCGACCGGGCTCGGATCCTCGCCGCGCACGCCGCCGCGCTGGCCACCGGGGAGGCCGGCTATCTGGACCCGGCGACGGGGTTGTTCGTGCTCAGCGCCGGGTTTCTCGCCCGGCGCGGCACCTGTTGTGGACGCGGCTGCCGGCACTGCCCGTACGTGGACGATCCGCCGGCCGGATGAGCGCGGGCCGGGTCGCGGCGGACCCGCCGAACGAGGGCTTCCGCCGGACCCGGACACCCCGTACGGTTTCCGACGGACATCCGGCGGGCGCCTACCGCCGTCGGTCGGCGAGAGGGTGGAGCGTGCGCGGGCGGATCGTGGTCGCCGGTTTGGCGGGGCTGCTGGTGAGCGGCTGTGCCGCCGACGCCGAGCCGGTGGCGGTGCCGCCGCCGGCGCCGATCGCGGTGGACGTGGCGGCGGCCTCCTCGGGCGGCGCCTGCCGACTGCTGGACTTCACCGTGATCGAGCAGTTGGTGAAGGTGCGCTTCGACGTGGCGGCCGCCAGCGAACGCGGCGACACCCACACCTGCGTGCTCCGGGCCGAGAGCGCGGCGCTGCCGGAGCTGACGTTGACCGTGACCGACACCAAGATCGACAAGGCCACCTTCGGCGCGGACGTGGTGCCCGACAAGGCGGCGAAGGTCACCGGGCTGGGTCAGCAGGCGTACCGGCGGACCGTGGCAGCGGCGGGTGGGCGCGGGCCGGTCGCCGAGGTGGGCTGGCTGGCCACCGAGGGGCGGCTGGCGGAGCTGAGCTGGACCGGCGCCCGCGACGCCGAGAGGTCGGCGGCCGAGAAGCTGACCGCCGACCTGATCGCACTGGCCAAGAAGGTGAACACCCGGGCGCTGTGACGCCGGGGCCGGCCTCGGTCAGTTGGCCGCGACGAAGACCCGGGAGGCGACCTCGCGGGGCAGCCGGACCCGGTCCCCGGAGCGGTCGATCGACACCCCGTCGCGCTCCTGGGCCACGGTCACCGTGGCACCCGGGTCGACGCCGGCGGCGTGCAGCTGGCGCAGCACGTCACCGTTGGTCTGCACGCTCTCGCAGATCCGGCGCACCACGACCGGCCCGGAAAGGCCGGGGAAGGCCAGGTTGCGCTCGCCCTCGCCGGCTTCGGCGGTCTCCGCCTCCGGCGAGCCCAGCGCCTCCAGCCCGGGAATCGGGTTGCCGTACGGCGAGCGGGTCGGCCGGTTGAGCAGGTCGTACACCCGCTTCTCCACGGCGTCGCTCATCACGTGCTCCCAGCGGCAGGCCTCTTCGTGGGCCTCCTCGTAGGGCATCCCGATGACGTTGACCAGCAGCAGCTCGGCGAGGCGGTGCTTGCGCATCACGGACACGGCGCTGCCGCGGCCCTGTGCGGTGAGCATCAGGTGCCGGTCGCCCTCAACCGTGAGCAGGCCGTCGCGCTCCATCCGGGCGACGGTCTGGCTCACCGTGGGCCCGCTCTGCTTCAGCCGCTCGGCGATCCGGGCGCGCAGCGGCGGCACACCCTCCTCCTCCAACTCGAGGATGGTGCGTAGGTACATTTCGGTCGTGTCGACCAGGTCGTGAGACTTCATGACGTCAGCGGCCCTCCGGTGCACGATGCTACCTCGGAGAACGCCGATCGACCGCCGCCGAGCCGCGAGCCGACGACCGGGATGGTGTTGGATGGTCGCCATGTCCGGTACCCAGGAGCCGCTGGTCGAGGTCGATCGGCTCGCCGCCGAGCTCGACCGCGCCGATCCGCCCGCCCTGCTCGACGTCCGCTGGCGGCTCACCGGCCCGCCCGGCCGCGACGACTACTTGGCTGGTCACCTGCCCGGCGCGGTCTTCGTCGACCTGGACACCGCGCTCTGCGGGCCACCCGGTGCCGGCGGCCGGCATCCACTGCCCGACCCGGCCGCGTTGCAGGCCGCGCTGCGGGCCGCCGGCGTTCGGGCCGGTCACCCCGTGGTGGTGTACGACGGCGGCGACGGCCTGGCCGCCGCCCGGGCCTGGTGGACGCTGCGCTGGGCCGGGCACCGCCCGGTCCGCCTGCTGCACGGCGGCTACCCGGCCTGGGTCGCCGCCGGCCAGCCCGTCTCCACCGTGGCGCCCGCCCCGGCCTCGGGCGACGTCGAGGTGCGCCCGGGCGATCTCCCGGTGCTCGACGCGGGGCAGGCCGCCGCGCTGGCGACCGCGGACGACGCCGTGCTGCTCGACGTGCGGGCCGCGCCCCGCTACCGCGGCGAGGTGGAGCCGATCGACCCGGTCGCCGGGCACGTGCCAGGAGCGGCGAACCTGCCCGCCACCGAGTACGTCGGACCGGACGGGCGCTTCCCGGCCGCCGACGTGCTGCGCGAGCGGTTCGCCGCCGTCGGGGCGACCGGGGCGCGGTCCGTCGGGGCGTACTGCGGCTCCGGGGTGACCGCCGCGCAGGCCGTACTCGCGCTGCACCTGGCCGGCCGCCCGGACGCGGCGCTCTACGTCGGATCGTGGAGCAACTGGGTGGCCGACCCGACCCGGCCGGTCGCCTCCGGACCGACACCCGGTCGCTGACCAGCGCGTGCGATGGGCCGGCGACGGTCCTCGTGCGACGATGGGCTCATGTCCGAGGACACGGTGGTGGTGTGGGACGAGTCGCTGCTCGCCTACGACATGGGCGAGCATCCACTCGACCCGGTCCGGGTGGAGCTGACCATCGCGCTCGCCCGCGAGCTCGGCATCCTGGACCGCCCAGGGGTACGCCTGGTCAAGCCGGAGCCCGCCGACGACGCCCTGCTCGCCCGGGTGCACCAGCCGGCCTACCTGGCCGCGGTGCGCGCCGCGCCGTACGACCCGCTGTTCGCCGGCTACGGGCTGGGCACCTCCGACAATCCGGTCTTCGACGGGATGCACGAGTCCAGCGCGCTGATCGCCGGCGCCACCGTGGCCGCCGCCGAGGCGGTCTGGCGGGGTGACGCCCGGCGAGCCGTGAACGTCGCCGGTGGCCTGCACCACGCGATGCCGGCCCGGGCCTCCGGCTTCTGCGTCTACAACGACCCCGCGGTGGCCATCGCCCGCCTGCTCGACCTGGGCGCCGAGCGGGTCGCGTACGTGGACGTCGACGTGCACCACGGCGACGGGGTGCAGGAGATCTTCTGGGACGACCCCCGGGTGCTCACGGTCAGCCTGCACGAGACCCCACTCGCGCTCTTCCCGGGCACCGGCTTCCCGGACGAGACCGGTGGGCCGGGCGCGCAGGGCACCGCGGTGAACATGCCCCTGCCCCCGGGCGTCAACGACACCGGTTGGCAGCGGGCGTTCCACGCGATCGTGCCGTCGGTGCTGCGGGCGTTCCGACCGCAGGTGCTGGTCAGCCAGTGCGGCGCCGACGGGCACCGGCTGGACCCGCTCGCCGACCTGAACCTGACGGTGGACGGGCAGCGGGCCACCTACCTGGCGTTGCGGGCGCTCGCCGACGAGCTGTGCGACGGCCGCTGGGTGGCCACCGGCGGCGGCGGGTACGCGCTGGTCGAGGTGGTGCCCCGGGCCTGGACCCACCTGCTGGCCGTGGCCACCGGCGCCCCGCTCGACCCGGCGACGCTCACCCCGCCGGCGTGGCGGGCGCTGGCCGCCGCCCGTGGCCCCGGTCGGGAGGTGCCGCTGCGGATGACCGACGACGCGGACCCGTCGTACGAGCCGTGGCAGCCGACCGGCGAGCCGAACGCGGTGGACCGGGCGATCGCGGCCACCCGCAAGACGGTGTTCCCGCTGCTCGGGCTCGACCCGCACGATCCGCGGGACTGAGCCGGGCCGGTGACGACCGTCGACCAGTCGGTGGACGTGCTGCTCAGCGACGGCAGCACCGTCCAACTGCGACCAATCAGTCCGGAGGACGCGCCGGACATCGTGGCGATGCACGGCCGGTTCTCCGAACGCACCCGCTACCTGCGCTACTTCTCGCCGTACCCGCGCATCCCCGAGCGGGATCTGATCCGCTTCGTCACCGTCGACCATCGCGACCGCGAGGCGTTCGTGGTGCTGGCCGGCGACCAGATCGTCGCGGTCGGCCGCTACGAGCGGCTCGGCCCGCAGGCCCCGGAGGCGGAGGTGGCCTTCGTGGTGGAGGACGCCCACCAGGGCCGGGGCATCGGTTCCGTGCTGATGGAGCACCTGGCCGAGGCCGCCCGGCGCAACGGCATCATGAGCTTCGTCGCCGAGGTGCTGCCGGCCAACGGGACGATGCTGCGGGTCTTCGCCGACTTCGGCTACCAGGTCCAGCGCGAGTACGCCGACGGCGTGGTCCACCTGAGTTTCCCGATCGCGCCCACCGAGGCCACGCTGGAGGTGCAGCGCGGTCGGGAGCATCGCACCGAGGCCCGCTCGATCGCCCGGCTGCTCGCCCCGCGCGGGATCGCCGTCTACGGTGCCAGCGCCACCGGCCAGGGCGTCGGCGCGGCGGTGCTCGGGCACCTGCGCGACGGCGGCTTCACCGGTGCGGTGGTGCCGGTGCATCCGAGCGCGTCGACCGTGGCGGGGCTGCGCGCGTACCCGTCGGCGGTCGACGCCAAGTTGCCGGTGGACCTGGCGGTGGTGGCGGTCCCACCGGAGGCGGCGACCGCGGTGGTCGCCGACGCGGCCGCCGCCGGGGTGCACGGCCTGGTGGTCATCTCGGCCGGCTTCGGCGAGGCCGGCGCCGAGGGCGCGGCCATGCAGCGGGCGCTGGTCCGCACGGCGCACGCCGCCGGGATGCGGGTGGTCGGCCCGAACTGTCTCGGCGTGGCCAACACCAACCCGGCGGTACGCCTCAACGCCACGCTCGCCCCGGCGCTGCCGCCAGCCGGTCGGGCCGGCATCTTCAGCCAGTCCGGTGCCTTCGGGGTGGCGCTGCTCGCCGAGGCCGACCGGCGTGGCCTCGGGCTGTCCAGCTTCGTCTCGGCCGGCAACCGGGCCGACGTCTCCGGCAACGACCTGCTCCAGTACTGGCAGGACGACCCCGACACCGACGTGATCATGCTGTACCTGGAGACCTTCGGTAATCCGCGCAAGTTCGCCCGGCTGGCTCGGCGGATCGGCCGGGCCAAACCGGTCGTCGCGCTCGCCTCGCCCGCCCGTCCGGTCGGTGTCGGCGACACCGCCGGGCCGGACGAGGTGGCGGTGGCGGCGCTCTTTGCCCAGTCCGGGGTCATCCGGGTGGACACCGTTCCGGAGCTGCTCGACGTGGGGGTGCTGCTGGCCAACCAGCCACTGCCGGCGGCCGGCCGGGTCGGCGTGGTCGGCAACTCCTCGGCGCTGACCGGCCTGGCGGCGAGCGCCTGCGCCGGGCAGGGCCTCACCGTCGTCGACGGCTACCCCCGTGACGTCGGGCCGAGCGCCGGCGCCGCCGATTTCGCGGCCGCGCTGGCCGAGACGGCGGCCGACGACCGGGTGGACGCGCTGGTGGTGGTCCTCGCCCCACCGCTGCCCGGCCAACCCAGCAATGTGGACGCCGATGTCGCCGCCGCGCTGCCCGCCGCACTTGCGTTGGGTAAGCCGACCGTGGCGACGTTCCTGGTCGGGCGACTGCCGGCCGGCGTGCCGGTGTACGGCGGCGTGGAGGAGGCGGTGCGGGCACTCGCCCGGGTGCACCGGTACGCCGAATGGCTGCGTCGCCCGCCCGGAGTCGCGCCCGAGCTGTCCCGGATCGACCGGACCGCCGCGCAGACCGCGCTGCGCGCCGACCCGCCTGACCCGACCGCGCTACTGGCGGCGTACGGCATCGACGTGGTGGCGTCGGTGCCCGTCGACTCGGTCGACGCCGCGGCCGGCGCGGCGGCGCGGCTGGGCTTCCCGGTCGCGCTCAAGGCCGCCGCCCCGGGGCTGCGGCACCGGCTCGACCTGGGCGCGGTCCGGCTCGACCTGCCCGACGAGTCGACGGTCCGCCGGGCGTACGCCGAGCTGGCGGCGGCATTCGGCGCGGACGTGCTGGTACAGCCGATGGTCCCGCCCGGGGTGGCCTGCGTGGTGGAGCTGGTGGAAGATCCGGCGTTCGGGCCGGTGGTCGGCTTCGGCCTCGGCGGGGTCGCCACCGAGCTGCTCGGCGACCGGGCCTGGCGGGCGGTGCCGCTGACCGACCGGGACGCCGCAGAGCTGGTCGACGAGCCCCGGGCGGCGCCGCTGCTGCGCGGGCACCGGGGCGCCGCACCGGTCGACCGGGCGGCCCTGGCCGACCTGCTGCTGCGGGTGGGTCAGCTCGCCGACGAGCAGCCGCGGGTGCGCTCGCTGACCCTCAACCCGGTGCTCGCCCGCCCGGACGGCATCTCGGTCCTGCACGCCCAGGTACGGGTCGGCGGCGTGGCCGCCCGACCGGACACCGGCCCTCGCCGCTTGTGAGGGCCCCTTCTCAGCGCGTCCGGTCAGGCCCCTTCTCAGCGGGTCCGGTCAGGCGCGGCTGGAGATCTGCTGGATGGCCCAGGCGTTGCCGTCCGGGTCGGTGAAGAAGACGAAGCCGACGTTGTCCAGCGGGTGCGGCGTGGGGCTCGGGCTGGCGCCCAGCACCTGGATCTCGCTGACCTCCACACCACGTTCGACCAGCTCGGCGCGGGCCTGCTCCAGGTCGGGCACCACCAGTTGCAGTCCCTTGAGCGAGCCCGGCGGCATGTCCGGGACGGCGCCCTTGCCGATCACGACCGAGCAGCCGGACCCGGGCGGGGTCAGCTGGACGATCCGTGCGCCGTCGCCGACCACCGTGTCGTGGTCCACGGCGAAGCCGAGCTGGTCGGCGTAGAACTTCTTTGCCCGGTCCACATCGGAGACCGGCACGATCACCACTTCCAGTGTCCAGTTCATGGTGTCTCTCCTCGCATCGTCGTTGTCAGGTGCAGCAGTTCGGCGAGCCGTGTGAAGCTCTGCCCGACGCCTCGGGCCATCGGGTAGCGCAGCACGATGTCCCGCCCCTCGGGGGTGGCGTAGCGCAGCGTGGTGGTGACTGTCGTTCGCCCGGCCAGCTCGGTGAACTCGTGGCTGACCAGCGTCTCGCCCGGGTAGGACTGGTCGTCGAAGAGCTCGGTGCAGACCAGCAGGTGCGGTGGCTCGATCTGCCGGTAGACCCCGGCCTGGACCATCCGAGCGCCCTCGGGGCCCAGTGACACGTACCGCCACCGTCCGCCGACCCGCAGGTCGACATCGCATTCCGCCAGCCGCCACCCGCGTGCGCCGTACCACCGGACCAGCAGCTCAGGCTGGGTGAAGGCGGCGAACACCAGGTGCACCGGTGCGTCGAACAGCCGACTCAACACGATCTCCCGGTCGCCCGGGGTGTGTACGACGAGCGCGTCGCCGATGCCGGTCACCCGCCCGTCCCGTCCAGTCGGGCGCGCCGGCGCTCGGCGTCGGTCTGGTTGACGGCCTGGAGTTCGTCGAGCAGGGCGTCGAGGCGCTGGTAGCTCTCCGCCCAGTAGTCGCGGTAGTCGGCGAGCCAGGCCGTGGCCTCCCGCAGCGGTCGGGCCTCCAGCCGGCACGGTCGGCGCTGGGCGTCCCGCCCCCGGCTGATCAGGCCAGCGCGTTCCAGCACCTTGAGGTGCTTGGAGATGGCCGGCTGGCTCATCGCGAAGGGCTCTGCCAGCTCGGTCACCGTCGCCTCACCACCCGCGAGCCGGGCCAGGATGGCCCGCCGGGTCGGGTCGGCCAGCGCCGCGAAGGTCGCGTCCAACAGTTCGGTGCCCACCGCCTATAACCTCCTGGTTGTATAACCACATGGTTTCTATCGCGGATCGGTGCCACCGTCAAGCACCTCGACAGCATGAAAGGCCCCGGCGAACCGCCGAGGCCTTCCATGGGAACCAGGTGCGTCAGCAGGCGTACGCCTCCAGGCGCTGGGCCCGCTCCGGGGCTCGCAGCTTCAGCAGCGTCACCTTCTCGATCTGCCGGATCCGCTCCCGGGACAGGCCGAACTCCCGGCCGACCTCGTCCAGGGTGCGCTGCCGGCCGTCGTCCAGCCCGAACCGGAGCCGGATGACCGCCTGCTCCCGCTGCGACAGGGTGGCCAGCACGATGCTCACCTCGTTGCGCAGCTCGCCCTGCGCGGCCGCGTCGCCCGGCACGCCGCGCGGGTCCACCGCCGCCACGAAGTCACCGAGCGCGCTCTCGCCGTCGTCGCCGACGGCCTGGTCCAGGCTGACCGGCTCCCGGTCGTAGGAGATCAGCTCGATGACCTGGAACTCGGGGATGTCCAGCGCCTGGGCGACCTCGGCGACCGTGGGTTCGCGGCCCAGCGACACCGCCAGCTCGCGGCGGGCCCGGACCATCCGGTTGACCTGCTCGACCATGTGCACCGGGATGCGGATGGTGCGGGCCTGGTCGGCCATCGCGCGGGTGATCGCCTGCCGGATCCACCAGGTGGCGTAGGTGGAGAACTTGTAGCCCTTGGCGTAGTCGAACTTCTCCACCGCCCGGATCAGGCCGAGGTTGCCCTCCTGGATCAGGTCCAGGAAAGCCATCCCGCGACCGGTGTAGCGCTTGGCGATGCTGACCACCAGCCGCAGGTTCGCCTCCAGCAGGTGGTCCTTGGCAGCGCGGCCCTCCGCGACGATCAGCTCCAGATCGGCCCGCAGCTCCGGCGAGACCGGGGTGCAGGTGGCCAACTTCTCGTCGGCGAACAGGCCGGCCTCGATCCGCCGGGCCAGGTCGACCTCCTGGGCCGCGGTCAGCAGCTTCGTCCGGCCGATCCCGTTGAGGTACGCCCGAACCAGGTCGGTGGAGATGCCACGCTCATCGGTGGCGTCCAGGTCGGCGAGGACCTCGGTGGCCCCGTCGGTGTCGGTGCTGGCGGCCGGGCGCATCCGGTGTTCCGTCATCTGCAGGGCCATCTCTGTCTCTCCCCGTGTCCACGTCTGTGCCGTGCCTCCGGCCCAGTGGTGCCGGTGTGACACACAGCTTGGCGGGCGGGGCGTGAAACGGGAGTGAGGCGATCGGGCACCCGACAGGAATCCGGTCGGATCGGCGGAGCGGTGTGTCGCCCCGGTGTGCCTTGCCCGCCCCGGCTACCGTCCCGACCGTCGGCCATCCCGGGTCGGCGGGACAACAGATGGAGGATGGTGTGGTCTTCAAGCGGCTCATGAAGGCGATGGGGGTCGGCGGCCCGTCGGTGGAGACGGTGCTGGCCAACCCGAACTGCCGCCCGGGCGGCCAGTTGGAGGGCCGCATCCAGGTCGTCGGCGGTGACCACCAGGTCGACATCGACCACGTGACGCTCGGCCTGGTCACCCGGGTCGAGGTGGAGAGCGGCGACAACGACTACGACACCACTCAGGAGTTCCACCGCCAGCAGGTCACCGGTGCGTTCCGGCTGCAGCCGGGGCAGCGCCACGACATCCCGTTCCGCTTCGACGTGCCGTGGGAGACGCCGGTCACCGAGCTGTACGGGCAGCACCTGCACGGCATGACGATGGGGCTGCGTACGGAGCTGGAGGTGGCCCGCGCGGTCGACAAGGGCGACCTGGACGCGGTGGCGGTGCACCCGCTGCCGGCGCAGGAGCGCCTGCTGGAGGCGTTGCTGCGACTGGGTTTCCGGTTCGCCCGCGCCGATGTGGAGCGTGGCCACATCTACGGCGTACGGCAGACGCTGCCCTTCTACCAGGAGATCGAGTTCAGCCCGGGGCCGCAGTACGCCCGCTCGATCAACCAGTTGGAGGTCACCTTCATCGCCGACCCGCAGCAGATGCAGGTGGTGCTGGAGGTCGACAAGCGCGGCGGCGTCTTCACCGAGGGCCGCGACGCCTTCGGCCGCTTCACGGTCGACCACGCCACCGCCGACCGCACCGACTGGACCGCCGAACTCGACGGCTGGCTCCGCCAGTCCCTGTCCCGCCGAGGCCTCTTCTCCTAACGGACGTGCTCGGCCCCACCTCCCCGGTGATCAAGAGGTTTGCGTCACATCGAGGGCGAGTTCTGACGCGAACCTCTTGATCACCGCTGCGGGGGTGCGGGGGCGGGGGTGCGGGGTGGGGTTAGAGGTCCAGGAGGATGGTTCGGGGGCCGATGTTGGTGCTCTCGACGAGCATGTGGGTGCGGAAGCGGCCGGTCTCGACCGGCGCGCCCCGCTCGCGCAGCGCGGTCACCACGGCGGTGACCAGGGGCTCGGCCACCTCGGCGGGGGCGGCTGCGGTCCAGCTCGGACGGCGACCCTTGCGGGCGTCGCCGTAGAGGGTGAACTGGCTGACCACCAGGATCGGCGCACCCGTGTCGGCGGCGGACCGCTCGTCGTCCAGGATGCGCAGCTCGTGCACCTTGCGGGCCATCGTCGCGGCGGTCTCGGCGGTGTCGGTGTGGGTCACCCCGAGCAGCACCAGCAGGCCGTCCTTGATCGCGCCGACCACCGCGCCGTCCACCGTCACGCTGGCCCGCCCGACGGTCTGCACCACCGCGCGCATCAGCGGCCCGCCAGCGGCCCGGCCGCCCGTGTCACCCGCATCAGGCGGTCACCGGCTCGATGACGCCGCGCTCCACCAGGTGCGCGACGATCGGGCCGGCCGCCTCGGCCAGCTCATCGGGCGCGACGTCGTGCGCAGCGGCCAGCAGCGCGAGCTGGTCGCGCAGCGGCAGCCGCCCATCGGCGCCCCCGACCAGCGCCAATACCAGCGGGTCGACCTCCTCGCTCCAGCGCAGGCCGTGCGGCATCGCGAGGACCTGCCGGTCCACCGCCCAGCCCTCGTCGCCCATGGTGGCCTCCTGCCGCAGTTGGAGGCCCTCGGCGGCCCGGTAGCGCTCGGCGAGCAGCGCCTCGGTGTCGCGTACCCGAAGGAAGTCCTGGCGGTCGAACCAGGCTGCGACCTGGTCGCCCAGCGGCGGCTGCACCCGCTGGCGCAGCTCCTCCACCCGGACCACCGGGTCAGCGTGCCCGCCCCTGCGCAGCGACACGATGCCGAAGCCGATGGCCTCCACCTTGTGCGCGTCGAACCAGTCCAGCCAGGCGGCCATCCGCTGTGGGTCGGCGCTCTCGCCGACGTCGGTGAGCCACAGGTTGACGTACGCCATCGGGTCGGCCACCTCGCGCTGGATCACCCAGGCGTCCAGGCCGGTCCCCGTGAACCAACCGGAAACCCGCTCGTCCCACTCCTCGCCGGCGACGTGCACCCAGTTCGCCAGGTACTGCATGGTGCCGCCCTCGGTGAGCAGGTCGGGGGCGGCGGCAGCCAGTTCGGCGCCGATCGCGTCACCCACCCGACCGGAGTCGCGGTAGACGTGCGTGGTGGTGCCCGGGCCCACCACGAAGGGCGGGTTGCTCACCACCAGGTCGAAGCGCCGGCCGGCCACCGGCGCGACCATGTCGCCACGCAGCAGTTCCCAGTCCTGGCCGTTGAGCGCGGCGGTGGTCGCGGCGAAGCGCAGGGCCCGCTCCGAGAGGTCCGTGGCGGTCACCGAGCCCGCGTGGGTGGCCAGGTGCAGGGCCTGGATGCCGGAGCCGGTGCCCAGGTCCAGCGCGGTGTCGACCGGCCGACGGACGGTCGCGCCGATCAGGGTGTGGGTGGCCCCGCCGAGGCCGAGCACGTGCTCGGCGTGCAGCGGTCGGCCCGGCCGGGCGCTGGCGGGCACGTCGGCGAGCACCCACCAGTCGTCGCCGTACGGTTCGAGGTCGACGCCGGCGCGCAGGCCGTCACCGTGCCGCTCGACCAGCCCGCCGGCCACCGCCTCGTCGATGCTCAGCGGCGCCAGCGCGGCAGCCACCGTCGCCTCCGACTCGGTCTGGTCGCAGATGAACACCCGGATCAGGGTGCCGAGCGGGTCGCGGTCCTCGGTTGCCCGCAGAGCGGCCCGGTAGTCGTTGCGCGCGACCGCGCCGGTCGCCTGCGCGCCGAGCCGGTTCGCGATCCCGTTGCTGGTGAACCCGGCCCCGGTCAGCGCGGTCCGCAGCGCGTCGACGCCAGCGGGGGAGAGCAGCATGTCGTGTTCGTCCACGCCGCCATCCTGCCCCCCGTTGTGTCCCCGGTCAGCGCCACCCGCCGGATCCGACCCGGAGCGTCGGTGTTCGCCCGGCTGGGCGGCCGGGCAGGATGGTGTGCATGACGCTCGTGCTACCCATCGACCCGGAGGCCAACCTGCTGCTGGAGCGCAGCCCGCTGGCCAGACTCCTTGGCATGGTTCTTGATCAACAAGTGCCGATGGAGAAGGCATTCTCCTCGCCGTACGTGCTGGAGCAGCGGCTCGGCCACGACCTGGACGCCGCGGAGCTGGCCGGGTACGACCCGGAGGCCCTGGTCGCGATCTTCGCCACCCCGCCCGCGCTGCACCGGTTTCCGAAGGCGATGGCGGCCCGGGTGCAGGAGGTGTGCCAGGTCCTGGTGGACCGCTACGACGGCGACGCCGCCCTGCTCTGGTCCGACGTCGCCGACGGGCCCGAGCTGTTTCGCCGGGTCGCCGAGCTGCCCGGCTTCGGCAAGCAGAAGGCGCAGATCTTCGTGGCCCTGCTCGGCAAGCGGTTCGGAGTGACCCCGCAGGACTGGCGGGAAGCGGCCGGCGGGTACGGCGACCCGGGCGCGTACCGGTCGGTGGCCGACGTCACCGACGCTGACTCCCTGCGCAAGGTGCGGGAGTACAAGCAGCAGATGAAGGCGGCGGCGAAGGCGAAAACCGCGGGCAGCTGACCCGATCGCTCAGGCGGCGGTGGGGTGGGCCAGCGAGGCCAGCGCACGCCGGACGTCGGCGAGCGAGACGGTGGCGGAGTCGTCCAGGTCGGCCAGGCCGGCCTCGATCCACTGACGCATGAGCGTGGTGACCCCGATGCCCCGGGCGTCGGCGGCGGCCCGCACCCGCTCGTAGGTGTCCAGCGGCAGCCGGACCGATCGGCTCACCATCGGCACGTCGGTGTCGGGGGTGGGCAGATCCACCGCCGGGCTCTCATCGATCAGCTCGGCGATCCGGTCGTCGCCGCTGTGGAACTGCTTGGTCGCGTCGTTACGGTGCATCGTCACGGCCTCCTCATCGGCGAGATCTCCGCACGGCCTCGTCGTAGCGCTTGGACTCGACGTCGCTCAGTTCGCGAGCGGAGAGGATGTCCCAGTCGTTGTCGGTGCCATCGGCCTCGGCGAGCAGCACCGCCAGTCGGCGGCCCCGCCGGGCGACGGCGTAGACGACCATCACGTCGTCGCCCAGGTGGCGAATCACCCGTCGGGCGCTGTGCAGCGCCTCCCAGACTTCCCCGGGCGTGACGTCGTAGACCCTCAGGTTGGCCAACGCCTCATCGGTGAAGCTGAACCTGCTGCCCACGTCGCGGAGCGTACCACGGGCGTAACACGCGACGGGATGAGTCGAATTTCGCTGATCACGGCGACGCGGTGACAGGATGAGGCGTAATCCCCTCGAGGAGGTCCATGGTGAAGCGTCAGGCGTACCAGCCGATTCTGATCACCGACGCCTCGCGCAGCCAGGACGATCAGCTCACCAGCCGTCAGCGCCGCTATGTCCTGATGATGTGCATCAGGGTCGCCTGCATCGTTGTCGGCGCGATCCTGGTTGGCGTGAACGCCCCACTGCTCTGGCTCTGGCTGTCGCTGTGTGCCCTCGGCATGGTGCTCATCCCGTGGCTGGCCGTGCTGCTGGCCAACGACCGGCCGCCCAAGGAAGAGCACCGGCTGGCCAACCGGTTCCACCCGCGCCAGCATGACGACACCCCGCCGATGAGCCTCACCGCCGACGAGCGCCCGCACAAGGTCATCGACGCCGAACCCTGACCCGCGTGCGGGCCAGGGTCCGGCAGGTCACGGCCGCGGCCGGGCGCCGATCGTGGAGACGGCCAGCGCGCCCAGGTCGGTGGCGCGATTCAGCGCCGCCGCCGGGGTGGCGCCGGCGAGCCAGGCGGTGAGCAGACCGGCCGCGAAGGCGTCGCCGGCACCGGTGACGTCCACGACCGTCACCCGCCGGGCCGGGGCCACGCTGACCGTGTCCGTGCGGTCCACCCAGACCGCGCCGGCCGCGCCACCCTTGACCACCACCCGCCGGGCGGTCGCCGACAGCGCCCGCCCCTGCGCCGCCGGGTCCAGGCCGCCGGCCAGCGCCGTCGCCTCGTCCGCGTTGAGCAGCAGCAGGTCGACGTCGCGTACCCAGCCCAGGAAGGCCGCCGCGCCGACCCGCCGCAGCGGCGCCGCGGAGGCCGCGTCGACGCTGGTGGTGAGCCCGCGCTCGCGGGCGGCGGCGAGCGCCCGCAGCCCGGCGCCGCGCGACCCGGCGTCCAACAGGGTGTACGCGGACAGGTGCAGATGCCCGGCGTCGGGCACCGCCGCGATGGCCCGCTCGACGTGCTCGGCGCACAGCCGCAGGTTCGCGCCCCGCTGGCTGACCATGGTGCGCTCGCCATCGGTGGCCAGCACGATCACCATGCCGGTCGGGACGCCCTCGACCCGGTCGATCGCGCAGTCGACGCCCGCCCGGTCGAGCTCGGCTATCCGGTCCCGCCCCGCGTCGTCGTCGCCGACCGCGGCGACGAGCGTGACGTCAACCCCCTGCGCGGCGACCCAGGCGGCGGTGTTGGCCGCCTGCCCACCCCCACCAAGGCTGATCTCGGCCGCGGTGTCCGAGCCGGCCGCGAGCGGCCCGGACAACACGGCGACCACATCGGTGATCACGTCCCCGACGACGACCACCCGGGCCGGGTGGGTCATGCCGGTACGGCGGTGGAGCGGGCGGCCGAGGCCACCGCGATCCGCGCGGCCAGGTCGGCGTTGCGCAGGATGATCCGGACGTTCACCGCCAGGCTCGCGCCCTCGGTGGCCGAGTGGAAGTGCGCCAGCAGGTACGGGGTCACGGCCTTGCCGGTCACCCCGTCCCGGTCCAGCCGGGCCAGGCCGTCGGCGAGGGTCCGGTCGTGCAGCTCCGGGTCGAGCTGCTCGTCAACCGGCAGCGGGTTGGCGATGATCAGTCCGCCGGCGTGCACGGCCTGCCGGTCACGGGCGGCGAGCACGGCGGCGACCTGCTCCGGCGAGTCCACCGACCAGTCCAGGTCGAAGCCGCCGTCGGTGAGGTAGAAGCCGGGGAACCGGTGGGTGCGGTAACCGACCACGGCGACCCCGAGGGTCTCCAGCCGCTCCAGCGTCGCGCCCACGTCGAGGATCGACTTGACCCCGGCGCAGACCACCGCGATCGGGGTCCGGGCCAGGGTGATCAGGTCCGCCGACTCGTCGAAGGTGTGCGCGGCCTCCCGGTGCACCCCACCCAGACCGCCGGTGGCGAACACCCCGATCCCGGCGCCGGCGGCCACCGCGCTGGTCGCGGCCACGGTGGTGGCACCGTCCGCGCCGGTCGCCGCCGCCACCGCGAGGTCGCGGACGGAGAGCTTGGTCACACCATCGACGGTGGCCAGCCGGGTCAGCTGCGCGTCGTCCAGGCCGACCACCAGCTCGCCGCCGATCATGCCGATCGTCGCCGGTACCGCTCCGGCGTCCCGGACCGTCTGCTCGATCTCCCGGGCCACGCGCAGGTTCTCCGGCCGGGGCAGGCCGTGCGAGACGATGGTGCTCTCCAGGGCGACGACGGGCCGGCCGTCGTGCAGGGCCTCGGCCACCTCGGTGCCGTAGCTGATGCGAAAGTCAGTCACGGGGGCACGGTACGGGGTGGGGCTTCGGCCGGCCTCAAGTGGACCCGGCCGTGATGACCTGCCAAACTTGACGGTTGGAGGTGCAGACGTGAGCACAGAGGTTCTCGAGCGTCCGGAGCTGAAGGACGCCGACACCGGTCCTGAGATGTTCCACTACGTCCGCAAGGAGAAGATCGCCGAGAGTGCCGTCATGGGCACCTACGTCGTGGCGCTCTGCGGGGAGACCTTCCCGGTCACCAAGGCGGCCAAGCCGGGTTCGCCGGTCTGCCCCAAGTGCAAGGAGATCTACGACTCGTACCGCGAGTGAACGCCGGCCGGCGTCCCGGCCGGCGACGTAGCCTGCGGCGGTGACCACCTCCACCGCCCTGCTCCTCGCCGACCTGACCGGGGTGGCCGTGTTCGCCGCCTCGGGGGCCTCGGCCGCGGTGGCCAAACGGCTCGACCTGTTCGGTGTCGCGTTCGTCGGCTTCGTGGCCGCCCTCGGCGGTGGGATCCTCCGGGACCTGGTCATCGACGAGGTGCCACCGCTGGCCTTCGCCGACTGGCGGTACGTGGCCACCGCCGCGATCACCGCCCTCGCCGTCTTCTGGCTGCACCCACAGTTGGCCCGGCTGCGCACCACGGTGCTGGTGCTGGACGCGGCGGGCCTCGGGCTGTTCACCGTTACCGGCACGCTCAAGGCGCTCGACGCCCGGGTGCCGGCGGTCGGCGCCTGCCTGATCGGCATGCTCACCGCGATCGGCGGAGGGCTCGGCCGGGACCTGCTCACCGCCGAGATCCCGGTGGTGCTGCGTCGGGAGATCTATGCCGTGGCCGCGCTGGTCGGGTCGGTCGCGGTGGCGCTGCTGTACGTCGCCGGGCAGACCGGGCCCGCACCGCTCACCGCCGCCGCCGTACTGGTCTTCGGGCTGCGTCTGATCGCGCTGCGCCGACGCTGGTCCGCCCCGGTGGCGACGATGCGCCCGCCGCGCACCAGCGGGGCGGATCCCCGCACCGACCGGGAGTGGTGACGCGCTCGCTCTGACCGAGTGTCGGGGCCGGGCACCCGTGCGAGGGGGTCGTGGGGCGCTGCGGGCGGGGGTGGTGGATGTGACCAGCGTGGCGTCGCCTGGGCCGCAGCGCCCGCGCTGGTTATGCTGAGTCGGCCTTCGCGGCAGCTTCTGCGCGGAGGCGTTTTCATGGGCGGCGGTACTCGTGGCCCTCGCCCCGGATCCGCCGTCGTGCGGTCGGAGAGGAGCTTCGCGTGGCAGCCCGGACGCCGGTGCTTGAGACGTTCCCGGCCCTACGCGCCTGGCAGCGCAAAGCCCTGGTGGAGTACCTGCGCCGACGCACCGAGGACTTCACGGCGGTCGCCACGCCGGGTGCCGGCAAGACCACCTTCGCCCTGCGGATCGCGGCCGAGCTGCTCGGCGACGGCACGGTGGAGGCGGTCACCGTGGTCGCCCCGACCGAGCACCTGAAGAACCAGTGGGCGGACGCCGCCGCCCGGGTGGGCATCCAACTCGACGCCGCCTTCCGTAACGCGGACGTGCACTCCGCGGCCGACTTCCACGGCGCCGTGGTCACCTACGCCCAGGTGGGGATGGCCCCGCAGGTGCACCGTCGGCGCACCATGACCCGGCGCACCCTGGTCATCCTCGACGAGATCCACCACGCGGGCGACTCCCGATCCTGGGGCGACGGGGTGAAGAACGCCTTCGAGCCCGCCGTACGCCGGCTGATGCTCACCGGCACGCCGTTCCGCTCCGACGACAACCCGATCCCGTTCGTCAGCTACGAGCGGGGCGGTGACGGGCTGCTCCGCTCCCGCGCCGACTCGGTGTATGGCTACTCCGACGCGCTGCGCGACGGCGTGGTCCGGCCGGTGCTCTTCCTGGCGTATTCCGGGGAGACCCGCTGGCGGACCAACGCGGGGGAGGAGTTGGCGGCCCGCCTCGGCGAGCCGATGACCCAGGACCTGGTGGCGCAGGCGTGGCGTACCGCGCTGGACCCGGCCGGAGACTGGATGCCGCAGGTGCTGCGGGCCGCTGATGCCCGGCTCACCGTGCTGCGCAACGCCGGGATGGCCGACGCCGGCGGGCTGATCATCGCCACCGACCAGCAGACCGCCCGCTCGTACGCCAAGCTGATCGAGCAGGTGACCGGCGAGAAGGCCGCCGTGGTGCTCTCCGACGACCTGGGCGCGTCCGCACGGATCGCGACATTCGCGGCGTCCGAGCAGCGGTGGCTGGTCGCGGTGCGGATGGTGTCCGAGGGTGTGGACATCCCGCGGCTCGCCGTCGGGGTCTATGCCACCAGTGCCAGCACCCCGCTCTATTTCGCCCAGGCGATCGGCCGGTTCGTCCGGGCACGCCAGTCCGGGGAGACCGCGTCGGTCTTCCTGCCCAGCGTTCCGCACCTGCTCGGGCTGGCCAGCGAGATGGAGACCGAGCGGGACCACGTACTCGGCAAACCCAAGGAAGCCGACGGTTTCGACGACGATCTGCTGGAGCGTGCCCAGCGCGACGACCAGGCCAGCGGGGAGCTGGAGAAGCGGTTCGCCGCGCTCTCGGCCACCGCCGAGCTGGACCAGGTGATCTTCGACGGCGCGTCCTTCGGCACCGCGGCCCAGGCCGGTACCCCCGAGGAGGAGGAGTACCTCGGCCTGCCCGGCCTGCTCACCGCCGATCAGGTCTCCCTGCTGCTGACCAAGCGGCAGACCGAGCAACTCGCCGCCCAGCGCCGCCGCACGGCCGCTCAGCCGGCCGCTGCGCCCACCGTGGCGCCGCAGGCACCCATGAGCGCCGCCCAGCGCCGGGTGGCGCTCCGGCGGCAACTGAACGCTCTGGTGGCCGCCCGGCACCACCGCACCGGCCAGCCGCACGGCAAGATCCACGCGGAGCTGCGCCGACTCTGCGGCGGACCGCCGAGTGCCCAGGCCACCATCGAGCAGCTAGAGGAACGCATCGCCACCGTGCAGACCCTCTGAGCCCGCCAGCCCCACCCACACCGACCACGCCTCCCGCCCCGGGTGACCGGCGCTGCCCGGTGTCCGGCGGCGTCAGCTCTCCATGATCGTGCTCGATCCAGGATCCAGTGGCACCCCGTATCGGTGAGGCCACTACTTCCAGGAGCTTGTCTCATCCTGTTTGGGCTGCTCAGGGATGGTTGACAGGTCGTGGTGGTGTGGTTGGGGTGCTGGTGTGCGGGTGTGGATCTTCGGTGTTGATCATCTGTCTAGCGGTTGATTTCGGTGTTGGTCAGCACGAGTAGGGCGCGTAGCAGGGTGGTGGCGTGTGGGCGCCAGCCGTGGCGTAGTCGGGTGAGGATGCGCCAGTTCTTGAGGTGAGCGTGGGCGTGTTCATTGGCCGCGCGTTCGCGGCTGAGCAGGGTGTTCACGCTGTGTTGGGCGGGGGTGAGGGGTGGTGGCGGTTGCCGCGTCGTCCGGTGATGACGGTGGGGTTCTCGGGTTGGTCGTCGAGGCGGGTGTGGATGCGGTCGCAGATGACGGCGAGGTCATGACGGCGTAGCCGGGTGGGTAGGCGTAGGCGTTTGGCTTGGGTGGCTTCGTGGGTGCGGGCGCCGGCGGCGGCGGAGATCCAGAGCAGCCGGCCGTGGTGGTCGGTGAGGGTGAGTACGCGTAGGTGGTGAGCCTTGTGTTTGCCGCACCACAGGCGTCGTTCGGCGCGGCCGCTCGGGCGGTGCACGGGCAGGCAGGTGCCGTCGAACAGCAGCGGGTCCTCACTGCTGGTGCGGGCGGTGTGGGTGAGGACTCGGTCCAGGCGGGGCGCCATCGCGGCGAGAGTGGTGATGGTTTGCCGAACCCAGCGGCGCACGCTGTGATGCGACACCCCGTAGGCGGCGGCGAGGTCGGCGGGACGCTGATCATGGCGGAGCACGGCCAGCACGATGAGGGCGACCTGCTCATCGGGCAGCTTGCGCCACCGCGAGCGCACACCACGGCGATACCGGCGGATCGCTTGAGTGATCATGGTCAGCGACTTCGTCGACAAGGGCAGATGGACCTGGTAGACCAGAGCATGGCCCTCGGTGGGCGTGTTGTCGTGTGTCACGACCTGCAACCCTCACCGAGGGCCCTGCTATGAGCCACGCGCAACACCGGAACAGATCGAACCTTCCCGAGGGCAGTCGATCATCAGCGAAGATCACCACACCCTGACCAGCGCCGCGACCCCACGACTCGTCCTGTCAACACCACCCCACCAGCCCAAACAGGATGAGACAAGCTCCAGGATCGAGCACGATCATGGGAGGGGGGTTTGGTGGGCAGAGAAAAGCCGACCGGAGACACCCTCGGGGTGCCTCCGGTCGGCTATGTCGGGTTGCGGGTTTAGTTTTCCATCAGGTCGGCGCCACGCCAGCTGAACTCGGGGTCCGTCGCGAACCGCACGGTGATCTTCACGAGATCCTCCGCGTACTTGTTCGCGTGGTGCCCACAGAACACCAACTCGCTACCACCCGCCAGAGTGATCCGGAGCTTGCCGGCAGCATTGCAGCGGTCGCACCGTTCATCGGCGGCTGGGGGAGCCACCGTTGCGGGCGGCGGCGTGAGGGTCGGGGTCATCGCCTTCCTCCTCTGGTCGTCACCGATGAACAATCTCTTCGGTCGTTGCTCACCTATCGTGCAACACCCATGCTGGGCCGTGCCTTCCCTGTGTGCCCGCGGGGGACCGAGGTCACACATGGCAGGGACAGTGTGCCGTGCACCCAGGGTGCCACGTCAACGATCACATTCGTGCATCCGGACGATCACCATCTGGCGTTGCACACCAGGTGGTCAAAACGACACGTTCGGTTGACGAAACCTGCTCAGTCCAGGTAATCCCGGAGGACCTGCGACCGGGACGGGTGACGCAGTTTGGACATCGTCTTGGACTCGATCTGCCGGATCCGCTCCCGGGTCACCCCGTAGACCTGGCCGATCTCGTCCAGCGTCCGCGGCTGGCCGTCGGTCAGGCCGAAGCGCAAACGCACCACACCCGCCTCACGCTCGGAGAGCGTCTGCAGCACCTGCTGGAGCTGGTCCTGCAGGAGCGAGAACGAGACGGCGTCGACCGCGACCACGGCCTCGGAATCCTCGATGAAGTCACCGAGCTGGCTGTCGCCCTCGTCGCCGATGGTCTGGTCCAGCGAGATGGGCTCCCGGGCGTACTGCTGGATCTCCAGCACCTTCTCCGGCGTGATGTCCATCTCTTTGGCCAGCTCCTCCGGAGTGGGCTCGCGGCCCAGATCCTGGAGCAGCTCGCGCTGTATGCGGCCGAGCTTGTTGATGACCTCGACCATGTGCACCGGGATGCGGATGGTGCGGGCCTGGTCGGCCATCGCGCGGGTGATCGCCTGGCGGATCCACCAGGTGGCGTAGGTGGAGAACTTGTAGCCCTTGGTGTAGTCGAACTTCTCCACCGCGCGGATCAGGCCGAGGTTGCCCTCCTGGATCAGGTCCAGGAAAGCCATCCCGCGCCCCGTGTACCGCTTGGCCAGCGAGACCACCAGGCGGAGGTTCGCCTCCAGCAGGTGGTTCTTGGCCCGCTCACCGTCGCGGGAGATCCAGCCCAGGTCGCGGACCATCTCCCGGCTGAGCTTCTCCTCGCCCTCGTCGGCCGCGCGCAGCCGCTCGGCGGCGTAGAGCCCGGCCTCGATCCGCTTGGCCAGCTCCACCTCCTGCTCGGCGTTGAGCAGCGGGACCTTGCCGATCTGCTTGAGGTATGCACGGACCGAGTCGGCGGAGGCGGTCAGCTCGGCGTCCCGCCGGGCCTGCTTGAGCGCCTCGGACTCCTCGTCGTCCCACTCGAAGTCGTTGTCGGTGGCCGAGGCGGCGGCGTCGGTCTCGGCGGCCTGGGCCAGCTCGGCCGGCTCCTCGACCACCACGTCCTCGATCGTGGCGGCGAGCTCCTCCGGGTCGATCTCACCCTCGGCGCCCTCGCCCTTGGCCTTGCCGCCGGCCTTGGCCGGCTTGGCGCCAGCGGCCGCGGCGACCGTCGCCTTGGTGGCCCGGGTCGACCTGGTCGCCTTCGCCGGCGTCGCCGCCGCTGCGGCGACCTCGGCGGTGCCGCCGGTGGCCTTGCGCGCGGCCACCTTCCGCGGAGCCGGCGCCGATGGCGCCTCGTCTGCGGCGGGCGCCTGCTTCGGCGCCGGCGCGACGGCCTTCTTGGTGGTCTTGGCGGTGGTGGCCCGGGACGCCGGCGTGGTCGAGCGGGCCGCGGCGACCCGGCGGCGGGTGCTCGCCGAGCCGTCCACCACCACGGTCACTCCCGCCTCGGAGAGCGCCCGCAGAATCTTCTTGGCCTGGGCCGGAGTCACCTCGGCGGACTCGACGGTGCGCGCGAGCTGGGCCGACGTGAGCTGACCACCGGCGCTCTGCGCGTGGGCGATCAGGGTGTCGGTGAGCGAGCGAACGTCGGCGCCGGTCTGGCGGGGTTCTGTCACGAATGACCTTCCGGAGGCGAAGAGCGGGTACGGCCGGGTCGTCCGGCACAGCGTGGGGCAACAGGCCGGGCGATGTGGTTGAGGGGCCCCCGTGTCACGGGCCGGCCGGTGGTCGGCGGTCCGTGGCGCGTGGGCAGGGGTGAATTGTAACGCCGTCTGCGGCGATCATCCTGCGCCGCACGGCGTAACGGCGGTTGGGGACCGCCAATTCGGCGCAGATGTGGACTTTGTAAGGATGATACTCGCGCGTGGCCCGGAACGCCCCGGTCGTGCGGGAAGGGGACCTGGGATGGACCGTTCGGTGCCGTCAGCGCAGGAATTGTTGGCGATCGCGGTCGACGTGGCGCGGGACGCCGCGGCCACCGCGTACCGGATGCGGGTCGAGGGTGTTTCGGTTGCGGCGACCAAGAGCACGGTAACCGACGTGGTCACCGCGGCGGACCGGGCGGTGGAGCGGCAGGTGCTCGACGCGCTGCACCGGCGGCGGCCGGGTGACGCGGTGCTCGGCGAGGAGTACGGCACGGGGGACACCGGGCCGGTCGGTCCGGGCGGCGTGCGATGGATCATCGATCCGATCGACGGCACCGTCAATTACCTCTACGGGCTGCCGTACAGCGCCGTGTCGCTCGCCGCCGAGGTGGACGGGGTGGTGGTCGCCGGTGTGGTGCGCAACGTGAACACCGGCGAGGAGTGGACCGCCACGGCCGGCGGCGGCGCCTGGCGCGACGGCGTCCGGTTGCGCTGCTCCGGCGAGACCGACCTCGGGCAGGCGCTGGTCGGCACCGGCTTCGGCTACGACGCCGGCCGCCGGGCGCACCAGGCCCGGGTAGTGGCTGGGCTGATCGCCCACGTGCGGGACATCCGCCGGCTCGGTGCCGCCGCGCTGGACCTCTGCCTGGTCGCGGAGGGGCGGTTGGACGCGTACTTCGAGAAGGGCCTCGCCGCCTGGGACCTGGCGGCCGGCGGCCTGGTGGCCGCCGAGGCGGGCGTGCGGGTCAGCGGCCTGGACGGTCGCCCGCCCGGCCCGGACCTGGTGGTCGCGGCCCCGGCGGCGCTCTTCGCGCCGCTGCACGGCCGGCTGGCCGCCCTGGACGCCGCCGGCGGCCCCTGACCGGGTACCCGGACGGACGGCGCGCCAAGGCCCCGGTGCCGGCCGTCGGGCCGGCGGGGACGCCGGGCGCGAGGTGATGGACGGGCGCGTGGTGGTGGACGGGTCAGCGCCCGCCGACGTACGCGATCACTTCTTCTTGACTGGGGCCGGGCAGGAGCCCTTGGGCGCCACCGGGGCGCCCAGGTCACCGAGGGACTGGTTCACCTCGGTGGTCGTGGCGAGCTGCTGGAAGCGGTTGCCCAGCACCACGTCGACCGTGTCGCCCTTGCGCTTCTCGTCGTAGGCCGGTTCGGCGTTGTTGAGGAAGTACGCCTGCAGCAGGTGAGCGGAGCCGACGCCCTCGGGGCCGTACCGCAGCACGGCCACCTCGTCGATCCCCTTGGGCGCGTTGCCGACCTTCTGGACCTGGAACTTGCGGTTGCGGAAGTCGTCCGCGACGCTGCCGGCCCGGCCGGCCTCGTCAGTCGCGTTCAACACGTTGATCTTGACGTCCTTGGTTTCGCGCAGGGTGACGTCGGCCAGTGGCCAGCCATCCGGGCAACCCTTGGCCGTGCCCGCCGTGCCCTGCGTGTCGCGGATCAGGGCAGTGACCACGAAAGCCAGGGCCAGCACCCCGAGCAGGCCGACGACGACGAGTGCTCGCACTCGCGCAAAACTCATCTGGGCGCTCCCGGGACCTCAGGTGGGTGGCGGCGGCCGCCAACGATCGCAGTGACCCGCCGGCCGTCGAATACGCCGCTGAGGTTAACGGTTGTCCGGCCGTCGCGTGGAAACAGTCCGACATGCCGGCGCGCCGACCGCGAACCGGGTACTACTACCCCTATCTTCGTGTCGCCTGAATCACATTGGGAACAACTTCGCGTGCAGGGGCGTACATCTCAGCCACGAGGGCGGTATACATGCCTCGCCCAAAGGGGGGGTAAGGTTCCGCGCTCGCAGGGGAGTCGCCCCAGCGGGCTCGACCCGTTCGGTCCCCGGGTCGGGTGCCCGACACAACTGGTGGCCGGCCAGCGGAACCGAAACAGCGTCGTCCGGCGTTACAACCGGAAGCGACAACATCGATATGGGAGAGTGAAACCGATGGCCACCGACTACGACGCCCCGCGTCGCGACGAGGTCGACCTCGGCGAGGACAGCCTGGAAGAGCTCAAGGCCCGGCGCGTCGACTCGCAGTCCGGCGCGGTGGACGTCGACGAGGCCGAGGTAGCCGAGAGCTTCGAGCTGCCCGGTGCCGATCTGGCCGACGAGGAGCTCACGGTCAAGGTGCTACCGATGCAGCAGGACGAGTTCCGGTGCGCCCGCTGCTTCCTGGTACACCACCGCAGCCAGCTGGCGGTCGAGCGTAACGGCGAGCTGATCTGCCGCGAGTGCGTCTGACACTCACGACACCAGCGGCGGCCTCCTGATCGGGGCCGCCGCTGCCGGTGTAGGCGTGCGGCACCTGTGGGTACCTGCTTGACTCGTAGCGGGTAGCCAGAGCACCGGGAGGTTCGACCCATGAGCGATCGAGGCGACACCACCACCGGCGGCGGCGCGGACGACCTCGGCGCCACGGTCGCGGCGTTGACCGCGGACGACATCGAGCCCGCCCAGCGCCGTCAACTGCTCACCCGGATGGTCGGGCAGGCCCGCGTCCGTGGGATCGCCGACCTGTTCAAGCCCCGCGCCGCCGTGCGCTGGATGGTCGACACCGTCGCCGAGATCGCCCCGCACATACCGTTGCGGGACCTGGCCACCCTGCGTCAGCACTTCCCCGGGTTGGATGACGACGCCCTGGCCGAGCGGTTGATCCGCAACGCGGCCCGGACCACCGCCGCGGTCGGCGCGGCCGGCGGGGGAGTCGCCGCCGTCGAGTGGACGGTCGCCCCGACCCTGCTCTCCGCGCCGGTGCTGCTCGCCGCCGAGACGGTCGCCGTGGTGGCGGTGGAGCTGAAGCTGGTCGGTGAGCTGCACGAGGTCTACGGCGTGCCGCTGGCGGACAGCGGCAACCAGCGGACGGTCGCCCTGGTGCACTCCTGGGCCACCCAACGCGGGGTCAATCCGATGGTGCCCGGCGTGGGTGTCGGCGCGGTGCTCGGCACCGCCGCCCGCAAGGAGCTGCGGGACACGCTGCTCCGGCGCTTCGGGCGCAACCTCACCACGCTCGGGCCGTTCCTCACCGGCGCCGCGGTGGCCAGCTTCCTCAACCGCCGGGCCACCCGGCAGATGGCCGACCAGCTCCAGGCCGACCTGCGCCGGCGTGGCATCGCCCGTCCGGCCCCGCCGCAGGCCCTCCCGGGCCCGCCTACCGGCACCTGAGCGGGCCACGCACGTCGGCGCTGGTGGAAGCCGCTGCCGCCGGTGCGGTCAGCCCGGCTCGCCGGCCGGGTGGTCGACGGGCGATCGGGCGTCCCGCGCGGTCAGCAGCGCCTCGGCCAGCTCCACCGGATGCCGGGTGCTCACCACCCAGAACGGGGTCGGATCGGCCGGGTCGTCGAGCACCACCTGCACGGCACCGCCGATCCACGGCCGCTGCACCACGAAGGCGAGCGGGTCCGCGCCCACGCCGAGCACCTCACGGCGGCCGGCCGCGTCCAGCGGCACCACGTCGGCCACGAAGCGCACCGGCAGCCGGGCGTCGTCCACCCGTAGCTCGGAGTCGGCGACCGCGACCCGGATCCGGCCCAGCCACCACAGCCCGGCCGCGGCGGCCGGCAGCAGCACCGCGAACGGCAGCCAGGTGCGGACGCCGCTGGCGCCCATCCAGATCTCGACAGCCAGCAGCGCGGCGGCCAGGAGCCCGACCAGCCACAGCCACCAGGGCAGATCCAGCCGTTCGGCGTAGGCCGTGCGGGCCGCGACCGGCGACTGATCGGTGGACGGAGAGGGCGACATGCTCACTCCTGCGAGGGTACGGCGCACGGCGGCCCGGGTAACCGGCAGGATGGCAGGGTCACCCGATGAACCGGACGAAGAGGGGACCCGTGACCGACGTCGTACCCGTGCCCGTACGCCTGCTCGATGCCGAGCTGCCGCTGCCCGCGTACTCCCATCCCGGCGACGCCGGGGCCGACCTGGTGGCGGCCGCGGACGTGGAGCTGCCGCCCGGCGGCCGTGCTCTGGTGCCCACCGGCGTGGCCATTGCACTGCCGGAGGGGTATGTGGGCCTGGTCCACCCCCGCTCCGGTCTGGCGGCCAGGCTCGGCGTGACGGTGCTCAACGCGCCCGGTACGGTCGACGCCGGCTACCGGGGTGAGATCCTGGTCAACCTGATCAATCATGATCGGGAAACGCCGGCGAAGATCTCCCGGGGCGACCGGATCGCCCAGCTCGTGGTCCAGCGGGTCGCACGGGCGCGGTTCGAGCCGGTGGCCGAGCTGCCCGGGTCCCGACGCGGCACCGGCGGGCACGGCTCCACCGGCGGGCACGCCGGGCTGGTGCCGTCGCCAGCGGGTCAGGACCGGGTCGAGCAGCGGCGGGACGAGCCGGGCCGAGGGTGGACGGAAGAGGTGGCAGGGTGAGTGTGAACAGCGGAGGGTGGGCGCAGTGATCTTCTCCCGAAAGCGGGCCGGTGCCGGACGGCACACCCGCGACGAGCGGACCACCGAGGTCGGCGGCCAGGGGGTCGAGGAGTCGACGCCGGCGCTGGAACGCGGCCCGTACGACGTCTCCGAGGTCAACGACGACGTACAGCGCCTCGACCTGGGCAGCCTGCGCATCCCGGCGATCGCCGAGGTGGAGGTGCGGGTGCAGGCCGACCCGCAGGGCGTGATCCAGCAGGTGGTGCTGGTGCACGGGGAGAACGCGCTGCAGCTCGGCGTCTTCGCCGCCCCCCGGTCCGAGGGGATCTGGGACGAGGTGCGCGAGGAGATCCGCCAGTCGCTGCTCCGCGACGGTGCCACCGCCCAGGAGGTCGACGGCGAGTACGGCCCCGAGCTGCACGCTCAGGTGAGCACCCCGGACGGCCCGACGAACCTGCGGTTCGTCGGTGTCGACGGGCCGCGCTGGATGGTCCGCGGCGTGTTCCAGGGCCCGGTGGCCACCGACCCGGCCAGTGCCGGTCCGCTCGCCGAGTGCCTGGACGGCCTGGTGGTCGACCGGGGCCAGGAGGCGAAGCCGGTCCGTGAGCCGCTGCCGCTGCGTCTGCCCCAGGAGATCGCCGACCAGGCCGGAGCCGAGGCCGAGGGCGCCTCCGCCGCCGAGCCCCGCCAGGTCTGATCCACGCGCACCGGCCCGCCGGAACCGGCCCCGTCGGCGTACGCTGGCGGCACGGTTCCGGCGTTGCCGGTGCCGGCCGGGGACGGTGAGCGTGGAGAGGGTGACGCGGAGGTCATGACGACCGACGAGAGCAGGGTGTCGCTGCGGCGCATCCTGCAAAGGTTCACCGCCAGCGAGGCCGAGATCGACGCGCAGGAGCTGCGTCGGGAGAGCGCCGAGTGCGGCAGCGTCCCGGCCCAGCAGTGCTCCCGGGGTCAGGTGGTCTCGGTCGCCGGCCGGTTGCGCACCGTGGTCTACACGCCGCGGACCAACCTGCCCACCCTGGAAGCCGACCTGTACGACGGCAGCGACGTGGTCACCCTGGTCTGGCTGGGCCGGCGGCACATCGCCGGGATCGAGCCGGGGCGGCACCTGACCGCGCGCGGCCGGGTGGCGATGCGCGACGACCGCAAGGTCATCTACAACCCGTACTACGAGCTGGACTCGCCGAAGTGACGGCGCTGCGGACGGAAGGTCGGCGATGACCACGGGACAGCACCGGGCGGCACAGCCGGAGACCGGCCCTCCGGACGACGAGCGACTCCCCACGATCGCCGAGCAGATGGCCGACCAGCTCGGCGGCTGGCGAGGGCTGGTCGAGTCCAGCATCCCGGTGGTGGTCTTCGTGGTCGCCAACATCATCGGCGAGCTGCGGCCCGCGGTGATCGCCTCGATGGCCGTCGCGCTGCTCATCGCCGGGCTGCGGCTGGCCCAGCGCCGGCCGATCCGGCACGCGGTCAACGGGCTCTTCGGCGTCGGCATCGGTGCTGCCATCGCCTGGCGTACCGGCGACGAACGGGATTTCTACCTTCCCGGCATCCTCTACGGCATCGGCTACGGCATCGCCCTGCTGATCTCGGCGGCCATCCGGCAGCCGCTGGTGGGCTGGATCTGGTCGGTGCTGGTGGCCAAGGGTCGCGCGGAGTGGCGGGACGACCCGAAGCTGGTGCGCACCTTCACCCAGCTGACCGTGCTCTGGGGCGTGGTGTGGCTGGCCAAGGTGGGCGTGCAGGCCGGGCTCTACCTCGCCCATCAGGACACCGCGCTGGGCGTGGCCCGGCTGGCGCTGGGCTACCCGCCGTACGCGCTGCTGCTGTTGATCACGGTCTGGACGGTGCGCCGGGTCACCCGGGAGCCGCAACCGACCCCGCTGCCCGGCGCCTGAGCGCCCCCGCGGCTCAGCGTGAGCCGCGGGTCCGTTCGACGCTGTCCGGCCCGAGGATCACCGCGCGGACCTGGTCCTCCACCTCGGCGGTGCAGACGAAGACCAACTCGTCGCCGGCCTCGATCGGGTCGTCCGGGCTGGGCACCAGGACCCGCTTGCCGCGCAGGATCGCCACCAGAGCGGCGTCGCGGGGCAGCGGCACGGCGTGGATCGGCTGACCGACGTACGGCGCGGTCGGCGGCAGCGTGATCTCGACCAGGTTCGCCTCGCCCTGCCGGAAGGTCATCAGCCGGACCAGGTCGCCGACGGTGACCGCCTCCTCGACCAGCGCGGCCATCACCCGCGGCTTGCTCACCGCGACGTCCACGCCCCATTGCTCGGTGAACAGCCACTCGTTCTCGGCCCGGTTGACCCGGGCGACCACGCGGGGCACCGCGAACTCGGTCTTGGCGAGCAGCGACACCACCAGGTTGACCTTGTCATCGCCGGTCGCCGCGACCACCACGTCGCAGCCGGCGACGTTGGCCTCCTCCAGGCTGGCCAGCTCGCAGGCGTCGGCCAGCACCCACTCGGCGGACGGCACCCGCTCCGGGCGCAGCATCTTCGGCTGGCGCTCGATCAGCATCACCTGGTGGCCGTTCTCGATCAACTCCTGGGCGATCGAGCGACCCACGTTGCCGGCGCCCGCGATGGCGATCCGCATGGCTCAGTGCCCCCCTTCCGGCGGTGTCGCCGCCACCGACGTGACCGTCGCCACGATGTCGTCGCTGACCAGCATGAAGACCTGGTCACCCTCCTGCACGACGGTGGAGGCGGTGGGCAGCGTGCCGATGCCGAAGCGGATCAGGTAGGCCACCCGTGCCCCGGTCGCCTCCTCCAGCGTGTGTACCGGCCGGCCGATCCAGTCCTTGTGCACCGGGACCTCGACGATCGACACCGTGCTCGTGGGGTCGCGGAAGATCTCCACGTTGCCCTCCGGCACCAGGTGCCGCAGCATCCGGTCGGCCGTCCAGCGCACGGTCGCCACGGTGGGGATGCCCAGCCGCTCGTAGACCTGCGCCCGGCGCTGGTCGTAGATGCGTGCCGCGACCCGGGACACGCCGAACGTCTCCCGGGCCAGCCGGGCGGAGATGATGTTGGAGTTGTCTCCGCTGGACACGGCCGCGAAGGCGTCCGCCCGCTCGATGCCGGCCTGCCGCAGGACGTCGCCGTCGAAGCCCGCCCCGGTCACCGTGATCCCGGCGAAGTCGGGGCCGAGCCGACGGAAGGCGTCGGCGTCCTGGTCGATCACCGCCACCGAGTGCCCCCGGGACTCCAGGCTGTGGGCGAGGGTCGACCCGACCCGGCCACATCCCATGATCACGACGTGCACGCTGTCCCTCCCAAGGTGCGTACCGCTCCCGCTTCCGGTGGCCTTCGGTGCGAGCCTGCCACGTCCGGGTCGACAGCGGGGACCGACCGTACCCCGTGGCCTCGGCCAGCCGTGATCGCCCACCCCCGCACTCTTGCCGTGGTGGTCGTAGTCTTGGCGTTCGTGGCCAGTCCCACCTCGCTGCTGAAGCGGCTGCTCGTCGGTCGACCGTTCCGGTCCGACCGGCTGCAGCACACCCTCCTGCCGAAGCGCATCGCGCTGCCCGTGTTCGCCTCCGACGCGCTGTCCAGCGTCGCGTACGCGCCTGACGAGATCCTTCTGACCCTCTCCATCGCCGGAGCCTCCGCGTACGTCTTCTCGCCTTGGATCGCGCTGGCGGTGGTCGTGGTCATGCTGACCGTGGTCGCCAGCTACCGGCAGAACGTGCATGCCTACCCCTCCGGTGGCGGGGACTACGAGGTGGCCACGGTCAACCTCGGCCCGAAGTTCGGCGTCGGCGTGGCCAGCGCCCTGCTGGTCGACTACGTGCTCACGGTGGCGGTGTCGGTCTCCTCCGGCGTGGCCAACCTCGGCTCGGTGGTGCCGTTCGTGGCCACCCACAAGGTCATGATCGCGGTGGCGGCGGTGGTGCTGCTGAGCGCGGTGAACCTGCGCGGCCTGCGCGAATCGGGCACCGCGTTCGCCATCCCCACCTACGGCTTCGTGATCGTGATGGGCGGGATGCTGCTCACCGGGCTGGTCCGGGTCTTCGTACTGGGCGACGAACTCCGCGCGCCGAGCGCCGATCTGGTGATCCAGGCCGAGCACAGCGTGACCGGTTTCGCGCTGATCTTCCTGCTGCTGCGGACGTTCAGCTCGGGCGCCGCCGCGCTCACCGGAGTCGAGGCGATCTCCAACGGGGTGCCGGCGTTCAAGGCGCCGAAGAGCCGCAACGCCGCCACCACCCTGCTGCTGCTCGGCACCATCTCGGTGAGCATGCTGGTCGGGATCATCTGGCTGGCCCGGCTGACCCACCTGCAGTTCGTCGAGGACCCGGCCCTCCAGATCGTCTCCGGCCCCGAGGGGTACGTGCAGAAGACCGTCACCACCCAGCTCGGCGAGACGGTCTTCGGCTCCGGGTCGATCCTGCTCTACGTGGTGGCCGGGGTGACCGCCCTGATCCTGTTCCTGGCCGCGAACACCGCGTTCAACGGCTTCCCGGTGCTCGGCTCGATCCTCGCGCAGGACCGTTACCTGCCCCGGCAGTTCCACACCCGGGGCGACCGGCTGGCGTTCTCCAACGGCATCGTCTTCCTCGCCGTCTTCGCGATCGTGCTGATCGTCGGCTTCCAGGCCGAGGTGACCCGGCTCATCCAGCTCTACATCGTCGGGGTCTTCGTCTCGTTCACCGTCTCCCAGGCCGGCATGATCCGGCACTGGAACCGGCACCTGCGGACCGAGCGGGATCCCGAGGCGCGCCGCCGGATGCACCGGTCCCGGGCCATCAACACGTTCGGCATGGGCCTGACCGGCACGGTGCTGGTGATCGTGCTGGTCACCAAGTTCCTGCTCGGCGCCTGGATCGCGATCGCCGCGATGGCGGTGATCTACGTGTTGATGCTGGGCATCCGCCGGCACTACGACCGGGTCGCCCAGGAGTTGACCCCGCCGGACGAGGGTCGCGCCGTGCTGCCCGCCCGTAACCACGCGATCGTGCTGGTCAGCAAGCTGCACCAGCCGACCCTGCGGGCCATCGCGTACGCCCGGGCCACCCGGCCGGACACGCTGACCGCGGTGACGGTCAACGTGGACGACAAGGACACCCGGGACCTGCAGGCCGAGTGGGAGCGGCGGGAGATGGCCATCCCGCTCACCGTGATCGACTCGCCGTACCGGGAGATCACCCGGCCGATTCTGGACTTCGTCGCCTCCACCCGCCGCAAGTCACCCCGGGACGTGGTCACCGTCTTCATCCCGGAGTACGTGGTCGGACGCTGGTGGGAGAACCTGCTGCACAACCAGAGCGCGCTGCGCCTCAAGGGCCGCCTGCTCTTCGAACCGGGGGTGATGGTGGTCAGCGTTCCGTGGCAGCTCGCCTCGACCGCGAGCAAGAACCTGGACCGGTTGGACGCCACGCTTTCCCGGACCCCGGCGCGCGGCCCACGGGTGGCCCCGCGCGGCACCCTGCCGCCGGTGGTCTCCGCGCCGGCAGGCGAGAGCGGACCGGTCGACGGCGGGCCGGTCGACAGCGGGCCGGTCGGGACCGGCCGTGACTGAGCCGGACGTGCGGGCCGTGACACCTCCGCCGCCGAAGAGTGGGCTGGCCGAGGCGGAGCTGGTCGAGCTGACCGTTGACGCGATCGCCCCCGGCGGGCACTGCGTGGCCCGGGTGGACGGGCAGGTGGTCTTCGTCCGGCACGCGCTGCCCGGCGAACGGGTGATCGCCGAGGTCACCGAGGTGCACCGGGGGTTCGTCCGGGCCGACGCGGTCACCGTGCTGGAAGCCTCCCCGGACCGGGTCGAGCCGCCCTGCCCGTACGCGAAGCCGGGCGCCTGCGGCGGCTGCGACCTGCAACACGTGGCCCCGGACGCGCAGCTGGCGTGGAAGGCCGCCGTGGTGCGCGAGCAGCTTGTCCGCCTCGGCGGGCTGACCGACGCCGAGCTGGACCAGCTCGGCGTCCGGGTCGAGGCGCTGCCCGGCGGGCTGCTGGGCTGGCGCTCCCGGGTCCGCTACGCGGTGGACGCCGCGGACCGGGCCGGCCTGCTCAAGCACCGCTCGCACGAGGTGGTGCCGATCGACCGCTGCCGCATCGCCCACCCCGCCATCCAGCACCTGCCGGTGCTCACGCCGACCGGCGCGCTCTGGCCGGCCGCCGAGGCGGTGGAGACCGTCGCCAGCACCGGCGGGGACGTGACCGTCGCGGAGGTCCGCGACGGGGTGGCCACCCCGGTGAGCGGGCCGACCGTGGTCCGCGAGGTGGCCGCCGGGCGGGACTGGACGCTGCCCGCGTCCGCCTTCTGGCAGGTGCACCCGGCCGCTGCGGACACCCTGTCCACGGCCGTGCTGGAACTGCTCGACCCGCGACCGGGTGAGCTGGCGTGGGACCTCTACGGCGGTGCCGGGCTGTTCGCCGCCGGGCTGGCCGCCCGGGTCGGTGCGACCGGCCGGGTGACCCTGGTGGAGGCGGCGCCGCAGGGCGTCGCCGCCGCCCGGGAGAACCTGGCCGACCTGCCCCGGGTCGAGGTGGTGTCGGCCCGGGTGGAGACCGCGCTGGCCCGCCGACGGATCACCGGCCCGGTCGACGTGGTGGTGCTCGACCCACCGCGCGCCGGAGCGGGCGCCCCGGTGGTCCGCGCGCTGGCCGCCGCCGGCCCACGGGCGATCGCGTACGTGGCCTGCGACCCGGCCGCCTTCGCAAGAGACGTGCGCACGTTCGCCGAGCTCGGTTGGCGGCTGACCGCGCTGCGCGGCTTCGACCTGTTCCCGATGACCCAGCACGTCGAGTGCGTCGGGCTGCTCCTCCCGCCGGCCGGGCACTAGCAGGGGAGCCGTCCTCCATGCGGATCGTCGGGTTGATGTCCGGAACGTCGTACGACGGGGTGGACGTGGTGGCGGCGGAGTTCACCGCCGAGGGGGACACCCTGTGGCTGCGTCCGCTGGGGCACCGCGGCCTGGACTACGACGAGCGGCTGCGCGCCGAGATCGCCGCGCTGCTGCCGCCGGCGGCCACCACCATCGAGGCGGTCTGCCGGCTCGACAACCGCCTCGGCGACGTCTTCGCCGAGGCGGCGGCGGTCGGCCTGGAGTTGGCCGGCGGGCGGGCCGACGTGGTGGTCTTACCCGGGCAGACGGTCTTCCACTGGGTCGCCGACGGGGTGGCCCGGGGCACCCTGCAACTGGGCGCGGTCGCCCGGGTGGCCGCCCGGGTGGGCGTACCGGTGCTCAGCGACCTGCGCTCGGCGGACATCGCCGCCGGCGGGCAGGGCGCGCCGCTGGTGCCGGCCTTCGACGCGTTGCTGCTGGACCCGGCCGACGGCGCCGCCGCGCCGCGCGCGGCGCTGAACCTCGGCGGCATCGCCAACCTCACCGTGGTCGCGCCGGGGGCGCCGGTGCTCGGGTACGACGTGGGCCCGGCCAACGCCCTGCTGGACGCGGCGGCCCGGCGCTTCCTGGACCGGCCGTGTGACCTCGACGGCGCCCGCGCGGCGGCCGGCCGGGTGCATCCGGGCCTGCTCGCCGAGCTGCTGGCCGAGCCGTACTACGCGGCGGCGCCGCCGAAGTCCACCGGCAAGGAGTTGTTCCACGCCGGCTACCTGGACCGGCGGCTGGCCGCGCTCGGTGAGCCGGTGCCGGTGGACGACCTGCTGGCCACGCTGACCGAACTGACCGCGCGGGTGGTGGCTGCCGAGTGCGACCGGCACCACGTGGTCGAGGTGGTCGCCGCGGGCGGTGGTGTGCGCAACCCCACCCTGCTGGGTCGGCTCGCGGCGCTGGGCGCCGGCCGGTGGCGGCTGCGGGGCACCGAGGAGCTGGGTGTGCCCGCGCAGGCCAAGGAGGCGTACGCCTTCGCGTTGCTCGGCTGGCTGTCCTGGCACGGGCTACCCGGGTCGATCCCGTCGGTGACCGGCGCCACCCGGGGTGTGGTGCTCGGCTCCTGGACCCCGGCGGGGCCGGCGTACCCCGGCACCCCGGCCGACCCGCCGCGCCGGCTGCGAATCCGGTCCTGACCAGGCACGTGGCCGATCGCTGCGGGCCGGGCCGGCCGGGGTCTGACCAGGCGCTCAGCTGGCGGGCGTGGGTGTACCGGCCTCGGCCCGGGCTGCGGAGTACCGGAGGGCCGATAGACTCTCCGGTCATGAGTGTTGAAGAGGACACGGCCAACCACGGCCGGCTGCTGGCGACGGTGCGCGGTCCGCAGGACGTCAAGCGGATGTCCGGCGAGGAGCTGGACGTCCTCGCCGCCGAGATCCGGGACTTCCTGATCGCCAAGGTCTCCCGTACCGGCGGGCACGTCGGTCCCAACCTCGGTGTGGTCGAGCTGACGCTGGCCATGCACCGCGTCTTCGACTCCCCCCGGGACCGGCTCCTGTTCGACACCGGCCACCAGTCGTACGTGCACAAGATCCTCACCGGGCGGCAGGCCGGCTTCGACAAGCTCCGCCAGCGCGGTGGCCTCTCCGGCTACCCCAGCCAGGCGGAGAGCGAGCACGACCTGATCGAGAACTCGCACGCCTCCACCGCCCTCTCCTACGCCGATGGCCTGGCCAAGGCGTACGCCCTGCGGGGCGAGGCGCGCAGCGTGGTGGCCGTGGTCGGCGACGGCGCGCTCACCGGCGGCATGTGCTGGGAGGCGCTGAACAACATCGCCACCGCCGGCAACCCGCTGGTGATCGTGGTCAACGACAACGGCCGCTCGTACGCCCCGACCATCGGCGGGCTGGCCGACCACCTCTCCTCGCTGCGGCTCAACCCGGGCTACGAGAAGGTCCTCGACACGGTCAAGGACGCCCTCGGCTCCACGCCGCTGGTCGGCCGGCCGATGTACGAGGTGCTGCACGCGGTCAAGAAGGGCATCAAGGACGCGGTCGCCCCGCAGGCCATGTTCGAGGACCTCGGCATCAAGTACGTCGGCCCGGTGGACGGGCACGACGTGGCGGCGGTCGAGTCGGCACTGCGCGCGGCGAAGAACTTCGGCGGCCCGGTGATCGTGCACGCGGTCACCCGCAAGGGCTACGGCTACCGCCCGGCCGAGGAGGACGAGGCGGACTGCCTGCACGGCCCCGGCAGCGCCTTCGACGTGGAGACCGGCGCGCTGCTGGCCGCCCCCTCGGTGAAGTGGACCCACGTCTTCGCCGACGAGCTGCTGGCCGTCGCCGACGAGCGGCCGGACGTGGTGGGCATCACCGCCGCGATGGCCGAGCCGACCGGCATCGCCAAGCTGGCCCGCAAGTACCCCGAGCGGGTGTACGACGTGGGCATCGCCGAGCAGCACGCCGCCACCTCGGCGGCCGGGCTGGCGCTGGGCGGCCTGCACCCGGTGGTCGCGGTCTACGCCACCTTCCTCAACCGCGCCTTCGACCAGGTCCTGCTGGATGTGGCGATGCACAAGCTGCCGGTGACCTTCGTGCTGGACCGGGCCGGCATCACCGGCCCGGACGGCCCCAGCCACTACGGCATCTGGGACATGTCGGTCTTCGGCGTGGTGCCCGGGCTCCGGATCGCCGCTCCTCGGGACGCCGCCACGCTGCGCGAGGAGCTGCGCGAGGCGGTGGCTGTCGACGACGGCCCGACCGTGGTGCGCTTCCCGACCGGCGCGGTCGCCGCGGACCTGCCGGCGCTGCGCCGGGTCGGCCCGGTCGACGTGCTGGCCGAGTCGGCCCGCACCGACGTGCTGCTGGTCGCCGTCGGCTCCTTCGGCCACCTGGGCATGGAGGTGGCCGCCCGGGTCGCCGAGCAGGGCTACGGGGTCACCGTGGTCGACCCCCGGTGGGTCCGCCCGATCCCGGCCGAGCTGGTCGAGCTGGCCGCCGGTCACCGGCTCGTGGTCAGCGTCGAGGACGGCGTCCGGGTCGGTGGCGTGGGCGACGCGCTCGGCCAGGCGATGCGCGACGCCGATGTCCGCGTGCCGCTCAGGGATCTGGGCGTACCGGCTGACTGGCACCCGCACGGCACCCGCGCGCAGATCCTCGCCGACCTGCGCCTGACCGCCCAGGACGTGGCCCGCGACGTCACCGGCTGGATCTCCGGCCTGGACGGCACCCCGGTCCAGCTGACGGCAACCGACGCCCCGGCCCAGAACTGACCCCTGCGCGACGGCGGGCGTCCCCTCCGGGGGCGCCCGCCGTCGCCGTGTAATCAGCGGGGGGTTATCGAGCGGTAGTGAGTCTTGTCGGTGCCGGCGAGGCTGAACGTCTGGGTGCGGGGTGGTTCGGGGACGACCACCAGGCCGGGGCGTTCGACCAGCACTGGGGTGCCCGGCGGGACGGAGAGTGAGCTGTCCCGGGTGGCCCGCCAACTGAGTACCACCAGCGGCTGGCCGGGCACCGGCAGTTCGTACGTCTGCAGAGGGGTGGCCCGGTCGGCCGGCGAGACCACCGGCGCGCTCCCGTCGGCAGGGCGGTAGACCACCGCCGTCATCGTGCCGGCATCAGTGTCCCAGCTGAGCTGCTGCAACTCGGCGGCCTCGCCGCCGCCCAGGGCGACCTCGCCGAGCGAGCGGACCGTGAGCTTCGCCATCGGCCAGGACGTCGGCACCGAGCGCGGCGCGTCCCGGTCGCCGATCCGGCGCGGAATGCTGCCGAACGGACCCCGGTCGCCGGCCAGCACACAGGTGTCCAGGCCGGTGAGCGCCCGCCGGCCGGTGCCGGACTCGTCCCGCACCAGCGGATAGCGCGGATCGGCGGTGCCGGTGCCCAGGTCGAGCAGCCGGTCGGCGGCTCGGCCCCGGGGCAGCGACTCGGTGGCCCGCAGGGTCGCGGTGACCGGGACCGCCGTGCAGGCCGGCACGTCGACCGGAGCGCTGAGGCCGTCGGCGACGGTCAGCGCCCGGCCCTGCGGCCCGAGCAGCTTCTGCACTCGGGCGGACACCAGGTAGCGCCGGCCGCCAGCGGTCTGCACCGGCAGCACGTCGGAGTAGACCAGGTAGCCGGGGTCGGTGTACTCGGTGGCGCGGGTCACCGCGTACCGGTCGCCGTCGCGGGTGAGTTGCAGCAGCCAGGAGGCGCTCTCGCCGGGCACGTCGGCGGCGACCAGGGCAACCGGGGTGCCGTCGATCCGGCCGGAGAAGAGAATGCCGGACGAGGGCAGGTGCGCCCGGTCGTCGACCGGCGACCGCCAGTCGCGTACCACGTCGGTGACGGCCGCCGTCACCGCGGCGTCGGCGGCCAGGTCACCCCGGGGCGGCCACACCGCCAGCGAGCCGTCCAGGCTGTCATAGCCGACCCGCAGGTCTTGTGGCTTCCGGTCGGCGACCGGACCGCACGCGGTGCCGGCCAGCAGCGCACCGAGCAGGACGGCGAGTGTCCAGCCGTACCGGCGGCCTGGCATCACCTGATCCGCCCTCCGATCGCCTCGCAGTCGCTGTCGGAAAGCGCCATAGTACGAGATGTCCGACGCGACGCCTCCGGTGGCCGCCGGTCCACCCACCACAATGGACCTCACCGGGGCTTTAGTGCCCTTTCGAGCCTCGGGTAGACTCCGCCGACTGTGACGCCTGCCGAGTCCCGCGCCCTGTCCGCGCCGCACCCGGAGGCGGCGGCCGGCCCCGACGAGACAGTGAGCCATCGCACTCCGGCCTCCGCGCCGACCGCCACGCTGACTGCAGCGCCGACCGCCACGCCGGTCACAGTGCCGGTTGAGTCCGGGGCGGACGACCGAGCGGAGCCAACCGTCGGGACGTGGCGGCGTCGGTGGACGCGGCGGCGGCAGGACCTGGCCGTGGGCGGGTTGTTCCTGCTCGCCGCGGTCTGGGTGACCAGCCGGATCTGGCTGGACCCCGCCGGGCGGGCGGCGTCGCTCTACACCGGCGACCCGGCCCAGGTGCAGTTCTTCCTCGCCCACTCGGTACGCGTGGTGCTGCACGGGGAGTACCCGTTCTACACCGAGCAGTTCAACTACCCCGACGGCGTCAACCTGATGGCCAACACGGCCGTGTTGGCGCTGGGCATCCCGATGGTGCCGGTGACCCTGCTCTTCGGGCCTGCGGTGTCCTTCGTGGTGCTGGTCACGCTCGGCCTCGCCGGCACCGCGATGGCCTGGTACGTCATGCTCTCCCGGCACCTGGTGCGTACCCCGCTGGCGGCGGCGGCCGGCGCGTGGTTCTGCGGGTTCTCCCCGGCGATGCTCTCGCACGCCAGTTGGCATCCGAACATCATCAGCCAATTCCTGCTGCCGTTCATCGTCTGGCGGGTGCTGGTGCTCACCCGGTCCCGCCGGCCGGTACGCGACGGGATGCTGCTGGCGCTGCTGGTCACCGCGCAGGCGTTCATCAACGAGGAGATCCTGCTCTTCACGGCGATGGCCTGCGGGATCTTCCTGCTCGCGGTGCTCGTCCAGGAGCCAGCCCGCTGGCGGGCGGCGTGGCGACCGCTGGGCGCCGGCCTGGCAGCCTGTGCGCTGCTGGCCGGGGCGCTGCTGGCGTACCCGCTGTACGTGCAGTTCGCCGGGCCGATGGCGTACCACGGGCTCAGCGACGCGGTGCAGGACTACGGCAACGACATCGCCGCCTTCTTCGCCCCCGGCTCGCCCACCCTCGGCGGCAACCAGCGGGCCAACGTCAACCTGTCGCCGAACTACTCCGAGGAGAACGCCTTCTTCGGTTGGAGCCTGTCGCTGCTGGCCGTCGGCGTCGTGGTCTGGCTGCGGCGGAATCTGGTCGTCCGGGCGCTCGCGGCAACCGGCGTGTTCTTCGCCGTGCTCTCCCTCGGTGAGCGGATCTCCTGGTGGGACCGGGAGCTGGTCACCGGGCCCTGGCAGTTCCTGGTGCACCTGCCGCTGCTGGACGCCGTGGTGCCAACCCGGTTCGGTCTGATCACCAGCGTGGTGGTCGGTCTGCTGCTCGCGCTCGCCGTCGAGCGGGCCTGGGCGCTGCGTCCGGCCGACCGGCGCACCGTGCGGAAGCTGACCGTCGCCGGGCTGGCGTTCGCGCTTCTGCCGATCGCCCCGATGCCGCTGCGGATGATCTCCCGGCCGCCGGTGCCGGACTTCATCACCGCCGACCGCTGGCGGGCGTACGTCGGCCCGGACCAGACGCTGGTGCCGATCCCGGTGCCCAGCATGGGCAACACGCACGGCATGCGCTGGGCGGCGGCCACCAATCTCGACTTCAAGATCCCCGGCGGCTACTTCCTCGCCCCCCGCAACGGCAACACCGGTGACCCTGGCCGGTTCGGCGGCCGGCCGAGCGGGGTGGGTCAGGTGCTGGAGGAGGTGGCGACCACCGGGCGCACGCCCAAGCTGGACGACCGGCAGCGCCGTCGCTTCACGGACGAACTGCGGCACTGGCGGGCGGCGATCCTGGTGCTGCCGGTCCGGCAGCAGAACGCCGAGCCGCTGCGGCGTACCGTCGAGGATCTGGTTGGTCCCGGCCGCCAGGAGCTGGACGTCTGGGTGTGGGACGTCCGGACACTGACCGACCGCTCGGTCTGATGACCACCGGGACGGCGTCCCCGGCGACGACGGTCCCGGCGACGCCAGACCGGCCGCGGCGGGCGTGGCTGCCGGACGCGCTGGTGGTGGCCGGCTATCTGGTTCTGGCCGTGCTGCTGACCAGCGGGCAGTGGCGCCACCCCGGGCGGTTGTTCCATCAGGCGGGCGACCAGGTCCTCTTCGAGTGGATGCTGGCCCACGCGGCCCACGCCGTGACCGAAGGGGAGAACCCGCTCTACAGCACCGCGTTGAACGCGCCGGACGGGGTCAACCTGATGGCGAACACCTCGGTGCTCGGCCTGGGTGTTCCGCTGACCCCGGTCACCCTGCTCTTCGGCTCGCAGGCGGCGTTCTGCGTGGCGGTCGTCTGCTGCCTCGCCGGCACCGCCACGGCCTGGTACGCGCTGCTGCGCGGCCGCCTGGTCACCGCCCGGTCCGCGGCGGCGGTCGGTGGGCTGATCTGCGGCTTCGCCCCCGGCATGATCGCCCAGGCCGGCGCACACCTGCACATGGCCGCCCAGTTCCTGGTGCCGGCGATCCTCGCCCTGGTGTTCCGGCCCGGGCCTGGTCCGGGCGGGGTGTGGCGGCCCGGCGTCGGCCTCGGCCTGCTGCTCGCCTGGCAGGTCTTCATCGGCGAGGAGGTGCTGGTCTTCCTGGCGCTCGCCGCCGGGGTGTTCGCGCTGGGCTACGCGCTCGCCGACCGGGTGGCGGCCCGGCGGCTCGCACCGGCACTGCTCGGCCGGCTCGGGGTGGCGGCCGTGGTGGCGGCGGCGCTGCTGGCGTACCCGCTGTGGTTCCAGTTCCGCGGCCCGCAGCACTACTCCGGGATGGCCTTCGCCGTGCACGGCTTCCAACTCGACGCGGCGTCGTTCACGGCATCGGCGCGGCAGACCGTGCTCGGCGACGACTGGCTGCCGGGGCTGCTCTCGCCGAACCCGACCGAGGAGAACTCGTTCTTCGGCCCCGGGCTGCTGGTGCTCGCCGTGGTGATCGTGATCTGGCTGTGGCGACGACCGCTGGTCCGTGCGCTGGCCGGCTGCGGCCTGATCTTCGCCCTGCTGTCGCTCGGCACCGAACTGCGGGTGGACGGCACGGCCACCGGCATCCCGGGGCCGTACCGGCTGGTCGCCGGGCTGCCGCTGCTGGACCTCGCGGTGCCGGCCCGGTTCGCGCTGGTGTGTGTGCCGGTGCTGGGCCTGCTGGTGGCGCTCTCCCTGGACCGGGTCCGGGCGGCGCGCGGGCCGTCGGCCGCACCGGGGCTGCCGGTACGGCTGCTCTGGACCGGCGCGGTGGCCGCCGCGCTGCTGCCCCTGGTCCCGACGCCGATCCGGGCGGTGCCCGTCGCGCCGGTGCCGGGGTTCGTCGCCGACGGAGGGTGGCGCCCGCTGGTGCCGCCGGGCCGGACCATCGTGGCGGTACCCCCGGTCACCGGTGCCGCGCTCAGCCCCGTGATGCTCTGGTCAGCCCGCACCGGGCTGGCGTTTCGCGCGCCGGGCGGGTACTTCATCGGCCCGAGCGGCCCGGACGACCCGGCGGCCCGCTGGGGAGCGCCGGACCGGCCGACCGCCGTCCTGCTGCGCCGGGTGGCCGAGACGGGCACGGTGCCGGTGCTCAACGACACCGACCGCCGGCAGGCCGTGGAGGATCTGCGGCACTGGCGGGCCGCGCTGGTGGTGCTCGGCCGGTTGCCGCACGGCGACCCGGTCCGCCGGACCGTCGAGGAGCTGCTCGGCCCGGGCCGACCGGTCGACGGCGGGTGGGTGTGGGACGTCCGGGACCGCGTCTAACCCACCAGCGTGCGGACGTCCCAGACCCAGACGTCGTCGACCCGTTGCGGCGGCCCGAGCAGGGCGGTGACCAGGTCGCGCAGCACCGCCTCACGCGGGTGCGCCCCGAGCACCACCACCGACGCGCGCCAGAACCGCAGGTCCTCGACGGCCTGACGGCGGTTCTCGTCGGTGAGCGCCGGCACCACGCCAGTGTCCATCGTGGAGTAGATGAGGCTGCTGGTCGGCCGGTTCGGCGCGCCGAAGACCCCCTCACCCACCTCGTTCGGGCCGATGAAGTAGCCGCCCGGGACCGGGAACTCCTGCCCGGTCAGCGCGCTCCAGCGCAGCGTCGGCAGGCCGTGCACGTTGCTGGGGATCGGCACCGGCACCAGGGTCCGGCCCGCCGGCACGTACGGCCGCCAGCCGCCGGCGGTGATGAAGTGCGGCGGCGGGTCCATCGGCTGGGCCGGCAGCGGCCGGGGGAAGAGCGGCAGCAGGGCGAGGGCCACTGCCGCGTACCCCACCGGGCGTAGCCACCGCCGGCGCGACGCAACCGGCGCGGGTGCGGTCGACTCACCGGACGTCGCCGGCTTCGGCTCGCCGGCGCGCGGTGCCGGCACCCGGGGTCGGTCGGCTAGCGGCCGGCCCTGACGGGCCGCCGCGTCGCAGGTCAGCGCGAGCAGCACGCCCACCGCGGCGGCGACCACCAGGCTCAACCGGGTCGGCATCATCATCTCGACCAGTGGCAGGTCGTCCGGGACGTACGACCACGGGCCGCGCACCTCGGTCTCCACGCCGTTGAAGCGCACCGTCGGCCCGATCGCGGCCACGGTGAAGACCACGATCAGCACCGCGACGATCCGGGCGGCCAGCGACCGGCGCACGAGCAGCACCAGGGCCACCACCGAGAGCAGCACCAAAGGCCAACCGAACCAGGTGTTCTGCTCGGTCAGCCCGATCGTCTTCTCCACCGCCGGGTCCCCGGCCCAGGTGTCCCGGGCGAAGGTGACGAAGGCGACCAGGTCTTCACCCCAGTTGTGGAAGACACCGCCCTGGAGGCCGCGGTACGACTGCGGGCCGTTGAACTGGAACCAGATCGGGTACGCCGCGAGCAGCAACGCCAGCCCGCCGCCGACGCCGAGCGCGGCCAGGAAGGGGCCGGCTGCGGCCCGTGCCGCCGCCGGTCGCTGCACGGCGTACGCCAGCACGACGACCAGGCAGGCCAGCGCCGTGAGCAGCAGCATCTCCTCGTTGATGAAGATCTGGTACGCCACCAGCACCCCGAGCACCAGCCCGTTGCGCCGCCACCGACCCGGCTCACCCAGCCGCAGCACCCGCACCACGATCAGCGGCAGCAGGAAGTTGGACACGAAGTTCGGCTGGCCGTTGGCGTGGTGGATGATCCCCGGCGCGAAGCCGAGGAACGCGCCGCCGACGAAGGCCGCGGCCCGGGAGCGCACCAGATGCCGGGACAGCATCCAGTACGAGGTGCCGGCGGTGGCCGCCAACGCCCCGCCCAGGTAGAGCGCGTACATCACCTGTGGACCGAGCAGCATGGTCAGCGGGGCCAGCGGCAGGGTCACCCCGAGCAGCGAGGTGTTGGCCATCATGTTCACCCCGTCCGGGGCGTTCTGACGGGCCGTGAACAGCGGGTTCTCCAGGTGCTGCACCGAGTACGCGCCGTGCGCGAACAGCCACTCGAACCAGCTGTGGTCGGTGGGCAGGTGGGAGGAGACCCGGCCCTGCACGTCCCCCCAGTAGTTGAGGCAGACGAACACGCCCAGCAGCACATAGGCTCCGAGGGCCAACAGGTCGGCGCGGACCGGGCGCCGTCGGGGCCGTCGCGTCGGTTCGGCCTCGGCCGGGTCGACGTCGGTCACGGGATTCAGCGAAGGGTCTACCACCGGCACAGCCACGACGCGCCATCGTACAGGCGACCACGCGTCGCATTTGCCGGGCCGGTGCACCCACGGCCGGTTTGCCGGAGGTGACCCGTCGGCCAGCCGCGCGTGGCGGGGGGAGGACGGTCGGTGTCGATCATTGAGCTGGGCGAGGTCCGGGAGGAGCCGGCCTCGGCGCCGCCGGTTCGCCGGCCGCGCGCCGCCGGCCGTCCGCTGCGCTGCGCGGCGGTGCTGCTGGTGGCGCTGGTGGCGCTGGCCAGTGCGGCACCGGTGCCGAGGCGGACGGAGACCCCGGTGCCGGCCTCGCCGGGCGCGAGGGCGTACCTCACCGAGGACGGCATTTTCGTCATCGACGCGTCGAGCGCGGGCGGGGATCGGCACATTACCGCGTACGCCCAGCCGGCCGCCGGCGGCGAGGTGCGGCGCCGGTGGCAGGCGCCGCTGGCCGGCGTCGGTGACTACCTGGGCATCCGGGACGAGCGGGGATTGGTGCTGCTCACGGGGGTCTCCGCAGGCGACGGCCAGCAGCAGACCACCGCCTTCGACGCGGCGACGGGCGAGCAGCGCTGGCGGCGGCCGGGTATCGCCTCGTGGACGGCCGACGGCGGCCTGCTGCTGAGTGCCACCGACGAAGGGTCGGGTGCGGTGAGCCGGGTTGCGCCCGAAACCGGCCGGGCGCTCTGGTCGGTGCCCGTCCCGCCGCCCGGAAACGTCAGTTACCACGGTGGCATCGGCGAAGTCGACCGGTTCGTGCTCCTCCAACCGACCGGCGAGCTCCAGGTGCACGACGCCGGCACTGGCCGGCTGCTGCGCAGCATCGACACACTGCCCGGCGACCGGTCAGCGCTCCAACAGGCGCAGGTCGTGGGTGATCTGCTGCTGCTCGCCCCACCCGGTCACACCAGGTTGGAGGGCTACGGACTGTCCGAGCTGGATCGGCGATGGACGGCCGAGGTGCCACTGGTGTCCTTTGTGCTCCGCTGCGGCCGTCTGCTCTGCGCGTTTCAGCACACCGGCGGCATCCAGGCCTTCGATCCGGCGACCGGTGCCGTGCGCTGGTCGCGCCCGGGCGGGGACATGCTGGCCGACGTCCGGGACGGCCGACTGCTGATGATCGGGCCTCTCCGGCGATACACGGCGCTGGACACGACGACCGGGCGAACGGGGACCGATCTGGGGCAGTGGGACCTGGTGCCGGTGCTGCGCCCCGACGATCCGCTGATCGGCGTGCGGCAGGGGAACGCCGGGCAGTTGGTCGTCGCCGAACTGGACCTGGTGGCCGGCCGGTCACGGATCATCGACGTGCTGTCGGGCGTCTCCAATGACTGCAAGGCGTCCCAGGCGGTCCTGCTCTGCCGGCGACTCGACGGCTCGACCGCGCTGTGGCGGTTGCGGCCGTGACCGGCCCGGTCATCGATCTCGGCGAGCTGCGGCACGAGCCGGATTCCGTCCCGCTGCCCCGTCCGCCCCGCGCCAACGGCCGGCCGCTGCGCTGCGCGCTGGTCCTGCTGCTCCTGCTGGTCACCCTCGCCGCCGCCGGGCCGCCGGGCCGCCGTGCCGTGGTGACGCTGCCGGGGCAGCCGGGCACCGAAGCGTTCGTCTCCGGCGACCTCTTCTTCCTCCTCGACCCGCTCAGCTCGCAGTCGAGGCAGCGGCGGCTGGCCGCCTTCCGGCTGCCCGACGGCGAGCCGGTCTGGCAGGTGCCCCTGCCGGTGGACGGCCGGCTCTGGGGGGTCTCCGAGCAGGGCGGGATGCTGCTGGTCACCGGGCACGAGAGCGACCCGGGGGGTCAGGGCGCGCTCACCATCACGCTGGACCGGGCGACCGGGGCGTACGGCTGGCAGCAGCCGGGCAGCGCCGTCGAGTTGGCCGACGGGAACCTGCTGCTGCAGTCCACCGACGGCGAGGGGGCGGGCAGCCTACGCGCCGTCGATCCGTGCTGCGGCACCGTGCGCTGGCAGCTGTCCACCACCCCCGCTGAGATCAATTTTCGGGGCACGGAGAACGGGGTGGACCGGGTGGTGCTCAGCCGTCCGGACGGGCAGGTCGAGGTACGCGATGCGACCACCGGCACGGTGCTGGCGCGCGCCAATCTGGGCGCGCCCGGCCGTGGGCCGTACCCGACCGTGCAGGTGGTGGACGACCTGCTGGTCACCGTCGGCGGATCTCCGGCCACGGCCACCGCCTACGGGCTGGACCGGCTGGACCGGCGCTGGAGCGCCACCGGCGACGGGGAGCTGTACGTGCTGGGCTGCGGTCCCGTCGTCTGTCTGCAGAGCCCAGCCGGCGGGCTGCGGGCGGTCGACCCCGCGACCGGCCGGGTGCTCTGGAGCAGCGGGCGCTGGGGGTGGGCCTGGCCGTACGACGGTCGGCTGGTGACCACCCCGTCGGAAAGCACCGGCAGCAGGAATGAGCAGTTCGTTGCGCTCGATCCAGCCACCGGGGACGTGGTGGCCGAGTTGGGCCGGTGGGAGCTGGCCCAGTTCGGTCTCGAGGATCCGATGGTCGGGGTGCGCCGGCTTCCCGGCGGCGGGCTGATCGTCGCCAAGCTGGACGTCCGCACCGGGGAGGTGCGGGTGCTGGACGTGTTGCCGGACGCGATCGGGGAGTGCCAGGCGAGCGTCGGTCGGCTGTTGTGCCGGCGGATGGACGGCTCGTACGGGCTGTGGCAGTTACCCGACTGATCACCAGTTGGCTTGGGCGGGTGGCGGGGGCAGCGGCACCGACGCCGGCCGCAGCACGTACGTCACCCCGCCGCTGCCCCGCTGCCAGGCCGGCTCGAACCGCTGCCGGGGCACGGTCCGACGAACCGTGTCGTCGTCCGGCGCGTACGGGTCGTTGAGCACCGGGTCACCGTCGGCGGTGAAGCCGATCAGCACCATCAGGTGCCCCCTGGTGTCGTAGGGCAGGCCCGGCACCTCACCGGCCCGGAACGCGGCGGAGACGATCACTGGGATGCCGGCGGCGATGAACGCCTCCGCCTCGGCCAGCGACCGCAGCCGGGTGACGAACGCGTCCACCCCGTGCAGGCCGGCGTATGCGGTGTTGAACGGCCAGTTGCCGGCCCCGGCGTACGCGTGGTCGTAGCAGTGTCGGGCGGTGTGCACCACCACCGGTCGCGGGCCGGGCGGGTCCACCCAGGCGTAGCGCTCCGGCGTCGGCTCGGCCCCCCAGTAGGCGAGCACCATGGAGGTGCAGGTGGGGCTGCACCACGAGTCGCCGCCGCCACCCCACTGCGGGTGCTGGCCGGCGTGCAGCCGCTGCGAGTAGCCGGGCACGTCCAGCACAGTCCCACGCCCGGCGCCGACGGCCGGCTCCCGGCCTTCCTCCGGCCCCGGCTCACTTGCCGCTTCGGCCGGGGCGTGGCCGGCGGCGACCGCGCCGACGCTGCGCAGCACCGGGGCCGCGGGGCTGCCGTCCGGCCGGCACAGGGTCACCCGGGCCTGCCAGCCGGTGACCGTCGCCCCGGTCACGACCAGCGTGTCGGTGTCCACCCGGGCGTCGCCGTCGCGCTGCCCGGGCACCGAGGCGCGTCGTACCGTGCGGTCGTCGGCCGCCCAGCGGGCCAGCAGGTACCAGTCGGTGCTGGGCGCTTCTTCGTGCCAGCCGCGCAGCTCGACCTCGATCCAGCAGCCGTCGGGGGTGTCGGCGGTCCAGGACGGCACCACGTTGGTGACTCCGAAGCCGACCCGCACCGGCGGGGACGTCCAACTGCCCCGCGACACCGGCCGGTCGGCGCTGCGCAGGGTCAGCCCCCGGTCGGTGGTGTGCAGGCCGTCTCCGGTGCCGGCCGTCTGGTCTGCCGGCAGGTGGAAGCCCTGGTAGGCGATGTTCCGCCGGGTGGGTGGTGCCGCGGTGGTCATGACAGGTCCGTCCGTCGCTGGGGTGTCGGAAGCATCGCGTACGCCGGGATGGCCCGCAACGCCGGGCGGCGCGGGCGGCGAGGGACGATGGTTGCCGGCCGGCACTACGTTGTCGGTGGTCAGCAGCGAGGAGGCCGGGATGCGGGTACTGGTGGTGGAGGACGAGCGCAACCTCGCCGACGCGATCGCGCGCGGGTTGCGCAAGCGGGGGATGGCGGTCGACGTGGCCTACGACGGCGATGCCGGCCACGAGGCGGCGTTCGTCACCCGGTACGACGTGGTCGTGCTGGACCGCGACCTGCCCGGCGTGCACGGTGATCAGATCTGCGCGGACCTGGCCGCCTCGGGCGCGCTGACCCGGGTGCTGATGCTGACGGCGAGCGGCACGGTAGCCGACCGCGTGGAGGGGTTGCAGCTCGGCGCGGACGACTACCTGCCCAAACCGTTCGCCTTCGACGAGTTGGTCGCCCGGGTGCAGGCGCTGGGCCGGCGGGCCACCCCGGCCGCGCCGCCGGTGCTCGAACTGGCCGACCTGGTGCTCGACCCGGCCCGCCGGGTCGCCACCCGCGCCGGCGTGCCGGTCGACCTCACCAACAAGGAGTTCGGGGTGCTCAGCGAGCTGCTCAAGGCGCGCGGCGCGGTGGTCTCCAGCGAGGAGCTGCTGGAACGGGTGTGGGACGCCAACACCGACCCGTTCACCACGATCGTCCGGGTCACCGTGATGACGCTGCGCAAGAAGCTCGGAGATCCACCGCTGATCGAGACGGTGGTCGGCGCGGGCTACCGCACCGCCGAGGTGGGGGCATGACGGGGCGGGCGCGGTTGCGGCCCACCCTGCGGTTGCGCCTGACCCTGCTCAACGGCGTGCTGCTGGTCGGCGCGGGAGCGATCCTGGTGCTGCTGGCCTGGCTGCTCGTCCGGGACGCGCTGCGGCCCACCGACGAGCTGCTGCCCGGCACCACGGTGGTCCTGGCCGACGGCCGGTCGCTGGACGCCGGTCAGTGGCAGCACCAACTGGTCGACGCCGCCTCCGGGGAACTGCTCGCCAAGGGCCTGGTCGCGCTGCTGGCGATCAGCATCGTGGGAGTGGCCGGGGCGTACGCGGTCGCCGGCCGGGCGTTGCGTCCACTGCACCAGGTCACCGCGACGGCGCAGCGGCTCGGCGAGGCGACCCTGGACCAGCGGATCGGCTACTCGGGCGCCGACGACGAGGTGGCCGAGCTGGCCAAGACGTTCGACGCCATGCTGGACCGGATCGCGTCCGCGTTCGAGGCGCAGAAGCGCTTCGTGGCCAACGCCTCGCACGAGCTGCGTACCCCGCTCGCGGTGATGCGGACCGAGATCGACGTGACGCTCAGCGACGACGACGCGGACGCGGCCGAGTACCGCCGGATGGCCACCGTGGTCCGGGACGCCTCCGAGCGGGCCAACGGCCTGGTGGACGCGCTGCTGGTGCTGGCCCGCAGCGAGGCGCAGGCCGGGCGGCGGCTCGGTCGGCGTACCGAATGTGACCTGGCCACCGGGACGGCCAACGCGCTGTCGGCGATGCGCCGGGAGGTGGACCGGATCGGGCTACGGGTGCAGACCTCGCTGGAGTCCGCGCCGGTGGTCGGCGACCCGGGGCTGCTCGACCGGCTGGCCGGAAACCTGATCGAGAACGCGGTCCGCTACAACCACCTGCACGGCCGACTCTGGGTGCGCACCGGCTCGGACGGCGAACGCTCCTGGCTGGTGGTGGGGAACACCGGCTTCGAGGTGGACCAGGTCGACGTGCCGGGGCTGTTCGAGCCGTTCCGGCGCGGCGGCCGGGAGCGGACCGGGGCCCGCGGCTCGGGCCTGGGGCTGTCCATCGTCCGGGCGGTCTGCCAGGCGCACGGCGGCACGGTGCGGGTCATCGCGCAGACCGGCGGCGGCCTGGAGGTGACGGTCACCCTGCCGTCGGCGGACGCCCCGGCGGTGACCGGCCCGGTGCCCGCCATCGGCGGCTGACCCGTCCCGTACCGGGTTGCGGGCGGTCCGCGCCGGATGGAAAGATCACGTCGTCAGCTCGAGATCGAAGGGGGGTGCGTCGAATGTCCACCAACACTGGCTCCGCGCCCCGGGTCTCTCTCGGCTGACACCCAGAGGCGGAGCGTCCCCATTCAGCACGGAGGGAACACCCGTGTATCCACGGATCCGCAACATCAGTTTTGACTGTCACGACACGTACGCCCTGGCCGGCTTCTGGTCGGCCGTGCTCGGGTACGCCCGGCACTCCGAGGACGCCCCCGGTGACCCGGAGGCGGCCCTGCTGCCGCCGGACGACGCCACCCCGAACCTGTTCTTCCAAGCGGTGCCCGAAGACAAGGTGACCAAGAACCGGCTCCACATCTGCCTGGAACCCGTCGACCGGACCAGGGACGAGGAGATCGAGCGGGTGCTCGGCCTCGGGGCCAGCATGGTCGCCGACCGACGGCAGGCCGACGGCACGGGTTGGGCGGTGCTCGCCGACCCGGAGGGGAACGAGTTCTGCGTGGTCCGCAGCGCCGGCGAGCGTGTCCCTGCCACCTCTCTGGAGGCTCAACCGTGAGTTCGACGATTCACAACATCAGCATCGACTGTCACGACACGTACGCGCTGGCCGGCTTCTGGTCGCAGGTCTTCGACTGCCCCCGGCAGCCCGACGACTTCCCCGGCGACCCGGAGGCGATGCTCCTGCCGCCTGGTGGCCCGGAGGTGCTCTTCATCGCCGTGCCGGAGGACAAGGCGGTGAAGAACCGGCTGCACCTGGACGTGCAACCCACCGACCGGACCCGGGCCGAGGAGGTCGAGCGGTTGCTCGGCGTCGGCGCGATCCACGTCGCCGATCACGTCGGCCCGACCGGCGGGGGCTGGGTGGTGCTCGCCGACCCGGAGGGCAACGAGTTCTGCGTGCTCGGTAACCCGGCCGAGCGGGCGGCGGCAGCGGCGGCGCGGGCCGCCGCGGGAGCCGGCGAACCGGCCTGACGCTGACGTACGGAGCCCCGGCCACCCGAAGGTGGCCGGGGCTCCGGTCGGTACGGCTCAGGAGCGCTGCTCGACCTGCCCCCGAATGGTGACGAACTCGGCCTTCACCTGGGCGGCGGACTTGTAGTACATGATCACCATGCCCACGCTGCCCCGGTCGGCCCAGACACAGATGCCCACCGGTACGTCCTTGGCCTTGCCGTCGCCGCAGCGCGCGTCACCGCCGAGCGGCCCTGGCTCGACCGTCGCCATGGAGGCCATGCCCAGCTCGCTGGAGAGCCCGGCCACGGCGTCGTCCAGCTCCTTCTTCGGGTCCGTCATCAGCCCGGACGCGGCGGCAATCATGAAGAGGTCCTGCTTGGCCGGGTCGCCGTAGAAGGCGCCGACGGCGCTGGTCTCGTTCTGCGCCGTCGTCTTCATCTCGGCGACCATCGCGTCGGCGACGCTCTGCAACTGCGGGTCGGTGTTCTTCGGCCGGCCGGCGAGGGTGGCCGGTGCGGACACCCGGGTGTTGGTGGCATCGACGACGTCGCCCACCTCGTCCTTGACGGCGAACCAGGTGATCGCCGCTCCGCCGAGGCAGAGCACCAGCACCACGGCCAGCACGATCAGCACGATCCGGCCGGCCTTCGACTTCTTCGGCGGCGGGCCGGCGGGCAGGTTCGGGCCGCCGTACGGCTGACCCGGCTGCGCGGGCGGGAAGCCCTGCTGCTGCGGCGGCGGCCAACCACCGGGCTGCTGCTGCTGCGGCCAACCACCGGGCTGCTGCGGCTGGTGCGGCGGGGGAGGGGAATTGTGCGGCGGGCCGTAGGGGGTGGCCGGCGGCTGGGACATCAGTCAGCTCCAAGATGGGATGGCAAAGCGGGTGATCTTAACCCGGTGGCGGGGCCGTCCGCTGCCCCTTCACACGTGCCCTGCGCTGCCCGTTTGCGCGCCTGCGGGGGTTCGTGCTCGGGTCCGCGAGCAACCCGTTGGCGCAGAAGCGATCGCGGTGGCCGGCCCCGTCCACGAGGGACGGTCCGACCACCGCGACGGTGGTGCTGCGACCGGTCAGGCGGGCAGGCTCGCCGCCCCGCGCGGCAGGAACCGGCGGCCGGTGACCCGTTCGCTGGTGCCGGTCCGGTCCAGGTACGGCGTGACGCCGCCCAGGTGGAACGGCCAGCCGGCACCGAGGATCATGCACAGGTCGATGTCCTGCGCCTCGGCGACCACGCCCTCGTCCAGCATCAGCCGGATCTCCTGCGCCATCGCGTCGAGCGCGTTCTGCCGTACCTGCTCGGCCGTCAGCGGCTGGTCACCGACCACGAGCAGCTTGGCGACATCTTCGTTGATCTGGTCGTCGACCACGATCGGCTGGCCCGAGTCGGCGATCCGCTTGAGGTTCTCGCTGACACCGAACCGGTCCGGGTACGCCGCGTGCAGGGTGCCACCCACGTGGTACGCCACGGCCGGCCCGACCAGCTGAAGCAGGGCGAGCGGGCGCATCGGCAGGCCCAGCGGGTCCAGTGCGCTGTTCGCCACGTCCAGCGGGGTCCCGGCGTCGACGGCGGCGAAGACGGTGCCCAGGAAACGGGTGAGCAGCCGGTTCACCACGAACGCCGGTGCGTCCTTGACCAGCACCGAGGACTTCTTCAGCTGCTTGCTGACCGCGAACGCGGTCGCGAGGGTGGCGTCGTCGGTCCGCTCGCCGCGGACGATCTCCAGCAGCGGCAGCACCGCCACCGGGTTGAAGAAGTGGAAGCCGACCACCCGCTCGGGATGCTCCAGCTCCGCGGCCATCTCGCTGATCGAGAGCGAGCTGGTGTTGGTGGCGAGCACCGCCTCCGGGGAGACGATCTTCTCCAGCTCGGCCCAGACCTGCTTCTTGACGCCCAGGTCCTCGAAGACCGCCTCGATGACGAAGTCGGCGTCGGCGAAGGAGCTCTTGTCGACCGTGCCGCTGACCAGGCCGTACAGCTTGGCGGCGGTGCCCTTGTCCATCCGGCCCTTGGTGACGGCCTTCTCGATCTGGGTGTGCACGTAGCCGACGCCCTTGTCCACCCGGGACTGGTCCAGGTCGGTCATCACCACCGGCACCTGGAGACGACGGGCGAACAGCAGCGCGAGCTGGCTGGCCATCAGGCCGGCGCCGACGATGCCGACCTTGGTGACCGGTCGGGCCAGGCCCTTGTCCGGCGCCCCGGCCGGGCGCTTGGCCCGCCGCTGCACCAGGTCGAAGGCGTACAGGCCGCTGCGCAGCTCCTCGGAGAAGATCAGGTCCGCGAGGGCCTCGTCCTCGGCGGCGGTGCCGGCGGCGAAGTCGGCGTCCTTCGCCGTCTCCAGCAGGTCCAGCGCCTTGTACGCGGCCGGGACCGCGCCGTGCAGCCGCTGGTTGAGGGTCTCCCGGGCGAAGTAGAGCACGCCCGCCCACATGTCCTTGTCGACCTCGGGCCGGGTCACGGTGACCTGGCCGCGTACCACGCCGGCGGCCCACTCCAGGGAACGCTCCAGGAAGTCGGCCGGCTCCAGCAGCACGTCCGCGATGCCCAGCTCGGCGGCCTGCTTCGGCTTGAGCATCTTGTTCTGCATCAGCGGGTTCTGGATGATCACCTGGGTGGCGGCGGGGATGCCGATCAGGTTCGGCAGCAGCTGGGTGCCGCCCCAGCCGGGGACCAGACCGAGGGAGACCTCGGGCAGGGCGAGCGCCGCCGCGCCGCCGGAGAGCGTCCGGTAGTGGCAGTGCAGCGCCAGCTCCAGGCCGCCGCCCATCGCCGCGCCGTTGACGAACGCGAACGTGGGTACGGTGCTGTCCTTCAGCCGGGCGAAGACCCGGTGGCCGAGCCGGCCGATCTCCAGCGCCTGCGCGCGGTCGGCGAGCTGCGGCAGGCCGACGATGTCCGCGCCCACGCAGAAGATGTACGGCTTGCCGGTGACCGCGATGAACGCCGGGTCGGCGGCCAGCGCGGCGGTGATCGCCTCGTCCAGGCTGGTCAGCCCACCCGGGCCGAAGGTGTTCGGCTTGGTGTGGTCGAAGCCGTTGTCCAGCGTGATCAGGGCGGCGGGCCGGTCCAGCCCCGGTACGTTCACCTGGCGCAGCAGCGCCTTGGTGACGACCTCGTTCGGTGCGGCGAGCGCGCTCACTTGTTGCCCTCCGTCCAGTGCGGGTTCTCCCAGATCACGGTGCCGCCCATGCCGATGCCGATACACATGGCGGTCACGCCGTAGCGGACCTCGGGGTGCTCGGCGAACTGGCGGGCCAACTGGGTCATCAGCCGTACGCCGGAGGAGGCGAGCGGGTGACCGATGGCGATGGCACCGCCCCACGGGTTGACCCGCGGGTCGTCGTCGGCGATACCGAAGTGGTCGAGGAAGGCGAGCACCTGCACGGCGAAGGCCTCGTTCAGCTCGAACAGGCCGATGTCGTCGATGCTGAGCCCGGCGATGCGCAGCGCCTTCTCGGTCGACGGGATCGGGCCGACGCCCATCACCTCGGGCTCCACGCCGACGAAACCGAACGACACCAGCCGCATGGCGACCGGCAGGCCCAGCTCGCGAGCGACGTCCTCGGAGGCGAGCAGGCTCGCGGTGGCGCCGTCGTTCAGGCCGGCCGCGTTGCCCGCGGTGACCTTGCCGTGCGGGCGGAACGGGGTCTTCAGGGTGCCGAGCTTCTCCAGCGACGTGTCCCGGGGGGCCTCGTCGACGGTGGCCAGACCCCAGCCGCCCTCCGCGTCACGGATGGACATCGACACCAGGTCGTCCTGGAGCTTGCCGTTGGCGTACGCCTTGGCGGTCTTCTGCTGCGAGGCGAGCGCGAACGCGTCGGTGCGTGCCTTGGTGATGTGCGGGACCAGGTCGTGCAGGTTCTCCGCAGTCGCGCCCATGACCAGCGCGGACGGGTCGACCAGCTTCTCCGCGACGATGCGCGGGTTGGGGTCGACGCCCTCACCCATCGGGTGGCGGCCCATGTGCTCGACGCCGCCGGCGATCGCGATGTCGTACGCGCCCATGGCGATGCCGCTGGCCACGGTGGTCACCGCGGTCATCGCACCGGCGCACATCCGGTCGATGGCGAAGCCGGGAACGGTCTTGGGTAGACCCGCCAGCAGGGCGGCGGTCCGCCCGATGGTGAGGCCCTGGTCGCCGATCTGGGTGGTGGCCGCGATGGCGACCTCCTCGACCCGCTCCGGCGGCAGCTGCGGGTTGCGGCGCAGCAGTTCTCGGATGCAGCGGATCACCAGATCATCGGCGCGGGTGTTGGCGTACATGCCACCCGCCTTGCCGAACGGGGTACGGACGCCGTCGACGAAGACGACATCCCGAACTTCACGGGGCACTTGAGCCTCCTAGCCGACACGGGCACGTTCCACCGAATGCTACTCGCCAGTAACCAACCCCGTCCGCACCCCCCGTTGTGGCCCACCCCACACCGACCACGAACGCCCAGCCCGGTCGATCATGAAGTTGTTGTCGGGACACGCCGGCCCGATGGCAACAACTTCATGATCAACTGCGGTGGAGGTGGGTCAGGGGACGGGAGGGGTGGAGGGCTCCGGGGTCAGGGCCGGGGTCAGGTGGGGGATGAGGAGGGCGATCTGCCATTCGCGGGCGTTGAAGCCGCGCAGGGTCTCCGCCACGGTCTCCTCGGTGACCTCCTCCGGCGGGGTCCAGGCCAGCCGGCGGACCGAATCCGGGGTGATCAGATTTTCCGGAGGCAGGTTGTGCTCAGTGGCGATGCGGACCACGACCTCCCGGCAACGGGCCAGCCGACCGGCGGCCACCGGGTCCCGCTCGGCCCACCGGTGCGGCGGGGGCGGACCCTCCACCGCCGGGGTGACCGGCAGCGCATCGTCCGGCAGTTGCCGGGCGTCGTCGAGTGCGGTCAGCCAGGTGCGGGCCAGCCGGCGTACCGACCGGCCGCCGAAACCGGGCAGCGTCAGCAGGGTCTTCTCGTCCTTCGGGTCCAGCTCGGCGGCGGCGATGATCGCCGAGTCGGGCAGCACGCGACCGGGTGCGGCGTCCCGTCGGGACGCGATCTGGTCCCGGGCGTACCACATCGAGCGGACCCGGGCCTGGGCCCGCGCGCCGCGCAACCGATGGATGCCGGAGGTACGCCGCCAGGGCTCTGCGCGGACCCGGGGCGGGCGTGCCCCGGTACGGACCAGCGCGGCGAACTCCTCCGCGGCCCACTCCGACTTGCCCTGCCGGGCCAACTCGGCGTCGAGCGCGTCACGCAGGTCGGTGAGCAGCTCCACGTCGAGGGCGGCGTAGGTCAGCCACGACTCGGGCAGCGGCCGGCTCGACCAGTCAGCCGCCGAGTGGTGCTTCTCCAGAGTGAACCCGAGTAGCTGCTCGGTCAGCGCGGCCAGGCCGACCCGCTCGAATCCGGCCAGCCGAGCGGCCAGTTCCGTGTCGAACAGGCGTCGCGGGCGCAGCCCCACCTCGGCCAGGCAGGGCAGATCCTGGCTGGCCGCGTGGAGCACCCACTCGGCCTCGCCGATCACCGCGTCCAGCGCGCTGAGGTCGGGCAGCGGCAGAGGGTCGATCAGCGCCGTACCCGCACCGGCCCGCCGGAGCTGCACAAGGTAGGCGCGCTGGCTGTAGCGGTACCCGGAGGCCCTCTCGGCATCCAGGGCGACCGGGCCGGTGCCCGCGGCGAAACGGGCCACGACCTCGGCGAGCTCAGCCGGCGCGGCCACCGGATCGGGGGTGCCGTCACGCGGGGCGATCAGCGGAACGGGCCCACCGTCGGTCGGGTCGGTCCCCTCGCCCGCCGGCTGCGGCTGGGCCGACGGCGGGTGGTGGGGTGCGTTTCCCGGGAGTTCTTCGGTGGGCCGACGGCGCAGGGGTGGTTCGTCGGTCACCTGCCAACCCTAGTGCGCGCGGTGATCCGGCGGGTGCAGCCGGTCGGCTGCGTGTCGGTTGGGTGTCCACAAGGTGTCCTTTCGGATGCCGGACATCGGGGGAGACAAAGCCCTTTGACGCAGGTACGGTCCATCGAGCCGCCGGTCCCGATCTTGTGACACGCGGGTCGATGGCGGCACGGGGACACCACGGGAAGGCAAGGCGATCATGACGGCTGGCTACGGTTCGGGGGACGGGCGAGCGGCGGGCGCCGAGCCTGACGGCGCGGGTGGAACGATGCCCGGGGCCGAACGGCCGGGACCGTTGCCACCGCGCATCGAGCCGTACCCCGGGTCGCCCTTCTCCGCCACCCCGACCGGCGGTACCGATCCGTCCCTGACCGTCCCGGCTCCCCGCACCGGCTGGGCCGCTCCACCCAACAACGGGCAGTGGGGCTCCGCGCCGGCTCCGCACGGCACCACCCCGGGCACTGCCCCGGCCGCGCACTACGGCACCGCTTCTGTGGCACCCCCGGGCACGTCGCCGACGCCGTACGGCACGACGCCGGCCGGCCCGTACGGCGGAGCCACCCCGGGCGCCGCCCCGACCTACGGCACGAGCGCACCACCGTCGGCCACCGGCACCGTCGGCTATCCGCCGGCCGTCGGGCCGAGCGTCCCCGGAGCGCCCGGACAGGGCCTCCCCGGGGCGCCCGGGCCGAGCTTCCCGGGCGGCGGGTACCCACCGCTCGGCGACCCGGCCAGCGCCCCGCCGTTCGCCACCGCGGGTTACCCGGGTGGTCCCGCGCAGCCCGGCTGGCCGGGTGCCGCCCCGCCGCCGGCCGCCCGGCCCAGCCGCCGTCGCTGGCCGGTCCTGCTCGCCACGCTGACCGTCGTGGTGCTGGCCCTGGTGGCCGGGTTGCAGGCGTACCAGCTCGATCGGCTCACCGATCGGCTCAGCGACACCGACCAGCGCCTGGCGCAGGCTCAGGACGGCGACGGCACCCGCCTCGACGACCTGGAGAAGCGCGCGGAGGCACTGGAGAAGCAGGCCGGTGCCGCGTTCAACCCGGAGGCGGTGGCCAGCGCGGTGCTGCCCAGCGTGTTCCGGGTCCGGGCCGGTCAGTTCACCGGCAGCGCGTTCGCGGTCGGTAAGCCGGCCACCGGTGGCGGGACCAACCTGTTCACCAACTTCCACGTCGTCGAGGCCGTCTGGGACGGTGGCGGACGCCAGGTCTTCCTGGAGCGCACCGACCAGCGCTTCCCGGCCACCATCGTCAAGGTCGACAAGACCAACGATGTGGCGCAGCTGCGTGCCAGCGGCAAGTTCACCGGCCTGGTCACCGCGTCCGCCGCGGTGAAGTCCGGCCAGCAGATCGTCGTCGTCGGCGCTCCGCTCGGCCTGGAGGACAGCGTCACGACCGGTGTGGTGAGCGCGCTGCGCGACGCTCAGGGCAGCTCCGGGCCGGCCATCCAATTCGATGCCCCGATCAACCCGGGTAACTCCGGCGGGCCGGTGGTCAACGGCAGCAAGCAGGTGGTCGGCATCGCCACCGCCAAGGCTCGCGACGCCGAGGGCATCGGGCTGGCCGTACCGATCAAGGTCGCCTGCGACGGTTTCAAGATCTGCTGAACCGGTGGCCCGGCCACGTCGCCGGGCCGCTCTCGTCACCCAGGGCCACCGCCGGCCCTCTCCGATCCCGCCCAGGTCCCCGGACCCGAGCGAATCTCGCCGCTGCACCCCGGTCCGTCGCGCCTACCGGCGCGGGACCAGCTCACCTGGAGGAATAACGATGTCCCAGCCACCGACCGGGCCGGAAGGTTTCCCGACGCCGTCGGCCGGCCCGGATCAGCCGCCGTCCGCCGCCGACCAGACCGTGTCGTACGCCGCCGGCCCGCGCGCCGCCGACCCGACCGTGCCGCACCCAGCCGTGCCGCAGCCGACTGCTGCCGACCCGACCGCGCGATACCAGGCCGGTCAGCCCGCGCCGCAGCAGCAGTACGCGCCGGTCCAGCCCACGCCGCAGCAGTACGCCCCCGGGCAGGCGACGCCGCAGCAGTACGCCTCCGGGCAGGCCACGCCGCAGTACGGCACCGCCCAGCCCGTACCGCCGCAGTACGGCGTCCCGCAGGCCGCACCCACCTACCCGGCGAGCGCCCCGCCGTACGCCGGACAGGTCTCCGCGCCGCCGCACGGACAGCCGATGTCGGCGCCGCCGGTCTCCGGCTCAACGTACGGGCAGCCGATGTCCGCGCCGCCAGTTTCCGGTCCGGCGTACGGCCAGCCGATGTCGGCGCCGCCGGTTCCCGGTCCGGCGTACGGCCAGCCGATGTCGGCGCCGCCCGGAATGGCACCGCCGTACGGCCCGGCCGGGGCACCGGCGGGCGGCCGGGGTCGCGCGGTACTGGTGCTGGCCCTGGTGGCCGCGCTGCTCTTCGTCGTCAGTGGGGTGATGACCGGTCTGTACGTGACCAAGAACGGTGAGCTGAACCGCACGGAGAAGCGGCTCACCGGTCAGGTCAGCGAGCGGGACGGCACCATCGCGGCCAACACCACGGAGATCATCAAGCTCAAGTCCGACCTGCAGACCATGCAGGACAAGCTCGACAACACCGAGCAGGACCTGACCGGGACCCGCAACGACCGCGACGAGCAGGCCCGGCAGAAGAAGGTCATCGCCAGCTGCCTGGACAAGCTGACCACCGCGCTCGGTGCGGCGGCGGCCGGCAACAAGAGCGCCTACGACGCGGCGATGAAGGGCCTGGACAAGGTCTGCGACGAGGCGGAGAACTACCTCTGACAGCCGCACCAACCTGGTCGATCATGGGGTTGTGGTGCCCCGCGAATGCCGCAGTGAGGGGCATCCCGCCCACCACGACCCCATGATCGACCCGGTGGTGGGTGGTGGCTGCCTGCGGCTTAGGCCGCGCCGGCGGGGCGGCGGTCGGACAGGGCTGTCACCCCGGGCGGGGGCAGCCCTGCCGTGGAGGCGAGCAGCGCGCACCAGCCGAGCAGGTGCGGGGTCAGGTCGTCGTCGACCGGCGTCCAGGAGGCGCGGATCTCGATGTCACCGGCGGTCGGCGGGCCGGCCAGGTCGCCGAACCGGGTCGACATGGTCTGGGTGACCGTCCCCCCGATCGCCCGGTGGCCGGCGTCGTGGGCGTCCAGCGCGTCGGTCAGCCAGGTCCAGCCGACCCCGGGCAGCAGCGGGTCGGCGGCCAGGTCGACCTCCAACTCGGCGGTCACGTAGGTGACCAGTCGCAGGGTGCCCTGCCACGCCTCGTGCCCGACCGGGTCGTGCAGCAGGATCAGCCGGCCGGTGGCCACCTCGTCGCCGTCGCGCAGCACCGTCGCGGAGAGCGCGAACGCGTACGGGGCCAGCCGCTGGGGAGCGCCGACCTCCTCCAGCGTGATCTCCGGCCGGGGCGCCGCCGCCCGCAGCCCGGCGACCGCGCGGGCGAAGGTCTCCGGGAGCGCGATCGGGGGGGCCATGCCGGCAGCCTATGCCGCCGCCCGCCCACCCGCTTCGGCGGCGCGCCGACGCCCGATCCGGCCGCCGTTCCCGTTCGCTGGTCCCAGCCATCCCGCCCCGCGATCCGAGCCGCTCGGCCCGCCGCGCGATGTCAGCAACGTGTTCTTCCTTTCACCCCAGGCGGGGAGAGGGTGGGGGCCGTGGCACGATTGCGGCGATGAGCACGGACACCACGGGCACTGCCGCCCGAGACGGAGAACAGCGCGCCGGCGGACCGGCCGACTCGCCCTTCATTCGGGCCTGCCGGCGGCGGCCCGGCCCGCACACCCCGGTCTGGTTCATGCGCCAGGCTGGCCGCTCACTGCCGGAGTACCGGGAGATCCGGGCGAGCGTGCCGATGCTGGAGTCCTGCCGTCGCCCGGAACTGGTCACCGAGATCACCCTCCAGCCGGTACGCCGGCACGGGGTGGACGCGGCAATCCTGTTCAGCGACATCGTGGTGCCGGTCGCCGCGGCCGGGGTCGACCTGGACATCGTGCCGGGCACCGGCCCGGTGGTCGCCGAGCCGATCCGCACCGCCGCCGATGTGGAGCGGGTCCGCCCGATCACCCGCGACGACGTGCCGTACGTGGACGAGGCCGTCCGGCAACTCGTGATCGAGCTGGGCGACACCCCGCTGATCGGCTTCGCCGGCGCGCCGTTCACCCTGGCCAGCTACCTGGTCGAGGGGGGTCCGTCACGGACCCACGCCAAGACCAAGGCCATGATGTACGGCGATCCGGAGCTGTGGCACGCGCTCTGCGGCCGGCTGGCCGAGGTGACGCTGGCCTTCCTCCGGGTGCAGATCGAGGCCGGGGTCTCCGCCGTGCAACTGTTCGACTCGTGGGCCGGTGCGCTCTCCGAGGCCGACTACCGGCGCTACGTGCTGCCGCACTCGACGGCCGTGCTGAGCGGGCTGGTCGACGCCGGGGTGCCGCGGATCCACTTCGGGGTCGGCACCGCCGAGTTGCTCGGCGCGATGGGCGAGGCCGGCGCGGACGTCGTCGGCGTCGACTGGCGGACCCCGCTGGACGTGGCCACCGGCCGGATCGGCCCGGACAAGGCGGTGCAGGGCAACCTGGATCCGGCCGTGCTGCTCGCGCCGTGGCCGGTCGTGGAGACCGAGGTACGCCGGATCCTGGACCAGGGCAGGGCGACCCCCGGGCACGTGTTCAACCTCGGCCACGGGGTGCTGCCGGAGACCGACCCCGACGTGCTGACGCGGGTGGTGGCGCTGGTGCACGAGCTGTCCAGCCGCCGGGCCGACCAGGGCTGACACGCGATGCGGCAGCCTTGGCGGGTGGCGGTGGTCGGCGGCGGAATCGCCGGGCTGGCCGCCGCGGCCCGGTTGCGCGAGAGCGCCCCGGCCGGCACCGAGATCTTGGTGTACGAGCAGTCCGGCGCGCTGGGCGGCAAGCTGCGTACCGGCGAGCTGGCCGGCCAGCCGGTGGAGTTCGGCGCCGAGTCGTTCCTGATGCGCGACCCGACCGGTGCCGAGTCCGCCGCGGTGGCCCTGATCCGCCGGCTCGGAATGGCCGAGGAGATCGTGCACCCCACGGTCGGGCAGGCCGCGTTGGTCGTCGACGGGGGGCTGCGCCCTGTCCCGGGCGGCACGCTGGTGGGCGTACCCGGGGATCTGGACAAGGTGGCCGCGGTCGCCCGCCCGGCCGCGGACGCCGACACCGACGGAGGCCGACCGCTGGTCGCACCGGACGTGGACGTCTCGGTGGGTGCGCTGGTCCGCTCCCGCTTCGGCGACGAGGTGGTCGACCGGCTGGTCGACCCGATGCTGGGCGGCGTGTACGCCGGCCGCGCCGACAATCTCTCCCTGGTCACCACCATGCCGGCGCTGGCCCGCGCGGCCCGGGTGGAGCACACCCTGGTGGGCGCGGTCCGGGCGGCGCAGGCCGCGTCGCCGCGCGCCCCCGGCGTCCCGGTCTTCGGCACTCTGGCCAACGGGCTGAGCAGCCTGGTCGAGGCGGCGGCGACGGCCAGCGGCGCGACGGTTCGGCGGGACGCCGCGGTCCGCGAGCTGACCCCGACCGACACGGGCTGGCGGCTCACGGTCGGCCCGACCCGGGACCCGGAGCTGGTCGAGGTGGACGCCGTGGTGCTGGCGGTACCGGCCCGGCCGGCGGCCCGCCTGCTCGCCGGCCCCGCCCCGGTGGTCGCCGCAGGCGTCGGCGAGTTGGACTACGCCAGCGTCGCGCTGGTCACCCTGGCGCTGCCGCAGCCGCGGCTGCCCGAGCTGTCCGGCTTCCTGGTGCCGAGCACCGAGGGCTTGCTGATCAAGGCAGCCACCTTCTTCACCACCAAGTGGGGGCACCTGCGCCGGCCGGACGGGCTGGCGCTGGTACGTGCCTCGGTGGGTCGGTACGGCGAGGAGGCGCATCTCCAGCGCCCCGACGCGGACCTGGCCGCCACCGTGCATCGCGAGCTCTCGGCGGTGCTCGGCACCCCGCTGCCCTCCCCGGTCGACGGGCACGTGCAGCGGTGGGGCGGAGCGCTGCCCCAGTACACCCCGGGGCACGCCGACCGGGTCGCCGCCGCGCGGACGGCGTTGCGGGCCGCGCACCCCACCCTCGTCCTCGCCGGCGCCGGCTACGACGGGGTCGGCATACCGGTCTGCGTCCGCTCCGGCGAGACGGCGGCCGACGAGATCATCACAGCACTGGGAGGATCGGCGAGATGACCGAGCAGACCAACGCGGCCCGGTTGCGGGAGCTGAACGACAGCATCCGCTACACCATGTGGTCGGTGTTCCGGGCCAGCGCACCGCTGCCGTCGCTGCGAGACAACGTCACCGGCGAGGTCGAGTCCCTCTTCGAGGAGTTGGCCGGCAAGGACGTGGTGATCCGGGGCGTGTACGACGTCTCCGGGCTGCGCGCCGACGCGGACGTGATGATCTGGTGGCACTCCGCGTCCAGCGACGCGCTGCAGGACGCGTACCTGCGGTTCCGCCGCACCACCCTGGGCCGGGCGCTCACCCCGGTCTGGTCGCAGATGGCGCTGCACCGGCCGGCGGAGTTCAACAAGAGCCACATCCCGGCGTTCCTGGGCGGCGAGGAGGCTCGCCCCTACATCTGCGTGTACCCGTTCGTCCGCTCCTACGAGTGGTACCTGCTGCCGGACGCCGAGCGGCGCGAGATGCTGGCCGAGCACGGGAAGATGGCTCGCGGCTACCCGGACGTGCGGGCCAACACGGTCGCCTCGTTCGCGCTGGGCGACTACGAGTGGATGCTCGCCTTCGAGGCCGACGAGCTGCACCGGATCGTCGACCTGATGCGCGACCTCCGCGCCTCCGGCGCCCGTCGCCACGTCCGCGAGGAAGTCCCCTTCTACACCGGCCGCCGCCGCTCGATCGCCGAGATCGTCGACTGCCTGGTCTGATCCCCGCCGGGCGCGGGTCAGAGCGGGCGGAGCATGACCTGTTCGCGGCGTACGCCGTCGGACAGGAGGTCGCCGAGTTCGTCGGTGCGGCCGAAGCCGGCGCGCAGGTAGAGGGCCTTCGCCGCCGCGTTGTCCGGCATGACGCTGAGGCGTAGCCGGTCGGCGCCGCTCTCGCGGGCCCAGTCCGCCACCGCGTCCACCAGGAGGTGGCCGACCTTTCGACCGCGCGCCTCGGGGTGCACCCACATCGAGATCAGCTCCATGACGAGCGGGTCTGGCGTGGGTACGCCGCTGGCCATCCCGACCGGCCGTCCGCCCAGGACGGCCACGAGGTTGTGCGAGCCGGGGATGGTCAGCCGGTCGCGCCAGCGCTCCGCACGGTCGCCGTCGCCCTGCCAGTCGGCCAGCTGGGAGCCGAACGCGTCCGGCGCCTCGGTGAGGGCGGCCAGCCGCAGCTCGCGCCAGGTCGGCCAGTCGTCGGGGGTGAGCACCCTTGTCTCGATCATGCGGGAATCGTGCCGGGGGCCGGCGTCCCGCACCACCGGATTTCCCGCCGGCCGGCGCCGCACCCCCGCCCGGGTGCGGCGCCGGTCGGGGTCAACTGGTCGCCGTGCAGGAGACCAGTGGGGCGGGGTTGCTGCCGTTCCACGAGCCGAGCAGACCGAAGGTGGTGCTCGCTCCGGCGGCGAGGGTGCCGTTGTAGCCGACGTTGCGGGCGGTGACCAGCGTGCCGCTGGTGCTGATGGTGGTGTTCCACGACGAGCTGACCTGCTGGCCGTTGGCGTAGTTCCAGCTCACCGACCAGCCCTGGGTGGGTGAGCCGCCCGCGGTCACCCGGACCTCGGCCTGGAAGCCGCCGGCCCACTGGCCGGTGACCTGGTACGTCGCCGTGCAGGCCCCGGCCGGCGGCGGAGTGGTCGGCGGCGGAGTGGTCGGCGGAGGCGTGGTGGGCGGGGGCGTGGTGGGCGGCGGGGTGGTGGGCGGCGGGGTGCCCGTTCCGCCGGAGAAGTCGACGTCGCTGCACAGGTAGTACGACTGGTCCAGGTGGCTGGCCTGCCAGATGGTGTAGACGATGTGCCGACCGGTGCGGCCCGGTGCGTTGGCCGGGATCTCGATGGAGACGCCGCCGGTCTCCTGCTTCCACTGCGACGCCGGGGTGTTGCCGATCTGGCCGGTCAGCTCCAGGTCGTCCCAGCCGAGCGGCTCGGTCAGCGGGTTGAAGCCCTGCCGGGTCACGTACACCCGGATGTAGTCGGCGCCGTGGCTGGCCTGGTCGAAGAAGCGGACCCGGAAGTTGCTCGACACCGCGGTGGTCTTCCAGGCGCCGACGGTGTCCAGGGCGTTGTAGCGGCCGCTGGACGTGCGCCCGCCGCTGCACAGTTGCCCGTTGGGGATGGCACCCTGATGGTTGCCGGCCACACCCTCGCGGAACAGGCCGTTCCAGTTCCACATGGCGTTCGGGTCGGCCTGCCAGGCCTGCCAGCACATCGGATCCTCGGTGGCCATCCGGGGATTCTGGAAGTCGCTGCCCCAGCGTTGCCAGCAGCCGTAGTTGCGCGAGGCCGGGTCGACGACCGAGCCGTGCGCCGAGGCGGGGCGGACCAGCGCGGTGGTCAGCGCGGTGGACAGCAGGAGCGTGGCGGCCGCCGCGATGGCGAGCAGCCAGAGCATGCGTGGTGATCGGACGAGAGTGGACATGGAGCCCCCGGGGGGATGAGGTCGGACGACGACACCCGGACTGCCGGGAGATGCCCGCTCCCGTGCCTACTCGCAGGCTCCCGCGATGGCTCTACCCCGCACGATGCCAGGCATATCGTCAGACGTCAATGGCTCCGCGACGCATCGGGGTGTGCGGGATGCCGTCCTCGACGTACTCCGGGCCGCTGACCGCGAAGCCGTGCCGGGTGTAGAAGGCGACCAGGTGCGACTGCGCGTCCAGCACACAGGCCCGGTTGCCCACCACCTCCAGCGCCGTGGCCATCAGCCGGCCGGCGTGGCCGCCGCCGCGCGCCGCCGGGGCCACCACCACCCGACCGATCCGGGCGGTGCCGTCCGGGTCGGCCAGGATTCGCAGGTACGCCAGCGGCGCGCCGCCGTCGGTCAGCCAGAGGTGGCGGGTGCCCGGTTCCACGTCCCGCCCGTCCAGCTCCGGGTACGGGCAGTGCTGCTCCACCACGAACACGTCGATGCGCAGCTTGAGCAGGTCGTGGAAGGTGCGGGCGTTCAGGTCGGCGAACGAGGCCGTCCGGACCTCGGTGGTTTGCTGGGGCACGCACCGATGGTAGGCCGTCCGGCCGGGCGGGTTCCGGTGCGTCCCGCCCGGCCGGGCCCGGTCACGGTCTGTCGGGGCGGGCGGGGGTGAGATAGGTGGCGGCCACGGCGGTGAGCAGCAGCGCGCCGCCGACGATCACCGGCAGCGGCAGCGGCTCGTGCAGCAGCACCACGGCCAGCGCCGCCGCGGTCAGCGGTTCGAGCAGGGTCAGCACTGCGGCGACGCTGCCGGAGGTGGTGCGCAGTCCGGCGTAGAACAGCGCGTACGCCACTGCGGTGGTGACCACGCCGAGGTGCAGCAGCAGCGCCACGGTGTCGACGCGCACCGGTACGCCGATCCCGGCGACCAGCGCGAACGGCGCCAGCGTCAGCGCACCGACGGTGGTGGAGATGGTGGTGAGCGTCATCGGCGCGGCGCGCTGCGACACCTGCCGGCTGATCAGGGTGGTCACCGCGTACCCGAGGCCGGACCCGGCCGCCGCGAGCAGGCCGAGCAGCGGTGCGGGCGCTGCCCCGGTGGGTTCCGCGGTGGCGCCGGTGATCAGGGCGAGGCCGGCGACGGCGGCGATCAGCGTGCCGAGCCGTAGCGGACCGGGGAGCCGCCGGGCGCGCACCGACTCCCAGGCCGCGGCGAGCACCGGGGCCAGGCCCAGGCTGACCACGGTGGCCACGCCGACTCCGGCCAGTGCCACGGCGGCGAAGTAGAGCGCCTGGTAGAGGCCGAGGCCGATTCCGGTCAGCAGCAGCGGAACTGGCGCCGCGCGCAGGGTGGCGAGGATCGCGCCAAGTCGGCCGGCGGTGCACGCCAGCAGGACGAGCGCGGCGATCGCGAGGCGGTGGAAGCCGATGCTCACCGGGCTGAGCCCGGTGCTTTCGCGCAGGAGTTGCACCGCCACGCCGGTGGTGCCCCACAGCACTCCGGTGACGGTGATCTGGATCAGGCCGGTGCGGGCCTGGGCGACGGCCGGGGCCGGGGCGGCCGGCGGCGCGGTACGGGACGTGGACACGGGTGCGCTCCGAAGGGTGAGCCGTTGACGGGGACGACGTCGACGGAGCGCGTACGGCGAGATGGCCGAGCCGGGTCAGGCACCGGTCGGCGGGAGGCGCGGCGCTCCGTTCAGGAGCGCGGCGGGGGCAGGACGCCCAGGAACGGTCGCATGGGGACGACCGTACCGCAGGGCCGCGTCAGGCGGGTCGCGAGCCGACGGCGTCGCGGATCTCGGCACCCTCGGTGCCCTCGACGGAGCGGGCGCAGTGCGCGCAGCAGAAGAACCGGCCGTTGACCTCGACGCCGTGTCCGACGATCTTGATCTGGCAGTGTTCGCAGATCGGTGCCATCCGGTGGATCGCACACTCGAACGAGTCGAAGGTGTGCACGTCGCCGCTGACCGTACGCACCTCGAACGCCATCCAGTAGTCGTTGCCGCAGACCTCGCACGTTGCCATGGAAAACCTCCTGTATCAGGACATGTGCTACCAGACTGCTCCAGTGCGGGGCGGTGAAGGGCGAAATGCCGCCAGTTGACCGGCCGGTGCGGCGTGTCGGCTCCGGTGTGTCGTCCGGTGGGCCGATTGAGCCGCGGCTCGACGACGAATCGGCCGACCAGGTCGACGACCGCGGCGGGCTGCTCCGGCTCTGACAGAAAACTCGTCGCCATCGATGTATTTTATCGACAATGGTCTTTACTGTTAACAAAGTTTAAATTACCTTGAGGGGCACCACCCGACCTGGAGAAGGAGTGCCCCGATGCGTCGAAGAATCACTGTCCCGCTGGTGGCGGCGGGCGCCGTGGCCGCCACCCTCACCGTCGCCGCGCCCGCGCAGGCGCACGGTTACGTCTCCGCCCCACCGAGCCGGCAGGCGCTCTGCGCGCAGGGGCGGGTGCCCGACTGCGGGCAGATCAAGTACGAGCCGCAGAGCGTCGAGGGCCCCAAGGGTCTGCGCAGCTGCAACGCCGGAATCGCCCACTTCGCCGTCCTCAACGACGACAGCCGGGGCTGGCCGGCCACCTCGGTCGGCAGCTCGCTGACCTTCACCTGGGTGAACACCGCCCGGCACGCGACCAGCAACTGGGAGTACTGGATCGGCAACACCCGGGTCGCCTCGGTCAACGGCAACGGCCAGCAGCCGGGCGCCACCGTCTCGCACAACGTCAACCTCGGCGGCTTCTCGGGCCGGCAGAAGATCCTCGCGGTGTGGAACATCTCCGACACCGCGAACGCCTTCTACTCCTGCATCGACGTGCAGATCGGTGGCGGTGGCGGGCCGACGCCCAGCCCCACCCCGACCCCGACCGCCTCACCCACCCCGCGGCCCACCCCGACCGCCACGCCGACCACTCCGCCCGCGCCGGGTGGCAGCTGGACGGCCGGCCGGGCGTACCAGATCGGCGACCAGGTCACCTACGGCGGGTCGACGTACCGCTGCCGGCAGGCGCACACCGCGATCCCCGGATGGGAGCCGCCGAACGTGCCGGCGCTCTGGAGTCAGGTCTGACCGCACGGGTGCGGCCCCCGGTCGCACCCGTGCGCCATCCTCGCTGATCGGAGCACCCGGCATGACCCGCCGAACCCTGCTGGCGCCCCTGCTCACCGCGCTCCTGCTCACCGCCGCCTGCGCCGGGCCACCCGCGGTGAACCCGTCGGCCGTGCCGCAACCGGCTGGCGTGCCCCCGGCTGTCGAGTCCCCGGGCGGGTCGGCGCCCGCCGGGGACTCGATGAGCGGCATCGACGTGGTGTTCCTGAGCACGATGGTCGGCCACAGTGAGCGCACCCTGCAGATCGTCCGGCTGGCCCGGGACCGGGTGCGCGACGACGCGCTGCGCACCCTGGCCGCCGCCATCGAGGCGACCGAGGCAGACGAGTTGTCCGCCATGCGCGGCTGGCTGCCCACGGCGGGGCCGGGTGCCAGCGCGGCCACACACCACCACGCCGGGCACGGGGATGACGCCGCGCTCGACCGCCTGCGGACCGCGCCGGACGCCGACGTCGACCGGGTGCTGCGCGAGGTGCTCGCCGACCACCAGCGGGCGGCGGCCGACCTGGCCCGGGCTCAGGTCGACGTCGGCCGCAACGAGCGGGTACGCGACCTGGCCCGGCGGATCGAGCAGTCCCGGACCGCCGAGGTCGGGCTGCTGACCATGCCGCCGGCCGCGCGGCGGTGATCGGGGTACGCCGCTGGCGCACCTCCCGCCACGCGGAGGCGGCTCAGGTCAGCGGGGTTCCAGCCGGATGGAGACCGAGTTGACGCAGTGCCGGGTGTCCTTCGGCGTGAAGCCCTCGCCGTGGAAGACGTGCCCGAGGTGGCTGTTGCAGCGGGCGCAGCGGATCTCCGTACGGGCCATACCCATGCTGCGGTCCTCGATCTCCTTGACCCGGCCCGGGATGGCGTCGTCGAAGCTCGGCCACCCGCAGTGCGAGTCGAACTTCGTGTCGCTGGAGAAGAGTTCGAGCCCGCAGGCGCGGCAGTTGTAGACGCCGGCCGTCTTGGTGTCCACGTACTCGCCGGTCCACGCGCGTTCGGTGCCGGCCTCCCGCAGTACGTGGAACTCCTCGGGGGTCAACCGGACCCGCCACTCGTCCTCGGTCTGGGGCAGCTCGTTGTCGTCAAGACTCACCCGTCAACGGTACGTCGTGCGTCGGGGCTGTGGCATAAGGTCGCGGGATGGGTGGCACCAAGGCAGCGGTCGCCGAGGTCGAGGTGGCTGGGCACACCGTACGGTTGAGCAGTCCGGATCGGGTGATCTTCCCGCAGCGGGGCTTCACCAAGGCGGACGTCTTCCACTACTACCTCGCGGTCGGCGACGGCATCATGCGCGCCCTGCGGGACCGGCCCACCACGCTGCAACGCTTTCCCGAGGGCGTCGAGGGCGAGATGTTCTTCCAGAAGCGGGTGCCCACCCGGGGCGTACCGCCCTGGATCTCCACCGCGGAGATCACCTTCCCGAGCGGCCGGAGCGCGGCGGAGCTCTGCCCGGCCGACCTGGCGCACGTGGCCTGGGCGGCCCAGATGGGCACCATCGTGTTCCACCCGTGGCCGGTGCGCGCCGCCGACGTCGACCAGCCCGACGAGCTGCGCATCGACCTGGACCCGCAGCCCGGCACCGACTTCGCCGACGCGGCGCGGGCCGCCGCGGAGGTCCGCGCGGTCCTCGACGAGTTGGGTGCCACCGGCTGGCCGAAAACCTCCGGCGGCCGGGGCGTGCACGTCTACCTGCGGATCCAACCCCGCTGGACGTTCACCGAGGTGCGCCGGGCCACCATCGCGCTGGCCCGGGAGGTGGAGCGCCGCCACCCCGCTCTGGTCACCACCGCCTGGTGGAAGGAGGAGCGCGGCAACCGGGTCTTCGTCGACTACAACCAGATGGCCCGGGACCGCACCATCGCCTGCGCGTACTCACTGCGGGCCAACGCGCGGGCCACCGTCTCCACCCCGGTCACCTGGGATGAGCTGCCCGACGTCGAGCCGGACGACTTCGACCTGCGCAGTGTGCCGGCCCGGCTCACCGAGCGGGGCGACCCGCATGCCGGCATCGACGACGCCCCGTGGGACATCACCCCGCTGCTGGAGTGGGCCGAGCGGGACGCCGCCGCCGGCCAGGGCGACCTGCCGTACCCGCCGGACCACCCGAAGATGCCCGGCGAGCCCAAGCGGGTCCAGCCCAGCCGCGCCAAGCGCACGCCCGGCGACGACAGCACCTGACGCTGGCGGTCGACGCCGGCCCCGGCGCGCGTCGCGGTTTCTGGATCGGACCCGTCACGACGGGCGCTCGACCGGACATGGAGTAGACGTGACCTCCGGGACTGAGCACGAGGACCGCTTCCGTCGCATCTACGCGGTCAACTTCGAGCCGCTGCTGGCGTACGCCATGCGGCGCGTCGAGCAGCCCGAAGACGCGGCTGACGTGGTCGCCGAGACCTTCCTCGTCGCCTGGCGGCGCAGCCGTGAGATGCCGCCGGAGGCCGAGGTCCGGCTGTGGTTGCACGGCGTGGCCCGACGGGTGCTTGCCAACCACCACCGCGGCGGAGTGCGCCGGGGACGGCTGGGTGAACGGTTGCGGCAACGGCTCAGGGCCGCGGTCGCCGTCGACCCGGGCAGCGAGGTGCCGGAACGGCTCACGGTCCAGGCCGCGCTGGCCAGGCTGGGCGAGTTGGACCGGGAGGTGTTGATGCTGACCTTCTGGGAGGGCCTGGAGCCACGCGAGGCCGCCGTGGTTCTGCACGTGAGCCCGGCCGCGGTCCGCACCCGGCTGTCGCGTGCCCGGGCCCGGTTGCGAAGTCTCGTCGGTGACGACCTCGGCCCACCCGGACATGTACTCGACGTCATGGCCGCACGAGCCCCGGAGGAGGGCAGATGACCGACGAGCAGCTCGACCGGATGGTCCGAGACGCCGACCCGTACCGACCCGATGTCATCACTCACCTCGACGGGGCCGCACAGCACCTCCTGGAGGAGATCATGTCCGCGCCGACCCTCGAGACCGTCGCCGAACCGCCGGGCAAGCCCTCACGGGCGCGTCGAACCATGATGAGCGGCCTCGCCAGCGCCGGTGTCGCGGCCGCCGTTCTCGCCATTGTCCTCACCGTCTCGATCATGAATGTCGATGGCCCGGGAGGCCGCGAAGCATCCCCGGACACCAGTCCCACCTCCGAGGCGACGAAACCAACCTCCTACTCCGCCATGGTCCTCAAGGCGGCCGAGGAGAACCCACGGCTGTTGATCGACCAGCCTGGCTGGAAGGCCACCACCGTCTACGGGTTCACCGAGAAGGAGGGCACCATCGAGTTCAGCAACGACGGGCAGCGGTTGCAGATGAACTGGTACCCGGCCGACCAGTACGACGGCTACCACAAGGATCGGCTGCACGTCAGCAAACCGGAGCAGGTGACGGTCGACCGCTGGCCGGGCGACCTGTTCCGCTACAGCGCGAGCGACTTCGCGGTCATGCTCCGGCCCCGCGACGGGTCCTTCGTCGAACTGCGTACCGGGGGCGCCTGGACGCGAAGCGAGTTCGATCGGGTTCTCGCCGACGTGGTCCGCGTTGACGCCCGTACGTGGCTGGCCGCGCTTCCGGCGGAGATCGTCACCCCGGATCGGGTGGACGAGCAGGCGGCCAAGGTGCTCGCCGACGTGCCGCTCCCGCCGGGCTTCGACATGGCAGCCCTGACCGGCCTCGGCACGAACGACGCCTACCAGTTCGGCGCCGCGCTGACCAGCCGGGTCGGCTGCGGGTGGATCGCGGAGTGGCTGCGCGCGAAGCAGGCCGGCGACGCCGCCGCGCTTCAGCGGGCCGCTGACGCGCTGCGCAGCAGCCACAAATGGAAGGTGTTGCACCAGATGAACGACGAGGGTGACTGGCCGGAGGTGTTCTGGGAGACCGCCGACAAGGTGGCCGCCGGAGAGTTTCCCGCCGGGTACCGAGGGGCCCTGGGCTGCGAATAGCCGTCCCGGATCGGCCAGCCGGCTTGTGGGGAAGGGCGCCGGGGATCAGCTGATCCCCGGCGCCCTACCTGCTCATGATCGACTCGACGTCGGCGATGGTGCGGTGTCCGGGGCCTGCGTGGTGAGCGCGGGTGGCATAGCGTGCCGGCATGGCGGCACTGGAACTCGTACCGATGACCGAGGAGCAGTACCTGCGGTATCGGCATCGAGCGGAAATCAGCTATGCGCACGACATCGCAGCTTCCGGCGCGGTGCCGTTGCCGGAGGCGCAGGAGAAGTCGCGCCAGGACTATGACCGACTTCTGCCCGGCGGCTTGGCGACGGAGGGTCATCATCTCTGGACCGCCTACGAGGGCGATGTCGAGATCGGCATGCTGTGGCTGCACCTCGAACGAAAGTCCGACGGTCTGCACGCTTTCGGCTACGACTTCTACGTGGAATCGGACCTGCGCCGCAAGGGCTACGGTCGAGCGATCATGCAGGCCGCGGAGCAGTTGTGCCGGGAGTGGGGCGTCGTGTCCGTGGGCTTGAGTGTCTTCGGTTTCAATTTCGGCGCCCGTGACCTGTACGAGCAGATGGGCTACGAGGTCACCGCGATTCAGATGCGTAAGCGTCTGTAGTCCGCGGACACCGCGCCGACCGGACGGGTCGAGCTGGAGCTGACTCTCCTCGGAGTAACGATCAAGTAACGGGCGCGAACCTTTCCCGGGGGATGACCTGTCTTGAAGGTCGTCGGCCCGTCAGGGCCAGGGGAGGCGTCGATGAAGCTGGTGTGGAGGCGGGCCCGCGAGGCACGGGGTCTGCTGGTGGCCGCGGTGATCGCCGCCCTGGTTGCCGTCGCGTTGGTCACCGGCCTGTCCGACTACAACCGCCGCGCGGTGGACGCCGGGCAGCGGGCGCTGGTGGCGGCCTCGCCGGCCGAGGAGCGCGGCCTGGTGGTCAATGGCTCCGGCGGGCGCGACGCCGCCGAGTTCGCCACACGCGACAAGGCGGTCCGGGACGAGTTCGCCGACGGGCTCGCCGGCGTGCCGGTCACCGTTGCCGCGGCCCGGTACGGAACCGGCCGGGAGTTGACCGGCGACCTCGGGTCGGTGCCCCGTACCGGCGACGAACCGGTCTTCGCCAACCTGGCAACCCTGGAAGACCTGGCCGCGCACGCCGAGCTGACCAGCGGGGCGTGGCCCCGCCCCGGCGCGAACCCGATCCAGGTGAGCCTGCCGGAACGGGTCGCCACCGCGCTGGGCCTGACCACCGGCGAACCGATCCCGGTGCGCGACCGGTCCATCGAGCGGGCCAGCCAGGTGGTGCTCGCCGGCACCTGGCGGCCCCGCGATCCTGCCGAGGCGTACTGGCTGCTGGCCCCCGGGGTGGGTGCGGGCAGCGCCGGCTCGGCCACCTCGTACGGGCCGTTCGTGCTGGATCCGGCCGACTTCGCAGCCACCTTCCCGGGCTCGGTGTCGGCGTCCTGGCTGGCCGAACCGGACCTCGCGGGCGTCGACGCCGCCGACCTGCCCGCCGTGCGGACGGCCATGACGGCGGCCGCCACGGCGGTGCCCGAGGCCGCCAACCTGGGCTCGTCGGGGCAGACGCTGACCCGGATGGATCGGCTGCTGGACCGGATGGCCCGAGCCGACCTGGTGGGCCGCTCCGCGCTGGCCACCCCACTACTGCTCATCCTGGTGCTCGGCGGGTACGCGCTGGTGCTGGTCGCCGCCCTGCTGCACGAGGACCGCCGCGCGCAGACCGCGCTGCTGCGCGCCCGTGGCGCCGCCCGCCGGCAGTTGGCCGGCCTGGCCGCCCGCGAGGCGGCCCTGGTGGTCGCCCCGGCCGCCCTGCTCGGGCCACTGATCGCCGTGGAGGCGCTGCGGTACGTCCGGCCGGGCGGGGCGGCGGAACTCTCCACCGCAGGCGGCAACACCACCCTGGTCTGGGCGGCTGCCGCCGCCACCGCGGCCGGCTGCCTGGTGGCCATGGTCGCTCCGACGCTGCGCGGCTCCGGCACGTACGTGGCCGACATGGCCGCCCGGTCCCGGCCGAACCGGGCGGCGAGCGTCCAGCGGGCCAGCGTCGACCTGGTGCTGGTGGCGCTGGCCCTGCTCGCGTGGGTGCAACTGCGCCGGTACGCCTCTCCGCTGGCCGGTTCGGGTGGCCGGCTCGGGATCGACCCGCTGCTGATCGCCGCTCCGACGCTCGGCGTGCTGGCCGGCGCCGTGCTGGCGCTGCGGGTGCTCCCGCCGCTCACCCGGTTCGCCGAGCGGTTCGTCGACCGGCGTCCCTGGACGGCCACCATGTTGGGCATGTGGCAGGCCGGCCGACGTCCGCACGCTGGCCCGGTGCTGCTGCTCGCGCTCGCCGTCGGTGGCAGCACGCTGGCCTGGTCGCTGATCAGCACGGGGGAGCGGTCCCAGGCCGAGCAGGCCGGTCACACGGTCGGCGCCGACCTGCGAGTGACCGAGCGGGCGGGTTCCGGCCCGCCGACCCGGGTCGGTCAGCTCGCCGCGCTGCCGGGCGTGGAACGGGCGCTGCCGGTGTGGCGCGACGAGGTGCGGGTCGGCCGGAAGGACCTGCCGGTGACCGTGATCGGCCTCGACGCCGCCAGCGCCGCCGGCGTCGTACGGCTCGGCGACCAGCTGGCCGACGAGCCGGTGCCGCAGCTCTACCAGCAGATGGTGCGGGCCCGGGGTGCCCCCGCCGGCGTCGAACTGCCCGCCGACGCCCGCGAGATCACCGGCACGGTCCGTACCCCGGTGGAGGGGGCAACCCGGCCGCTCCAGATCGCGGTGACGCTGCTGGTCACCAGCTCCGACGGGCTCGCCCTGCGGCTCCCGGTGGCCGACGCCGACAGCGACGGCCGGATCACCCCGTTCACCGTGCGACTGCCCGACGTCGACGGGGCACGGCTACGGCTGGCCGGCTTCGAAGCCGACGGCGGGCCGGCGGTCGGCACGTCCTACCGGCTCCAGGTGGACGGGTTGACCGTGGTCGGTGCGGACGGCACCACCCGGCCCGCCGGACTGACCGGTGACTGGGTCATGGTGGCCGGCGACGAGCGACCCTCGCCGGTGCGGACCACCGCCACCGGGTTCTCCGAATTCCACCCGGTGGCGTTGATTCCCGGCGGGCAGTTCGCCTACCAGCCGGACACCCGGTTCGCCATCGTGCCCGCCGGGCAGAGCCCGGCCATACCGGTGCTGATGACCCCGCAGGTACGCGACACGCTGAGCCTCGGCATCGGCGACACCATCAACCTGACGCTGTCCGGAGCGACGCTGCCGGTCAAGCTGGTCGGTGAGGTGACCGCCGTGCCGGCCACCACCGGTGAGGGCATCCTGCTGGACCTGCCCGCCGCGGTCGACGCGCTGATTCGAAGCGGCGGCATCGTGCGACCAGTACCGGAGTGGTGGATCGGCACCGACGACGCGACGGCCGCCGCCCGCGCCGCCAGCGAGTTGCCCGCTGTCACCGTGCTCGCCCGCGAGGCGGTGATCGAGTCGTCCGCCGAGGACCCGTACTGGCGCGGGTCGCGTACCGGAATGCTCGCCGCGGCCCTCGGTGCGGTGCTGCTCGCCCTGGTCGGCCTCATGGTCGACGTATGGGCCACCGCCCGGCGCCGGCTGAGTGAGTTCGCGGTGCTGCACACCCTCGGCGCCACGCCCCGGCTGCTGGCCCGGGCGTTGCTGGCCGAACAGACCTTCCTGGCCGGCATCGGCGTGGGGGTCGGGCTGCTGCTCGGCGCCGCGGTGGGGGCAACCATGGCTCCGCTGGTCATCCTCACCCCGGCCGCCGGCCGGCCGGTGCCCCCGGCGACGTTCGAGCTGCCCTGGGTGCCGATCGGCGCGACAGCGGTCGGCCTGCTGCTGGCGGCGCTCGCCTTCAGCGCGTTCATCGCCACCGGCATCCGGCAGCGGGTGGCGGCGGTGCAGTTGCGGATCGGGGGAGAACGATGAGCGGGCGCGACGTGCGACCCGGTGACCGGGCACGACGGGGGAGTACCCGATGAGCATCGGTGCGGCCGTCCGGCGAGTCCGGGCGTACGGCGGGCAGTTCCTGCTCCTGGCGGTGCTGACGCTGGTGGTCACGCTGCTGGTCAGCGGCGTGCCCCGGCTCGTCAACCGGCTCGCCGAACAGGGCCTGCGGGCGCAGTTGACCAGCGAGCCGGCCGCGCGCCGGGACATCTCGTACACCTCCGGGGTAATGACCGCCCCATCCACGAAAATCATGGGCGACGCCCGCAGGCAGTTCGAGGCCATGGCCGAGAAGATGCCGGCGCCGGTGCGCTCGGCGGTGGCCGAGCGGTGGTACAGCGTGGACGCCGCGCCGACCCGAGTGGTAGGCCCCGACCTGAAGGCACGCAACCTGCTGGTCGACCTGGGCCTGCGTGCCATGCCTGGCGTCCAGGATGCCGGCACCCTCGTCGAGGGGACGTGGCCGAACGAGACGTACGTCCCCGACCGGCCGACCGAGGTGGCGCTCGACGCCGACGTGGCCCGCAAGCTGAACCTGCGGGCCGGCAGCCAACTGCAGATCGGCACACCCACCAAGACCGGTATCACCGACCCGGCACCAATGGTGGTGGTCGGGCTGTTCCGCCCCGTCGACCGCGCGGGCGGCATCTGGGACGCGCTGCCATCGCTGCTGCAGGTCATCAGTCCGCGCGGGGACGGCGAACCGTTCATCGCCGTGGGTGTGGTCGCCGAGGTGACCATCGACAAGCGGGCCGCGGCTGGTTGGCCGGTGCGTTCCGACTGGCGTTACCGGCTCGGCATCGACCGGATCGACGCACGCCAGCTCGACCAGTTGATCGACGGCCTGCAACAGCTGCAACGCGAAGCCGATCCGAATCTCACGCTGATCCAGGGCGCCGACGTTCCGCTGCGCGCGTTCGCCGCACAGGTGGACGCCGCTCGGACCCTGCTGGCGGTGATCTCGGCCGGGGTGCTGGCCACCCTGGCCGGGCTCGTCGTACTCGCGGCCATCCTCGCCGCCCGGCGCCGCCGCTCGGAGTTCGCCCTGCTGCGCGCCCGTGGTGGCGCGGCCACCACCGGCGCCCGACGCAGCCTCGCCGAGTCGCTGCTGGTGGTACCGGTCGCCGCCGTCCTGGGCTGGTGGCTGGGCACCCTGGTCCCCGGCACCCCGGACCCGACCGCGCCGTACGTCATCGCGGCGGCCGTGCTGGTCACCCTGGCACTGCCGATGGCCACGCTGGCCGTGCCGGCCGGCGGGGCCGCACGCCGGGACCTGATCCGGGTACGGCCCTCGGCCCGCCAGCTCACCGTCGAGGTCTTCCTGCTGCTGTTGGCCGGACTTGCCACGGTGCTGCTGCGCCGGCGCGGACTCACCCTCGGCGAGGTGGACCCGTTGCTGGTGTCGGTGCCCGTGCTGTTCGCGATCGCCGCGGCGGTGCTCGCGCTGCGCGCGTACCCCTGGCCGTTGTTGTTGGTCAGCCGGCTGGCCGCGCGGACCCGGGGCAGTGTGACCTTCCTCGGCACCGCGCGAGCCGGCCGGTCCGCCGTCGCCGCCCCACTGGTCGTCGTGGTGCTGGCGATCGGGACCGCGGCGTTCTGCGCGGTGGTCGCCGCCGGCGTCGACGCGAGCCGGGACCGGGCCGCCGAGCAGGCGGTCCCCGCCGATGCGCTGATCCGGGGTGAACGATTCGCCCCGGACACCATCGACGAGCTGGGCCGCCTGCCCGGGGTACGGGCCGCAACCCGGGTGCTGAACGAGCCGGCTGACCGGCTGGCTGCCGACGAGATCGGCACCGACGCCCGGATCGGGCAGGTGGCCGTGCTGTTGGTCGACGCCCCGGGGTTGGCCACGGTGACGCGGGAGTCCGGCGTGGACCTGCCGATGTCACCCGCGCTGCTCACCGCCCGGGCCGAACCGGGGCCGCTGCCCGCGGTCGTCTCCCCGGCGGTCGCCGCTGAGCTGGCCCGCGCCGGGCTGGACGGTTCCGCCTTCGCTTCCGTGCAGGGCCAGCGGTACGAGTTCCGGGTGGCCGACACCGCGGAGAGCTTCCCGCTGCTGCCGGAGAACAGCAGCCGGTTCGTCATCCTGCCCTGGCAGGCGCTGCCCGAGCGGAACACCACGCCCGTACCGACCACTGTGCTGGTCGCCGGAGACCGGCTGGACGCGGAGGTGCTGCGCCAGGCCGGTGACCAGGGGCAGCTGCGCTACCAGCAGACAGGGGCGGTGACCGGTCGGGAACGGCCGAGCGGGGTGACGGTCTCCACCCGGGCGGACGTCCGACAGGAGTTGGCTGACGGCGGCGCGAACGGGGTGCTGGCCTTCGGGTTCGTGGCCGGCGCCATCGGTGGCACCGTGCTCGGGTTGCTGGCCATCGCGTTCACCGTGCTGGCCGGCGCGCGGGCCCGGGGCCAGGTGCTGTCCCGGCTGCGCACCCTTGGCCTGTCCCGTCGGCAGTGGCGGGGGCTGCTGCTGGTCGAGCTGACTCCGCTGGTCGGGGTGTCGGTGCTGACCGGCGCGCTGGTCGGGGCGGCGCTGCCACTCCTGCTCAACCCGGTGCTCGGCCTGTCCGCGTTCACCAGTGGTGTCCCGGTCCGGGTGGCCTTCGAGCCCGGTCTGGTCGCCGCCGTGCTCGCGCTCGGGGCGGTCGCCCTCGGCTTCGCGGTCGCCGTCGAGGCCCTGAACAACCGCCGGCTGCGCCTCGGTGAGGTGCTCCGGCTCGGAGAGGAGAGCTGAGATGACCGCTACTGCCCAGGTTCCCGTGGCGCCCGACCTGGCCGCCCTGCAACAGCGGGCCGCGCAGCGCGCCGCCGAGCGGGCCGGCGGCCAGGACCGGCTGCGCGGGCACATCGTCTGCGACGGCCTCGTGCGCATCTTCAAGACCGAGGGGGTGGAGGTGGTCGCCCTGCAGGGGCTCGACCTGGTCATCGACCGGGGTGAGCTGGTCGCGATCGTGGGTGCCTCCGGCTCGGGCAAGTCGACGCTGCTCAACATCCTGTCCGGCCTGGACACCCCGACCGCCGGCATCGCCCGGGTGGCCGACTACGACCTGCTCTCGCTGTCCGCCAAGCGGCGGCTGAGCTACCGCCGGGAGCTGGTCGGGTTCGTCTGGCAGCAGACCGGCCGCAACCTGCTGCCGTACCTCACGGCGCTGGAGAACGTCGAGCTGCCGATGCAGTTGGCCGGCAAGCGTTCCCGGCGGGCCCGTCGGGAGCGGGCCCGGGAGCTGCTCGACCTGGTCGGCGTGGGCTACTGCGCGGATCGGCGGCCGGGGCAGCTCAGCGGCGGCGAGCAGCAGCGGTGCGCGGTGGCGGTGGCGGTGGCCAACGACCCGGAGGTGCTCTTCGCTGACGAGCCGACCGGCGAGTTGGACGAGGCGACCGGTGCGGAGGTCTTCGCGGCGCTGCGCACCATCAACGCCGAGCTGGGCGTGACCATCGTGGTGGTCACCCACGACCAAGCCGTGGCCACGCAGGTCCGCCGGACCGTCGCGATCCGCGACGGCCGGACCGCCTCCGAGGTACGCCGGACCGCGCGGGTCGGCGCGGACGGCAGCACCGAACTGGTCAGCGAGGAGTACGCGGTACTGGACCGGAACGGTCGGATGCAGCTGCCGGCCGCCTTCGTCGACGCGTTGGCGATGCGGGAGCGGGTCCGGCTCGATCTCGAGCCGGACCATGTGCAGGTACGGCCCGGTGACCGGGCCTCGGATGGGCAGGAGGGGCGGGCGTGAGCCGTCGGGACATGGTGGTGACCGGCCCAGCCGGGGCTGGCGGGCTGGCCCAGGCCGGGGCGGTCCCCGGTGAAGTGGTCCGGGTCAGCGGCGTGAGCCGGACCTTTGGCCGGGGCGAGCACGCCGTGCACGCGGTGCGGGACGTCTCGTTCGGCGCAAACCGCGGCGAGTTGGTCGCCATCCGGGGCCGCTCCGGCGCCGGCAAGACCACGCTGCTGAACCTGATCGGCGGGCTGGACCGGCCGGACAGCGGCCAGGTGGTGGTGGCTGGGCACGAGGTGACCGCGGCCGGCGAGGCGGAGCTGCTGAAGCTGCGCCGGGGCACCGTCGGGTTCGTGTTCCAGACGTTCGGGCTGGTGCCGATCCTCTCCGCCGCCGAGAACGTGGGCGTGCCGCTGCGGCTGGCCCAGGTGCCGGCGGCCGAGCGGGAACAGCGGGTCGCGGTGTTGCTGGAGCTTGTCGGCCTGGGCGGGCACGCGGCGCAGCGCCCGTACGAGCTCTCCGGCGGGCAGCAGCAGCGGGTCGCGGTGGCCCGCGCACTGGCCAACGAGCCGGACCTGCTCATCGCCGACGAGCCAACCGGCCAGCTCGACTCGGAGACCGGTCGGTCCATCATGGATCTGCTGCGCGCGGTGGTGCACGCCCGAGGCATGACGGCGCTGGTGGCCACGCACGACCCCGCCCTGATTGACCTCGCCGACCGGGTGCTCAACCTGCGCGACGGCCGCCTGGTCGACGGCTGACCGCTGCCCTCGACCCATGGGCCGTGGGCCGTGGGCCCTGAGCGGTGGGCGGTGCGCGTGGAGCCGTGAGCCGTGAGCCGTGAGCCGTGGGCCGTGGGCCGTGGGCCGTGAGCACCGTGGGCTACGGGCTCGGCGAGAGGCGACCGGCAGGGGCATGTTCGCTCCCTGTCGAGCTGCCCCAGATATGGACCGCGGAAGGCGCGGGCACGGAAGGCGCGGGCACTTCTGAACGGACAAACCGGTGGCCCGGGTCGCCCTGCGACCAGGCCGCGATCGGGTTGACCTTGACCTGGGAAGGCGTGGGCACGGGAGCCCAGGTGAGGGAGCCTGGGTGGGGCGCCGCCGTCGGCTTGTTCGCAGTTCTGGATGTGGGTCACGGGGTGTTCGGGTGCGGGGGTGTGGAAGCTCGCCGTCGACGCGGTTCGCTGCCCCAGATCTGGGGCAGCTCGACAGGCGTCGAGGGGCACCTGGGGACCTCGGGGCGTGATGGGGCCAGAGGCAGCCGACGGGCCGACGCCACCGACGGGTCGACGTCATCGACGGGCTGGCGTCATCGACGGGCTGGCGTCACCGATGGGCTGGCGCCACCGATGGGTCGATGTCACCGATGGGCTGGCGCCACCGATGGGTCGACGTCATCGACGGGCTGGCGTCACCGACGGGCTGGCGCCGTCGGCGGGCTGGCGTCACCGACGGGCTGGCGCCGTCGGCGGGCGGTCAGAGGGCGAGCTTCATGCCCTCGTGGCTCGCCACGAAACCGAGGCCCAGGTAGAAGCGGTGTGCGTCCTGGCGGGTCTTGTCCGTGGTGAGCTGCACCAGCGCACAGCCGCGCTGCCGGGCCTGGTCGATGGCCCAGGTCATCAGCTCCCGGCCCAGCCCCTGGCCGCGCCGGTCGGACCGGACCCGGACCGACTCGATCAGGGACCGCTCGGCGCCGTGCCGGCCGAGCCCGGGGATGTAGGTGATCTGGAGGCAGCCGACCAGCTCGCCGCCCTGCTCGGCGACGATCAGCTGGTTGCGCGGGTCGGCGCTGATGTCCGCGAACGCCCGCTCGTACGCCTCGTCGACCTCGGTGAAGTCGCGGGCCTTGCCGAGGACGTCGTCGGCGAGCAGGGCGATGACGGCGGGCAGGTCGGCCCGTACCGCCTCGCGGTAGATCATGTCGGTCATGCCGCTGAGCCTGGCACAGTGACGTCGGCGGATGGGTCGGTGCCGCTTGCCGGGAGGGGGCAGCATAGGGCGGCATGGACCTTCTGTTCCTGCCGTTCCGGTGGATCTACCGGGCGTTGGTGTGGTTCGCGAACTCACCCCGCACGCTGATCACGTCGTACCTGCTGATGATCGTGGTGGCGGGGGTCATCTACGGCGAGGTCGAGCAGCGCAGCCCTGCCGACGCCGTCTGGTGGGCGGTGGTGACCGCGTCCACCGTCGGGTACGGCGACATCTCGCCGACCACCTGGGCGGGCCGGACGCTCGCCGCGCTGCTCATCTCGACCATGGTGTTGCTGGTGATCCCGCTGATCACCGCACACTTCGCCAGCCGGCTCATCGTCGATGACGACGCCTTCGTGCACGAGGAGCAGGAGCAGCTCAAGACCGACGTGCGGCGGATGCGGGCGCTGCTGGAGGAGTTGGCCGCCCGGCAGGGCATCGAGCTGCCGCCGCTGCCGCCGACCCGGCCGGTCACCGAGCCGGGCAGCGTAACCCGTCCCTGGGGACGGTCAGGTCGATCAGGTAGGCGTCCACCGCCGCGGTGATGCAGGAGGTCTGCGGGTAGGCGGTGTGCCCCTCGCCTTCCCAGGTGAGCACCCGACCGACGCCCAGCATCGAGGCGAGCCGGGGGGTCTGCTCGTAGGGCGTCGCAGGATCGCCGGTGGTGCCGACCACCACGATGGGCGGCGCGCCGTTGGCCCGGCCGGTCGGGTACGGGTCCCGCCCGCCCGGCCACTCGACGCAGCTCAGCATGCCGACCGCCAGCGCCGGCCCGAACAGCGGGTACTTCGTGCGCCACTGCGACTGCAACTGGCGGATCTGGGCCCGGCTCGGCTTCTCCGTCTCGTCGGCGCAGTTGATGGCGAGGTTGGCGTCGAACAGGTTCGAGTAGTGCCCGTCGCTCTCCCGCCCCGCGTACGCGTCGGCGAGCCGGAACACGTCCTTCGGGTCACCCTCGGCCAGCCGGTCGATCGCCCGGGCCAGTTCCTGCCAGCCGGACTCGGTGTAGAGCGAGGAGATGACCGCGTAGAAGACCCAGCCGGGAGTCGCCTCCCGCCCGTCGTCGCCGCGGACCGGCGAGACCCTGGCCTTGTCGATGGCCGTGGTGACGGCGGCGCGCGCGTCCGGTGCGATCGGGCAGCGGTCGGCGGTCGCGGCGCACCAGCGGGTGAAGTTGTCGAAGGCCCGCTCGAAGCCGCGGGCCTGGCTCTCCGAGCCGGCCACCAGCCGCTGCTGCGGGTCGACCGCGCCGTCGAGCACCAGCGCCCGCACCCGCTGCGGGTAGAGCTGGGCGTAGACGGCGCCGAGCAGGGTGCCGTACGAGTAGCCCAGGTAGGTGAACTTGTCGTCGCCGACGGCGGCGCGGACCGCGTCCATGTCCCGGGCGGCCTGCTCGCTGCCGTACAGCGGCAACTGGTCGCCGTACCGGTCGCCGCAGCCGCGCCCGATCCGCTGGCTCAGCCCCACGAAGCCGTCGAACGCCGACTGGCTGGTCGGATCCGGGTCGTAGCCGAAGCTGGCGTCCAGGTCGGCGTCGGAGATGCACTTGACCGGGCTGGACCGGGCCACCCCGCGCGGGTCGAAGCCGACGATGTCGAAGCGTTCGGTGATCGTGGTGGGCAGCCCACCGAACTGGGTGCCGAAGGAGAGGTAGACGGCGGTGTCGACGCCGGAGCCACCGGGACCACCCGGGTTGATCACCAGCGAGCCGATCCGGTCCCGCTGCTTCGTGGATCGGGCGCGCAGCAGGGCGATCTCGAAGGTCTGCCCCGCGCCCGGGCCGGCGGTCGCCCCGCCGCCGGTGCCCCAGTCGCGCGGGACGGCGATCCGGGTGCACTCATAGCGCATGTCCGGGGCGCCCCGCCCTACCAACTCGTCGGCCACCTCCGGGCAGGCTCGCCAGGTCGGGGAGCTGCCGGTTGGCGCCGCCTCGCCCTCCACCTCGGTGCGTGGCGCGAACGCCGGCAGGGTGCAGCCGGCGGTGAGCAGCGCGGCCACGGCGAAGCCGGCGAGAGTGCGACGGACCCGGCGACTGGTCGCCATTCGAGGCTGGTCGGCGGTGCGGGTCACGTGGTCCTCCGGAGTCGAGTCGACGGCCAGGCTACGCGGGGCCGGTGGCGGCCCGGTCCACGGTGGCCGCCGGGTCGCCGCGCAGCACCTGGTCCACATCGAAGCGGATCGGGCGCTCGAGCTGGTCGTAGCGGCAGGACCGAGGATCGCGGTCCGGCCGCCACCGGACGAACTGGGCGGTGTGTCGGAACCGTTCGCCCTCCATCGCGTCGTAACCGACCTCGACCACCAGCTCCGGGCGCAGCGGCTCCCACTCCAGGTTCTTCGTGCCGGTCCACCGGCTCACCCCGCCCGGGATGCGCTGGCCGCGCTCGTGGTCACCGTGCACCCACGGGTGCTCGCCGCCGGTGTCCCGGTAGGGCGCCAGCTCGTCGAGCAGCTCGGCCCGCCGGGCCATGCTGAACGAGGCGCTCACCCCCACGTGGTGCAGCACCCCCGCGTCGTCGTAGAGGCCGAGCAGCAGCGAGCCGACCACCGGGCCGGACTTGTGCCAGCGGAAGCCGGCCACCACCGCGTCCGCGGTGCGGGCGTGCTTGACCTTGAACATCAGCCGCTTACCCGGCTCGTACGGCAGGTCGGCCGGCTTGACGATCAGCCCGTCCAGCCCGGCGCCCTCGAAGACGTCGAACCACCGGCGGGCGGTCTCCGGGTCGGTGGTCACCTGGGTGACGTGCACGGGCGGGCGCACCCCGGACAGCGCCTCCACCAACCGCTCCCGACGGCGCGGGTAGGGCTGGTCGACCAGGGCCTCGTCGCCGATGGCCAGCAGGTCGAAGGCGACGAAGTCGGCCGGGGTGGTCTCGGCCAGCAGCTTCACCCGGGACGCGGCCGGGTGGATGCGCTGGGCCAGTAGCTCGAAATCCAGCCGGGGCTGGCCGCCCGGGCCGTCCCGCCGGATCACGATCAGCTCCCCGTCGACCACGCACCGCTCGGGTAGCTGTCGGCGGGCCTGTTCGACCACCTCGGGGAAGTAGCGGGTCATCGACTTGCCGCCGCGGCTGGCCAGCTCCACCTCGTCGCCGTCGCGGAACACGATGCACCGGAACCCGTCCCACTTGGGCTCGTAGGTCACGCCGGGCGCGGTGGGCAGCTTGGGGACGCTCTTGGCCAGCATCGGCTCGACCGGAGGGTTGATCGGCAGGTCCACGGCGACCAGTCAATCAGACGGTGCCGACAGTCGTGAGGCAGATCACCGTGGGTGCCGGGGTGGCGTGTCCGCCCGCGCGCCGCTCGTCCCGACCGGGCGAATCAGATAGCCGCAGGTCAGAGCTAGTTTCGCGAGGTGTCCGAGTGGGTCTGTGACTGCTGCGGGCGGTGGCGGGTGAGCGTCGAGCTGATCCGGGGCCGCTACCGGTACCGGCTGGTCCGTCGCTACCCGGAGCTGTTCGGCGGCGGCAAGAACGTGCTCGGCGAGGTCGGGTCGGTGCCGGAGTTGGCGGAGCTGCTGCGTCGGCGTACCCCGCTCACCCTGGCCGACCTGCGCGAAGCCGCCTGATTCCCGGCGGCGCTTCCGCAGCATGGCCGGCCAGTGGTTGCCCGGGTCACTATCCGTCGGGCAGCCTCGTCTCCATGGCGCGGTGTCGCCGGGCGGCGCCGCCGGGGAGGAGACGCGATGCGGTTCGAAGCCGGTACGGAGATCGCCGCCGATGCCCAGCGGGTGTGGGCGGTGCTGATCGACGTACAGCGGTGGCCCGAGTGGACGGCCTCGGTGAGCCAGGTCGAACGGGGAGAGCCGGGGCCGCTCACCGTCGGCGCGACCGCGCGGTTGACGCAGCCGAAGCTGCGGCCGGCGGTGTGGCGGGTCACCGAGCTGACCGAGGGGCGCGACTTCACCTGGGTCTCCGAGGCCCCCGGCGTGCGGACCCGGGCGGAGCACCGGTTGCTGCCGCTACCCGACGGGCGTACCCGGGTCGAGCTGGCCATCGCGCAGTCCGGGCCACTGGCCGGGCCGGTCGGCTGGCTGTACGGCGGTCTGCTCCGCCGCTACCTGCGGCTGGAGGCCGATGGGCTCAAGCGCCGGAGCGAGCTGGGCTGACCGCCGGCTTCTCCAGTACGGCCAACCGGATGCCGTTCGGGTCCGGCCGGTGCGCCACGATCCGGTAGCCGTGCCGTTGGTACAGCCGAACGTTGCGGGTGCTGTCCGCGCCGGTGAACAGGGTGAACAGGGCCACCGAGGGCGGGCAGGCCGCCTCGATCGCGGCGAGCAGCCGACCCCCGACGCCTCGCCCCTGCTGGTCCGGGGCGACCGACAGCCGCCCGACGTGTGCGGTGTCCCCGTCGAGGTGGGCCCGCACGGAGCCGACCAGCCGGTGCCCCAGCCGGGCGGCGAGCACGGTGGTCGGACCGGTCAGCACCGCCTGACCTCGTCCAGCGTCTCGGTCAACGGCGGCAGGAACGGATCGGTGTAGTGCTGCGCCTCGGTCAGGTACGCGGCGCGCTGCACGGTGAGGATCTCGCCGGCGTCCGCGACACCGGCCGGGACGATGCTCGCCTCGACGTTCATCCGGGCAGCACACCACAGCCTCTGCCGTCCTCGACCGGCGGCCCGCCCGGCCGGCCGTACCCTGACGCATGTCCGGACGAGGTCGAGGGGGAGCGGTGGCCGAGCTGACGTACCCGGAGGTTGGCCGGACCCGGCACGGGTCGCTGCCCGGCGGGTACCACCACCTGCGCCACCGGTACCCGCTGCCGGCCGGCTGTTTCGAGGTCGCGGCCGAGGCGGTGCTGAGCTGGCGACTGCACCGCGCCGCCGGGGTCCGGATGCGCACCGACGCCCCGCGCGCCACCGAGGGCGTGCTGGTGACAGCCGGCCTGGGTGTCGGTCCGGCCCGCATCTGGGGGCCCTGCCGGGTGATCTGGAGCGAGGAGTCGCCGGGTCTCGCCGGCTTCGGCTACGGCACCCTGCCCGGGCATCCGGAGCGCGGCGAGGAGGCGTTCGTGGTCGGCCGCGACGACGCCGGCGCGGTCTGGTTCGAGGTGCGGGCGTTCAGCCGCCCGGACCGCTGGTTGACCCGCGCCGCCGGCCCGGCCGTGCAGGCGGTGCAGCACACGTACGCCTGGTGGCTCGGCCGCACCCTGCGCCGGCTCTGCGCGGGCCGCTGACCAGCGTTTCGCCGGCTACTCAGAACCGCCGGCTGCTCAGAACCGGGCGAACGAGCGGATCGGGGCGCGGGGACCGTACTTCGGCGCCTGGATGCCGGCGGCCTCCAGCAGCAGGCACACCCGGCCCCGGTGGCCCCGGAACGGCTCCAGCAGGGCCAGCATCCGAGCGTCGTCACCCCGTGGCTCGCCGGCGAGCGCCCAGGCCACCGTGTTCGGGATGTGGTAGTCGCCGACGCTGACCGCGTCCGGGTCGCCGTAGGCGATACGGACCACCTCGGCGGCGGTCCACGGCCCGATGCCGGCGACGGCCGTCAGCCGGCGGGTGGCCTCGGCGGCGTCGGCGCAGCGCTCCAACCGGTCGGCGAGCGCGGCGACGCGGCGCAGCGTGTCGGCGCGGCGCTGCTCGACCCCGAACGGGTGGAATACCCAGTACGGGGTGGCGGCCACCGCGGCGGCCTCGGGCGGCAGCAGCAGCGGTTGCAGCGGACCGGGCGCCGGCTCGCGGAAGTGCCGCACGGTCGCCGAGTACGCCCGGTACGCCTCCTTGCCGGTGACCTTCTGCTCGAAGACCGCGCGCAGCAGCCGGGGGAAGACCTGCCCGGTGGCCGGCATCCGCAGCCCGCGATGCTCCCGGGCCAGCCGGGCGACCAGGGGGTGCGTCGCGGCCAGCTCGGCGAACCCGGTCAGGTCGTCGCGGAGCCCCGCGATCGCGTCCGCGCGGGCCAGCACGTGCTCGGCACCCGGCCCGTAGCCCTCGGCCACCAGCTCGCCGTTGGCTGGCCGCAGGGCGAGGGTGGCCGGTCCGTCCGGCGAGCGGGTGGCCCACCAGAAGGTGCCGGCGGCGACACGGGCGCACGGGTCGTACGGGCTGAAGGTGAGCGCGCGGACCGACGCGGCCAGCCGGTAGCCGACCGGCGGGTGCAGCACCCGGGTCGCGGCGGGCTCGGTCTCGGTCACCCCGCCACTCTGCCAGGTCGCGGTGCGGCCCCGAGGACCGCATTATCGGTTCCACGGTCGGCGGGGGAGGAACGTGAGGCCGGCTTCATCCGGCCCTACCGGTGCCGTCGTACTGACTGAACGGTCAGGATTTTTCCCGCTAATCGGTGCAAAACATCTTTATGCGACGTTCGCCTGTGTGCCGGCTGTGGATCCTGTGGTTGTTTGATGGCCCGCAGGTAAACGCACTGCTCCGGGCCACCTGCGGCGGCCACCCTTTCCCACTGCTGGGAGGACGCGAGCCGGCCCGGAGATCGGTGCCAGCCGACAGCCCGCGACAGCGTGGAGCGGACGGCACCAGATCGCCATGCAGTGCTACCGGGGGACCTGTGAAAGGGCATGCAGTGATGGCTGCACAAGTGCGTCTCGAGTCAGCGCGCGACGAGTTTCAGGCCGCCACCGACCAGCAGGGCTGACGCGCTGATGGCTGCCGACGAGGCGGTCGTCCCGAGCGGACGGCCCGCCGCATGATCGCCCTGAAGATCTACCGACTCCTACCCCTACCGGCGCGGCGTCGCCTGTTGGGTCTGCTGCCCGCGCACCGCCGGATCGGCCTGGTGCACGCCTTCTCCCGGCCGCGCGGCGGCGACACCGTGCATCCGATGGGTGCCCGGGTGAGCGTTCCCGACGGTGGCGTCCGGATCCAGGCCGAGGTGGTCGCCACGGCCACTCCGTTGCAGCTGTGGCACCGCAACCTCACGGCCGTCACCGCCGCCCTGGAGGCGGCTGGCGTCGACTACCACTGCCTGCGCAACGACGACTACCTGCGTAGCTCAGTCGCGGTCCTCGACGATCAGCGGCCGGCGGTGGGTCGCCTGGTCCGGTCCGCGCCGGCGCTGTCCGGCGCACACGTCCGGGTGGTCAACGTCCAGCCCGGTCGGGACCGGCCGGACGCGGCCCCGGCCGAGGTGTTCCAGATTTGGTTCCCGGTGACCGACGCGCGGGCGGGCGTCGTCCTCGGTGTGCAGTTCGCCTGCGAGATCGAGTTCTGGACTCGGCACGGCGACGTTGTTCGCGCTCCCCGGCACAACGCGGTGATCGACGAAGCACCCGCCGAGGCGGAGAAGGTCCGGGTCGCCGCAGCACTGATCAGCCACTTCGTTCCGGAGGCGGACGACCACACCTACCGCACCCGCCGCGATCTCACGGTCCGGGCCCCGGACCGGGTGGGCTTCCCGATCGACGCCGTCTACACCTGGGTGGACGGGTCGGATCCCGAATGGCTGAAGCGCAAGATGGCCGCGCTCGGCACTCCCGATGGTCCCCTGCACGCGATCGCGGCGAACACCTCGCGCTACCACAACCGGGACGAGCTGCGGTATTCGATGCGCTCGTTGCACAGCTTCGCGCCGTGGCTACGCCGGATCTTCCTGATCACCGACAGTCAGCTGCCCAGCTGGCTCGACCCGAACCACCCGATGGTCACCGTCGTCTCGCACGCCGAGATCTTCGCGGACCTCGGCGGGCGCTCGTCGTTCAACTCACACGCCATCGAGTCCCGGCTGCACCGCATCGACGGTCTGGCCGAACACTTCCTCTACCTCAACGACGACGTCTTTCTGGGCCGGCCACTGCTGCCGACGCACTTCTTCCACGCCAACGGGATCGCCAAGTTCTTTCTCTCGCGGGCGCAGTTCGGGCTGGGCGAGGCGAAGCCCAGCGACCCACCGGTGAACGCCGCCGGCAAGAACAACCGCCGGCACATCCAGCGGCAGTTCGGCGTCACCATCACCCAGAAGATGAAGCACACGCCTTTCGCGTTGCGGCGCAGCATCATGCAGCAGATCGAGGGCATGTTGTCGACGGACGTGCTGGCGACGGCCCGGCACCGCTTCCGCCACCACGGCGACCTGTCCATCCCCTCCTCGCTGCATCAGTACTGGGCGTACCTGATCGGCCAGGCGGTGCCTGCCGACATCGAGTACGAGTACGCGGACCTCGGTCACCCCTCGACCCCGGCCCGCCTCGCGGAACTGCTGGCCCGCCGGCACCGTGAAGTGTTCTGCCTCAACGACACCGACTCCGATTCCCGGGTGATCGAGGAGCAGGAGAAGATGCTGGCTGACTTCCTGCCGCGCTACCTGCCCTTCCCGGCGCCCTTCGAGCTGCCCGACGACGTGGTCGCCGAGCGCAGGCGGTTGGGGGCCACCGCCCTGTGGCGTAGCTCCTTCCGGCCGGTCCCGGGGCCCCGTCGCGCCGCCCCCATTGATGCGCCGACCCTGCCGAACAACATGGTCAACACGGTCACCGACTTCAAGGCCGTCGTGACGAGGCCGGACGGCTGACCCGACTGCGCCGCCCCAGCCAGTGTTTCCCGTACACCATCCCTAGTGGAGCCCAGTTTGGTTCGCCCCGCACCCCAGCCGTCGTCGTCGGAGCCGCCACGGGCGCTCGCTGAGCCGTCGGGGCTCGTCGACGTCTACCGCCGGGTGTTGAGCGCGCAGACCCGTCGTGCCATCGCGACGAAGGTGAGTCCGCGAGCGCGCCACCAGCTGAAGCAGTGGGTCGCCCGGGCGTCCCGGGACGCCCAGGTGGCGGGGCGCCGGGGCGAGCGGCTGGCTCGGCGGCAGCCGGAACTGCTCGCCGGTGGCGACCGGGCGGTCGTGACGGCCGACCGCGCGTCGCGGATCGCCCGAGTCGACCCAGCCGTCACGCCGCTGCGGGCCCGGACGGCGAATCTGACGGCCGTGACCGCGGCGCTCGACGAGGCTGGCGTGGAGTACTTCCGCGTCCGCGGGCGGTCACACCGGGCGTCGGTGGTCGCCGTCGACGCCGCTGACCGCGGCCGGGTGTACGCCGCGCTCGCGGCGGCCTGCGGACGGGTGCCCGGCTACGTCTCCGTGCCCCGAAGCAGCGGTGAGCGGCCCCCGGCCGCGGGCTTCGAGCCGAAGACGTGGGACCGGGTTGCGGACGCCCCGGTCGTGCGGCTGACCTGGTACTGGACGGACTCCCGGCACCGGCTGGTGCTGGGGCTGGCGTACGGCTGCGACGTCGAGTTCTGGACCCGGCAGGGGGACACGCTCGTCGCCCCGCGTCGTAACCCGGTGGCGGAGCAGGTCCAGGTGTCGTCGCCTCCGGTCCTCGTGCCCGAGTCGTTGTTCACCGGCCTGGTGCCGCCGACCGCCAGCGCGACCGCTCGCAGCCGGCAGGAGTTCGCGGGGCGGCGCCCCGAGGACGTGTCCTTCCCCATTGACGTCGTCTACACCTGGGTGGACGGCACGGACCCGGACTGGCTGCGTCGGCGCGCCGACGTGACCGGGATTCCTTACCACGCCGAGGCAGCGAGCCCGGCTCGGTTCCTCAGCCGCGACGAACTCCGCTACTCGCTGCGGTCGGTACACCTGTTCGCGCCCTGGGTGCGACACATCTACCTGGTGACCGACGACCAGGTGCCCAACTGGTTGGAGCTGTCCGCACCGGGGATCCGCGTGGTCAGCCACCGGGAGATCTTCACGGACCCGTCGGTGCTGCCCACCTACAACTCGCACGCGATTGAGAGCCAGCTGCACCACCTCGACGGCCTCTCCGAGCACTTCCTGTACTTCAACGACGACGTCTTCCTCGGTACCGAGGTGCTCCCCCAGGATTTCTTCCTGGCCAACGGCATCTCCCGCTTCTTCCCGTCGCCGGCGCTGGTGCCGCCCGGTGCCCCGAGCGCCGAGGACATCCCGTCGTCGGTAGCCGGGAAGAACAATCGGGCACTGATCGCCGAACGCTTCGGAACCGTGCTCAACCAGAAGATGAAGCACATGCCGCACGCGCTTCGGCGCAGCGTTCTGTACGAGATCGAGCAGGAGTTCCCGGTGCCGCACCGCGGGACCGCCGCCAGCCGGTTCCGCGGCATGACGGACATCTCGATCGCCTCGTCGTTGCACCACTACTACGCGTTCCAGACCGGTCGCGCCGTGCCTGGCGAGTTGGAGTACGCCATCGCCGAGTTGTCCCACCCCGACACTCCAGCGCGACTCGCGCACCTGCTGGCCCGTCGGGACCGGCACGTCTTCTGTCTGAACGACGCGTTTTCGTCCGAGGAGGACCTGACCGCTCAGCTCGCGGTCCTCACGCCCTTTCTGGACACCTACTTCCCGGTGCCCAGCCCGTGGGAGAAGGCCTGACATGGTTACCGCGCCCCGTTCCACACCGTCTCGCGGCGACCGCCGTCGTCGCTCTCCCAGGCCGGGGGTAACGCGTTGTTCTGGTTGAGACACGGTGGCGGCCGGTCCGTCCCCACGTCGGCACGCCATCCTGCGGCTTACCTCCAGGTCGTCGCGCACCCCGACGACGACCTCTTCTTTCTCAACCCCGCCGTGCAGCAGGCGATTGGCAGCGGTTCCCCGGTCACCGCGGTCTATCTCACCGCCAGCGAGGCAGACGGCCGCAACGCTCCCCAGAACCAGCCCGATCGCCATGCCGTTCCGGTCGATTTCGCCGGTTACGCTGCGGCTCGCCAGAACGGCATCCGGGCGGCGTACGCGCAGATGGCTCTCGGCGACCGGCGGGCCGCCTGGTCACGGGTCGCCCAGGTGCTGGCGGGTGGCGTGCCGGTGGAGATCGCCACCCTGGTCGACGCGCCGGCCGTGCGGCTGGTCTTCTTCAACCTGCGGACGCAGGACGCCGTCGCGGACGAGCCGCCCCGGTGGCTCAGCGTGCTGTGGGAGGGACGCCTGGCTGCCCTGCCGGCCCTACGGCCGACGGGCAGCCCGTTGGAGGCCGTCGGCGAGTACGACCGGGAGCAACTGCTCACCGCGTTGACGGCGCTGCTGCGGGAGGTCGAGCCGACCGTCGTGCGGCTGCTCGACCCCGATCCGGACCACAAGACCTACGACGCCGCCAGCGGGCGGATCGCGTACTCCGACCACCTCACGCACACGGCCAGCGCGTACTTCGCCCTTGAGGCGGTACGACGCTACGAACAGGCCGGCGGGCGGCCGGTCCTGCGGGAGAGCTACCGGGGCTACTACAACCGGCACTGGCCGCGGAACCTTGGGCCGGGGGCGTTCGCCGCGAAGAAGGCACTGCTGGACATCTACGGCGGTGTCCCCCGGGACTGCGGGGACCCGGTGGGTTGCGGCGACTACCAGGTCGGCGACCAGGGTCACGTGCCCGGTTACGGGCAGAGCACCCATCCCCGCTATCCCGGGAGCGCATCCTGGCTGCGCCGACAGGCCGACGGGCGGCTCGCCGCGTTCGCGGTGCTTGGGGACCGGGCGGCGGTGTGGCGGGAAACCCGACCCGGCAGCGGGAATTGGCGTGGGCCCGATCTGGTCGACGGGGCAGGGCTGGTGCCGCACCTGTACGCGCTTCCGGGCGCCGACGGTCGGATCCACCTTTTCGGTGTCCGACAGGTGCTGGACCCGGCGCGGGAGGGACACCGGCGCGTTCTGGTGACCACTGTGGAGTCAGAGCCGGGCGGACCGTTCGGCCCCTGGGTGGAACTGGGTAATCCGGCGGACGGCGCCGTCGACGCGGAGGTGCGGCGGCTGGAGATGGGCATGCCGGTCGCCGCTGTCGGTGCCGACGGTCGAGTGCAGGTGTTCGTCCGTAACTTCGGGCGCGGCGTGAGCAGCCGGGCGCAGACCGGTCCGGATACCTGGGGCCCCTGGGGCGACCTCGGCGGCAGTGTCGTGCAGGAGGGACTGGCGGCCACGAGCGCCGCCGACGGTCGCATCGAGCTGTTCGCGGGCACCGACAGGGCGGTGCTGCACTGGCGCCAGGCCACAGTCGACGGGCCGTTCGAGCGGCCATCGACGTTGTCCGTTCCGGCCCCGGCGGGTCCGTTGACCGTCCTGCAGGAGCCCGGGGGCCGGTTGCTGCTGGTGTTCCGCGAGGCGGAGAGCGGTCGGGTGATGGCGTTGCGGCAGCGGGTCGGCGGTGGCTGGCCGGTCAACCCGGCGAGCCTCGACGGGCAGGGCGGCTTCGGGCCGGTAGCCGCGGCGGCGGTTCCCCGGGATCCCGGCGGGACGGTGCTGATGAAACGCGACGACGCCGGTACGACCAGCCTGTCCTGGCAGCCTGCGGGGCGGGGGGTGTCCACGGCGTGGTCCACCTCTGGTGTCCTCTTCGTCGGCTCCCCGGCCCTGGCGGTGGACGCCAGCAGACGGGCCGTGGCCGCTGTCGTCGGGGTGGATGGACGACTCTGGACGGCTAGGCAGCGCCGGGCGGGCTGTGGTGAGCAGTTCGGCAACTGGACGGCCATTGGGAATGGGCGGGGACGGGCATGAGCGGGACGGGCATGAACGGGGCGCATCTGCGCGATCTGGCGTCCGACGCGCTGCGGCGCTGGCCACGGCTGCGGGTCGCCCTGCGCCGGGCCGACCGGCAACTGAGCCGGCAGGTGGCGCAGCTGAAGGGCACCGTCCGGACACCGGCTCCCCGACGGCTCTTCCGGGCCGCGCTGCCGGCCGGACCGTCGATCCAGGCACGTTTCGTGGGCGTGCTCGACGGTCACACCCTCAACCTGGACCTCGAGGTGCCGTCCGCGCTCGCCGCCGACGTCGTCGGTGCCGAGCTGCACCTCGTCCGCGGGAGTACGCGGCTCAGCGCGCCCGCCGACCTGCGGCACGGCAGCGGAGGTCTGGCCGTGTCCACCGCCCTCCTGCTCTGCGGTAGGCCGGGTGGACTGGATCTTTCCCCGGGCGATCCGTGGCGGGTGGAGTGTCGCCTCATCAGCGGGTCCGGTGGGGGAGATCCCGTCCGGGTGGTCGGCGGCGCGACCGAACGCCCTGCGGGCCCGACCGTGTCGGCGCCGCCCTGCCCCGACTCGGGATACCGGTACCGACCGCTGACCGACCAGGCCGGCCGGCTCGCGCTCGCCGTCACGGCTCCCGGGGCGCTGGCCGAGCTGACCGACGTCCGACTCGACTGGACCGGTGCGAGCCTGGACGTGCGGACGGTCGGTTGGCAGCCAGACGGGCCGGTGGAGGTCGGGTTGGAGCCGCGGGGCGGCGGCGAGTCTTTCCGTGTCCGCGGCGAGCCGGTAGGCACGGAACTGCTGCGGTTCGCCCTGCCGCTGTCGCCGATGACGGAGGTGGGACGCGTTCGGGAGAGGATCTTCGACGTCCGGCTGTACGCCGGGTCGCGCCGGCTGCGTGTCGGCACCGTGCTGCACGATCTCGCCAACCCCAAGAAGTCCCTGCGTCCGGCGGCGGCGATCGTCTGGGCCGCGCCCGGCCGGTCGGTCCGTGTCCGCCCCTACTTCACCCCGGCCGGCAGCCTCGCCCTGGCCTGCCTCCCCATCCAATCCCGCCCGACGGACGGCAACTCATGAAGATCACCTATTTGCTCACGTGGGCCGATGCCATCGGTGGCACCGAACGCACCGTCCTGCGACAGGCGAACTGGTTGGCCCATCGGCACGAGGTGGAGGTCATCGGTGTCCTCCGCACCCGCGACGAGATGCCCTTCGAGGTGGACCCCGCGGTAAAGCTGGTGCACCTGATCGACACTCGCGGAGGCGTGTCCCGGCCGGTGCGCGGCGGGATGCCCGACGCCATCGCCGAGGCGCTGGCCGCCGCGCCCAGCACGCTCGTCCGGCGACACTGGGAGGGCGCGTTCTCCGCGCTGTCCGACCTCGAGCTCGAACGCGTGCTCGGCGAGACCGACGCCGACGTGGTGGTCACCACCACCCCCGCACTGCTCGCGGTCGCCGCGACGCTGCTGCCCCGACGCGTGGTGATCGTCGCGCAGGAGCACCGCGTCGCCGAACTGCGGGGCTCCTCCGGCGAGCCGTTCGGGCTCTTCGCCGCCCGGGCCGACGCGATCGCGCTGCTCTCCCGGCCCACCCGGGACTGGTTCGCCGAACTGCTGGCCGATGCCGCTCCCCGGCTGGTCGTGCTGCCCAACCCGATCGAGGAGGGTTACCGGCCACGGTCTACGCGGGAGACCCGTACCGTCGTGATGGCGGGTCGGTTGAGCCCGGAAAAGCAGTTCGAGCACGCGATCGCCGCCTTCGGTCAGATCGCCCCGGACCACCCCGACTGGCGGCTGCGCATCTTCGGGGGCGGTTCACGGACGCGCCTCGAGGAGCGCATCGCCGGCCTCAAACTCGGCAACCAGGTCCAACTGCTCGGCCCGACGGAGAGCATCGAGGACGAGTGGGCCAAGGCGTCGGTCGCGATGGTGACGTCCCGCGTCGAGTCCTTCGGCCTCACCCTGATCGAGGCGATGAGCGCCGCCGTACCGGTGGTGGCGTACGACTGCCCCAACGGGCCGCGTGAGGTGATCGAGGACGGCGAAACCGGGTTCCTCGTCGCCGCCGACAACATCGACGAACTCGCCGCCGCTCTGCGGAAGCTCGTCGAGGACGACGGCCTGCGGCACACGATGGGGCACGCCGCACTGCGCGATGTGGAGCGCTTCTCCGTCGAGCGGGTGATGCCACAGTGGGAGCAGCTCTTCGCCGATCTGCTCGCTGATCGGGGCCGTCCGGGGTGGACCGATCGGCGACTCGCCGCGGTGGCCGCGCACCAGGCCCGGAGGGCGGCACCGAACGTGGTTCCGACCAAGGCGGCCGCCCAGAGCGTGGGCGAGGTCGACGTGGAGGCATGGGCTGCCGGAGTCGAGGCCGGACGGGACGACCTGATCTGGACGCGGGGGCAGTTGACGCGCCTCCGGGACTCCACGCCGTACGAGGTCGCGCGGGACAATCTGGACCTGACCGTGGACAGCCTCGACGCCGGGGGCATCGACTACTTCCTCGTCCGACAGATGTCGCCGACATTCCGGGTGGCGGTACGGGAGGAGGCCCGGCAGTCCGTCGTGGCCGCCCTCGCCCGCCGGCACGCGGATCGGCCGGTCTACGTGGAGGCCTTCGACCAGCGGAACCGCACAATGGGGGTCTGGCCGGCGGCGGCCACGGTCGGGGTGGCCGCCATGGCGACGGCCGCCTGGCTGCGGGTCTTCGAACCCGCGATGACCCTGTCGCAGACGCTGCGGCTGGGCACCATCTACGGGTGTGCCCTGGAGTTCTGGCAGACCGCCGAGGACGGATCGGACCTCTGCGGACCGACCCGGACGTTGGTGGGGGAGCGGCTGGCCGCCGAATCCCTCACTCCCGCCGCGGTGACGGTGGGTGGGCGTGACTACCGATCCGTCGAACCATTCACCCGACGGCTCGCCGACGAGATCACTTTCCCCATCGACGTCGTCTACACCTGGGTCGACGGGGCGGACCCGGCCTGGGCGCGCCGCCGCGCGCAGGCACTCGGGATCGGGTACGCCGAGCAGGGCGCGTTGCAGGGCGCCGAACGCTTCCGCAGTCGGGACGAGCTGCGGTACTCGCTACGGTCGGTCGATCTCTTCGCGCCGTGGGTGAACCGGATCTGGATTGTCACCGACGACCAGGTGCCGGACTGGCTCGACACCGGGCATCCGAAGATCCGGATGGTCGACCACAGGGAGATCTTCGCCGACCCGGGCGTGCTGCCGACGTTCAACTCCCACGCCATCGAGACACAACTGCACCACATCGAAGGGCTGTCCGAGCACTTCGTCTACCTCAATGACGACGTCTTCTTCGGCCGGCTCTTCGGTCCCGACATGTTCTTCGACCCGGGTGGGCTGCCCAAGGCGTTCAAGAGCCCCACCCAGATCCCGCTCACGCCCCCCGGCCCGGACGACGAGGCGTTCGCGGTGGCCGCCAAGAACAACCGGCGGTTGCTGGAGGGAGCGTTCGGCAAGACGCTGATCCACGCGTTCCTGCACGCTCCGCACGCACACCGACGCAGCACCCTCTACGACATTGAAGCGGCGTTTCCGGAGCAGGTCCGGCGGACGGCAGCCAACCGGATCCGGTCGACCGACGACGTATCCATGCTCTCGTCCCTGGCGCATCACTTCGGTCTGATGAGCGGACGGACGACGGGAGGATCGGTCCGCTGCACCTTCGCCAACGTCGGGCTGGCCGCGCACCTGCCGCGGCTGGACAATCTGCTGGCCGGTCGAGCATTCGACGTGTTCTGCCTCAACGACTACCACGACGGCGACGTGCCGGCTGAGGACCAGGCAAGGATCATCGAGGCGTTCCTCGGTGCCTACTTCCCCATCGCCAGCCAGTTCGAACGGGGTAGTGAGCGCAACCGCCGGCTGTCCCCGGCCCGGGGGCGGTGACGACGGCACCGGACCTGCCGGCATGACGGTGGTCGGCCGCGCCCTCCCCGGCTGCGACCGACCACCGTGCCTTCTGACGTGCGGGCTCAGAACGAGCGCGCCCTCGTGCCGAGCGGGACTCAGTACGAGTAGCCCGAGCTGCCGGCGTCGCCCGTCCCGCTGTCCGCCGGCGGGGCGACCGCCTTCGGCGTCGAGGTGGGCAGGCAGCTCAGGTTCTTCTTGCCGTCCGGCTGGACCACGAACCAGGTGCCGCCGACGGCCTGGCCCTTCCACTGGCCGGGCTTCTTGTCGCCGATGTAGCGGTACACCGGCCAGCCGCCGACGGTGAGCTGACGGGTGCCGTCCTGCCGGGTGACGCTGCCGACCTTGTCGTCGGAGACGCCGGTGAGCTGCGGGTTGCCGTCGGTCAGTGCCGGCGGCCACACCTGCGCGCACTTGTCGACGCAGTTCGACGCGGGCGGGTCGGCGGTGTCCTTGTCGAAGCGGTACAGGATCCAGCCGTCCTGGTCGGTGACCACGCTGCCCATCCGGGCAACCTTCTTGCCGATCAACTGCTCGGTCAGGTCGACGTCCGCGGGCGGCGGCGCGTCGGCCACCGGGGCCTCCGCAGACGCCGAGGCCTCGGGTTCAGCCGTTGCGGTGGGCTCGGCCGCAGCGACGGCGACCGGCTCGGCCGCGCCCGGGTTCGCCCCGTCGTAACCCGCGGGAGCGCAGGCCGTTAGTGCGACCATCGCGCTCACGACGATGACGGTCCGCTTCATCTGTGCCACGTGCCCTCCTCATTCTTGGCAGTTCACCCATAGGTACGGCAGGAGAGCTGTCAAGGTTGAAGTAGTAACAGTGGTCAATTTCACTTGAATTGGTTGAACCGATTCGGGCGGTCGTCCGTATGGCACTGCACGGGACCGTTCCCATACAACGACAGATCGGCGCCGGCCATTGTGAAAATGGCCGGCGCCGACGCGGTACGCGACTTACATCGGCACCGTGACCAGCGGGCTGGCCACCCCGTTGCCGTCCACCGACTGCACCTGGAGCTGCTTGATGTCGCCGACCGGAGCCGATGTCGAGGCGCTCAGTTCGAGACCCTGTGGCCGGGTGTTGGTGCCGTAACCGCCGGCCGGCACCGACCAGGTGGAGATCACCTCGGTGGAGGCGTTCTTGCGCACCACCACCAATCGGCAGGTCCGCGGGCCGGGCAGTTTCCGCAGGTTGAAGTTGATCCGGGTGCCGTAATCCCGGGTGACCAGGAACATCGTCGTCTGCACGCCCGTGGTCGGGTCGGTGGCGTCGACCTGGTCGCCCTCCTCCTCGGTGCCGCCGACGCCCGGGCCGGTCGGCCCGCCCGTCGGTCCGCCGGTCGGCGGATCGTTCGCCGGCGCGCTCGGCGTCGACTCGGCGAGCACCCCCGGCGGCTCGCTGTCGGTCAGGCTGACGAAGCCGAACCCGGTCAGGCCGCCGAGCACCACCACTGCCGCAGCGGTGGCGAGCATTTGGCGGAACCGGGTGCGCCGCCGGTCGGCCCGGACCGCGACCAGCGTCCGGTCCAGCAACGCGGGGTCGGTGGCGGTCTGCTCCAGCGCCATCATCGTCTCGCCGTCGATGTCGGAGAGCAGCCCGACCACCGGCACCATCGTCTCCAGCTCGGCCGCGCACGCCCAGCAGGTGGCGAGATGCTCCTCGAACCGCTCGGTGTCCTGCTCGTCGAGTACGCCGAGCGCGTACGCGGCGACGTCCATATGTTCTGGCCGGCTCATTCTGTCACCCCCCGTTCCTGCAGAGCCGTGCGAAGCGCACGCAGCGCGTAGTAGACCCGTGACTTGGCGGTGCCGAGTGGAAGCCCCAACTCCTCGGCGGCCTCCGGCACTGTCCGCCCCCGGAAGTACGTCGAGATCAGAATCTCGCGGTGCGACTGGCTCAGCGTGCGTAGTGCGTCCGCCACCGTCATGGTGCGCAGCACCCGGTCGGTGCTGTCCGCCTCGGCGAACGCGGTCAGATCCCGGTCGTACGTCTCCGGCGGCCGGGCCTGCTCACTGCGGTGCTCGTCGATGGCGATGCGGCGGGCCACGGTGACCAGCCACGGCCGCAGCGAACCCTGCCCCTGCGCCCCGAGGCGGTGCGCGTTTCGCCAGGCCCGCAGCAGCGTCTCCTGGACGATGTCCTCCGCGCGCTGCCGGTCCCCCCCGGTGAGCCGCATGACGAACATCAGCAACGGACCGGCGTGCTCGGCGTAGAGCAGCCGGATCAACTGGTCGGAGTGGCTCGCCTCGGTTGACGTCGCCTGATGGCGCCCGGGCGCCGGTCGCGGCGTCACCGGACCATTCTGGCGAGAGGTCGCACGGGCGTCGACCCCTCGGGCAGACGAGGTTGGCCGCGATGAGGACCGCGCGGACAACCAGTCCGCGCGAACCGCGTCGCCATGCCAACCGGCCGCCACCGCGTGCATGCAGACCTCCGGGGTGTCCGTGACCAACGCCGGCCCACGAGGTGGGCCGCCCGGTGGTACGCACCGCCACCCCCGAGCGGATCAACGAACCGCGAAAAAAGTTTCTGCACAGCCCGCGGACGGGCCGGTCAGCGGCGGACGGAGAACAGGCCCGGCGGTGGCGGATCGGAGCCCGTGGCGTCGGCGTCCCGCACCACCGGCACACCGCCGGCGAAGCGGTCCAGCTCGTCGCCGGCCACCACCCGGCCCGGAAACCAGTCGCCGGCCGCCCGGCGGGTCAGCTCGGGCACCGGGGGCGTGGTCCGCCCGGCGACCAGCACCAGGTTGCCGTACCGCCGGCCACGCAGCACCGCCGCGTCCCCGACCAGACAGGCCTGGGGCAGCACCGAGCGGACCGTGGCAACCTGCCCGCGGGCGTGCCGCAGCGGCGGGCCGTCGGCCAGGTTCGCCAGGTACCAGCCCGCCGGGCGGAGCGCCCGGGCCACCTCGGCGGCGTACTCCACCGAGGTGAGGTGGGCCGGGGTGCGGGCACCAGCGAACACGTCGGCGACCACCACGTCGTAGCTGGCGTCCCGGGTGGCGGCCAGCACGGCCCGGGCGTCCTCGACCCGGACCCGCAGCCGGGCGTCGGTCGGCCAGGGCAGCGCTCGGCGGACCAGCTCCACCAGTGCACCGTCCACCTCGGACACCCGCTGGGTGGAGCCGGGCCGGGTGGCGGAGACGTACCGGGGCAGGGTCAGCGCGCCGCCGCCGAGGTGCAGCACCCGCAGCGGCTCGCCGGCGGGTGCGATCAGATCCAGTGCGGCGGCCAGCCGCCGGACGTACTCGAACTCCAGGTGGGTGGGGTCGGTCAGATCGACGTGCGACTGCGGCGCGCCGTCCAGCAGCAGCGTCCACGAGCCGGGCCGGTCCGGGTCCGGCAGCAGCTCAGCCTGCCCGGTGTCCACCTGCTCGACCAGCCGGTCACCTGCCCGTTTGCGTCCCATCGCAACCAGTATCCGCGCTCAGCGGGCGGCGCGGGCCGCGGCGGTCAACGCGCGGTGCAGCAGCCGGGAATCGCCGAGCAGTGCCCGCAGGCGGCGCTCCAGGCCGGCGATCGGGATCAGGTTCTGCGGGGCCCTCGGGTCCTTGTACGGGGTGGAGGCGAACCGGGGCAGGGTGACCAGCGACAGGTCGGCCAGCTCGATCGCCGCCTCGATGGGCAGGTCGGCGGAGCACTCCACCCGGACGATGCCCGCCCACGGCGCGCCGAGCGCCACCGGCAGCCGCAGATACCACGACCAGCCGCCCCAGGCCGTGCCGAGCCGGAACACCGGCGAGCGCTCACCGGGCGCCAGGCTGGTCACCACCGTGGTCAGCCGGGCGTCGAGGTACTGACTGTGCTGTGTCTTGATGTAGCCGAGCGTGCGCGGCAACTGCCGGCGGCTACGCAACGGGCCGTCCACCACCAGGAGATCGCCGTCGACCCGGGCGGCGTCGGAGACCGCCACCTCCAGCGCGGTCAGCGGGCCCTGCACGGCGGCCGGCAGCTTGGCCAGCTCACCGGTGCCGCCCACCCGGTGCACCGGGTAGCGGATCGCCCCCGCCACCACGTCCTGCGCCGACGGGCTGGCTGTGAACAGACCCCGACCGACCCGGGTACCGGCCAGCTGCGCCGCGCCCCGGCCCAGGTCGCAGCGAACCACCCCGGCCGCGTACGAGGCGGCCAGCCCGGGGAACGACGCGCCGTCGGCCTCGGCCGTCCAGATGCTCGCGTCGATCCGGCGTACCCCGTCGACCAGCAGCACCACGTCCGGCGCCCGCACCCCCGGCCGTACCCCGATCGCCCGCCAGTCCACGGCGGGCAGCTCCACGTCCGCGTCGACCTGCGCGCTGCTCGGCGTGGCCGGCCCGGAAGCGGACGCCTCGAACGACGCCCCGTACGCCGGGTCCCACGAGTCGACGAAGAACGCGGCGTCAGTCACCGAATGAGCCTTTCGTTCGCGACTGCGGGGCTCCGCTGGGCTGCGCTCACCGGCCGGTCCGTTCCACGCGCGCCGAGCGGGCGTCCTTGCGTACCTCGAACCGGACCGGGATCCGCTCGGCCAGCGCCGGCACGTGCGTCACCACGCCGACCATCCGGTCACCCCGGGCGGCCAGGTTTTCCAGGGTGGCGGCCACCGTGTCCAGGGTGGCCGCGTCCAGCGTGCCGAAGCCCTCGTCCAGGACGATCGACTCCAGGCTCGCCGCCGTGGTGGACATCCCGGCGAGCTGTTCGGAGAGCGCCAGCGCCAACGCCAACGACGCCTGGAACGTCTCGCCGCCGGAGAGGGTGCGCACACCCCGGCGCAGCCCGGCGTCGTGGTGGTCGACCACGAAGAACTCGCCCTTGTCGTGCACCAGCTCGTACTGCCCGGAGGACAGCTCCCGCAGGATCCCCGACGCGCCGTCGACCAGCAGGTCCAACGCCTCGGCCAGCAGCCACCGCTCGAAGTTGTTGGCCCGCAGGTGCCCGGCGAGCGCGCGGGCCACCTGGGCCTCCCGCTCGTGCCCGGTGCGCTGCTCGCGCAGCGTCCCAGCCTGCTCGCGGCGCTCCCGCAGCCGGCGTCGGTCGGCGTCGGCCCGCTCCACCGCCACCGTCGCGGCGTGCACCGGATCGTCCGCGACCGGCACGACCGCGGCGGCGAAGATGTCGGCGATCCGCCGCTGCACGGCGTCGGCGGCCGCCTCGGCGTCGGCCACGACGGCGGCCCGGCCGGCCCGGTCGGCGCGGCGGCGCTCCGCCTCGGCCGTCGCCCAGCCGGTCAGCGCCGCCCACGCGGCGGCCACGTCGTCCCGGTCGGTCGCGGGCGGACCGAACCGGGCCAGACCGTCGCGGGCGGTGTCGAAGCCCCGCCAGGTCGCCCGCAGCCGCTCCTGCGCCGAGTCCACTCCGGCGCGGGCCTGGCGGGCGCTGTCCCGGCCCGCACGGACGGCGGTCGCCGCCTCCTCCAGCGCGCGCCGCAGCCGCGCGTGCTCGGCCAGCTCCCGGCGCAGCGCGGCCGGCTCGGCCGCGCCAACGAGCTGCCCGTCAAGGTCGGCCAGCCGGGCGTCCAACTGCTCCTGCCGGGCCTTGGCCTGCACCAGCAGCCGCTCCAGGTCGCGCGCCGCCGCGTCCCGCTGCTGCACGGTCGCCTGGGCGGCCTTGGTGGCGGCCCGCGCCGCCTTGCCGGCCGCCGTGGCGGCGGCCACCGCCGAGTCGGCCGGCACCGCCGGCACCTCGGTCACCGGCTGCTCGCAGACCGGGCAGGGTCCGCCGGGATGCAGGTGCACCCGCAGGCTGACCGCCAGGTCGGTGGCCTTCGCCTCCTCGTGCGCCCGGAAGGCCGCCTCCAGCTCCGTGTCGGCCCGCTCGGCGTCGGCGCGGGCGGCGGCCAGCGCGGCCACCGCCGCGCTGTGCTCGTCGTTCGCCGCGCCCACCGCCGCGCGGACCGTCTCGGCCTCGCCGGTCAGCCGGTCCCGATCGTCGTACGCCCGCAGCAGCAGTCGCAGCGCGCTCTCGTCCCCTGCGCCGGCCAGCTCGCCGCGCAGCTTCTCCTCCCGCTCCTCGGCCAGCGAGACGCCGGCGGCTGCCGCCTCGGCCTCGGCCCGCGCCTCGGTCACCGCACGAGCCACCTCGGCCACGCCGCGCGGCGCGCGCACCCCGGTCAGCACGGTCAGCTCGTCGTCGAGGGCGGTCAGCGCACCGGCCGCCTCCCGCGCGGTGGCCCGGGCCGCTGCCAGCTCCGGCACGGCCGCGGTCACCGCGGCGGCCAGCTCGGCCATCCGGTCAACCCGGGCGTCGGCCTCGGCCAGCGCCTCGTCGTCCACGCCGGTGAGCCCGGCCAGCAGTTGGTCGACCGCGTCCAACCGGGCTTCCGCCTGCGCGGCACGCGCCGTCGCCCGCTTCTGCACGTCCTCGTAGACGCCGAGGCCGAGCAGGTTGACCAGAATCTGCTGTCGGGTCGCCGGCTTGGCGTGCAGGAAGTCGGCGAACTGCCCCTGCGGCAGCACCACACAGCTGGTGAACTGCTCGTACGGCAGCCCGACCGCCTCCAGCACCGCCTGTTCCATCTCGGCGGGGGTGCCGGCCACCACCTCACCGAGGTCGTCCGGGCTCAATCCGGTGTCCAGCTTGGTCACGTCGAAGCCGGCCGGCATCAGCTGCAACCCGGCGTTCGCGGTCTTGACGTTGCCCCGGCCGTCCCGGCGGACCACCCGGGTGGCCACGTACCGGGCGCCGCCGGACTCGAAGACCAGCCGCACCCGGGCCTCGGTCGAAGACGGCGCGAGCGCGTTGGCCAGCCCTCGGGCGCCACCCCAGCGGGGCACCATGCCGTAGAGGGCGAAGCAGATGGCGTCCAGCACAGTGGACTTACCCGAGCCGGTCGGGCCGATCAGAGCGAAGAAGTCGGCGTCGGTGAAGTCGACCGTGGTGTCATCCCGGAAGACCGTGAAACCGGCCATGTCCAACCGCATGGGACGCATCAGTGATCGACCTCCTCGAACAGCTCGTCGAAGAGTTCCCGGACGCCCTCGTCGGCGTGGCCCCGGCTGTCCAGGTAGTCGGCGAACAACTCCCGGGGCGAACGCCCCGAGCGTTGCGCGATGCGGGCGCCGCTGCCCGGCGCGGCGAGCAGCTCCGGGTCGATCCGGATCTCCAGCGCCCGGGGGAGCAGCTCCTGGATCTCCTCGCGCAGGCCGGCGCGGGGTTGCTCCCGCACGTACACGCGCAGCCACGCGTCCGGCGCCTCGATCTCGGCGAGCTGGGCCAGGGTGCCCCGCACGGTGCGTAGCGCACTCGCCGCGGTCACCGGCACCTCGCGGACCCGGGCGGCGGTGGTGGCGGTCACCTCGACCAGCGTCACCGAGGGGATGTTTTCCTGCTCGCCGAAGTCGACCGCGAGCGGGCTGCCGCTGTAGCGCACCGGGCAGGGGCCGACGACCCGCTGCGCCCGGTGCAGGTGGCCCAGTGCCACGTAGTGCGCGGTGGCGGGGAAGACGGTGGCCGGCACGGCGTAGCCGAGCACGGTGTGCGCGTCCCGTTCGCCGCCGCCGGTGGCCGCGCCCGTCACGGTCAGGTGCGCGGTGACCAGGTGCACCCGGTCCGGCTCGGTGAAGCCCTCGGTGAGCCGACCCAGCACCCGGCCCAGGTGGTCGGCGTAGGTCTGGTTGGCCTCGGCGGCGGTCAACTCGTACATCTCCAGCGCGCGCACCGCGTACCGCTGGGACAGGAACGGGAGCGCCGCCAGCCGCCACCGCTCGCCGCCGGCGGTGGTGCCGTCGATCACGTGCTCGTCCGGGTTTTCCCGCACACCGCCGCGCAGCGTGATGCCGGCGGCCTCCGCCCACGGTCGCAGCGCGTCCAGTGCCGGGCCGTTGTCGTGGTTGCCGCCGATCGCGACCACGTCCGCGCCGGTGCGACGCAGCGCGGTCAGCGCCCGGGTGACCAGCCGGGTCGCCTCCGAGGTGGGCGCCGCGGTGTCGTAGAGGTCGCCGGCGACGATGACCAGATCCGGCTGCTCGGCGTTGGCTATGTCGATCACGCCGGCCAGTACGGCCTTGTGCTCCTCGGCCCGGGACTGCCCCTTGAGCACCTTGCCGACGTGCCAGTCCGAGGTGTGCAGGATCTTCACCGTGGCTGCCTTCCGTGCTGCGCGACTGCGGGACTCACCGGGCCACCCCTAGAACGGGATGTCGTCGTCGGTGCCGCCGCCGGAGCCCACCACGGCGAACGGGTCGGCGGACTGGGTGATCGAGCGGAGCGTCTCCGATGGAGCCCGGCCCGCCTCGGAGACCCGGGTGGCCCAGGCCGGGAACGGGAACTCCAGGCAGAGCGGCACCGGAATGTCCGGCTGGTTGACGAACATGGTGCCCGGCTTGGCCAGCAGCGCCCGCTGCCGCTGCGCCGGGGGCAGGAAACCGTACTCCGGGCGGGAGGCCTCGGCCGGATCGAGCCGGCCGACCACCCGGATCGCCGAGTTGGTGACGATCCGCCGCTCCACCTCGCTCGCCGTCTGCTGGGCGCCGATCAGGATCACCCCGAGCGAACGGCCCCGCTCGGCGATGTCCAGCAGGACCTCCTTGATCGGCGAGGAGCCTTCCCGGGGGGCGTACTTGTTGAGCTCGTCGAGGACGACGAAGAGCAGCGGCTTGGCGGTGCCGGACTTCTCCTTGCGCTCGAACTCGCTCTTGAGCGTCACACCGACCACGAAGCGCTGGGCGCGGTCCGGAAGGTTGTGCAGGTCGACCACGGTGACCTGCGCGGACTCGCTGGTGTTGATCGAGTGCGGGCGGCGGGTGGTCAGGTCGCCGCGGATCAGCCGGGCGAGATCCTTCTTGCTGCCGATCAACCGCCGGGCGAACGCGTTGACTGTGCCCAGGCCGACCGCGCTGCCCGCCCAGTCGGAGCGGGTCTCGTCGTCGTTGAGCTGGTCGACGATGTGGTCGACCAGGTCGCCGTAGGAGCCGAGCCGGACCCCGTCGATGCTCACCCCACCGTCGGCGGGCTGGGCGTACCGGGCCAGGTGCGCGGTGACCGAGTGGACCACCATCGTGTACTGCTGGCGCTCGTCGTCGGCGTCGGCGAAGACGTACGGCAGCAGCCGGTCTGCGCAGAACTCGCTGAGCGTCCAGTAGAAGGCGTCCACGCCGGTGAGGCGGCTGCTCACGTCCGGTGTGCCGGCGGAGTCGCCGACCCGGGGCGGGGCGTACACCCGCACGTCGGGGAAGGCGCCGGCGGTCAGCCCGAGCTTCGCGTACGCCGCACGGGTGGGCTCGTCGAGCCGGGTGTTGGGGTGGTCGAGGAAGAGCAGGTCCTCACCCTTGACGTTGAAGATCAGCGCCTTGGCGTTGACCGCGTCGCCGCCCAGCACGCCCGAGCGGAAGACCGAGTAGAGCAGGAAGGTGGCGAAGCTGGTCTTGGTGGCCACCCCGGAGATGCCGGAGATGGAGACGTGCGCGCCCCGGCTGCCGTCGAGGAAGTCGGCGTTGAGGTAGACCGGCACCCCGTCGCGGCCCATCCCCATCGGGATGCGCCGCTCCATCCGGTCGAAGTGCAGCGCCCGGGCCCGCGCGTCACCCTCGGCACGGTGCACCACCGCGCCGGGAGTCGGCGGCACGTAGAACTCCGGATCGACCCGGGTGGTGGTCACCTCGGCCGCCTCCTGCACCTGCGCCGGCAGCGTCCCGTCGGCGATGGCGAAGACGTCCGAGTCGAACTGGGCACCCTCGTGCCGGGCCCGGACCTGGGTGACCACCCCGGCGATCGTCACCGGCTCCCGGTCGGGCAGCTCACGCCGGGTGACCACCACGTCGTCGAGCTGGAGGTAGCTGCCGGGCGCCACGGCCGTCCAGAACTGCAACGGGGTGGCGTCGGCGGTGCCCAGCACCCGGCCGACCGGCTGGCCCGGGCTGTCGAGGCCGTCGGGGCCGTCGTCGGTCATCGGGCGACTCGGGTCGGTCGGGCATCACGGTCGGGGCGCATGAGGTGCATCCTGCCCGAGGAGTACGACAGGTCGCCACGCGACGCGGCGGACGACACCATCCGCCGTCGCGCTCGCGACGCTGGGTGTGCGACCGGCGACGGCCCGTCGCGGTGTCGGCTGTTACGGGCGGGCGTGGCGGAGCATGAGGACGCCGTCGTCGGCGGCGAGTACGTGCCGCAGCGGCAGCTGCCGGGGCGGCGTGGCGGCGCCGGCGGTGATCCGACCCGGGCCCGGGCCGGCGAGCAGCGGCGACACGGTGAGGCACAGCTCGTCGATCAGGTCGGCGGCGGTGAGCGCGCCGAACAGGTGCGGGCCACCCTCGCAGAGCAGTTGGGACAGCCCACGCCGGTGCAGCTCGTCGAGCCCGGCGGCCAGGTCGACCCGGTCCGCGCCGAAGGGCAGCACGTCGGCGACGTCGGTGAGACCGGGCGGCGGGTCGGCGCCGGCGTGGGTGAGCACGATCGGGCGTACCGGCGCGTCGGCGAGGGCGGCCTGCACGGGGTCCAGGTCGAGCGTGCCGGAGACGACCACCAGCGTCGGGTACTCGGCCAGCCCGTTCGCGCGGCGCCAGGCGCGGCGGCGCTCGTCGAGCCGAACCGCCCGGTAGCCCTCGTGCCGGAGCGTGCCGGCGGCCACCACCAGCGCGTCGCAGAGCATCCGCAGCAGGCCGAAGACCCGCTTGTCCGGCTCGCCGGATAGTCCGGCGGAGTAGCCGTCCACGGAGACCGCGCCGTCCAGGCTGGAGACGAAGTTGACCCGCAGCCGGGGCCGGTCGGCGCGGCCGTAGAGCCTTGTCAGTGCGGCGTCGTCGAGCGGCAGCTCGGACGGCTCGGGCCAGAGCCGTCGGATCGGGATTCCGACGGTCATTCGCTGGCCGGACCAGTGACCGGAGGGGTCGGTCGGGCGGTACGGTGCTGACAGTCGCACCAGTTCCGGCCCGGGCATTCGTCGTGTCGCCGGGCCCGGCACGCTCGGCAGATCATGCTCGAAGCCTAAGCCGCGGGAGGACAGGGACAGCATGCCGCGTCAGATCTTCCAGCTGAAGATGTCCCTCGCCGGCGTACGCCCGCCGGTGTGGCGCCGGGTGCTCGTCCCGGCCGGCTACACGTTGGACCGACTGCACCGGGTGGTCCAGCACGCGATGGGCTGGCGCGACTGCCACCTGCACTCGTTCGAGATCGACGCTGTGCAGTACGGCGAGCCCGACCCGGACGGGGAGTTGGCGCTGCACGACGAGCTGGACGTCCGGCTGGACGCGGTCCTCGGCAAGGGCAGTCGGTTCTCCTACACCTACGACTTCGGCGACTGGTGGGAGCACGACCTGGTGGTCGAGGACGCGCTGACCGCCGACCCCGATGAGCGGTACCCGCTCTGTCTGGACGGCGAGCGGGCCTGCCCGCCGGAGGGTATCGGCGGGCCGCTGGGCTACCGCGCGCTGCTGGTCGCGTTGGCCGAGCAGGGCGATCCGGCGGACCTCGACGACCCACAGCAGGCGATGCTGCGCGACTGGGCAGGCTCCACGTTCGACCCGTCCCGCTTTGACGCCAGCCGCACCAACACCCTCCTGCGCCGCTTCTGCTGACGTCGCGCCACCCACCGCTCGCTCCTGCCGCGCCGCCCACTGTGGGGTGAGGCGCCTGGCGGGCCGGTGGCGGTAACGATCTGGGAACGCTCCCATCGACCTATTGACACCCCCGTTACCCGCCGGCAATCTCATGGGAGCGCTCCCGGGAGTGTCGTGGGTCACCCACGCTCCTCGGATCCGGCGCGGCAAGCACCCCCCACCACACCCACCCAGCCTCACCACCGGAAAGAGGGGTCAGCGAATGAGTGTCACCACGCGGCGTACCCGCCTGGCGGCCGCTGCCCTGGCCGCGATCACCGCAATCGGCGGTCTCGCGGCCTGCGGCAACGACGACGAGCCGGCGGCCGGCGAGAAGCCGGCAAAGCTGGTCGTCGACACCTTCGGCGAATTCGGCTACGACGAGATCGTCAAGCAGTACGAGAAGGACACCGGGATCAAGGTCGAGCTGCGCAAGACCGCCCAGCTCAACGAGTACCGCCCGAAGATCGTCCGCGCGCTGGCCACCGGCAAGGGCGCCTCCGACGTCATCGCGCTCGAAGAGGGCATCCTCAACGAGTTCAAGGCCAACCCGGCCAACTGGGCTGACCTCGCTCCGCTGGTCGCCGACCACAGCAAGGACTACCTGCCCTGGAAGTACGAGCTGGGCAAGGCGCCGGACGGCCGGCTGATCGGCCTGCCCACCGACGTCGGCAGCCTCGCGGTCTGCTACCGCCGGGACCTGTTCGAGGCCGCCAAGCTGCCCACCGAGCGGGACCAGGTCGCCGCCCTCTGGCCGGACTGGAACGGCTTCATCGAGACCGGCAAGAAGTACCGCGCGGCCACCGGCAAGGGGATGCTCGACTCGGTCACCACCGCCTCCAGCGCCGTGATGTTCCAGAAGGGCGGTGACCTGTTCTACGACAAGGAGGACAACGTCGTCGCCGAGACCAGCTCGTCGGTCAAGGCGGCCTGGGACACCGGTGTCGCCATGGCGGACGCCAACATCTCCGCGAAGACGGCGACCTGGTCGCCGGAGTGGTCGGCCGGCTTCAAGCAGGGCACCTTCGCGGCGACCTTCTGCCCGTCCTGGATGCTCGGCATCGTCCAGGAGAACTCCGGCCCGGAGAACAAGGGCAAGTGGGACGTGGCGGCGGTCCCCGGTGGCGCGGGCAACTGGGGCGGCTCCTGGCTCGCCGTGCCGGAGCAGAGCAAGTACCAGAAGGAGGCGGCGAAGCTCGCCGAGTACCTCACCAACGCCCAGAACCAGGTGGCGGCGTTCAAGCTCAAGGGCCCACTGCCGACCAACCTTGAGGCGCTGAAGAACCCGGACTTCCTCGCCTACACCAACGAGTACTTCAACAACGCCCCGACCGGCAAGATCTTCGGCGACAGCGTGGCGAAGATCCAGCCGCTGCACCTCGGCCCGAAGCACCAGGGCATCAAGGAGAACGCCTTCGAGCCGGCACTGCGGTCGTACGAGAGCGGGCAGGCCGCGAAGGACAAGGCCTGGGAGCAGTTCGCCAAGGACGCCAAGACCCAGGGCGCCTTCTGACCTCTGATTCCTCTCCACAGCGGTGGCGTCCGGGCAGCCGTCCGGACGCCACCGGTGGCGTCCTGTTCCGCGTGCCACCCCGCAGCGCCGGCCTCCCGGCGCCGGGAAAGGAAATCCCATGAGCCTGCCGGCCACGACGGCGCCGCCGCCTCCCGCCGCGCCGCCCCCTGACCCGTCCACCCCGCGCCGGTCCCGCGCGCACTCGCTGACCCGCCTGGACCTGAAGTTCTCGCCGTACCTCTACATCGCGCCATTCTTCGTGATCTTCGGCGTCTTCGGGTTCTACCCGATGCTGCGGACCGCCTGGATGTCGCTGCACGACTGGAACCTGGTCGGTGACCACACCTTCATCGGGTTCGACAACTACACCGCGCTCGTCACCGACGAGTACTTCTGGAACGCCACGGTCAACACCTTCGGCATCTTCCTGCTCTCCACCGTCCCGCAGCTACTGCTCGCCCTCTTCCTGGCGAACCTGCTGAACCGGACCTTCCTGCGCGCCCGGACGGTGTTCCGGATGGCGATCTTCATGCCGAACGTGGTCTCGGTCGCCGCGGTGGCGATCGTGTTCGGGATGCTCTTCCAACGCGACTTCGGCGTGTTCAACTGGCTGCTCGGCATGGTCGGCGTCGACCCGGTGGACTGGGACGCGCAACGCTGGAGCTCCTGGACCGCCGTCGCGTCGATGGTCAACTGGCGGTGGACCGGCTACAACACGCTGATCCTGCTGGCCGGCATGCAGGCCATCCCGCGTGACCTGTACGAGGCCGCGTCGATCGACGGGGCCAACCAGTGGAAGCAGTTCTGGCGGATCACCCTGCCGATGCTCACCCCGACCTTCGTCTTCGTGGTGATCCTGTCGACCATCGGCGGACTGCAGCTCTTCACCGAGCCGCTGGTCTTCGCCAACGGCAACATCACCGGTGGCGACCAGCGGGAGTTCCAGACGCTGGCCATGTACATGTACGAGCTCGGCATCGAGAACCTGAACACGGCGGGGTACGGCGCCGCCGTGGCCTGGGCGATGTTCATCATGATCGCGCTGTTCTCGCTGCTCAACTTCCTGCTCGTCCGCCGCTCGGTGAAGTGAGGAGACAGCCGTGAACTCCGCCTCCCAGCGCCTCTGGCGCACCAGCCCGCTGACCTACTGCGCACTCGTGCTCGCGGTGCTCTTCTCGATCTATCCCTTCTACTACATGATCGTCATCGCCACCCGCAGCCTGGACGCCATCAACGACGTGCCGCCGCCGATGACGCCCGGCAACTCGTTCGGCGACAACTTCGGCCGGGTGCTCGACAACGACGCGGCGAACTTCGTCACCGGCCTGATCAACTCGCTGATCGTCTCGTCGGTGGTCACCCTCTCCGTGGTGATCACCGGGTCGCTGGCCGGCTTCGCGTTCGCCAAGCTGCGTTTCCGGGGCCGCAACGTCCTGCTGCTGTCGATCATCGTGACCATGATGATCCCCACCCAGCTCGGTCTGATCCCGCTCTGGGGGATGATCCAGGATCTCGGCTGGTACGACACCCTCTACGCGGTGACCGTGCCGTTCCTGGTCAGCGCGTTCGGCGTGTTCATGATGCGGCAGTACGCCAGCCAGGCGGTCTCCGACGAGCTGATCGAGGCCGGCCGGGTCGACGGGGCCAACACGTTCCGGATCTACTGGAACATCGTGCTGCCGGCGCTGCGGCCCGCCGCAGCCGTGCTCGGCCTGCTCACCTTCATGGAGACGTGGAACTCCTACCTGTGGCCGTACGCGGTGCTCACCCCGGAGAACCCCACCCTGCAGGTGTCGCTGGCGTTCCTGTCGTACGCCTACTACACCGACTACTCCCAGGTGTTCGCCGCCACGGCGATCGGTACCGTACCGCTGGTCATCGTGTTCATCGTGTTCGGCCGCCAGATCATCGGCGGGATCATGGAAGGTGCCGTCAAGTCGTGAGCAACCCCGCCAGCCCGCCCGCCGTCGGCGTCCTCGACGAGCGCCCCGGGCTGACCTTTCCGCCCGGCTTCCTTTGGGGGGCCGCGACCGCGGCGTACCAGATCGAGGGGGCGGCGGCCGAGGACGGCCGTACCCCGTCGATCTGGGACACCTTCAGCCACACCGACGGCCGGGTGCTCGCCGGGCACACCGGCGACGTGGCCTGCGACCACTACCACCGGCTCGGCGGCGACGTCGCGCTGATGGCCGAGCTGGGCCTGAAGTCGTACCGTTTCTCGGTCTCCTGGCCCCGGGTGCAGCCCGGCGGCACCGGCGCGGCCAACCCGCAGGGCCTGGACTTCTACCGGCGGCTCGTCGACGAGTTGCTGGCGCACGACATCGAGCCGTGGCTCACCCTCTACCACTGGGACCTGCCGCAGCCGCTGGAGGACGCCGGCGGCTGGCCGGCCCGGGACACTGCCGCGCGCTTCGCCGACTACACGACGCTGGTCGCCGACGCGCTCGGCGACCGGGTGCGCTACTGGACCACGCTGAACGAGCCGTGGTGCTCGGCGTTCCTCGGCTACGGCTCCGGCGTGCACGCCCCCGGCCGCTCCGACGGCGCGGACGCCGTCCGCGCCGGACACCACCTCATGCTCGGGCACGGCCTGGCCGTGCAGGCGCTGCGGACCGCCCGGCCCAGCGCCGAGGTGGGCGTGACGGTCAACCTGTACCCGGTCGACCCGGCCAGCGACGCCCCCGCCGACGTGGACGCGGCCCGGCGGATCGACGCGCTGGCCAACCGGTTCTTCCTCGACCCGCTGCTGCGCGGGTCGTACCCGGCGGACCTGGTGGCCGACCTGAGCACGGTGACCGACTTCGACCACGTGCGCGACGGGGACCTGGCGACCATCTCCACGCCACTGGACGTGGTCGGGGTCAACTACTACAGCCGGCACGTGGTCGCCGCTCCGATCGAGGGCGCCGAGCCGGAGCCGTACTGGCGGGCACCCTCCTGCTGGCCGGGTAGCGAGGACGTCCGGTTCGTCACGCGCGGCGTCCCGGTCACCGACATGAACTGGGAGATCGACGCCCCGGGCCTGACCGAGACGCTGCGCCGGGTGCACGACGAGTACACCGACCTGCCGCTCTACGTCACCGAGAACGGCTCCGCGTTCGTCGACACGGTGGTCGACGGGCAGGTCGACGACGTCGACCGGCTGGCCTACTTCGACGCCCACCTGCGCGCCGCGCACGAAGCGATCAACGCCGGGGTGCCCCTGCGCGGATACTTCGCCTGGTCGCTGATGGATAATTTCGAATGGGCCTGGGGTTACACCAAGCGGTTCGGCATGATCCATGTCGACTACGACAGCCAGGTCCGCATCCCCAAGTCCAGTGCCAGGTGGTACGCCTCGGTGATCCGACGCAACGGTCTGGCCGCACAATAGGCTCGGGCCAGCCATCAGGGCGGTCCTGGTGTCCACCTCCCGCAGGTGGCACCGGGTCCGCCCGCCGTCGGAGGAGCAGACGATGACAACGCAGCGCACCCGGTCGCTCGGGCGCCCGACCCTCGATGCGGTCGCGGCGCGCGCCGGCGTCGGGCGGGGCACGGTCTCCCGCGTGGTCAACGGCTCGCCCCAGGTCAGCCCGGAGGCCCGGGCCGCGGTCCAGCAGGCCATCGCCGAGCTGGGGTACGTGCCGAACCGGGCCGCCCGCGCGCTGGTCACCCAGCGGACCGACTCCGTCGCGCTGGTGGTGTCCGAATCCGGTGATCGGGTCTTCACCGAGCCGTTCTTCGCCGGCATCGTGCGGGGGATCAGCTCCGCGCTGTTGGAGACGCCGATGCAGCTCTGGCTGGCCATGGCCCAGTCGCCGGTGGAGCGGGAGCGGGTCGAGCACCACCTGACCAACCAGCACGTCGACGGCGTACTGCTGCTGTCGTTGCACGACTCCGACCCGCTGCCGACCCTGCTGGAGGAGCGCGGCCTGCCCGCCGTCCTCGGCGGCCGGCCCGCCCGGATGCTGCAACCGGGCGCCCAGGCGGCCTGGTTCGTCGACGTGGACAACGTTGGCGGCGCCCGGCAGGCGGTGGAGTACCTGGCCGGCCGGGGGCGGCGCCGGATCGCCACCATCGCCGGGCCGCAGGACATGGGCGCCGGCCTGGCCCGGTTGGCCGGCTACACCGAGGCGGTCAAGGCCACCGGGGCCGGCGTCAACCCCGACCTGATCGCGTACGGCGACTTCAGCGAGGGCAGCGGCGCGGCCGGCATGCGGCGGCTGCTGGATGCCTGCCCGGACCTGGACGCGGTCTTCGTCGCCTCCGACCTGATGGCGTTCGGCGCGCTGCGTACCCTGCGCGAGGCCGGCCGGCGGGTGCCCGAGGACGTCGCAGTGATCGGCTTCGACGACGCGCCGATCTCCCGGCAGGCGGATCCGCCGCTGACCACGGTCTTCCAGCCGGTGGAGGAGATGGGCCGGCAGATGGCGCGACTGCTGGTCGCCCGCATCCGAGGCGACGACCTCCCCGCCCCCCACATCCTCCTGGACACCCAACTAGTCCACCGCGCCTCCGCCTAACCCCCCGGCCTCCCCGGCCGCGCCCCCTCGCGCCCGCGCCCCCTCGCGCCCGCGCCCCCTCGCGCCCCCTCGCGGCGTGATCATGAGGTTGACGGGGACAATTCGGGCACGACGCACCGCTAACCTCATGATCACCGGGTGAAGCGCGCGCATGATCGCGCTCGATCCTGGATGTAGTGGTGTTGGGCTTGCGCGAGGGGACTACATCCTGGATCGAGCGCGATCATCGGGTGCGGGGTGCGGGGTGCGGGGTGCGGGGTGCGGGGTGCGGGGTGCGGGGTGCGGGGTGCGGGGTGCGGGGTGCGGCGTGGTCAGGCGGGGGTGGGGGTCCAGCGGCGGAGTTCGCGCTTGGCCAGGGAGTTGCGGTGGACCTCGTCGGGGCCGTCGGCCAGGCGCAGGGTGCGGATCTGCGCCCAGAGGGCGGCCAGCGGCGTGTCCTGGCTGACGCCGGCGCCGCCATACCCCTGGATGGCCTTGTCGACCACCCACTCCGCCATCGCCGGCGTGCCGATCTTGATGGCCTGGATCTCGGTGTGCGCGCCCTTGTTGCCGACGGTGTCCATCAGCCAGGCCGTCTTGAGCACCAGCAGCCGGGACTGCTCGATGCGCACCCGTGACTCGGCGATCCACTCCCGGACCACGCCCTGCTCGGCCAGCGGCCGGCCGAACGCGATCCGCTCGTTGGCCCGCCGGCAGAGCAGCTCCAACGCCCGCTCGGCCATCCCGATCATCCGCATGCAGTGATGGATGCGGCCCGGGCCCAGTCGGGCCTGGGCGATGGCGAAACCGGTGCCCTCGGCGCCGATCAGGTTCTCCGCCGGCACCCGGACGTCGGTGAAGTCGATCTCGGCGTGCCCGCCGTGGGAACCGTCGGTGTAGCCGAAGACGGTCATGCCCCGGCGCACCGTCACCCCCGGAGTGTCCCGGGGGACCAGCACCATGCTCTGCTGGCGGTGCCGGTCGGCGTCCGGGTCGGTCTTGCCCATCACGATGAAGATCTCGCACTGCGGGTCCATCGCACCGGACGACCACCACTTGCGCCCGTTGATCACGTACTCGTCGCCGTCGCGGGTGATCCGGGTGGCGATGTTGGTGGCGTCGGAGGACGCGACGTCCGGCTCGGTCATGCAGAACGCGGAGCGGATCTCGCCCTCCAGCAGCGGCATGAGCCAGCGCTCCCGCTGCGCGTCCGAGCCGAACTCGGCCAGCAGCTCCATGTTGCCGGTGTCCGGAGCCGCACAGTTGACGGCCTCCGGTGCCAGGTGCGGGCTGCGCCCGGTCAGCTCGGCGAGCGGGGCGTACTGGAGGTTGGTCAGGCCGGCGCCGTAGCGCGGGTCGGGCAGGAAGAGGTTCCACAGGCCGCGCTTGCGGGCCTCCGCCTTCAGCTCGGCCAGCACCGGGGTACGCGACCACGGGTCGCCGGCGGCCGCCTGCTCGGCGTGCACCGCCTCGGCTGGATAGACGTGCTCGGTCAGGAACCGGGTCAGCTCGTCGCGCAGCTCCTCGGTCCGGGCGTCGTACGAGAAATCCATCACCGCTCCCTGGCGGCGGTCAGCCCGTGTTCGACCAGCGGTGCCACCATGTCGCCGATCCGGTCGAAGCCCTCGCCGAGCGTCTGCCCGAGCGTGTGGCGGTAGTGGATGCCCTCGCAGATGACCGCGAGCTTGAAACAGCCGAGTGCCACGTGCCAGTGCAGCGGCCCGACGTCGACGTCGCTGCGCCCGGCGTACCGGTCGATCAGCTCGGCGCCGGTGGGGAAGCCGGCGCGCGGGCCGAGCCCGTCGGCGACCGGATTGCCGGCGGTCGTCTCGCTGTCGCCCAGCACGTTCCAGTACGTCAGTAGCAGCCCCAGGTCGGCGAGCGGGTCGCCGAGGGTGGCCATCTCCCAGTCGAGCACCGCGTGCACTGCCACCGGGTCGGCCGAGGCGAGGAGATTGTCCAGCCGGTAGTCGCCGTGCACGATCCGGCCCGCGTTCGCACCCTCGGGCGCGGTCGCCGCGAGCAGGTCGCGCAGCTCGTCGATGCCGGGCAGTGGGCGGCTGCGCGAGCGGTCGAGCTGCCCGGCCCAGCGGCGGACCTGCCGGGCCAGGTAGCCCTCGGGACGGCCGAAGTCGCTCAGCCCGACCGCGGCCGGCTCGACGGTGTGCAGCGCGGCCAGGGTGTCCATCATCGCCATTGCGAGGGCTCGGCGTCGCTCGTCGCCCAGCGGGTCGGTCTGGTGGCGGTTGCGGAACACCTCGCCGGGCATTCGCTCCATCAGGTAGAACGGCGCGCCGAGCACCTCCGGGTCCGTGCAGAGCAGCAGCGCACCCGGCACCGGCACATCGGTCGGCGCCAGCGCCGAGATGACCCGGAACTCGCGGGCCATGTCGTGGGCGGTCGCCAGCACGTGCCCGAGCGGCGGCCGGCGCAGCACGACCTCGCGGTCGCCGAGGCGCAGCAGGTAGGTGAGGTTGGACTTGCCGCCCGCGATCAGTTGGGCCCGCAGCGGCCCGACGGCCAACTCGGGGCGGTGCTCTGCCAGATAGTCGGCGAGCCGGGCCAGGTCCAGCCCGGCGGGCGAGGCCGGAACGGCTCCCGGCCGGATCGCATCGACGGCCGGATCGGTCATCCGACTAGTTGATGGCAGCCGGCTCACGTTGTCAAGGTCGGATTTTGCCCTCGGGACATGCCTCTGCAACAGGGACGAAATGGTCACGGACCAGGCTGGGACCAGCCCTGCCGGCCACTGCCGGCCCGCCGAGCGGAGGGACAGACATGTTGCTGCGAGTTCGGGTCACCCTGCCGGACCGTCCGGGCACCCTCGGCCAGGTCGCCCGCACGCTGGGCGTATCCGGCGCGGACATCGTCCAGGTGGTGGTCCTGGAGCGGCTCGGCGGGCGCGCGGTGGACGACTTCACGGTGGTCTGGCCGGGCGCGGCCCGGGTGGAGCGGCTCCTGGCCGGCCTCGCGGCGATTCCGGGCGTCCGGGTGGACGGTGTGTGGCGGGCGATCGGCGCGCCCACCACCACCGGCCAGGACGCGGAGTTGCTGGCCCAGGTCGCGGCGAACCCCGCCGACGGGCTGGCCACCCTGGTCGACGCGGTACCCGGGCTGCTGGCGGCCGATTGGGCCGTTGCCGCCGTGGTGCCGCTGGACTGGGCCTCGCGGACCGGAGGCACCGGTGGGGCGACAGTCGAGCACGCCAGCTGGCGGGCTCCCGTACCGCTGCGGCTGCCGGAGGTGACCCCGCTGCGCGGCCGGTCGGTGACCACGCCCGACGGCACGCACCACGCGATCACGCCGTTCGGCCGGGCCGGCCTGGTGCTGGTGGTGGCCCGTGAGCACAGCGACACCCTCTCCGCCGCCGCGTTCCACAGCACCGAGGTGGACCGGCTCACCCAGCTCGTCCGGGCCAGCGCGGTGATCCTCGGTGACCGGCTGGACCTGGTCGGCGCGCCTCCGGTGGTCGCTGGCCCCTGAGCGACCCGAGGAGTTCCCGGGACGTCACCGGCGAGCAACCGGGCGGCAACAGCCGGAGGCGAGGCTCATACCGGGGAAGGGAGCCAACCATGACGTTGTGGCGGATTCGAGCCACCGTGGACGACCGACCGGGGTACCTGTCGGTTCTCACGGCGAGCCTCGCGCTGCGTGGGGTCAACATCCTCACCGTGCAGGTGCAACCCACCGAGCACGGCGCGGTGGACGATTTCCTGGTCGACGCGCCGGACGCGCTCGACGAGGCCGAACTGATCGCCGCCGTCGAGCGGGGTCGGGGCCGGGACTGCTGGGTGGCGCGCAGCGAGGCGCGCGGCCTGGCCGACCAGCCCACCCGGGTGCTCGGCCTGGCCACCCGGCTGGTGCGCGACCCGGACGCGACGGGCGAGGCGCTGCGTACCCTGCTCGGCGCGGATTCGGTCAGCTGGCGGCCCGCGTCGATCGGCCTCGACCGGGGGATCGTCGGCGCCAGCATGCTGTTGGCCGACCCGGCGGGCGGCTCGTTCGCGCTGCGGCGGGCCGCGCCTGCCTTCACTCCGGCGGAGTACGCGCGGGCGCAGGCCCTGGTCGAGTTGGCCGCCACGGTGGTGCGCCGGGCCGCCGAACAGGTCACCCTGGTGCTGCCTGACGGTGCCGAGCTGACCGTCCGGCCGGCCTGCGCGGATGACGTGGCGGGCGTGCTGGAGCTGCACGAGGGTTGCTCAGCGCGCAGCCGGCACCGGCGCTACCTGGGCGGGGCGGCGCTGCCGCAGCCGGCCCGGCTGCGCCGGCTGCTGGAGCCGAGCCGAGGGCTGACCCTGATCGCCTCGGCTCCGGCCTCCGACGGTGTGGCGGAGTCGGTGGTCGCGATGGCGAACCTGCTCGGCGAGGGCGACGAGGCCGAGGTGGCGCTGTTGGTACGCGACGACTGGCAGCGGCGGGGGCTGGGCTCGGCGCTGCTGCGCCGGCTGGTCGGGCACGCCGACCGGGCCGGGTACGCGGCGTTGCTGCTGCACGTTCAAGCCGAGAACACCCCGATGCTGCGGACCCTGCGCCGGCTGGATCGGCCCAGCGTTGCCGAGCGTGACGGTGCCCTGCTCACCCTCACCGTTCCACTCGCCGTCCCCGCTCCGGTGGAAAGGAAGGGCACCTTCCTGACGCCCGGGGCATAGCAGGGAACTCCGCCAGCGCGGTGTCGAGCGGGCCCCCTGCCGTGCCGTCAGGGGGCCCTTTCGCACACCTCGATCAGGTGGTGGGGTAGCTGCTGTAGTCGGGGAAGTTGCCGTAGAGCCGGCTGTCGCCGCCGACGGTGACCGCCTGCACCAGCAGGTCGCCGCCGACGAACGCGCCCTTCCAGGAGGCGCCCCGGCCACCGAACGCCTCGTCCCGGTCGCCGCGCGAGCGCGGCTTGTTGATGCCCACCTTGAACGCCTGGAGGTCCACCGCGAGCTTGCCGGCCTCGTCGGTGTCGTCGCAGGCCAGCGACGCGACCAGTGCGCCGTTGGAGGCGTTCATCGCGGCCAGCAGTTCGTCGGTGGTGTCGACCACGACGATTGTGTCGACCGGCCCGAACGGCTCGGCGTGCATCAGCCGGGACCGGCCGGGCGGGGCGAGCAGCACCGACGGTGCCACGTACGCCGAGGTGTCCTGCTCGGGCAGGAACGGTGCGCCGGTCAGCTTGCCCCGGTGCAGCGGCACCGCGCCGCCGCGGACCGCCTCGTCGACCTTGCGGTGCAGCTCGTCGGCCTTGGCGGCGCTGATCAGCGGCCCGAAGTCCAACTCAGGCAGTGGGTCGCCGGGCCGCCAGGTCTCGTCCACGGCCAGCGGGTGGCCGAAGCGGACCGAGCGCACCACCGGCAGGTACATGTCGAGGAACTCGTCGACCAGGTCGCGCTGCACCACGAACCGGGGGTACGCGGTGCAGCGCTGCTTGCCGTACTCGAAGCCCTTCTTCAGGTGCGTGGCGAGCAGGTCCCACTGGGAGAAGTTCCAGATGCCCCAGGCGTTGAGGCCCTCCTGCTCGATGAAGTGCCGCTTGTCGCTGTCGAGCAGCGCGGCGGCCACCTTGCCCCCGTTGGAGCGCCCACCGACGAACGCCACTGCCCCGATCTCCGGCGCGCGGACCAGCACTTCGGACAGTTCCTCGCCGCCGCCGGAGACCAGCGTGGCGGGCAGCCCGGCCCGGCGCATCAGCGCGTGCGCGACGGTCAGGCAGACCGCGCCGCCCTGTGACGGGGTCTTGGCGATGACCGCGTTGCCGGCCAGCAGTTGGACCAACTCGGCGTGCACCAGGACGCTCATCGGGTAGTTCCACGACGCGATGTTGCTGACCGGGCCGGGGAGCGGTTCGCGGCCGTCGGCGAGCATCCGGTCGATCTCGCCTGCATACCAGCGGACGCCGTCCAGCGCGCGGTCCACATCGGCGCAGGCCAGCCGCCACGGCTTGCCGATCTCCCAGACCAGCAGCAGCGCGAGCAGGTCGCGGTGGGCGGTGAGCGCGTCCAGCGCGTCGGTGACCCGGGATTTACGCTCGGCGAGTGGGGTCTGGGCCCAGGCCCGGTGCGCGGCGGCGGCGTGTGCGACCGCGGCGCGGGCGGTGTCAGCGTCGAGCCGGGGCAGGTTGATCACGACGGTGTTGTCCACCGGGGTGCGGACCGGTGCGGGGCGGCCGATGGCCCGCCAGTCGCCTTCGACCAGGTTGTGCAGGGTGGTGACGCCGTCGACCTCGGCGCCGAACGCCTCCGGGGTGGCGGCCACCGCGCGGGCGAGGACGTCGGACCATGCGGTGCCCTCGGCGAGTCGTAGTGCCATCGCGTTCTCCTCAGGGTTGTCCGGGGAGCGGCGGCGTCGATGGCACCACTGGTGACCGGTACTGTCTCGCGCCGGGTAGCGGGTCAGCAACAGTACGTTTGTCTGGCTGGACACGGTCGCGTCCGCGCAGCCCGGCGGCTCGCTCGATGGCGAGCCGTCGGAGCTGCGCAGACACTCGCTGATAAATCAACGAACATCGATGATGTGACCTAGCCCCCGGGCGCCGTCGACCGGTTACCCGTCAGTACGGATCGACGGCGGGAGCGGATCAACCGCCCAGTGCGTCGACCGCCTCGACGGTGGTGCAGACCGTGCCCAGCGCGCGGAAGATGTTGTTCACCGCGAACTCGTGCGCGGACGTCTGGAGGCCGCTCATCGCGTCCTGCGGCAGCACGACCCGATAGCCGATCTCGTAGCCGATCCGGGCGGTCTGTTCCACCCCGTAGTTGGTGGCCACGCCGGCCACCACCAGCGTGTCGACGCCCCGCTCGCGCAGCGTCGCGTCCAGGCCGGTGTCCTGGAACGGGCCCCAGGTGCGCTTGGTGATCTCCAGGTCGCCCGGGTGTGGCGCAACCTCTGGTACCAGTTGGCTGCCGGCCGACTGTGGATCGACGCCCGGCTGGTCGAACCGGACCACCACGACCAACGCCCCGGCGGCGCGTGCGGCGTCGGCGAGCGCGACGCACCGGGCCACCACCTCGGCGCCGGAGTGCGGGGCGAGGGCCTGGTCGACCATCTGTCGTTGTAGGTCGATCAGAAGGATGGCGGTACGGGATGGTTCCAGGGCATTCATCGTCCGACCCTAGCAACGGCGCGACCGGCCGCCGGAGGAGCTCCGGCGGCCGGTCGGCACTGCGGCGGGATCAGCTGGTGAAGGTGATCCGGTCGCGACGGCGGCGCAGCATCAGCAGCGCCCCGCCGCCGATGAGGGCGACGCCGCCCAGCGCGATGCTGGTGACAGCGACGCCGGTCTTCGGCAGGCCACCCTCGCCGCCGCCGCTACCCGTGCTCGGCGACGGCGAGATCGAGTCCGACGGCGCGACGGAGTCCGACGGCGACACGGACTGCGACGGCGAGGTCGACTGCGAGGGGGACGTGGACTGCGACGGGGAGACGGAGGTCGACGGCGTCGGCGACGCGGTGGTCGACGGGCTCGGGCTGGGCGACTGGCTGGTGCCGGCGCACGTGTGGCTGAGGTTGAACTTGTCGGCCCCGCCGGTGATCTGGGCGGTGCCGGCGCTCAGCGTCCAGCCGGCCGGGGTGAAGACGTAGGCGTGCATCACCTTGTCGCCGGCCTTGTAGAAGTAGTCCGGGTACGCGTCGGTGCTGTCCGGCACCCGCACCTGGACCGGTGTGGAGCTGTTGGCGAAGGTGAGGGTCAGCGACTCGAAGCTGCTGTCGCCCCGCCCCTGCTGCGGGAGAACGAAGTGCCACCCGTCGTAGCCGGCCGGAAGGTCGTCGAACCGTTCGTCGCCACACTCCTGGTTGGCGAAGGTCCCCGCCTGCGAACCCATGTGGGCCGGGTTGAGCGAAATCGACGTGGCGACCGCCCAGGCGGGCGAGCCGATGGCGAGACCGGCCGTGGCGGCGGCCGTGCAGACGGCCGCGCGCGCCAGGCGCCGACGCTGTGGCATGAGGATTCCTCCGAGATTGGCCGAGGGGACGGCACATGATCCATTCGCGGGATCCCCGACCGGCATCGGTCAATCGGCCTGAGCTGCGACGACGTCCTGGACAGGAGTTGGATCCCGGCGGACTTTCCCGGCCGTCGAGCGCGTGTCGCGGTAACGCGTACGTGCGTCACGACGCTGCCGGCGCACTCGGCGGGCTTCCCAACCGGCGGTGTCCACATTACATTGTCGCTTATCCATGGGAGCGCTTCCATAGATGCTCATGGTCACTCCACCACCCCGCAGTCGCCGGTGGCCGTGCCGTTCGACGCCGTCCCGCGTCGGTGCGGCCGCCGGCGGCGCCTCCGACAGGAGCCCGCCATGCGCCACCCCACCCGGCCGGTCCCCGGCCACCCCGGCCGATCGCCGGTCGTCGACCAGCCCTGGCCGCGGCGGCTGCTGGCTGCCGGCGTCGCCCTGCTCACCGGGCTGTCCCTCGCGGTCGCCGCACCCCCGTCCGGGCCCGCGTCCGCCGCGCCGGCCTTCAACTACGCCGAGGCGTTGCAAAAGTCGCTGCTCTTCTACGAGGCGCAGCAGTCCGGCCGGCTGCCCGACTGGAACCGGGTCTCCTGGCGTGGCGACAGCGCGCTCACCGACGGCGCCGACGCGGGGTTGGACCTCACCGGCGGCTGGTACGACGCCGGCGACCACGTCAAGTTCGGCTTCCCGATGGCGTTCAGCGCCACCATGCTCGCCTGGGGCGCGGTCGAGTACCGCAGTGGCTACACGGCTTCCGGGCAGTTGCCGCACCTGCTGAACAACCTGCGCCACGTCAACGACTACTTCATCAAGGCGCACCCCGCGCCGAACGTCCTCTACGGACAGGTCGGCAAGGGCGACGACGACCACAAGTGGTGGGGGCCGGCCGAGGTGCTGCCGATGGCGCGGCCCGCGTACAAGATCGATGCGAGCTGCGGCGGCGCGGACCTGGCGGGGGAGACGGCGGCCGCGATGGCCGCCTCCTCGATGGTGTTCCGGCCCACCGACGCGGCCTACGCCGACCGGCTGCTCGGGCACGCCCGGCAGCTCTACACCTTCGCCGACACGGTGCGGAAGTCGTACCACGAGTGCATCACCGACGCGACCAGCTTCTACCGCTCGTGGAGCGGCTGGCAGGACGAGCTGGTCTGGGGCGCGATCTGGCTGCACCGGGCCACCGGCGAGGTCAGCTACCTGGCCAAGGCCGAGAGTGAGTACGACAAGCTCGGCACCGAGAACCAGTCCACCACCCGCTCCTACAAGTGGACCATCGCCTGGGACAACAAGCAGTTCGGCGCGTACGTGCTGCTGGCCAACCTGACCGGCAAGCAGAAGTACGTCGACGACGCCAACCGCTGGCTGGACTACTGGACCGTCGGCGTGAACGGCCAGCGGGTGCCCTACTCGCCCGGCGGGATGGCGGTGCTCGACTCCTGGGGCGCGCTGCGGTACGCCGCCAACACCTCCTTCGCCGCGCTGGTCTACAGCGACAGGACCACCGACGCGACCCGCAAGGCGCGCTACCACGACTTCGCCGTCCGGCAGATCAACTATGCGCTGGGCGACAACCCGCGCAGCTCCAGCTACGTCATCGGGTTCGGCGCCAACGCGCCGCGCAACCCGCACCACCGCACCGCGCACGGCTCCTGGTGGGACAGCCAGAGCGTGCCCGTCGAAACCCGACACACCCTCTACGGCGCGCTGGTCGGCGGTCCGTCCGCGGCCAACGACGCGTACACCGACAGCCGGTCGGACTACGTGATGAATGAGGTGGCCACCGACTACAACGCCGGCTTCACCTCCGCGCTGGTCCGGCTGGTCTCCGAGTACGGCGGCAATCCGCTCACCGGCTTCCCGGTCGCCGAGACGCCGGACCTCGACGAATTGACCGTGGAAACCACCGTGATGCAGGCCGAGCCCCGGGCCACCGGGCTGAAGGCGATCATCTACAACAAGTCCGCGTTCCCGGCCCGGGCCCTGACCGACGGCCGGTTCCGGTACTACTTCCGCCCCGACGGCGCCGGGCCGGTGCAGGTCACAGCCGGCTACACCCAGGGCTGCCCGTCCCCGACCACCGCCCGGCAGTTCAGCGGCGACATCTGGTACGTCGAGGTGGACTGCACCGGGCACACCATCGCGCCGGCCGGCCAGTCGCAGCACCGGATGGAGGTCCAGTTCAAGATCGGGGTTCCGGAGGGCGGCACCTGGGACCCCACCAACGACCCGTCGTACCAGGCCACCGCCGGGCCCAACGCGCGCGTTCCGCTGTACTCGGGCGGCACCCGGGTCTGGGGCGACGAGCCCGGGCCGACCGTGCCGGACACGACCGCTCCGACCGTGCCCGGCCAGCCCGTCGCGTCGAACCTCACGGCCCGCTCGGTCACCCTGACCTGGGCGGCGTCCACGGACAGTGGCGGCAGCGGGCTGGCCGGGTACGAGGTCCGCGAGTTCCTGGTCGGCAACGACGTGGTGGTGATCCGGCCCGTCACCGGCACCCCGCTGACCGTCTCGACGCTGCTGCCGGAGCGGACGTACCAGTTCACGGTGGTGGCCCGCGACGGCGCTGGCAACACGTCGGCCGCCTCGCCGACACTCAGCGTGACCACGCCGCCAGCCGGTAGCGCCGACACCACCGCGCCGAGCGCGCCCGGCACCCCGGTCGCCTCGGCCGTCACCGCCACCGGGCTCACCCTGAGCTGGCCGGCGTCGACCGACAACGTCGGCGTCACCGGGTACCGGGTCTACCGGGAGGCCGGCGCCACCGACCCGCTGGTCGGCTCGCCGACCGCCGCCACGCTGGCGGTGTCCGGGCTGACCGCCTCCACGGCGTACCAGTTCTACGTGGTGGCCGTGGACGCGGCCGGCAACACCTCCGCGGCGTCCGCGCCGGTCGCCGTGACCACCGCGCCCCCGCCAGCCGGCGATGCCTGCGCGGTGGGGTACGTCACCAGCGACTGGAGCACCGGCTTCACCGCCACCGTGACGATCACGAACACCGGCACCACCGCGATCAACGGCTGGACGCTGAGGTTCAGCTTCCCCGGCGGGCAGACCGTCAGCCAGGGCTGGTCGGCGACGATCAGCCAGGCCGGCGCGGCGGTGACCGCGACGAACCTCTCCTACAACGGGACCGTGGCCCCGGGGGCGTCGGTGAGCCTCGGCTTCAACGGCACCCACTCCGGCAGCAACCCGAAACCCACCGCCTTCACCGTCAACGGCACCGCCTGCACGCTCGCCTGACCGAGATCTTGGACAGTTGCCGTTCACCGGGAACGGCAACTGTCCAAGATTCACTTGTCGTCCCGCCAACCGGCGGCGATGAGGGCGCCACGGACGGTTGAGGCCCCGGCCGGCTCACTCCACGAGGTCGTCGGCGAGCAGGTCCATCAGCAGGCCGTCGTGCCAGCGACCGTCCTCGCCGCGCTCGTAGCGGCGCAGCACCCCCACCGGCCGGAAACCAGCCTTGGCGTACGCCCGGATGGCGGCGCTGTTCGCCGCCGCCGGGTCGATGGTGAAGCGGTGGTGGCCGTACTCGTCGATCAGGTGCCGGGCCAGGGTGCGGATGGCGTCCACGCCGAGCCCGGCGCCGCGTACCGCCGGGTCGAGGAAGATGTCGAGGCTGGCGTGCCGGTAGTCCGGGTCCGATTCGGCGTACCACTGGATCGCGCCGATCACCCGGCCGTCGTGCTCGATGGCGTACAGCGTCAGATCGTCGTCGTCCAGGTCGGCGCGGACGGAGTCGGTCAGGTCGTCGCCGCCCCGCCACCACCGGCGTACCTCCGGATCGGCCCGGATCGCCGCGAGGGCCGTCACGTCGTCGTCCGTCACCGGCCGCAACGTCACCGCACGCCCCCGCAGCATCGGCTCAGCCCCGGATCTCGCCGTGCTCGACGCAGACCGCCGACCAGCCGACCGGCAGCACCTGCACCTTCATCCGGCGGCGGCAGTGCGGGCAGTAGCGCGGCGGCTCCAGCGCCCGGGCCGCCGCGCACGACTCGTGCCCGCCGATCGCCGCGTCCTCGCCGCAGCGGTCACACCAGCGCTGCGCCGCCACGGGCTCGACAAGCTCGGTCACGTCGTTCTCACCGGATCATCTCAGAGGGTCGCCGAGAGGGCCTTGACCGGCATCTTCAGCTCGTCCAGCAGGTCCAGGTCGGCGGTCGCCGGCCGACCCAGCGTGGTCAGGTAGTTGCCGACGATCACCGCGTTGATGCCACCGAGCAGACCGTCGCGGGTGCCCAGGTCACCGAGGGTGATTTCCCGGCCGCCCGCGTACCGCAGGATGGTGCGCGGCATGGCCAGCCGGAACGCGGCGATGGCCCGCAGCGCGTCCTTGCCCTCCACGACCGGGCGGTCACCCAGCGGCGTGCCGGGGCGGGGGTTGAGGAAGTTCAGTGGCACCTCGTGCGGGTTCAGCTCGGCGAGCTGCGCGGCGAACTCCGCCCGCTGCTCGACGGTCTCGCCGAGGCCGAGGATGCCGCCGCAGCACACCTCCATGCCGGAGTCGCGGACCATCCGCAGCGTCTCCCAGCGCTCCTCCCAGGAGTGCGTGGTGACCACGTTCGGGAAGTACGACTTGCAGGTCTCCAGGTTGTGGTTGTAGCGGTGCACGCCCATGTCGACCAGGTCGTCGACCTGCTCCTGGGAGAGCATGCCCAGCGACGCGGCGACCTGGATGTCGACCTCGGCCTTGATGGCGGCGACGCCCTCGCGCATCTGCTTCATCAGCCGAGCGTCCGGGCCGCGCACGGCGGCCACGATGCAGAACTCGGTCGCCCCGGTCTTCGCGGTCTGCTTCGCCGCCTCGACCAGCGACGGGATGTCCAGCCAGACCGAGCGCACCGGGGAGGTGAACAGGCCGGACTGGGAGCAGAAGTGGCAGTCCTCCGGGCAGCCGCCGGTCTTCAGCGAGACGATCCCCTCGACCTCGACCTCCGGGCCGCACCACCGCATCCGCACGTCGTGGGCGAGCTGGAGGGCGGCGGGCAGGTGCTCGTCGGGCAGGTTGAGCACGGCGAGGACGCCGGCCTGGTCGAGGCCGACGCCGTCACCCAGGACCTGGGTTCGGGCCTGGTCGAGGATCTCTGGCATGGCTCGTACCCTACAAGGCCCCCGGGTCACCGGGAACGGCCTGCTGGCCGGTCGGTCCGCTCGCAGCGGGCCTGCCTCGAAGCTGGAGTTCGGTGCAGGTTTGGCCCCGCGTACCGAGTGGATCCGTCGGGCCGGTGGTGGCGGGTGGTAATTTCGCCCGGCGGGTGTCGGGGTGACCGGCCCGCACGGCGGCGAAGGGGTGACGGTGGCGGACTGGCTGGCGGCGCTCGACCGCCGCGCGGATCTGCGGGCGAAGGCTGGGCTGACCCGGCGGCTGCACCCGCGTCCCGCTGGCGACGGGATGACCGATCTGGCCGGCAACGACTACCTCGGCCTGGCCACCCATCCGGAGGTCACGGCCGCGGCCGTGGCGGCTCTGTCGGCGTACGGGCTGGGAGCGACCGGGTCGCGGCTGGTGCGCGGCTCCACCGACGCGCACCAGGCGCTGGAGGACGAGCTGGCGCAGTGGCTCGGCACCGACCGGTCCCTCGTCTTCTCCTCCGGCTACCTGGCCAACCTCGGAGCGCTGCGGGCTCTCGTCCAACCCCGGACGCTGCTCGTCTCCGACGCGCACAACCACGCGTCCCTGATCGACGGCTGCCGGATCTCCGGCGCGGAGACCGTGGTGACGCCGCACGCGGACGTCACGGCGGTGGCCGCAGCGTTGTCGGCCGCCCCGGGCCGCCCGGCGGTGGTGGTCACCGAGTCCGTCTTCTCGGTCGACGGCGACCTCGCCCCCCTGGCCCGGCTGCACGAGGTGGCCCGCCGGTACGGCGCACTCCTGCTGGTCGACGACGCGCACGCGCTCGGCGTGACCGGTCCGACCGGCGCCGGTGCGGTCGCCGCCGCCGGGCTGGCCGGCGAACCGGACGTGGTCGTCACCGCCACCCTGTCAAAGGCGCTCGGAGGAGCGGGTGGCGTGGTCGCCGGCCCGGCCGAGTTCGTCCGGCACCTGGTCGAGACCGGGCGCACCTTCATCTTCGACACCGCGCTGCCGCCGGCGGTCGCCGCCGGCGTGCACGCCGCGCTGCGGCTGGCCAGGGCCGGCGACGGCCTGCGCGCCGAGCTGGCCGACCGGGTGGCGCTGGCGGTCGCTCGGCTGCGCGCGGCCGGGCTGACCGTCTCCGCGCCGGACGCGGCGGTGATCTCGGTGACCGCTCCCGGGCCGGAGGCGGCGACCACCTGGGCCGCCGACTGCCGGGACCGGGGCGTCGCGGTGGGCTGCTTCCGGCCGCCGTCCACCCCGGACAGCCGTTCCCGCCTGCGGCTCACCATCAGCGCCGGGGTGTCCCGGGCCGATTTTGAACGCGCCCTGGACGTCATCGTGGAGTGCGCGCCGTGAGCGCGAGGAGTGAGCCGGGTTTGCGAGCGCTGCGGTGAGCGAGCCGTGGCGTGGCCCGGTGCTCGTCACCGGCACCGACACCGAGGTCGGCAAGACGGTGGTCACCGCGGCGATCGCCGCCGCCGCGCAGGCCGCCGGCCTGCGGGTGGCCGTGGTCAAACCCGGCCAGACGGGTACGTCCGGCGGCGAACCCGGCGACGTGGACGCGATCAACCGGCTGGCCGCCCCGCTCACCGGCCGTACCCTCGCCAGCTTTCCGGACCCGCTGGCCCCGCTGGCGGCCGCTCGGGTCGCCGACCTGCCGCCGCTGGAGCTGTACACCGCCGTGGACGCGGTTCGCGACGAGGCCGACAAGCACGACCTGGTGCTGGTCGAGGGTGCCGGTGGGTTGCTGGTCCCGATGGGGCTACGCCCGTCCGGCGAGCCGTGGACGATGGCCGACCTGGCGGTGTCGCTCGGTGCGCCCGCCGTGGTGGTCGCCCGCGCCGGGCTGGGCACGCTCAACCACACGGCGCTGACCCTGGAGGCGCTGGACCGGCGGGCCGTGCCGGCCGGCGTGGTGATCGGCGCCTGGCCGGCCACGCCGGAGCTGGTGCACTGGACCAACCTCACCGATCTGGTACCGAACCTGCTCGGCGCGTTGCCCGCCGGTGCCGGCGCCATGGACCCGGGCGTGTTCCGGCGCTCCGCGCCGGGCTGGCTCACCCCAGCCCTGCACGGGGTGCTCGACGACTGGCGGGCCTGGGCCGAGGAGATCGGCTGATCACCTGACTTTCGTCGGTGTCCGGCCAGGTCGTGCGTGGGTAGCCTGGCCGCCGTGAGGACCCCGAGGTGGCCGGTGGACGGGGCGTCGGGCGTGGCGCGGCCGAAGGATGCGTTGCTCTGGGTGGTGCTCGCCGCCCCCATCGGGTTCGCGGGGCTGACCCCGCCGTTCTCGCGGCACGGTCTGGCGTCGCTGGTCGGCGGGCTGGCGCTGCTGGCCGTGGCGGTGGTGCTGAGCCGGCGTCGGCCGCTGGTCGGCCTGCTGCTGGTGGTGCTCGGGTCGCTGGTCGACGGCAATTTCGTCTTCGCCATTCCGGTGTTCAGCTACCTGACCGGGCGGCGCAGCGCCGGGGCGGCCCCGGCGGCCGTGCTGTTCGGCGTGATCGCGTTCGGTGGCACGGTGCTGAACCTGGGGTTGCTCGGCACCGCGGCGGGCACCTGGTTCATGCTCGCCTCGGTGCTGCTCTTCGCCGGTGTGTTTCCGTGGCTGGTGGGCCGGTACCGCCGGCAGCAGCAGGAGTTGGCCGACGCGGGCCGCCGGCAGGCTGACGCGCTGGCGCGCGAACAGCGCGGCGCCGCCGAGCGGATCCGGCTGCGCGAGCGGGCCCGCATCGCCGAGGAGATGCACGACTCGCTCGGCCACGACCTCAGCCTGATCGCACTGCGCGCCGCCGCGCTGGAGCTCGCCGACGACCTCGACCCCGCACACCGGGCGTCGGTGGGGGAGTTGCGGGCCAGCGTCGCCGCCGCCACCGAGCGACTGCACGGCATCATCGGCGTGCTGCGGGAGGAGGGCGGCCCGGCTGGGCTCCGGCCCGCCGGGGAGACCGTCGCCGACCTGGTGGAGGGTGCCCGGGAGGCGGGGATGGCGGTCCGGTTGGACGTCCCGCCCGGTGCGGTCGAGCTGCCCGGGATGACCGGGCTCGCCGCGCACCGGGTGGTCCGGGAGGCGCTCACCAACGCGGCGCGCTACGCCCCGGGCGCCCCGGTGACCGTCACTCTCGCCCCCGCTGCGGACGAGATCGAGGTGCGGGTAGTCAACGGGCCGGCGCCGGCCGGCCCGCTGCCCACCCCACCGTCCTCCGGCAGCGGGCTGCTCGCGCTCGCCGAACGGGTCCGCCTGGCCGGCGGCATGCTGGACGTTGGCCCGCGCCCGGACGGCGGCTTCGCGGTACAGGCCCGACTGCCACTGCCCACCGCCCCTGCCGGCGTGGTCTCCGCTGTCCCTGCCGCCGGTGGGTGGCCGGCTGCGGATGAGGCGCCCGGCCCGGTCGAGGGCGGCGCGGAGCGGCCGGCCGACGCCGAGCTGCGCGACGCCCACCGACGGGTACGGCACAGCCTGCTGCTGGCGCTCGGCGCCCCGGCCGGCCTGGCCCTCGTCCTGTCGCTGATCTACTACCCGGTCGCCACGGCCGGCACCGTGCTGGACGAGTCGGCGTTCGACCGGATGCGGCCGGGTGTGGCGCGCGGCGATCTGGCCGAGCTGCCCCGGCGGCAGGTCGACCCGAGTGCCGGCGTACGGCGGTCCGGCTGCGAGTACTACACGGACGGCAACTTTCCCCTCGCCGCGCCGACCTGGCGGCTCTGCTTCGCCGACGGCCGACTTGTCAGCAAGGAGCGGATCTGACGATGAGCAGCGACACCATGGAACGTGGGCCGGTACGGGTTGTCCTCGCCGATGACGAGGCGATGATCCGGGCCGGTGTTCGCGCCATCCTCGCCGCCGATCCGGCCATCGAGGTGGTCGCCGAGGCCGGCGACGGGCGGGCGGCGGTGGAGCTGGTCCGCGCACACCGACCCCGGGTGGCGCTGCTGGACATCCGGATGCCGCGGCTGGACGGGCTGGCCGCCGCCGCCGAGATCCGCCGGGTGGCGCCAGCGACGGCGACGGTCATGCTGACCACCTTCGGCGAGGACGACCATGTGGCCCGGGCGCTCGGACACGGTGCCAGCGGGTTCCTGCTCAAGGCCGGGGACCCGCGCGAGCTGATCGCCGGGGTGCACGCGGTCGCCGACGGCGGGGCGTACCTGTCGCCACGGGTGGCCCGCCGGGTGATCGAGCTGGGCGCTGGGCGGTTGGCCCGCCGGCCCGCAGCGCGGGACCGGACGGCGGCGCTGACCGAGCGGGAACGGGAGGTGCTGGCGCTGGTCGGGGCGGGGCTGTCCAACGCCGAGATCGCCCGCCGGCTGCACCTGGTGGAGGGCACCGTGAAGAGCTACCTGACCAGCATCTTCACCCGGTTGGACGTGCGCAACCGGGTGCAGGCGGCGATCATCGCCTACGAGGCGGGGCTGGTCGACGGGTGAGCGGGGGCCGGCAGGCCCCCGCTCACCGTTCAGGCGTCGCGGCGGCGCAGCGCGACCCGGCCCAGCAGCAGCGCCGCACCGGCCCACCCGGCGAGCAGCAGCAGCCCGACCACGCCCGGGTACGGCTCGGTGTCGCCGGCCAGGAAATGCCCCCCGGCCACGCCGGGGAACACGTCGGCGATCCGGTTCAGCACGGCGATGTCCGGCTCCTGAAGCGACAGCGGCACGATCATCAGGGTGGCGAAGAGCACGGTGAGGGTGAGCACCGCGCTGCGTAGTGCCGCGCCGAGGCCCAGCGCGAGCACGCCGACCAGCGCCAGGTAGGTCGCCACCGCCACGATGTCGCTGATCGTGCCGGCGACCGGCACGCTGCCCCACTCGCCGAGCGCCGGCCACGCGACCAGTGCGCCGACGCCGCCGAGCAGCAGCCCGAGGGCGAAGGTGACCGCGCCGGCGACCACGGCCTTGGCCAGCAGCACCCGACCGCGTGCCGGGGTGCACTGCAGGGTCGTCCGGATGGTGCCGCTGGTGAACTCGGCGGTGATCGCCAGTAGGCCCAGCGCCAGCACGGCGTACTGGGTCAGCTCGACGGAGTCGATCACCACGCTGCCGACGGTGACGATTCCCCGGTCGTCGAGCGGGTCGTCGTTGGTGTTGTCGTTGGCCGCGTAGATGGCCAGCTGGACGGCGCTCGCAGCCATCAGCAGCAACGCGGCCAGCGCCGTCCACCAGGTGGTCCGCACCGAGAACAGCTTGGTCCACTCGGCGGCCACCGCGCCGCGGAAGGCGGCCGGGCCGGGACGGGTGTTCGGGATGGTGCCGGTGCTCATCGTGCCCCGCTTCCGGTCGGGCCGCCCGCGTACTCGACGCTGGCGGCGGTCAGCTCCATGAACGCCTGCTCCAGCGACGCGCCGTGCGAGCTCAGCTCGTGCAACCGCACCCCCAGCTCGTACGCCAGGTCACCAACCCGGTCCACGGTGCTCCCGGTGACGGTCAGCTCGTCGGGGCCGGCCGGCTCGACGGTGGCGCCGGCCGCGACGAGGCGCGCGCCGAGGGTGGCCAGCCCGTCCGGGTGCGGACTGCGGACCCGGACGGCGACCGCGCTGCCGGCGATCACGTCGTCGATCGGCGCGTCGGCGAGCAGCCGTCCGCGGCCGATCACCACGAGCTGGTCGGCGGTGAGCTGCATCTCGCTCATCAGATGGCTGGAGACGAAGACGGTCCGTCCCTGGTCGGCGAGCGAGCGCATCAGCTGTCGGACCCAGCGCACCCCGTCCGGGTCGAGGCCGTTGACCGGCTCGTCGAACATCAGCACCGGCGGGTCGCCGAGCAGCGCGCCGGCGATGCCGAGCCGCTGACCCATGCCGAGGGAGAGGGTCTTGCCCGGCTTGGCGGCGGCGCGCTCGTCCAGCCCGACGGTGTCGAGCACCTCGTCCACCCGGCGGGCCGGGATGCCGTTGCTGCGGGCCATGGCCAGCAGGTGCGCCCGGCCGGACCGGGTCGGGTGGATGGCCCGGGCATCGAGCAGCGCGCCCACCTCGTGCAACGGCTGCCGCAACTCCCAGTACGCCCGGCCGCCGACCAACGCCTGCCCGGCGCTGGGCCGGTCCAGGCCGAGGACCATCCGCATGGTGGTGGACTTGCCGGCGCCGTTCGGGCCGAGGAAGCCGGTGACCCGGCCGGGCGCGACGTCGACGGTCAGGGCGTCGACCGCGACGGTCGCCCCGAACCGTTTCGTCAACCCACGTAATGTGATCATGCGCTGACGCTAGGCGCACGGACCACCCTGCCGCCGCGCCCGAACGGCAGCACTGCGCCCTGACTTTCGTCAGGTCCGCAACGTCGGTCAGCCCACGTAGTCCTCCAGCACCGCCGGGGTGAGCCCGGCCCGGTGGATCGCCTTCAGCGCCGCGAGGAGGTCGTCCATGAGCGCCGGCCGGAAGTGCATCAGCAGTACGTCGCCGGGCCGGACGACCTTCTCCGGAGTCTGGTAGCGCACTTTCCCCTCGTGGACGGTCTCGGTCCAGTGGAAGACCGCCTTCATGCCGCAGTCGTGGGCGGCCTTCAGCGTGGTCGAGTCCCGGTCGCCGAATGGTGGGCGGAACAGGGCCGGCCGCTTGCCGAACAGCGTCTCCAACTCGTCCGCCGCGCCGCAGATCTCGTGCTTCTGGGAGGCGTACGACCGGCCCGTCAGCGAGGGGTGCGTGATGGTGTGGTTCGCCACGACCCCGCCGGCCGCCTCGATCTGCCGGAAGTAGTCGGTGTGCTCGGCCGCCGCCGGCGAGTTCAGGAACATGGTGACCGGGATGTGTGCCTCCCGGATGAAGTCGATCACCTCGGGCGGGCGGGCCAGCCCACCGTCGTCGATGGTGATGAAGGCGACCTTCTGCTCGGTTGGCACCCGGTGCCAGAACGGCGCCGAGCCGTTCGCCGCCGGCTGCACCGGTTGCGGTGGTGGTGCCGCGGGGAAGGCCGGCACCTGCGACACGTACCAGGCCAGGCTCTTGAATACGGGCTTTCCGGTCGCGGACGGCGAGGTCGACGGCGTCGCCGAGGACGCGACGGACGGGCTCGGTTGATCCGCGGTGATCCGCTGGACCTGGAGTCTGGGGCGGTGGTCGGCTGCGCAGGCGCTCAGCGCCAGGAGGGCCAGAAGTGTTGTTGCCGCGCGGATGCGGCGCACAGGGGTTGCTGACACGCCCGGAAACGTATCGAGTCGATGTCAGGATCTTGCAGCCCGGTGGTGCTCCCGCTGGCGGCAACGAGGTGTTGCCCGGGCTGCCTAGTCTCGGGTCAGAGTTGCTTCGGTCAACGGGGGCGGCGGATGGCGCGGTGGATCATGCAGGTGCTCGCCACATGTGGCTTCGGCCTGCTGCTCGGGTTCATCGGGCTGAGTGTGACCTTCAATAAGCTCGTGGAACCGCCTCTGGGGAGCGGGGAGCATCGTGCTACTGGTCCATGGCCCGCTCGACTGACCGGATCACGAAGGCGTCGGGCATCCGGAAGGTGAGGTTGTCCGGGCACCAGGGGGCGCGGACCACGGTCACCCCGTCGAGCAGCGGCGCGGCCTCGGCCACCACCACGGCCGCCTCCATCCGCGCCAGCACGTCACCGACGCAGCGGTGCGCACCGGCGCCGAAGGCCACATGCCGGCGCGATCCGCGCTGACCCGGGCGGAACTCGTCGGGCGCCTCGACGACCGCCGGGTCCCGGCCGGCGCGGGCCAGCCAGAGCACGAGGCTGGTGCCCGCCGGCACCACCGTCCCGCCCAGCGTGCTGTCCGTCGCCGCGACTCGGCGCCAGGTGACGATCGGCGGTTCCAGTCGCAGTCCCTCCTCCACAACGTCGGCCGCCGCGACCTCGCCGGTGCGGAGCCCGGCCCGCACCGACGGCTCCCCGGCCAGCCGGTGCAACAGCAGGGTCAGGAACTGCGAGGTGGTCTCCTGCCCGGCGACCAGCAGGAAGAAGAGCGCGCCGACCACCACGTCCGGCGCGTGCCCGGCCGCGCGCAGTTCGGCGGCCAGCCCGCCGCCGGTGGCCGCGAAGTCGCGCAGCACGCGGTGGAACCGGCCCACCTCGGTGGCGAGCGCCTGCTGCCGGTCGGCGTCCAGCGGCGCCCAGAACAGCTCCAGCGCGGCCCGGGCGAATTCCTTGACCGCGCCGACCGGTGCGTCCGGCAGCTCGACCAGCCGGGCCAGCACCAGCAGTGGCAGGTCCGCGGCGAGTTCCGTGTGGAGGTCGACTGGCGCGCCGGCGTCGAGCGTGGCGGCCAGCCGGGTGACCCGGTCCCGGACCAGCGCGGTGAGCCAGGGGCGCTGCGCGGCGACCCGGGCGGGGTGCAGCGCGCCGGCGACGATCGACCGGATCTCCGGATGGCTGGCACCCGAGTTGTTCGCCAGGGTCGGTGGCAGCCGGAACCGATGCCCGGCGAGCACCCGCAGCGCCGTCACCGGCATCGGGGTCACCGCGTCCAGCGCCTTGTCCGGCCGGTAGGTCGCCGGGTCGGCGAGGACCTGGCGGACCAGCGCTCGCCGGGTCACAACCAGATGGGGTACGCCGACGTGGTCGGTCACCGTGGCCACGTCCGGCCAGGGTGCCTCGACCTCGGACGCCCAGCTCCGGAACAGCACGCCGCCACGCTAGCCGGCGGCCCCCGGCAGCCCGGCCCGCAACTGCCACACGGTGGTGCGCTTCACCCGGACGCTCTCCAGGGCCTCCGGCACCGGCACGTCGTAGTGGGCGAGCTCGTCGAAGCGGTCCCGGGGCAGGAACGCCCGACCGGGGTCGCCGACCAGCACCAGGGCGCCGGCACGGGCGGCGCGGAGCAGGAATCGCAGCATCCGGCGGGCCATCGCCTCGCTGTAGAAGGCGTCCCCGGCGAGCACCACCTCGGCGTCCCCGGCGTCGCCGTCGAGGATGTCGCCGAACTCGGCGTCGACGCGTACCCCGTTGGCCTCGGCGTTGAGCGCGACGGCCGCGACGGCCAGTTCGTCCACCTCGACGGCCCGGACGGCGGCCGCGCCGGCCCGGGCCGCGGCGATGGCCACCAGGCCGGAGCCGGAGGCGAGGTCGAGCACCCGGCGGCCGGCGACCAGCTCCGGGTGGTCGGTCACGTAGCGGGCGAGGGCCTGGCCGCCGGCCCAGGCGAAGGCCCAGAACGGCGGCGGTCGGTCGGTGCTGAACTCACCCTCGGTCAGCTCCCAGAGCCCGATCGGCTCGTCCGCCTGGTGCAGCCGCACCTCCGGGACGAAGGCCACCGGGGTGAGCCGGGCGTGCAGCCGGACGAAGGTGGTGGAAAGTTCGGACACGTCGGCGATTGTCCCAGCGACCCAGTGCCCGGCGTGTCGCGGGGGACCGGTGACCGGTTCACCACCGTCGGTGAAAACGCGCCCTGTCCTTGCCGCCCGGTGCGAACACACCCGTCTGGTCGGGTCGACGCCCCGCTCCTAGCGTTGCGTGGTGGAGGCAACCGAACGGAGACGGCGGTGGTGACGGTGTGGCGGTACGCGCTGCGGCTCGGGGTGGTGCTGGCCTGTCTGAGCGGGGTGGAGCTGGTGCTCGCCGCTCCGGCGCAGGCGGCGTTCACTACCGAGTTGAGTGGGCTGCCGGCCCGGTTCACCGCCGGCGACCAGGTGCGTACGGTCTCCGCGGTGGTCTCGCGGACCGACCGGCGCGGCGGGTGCGTGAAGGTGCGCTGGTCGATGGTGCTCAGCGTGCAGGGCATCCGACTCGACCAGGTGAAGATGGACCGGGTGGAGGAGACCGGCGACTTCCCGCTGGAGATCCAGACCGAGGGCGACGTGGCCCGGCTGACCGACCGGCAGCTCGACCCGGGCACGCTCTGCCCGGACCGCACGGTCACCGCCCGCTACCGGTTGGCCTTCGCCGAGGACGTCACCGAGGGGCGGGTCACCCTCGCCGCGGAGGCGTACGACGCGAACCTGCGCCTGCTGGCCCGCCAGACGGCCACCCGCTCGGTGGTGGGGGCGGGCGGCGTCCCGAGCAGGTCGGCGGAGCCGACCGGAACACCAGCGGAGCCCAGCGACCCGGCGAACGCGCCGGGCGAGGAGGAGAGCGCGGGGCCGGTCGGCGACCAACCGGTCGACGCCGCGCCGCCGGCGTCCGGCCGCCCGGTATCGCAGGCCGGCGGCTTCGGCGTGACGCAGGCGGCGTTCCTGCTCGGCGGGCTGCTGCTCTCGCTCGGGTTGGGGCTGCTGCTGCGGCTGCGCCACCTGACCCGGGTCGCGACCGCGGAGGCCGACGACCCACCGGTGGACCGGCTGTGGGAGCGGCCGGCCGGCCGTTGGCGAACGGCCGGCCGCTGATCGAGGCGGTTGATGGCCTGTCCGGCGGGGCCGGGGGCCGCGGGCGACCGGTCCGCCACTGATCGAGGTGGTCGGGGCCGGCGGAGGTCCGCCGGCCCCGACGGTGTCACTTCGAGAACGCCTGGAACTCGGCGATCCTGACCTGGTTCCGGGCCGGGCTGGCGGTCGCGCAGTCCGTCGTCGTGGCCGGGTCGTTGTCCTGCTCACCGGCGTACTGCGGGCCGCCGGTGCATTGGCTGGCCAGCACCTCCAGCCGCAGGTGGGTGGCGAGCGTGGTGGGCACCGCGAACGTCCGGAGGTTGATGTCCCGGGTGTACGCCCGGTACGCCCCGCCGGGGAACGCGTCGCCCGCACTGGTGTAGATCCGCTGCCAGCGCGCCGGATCCGCGCAGTCGGTGGTCTTCGCGTTGCAGGCCGACACCGCGAACGAGCGCAGCGCGCTGAGCGCGTTCTGACTGCCGGTGTCGGCGTCCCCGGTGATCGCCGGGCGCAGCATGGCGCTGACGTTCACCCGCTTGACCACCTGCGGTGCGTCCCCGGGCAGCGCCACGGTGAGCTGCCGGCCGGCCACCCCGTCCAGCGAGGCCCAGTTCGTCGCCTCGGTGTCGTCGGCGACCCGGTCCAGGTTGACCCCGTCGCCGCTGACCGTGGCGCCGGACGCCGTGGACGCGAGGTTGCGGCTCATCCGCAGGTCCACGTATCCGTCGTGATCGGCCTTGGCGACCACGCTGAGCCGCTGGTGTCCGAAGCCGGGCGCCACCGCGAGCAGGTCGTACGTGCCGGCCACCAGCTCCACGGTGTCCGGGATCGGCGTGGCCGGGTCAGTGTCCGCGATCGGCATCGCCCGTGCCTCGTACGCCCCGACGTACACCCGGATCGGCGCGTCGGCGCTGTCCCCGCGCGGGCGCAGGGTGAGCGTCGCGTTGCCGCCGCGCGGCGAGGCGAAGCTCGGCGTCGGGTCGGTGTCACCGGCGCCGTTGGTGACCGCGTCGCGGCCCATCCCGGAGCGGGCGAACTCGGCCCAGATCAGGTCCTGGTTCGCGCCGCCGAAGCGGAGCAGGTCGGCGGTGAGCATGTTGTCCCGCATGTCGAGCATGCTCACCTGGCTGGCCGCCTGGAGCAGGAACGAGTCGAAGACCAGCTGCGACCAGCGCCGGTTGCCCGGGCACTTGTCGGCGGCGACCTTCCCCTGCGCGCACTCCAGCTGCCGCTGCGGGGTGCCCAGGCCGTACCGCTTGACCAGCGCGGAGCGGACCCGGAAGTTGGTGGCGCCCCAGATCTCCCCGTCGGCGTGCACGGCGGGACCACCGGTGTTGTAGCCGATGTCGGAGTAGTTCAGCGGGCTGCGGCTGAGGTCGTAGTTGCGGATGCCGCTGACCAGGTTGCCGGTGACGTAGCCGCCGGTGACGAAGGGCGTCTCGCCGGGCGCGCGCAGCCCGTGCTGGAAGAGGTACTCGGCGGCGAGCAGGTCGCTCCACGACTCACCCATCGACCCGCCCTGGTGGCCGCCGATCCCGCTGTCCGGGCCGGCGATCATCCGGTTGCTGATCGCGTGGGTGTACTCGTGGCCGATCACCGTCATGTCATAGTCGCCGTCCACGCACGGCGGGTACGGCCCGCCGGCCTGCGGCTGCCACAGGTACATGTTGGTGGTCGGCGGCAGCCCGTCGCGCGGGGTGCCCTGGTTGGCGTTGTTCCGGTTGCCGGTCAGCGCACCCTGCTGGGCGCGGCCCTGCTCGGCGTCGCCGCCCAGCCCCGCCGGGGTGAGGTTGACCGCCTGGAGGTTCCACGCCGACTCGGTGAAGCCCAACTGGTACGCCCAGTCGTGCATCCGGTTGTGCATGGCGAAGAGGTTGCCGATCGCCGCGTCGGCGTCGTTGCGCTGCGCGGAGGTGAACACCTCCGGGTTGCACTTCGCCTGGTGCCACTGGTCGGTGAACGGGTACTCGTAGCGGCGTTCCGGGCTGAGGGTGGCCGGGACGACCGGAGTGCCGGCGCCCCAGGAGAGCACCGTGTTGGCCGAGTTGCCGCGCGAGGTGAAGGTGGGCGTGCCGGTTGCCGCGTCGACGTCCCACGGCTGGCCGGTCGCCGGGTCGCGGAACGCGGCCTGACAGCCGGGCGTGGGGTCGCCACACCAGCGCACCCGGGGGTCCTGCCCGGGAGCGAGGTCGCGGGGCGGGGTGGCCGGGAAGACCGCCCAGCTCGGGTTGTCGGAGTCGAAGTCGACGAGGTCCTCGCGGACCAGCACCTGCCCGGTGATCCCGTCCACGTAGGTGGTGAACGCGGCCGGGTGGTCGGTGTCCGCGCCGATCAGCGTCACCTCGTATCCGGCCCGAGGCCCGTCCACCGGGGTGGGCACGGCCACCGCGCGCACGGTGTGGCTGGCCACCGCGCTGGCGTCCAGCTTGGCGTCGGCGAGCGCGGCGGCGTACGCCTGCTCGGCGGTGCGGGTGGCCGGCGCCGGTGCGCCGGTGTCGCGGGCCAGCGAGGAGCTGACCGAGAGCACCGCGCCGCCGGAGACCGCGATGGTGACCAGGCCGTCCGGGCCAGCCGGCAGGTCGCCGAAGCGCTGCCGCAGGGTGACCACGGCACCGCTGCCGATCGGCCGGACCAGCACCCGCTCCAGGCTGGACACCGTGGCGGTGTCCATCCCGAACAGGTCGCGGTTGGCGGCCAGGTAGGCGCGGGCCGCGGCCTCCGGGTCGGTGGGCAGGCCGGTGGCGAGCGGGGTGCGGCCGGGGCCGAGCGCCTGCGGGGTACCGAGCCGGTTCCACCGCACGTCGGGGTCGGCGGCGCGGGCCAACCCGCGCTGGCGGGCGTCCGGCGCCGCCGTACCGGTGCGGTTGTCGACGTCGGCGTGCTGGTGCCCCTCGGCGAACGGCCCGGAGCGGCGCTCGGCGGACGGCGCGCCGCCGGCGGGGGCCGCGGTGCTCGCGCCGGTGGGGAGCAGCGCGGCGACCGTCGCGGTCGTCGCCAGTACGGCGATGAGCCGGCGTCGACGCCGGCTCATCGGGGGTGACCACTCCGGTTGTGGCACGGGACCTCCTCGTGGGAGCGGGATGGCCGGCGGCCGCCGACCGACGCTGCGCGGTAACGCATGCGCATCTGTGGATATCAGCCGCTAGGGGCGGCGGCAAGGCCCCGGGCCGGCGACGCGCCGACAGATCGAGATAAATCAACGGTGCCGGTGCCCGCACGCCCGGCTGCCCGCCGGATCGACCCGGCCAAACGGGGTCAGGCCAGGTCGGTGGGATCCAGGCCGAGTTCCCGGGAGGTCACCAGCCGGACCCACTCGCCGAACTGCCGGCGGGAGATCACCCGGTCGTGCACGGCGAGCTGCACGGCCAGGCCGTCCATCACCGCGCTGATCCGCCAGGCGGCCCCGTCCGGGTCGGCGCACTGGAAGGTGCCGTCGGCGACCCCGGCCGAGATCACCGCGGCCAGGTCCTGCCGCCAGCGCAGGTCGAGCCGGCGGGAGACCTTCTCCACCTCGGGGGTACGCAACGACTCCGACCAGCCGTCGATCCACATCGACCAGGAGGTGGCTCGCCCGGCCGGGGTGTAGAGCTTGAGGATCCGCCGGAGCTTGGTCAGCGGCGGGGCCGAGGAGCGGGTCACCACGTCCAGCCGGGCCAGGTCCTGCTCGACCGCGTACGCGAATGCCTGCGCGAGCAGTCGCTCCTTGGTGGCGAAGTGGTAGAAGACCAGCGCCTGACTCACACCGGCCGCCTGCGCCACGTCCGCTGTCCGGGTGTTGGCCAGACCGCGCTCGACGATCACGTCACAGGCGGTGCGCAGCAGGGCATCCAGGCGGATCTCGGCCGCACGTCTCGTCACGACCGTTACCGTAGCCCATCTACCCGAACACGAACAGTTACGGCCACCGTCCGATTCGTCGCACGACAGTCGGAAGCCGGACACTTCCTGAGGGTGCCTTCCGTCGTTCTTCTGGGAGTGTTCGTCGAGGTCCGCCGGCACTGGTCGACGCACCGGGACGCCCACCAAGGGGCGCCCCGCCTGTGCGGGGCCGGCAGGCCCCAGCGGTGCCGGAGTGTGACGATCAGGGAGTTACCAGGTCAGCCCCCTAGGAAGCCGGTCGGTGATGGCTCCGATCCCGCCAGCGGTCGCACTCGTCCACCTGCTTGGGTGGGACGCGCCGAGCCGGACCCCGAGTTGGCAGTCGTTCACCGGCTCGGCTAAAGTTCTCATCCGTCACCCGGGAACGTCCGGGGGCGTGCGGACGTAGCGCAGCTGGTAGCGCATCACCTTGCCAAGGTGAGGGTCGCGGGTTCGAATCCCGTCGTCCGCTCGGAGCTGCCGCCACGTATGACGGGGGCAACCTCGGTGGGGTGGCCGAGAGGCGAGGCAACGGCCTGCAAAGCCGTGTACGCGGGTTCAAATCCCGTCCCCACCTCAGCACAAGGCACGGGCGATTGGCGCAGTGGGAGCGCGCTTCCTTGACACGGAAGAGGTCACTGGTTCAAACCCAGTATCGCCCACCAGCAAAAAGGCCAGGTCAGAGATTATCTGACCTGGCCTTTTCTTGATCTTCACCCTAGATCACGAGTCACCCGTGAGTTGCGACGGTCTCCATGCCCGCAGACACGCCGGCCAGCCCGGAACGAGCCGCACTCATCGCCGGTCATTTATACAACGACCCGGACTGCCGTACTACCTTCTGGCGTCACAAGCGGGCGAGGCTTCAGCTCGTGCTTCCACAGGATTTCGCATATCTGGTCGAGGCCTCGAGTGAGGTGTCGACGGTAGGTTGAGAACGGTAGATTCAACCGATGGGCGGCACTTTGCTGGGTTCGTGACCCTTCAAGGTAGGTGGCCGCAACGGCGCGATGCATTTTGACCGTACGCGGATCCTCGCGCAGTGCGCTGACGGCGTCGCCGAGCACATCTCGCAACGCCCCGGCCACTGCCGCCTCGTCGACCGGCTGACCGGCGAGCGAATGCCGGACGAGCTTAGCGTGCCTGAGTGGATTGGCAGCCAGTTCGCTGGTGCTCCGCCAGCTACCGAGCGCATGCCGTACTGCCGAGTCGAATTCAGTTCGCGACAGTCTGTTCATGGCGCCGGCAGGTTGAGTGGTGGGCGACGTGTTGTAGCGGTCCGCGAACCAGTGTTCGAGGGGGACGTGCTCCCAATTTCGGCCGAACAGCGTGTGCTCCACGCCGTCGATTCGGGGGCGCTGCGGGACCGGCCGGTGTTGTGCGTGGTCCATGAGCCGACGCCAGTAGTCGGGATCGGAGGGCACGACATATGAGCAGGCCAGATTCTCCGCTTGTACCCACTCCGCCATGATGCGCAGCTGCATAGGGTGCAGCCTCGCCGATACGCGGTGGTACGAAGCGGGATAGACAAGAAACCGGTCAATCCTGATGTGCTCGTGGGCGCGCAGCGCGCCGGTCTCGGTGGCGTGGGCCCAGGCAGCAGCCGCGACCGGGTCTCGCTGGAGTGCCTCTCGGTCACCAGCACGAAGCCGGATCCATACCATGAACGCGACGAGAGCCCCGGATTCCGAACGATAGAGGCGTACGCACTCCGGCTCTCGCTGCAGCCAGAAGTCCAGAATGGCGATGGACTCCGGCCCTTCGGTCTCGGCCGCCATCGCGAGGACGTCGTGGCGGTCCTCCGGATTCATGGCTGCCTCGTGTAGCTGTCCTTCGTACGGGGTACTGAAGAAGTAGCGGTCCTCCTCCCCCAGTTCAGGTAGCAGGAGGTGAGACAGGTCCTGCATCGCGGGCAGCACGTCGGAACCGGTGGCGGCCCGGCCGACCTGGAGCAGGTACGGCCAGATTCGATTGTAGATTTCGGCGTAGCGCTGTTGATTTCGCCATCGCAGGTCCGCCTCCAGGACCCCGCGGACGATGTCGTGCGGATATATTCCGCGTGGACCCAGTTCTACGTATGGTTGCTGAATCAGCCAGTCGAACACCATGGCAGCGTCCGACTTGCTCATCACCGTCTGGAGCAGCGCTTCCGTAGTCACACGCGCTTGGGTCAACACGGTCAGCGCCACACGATGCGTCTCACTCGGCACGGGTCCCACGAGCTGACCCATCAACGGCGCGATGAAGTCCTGCGTGGGTCTCCACCTGGCATGGGAGGCACCGATGCGGGCGGCGGCCTCTGCCATGAGGCTCAGGGCCAACGGATTCCCACCGGCGAAGGCGGCGATGGTGTCTCGTAATTCCGGCCTCACACCACGGGCATCGAGCAACGCGGCAGACTCCTTGAGACTGAGCCCATCGAGCTCCATCACTTGAAGTGTGCCCGCCCAGGCTACGTCGGAGGTCCAGCTCGCCGCCGGTGGTCTGCGGCCGGCCACGACCACCACCACACCGGTCTTGACCTGTGGAAGGAAGCGGTCCCGCAGCCAGTCTTCCAGAACCTCGCACTTCTCGAAGGTGTCAATCAATACCACCGTTCGGTGATCGGTGTGTGCCGTCTCCGCCTCCACGAAGAATTCGGCAGGAGACGGCTCAGTGCGGCCGTCGATTTCGATCACAGTGCGACCGGCTTCCTCGGCTTCGTCCTTGAACCGCCGGAGCAGCGACGACTTGCCGATTCCACCGGGACCATACAGAAAACACACCGCGTATGCGCCGGGCTCACCTGCCAGCGCGGCCCGAAATTCGGCCAAGTAATGCTCTCGACCGATGAGACCTCGAGCACGAGACTCGCGGAGACGGCCCGCCAACCGGGCCTGCGGCGGGGACGGGAATTCATGCATGACGCAAAGGTCCCTTAACAAATCTGAGCGCTAGGCTGCCGCGGCTGCGAGGCGGCCGGCTCAAAGCGTAGACGGGTTCAACGTTCTGCCATGGTCGACAACGATCACCCTTTGGCATGGCGACTTTGATGAAAGATCAGCCTACCCGAAGCGGGCGGGTCGACTGCCTCCAGGGACAGTCGACCCCCACTACCTCGGTTTATTGACCGGTTACTGCAAGACGCGGTGCGATGTGACCTGGTCGAGGGACGATTTCGCCGAGGTGGTCGAGCGCCAGAACCGAGCCGAGGACGAGGCAGCCAGGATCGGTGGACCGATCCTGGTGTGTGACACCGATGCCCGGGCCAAAGCCTTTCTGTATGTGCCCCCGCTTGGCCGCACGACCTCATCGCGTGAGTGATGTCAGCAGCTCCCGCAGCCAGGCGATCTCGGTGCGGCTGGTGGTGGTGGCGATGCGGAACAGCCCTTGGCGGAAGGGGTCGTCGGGGAAGTCGGCGGCACGCAGTGGTCGGTCACCGTCCCAGAAGAAGCTCGCCGGCTGGGTGAGGAAGTCGAGCCGACGCTGCAGGACGGCGGCCTGGCCGGCCGGGTCGTCGAGATGGCGCAGGAAGGCCAGCAGTGTGAACCAGCGGTTCTCGTCGCTGATGAACAGTTCGTCGGGGGTGCGGAGCTGACGTCTCAGCTCCGCCTCCCCGGCTGGGCTGAGGATGAGCACGTGCCGTGGTGCCGCCACCTGGCCGGCCTGCACATCGCGACGGAGAAAGCCCGCACGCTCCATCCGCTTGATCGTCGGGTACAGCGTCCCGTCCGCGATCGGTCGGACGTGGCCGGTGAGTGCGGCCACGCGCCGGCGCAGCTCGTACCCGTGCAGCGGGGCGTCGGCCAGGAAGCCCAGTATCGCGAACTCCAACATCGTGTTAGCTTACCTCCGCAACGGTATACCTCGAAGCCGAGGTATTAATCAGGAGGTACGTGATGCGCGGCGCCCAGGTGCGACCAGATGGCACGACGATCCGCTGGGTGGAGCTGCCCGGCGCCGAACCCACCCGGGTCTACCTGCACGGTCTGGGCGCCTCCTCGCCGGTTTACTACGCAGGAGTGGCCACCAACCCCACACTCGCCGGACGGCGCAGCCTGATGATGGATCTGCTCGGGCACGGCATCAGCGACCGGCCGGCCGACGCCTCGTACACGTTGGAGGAGCACGCCGATCTGCTCGCCACGGCGCTGACCGCGGCCGGCGTCAGCGGCGCGGAGGTGATCGCCCACAGCATGGGCGGCGCCGTCGCCATCGTCCTGGCCGCGCGCCATCCGCACCTCGTCGCCGCACTGGTCCTGGTCGACGCCACCCTCGACCCGCAGCCTCCGGGCGTCGGCATTCAGGCCCGCTACACCGAGGAGCAGTTCGTCCGCGGCGATGGTCGAGCCGAGACGCTCGACCGCGTGGGCCCGGCCTGGGCGGCGACCATGCGGCTCACCGGTGCGGAAGCGCTCTACCGCACCGCGGCGCACCTTGGCGCCGGCACCACCCCCACCATCCGTGACCTGCTGCTCGACCTGCCTGTGCCGCGTACCTACCTCCACCCGGCCGACAGCGAACCGATCGGTGCGCGTGCCCTCAGCGACGCCGGCGTGCGGGTGGTCGCCGTGCCGGACGCCGGCCACAACATCATGTTGGACAACCCCGACGGCTTCGTCGCGGCCACCGCCGCGGCACTGCTGGCGTAGGGCAGGCGGTCGACCCGTACCCGGACGGCTCGGCTCAGAACGTCAGCAGCCGGAAGGTGCCCACGGTGCGGAAGCCGAGGCGGCGGTAGACGGGCTCACCGACGGGAGTCGAGGTGAGAGCGGCCGTGCGGACGCCCCGCTCGCCGGCCAGGTCGAGCGCGGCCCTGGTCATTGCCGCGCCGATGCCCCGCCGGCGCCGCTCGGGCTGAGTGCCGACGAAGTACAGCGTGAGCAGGCCGTGGCTGAGCCAGGCGACGGCCGTCCCGACGATCCGGTCGTCGAGGCGGCCGGCCAGCCTGAGCACGGTGCCGTCGCCGGAGAACGCCTTCTCCCGGTCGATCGCCGCCGCCACGCCCTCCGCCGGGATTCCGGACACCCGGGCATACGCCGGGACGAACGTGTCCAGGTCGGTGCTCTCGCTGATGTGCAGCCCGAGGGACTCCACGAGTCGGATCGTAACGCGGGCCTCTGGGCAGTATGTGGAACGAACGTACAAGTAATGATCGGCGCTGAGAGGTGTGGCTGGCTGTGGTTTCGGCAATCTGCCGGACGGAATGCGGTCCCACCGGGCTCGCCGTGATGCACGATACTTTGGCGTACGTTCCAGATATTCGCTAGTGTGAGTGCATGGCCCGTACTCGTGAGTTCGACCTCGACGCCGCGGTGGACGCGGCCATGCAGGTGTTCCGGAGCAAGGGCTACGAGGGCACCTCGATCCGTGACCTCGCGGAGGCGACCGGCCTGGGCAGCGGCTCGATCTACGCCGCGTTCGGCAGCAAGGACGGTCTGTACCTGGCCGCGCTCGACCTCTACCGGCAGCGCTACGCCGCCCCGCTGGTCGAGATGCTGCGCGCGGGCAACGACGCCCGCGAGGTCGTCCGTGCGATGTTCGTCGACCTGGTGGACGACGTCGCCGGCGACGGTCAGCGTCTCGCCTGCCTGATCGTCGGGGCATCGATGGAACGGGCCCACCACGACCTGCGGGTCGCCGAGCGACTCCGCTCGACCACCCAGTCCGTGGAGTTGGCGCTCTACGACCTGCTCGCCGAGGGGCAGCTGCGGGGTCAGATCCCGGCCGACCGCAGCGCCAGCGATCTGGCCGCCTTCCTGGTGACCAGCCTCCAGGGCCTGCGGGTGATGGGTGCCATCAACCCGGACCGAGCGGCCCTGATGCGCTCCGCCGAGGTCGCGCTCAGCTGCCTGAGCTGACCGTCCGCAGTGGGCTGACCGGCACCGCCGCGCGGCGATGGTCTACCCGGTCGCGGAGAGCAGTGCCTCGGCGAGGTCGGTGCGGGCGCTGAGCAGTGTCCGGCCCCGCCGGTGCGTCACCACCAGGCCGGCCGCGCGCAACGCGGTGAGGTGTTGGGAGACCCCGCCGGGCGACATCCCGGCGCGTCGGGCCAGCTCGGTGGTGCTCGCCGGCCCGGTCAGCTCGGTGAGCAGCCGGGCCCGCCCGCGACCGATCACGGCGGCCAGCGCGTCCGGTACGCCGTTCGGGCGCTCCCACAGTGTGCCGAGCCCGCGTGCCGGGTAGGCGAGTTGCGGCGCGCCCCCGGCGGAGACACTCAGCACGGACGGCCAGACGAAGACCGACGGGACCAGCACCAGCCCCGGCCCGTCCGGGACGTCCGGGGCCAGGCAGTGCCGCTGCGCGATGAGCAGGGTGTCGTCCTCCCACCGGACCTGCCGATGCAGGTCGTTGAGGAGCACGGCCGCGCCGTCCTCGGCCAGCAGGCGGGCGCGGGCGGTGACGTCGGCGTCGAGCAGCAGCCGTAGCCGTGGCCAGTGCGGGGCCAGGGCGATCCGCCAGTACGCCTCGATCTCCTCGGTCAGCCGCCGCAGCCCGGCTGGCGGGTCGGCGTACAGGGCGGCGAGCGCCGGGCTTCGGTCGCCCGGGTACAGGTCCAGGTGCGTGCGGACGGAGTCGGCCGGGGTGGCGCGCAGGGCGGCCAGTTCGACGGCCAGGTCCGGGATGAGACCGGCGGACGGAGGGGTGAGGAAGTCGGCCAGGTACCCGGGCGGGGCCGGCACCAGCTGCCAGAGCAGCCCGCCGTCCGGGCCGGCCAATCCGGCCTCGACCAGCGGTGGACGGACTCGACGTACCCAGGGCAGGTGGACGGCGTGGTCCCCGGGGTCGCGCAGCACCCGGACGCTCGCGACGACCTCCCACAGGCAGGAGACGGCGAACCGGATGCGGGCGACGGCGCCCGCCGACAGGCCGATGGCGACCACGGCACCCCCGTTGGATTCAGCTGGGACTGAAACATTACTGCGGCGGTCGGGGCGGGCCGAGACTTGCCGGGTGAGCGAACACCACACCCGAGCAGAACTGTTCCGATCCCTGCACACCCCCGGATCGCCGCTGGTCCTCGTCAACGCCTGGGATGCCGCGAGCGCCCGGATCGTGGCGGCCGCCGGCGCCCGCGCGGTGGCCACCACCAGCGCCGGCGTCTCCTGGAGCCTGGGCGCCCCGGACGGCGACGTCCTCGGTCGCGACGCGGCCGTCGACCTGGTCGGCCGGGTCGCCGCCGCGGTGCCGCTGCCGGTTACCGCGGACATCGAGTCCGGGTACGGGGCGACGCCGGCGGAGGTCGGTACGACCATCCGCGCGGTGCTGGACGCCGGTGCCGTCGGCGTGAACATCGAGGACGCCCGACGCGAGGCCGGTCCGCCGTTGCGCGACGTGCCCGACCAGTGCGCCCGGATCGGCGCGGTGCGGGCCGCCGCCGACGCGGCGGGGCTGCCGCTCTACGTCAACGCCCGGATCGACACGTTCCTCAGCGGCACCGGCGGCCTGGACGAGACCGTGGCCCGGGCCACCGCCTATCTCGCGGCCGGCGCGGACGGCATCTTCGTGCCCGGGGTGGTCGATCCGGTGACCATCCGCGCGCTGGTGCAGGCGGTGCCGGCGCCGCTGAACGTGCTCGCCGGGCCGGGTGCGCCGGCGGTGGGGGAGCTGGCCCGCCTGGGGGTGGCCCGGGTGAGCCTCGGCTCGTCGGTCGCGGAGGCCGCGTACGCGGTTGCCCGCCGGGCGGCGGACGAGGCGCTCGGCGCGGGCACGTACGACGCGCTGGCGGACGCCCTCGACTACGGCACGCTCAACGCGTTGATGCGCTGAACGGGGAGGGCGGGGCCATTGCCGACGACGGGCCGGTCACCTCGGTCGAGGTGACCGGCCCGTCGTCGCGTGATCTGCCGGCTCCACCGGCGATGGGCAGGGGTCGGATCACAGCGGCGGGGCGATGTCCCGCCGCTCCTCGACCCGGCGGTACTCCACTGGCTCCTCGACCCGTCGGTACTCGACCGGCTGCTCGCTGGTGGTGACCACCGCACGGCGGCGGCCCCAGATCAGCGTGGTCATGATCAGGCCGAGCACACCGGCCGCCATGAGGATCCAGCCGACCACGTCGAGGTCGATGCCGCCGACGTTCGCGTCCAGGGCGAAGGTGAGGATCGCGCCGAGCGCGATGAGGAAGATGCTGGTGCCGATACCCACGACAGCCTCCTTAGGGGGTGTGGTGCGCTGTCGAGGTCCTTCAGTACCCCCTCACCAACCAGCGCAATCACCAGGCCGCAGGGTGCCGCGCCCAGCGATCTTGGCGTCGGGTAGAGTTCACCCGTCGCCGGCACTTGCCGGAGACGTGCGGACGTAGCGCAGCTGGTAGCGCATCACCTTGCCAAGGTGAGGGTCGCGGGTTCGAATCCCGTCGTCCGCTCGCGATCCGCCCCGCGATCCTGATTGTCGGGTCGGGCGATCACCACGGGCGATTGGCGCAGTGGGAGCGCGCTTCCTTGACACGGAAGAGGTCACTGGTTCAAACCCAGTATCGCCCACCAGATTCATCCGTAGTGATGCTGAGCTGCGGCGGCGCTCATTCCCCCTTTTCCCTGAGGGTGCGCGCTGGTGTGGTCGCGGCTTCTATGCGGAACACGGGATAGCGCGCCGCTATCGCCTCGAAAGCCGTCAGGGGTGCGCCGCGGTCCACGGGCAGGTGTGGTCGAGCCCCCGGCACCTTCTGCAGGTACCGCTTGAGGATCGGGGCACGCTCTTCGACGGGTACCTCGACCAGTTGGCGGGGCCGGGCGCGGCCGCGTCGGATGGTGACCCGGCCGTCCGCCGCCCGGACGTTGCGGACCCAGTTGCAGTCGTTGCCCAGCATCGAGACCAGGTACCAGACGCCGTTCCGGTCGGCCATGCCGAGCGGGAACCGGGTGATCCGCCCGGTGCGACGGCCCGGCACCTCAAGGGTGACCCAACGTCGGGGCAGCAGGCCGGCACCCTGTACGACCGCCCAGAACCGGGCGAACCGGCGGGCCGTCGAGTTGCCGCGCCCTCCGGTGTACATGGCCCGGAGTTCGTCATCGGCATATGGCCAGCGTGCCATCGGGTCCTCCCAGTGCGCGGCTCGTGCGGCGTCGTCTTCCTTCTTCAAAGGTTGCCGATGTCAGACCTGAGATACAGAGTCCAAAGTCCACATCCGGTTCGAGAACGTCATCCGCGACGCGGCCCGCCGACAATCCGGTGGCGGTCCGGATCGGTCGTTGCGAGACTCTGACCTGTGCGAGAGCCGGACCGTTTCCGAGCCGCCGTCGGCGCCTGGGCGGCTGGCGGCACGGATGCCGCGGCGGCCGCCACGGCGGCCCGTGAGTTGGCCCGCGACGGCCTGGCCACGGTCGTGCTCGTCGAGGGGGTCAGCGACCAGTGCGCGGTGGAGGCGCTGGCCGCACGGCGCGACCGTGACCTGGCCGACGAGGGCGTGTGTGTGGTGCCGATCGGGGGCGCCATGAGCGTCGGTCGGTTCCTGCGGCTCTTCGGTGCACAGGGGCTCGCCCTGACGGTGCGAGGGCTCTGTGACGAGGCCGAGGAGACCTACTTCCGGCGCGGGCTCGAACAGGCCGGCCTGGGCAGTGGCCTGACCCGGTCGGCGATGGAGGCGCTCGGCTTCTACGTGTGCGTCGCCGACCTCGAGGACGAGCTGATCCGCGCGCTCGGCAGCACCGGCGTCGAGCAGGTCCTCGCGGCGGAGAAGGACCTGGCCAGGTTCCGGGTCTTCCAGAACCAGCCCGCGCAGCGCGAGCGGTCGGTCGAGCGGCAACTGCGCCGCTTCATGGGCACCATGAGCGGTCGCAAGGCCCGGTACGCCCGCGCGCTCGTCCGCGCCCTCGACCCGGCCTGCGTACCCCGACCGTTGGACCACCTTCTCGCCGGCTAGTCCCACCGACCTGCCGCGTCAGCCAGCGGTTCTGCCAGCGGCAGATCCGCTACCGGTGAACATGGGTGTCACCCGCTCTGGCCAGCGGGCAGGGTGGACCGCATGAGACTGCTGGTGCTGGGTGGGACGGGTTTCGTGGGTGGAGCGACGGTGGCCGACGCGGTTCGCCGGGGCTGGTCGGTGACGGTGTTCAACCGGGGGATGCACGGCACGGTCCCGCCCGGCGTCCAGCGGTTGCGGGGTGACCGGACGCAGCCGGACGGCCTGGCGGCGCTGGCGGGCGGCGAATGGGACCTGGTGGTCGACACCTGGGACGGCGCCCCCCGGGCGGTGCGGGACGCGGCTCGCGCGCTGGTCGGCGCGGTCCCGCACTACGCCTACATCTCCAGCGGCTCGGTCTACGCCCAGCCGGTGCCGGCGCAGGTCGGCGAGGAGGCGCCCACTGTGGGCACGGCCGCCGCCGACGCCACCGGGGGAGACTACGCGGAGTGCAAGGCGGGCGGGGAGCTGGCTGCGACGGAGGTCTACGGCGAGCGGGCGCTGCTGGTGCGCGCGGGGTTGATCCTTGGGCCGGGGGAGGACATCGGCCGGCTGCCGTGGTGGCTGCAGCGGGTGGCCCGCGGCGGTGACGTGCTCGCGCCCGGCCCTCGGGATCTGCCCGTGCAGTACATCGACGTGCGCGACCTGGCCGCGTGGACGCTGGACCGCGCCGCCGAGCGGGTCGGCGGTGCCTTCAACGTGATCAGCCCCCCGGGGCACACCACGATGGGCGAGCTGCTCGACACGGTCGTCGCGGTGACCGGCTCCGGCGCCCGGCTGCACTGGACCGACCCCGCGCCGATCCTGGCCGCTGGCGTGGTCCCCTGGAACGACCTGCCCATCTGGGTTCCGGAGGGTCACGAGTTCCGGTGGATGCAGGAGCGCGGCGTGCAGAAGGCGTACGCGGCGGGGCTGACCTGCCGACCGGTGGCCGACACCGTCGCCGACACCTGGCGCTGGCTGCGTGCGGTGGGGTCGGTGCCACCGCGCGCCGGCCGGCCGGCCCGGGAGCCGGTGGGGCTGGATCCCGCCCGGGAGGCGGAGCTGCTCACCGCCTGACCGGGCGTCCGCCGTCGACGGGGTGCGGCTGGTGATCCCGGCTCAGGCCGGCACCACCGGCAGGTCCAGCACCTCGTCGATGCTGCGACGCGGGGTCGGTCGGCCGGGCTGGCCGTACCCGATCCGCAGCACCATCTGCGGTGTGCCGAACCGGCCCAGCGACAGCCGCAGTTGCTCCCGCGCGCCGGGCACCTCGATCGGCTGGGAGAGCATCGACACGCTGAGCCCGGCGTCGGTGGCGGTGAGCAGCACCCGTTGCAGGGCCTGCCCGGCGATGACCTGGTCCACCGCGGTGTTGCCCACCGAGCCGAGCACCGCCACCAGCGGCTCCGGCTCGAAGTCCCGCCCCGGGGCCCGGTCGAGCCCGCCGAAGGCGCGCGCCGGCAGCACGTCCTGCGGCTCGCTCTGCGGGCCGCCGGACGAGGAGGGCACGCCGTCCGGTGCGGGCTCCCGGCGTAGCCACTGCTCGCGCTCCGCCCGGTAGGCCGGGTCTCGCTCCAGCACCCGGTGCGCGCTTCGGGCGATCTCGCCGAACGCGGAGACCGCGCTCACCCCGATCAGCATCTCCAGCCAGCACTGCTCGGTGCGGGCCGCCTCGCCGAGCCGCCAACGGGCGTCGGCCGGAACCGGGTTCGGCCAGAACGGCAGCCGGTTGCTGAACCGGCGGGGGATGGCGGCGTACAGGCTCTGCTCGGCGGGGGTGGGCGGGCGCGGGGTGTCCGGCACCAGCCGGGCCAGCAGGTTCGGCTCGGCCGGGTCAGGGCGCAGTCGCACCTGGGCCGGGATGCCGGCGACGGCCAGCGCGATCCGCAGGTTGAACAGCGCGGCGCCGCAGCCGACCCGCACTCCCCACCCGCTCGGGTCGGTCGCCGGCAGCCGGCGGGCCGGGTCGGCCAGCACCTCGATCCCGCCGTCGCGCAGCCGCAACCGCCACGGCTGGGTGTTGTGCAGAGAGGGTGCCCGTACCGCGTCCACGGCGGCGGCCCGCAGCTGTGCGGGGGTGTAGCCGATGTCCATGGCAGGTGCTCCTTTCCCGGTGCCAGCGGCCGATGGTGCCGCGACGCATCCCTACCGTCCGCCCGTCGGGTGAGCGGCGTGCAGGGCCGGACGTCCCGATCCGTCGGGCCCGACCGGCCCCCAGCCCGGGTCCGACCGTCGCGCTGGCCCGACCTTGCCGGTGGAACCGGTGTGATCGGGACCTTCGGCCCGTGCACCCGACGCGGGACCCGGGTAGAAACGAGGAATGATCCGCGTGTTCCTCCTCGACGACCACGAGGTCGTCCGCCGTGGCCTGGCCGACCTCCTGCAGAGCAGCGGCGACATCGAGGTGGTCGGCGAGTCCGGCTCCGCGCAGGAGGCGGCCCGCCGCATTCCGGCGTTGCGGCCGGACGTGGCGATCCTCGACGCACGGCTGCCCGACGGCAACGGCATCGACGTGTGCCGCGACGTGCGCGCCGTCGACTCGTCCATCAAGGGCCTGATCCTCACCTCGTACGAGGACGACGAGGCGCTGTTCGCGGCGATCATGGCTGGCGCCGCCGGGTACGTGCTCAAGCAGATCCGCGGCACCGACCTGGTCGACGCCGTGCGTCGGGTGGCGGCCGGGCAGTCGCTGCTCGATCCGGCGATCACGACCCGGGTGCTGGAGCGCATCCGCAACGGCGTCGAGCAGCCGCGCGAGTTGAAGTCGCTCACCGAGCAGGAGCGACGGATCCTGGAGTACGTGGCGGAGGGGATGACCAACCGGGAGATCGCCGGGAAGATGTTCCTGGCCGAGAAGACGGTGAAGAACTACGTCTCCAGCGTGCTGGCCAAGCTGGGCCTGGAGCGCCGCACCCAGGCCGCCGTCCTGGCCACCCGCCTGCTCGGCAAGACCCCCTGACCCGACCCGCGCCGGTCAGTCGCGCAGCGGCACGGACCAGCTCACCTCGGTGCCGTGCGGCTCGACTGGGCTGATCGTGAAGGTGCCGGCGTGACGTTCGGCGCGTTCGCGGAGGTTGACCAGCCCGCCCCTGGCGGCGCTCGGATCGCAGCCCACGCCGTCGTCGGTGACCGTCACGGTGACATGGCCGGCGTCGACGCGTACGGCCACGGCGACCTGGTTGGCCTGCGCGTGGCGGACCGCGTTGGACAGCGCTTCGCGCAGCACGGCGGTGAGGTCCGGGCGGATCGCGTCCGGGACGGCGCTGTCCACCGGCCCGGTCAGCTCCAGGTGGGGCTTGTGGCCCAGCGACTCGGCGGCCAGTTCGATCGCCTCGCGGATCTCGGTGCGCAGCGCCGCGGTCATGGGCGTGCGCAGCTCGAAGATGGTTCGGCGGATGTCCCGGATGGTGGCGTCCAGGTCGTCGACCGCCGCGTTGATCCGTTTGGCCACCTCCGGGCGGGTCATCATCGGCGCGGCGCTCTGTAGTTGCAGGCCGGTGGCGAAGAGCCGCTGGATCACGACGTCGTGCAGGTCGCGGGCGATCCGCTCGCGGTCCTCCAGGACCACCAGCAGCTCCCGCTCCTCCTGGCCGCGGGCCCGCTCCATGGCCAGCGCGGCCTGCCCGGCAAAGCTGCCCAGCAGGGCCACGTCGTCCTCGCTGGTGCCGCCGCCGCGTTCCGGCCGGTGCGCCACGACCAGCACACCGTGCAGGGTCTCGGCGGTGGCCAGTGGTGAGATCACCGCCGGGCCGGTGTGCAGCAGCGCGGGCCACGGTGCGGCGTGCGCGAGATCGTCCACCTGGTCGTGGCGGCCCTCGGCCACCGCAGCGCCGAAGCTGGTGTCGGCGAACGGCAGGACCGTGCCGACCAGCGCCCGGGCCTGCTCGTCGGCGCCGTCGACCACCTCCACGGTGAACTGCGTGCTGTCGGTGTCGTAGAGCAGCACCAGCGACAGCTCCGCCTCGGCGACCTCCCGGGCACGGCGGGCGACCAGCGCCAGCGCGTCGGTGCGACGCACCTCGCCGAGCAGCACCGAGGTGATCTCCGCGGTCGCGGCCAGCCAGCGTTCCCGCCGGTGGGCCAGGGCGTACAGGCGGGCGTTCTCGATGGCCACGCCGGCCGCGGCGGCGAGCGCGACCACGATCTCCTCGTCGTCCTCGGTGAACTGCGTGCCGCCCTGCTTCTCGGCCAGGTAGAGATTGCCGAACACCTGGTCCCGGATGCGCACCGGCACGCCCAGGAAGCTGTGCATCGGCGGGTGGTTGGCCGGGAAGCCGTAGGAGCGGGGGTGCTGGGTGATGTCCGGCATCCGCAGTGGCCGGGGGTCGTCGATCAGCAGGCCGAGGACGCCCCGCCCGTGTGGCAGGTCGCCGATCTGGGCGTGCACCTCGGGGGAGATGCCGTGCACGATGAAGTCGTGCAGCAGCCGGTCCGGGCCGACCACGCCCAGCGCGCCGTACCGGGCGCCGGCCAGCTCGCAGGCCGCCTGCACGATGCGTTGCAGGGTGCTGCGCAGGTCCAGGTTGGTGCCGATGGCGACCACCGCGTCGAGCAGGGCGCGCAGCCGCTCCCGGCTGGTGACGACCTCGCCGACCCGGTCCAGCATCTCCTGGAGCAACTCGTCGAGGCGGACCCGCGGCAGCGGGCTCAGCCCGAGCGACGGGGTCACATGGGCTTCCTGACGAGGCTGCGGAGCGCTGTTGGTCATCGAGCGATGGTATCGCCGATGATCGCCGTGGCCAGAACCGTCAACCCCGCTCGCCGCGCACCGCGGTGGTGTCGATCACCTGCTCGGTGGTCAGCCGCGGGGTGTGCGGCGGGCCCGCGTGCGTCGGGTCCGCGATCCCCAATCGCAGCACGAGGTACGGGAAGCCGAGCCCGGCGAGCAGGTGCCGGAGGCTCTGCCGGGTGCCCTCCACCTCCACCACCGAGCTGAGGGGCACCAGCGAGACGCCGAGCCGGGTGGCGGTCAGCCAGGCGGCGGAGAGCGCCTCGCCAGCGCGCAGCCAGCTGTCCGGTTCGTCCTCGTCGCCGTAGAGCATCCCGTACACGGCGGCCCGGTCGTGGCCGGGGCCGATCGGCAGGCCGCCGGGGTGGCCGAAGTCGCGGGCCGGCACGGTGGTCTGCGGAGGCTGCTCGGGCAGCACCTCCGGTGGCAGCCCGGTGCCGGTGCCGGCCCTGCTGGTCCAGTACTCCAGCTCGGCGCGCAGCTGCGGATCCTCGGCCTCGACCGTGTCGGCGTGCCCGGCCGCGGCGGCCAGCTCGAGCACCTGGTCGCCGTCGAGGATCTGCAACCGGCCGCCCTCGGTGGTGACCGCCCGGGTGATCTCCCCGATCGCGGCGGTTGGCACCGGCTCGTCGCTGACCGGCCTCCGGTCGGTGTGCCGGATCTGCATGCACTGCACCATCCGCATGGCGTCCGGGTAGGCCGTCACGCGGGTGAGGGTGGTCAGCCGGGCCAGCAGCTCGCGGTCGCCCGGGTCGGGCATTCGCTCCACCACGGCGCGCCACCCCTCGGCGGCCAGCGCCAGGCGGGCGTGGTGCAGGGCGGCGCCGCAACTGATCGCGAGCAGCCGGCCCTCCGGGTCGGTGGCGGTGAGCTGCCGGTCGGCGACGGTGCGCAGCTCCAATGCGTCAGGCAGCACCCGCCAGCGCCACGGCTGGGTGTTGTGCACCGAGGGGGCGTGGCCAGCGGTCGCGGCGGCCTCCGCCAGCGCGGTGGTCAGCTTGCTCTCCTGACTCATGGTCACGACCTTTCCATCTCTGCCCATCGTGCCTCACGGCGCGGTGCTGTGCGTGTCGTTGCCGCTCCATCCTGGGGCATCGGAGGGCCTCCCGCAGGGGTCGCAGGTCCCGACCGGGCCCGGTCGTTCCGCCCGCTTGGAGCGCCGCCGACCCCCAGGTGGTGGGCCTGGCGAAACGTTCGGTGTGGGGTCGGTGGCGGGTCGCGGGCTGCGACGATGCGCAGGTGGGGGCCGAGTCGACCGAGTGTGTGGCGGAGCAGCCGGCCCGCGGCCGCGTGCGGCGCTGGTGGGCGTGGACGCCACTGGTCGGGCTCGCCGTCGCGGTGCTGGCGGGTGCGGTGCTGCGGATCGTCGGCCGAGCGGGCGTGGCCGACCTGATCTGGGCGGCCGTGACAGTGACCGCGCTCCTGCCCGCCGCCTGGTCGATGCTGCGGGCACTGTGGCACCGGCACTTCGGGGTGGACGTGATCGCCGTGCTGGCCCTGGCCGGCGCCCTCGGGGTCGGGGAGTACCTGGCCGGAGCGGTGATCGCGGTGATGGTGGCGACCGGACGGTCGTTGGAGGCGTACGCGCAACGTCGGGCGACCCGCGACCTGCGGGCACTACTGGAACGTGCCCCGCGTACCGCGCGTCGGCGTGGGCCCGACGGCGCGATCGAGGTGGTGCCGCTGGACCGGGTGGCGGTGGCTGACCGGTTGCTGGTCGGCCCGGGGGACGTGGTGCCGGTCGACGGGACCATCGACGAGGCGGCAACCCTGGACGAGTCGGTGGTGACCGGGGAGTCGCGGCTGGTCCAGCGAACGGCCGGCGAGGTGGTGGCCAGCGGTGTGGTCAACGCTGGCGCCGGGTTTGGCATGCGGGCGACGAAGAGCGCGGCGCAGAGCACCTACGCCGGGATCGTCCGGCTGGCCGAGGAGGCGACGGCCCACAAGGCCCCGATGGTCCGGCTGGCGGACCGGTACGCCGCCGCGTTCGTGCCGTTCACGCTGGTCCTGGCCGGGCTGGCGTGGCTGCTCTCCGGCGATCTGGTCCGGGCGGTGTCGGTGCTGGTGGTGGCCACCCCCTGCCCGCTGCTGTTGGCCACCCCGATCGCGATCGTGTCCGGGCTGTCCCGGGTTGCCCGGCGTGGGGTGCTGGTCCGCGACGGTGGTGCGCTGGAGCTGCTCGGGCGGGCCCGTACCCTGCTGGTGGACAAGACCGGCACGCTGACGGCCGGGCGTCCGCGTACCGCCGAGACGGTGGTTGCCCCCGGCGGCGACCGGGACGAGGTGCTGCGGCTGGCCGCCTCGGTCGAGCAGCTCTCCCCGCACGTGCTCGCCGCCGCGCTGGTCCGGCAGGCCCGCGAGCGGCGGCTGGCGCTGACCGAGCCCACCGGTGTGACCGAGGAGCCGGGACGGGGGGTCAGCGGCCGGGTCGACGGGCGGCTGATTCGGGTCGGCCAGTTCACCGGCGAGCTGCCCGAGTGGGCGGACCGGGCGCGGGCCCGCACCGAGCTGGCCGGTTGGTCCGCGGTGTGGGTCAGCGACGACGACGGCCCGCTCGGCGCGATCCTGCTGGAGGACCCGGTACGCCCCGACGCCCGCCGGACCGTGCGCCGGCTGCGCGCGGCGGGGCTGCGGCGGATCGTGATGGTCACCGGTGACCGGCCGGCCACCGCCGCCCAGGTCGCCGAGGCGGTCGGCGTGGACGACGTGCTCGCCCGCTGTACGCCGGAGGAGAAGGTGGCCCGGGTCCGGGCGGAGGCCGAGCGGGCGGTCACCGTGATGGTCGGCGACGGGGTGAACGACGCCCCGGCGCTGGCCCAGGCGCACGTGGGCGTGGCGATGGGCGCGACCGGCGCGAGCGCCTCGGCGGACGTGGCCGACGCGGTACTCACCGTGGACCGGCTGGACCGGCTCGCCGACGCGGTGGAGATCGCCCGGTACGCCCGCCGGATCGCGGTGCAGAGCGCCACCGTCGGGATGGGGCTCGCGGTGTTGGCGATGCTCGCGGCGGCGGCCGGCCGGCTGCCCCCGGTCGCTGGCGCGTTCCTTCAGGAGGGCATCGACGTGCTGGTCATCCTCAACGCGTTGCGGGCACTCGGCGGCGGGCTGCGCCGTCGGGACGTCCCACCGCGCACCCGCGAACTGCTCGCCCGCTACGCCGGGGAGCACCAGGCGGTGCGCGACGTGCTGGCCGGGCTGCGCGACACCGCCGACCTGGTCGCCACCGACCCGGGCTCGCCGAGGTGCCTGCCGGCGGTACGGGAGACGCACCGCCGGCTGACCGACCGGGTGCTGCCGCACGAGGCCGCCGAGGAACGGCAGCTCTACCCCGCGCTGGCCGATCCGCTGGGCAGCGGTGCGGCGACCTCGACGATGAGCCGGGCGCACGTGGAGATCCGCCGCCAGGTCGACCTGCTCGGCGCCCAACTCGCCCAGACCGCCGACGGCCGGCTGCGCCCGGACCAGGTCCCCGACCTGCTCGCCACCCTCTACGGATTGGACGCCGTGCTCCGTCTGCACCTGGTCCAGGAAGAGGAGGAGTTCTTCTCGCTCGACCCGTCCGACCCGGTGCCCGATCGCCGCTGATCCCGGGCCCGGCCGGCGTCAGCGTTCCCGGACCACCGCGACCGGGCAGTGGGTGTGCTGGATCAGCTGTTGGCTGACCGAGCCGAGCAGCATGCCGGCCAGCCCGCCCCGGCCCCGGCTGCCGACCACCACCAGCCGCGCGTCGCGGCTCGCCTCGATCAGCATGGCCGCCGGGCTGCCCGGGACCAGGTCGACGGTCACGGTCAGTTCGGGGAACGTCCGCCGCCATGGCTCCACGTTCTCCTCCACCGCGGCCCGCTCGTCCGGGACCCCGGCCGCCCCGCCGGGGCCGGGCGTCCAGGCCCGCAGGACGCGCAGCGGCACCCGCCGCTGGGCCGCCCGCTCGGCCGCGAAGCCGAGCGCCACCAGCGACGGCTCGGAACCGTCCACGCCGACCGCCACCGGCCCGGCCGTCGCGTCCGCCGGTGCGCTGCCGGCCCCGTCCCGGACCACCACGACCGGGCAGTGCGCGTGTGCGGCGACCGCCACCGCCGTCGATCCGGCCAGCAGCCCACCGAACCCGCCGTGGCCGCGGCTGCCGAGCACCAGCAGCCCGGCCTTGGCCGAGCGTTCCTGCAGTACCAGGGCGGGTGGCCCGTCGAACACCTCGCCGGTGACGGTGAGCCCGGGGTGCGCGGCCGCGGCCTTCGCCGCCGCGTCCCGGACCAACTCCTCCACCTGTCGCCGGGCGGCATCGTCCGGCCAGATGCCGGGCGCCACGCCCGGGCCGACCCAGCTGGCCACGGTCAGCCATTCGAAGACGTACGCCAGCCGCACCGGCTGGCCGCTGCGCCCAGCCTCGTCCAGCGCCCAGTCCAGGGCCACCGAGGCGTCGGTGGAGCCGTCGTAGCCGACCAGAATTTCCGAGTCGCGCACGTTGTCCTCCTCAGGGGTTGGTCGGGTCGATTTCCCGGACCCAGCGCCACTCCGCGACCTGTGGGTCATCCTCGCCGTGCCGGCGGGTGTAGTCGCGGGCCGACTGCCGGGCGTCGACCATCTGCTGGCGCAGGTGCGCGGCGCGGGCCGCCAGCCCGGGCACCCGGTCGATGACGTCGATGACCAGGTGGAAGCGGTCCAGGTCGTTGAGCATCACCATGTCGAACGGCGTGGTGGTGGTGCCCTCCTCCTTGTAGCCGCGCACGTGCAGGTTGTCGTGGTTGGTACGGCGGTAGGTGAGCCGATGAATCAACCACGGGTAGCCGTGGTAGGCGAAGATGATCGGCCGATCCGCGGTGAAGATGGTGTCGAACTCGTTGTCGGGCAGGCCGTGCGGGTGCTCGGTGGCCGGCTGGAGTCGCATCAGGTCCACCACGTTGACCAGCCGCACCCTCAGGTCCGGCAGGTGCCGGCGCAGCAGGTCGGCGGCGGCCAGCGTCTCCAGCGTGGGGACGTCCCCGCAGCAGGCGAGCACCACGTCCGGCTCGCTGCCGCCGTCGCTGCTGGCCCACTCCCAGATGCCCAGGCCGCGCCGGGTGTGCTGGATCGCCTCGGTCATCGACAACCAGTTCGGCGCCGCCTGCTTTCCGGCCACCACCACGTTGATGTAGTGCCGGCTGCGTAGGCAGTGGTCCATCGTCGCGAGCAGCGTGTTGGCGTCCGGCGGCAGGTAGACCCGGACCACCTCGGCCTTCTTGTTGACCACGTGGTCGATGAAGCCGGGGTCCTGGTGGGAGAAGCCGTTGTGGTCCTGTCGCCAGACGTGGCTGGAGAGCAGGTAGTTCAGTGAGGCGAGCGGCTGCCGCCAGGGGATGCCCCGGGTCACCTTCAACCACTTGGCGTGCTGGTTGAGCATCGAGTCGACGATGTGGATGAACGCCTCGTAGCTGGTGAACAGGCCGTGCCGGCCGGTCAGCAGGTAGCCCTCCAGCCAGCCCTGGCACAGGTGCTCGGAGAGCACCTCCATCACCCGGCCGTCCGGGGAGAGGTGCTCGTCGCTGGGCACCGTGTCGGCCACCCAGGCCCGGTCGGTCACCTCGAAGGCGGCGCCCAGCCGGTTGGAGGCGACCTCGTCCGGGCCGAACAGCCGGAACGTCTCCGGGTTGGCGGCGATGACGTCCCGGATCCACGCGCCGAGCACACCGGTCGCACCGGCCATCGGCTCGCCCGGCTGGGGGACGTCCACGCCGTACTCGCGGAAGTCGGGCAGGGTCAGGTCGCGGAGCACCACCCCGCCGTTGGTGACCGGGTTGGCGCTCATCCGCCGGTCGCCGTGCGGCGGCAGCGTGCACAGCTCGTCCACCGGCGCGCCGGTGGCGTCGAACAGCTCCTCGGGGCGGTAGCTGCGCAGCCAGCGCTCCAGCTCGGCCAGGTGCGCCGGGTTGTCCCGTACCCCGGACAGCGGCACCTGGTGGGCGCGGTAGGTGCCCTCCACCTGCGTGCCGTCGACCTCGCTCGGGCCGGTCCAGCCCTTCGGCGTCCGCAGGATGATCATCGGCCAGCGGGGACGCTCGACGGCGCCGCCGGAGCGCGCCTTGAGTTGGATCGCGGTGATCTCGTCCAGCGCCCGGTCCATCGTCGCGGCGAGCGTGCGGTGCACCTGGGCCGGGTCGTCGCCGGCCACCACGTACGGCTGGTAGCCCGAGCCGCGCATGAGGTCGAGCAGGTCCGCCTCGGGGATCCGGGCCAGCACGGTCGGACTGGCGATCTTGTAGCCGTTGAGGTGCAGGATGGGCAGCACCGCACCGTCGCGGGCCGGGTTGAGGAAGACGTTCGAGAGCCAACTGCCGGCCAGCGGCCCGGTCTCCGCCTCACCGTCGCCGATCACACAGGCGACCACCAGGTCCGGGTGGTCGAAGGCGGCGCCGTAGGCGTGGCTCAACGCGTACCCCAGCTCGCCGCCCTCGTGGATCGAGCCCGGCACCTCCGCCGCCACGTGGCTGGGAATGCCGCCCGGGAAGGAGAACTGCCGGAACAGCCGGGCCATCCCGGCCTCGTCGCGCGAGACGTCGTGATAGCGCTCCGACCAGGTGCCCTCCAGCCAGGTGTTGGCCACGATGGCCGGGCCGCCGTGCCCGGGACCGGTGACCAGCATGGCGTTCAGGTCGCGCGCCACGATCACCCGGTTGAGGTGGGCGTAGATCAGGTTGAGCCCGGGGCTGGTGCCCCAGTGACCGAGCAGCCGCGGCTTGATGTCGTCGACGGTCAGCGGCTCCCGCAGCAGCGGATTACCCAGCAGGTAGATCTGCCCGACGGTGAGGTAGTTCGCGGCTCGCCAGTAGGCGTCCAGACGGCGCAGCTCGTCGTCGGTGAGGGCACGGCGCGCGTCGAGAGCGGTGTCCATGATGCTGAACCTCTCGCGGGTAGGAGTGGGGCGTCCGGCGTCCAGCCTCGTCGCCGCCGACGCCCCAGGGTCAGGGCCGTTGGTCCCGGGTCGGGCGGACGTCGGGCCCAGTCAGCGGAATGTCGGTCAGCCCGCGGACGACGATCACCGGGGCCGGGGAGTGGTAGAGCAGGGACTGGGCGACCGAACCGAGCATTCCACGCCCCGGTTCGTCGCCGCGGGCGGCGACCAGCGTCAGCTGCGCCGAGCGCGACATGTCGACCAGCACCTGCTCGGGAGCGCCGCGGATGACGCGGCACTCGACCGGCACCTCCGTGCGGCGGGCGGCGTGGCGGGCCATCAGCTCGGTGAGCTGATCGGTGACCTCGGCGGTGTCCTCGTCGGGCTCCACCACCCGCAGCGCCAGCAGTCGGGCGCTGCGCCGGGTCGCGCACTCGAAGGCCCACTGCAGGGCGAGGGTCGAGCTGGGCGAGCCGTCCACCCCGACCAGCATCGGGCCCGGCGGCGGCGGGTCGTCGCGGACGACCAGCAGCGGGCAGCCGGCCCGTGCGGCCAGCTGCACGGCAGGCGTGTCGGACGCGACGCACTCGCCGCTGCCGGCCATCCCGCTGTCGCCGACCGCGAGCAGGAAGGCCGCCTCTGACCGGCGGATCAGGGTGAGCAGCGTGGCGTTCTCGATGATCTCGCCGCGTACGGTCAGTCCCGGCTCGACCTCGTGGGCGAGCTGGGCGGCCCGGGTGATCAGGTCTTCGGCGTGGTCCCGGGGCGCGGCGACGGTGTCTGCGGCGAAGGCCGCCTGCCAGTCGAAGACGTGCAGCAGGTGCAGCGGCCGGCCGTGGGTGGCGGCCTCCTGTGCGGCCAGTCGGACGACCGGGAGGTCGCGGTCCGAGCCGAGACCGACCAGCACCGCTGCATCGGCGGATGCGGCCATCCGACATCACCTCCCGGGCGTCGCGCCCGGCACGACCACGCTGTCCCTGACCGAGGGTAGTCGGGTGGTCACGATGGTGGGCCGGTTCGGGGGTGCTGTCGATGTGGGTTCTCAGCGGAGGTGCCACGTTCGTGGCCACTCAGTCGAGACAGAACTCGTTGCCCTCGATGTCCTGCATCACGAGGCACGACTCGTTGTCGCCATCGGCAAGCAGTAGTCGCACGCGTGCCGCGCCGAGCGGGACCAGTCGTGCGCATTCGGCCTCAAGTGCGGCCAGGCGCTCTTCACCCACGAGCCCGGTGCCGACCCGCACGTCAAGATGCAGCCGATTCTTGACGACCTTGCCTTCGGGGACGCGCTGGAAGAACAGTCGCGGGCCCACACCTGAGGGATCACTGCATGCGAACGCTGAACCCTGTTGCTCAGGCGGCAGCGCGCGATCGAACTCGTCCCAGGTGGCGAACCCCTCCGGTGGCGGCGGTACGACGTACCCCAACACCTCGCACCAGAAGCGAGCGACGCGCTCAGGCTCTGCGCAGTCGAAGGTGACTTGGAACTGCTTGACCGACGCCATCGGTCCACCATAGGGGCGGGGTCTTTCGTTGTCTCCACGGACCCGCCCCTGGTGGTGAGAACGGATCAACCTCGCTGAGCACCCACAGTCGATTCCTGGCCGCGGCGTTCGTCAACTGGGGTTGACACGAGTGGCGCTGTCAACGTATGTTGACGGCATGAGTCAGGCGACGGAACTCGCGGCGGCAGCCGGCAGCACCGACCCCCGGGTCGGGCTGCGCGCCGTCCGCGCGCTGCGCCGGCTGCTCGAGCGGCTCGAGGTGGTCCAGGTGGACAACGCCCGTCGACAGGGCTGGTCCTGGCAGGAGATCGCCGACGCGCTCGAGGTCAGCCGGCAGGCGGTGCACAAGAAGCACGCCGGGCGGCCGGCGGTCAATCAATCCTGGGAGGCGTGATGTTCGAACGGTTCACCGACCGGGCGCGCGACGTGGTGCACCGGGCGCTGGAGGAGGCGCGGGCCGAGGGCCAGCGCCCGGTCGGCACCGAGCACCTGCTGCTCGCCCTGACGGCCGACGAGGCCGGCCTGGCCAGCCGGGTGCTGGCCGACGCCGGGGTACGCGCCGACGACCTGCGCGAGCGGGTCCGCCGACACACGGCCAGCGGCGGCGCCGGCCTCGGCGACGCGGACGCGGCGGCGCTGCGCGAGATCGGCATCGACCTGGCCGCGATCGTGGCCCGAATCGAGCAGTCCTTCGGCCCGGACGCACTGCGCGAGGCTGTGCCGGCACCGCGCCGCCGCTGGGGCCGCCGGCGCTTCCTCGGCGGGCCGTTCTCGCCCCGGTCCAAGAAGGTGCTGGAGTTGTCGCTGCGGGAGGCGCTGCGGCTGCGTCACCGCCACATCGGCACCGAGCACATCCTGCTCGGGGTGCTCCGCGAGGGCCAGGGCCTGGGTGCGCTGGTGCTCACCGAGGCCGGGGCTGACCTCGACGATCTGCGCCGACGGGTGGAGAGCGCGCTGCGGACGGCGGCCTGACAGCGGTCGCGTGAAACAGCGGCAGGCGTGTTGAAACCTGTCTGTGGCACTTCCGACGCCGGCCGCTCGTGGGCTCGCTGAAGGCGTACCGGTGCTGCACACTGGCGCCGTGGATGCTGGACAGGAAAGGCGGCCCTCGGGCGGCGACGGCGGGCTGCGGTCCGCCGTCGTGGTCAACCCGGTGAAGGTCGACGATCTCGACGAGCTGCGCCGCACCGTGAACGACGCCCTCGCCGCCGCCGGCTGGCCCGAGCCGCAGTGGTTCGAGACCACTGCCGACGACCCCGGGCGCGGCCAGACCGAGCAGGCCGTCAAGGCCGGCGTCGACCTGGTCTTCGCCTGCGGTGGCGACGGCACCGTGATGTCCTGCGTCAGCGGCCTGGTCGGCACGGACGTGGCGCTGGCCGTGCTGCCCCAGGGCACCGGCAACCTGCTCGCCGCCAACCTGGGTCTTTCCACGGACATGGCCGCCGGGCTGCAGGTCGCCATCGAGCGCGGCCGACGGCTGCTCGACGTCGGCGCCGTCGAGGACCAGTACTTCACCGTGATGGCCGGCATGGGCTTCGACGCCCAGATGCTGGCCGCCACCTCCGAGACCACCAAGGCCCGGATCGGCTGGCCGGCGTACGTGGTGGGTGCCGCCCGGCACCTGCGGGACCGGCCGATGCGGGTGCAGATCCGCATCGACGACCGCCCGCCGGTGCGCCGCCGGGCCCGCTCGGTACTGATCGCCAACGTGGGCCGGCTCCAAGGCGGCGTGCGGCTGCTCACCGAGGCCGAGCCGGACGACGGCTGGCTCGACATCGCGGTGCTCACCCCACGCAACCTGCGGCACTGGCTCGCGCTCGGCTGGGCCGTGATCCGCCGCAACGGCCAGGTGCCGCAGATGGAGGTGTTCCGCGGCCGGCGCGTGGTGGTCACCAGCAACCGGGCCCAGCCCCGGGAGCTGGACGGCGACCTCATCTCCCCGGGCCGGCAGCTGCGGGCGGAAGTCCGGCCGCAGGCGCTCTGGCTCTGCGTGCCACAGCCCGAGGACGCCCCCGACCTGGCCGTCGACGCGCAGCGAGCCGGGGAGCGGGGCGAGCAGCTGATCGAGGAAGCGCGCCGTGAGTAGCACCCGGATCGTGCCGGAGACCCGGCTGATGGCCGACGAGGAGCTGTCCGCCGACGACGCCTGGCACACGCTGCGCCGCCAGGGCGGCTGGCACCTGCTGCGGGACGCCTTCATCCGTTTCCGCTACGGCGACGGGTTCAGCCACGCCCGGGCCTTCGCGCTGCAGCTCTGCCTCGCCGTGGTGCCGTTCATGATCGCCCTCACCGGCCTGATCAGCGAGCTGGGCGTCGAAGAGGGCGGCCGCGTGGTCGCCGACACCGTCCTGGCGCTCACCCCCGGCCAGAGCGAGCAGGTGGTCGCCGAGCTGCTCGGCGAGGGCGAACGTGTCGAGGACGCGGGCGAACTGGCGCTCACCCTCGGCCTGCTCACCGGGCTGGTCGCGCTGACCACCACGATGGCCCAGATCGAACGGGGCGCCAACCGCATCTACGGCGTGGAGCGGGACCGCCCGGCGCTGCGGAAGTACTTCCGTGCCGCCGTGCTGGCCCTCACCGCCGGCCTGCCCGCGTTGGCCGGCTTCCTGATCCTGGTCGCCGGCGGCGCGGTGGGCGACTCGGTGCGGGAGCACTACGAGTGGGGTGCGGTCGCCACCGGCGTCTGGAACGTGATCCGCTTCCCGCTGAGCCTCGGGCTGACCGTGCTCGCCGTGGCGGTGCTGTTCCGGCGCGCGCCGCGCCGCAAGCAGCCCGGCCTCTCCTGGCTGTTCTTCGGCGCCGGCATCGCCACGGCGCTGTGGTGGCTGGCCAGCCTGCTGCTCGCCGCGTACGTGCGGTTCAGCGACGACTTCGGCCAGACCTACGGCGCGTTGACCGGGATGATGGCGCTGCTGCTCTGGGCCAACCTCACCGGCATGGCGCTCTTCGGCGGGCTGGCCTTCGCCGCCCAGCTGGAGGCGTTGCGCATCGGCGTGCAGGAGCCCGCCCAACCTGACCTTTGGGAGCCGGAGGCCGACCGCGCCGAGCTCTTCGACACCGGGGACATGACGGCCCTGTAGCCGCCGCGTCCGACGTCCGCGTGTACGGGAGGCGCCGATCGGGTAAAGCGCACCGCCAGGCAGACAAGGGAGGTGCGGGGTGACCGCGGTCAAAGAGGTGGTGCGGCGTCCGATCGGGCATTTCGCCGAGCGGAGCATCGCTGGTCTGGCGGCCGTCACCGGCGCCGGGGTGGCCTTCGGGCTGCTGTTGTTGCTCGTCCGGGTGCGGTGGAGCCCGTTGCAGGACGCCGACCACGCGGTCGCCGATTGGTTCAACGATCTCGTCGCCCCGTACCACGCACTCGTCATTGTGCTCCAGGCGGTGACCGACCTGGGCGGCCGGCCGATCCTCATCTGGCTGGTCACCATCGCCGTGGTCGGATTGCTGATCCGGCGGCAGCCACGGCTGGCCGTCTACCTGATCATCACCGGGGTCGGCGGCCTGATCCTCGACCCGTCGCTGAAGACGCTGGTCGGCCGGCTCCGCCCGGTGGTGGACCTGCCAATCGCCAGCGCCCCGGGCAACAGCTTCCCGAGCGGGCACGCGCTCGGCTCGTTCGTCGCGTACGGGGCGCTGCTGCTGGTCTTCCTGCCGGCGATGGCGCCCCGCTGGCGTAAGCCGGCGATCGTCGCGGTCGGCGTGCTGGTCACCCTGATCGGGCTGACCCGGATCGCGCTGGGCGTGCACTTCGTCTCCGACGTGCTGGCCGGCTGGCTGCTCGGCGCCGCCTGGCTCGGTGTCACCTCGTACGCCTTCCAGCTGTGGCGGCGTGAACGGGGCCGCCCGGTCCCGCCGTTGACCGAGGGGCTGGAGCCGGAGGCCGGGCACGACATCGCCCCCGCCCCGGCCGAGGAGCACGTGCTGGCCCACCCCCGCTCAGCGGTGGCTGAGCTGCTGGTCGGCTGGGTGCTGGTGTTCGGGGCGCTGTACGCCTTCGGCACGTACGTCAGCTACCACGCCAAGGGCACCTTCTTCGACACCCTCGACACCGAGGTGCCGCGCTGGTTCGCCGACCGGCACAGCGAGGTGCTGACCGAGGTGAGCTGGTGGTGGAGCAAGTTCGGCGACACCCACGCCATCCTGCTCATCGCGGTGGTGTTCTGCCCGCTGGTGCTGGCGGTGTGGCGGCGCTGGCGGCCGGTGCTGTTCGTGGCGCTGGCGATGGTCGGCGAGCTGACCCTCTTCCTTGCCTCCGCAAGGGCGGTCGACCGGCCGCGCCCGGCGGTGGAGAACCTGGACGGGCAGATGCCCACCTCGTCGTTCCCGTCCGGGCACATCGCGGCGACCATCTGCATCTGGCTGGCGATCGCCGTCATCGTGCTGCCGCGTACCGATCGCTGGTGGCGTTGGATCCTCGTGGCCCTGGCGGTGATCATGCCGGTCGGGGTGGCCACCTCCCGGATGTACCGGGGGATGCACCACCCGACCGACTTCATGGGCGCGATGCTGCTCTCCGCGCTCTGGATCGGGCTGCTCTACCTGGTCATCCGGCCGAACGCCGACGTGCGGGAGGGCAACCAACCGAGCATCGAGTCGGAGGACGTGGACACCCTCGACGACGAGCTGGCCAGGGCCGGCCGGGCGGACTGAGCGTCCCGTGCTGCGGGTGATGACCTGGAACATCCGGACCGGCGGTCGAGACCGGGGTGGCTCCGACCGGTGGGACCTGCTGGTCGAGGTGATCACCGCGCAGGCGCCGGACGTGCTGGCCTTGCAGGAGCTGCGCGGCTTCGACCGCGGCGGGCTCCTGGCCGAGGTGGCGGGTCGGGTGGGGATGACACCCCACCTGGCCCGGTCCTGCTTCGGACAGCCGGTGGCGGTGCTGGTCCGGCCGCCGCTGCGGGTCGTCGCCGCGGGGTCGCTGCGCCGGCCGTTCCACCACGCCGCCGCCCGCGTCGTGGTGGCCACCTCGGCCGGTCCGCTGACCGTGCTCGGCACCCACCTCTACCCGTACTCCGGGGGACGGCGGCGGATGGAGGTCGACTGGCTGGTGGCCGCGCTGCGACGCGCCCAGGGGCCACTGACGCTGGTCGCCGGTGACCTCAACTCGCTCGACCCGACCGTCGACCACACCGTGCGCCTGGCCGGGATGCCCGCTCTCTACCGGCGGCGCCACCTGCGGCGGGGCGGCGGCGCCGTGGACACCCGCGTTGTCGCCCGGCTGCTGGCCGCCGGCCTGGTCGACCTCTGGCCGTCGGCCGCCGCCGGAGCACCGGAGGCCGACGGCCGCACCGTGCCCACCCGGTTCGGCGGGGCCGAGTTCGCCGGGATGCGACTGGACTACCTGTTCGGGACCCCGGCGCTGGCCGAGCGGGTCCGGGAGTGCCTGGTGATCCGTGGCGGGGCGGCGGACACCGCCTCCGATCACTATCCGTTGCTGGCCGATCTGGACCTGGACCCAGCCCCACGCTGAGCGGTCCGCTAGGTGCGACCGGGACCCCAGGCGTGGCGCGGGCCCGTTACGGTGCCCACCGTGACCGACCGTTCGACCGTCCGCCCGCCGCTGCCCGGCGCGCCCACTGTGGCCGGTCCGGCCGCCGACCCGCCGGCCGCCGCCGAGCTTCCGCTCGTCGCGGCCGTCGCGCGCGGTGTGGCGCTGGTCGTGGTGCTGCCGGTACGCCTGCTCTGGGAGCTGATCGCGGCCACCGGCCGGCTGCTGTACCGCTACTTGCTCGGCCCGACCGGCCGGTTCCTGCGCCGCTGGCTGCTGGCGCCGCTGGCCTGGGCGCTGCACCGACTCCTGTGGGTCCCGCTGGTCTGGGTCGCCCGCACGTTCGTCTGGCTCCCCCTGGTCTGGCTCGGCCACGTCATGGCCTGGGTGGCCCGCGTGGTGCTCCGCCCGCCGTTGGTCCTGTTCGGCCGGGCGTTGGTCTGGCTCGTCGAGCACCTGGTGGTACGGCCGCTGCGCTGGTTGGGCACGGTGCTCGCGCCGGCCGGCCGGCTGGTGGTCGCCGCCGTGGTGGGGGCGTGGCGGGTGGCCGGGTGGTTGCTGCGGCTGCTGTACCGACCGCTGCTGCGCGGTCTGCGGTGGGCCTGGTCGGCCATCGTCGTGCCGGTGGCGCGTGGCGTCGGGGCGGCGTGGCGGGCCACCGTGTCACCGGTGGCCCGCTGGATCCGCCGTTCGGTGCTCGATCCGGCTCGGCTGGCCTCCCGTGAGGTGCTCACCGCCCTCGGCCTGCGCCGCTGACGCCGGCCGCGCCGGTGCGCGTGCAACCTGATCCAGATCCGCGTCCATCCATAGGGTGACAGCGTCGGAATCCGGAACGGGAGTGGTTGATGCATGCCGCACAACGGCACGAGTACGTCGAGTTCGTCACCGGAGTGACCGAGAAACTGCGACGCACCGCCTACCTGTTGACCGGTGACCGGCACCGGGCCGACGACGTGGTGCAACAGACGCTCACCCAGCTCTTCGTGAAGTGGCCCCGGGTACGGCAGGCCGACAACGTCAGTGCGTACGTCCATCGGATGCTGGTCAACGCGTTCAAGCAGGAGCGGCGGTCCCGCTGGTGGGGCGTTCAGTTGTTCGACCGCACACCCGAGCCGGTGCCCCGCGGTGCGCTGTCCGGGCCGGGTGACGCCGCCGCGGACGCGGTGACGGTGCGTGCCGCGCTGGCGGCGGTGCCACCCGGCCAGCGGGTGGTCCTGGTGCTCCGGTTCTACGCCGACCTGAGCGTCGAGCAGACCGCCGAGGTGCTGGGCTGCTCGACCGGGAACGTCAAGAGTCAGACCGCGCGGGGGCTGACCGCGCTGCGCCGGCAGTTGCCGCAGGACGCGGAGTCGAAGGGAGTGGCCCGGTGATCGATCAGGAGGAGACGTACGTGCGGAGCCTGTTGGCGCGCGCGGCCGACGACCTGCCCGGCGGCGGGGTGTCGATGGAGAGGGCGTTGGCCGACGGCGAGCGGACGGTCCGCCGGCACCGACAGTTGACCGCGGTTGGGGCGGTGGCCACGGTGTTGGCGTTGCTCGGCTCGGCCGCCCTGCTGGCCGGTGTCCGGCCGTCGGTGGGCCCGTCGCCTGCGGGCGATCCGTCGCCGTCCGCGACGGCCCCGGCGGGACCGCCCACGGTGGCACCGGAGGCATTTGATCCGACGCTGCGGCTGTTCCGGCTCGGGTCGGTGACGGCCGAGGCGGTCAGCCAGTCGTACCGGACGGATGTGAAGGTCCTGGCGGTGGACGCGAGCGTTCCCGAGGCGATCAGCCCCGGCGGGCCGGTGGAGCCGGGGCCGATCATGGGCGTGGGCCGGTCGGTGACCGTGCGGCTGGGTGCGCGTGGGGTGGATCTCTTCGCCAACCAGCGGCAGCGGAGCGAGTTGGACGGTCCGCCGCCGCCGGTCGCCCTGCCCGGCGCACCGGTGGCACCGGTCGACGGGCACTCGGCCTTCCTCTACACCGACGGCAGCGAGACGCTGCTCTCCTGGCAGTACGCGCCGGACGGCTGGATGTCGATCCGCATGTCGAAGGTCGACCATCCCGAGGAGCTCGGCCGCCAGATCGCGGCGGGGCTGGTGTGGGAGACCCAGCGGGTGAGCGTCCCGTTCGCGCCGGTCGCCGTACCGGCCGGGGCCACGCTGAAGGGCACCGAGGTGCGGATGTACAACGGAAAGTGGCTGGACGTCGACGTCCACTACCGCACGGGTGGGCCGGGCCCCCGTCAGGACCTCAGCATCGGCGTGAGCAACGGGAAGTTCGCCGGTGACGGAAGCGACTTCGAGGAGTCCCGCACGATGGTGGCGGGCCGCGTCGGGTCGGTGATGAGCGATGACGCGGGCGTCGGAGTGTTCCGGGTGGCGCAGGTGCCCGGCTGCTCGGGATGTGTCACCGAGGTCTCGACGGAGAGTCCGGCCGGCGCGAGCGCGGTGGGTGGCCGCGACGGGGGCCTGGAAATGGCCGCCTCGATGCGGATGATCGAGGGCTGGAACGATCGGGCGTCCTGGCGTCCGCTCCAGCGGTGAATGCGGTGGCCGACCCGGCGTCGGGTCGGCCACCGGACCGCCGGCTCGGCTCAGAGCACCAGATTGAGCAGTACGGTGAGCACCACCGACGCGACGATCGATGCGAGGATCATCAGCAGGCAGCCGAGACCTCCACCGAACGGCCGGATCTCCGTGTTGCCAAAGCGCATGAGGTTTCACCTGTCCGTGAGTGTGGCTACGACGACCAGCCGAGCGTTCGGGACCAGCCGGGTCATCTGGTCCCGCCAGTCAAACGGGGCAGTGCTCACAGCGAGCGCAGCCGGGGCAGCAACTCCTCCTGCGCCCAGTCCAGGAACATCGGCTGGGTCTCCCCGCCGACCTGGACGATAGCCACGTGGGTGAAGCCGGCGTCGACGAACTTCCGGAACGCCTCGACGTGCGTGTCCACGTCCGGGCCGCAGGAGATGCCCTCGGCGACGTCCTCCTCCCGGACGAACTGGGAGGCGGCGGCGAAGGAGTCCGGGCCGGGCAGTTCGGCGTTGACCTTCCAGCCCAACCCGAACCAGCGGAACTGGTCGTGCACGATCTTGCGGCACTCCGCCTCGTCCGGGCCGTAGCAGATGGGCACCTGCCCGTAGCGGGGTTGGCCGGCGCCGCCGGCGTCGTCGTACATCTCGATGATGTGCCGGTCGGGCTCGGTGGCCACGAGGCCGTTGCCGTACTCGGCGGCGAGGGTGGCGGACTGTCGGCCGGAGGCGGCGATGGCCATGGGAACCGGCCGTTCCGGGCGGTCCCAGACGTAGGCGTCGGGCACGTCGAAGTGGTTGCCGGAGAAGGTCAGCGACTCGCCGTTGAGCAGCGGCCGGATGACCTGCAACGCCTCCTCGAACATCTCGTGCCGCTGCTGCACGTGTGGCCAGCCGCCGACCACGTGCTCGTTGAGGTTCTCCCCGGCGCCCAGGCCGAGGGTGAACCGGCCGTCCGAGAGTGCCCCGATCGTGCTGGCCTTCTGCGCCACGACGGCCGGGTGGTAGCGGCGGATCGGGCAGGTCACGAAGGACATCAGCTCCGCGCGGGAGGTGGCGTGGGCGACCGCGCCGAGCACCGACCAGGCGTACGGGGAGTGGCCCTGTGCGTCCAGCCAGGGGGAGTAGTGATCGGACACCACCAGTTGGTCGAAGCCGGCAGCCTCGGCCCGGACCGCGTGGTCGATCAACTGCTTCGGACCGGACTGCTCGCACATCAGGGTGTAGCCGACACTGACCATCCTGGTTTCCCTTCCCACCGGCGACGTTCCCGGGATACCCCGGTCGGCAGCGGTCAACCATCCCGTCCGGTTCCGACGGACAACGCTTGACGGATGACGATGGCCTGCATACGGTCGCTCTTAACCGGTTAAGAGTCCGGTGTGGCGTACATCCTGTGGTGGGGATGACCGCCCCGTGACGGCCCGCGTCCGCGTGGGCCGTCACGGCTGTCTGCCGCCCGGATCCGGCCACTGAACCGGTTGCGCCGACCGATCCATCGTCCTACGCTGATGCCTGCGCCGTCGGGATCCGGGCGGCGGCTGTCGGGCTGCAGCCGCCTTCCCCTGTCACGTCCCACCCCTGTCGGGCACCGGGGGTCCTCCCTGAGGAAGGCCATGAAGACTCGACTCTCCGCCGCCGGCGCGGCCCTGCTCGCGCTGCTCGTCGCCGTGCTGGCGTTCGGCCAGCCGGCACACGCCGCGGCCGGTTTCTCCGTCGCGGGCGGCAAGCTGTACGACGCCAACGGCACCGAATTCATCATGCGCGGGGTCAACCACGCGCACACCTGGTACCCGCAGCAGACCAGTTCGTTCGCCGACGTCAAGGCGCTCGGCGCGAACACCGTGCGGGTGGTGCTCTCCAGCGGCGACCGGTGGACCCGTAACACCAACGCCGACGTGGCCAACGTCATCTCGACGTGCAAGGCCAACCGGCTGATCTGCGTACTGGAGGTGCACGACACCACCGGCTACGGCGAGCAGAGCGGCGCGATCACCCTCGATCGGGCCGTCGACTACTGGCTCAGCATCGCCGACGTGCTCGCCGGCCAGGAGAAGTACGTCATCGTCAACATCGGCAACGAGCCGTACGGGAACCAGAACTACGCCTCCTGGGCCACCGACAACGCCAACGCGATCAAGCGGCTGCGCGCCGCCGGGCTGACCCACACGATCATGGTGGACGCGCCGAACTGGGGGCAGGACTGGTCGTTCACCATGCGCGACAACGCCGCCTCGGTCTTCGCCGCCGACCCGGCCCGCAACACCGTCTTCTCCATCCACATGTACGGGGTCTTCGACACCGCCGAGGAGATCAGCGACTACCTGGGCCGGTTCCGCACCGCGGGGCTGCCGATCGTGGTCGGCGAGTTCGGCTTCAACCACTCCGACGGCGACCCGGACGAGGACACCATCCTCGCCTACAGCCAGGCCAACGGGATCGGCTGGCTGGGCTGGTCGTGGAGCGGCAACGGCGGTGGCGTGGAGTATCTCGACATGGCCGCCGCCTTCAACCCGGCCAGCCTGACCAGTTGGGGCCAGCGGATCTTCAACGGCGCCAACGGCATCCGGCAGACCGCCCGGGAGGCAACGGTCTTCGGCGGCACCCCGCCGCCGACGACCCCGCCACCCACGACCCCGCCACCCACCACTCCGCCGCCGACGACTCCGCCGCCGGCCGGTGGCTGCACCGCGACGTACACGATCGTCAACCAGTGGCAGGGCGGCTTCCAGGGTGAGGTGCGGGTGACCGCCGGCGCGACCGCGATCACCGGCTGGAGCGCCCGGTGGACCTTCGCCAACGGGCAGAGCGTCAGCCAGTCCTGGAACGTGACGCTGACCAGCAGCGGAGCCGCGGTGACCGCGCGCAACGTGGACTACAACGGCCGGCTGGCCGCCGGCGCCAGCACGAGCTTCGGCTTCATCGGCGGCTGGACCGGCAGCAACGCCAAGCCGGAGGTGAGCTGCACCGCGAGCTGACCGACGGGCAGGTGGCCGGGCCCGCGACGGGCCCGGCCACCGCGACCCTTCGTGGTCAGTGCTCCCCGGCCAGGTTCACGATGACCACCCCGGCGATGATCAGCGCGATGCCGCCGAGCTTGGCCAGCCCGACCGGCTCGTCCAGGAACACCGCACCGATCGCCACGATGGTGGCGGTGCCCAGGCCCGACCAGAGGGCGTACGCGACCCCGACCGGGATCTCCTTGACCGCCTGGGCCAGCAGGATGAACGCCACGACGTAACCGCCGAGGCAGGCCACCGTCGGCCAGAGCCGGCTGAACCCGGCAGTGGTCTTGAGGAGGCTGGTCGCCAGCACCTCGGCGGCGATGGCGATCCCCAGCAACACGTACGCCATGCGGCCCTCAGTCCTTCGTGGTGGGTTGGTGCGCCACGGCGGCGAGTCGGGCCGCCCGCATGGTGAGGTAGCGCTGCTCGGGCAGGCTGCTCGTACGCCCGGCGGCGGCCCGGTAGTCGGCGATCGCCCGAGTGTGGTCGCCGGCCATCTCGTGCAGGTGGGCGCGGGCGGCGGACAACCGGTGGTGCCCGGCCAGCCGTGGGTCGTCGGTCAGCGCGTCGAGGGCGGCCAGGCCGGCCTCCGGCCCGTGCACCATGGCGGTCGCCACGGCCCGGTTGAGAGACACCACCGGGCTGCCGGACAGTCGCTCCAGCACCTCGTAGAGCGCCAGGATCTGCGGCCAGTCGGTCGCCCCGGTGCTCGGCGCCTCGTCATGCAGCGCGGCGATGGCGGCCTGCACCTGATACGGGCCGACCGGCCCGCGCGGCAGCGCCCAGGTGACCAGCGCGACGCCCTCGGCGATCGCCGCCGCATCCCAGCGGGTGCGGTCCTGATCGGCCAGTGAGATCAGCTCGCCGGAGGGCCCCGTGCGGGCCGGGCTGCGTGCCTCGGTGAGCAGCATCAACGCCAACAGCCCAGCCGACTCGCTGTCGGTGGGCAGCCGGGCGTGCAGCGCGCGGGTCAGCCGGATCGCCTCCACCGCGAGGTCGACCCGGCGCAGGTCCGGGCCGGCGGTGCTGGTGTGCCCCTCGGTGAAGATCAGGTAGAGCACCTGCCGCACGGCGGCGAGCCGGTCGGCCCGTTCCGCCTCGTCGGGCATCCGGAACGGCAGCCCGGAGGAGCGGATGCGCTGCTTGGCCCGGCTGATCCGCTGCGCCATGGTCGCCTCCGGCACCAGGAACGCACGGGCGATCTCGGCGGTGCTCAGCCCGCCGACCGCGCGCAGGGTCAGTGCGACGGCCGACGCCGGGGCGAGCGCCGGGTGGCAGCAGAGGAAGAGCAGGACCAGGGTGTCGTCCCGCTCGGTGGTCAGCTCCTCGTCCGCCGCCGGTGCGTGCTGTCGGTCGTACGGGTCCCGTTGGGCGACCAGGTCCTCCCGGCGACGCCGGGCCTGCTCGCCGCGGACCAGCTCGATCATCCGGCGGTAGCCGACCTGGATCAGCCAGCCGCGCGGGTTCGTCGGCGTCCCCTCGGTCGGCCACTGGGTGGCGGCGGCCAGCAGGGCCTCCTGCACCGCGTCCTCGGCGGTGGCGAAGTCCCCGAACCGACGGGCGAGCACGCCGAGGACCTGCGGCGCCAACTCGCGCAGCAGGTCCTCGATGCGGGGATCGGTGGTCGTCAGCCCTCACAACTCCACGGGTGGGGCGGACATCACGGGGTGCACCTCGATCGGCATGTTCAGCGGCCGGCCGCCGGGGCCGGGTGCGGTGGAGATGTGCGCGGCGATCTGGACAGCCCGGTCCGGGGTGTCGCAGTCGACGACCCAGTAGCCGGCGAGGAACTCCTTGGTCTCGGCGAACGGCCCCTCGGTGACCACCGGCGCGCCGTCGGCCCCGGCGCGGACGATCCGGACCTGCGCCGGGCCGCCCAGCCCCTGGCCGTCGACCATCTCGCCGTCGCTGACGAGCTTGTCGTTGACCTCCTGCATGAAGCCGATGTGCGCCCGGATCTCCTCGGGGCTCCAGGTGTCGATGCCCGGGAAGTCGGTCCCGGCGGCGCTGAACTGCATCAGCAACATGTACTTCATGGTTTCGCTCCTCACGCCTGCGCACCATCTTCGGTGCTCTCACCCTGAGGTAGAAGCAGGCGGCACCGTTCTCGACACCCCGACCCAAAGAATCTCCGAGAATTTTGTCAGCCGGTGGCGATGACCTCCAGGACCAGGCTCTGCTCCGGGTGCAACGCGGGCAGTTGCACCCCCATCCGGGCCAGTGCCGCCCCGCTGAGCGTGACGCCGGTGGCCAGCCAGCCCGGCGCGGACCGGTCGATGGTCGCCGGGGGCGGCACCTCCGACACCGGTCGGACCAGGTAACGCCGGCCCGGGTCCAGGCCGGGCAGCCGGACCGCGCCGGGGGACTGCGCCACCGAGGTGGCCAGCCGGGCGATGGCGTACACCGCGTGGGTGCCGTCGTGGTCGACCACGCCGTGCGCCCAGACGGCCGGGTCCGGGTGGTCGACCCGGACCACGCGGCCGGCGTGCAGCAGCGGCCGGAGCCGCTTGTGCAGCGCCACCCAGGCGGCCAGGTCGGTCTGCTCGGCGGCGCTGATCGACGCGATGTCCCACTCGATGCCGTGGTGGCCGAAGAGCGCGGTGGCCGCCCGGAAGCCGAGGTCGTGCACCCGGTTGGTGGTGTGTGAGCGTTCCGGCCCGACGTGTGTGCCGACCAGTTCCGGTGGCAGCAGCAGCCCGGTCCAGCGCTGGATGCTGAGCCGTTCCAGGGCGTCGTTGCAGTCGCTGGCCCACACCCGGTCGGTGCGCGCCAGGATGGCCAGGTCCACTCGGGCGCCACCGGACGCGCAGCTCTCGATCTCCACGCCGGGGTGGCGGCTGCGCAACTCGTCGAGGAGCCGGTAGACGGCCAGGGTCTGCTCGTGCACGCCGGGGCGGCCGTGGTGCCCGGCCTCGGTGAGGTCCCGGTTGTGGTCCCACTTGAGGTAGCTGATGCCGGGGTGTTCGGTGAGCAGCTTGTCGAGCCGGTCCAGCAGGTAGTCGTACGCCTCCGGGCGCCCCAGGTCGAGCACCTGCTGGTTGCGCCAGAGCGGCGGCAGCCGTCCCGGCACGGCCAGCAGCCAGTCGGCGTGCGCGCGGAACAGGTCGGAGTCCGGGTTGACCATCTCCGGCTCGACCCAGAGGCCGAACTCCAGGCCCCGGCCCGTCACGTGGTCGATCAGCGGTTGCAGGCCGTCGGGCCAGACGCCCTCGTCGATGAACCAGTCGCCGAGCCCGGCGGTGTCGTCGCGCCGGCCGCGGAACCAGCCGTCGTCGAGGACGAACCGCTCGACGCCGATCTGCGCGGCCCGGTCGGCGAGCGCACACAGCCGGTCCAGGTCGTGGTCGAAGTAGACCGCTTCCCAGACGTTGAGGGTCACCGGGCGGGGGGAACGCGGGTGACCGGGCCGGGCGCGCAGGTGGGTGTGCAGCACGTCGCTGAGCCCGTCCAGCCCGGCGTCGGACCAGACCGCGTAGAGCAGGGGAGTGGCGTACGACTCGCCGGGGCCGAGCCGGATCTCGGCAGGGGCCAGCAGCTCGCCGCCGCCGAGGGTCGACTCGCCGGTGGGGCGGCGCTCGGCGAAGGTGACGTGGTCGCCGCTCCACGCGGTGTGCACCGCCCAGACCTCGCCATGGGCGAAGCCGAACCCGGCGGTGCCGGCCACGAGCAGCAGGGTGGCGTCGTGCCCGGTACGCCCGTGCCGCCCCTCGCGGACCCAACTGCCCTGCTGCCACGGGTGCCGCTGCGGGGACCGTTCCCGACACCACCGGCCGGTCAGGTCGAGCAGTTCGGTGGCGACCGCCGGCACCGGCAGCACCGGGGTCAGCTCCCGCAGCTCGTACGCGCCGTCGCCGTCGTTGCGCAGCCGGTGGCGCAGCAGCAGCAACCCGGTCGGGTCCACCTCGATCTCGATGGTCAGGGACAGCTCGGCGGCCGGGTCGCTGGCCCGTACGGTCACCCGTGCCGAGCCCTCGTCGGCCGGCTGGTCGACGTCGAGGCCGTCCAGCCGGAAAGCGGTGGACCAGCCGGTGCCGTCGCGGTGCCCGGCCAGCCCTGGCCGGCCGCTCCAGCCGGCGCTCGCCTCGGGCAGCAGGGAGAGCACGGTGGGCTCGTCGAAGCTGCTCGGCACCACCGGCGGTACGGTCGCGTCGGCGAGCTGGCGCAGGCCGTCGTCGTCGAGGTCGCCGACGTCGCCGCCCCAGTGCACGATGCGGGGCAGCCCCGGGCCGCGCGCGTCGAGCACCAGGCTGGTCCGCGCGCGGCGCAGGTGCAGGATCGTCATCCTTTGGAGGCTCCCAAGGTCAGGCCCCGGACGAAGTGCCGCTGGAGCATAAAGAAGATCACCAGGGTGGGGATCGCGACGAGCACGCTGCCCGCCGAGACCAGGTTGTTGTCGGTGAAGAACTCACCGCGCAGGTTGTTCAGCGAACTGGTCACCGGGAACTTGTCGCCGGTGCGCATCAGCACGGTGGCCCAGAAGAACTCGTTGTAGATCCAGGTCACCTCCAGGGTCGCCAGCGCCGCCAGGGCCGGCCGGCACAGCGGCATGGTGACCTGCCAGTACTGCCGCCAGATGCTCGCCCCGTCGACCATCGCCGCCTCGTACAGGTCGCGGGGCAGCGCCTTCATGTAGTTGCTGAGCACGAAGACGCAGAACCCGCACTGGAAGGCCACGTTGATCAGGATCAGCCCCCAGTAGCTGTCGTAGAGCAGCTCCGAGTCGCTCATGAACTCCGGCAGCGGCACCTCGGTGAACAGCCGGAACAGGGGGATGAGCAGCGCCTGCTGGGGCAGCAGGTTGGCTGCCGTGAACACCCCGAGCAGCACGAGGTTGAGCTTCCAGCTGAACCGCGCGATGACGAACGCCACGCACGAGGCGAGGAAGAGCGTCAGCAGCACTGCCGGCACCGTGATGTACACCGAGTTGAGGAAGTGCTTACCGAACTCCGCCGTCTGCCAGGCGGTGACGTAGTTGTCGATGGTCCAGCCGCCGAACGAGACGTAGCCGTTGGCGGCGGTGTACTCGTAGGAGCGCAGCGACGTCAGCACCGCCCAGGCGATCGGGAAGAGCCAGGTCAGCGAGACGACGATGAGGAAGCCGTGCAGCAGCAGCCGCAGCGGGGTCAGCTTGCGGCGGCGGCCGGGGGCGTCGGCTTCGCCTTCGGTACGCCGGGTCACGGTCGCGGTGCTCATTCCCGGTTCTCCCTCATCACGGTCGCCAGGTAGATGGTGATGAAGACGAGCGAGACGACCAGCATGATGGTCGCCAGCGCCGAGCCGAACCCGATCCGGCTCGCCTCACCCACCACGTTCTGGGTGACCAGCGCGGAGATCAGCTCCAACCCGTTGCGGCCCTTGTTGACCACCCAGACCAGGTCGAACGCGCGCAGCGACTCGATGACCGTCACCACCAGCACGATGATGTTGATCGGCCGCATCACCGGGAACACCACCCGGAAGAACGCCCGGCTCTCCGAGGCGCCGTCGACCGCGGCGGCCTCCCGCAGCGACGGGTCGACGCCCTTCAGCCCGGCCAGGTACAGCAGCATGATGTAGCCGACGTGCCGCCATCCGGAGGCGACCATGACCGCCCAGATGTTGACGTTCGAGTCGCCGTACCAGTCGATGTTGCTGCCGAAGACCGCGTTGATCAGACCCTGGTCGCGGGAGTAGAGCAGCTGCCAGACGAAGCCGATCAGTGCCAGCGAGAGCACCACCGGCAGGTAGAGCGCGGTCTGATAGAACCGGCTGCCCCGCAGTTCCTTGTCGAGCAGGACGGCAAGGAACATGCCGAACGGGGTGGCGACGACGAACAGCGCCGCCAGCCAGAGCAGGTTGTGCTGGACCGCCGGCACGAACGGCGGGTAGATGTTCACCACGTCGCTGTAGTTGCGGGCGCCGACGAATTCGATCTCGTTCAGTGGGCCGATGCCGTCCCAGTTGGTGCCGGAGAGCAGCACGGTGGCCACCGCCGGCAGCCAGACGAACCCGGTGACGAGCAGCAGCGGGACGAGCACCATCAGCGTGATGACCACGCGGTCGGTGCGGGACAGGAGCCGTAGCCGCCGGCGACGACCACCCGTGGAGGTGGTCGCGGCCGGCGGCGGCACGGCGCGATCCGCTTGGATCAGGGGCAGGTCGGACACGATGTCCTCCCCTTTCCGCCGTCAGTCAGTGAAGATCGACTTCTTCTGGTTCTCGATGCTCGAGGTGAGCCCGCCGATGTCCTTGGGGTCCTTGATGAACTGCTGGAGCGCCGGGATGATCACCGTGGAGGCGAAGTCCGGCCGGGTGTCCCGGTCGAGGAACTGGGCGATCTCGGTGGCCGACCCGACCAACTCGGCAGCCTTCTTCTGCAGCGCGGTGTAGCCGCTGACGTCCGCGCCGCTGTTGGCGACGAGGGTGGCCGGGTCGTTCTTGACCGTGATGTCCGCAGCGGCCTTGCCACCGAGGTACTCCAGCAGCTTCCTGGCGTTGTCCTCGTTCTTGGGCTTGCGGGCCATCATGTAGCCGTCGATCGGTGCGTCCAGCGCCTTGGCGCCGATCGCCGGGTCGATCTCGGGGAAGGTGAAGAAGTCGAGGTCGCTCTGCTCCTCGTTGCTGAACTGCTGGCCGACGAAGAGACCGAGCAGGTACATGCCGCTCTTCTTCTGCTGCAGCGACTGCGCCGCCTCCTGCCAGGTGCGGCCGAGGCTGTCCGGCTGGTGCAGGGGGAGCAGGCCGGCCCAGGTGTCGAAGACCTTCTTGACCTTGTCGGAGGTCCAGGCCTCCTTGCCGGCCATCAGGTCGATGTGGAACTGGTAGCCGTTGATCCGCAGGTTGAGGATGTCGAAGGTGCCCATCGCCGGCCAGCCGTCCTTGTCGGCGAAGGCGATCGGGGTCAGGCCGTCCTTCTTCATCTGGCCGGCGAGGGTGGTGAATTCGTCGAGGGTCTTCGGCTGCTGGTAGCCGTACTGCTGCCAGACCGACTTGCGGTAGAAGACCGCCCACGGGTAATACGACGCCGGAACGAAGTATTGCTTTCCGTCATCCCCGGTGGACGCCTTCTTGAAGGCGTCGGAGTAGCCCGAGAGCTTGCCCCACACGTCGCTGATGTCGCCGGCCAGGCCCTTCTGGGCGAAGAAGCGCATCCGGTAGCCGGCGAACCAGGTGAACACGTCGTCCGGCTTGCCCTGCAGGTAGTTGTTGATGTTCTCCTGGAACGTGTTGTGGTCGACCGTGTTCACCGCGACCTGGACGCCGGACGAGGTCTTGAAACCGTCCGTGACCTTGGCGACGACGTCCTTCGGTTTCGGGTCGGACTGGTTCGAGCCGAGGGACACGTCCTTCGAGTCGGACCCGCCGGAGTCGTCGCCGCAGCCGGCGAGCAGGCCGGTGCCGAGCAGCGCGCCCGTGCCGGCAGCGCCGGCCAGCAGCGAGCGTCGGTTGATGCCGGCGACAGAGGACGGTACGAGCCGAGCCAGGTACTCGGCTTGGGATCGGGGACGGGACATCTGTGCCTCCTGCGAATGAAGAGGTGCTACGCCCAAGGGCCGTCAGGGGTGGTGAAGGCAGGTTCGGCGCCGTGAATACACATCGGGATCCCACGAGAATCCACATTGGCAAACACGAACGGCCATTGGGGCCTCAAGCTACCCGTCCGCCGGGCGCTGTCAAGAGGGCAATTCGCCTCCCAGAACTCAGTCGTGACACGGCTGTTACGTGGTAAACGTTGGAAAAGAAATCGATGTTGGAACCTGTTGACTTCCGTGGGTTGCCAGGTGCACCCTCAGCTCTCATGCGGCGATGGCAGGGTGACGGCATCTATTTCGGCGGCGACTACAACCCCGAGCAGTGGCCCGAGCAGACCTGGTCGGAGGACGTCGAGCTGATGCGTCAGGCCGGGGTCAACCTGGTCTCCGTCGGCATCTTCTCCTGGGCCCTGCTGCAACCCGCCCCCGACCGGTTCGAGTTCGGCTGGCTGGACCGGGTGCTGGACCTGCTGCACGACGGCGGCATCCAGGTCGACCTGGCCACCGCCACCGCCAGCCCTCCACCATGGCTGGCCCGTGCGTACCCGGAGACGCTGCCCCGCCGCGCCGACGGCGCGATCCTCTGGCCGGGCGGGCGGCAGGCGTACTGCCCCAGCTCCCCCGTGTTCCGGGAGCGGTCGCTGGAGCTGGTGCGGGCGGTCGCCGGCCGGTACGCCGAGCATCCGGCGGTGGTGATGTGGCACGTCTCCAACGAACTGGGCTGCCACAACGTGCACTGCTACTGCGACGTCAGCGCACAGGCGTTCCGCGATTGGCTGCGCGAGCGCTACGGCGACCTGGACCGGCTCAACGAGGCGTGGGGCACCGCGTTCTGGAGCCAGCGCTACGGCGACTGGGCCGAAATCAACCCGCCGCGCACCGCGCCGACCTTCGCCAACCCCACCCAGCAGCTGGATTTCCTGCGCTTCTCCTCCGACGAGCAACGGGCCCAACTGCGCGCCGAACGCGAGCTGTTGAAGACGCTGGTCGGCCAGCCGGTGACCACCAACTTCATGATCGGCACCGGGATCAAGTACATGGACTACCACTCCTGGGCCGACGACGTGGACCTCGTCTCCAACGACCACTACCTGACCGCCGCCGACCCGCAGGCGCACGTCGGGTTGGCGCTCTCCGCCGACCACACCCGTGGCGTCGCCGGTGGCGATCCGTGGCTGCTGATGGAGCACTCCACCAGCGCCGTGAACTGGCAGCCGCGCAACGTGGCCAAGCTACCGGGGCAGATGCGCCGCAACAGCCTGGCGCACGTCGCCCGCGGGGCCGACGGGGTGCTGTTCTTCCAGTGGCGCGCCTCCCGGGCCGGCGCTGAGAAGTTCCACTCCGCGCTGGTGCCGCACGCCGGGCCGGAGACCAAGGTGTTCCGCGAGGTCTGCCAGCTCGGCGCGGACCTCAAGGCGCTGGCCGAGGTGCGCGGCAGTCGGGTGGACGCCGAGGTGGCCATCCTGTTCGACTGGGAGGCGTGCTGGGGCGTCGAGCTCGACTCGCACCCGAGCGTCGACGTCCACTACGCCGACCAGTTGGCCGCCCTCTACGGCGCGTTGTGGCGGGCCGGCGTGACCGCCGACATCATCCACCCGTCGGCGGACCTCAGCGGCTGCCGACTGGTCCTGGCACCCACCCTCTACCTGGTCCGCGACGCCGACGCCGACGCGCTGAGCCGGTTCGTCGAGGCCGGCGGCACCGCGGCGGTTACCTACTTCAGCGGCATTGTGGACGAGAACGACCACATCCGGATGGGCGGCTACCCGGGCGCCTTCCGGGAACTGCTCGGCGTACGGACCGAGGAGTTCTTCCCGCTGCGCGAGGGTGAGCGGGTCCGGCTGGACGACGGCAGCACGGCCGACGTGTGGACCGAGTGGCTGCACGCGGAGGGCGCCGAGGTGCTCGCCTCGTACGCCGACGGGCCGTTGCCGGGCGTACCGGCGCTCACCCGGCATTCGGTCGGCGCGGGCACCGCCTGGTACGTCGGCACCCGGCTGGACGAACCGGCCACCGACCGGCTGGTCGCCCGCCTGCTCGACGAAGCCGGAGTCCGCCCGGCGGCGCAGGCGCCGACCGGCGTGGAGGTGGTGCGGCGTCGCGACGGCGAGCGAAGCTGGCTGTTCGCGATCAACCACACCGAGGCCGAGGTACGACTCACGGCGACCGGCACCGAGCTGTTGACCGGAGTGCGGTGTGCCGGTGAGCTGACGGTGCCGGCCGGCGAGGTGGCCGTGGTCCGCGAGGACCGGGCCGCCGACCCAGCCTGATCCGGCGACAGCGTCGGTGCGAAGGAGGTTCCCCAGGTGCTCGCCCAGCAGCGGCAGACCGCCATCCTCGATCTGATCCGTCAGCGTGGTGGCGTACGGGTGAGCCACCTGGTCAGCCGGTTCGGCGTGTCCGACATGACGATCCGGCGTGACCTGGAGGTGCTGGCCGAGCGCGGGCTGGTGGACAAGGTGCACGGCGGCGCGACGCTGGCCGGGCCGGGCTCCGCCGAGGAGCCCGGCTTCGCCGCGAAGTCGATCCGCCAGCAGGCGGAGAAGCGGGCCATCGCCGAACGGGCGGCGACCATGGTGGAGCCGGGGATGGCCATCGCGCTCTCCGCCGGCACCACCACCGCCGCGCTGGCCACGCTGCTCTCCGACGTACGAGGGCTGACGGTGGTGACGAACTCGATCCCGGTGGCCGACGCGCTCTACCAGAATCCGCGCGCCGACCAGACGGTGGTGCTCACCGGCGGCATCCGTACGCCGTCGGACGCGCTGACCGGGCCGGTGGCCGAGGCGGCGATCAGCGCGCTCAACGTCGACCTGCTCTTCCTCGGCGTGCACGGGCTCAGCCCACGGACCGGCCTCACCACGCCGAACCTGCTGGAGGCCGGGGTCAACCGCTGCCTGATCGGCGCCGCCCGACGGCTGGTGGTGCTCGCCGACCACACCAAGTGGGAGACGATCGGCATCGCCACCATCGCCCCGCTGGAGGCCGCCGACGTGCTGATCACCGACGTCGGGCTGCCAGCGGAGGCGCGTACGGCGATCGGCGAGCAGGTCGGCGAGCTGATCCTCGTCGAGGCCGACTGACGGCCTGACGCTCCGACCGCAGCGTCAGTCCGGCCGCCCAGCTTGCCGTTGTTTGAGGAGGTACGGCAGCGCGAACAGGTACAGACCGGTGAACAGGAGCAGGGCGAGGGGAAACAGCGGCACGTAGGACACCCAGACGACAGGCTCGTCCTGTGCCAGGGCGACGAAGGTGACGATGACGGTCACCGTGAAGGCGATGGCCAGCCAACGGTGAATCTGTCGCACCCACCGGTTCGAGTTCAAGGAAGCCTCCTTTGAGGACGCCTAGCCCGGCGATGTGCCGGGTGGGATGTCGATGGCGGTCACGCTAACCGCGGCTCGTCGACCAGGGCTTCTCGATTCCTGACCGCTTGCACTCGGGCGTCATCGGGGACGCGATTTCTGACGGCAGTGCGCACCTTTCAAGCCCTGTAGAGCTGCCCCAGAAATGGGGCGGGGGCCGCCCGGAGGGCTCGATTCAGGGGTGCGGGGTTGGCCGGAGACCCACGAACCGGCGCAGCCCCTTGATCATCTGCCCTTCCGCCGACATTGCGGTAATCCCCAGCGAGCCGCGATATCGGCGAGATGGAGTCGATGAAGCGGCTCAGCTCCGGTGAGGCGGGCCGATCGCGCCGCTCGCCCCATATCTGGGGCAGTTCGACAGGGGCCGACCGGGGCAGGGCGGCTGCGCTCGGGGGAGTGCGAGGGTCTTCAGCTCTCCTGGGAGAGGCGCTGGTCGATCAGGACCTGGATGCCGTCGAGGATCCGCTGTAGGCCGAACTGGTATAACCAGTCCCGGTCGGCCTCCGGGTCGTCGGTCGAGGCGAAGCCGGTGTCTCCGGTCGGCGGTGCTGGTGGGCCACATCATGGCGAGCGTGGTGGCGGCCACCTGCACTTCACAGGCACCTCACAGGGCTGCTGGATAAAGTGCCTGCGAGTCAACGTCCGACTCCATCCTGGAGCGGTCGGCTGTCGCACAGGAGTTTCCGATGGTCTTCAAGAAGATGTTGAGCGCGTTCGGTGTGGGCGGTCCCAGCGTGGACACCGTGCTGACCAACCCCAACACCCGGCCCGGCCTGACCCTCGACGGGCAGGTCAACCTCGTCGGCGGTGACAGCCCGGCGGCGATCGAGCAGGTCGTGATCGGCCTGGTCACCCGGGTCGAGGTCGAGGGCCATGACACGGAGTACGCGGGCACCATGGAGTTCCACCGGATGGCCGTCAGCGGCCCCCTCCAGCTCGCGCCCAAGCAGCAGGTCTCGATCCCGTTCCAGCTTCCGGTTCCGTGGGAAACCCCGATCACCGACGTGTACGGCCAGCGCCTGCACGGCATGACGATGGGCCTGCGCACCGAGCTGGCCTTGGCCCGCGCCGTGGACAAGAGCGACCTGGACCAGGTGGCGGTGCACCCGCTTCCGGTGCACGAGCGGATCCTGGAGGCGTTCCAGCGGCTCGGCTTCCGGTTCAAGCACGCTGACCTGGAGCGCGGCCACATCCGGGGCGTGCAGCAGACGCTGCCGTTCTACCAGGAGATCGAGTTCTTCGCCTCGCCGCAGTACTCCAGCACGATCAGGGAGGTCGAGCTGACCTTCGTGACCAGCCAGCGCGGGGTCGAGGTGATCCTGGAGTGCGACAAGCGGGGTGGCTTCCTCAGCGCCGGGCACGACGCGTTCGGCCGCTACCAGGTGTCGCACGCCGACGTCGACCGGGTGGACTGGGCGCAGGTCGTCGACGGCTGGCTGCGCGAGACCACCTCCCGCTACGGCAACCTGCGTACCCAGGGCTTCGGGCCGGGTCACGGGCACAGCCGGGGGCGCGGGATGGGAATGGGCGGCATGGTGGCCGGCGCGGCACTCGGCGTCGCGGGCGGCATGATCGCCGGCGAGATGATCGAGGACGCCTTCGAGGGTGACGCCGGTGAGGACTTCGGCGGATTCGACGAGTAGTCGCCAGATGCGACGGTGGCCTCCGGGAGATTCTCCCGGAGGCCACCGTCTCGTCTCATGGCGCGTCAGCGCCGCCTGTTGCTTCGCTCCTTGCCGGACCGGCGTGCGGATCCGGCCTTCGACAGACCACGGCTGACCAGGTAACCACCGGTCAGGATGGTCAGGAACCACCACGCCTGGTTCGGGTTGTTGATGTTCAGCCCGTTGGTGGCGGAACCCCGCCAGAACGCGGCGATCACGACGACTGCGACCGCAGCAGCGTAGATCCAGAATTCCGTCGTCAGGAACGCCTGCTTGGTCTCCGTACCCGGCGACGGCATCTGTTCCCGGTGCCCGTCAGTCATGACCGGCATTTGCTGGGTCTGCATCGACGCCGGATTCTGCACGTCCGACATCGGCCGGTTCATCGGCCTGGTGGAAGCAGCCTGCGTGCTCATCTGGTCCTCCTCAGGATGCGATGAGTCGTACCTGCATTCCCTCGCCCCGCTACCGCGTTTCGGCCACGGCAGGGTTCGCGTTCGTGGCGGGGACACCCCCCGACTACCCGAGGCCCCTGAGCAGGTAACACCGAACGCCGGCCGGAAAAGCCGGCCGGCGTTCGGGTGGTCAGCGCGTCAGCGCAGGCCGTTGCGCACCGCCACGCTCACCAACAGGTCCGGGTCGTCGGTGATCATGCCGTCGACACCGAGGTCGATGACCCGCTGCATCACCCGCGCGTCGTCGACGGTGTACGGGATCACCTTCAGGTCATAACGCGTCTGAAGGGTCCGCACGTCCGGTCCGTGGAAGTACGCCGGGTTCTCCCGCAGGTACCAGTCAGCCGAGGCGACCGTGCCCTGGCGCGAGTCGTGCACCTGCCAGTTCGCCGACACCGTGCCGGCACCCGCGGCCCGGGTCAGCTTGCCCAGGTCCTGGTACTTCCACCAGTCCAGCCCACCGGTCCACGGGCTCCGCACCGACGGGTCGCCGTACACCGCCTCCAGCGAGCACTCGTCGGCGAGGGTGGCGCACTCGGCCGGGCCGTACTGCCAGACCAGGCCGACCGTGCCGATCCGGCGGTCGAGCTGCCGCGCGTAGGTGATGGTGCGCCAGTCGAACGACTGGATGGTGGCCCGGCTGGTGAAGCCGGCCCGCTGGATCGCCTCGACCAACTTGCGGGTGAAGCTGCGGTACGGCTCGGTGTCGTTCACCACCGGGCTGATCTTCGTCTCGATGTTCATGCCGATGTCGTTGCGCCCACTCGCCTTCACCAGGGCGAAGACCTCGTCCAGGGTGGGGATTCGGGCACCCGGCGCGGGCACCTGAGCGGGCAGCTCGGGCAGCGTCTTCGTGCCGCAGTCCACGGTCTTGAGCTGCGCCAGGGTCAGCTCGTGCACCGGCTTGCCCACGTACGGGAACTGCCGGTCGCCGGGGCGTACCGGCGCGGTGTCGACGCAGTGCGAACCGTTGACGGTGCGGTCGTGCAGCACGACGAGCTTGCCGTCGGCCGTCACGCCGGTGTCCAGCTCCAGCGTGGAGATGGCCCGGTTGGCCAGTGCGTTGGCGAAGGCCGGCAGGGTGTTCTCCGGCCGGGTGGCCCGACCGCCGCGGTGCGCCTGGATGTCGAACGGCGCCGCGTACGCCTTCGGCAGCCGGTAGCCGCGCTGCGCCAGCAGGCCGCGCAGCCGGTCCGGGTAGTCGGTGATGATGCCGTCCACGCCGTCGTCGATCAGCTTGGCCATGGTCGGCACGTCGTCGATCGTCCACGGGATCACCTTGATCCCGTACCGGTGCGCCTCGGTGACCATCGCCTTCGTCACGTACGGCTTGTAGCCGGGGTCGGTGACCGTGCCGTTCTGCGGGAAGCCGTGCACCGGCGAGAAGGCGCTGGCGCCGAAGCTGCGGATCGCCCGGATCGGGTCACCGCCGAAGTCGTCGATGTCCAGCCCGCCGAGCCACGGCGAAACGCCCGGCTGGCCGGTCTGCAGGAAGTCGTAGTTGGTCAGCGCGACCAGCGGCAGCTTCGGCTCGACCTGGCGCATCCGCATCAGCGCGCCCCAGTCGAAGCTCTGGATGGTGACCTGCTTGAGCAGCCCGGCGGCCCGGATCTCGGCCGCGGTGACCCGCACGAACTGCTCACGCGGCGCGGTCTCGGTCGGCGCGCCGGCCTCCACCTTGGTCTCGACGTTGAGCGTCACGTCCTTCGCCCGGTAACGGTTGACCAGCGCGAACACCTCACGCAGCAACGGCATCCGGGCACCCGGCACGGCGAGCTGACCGGGCTTGTCCGACAGGGTCTTCGAACCGCAGTCGAGAGTGCGCACCTGGGCCAGGGTGAGCGTGTTGACGTACTTCCCGACGTACGGGAACTCCGGGTCGCCGACGGTCACCGGAGCGGTGTCGACGCACTTGGTGCCGGTGACCTTCCGGTCGTGGGTGACCACGGCCTGGCCGTCCTCGGTGATCTGCACGTCCAGTTCGAGGGTGCTCACCCCGAGCTGGAGGGCGTTGCCGAAGGAGGCGAGGGTGTTCTCCACCCGCAGCCCGAGGCCGCCGCGGTGGGCCTGCACGTCGAATGTCCGGTCCGGTCGCGGCTTTGCCTGGACGGGCACCGCGAGCCCGGTAGTCACCGTCGCGGCCACCAGGGCCGCGATGGCGGTACGGCGTACTCTGCGCACGCTGTCATCCCCTCCTGCCGGCGGGCGTCTCCCACCGGTCGCGGGACAGCATGGACACCGGGAAAGACCTGTGGGCGGCTGGCGGGCGGCGCGACGGTGAACCGGGGTGGACGACCTCCCGGTCGCGGCGGGTTTGGTCGGCCGGTGGCCGGGCACGCAGTCAGTTCCACAGCTTCTGCGAGGTGATGGACGTGCGTGAGGACGACATGCGACAGGACGCCGCTCGCCGGGCCGAGGACCGGATCGCCGGCGGTGTGTACGGCAAGGGCGCCGTCGACGAGGTGACGCTGCCCCGCACGGATGTGGAGCGGGTGATCCAGGACGAGGACCCGTACGACCCGGCGCACCAGCCGGTCGACCCGAACGTGCTGCGAGACGGCGGTCCCACCCGGGGGCAGGGCGCGGTGACCACCACCGGCGGCACCGCCGGCCCGGCGAGCGTGCGTCGGGTGGCGCGGCAGCCGGAGCGGCACCGGGGCACGGTGGCGCCGACCACCACCGGCGACGCCACCACCGGCGGCCTGAGCACCCCGGCGGACGGCGGCAACACCAGCGACCAGTCCACCTCCGCCATCGGCCCAGCCAAGTCCATCAGGGACAGATCCCGAGACTGACCGCGGAGCGCGAGCCCGCCCGCCGCCCCCGCCGATCGACGGATCGGTGGGGGCGGCGGGCGGACGCCGGTCAGCGGGTGGGGCGCAGGATGCCCAGGCGTTGGGTGGCGCGGGTGAGCGCGACATACAGGTCGCTGCGCCCGCGCGGTGACTCGGCCACCATCCGGTCCGGGTCGACCACCAGCACCGAGTCGAACTCCAGCCCCTTGGCCTGCGCGACGGTCAGCACCACCACCCGGCTCTCCAGCTCCGGATGCTCGCCAACGGCGGCCTCCGGCAGCGCGGCGGTCACCGTCGCCCCCAGGACATCCACCCGACCGGCCGGCACGATCACGCCGAGTCGACCGTCGGCCAGCCCCGCCGCCTCCCGGGTGGCCGCCGCCACCAACTCCGCCGCCAACTGCTCGTCGGGCACCGCCCGGTCCCACGGCGGTACGCCGCTCTCCCGCACCGAGCGCGGCGGCCGCAGCGCCGGGTCGATCTCCGCCAGTACGTCGGCCGCGACCGCCATGATCTCGGCGGGGGTGCGGTAGCTGACCGTCAGCTCGGTCAACCGCCATCGCTGCGCCACGTACGGGGCGAGGGCGTCCGCCCAGGAGGGCGTGCCGGTGAGCGCGCCGGTCTGCGCCACGTCCCCGACGATCGTCATCGACCGGCTCGGGCAGCGGCGCATCAGCAGCCGCCACGCCATCGGCGACAGCTCCTGCGCCTCGTCCACGATGACGTGACCGAACGCCCACTTCCGGTCGGCGGCGGCGCGCTGCGCGGTGGTCAGGCGGTCGGCCTCCTCCTGCCGCTCCAGCAGCCGATCCGCGTCGATCAGGTCGATCACGCCGAGGATCTCACCGCCCTCGGCCTCGTCCTCGACGTCGATCGAGCGGGAACCCCGGGCGATCTCCAGCACGCCCTCGGCGTACTCCCGTTCCATCATGCGGATGCGATCCCGCCGGGCGGCGGCGGCGCGCTCGTCCTCGCCGAGCAGCTCGGCGGCCTCGTCCAGCAGCGGCACGTCGGCCGGTGTCCAGCCACCCGGCTCGCGGTGCAGCAGGGCCCGCTCCGCGTCGGTGAGCATCGGGGCGGCGGTGGCGATCCGGTCCGGGTCGGCGTACAGGTCGGCGAGCAGGCGCTGCGGGGTGAGCACCGGCCAGAGCCGGTCGAGGGTGGCCCGGATCTCCGGTTCGTCTCGCAACTCCCGGCGGATCTCGGCCCGGTCGGCCTCGTCGAGCAGGTTGTCCCCGCCCAGTGGGTCGGCGCCGATCCGTTCGGCCACCTGGTCGGCGAGCGCGTGCACGATCTCCACGTCGAACAGCGCCCGGGACAGGTTGTGCGGCCGGTCGGCGCGGCGCACCCGGTCCCGGGCAGCGCGCACGGTCTCCGGGCCGAGGGTCAGCGCCTCCCGCTCCACCTCGATCTCCAGCGGCTCGTTCGGCACCCACTGCCGGTCCTGTACGGCCAGCGCCAGCACCTCGGCCAGCACCGCTCGGCCCTTGAGCGCGGCGGTCTCGGCCGGCTCGGTCCGTTGCGCACTGACCCCGGGGAAGAGGTCGCCCTGGGTACGCAGCAGCACGCCGGTCTCGGCCAGCGTGGGCAGCACCTGGGAGATGTAGCGCAGGAAGGTCGCGTTCGGGCCGACCAGCAGGACGCCCCGGCTGGACAGCTCCCGCCGGTGTGTGTAGAGCAGGTACGCCGCCCGGTGCAGCGCGACCGCCGTCTTGCCGGTGCCCGGGCCGCCCTGGACCACCATCACCCCCGGCAGATCGGCGCGGATGATCCGGTCCTGTTCGGCCTGGATGGTCTCCACGATGTCGCGCATCCGGCCGGTCCGACCGGCGTTGAGCGCAGCGAGCAGCGAGGCCTCGCCGGTCAGCTCCTCGTGGGCGTCCGGAGCGGCGGTGTCGATGTCGAGCACCTCGTCGTTGAGCCCGGTCACCTTGCGCTGACGGGTACGCAGGTGCCGGCGGCGGCGGACGCCCTGCGGGTTGGCGGCGGTGGCGAGATAGAACGGGCGGGCGGCGGGAGCCCGCCAGTCCATCAGCAACGGGTCGTAGTCGCCGGTGGTATCGAAGATGCCGATCCGGCCGATGTAGCGGCGGGAGTCGTCGTCGCCGTCGAGACGCCCGAAACAGAGCCCGTCCTCCACGGCGGAGAACTGCTCGACCTGGTCGGCGTACATCGCTACCGAGCTGTCCCGCTGGGAGCGGTCCTGGCGGGTGCCGCCGGTGCTGCGCAGCTCGTCGGTGAGCCGGGAGGCGGCCTGCTCACGCAGCCCGTCCAGCCGGTCGTAGAGCATCGAGACGTACTCCTGCTCGCGGCCGATCTCGTCGTCGAGCGGCAATTCGCCGGAACCGCCGGAGTGCCTTGACAAGCCGTCTCCCTAAAGATTAGAATCCTTTGCAGGAACGGCTTTTAAGCCGTTCTTTTTTGTGCCCTCGAACTGTTGAAGATAGCGCGTCTCGCCGGCTCGGACCAAGCCGGACGGGCGGGCGCGCCCGGTGATCGTGAGGTGGCGGCGGATGATCCTGCGGACCGGGCAACGGGTGGTCTTCATCGGCGACAGCATCACCGACTGCGGCCGGCAGGGCGCCGCCGCGCCGTACGGCGAGGGCTACGTCAGCCTCGTCCGCGCCCTCGTCAGCGCCCGCCACCCCGAGTTGGAGCTGGAGTGGGTCAACCGGGGTGTAAGCGGAGACACCGTCCGGCACCTCGCCGCCCGCTGGGCGGACGACGCGATCGCCGAGCGCCCCGACTGGCTCTCCGTGATGATCGGCATCAACGACATCTGGCGGCGCTACGGCGACCGGCCGGACGAGGCCGTCCCGATCGACGAGTACGAGCGCACCCTGCGTGACCTGCTCCGCCGGGCGGTGGACGCCACCGGCTGCCGGCTGATCCTCGGCGACCCGTTCCTGATCGAGGCCGACCGCAGCGAACCGCAGCGCGCCGACACCGACCGGTACGCCGCGGTGGTGGCCGCGCTGGCCGCCGAGTTCAACGCGGTGCACGTGCCCACCCAGGCGGCGTTCGACCGGGTGCTGGCGGTCAGTCCGGCGAAGCGCTGGGCCGACGACCGGGTGCACCCCCACCTGCCCGGCCATGCGGTGCTCGCCGACGCGTTCCTCACCGCTCTCGGCGCGACCGTCAGCGCCTGACTCCAGCTCGACGCCGGTGCGCGTCGCTCGGCTATGTGCGGTGACGCCGGACACCAATGGGCCGGGCGCGGCGGGGCCGCAGACGACGACGCGCCGGGCCGACCACAAGGTCGACCCGGCGCGAACACCGCTGGATCAGCCGCGGGCGACCTGGTAGAGCCGCTCCGGCGTCACCGCGCCAGCGAGTACCCGGCCGTCGTCGGTGAGCAGCACGCTGAAGAGCTTGCCGTTGAGCAGCCGACCGCTGCCCCAGTCACCGCTGACCGCCGTGAGCCCGCCGAGCAGCTTCGACATGTCCACGTCGGGTGCCCCGGCCGGCTTGTCACCTGCAGGCTTGTCACCGGCCGGCTTGCCGCCGGTCGCTTCGTCGAGGCGGGCGACCAGCACGGTCGTCCAGCCGGCACCAACGGCCTTGACCTGCGGATCACCGGCCGGCGCGGAGTGGGCGGGTCGGCCCGCGGCCGACGGCTCGGCCGTCTCCTCGGTGACGGTCACCCCGGGCGGCGGGTTGAAGGTGAACTGGTCGGCGTCGGGGCGCTGGTAGTCGACCTGGGTGAAGGCCACCTCGAACGCCGGCTGGTCGCTGCCCTTGGCGAGCACCTCGAAGCGCAGCGGCACGTGCTGCTTGGCGTCGATGGCGATCCGCAGTTGGTGCACCAGCGAGTCCTTGTCGCGCGGCTGGAGCACCAGCTCGTACGCGTCCCGGCCGGCGACGGTGGCCGACCGGCCGACGCTGACCTCGGTGGTCGGGTCGATCGCGCCCAGGGCCAGGTCGGCGGCCTGCTGCGGGGTGGCCGGCAGGCTCGGGTCGGCCTCCGGTGCGGGCTTGCCCGCATCGGCGCCGAGCGTGCGGTGGCTGGCGGTGTTGCTGCGGCTCTGCCACGTCCACACGTCCCGACCGTTGCGGATCACGTCCTGCTCGCCGAGCGTGTCCAGCAGCGCGACCCGCTGCCGCTCCGGCCCGGAGTACCAGACCCGCAGGGTGTGCGTGCCGGTCAGCAGGGTGGTCAGGTCGTTGCCGGGGACCAGCCCGACCAGCGGCGGCAGGCCGAGGTCGGCGCGCTGCACGACGGTGCCGGACAACCCCTCCAGCCGGGAGGTCTGCAGATCGACCAGGAGCTGGGCGGCGGTACGCGGCGGCAGGCTCGGCTCGGCCTCGGCGGCGAACGTGCCGATCGCCGCGCCGCCACCGATGACGGCGACGGCGGCGGTCGCCGGGACCAGCCAGCGCAGGACGGGACGACTTCTCAGAACGGACATGGTGGGCACCTCCTGCGACCATCCTGCCCGGTCGCCGCTGTGAACGTGCTGAGGACGCGGATCCGTCTCAATTGACCCGGGTGGCACCCTTGAGTCGTGCGGTTGCTGGTGGTGGAGGACGAGGCCCGGTTGGCGGCTGCCCTACAACGCGGCCTACAGGCGGAGGGGTTCGCGGTGGATGTGGCGGCGACCGGCCCGGCCGGCTTGGACGCCGCCCGACACGGCGGGTACGACGCGATGATCCTCGACGTGATGCTGCCCGGCCTCTCCGGCTACGAGCTGGTCCGGCGGCTGCGCGCCGAGCAGCACTGGCTGCCGGTGCTGATGCTCTCCGCCAAGGACGGCGAGTACGACCAGGCCGACGGCCTGGACTGTGGCGCCGACGACTACCTCACCAAGCCCTTCTCGTACGTCGTGCTGCTGGCTCGCCTGCGGGCGCTGCTTCGCCGGGGCGCGCCGGAACGCCCGGCGGTGCTCGCGGTCGGCGACCTGCGGCTGGACCCGGCCCGGCGGCGGGTCACCCGGGCAGACGCGGAGGTGGCGCTGACCGCGCGGGAGTTCGCCCTGCTGGACTACCTGATGCGCCGGCCCGGTCAGGTCGTCTCCAAGATCGAGCTGCTGGACCACGTCTGGGACGCGAGCCTGGAGACCGCACCAAACGCGGTCGAGGTGTACGTCGGATACCTGCGGCGCAAGCTCGGCCGGGACCGGCTGGAGACCGTCCGGGGCGCCGGCTACCGGTTGGCGACGTGAGCACCGACGTGCCGGCCGACCTGACCGCCGGGGTGTCGCCCACTCCCGCGAACACCCCGCCGCCCGCCGCCGGCCCGACGACTTCCGCCGGCCCCCCGACGCCCGCGGGCCCCCCGACCGCCGCGGGCCCGACGACTGCCGGCAGGCCTTGGCGCGGCCGGCTGCCGGTGCTCGGGCTGCGGGCCCGGCTCATGGCGATCGGGGCGTTCGGCCTCACCGTCGGGCTGGCCCTCGGCGGGGTGGTGCTGCTCGGGGCGCTCGGCTTCGTCCTCCAGCGCACCGTGGACACCGAGGCGTTCCGGACCGCCGACGCGGTCGCCCTGCTCGCCGCCGAGGACGCGTTGCCCGATCCACTGCCGGTGGCCGGCGGGCAGGTCCGCGTCCAGGTGGTCGACGCGCAGGGGCGGGTCCGGGCCGCCTCGATCGACGCCGACCGGCTGGTACCGATGGTCCGCCCGGAGCGGTTGGAGCGCGACCGCCGGCAGCGGCTGGAGGTGTCGGCGGAGCGGGTCGGCCTCGCCGGCCCGGTCCGGGTGGTCACCGTTCCCGCCGGGACCGCAGACGACCCGCTGACCGTGCTGGTCGCCCGTTCGATGGCCGACGTGCGGCACAGCATGCACGTGGTCCGCACCATCCTGCTGGTGGCGTTCCCGCTGCTGGTGGCCGTGCTGGCCGGGGTGGCCTGGCGAGTGGTGGGCGCGACCCTGCGGCCGGTGGAGGCGTTGCGCCAGGGTGCCGAGGAGATCACCGGGCGGGCCGGGACCGGCCGACTGCCGGTGCCCGCCTCAGCGGACGAGATCCACCGGTTGGCGGTCACCCTCAACGGGATGCTGGACCGGTTGGAGTCCGCCCGGATTCGGCAGCGGGCGTTCGTCTCCGATGCGGCGCACGAGCTGCGCAGCCCACTGACCAACATCCGGACCGAGCTGGAGGTGGCTCAGCGCCTCGCCGGTCAGACGGACTGGACGGCGGTGACCGCCAACCTGCTCGCCGACACCGACCGGCTGAGCCGGCTGGTCGACGACCTGCTGCTGCTGGCTCGCCTGGACGAGACACCACCGGTCCGGGGGACCGGGCCGGTGGAGCTGGGAGCCCTGCTGAGCGAGGTCGCCGCCCGGTATCCGTCGCCGCCGGTGCGGGTGGTGCCGCCACCCGGCCCGCTGTGGACCGCCGGGAACGCCGACGAGCTGCGCCGGGTGCTGGCCAACCTGGTCGACAACGCGGTCCGGCACGCGCAGGGCAGCGTCCTGCTCGCGGCCGAGGCGACGTCGGTGCAACACCGGGAGGCGGCGTACCACCTGGTGACGGTGACTGACGACGGCCCGGGGATTCCGGTGGCCGACCGGGGTCGGGTCTTCGGCCGGTTCACCCGGCTGGACGACGGGCGGGCCCGTGACGACGGCGGGGCCGGCCTGGGCCTGGCCATCGTGTGGGAGCTGGTCCGCCGGGCCGGTGGCAGCATCACGCTGACGGACGCCGACAACCAGCGCGGGCTACGGGTCTGCCTGCTGCTGCCGGCGTTGCCAACCGAGCCGACCGCCGACACCCCGTGACGAGCCGCCACCACGCTCCGGCTCACCATGTTCAGCGGCGGCGGGTACAGACCTCGTCGGCGCTGGCGATGGTGTCGGTGGACCAGACGACGGCCACCGTGAAGCAGTAGTCGTTGGTGCGGCTCAGCGCGTAGACCACGAAGCTGGTGGCGCCGGCGGGCAGCGTGGCGAACGGGCTCTTGCCCTGACCGACCCGACCGCCGGAGACGACCACCGGCCCCTCGCCGCCGGCTGGGTAGGTCCAGGACAGGGCGATGTTGTCCCGGTTGTCGCGCAGGGCCACCGTGCCCGGTGGGGTGCCGGGTGCGGCTACGGGCGGCGCCGCGCCGGGCGGCGCCGCGCTGGTGGTGGCCGGTGTGGCGCTGGCCGGTGCGCCCGTACCGGTCGGGCCGGCGCTGGGGGAGCCGGTGTCCGGCGTGGGCACCTGGTCGTCCCGCTCGCCGACCCGGGCCACCCCGGCGATCACCGCCGCGGCGCCCAGCAGGACCACGACCACACCGCCCACCAGCACCGGCACCAACCGGTTGCGCTGCGGCGGCGGTGCCCGGTGTACGGGCACCGGCAGCAATCGGGACGGCGTGTACGGCTCGACCGGCCTGTACGGCTCGACCGGCCTGTACGGCTGGGACGGCGTGTACGGCTCGGCCGATGTGTACGGCTCGGTCGACGTGTACGGCTCGGTCGGCGGACCCGGCTCGGACGGCGCGCCGGGTCGGTGCAGCCGGTACACCCCCGACGCCTCTTCCCCGCCGCCAGCGAGGCCGACTACCGACGGGGGCACCGGCGGGTCGGTGGGGTGGGGCGTGGACTCGTTGGTCGGACCGGGTGGCCACCATGAGCCCGCCGGCCCACCGGGTTCGTCGGCCGGCACACGGGGATTCGGCACCGCACCGCCGCCCGCGACGGCCCCGCCGCCGGCCGCCGCACCGCCGCTGGCCACGGGTCCGCCTCCGGCCGCCGCGCCGCCGGCAAGGGCGCCGCCGCCGGCCGTGGCCCCACCGCCGGTCACGGCAGCGTCGGTGGACGCCGGGCCGGAGTGGTGCGGCGAGGGCTCCGGCGGGTGGTAGCCGGACCCGACCCGCCCGTCGCTGTGCGGCGGGGTGCGGGCGGCCGGCACCGCCGGGGTGTCCGGGGCGGTGGGCGGGTCGTCGGCGCACACGTGGTCGGGGTTGGCCGCCGCGCGGGCCAGTGCCGCCACCTGCAAGGCCAGCGGGTCGTTGGCGGCCAGGTGCTGCCGGCACAGCTCACGGGCCAGCGCCAGATTGTCGTGTGCCTCGGCGAACTGCCCACAGTCTCGCTGCATCGCGCCGAGCCGGGCCAGCATCTTGATGCCGCTGGGATGGCCGTCGCCGTACACCTCGCGGTGCAGCTCCCAGGCGTCCTGGAGCCGGTCGCGGGCCACCGTGCACTGGCCGCGGGCGTACTCGACGGTGGCCAGGTCGGCATGGGCGGCGAGCACCCGCAGCGACTCGGGGCCGTCCTGCGCCGTCAGCTCGATGATGACTTCCTGGTAGAGCCGAGCGGCACGGGAGTGGCTGCCGACCCGGTGCAGCACCGCGGCCAGGGTCGCCGCGGCGGCCACCGTGCGGGGGTCGGTGCGGCCGTGCAGTCGGTTGGTGGCCGCGTACGCGAAGGCGGCCCAGCCCCGCGCGGAGTGCGGCTCGCCGAGGGCGACCAGCACGCGTGCCTGGAGGCTGGCCGCCTCGGCCAGATCGGGGCTGGCGTTGGCCGGGCGGGGGTCGGCGTCGGTGAGCGCGTCGGAGAGCAGCCGCTGCGCGCCGGCCAGGTCACCGGCGGACACGAGGTGGTGCGCCTGATCAGTCAGTTCGCCGAAGCCGGAGGACACGCCCCATCGTGCTCATTTGACGACGGTAAGTACAAGTCCCGCGCCGGTGTCGATCGGTCAGGATCCGGTCAGGTGCTCGGCCAGCGTCTCGCTGATCCGGCGTAGCTGGTCGACCTGGGCCGGGCTCAACGCGTCGAACAGATGTCGGCGTACCCCCTCGACGTGGCCGGGTGCGGCGGCGGCGAGGGTGGCGAAACCGGCGTCGGTGAGCAGCGCGACCTGCCCGCGCCGGTCCGTGGGGCACTCCTCGCGGCGCACCCAGCCGGCCGACTCCAGCCGGGCCACGGCGTGCGAAAGGCGGCTGCGCGACGATCCGGTCACCTCGGCCAGATCGCTCATCCGCAGCTGGCGGTCGGGGGCCTCGGAGAGCCGGACCAAGATCTCGTAGTAGGCGTGCGGCATGCCGGCGTCACGTTGCAGCTCGCGGTCGAGCGTGTCCATCAGCGCCCGGGAGGCGGTGAGGTACGCCCGCCAGGTGCGCTGCTCGTCGGAGTCCAGCCAGCGGGTCATGACCGTCATCATACCCGAGATAGTTGAACGCTCAACTAAACCGCGCTAGCCTGGGGTCATGGGTATCCACCGGCTCAACCACGCGGTTCTCTACGTCAGTGACCTCGCCCGCAGCGTCGCCTTCTACCGCGACGTGCTGGGCTTCCGCCCGGTGGCGATGACTCCGGACGGCTTCCGGGGCGCCACCTTCCTCCAGGCCCCCGACTCGACCAACGACCACGACCTCGGCCTGTTCGAGATCGGCGCTGGCGCCGGACGGTCGACCGCCGGTCGGGCCACCGTCGGGCTGTACCACCTGGCCTGGGAGGTGGACACCCTCGACGAGCTGGCCGCCACCGCCGAGCGGCTCACCGCCGCCGGCGCGCTGGTCGGCACCTCCGACCACGGCACCACCAAGAGCCTCTACGGGCAGGACCCGGACGGCCTGGAGTTCGAGATCGTCTGGCTGGTCCCGGCCGACCGGCTCGACGACGCCGCGCTGGCCGCGCGCAAGCGGATCGGCCGGCTCGACCTGGCCGCCGAGCGGCAGCGCTACGGCGGGCAGACCCGGGGCGGGGTGGGGATCTCCGTCCCGGCCTGACCGGCCATACGGTAGAACGGACCGATGCCGACCAACCGGACCACCGACTTCCTTCGCGAGCTGCTGGTCCGCCAGTTGACGACCTGGCTGCCCGCGGCCCTGCAACGCTCCCGGCGGGCCACCGTCGCCCTGGCGTGGGCGGGCGCCGACGAGGGCGGCGGCGCGGAGGCCGCGCTGCGGGTGATCGCCGGGCACGCCGACCAGGTGCGGGGCCGGCGGGTGACCGTGCTGGTGCTGGCCGACGGGGCGGCTGACCTGCCGGCCCGGCTCGGCCCGGTCGAGGCGGAGTTGCCCGCCGAGGTCACCGTCCACCTGCTGCCCGGTGTTCCGGACCGGCTGCCGGTCGCCGTGAAGGCGGCCGGCGCGGCCGGCTCTCCGCTGTTCTCCTTCGTGGACCTGCCCGGCGCCGCGACTCCGGAGCTGCTCACCGCCACGAGCAACGGCCGCGCTGGCGAGGTGCTGCTGCACGCCGGGAGCGGCACCCGCGACGCCCTCATCGCTGCCGGCTTCCCGCTGGTCGCCGAGGTGGTGCCGGTGCTCCCGGACGACGAGGCGGCCGGCGTGATCGCGTTCGGCAGCCGCTCGGACCGGAGCCTGGAGGCGGTCCGCGACGCGCTCTGGGCGATCGGCGCGGATCTCGACGTGCGCTACCGCGACCCGGCAGACCCGGCGGGGGTGCCGGTCGATGTGGCCGGCGATCCCAACCCCGAGGCGCTGGCCCGGGAGCTGCTGGCCGAGCTGCGCCGGGGCGGGTCGCGACCGGTCACCGAACTACGCCGGCACACCCTCACCACCACCGTCTACCGGGCCGCCGACGCCAACCGGGCGCTCACCGCCCTGCTTGAGGCGGGCGACGTGCGCCGCGAACGCGAGGCCGGCCGGCTGGCCGGCGACGAGATCATCACTGTACGGGGCTGAGCGCGGCGCGCGGACCCAGTCACCCGGCCCACAGACGCCGAGCGGGGTGCCGGTGATTCACCGGCACCCCGCTCGACTCCCGGGATGCTACGACCGGGACTTGTCCTGCTTCCAGGACAGCGGACCCGGCAGGTCGACCCGGTGCGCCTTGGCCTTCGAGTTCCAGGACCAGCGCCCGATCTTGATGCTCCAGGAGGAGAAACCGTTCTCGGTGAAGTTCAGGATGATCGGACCGTACTTCTTGCGCTTGCGAAACATGAGGCCCATCGGAGGACTCCCTTCGTCACCGTTCCCTGCCGTGTCGAGATCGAACATGCCCGAACCGGCGACTTCTGAAACCCTCTTCGGGTCCGGTCTGGACAGTGGACCGCACGCGCCACAAATCTCTATCCAACAGATAGGTGTTGCCGGGCGGTAAACGCTGGTGGAGGCGGCTCGTAACATAGTCAGGGACATAAATCTCACCTTCTGGAAGACCGTTGACCGGTCGATCCCACCGCCGGCAGCATGGGGTCATGTCGCAGCGGGATGAGCTTCTCCTCACCGCTCGCGTGCACGTCGACCTGGTCCGGCACGCGAGCGCGCTCTGTTGAGCTGACCGGTTCATCCGGCTCGGCTCCAGCACCGCACTCCCACCGCCCGCGCTCAACGCGGAGCAGCGTGCCTTCGCGCCCATCACCTGGGCGTCCTGCGCTCCCATCGTGGACAGATCAGGAGACTCCTCATGTCCCCACCCCGTCGTGCCGTCCTGCGTACCCTCGCCACCACCGCCGTACTGGCCCTGGTCACCGGCACCGCCGGCTGCGGTGGCGACGCCGAGGCCGGCGCCGGACAGGCCACCGAGCTGCGCTACCAGGGCTCGGTCGGCCAGGTCACCCTCCCCGAACTCGCCGCCGACCTCGGCTACCTCGGCGACGTCCGGCTCAACTGGATCGGCAACGTCACCGGTGGCCCGCAGGACATCCAGGCCACCGCCACCGGGCAGAGCGACTTCGGCGGCGCGTTCAACGGCGCCATCGTCAAGCTCGCCGCAGCCAACGCCCCGATCACCGCCGTGGTCAGCTACTACGGCTCCGACGCCCAGAGCTTCCAGGGCTACTACGTGCTCGACGACAGCCCGATCCGCGGCCCCCGCGACCTGATCGGCAAGAAGGTCGGCATGAACACCCTCGGCGCGCACGCCGAGGCGGTGCTGAAGACATGGCTCGCCCGCGGCGGGCTCACCCCGGCCGAGATCAAGCAGGTCGAGCTGGTCGCCCTGCCGCCGGTCAACACCGAACAGTCGCTGCGCCAGAAGCAGATCGACGTCGCGGTGCTCGGCGGGGTGATCCGGGACAAGGCGATCGCCAGTGGCGGCATCCGTACCGTCTTCACCGACCACGAACTGCTCGGCGCGTTCAGCGCCGGCACCTACGTCTTCCGTGACGACTTCATCAAGCGCAACCCGGACACCGTCAAGGCGTTCGTCACCGGGGTCGGCAAGGCCATCGAGTGGGCCCGCACCCAGCCGCGGGAGACCGTGGTCGCCCGGATGCGGGACATCATCGCCAAGCGTGGCCGCAACGAGGACCCGTCGCTGGTCGCGTACTGGAAGAGCAGCGGCGTCGCCGGTCGCGGCGGGGTGATCGGCGAGCAGGAGTTCGGCACCTGGATCGACTGGCTCGCCGCCGAGGGCGAGCTCAAGGGCGACCGGCCGAAGCCCGCCGACATCTACACCAACCGCTTCAACCCCTTCGTGGACGGGGGCGGCGCGTGAGCACCGACAAGATCCTCTTCGACCAGGTGAGCAAGACCTTCCCGGTCCGCGCCACCCGGCGTGGCACCGCGGGCGCGGTCACCGCGCTGGACCGGGTGACCCTCGGGGTACGCCCCGGCGAGTTCCTGGTCGTCGTCGGCCCGAGCGGCTGCGGCAAGTCCACCCTGCTCGACCTGCTCGGCGGGCTCACCGCGCCGACCGGCGGGCAGGTGCTGGTCGACGGCCGGCCGGTCACCGGCCCCGGCCTGGACCGGGGCATCGTCTTCCAGCAGTACGCGCTGCTGCCCTGGCGCACCGCCGCCGGCAACGTCGCGTTCGGGCTGGAGGCCAAGGGGGTGCCCCGGGCCGAACGCGCCGACCTGATCGACCACCACCTGGACCTGGTGGGCCTGCGCGGCTTCGCCGACCGCTACCCGCACGAGCTGTCCGGCGGAATGAAGCAGCGCGTCGCCATCGCCCGCAGCCTCGCCTACGACCCGGACGTGCTGCTGATGGACGAGCCGTTCGCCGCGCTGGACGCGCAGACCCGCGACTCGTTGCAGGACGAACTGGTGCGGATCTGGGCCCGCACCGGCAAGACCATCGTGTTCATCACCCACGGCATCGACGAGGCCGTGCACCTCGGCCAGCGGGTGGCGGTGCTGACCTCCCGGCCCGGGCGGGTCAAGGAGGTCATCGACATCGACCTCGGCGACCGGGACGCCGTCGAGGACGTCCGCTCCACCGACGCGTTCCGCCACCACCGGCACCAGATCTGGACGCTGCTACGCGACGAGGTGCGCGCCGCCCAGGCCGCCGAAGGCGCCGCCGCCAGCCGCACCGCCCAGGCCGCCGAAGGCGCCGCCGCCAGCCGCACTGCCCACACCGGAGCAGCCGGTGGTCGTACCCCTGCCATGGCCGGAGCCGACGCGCAGCGTGCGGCGCCGGCGGCGACCCGTACCGAGGAGGCCCGCGTTGGTTGACATCGCCGAACGTCCAACCCGGCTGGAGGCGCCACCCGCCGTGCCCGGCGCGGCGGCCGATCCCGCCCCGCCCGGCCTGGCCGGTCGGCTGCTCGGCACGGGCGGGAGGGTGCTGCACCGCACCGTCGCGATTGCCGCGCTGGCCGCGATCTGGGAGGGCGCACCCCGGCTCGGGCTGGTGGACCGGGTCTTCCTGCCCCCGCTGTCCGAGGTGCTGGTGGCCTGGTGGGAGCTGCTGCGCAGCGGGCAGCTCGCCGAGCACGTCGGGGCGAGCCTGACCCGGTCGCTGGCTGGGCTCGGCCTGGCCGTGCTCACCGCCATCCCGCTCGGGCTGCTGATCGGCTGGTACCGGCCGCTCGCCGAGCTGCTCAGCCCGCTGCTGGAGGTGTTCCGCAACACCGCCGCGCTGGCGCTGCTACCGGTCTTCGTGCTCATCCTTGGCCTGGGGGAGACCTCCAAGATCGCGTTGGTGCTGTACGCCTGCTCCTGGCCGATCCTGCTGAACACCATCGCCGGGGTGAAGGGCGTCGACCCGCTGCTGATCCGGTCGGCCCGCTCGATGGGGCTCAACCACCTGCGGCTGTTCCAGAAGGTGATCCTGCCGGCTGCGGTGCCGACCATCTTCACCGGCATCCGGCTGGCCGGGGCGTACTCGATCCTGGTGCTGGTCGCGGCCGAGATGGTCGGCGCGAAGGCCGGCCTTGGCTACCTCATCAACTACGCGCAGTACAACTTCGCGATCCCCGACATGTACTCCGGGATCATCACGATCTCCGCCATCGGTCTGGTCGTCAACCAGCTCCTCGTCGCCCTGGAACGCCGCTTCTCCACCTGGCGCGTCGACGTCTCCGCCGGATAGGACAGATTCCAATGACTCGTACCCTGCACCTCAACGCGTTCCTGATGGGCGTCGGCCACCACGAGGCCGCCTGGCGGCACCCCCGCACCGACCCGCGCCGGGTGACCGACGTGCGGCATTTCCAGGAACTGGCCCGCATCGCCGAGCGTGGCACCCTCGACTCGCTCTTCCTCGCCGACGGGCTCTCGGTCGGGCCGAACCCCCGGCACAACATCCACAGCGTCTTCGAACCGCTGACCCTGCTCGCCTCGCTGGCCGCGGTGACCGAACACATCGGTCTCATCGCGACCGTCTCCACCACCTACAACGAGCCGTTCCACATCGCCCGCAAGTTCGCCTCATTGGACCACCTCAGCAGCGGTCGGGCCGGCTGGAACATCGTCACCTCCGCCCAGGAGCGCGAGGCGGTCAACTTCAACCGGGACAGCCACCCCGCACACGCCGACCGGTACCGGCGGGCCGCCGAGTTCGTCGACGTGGCGATCAAGCTCTGGGACAGCTGGGAGGACGACGCGCTGGTCTTCGACACTGCGGCCGGGGTAATCGCCGACACCGACCGGGTGCACGAGGTGGCCCATCGCGGACCGGAGTTCCAGGTCCGTGGTCCGCTGAACATCCCCCGTGGGCCGCAGGGACGGCCGCTGCTGGTGCAGGCCGGCTCGTCACCGGACGGGATCGGATTCGCCGCCCGGTACGCCGAAGCGGTTTTCACCGCCCAGCAGACCCTCGCCGACGGCCAGAGCTTCTACGCCGAGCTGCGGCGGCAGGTCACCGCCGCCGGCCGGGACCCCGACCTCGTGAAGGTCCTGCCCGGCATCGCGCCGGTGATCGGCGGCACCGAGGCCGAGGCGCGGGCGCTCGCCGCCGAACTGGAGGAGCTGATCGTCCCCGACTACGCCCTCGCCCAGCTCTCCGGCATGCTCGGCATCGACCTGACCGGCCTGCCGCTGGACGGGCCGCTGCCGGAGCTGCCGGACGCCGACACCGTGCAGGCCCACCAGAGCCGCTATCAGCTCGTCACCGAGCTGGCCCGCCGCGAACAGCTCACCATCCGGCAGCTGATCGGCCGGCTCGGTGCTGGCCGGGGCCACCGGGTGGTCGCCGGCACCCCGGAGCAGATCGCCGACCAGATCGAGCTGTGGTTCACCCGGGGCGCCGCGGACGGCTTCAACATCATGCCGCCGCACCTGCCCGGCGGGCTGGCCGACTTCGTCGACCACGTGGTGCCGGTGCTGCGCGCCCGTCGCCTGTTCCGCAGCGAGTACACCGGCCGAACCCTGCGCGAGCACTACGGCCTGCCCCGGCCGGCCAGCTCGTACGCCACGCCGGCGCTGGTGCTGGCGTGACCACCGTGGAACGTCCGCAGACGGACGCCGCCGAGTTGCGGCCGGTGGACCGGGACCTGTTCCGCGCGTTGCTGCGTCGGCAGGCCACCAGCGTCACCGTGGTCACCGCGGTGGCGCGGGCCACCGACCCGGCCTGCCTGGGCGGGATCGGCGCGCCGATCCGGGCCGGGTTCACCGCCACCTCGTTCACCTCGGTGTCGCTGGACCCGCCGCTGGTCTCGTTCTGCCTCGGGGTCGACTCGTCGAGCTGGCCGGTGCTGGCCCGGGCCGAGCACGTCGCGGCACACCTGCTGGCCGCCGGGCAGCGGGAGGCCGCTCGGGTCTTCGCCACCAGCGGCATCGACCGGTTCGCCGCGTACCCGGACTGGACGGCCGGGCCGTTCGGGGTGCCGCTGCTGACCGGAGTGCTGGCCCGGCTGCTCTGCCGGGTGGTGCACCGGGTGCCGGCCGGTGACCACACGCTCGTGATCGCCGAACCGCTGGCGCTGGGCGACGGCGGCGACGGCCCGCCACTGGTGCACCACCAGGGCGGCTACACCACGGCCGTTCCGCCGGTGCCGGCGTGAGCGAGCGCAGCGAGCGAACCATTGGGCACAGCAGCGCGTCGCGTCGCGCCGGCACGCAGCTAAATGGAGTGCCGGCGTGACTGCACCGGCCCAGACCGACCTGCTAGCGCTGGACCGGGCCGCCCAGGACCTGCTGTTCCGGGCGGCCCGCACGGCCAACACGTTCACCGACGAGCCGGTCACCGACGCCCAGGTCACGGCGATCCACGACCTGATCCGGTACGGGCCGACCGCGTTCAACGGCCAGCCGCTGCGGGTGCTGCTGCTCCGCTCGGCGGCGGCCCGGGCCCGGCTGCTGCCGTACCTCTCGTCGGGCAACCGGGCGAAGACGGCCACCGCCCCGCTGGTGGCCGTGCTCGCCGCCGACGTGGACTTCCACAATCGGCTGCCCGAGCTGTTCCCGCACCGCCCGCAGGCCCGGGACTGGTTGACCGACCGGGCGGCGCGGGCCGAGCAGGCACGGCTCAACGCGACCCTCCAGATCGGCTACCTGCTGGTGGGCGTACGCGCGGCCGGGCTCGCCGCCGGCCCGATGGCCGGGTTCGACGCGGCTGGTGTGACCCGGGAGTTCTTCCCGGACGGCCGGCACGAGACGCTGCTGCTGATGAACGTGGGCCGCCCCGGCCCCGACGCCTGGCACGACCGCCTGCCCCGGCTGGACGCGACGGAGGTGATCAGCATCCGGTGACCCGACTCGGGCTCAGGCCGGTACGGTCTCCCGGTCCAGGGCGAGGACCCGGGTGACGCTGCCATCTTCCTCGGCCATGTCGCGCTCGTGGACGAAGCCAAGTTTGGCCAGCAGCCCGAGCGAGGCGTGGTTGGCGTCGGAGACCGTCGCGTACACCCGGGTCAGGTCGAGGCGTTCGAAGCCGTACCGGATCACGGCCGTGGCCAGCTCGGTGCCCAGCCCGCCGCCCCATGCCGACGTCGCCAGGGCGTAGACGATCTCGTGGCCGTCGATGTCGTCGGTCCGCTTGATCTCGGCGTGCCCGACGTAGCGGCCGTCCCGGCGGACCGCCCACACGTCGAAGAGGTCGTCGGCGTAGACCCGGCTGAACACCCGTCCGAACAGGTCGGCGGCGTCCGTCACGGTCATCGGCCCGTCGCCCATGAACCGGCCCACCTCGGGGTCGGCGAGCAACGTGACGAAACCCTCGGCGTCGGCCGGCCGGTAGGGCTCCAGCAGCAGGCGATCGGTGTGCAGGGTCGGAGTGGACATCAGCGTGGCTCCCAGGCGTCGGGCAGGGCGGTGAGCTTGCGGACGTGGGCTGGCAGCCGGCCACTGACGATCTCGGCGAGGCTCACCTCGTCGACCACCCGCCGCACGGCGGCGCGCACCGCCACCCACAGGCCGGGCAGGTTCTCCGCCGAGCCCTCGTACCGGGTCTCCTCCGGGCGCAGGCCGCGTACCCCGGCCAGCGGGCCCTCCACGGCGCGCAGCACCGCGCCGACGGTCACCTCCCGCGGCGGGCGGGCGAGCGTGTAGCCACCCTCGGCGCCGCGCTGGGCGCGGACGACGCCGGCCCGGCGCAGATCGGCCAGGACCGCCTCCAGGAACTTGCGGGGCATGTCCTGCTCCGCAGCGATGGCCTGGGTGGACAGCAGCGAGGGGTACGCGGTGGCGAGGCTGAGCGCCGCCCGTACCGCGTAGTCACCGCGCGCGGAGATCTGCACCCTGCCATCATGCCCGGCCGCCGCCGCTGTCTGGTCTGGCGGGCTACCAGGGTCGGATGGCGTGACCGCCGTTGGCCGGTTCGCCGGGGTTGCCGGGTCGGAACCGCCCTCCGTTGGCGCTCGCCGCCTCGACGGGCGGGCGGGGCCGGACCACCCGGACGGCCGGTTGCTCCCGGGCGGCCCGGAACGCGCCGGGGCTGACCCCGACCTCCCGGGTGAAGAAGCGGCCGAAGTTGGTGGGCTCGGAGAAACCGAGATCCCGGCCGATCCGGGCGATCGGCTCATCGGTGGCGGCGAGCAGGCGCCCGGCCTGCAACGCGACCCGCTCGTCGATGACCTGTTTGGCGCTGCGCCCGGTGACGGCCAGGCAGGCGCGGGTCAGGGTCCGCACCGAGCAGCCGAGGCTGGCGGCATAGTCCTCCACCCGCCGGGTGTGCTGGTAGTCGTGCTCCACCGCCCGGCAGAACCGCTGGAACGTCTCCGCCTCGGGTCGGGGTGGAGACCGGTCCGCCCCGGGCAGGGTCAGGCGCAGCAGCAGTACGGCGAGTTGGTGGCGGAGCAGGGCGCGGGCGGCGGAGCTGTCGCCATGCCGCTGGCAGTCCACCGCGAGCTGACTCACCTCGCTGATGACGGCGTCCTCGTCCTCACCGGCCAACTGCCGCCAGGTCGGCGCGTCCGGGTCGACGTCGAAGCCGCTGAGCGCCTGGGCGTCCCAGCCGACCACGGTGGCGTCGAACTGCGGACCGGCGCAGCGCAGCACCTGGCCGGCGTGGACCCGCAGCAGCGTGCCCGGTCGGCACGGCAGCAGGTGGAAGTCCAGCTCGGCGTCCCCATGCCCACGGGTGGTGAGGATCAACAGCTCCCGCTCGACGAGCACGGGCCGACGCCAGTCACGGTCGCCGGCCAGGTCGGCGAGCGCGAACGTGGCCATCTCGTCGGGTACGGGTCGAGCCGTTCCGATCGGTGGCGCGGTGAAGGGACCGGTGGAGACCATCGCCTGCGACGGTAGCCCGAACCGCAGGTCACCGCATCCCCCGGCCGATGATGCCCGCCGCACCGGACCCGGCGCGCCGCCACGGGGTTGTCGCGGTCCCGACGGCCGGGCTACGTTACCCGGCGGTAGCGCCGTCCGGTTTCGGCCCGCCCGGCGCCCCGCCGGTCGCGCGCCGAGCCGGCGGACCTCGCCGACTCGCGATGGGATGGGCATGACGCAGCTGTTCTCGGTCGAAGGCAAGACGGTCCTGGTCACCGGCGGGTCGCGGGGGATCGGTCTGATGATCGCCCAGGGCTTCGTCCGGGCCGGCGCGCAGGTGATCATCTCGTCCCGCAAGGCGGACGTCTGCGAGGCGGTCGCCAAGGAGCTCTCCGCCGAGGGCCGCTGCGAGGCCATCCCGGCCGACCTCAGCGAGGACGCCGGCGCCGAGGGGCTGGCCGCCGCCGTGCGGGAGCGCTTCCCCCGCCTCGACGTGCTGGTCAACAACGCCGGCGCGACCTGGGGTGCGCCGCTGGAGAACTACCCGGAGGCCGCGTTCGACAAGCTCTGGGCGGTCAACGTCAAGGCCGTCTTCCGGCTGACCACCGCGCTGCTGCCGGCGCTGCGTGCCGCCGCCAGCGCCGACGACCCAGCTCGCGTGATCAACATCGGGTCGATCGACGGCGTCCGGGTGCCGTGGATGGAGGTGTACGCGTACTCGGCCACCAAGGCGGCCGTGCACATGCTCACCCGCAGCCTTGCCCACCAACTGGCCGGCGAGCAGATCACCGTCAACGCGATCGCGCCCGGCCCGTTCGAGAGCAAGATGATGGCGTTCGCGCTGAACGACCCGACGAGCCGGGCCACCATCGAGCAGCAGGTGCCGCTGGGTCGCATCGGCCGCCCGGAGGACATGGCCGGCACGGCCATCTATCTGTCCTCGCGGGCTGGCGCGTACCTCACCGGCGCGGTCATCCCGGTCGACGGCGGCATCACCACGCACGGCTGAGGCACCGGCCGACCCGGGGCGGGCAGGCCCGCGTACCCCCGGGTGTGCCGGAGCCGCGCGGTCGGCAGATCCGCGCGGCCCCGTGATGGCCGGTGTTGCCCGTTCGGGCGGTGGTCAGCGACCGGCGAGCAGCCGGTTCACCGCCGTGTCGACGTCCAGGTGCTCGGCCTCCCGACCGCGCGGGACGACGACGTAGGTCCGTCGAAGGAAACGCACCAGGACGCTGCGCGGCACCTCGAAGAGGGCGTTGCCGTCCGGTGACGAGAGGGCCAGCGCGACGAAGTCGCCGCGCGGGGTGGCCCAGGGCCAGACCCGCACATCCCCGATTCCGGCTGGCTCGTCCAGGCCGGTGACCAGCAGTTCGCGAGCAAAGGACCAGCTCACTGCCTCGCCACCAGCCGATTCGGCATGAAACAGGACATGGACCGCATACGGGTCAGCAGGGTCGTAACGCAGACTGGCACGCACCGGCAATGCGGTGGCGTCAGGCGCGACGAGCCTTAGCGACGTCTCGACCTCTACGGTCGTCGGTCGAATGACACTCATGGACGTTCTCCCCCCGGCACCGCTGCGGAACGCGCGTGTCCCGCTTTTCCCATACTCAGGTGCTACTCCTGGCTACGCTCCGCCATACGCTGACTTCACCCAGTGGTGGGAAGGGGGACGGAAACGCCTCGTGAATGCGAGGATTCATGTAGGATTTCCGGTTCTGCCCAGTGCGTGATCCCGCCCGGCATCGGGTGGTTCAGTCGTCGACTTACTCCGGTAACGTCCAGTCGACCGTTGCAGTGACGGGCCCGAGCGACACTGGGGGGTGAAATGGTTACGAACCGATCCTCAGTGGATCCGGCTGCGGCGTCCGGCCCACCGAACGTCGCGGTCCGAGCAGCCGAAAAGCGGGGGTACGGAGTGCCGAGGAAGCAGCCCGAGTGGTCCGGTCGGCCGGGGTCCGACGCGGGACGGACCGGCGGTGGCGCGCGCGCCGGTGATGGCGGTGCTGACCAGTCCGGCGATGGCGCGGATCGTGCCAGCGGCGGTGGTGCGGGTCATGGCGGTGCGGGTCGTGGTGCCGGTGGCGTCATCGTCGTGGCGGACCCGCCGCGGCACCCGCGCTGGCGGGGGCGAATCTCGACCACCCTCGACCTGATCCGGGCCAACCCCACCGGCCGGATCGCCCTCAAGGTCTTCATCGCGATCGCCGGTGCGCTGGTGGTGACGATCGGCATCGCCCTCATTCCGCTCCCCGGGCCGGGCTGGCTGCTGGTCATCGCCGGGCTGGGCATCTGGGCCGTCGAGTACCACTGGGCCCGCCGGCTGCTCGGCTTCACCCGCCGACACGTGCACGGCTGGACGCAGTGGGTGAGGCGACAGTCACTGCTTGTGCGCATCGTGCTCGGCTCTGTCGGCCTGGTCTTCGTGGGCGTGGTGGTCTGGCTGTCGCTCAAGTACAGCCTCGGCATCGACGTGGTGGCGAAGGCGATGCACTACCTCGCGACGCACTGACCCCGGATTTCCGGTCTGGTTCCACGATCGGGTAGAGTCATCGGCGCTGAGGGCGATTAGCTCAGTGGGAGAGCGCTTCGTTCACACCGAAGAGGTCGCTGGTTCGATACCAGCATCGCCCACGCAGGTCAAAGGCCATCCCCATTCATTGGGGGTGGCCTTTTTGCTGCCCGTACAGCAGCGAAGTACAGCAACGGTCAGCGGGCGAGTGACGACCCACCCGGCGCGGGCACGCGGGTTGGCACAGCTGGCGGTTCTCGATCAGCCGGGCGGTCGGTCCGCGATGCTACTTTGCCGGCCGTGAATGACTACCTGCGCGCCGTCGACTGGGAATCGCTGCAAGGTCCGTACGGACCCGCCTCGGATGTGCCAAGGCTGTTGCAGACGCTTCGAACTCACGACCCAGCGGCGCGGGGCGAGGCGGAAGAGCAGCTCGAAGACCATCTCCAGCACCAAGGCTTGGTGGAGGAGCCGGCTGCCGCCGCAGCGCCGTACCTGATCGATCTGCTTGCCGACCAGGAGGCACCGGATCGGCTGGTGGCCTACCGCCTCCTGCGGACGATCCTCGATTGTGTCGAGCTGTACGAATCGCCGAGGCCGGCGTCCGACGTTCCGAGTCTCAGCGACCTCGCATCGCAGCGCTCGGACTGGTGGTTGTCCAGGTCGCCGGAGTGGCGCAGGCATGGCGGATTTCAACGCCCGGTCACCGATCCCTGCCACGCCTCAGCGTATGAGGCGGTGCGGGCCGGTCTCCCCACGTACCTGCAGGTCCTGCAGGATCCCGACCCTGACCTTCGGCTCGGGATGGCGTATCTGCTCGCCGCGTTCCCGCAGGAGTGGGCAACCATGTCACCCGTTCTGGCCCAACGGCTCCCAGTCGAGACCGACCCGGCCGTAGCCGCCGAGATGTGCATCGCGGCCGGCCTCGCCGGCCAACCCTCCGACGGTGCCATCGTGGATGCGGTACGCCAATGGCGTGGCAACTCCGACCGGCTTCTCCACCGGGCGGCGCTGATCGGCTTGGTGCGGCTCCTCCCGGCACCCGACACGGCGCTTCTGGCCGAACTTGCCGACTGCTTGATGGAGCCGGTTCAGGATTGGGAGTCGCAGGCCGGCGCGATGGCCAATGCCGTCGCCTCGGCCCTCGGCGGTCTCACCGCGAACTCGGTGCCACAGCTCGCTGGACTGCTGCTGGAGCGGATGCGGGTTCCAGACCCGCACCGGCATGACTTCCTGGCACTGCGGCTATTGCTCGGCCTGGCCTTTCCCGGCGGTCCGCTTCGGGACGGCACCGCATTCGATGATCTCTCACCTCTGCAGCAGGAGGTTGTTCGGGTCGTCATTGGTGCCAGTCTGCTGAGGCAGGGCGCGATGATGCCGCGAGCCATCGGAGAGTGCAATCTCCCCTATACAGAGGAAGCTCTCGCGACCTGGTGCGCCGGACAGCCTCACAGCGCGACCTGACCGTAGCGAACGGTTGCAGCATCACCCGTCGAGGACATCCCCGAGGCGCTTGAGCGCTTCGCGCGTGGCCTTGGACGATACGTGCGTGTAGATCTCCATCGTCACGGAGAAGCGGGCGTGCCGTAGCACCTGCATGGCGACTCGCGGGTGGACGTCGAGGTCGGCCAGGAGCGTGGCGCAGGTGCGCCGTGCGTCATGGACGGTGATCGGCGTGACGTTGGCTTTCTCGCATCTCGTCTGCCAGGAGCGCTGGAAGTTGCGCGGCTCGATCGGTGTGCCATAGCGGGTGGTGAATACGAGGCCGGTTTCGTGCCAGGCTTTTCCGGCGGCTGCTCGCGCCTCTTCGCGTTGTTCCTGCCTGAGCTTGAGGGCGGTCAGGCAGATGTCGGGCAGGGGGAGGGTGGCGTCGGACGCCTGGGTTTTGGTGTCGCGGTGGAGGAGCTGCCCGCGTACGCGTTGCAGTTGGCGGCCGATGGTCAGCTCTCCGGCGTCGAGGTCGACGTCTGCCCAGGTGAGCCCGAGCGCCTCTCCCTTGCGTAGGCCGGTGACGAGGACCAGGGCGTAGGCGGCGTAGAGCGGGTCCTCGTCCCGGCGGGCGGACTCCAGGAACTTCCGCGCCTCATCGCTCGACCAGGACTTGCCCCGCCGCCGGCGGACGGTGGCCAGGGTGACCGACGCCGCCGGGTTCTTGGAGATGAGGTCTTCGGCCTGGGCGTGGGTGAGGGCGGCCCGCAAAGTGGCCCGGATATCGCTGACCGTGCGCGTCGACGGGACGGCCTGGCAGCAGCGGCCGACCGCGCAGCAGCGCCGCTTGTCCTCGCAACGGGAGGCGTCCTTGCCCTGGGCGCAGCACTGGCAGGTCCGGGCAACCTGGTTGATCCACGTCTGCACGTCCCGCGACTGGAGCCGGTCGAGCCGCTTTGCCCCGAGGCCGGGGGCGATGTAGCGGCGGACGAACGTCTCGTAGGTGGCGTAGGTCAGTGGTGCCCGGTTGGGCTGGATGATCTCGGTCAGCCACCAGGTGAGGAAACTGCCGACCGTCGGGACGTTGGTCGCCACCGGTCCCTGTTTCGCCTGCTGGTGCAGCTTGATCCACTTGTCGTGGACGGCCTCGCGGGTCTTTCCGTAGACGTACTTGCGGGTGCGTCTGCCGTCCGGCTTGGTGACCCAGACGTAGGCGGCGAAGCCGTTGCGGTAGGGGAAGATGGAGCCTTCGCCGTTGGCTCGTGTGCGTCCGGGCATCAGGCGGCCTCCTGGCGTTCGACCTGTTCGCGGATGTAGTCGTCGACCCATTCGGGGAGGATGCGGCGGTACTTGCCGTCCTTGATGGAGCGCAGTTCGTCGGTGGCGATCTTCATCTTGACCTTGGAGATGCCGAAGCCGAGCAGGACGGCGACCTCGGCGGGGGAGTACCAGCGCGGGGTGAGGTCTCTGCTCATGCGGCGGCTCCGGTGAGCCAGGCTTCATGAGCGAGTTCTTCGCGACCGATGCGTCTGCGCTCCCGGCGCTGCCGGGCGGCGGTGTTGGCGAGCAAGGCGTCGCCTTCGGTGAGCCAGCCGGCCCCGATGTAGGTGAGGGTGCCGACGGTGATCGTGTCGGCGGGGTCGTCGTCCTCGGTGCGGCGGTAGGTGGCGCGGGTGTCGCGGAGCAGGCCGAAGGTGACGGAGTAGCGGCGGGCCTTGGTGAGGAAGTGGCCGCCGAAGCCGAGCATGTGGGCCCAGCGGCGGAGCCCGGCGTAGGCATTGGATTTGGCGTCAAGCCTGCCTTGACGGCCGTCGGCGGTTGCGGCGCCGCTGGTCGTGGGGTCGTGGGTGGGGCGGCCGAGTCGCCAGCAGGCGTCGATGAGGCGGGCGAGGTGGTGGCCTTCGGGGTCGGCGTAGTCGTAGATGGTGGTGGGCGTGAGTCGGGTGAAGGAGTGGCCGGTGGCTTCGGTCGCTTTGGTGGCGTACTTGGCGAGGTAGGCGGCCACCTTGCCATCGGTCAGCTCGCCGCTGGCAGTGTTGATGCGTCGGACGTCGACCTGCTCACCCCAGGCGACCACCCAGCCTGCGGCCGGTCGGGGTGTGAGGGCGCGCTGACGGTGATCCGGGAGGCGGCGACATCGACCGCTTCCTCCAGGTCGTCGATGGTGATGCCGGCGGGTGGCGGCACGAGGGCGTCCGGGTCGTCGGGATCGATGCCGTCGAGGCGCAGCAGGACGTGGAAGTGGACGGCGGCACGGCGCTGCATCTCGGCGACCTTGCCGTGGGACACCCGAACCGGCGGCACCCAGCGGACCTTGCCGGAGCCGGTGACGACCCGGACGAGGGGGATGCCGCGTCGGCGGCAGAGGGCGGCGAGGTGGCGTTCGATGGCCTGCTTGGTACGCCGCCACAGCTCGCCGGCGAAGTAGTTCCAGACGACCTGGTGGGCGTGGTCGTAGCAGTCCAGGCACAACGGTTGCCCGAGCCGCGGATCGTCGGCGTCGTGGCGGGCAAAGCACACCGCGGGCTGCCCGTGCAGGCAGCTCCCGACCTCCCGGCGAGCGTGGCAGGGCGCGGGGCGGCAGCCGCAGCGCTGCCGGGTGGCGCAGGTGTGGTGCGGGACGTGTCGGCGGTGGACCGCGCCGAAGGAGGGGGCGGTGAAGGTGGCGAAGACGACCGGGTGCCGGCCGACCGAGGCGGGGACGCCCTTGCCGCCGGTCAGGCCGCAGCGCACCACTTGGTAGGCGTCTCCGGCGTAGACCCAGGCGCAGTCGGGGCAATGCGATTCGCGGCGGTTGCCGCAGGCCTTGTAGAGCGCCTGGTCGGGCAACTCGTCCGTGTGCTGCTCGTCCAGGATCCTGCCGCTGTCGCGGTCGACAGCAGCGATGGTGCCAGCGAGACGGATCGGGCGGGAGCAGCCGCCGGCTGGGGCGGTGTGCTCCAGCCAGCCGGAGAAATCCGGCGTGGCGGCGCGGTGCAGGGCTTGGGCGTCACGGCCGGCGGCGACGGCGGGCCGGTACAGGTCGAGCGGGGTGGACATGGCTTCCTCCTCAGACGGTGACAGGGACGGGAGACGAAGCACCACCAGCCATGGACGCCTGTCCGCTGGTGGTGTTCGTCGGGTCTCCTGGCACCGCCGGGAGGGCGGCTGACGCCGGAGGGCGGAATCGTGGTGGTGCCACTTCCCGCCGATCGGTCGTGTCCTTTCGCGCTCGTGGACCTGATGAGTAGAGCCGGCACGGGTGGGGAGCCTGGGATGTCGGCAGCCGGCGGGTTGCCGCAGGCTGCCCCACCTGTGGAGGTAAGCGAATCCGGGCCATCGTGTACGGCAGAAGGCCGTGCTGGGCCGCTCAGCGGATTCAGGGAACCGGCACGGCGGCCGGTGTGATCGAGAGCCGGCGGGACGTGGCCCGCATCAGCGGCAGGAAGGCCGACCGGCATCTCCGACGTCGAGTCCAGCGATTCGGCAGGAAGGCCGCGCTGGCGTGCTCGACGAGCGCCAGAGTAGCACCGGGTGCCGACACGTCAACCCGCCGTGATCCCGAAGCCGAGGCGGACCGGCCGGCTGCCGGCCGTGTGGGAGGACTTTCTGTACGTCTATCAAGGCGGCCCTGAACGGGCCGCACGCGCCGCCGCCTGGGCGCGCGTCCGACGCGCCGCTGTCGCTCCACGCCGGCCACGCAACACGCCCGGCGGCTGGCGCGGAAGCGGGAAGCCCAAGGGGCCGCCGCAGAACGACAGGTCATTGGGCGCTGAGGTTGAGCCGGCAGCCGGCCGGGCCGCGCGGCCAGAACCCGCGCGTCGTGAGGGAGCGCACGCCGACCGCGTCGGCCAGTTGGTGCACCGGGCGGGGTTGCGGCTACTGCGCCTCCGGCGGGGGCGCTCCGGCTCCAGGATGGCCGAGATCGTCGGCAGCCGCCGGGTCCGTGGTTGGTTGCGGTAGGCCATCCCGTCTGCCGTCGACCCGGGCAAGCCGAGCAGACCATCGCCCGACCCGCCAGCGCGCGAACCAGCCGTCACGGTCCGTACCTCATGGCGGGCCGGGCGAGAGTCCGCTCCCCGAAGGGCGGGTCGACGGCAGACGGGATGGAAGACAGGCGAACGAGCTTGCCTCAACTAGTATCCCGATGCCTAGGAGGATGACGATGACCGAACTCCAAACACCCGCAAAAGCACAGAGCACAGGCGCTTTCGTGGCAATTACTCAATCAGTCATTGCTCAGTCGGTTTTCTTCATCGGGTTACTTTATTTCTATGGATGGTCGCACGAAAGAGCCTACTATGGATATTTCGGTGTACCGACGGGACTATTGGGAATGAGTCCTGCGGACGTCATGTTAAGTGGCGGAACTGTCTTTGTGGTTGTACTCCTAGTTGCTGGCCTGATTATCCATCTCATTGTGCAGGGTCGCCCTCTGTTTTTCCGCGACGGCAAGGTTAGGCATGCAGTCGGGATGTCGAGGATTTTTGGAGCTCTATTATGGGCAGCAGGCACGGCGTTGTACGTGATCATAATATTCGCCCGCGATCGCTACGCATACGAGTCCCTTTTGGTGGCCGGACTCTGCCTTTTCACTGCCGTGGTGGGCTTCCTCTACTATTGGTTTGCGCGGGCGGCGGGGCTCGTACCGGACGCAATCCTCGCGCATGTGCAGCAAGCACTGCCGGCAATCTTAGTACTGCTTGGGATCCTGACACTTTCGTTTATAGGCCAGGTTGGCTCGGGGCTGGGAGCGTACAGAGCCGACCAGGCAGTGGACGACCGCAGAAAAATTCCTGTAGCGATCTTGTACAGCAAGGAAGACCTACGAATTGAGCGGCCCGGCGTGGAGAAAACGACGCTAGAGGCGTCCTCCAACTCGCGCTATTCGTTCAAGTACGAGGGACTGCTTCTCTTGACCAAGAAGTCCGACAAGCTGTACCTGCTTGAGAAGGGCAAGGTGACGAGCGGAGTCCTCGTTATACCAGACGATGAGTCGATCCGCCTAGAGATTGATGGCGAAGACTAAGTGCGAAGGCCGGGCTAAGGCCAAGGCTTGTATCCAGGGAGGATACTGCCGATGTGGACAGTCTCTGGGCAGGGATCATCGGCGCCCTTATCGGATCAGTAGTCGGAGACGCTTTCACGACTGCGGCTTGACGATTGACCGACTGGACGCGAACCGAGAGCGATAGTCGCTTATGACAGCTTGGGGCACACAGGGGGCACAAGACACCGTCAACGTCGTCAACCAGTGAGCAGCCATGGCAGGCGCAGGGGTCGTAGCGGGCCGGCCCGGCTCGGGGCAGGTCGACGAGGACCAGGGCCAGGCCGTCACCAGGCCGCCGGAGGTTGATCGTGAGTGACCAGCGATGACCACTGGTGAGGACATCTGTCCAGGTAGCAGGACGTGTTCGGCCCGATCACCAGCCCGGCCGGGTCCGCCCTACCTGTAGTTGGTGTATCGGTGCGACGCGGCGATCTCATGGCGTAGAGGCTGGAGTGTCCGACTTAGGCGGCGGGTTTATATAGATCGGCGCCGCGTTCGTTGTGCTTGGCCGGGCCGCCTCTTTGGCAATCGCCTCGATCTGCTCCGGCGACATGGAGACACCGGCCAAGTGCACTGCCGTTGCTACCTTGACGGCGTCTCGAAGGGAGGGCGAAACGATGCTATTTGCCGAAACCATGCCAGCGATGAACTTTATCTCTCTGTCGCGATCATCGCGAAGCTTGTCGATCAGTTGCATCATCAACCCACGGGCATTGTCAGCGCGGCGGAAAAACAAATACCCAACACCCTGCGTAACAAGCCCAACTGCTCCCGAGATGGCTGCTGGTTCTGGGTCCTTTGGGTGGGTAAGCAGATAGACGCAAGCGGCAATAATGACACCAAAACCAACAACGGCGAATGCAATGCTTGCGATGAAGGTGACGAAGGCCTGTTGATGGCCCTGGGCGTAGTACTTGACAATCAGTCTGGCGTGACCGTCAGATTGTTGCTGCGCTATCTCGGCCAGAGCTTCCGAAGCTTCGCTACCGTTTCTGAGGTCAACATAAATGTTCTGGCTTGGCGAGACCGGGTTATTTTGCGGATCATTGCTTGCTTCGTCGGCTGGAGCAGTGTGCGATTCGTGGGAGGAGTTGGCAGAAGTGCCCTCAGGTGAAGCCCGCTCAGTCAGGCCCAGGGCCGATATGACTTCCGCCTCGACCGCCTTAGCCTTTCTGCGGCCAATCCTTTCCAGGAAGAACGAAAAGAACAGCCCTAACAAGGCCGCAGCGACCGGCGCAGCGTTGCCCAGTATTTCAATAGTGGAGTCTAGCAATGCCTGGCCCCGGCTCTGTGCGTGGTATGGCTGGTCTGCAAGCCGAGAGTGTGCTTCCTTCTGTTGGTTGAGTCAACGCTGAGTCGGCTGTGCGACAGCCGTCTTCGGTGGTGGGCGCTCTAGTTGAACGGAAATCGGAGCAGGTCATACGCGCCACGGGTCGGTGACTTACTCTGCCAACCGGGTCGATGCTGTCGACAGCAACGGTGACAGACATCCCATGAGCGCTGCGGTCAAGCGGCCGCCTTGTGGTGGTGCTCTTCGCGGTGTTGCCAGGCGGTGTTCTCGTCGTAGGGGGTGCCGGTTTTGAGGCAGCCGTGGAGGATGCCGACGAGGCGGTTGCCGAGTTGGCGTAGGGCGGCGTGGTGGCCGAGGCCGCGGTGGCGTTGCTGGTCGTAGTAGGCGCGGGCGCCGGGGGAGGCTTTCAGGGCGGCGAAGGCCTGCCGGCCGAGGGCGTCGATGAGCCGGTCGTTGTGCACGTAGCGGGCCAGCACAATCTTCTTCTTCCCGGACTGGCGGGTGATGGGGCTGGTGCCGGCGTAGTTGCGGCGGGCTTTGGCGTCGGCGTAGCGGGTGGTGTCGTCGCCGAATTCGGCAAGCACCCGGGCGCCGAGAATTCGGCCCAGGCCGGGCTGGCTGAGGTAGGTCTCAGCGTCCGGGTGCTGCCCAAAATGCGCCTCGACCTGCTCCTCCATTGCCTTGATCTGGATGTGCAGCGTGGTCAGGATCGCTACCTGGGCGCGGACGGTGGCCGCGTACGCCGCGGTGACCACACTGGCGGCTGGCCCAGTTGCGGGGCGCGCAGCGCCGCCCGTAGCTTCTCGGCTTTGGCCGGCACGTCGCGGCGGCGGGCTCGCTTGAGCGCAGCGGCGATCTGCATGGTCGTTAGGCGGGCCGCCGATGTTGGGTCAGGGGCCTTGCCGAGCAGGTGCAGGGTGTCGGCGGCGGCGAGTTCGTCGAACGCGGCCAGGGCGGCGGGGAAGAACTCCCGCAGCGTCTGCCGCAGCCGCAATGTGTGGCGGGTGCGTTCCCAGATCAGCGTCTGGTGCGCCCGAGCCACCACCTTGACCGCCTCGGCCTGTTCGCTGTCGCCGGCGACCGGGCGCAGCTGATGCCGGTCGGTGCGCACCATGTCGGCCAAGGCGTGCGCGTCACCAGCATCACTCTTCGCACCCGACACCCCGCGCCGTTCCCGGTAACGGGCCACCTGCAGCGGGTTGATCGCGTATATCTGGTAGCCGGCGGCGATCAGTGCCTGCACCCACGGGCCCCGGTCGGTTTCGATGCCGACCACCACCTGAGCCGACTCATCGCTCTCGCCCAACTGCTCGCCGATCAGCGCGTGCAGGCGGGCGATGCCGGCAATCCCTTCCTCAAGTTTGGCCTTGCCCAGCCGCCGGCCCGTCTCGTCCTGCACCTCGACGTCGTGGTGGTCCTCGGCCCAGTCGTCTCCCACGAACAGCACATCAGCCTCCCAAGTCCACAGCGGACCTCAGGCAGCCTCCGGGAGACCTCCGCGAGCTAATGAACAAGTGCTCACGCCGGCGAGCGGCGGGCACGACATCCCATCAGCGGTCCCGCCTCCCGACCACCGGCAGGGGCACGATCTGTCACTAGGACTGCGATCGCGTCCTGCAACCGCGAGTGCTCACCCGCCAGCGGCTACCGGACCCGAGTCTGCCGCAACCGACCCGGTAACTCTCATTAGCAACCGGCGCGGACGAAGACACCCAGCAAGGACCGACGCAGGACGGTCGCCCGAGGCCGGTGACGCCGACGGACCCCGCCGGATAGAGCGCCCAGAACTTACAAACGAGGGGTCGTAGGCGAGGTTGACCCCTACGTGACCCCAACCTGCCGCCAGGACAGCACGACGAGCCAAGCCAGCAGCGGACCGCTGCCGAGGCAGGGACGGTTGGCCACGGCCGGGCGCGTGTCCTCTTAATCCGCTGCGCGGCCCGCGGCTCGCTCGGCAACGGCATGCCGCCTACCATGGAGGCCGTGATGTCCGAGCCCGAACAGCGGCTCCTTCAACGCGGCTTGGCGATTGAGGAGGGGGACCTAGGCCGCAGCGATGAGCCTGACGTAGTCGGTTATGTAGTCCTCAGGCCGAGCGATGGTGGCGCGACGGTTCACGCCATGGTTGTGCCGGGACTTTCTGATGATCGGCGTGCTGGCTTCGCTGGGTGGCTTGAGGGGCGCATCGACAGGTTTTTCGAGCACGGGCCGGAGCCGGACGGCTGGCAACGTCGCCAGTCGGACGGTGACTGGCAGGTCTGGGCGAGAGAGGTTCAGCTTCCTAGCCTCGAAGACTGAGTTGGTCCGGCCCGGCATCGAGGACGACCAGACTGACGAGCACGGCAGCGTGGGGCACACAGGGGGCACAAGAGACCGTCAAACGTCGTGAACCAGTGAGCAGCTACGGCAGCCTCAGGAGCCGTGTGAGCAGGTGTCAGAGGGCGTTACCGCAGGTTGCGGGACGGTGCGTCTTAGTTCCGCTTCAACTCAACGCGAAGTCTTTGATGCCAGTTGCTATGGCGGACACGCCTCCGATCAAGCCCGACACTGTGGCGAGCTTGGCGCTGGGTGTGGCCCATGTACCTCGGCTGAACGCCGCCCACCGGCTGGAGTAGAACAACATCTTGAACTTTTGCCACCGATGCTCGCGAAGGTGGCAACCGAGCAGCAGCCCACGCGAGTTGTTCCGGCAGAAGCCACCGCGGCTTCGGGTCGCGGCTCCACACCAGGCAGGCGCTTGGAAGAGCGACCAGAGCACGACCGCACCCGACAACAGGTACAGCACTCCAGGACCCACCTCGGTCGTCCACCAGGCGGTGAGCAGCAAGGCCAACGCGACGAGGCCCCAATACCGGCGAAGGATCTTCATGGACGATCAGTAACGTATGCACTGCTGCCGGTAAACAGGACCGACAGAAGCCGACACACCCATCGGGGCGTCTCTGGGCCGTCCGGGCCGTCGCGAGGCCGTCAGAGGCCGACCAAAGCCAACCAACGACGACCATTAACACCCGAAGAGACAGCAGGTCAGCCGCTATGCGACAGCGGCTGGCCTGGTGGGCGACGGACGAGTCGACCTGTACGCCGGAGACTGTGCGGCTGCAGGCCCGGGGTGGAGGCGATCTGGCGGCCTGCTAGGTCTGAAGGAGGGGTGAAGGTGACGTCGGTGGGCATGGCAAGATCTCTGGCCGCCTCTGTCGTCAGCTTGAGTCGCAGCCGCGTTTCGGTTATCTCGCACTCTATGACGCCGCCGTGGTGGGTTGCCTGGCCAGGGTCGACGAGGAGACAGTAGGTCCCGAGGTCGGCCTCCTCCAGGTCCTCGTCGTCGGCCTCCTCTAGGTCCTCGTCATCAGGCTCCATGAACAGCAGTGACCACGACTCTGGGTCGGTGCTCTCGCGCAGTCCGATGACATAGACGAAGTCTTCGTCTTCGCCCACGTCCCGCAGGTGGGGGGTACAAACGCGGGCTGCGCAGTGAAGGCCATTGCCTCGTATCGTCCGGCCAGGTGTCGGTGCGTGGATCTTGCCGGCGGCAGAGACGCTGCGCAAGCCCTCGCGGGAAGTGCTTGTGCTCTCACTTCCACGGAACAGGCGCCACCTGGTGGGCGCTTCCCGTCAACTGGCGCAAATCGCGGTAGCTGCCGCGGTAGTCGAGAGTCTGAAGAATCAACAGCGCGAGGAAATGCCGAGTGAGCGCCCAAGCCTCGGTGATGAGGTCAGCGATGTGATACACCAGTCCAGGCAGATCTGTGGGATGCACGAGACGGTTGCGCATCTGAGTGGCAACATCTGCCGCATCCAACGCGCGGCCCTGTCTCGCTAGCTCAGCCTTGGCAAACGCATCCAACGCAGGTGATATGGCCGCGTCGAGGTCGGCCGGGATGCCTGCCATGTTCAGCACCTTGCGGAGTCGCTCGTGCCCGTCCAAATCGCGGTAGCTGGATTTACTCATGTGTCTGTCGACCACGAGTCTGTGCCAGGTGAAATGCTCGATCCCAGCGAAGCCGATCATAATTCGCTGCTCTACGAACCCTGTCGGCACAATGGAAGCGATGGCAAACATCATCTGAAATTGAAGTTGCTCGCCGAGCGGTGAGTCCATCAGTGCCGGCACCGCTAGTTGAAGATACGAGTCGAAGTCGGCCCCTTGGAAGTCGGACCACCACCCGGGACTGATGCTGCGTGCGGGATCGCAGTGAGGGACGCGCCATTGCTTCCACACGACTCGCCCCGACCCGTCGTAACCTATTGGGAGTGCTGGCGCAACGTGACAGCCCATGGCGAAAGAGAAAGCCATATGCAGGGCCGTGGCGAGCGACTTCAAATCGTCAACGCCGTATTCGCTACCGTCGGCTCTGGTTACTTCCATGACATGGGTCATGAGAAACTTCTCGGACTCATGCAGGCCGGCCCACACCGCATCGTAGTCAGGCCGCCGATCGAGTCGCAGCACCCATCCGGCGATCGATAGTTCCCACCTGTAGCTATCGGCCGCACTGTTGTTGCTTGAATGCAGGCGCCGCGCTGCACGTAGTCGAGGAAGGTTGAACCAATGGAGCTTGGCTTTTGCTAACCGGACCTCCTTGGATCCGAGTTCCGCCTCATTGATCCACCCCTCGTCCCAGTTGCGCGCGAAAGCCTCAATGGGATCACTCTTGAATGCCCCGTTGAGGCCGAGATTTAGCGGGCGTGGTCCAAATGCCATGGAGCCCGACGGTTTGGCGATCCATACAACGCTTAGTTTTGATGCGGTATTCATTCGAATTTCGCCTTGTAATGGACGATCCGCAATCCCCGAAATTTGCCCCTTATAGAGTCGGACTGGTTTGTCGGGAGCATTATATCGGTAGAAGGGTGTGATGGTTTCGTCGCCGCCTGCATTAGTCACGCCCTGAGGATATGAACAGTTAGCGCCGTTGCCTAGATGGCACAGTGACACGGGAGCTAAAGGACGTCTCGTAACTCACCGAAGGTGTTGCCCCGCCCGGGCTGGTGGTTCAGCCGGCGAGGATGATGTTGTGGAGATGGGCGATGCCGGAAGAAGCGTCGGTCAATGTGTGGGCGGCGCGGCGGTAGTCGCGGAGGATCTTGAAGCACTTCATCCTGGCCAGGGCGTGTTCCACCTGTGCTCGGACGGTGCGGTGCTGTCTGTTCAGGTCTGCCTTCCACTCGGGTAGCTCGCTGTCGTCGGCTGGCTTGCGGTACGGGATGATCACCTCTGGGTTGCCGCGGTAGGCGCCGTCGGCCATGACCGGCCGTCCGGCCAGCTTCTGGTCGATGCCGCTGGTCCGGTAGACGATGGTGTCGTTGCGGTTGCCGGGTTGTGGGTCGCCGAGGGCCACCACGAGGCGGGTGTGGGCGTCGATGGCGACCTGCAGGTTCGTCGAGTAGCGGTAGTTCTTGCTCGGGGCGGCCAGGCGGTGGTCCCGGGTCGGGATGAGGGTGCCGTCGACGATCGCGATCTGGTCGACCCGGCGCCGGCGAATCGGGGCCAGGGCCAGCAGCGGGCCGAGGGTGTCGATGACCCGGTGAGCGGCGGAGTGCGACACCCCGAACAACGGGCCGATCTGGCGCATCGTCAGGTTCGTCCGCCAGTACGCGGCGACCAGCAGCACCCGGTCGGCCAGGTCGAGAGCCCACTGCCGGCCTGGCCGGCCGTCAGCGATCGCGTCACCGCCACGCTCGGCGACCAGGTGGACCAGCCGGCGGAACTGGGCGGGCTGCAGTCCAGTGAACGGAAAGATCCACTCCGGGTGCCTCGCGGTGATCACCTGCACCCAGACATCCTCGATGACCGTCCTCAGCAGACAGACGCCGGGATTACGAGACGTCCCTTAGGGAGACCGGCGTACCCGGGGAGGGCGGGCCAGTAGCGCCAACAGCGACAGCGTCGAACAGGGGTGACCCCAGTGCGACCCCAACCGGCCGCAAGACGAGCACGGCCAGCACGGCAGCCCAGCAGGCATAGCCGAGGCCAGAGGGTTTGGCCATGGCCCAGAGGCAGCACTCTTAATCCGCTGGTCCGATGGGATACCGGACGGTGTAGCAGCGGCTGTAGCAACGGGCGGACGACGGCGCACGATCACGTGCAACGGGCGGGTCGAACGGAGGCTGGCCGGCCGGAGCTGGACGTGGTCGACGGGCTGTCCAGAACTTACAAGCGAGGGGTCGGGGCAGGCGGAGGTACCTGTAGACGTCGTCGACGATTGTCTGGTCCAAGCCGTAGCGGGACCGGCTATCCAGTCGATACCAGTTGGCGAGCATCGGACGGGCCATCAAGATCAGGCCGTCTCCAGGCCGTCTGAGGTGAACCAGCAGTGACGACCAATGACCATCGATGACGCGTCCCGGCCCGGGTCAGAGAGCATCTCGCCCGGTTCGGATGGCTACGTCCACCGCCGAAATCAATACAACGCCAAGTGGCATCAGGATCGAGGCCAACGGCAGGCGGGGACACCGAACATCGCCTGATCTTGGCTAGGGTGCTTCGAATGGAACCCTCCACCGTCGATCCAGGCGTCCCGCTTAGGAGCCTGTGCTGCTGCCTCACGCTGTTCGTCGGCGGCCCACTTCTCATCCTGCTAAGCCGTGTTGGCCAGAAGAAGAGTCGTCCGTCTAGCCGCCCGGGTCAGGACGCGACGCGAGCCGACGACAGCCGACGTGCGGGCGGGTGACCAATTGAGTGACGATCGCGACGGACGTCCGCGGACGAGTACGTATAGCGAAGGACCGTCGTAGCAGCTCAGTCGGCGTAGAGCAGCAGGTGACAGAGGCGTGTTGGTTGCCTGGGGTCAAGGAGTCTGCCGGGGCACACATCGGGCACCAGTCTCGGCATGGGCGAGGATTGCTCCATGGCTAACGCTCCGCGGGCAAGACGCTGCTCCATCCAGCATCGGTGGGGAAGCAGTGAGGATGCGTCATCGGTCGACCAGCTCGCCGATCTGCTCGACGAGCTAGAGGTCGAGGACCCAGAGCATCCTGACGTGTGGATCAGCGATAACGAGGCTGGGTACAGCGTGTCGGCGTTCGAGGGCAGCCGAGGGCTTGTGATCTGGGAGGATCACGACGAAGTCCGCGGCCCGCTGCACATGGATGGCTACTCCCGGGCCGGGATGCTGGACCTGTTCAGGATGGTCTTGAAGGGGCGAGCGGCCGAGGTCGATTCGCTGCCCTGGTTGCCGGGATACGGGAACTGACCGCGACCGTGACGGTGAGAGTTCACAGCGAAACGTCGGCGTGCCCGATGTGTGCCCGATGCAGCGGTCCGCAACGGCCTACAAGGGCACCTCGGCGCCCGGGACCTGGTCATCCACTAGGCAGCGCGGCCTACTCACGGTGTGAATCAACCCGATTCCCAAGCTGATGCTTGGCACCCTCCAAACTGACGGTGGGGTAGAGGTCGACGGAGCCGCTCCTGGTCAGGGAGCATGTAGCCGTGAGTTTTGATCTTGTGGTCCTGGCGGTCGAGCCTTCCACGGCGGCAGACGATGCGCGGCAGATGGCCGATCACTGCACCGGCATGGAACACCGAGACGGCGAGCTTGACCAGCGCATCGTCTCCTTCTACGAGGAACTGCGTGCGCGCTTCCCGGATCATCCGCCGTACGACCCGGAGTCGCCCTGGATGTCGGCACCTCTCGATGTCGGCTTCGACCACGTGAGCATGAACATCAGCTACTCACCGCGGGGCAGCGAGGCGATAGACGTCATCCTGGATCTGGCGGAGCAGCACGGCCTGGTCATCTACGACCCTCAGGGTGACGAGGTCACCGGCTTACGTGGGGACTACGAGGTCCCGGTGGGACTGGGTGACTAACTGAGTGACGACCGGGACCGACGTCGGCGGACAACCGTGGACGCCGGAGGACGGTTCTCGCAGCTCACCTGTCGTGGGGAAGCAGGTCGGGCAGATGTGTTGGTTGCCTGGGGGTCAAGGAGTCGTCGGTTTTAAACTGGCGGTGCTTGCTACTGGTCGTCGCCATCGTCGTCTCGCATCAGGCGGTCAAGGTCCTCAGGGCGCAACCGCTTGATCTGGGTTTCCAGTTTGCGGCTGTACTGGCGATCGTTGGGATCCATCCCGTTGCGAGATCGAGAGCTGCGGCCATACTGCTTGAGGAAGCCGCCCAGCTCTCGACGTATCCGTTCCCGCCGGCCCGACATGGATCGCACTCTAGGCCCCGAAAGGCGACGCTCGCGTTCCATAATCGCGGTCGACAAGGGTCCAGGTCCCGGCGGCTGGCTGTAGGAGGAATCTACTCAGCGACGAAGACGCCCACGCCCGGCAGGGTTTCGGTCATTCCCTTGATCCGTAGCACCTGCATGGCTCGGTCGATTACGGGCTCAGTGACGCCGTAGTGCTCGATCAACTCTCGCCGGCTGGGCAGCTTGGAGCCCGGCCGGAACTCGCCGGACTTGATGCGTTCGGCGAGGTCGTCGGCGATCTGCTCATAGCGGTAACGCGGTGGCACAGTGTTCCCCTCGGTTGGCAACACGAGTAGACCACCTACGTCAGCCCTTGACTACCCAACGGTACCTGTGGGAGGTTGCCGAGGAGGTCGATTCCCTCGGTTGGCGCTGTGGGCCGCCCTCGCCGGCGTGGATGTCCGGCGCATCCCCCGCGATCGGGCATCCACGCCTCCTGATAGCTGCGGCACGAGGAGGCGGCAGTGCTCTCTTCGATCTCCCCAACTCGGCGGTTTGCGCCCTCGACCGCTGCGGCGAGCCGATGAAGCGGATCTCTTACGACGAGTACGTCCTGGCAGCAGCGCTCACCCTCGCCCGGCGCCACCGCCCGGTCTGGTCATGGCGGCACTGGCGACGCATCTGCCGCTGTGGCGCGGACCTGCCGTGCCGCAGCCGTCACCGCATCCCGATAAACCGCGGCCACTGGCCCAGCCAGGACGGCGCCCGATGACCACTCACCACCCGATCACGCCGGCCTGGACGTGCGGCGGCTGCGGTGCCGACTGGCCCTGCCAGACCCGGAGGCGGGAGCTGCGAGCGGACTACGACAGAGCCCAGGTATCCCTCGCCCTCTACCTGGCCGCCCAGCTCGTCGACGCCGCCCAGGACCTGCCCCACGTCCCCGCCGGCCACCTGCATCACCGATTCCTCGGCTGGACCCGATGAGCATCCTGCGACCCGGTGACGAGAAGTTCCACTACAGCGACGGTTCCCACCGGTGGATCCCGCCGGCCCCCGACTACGACCAGGAGGTCTGGAACGAGCAGGTCCGCCAGCACAAGCAAGGCCACCTGAGAAACGAGCGCCCCAAGGTCCGCATCCAGCGCCTTGTCTGACGCCAGCAGTACAGCAACGAAGTACAGCAGCCGTGCCAGCCGAACCCGACCGAGATGGGCGCCAGCAGGCCGTTTGACCTCGCGTCAAGCCCGATCCGACCGGCTCGCCGAGAGTTCACACCGAAGAGGTCGCTGGTTCGATACCAGCATCGCCCACGCAGGTCAAAGGCCACTTCCCGGCTTCGGGAGGTGGCCTTTCTGCTTGTGTGCAGCAGCTAAGTGCAGCAGCCCGGCTATTGCGTTAGCGATTCGCCGAGGCGCTTGAGTGCGTCCCTGGTCGCTCTCGACGAGACCTGGGTGTAGATCTCCATCGTCACCGAGAAGCGGGCGTGCCGGAGGATCTGCATGGCAACTCGCGGGTGGACGTCGAGGTCGGCCAGGAGCGTGGCGCAGGTCCGCCTCGCGTCGTGGACGGTGATCAGCTTGACTCCTGCCTTGTCGCATCGGGTCTGCCAGGATCGCTGGAAGTTGCGGGGCTCGATGGGTGTGCCATAGCGGGTGGTGAACACGAGGTCGTTCTCGTGCCACGCCTTGCCGGCGGTTGCTCGGGCTTCGTCACGTTGCTCGCGTCGCAGCTTCAACGCGGTCAGGCAGATGTCGGGCAGGGGCAGGTTGGCGTCGGACGCCTGGGTCTTGGTGTCGCGGTGCAGGAGTTGCCCGCGCACGCGTTGCAGTTGGCGGCCGATTGTCAGCTCTCCGGCGTCGAGGTCGACGTCCTCCCCGGTGAGTCCCAACGCCTCGCCTTTGCGCAGACCGACGACGAGGACCAGGGCGTAGGCGGCGTAGAGCGGGTCCTCGTCGTGGCGGGCGGACTCCAGGAACGTGCGGGCCTCGTGGCAGCTCGACTGTCCGAATGTCTGTCGTATGGGGTTCTCCGCGGCTTCGGACACAAGTTGAACCTCGGGCCTGGCACTGCAGATCGTCGTCGGATTCGTGTCGGCGAGTTACGAACCACGGCGCTGTGAGGTCCCAGAAGTGCTCCGCTCGCTGTCGGATGGCAAGCTCGTGTCCCATGATCGATGATTTCGCGAAGGACTGCCTGCATGGCCGGCTCAAAGGGATCCGGGAGGCACTGGTCTGGAAGCTCGACGGCCTGTCCGAGTACGACATCCGGCGTCCCCTGACAGCGACGGGGACCAACCTCCTCGGCCTGGTGAAGCACATGGCGACGTTGGAGGCCTGGTATTTCGGTGAGGTCTTCGGCCGCCCTTCCCCGGATGCGCTGGGGCGATGGCAGGACGCGGACGGCAGCGACCTGTGGGTGACCCCGGACGAGACCCGCGAACAGATCACCGACTTCTATCAGCGTGCCTGGGGGCATGCGGACGCGACGATTCAAGCGCTTCCCCTCGACGCGCCCGGACACGTGCCGTGGTGGTCGCGGTCGGACGTCAAGCTGTTCGCCATCATGATCCACGTCCTTCAGGAGACCACCCGGCATGCCGGACACGCCGACATCCTGCGTGAGCAACTCGATGGCCGCACCGGGATGAGGCCTGAGTACGAGGAGCAGATCGACACGGCGGCCCGCGAGGCGTACCGGGCGAAGATCGAGCGGGCTGCGCAGGAAGGGGCGGGCGGCTCGCGTCATGCCGGCCTGTCCGACACGCATGGTGCATAGTGCCGCATCGTAGAGCTGCTGCGCCACGATGGTCGTCGAGAGAGATCTGGGAGACGAGCTTGCTAGCGAGACCCGTCCGCACCCAAGCATGCCGACGACTGCCCCCACTCGAAGCAGCGCAAATAGTTGTCGATGCATGTCGAGGCCCCGACCTGACCTTGTAAAGGTCAGAAGCCCGTTACCGGAGTAGTCGGTAACGGGCTTCGCTGTATGTGTGACTTGCATTGGGAACAGCGGCGGAAGTGGCGGTCCCGGTCGGGCCACTGCTGGCGCGATCCGATTGACCGCCCTCTGAACTCCCAAGCAGCGATCGCGGCCGATCGAGTGGCAGCCAACGTGCACCGCTGCTGACAGCAGCAGGCGTAACGCCTTTGGCATGGACTGCCCTGTCCGTGGTGGCCGTGGCTGCCGCCGTCACCTGGCGCGCGGTCCTGCCGTGATCGGCGACGAGTACGGCTGAGGGGCCTCGGTGACCCAGCTGTTGTGGTCGTGCACGCCCCACTGCCACAGCGCCGCCAGCACGGGCCGCAGTGATTGCCCACGCTCAGTGCAAGAGACGACCGTTCAGTTGGCAGGACCGCCGCCGCACCCCTTGGTTTCGGCGCTCATCTAGGTTGACATCTCCTGGCCCACAACCTCGCCACAATCACCGCAGTCGACGCCGCCGACGCCCGAGACCCCAGCCCTCCAAGCGATCCCGGGATACCGCCTCGGCCACACCCATGCACGGCCACCCCGCCGGAACTACTTCTTCAGGTCGAAGTGGTTAGCCGCGCGGCCTGCCCACACCGGGCTGTCCACGTAGTGGTTGTCGTAGCGGTCCTGGGTCTCGCCGACTTCCTGCCAGGTGGCTTCGCCCTGGTGCACCTTGTCGAGCAGTCGGTAGTAGTCGAACCGGGGCTTGCCGGGGGTGATTACGACGAGGAAGTCGACGTCCTGGTCGTCGGCGGGGGCGAAGGCATGCGGGGTGTTCGGCGGGACGAAGAGCACGTCTCCCTTGTGCAGGGTGTGCAGTTCGTCGCCGACGAGCATCTCGAGGGCGCCGTCGAGCACGAAGAACAGCTCGCCGGAGTGGGTGTGCAGGTGCGGCGGCGCGCCGTCGGTGCCGTGCTTGAGCAGGGTGCGGTTGCTGGTCAGGGCGCCGCCGGTGTGCTCGGGATCGAGCAGCAGCGTGATCACGCTGGCCGGGTCGCTGTCGAGAACCTCGGCCTGGGCTGCGCGTACCAGTGTCATTGTCGGCTCCTTCGTTGTTTGACTGTTTCCTGGACACTAGATGTCCAGGATTGCTCGGCGCTAGTGATCATGGCATGCGTCACAAATTCTGGACATGTAAAGTCCAGGACTATGCGGATGAGTCAGGGCGTCGAATGGGCCCTCCACACGTGCCTCAACCTGAGCTGGCTGGACGCCCCGGTGCCAACCGGCACCCTCGCGGCGTTCTACGAGCTGCCGCCGGCCTACCTGAACAAGCAGCTCCAGGCCCTGGTTCGGGCCGGGATCCTGACGTCGACCTCGGGGTCGCGCGGGGGCTTTCAGCTGGCCCGGGCCCCGGGGGCGGTCTCCCTGTTGGACATCGTGGCCGCGATCGAGGGCCCGGAGGAGCTGTTCCAGTGCGACCAGATCCTCAGCAAGGGGCCGGGGGAGCACGCGGGCGTCGATTATCGACAGTCCTGTGCGTTCGCCCAGGCCATGCGGGGTGCCGACCTGGCCTGGCGGCGGGAGTTGGCTGGCAAGACCGTGGCTGACGTCCGGGTCGACGTCGAGCGCGGGCACCCCGAAGCCCCGGCCAACACCCGGGCCAGGATCGCGGAACTTCGCTAGGACTATTGCTTTCCGCGCCGCTCAGCGTGGCTGTGTTTTGCCTTGTAGCTGCGGGCCGTGTTCGAGAGTCGCTAGGAAGCTGTCGGCTGCGTCCTGGACGCGGTCTTGGTCGCCTGTGGCCAGCAGGTCGAGCAGCAGCCCGCGGATCGTCGCGATCACCAGGGTGGCGGTGCGCGTCGCAGTCGCCACGTCGGTGCCCGGTCTTTGTGCGTCGACCAGGGCGCTCATCCAGTCGGCCACGACGCGCTCGAGGAACTCCGTGAACTGTTGCGGTGCCTGTAGAGCGCGTCCGTAGACCGCGAAGAACAGTCGGAACTCCGCCCACTGGCGCGGGTCGGAGGCGCGGGTCCAGACCGCACGCGCGGCCGCAGCCAGGTCAGGCTGGTCGCCGACCGCTTCGCTCGTGGCCGTGAAAGCACGCTCCCGCAACCGCCCGAGTATGGCCTCGAGCATCTGCTCCTTGGTGCCGAAGTGATGCACCAGCGTTGTGGTCGACACCCCGAGGGCGCGGGCCACCGGCCGCCACGACAGCTCGGCGAACCCGTGCTGCATCGCGTAGTCGACCGCGGCGTCGAGCAGGTCGGCCCGCCGCTGGTGGTTGACCGGCCGTCCCGTCATCGCTGCCTCGTGATCCCTCTGGGTTGCGGTTCCTAGAACGATCGTACTACATTCGTTCCTTGTACGGTCGTTCTAGGAACTGGGAGTTCCTCATGCGTGTGTTCGTTACCGGAGCGTCGGGCTGGGTCGGTCGAGGGCTCGTCCCCGAGCTAATCTCCGCCGGCCACAAGGTCACCGGACTGGCCCGCTCGGACGCGGCGGCCCAATCTCTGCGGGCGATGGGGGCCGAGGTCCGCCCGGGATCGCTCGACGACCTCGACGCCCTGCGCGACGCGGCCGCCGCCTCCGACGGCGTCGTCCACCTCGCGTTCAAGCACGACATGTTCTTCGCCGGCGACTTCGCCAGCGCCACCGACGCCGATCGCGCGGCGATCGACGCCTTCGGTGAAGCCCTCGCCGGCACCGGCAAGCCGTTCGTCATGGCCTCCGGCATGCTCGGCGTGCTCGGGCTGCCGTCCGGTGTCGTCGCCACCGAACGCGACGGGCTGGCCCCGGACACCGGCAGCACGGGCCCGATCAGCGGCGCCGGCGGACGGATGGCAAACGCCCGGCACGCTCTCACGCTCGCCGGCCACGGGGTCCGCTCCTCGATCGTGCGGCTCCCACCAGCCACGCACGGCAAGGGCGACAACGGCTTCACCGCCACCGCGATCGGCTTCGCGCGCCAGAAGGGCGCCGCTGCGTACGTCGGCGACGGCAGCAACCGCTGGCCCGCCGTCCACCGCGATGACGCCGCGCGACTGTTCCGCCTCGCGGTCGAGTCCGCGCCGCCCGGCTCAGTGCTGCACGCGGTCGGCGACGAGGGCGTGCCGATCCGTGTGGTCGCCGAGACTCTCGCCGCACATCTGCACCTTCCCGCAGTCTCCGTCAGCCCCGAGGAAGCTGGCGACAACGTCGGCTGGCTTGGCGGCCTCTGGGCAATCGACGGGCCTGCCTCGGCGCAGATCACTCGTGACCTTCTCGGATGGCAACCTGCGGGCCTCGGGCTGATCGCCGACCTCCAGCAGGGCCACTACTTCGCCTGAGTGCGGGCCCCGCCCACTGTTCGAGCACGCGACTGGGTGATAGGCCCAGCGACGTGGAAATCCGCATCTGTCGCAGTCCGAGCTCAGTGGCGAGCCGGACGAGATTTTCTCTAGGCTGCCCCGGTGCAGATCGACTTGGTTGCTCTGATCGTCGACGACTACGACACCGCGATCGAGTTCTTCGCTGGCGTGCTGGGTTTCGACCTCGTGGAGGACTCACCCTCACTGACGAATGACGGGAGACCCAAGCGGTGGGTCGTTGTTCGGCCGCCGGGTGCACAGACCGGAATTCTGCTCGCTCGTGCGGATGGAGACCGTCAACGCGCTGCTGTGGGTGACCAGGCAGCAGGGCGGGTCGGCTTTTTCCTCCGGGTCGACAACTTTGATGCCTCGTACGCGCGCTTGGTCGAAGCCGGGGTCACCTTCGTCCGAGCGCCGCGCACCGAGCCTTACGGCCGGGTCGCGGTCTTCCTCGATATCGCCGGTAACCGCTGGGATCTTCTCGGCGAGGGCTGACTCCCTTGACCCTGCGGTATCTGCCGCAGATTGTTCGTCCCGGTTCCCAGCCGGCGTTCCTCGCCGATGTCCTCTCCACCGAGGACCGCCCTCCGCGACCGGCGCTCCCATCCAGACGTGACTGACCCGTCTCATGTCACGGAGGTAGCCGCTCCGAGGGTGCCAGTCGACCTCAAGTCAGTCGGCTTCAGTCAGCGGGACTTTGTCGCCCCGATCGGCGTCGCCCTGCTGGTCACCGGCGCCGACGGTTACCGCTGGAACTGGGCTAGTTTCTGCGGGTTGAGGACGATCAGCACTCGTTCGATTCCGGCGGGTGAGGCGTCGATGGTGACCAACGCGACCGCTGTTCCGGGCCGCGACATGAGGATCGCGGCTTGGCCGTTGGATTCGACGATCTCCGTTGAGAGGTCGTGGCCGAACTTCCGGATCAGTCCCAGGATGTAACGCGCGACGTTGTCCCGTCCGACGATGGGTACCTGGGCGGCCCGTACGGTGCCGCCGCCGTCGGCATAGGAGGTGGCTGTTGTGGCGAGCAGTTCCTCGAGCCGGGTCAGCTCACCGGACCGGGCGGCGGCGAGAAAGGCACGCAGCAGGCGGCCGTGGTCGGCGCGGGCGACCGGATCGCGCCGCTGCTGGGCCAGGTGCGTACGGGCGCGTCGGCCGAGCTGCCGTGCGTACGCCTCGCTGATGTCGAGTACCTCGCCGATCCGCCGGAACGGGTAGTCGAACGCCTCGCGCAGCACGTACACCGCCCGCTCGGCCGGGGTGAGCCGTTCCAACAGGAGCAGCACGGCAAGTCCGAGTGACTCGTTCCGTTCGGCCTGGAGTGTCGGGTCGGCGGAGGTGTCGACGGGCTCGGGTAGCCACGGTCCGGGATACAGCTCGCGTCGGGCGCGAGCCGATGTCGCGGCGTTCAGAGCGAGCCGAGAAGTCGTCGTGACCAGGAACCCGATTGGGTCCCTTACCTGGCTGCGATCGGTCTGTTGCCACCGAAGCCAGGCTTCCTGCACGACGTCCTCGGCCTCCGCGACACTTCCGAGCATTCGGTAGGCGATGCCGAAGAGCCGCGGGCGGACCGCGTCGAACACCTCTAGCGCGCCGATCAGTGTCCCGTCTGTCCCTCGCCCTACCATGACCGCCCGCCTCGTCGCTTCTATCCCTGAATCTGCAGGTGATTTCGAACTACCGCCGATATCGCCACTGTCCGTTGGGCACCAGCGCATACAGATACCCCTACGCGGCCGGACTACAGCATTGGTGCATGGCGCCAGGCACCCCACCTCTGAGGTGGAGGGCCCGCAACATGGAGGCGACCTGCTCGATCGGCGGTCTGGCCACCGGAGCGGGGCGGCGACGAGTCGAGCAGACCGATACAGATCTGCACGAGCGTGCCGACGAGCCAAAGGAAGGGCCTGTCGATGCCGTCCTGTTTGTCGTCCGGCATCGTGTACCAGCCGGCGTACGTCTCCTGCACCGCGTGTTCGGCCACGTCGACCGAACCGAGCAGGTGATATGCGAGGTTCTTGAGGAGGCGTCGTTCGGCGACGACGACGCAGAACGTGCTGGGTAGCGCGTTTGACCGAGGTGGCCGGCGGGGTTCGGGAACCATCGTTTCTCCCACTGGTTGGTCCGGAAGGTTCAGTGGGCGGCCCGAGCCGACGCGAAGCCGCGCCGAGCCACTCGGCGGTCATGCAGCACCGTCAGCAGGATGATCACCAGGCCGATGAGCGCCACGGCCGCGTTTGCGGTGGTGAGGAGGATCGCCTCACCTACCGTCGCCTGCTCCATGTTCGTGATGTGGAAGAAGAAATGCGGCACCGCGAAGACCGAATAGGCACCTGCGGCAGGGATGACGAAGTGGGCCCTGGGTTTGACCGCCGCGATGCCCAGCAGCAGGGCGATCGCCAGTGATGCCGTACCGAAGTCCCGCGCGTAGTGCTCGCTGAACGGCGGCGTGAGGTCCACCGTCGGGAAGTTCGTGTAGAAGCTGGCCGGCCAGAACGCGTTCCAGGCCCCGACCACGAGGTTGTCGACAAACAAGATCGCCAGCGCGATGCGGATGATGATGGTCACGAGTTGTTGCTCCTTGCGCTGTCTCGGATGCCCGCCGCTGGTGGGCGAGTGTCACCAGGTACGGACCGAGCAGGTCTCCGATTCGTGACAGATGGCTCGGCGGCGAGCTCTGCTGTCACGGATCGGGGGGCCGCTCGGTCCAGTTCGCAGATGCCGCGGTCGTTCGCGGCGGAGGGGAGCACGCCATGAAGAGAAGCGTTGCGGCAGGCGTGACCGGCGAGTCGGACACCGGTCGGGCGCCTCGCATTCGTCGTACCGTCGGATTGATCGTCGCGGTCGCGCTTGCTGCCGGTCTCCCGCTGGCGGTCACGCCCGCCCCCGCGGTCGCCCACGGCGCGACGCATTCGATCACGCCGGCCGCCGGTGCCGCGCTCGCGACTGCTCCGGAACGGGTCGAGGTGGTGTTCGCCGCCGAGATCATGTCTGACAGCACCGTCACGATCATGGACCACACGGGTACGGATTGGGCCGGCGGTCGGCCGGCTGTCCAAGGAGCGACGCTGATCGACCAGGTGAAAGCAGGTATGCCCGACGGCGGGTACGAGATCAGCTGGCGAGCAACCTTCACCGACGGACACCCGGTAGCCGGCACGGCGGAGTTCACCGTGGGAGCGGACGCTGCGGCGGCCGCCACAGCGAATCCGTTCCGGGCCCGGGTCACCCACGGCGGGGTCGTCGCGTTCTACACCGTCGCCGGCCTGGCCGTACTTGCTCTCCGTTTCGCGATCATGACGCTCTCACGCGGTGTCTACACCGCCAGCAAGCGTGCGGCCACACGTGACGGCTCCACTCTTTAGACCGACCTGCTCGGTTTCCGCCTCTGTGCGGCCCGCTCGCCTGAAGGCGTCGACCCGCCGCCGGTGGTCATGTGCTGCTCGAGCGGTGGGGACCTGGTGGGGAGATCGGTGCGGGGTGCCGTCGTACGCGAATGTTGTCGGCGATGACGATCCCGGTGAGGACTGCGCCGCTGGCGAAGGCATTGACGAGCGGTGGCAGGAGCAGCATCGGCGGAAGGAGACAGGCGAGCGCGACCAGCCCGATGACGCGGCTTCTGGAGACGTGGCCGAACACCAGGTACTCCAGGAAGATCCGACCGGCAAGGAACAGCGCGGTACCGCCGAGGATGGTGACGGTCGGGGTCGCGCGTGGATTGCCTAGTGGATCGTCGATGACCAGTTGGGCGCCTACCGAGGCGACGACGAGGCCGGCGATCATGACCAGGTGTGCGTAGGACACCAGGGTGCCGAGACGGTCGGGATTGGCTGATGCCCCGATGGCTGGCCCGACGTCTTCTCCGGCACGGAAGATGTAGATCCGCCAGATCAATGCAGTGACGGCGAATGTCAGCACGAACGCCACGGTCCGATCGGTAGCAAAACCGCGACTGGTGAGGGTCGATCCGATGGCCAGAATGACTTCGCCGAGGCCGATGACGAACAGTGCCCGGTTGCGCTCGGCCAGGAACTCGCCGCCGGCCGGCACCTGTGCACCGCCCAGGCGCATGAGTCTTGGCAGGGGGTAGCTGAACCACCGTGCGACGTAGATGAGGACAACCGCGAGCGTCCACAGCGCCGTGCGTACTCCGCTTGAGGCGACCGCCCCGACAAGCCAGGGCACCCCGGTGGCGGCATGCCAGATCGCCGCCCGTCCCGCAACACGTTGTAGCTCCTGGCCCCGCAACAGGACCACGAGGAAAAGACTGCGACCGATCTGGATGGCAAGGTAGGCGACCGCGAAGATCAAGCCGGTCCTGCCGAACGCCTCGGGGGCCGCCGCCGAGAGCACCAGGGCACCCACCATGGTGGCGATGACCAGCAGTTGCACCGGCGGCCGTCGCGGGTTCAACTGCCCGGTCACCCTCGCGGTGAGGGACCACACCCATCCGATGGCCAGCAACAGCACCAGTGCCTGGAACGCGCCGGACCAGGTCAGGTTGTTGAGCAACTGCTGGGCGAGCGCGCGGAGCGCGAAGACGAACACGACATCGAAGAACAGCTCCAGGAACGACGCACGCGCGACGTCCTCGAGCCTGCGAACCAGACCGCTTGTTCCACTTCCTGTCACCGGCTCGCCCGTTCCTACCGATCTTCGGTTGGTATCAGCGTATCCGTCCTCTTCGTCCGGGTGGCCTGGTCTCCGACCTCTCCCTCGAGATCGTCCAGCCGGCCTCTCCGAGCACCGTTGAAGTGGTCAGGTGCTGCTGCCCATCTGGACCGAAGACGCGCCCCAGGGCGGCGCCCGATTCTGCTTCACCCTGCCCGTTGCGTCGCCACTTCCCGAGGAGATCCACCTTGTCCCGCATCCTGATCGTTGACGACGACAGCGACCTGCTCAACGCCTGCCGGGTCGGGCTGCGGGCACTCGGTCATGACGTACGGACCACCGAAACCGGCATCGACGGGCTCAACGAGGTCGCGCTGCGACCACCTGAGGCGATCGTCCTGGACCTCGGCCTGCCGGACATCGACGGGTTGGAGGTCTGCCGACGCATCCGCACCTGGAGCGACCTTCCCGTCGTCGTTCTGTCGGCCGACAGCTCCGAAGACCGCAAGGTGGACGCGCTCGACGGCGGTGCCGACGACTACATGACCAAACCGTTCGGTATGCGGGAACTTGATGCGCGCGTACGCGTCGCACTCCGCCACCACCTGGCGGGGACCGCGGACGATCAGACGACAGAACTGCGCGCCGGCCCCCTTCGTCTCGACCTCGTGCACTACGAGGCCACCTTCGACGGTCGTCCTCTTGACCTCACCCCGAAAGAGTTCGACTTCCTCGCGTACCTTGCCCGCCACGTCGGAAAAATCTGCACCCGGCGGATGATCCTGGAAAACGTCTGGGGAGCCGCGTACTCGAAGGAGTTGCAGTACCTCAAGGTCTACGCGTATCGGATCAGACGGAAGCTCCACGACGAGGACGGCCACTTCCTGGAGAACGACCCCTCCGTCGGCTACCGGCTGGTGGTCGCGGACAACTAGCGGACGCTTCGTCTCATGGCTGTGGTGGTCGAGACGGCTGCCTATCCGTGGTCTGGACCTGGTTGGCCGGTGCCGCCGAGGTTGTTTCGAGTTTGGTGTGGAGGACTTCGCGAGCCTGTTCGGCGGCACGGGTGATGCTCTCGCTGATGAAGTCGAGGAAGCGGGCGATGTTCTCCAGGCGGGTGGCGGCGGGGGTGTTGGGGCCGAGGATGGCGACGCCCTGGCGTGCGGTTGCGACGAGCTGGTCGTTGGATCGGGCGCTGGCGATCGTCGCCTGGTAGAAGAGTTCGTCGTCGACGACGTAGCGGTCGCGGCGGCGTTCGTCGCGTTCTCGACGGACGAGGCTCTGGCTCTCCAGGAAGGTGATCGCCTTGGAGATGGACGCCGGGCTGACCTGGAGACGCTGGGCGAGTTGGGACGCGGTGAGGCTGCCCGCGTCGGTGGTGAACAGGCAGGTCAGCACCCGGGCTGTCATCTTGGTCAGGCCGGAAGCCATGAGGACGGTAGTGAACGTCTCCTCGTACTCGGCCACGGCCTCGGCGTCGCGTCCGTGCGGCTGGGGGACTGATTCCGCCCCCCGAGAGGAGGCGGGCCTGCGCCGGTGGGCGCGGCGTTCGGTGGCGCGGTGGGCCAGGTCGGCGCGGTAGGCGGTGGGGCCGCCGTTGCGCATCACCTCACGCGTGATCGTCGAGGTGGGACGGTCGAGGCGTCGGGCGATCTCTGCGTAGGGGAGGCTGTCGGCCACCCCCAGCGCGATCTGCTGACGTTCCTGCTGGCTGAGCCTGCCTCCCGGCATCGCGATCTCCTTGGTGGTCCTTCATGGCGGTCCCTGCTCCCCCCATCATAGCGTTCACTTCTCATTCATTGCAATGATCAGTGCAGTGACCGTTGCGTTGAATCCAGAGTCGTTGCAACACTTTCTATGCTCCTACCTGCGTATATGCCGCTCCGATGCAACAGGACTGTTGCCGGGTTGTGGAAAGCAACGTAGCGTTTCCGGTGTCAGAAACACGAACGAGCACAGGAGAGCACGATGCAGAAGTTCGCCACCCCCACCCCGATCTCCGCCGTCCTGGACATCCCCGCCGGGCGCATCCAGTTCATCGCCGCAGACCGCGCCGACACCACCGTCGAGGTCCGGCCCGCAGACCCCTCCAAGAGCCGCGACACCAAGGCCGCTGAGCAGACCACCGTCGCCTACGCCGACGGCGTCCTGCGGATCACGGCCTCGACCCCCAACAGCCAGCTCTTCGGCCCCTCTGGATCCCTGGAGGTCACCGTCCAGCTGCCCGCCGGCTCTCGCATCGAGGCCAAGACCGCCAGCGCCGAGCTCCGCGGCGTCGGACGTCTCGGCGACGTCGCCTTCGAAGGCGCGTACCGCCAGATCAAGATCGACGAGGCCGCGAGCGTCCGCCTCACTGCGATCGACGGCGACGTCGAGGTCGGCCGGCTCAACGGTCCTGCGGAAATCAGCACCGCAAGGGGCGACATCCGGATCGCCGAGGCCGTGCGGGGCACGGTCGTGCTCAGCACCCAGTCCGGCAACATTTCGGTCGCCGCCGCCGCCGGCGTCTCGGCCGCGCTGGATGCCGGTACCGGCTACGGCCGTGTCAGCAACGCCCTCAAGAACGATGGCACCGCCGAACTCGACATCCGTGCCACCACCTCCCATGGCGACATCGCCGCCCGCAGCCTCTGAGAAGCAGAAGGGCTATTCGGCCGGGCCCACCGCGATCGAGATCCTGTCGGTCGCGGTGGGCCCGCCGTCCGTCCCGAGGGGCTTGCGATCCACGCGTTCGTCGCGGCGCACTTGCCTGGGGCGCTTTCGTTCCGAGAAGCAGCGCGCGTTGTACGAGCCGCTGCGGACCTATCTGGCTGATCGGCTCGAGGTCGAGGTGGAGCTCTTCGTCGCCAACAACTACGCGGGCGTGGTGGCTGCCCTGGTCGCAAAGCAGGTGGACGTCGCCTACCTCGGTGGGTTGACCTACACGCAGGCCGCCGAGCAGTCGCCGGGTGTGGTGCCGTTGGTGACCGAGGTCGACGAGGAGACCGGCACCCCGCGTTACTGGGCCGCGGTCGTCGTGCGGGCGGAGGCCCCCACCAAGTCCGTCGCGGACGTCGTCGCCGCCGGTGGCCGGTTCGCTTTCGGGGACGTGGGCTCGACGTCCGGGAGCCTCTACCCGCGGATGATGCTCGTCGACGCGGGCGCCAAGTGCCAGCCGGACGATCTGAACGCCTGCCCCCCGCTGCGGAACGTCACCTTCACCGGGGGACACGACGCGACCGCGCAGGCGGTGCTCAACTCCTCCGTCGAGGCCGGCGGGCTCGAACTGCGGATCCTGCACCGGCTGGAGCGGCAGGGCACCGTCCCGAAGGGCGCCCTGCGGGTGGTGGAACAGCGCGAGGTGATGGGCTACCCGTGGGTGGCCCGGGATGGGCTCGACGAATCCGCCCGGCAGAAGGTCACCGACGCGTTCCTCGCCATCACGGACCCAGCCCTGCTGTCGTTGATGCGGGCCAAGTCCTACGCGGCGGTCTCGATTGCGGACTACACCGAGGTACGGCAGAACGCCGAGCGCCTCGGTCTGCTCACCAAGCGGTGACAGCATGGACGTCACGCTGACCGGGCTCTCCGTCAGGTTCGACAGCCAAGCCGTTCCGGCGCTGGAATCCGTGGACCTTCAGGTGCGCGCCGGCGAACAAGTGGCGTTGCTCGGCTCCTCGGGAGCCGGGAAGAGCACCCTGCTGCGGGTGCTGCTCGGCGGCGTACGGCCGCTGGCGGGGGAGGTCCGCGTCGGTGGCCGTGATCCCTTCGGGCCGGCCGCCGACGTGCGGGCGCTGCGGCAGCGGTCCGGGTTCCTCCGGCAGCGCGACGACCTCGTCCCCGGCGTCAGCGCGCGGACAAACATCCTGATGGGCCAGTCCTGGCGGTGGCGGGTCGGCGACTGGCTCACCGTCGCCCGGGGCGGCGTGCCGCGCCGGCACACCGCCCGCCTCGACGAGTTGGCCCACCGACACGGGATCGTCGACCTGCTCGATCGGCGGATCGAGCACCTCTCCGGCGGTCAACGCCAGCGGGTCGCCCTGGTACGGGCGCTGCTCGGCGGACCAGGGCTGCTCCTAGCGGACGAGTCGACGACGGGGTTGGACCCGGAGCGGGCCGCTGCCGCCGTGGCGGACCTGCGCGGGGCGGACGGCGTCACCTTGCTGCTCGCCACCCATGACGGCGCGCTGGCCCGGCAGTTCCCCCGCGTCGTCGGGCTGCGCGCGGGGCGGATCGTCGCTGACGGCCCACCGGACACGATCTCGATGGAGCAGCTCTATGCCGCTTGAGACGGAGGATAAGGACCCGCCGGTCGCGTCCGCGGGGCGGCCGGCCGGTCCGCGGACACGGGCACCGATGCGTACGTTGCAATGGGTGGGGCTGCTGGTCTGCGCCACCGTCGTGCTCTGGTCGCTCTCGGCGACCGGGGTGGGCGTCGGATCGCTGGTGCAGGGGCGGGAGGGCACCGTCCGGTTGCTCTCCGGGCTCTTCCCACCCGACCTGGACCCCGTACTGCTGCGCCGGATCGCCGCCGCGACCGTGCAGACCCTGCAGATCTCGGTCGCTGCGCTGGTGCTGGGTGCCGTCCTCGGCCTGCCGATGGCAGTGCTCATCGCTGGCAACGTACGGGCACCGCGGGTGCTGGCCCTCCCGGCGCGATGGCTCGCCGCGGTGCTGCGGGGCGTACCGGAGTTGCTGTGGGCGCTGCTCTTCGTGGCGGCGGTCGGCCTCGGACCGGCCGCCGGGGTCTACGCGATCAGCCTGCACTCGGCCGGCATGGTGGCCAAGCTCTGCTCCGAGCAGATGGAGGCGGTCGACCCGGCCCCGGTGGAGGCGGTCCGACTCACCGGCGCCTCCCGCACCGCGACCGCGCTCTTCGCCGTCGTCCCGCAGGCTCGGGGCACCATCGTGTCCCAGCTGCTCTACCAGTGGGAGTGCAACGTCCGCAGCTCGGTGGTGATCGGCTACGTCGGCGCGGGCGGGCTGGGCCAGGAGCTCGGCGTGGCGCTGCACCTGTTCCGCTACCAGGAGCTGGCGACGCTGATGGCCGCCGTGCTGCTGCTGGTCCTCATCGTCGACGGCGTGTCGGTCCTGATCCGCCGGCGGCTCGGGGTCATCGCCGGGCCGCCCGGCGACTGCGAACGACCCCGCTTCCGCCAACGCTGGCGCCCACAGCACTGAGTTGCTTCACACCGCCCCGGCGGGACGGGGCGCCAGCTCGATCGGACCCGTTCGTGGACCTGGGCGGCGGGCGGGCGCATCGACGATTTCGGCGATCGCTTCGAACGGGTTGTACTGGCCGATCTCCTTGGCCAGGATCCCGGCCTGGGAGCGGTAGCTCGGGTCGCGCAGCACCGTCTGCACGGCGGCGCGCAACTCGGTCGCCCCCGGCATGCTGGTGCGCAGGTTGACGCCGGTGCCGCTCCACTCGACGCGGGCGGCCACCTCCGGCTGTCCTCGCTGGCACCGGCGACCACCAGCGGCACTCCGTAGTACAAGGCGGTCTGCACCCCGCCGTAGCCGCCGTTGGTGACCAATGCGTCGGCGTGTGGCAGCAGCCGGTCGAACGGCACGAAGCCGGCCAGCCGCACGTTGTCCGGCACTTCGGCCAGCGCCCGGCGTACCAGGTCCGGCCCGTCCTCGCGAACGGTGGCGGCCACCACGAGGACGTCGAGGTCGGCGAGGGCGCGCACCGTGGGGATGACCAGTTCGTTCAGATCGTTGTTGGCGACGGTGCCCTGGGTGACGACCACCACCGGCCGGCCGGCTGACAGCTCGGGCCACCATGGCGGCTCTACGTAGTCGCCGGTGGAGGCTGGAGGAAGCGTACCGACGAACTGCAGGTGCTCCGGAAGGTCGCTGCGGGGGTACTCGAAGCTGGGCACGGTCAGCTGCAGGTAGTGGTCCGTACGGCGGAACGGCGCGTCGAAGAGGTAGCCGGGCACCGTCACACCCAACGACTCGAACGTTGCCTCGCCGAATCTCTGCAGCTCGGCAAAGACCTGGCGCACCTCAGCATTCATCGCGCGGTTGCGGGCGCGCGCCTCCTCGCCTGGCGTTGGCACGATACCGGCGCCGAACGCAGGAGTGTCCTCGCTCTGGATCAGCAGGGGGACAGAGCCCAGCGTCACGAGCGTCGGGCGTTCCTCCGGCGCTGTCGAGAGGCTGAGCACCGGTATCGACCAAAACCCAAGCTCACCAAGCACCACATCCGCGGGGAACGTCGCCAACAGCGCCCGTAAACCCCGCACCTGCGCGGGCAGATGGCCGAGGAAGAAGTTCTCAAAGTCGAACGACAACTGGGCCGGTCCTGGTGGCAGCGTGGCCCGCACCGGAAAGAGGGTGTCCAACTTCTGGTCGTCGAGATCGGCTTCCGGCGGTAGTGCCTGGAATCGCGCTCCGATCGCCAGCGCGCGCTCCTCGAACCGGGATCCGGTGTATACGACCACCTCGTGACCACGCCCAACCAGGTCCGCCGCGACCGTGAGGACCGGGCTCACGTGTCCCTGAAAGGGAGTCGCTCCAACTATTACCTTGGCCATTCGAGTCTCCTCACTTAGTACAGCGCCGGCTTCACCACGCGAGGGTGGAGGGAGGTCCCGGCGTTCCGGCCCGATGGGCGCCGGAGCCCGCTGCTCACTGATCCTCACGGCGCGAGGACGCCGAGGCGGTCGGCCGCCTCGATCACCTCACCGAGCAACCCGAGCCATTGGTCCACGTCGGCGGCCTTCAGGCCCACGTCGAGCCCGAGGCCCTGGCCGCCAGCGAGGTACACCTGGGTCACACCACTCTCGCGGGCGACCATGAGGTCCTCGGCGATCTGCCGGGGCGATCCGCCGAGGAAGGGCCGGCCCTCCCCGATCGGCTCACGGGTGACCGGGGTCGGCCAGGGCACCTGGTTGACCACCATGAGATCCCCGGGGTCGCGGCCCGCCTCTCGGGCGGCGTCATAGAACGCGGACACGACGCCGCGCAGTTCCTGCGCCGAGGAGGTGATCGGGATCAGGCCGTCCGCGATCCGGGCGGCACGCTTGACGGCGGCCGGCGCATTCGCGGCCAGCAGCACCGGAATGCGGGCCTGGACCGGCTTGGGGTTCACCTGCGACGGCGCGATCCGGTAGAACTCGCCTTCGTGCCGGACCGGGTCCGGGCCCCACGCGGCCCGCAGCGCCGTGATGAATTCCTCCGTGCGGGCACCCTTGCGGCCGCTCGACACGTTCGCCGTCTCGAACTCGTTGTGCTGCCAGCCCTGTCCCAGACCGGCGATGACCCGGCCGCCGCTGAACCGGTCCAGGGTGGCGAGCCGGCGGGCGAGCATCACGGGCACGTGCAGCGGCGCCACCAGAACCGCGGTGCCCAGCTTGATCCGCTCGGTCACGGCGGCGATGTAGCTCAGCGTCTCCAGCGGCTCGTACGTCGAGCCGTAGAACTCCGGCAACATCTCGGGTTCACCCCCCGTCCACAGCACGACCTTGTCGATCGGGCGGAGCAGGCGTTCAAACGTCCACAGGGCGCTGTAACCGAGCCGTTCGGCCTCCTTGGCGACCTTGACGATCGTCTCCGGCGAGGTCTGCGGCCCGGCGGTGGGCAGTGCGAGACCGAGTTCCATGGGTCCTCCCACAGGTGGAATTCATAAACGGGTTGTCAGAGATCGCAGTCCCGACGAGTCAGCGATGCCAGGGCCTGGCCGGTAATTCGTCACGGCCGTATGCCGCCGGGGGTCTGCTCGGCGGTCCTGCCGGCATGTGGCCAACCCAGCCCCCTGGCGGCGGAGCTGCATGACTCCTTTCTCAGGCACGAGGAATGGCGTACCCAAGGGGATGAGTCAGGCATCGGGAAAGGTGGATCGTGTGGGGTGTGCATCCGGCGACCGCGGCAGCCGTGCCGGCGATCAGCCCGCCCCTGGCATTCGCACATTGATCACGAGTGCTGCGTTCCCTGTTCGTCCGCGACCTGAATGATCGTCTTGCCTGGCGTGCGGCGGCGGGCGAACGCGGAGGCCGTTTCGGAAAGCGGTCGCACGGCGCCGACGATGGGGTTGAGCCGTCCGGTCCGGAGGCGCTGGGCGAGGTCGGTCAGCCGAGCGCGATCAGGTTCGACGACGAAGAAGATGGCCCGCCCGTCCTTGGGCTGCACGGTAGGTGGGGTGGCGATGGTGACGAGGGTGCCGCCTGCGCGTACCAGTTTGGTCGATCGCTCGAGGATGTCGCCGCCGATGACGTCGAACACCACGTCCACCTCGCCGACGTGCTGCAGATCGTCGGCGTCCAGGTCGAGGAAGGTCTGCGCGCCGAGGCCGAGAGCGACGTCACGGTCGCCTGCTCGGCCGGTGCCGATCACGCGAGCGCCCACCTCCCGCGCGAGTTGAACGGCGATCGAGCCGACGCCGCCCGCGGCGCCGTGAATGAGGACGGTCTGGCCGGTCGTGAGGTGGGCGTGGTCGAACAGTCCCTGCCACGCGGTCAGTCCGGAAATGGGCAGCGCGGCCGCCACGGTGTGGTCGATGTCGGCGGCGAGGGGGGCGAGGTTGCGAGCCTCCACCGCGGTGTATTCGGCCAGGGATCCGTTGCGGGTCCAGTCGGTCAGTCCGAACACCCGCTGGCCCACGGTGAGGCCGGTGGTTCCGTAGCCGAGCTCGACCACGACTCCGGACAGCTCGTGCCCGGGGATGCTGGGTGCCCGGTCGCGACCGGCGCGATCGGACCACGTTCCCGGCCAGTCGAGTTCTCCGGGGGTGAAGCCTGCGGCGTGCACTTGCACGATGACATCGTTTTCCGCAGCGTGGGGGTAGGGCATGTCGGTCAGGGTGAGCCCGCTGACACCCGCGTCACGGTCTCGCACGGTGATCGCTCGCATGCTCGAATCCTTTCCAAGAAAGTTCGTCGGCTCTTACCGTTCATCGCGTGCTCTCGTGAGATGTCCAATCAGCTCGGCCAGGGCGATCCGACGATGCGTTCGACTGTCGTGACGCGCTGGAAGCCGGGGATGAAGTGTTCGAGCACGTCGGAGTTCACGGTGCCGTTCGTGGTTTCGGGGCGGTTCTTCAGCCCGTCGACGTAGGCCCGCAGAAACTCGTTCTTGAAGTCCCCTCGTGGGTGGACGGCGAGAATCTCGTCCAGCTGATCGTGTTCCAGTCCGTCCAGGCCCAACCCGAGTACGTCGGTCAAGACACCGAGGTACGTGGTCGCGATTTCCGGGGCCATCCGGTCGGGGATGCCCGGCGTGGTGTGTAGCGCGATCGCCGTCCAAACGGTCTCGGCGGCCCCCGTCGAGAAACCCCGGTCGAGGAGGAACTTGCGCGCGTGGTCAGCGCCATCGACTTCGAAGCGCTGCTCGACGTCGGAAAAGGGAGTCAGGAGGCCGGCGTCATGGAACATGGCCGCCAGATAGAGCAGCTCCGGGTCCGGTTTCACGCCGAGCTTGTGAGCGTGAATCAGGCTGAAGAGGAAGACCCTTCGGGAATGGTGGTAGATGAGAGGGCTGGTCGTCTCCCGGATGCGCCCGGTCGCTTCGGCGACCGCCGCTGTCTCAGGAATCTCCAGCCCCGCGATGACCTCTGGCACGATCTCTGACCTTCCCCGAGTGTGCGGACCATGTTTCCGACCTCCATGCTGCCCACCGATCGTCGTATGGCGCCGCCTTCGTCCGGACGGAAATCACCTATATCCGGACAGGGCGAAGTCGCAGTCGTGCTCCACCACGCGCGGTGCCGTGTCCCCCCAGCGGGACGAGCGCGTGGCCTGCGACTTCGTGTCGTCCGTCACGGCCCGTTCCACGCGACGCCTGGTGTCGGGTTCATCGCGTGAGTCAACCGGGCATCGGTTGCGGAAAGAGGATTTCGTAGACCAGCCTTTGCGACGGCTCCGGCGTTTCTTGAATAAACCCCGCTGTGTACGTAATCAGGCGAAGATCGCAGGGAGTTCGTTTACCTGCAATAGTCGAAACGTGAGTAACCCGGCCACGAGGATGCCCGTCGTCTCCGGTAATGGCGTGCTACCAATAAGCGGTGTCCATGCTCATGTTTCGCCGACCCGACGGCGGTCAGTGCCGCCGGGGTCCGGTCGCTCACCGCAGGGATCCGGCTCCGAAGGGACCGGTGTGGTGAACGCTGGCCCCCATCGCGTCGCGATCTTCGTCTACGACGGAGTGACGTTGCTGGACGTCGCCGGTCCCGCGGAGGTGTTCAAGGAGTCGAACCGGTTCGGTGCCGACTACCGGATCGTGCTGCTGTCGCCGACCGGTGCGGACGTCACGTCGAACCTCGGGGTCCGGGTCGCGGTCGACGGCGCCATCTCCTCGGAGCCGGCTTTCGACACGTTGCTGGTGGCCGGGTCCGACCTCTATCCGCGCGCCCGTGTCCCCGCCGACCTGGCGGACGTCGTACGGATACCGGCGGCTGTGGCCGGCCGGGTCGCATCGATCTGCACCGGGGCGTTCGTCCTCGCCGCCGCTGGCGTCCTCGACGGCAAGCGTGCGACCACGCACTGGCAGGTCGCGCACGAGCTTGCCGCCTGGTATCCGACGTGCCGCGTCGAGCCCGACGCGATCTACGTTCGCGATGGCACCACGTACACGTCGGCAGGGGTGACGGCCGGGATCGACCTGGCGCTCGCTCTCGTCGAAGAGGACCACGGGCCCGACCTGGCACGCGACGTCGCACGCGCCTTGGTGGTGTACATGCAGCGCGCGGGCGGCCAGTCCCAGTTCTCGGCACCGCTGCAAGGACCGCCGCCCCGCTCGCCAGCGCTCCGCAGAATCACCGACCTGGTGACGGCGGACCCCCGTGGGGACCACTCGCTCGGTGAACTCGCGAAACACCTCAACGTGAGCACCCGGCACCTCACCCGGCTTTTCCACGACGAGCTGTCCACGACACCGGCCCGCTACGTGGAAAACATCCGATTCGACATGGCCAGGGCACTGCTCGACCAAGGACACACCGCGACGCAGGCCGCGACCCTCGCCGGGTTCCCCAGCTACGAAAGCATGCGACGGGTTTTCGCCAGGAAGCTGTCGATCAGCCCAGCCGCCTACCAACGCCGGTTCAGCACGACCCGCCGTGCGAATGCGGGTTAGTACTCCAGTTGCAAGTTGAGGGAGCTGGCGTGCGGCCGCGTCGTGTCTGGCCTCCGCCTCAGGACGGGTCCTGGCTTGGCGTTGCGCGTCAGGAACCGACTCAGCTCACCGGTCGGTTGCGACTGCCGCGATGGCGGCGAGCGGCCGATGAGTGCCGTCACTGGGCCGCCGCTGGCGCTCAACTTCCGTGAAGCCGGCACGCGTCAGTCGCTCGGAGATCGCGTCGACGGGCCAGCGATAGGCGGTCACGACTTTGTGGTCGAAGGCGTCGACCTCGTCACCGTCGAAGAGACCCAGCACCAACGTTCCGGACGGGGCGATGGCTCGCCGGAACTCAGCGAGCATGCCGTCGAGATCTTGCGGCGGTAGATGGATCAACGAGTACCAGGCCAGGATGCCGGCGATGGAGTGGTCGGCGACGTCGAGGCGTTCCATCGACCCGAGGTGGAACTCGGCGCTCGGGTGGTTCGCCCTCGCGTGGGCGATGAACTCGGGGACCATGTCGATTCCCGTTGCGTCGACGCCCAGTGAGCGAAGGTAGCCGGTGATATGGCCAGGCCCGCAGCCGAGATCGAGCACCGTGCCAGGTCGGCCTGCCAGATGTCGCCCGATGAAGGCGAGGTCGTCGGCGTGTACCTGCTGGCTCGTGCCGAACAGCTCGATGTAGAGCTCTGCAACGGACGCGTACGCCTGCCGGACCTGCTCCATGTTCACCGCCTGACTATATGAGCTCTCGGATTGGCCGGAGCCAGGCCCATGACCAGTTCGCCGCCGACCGAAGGCGGCGACTCAGGCCAACCGTCGCCGTGGTTGCAATTACCGATCGCGGTAGGTCAGCTCCTTGATGGCGTTCTCGCGCACGGTGGTTCAGGCTACGAGCAGGCGGAGGCCGAGCTCTGCGGTGTCGAGGGGAACGAGGTCGCGGTTGCGCTCGGCCCACCGACCTGAGGAAAGGTCTTCGCGGAGTGTGCTGACTGCCCGCTGCTCAGCCTGCGGTCCGACTCTGGTCCATACCGAAACCGCGCGGCGTACATGTTCGTCCAGGTATGCCTCAGGCCGGCGCCAGTGTGCCTCGAAGAAGCCGTCAGCGCAGTCCCAGGGGACGAGCACCGGCTCCGCGCGTCCTCCGATCGCGCGGGTCAGGTCGGCCAGGGACGGCCAGCCGACGAGAAGGTTCGCGAATTCAGGCAGGTAGTCGCGGGTGAGCCAGAACCGCTGACGCCAGCCGGTGTCATCCGCGTCGTACGTGAACACCACCACGCGGCGGGCCACACGCCGCATCTCACGCAGCCCGGCGACCGGGTCCGGCCAGTGATGGACAGTGCTCACCGCCATCGCGGCATCAAAAGACTGGTCCTCGAACGGCAGACTCTCCGCGGCGGCGGCCACGCACGGCGCCGCGCCCACGGGACGCTGCGCCCGCATGACCGCCGACGGTTCCACCGCCGTGACATCGCGGTCGGGGGGCTCGTAGGAACCGGTGCCAGCCCCGACGTTCAGCACCGTTCGTGCGTCCCCCAGCGCATCCCAAATCTGCGCGGCGATCCGCGGCTCGGTGCGCCGCGTCGCTGGGTAAGCAGATCCGATGGCGTCGTACAACTGCGCGCCGAACACTTGCAGTTGCTCCTCTGGCGTCGTCCTGATCCCCATTGCTCGTGCCTCCAGTTCCCTGTCTATGGCCGTGACCATGGCAGCAGCTCGGTCGCGCTGGTCCGTTAGCAGGCCGCGCAGCCGGCACAGGTGCGCGACTGCGTCGGTGGCCGGATCGTCAACCAGATCCGCGATCTCCCGCAATCCGAAGCCGAGCCGCCGGTAGGCGAGCACCTCCCGGAGTCGCTCCACATCGTCGGCGGAGTAGGCCCGGTGCCCGGCCGCGGTCCGCGTGGACGGCTCCAGGAGGCCGATCTCGTCATAGTGATGCAGCGTGCGGACGCTGACGCCGGCCAACTCCGCCACACGCCCCACGGTCAGGTGCTCCTCCACGCCACCGACTATGTGGCATGACGCCGCGTGAGGAGCAAGCACTTCGCTGCTGGCATGATCGAGTTCCGCTCATCGGCAACGCCTGTTTGATCATTGTGCGGTTGACGTTGCCTTCGTGTCAGCGCAGCTTCGATGGCCGGTTCTGCGGTGTCCAGGTCCACGGCAACCCAGAGCGGCGACGCACACCATGGACAGGTGGGCCCGTCTGCGCGTCGGGGTGTTTCGCGCACGACCCACCGATGCGCGGTGTCTCCGCACAGGTCCCGTCGGCTGTCGTCTGGGCCGATCGTCCAACCGCCCTCGAGCGCGTAGCTCGGCGCACCGACGTGCAGTTCGTCCGCGCCGACCGGCGGTTGCGTCGACCAGCGGCGCATGGCGCGAGGCCCTGGTACGGGGCGAGCCTCCGCGGATCGGCGTCCGCGATCTCGCACAATTCCTCGATCGCGTCGTCGTCCTCGGCGGCCGTCCTCCTGATCAATTCCTCGATCACGAGCGGATCGTAGCCGGGTCGATCGGCCGGCCACCGTCAGCTGTAGTACTGAGCGAGGCAGAACTCGTGGTCCTCCGGGTCGGCCATGACCACGACCACACCCTCGTCATAGTCGTGCCGTTCACCGGTGAACCGGCCACCAAGACCGATGACCAGCGCCATCGCCTCGTCGATATCGTCGACGGAGACGTCGAGGTGAATCCGCACCTTGCCTGATCGAGGCTCCGGCACTGGCTGGAACACCAGCCGCGGCTGAGGGTCACCTCGCTCGCCGAGGTAGACCCAACCCTCCTGCGACGGCCCAGGATCGCGACCGAGCAGGCCGCTCCAGAACCGGGCTACCCGCTCTGGGTCGACGCAATCGATCGTGACACCGGACCAGACGTTCGCCATGTACTGATCCTGACAGAGCTCCGGTCAGCGATCGTCCAGCGTCGACGCCACCCGGAGGCACTCGGGTCGGTATCACACGAGACGGGTGACGGCTTGGGCGCAGACCAGCGAGGTGGTCAATCGCCGTGGCGCCACTTTCCGCAGATGGGTCTCGTCCTTCCGCGCTGAGCGGACTTGTGGTGCCGGCAAGCGTGGGGGCGTGGGGTGTCGGCATCCGGCGGGTTGCCACCGGCCGCCCCACCGCCTGTTCTCGCGTTACTAAGTGGAGTGATTCGCATCACGTCGTGTCATGTTTCGACGTTCCGTGGTGTCTTGGGGGCATGACTGAGCACATCACACGCCACAAGATTGTCGTGATCGGCGGTGGTTATGCCGGAACGCTCGCGGCCAACCATTTACGGATGCGTGCCGACGTCGACATCGCTTTGGTCAATCCCCGGCCGAACTTCGTCGAACGAGTGCGGCTGCACCAGTTCGTGGCCGGCACCGGCGACGCCACGGTCGACTACGCCAAACTGCTCGGCGAGGGTGTCCAGTTGGTTGTCGACAGCGTCACGCGCATCGACACCACCGCCCGCGCAGTGCAGTTGGCGTCGGGCCGCGTGCTGGACTACGACTATGTCATTTACGCGGTCGGCAGCACTGCGGCGATACCGTCATCGGTGCCTGGCGCGGCCGAATTCGCATTCCCCATCGCAGAGTTCGAGGCTGCGCGGCGGCTGCGCGCCAGGCTGGAGGAGTTGCCCGTCGATGCTCCGGTCACCGTGGTCGGTGGCGGACTGACCGGCATCGAGACGGCCGCCGAGTTGGCGGAGCAAGGACGTACGGTCGCGCTGGTCTGTGGCGGAACCCTGGTGTCGTCATGGAGTTCGCCGGGTCGCCGGTACGCGGCCAAGTGGCTGTCCCGGCACGGGATCACCGTGCGCGAAGCTGACGTGGTGATCGAGGTTCGCCCGGATTCGATCGTCTTTGCCGACGGTACGGTGCGTTCGAGCGCACTGACCATATGGGCGACCGGTTTCGACGTGCCGGAGCTGGCGGCCGCGAGCGGGCTGCGTACCGACACGCTCGGCCGGCTGCTCACCGACGAGACGTTGACCAGTGTCGACGACGACCGGGTGGTCGCCGCCGGCGACGCCGCGGCACCGTCGGGCCAGCCGCTGCGGATGAGCTGCCAGGCCGCCGGGCCACTGGGGGCCCAGGCCGCCAACACCGTGCTGAGCCGCATCGCGGGGATCGAACCGGCGGTGATCAACCAGGCCCTCACGGGGTCGTGCGTCAGCCTCGGCCGGCACGCCGCCATGCGACAGCTCGCCCGCAAGGACGACACTGTGGTGAACATCTACATCGGCGGTCGGCTGGGCGCCGCGATCAAGGAGCTGACCTGCAAGGTCGCGGTGTCGCGGATCCGTCGTGGGGCCCGCAAGCCGGGTTCCACGGGCTGGGTCAAGGGCGGTCGGCGGCTGGAGCAGTCGGCCTCCGGCGCGCGGGTGGTCACGTCCCCGTGACCACCGACGAGCATGCCGAGCGATTCACCCTGTTGCGGCCGCTGCTGTTCACGATCGTCTACGAAATACTCGGCTCGGCCACCGAATCCGACGACGTGCTGCAGGACAGCTATCTGCGGTGGGCCGAGGTGGACCTCGCGACGGTGCGGGACACCAGGTCGTACCTGGCGCGGCTGGTGACCCGTCAGACGCTCAACGCGTTGCGGGCGAGCGCGCGCCGTCGCGAGGACTACGTCGGCCCGTGGCTGCCGGAACCGCTGTTGCTCGACGAGAACGACCCGTCGGCCGACGTGGTGCTCGCCGAGTCGGTGTCGATGGCGATGCTGGTACTGCTCGAAACACTCACCCCCGATGAGCGTGCGGTGTTCGTGCTGCGCGAGGTGTTCGGTTTCGGCTACGACGAAATCGCCGCAGCAGTAGGCAAATCCGTGGCGACGGTGCACCAGGTGGCGCACCGCGCCCGCGAGCACGTGCAGGCGCGACGCAGGCGATTCCAGCCCGTCGACGCCGCGAAGACCGCGCAGATCACCGAGCAGTTCATGACCGCGGCGGCCACCGGTGACATGGCAGGGCTGCTCTCCCTGCTCGCGCCGAACGTCACCTGGACCGCCGACAGTGGCGGCAAGGCCACCGCGGCACGCCGGCCGGTGGTGGGCGCGCGGAAGGTGGCGGCCGTCCTCATGGACCTCCTCCGCACAGGCCTGCAGAGGCCGGGCATGCGAATCCAGATGGCCAACTGCAACAACGGGCCCGCGATGGTCGCCCACATCGGTGACCGCCCCGAAGGCGTCCTCCTGATCGAGATCATCGACGGGAAGATCACCAACTTCTACGCCATCCGCAACCCAGACAAACTTGTCGCGATGACGGTTCCGCGTCAGATCAGCCGGTAAGGAGCCGACATTCCGCAGCGCATTGGGTCACCGTCGCGTATGCCCTGTGAAGGCTGAGCGACGCGGAGGTCGGCGGCGGTTTCAATGTCGTCTACTACAGCGTCAACGGCGACTCATCGGCGCTGCTGTTCGATGGTGACTCCCTTCGCCGTCGTCGTACTCGACCTCATTTTGGGCGACAGCCAGGGGTACGGAATCTACGCCGGCATCAATCCCGACAAGCTTTCCCACGTCGACTGAACACTAAGGAATCCCTATGTTGCGAAAAGTGATGACCTTGCCCAGTGGCAGGACTGCGAAATGGGCCATCGTGGCCATCTGGGTCGCCCTGATGGTGCCGGCCTTCATGCTGGCCGGCAACCTGGGCGACGTTGAGAAGAACGACAATTCGGCCTGGCTGCCGAGCAACGCGGAGGCGACCAAGGTCATCGACCAGGCCAAGAAGTTCCAGCCCGCCGATACCCTGCCCGCGATCGTGATCTACGACCGGCCCGAGGGCATCACCCCTGCCGATATGGCCAAGGCCCAAGCCGACGCCGACGCCTTCCAGGGCATCGAAAAGATCGTGGGGCAGCCACAGGGGCCATTGAGGGCCCAGAATGGCAAGGCCATCCAGATCGTGGTCCAGGTTGACGACGGCAACGAGGGCTGGGACGGGGCCCACAAGGTCGTCGACGCGATGACCAAGATCGGCGAACAGAACGCCAACGGTCTCGGGTTCCACGTCACCGGACCGGCCGGTTACGCGTCCGACTCGATAACGGCCTTCAGCGGAGGAGGCGCCCTGGGGACGATCACCGCGTTGGTGGTGGTCGTCATCCTGCTGTTCACCTACCGCAGCCCGTTGCTGCCACTGCTGCCGCTGCTGACCGCGGGCGGCGCCCTGGTCGCGGCGGAAGCGGTGATCTACCTGCTGGCGAAAAGCGCCGGGCTCACCGTCAACACGCAGACCAGCCTCATTTTGACCGTACTGGTGTTCGGCGCCGCCACCGACTACGCGCTACTGCTCATCTCGCGGTACCGGGAGGAGTTGAGGCGGCACGAGGACCGGCACGAGGCGATGGCGGAGGCCCTGTACCGCTCCAGTCCCGCGATCATCGCCAGCGCCGCGACCGTCGCTGTCAGCCTGCTGGTACTGCTGCTGGCCACTCTCAACTCCACAAAAGGGCTCGGCCCGGCCTGTGCCGTCGGTATCCTCGTCGGGCTGCTCGCCATGGTCACCCTGATGCCGGCCCTGTTGGTCATCTGCGGCCGCTGGATCTTCTGGCCGGTGAAGCCGTCGTACGGCTCGGTCGGGACACCCAAGGACAGCATCTGGACGCGGGTCGGCACCGCCATCTCCAGTCGGCCGCGGATCGTGTGGGTCGGCACCGCGCTCGTCCTCGGCGTCATGGCGATCGGGGTGACGGGGCTCAAGGCCGATGGGATCCCGAGCAAGGGCCAGTTCACCAACGAGCCGCAGGCGGTCGTCGGCGAGGAGATCCAGTCCAGACACTTCCCGGCCGGGTCGGGTGACCCCATTTACGTCGTGGCCAAGGCTGCCTCGGCGGAGCAGGTCAAGAGCGTGCTGTCAGGCGTCCCAGGGGTCGCCGACGTCGCGGCGCCGATGATCAAGGATGGTGAGGTCTTCGTTCTCGGGACGCTCAAGGACGCTCCCGGCAGCAAGGCCGCGATGCGCACCGTCGAGCAGGCCAGAACCGCAGTCCACAAGATCGAGGGTGCGGATGCCCGGCTTGGCGGCAGCACGGCGATCGCACTCGATACACAACAGTCGGCCGCCCGCGACTCCAAGGTGATCATCCCCGTCGTACTGATCGTGGTTTTCCTCATCCTCGCGCTGCTACTACGGGCGATCGTCGCACCGCTGCTGCTCGTGGCGACGGTGGTGCTGTCGTTCGGTGCGGCCCTCGGCGTGAGCGCTCTGATGTTCAACCACGTGTTCGACTTCGCCGGGGCGGACGCGAACTTCCCGCTCCTGGTGTTCGTGTTCCTGGTCGCCCTGGGCATCGACTACAACATCTTCCTGGTCACCCGGGTACGGGAAGAGGCACTGCTGCACGGCACCCGGCGCGGCGCGCGGACCGGGCTGTCCGCGACCGGCGGCGTGATCACTTCAGCGGGACTGGTACTGGCCGGTACCTTCGCGGCGCTGGGATCGCTGCCGTTGGTGTTCGCGGCGCAGCTGGGGTTCGCGGTGGCGTTCGGCGTGCTGCTCGACACCATGATCGTCCGCTCGGTACTGGTCACCGCGCTGACTCTGGACGTGGGTCGATGGATGTGGTGGCCCAGCAAGCTGTTCAAGCACCACGAGCGCCAGCCGTCGGCGGGCGAGGCCGACCCCGAACCCGCTTTCGTGGACGCGGGCAGGTGACAGCCTTCCGGCGCCGGGCCGGAAGGCCCTGCCTCTGGAGGTGACGCCGCTTGGGAAGGCCGGCCGTACGGTGCGCGGCCACGACCGTGTTCGGCCGCGTTGTGTGGGCCGAATTCGGCCCGTGCGACTTAGATTGCGAGCGCCGGCCCGCTCATGGACCTTGTCCATGAGCGGGCGGGGTGCGGTTGATGGTTGCTTGTTCTCCAGATGTGGGCTCACTTCGGACTGGTCGAGCTCGCTTTGGTACGCGGGTCGCGGTGGTGGTCGGGCGAGGCGCCGACGAGCTGGTGTGTCCGGTGTTGTGACGCGGCCCGGTACCGCCCGCTGAGCAGAACCCAGCCGGCCACCACGACCATCGGCGCCGTCATCACCATCGTGGTCGCAGTGGCATCGGACCCTTCACCCAGCAGCGTGCCGGTCAGCAGCGACAGGGTCATGTTGTTCCCGGCATGGGCGACGCTGGTGGTCCAGATGCTGCCGCTGCGCAGCCGCAGCCAGGAAAGAATGATCTCTTGGCACATGAATGACACCGTCCAGACCAGCAGGCCCAGTGCCACGTTGCTGAACTGGATGTACCCGAGGAAGGGCAGCGGGTAGTGCCAGATCGCCCAGATCAGGCCCGTGGCCAGGGTGGCGGCCAGTGGTCGTCCGGGGAGGATCCGCAGCCGCAGGTAGCTGGTCCAGCCGAACTCCTCGCCCGAGTAGAGCGGGGCGAGCAGGGGGACGACGAGCATCAGCACGGCCAGGAAGGCCCACCAGGGCAGGCCCGGCACCAGATCGTTCATCGGCGCCAGGGTTGGCCGCCACAGCCCCGCGGCCGCTGTAGGGCGATGTCTGGCATCCTTGCCCGGTGAGCCGATACCGGGCCAGGCCCCCGAACCGGGTGCTGGCCGGCGCCGACGTGGCGCTCGTGGGCCTGTTTTCGGCGCAGGACAACGAGTTCGGTGCCAAGCTCGATCTTCTGGCGACCGCAGTGGAAGCACACGGTGGTCGGGTGGTGAGTCGGCACGTCCAGCGGCGGGGCGTCTCTCGCGGCGGTGTGGACAAGATGACCACTCCCTTCTCGCGACGGACGTTGCTCAGCCCGGGTAAGGCACGCGAAGTCGCCGACGCGTGCCAGGCGTCCGGAGTCGGCGTCGCGGTCTTCGCGAACCCGTTGACCGAACATCAGCGAGCTGTCCTCAACGAGATGTTCGACTGCCTCGTCATCAGCAACGAGGACCTCTTCGTAGGCCCGGAGGTCAGGCCAGCAGACGTTCCCGCATCCTCGCGCCCAGATTGATCCCAGCTACCGCCCGAGGGCCGGTCGGATCGTGCACGGCGAGGGTGTTGTTCCGGCGCATCAGCTCACGGACCGGAGGTGGCAGCCGGGGCGGGTCATCCATGGCCGCCAGGACCTTCGCGGCGCTGGAGATCAGTCGATCGGCCAGGGCGGCGGCGTCGGTGTCTACCCGCACCCGGCCGTACTCCCAGCCGGCGGTGGTGAGGTCGAGCACCTCGAACATGTGGGTCAGGAGCGGGTTCGGGTCGGTCACCCGGTCGAGCCGGGGCGCCTGGCTGCCGACTACCGCGACCGCGGCAGCCACCTGCGCGTACGGGTGGAAGCCGCACGGCAACGCGAACAGTGGCCACCGCAGGGCCGGGCCGGCCTCCATCCACAGCGGCCGGTAGTTCCGGCGGTGCACCAGGAGCCGCCGGCCCGTCCGTCGGTGTATTTCCTGGGCCTGGGTCTTCAGGTCCGCGTGGGCCTCGTCGGCGACCTGGCTCACGATCCGGGCTGCCACCACCAAGCCGTCGTCGCTGTTCAGCATTCCGGTGACGGCCTCGACCTGCTCGGAGAACCGGATCTGCGCGCCGGCGCCGTACCGATACTGGACGTCCCGTAGCAGCGCCTCCTGCCGCCCCGCATCGAGCTGGACCCGCCCGCCGCCCAGCAACCGCCGGAGCCAACGCATTTCGCCTCGTTTCAGCCAAGCCGTCCCAGACCGCGGCAATGCTAGTGCGTCGGACCTTCCTCGTCCGGTGACGGGGTGGCAGAGCGACCTCTACGCAAGACGACGCGGTTACCGGCGACGCGGCGTGATCAGTCCCGACTCGTACGCCCACACGACCAGCTGGGCACGGTCGCGGCAGTGCAGCTTCATCATGGCCCGGTTGACGTGCGTCTTGGCGGTCAACGGACTGATCACCATGCGCAAGGCGATCTCGTCGTTACTCAGCCCTCGGGCGACGAGCTCGACGATCTCCTGTTCGCGGGCGGTCAGCACGTCGCGTCCGGCGGCTGGCTCGGCCGGCGGTGGGCCGGCCACGAACTCGCTGATGAGCGTACGTGTGACGGCCGGGGCGAGCAGCGCGTCGCCGCGAGCCACGACAGCCACTGCCTGCAGCAGGTCGGCGGGGTCGGCGTCCTTGAGGAGGAAACCGCTGGCGCCCGCGCGGAGTGCGGCGAAGACGTAGGAGTCGAGCCCGTAGTTGGTGAGGATGAGGACGCGGATCGCGGCGAGGTCGGGATCAGCGGCGATGCGCCGGGTGGCTTCGATGCCGTCGAGTCCCGGCATCTGCACGTCCATGAGCACGACGTCCGGGCGCAGGCGTCGCGACAACTGGACGGCCGACGTGCCGTCGGTGGCCTCGCCGACGACCTCCAGGTCGTCCTCGGCGTCGAGCAATGCCCGGAATCCGGCCCGCATCAGAGCCTGGTCGTCGGCGAGCAGGACCCTGATCATGCCGGCTCCTCCCTCCGGTCGGAGCCGCCACGATCCGTGGCTGACTGAGCTGGTTGGACCTCGCGCAAGCGCTCGGTCATGCCTGACCGTCCAGCGGGAACGTGGCCCGTACCGTGAACCCGCGGTCGTCGTGGGCAGTGGCTCGCAGTGTGCCGCCCACTCCGGTTACCCGTTCCCGCATGCCGCGCAGGCCCACACCCGGTGTCACCGGCCGGACCGGCGACGCCTGGCCGTCGTCGGTCACCGAGACGGTCAGCTGCGCCGGGGCGTACTCGACGTGGACCTGGGCGGTGGCGGGGCCGGCGTGGCGGGCCACGTTGGTCAGGGCCTCCTGGACGACGCGATATCCGGCCTGGTCGACCTCGGCGGGCAGGTCCCGGGGCTGACCCGTGACGGTCACCTGCACCGGTACGCCAGCGGCCCGGGTCCGTTCGGCGAGCTCGCCCACCCAGGTCAGCCCGACACGGTCCTCGTCGGAGGGTGAGCGCAGAACGCCCAGCGTGGCTCGCAGTTCCCGCATCGCGGCGCTGCTGGCCTCCTGGATCGCCAGCAGCGTGGCCGAGGGCTCCTCGCCGTGCTTGCGGGCCAGGTGCACGGCGATCCCGGTCTGCACCTTGATCACGGAGATGTTGTGGGTCAGCGAGTCGTGCAGATCGCGGGCGATGCGCAGGCGCTCCTCCCCGGCGCGGCGCAACGCCATCTCCTCGCGGGTGCGTTCGGCCTCGATCGCCCGCTGCTCGACCTGTTCCAGGTACGCCCGGCGCTGCCGCGCCACGAACCCGGCGACGTTGGCCGCCACAAACCAGCCCAGCAGCAGGGCGGTCCGCTCGGCGATCAGCTGGCCGGGTTGGCCGGCGGGCGCGACCGAGATGTCGCGGGCCAGGAAGCCACCGAGGAAGACGACGCTGGCCAGGGCGGCGGCCGATCGGTGCCCCCGCCAGGCGGCGACGTAGACCGCGCCGAGGACGGGGAACGCGGCGGACACCCCGGAGTGCACCCGGACGTGGAGGGTCAGCATGGCGACGGTCACCACGCTCAACGCCACGACCGGGTACCGCCGGCACACCGCCAGGGCCGCCGCCATGGCCAGGACCAGGAGGACGTCGACAGCCCCGACCGTTGCGGCGTCCGGTGCGAGCGCGGCGTTGCCGAGCAGGAGGCCGCCGAGGGCGAGGCCGCTGAGGGCGTACGGCAGGTCGCGGCGCATGGTCGAACTGTAGAACGGCCGTCGTCAGCGGAGCATCCCGCGCCCGCAGTAGATGAGGCGTACTGCGGACGCGGTATCGGCGGCCGGGCAAGTGTCTGCGGCGGCACGACGTATTCCCGGCCCGTCGAGGCAAGCATCGAGCTCATGACATACCGCTTCTTCACCCCCAACCCCGCGAAGGCGGCGACCGGTCTCACCGCGGAGGTCTACCGGCAGCTGTGGGACGACTTCATCGGGCCGGTGCCCACCTTCCAGGCGCTCTCGCCCGTACCGGAGGTGCTGGCCGCCACCTGGGCGCTGATGCGCGAGGCCCTGCTCGCCGGGGACGCGTCCCGGGTCGACCGCGAGCTCGTCGCGTCGACGGTGTCCCGCGCCAACCGCTGCCGGTTCTGCGTCGACGCCCACGTGATGCTGCTGCACGCGCTGGGCGAGCACGCGCTGGGCGAGGTCATTGCCCAGGGCGGCACGCCACCCGAGCCGAGGCACGCCGAGCTCGCCGGCTGGGCGGAGGCAAGCCGCAGCCCGAAGGCCGCCGGCTGGACCAGCCCGTACGGCCCCGAGGTCACCGGCACCCTGCTCGCCTTCCACTTCATCAACCGGATCGTCTCGGCGCTGCTCGACCCGGATCTGCTGCCCGGCGGCCTGCAACGCTCCCCGCTGGTGCGGTCGGTCGGAGGTCGGCTCTACGCCAAGACGGCCCGGGGGCCGAAGGAGCCCGGCCGCGGCCTCTCGCTCGTCGACGCCGGCACGACGGCGCCACCGGCCTGGGCGGGGGACAGCCCGGTCGGTGTCGCGTACGTGGCGCTGCGGAACGCCGCTACCCAGTGCGGGGACCTCCTGGGCGACGTGGCGCGCCAGACCGTCACGGCCACCGTGCGCTGGGAGGACGGGCGGTACCCGGCCCGGCCCTCGGACTGGGCCGTCGACCTGGTCCGGGACGTGCCCGGCACGGACCGCGTCGGGACGCGGATCGCGTTGCTGGCGGCGTTCGCTCCCAGCGCCATCAGCGTGGGCGACGTCGCCCTCTGGCGGCTCTCCCATCCGGCCGACGCCGACCTCGTGCGGCTTGTCGCGTACGGGGCGATCACGGCCACCGATCACGTCGCCCAGGCCCTGGCCTCGGCACACCTCTAGGAGGTCACCATGCGCAAGGCATTCGTCATCACCAGCATTCTGTTGCTCGTCTCGTTCGTCCTGCAGTTCGTCTTCGCCGCCGTGGGCGGGTTCACGAAACCCTCGGGCGACGGCGCCTACGTCCTGCACAGCGTCAACGGCATGGCGGTCATCCCCGTTCTCTCCCTGCTCACTGCCCTGTTCGCCGCGCTGGCGAAGGCGCCGGGCCGGCTCGTCGGACTGGCGATCCTGCCGATCGGCCTCGTCGTCGTGCAGGCGCTCATCGCCATGCTCGCGAACGCGTCCACCGACGCGGCGGGCGCCAGCACCCCACTCGGCCTGACCATCGCCGGGCTGCACGCGGTCAACGGAATCGTGGCGGTGCACGTCGTGGTCGGCGTGGTTCGGGCGGCGCGACAGCTGGCCAGCCCGGCGCCGGTCGACGCCACCCCCGTGACCGTCCGGGAAGCAGAGCTGGCATGACCACCGGCTCACTGCTCGCGGCCGACCTCGTGATCGCGGTCCTCGCGGCCGCCGGATGGCTGGGCGGCGGCGCCGCGTCGGCCGCCCGGCGCCGCCCGCTCGCGCTGGGACTGGCCGCCTTCGCGCTGCTCGCCACGCTCGCCCGGGCGATCACGATCACCGCGCTCGCCCGCGCCGGCTGGTGGTTCGCGGCGGAGAAGGTCCTCATCGCCGCCCCACTGTCGCTCGCGGCGGTGGCCGTCGTCGGGCCGCGGCTGCTGAGGCTGCCGGGCGACATCCGGTCCGTCGCGGTCCCGCTTCTCTTCGCCGGGTACGCCTCGAGCAGCGCACTGCTCGTGACGCTCCTGCACGGCTATCCGGCGTCGGCGGGCACGGGACTGCTAGCGGTCGCCGGGGTTGTCGCGGCGACCGCGGTCTCCTGGCGCGCCCTCGGCGCGCGCCCGTCCCGTTTGGTGTCCCGGGCAGCCCTCGTGGTGGCGGTCGCGGCGCTGGTGACCGGAACTGGGTTGGCCGCCGCCCCGGCCGCCGCTCCCGGCGTACCCCATGATCACGGATATCGGGATGCGCGGACCGCCGACGAACCCACCAGGCGGTTCGCCCTGACGGCCGGGACCACCACGGTGAGCGTGAGCGGCCGGGACGTCGCGGCGTGGGCGTTCAACGCGCAGGTTCCCGGGCCGGAGCTGACCGCCACCGTCGGCGACGTCCTGGAGGTGACGCTGCGCAACCGGGACATCGAGCGAGGCGTCACGCTGCACTGGCACGGGTACGACGTGCCGAACAGTCAGGACGGAGTGCCGGGCGTGACGCAGGCGGCGGTGCTGCCCGGACAGGAGTTCGTCTACCGGTTCCGCGCCGACCAGGTTGGGACGTACTGGTACCACACGCATTCGGTCTCCGACGTCGGCGTCCAGATGGGTCTCTACGGTGTCCTGGTGGTGCGCCCGGCGCCGATGACCGGCGTCGACGTCACGGTGCCGGTGCACACGCTGGCGGGCCTACCGCTGCCCGCACCGAGAACCGAGCCGGTCGAGGCGGGTGTGCCCGTGCGGCTGCGGCTGATCAACACCGACAGCACGACGCACCGGTACGCCCTGGCCGGGACGGCGTTCCGGGTCGCCGCGATCGACGGATCCGACCTGCGGGGCCCGACGTCGCTCGTGGACACCGCCGTGCTGATCCCGGCCGGGGGTCGTTACGACCTGGTGTTCACCGCCCCCGCCACGCCGGTGGCGCTGTTCGTCGACGGACGGGCGGTCTACTCGACCGGACCGGTGTCGGCGGCGACCGCCGCGTGGCCGGTGCTGGATCCGCTCACCTACGGTGTCGGTTCTCCGGTGCCGTGGTCCCGGTTCGACCGGGAGTTCACCCTCGTGCTCGACCGCGGCCTCGACCTGCACCGACTGCTTCCGCGATACGCCCACACCGTCAACGGCGCGGCCGATCCGGACATCCCGTCGCAGGTCGTCCGCCTCGGTGACGTTGTCAGGTTCACGATCGTCAACCGGTCTCAGATCGTGCACCCGTGGCATCTGCACGGCCATCACGTCCTGGTGCTGGCCCGCAACGGAAAGCCGGCGACCGGAAGCCCATTGTGGCTGGACTCCTTCGACGTACGCCCCGGCGACGTGTGGGAGGTGGCGTTCCGGGCCGACAACCCAGGAGTGTGGGCCAACCACTGCCACAATCTGGGGCACGCCGACGCCGGGATGATGCTGCACCTGATGTACTCGTGATCCTCAGGGATGCGGGACTGACCGCCGTGCCCAGGTCGGTGTCCAGACTTCGGCGTCGGGTGCGTCCGCCCGTCTGGAGTCGAGGTAGTCGCGAAGCTCGCGGAGCGCGGGATGCGGGTTGTCCGCGCGCCAGATCATCGACATCGGGTAGATCGGGGTCGGACCACGCACCGGGATCCGCCGCAGGTCGTAGCTGTCCGGCCACAGGTACCGCGAGCCTTCGCCGACGAAGGTCGCCAACTCCGGGGAGTCGGCGATCTCCGCCAGCAGAGCCTCGTTTCCGAAGATGGGCCCGACCACGTCGATGGTGAGCCCGAACGCGGCGGCGAGTTCGTCGTAGTAGTCGGCCCATTCGGTGCCGGGAGCCATGCCGGGCATCCAGATGCGATGTCCGGCAAGGTGAGCGGGCGTGACGGCGCGCGCGTTGGCGAGCGCATGGTTGGGCCCGACGAGGAGCTGGTGTGGGTCGTCGATCACTCGGGCGGCCTTGATCGCGCCGGGCAGATGCTGCGGGGGAGTGGTGACAGCGTGGAAGCTGGCGTCGATCGTCCCGGCCTCGACGGCGGCGATCGCGGCGTCGACGTCGGCATTCAGGGTCACGACATCCAGCTCGATCTCGGGGTGCAGACGGTAGAAGTCCTGCAGACGTACCGCTGGCGCTATCCGCCGGTTGACGACGTCGACGCGTAGGGCGCGCCGGCCAGGGCGCACGGACGCGTCGGCGCGCTCTGCCACCCGCAGGAGTTCACGGGCGTGGGGCAGGAACGCCTGGCCGTCGATCGTGAGCTGGACCCCGCGGGCCGTACGGGTGAACAGGCGTACGTTCAGGTCGTTCTCCAGCGCGGCGATGCGCTTGGAGACGGCCTGCTGGGTGATCGACAGCGCGGCGGCGGTTTCCTGGAACTGGCCGGCGTCCGCAGCGGCGACGAAGGTGCGCACGGCGTCGAGATCCATGCGAAGACCCTAATCGCACAACAGACGGTTGTGGCTCGCCGCCGGTTCAGTTGTTTGACCCGTCGTCCCGGGCCTTGCTTTGCTCTCCAGCGATCAACGGTCGGTTGTTCGAAGCGGGAGGCGCGGAGCGTGGTCAGACGGCGATCCCTGGGCCGACAGTTCGGATGGCTGTGGGCGGCCTACGCGGCCAGCGCCTACGGCTCGGCGCTGGGGTTCGGTGCGTTCCCGCTGATCGCCGTACTGGTGTTGGATGCCAGCCCCGCTCAGGTGTCCGTGTTGTCCGCGGTGGGGCCGGCAGTGGGCGCGCTGATCGCGCTGCCGCTCGGGCCGTGGGTGGAGTTCCGCCGTAAGCGGCCGGTGATGATCGCGATGGACCTGGCCCGGTTCGCGGTCATGCTGACGATCCCGGTCGCCTACGCCTTCGGCATGCTCAGCTTCGTCCAGCTACTGATCGTCTCGGCCGTGGTCGCCACAGCCAAGATCGCCTTCAGCGCGGCCAGCGGCGCGCACCTCAAGGCCCTCGTCCGGCCAGAAGACCTGCTGGTGGCCAACGCGCGGTTCGAGTCGACGACGTGGAGTTCCATCGCCGTCGGCCCGCCGCTGGGCGGAGCGGCGATCGGCCTGTTCGGGCCGGTCACCACCGTGGTGGCCGACGCACTCAGCTACCTGTTCTCGGCGCTGGGCATCACGGCGATTCGCGGTCGCGAAGAACACCCGCAGCGAGCCGAGAAGCGCCGGGTACGTGCCGCCGAGTTGCTCGACGGCTGGCGACACCTCCTGAGCCATCCCGGCCTGCGGGCGCTCTACCTCAACCAGCTGCTCGTCAGCGGACTGATCATGGCCACCGAGCCGCTGTTGGCCGTGCTCCTGCTCCGCGAGCTCGGATTCCCACCCTGGCAGTACGGCCTCGCCTTCGCCGTCCCCTGCGTCGGCGGGCTCATCGGCTCACGCCTCGCCCGCGGCGTCGTGGCGCGGTACGGCCAACACCGGATTCTCCGTACGGTCGGTACGTTGCGCGCGGTCTGGCTGATCGGCCTCGCCTTCGTGCAGCCCGGTGTCGCCGGCCTCGTGACCGTGATGGCTGTCGAGCTCGCGATCATCATCAGCATGAGCCTGTACAACCCGGTACTCGCCACCTACCGGCTTGAACACACGCCCAACGATCGCATCGCCCGTACCCTGTCGGCCTGGTCGATCAGCAGCAGCGCAGCCATCGCCATCCTCAGCGCGCTCGGCGGACTGCTCGCCAGCGCCACCAGCCCACGCACGGCTATCGCCGTCGCGGGACTGCTCATCCTCGCCAGCCCGCTGCTGCTGCCCCGCCGCCAGGACTCCATGACCCGGCTGTCGAGCAGGTCCGATCAGTCGTCGCCGGCGGGCGTGTGAGGCGGGCGGCCTACCGGCGCAGGGTATCGACCGTCACCTTCGCCGCCTGCGCGATCAGCTTGTCGTCATACTCGGCGTCCTTCTCGTCGCGGGTCGAGAGGATCGCGAGCACGATGGGGGCGCTGTCGGGGGGCCAGACGACGGCAATGTCGTTGCGGGTGCCGTACCCGCCTGAGCCGGTCTTGTCGCCGACCTGCCAGGCGGCCGGGACGCCGGCCCTGATGAGCTTGTCTCCGGTCGTGTTCCCCTTGAGCCACGCGGTCAGCACCGTGCGGTCTTCGGCGGAGAGCGCATCGCCGAGAACGTACGCGCGGAGGTCGGCGGCAAGGGCCCGGGGAGTGCTCGTGTCGCGCTGGTCGCCGGGGGTCGCCTCGTTGAGGTCGGTCTCGAACCGCTCGGGATCGGTGACCCGGTCGCCGAGGTCGCGTAGGGCCCGCTCGAAGCCAGCCGGGCCGCCGAGCCGCTTCAGCAGCAGGTTGGCGGCGGTGTTGTCGCTGTACCGTACGGCGGCGTCACCCAGTTCGCGCAGCGTCATCCCCTTCCCCGCGTGCCGCTCGGTGATCGGTGAGTGGGTCACCAGGTCCGCCCTCGTGTACCGGACCACCTGGTTCAGCTCGGCGGTCGAGGTCGCGTCCAGCACCGCGGCGGCGGCGAGCGCCTTGAAGGTCGACGCGTAGGCGAACCGCTCGTCGGCGCGATGCTCGACGGTGCGGCCGGTGCCGGTGTCGATGGCATAGACGCCGAGCCGAGCGTCGAACTCCGCCTCGAGGAGGGCGAAATCCGGCCTGGCCGCGGGCGCCGAGGGGGAGGTGGCGACGGGGCTCGACGGGGAGTTCGACGGGGAAACGGTCGGCCCTTCTGTTGCCGAGCAGGCGGCGAGCGCGAGCGCGGTGGTGGCCACCACGGCAGCCCGGCGGGGCGCGAGAAGCACGGTTCGTGTTCCTTTCGTCGGTTGACGCCCCGGATCGGTTTTGCCGGTAGTTGCCTGGGGCAATAGGAGGGCGACGACAATCCTCTGGAGGGACGGCTCTCGTGGAAGTTACCGGCTTCTTCACCGCCATCATCATCGGTCTGATCATCGGCGCGCTCGGGCGGCTGGTCGTACCAGGCAAGCAGAACATTCCGATCTGGCTGACCCTGCTCATCGGTGTGGTCGCTGCGATCCTGGGCACCCTCGTCGCTGGCGCCGTCGGCGTCGATGACACCAGCGGGGTCGACTGGATCGAGCTGGTCCTTCAGGTCGTCTTCGCCGCTATCGGCGTGGCGATCGCCGCTGGCGCCTACGGCCGCCGCCGCGTGCACTGATCTTCGCGCCATCGCGACGGCCCGACCCCGTTCAACGGGGGCGGGCCGTCGCCCGTTGTGCGGGCTGTGCGGCCTCGTCTGCTATCGGCTTCATGGCCGAGGCGCCCGATCGCCGCCACGGCGGGGCACTCAATGTCGGTTGAAGTGCCCTGTTCTTCCGTGCTCGCGCGCCTCGCGCGCTGATCGCCTCGCCGGCGCCGCACTGGCCCCGTACGTCGCGTGGACGCTGTTCGCCACCGTCCTCAACGGTGCCATCGTCCGCCTCAACAGCGACAGGTGACGCGACCTGAACCACTCGGCCCCACGAATCAACCAACCCCGGGGCTAGTCGGTGAGCCCCGGCGCGGCAGACGGCACCGATCAGGCGGGATTCGAGTGGGCAACCGTCGCGCCGGGGCGGATGCTGCGCTTGGCTGCTCGACGGGATCCTGGTCCTGGTCTGGCGTCATGCACCGGCTAAGTTGCGGACGTGGATCAAGGGGATACCGACGAACTGATTGAGCGCTGTGTCGTGCCGTTCTATCTCGACATGATGGGAACCAACGCCCTCAGGTACGGGCGTCCCTTGATTGCGGCGCTGGCCGAAGTGAGCCGAGGTGCAACCCCAGCCGATGTGATGGCACTCCTGCGGGATGGCTGGCGTCCACGGGTCATGGGTGCCTGGTACTCGGTAGGGGTTGGCGGTCCCGAGGTAACCGCCGCCGTTCTCCATGCCCTAGCCACATCGCAGGGCTCCCTCGACGCACCGCCGCTTGCGACAGCCGCCGTTGTCCTGGCCGGCCCCGAGGCCATTGAAGCCCTGGAGCAATACTTCGCCGCGGATCAGGCCGAGGGCTGGGGAGCGAGTGGGGTAATCGCTGCCGCAGCGGACCATGTCCGTCGTCACCACCACGTCGCCACCCCGCTTCCACTGCCAACCGACGCAGACGAAGTCACCTTCGCTGCTCTGCTCGACATCGCGCGTCGGCTGCAAACCGGCTGACCGGGCTGTTGTCCACGACATCTCGTTAACCGGCAGAGCCGGTGACCTCATCAGGCCGTCCCGGAAGTCCACCTGCGTCCGGCACCGTGCGCCGGGATCGCAGTTAGTCCCCCAGCCGACGGCCTCACGGCTCTTGCGACCGGTGCCGCTCCTCATGTCTTGCCTCAGCTTCGGCGGAGTGCGCCCACGAGATAATCACGGCGTCTACCTCGTCAGACGGGCCCTGGCCGGTGCCGATGTTGACGGCCCACTCCTGAATCGACTCGCCGCCCTCGCTGATGCCTAGGACGCAGACGGGGGACCGCCCGTCCTGAGTGGACAGCCACTCTCGAAGCTCGCCAACGTTCATGCCGTCATGCTAGGGACAACCGTGCTCGTGACGCACGAGACGCCCTGGCTGACACCTCCTCCTCCGCCCGATTGTCAGGCGAAGCAGCCGGGCCACAGTTGACCTGACGTTTGTCACCGCGCACACTGAAAAGTGTGACCGGACGACATTGTCCGGTTAGGGGAGGCTACCGATGACCTTCGACAGAACCTATGACGTAGTCGTCGTGGGCACCGGTGCTGCCGGCTTTGCCACCGCTCTGGGTGCGATCGACGAGGGTCTTTCAGTACTGATGCTGGAGAGCACGGCGAAGTGGGGCGGCAACAGCGCGAAGTCCGGTGGCGGCATGTGGTTGCCCAACAACCCGCTCATGCGACGCGACGGTGTGGGCGACTCGCGCGCCGAAGCGTTGACCTACCTCGAGGCCACCGTCGGGGACGAGGGCCGTTCGACCAGCCGGGAGCGCAAGGAGGCGTTCGTCGACGGTGTCGCCGACTTCGTCGAGACCGCGCAGAAGTACGGCATGGAGTTCGTACGCGCCGCCGAATACTCCGACTACTACCCGGAGCGGCCGGGCGGAAAGATCGGCCGCTCCATTGAGCACAAGCCGTTCAACCTACGCAAGATCGGCAAGTGGTGGCACTCGTCGCAAGCACCCGCGGCGATGCCGATCCTCACCGACGACGTGTGGTTGCTGGGCCGGGCCTGGTCGACGCCCAGCGGCTTCCGGCGTGGTGCGCAGCTCGCCTTCCGCGCGGCGGGCGGCCTGGTTCGCGGTGCGAAGCTCGCGGGCATCGGTGCCGGCCTGACGGCGTCGTTCCTCAACGTCGTGGTGGTCAAGCACAAGGCCGACCTGTGGCTGGAGTCGCCGCTGGAAGATCTTGTTGTCGCGGACGGCCGGGTCGTCGGGGTGCGCATCACCCATGAGGGCGGGCAGCTCACGATCGGCGCGCGCCGCGGCGTGATGCTCGCAGCCGGCGGCTTCGACTACAACCGCGAGTGGCGGCGGAAATACCACGGCATCGACGGCTCCCCGTCTGGTGCACCGGGCAATCTCGGCAAGCCGATCGGCATCGCGATGTCTCACGGTGCGGCCACCGAACTGCTCGACGACGCGTGGTGGGGAGCGTCCGTCGCCGCGACAAGCGCGTCCGAGCCGTCGTTCATCGTTGGCGAACGGTCGTTCCCATTCTCGATCATCGTCGATGCGCGGGGCGATCGGTTCGCCAACGAGTCGGAGTCGTACGTCGACCTCGGGCACCACATGCTCGACCACGACAAGGCTGGACCGTACTGGATGATCGCCGATCGCCGGCATGCCCGTCGTTACCTTCGCAGCTACCTGCTGGATCCCAAGGCGAAGCGGGCGATGCGGCGCGAGGGGGTGCTGTTCAAAGCAGACACGCTGGAGGAGTTGGCGAAGCTGATCGGCGTTGATCCGGCCTGCCTGACCGCGACGGTCGAGCGGTTCAACGGCTTTGCCCGCGCAGGTGTTGACGGCGACTTCGGGCGCGGCAACTCGGCGTACGACCGCTACTACAGCGACCCGCTGGTCCACCCGAACCCCAATCTCGGTCCGTTGGAGCACGGGCCGTTCACCGCCGTCAAGGTCGTCATCGGGGACCTCGGCACCAAGGGTGGCGTGGTCACCGACGCCGACGGCCGCGCCCTGCGCGAGGACGGATCGGTGATCGAGGGGCTCTACTCGGCCGGCAACAACTCAGCCTCGGTGATGGGCAGGACCTACCCGGGCCCCGGCTCGACTATCGGCCCGGCCGTCGTGTTCGGGCTGCGCGCCGCCCGCCACCTGGCACACGGGAGATAGGGAGACCGTCGTGGAGATCAGGGACAACGTTTTCGTCGTCACCGGTGGTGGAAACGGGATCGGTCGGGAGGTCACCCTGGCGTTGCTCGCTCGTGGTGCCCGTGTGGTCGCGGTCGACCTGAGTGAAGCCGGCCTCAAGCAGACAGCCGATCGTGCCCGCGCCGGCGATCGGCTGATCACCATGCCCATCGACCTCACCGACCGCGCGGCGGTCCTGGCACTGCCCTCGGCAGTCGTTGCCGCCCACGGACAAGTCGACGGCCTGATCAACGTCGCCGGCATCGTGCATGACTTCAAGCCGATCGCCGCACTGAGTTTCGAGGACATCGAGCGCGTCATGGCGGTCAACTTCTGGGCCACTGTCAACACCACGAAGGCCTTCTTGCCGCTGCTCGAAGCGCGGCCGGCGTCGTCGCTGGTCAACGTCGGCTCGATGGGTTCGCTGGTGCCGTTCCCGGGACAGGGCGCTTACGGTGCGAGCAAGGCGGCGGTGAAGCTCTTCACCGAAGGGCTCATCGCCGAGCACCAGAGCGGTCCACTCAAAGTGACCATCGTTTTCCCGGGTGGCATCGCCACCAACATCCTGGGTAACTCCGGGGTTGACGCCAGGGGCGCCGTCGCCGATCAGGCGCAAGCGGCGGCCAAGCTCACGTCTCCTGAGGAGGCTGCGCGGCAGATCGTTGAGGCTGTCGTGACGGGGGCGCCGCGAGTCACGATCGGCAAGGACGCTCGGATGCTCGACCGCATGTCTCGTCTCATGCCCGCCCGCGCGATTCCCCTGATAGCCAAGAAGATGCGAGACCTGGTGGAATAGCGGCGCCAGGCGCCCTGTCGTTCCGATGAGTGACGCAACGCCGTAAGTCCCGCCCGCTGACGAGCTGACCGGGCCCGCAATCTGTTGAACCGGCCCCGTCGCGCAGCGGCGGGGCCGACTCGCCGGGCACCGGCACCGCCGCGTAAAACTGGACGTCGGCCAGTGCGGGCGAGCGCGAAGCCCGCTGACCGCCCCCATGCGCCGGCTCTCGCACGGACACTGCAAAAAACCTGCAAGCGCTAGCCCTTGCCTTGAGGGAAACCGCTTTCCTACGATTGCGTTGCATCGATGTTTCATTTCTGCGCCGGGCGAACACATTTCGGGCAACGCCACTGTCGGCATGCCGTTTGCGCAGCGGTTCCCTCCAGTTGCCAGGGCGATGAATGAGCTATGCCCATTGATTGTCGACAATTCCCGAGCGATCGAGAAGGCGTCGCACCGACAGGAGTGCGGTCGCGTCGACCGCCGCAGGCACCGGCGAACCATTCGAATACGAAGGTGAGGCGAGATGAGACGACCAGTCGCACTGCGACTTCAGGCAGCACTGGCCACGGCAGCAGTTGGGATCGCGATCGGGGTGGGCCTGCCGACCCCGCAGGCGTCAGCGGCGGCCGGCAGCGCCACTGGCTACGCCACCCAGAACGGCGGGACCACCGGCGGCGCGGGCGGGCAGACGATACGAGCCACCACGGGGACCGCGATCCATGCGGCGCTGTGTGGTCGGGTCAGTAGCAGCACCCCGATCATCATCGAGGTCACGGGGACCATCAACCACGGCAACACCAGCAAGGTGTCGGGTTCGAGCTGCAACACAGCGGACGGCGTGATCGAGCTCAAGCAGATCAGCAACGTCACCATCATCGGGGTCGGCAGCGGAGCCGTCTTCGACCAGCTCGGCATCCACATCCGCGACTCCAGCAACATCATCATCCAGAACGTGACCGTCCGGAACGTCAAGAAGTCGGGCTCGCCGACCTCCAACGGTGGAGACGCCATCGGCATGGAGAGCACCGTCCGCAACGTCTGGGTCGATCACGTCACCCTGGAGGCATCGGGCGGGGAGTCGGAGGGGTACGACGGCCTCTTCGACATGAAGGACAACACCCAGTACGTGACCCTGTCCTACAGCATCCTGCGCAACTCCGGTCGCGGCGGCCTCGTCGGGTCCAGCGAGAGCGACCTCTCGAACGGCTTCATCACGTACCACCACAACCTGTACGAGAACATCGACTCCCGTACGCCGCTGCTCCGCGGCGGCACGGCCCACATCTACAACAACCACTACGTGAGCCTCCACGAGTCCGGCATCAACTCCCGGGCGGGGGCAAAGGCCAAGGTGGAGAACAACTACTTCCGGAACTCCAAGGACGTCCTGGGTACCTTCTACACCAACGAGCGCGGCTACTGGCAGGTCAGCGGCAACACCTTCGACAACGTGACCTGGTCCAGCGCCGGCAGCGAGAACTACCCCGCCGGCCCCAACCCGACGTCCAACACCACCGTCAGCATCCCGTACTCGTACAGCCTCGACGGGGCGAGCTGCGTGCCGGACGTCGTCCGGCAGACGGCGGGCGCGAACACGGGTCTGCGGGTTTCGGACGGTAGCTGCTCGCCGCAGACCCCGCCGCCCACCACGCCCCCGCCGACCACGCCCCCGCCCACCACGCCGCCGCCGACCACTCCGCCGCCGCCCAGCGGGACCAACCTCAGCCTCGGCGCCGGTGCCGACGGCTCCAGCAAGGCCAGCGGGACAAGCTATGGCAACGTGCGGGACGGCAGCATCAGCACCTACTGGTCGCCGGTCGGATCGACCGGCTCCATCTCGATCAAGTGGGGTTCCGCCACCTGGGTGTCCCGAGTGATCATCCGCGAGCCGTCGGGAACCCAGGGTTCCATCGGGTCCTGGCAGCTCATCAACCACGACACCGGGGCCGTCCTGGCCTCCGGTGCCGGGGCGGGTTCCATCACCTTCTCCGCGACCTCACTGGTCAAGATCACCTTCAAGATCAACAGCTCGAGCAGTACGCCGCGAGTCGGTGAGTTCGAGACGTACGCCAGCTAGCAGCCGGCGCGGGACGGGGCGGCAGATACCGCCGCTCCCGCCCCGGACATCACCATCGCGCAACCACCTCGCACGCAACGGCGTGTGGCTGCCGTGCCACCTGGGCGGCACGGCAGCCACAGGGGTGTCACCTGTTGTGCTTCTCCTGGCACGGCACGCAGAAGCGAGCATGCGGAAGAACCTCAAGCCGCTCCGCCGGGATGTTCTGGTGGCACTTCTCGCAGGCACCGTAGGTGCCATCGGAGATCCGGCCCAGGGCACCGGTGATCTGCTCGATGTTGCGGCGGGTGGCCACCAGCAGCGCGGCCCGGTTGTCGGCCTCGCTGGGGTCGCCGGTGTCCGCGTTGAGTTCGGTCAGTTCCCGCAGGCGAGCCGTCTGCGTGGCGAAGTCGTCCGCCAGGGACGCTCGCAGATCAGCCAGCCAAGTCTGGTCGACGGGATGATGATCGATGCCCATGGTCTGCCTTTCAAAAGGAACGGGAAAAAGAAAAAGGGCCGAAGCTCTATAGCTTCGCCCTGGCGGTCGTTCTGAGATGCAACGATTCCGCGGGAGGGCCTCGGCCAGTTCGCGCCGGGCTCGACAGCCGCTGTGTAGGCGCGATGTGCAGCGCGCGGACAACCGGCACCCGCATGCAGGCCTTTCGGCGCGCCGCCGTCGTCACGCGGACAGCGTCGAGCGCCGCCACCTCGGTGACGGCAGGCGAGCGGAACGTCACCGGCGGCATGCCTCCACCATAGGGTGGTGACTGACCTAAAGCCAACGCCTCTTGAGGGATGGTCACCGCAGCCGAGAGCGGCGCGGGGGTGGGAGCAGTCGGGTGCTCAGCCGCCGCTTGTGAGCGGGCGGCTGGCGGTGGTGCTGAACGTTAGGCTCTCGCCGTGCCGGCCCTGATCGAGATCGTGTCCGTCATTGGTGCCGCTCCGAGCGTGGTATTTGACCTGAAGCTCGACATGGATGTCCACGCCGCGTCCCTGCGATCCAGCCAGGAGACAGCCGTCACCAGCACCGGTCGACGCCAACTCGCGCTCGGGGACGAGGTCACCTTCCACGCCCGCCACTTCGGTCTCCGCTGGCGCATGACGAGCCGAATCACCGTCTACGAGCGTCCAGACCGCTTCGTCGACGAGCAGACGCGGGGCCCCTTTCGCCTCCTGCGACACGAGCACCAGTTCCACAACCTCAACGGCGTAGGAACCCAGATGACCGACCGCCTGTGGGTTGTCGCGCCCCTGGGACCGATGGGCACGGTTGTGACCCGTGCCCTGATTGCGCCGTACCTCCGCCGACTCTTGAGCCAGCGGGCAGCTCACATCAAGCACCTGGCGGAAGCCAGCCATTCGTAGCGCCAGAGGTACGGCGGGTCTGGCCAGCGCCACGGCCAGGAGAAATTCGCGCGGCCGGGTGCTGGCCTGCCTGGCGGTGATGATCGTGCCGCACGGACTTTGCATGGGGGATGCAAGGATGGCGGCATGGGCAGGCCAAACGACCGGCGTGAGCCGTGAACCAGCACGAGCGGTGGCACCGGCTCCTGGACATGGTGGCGGCCGAGGGGCAGCTCGACATCGAGTCCACCGCCCGTGAGCTGGGCATGAGCACGGCGACCATCCGGCGCGACTTCGACGAGCTCGCCATGCAGCAGCTGGTGACCCGCACCCGCGGCGGCGTGGTCGCCACCAGCGTCTCCTACGATCTGCCGCTGCGGTACAAGGCGGTGCGGCAGGCGTCGGAGAAGCAGCGGATCGCCACGGCCGCCGCCGCACTGATCCCAGCACGGAGCACGGTGGGGCTCAACGGAGGCACCACGACGACCGAGGTGGCACGGGCGCTCGCGCTGCGCACCGAACCGAACGGGCAGATGCCGGCGCTCACGGTGGTGACCAATGCGCTGAACATCGCCAACGAGCTCATCGTGCGGCCGCACATCCGGGTGGTGCTCACCGGCGGGACCGCCCGCCCGCGGTCGTACGAGCTGGTGGGCCGCATCGCCGAGACGATGCTCGGGTCCGTGGCGCTGGACGTGGTCGTGCTCGGGGTGGACGCGATCGACCACCAGCACGGCGCCAGCGCGCACAACGACGGCGAGGCGGCGATCAACCACGTCATGGTGACCAGCGCCGCGCGGACGATCGTGGTGGCGGACGCCTCGAAGCTGGGCCGGCGGAGCTTCAACCGGATCTGCCCGCTGGCCAACATCGACACTCTGATCACCGACAAGGCGGCGGACCCGGAGCAGGTGAGCCTCGTCGAGCAGGCCGGGGTGAAGGTGGTACAGGTCTGACCCGTCGAGATCGAGCGGTCGCAGTCCTCATCCGGGACCGCATCGCCGAGCGGCACGGTTGTGTGGCACGACCCTGTCGGTGTTCACCTCTGCAACTTTCTGCAAGCACTGCGGCGGCACCTGCGCACCCCGTACCGGCTCGCCGACCGGCTCCGACGGCTCGCATCGCTGCACGGATCCCGTGTCCTGTCGGATATCGCAGCCGCTGAGCCCTCGTGGTCGGAACTCCGGGGCGTTCTGGGCGGACCTTGACGGCGGTACGGCCAGATCCTAAGGTCTGCAACATCCTGATTGATTCTGGCGCTTCAGTGTCACGAAAGATCGTGCGTGCTCGACTGGCCGGCATCTTCTGGGGAGGCGGATATGAAGCGACAGGTTGGCGCGGCGCTCGTGACCGCCGAAGGCCCGTCAGCGGGCCGGGAGCGGCGTGACCTGGTCATCTCGGTGTCGCTCAATCCCGCCCTGGACATCACCTACACCGTGCCCGAGCTGGTGGCGGACACGTCGCACCGGGTGACGAGCGTGGTCTCCCGTGCCGGGGGTAAGGGTCTGAACGTCGCCCGGGTGCTGCGTCAGCTGGGTGCCGAGACCCTGGTCCTGGGCCTGTCCGGCGGCGCCGTCGGCGAGCACATCGAGGCCGAGCTGGCGGCGGCCGGCGTGCCGGCGCAGTTCACCCGCCTCGCCGCGGAGACCCGCCGGACGGTGACCGTCCTCGCGCGGGGCACGGCGACGGTCCTCAACGAACCAGGTCCGCACGTCACCGAGGCGCAGTGGGCGGCGTTCCTGGACGCGTTCGCGGAGCGGGTCCGGGCGGCACGGGTGGTGGTGCTGTCCGGCAGTCGACCACCGGGTGTGCCCGAGACCGCCTACGCCGATCTCGTCACCATCGCGCGGGCCGGCGGGGCCGAGGCCATCGTGGACGCGGAGGGCCCCGCGCTGCGACACGCGCTGGCTGCCGCACCAGCGCTGGTGAAACCGAACGCCCACGAGGCGGCGGACCTGCTCGGCCGCCCGGTACGTACCCGTGACGACGCCGTGGCGGTGGCGCACCGGCTCGTCCGACTCGGTGCCAGCGCGGGCGTGGTCTCCCGGGGCGCGGACGGGTTCGTGGCGGTTACCGGCGGGGTCGCGTTCAGCGCCCGCGCGCCCGAACAAGTGTCCGGCAACCCGACCGGCGCTGGCGACGCCCTCGCGGCCGTCCTTGCGTACGGGCTCGTCACCCGCGCGCCGTGGCGGGACGTCCTCGCCCGAGGCGCGGCCGTCTCTGCGGCCGCCGTCGCCTGCCCGTGGGCGGGCGAGTACGACGACGACGTGGCTTCCCGGCTGCTGGACGGAACCACGGTGGAAACACTGGAAGAGCACCGCACCGAGAGAGAGCAGGAACCGTGTCGTACGTCGCCTCCGAGATAGCCTCCCAACCCGAGACTTGGCGGCGCGCCGTGGATCTGGTCGCCCAGCCGGGCGTCGCGCGGGCCCTGCCCCAGGCCGGTGAACGGGTCGCCGTCGTCGGCTGCGGCACGTCGTACTTCATGGCGCAGAGTTTCGCGGCGCTGCGAGAGTCGGCGGGCCAGGGGGAGACCGACGCCTTCGCCGCCTCGGAATTCCCCGCCGGACGGCGGTACGACCGCGTGGTCGCCATTACCCGCTCCGGCACCACCACCGAGGTGATCCGGCTGCTTGAGCAGTTGCCGCCCGGCAGTCGCTCGACCGTGATCACGACCGACGCCGACCGGCCGGTGACCCGGCTCGTGAGCGACTGCGTCGTCCTCGACTTCGCCGACGAGCAGTCGGTCGTGCAGACCCGCTTCGCCACGACCGCACTCGCCGCCTGGCGCGCCGGTCTCGGGGAGGACCTGACCGACCCGATCACCCAGGCGCGGGCCCAGCTGAGCACGCCGCTCGACCCGGCCGTGGCCGGCCGGGACCAGTTCACCTTCCTCGGCACCGGCTGGACCGTGGGACTGGCGCACGAGGCGGCCCTCAAGCTGCGGGAGGCGGCACAGGTGTGGGCCGAGTCGTACCCGGCAATGGAGTTCCGACACGGTCCGATCAGCGTGGTGGACCACCGGTCCGTGGTCTGGATCTTCGGCCCGGTGGTCCCCGGCATCCGCGACGACCTGGCCGCCACGGGCGCGATCGTGGTGCACGAGGACGTCGACGCCATGGCGCACCTCACCACCGCGCAGCGGCTCGCGGTCGAGCTCGCGGTCCGTCGCGGCCTGCATCCGGACCGGCCCCGACTGCTCACCCGGTCCGTCGTCCTGCCCGCACCGGCCGCCTGAGGAGCGCTGATGACCCTCGTCCCCACCGCCGACCTGGTGGCGGCGGCCCGCGCCGCTGGTACCGGCGTGCTGGCATTCAACGTGATCACGATCGAGTACGCCCAGGCGATCGCCGCCGCGGCGCAACGTGCCCACCGGCCCGCAATCCTGCAGATCAGCCAGAACGCGGCGCGCTACCACTCCGGCGTGTCGGCCATCGCCGCGGCGACGGCCGAGATCGCGCGGAAGTCCAGCGCGAACCTGTCACTGCATCTGGACCATGTGGACGACATCAGCCTGCTGGAGCAGGCCGCCGACACCGGTTTCAGCTCCGTGATGGTCGACGCGTCCGCGCTGCCGTACGCCGCCAACGTGGCCACCACCCGCAAGGCGACCGACTGGGCGCACGACCACCGGCTGTGGGTGGAGGCGGAACTCGGCTACGTCGGCGGTAAACCGGATGCCCCGGCGAGCGCTCACACCGCTGGCGTCCGCACCGATCCGGCCGAGGCCGCCCGGTACGTGGCCGAGACCGGCGTCGACGCGTTGGCGGTCGCGGTGGGCAGCTCGCACGCGATGGCCGACCGAACCGCCTCGCTGGATCTCGACCTGGTGGCCGCGATCCGCGACGCCGTACCCGTGCCCCTGGTCCTGCACGGTTCGTCCGGGGTGCCGCTGGAGCAGATCCGCGCCGCGGTCGGTTGCGGCATGGTGAAGATCAACGTTGGTACGGCGCTCAACGTGGCGTTCACCGACGCGGTCCGGGGCGCCCTGCCGGAATCCCGCGACCCGCGCCGGTACCTCGCCGCTGGACGGGATGCGGTGACCGGTGTTGTCGAGCGGCTGCTCACGCTCCTGCCCGCGGCACCGTAGCCGGTCGCGCCACCGCAGGGCTGCCGCGACGGCGCCGCCCTCGTCGCCGCTCAGAAGCCCTGGTCGGACTGAGCCGACCAGGGCTTCTGGTTGTCCTGCTGAACCAATCCCGGTGTCAGGCGACGAAGCGGGTACGGCGGCGGCGGGTCACCACGAACAGGGCGGCACCCACGGCCAGCAGAGCGGCCGCGCCGGCCAGCACGATGCCGGACTGGCCCGTGATCGGCAGCGACGGGCCGTCGCCCTCCCCACCGCCACCGATGCCGCCGGCCGGGTTCACGACCAGCTTGGCCACGTCGTTGTCCGACGTCACGTCAGGGGTCGAGGACTTCGCCGCGACGGTGCCGGTGAGTTCCCCGGCGGCGTCGACCCGCAGCCCAAAGTCCCACGTGACAGCCTGGTCCACCGCGAGCGGGTGGACGGCCGTCCGGCAGACGTAGCCGGTGTCCGCCTTCGTGCAGCCGGCGGGCACCGTCGTCACGGTGGTGCCCGTCGGGGGAGTGAAGGTGACGGTCGCGGCCGGCTCGGTGATGCCGGAGGCGTACGCGGGACCGAGGTTCTTGACGCCGAGCTTCGCGGTGACCGTGCTGCCCACGGCGGCCCGGACCTCCCCGCCGACGGCGCTCACGTCGGAGCGGTTCGTGCCCTCGACCGTGAGGATCACGTGCTGCGTGTCCAGGAAGAACGAGTCCTCGGTCTGGGCGCCCTGGGCGCGCAGCCCGGAGGGCTTCCGGACGAGGCCGAGGGTGCCCTGCGTGCCGCGGGTCGGCTTGGTGGCCCGGACCATGTCGAGGTTGTCCCGCCCGTCGATCGGGGTCGACCACGTGAAGCTGGCTCCGGCAACACCTGGCGCCGGCACCTCCGGCCGCAGCCGCAACGGCAACTCCTCGGAGAGCACGTACTCCTGCTTCGGATCCAGCGTCGCGTCGAAGTGGCAGTACGCGGCGAAGCTGCCGTACTCGCAGTTGTCGTAGCGCTTGGGCACGGTGAACATGGCCTCGTAGAAGAAGAACAGGTCCACGCCGGTGATCGCGTTGTCCCCGGTGTTTCGCACCGTGAGCGGGTTCGTGACGGTGTCGCCCGGCTTGGCCTTCTTGGTGGTGATCGGCCCAACCTCCAGAGCGACCTTCTCGCTGATGGTCACCTTCGAGGTCTTGGTGAACGTCTGGTCTCGGCTGGTGACCTTCACGCTCACCTCGCCCTCGTCGCCGACCTTCGCTGCCGTCTCGGGCCGGAAGGTGAGCGTGGTGATACCCGCGAACAGGCTCTCCGAGGAGAGGGTGTCGAACCTGCAGGTGATGCTCGTGCCCGACTGCTCGCACGGGCTGGGGCCGTCGAACGTGAGCTTGGCCGTGGCGACGCCGGCGAGCTTCGCGGTGTCGATGGTGACCGCCACGTCGTTCAGGGTGAAGTCGGCGTCGTAGTTGTAGAGGTAGACGGACTGGGTCTTGCCAAACGAACCGGGCACCAGTGCGGTGTGGTCCAACCTGAGCTGCGTGCCCTTTGGCAACGCGACCGCGGAGACCGGTGCGACCGCGTTGGCACCGAGCACACCGATGGCGCAGGCGCCGAGCCACGCGGCGACGCGCAGCAGACGTGAACGACTCACAAGCGTTCCTCCCCCGTAGATGAACGGGGGGATCATAGCCGTCGCGACGCGTTTCGGTGGGGCGCGATGAGGCCCCGGTGAGCAACCGGGTGCGCCGGCGCTCGGCTGGGCTACTGCAGACGCTGGTCGTCGAGGTCGAGGCGGTACCAGTTACCGTCGTCGATCAGATGCAGGTCGGGTCCGCGGCCGGTCACCTGGGTCGCCTCGGGCATCGGGGAGCCGTCGGGCAGGACGAGCCGGTACTCGGCGACCTTGTGCAGCTGATCCTGGTCGCAACGGGCGATGACCAGCACGTCATGGTTGGGGCCGTAGCCGCCGTACATGGCTATGGTCTGGTCCGCGACAGCGAGGGCGCGTACGCCCCGGGCGATCGAGTTGTGCCACCCAGTGACCGTGCCTGCCTGGATCCGCACAACGGGAAAGCCGGTGTAGTAGCAGGCCCAGGCGGTGTCGCCATCGACGTTGAGGGCGTAACAGTCGCTGATGGCACCCCAGGGCTCGTCGACGTGCGAGGGGTAGTGCCAATCAGGCTCCAGGTCCGGTGAGAACCGCACCAGCCCTGGCGCGCCCAGCGGGGGTGGCGATTCAGGGCCGCCCCAGCCGTAGTTGCCATAGACACCCTCGTCGAAGTAACCCATCCAGATGTGGCCGGAGCGGGAGACGCGCACGTGCTCGATGCCGTCACCGACGGTCTTCTCGGCGACAACGCGCCCATCGCCGTCGTAGATGATCGCGTTGCGGTCGGGGCCGCCCGGTCGCCACCGGCAGCGCGCGGCCACGACGAGCACACGGCCGTCGGGCAGCACCTGGACAGTCGGATGAGCAAGCGGCAGATCTGAGATACGGACACTCGTTGCCACGCCCTCCCGGTGCACGGTGACGCGCACCGTCACCGCCTCGGACGCCCGTGGGTCGGGAAAGCTCGCCCATCCCGGCTGCGTGGTGGTCGCGGTCAGCGCGGCGACACCTTCCGGCGAGGTCGATAGAGCGATGACCTCACCGTTGAGGCCGACGGACGTGGTGACCAGCACGTCATCGGCATCGCCTGCGGTGATCACGCCATGCCGACGCACCGCCATCTCCGGCAGCGCCGCCACCTCCGCGCGTCGCTTCTTCTCCCGCTTGCGCCAGTCCCTCATGGCCACATCTGATCATCGACAACGCGACCGGTCCACCTGTTAGCGCATTCGATGCCCTCGATCTCGTTCGCGCTGGCCGCCACGACGTCGACCCCGGCTCATCATGCGGACAGCCCCTGATCGGTCATCCTCGCGTGCAGCGAAGAAGACCAAAATCAAGGGCTGTCAGCTGATCAGTACGCCTGTTCCGGCGTAGCGCCAGCGAGGGTGAGCCTGCGCGATCAGTGCCTCGTCAGTGCGGGCGGACCGCACTGACGAGGCACATGATCACGGGATGGGCGCTACTTCTCGACGATCTCGATCGTCGCCGTACGGTAGTTGTTGCGCTTGTCGTTCTTCGTCGGGTCGTAGTTCTTCTCGATGTTGCCGGCGCTGTCGACCGAGAACCAGCGGAACGTCGTCGTCTCGGTCACGTGGAACACCTGCCCCGGCTCACGGAACTCGGTCGCCGCATAGCGTGGCGACTCGAGCGTGGGTCGGCTGCCGTCCGTCGTGTAGTAGATGGTGGCCGGCTCGCTGGTCTCGAAGCGCACGTCGACGGGCCCGCGGTACTTCCCGTCGCCGGGGACGAGCCGGGACGTCGGGTCCTTCTTGTCCTGGCCCCAGTCCGCCGCGACCCGGAACATCTCCATGATCCCGTTGGCGTACTCCATCGTCTCGGCGTGACCGCTGACGAGCTCGGGATTGCCCGCCCATTCTGGCTGGAACGAACCGCCCTGCCAGTCGCCGGTGGCCGGGTTGTAGACGGAGCCGCCGACCTCCCAGCCGAAGGCGTAGATCCCGTAGGTGTAGTACAGGTCCTCGCGCACGTTGCCCGCGGAGGAGTAGAGGACGTCGGACGAACCGCCGACGTTCTCCGGCGTGACGACGGTTTCCCGGTGCGCCTTGACCTGCGACAGGATCCTGGCGGCCGACTGCCAGTAGAACGCCTCGTCACCCAGCGGCGGGCGCGGCGTGGTGATCCGCCCGTCCGCGATGTAGGCGCCGGGCTGCCAGAACAACTGACCGCCGTTGGAGTGCACCGACATCATGAACTTGATGTTCGAGTACTTCTCGACCAGCCAGATGATGTTCTTCGACTCGGGCTCGGACAGCTCCTCCGGCCCCTGGTAGGTGCCGCTGACGCAGTTGGTTGACCCTCCCGCGTAACCGTCGTGGCCCGACCCGACCCGGTAGTTCCGGTTCAGGTCGACGCCCCAGGAGTTCCGCTGCGCCGGGTCGGCGGTCGCGTCCGGGCAGTGGTTCGTCATGTTCTTCCGCTGCGAGGCGAAGTTGTAGAAGCTGTAGTTCGCCCCGTCGGGGTTGTTGGAGAGGATGAAGAAGACGTCGGTGTTGTCGACGATCTTCTTCGTCTCCCGGTCGGACCGGTAGTTGTGCACCAGGCGCTCGGCCGACTCCAGGCTGGTCGTCGCCGGCACCCACTCGCGGGCGTGGTCCTGAGCCTGGATCAGGACACCAGGCTTCTTGCCGTCACGGTGCTTGCCGATCCGCAGGACGGGGATCGTGACCGGGCCTCGCGGCACCTCGCCCGCCGGTGCGCCGGCGCGCTTCTGGTCGAGGAAGTCGCTCAGCGCAACCGGGCCCGACGTCGGCGCGACGATGCCGGTGCCCGCGTTGGTGCGGTACGGGTGTGCCCGGTCGATGAGGCCCTGGGACTGGGCCCGCACTGCGTCCGCCACCTGGGTGGCCGTACTCGCCGGTCCACCGGAGGCGTCCTTCGCGAGGAGGACGCGGACCGCCTTGCCCGTGACCTCCACCGCGAGCGGGAGGTTCGCGCCCGGCCGGTCCACGAACTCGACCGTGATGTCGTTGCCGCCCTCGTGGCCCCACGCCGCCGAGCTGACGACGACCGCCGCCTGCCCCGTGCCGCCGATCGTGGCCTGCGCCTTGCGCTGGTAGCCGTTCGTCTGGTTCGGCAGGTAGACGATCTCGGCGATGTCCGGGTACTGGCGGGCGATCTCCTTGGCGCGGCTGTAGAGCTGCTGCGGGTGCTTGTAGCCGTCCACGAAGTCCGACTTGTAGGACGGGTTCGCCGTCAGCGGCGGCGGAGCATCCTCGAGCCAGTTGGAGACGACGCCGGTGACGACGCCACCGGTGGAGCTCGTCACCTGGATCTTGTCGGGGCGTGCGTCGAGCTTGAACAGGTTCCGGTGGAACATGTACTGCCCGGAGTCCACGAACCGGCTCATCGTCCGGGCGAAGCCGAACGGCGTGCCCTTGCCCGAGTCGTTCTCGAGCTGCATCCCGACGATCGGGTCTGCCTGCTGCCCCTCGGTGGTCCGCGCCTCGACGTAGAGGAAGCCCTGGCCCTTCGTGGTGAACCAGTCGGCGCGGGCGATGCGTACCGTCGCCTCGTGGTTCAACGGCTGGACCGCCCGCGAGGCAGCGCCGTTGATGCCGCCGTCGGCCTCGTCGCTCCACGCGAAGCCCACGTCGTCGCCGAGGACCTCGACGCCCATCGCCTTCAGTTCGGCGATCTGCTCGGCGGTGACCACCGCCTCGCCTTCGATGCCGGTCGGCACGCGCTTGAGGCCGTGCTCAAGGTCGAAGCCGGCGGCGACCACCTTGTCCAGCATGTCGGCGCCGGCCAGCTTGATGTTTACGAGGCGTACCTGCTCCCGATCCTCGAGTTGGGATCGTCCGGCCGTGGCTGTCGACTCCGTGGGATCCGCGCCCGCGGGCCCGGTCGCCACGAGGACGCCCGCCACCAGGGCGGGCAGCGCGAGAAGCGCGATGCGTCGTTGTATGTGTCGCATACTCCCCCTCCTTCTGCTTGCGACGTGTGATTGATGTGCTGGTCAGCCCTCGCGGAGGTCGCGCCTCCATTGAGGACAGTCTGGTGAAGCCGTCGTACGGCGTGCCTGCGTACGACGGTGGTTGCCGTTGCGAGAAGGGTCGGGAAGGGCCGTGAGTGAGCTGAGTGCGGTGAGCGTATGTGCGTTTCGGGCGTCAGTGGCTCACGTGCATCGAATTTGAGCATTCCTTGAGCTGAGGGGGTTTCTCCGCCGCATAGACGGCCGTGAGCGCTGGCGGGGATGCTGGGGTGAGTCGGGTCCATCCGATGTGTCCGCCAGCCGGCCCCGGCGAGGGACGGCGTCACTGGAGGGTGAGGTCTGCCATGCGCGTCGGCCAGACAGCGAGGTCTCCGTACGATTTCCGCCTGCTCGTGGTGGCGCCGGACCCGGATCTGCGTGGTTCGCTCACGGCCCAGCTGAGCTTCGCGGGCTATCTGGTCACCTCTGCCGCGACCGGCGCCGCCGCGCTGCGACTGCTCGGGGAGCATCACGTCGATCTGATCGTGGTCGACGTGGAGATCCCCGATGTCCACGCCCTCGCCCGTGATCGTCCGATCCTCACCGACCGCCCCCCGGTCCTGTGCCTTGCCGCATGCGAGTTTCTGGGGGCTCTGGTACCCGTGCTCGGCACCGAGATCCAGGACTACATCACCAAGCCGTGCCGGAGCGCGGAGTTGTTGGCCCGCGTGCAGGTGCTTCTGCGCGACAGGACCAACACGGGATCGGGGACCGTGCTGCGGCACGGTGATCTGCTGCTCGACGAGGTCGTCTGCCGGGCGTGGCGGGGTGATCGGGTGCTCGACGTGACCCCGGCGGAGTACCGGCTCCTGCGTCACCTGTTGCTCAACGCCGGCCGGGTGCTGTCGAAGGAGCAGATGGCCTGGCAGGTCTGGAGCGAGTCCCGTGGGGTCAATGCCATCGAGCGGCTGGTGTCCCGACTGCGGCAGAAGGTGGACGAGACAGGGCCCCATCTGATCCACACGCACCGGGGATTCGGGTACTGGCTTGGCTCCTCCCAGTGACCTGAGTCACGTCAGGGATCTGTCAGGTTCGCGTCCAGGTTCCGTCAGCGCCCTTTGTTTGCATGGGTTGTCAGTCTTCGCGCGACGCTCCGAGGAGACCCATGTCCGAAACCGGCGTGCCCGAGTACCCGATGGCGCGTGAGGCGGCCTGCCCCTTCGCCCCCGCTGCCACCCTCCGCGCGATGACCCGGGAGAACCCGGTCGGGAAGGTGCGGATCTGGGACGACAGCACACCGTGGTTCATCACCCGGCACGCCGACCAGCGCGCTCTGCTGAACGACCCGCGGCTCAGCATCGACGAGAAGCGGCCGGGCTTTCCGCACATGACCCGCAGCCGCGCGGCGGGCGCCCCGCACTACCCTGCGCTGATCACGAACACGGACCCGCCCGAGCACACCCGCCTGCGCCGTACGGTCAACGCTCCCTTCATGGTGAAGCGGGTGGAGGCACTGCGACCGCGGATCCAGGAGGTCCTCGACTCTCTCGTTGACGAGATGCTCGCCGGTCCGAATCCGGCCGACCTGGTTCAGGCGATCGGTCTGCCGGTACCGACGTTGGTCATCACCGAGATCCTCGGCGCGCCGTACAAGGATCATGAGCTCTTCCAGACCGCCAGCCACAAGCTGGTCAGTCATGAGGCGACGCCCGAGGACGCTCAGGAAGCCGCCCAGGCCCTGAGCGGGTACATCGGTGACCTGTTTCGGCGCCGGATGTCCGACCCCGGCGACGACGTGCTGTCCGAGATGGCGGGTCGGGTCAAGGCGGGGGAGATGACCCCTCAGGAAGCCATCACCATGGCCATGGCCATCCTCATCGCCGGTCACGAGACCAGCGCGAGCATGATCTCCCTGGGCACTCTCGCGCTGTTGCGGAATCCGGACCAGCTTGCCCTGCTGCGGGAGAGCGACGACCCGAAGTTCGTGGCCAACGCGGTCGAGGAGCTGCTGCGCTACCTGACGATCGTGCACACCGGGATCCGGCGCATCGCCAACGAGGACATCGAGCTACGCGGCAAGGTCATCAAGGCCGGTGACGGCGTCATCTTCGATCTGTCCGGCGCGAACTGGGACGCCGAGGAGTTCCCAGACCCGGAGCGGCTGGACCTGCGGCGGCCCGCCCGTCAGCACCACGCGTTCGGTTACGGCGCCCACCAGTGCCTGGGCCAGTCGCTCGCCCGGGTGGAGTTGCAGGTCGTCTACGGCACTCTCTACAAGCGCGTCCCGACCCTGGCGCTGGCGGTGCCGTTCGAGGAGGTCGAGTTCGCCATGGAAGGCGTCGCCTACGGCCTCAGGTCCCTGCCGGTCACCTGGTGAGAGGAGCCGAGATGACGTTGCGAGTGGAGTTCGACGAACCGAAGTGCGTCGCGGCCGGGCAGTGCGCGATGGTTGCCCCCGGCGTCTTCGACCAGCGCGACGAGGACGGTGTCGCGATCGTGCTCGACGACGAGCCCGGCCCGGAACAGCATGACGAGGTGCGGGAGGCCGCCGCCGTCTGCCCGGCGGCCGCGATCCGCCTGGTGGAGCAGTGAAGCACGCTGTCGTGGTGGGTGCCTCGGCAGCCGGCCTCGCCGCCGCGGAAACCCTGCGCCGCGAGGGCTACGACGGCACCCTCACCCTGATCGGTGAGGAAATCGATCCACCGTACGATCGTCCGCCGCTGTCCAAGCAGATCCTCGCCTCCGACTGGGACGCCGACCGGCTGGCCCTGCGGACCCTGGAACAGCTGACCGCGCTGCGTCTGGACCTGCGGCTCGGTGCCCGCGCGACCGGCCTGGACCGAGCGGAACGCGTCGTGTGGCTGGCCGACGGCACCGTGATTCCCTACGACGGGCTGATCATCGCCACGGGGGTACGGCCGCGGCGGCTTCCGGGTGTGGGCGCGCACGTCCTGCGTACCCTCAGTGACGCGCTCACCCTGCGCAGGAGGCTGCGCCCCGGCATCCGGTTGGCCGTCGTCGGCGCCGGGTTCCTCGGCGCGGAGTGCGCCGCCGTGGCCCGCGGCCTCGGCTGCGACGTCGTCCTGCTCGAACCGGCGCCGGTGCCGCTCGCCCATGCCGTCGGCGAGCAGATCGGGCGGGTCCTCTCGCAGGCGCACCGCGAACACGGCGTCGACCTGCGCACCGGCGTCGCGGTCTCGGCTGTCACCGACACCGGTGTTTTGCTGACCGGGGGAGAGCTGGTCGAAGCCGACGAGGTCCTGGTCGCGATCGGGTCGCAGCCCAACACCGAGTGGCTCGACGGCAGCGGCCTGGAGATCGCCGACGGACTGGTCTGCGACCAGTACAGTGCCGCCGCGCCGGACGTCTACGGCGCCGGCGACGTCGCTCGCTGGCACAACCCGCTGTTCGGCGTGCCGATGCGCGTCGAGCATCGCACCAACGCCGCCGAGCAGGGCATGGCGGCCGCCCGTAACCTGCGGTATCCCGATGCGCGGAAGCCGTTCGCGCCGGTGCCGTACTTCTGGTCCGACCAGTACGACATGAAGATCCACGCCTACGGCCACCTGCGCGGCAGCGACGAGGTCGCCGTCGTTGACGGCGACCTCGAACAGCGACGGTTCGTGGCCGCGTACCGCAGTGGCGACCGTCTGGTCGGCGCCCTCGCCGTCGGCATGCCGCCCAAGGCCATCCGCCGGTGGCGGCAGGCCGTCGTTACCGGCACCGCATGGAAGGACAAGTGACGGACGGTATGGCGTCGTACGCACTCATCGGGATGTGCGTTCGATACCGCGCCGGACGAGACCGCGGACGCCGGGGAGTGTGATCGCTCGGATCGCCAGGTCGTTCATCCACACGTGGAACTGGCTGGGCGGCGCGTACTGGTGCATTCCCCGGCGAGCGAGTGCCTGTCGTTTGGTGACCTCCGGGCGCAGGCCGGCTTCCCACTCGGCCAGGGCCGCCGGGATGTTGTCGTCGTGCCGCCGCAGGGCTGCGCCGAGCTGGTCGGCGCCCGCGAGCGCGAGGGCCGCGCCGTGTCCGGCGAAGAGGGTGACGCACCAGGCCGCGTCTCCGAGCAGCACAATCCGGCCGGCGCTCCATCGGGGCATGACCACCTGGCTGACTGAGTCGAAGTAGGCATCGGCCGGATCCTTCTCAAGATGACGGATCGCATCGGGCACGCCCGCGCCCAGATCGCCGAACGTCGCGCTGAGCGCATCCACCGGTCCGCGTCTCAGGTCCGAGCCCGGGTCCGCGCACCGGTACGTGAAGAATGCCGACGACCGTTGTGGGCCCAGGTTGACGATCGCCGCAGTGCGTCCCGGACCGATGAAGGTCGTGGCGGACGACTCCGGCACGCCCGCCACCGGATGGACAAGCGGGAACGCGGCCACAACGTACGGGAGATCGACCCGGTGTCCAGAGCCGAATGCCGCCGTGCGGGTCGCGGAGTGAACACCGTCGGCACCGATCAGGAGATCGGCGTCCGCTGTCGTGCCGTCGCTCAACAACACCCGTACCCCGTCGGCGTCCTGGTCGACCGACGCGACCGTGGTGCCGAAGCGAACTTCGGTGCGGTCGCGCACCGCTTCGTACAGGGCGGTCTCCAGGTCGCCACGGAACACCGACATGGTCCGTTTGCCGAGGGCGGCTTCGGCGATGGCGGACGGCACGGTGAACTTGGGCCGCCCGTCGGCCCGGACCAGCACGGTGGTGAACAGGCCCAGTTGCCGGTCGGACAGGGCGGGTAGGAGGCCGATGCGCTCGGCGGCGTCGTAGCCCGCCCCGAGCAGGTTCACCAGGTAGCCACTGCTCCGCCGGGCCGGAGCGCGCTCCACGACGAGCGTGTGCCACCCGTCCTGTCCGAGACGTAGGGCCGTGGCCAGCCCGGCGATACCGGCACCAACGATTACCGCGCGCTTCATCCATACTCCCAGCGGCGAGAATGAGCATCTGCTCAAACCAGTATGAGCATCTGCTCATACTGACGCAACAGCGGCTGGGGCCAACGCTTAGAATTCGGTCATGCCACGCGGAGTCGCCATCCCCGAGCCCAGGCAGCAGTTGTTCGCTGCCGTGGAGCGGGTGATCGCGGAAGACGGACCGAGTCGACTCACCGGCCGGGCCGTGACCCGCCAGGCCGGCGTCGCCACCGGCCTGCTGTACGCACATTTCGCGAACTTCGACGACTTCCTGGTCGGCTACGCGGTCGACCGCGCCTTCCAGATCTCCGGCGAGGTCGGCGGCCTCCCGGGGCGCGCCGGGACCGGCACGGTCACCGGGAATCTCAGCGACGCCATCCTGGCGACACCGCTGGCCATGCTGCTGGCATTGACCCGGCTGATGGCCTACCGGCCGGAACTGGCGGCAGGCGTCGAAGCGGTGCTGGGCGAAGGTAACGCCGGACTGCAGACGGTCGAGCGTGCGACCGCCGACTACCTGGCCGCCGAGCAACAACTCGGGCGGGTGCCTGCGGGGGCCGACACAGAGGCGCTGGCCTTGACGGTGGTCGGCGTGCTGCACCACGTCGCACTCACCGGCGGGACCAGCCCGACGGCGACCAACCGGATTCGCCGGGCACTGGCTGCACTGACCGACGGGTTCCCGGCCGTCGCCCCGTCCTGACCCCAGTCCTCGCCAAGCGAGCGTCCGCATCCCCGACCTGCTGGGCTGACGGGATCGGGGTCGCTACGGTTCCCCCGCCTTCGTGCGCTCAGGGTGCATGTCGCCCGAGGTCACTGGGCGACCAGGGAGGTTGATGCACAGCTGTCCCGGCTCAGCACCGCACACCGGGCAGGGGCGGTACGACTCGACGGGTCCCGGATCGAGGCCCCTCGCCCGGGCCGCTCGGACAATGTCCTCGGCCGCGTGGTGCAGCTCAAGGTCCCGATGTCTCACGGCAGCCTGGTGGATTCGCTGGAGTGCTCTTCGCGCCAGCTCCCCTGGGTCGGTCATCCAACCGACCTTCCCGCTGTACTCGCCGACACACGCACCCCTCTCCCCTTCCGGCGTGCCCGCGAACGGGGAGAGTGCCTGGTCCACGGCGTGCTGCCTCCGGCAACGTCTACGCTGTGACCAGCGGCCACCGCACCATGCGACTGTCGTCCACACACAGCCCATGCGGTGGCTGCGTTGCGCCTGTCGGCCCGACCAAGATCCGAACGGGCGACTGCAGTACCAGGTGCGAACGAACGCGATCCTGCGTCGGGCGAGAAGGGCGGATCATGATCGCTACGTGGTGCCGGGCGCTGACTCCCTTCCTGGCCGGGGCAGGCGGATGAGCGCAGTCGCGTTCCTCAACATCGCCATGCACGGGCACGTCAACCCGACGCTGCCGGTCGTGGCCGAGCTTGTTCGTCGCGGGCACTCCGTCACCTACCACACGATGCCCGCCCATGCCGAGGAGATCGCGGCCACCGGCGCGCGAGTGCTCCTGTACTCCGGGGCTGACGTACCGCTGTCCGGCCCGCCGATGCCGATCACGGTGATGGAGCAGCTTGCGCGCACCGCCGTACGGGTGCTGCCCGGCGTTCTCACCGATCTGCGCGGCGTCCGGCCCGATCTGATCGTGCACGACTCCCTCTGCCCGTGGGGGCCGGTGGCCGCCCGTGAACTCGACGTGCCGGCGGCGTCGTCGTTCACCACGTTCGCGTTCAACCGGCACGTGCCCAGCCCCACCCGCGGCTCCTGGGAGCTGCTCGCCGCGGCGGCGTCCAATCCCCGCCAAGCCGGGGGGTATCTGAGGTCGCGCTGGGAGCTGCGCCGCCGGTACGACAGCCGTTCCGTGCCCCTGATCGACCTGGCGAACATTCGTCAGCCGCTCAACCTGGTCTACACCTCTCGGGCGCTCCATCCCGAGGCCGACAGTTTCGACCAGTCCTACCGGTTCGTCGGGCCGAGCGTCGGTGCCCGCCCAGCCGACTCGTCGTTCCCGGTCGATCGGCTGGGGGACCCGGTGCTGTACGCCTCAATGGGCACGGTGTTCGGCGCCGGCCCACAGCTGCTGCGCACCTTCGTCGAGGCGCTCGCCCCGCTGGGTGGCACCGTGATCGTCTCCACCGGACAGACCGATCCCGCCGCGCTCGGTCCGCTGCCGGCCAACGTGATCGCCCAGCGCTCCGTACCGCAGCCGGAGGTGCTGGCCCGCGCAGCGCTGTTCGTCACCCACGGCGGGGTGAACAGCGTCAACGAGGCCCTGTACGCCGGCGTCCCGATGCTGGTGGTTCCGCAGGGCGCGGACCAACTGATGGTCGCTTCCCGCATCGTCGAGCTCGACGCCGGCCTCTCGATCCGCACCGAGGACGTCAACGTGGAGGTCGTGCGCGCAATCGCCCAGCGCCTGCTCGACGAGCCGCGATTCCGGGCCGCCGCACGCACCCTGCAGGTCGCCCAGCGTCAGGCAGGGGGCTCTTCGCGCGCCGCCGACGAACTTGAGCGCTATGTGCAGCAGACCGGCCCGGTCACTCAGCCGGCCTCTGCCGAGCTGCCACCGCAGGGCTGACCGGTGTCCCCCGTCGTCGCCATCCTGCTGCTGCTCGCCGGGCTGTCCGAGGCCGCCGGGCGTCTCCTGCCCGTGGTCGCACGGCTGCCCAGCGTGTCGCGTACCAGGGTGGTCGGGTTGATGCTGGCCGGCGCCCTGGTCGACGGCGCGGTGTTCGCGCTCTGGCCGCTGTCCGCGTGGACCCTTGCCGAGCTGGCACTGCCCACCTCACCGTCCGACGAGGCCGCGCTGATCTGGACACCAGGCATGGCCGCCCCGCTGCTGCTGGCCGCGGTCCTCGCGTTCCCGCTGCTCGGGCCGCTGCTGCACCTGGTGCTCATGGTGGGAGTGGGGGCCGGCCTCGCCGCCGCGCTCGCCACGGTGGCCGGCCTCGGCTGGTGGGATGCCGCCGGCTGCGTGGCCATCGCGGGAATCGGGCTCGGCGTCGCCGTCGAGGGCGTCCGTCGCCTGGTCGTGAGGCTCAACACGAGAAGAGCACCGGAGCCACGTACATGATCGAGTTTGCGCTCCTGCTGCTGCTCGGCGGGATCGGCCCGGTGCTGCTCGCCGAAGCTCTGCTCGCCCGCTATGAGGTGCTGGCCTATGCCGCCGGCTGGCGAACTCCCACCACCGCGCTGCCCAAGGGCATGCCCTACGCCCGGGGCGCGGACCCGGACCGCCCTCCGGACGCCTACCTGGTCTATCTGGACGGCATCGGGAAACGCCGCTTCCACGACACCCGCGATGGTGGCCGACTGGTCAAGTCCCTGATCGCCCGAGCGCCGGAGCTCAGGGTGCTGGGCCAGGTGCAGCCCTACTCTCCGCTGGCCGATCCGTTGGCCGACCGTCCGGTGTGGACCTGGCTACGCCGCCACATCGGGCTGGTGCTGTTCCTGCACAACGTGGTGCAGATCTTCGTCGCCGCCGACCGCCGGTACCGTCCCCTGTACAACCGCGCCGTCGGCTCGCAGATCGCCACGCAGCTCCGGTTCGCCGGCTACCAGCATGACAGCGGTATCCCCGTGGTACTGCTCTGTTACAGCGGCGGCGCCCAGGTCGCCACCGGCGCGGTCGACGAACTGTGGTCCCAGCTGCGCTGCCCGCTCTGGCTGATCACTCTCGGCGGGTTCCACAACGGCGCCAACGACATCACCCACGCCGAGCACCTCTGCCGGCTCACCAGTGCCGGCGATCGGATTGAGCGGGTGGGCACCTGGATGTTCCCGCAGCGGTGGCGGCTGTTCCGCTGGAGCGGCTGGAACCGGGCTGACCGCGCGGGAAAGATCACGGTGCACCGGCTCGACCCGGCGACCCATGTCGGACCGCACAGCTACATCAGTCCGGAGGTCGGGCTACCCGATGGTCGCAGTTACCTCGACCGGACCACCGACACCGTGATCACGCTGATCCGGGAGCGCCTGGCCGCGACTGCGGAGACCGACCGCCCGCTGCCATGAACGGCTTGACCATGGCGCACGGCCGGGACCAGTCGTCGCCGCGCTGTGCGTCGGGGGATGAAAGCCGCCCTGGCCCCACATCGCGAGGATGCGTTCGGCCAGGGCGGCGGTCAGCTGGTGGGTCAGCGACGACCTTCCACGTTCAGTTCGGCGACCGCGGCGTACTTGTGCCCGGTCTGTTCGCTGAGGGCCACCAACCGGACGTACCTCGCCGTCACCGCGGGGAAGACCGCGCGCTGAGGTGCGAGCGACGTGGTGAAGCGGCCGGTGGCGAGGGGCGCTTCCCATGTCGTGCCGTCGAGGCTGGTGTAGATCTCGTAGTCCGCGACCTGCTCGTTGGCGCTGTTCTGCCGGCGGGTGTACTGGAGTCCACTGATCCGGTGTGCTCCACCCAGGTCGAGGGTGATCCGGTGCGGATAGCCGGGAGCATCGGTGCGGGACCATTCGGTGTGCCAGAACGTCGCGTCGCTGCCGTCGAGCACGTTGCGCGCTCGCCCGTCTTCGCTGGCGGTCTCTTCGCTGTCGACGTCGGCGATGCTCATTCGGGCCTGGTCGAGCAGCCCCACTGTGACGGTGAACGACGTCGAAGTCTTGCCCACGGAGGTACGCAGTGTTGCTGTCACCGGGTAACGACCGGGAGCTGTGTCACGGGGAACCTTGATGGTCACCTTGCCCTTGGTCTGATGTCCGGGCCGGAGGGGCGTGACGGAGCCCCGCATCTGCCAGTCCGAGGGCGCCTGCAGTTCGAGGCGGGGCTTCGGTACGGCGATTCCAGACTGGTTCGTGACGGTGACCGGCACGGTGATCCGCTGGCCCGGGTCGATGGCGACATCCGGAATAGAGACGTTGGCGCAGATGCCGTCCAGCCACGCGAGGTTGAAGTTGGCGTATCTGATGCCGTTGGCGGGCTCGTACAGCAGGCCGTAGGTGCCGTCGGGCAGTGCGGTGAGGGTCGAGTAGGACATCGCGCCGGGTTGGAAGACCTTCGAGACCGGCCAGGTCTGGCCGTCGTCGCAGGACATCCGGATCGTGCCCTGACTGCGCGAGGTCTGGTTGGCGGCGTTGGAGAAGAGCAGGATCTTGGCCTGAGCGGAGTCGGCCGGGGCGTCGGGGAAGGCCCGGATGATCGAGGCGTTGTTCGTCGGGTCGGGGAGTTCGCGGTCGACCGTCACCGGGCCGTAGCTGTGGCCGCCGTCGGTGGAGATGGTCACCTTGCGGTAGCCGCTGCGGGCCGAGTCGCGGCTGTTGAGCATGACGCGGCCGTCGGAGAGTTCCACGGTCTTGTTCTCGTCCATGCCGACTCCGACGGCTTCGCCGGCCCGCCAGGTCGTTCCGTGGTCGTCGCTGTACACGCTCACCGACTGGAAGGCTCCGGCGGCGTTGATGATCGTGTACTGCTGGATGAGTCGACCGGCGTGCGGTCCGTAGCGGAGTTGGATGCCTTCGCCGGAGGCGGCGAAGCGGCTGCGCCAGCCCGGGTCCGGGGTGATGTCGGCCGTGATGGTCCGCTCCGACCAGGTCCGGCCGCCGTCGACCGAGGTGGCGACGTTGGCGTGGAGCACGTTGGGGTCTGCAGGGTCGGTGCCGGGTCGGCTGCCGCTGAAGCCCTGTTTCTGGGAGTAGACGTGGAAGTTGAAGATGGTCTCGGTCTCACGGTCGACGAGGTAGCTCGGATCGGAGAACCCCTTGATCGGGGCCGTGGTCTGGCCGGCGCTGACGACCTGTTGATCGCCCCAGGTCCTGCCGCCGTCGGTGCTGCGGCGCTGGAGGATCGAGTTGGGACCGGGTGCGTCGATGCCGGTGGGGCGGCCGTCGTACGAGGCCAGCAGGTCACCGTCGGGCGTCACGGTCAGGGCTGGGATGCGGTAGTTGGGAAAACCACCCGCTCCGTTGACCGCCAGATCCTGCTCCGTGTAGAGGGGCGGGACGGGGGCGGCCTGTGCGGGGGCGGCGCCGGTGAGCGTGGCTGCTGCTATCGCTGGTGCTAACAGCAGGCTGGCGGCTCGGCGCCCGTGCGGGTGGCGGCGGAGGTGCGGATTCACGGTCAAGGGACATCCTTCCGCGGATTCCAATGTTGATCACAACATAAGATGTGTGACGTCTGATGTCCATGCCTGATGTCGAGGCTTGTTGGCCATCCCAGTTACCCGGCCCTCGGCCTTACCGTTGCCGTGGCACCCAGAACTCCACCTCGGTGCCCTCCGGCGGATGACTGTGGATGCTGGTCGTGCCGCCGAGATCGGCGATCCGGCCCCGCATCGACTGAGCCACCCCCAGCCGGCCGGCGCGGGCCGCGTCGGCCAGCCGCTGTGCGTCGAACCCGACCCCGTCGTCACGGACGGTCACTCGCACCCCGTCTCCTTCGTCTTCCAACAGCACCCACGCCCGGGCGGTCTGGCCGGCGTGCCGGCGGACGTTGTCCAGGGCGGCCTCGACCGCCGCGACAAGTTCGGCGGCGGGACCCGACGGCAACACGACTGGTTCTGCGGGCGCGGACACCTCGACCATGGGGGAGGCCAGGGCGGTGAGCGCCGTCCGCAGGTCCGCTTCACCGCCGGGACGGGCCACCTCGGCGCCGCCGGTGAGGAGATTGCGCAGTGCGACCTCCTGCTCGCCGGCCAACTTTGCCAGCTGCGAGCCGGTCGCTCCCAGCTGCGAGCCCTGCCGCTGAACCAGCGCCAGCACCTGCAGAACACCGTCGTGGATCGGCCGGGCCAGCCGGTCCCGTTCGGCGGCAGCAGCCTCCTGTCGGATCAGCTCGGCCCGTTTCCGTTCCGCCCAGCGTTCGGCAATGTGATGCGCGACGCCCAGACCGCCGATCGCCGCGCCCGCCACGAGAAGCAACACGGCCGATGTGGTGATGTGGAAGACCGGGTTGAGATACGACGACACCGGCAGGCCATCCTGCAGATACGTCACCTGGACAATCTGTAGCCCGCTGGCGGCGAGCACGCCGACGAGGGGGCCGAGCACGGCAGGAACAGCGCCACGGGCCGCGAGCACTGGCGCGGTCGCGCCGGCGACCGCCGTAGCCGCCGCCGTAACCAGAACGAGCAACAGTAGCGCCGGAATGACCCGCTGCTGTTCGGCCAGTTTCTCCGGATGGCCGGTCGTGGCGGCGTACGCGATGAGCACCGCCGTTGCCGCGCCAGCCGCCAGCGTACCGGCGGCCGCGACCCGCCACCGGCTGCTGGCGGCCGCCGCACCGACCACCGCACCCGCGAGCGCACCCAGCCAGCGCACCGGACCCATCGCGCTGAGCGCGGTGAACGCCAGGATCAGCGGTGCCGCCACCGCCACCTGGACGGTTGCGACAGCGAGCGCCGCGGCCAGCGACCACAGTCCCGCGACGGCCGCCAGGCCCATCGCCACCACCAGCGTGACCACACCTGTCACCGCGATGGCCACTGCCTCGTGCCGGTACAGCGACGACCAGCTGACGTCCAGCAGCGCCGCGAGCCGCTCGGTGGTCAACAGGGACAGCGGAAGCACCAGGCACACCGCCAGCCCGGCGGCGATGACCAGCCGCAACCGCTGCCACGCCCACGGGCTGGTGTCCGGCGGCCCGGCCGCGGCGCCGTCGCCACGTCGGATCCGCCGGGCCGCGGGGATGAGCGCAACGAGGGCAACCGCAGTCATACCGGCATGCCAGGCAGGCCGCGACGGGTCCGAGTACAACCAGCCGGGGCCGACCAGCGCGGAGCCGACCAGGCGGGACCCGAAAGCCAGCCCCACCAGGGCCGCGCCCACACGTGGTGAGCCGTTGCCCAACAGACTCTGGGCACCGGCGAGGACGCCCACCAGGGCGAGTGGATACGCCGCGGAATGCGCGAAGGTCAGCACCAGCGGGTACGACAGGCCCGTCAGCTGCGCCCAGACGTAGGGCACGCTCAGCAGGCCGGCCACGGCCAGCAGAAACGGCCACCAACGCAGCAGGCACAGGCCCACCACGGTCGCCAGGATGGGGATCAGGGCGAGTATCCACCCCTGACCGTGGTACACCGGCCGCACGGGCGTGGCGATGAACGGCGGCAGCCCGCCAGCGTACTGAGGCGATGTCGCTACCGTGAGTAACAGGCAGCCACCCAGGCCAGCCAGAGCCTCCCGCCACTGCGGCGGCTTCTCCATCATGGCGCCGATCATGACCGATCCATCGGAACCGCGCCGTCCGCCCGGCCACAGGTGACGGCCGCGGCCACGCCAGGATGCGGCAGGCGGTCGGGCCGACCCTCAGGGCAGTATTCGAAGTGCCACCACTCGTTGTCGTACCTGCGGTACAGGCCGTACCGCGCGCCATGCCGCTCCAGCCAGCGAGCGCCTTCCGAGGGTCGGATGTCCAGGGCGGTGCCCGCCACGTGGCGCGACTCGTCTGGCGGGAGCGTCCACCGCCGAGCGGCCGCCACCGACCCGCTGCGCCGGACCTCCTCGGCGGAGAGAGCCGCTTGCGTGGCGGGATCCCGGTAACCAGAGGTCAGGCCTATCAGCTCCCCGTACCGCCACAACGCCTCCTGCGCGCCGCCTCGAAAGCCGCCCGGGCCGGGGGAGCCAGGCCGGCCAGGTTCTCGGCCGGGAAGCGCAGCGCCAGCGCCCACTGGCAGGCCGTATGGCGGGCACGCCCCGGAGCGACCACGTACGCCACGGGCGCCAGCAAAAGGGCCAGCAGCCTGGTGACGGCAGGGTAGACCAGATCCCTGGTGCGAACGGTCCGGGCAGTGCCGACCCGGTGGGTGGCGTGCAGAGACATGCCCACCACGATCTCGATACCGACGGCCGTGGGCATGAGTCTGAGTACTCAGCACCGATGGCTCAGGCGGTGTCGCGGCGACGGGTCAGCTGGATGCCCGCTTCGGGAGCAGCAGCTCCTCATGATCGAGTTCACGTTCCAGAATGCGGAGCTCTTCGTCGGGCAGCCGGCCGGCGTCGCGCCAGCGCACGAGCTCCTCGCGCTGCGCGTCGATGGCAGTCCGGCGGACACGAAGCGCCGTCTCGTACTGCGGTGAGGTCGGTATCTCGGATGACCCGCTCCGCTCGAGCAGATCGAGCCGCCCGCGGTAGCGCGCCAATCGGGTCAGCAGCTGCGTACGGGTGGTGTTGACGGCAACTGCGCTGTCCGGCTCGTCGGCAGCAACTTCGTCGAGGCGGGCCAGGGCAGCCTCGACCGCCGCCGAGCGGGCCTCGTTGCGTACGCGAGCCTGGTCGGTCTCGTTGGCGCGCAGGCCCAGCATCCGCACGAGCGGTGCGAACGTGAGGCCCTGCCCGACGAGCGTCACCAGTACGACCACGAAGGTGCAGAACAGAAGGAGGTCGCGGTCGGGGAAGGGCGCGCCACTGTCGGTGGTCAGCGGCAAAGTGAAGATCGCGGCCAGGCTGATGACGCCGCGGGTGCCGGACCAGCTCAGTGCCGTCACTTCGCGGAAGGAGAGCCGGCGGGCGTTGCGCTCCGCGCGCGCGACCTGCCGGGCGCTGCTGGGCTCGTCGGGGTCGTCCTGCTCGGATATGCCGCCCAGCCGCGTGTGCAGCGATCGGGGGAGGGACTGGGTCAACACCAGCCACGCCGGGCGGAGAAGCAGCACCACGCCGACAGATATCGCGACGGCGATGACGATGGTGGACAGGTCGTACTGGCGCAGGCCCTTGATGACCTCGGGAAGCTGCTGGCCGATCAACAGGAAGACGAAGCCTTCGAGGAGGAAGTCGACCAGCCGCCACACCGCGCTGGTCTGCAGCCGGGCGGCGCCGGACCCGAGCTGGGGCGTCTGATGGCCGACGATCAGCCCGGCGACCACCACGGCGAGCACCCCGGAGACGTGTAGCTCCTCGCCCAACAGGTAGGCCACGAACGGTGTCGCGAGCGAGATGGCGTTGGACATCAACGGGTCGGCGGTGAGCGGTCTGGCCAGACGTACCGCCCAGGCGACGGCCGCCCCCACGGCGACCCCGCCGACCGCCGCCAGCAAGAACTGCCCAACGGCGGACGGGAACGAGAACTCGCCACCTACGGCAGCGGCCACCGCGACGCTGAGCATCGTCAGCGCGGTGGCGTCGTTCAGCAGTCCCTCGCCCTGAATGAGCGTGACCAGCTTCGGCGGCAGGTTGACCCGGCGGCCCACCGCCAGGGCGGCCACCGGGTCGGGCGGCGCGATAGCGGCGCCGACCGCGATGCCGGCAGCCAGGGTCGCCCCGGCGACGAACAGGTGGAACCCGACTCCGACGAGTACCGCGGTGAGGAGCACCAGCACCACGGACAGGCTGACCACGATGCGGAGGTTCCGGCGGATGTCCAGCAGCGAGGAGTCCAGTGCGGCGCTGTAGAGCAACGGCGGCAGCACGACCATGAGCACAAGGTCGGGATCAAGGCTGACGTTGGGGCCCGGGAGCAGCGCGTACGCGATGCCGATCAGCGGCAGAAGCGCTGCCGCCGGCAGGCCGGTGTGGGCCGCCACCCACCGCACGGCGACGATGACCGCGACGGCGGCGAGCACGAACAACAACATCGAATGGGTGCTCACCTGGTGACTTCCCCCTGGAGCGGCGCGAGGTGCGAGGTTCTTCGGGTCGACTGCCGGCTCGCGGCCGAGCCGGCCGGTCGTATCCGATCGGTGACACCCGTCGACGCCGTAAGGCCTGGCAGCGCGGCCTGCAGCAATCCCGAGCCTACCCGTTTGATCAACGCGCCGTTCGTCGGCGGTCCCGGGAGAGCGTGCGACCAGGGGAGGACGTCGCGCAGCTCAGCGGTGGGATGGTTGTACCGAGAGTTCGTGCTGGAAGACGTTCCGTGGGTCCCATCGGGCCTTGACCTGCTGCAGTCGCGGGTAGTTGGGGCCGTAGTAGAGGTCGGTCCAGGATCGGGATTCGGCGGCTCGTGGCCGCTGGTGTCGACCAGCGGCCACGAGCCTTCGCGTACGGCTGCTAACCGACGACCACGACACCGCCGTCCTGCACCGCTTGCAGGTGGGCCGGGTCGAGATCGTCGGGCGCACCCCGCCCGCTGTCGTAGACGACCCGTCCGCCGTCGCTCTCCCAGATCCTGATCCGGAACCGGTCCACGTCGCGCCCGCCCGCGCCGTCGGCGACCGTCACCTGGTACGAGTACCCGGGCAGCCCATTCACCGTGCCCTCGCCGCCGTACTGGCCCACCGCGCCGGAGACGGTCAGGCGCTCGTTCGTCGTCCCGGCGAACGCGAAGTCGCGGTCCCGCAGCCGGAACGTGGTCTCCCCGAACGGGGTGGGCGAGCCCTTCACCAGGCCGGCGACGAAGGCAAATTCGCCCGGGCCGGTGGCGGTCAGGTCCGCGCTCCAGGACCCAGGTGGGGAGACGATCGCACCCGCACCGGCGACCGTGACATCAGCCGGGTCGTAGACCACGACCTGGATCGTCTGCTGCCCCGTCCCGCCGTCGCTGTCGGTGATGGTGAGGCGGGCGAGGTGCACACCGGGCCCCAGGTTGCCGGTGGCCGTACAGACGCCCTCGTTGCGCGCCTCGGTGACCACGCCGGGGATCGCCGGCTCGGCATCGTCGACGTCCCAGTCCATCGTGCACCGGTGAGCGTCCGGGACGCCCGGGTCGGTGAACGTGGCCCGCACGCTGACCGGACCGGCCGCCCGCAACTCCTCGTCGAGCGCGATTGGGCTCACCTCGATCGGCGGGTTCGCCACGGTGACCGTCACGGTGTCGGTCGTGGTGCCGTGCCGGGCGTCGGTGGCGGCGAGTTCCAGCCGATAGGTGCCACCCCGGTTGACCTGGAACGATGGCCTGCTGGCCGTCCCCTCCAGTTGCAGGCCGCTGCCGAGCCCGCCGCCGTTCGGCTCGGCGAGCACCGTCCAGGACAGGGTCACCGGGTCGCCGTCCGGGTCAGTGGTCCGGCTCGCGTCCAGGGTGACCACGTCGCCCTCGGTAGCTGTCCGGTCCGGCCCGGCGTCGGCGAGCGGTGGGCTGCCGGCGGGGAGCACCCGTCCCACGGTCACCTCCGTGCGCGCGGTGGCCTGGCCACCGTCGGCATCGGTGGCGGCGACGGTGATGAGGTGTCGTCCCTCGGTGAGCTGTCCGGGGGTGAGGGTGGCGCCCGCGCCGAGGTCACCGTCGAGGCTGGACGCCCAGCGCACGGCGGGGCCGTCGAGGGTGCCCTGCTCCGGGTCGGCGGCCGACGCGGCCAGCGTCACCGTCTGCCCGACGGCGAAGAACGCGCCGCCGAGCGGGGCGGTGATCCGTACCGCCGGGGTCTTGCCGGCGACCGTGAGCGGCCCGCTGGTGGCCTCGGCGGTGTTGACCCCGTCGGTGGCCCGCACCCGCAGCCGGCCGGTGGCCGCACCGCCGGTGCCCGCGAGCAGCCCGGCATCGAGGGTGTACGACGTCCCGGTGACGCCGTTGGCCAGCACCCGCCAGTCGTCGGACCCGTCCGGGCTGTAGAGGACGCTCGCGGTGACCGGGCCGCCGTCGGCGTCGCCGGCCGTCCAGCGCAGCGTGACCGGCCCGGTGGCAGGCACCGGGTCGGGCGGTGCCTCGCCGGTGAGCGACACGGCGGGCCGGTTCGCCGACACCGCGAGGGCGGCGAGTTCCCGTCCCGTCCGGGTGTCCACCAGGGTTACCCGTCGGGTGCCGGGTGCGAAGTCCACCACCTCGTCGAAGGTGCGTGTCGCCCCGTGTTCGGTGCCTGCCGGTGGGGTGAACGCGTGCTCGACCAGGGTGGTGCCGGCGGCGTCGAGCAGCCGCAGTGCGTACGGGCCGGGGGTGGTCGCCGGGCGCTGGGTGATCCTGGCGACGCGCTGCCCGGTGAGGGTGGCGCCGGCATCGTCGATGGTGCCGGACAGCGTCAGCAGGTCACCGGCCGCGCCCTGCTGGACGGGTGGGTTCTGCACACGGTCCCGCCACAGCTTCCACAGGTCGTCCGAGACCCACGTGGCCCGGCAGTAGCTCATCAGGTCCGCGACCGGAGGGCTGGTGTCCGGCGCCCAGACGATCCGCCGTGGGACGCCGAGTGAGGCGTCGCCGATGTCGTAGCCGGCGAAGGCTGGGTTTGCCAGGTCCGGCCCACCAATGGTGCCGCGCGGGTACGGGTACGGTCGTGGCCCGTCTTCGTCGGTGGGGTCCTCGGTGCACTCCACGTGCCGGGCGCCGAGCAGGTGCCCCAGCTCGTGCTGGATCACGGTCGGACTGGTTGAACCCCCGACGGCAACCCAACCGGGGATGTCCTCGGCGACACCGCCCATCTGGGGCCGGTTCACCAGCACGAGGTGGTAGACGCCGGGTTCCCGCTCACCGGCCGTCGCCTGCTGGTAGCGACTCAGCACCGAGAACGCGTCCGACGCGTCGAGACGGTAGATGTCATCGTTGATCCAGGAGTACGGGTGTTCGTCCCGGAACTCGGTACGGGTCACTTCCAACCGGCTCGTCGGTAGCGTGCGCCGCAGCAGCGACTCGGCCCGGTTCAGCTCGGCCTCGGCGGGCAGCACCCATTTGCCGTCGCGTTTGAAGCCGAAGCCGACCAGTTGGATCCGCACCGGGTTGGACGCCAGGAAGCGCACCGTGCGCTCGTGGACGTTGTCCAGGTAGGTCGGCTCGGTGACCCGGCGGTCGGGGTTGACCTCGACCCGTAGCCGCACCTCGCCCTCGCTGGTCCAGTTCGTCGGCAGCTCGAACAGGAAGCCGCCGCCGAGCTGCCCGCGCCGCACCGTTTGGTCCGGCACCAGCGTCCGGCCGGGGTTGGCCGGCGAGATCGGTGGGCCCAGGGACGTTCCGTCGGGTCGGAACCCGTGCAGGGCGGCCGTCACCGCGGGCGTCGCGGCGTCGGTGCCGACGTACGCCCGGACCACGGTGCGCCGGTCGGCGACCAGTGCGACGGCGTTGCTCTGATCCTGGATCACCTGGGTCGCCTCCAGGTCGGCGACGCTCAGGTTCGGTCCCGGTTCGGTGCAGGTGTTCAGGTAGACGCGCAGGCTGTTGTCGACCTCGTCGAGGACGACCACGTCGAGGGACTGGTTGTTGTCGAACCGGCCCACCGCCGCCTGCACCGGTCGCCTGCCGGCGGCCAGCACCGCAGGTTGCCCGAAGGTGCCGTCGCCGCGACCCGGGAAGACGTAGACGGCGCGGCTGGCGTAGCCGACCACCACCAGGTCCGGCCGGCCGTCCCGGTTGACGTCGGCGACGTCCACGTCGTTCGGGCCCTCCGGCCCCGGGGTCAGCGGCGCCAGGTCCACCGACGGCAACTCCTGCTCGGCTGGCGGGGGTCCGCTGCCGCCGGCCGGGTCGTGGAAGCCACGCCACAGCCGGATCCGGTCCTCGCCGAGGATCGCGACGGCCGCGTCGAGCTGACCGTCCAGGTCGAAGTCGGCGATCGCGGGCTTCCACGCCTCGCCCAGGCCGTCGATTCTGGGTGCGGGGCTGAGCTTTCCGTCGCGGACCACCGAGGCCGTGCTCTGCGCATGGCTGCTGAACAGCAGGTCGGGTACCCCGTTACCGGTCAGGTCCCCGGCCGTGACGAAGTTGGGCTGGACGTACGTGGGCTGGTCGCCGAGCGTGAACCGGGAGTCGAAGGCGCCGCCATTGAGGTTGCGGAAGACCCGGACACGGTTGTCCTCCGGATCGTCCGGGACCTCCGGGTCGAGGGCGGCGAGGTCCGGTAGCAGGTCCCGGTCGAAATCGGCCACCGCCACGTCCGCGACGTTGCGGTCGAACAGCACACCACGGCCCGGCCCGAAGCTCGGGTCGCTGCCAGCGTTGCCGTACCACATGCCCACCCCGTCGGTGGTGGCGACGGCGTAGTCCGGTTTGGCGTCCCGGTTGAAGTAGCCGACGGCGATGTTGCGCGGCGTCCCCGGCGCTTGATAGACCTCCGGCGGTGCGCCCGGCCCGATCGATGTGCGGAACGTGCCGTTGCCGACCGCGATGAACTGGTGGACGTCGCCGTCCCCGCCCGCCGACGCGACGAGCAGGTCGTCGAAGCCGTTCTGGTTGGTGTCGGCGACCTCGACGTCACGCGGACCGGCGACTCCGGCGACCGCCGGCATCGCCGTGAACCCGAACGTCTCACAGCCGGAGGCGAGCGGGGTCCGCGCGTCGGACGTACCGCCGGCTGCGGCCGGCGCGGCCGATGAGGCTGGCACCCCCACGGCCGGACCGAGCAGCACCACGGCCAGAGCCGCCGCCACCCGGCCGGCCAGCGGGCCGAACCATCGTGATCGCATCACTGCCACCTTTCCGTGCCCACGGCAGCACGAGGCACGCCGCCAGACACGGTCGTCGTCTGGATGAGGAGTCCCGGCTGGAAACACCGGAAGTTGGCTGACGGCGGGCACCGGCGCGAGCCGGGCGGCCGCGCGGCAGCACCGCCCGTCAGCCAAGAACGAGTCTCATCGATGGAATTGGCCGGGGCCAGGGTCCGCTGTCCCGGACGGCCGAACAGCCCGCTCGATCTTTCGGTACGGACGCGAGGCAACCCCTGCCCGTCCGTCCACATCGGGCGGACGAGTCGGGAAGGCGATTGCGTCGGCGACGATCGGCAACGAGCGGAGGCTCGTCAGGTCAGTGGCGGCCGGGGGTGGCGTGCACAGGGTGGAGTCGCCTTCCTGACCCTGCTGGGACGGCGGCCGGGCACCGGGGGAGACGGGTCAGGAGGCGGCCAGTCGATCCAGCAGTTCGTTGAGCAGGGCCTGCTCCCCGGCTGACAGCCCGGCCGAATCTTGATCGAGCAGTGTGCGCAGGGTCAGTGCGGTGCAGGCGCGGGTCGTCGCCGGTTGGTCGGCCTCCGGGCTGTTCCGCAGGACACCGGCGAGTGCTGCTTCGCGGACGCGATCGGAGAGGTTCATGTCGCGCTGGTCGTCCGGCTGGGTGATGAGACTGAGAGTGGCCCCGATGTTGGCGGCCAGGATCTGCTCGGCCGCGTCGTCGGCCGGCACCTTGAGCAGCCCTTCCCGCGCGGCCGCGATCAGCAGGTCCCGCAGGATGGCATGCGCTGGTGCGGTGATGGTGCAGGGCTTACCGAGCTCGACCTGTCCGTACAACAGCGCGTAGAACGTCGGATGGTCCAGCCCGAACTGGACATGCCGGTCCCAGCCCTGGCGGATGGCGTCCACCGGATCGCCGGTGTCGCCGGAAGCCGGCGAGGGCCGGACGTACTGGGTGAAACCGTGGCCGATCACCGCGTCGACCAGACCCTGCTTGCTGCCGAAGTGGTGGTACAGAGTTGGTGCCTGCACTCCGGCGCGTTCGCAGACCGCTCGGGTCGACAGGGCGCGGTCGTCGGAGCTGGCCAGAAGTTCGGCTGCGGCCAGCAGGAGTCGGTCCCGGGTGTTTCCGGACGATGCTCTACTGCCCATGGCGCTAGCATATTCGATGTAGCGCTACGTACCCAGCTGTAGCGGTATGGGTGGGTGGGGTGGTGGCTGAACTGGGCCCGGCAGCCTGTCACGACCAGGGGTTCTGGCGGAGACGCATGGTTGGACGCTACAGTTGCCACTGTAGCGATTGACGTTTTTTCGGTGCCCACGTTTCTGCTCGCTCACCGAGGGCAATCCTGCTCAGGGGTCCCGCCAGTCCGCACAGCCCATCCCGCGCCGCCGCACGGGTCGCCGACGACAACGTGAACGGCGCCACCCCGAAAGGTGCAATCAGGTGCGTGCAGGGTCCAGCCGGTGCACCTCGGAGGCTTCGGCCACGGCTCGGCGAGTGACGTCATGAGATGCACGTTCCCCCTCCGGCGGTCGAGCCTTGTTCGTGGCAGGCCCGTCCCACCACACCAACCGGCTCGAACGACCGCAGACGCGCAGCGGCAGCGGTGGGCGGTGGAGACGATGGCGGTGGCTCCACACGACCACCTGCTGGAGATCGGTTGCGGTCGAGGAACAGCCGTCGCGCTGGTCGCCGAACGACTCACCACCGGCAAGATCGTGGCGATCGACCGCGCGGCGACGATGGCGCGGCTCGCAACAGAACGGAACGCGAGCCACATCAGCGCCGGCCGGGCCGAGATTCGACGTGCGGGGTTCGAGTCGGCCGATCTTGCGGCCTGTCACTTCACCAAGATTTTCGCAGTGAACGTCAGCCTGTTCTGGCTGGGCACCGCGACAGAGCAGATCGAGCGGATCCGGGACCTGCTGGCTCCGGGGGGCGTGTTCTACGTCTTCGGTGAGCGGCCCACGTCTGCGAACGCCACGGGGAACGTCATGTCGACCGAACGCCTGCTCCGCGCACACAGGTTCCGCACGACAAGATCAATCGTGGCTCGCGGGCAGAGCCGCTTGTTCACCTGCGTCACCGGTACGCCGATCTGACGATCGATGACGGACGGCACGGTCGGTGGCTTCCGCCGTGCCGCGTGGGTGTCGGAGCCCGGGTGGTGACCGGGCCCCGACACCCGGCGAGGGATGTCAGGCGATGGGGAAGGGGCCGTCATTCCCCTCCGCCTGGTTTGGGTCGAACCAGCGGGTCAGCGGCGCGGCTTGGGTGCGATGCGCGGCAGGACGTACGGCGGTCCGGCGAAGATCAGGTCGGACTTGAGCTCGTGGTACGCCCGCTTGGGTTGGTAGCTCTCGTCGTAGATGGTGGCCATGCCCTGCGGCGGGTCGTTGAACCAGCCCGGCACCCACGAGTGCTTGTCGCTGAAGCCCCAGACGGTGTACGACAGGCAGCTGCGTACGGCGAGGCAGGCCTTCACCAGCACGCTGAAGTTGGCGGCTGACGCCTGCAACCTGGGGTTGATCTCCGCCGAGTTGCCGGCCTGGACCGCCTCGGTCATCTCGCTGCGGACGTCGACCTCGGTGAACGCGGTGGCGACACCGAGCGCGGCGAACTTCCTCAGTGCGGCGGTCACCTGGAGGGTGTCGTAGTTGCCGTACTGGGTGCCCAGGTGGCCCTGGGAGCCGACGCCGTCGATCGGGACGCCCTGAGCGAGCAGACCCTTGACCATGTCGTGGACGAACTGCGGCTTGTCGTCGGCAGGATTGCCGGAGCCGAACGCCTCGATGTTGTAGTCGTTGTAGAACAGCAGCGCCTTGGGATCGGCGGCGCGTGCCCAGCGGAACGCGTCGGCGATGTAGCCGGGCCCGAGGTTCTCCGCCCAGAAGCCCTTGTAGTGCAGGGTGGACGGGGTGTCCCACGGGTCGCTGACCGCCTCGTTGACCACGTCCCACTGCCAGATCTTGCCCTTGTACCGGCTGACGACGGTGGTGATGTGCCTGCGTAGCAGCTCGCGCAGCTCCTGCCTGCTGATGGAGCCGTCGGCGACGCCACTGGTCAGCCAGGCGGGCAGTTGGTTGTGCCAGACCAGCACGTGGCCGCGCACGCTCTGTCTGTTGCGCTTGGCGAACTCGACGAGCTGGTCTGCCGCGGCCCAGTCGTAGGCGCCGCGGGTGGGCTCCAGGCTCTCCCACTTCATCGCGTTCTCGGCGGTGACCGAGGAGAACTCGGAGGTGGTCAGCCGGCGGTACTGCGGGTCGCTGGTGTCGTTGAGGGCCGCCATGTCCACCGCGGTGCCGACCTGGAGGCCGTGGCGCAGGCCGAGAGCGGCCAGGCTCTGCGCGGTCGGATCGTAGGGCCGGTTCGCGGCGGCTGGCACCGTGTTCAAGGCCGCAACGGTCGCGACGGCGACCGCGCCGGCGGTCATCCACCGTCTTAGCTTCATCTGCCTTCCTTTCATATTGATCGACAAGCGTCGATCATGAAACAGAGGGTGCGGGGCCGGTGCTGATGATCTGGGGGTGGGGTCGACGCCGGGTGTCGAGCGGTCGGGCTGACCGTGGGTGGTGCCGGTAGCTCGGGGTGGAAACCGGAAAGCTGCTCGAAACATTATGGTCGTCGATGTCCCTCGTCAACCTCGAAAACTTCCGGAAATCAGTTGTGTGAGCTGCGAAGCCCTGCTTGCGCCGATGCCGAAACTTTCGAAGAGTGGCGGCGCGGCGGCACAGCCGGCAACACGAGGTCGCCGGCTGTGCCGTACGTGGATGTGTCTGCGGGTTGCCCTGGGCGCGGGCCACGGCATCGCGCCAGAGACGCGGCCTAACGTCGACGGGCAGGCGGCGACATGGTTGCCGACCCCTGACGCCCCGACCGCTGCGGGCCGGTCGGCTGGGCATGCCAGCGGGCCAGCTCGTCGGCGGTGGCGACGCGTACCGGGTCGGGGTTGGCCCAGCTCCAGTTGGGGTGGGCCCGGTTGGTGAGAAGGACGAACACGAGCTTGTGGGTGGGGTCGACCAGCAGGGAGGTGCCGGTGAAGCCGGTATGCCCGAAGGTGGTCGGACGGCTGAGTCGACCCATGAACCAGGGCTGGTTGAGCACCACCCCGAGCCCGTGGTCGGCGGTGCGGTGTGGCCGTTCGGGGTCGACGGCGGGCAGTCCAGCGTTGGCGTTGGTGAGCATCCGGCGCACCGTGCTCTCGGCCAGGACCCGGCGCCCACCGTAGGTGCCGCCGCCGAGCAGGAGTTGACCGATGACGGCGACCTCCTGGGCGGTGCTGAAGATGCCGGCGTGCCCGGCGATGCCGCCGAGGTGGTTGGCCACGTCGTCGTGCACGACCCCGCGGAGAAGTCCGCGTGAGGAGCGGGCGTCGGTGGCGACCATCCGAGCGTCCCGTTCGGTGCTGCTGATCCAGGTGTTCGGGTTGAAGCCCGTCCACCGCAGGCCGAGCGGGTCGGTCAGGCCGGTCTTCAGTGCCTGGTCGAGGCGTTGGCCGGTGACCTTCTCGACGAGCTTGCCGGCGACCATCAGGCCGACGCTGGAGTAGCGGAACACCCGGCCGGGCACGCCGCCGCTGACCAGCGGGGTGGCCAGGACCGCCTTCCACTTCTCGGCGAGGGTGGGGTAGCCGGTGACGTTGGCGCCCACGGGCAGACCGCTGGTGTGTGCCAGGAGCATCGCCACGGTGACGGCCGACTTGCCGGTGCCGGTGAACTCGGGCAGGTAGCTCACCACTGGTGCGTCGAGGTCGAGGCGCCCCTGCTCGACCTGCTGCAGCACGAGGATGGCCGTGTAGACCTTCGTGATCGACGCGAGGTCGAAGATGGAGTCGGGACGCATCCGGACGCGCTGCGCGGCTGGCAGGAGCACCGGCCCGGCGCCGAAGCGAAGCGCCTCGCCGACGGTTGCCTGAGCGCTCGGCTGCCCGCCGGCGAGGGTGAGCGCCACCGCCCCCGCGTACGTGGGGTGCGAAGGGTTCTGGCTGGTGGGCTGCAGGTGGACGTTCAGGACGCCGGTCAGCCGCTGGCTGATCGTTCTCGACGTACGGGCCAGGGGGCCGGTGGCCGCGGCGCCACCCTGTCCGGCTACGGGCTCAGCCGGGATCTGCCACGAGCCGGCCTGCCCGGTCGAAGGCTTCGACTGGCAGCCGGTGAGCGCCGCAGCGGCAGCGGAGAGTCCGAGGCCAAGCATCGAGCGTCGATCGATACGCACGGCAGGATCATGCCATCTCATCAGGCGTGACGACAGCACAGCTCTGCGACTGGCTGTTGTCCGTACCTCTGTCGATGGATGGACGGCCACGCGGTCCGTGGTTGGATGCGGGCATGGCTGAGTATCCGCAACTGCTGCACACGGTCATCGACACCACGGACGTCCGTGCCCTTGCCGAGTTCTATCGGCAGCTCCTGGGACTGCGGTACCGGCAGGGCGACGAACCTCCGGCGGACGGGGTTGCGGACGACGCGGACTGGCTCGTCCTCGTGGACGCGAACGGGGCCCGCAGGCTGGCGTTTCAGCAGGTGGAGCGTCTGGAGCGTACGACGTGGCCCAAGCATGACATTCCCATGCAGATGCACCTCGACTGCACAGTGTCCAGTTTCGAGGAACTGCAGCGGCAGCGGGAGCGGGCCGAGTCGCTCGGGGCGCAGTTGCTGCTGGACCGGTCGGACCACGCGGACGAGCCGCTCTATGTCCTCGCGGACCTCTCGGGTCATCCGTTCTGCATCTTCGTCGGCTGATCCGCGGCTTTTCGCCACGCGGTCGCCGCTGGGCGGCATGTTTCGCTCGGATCAACCCGTTGACACGGCCGTGGTCTGCCCGGAACTATCAGCCACAGTCCAGCGGTCCCGCGTCGTCGGTCACGAGCCTTCATGACAACGATGTCAGGATCGATCGCAGCAGCCACGGTCCACTCTGCCCAGACGTTCGACGTACTCGACCCGGTTCGAGGCGAAAGGCCCTGTCCCCATGTCGCATTCCCCCCCTGTGCGCTCCTGGTCCCCTCGTCTGCTCGCCGCGACAACCGCAGTCCTGCTCCCGGTAGGGCTGCTCGTCGCCGCACCGCTGGCCAGCGCCGCGCCCCCCACGCCGCAACCCGGCAACTTCAACTCCTCGTTCGAGTCGGCCGACCCGCAACCCGCCACGAGCACCGTGGAGGTCGGCCAGAACGGAAAGCCGATCCAGGCGAACCTCAGCGGATCGGTCACCACGCTGCCAGGAAGCCTGCTCGACCAGGTCAGCGCGGTAACCGCGAGCGCCGACAACCCGCCCAACGAGATCGCCGCGAACCTCAAGGACGACGACCCCGCGACAAAGTGGCTGGTGTTCGCCTCGACCGGCTGGGTGACCTACCGGCTGGCCGAGCCCGCGGCGGTCGTGCGGTACTCGCTGACCTCAGCGGACGACGCACCCGGCCGCGACCCCCGGGACTTCGTCGTGCAGGGCTCGAACGACGGCAGTACCTGGACCGACCTGGACCGGCGCGCCGGCGAGACGTTCAGCGGGCGGTTCGCCACCAACATCTACAGCTTCACCAACACGACCGCCTACGGCTACTACCGGCTGAACGTCAACGCGAACTCCGGTGACCCCCTCGTGCAACTCGCCGACTGGAACATCAGCGACGGCTCGGACGTGCGGCCGCCGGCCACCCCCATGGTCAGCGAGGTCGGCGCCGGTCCGGACGGCGGCTACACCACGAAGCCGGAGGCCGGTTTCACCGGATTGGCCGCACTGCGGTACTCCGGTGGCGCCGAAGGCGACGGACGCTCGTACGGGACCAACAAGCTGTTCGACGTCGACATCCCGGTCGGGCCGAAGACCCGGCTGTCCTACAAGATCTTCCCTGAGTTCACCGGGAAGGACGGACGCTACCCGTCCACCTACGCGGCGGTTGACCTGCACTTCACCGACGGCAGCTACCTGAGCGGGCGTTCGCCCGTCGACCAGCACGGCTACGCGCTCACCGCAGCCGGACAGGGTGCGTCGAAGGTGCTCTACGCCGATCAGTGGAACGCGGTGCAGTCCGACATCGGCGCCGTGGCAGCCGGCAAGACGATCGACCGGATCCTGCTCGCCTACGACAATCCGCAGGCCACCGGGCAGACCCGGTTCCAGGGCTGGCTCGACGACGTCGAGCTGACGGGCTCACCGCCGTCGATCGACGGCTCACGGCTGACCAACTACGTCGACACCCGGCGCGGGACCAACTCGACGGGCGGGTTCTCGCGCGGCAACAACCTGCCGATCACCTCGGTGCCGAACGGCTTCAACTTCTTCACGCCGGTGACCGATGCCACGTCCAACTCGTGGGAGTACCAGTACCACCGGGTCAACAACGCGGCCAACCTGCCGACCCTGCAGGGCCTCGCGATCTCTCACGAGCCCAGCCCGTGGATGGGTGACCGCAACCAGATGTCGGTCATGCCGGTGGCGGGCGACAGACCCCTCACCGGGACGCCCGCCAGCCGGGCGCTCGCCTTCAGCCACGAGGACGAGACGGCGCAGCCGGACCTCTACCGGGTCACGACGCAGAACGGTCTGACGGCGGAGATGTCGCCGACCGACCACGCCGGAATCATGCGGTTCACCTTCCCGTCCGGGCAGCCGACCGGAAGCCTCGTCTTCTACAACGGCACGTTCACCATCGGCGCGGACGGCACGTTCACCGGCTGGGTCGACAACGGAAGCGGCCTGTCGGCCGGCCGTACCCGGATGTTCGTGTCCGGCGCCTTCGACCGCGCGCCGACGGCGTCCTCGGCGACGTCCGCCACCTTCGACGTCACCGCGGACCGTCAGGTGACGATGCGCATCGCGACGTCGTTCCTCTCGGTCGACCAGGCCCGCCGGAATCTCGACCTGGAGGTCACCGGGAAGAGCTTCGACCAGGTCCACGCCGCCGCCACCGCGGCTTGGAAGGATCGACTCGGCCGGGTTGAGGTCCGGGGCGCGACCGAGGCGCAGTTGGTCACGATGTACTCGAACCTCTACCGGCTGAACCTGTACCCGAACTCGCAGTCGGAGAACACCGGCACCGCCGCCGCTCCGCGCTGGCAGTACGCGAGCCCGGTGTCGGCGCCGACCGGTACGTCGACCCCCACCCAGACCGGCGCGAAGATCGTCGACGGGCAGATCTACGTCAACAACGGCTTCTGGGACACCTACCGCACCGTGTGGCCCGCCTACGCGCTGCTCTACCCGGACGTCGCAGCCAAGATCTCTGACGGGTTCGTCCAGCACTACCGCGACGGCGGTTGGATCGCCCGCTGGTCGTCTCCCGGTTACGCCGACCTGATGACCGGCACCAGCGCCAACGTGGCACTGGCGCAGGCGTACCTCACCGGGGTCAAGCTGCCCGACCCGCTGGCGGCGTACGACGCTGCGGTCAAGGACGCGACCGTCGCGTCCGGGCGCAGCGAGGTCGGCCGTAAGGGCATCGAGACCTCGCTGTTCCTCGGCTACACGCCGACCTCCACCGGCGAGTCGGTGTCGTGGGCGCTGGAGGGCTTCATCAACGACTACGGCATCGGCAACATGGGTGCGGCCCTGGCCAAGGACCCGGCCACGCCGAAGTCGGAGCGCGAGCGGCTCAAGGAGGAATCGCGGTACTTCCTGGAGCGCGCCCGCAACTACGTCCACCTCTTCGATCCGAAGACGAAGCTCTTCCAGGGCCGCGACGCCGCCGGCAACTTCCTCGCCGGTGACCCGCTGGACTGGGGTGGCGTCTACACCGAGACCAACGGGTGGAACTTCGCGTTCACCGCGCAGCAGGACGGCCAGGGACTGGTCAACCTGTACGGCGGCCAGAAGGCGCTGCGGGACAAGCTCGACGAGTTCTTCTCCACCCCGGAGAAGGCCGACCGTCCCGGCGGTTACGGCGGCACGATCCACGAGATGCTTGAGGCCCAGGCGGTGCGGATGGGTCAGCTCGGTATGAGCAACCAGCCGTCGCACCACATCCCGTACATGTACGACTTCGCGGGCGCGCCGGCCAAGACGCAGGCGATCGTGCGGGAGATCCTGCAGCGCCTCTACGTCGGCAGCGAGATCGGCCAGGGCTACCTGGGCGACGAGGACAACGGCGAGATGTCGGCGTGGTACATCCTCAGCTCGCTGGGCATCTACCCGCTGCAGGCCGGGTCCGCCCAGTGGGCCATCGGCTCGCCGCAGTTCACCAAGATGACCGTCCACCGCACGAGCGGCGACATCGTCGTCAACGCGTCGAACAACAGCACGACGAACGTCTACGTGCAGAGCGTCAAGGTCAACGGAAAGAAGCAGCGCGAGGTGTCCCTCGACGTGTCCGCGCTCGCCAAGGGCGGCACGATCGACTTCCAGATGGGTCCCAAGCCGTCGTCCTGGGGCAGCGGCAAGAACGACGCGCCGCCGTCACTGACCAAGGGTGACGCCGCGCCCAAGCCGCTGCAGGACACCACCGGCCCCGGTCTCGGCACCGCGACCGCGAGTGACGGGCAGGACGCGTCGAAGCTGTTCGACGACTCGTCGACCACGCAGCTGACGTTCACCTCCGCCACGCCGCAGATCAGCTGGGCCTCCCGTGGTGGCAAGCAGAAGCCGAGGTACTACACCGTCACCTCCGGTGCGGCCGCGGGCGATCCGGCGGCCTGGCGACTGCAGGGCTCCAACGACGGCATCACCTGGAGCACCGTCGACTCCCGAAAAGACGAGGTGTTCCCGTGGCGTAACCAGACCCGGCCGTTCACGATCAGCGATCCGGGACGGTTCGCGCAGTTCCGCCTCGCCGTGACCAAGACCGTCGGCGCCGCGCAGACGAACCTCGCCGAGATCGAGTTGCTCGCCGGAGGCGACCTCGAACTCGGTGGCGGCGACATCTCGGTGACCGCCGCGGGCAGCGTGCACGCGACGTCCGGCGTGCCCGTGTCGGTGCCGTTGGCCTCCGTCACCGGGGGCACCGCCACCGGCTACCAGGCCACGATCGACTGGGGTGACGGCTCACCGGTCACCGAAGGAACCCTGACGCTGAGCTCTCGGGCCGTCTACAGCGTCAGTGGCGCGCACACCTACGCCACGCCGGGTCACCACCAGGCGAGCGTCACGGTGACCGACGGCACCGGCCAGAGCTCGGCGACGGTCGGCGTCGACGTGGCCTACGCGCCGAGTTCCGGGCTCACCGCGGCATTCGACACCGTCTGCATCGGCGACGAGGGCGCCCTCGCGGCGAACTGCGACGCCAAGTCGTGGGCGTACTCGCGGGCGGCCCTGACGGCAGCCGGCGTGACCCAGGGCCAGCGGCACGAGGTGCCCGGAACGGCACTGACCTTCACGCTGCCGGTGATCCCGGCGGGTCAGCCGGACAACGCCACCGGTAACGGCAAGACGATCGTTCTGAACCTTCCGACCGACGCCAGGAGCATCTCGTTCATCGGCGCCGGCACGCAGGGCAACCAGAGCACCACCGGCACGGCGACGTTCAGCGACGGCAGCACCGCCAGCATCCCGATCCAGATGAGTGACTGGACGCTGGGCGGCAACGCCAACGGCACTCCGTCCTACGGCAACATCGTCGTCGCCAAGGCCGCGTACCGGCTGAGCGGTACGAGCCGGGACGGCGCGCAGCCGTTCCTGTTCGCCACCGCGCCGTACCAGATCCCGGCGGGCAAGACGCTCGTCTCGGTGACCCTCCCGACGCAGACCGGCAACCCCGGCTCGGAGGGCAGGATCCACGTGTTCGCCATCGCGGACGACGGCACACCGGCCCCCGCGCTGGCGACCGTCGCCCCGAGTGACCAGACGGTCAACGCCGGTCAGGTCCTCTCGGCGAAGCTCGGCTCGGTCACCGGCGGCGTGCCCGGCACCCCGGGGTACCGCGCCCGCGTCCAGTGGGGTGACGGCACGATTCCGGGCGACGTCACGATCGACCAGTCCGGTGTGATGAGCGGACAGCACACCTACACGCAGGAGGGCACCTACACGGTGCACGTCACCGCGTGGGACACGTTGTCGAGCAGCACTGGGATGTTCACCGTGACCGTGGCACGTGGCGCCCGCCAGCCGGCGATCGCGGTGTCCGCGTCCGCCAACACTGGTGACACGATCACCGTCAACGGCAGCGGGTTCGCTGCCGGTGAGCAGGTGACCGTGATTCTCGGCACCAGCCCGACACGGACCATGAAGGTCGCGGCCTCCGCGGCGGGAGCGGTCCGAGTCTCGGTTCCGACGTCCGATGACGCGCAGCCCGGCCGGTACTCCGTCACCGCCACCGGCGCGTCCTCGCGGACTCCGGCGACGGCCACCGTCCAGGTGACCGAGCAGCAGGAGGCGCCGAGGTACGCACCGGCAGCGGCGCTGACGACCACGGCGGGCCCGCGCGGCACCGCGATCACGGTCGACGGTTCCGGGTTCGCGCCGAACGAGACGGTCACCATCAGCCTTGGTGACGGCCTCGCGGTCAGCACCGTGCGCGCGAATGGTGACGGCGTCATCTCTGGCGCGACCGTCAGCGTTCCCGGGGCGGCGAAGGCCGGCTCGACCAGCGTCACGCTGGCAGGGGCGAAGTCGACGACGCGGGTTTCCCTGCCCTTCACCGTCACCGGCCCGAACTGAGCCGGAGGTGACAGAGCCGCCGTGGGCGGGCCGTGATCACGGCCCGCCCACGGCGGCGACGCATCTTACCCAGGTGGCAATCGGTCGCCCCGGTCCTTGTGCAACCCGCCGTCCTGGCCGGCCCAACACCCTACGATTCAAGCGTGTCCAGCAGGCCCGAACCGCGTTCAGGCACGGGGAGCAGCCGACAAGAGGGGCCGGCGCGATGGCAACGTTCGATGAGGTGAAGCAGGTCGATGCCGGTGTCCTGAATATCGGCTACGTCGACGCTGGCCCGTCGGATGGTGCCGCCGTGATCCTTCTCCACGGCTGGCCGTACGACATTCACAGCTTCGTTGACGTCGTGCCGCTGCTGACGGACGCCGGCTACCGGGTCATCGTGCCGTACCTGCGTGGATTCGGCTCGACGCGGTTCCGGTCCGACGAATCAATCCGGAACGGCCAACCGGCGGCCATCGCACTCGACCTCGTCGCCCTCATGGACGCCCTCAAGATTGACGCGGCGAAGCTGGCCGGCTTCGACTGGGGTGCCCGCACCGCCGACATCGTGGCCGCGCTGTGGCCCGAGCGGTGCCGCGGCCTGGTCTCGGTGAGCGGCTATCTGATCGACGGCCAGGAATCGGGCCGGAACCCGCTCCCGCCGAAGGCGGAAATTGCCTGGTGGTACCAGTTCTACTTCGCCACCGAACGCGGCCGGAAAGGGTACGACAAGAACCGGCGCGACTTCGCCAAGCTGATCTGGCACACCGCCTCGCCGAGATGGATGTTCGACGACGCGACATTCGACCGCAGCGCGGCGGCGTTCGACAACCCCGATCACGTCGAAATCGTGATCCACAACTACCGGTGGCGGCTGGCCCTCGCCGCGGGTGAGCCGCAGTACGAGGAGTTCGAGAAACGGCTGGCCGACAAGCCGAAGATCACGGTGCCCAGCATCTCCCTGGAAGGGGATGCCAACGGTGCGCCACACCTGGAGCCCAGCGTCTACGGCACGCAGTTCTCCGGCCGGTACGAACACCGGACCATCAGTGGTGGGGTGGGGCACAACCTGCCGCAGGAGGCGCCCGGGGCCTTCGCCGACGCGGTGCTGCAGGTCTGAGCCGCCCCCGAGCGGGCCGCGCCAACGGCCTCCCTCAGGCTGCCCCGCCGGCCGGTCGTCGTCGCTTGTGCCCGCGCTGCTGAGAGGCCAGATCGCGTCCCGACGGTTCGGGGCGTTCGACGCGGGTGGGGTTGCCGCGTACGAGCTCGTCGTGGATGCGCCAGCGGGATGTGGTGACGGCGCGTCGGGCCGCCTCGTCGCCGTGCTCGATGCGCTGTCGCAGCAGGTTCAGGGCGATCCGGCGGTTCAGGCTGAACTGCCGCTCGTCGTCCACCACCACGACGATGCCCGAGGGACGGTGGGTCGCCCGTACCGCCGTGCTGGCCTTGTTGCGGTGCTGACCACCGGGGCCCCCGGTACGGCAGGCCACGATGTCGACATCCGCCTCCGTGAACCTCGTCGGCGCGGCGTCGAGCTGGGGCGGTTGAGCGATGACGTACCAGTTCTTGCGCCCGGTGCTCGCCCGGTACGGGCTGGGAGCCTGCCAGCACAGGGTGCCGGTCCAGGAGGCGGCGAACGCCTCGGCGCCGGCGCCCGAGACCTGGATCAGGACCGACCGGTAGGTGCCGGGCCGGTCGCCCGGCACGGCCTGGATCCGCTGGGTCGTCAGGCGCTGTCCGGTGGCGTCGTCCTCCAGGCGGCTCAGCAGTTGGGCAAGCGCCCAGGCGCACTCCTGCGGGCCACGCCCGGCCGACAGCAACAGCTGGACGCTCATCGCCGGCCTCGCCCGCGGCGCTGGTCCCGGCGGTCGGGTCGGTGCGGGGACCCGAGGTCGGGTGTCTTGTAGGTGACCAGCGGAGTGGTGGTGGCCACCGGCGTGGCCAGGTGGTGGTCGACGAGGTCGGCGATCACCTGCTCGATGCGCTTGTACGCCGTGGGTGCCTCCTCGAAGAGCAGTTGGCGGTCGCCGCACACCACGATCGAGCCCACCGGTGTGCGGCGCAGCTCCTCGACCGTGTGCTTGGCCCGGCCTCGGCGCAGGGCGTCGGCGCGGGACATCTTGCGGCCCGCGCCGTGCGCCACCGAGTGGTTGGCGTCCGAGCCGGCGTGGGCGGCCACGAGGTACGAGGCGGTACCGCGCGTACCGGCGATGAGCACGTCGCGGCCGTCGCCGGGGGCAGCCCCCTTGCGGTGCAGGTAGACCCCGTCACGGACCTCGACCAGGTTGTGGCACTGGTCGACGATCGGCTCGGTTGGTTCGGCGCCCAGGGCGTGCGCGACCCGGGCGGCCATCAATCGCCGGTTGAGCGACCCCCATCGCACGGCGTCGTCATGCATCGCCAGGTAGGCGGCCGGATCGGGGGCGGGGCCGGCACCGTGGGCACCGGTGTGCGCCCGCAGGATCCGCTCGCCCAGGCCGCGCGAACCACTGTGGACGATGAGGACGAGGTCACCGGCGTCGAGCCCGAGGCGGCTCGCGTGGCCCGGGTCGAAGACGGTCTCGACGCGTGCGAGCTCGACGAAGTGGTTGCCCCGGCCCACCGTCCCGAGGCCCTCCAGGTGGCCGGCGGGAATGTCACCCGACACGACGGCCCAGGCCGGGTCGTCGGCGTCCTGCGCAGGGTCCAGCGGGCGGTCCAGGTCGGGGAACCGGGCGGCGAGCCGTTCGGGTACGGCGCGCTTGAGGTGGATGGGGAACACGGCGATGCCGCAACCGATGTCGGAGCCCACCAGGAACGGGTACAACACGCTCGACGCCATGGCTGCGCCGATGGGCGCGCCCTTGCCTGGGTGCAGGTCCGGCATGGCGGCAACATGGATCATGCCGTCGAGGGCGGCCACCTGCTGGCACTGCGCGAGCGCGTCAGACTCGATCCAAATGGCGGGGGAGGCGAACACGGTGACGGTGGCAGGGGTGGACGGAGACAGCGACTCCCGACGGGAGTGGTGCTGGGACAAGGATGCTCACTTCTGGCTGAGACGTAGGGGCGGACGGCGTCACGGCCCAGGGGCGGCGTCACCGGGGGCTCGGAGCAGAGGGGTTGTCCGTCAGTACGTCATGGACGCCACTCTGGTGGAACCCACCGCGCCCGGCAAGCGAGTTTCGATCGCCGCGTACGCTGCCGCGATGAGCGCACCGCGTCGCATCCTGATCTACGGGGTGCATGGCGCTGGCAAGTCCACCCTCGCGGAGCTGCTGGCCGAGCACCTCGGGTTGCCGTGGTACCCGGTGGACGATCTGCTCTGGAAGCCGGGGTGGGTTGAGGTGCCGGTCGCGCAGCAGCGGAGTCGGATCGAGAAGATCTGCCAACGGGACCGCTGGATCCTCGATGGGGCGTACCACGGGTGGCGCGACGTACCCCTGGCTCGGGCCGACCTGGTGGTCGGCCTGGACTATCCGCGGTGGTGCTCCTTCTGGCGGTTGCTGCGTCGCACCATGCGCCGGTTGGTGACGGGCGAGGAGATCTGCAACGGCAACCGCGAATCACTGGGCAGTGTGCTGTCCGGGGACTCGATTCTGGTCTGGCACGTCGGCGGGTTCGGCCGGGTCCGGCGGCGGATGCGGGCGTGGCAGGCCGATCCGTCCGCGCCACCGGTGCTGTTGATGCGGTCCCCGGCCGACCTGGATGACTGGCTGATCGACCTCCCCCGTCGTTGAACGACCGCGCTCACCGGCTGAACCGACCAGCCGGTGACGGCCGGATCGCCGCCGGCGGTCGACTGGCTGCCGTCGTCACTGCCCGCTGGTGGGCGCCGGTTTGATCGCGCGCCCGACGACACACGGCGAGGACGGGCTGTTGCTGGCTGTTGGGAACCGGAACCGGTGCAACTCCTCGATGACGAAACCGGCTGCCGTGATGGCGGCGGTGGTGTCGCGGCCGGTGTGGCAGCCGGCGAACAACTTCGGCCACAGCGTCGCGTCGAGCACCCGTTGGACCCGGCGCAGACCGCCGGGCTCCTCGGCGGCGACGTGCTCGAAGAAGCGCAACTGACCGCCGGGGCGTAGCACCCTGCCGATCTCGGCGAGCGCGCCCGCCTGATCGGGCACGGTGCACAACACCAACGCGACCACGGCCGCGTCGAACTCGCCGTCGCCGGCCGGTAGTGCCTCGGCCAGAGCGTCGACGACCCGGACCGGTACCGGCGCTGTCGTGGCCGCTCGGATGGCGGCGGCACGTAGACGCCGTTCCGGCTCGACCGCGAGGACCTCGGTCACCCCGGGTGGGTAGTGGGGGAACATGCGGCCGTTGCCCGCGCCTATCTCGATCACCCGGCCGGAGAGTCCGGCGACCAGATTCCGTCGGTGCTCGGCGGTGCCGGCGCGATCCATGGCCACGCTGAGCCGCTCGTAGAACCGGGCGAACACCGGGTGGGACACCGCTGCCATGCCGACCTCCAGAGGCGATGGGATGCCGTCACCCATCGTGTACGACGCACACAATCATGAGTCGTGATGTCTCCCCGCCGCGTACCCGCAGGTACGTAGCCTGATTTCATCCGTGACACCGCCCACCGTAGCCACCTCGTGCACCGACATCGGTGGACGTGTCACGGATCGGCGCCCTGGTTACGTCGTACTTGGTTGGCAACGACTCGGCCCCACCGGGGGCAGGTAGGAAGTGTCTAGATCATGAAGATAGTCGTCATCGGCGGCAGCGGCCTCATCGGCTCCAAGCTCGTGGACCGCCTCGGTGCGCAGGGGCACGAGGCGGTGGCGGCGTCGCCCAAGACCGGCGTGAACACGCTGACCGGCGAAGGAGTGGGCGAGGTACTCGACGGCGCCGATGTCGTCGTGGACGTGTCGAACTCGCCCTCGTTCGAGGACGCCGCCGTGCTGGACTTCTTCCAGACGTCCACCCGGAATCTCCTCGCGGCCGCGACGGAGGCCGGAGTGGGGCACTACGTGGCGCTCTCCGTCGTGGGCTCGGACCGCCTTCCGGACAGCGGGTACATGCGGGCGAAGGTCGCCCAGGAGAAGCTCATCGCCGAGTCCGGGCTGCCCTATTCGCTGGTACACGCCACGCAGTTCTTCGAGTTCGTCCAGGGCATCATCGACGCCGGCACGGATGGCGACACGGTTCACCTCGCGCCGGTGCTCATCCAGCCGATCGCGGCCGACGATGTCGCGGCCACGGTGGCCGACGTCGCGGTCGGGACGCCGACGAACGCTGTGGTCGAGGTCGCCGGGCCGGAGCAGTTCCGCCTCGACGAGCTGGGCCGGTCCGTTCTCGCGGGCAGTAAGGACCCCCGTTCTGTGGTGACCGACCGCGCCGCCCGGTACTTCGGCGCCACCCTGGGCGAACGCTCACTCGTTCCCGCCGACGGCGCCCGCGTCGCTGACCGGAGCCTTGACGACTGGCGCACGCAGGCGGCCCGCGGGCGGTAACGCCCCGGCGGCGCTACGGCGGGCCGGCGGTCGGATCCGCCGGCCTGCCGAGGCGCTCCAGCAGGTCCCGCACCGCCTGGGTGAACCGTTCCTCGGATTCGCACGGCCAGTGCCCCTGAATGGGTGGTGGGACGCTGTCGCTGGGCGGGGTCACCACGTCGCGGGGATCTCGCAGGCGGCGGTCCACCGTCGCCGCCGGACCGTCGACGGCCGCCGGCTCACCTGGCCGGTGGCCGGAGAAGATCCAGCCGCCGATGGCATCGGTGTCGCGCCACAGGTTCACCCACCGCCAGCCGACCCGGCTGCCGACCTCGTGTAGCACCGCATCGTTGATGAAGGCGGGGAAGAGCCGCCCGTAGAGTCGGCGCAGCGGTGCCCCTTCGGTGATCAGGGCGACCCGGTTGCCGACCTGCGGTGGCAACTGGAGCACCGTCGCGGCGACCAGGACCGAGCCATGGCTGTGCCCGGTGAGCAGCACCGCGTTGCCGCGGGAGACCAGGTACGTGATTCGTCGGGCCAGCTCCGGCACGGCTCGTTCGGCGTAGCAGGCCGGTGCGAACGGGTGGGCGGCCCGCGGCCAGAAGGTGCCCAGGTCCCAGAGGACGCCGACGTGCCGCCGGAACGCGAGGGTCCGATAGCCGAAGATCCCGCCGATGATCAGGCCGAGGATGATCGCCGCGATCACCCAGCTGCCGAACGCGATGCCGAAGGTGACCACCTCGGCCGGCACGCCGATGTTGCGCTCGATGACGTCGCTCGGGAACAGCTCCAGCAGGCCGATGGTGGTGGTGGCCGTGCCGAGTCCGGCGAGGCAGCTGTAGACCACGGCCAACGGCACCAGTTTCTCGGTGAACCGGGCCCGGGCGATCGTTTGCTGCACCTGTCGCAGGCGGGGCGCGGCCTCGGCGGGCGGGTCGGGAAAGTCGCGCTCGACGATCTTCGCCGCAGCGCGGTACCGCCCGCGGCGGGAGATCAGAATGAGCAGGCCCAAGACGATCAGCGTGATCAGTACCGCCCGGAAGAAGCCGTAGATCACCCAGGTGTACGCCCGGGCTGGCACGCTTTCCAGGCCATCTCCGGTCGGCGTATCGCGATCCAGGAAGTCCGCCACCCGGTAGATCAGCTCGGCGGAGTACGCCACCGCCAGACTGATCGAGGCGGCCACGATCACCAGCGTTCCCAGCCCGAACAGCGGGGTGACGTCCCGCTGCCGGTCCCGGCGCCAGAGCAGCACGATGCCCAGGGCCACCAGCAGCGTCGTCTGGGCGAGGAACAGGCCGGTCAGGGTCGCCTCGTAGCCGGGCAGGCCGCCCCCCTGAGGCCAGGGCGCCGGGCTGGCCAGCACGTGGGCCACGACCACGGCGGTCAGGATGATGGCGATCGTCCGCAGGGTGCGGGTGATCCCGTCGAGCCGCCGGTCCGTGGCGGCCCGGTCGATCAGCGGGGGCGTGCAGAGCAGGACCACACAGACGGCCAGTACGGTCCCGGTGGCCACGGCCAGCGCGATCGTGCCGGCCGAGCGGCTGGTTGTGGCTCGGGCGGCGAGCAGAGTGACGTCCAGCGTCGCGAACGCCGCCGCGACGTGGATGGAGCGCAGCCGACCCACCAGCGGCTCGGCGTCCCACTGACCGACCGCGCCGAGCGGGAGACCGGAGACCTCCTTCTCGGGTGCGTGAAACGCCTCGAACGTTCTTCCCGGGCGGTTGGTGAGTCGCCAGAGCAGACCGATGGCGGCGGCCGGGACCAGCGCGAGCACCGCCAGCCGCAGTCCGGCGGGGCGTCCTCCCAACCAGGACAACCAGCTGCGCCCGGCCAGGCAGCGGGGCAAGGACATGCACTTCCAGGCGAGCAGGTCCAGGGCGACGCCGGCGACGGCGAGCACGTACAGCACGGTGAGCGTGAGCGCCAGCACCCGGCACAGTGACTTGACCATCGTCTCGGAGCCAGGGTTCGCCGGGCGCATCCAGATCGCCACATTGGCCAGCATGAACGGCAGCAGGAAAACCAGCGCCAGGGTGCGGGCCACGGTCCCGGAGGGCAGGTCACCCCAGCGGTACGCCTCCAGCTTCACCCCGTACGCGCCGGTGTCCGAACGGCACGGGCTGGGTCGGTAGAAGCCCCCACTGCGGTCGCCCGCGACCTGCGCCACCTGCTGCAGGCCCAACACCTGATCGGCGCTCGCGCTGGAGACCCCGTGCACCCGCAACTCCACGACGTCGCCGGAGCTGCGTGGCCCGCTCAACGGCGCTGATCCATCCGACATCGCCCCCCGAGGTGTCCCGGCAGCCCCTGCCACGCGATCAGCCGCTGAGGCGGGCCCCGCCACCCGCGTGGCAGACCGGGGTCTACCCCACCTGGACCAGCCCAATCGTGGCAACAGCGGACGCGCTGCGCACGCGCCGCCTGCCGGATGGCCGCCCACGCTCTCGACCCGGGCCACCCGGCTTCCCGGAGCCGACCCCGGTGGCGAGGGCTAGTGCGCCCGGGTGGGCATCAGGTCCGTCCTCGCCAGCCCGGTCTCCAGGTCGAGCGGGAACGACACGTGCTGGTGGACCATCTCCCAGCCGTGGTCGGTCCGGTGGAACACCCGCGTGCCCCGCGACCAGCTCTCGCTGGTGGTGCCGTCCTCCTGTTGCGCGGTCATCCGGTTCAGGCCCCATGACACGGCCAGGTCGTCGCGGACGACGACCGCCAGATCGGGAACCTCCCAGGTGACGGTGCCGCCGCTGGCGTCGAGGCCGCTGGCGCAGACCTCGCGGACCTGGTCCCGGCCGACGTACTCCAGCGGCTGCTCGTGTTCGTACGACACGACGGCCGGGGCGATGGGCTCCATGAGGCCGTCGAGGTCCTTCGCCGCAGTGGCCTCGAACCAGCGCCGGTGCAGCGCCCGCACCTCGCGTTCGGATTCTTCGCGCTCGTCCGTGCCGTTGTCGTCGGGGAACGAGTGGTGCTCGTGGGCGACGATCCACGAGCCGCCCTCCTTGCGCAGGCCGAGGGTCAGGCGCAGCAGGAACTCCGGCCTCTTCGCCAGGTCGGCGGGGGTGCCGCAGCGCAGCAGCGCGTGGGCGTAGGCGACGGTGTCGCCCGCGGTGATGTCGAGGCTGGCCAGCTCGAACGTGGCGCCCGATGCCTGCCACCGGAAGAAGTCGGGCCAGCTCCGCTCGTACGCCTCAATGCCCTCGACGCCCTGGTATGGCGGGGGGACGTCGTACATGACGATGTCCTCGGCGTGGTCGGCGAGGACGCCGGGCAGGTCACCGGCATGGACCGCCCGCGTCCAGCGTTCGATCAGTTCGCGGATCTGTGTCTCGTCGTCGGCCATGATGTCCCCTCGTGGGTCGGGTAGCTCTCACCTCTACAACCCGCGCGGAGCGACGAACTCATCGCCGCGTACTGACCAACTTTCCTCGTCCTGCCCGAGTTCCATGCCGAGGCCGCACATCCGGACGGTCTCCGGGGTTAGGAACGACACCACCTCGGCGATCATGGTGCCGCGCAGCGCGACGACGTCCAGTGCCGCCGCGGTGAAGACAGACGTCTCCGGATCCCAGAGGTAGGTCCCGAAGGCGAGCTGCCCGTTCGCGTACGTCGGGACGAACCGCCACCGCACCGCCAGCGGGCCGTCCAGCAGGAACCCTCGGATGCCCTCGTGGCCCTCGTACCACCGGGGCAGCGGCGGCATCGAGTACCGGGCGTCGTCGGTGAGCATCGCCAGGATGGCGTCGACGTCGCCCCGCTCCCACGCGGCCACGTACCGCCGGGCCACCTCGCGTACCTTCTCGTCGCCGAGGCCGCTCAACTCCGTCTGCTGGCTGGTGGCGGTCGGGCGCAGCGCGTCGACCACCCGGCGGGCCCGTTGCAGGGCACTGTTGACCGCCGCGGCGGAGGTGTCGAGCAGATCGGCGACCTCGGCGGCGGGGTAGCCGAGCACGTCCCGCAACAGCAGCACGGCCCGCTGCCGGCCGGGCAGGTGCTGCAGCGATGCGACGAACGCGAGCTCCAGATGCTCGCGCTCCACCATCCGCTGCGCCGGGTCCAGTTCCCCGGCAGGGGCCGACCGCCGGTCCGGGTACGGCCCGAGCCAGGCGGTTTCGGCCAGCGCCGCCGCCCCCGGCGTGAGGTCGGTGGGCAACTCCCGGCGCCGACCCCGGCGTTCGATCATGGTGAGGCACCGGTTGGTGGCGATCTTGTAGAGCCAGGCTCGCAGCGTGCCGCGATCCTCGTACCGGTCCCCGCTCTGCCAGGCCCGCGTGAAGGTCTCCTGCACCGCGTCCTCAGCGTCGTGGAAGGAGCCGAGCATCCGGTAGCAGTGGGCCGTCAGCTCGTCGCGGTATGCCTCGACCAGCAGGACGAACGTCACGGTGGTAGAGCCTACATTCACCACGGCCGACGTCCGGTCGCCCGCGAGCTGACCGCTGGCTGCGGCGACGGCTGCCAGGATTGATCCGGGCATGGCGGGGTAGGTGCCGCCATGGTCGATGCGGGTCGGCACGAAGCGGACAGGGGAGCCTCGACCCGCACCGACGACACCGCCCAGACCGGCCTGGCGGCGATCGTCGCCCGGCTTCGCGGCCGTTCGGCGGCCACCGTGCGGGACCGGTTGCGTCGGGTACGCGCCATGGGCGGGCTCGCCGTGCAGGCCGGCCTGGCCGCGACGCTGTCCTGGCTGGTGGCGCACGACCTGCTGCACATCTCGCAGCCGTTGTTCGCGCCGATCTCCGCGGTGTCGACCCTCGCCGCGTCGGTCGGCCAACGCCTGCGCCGCACCGTCGAGCTGATCATCGGGGTGACCGTCGGGGTGCTGATCGGTGACCTGCTGCTCGTCGTGATCGGCACCGGGTGGTGGCAGCTCGCCGTGGTCGTCGTCCTGGCGATCCTCGTCGCGTTGTTCCTCGTCAGCAGTGCGGCGGTGGTGGTCCAGGCCGGGGCGACCGCGGTGCTCATCACCACGCTCAGCCCATCCGTGCGTGACCTGGAGATCCCCCGGTTCGTGGACGCGCTCGTGGGGGGAGGGGTGGCGCTGCTGGTGACCGCGGTGCTGCTGCCGCTGAACCCCCTGCGGGTGCTCAACCGGGCCGCGCGGCCGGCGCTGGATCTCCTCAGCACCCAACTCGACGCCACCGCCGGCGCGCTGACCGAACGCGATGCCGCTGCGGCGCGTACGGCCCTGGCCGAGCTGCGGCAGAACAAGGACGAGTTGAAGGCACTCGTCGAGGCGACCCAGGGCGCCCGGGAGGCCAGCACCCTCTCGCCGGTGCACTGGCACGAGCGGCACGGGCCGGTGGGCCGGTTCGCGCATGCGGCGGAACCGATCGACCGGGCGATGCGCAACAGCGGGACGTTGATCCGCAGGGCGGTGAGTCTCATCGAGGACGGCGAGCCGGTCCCGGAGCCGATGCCGAGGGCGGTCGCCTGCCTGGCCGAGGCGGTCCGGCTCCTGAAACGGCAGTTCGCCGTCGGCGACGAACCGCGGCAAGCGCGGGATCAGGCGCTGCGAGCGGTCTGTGCGGCCGGTGATGCCTACCGGGAGGGGGTCGGCTTCTCCGGTGCCGTCGTGGTCGCGCAGGTCCGAACGGCCGTCAGTGACCTGCTGGTGGCTACCGGGCTGGACCAGGAGGACGCGAACCTCCTGGTCAGGCGCGCCTTCGGCGAGTTGACGTCGCCCATCGGGGGCCGCGGGGACTGATCGGTTCCTACCTGGTGGCACCATCGTGAGCCAAGGGGTGTTGCGGCTGAGCCAAAGTGGTGCCATGATGGTGCCATGGAACTGAGGCCGTACGTCGAGAACCTGCGAAACGAGTTCGCTGTGGCCGCGGAGGGCGTCGACCAGGACGGTCGCGCGCTGGCCGAGCGGCTCTTCACCCAGTTGGAGGCCGCGACCCGCCTCACGCTGCTCGAGGCCCTGTCCGACGCGGCCGACGAGATCACCCGCGAGCTCGCCCCGGGTTCGGTGCACGTACGGCTGCGCGGTCGCGAGCCCGACTTCGTGGTGACGCCGGCCAGCCCGCCGGTCGACGGCGCTGGCGAGCAGACCCGCGCGCCCGCGCAGCCAGCGCCGGTGCTCACACCCGAGGGTGACGACGGCGGCACGTCGAGGATCAACCTCCGCCTCCCCGACCACCTGAAGGCCAGCGTCGAAGAGGCCGCCGGCCGCGCCGGGCTGTCGGTCAACGCCTGGCTGGTGCGTGCTGTCGCCGGCGCCATCGGGGCGGGCGATCCAGATCGTCGTCCGACCCGCCGGACGGAGCCGCGCTCCGGCCAGCACTTCACCGGCTGGGCGCGCTGACCGCGTACCCCTTCTTCTTTCTTCCCGCCGCTCACCTGCAGCGATGCCCGCTGCCCACATTCCGGGAGACCACCATGCCTGTTTTCGATACGCCAGAGCCCATCTCCGTCCAGATCGAGCTGCCCGTCGGCGACGCCTGGATCGCCGCGACCGACCGCACCGACACCGTCGTGCGGGTGCGGCCCCGTGACCCGTCGAGCAAGGCCGACGTGAGCGCCTCCGAGCAGACCACCGTCGAGTACGCCGCCGGCCAACTGATGATCAAAGCGCCGAAGAGCTGGCGTCGCTTCGGCCCCGGAGCCGGACCCTCGGTCGACCTCCTGATCGAGGTGCCGAGTGGATCGCGGGTGGACGCCAAGGCATCCTGGGCGGCCTTCCGCTGCGAGGGGCGGCTCGGCGAGTGCAACGTCAAGACCGGTGGCGCGATCCGGCTCGACCGGACCGGGCCGGTGGACATCGACAGCAGCCACGGCGAGGTCACCGTCGAGCACGTCGCCGGATCTGCCCAGGTGAAGGCGTCCTCCGGCAAGGTACGCATCGGCGTGGTCGACGGCACCGCCGAGATCAAGAACTCTTCCGGCGACTGCTGGATCGGCCAGAGCAACGGCGACGTCCGGCTCAACACCGCCTACGGCGACATCGCCGTCGACGAGCCGATGGCCTCGGTGGAGGCGCGCACGGCCTACGGCAACGTCCGCCTCGGTGGGGTCGTGCGGGGGTCGATCGAGGTGCAGACCTCCTACGGGGCCATCGAGGTCGGCGTCCGCCGCGGGACCGCCGCCTGGCTCGACGTCAGCTCCCGCCATGGCCGGGTGCACAACGCGCTCGACACGACAGACAGCCCGGGGCAGACCGACGAAACGGTCGAGGTCCGGGCGAGCACCGCCTACGGCGACATCATGATCCGCCGCGCCTGATGGACCGCGCACGGCGAGACCGTCCACGAATCGAGGAGACCATGGCCCGACCCACCCGGCCCGCGATCATCGCGACCGGCCTGCGCAAGTCCTACGGCGACAAGGTCGTGCTCAAGGGCATCGACCTGGAGATCGCCGAAGGAACGATCTTCGCGTTGCTCGGCCCCAACGGCGCCGGCAAGACCACCGCCGTGCAGATCCTGTCCACTCTGATCAATGCCGACAGCGGCGAAGCCCGCATCGCCGGCCACGACCTCACCCGAGAGCCCGACGCCGTACGCGAGCTGATCGGCGTCACCGGCCAGTTCTCCGCCGTCGACAACCTGCTCACCGGTCAGGAGAACCTGAACCTGATGGCCGACCTGTGCCACCTGGACCGGGCGGCCGGCCGGCGGCGCACCGCCGAACTGCTCGACCAGTTCGACCTGGTGGAGGCGGCGAGCAAGCCGGTGTCGACCTACTCCGGCGGCATGCGCCGGCGGCTCGATCTCGCGATGACCCTGGTGGGGGAGCCCCGCCTCATCTTCCTCGACGAGCCGACGACCGGCCTCGACCCGCGCAGCCGCCGCGCCATGTGGCAGATCATCCGTGACCTCGTGGCGGATGGCGTCACCATCTTCCTGACCACGCAGTACCTGGAGGAGGCCGACCAACTCGCCGACCGGGTCGCGTTCCTCGACCACGGCCGCCTGATCGCCGAGGGCACCCCGCACGAGCTCAAACGGCTCATCCCCGGTGGACACGTCGTGCTGGAGTTCGCCGACCTGGCGGGGCTCGACGCGGCCGCCCGCACGCTCGCGACGGCCACCCGCGACGACACGGCGCTCACCCTGCAGGTCCCGAGCGACGGCGGGGTCGGGTCGCTGCGGTCCCTGCTCGACCAACTCGACCGGGCCTCGGTCAGCGTGGCCGGCCTCGCCCTGCACACCCCCGATCTCGATGACGTCTTCCTTGCCCTCACCGGCCAACCCGACAACGAAAGGGCCATGGCGCGATGACCACGCTCTCTCTTGCCGTCCGTGACTCGAGCACGATGCTGCGGCGCAACCTCCTGCACATGCGGCGCTATCCGTCGATGACCCTCATGCTCGTCGGCATCCCGGTCATCATTCTGCTGCTCTTCGTCTATGTCTTCGGTGGCACGCTCGGCGCCGGCCTCGGGCCCTCCGGCGACCGTGCCCAGTACGCCAACTACGTCACCCCTGGCATCCTGATCATCACGGTGGTCAGCGGGGCGCAGGGCACCGCCATCTCGATTGCCATGGACATGACCGAGGGCATCATCGCCCGGTTCCGCACCATGGCGATCTTCCGACCGTCGGTCCTCACCGGCCACGTGCTGGGCAGCCTGTTCCAGACACTGATCAGTCTCGCGGCCGTCACCGGCGTGGCACTGCTGGTCGGGTTCCGACCGACCGCCAACCCGATCGAGTGGCTCGCCGCGATCGGCGTCCTGGCCATGATCACCTTTGCGCTCACCTGGCTGTCGGTGGCGCTCGGCCTGGTCAGCGAGAGTGTCGAGACGGCGAGCAACCTGCCGATGCCGCTGGTGCTGCTGCCGTTCCTCGGCAGCGGGTTCGTCCCCACCGACTCCATGCCCACCGCGGTACGGTGGTTCGCGGACTACCAGCCCTTCACGCCGGTCATGGAGACCATTCGCGGCCTGCTGCTCGGCACCGGGATCGGCAACAACGCGATCCTCGCGGTCGGCTGGTGCGCCACCATCTCCGTGCTCTGCTTCTTCTGGGCCAAGGCGCTGTACAAGCGCAGGGCCGCGGGCTGATCCCGGCCAATCCACCGAAGACCGACGGCCCGGCTGACCAGCCGGGCCGTCGGTTCATGCTCGGGTCTGCCGGGAGCACCGTGGGCACCCGCGGACGTTGCGAAGCTGTTGCGGGCAGATGTCTTGACGGCTTTGGATGTGAGCGTTAACACTGGGTCCGTCAACGGTGGAGGTGGACATGACCCGTGTGGACGGAGCCGGCGAAAGCTACGTCGTCGGCGTCGACTTCGGCACCCTGTCCGGGCGAGCCCTGGTGGTCCGTGTCGGTGACGGCGCCGAGTTGGGGACCGCGGTGCACGAGTACCGCGACGGAGTCATCAGCGCGGCGCTTCCCGGAGGCCGGCCACTGCCGCCGGACTGGGCCCTGCAGAATCCGGACGACTACCGCGACGTGCTGCGGTACGCCGTACCGGCGGCCGTGTCCGCCGCCGGGGTCGACCCCGCCGCGATCGTCGGCATCGGCATCGACTTCACCGCCTGCACCGTGCTGCCGACGTTCGCCGACGGCACTCCGTTGTGCGAGGTGCCGGAGCTGCGCGACCGCCCGCACTCCTGGGTCAAGCTGTGGAAGCACCACGCCGCCCAGCCGCACGCTGACCGGATCAACGCCCTGGCGCACGATCGTGCCGAGCCGTGGATCGGCCGGTACGGCGGCAAGATCTCCGCCGAGTGGCAGTTCGCCAAAGGCCTGCAGATCCTGGAAGAGGACCCCGAGGTCTACCACCGGGCCGAACGTTTCATCGAGGCCGCGGACTGGATCGTCTGGCAGCTCAGCGGCACCGAGACCCGGAACGTCTGTACGGCCGGTTACAAGGGGATCCGGCAGGATGGCCGGTACCCGTCGGCGGGTTTCCTGACCGCGCTCAACCCCGGCTTCGCCGACTTCGTGGCCAAGTTGGACGGCCCACTGCTGCCCCTCGGCGCCCGGGCCGGCTCGCTCACCGCCCGTGCCGCGGCCTGGACCGGCCTGCCGGAGGGGATCGCGGTGGCCGCCGGCAACGTCGACGCGCACGTCACGGCGGCCTCCGCGCAGGCCGTGGAGCCCGGTCGGCTCGTGGCGATCATGGGCACGTCGACCTGCCACGTGGTCAACGGCGCACACCTCGCCGAGGTGGCCGGGATGTGCGGCGTCGTCGACGGTGGCATCAGCCCCGGCGCATGGGGTTACGAGGCCGGGCAGAGCGGAGTCGGCGACATCTTCGGCTGGTTCGTCGAGCACGCCGCCCCGACCGGGTTCGACTCGCACGAACGCCTCACGGAGTTGGCCGCCAGCCAGCCGGTCGGCGCGCACGGCCTGGTCGCGCTGGACTGGTGGAACGGAAACCGCTCGCTGCTGGTCAACCACGACCTCAGCGGGATGATCGTCGGGATGACCCTGGCCACCCGGCCGCAGGACATCTACCGGGCGCTGTTGGAGTCCACGGCGTACGGCACGCGGATGATCATCGAGGCGTTCGTCGAGGCCGGCGTGGCGGTGGACGACCTGGTGATCGCCGGCGGTCTCACCTCCAACGAACTGCTGATGCAGATCTACGCCGACGTGACCAACCGGCCGCTGAGCATCATCGGCTCCGCGCAGGGGCCGGCGCTCGGGTCGGCGATCCACGCCGCCGTCGCCGCTGGCGAGTACCCCTCGATCCACGAGGCGTCGCGGGCGATGGGCCGGGTGCACGAGGCTGTCCACCGGCCGGATCCCGATCGGGCACGGGCGTACGACGCCCTCTATGCCGAGTACCGGGCGCTGCACGACCACTTCGGTCGCGGTGGCAACGACGTCATGCTCCGCCTGCGGACGATCCGCAACGCCGCCCTCGGGACCGGTGTGGCCACGCACGAGACAGCGCTGGAGGTGGTCGCGTGAACGCCGAGGTGAGCCGACAGATCGGCGAACTGCGCGAGACGGTCGCCCGGCTGCACGCCGAACTGACCCGGTACCGCCTGGTGGCCTGGACGGCCGGCAACATCTCCGCGCGGGTTTCCGGTCTGGACCTCATGGTCATCAAGCCCAGCGGCGTCGGCTACGACGAACTCTCGGCGGACACCATGGTGGTCTGCGACCTCGATGGCGTCCTCGTCGAGGGCGACCTCGCCCCGTCCAGCGACACCGCCGCCCACGCCTACGTCTACCGGGCGATGCCGGAGGTCGGCGGGGTCGTCCACACGCACAGCAGCTACGCCACCGCCTGGGCGGCCCGGGGGGAGGCGATCCCCTGCCACCTGACCGCCCAGGCCGACGAGTTCGGCGGGGAGATCCCGGTGGGCCCGTTCGCCCTGATCGGTGGTGACGACATCGGCAAGGGCATCGTCGCCACGCTCGCCGGGCATCGCTCACCCGCGGTGCTCATGCGCAACCACGGCGTCTTCACCGTCGGTCGTGACGCCCGCGCGGCGGTCAAGGCCGCGGTCATGTGCGAGGACGTCGCCCGCACCGCGCACCTGGCTCGCGCACTCGGGCAGCCGGTGCCGATCGCGCAGGCCGACATCGACGCGCTCTACCACCGCTACCAGAACGTCTACGGCCAACAACCGCTCTCACCGGCGGGTTCCTGACCGGCCACCGGCCACGCCCGGATCCGCCGGCCGGCACCACCGAGGTACCAGTACGCACCACCCGCGTACGCCGCTCTCCGCACGTCGGCGGTTGGCGCGGTCACCCACCACCCCGAGCCAAGGAGATCCGATGCGAAAGATGCGAACGCCCTCCGCTCCGTGGCGCGCCGCGGCGGTCCTCGCCAGCGTGCTGCTCGTCGGCAGCGTGGCCGCCTGCGGCAACAGCGACACCGGCGGGGCAGCCGACGACGGAAAGATCACCCTGGGCTTCTCCCAGGTCGGTGCGGAGAGCGGCTGGCGTACCGCGAACACCACCTCCATCAAGGACTCCGCCGCCGCGGCCGGCATCGAGCTGAAGTTCGACGACGCGCAGCAGAAGCAGGAAAACCAGATCAAGGCGATCCGCAACTACATCCAGCAGAAGGTCGACGTGATCGCCTTCTCGCCGGTGGTGGAGTCGGGCTGGGACACCGTGCTCAAGGAGGCCAAGGACGCCGGCATCCCGGTGATCCTGACCGACCGCTCGGTCGACTCGGCCGACAAGTCCCTCTACAAGACCTTCATCGGCTCGGACTTCGTCAAGGAGGGCCGGCTCGCCGGGGAGTGGCTGGTCGAGCAGAAGAAGACCGCGTCCGGGCCGGTGAACATCGTCGAGTTGCAGGGCACCACCGGCGCGGCGCCGGCCAATGACCGCAAGAAGGGCTTCGCCGAGGCGATCGCCGCCAACCCGAACCTGAAGGTCGTCGCGTCCCAGTCGGGCGACTTCACCCGGGCCGGCGGCAAGCAGGTCATGGAGCAGTTCCTCAAGGCCAACCCGAAGATCGACGTGCTGTTCGCGCACAACGACGACATGGGCCTGGGCGCGCTGGAGGCGATCACCGCCGCCGGCAAGGTGCCCGGCAAGGACATCACCATCATCACGGTCGACGCCGTCAAGGACGGCATGCAGGCCCTCGCCGACGGCAAGTTCAACTTCATCGCGGAGTGCAGCCCACTGCTCGGCCCGCAGTTGATGGACCTGACGAAGAAGGTCCACGCGGGCGAGGAGGTGCCGGCTCGGATCGAGACCGAGGAGACCACCTTCACCCAGGAGCAGGCCAAGGAGGCACTGCCCAACCGCAAGTACTGATCGACGCCGGGGTCGCCGCGCTCGCGTGGCGGCCCCGCCTCGTCGCCAGGGCACGTCCACGTCGACAACCAGAAGAGGTCTGATGGGATGACGGATAGTCGTCCGGTCCTGACGATGACCGGGATCAGCAAGTCCTTCCCCGGGGTGCGCGCACTCCACGACGTCGACTTCCGGCTTCTCCCCGGCGAGGTGCACGCCCTGATGGGCGAGAACGGCGCCGGCAAGTCGACCCTCATCAAGGTCCTGACCGGCGTCTACGACACCGACGAGGGCGTGATCACCCTCGACGGCGAACCGGTGTCCTTCACCGGGCCGATGCAGGCCACGGCCGCCGGGGTGAGCACCGTCTACCAGGAGGTCAACCTCTGCACCAACCTCTCGGTGGCGGAGAACATCTTCATCGGGCGCGAACCTCGCCGGCTCGGCGCGGTCCGCTGGGGCGAGGTCCGCCGCCGAGCCCGTGCCCTCCTGACCCGCCTCGACCTCGACCTCGACGTCAGCGCACCGCTCGGGACGTACTCCGTCGCCATTCAGCAGATGGTCGCCATCGCCCGCGCGATCGACATCCAGGCCCGGGTGCTGATCCTGGACGAGCCGACCTCCAGCCTCGACGCCGGTGAGGTCGCGCAGCTGTTCCGCATCATGCGTCAGCTCCGCGACGAGGGCATCGCGATCCTCTTCGTGACCCACTTCCTCGACCAGGTCTACGAGATCGCCGATCGCATCACCGTGCTGCGCAACGGCGGGCTCGTCGGCGAGTACCCGATCGCCGAGCTACCCCAGCTCACGCTGGTCGAGAAGATGATCGGCAAGGAACTCGACGTGCTCGAAAGCATCGAGGAGCACTCCCGGCGGGACGTGACGGCCCTGGAAGAGGGCACCCCGCTCCTTGCCGTGTCAGGCCTCGGCCGCTCCGGAGCGGTCGAGCCGTTCAGCCTCACCATCCACGCCGGGGAAGTGGTCGGCCTGGCTGGCCTGCTGGGCTCCGGGCGTACCGAGGTGGCCCGGCTGTTGTTCGGCGCCGACCGGGCCGACGGCGGACAGGTCACGGTGGACGGCACCACGAGCAGCCTCCGCACCCCCGCCCAGGCCATCGGCCACGGCATCGGCTTCTGCTCGGAGAACCGCCGCGCGGAGGGCATCGTCGCCGACCTGTCGGTGCGCGAGAACCTGATCCTCGCCATGCAGGCCGCCCGCGGCTGGCTGCGGCCCGTCCCGCGCCGCCGCCAGGACGAGCTGGTGGAGAAGTACATCAAGGCCCTCAGCATCCGGCCGTCCGACCCGGAGGTGCCGGTGCGCAATCTCTCCGGCGGCAACCAGCAGAAGGTGCTCCTGGCCCGGTGGTTGATCACCGAGCCGCGGCTGCTGATCCTCGACGAACCCACCCGGGGCATCGACATCGGCGCGAAGACCGAGATCCAGAAGCTCGTGACGCAGTTGTCCGACGGCGGGATGGCCGTGCTGTTCATCTCCGCCGAGCTGGAGGAGGTGCTGCGCCTCAGCCACAAGGTGGCCGTGATGCGTGACCGGCAACTGGTCGCGCAGCTCGCCAACGACGACACCCTCGATGCCGACCGCATCATGCAGACCATCGCGAGCGGGTCCCACCGGGAGGAGGCAGACCGATGAACGACACCATGGGCCGCTACCGGGCGCTGACCGCTCACCGGCTGTTCTGGCCCGCCGCCGTGCTGGTCGTCATGCTGGCCGCGAACACGATCTACCGGCCCGGGTTCCTGTCCATCGAGGTCACCGACGGGCACCTGTACGGCACGCCGATCGACATTCTGCGGCTGAGCGCGCCGCTGATCCTCGTGGCGCTGGGCATGACCGTGGTCATCTCGACCGGCGGCATCGACCTGTCGGTCGGCTCGCTGTGCGCGATCAGTGGCGCGATCGCCTGCATGTACATCAGCCAACAGCCCGACCAGAACAGCCTTCCCGTGGTGCTGACCGCGCTCGCGATGGCGCTCGGGGTCGCGCTCGTGCTCGGCGCCTGGAACGGGGTGCTGGTCGCGGTGATCGGTATCCAGCCGATCATCGCCACGCTGATCCTGATGGTGGCCGGCCGAGGGCTCGCGCAGCTGATCACCGAGGGCCAGATCATCACCATCAACTCCGGCCCGTACCGGGCGATCGGGCTGGGCCACGTGCTGACCCTGCCACTGGCCATCCTCATCGCGCTGGCGGCGGCCCTGCTCGTCGGCGCGTTCACACGCCGCACCGCGCTCGGCATGATCATCGAGTCGGTGGGCGGTAACGCCGAGGCCAGCCGGCTGGCCGGCATCCGCTCCGGCCGGGTCATCTTTCTCGCGTACGTGCTCAGCGCCGGCTGCGCCGCGATCGCCGGTTTCATGATGACGGCCAACGTCTCCAGCGCCGACGGCAACGCCGCCGGCCTCTGGGTGGAGCTCGACGCCATTCTCGCGGTCGTCATCGGCGGCACGTCCCTCGCGGGCGGCCGGTTCTTTCTCAGCGGCACGATCCTCGGCGCGCTGATCATCCAGACCCTGACCACCACGGTGTACGCCATGAACATCTCGCCGCAGACCGCGCTGTTGTTCAAAGCGGTCGTCGTCATCGCCGTCTGCCTCATCCAGGCCCCGGCCTTCCGGGCCCGCTTCACCCGCCGAAGGAGCGGTGCCCCGCCGCGCGGCGCCGTTGCCGACAAGCCGAAGGAGCAGGTGCCGGCATGACCACTGGATCGCTCACCGCCCGTCGGCCCCGGATCCGGCTGCCACGGCGGCAGGTGCCGGTTCTGGCCACGCTCGCCCTGCTCCTGGTGATGTACGGCATCGGCGTGTCCCAGTACCAGGCGTTCTCCAACGTGCAGGTCATCTTCAACGTCTTCATCGACAACGGCTTCCTGCTCGTCGTCGCGGTGGGGATGACCTTCGTGATCCTCACCGGCGGCATCGACCTGTCGGTCGGGTCCGTCGTCGCCATGACGGCCATGGTGTCGGCCTCGCTGCTCCAGCAGGGCCTACCGGCGGCGCTCGTGCTCGTCATCGCGCTGCTGATCGGGCCGACGCTCGGCCTGCTGATGGGCTGCGCCATCCACTTCTTCGACATCCAGCCGTTCATCGTCACGCTCGCCGGGATGTTTTTCGCCCGGGGCATGTGCACGTTCATCTCCGGGTCGTCCATCCCGATCACCGACGGGTTCTGGACCAGGATGTCGCAGGAGCGGGTCGGCGATCCCCGGGGCAACTTCGTCTCGATCAGCGTGCTCATCGCCTTCGCCGTGGTCGCCGTCGCCGCTTACACGCTGGCCTACACCCGGCTGGGGCGCAACGTGTACGCCATCGGCGGTAACCCGCAGTCGGCGCTGCTGATGGGCCTGCCGGTGGGGCGTACCCGGATCGCCGTCTACACGATCAGTGGTCTCTGCTCCGCCATCGGCGGGATCCTGCTGTCGTTCTACACCCTCTCCGGTGCGCCCCTGATCGCCGTCGGCATGGAGTTGGACGTCATCGCCGCGGTCGTGATCGGCGGCACCGTGCTCACCGGTGGCTCGGGATACGTCCTCGGCACCGTGCTCGGCGTGCTGGTCCTGGGCGTGATCCAGACGCTCATCACCTTCGACGGGAGCCTCAACTCCTGGTGGACCAAGATCGTGATCGGGGGTCTGCTCTTCGCGTTCATCCTCCTTCAGCGCCTCATCGGAATCCGTTACAAGTGACCGCCCCTCTCGCGGAAGGCAACCCCATGGCACCACGCACCGAACCCGAGATCTGGTTCCTCACCGGCAGCCAGGGCATGTACGGCGAGGAGACGCTCCGGCAGGTGGCCGAGCAGTCCCGTCTGATCGCGGCCGTGCTCAACGACTCGCCGCAGATTCCCGCCCGGGTGGTCTGGAAGCCGGTCCTGACCAACAGCGGTGACATTCTGCGGGTCTGCCGCGATGCCGCCGCACAGGGCGCGATCGGGGTCGTTGCGTGGATGCACACCTTCTCCCCGGCGAAGATGTGGATCGCCGGCCTGGACGCGCTGCAGACGCCGCTGCTGCATCTGCACACCCAGGCCAACGTCCTGCTGCCGTGGGACGAGATCGACATGGACTTCATGAACCTGAACCAGGCCGCCCACGGCGACCGGGAGTTCGGGTACATCCAGACCCGCCTTGGTGTGGCCCGCAAGACCGTCGCCGGGCATGTCAGCGACCCGCGGGTGACGAGCCGCGTCGGGGCCTGGGCCCGGGCGGCAGTCGGCTGGTCGGCGATGCGGTCGTTGCGTCTGGCCCGCTTCGGCGACAACATGCGCGACGTCGCGGTGACCGAGGGCGACAAGGTCGAGGCGGAGCTGCGCTTCGGGGTCTCGGTCAACACCTACGGCGTCAACGACCTGGTCCAGGTGGTCGACGAGGTCGCCGACACCCAGGTGGACGACCTGGTCAAGGAGTACGACGACAGCTACCGCATCGTCCCCGAGCTGCGTCCCGGCGGTGAGCGGCACGACTCGCTGCGGTACGCCGCCCGCCTGGAGCTTGGCATGCGTGCCTTCCTCGACGAGGGCGGGTTCCGGGCGTTCACCACCAACTTCGAGGATCTCGGCGGCCTGCGTCAGTTGCCCGGCATCGCCGTGCAGCGGCTGATGGCGGACGGCTACGGCTTCGGCGGCGAGGGCGACTGGAAGACCTCCGTCCTGGTCCACACCCTCAAGGCAATGTCGGTCGGCCTGGACGGCGGCACGTCGTTCATGGAGGACTACACCTACGACCTCACCCCGGGCGAGGAGTTGGTGCTCGGTGCCCACATGCTCGAGGTCTGCCCGACGATCGCGGCGGGCGTGCCCGACGTGGAGATCCACGCGCTGAACATCGGCGGTCGGGAGGATCCGGTCCGGCTCGTGTTCGACGCCGCACCCGGTCCGGCGGTGGTGCTCGGGCTGGCCGACATGGGGGATCGCTTCCGGCTGGTGGCCAACGAGATCGACGTGGTGTCTCCGCCGCAGCCGTTGCGGCGGCTGCCGGTGGCCCGGGCCGTCTGGCGTCCACGACCGCACCTGCCCGGGTCGGCCGAGGCGTGGATCACCGCGGGCGCGCCGCACCACACGGTGCTGTCGCAGGCGGTGGGCGTGGCGGAGTTGCACGACCTGGCCGAGATGAGCCGGACCGAACTCGTGGTCATCGACGCCGACACCGAGCCCCGCCGTTTCGCCAACGAGATCCGCTGGAACCAGGCGTACTACCGGCTGGCCCGCGGCTTCTGACCTCGCGGCCCGCGCAGCCATGACGGATGGCCCGTCCCTGCCTTCGCCGGGCGGGTAGGGATCGGGCCACCCCGCGCCGGCGACGGAATGCCCTCCCGGTGGAAGGAGTCCGAGCTGCCATGCCGTACCACGAGAACGTCGCTGCCCGCGTCCCGCATGCTCCGCCGTCCCGGCTCGGCCGCGCCGGGTCGACGAGGGCTGTTGGCGTAGGCTGTCGGCAATCAGCGCTGGTCACCAGGGATTCAGCACCGGTTCGGTGGGTGAGCCGGAGGATCGGGGCCCGGGCCGCCCCGGTCGACGTCGGCGGGCCGCAGCTTCGACGTCGTGGGCGGGGGGAGTGACATGGCCGTGCACGGTCCGGCGATGACGGACGTCGCTCGTCTGGCCGGTGTCTCCCACCAGACGGTGTCGCGGGTGCTCAACGGGCACCCCAACGTGCGTGAGCAGACCCGGCTGCGGGTGCGGGCGGCGATCGCCGAGCTCGGTTACCGGCCCAACGGCGCGGCGCGTGCGTTGGTGACCGGCCGGTCGCAGGTCATCGGCGTGGTCGCGCAGAACACGACGTTGTACGGTCCGGCGTCGTTGCTGGCCGCGTTGGAGCAGACCGCCGCGGAAGAGGGTTTCGCGGTCAGTGTGGGCAGTGTGCGGGACCTGGACCACCGTTCCATCTCGGCTGCGGTGGAGCGGCACCTGTCGCACCGGGTCGCTGGCATCGTCGTCATCGCGCCGGTCGAGTCGGCCGGTGAGGCTCTGGAACGTCTGCCCAAGGACGTCCCGTTGGTCACCGTCGACGGTGATCCGCGCCGGCCGGTGCCGTTGGTGACGGTCGACCAGGCGGCTGGTGCCCGGGCGGCGACCCAGCACCTGCTCGATGCCGGGCACCGCACGGTCTGGCACGTGTCGGGGCCGTCCGACTGGTTCGACAGCGTCGGTCGGATCGAGGGCTGGCGGGAGGCATTGGCGGCAGCGGGGGCGGAGCTCCCACCGCTGATGCCGGGGGACTGGTCCGCGGCCTCGGGATACCGGTGCGGGCAGATGTTGGCGCGGATGCCGGAGGTCACCGCGATCTTCACCGCCAACGACCATCTCGCGCTGGGCGTGCTGCGGGCGTTGCACGAGTTCGGTCGGCGTGTGCCGGACGAGATCAGCGTGGTCGGCTTCGACGACGTGCCGGAGGCGGCGTACTTCATCCCGCCGCTGACCACCGTCCGGCCGGACTTCGACGCGGTGGCTCGGGCGAGTCTTCAGCTGTTGCTGACCCAGATCGAGACGGGCACCGGAGGGGCGCTGCGGCAGACCATCGCCCCGACCCTGGTCGCCCGCGACAGCGTCGCCGCGCCGCCCCGCCGCTGACGGCTCCCGCTCCTGCCGCCCAGCCTCGCCGGGCGGCTCCGGTCCGGAGTGGAGGGAGCGCGAGCGGCCTCGCTCGCCGGGTGGCTTCCGTTACGAGACTGTGGCGCCGGGATTTCCGAGAAGGTGTTGACGTGTGCTGTGTGAGCGCTAACACTACCCGAAAGGTGACAGCTTGCCCCGGCGGTCGGCGGGGAGTCCGGAGAGGAGAAACCCGTGCGCAGGAAATTCCTGGTTGCTCTCGGCGGCGCGGTGTTGGCGCTGAGCCTGGCGGCGTGCAGTGGCGAGGGTGCTGGCAGCGGCGGTGACACCAGCGAAGAGAAGCCCGGCGACCTGACCATCGGTGTCTCGATGCCGACCCAGACCTCGGAGCGGTGGATCGCCGACGGCAAAGCGGTGAAGGAGAAGCTGGAGGCGAAGGGCTACAAGGTCGACCTCCAGTACGCGGGCGACGACATCCCGACCCAGTCGCAGCAGGTCGACCAGATGATCACCCAGGGCGCGGACGTCCTGGTCATCGCGGCGATCGATGGCACGGCGCTCAGCGGCCAGTTGCAGGCCGCCGCCGACGCGAAGATCCCGGTCATCGCCTACGACCGGTTGATCCGCGGCAGCAAGAACGTCGACTTCTACGTCAGCTTCGACAACTACAAGGTCGGCGTCGCCCAGGGCACCGGTCTGCTGGTCGGTCTCGGTCTGCTGAACAAGGACGGCTCGAAGGGCACGGCGAAGGGCCCGTTCAACATCGAACTCTTCGCCGGGTCGCTGGATGACAACAACACCCAGTACTTCTTCGGCGGGGCCACGGACACGCTGAAGCCGTTCATCGACGCCGGCACCCTGAAGGTGAAGTCGCGCCAGACCACCGCCGAGCAGGTGGCGACCCTGCGGTGGCAGCAGGAGACCGCGCAGAAGCGGATGGAGGACCTGCTCACCTCCAGCTACAACGACGGCTCGCGGGTCGACGGCGTCCTGTCGCCGTACGACGGCATCTCCCGGGGCATCATCACCGCCCTGCAGAACGCCGGCTACGGCAAGGCGGGTAAGAAGCTCCCGGCGGTGACCGGCCAGGACGCCGAGATCGCCTCGATCAAGCTGATCAACGACGGCGTGCAGACCTGCACCGTCTTCAAGGACACCCGTCTGCTGGCCGAGCAGGCCGTGAACGCTTCCGAGGCGTTCCTGCAGGACAAGCAGCCGCAGGCCAACGACACGCAGACGTACAACAACGGCGTGAAGGTCGTGCCGTCGTACCTGCTGCCGATCGCGACCGTCTACAAGGACGACATCAAGACCGCGCTCATCGACTCGGGCTACTGGACGGCCGAAGAGGTCGCCGCCGGTCAGGCCAAGAACTGACCGTCCGCCGGGCTCGGCGGCCACCGCCGAGCCCGGCGCCACGGAGTACCGCGTCCGTACCTGACAGAGGACAGTGAGCATGGACGACACCATCCTCGAGATGCGCCGCATCACGAAGACCTTCCCCGGGGTGACCGCGCTGGAGGACGTCACCCTCGCGGTGCGCCGGGGCGAGATCCACGCCATCTGTGGTGAGAACGGCGCCGGCAAGTCGACCCTGATGAAGGTGCTGTCCGGCGTCCACCCGTCCGGCTCGTACGACGGCGAGATCCTGTTCGACGGCAAGCCGATGCAGTTTCGCGGCATCCGGGACAGCGAGGCCAACGGCATCGTCATCATCCATCAGGAACTCGCCCTGGTGCCGTACCTGTCGATCGCCGAGAACCTCTTCCTCGGCAACGAACGTCGCGGCCGCAGCGGGCTCATCGACTGGAACCGGGCCAACGCCGAGGCGGCCGAGCTGCTGGCGTCCGTCGGGTTGCACGAGAACCCCGTCACCCCGGTCATCCAGCTCGGCGTGGGCAAGCAGCAGCTGGTGGAGATCGCCAAGGCGTTGTCGAAGAAGGTGCGCCTGCTCATCCTGGACGAGCCGACCGCCGCCCTCAACGACGTCGACTCGGCTCACCTGCTCGACCTGTTGCGACAGCTCAAGGACCAGGGGATCACCTGCATCATGATCTCCCACAAGCTCAACGAGATCACCGCGATCGCCGACTCGACCACGGTCATCCGGGACGGGCGCGCGGTGGAGACCCTCGACATGCGAGCCGACGACGTGACCCAGCAACGGATCATCCGGGGCATGGTCGGGCGCGACCTGGACAGCTTCTACCCGGACCGGGAGTCGTCACCCGGCGAGGAGGTGCTCCGGATCGAGGACTGGACGGTGCGGCACCCGACCCAGGACCGGATGGTCGTCGAGGGCGTCGGCCTGTCCGTACGGGCCGGTGAGGTCGTCGGCGTCGCGGGGCTGATGGGGGCTGGGCGGACCGAGCTGGCGATGAGCGTGTTCGGCCGGTCCTACGGCCGCGACATCAAAGGCCGGCTGTTCGTGCACGGGCGGGAGATCAGCGCCCGTACCGTCGCGGAGGCGATCGACAACGGCATCGCCTACGTCACCGAGGACCGCAAGCGGTTCGGCCTGAATCTCATCGACGACGTCCGGCGCAACGTCTCCGCCGCCGCCCTCGACCGGCTGGCCCGGCTGGGCTGGGTGAACGGCAACGAGGAGATCAAGGTCGCCGAGGCGAGCCGGCGGGAGATGAACATCAAGACGCCCAGCGTCATGGCCGTCGTCGGCAAGCTCTCCGGCGGCAACCAGCAGAAGGTCGTGCTGTCGAAGTGGCTCTTCACCGACCCGGACGTGCTGATCCTGGACGAACCGACACGCGGGATCGACGTCGGAGCCAAGTTCGAGATCTACACGATCATCAATCGGCTGGTGGCCGACGGCAAGGCGGTGATCATCATCTCCTCCGAGCTGCCGGAGCTGCTCGGGATGTGTGACCGCATCTACACCCTCGCCGCGGGCCGGATCACCGGTGAGAAGCCGGTGGGCGAGGCGACCCAGGAGAGCCTCATGGAGCTGATGACCAAGGACAAGGAGTTCGTGGGATGACCAGCATCAAGACCCCCTCGACGGAGCGCCCGACGCCCCCGGACGGCGCGCCGGCCGCCGCCCTGCACACCGGGACGAGCGACCTGCGGGCACTGGTGCTGAACAACCTGCGGCAGAGCGGGATCTACGTCGCCCTGGTCGTCATCGTCGCGCTCTTCGCGATCCTGACCGACGGGGTGTCGCTGAGCCCCGGGAACATCACCAACATCGTCCTGCAGTACTCGTACATCCTGGTGCTCGCGATCGGGATGGTCATCCTGATCATCGGCGGGCACATCGACCTGTCGGTGGGGTCGGTGGTCGCGCTGACCGGAGCGGTCTCCGCCGTCCTGGTGATCCAGCAGGGCTACCCGTGGTGGGTCGGCATCCTGGCCGCACTGGCCGTCGGCGTCGCGGTCGGCGCCTGGCACGGCTTCTGGGTCGCGTACGCCGGCATCCCGGCCTTCATCGTGACCCTGGCCGGGATGCTGCTGTTCCGTGGCCTCACCCTGCGGGTGCTCGACAACATCTCGCTGTCGCCGTTCCCGGCCGAGTACCAGCGCGTCGCGGCGGGATTCCTCAACGGACTGCTCGGCGGGCAGGGCTACGACGCCTTCACGCTGCTGATCGGCGCCGTAGCCGTGGCCGGGTACGCGGTGAGCGGCTTCCGCACCCGCGTCGCGCGCATCCGGTACCAGCAGCCCGTCGAGTCGTTCCCGCTGTTCGTCGCCCGGGTCGCCGTCGTCGGCGCGGTCATCATGTACTTCGCCTGGCAGTTGGCGCACGCCCGTGGGCTCCCGATCGTGCTGATCGTCCTGGCGGTCCTCGTCCTGGTCTACGGCCTGCTCACCCGGCGTACCGTCTTCGGTCGCCAGGTCTACGCGATCGGCGGCAACCTCTCGGCGGCGGCGCTCTCCGGAGTGAAGGTCCGCACCGTCAACTTCTGGATGTTCGTCAACATGGGCTTCCTCGCGGCGGTCGCTGGCGTCATCTACTCCTCGCGGTCCAATGGCGCTCAGCCCGCCGCCGGCAACATGTTCGAGCTGGACGCGATTGCCGCGGCGTTCATCGGTGGCGCGGCGGTCACCGGCGGGGTGGGCACGGTGGTGGGCGCGATGGTCGGTGGTCTGATCATGGCGGTGATGAGCAACGGCATGCAGCTGATGGGTGTCGACCAGTCGACGCAGTCGGTGGTGAAGGGGCTCGTCCTGCTCGTCGCCGTGGCCTTCGACGTCTACAACAAGCGACGCGCCGGCGCGGCCCGCTGACGCCGGGACGGCGCGTGCCGTCGCGCCTCTGGGGCTGAACCCGTCCCTGCGCCCTTCCTGTCGAGCTGCCCCACATCTGGGGCAGCTCGACAGCGTTTGAGGGAGGTCCTCCGGCCCGGTGGGTGAGGGCCGTCATCCAAGATCGGTCACCAGGCGGGCAGGTAAGCGGGCCGATTCGGTCACCGGGTCGGGCCGTCGAATCGCCGGATGTCAGGTCGTAACGCCGAGGCGCGCGTCCGACCCGGGCACAACCCGGGCACCGGAGCGACCCCTGTGAGTCTCGCCACATCGATGCGCCGGTGTTAGACAGGACCCAGACAAAGCGGTGCCAGCGGAGGAGGTGCGGAATGCAGGCTCAGGAGCGGCGGCATCGGATCCTGGAGCTGGTCCGCGCCGAGGGTCAGGTGCTGGTCGCCAAGCTCGCCGTCGAGCTGGTCGCGGCTCCCGAGACCATTCGTCGGGACCTGCGGGTTCTCGAGGAACACGGGCTCGTGCGGCGTACTCACGGGGGTGCCTACCCGGTGGAGAGCGCGGGCTTCGAGAGCAGCCTGGCGGTGCGGACGACCCGGCGGGTGCATGACAAGCGCCGGATCGCCGCGGCTGCCGTCGGTCTGCTCCAGGACGCGGAGACGGTGTTCATCGACGAGGGCTTCACCCCTCAGTTGATCGCCGAGGCGCTGCCCCGGGACCGGCGGCTGACCGTGATCACCGCGTCGCTGATCACGGCCGCCGGCCTGGCCACCGCCCCGGCGGTGACCGTCCTGCTGCTCGGCGGCAGGGTCCGCGGCCGGACACTGGCCACGGTGGACCACTGGGCCGGTGACATGCTGGCCGGCTTCGTCATCGACCTGGCCTTCGTCGGCGCCAACGGGATCAGCCGCGAGCACGGGCTGACCACACCCGATCCCGCCGTGGCCCACGTCAAGTCACGTGCCATGCGGGCGGCCCGGCGCAGCATCTTCGTCGGCCTGCACACCAAGTTCGGCGCGAGCAGCTTCTGTCGCTTCGCGGAGATCGCCGATCTGGAGGCCATCGTCACCGACGCCCACCTCGGTGCCGCCGAGGCGCACCGGTACTCCGTTCTGGGGCCGCAGGTCATCCGGGTCTGACCCCGACCGAAAAACCACACCGCCATCACCCGACCGCCATCTGGGAGGTTCGTTGTGCCTCATCGTGCCCGAACAATCGCCGTCGCCGTCCTGGCGGCCGCCTCCACCGTCCTGGCAACCGCCGGCTGTAGCGGCGCCGGTGGCGGAGGTGACGCCGGCGGCGCAAAGACGATCAACGTCCTCATGGTCAACAACCCGCAGATGATGGACATCCAGAAGCTGACCGCGGACAACTTCACCAAGCGGACCGGCATCACGGTCAACTACACGGTGCTGCCGGAGAACGACGTCCGCGACAAGATCAGTCAGGAGTTCTCCAGCCAGGCCGGCCAGTACGACGTCGCCACCATCAGCAACTTCGAGGTGCCGTTCTACGCGAAGAACGGTTGGCTGACCCCGCTGGACGACCACGTCGCCAAGGACAGCGCGTTCAACCAGGCCGACATCCTGCCGCCGATGACCGCGTCGCTGACCGCGGCCGACGGCAAGCTGTACGCGGAGCCGTTCTACGGCGAGTCCTCCTTCCTCATGTATCGCAAGGACGTGTTCGCCGCCAAGGGCCTGACGATGCCCGAGAAGCCGACCTGGCAGCAGGTCGCGGACCTGGCCGCGAAGGCCGACGGGGCACAGCCCGGCATGAAGGGCATCTGCCTGCGTGGCCAGCCGGGTTGGGGCCAGCTCTTCGCGCCGCTGACCACGGTGGTGAACACCTTCGGCGGGACCTGGTTCACCAAGGACTGGCAGGCTCAGGTCAACTCCCCGGAGTTCACCCAGGCCACCAAGTTCTACGTGGACCTCGTGCGTAAGCACGGTGAGGCTGGCGCGCCGCAGGCCGGCTTCACCGAGTGCCTGAACAACTTCATCCAGGGCAAGGTCGCCATGTGGTACGACGCCACCTCCGCCGCCGGGTCCATCGAGGCCAGCTCCTCGCCGGTCGCCGGCAAGGCCGGGTACGCCCTGGCTCCGGTGAACCGGACAGCCAGCTCCGGCTGGCTCTACACCTGGGCCTGGGGCATCCAGAAGGCCAGCAAGAACGCGGACAACGCGTGGAAGTTCATCTCCTGGGCGTCCAGCTCCGAGTACGAGCAGTTGGTCGGCAGCCAGCTCGGCTGGGCCAAGGTGCCGGACGGCAAGCGGGCCTCGTTGTACGCCAACCCGCAGTACCAGCAGGCGGCGGCCGCCTTCTACAAGGTGACCGAGCAGGCCATCACCACCGCCGACCCGAGCAACCCGGGAGTGCAGCCGCGGCCGGCACCCGGCATCCAGTTCGTCGGCATCCCGGAGTTCACCGACCTCGGCACCCAGGTCTCCCAGGGCGTCAGCTCGGCGATCGCCGGCCGGACCTCCGTCGAACAGGCGCTCGCCGACGGGCAACGGCTCGCCGAGCAGGTCGCCGAGAAGTACCGCGGCAAGTAACCGTCGGGTGGTGCCGGTCCCGCCGTGCGGGACCGGCGCCACCGTAGAGGAGGAGGCAGCGATGAGCGCTGTTGACCTACGGGCCACGACCGCGACCGGGACCACAACGGCCCGCGGCTCGTCCGACGGGCGGCGGCAGTGGCGGCGGCAGCAGTGGATCCGTCGGGCACCACTGTTGCCGGCCCTGATCTTCACGATCGTGGTGACCCAGTTGCCGTTCGTGGCGACGCTGGTCATCTCGTTCCTGAACTGGAACTCGCTCTACCCCGACGAGCGGCGGTTCACCGGTCTGGACAACTACGCGGCGGTCGCCTCAGACCGGGTGCTGCGCAATTCGGTGGTGACCACCGTCCTGCTCACCGTCCTGGTAGTGATCATCAGCCTGCTGATCGGGTTGGGGCTGGCGCTGCTGCTCGATCGGTCCTTCCCGGGGCGCGGCATCGTGCGGACCCTGATGATCGCCCCGTTCCTGGTGGTACCGGTCGCCGCGGCACTGCTGTGGAAACACGCCCTCTACAACCCGGAGTACGGCCTGTTCAACGGGATGATCGCCGTCGTCGCGAACTGGTTCGGGGTGACCGCCCCGCAACCGGACTGGATCTCGAACTTCCCGCTGCCGGCGGTGGTCGCCTCGCTGGTCTGGCAGTGGACGCCGTTCATGATGCTGATCCTGCTGGCTGGCCTGCAGAGCCGTCCGCTGGACGCCCTCGAGGCGGCCCGGGTCGACGGAGCCGGGGCCTGGCAGGTGTTCCGCTACGTGACCCTGCCCCACCTGCGCCGCTACCTCGAACTGGGTGCGCTGCTCGGCTCGATCTACATCGTGCAGAACTTCGACGCCGTCTTCACCATCACCTCGGGTGGTCTCGGCACCGCCAACCTGCCGTACACCATCTACACCACCTTCTACCAGGCACACGACTACGGCCGCGCCTCGGCGGCCGGCGTGATCGTGGTGATCGGCTCGATGATCATCGCCACCTTCGCGCTGCGGGTGGTGCTGTCCATGTTCCGGGAGGAGACGAAGCGATGACTGCCCCTGCTGTCGCCAGGGCGAGGCCGCGCAGCCGCAGCGGCCCGCTGCTCGGCCTGCTCGCCTGGCTGCTCGGCCTGCTGTTCTTCGCGCCGGTCGGCTGGATGGTGCTGACCTCGTTGCACAGCGAGTCGGACGCCGCCCGCAACCCGCCGGCCTTCACCGCGCCGCTGACCCTCGACGGATACCGCGAGTTCTTCGGCGCCTCCAGCGGCGCGAGCCCGTGGCCGCCGATGCTCAACTCGGTCACCGCCAGCGTCATGTCGACCCTCATCGTGCTCGCGCTGGCCATCCCGGCGGCGTACGCGCTCGCCGTGAAACCCGTCCGCAAGTGGACGGACGTGCTGTTCTTCTTCCTGTCCACCAAGATGCTGCCGGTGGTCGCCGCGCTGCTGCCGATCTACCTGATCGCCCAGACCGTCGGTCTGCTGGACAACATCTGGTTGCTGGTCATCCTCTACACCTCGATGAACCTGCCGATCGCGGTCTGGATGATGCGGTCGTTCCTGGCGGAGGTGCCGGTCGAGATCCTGGAGGCCGCGGCGCTCGACGGCGCCCGGCTGCCGGCCATCCTGCGTCGGGTCATCCTGCCGGTCACCGCCCCCGGAATCGCCGCGACCGCCCTCATCTGCTTCATCTTCAGCTGGAACGAGATGCTGTTCGCCCGGGTGCTGACCGGCGTCGTGGCCGGCACCGCACCGGTCTTCCTCACCAGCTTCGTCACCAGCCAGGGCCTCTTCCTCGCCCAGGTGTGCGCCGCCGCGACCGTCATCTCGCTGCCGGTGCTCGCGGCCGGGTTCGCCGCTCAGGACAAACTCGTGCAGGGACTGTCGTTGGGAGCCGTCAAGTGAGAGCCGCTGTGATCACCGCGCCGGGCAAGGTCGAGGTCACCACCGTCGAGGATCCCACCCCGGGTCGCCGCGAGGTTGTCGTACGCGTCGCCGCCTGTGGCCTCTGCGGGACGGACCTGCACATCCTGCAGGGCGAGTTCGCGCCCACCCTGCCGGTCGTGCCCGGGCACGAGTTCGCCGGCGAGGTGGCGGCGGTCGGCGTCGACGTCACCGAACTGACGGTGGGCGACCGGGTCGCGGTCGACCCCTCCCTCTACTGCCACGAATGCCACTACTGCCGGCTCGGGCGGAGCAACCTCTGTGAGCGGTGGGCCGCGATCGGGGTGACCGTCGCCGGCGGCGCCGCCGAGTACGCCGTGGCGCCGGTCGCCAACTGCGTCCGGCTGCCCGAGCACGTCCGCACCGAGGACGCGGCCCTGATCGAGCCGCTGTCCTGCGCGGTGCGTGGCTACGACGTGCTGCGCTCCCAACTCGGCTCGCACGTGCTCATCTACGGGTCCGGCACGATGGGGCTGATGATGCTCGAACTCGCCAAGCGCACCGGTGCGGCCAGCGTGGACGTGGTGGACATCAACCCGGAGCGCCTCACCACCGCCCGTTCCCTCGGCGTCTCCCGTACCGCCGCCGGCCCGGACGAGCTCGACCAGCCGCGCGGCTGGGACCTCGTGGTCGACGCCACCGGTAACGTCGCCGCCATCCAGGACGGCCTCACCCGGGTCGGCAAGGGCGGCACGTTCCTCCAGTTCGGTGTCGCCGACTACGCCGCCCGCGCGGTCATCGAGCCGTACCGGATCTACAACCAGGAGATCACCATCACCGGGTCGATGGCCGTTCTGCACAGTTTCGAACGGGCCGCGGACCTGTTCGCGCAGGGCGTGCTCGACCCGGATGTGTTCATCAGCGACCGCCTGAGCCTGGAGCGCTACCCCGAGGCGCTGGACCGTTTCGCCGCCGGCTCCGGCCGTAAGATCCAGGTTCGCCCGTAGGCCCCCGGAGTCCGACGGCCGTCGATCCCGCTGCGCCGCCAACAGCGCAGCGGGATCGACGGATCACTGTCGAGTGGCGGCAACTCCGCACGACCACCGGGCCCGGTGTCAATCGACGTGGCCGGGTTGATCGCTGCTCGTGGCCATCTCCTGCCGGCCGGTCGACGACGGGTTCGCTGTGGCGCGCAGGGTGATCGACTCGTCGGTGTGGTCGACCGTGAAGAGCGTTCCCGCCGGGAAGGCCGCCAACGTCTCCGGCGGCAACTGGATCGTGCCGTCCCCGGCCACCACGGCGAAGTCCCGGCCGTCCCGGCCCTCGGCGCCCACCCGACCGTCGCGGATGGTGACCGCTCGGCCCAGCCGGGCACCGACGTCACCGTCGTGGGTCACCACGACCACCGTCGTCCCCCGCTCGGAGTTGATGGTGGCCAGCGCCGCGAGCACCTCGTCCCGGCCGGCCCCGTCGAGCTGGCTGGTCGGCTCGTCGACGAGGAGCAGCCCAGGCCCGGCGGCGAGCCCCTGCGCCAGTGCGGCCCGCTGACGCTGCCCCGGGGTCAGATCGCCGACGCGCCGCGCGCCGGCATCGGCGAGACCCACGAGGTCCAGGATCGCCTCCGGCGGGTCCAACCGGCGCCCAGCGAGGCGGGCCGCGGGTCGCTGGGCCAACCAGATGTTGCGCGACAGCGACACGTACGGCAGCAGGTTGCGTTCGGCGCCCTGCAACACCGTGCCCACCGTGGTCCCGCGCAGGGCGGCCAGGGCGGTCGTGGAGAGCCGGGACAGGTCGTGCTCGCCCACGTACACCCGCCCGGCGCTGGGCTGCATGAGCCCGCCGAGGATCGCCACCAGAGTGGACTTGCCGGAGCCGGACGGGCCGACCAGCGCCAGCATCTCGCCGGCGGAGATCTGCAGGTCCACGCCGGAGAGCGCGACCACGTCGCCGGTGCCGGTGGAGTAGATGTGGATCAGCCGGTGGCAGGTGACCGCTACGCCCCCTGCGGGCATCTCGGCGGTCATTGGCCGGTCCGGCGGCGAACCGAGGCGGCGACGATCCGGCCGAGCACCGCCGCGGTGACGGCGAAGAACGCCACCGTGGGCACCGTGAACAGCAGCAGCCGGCCGACGTCCGGCCAGTCGGGCAGCGGGACGGGCGATCGGCCGTCACTGAACAGGCGTTGCCCGTCCCGAGTGAGGAGCCAGATCACCAGGGTGGCGAGGCCACCCGACACGGTGGCGATGACGACCGGCCAGCCGTAGCCGCCACGGACGGCGCGCGGGGCCAGCCCCTGCCGCCGGAGCGCCACCAGCATCGCGACCCGGTTGCGCTGTTCGGCCGCTGCCATCGCGATGAGGCCGGCTGCCCCGATCAGGACCCCGGCCAGCGCGGCGAACAGGTTGAAGCGCAACGCCAAGGCCGCACCCTGCCGGTCGAAATCCTGTCGTACGCCGGCGATCGTCCGGTCGTCCTTGATGACCAGACCCTCCGCGCGAAGCCGGTCGAGGATGTCGGCGGGAGCCGTCGGGGCCAGCCAGACCTCCTCGACGCCGGTCTGGCCGGCGACGGCGAGCCGGTCGGCGTACTCCAGGTCAACGATCAGGCCGGATCCCCCGAGCCGGGGCAGCCGGTCCGCCAGGCCCTCGACCGACGCCTGCGTCGGCGACCCGTCGACCCCCTCGTACTGGTGAGGCCGGCCCAAGGGCGTCCCGTTCGACCGGGTCAGCCAACCGGGCAGCGGGAACGGCGAATCGACCACGCTGATGCCGGCCGGCCGCACTCGCCGGTTCTCCGCCAAGCCAAGGACCAGCGCCGCGTCCGGCCCGCTCGTGGCGTCGAGAAAGGTGTCATCCGGGTCGGTCAGCCGCCACCGATTCAGGTCGGCGAACTCCGCACCGGTCAGCAGAACCGTCTCGCCGTCGCCGTCGCCGCTGCGCAACTCCTCGAACCGGACCTTCAGTTGCCGGGATACCACCGGAGCGACGATCTCGACATTGACCAGGCGGCATTCCTGCACGCACTCGGGCACCTGTATGACGTAATCGCGGCGGCCGGGCTCGATGTCATCGCGAGCGACGACCACGCGGCTGCCGTTCCTGTTGGAGACCGTGACCGCGAGGCGGACCCGATTCCCGGCAAAGGCCGCCGCGTCGAGGTCGTTGGAGATCACCACGGTGAGCAGACGCCCTCGCAGGTGTAGCGGTGCTCCGGGTGGGTCCGGGCGGATCGTTCGCGCGATGTCCGCCAGATCCGCGCCATAGGAGGCATGCGGTACGGCCACCGTCGCCAGCCGGTCGGAGTCGACGGCGAGTACCGGTGTGCCGGCCTCGGAGGCCGCGTTCGTCACGACCGCGGCCATCGCGGAACGACCCGTGGGGTCGGCCGCCCGGACGGACGCCAACAGGTGCGACCGCGAGGATGCCTTGACCTCGACCACGCGGGGAGCCCCGACCTCGACGGTTGCCCGATCCGCGTAGGCGGCCGACGCGACCTCGCTCGTCGCGGCGGTGAAGGCGAGCATCGCGACAACGACCGTGAGCAGCGCCATCAGGGGCCGGAAGCGTGGTTGCCGCGCCACCTGCACGAGGGCGAGGCCGACGGTTGTCCGGCCTCGCGCCAGCAGCGCAGCGCCTACCGCCGCTCCGGCGATCATGGCGACCCGCGCCAGCAGGACGCCCGCGGCGAGCGCGCCCACAACCGGTGCCACCAGGGCCAGCCCGGTGGGCGATCCGCCGAGGCGCAACTGCACCACGGCGGCCACGGCGACGGCCACCGCGACGACGTCACCGACGCTTGCCCGCCACCCCCGCACCCGCGCCGGCACCCGGCGCAGCAGGTCGACGACCGGTGCGGACATGGTCCGCGCCTGAGCCAGCAGCACCGCGGCGAGCGCGCCAACGGCACCGACGGCGGCGTAGCCGACCGCGGTCGCGTCCAATGTGACGTCGGCCTGGGCGGGCAGGGTGTGCGTGGCGAGCAGTTTGGCAGCGGCCAGGCCGCCCAGGCAGCCCAGGGGGATCGCGACCAACACGGGTACGGCGTGCTCGCCGACCGCCAGGGCCCACCGTCGTCGGCGCTGCACCCCGCGCAGCAGGAGCAGGCCCTGTTCTGGTCGGCGCTCGTCGGCCGCCGAACTGATCGCCACGAACAGCACCAGCCAGCAGAGCAGGACGAGCAGCCCGGCACCCAGTGTCACGCCGGCGGCCAACTGCCCGCGCTGCAGGGTGACGCGATCAAGCAGGCTCGGCAGAGAGGTGCCGGCACCGAAGCCCTGCCGGCTCCCGTCGCGCGTCACCGTCGCGACGGTCGACCGCAGGTCCTGCACCGACCCCGTGACCACCAGTTGTCTGCTGACGAAGAGGTCGGCCGTCGATCGGTACAGGATGGCATTGTCGTCGGCCAGGGGCGAGGACTCCGCCGTGAAGATCGCGTCGAGGGCGCTGCCCACGGTCGACGTGGAGGCCGGGCCGGGTGCGGGTGGCCGTAGGTATTCCTCACCCAGCCAGAACGGGTCGGTCGCGTCGAGCGGCCGGTAGACGCCGGCCACCCGTACCGGAACGGCGCCGAAGGTGAACTGGCCGCCGGTGGCGACACCCAGATGTGCTGCGGTGTGCGTGCTGACCATCACCTCGGGGAGCTGGCCCCGCGAGGTGGACCGGGGGCACGCGCCGGCCACGGCGACCCGTTCGCAGACCCCCGCTCGGAAGATCAGGTTCGAGGTGACCGTCCCGGCCGGGCCGGTGGCGACGCCACCGCTCTGCGCACCGAGGACGACCTCGAACCCGGCTGGCGCGAGTCGCTCGACCTGAGCGCCGAACACGCTTCCGGCCGGGTCGCCCGGCATCCCCGGGTACTCCGTGGGGGCGACGAGCCGCAGCCGTAGCTCGTTCGGATCGGCTGTGGAGAGTTCGTACCTGGCGAGGGCCTGCCCGGCAGCGGCCACATAGCTGACCGCGGCTGCGGCGGCGGCACTGGCGAGCACCGCGAGCAGGAGCACCGCCAGGGCTTGTGCCCGGCGGGCCGCAAGTGCTCCCCCGATGACGGCCAGCATTGAGGCTCACGCTATCGAGCGGACGGCCTGCACACCGCCCCGCGGACGCGCATCGATACCGAGCGGTTACCTACCGCGATCTTCTCCACCGCGCACGACCTGCGCCCGCCCCTCGGCGAGGTGGAGTTCCGCTTCGCAGGAGGCGGCCACCTCCGCGTCGTGGGTGGCGAACACGACCGCCGCACCCCGCCGGGCCTCGTCGTGCAGCAGATCCAGCACCCGCTGTCGGTTGCCCGCGTCCAGCTCGCTGGTCACCTCGTCGGCCAGCAGCACGCCGCCGCGCAGCGCCAGGCCGCGGGCGATGGCCGTGCGCTGCTGCTGGCCGCCGGACAGCTCCTCGACCAACTGGTCGGCCTGCCCGGCGAGGCCCAGCTGGGCCAGCGTCGCGGCGGTCTGCCGGCGCGCCTCGGGCGGTGCCACGCCGCCGGCGACGAGGGCCACCTGCACGTTCTCGGCGGCGGTCAGGATCGGGGCCAGCCCGTTGTCCTGCGGGATGAGGACGATCCGGTGGTCCACCGCGTGGTCACGGTCGCGCAGTTGCTGCCCGTCGACGCTCACCGCGCCGTCGCGCGGCCGCAGCAGCCCCGCCATCGCGTTGAGCAGGGTGGTCTTGCCCGAGCCCGACGAGCCGGTCAACGCCAGCACCCGACCCGGGCGGACCGTCACCGAGACGTCCCGGAGGACGGCCGGCGCATCGCCGTACCCGAGAGACACCCCTTGGATGGTCAGCATGTGCAACCGCCCCCTCCGGTACCGGCGTCCGCAGAATGCCACGCCCGGTCGGGACCGCACAATCCTCATCGATCGTCGCGCCGCCATGTAGAAAACTTTCGATGTCACGGTTGACTTCGATGGTTTGTGACACAACAATCACCGTCAATATCGACGTACATCTCTTTTGTTCGACAGGCCGTGTGCTACCAGGGCCGGCCGGTGACGGCGGTGTCCGCCGTGCCGCTGGCCAACCGCGAACCCGACGGGGTGCGGGTCGCCGTGGTCGACGAAACCCCCACCGAGAGTGAGGTCACGATGAGACACGGTCGACGATGGGCCGGCGGCGCCGCCGCGGCCCTGCTGATGGTCACGGGCCTGATCGGGGCGGCGCCCAGCGCCGCCGCCGCGGCCGACGCCCCCGCGCTCACCGCCGCGGTGACCGCCAAACTGCTCAGCTCGGTCGAGCTGTCCACCGCTGGCGCGGAACGAGACACCCGGGTCACCGTCAGCCGCAGCAGCGGCCGGTGGGCGTTCGGCACCGCCGTCGCCCTCGCACCCCGACAGGAGGACGCCCACCCGACCGGCTCGATCTTCATCGCCCGGGCCGACCCGGCCGGGTGGCGGGTCGCCTTCGACGGTGAGGCCGCCTTCGGTGAACTGGCCGCCCAGTCGCCCCTGGTGACGGGTCCGGAGAGAAGCGCGCTCACCACCGCTCCGACCCCGATGTACGCGGGCGGCGACTACCGGACGGGGATGGCGCTGCCGTTCGCGGTGGGCCAGACGTGGACGCTCACCGGCGGCCCGCACGGCTGGGGTGGCAGCGCGCCGTACAGCTCGGTCGACCTGGCCGGCGGCGACCAGGTGGTCCGCGCGGCCCGGGCCGGCGCGGCGTACACGATGTGTCAGGGGTGGATCCGGGTCATCCACGACCGGGGCTACTCGACCGACTACTACCACCTGTGGAACAGCATCTCCGTCAACGGCGCCAGCGTCGGTCAGGGCGCCTTCCTGGGCAACACCGGCACTGACGTCACCTGCGGCGGATCCGCCACCGGCCGCCACGTCCACTTCGGCCTGCGGCAGAACAGCGCCTACGTGCCGATCGCCGGCCACGACATCGGCAAGTGGGTGCTGGCCAACGGCGCCGCCGCCTACCAGGGTGGGGCGCGACACGGGTCGGCCTGGGCCGGGGTCGGCTCCGGCCTCTACAACTACGGCGCACTCGGCCTCACCCAGGCGGTGGTCGACGCGAACGGCGGTGGGGCACTGACCCGTCGAGCCGGGCCGGGGACCGGTTACGGGGCGGTCGGCTCGCTGGCTGACGGTGTCACCGTCTCCGTCTCCTGCTCCGCCAACGGCACCTCCCACACCGGGCGGTACGGCACCACGGCGCTCTGGGACCGGTTGAGCGACGGCAGTTGGGTGTCCGACGCCTACCTCTGGACCGGTGTGAACGCTCCGATCAACGGCTGGTGCTGACGAGCTCGACCGCCGAGCCGGCGGGGCCGCCGGCCGCCCGACCCCCTTCGTCGCAAGGAGTGGCAATGACCGTACGAACCTCCCGCCGGGGCCGGCTCCTGCTCGGCGGCCTGCTCACCCTGACCACCGCCCTGGCCGGTCCCGTCGCGGCCATGTCACCGGCGGCTGCCGCCCCGACCGGTACGCCGGCGTCGGCCGGCCCGCTGGCCGCCGCGTTCGACACCGCCGCCGCCCGGTACGACGTCCCGCGCGACCTGCTGGTGGCGCTGGGGTACGCCGAGTCGCGCCTGGACATGCACTCCGGTGCGCCGAGCGCGGCCGGTGGCCACGGGCTCATGCACCTGGCGAGCAACACACAGGTGCACACCCTGGAGGAGGCGGCGACGCTCACCCGGCTCACCCGGGCAGCGCTGCGCGCCGAACCCGCCGCGAACGTCCTCGGGGCGGCCGCCGTGCTGCGCTCGTACGCCGACCAGGCCGGCCTCACCGCCGCTGCCCGCGACGACGTGAACGGCTGGTACGGACCGGTCGCCCGGTATGGCGGCGCCAGCGACGCGTCGGTGGCGCGGCTCTACGCGGACACCGTCTACGACCTGCTGCGCGTCGGGTTCACCTCGACGCGCGGCGAGGCGGTGGCCGGGCGGCCGGTCGCACCCCGGCGGGACGGCCTGGAGCGGGCCGGCGTGCTCGGCGGATTCGGCACCCTCAGCACCGACTACGGGCCGGCCGCGTGGGCACCGGCCAGCACGAGCAACTACACCGTGGCCAGTCGACCGGGCAGCCACCCGGTCACCCGCATCGTCATCCACATGACGCAGGGCTCCTACGCCGGCGCGGTCAGCTGGTTCCAGAACCCGGCCGCCCAGGCCAGCGCCCACTACACCTTCCGCTCCTCCGACGGCGCCGTCACCCAGTCGGTGCGGGAGAAGGACATCGCCTGGCACGCCGGCAACTGGACCTACAACACCCAGTCGATCGGCATCGAACACGAGGGGTACGTCGACAACCCCGCCTGGTTCACCGATGCGATGTACCGCGCCTCCGCGACGCTCACCCGTAGCCTCGCCACCAAGTACGGCATACCCAGGGACCGGGGGCACATCATCGCGCACGCCGAGGTGCCCGGCGCCACCCACACCGACCCGGGCCCGAACTGGAACTGGACCTACTACCTGCAACTGGTGAACGGAATCACCGGCATCGGCTCCGGCACGGTGAACACCGAGGCGTCCAGCCTCAACGTGCGTTCCGGCCCGGGCGCCAGCTATCCGGTCGTCGGCTCGGTCGCCGACGGCGCCACCGTCGCCATCTACTGCCAGGCCGTCGGCAGCACGGTCACCGGCCCGTACGGCACGACCTCCGTGTGGAACCGGATCGGCACCAACCGCTACGTCTCCGATGCCTACCTGCTGACCGGCTACGACGGATACATCCCGACCGTGCCGCGCTGCTGACGGCGCGGCACCCGTCAACCGAAGAGCAGGTCGAGGTGGGCATCCAACGCCGCCACGGCCTGCTCGGCGGTGTACTGCCCACCGAGCAGATAGACGCCCAACCCCTCCATCAGTGCCAGCAGGCCGGCCGCGGCGGCGTCGGCATTTCGGCGGGGCAGGATGCTGGCGATGAACTCGGTCAACTGCGCGGTGTCCTCGCGCAGGCTGGCCGCGGCGGCCGGTCGTACCGCGGTGTAGGCGAAGAACGCCAGCGCCACGCTCCCGTCGTCTCGGCTCCGCTCGTCGAGCGGCAGCAGCGCGGCGATCATCGTGCGCAGCAGCAGCCGAGGGGAGGGGTCCGCGCCCAGTCGCGCCATCGCCTCGGCGATCCGGATCTCACCGCGCTCGCGGACCACGGCCAACGCGAACGCCATCATCTCGTCCTTGGTGCGGAAGTAGTGCTGGACCATCCCGGCGGACACACCGGCCTCGGCAGCCACGTGACGGAGGCTGACGGCCTCCAGGCCCTGGTCCGCGGCGACCCGCATCAACGCGTCCGCGATGAGGGTGCGTCGCTCCTGGTGATCGACCTTCTTGGGCATGACCTCGATCGTTTCACAGTGGGTGGCCTGGAAGCCCCGCCGGCGGTCGGCGGCTAACGGCTGACGGTTCCGGTGGCGGGGGTGCCCCGCGCGCTGCGCAGGAGGCCGTCCGGATCGTCGGCGTACAACCGCAGCTCGTTCATCGGCTCGGACCCGACCTTCGGCAGGTCGAAGCTCGTCGGGTGGCGCAACAGGACGTCGATGCTCGTCTGGCTGCCGACCGAGATGGACACCACCCGGCGGTCCCCCTCCTGCTCGACCTGCACCGACTTGCTGGACGGCAGCGAGCGGTAACGCTTGCGCAGGGCCTCGATGTCCGTCCACGGGATCCAGATGTCGATGCCGGAATTCAGCCGCACCCGCAGGCCCGTGTCACCCACCACGTGGGGGTTGATCGTCATGCTCGCGAAGAGGCCGACCATCCAGAGCAGACCCCAGACGCCGAGCGCGAGCACGATCCAGCGGGCCGGCCCCCACGGCACCACGTTGGTGACGATGAGGTCGAAGATCGGAATCTCCACGATCGACAGGCCGATGAAGATGCCGAGAATCGGCTTGACCACGTCCAGGTAGCCGAACGGCTCGTCACCCGGCGCCAGCGGCAGCGGCCTGCGCCGCGCCCACAGGTACAGGTTGCGCCACATGGCGGCTTCCAGCTTGGCCACCCGGCGCAACAGCGGGCCCACCTTCGCCCTGGTGGGGGTCTTCATGTCGGTCATGTCGTCCTCGCGATGGTGGTCGGGCGGTCAGTGGACGGTGACGGTGCCGGCGCCGCCGTCCACGGTGACGAGCTGACCGGTGGAGATCGTCCGGGTGGCGTCGGGCACGCAGATGACGGCGGGGATGCCGTACTCCCGGGCCACTGTGGGGCCGTGCGCCATGATCGCGCCGGTCTCGGTGATCAGCGCCGAGGCGGTGAGGAACAGCGGGGTCCAGCCGGGGTCGGTGGTCGCGGCGACCAGGACGTCGCCGGGCTCGATGTGCGCGGTGGCCGGGTCGTGGACGACCCGGGCTGGGCCGGTCACCCGGCCCGCCGACGCGCCCACGCCGGTGAGTGTGCCGTCCACGGCGGGCGCCGCCGGCAGTACGGCCTCGACGTCGGTGCCGTCGGACAGCAACGCCACCGGCACCGCCCTGCGGCGTGACTCCCTGCGGTGCACCGCCCTGCGGGAGGCGACCGTCGCCCGGTGATCGCTGCCGTCGTGCACCGCGGCGTGCACCTCGTCGAGGATCAGGAACATGATGTCGTCGGGCTGCTCCAGCAGCCCGGCGCCGTGCAGGTCGACGCCGATGAGCAGCAGTTGCCGGCGCGTCTCCCGTAGCGGGTACAGCCCGGCGAACTTGCCGGCCTCGCGCAGGCCGGCCAACGAACGGGCCCGGCGCAGCAGGAACCCGGCGATCGTGCCGCGTACCGGCCGCCGACGGCGGGCACGCCTGACCAGTTCCTGAAGCGCGGCCTCGGCCTCTGCGGCGGCCCGCTGGAAGCGCTGGTCCGGCCCCTGCCGCGGATCGGTGACCCGCAGGTAGTTGGCGATCGCCGCGAAGACCGGTGCCGGATCCTCCGCCCAGCGCGGCACCCCGAGGTCGACCTCGGCAACGCCGCGATGGCCGTAGGCGTCCAGGAAGCCGGCCATCCCGACGTCGGGCAGCGTCCCGCGCAGATACCGCGCGGCCAACTCGTCCGGCGGGGTGTCGAGCAGGAGCCGGCGGTGTTCGCCGGCGCCCTGGGCGAGCCGCCAGAGCGCCAGATCCATCTCGATGGTGACGTTGTGCGGCATCCCGCCCAGCACGGTGTGGATCTCGTCGGAGCTCGCGACGCCCTTGAGCAACGACGCCGGCAACGCGGCGGCGAGCATGCCGGTGACGATCGGCCACATGATCGCGTCGGCGCTGTCGCCGGAGTCCCGCGACTCCACGAAGCGGAGCCGGTCGGCGGCGGTCCGCAGGTCGGCGGGGGCCGCCGACCGTACTCTCATCTGCTCGATCGCCCGGAACATCCGGACCCGCGCCGCGTCGGGACGGGCCAGCGCGCGCAGGATCCCCGCCACCGCGCGGCCGGCGGTCCGCAGGGACGCCGCCCCCTGTGCCGCGCCGCGCTCGGTGCTGGCCGTGGTCACGGCGAACCGTGGATCCGTCAGGACGTGCTGCATCACCGCCTGCGCCCGTGGGCCGAAGTCGACCGCCAGGAGCTTGACCAGCCGCTTGCGGGACGACCTGCTCCGAGCCAGGTCGGTCAGGTCACCGTAGAGGCGACCGCCGATGTCGACGACCTCGACCCGGACGCCGAGAGCGGCGAGCATCGCCGCGATCTGCGACCGCAGGGTCGACATGCCCATCGGGGTGACCGGTTGCAGCATGCCCTGAACGTGGCCGAACTCCAGGTAGACGCGGGGGAGGGGCTTCCCGGTCTCCGGCGGGAGGGGAAACAGGCTGGTGATCGGCCGCGACTGCAGCAACCACAGCACGCCGTCGCCGTCGATCGCCCACTCCACGTCCTGCGGGGAGCCGAAGTGACCCCGCAGCCGCTCACCTGTGGCCCGCAGCTCCGCCAGGTGCGCGGACGTCAGGCACCCAGCCTCGTCTCGGGTGACGCCGTCGAGCACGTAGTGGTCCACGGTCGCCGCGCCGTCCACCACCGTCGTGCCGAGGCCCGGCGCGGCGTCGACCGCCATCTCGTCGCGGCGACCGGTCAGCGGGTTCGCGGTGAACAGCACCCCCGCCACCGCAGGGGCAACCATGCGTTGCACGACGACGGCCATCCGCACCGCCTGATGATCGATTTCGCGGGCGTCGCGGTAGGCGACGGCGCGATCGGTGTGCAGCGAGTCCCAGCATTTCCTGATCGCGGCGATCAGCTCGGCGGTGCCCGTGACGTTCAGGACGGTGTCCGACTGCCCGGCGAAACTCGCGTCCGGTAGGTCCTCGGCGGTGGCGCTGGAGCGCACCGCCACCGCGCCCGCACCGAGCCGTTCGTACGCGGCGACGATCTCCGCCTGCGGGATGACGCCGAGCTGGTGCGCCTCGGTGGTGACGCAGAATCCCTCGGGGACGCGCTCGCCTCGCCGGATCAGCTCGCCCAGCCCGGCCGCCTTTCCGCCGACCAGGTCGACCATGGCGGCAGTCGCCTCGGACAACGCGATGACGTGCATGGGGGCCTTCTCTCTATGCAATGCAACTGCATTGCATCCCAAGGTACCCACTTGGCGATACGACTGCAATGTAACGGCCGGGCGTGGCGGTGCGACCCGGGGTCGGGGCGTTGTCGGCGTCTGCCATGCTCGGGACGGTGACGACCGGCCGCCCCACCAGAGTTCGCACCCACCGTCGCGTCCGCAGCCGCACCGCCCGGGTTCTCCTCGCGCTCGTCGCGGTCGTGGCTGTCCTCGGCGTCGCCTTCGTCGTCGTGCCGATGTTGCGGCCGCCCGGTCCACGACCGCTCTTCCAGCTCCCGGTCGCCTGCGGTGAGACGTGGCAGCTCAGCACCTACCCCGGCCATGACGACTACGACGTCGACCTGTTTCCGACCGAGGGCGAGGCGTGGGGGCGGCCGGTGCTCGCGTCGTACGCCGGCACCGTCACCGTGGCGGGCGTCAACGGGTCGGTGGGCGGGCGGAACCCGGAGAATCCGGAGGGTCCGCGCGGTCGCGGCGGCGGCTACTGGGTGAAGATCGATCACGGTGGCAAATGGGAGACGCAGTACCTGCACCTGCTCGAACCGCCGTCGGTCCGGGTCGGTCAGCGGGTCGCCCAGGGCGAGCAGATCGGGCGGCTCGGCAGCACCGGCAACTCCGGCGCCCCACACCTGCACTATGAGCAGCGCCGAGGCTGGGAGAAGGTCGAGACCCACTTCGACGGGGAGCCGTCGGGCATCACCACCGACGAACGCGAACTCATCCTCAAGCGCAAGAGCAACAACTGCGTCTCCGGGTGACCGCGCCCGCCGCCCACCGTCTCCTGAGGACGACATCGGGCACGTTTGCCCGACGCGGCTCGGGGCACTGTGTCTGGCGAACAGTCCAGACGCAGGGAGGAGCCGGCCGTGGCCAAGGGTGACGTCGAGACGTACCAAGAGGACGGGCAGTGGAAGAACCGCCCGGAGGGCAACGAGCGAGCCAGCAGCACGCATGAGGGCAAGGCCGACGCGCAGACCCAGGGTCGCGAGATGGCGGCCGACCGTGGTGTCGAGCACGTGATCAAGAAGCAGGACGGCACGATCGGGGAGAAGAACACCTACCCGCGCAGCCGCGACCCGCGAGACATCCCGGGCTGACATCCTCCGTATCCTGCGGGCTGACCTCCTCGGCGCGACCGAGGAGGTCAGCCTGTGGCACCGCCGTCGGGAGCTGAGGCGGCCCGATCAGGCCGGCACCACGTACGGGAACGCGTCGGCGCGCGCGCCTTTGGTCCCGTCCGGGGTGAGGCCGGAGGTCATGCCGGTGTTCAGCACCAGGGAGAACATCACCTCGGGTGCGTTGTCGGCCATGGTGCGTCCGTTGCGGACGGCGAAACCGTAGTTGGCCGGCGTGCCGACCTGGTACGACAGCACGTCGGGATAGAGCTGCCGCGCCACGCTCCAGCCGTACGCCTGCGGATCCGGCGCCGTACCGTTCGCCGCCACGACCCCCGCGACCGCAGAGGCGATCTCCTCGCCGTCCTCCTTGAGATCGTCGCCGGGGTGCCGCGTGTTGGCCGGGTTGGTGAAGTCGGTGTCGGTGGGCCAGAAGGTCGGCCACATCATGGGGTGGCCGGCGCGGTTGATCTGGCGCCACCCGCCCGCGTCGGTGGCCAGCAGGGTGCGGCACCAGACGCCGATCTCGGTGCCGTCACGCAGCATCGGCTCGTCATGGGACACCTCGAGGACGATCGACTCGACCGTGGTGCCGGCGAAGCTGTTCGTGGCCTTGTCGGCCCGCCACGCCGAGCGGTCCAGCTTCGCGCCGTTCTTGATCGCGGCGTTGACGGTCGCGAGCTGGCCGAGGTCGATGTAGAACGGGTCGGTGATCCGCCCGGCCCAGACCCGGACGTTGCGGCCGCTGGACACCTCGCCGCTGTGGCCCTGGACGATGGGAGTGCCCATCGCGCCGTCGTCGCGGGCATCGGCTCCGGTGAGTTCGTACAACTCCAGCGTCTGCCTGCCGTCGCCGTCCGGCTCACCGAAGGCGAGTCGGTAGGCCAGTCCCTCCACCTCCGCGCCGTTGAAGTGAATCTTGAACTCGTAGCGCGCCTCGGCGTGGAAGCCGCGCTTGATGTCGGCCTTTGTCACCGAACTGTTGACGTCCATGACGAACACCGTGGCGCGGTCGCCGTTGAAGACGTACAGGTCGTTGAGGAAGAGCTGACCGCTCTGGGCGGCGAGGGGGGTGTCAAGGTGGTGCGACATGGACTCACTCCCGGTGATGCCGGACTTATAGGACTAACCCGAACATAGCGGCGAGCCTCGCACCCCTCGCGTCATCAGCCGAATCCGTGGTCCTGCTGGTCCGGGAACCGGAGGGTCGCCGAGAGGTCCGTCCGTTGGGGGAGGGCGATGATGGCCGAGCGGAGACGGTCGAGGGCTTCGGCGCGGGCCCCGGCCAGCGACGGTTCCTTCGTCAGCCGTGCCGGGCGTACCTCGACATGCCGGGGCATCTGGGTGAAGGCCGTGGTGATGGCGTCGAGGATCGCCGGGTGGCTGCCCCAGGGGCCGCCGATGAGGACCAGTCGCGGGTCGGTGAGCGCGACGATGGCGGCGAGCACGCCGCTGACGGCCCGCCCCAGCGCCTGCCGGTTGACTGCGGCGAGCTGACGGACGCGATCGATGTCGATGGCCGTCGTGCCGGCGCGTCGAAGGTCGAGGTCGGCGAACACGTCGATGAACCGGGTCGCCTGACCGTGGGGGCCGGTGGTCAGCAGGTGCGCGATCTCGCCGGCGACTCCGGAGTGGCCGCGGCGTACCTCGCCGTCGCTGACGATCGCGCATCCCAGTCCTTCGCCGAGGAACACGTAGGCGAAGTCGCCCAGGCCCGTCGGATCGGTGTCGCGCTCGGCCTGCGCCGCCCAGTTGACGTCGTTGTCGACGATGACCGGGCCGGCGACCTGTGGCGTCAGCACCTCGACCGGGTCGAGCTCGCCGAGCAGGAACGGCGCGTCGGGCAGTCGGACCAGGCGACCACTGGCGCGTTCCACCGGGTCGGCGGCGCTGACGACCGCCAGCCGGATGGCCTCTCCGGTGCCCTCGTGCGCCTGCGCGGCGGCGGTGCGCAGGGCGTCGGCCACCTGCTCGGCTCGGGCTGGCCGACTGATGTCGTGCCGGGTCCGCCCGAGGACGTCGCCGTGTGCGCCGACCCGCTCGACCACCACGCCGTCGGGAGCGATGCTGATGGCCAAGGCGGTGCCGACGGTGTCGGCGAGGGCGTAGTACGAGCCGACGCGACCCCGGCCGCGCCCGCCGGGCGTCCGTTCCCCGGTGTCCACGACCAGGCCGGCCTCGGTCAGCCGGCGCACGCTCTCGCCCACGGTGGGCTTGGACAGGCCACTGCGGGCCGCCAGGTCGGCGCGGGTCAGCCGCCGCGCCCGCATCAACTCCCGCAGCACGTGCTCGTCGGTCAGGGTGCGCAGCAGCTCCAGCGAGGGCTTGGCGATGGTCACCCCACGATTCTAGGCAGGAGTCTTGCCTAGAAGGGTGCCCGACCCCTACAGTCTTTCCAAGAAGGAGCCCTAACTAGAAGGAGTCGCGCCATGAACGCCCAACCCGCCCTGGCCGTCGCCCCGCTCCCGCCCCTGCCGCACTGGGAGTCGACCCCGGACGACCTCCCGGCCGCCATCCGCCAGATCAAGGCCGCGCTGCGCGACCGGATCGAGGCCTCCGGCCGTACGGTCGAGGAGGTGTTCGCGGTCGTCGAACGGCGGGTCCAGGCGAAGGTCGACGAGATCACCGCCGCCAGGGATCGCGGCGAGACGATCTGGCCGGTCATCGAGTACGCCGACATCGAGGCCGGCACCGTGCCGGCGGAGGCGCTGTCGAAACTGCGCCAGCGGGGCTGCCTCGTCGTCCGCGGCCACTTCGACCGCCAGCAGGCCCTCGCCTGGGACCGCGGCATCGTCGACTACGTGGACAGCAACGGGTTCGCCGAGGCCTACCGCGGTCCCGCCGACGACTTCTTCGGCAGCGTGGGGTCCAAGCCCGAGATCTACCCGGTCTACTGGTCGCCCGCGCAGATGCAGGCCCGCCAGAGCGACCGGATGGCCCGGGTGCAGGCGTTCCTCAACCGGCAGTGGAAGCACGAGTCCGAGGGCGTGCGGTGGTTCGACCCGGACCGCGACTCGCTCTACCCGGACCGGATCCGCCGCCGGCCGCCGGGCGCCGACTCCAACGGCCTCGGTACCCACCTCGATCCCGGCACTCTCGACCTGTGGATGACCGAGGCGTACCAGAAGGCCTTCCGCCACCTCTTCGACGGCACCGTCGAGCAGTACGACCCCTGGGACCCGGCCCACCGCACCGCCGGACCGCAGTACCCCGGCACCACCATGTGCTCGGCCTTCCGCACCTTCCAGGGCTGGACGGCCCTCTCCGACATGGACCACGACCAGGGGGTGCTGCACACCGTCCCGATCCCCGAGGCGATGGCCTACCTGATGCTCCGGCCGCTGCTCGCCGACGTGCCCGCGGACGACATGTGCGGCGTCACGGTCAACCAGGTCTTCCCTGCCAACGAGACGTGGCACCCGCTGCTCATGCAGGCACTCGCCGGCATCCCCGACGTCAAGGCGGGCGACTCCGTCTGGTGGCACTGCGACATGATCCACAGCGTGGCACCGGTCCAGGGCCAACAGGGTTGGGGCAACGTCATGTACATCCCCGCGGCCCCGTGGTGCCCGCGCAACGAGCGGTACTCGGTATCCGTCCGGGAGGCGTTCCAGACCGGGTCCAGCCCGACGGACTTCCCGGCGGAGCACTACGAGCGCAGCTGGCCCAACCGGTTCCAGCCCGACGACCTCAATCCCACCGGGCGGCGTGGCCTGGGCCTCGACTGATCGCCGACCAGCCGACGGGGTCCAGTCGCGGCGGGCCCACGGACGACGGTAGGCCGCCCGGACGTGTTGCCGGGCGGCCCACTCGCCGGTGGTACGGGGGGCCTCAGATGCGGGACCACTTCTGGTTGGCCGCACCCGTGCAGTCCCACAGGTGCAGCTTGCCGCCGTTGTTGGGGTTGGCGTCCCGGACGTCCACGCACCGGTTGGCGCTGATGTTGACCAGGTCGCCAGCGGCGCTCAGGGTGAAGCGTTGGGCGGGATTGCCGTTGCAGGTGACCAGGTTGACCTCGGTGCCGTTGGCGGTGCCGGCCCAGGCCGGGTCCATGCACTTGCCCATCGCGCGGACGGTCCCGTCGGAGGCGAACGTCCACGCCTGCGCGGCGGTGGTGTTGCAGTCCCAGATCTGCAGCTTGGCGCCGTCGACCGGGTTGGCGCTGGGGATGTCGATGCAGCGCCCGCTCTGCGCACCCCTGATCCGGCTGGTGCCGGGAGCCGGGTCGCCGCCACCGCCGGAGGTGTAGCTGGACACTCGGACGTAGTCGACCAGCATCTGCTGGGGGAACTGCGTGGAGCCGTCCGGGTAGCCAGGCCAGTTACCGCCGACCGCCACGTTGAGGATCATGAAGAAGGGGTGGTCGAACACCCACCGGTTGCCGCCGAGCCGGGCGGGGTCGACCCGGTGGTACTGCACCCCGTCGATGTACCAGGTGATGACGTTCGGCTCCCAGTCCACCCGGTAGGTGTGGAAGCCGTCGGCGAGCGGGCCGCCGAGGGTGCGGCTGCCGGTGATGCCCCCGCCGCCGGAGTAGCCGGGCCCGTGCACGGTGCCGTATACGGTGTTGGGTTCCCGACCGATGTTCTCCATGATGTCGATCTCGCCGGCGTCGGGCCACCCGCCGCCGGTGCCGAGCATCCAGAACGCCGGCCAGATGCCCTGACCGCGCGGGATCTTGATCCGGGACTCGAACCGGCCGTACGTCTGGCTGAAGGTGGCCGCGGTCAGCAGCCGCGCCGACGTGTACTCGCAGCGCCCGTAGTGGCACTGGTAGTTGGCGGGGTTGTCCCGGCGGGCGGTGATGACCAGGTTGCCCTGGCCGTCGTGCACCGCGTTGCTGGTGCTGTTGGTGTAGTACTGCCGCTCGTTGTTGCCCCAGCCGCCACCGCCGATGTCGAACCGCCACTTGTTCTGGTCGACGGGCGTGCCGGCCGGGGCGTTGAACTCGTCCTGCCAGCTGATCGGGCCGATGGCGGCCTCGGCCCGGTCGTTCTGGGCCGGGAGGACGAGCGCCACGGAGGTGGCGATGAGGGCGACCGCCGCGAGGACGAACGGTCGGAGGCGGGGGGTGGGACGGGCTGTGAACACGGGAGGCTCCTCAGCGAGGGGGTGGCGGAGGCTTCGCGCCCGGAGAACGTAGGAGAGCGCTCTCTATAACGAAGAATGTCGATATGCTGGCTTTCTGTCAAGAGTGTTACCAGTACGGTGACGGGTGGTCACCGCGCGATGCTCGCGGGTGAGCGCCCGCACCCGCGGGGCTTGCTGGTCCGCCCCGGACCGCGGACACGTGCTACCACGAAAGCGGTCGAATCGACCCTTCCTATTGCCGTGGGGCGTCCACGGGGGACAGGATGACGAGGCTCGCCGGAAACATCCCCGTAACCTGCGCGCTGCTGGTCTCTGTCACGAGGAAGTGGGAGTCAGTCATGAGCGACGTGTCGACGGCGCTGGGTGTGCGCCTTTACCCGGATCTGGTCGAGCGGGGTGGTCTGGCCCCCGCGCTCATTGAGATCGCTGCCCGCCACGAGCTCGACCTCGGCCGGGTGACCGCCCCCGAGCAGGGGCGTAGCCGGTTCACCTGCGCTGAGCTGCACTCCGATCAGGGTGTGGTCTGCGTCGGGCTGGGCTCCCAGGCCCGATACTTCATGGTCGACCTTCGGGTGTCGGGTGAGGTCCAGGCTCGGGGCGACGCCATGGACCTCGTCCAGGTGGCCCAGTTGGCCTCGGCCTGGCGCGCCGGGCTGACGCTCGCCGAGCTGACCGCCCGGTTCCCGTTCATGGAGGAGATGAAGCGCCGCCCGACGTCGGCGGCCCAGGTCCGCTGACGCTCCGCCGGCCACAGCGGGTGGCCGCGAACGGCCGCGCGCGCGATCGGGCTCAGCAGCGCAGCCGGGGCGGCAACGGTGACTCGGTGGTGGCGTCGCGGTCCAGGTAGGTCGACTCGGCGAACGCGAGGAAGCGCTCCGCGTCGGCCGCGTTGGACGCCAGGCCGAACGAGACGCGCACCGCGCCGCCGGTCGGCAGCCGCAGCGCACCGAGGTACTGGTCGATCGTGTCGACCCGCGCGAGCAGCCGCCGGCGCAGCGAGCCCCGGCTGATCCCGAACGCGCCCTCACCCGCACCCGGGTTGCAGAAGCAGCCGGTACGCAGGGAGAAGCCCGCCTCAGCCGATTCCCGCGCGACGAGCCGCTCGTCGACCAGGGAGCCGTCCGGCTGGCGGAAGTTGAACGTCACGGTGCCGCCCCGACCCTCAGCCGTCGCCGGCCCGTACACCTGGACCAGGGGCCGGCCGGTGCGGTGCCGCAGCGTGGTCAGCCGGTCCAGCAGCCAGCCGGTGAGCAGGCCGACCCGGGTGTGCACGAGTTGCACGCCGATGGTGTCGAGCCAGCGCAGGCCGAACTCCACGTCCGGGATGCTCAGGAAGTTGAGCGTGCCGTCCTCGAAGGCCGACTCGTCGTCCATCGACCGGTGCCAGTCACCCTGGACGCTGACCGCGCGGATCGTGCCGCCAGCGAACCACGGCCGGCGCAGCCGGGCCAGCGCGTCGCGGCGGGCCAGCAGCGCGCCGACCCCGGTGGGATAGCCGAAGAGCTTGTACCAGCTCAGGCAGACGAACTCGGGCTGGACGACGCTGAGGTCCAACCGGTTCGTGGGTGCGAACGCGGCGGCGTCGAGCAGCACGTCGTACCCGTGCCGGTGGGCCAGCTCCACCCAGCCCAGCGGGTGCTGCACACCGGAGAAGTTGCTCTGCGCCGGATACGCGAACAGCCCCCGACCGCCGGGCCGGCCCCACCGCCCAGCCAGCCCGCCGCGGCCGGCGTCGAGCATCGTGGACAGGTCCGACTCGGCGACCCGCAGCTCCGGCCCGGTGAGCGGTACGTAGCGCACCCGCGCGCCGGCCGCTCGGGCGTACTCGCGGATGCCGTTGACCGAGTTGTGGTTGTCCCAGGTCAGCACGAACGGTGCGGCCCGACCGAAGTCGTACGCCTCGCCGACCAGCCGGCAGGCGCCACTGGCGTTCGGGGTGAAGACGACCGTGTACTCGGCCGGGTCCGCGCGGAAGAAGTCGAGCACCGCGCGCCGCGCCGACTCGACCAGCGAACCGGCCGCCTCGCTGGTCGGATTCTCCGAGTGTGGATTGCTGTACAGGCCCGTTAGCAGCCGATCGTGGTGGGCTCTCACCTGGGCCTGTGCGGCCACCCCCGCCCCGGCGTAGTCGAGGTAGACCTGGCCGTGCCGGTCCAGGTGCCGGTACTCGGTGGCGCGCAGTTCGTCGATCGGAGCGGTGTCGGCGTACCCCGGCAATGCCGTCGGCGAGGTGCGGGTCGCGGTGTGGGGGGCCGGCTCAGGCCGCACGGCGGGCCTCCCGACGCGCCAGCACCGCCCAGGTCGCGCCGAGGAAGAGCACCACGAACCCGCCGAGCACCAGCCAGTTCACCCACACCGGCCGGGAGAAACTGTCGCCGTACGTGGCCAGCAGTGGCGGGCCGAGCGGGGAACCGCCGTCGCGCCAGAGCCGCTCCACCCCGGCGGTGTGTCCCAAGCCCTCGAACGCCCACCGGTTCGACATCGCGTAGCTGAGCCACTGGCCGCCGACCGCCATGGCCGGCACCGGCAGGATCGCGCCGACGAACAACACCTGCGGGAAGCAGAGCATCGGCAGCATGAGCGTCGCCTGGGCGGCGTCGGAGACGGCCGCGGAGCAGAGCAGGCCGAGGGTGAGCGCGGCTGCCGAGGAGAGCAGCAGCGTCGCGTACAGGGCGGCGAAGTCGGCGCCGCCGACCGGCGGCAGCCGGTCGATACCGCGCAGCACCCCGAGCAGGGCCAGGTCCACCAGGGCCAGTAGCGGCAGCAGCACCGCGACCTTCGCCAACAGGTACGGCACCAGCCGGACACCCGCCAGCCGCTCCCGGCGCAGGATCGGCAGCTCGGTGCAGATCTGGAGCAGGCCGTAGGTCAGCCCGAAGAAGAAGCCGCCGAACGCGATCCAGAACAGGATCATCACGGTCACGTTCGGGCTCGGTTGGGCCGGGTCGAACGCCCCGGGCCGGAACAGCAGCGCGAACATGCCGAGCACCATCAGCGGCGAGCCGAGCAGGATCGCCAGGGTCAGCCGGTTTCGGGCAACGATCTCCGCGTTGCGCGCGGAGAGGACGGCCCACTGCCGCAACCTGCCGACCTGCCGACGCCCCGAGCTGTCGACCCCCGGCTCGACCGTACGGGCCGCCGGGTCGCCGTCGTGGCACGCGGCGAAGCGGTCGGGCCAGGCCGCCGGGTCCGTCTCCTCGTCCAGCCGGAGGTGCACCTCCGCGAGGGACCGCAGGCCGAAGAACTCCCGGGCGACGGCCGGTGTGCCGGCGAACGCCAACCGGCCCTGGCGGGTCAGTACGACAACGCGGTCGCAGCGGTCCACGTCGGTGATCTGGTGGGTGGTGAGCACCACCGTGGTCCCCGCGTCGGCGAGGGTCCGCAGCACCCGGAGCAGGTCCACGGCGATCGCCGGGTCCAGCCCGGAGGTGGGCTCGTCCAGGAAGAACACGCCCGGTCGGGTGAGCAGTTCGACGGCGATGCTGGCGCGTTTGCGCTCACCGCCGCTGAGCCGGCCCACCGGCACCGCGGCCCGCTCGGTGAGCCGCAACTCGGCGAGCACCTCGGCGACCCGGCGGGTCACCTCGGCCGGCCCGGTGTCCGGCGGCAGGCGCAGCCGGGCCGCGTACCGCAGGGTGCGTCCCAGCGGCAGCTCGCGGTGGATGATGTCGTCCTGCGGGACGAAACCGATCGCGCCGACCTCGGCGGCGCCGTCGTACGCCACGGTGCCCGCGTCGGGTCGCCGGATCCCGGCGAGCGTCTCCAGCAGGGTGGTCTTGCCGGCGCCACTGGCGCCGATGATCGCGACGACCTCGCCCGGCTGGATGGCCAGCGAGATGTCGTCCAGGATCCGGCGACCGCCCCGGACACGGTGGCCCAGACCAGTGGCCGTGATACCGACGCCGGTGCGCGGGGGAGACGTGGTCTGCTCGGTCGTCATGTCGGGTGCCCGATCCGGTCGGGGAGTGGTCCGCCTGAATATCGTGCCTCGCCGATGCTACGTCCGGTGTGGACCGTGCGGTCCTGGCCCTTCAGTCCGTGGTGGTGCGCGCTTCCGGTGGTACCTGGAGGAGGTCCAGGCAGTTGCGCCACAGCGTCTCCAACTGGGCCGGGTCGTTGAGCAGCTTCGCGAGCAGGACCCGACCCTCGATCTGGGCGACGATGGACCGGGCGGCCTCGTGGGTGTCGACCGACGAGCCGGCCAGGCCACGTTCCTTCGCCTCGACGACCACCTGCTCGATCAGGTTGATCTGTTCCTCGAAGATCTCCTGAAGCCGACGGCGGATCTCCTCGGCCTGGTTGCTGAGTTCGAGGGCGAGGTTGCCGAACAGACAGCCGGCGACCACGCCGGCCTTCTGCTGGCCGGCGCGCTGGATCTCCTCGGTGGCCTCGAACAGGTCCCGTAGCCGCCGCAGGGGGTCACCCTCGCTGCCGAGCAACTGCTCCCACTGGCGGCGCTGGGTCGCCCAGTGCTCGTCGATGACAGTGCGGGCGAGCGCCTGCTTGGACTCGAAGAAGTAGTAGAAGCTGCCCTTCGGGACGCCCGCCGCCGCGCAGATCTCGGCCACGCCCAGCGCCGAGTAGCCACGCTGCTCGATCAGCGTGGCGGCCGAGTCGAGGATCTTGTTCCGCGCGTCACTGGTCCGTCCCATGCCTTGAAGGTACACGACCGGTCGGCTAGCTTTAGTCGACCAGTCGTCTAGTGCCCCCGGAACCCACGCCAACCCCTTCGGAAGAGGAGCAGGCCCATGCCGATCGTCACCATCCAGATCACCCGCGAGGGCAGCACGCCCGGCGCGTCCGCGGCGACCGCCGAGGAGAAGGCCGCACTGATCAAGGGCGTGAGCGAACTGCTGCGCGACGTCCTGAACAAGCCGTTGACATCGACCTTCGTGGTGATCGACGAGGTCGAGACCGAGAACTGGGGTCGCGGCGGCCTCCCGGTCGAACAGTTCCGCCAGCAGCAGAGCGCCCAGCTGCCCGAGTAGCGCCGGGCGGCATGAACGCACCGGCCGCGGGAAGAACCGGCTCTCCGCCGCTGGTGAGGGAGCCGGGATGAGAGCCGTCGTCTACGCGGACGTCCGCAGCGTCGCGGTGCGGGAGGTGCCGGACGCCACGTTGGAGGCCGAGACCGACGCGCTCGTGCGGATCACCTCCACCGCCATGTGCGGCACCGACCTGCACATGTACGACGGGCGGACCGGCGCCGATGCCGGCCTGGTGCTCGGCCACGAGCCGTTGGGCGTGGTGCAGCAGGTGGGCGCCGCGGTGCAGACCGTCCGCCCGGGCACCCGCGTGGTGATCCCCACGCACCTGTTCTGCGGGACGTGCGTGATGTGTGCCCGAGGGCTCTCGGCGGCCTGCCTGCGGGTCCGGGCCGAGGGGCCGGGCGCGGCGTACGGCTACGCCGGGATGGGCCCCTACCGGGGGGCTCAGGCCGACCTGCTGCGCGTGCCGTGGGCCGACGCGAACTGTGTACCCGTGCCCGGCGAGCCGGGGGACGCGTACGAGGACGACTTCGTGCTGCTCGCCGACGCGTTCGTCACCGGTTGGCACGCCGCAGCCACCCTGGCCGGGGTCGAAGCCGGCGACACGGTGGCCGTGTTCGGCGCCGGCACCATCGGCCTGCTCAGCGCGTACTCGGCGCTGATCCGGGGAGCCCGGGTGGTGTACTGCGTGGACGGCGTCGACGCCCGGCTCGACAAGGCCGGCGAGATCGGCGCGGTGCCGGTCGACTTCCGCCGCGGCGACCCGGTCGAGCAGATCCGCGCGGACCGGGCGCGGACCGGGCTGCCGCTCGGCGAGGAGAAGCTGGGCGGGATCGACAAGGTCATCGACGCCGTCGGGTTCCAGGCCCGGGACCGGGAGCGCCCCGACCAGGAGCGCCCCGACCAGGTCATCGCCGACGCGGCCCGGTTGGTCAACCCCGCCGGGGCGATCGCGGTCGCTGGCGTGTACCCGGAGAAGGACCTGCAACCCCGTCCCGGCGCGAGCGCCCGCGAGGATCTGGTCGCGCCGTGGGGGACGCTGTTCAGCAAGGGGGTCGCGGTCCGGTTCGGCCGTACCCACGACCGCCGCTACACGGTGCTCTTGCGGGACCTGGTCGTCGCCGGCCGGGCCCGGCCCAGCGTGATCGTCACCCACCACGGCAGCCTCGACGATGCGCCCGAGCTGTACCGCAGCTTCGACCGCCGTGAGCACGGGGTGATCAAGGCGGTGCTGCACCCGTGAGCGACGAGCCGGAAAGCGGCGCGGCGGAGCACGTCGACCCGCTCGGGCCGGTGGAGACCAGCCTCAGAGGTTGAGCGGCCCCGGGTCGGTGGCCAGCTGCCGAAACCGTACGCGCGGGTCGGGCACCAGCCGTCGCGTCGACAGGTCCAGCAGCCCGCCCACCCCGGTCAGCCGGGCGACCGGAGTGCCGTCGACGAGGGTGTAGTCCTGCTCGATCTGGAACACCTTGCTCTCGCTCCAGTGGAACTGGCAGGACACGTCCACCTCGTCCCCGCCACGCAGCTCCCGTAGGTACTTCAGGTTTGACTCCAGGGCGACCGGTCCGATGCCAGCGGCCAGGAGCCGGTCCTGCGCGATGCCGGCGGCGCGCAGGCACTCCCACCGGGCGTGCTCGCCGTACTGGACGTAGACGGCCTGGTTCAGGTGGCCCTGGGTGTCCAGCTCGTAACCCCGGACGGTGATGCGTACCCGGAAGGGATCTGCCATGAGGCGAGGGTAGCGGGACCTACCGACACGAGGTGCCGCCCGTCCGGTCTGGGCGGCGGCGATCCGGCACGGTACCCTTCCGCCGGCGGAAGTCGCGTCGTGCCTGTTGAGGGTCCTTTGCGCAGCGGCCGGGGTCGATCCCGCTCGGCCGGCGGAAGTCGCCCGGGAGCGCGGCGACCGGGTCGCCCGCTGCCGGCGGGACTATAGGGGCCGCTGGGGCAGGCGAACACTGTGCGACGTCTATATTGCCGGATTGTTACATTTTCAACACGCCCCCGCCTTGCGGATGGGCCTCTCGCCGCAATACGTTGCCGTCAACAACAAAACCGAGTGAAGGTCAAACCTTCCGGAGGCAACCGATGACGTTGGCGAGGTGGTACGAGCGATGAGCGACGTGCCCATCCTCCTTGAGATGCGCTCCATCACCAAGGAGTTCCCAGGAGTCAAGGCCCTCTCCGACGTCAACCTGGTGGTTCGCGCCGGCGAGATCCATGCCATCTGCGGTGAAAACGGCGCGGGCAAGTCCACGCTGATGAAGGTCCTCAGCGGTGTGTACCCGTACGGCACCTACGACGGCCAGATCGTCTACCAGGGGTCGGAGACGCGTTTCTCCGACATCCGGGCCAGCGAGAACGCCGGAATCGTGATCATCCACCAGGAGCTCGCGCTCATTCCGGGCATGTCGATCGCCGAGAACATCTTCCTCGGCAACGAGCCGCGCAAGCGGGGCGCGATCGACTGGAAGGCCGCGAACCGGATGGCGCTGGACCTGATGGCCCGGGTCGGTCTGCAGGAGGACCCGGACACCCTGATCAAGGACATCGGGGTCGGCAAGCAGCAGCTCGTGGAGATCGCCAAGGCGTTCGCCAAGGACGTGAAGCTGCTCATCCTGGACGAGCCGACGGCCGCGCTGAACGAGGCCGACTCCCGGCACCTGCTGGACCTGCTGCGCGGCTTCCGCTCGCGTGGAATCACCTCGATCATGATCTCGCACAAGCTGAACGAGATCGAGGCGATCGCCGACCAGATCACCATCCTGCGCGACGGCCGGACGGTGGAGACGCTGGACGTCAGGGCCGAAGGGGTCGACGAGGACCGGATCGTGCGGGGCATGGTCGGCCGCGAGCTGAGCAGCCGGTTCCCGGACCACACGCCGAAGATCGGTGAGGTCTTCTTCGAGGTCCGCGACTGGAACGTGCGGCACCCGATCTCCGCCGACCGGAAGGTCTGCAAGAACGAGAGCTTCGTGGTGCGCCGCGGCGAGATCGTCGGCTTCGCCGGCCTGATGGGCGCGGGCCGCACCGAGCTGGCGATGAGCGTGTTCGGCCGCTCCTACGGGGTGTACGAGTCGGGCACGATCATCAAGGACGGCAAGGAGATCGTGCTCAAGTCGGTGGCGGACGCGATCGACCACGGGCTCGCGTACGTCAGTGAGGACCGCAAGGCGATCGGCCTCAACCTGCTCGACGACATCAAGTCGTCGACGGTGGCCGCCAAGCTGTCCAAGATCTCCCACCACGGCGTCCTGGACCAGGTCGAGGAGTACCAGGCGGCCGAGGCGTACCGCAAGGAGTTGCGGACCAAGGCCCCGACGGTCGACGAGAGCGTCTCCAAGCTCTCCGGCGGCAACCAGCAGAAGGTGGTGCTGGCGAAGTGGATGTTCACGGACCCGGACCTGCTGATCCTCGACGAGCCGACGCGCGGTATCGACGTGGGCGCCAAGTACGAGATCTACGGCATCATCCAGCGGCTCGCCGACCAGGGGAAGGGTGTCGTCATCATCTCCTCGGAGTTGCCTGAGCTGATCGGGCTCTGCGACCGCATCTACACCGTGTTCGAAGGTGCCATCACGGGCGAGATCGCCCGGGAGGACGCCACCCCGGAAAACCTCATGAAGCAGATGACCTCGACGAAGAAGATGCTGACACGATGAGCCGATTGAAGGACCTTCAGAAGAACCTGTTCGGAGGCACCACCTCCAACGCTCGCCAGTTCGGGATGATCTTCACCCTGGTGGCGATCGTCGTCCTGTTCCAGATCCTGACCGATGGCCTGACTCTGCGGTCGGACAACCTGATCGCGCTGTTCCAGCAGAATTCGTACATTCTGATCCTGGCCATCGGCATGCTCATGGTGATCGTCGCCGGGCACATCGACCTCTCGGTCGGCTCCGTGGCCGCATTCGCCGGCATCCTGGTGGCGAAGGCGATGGCCGACTGGTCACTGCCCTGGCCCCTCGCCATCCTCTTCGGCCTCGGGATCGGCGCGCTGATCGGCGCCTGGCAGGGCTTCTGGGTGGCCTACATCGGGGTGCCAGCGTTCATCGTGACCCTGGCCGGAATGCTGCTCTTCCGCGGCGGCAACCAGTTCATCGGTAACGCGAACACCATCCCGGTGCCGGAAGGCTTCCGGGAGATCGGCTCCGGCTTCCTGCCCGAGTTCGGGCCGAACACCGGCTACAACAACGCCACGCTGCTACTCGGTCTGGCCGCGGCGGTGGCCGTGGTGTGGCGCGAGCTCCAGGCGCGCAAGACCCGCCGGGCGATGGACGCCGATCCGGCGCCGATGTGGATCTCGATCCTGCGCATGGCCGTCATGGTCGGGGTGATCGCCTTCGCCGCGCTGCGCTTCGCCAGCGGTCGCGTCGGCACCAGCTTCCCGATCTCCGGCATCATCCTGGTCGCGCTGGTCCTCGCGTACTCCTTCTACACCCGCAACACGGCCGGCGGCCGGCACATCTACGCGGTCGGCGGCAACTCCCGGGCGGCCGAGCTGTCCGGTGTGAAGCTCAAGCGGGTCAACTTCTTCGTCATGATGAACATGTCCGTCCTGGCAGCCCTGGCCGGCATGATCTTCGTGGCCCGTTCGGCGGCCTCCGGCCCGCAGGACGGCAACGGCTGGGAACTGGACGCGATCGCCGCGGTCTTCATCGGTGGCGCGGCCGTCTCCGGCGGTATCGGAACCATCAGCGGCTCGATCGTTGGTGGTCTCGTCATGGCCGTGCTCAACAACGGCCTGCAACTGATGGGCGTGGGCACCGACCGCGTCCAGATCATCAAGGGCCTGGTCCTGCTGCTGGCCGTCGCGATCGACGTCTACAACAAGAGCCAGGGGCGCTTCTCCGTGATCGGGAGCATCACCCGCTCCTTCAAGCGGGACGCACCCACCACCCCCGTTTCACCGCCCGACGCGGAGCGCGAGCCCGCCACGGCACCGGTGCCCGGACCACGGGCCACCGACCTCTCCTCCGTGTCACCTCTCCAGAAGGGCAAGTAACTTCCCATGCGTAGATTCTTCGGCAAGTCGGTGGCCATCGGTGCCGTCGCCATGCTGGCTCTCACCGCCTGCGGCTCCGGCCGCGACGAGGAGACCGGCGGCTCCAACGGTGACGCCAAGGGCTTCGCGGCGAACTCCCTGATCGGTGTCGCCCTGCCGGCCAAGACCTCGGAGAACTGGGTCCTCGCCGGTGACCTGTTCAGCAACGGTCTCAAGGAGGCCGGTTTCCAGAGCGACGTGCAGTACGCGGGTGCGTCGACCACGGTCGCCGACCAGCAGGCTCAGATCACCGCCATGGTGACCAAGGGCGCCAAGGTCATCGTCATCGGCGCGACCGACGCCGCGCAGCTGTCGACCCAGGTCGCCGCGGCCCACCAGGCCGGCGTGAAGGTCATCGCGTACGACCGGCTCATCACCAACACGCCGGACCTCGACTACTACGTCGCGTTCGACAACTTCAAGGTCGGCGAGCTCCAGGGCCAGGCCCTGCTCGAGGGCATGAAGGCCAAGAAGCCGAACGGCCCGTACAACATCGAGCTGTTCTCCGGCTCGCCGGACGACAACAACGCCGGTGTCTTCTTCAACGGCGCGATGAGCGTGCTCAAGCCGGAGATCGACAAGGGCAACGTGGTCGTCGCCTCGAAGCAGACCGACGTCAAGCAGACCGCCATCCAGGGCTGGAAGGCCGAGGGTGCGCAGGCCCGCATGGACCAGCTGCTGACCTCGACCTACGGCAACAAGGAGCTGGACGGCGTCCTCTCCCCGAACGACACCCTGGCCCGCGCGATCATGACCTCGATCAAGGGTGCTGGCAAGCAGGTCCCGGTCGTCACCGGTCAGGACTCCGAGGTTGAGTCGGTCAAGTCGATCGTCGCTGGCGAGCAGTACATGACGATCAACAAGGACACGCGGAACCTGGTCAAGGAGACCATCAACATGGTCAAGGCCCTCCAGGCCGGTAACACCCCGCAGGTGAACGACACCAAGTCCTACAACAACGGCAGCAAGGTCGTCGACACGTACCTGCTCCCGCCGGTCGCCGTCACCAAGGCCAACGCGGCTGAGGCGTACGCCAACGACCCGAAGCTCGCGCCGCTCACCAAGTAAGCACCACACGGTAGGCAGCAACGCCGATGGGTCCCGGATCTCCTCTTCCGGGACCCATCGTCGTCCTGGCACCCCCGCACCACCCGCCGCCGACCCGGAAGGAGGTCTGACCGTGGAAACACCCGTCCGGTCCAGGCCAGCCGGCGTCGGCCGCAATCCCGAATCCCCGCTGCCCTCGGTCCCCGGCGCGAGCCAGGAGGAGATCCGGCGGCAGAACCTCGGCGCCGTCCTGCGCTACGTCCACCTGCACGGGCCGACGTCCCGGGCCGAGCTGACCAGCCGGCTCGGCCTCAACCGCAGCACCATCGGTGCCCTCGCGGCCGACCTGGTCGCCAGTGGCCTGGTCACCGAGGAGGCGCCGACCACCGCCCGCCGCGCCGGCCGCCCCTCGCTGGTGGTCAGCCCTCGCTCCGACCGGGTCTACGCGCAGGCGCTGAGCATCGACGCGGACCGACTGCGCGCCGCCCGGGTCGGCCTCGGCGGGCGCATCCTCGATCTGCGCGAGGTCGCCCGACCCGTCGGCATGTCGGCGGTCGACGCCGTCGGCCCGCTCGCCGACCTCGTCCGCGACATGGAACGCTGCGTGGCCGCCGACGCCCTGCTGGTCGGCGGCGCGGTCGCGGTCACCGACACCACCCGTGACGCGGACGACAGGATCCGGATCGTCGGCATCGACGGGACCCTCGGCGCCGCGCTCGAGGCCGAACTCTCCGCCGGCCCGGGTTTCGTGGCCGGCGACCTGGCCGACATCGCCGGCCTGGCCGAGCACGTCCGCGGCGTGGCGGCGGGCGTCGACGATCTCATCTACCTGCACGGCGGCCTCGGCATCAGCGCCGGCATCATCGTGGGTGGCCGGCTGATGATCGGGCACCGGGGCCACAGCGGCAAGGTCGGCCACATGGTGGTCAACCCGAACGGGCTGCCCTGCGGGTGCGGCTCACGCGGCTGCTGGGAGACCGAGATCGGTGAGAACGCGCTGCTGCGGCACGCCGGCCGGGACCCCGGCGACCGCGCGGCGGTGGCCGAGGTGCTGCGCGCGGCGGCGGACGGCGACCGGACCGCGCGAGAGGCGGTCGAGCGGGTCGCCGACTGGCTCGGCTTCGGCGTGGCCAACCTGGTCAACGTGGTCAACCCGGACGCCGTGGTGTTCGGCGGCTCGCTGCGCGACATCTTCACCGCCGGGGCGGACACGGTCCGCAGCCGGCTGGGCGCCATGCCACTACCGGTCTCCCGCGAGCACCTGCGCCTGGAGGCGGCGGCGCTCGGCCCGGACGCCGTCCTGATCGGTGCCGCCGAACTGGCCTTCGACAAGCTGCTGGCCGACCCGCTGAACGTCGGCGTCGCCGGCCACGTGGGGCCCGTCGACCCGGCGTAGCCGCAAGCGCCTGCTGCGGCCGATGCGGCACGTCCTCGACGGCGCTGGTGCCGGGCCGAGTGGCCGGCACGCGGAGTGCGGCTGATCGGGCTCATCGATCACCTCGAACAGATGACCGTCATCAACCGACGGAAATGCCATGTGCCCATCGCTGCCGTAGATGCTACCGTACGTCGTACGACAGCGGCGGCGGCATCGAGGGGGAGCGAAATGACGACCGGTGAGGACGCGATAGTCGCGCAGGGGCTGCGCAAGCGGTACGGGGACCGGCACGCGCTGGACGGCTTCGACCTGCGGGTCCGGGCCGGCACGGTGTACGGCCTGCTGGGCCCGAACGGTGCCGGCAAAACCACTGCCGTACGGATCCTGTCCACCCTGCTCCGCTTCGACGAGGGGCGGGCCGAGGTGGCCGGGTTCGACGTGGCACGCCAGCCCGAGCAGGTGCGCTACCGCATCGGGCTGGTGGGGCAGCAGGCTGCGCTGGACGAGATGCTCAGCGGCCAGCAGAACCTCGTCATCTTCGGCCGACTGTTCCACCTCGACCCGAAGGCGGCTCGGCGGCGCGCCACCGAGTTGCTGGAACGGTTCGGCCTCGTCGACGCCGGTGAGCAGCCGGTGAAGGCGTACTCGGGTGGCATGCGCCGGCGGCTGGACCTCGCCGCCGGGATGATCCTCACCCCGTCGGTGCTCTTCCTCGACGAACCCACCACCGGTCTGGACCCGCGCGGTCGCAACGAGGTCTGGGAGTCGGTCCGGGAGTTGGTCCGCGCCGGCACCACCGTCCTGCTCACCACCCAGTACCTGGACGAGGCCGACCAGTTGGCCGACCGGGTCTCCGTGGTCGACGCCGGCCGGGTGATCGCCGAGGGCACCCCGGACGACCTCAAGGGCCGCCTCGGCGGCGACCGCCTCGACCTGGTCCTCCGCGACCGCGCCGATCTCGCCGCCGCCCTGCCGCGGCTGCGGCAGGTGGTCGGGGTCGAGCCGACGGTCGACCACGACCGGCGGCTGCTCAGTGCCCGGATCGGGGACCGGGCCGCCACACTCGCCGCCGTGCTACGGGCGCTTGAGGAGGGCGGCGTGCAGGTGGCGGACATCGCGCTGCGCCGCCCCACCCTGGATGAGGTGTTCCTGCACCTCACCGGGCATCGACCGCAGCCCGCCGAGGACGGCGGCGCCGAGGCGGTCGTTGTGCCCGCCGACAGCGCGGAGGTTTCGGCGTGACCAGTCTGACCCTGCCCGGCACCGGATCGCCGGCCCACCGGCCCGGTCGTCCCACCCTGCTGGCCGACAGCGTCACGCTGACCCGGCGGGGCCTCGCCCACTGGCGCCGCGATCCCGGGCCGCTGATCGGCTCGCTCGGCTTCGACATCCTGATCGTGCTGATGTTCGTCTACCTCTTCGGCGGCGCGTTGGAGGTGCCGGGGGGCGGGAGCTATCGGGAGTTCCTGCTGCCCGGCATGTTCGTGATGACCATGGTGTTCGGCATCAGCCTCACCACCATCGCCGTCTCGGCCGACCTGGACCGCGGGGTGACCGACCGCTTCCGGTCGATGCCCGTCTCGCCGCTGGCCCCGCTCATGGGTCGGGCGGCGGCCGACATGCTGTTCGCCTTGGTCACCCTCGTGGTGATGCTGTTGGCCGGTCTGGCGCTCGGGTGGCGGGCGCACGGCGGTGTCGGCGACACGCTGGCCGCGGTGGGGCTGATCCTGCTGCTGCGGTTCGCCCTGGTCTGGGTCGGCATCTTCCTGGGCCTGGTGATGCGGGGCCAGCAGGCGGTGGCCGGGGTGCAGATCCTGGAGTTTCCGCTCGGCTTCCTGTCCAACGCGTTCGTGGCGCCGTCCACCATGCCCGCCTGGCTGGGCACGGTGGCCGAGTGGAACCCCCTGTCGGTGACCGTCGGCGCGACCCGTGAACTCTTCGGCAACGCCGGCTGGGGTGGCGACTCCTGGGTGGTCCAGCAGTACCCGTGGCTGGCCGTCGTGTGGCCAGTCGTGCTGGTCGCCGTATTCCTGCCGCTCTCGGTGGCCCGCTACCGGCGGCTGAGTGGTTGAACCGGGGCTTGTCGAACGTCGTAGGTCACGATTGTCGGGTCGGTGGGCGGCCGCCCACCGACGATGCATCAGGAGGCAGAGTGCCGCTCGTGGTCGTCTTCACCCCGGGCGACCCGCCCCGCACCGGCACGGTTCACGTCCACCATCCGTCCGCCGACGCGCTGCCCGAGGAGTTCGACCGGGTCGGCGAGGGCGGCGAGCTGGGGCTGGTCCTCCCGCGCGGCGGCCGGCCGGAGCTGTGCACCGTCCCGGTCCGGTCCATCCCGGTGGGCGACGCGGTCCGCCGGCTGGTGGCGTTGCGCGACGCCGACCAGCTCGACCCGGCCGCCGCGTTCTGGTCGGCGGTCGCGGTCACCGGGCTCCACCTCGTCGCCCGAGGGCGAATCCTGCCCGGAGTGTCACCGCAGGGGTACGACGGCTGGCGCGCCGGCCCGTTCGACGTCGAGGACATGCGACGTATCCGGGCGTTGGCCTCCGCGATGCCCCCGACGGCGCGCGCGGTGCCGCTCGACCCCACGGCGCGACGGCTGGTCCTCCCCGACCCGGAGGAACTGGTCCGCGCCTTCCTCGACGCGGTGGCCGACACGCTGCCGCGTACCCCGGCCGCGCCCTGGCTCACCGGCGATCCCCGCTTCACCGCCCCGGCGCCCCAGTCGGCCGAGGAACTGCGCGGCTGGGCCAGGCAGGTCTCCGCCGGGGTGGACACCGGCCTGCGAGTGGCGCTGCGCGTGGAGATGCGGGGGGATCTCGACACCACCGCGCCCAGCGCCGTGGTCCGGCTGCGCAGTCTCGCTGACCCCACCCTGGTCAGCGACGCCGAGGCCCTCTGGGCGGGCGACCAGCACGGTCTCGGCGACCGGGCCACCGTGGAGGCGATGCTCGCCGTACGACGCGCGGCCGCGCTGTGGCCGCCGCTGGAACGCCTCCTCGACGAGGCCGCGCCGGTCGAGCTGGAGCTGCTCGACGAGGACCTGGTCGACCTGTTCGACGGCGCCGAGGCACGGCTGGTCGCGGCCGGCATCGACATCGAGTGGCCGGCGCAGCTCTCCCGCGCGCTCGCCGCCCGGGTGCTGGTCAGTTCTCCACCGGAGCAGCCCGCCGAGCCGGCGGCCTTCTTCCGTTCCGCCGCGCCGATGCCGCTGAGCTGGCAGCTGACCCTCGCCGGGGTGCCGCTGACCGACGCCGAGGCGGACCTGATCGCGGTCGCCCGGCCGATCGTCCGGTTGCGCGACGGGTGGGTTGCGGTTCCACCGGAGCTGGCCCGCCGGGCCGCCGAGCGCCGGCTCACCCCGCTCCCGGCGTACGACGCCCTGGCGGCGACCCTGACCGGCAGCACCGAGGTGGCCGGCGAGCGGGTCGACGTGGTGGCCGACGGCTGGCTGGACGCGCTGTGTGAACGGCTCGCCGACCCCGACCGGGGGCCGGAGCCGCTGACCCCGCCGGCCGCGCTCGCCACCACCCTGCGCGGGTACCAACTGCGTGGGCTGCGCTGGCTGGAGCGGATGACCTCGCTCGGGTTCGGTGGCTGCCTCGCCGACGACATGGGCCTGGGCAAGACGGTCACCGTCGTGGCCCTGCACCTGCGCCGCCAGCTCGACCGGGCCACCGCCGGCGCGACCCTGGTGGTCTGCCCCGCCTCGGTGCTCGGCACCTGGGAGCGGGAGATCCGCCGGTTCGCCCCTGGCACGCCGGTACGCCGCTTCCACGGCAGCACCCGGTCGCTCGCCGAGCTGGCCGACGGGATCGTGCTGACCAGCTACGGCACCATGCGCCTCGACGCCGACACCCTGACCACCCAGCGCTGGGGGCTGGTGGTCGCGGACGAGGCGCAGTACGTGAAGAACAGGCTCAGCGGCACCGCGAAGGCCCTGCGGACGATCCCGGCCCAGGCCCGGGTCGCGCTCACCGGCACCCCCGTGGAGAACGACCTCACCGACCTGTGGGCGATCCTCGACTGGACCACGCCCGGCCTGCTGGGCACGGCGGGGGAGTTCCGCGCGACCTGGGCCCGGCCCATCGAGGTGGACCGGGACTCCGCGAGCGTCGGCCGGCTGTCCCGCCTGGCCCGCCCCTTCCTGCTGCGCCGCCGCAAGACGGACCCGGGCATCGCCCCCGAGTTGCCGCCCAAGACGGTCACCGACCATCTGGTCCCGCTGACCGCCGAGCAGACCGCCCTCTACGAGAAGGTGGTCGACGAGGTGCTGGCCGAGATCCGGGCCAGCGGCACCGGCATCGCCCGGCGCGGCCTGGTGCTCAAACTGCTGGTCGGGCTGAAGCAGGTCTGCAACCACCCGGCGCACTACCTGAAGGAGGCACACGGTCCGCTGCGCGGCCGGTCGGAGAAGCTGCACCTCCTCGACGACCTGTTGGACACCATCCTCGCCGAGGGTGGCGGTGCGCTGGTCTTCACCCAGTACGTGCGGATGGCCCGGCTGCTGGCCCGGCACCTGGCCGAGCGGGGCGTACCGGCGCAGCTGCTGCACGGCGGCACACCGGTGTCGCGGCGCGAGGAGCTGATCCGCCGGTTCCAGGCCGGCGAGGTGCCGGTCTTCCTGCTGTCGCTCAAGGCGGCCGGCGCCGGCCTGACCCTGACCCGGGCCGACCATGTCATCCACTACGACCGCTGGTGGAACCCGGCCGTCGAGGAACAGGCCACCGACCGGGCCCACCGGATCGGGCAGACCAGGCCGGTGCAGGTGCACCGGCTGATCGCCCAGGGCACCCTGGAGGAGCGCATCGCCGCCCTCCTGGAGGCCAAGCGAGCCCTGGCCGACGCCGTGCTCAGCGGCGGCGAGACCGCCCTGACCGAGCTGTCCGACGCCGAGTTGCTCCGGCTCGTCCGGCTCGGCGACCAGGAACGAGGGGACGGGACGTGACGGGCGACGAGGAGTTCGACGACCTGTGGGACGACGACGCCGAACCGGTGCGGGACGACGGACGGGCCCGCAGCTTCCCGGCCTTCGCACCGGACCGGCGGATCGGCCGGACGTTCGCCGCCACCTGGTGGGGCACCGCCTGGATCGACGCCATGGAGCGGGCCGCGCTCGACCGTGGGCAGCTGAGCCGGGGGCGCCGGTACGCGCTCGCCGGTCAGGTCGGCCCGATCACCGTGAGTCCGGGTCGGATCTCCGCCCCGGTCCATGACGGCGACCCGGACCGTCCGCACGACACCGTGGTGCGCGTCGGCCCGCTCTCCGAGCGCCAGTGGGACCGTCTGCTCGACGCGCTCGCCGCGAAGGCCGGCCACATCGCCGCCCTGCTCGACCGGGAGATGCCGCCCGAGCTGGTCAATACCGCCGAGGACGCCGGGGTACGCCTGCTGCCCGGCTACGGCGACCTGGAACCGGAGTGCGAATGCCCGTCCTGGGACCAGCCCTGCCGGCACGCCGCAGCGTTGGCCTACCAGACGTCCTGGCTGCTCGACCGCGACCCGTTCGTGCTGCTGCTGATGCGCGGGCGGGCCGAGACCGAGCTGGTGGAGGAGCTGCGCCGGCGCAACGCCCGGCGGCACATCGCGGTGGCGGACGCCGCCGCCCCGGTCGGCACCCCGGCGGAGGAAGCCTGGGCCGCTGCCCCGGCGCCGCTACCTGCACCGCCCGCGCCGGTGCCCGGCGCACCGCTGGCGCTCGCCCCGATCCTCGCCGGACACTCCGCGCCCGGCGTCGATGCCGAGGCGCTCGGGCTGCTCGCCGCCGACGTCGCTTCCCGGGCCCGGCAACTGCTCGCCGCCACCCGCGCGGAGCTGCTCGCGCCGGAGCCCGACGCCTGGCCGGACGCCGTCCGGCTGGCCGCCAGCGTGCCGCGCTCGCCGGCCGTCGAGCGGCTCGCCGAGGCCAGCGGGCGAGCGGCAGAGCTGCCCCGGGCCGTCCGGGCCTGGGAGTACGCCGGTCCGGCCGGCGTGGCCGCCCTCGACGCGGTGTTCACCCCGCCGCCCGAGGTGACCGCCCGAACCACCGCGGCGCTGCGTGCGGTGGTGGACGGCGACGTGAAGTCCTGGCGCAACCGGTGGACCGTCGGCCGGGACGTGCAGTTGCGCCACGGCCCGGACGGACGCTGGTATCCGTTCCGGCGCCGTGCCGGTGCCTGGTGGCCGGCCGGCCCGCCCCGCACCGATCCGACCGACGCCCTGCTCGACCTGCCGCCGGAGGGGTCCGACACCGAACGCCGGTGACGTACCCGCTGCCCCTGCCGGCGTTCGACCAGGCGCAGGTGCGGGACTCCGACCGGACAGGCGGCGTGCCCCGGTGACCGACCACCGGGGCGCGCCACGGATCAGCCGGCGGGGCGCAGCACCCGGCCCGGTCCGGCGGCGTTGTCGGCGGCGGCCTGGCTGCGTTGGGTGCCGGTGACGCAGACGTCGTCCCCGGCGTACGCCTCGCGCCACACGTAGCCGGCGACGCAGGTGTGCGGCCCATACGGTCCGTTGACCCAGCGGCTCGCGGCGGCCGCGTTGTCCGCGAGCACCTGGGAGCGGGTTGCGCCGGTCACGCAGACGTAGTCGGACTGGTCGCCGTCGCGCCAGACGTACCCGCTGACGCAGCTGTTCGGGCCGAACACCAGCCGGGCGGGATTGCGCCGCGACGCCGCGGCGGCGTTGTCGGCGGCGGCCTGGCTGCGCTGGGTGCCGGTGACGCAGACGTCGTCCCCGGCGTACGCCTCGCGCCACACGTAGCCGGCGACGCAGGTGTGCGGGCCGTACGGGCCGTTCACCCAGCGGCTCGCCGCGGCGGCGTTGTCCGCCCACACCTGGCTGCGGGTGGCGCCGGTGACGCAGACCAGGTCACCGGGGCGGGCCTCGCGCCACACGTACCCCTGCAGGCAGCGGTTGACCACGTCGGTGGTGACGGTCACCGAGGCGGCATTGCCGGAGACCCAGTTCACGCCGATCTGCACACTGTTGGCGTTGACCGACTGCGCCGGCCCGCCGCCGGGCCCGGTACGGAGCAGGGTGGGGGTGCCGTTGCGGACCTCATGCAGCAGCACGGTGTCGCCGGGGATACCGGCGCTCCAACCGGTCTTCCGGCGGAACTCGATGGTGTAGTAGTGGAACAGGTCGGCCGGGTCGAACGGGATCCGGATCAGTTGCGGGCCACTCGCGGCGGGCACCTCCAGCGGCGCCATGGTGAGGGTGCGCGATCCGATGCCGTCGGCGGCCATGGTGAAGATCCGGTTCTTGGGCAGCCAGCCCAACTCGTCGCGGTGGGGCCCGTTGAGCCCGACCGCGCTGGTGCCGTAGTTCGCGGTGCCGAAGGCGTAGATGTGCATGGCGCTCATCTCGTCCCACGGGTCGTCGTACTCGCCCGGCTGGGACCATGGCGCGTTCTGGTACGTGGTGTCGTTGGAGAACGAGTGCCCCAGGTTGTATCCGTGCAGCATCTCGTGCGCGGCGAAGCCGACGTTCCAGGCGCCCGGGTCGAGCAGCACCCGGCCACCGGCCGCACCCGAATCCACCCAGTCGTTGAGCATGACCGCGATCCGGTTCCCGGCGGGCACCGCGTAGCCGGCGGTCGCCGCGGTGTCCACGCAGCGCTGGATCCGGGTCCACCGGTCGATCGACTGGAACTGCGCCAGCGTGTACGGCATGGTGTACCAGCCTCGAACGACCGAGCCCGCCAGCGACACCCGCCCGCCGGACTGGTCGGCCAGGTAGTCCGCCACCCCGCCGGTGCCGATCCCGGCCGCGGTGAGGAAGTTGGCGAAGTGCGACGGCGGTTGCGGCTCGGCCGGCTTGTCGCTGAACTTGCACAGCAGCACCGACCAGGCGGTGGCGTTGCGGATCGGGCTGGCGGTCGCCGGGGCGGCCGGCAACGCCACCGCGCCCAGCACGGCGCAGGCGAGCGCCACGGCCGACGCGGCGACCCGACGGAGGATTCTGGACTTCACTCGTGCGCTCCCATCCCTGCGGCCCGGCCGACCCGGCCCTGAGGTCCACATCGGAGCACCAAGTGTGATCGGATGGGCACTTTCAGTCGCGTTGGCGACGGGCCGGAATCCGACTTCACGTTCCCGCGCAGTGTCGGGCGTCGCCGTTAGGCTCGGCGACGTGGTGGTGCACCAGCTCGATCGGGCGCAGGCGCGGCGGATCGCCGTCCGGGCCCAACTGCTGGCCGCCCAGCGGCCGACGGACCTGCTGACCGTGGTGCGTCAGCTGACGCTGTTGCAGATCGACCCGACGGCCGCCGTCGCGCCGAGCGCCGACCTGGTCGCCTGGAGCCGACTCGGCTCGTCGTACCAGCCAGCCGAGTTGCGGCAGGCGCTGGAGCGGGACCGGACGCTCTTCGAGCACCAGGCGATGGTGCGGCCGATGGACGATCTGCGGCTCTATCTCGCCGCCATGGCGACCTGGCCCAGTTACGAGCGCCCGCGCGAGTGGCTGCGCGCCAACGACTCGTTCCGCCGGGACGTGCTCGACCTGCTCGGCCGCTCCGGGCCGCTGCTCTCCCGCGACATCCCGGACACCTGCGTGGTGCCCTGGCCGTCGTCGGGGTGGACCAACAACCGCAACGTCACCCAGATGCTGGAGTTCCTGGTCCTGCGGGGAGAGGTCGCGATCGCCGCCCGCCAGGGCCGACAGCGCCTCTGGGACGTGGCGGAGCGGGTCTACCCAACGGGCACGCCCGTCGTCCCACTGGAGCAGGCGCACCGACTCCGCAACGAGCGGCGGCTGCGGGCGTTGGGCATCGCGCGGGAGAAGGCGGTGGCTGTCCCCGGCGAGCCGGCGGAGGTCGGTGACGCTGGTGAGCCGGCGGTCGTCGAGGGCGTCCCGGGCGTCTGGCGGGTCGACCCGGCTGCGCTCGGGCAACCGTTCACCGGGCGTACCGCGGTGTTGTCGCCCTTCGACCGGCTGGTGCACGACCGGGTCCGCCTCGCGGACCTGTTCGAGTACGAGTACGTCCTGGAGATGTACAAGCCGAAGGCCAACCGGCGGTGGGGCTACTTCGCGTTGCCGATCCTGCATGGCGACCGGCTGGTCGGAAAGGTCGACGCCATGGCCGACCGCCGGCGCGGCACGCTCACGGTGCACGCCATCCACGAGGACGTGCCCTTTACGCCGGAGATGACCCGGGCCGTGCACGACGAGCTGCACGACCTCGCGTCCTGGCTGAAACTGACCGCCGAGGGCCTGCGCAGCGGGTGATCGCCGGGCCCCGTGGCCCCGGCGATCACCCGCTGCCGGGTTACGCGATCCGGCGGACCCGGCGGATGGCCAGGTAGAGCAGGAGCAGCGCGAGGGCGACGAAGATTCCCGTCTCGATGCCCTGGAACAGCCAGAACCGGTCCGCCGGCTGGTAGAGCTGCCAGTTGTACGCGCCCGGCTCGAGACCCAGCTCGGCGCCGCAGGTCCGACCGTCCGGCCCCTTTCCGCCCGGCGGGCACTGGATTCGGGTGTCCTCCGCGATCATCGTCCCGTCGGGGTTCCGGACGCCCTGGGCGAGGATCCAGTCCCCCCGGCCCATCTCCGGTGTCCCGTCCCCCTCGATCGGGAAGGTCTGGGTGCGGGCGGGCTGGTAGTGCGGTCGGGCCAGGACCGCCACCGCCGCCCGTACGCCGATGAATCCGGCCAGGGTGATGCCCATGGCGGGCAGCATCCGCTTCCAGACGGTGCCGGCGAAGATGCCGAGCGCCACGGCGAAGAGGGTGTAGCCGATCGGGGCGACGCCCTGGAGGTCGAAGACGATCAGGCCGAGTCGGCCCTCGTGCGCGGACTGGGTGAGCGGCTCGACCCACCACGACATGCCCAGCCCGTAGCACACCGCGAGGACCACGACGGCCGCGCCGACCAGCCCGAACTTCACCAGCGCCCAGCGGTTCCGGCCGACGCCCTGGGTCCAGACGAACCGGTGCGTGCCCTGCTCCACCTCGCGGGCGACCAGCGGGGCGCCCCAGAACAGGCCGACCAGCACCGGCAGCGTGATCAGCAGCACGGCCACCAGGTTCAGGCTGCCGTACCGGTTGGTGAAGCGGCGGAAGCCGGCCTCGCAGCCGTCCCGGGTCGCCGCGGCCACGTTCGTGTCGTTCAGTTGGCGTACGCACTCCGCCAGCCCGAGATCGGCGAAGCTGTTCCGCATCGACAGGCCGATCGGCACCAGCAGGGCGGCCAGCGCCACGAACCCCAGCAGGGTGAAGAGTGCCTGCTTGCGGTGTTGCCGCCAGGTCAGCCAGATCATGCCGGCACCCCCCACTCGCTGTGACTGGTCTGCGTGTTGCCGTCGGCCAGGTAAGCCAGGATGACGTCCTCCAGGCCGACCTCGCGCACCGTCCAGGCCGGATCGGTGACCGGACCGTCGGCGCGGACGAGCAGCGTGGACTGTCGGTCGGTGTGGCTGGCCCGGATGACGGCGGCGACGCCCCCGATCGGGCCGCCGTCGTGCCGTGGGCCGACCAGCTGCCGGTGCCCGGCGACCAGGTCGTCGACCGCGCCGGCGAGCTGCACCTGAGCGGCGTTGAGCACGATCAGGTAGTCGCAGACGCGTTCCAGGTCGGCCAGCAGGTGCGAGGAGAGCAGGACGGTGGTCCCGGAGTCCGCCACGCTGCCCATCAGCGACTGGAGGAACTCCCGCCGGGCCAGCGGGTCGAGGCTGGCGACCGGCTCGTCGAGCAGCAGCAGCCGGGGCCGCTTGGCCAGCGCCAGGGCGAGCGCCACCTGGGCGCGTTGCCCGCCGGAGAGTTTGCCGACCGGCCGATCTGGCGGTATGCCGAGCTGGGCCAGCCGATTGCGGGCCAACTCGGCGTCCCACCGCCGGTTCAGCTTGCCGCCGGCGGTGACCAACTCGGCTGCGGTGAAGTCCCGGTACAGCGGGGTGTCCTGTGCGACGAAGCCGATGTCGGCCAGGCCCTCCGTGTCGCCGTACGGCGATCTGCCGAACACGCGTACCGCTCCCGCGTCGGGCTTGAGCAGCCCGACGGCCAGGTGCAGCAGGGTGCTCTTGCCGGCACCGTTCGGCCCGACCAGCGCGGCGATCCGGCCGGCCGGCAGGTGTAGCGAGCAGTCCCGCAACGCCCAGGTCCTGCCGTACCGCTTGCCCAGCTGGTCGGCCTCCAAGACCATGTCCATCCTCTGTCCTCTCGTTCCGTTCACGCCACCGCCTCGCGGTGGCGCGAGCGCTGGCTGCTGTGCCTGATGGTTCGCTCGCTGTGCTCGCTCACGCGGGCTCCTTCTGTGGGGCTTCGTCGGCGAGGGTGGCTCGCAGTGTGGTCTCCACCAGGGCGACGACGTCCTCGGCCGTGAGGCCGGCGGCCTGCGCCCGGTGCAGCCACGCCACCAGGTCTTCACGCAGCTCGGCCTGGTTGGGCAGGGAAGCGCCGGCCAGGGTGCGCTGGACGAACGTGCCCACCCCGGGTCGGCCGCCGACCAGACCCTCGATCTCCAGCTCCCGGTACGCCTTCAGCACCGTGTTCGGGTTGATCGCCAGCGACTGCGCGACGTCCCGGACCTTCGGCAACTGGTCGCCCGGCACCAGCAGGCCGACCCGCAGCGCCTGTTTCACCTGCTGCACGAGCTGCATGTAGGTGTTCACCTTCGACCGGCTGTCCAGCACAAACTCGATCACTCGAGACGATCCTTCCTGTTGTCCTACGACAGTAGGACTAATAGACAGCTTCATCGGGAGCCCCACCGCTGTCAAGGGCGGCACCGCAAGTCCCCCCGAACGGGCAAGTCCTCGGGCCTGGTCGGCGGTGCTGGCACCGGTAGGCCACACCTTGGCCCCGACGGGTCAGCCGCCTGGGAAGGGACGGACACGCGATCCGTGCCGGACGGGGAGGTGTTCGATGGTCACCAACGAACTCGTGGTGTCGACGGCGACGCCGCTGCAGGTCGCCCGCGCCCGGGGCCGGGTACGCGGCCGGCTGATCCTGCTCGGCCCGGCGTTCGTCGCGGCTGTCGCCTACGTCGACCCGGCAACTTCGCCACCAACTCCGCCGCCGGCGCCCGCTACGGCTACCTGCTGGTCTGGGTCGTGGTGGTGGCCAACGTGATGGCCATGCTGGTGCAGACACTCACCGCCAAGCTGGGCCTGGCCACCGGGCGCAGCCTGCCCGAGCTGTGCCGGGAACGCCTGCCCCGGCCGGTGAACCGGATGATGTGGGTGCAGGCGGAGCTGGTCGCGATGGCCACCGACCTGGCCGAGGTGATCGGCGGCGCGGTCGCCCTGTACCTGCTCTTCGGCATCCCCCTGCTGCCCGGCGGGATCATCATCGGCACCGCCGCGTTCGCCGTGCTCGCCCTGCGCTCGCGCGGGTTCCGCGCCTTCGAGATCGCCATCGCCGTGCTGCTCGGCGTCATCGTCCTGGCCCTCGCCGCGAACCTGCTCGCCGCCGACTCCGACCCGGGCTCCGCCATGGCCGGCCTGGTGCCCCGGCTCCAGGGCACCGACAGTGTGCTGCTCGCCGCCGGCATCCTCGGCGCCACCGTCATGCCGCACGTCATCTACGTGCACTCCGCGCTGACCCGCGACCGCATCCCCACCGCCGACGACACGGAGCGCCGGACCCTGTTCCGTGGCCAGCGCACCGACGTGCTGCTCGCCCTGACGGCGGCCGGCGCGGTCAACCTCGCCATGCTGCTGATCGCCGCGGCCAGCTTCCGCGGCGGCGGCCCGGCCGGCGCGGACAGTCTGGAGGGGGTGCACGCCGGCCTCGGCCAGACCATCGGCACCGCCGCCGCGTTCGGCTTCGCCATCGCCCTGCTGGTCTCCGGGCTCGCCTCCACCAGCGTCGGCACCTACGCCGGCGAGGTGATCATGCAGGGCTTCCTGCGCCGCCGGGTCCCGCTGATGCTGCGCCGGCTGGTCACCCTGGTGCCCGCGCTGGCCGTGCTCGCCATCGGCCTCGACCCGACCCGTGCCCTGGTGCTGTCGCAGGTCATCCTCAGCTTCGGCATTCCGTTCGCGCTGATCCCGGTGGTCGCCTTCACCCGGCGCCGCGACCTGATGGGCAACCTGGTCAACCACCCGCTCACCACCGTCGCCGCGTCCCTGGTGGCCGTCCTGGTCGTCGCGCTCAACGCCCTCCTCCTCTGGCGGGTCGTCGCCGGCTGAGCAGGTCGGGCGGGTCGCGACCAGAGCGTGTAGGCCGGGCCGGAGCGGGTACCGCGTTCGGGCTGGTCGGGGGCGTGACCGGCGACGAGCCGAGGTGCCGTACTGCGGAAGGGTCCTGCCGTGGGGTCAAGCCGGATCGGGTGGATGGCCGGAAGCCGGGTGCGAGCGGAAACGGCCGGCAGCCGGCCGCTGACCAGGCTCGCCACGGCGGGCCTGGCGGCGCAGGCGTTCTTCGAGCTGGGCGCCGGCGTCGGCATGCCGGCGGCCGCTGTCCTGGGCCCGGTGCCCGCCGCCGGGCTGTGGGCACTCGGCACCGGAACGCTGTGGCGGACGGCCGGCAACCGGCCGGCATCCGCCGACGCGGTCTTCGCCGTCTGCAACGGCGTCGGGCTGGCCACGGTGCTCGCCCAGCTGCGCGGCTGGCCGCGCCGGCGGACCCGGCTGGGCGTGCCCTGGCTGCGCGAGTACGAAGGGCTGGGACCGGAGCTGATGCGGTTCTACAACCCGATCCTGTACGTGTCGGGTGCGGCCGCCCTGGCCGCGTCGCTGCGGGAGAACCGCTCGGCGCCGCGCTACCTGCCGCTGCTGGCGCTCGGCCTGGTGCCGCTGTTCATCGTGACCCAGCACGCCGAGCACTGGCGGTTGCGCGAGGTGGCCCGCCGCCGCCCGGGCTGGTGGAACCGCAGGCTGTGGCAACTGGACTGAACCGCCACCGGACGTGCCTCAGCCGGTGGCCGGCACCGTCACGTCCGCCGGCCCTCGTCGCGGGTGGGGATCTCCTGGCGCTGTTCGAGGACGTCCGCCGCGTCGGCCTCGATCGGAAGCGACGTCGTCTCCTCGAGCGTGCCCGCCGGCAGAGATCCCTGCTCGGCCAGATCGGCCTCGGAGGCCTCCGGGTCCACGTCACCCGACATTCGGTCCGGCGGCCCCATGTCGACCGCGTCCTGCCGTTGCTCCAGGGCGTCCGCCTCCGGCGGGGGAACCGGATCACTCTGCTCGTCCCGGTACGTGCTCATCGCGGCCTCCTACCCGGCTGTTGTCGACATGCCGCCGGGCCGCTGCCTACCCGTCACCGTCCCACTCACGCCTGACCACCACGAGCCGGTCGGTTTCCTCGGCCGCCGCCGGCACCGGGCGTCGAACCGGTGCGGGCAGCCCCGGCCGGGGGAGGGGCGGCGCGAGCGTTGGCCCGCGCCGCCCCCGAGGCGGTTGCGCGTCGCGCGGCGTCAGGCTGCCGGCGTCGACCCGCATCGGCCGGAGGTCGCGCCGCGCACGGTGGTGGGGGCGCCGAGATCGACCGGGGTCGGGCCAGAACAGGCCAGCGAGCCCACCCGGCTGCCGGCGAGGGTGGGCGCCGTCGCGGTGCCCGCGCTGGCCAGCACCAGCCGACCGGTCACCCGTGCCCCCACCACCGTGACGTGGTCGGTGGTGCCGGTCAGCGTCACGGCGCCCCGCACGTCGGTGTTCAGCAGCTCGACGGCGGTGGCACCGGTCGACACCAGGCTCCCGGCGATCGAGGACCGCTCGGTGACCAGGGTGGCGTCGGGCCGGACGGTCACCCCGCCCGACACGGTCGCCTCGCGCAGGCAGGTGACACCGGCGGAGACCACCAGCGGGCCGGCGTGCCGGCCGGACACCACGCTGGTGCAGGTCGGCGGCGGCGGGATCAGCGTGGCCACGAATGCGCGGGCCGCGCCGATGTTGCCGACCGCGTCGATGCCCCGGTATTCGATCGTGTGCCGGCCGTAGCCGGGGGACCGCTCGGCGAACGGGGACACCGACAGCCCGCCCGAGCCGAGGTTGCCGTAGACCAGGCCGTCCACGTCCGTGCCGGTGGCCGTGAACAGGAAGGGCGACCGGGCATCGGTGGGCCAGCCGTAGTAGTTGTGCCAGCCGTCGCCGTCGAGCCGGAACTCCGAGGTGACCTGCCCGGCGCTGTCGTCGGTGCCGGTCAACCGTTGCCTTTCAGTGAGCGAACGTGAGTTCGCGATCGGCAGTCGGCCGTTGCCGGCCGACGGTCCCCAGTCGGGGTGGACGCTTCACGGCCACCTGCCCCGCAAGCGGGGTCCTACGGTCGGCTCCACGTCCGTTGAAGCCTTGCGGCTCCGGGTCTCCGGCCACTCCGGTACCCGCCTCACGCTCAACCAGCCGAGCGAGATTCCTGGCCGCGTTCAAGTCCCGATCCAGGACGATCCCGCAGGCGTCACACTCGAAGGTCCGGACTCGCAGCGGCAGCTTGGCTTTCACTACGCCGCAGTCCGAACAGGTCTTGCTCGATGGGAACCAGCGGCCGGCGGTGACCAGCCGACCACCGTTCCACGTTGTCTTGTAACCCAGCAAGCCGCGGATCGTGGCGAACCCGCAGTCGGAGATGGCCTTGGCTAGCTTGCGGTTGCGGACCATCCCGGCAACGTTCAGGTCTTCCACCACGATCGTGGCATAGTCGGCGGTCAGCGCGGAGGTGAGCTTGTGTAGGCCGTCGCGGCGCAGGTTCGCCACCCGGGCGTATGCCCGGGACCGGTCCGCGTTGGCCTTCTGCCAGCGCTTGGATGCCTCCTGGCCGGTGCGTCGGTCCGGGGCCGACCCGGCGGGACACCCGCCGTGACAGCCGCCGCAGGTGCTTGGCCCCGCCCGCCAGATGGCGCGGGTTGTCGATCACGTCGCCGGTCGACAACACGGCCAGGTGCTTGATGCCGACGTCCACGCCGACCACGGCATCCGACCGGGCGTGGTCGGCGATCTGCCGGTCGACCTCGCAGGAAAACGACACGTACCACCGGCCGCCGTCCAGTTTCACCGTCGCGGACAGGATCCGGGCGGTGCCCGCTTCCAGACGCCGGGCCAACTTGCGGGCCGACTCGTGCAGCTTGATCGTGCCTAGGCGTGGCAGAGCGACGTGCTTGCGGTCCGGCTCGACCCGGATGACGCCGGTCGTGAACGTGCACGACTTCGTCTCCGACCGCTTGTTCTTGAAGCACGGGAAGTTGACCTTCGGCCCTTTACGTTTGCCGGACTTGGAGTCGCGCCAAGCGTCCAGGCCACGGACCAGGTTGCGGATCCCGGCGGCGTACGCCTCTTTGGAGTTCTCCGCCCACCACGGCGCCACGTCGCCCTTGGCCTCGTTCCACGCCTTACGCAGCGACGGCAGCGTCCACGACACGGAAGGAGTGAGCTGGTCGCCGGTAAGGCCGTAGGTCTTCTCCGCGGCGCGCTGGTCCATCTGCGCCTTGACCAACCCAAGCGCCCAGTTGAACGCCTTGCGGCTGGCCCCGACGTGCGATGCCAGCGCGGCCATCTGGGAAGCGTTCGGGTCCAGCGCGAACCGGTACGCCTGGTTGACGATCACGAGTCGTCCTCGGTGGTTGCCGCGGCGACGGCTCGGTTGGCCCGGTTCGCGGCGGCCCGATGGCCGTACAGCCGCGCGCACAGCGAGGTCAGGATCTCCGTGACGTCCCGCACGAGATCGTCGTCGACCCCGGCCGGGTCCACCACCAGCAGCCGGCGGCCCTGCGCGGTCAGTGCCGCCTCGACGTACTCGGCGCCGAACCGGGCGAACCGGTCCCGGTGCTCGACCACGACCGTCACCACGGCCGGATCGCGGAGCAGGGCCAGGAACTTCTTGCGACGCCCGTTCAGTGCCGACCCTACCTCGGTCACCACCCGGGACACGGTCAGATGCTGGGCGGTGGCCCAGGCGGTCACCCGCGCGACCTGCCGGTCCAGGTCGGCCTTCTGGTCCGCCGAGGAGACCCGGGCGTACACGACAACCTGGTCCTGCGGGGCGGTATCGGCAACGTCCACCAGGATCGTGCCCGACGGGAGCCGCCGAGCGGGCACCGGCATGGTTCCCTCACGGAACCACCGGTACGCGGTCTGCGGGTGCACCCCGTTACGGCGCGCCCACTCGGCAAGCTTCACGGCCACATGATAACATTTGCTCACAGATACGCACGGTTACGCACGAAAGAGTGAGCTGTCGTCACCCCCGGAGGCGGTGGCGTTGCTGCCGCCCGCGCCGCCGTAGGTGCCGCTGTTGGCGAGGGCGCTCAGCTGGCGGTTGCCCCGGTTGGTCCCGGCGGCCAGGTCGGCGTACGTGTTCGCCGCCGCGCCGTTGACCGTCAGCAGCCGCTGCACGCTGGCCGGATTGCAGCCACCCCAGAAGCCCATGCCCAGAGCGGTGTCCCGTTGTGGCGCAGACAGGCCCGGGTCACAGTCCACCCCGGACTCGGCGGAGACGATCTCGACGGCGTACACGTTGATGTAGCTGCGGTAGGACTTGAACGGCTCGATCGTCCACAGCGTGTTGAGGTGCCGGTCCACGTGTGACCGGAAGGTGGGCAGGTCGGCCTCGGTGTAGCCGTCGCCGAGCAGCACCAGGTTGAACCGCTTCGCCGGGTCCCCGGTGACCTGGATCGGCACCACCGTGGCGCTGTCGCCCGCTGTGGCGGCGGCCGGTGTGGCGGCCGGTCGGCGAGCGGACGCCGTGCCCGGCCGGGGCCGCTGTCCGCGCCTGCCGTGACCGCGGTCACCTGGGACCGTACCCGGGCACCGTCCGCCGTGTGACCCTGCGCTGCCCGGCGCGTGACCCCGCATCGGGCGTCGACAGTCGTCAGTGGACGTCGTGGCTGACCGACGGGCCCGGCGCCACCAGGAGCGCTGCCACCGCCTCGATGGTGTCCGGATGCCCGGCCAGCAGCGCGGCCACCGCGCTCGGGCTCGCGTTCGGATTGCGGGTCGGTTGCCATCCGCCGGGACAGCCGAGCAGCGTGGCCACCGCGTCGACCGCCGCCGGATGGGCGGCGAGCAGTGCGCCCGTCCGTCGCAGCGGCTCGGCGACGGGGACCACCGGCGCGGAGGACGGCGCCGCCACCCACGGCGGCACCCAGGCGTCCAGCTCGGACAGCGCCCCCGGGAAGGTGCGCCCCGCCTCGCGGACCAGCAGCGGCACCAGCTCCGGCCCCTGATCGCGCAACGTGGTGATCAGGGTGGGCAGCCAGGGCAGCAGCACCGGGTCGGGAAGCCGGGCGAAGGCGGTGGACATCGTCTCCACCACGAACGGCGCCAGCCCGGGCACCGGCTCCAGCGCGTGCACGAAGCCGGAGAGGTACTGCGGGAACGCGGGCACCACCAGTGGATTCGCCAGCAGGTCAGCACACCGGGCCCGCAGCTCCGCCAGCGGCAGCAGGCCGAGCTGGTGCCGGGCGGCCCAGAGCAGGGAGACCTTCGCCGGAGCCGTCGGATGCGACTGAGCGACGGCGAGCTCCAGTTGGGACCGGTCGCACCCCAGGGAGAGAGCAAGGCCCTCCATGGAGAACAGGAAGCCGAGCATCGCGGAGACCTGCCGGACCTCGGTCTCCTCCGCCGCGATGGCGGTCGGCAGCAGCGTGCAGTAGTGGGCGTACCCGGTGGTCACGAATGCCTCGCACCAGGCCGGCAGGGTTGGCGCGGTGGCCCGGAGGTGGGCCAGCAGCCGACGGATGCGGCGCAGCACGTCCGGGGCGTCGTCGACGGTGCGCTCGGCGGCGAGCAGGTCGACCGCCCGCTCGCCCAACTCGTCGACCAGGCGCGGGCTGTTGAGCAGCCGAATGGCATCCTCCACGGCGGCGAGCGCGCCGGCCGCGGTGGCCCCGGTGCCGCGTACCGCACGGCGTAGCCGCTGCTCAAGCACCTGCTCGACGGTCACCCCCTCGTAACCCAACTCGATCAGGGCGCGTTGATCGCGGCCGAGGGCCAGGTCCCAGCTCTCCTGGAGGGAGCGGTGCCCGAGCCTGCGCTCACCCATGATCGGGCGGACTGCGCCGGGCGGCAGCAGGTGCCGCAGCATCCACAGCAGGTCCGAGCAGCCGGCCAGCTCCGGTTGGGCGTGCAGGTCCAGCAGCGCCCGCTGGATGGTCCGCTTCTCCAGGTCCAGCGCGAGCGGCTGGAGCCGGTCGAGCACGTCGCGGGCCAGCGGTGGCAGGGCGTCGTAGCCGACCTGGCCGATCCGGTCGCCGCCCAGCAGGATCTCGCAGAGCCGCCGGACGTCGCGCCGGCCGGGCACCACGTCCTTCTCGATGCAGGTGACCGCGGCGTCGGCGAAGTCGTACGGGGTGGGTCGGGCCCGGTTGCGCAGGGCGGCCAGCAGGACCGAGGTCTCGAAGACGGCGATCGCGTCGGCGGTGCTGGCCAGGTATCCATTGCGCCGGGCCAGTCGGACGATGTCGACGCACCAGCCGCGCAGCTCCGCCTCGTCCAGGCCGTCCAGGACGGGCGTCCCGGCGAGGAAGCCGCTGAGCCGGTCGGCGACCGGCGCGGCCGCGGAGGGGACGGCGGTGGGGGAGGGCGCGACGTCGGGGGAGGAGGCGGCGGCGGAGCGACGGCGTCGGCCACGGGTCGACGTGCCGCGCTGGCCATCCAACCGGAACGGGGTGAGCCCGTTGCGGCTCACCGCCTTGGTCCAGGTCGCCGCCGCGATCGAGACCGAGCCGGGTGCCAGGCCGAACTGCGCCTCGATCGCCGAATGGCTGGACGGGATGAGGCCGTACCGCCAGCGGGTGGCGGTGCGCGGAGTGATCTCGAAATCCGGGGCGGCCGAGCCGATGCCGAACTGCTCGACCCGGCTCGCGGCATGGAACGCGCCGCAGACGTAGAGGCAGTCGGCGGGGTCGACGCCCGAGGCGGCGAGGTGCTGACGCATCCGTGTCCACATGTAGCGCTCGCGGTCCTCGTCGCGGTCCAGCCGATCGGAGCCGCTCGGGCGCAGCCGCCGGAACAGGCTGCCGATCAACACCATCACCTGCCGGTAGGTGTCGTGGTCGGCGTCGGCGAGCGGCCGTTCGACGTACTGGTCCCACCATTCCGACCAGTGCCGCACCTTGCCGTGGTGCAGCAGGTACGCCTCCAACTCCGCGAACCGGGGCCGCAGGTCGCCGATCTCCACGCCGACCGCGTCACCGTGCAGCGCGGCCTCCTCGCCCGCCCCGCCGGCCGGGCCGATCCCGTCGTCGCCGTCGGCGCGTGGTGTCCACTGGAAGACGTGGTCGGTGGACCGGTCCACCAGCACCAACTCGACCCCTGGGGTCTCCAGCGCGTACGCGATGGCCTGGTATTCCGCCGAGGCCTCGGTGACCGGCGCGACGACGCTGAGCGGGCCCCAGTTGGCCGGAAAGTCGGCCAGTTCCGAGGCGAACGCCTGCACCGCGACCGGCAGCCGGCAGTTGCGCAACTCCCCGAGCAGCGGCTGGAGATCCTCGCACAGCTCCAGGTAGATCACCCGGGGCTGCTTCGCCCGCAGCCGGCGCACCATGGCCAGGCCGGAAGCCGGTGAGTGGTGGCAGACCGGGAAGATCTCCAGCCGCTCGCCGAGGGCCCGGTCGACGTCATCGACGATGCCGGCGAGGATCCCGGCCAGCGCGTCCGGGGAGTCGGCGAACGCGGCGGCCGCGTCGGTGAGCTGCTCCCGCAGCGCGCCGAACGGACCGGCGACGGCGGGTGCGGTCATGACAGGGTGGCGATCGCCTGACGACCGCCGTCGAGAAAGCCCGCCCACTCCTCGTCGTCCTTGCGGGCCCGGGGCTCCACCACGCCGTGCAGGTACTTGTTGAGGATCGCCAGATCCTCCGGGCTGCGCCGGGCCAGCGACCCGACCAACGACCCGGCGAGGGTCGCCGCCCGCAGCGTGCGGTCGCCGAAGAACTGGCTGTGCAGGATGGCGTCCTCCAGCACGCCGATCTGCTCGGCGGTGGACAGCGCCGACTCCAACTTTTCGTCGTCACTGGTCGCCGCCGCGGCGCCGGCGCGCAGGTCGGCGAAGCTCTGCAACAGGATGTCCAGCAGGGTGGGCGGCACGTCCAACTCGATCCGGTGCCGCCGCAGCAGCTCCTCGGTGCGGAAGCGGACGATCTCCGCCTCGCTGCGCTTGTTGGTGACCACCGGGATCCGGACGAAGTTGAACCGCCGCTTGAGCGCCGAGGAGAGGTCGTTGACCCCCCGGTCGCGGCTGTTCGCGGTGGCGATGATCGAGAAGCCGGGCTGGGCGAAGACGATGTTGTCCTGGTCCAGCTCGGGAATGGCGACGTACTTCTCGGAGAGGATCGAGATCAGGGCGTCCTGCACGTCGCTCGTGGAGCGGGTCAGCTCCTCGAAGCGGCCGACCACGCCGCGCTCCATCGCCGTCATGATCGGCGACGGGATCATCGAATCCCGGGACTGCCCCTTGGCGATCACCATGGACACGTTCCACGAATACTTGATGTGGTCCTCGGTGGTGCCGGCGGTGCCCTGCACGACCAGGGTGGAGTTGCGGCAGATCGCAGCGGCCAGCAGCTCGGCCAACCAGCTTTTGCCGGTGCCTGGGTCGCCGATCAGCAGCAGGCCGCGATCCGAGGCCAGGGTGACGATGCTGCGCTCGACGAAGCTGCGGTCACCGAACCACTTCTGCGGGATCTCCCGGTCGAGGCCGTCGGCCCGCTCCGAGCCGAGGACGAACAGCCGGACCATGCGCGGGCTCAGCCGCCACGAGAACGGCTTCGGGCCGGTGTCGACCGACTCGAGGAAATCCAGCTCGTCGGCGTACGTGACCTCGGCGGGGGCGCGCAGCATCTCGGTCATGAGGGATGGGTCTCCTAGGTGAGGAAGTTCTTGAGCTCGACGACGAGTTTGCGGATGTGACCGGAGATGACCGGGGTGCCCAGGTCCTTGAAGCGCTGGCGGAACCAGGGGTTGACGCTCTGCTGGCCGGAGCTGCTGACCGAGCCGACCGGGATGACCCGGACGCCGGAGCGATGCACCGCCGCGAGGCCGTCGTAGAGCGGCTGGGACCGGTCGAACTCGTAGAAGTCCGAGATCCACACCAGCACGGTCTGCTTCGGTTCGACGATCTTCGGCCGGGCCAGCGCCAGCGCCACCGGCCCGTCGTTGCCGCCACCCAGCTGGGTACGGAGCAGCACCTCGAACGGGTCGTGCACCCACGGGGTCAGGTCCAGTGCACGGGTGTCGTAGGCGATCAGGTGGACGTCCACCTTCGGCAGCCCGGCGAAGATCGACGCGAGGATGGTGCAGTTGACCATCGAGTCGACCATGGATCCGGACTGGTCCACCACGACGATGAGCCGGGCCGGCGTGGTCCGCCGGGCGGTCTGCCGGTAGTAGAGCCGGTCGACGTAGAGCCGCTCGTCGTCCGGGCTCCAGTTGGTCAGGTTCTGCCAGATGGTCCGGTCGAGGTCCAGGTTGCGGAACACCCGCTTGGGCGGCACCGACCGGTCCAGCGTCCCGACGCTGGTCTGCTGCACCTGCGTCCGGAGCACCTCGGCGACCTCGTCGACGAAGCGCCGGATCAACGCCTTGGCGTTGGCCAGCGCCACCCCGGAGAGGTTGGCCTTGTCCCGGAGCAACTGCTCGATCAGCGACATGCTGGGGGTCAACTGGCTGGCCAGCGCCGGATCGGCCAGCACCTCCCGCAGGTGCATCCGCCGGACCAGGTCGCCCTCCAGACCGGCGAGGATGGCGCCCAGCCCGGCGCCCTGGCGGCGCACCTCGCCGGGCTCGCAGCCGAGCGCCTGCTCGAACCAGCCGGCGTCGGACTGCCAACGGGCCAACTGCCCGGCACTGACCGACCCGGAACCGGTCGCGAAGACGTTGAGCAGCAGCTTCGACACCAGCGCGGCCCGGCGTACCTCGGACTCGCCGGGCTGGTAGGGGTCGCCGTCACTCGACGCGGCGCCGTCGTCGGTGGACGTGAGCAGCCCGCGCAGCTCGGCCGCGAGCGCCGGGAAGCGTTGCACGATGGTGTCCACCGAGACCGCCGGGTCCAGCAGTGCGGCCGGCAGCCCGAGGTCGTCAACCACGGCCACGCTCGCCAACTCCAGGTTGGGCTGCTCGTCGTGGTCGAACAATCGGGACAGCAGCCGCCAGTAGAGCACCTGGCGGCGGTTGGCATCGGCGAGCCCGCCGGTGGGTTCGTCGTCGGTCATCGGCGCAGCAACCGTCCCGCGCGCTCGCGCAGCACGGCCACGACGTCGCCCGCCCTGGCCTCATCCTTGGCGATCTTCGGATCGGTGACGCCGCACGCCCAGTCGCCGTTGTGCGCCTGCACCGGCCGGCGCTTCACGGTGGCTCGTACCGCCAACGGCTGCATCAGCCACCGGCCGCCGTCCCAGCGCAGCAGACCCAGGCAGGCCGACGAGGCGGCGACCAACTCGGCGGTGAGCGGGCCGGCGGTCGGCAACCGGTCCACGGCAAGCGCCACCGGCTCGCCGTCCAGCTCGATGGTGAGCGCACCGGCCTGGTCGCGGACCGGGTGGCCCTCGATGAGGACCGGCTCGGCGATGGCGGTCGGGTGCCGGTCCAGTGGGGCGATCGCGGCGGCGCTCGCCCTGGACAGCAGCACCCGGGCGGTGGCGAACGGGTCGGCGGGCTCGTCGAGCTGGACCCGGTCGTCGACCCAGCCCAGGTCGCCGCCGTGCAGCGGTAGGTCGGTGACGGTCAGAGCCCGCCGCTCGGCCAGCGCGGTGAGCAACAACGGATGCGTTGACAGCAGCCGCCACATGGCCGGACCGACGATGGTGTCCACCTTCGCGGCGATGACCGCGGTGCGGACCAGGCGGGCCGGCCCGCCGCCGGCCGGCTCCAGGATGGCGTGCAGTTGGACCTGTACGGCTGTGTCGTGGGCGTGCACGTCCACGCCGAGCGGCAGCAGCCGTCCGGAGACCCTTGGCGGCTCGTTGGCCGCCGGCATCCCCTGGGTGAGCAGCACACCCCGGGCCCACAGGTCGGCCCAGCGGCGGGCCGGCACCCGAGTCATGGTGGCGACCGGGATGCAGGCCCGCAGCTCCGCGGCGAGCCCGTCGAGCAGGACCGCGGGCCGGCGCAGCTCCGGCACGGCCAGCGCGGCCTCGACGACCGTGGCCGCGGCCGAGAGCAGCTCGTGGTCGACGCCGCGCCAGCCGGTGACGGCCACCTCGTGCCACCAGGCCCGCGCCCCGGCGAGGGCGGGCGGCGCCTGGGCGGGCCCGGTGTTGGGTGCGGTCCACGGTGACCTGTCCCGGCTCAGCGTCGCGTCGAGCTGCCCGAGCAGTGCATCGTGCGCCGCGCCGAGTAGCGCAGAGCGTGCCCCGGCGAGCGCGGCGAGATGCTCTGGCGTGACCGAACCGGCGGTGACCGCGTCGACCGCGCTGGCCACCAGGTCGGCGAGCGGCGTGCCGGTCAGCGCGCTGGCGAACGCGGCCAGCGCCGCTGCGTCCCGCTCACCGACCCGGCCGAAGCCGTTGGTCAGGGCGTCGTCGAAGCCGGCGACCATGTCGAGTGCGTCGGCCAGCCCGGCCGGTGCCTCGCGCAGCCGCGCGACCTGGGTGCCCCGCATCAGCGACCCACCCCGGGGGCCGGGAACCAGTGCAGCTCGGGCAGCGCGACCGTGCTGTCCGGCAGCTCCAGGTAGGCCAGGTGGCGCAGGAAACGACTGAACACCACCGCGGCCGGGGTCGGCTCCGGCCGCCCGTCCAGCCGGGACAGCAGCTCGGCACCGGTGCCGAGCCCGTCGCCGACGTCAACCCGCAGGTAGCGGGCGACCCGGTCAACGCCGTACTGGAGCAGGGCCTCGTCGGTCAGCGCGTGCAGGTGCTTGCAGGGTGCGCCGCGCAGCCCGCCGCAGGGCCGGTTGTTGTTGGTGCTGCAGTGGTAGGCGTGGGTGCCGGCGGCGATCGACGAGACGTAGACCCGTTCGACGTCCGACCCGCTGGAGACCACCCCCTGCAACCGCCCGTCGGCCAGCTCCACGAAGGGCACCTTGGCCAGCTTGCGGGGCCGGGCGGGCGGCACCACCGCCAGCACGCTGCGCCGCCGCCACTCGGCTCCGTCGGCGTCCGTCACGTCCCGCCCTCCCGCTGTCGACCAACCCAGGGTGATGCGCGCGCCAGCCGGTGCCGGCGGCGCTGCGACGACACGATCATGGACCACGGGTACGACAGATCACGCACGCGGTGCCGGACCACCGGCGGCGTCGGAGCGACCATTCGGCGCAACCAGCGCGGCGTTCGGCTCGCGCCCGCACCCGGCCGGCCCGACCGCTCCATCCATAGCCAAACATCAATGGTTACGTCCAGCTGTGGGCGCCGTTTTCGGCGGGCGGCACCACCACCGAAGTCCCTGGACGACCGGTGAGGAGAGGGTTGTTGGCAGTTCCCGATTCTGTGATCAGGCATGCGAATATGTGAGTGTTAGTGTCGGTGTCGTGAAGCTTGCTGAGTGGGCGCGCCGCAACGGGGTGCACCCGCAGACCGCGTACCGATGGTTCCGCGAGGGAACCATGCCGGTGCCCGCTCGGCGTCTTCCGTCGGGAACGATCATGGTGGACGTTGTCAGTGTCGACACCCAGGGCCAGGTGGTTGTCTACGCCCGGGTGTCGTCGGTCGATCAGCGAGGCGACCTTGACCGGCAGGTCGCCCGGGTGGCCGCCTGGGTCACCGGGCAGAACATGGTCGTCTCCAGCGTGGTGACCGAGGTCGGCTCCGCCTTGAACGGCCGAGGTAAGAAGTTCCTCGGGCTGCTGCGCGACCCGTCCGTGACGACGATCGTGGTCGAGCACCGGGACCGGTTCGCCCGGTTCGGCGCCGAGTACGTTGAGGCGGCGCTGGCCGCCCAGGGCCGCCGGCTGCTGGTCGCCGACCCGGCCGAGGTGGACGACGACCTGGTGCGGGACGTGACGGAGATCCTGACCAGCCTGTGCGCCCGGCTGTACGGCCGGCGGGCCGCGGCGAACCGGGCCAGCCGCGCGGTGGCCGCGGCCACCGCCAAGGACGAGTCGTGAAGCGGTACGAGCCGCCGGCCGGCTGGACCGTGCAGGCATACCGGTTCGCCCTGGACCCGAGTGACGCCCAGGTTCTCGGCCTGCGCCGCAACACCGGTGCGGCCCGGTTCGCCTACAACCATATGCTGCGCCGGGTCAGCGCGGTGAAGGCGCAACGGGCTGCCGAGGCCAGCTACGGGGTGGCCGAGGCCGACCTGACGCCGTGGCAGGGCTGGTCCCTGCCGGACCTGCGGCGCACCTGGAACGAGATCAAGCAGTGGGCGGCGCGGTGGTGGGCGCAGTGCTCCAAGGAGGCGTTCAACACCGGGCTGGCGAACCTGTCCGCGGCGCTGGGCAACTGGCACGCCTCGCGTACCGGTGCCCGCAAGGGCCGCCGGATGGGCTGGCCCCGGACCAAGAGGAAGCACGGTCGCAGGTCGGCCCGGTTCACCACCGGCGCGATCCGGGTCGACCCTGGCTACCGGCACGTGGTGCTGCCCCGGCTGGGCCGCATCCGCACCCACGAGTCCACCCGTAAGCTGGCCCGCCGGGTGAAGGCCGGCACCGCGACGATCCTGTCCGCCACGGTCACCGAGACCGCCGGACGGTGGTCCTGCTCGTTCCAGGTCGCCGTCCGGCGCACGGTCGGACGGACGGCGCACGCGCCGAAGGCCGGCCGGGTGGTCGGGGTGGACGCCGGGATCAAGCACCTGGCCGTGTTGTCCACCGGCGAGATGGTGCCGAACCCGGCGCCGTTCAAAGCCGCGTTGAAGAAACTCGGCAAGGCGCAGCGCCGTGCCGCCCGGCGGATCGGCCCCTACGACCCGCAGGCCAGGCGCAAGCGGACCGCGTCGAACAGGTGGCAGCGGGCACAGGAGGCGGTGGCTCGACTGCACGCCACGGTCGCGGCCGTCCGCGCCGACTCGTGGCACCAGCTCACCACCCGCCTGGCGCAGCAGTTCACCACGGTCGTCGTGGAGGACCTCCACGTGGCCGGGATGGTTCGTAACCGCAAACTGGCTCGGTCCCTGACCGACGCCGCCCCGGCGACGCTGCGCCGGCACCTCGGCTACAAGACCGGCTGGTACGGCGCCACGCTGTACGTCGCCGACCGGTGGTACCCCAGCTCCAAGACATGCTCCGCCTGCAAGACGGTGAAACCCAAGCTGTCACTGGCCGAGCGCACGTTCCACTGCACCGCGTGCAGGCTGTCCCTCGACCGGGACGTCAACGCCGCACGTAATCTTGCCGCGCTCGTGCGGCACGTCGACCTGGAGTCGCTGGGCGACCCAAAAACAGGACGTGGAGCCTACGTAAGACCCGTAAGACCTGCATGCGCAGGCGGGGCGGCGGGCCGTGAAGCGTCTAGACCGGCTCATCCGGTCAACGTCGCCCGGCAACGGACGACTGCCAATCAGGAGTCACGTTTGCTCACTGAAAGGTAACGGAGCCGGGTGCACCTGGTCGACATGCACGCCGCGCTCGGCACCGCCGACCTCGCCGACGGCGTCCACCCCAACGCCGGCGGGTACGACAAGATGGCGGCCCGCTGGTACGACGCGCTGCGGTCGGTGCCCGGCAGCCTGATCCCGCCGGGACCTCCGGTCGGCAGCCCGGTCGGCCTGACCAACCCGAACTCCGGGCGCTGCCTGGACGTCTCGGGTGCCAGCACCACCGCTGGTGCCCAGACCATCATCCGGGACTGTCACGGCGGTGCCAACCAGCGCTGGACCCGTACCGCCGCCGGGGAGCTGCGGGTCTACGGCGACCGGTGCCTGGACGTGGACGCCGGGGGGAGCGCCGACGGCACCAAGGTGCAGATCTGGACCTGCAACGGCAGCGGCGCCCAGCGTTTCACCTTCCGCGCGGACGGGGCGATCGTGCTCACCGCCGTCGGCAAGTGCGTGGACGTGGCGTCCGCCGGCACCGCCAACGGCACCAAGGTGCAGCTCTGGACCTGTAACGGCACGGGCGCCCAGCGCTGGTCCGTGCGGTAGCGGTCGCGGGGCCAATCCGCCGCGGCCGCGGGTGGCGCGGGGTCAGTCGACCAGCGCCACCGGGGACCGGTCGCGGCGGGGCGCGGCGGCCAGCCCCAGCGCCAGCAGCGCGCACACCGCGCCGACCAGGAAGAGCAGCGAGGCCACCGGCTGACCGAGCCACTCCCACAGTGGGTGCCACGCCGGGTGCGACTCGCGGAGGTGGTGCTCCAACAGTTGCGGCGCGGCCAGCAGCACCGGCAGCCACCACAGCACCATGGTCGTGCCGAAGAGGACGCTCGCCGCGCCACTCACCCGGCGACCCTCGGTGCGTCGGCTCGCCCAACCGAAGACCAGCCAACCGGCCACCGCACCGAGCAGCGCGCCGAGCACCCCGGCGGGGGCCACCGCCGGCGGCGGCGCCCGGTGCACCTCGACCGCCAGATAGGTGGCGTCGAGGGCGGTCTGGGAGGAGACCGAGGCGTTCAGGATGGTGTCGCCGTGTCGGGCGACCAGGGAGGTGTCGGTGATCGCCAACGGAGTGGCGCACAGCTTGTCCGCGCAGCTCGTGCCGCCGGTCACCTCCGGGTCGTACACCCGCCAGCCGGCGTCGGTCAGGCGTTGCCGTGCCACCGTGACGATCTGCTCGGCGGGCACCGGTGGCGCGCCGAAGGCGGCGGCGCCGGTGGCGCTCTCCTGGTATTCGCCGCCGTCGCCGAGGAGCACCGTCTTGACGTTGCGCAGGCTCAGCGGCTGCCCATAGACCACGAAGAGGGCGGGCGGCGTGTCGATGTCGCCGAGGTCGTGCCCGGGGAAGACCTCGGTCAGGATGGCACCGGCCTCGGCCCGGTCGGGTTGCGGTCGAGAGGTCTCCCAGGCGGCCCGGCTGGCCAGCGCGCCGGCGAAGAGGCCGCAGATGACCGAGGCGAGCGCGGCCCATGCGACGACCGTGCGACTGGCGGGACGGCCGAGCCGGCAACGCAGCCCGGCCCGGACCAGGTCGGCGGTTTCCCGGACGGTGGGCCGGGTGCGGCCGGTCGGCGCCGTGTCGAGCAGCAGTGAGATCACCTCCGTGGCGCGGGCCTGCCGCCACTCGCGGGGATAGCAGCGCAGCAGCCGCCGGTACCGGCGGGCCAAGGAGGGGTCGGTCGGCGGCATGACCATCCTTCGGATCCGAGATCAGGCGGGGCGGGAACGCAGGTGACGCAGCCGCGCCTCGGCGGCAGTGGTGAGCTGGCGGAGCCGGGCCGTCTCCGCGTCGAGTGCGGCGATGCCGCCGCCGGTGAGCCGGTAGTAGCGGCGTAGCCGCCCGTCGACGGTCTCGTCGTGGTCGTGGGCGATCAACCCTTCGGCGGCCAGCCGGTCCAGCGCGGTGTAGAGGGTGCCGGCCAGCACGGTGACCCGCCCGTCCGACAGCTCGGAGACCTCGCGGACGATCCCGTAACCGTGCCGTGGACCGTTGGCGAGCGCGGTGAGGATGAGGAACGTCGGCTCGCGCATTCCTGCCATGCCAGCACTATAGATAGATCATCGATGCATAGGGAAGGATCTGGTCGGTTCCCCGTCGATGTTCACCACCCGCGGCCGGGATCAGCCAGGATTGGCGAGGCGGCCGGGCCATGGCCGCGACGAGGAGGGCGCGCGATGGGGGTACGGAAGCGGGTGACCCGGTACCGGCACGCCCGCGCCGGTGCGGCGCTGGCCACCCTGCTCACCGGTGCGGTGGTGCTGACACCGGGCGCGGCGGTGGCCGGCGCGGCGGTGGCCGGCGCGCCGGGGGCCGGGGCGCCGGTGTGCGACGTGCGCGACGAGCGGCTCACCGAGATCTCCGGGATGGTCGCCACGGACACCGGGTACGTGGTGGTCAACGACGGCGCCGACAACGAGGCCCGCCGTCAGATCTTCTTCCTCGACCGGCGCTGCGCGGTGGTGCGAACGGTCGGCTATCCCTCCCGGCCCCGGGACACCGAGGACCTGGCAATCGGCTCGGACGGCACGATCTGGGTCGCCGACATCGGCGACAACGACCGGTCCCGGGAGACGATCGCGCTGTGGCGGCTCGCGCCCGGCGCGGACCGGCCGGTGCTGCACCGGATGACGTACCCGGACCGCCCGCACGACGCGGAGGCTCTGCTGCTCGACGCCGACGGCCGGCCGTTGGTCGTCACCAAGGGAGGCAGCGGCACCGTCTTCCTGTACGCACCGGCTACCGCGTTGCGGCCGGCCGCAACGACGCCGCTGGCCTTGGTCGGCCAGGTGGTCCTGCCAGCCTCGACGACCAGCAACCCGTACTTCTTCGTCGGCCGGGGTGTGGTCACCGGCGCGGCGAGTGCGCCGGACGGGCGCCGGGTGGTGCTGCGCAGCTACGCCGACGCCTTCGAGTACGACGTGCCCGACGGCGACGTGGTCGCCGCGCTGACCACCGGCACCCCGCGGATCACCCCGCTGCCGGACGAGCCGCAGGGCGAGTCGATCACCTACAGCCGCGACGGCCGGTCGCTGCTCACCGTTTCCGAGTCTGCCAACCAGCCGCCGGGCACCCGTCCGGCGATTCTGCGGTACCCCACACCGACAGGGCCGGCTGCCTCCCCGCGTCCACCGGAGCCTTCCACCGCCGGCCCGGAGCCTTCCACCGCCGCCCCGGCCAGCCCGGCGGCCGGGAACGCGGGTGCCGCGGGCAACCGGACCTGGCCGGTGGCGGCGGGCGCCGGGACGCTGGTGGCGCTGCTCGGGCTGGCCGGGGTGCTGCGGTGGCGGCGCGCCGCCCGCCGATGACCGGTCCCTCAGTGGACCCGGGCAGCCGCCGGGGGCTCATCCGCGGCTGACCGATCTGACCGCCGAGCACCGGCCCGAGGAGTCGGGCCGATGCGACAGGATGGGTGGATGTCCGTGCTGTCCGCGTTACGCCACCCGATCGTCGCCGCCCCGATGGCCGGCGGCCCGTCCACGCCTGCGCTCGTGGCGGCCGCCTCCGCCGCCGGTGGGTTGGGCTTCCTGGCTGCCGGGATGATCGATACCGGCCGGCTGGCCGCCGACATCGCCGAGGTCCGCGCGCGCACCGACCGGCCGTTCGGGGTCAACGTCTTCCTGCCCGGTTCCGGCAGCGTCGACGAGGCCGCCATCCGGGCGTACGCCGACCGGCTCGCCCCGCAGGCCGGCCAGCATGGGGTGACCCTGGGCGAGCCGGTGGGCGACGACGATGAGTACCCGGAGAAGCTGGCGGCGTTGCTCGCCGACCCGGTCCCGGTGGTGTCCTTCGCGTTCGGGCTGCCCGACCGTGCCGCGGTGGCCGCCCTGCGCGAGCGGGGTACCGAGGTGTGGGCCACGGTCACCCGGCCGGACGCCGCCACTACCGCGGCCGAGCTCGGCGTGGACGCCGTGGTGGTGCAGGGCACCGAGGCCGGTGGGCATCGCGGCGGCCTGCCGGACGACGACGACTACGCGCTGCTGCCGCTGCTCCGGCTGGCCGCCGCCGGCTGTCGCCTCCCGCTGGTGGCCGCCGGCGGAATCGTCGACGGCCCAGGGGTGGCCGCCGTGCTGGCCGCCGGCGCCACCGCCGCGCAGCTCGGTACGGCGTTCCTGCGCTGCCCGGAGGCGGGCACCTCGCCGATGCACCGGGAGGCGGTGGCCAGTTGGACGCCGACCGCCCTGACCCGGGCGTACACCGGCAAGCGAGCACGTGGTGTGGTCAACGAGTTCCTGCGCCGGCACGACGCGACGGCGCCGACCGGCTACCCGCAGGTGCTGCACCTGACCCGCCCGCTGCTCGCCGCCGCCCGGCGCGACGGGGACGCCTCGGTGGTCAACCTCTGGGCCGGGCAGGCACATCCCCTCTCCCGGGACGTGCCGGCGTCCGCGCTGGTCGCCGAGCTGAGCGCCGGTGCTCGGGCCGCGTTGGCGGCGGCGGCCGAGCGGTCGACCCGCTGGGCTGAGCGGGCTGCCGACAACTGGCCCGGGCGGGCGGTACGGTCCGGGCGCGAAACCCGTAGAGTCGCGCCGTGATCGAGATCGGTGCGCAGGTCGACCTGTCCCACCCGCCTGACCGGGTCTGGCTCGCATTGACGGATCGGGAGCTGCTCGGCCGGTGGTTCGCCGAGGCCGAGACGGTGGCGGGCGTGCCGGACCGACTGGTGCTGCAGACGGCCGGGTTGCCTGGCTTCGACGCCAACGTCGAGGTCGAGGTGACCGAACGGCGGGTGCCGGAGCTGCTGGCGCTGCGCTGCGACGAGGCCGGCCGGCTCACCGAGCTGACCTGTGCCGTCACCGTCACGAAGCAGGGCTGCCGGCTGGCGGTCCGCGAGGTCACGACGCACGGCACCTGGTCCGCCGAGCAGAGCGAACCGCGCGAGCAGCAGCTCCGGCAGGCGCTGACCGTTCGCCTGCCGGCCATCCTCGACTGGCTCGCCTTCCAGCAGGTCGACCTTCGCCGCGGCGAGGCCGGGATGACGGCCGAACTGCCGATGATCGGCGCGGTCGGCACCGGACGCGCCCGGGCCCGCCGCCGCCGCACGGTGGTCGCGGTGCTCGCCGGTGCCGTACTGCTGGCGGGGCTGGCGGCGTGGGTCACGATGCCGGCCGAGTCGGACCACGCCGCCGCGCCACTCCCGACGACATCACCGACGCCGACCGTGGCGGCCGACGCGCCCACCGACACTCCGAAGGCGACGGCGGCCTCGGCGCGCCCCTCGCGGACCACCGCGTCGCCGACCACCAGCCCGAGCCGTACCCCGACGGCCAAGCCGTCCCGTACCCCGACGGCGGCCCCGCCGCCGCCGACGCAGCCGGTGACGGCCCGCTACGACACCGACTCCAGCCGGCTGTTCGGCTACACCGGCGAGGTGGTGGTCGAGAACCCGGGCAGCGCGCCGGCGGAGCAGTGGGCCGTGGTCGTCACCCTCGCCGAGGGCAGCACCATCGACGACGTCGACGGCGCGGACTGGCGGCAGGACGGGTTGGCGGTCACCTTCACCGGGCCGGCCGTGCCGACCGGCGGGTCGCAGACGTTCCGCTTCGACGTGCGCGACAGCCGGCCCAAGGCCAGGGAGCCGGAGGGTTGCACGGTGAGCGGCAACCCGTGCGCGGGCCTGTGACCCGAGCGCCGCTGCGGCGACCACCAGACCACGCCCACCGGTGCTCTCGGCCGACGGTGGGCGGCCCCGACCCGGGGATGGCCGGCCGGTAGGCCGTCCCTAGGCTGGCGGCATGGCACTGCTGCACCGGGCGACTCTGCGCCCCTCGAAGCTCGACCTGCTGGCGACCTGGCTGCCCGGCCGACCGTGGTACCACGGGCCGGCCGGCGTGGAGGTGCTGAGCCGCGGCGCCTACCGCTTCGACGACCCGGCCGGCGAGGTCGGCATCGAGACGATGCTGGTCGGCACCGCCGACGGGCCGGTCCACCAGGTCCCGCTCACCTACCGCGCCGCGCCCCTCGATGGCGCCGACGACTGGCTGGTGGGCACCACCGAGCACTCGGTGCTCGGCCCGCGCTGGGTGTACGACGGCTGCGCCGACCCGGTGTACGCCACGGCGCTGGCCCAGGCGATCCTCGCCGACACCGGTCAGGCGGAGCAGTACATCGAGGTCGACGGTCGGCGCGAACTGCGCGAGCCCACCATGACGATCGCCGCCAGCGGCGCCGGGGACGCCGACGTGGCACCGGTCGGCGCCGTGCGGCGGGTGGTCGACGAGGACACCACGCTGATCGTCACCGACTCCGTCGAGCTGGTCGTCGTCCGCCGGCCCGGGGGCGGGGACGCCGGTGCCTCCGGGGCCACCCTGCTCGGCACCTGGAACGGGCAGCCGACGAGCGTGCCGCTGGCGTACGCCCGGCCGCGCTGACGTCACGGCGGCCCGGTCCGCCCGTTCGCGGGTCGACGGACGGGCCGGCCGGCCGTTACGGTCGGGGCGTGGTCACCGTCGCCGACGTGCGAGCCCTCGCCCGGACGCTGCCGCGCAGCAGCGAGCACCTGATCCGGGACCGGGTGAAGTTCCGGGTCGGGTCGATCGTCTATGTCGCATTCTCGCGGGACGAGGCGACGATGGGCTTCGGGTTCCCGAAGCAGGAGCGGGCCGGGTTGGTCGCCGCCGAGCCGGAGTTGTTCTTCCTGCCAGGAGAGGCCGACCTGCGCTTCCACTGGGTGTGCTGCCACACCGCGCGACTGGACCACGGGTACATGACCGAGCTGGTCACCGAGGCGTGGCGGATGGTGGTGCCGAAGTTCCTGGCCCGGCAGCGGCTGGGCAGCTGACGGACGGCGGGCGGCCCGACTGCTCGGGCCGCCCGCCGCGCTCACCAGTGCGCCGGGGGTGGCGGCGGCGAGACCGGCGGCCGGTCGTCGCAGGTGATGGTGTTGGGCAGCAGCCACGGGGCCAGCCAGCCACCGTCGTTGCCGCCGAGGTCGGTCAACGCGAACTCCGAGCCGGCCGGGGTGAAGTGGAAGGACCCGCAGTTGTTGACGCCGACCGCCCCCACGTTGCGGGCGTCCACATTGGCGAACGAGGCCGATCCGGCCGTGCGGGCGCTGACCACCGAGGTGCCGGTGCCGTCGACCCGGATGTCCCGGAAGTGCACGTTGGTGATCGAGTAGAGGTCCTTCACCGGCCAGTCGCTGACCAGCATGATCGCGTTGTACGTGCTGTCGAGGTACGCGTCGCCGGCCACCTCGATGGTCGCGTCGATGCTCCGGTCCAGGGCGAAGAACCAGATCGCGCCAAGGCCGATGTTCCAGTTCAGCTCGTACGTGCCGGCCCGGGCGGTGGTGTTGTTGGTGATCCAGAGGTGCCCGGTGAACGGCTCCGCGCCGAAGCGGGAACCGACCTGGATGCCGCTGCCCTCGCGGACCGGATCGGCGATGAGGTTGTGCGAGACGGTGTTGTCCGTGCCGCCGTAGATGGCGATGCCGTTGGCCAGCGTGGGCGACTGCACCGTGTTGTGGTCGAACGTGTTCCGCGTGTTGGCTGTCTTCTCCGACCACATCGCCAGGCCGTCGTCGCCGGTGTTGCGCACGAAGTTGTGCGCGACGAGCGAGTTGGTCACGCCGGTGTGGAAGTTGAGCGCGTCCGCGATCTGGTCGACGATGATGTTGTTCGTGACGCGTACATTCGCCATCGGCCCGTCGAACCAGAGGCCCACCTTGGTGTGGTGCAGGTAGAGCCCGTCGATGGTCGAGTTGCTCATCGCCCCACCGATCGCGTTGACCTGGTCGGTGTCGACGCGCTCCCGGACGTCGCCCTCGATGGCGAAGCCCGAGAGGTGGACGTTCCGGCTGCCACCGTCGGCGGCGTCCCGGCCGTAGAAGCCGACGCCGGTGTGCACCGAGCCGTCCGGTGCGGGCGTGGGCAGGGCGACCTCCCGGCCCTTGATGATGGTGTACCAGTTGCCGGCGCCCTCGATGGTCACGTCGTCGACGATGATGTGCCGGTTGACCTGGTAGGTGCCTGGCGGGATGTACACCTTCAGGTGGGTGCGCCGGGCGAAGGCGATGGCCTTGTCCAGGGCATCGGCGGAGTCCCGCCGCCCGGTCGGGTCGGCGCCGAAGGCCAGCACGTTGGCCGCGAGCAGCCGGATGCGCGGCGGCGCGACCAGCTCGGAGTCGAGCAGGTCGATGACGGTCCAGGCGGCGGCGCTGCCGGCCGGCGCGGTGAGCCGGATCCGGTCACCGGCCCGGTAGGTGCGCCCGAGCAGGAGTCGCTGCTCGTCGTAGAAGTGGGTGGGCCGGAACGGCGTGCTGATGGTCGGGTACGGGGTGGTGGCCGACGGCACGCACGAGCACTCGGTGATCCACCAGTCCGGGTGCAACAGCCCGGCCTGGGGGTCGTTGGAGAACGGGTACTGGTTGTAGAGCCACGAGTACTGCGAGGTCAGCGTCATGCTGCGCAGGTGCTTGCCGTTGACCGCGACGCCCAGCGGTGCGGTGATCCCGCCGCCCTGCGGCGCGTCCGGGATGCTGTACCGCACGGTGATGGCGTTGGCCGCGCTGGGCAGGACGAACTCCACGTACCGGCCCGGGGTGAGCCGGACGGCCCGACGGCCGGAGGCCTCCGCGGGCAGTGTGTACGCGGACCGGTCCGGACCGATGATCTCGCCGTTGGTGCGGGCGTTCTCCGCCTCCTGCTCGACGAAGTCGACGTCGGCGCCGCGCCCGGCGACCAGAGCCGGGTCGAGGGCGGCCCGGGTGACCACCGGCGCCGCTCCGGAGGGCGTGGGTGGACCGGCGACGGCCACGGTGGGCCCGCCGACCAGCGTGGTGAGGGCAGTCGCGAGCGCGACTGCGGTGGCGACCGATCGGCCCGGGCGTCCCCGCGCCGGCATGATGCTCCGAAACATCGGTGACCCTCCTGTGTGGGTGGTGGTGGAGGTCCGCCCGGCGTTCCCCCGACGCCCGACATTGATCGTCATGATGCAGCACCGAACACTGTGCTGCAAGACACCTATCGAACAACGAAAAGAAGCGACAGTTTGCCCGCAAGAACTGAACGGGCAGCGAACCGACGTGTCGTGCGTCACCTGGGCCCGGCCAGGTCACCCCGGGCGTAGGCTGGCCGACGTGGATCAAGAAGACCGGATCGCCCTTTTCCTGGACTACGAGAACCTCGCGTTGGGGGCGCGCGACAACCGTGCCGGCGCGGACTTCGACTTCCGGCCCATCGCCGACGCGCTGGCCGAGCGGGGGAGGGTGGTGGTGCGGCGGGCGTACGCCGACTGGTCGTACTTCGACGAGGACCGCCGGATGCTCACCCGGTCCCACGTCGAGCTGATCGAGATCCCACAGCGGATGGGCGCCTCCCGCAAGAACGCGGCCGACATCAAGATGGCGGTGGACGCGATCGAGTTGGCCTTCGAGCGCGACTACATCTCCACCTTCGTGATCTGCAGCGGCGACAGCGACTTCACCCCGCTGGTGCACAAGCTCCGCGAGCTGAACAAGCGGGTCATCGGCGTCGGGGTCGAGGGGTCGACCTCGGCGCTGCTCCCGCCAGCGTGCGACGAGTTCCTCTACTACGACCGGCTGGAGGGTGTGGACATCCCACCGACCAGCAGCCGGCGCGGCCGTCCGGTGCGGCAGCCCGGCCCGGACCAGCGACCGCCCGAGCCGGAGCGCGAGCACGTGGCGCCGGAGCGGGAACGGGAGCCGGAGGCGGAGCGTCGGCCGGCGGGGGAGGAGCCCGGCCGGGACGTGGATGCCCTCGCCGTGCTGGTGGCCCAGACGGTGGCCGGGCTGCAGGGCAGCGCCAGCGGCGAGGTGACCGCCTCCCGGCTCAAGCGCACGCTGCTGCGCAAGGACCCGACGTTCAGCGAGTCCGACTACGGGTTCCGCACCTTTGGTGAACTGCTGCGCCACCTCGCCGGGCACAACGTGGTCGAGCTGGCCGAAGGCCCCGCGAAGGGCGACCCCGAGGTCTCGCTGCCCGAGCATGGTGACCGGGAGGTGGCCTTCGGCCTGCTCCGTGGCGTGGTGGCGGAGCTCGGCAGCGGCGGCAATCCGGTGGCGCTGTCCGGGCTGAAGAACCAGCTGCGCAGGGCCCGCCCCGACTTCAGTGAGAAGAAGCTCGGCTACCGCAGCTTCCTCCAGTTCTGCAAGGCCGCCGCGACCAGTGGCGCGGTCGACCTACGGTGGAGCCCCGAAGCCGACGACTACCTGCTCACCGCGCAGGGGTGAGTGCGGGCGCAGGCAGCGTCTGATCCGTGGCCTGTTTCGTTGCTCAGGATGGGAGGAAACCGCCGGTACGGTCCTTCCTCGTCAGCAGGCGGCCGGAAATGTGACTGAATTGCGGTTTTTGCCACGGTTGCAGCCCACCTGTGCCGTACCCCTGGCCGGCGAATTGCTATACGGTCGGCGAATGATGGTGGAGGAGCACTGGTGGAACGGAGACACGACCCCACGCGGGCGTCGGGACGTGTACATCCGTACTGACGGGCAGGGTTGGGAGGTCCGCGCCCAGATTGGTGGGGCGTCGGGTCGTGAGCGGGTGCAGCAGTGCCCCAGCCGGGCCTCGGCGGCCATCCTCGCCGACGCCTGGCGCGGTACCCACCCTTCCTGGCGCGAACTGAAGCGCTGATCCGGCACCGGGCCGGGCCGGCGACGCGCCCGGGCACCAGCCCGGCGCGGTCATCGGCCGGCCCGGTGTTCGACTCCCCCTGACGGTGCCAGGGTGCGGGTCACTGCTTCTGGACCATGACTGAGGCGACCTCCGCCACAAGCGCTAGCGGCTGCCCTTCGCTGGTCTGCGGCCTTACCTGGCCGACTTAGCGGGTTCCTGCCCTGTCGGCCGTGTCCGCCGCGCCAGTCGGGGTACCAGGAGAGGGTAGGCACCCGCCCGATGGAGGTCGTCGCCCATGTCCCAGGAGCCCGATGAGGAGAGCCCTCAGATCGACGAGGAGGCGCGGGAGGCCCAGCGTCGGCTCGCCGTGTTCGACGACCGGTCTGACCGGTCCGACGGGTCCGACGACGCGCTGACCGACGAGGACGCCCGGGAGCCGGACGACGCCCCTACCGACGAGGATGCCGAATAGGTCAGTCGGGCGGCTCTGCCAGCCGCTCCATCCGGTTCCAACCGGTCCAGCCACGCTCGCGCATCAGTTCCACCATCCGCTCCGTCCGCGGGTCGGACTCGACGGCAAGTGCGTCCAGAAGGTCAAACGGTAGATCGTCGTGCCCCAGGTCGCCGAGGCCGGCCTCACCGGAGGCGTATGCCTGCTCGGCCAGGCCGGCCATGATGTCGGCGGCTTCCTCCAGACGCCGGTCGTCGCCTGCGTCGCACTCGAGGATCTCCGACAGGACCCGATAGAGCCGAACGATTTGCGGGTCGTCGAGCATCGCGAATTTTCCGGACATCACCTCGGGGATCCGATCCGGCCAGCGCGCCGCAACCAGGATCCACCCGTCCCGTTCGGACTCCACCATTCGCTCTGACACCCCCATCTCCCGAAGCCGATCGAGATAGGAGGTCACCTCCGGTGGGAGCGCCAGGCTGTCCCCGGCAGCGAGCTGCGCGATCTGCTTGCGGCTGGTCTCCAGCCGTTCGATCTCGTCGCGCAGGTGGCTGTCGATTCTCTCGACAACTTCGGCAAACGTCGACGGGTCGGCTTCGAGCATCCGACTGATCTGCGACAGCGGCACGCCTGCGTCGGCGAGGGTGCGGATCTTGATGAGGGACACGACTGCCATTGCGCCATACCGCCGGTAACCCGAGGCATCCCGCTCCGGCTCGGGCAGTAGTCCGATCTGGTGGTAGTGCCGCACCGCCCGCACTGTGACGCCGGCGTACTCCGCCAGTTGACCGATCGTCAGCATGCTCTGATCCTGCCCTCAACTCGCCCAGACCGGTCGACGCCGGTTCAGGAGATTCTGCGACGGTAGGACATGTTGGCGAAGATGTAGGCAACGACGAGGATGCCGACGCACCAGGCGAGGGCGGTCCAGATGTCCGCGCCGACCGGCTGCTGGGTGAACAGGTCTCGGATCGCGTTGACGATGGAGGTCACCGGCTGGTGCTCGGCGAAGGCGCGCACCGGACCGGGCATGGACTCGGTGGGCACGAAGGCCGAGCTGATGAACGGCAGGAAGATGAGCGGGTACGAGAACGCGCTCGCGCCGTCCACGGACTTTGCGGTGAGGCCGGGGATCACGGCGATCCAGGTCAGCGCCAGGGTGAACAGGACCAGAATGCCGGCGACCGCGAGCCACCCCAGCACGCCCGCCCCCGTGCGGAAGCCCATGAGGAGGGCGACGAGGACGACGACCACGAGTGAGATCAGGTTGGCGACCAGCGAGGTCAGCACGTGCGCCCACAGCACCGAGGATCGTGCGATCGGCATGGACTGGAACCGTTCGAAGATGCCGCCCTGCATGTCCAGGAAGAGCCGGAAGGCGGTGTAGGAGATTCCCGAGGCGATCGTGATGAGCAGGATGCCGGGCAGCAGATAGTTGACGTACGAGCCGGTCCCGGTCCCGGTCTCGATCGCGCCGCCGAAGACGTAGACGAACAGCAGCATGAAGGCGATCGGCATGATCGCGGTCGTGATGATGGTGTCGGGGCTGCGGCTGATGTGGCGCAGCGAACGTCCCAGGAGGACGGTGGTGTCGCCGAGGAAGTGCTTGTTCATCGTTGTTCCTTGTCCGTCCTGGCGCCGACGAGGGTGAGGAAGACGTCCTCGAGGCTCGGCTGCTTCTCGACGTACTCGACCTTGGCGGGTGGGAGGAGCTGCTTGAGCTCGTTGAGGGTGCCGTTCACGATGATCCGGCCCTCGTGGAGGATCGCGATCCGGTCGGCGAGCTGCTCTGCCTCGTCGAGATACTGAGTCGTCAGCAGCACGGTCGTGCCGCCCTCGGCGAGCTTCTTGACCGCCTGCCACACCTCGATGCGCGCCTCCGGGTCCAGCCCGGTCGTCGGCTCGTCGAGGAAGATGACCGGCGGATCGCCGATGAGACTCATCGCGATGTCCAGACGGCGGCGCATGCCACCGGAGTACGTCGCCACCCTCCGGGCGGCCGCCTCGGTCAGCGAGAAGCGCTTCAGTAGGTCGTCCGCGATGGTGCCCGGGTCCTTGAGATGCCTCAACTTGGCGACCAGGACGAGGTTCTCCCGCCCGGTGAGGATCTCGTCGACCGCCGCGAACTGCCCGGTGAGACTGATGGACTCGCGTACGTCGGCGGCCTGCGTCGCGACATCGAAGCCGTTGACCCGGGCAGCCCCTGCGTCGGCCTTGAGCAGCGTGGACAGGATCTTCACCACTGTGGTCTTGCCCGCCCCGTTTGAGCCGAGCAGGGCGAAGATGCTGCCCCGTGCCACGTCGATGTCCACGCCGCGCAGCACCTTCAGCTGCTTGAACGACTTTTCCAGGCCTTGCACGCGTATCGCGGGTTGCTCGACCCGATCGGTTGTAGGTGGGGTGCTCATGACCGCCAGCATGAAGGGTTGACGCAGCGTCAGGGTCAAGCCCGCAAGCAGATTCGATTCGCGGTCAGGAGACCGGAACCGGAAGCACCACGCCCTCGGCCGCCGACCGGTGCGCCAGCTCGATCAGCTCAACGGTGGCAACCGAGTCCCGTGGATCCACGGGCATCGGCGCGCCATCCCGCAGCGCCGCCGCCACCTGCTGGTAGAAGCTCTGGTAGGCGCCGGGCTCGGTGGGCACCGGCCGCAGGTCACCGTCGACACCGAGCAGGCCGTACCGCTCCGGCGGGACCTCGCCCCAGCCCGGCTGGTCCGGCCGGCCGCCCTCGTGCAGCGCCGCCTCCTGCACGTCCAGCCCGTACGTCGTGTAACCGGCCCGGTCGCCGAGCACCCGCAGTCGCGGCCCGAGCTGAGCGGTCATCGCGCCCATCCACAGGTGCGAGTGCACCCCGGTGGCGTGGGTCAACGCCACGAACGCGTCGTCGTCGACCGCGGCGCCCGCGCGACGACGGTCCACCTCCGCGTAGACGCGGTCGACCGGGCCGAAGAGCTGCACCGTCTGATCGATGAGGTGGGCGCCGAGGTCGAACAGGGCGCCGCCGGCCTCCTCGGGACCGGCAAGCTCCCGCCAGCCCGGCTTGATCGTCGGACGGAACCGCTCGAACCGGGACTCGAAGCGGAGCACCCGTCCCAGCTCGCCCTGCTCCACCAGGCGGCGGGCGGTCAGGAAGTCGCCGTCCCAGCGGCGATTCTGGAACACGGTCAGCGGCACTCCCTGGCGGTCGGCCTCCTCGACCAGCGCCCGACTCTCGGCGGCGGTGGGGGCCAACGGCTTGTCCACCACCACCGGCAGACCGGCGGTCACCGCAGCCCGAGCCATCGGCACATGCAGCCGGTTCGGCGTCGCCACCACGACCAGGTCCAGCGCGTCGGGCGTACGCCACAGCTCGTCGGCGTCGTCGACCAGGCGGGCGTCCGGGAAGTGCTGCCGGGCCTGCTCGCGTCGCTGCGGATCACGGGTCATGATGGCGTCCAGCCGCAGCCCGGGCGTCGCGGCGATCAGCGGCGCGTGGAACACCCGGCCCGCCAGCCCGTAACCCAGCAGACCGACCCGCAGCGCCTCCGCCATGCCGTACTCCCGTCTCCCGGTCCGCGTCTCGGTGACGGCGGTCCCGCTGATCGAATCTACGCCCCGGCTGGTCAGGCCCGACCCGAGCCCGGGTGGACAACGGCGCAGACCGAGTGGCCGCCCCGATCCGGGGCATCACTCGGTTGAGGGCGATACCTGTGAGTCATAGATATGACTCACAGGTATCACGCTCGAAAGACAGACATGCCCGGTGCGCGCCACGCCGGACTGCTCATCCTGAGCCGCGGCAGCGCGCTGGTCAGGCGGCCGGGTCGGCGCGCAGGTAGGTGAGCACCGCGAGCACCCGACGGTTGGTGTCGTCGTTGGGCGGCAGGTCGAGCTTCAGCAGGATGTTGCCGACGTGCTTGCCGACCGCCGCCTCGGTGACGTGCAGCCGGCCGGCGATCGATGCGTTGGACCGGCCCTCGGCCAGCAGCGCCAGCACCTCACGTTCCCGGGCCGAGAGTGCGGCGAGCGGGTCACGCGGGCGGTGCAGCAGTTGCCGGATCACGTCCGGGTCGATGGCCGTGCCGCCGGCGGTGACCCGGCGCAGCGTGTCGACGAACTCGGTCACCTCCGCCACCCGGTCCTTGAGCAGGTAGCCCACGCGCTGGCCGTCGCCGCTGTCCAGCAGCTCTGCGGCGTACCCGGTCTGCACGTACTGGCTCAGCACCACGACCGGCAGTTGGGGCCGCTCGGCGCGCAGCGCGACGGCCGCGCGCAGCCCGTCGTCCCCCCGCCCCGGTGGCATCCGGATGTCGGTCAGCACCAGGTCCGGCTGGTGGGCGCGGGCCGCGTCCAGCAGCTCCGGCGCGGAGCCGACGGCGGCGCACACCGCGAAGTCGAAGCGGGTCAGCAGCGCGACCAGGCCCTCTCGCAGCAGCACCTCGTCCTCGGCGAGCACCACCCGGGTCACCGACGACATGGCAGCTCCACCCGGATCAGGGTGGGCCCGTCGGGCGGGCTGGCCAGCAGCAGCCGACCGTCGGCAGCCGCGACCCGGTCGGCGAGGCCGGTCAGGCCGGTACCCCGGGCCGGGTCGGCGCCGCCGCGGCCGTCGTCGGACACCTCGACGACGAGATCCGCGCCGACCCGGGTGAGGCGCACCTCGGCGTGGGTCGCCCCGGCGTGCCGGGCCACGTTGCCCAGTGCCTCGGACACCACGAAGTAGGCGGTGGTCTCGACGATCTCCGGCAGTGCGCCGTCGAGGTCGGTGCGCACCGTGACCGCGACGGTGGCCGCGTCGGCCAACTCCCGTACCGCGCCGGCCAGGCCGAGGTCGGTGAGAGTCTGCGGCCGGATGCCGTGCACCAACTGCCGGAGCATCACCATCAGACCCCGGGCCTGGTTGTGGGCGACGGCCAGTGGGCGGGCCGCGGGGGAGTCGTCGGGCACGTCCAGCCGGGCCAGGCCCAACTGGAGGGTGAGGCTGGTCAGCCGGGGTTGCGCACCGTCGTGCAGGTCACGCTCGATCCGACGACGTTCGGCCTCGTACGCGCCGACCAGCCGGGTCCGGGACCGGGCGACCTCGCGCAGCGCCGTCGCGTCGACCGGCCAGGCCAGCGCCCACCGCGCCACGGCGGCCTGGGCGGCGGCGAGCAGCCCGGCCGCGTACCAGAGCACCGGGATGAGCAGCACACCCACGATCGCGTACGGGGGCGCCTCGCTGGCGGTGTCCACCGTGCCCCACACCACGATGACCTCGTTGGCGTCGCCGGCCAGCCAGGGGCTGGCGACCAGCCCGAGGTCGAGGAGCACCAGCAGCAGGAACACCCAGTACGCGACCGGAACGAACCCGCCGAGCCAGAACAGGTACGCCACCTCCCGCCAGCCGGCGGCAGTGCGGTAGCGGGCAGCCAGGCCCTGCCACCGGGAAGGGGGCAACGGTCGGCCGTCCACGAGGCCGAGCCGCCACCGCTCGACGGCGGCCACCGGGAAGCTCGCGAGCGGCGCCAGCGCCAGCAGAGTGAGGCTGCCGACCGCCAGGAACAGCATGAGCCCGATCTCGGGCGGCCGGCCCTGTAGCCGTACCGCGTTGACGGCTGCCAGCAGCGGCGCGACGATGACGAGCAGCCCGGCGGCGAGCGCGCCGGCGATCGGCACGGTGCTGACCAGGTAGACCAGCGCGCGCCAGGGCCAGGCGGAGATCAGCCAGCGGCGGCGGCGCAGCGCGTCGGCCAGGTGACGGGGGTGTTCCGGGGTCATGCCGCAGACGCTAATCGCCAGCGTACGGGTCGACCCAGCCGTCCAGATCCACTTCTGAGGTATGCCCAGCCCTACCCTCGCCACCCGGACGCCGGCCGCAGGTCGGGCGGAACGGGTGTGGCGCGGCCGGAAATGGGAAGAACGCGCCGTCACGCGGCACCGCGTGACCTGCGTTGGCGGCGGCTGGAGTGACATGGGTGCCAGAACCTTCGTGGTGGTCGGCGGTACCAGCGGGCTCGGCCTCGCGGTGGCCCGGCTGCTGGTCAACGAGCACCAGGTCGTGGTGTTCGGCAATGTGGCGGGCGAGGTCGCCGCGGCGACCGACGAGCTGGGGTGCGACGGCGCGCTCTGCGACGTCTCCTCCTACGAGCAGGTTCGTGAGGCGTTCGCCGAGGTGGTCGGGCGTTACGGCAGGATCGACGGGGTGGCGGCCTGCGCGTCGATGTGGGCGGGCGGCGACCTGGCGGACCTCGCCGTGGAGCACATCCGGCGGGCCGTGGACATCAACGTACTGGGCATCACGTACCTGCTCCGGGAGGTGCTGGAGCACCTGCACCGGCAGGGCCACGGGAACGTGGTGTACATCGGCGCGCTGGCGCTGGCGGCCCCCCGGCCCGGCATCCCGGTGTACCGGGCCACCAAGAGCTACGGCAGCAGCCTGGTCGATTCGCTGGCCGAGGCCCAGCACAGCAACCAGATCAAGGTGATGCAGCTACATCCCGGGCCGATGCCGACCCGCCTGCAGGAACGGGTTGGCGCCGAGTTCCTGGACGAGGTGTACGCCATGCCCGAGCAGGTCGCCACCGAAGTCGTCCGGCTGCTGCTGCTCGAACCCGACGATCTCTACGTCTCCGGCGAACGCGTGCTACGCGCGGACGGGCGGTGGTGACGGCGGCAGCCGGACCCGCCGACCGTCCGGCCTCGGCGTGGGCGCCGCTGCGGACCGCGGCCTACCGCAACCTGTGGCTGGCCCTGCTCGCCGCCAACATCGGCACCTGGATGCAGACGGTCGGCGCGCAGTGGTTGCTGATCCACCACTCCAACGCCTCCACCCTGGTCGCCCTGGTCCAGACCGCCAGCCTGCTGCCGGTGCTGCTGCTGGCGCTGCCCGCCGGCGTGCTGGCCGACAACTTCGACCGCCGACATCTGTTGATCGCCGTGCAGCTGTTCCTGGTCGTGGTGGCGCTGGCGCTGACCCTGCTCACCGTTACCGACCGGATGCCGCCGGCGCTGCTGCTCACGCTCACCTTCGCGTTCGGGGTCGGGCAGGCGCTCACCCTGCCGGCCTGGGCGGCGGTGATCCCGGAGCTGGTGCCGCAGGGTCAACTGCGGGCGGCGTCCGCGCTCGGTTCGATCAGCGTGAACGCGGCGCGGGCGGTCGGGCCGGCGGTGGCCGGCGTGCTGATCGCGCGGACCGGTGTCGCCCCGGTCTTCGCGCTCAATGCCGTCGCGTTTCTGATCTTCACGTACGCGTTGGTGCGCTGGCGACCCGGCAACGCTCGTGCGGTCGAGGTGCCCGAGCGGTTCGCCGCAGCGCTGCGCGCCGGTGGCCGCTACGTGAAGCACTCGCCGACCGTGCGTCGGCTGCTGCGCCGCTCCCTGGTCTTCGTGGTCCCGGCCAGCGCACTCTGGGCACTGTTGCCGCTGGTGGCTGCCCGGCGGCTCGGGCTGGGCTCCGGCGGGTACGGGCTGCTGCTGGCCGCCCTCGGGGTCGGGGCCATCGTGGGTGGGCTGCTGCTGGCCGTGATCCGGACCCGGCTGTCGGCCAATCAGCTCCTGCTGATCGCCGGGGTGCTGTTCACCATCTCGCTGACCGTGGTCGGCGCGGTACCGGTGGTGCCGCTGGTGCTCCTCGCCCTGCTGCCCGCCGGGATGGCCTGGGTGACGGTGCTGGCCAACGTCAACGCCGAGATGCAGCTCTTCCTACCGAGCTGGGTGCGGGCCCGGGGGTTGGCCGTCTACCAGGTGTGCTTCGCCGGTGGGCAGGCAGTCGGTGCGCTCGTCTGGGGGCTGTTGGCCGACGTGGCCGGGCTGGTCCCCGCCTATCTCGCGGCGGCGGGGTTGATGCTGGTCGGCACCGTGACCAGTCAGATCTGGCCGCTTCCGGACCTGCGGACGGTGAACCGTGACCCGGCGGCCTACTGGCCGGAACTGCACCTGGCGTACGAGCCGGACCCCGGGGTGGGGCCGGTGCTGGTGACGGTGCAGTACACCGTCCAGCCGGAGCGGACGCAACCGTTCCTGGTCGCGATGGACCTGGTGCGTGGCGCCCGCCAGCGGACCGGCGCGATGCGTTGGGGGCTGTTCCGGCCGGCCGAGACCACGAACCTGTTCGTCGAGGTGTACGTGGTGCCGTCCTGGGGCGAGCACCTGCGCCAGCACGGCGGCCGGTTGACGGGCGAGGACCGCCAGGCCGAGGAGCGGGCGCGGGAGCTGACCGACGGCGAACCGGAGGTTCGTCACCTGGTGCCGGCCGCCGCCGGCCCGACGCTGCGCGACAACGACGAAGGTGTGTGATCCGGCGGCTGCGCGTCAACGCGGCGTCACAATCGCGCTGATCGGCGTAGTGGACGCGTGAAAGCCGTCGCCGACGCCCGCCACGGTGCGCTGATATGGCCAATGGCGGGTCCGAGGTACGGGCCGTCGCCCTCGCCGGAGGCGTGCTGTGGTTGTCGATCAGGAGCAGAGGACCGCGGCGGCCGGCGGATCGACGCCGACCGGAATTAGTGTGGCGATCGGTTGGGCGGTCATGATCGGCGCGGCGCTGCTCGCGGGGGCGCTGTTCTCCCCGGCGGAACTGCCGGCCCGGACGCTGCTCATGTCTGTCGCCGCCGGGGCGTACGCGGCGGTGGTGGCCGATCTCCGCGCGGTCGTCGCGGTCACCGGGCTGGCCATGGCCACCTTCGTCGGCTTCCTCGCCCACCGCTTCGGTGAGCTGACCGGCGGCGGGGACGCCTGGTCGTACGCCATCGTGATCGCCTTCGCGGCCACGCTCGGGGCGGGATACCGCTGGTTGCGGTCGATCGCCCCGGCGGGCGACTAACCGTCGGGCCGGCGCGCGACGTACGGCGTACGCCCGCGTTGTTAGGATTGCCGCACCATGGCGAGTGAGCGCAAGGCGACGGCGGACCCGGCCCGCAGCCTGGCCATCCTCTGGCGCACCCGGGAGCCGACCAGCCGCAGCGCCGGGCCGGGGCTCAGCGTCGACCGGATCGTGCGGGCCGCCATCGGCATCGTGGACGCCGAGGGCCTCGACGCGCTGACCATGCGCCGGGTCGCTGAGGCGCTGGGCGTCGGCACGATGTCGGTCTACACCTACGTGCCGGGCAAGGCCGAACTCGTCGACGTCCTGATCGACACGGTGTACGGCGAGATGCCCCGCGCCGCCGTCGCGGGGGACTGGCGGGCCCGGCTGGAGCGGATCGCCCGGGACAATCTCGTGCTCTACCAGCGCCATCCCTGGATGCTGCGGGCCGAGACCACGACCCGGCCGGTGCTCGGTCCCCACCTGCTGGCCAAGTACGACCACGAGCTCACCGCGATCGCCGACATCGGGCTCACCGACGTGGAGATGGACGCGGTGCTCACCCTCGTCCTCGGGCACGTGAAGAGCGCTGCGCGTGCCGCGTCCGAGGTGGTCGACCTGGAGCGGGAGACCGGCATGACCGACGGCCAGTGGTGGCAGTCGCACGCGCCCTGGCTGGAGACGTTCATGACGGCCGGCAGCTATCCGACCGCCGCGCGGGTCGGTACCGCGGCGGGCCAGCAGCACGGCGCCGCGTACGGGCCGGAGTACGCCTTCGAGTTCGGCCTGCAACGCGTCCTCGACGGCATCTCGGTGGTGGTCGCCGAGCGGGCGGCCGCCGGCCAACCCGGGTAGCCCGACCCGATCGCCAGCCGGTGTCGCCCGGTCCGGGGTACCGCGCCACCAGGGGACGGTCCGCCTCGACGACCGTGATCCGCCCGGACCCGGCGGAACCCGCCCAGCCACCGCCCTTCGGGTGGTACGACTGGGACGGCGGTGGCATCGGGGGCCGGGAAGGATGGCGATGGCGAACGGGCTTCCCGGGCGGCTGCTGCAGCGGCGGGAAGACCCGCGCCGGGCGTCGTTCCTGGAACTCTTCTTCGACCTGGCCTTCATCTTCGCGCTGACCCGGCTGTCCCGGGCACTGCTCAACGACCTCAGCCTCCACGTCGCCTTCCAGGTGCTCCTGCTGCTGGCCGCGATCTGGTGGGTGTGGTTCGTGACCGCCTGGTCGGCGGACTGGTTCGACCCGCGTACCCCGCTGATCGTCGCCCTGCTGCTCTGGGTGATGTTCGGCGGGCTGCTGATGGCCGCCGTCGTGCCCACCGCGTTCGGCAGGCACGCCATGGTGTTCGCCGTCGCGTACGTGGCCATCCACCTGGGCCGGGCCGCCCTGCTGATCCCCGCCCTGCGGGGGCACCCGCTGCAGCTGCGTACCGCCCGGGTGGCGATCTGGTTCGCCGCCTCCGGCGTGCTGTGGGTGGTCGGGGCGGCCGTCGCCTCGGCCCGGGAGGTGCTGTGGACCCTCGCCCTGGTCCTGGAGTACGTCCTGGCGCGCCTGGGCTGGCCGACGCCGCGGCTCGGCCGCAGCTCCTGGCCGGACCTCCAGGTGAACGGCGAACATCTCTCGGAGCGCTACCAGCAGATCTTCATCATCGCGTTGGGTGAGCTGATCCTGATTTCCGGCCTCGCGTACGGCGACTCCGGCTTCGACTGGCACCGCACCCTGGCGTTCGCCGGGGCGTTCCTGACCGCGGTGGCCCTCGCCCGGCTCTATCTGGTGCCCGCCGGCGGGCGGCTGGGCGCCGCCATCGAAGCGGCCGGACCGCCCGGTAGCCGGCTCGCGCTGCTTGCCGGCTACCTGCACCTCGTCATGATCGCCGGGGTCCTGGCCACGTCGGTCGGCATGGAGTTGGCGATCACCGACCCGAGGTCGCGCGAGCCGGCCGCACTGGCCGTGGCCGTCACGGGTCCGGTGCTGTTCCTGCTCGGGCGGATCCTGCTCTCGGTGGTGGTCGACGGCAGCCTGTCCTGGCCCCGGCTGATCGTGGTGCCGATGATCGTGGTGGCCGGCTTCGCGAGCGTGGAGCTGCCACTGCTCGGTGCCGGCGCGATCGTCACCGTCCTGCTTCTGATGGTGATCGCGGCCGAGGATCTGCTGGACCGGAGTCGCTGGCGCCGATCGGCCCACGCGGGCGTGGCCGTTGAACGGCGGCGGCATGGGTAGCCACCCGGAGTCGCCGCGCAACCGCGACGGGCCGGGGCGGTACGACATCGTGGAGTTGCGCGTGCACGGCGTGTCCGGGGCGCGACCGGAGCGGATCCTCGACCGGACGGACGTCCAGCAGGTCGCCGGCGACCGCAGTGGCGGCTTCCACCGCCCGGTGCCCGAGCGGCCGGACGACGCCGCCGACCCGGACGGGGTGACGCTGGAGGCGTACCGGTGGGCCGACCTGCCCTCGGGCACCGTGGCCCGGACGCTGTCCCTGGTCTTCCTGCTGCCGTTCATGCTCAGCAACGTGGCGGTCTGGATGCGACCGGTCGACCGGCGGAGCGGACCCGGTGTTTCCGTGCTGTGCCGGCTCCTCGCGCTCAACCTCACCGTGGTGTACGTGCTGTCGATCGCCGGGGTCGCGCTCGACCTGCTCGCCTGGCGGTGTCTCGAGGTCGCCCAGTGTCCGGCACCCTTCACCACGATGACCGAGCTCAACGGCCGGCAGGTGGGGCAGCGACTGGCGGTGCTGGCTCTGCTCCCGGTCGCCGCCGTCGCCTTCCTCCGCCTGCTCGGAACCCGCCGATCCCGTCCGGCCGGCAACCCGCTGTGGGCCGTCGAGCCACTGGTGGGACGGCTGCGGGCGATCCACGTGGCCGCCGCGCTCGCCGTGCTCGACGCGGTGTTGCTCGCGGCCCGTTCCACCGGCGGCCGGACGGCGTGGACGACCGTGCTGCTGGCGCTCAGCGGAGCGGTGCTGCTGGCCTGCGTCGGCCTGCTCGCCGCCCCCGGGCTGCTGGACGGGGCGTCGACCGCGCGGGCGGCCACCCGGACCGCCGGTACCTTACGGGCGTTGGCGTACGGCCTGAGCGTGGCCACCTTCGCCGCCGTCGCCCTGGACGGGCGCGACTGGCCGTCGTCGGCCGGGCTGCCGGGCTACGACCAGATCGCCGGCTGGGCGAAGCTAGGCCAGATGACGCTGCTGGTAGCGCTCAGCGGGCTGGTGCTGTGGCACCACGGCCGGGGGGACCGCCAATCCCCGCTGGCGCGTGGGCTGGGCGCGGCGGTCATCGCGGCTATCGCGGTCGGCCTGGCCGGCGCGTTCGCCTCCGATCTGGTCTACCAGACCGGGCACCTGCTCGGCGGCTACCACGGCGACGGTGGGCCGCCGCTGTCGTACCGGTGGACGATCCTGGCATTCTTCCTCCACGTGGCCGCGGCGGCGGTGCTGTGCGGCGCGTTGACCCTCACCTCGCGGCGCCGCCGATGGCGGGCCGCGGCGGCGATCACCGCCCGGGACTTCCCGGTGCCCCCGCCGGGAGCCGCCGGGCAGCTGCGGCGGGTGACGAAGGCCATCGCCCAGGCGCGGTTCACCGAGTGGCTGGGAATGCTCGCCGTGACGTACGCGGCGCTGGCGGCGATCGGCCTGACCACGAGCCTGCTGGGCCTGTTCGGGCTCGAACCGGACCAGTTGGCGCGGCGCCTTTTCGGGCTGCCGGCTGGGGCCGTCGGTGTCGGCCTCGCCGTGGGCAGCTACCTCACCGCCGGCGTGGTGCTCGCCCTGCTGTTGGGTGGGATCCTCGCCTACCGGACGGCATGGTTCCGCCGGCACGTGGGGATCCTGTGGGACCTGGGCACCTTCTGGCCCCGGGCCGCCCACCCGTTCGCACCCCCGAGCTACGCCGACCGCGCGGTGCCGGAACTGGCCGACCGGATCACCCAGCTCACCGAGCGACACGCCGGGGTGCTGCTCTGCGGGCACAGCCACGGCTCGGCGCTGCTGGCCCTCGCGGTGCTGCGGCTGCCCGCGGAGGTGCGCCAACGGGTCGCGCTGCTCACCTACGGGTCCCCGCTGAACCGCCTGTACGCCCGGCTGTTCCCGGCGTACCTGAACGAGGAGGTGCTCCGCGAGGTGGGGAAGCGGATCGGGTGGCGGTGGTTGAACCTGTGGCGGGACACCGACCCGGTCGGCGGCTGGATCTTCGCGGCGCACCGGCCCGGCGATCCGCCTCTGGACCCCGCCGACCCCGCCGCACGGGTCGACCGGCGGCTGCGGGACCCGCGGGACGTGGTGCCGCCGTCGGGGGAACGTCAGCCACCGCCGCTGCGGGGACACCAGCCGGGCGAGTCCGATCCGGAGTTCCGGGCGGCGGTGCGCGAGCTCGCCGGACGACTACGCGACCAGGGTCGCACCTGAACGGTCGACGGATCCGGGGTCGTCGGGAGCCGATCGTCACCGGTCCTCCGGCAGCCGTTCGGACTCCGCGACCACCGCACGGACCTTGCGCAGGGTGGCGTCGGGCGAACGGATCGCGGCACGCCACCGGTCGAGCGTCCGGGTGAGCACCCGGACCACGAACTGCAACTGGTTGACCTGTTCGCGCAGCACCCCCAGCTCCGATCGGGCGCTCAGCGCCTCTTCCTCCAACTCGGTGATCCGGCTCTGCAGTGGTTGCACCAGGGTGATGGCGGCCTCGGTGAGGGTGTCGGCGGCGTCGGCCTTGAACTTGCCGCGTTGCACCACGACGGTGGCGATGGCGGCCAGGCCGGTGGTGCCGCCGAGGATGCCGAAAACGCTGAGCGCCACCTGCAGCCACGGGGGTGCGTCGGGCGCCGGTGTGGAGATCACGTGACACCGCCTTCTACCGGTGCGTCGCCTATGCACTGGCTGGCCTGGGCCAGCCGGCGCAGGTCGATGGCGATCTGAGCGGCGCGCCACAGGGACCCGACCGCGAGCGCGGTGATGAACGACGCCGCCGCGGTGGCCTGTCGGCCCGACACGACCAGCAGCGCCATCGTGTACATGCCGCTGATGGTGCCGAACACCAGGACCGACGCGAGCTCGATGCCGCGCCCGGTGGCGAGCCGGCCGGGCCACAGGATGCCCAGCATGCCGCCCACACCGACCAGGACCAGACTGATCTCCCAGCCGAACTGGATCGGCAACGGCATGGACATCTGGACCGACGTGGGTCGGACGCCGAGCAGCAGCATGAGGACACCGCAGATGGGAGCCATGGCCAGGGCGGCCATCTCGAACGGCTGATGCCGGGACCGGATGCGCAGATGCCCCACGGCAACTCCCTGGTCGAGGACCATCGTCACCCGCCGACGGCCGGTGGGCGGTGCCGTGGTGGGCCTTGATCGGCCCCTGCGGTCCGCGTGGCAAGCCCTGGGTCGGGGTGTGGACGGTCGGTGGTCGAGGAGATGAGCGACTCGCCGCCGTTGGCTGGCCGGTTACTGCCTGTGTATCACCGGTGACCGCTTGGCGTCCACCTGGTGTCACGTCGCATATCCGCAGGTCAGAGCCCTTTTTGGGGGGCGGCGGCCCGGCTTGTGCGCTGCGGGCCGGGAGAAGGGGTCGGTGGGCCGGCCACCATGGCGCTCAGTGACGGCGAGTGTCGGAAATCTTACTTGCCGTGACGTGGCGGCCGGCCCGCTGGATCGGTTAGCGGGCGAGCAGGGCGCGCAGTGCCCGGACCACCTCGGCCGGTGCCTCCTCCGCCATGAAGTGCCCGCAGGTGACCGTCCGGTGCTCCAGATCCGGCGCCCAGGCCCGCCACACCCCGGCCGCGTCGTAGCCGAGCGCCGCGCCCCAGTCCTGTTGCAGCACGGTCACCGGCATCCGCAGCTGGTTACCTGCTGCCCGGTCGGCGGTGTCGTGGGCGACGTCGACACCGGCGGACGCCCGGTAGTCGGCGACGATCGAGGTGACCGCGGCCCGGGACGCGCTCAGATACGCGGCCCGCACGTCCGCCGGCAACGCCTCCGGATCGCGGGTCCAGATGTCCAGGAAGTGGCCGAAGAAGGCGTCCGGGCTGCCAGCGATCAGCTCCTCGGGCAGGCCGGGCGGCTGCGCCATCAGGTACAGGTGGAAGGCGACCGAGGCGCTGGCGCCGTGCAGCACGTCCCACATGTCCAGGGTGGGCAGCACGTCGAGCATGGCGAGCTGGGTGATCGCCTCCGGGTGGTCGAGGCCGGCGCGGAACGCGACCAGGGCACCCCGGTCGTGCCCGGCCAGCGCGAAGCGCTCGTGGCCGAGCGCGGCGGCCAGCGCCACGATGTCGTCGCCCATGGTGCGCTTGGCGTACACGTTGCCGTCGGTGTCGACCGGCTTGTCACTCTCGCCGTAGCCGCGCAGGTCGGGGCAGATGACCGTGTGGTCGGCGGCCAGGTCGGCCGCAACGTGCCGCCACATGAGGTGGGTCTGCGGAAAGCCGTGCAGCAGCACGATCGCGGGCCCGGAGCCGCCCACGGCGACGTTGAGCGTCACGCCATCGGCGACGGTGACGCGTCGGTAGTCGAATCCGTTGATTCTGGGATTCACGGGGGAACACCTTCCTGATGAGCGGGGCCGGCGCGGGTGGTGGCCCGTCGCCGCCGTACGTCGTCGAGCCTGCTCGGTGGTGATCAGCAGCCGGTCAGCGTCCGATCAGTGCCGGCGGCTGCGGCCGGCCGCGTGCACCTGCCTAGATTGGTGCCATGACCAGGCAGCCGACGGCACCCGTGGCGGTGACCTTCGGCGTGCTGGGACCGGTGACCGCCGCGGCCGAGCGTGGCCCGGTCCCGCTCAGGGGGCCCCGGCAGCGCACGGTGCTGGCCCGGCTGCTGATCGCCCGGGGCCGGGTGGTGCCGGTGGACCGTCTGGTCGAGGACCTGTGGGAGGTCCCTCCGGAGGGCGCGGTGGGCGCGATCCGGACCTTCGTCGCCGACCTGCGCCGGGCACTGGAGCCCGACCGGCCGCCCCGGCAGCCGCCCCGGCTCCTGGTCACCGAGCCACCGGGGTACGTGCTGCGGGCCGCCCCGGAGGCGGTGGACGCCGAACGGTTCGAGGCTGCGGTCGGCGAGGCGGGCCGGCTGCTGGCGGCGGGACGTCCCGCCCCGGCCCTGGCCGCGCTGGACGAGGCGCTCGGGCTCTGGCGCGGGCCCGCGTACGCCGACTGCGCGGGCGAGGTCTGGGCGGTCGCGGAGATCAACCGGCTGGACGAGCTGCGGCTGCTCGCCGTCGAGCGGCGAGCGGAGGCGCTGTTGGCGTTGGGCCGGCCGGACGAGGCCGCCGCCGACCTGCCGGCCCACCTCGCCAGCCACCCGCTCCGCGAGGACGCCTGGCGGTTGCTCGCGACCGCCCGGTACCGCTCCGGACGGCAGGGCGAGGCGTTGGCCGCGCTGCGCCAGGCCCGGGACGTCCTGGTGACCGAGCTGGGTGTCGACCCGGGGCCCGAGCTGCGGCGGCTGGAAGCCGACATCCTCGCGCAGGCGCCACACCTCACCCTGCCGGTTGAGCCGGCCGCCGCGGTCGCCACCCTGATCGCACCGGAGCTGACCGGACCCGTCGGACCGGGCGGGCCGGCGCCGGTGGAGAAGCGACCGTTCGTCGGCCGTGACGCGGAGCTGGACCGGCTGCGGCGGGCCGCCGGGGCTGCCGCCCGGGATGTCCGACCCACCCTCGCCCTGCTCAGCGGGGACCCGGGCGCCGGCAAGACGGCGCTGGCCGAGACGCTGACCCGGCGGCTCGCCGCCGAGGGCTGGACCACGGCGTGGGGTCGCAGCCCGGAGTACGAGGGCGCCCCGGCCGCCTGGCCGTGGACGCAGATCACCGACGCGCTCGCCGGGTTGTCCGACTCCGTTGTGGCCGCCGGGACCGAGGGCGCGGGCGATCCCGCCGTGGCCCGTTTCCGCCGGCACCGCGCGGTGGCGGCGCTGGTCTCGGCGGTCGCCGACCGGGGGCCCGTGCTGCTGGTCCTCGACGACCTGCACCGCGCCGACGGGGACACCCTGGATCTGCTGACGGCGCTGCTCAGCGGTCCGCAGCCGGCCACCGGGCCGGTGCTGCTCCTCGGCACCTACCGGGCCACCGAGATCAGCCCGGCGCTCACCGCGACCCTGGCCCGGGCGGCCGGGCTGGAGCCGGTCCGGGAGTACCTCGCCGGCCTGCCCGAGCCGGCCACCGGCGAGCTGGCACGCACCGTTGCCGGGGTGGAGCTGGACTCGCCCACCGTGCGGCTGATCCACCACCGAAGCGGCGGCAACCCGTTCTTCGTCCGGGAGCTGGCCCAGCTGTACGCCACCGAGGGTGGCGCGGCGCTGGCGGCGGTGCCACCGGGGGTGCGCGACGTCATCCGGCACCGGCTGGCGCAGCTACCCGCGCCGACCCGGACCGTGCTGCGGCAGGCAGCCGTCCTCGGCCGGGACGTCGACCCCGAGGTGCTCGGCACGCTGGCCGACGACCCCACGACGCTGCTGGACGCCGTGGACCGCGCGTTGCGGGCCGGCTTCCTCACCGAGCAGGACCCCGACGGGCGGCTGCGCTTCACCCACATCCTGGTCCGCGACACGCTCTACGCCGACCTGTCCGCGCCGCGCCGCGCGGCCTGGCACACGGCCGTCGCCGAGGCGTTGCGACAACGGCAGCCCACCGACCCCGCCGCGCTCGCACACCACCTGCTGCGCGCCGGTGGACCGGTCGCCGCTGGCCGCGCTGCGGTCTATGCCCGCACCGCCGCCGAGCAGGCGGAACGGGGCGGTAACCCGCATGAGGCGGCCCGCCTGTGGGGGCAGGCGATCGACGCGTACGACCGTTCCGGCGGGACCGACCGGCGCGAGCGGCTGAGCGCGGTGCTCGGCCTGGGGCGCGCGCTGGCCGTGACGGGCCGGCTGGCCGAGGCGCGGCGGCGGCGAGCCGAGGCGATCGACGACGCGGAGGCCGTCGGCGACCCCCGGCTGATCGGGGAGGTGCTGGCCGGCTTCGACGTACCCGCCATCTGGACCCGCAACGACGACGACCTCCTCTCCGGGCGGATCGTCCGGGCCGCCGAGCACGCCCTGGCCGCACTCGGCGTGCAGGACTCGGCGCAGCGTAGCCGGCTGCTGAGCACCCTCGCGCTGGAGCTGCGCGGCACCACCACCGACCGTGGTCGCCGGGCGGCGGACGAAGCCGAGTCCATCGCGTGCGCCATCGGAGACCCCGGGCTGCTGGCGTTCGCGCTCAACGCCCGCTTCATGCACGCCTTCCACATGGTCGGCATGGCCGGTGAGCGGGCCCGGATCGGTGCCGACCTGGTCGACCTGGCCGCCCGGCACCAACTGGTGACCTTCGAGGTGCTGGGCCACCTCGTCCGGGTGCAGGCCGGCTGCGCGCTGGCCGACCGGGCGGGCGCCGACCTGCACGCCCGCGCCGCCGACCGCCTCGCCCAGCGGTACGAACTACCGCTGGTCGGCCTCTTCACCCGCTGGTACGCCGCGCTGCGACTGGCGCTGGACGGCGAATCGGCCGCGGCGGCGGACGCGTACCGGGCGGCTGCCGACCGGCTGCCCGCCGACGGCATGCCGGGCCTGACCCGTGGGCTGCTCCCGCTCGCCCTGCTCGGCCTGCGCCTGGCTGACGCCGTCGGGGACGACCGGCCGATTCCCGCGCCGGACCGGAACGACCGGCCGATCCCCGGGTCCGACGGCGAGGACTGGGCGGGCATGGACTGGGGCCCGCACGAGCCGTATGTTCGACCGCTGCTGCTGCTCAGCGCCGGCGACCGGGACGCCGCCGGAGCGGCCCTGCGGGCCCTCCCGGACGGGCCGCACGACCTGCTGCGGGAGGCGCGGCTCTGCGTCACCGCCCGGGCGGCGCTCGCCCTGGACGACCGGGCCACGATGAAGCGCGTCGCCGCCGAGCTCCGACCGGCCGCCGACGAACTGGCCGCCGGTAGCGGTGTGCTCACCGTCGGCCCGGTGGCCGGACACCTCGCCGACCTGGCCGCCGCCCTGGGCCGCGACGAAGAGGCGGCCGGTTACCGCCGTGCCGCCCGGGCGGTCACCGCCCGCGCCCGCGCCTGACCGCCGGCGGTGGCGTGACCCCGCCCCGGCGACTTGCCGGTTTCCCCCCGAACCGGGCGGCACGGTGCGGTCAGATGGAACCACCGGCGCGGCCATCGTCGGCCATGGACCGAGGGGGTACGCCGTGGAGGTGCTCGTCCTGATCGTGGTGCTGGGCGTCACCGTCCTGATCGGCACCACGCTCGGCGGCCGGTACAGCGTCGCGCCGCCGGTCCTGCTCATCGCGTTCGGGGTGCTGATCGGGCTGGCGCCACCGCTGTCCAACCTCACCCTGGAACCGGAGCTGGTGCTGCTGATCTTCCTCCCGGCGATCCTCTACCGGGAGAGCCTCACCATCAGCCTGCGCGAGATCCGGGCCAACCTCCCGGTGATCGGGCTGCTCGCCGTGGTGCTGGTCGTGCTCACCATGGTCACGGTCTCGCTGACCGCGCAGGCGTTCGGGGTGAACCCCGCCGCCGCCTGGGTGCTCGGCGCGGTCCTCGCGCCGACCGACGCCGCCGCGGTCACCGGGCTGGCCAAGCGGCTGCCCCGGAAGCTCCTCACCACCCTGCACGCGGAAAGCCTGATCAACGACGGCACCGCACTGGTGCTCTTCGCGGTGACCGTTGGCCTGCTCGCCGGGAGCGCGGCGCCGGGCGCGGTCGGCATCGGCGGGGAGTTCCTCGGGGCCAGTGCCGGGGGAGTGATCGCGGGGCTGCTGGTGGGCGGCGTTGTGGTGCTGATCCGCAAGCGGCTCGACGATCCGCTGCGCGAGGGCGCGTTGAGCGTGCTGACCCCGTTCGCCGCGTTCCTGCTCGCCGACGCGGTGCACGCCAGTGGCGTGCTGGCGGTGGTGGTCGCCGGCCTGGTCCTGGCCTACGCCGGCCCGCGGGTGATCCGCGCTCGGTCCCGGGTGCTGGCGTACGCGTTCTGGGACCTGTCCACGTTCCTGATCAACGGTGGGCTGTTCGTCCTGCTCGGCACGCAGATCCCCCGGGCGGTGAAGGGCATCACCAGCACCTCGCCGGGGCGGGCGCTGGTCATCGTGCTGGTGGTCACCGTGGTCGTCCTCGTCACCCGGCTGCTCTTCGTCTACGTGACGGCGGAGTCGGTGAAGTTGCTGGACCGCCGAGTAGTGAGCATGAGCCAGGGGCGGGGCAGTTGGCGGGTGGGCACCGTCGCCGGCTGGTCCGGCTTCCGGGGTGCCGTCTCGCTCGCCGCCGCCCTGGCGGTCCCGGCGACGACGGTCACCGGTCGACCGGTGGCCGAACGTGACTTGATCATCTTTGTCACCGCGCTGGTGATCGTGCTGATCATGCTCGTTCAGGGCACCACCCTGCCGCTGGTGGTGCGCTGGGCGGGGCTGGTCGGCGACCCCGAGCGCGTCGACGAGTTGCGGCAGGCCCGACAGCGGGCCACGGAGGTGGGTTTGGCCGCGCTGCCGCAGGTCGCCGCCGATATCGGAGCCGGGGAGGAAGCGGTACGCCGGCTGCAATCCGAGTACCAACGGCACCTGGATGACGTCAGCGAGGGCGTTGGTACGTCCGAGGAACGCCGCCTGGAACGCGACCTGCGCCTCGGCGTCCTCGAACACAAGCGGCGGGAGGTTACCCGGTTGCGCGACAGCCGGGAGATCGACGACCTCGTGCTGCGCGACCTCCAGGCCGCGCTGGACAATGAGGAGATCCGGCTGCTGGGTCGCGGGCCCAACGAGTGACCTCGCCCGGCTGACCCTCGGGTGCCGACGGCCATGCGGGACGAACCGGAGCGGAGGCCTTGCCGCCGCACACCTCCACGGGGCCGACCGACGGATTGGTGACAATGGCCAGCCCCTGTGGAGGGCACCCGACCGCCCCGCCGCCGGGTACGGTGGGGCGAGTCGGCGTCGGTCGATGCGCTGGGTTCGCGAGGGGGTGCCCGTGACCACCGGAGCGACAGAGGCCGACCTGCGGGTGGTCACCGAACGGGCGTTCCTCGACGAGCTGACCTCGGTCACCCGCGAGCGCGGCGCCACGGAGTTCCTGTATCTGATGGCGCAGGGCGACGGCGTGATCGGGGTGCAGTGGGAGCAGCCCGGCATCGACCATCTGCGCCGCTATCGGGTGCGCGATTCCGGCGGCCCGGCCTGCCCGCACTGCGCGATCCTGGCCGCGGTGCTGGCGCTGGCGCCGGTGCTGCCGCTGGACGTGTTGCGGACCATGCGCGCCCGGCCGCAGTACGAGACGGTGTTACGCACCGGTCGGCTGCCACACCTGGCGTTCGCCCGGCCGGTGCGGCAACCCGGGACGAGTTGGCTCGGTGACTGCCACGCGGTGCCCGGCGACCCGCATACCGAGGCCGACTGCGCGACCCACGCCGTGCCCGCGCCGAGCGGCGACCTGCTGGACCTGCGCCTCGGGACGCTGCCCCGGGCGGTGCGCGAGCTGTACCCGCACGACGGTGCCGCGACCGCGGATCTTCAGCAGCGGCTGCAGATCGCCCGGGACTGGCGGGCCGACGCGCAGGCCGTGGCGAGCGGGATCCGCGAGGCGGAGGCGACCTGGGCGTTCCTGCGCAACTCCTGCATGCTCGGCGTGCCGGTGCCCGGCGCTGCCGGCCTCGTCCTCACCCTTGCGCCGGACCGGGCCCCGGACGACCGCCCGCTGGCCGAGCTGCACACGGCGGCGGTGCGCGCCCTGCCCGCCGGGGGTCCGCCGTTGGCCTACCAGTACCAGGAGCGGGCCTGCCTGGTGCCGGAGCCGGGCACCGGGGCGCAACGGATGCCGTCGTACGGCGGTGCGGTGGACCTGACCGGTGCGGCGCCGGTGCGTACGCTGCGGTTGCCGGCGCCCCGCCGGCCGCTGAGCACCACCGGTCGGGGTGTGCTGCTGCTGTACGAGGCCCGGCACGCGATGGGCCGGCACCACGCGAGCGCGCCGGAGCGCGACAGTGCGTACTGGGAGTCCGAGGCGGCGTTGAACGTCTTCGAGTTCACCCTGCTGGAACGGGTCGCCGGCCGGCCCTACCAGGACGCGGTGGCCGCGTACCTGCAGGCCCTGCGCCGGGAGGGCGACCTGCTCGCCCGCCCGCACAAGGTGCTCGACCGGCGCCGACGCAAGGCCCTGTCGGCGGCGTTCGGTGGGTTGGACGACGAGGAGCTGCACCTGTGGGCGTCGGTCGCCTACCGCAACGCCATCCTGGTGCTGCTCGGCGACCTGCAGGCGTTCGCCGCGCACCTGCGGCGGCAGGCCGGCTGACGTCGATCGGGGCCAGGTCGGGCGGGCCGTCGTCGGCGCGGGCTCAGAGCACCTGAGCGAGGAACCGGCGCAGCCGGGGATGCTCGGCCCGCTCGAAGATCGCCTCCGGCGGGCCGGCCTCCAGCACCACGCCCCGGTCCATGAAGGCGACGGTGTCGGCGACCTGCCGGGCGAAGCCCATCTCGTGCGTGACCACGACCATGGTCATGCCCCCGGCGGACAGGTCGGCCATCACCCCGAGCACCCCCTTGACCAGCTCCGGGTCGAGCGCCGAGGTGGCCTCGTCGAAGAGCATCACCTCGGGCCGCAGCGCCAGCGCCCGGGCGATCGCCACCCGCTGCTGCTGACCGCCGGAGAGCTGCGCCGGCCGTGAGTCGGCCTTGCCGGCCAGCCCCACCAGCTCCAGCTGTGCCCGGGCGACCGCCACCGCCTCGTCCTCGTCGAGCTTGCGCAGCCGACGCAGCGCCAGGGTGACGTTGCGCAGCACGCTCATGTGCGGGAAGAGGTTGAACTGTTGGAAGACCATGCCCACCCGCTGCCGCAGCGCGTCCGGGTCGTCGCGCAGCACGCTGCGCCCGTCCAGCAGCACGTCGCCGCGGTCCGGCTCGATCAGCCGGTTGATCGTCCGCAGCAGGGTGGACTTGCCCGACCCGGACGGGCCGATCACGCAGGCCGTCGCGCCGCGTGGCACGGCCAGGTCGACGCCGCGCAGCACCCGGTTCGGTCCGAAGGCGAGGTGCACGTCGCTTACGTCGAGGCTGACCGAGGTGGTCGTGCCGGTGGTCATCGCCGGTCCCCTTCGGTCGTGCCGGCCAGCGCCGACTCGGTGTCGTCCTCGTCATCGTCGGCCGGCGCGGTGGCCGGCCGGCCGTGGCGCAGCCGCCGGTCGATCCAGTTGACCACGTGCGTCAGCGGCACGGTCAACGCCAGGTAGAAGAGCCCGGCCAGCAGCAGCGCGGACTCGTTGCCGGTGGTGGCCGCGTAGTCCTGCCCGATCCGGAACAGCTCCCGCTGGCTGGCCACCAGTCCGAGGAAGTAGACCAGGCTGGAGTCCTTGATCAGCGCGATGAGCTGGTTCACCCAGGCGGGCAGCACCCGCCGGATGCCCTGCGGAATGATCACCAGCCGCATCGAGTCGGCCCAGGAGAAGCCGAGCGCCCGGGCGCCCTCCAGTTGGGCGGCCTCCACCGACTGGATGCCGGAGCGGAAGATCTCCCCGATGTACGCCGCCGCGATCAGCGACAGCGCCAGGATGCCCAGCGGGTACGGGTCGGGTCCCCAGATCTCCATGCCCAGCGGCGCCAGCCCGACGCCGATCAGGAGGATCGTCGCCGCGGCCGGCAGCCCCCGGAACACGTCGGTGTAGACCCGCGCCGGCCAGCGCAGCCACCGGGTACGGGAGATGCCGGCGACGGCCAGCAGCAGGCCCAGCACCGAGCCGAGCAGGGCGGCGGAGACCGCCAGGATCAGCGTGTTGGGCAACCCGACAGTCAGCATCTCGGGTAGCGCCTCGCGCATCGCGTCCCAGTCGAAGAAGGTCTCCCACAGGGTGCTCAACGGATCCATTGGTCGCCTCTCCTACCGCCCCGCTCGCTCGTCACCGGGTAGGCCTCAGGACGCGGTCGACGCGGCCGCCGACGCCGACGGCACGGTCACCGTGCCGCTGCCCGGCCGGAAGTCCTCCGGAACTGGCCGGCCCGGGTAGTAGTGCGCCTGCAACCGGCTCCAGGTGCCGTCCGCGATCACCTCGTCGAGGCCCTTGTTCAGCGCCTCGCGGAGCTTGTCGCTGCCCTTGGCGACCGCGTACGCGGTCGGTGCCGGGCTGAGCTGCTTGGCCGCCACGGTGATCTTGCCGTTGCTGTCGGCGGCCGACTTCTCGCCGATCTCCGCCGGGGCGATCCACGCGTCGGCGGTGCCCGCCTTGAGCTGGTTGATCGCGCCGTTGTAGTCCGGCACCCGGACCGGGTCGAGCTGCTTGCCGGTGGCGTAGTCGTCCTGGACGGTGCCCTGGACCACCACGACCCGCTTGCCGGCGAGCTGGTCGAAGCTGGTGATCGGCGAGCCAGCCGGGACGTCCAGGCCGAAGTAGCCGAAGTCGTAGCCGTTGCCGAAGTCGACCGTCTTCTTCCGCGCCTCGGTGATGGTGATCGAGGAGCTGCCGACGTCGAACTTGCGGTTGTTCACCTGGGAGAGCAGCGCGGAGAAGTCGGTGCCGACGAACTCGACCTTCAGGCCGAGCTTGCCGGCCACCGCCGCCAGCAGGTCGTTGTCGAACCCGGTGAACTTGCCGTCCTTGAGGTACACGTTCGGAGGGGCGTCGGTCAGCGTGCCGGCGCGCAGCACGCCCGGCTGCGACAGGCCGTACGGGTTGGCGGTGGCGTCGGACGACGTGTCGTCGCCGCAGGCGGTCAGCGCGGTGGCGGCCAGGATCGTGGCCGCGCCGAGGGCAGCGGCGCGGGTCAGGGCAGGAAGAATTCGCACGGGTGTCTCCGAAGGTTGCGCAGCGGCGGGCGCAGGCGTGCGCCGCCGACGGTGCGCCCGATGGGCGTACCGCTGGGGTGGGTTCGGGAAAGAGGGGTGCGCTAGTGCGCGGCGCGGCAGCGACAGGCGGCGCTGCATACCCGCATCATGTCCACGTGCCGCCGCCGGGTCAGTGCCGGCGGGAGCCAACCGGCGCGGGAATCCGCGGCGTCGGTCGGTGGGGCGGTGCTGAGGATGCGCATGGTTCTCCCGGGTCTGTGCTGACCTGGGTGCCAGGCCACGCTTGCACCGACGTCTTTGCCGGTGCCTGGTCTTCACCCGGGGCACCCCACCGCGGAGGAGGGTTGCCGGCCAGCGAGCCGGGGCTTCGCGCTGGCGCTCATGACCTGTTCAGAGGCTAGCAGCCGGAACCGGCGGATCGTCCAGCCGCTATGACCACGCTCACCCCCGCGACGGCCACCGGACCGCCGGGTCAACCGGCGTGCACGTGCGGCCGGCGGCTCCGGTCGGGCTCCTGGCGGCGCAGGATCTCGCGGGTGACCGGGGCGATCTCGCCCTGCCCGAAGGCCAGGTAGCGCAGGAGGTTGCCACCCGGGTTGCCCTCGGTCCACTCGAAGTAGATGTGCGGGCGCCGTTGGATCCGGTCGCGGATCTCCAGCAGCAGGGCGGCCAGCGCGCTGGGCACCGCGGAGCTGGCCAGGCTGAGCACCAGGTAGTTGTCGTGCACCACGCTGCCGCGCACCAGCAGCTCGGTCTCGAAGTCGGAAGGGTCGGTGACCGTCACCTCGACGAAGATCACGTCGCTGTCGGCCGGGAAGTCGTTGTCCGCGACGGTCTGGGCCAGCTTGTCGCGGTACTCCGCCGGGTCTCGGCTGGCCGGCTCGTGCGCGATCAGCCGGATCCGGCGCCCGACGCACTCGTCGATCATCCGGGCCGCCTCGGGGTCCAACTCCACCCGTTGGACCCGTAGTTCGAAGGCGCGGTTCAGCCGTGACAGCAGCGAGACCAGGATGATCCCGCCGATGAAGCAGGCCGCGATCTTCACGCCGTCGGGGCGCTCCACCACGTTCGCCGCGGTGGTGTAGACGAAGATCACCGCGATGATGCCGAAGGCGATCGTGCGGCGGCGCTGGCGCCGTCGCCGTGCCGCGAGGGTCACGGCCGTCGCCGCCGAGGTGATCAACACCAGAACCCCGGTGGCGTACGCGCCGCCCTGCGCGTCCACGCTGGCCTCGAAGACCACCGTGATCAGGAAAGCCACCGCGGTGAAGACCAGCACCAGCGGCCGGACCGCCCGGGCCCAGGTCGGTGCCATGCCGTAGCGGGGCAGGTAGCGGGGTACGAGGTTGAGCAGGCCGGCCATCGCCGAGGCGCCCGCGAACCAGAGGATCCCGATGGTGGACAGGTCGTAGGCCGTGCCGAACACCTCGCCGAGGTACTCGTGCGCCAGGTAGGCCAGCGCCCGGCCGTTCGCCGGCCCATCCGGCTGGAACGCCTCGGGCGGGATCAGCACGGTGGTGGTCACGCTGCTGGTGATCAGGAAAACGCTCATGATCGTCGCAGCGGTGGTGAGCAGCCGGCGCGTGCCGCGGATCCGGCCCAGTGGCCGGTCCTCCGTGTCCTGCGGGTCGCCCCGCACGCTCGGCATCACCGCCACCCCGGTCTCGAAGCCGGACAGACCCAGCGCCAGCTTCGGGAAGACCAGCAGGGACAGCCCGACCACCATCCAGGGGTCGCCGTGGCCGGTGGTCAGCGCGGTGGTCCAGTCCCCGACCGCGCTCGGGTGCGTCACCACCTGCCACAGCGCGGCGGCGATCACCACCGCGTTCAGCGCCAGGTAGACCGCGACCAGGACGACGGCGATCCCGATGGCCTCGGTGAAACCCTTGAGGAACACCGCGCCCAGCAGCACCACGAGCAGCAGCGTGAGCAGGACTCTCTGCCCTCTGAGCCCTTCGGGCCAGAACGGGTTCTCGTCGATGTGTGCGGTCGCGTCGGCGGCGGAGAGGGTGATGGTGATGATGAAGTCGGTGGCCACGAAACCGAGTAGCACCAACACCAGCAGCTTGCCCGGCCAGTAGCTCAGCAGGCGTACCAGCATCGCGATCGATCCCTCGCCGTGCGGGCTCTCCACCGCCACCCGCCGATAGATCGGCAGCGCGCCCAGCAGGGTCACCAGCACCAGCACCAGGGTCGCCACCGGCGAGAGCGCCCCGGCGGCCAGTGCCGCGATGCCCGGCTGGTAGCCCAGGGTCGAGAAGTAGTCGACACCGGTCAGGCACATCACCTTCCACCACGGGTGGTGCCGGTGCTCCGGCGGGCGGCCGTGCGGGCCCTGCTGCCGAGGCCGCTCCGAATCGGCGCCGAGCAGCCAGTCCCGCAGCCGGCGGGTCCGCGGGCCGGCGCGCCTGTCGACCTCCATCGGCGCTTCCCCCGTCATCCCGCCCGTGGTCACCGCGAGTATCCGCCCGCCGGCCCTCGCCCGTCCGGCGGTGCGCGGAAACCGCCCCGGCCGGGCAACCGGCGCGTCGGAGGGTTTTGGCGCGCGGGCACGGGGGAAGCAGCGCCTCCCGGCGTCCCTGCCCGACCTGCCCGGGCGGTTCGGGCAGCCGCCGGTTGAGGCGTCCGGGGAGGGGGCGGGTCATGGTCGGTGGCCGTCGGTTCCGCCGGGGCGAGGGCTTCGGCCGCCAGCTCGACGAGCACGAGATCCGCGGCGGCGAGTCGCCGCGCGAGCAGCCGGCCGAGCCAGGTGCTGGCGGTCTGGTGGACAGCGCCGTCTACCTCCAGGGGCACCGCTTCGCGTCGCCGGCCGGGCTCGCCGAGACGTACCGCTGCCTCCAGGAGCAGGACGAGGCGATGGCCTGGATCGGGTTGTACCGGCCCGACATCGACCAGATCACCTCGCTGGCCCGGGAGTTCCGGCTGCATGACCTGGCGGTGGAGGATGCGATCAACGCCCACCAGCGGCCCAAGCTGGAGCGGTACGGGCACACTCTCTTCGTGGTGCTGCGCGCCGCCCGCTACGACGACCTGCGGGAGGAGGTCGAGTTCTCCGAGCTGCACCTGTTCATCGGGCCCGGCTTCGTCGTCACCGTCCGGCACGGCGAGGCACCGGATCTGGCCGCCGTGCGGCGGCGGCTGGAAGCCGACGCGCAGATGCTCGCCCAGGGCCCGGAGGCCGTCCTGTACGCGATCCTCGACCAGGTGGTCGACGGCTACGCGCCGGTGGTGGCCGGGTTGGAGAACGACATCGACGAGATCGAGACCCAGGTCTTCGGCGGCGACCCGAACGCCAGCCGTCGCATCTACGGGCTCAGCCGCGAGGTCATCCAGTTCCAGCGGGCCGCCCGCCCGCTGCTCCACGTGCTCGACGCGCTGGCGGCCGGCGCCGGCAGCTACGGCACCGACGAGGAGCTACGCCGCTATCTGCGCGACGTGACCGACCACCTCACGCAGGTCGTGGAACGGGTCGACGGCTTCCGGCACCTGTTGCAGAACATCCTCACCGTCAACGCCACCCTCGTCTCGCAGCAGCAGAACGAGGAGATGCGCAGCCTCACCGCGGCCAGCTACGCGCAGAACGAGGAGCTGAAGAAGGTCTCGTCCTGGGCGGCGATCCTGTTCGCACCCACGCTCATCGGGACGGTGTACGGGATGAACTTCGTCCACATGCCCGAGTTGCAGTGGCGCTTCGGCTACCTGTTCGCGCTGCTGCTGATGGCGCTGGTCTGCGGCACCCTCTACCTGATCTTCAAGCGGCGCGGCTGGCTGTGACGGTGTGACCGAGGGTCACTCGATGCCGCGCAGGATATGCCGTTCGTCCTCACTGTCGTCATCGCCGGCACCGATCCGGCCGAGCAGCACGGCAGCGGCCCAGATGGTCAGTGGCGTGGCCGCCCCGGTCATGCCGCCGCCGGTCCGGTCGTCCCTGGTCTGGCTCCGCTCCGTCCGCGGTGGCCTGCGCTGAGCCTGCATGGGCACTGCCTCTCCTCGTCGAAGCCGTCCCGGGCAGCGCCGCGTGCGTCCGCGCCACCGGATGGGCCGGCCGCGCGCGGGCGGGAGGCCACCGGAACGACATCCATGTCGAACCATCCCACGCCCAGCCTCGTCAGCACCCCTCGTTTTCAGTTTCCCGACTGCGACCCGCCAAACCGGACATTCCACGCAGGGCTGCGTCTGTCGTGCCCTGGTCGCCTCAGGGCAGCGGGTGGGCGATGTTGCGGGCGTGGTCGGTGAGCGCCGCGCCGACCACGGTCGCGGCCAGCGGCAACACCTCCAGGCAGCGACGCACCGCGGCGGCCATCAGCGCGTTCGGCACCCGCATGGAGAGCGTGCAGTGCGGCACCCAGCGTCCCGGCTGGTAGTGCTCCACCAGGGTGATGCCGGCAGCGGCCAGCCGGTCGTGCACCAGCCGGTGGTGTGCCAGCAGCTCCGGGGTGGGCGTCGGGCCGAGCCAGAGCACCCGGCCGACGAACTGACCGGTGTGCTGGAATTCGAGCCGAAGTGGGGCGGCCACGACCGTGCCGCGCAGCGCCGCGGCGACCTGCTCGGGGTCGAAGCGGGGAGCCACGGCGAGCGAGACGTGCGGGCGGTGGCGCTGCTCCAGCAGCGAGCGCATGCTCTGCACGCCCTCGGCTTCGAGAGCGTCCCAGAGCACCCGGATCCGCCGGGTGGCGTCCGGGTCCAGATACAGCTCCAACGCCGCGACCACTTGATCACCGTAGCGGCCGAGGTTTGGCCGCCGGTTTCGGCGGTACCTGATCGGAAACAGACCAGGAGGCGTGCCCGTGGACGTGAAAGACCTGCTGACCGAGACGTACGACCGGCTGCCCGACCTCGTTCGCGCGGCGGTCGACGGCCTCAGCCCGGAGCAACTGCGCTGGGCGCCCGGCCCTGGTGCCAACCCGATCGGCTGGCTGGTCTGGCACCTGACCAGGATCCAGGACGACCACGTCGCCGACCTGCTCGACGCCGACCAGGTCTGGACGAGCGGCGACTGGGCGAGCCGGTTCGGGCTGGCCGCCGACCCGAACGACACCGGCTACGGCCACTCGCCCGCACAGGTCGCCGCGGTGCGGCCGGAGAGCGCGCAGGCGCTGCTCGACTACTACGAGGCGGTCGCGGCACGGACCGCCCCGTTCCTGGCCCGCCTGCGCCCGGCGGACCTGGACCGCGTGGTGGACGAGGCGTGGGACCCGCCGGTCACCCTCGGCGTCCGGCTGGTCAGCGTCGCCGAGGACGACCTGCAGCACGTCGGCCAGGCCGGGTACGTCCGCGGCCTGCTCGGGGCCGCCTGACCGGCCGGCTCACGGCACGATCACGGCGCGGCCCTGCAGCGTGCCGTCGCGCATCTGGCGGTACGCGTCGAGGGCGTCGTCCAGCGCGAAGGTGGTGGTCTTCGGCCGGACCAGACCCCGGGCAGCCAGGTCCAGCACCTCGACCAGCTCGGGGCGGCTGCCCCAGTAGGTGGTCGCGATGCTCACCTCGTACGGCACGGAGAAGTACGAGACCGGCAGGGTGCCCCCGCCGATGCCCACGATGGTCAGGTCGCCGACGGTGCGGGCCGCCGCCGCGCCGAGCGCCAGGGTGGCGTCCACACCGACGAAGTCCAGCACCACGTCGGCGCCCCGACCTCCGGTAGCCTGGCGGATCTCCTCGGCGGCGGTCTCGCCCGAGGTCACGGTGCCGTCGGCGCCGCACTCCTCGGCCAGCCGCAGCGCGTCTGCGCGGGTGTCCACCGCGATCACCCGGGCGGCCGTGGTGGCCTTGAGGATCTGCACGCCGACGTGCCCCAGCCCACCGACCCCGATCACGACTGCCGTGCTGCCCGGCGGCAGCTTGGGCCAGGAACGCCGCACGGCGTGGTACGGGGTGAGCCCGGCGTCGGTCAGCGGCGCGGCGTCCACCGGATCGAGCCCGGCCGGCAGCGGGACGATATGCCGCGGGTCCGGGACCAACTCGTACGCGGCCATTCCACCGTCCAGGCCGAGCCCGCCGCCCCCGCCCGGCACCGGCGCGCCGGCCGGGTTCTCGCAGTACGGGTCGATGCCGACCCGGCAGCGGGCGCAGGTGCCGCAGCCCCACGCGCCGAAGACGGCGACGGGTTGCCCGACCGTCAGCCCGGTCACGCCGTCGCCGAGGGCGTGCACCCACCCCGCGTTCTCGTGGCCGAGGGTGAACGGCGGGTTCCAGGGCACGGTGCCTGGCTCGAACTCGTCCATCAGGTGCAGGTCGGAGTGGCAGGCGCCGGCTCCACCGATCCGGACCACCACCTGGCCCGGCCCGGGCGTCGGCTCAGCGACCTCGACCAGTTCCGGTTCCGACTTCCACTCCCGCAGCCGCAACGCCCGCATCCGTTGCCTCCCGTCCGTGTCGGCCTGTCGGTGCCTGCCCTTTTCACCGGCCGGCAAACAGCGCCCGCCGGCCGACCCGAGCGGGTTGTCACCCGGTTCGGGTGAGCCGGGCTCACCCCGGCTCGGGTGATCCTGCGGGGAACCGGGGAAGGGGGACGTGGATGAGCACGACGGCGGCGCAGTATCTGCAGCACCTGGACACCGGCCGGCGTCCCGATCTGCCGGAGACCACCGCCGGGACGCTACGGCTGGACGTGCGCGGTGACGGCGGTACCAGTCACTGGTACCTGACCATCGCCGACCAGCACGTGGCGGTGACCCGGTCGGCCGACGAGGCCGAGCTGGTGGTCCGCGCCGACCGGGCGGTCTTCGACCAGCTGGCCAGCGGCGAGAGGCACGTCGCGGCGGCGTTGCTGCGCAACGAGCTGACCGTGCGGGGCAACATGCGGCTGCTGATGGCGCTGCGGCGGATCTTTCCCGGCCCGTCCGGCGCACGGCACCCCCGCGAGCTGGGCCAGGCTGCCCTGGCGGAACGGGACCAGCGGCGATGAGACAGGAACAGGTGCACGTCATCGCCGGCAACGCGTTCGCGCTCAGCGACGCTCAGGGTGACATGGAAGTCGACCCGAAGGAGCCGGTCGGGCTCTTCTCGTTCGACACCCGCTTCCTGTCCCACTGGGTGCTCAGCGTTGACGGGGAACGGCTCAACGCGCTCTCCCGCGACGACATGACGTACTTCGAGACCCGGTTCTTCCTGGTCCCGGGCGGGGCGAGCCACTACGTCGACGCTGACGTGTCGGTCATCCGGCACCGTTCGATCCACGACTGCTTCCACGAGCAGATCATCCTGCTCAACCACTCGGCGCATCCTGCCGAGTTCACCGTGCGGATGGAGATGGGCAGCGACTTCGTCGACATCGTCGACGTCGGCGAGCGCAGGCAGCGGGTCGTGCGGGCCACCGCCGACTCCGCGCGCCACCAGCTTGTGCTGCGGTACGCGCGAGAGCGGTTCGTTCGAGAGACCACGGTGAGCAGCACCGCACCCGCCGAGGTCGACGAGAAGGGGATGACGTTCCGGATCCGGATCGCGCCCGAGGGGAAGTGGGAGACCGACCTGCACGTGACCATGACCATCCGGGGTGAGGGTGGCCGGGATCTGCGCAGCGCTCTGGAGTCGCACCAGCAGATCGTGCGCGGGGGGATGCGCGAGGACCTGGCCGACTGGCTGGACCGGGCCCCGCAGTTGGCGGCGGAACGGGACGGCCTGGAGGCGATGTACCAGGGCAGCCTGGCCGACCTGGCGGCGCTGCGGTACAAGCCGCTGTCGTACAGCAATCGGGTGCCGGTCGGTGGCCTGCCGTGGGCGATGGGGCTGTCCGGACGGGACAGCATCATCACCTGCCTGCAGACCATGGCGTTCACTCCCGAACTGGCCCCCGCGACGCTGCGGATGCTGGCGCTGTTGCAGGGCGGCCAGCTCGACGACGAGCACGACGAGGAGCCGGGCAAGATCCTGGCCGAGCTCCGTTACGGCGAGTCGGCCGCGTTCGGCGAACGGCCGGACGCGCTGTACTACGGCGCGGCGGACACCACCCCACTGTTCGTCGTCCTGCTCGACGAGTACGAGCGCTGGTCCGGCGACGTCGACCTGGTCCACGAGCTGCGGCACCCGGCTCGGATGGCCCTGGACTGGATCGACGAGTACGGCGACCTGACCGGCGACGGATACGTGCGCTACCAGCGCCGCAACGAGCGGCACGGCGTAATCAACCAGTGCTGGAAGAACTCCCCGGACGCGATCACCGACGCGCACGGGCGGCAACCCGCCTTTCCCCGGGCCACCTGCGAGTTGCAGGGCTACGCGTACGACGCGAAACGGCGCGGCGCCCGGCTGGCCCGGGAGTTCTGGGGTGACCCCGGGTACGCCGACCGGCTGGAACGGGAGGCCGCGGAGCTGAAGGACCGGTTCAACCGGGACTTCTGGCTGCCGGACCGGGAGTACTACGCGCTGGCGCTGGGGCCGTACGGCGAACCGGTCGACGCGCTGACGTCCAACATCGGGCACCTGCTGTGGAGTGGGATCGTCGCGGATGACCACGCTGAGGCCGTCGCCGAGCACCTGGTCGGGCCGCGGCTGTTCAGCGGTTGGGGGGTGCGGACCTTCGCCGCCGGGCAGCGCCCGTACAACCCGGTGGGCTCACACCTGGGAGCGGTGTGGCCGTCGGACAACGCCCTGATCGCCGCCGGGCTGCGGCGCTACCACTTCGATGCGCAGGCGGGTCGGATCGCGGCCGGAATCTTCGACATGGCGCAGACGCTCGGCGGGGCGGTACCGGAGCTGATCGCCGGCTACGAGCGCAGCCTGACGAAGTACCCCGTCCAACTGCCCGCGGCCGGTCGTCCCCAGTCATGGTCGTCGGGCGGGCTGCTGATGCTGCTGGGTACCCTGCTGGGGCTCCGGCCCACCGGCGACAACCTTCTGGTCAACCCGGCCCTGCCAAAGGGCTTCGGCCGGGTGGAGCTACTCGACGTCCCAGGCCGCTGGGGCCACTCGGACGCCTACGGCCGCGACCATTCCACCACCCGAGGCCCCCGAAACCGCCTCCGCTAACCCCCGCCCCCTCCCCCTCCCACCCACCCCCCGGTGATCATGAAGTTAGCGTCACGACACGCCGTTGCCGGTGACGCTAACTTCATGATCACCGGGCGGGGTTGGAGGGGGAGAGGGAGGGGGAGAGGGAGAGGGGGAGGGAGCGGGGGTTCGGGTGGTTAGGGTGTGGTCTATTCCGATGTAGAGCAGGCCGAGTAGCCAGAAGGCGATGGCGAAGAAGACGGCGCTGATCGCGACTCCGGCGTAGCCCAGCTCGGCTGCGTCCAGGAACGGGTACGGGTACCGGTGCACGACCAGCCCTCGGAGCAGGGCGAAGCCCAGATAGCCCAGCGGGAACGCCAGCCACCAGGCCGCGTACCGAAGGCGCAGCCGGCCGCGTTGGTCGAACAGCACCCAGTCGGCGACCACCAGCAGCGGTACCACCGTGTGCAGCAGTTGGTTGCCGAGCGCCTCGCCGCCGGACCGGTCCGGCTGGACCATCGCGAACGGGCTGGCCGGGTTGGCCAGCACCAGGTGGTAGACCACGCCGGTGATGGTGATGTAGAGGGTGACCGCGCCGCGTAGCGCCGGCGGTGGGTCGGGCCGGTCCCGCCAGGCCCGCAGAGCGGCGTACCCGGCGAGGGCGCCGACCGCGAGGTTGCTCTGGATGGTGAAGTACGGCAGCAGTCCCGTGACGGTGGCCGGGCCGAGCGCGGTGAGCACGACCCCGGCCAGCACGCTGAACACCACCATCAGGCGCAGGATCGCCGCCGCGCGTCGGCGCCGCAGACTCATCGGGGCAAGCTATCAGCCCACGGCGGCCCGCGCTCCGCTGGACGAACCGCCCGCAGGGCCGCAGGGCCGCAGCGCCGCAGGGCACGGCCGCCGGGCATGGCCGCCGGGCACGGCCGCCGGGCACGGTTGCCCGGCAGGGCAACTCGGCACGGTCGCCAGGCGGGGCTGTGGGGCGTCGTCAGTGCGGGTCGCGGGCTGGTGTCGGTTGGCGGTCCCTGGGGGAGGGCCGCCGGTCGGCTGCTTCGCTGCGGTCCGGTCCGGGTGCGGTGGGCCGTCCGGCGGGGAGAGCCGCCGGACGGCTCGTTCCGCTGCGGTTAGGGACGTCGGGCCGACCATCGGGCGGGCCGGGCGACGTCGGACGCCGGCTGGGCACGGTCCCGGGCCGTCCATGGGTCGTGTCCGGAACGGCCTCGGCGGCCAGGACCCGCACGCAGTAGTCCGCCACCTGCTCCGGGCCGCCGGCGGCGGCGATCAGCCCGGAGAAGACCGGGTTGTCCAGTGCCCGGCCGTGGTCGTTTCCGGCGACCGTCTGGTACGCCCGACACCGGCCGACCATCCCACCGGGAACCGAGGTCGGCGGCACCGCCCCGGTCGTGGCGGGTGCGCCCGCGGTGCCCTGCTCGGGTGTGGCCGGGGCGGTCGCGGCGGGCGGCGTCGGGGTGGCCGTGGGTGGGTGCGGCGGACGGGGCGCAACGCCTGTCGCGGCGGCCAGTGCCACCCCGCCGATGGCGGCGAGCGCCAGGGCCGCCACCGAGGCCCGGGCACCGAACCCGGCGAGGGTGCGTGACCGGCGGGCCGGCCGTTGGGCAACGGCCGGCTCAGCCAGGGCACGGCGGAAGGCCTGCACGGCCACGTCTTCGCCGCCCAGCTCGGCGGGGCGGGGTGTGGCGCGTACCGCTGTCATCAGCAGCACGACCGACTGCGGGCCGCCCGATGGGCCGACGATGCTCCCGCCGAGCAGCCGCTCGGCGGTCTCCTGATCGATCCGGTCTGCGTTCATCTCGTGTCCCTCAGCGCCGCTCACCCGTGCGCTGTCACATCCGTTCACGCAGGGCGGACCGGAGGCGCCGCGCGGAAGCTGGACGGTCGGGGAACGTCGCCGTGGCCGGCCGGGCTCAGCCCATGGTCTTGGCGCCGTCGATCGCCTCGCGCAGGATGTCGGCGTGCCCGGCGTGCTGGGACGTCTCGGCGATCAGGTGCAGCAGCACCCGCCGAACCGTCCAGCTCGCCCCCGGCTCGAACCAGGGCGCCTGCGGCAGGGGATGCGCCGCGTCCAGGTCGAGGGTGGTGATCAGCTCGTCGGTCTGGTCGGCCACCTCCCGGAACCGCACGACCAGACCGGCGAGGGTCTCGCCCGGCGTCATCCGGAACTGACCGGTCCAGTCGACCGCCTCGCGCTGCATCGCCTCAGCGCCGCCCACGGCAAAGCGCATCCACCGCTCCTCGGTGCCGGCCACATGCTTGATGAGGCCGCCGAGGCACAGCTCGCTGACGGTGGTGCTGGTGGCCGCCTGTTCGTCGGTCAGCCCGTCCACGGTCTGCAACAGGAAACCCCGGTGCCGGCGCAGCGTCTGCAGCAGGTCTGCCCGCTCTCCGGTGAGCTGCTCAGTGCTGGTCATGGTGCCGCCCTTCGGTCGAAGTTCGCTCGGCGCCAGCGTAGGACGCGGCACCGATACTTCCGGCTCGACACGGTGGCGGCGTGGGCCGCCAGCGGTTGCCGATCCACGCGCGGGGCGGTCCACTGAATGACATGGGTGTGATTAAGGTGGGTACGTCCTCCTGGGCCGACCAGTCGCTGCTGCGCTCCGGGTGGTACCCGCGTTCGGCCAACACGCCGGCCGGCCGGCTGGGTTTCTACGCGGGCCGCTTCCCGCTGGTCGAGGTGGACACCTCCTACTACGCGATCCCCGCACCGGAGACCACCCAGGGCTGGGTCGACGCCACACCGGACGACTTCACCTTCGACGTCAAGGCGTTCAGCCTCTTCACCGGTCACCCGACGCCGGTCGCCGCGCTGCCCCGCGACCTGCGGCCGGCCGCCGGTCCGAGCCGGATCCGTCGCCGCGACCTGCCGGAGCGGGCGTACGACGAGCTGTGGTCCCGGTTCCGAGCTGCGCTGGCCCCGGTCACGGCCGCCGGCAAGCTGGGTGTGGTGCTGCTGCAGTTCCCGCCGTGGCTGGTACGCGGCGCCGCCGCCGAGCGCCGGATCATCGAGTTGGCGCAGCGGTGCCGGCCGTGGCGGGTCGCCGTGGAGCTGCGGCACGGGTCCTGGTTCGACGGTTCGGCCGCACCCGACACGATGGACCTGCTGCGTGCGCACGACCTCTCACTGGTCTGCGTCGACATGCCGCAGGGGCACCCGTCGTCGGTACCACCGATCCTGGCCACCACGGCGGAGCCGGCGATCGTCCGGTTCCACGGCCACAGCGGCGCCTGGCGCGACGGCGACAAGCAGGACAAGTTCCGCTACGCGTACGCCGAGGAGGAGCTCCGGCACTGGGCCGGGCTGCTGGCCGAGTTGGCCGGGTCGGCCGACGAACTGCAGGTGCTGTTCAACAACTGCTGCGCCGGCCAGGCCCAGCGCGACGCGACCCGGCTGGCACAGCTGCTCACCGAGACCATGCTCTGGCCCGAGCCCCGCGAAGACCGACGGGACGTCCCCGCCCGGGCCGCGTCCACCAATTGACGGTGCTCGGCAACGGCGCCCGGAGCACCACCGCCCTGGGAGCACCAGCCGCCGCCGGCCGGAGACCGGCGGCGGGCGTCGCGGGTTGTGCTAGGACCGCCGGCCGCGGGTGCGCAGCGCGTCCTGGCTGCGTTCGTTGATGTCCGCGTCGTCCGGGAAGGTTCGGCCGCTGGGTGCCGGGTCCGGTGGCGCACCCGGGCCGGCCTCGGGGGTGCGGGTGGGTTCCACCGAGCCGAAGCCGTGCCGACCGGCCGGGTTGTCTCGGCCCGCCGGGGCGCCCGCGCGGCGTTCCCCGCGCCGCCCCTCGGGCACCGCCGTCTCCTCGCTGCCCTCGTCCATCGGGGAGTCCTCGCCCGTGCCCCACGGCGGTTCGGCATCGAAGCCGTCTCTGGTGCCCCATGGCTCGACCGCCTCCGGCACCAGCCGATCGCCGCCGCCCTTGCGTCCCTCGTGCGCCATCGTGGTCACCTCAGCTCGTCGGTCCGCCGCTATGGGCGGACGATTGCCCGTCCCCGGGCCGGTCATGCCGGTCCCGCCGGACCGCGTGCCGTACCCCGGTCGTGCCCGGTGGTTGCGTGGGGCTGGCCGGCGCCCCGCCGTCAAGGAGCCGGCAGGGTGCCGCCCGGCCCCATGCTCAGCGTCCGGCCATCGCCATCGGCCGCTTGCCGTTGCTCATGGTCGCCATGCTTGCCATCTTGGCCATCCCCTTCGGGGCGCTCATCAGCCCGCTGGCGCGGCCGAGCATCCCCCGGAACACCTGGCCGGGCTTTTGCTGCTCGCCCATGTACGCGGTGATCACCACCAGGGTCCCGGTCAGTGCCGGGATGGCCCACTGGAGCAGCTTCATCTGCCGCTGCGAGGAGGCCACGCCGGCCGGAGTCTGGTGGTTCGGCTCGGTGGCACCGTTCACCGGTGGGGCACCCGCCTTCTCCAACCGCATGCCGATCAACCGGCTGTAGCCGGTCACCGCGAGCGCGCCGATCGTCAACGCCGTCTTGATGGTGCTGGCCCGGGCGACCCCTGACTGGGCGGCCATCCGTGGGCTCTCCGTCACCAGCTCGCCCACCGCCCCGGCCAGGTGGGCGCCGATCGCCGCCGCGTTGACCGGGGTCCACTTGGACCATCCTGCCGAGGCGACCGGGAGACGCTGGGTCGAGTCGCTGATCTTCGCCGCTGCGCCGTTGACGCCGAGCGCTCCCATCAGGGAGCCGCCGAACCAGGCCGCCAGGCCCAGATCGTGCATCGAGCGCAGTGCGGTATGCCGTTCGGACATCTGATCCCCTTCCGCCGTGTCGGGCGCTGCGGCTTACCCGCCGCCCGGGCCGCTAACCCCGCCCCGTGCGTGCCGAACCGGCGCCGCATCGGTACGTCGGGGACGTCAGGGAACATCGGTTCGCTGCGGTGCCGGACCGCCGCCGGCAGGAGTCGTCCGGTCGATGGCGGGTAGATGTCGGGGGACGCTGACGGAGAGGGGAACGGGATGTCGCAGCCGGACGAGAGCCGGGAAAAGACCGCCAAAACCGACGCGGTGCTGATGCATCCGGACAACGACCCGCACAGGAACATCGCCGAGGTCGCCCCACGCAAGGACCACGGTGAGGTCCGGGTGGAGCGCGACGGCAAGCTGGTGCCGCTGGACCAGGAGGAGTGAGCGGGCCGGTCGGGCGGCCACCGACCGGTCGGCCGGTACGGCTCAGCGGGGCGGCAGGTCGCTGGCGAAACCGGCGATCCGCTGCGCCAGCGGGGTGGCCGCCCGGACCCAGGTGAAGTGGTCCAGCGCCGCGCCGGCCTGCGCCACTGTGTACCGCTCCCGGGTCACCGGGGCCGCGGTGAGCTTCCCGCAGAGGTGATCCATGGTCTCGTGCGGGGTGTACTGGTCGTCGTCGACGCTGACGGCCAGCACCGGGGTCCGCACCGCGCGCACCGCCGCCTCGGTGTCCGTACCGTCGAGACGGGGGAAGCGGCCGGTCCGCGCGGTGTACGCCCAGTCCCGGATCACCCCGCGTGCCTGCCGGCCGCCGAAGCCCCACCCCGGCCAGACCCCGAGCAGCGCCGTGGTGGCGGCGATCCCCTGCGTGTACGGCAGCACGCCGAGGCCACGCCGGCCGGGATAGCTTCGCCAGTACGGGATTCCGACCGCGACCAGCGCCAGCCCGTCCACCGCGTCGGCGCCGTGCAGGGCGAGGTGCAGCAGCGCGGCCTGCCCCCCGAGTGAGTGCCCGAGCAGCAGCCGGGTGCGGCCGTCCAGCTGCGGCTTGAGCGCGGCCAGGACAGCGCCCACGTCGTCGGCCAGCTCGGTGTAGCCGTGCCGGTCGGCGCGACTCGGCGCGGGGGTGCTCGTCCCGGTACCGCGCAGGTCGGCGACGACCACGGCCAGCCCGGCGGCGCGGAGCGCGGTGGCGAACGGCCGGTAGTAGCGGGCCCGCACCCCCATCGCCGGCCAGATCACCACCACCGGCGTACCCGCCGGGCCGGTCGGCTCCGGATAGATCTGCACGCCGAGCCGACCGCCGGCGATGTCAACGAACTCCTGCGCGTACTCCGGGTCCCCGTTCACAGGCCCAGCCTACGGGCCGAGGTTACCGACGGGTAGCCGCAGGCGTCGGACGACCGGTTCGAGCCGACGTGGCGGACACGACGGAGGCCCCGCCGGGTGGCGGGGCCTCCGGTGACGATTCCGGTCAGGATACGGAGATCGTCCCGTTGCTGGCGCGAACGCAGGCCACCGACCGCGCGCTGGTGGCGGCCGCACCGGCCAGGCACTGGCCGAGCACCTGGTGCCCGGTGGCGTTCGGGTGCCACGACTCCTGGCAGGTCTGGAAGTAACTGACGCAGGTGTTGGCGATCCGCTGAATGTCGATCTTGTCCTTGCCGGAGAGGCTGGTGACGAAGGTGCCGCTCGCGCCGTCCTGCAGCCGGATCGGGGTGGCCAGCGCGCCGGTCGGGCTGGCCGCCGACTCGCAGAGCCGGGCGCCGTCGAAGGCCCGCTGCACGTTGAGGTAGACCAGGTCCGCACCGGGGAACTCGGCAGCGAGGGTGTCCCGGGTGGACTTCACCAGGGTGCCCAGGCCCTGCGAGAAGCGGTGACCGGGCGCGAGGCTGGCCCGGTGGATCGGGCAGCCGCCCGCGTACCGCTCGGCACCCAGGTCGCGGAACTTGTCCCGGGTGTCGTCCCGGCTGTCCTGGGTGTGGAACGTCGGCTCGAGATCCAGCGGCAGCGGGTTGGTGTAGTCCTGGAACACGACCCGGTGCTGTCCATCCGCGTCCACCTGGTCCAGGGTGGTCAGCAGTTGGCGCACCGCGGCGGTGGTCTCGGCGGTGGCGGCATTGAACTGCGCGGCGGTGGCCAGATCGGCGTCGGTGCACGGCTTCTGCTCCACCGGGCCACCCAGGTACGCCCAGAACTCCCACCAGCCCGTCCACGCGTCGGCGATGAACCGGTTGGCGCACTTCTCCGCGACGCTGCCGAAGGTGAACGAGCTGTTGTTCGAACCCAGGCCGAGCAGCACCAGGTCGATGTCCTGGGTCTGCGCGACGGTCCGGAGCTGGGCGATCTGCGCGGCCACCGTGCGGCCGTTGGTCCGGGCGTTCGAGGCGTTGGCGATGTCGTGTGGCTGGCCGCCGGAGCAGGCCAGGTTGAACCGATTCTGGATGCCCGGCAGGTTGGCCTGGTTCAGCGAGGCGTTCGCGGAGCGGTGGCAGAAGAACGCGTTGTTGTTCGGCGCCGTCCAGCCGGGGAAGCCCTGGGCGACCCCGTTGACGTCGACCACCGGGGTGTACGCCCCGGCGCCCTCGCCGCTGATGAAGCTGTCGCCGACCGCCACCGCGGCGGTGGGCAGCGCGGCGGATGCGGGAGCGGGAAGCGCGATGGCGGTCGACAGCGCGGCCATGGCGATCGTGAGTGCCGCGGCGAACGCGGTACGCCGGAACCTGAGCATTGGCTCACATCCATCCATCGAAAGATGAAAGATTCTCTGAGGGCGCGATCAGATCACCCCCGTGCGACGGGCGTCAATGGCCCGTAACAGAATCGTTCGATGAAAGACACGCCCGCCCCGGTGCGCCATTCGGTCTCCACCTGGCAGCAGCCCCTGCCTCCGCCCGCGTCGGCCACCCGGACCGCGCTGGTCGACGATTTGACCAACCGGATCCTCGCCAGTGGACCCGCCCGCCTCCGGGTCGGCGTCGACGGCCTGACCGCCGCCGGCAAGACCAGCCTCGGCCACGAACTGGCCCAGCGCGTCGCCGCCGCTGGTCGGCCGGTGCTGCGCGCCAGCCTGGACGACTTCAAACGCCCCTGGTCGGAGCGGCACCAGTACGACCGGACCTCCGGGCCCGGCTACTACCGCAACGCCTTCGACCTGTCGGCGATCCGCACCCTGCTGCTGGAACCGGCCGGGCCTGCCGGATCCGGGGCCTGCGTGCTCTGCCTGCGCGACCCGCTCACCCAGCGCGCGCACACCGACGTCGTCACCCCGTCCCCGCCGGACGCGGTGCTCATCGTGGACGGTGTGTTCGCGTTCCGCCCCGAGCTGGACGACCTCTGGGACTACCGGATCTGGGTGGAGGTCGCGGCCGAGCTGTCGGTGCGGCGCGGGGTGGCCCGCGACGGCGACCGGGAAGGCGTCGCGGCGGCCGAAGCACTCCACCGGGACCGCTACCTCGCCGCCCAGCGCGTCTACCTGGCCGAGGCGGACCCGCTGTCCCGGGTGGACGCGATCGTCGACAACACCGACTTCGCCCGGCCCCGACTGCTCTCGACCTGACCTACCGGGCGGGCTGCTGGCGCCGCTTCAGCAGCGCCGCGCCGGCGGCGTTCAGACCGACACCCCAGATCAGCAGGACGCAGAGCCACTGCACCCACCGCAGCACGCTCATGTCCCCGGAGAGCAGGTTGCGCACGCTGCCGAACGGGGTGAGCCACGCCTGCGCGGGACGGAGGGCGTCGACAGCGCCCAGCAGTGCGAACAGGCCCAGTGGCAGGACGATCGTGGCGAGGAACGCGACCACCGGTGAGCGCAGCAGCAGGCCCAGCCCGGTGCCCACCAGCCCGGCGACGATCTGCACCAGCACGCTGCCCACCGCGATCGTCCCGGAATGCCGCCACGGCTCGTCGGCGATGTCGGCCGGGGTGAGCGCGAGCGTCGCGGCGCAGATCAGCACCCCGACGACGCCGATGACGGCGGCCGGGAGCCCCACCGCCAGCACGGTGGGGATGACCCGGGCGGCGTCGGGTGCCCGTCGCAGGTCGCGCACCAGCAGGATGCCGAAGAGGGGCGTCAGGACCGACATCAGGCTCTGGACCGTGCCCGAGAGCTCGGCGAACGTCCGGTCGGCCGGGGCCGCCGCCGCGGTCAGCGCCACGGCGGCGAGCAGCCCCGCCAGCAGGGTGCCCGCGAGCAGCCACCGCCGGGCCCGCGTACCGATGGCCCGCCGGAGCGCACCGCGAATCGTCCCGTCCATCTCGATGGCCTCCTGACGATCGGTCGTACCCGGCTCTGTCGGCGCGGTCATCGGATCGGCCCGCGACGGAACTCGGCGCGCCAGCGGCGTACCCCGCTCTGGTCCTGGATCTCTTCCACCCGCACCGGCGCGAGCCCGACGCCCGCGAACGTGTCGATCTCGGCACGGGTCAACGGCCACGGCGGCCCGGCCGGCGTGGGTTCGTCGTCGGCCCGGCCGGCGGCGATGACCAGCAGCGTGCCGCCCGGCGCGACCAACTCGCCCACCGCGCCGACCGCGCCGGCCCGGATCTGCGCCGGCAGCGCCTGCACGGTCATGCTCTCCACCACCAGGTCGAACGACCGTCGCCAGGCCGGTGGCGGGTCCAGCAGGTCGGCGGGACGGTAGTCGACCGCCGAGGCGGGGTGCCGTCCACGGGCGCCGGCCACCGCGGTGGGGGAGATGTCGAAGGCCACCGTGTCGAAGCCCAGACCGGCGACGTGCTCGGCGTCGCGGCCGTAGCCGCAGCCGACCACGACCGCACGGCGGCCGGTGCCGGTCAGAGCCCGCTCGACGGTCCACTCGGTGAGCAGGCTGTGCGGGGCGTCCCGGTCCCACGGGACGACCGCCTCGCCGCGCTCGGCCTCGGTGTAGAGCCGCTCGAACCAGCCGGTCGGATCACCCGCCGCCAGCGACTCGGCCGCCAGCCGGTCTGCCGACTCGTCCTCGTCCATGTCGCCCCCCGCCCCGCGCCGGCGCTCCGACCGGCCGCGATCGCCGGTCAGAGTACCGGCCGGACGGCCCCTCCGTGGCCCCGTGAACGCCGCCGCCGGGCTGGTCCGGGCGCTGAAGGGCTGTTCCGTGGCTCACTTCCGGTGGGTCGACACCCGGCGGGTCGCAGAGGTCCTCCGGGAGTTGTCCTAGCCTCGGGCTAGGCTCGCTGCGGCGCGCCACGCCGGCTGATGTCGCCGGTGAACGGCAGCACACCGCCGAGACCGGGGAGTACGACCAGTTGACCGCAGAGCCTGACACCCTGTACGGGGCCGACGACCTCACTCACCTTGAGGGGCTGGACGCTGTCCGCAAGCGGCCCGGCATGTACATCGGTTCCACCGACAGCCGTGGCGTGGGTCACCTCGTCAACGAGATCCTCGACAACTCCACCGACGAGGGTGTCGCCGGTCACGCCGCCAACGTCGAGGTGATCCTGCACGCCGACGGCTCGGTGCAGGTCGACGACGACGGCCGGGGCATTCCGACCGACGTGCACGCCAAGTCCGGCATCTCCGGCGTCGAGCTGGTGCTCACCCGGCTGCACGCGGGCGGCAAGTTCGGCGGTTCCGGCTACAAGACCTCCGGCGGCCTGCACGGCGTCGGCGCCTCCGCGGTCAATGCGCTGTCCCGCCGGTTCGACGTGACCGTCCGCCGCGCCGGCAAGATCCACTCGATGTCCTTCCGCCACGGCGTGCCGGGGATCTTCGACGGCGACGGGCCGGACGCGCCGTTCACCGCCGGCCCCGGGCTCCAGGTGGTCGGGGCCATGAAGCGCAGGCAGTCCACCGGCACCTCGATCCGCTGGTGGCACGACGCCCGCTACTTCGAGACCGGCGCGGCGCTCGACGTCGACGCGGTCCGGATGAAGCTGCGCAACACCGCCTTCCTGGTCCCCGGTGTGCTGTACGTGCTGCGCGACCTGACCGGCGAGGAGCCCGTCGAGGAGAAGTTCCACTACCCCAACGGGCTCAGCGACATGGTGGACTTCCTCGCCCCGGCCGGCGACCGGCCGGTCTCCGGCACGCTGCTGGTCACCGGGGAAGGGACGTACCGGGAGAATGCCGCCGACGCCAACGGCGTCATGCAGTCCAACGTGCAGCGCCGCGCCGAGGTCGAGGTGGCGTTCCGTTGGGGCACCGGCTACGAGCGCACCGTCGAGTGCTTCACCAACACCATCCGCAACGCGCACGGCGGCACCCACCGCAAGGGTTTCGAGCGGGCCCTGGTCCGCACCCTCGCCGACGCGGTGCGCAACACCCGCGGCCTGCTCAAGGCCAAGGAGGAGCCGCCCACCCTGGACGACGTCCTGGAGGGGATGACCGCGGTCGTGCACGTGCGGATCCCCGAGCCGCAGTTCACCTCGCAGACCAAGGACGAGCTCTCCACCACCGGCATCACCAAGGTGATCCAGACCCAGGTCGACGCGCACATCAAGGCGTGGCTGGAGGACCGTCGCACCAAGGCCGAGGCGCGCACCGTTCTGCAGAAGATCGTCGACGCGGCACGGGTGCGGCTCACCCAGAAGCAGCAGAAGGACGCCGCCCGGCGCAAGACCGCGCTGGAGGGCGCGTCGATGCCGCCGAAGCTGGTCGACTGCCGCGCCACCGGCGTGGAACGGAGTGAGCTGTTCATCGTCGAGGGCGACAGCGCCCTCGGGACGAGCCGCATGGCCCGCTCCTCGGAGTACCAGGCGTTGCTGCCGATCCGGGGCAAGATCCTCAACGTGCAGAAGGCCAACCTCCAGCAGGTTCTGGACAATGCCGAGTGCGCCGCGATCGTCCAGGTCCTCGGTGCCGGCTCGGGGCGTACGTTCGACCTCTCCGCGCTGCGCTACGGCCGGGTGATGATCATGGCCGACGCCGACGTGGACGGCGCGCACATCCGCACGCTGCTCATCACCCTCTTCGCCCGGTACATGCGCCCGCTGATCGAGGCCGGGCGGCTCTACGCCGCGATGCCGCCCCTGCACAAGATCACGACCAAGGGGCGCAACCCGCAGACCGTCTACACCTACACCCAGGCCGAGATGGTGGCGACGGTCCGCAAGCTGGAGAAGGCCGGCAAGCAGATCGTCACCCCCATCCCACGGTTCAAGGGCCTCGGTGAGATGGACGCCGACGAGCTGTGGGACACCACGATGAACCCGGCCACCCGCGCCGTCCGCCGGATCACCATCGAGGACGTCGACGCCGCCGAACGCATCCTCGAACTGCTGATGGGCGAGAAGGTCGAGCCGCGCCGCAACTGGCTGATCGACTCCGCCGACCGGGTCGACCGGGAAGCAATCGACGCATGAGCACCGGTCTCGTTCAAGGGGAAAGCTGAGTCATGGCACGCCGCAAGGAAAACAAGGTCGACCTCTCCTCGTTCGACCAGGCCGGCGCGCGGGTCTTCGACAACCCGCTGGTCACCGAGGTCTCCGACTCCTACCTGGAGTACGCGTTCTCGGTCATCCACTCCCGGGCCCTGCCCGACGCCCGCGACGGTCTCAAGCCCGTACACCGGCGCATCCTCTGGTCGATGTACGAGCAGGGCTACCGGCCCGACCGCGGCCACGTGAAGTCCGCGCGCATCGTCGGGGACTGCTTCGTCGCCGGCACTCTCGTCTCGACACCCGATGGTCTGCGCGCCATTGAGGAAATTGAGATTGGTGACCGCGTCCTGGACGGCGACGGCGCCCCGGTGCCGGTGACTGCCGTGTATCGGAACCCGACGTCGGACCTCGTGCGCGTCACCTGGGGCAATGGGCACACGATGCTCGTCACCCCGGGCCAGCGGTTCCGCGTGGTCGCCGATGATCTCTCGGTCCGCTGGGTGGAGGCTCGGGATCTCCCGGGGCAACTGACATTGGCGTACGGGAGTCGCCGCAGTGCGGTGTCGACGCCCGCTGGCGACGTCTACGACTATGTGCGCGGGCTGTTGGTGGCCGAGGGCTTCCCTGCGCACCGGTCTCGCGAAGCGGACGGTCGGGTCCGGATCCACATGTGTGACGTCGAGCCGCTGGATGTCGCCCACGGCTGGGCCATCGCCAGTGGATTGAACGTCTCCCGGGGCAAGCGTGAGGCCCGGAACCCCCTCCATCGCGACCAGCACATCTTGAACTTCAGCCGGCACGAGGGGCTGCTGGAGGCCGCACAGCCGCTCAGCCGCGACAAGCACGTGCCCGGCGACATCATTGGGGACCGGTCGGCGTGGGCGCCGTTCCTCGCCGGCTTCTTCGACGGAGACGGCTACATCCGTAAACGCTTCAGGGAGATTGTCTTCGTCAGCACCAGCGAGGTGCTGGTGCGGCAGATCTACGCCATGCTTGCCGACCTGGGGCTGCACGGGCACCACTGGACCAGCGGTCGTCGCTCCGGGAATCGTCCGCTTCTCGGTCTATCGGTCACGGGCCGAGACGCCTCGGATCTCGCCCGGCTGCTGCTGCCCTGGGTGCGGATCGGTTACAAACACGACGGCTTGCAACGGGTCGCCGAGACTGACTACCAGTACAGCGGCAAGCAGGGCAACGACCGGTTGCCGTGCGGCCCGGTCATGGCGGAATTCACGGCGGCGCATCAGGGCGGCGGTTGGTTCCGAGATGCGGATGGACGGGCGTTCCGCGACTCGCTCTCGGCGGGCGACGGGCCGAAGGTGCGTTACGGCAAGGACCGCAATGGTGTCCCCCTCGCAGACCGGTCGTTCCAACTGGAGCGCGCGGTACGAGACGGTTGGATCCGCAAGCTTCACCGCCTCGGCTCACCACTCGCTCCTCGGCTGGACGCGTTGGTCGGTGGTTCTTTCCTGCGGGTCACGTCGGTGGAGCCGGTGTCACCTGGTGTCACGTACGACATTCAGGTCGGCAGCGACGAGCACGCCTTCGTCGCCGAGGGCTTTGTCGTTCACAACTGCATGGGTAAGTACCACCCGCACGGCGACACGGCGATCTACGACGCGATGGTCCGCCTCGCGCAGGACTTCTCGCTCAACGTGCCGCTGATCGACGGCCACGGCAACTTCGGTTCCCCGGACGACGGTCCGGCCGCCGCCCGCTACACCGAGGCGCGGATGTCCCGCGAGGCGATGCTGCTCGTCGGTGAGCTGGGCGAGGACACCGTCGACGTCGAGCCCAACTACGACGGGTCGCTGACCCAGCCGACCGTGCTGCCTGCGGCCTTCCCCAACCTGCTGGTCAACGGTGCGTCCGGGATCGCGGTCGGGATGGCGACCAACATGATCCCGCACAACCTCGCCGAGGTGGTCTCCGCCGCCCGTTGGTTGATCAACCACCCGGACGCCACGCTGGACCGGCTCATGGAGTTCGTCCCGGGCCCGGACCTGCCCACCGGTGGAGTGCTGCTCGGCCTCGACGAGGTGCGCCGGGCGTACGAGACCGGGCGCGGCGTGGTGCGGATGCGCGGCAAGGTCGAGATCGGCCCGATCGAGGGCAGCCGGGGCCGCCAGGCGATCACGGTGGTCGAGCTGCCGTACGGCGTCGGCGCGGAGAAGGTCATCGCGGCGATCACCAACGAGGTCACCAAGACCAAGCGGCTGACCGGTATTGCCGACGTCAAGGACCTCACCGACCGCGAGAGCGGCACCCGGCTGGTCGTCGAGTGCAAGGTCGGGGTCAACCCGCAGGCCCTGCTCGCCGACCTCTACCGGTTGACCCCGCTGGAGCAGTCCTTCGGCGTCAACAACCTGGTGCTGGTCGACGGGCAGCCGCGCACCCTCGGGCTGAAGGCGCTGCTGGAGGTCTTCCTGGCCCACCGGTACGAGGTGGTCACCCGGCGCAGCTCGTACCGCCGCCGCAAGCGCCAGGAGCGGCTGCACCTGGTCGACGGCCTGCTGATCGCACTGCTGGACATCGACCGGGTGGTCCGGCTGATCCGGGGCAGCGACGACGCACAGGCCGCCAAGGACGGGCTGATGAGCCAGTTCGGCCTCTCCGACATCCAGGCCACCTACATCCTGGACACTCCACTGCGCCGCTTGACCAAGTACGACCGGATCGAGCTGGAGGCCGAGCAGGAGCGGCTGCGCACCGAGATCGCCGAGCTGTCCACGATCCTCGACGACGACAAGGTGCTCAAGAAGCTGGTTTCCGACGAGCTGGCGGCCGTGGTCAAGCAGTTCGGCAGCGAACGGCGCACCACGCTGGTCGACGGCGACCTCAAGGAGGTGCTGGCCGCGTCCGCGCCGGCTGGTCCGCTGGAGGTCGCCGACGACCCGTGCCAGGTGATCCTCTCCGCGACGGGGCTGGTCGCCCGCACCGCGGCCGAGTCGGAGGAGAGCGCCGAGGGGCGCCGGCGCAACGGCCGGGTCAAGCACGACACGGTACGCGCGATCGCGCACTCCACGGCCCGTGGTCGGGTGTTGCTGGTGACCAGTGCCGGTCGGGCCTTCAAGGTCGACGTACTGCCGCTGCCGGTGCTGCCCGAGCAGGCCGGCACGGTGTCGCTGCGCGGCGGCATGTCCGCCGCCGAGTTGGTGCCGTTGGAGCCGGGGGAGACGGTGGTCGGCCTGGCCCCGCTCGGCGGGTCGGCGGAGGGTTCGCCGGGGCTGGCGCTGGGCACGCGGCAGGGCATGGTGAAGATCTGCGCGCCGGAGTGGCCGGTGCGCTCCGACGAGTTCGAGGTGATTGGCCTGCGCGACGGCGACGAGGTGGTCGGGGCGACCTGGCTGGCTGACGGCGCCGAGACGCTGACCTTCATCACCTCGGAGGCGTCGCTGCTGCGCTTCGCCGCCGGGCTGGTCCGCCCGCAGGGCCTCAAGGGTGGCGGCATGGCTGGCATCAACCTGCCCGCCGGGGTGCAGGTGGCCTTCTTCGGCGCGGTGCGCACCGACGACCCGGGGCACGGTGAGCCGATGGTGGTCACCTCTACCGGGGCGACGGTCAAGGTGACGCCGTTCAAGGCGTACCCGGCGAAGGGCCGGGCGACCGGCGGGGTGCGTGCGCACCGCTTCCTCAAGGGTGAGACGGACGTGGCGGTCGCCTGGGTGGGGCCGCGCCCGGTCGGCGCCACCGGCACCGGCGACCCGGTCGAGTTGCCCGCGGCGGACCCGCGCCGCGACGGCTCCGGCTTCGCCGTCATGCTCGGCCCAACGGTGGTAGGCCACCTCATCGAACGCGACTAACCCCCAACCCGCCCCGCCCCAACCCGCCTCGTTGATCATGAGGTTATTGCGGCGACGCGCCGACGTTGCCGGCAGTAACCTCATGATCGACCGGGCTCGGGCTGGGGTGGGGCGCGGTATGGTGAGTGCCTTGTTGTCGGTGAGGGTTCGGGTGCGCCGCTAAGCACCCTTCACATGATCTTTCTTCTGTCCGGCGGAGTCGCCGGCGCGGCGTGAGCGCCGCCATCCGGGTCCGGCCGCCGCGCGAGCTGCGCGCCGCTCGCCGGCCCCGGCCGCACCGCTGCTGGGGTCACCTGATCGCCGCCCCGCTCTGGCCGCTGCACGGCGCGAACCTGGGTACCCTGCTGCGCACCTGCGACGCGGTCGGTGCCTGCCTCGCCGTGCCGCCGTTCCGTTGGGTGGACGAGGCCGTGGCCCGGGGCAACACGCTGCGCCGGCCGGGCTGCGTCCACCGGGTCGGCAGTCCGCTGCGCTGGCTGGCTGCCGAACGGGCCGCCGGTGCCCGGATCCTCGGGGTGGAGTTGGCCGACGAGGCCGTCCGGCTCGGTGATCTGCCCGCCGCTCGGGGCCGCACCGTGGTGCTGCTCGGGCACGAGGCGACCGGCATCCCGCCCGAGGCGCTCGACCACCTGGACGCGGCCGTGGAGATTCCCATGGTTGGGCACGGCCACAGCCTGAACGTCGCCGTCGCCGGCTCGCTGGTCCTCTACAAACTCGCCGGCCTCCTCTAGCCCTCAGCCCGTCCTCTGACCGCGTCGATCGTGCACTTGCTGCCCCGACGTGGCGGGTAAGGGGATGAGGTCAGGCCACGTTGATGGGGCGGAACTGGACGCTGACCCGGGGGCCGACCGGGCGGGTGGTCTTCGGGATGGCGTGTTCCCAGGTGCGTTGGCAGGAGCCGCCCATCACGATTAGGTCGCCGTGGCCCACCGGAAAGCGCAGGCTGTCGCCGCCGCCGCGAGGGCGCAGCAGCAGCGGCCGGGGCGCGCCGAAGGAGACGATCGCGACGATGGTGTCGGTGTGCGCCGACCGGCCGATGGTGTCGCCGTGCCAGGCCACGCTGTCCCGCCCTGAGCGGTAGAGGCACATACCGGCGGTGACGAACGGCTCGCCCAGCTCGGGGGCGTAGTGCCGGGTCAGCTCCGCCCGTGCCGTGGTGAGCACCGGATGCGGCAGTTGCCGGTCGCCGTCGTACCAGCAGAGCAGGCGGGGCACGTCGACCTCGCTGTCGTACATGGTGCGCCGCTCGGCCCGCCAGGGGACTTCGGTGAGCAGGGTGTCGAGGACCGCGTCGGAGCCCTGCACCCAGCCGGGGAGGTGGTCGACCCAGGCGCCCCGGCTGAGGTGGTGCCGGCGGATCTGGCCGGGCAGCGGACCCAGGGTCGGCCCGGCGTCGGTCAGGTCGAGCATCGACGGCTGGTAGGCGGCCTGCGTCATGGGGCCACCCTAGCAGCCCTTTCGTACACCCGTGCCAATTGGTCGTCGCGGCCTGGAAGGGCCGAGATCAAGCGGTGAGGCCGGGCCGCGGTCAGCCAGTGACGGCGGCTGGGCTGACGGCGTCGAACACCGCGTCCACGACCCGAGCCCGGCCCCGCCCGTCGACCGTGGACCAGGCCCGAGCGGCGAGCGTCGTGCGTCGGTGCGGCGAGCTGAGCAACCCGTGCAGGGTGCGCGCCGCCGTCGCGCGGGCGGCCCGTCCGGCGACGCCGGTGCCGGTCAGCTCGGGCAGCTCGCCGAGACCGGCGGCCAGGCCGTGCCGCACCACCCGGGCGTACGACTCGCGCTGGTTGTCGACCACGCAGACCAGCGCGGCGGGTGCGCCGAGGCAGCAGAGTTCCCAGGTGGACGTGCCGGCGGCGCTGACCACCAGGTCGGCGTCGGTGATCAGCGTCGGCAGTGAGCCGGTGGGTGGGACCGGTCGGATGATCTGCCCGCGTCCGGGGATGATCTCCTCCAGCTCCGCCTCGATCTCGGGTCGGCCGACGACGACCGTGAGGTCCATCGGATGGCCGGTGGCCACCAGCACCCGGGTCAGCACCGGGGCCGCGCCGACCGCGTCCGTGCCGCCGAAGAAGGCCAGCACCCGGGGCCGGCTGACCTCCGTGGCGGGCCGTGGTGCCGGCGGTCGGGCGGTCGCCACCGAGTCGCGCAGCAGCGCGTACCCGCTGCCGGCGAGCAGCCGTCCGGGCAGCGCGGGGGCCTGCGCCCCGAAGTTCTGATCGAGGTAGAGGTCCGCGTCCTGGCCCCGGCTGTCCCCGTCGATCACGGCGAGGGTGAACACGCCGGCGGCGCGTAGCGCGCCCGCTCCGGCCGGGTCCAGCTCGTAGGAGTCGAGAACCAGCACGTCCAGCTCGTGCCGGCGGGCCGCCTCGACCAGCTCGGCCGGCGAGTCAGGGCCCGGGTGCAGGGGGATGCCCCGCGCGGCCAGTTCCGCGGTGGCCCAGTCGAGCCGCTCGACCGCGCCGAACACCGCGACGTGGGCGCCCCGGGCCAGGAACTCCTCGGCGAGCGCCAGGCAGCGGACGAGGTGGCCGACGCCGCGTCGCGGCCCGGCGTCGCAGCGCAGTCCGACCCGTAGCGTGCTCAGGACTCCTCCAGCCGCTTCTGCCGTACGTCGGCGTTGAGCGCGCGCAGCCGGGGCTGCCCGTCGAGCCAGTCGGCGAGCTTGGCCAGCGGCACGCTGACGTCGCCGAAATGGTCGATCACCGCGTTCACCAACGCCCAGTCCTGCTCGGTGTCGAGGGTCAACCGCAGCGCCGAGCGGTCCGGGGTGAGCGTCACCCCGAGGACCCGGAACAGCTCCGGATGGGTGTACGCGTACGAGGTCACGTGCACCCGGTGGTGACCGGTGGCGAGCCGGTCCAGGGTACGCAGCGTCTCCGCCCGGATGATCTCGACGTCCAGCCCGCGGGGCAGGGTGCGGGCGATCGACGTGCTCGCGTAGTCCAGCCCGGGCACCGCGCGGTACACCGAGGCGACCAGCGTGATGATCTCCGGGTCGAGCAGCGGGCAGTCGGCGGTGAACCGCATGACCGCATCGCCCGGGTGCGCCGCCAGCGCGCCCACGAAGCGGTCCAGTACGTCGTCGACCGGCCCGCGGTGACAGGGCACGCCCAGTCGCGCGGACTCGGCCACCACCGCGTCGTCGACCGGGTCGGTGCTGGTGGCGACCACCAGGTCGGCCAGGACGCCGCTGTCCCGGGCGGCGCGCACCACCCGGCCCAGTACGGAACGCCCGGCGAGCGGGCGGAGCACCTTGCCGGGCAGTCGGGACGACCCCATCCGGGCCTGCAGGATCCCGACGATCCGTGGCCCCCCGTTCGCGCCCGCGCCCTCCGTCGGGCCCACCCTGTGCGTCGTACCCGACGCGCTGTCGTGGCCGGTCACTGCTGCTCCTCCTCTTTCGGGGCGAGCGCCGAGCGGGCCCGGCGTTTGGCGGCACGGGCACCCCGCTTGGCCAGCCGGGCCGGGGTGATGGCGAGCCGGCCGACCCGGTAGCTGAGCGAACCGCTGAGCAGACCGATCGTCGCCTCGGCCCGGCGCAGCGCCCGTTCCCGCGAGGTGAGCATCTCGTCGGTCCACTTGGCCAGTGCGGCGAGTCGGCTGATCTCCTCGCGTTGGCGCAGCCACGCCTCCCGCAACTGTTGGTAGCTGCGTGTACCGACCGGCGGGTCGGTCGACTCGATGGCGTGCAGCTTGGCGGCGAGGCTGCCCCGGTTGCCGGTGTCCAGCCCGTGCAGTGCCGCGGTGATCGCCACCTCGGCGTCCACCGCCTGCGCCACGGTCTCCCGGGTCAGGTCGTGGCCGGCGAGCCCGCCGAGCACCACGGTCAGTCCCGCCACGTCGAGGGTGGACGACCAGGGGTGGGCGTACCCGCCGGTGAGCAGGCCCGTCGCGAAGCGCCACAGCCCACGGGCCAGCACCACGTCGCGGGGCAGGGCTTTGGTGGCCCGCCAGCTCGGGTCGAGTACCGCGTAGCGCTCTCCGGCGACCACCACGTTGTCGGTGCTGGCCAGCGCGCTCGCTCCGGCGATCCGGCCGTCGTCGTCGGCCTGACCGGCGAGCCAGCCCGCGTACCCGTGCAGCAGCGTGCGCAGCATTGCCAGGTCGCGGCGCAGGGCCGCGTCGAGCAGCAGGGTACGGAGCAGCCGTCCGGACGGCACCGGCCCGGTCAGCGCGCCGGGGTCCCGGTACGCGGCCTCGCGGCTGGCGAACGGCGCGGCGGCCGGCACGCTCGCACTGGCCGGCGCGGTGAACCCCCACCGCCAGCCCGACGGGCCGTCGAACACCTCCAGCACGCCGATCCCGGGCTGCCCGGTCTGCGCCAGCACCGCCGGCAGGTCCCCGTCAGCGGTCGGCGTGGCCGGGTCGTCGGGCCGGACGGGGCGCCGGGCCAGCATCAGCCAGCCCGGCGCGAGGTCGGCGGCGCGCCCGGCGTGCAGCGCGTCCACGGCCAGCCGGGCCGGGTCCTGGAGCACCGGCGCGGTGGTGAACCCCCCCGCGCAGGCGCCGTGCAGCACGGCGTCGAACAGCCCCGACCCGGCGTCCCGGTCGAGCTGGTCGGCGTCGAGCAGCGCCGTGGCGGCGCCGGCGGTGGGGTACGCGGCCCAGCACGCGGTCGGCCGCAGTCCGGCCCCGGTGAGCCGCTCGCGCAGCTGCTCCCGGTTGGCGGGGTGCGCCCGGTCCAGGACCCCGCCGACCACCCAGGCGGAGTCGTTCCGGTCGGCGTACCAGGGAGAGGTGGCGACCAGCCGGTGCAGCCCGAGCGGGTTGTCCAGTCGCAGCAACAGCGCGCCACCCGGCCGTACCGCGGCGACCAGGCGCGCCAGCACCCCGTCCCAGCCGAACCGGGTGCCCTCCACCGACTCCACCGGGTCGAGCCCGGCGGCGGCGATCACCACGTCGTACGTCTCGTCGTCGGTCAGCCCGGCCGGGCCACCCACCACCACGCGGGCGGCCCGCTGGGCCAGCGCCACCGCGTCCGGGTGGCTGCGCAGCAGGCAGGTCACCTCGGCGTGGGCGAGCCGATCGAGCAGCGCCGGGTCGTGCGGCCCGGCCAGCAGGACCCGGGCACCGGCCGGCACGATCCGGGCGGCCAGCGCGGCCAGCGGCCCTCCGTCGGCCAACCGCTCCTTCGGCAGGTCGGACCAGGCCAGCATCTCGCCGCCCGGCAGGGTGATCCGGCCGGCGGGTGCCGTCTCAGTCGTCACGGTCTTCCTCTTCCTCCTGGAGCGTCGCCCAACCGAGCAGCTCGCGCAGCTCGGCCGGCGTGCAGCGGTGATCCGTGCCCAGCTCGGCGCGGGCGATCTCGACCGCGGTGGGCAGGTCGACCGCGGCGCCGTGCAACTCCGGCCACTGCCGCCGGATGCGGGCGGTCCCGCCGAAGGTCGGGTCCTCATTGGACAGGATCATCGGGTCGCCGTAGACCGCTGGTTCGCAGCCGGCCGCGATGCCGTAGAAGATGGCGCTGGTCAGCCGGTTTGACGCTACCCGACGGTGCCGGCGCAGCTCGGTCAGCTGATTGTCGAGGAACTCCGGGTTGGTGTCCTTCCACCAGTGCCCCCGGTAGCCGTGGCAGATCACCCGGAACCCGGCGCGTTCGTAGAGGCGGCGGACGTGGCGCATCCGGTACTCGTGCCAGTAGAGGCAGACCGTGACGGGGCCGGGTTCGGTGTCCTGGATGCGGGCGATCAGCGCCCGGTGGTCACCCTTGACGTGCTGGCCCTCCCAGCCGTGGAAGGGGTACCAGATGGTGCCCTCCCGCTCCTCGGCGGGCGGCTCCTCGGGCCGCATGGCCAGCAGGTACACGAACGGAGCGCCGATCACGACCACGTTGCGCCGCCCCACCGACCAGGCCCGGCGGCGGGTCTGCTCCGACCAGAGCAGGCTCGGGGTGCGCTCGGCGTACGGATGGCCGGGGGCCAGGCCGTCGCCGATGTTCCAGCCGTGCTGCACGTACCCGTTGATCCGGGGTGGGTGCCGGTCGCCGAGGCCGGCGTACCGGGCCAGCACGTGAGCGTGGCCGTAGAAGTGGTTGGCGTGGTGCATCAGGTTCCCATCAGGCGGCGGAACGCACCGAGCCGGCCCGTAGGGCCGCGACCAGCGCGTCGATGACGCGGTCCTGGTCGGCGTCGCTGAGTCCCGGGTAGAGCGGCAGCGACAGCTGCTGAGAGTAGAACGACTCGGCCACCGGGCAGGATCCGCGCCGGTAACCCAGGTCGGCGAAGGCCGGGTGCCAGTGCACGGGGACGTAGTTCACCTGGACGCCAATGCCGGCGGCGCGCATCCGGTCGTACACCTCGCGGCGGCGTCCGTCGAGCACCCGGATCGGGTAGAGGTGCCAGGCGGGTCGGGCCCACGCCCGCCGGCCCGGCAGCCGGACGCCCGGCAGGTCGGCGAGGGCCTCGTCGTAGCGGGCCACCAGCCGGTCCCGGCGGGCCAGGAACTCGCCGAGCCGCCGCAGCTGGCTACGGCCCAGCGCGCAGAGCACGTCCGGCAGCCGGTAGTTCAGCCCGAACTCGTGCACCTCCTGGTGCCAGCCGCCCTCGTCCGGCCACCGTTGCTCGTCGCGCTCCCGGACCAGGCCGATGTTGCGGAACCGGCGGGCCCGCTTCAGCAGCTCCGGGTGCGGGGTCACCACCGCGCCGCCCTCGGCGGTGGTGAGGTTCTTGGTGGGGAAGAACGACAGCGTGGTCAGGTCGGCCAGCGACCCGACCGGCCGGTCCTTGTAGCTGGCTCCGATGGAGTGCGCCGCGTCCGCGAGCAGCAGCGCGTCGTGCCCGCCCAGCGCGGTGCGCAGCGCGTCGTAGTCGGCCGGGTGGCCGGCGTAGTCGACGGCGGACACCACCCGGGTACGCGCGGTGGTCGCGGCGGCAGCCGCCGCCGGGTCGAGGGTGAAGGTGTCCTCCTCGACGTCGGCGAACACGATCTTCGCGCCGAGCGCGACGGCGCTGCTGGCGGTCGCCACGAACGTCATCGGCGGCACGATCACCTCGTCTCCGGGGCCGACGCCGGCCGCCGCGTACGCCACGTGCAGCGCCGCGGTGCCGTTGGAGACGGTGGCGCAGCCCGCGCCGCCGGTCCAGCCGGCGAGGTCGGCCTCGAACGCCTCGACCTGCGGTCCGGTGGTGAGCCAGTCGCCGCGCAGCACGCCGGCCACGGCCGCGATGTCGTCCTCGGTGACGGAGTGCCGGCCGTACGGGAGCATCCCCGTCATGCGGTGAGGCCGAGCATGTCGCGCAGTTGGTCGACGCTGAGCCACTCGTCGTTGGTGTCCGACTGGTACGCGAAGCCGTCCGGCACCGGCTCGCAGTCGACCGGCGGCTGGTAGCCCCAGCCGGCGATGGTCGGCTGGACGATGAACCGGTCCTTGGCGCGCAGCGTCCGGCGGCTGTCGTCCGGCGCGATCATCTCCTCGTGCAGCTTCTCGCCGGGCCGGATGCCGATCTCGTGCGTGGTGGCCTCCGGGGCGACCGCCTCGACCAGGTCGAGGATCCGCATGCTGGGGATCCTCGGCACGAACAGCTCCCCGCCCTGCATCTGGTCGAACGAGTCCATGACGAACTGGACGGCCTGCTCCAGCGTGATCCAGAAACGGGTCATCCGCTTGTCGGTGATCGGCAGGCTCTTGCCCTCGGCGGCCAGCCGGCTGAACAGCGGGACCACCGAGCCACGGCTGCCGACCACGTTGCCGTAGCGGACCACCGCGAACCGGGTCGGGTGGTGGGCGGCGTAGTGGTTGGCCGAGACGAACAGCTTGTCGCCGACCAGCTTGGTCGCGCCGTACAGGTTGATCGGGCTGGACGCCTTGTCGGTGGAGAGCGCGATGACCTTCCGGACGCCGGCCTCGATCGCGGCGTCGACCACGTGCTGCGATCCGGTGATGTTGGTGGCGATGTACTCGGAGGGGTTGTACTCCGCCGTGTCCACCTGCTTGAGGGCGGCGGCGTGCACGACGTGCTCCACGCCGTGCATCGCCCGGGTGAGGCGGTGCCGGTCCCGGATGTCGCCGATGAACCAGCGCAGCCGGGGGTCGTCACCGAGCTGCTGGCGCAGCTCGTACTGCTTGAGCTCGTCGCGGGAGAACACCACCACCCGGGCGGGGTCGGCTTCGGTGAGGATGTGCCGCAGGAAGGTCCTGCCGAAGGAACCCGTTCCCCCGGTGATCAGAATGGACGATCCATTCAACTCACTCAATTTGGTGCTCCCGTGTTCGTGGATGAACGGGCGGCCCTCGGCCGGCCGACCGGGGTGAGACGCTAACCAGGGCGGGTTAACGGGCCGGCGCTCCCGGGTTAACCCCGCCCCCTGCCCCCGTGAATGCCGGGCACCGGGCAGACGAACACTTCCGGCCACCCGCCAAGCGGGCTGACCAGGCCCGATCGGGCCGTTACAGTGGCCGCGCGAGCGACCCGGCCGCCCCTGCGCGCCGCTGGTATCCGCGTTCACCCGACATTCGCACCACCCCGGTTCGAGCGGGCCACCCCGAGCGTCAGCGGCGTGCCCGCCGGCCCGCGTGGCCCCGGTGCGGCCGGCAATTCAGGAGGCGTCGATGGCATCCGGCAGCCACGTGATGGAACGCCCGGCTGACCCGGTCGAGACACGACCGGCCATACCCGCACGGCGTTGGCTGGTGCCGCTGCTGCTGCTCGTCGGATGGGTGCTCAGCGTGGCCTGGCGGATGTGGCTGTCCCGTCACATCGTGCTGCCGATCGCGCACACCGACGAGGACAGCTACCTGAACACCGCCCGCGCGCTGGCCGGCGGGCCGGGCGGGTTCAGCAGCGAGAACGGCCTGCTGCGCCGGGTCGGCTACCCGATGCTGATCTCGCCCGCGTTCCTCGGGGACCGGGACTTCAGCGACAGCTACCGGCTCGTCCAGCTGATCAACGCGATGGTGAACTCGACGCTGCTGCCGCTGGCGTACCTGCTCGGCCGGCGACTGCTCCAGCTGCGCCGGTCGTACGCCCTGCTCGGGGCGGTGGTGGCGGCGACCCTGCCGGCCACCGCCTTCTACGCCGGTGTCGCGATGATCGACTCGGTGATGGCGCCACTGGTGATCGCCTGGCTGCTCGCCGTGCACCGCTGGATCGAACGGCCCGGCCCGCTCGCCGCGGCAACCGTCGGCCTGCTGGTCGGCGCGTTCCACCTCCTGCACTCCCGCGGCCTGGTGATCGTGGCGGTGCACATCGGGCTGGTGCTGCTGCTGCTGATCCGCCGCCGGATCACCCCGACCGTGATGCTCGCGGCGCTGCTGCCGGTGCTCGCCCTTGCGCTGGTCAACGAGGCCGGTATCCGACTGCTCGGGGACAAGGTCTACCTGCTCGGCAACACCCCGGGCGGCAGCATGGTCGATGCGGTCTCCTCCGCCGCGGGTGTGGTCCGGGTCGGCGCGGCGGTCACCACCCAGCTCTGGTACCTCGTGGTCATCACGTTCGGGATGGCCGGGGTGGCCTGGGCGGCCGCCGTCCGGGAGCTGTGGCGGCCCCGGCGCGGCGACGCCACCCGCTGGACGATGGGCGTGGCGCTGGTGGTGAGCGTCGGAGTGGCCAGCGGGGCGTCGTTGATCCTGGCCGGCATCACCGGAAAGCCGCTGGACGCGATCTACGGCCGCTACGTGCAGATGTTGGCCCCGTTCTGGCTGCTGGTCGGGCTCGGGGTGCTGCTCACCGCCGGGCGCCGGGTGGTGCTGCGCCGGGCTGCCGTCGCGGTGGCGCTGCTGATCGCCGGCGGCGCCCTGATCGCCGTCCGCCTCGCGTACGTGGCCAGCCGGGGGCACTCGCTGCGCTACGGCGGCTTCGGCGCGCCGGACCTGATGGCGCTGACCGGCGGCTGGCGGGAGATGCGGCCGGTCGTCGCGTCGCTGATCGGCATCGCCGGCTGCGTGTTGCTCGTCGCCGCGGTCCAGGTGCCCCGGCTGCGGCTGCCGCTGCTCGGGGCGCTGGTGGTGGTCAACCTCGTGACCATGCAGGTGATCGACCAGCGGTTGGTGCGGCCGATGGTGGCCAGCAGCGCGCCGACGCCCTGGGTGGCCGACGTCGGGGTGCGGCCCGGCGAGCGGGTGTGGGCCTCCACCGGCGTCCAGTACATCCACCGGTTCAACCTCAGCCACCAGGTGACCTGGACCGACGTGCGGTGGTTCCAGGAGCAGCCGCCGGACACGGCTCAGGTGGTGTTCGCCCGCTGGGCGCCCGGCCAACCCGACGACTGGGACGGCGCGAAGTACGGCTTCGTGCGGCTCGGTGGCAACGTGCGTCAGCACTGGGCGGCCTGGCGGCGGGCCTGACCCGCACCGCCCCGCGTCCGGTGGACATCAATTTTCGTGAACGGGGGATGTCCACCGGACGCACGGCCGGTTAATGGTGCCGGGCCAGTGCGGAAATGCTCGCCGTAATCAGCGCTGGCGGCGGTCCGCCCGGTTCAGGGAAATCGGGATTACGGTGATTTCCCGACCATCGGACAGCTCCTGTCGGGGGGTGCCCTCGACAAATCGGAAACGCCGGTTCATCTGCCGTACGACGGTGTTGTGCGCGAGCACCTCGCCGTCGAGTCGGTCCAGGTGCAGCCCGTCGAAGGCGTACTCGACGGCCTCCCGCATGACCGCCAGCCAGGCGGGCAGCGTCTCGCCCCGCTCGGCCAGCCCGTCAGCGTCCAGATAGAAGCCCCAGGCGCCGGTCCGGGGGCCGTCCAGGCGCAGGTCGAAGAAGGTGACCACGCCGCAGGGCAGGTCCTCGCGGACGTACACCAGCACCCGCCGGGACGGGTCGTCACGGACCGCCGACCACCACCGGGCGTGCTCGTCGGCGGTGATTTCGTGGCTGGTCTTGCTGACCTGACGGTTGGTTTCCTGATTACGCCAGGACAACATCAGGTGAACGTCTTCCGTCGTCGCTTCGCGCAGCACGTGCTCTCACTTTCCTTACTGTTCACGTCCGGTCCCGGCACCCTACCCGGGCGCACCGGGAAATCAGATATCTATTCGCGGGGCTGTAGACTCCGGCGCATGAAGGAATTGAGTCGCGCGCAGATCCGCGACCTCATGGCTCAGGTGCTGAAGAACCAGGACAAGGAGCTGCCCGCCGACGACGCGGCGCAGTTGCGGGAGATCGGCTTCCGGTCGCTGGACTTCTCCGAGCTGGCCCTGCGGGTGGAGGACGAGACGGGGGAGGAGCTCAACTTCGACGCCCCCGGCCTGCGCCGCATCGCCACCGTCGGGGACGTCCTCGACTTCCTCGTCGAGCTCCAGCAGCAGTGACCGTCGCGCCACCCCGCCCCCCGACCGCCGCGCCCCCGGAACCGGCCGGCGTCGACAACCGGCTCGTCGTCGGCGGCGCCGCGCTGACCTGGCGGACGCTGCCGACGCCGGTGCTACCGGACCCCGCCGCGGTGCTCGCCCACTCCGCCGGTCACGCGCTCGCCGCCGCGCGGCAGCACGCCGTGCACGGCACCGAGCTGCTGCTCAGCGCCGCGAGCCGGGTCGACGCGACGATGCGCGCGGAGCTGCTGGACGCCGGGTTCACCGTGACCGTCCTCGACGACGACGGCGACCACCCGAGCGCGCCGCCCCAGCCGCGCGCCGCCGAACCCGGCCGGCTCTGGCTGCTGACCTCGGGCTCGACCGGCCGTCCCAAGCGGGTCGGGCACACCCTCGACACGCTGACCACCGTGCGGGCCGACCAGCCGGAGCGGACCTGGCTCTGTCCCTACGCCCCCGGCACGTACGCCTGGTGGCAGGTGGTCACCCTGTCGCTGACCCAGCCCGGTCAGCACCTCGTGGTGGTCGAGCCGGAGGAGCTGGACGACTGGCCCGCGGTCGCCGCGGCGCACGGGGTCGACGCCGCGTCCGGTACGCCGACCTTCTGGCGCCGCACCCTGCACCGGGACGCCGCCGCGCTTGCCCGGGTGCCGCTGCGCCAGATCACCCTCGGCGGGGAGCCGGTGGACCAGGCGATCCTGGACCAACTGCGGGAGGTCTTTCCCACCGCCCGGATCTCCTGGATCTACGCGTCTTCCGAGGTGGGCGCGTCCATCGTGGTGCACGACGGGCGGGCCGGGTTCCCGGTCGGCTGGCTGGACCGGGAGGCTCCCGGCCGGCCGACTCTCTCCGTCCGCGACGACGAGCTGATCGTCACCTCGCCGTACCACGGTGCCGGGCTGGGCGGCCCGGTCCGCACCGGGGACCGGGTGCAGGTGGTCGACGAGCGGGTGCTGATCACCGGCCGCCTGGACTCCGACGAGATCAACGTCGGTGGCAGCAAGGTCTCCGCCGGTGTGGTCCGCGGTGTGCTGGCTGGGCACCCCGCGGTGGCCTGGGCCCGGGTCACCGGCCGCCGCGCCCCGGTGCTCGGCCGGATGGTGGTCGCCGAGGTGGTCCTCGTCCCCACTGACCCGTCCGACCGCCCCGCCGACCCGTCCGGCCAGCCCGTTGCCAGCGTGCCGGACGAGGCCGCGCTGGTTCGCTGGTGTGCCAACCGGCTGCCCGAGCACGCGGTGCCGCGCCGGATCCGCGTGCTGACCGAAATTCCCGTCAAGGAGACCCTGAAGAGCGATGTCTGACCTCGCCGACACCCAGTTCGTTCCGCCCAGCTCCGTGGTCCTCGTCTCCGGCGGCTCCCGGGGGCTGGGCCTGGCCATCGTCACCGACCTGCTCGACCAGGGCGTACGGGTGGCGGCGTTCGCCCGCACGGTCACTCCGGAGCTGGCGAAGCTCGCCGCCGAGCACCCCGACCGGGTGCACGTCGGCTCGGTGGACGTCACCGACCTGCACGCCGCTCACGGCTTCGTCCGTGAGGTGGAGCAACGCCTCGGCCCGATCGACGGGATCGTCAACAACGCCGCCGTCGGGCAGGACTCCCTGCACGTACACACGGCCACCGACGACATCGCGCGGATCATCGAGACCAACCTGACCGCCCCGCTCCAGCTGACCCGGTTGGTGGTCCGGCGGATGCTCGGCAAGGGGCTGCGCGGGCGGATCGTCAACATCACCTCGATCTGCGCACAGCGCGGCTTCCCGGGCCTGGTCGCGTACTCGGCCACGAAGGGCGGCATGGACGCCGCCACCCGCTCGCTCGCCCGGGAGTTGGGCGGCCGGATGCTGGTCAACGCGGTCGCTCCCGGCTTCTTCGCCTCGGAGATGTCCGCCGTGCTCGGCCCGACCCAGCTCGACCAGATCGTGCGACGCACCCCGACCGGCCACCTGACCGAGCCGGTGGAGGTCGTACCCGTGGTCCGGATGCTGCTCCAAGCGCAGACGAACATCAACGGCCAGGTCATCGTGGTGGACGGTGCCGCCTCCATCTGACCTGGACCCGGTCGTCCGGCCCCGCCCGGTGCCGGCGCTGCTCGCCGCCGCCGAGCGGTACCTGCGGGTGGTCGTCGACGCGGGGCAGGTGGCCGACGCGGCGACCCGCAGCCACCTTGACGACGGCCGCTGCGTGGGCTGGTACGGGCCGCCGACGGCCGGTTGGCGGGTCGCGGTCGACGCGGAGCGCGCCGACGCCCCGGTCCCCCCGGCGCTGGCCCGCCGGTTCGGCACGGCGGACTTCTGGGCCCGGTGGACCCGGGCCGAGTGCTGCTGCAAGCTGGCCGACGTGCCGGTTGCGCTCTGGTGGCGTCGCTACGGGCTGGGTACGCCGGCCGACGGAGCGGCGGTCTGGCGCACCCTGCGGGTCGCCGACCTGGTAGTCACGGTCGGCTTCGCCCCAGGGTCTGACTTGGCCCCGGGGGTCTGACTTGGCCCCGGGTTCTGGCATCGACCTGGGTTCTGGCATCGCACTCTCGATGGGCCGGGGTCGCTCCTGCTTCTGACGGCCACCGTGCTGCCGATGTCGCGCGTGCCTGTCGAGCTGCCCCACATCTGGGGCGCTCGCCACTGTCAGGTTCGCCGACGAGTGGACGGTGTTCGCCTCCGTCGGGTTGTCGCGACGGGTGGGTGGTGGTCGCTTCCGTCGGGTTGTCGCGATGGGTGGGTGGTGGTCGCTTCCGTCGGGTTGTCGCGATGGGTGGGTGGTGGTCGCTTCCGTCGGGTTGCGGCGATGGGTGGGTGGTGGTCGCTTCCGTCGGGTTGCGGCGATGGGTGGGTGGTGGTCGCTTCCGTCGGGTTGCGGCGATGGGTGGGTGGTGGTCGCTTCCGTCGGGTTGCGGCGATGGGTGGGTGGTGGTCGCTTCCGTCGGGTTGCGGCGATGGGTGGGTGGTGGTCGCTTCCGTCGGGTTGCGGCGATGGGTGGGTGGTGGTCGCTTCCGTCGGGTTGCGGCGATGGGTGGGTGGTGGTCGCTTCCGTCGGGTTGCGGCGATGGGTGGGTGGTGGTCGCTTCCGTCGGGTTGCGGCGATGGGTGGGTGGTGGTCGCTTCCGTCGGGTTGCGGCGATGGCTGGGTGGTGGTCGCTTCCGTCGGGTTGCCGCGATGGCTGGGTGGTGGTCGCCTTCGTCGGGTTGCCGCGATGGCTGGGCGGTGGTCGCCTTCGTCGGGTTGCCCCCGACGGGTGGGCGGTGGTCGCTGCCGTGAGGGCCGCCTAGAAGCGGCCGTGTTCGCCTCCGTCGGGGTGCTCCACGAATGGGCGGTGCTCGCTGCCATCAACACTGCCCAGAAGTGGTCGGTGCGTGCGACCGTCGGGGCTGCCCCGTCGATGGGCGGTGCTCGCCGCCGTCAGAGCCGCCCCATATTTGGGGCAGCTCGACAGGGACGCAACGGTGGTCGCCCACCCCCGCCCCGCCCTGCTCGCCAACGCCGGGCTGCCCCGCGGCGGCGCATGCCGGCCCGAGCCCGAGCCGGGCCCGAGCCGAGCCGGGCTGGAGCGAGTTGAGCCTCGGGCCGAGCTGAGCCGGGGACGGGGGACCGGGGGACGAGCTGAGCCGGGTTCGGGGCCGGGTCGACGGTCAGATGAGGTCCCAGCTGAGCGGGGTGCCGCGCGGGACGTCGGTGGTGAAGGTGCGGTCCAGGACCCGGTCGATCTCCACCGGGGCCAGCCCGCCCGCCGGTCGGATGGATCGGACGTTGCGCGCCGTGACGGGGTCGCCGGCCCGCACGTCCTCGACCACGAAGAGCGAGCGACGGAACCGCAGTCCCTCCCGCTCGGCCGGCGTCGGGCCGATTGCGGTGCCGCCCAGCGCCGCGTACGCCCGGCCCGACTCGGCGACCAGGGCCGTCAGCTCCGTCGGGTTCAGCGAAAAGTCGGAGTCCACGCCGCCGTCAGCCCGGTCCAGCGTCACGTGCTTCTCGATGAAGCAGGCGCCCAGCGCCACCGAGGCGACCGCCACTCCGATGCCGGGGGTGTGGTCGGAGAGCCCGACCGGCACGTCGAACGCGCCGGCCAGCACCGGCAGCCGGCGCAGGTTGCTGTCGGCCGGCGGCGCCGGGTAGGAGGCGGTGCAGGCCAGCAGCACGATGCCCGCCGCGCCACCGTCCCGGGCGGTCCGCACGGCCGCGTCGATCTCGGCCACCGTCGCCATCCCGGTGGAGATCACCATCGGCTTGCCGGTGCTGGCCACCAACCGGATCAGCGGTAGGTCGACCAGCTCCGACGAAGCGATCTTGTACGCCGGCGCGTCCAGCGACTCCAGCAGCTCCACGGCGGTCGCGTCGAACGGTGACGAGAAGACGGTCAGACCGCGCGCGCGGGCCCGCTCGAAGATCGGGGCGTGCCACTCGTACGGGGTGTGTGCCCGCTCGTAGAGGCGGTACAGGTTCTCCCCGCCCCACAGCTCGTGCCCGCTGGAGATGCGGAACGCCGGGGTGTCGACGTCGATCGTGATCGTGTCCGGCCGGTAGGTCTGGAGTTTGAGGGCGTGCGCCCCACTCTCGGCCACCGCGTCGACGATGGCCAGCGCCCGGTCCAGGTCGCCGTTGTGGTTACCGGACATCTCGGCGACCACGAAGGGTCGCTCCCCGGCACCGACCGCGTGCGGTCCGATCTTGATTGTCGCCGTCATTCCGACCTCTGCTCAGGTACGCCCGCACCAAGGTGCGGTGGTGCTGTCGTCGTCCACCCGGCGGGCGGAAGACCTGAAAAACCAGGGCGCCGGCAGCCGACCCGGCTCCCGGCGTGGTGTGCGGTGGAGGTGGTCACGGCAGGCGGCGCCCGACCAGCGCGTCGCCCCGGTCCAGCTCCGCGTCGCCGACCGCGAGCCCGCCGCCCGTCCCCGTCGCGGACTCGGCCGGTCGGCTCGGATCCTCGTCGGCGACGGCCGGCCGGGCACCGTTGTCGGCGCCCCCCGCAGGGCCGGACCGGCGCAGCCGGCCCGCGACCCGGTGCGCCTGCCGCAGCGCCGAGTACGCCAGGTAGTCACCGCGACCGACCAGGCGATGCTTGAGCCCGGCCACGCCCGGTGGCACGGGGTAGCCACCGGTGGGCAGGTAGCGGCGGTAGTGCTCGGCCACCCGGTGGAAGAAGGCCCGCCGCAGGTGCGGGTGCAGCCGATCGTCGTTGCCGACCACCACCAGAAGGTGACTGATCATCAGCTCGAACAGCTCGGCCCGCAACTGCTCGTCCGGGTGCCGCAGGCGCAGCCAGTCCATCAGCCGCTCGTACTGGGCGAACGCGTCGAAATGTCGGCCGCTGCGGGTGGAGGTGATCGCACCCTGCCGACCCTGCCGGTACAGGTAGCAGACCTGGTCCAGCACGGAGATCTTCTCCGCGCCGATCAGCAGCGGGTGGCTGAACGGGATGTCCTCGTACCAGCCGGGGTAGAACCGCAGCTCCAGCTCGTCCAGGAAAGCGCGGCGCACCACCTTGTTCCACGCGGTGTGCTGCACACGCAGCAGCTGCGGCTGGTCGGCCAGGCGGGCCACGCCCGGCATCCCGCGCAGCAGGTGGCTGCTCGCGTCGACCTCACGCCGGCCGTCCTCGTGCACCCGCAGGTGGTCCAGCATCAGGACGTCGGGCTGATGCTGGCGCAGCCGGTCCAGCACCGCCGGGATGGTGCCCGGCGGCAGCCAGTCATCGCTGTCGACGAACCAGACGTACCGGCCGGAGGCCACGTCGAGGCCGGCGTTGCGGGCCAGGCCCAGGCCCACGTTGCTGCCCAGGTGAACGACCCGGACCCCGTCGCGGCCGGCAGCGTACGACCGCAGCATCGCGCCGCAGCCGTCCGGGGAGGCGTCGTCGACGGCGATCAGCTCGACCGCGCCCGCCTCGCTCGCCGGTACGTCGGCCCGGATCGATTCAAGGCACTGGTACAGGTACGCCTCGACGCCGTACACGGGCACGACGATGCTCAGCAGCGGTGCGTGCGTCGGCTCATTGACCACGCCGCCACCTTCGACGGTCCGGGTGGCCGGCCTCGGAACCTGACGTGGCCGACGAAGGTGGAATCCCTGAACTCCCGCGGAGCGGAAGGTTAACGCCGGCCGCCCCGCGGGGCCCGGAGCCGGGGCGCCGGGACGGTCCGCCGCGCGCCCGCCACCCGTGGGACACGTCCGATTCACCCTGGAGTAACCCGGTAGGGTGCCCCGGTGCGGCCCTGCCGGGCCGCCGCGGGCGTCGCCGTTGCGCCGTCCGACGCCGCGCCGAGGAGGAGACGCACGTGCTGGTGATCCTGCGGAGCGCCGGGACCTCGGCATGACGAGCACCGTCGCCGAGCCGGAGGTCCGGCCCGCACCCGTCCCGGCCCGGCTGCCCTCGCTGACCGGGCTGCGCTGGATCGCCGCGTTGCTGGTGTTCGGCTTCCACGCCGGCACCATGCGGATCATCGCGGAGCCGGACTACAAGGCCGTGGTCGACGTCCTGTTCACCCTCGGCCTGTCCGGGGTGCAGTTCTTCTTCATTCTCAGTGGCTTCGTACTGGTCTGGTCGGCCCGCCCCGGCGACTCCCGGCGGAGCTTCTGGCGGCGCCGGGTCGCCAAGATCTATCCGAACCACCTGGTGCTGTGGGCGGCGGCGCTGCTGGTCGCCTGGTGGTTCGCCGATCCGGTGCTGCCGGCCGCCGCGCTGGAGAACCTGCTGCTGCTGCAGGCCTGGGACCCCCGGCCGGGTTGGTTCTACAGCATCAACACGGTGAGCTGGTCACTGTCCTGCGAGTTCTTCTTCTACCTCTGCCTACCGCTGGCACTGCCGCTGCTACGCCGGTCCCGGCCGGCACTGCTCTGGACGCTGGTCGTCGCGTTGCCGCTGCTGATCCTTGCGCTCTGGCCGGCCCAGCACCTGGTGCCGGAGCCCAGCCGCTGGTGGTTCACCCAGGTCTTCCCGCTGGCGCGGTCGCTGGAGTTCTGGTTGGGCGCGGTGGCGGCCGAGTTGATGCGTCGGGGCCTCTGGCGGGGTCCCGGGTTGACCGGAGCCAGCCTGATCTTCGTGGCCACCTGGGTGGCCGCCGCGCAGTGGATCCGCGCCGAGCTGTGGACCACCCTGCTCGCGGTGGCGTATCTGCTGGTGATCACCGCCGCTGCGGACGCGGACGTGCGGGGGCGACGCTCACCGTGGCGGTCCCGCCCGCTGGTGTGGCTCGGCGAGGTCTCGTTCGCCTTCTACCTGGTGCACGTGCTGGTGATGACGAGCGTGCTGCGCTGGACCGGGGACTGGGGTACCGGCTTCGGCGGCTGGCGCGGCCCGGCGGCGGTGCTCGGCTTCCTCCTGGTGAACCTGATCCTCGCCGGGCTACTGCATCGTTTCGTCGAGACCCCGATGATGCGCAGGCTCACTCCGCGCCGTTCGGCCCGCCCGGCGGTCATTCCTCGACAGCGAGCCGGCGGCACCGAAACCCGCGACGCTGAAGCCAAAGCCGCTGAAGCCCGCGACGCTGAAGCCCGCACCGAGGCCGGCGGGGCGAGTAAAGCTCGCGAGCGATCGACCTACGCCGACTCGCGCTGACAGTGTCCACTCTGGTCGGCGCGGCGCGGGCCGACACGCCCGTCGTCGATGCGCCTGGTCGGCCACGACGGTAGCGTGGGGACGTGCTTTCGGTCGCGCTCACCTGTCCGCTGTGGTGGGTGGCGCGCTGGGCGACACGTGTGCTGACCAGCCTCGCCGTTGTCGCCGCCCTCGCGCTCGGCGCCGGCACGTCGCCCGCCTTGGCCTCCGGGCTGTCGGCGCCGGCATCCGGGCTGTCGGCGTTCAGCCCCGGGTCGGTCGCGCCGTCGGGCCGGCCCGCCCCGATGGATGGCACCGTGCACATGCCGCCGATCGCCGCCGAGGAGGCTGCTGAGCAGCCCAGCCCGACGCGGTCGAGCGACGGGCAGGCAGCGGCCCTCGGTGGCGAGGCCGCTGTCCCCGCCGACGCGGCCCCGGTGCTCGCGGCCGGCGCCGACCGGCTACCTCGCGCGGATGGCCCGGCCAGCCGCGCGCCCCGGGCCCCACCCGGGCGCTGAGCCACCGGGACGAGCGTCCCGCCGCCGCGCCTGTCGACTCATCAGCTCCACACCCGCCGGACCCGTGGCCCCGCCGAAGCCTGGGTGGCCCGTGCGGATCCCCATCGCATCGCTCTCTCCCCGAGGTGCCCACCATGGAGACCGTCGTCTTCTACCAGTTCCTGACCGAGGTGCCGCAGGCCGTCGCCATCTGGTCGGCCCTGTTCCTGCTGGCGCTGACCGTGCTCGCCGTGCTCGTCGCCCGCCCGGAGCGGGACCGGCCGGCGGTCGACCCGACTCCGGCGCCCACCGACCGGGAGGTGGCCGCCGCCGAGGCCGCCGACCTGCGCCGGTACGCCGAGGAGGTGGCCGTCGCGGCGGCCGGCGCGGCGCAGACCGCCCGCCGCCGACGCGCGGACTGGCTGGCCGCTCAGGAGCAGGTGGAACGCGCGTGGGCCGGGTACGACGAGGCGGACACCGCCGCCCGTCGGTTCGCCGGCGCCGCGGCACTGCCCACCCCTCGTACCCCGCGTACCCCCGCCGAGTACGCCGCCCGGGAGCGCTATCTGCATCGCGCGGCGATGGCGGCGTACTGGCGCGGCGACCTGTCCATGGGGCAGCTCGCTGACGTGTTCGGGCAGCGGCACGGCTGGGACCCCCGCCGGCACCCGGTTGAGCAGGAGGTGCTGCTCAACCGGGCGGTCCGGGACGCGAGGCTCGCCGACTACCGGGCCGCCGCCGGGCGGGAACGGTCGGCCTGGCGAGACGCGGAGCTTGCGGCCTCCTCGGCCCGGGCCCTCACCGAGGAGGCGTACGCGGCGGCGGCCCGGCTGCGTCCGAACCCGCTGCCGGCGCGTCGGACGATGACCGCAGTGCTCCGTCCGGCGGCCGCGACGCGCTGGCGGCCGGCCCGGGTTGGCTGAGTCGTCAATTAGGCCGTGAGCCCGGTCACACTCACTCGAAATCGGGCGGACGGCTCGATCGGCAGCATTGTTCCCACGAATTCGAGGCCGTTGCCGACGGCCTGTCCGGTTGTCGCCCGCAGGCGCCGCCGTAACCGGTTGTCCCATCGAGTCGCGTCAGTGGCAATACGCGCAGAAATTGCTGCGACAGTTCAGGTTTACGCAGGTGAACCTGGCTTGGCAGGGTGCGGAGCGGCCAGTAGTGTCGTCCCGTCCGGTGCGGTAACCGATCGCAAGAGGCGACGCCGCGCTGACCCGCTTAATCGTGATCAACGAACCGGGGACCCACCAGTAAGTCCGGGGTGAATCCGCGAGCCACGGCCCGCGGTAGGGCGATCTTCCCGCCCGAATCCGTCAGCTAACCCGGTAGGCGGTGTCGGAAGGAGTTCCATCGTCGTGCAGCAACTCTCGACCTCTCGATTGTTCCCCCGCCTCCACGGCGCCGCGGTACCCCCGCTTATCCGTCCAGTGACGGTGAGCTGACCCCCCGGGTCACCGCCTCTTCCGCCCGGCCGCGCCGGGCATTCCCCTGAGCGGTTCATCATCCGCGGACCACGGTCCGCGCGCTGGCGCCTGCCCGGATACCGGTCCGGCTCCGGTGTGCCGCTCTCCCCCTGATCCGTGGAGGACCCCGTGAAGCACACCCTGAAGCGTCAGCTCCGCCGCCTCACCACCGAGCGCCCGTACCAGATCGTCACCGCCTCCGCCGCGGCCCTCGTGATCGCGACCACCACCGGTGCTCTGTTCGCCGGCGCCGACGACGCCCCGGCCAGCCAGCACACCGCGACCACGGTCGCCGAGATGCGCAGCGACTCCGTTGCCTCCCGTGGCGAGGCGCGTGCCGCGTCCCCCTCGGCCAGCACCGCGCCGACCACCGCTGCCCCCGCGCCGGCCACCAAGGCCGCGTCGCCCGCCGCCAAGGCCAGCAGCAACCCGGACCTGACCAGTAAGCCGAAGCCGCCCGCGACCAAGGTGCTCGACTACGACTACCAGGTGCAGAACACGTACTTCAACTGCGGCCCGGCTGCCACCCGCAACGCCCTCAGCGCCGCCGGCATCGACCGCACCCAGGATGAGCTGGGCGCCGAGCTGGGCACCACCGAGATGGGCACCAACTCGGCCCTGGACACCACTCGGGTGCTCAACGCCGAGGTGAAGGGCTCCCCGTACCGGACCCGGATGTTCGCTGGCACGCCCAGCCCGGCCCAGATGGACCAGCTCCAGGCCGACGTGGTCAAGGCGATCACCGACGGCCGCGGCGTGGTGGCCAACGTCGCCGGCGACGCCACCGACACCGACGGCGGCTGGCACTCCTACGGCGGCGGCCACTACATCGCCGTGGTGGGTTACAAGGACAACGGCCGGACCGTGCGGATCGCCGACTCGGCCAACGCGGCCGACCCGTCGTACTGGATCACCACGATCAACCTGGCCAACTGGATCGCCACTCGGGGCTACTCCGCCTGACCCGGGCGTAGCCGCCGCGGGCGCCGTCCCCCACAAGGGGCCGGCGCCCGCGGCGTCTCTGTCCGTGCGATCAGTAGCTGATGAAGCCGTACAGCGCGAGGTGGTTCGACTTCGTCCCGCTGACCGTGTGGTCGATGCCGGACGGCTGCACGCTGCCCTTCACGAAGAGATAGTCGATCTTGCTGGAGCCGCTGGTGGCCTTCGACCCGTAGCCGGTCATGCCGTACCCGCCCAGCGTGCCGGGCGCGATGCCAGTGCGGTTCGCGTCGATGCCCACGACGCGGATCGTGGAGGCGTTCAGCAGGCTGGTCGCGTCGGCACCGAGGTGGATGCCGCTGTTGGCGATGCCCCGGTCGCCGTCGCCAGCGCACGCGTTCTGCCGGTTCTCCTGCGGTAGGTGCATCGTCGCGGCGAACACGCTGGTGCCGGTGGCCTTGATGGTGAACCGGGCCGCGATGGCGCTGGTCCGCTTCCACTTGTAGTAGTCGGTGCTGTCCGGGTCGCTGTTCGGCGGCTTGTACAGGGTGCACCCGGCGCCGTTGGCGTAGGCCGTGCCGGGCTTGAGCCAGCCCGCGCTCCAGTACTTCGAGATGTCACCGGCGGCGAGGCTGAGCGTCCGGGTGTTCCAGATGATCCCGTTGGTCTGCTTCTTTTTGAGGTCGCCGAGCGACTGCGAACTGCACTTGTGCGTGCTGCCCCACGGCTCCGGGTCACTCCACGCCACGATCGCACCGTAGGTGCCTGCCGGGTAGCCGAACTTGGCCGACAGTTGGTCGGCGTACGCCTCGGCCTGGCCGGTGCCGCGCACCTGCTGCACGATCAGGATGTCGGGTGCCACCACGCCACTGGTGCCGGTGCGGCCGGCGTCGTCAACCAGGATCGAGGTCAGGTGGTCCGGCCCGGAGATCCGGGTGCACGTCCCGTCGGAGTTGTTCACCACCAGGTTCTCGATGTTGTTGTTGTAGACCCGCAGGACCCGGTCGGCCGCCGCGACCGCGGTGGCGCCCTGCGTGGGGCTGGTTGACGATGTGCCGAGCGCGGGAGCGCTGGGCGCGGTGGCGAGTGCGACGGCCGCCAGGGCCGCCACCAGTGTTGATCGATGCCTCCTGCGCACGGTCGGCTCCTCTCCACGGTGGGCTCGACGGGTGGCTGGGCCCGTCCAGGCGCCGAACTCTACAGTGGATCTTCCCTGGTCGCGGTCCCCGCGCGCATCGGCAGTGACGACTCTCGTACCTGGGGGCGAACCGTGGAAGACTGCGGCCGTGGTGGATGAATCAGGTGGCCGGACAGGCCGCGGGCCGATCCTGTTGCTGCTGCACGGGATGGGGGCGACCGGAGACGTCTGGCTGCCCTGGGCCCCACTGCTGGAGCAGCACTGGCCCGGGCGGTGGCTGGCACCGGACCTGGCCGGTCACGGTTGGTCGGCCCCGCTGCCGTCGTACTCCTTCGAGGGGTTCGCCGAGCGGATCGCCCACGGCCTGGCCGCCGACGACCGGATCGTCGTGCTCGGGCACTCGCTGGGCGGGGTGGTGGGCCTCGCGCTGGCCGCCCGCGCCGCCGGGATGCCGGTGGACGCGGTGGTCGGGCTGGGCATCAAGGCGGTCTGGTCACCCGACGAGCTGAGCCGCTCCGCCGAACTCGCCGCCCGCCCGGTCAGCTGGTTCGCCAGCCGCACCGAGGCGGCCCGCCGCTACCTGCGGGTCTCGGGGCTCGCCGGCCTGATCCCGTCGGATGATCCGGTGGTGGACGCCGGGCTGCGCCAGGTCGACGGCCGGTGGCGGCTGGCGATGGACTCGACCGCGTTCGCCGTCGGCGAGCCCCACCTCACCGCTCTGCTGGCCGCGACCGACGTGCCGGTGGTGCTGGCCCGCGGCGAGCACGACCCGATGGTCACCGACGCACAGCTCAAGGAGTTCGGCGTACCGGTCGTCACGCTGCCGGGGCTCGGGCACAACGCGCACGTGGAGGACCCGGCGGCGGTGCTGGCGCTGCTGGACGCATACCGCTGAGCTGCTACACCGGGGTGGCGGTGGCCAGGGGCTTCGCCGGCTCCAACTCGTGGCGGGCGGCGGTCAGGAACGCCTCGGCGTACGACTCGGCCGGGAAGTCACCCAGGTAGCGGCGGCGGGTCGCCCAGCGCGTCTCGGCCAGCGGGTCGGTGTCCAGCAGGGCGGCCAGCACATCGTCCACATTCGACATGTCCCGGCGTAGCACGTAGCCGGCGCCGGCCAGCGGGAAGCGCTCCACGAACCGGTCGCCCTCGTCGCCCATGTCGGTGACCGCGTAGGGCTTGCCGGAGTAGAGGTAGTCCGAGATCACCCCGGACACGTCGGAGACCAGCGCGTCGGACCGGTTGACGCACTCGGTCAGGCTCAGCTCCCGGGCCGCCGCGCCCATCACGTGCTGCCGCCCGGTGCGGGTCCGGTCGGCGACCAGCAGCTCGGTCAGCCGGCCCAGTTGCCGGGCCGAGGCCGGGTTCTGCGCGGTGTACGGGTGGGCACGCAGGATCACCGTCGCGCCGCGCTCCAGCAGCCGGCGCAGCAGCTCGTCGGCCACCGGCAGCGAGCAGTAGTCGGCGTCGGCGTGGTGCCCGGTCCAGGTCGGGGTGTAGAGCACGGTCGGGTGCGCCAGCCCGCGTACCGGCTCCGGGCGTACCTCGATCGACTCGACCTGTGGGCGGCCCACCACCACGAACTTCTCCGCCGGGATCTGCACCCCGGCGCGGGCGTACCGGTCGATCGCGGCCGGACCGGCCACGAAGATCCGGTCGAAGATCCCCGAGACCGGGTTGGCGCTCGGCGCCTTGTCGCTGTCGCCGTGGTGCAGCTGCACGTGGGTGAGCTGGGTGAACCGGATGCAGTGGCTGTTCTTCGCACCGTGGTTGACGTAGAACGCCGCCCGCAGGCTGGGCACCAGCACCTCGTCCATCGCCCGCAGGGTGGGGCAGTAGACCACCGGCGCGTCGGTGGCCGCGGCGATCGGCGCCAGGAACTCCGGCTCGCGCAGCACGACCATGAACGGCCGGCCGATCCGCTCCAGGTACGGCAGCCACATGGTGACCTGGTACTCGGAGCCGGGCGGCGCGGAGAAGTAGAGCAGGAACTCCGGCTGGTGCCGGCGCAGCGCGCGGGCCACCGCCCCGCCAGCGGCGGTCGGCCGGAACCGCCGCCGGGCCAGGTCCAGTGCGACCGCCCCGGCTCCGGCGCCCACCAGCAGGCTGGCGACCAGCGCCACGGCTGCGGGCAGGGTCAGCGCGGCGGCCAGCGTGACCGCGGCGAGCAGCCCGAGCAGGGCGGTGCCGAGCTGATCGGCGATCACCGGGGTCCAGGTCCGGACCGGCAGGTTGGCCCCCCGGATCTCCAGGTTGCCGGCGGTCCGCAGCGGCCCCACCAGCAGCACCAGCCCCAGCAGGACCAGGGCGGTGGCGACCAGCGCGGGGTCGAACCCGTCGTCCAGCCGCCGGGCGTATCCGACCAGGACCGCGGCAGCGATCAGCGCCGTCTCCGCGACGAGGTCCGCGCTGGGCCGGATCCGCCTTTCGGCGGCTGCCGCGGCCAGTGCGGCGACGGCCAGCGCCAGCCCCCACCCGGTGGCGCCGGTCAGCGCCACCACGACGAACGCCAGCACGGCCAGGCCGGTGCTCAGGCACCGGGCGGCCAGCTTTCGGACCAGGTCACCGCGCATGTCGCTCCGTTCGCCGCCGTCCCGGATCTGCCGCCGTCAGCGTCAGCTCGCGGAGACCGCGCCAGCGGGCGCCTCGACCCGATCCGGCCCGGACTGGGCCGGCACGGTCGGCGCGGGGCCGTCACCGGGCGCCCGGCGTACGTCGATCACCTGGCCGGTCAGATCGGAGATCAGCACGTCCAGCGACGACTGGGCGACCGCCTCCGCGGCGAGCAGGGTGTGCTCCGGCTCCTCGCCGAAGGCCCGGGTCCGCATCGGGGTCGCGGTCCGCTCCGGGTTGATGCAGTTGACCCGTACGCCGAACTCGGCCCACTCGTCGGCGAGCGCCTGGGTGAGGTTGACCAGGGCGGCCTTGGTGGCCGAGTAGAGCGCGTAGCGGGCCCGCCCCCGGGTGTAGGAGCTGGAGGTGTAGAGCAGCAGCTGACCCTTGGTCTGCTGCAGGTACGGCAGGGCCTGCCGGGCGATGGTGACCGGGCCGACGAAGTTGACCTGGAGCACGCGGTCCATCGTCGCCTCGTCCATCTCGGTCAGGGCGCCCTTCTCGAGGATCCCGGCGGTGACCACCACGTGGTCGATCCGGCCGGTGGCCTCGAAGGCGGTCTTCAGCGCGGCCTCGACGTCCTCGGCGCGCTCCACGTGCGTGCCGGTGGTGGAGCGGCTGAACGGGAAGACCTGCGCGCCGTAGCGCTGGGCCAGCTCGCTCAGCTCGTGGCCGATGCCGTAGCTGCCGCCGAACACCACGACGGTGCGGCCGGTCAGCTCCTCGGTGTAGCTGCGGTGGTCGGTCAGCCGGGGCGCCTGCGCCGCGGCGAGCTGGAAGAGCTTGTCCGCCAGGTGCACGTCGACCGGGTGGGTGACCTTGATGTTCTCGTCCGAGCCGTCGATCACCTTGATCGGGGTGCCGGGCAGGTAGCGCAGCACCACCCCGCAGTCGTCGGTGGCGGAGAAGTTCGGGTCACCCTCGGCGATCCGGTACGCCTCGCGGATGGTGGGGGAGCGGAACGCCTGCGGGGTCTGGCCCCGACGCAGCCGGGAGCGCACCGGGATGTCGGTGATGCAGTCGTTGTCGTCCACCTGGATGATCGTGTCCGCGGACGGGATGGCCACGTCCACAGCGTCGTAGGTCCAGAGGGCGTTCACGCACTCGCGCACGATCCGGCCGCTGAGCAGCGGGCGCACCGCGTCGTGGAAGAGGATGTTGCAGTCCGCCGGGCCGACCGCGTCCAGCGCGATCCGGGTGGTCGCGTTGCGGGTTTCGCCGCCCTCGATCACCTGGGTGACCTTGCGTAGGCCGGCATTCTCGACGATCAGCCGGGCGTCCTCGACGTGCCCGGTGGCCATCAGCACGATGATCTCGTCGATCTCCGGCGCGGCCTCGAAGACGGCCAGGGTGTGCTCGATGATCGGCTTACCGGCGATCTTCAGGAGCTGCTTCGGGATGCCGAGGCCCAGCCGGGTCCCGGTGCCGCCGGCCAGCACCACGGCCACCGTCCGCGAGGGCCGCCACGGTGCCGGGGTCTCCGGTGCGGCGTCCGGGCCAGTGGTCTGGTCCTGCGTCATTGCCGGATCCTCACTCTCAGGAATGCGTTAACGGAAGGTTCCGCCCGAGCGGCGACGGAATGAACCTTAACGCGCGGACCGCGTCACCCCAACGGGGGAGACGCGGTCGACGGCGCCGTGTCGATGCCGGAGGTTCTCCGGCGCTCTACTTGCTGTTCGCGTAGGCCTCGTATGCCCGGATGACCTCGTCGGTGGGCCCGTCCATCCGCAGGACGCCGGATTCCAGCCAGATTGTCCGTTCACAGGTGTCGCGCACCGAGGAGAGCTGATGGCTGACCAGGAACACGGTGCCGGCCCCCTCCCGCAGCTCCCGCACCCGCTGCTCGCTGCGCTTGCGGAAGCCCTTGTCGCCGGTGGCGAGCGCCTCGTCGATGAGCAGCACGTCGTGCCTCTTCGCCGCGGCGATGGAGAAGCGCAGGCGGGCCGCCATGCCGGAGGAGTACGTACGCATCGGCAGGCTGGCGAAGTCACCCCGCTCGTTGATCCCGGAGAAATCGATAATCCCCGCGGCCTGCTGGGCCACCTCGTCGGGATGCATCCCCATGGCCAGGCAACCGAGGACGACGTTGCGCTCACCCGAGAGGTCGTTGAGCAGTGCCGCGTTCACACCGAGCAGCGACGGCTGCCCCTGGGTGTAGATCGCGCCCCGGTTGACCGGCAGCAGGCCGGCGATGGCCCGCAGCAGGGTGGACTTGCCGGAGCCGTTGCTGCCGATCAGCCCGATCGCCTCGCCCCGGTACGCGGTGAACGACACCCCCTTCACCGCGTGCACCTCCCGGATGTTCGGCGCGGAGGTGCGCTTGATCAGCCGGCGCAGCGCGGCCACCGGAGTGGTGCCACCGGCGGCGCCCTGGTGCACCCGGTAGATGAGGTGCGCGTCGTCCACCACCACGGTCGGGATGCGCTCCTCGACCGGAGCCAGCGTCACGGTCGCCTGGAGGGAGTCGTCGAAATGCTCAACCACGGCCGTACTCCTGTTCGCCGCGCCAGAAGTAGATGAAGCCACCGATCCCGGCCACCAGCGCCCACCCCGCGCCGACCAGCCAGAGCTGGGTCAACGACTCGTTGAGCAGTGGCGCCTGCTCCAGCAGCGTGTACCGAGCCAGCTCGATGTAGACCAGCATCGGGTTGTACTGCACCAGCGTCGTCGCCCAGCCGGGCAGCCGTTCGAAGAGGCTGACGCTGTAGAGGACGCCGGAGCCGTACATCCAGGTGCGCAGGATGAACGGCATGACCTGCTTCAGGTCGCTCGCCTTGGCGCCCATCCGGGCCACCAGCAGCACGACGCCCGCGTTGAACACCGCCTGCAGGATCAGGGCCGGCACCAGCATCAGCCACTTCAGGGTGATCGGCTCGCCGGTGGCCAGCACGATGCCGATCAGCACCACCATCGAGGCCAGCAGCTGCTGGAACTGGGTCATCGTCGTGGACAGCGGCAGGGTGGCCCGGGGGAAGTGCAGCGCCCGGATCATCCCCAGATTGCTGCTGATCGACTGAGTGCCGGCCAGGACGGCGCTCTGGGTGAAGTTGAAGATGAACAGGCCCGTGGTCAGGTAGGCGATGAAGTTCGGGATCTCGTTCTGCGCCAGCACCACACCGAAGATCAGGTAGTACACCGCCGCGTTGGTCAGCGGGGTGAGAACCTGCCAGAGCTGTCCCAGCTTGGCGTTGCTGTACGAGGCGACCAGTTTGGCGTTGGCGTACGCGGCGATGAAGTGCCGGTAGGCCCACAATCGGCGGCTGTACTCGGCGAGGCTGGGTCGCTCACCGGCGACCCGTAGCCCGTGCCGAGCGGCCAGCTGCGCCTGGGTCAGGCCCGTTTCAGGGTCGACCAGCGCGGTGGTGGCCATGGAAAGGGCGCTCCGATCTTTCGGGACGACGGGTTGCTCGCGACGATGGAATCCTAGTGGGAGTTGTGCGCGGAGCGCCGCCTCGTCGCTGCGAGGACAGTAGTCCGAAACACGTCGGGACGCAACCGTACCGTCGTTGCGCTACTCTGGCCTTCGTGACCTGCGAGAAGAGTCCCTGGTGACGACCGAGAAGAGGCGCGCTCCGGCCGGTGCGGCGGTGCTCCGTGGTGAGATCACCACGGCCATCCGGCGCGCGCTGATGCAGGAGCTCGCCGCGGTCGGCTACGGCCGGCTCTCCATCGAGGCGGTGGCCCGCCGGGCCGGCGTCAGCAAGACGGCGGTCTACCGGCGGTGGAACTCCAAGCTCGACCTGGTCCTGGAGATGGTCGCCGCCGCGGCGCACGGCAAACTGCCGGCACTTGACACCGGCACCCTGCGCGGCGATCTCGCGCTGCTGTTCCAGGTGGTGGCGCACGCGCTGCGCCACCCGCTGGCCTCGCAGATCATCCCGGACCTGCTGGCCGAGGCCGCCCGCAACCCCAGCATCGACCAGACCCTTCGGCAGGTGCTGCACGACCGACAGCAGGAGATCGGCGGCCGCCTGGTCACCCGCGCCATCCAGCGCGGCGAGCTGCCCGCCGACACCGACCCGGACGCCGCAGTCGACCTCATCGTCGGCCCGCTCTACTGGCGGCTCGCCATCGCTCGCCTCCCACTCACCGACAGCTACCTGGACAGTCTGGTCGAATCCGTGGCCGTCGGGCTCGGTGTGGACAGCCCCTCTGCCCGACCTCGGGCGGCCCCGGTTTCCGGCTGAGCACGCCCGCGACACCCGGCACGAGGGGGATCGGTTCAGCTGCCGGTCTCCGCTAGGCTGCCCCCTTGACACCCGGCCGTCACCGTGCCGAAACCCACCCCTGATCCGCCCGACGAGAAGGACACCCGTGGCCAACGTCGACAGCATCGCCGTCGCGCCCACCAGCACGGACCCGGCACCGGGGTCCGATCAGGCTCCCCAGCCCAGCACCGGCCCCGCCCGCGCCCCGGCAGCCCGGTTCCGCGCGCTGGTGGCCGCCACCCCGGCGCTGCTCACCGATGGCGCCGTGGTCGCGTTCGCACTCTGGACCGTGCTCTACCACGCGGCCTTCCTGGGGGACCTGCGCCCGTCGGTGACCTTCCGGATCTGGCTGGTCGCCTGCGTGCTGCTCGCCGTCGTGGCCCTGCTGCGCGCCCGCCGCCGTTCCGCCGGCACCCTGAACGCCAGCGAGCCGGCCTCGGCCGATCCGGCACCCGCGCCGCCCGCCGTCGACCGCCGCCTGCTGATCGGGGTGCTGGCCGCCGCCGTCGTGGCCGCGATCACCGCCGGAGTGGCCGGGACGGATGTCGACATCTCCTGGTGGATCCCCGCGGTGGCCGGTCTGCTCGCGGCGGTCGGCGGCATCCTGCTGCTGCGCAAGGTCTGGCTGAGCGGCCCGACGTCCGCGTCGGTCGTGCCCGCGCCCACCGCCGCGCAGTCGGCGTACGCGCTGGTCGTCTCGGTGCTGGTCGGGATCTCCTCGTTCTTCCTGGCCCGGAACACCCCGGACGACGTGTACTACGTGGGCAAGTCGGTCTGGATCGCCGAGCGGGACATCGTTCCGCTCAACGACTTCCTGTTCTCCGAGAACGTCCTGCCGGCGATGGGCTCGCAACCGCCGATCCCCTCGATCGAGGTGTTCGACGGCGCGCTCGCCAACGTGATCGGCATCCACGCGGCCTCGACCACCTGGTACCTGGTCCTGCCGATCATGGCGGTCCTCGCGGTGCTGGCGCTCTGGCGGCTGACGCACCGGTGGGCGCCGCGCCGCCCGGTGCTCGCCTTCAGCGTGGCCGTCGCGTACCTCTACCTGGTCGTCGGCGGGGACGCCGCACTGGGAACGTTCCACCTGCCCCGGCTGTACGAGGGCAAGGGCATGTTCGTCTCGGCGGTGATCCCGCTGATGTGGCTCTACCTGACCGAGTGGTTCGACAACCGCTCCCGGCGCAGTCTGCTGCTCATCGTGGCGCTCTCGATCACCGCGATCGGCCTCACCACCACCGCCGCGATCATCCTGCCGATGCTGGTCGGCGCCGCCGGCTTCGCCATGCTCCTGGTCGGGCGGTGGAAGGCCGCACTGGTGGCCGGGGTTGCCGCGCTCGCGTACCCGATCGGCTCGGTGGTCGTCTCCCGCCTGGTGCTCGGCGGGATGAGCGCCAGTGGCGCGGACGATGCCTTCTTCGACGCGGCGTACACCTACCGGCGGACGCTGATGGTCGGCGTGGTCGGCGTGATCGGCGGCCTGGCGCTCTGGTGCGGCCCGCTGCTGGCCCGTCGTCGCACGCCCGCGCTGATCACAGCCGGTGCCACCCTGGCGCTGAGCGTGCTGTTCGTTCCCGGCGTGCTGGAAGCGATGAGCGCGCTCAGTGGCATCTCGGTGGTGCTCTGGCGGGTGCCGTGGCTGCTCGCCCTGCCAACGCTGATCGGGTTGCTCTGCACCGTGCGCGTGCCGGTCGCGTCACGGGCTATGAGCCGCGCGGCGTCCGGCGGGATCGCGGTGCTGCTGGTCGCGTCGTTCGCCCTCTTCGCCACCCCGATGTGGTCGCCGACGAGCTGGGTCGACGTGCACGACCGACCCACGTGGAAGCTGCCCCAGCAGCGCCAGTCGATCGCCTTCTGGATCAAGGGGCTGGACCGGCCGCCGGGCCTGCTGCTCGCGCCGAAGACGATCATGCGGACCTCCCTCATCGTCACCAGCGAGGTCCGGGTCGTCCTGCCCCGCGACTTCTACCTCGTCGAGTACGACCTCAACTCGCAGTTCGCCAAGGACCGTCTGCTGCTCGCCGCGTTCGCCGACGGCGGCGACACCACCCCGTCGCCGTCCGAGCTGGCGCCAGCTCTCGACCGGCTGGACGTGGGCACCATCTGCGTCTACAACGGCAACCAGTACGCCCGCGACATGGCACCACAGCTCGGCTACCAGGAGTTCGCCGAGCGCCGGGCACCCGGTGCGATGACCTGCTTCCGGCGGGTCGGCTGAGCGCACGCCCAGCAGAGATGGCCGGCTCCGTTGTGGTGCCCGGCTTACCGAGCTACGGAGCTTTGACCGGAATGGTGCCAGATACCCGAGCGACGCCATCGTGTCCCTTCGCGTTAAGGTCGCAGTCACACGTGGCCGGCCGCCACGAGGAATCGGGGCCGCGGCCACCGTGGCCCGCCGCACTCCTGCGGGTGCCGTCGGCCAGGCGCGGCGGGAAGTGACGCCGACCACCACGGGCCCAGCCCGTCCTCGAACTCGTAGGGAGCGAACTCTTTGTTCGGCACGTTGACAGGACGCATCGGAGTGGCCGCCCAGAGCGCGCTGCTGGTGCTGTCCTACCTGGTCATGCTCGTCGCCGGCGCACTCGGCTGGATCGGTCTGTTCGCCGTTGCCGGGCTGATCGCCGTGCTCGGCGAGTTCGCCCTGTCCCGTTGGTCGCCGCCGTCACTGCTGCTGCTGGACAAGGTCGGCCTGCACTGGTCGTACCGGCAGCTGACCCGGGACCTCGCGGCCGTGCTGGTGGTCGCCGCGGAGGTGTCTCTCAGCGGCACCGAGCTGACCTGGCTGCTGGTCCTGCCGGCCACCGTCTGGGTCGTCTCGGTCTTCGCCGGAGCGCTCTCCACGATGATCGACCGTCGTAACCCGCTCTCCGCCATGGTGCGCAACATCGAGCTGGGTCCGCTGCGCTCGGCCCCCCGGCCGCCGGCCTGGGCGGCCGCGGTCGCCGGGGACCGGATGCCCCTGCTCAACGTGCTGCTCGTGCCGGCAGCCGTCGCGGCCGCGGTGCAACACGACCCGACGCCGTTCTTCGTCGCCGCGGTGGTGGCGGTGGTGGCGACCGGACTGGTGGGCGCGATCATCGCGCTGACCTGGCTGCGTGGCCGGGGTACCGGGCAGGACCCGCTGCTGCCCGCCGTCCAGCGTTGGTTGGACACCCACCGGCCCGAGGTGGCGCTCTACTTCGCCGGCCCGGCCAAGGACGTCTACCAGGCGAACATGTGGCTCGCTCCGACCGAGGCGCTGGGCCAGCCCGCGGTGGTGCTGATGCGCAACCGGGAGGCGTTCCTGGAGTTGGCCGACACCCGGCTGCCGGTGATCTGCGTACCGGCCGGGGTGGACTTCATGAACCTCGAGCTCAGCAGCGTCCGCGCGGCGCTCTACTCCGCGAACGTCGGCGCGAACATCCACCTGCTCCGCGATCCCGGTATGAAGCACGTCTTCGTCGGGCACGGCGACAGCGACAAGCAGGCCAGCGTCAACCCGTACAGCAAGGTGTACGACGAGGTCTGGGTCGCCGGCCTGGCCGGCCGGGAGCGGTACGCCCGGGCTGGGGTGGGCGTGCTCGACTCGGACATCGTCGAGATCGGCCGGCCGCAGTTGGCCGGTGTGCACACCTTCGGCGCCGAGTCGGTGGACCGGCCGTTCACCGTCCTCTATGCGCCCACCTGGGAGGGATGGCTCGACGACGACCCGTACCACACCTCGCTGGTGCTGATGGGGGAGCGGATCGTCAAGGGGCTGCTGGCCACCAATCCCCGGGTGCGTCTGATCTACAAGCCGCACCCGCTCACCGGGTCGCGGTCCAAGGCTGCCAGGGTCACGCACGAGCGGGTGGTGGATGCCATCCGGGCCGCCGGCGGCAACCCGAACGCGGCCTCTCTGGACGGGACCGCGCACCTGGTGGTCACCGGCCGCACGCCGGCGCTGTTCGACTGCTTCAACCAGACCGACCTGCTGATCAGCGACGTGTCCAGTGTGGTCTCCGACTTCGTGCAGAGCCAGCGGCCGTACGTGGTGGCCAACCCGGCCGGCCTGCCGGAGGACGAGTTCCGCCGGGAGTACCCGACCGCGCGGGCCGCGTACCTGCTCTCCAAGGACTGCGGCGAGCTGGAGAAGATCGTGGCGGTGACCCGGGCCGGCGACGACCCGATGACCGAGGCCCGCCGGGAGCTGAAGACCTACCTGCTCGGCCCCACCGAGGCCAACCCGATGGACCGGTTCCAGGAGGAGATCGGCCGGCTCTGCCGCTGAACCTCGCGTTCGGAGATCCGCGCCCGGCCCGACACCCGTCGGGCCGGGCGCGGTCACGTCAGCCCAGCAGGGCGGCCACCGCGTCGGGCACCGGGACGTCGGCCGGCAACGCCCGCGCCGCCGCCACCGCCGTCACCGGCAGCGGGCCGTACAGGTGCGGGAAGGGTTGCCCGCCCCGCGACGGCTCCCAGCGCAGCGCGTCCCCCAGCCGCTCCTCCTCGACGCTGAGCAGGGTCAGCCCGCTCGCTCCGCTGAAGTATCGGCTGGCGGTCTGCACCACCTGGTCCGGACCGGAGAGGTGGATGAACCCGGACTCGTGGTCCATCGCCGTGCCGGTGAAGGTGCCGGCGGCGAGGGCGTCGTTCCACTCCGCGGTCGGCAGCAGTTTGTAGATCACAGCGGCAGCCTACGTGCGCCTCGCGGCCGTCCCCGCCCGGTTTTCGCGCGTACCGCCTCGGCCGTCGCCCCCTGCCGGGCATGCTCAGGTGGAGCGGCCGCGGAGGGGATGGCGATGGAGAGCTACGACGACGACTGGACCGACAGCCAGCGCGCGCTGTACGACGAGTGCTACCGGGCCGGCGGCGAGTGGGCGGACGATCCGGACACCCCGTCCGACGACGTGCAGCACGTGATCAACCTGGCCGAGGCGGACGACGACGCCTTCCAGGACGCCGAGATCGACTACGCACCACTGGTCGACGCGGTCACCCAGGCCAGCGGGGTCAACGTCACCAGCGTGCCGGCCCGCCACGACGACCCCGGTTTCCGGGGCTTCACCGACGGCGTCCGGGACGCCACCGCCGATGACGTCTTCGGCCTCTGACCGACCCGTCCGGGAGGCGGCCCTCCCGCTCGCGCCATGCTTCTGCCACCATTCGCTGGACAGCGCTGCGAACGGACGGGGGCACAGGTGCGGATCCTGCTGGTGGAGGACGACCGTCGGGTTGCCGCCGCGCTCTCCTCCGCCCTCACCCGCCGCGGCTACCAGGTCGAGCACGCGGCCACCGTCGCCGCGGCGCTCTCCGCCGCTCCGTGCGACCTGGTGCTGCTCGACCTGACCCTGCCCGACGGGGACGGCACCGACCTGTGCCGGGAGCTGCGTCGGCGCAGCAGCCAGCTCGGGATCATCGCGGTGACCGCGCGGGGCGAGGAACGCGATCGGGTGCTCGGCCTGCGCCTCGGCGCGGACGACTACGTGGTCAAGCCGTTCTCGATGGTGGAGTTGCAGGCCCGGATCGAGGCGGTGCTGCGCCGGGCCGCGAACACCGCGCCGGAGCGGCACCTGATCGAGGCCGGGGCGGTGCGCATCGACGTGGCCGCCCGGACGGTGAGGGTGGACGGCCGCGAGGTCACGTTGACCCGCAAGGAGTTCGACGTGCTGCTCTCGCTGGCCCGCCAGCCGGGGGTGGCGGTGCCCCGCGACCGCATCCTGCTCGACGCCTGGGGCACCACCTGGGCCGACCGGCACACCGTCGAGGTGCACGTCGGGTCGCTGCGCGGCAAGCTGGGCGACGCCCGCCTGGTGGAGACCGTACGCGGGGTCGGCTACCGGCTGCGCGATGCGTGAGGGGCTGCCGTGCGCCGTCGACTGGTGATCAGCTATCTGCTGCTGATGGTGCTCGTCCTCATCGCGTTGGAGAACCCGCTGGCTGTCACCCTGGCCAGCCGCGAGACCGAACAGGTCCGCGCCGACCGGCTCGCCGACGCCACCCGGTTCGCCTCGCTGGCCGGGCCGGCGCTGCGCGGCGGCGGGCCGGGCCCACTCGAAGCGGAGCTGCGCAGCTACGACGAGCTGTACGGGATCGGCGCGGCGGTCGTCGACCGGGACCGTCGCACCGTGTTCGCCTCGGCGAGCTGGCGGCCCGCCGGGGGGACCGCGACGGCTCTGGACATCGCGCTGTCCGGGCAGCAGACCAGCACCCCCGCCACGGTCTGGCCGTGGACGGCCGGCGCGGTGGTGGTGGCGGTGCCGATCAATGACGGCGGCGAGGTGCTCGGCGCGGTGGTGATCGTGACGTCGGTCGACCCGATCCGCCGGGCCGTCACCTCCTGGTGGTTGCTGCTCTTTCTGGCCGGCCTGCTCGCCATGCTGGCCTGCGTACTCACCGCGTTCGGGCTGGCCAGCTGGGTGCTGCGCCCGGTCACCGAGCTGGACGCGGTCACCCATGAGATCGCCGAGGGCGATCGGGGTGCCCGGGTGCAGCACCGACTCGGCCCGTCGGAGCTGCGCCGGCTCGCGGCCAGCTTCAACCACATGGCCGACGTGGTCTCCGACGTGATGGACCGGCAGCGCGCGTTCGTCGCGCACGCCAGCCACCAGCTGCGGAACCCGCTCACCGCGTTGCGGCTGCGGGTGGAGGAGCTGGGTCCCAGCCTCACCGACCCCGACGGGCGCTCCGAGCACCGGCTGGCGCTGGAGGAGACCGACCGGCTGGCGCTGGTGCTCGACGCGCTGCTCACCCTGGCCCGGGCCGAACGCGAGGAGAACGAGCGGGTCACCGTGGACGCTGCCGCCGTGGCCGCGTCCCGGGTGGCCGCGTGGGCGCCGTTGGCCCGGCACCGGTCGGTCGCGCTGCGGCTCGCCACGAGCGACGCCCCGGCGTACGCCCGGACCGTGCCGACCGCCGTCGACCAGGCTCTGGACGCATTGATCGACAACGCGGTGAAGTTCAGTGGGGCCGGCGGGGCGGTGACGGTGACCGTGGCCCGCCGCGACCAGGGGGTGGCTCTGGAGGTGCGGGACACCGGCCCGGGGATGACCGAGAGTCAGCTCGGGCAGGCCACCGAGCGGTTCTGGCGGGCACCGGACGCACAGAACGTGGACGGCGCCGGGCTCGGCCTGACCATCGCCGCGGTGCTGGTGGACGCCTCCGACGGGCGACTCACCATGCGACCGGGGGAGCGGCGCGGGCTGGTCGCCGCCCTGTGGTTCCCGGCGCCCGCACCCGACCTTGAAGCCGACCCGGCCGACGGGGAACCGACCGCCGACCTGCGGCCCACCCCGGCTCGGTAGCGGTCAGGGCTTGGCCGCGCGGTACCAGGCGGCGGCCCCCGGGTGCAGCGACAGCGGCGCGGTGGCGATCGCCGAGCGCGGGCTCATCTGCCCCGCCGCCGGATGCGCGGCGCCCAACTCGGCCCGGCGCTCCATCAGCAGCCGGGTCACCTCCCGGACCAGCCGCTCCGGCAGGTCGGCCCGGACGATCAGGTAGTTCGGGTCGGCCACCGTGGTCACCGGGTCCACGCCGTACACCGAGCGGGGGATGTCCCGGGAGACGTAGACCTGGCCGTAGCGGGCGCGCAGCGGCTCCGTCCACTCGCCGAGGTCCACGATTCGGGTGGCGCTGCGTCCGGCCAGCTCCTTGATGCCCTGCACCGGCAGTCCGCCGGAGAAGAAGAACGCGTCGATCTCCCCGGCGCGGAGCGCGGCCACCGAGTCGTCCAGCCCGAGCCGCTCCCGGAGCACCCCGTCGCCGCCGAGCTGGGCCACCTCCAGCAGCCGCATCGCGGTGATCTCGGTGCCCGATCCGGGTGCGCCGACGGAGACCCGCCGGCCGCGCAGGTCGGCGACCGTGCGGACCGGCCCGCCGCCGGTGGTGACCAGGTGCAGCTGGTCGTCGTACACCCGGGCGACAGCGTTGACCGACGGGCTTTCCGAGGTGGTGGTGGGCAGCACGTCGGCCTGGGTGAAGCCCAGTTCGGCTGCTCCGGAGCCGATCAGCCGGACGTTCTCCGCCGAGGCGGCGGTGACCACCACGGTGGCCCGCACGTTGGGCAGCTCCCGGTTGAGGATGGCGGCCAGGGACTGCCCGAAGGCGTAGTAGACGGCGGTCGGGCTGCCGGTGGCGATCCGGATCGGCAGCGGCTCGGCCTGGGCGTCCCGGCAACTGGCGGCACCGGCCACGGTTGTGGCCAGCAGCAGCGCCAGCAGCGCGGCCATTCCCACGCGGCGGCGGCCGAGCCGGCCGGACGAGGTACGACTCACGCGGAGCACTGTGCGCTGCCGGAACGGTGCGCGCAAGCCCCGTTCGGGTGGGTGGGGCGTGCCGGGTCAGCAGGCCGGGCGGCGTTCCGGCTCCGTTTCCGAGCCCCGTGCGGCCTCCATCGCCGCGCTGCGCAGAATCCGCTCCCGGTCCGGCCCGTCGGCGACGCTGACCAGGAAGCAGCCGGTGCCGGGGCGGAGCACGGCCGGGACAGCGAGCACGGCCGCGCTACGGATCAACACCGCGGCCAGGTCCCGGTCAGTGAGCCGTACGCCGAGGATGTGCCGGCGGACGTGCCGCCCGCCGGCCAGCAGCGCCGACCGCCAGGCCGCCGCCGCGAGCCGGGACACCCACCGGCGACGGGCCGGTGAGGCACCGGGCTGCGGCCCACCGAGCAGCTCCCGACGCCCCTGCCACCAACCGGCGTTCAGCAGCCGGGTGTACGCGCCGTGATGCTCCGGGGGCACCCAGAGCCGGTGCAGCTCGTAGCGGCGGCGCAGGCCGCCGACGGCCACCTCCTGGGTCACCGGAATGTCCAGCCGGGCGAGCAGCTGCCGCATCCGCTGAGCGGCGTCCTCCCGGTTGAACTCCACTCCCGGCGAGTGCGACCGGAGCGCCGCGGTCGGCCGGGCGACGGTCGGCAGGGGTGTGCACCGCAACAGGCAGGCGGCCTCGAACGCGTCGCCCAGGGTCAGCCAGTCCAGCGGGGGTGGCGTCGCCGGCGAGCGGAGCCGGTCGAGCAGGGCGGGTTCACGGGCCAACGAGGCGCTCCCTTGTCGGAGTCTGGGTTCCCCTACCGTGACCCCTGCCCCGCCCTTGCGGAACTGATCCCGCCCAGCCTTGAGGAAATCTTGCGGCTGGCGACCCGCCTACAGCTCGGTGACCACCAGATCCACCTGTCGCGGCCGGCCGGCTGGGGCGGCCTGCTCCACGACGGTGTGCTTCAGCTCGCGCAGCGTGCCGACCAGTTCCCCGGCGGTTCGCGGCCGGGCGCCGGCGATCAGCAGGTCACGGACCAACCGCCCCTTGGTCGCCTTGTTGAAGTGGCTCACCACCGAGCGGACCGGCACACCGTCGACCTCCCGCTCGTGCAGCACCCGCACGGTCACCGTGCGCTCGGCCAACTCCCCGCGCGGCGTCCAGGTGGCCGCGTACGAGCCGGAGCGCAGGTCGAGCACCGGCCCGGTGCCGGCCGCAGCCGTCAGAGCCGGCGCCAGCACCGGCCGCCAGTACGCCGACAGCGCCCCCACGCCGGGCAGCCGGGCACCGATCGGGCAGCGGTACGGCGGGATCCGGTCGGCGAGCCGGACCGCGCCCCACAGGCCGGAGCTGATCAGGATCGACCGGCGGGCCGCCCGCTGCGCCGCCGCCGGCAACGAGGCCAGCTCCAGCGCCTCGTAGAGCACCCCGGTGTAGATCTGCGCTGCCGGCGCGGTGGCCGCCACCCGCAGCCGGGCGTTGCGGCGCAGCTCGCCGCGCTGGCCCTCGCTGAGCCCGAGCGCCGCCCGCGCCGCCGCCTCGTCCGGCCCGGTGCTCAGCGCCACCAGCGCGTCCAGCACCCGCTCCCGGGCCGGGTTCAGCTCGGGCAGCGCGAGCCGGTCCGGGTCCCACCGTCGGCCGGTGCCGGCGTCGGCCTTCCCCTCCGAGGGCGGCAGCAGGATGAGCATCGGGTCTCCTCGACGGGTGGGACGGCGGCGCCCACGCGCCGGCTCGGCCAGCGTACGACCCGCCGCTACCGCCAGGGCCGCACCGGGGTGTCGGGGTGGTACACGCGATAGCCGTCCAGTTCCCGTACCGGTGCGGCGTCGGGCTCGTCGGCGAGCAGTCGACGCAGCCGCCGCTCCATCGGCGAGTCGATCTCCACCACGTAGCCGGGTCGCTCGGCCCGCCCGACCTGCCGCCAGTACGGCAGGTACCGGTTCTGGCCGGGGGACAGGTCATCGTCGAGCACCCCGCAGACCACCGTTTCGTCGGTGTTGAAGACCAGTCGGTTGCAGGTCCAGTAGTCCCCGTACACCTCGTGGGGGCCGTTGGCGCGCAGCGCGGCGGCGAGTTCCCGGGCCTGGCGCTCCTCGGTCCGCGACGCCCGCACGTCGGTGGTCACGAAGAGCACGGTGATCACCAGCATGGTCGCCGTCAGGCCGGCCAGCACGGCGGTGGCCAGTGCGCCGGTGAGCCGACCGAGCACCCCGACCGTGCCCCGCCAGCAGGCCACCGCGGCCACCCAGAGCGGCCAGAGCACCGCCGGCAGCGACAGTTGCAGCACCGACAGGTAGCGGGCGTTGTCCAGCGGACTGGTCGCGGCGAGCGGGCTGCGCACGTACGACAGCAGGGTCAACGCGGCGCCGGCGACCAGGGCGAGCTGCACCACCGGCCGGACCCGCTCCCCGCGCGGCGCTCCCGCCGCCCGGCGGTACGCGAGGACCGCGAGCACCGCGGCGACCACCAGCAGCACCGGGTAGAGCAGCCCGAACCACTGCTGCCAGCGGCCGCAGCCGTCCACCGGGCAGAGCCCGTGCGCCAGCGGCACCCCCTCCAGCAGCCCGCCCCGGATCCGGTCCGACCACGGTGGCAGCGGGCCTTCCTTGGTGCTCACCTCCCGGAACACCGACAGCGAGTCGTCACCCGGCGCCGCCCGGAGGTTGTCCCAGAGCATCGGTGCCACCCCGACCACGACGCCCGCCACCAGCAGCAGGCCGGACCAGCCGACGAGTTCCCGCCGCACCGCCCACACCAGCGCCAGCCCGGCCACCGCCAGGTAGGGCAGGATCAGCCAGTCCGACCAGGCGGCCAACCCGACGAGCAGGCCGAACAGCGCGACGGCGAGCCGGCGGCGGTGGACCGTGCCGGCCGCCAGCCCCACGGTGATCAGCAGCATCAGCAGCACCGCGGGCTTCACCTCGGGCCGTCCGCCGACCACGGTGAGCTGATCGCGCACCACCCGCTCCGGCCCGAGCGCCAGCAGGCCGACGATGAAGGCGGCGAACCACGGCGCGCAGAGCCGGCGGGTCAGCCGGTGGATCAGGTAGAGGAAGACCGCGTACAGCGCGAGCATCGGCAGCCGCAGCACCGGCCAGCTCGGCCCGGCCACCGCGACCAGCGGCGCGGCCAGGTACGACTCCAGCATCCCCATGTAGTGCTGGCCGTAGAGGAAGACCGGGTGCTCCCGGCCCTGCCCGATGTGCAGCGCGGCGAGGCCGAAGGTGGCCTCGTCGCTGTTCGACACCGGCACGGTGTACAGCGTCAGGACCAGCCGGTACCCGATGCCGGCCAGACCGAACAGCAGCGCGACGAGCGCCGGTCGGTCGAGTCGTGGGCGCCACCGCCCACGGTGCTGCTCTGGTTTCGACACGACCACGCCCCCGTCGTCGTCCCGACCGGAGTGTTTCACGCATGGCGGGCTGGTCGGGGTGGTTCGGCTCAGCCGGGGTCGGCTCGCGTGGCCGTGGCTGTCGACGTGTGGCAGGGTTGGCGCGTGCCACCCACTCCCGCCGGCCAACTGGCCGTTCCGAACCTGCACCGGGCCGCGCGGATCGAGGACGCCGTGCACCAGCTCGTGGAGCGTCGGCTGCGGCGCACCGGCTGGCGGATCAACATCATCGCGTACACCAACTACGGCTCCCCGGGCTGGGTGCGGGTGATGTGCCGGGTGCTGCTCGGTCGGCCGGACACCCGTCAGCGGGGCCGGTTGGACAAGGTCCGCGGCTGGCGCAGCTTCACCACCCTGCCGGCCAAGCACGTCACGGTGACCATCGAGGCCGGCGGCGTGCGGCACGAGACCCGGGCCGACCGCAGCGGCTTCGTCGACACGCTGGTAGAGGCCGACCTGCCGCCCGGGTGGGGCACTGTCCGGCTCAGCGTCCCGGACGCCGAGCCGGTCGACGCGCCGGTGCGCATCCTCGACCCGGACGTCAAGTTCGGCATCCTCTCCGACATTGACGACACGGTGATGGTGACGGCGCTGCCCCGGCCGCTGCTCGCCGCGTGGAACACCTTCGTGCTCGACGAGCACGCCCGCAACGCCGTGCCCGGCATGGCGGTGCTCTATGAGCGGCTGGTCACCGCGCACCCCGGCGCCCCGGTCTTCTACCTCTCCACCGGCGCCTGGAATGTGGCGCCGACGCTGACCCGGTTCCTGTCCCGGCATCTCTACCCGGCCGGGCCGCTGCTGCTCACCGACTGGGGCCCGACGGCGGACCGTTGGTTCCGCAGCGGTCGGGAGCACAAGCGGGTGACCCTGGCCCGGCTGGCCCGAGAGTTCCCCGACGTGCGTTGGCTGCTGGTCGGCGACGACGGCCAGCACGACCAGGAGATCTACCGGGAGTTCGCCGCCGCCCACCCGGAGAACGTGGCGGGGGTGGCGATCCGCCGACTCTCCCCGACCCAGTCGGTGCTGGCCGGTAGCCTGCCCGCCCCGGCCGGCCTCCCGTCGACGGGGCCGGTGGGGCAGAAGTGGCTCTCCGCGCCGGACGGCGCCGGCCTGTGGAAGCTGCTGCGCGACGCCGGCCTGGTCTGACCGCCGGTCCGCCGGGTATCGGAGGGTGGTCGGCGTCGCGAGGTGACTTCGTAGCGGGAAGATTGTGAAGGATACTTGCGCAACGGATCGGCAACCTTGAACATATTTTCGTGCGTAGAGACTATGGTCGATATTTGTCAGGGCTGGCGCTGGTAGCGGCGCTGGTGCTCGGCGCGGCAGCCCCCGCCTCCCCACCCGCCCCTCCGGACACCGTGCCGGTGGCCGCCCAGGCGGCCTGCGTGACCGATCCGGCAACCCCGAAGCGGCAGCTACGCGGCATGTGGATCGCCAGCGTGGCCAACATCGACTGGCCCAGCCGCACCGGGCTCACCCAGGCGGCCCAGCAGGCGGAGTACCGGGGCTGGCTCGACCTGGCCCAGCAGCGTCGGATGAACGCCGTCGTCGTGCAGATCCGCCCCGCCGCCGACGCGTTCTGGCCGTCCACCTACGAGCCCTGGTCGCAGTGGCTCACCGGCACTCAGGGCGGCAACCCCGGCTACGACCCGCTGGCCTTCATGGTGGCCGAGGCGCACGCCCGCAACCTGGAGTTCCACGCCTGGTTCAACCCGTACCGGGTCGCCACCCACACCGACCTGACCAAGCTGGCGGCCAGCCACCCGGCCCGCAAGAACCCGGGCTGGGCCGTCGCCTACAACGGCCAGCTCTACTACAACCCCGGCATCCCCGCTGTCCGCGCCTTCGTGCAGGACGCCATGATGGACGCCGTCCGCCGCTACGACATCGACGCGGTGCACTGGGACGACTACTTCTACCCGTACCCGGGCAGCGGTGGGGGTTTCCCCGACCAGGCCACCTTCGCCCAGTACGGCGCCGGCTTCAGCAACATCGCCGACTGGCGGCGCAACAACGTCAACCTGTTGGTGCAGGAGATGCACAACCGGATCCGGGCGATCAAGCCGTGGGTGAAGCTCGGCGTGAGCCCGTTCGGCATCTGGCGCAACGCCGGCACCGATCCGCTCGGCTCGCGCACCACCGGCCTCCAGTCGTACGACGCGATCTACGCCGACACCCGCCGCTGGGTGAAGCAGGGCTGGATCGACTACATCGCCCCGCAGATCTACTGGCACATCGGCCACTCCTCGGCCGACTACGCGGAGCTGGTCCGCTGGTGGTCCGAGACCGTGGCCGGCACCGACGTGCAGTTGCTCGTCGGGCAGGCCACCTACCGCGCCGGGGCGTCCGGGCAGGACGCCGCCTGGCAGGACCCGGCCGAACTGACCGGCCACCTGACGCTCAACCGCACCTACCCCCGGATCCTCGGCGACATCCACTTCAGCGCCAAGGACGTCCGCGCCGACCGCATCGGCGCCGTCTCCCGGGTGGCGACCGACCACTACCGCCGGCCCGCGCTGGCGCCGGCCGGGTTGGGCGGCGCCGCGCCCGCCGCGCCGAACCTCACCTCGGCGGTACGCGGCACCGGCGGCGTGACCCTGAACTGGCAGCGCGGAGCGACCGGCAGCACGGCCGCGTACGCGGTGTACCGGCTGCCCGGCGACGGCGCGGTCGACCCCTGCGACCTCGCCGACGCCCGCAACCTGCTCGGCACGGTCTGCGCTTCGGGCAGCACCGGGACGTTCACCGACGCCACCGCCGCGGCCGGGTCGACCTACCGGTACCTGGTGACCGGGCTGGACCGGCTGCACCACGAGAGCCCGGCCAGCAACGCGCGGGTGGTCACCGGCACCGGCGGCACGTTCAGCGTGATCGTGGACAACGCCACCGCCGGTGGCTTCACCGCCGCCGCCACCTGGGGCACGTCGTCGTACCTCGCCACGCGGTACGGCGCCAACTACCGGTTCGCCGAGCCGCAGGCGGTCAGCGATCCGGCCTGGTTCAGCGCGACGCTGCCCGCCGCCGGCTCGTACCGGGTCGAGGTCTGGTACCCGGCCGACTCCGGCTACAACAGCGCCACGCCACACCTGGTGGCGACGGCGAACGGGACCGTGACGGCCACCGTCGACCAGCGCAGCGGCGGCGGGCAGTGGCGGGTGCTGGGCACCTACGACTTCGCCGCGGGGCCGCGCCAGGTCGTCGGGGTCAGCCGCTGGACCAGCACCCAGGGGTACGTCGTGGCCGACGCGGTCCGGATCACCCGGCTCTGAGCGCGCCGTTCCCCCGGGGCGTCTCGACGCTTCGGGGGAACGGTCCCGCCCGCCCAGACGTCGCCCGGACCCGGCGCGCCCGGTCAGTCGCGGCGGAGCCAGATGACGCCGAGTGGGGGGACCTGGAGGGCGGCGGAGGCGACCATGCCGTGCCACGGCACGTCCTCGGCGTGCACCTCGCCCAGGTTGCCCACCCCGGAGCCGCCGTAGTGGTGGGCGTCGGTGTTGAGCACCTCAGCCCAGGTGCCGCCGGCCGGCAGACCGATCCGGTAGTCGTGCAGCGGCTGGGCGGAGAAGTTCGCCACGCAGACCAGCGTCGAGCCGTCCGGGGCGATCCGGATGAACGACACGGTGTTGTTGGCGACGTCGTCACCGGCGATCCAGCGGAACCCGGCCGGCTCGGTGTCCTGCGCCCAGAGCGCCGGGGTGTCCCGGTAGACCCGGTTCAGGTCACCGACGAGGCGCTGCACCCCGGCTCGTGCCGGGTCGTGCAGCAGGTACCAGTCGAGGCCGCGCTCCTCGCTCCACTCCCGGTCGTCGGACAGCTCGGAGCCCATGAAGAGCAGCTGCTTGCCCGGGTGCGCCCACATGTAGGCCAGCAGCGCCCGTACGTTGGCCAGCCGCTGCCAGGTGTCGCCGGGCATCTTGCCGGCCAGGGAGCCCTTGCCGTGCACCACCTCGTCGTGGCTGATCGGCAGCACATAGTTCTCGCTCCAGGCGTACGCCAGGGAGAAGGTGAGCTGGTGGTGGTGGTGCTGCCGGTAGATCGGGTCCTTCGAGGTGTAGAGCAGGGTGTCGTGCATCCAGCCCATGTTCCACTTGAACCCGAAGCCCAGCCCGCCCTCGGCGGTGGGCCGGGTCACGCCCGGCCAGGCGGTGGACTCCTCGGCGATCATCACCACCCCGGCGTGGTGCTTGTAGACGGTCGCGTTCACCTCCTGCAGGAACGCGATGGCCTCCAGGTTCTCCCGACCGCCGTACTGGTTGGGGGCCCACTCGCCGTCCTTGCGGGAGTAGTCCAGGTAGAGCATCGAGGCGACGGCGTCCACCCGCAGCCCGTCGATGTGGAACTGGTCGCACCAGTAGAGCGCGTTGGCGACCAGGAAGTTGCGGACCTCGCGGCGGCCGAAGTCGAAGACATAGGTGCCCCAGTCGGGGTGCTCGCCGCGCCGCGGGTCGGGGTGCTCGTAGAGCGGGGTGCCGTCGAAGCGCGCGAGGGCCCACTCGTCCTTGGGGAAGTGCGCCGGCACCCAGTCCAGGAGGACGCCGACGCCGGCGGCGTGCAGCTGGTCGACCAGGTACCGGAAGTCGTCCGGGTCGCCGAAGCGGGAGGTCGGCGCGTAGTAGCCGGTCACCTGGTAGCCCCAGGAACCGCCGAACGGGTGCTCCATCACCGGCAGGAACTCCACGTGGGTGAAGCCCAGTTCGGTCACGTACGCGGTGAGCTGCTCGGCCAGCTCGCGGTAGCCGAGACCCGGCCGCCACGAGCCGAGGTGCACCTCGTACACACTCATCGGCTCCTGGTGCGGCTGCCGCTCGGCCCGCTGGGCCAGCCAGTCCGCGTCGGACCACCGGTACGTCGAGTGGTGCACCACCGACGCGGTGGCCGGCGGCACCTCGGCGTACGCCGCGAGGGGGTCTGCCTTGTCCCGCCACTGCCCGTCGGCGCCGAGCACACGGTACTTGTAACGGGCCCCGACCCGGGCGTTGGGGACGAACAGCTCCCACACGCCGCTGGAGCCGAGCGAGCGCATCGACCAGCCGTCGTCGGGCGCCCAGCCGGTGAAGTCGCCGACCAACCGCACCCCGTGCGCGTTGGGCGCCCAGACGGTGAACGCGACGCCCTCGTCGAAGACCCGGGCGCCGAGCGCCTCCCACAGCCGCTCGTGCCGGCCCTCGCCGATCAGGTGCAGGTCCAGCTCGCCGAGGGTCGGCGGGTAGCGGTACGGGTCGTCGTGCACGGCACCGTCGACCTCCACCCGGTAGTCGAGCACGGTGCCCTCGACGCGACTCTCGAAGACACCGATGTCGTGCACCCGCTTCATCGGGTGCCGCTCGTCGCCGATGAGCAGCACGACGTCGCCGGCGCCTCGGCGCATCGTGCGGATCGTCGTCCACCCGTCGGCGGGGTGCGCGCCGAGCAGCGCGTGCGGGTCGTGCGTCACGCCGGTGATCAGCTGGTCCATCGGGCGTCCTTCGAGGCGGGAGCGGTCGGCGTGGTACCGCCGGACAGGTCGGCGGGGACGTCCGCGACGGTGAGCGTGGCCGGAACGGTCGCTGCGCGTACCGGTGCGGCGGGCGGGTTCGACCGGCGCACGGTCAGCACGTGTGCCGGTTGCAGGTACGGGTCGAGCCGCACCGCGTTGCGCTGACCCCAGTCGTAGCTGGTGCCGGTGAGCTCGTCGTGCACGGTGAACCGCTCGTGCCAGTCGAAGCCGAGGGCGGGCATGTCCAGCGTGGTGTTGCCCCACTGCACGGTGCGCGGGTCGAACGAGCAGATCACGATGACGGTGTTGCCGGTCTCCGGGTCGTGTTTGGACCAGCAGAGCAGCGCCGGGTTGTCGATCTCGTGGAAGCGCAGGTTGCGCAGCTGGTGCAGGGCCGGATTGTCGCGGCGTACCCGGTTGAGGGTGGCGAGGAACGGTGCCAGCGAACGGCCCTGCGCCTCGGCGCCGGCCCAGTCCCGGGGGCGCAGCTCGTACTTCTCGTTGTCCAGGTACTCCTCGGCGCCGGGGCGGGCCACGTGCTCGAACAGCTCGTAGCCGGCGTACAGGCCCCAGGAGGGGGAGAGCAGCGCGGCCAGCACCGCCCGGATCTTGAACATCGGTGGGCCGCCGTGCTGCAACGACTCGTGCAGGATGTCCGGGGTGTTCGGCCAGAAGTTGGGCCGCATGTAGTCGGCCGCTGCGAGCAGTTCCTCGCAGTACGCCCGCATCTCGGCCGCCGATGTGCGCCAGGTGAAGTAGGTGTACGACTGGGTGAAGCCGATCTTGCCGAGACCGTGCATGATGGCCGGCCGGGTGAACGCCTCGGCCAGGAACAGCACGTCCGGGTCGACCGCCTTCACCTCGGCGATGAGCCAGTGCCAGAAGTCGAACGGCTTGGTGTGCGGGTTGTCCACCCGGAAGATCCGGATGCCCTCGCCGACCCAGTGCAGCACCACCCGCAGCACCTCGGCCCGGATGCCCTCCGGATCGTTGTCGAAGTTCACCGGGTAGATGTCCTGGTACTTCTTCGGCGGGTTCTCCGCGTACGCGATGCTGCCGTCGGCCCGGGTCGTGAACCACTCCGGGTGCTCGCTGACCCACGGGTGGTCCGGCGCGCACTGCAACGCCAGATCCATGGCCACCTCCAGGCCCTGGGCCGCCGCGGCCTCGATGAAGGCCCGGAAGTCTGCCGGCGTACCCAGGTCGGGGTGGATGGCGTCGTGGCCGCCCTCGGCGGCGCCGATCGCCCACGGCGAGCCCACGTCGTCCGGCCCGGCGGTGAGCGCGTTGTTGGGGCCCTTGCGGTTGACCCGGCCGATCGGGTGGATCGGTGGCAGGTAGAGCACGTCGAAGCCCATCGCCGCGACGCCCGGCAGCCGATCCGTGGCGGTGGCGAAGGTGCCGGAGCGCGCGCCCACCGCTCCCTCTGAGCGCGGGAAGAACTCGTACCAGGCGGAGAAGAGCGCGCGCTGCCGGTCCACCCAGAGGGAGTACGTGTCACCCTCGGTGACCAGCTCCCGCACCGGATGCTCCCAGAGCAGGTCGGCCAGGGCCAGCGCAGGGTCGACCCGCTGCGGCAGCGGCAGGTCGGTGTCGACCAGCGCCGTGAGAGCCGTGGCGACCCGGGCCCGCTCGGCGGCCGGCACCAGCTCGTTGGCGGCGGTGAGCACCCGGGCACCCTCGGCCAGGTCGTTGGCCAGCTCGGCCGGCCCCTGCCCGGCGGCCACCTTCTTGGTCACCGCGTTCTGCCAGGTCAGGTACGGATCCTGGAACGCCTCGACGGTGAAGATCCAGGCGCCGACCGTGTCCGGACGAATGGTGGCGTGCCAGCGGTCCTGACCCGGCTCCCCGGGGCGCATCCGGGTGAACGGCCGCGCCGCACCGTCCGGGCCGAGCCACACCACGTTGCAGCCGAGGGCGTCGTGGCCCTCGCGGTAGGCGCGGGCCGATACCGGCACCGGCTCGTCGACCACTGCCTTGGCCGGGTAGCGACCGCAGGCGACGGCGGGGGAGACGTCTTCGATCGGGAACCGTCCAGTCACCCCGCCAACCTACTGTGCGAGATCCTCTCGCGCGCGGCAAGCAACTGACGTTGGCGAGCTATGCGTGACCGAGGGGCAGGCGTCATGGGTGATGCCCGCCTGCAAGTATCGCGTATCATATGTGACACGTGACAGGAGGTCAGGTATGAGGTTGAATAGCAAGGGCCAGGTCACCATCCCGGCGGCCTTGCGGGCCCAGTACAACCTGCACGAGGGCGATGAGGTGGACGTGGTCGAGGAGGGCGGAGCCCTCCGCATCGTCCGGGTCCACGGCGCCGACACCCGGGGGCAGCGCCTCGTGCGCCACATGCGAGGCCGGGGTAGCGCCAAGGAGACCGAGCACATGTCCACCGAGGAGTTGATGGAGTTGCTGCGTGGCGATTGACCGGCTCCGCGCCCTGCCGTCGCGTTCGCCGGATGCGGCGACGACGCTGGTCGACACCAATGTGCTGCTGGACATCTTGACCGATGACCCGAAGTGGGCGGAGTGGTCGGGAGTTGCCCTCGCCGAGGCTCGTGACGCCGGCAACCTGGTGATCAATCCGATCGTGTACGCCGAGGTGTCAGTCCGTTTCGCCGGTATCGAAGAGCTGGACGAGGCGTTGCCCGCGGGGGACTTCCTTCGCGAGGAGCTTCCGTACCCGGCGGGCTTCCTTGCCGGTAAGGCCTACGCGCGGTACCGCAAGTTAGGCGGCGTGAAGCGATCGCCTGTCGCCGACTTCTACATCGGTGCGCATGCGGCGGTGTGCCGGTACAACCTCCTGACCCGTGATGGGGCGCGATACCGCACGTACTTCCCGACCCTGACGCTGATCACGCCGACCGACTGACTGCCGCTCGGTCGTCGTCCAGCCGCCCGCTGTCAAGATCCGCGCACTTTCGAGGAAACTGCTTACCTCGCCGAGCGGTAGACGTCGAGTGTCTGCCGGGCGACGGCGTCCCAGGAGAAGTGCTCCACCGCGCGCTGCCGGCCGGCCTTGCCGAACCGCGCGGTGCGAGCCGGGTCGGCCAGCAGCGTGTTGACCGCCGCCGCCAGGTCGGCGACGAACTTCTCCGGGGCCAGCGGCCGGCCGGACCCGTCGGCGGCCTGCTCGATCGGCACCAGCAGGCCCGTCTCACCGTCGGCCACCACCTCGGGGATGCCACCGGTGGCGGTCGCCACCACCGCCGTCTCGCAGGCCATCGCCTCCAGGTTGACGATGCCCATCGGCTCGTACACCGACGGGCAGACGAAGACGGTGGCGTGGGTGAGCACCTGGATCACCTCGGGCTTGGGCAGCATCTCGGCCACCCAGACCACCCCGGAGCGGTTGGCCCGCAGCTCGGCGGCCAACTCCTCCACCTCGGCGGCGATCTCCGCGGTGTCCGGAGCGCCGGCAAGCAGCACGAGCTGGGTGTCCGCCGGCAGCTCCCGGGCGGCCCGCAGCAGGTAGGGCAGCCCCTTCTGACGGGTGATCCTTCCGACGTACACCACGCTGGGTCGGGCCGGGTCGATGCCGAGCCGCTCCAGCACGTCGGTGCCCCGGTCCGGGGCGTACTGGATGGTGTCGATGCCGTTGTAGACCACCCGGACCCGGTCCGGGTCGACCTGCGGGTAGGCGGCCAGCACATCGCGGCGCATCCCACCGCTGACCGCGATCACCGCGTCGGCGGCCTCCACCGCCGTGCGCTCGCACCAGGAGGAGAGCGCGTAGCCGCCGCCGAGCTGCTCGGCCTTCCACGGCCGCAGCGGCTCCAGACTGTGCGCGGTCATCACGTGCGGCACCCCGTGCAGCAGCTTCGCGGTGTGTCCGGCCAGGTTGGCGTACCAGGTGTGGCTGTGCACCACGTCGGTGCCGGCCGCGCCGGCGGCCATCTCCAGGTCCACGCCCATGGTGCGCAGCGCGGCGTTCGCGCCGGTGAGGCCGGGCGGTTCGGCGTACGCGGTGACGCCCGGCTCGCTGCGCGGCAGACCGAAGCAGTGCACCCGCACGTCGGCGAGGCGGCGCAACTCCCGGGCCAGGTACTCGACGTGCACGCCGGCGCCGCCGTAGACCTCCGGCGGGTACTCACGGGTCAGTAGATCGACGCGCAGGGAGCCGGTGGCCGGGGAGGAGTCGGTCATGTGCGCACCCTAGTGCAGAAGACTCCCCGTACGAGTGGTGAAGTGCGACGCGGGTGGATAGCGTCGGGGCATGGCTGCCAAGGTGCTCGCGATCGTCCTGGCGGGTGGGGAGGGCAAGCGCCTGATGCCACTCACCACGGACCGGGCCAAGCCGGCCGTCCCGTTCGGCGGGATGTACCGCATGGTCGACTTCGTCCTCTCCAACCTGGCCAACGCCGGCTATCTCAAGATCGTCGTGCTGACCCAGTACAAGTCCCACTCCCTCGACCGGCACATCACCAAGACGTGGCGGATGTCCACGCTGCTCGGCAACTACGTCACCCCGGTACCCGCGCAGCAGCGTCGCGGCCCCTGGTGGTTCGCCGGCTCCGCCGACGCCATCTACCAGAGCTTCAACCTGATCAACGACGAGCAGCCTGACTACGTGATCGTCTTCGGCGCCGACCACATCTACCGGATGGACCCGCGGCAGATGGTGGAGGACCACATCGCCTCCGGCGCCGCGGTGACCGTCGCCGGCATCCGCCAGCCGCTGTCGACGGCCGACCAGTTCGGCGTCATCGAGGTCGGCGAGGACGGTCGGCGCATCCGGGCGTTCCGCGAGAAGCCCACCGACGCGGTCGGCCTGGCGGACGCACCAGACGAGATCTACGCGTCGATGGGCAACTACGTCTTCACCACCCGGGCGCTCTGCGAGGCGGTCGAGCGCGACGCGGAGGACAAGACCAGCAAGCACGACATGGGCGGCAGCATCATCCCGATGCTCGTCGAGCGGGGCGAGGCCAACGTCTACGACTTCCGGGACAACGAGGTGCCGGGCACCACCGACCGGGACCGCGGCTACTGGCGGGACGTCGGGACGCTCGACTCGTTCTACGACGCGCACATGGATCTGATCAACGTGCACCCGGTGTTCAACATGTACAACTTCGACTGGCCGATCTACACGGAGCAGCCGCCGTGGCCGCCGGCGAAGTTCGTGCACCAGTGGGGCGAGCGGGTCGGCCGCGCGGTCGGCTCGATGGTCTCCCCGGGCGTGGTGATCTCCGGCTCGCTGGTGGAAAACTCGATCGTCTCGCCGAAGGTGCGGGTGCACTCCTGGGCGCACGTCGAGGGCTCGGTGCTGATGGAGGGTGTCGAGATCGGCCGGCACGCGGTGATCCGACGAGCCATCCTGGACAAGAACGTGTTCGTCCCGGAGGGCGCCGAGATCGGCGTCGACCTGGAGAAGGACCGGCAGCGCTACACCGTCTCCGACAACGGCATCGTGGTGATCGGCAAGGGCCAGAAGGTCGAGCTGTGATCCCTGCCGGCCCGTCGTCCGTCGCAGTACCGAGGAGGTAGACCCCCGTGCCCCATCCCCGTGCCGGCCAGCCCGCCGAGGCCGCCGACCTGGTCGACGTGCCGCGCCTGGTGACCGCCTACTACGCCGAGCACCCGGACCCGGCGGACCCGGCGCAGCAGGTCTCCTTCGGCACCTCCGGCCACCGGGGTTCCAGCCTGCGCAACGCGTTCAACTCCGACCACATCCTGGCCGTCACCCAGGCGCTCTGCGACTACCGACGGGAGCACGGCCCGGACGGCCCGCTCTTCCTCGCCCGGGACACGCACGCGCTCTCCGCGCCGGCCGCGGTGGACGCCCTGGAGGTGCTCGCCGCCAACGGGGTCACCGTGCTGGTGGACAGCCGCGACGGCTACACCCCGACCCCTGCGCTGTCGCACGCGATCCTCACCCACAACCGGGGGCGCACCAGCGGCCTCGCCGACGGCATCGTCATCACCCCGTCGCACAACCCGCCCGACGACGGCGGCTTCAAGTACAACCCCACCAACGGCGGGCCGGCCGACACCGACGTCACCAGGTGGATCCAGGACCGGGCCAACGCGATCCTCGCCGCCGGGCTCAAGGAGGTCCGCCGGATCACCTACGCCCGGGCCCGGGCCGCTGACACCACCGGGGAGTACGACTTCCTCGCCAACTACGTCGACGACCTGCCGGCGGCCATCGACGTCGACGCCATCCGTGACGCCGGGGTCCGGATCGGCGCGGACCCGCTGGGCGGGGCGAGCGTGGCGTACTGGGGCGAGATCGCCGAGCGGCACCGACTGGACCTGACCGTGATCAACCCGACGGTCGACCCGACCTGGCGGTTCATGACCCTGGACGGCGACGGCAAGATCCGAATGGACTGCTCCTCGCCGAACGCCATGGCGTCGCTGATCGCCGCCCGCGCCAACTACCAGATCTCCACCGGCAACGACGCCGACGCCGACCGGCACGGCATCGTCACCCCGGACGCAGGCCTGATGAACCCCAACCACTACCTGGCGGTGGCGATCAACCACCTGTTCCGCACCCGACCCGACTGGGGTCCGGCCGCCGCGGTGGGCAAGACCCTGGTCTCCTCGTCGATGATCGACCGGGTCGCCGCCGACCTCGGCCGGCCGCTGCTGGAGGTGCCGGTCGGCTTCAAGTGGTTCGTGCCCGGGCTGCTGGACGGTGCGGTCGGCTTCGGCGGGGAGGAGAGCGCCGGCGCGTCGTTCCTGCGCCGCGACGGCTCCACCTGGACCACCGACAAGGACGGCATCCTGCTCTGCCTGCTCGCCGCCGAGATCCTGGGCAGCACCGGGCGCAGCCCGAGCGAGCACTGGGCCGAGCTGGCCGAGCGGTTCGGCGCGCCCTCGTACGCCCGGATCGACGCCCCGGCCACCCGTGAGCAGAAGGCCGTGCTCGGCAAGCTCTCCCCGGAGCAGGTAACCGCCACCGAACTGGCCGGCGAGCCGATCACCGCGACGCTGACCAGCGCGCCCGGCAACGGTGCGCCGATCGGCGGTCTCAAGGTCAGCACGCAGTCCGGCTGGTTCGCCGCCCGGCCGTCCGGCACCGAGGACGTCTACAAGATCTACGCCGAGTCGTTCCAGGGGCCGGAGCACCTGGCGCGCATTCAGCAGGAGGCCAAAAACCTGGTGGACGGGGTGCTCAGCCAGGCCTGACCCCGCCCAGCGGGGTCGGTCAGCAGGGTGGGGGGCGATCCTGCTGGTGATGCTGGAGCTCCTCGGGCAGCAGCTCGCGGAGCTGCTCGGGCAGGAACGGCAGGTCGAGCAGGCTCATCTTCAACTGGTTGCGTTCCTGGTAGCGCAGCGGGTCGAGGCGGACCACCAGGCCGGCGTTGCGCCGGTAACTGATGTCGATGGCCCCCTCGGTCGCCGCGTCCCGGAACACCAACCCGTCCATCTCCACGGCGACCGCCGCCGAGTTGGGTTCCAGCTCCAGCCGGATCTTCTCCCCTGGAGAGAGCACCACCGACCGGGAGATGCCGGCCATCGGTGCCGATGGCGTCACCACCACCACGTCCGCCGCCGGGGAGATCAGCGGTCCACCGGCGGCGTAGCTGTACGCCGTGGAGCCGATCGGCGTGCTGACCACCACGGCGTCGCAGCGGTAGTAGCCGTACTGCTGGCCGTCGATCCCGAGGGTGGCGGTGATGAAGCCGGAGCCGGGCTGACGGACCAGGGCGATGTCGTTGAACGCCACGACGTCGTCGCCGCACACGTCGCAGGCCAGGCAGGCGTGTGACTCGACGGTGAAGTCCTTCGACAGCAACCTGCTCAACGCCTCGGGCAGCTCCGGCGGTTCGACCTCGACCAGAAAGCCGAGCCTGCCCAGGTGCACGCCGAGCACCGGTTTCGGGTCGAGGATGGCGGAACGCAGCGCTCCCAGCATGGTGCCGTCACCACCGATGCTGATCAACGCGTCGGCGCGGACGGCCACCGCGTCCGCCGGCACCGGCTCGACGCTGGCAGGTACGCGGTGCTTGTCTTCCTCGCGCACCATCAGTGACTTGTGGTGGCGCGACGCCCACCGTTCGATGATCTCGACCACCTCGGAGACATCCCGGGTGGGGTGCAGCACCAGACCCAGCCCCGACACCCGTACAGCTCATCACATCGGCGTCGGATACGCCCGGCGTACCCCGAAGGTGCGCCGGCGGTCCGGGGACCGCCGGCGCACCTCGCCGCCGTCAGCGGCGGGGTCGGCCGGTCAGGTGGGTCAGCGAGCGGGCGACCAGGTCGTCGCGGGCTGCCGGCGCCAGGCCCTCCAGCCCGAAGCCCAGGTACACGGTGTCCGCGGTGACCACCGCCGAGCCTTCCTCGAACGCCTGCTGGCTGCGCGACCAGTCGTTGGCGTTACCACCGGAGCCGGCTGGTGGGCCGGCCACCGTCCAGCCGCCCAGGTCGGCCGACTCGAACGAGGTCTCCGCCACGGCGGACCCGTCGACCAGCACCCGGGCGTCGTCCAGGAAGACGCCGAGACCCTGGGTGCCCCAGTCCGAGGCGTACGAGATCGACAGCTCGACCTGTTTGCCGGCGTAGCCGGACAGGTCGACCACGAACTCCTTCCAGCCGCCCGAGGCGCCGGTCGCCGCGTTCCAGCTGCCGGTGCTCCCGGTCGGCGAGCAGTCCGCCCCCTGGTAGTGCGTGATGAACGGGTGCAACTCGTCCCAGCCGCCGGCGCAGCTGTCCCCGGTGACCGTGCCCGTCTTGCCGTTGGCGTCCGGCAGGGTGGTCCAGGTGTCGGTGCCCACCTCGTGCGCCTCGACGAAAAGGAAGTCCCAGTTCTCCTCCAGGTCGTACGAGGTGAAGAAGCGCAGCTCGCCGCTGCTCGCCCCGGTCAGGTCCACGGTGCGGGTGAGCCGCTTGTACGACTCGTCCGCCTGGCCGCTGTACAAGTACCACTCCCCGGTGCGCGGGTCGAACGGTGCGCTGCCCGGGCGGGTCCAGCCCACCGGCGCGGAGCTGGCGAACTGGGGGAACTGATCCGGCGGCAGGAACGTCGAGGTGGTCAGGAACGACGCGGTGTGGTCCTGGTTCGCCGCCGACCCGGGGGCGTTGAGCTGCCCGCTGAACCCGGTGAACCCGGGGCCGTCACCGGCGACCGGGTACGGCTCGCCCTCCGGTGAGGTGCCGCCGTCGCTCACGTAGGTGAAGGCGCCCAGCCAGTACTGCTGGAAGTCGTTCAGCAGCGGCAGGCAGGTGGCGTCCTCGGCGTCGGTGCACTCCGCCGGCGCGTCCGGGTGGTACACGTACGAGCCGTTGGCGCCCTGCGCGAACAGTGCGTACTGGCCGCTGACCAGCAACTTGCCGCCCTCGTTGAGGTAGTCCCGGACGGCCAGTTCGGTGTCCAGTGCGGCCCGGGCCGTGGTGCCGGCGACCTGGCCGGGGGAGCGCAGGATCACGTCGTCCCCGGTCTCCCAGACGACCGTCCGGTAGTGCGACAGCACGCCCAGCGGGTGCGGCGCCTTGCGCCCCATCGCGTCGAAGTCGTAGACATCGCTGCTGTGGCCGGCCCGGGTCAGCGACGCGGCGATCTCGTCGGCGTACTTCGCGGTGCCGCCGGTCTGCGCCGGGCTGAGCCCGGTCACGTCCTCCACCGCGAGGACCAGCACGTCGCCGCCGATGTCTCCGTGCACCCGGTAGGTGAAGCGTTCACTGGCCACCGGGCCTCCGCGGGGCTTCACCCCGGTGAACCACACCTCAACCCGGTCACCCGGCTTCGTGCCGGTGACCGTGCCGCGCAGCTCGGCGTAGTAGTCGTCGCCGACGTCGCCGTACCGCTCGCCGCCGCGCCACTCACGGACCTTGCTGGTCTTCGGCCGGCCCCCGTTGACCACGTAGTGCATCCGGACGTCCTTCAGCGCTCGCCGCGTGATCGAGGCGACCTGCTGGCTGCGCCCGTACGACGTGTCGAAGGTGTCCACCACGAAGTCCGGTGTGCTGCGGCCGACCACCGACACCGGGTCGTCCGGGTCGCCCGCCGACGTCGCCACGGCCAGCGCGAACGGCAGGTTCTTGGCCACCTCGCCGGCGATCAAGCCCTCGTCGTCCGGGAAGATGAAGTCGCTGACGCAGTCCTCCGGGAGCCACTCGTCGTCCGGGTCGACCGCCGAGGCGGACTCACAGGTCGACATCTCTGGCGTGAAGCCCAGCGTCCCGTAGCGCACCGAGGCGTGGCTGTCGGTGTCGCCGTTGGTGGTGTACAGCTCGGCGGAGATGTCCGGGTCGTAGCCGGGCACCGCCGGGTGGGCGTCGTCACCGGCCATCGCCTGGTAGATCACGTCGTCCGGCGTGGGGGTGCTCACCTGCCAGCCCACGCCGTAGAGCAGCAGTTGGGCCGCAGAGTGGTAGTTGACGAAGAACTCGAAGCCGACCCGCTGGAAGAGCCGGTCCAGTGCCTTGGTCTCCGGCTCCGAGTTGGGCGCCGGGCCACGGTAGGTGTCGCTGTTCGGCTCGGGTGACGAGCCCTCGTTGTCGTACCCCCACTTGTAGCTGAAGTTGCGGTTGAGGTCGACCCCGTCGGCGGTGGTGATCTGCCCGTCCCGGTCGTTGTCGCGCAGGTTCTTGCGCCACAGCCGGTTGCCGGTGGTGAAGGTGTGGTCGTAGCCGTCGGGGTTGGCGACCGGCAGGAACCACAGCTCGGTCCGGTCCAGCAGTCGGGTGATCGCCGGATCGCTGCCGTAGTTGTCCAGCACGTGGTGCATCAGCCGGCGGGTCATCTCGGGCGTGATCCACTCGCGGGCGTGCTGGGCGCTGCCGTAGAGCACCGCCGGGCGACGGCCGTCCGGCACCGTCCGGGCGTTCTTGGTGACCTTGACCGCGAGGATCGGCTTGCCCTGTTGGGTCCGGCCGATCGTCTCGACCTTGGCCAGCCCGGGGTGGCGCGCGGCGGTGGCGATGATCTCGTCGCGGAGGCCGCCGGGCTCGCTGTACGAGCGGAACGCCGACCAGCCGGCCGCCGCCTGCTCCCGCAGCGCCTGGGAGGCGTCCTTGCCACGCACCTTCTTGACCGACAGGGGGACACCCTGGCCGGCCAGGCGCTGCGCCTGCCGACGGCTGAGCACCGTCTCGACCTGCGTGCGCCCATCCGGGGCCGCCTCGGCGTCGTGGCCGAGGTCGACCCCGGCCGCGCGGAGCCGGTCCACTTGCGTCGCGTCGAGCGTGCCGACGTACACCTCGAGACCGTCGCGGCCGCCCGGGTCGGACGGTGGCCGTGCGCTCGCGGGTGCGGTCAGCGCCAATGCGCCGACCAGGGTGACCACGCCGACGATCGCCAGTCGTCTCGGTCTCATCGCGCCTCCTCGGGTCAAGGACCTCTAGCGGCGAGCTTTCGGGCCAGCGTGATCGATGTCAATAGGTCGATGGATTCGAGTCGGCTACCTGAGCAGACCCGCGATGACCCCCGCGATGCGCTCGCCGGCTGTGCCGTCCCACAACGGCGGGGTGGGCCACACGGCGGGTCGTCCCGCCGCCACCATGCTTGCCACGGCATCGGCAAGCGCCGCCCGGGTGACAAGGCGGTTGGTGCCATTGGTGATCGTGATCGGGCGCTCGGTGTTGGGCCGCAGCGTCAGGCAGGGTACGCCGAGCATCGTCGTCTCCTCCTGTACGCCGCCGGAGTCGGTGACGACGACCGCCGCGCCGCGTACCAGGCTGATGAACTCGAGGTAACCCAGCGGCTCGATCACCCGTAGCGCGCGATGCGACAGCAGCCCAGCGTCCTCCAGGTGGCGCTGGCCGCGCGGGTGCAGCGGCAGGATGACGGGGAGTTGGTCGGCCACGGCGTGCATCGCCTTCACCAGGTCGACCACATCTGCCGCGTCGTCGACGTTGCCCGGCCGATGCAGCGTGGCCACGATGTAGCGGTCGGGTAGCGAGAGCGCGGTACGGATGCTGTTGACGTCGAAGCGGTCGAGATTGGCCAGCAGAGTATCGATCATCGGATTGCCGACCAGGTGGACCTTCTCCGCCGCGATCCCCTCGTCGTCGAGGTGCGACACGGCGTCGGGACTCGTGGCGAACAACAGGTCCGACACGTGATCGACGACAATGCGATTGATCTCCTCGGGCATAGTGCGGTCGAAGCTGCGCAGGCCTGCCTCCACATGGGCGACCGGGATGCCCAGCTTCGCGGCGACGAGAGCCGCGGCGAGCGCGGAGTTGACGTCGCCATACACGACAGTGAGCGCCGGGCGGGCCGCGACCATCAGCTCTTCCAGACCGGTCATGACGGCCGCGGTCTGACTGGCGTGGCTTCCCGAACCCACGCCGAGGTTGATGTCAGGCTCGGGAAGACCGAGTTGGCGGAAGAAGACCTCGGACATCCGCTCGTCATAGTGCTGTCCGGTGTGGACGAGCTGTTGCCGAATGCCGTACCGGTCGAGCGCGCGGATCACGGGTGCTGCTTTGGGGAAGTTGGGGCGTGCCCCCGCGACGTGCAGGACAGCGTCGGCTGACATGTGTCTCCTCGTGGAATTCGGTGCGAATCAGCGGGGGCGCGCCAATAGTACAAGTTATCCAGTTTGGTGGGTCTAACCTCTATACAATGTCGAATGACGGATGCGTTGCGGTGTGCGCTGCCTGAGCGGCGAGCTGCCGCGCGAGCGATGTTCTTACTCCCCAAGGCAGGCAGGCCCCCGTGAAGCAGATCGTCCAGTCCGTGTCCGGTGGCGAGTTGAGGGTCGTCGAGGTCCCCCAGCCCGAGCCGGGGGCCACCGAGGTACTCGTCGCCACGCGCAGGTCCCTGCTCTCCGCGGGGACCGAGCGCGCCGTGCGCGAGCTCGCGTCGGCGAGCCTGCTGCGCAAGGCCCGGGCGCGGCCGGATCTGGTCCGCCAGGTCGTCAACAGGGCGCGTACCGGGGGAGTTCGCTCGACGCTCGCGGCGGTGCGCAGCCGGCTGGACGAGGACATGCCGCTCGGGTACAGCGCGGCCGGCGTCGTCGTCTCCGCAGGCGCCGCGACTGATGGCATCCGGCCGGGGATGCGCGTGGCCACCGCGTCGGTGGGGCACGCCGAGTATCAGGCAGTGCCGGGTCTGCTCGCAGTGCCCGTCCCGGAAGCGGTTTCGGACCAGGCCGCCGCCTTCGGCGCGGTCGCGGCCATCGCGTTGCAGGGTCTGCGGCAGGCCGAGGTGGGTCTGGGCGGCTCGGTCGCGGTCGTCGGTCTCGGTCTGGTCGGGCAGCTGACGGTCCGCCTGGCGCTCGCCTCGGGGCTCAACGTCATCGGCATCGACCTGCGCGAGTGGACCGCGGAGCTGGTCAGGGGTGGCGGCGCGGTCGGTCTGGTCGAGGCCGGTGCGGCGACCACGGAACAGATCATGGAACTGACCCGTGGCCGGGGCGTCGACGCGGTCCTGATCACGGCGGCGACACCCTCGTCGGAGCCGGTCGCCCGGAGCGCCGAGATCGCGCGCGACCGCGCCAGGCTGGTCGTGGTCGGTGACGTCGGCCTGGAGCTCGACCGTAGGCGGTTCTACGAGCGCGAGCTGGACCTCCGGTTCGCCCGCAGCTACGGGCCCGGCCGCTACGACCGCGCCTACGAGGAATGGGGCATCGACTACCCAATCGGCCACGTGCGCTGGACGGCACGGCGCAACATCGAGGCCTATCTCGACCTGGTGGCCAGCGGTCGGGTCGCGGTCGATGACCTGGTCACACACGTCTTCGACGTGGAGCGTGCGACGTCGGCATACGAGGTGCTCGCCTCCGACCCGCGCTCGCTCGCGGTGCAGCTCAGCTACTCAGCTCCCGCGCAGCCGTCCCGACGCACGATCACGATCCGGCCGCGCCGCAGCTCGACATCACCGCGTGCGGGGCTGATCGGCGCCGGGAACTACGCCAAGGCGACGTTCCTGCCCGCGCTCAAAGCGGCGGGCTGGGTGGACGACCTCGCCGCCATCACGTCCGCCAAGGGTCTCTCGGCGCGGCACGCCGCGGAGCGCAACGGCATCGCCCTCGTGGTACCGACCGTCGACGATCTGCTGGTCCGCGACGACATCGACGTGGTGTTCATCCTCAGTCGCCACGATTCGCACGCCCGCATGGTCGTGCGGGCGCTCGACGCCGGCAAGCATGTGTTCGTCGAGAAGCCACTGGCGCTGACGCAGGACGAACTCGATGAGGTCACGGCCGCCTATGACCGTAACTCGGGCCACCTGTTCGTCGGTTTCAACCGCCGGCACGCGCCCATGACGGCTCACGCGAAGCAGGTCCTGGAGGCCGCGTCCGGGCCGCTGACCATCGCCTACCGGATCAACGCCGGGACGCTCCCCGAATCGCACTGGTACCACGATCGGCGCCAGGGCGGCCGCGTCCGGGGCGAGGTGTGCCATTTCATCGACCTTGCGTCGTGGCTCGTGGGTGAGCAGCCGCGCGTGGTGCACGCGTACGGCAGTGGCCGCGGCGAACCGGGACTGGAGGAGGACGTGAGCGTCCTGCTCGGATACCCGGACGGGTCCACGGCGACGATCACGTATTGCACGCGTGGGCACCGGCGTACCCCGAAGGAACGCCTGGAGATCCTCGGCCGCGGGCACACCGTGGTGATCGACGACTTCCGGCGCCTGGAGATCGACGGCCGGGACGTGAAGCGGGTACCCGCGGGCAAGGGACACCACGAACTGCTCGCCCACGTGCGTGGAGTGATCGCCGGGAACGCGCCCGACGACCTCGATCTCCAAGCGTCGTTCGGTACGACGCGGGCGGCGCTGTCCGCGATTGCTGCCCTGGCGGGTATCCAGGAACATTCGTCGCGCCTGCCCACCCAGGCGGACGCGGAGACCAGCGTGAGCGCCGGGTTCAACTCGTGATGCGCTGAGGCGGTGCGCCGGCGGTACGCCGGACGGCAATCAGCGCGGTGCCTCGCCCGCCTCGTCGACCAGCGGGGCGAGCAGGCGCCCGAGCGCGTGGGACATCGCCGTGCGCGACTGGTTCTCCCGTATCCAGCCTCGGCCGGCGGCGCCCATCTTCGCCAGCTCGTCTGGGCTCGCCTGGACCATCTGGCCGAGGCCGTGGGCGAGGTGGCCCGGCGAGGTCACGTACCCGGAGTCGGCGCCCATGACGAGATCGCCGACGGTCCCCGGGCTGTTGGTGACGATCGGCAACCCGGCAGCCATGTAGTCGAACACCTTGTTGGGGCTGACCCCGGCACGGAACAGTTCGACGTCGGCGAGTACGTGCACGCCGACGTCCGCGGCGTGGAGGAGATCGGGGATCTCGGTCTTCGGCACCGGGTCGAGGAACCGGACGTTGCGGATGCCGAGTGCCGCCGCCTGCAGGCGCGGCTTCTCGACACCCGATCCCACCAGCACGACGTCGATCTCAGGCACCGCCTTGGCGGCGGCCAGGAGCAGGTCGAGCCCGTTGGCCGGGCCGTGTGCGCCGGCGTAGACGGCGGTGCGGCGGGTGAACCGGTACCGCCGCCGCAGCTCGTCGCGGTCGGCGCTGGGCACGAAGTCGTCGGGGTCAGCCGCGTTGGGGATGAAGACGATCTTCTCGGGTGCCACACCCTTACCCTCGATCGCCGCCCGCACGCCCGGCGCCATGATCACCACGCGATCGGAGCGCTGGTACAGGAACCGCTCCAGGCGCTCCAGCGCCCGGTACGCCAACGAGGTTTCCGCGAGCGTTCCCATGTCGACGAGGACTCGCGGCCACAGGTCCCGGACCTCCAGGACGAATGGTGTACGCCGGAGTGTCGCCACGACGCAGCCGGAGAGGCCGGCCAGCAGGTGCGGTGAGGACGCGTACACCACATCGGGGCGGGGCTGCCGCAGGCCGGACACCGTGGCCGTCACCGCGTAGCTGGCCCAGTTGAGCGCCCGGCCCAGGCCGTTGCCCCGGTATGGCGTCACGGCAACAGGATGAAATCCCGGCTCCGCGCGCTGTGGCTGACCGGTGATCATGTTGCGGCGCCCCGCGATGATCACGTACGACCAGCCGGGCAGCCGGCTGAACAGCTCGACGTGCCGGGTACCGCCCGGATAGCCCGGGGGCACGGCGAAGTGGTTGAGGACGAGGACTCTGCGTTGCGTCATCGTGGCGCTCTCACGTGATGGACTTCCCCTGATGCGATGACGGTGACGGTGAGGGTGGCGCCGGCGGCGCTCCAGGTGACCTCGAAGTGGAGACCGTCGAGTGCGTTCGGCTCGGGCCGCGACCCGGGTACCGTGCCGAGCCCCCAGACAACGGTGTCGACCCGGCTCTCGGCCGTGATCCACGTCGCCGGCTCCCAGCGTCCGTACGTCCGGCTGTGCCAGCCCGCGAAAGGTGCCGACCGCCCGCGCACCGGCTGGTACCCGTCCAGCCCGAAGAGGCCGAGTTTGCTCTCGCCGGAGATGAGCGTGTCGCTCTCCACCGTGACGTCGGGGTGCAGCGGGATCGTGAGCGACCAGGACCTGGCAACCTGCGGCGGGTCCGCGAACTCGACGATCGCCACGTACTGATCGGTCACCACGACGGCGCGCCCGACGCGCAGCGGGTGCTCGCCGCGCGCGTACGCGTCGTGCCAACCGAAGACGATGGTGCGGTCCGGCAGGACGAGCGGCGGCCCGAGGTGCCCACGTGCGGTGTTGCGCCAACGGAAAGCGCGATGCGGTACGAGCTGGTCCTGTCCGTCCGGCCGGCGCACGGGGTGGGCGGCGGAGGTGCGCAGTCCGTTGCGCACCTCCAACGGTCCGTTGTAGGTGCCGGTGCCCGGATCGGCGATCAGCCACCGGCCGCCGTGCTTGATCCAGACTGAGGTCAGGTCGGCGTGGCCGTGCGAGGGGCCGCCGTCCACCTTGAACCAGACCTGCCAGGGCCCCCGGTCGACCAGCGCGATGCCTCCCGAGACCGACGGCCCGGACCGGGCGTGGCCGATCGCGGCTGTCCGGTCCGGTGTGGGCTCCCGCGGAGGCGTGGGCGCGTACCACGCCAGTTCGTCAAAGTCTGCGTACCAGCCCGCCGGCAGCCGCTCGCCGCACAGTGCGAGGCCGAGCGCGGTCGAGCCGGCCACGTCGAGCGGGTCGCCGGAGGATGCGAGCACCCGCCCCTCGTCCCAGTCGCCGTACTGCGGGATGTCGCCGTCGAACACGCCGAGCCGAGCCAGGTGCAGGCTGGCCGCGTGCAGATCACGGTGTACGTCGGACGGCGCGGCGCCGAGTAGCACCCGCACGATGAGCATTTCGAGCACGAAGCGGTGGTACGACAGCGAATCCTCGATCATCCGGCCGTCGGGCGCGATGTGCCGGCGCTGCTGAGCCACGAACATCCGCTCCCCGGTACGCGCCCACCAGCGCGCACGCCGAGCGGTGGGAAACATGCGCGACAGCAGGATCAGCCCGAGTGCGTCGCCGAGCATGTGGTTGTTGCGCATGCTGCTCAACGTGTACGGCAGCTCGACCATCAGGTGCCGGGCGCTGGCCAGGAGCAGCCGCTCCATGGCGGTCACCACGTCGCGGGGAAGCCGCTCGCCGACCAGCGCCATGACCTGGTTCCAGCCGATCGCGCGCAGCGCGAGTTCAAGGCTGGAGTACCAGTTCACGCCCTGCTCCGGCGGGGACTCCGCACACCAGGACCGCAGCAGGCCGGTGAGCCCGTCCTGCCACGGGCCGGCCGGGTCGAGGCGGGCCGCGCGTGCCAGGACGACCAGGTCACGGTGGCGTGCCGCCTCCCAGGTGTGCTTCACGTCCGACAGCCGCACCTCGGAGCGGATGTCGATCCGCCACCACGGTTCCCCCGCCGGCCATTGCCGCCCGGTCAGCGGGTCGGTGCACCACGGTGCCGAGACGCCCGTCGCCACCCGGCCCCCGAACACCCGCAGCCCGTCGCGCAGCACGCTGCCGGCGTCGTCCAGGCAGCGCTGCCCCGCCTCGTCGCTGACGGGCATCATGCCGGTCAGCGGCACCAGCGTGGCCGGGCGGTGGCGCTGTGTCCGGCCGCCGAACAGCACGGCGTGGAACCCGCTGCGCTTGGACGCCTCGTACGCCGCGCGCAGCGGTGCCGACAGGCCCAGGGCGCGCATGTCCACGGCGATCGCGCGTAGATCGGTCTTCACCATCAGCTTCCCCTTGGGCATGGCGACGGAGGTGATCGTGGTCTGCCGGAATCCGAGGTTGTCCGGGGCGCCGAGCTCGGGCGACCCGAAGTAATGAGAGCGACCATATCAGGTCATTGGCCGCGTTTGGTGCCGTTCGTCCTGAGTATGGACTTGTGTCCAAGAAGTACCGATTGTGGGCAACTGGGACGTTTCGTACGTTTCCTGGCTAGTTGTGGGGTCGTTGCGGGTGTTGTGGCTGTGGGGGTGGGTCGTGGGTGTGTCCTGTGGTGAACGTGGCCGGTGTGGCATCAGTGACGTTGAGGAGTGGTGTTGACTTTTCTGGCTTCTGGTCGCCGGGTGTTGATCACCGGTGGTACGGGTTCGTTTGGTCGGACGATGGTGGGGCGTTTGCTTGATCGTGATGTGGGCGAGGTGCGGGTGCTCAGTCGTGATGAGGCGAAGCAGGATGCGATGCGGCGGGTGCTCGGTGATGAGCGGGTGCGGTATTACGTGGGTGATGTGCGGGATTACGACACGGTGTTGCGGGCGGCGCGTGGGGTGGATTTCGTTTTCCATGCCGCGGCGTTGAAGCAGGTGCCGTCGTGTGAGTTTTTCCCGTTGGAGGCGGTGCGGACGAATGTGTTGGGTAGCGCGAATGTGGTGGAGGCTGCTGAGCGTAACGGGGTGAGTTCGGTGGTGATGTTGGGCACCGATAAGGCTGTGTATCCGGTCAACGCGATGGGGATGTCGAAGGCGTTGATGGAGAAGGTGGCTCAGGCTCATTCGCGGAATAATCCGGGTAGTCCGACGACGGTGTCGAGTGTGCGGTACGGCAATGTGATGTTTTCTCGGGGTTCGGTGATTCCGTTGTTCATCGAGCAGATCAAGGCGGGTCGGGCGCCGACGGTGACGAATCCGTTGATGACGCGGTTTTTGATGTCGTTGCAGGATTCGGTGGATCTGGTGGAGCATGCGTTTCGGCATGCTCGTCCGGGTGACATTTTCATTCGTAAGGCGAGTGCGTGCACGGTGGGGGATTTGGCGGCGGCGTTGTGTCAGCTTTTTGATGTGCCGGCGAAGGTGGATCCGATCGGGGTGCGGCATGGTGAGAAGTTGCATGAGACGTTGGCCAGTCGTGAGGAACTCGGGCGGGCTGAGGATTTCGGTGATTTCTTCCGGGTGCCGGTGGATGATCGGGATTTGAACTACGCCCTGTATGTGACTGAGGGTGAGATCGGTGTGGGGCCTGAGGATGACTTCAACTCGGCCAACGCTCCGCAGCTTGATGTGCCGCAGATCGTCGAGTTGCTGCTGACCCTGCCTGAGGTTCGTGCGGAACTGGCCCACCGAGACCCGCTCCTCACATGCTGAACCTCGCGATTCCGGTCGCGGCGCGGATCCGGCTGGCCGGTGCCGCGTCGGGTCCGTGGCGTCGATCCTGAGGGGGAGCTGTGGCGACTGCGACCGGAACCAAGAACAGCGACCTGCGGAGGAAGGCGACGATCGTCGGCGTTGGACTGCTGTGCGTCGCGGCCTTCCAGGCGTCGTCGGCAAACGCCTGGATGTTCGTCCTGCAGGCCTCGGCCGCGGCGATCCTCCTCAGTGGCCGCATTCCCCGTCCCCGACTACCGGATCTGCTGGCCCTCGCGGTCGCTGCCTGGGCGCACCTGACGGTCAACTGGTCCAGTGACGTTGCCCAGACTCGGAGCGTGGCTCTCGCGTACACCTCGGCCTGTCTCATCTTCGTCGCGGTCCGCCACGTCGCCACGACGCCGAGATACCTGCTTGCGGTGGGGGGTTCGTACATCCTCGGGTGCGCGATCTCGGCATGGCAACTGATCATCGAGGCGCGTGGGGTACTCACGCAGACCAGCGCGTTGGACATGGCTGTGCGCTTCGGCATCGAGGGCACCAACATCAATTTCACGGCCTACTCGAGCGTCACCGCGTTCGTGCTGGCACTGGCCCTGCTGAGAATCCCCGGTCAGCGGCGGTTGGTCAGAATTGGCCTGATCGCAGCGTTGCCGGTACTGGCGTCCGGGGTTTTCTTGAACAGAACCAAGGGCGCCCTGGTCGCACTGCTGCTCGCGGTGGTGTACGCGCTGCTGAGCGAGTTGATTCCTCGCGCGATGTGGACGGCCGTGATCGCGGTGGTACCGACGCTGCTGCTCGCGGTGCCGCTCGGCCTGGGGCACGGCGCACTGCTGTGGGCCGACGACGCGATCGGCTCGGCGTCGACCGGTGACGTGGCAGGCCGCATCGAGATGTGGCGGTATGCGCTGACCTACTGGTGGGACGCCTTCTGGGTGGGCGGCGGAGCAGGCAACTTCGAGATCTGGAATCCGTTGGGAATTCGCCCACACACCGCCGTCCTCGCAGTCGCCGCGGATCTGGGCCTGGTGGGGTTGGTGGGTGTTGCCGTCCTGTTTGGATCGGTGCTCACCACGCGGGCGGCACAGTGTGCGGTCGGGCTTCGTGTCGCCGGGCTCTTCGTGGTGGCGACGTTTCCGATCTGGCTGACCGGCGTGTGGGAGTTCGAGCGGGGCGCGTGGCTGGCACTCGCCCTCCTGTCGATGCTGCCGGTCCAGGCCACGAACCGGCGGAAGGGGAATGGCCCGGGCCGGAGGGCGGCGCGTCCGTCCGGCACGATCGGCGTCCGCGCTTCCCGGTCCCCAGCAGGAATACGGCTGGAATGGCCGACGGAGAAGACGCCGGAGGTGCGGGAGGTGGCCGCGGCCGGACGGCGGCTGACGTGATCAGCGGGACATGACCGGCGGTTCGAGTGGTCACCGTTTTCACCTTTGCACTGCCGGGCCATCACCCGCATGACTTCACGTTCGTTGGCTCGTTCAGTGAGTACTGAATGTTGTGCCGAGGTAGCGGGCGGAATGGTGAATCCGGATCACGGTGGTATGGCTTCTGTGGCTCGGTTGCTGTCTCTGCCACCGAATCATGCCTCCACCCGATGCGGTTCTGCACAGGGTCGTTGGGCGCCAAATAGTGTGGAGGTTTGGCGAGTGGAATCGCAAAGTTTCGTCCGTGTTGACTCGCGGCGGTCCACTGCGGGCCGCTCGGCGGGGCGACCAGCCGGGAGTGGGCTGTGGTGACCACCGTCGACGGAACCGCCGGCGGTCGGCATCGGTCGCCGGTCGGGGGCGCCCGCGACTGGCACCTCTCGGCGTCACGGCCGCCCGAGCACGGTCCACCCTGGTCAGCGGAGGCAGATCGTGGATCGCCGAGTTCTCGAACGGTGACCTGGCTTCCGCTGTCGCTGGCCCTGGTCTGGATGCTCGGCACGTTCGGCGCGTTCTGGCTGACGGGGTTGGCCCGCGAGGTCGACAACCCGGGTCAGCTCTGCACCTTCGTGATCGGGGCGACCGCTCTCTTCGCCGGCGGATACGCGGCGCAGATGTCGCGTCGTCCGCCCCCTGTGGTTGCCCCGACTCACTCGACCGACCGGATCCGGCGAGTGCGTCAACTGGTTCTCGCCAGTTCGGTCTACTACGTCGTCCTGAGCCTGACGCGGCTGGCGGAGTTCGGCGCGACCGGCCCGCAGAGTGTGTGGGCAAGCATCCAGGCCCCCGCGACCGGGTATCTGAACAAGTTCGATGTCTATCAGCAGGGCGTCGGCAACACGAGCCCGTGGATGAACCTCCTGTTTCCGCTCGGCGTACTCAGCGTGGCTCTAGTGCCGCTGCTGGTGGTCCACTGGCGAAGTCTCCCCACCTGGCTGCGGCTCGCAGGTCTGGTCGGAATCACGCTGCACATGGCGTTCTACCTCTTCATCGGCACCACGAAAGGCCTCGGCGACGTCGTCATCATGCTGGCGGCGGGGATGCTGGTCGCTCGGGCCGCGGTGCGACACCGCCGGCGGACCCGCTCCCGGCGACGGAGAGCGCTCGTGCTGGTCGCCGGGGCGTTCGCGCTACTTGTCGCCTACATGATCCACAGCCACGCGACGCGGGCGACCGAGTTCGGTACCACGGGCGCCCTGGTGCAGGTGAATCCTGCGGTTGAGCGTGTGGTGGGGGCACCCGTGGCCGAGGGCATTGCCGACGTGATCGGCTATCCGACTCATGGCTATCTCGGGCTTTCCTACAACCTGCAACTGCCGTTCGAGTGGTCCCGTGGTCTCGGTAGCTCGCCGTCCGCGGCGATCTTCGCCGAGCAGACCGCCGGGGTGGACCTGACCGATCACCCGCCCTACCCCGACCGGACGGAGCACGAGAAGGGGTGGCCGGCGCGCATGTACTGGGCCACCATCTACCCCTGGCTCGCCTCGGACCTCACGTTCCCCGGTGCGGCGTTGTTCATGGGTCTGGTCGGCTGGCTCTTCGCCGGCTCGTGGCGCGCGGCGGTGTCCTCTCGACGGGTGGTCCCGACATTGATCTTCGCGCAGCTCTGCATCCTCATCGTCTATGTGCCGGCGAACAACCAGCTCGGGATGGCGCCAGAGTCGATCGTCGGGATGGCCACGCTTCTCGCGCTGTACGCGATGCAGGCGCTTTCCAACGGACAACGGCAGCTGCGGGCGGCCCAGGATCGCCATCGGCATACTTGGCGATGAGCGCGGGTGACCTCGGGCTGCTTCAGTCCCAGTGTCGGAAGAATCTCCCGAGAGGCTCCGCATAGGCCCGATAGTCGAACGATTCGAGCGCCTGACTCCGCGCGGCCTGACGCATGAGGCCCCGCTGCTCACCGCTCAGCCGCGCGGCAGCACGGAACGCTTCGGTGACCTCGGCCAGTGTGTGGTCTCGGCAGATCAGGCCCTCACGGTTGGGGCGCAGGTATCTCCCCATGTCGCTGGTCAGGTTGGCGATTACCGGGGTACCGCTGGCCAGGCTCTCGCAGAACTTCGTCGAGAAGCCTGCGTCCGTCGCCCGCTCCGGCCGGCGGATGAGCACGCTGAAGTCGGCGCCCTGCAGGGCGCTCGCCACCTCGGCCTGCGGTACACGACCCAGGCAGCGCACCCCGTCCGGCAACGATCGGCCATCGAACAGGTTGCGTACCTCACCCAGCGTCGGGCCGTAGATCTGCAACTCGATGCTCGCGCCGTCGCGCTGGACGCGACCCACCGCTTCGATGACGGTGCCCAGGAGATCTTTCTTGTTTCCGTGCGGGTTACCGGCATAGACGAGCGTGAGGGGGGACGAGTCGTCCACCGTCGGCCTGGCGTCCACGGTCAGGTTCTTGACGTCGAGGGTGGGCGGCACCCGCAGGATCGGCATACCGGCGCGGCGGTAGTGGGCCTCCAGGTAGGAGCTGATCGCGATGACGCCGTCGCAGCGGGGGTAGTAGTAGTGCATGGCCAGTTTCATGCTGGCGTGCAGGGGGCCGAGGTAACCGCCGCGCACGTAACGCCCGTTGAACCAGTCGACGACATCAACGATCAGCGGCACGTTGTTACGGCGGCACCACCGCTGAAGGTGGAACATGTACTGGGCTTGGCCGCCGTGCACCAGGACGTGGGACGGCTTTGTCGGCTGTGCGTCCAGCCATCGGACCGTCCGCTGGCCCCACCGCAGCAGAGTCTGTATCGAGCTGCCAAGCGGCCCAGCTTCCGGTGGCGGCTTCTCCGCCAGGCCGATGTGGGAGACCGAGCCCGGTCCGTCGACGCCGGGTAGCGGGGTCATGGTCCGCGGCTCGGGACCGCCGCCGGCGACCACCACGTCATAACCGGCGGCGGCCAACGACGCCACCAGGCCGTAGACCCGTCGCGACCCCGCCTCGCCCCACGGGAAGAGGAATGGACCTGCGCAGGCGATCCAACGTGAACGGCGTGTCATCGCAGCACCTCAACTTGCTTCTAGGTCAGTTGCCTGCGGGTGGCCTCGGAGACGGCGGATTCGGCTCTTGCTGCCGAGCGCAGCGTGGCGGCGAACCGCGCGGCTACGCCTTCCTTCGCGTGTTCCTGCCGCGCGAACTCGATTCCGTTGCGGGCAAGCCTCTCCCGGAGCCCCGCGTCCCGGCAGAGATCCGTCAGGCCGCGGACCAGCGCCGCGGTGTCGCTCGTCCCGACGATCACGCCGGCGTTGGCTTCCCGGATGTGGTTCATCGAGGCCACCTCGGTGGGCCCGTAGCCGAAGATGGGCCGGCCCGACGCCAGGTACTGGGGGATCTTCGTCGACACCGAGTAACGGGTGTAGCGCCGGATCTCCTCGTCGAACGACTCGATGTGAACGAGGACGGCCGCGGACCGTAGCGCCGCGGGCACCTCGTCACTGGTCAGCGAAGGCCCCAGGCGTACGCGCTCCAGGTGGGCGAAGTGCTTTCCGTACTGGGCGAGGTCCCGCTCCGGGGAGTGAATGGTGAGCCGTACGGGCAGGCCGGCGTCGGCCACGCTGTCCAGTGCGGCACCGATGTCGCGAAGTGACTCCCAGCGGTTGAGGTGCAGGGCGCCGACGTAGACCAGCTCCGTCACCCCCTGCTGATCCGCCTCGTCCCGGGGCGCGGCGAAGAAGGTCTCGTCGACGCAGTTGGCGAAGGCGCTGAACGGAATGCGGTAGCGCCGGGAGTACTCCTCCGCCATCGGCTGACTGATGACCATGCCGAGCGGGGCGAGGCGGATGAGCCTGGCGACCGCCTCCTGAACCGCCCGGTCGGCGCGCCCGAAGAGTTCACCGTTGTCGTACAGGGTCGCCGGCCAGTCGTCCGTGAAATGCGGCACGACCGGGACGCCGCACGTGCGTGCCGCGAGTGCGGTGATCCTCGTCAGCCGCACACTGCCGAGCATGGAGTAGACAAGGTCCGGTCGGAAGTCGCGCATCCACTCGGTCAGCTTCCGGGGAACACGGATTGGACTCAGGTCGGCGGTCGCGCGCAGTTGCGCGTACGCCTTGGCCATGCCGGGTCGCTTTTCGGCCGCCGCCTGTACGGCAGCGATCGGCCGGCTCTGTTGCAGTGGCGTGCGACCGTTCCACCCGAGCATCCGCATGGAGTAGTACTGGATGGGAAGGTAGTGGTCTCTCGGCGGGAAGTGGAAATAGTTCTCGCACACTTCCGTCGATGGCGCGATGTTGCCGGTGTAGACCTGCCCGAGGCGGTCTTTCGGCCAGCCGGAGAAGAGGTTCGACAGGGTCATCGCGGTCCCGCTGACACGGCTGAAAGGCGTGTGGCTGACCACCAGCACCCGCGGAAAATCCTCGTCCAACAGCATCAGTGCATCCGCCTCTCTCATGTGGACCGCAGAGTCAGTGCCCGGCGGTAGCCGTAAATGGCGGCCGGGACAACCGTGATGGTGTATATGACGACCGCGATGTATGGTGCCGCGGACACGCCGAACCAGTGCACACCGTACAGCTTGCCGATGATGGAAAGCGGCAGATACAGCAGATAGCCCCAGAGTTGTGGGCGTACGACTCCGGCCGCGTTCTGCACCATGAATCGCGGAGAGATCGCGGCCAGTACGATCCACCAACAGGCGAAGCCCAGCAGTAGTGACCGGTTTCCTATCGGGATAGGGAGCCACGCGGCGAAGAGCTCCTCGCCGAAGATTACCAACAGGGTCGATGGCAGCAATGCGATAAGCGTGGAGACGATCGTCATGCGCCGGACGGTTCTGCGCACCCAGTCGAGGTCCCCCCGGGCGAGAGCTTCGCCGTGCATTGGCCACAGCGGCTGGTTCACCAGCGTCACGAGCGCGCCGAGCTGGGTGAACAGCTTCGCCGGCACCGCGTAGGCGGTGACGCTGGCCAGGCCCAGGACGTGCGCGATGATCAACGGGTCGGCATTGTCGGCCAGGACCATCACCAGCGTTACCAGGAAGAACAGGCCGCCAAGGCCGAACAGGTCACGGATCCCGCGTCCGTCGATGAATCTCGGGCGGGGTGCCAGGTGTGGCAGGCGCCGTCCGAACGTCCACGCGGTGTTGGCGATGTTGACCAGTAGCGGGGCGACCGCGATGCTGGCGATCACGGCTATCGGAGGAAATCCCGCGAACACCGCGCCGAGCGCGAGCGGCAGCGAGAGTGCGCTCGCGGCCGCCTGCCAGATATTGCTGGCCGCCACCTGTTGGTACGCGTACTGAACCCTGGCGACCAGCGACAGTGGAATGTTCAGGAGGAAAGCGGTCAGGCAGACCAGGGCGACGAGGTGCGCATCCTCCGCCGCTGCCCCGGTGGCGTTGAAGAGCAACGGCCACGGAATGAACCCACCGAACAGCCAGAGCAGGCCACACAGCGGGAGCGCCACGCCGCAGACCGCCGCATAGGCGCTGGAGATGTACCGCCGAGCCGTGTCCGTGTCGCCGTCCACCCGGCAAGGCGCGAGCCTGGTCATCAGCCCGAGGCCGACGCCCAGGTCCGCGAAAGCGACCATCCCCGTGACCGCGAGCACCGCGGCCCAGAGTCCGTACAGGTCAGTGCCGAGGTACGACAGGGTCACGGGGAGGAGGGTGAGCGGTACGAGGGCGCTGACCACCCGACTCAGTGCTGCGGTGGCGATCCAGGACAGCAGCCGGCGGCCGCGGCTCTGGCTCGGGGGAGCGGGAGCGGCCGGCTCCGGCCGCTCAACCGTCTGGACGACCCGACCAGGCCCGGGTGATGCGGCGTCCGGCTGCTCCTGCCGCTCGAACCTGCTGTCGGGGGCCCGCATCTTTCGGTCCTATCGATCTGCGGCGAACGCCGGAGGGACGCGCCTGGCGATGCGGGTGCCGCGACGCGGCCTCGCGCTGGGGGTTTCCTCCCGGGCATAACTGCTGGTGAGGGATTTGGGTGCGGCCTCCCTCACGACGTGGGCAGCGGCGCCGCCGCCCGCCCCAGCCCCTGCAGCGCCCCGGCGAGCGTGGTTCGCGGACAGGCCTGGCCGTGTCCGAGTTTCGACCAGTATAGGCGGGTATGAGACATAGAACGCCAGATCCAGCATTCTGTCCCCAACAGATCGAGTGCAGGCCGTTTGGGGCGTTTCCTGGTTGGTTGTGGGGTCGTTGCGGGTGTTGGGGCTGTCGCGCACCAGTGACGTTGAGGAGTGGTGTTGACTTTTCTGGCTTCTGGTCGCCGGGTGTTGATCACCGGTGGTACGGGTTCGTTTGGTCGGACGATGGTGGGGCGTTTGCTTGATCGTGATGTGGGCGAGGTGCGGGTGCTCAGTCGTGATGAGGCGAAGCAGGATGCGATGCGGCGGGTGCTCGGTGATGAGCGGGTGCGGTATTACGTGGGTGATGTGCGGGATTACGACACGGTGTTGCGGGCGGCGCGTGGGGTGGATTTCGTTTTCCATGCCGCGGCGTTGAAGCAGGTGCCGTCGTGTGAGTTTTTCCCGTTGGAGGCGGTGCGGACGAATGTGTTGGGTAGCGCGAATGTGGTGGAGGCTGCTGAGCGTAACGGGGTGAGTTCGGTGGTGATGTTGGGCACCGATAAGGCTGTGTATCCGGTCAACGCGATGGGGATGTCGAAGGCGTTGATGGAGAAGGTGGCTCAGGCTCATTCGCGGAATAATCCGGGTAGTCCGACGACGGTGTCGAGTGTGCGGTACGGCAATGTGATGTTTTCTCGGGGTTCGGTGATTCCGTTGTTCATCGAGCAGATCAAGGCGGGTCGGGCGCCGACGGTGACGAATCCGTTGATGACGCGGTTTTTGATGTCGTTGCAGGATTCGGTGGATCTGGTGGAGCATGCGTTTCGGCATGCTCGTCCGGGTGACATTTTCATTCGTAAGGCGAGTGCGTGCACGGTGGGGGATTTGGCGGCGGCGTTGTGTCAGCTTTTTGATGTGCCGGCGAAGGTGGATCCGATCGGGGTGCGGCATGGTGAGAAGTTGCATGAGACGTTGGCCAGTCGTGAGGAACTCGGGCGGGCTGAGGATTTCGGTGATTTCTTCCGGGTGCCGGTGGATGATCGGGATTTGAACTACGCCCTGTATGTGACTGAGGGTGAGATCGGTGTGGGGCCTGAGGATGACTTCAACTCGGCCAACGCTCCGCAGCTTGATGTGCCGCAGATCGTCGAGTTGCTGCTGACCCTGCCTGAGGTTCGTGCGGAACTGGCCCACCAAGACCCGCTCCTCACATGCTGAACCTCGCGATCACCGGCGCCCACGGCTTCCTCGGCTGGCACACACGAGTACTGGCCCGGGCGCTCGGCTGGCCGGAACCCACGCTTCTCACCCGAGCAGACCTGGCCGATCCGGCGGCGGTGGCCGCGAAGGTGGCCGGCGTCGACCGGGTACTGCACCTCGCCGGCGTCAACCGCGGCGACCCGGTCGAGGTAGCGACCGGCAACGTCGAGCTCGCTGCCGCTCTCGCCCGCGGCTTGAACCGGTGTGCCGTGCCGCCCCGAACCGTCGTCTTCGCCAACTCGGTCCAGGCCGGCAACGGCACCCCGTACGGCGACGCCAAGGCCGTCGCCGCGGAGACCCTCGCCAACACCGGCCTTGACGTCGTCGACGTCCGGCTGCCCAACCTCTACGGCGAGCACGGACGGCCGTTCTACAACTCCGTGGTGGCGACGTTCTGCCGGCTGCTCGCCGACGGCGGCCAGCCGGAGGTGCACGAGGACCGGAAGCTGCGCCTGGTGCACGCCACCGACGCCGCCGCCCATCTGCTGGGGGCTCCCACCGCGGGCAGTTGGGACGCTGCGATGCCCGAGCTGCATACCGGGGTACGCGAGATGGCCGACCGGCTCGCCGGGTACGCCGCGCTCTACCGCGCTGGCGAGATCCCGGCGCTGCCCGACCGGCACGCGGTACGGCTGTTCAACACCTACCGTTCACACTGCTTCCCCGCGCACTACCCGTTGCCGCTGCCGCGGCACGCCGACGCCCGCGGTGAGCTGACCGAGGTGGTCAAGTCGTACGGCGGGCAGGGGCAGACCTTCTGCTCCACGTCCCACCCGGGCATCACCCGGGGCGAGCACTTCCACCTGGCCAAGGTGGAACGCTTCGCGGTCGTCCGGGGCAGCGCCGAGATCAGCCTTCGCCGGGTCGGCCACCACGACGTGGTCCGTTTCCCGGTCGACGGCGACTCGCCGGTGGTGGTGGACATGCCGACGATGTGGGCCCACAAGATCGAAAACACAGGCTCTGGCGAGCTGCTGACCCTTTTCTGGACCAACGAGCTGTTCGACCCGCAGCGGCCGGACACGTACGCCGAGCCGGTCGAGAGCGCGCTGCGCGAGCCGGTGGAGTCGGCGGCGTGACGATTCGGCTGGGCGTTTACCGGATCGAGGACATGATGCTCAGGCTGACGGTCGGACGGAGTAGACGATGACCAGGGTGATGACGGTGGTCGGTACCCGGCCGGAGATCATTCGGCTGTCCCGGGTGTTGGCCAGGCTGGACAGTACGGTCGACCACGTGCTGGTGCACACCGGACAGAACTGGGATCCGACCCTGTCCGACGTGTTCTTCACCGAGCTGCGGCTGCGTCAGCCGGACCGGTTCCTGGAGGTCGACACCAGCTCGCTCGGTCGGGTCCTCGGCGGCGTGCTGGTCGGCATGGAGCAGGCGATCGCCGAGCTGCGGCCGGACGCGCTGCTGGTGCTGGGTGACACCAACAGCTGTATCGCCGCGTTGATGGCGCGGCGCATGCGGGTGCCGGTCTACCACATGGAGGCCGGGAACCGCTGCTTCGACCTGAACGTGCCGGAGGAGACCAACCGGCGGCTGGTCGACCACGTGGCCGACTTCAACCTGGTCTACACCGAACACGCCCGGCGCAACCTGCTCGCCGAGGGCCTGCATCCGCGCCGGATCCTGCACACGGGCTCGCCGATGCGGGAGGTGCTGGAGCACTACCGGGCGCCGATCGCCAGCTCGGGCATCCTGCGTCAGCTGGAGCTCGACCGGGGCGGATACTTCCTGGTCAGTGCGCACCGGGAGGAGAACGTGGACCGCCCCGACCGGCTCCGCCGGCTGCTGGACTGCCTGGTCGCGGTGCGCGACCGGTGGGGCTTCCCGGTGCTGGTCTCCACCCACCCGCGGACCCGCAAACGGCTGGAGGCGTCGGCTCCGGACGCCACCGCGTTGGACGGCATCGCCTTCCACGAGCCGTTCGGCCTGCTCGACTACGTGCACCTGCAGACGAAGGCGTACTGCACGCTGTCGGACAGCGGGACGATCAGCGAGGAGGCCGCCATCCTCGGCTTCCCCGCGGTGACGTTGCGCGAGTCGATCGAACGCCCGGAGGCGCTCGACGCCGGCGGCATCATCATGACCGGCCTCGACCCGCAGGGCGTGGTCGAGGCGGTCGAGGTGACCGTGGCCCAGGTCGCCGCGCAGGGGGTGCCCTGCCCGGTCGACTACCAGGTGCCGGACACCTCCCGGCGGGTGGTCGACTTCATCCTCTCCACCGTCCGCCGGCATCACGACTGGGCGGGCATTCGTCGCTGAACGGGCTAGCACCAGGGCCGGCGACCGCGCACCTGCGGTCGCCGGCCCTGCTGTGTACCTGCGTCTGATCCGCGCCCCCGTGGGCACCCTGACCGCGACGAGGTCCACTCCCGTACCGAAAACGGGGTGACGCCCCCCGGCGTCACCCCGTTGGCGGACGGGTCGATCAGCGCGACTGCAGTGGTACGCCCAGCGGACCGTCGACCATGGGATCGGTCGGCTGGGTGCAGAGCAGCGCGAGATGCTCGACGACCTTCACCGCGTCCTCGTGCGGGTCGAGCCCGCTCACCTCCATCGGGTCCAGCGCCGGCACGGCCACGTGGGACACCAGGGGATGGAACGGCCGGGCGTCGACCTCGCCGGTCCCGAGCAGGTCCTCGTGCAGCTTCTCGCCGGGCCGCAGGCCGGTGTAGACGATGGGCACGGAGCTGGACGCCTGGTCGGCCATCTGGCGGGCCAGGTCGACGATCCGGACCGGGGCACCCATGTCGAGCACCAGCGCCTCCCCGTCCCGGCCGATCTCGGCGGCCTGAAGCACCAGGTGGACAGCCTCCTGAACGGTCATCAGGTAGCGGGTGACGTCCGGGTGGGTGACGGTCAACGGCTTCCCGGCCTCGATCTGCCGCTGGAAGGCCGTCACCACCGAGCCGCGGCTGCTCAGCACGTTGCCGAACCGGACGCTGAGGAACGTACCCGGGAACCGGGACGCGGCGTGCGCGGTCAACCGTTCGGTGATCCGCTTCGAGTAGCCGAGGACGCTGATCGGGTCGGCCGCCTTGTCCGTGGAGATGTTGACGAACTTCGCCACGTCCTGGCAGGCGTCCAGCACGGACAGGGTGCCCCAGACGTTGGTCTTGATCGCCTCGCCCGGATGCCGCTGCAGCAGCGTCAGGTGCTTGAGTGCCGCGGCGTGGAAGATGATCTCCGGGCGGCGCTCCCGGATGATCCGCCGGATTCCCTCGTCGTCCCGCAGGTCGGCGAGGATCAGCTCGGGACCGTCCAGCATGGCCCGCCCGGCGAGCGACATCTGAAGGCTGTGCAAGGCCGACTCGTCCCGGTCCAGCATCATCAGCTCACCCGGGTTGGCCTTCATCACCTGACGGCAGAGCTCGGAGCCGATCGACCCGCCGGCGCCGGTGACCAGGATGCGCCGCCCGGTCAGACTGTTGGTGCTCAGCGGCAGGTCACCGATCACCTGCCGGCGGCCAAGCAGGTCGCTGATCTGTACGTCCCGGACGTCGGTGACGGTGATCCGGTGGTCGACCAGGTCCCGCACCGGAGGCAGCACCTTGAACACCGCGCCGGCCTCAAGGGTGGCCTCGCGGATCTGGCGGATCAGCGCGGCGTCCGCGTTGGCCACCGAGAAGATGACGGCGGTGGCGCCGGTACGCCGGACCGAGGCGGCGACATCGTGCCGTCCGCCCAGCACGCGTACCCCGCCGATGCGCAGGTCGCGCTTGTCCGGGTCGTCGTCCAGCGCGCCGACCGGTAGGTACCGACCGCGCGGGTCGCCGAGCATGGCGCGGAGCAGCCCCTGGCCGGCGTCACCCATTCCGAAGAGCAGCACCGGCGTCGACGACCGGACATCCGGCCGCATGGCGAGGTCGCGTCGGTGCCGGTACAGGAACCGGGCGCCGAGCATGAACAGCAGGGCGAGCGCGCCGCCGACCAGCGGGGTGCTCGCCGGAACCGGCCGTTCGCCGGACGGCAGCAGGCCGAGCAGCACGATGCAGGCCGTCGTGATGGTGGTGCCGGCGACGCCCTGGACCTCCTGCAGGCTGCCCAGCGGGTGTCGTCCGGAGTAGAGCCGGCGCAACGCCGCCACCGCCACGTGCATGACCGCCGCGGCGACGCCGATCGCGGCCGCCCGGCCCAGTTGGCCCGGGGGGAGCTGGAACTCGAACCGGGTCCACGCGGCCGCGACGAACCCGCCGACCCAGGCAGTGGTGTCGGTGGCGAGGAATCCGGCGGTGCGCTGGCGGGCCTTGGCCCGTCGCGTCTGCCGGTCCGCGTCTCGCGTGTTCTCGGTGTCCTGCGGCATGTGCTGGCTCCCTGTCCCGTCGCACGACTGCTTCCGCCCGCACCGGCAGAAGGAGCCTCTAGGCTCTTTGTCCTTGTTACATGCCAAAACAGCATTGTTGGGCGTTTTCGGGTTTGACGAGTTGAATATGCTGTCTGTCCCGGTGGCCCTCAGCGAGCCGGAACGCCCTTGACCGTCACCTGATCGGGTACGTCCCGGACGACGCAGGCACCGGCCCCGACCGTGCTGTCCCGCCCGATCCGCAGGCCCTGCAGCACTGCGGCGGTGGTCCCGATCAGCACGCCCTCGGCCAGGTGGCAGTCACCGGACACCGCGGCGAGCGGGTTGACCGAGACGTAGTCGGCGAGGCTGCTGTCATGGCCGACGGTGGCGTTCTGGTTGAGATGTACGTGCCGGCCGATGGTGACGTTCGTGGTGACCCGGGCCCCCGCAAAGGCGACGAACCCCGGTCCGTGCTCGGTGTCCGGCCCGATGGTGGCGTCCGGGTGGACGAGGCTCGCCGTGGAGATCCCGTACCCGTCGATCCGCTTCCCGATGGCGCGACGGACTCGGGGGTCCCCGACGCCGATGAGGTGTCGGGTGCCCGGGGGAGCGTCGCGCAACCAGGCCACGTCACCGAGGTACGGCACGTCGAGTCGCTGCAACCGCTTCAGGTTCTCCTCGGTGGGTCGGTCGTCGACGACGCCCAGCAGCTGCCAGATCGGCCGGTCGGCGGCCTCGTTCACCGCTCGGGCGATGGTGAGCAGCTCCCGGCCGTGCCCGCCGCAGCCGACCACCACCAGTCCCCTCGTCACGCCGTGGACCCTCCCGTCCGGACGGTCAGGAACTCGTCGATCGCAGTGAACACCCGGGCGATCTGCGGCTCGGTCAGGGCACTCCCGCTGGGCAGGGTGAGCCCGTCGGCGAAGAGCCGCTCCGCCGCGCCGGTCAGCAGGCTCTCCGCGCCGGCGTGCATGGGCTGCAGGTGCATCGGTTTCCACACCGGTCGGGTCTCGATGTCCCGCTCGGCCAGGTGGGCCGCCAGGTCGTCGGCCCGCCAACCGCACCGCTCCCGCTCGACCGTGATGACGGTGAGCCAGCAGTTCGACTCGGTGTCCTCCACGCCGAGCAGCTGGACGCCGGGCACCGGGGCGAAGAGCTTGGCGTAGTGGTCGCGCAGTTGGCGGCGTCGCGCGATCATCCCGTCCAGCCGGAGCAACTGGGCCCGGCCGAGCGCAGCGAGGAGGTTGCTGAGCCGGTAGTTGTAGCCCGTCTCGCGGTGCTCGTAGTGCCGCGCCGGCTCGCGGGCCTGCGTGGACAGGTGGCGGGCCCGGTCGAGAAGCGCGGCGTCGTCGGACACCAGCATTCCGCCACCGGAGGTGGTCATGATCTTGTTGCCGTTGAACGAGAGCACACCGACATGCCCGAAGGAGCCGGCGGGCTGTCCCCGGTGGCTGGCCCCGAGGGCCTCCGCGGCGTCCTCCACCAGGGGCACCTCGGCCTCGTCGCAGATCGGGACGAGGGCGCGGTAGTCGGCGCAGCTGCCGAACATGTCCACCGGGACGATCGCGCCGACCCGTTCGCCGCGCGATCGCAGCCGGCGCAGCAGGTCGGCGGCGAGGCCGACGTCAACGTTTCCGGTCCGGGGGTCGCAGTCGACGAAGACCGGACGCGCGCCGATGTACCGGACCGCGTTCGCGGTGGCCACGAAGGTGAGCGTGGGCACGATGACCACGTCGTCGGGGCCGACCCCGACGCCGAGCAGGGCCAGGTGCAGGGCGGCGGTGCCGGAGCTGACCGCGACGGCTCCGCCGGTGCCGACCCGCTCGGCGATGTCGCGCTCGAACGCCTGAAGGTCCGGGCCGGCCGGTGCCACCCAGCCCGAACGCAGGGCCGCGACCAGGTACGACTCCTCGAGCGGCCCGACGTCGGGCGCGGACAGGTGGATCGTCTGGCTCATCGGCCGGCTCCCTGGGGGATCGTCATGCCGGTGTCCGGTCCCGCTGCGGAGGCGCCGGGCGCCGGTGCGTACCGAGGAATTCCGGCGCGGTCGCGGATCCGGCCGCGTTGATGCCGTCGCGGCGCAGCACGGTGCGCGCGGTCGCGGCCAGGATCGACAGGTCAAGTCGGAGGTTCCGGCTGTCCACGTACTGCACGTCGAGGTCCAGCTTCTCCTCCCAGCTCAGGCTGTTGCGCCCGCGCACCTGGGCCAGGCCGGTGACGCCGGGCCGTACCTCATGCCGGCGGGCCTGGCTGGCGGAGTAGCGATCGAGGTACTCCGGCAGCAGCGGGCGCGGGCCCACCAGGCTCATGTCGCCGCGCAGCACGTTCCAGAGCGTGGGCAGCTCGTCCAGGCTGGTGGCGCGCAGCCAGCGCCCCAGCGGGGTGAGCCGGTCGCCGTCGCCGACCAGGCCGCGGCCGTGGTTGGGCGGCCGCATGGTGCGGAACTTGATCACCTCGAAGGGTTGGCCGTGCAGGCCGGCGCGGCACTGGCGGAACAGCACCGGGCGGCCGAGGCCCACCATGACCAGGACCGCCGCCACCACCAGCAGCGGCGTGACCAGCACCAGCAGTACGGCCGCGAGGATCGCGTCAAAGACGCGCTTGCCCGGCGCGGGTCGGGGCAGCAGCAGGGGGTGTTCGGGGGCGTTCGCGAGACCACCAGGCACTGGCACCGATCCGACCTCCGCGAGAAAGCGACTTAACGACTAATTAAGGGTTTTACCAGCACAAGCTGGTCGGCAACTCCGAATGCCGACACTCAGGCTGCTTCGCCCCGATCAACCCCGAAACGGCGCGCATGGACACGGCCTCGCTGTACGCCCTCCTGCGGTCCGTGCCGTCAGCGGTCGAGCGGTAGGGTCGCGACCGTCCGGTCGGGCGAGTGGAGAACTGGCCGGTCGGGCGAGGGGGAAGACTGTGCTGCACCTGAGGGTGATTGCTCCGCCGGACCAGTCGGTGGCGGTGGCCGACCTGCTGGCCGCCGAGCCGGGGGTGACCCACCTGGTGGTGCTGCCCGGCGTCGCCCGGCAGCCCCGGGGCGACCTCATCCAGTGCGACGTGGTCCGGGAGAGCGCCGACAGCGTCCTGCACGGCTTGCAGCAACTCGGTGTGGAGGCGCGCGGCGGGATCGCCGCTGACGACGTCGAGTTGACCATCTCCGCGGCGGCCGACCGGGCGGCGGAGAAGGCGCCCGGCAGTGGCGCTGACGCCGTGGTGTGGGACGAGATCGCGGCGAAGACCGGTGAGCAGACCGAGCTGTCCGGCACCTACCTGGTGCTGCTCATCGTCGCCACCATGATCGCCGGTATCGGCGTGCTACTGGACCAGCCGATCCTCATCGTCGGTGCGATGGTGGTCGGTCCGGAGTTCGGCCCGCTCGCCGCGCTCTGCGTGGCGCTGCTGCGCCGCCGGCTCGGGGTGATCGGCCGCTCGGTGCAGGCCCTCTCGGTCGGCTTCCTGACCGCCATGGTGGCGACCATGTTGAGCACCTGGGCGCTGACCGCCGTCGGCCTGGTCAACCGGGAGATGCTGCTCGCCGACCGCCCGCTCACCGACTTCATCTGGCGACCGGACGCGCTGTCCTGGGTGATCGGCCTGCTCGCCGGGGTGGCCGGCATGCTCTCGTTGACCTCGAAGAAGTCGGGCAGCCTCGTCGGGGTGCTGATCTCGGTGACCACGGTGCCGGCCGCGGCGAACGTGGCGGTGGCCGCCGCCTACGGGGTCTGGCACGAGGCGGCCGGGTCGGCCCTCCAACTGGTGATCAACCTGTGCGCCATCGTCCTGGCCGGGCTGCTCACCCTCGTGGTGCAGCAGGTCTCGTGGTGGAACGTGGCCCGTCGGTCCCGTCGCCCAGCAGCCGGGTGAGTAGGGTCCGCAACGGGATCGACTCGCCGTCGCGGCCGCCCGCGCCGACGACCAGCGGCGCCGGGCTGGGCTGCGGGTCGACGCCGAACAGCCAGGCCCGCAGACCGCCCTGCACGGTCAGCAGGTGGAACCGGCCTGCCACGTCCACCGCCCGGGTCCCGGCCCGGTCGACGTACCAGCCGGTCAGCCGGGTCCGGTAGCGCCCGCGCCCGTCGTAGCCCCGGGCCATCAGCCGGGTGGTGGGCAGCCCCCGCCGGGTCGCCTCGGCCACGAACCAGGCCACCAACTCCGCCGCCTCGGCCTGCTCGGCGGCCCGCCGCCGAGCCTCCGCGTCGGCGTGCGCCCGCACCGCCTGCCGCTGGCGCTCCCGCCACTCCCGGCCGTCCTGCTCAGTCACGACGCCGACGGTACGCCCGCACGTGTGGCCTGGCTCAGTCGAGTACGGCGAGCAGGGTGCGCCGGGCGATGGCGGCCATCACCGGGTTGGTCTCGACGTAGTACGGCAGCGCGTTGATCGCCTGTACCAGCGCCCAGCCGCGCCCGCGTTCCCAGGTCGCATCGTCCACGCCGAGCGCCCGCCGGTACGTCTCTCGCGACCCGGCGTCGAACAGGTTCCACGCCGGCATCAGGTCCACCGCCGGATCGCCCACGTTGACCGTGCCGAGGTCGATGACCGCGGCCAGCCGCCCGTCGCGGACCAGCAGGTTGCCCGGCATCAGGTCGGCGTGGATCCACACGTCACCGGCGTCGTGCCGGGGAGCGTCCCGGCAGCGGTCCCACACCTCGGCGAGCCGGGCGGTGTCGGTGAGCTGGCCACTGCTGGCGAGGGCTGACCGCACACCGGCATCCTGGGCGGCCAGCGGTCCGCCCCGGCCGAACCCCGGCCAGGCCCGACCGGCTGTGTCGATGCCGTGCAGGGCGATGACAACGCCGGCCAGGTCACGGGCGAAGGCGCCCAGGTCGTCGACCCGGCTCGGCTGGGTCGGCTCGCCGGGGATCCAGCGGTACGCCGTCCACGGCCCGAGATACCCCTCACCCGGCTCGCCGAGGCCGAGCGGTTCGGGCACCGCGATCGGCAGGTGCGGGCCGAGCAGCCGGGCGTGCTCCTGCTCCCGCCGCAGCTCGGCGCGCAGTTCGGGGTCGGCTGTTGGTTGCAGGGGGAACCGCAGGACGATCTCCGCACCGAGCCGGAAGAGGGCATTCACCGTGCCGGTCGTGGGGAGCGGACGGACGGGGAGGGCCCGCCACTCGGGAAACTGCTCGGCCACCAGCGCGGCGACGACATCCGCGGTGACGTCGACCTGGTCGGCATGCATTTTCACCGCGAGATCATCACTCACCACTCCGGGGCCGGGCGACCCCATTTTTTCTCGAGGCCCGCCCCTTCCCCCCATGGGCCCACCCTTTCCCCTCCGACGCCTTGAGTCTCCTGTCGAGCTGCCTCAGATCTGGACCGCCCCATGGCCTCTGCCCCAGAAATGGGGCAGCTCGACAGGTTGCCGTGGGGGACTGGACGGGCCGGCCATTGAGGTGAGCAGAGCGCCGGGGGCGCCCGGGATGCCGCCCGTGCGGGGCGACATCCCGAGCCAGGTCTGGCGAGGCGTGCGGCCCCGCTGGTCGGTCAGGCCAGGCCGGCGCGGCGCAGGGCGTCCGCCATCGCATCGTTGGCCGGTGCCGCCGAGCGATCACCCTGCCCGCCACGGCCACCCTGACCGCCACGGCCACCCTGACCGCCACGGCCACCCTGACCGCCACCGCCGCCTTGACCGCCCCGCTGCTGCCCGCCGCTTCCACCCTGCCCGCCGCGACCACCTTGACCGCCGCGCTGGTCGGGCCCGCCGCGTCCGCTCTGCGACCCGCGCTGCGCCGGTCCGCCGCGCCCGTCCTGGCTGGTCCGGTCGCCGCGGGCGCCCTGTCCGTCCCGCGTACCGGCGGGTGCCCCCGGCTCGTCCTCCAGGCGCAGGGTCAGCGAGATCCGCTTGCGGGGTACGTCGACGTCCAGCACCCTGACCCGGACGACGTCACCGGACTTCACTACCTCGCGGGGGTCCTTGACGAAGGTCCGGGACATCGCCGAGACGTGCACCAGACCGTCCTGGTGCACCCCGACGTCCACGAACGCGCCGAACGCGGCCACGTTGGTGACCACGCCCTCCAGCACCATGCCGGGCGTCAGGTCACCGATCTTCTCCACCCCCTCGACGAAGGTGGCGGTACGGAACTCGGGCCGCGGGTCGCGGCCCGGCTTCTCCAGCTCGGCCAGGATGTCGGTGACGGTCGGCAGGCCGAACCGTTCGTCGACGAAGTCGGTCGCCCGCAGCCCGCGCAGGATGCTGCTCTTACCGATCACGGAGCGTAGGTCCTGGCCGGTGCTGGAGAGGATCCGGCGCACCACCGGGTACGCCTCGGGGTGCACGCTGGAGGAATCCAGCGGGTCGTCGCCGCCGGGGATGCGCAGGAAGCCGGCGCACTGCTCGAACGCCTTGGGCCCGAGCCGGGCCACCTTCTTCAGCTCGGTACGCGACCGGAACGGCCCGTTGGCGTCCCGGTGCAGCACGATGTTCTCGGCCAGCCCGGCGCCGATCCCGGAGACCCTGGTCAGCAGCGGCGCCGAGGCGGTGTTGACGTCCACCCCGACGGCGTTGACGCAGTCCTCCACCACCGCGTCCAGCGACCGGGACAGCTTCACCTCGGACAGGTCGTGCTGATACTGGCCGACCCCGATCGACCGTGGGTCGATCTTGACCAGCTCGGCGAGCGGGTCCTGGAGCCGACGGGCGATGGAGACCGCGCCGCGCAGCGACACGTCCATCCCGGGCAGCTCCTGCGAGGCGTACGCGGAGGCCGAGTAGACCGACGCGCCGGCCTCGGAGACCACCACCTTGGTCAGGTTGAGCTGCGGGAACCGCTTGATCAGGTCGCCGGCCAGCTTGTCGGTCTCCCGGGAGGCGGTGCCGTTGCCGATCGCCACCAGCTCCACCCCGTGCGCGCCGGCCAGCCGCGCGAGGGTCTCGATCGAGGCGTCCCACTGCCGGCGCGGCTCGTGTGGATAGATGGTGTCGGTGGCGACGACCTTGCCGGTGGCGTCCACCACGGCCACCTTGACTCCGGTCCGCAGGCCCGGGTCCAGCCCCATCGTGGACCGGGAGCCGGCCGGCGCGGCGAGCAGCAGGTCACGCAGGTTCATGGCGAAGACCCGTACCGCCTCCTCCTCGGCCGCCTGCCACAGCCGCATTCGCAGGTCCGCGCCGAGGTGGATGAGGATCCGGGTACGCCAGGCCCAGCGGACCGTGTCGGCCAGCCAGCGGTCGGCCGGGCGGGCGGCGTCGGACACGCCGAACCGGCCGGCGATGGCCGCCTCGTACCGGCTCGGGCCGGTCGGCGCGGCGTCCGCCTCGCCCGCCTCCTCCGGTTCCATCGTCAGGTCGAGCACGCCCTCCTTCTCGCCCCGGAACATGGCCAGGATCCGGTGCGAGGGCAGCTTCGGGTACGGCTCGGAGAAGTCGAAGTAGTCGGCGAACTTGGCGCCGGCGGTCTCCTGGCCCTCGCGTACCCGGGAGACCAGCCGGCCCCGCGACCACATCTGCTCGCGCAGCGTGCCGATCAGGTCGGCGTCCTCGGCGAAGGTCTCGATCAGGATCGCCCGGGCGCCCTCCAACGCGGCGGCGGCGTCGGCGACGCCCTTCTCCGGGTCGACGAACCCGGCGGCGGTGGCCCTCGGGTCCTGGGTCGGGTCGGCCAGCAGCGTCTCGGCCAGCGGCGCCAGCCCGGCCTCGCGGGCGATCTGCGCCCGGGTCCGCCGCTTCGGCTTGTACGGCAGGTAGATGTCCTCCAGGCGGGACTTCGAGTCGGCGGCCATGATCTGCGCTTCCAGGGCCTCGTCCAGCTTGCCCTGGCCGCGGATCGACTCCAGCACCGCGGCCCGCCGCTCGTCCAGCTCCCTCAGGTAGCGCAGCCGCTCCTCCAGGGTGCGCAGCTGGGTGTCGTCGAGCAGGCCGGTGGCCTCCTTGCGGTAGCGGGCGATGAACGGCACGGTGGCGCCGCCGTCGAGCAGCTCCACGGCCGCCCGCACCTGACGCTCGGCCACGCCGAGCTCGTCGGCGATCCGCTGATGAACAGACTGGGTCACGATCTCGATCCGCCTTCGGAAGTGGGTACCGCCCTGCATTGTGCCGGGCGGCCCTGGGCGCTGTCGCTGCGCCCGGCCGGAGCTGAATCGCCGCGCCCGGCCGGGACGACCCGGCGGCGGCCCCGCCGGGCCTGCGCTAGCGTGGCGATCATGGAAACAGCTGCGGAGCCCCGCGCCCGGCGGCTCTTCGGCGGCAGCGCCCGGGCCCTCGGCGACCTCACCGGCAACCCGTTCCGTGCCGACCGGGACCGGATCGTCGGCTCGCCGTTCTTCGCCCGCCTGGGCGGTGTCACCCAGGTGATCAGCCCGGTCGGCTCGGGCCTGCTGGTGCACAACCGGCTCACCCACAGCCTCAAGGTCGCCCAGGTGGCCCGGGCGATCGCCGAGCGGCTGACGGCCGACGAGCGGTGGCGCGCCTTGCTGGACAAGCTCGGCGGCTGCGACCCGGACGTGGTGGAGGCCGCGGCGCTCGCCCACGACCTCGGTCACCCACCGTTCGGGCACCTGGGGGAGCGGGTGCTGGACCGGCTGGCCCGGCAGCGTCTCGGCCTCACCGACGGCTTCGAGGGCAACGCCCAGTCGTACCGGATCGTCACCAGCACCGAGATCCGGGGCGCGGCCACCACCGGGCTGGACCTGACCGCCGCGGTCCGCGCGGCGATGCTGAAATACCCGTGGACCCGGCTGGACCATCCCGACCCACACCCCCGCACGATGGACCCGCCGCCGCGCGGGGCCACCCCGCCGCCGGACGACCCGGAGAGCGGCTCGTCGAAGTTCGGCGCGTACCGGACCGAACTCGACGACCTGCGGCAGGCCCGGGAGCCGTTCGCCGGCCGCATCCCGGACTGGCAGCAGACCGTGGAGGCGTCCGTGATGGACACCGCCGACGACATCGCGTACGCCATCCACGACGTGGAGGACTTCTACCGGGTCGGGGTGCTCCAGCAGGGCTCGGTCTCCGCCGAGCTGATGGCCTGGCAGCGGGAGAGCGGGCACTTCCGGGCGATCACCGACGCCGCGCTGGCCACCGCGGCCCGGCGGCCCGGTGCGGCCATTGAGCGGCTGCGCCGGCAGTTGCACGGCAAAGACGCCTGGATCGCCGACGACGAGGCGTTCGCCGCCGCCGTCGAGCACGTCCGGGAGGAGTTGGTCGACGGGTTGCTGGCGATGCCGTTCGACGGCTCGATCGAGGCCGAGCAGTACGTGGCCCGGTTCTCCGCCCGCTGGTCCACCCGCTTCGTCGAGGCGATCACGGTGACCGATCAGCCGTCGGTGCGCTCCGGGTACGTGCTGCTCGGCTGCGCCCAGTGGCACGAGGTGCAGGTGCTCAAGTTCGTCCACCACCGGTTCGTGCTGGCCCGCCCGGACCTCGCCCTGCACCAGCGCGGCCAGGCCCGGCTGCTGGGCACCCTGGTCGAGGCGCTGTGGGAGTGGCTGCTCGACCCGCAGGAGGAGTCCCGGCTACCCCGCCGGCTGCACGACCTGGTCGAGTTGGCCGAGGCGGAGCTGCATCCGCGCACCCCGGACCGGATCGGCCGGGCCCGGGGGAGGGCCATCGTGGACTTCGTCGCGCAGCTCACCGACGGCCAGGCGGTGGCCATGCTGGACGCGCTCTCCGGCCGCTCCGGAGCGCTCTGGACCGACGCCTTCGTGCTCTGACCGGCCTACCCCGTCAGGCGACGGCCTGCCACCAGCCGTCCACGGCGGGCGGGTCGTCGACCACCACCCGCTCACCCGGGCGGGGCACGGCCAGCCGGACGTCGCGGGCCTTCGCCTCGGCCCACAGCCGGTTCACCGGCTCGGACCAGTCGTGCAGGGCCAGGTTGAACGTCGCCCAGTGCACCGGGATGAACAGCCCGCCGCGCAGGTCGAGGTGGGCGTTGACCGCTTCCTCGGGAAACATGTGGATGGTCGGCCAGGCGCGGTCGTACGCGCCGATCTGCATCAGCGTGACGTCGAACGGTCCGTGCTCCGCGCCGATCGCCGCGTACCCGTCGAAGTAGCCGGAGTCGCCGGTGTAGAAGACCTTGCGTCGGGCGCCGGCGACCACCCAGGAACTCCAGAGCGTGCCGTCGCGGCGCAGCCCCCGGCCGGAGAAGTGCTGCGCGGCGGTGGCGGTGATCTCCAGCCCGGCGACCCGGTGTGACTCGGCCCAGTCCAGCTCGATGATCCGGTCGGCGGGTACGCCCCACCGGTCCAGGTGCGCGCCCACCCCGAGCGGCACCAGGAACGGTGCGGACTGCCCGACCAGCAGCGCCCGTACGGTGGCCATGTCCAGGTGGTCGTAGTGGTCGTGGGAGATCAGGATGGCGTCCAGCGGGGGCAGCTCATCCAGGCGTACCGGCGGCTCGTGCAGCCGGCGGGGGCCGACCAGGCCCGACGGCGAGCAGCGCTCGCTCCAGACCGGGTCGAGGAGCACCCGCCGACCCTCGATCTCGATCAGCGCCGAGGCGTGGCCGTACCAGACGATGGTGAGCTCGTCGGTCGTGTCGGTCGCCTGTGGTGCGCTCGGGCGCAGCAGCGGCACCGCGGTGCTCGGGCGCCGCTTCTGCTTGCCGAAGATCAGCTCGCGGATCAGGTTGCGGCCCGGGTCGGCGATCATGGTGCGGGTGCCGGCCTGATTGTGGAAGGTGCCGTCGCGAAACTGCGGCGAGCGGGCCGCCCGTTCAGCCCGGGCCCCGGTGAGTCGGCCGCCGAGTGCCGCCGGCACGTCCCGGGCCGCCCAGGCCAGTCCGGCCAGCGCGGCCAGTCCGGCCGCACCCCGCATCCGTCGCCCGAGTGACCGTTCGACGTCCGTGCGCTCAGCTGGTGCCATCGCCGTCCCTCCGCAGTGTCCCGCACTACACGGTAGTCACCCGGGTCGGCTCGCGTGTCGGCGGTCGCCGCACCGGATCGGTCGCCGCTTCGGCGACCGATCCGGTGCCGGGCTCAGCCGCCGTTGCTGGGCCGCCGTGCCGCCGTCCGGTACGCCGTTCCGGCGCCGGCGAGCCGGTCCACCGCCTTCAGGAACCGGGGGCCCATGGCGGCCCGGGCCTGCACCGCCGGGTGGGTGGCGCCGAAGTCGTCCGGGTTGGCCTGCCCGTCGGCGAAGAGCGCGTAGGTGAGCACCGCGGCGCCGGACCGGTCGAAGATCACCCCGGCCTCGTGCCGGGCGTCGGCGAACCAGCCGGCCTTGGTGGCGATACGCGCCCGTTCGTCGGAGGACATGGTGCGCCGGATGCCGTCGGTGAAGGCCACCGGGGAGCGCAGCAGCCCCAGCAGGAACGCCGTCGAGGCGGGGGAGAGCAGGGTGCCGGCGACCAGGGCGCGCAGCAGGTCGTGCGTCTCCCGGGGGGTGCTGGTGCCGAGGAAGAACCGGTTCGGGTTAGCCACCGGCTCGACCTGGGTGTTCGGGAAGCCCTTGCCGACCAGGATGGCGTTCAGCTCGGCGGCTGGGCAGACCGACCCGCACAGCCGCACCGCCGTGTCGTCGGAGACGGTCAGCAGGGCGGCCAGCACGTGCCCGAGGGTCACGCTGCTCGGGTACGCGCCATCCAGGCTGAAGATGCCGTCGCCGCCCGGCACGACGATCGCCGCGGTCACCTCGACCCGCTGGTCCAGGGTCAGCAGCCCTCGGTCGACCTTGTCCAGGACCGCCGTGGCCACCGCGATCTTGTTGACGCTGTACGCCTCGATCCGCCGGTCCGCATCGGCTGTCACCGCGACCACGGGCGGGCCGGTCGGGTCGGCCACGCTGACGTACGCCTGCCAGTTGCCCCCGGCCTCTGTGCTGTGCCGGGTGTAAGCGGCGGCGACCCGGTTGGCGGCCTTGGCGGGGGTGGTCGGGACGGCTTCGGTGCCCTCGGCGGCGCTCGCCGGCGCGGCCGCGCCGAGCACCGTACCGGCGGTGGCTACCGTGCCCAGCCCGAGCGCCGTCCTGCGGTTCAGCCGGATAGTCAATCGTCTCTCCCGTCGTGGTGCGCCGAAGCGCTTACCGGCCCACCACCCTAGGCGAGTTGATCGACTCACGATGCCCTCCGACCGCTCAGGTGCGCAGCGCGGCATCGACCGCGGTCGAGGCGGTCCACAATGGCCTGGGCCGTCGCCCGGCCGATCCCGCTGGTCGCGCCAGCGATCACAACCACCCGGCTCACGGTGCGAGTACCACCTTGATCCAGCCGTCGTCCTTCTTCTGGAACATCTCGTACGCCTCCGGCCCCCGGGCCAGCGGCATCCGGTGGGTCCGCAGGTCCTCCACGCCCAGCGGGTCGTCGTCGCGGGCGAGCAGCGGCAGGATCTCGTCGGTCCACCGGCGCACGTGGCACTGCCCCATCCGCAGCTGAATGCCCCGGTCGAACATCTCCATCATCGGCATCGGGTCGGCCTCGCCGCCGTAGACGCCGGAGATCGAGACGGTGCCGCCGCGGCGGACCGCCTTGAGCGCGGCGTGCAGCACGGAGAGTCGGTCCACGCCCACCCGATCGGTCATCGTCCGGGCGAGCTTGTCCGGCAGCAGTCCCGCGGCGGTCTGAGCCAGCTTGCCCGCCGGTGCGCCGTGCGCCTCCATGCCGACGGCGTCGATCACCGCGTCGGGGCCGCGTCCGTCGACCAGATCGATCAGCGCGCCCGGTACGTCGTCCAGCTCGCGGACGTCGAGTACCTCGATGCCGTGCCGGCGTGCCAGCTCCAGCCGCTCGGGCACCAGGTCCAGCCCGATCACCCGGCCCGCGCCGAGGTGGCGGCCGATCCGGGCGCAGAACTGGCCCACCGGGCCCAGCCCGAACACGGCCAGGGTTCCGCCGGGCGGGGTGTCCGCGTACTTCACGGCCTGCCACGCGGTGGGCAGGATGTCGGAGAGGTAGAGGTAGCGCTCGTCGGCGCCGCTCTGCGGGATGGTGATCGGTCCGAAGTGGGCCTGCGGGACGCGCAGGTACTCGGCCTGCCCGCCGGGGACCGACCCGTAGAGCGAGGTGTAGCCGAGCAGCGCAGCGCCCTTGCCCTCGCTGCTGACCTGGGTGGTCTCGCACTGGGCGTAGAGCTGGCGCTGGCACATCCAGCAGCTGCCGCAGGAGATGTTGAACGGCACCACCACCCGGTCGCCGGGCTTGAGCTGGCTCACCCCCGGCCCGACCTCCTCGACGATGCCCATCGGCTCGTGGCCGAGGACGTCGCCGGGCTTCAGGTACGGCCCCAGCACCTCGTACAGATGCAGGTCGGAGCCGCAGATCGCGGTCGACGTGATTTTCACGATCGCGTCGGTCGGCTCCTCGATCCGGGGGTCCGGGATCTCTTCGACCCGCACGTCCCGCTTGCCCTGCCAGGTCAACGCCTTCATGTCTGGTTGCCTCCCTCGCTTCCTGCCTGACTGCTACCCGGGGAAGGGAAGTTGAACCGACTTCGATCGTCCGCCCCGACGCGGTCGAGGGGGTGTGCCCGGTCCCTGTAGAGCTGCCCCATATCTGGGGCGGTCGAGCCGGGCGTGTGCCCGTGAGTGGGTGGGCGTTCGCGGTCGGTCGCGCGTTCGCGGTCGCGCGTGCCTCTGTGGATGGGTGGGCGTTCGCCGTCGGGCGTGCGTTCGTGGTCGGGCGTGTGCCCGTGGCCGCGCGTGCGTTCGCGTGCCTCCGCGGCCCCGCTTGCCTCCGTGGGTAGGTGGGCGTTCGCCGTCGGGCGTGCGTTCGTGGTCGGGCGTGCGTCTGGCTTGGTGGGCGTTCGCCGTCGGCCGTGCGTTCGTGGTCGGACGTGCGTGTGGCTTGGTGTGCGCTCGCCGCCGGGCGTGTGTCCGTGGTCGGACGTGTGCCCCCGGGCCGCGCTGCCCCATATTTGGGGCAGCTCTACAGGACGTCGACGGGGTCATACACTCCCACGACCTGGCGGCCGTGCGCACCGTCGGAACAGCGAGGCTCAGCAGCCGGATCAGGTGCTCGTACAGCACAGCGTCGGTGGGATCCGCGCAAATGCCGACCGCCGCACCTCCGGCAGGAGGTACGGCGGTCGGTGCGGGCCGTGGCGGGCGGACCCGCCGGCCAGCTCAGGAGCCGGGGGTGTCTCCGCGGGTGGCGGTCGCCCTGAGGTAGTCGCGGTTGAGCCGACCGATGGTGTTCAGCGGGATGCCCTTCGGGCAGGCCGGGGTGCACTCGCCGGCGTTGGTGCAGCCGCCGAAGCCGGCCTCGTCGTGCGCGTCGACCATGCCGATCACTCGCGTGTACCGCTCGGGCTGGCCCTGCGGTAGCAGCGAGAGTTGGGTGAGCTTGGCGGCGGTGAAGAGCATGCCGGAGCCGTTCGGGCAGGCAGCCACGCACGCGCCGCAGCCGATGCAGGCCGCCGACTCGAAGGCGGCGTCTGCGTTGGCCTTGGCCACCGGCGTGGAGTGCGCCTCGGGCGCGCTGCCGGTCGGCGCGGTGATGTAGCCACCGGCGGCGATGATCTTGTCGAAGGCGCCCCGGTTGACCACCAGGTCCTTGATGACCGGGAAGGCGCTGGCCCGCCACGGCTCGATGTCGATCGTCTCGCCGTCCTTGAACTGCCGCATGTGCAGCTGGCAGGCGGTGGTGCCGCGCTGCGGCCCGTGCGCGTCACCGTTGATCATCAGACCGCACATGCCGCAGATGCCCTCGCGGCAGTCGTGGTCGAACGCCACCGGGTCCTCGCCGGCGAGGATCAGCCGCTCGTTGAGCACGTCGAGCATCTCCAGGAACGACATGTCCGGGGACACGTCGTTGACCGGGTAGGTCACCATCCGACCCTTGTCCTCAGGGCCCTTCTGGCGCCAGATGCGCAGGGTCAGGTTCACTTGTAGCTCCGCTGCGTGGGGTGGACGTATTCGAACTTCAGGTCTTCCTTGTGCAGCACCGAGGGCTCACCGGTGGCGGTGAACTCCCAGGCCGCCACGTACGCGAACCGGTCGTCGTCGCGCTGCGCCTCACCGTCCGGCGTCTGGTGCTCGGCCCGGAAGTGGCCGCCGCAGGACTCCTCGCGGTGCAGGGCGTCGATGCACATCAGCTCGGCCAGCTCGAAGAAGTCGGCCACCCGGCCGGCCTTCTCCAGCGACTGGTTGAGCCCTTCGCCCTCGCCGGACACCTTGACCCGCTGCCAGAACTGGTCGCGCAGGGCGCGGATCTCGTCGATCGCCTTGCGCAGCCCGGCCTCGCTGCGCTCCATGCCGCAGTGCTCCCACATGACCTGGCCCAGCTCCCGGTGGAACGAGTCCACGGTCCGGTCGCCGTTGACCGCCAGCAGCCGCTGGATCCGGTCCTCGACGTCGGTGCGCGCCTCGATCGCCGCCGGGTGGGTGGCGTCGACCTTGTCCAGCGAGCCCGAGGCCAGGTAGTTGGCGATGGTGGTGGGCAGCACGAAGTAGCCGTCGGCCAGGCCCTGCATCAGCGCCGAGGCGCCGAGCCGGTTCGCGCCGTGGTCGGAGAAGTTCGCCTCGCCGATCACGAACAGGCCCGGGATGCTCGACTGGAGGTCGTAGTCGACCCAGAGGCCGCCCATCGTGTAGTGCACGGCGGGGTAGATCCGCATCGGCACCTCGTACGGGTCCTCGCCGGTGATCCGCTCGTACATCTCGAAGAGGTTGCCGTACTTGGCCTCGATGGCCTTGCGGCCCAGCCGGCCGATCGCGTCGGCGAAGTCCAGGTAGACACCGAGCTTGGTCGGCCCGACGCCCCGGCCCTCGTCGCAGACGTTCTTCGCGGCACGGGAGGCGATGTCCCGGGGGACCAGGTTGCCGAAGGAGGGGTAGATCCGCTCCAGGTAGTAGTCCCGCTCGTCCTCGGGAATGTCCCGGGGGTTGCGGTCGTCGCCCTTGGTCTTCGGCACCCAGACCCGGCCGTCGTTCCGCAGCGACTCGCTCATCAGTGTCAGCTTCGACTGGTGGTCGCCGGAGACGGGGATGCAGGTCGGGTGGATCTGGGTGTAGCACGGGTTGGCGAAGTACGCGCCCTTGCGGTGCGCCCGCCAGGTGGCGGTGACGTTGCAGCCCTTGGCGTTGGTGGAGAGGTAGAAGACGTTGCCGTAGCCGCCGGAGGCGAGCACCACGGCGTCGGCCATCTCGGTGCTGATCTCGCCGGTGACCATGTCCCGGACGACGATGCCCCGAGCCTTGCCGTCCACGATGACCAGCTCCAGCATTTCGTGCCGGGTGTTCATCTCGACGTTGCCGAGGCCGATCTGCCGCTCCAGCGCCTGGTACGCGCCGAGCAGCAGCTGCTGACCCGTCTGGCCCCGGGCGTAGAAGGTGCGCTGTACCTGGGCGCCGCCGAAGGAGCGGGTGTCCAGCAGGCCGCCGTACTCGCGGGCGAACGGCACGCCTTGGGCGACACACTGGTCGATGATGTTGACCGAAACCTCGGCCAGCCGGTGCACGTTCGACTCCCGGGAGCGGAAGTCGCCGCCCTTGACGGTGTCGTAGAACAGCCGGTGCACCGAGTCGCCGTCGTTGCGGTAGTTCTTCGCGGCGTTGATGCCACCCTGCGCCGCGATCGAGTGCGCGCGGCGCGGGCTGTCCTGGTAGCAGTAGGACTTGACGTGGTAGCCCTGCTCGGCCAGCGTGGCCGCGGCCGAGCCGCCGGCCAGGCCGGTGCCGACCACGATCACCGTCATCTTGCGGCGGTTGGCGGGGTTGACCAGCTTGGCCTCGAAGCGCCGGGTTTCCCAGCGCTTCTCGATGGGGCCGTCGGGAGCCTTCGTGTCGGCGATCGGGTCGCCCTCGGTGAAGAGTTCCATGTCAGGACACCAATCCGGTGAGTACGGCGAACGGGACCACCAGGTACCCGGCGCAGAGCAGGACGGCGAAGATGAGCGCGGCGGTGCGCGCCCGGCGCTCACCCCGCGGCGTCTGCTGGCCGAGGCTGCGGAACGCGCTGAAGGCACCGTGCCGCACGTGGAAGCCCACCGTGACGATGGCGAGGGTGTAGAAGAGCGTGACGTACCAGCGCTCCGGCGCGAAGTCGGCGACGACGTTGCCGTACGGCTTGCTGGGGTCGCCGACCGGGTTCAGCGTGCCGGTGGTCAGGTCCAGGAGGTGGTAGATCACGAACAGCAGGATGATCACCCCGCCCCAGCGCATCGTGCGGGCCGCGTAGCTGCCGTTGACCTTCTTGCGGTGGGCGTACTTGACCGGGCGGGCCGCGCGGGCCCGTCGGGCCAGCACGGTCGCGGCCACGATGTGCGCGACGACGGCCACCACCAGCCCGATGCGCAGGATCCACAGGAACCACACGCCCGGCAGCAGTGGCTTGCCGATGTCGCGCAGCCAGTGCGCGTAGTGGTCGAACGAGGTCTCGCCCGTGAACACCTTCAGGTTTCCGAGCATGTGCGCGATCAGGAACAGCGCCAGCAGGATGCCCGTCACCGCCATGACGGCCTTGAGGCCGACGTTCGAGCGGATGGGCGACCGAGTTTTCGTCATTACCACGCAACCGACGCTAGGAGCACTCGGACCAGTCGTCCAATGCATCAAACTCGCAGTCTTGATAGCCGTAAGCTATGTAGATGCAGCTCCATCAGCTCCGGTACTTCGTTGCGGTGGCGGAAGTACGACATTTCACCCAAGCCGCCGACATCGTCGGCATCACTCAGCCATCTCTCAGTAAGCAAATTCACGCTCTGGAGACCGACCTCGGGGCGCCCCTGTTCGAGCGGGTACGGGGCAACATCACCCTCACCGCGGCCGGTGAGGTGCTACTGCCGTTGGCCACCCGGATCCTCGCCGACGTGGACACCGCGACCCGCGAGGTGCAGGAGTTGGTCGGGCTGCGCCGCGGTCGGGTCCGGCTCGGCGCCACCCCGAGCCTGGCCACCTCGCTCGCCCCACCGGTGCTGCGCCGGTTCCGCGACGCGCACCCCACCGTCGACCTCAAGGTCGAGGAGGGTGGGTCCCAGGACCTGGTGCGCGACCTGCTCCGCGGCGACCTCGACCTGGCTTTGATCATCATGCCGGCCCAGGGCGCCGACCCCGGGCTGCGCGTCGACCCGATCCTGCGCGAGAGCCTGGTGGTGGCGTCGGTGGAGGAGGTGCCGACCGCCTCGGCAGCCGGGGAACTACGCATCACCGACCTGCGCGGCCAGCCGATGGTGATGTTCCGCGAGGGCTACGACCTGCGCGATGCCACCATCCAGGCGTGCCGGGAGGCGGGCTTCGAGCCGACCTTCGCGGTGGACGGCGGCGAGATGGACGCGGTGCTCAGCTTCGTCGAGGCCGGGCTCGGTATCGCGCTGGTGCCCGGCATCGTGCTGGCCCGCCGGCCGGGGGTGCGAATCACGCCGCTGGCGGCACCCGGGGTGCGGCGGACCATCGCGGTGGCCCGTCGGCGGGACGTCGTGCCGACCCACGCCGGCCGGGAGCTTCGCCGGATCCTGCTCGACTACATACAGTCGGCGATCGATCGTGACGAGCTCCCGCCCGGGGTGGATCCGCTCTGACCGCCGTCAGCGGCCCTCGGCGTCGTCCATCGCCCGGTAGATCCGCTGCTCCGAGACGGGGTACGGGGTGCCCAGCGCCTGGGCGAAGACGTTCACCCGCAACTCCTCGATCATCCAGCGGATCTGCCGGACGGCCGTCTCCTGCCGACGTGCCGGTGGCAGCGCGGCGAGCAGGTCGGCATACTCCTTCTGCACCGCCGCGACCCGGTCCTGCTGCTGGCGGTCCCGCTGCGGGTTGCCACCCAGCCGTTCCAGCCGGCGCTCGATGGCGGTGAGGTACCGCAGCAGGTCGGGCAGCCGGGCGTACCCGGTCTCGGTGATGAAACCGGCGTGCACCAGCCCGGCGAGCTGGTTGCGGATGTCGGCCAGCGCGGCCACCACGGCGAGGTTCCGGGTGGCGCCGAGCCGCTGCTCGACGGCGTACGCGGCGGCGAGCACCTTGCGTACCCGGTCCATCACCTCGACCACGGTGTCGACCAGGTCGGCGCGGACCTTCTCGCGCAGCGCCGCGAACCCCTCGGGGTCCCAGGCGGGCCCACCGGCGGCGCCGATCAGCCGGTCGATGGCCGCGCCCGCCGCGTCCTCGATCAGCTCCTGTACGCCGCCGTGCGGGTTGCGGCTCAGCGCCAGCTTCGCCTCGTTGTTCAGCCGGCCCTGCAGGAACCGCGCCGGGGACGGCACGGTGAGCCGCAGCAGCCGGCGGGTGCCGGCCCAGTGCGCCGCCTCCGCCTCGGCCGGGGAGTCGAAGACCTTCACCCCGACCGTGGCGCCCTCGTCGACCAGCGCCGGGTACGCGGTCACCGCGTAGCCGGCCCGGACCTGCTCGATGGTGCGAGGAAGATCGCCGATGCTCCACTCGCGCAGCCCGGTGCGGACCACCTCCGGCGCGGCGGCCGCCACCACCTGGCGTACCTCCTGGCGGAGCTGGCGTTGCAGGGCCGTCAGGTCCTTGCCCTCGGCGACCGGCTTGTCGTCGGCGTCGAGCACCCGGAAGGTGACCCGCAGGTGGGCCGGGAGCTTGGCTGGTTCCCAGGCGTCGCGGGGCACGGTCACCCCGGTCATCCGGCGCAGCTGCCGGGTGAGCGCGTCCAGCAGCGGCTCCTCGCCCGGGGTGATCGCCGCCAGGGCGGCCCGGGCGTAGTCCGGCACCGGAACGAAGTTGCGGCGCACCGGCTTGGGCAGCGAGCGGATCAGCGCGATCACCGTCTCCTCGCGCAGCCCCGGCACCTGCCAGTCGAAGCTCTCCGCCGGCACCTGGTTGAGCAGCGGCAGCGGGATGTCCACGGTGACGCCGTCGGTCGGCGTACCCGGCTCGAACCGGTAGGTCAGCGGCAGAGTCACCCCCTGGGTCTGCCACTCGTCCGGGTAGTCGTCCTCGTCGACCCCCGGCCGGCCGTCGTTGACCAGCAGGTCGCGGGTGAAGGTGAGCAGGTCGGGCTGGTCCCGGCGGGTCTTCTTCCACCAGGTGTCGAAGTGCCGCCCGGAGACCACGTCGGCCGGGATCCGCTGGTCGTAGAAGCCGAAGATGGTCTCGTCGTCGACCAGGATGTCCCGGCGCCGGGCCCGGCTCTCCAACTCCTCGATCTCGGACAGCAGCCGCTGGTTGTCACCCCAGAACTGGTGGTGGGTCTGCCAGTCGCCCTCGACGAGGGCGTGCCGGATGAACAGCTCCCGGCTCAGCGCCGGGTCGATCCGCCCGAAATTGACCTTGCGGGAGGTGACTAGCGGAATGCCGTACAGCGTGACCTTCTCGTAGGCCATCACCGCGGCCTGCTTCTTCTCCCAGTGCGGCTCGCTGTAGCTGCGCTTGACCAGGTGCTGCGCGAGCGGTTCGACCCACTCCGGCTCGACCCGGCCGGCGATCCGGCCCCAGAGCCGGGAGGTCTCCACCAACTCGGCGGCCATCACCCAGCGCGGCGGCTTCTTGAACAACGCCGAGCCGGGAAAGAGCGCGAACTTGGCGCCTCGGGCACCCAGGTACTCGTGCTTCTGGGCGTCCTTCAGGCCGATGTGCGACAGCAGGCCGGGCAGCAGCGACTGGTGGACCTTCGGGGTGTCGATCTCCTCCGGCAGGTCGGCGCCGCCGCGGCGGCTCGCACCCCGGCCGGCGTCCGCGCTGTCCGCCGTGTCGCGCGCCGGTCGCCCGCCGCGCCGGTCGCCGTCCTCGGGGGTACGCAGAACCTGGCGCAGTTGGGCGACGATGTCCTGCCATTCGCGGACCCGCAGGTAGTTCAGGTACTCCGCCTTGCACATCCGCCGGAACGCGCTGGAGGAGAGTTCCCGCTGCTGCTCCCGCAGGTAGCGCCAGAGGTTGAGGAAGGCGACGAAGTCCGACTCCTTGTCGGCGAACCGGGCGTGCGCCTGGTCGGCCTGGGCCTGCTTCTCCGCCGGCCGCTCCCGGGGGTCCTGGATGGACAGCGCGGCGGTGATCACCAACACCTCGGTGGCGCAGCCGTTGCGCTCGCCCTCGACCACCATCCGGGCCAGCCGAGGGTCGACCGGCAGTTGGGCCAGCCGCCGGCCCAGCGCGGTGAGCCGCTTCGCCGGGTCCGTCTCGGCTGGGTCCAGCGCGCCCAACTCGTGCAGCAGGTTGACGCCGTCGGTGATGTTGCGTCGGTCCGGCGGGTCGATGAAGGGGAACGCGGCGAGGTCGCCGAGCCCGATCGCGGTCATCTGGAGAATGACCGACGCCAGGTTGGTGCGCAGGATCTCCGGGTCGGTGAACTCCGGCCGGGAGAGGAAGTCCTGCTCGTCGTAGAGCCGGATGCAGATGCCGTCCGAGGTGCGGCCGCAGCGCCCCTTGCGCTGGTTGGCCGACGCCTGGGAGATCGGCTCGATCGGCAGCCGCTGCACCTTGAGGCGACTGGAGTAGCGGGAGATCCGGGCGGTGCCCGGGTCCACCACGTACTTGATGCCGGGCACGGTCAGCGAGGTCTCCGCGACGTTGGTGGCGAGCACCACCCGGCGCGAGGTGTGCGCGGCGAAGACCCGGTGCTGCTCGGCGCTGGAGAGCCGGGCGTACAGCGGGAGGATCTCGGTGCCGAGCAGCGAACGTTTCGTCTGCACCAGCTTGCCCAGCGCGTCGGCGGTGTCCCGGATCTCCCGTTCTCCGCTGAGGAAGACCAGGATGTCGCCGGGCCCCTCGGCGGCCAGTTCCTCGACGGCGTCACCGATCGCCTGGATCTGGTCGCGGACGGTCTCCTCGTCGCCGTCGCCGTCCTCGTCGCCCTCGGCGACCTCGACCAGCGGCCGGTAGCGCACCTCCACCGGATAGGTTCGCCCCGAGACCTCCACCACCGGCGCCGGTACGCCCTGCGGCTCGTCGGCGGTCGGCGGCCCGGCGAAGTGCCGGGCGAAGCGGTCGGTCTCGATGGTCGCCGAGGTGATGATCACCTTGAGGTCGGGTCGCCGGGGCAGCAGCTCGCGCAGGTACCCGAGGATGAAGTCGATGTTGAGGCTGCGCTCGTGCGCCTCGTCGATGATCAACGTGTCGTACTGGCGCAGCATCCGGTCGGTCTGCAGCTCGGCCAGCAGGATGCCGTCGGTCATCAGCTTGACCAGGCTGCGCTCGCTGACCTGGTCGGTGAAGCGCACCTTGTAGCCGACCACGTCGCCCAGCTCGGTGCCCAGCTCGTCGGCGATCCGGTCGGCCACCGTACGGGCTGCCAGCCGCCGGGGCTGGGTGTGCCCGATCAGCCCGTGCACCCCACGCCCCAGCTCCAGGCAGATCTTGGGGATCTGGGTGGTCTTGCCGGAGCCGGTCTCGCCGGCCACGATCACCACCTGGTGATCACGGATGGCGGCGGCGATGTCGTCCTTGCGCTCGCTGACCGGCAACCCCGCCGGGTACGTGATCACAGGTACGGCTGCCCGCCGGGCGGCGATCCGCTGCTCGGCACGGGCCAGGTCGGTGGTGATCTCGGCCAGCGCGGCCTCCCGGCGCTGCGGGTCGCGCAGCTTGCGGGCACCGTCCAGGCGCCGCTGGAGCCGGCGCTGGTCGCGGAACATCAGAGGGGAGAGGCGGCGGTGCAGCTCGCGAACCGGGTCGGTCGCGGCGGAGGCGGCTGGATTCTGCATGTCGTGCCCAAGGATAGGCAGCCCGACGACGTACCGCCGCCGGGTTATCGCGCGGCCGGTCCTTCGACGGCCGGACGGCGGTCTCTCGACCGCTGGACGGCGGTCTAGAGTTGGCGGCCGACGTCGAGCGCTGGGGGGCCGGTATGGAGCTGCGGGACACCGACCGGGCGCTGGTGCAGGCCGCCACGGCGGTCGCGAAGCTGCGCTGCCGCAGCGAGAACCACAGCGTGGCGGCGGCCGTCCGGACCGCCGACGGGCGGGTCTTCACCGGGGTGAACGTCTACCACTTCACCGGAGGCCCGTGCGCGGAGATCGTCGCGGTCGGCGCCGCCGCCACCCAGGGCGTGACTGAGCTGGAGACCATCGTCGCGGTGGGGGACCGGGGGCGCGGGGTCATTCCGCCGTGCGGACGGTGCCGGCAGGTGCTGCGCGACTACTTCCCGGCCCTGCGGGTGATCGTCGGTCCGGCGGACGCCCTGCGGGTCGTCGAGATCGACGAGCTGCTGCCGGAGACGTACGTCTGGGCCGACCACCAGGTCGACCCGGGGGCGACCAGGGGCGTCGTGCCCGTGGCGCGCACCGGCGCGGCCGGCTGAGCCCGCCGGCGTCGGATCAGTCGCCGGCTGCCGCCTCCAGCATCGACCGGGGCATCGGCACGCTCTCGAACCGTACGTTGCCCTCCGGCACCATCCAGCTCATCACCTGCACGGCCAGGCGCCCGGCCCGCACCGCCGGATCGTTGTGGTACAGCTCGCGGGCCGCGTCCGGGTCCACCGAGAGCACGACGAAGCCGCGCAGCCGCTCGTCGTCGGTGTCCAGGAGCGGACCGGCCGCGAGTACGAGACCCTGCTCCACCAGCCCCGCCTGATGGGCCAGGTGGGCGTTCTGCAACCGGTCGACCGCGTCCAGCGGCAGCTCCGGGGCGTCCGCCGGCCGCACCAGGAGTACGACCGTGTGCTGGTCGAATCGCATGCCCCCACCCTAGGCGCGGGTGGCCCCTCGGCGTGGGCGTCCGTCCTGGTCAGCGGCTCCCGGATCGATGACTACGAGTTAGGCGGCCCTCAGCACGTCGGCTAAGGTAAGGCGAACCTAAGCGCGAACATGCAGGAGACTCGTGACCACCCTCGCCATCCGGCCGGCCCCGGCCGGCAAACGGACCGGCACCCGCACCGGCCGCCGGGTGGCCGTCACCGTCGGCGCCGCGCTGGTACTGCTGCTCACCGTGCTGGCCAGCTTCGCTCTGGGCAGCCGGCAACTCGGCGTGGACCAGGTCTGGAACGCCCTCGTCGCGCCGGACGGCGGTGACGCCAGCACCATCGTCCGTGAGATGCGGATGCCGCGCACCGCGCTCGGCCTCGCCGTCGGGCTCGCCCTCGCCGTGGCCGGTGTGCTGTTCCAGGCGCTCACCCGCAACCCCCTCGCCGAACCGCGCATCCTCGGCATCAGCGCCGGTGCGTCGTTCGGCGTGGTGCTGGCCATCTCCGTCTTCGGCGTCGGCACCCTCGCCGGGTACGTCTGGTTCGGCATCGCCGGGGCGCTGCTCGCCGGAGTGCTGGTCTTCGCCATCGCCGCCCGGGCCCGCGAGGGCGCCAGCCCGGTCACCCTCGCGCTGGTCGGCGCGGCCCTCGACGCCAGCCTCGCCTCCGGGGTGTACGCGCTGCTCAGCATCGACACCCGCACGTTCGAGGAGTACCGGTTCTGGGTGGTCGGTGGTCTGGCCGGCCGGGACCTGGGGGTCACCGCGCAGGTGCTGCCGTTCGTCCTCGCCGGGCTGGTGCTGGCCGTCCTGGTGGCCCGCGGCCTCGACGCGCTGGCCCTCGGCGACGACGTGGCCCGCGGTCTCGGCAACCGGGTCGGCCTGGTCCGCCTCGGCGGTGGCCTCGCCGCCGTGCTGCTGACCGGAGCCGCGGTGGCCGCAGCCGGGCCGATCGCCTTCGTCGGGCTGGCCGTGCCGCACCTGGCGCGCGCCCTGGTCGGCGCGGACCACCGCTGGACCCTTGCCGTCTCCGCCCTGCTCGGGCCGGCGCTGCTGCTCGGCGCCGACGTCGTCGGCCGGCTCGTCGCCCCGCCCGGCGAGATACCGGCCGGGATCATCACCGCCCTGATCGGCGCGCCGCTGCTGGCCGTGCTGGTCCGCCGCGCCCGGGTGGTGACCGCATGACCACCATCGACCGCCCGTCCGACCTCTCGACCATCGGCTCCGACACGTCGCCCGGCGCGCGACTGCCCGGGCGGTCGCTGCTGCGGATCGGCCCGGTCAGTCTGCAGATCCGCCGCCGTGCGGTGCTGGTGGCCGCCACGCTGACCGTGCTGCTCCTGGTGGCCGTGGTGCTCAGCCTCTCCCTGGGCACCCCGTACGTCGCCCCGGCCGACGTGCTGCGCGCGCTCTCCGGCGCCGGCACCCCGTACGACCTGGTCGTCTTTGATCTGCGGTTGCCCCGGATCATGCTGGCCGCGGTGGCCGGCGCGGCCTTCGGTGTGGCCGGCACGCTGATCCAGAGCGTGGCGCGCAACCCGCTGGCTAGCCCGGACGTCATCGGCATCACCCAGGGTGCCGGACTCGCCGCGACCGTGGCGTTGACCAGCGGGGCGTCCGCCGTGCTGGTGGCCCCCACCGCGCTGGTGGGCGGGCTGCTCGCCGCGGTGCTGCTGTTCGCCCTCGGTGCCCGGCACGGGCTGGCCGCGCAGCGGTTCGTGCTCGCCGGGGTGGCGGTCGCCTTCGCCTTCCGGGCGCTGACCGAGGTGGTCATGCTCACCGCCGACCCGATCGACGGGCTGCGCGCGCAGATCTGGCTGATCGGCACCCTGGCCGGCAAGGGCTGGACCGAGGCCGCCTGGATCGGCGGCACGCTGCTGGTGCTGCTGCCGGTGCTCGCCTGGGCCGGTTGGGCACTGAACAGCACCGCGCTGGACGACGACACCGCACGCGGGGTTGGGCTGCGCCCGGTCGCGCGCCGGATCGGGCTCGCCGGCACCGGCGTGCTCGTCGCCGCGATGGTCACCGCCCAGGTCGGCGCCGTCGACTTCGTGGCCCTGGTCGCCCCCCAGGTGGCCCGGCGGCTGGTCCGGGCCGAACGACCGCCGCTGGTCTGCGCCGCGCTGCTCGGCGCGCTGCTGCTGGTGCTTGCCGACCTGGCCGGCCGGCGACTGATCGCGCCCACCCAACTCCCGGCCGGCGTGCTGACCGCCGCGATCGGCGGGCCGTACCTGATCTTCCTGCTGCTGCGTGGACGGCGGCGGTCCTCGTGACCGTCACCCGCCCCGGCCCCTTGAAGGAGTCGTGATGCTCTCCACCCGCGACCTGGTCGTCGGCTACGACGAGCGGACCGTGCTCGACGGGCTCGACCTCGACCTGCCGACGGACGCGTTCACCGTGATCGTCGGTCCGAACGCGTGCGGCAAGTCCACCCTGCTGCGGACCATGGCCCGACTGCTCACCCCCCGCCGCGGCACGGTGCTGCTCGACGGCAGCGCCATCCGCGACCTGCCGACCCGGGAGGTGGCCCGCCGTCTCGGTGTACTGCCGCAGAGCCCGCTGGTGCCCGAGGGCGTCACCGTGGCCGACCTGGTCGGGCGCGGTCGGCAGCCCTACCAGCGGTGGTGGCAGCAGTGGTCGGCGGAGGACGGCGCGGCGGTTGACCAGGCGATGGCCCTGGCCGACGTGGCCAGCCTGGCCGACCGGCCGGTGGACAGCCTCTCCGGCGGCCAGCGACAGCGGGTGTGGATCGCCATGACGCTGGCCCAGGACACCGACGCCCTGCTGCTGGACGAGCCGACCACCTTCCTCGACCTGGCCCACCAGGTGGAGGTGCTGGACCTGCTGCACCGGCTGCGCGTCGAGCGGGGCCGCACCGTGGTGGCCGTGCTGCACGACCTGAACCAGGCCGCCCGCTACGCCGACCACCTGGTCGCGATGCGCGCCGGCACGGTGGTGGCCGCCGGACCGCCCCGGGAGATCCTCACCGCGGACCTGGTCCGTGACGTCTTCGGGCTGGCCTGCGTGGTCGTGCCCTGCCCGGTGACCGGAGCACCGCTGGTGGTGCCCGCCCAGACCGGCGGCACCACCGCCCGCCCGGTCACCCCCTCCGCCACATCCACCGACGACGCGAGCATCCCGCTCGCCGGCTCGTACCCCTCGAAAGGACTCTGATGCGTCGTCTCGTCGCCGCCCTCACCGCGGCCGCCGCCCTCGGCGTCGGACTTACCGCCTGCGGTGAGAGCGACCCGGTCGCCGGCTCCACCGCCGGGGAGACCCGGGAGATCACCCACGTCATGGGCACCACCAAGGTCCCGGCGGAACCCAAGCGCGTCGTCGTGCTCGACACAGACAAGATCGACACGGCGCTCACACTGGGCATTACGCCGGTCGGTGCCGCCACCGCCGGTGAGGCCAAGGGCTGGCCGACCTACTTCAGCGCGGACAAGCTCGCCAGCATCAAGGAGGTCGGGGTGCTCACCGAGCCCGACCTGGAGGCGATCAACGCGCTGAAGCCGGACCTCATCCTCGGCAGCAAGTTCCGCCAGGAGAAGTTCTACGACGAGCTGGCCGCCATCGCGCCGACCGTGTTCACCGACAAGGTCGGTATCACCTGGAAGGAGAACTTCCTCCTCGATGGCAAGGCGCTCGGCCACGAGCAGCAGGCCAAGGATCTGCTCGCCACGTACGAGAAGCGGGCCAAGGACTTCGGCGCGACGCTCGGCGACGCCGCCACCCGCAAGGTGTCGATCGTGCGGTTCCTCCCCGGCAACATCCGGGTGTACGGCCCGGAGTCGTTCTCCGGCATCGTCATCGGCGACACCGGCCTGGGCCGCCCCGAGCGGCAGTTGCTCGCCAACAAGGAGGACAAGCGCTTCGACCTGGTCAGCCCCGAGCGGATCAACGAGGTCGACGGTGACGTCATCTTCGTGACCGCGTACGGCGACAAGGCCGCCGCCGAGCAGGCCAAGACGACCGCCGGCACCCTCTGGAAGGGCCTCGGCGCCGTCAAGGCCGGCAAGGCGTACCCGGTCGCCGACGAGGTCTGGATGACCGGCATCGGCGTCGGCGCCGCCAACAAGATCCTCGACGACCTGACCAAGTACCTCCCCGCCGCCTAACCGCCCCGCGCGCTCCATGCCGCGCCCCCCGACAGCCCGCACCCGCTCCGCGCGTGCGGGCTGTCGGCGTCTGGACCCCCATGATCGTGCTCGATCCAGGATGTAGTGGTCTCCCTCTTCTGGGAGGCCACTACATCCATGTTCAAGCACGATCATGGGGTCCAGGGGGAGCGGGAGCGCGCCCGCAGGGCGGCCCGGACCTCGGCGAGGAAGCCGTCGAAGTCCTCCCGGAGGCGCTTGCCGGTCACGTGCAGCACGATCCACTCGCCGCCGAGCAGCCGGTTGAGCCGTCGACGGTCCCGGTGGAACTGCTCGGGATCGTCGTGCCAGAGCCCGTCGTACTCCACCGCGACCTTGAACACCGGCCAGGCCAGGTCAAGCCGGGCCACGAACCGGCCCTGGTCGGCGACGACCCACTGCGTCTGCGGCCTGGGCAGCCCGGCGAGCACCAGCCGCACCCGGGTGCGGGACTCCTGGGGCGACTCGGCGCCCGCGTCGGCCAGGTCAACCGCGCGCAGCAGAGACCGCCAGCCCCGCTGACCGGCCCGGGCCAGCGCATATTCCCGCAACGTCGACACGTCGGTGAGCCGGCGAGCCAGCAGGGCGTCGATGACGACCACCGCTTCCACCAGGTCGAGCCAGCGGGCGAGGTCCCAGCAGGTCCGCGCCGGGCCGGTCACCCTGACCCCCGCCCGTTCCACCACGTCGCCGAGGTCGATCTCCCCATGGTGGACCTGGAGGCCGGCGGTCGGCCCGATCCGGCTGTCCTTGGGCACCAGCACGTCGACGGGCGCGGCCCGGGACGGTGTTGGGCAGCCGTACAGGGCCGCTGCGGCCCGCCCGGCGATGGCCGCACCCGGCGGGATCAGCCAGCGTCCGACGGCGGCACACCTGGCACGGTGGGTGACCCTCAGCCGCGCATCGGCGTAGACGTCCCGGAAGAGTGGCCGCCACGCGGCGCTGCGCAGATCGTTGCGGGTCAGCAGGCCACGTGAGACGGCGACGGAGCCACGGAAGATCCGACCGCGCAGTTGTGGCGGCCGGCGGGGAGCTTTCGGCACGACATCCAGGCTGACCGATCACCACCGGGCCACGCAGTCCCTGTGGATAACCCGCCCACGCCTCGGCGCCGGGCACACGCCGCCGCCATGATCGCGCCCGAACATGGATGTAGTGGCCTCCCGGGGAGAGGAGACCACTACATCCTGGATCGAGCACGATCTCGGCGGGCGGCGGGCGGCGGGCGGCGGGCGGCGGGCGTCGGGCGTCGGGCGGGTGGGTTAGGTGGGCGGGTTAGGCGGCGGTGGACCAGATGGCGCGGAAGGCGGCGGCTTCGCCGGCCAGCCAGCGTTCGATCTGGTCGGGCTTGGCGTCGGTGGGCATGCGGTGGGCCTGGCCGCGCCGGACGTCGACCAGGACCGGCTCGGCGTGCGGCAGCACCGCGTCCATGTGTCGGGCCATCAGATGCAGGGTGGCGAGCACCGACTCCTCACTCGGCGGGGTCTCGTCGAAGTGCAGGCGGACGGCCTCGGCCCGGCCGTCGGCGTGGCGTACCCCGAAATGGGGGTTGATCTTGACGGGTAGGTCGCCCAGCATGGCCAGGGCGTCGCGGGTCTGGGCCAGGTCGACGGCGGCCGGATCGCCGAGGGAGTGCAGCCAGGCGGTCGCGCCGGGCACCAGCGCCTGGTAGAGCGGGCGCCAGCGCGGCTTGACCACGTCGACCACGCCGGTGAGGTGGGTGCCGCCGGTGTGGAAGGCGATGTCGGCCTTGAGTGCTTTGACGAACTGGCCGTGCGGGTTGAAGCCGGAGCGGCTGGCTCGCTGCTTGCGCAGGCCGCCAACGAAGGTCGCCTTGGTGGGGCCGGTGCGGTCGACGTAGCGGGTGAAGCCGAGCAGGGTGGCGTAGGGGGTGAGGGGCGTGGAGGCGGGCGCGGTCACGGGCGTCCTCCCAGGTCAGGAACTCGATTAGTACATACATTCTAATCGACCGGTCTGACATCGCCCAGCGAAAACGGGGGTCCGGAAGACGCGACAAAGGGGGCCGCCGGGTGCCCGGGCGAGCCCCCGGTCAGATCCGTACGAAGCCCTCGCCCAGCACCGCCCGCAGCCGACTCAGGGCACGGGCATTCTGTGTCTTGACCACCGACACGGACACGTCGAGGGTGCTGGCCACGGCTTCGACGCTCTGATCCTCCCAGTGGCGGAGCACCACGATGGCCTGGTCGCGGATGGGCAGGGTGGCCAGGGCCCGCAACAGGGCGACGTGCAGCTCCACGGTGTCGTCGGCTGATGGGTGCGGAGCCTCGGGTAGCTCGGCGAGCACGAGTTCGGAGTCGCTACGCCGCCTCTTCTGGTCGAAGACGGCGTTCATCAGGACACGACGGCTGTACGCCTCGAGATTCGTGGTGCCCCGGATCCTGCCCCACCTCGCATACATCTTCGCGAAGGTGATCTGGGTCAGGTCCTGTGCGAGGTGCCAGTCGCGGCACATCAGGTAGGCGGTACGTCGCAGCCTCGGCGCGGTGGCCTCGACGAACGCGGTGAACTCCGCCTGCCGGGCGGTCTGCTCGCGCCGCCGGGCCGTGCCCAGTCGGGCCAGCAGACCGTGTCGGGGCTCCTGGGGCGATCCCGCGACGGGGGTGGTCCGGGGATCCGTCATCAGTTGGCCGCCGAGGCGTTCGTGCCGGCAGGGCAGTCGCTGCCGACGATCTCGTCGACCCCGGGCATGGCACCGACGCGGGCCGTCAGGCTCGCGTACGGTGATCGACCGGTCAGCTTGATCCGGAACGACTCCGGTAGCTGGGTGGCCTTGACGGCGGCGACGAGCTCCGGCGCGTCCTCGAACATCTTCCGGTAGTTGGCGAGGGCCTCTTCGCGGGTTTCGTGGTCCACGCTCCGGACTGCCGGATCTGCGTCCAGCACGCGGTTCACCGCGCTGCGCTGCTGATCGGTGACGTCGTCGGTGAGGAAGATCGATACATCGGTCGCGGTGTCCCGGGCCGGCCACTCGCACACCGGGTTCAACAGCATCGCGAGCCCCGCTGGCACCGCCGTCGGTGGCGCCGGACGGTCCGGCGGTGTCGCCACGTTCACCACCCCCAACGCCACGATGGTGGCCACGCCCGCCACACCTGCCGCCACCAGCCGATGTCGGCGGCGCCGCAGGCTGGTGCCGGTCGCCATGGCGTGGTCGGCCAGGTCACCCGGCGGGGGCTCGGGCTCGTCGGCCATCGCGCGGTCGAAGAGGACGCGCAGGTTCTGGTCCAAGGTTCGCTCCCGTGGTCCGGTGGACTTCCACCCGTGATGACTGGTTGGGACACCGGATCGGTGACATCGAGGAACAGAATCCAGGTCGGAGGATGCGAAAGGGGGCCGCCCGAGCCGGGCGACCCCCATGAAAAGACGCGTCAGAGCTGGCCGACGTCGGTGACCCGGATGGCCGCGGCGCCGATCTCGTCCGAGGCGGCCAGGTCGATCTCGGCGCTGATGCCCCAGTCGTGGTCGCCGTCGGGGTCGTCGAAGATCTGTCGGACGGTCCACCGCTCCCGGCCCTGCTCGATCATGAGCAGCGCCGGGCCGCGCGCGTCCGGCCCGACGCCGATCGAGTCGTACGCCTCGAAGTACGGCCGCAACGCGTCGGCCCACGCGTCGTAGTCCCAGCCGTCGCCGGCGTCCAGCTCGGCGAGCAGGTCCCAGCGGCGCAGCGCGGCCAGCTCGACCCGGCGGAACAGCGCGTTGCGCACCAGCACCCGGAACGCCCGCGCGTTGCGGGTCACCGCCGGTGGCCGGTCGGTCAGCGAGGCGTGCGCCTGGGCCACCTCGGCCACGTCGGACGGGTTGCGCAGTCGCTCCCACTCGTCGATCAGGCTGGAGTCGACCTGGCGGACCAGCTCGCCCAGCCACTCGATGAGGTCGATCAGTTCCTCGGTCTTGGCGTCCTCGGGCACGGTCTGCCGCAGCGTCTTGTACGCGTCGGCCAGGTAGCGCAGCACCAGCCCTTCCGAGCGGGTCAGCCCGTAGAACTGCACGTACTCGGTGAAGGTCATGGCCCGCTCGTACATGTCGCGGACCACGGCCTTGGGGGAGAGCTGGTGGTCGGCGACCCAGGGGTGCCCCTGCCGGTACATCTCGTACGCGGCCTCCAGCAGCTCCGCGAGCGGCTTCGGGTGGGTCACCTCGTCGAGCAGCTCCAGGCGGGCCTCGTACTCGATGCCCTCGGCCTTCATCGCGGCGACCGCCTCGCCGCGGGCCTTGAACTGCTGGGCGGAGAGGATCTGTCGGGGGTCGTCGAGGATCGACTCGATCACCGAGAGGACGTCCAGGGCGTACGACGGGGACTCGGCGTCGAGCAGCTCGATGGTGGCCAGTGCCAGCGGGGAGAGCGGCTGGTTGAGCGCGAAGTCGAGCTGGAGGTCGACGGTGAGCCGGATCCGCCGGCCGGTCTCGTCCGGCTCGCGCAGTTCCTCGACCACGCCGCCGGCGCGCAGCGCGCGGTAGATGGCGATCGCCCGGCGGATGTGCCGGCGCCGGGCGGCGGCGTCCTCGTGGTTGTCGGTGAGCAGGTGCCGCATCGCGAGGAACGCGTCCCCGGGCCGGCCGATCACGTTGAGCAGCATCGAGTGGCTGACCTGGAAGCTGGAGGTCAGCGGCTCGGGCTCGGCGTCGACCAGCCGGTCGAAGGTGGGCTGACCCCACCCGATCGAGCCCTCCGGCGGCTTCTTGCGGACCACCTTGCGCCGCTTCTTCGGGTCGTCGCCGGCCTTGGCGAGGGCCTTCTCGTTGTCGATGACGTGCTCGGGGGCCTGCACCACGACCCGGCCGATGGTGTCGTAGCCGGCCCGGCCGGCCCGCCCGGCGATCTGGTGGAACTCCCGGTTCTTGAGCAGCCGGGTGCGGACCCCGTCGTACTTGGACAGGCCGGTGAACAGCACGGTGCGGATCGGCACGTTGATGCCCACGCCGAGGGTGTCGGTGCCGCAGATGACCTTGAGTAGGCCGGCCTGCGCGAGGGTCTCGACGAGCCGGCGGTACTTGGGCAGCATGCCGGCATGGTGGACGCCGATGCCGTGCCGGACCAGCCGGGACAGCGTCTTGCCGAAGCCGGCGGTGAACCGGAAGCCGCCGATCGCCTCCGCGATCATGTCCTTCTCGGCACGGGTGCAGACGTTGACGCTCATCAGCGCCTGGGCGCGCTCCAGCGCGGCGGCCTGGGTGAAGTGCACCACGTACACCGGGGCCTGCTTGGTCTCCAGCAGCTCTTCAAGCGTCTCGTGCAGCGGCGTCATCGCGTACGAGAAGATCAGCGGGACCGGCCGCTCGGCCGAGCGGACGACGGCGGTCGGCCGGCCGGTGCGCCGGGTCAGGTCGTCGACGAACCGGGTGGTGTCCCCGAGGGTGGCGGACATCAGGATGAACTGGGCCTGCGGCAGCTCGATGATCGGCACCTGCCAGGCCCAGCCCCGGTCGGGCTCGGCGTAGAAGTGGAACTCGTCCATGATCACCTGGCCGACGTCGGCCTGGTCACCCTCGCGCAGCGCCAGGTTGGCCAGGATCTCCGCGGTGCAGCAGATGATCGGGGCGTCGGCGTTGACGCTGGCGTCGCCGGTCAGCATGCCGACGTTCTCGGCGCCGAAGACCTCGCACAGGGCGAAGAACTTCTCCGACACCAGCGCCTTGATCGGGGCGGTGTAGAAGGTCGTCCGGCTGTCTGCGAGCGCCGCGAAGTGCGCGGCGACCGCCACCAGGCTCTTGCCCGAGCCGGTGGGCGTGTTCATGATCAGGTTGGCGCCGGAGACGATCTCGATGACCGCCTCCTCCTGATGGGGGTAGAGGTCGAGGCCGCGCTCCTTCGCCCAGCTGGCGAACGCGTCGAAGAGGGTGTCGGGGTCGGCGCTTGTCGGCAGCGCGGCGGTGAGCGTCATAGCGTGTCCATGGTGCCTGGATCATGCCCCCGGGCGCCAACCCGCAGTTCTCTGGATCGCCGTCCGGGCGCGGTGGACGCCCGGATGGTCACCGTCGGCGGTAGATCAGGTCGGCCACCGGCCGGCCGGCCGTGAGCGCCCGCCGTTCGAACTTGGTCACCGGGCGGTGCGCCGGACGTGGCGCGAACCCGCCGTACGCGTCCACCAGCCCCGGGTCCGCGTCCAGGGTGTGCCGCATCGCCTCGGCGTACTCGGCCCAGTCGGTGGCGCAGTGCAGCGTGCCGCCCGGCGTCAGCCGGGAGCGCAGCAGCGCCACGTGCGACGGCTGGATGATCCGCCGCTTGTGGTGGCGGGACTTCGGCCATGGGTCCGGGAAGAAGATGTGCACGGCGTCCAGGACACCCTCGGGCAGGCCGCTGACCAGGTCCAACGCGTCGCCCTGGGCCACCCGGACGTTGCTCAGGCCGCCGCGGTCCACCAGGTCGAGCAGGTTCGCAATTCCCGGCGTGTGCACCTCGACCGCCAGATAATCTCGATCCGGGTCAGCGGCGGCCATCGCGGCGGTGCTGTCCCCCATGCCCGAGCCGATCTCCAACACCACCGGCGCCCGGCGGCCGAACAGGTCGGCCAGATCGACGGGTCCGTCCGGGACGTCCAGGCCGTAGGCGGGCCAGAGACGGTCCAGCGCGTCGGTCTGCCGCCCGCTCATCCGGCCCCGTCGGGGGTGGAAGGTGCGGATCGGCCGGCTCGCGGGCGGGGCGGCGGGGTCATGGTCGGTGGTGGTCACAGCGACCCGAGCGTACGCGACGCTGTCGGCGGATCGGATGTGATGTGCGACCGGGAATGAGAGGATCCATCTGGTACGGCAGACCGGGCGGTCCGCTGCTCGGCTCGGCCGCACGGCGTCGAGAGGGGGCATCGTGACAGTGACCCGCGGCGGCGTGACCCTGTCGGTGGTGACCGTGCTCGCCGGCCCCCTGCTGGCCGCCGCTCCCGCGCACGCCGCACCTCTTGCGCCCGCCGCGTCCGCTTCCTTTGCGCCTGCCGCCCTCACGCACGCGGTGCCCCGGTCCGCCGCGGCCGGCCCTGTCGCCCTCGCGTTCGCCGCGCCCGCCCCCGGCACGCCCCAGCCCGGCCCGCCGGGTGGTGCGCCGCAGCCGGGGCCAGTGGTGGACGTCTTCGTCGAGGTGAGCCCCAGCACGGTGCAGCCCGGCTACCTGGTCGGCATCCGGGCCAGTTGCCGGGACAACTCGGTCGGCGCCACCGTGGTCTCCGACGCCTTCGGCGCGGTCGGCGTGCAGCCGCAGCGTGGGGTGCTCACCGCCGCCCCGATGGTCCGCGAGCGCACCCGCCCGGGCAACTACCGGGTCAAGCTGGAGTGCCGCGACGGCGAGACCGCCTCGACGATGCTGCAGGTGGTCAAGAAGGTCCAGCCCAGTCGAGGGCCGGCCACCGGCTTCGGCGCCGACGAGGGCGGGATGACCGGCAAGCTGCTGGTGCCCGGAGGCGCGGCGCTGACCATCGCCGGGCTGATCCTCGCCGTGGTGGCCCTGCGTCGGCCGCGTACCGTCCGCGGCGCCGTCCGCCACTGAGCCCGCCATGGAGATCTTCCGCCCCTCGCAGCCGCCCGGTGACGCCCGCCCGCGCGCTGATCGCCCGTCGGTGACCGAGCGCCCGCCGGTGGCCGCCCGACCGCCGACCGCCGTCGCGCCCCGGCGCAGCCGGGCACCCGGCCGCAGCCCCTGGTCCCTGCCGGTGGCCGTGGTGCTGGTGCTGGCCGGCGTCTTCGCCACCGGGGCGGGGCTCGGCCGCTCGGTCGGCCCGCTCGACTGGGCCCCGGCCGGCGGTGACCGGCCGCCCCGCAGCGAGTCGGTCGGGTTGTCGGCCAGCCGCCCGGTGCGCCTCTCGGTACCGGCGATCAAGGTCGCCGCGCCGGTGGCGCCGGTCGGGCAGGCCCGGGACGGCTCGATCGCCGTACCGCCGCTGGAGCGGCACAACGAGACCGGCTGGTATGACCGCGGGCCCACGCCCGGCGAGCCCGGCCCGGCGGTGATCGTCGGGCATGTGGACACCAAGAGCGGCCCGTCGGTCTTCTACGACCTGGGCATGCTCAAGCCCGGCGACCTGATCGAGGTGTCCCGGGCGGACAAATCGGTGGTGGTGTTCAAGGTCGACACCGTCGAGCACTTCCCGAAGGACCAACTGCCCGCCGAGCGGATCTACGGCCACGACGGCCCGCCGGTGTTACGGCTGATCACCTGCGGAGGCCAGTTCATCGGCGGCCGCACCGGCTACGCCGACAACGTGATCGCCTTCGCCACCCTGCAGAGCTCCCGCAACCCCTGACCTCACGCCGTTCGCCGAGGTGATCGACACGAGATCGGCGATGTTGGGGTATCGCGCCGGCCTGGACACCCCGATATCCCCGACCCGGACCCGAGAGGGCTGGGATAGCTACGGCTGCGGGACGTGGAGGGCCACCTCGAACTCCAGCAGCGTCGCGCCGGAGGCGACCGGGGGGCGGGGCTTTTCGCCGGGGGCGGCGGCGTGGGCGGCGCGGGACGGGCCGGCGGCCCAGGCCTGGTACGCCTCTTCGGTCTCCCAGCGGGTGTAGACGAAGTAGCGGGTCTCGCCGGCCACCGGCCGGAGCAGCTCGAAGCCGAGGAAGCCGGGGGAGTTCTCCACCGTTCCGGCTCGGGCGGCGAACCGCTTCTCCAGCTCCGCGCCCGCGCCTTCCGGGACGTCGATTGCGTTGATCTTCACGACTGCCATCTGCCCACCCTAGCCGCCGCCCGGGGTGGGCTCAGAACGCCTCGACCACGGGTACCAGATCGGCGTCGACCACGATCGGGGCGTGATCGGAGGGGCCCTTGCCCTTGCGGGCCTCCCGGTCCACGTACGCCGAGCGGACCGCGCGGGTGAACGGCGCGGAGGCGTACACCAGGTCGATTCTCATGCCCTTGTTCTGGTGGAACATTCCGGCCCGGTAGTCCCAGTAGGTGAAGGGGTGGGGGCCCTTCATCGGGGTCGGCACCACGTCGCTGAGCCCCAGGTCGCGCAGGGCCGCGAGGGCCGCCCGCTCGGCCGGGGTGACGTGCGTGGAGTGGGTGAAGACCGCCGGGTCCCAGACGTCGGCGTCGGTCGGGGCGACGTTGAAGTCGCCGCAGACGGCCAGCGGCAGCCCGCCGGCCAGCTCCGTGTCCAGCGCGTCGCGCAGAGCCGCGAACCAGGCCAGTTTGTACGCGTAGTGCGGGTCGTCCGGCGTCCGGCCGTTGGGCACGTACACCGACCAGACCCGCACCCCGTCGCAGGTGGCGGAGATGGCCCGGGCCTCGGGCTCGGGAAAGCCGGGCTCACCGGCGAACCCGACCCGGACGTCGGCCAGGCCGACCCGGGACAGGATGGCCACGCCGTTCCACCGGCCGTCGCTGTGGCTGGCCACGGTGTAACCAAGCTCGCCCACCTCGGTCACCGGGAAGGCGCCGTCCGGGCACTTGGTCTCCTGCAGGCAGACCACGTCCGGCCCGGTGCCGGCCAGCCACTCCAGCAGCCGGGGCAGCCGGGCCTTCACCGAGTTCACGTTCCAGGTCGCCAGGCGCATGTCCCCAGCCTGCCGCATCCGCCCCCGTGACGCCCGGTCAGCTGCCCGGGGTGTCGCCGGGACGGGTCTGTTCGGCCAGGAACCGTTCCAACTCCGCGCCGAGTTCGTCGGCGGTGGGCAGCGGGCCGGCGTCCGGGGCGAGCAGGCTCTTCTCGCCGCGTCCCCGGGAGAACGCGTCGTACTGCTCCTCCAGGGCCTGGACCAGGGCGGCTGCGTCCTCGGTCTGGGCGACCTGCCGGTCGATCTCCACCCGGACCACCTCGGCGGCCGAGCGCAGCCCGTCGCCGGGCAGCAGCAGCCCGGTGCTGCGCGACACCGAGGTGAGCAGCACCTCGGCGGCGGCCGGGTACTCGGTCTGCGCCACATAGTGCGGCACATGAGCGGAGAAGCCGAGCGCGTCGCGGCCCTGCTCGCCGAGGCGGAACTCGAGCAGGTGACCGACGCTGCCGGGCACCTGGACCCGTTGCAGCCAGGGCTCGTACCCGCCGATCAGCTCGGGCCGGGTGGCGTGCGCGGTGACCCCGGTCGGTCGGGTGTGCGGCACCGCCATCGGGATCGAGTTGAGCCCCACGGTGAGGCGGACGTCCAGCCGGGCGGCGAGCCCGGCGACGGCGGCCACGAAGCGCTCCCACTGCAGGTCCGGCTCGGGGCCGGTGAGCAGCAGGAACGGGGTCTCGTCGTCGTCGTGCAGCAGGTGCAGCTCCAGCTTGGGCGCGTCGATGCTCTCCCAGTGGTCCTCGACGAAGGTCATCACCGGCCGCCGCGAGCGGTAGTCGAAGAGTTGGTCCACGTCGAAGGTGGCGATCGGCCGGCTCTCCAACGAGGTGAGCAACTGCTCGCGGGCCAGCCGGCTGGCGTTGCCGGCGTCCACGAACCCGGTGAGGGCCTGGATCAGGACCGGTTGCCCGAGGTCGGGCAGATCGTCGGTGAGCTCGTAGAGCTCGTGTGGGTCGAGCACCGGTGCGGACCTCCCTGGAATGTGCCTACGGGATACCGACGCAACGGACGGCACCCGGTTCGGGCAACGTACCCGCCATCCTGGTGCATTCCTGCGGCGGGCAATTCGTCGCCCGTCTGATGGGCAGGACTGGACTAATCACCTGATTACCCCGCCAGGTCGGCCCTCATGGGCCGATCGGCTGAGGGCGGTTCGACCCAAAGGCCGAGTTTGTCGATCATGTCGTTGGGCGGGGCCGGATGTCCGCTCCTGTCGCCGACCGTGCCGGCCTGCGTGCCGCGCCAGCTTCACCCGGTACGCGAGGTTCGTTCCCCGGGCGGGTCGAGCCGTCCCGCTCGTCCACCAGGGCACCCCCATTCTGTGGCGAGCGCCACATGATCACCGTGCGTGATCGGGGTTTCCCCCTGCCTAGCCTCGGCTGATGCGTGACGACGGAACCCTCGACGACCCGTACGCCCCGAGCAGCCCCACTACCGGTACGGAGGATGGCACCTCATCCGAACGGACAGCCGCCGCGAGTCGGCTCCGGGGTTACGCCCGGGACCTGACCGGTCGACGCCGGGCCCAGGTGGCTCTCGCCACCGGCGTGGTCTGCTGCCTCGGCCTGGCCGCTGTCGCGCAGGTCCGTCACGAGACCGCCGACGGGGCGCCCCGGGTCGATTCGCTCGCCAACAGCTCGGAGCTGCTCCAGCGCGCCGACCAGCAGCGCGCCTCCCGTGACCTCGAGCGCGTCGCCTCCTCGAGCACCCCCTCCGCTACCCCCTCCGGCACCCCCTCCGCCGACCCGGACACCACCCCGAAGGCCCGCAAGACCGCGCCGGCGCTCCCGACCGACCCGGCGCCCGTCGCCGGGCTGGACGAGGACCAGATGGAGAACGCCGAGGCGATCGTCCGTACCGGCCGCAAGATGGGTGTCGCCCGCCGTGGCCTGGTGATCGCGGTGGCCACCGCCATGCAGGAGAGCAACCTCTACAACTACGCCAGTGGCGTGCTGCCCGAGTCGCAGGACTACCCGCACCAGGCGATCGGCTGGGACCACGACTCGGTCGGGCTCTTCCAGCAGCGCTCCAGCAGCGGCTGGGGCCCGGTCAGCCGGCTGATGGACCCCGAGTTCGCCACCCAGCAGTTCCTCACCGCGCTGGAGCAGGTGCCCGGCTGGCAGCAGATGCGGCTCACCGACGCCGCCCAGGCGGTGCAGGTCTCCGCGTACCCCGAGCACTACCAGCAGCACGAGTGGCGGGCCACCAGGGTCGTCGAAGCCATCGTGCCGTCCGGGCGGTAACCTGTCGACCACTGTGGACTGTCGCGGTTGAGCCTGTCGCGTCCCGGGTACATCCATTGCGGGTTCGGGGTACACATGACAGAGGAATCACCGACAGGAGGACGTTATGTCACTAATGCAGCGGATCAGCGCATTTCTGAAATCGCCGAAGGGGCAGCAGTTGGTCGACCGGGGCCGGCGCGAGATGGCCAAGCCCGGCAACCAGCAGAAGCTCAAGGGGTTGGCGGCCCGGCTGTCCAACCGCCGCCGCTGACCCTTCCACCGGCCGTCCTGCCCGCCGTACCGACCCCCTGGGGAGACCCGGTGACCGACACCCCACCCGTCGGCGGCCCGCCCGCCGCACCCACCCCCCAACCGTCCGCCGGCCTGCCGGCCGGGCCGGCGGACGCTCCCGAGGGCCCGCCGGCCCGGCTCTGGGACCGGATGCGTGACGATCCGCAGTACGCCCCGGAGCACCTCGCCCTGGAGGCGGTGCGCCGGCTCGCCCCGGAGGCCGCGCAGTGGGCCAGCCGGGCCCGGGCCGATCAGCCCGGTGTCTCGGCCGATGCCCTGGCCGACCAGGCGGCCCGCAAATTCGTCAACCTGGCCCGCCTCTCCGGTGCGGTCTCCGGCGCGGCCGGGCTGCCCGGCGCCGTGCTCGACGTGGGCGTGCTGGCCTGGACCCAGGCGCGGATGGTGCTGCACATCGCCGCCGCCTACGACGTCGACCCGCTGCACACCGACCGGGCCACCGACCTGCTGGTGCTCCAGCGGGTGCACAAGGTCGCCGAGAGCGCCCGGCTGGCGCTCGGGGTAGCCGCCGGCCGGGAACGCGCCGACGCGCTCTTCGGCCTGGGCGGGCGCCAGCGCCCGCTCGGCCACGTCATGCTGAAGCTGGGCGTCCGGCTGGCCCAGATGGCCGGCGTCCGGGCGGCCAAGCGGATGGTCGCCAAGATCGTGCCCGGTGCCGCGATCGTGCTCGGCACCTGGGCCAACTCGTCGGCCACCAAGGAGTTGGCGGCGCGCTCCCGGGCTCTCTACCGCCCGCGCAGCACCGTGCCGGAACCCCGCCACCCCTGACCGGCACCCCCGCGATCGTCCGAGGGCGTGGGGGCCGGTCAGTCGGCCAGGCCGGAGGAGCGCCAGGTGACGTCGGCGAGCCGACCCTGCCCGGTGACGTTGGGATGGAACCAGTCCAGCGGGTTCAACATGTCGAGCGTGAACCGGACCTTGTGCACCGCGCCGCCGTCGTGCCGGCAGCGCGAGCCGTACGCCCGGCACGCGGCCACCAACTGGGCGTTGTACGCGTCGATCCGGTCCCGGACGGCGGCCCGGCGGGCCCGATCGGCGGGCGCCGTCGAGGTCGGCTCGGCCAGCAGGGCCGGGCAGACGCCCCGCCGCCAGGCGCGTACCGCCCGGGAGTCGCCGTGCCCGACCTCCCAGAGCCGGTTCAGGTCGGGGATGCTCACCACCAGCACCCGGGCCTTCGGCCGGCCGGTCCGCAGCACCCGCAGGCCCCGGTCGACGTCGGCCCGGAACTGCGCCACCGGTGTCATCGAGTCCACCCCGCCCCGGCAGACGTCGTTGGCGCCGATCAGCACGGTGACGTAGTCGGCGCGGTCGCGTACCGCTGCCTTCGCCTGGCCCTCCAGCGCGTCGGCGCGGGCACCCGGCCGGGCGTGGTTGTACATCCGGCCGCGGATCGCGGAGTCCTGGTCGAGTAGTCGCCGGTAGTGGCTCCGCACCCGCAGGCCGTCCCCGGTGGACCAGGAGTTGCGCTCGCAGGAGGTGAGCACCAGGCAGGAGGCGAAGCCGGTGCTGATCGAGTCGCCCAGCGCGGCGATGCCGCCCGGCCCGCCGGGCTGCGGGGTGCCCTTGGTCGGGCGGGGTGTCGCCGAGGTGCCGCCCTCGCAGGCCAGCGCGACCAGCGCCGCGAGACAGGCCAGGGCGGCGACCCAGCGTCGAGGCATGACATCCCCCGTCTTCGCAGCACAGAGCGACAGCGCGGTAACTCTATGCGCAGGACGTGGTTTGTCGGGAAGTTGCTGTCGGGTATGCGGCAGAGCGTCGGTATGGCCGCCTCGGGCGTGCTACGGCGCGTCTGACCGCCTGTCCCAACTAGCGTGATACCTGTGAGTCATCAATATGCCTCACAGGTATCACGCTCCTTTGTGCATGCCGCCCGGGCTCCTGGCGGGACGGCTGGATGATCGCCGCCACGTCGGCGCGGGCCATGGCTGGCCGTGCAGCCACCAGTGCAGCGCCCGGGTGATCTGGGGCAGCACCAGGTAGGTCATCAGCGGGGTCAGGCAGAGCGTCATCAGCAGCACCCGGGCCGCCAGCGGCACGTCGGCGAGAAACCGGGTGGTCAGCAGGGTGGCGGTGAGACTCAGTGGGAAGAACGCCAGCCAGATGGTCACCGCCTGCTTCCATCTCGGCGGCGACGCCGGCGGGATCGGCTCGACCGGGTCCACCCAGTGCTCCAGCGGCGGGTCGAACCAGCCCTCGATCCCGGTGCGCCGCTCGACCCGGGTGTGCTCGACGATGCCCTGCGCCGAGCTGAGCCACCAGTGCCGCTGCGGCGACTCCTCCCACCGGTGCAGCGTCTCGGCGTCGGCGAAGCGGTAGAGCATGTGCCAATCCGCCGAGCCCGGACCGCTCTGCACCCAGCCGGCGCCGAGGAACCCGGGAAACGCCTCGGCCAGCGCCGTGCCGGCCCGCATCCAGGCCACCATCTCGCTGGCCCGGGCCGGATCGGCGCGCCGGGCGATGGCGACGGTCACCGGCACGGTCTGGGTCATGGGCATGCGTCCATCCTGCGGTCGGCGGGGCCGTGGGGCGAACGGGTGTAACCGAGCACACCGGCGCACCCCGGTGGCGCGACCGACCGGGGTGCCCGGGGCCGGTTAACGCTGGCGATCTGGGGTAGGTCGGAGGGTATGACGAGATCGCAGCCCCGGCGTGCCCGCGGCACGGTCGGCCACGCGAACAGCGCGCTCAACCTCCGACTCACCCTCGCCGGCTTCGGGTTGGTGATCATGGCGCTCTTCGCGGTGTTGGCGTTCTGGGCCGGCATCGCCTGGCTCGGCGTGGTCTGCGCGATCTTCGCCGTGGTCGCCGTGGTCGACCTGGTCGTGATCCAGCGCCGCCGCGCCGCCCGCCACCGCGAGGAGCCGGGCGTCAAGCACTCGCTGTTCGAGTGACAGGAGGACGAGATGCCCATCGCCACCACCAACCCCGCCACCGGACAGGTGCTCAAGACCTACGAGGCGATGTCCACCGAGCAGCTCGACGCCGCCATCGAGCGCACCGACCTCGCGCACCAGCAGCTTCGCGAGACCACCGTCGGCCAGCGCGCCCGGTGGATGAACGCCGCGGCCGACCTGCTGGAGGCCGACCGGGACGAGATCGCCCGGATCATGACCACGGAGATGGGCAAGACGTACATCGCGGCGCAGGCCGAGGTGACCAAGTGCGCCTCCGCCTGCCGGTTCTACGCCGACCAGGCGCCGTCGTTCCTCGCCGACGAGCCTGCCGACGCCACGGCGGTCAAGGCGACCCGGGCGTTCATCCGCTATCAGCCGATCGGTGCGGTGCTCGCGGTGATGCCGTGGAACTTCCCGCTCTGGCAGGTGATCCGCTTCGCCGCACCGGCGCTGATGGCCGGCAACACCGGCCTGCTCAAGCACGCCTCGAACGTGCCGCAGACCGCGTTGCTGTTGGAGGACGTGTTCCGTCGGGCCGGCTTCCCGGAGGGGGCGTTCACCGCCGTGCTGGTCGGTTCGGACGCCGTCGACCGGATCCTCAGCGATCCCCGGGTACGCGCCGCCACGCTCACCGGCAGCGAGCGCGCCGGCCGTTCCATCGCCCAGGTCGCCGGCCGGGAGCTGAAGAAGACCGTGCTGGAGCTGGGTGGCAGCGACCCGTTCGTGGTGATGCCCTCGGCCGACGTGGACCGGGCCGCCGAGGTGGCCACCACCGCCCGCTGCCAGAACAACGGTCAGTCCTGCATCGCCGCCAAGCGGTTCATCGTGCACACCGACGTGTTCGACGCCTTCGCGGAGAAGTTCGCCGCGAACATGGCGGCGCTGCGGGTCGGCGACCCGATGGACCCGGACACCGACGTGGGGCCGTTGGCCAGCCAGGGCGGTCGCGACGAGGTGCACGCCCAGGTGCGCGACGCCGTGGACAACGGCGCGACCGTGCTCTGCGGCGGCGAGCTGCCGCCCGGTGACGGCTGGTTCTACCCACCGACGGTGGTCACCGACCTCACGCCGCAGATGCGGATGTGGAGCGAGGAGGTCTTCGGCCCGGTCGCCGGCCTGTACCGGGTGTCGTCGTACGAGGAGGCGATCGAGGTGGCCAACGGCACCGCGTTCGGGCTCGGCTCGAACGCCTGGACCCGGGACCCGGCCGAGCAGGAGCGCTTCGCCACCGACCTGGACGCCGGCAACGTCTTCATCAACGGGATGACCACCTCCTTCCCGGAGCTGCCGTTCGGCGGCGTGAAGAACTCCGGTTACGGCCGGGAGTTGTCCGCGCTGGGCATGCGGGAGTTCTGCAACACCAAGACGGTCTGGGTGGGCGAGGGCGCCGCGTCGGCCGGCGCCGGCGCGCACGCCGAGTAACCGGCGCGGACCGGGCGGCCCACCCGGGGCGGTTCAACCGGACGCCGTCGTGGGTAGGAAGTGCGCCCATGACGGTGTTCGGGTTTCACGCGTCCCATGAGCAGATCCACCCCCGTGCCCTGCTGGAGGCGGTGATGCACGCCGAGCGGGCCGGCTTCGACGCTGCCATGTGCTCGGATCACTTCTCCCCGTGGAGCGTCCGGCAGGGCGAATCGGGCTTCGCCTGGTCCTGGCTGGGTGCCGCGTTGCAGTCCACCGGCATGTCGTTCGGCGTGGTCAACGCCCCTGGCCAGCGCTACCACCCGGCGATCATCGCGCAGGCCATCGGCACGCTCGGCGCGATGTACCCGGGCCGGTTCTGGGCCGCGCTGGGTACCGGTGAGGCCAGCAACGAGCACATCACCGGTGATCCATGGCCACGCAAGGACGTACGCGCGGCGCGGCTGCGCGAGTGCGTGGACGTGATCCGGGCGCTGCTGGCCGGCGAGGAGGTCAGCCACGACGGCCTGGTCCGGGTGGACCGGGCCCGGCTGTGGACCCGCCCCGAGGAGCCACCGGCGCTGGTCGGTGCCGCGGTCAGCGTGGCCACCGCCCGCTGGTGCGCCGAGTGGGCGGACGGGCTGATCACGGTGAACGCGCCGGTGGCGCACCTCCGCGAGATGATCGACGCGTACCGGGACGCTGGCGGGCGCGGGCCACTGCACCTGCAGGTCCACGTCAGCTGGGCACCGGAGCAGGCACAGGCCGAAGCAATCGCGTACGACCAGTGGCGCAGCAACGTCTTCGCCCCGCCGGTCTGCTGGGATCTGGAGACCGCCGAGCACTTCGACATGGTCTCGGCCGACGTGCCGGCTCAGCGGGTCGCCGAGGTGGTGAACGTCTCGGCCGACCTCAGCCGGCACGTCGGCTGGCTGGAGGAGTACCTGGAGCTCGGCTTCGACCAGATCGCCCTGCACCACGTCGGGCAGGAGCAGCGAGGGTTCATCGACGCGTTCGGCGCCGAGGTGCTGCCGAAGCTGCGCCCGGGCGGCTGAGCGGGGTCCGGCCCCCGGACCCCTAGGCTCGTACCCATGGAGAGCCTGTTTCCGGTCGTCGTCTTCCTGGCGATCGCCACCCTGGGCGCGGCGCTGGCCCGCCGGCTCGGCCTGCTCGCGCCGATCCTGCTGGTCGTACTCGGTCTGGCGCTCTCCTTCGTGCCGGGCTTCCCGCAGGTCCGGCTCGACCCGGAGCTGGTGCTGGTCGGCATCCTGCCGCCGCTGCTCTACGTCGCCGCGCTGGAAACCTCGGTGCCGGCGTTCAAGAACAACATCCGGCCGATCCTGCTGCTCGCCGTCGGCCTGGTGCTGTTCACCGCGTTCGTGGTCGGGCTCGTGCTGCACCTGCTGCTGCCGCAGGTGCCGTTCGCGATCTGCCTGGCCCTCGGCGCGGTGGTCGCCCCGCCGGACGCGGTGGCCGCCACGGCGGTCGCCCGGCGGGTCGGCCTACCCCGTCGGGTGGTCACCATCCTGGAGGGGGAGAGCCTGGTCAACGACGCCACCGCGCTGGTGCTGCTGCGGGTCGCGACGCTGGCCACCATCGGCTCGGCGGTCGGCACCGCCGAGGTCGCCATCGAGGTGCTGCGGGCCACCGGCGGCGGCATCCTGATCGGCGCCCTCGGTGCGGTGATCTTCGGCTTCCTACACCGGCGGATCAACGACCCACTGCTGGACAACGCGCTGTCGTTGATCATCCCGTTCGCGGTGGTGTTCGCCGCCGAGGCGGTGCACTCCTCCGGCGTGGTCGCGGTGGTGGTCACCGGGCTGGCACTCGGCCACAGGCTGCCCCAGTTGCTGTCGGCGGCCTCCCGGTTGCAGGTCGGGGCGTTCTGGCGACTGGCCCGGTTCCTGCTGGAAGGGCTGGTGTTCCTCCTGGTCGGCCTCCAACTGCGGGAGGTGCTGCGGGACCTCGACGAGCCGATCGGCTCGCTCATCACGATCACCCTCGCGGTGCTCGCCACGGTCTTCCTCACTCGGTTCGTCTGGCTCTTCCCGGCCACCTACCTGGCCCGGCTGGTGCCCCGGATCCGCCGCCGGGACGAGACCCCGTCGCCGAAGTTCCCGATCATCATCGGCTGGGCCGGGATGCGTGGCGTGGTGACCCTGGCCGCCGCGCTGGCCCTGCCGCTGACCCTGGCCGACGACGCGCCCTACCCCCGGGCGCTGTTCATCTGGTTGGCCTTCGCGGTGATCGTGGTCACCCTGGTCGGCCAGGGGGCCACGCTGCCGCTGGTCGCCCGCCGGCTGAAGCTGCCGCAGGACGACCCGGTGCAGGACGCGCTGTCGGCCGCCGGGGTGCAGCAGCAGGCCAGCCGGGCCGCCCGGGACCGCCTCGACGCGCTGGCCGCCGACGCACCGGCGGCGGTGGTGGACCGGCTGCGCCGGGCGCTGGACGACCGCACGAACCTGGCCTGGGAACGGCTCGGTGGCGCCGAGCGGGAGACCCCGTCCCAGGCGTACGGTCGGCTTCGACAAGAGATGATCGACGCCGAGCGGGACGTCTTCCGGGCTGCCCGGGACGCCGGTCGGATCCCCGAGGAGGTGCTGGTGCGGGCCTATCGTGACCTGGACCTGGAAGAGTCGTTGCTGCGGCAGGAGGTCGAGAAGTGAGCTGTCAGCACCTGACCGAGGCCGGCGCCGTGGAGTCGGGCACCACCGAGGAATGCCCGGACTGCGTCGCCATCGGAGACGCCGACTGGGTGCACCTGCGAGCCTGCCTGACCTGCGGGCACGTCGGCTGCTGCGACTCGTCACCGAACCAGCACGCGACGAAGCACTTCGAGTCCACCGGCCACCCGGTGATCCAGTCGGTGCAGCCCGGCGAGACCTGGCGCTGGTGCTACGTCGACGAAGAGATCGGCTGACGGGCCGACGACTGGAGGCGGCCCGGCCGTCAGCGTCTGGACGAGTGCTCAGCCGAGCCGACGGACGAGGAGCTGCCCGGGCCACGGGTCACGTCCCGGTCGCGCGACAGTGAACGAGTCGGTGGCGGTGAAGCCGCAGCGCTCATAGAAGCGGACCAGCGTCCGATCGTCGCCGCCGTAGCAGTCCACCCGGAGCAGCCCCAGCCCCCGCGACCGGGCCAGTTCCGCGGCGTGCTCCAGCAGCCGCGCCCCGATCCCCAGGCCGGCGTGCTCCCGGTCGGTGACCAGCAGCCGCACGTAGAGTTCCGGCTCGGTGGCCGGGGGCACGTAGTCGCTGGCGGCGCCGACCACCAGGGTGCCGACCGGGCGGTCGTCGCGCATCGCCAGGTGCAGGCCGCCGCCCGAGGCCCAGCCGTCGGCCTGGGCGATCCGGCGTGGATCCGTCGACGCCGGCTCGGTGCCCCACTGACCGGTCCGGCCGCGCGCCGCCAGCCAGGCGGTAGCGCCGTCGAGCAGCCGCAGCACGGTCGCGGCGTCGTCGGGACCACCGGGGCGAATGGTGATGCTCTGCTGATCCGTCACGCCCACCATGCTGCTACACCCCGGGCGGGTGGCCAACGCCCACCGGGTCAGCGCCGGGATGGCCAGGCCCACCACGGCGAAGAGCCCGCCGACGGCCAGCCAGCCGGGCACGCCGCCGTCGAGCACCACCAGCGTCAGCAGGGCCGGGGCGACGGCGCGGGCCAGACCGGCGAGCATCCCATCGGCACCCTGGTACGCGCCGACCGCGTCCGGCGGAGCGAGATCGTAGGCGAGACCGGCCCCGGCGGTGCTGTGCCACAGATCGCCGACGGTGTAGACGACGGTGGCGACCAGCAACAGCGTGACCGCCGAAGCGGTGGGCAGGGTGGCGGTGGCCGCGTACAGCAGCATCGCGGCGGCCAGCACCAGGCCAGCCCGGCGCATCTTCCGGGCCGCCGGGGCCGCAGCGTCCGCGCCCCGGCTCAGCCGCACCGCCAGCAGGACTGTGAGCAGCGTGTTGGTCAGCAGCACAGCCGACACGACGGGCGGGGGCGCCCCGACCAGGGTCACTGCCCAGAGCGGCACCACCAGCGTGAGTACCGTCTGGTGGAGGGCGAGCACCGCCGACGCACCGCTCACCGCGAGGAAGCGGCCGTCGTGCAGCGGACGACCCCGGCGGAGAGCAGCGGCCGTCGCGGGATGCGGGGGCGGCGGGAAGGCCGGCAGCCGCAACAGCAGCGCCGCCGACACCAGATAGCTGGCCGCGTTGCCTGCCACCAGGATCTGGTACGCCAGATGCGTGTCGGCGGCCAGCGCGAACCCGGCCAGCCCCGCCCCGAGCGCGATGCCCAGGTTCGCCACCGCCCGCAGCGTGGCGAAGGCGTGCACCCGCCCCTGCGGGCCGGCAACGGCGGCGACCAGCGCGGCGCGGACAGCGAGGTTGCCAGAGGTCAACAGCAGCTCGAGCACCGCGACGACCAGGAACACCGGGAACGAGCCGACCAGCAGGTACGTTGCGGCAACCACCGCCTGGAGCACCTGCAGGACGGCTCGCAACGTACGCGGGTCGCGCCGGTCCGCGAGCCCGCCGAGCGGCACGCTGGCGGTCAGCCCGACCAGCCCTGCGACGCTGAGCCCGGCGCCCACCTGGACAGCGGAGAGTCCCACGACCCGGGTGAGGTAGAGAGCCGCGCCGGTCAGCCACAGCCCCGCGCCGACGGAGTTCGCCAGGGTGGCGAGGGAGAGGGTGCGCAGCCGCCCCGGCGGCGGCAGCGGCGACACGCCCCGCATCAGCGCGCGGTGGGCACGGCCGCGGAGACGTCGACGAGCCGCTCACCCTCGGTGTCCTGATCGACCGCGTCCCCGTTGACAGCCATGATGCCGACGTTAGGCAGGCCGGGCGACATTGGCGGTCCCGAACGACGCGAGGCCGGTCACACCGACCCCCTGGCCCCGTTCCGGAGCGTGCTCCAGAGAACGGCGCCATGCCCGCCGCGCAGTTCCGGCCCGCACTGAGTTCCGGTCCGCCGTGAGTTCCGGAGGTGGACGCGGCGCAGGGTCACGCTGGACTGCGGTGCCCGCAGTCATGGCTGCTGGATGGGCTGTGGTGGTCACGGCCGCCGGTGGTAGTGGTTGCGGCGGGGGAGTTGGTCGGGATCGAGCCAGGCTGGTGGGACGAATTCGGGGTGGCCGTCGTCGCCCAGTCGGACGGTCCAGTCGCCGTGATGGATGTGTCGGTGGTGGTGGGCGCAGAGAAGCACGGCGTTGGTCAGGCTGGTGTTGCCGCCGGCTGCCCAGTGTTGGATGTGGTGGGCGTCGCACCAGCGGGGTGGGCGGTCGCAGCCTGGGAAGGCGCAGCCGCGGTCGCGCAGGACCAGGGCGCGTCGTAGTGGGCCGGTGATGAGACGGCGTTGCCGGCCGACGTCGAGGGGCTGGCCGGTGCTGCCGAGGACGGCGGGGAGGATGGCCGCGTCGCAGGCGAGGCGGCGGACCGTTTCTGGGGTGAGCCGGAGGCCGGTGTCGAGTGTGCCGGAGTCGAGTTGCCGGGTCAGCGCGTCGAAGCTGGTGGTAACCACGATCTGGGCCGGTTCGGCGCCGTGCTCGGGTAGCTCGCCGGTGCGTAGGGTGAGTCGGCAGAGGTCGGCGAGTGCGTCGTGTCGGCGTTGCCCGGGGGTACGTGGGTCGTCCGGGCCGGTGGGTGCGGTCAACGGGTCGATCGCGGCGCGTAGCAGGCCGGCTGCTTCGGCGTCGAGGCTGCCGGTCAGCCGCAGGCGGCCATCTGGCAGCTCGGACAGAGTGACATGACGATCCCGGGCGGAACGGCGGGCCTCGGTCTCCAACGCCGCCCGGTTGGCGGCGTCGGCGACCTCCGGGGCGACGTGGTCGAGGATCCGCGTGCCCAGCCTGCGGAGTAGCGTGGGATCGAACTGCCCGGCCCATTCGACCAGCACGCCGACGGCCTTGTCGGCAGCCTCGGCGCCGGCGGCGGTGTGCACCGTGTTGACGGTGTCGCCGATGACCCGGGCCTGCTCCACGCTGATGTCCCCAATGGCCAGAGCAGCCCGGACCCCCGGCGCTCCGGCGTCCAGCGCAGCGGCGAGGTCGACCAACCGGCGCGCGGCGGGAACGGTGAGTCGCAGCCGATCGCGCAGCCACACCGTCGTCGACGACGCACTCTGCGCCGCAGCCGTGCCGCGACTGTCGACGGCCCGCACCAGGGCCAGCTTGACGGCCGCCAGGCGCTGCTCGAGCCGGTGCGCGGCATCCAGCGCCGCGACGAGATCGTGCTCCCCAAGGGCCCACGTCGCCGCGTCGCCGCAGGCGGCGACTGCCGCCTCCGCCTGCGCCAACTCCTCCATCACAGATCGGACTTAGAACACATGTACGACAGTTTGGTGCTCGGTCGGTGGACGGTTCGGCTGCTCTCAGCGGCGGCGATCGGATGCTGGTCCGGGAGGCTGAAGGTGTTGGATTTCGGGGTCGTTGCCAGGGCTCAGCGGCCCGCGCAGTCGACGAGGCGTTCGGTGGCGAGGCAGGAGACGAGGCAGCGTTCCTTGGCGTCGCCGCTCAGCCGGGCGGTCCAATCGGTGAAGCCGCCATCGCCGACCTCCAGGCTCCCGCCCAGGACGGTGATCCGTATAGAGCAAGCCGTGTAGTAGCCCTGACCGCGCCTCCGCTCCGGCTCGTCCACGAGCGGCACCGCGCCACCGTCGAGTGCCGGGCGGACGGTGTCGGCCAGTCGCTCCCGGACGACCGGGTCGTCGAAGACCGTGACGTGTAGCTCGGTCAGCACCTCGCTGGCGCGCATCGTGCTGACGATCTTGTTCTGGTTGACCGGTGCGGCCGTCGAGCAGGTGCCCATCGGTACGACCGGCGACAGCTCCACTCCCGAGATGTCGGCCGGCAACAGTTGCCACATTCGTGCCTCGACCTGGGCGAGCGCGCGGGGGTCGGCGCGGGCCGGGCGGACGAAGCGGTCCTCGCGCCAGCGGCGAACCAGGTCGGGCGGGCGCACGGTCGTCGCACGGTCGCGGGCCACGGTCAGCAACAGGGTACGCAGATCCGTGGCAGGTAAGCCGGCCAACGTGGCCCGTGTCCCCGCCGGCATCGCCGCCCACACTCGACGCTCCGCGTCGGTCAGTTCGCCGCCGTCCATGGCGCTCACCATGGCCCACGCGGCCGGCCGGGTCCACGTGATTTGAGGGGCTGGTGGCCGCCCCGAGGGGGAGCGGCCACCAGCCGTACCGGTCAGGTCAGCGAGCAGGCCGAGCCGTTGACCGTGACCAGGCCGGGAGCGGGGTTGGCGCCGCCGCCGGTGGTCGCGTTGAAGCCGAACGTCACGGTGCCGCCGGGCACGATCCGGGCGTTGTACGACTCGTTGCGCGCGGTCACCGTCGCGCCGGACTGGGTGACCTTTGCCAGCCACGCCTCGCGTACCCGCTGGTCCCCGGTGAACGCGAACCGCACGCTCCAGCCGTTGACGGCCGTGGCGCCGGTGTTGCGCACGGTCAGCTGTGCGGTGAACCCGGTCCCGCCGTGCCAGGTGCCGTAGTTGGTGTAGCGGACCGCGCAGGTGGTGGCCGGCACCGAGTTGGCGTCACCCTGGTCGGCCAGGAACGAGGCGATCCAGGCCAGCGCCGAGTTCCAGTTGATCGCCACCTCGTTGGTCGCGTACGAGTTGATGTCGTCGACATAGCAGAACATCGGCTCGCAGCCGGCGAGCAGTTGCGCCGCGAACGGGTCCTGGAGGGCGGCGTTCGCGCCACCGGCGAGGGAGCCGGCGGGTGGGTTCGGCAGGTTCGGGTCGAGCTGGTGGCCGAAGATCCGGCTGTGCTGGTTCTCCGCCGCGTGCTCGCCCCACCCGGTGACGTAGGAGATGTTCAGCGCGTTGCGGCCGAGCAGGTAGTCCATCGCCTGCACGGCGCCGTCGCGGTAGTCGGCGTCGCCGGTCAGGTCGAAGGCGGTGGCCAGCACGACGGCGTTGTTGATGATGTTGCTGTTGGCGCCCCAGAAGTAGCTGCCGGCGTCCCCGGGCATCGGCAGCCCGTACGCCTGCCGGCGCAGCTCGGCGAGGTACGCGTCGGCGGCGGCGGTGACCGAGGCGCGGACCCGGGTCAGCTCGGCGGCGGGTAGCCCGTTCGGCACGGTGGCCAGGTCGAGGCGGCCGAGCGCGGCGGTGCTCTGCCAGCCGAAGCCCTGCGGGCCGAACACGTCGCCGGTGTGGTGCGGCGAGGCGGTCAGGTCGCTCAGGTAGGTCTGCGTGCCGGTGCTCAGGTACAGCTCGACCGCCGCCCAGTAGAACTCGTCGGTGACGGTCGAGTCGTCGTACGCGCCGCCGCCGGTGCCGTCGGTGGGGCTGGCGTACACCGCTGGATGGGCCTTGGCCGCGGCGTAGGCCGTCGTCGCGGCGGTGGCGCAGCGGCCCGCGAACGCCGCGTCGTAGGGGGCGTAGAGCCGCGCGCACTGGGCGGCGGTGGCGGCCAGGTTGAGGGTGGCCGCGGTCGACGGCGGGTGCAGCTCGCGGGGCTGCGGGTCGTCGTGGGGGGCCAGCGGCAGCCCGGTCCAGTTCCGGTCGTGGATCTTGTGGTGCGCCATTCCGGCGAGCGGCTGGCCGGCCGGCACCTGCATGCGCAGCAGGAACTCCAACTCCCAGCGGGCCTCGTCGAGGATGTCCGGTACGCCGTTGGCGCGCTCGGGTACCCGCAGCGTGCCGTCGGCCAACCCGGTGCCGCCGGCCGCGGTGGCCGCCGTCCTGGTCCGCTCGAAGGTGTTCAGCAGTTGGTAGGTGGCGATGCCGCCGTTGACCACGTACTTGCCGTGGTCGCCGGCGTCGTACCAGCCGCCGCGCACGTCCAGGGAGTAGTCGCAGACGCCCGGTTGGCAGGGCACGCTGGTGTCGCCCTGGTTGGGTGCCACGCCGAGGTGGCCGGCGGGTCGGGCGTACTCGTCGCCGATCAGGTCGCCGTCGATGGCGGTGCCGCTGCGCTGGGCGTAGAAGAACTGGAGCGAGTCGGCGCGCAGCCGGTCGTACAGGGTGCCGGAGATGTCGAACGGGTGACTCGTCTCGCCGTCCACGGTCAGCGTCAGCCCGCTGCCGGGTGTGCGGTAGCTGGAGAAGTCGGCCGTCTGCACGTTCTGCCCGGAGGCGCCGTCCACGCCGCGGGCGGTGGTGGTGCCGCTGGCCAGGACCGCGCCGCCGGCCGAGCGCAACTGCCACGGCAGCGGTTCGGTGGCCGTGGTGACCACGGTGGCGTTCTTCGGGCCGCCGGGCAGGTAGCCGACCTGGTTGACCCGCACCCGTGGCCCGGTGTCCGGCTCGTACGGCTCGGGCGGCTCGCCGCCGCGCAGCGAGACGTCGTCCAGGCAGACGGTCTGCGTCTCGGCGGCGCCACCGACCTGGAAGATCAGCTGGGCGGCGGGGTTGTCGTCCGGGACGGTGAAGGTCTGCTCGACCCGCTGGGCGGTGCCGGTGGCGGTGGCGTCCACTGCGGCGTACGTCGTGTACGGGGCGCTGCCGAGCTGCAGGACGGCCTTGACCGCGGTGCCGGGAGTGGCGGAGACGGCGAAGCCGAGGGTGTATTCGGCTCCGGCGATCAGCGGCACGCCGTCCTGGCCGATGCCGGCGTCCCACGGGTTGGCCAGCCCGCCGGGGACGGTGGTGCAGAGCCGGCCGTCGGTCACCGCGAGCGCGCCGGTGCCGAAGGAGAACCAGGGGCTCACGCCGCCGGTGAAGTCGCCGTTGTCGATCTGCTCGGGGGCGTCCGGTGGCGGGTCGGCGTGGGCCGGGCCGGCGCCCGCGGCGGTGAGGGCCAGGGTGGTCGCCGCGGCCAGCAGGAGGCGGCGTCGGGATGGCGTCACTGGGGAGTCCTTCCGGGACGGGAAGTGAAACGGTGGCGGCGGAAGCTGGGAGCGCTCCCAGGTGTCGGCTCGATGTTTCCAGCGGGTCAGGGGCATGTCAATCGATCTGACTGGATGGCTTTCGGTGCCCGACTAGGGCGGCCGGCCAGCACGACGCCGGGCCGGGGTGCCGCGACGCGCCGTTGCGGACACGTGAGATTGGCCGCGCCACGCCCCGTCGTCCTGATCTCCTAGAGACAACTGCGCCCTTCGCCTGGCAGGCTGCCTCCCATGACCCTGAAGCTGCGTTCCGTGGGAACGAGCGACCGTGGGCTGATCCGCAGTGGAAACCAGGACGCCCTGCACGCCGGGACCTGGCTCGTCGCCGTCGCCGACGGCATGGGCGGGATGGCGGCCGGTGACCTGGCCAGCGCGCTCACCATCGACGCGGTCGCCCCACTCGACGTGGAGACCCCCGAGGACGCCCTGGTGGCCGCGCTCCAGGGCGGCATCGCGGTGGCCACCGCGCGGATCCGGCAGGCGGTTGCCGAGGATCCGGAGCGCCAGGGCATGGGCACCACGTTGACCGCCCTGCTCTTCGCCCGTACCGGCAGCTGCCTGGCCCTCGCGCACGTCGGCGACTCCCGGGCCTACCTGTTCCGCGAGGGCGTGCTCAAGCAGGTCACCAGGGACGACACCTTCGTCCAGATGCTGGTGGACCAGGGCGTGATCACCGCGGACCAGGCCAGCAGCCATCCGCGCCGGGCGGTGGTCACCCAGGCGCTCCAGGGCGACGACGTCTCCCCGTCCTACGCGACGATGGTGCCCCGGGTCGGCGACCGGTGGCTGCTGTGCAGCGACGGGCTCTCCAACGTGGTCCGTCCGGACACCCTCGCCGAGGTGCTCACCGGCTACCCGGACCGCGCCGCCTGTGCCGGCAAGCTGATCGACCTGGCGCTGCACGCCGGTGGGCCGGACAACGTCACCGTGGTGGTGGCCGACGTGGAGGAGGAGTAACCGGCGTTCAGCGCCGGCGTGGCGTGGCCCGCCGGGTGGGCGTCGCGGTAGCCGGGTCCTCCGGCCACGGGTGCCGGGGGTAGCGACCGCGCAGCTCGGCGCGGACCTGCGGATAGCCGGTGCGCCAGAACGACGCCAGGTCGGCGGTGACCGCCACCGGCCGCCCGGCGGGGGAGAGCAGGTGCAGCAGCACCGGCACCCGCCCGTCGCCGATGCGGGGGGCCGCGGGCCAGCCGAACGTCTCCTGGAGCTTCACCGCCAGCACCGGCGCTGCCGGGTCGCTGTAGTCCACCCGGATCCGTGAACCACTGGGCACGTCGATCCGCTCCGGTGCCAACTCGTCCAGTTGGGCGGCCTGCTTCCACGGCAGCAGCCGGCGCAGCGCCGAGGCGACGTCCACCCGGGCCAGGTCGGCGCGGCGCCGGGCGGCGGCCAACTCCGGGCCGAGCCAGGTCGGCGCGGTGGCGAGCAGCGCCTCGTCGCCCACGTCCGGCCACTCGGCACCGAGGTGGTGCCGGCCGAAGGCGAGCCGCTCGCGCAGGGCCCGGGCCGCTGGCGTCCAGGGCAGCAGTCCCAGCCCTTCCTGGCGCAGACCGGTCAGCAGCGCCTCCGCCACCTGCGCCCGGTCCGGGCGGTCCAGCCGGCGCTCCTGCAGCTCGATCGCGCCCAGTCGGGTCACCTCCCGGGCCACCACGTCTCCGTCGGACCAGCCGACCTCCCGGCGCGTGGACAGCAGCGGCCCGGCGGCCTCGCGGGCCGTCGCCTCGTCCAGCGGCGTGGCCCGGCGGATCCGCGCCGAGGGCGCGCCGGGGGTGCGGTCCGCGACGGCCACCGCCAGCCAGTCGGACCCGGTCAGCCCCGACCCGGCCGCCAGCTCCGCGGCGGTTCCACCGGTCATCAGGTACGCGGACCCGCCCGGCCGCCGGACCCGGGCCAGCCGTTCCGGGTACGCCAGCCCGACCAGCAGCCCGGCGGCCAGGTCGTCGGTCAGCCCAGCGGAGCCGGCACGTCCGCCGGCTCCCGGACCGCTCGCTCGGGCGGCCCGGTCGGCGTCGCCACGGCCCTCGGGTGTGGAGCCGGCGGGGAGCGCGGCGCGCAGCCGGCGTACCTCGCCTCGCCAGCGGGCGGTCGCGGCCGGGTCGACCCCGGTCCGCAGCCGGCGCCAGCCGGCGGTCAGGTCGTCGCCCGGGCCGGCCGCGCTCTCCTCGGAGAGCAGGGCCACCACCTCGGCCGTCCGGTCGGCGCCGACCCGTCCGGCGCCGTCGAGCAGAGCCCGGGCCAGCCGCGGGTGCGCGCCGGCGGCGGCGATGGCCCGCCCCCGCCCGGTGATCCGGCCGTCCGCGTCGACCGCGCCCAGGGTGGTCAGCGTGTCCCGGGCCACCGCCATCGCCGCAGCCGGTGGCGGGTCGGGCAGGGCGAGCCCGACGCCGTCCGGCCGGCCCCAGGCGGCCAGCTCCAGCGCGAAGCCGGTCAGGTCGGCGGTGGCGATCTCCGGCTCCGGCCGGGCGGGCAGTCGCTCGTGGGTCGCCGCGGACCAGCAGCGGTAGACGGACCCAGGGGCCTCGCGGCCGGCCCGGCCGGCCCGCTGGGTGGCGGCGGCTCGGGAGACCGGCACGGTGATCAGCGCGCCGAGCCCGCGGGCCAGGTCGATGCGGGGCACCCGGGACAGTCCGGCGTCCACCACCACCCGGACGCCTGGCACGGTCAGGCTGGTCTCGGCCAGCGCGGTGGCCAGCACCACGTGGCGTCGATCTGCCGGACGCAGGGCGGCGTCCTGCTCGGCGCCGCGTTGCCGGCCGTGCAGCGGGAGCAGCGCGACAGTGTCCCGCAGGTCGGCCAGTCGGCCGGTGACCGCCGCGATCTCGCCGGCTCCGGGCAGGAAGACCAGCACGTCGCCGTCGTGCTCGCGCAGCGCCCGCCGGACGGTGGCCGCCACATGGTCGAGCAGAGACCGGTCCACCGGACCGGCTCCGGGCGGGGCGATCGGCCGGGGTGGCGGCGCCCAGATTCGCTGCACGGGGTGCAGCGCGGACTCGGCCCGTACGACCGGGGCCGGGCTGGGCCCGCCGAGCAGAGCGGCGAAGCGGTCGGTGTCCGGGGTGGCGGACATCGCCAGCAGCCACAGGTCCGGCCGGAGGGTGGCCCGCGCCTCCACCGTGAAGGCCAGCGCGAGGTCGGCGTCGAGTTGCCGCTCGTGGCACTCGTCGAGCAGCACCGCGCCCGTGCCGGGCAGCTCAGGGTCGTGGTGCAGCCGGCGGACCAGCAGGCCGGTGGTGACCACCTCCACCCGCGTGGCCGGGCTGACCCGGCGCTCGCCGCGTACCGCGTAGCCGACACGGTCACCGACCCGCTCGCCGAGCAGTTCGGCCATCCGCCGGGCGGCGGCGCGCGCGGCCACCCGGCGGGGTTGCGCGATCACCACCCGGCCGGTCACCCGGTCGGCCACGGCCAGCGGCGCGAGGGTGGTCTTGCCGGTGCCCGGCGGAGCCACCAGGACCCCGGCGCCGGCCGCGTCGAGCGCCGCGATCAGCGCCGGCAGCACCGGGCGTACCGGCAGGTCCAGGGTTACGTCAGAGAGCACGGCCAAGTCTCGCACCGGCCCGGGTGGGTCAGTTGCGGCGCACCTCGCCGACGCCGCGCAGGAAGGTACGCCAGGCCGACGGGCCGAAGGCGAGCACCGGGCCGGAGCGGTTCTTGCTGTCCCGGACGGCGACCTGACCGTCGGCTGTCGCGACCTCCACGCAGTTGCCGTTGCCACTGCTGCGCGTGCTGGTGCGCCAGTCCGCCCGGGTCAGGTCGATTGCCGTCATCCGCGATACCTCTCGTCTGCGTCGGCGTGCCGCAGAAGCGGTCACGCAAAGTTACGAGAAGCATGCTCGATACGGGTCAACGACGCCGCCGGATCGAGCGCCATCCGACACAGCTCCTCGTGCAGAAGGCTATACCCGAGCACTTGATCGGCATCCTCCAGCGCCAGTCCCATCGTGAGGTTATCCAGGTAAACCACGGACGCGTCGGCGGCCTCGGCGAAGTTGAGGATCACGTACGGTGTGCTCATCGCGGGGTGCCCGCCGGCCGCGAACGGCAGTACCTGGATTGTGACGTTGGGTAACTGCGCGATCCGGCTCATGTGGACCAACTGTTCGGCCATCACGGCGGCGCCGCCGACCGGGCGCAACAGCACCGCCTCGTTGACCACCGCCGACAACTGAACCGGGTTGTCGCGGCGCAGCACCTCCTGCCGGTGCAGCCGAGCCGCCACCTTGCGCTCCACGCCGTCCTCGCCGGCGGTGCGCCGGTAGATCTCCCGGGCGTACGCCTGGGTCTGCAACAGCCCGGGCACCGACTCGGCCTCGTACGTGCGTAGCGCCGCCGCCTCGGCCTCCAGCCCGACGTAGAACTCGAACCACTCGGGCAGTACGTCGCTGTAGTTCTGCCACCAGCCGCGCTGCTGTGCACCCCGGGCGATCTCGATCAGCGCCTCGGCGTCCGCCCCGGTCACCTCGTAGAGCGCGAGCGCCGCGCGGACGTCGCGCGGCTTGATGCCGATCTGCGCGGTTTCGATCCGGGAGAGGTTGCTCTTGGACATGTCGAGCTGGCGCGCGGCGACATCGAGAGTCATGCCCGCGCGTTCCCGGAGCTGGCGGAGCTCCCGAGCGATTCGTCGACGGCGCACGGTCGGGCTGGCGGCGGGTCGGATGGCGGGGGTGGGGGTCACCGTCCGAGTCTGTCACGACAAGATCCGCAGGTCGCACATGCACGGAGTGCAACTTTCAAATCTGGGAGTTGCATTGCAGTAGCTGTCGGTGCATCCTTTTCCGGTCGCGATCACTGTGGACACATCCGTGCGGGAGGACCGTTGCTCATCGCCGACGAGTTCTTCCTGATCGCTCACAACGACAGCCGTGGCAAGGCCAAACTGCATCCGGCCGCGACCGGGCTCGGGCTGGCCGGCGGGCTGCTCGGTGAGCTGATCCTGTATGGACACATCACCGTCTCGAGCGGACGGATCACCCTCGTCGACCGACGCCCACCAGCCGACGCGCTGGCGCACACCGTGCTCGACCAGATGATCGGCGAGTCCCAGCATCAGGCGGTCGGCACCTGGCTCAGCTTCCTGGCGCAGAGCGCGACGACCTCGGTGGGGGAGCGCCTGGCCCGGGCCGGTGTGCTGCGTCGCCAGGAGAGCCGCCGGCTGCTGCGCACCTCGGTCAGCTACCTGCCGATCGACCTCAACGCGGTGGCCTGGCCGGCCACCCGGCTGCGGGCACTGCTGGACCGTCCGGACCCGCCGAGCGTGCCGGACGCCCTGCTGCTCGGCCTGGTCGTGGCCGCCGGCCTGACCCGAGAGGTGCTCTGGAGCGCCGGACCTCGGGCCCACCACCGGTTGAACGTCCTCATCCCGGCGCTGCCGGCGCCCCTGAAGGAACTCGTCGGGTACACCGAGGCCGCCGTTGGCGCCGCGGTGCTGCGCGGCGCCCCCTGATTCCCCGGTAACCCCCTCCTCGACAACCGGAGTAGTGGTATGCCCCCGACATCGACAGTCCAGCGACCCAGCAACGTCTCCGAATCTCTTGCCCGAGGCCGCCTCGGCATCCCCTCGGTGATCTTCTTCGTGCTCTCCGCCGCCGCGCCGCTGACCGTGGTGGCGGGTGTCGTCACCACCGGCTACGGCGTGGTCGGCGTGACCGGCATCCCGCTGGCCTTCCTGGTGGTCGCCGCGGTGCTCGCCCTGTTCTCGGTGGGCTACGTGGCGATGTCCCGCCGGGTGGAGAACGCCGGCGCCTTCTACGCCTACGTCTCCCGTGGCCTGGGCCGACCGGCCGGCGTGGCCGCCGCCTGGGTGGCGCTGACCGCGTACAACGCGCTGCAGGTCGGGCTCTACGGCACCATCGGCGTAGCCGCCGAGCCGGTGCTCGACCGGATCTTCGGCGGGCACCCGCACTGGTCGATCGTCGCCCTGGTGGCGTGGGCACTGGTCGGCCTGCTCGGCCTGCTCCGGGTGGACATCAACGGCATGGTGCTGGCGGCGCTGCTGGTCGCCGAGATCGTGGTGATCCTGATCTTCGACCTGGGACAGCTCGGCAATCCGGCCGGCGGCGAGGTCAGCTTCGCCGCGTTCTCGCCGGACAACCTCTTCGTGCCCGGGGTCGGCGCGGTGCTGGTGCTGGCCATCCTCGGGTTCGTCGGCTTCGAGTCCGCGGTGGTCTTCAGCGAGGAGAGCAAGGATCCGAAGCGGACGGTGCCGGTGGCCACGTACCTCTCGGTGGGGATCATCGCCGTGCTGTACGCGCTCTCCGCCTGGACCATGACGGTCGCCGTCGGACCGGACCAGATCGTCGCCGCGGCTGGCGAGCAGAGCGTCGGGCTGATCTTCAACCTGGCCGGGGAGCACCTCGGCGACACCGCGGTCACCATCGGCCAGGCACTCTTCCTGACCTCGGTGCTGGCCGCGATGATCTCCTTCCACAACACCACGGCCCGCTACGCGTTCGCGCTCGGCCGGGAGCGGGTGCTGCCGGCGGTGTTCGGGCAGACCTCACCGCGCAGCGGCGCGCCGCGGGCCGCCTCGCTGGCGCAGAGCGTGTTCGGCCTGCTGGTCATCCTGCTGTACGCGGTCAACGGCTGGGATCCGGTGATCAAGCTGTTCTTCTGGGTCGGCACCACCGGTGGCTTCGGCGTGCTGCTGCTGATCGCCACCACCTCGGTGGCGGTGATCGCCTACTTCGTCCGGTCCGGCGGCGGCGAGACGCTGTGGCGGCGGCTCATCGCACCCGGCCTGGCCACCGTCGCGCTCGTCGTGATCATCTGGCTGGCCGTGTCGAACTTCGCCAACCTGCTCGGCGTGGCGCCGGACTCCCCGCTGCGCTGGGCGCTGCCCGCCGTCTACCCGGTGGCGGCCGCCCTGGGCGTCAACTGGGCGCTGGTGCTGCGCAAGAGGCGTCCGGACACGTATGCCCGGATCGGCCTGGGCGCGAGCGCCGCTGCCGCGGTGCCGCCGGTGGAGCAGCCGCCGGCACCGGCCGGCGCGGAGGTATCCCGGTGAGCGTGGCCATCGACCGGCTCGGGCCGGAGGACACCGCACTGGTGGCCGGCCGGATCGCCGAGGCGTTCACCGCCTTGGAGGTGACGCACTGGCTGGTGCCCGACGCGAGCAAGCGCGAGGCCGTGCTGGCGGGGAACTTCGAGATCCTGGTCGAGCACGCGATGCGGCACGGCCTCGTCCACGCCACCGCGGACCGGTCCGCGGTAGCCGTCTGGTTCCCGTCGGTCGGTGAGCCGGCGCCGCCGCCGACGGACTACGACGCCCGGCTCGCCGCCGCCTGCGGCGAGTGGACCGACCGGTTCCAGCATCTCGACGAGTTGTTCGCGGCCAATCACCCGCATCCTGACCACCACCACCTGGCCTTCCTGGCGACCCAGCCGGGCCGGCAGGGGCAGGGGCTGGGGACCGCGCTGCTGGCGCACCACCACGGTTGGCTGGACGAGAACGGGATGCCGGGTTACCTGGAGGCGAGCAGCGCTCGCAGCCGCGACCTGTACGCGCGGCACGGCTACCGGGCCGGCGAGCCGTTCCGGGTGCCCGACGGCACGCCGTTCTGGCCGATGTGGCGGGAGCCGGTCGGCCGCTGACGGGACCGGCCGGGTCGCTGCCCCCGAGGGGAGCGACCCGGCCGGACGCCGAGCGGACCCGTTGTCACGTTCGCGTGACAACCGGTGCCGACGGTTGAGGGCCGGGTCCGCCGACCCGGCCCTCAACCGCCGAACCGCCTAGTACGTGCCGTCGAGCTGGCCGTGCAGCTTGGTCAGAGCCCGGGTCAGCAGCCGGGAGACGTGCATCTGCGAGACGCCAATCTGGTCGGCGATCTGCGACTGGGTCAGGTTGCCGTAGAACCGCAGGGTGAGGATCTTCTGCTCCCGCTCGTCGAGCGTGGCCAGCGCTGGGCCGAGGGCGACCCGCAGCTCGGCCAGCTCGAACTGGGAGTCCTCGCCGCCGAGCATGTCGCCCAGCTCGGTGGCCCGTTCGCCGTCGCCGGTCGGGGTGGACAGCGACACCGCGTTGTACGCGCGGGCGCCCTCCAGGCCCTCCAGGACCTCTTCCTCGGTGAGCTTGAGGTGGGCGGCGATGTCGGCGACCGTCGGCGACCGGCCGAGGGTCTGCAGCAGCGAGCTGTTGGCGTCGGAGATGGCCAGCCGCAGCTCCTGGAGCCGGCGGGGCACCCGGATGTCCCAGGTGCGGTCGCGGAAGTGCCGCTTGAGCTCGCCGATGATGGTGGGGATGGCGTACCCGGCGAAGTCGACGCCGCGGGACGGGTCGAACTTGTCGATCGCCTTGATCAGGCCGATCGCGGCGGTCTGCGCCAGGTCGTCGGTCGGCTCGCCCCGCCCGCTGTAGCGGTGGGCGAGGTGGTTGGCCAGCGGCAGCCAGGCCTCGATGGCCCGGTCCCGCAGCGCGGGGCGCGACGGGTGGTTGGCGGGCAGTGCGGCCATGGCGTTGAGCAGGTCGGCGGCGCTGTCGGTGAGCGCCCGCGGGTCCAGCTTCGTGGTGCTCCGGGCCGTGGTTGTCGGCTGCTCGCTGATCGTTGGCGCGGTCATGGGTGGTCCTCCCTGCACCTCGTCCGCGGATAAAAGACGTGACGCTTTGGTTTAGCTTCGTATGGGCCGTTCGGGACTCACCTTAACCTGATCGTCTCCCCGAAATCTAGCCGAAAGGCTGATGTACTTAAGGTGTTTTCAGTGACGAAGGGAGCAAATAGGGCGGATCTCCGGATGTCTGTGAGGATCCTTACCTGGTAGGTGGCGCCCCCGGTCGTCCCACCCGAGCCGGCCGATCGGCCACCCCGATCGCCTGAGCGGTCAACAGGAAATCCGACATCAGGGCCGATGTGTCGACTATCCGTCCTTGTCCCGCTGGCGGGACCGGCCGTAGCGTTGCCCGTACAGACCCGGTTCGGAGGCACCGTGCTCGATCCAGCCGCTCCCCAGCTCGTCGTGAACAGTCGCACGCTCTACTTCAGCTGGCTGCCGGCGGATCCGGACGCGGTCGCCGCCCTGGTCCCGCCCGGGCTGCGCCCCCGCCCGGACCGGCAGGTCTTCCTCAACCAGTACGTCGTCGACGACGAGACGCAGACCTCCGGCTTCGGCGCCTACTCGCTGACCTACCTCGGTGTCTCGCTGGTCGGTGTGGACGCCCCCGGCGGGCTCAGCCCGGGCGGCTGGTGGACCCACTACGTGGCCTCCAGCCGGCTGGTCCGGGAGTACGCCGCCGCCCGCGGCGCCCCGACGGTCGCCGGACGGACGCGTATCGAGGTGGGCGGTGAGGACCTGCTCTCCGAGACCGAGGTCGACGGAGCGCCGCTCATCCGGGCCCGATGTCGGGTGGGGGAGACCGGCCACGTGATCAGCAGCGGCCACCACCGCTACTTCACCCGCCGCGACGGGCAACTGCTCAGCTCGGTCTACCCGTTCGTGGCGGAGCCGGTCGCGCCGTTCGAGATCGAGTCGGTGGAGTTCCTGCAGCCCGGGCACCCGATGTACGCGCTCCGCCCCGCCAACCCGCTGACCATCGGCTTCGGCTACTACTCGCCGCGCTCCTCGTTCGCCTACCCGGGCGGGCTGACCGTGCACGGCGCCGCCGTCCTACCCGAGCCGACCCGGCAGGTTCACCAGGTGCCGGCCAACCTGGCCCGCAGCGGCCTGCCGTCCGGGTCGTAGACCAGCCGGTACAGCGGCAACGCCCACAGGCGCGTGTACCAGGGCAGCCACTCGGGGCGGTGCGGGCGCAGCCGGCCGGGCGGACGGTCGCCCACCTGGCCGTCGTCGTACCACTGTTGCAGCGCGTCGGCGGCGGCCGTGACGGTCGCGACGGCGTCTGCCGGGTCGAGCAGGTCGGCGTCGTCCGCGCCGGCCGGGTCGCGGTCCAGGTGCTCGCGCCAGAGCCGCAGCCGCAACTCCCGGGCGAAGGCCCGTGCCCCGTCGCCCTGCCCGGCGGGATCGGTGGGCTCCCGCGGGTCACGGGTGTCGTCGAGCACCGCACAGGACAACTCGCTGTCGTGCGTCCAGGAACGGCGGTTGAAGTTGTCGCTGCCCACACTGGCCCAGACATCGTCGACCACGCAGACCTTCGCGTGCACGTAGACCGGGTCACCGGCGTGGTTCTCCACGTCGAACACGTGCACCCGCTCCGGCGCGGCCCGCTCGCACAGCGACAGCGCCTGCTCGCGGCCGACCATGTTCGGTGGCAGCGCGAGCCTGCCGTCCACATCCGGGTGCCGGGGCACCACGGCGATCAGGTGCAGCTCCGGATTGTCCCGCAGGGCGTGTGCGAACAGGTCCGCCACCTCGGTCGACCAGAGGTACTGGTCCTCCAGGTAGATGAGGCGGCGCGCGCGGTGTACCGCCTTGGTGTAGCCCCGGGCAACGGTCCGCTCGCCGTCCGGTGCGAAGGAGTAGCGCGGCCGGACGGCGGGGTAGGTGCGCAGCACCTGGATCTGGTGCGGCCCGCAGGGCGGCGGCTCGGCCGGCTGCTCGGGCAGCGGGTCGGGGCGCAGGTCGGCGCCGCGTAGCCGGTCCCGCAGGTAGGCCATCGGGTTCTCCGAGTCCAGCGGCATCGGGTCGGTCCAGCGCTCCCGGAACACCGTGTCCAGTGCGTCGACCACCGGGCCACGCACCGCGAGCTGCACGTCGTGCCAGGGCGGGTTCGGGCCGTACCGGGGAGACATCTGCACCGGCTGCGGGTCGCCGCGGTGCGCGGCGTCATCACGGCGGCTGTGGCACAGGTCGATCCCGCCAGCGAACGCGATGTCCCGCTCCGGGGCGCCCGGGTGCCGCAGCACCACCAGCTTCTGGTGGTGCGAGCCGCCGCGCCGGACCCGCTGGTCGAGCAGCACCTCGCCGCCGGCCGCGGAGATCGTCTCGCTGAGGTCGCGGTTCTCCGCCTCGCTGTAGGACAGCGCGTCGAGGTGTGAGCGCCAGATCAGCCCCTTCACCACCACCCCGCGCTGGGCGGCCTGGGCGAAGAGTTGGGCCACGGTCGGGCCGTCCGGGCGCAGCCGCTGGTCCGGGTCACCCCGCCAGTCGGTGAAGAACAGGTGGTCGCCCTCGGTGAGTGCTTCCACCTCGTCGACCAGCCGGTCGAAGTACGCCGCACCGTGAATCAACGGCTCGGCGAGGTTTCCCGTGGTCCAGACGGGTAAATCAGAGACCGGGTTGGCGCGTTCCTGCGCGGTGAGGAACCAGTCCTGCAATGGCAACGTCCAGCCCTCCCCGAGGTCGACAACGTCCTCACGGTAGGACCCCGGCCGTGCAACCGCACGCCAGGTCGACGGACCAGTCGACCTGACCGCCGCCATGTTCGACGCGCGACAACCGAGGAGGCCACACCATGCCCCGCGAGACGACGAACCCCGTGACCGAGTACCGCGAACCGGCGGTGGAGAGCGAACGGGGGGCGCTGGTAGCGGTGTTGGTGATGGTGATTCTGGGTGTCGCTGGGATTTTTGCGGTCTCCTGAGGTGGCGCCGGGCCCCGGGTTGAAGCGGGGGCGCCGGCGCCGATCTCAGAGGTCGACCGTGGTCAGGGCCGAGCGCCCTGACCACCGGTGTGCGGCAGCCGCTCAGTGGGAATCACGCCGAGCCGGCCGGCCTGGAAGTCCTCGAACGCCTGGATCAGCTCGTCCCGGGTGTTCATCACGAACGGGCCGTACTGTGCCACCGGCTCCCGGATCGGCTGACCACCCATGATGTAGAGGTCCAGCGCCGGGGTGTTGCTGTCCTGCGTGGTGTCCGCGCTGAAGCGCAGCGCGTCGCCCGGACCGTGCACCGCGAGCTGGCCGGTACGCACCGGCCGTCGGTCGGTGCCGACGGTGCCGCGCCCGCCGAGGACGTACACCAGGGCGTTGAACTCCGGCTGCCAGGGCAGGTCGACCTGCGCCCCCGGCTGCACGGTCACGTGGGTGATGGTGATCGGGGTGAAGGTGGAACCCGGGCCGCGGTGCCCGGCCACCTCACCGGCGATGACCCGGATCAGCGCGCCGCCGTCCGGCGTGGTGAGCAGCGCCGACTCCCGCCCCCGGATGTCCTGGTAACGGGGCGGGTTCATCTTGGCGGAGCGGGGCAGGTTGACCCAGAGCTGGGTGCCGTGGAAGAGCCCACCGCTCATCACCAGGTGCTCCGGCGGGGCCTCGATGTGCAGCAGGCCGCTGCCGGCCGTCATCCACTGGGTGTCCCCGTCGGTGATGGTGCCGCCGCCACCCTGCGAGTCCTGGTGGTCGAAGACGCCGTCGATGATGTACGTGACGGTCTCGAAGCCGCGGTGCGGGTGCCACGGGGTGCCCTTGGGCTCGCCCGGCGCGTAGTCCACCTCACCCATCTGGTCGAGGTGGATGAACGGGTCGAGGTCGCTGGTCGGCACCCCGGCGAAGGCCCGGCGGACCGGGAAGCCCTCACCCTCGAAGCCGCTGGGCGCGGTGGTCACCTTGCGGACCGGGCGGATCTTGGTGGACTCGTCGAGCTGGGGCAGGCGCGGCAGGACGAGAACGTTGTCAACGGTGATCGCGGGCATCGAAGGCTCCTAGTTCGTGGCGTGGGTGGTCGAGGTCGCCCGGGCCGCCCGTAGGCGGGCGCCGAGCCGGTCGAAGACCCGGGTGAGGCAGGCGACCTCGGCGTCGTCGAGGTCGTCCATCAGGTGGGTACGCACCGACGCCAGATGGTGGGGTGCGGCTTCCCGCAGGGCGAGCAGCCCGGCGGCGGTGAGCACCGCCTCGCTGCCCCGTCGGTCGTCCGGGCAGGACTCCTTGCTGACCAGGCCGCGGCGTTGCATCGAGGAGATCTGGTACGTCAGTCGGCTGGGCGAGAAGACCAGTCGGCCAGCCAGCTCGCCCATCCGCAGCCGCTGCCCCGGCGCCTCGGAGAGCAGGACCAGCACGTGGTAGTCGGCGAAGCTGAGGTCGCTGTCGGCGCGCAGGTCCTCTTCCAGCTGGGTGTAGAGGCGCTGGCTGGCCTCGATGTAGGCGCGCCAGGCGGCCGATCGGGCACTGTCCAGGTTCTCGGTCACGTCCATGACGATAGCACTCTTTAAAAATTTAACTAGTGCCTTGAATAGTCGTGTGGGTCACGTCCTGGCGGTCTATCGGAGCGGTTCGTGCAGCTTTGAAGGAAGCCGGCGGGAATCCCGCGGCGGAGCCGCGCCGCGATGTGCCAGACTCCGGCGTCGTGGAACACGTGGAACTCACCGCCGCCGACCTGTTGCTACGTCCCTGGCGGGAGACGGACGCCCCGGCGGTACGCGACGCCCTACGCGACCCGGCCATCGCCCAGTGGAACCCGCACGGTGGCGGACCGATCGACGACGAGAGCGCCCTGCTCTGGGTGCGCCGCCGGGCCGACTGGTCCGCCGGCGACCACGCCTCGATGGCGGTGACCGCCGCGGCCGGTGGCGTGCTGCTGGGCTCGGTGTCGCTGCACCACATCCACCACGGCGACGCGTCCATCGGGTACTGGACGGTGCCGGCGGCGCGCGGGCGCGGGGTGGCGGTACGCGCTGTCGTCCGGCTCACCGACTGGGCATTCACCGAGGTCGGACTGCACCGGGTGGAGCTGTGCCACGCGGTGGCCAACGCGGCCTCCTGCCGGGTCGCCGACCGGGCCGGCTATCCCGCCGAGGGGACCCTACGCGAGTCGTACCGGTACGGCGATGGCCGCCGCCACGACGAGCACCTGCACGCCCGGCTGGCCACCGACCGCTGAGCGACTCGCGGGCCGGCCGTCACTCGACCACCTTGCGCAGGAAGGCGGCGAGGGTGGTCGTCGTTCGCTCGATCTTCTCGTCCAGGGTGATGGTCTCGTGCAGGCGTCGCCCGCCGGCCTTCTTCCCGCGCACGTAGAGCGAGCAGGCCAGGTCGGAGCAGATGTAGACGCCCACGGAGTTGCCCTGGCGCCCGTCCCGCCCGGCCTTGCGGGCCGTCATCAGCGAGACGCCGTCGCCGGTGTGGGTGGTCAGGCACAGCGAGCACATGCTGCGCCGGACACGGGTGGTCTGCGCGGCCACCCGCAACGCCACCCCGACCAGCCCGCTGTCGGACTCGGCGACCAGGTAGGCCCGCTGGGCCGCGGCGGGATCCCGCCACCCGAGGAAGTCAAGATCGTGCCAGGGGCGCAGGGCGAGATCGTTCGGTACGGCCAGCCGCTTCGTCTCGCCCTGGGTGCAGTTGACGAAAGACGAGCGGATGGCGGGCTCGGTTATCGCTAGCATAGGTAGTAGCCTAGCCATCCTAGGCAAACGATTAAGTCGACTAGGTTTGGGGTGTGCTGCATGGCACGTGCGGGGGTGACCGCCGAACGCCTGACCCTGGCCGCGGCGGAGTTGGCCGACGAGGCGGGCATGGAGAACGTGACCGTCGCGGCGCTCGCCCGCCACTTCGGCGTCAAGGACGCGAGCCTGTACTTCCACATCAGGAACGGACAGGACCTGCGGGTCAGGGTGGCGCTGCTGGCGCTCGCGGAGCTCGCCGACCGGGTCGGCGCCGCGCTGGCCGGTCGCGCGGGCAAGGACGCGCTGGTGGCCTTCGCCAACGCCTACCGGGGCTACGCGAAGCAGCACCCGGGTCGGTACGCCGCGATGCAGATCGACCTCGACCCGGAGACGGCGGCCGCGAGCGCCGGCGTCCGGCACGCGGAGATGACGCGGGCGATCCTGCGCGGCTACCGGCTGCCCGAGCCCGACCAGACCGACGCGGTACGGATGATGCACAGCACGTTCCACGGCTTCGTGAGCCTGGAGAGGACCGGCGGTTTCCGCCACACGCCGCGTACGACGGACGACTCGTGGTCCCGCACCCTGGACGCCCTCGACGCCGTCCTCAGCAACTGGCCGCCCGCCCAGAGCGCCGATCCGGAGACCGCTCGGTGACGGACGGCAACCGCCTAGGCTCGACGTGTGGATGATCTGGAGTTGGCCGACTGGCGGGAGCGGGTAGCCCGGCTGTACCTGTCCGACGTCGACCTGACCGGCTTCCGCGCCGGCCGCGACAACCTCTTCGCCACCCACCCGCAGAGCCCGATCCCACCTGCGGAGCGGCCCGGCTTCACCGGGGTGCGCTACTTCCCGGCCAACCCCGAAGCCGTGGTGGAGGCGCCGCTGCGGCCGGCCAGCGGTGAGCTGCGGGTGGACACCGGCGGCCCGGACGGGGTCGTCGCGTACCGGCGGGTGGCGGTGGCCGAGACGCCCTGGGGGCCGCTGACCCTGTGGTGGATCGAGGCGTACGGGGGAGGGCTGTTCGTGCCGCTGCGCGACGGCACCTGCGGGCAGGAGACCTACGGCGGTGGCCGGTACCTCACCGACACGGTGAAGGGCACCTTCGGCCGGGGCGTCGAGCTGCTGCCCGGCGACCGGGTGCGGCTCGACGCCAACTACCTCTACAACCCGAGCTGCGCGTACGACGAGCGCTGGGCCTGCCCGCTCGCCCCGCCGGAGAACCGGGTCGACGTGCCCCTGCGGGCCGGCGAGCTGGCGTACCACGGCTGACGGCCGCCCCGGCGTGCTGCCGGGACGGCCGGTCGACCGGTGGCTCAGCCGGCTTTCGTGGCCGAGCTTGGCATGTTCAGCCGGCCCAGCAACTGCCGTGCCTGGTCGGCGAGCTGCGCGTCGACGGTCACCGCGTACTGGCCGGCGCGTAGCGAGCTGGCCGAGGTGAAGTCCCGCTGCCCGCCGGTCATCGCGTGCGCGACCGCGCCGAACACGGCACCCCAGATCGCGCCGATGACCAGCCCGACGAGAATCACCGCCAGCCAGTTTCCGACGGTGAAGATGCCGAACAACAGGCCGATGAAGAGCCCGAACCAGGCACCGGTGCCGGCCCCGAGCAGGGCGGCGCGTCCGGTGGTCATCCGGCCGAGCACCGTCTCCACCAGCGTGAGGTTGGTGCCGACGATGGCAGTGTTCTCCACCGGGAAGCGGTTGTCGGCGAGATAGTCGACCACGCGCTGGGCGGACGGATAGTCCGGGTATGAGCCGATAGTCACCGTGGGCGGGCCGGTCTCCGGCCCGTGCCCGTCACCGGCCGGCGCCGACAGACGGCCTGCCGGCCCGGACGGGAGCAGGTCGCCCCGGTTGGCGGACCGCCAGGCGGCGGCCGGCCCTGAAGCTGACGTCATGAGCATCCTCCCTCGTCAACCCTCCGGGTTCCCGCCTGCGCAGCCCGATAACGCCAGCTACCGCCGTTGATGCCGTCGCACCTGGCAGGAATGCGCCCGGACGCCCCGGGTAGGTAGCCAGGTGCAGAGCGGACAGATCAGCGACCACGGCTTCCTCGCCGACGGCCGCAGCGCGGCGCTGGTGGACCGCTCCGGATCGGTGAACTGGTGGTGCCCGGGCCGGTTCGACGCGCCGTCGGTGTTCGGACGGCTGCTCGACGACGGCGCCGGGCACTGGTCGATCCGACCGGAGGGCGACTACACCGTCGACCGCTGCTACCTCGACGACACCCTGGTGCTGCGGACCGTCTTCCGTACCGGGCAGGGGGAGGTGGCGCTGACCGACGCGCTCGCCTTCGAGCCCGGCGCCCGGGGCCACGACATCGGGCTGCGCTCGCCGCAGGTGCTGGTCCGCAGCGTGCAGAGCCTCTCCGGCGAGGTCCCGATGCGGATGCACTACCGGCCCCGCTTCGAGTACGGGCGGACCACCGCGTTCCTCATCGAGCGGGACGGCACGCTGGAGGCCACCGCCGGGGCCGCCCGGCTCACCCTGCGCGGCACCATGCGGCTCGACTGTGGCGAGGGCGAGGCCACCACGACGTTCACCGCCCGCGCCGGCTCGGTGCACAACTTCACCCTCGGGTACGCCCCGACCTACGACGCCCCGCCGCCGGAGGTGCCGGACGCCGATCGGACGATCGCCGACACCGTCGCCGGGTGGCGGTCCTGGACCCGAGAGCACCCCTACCAGGGGTGTTACCCAGAGCAGGTGCGGCGCAGCGCGCTGGTGGTGCAGGGCATGACGTACCGGCCGAGCGGGGCGGTGGTGGCCGCGGCGACCACCTCGCTGCCGGAGAAGCTGGGCGGAACCCGGAACTACGACTACCGCTACGTCTGGGTGCGCGACTTCAGCCTCACCCTGCGGGCGCTGTGGCGGTCAGCCTGCTTCGACGAGGTGCAGCGGCAGTTCTCCTGGGTGAGTCGGGCGATGGGCCGGATCGGCGAGGAGCCGGTGCCGATCATGTACGGGGTGCAGGGGGAGCGGGACCTCACCGAGCACCGCCTGGACCAGCTCGCCGGTTACCGCCACAGCCCGCCGGTGCTGATCGGCAACGACGCGTGGCGGCAACGGCAGACCGACATCTTCGGCGAGGCGCTGGACGCCGCCTGGCTGATGCGCGACAAGTTGGAACCGATGGAGCCGGAGGTGCAGCACGTGCTGCGGGTGCTCGCCGACCAGGCCGTGCTGGACTGGCGACGGCCGGACGCGGGCATGTGGGAGGAGCGCGGGATCGAACACCACCACGTCTCCTCGAAGGTGCAGTGCTGGGTCGCGCTGGACCGGGCGGTCCGCTTCGGCGAACGGCTCGGCGGGCCGCAGGACGTGGCACGCTGGGCGGCCGCCCGCGACGAGGTGCGCACAACGGTGCTGGAACGGGGGTGGAACGACCGGCTCGGGGCGTACACCGGAAGTTTCGATTCCGACGACCTGGACGCCTCGGTGCTGGTGATGCCGCTGGTGGGGTTCCTGCCGGCGGACGACTCGCGGATGCGTTCGACGGTCCGCGCGGTGGAGCGGCGGCTGTCCCACGACGGCCTGCTGCGGCGCTGGGACGGCGATCCGGCGGGCTTCGTCATCTGCTCGTTCTGGCTGGTGGGTTGTCTGGCGCTTGGCGGCGAGCGGGACCGCGCGCACGAGCTGTTCGGCACGTTGGCCGGTCGGGTCAACGACCTCGGCCTGTTCGCCGAGCAGATCGACCCGCTGACCGGGGAGCAGTTGGGCAACTTCCCCCAGGCGTTCTCGCACATCGGCCTGATCAACGCCGCGGGTCAGCTCACCGACGTCGAGCAGGACCCGGCGCTACGCCATCGCGGCATGGCTCCGCCGCATTTCACCCCGATGAAGCACTGAGACCGGGGGTCAAGGCCCTCGGGTGGACGGCCGAGGCCCGGGGGAGAATGCTCGGATGCGGCTGGTGCTCACGGCGGACACCCACCTACCGAAGCGCGCCCGGGACCTGCCCGGGTCGCTCTGGGCGGCGATCGAGGCGGCGGACGTGGTGGTGCACGCCGGTGACTGGGTGGACGAGTCGCTGCTCGACGAGATGCTCGCGCGCTCGCGCCGGCTGATCGGCGTGTACGGCAACAACGACGGCCCGGCGTTGCGCGCCCGGCTGCCGGAGGTGGCGCGGGCGGACCTCGATGGCCTGCGGATGGCCGTGGTGCACGAGACCGGCCCGCGGACCGGTCGCGAGCAGCGGTGCGCGGCCCGTTTCCCCGACGTCGATCTGCTCGTCTTCGGTCACTCGCACATCCCCTGGGACACCGAGGCCCCCGGTGGTCTCCGCCTGCTCAACCCCGGCTCACCCACCGACCGCCGCTCCCAGCCCCATGCCACCTTTCAAACCGCGGAAATCCACGCCACCGGCCTGACCAAGGTCACCCTGCACAGCCTCCCCCGCCGCTGACCCGCGACCCCTCCACCGCCGGTTCATGCCCGCCGGCTGCCCCCACCGGCACCTACGATCACCGGATGAGCGTGGACCGGTCGGGCGTGGTGGTGGTCGGCGCGGGCATCGCCGGGGTGGCCTGCGCGGTGGAGTTGGCCGCGGCCGGAGTGCCGGTGCAGGTCCGGGAGCGGGGGCACGTCTGCGGCGGCCGGATGGCCAGCAAACGCTTCGAGGGCCGTCCCGCCGACATCGGCGCCGCGTACTTCACCGCCGACGACCCGGACTTCGCCGCCGTGGTCGAGCGGTGGCGTGCTGCCGGCCTGGTCCGCGAATGGACCGACACCTTCCAGGCGTACGACCGGGACGGGCGCCACGACGTGCCCGGACCGATGCGCTTCGCCGCGCCGCGCGGGCTGCGGTCGCTGGTCGAACACCTGGCCGGCACGGTGCCGGTGACCGTCGACCGGTTGGTGCTCACCGTGGAGCCCGGGCCTGTCGTGGACGGCCACCCGTGCGCGGCGGTCGCCCTGGCCATGCCGGGCCCGCAGGCCGCCCTGCTGCTCGACCCGGACCTGGCCGACGCCACCCGGGCCGTCCAGGCGCAGCGGTGGTCGCCGTCGCTGGCCGCGGTGCTGCGCTTCCCGAGCCGACGCTGGCCGGACTTCCGCGGCGCGTTCGTCAACGACCACCCGGTGCTCAAGCTGGTCTGCGACGACGGCGACCGGCGGGGCGACGGGGGGCCGGTGCTGGTCGCGCACACCGTGACGGAGTTCGCCGCCGGACACCTGGCCCAGCCCACCGGGGCCGGTCCGGCGATCGAGCAGGCGGTCCGGGACCTGTTGGGACTACCCGAGGCGGCCGCCGACGTGCACGTGCACCGCTGGACGTACGCGCAGCCGACCGCCGGTGCCGACGGCAACACGCACCACCTGGACGCCGACGGAATCGGCCTGGCCGGCGACGCGTTCGGCAAGCCCCGGGTGCAGAGTGCCTGGCGCTCCGGCCGGGACCTCGGTCGCGCCCTGGCAGTTCGCCTCGCCTGACCGCAGGTCCCGGCCGGCGGGGCTGGCGTTCAGGCGTGCCCGGCGGCGACGGGCTGGGTGGAGGTGTCCCGTTCGGTCGGGTCGGAGGTCCGCTCGCCCTCGCGGTCCAGCAACTGCATGACCGGGGTCGCCGCGATGCCGTGCACCACCACGGACACGAGCACCACCAGCCCGACGGTGGCCCAGAGCAGCTCCGCCTGCGGGAAGTCGGCCTTCGTGGTGGCGTACGCGAGGTAGTAGAACGACCCCACCCCGCGGATGCCGAACAACGAGATCACCCAGTGCTCGGCCGGTCGGCCCGGTGCGCCCCGCAGCGACAACCAGCCGACCAATGGCCGTACCAGGAACACCAGCGCCAGCCCAACGGCCGCCGCCGGCCAGGTCAGCGGGCCGAGCAGGCCGCCCACGATCGCGCCACCGAGCAGCAGCAGGAGCACCAGGGTGAGCAGCCGCTCGATCTGCTCGGCGAAGTCGTGCAGCACGGAGTGGAACTCGTGGGTCCGCTCGGCGGCCCGGATCGCGCGGGCGGCCACGAAGACCGCCAGGAAGCCGTACCCGCCGACCACCTCCACCAGCCCGTACGCCAGGAACGTGGCGGCCAGCGCCAGGAAGCCCTCGGCGTGCCGGGCCAGCCGCAGCTGGCTGGGCGCCCGGAAGAACAGCTTGCCGAGCAGCCAGCCGATGAGCAGCCCGCCACCGACCCCGACACCCACCTTCCAGAGCACGTCGACGGTCAACCAGTCGGCCAGCCAGTCGCTCGGGGCGAGGCTGGTCGAGGCGATCGCGATGGCCGCGTAGACGAAGGGGAACGCCAACCCGTCGTTGAGGCCGGCCTCGGAGGTCAACGCGAAGCGGACCTCGTCCTCGGAATCCTCCACGTCGGTCGGTTCGCCGACCTGCACGTCGGCGGCGAGCACCGGATCGGTCGGTGCCAGCGCGGCGCCCAGCAGCAGCGCGGCGGCCGGCACCAACCCCGCCCACCACCAGCCGAGCAGCGCCACCGCCGCGATGCACAACGGCATCGCGATGACCAGCAACCGCCAGGTGGACGACCACCGAGCCCAGCTCAACGGTCGGTCGATCTTGAGCCCGGCGCCCATCAGGGCGACGATCACCCCGATCTCGGTCAGGTGGGTGGTCAGCACCGGATGGGCCAGCGGATCCGGGGTCGGCAGCCCCACCGGCAGGACGAAGACCAGCATGCCGAGGGCGAGGAACGCGATCGGCATGGACAGCGGTCGTTGCTCCAGCACCCGGGGCAGGATGCCTGCGAGCAGGGCGCCCACGCCCACCAGCGCGAAAGCAACGTCTACCGGCTCCACCGTGCCACCCTCCGACCGCGCCCACGAGTTGCGGGCAGGTGGTGACACACCATGCCCCGGAGGCCGTACGTGTAAGCCTTCTCAGCGACCGGAACCGGTGTGAGCCTCAGCGCGGCCGGATGACGGGCGAATCGCCCAGTGTGGCCAGCAGCGCGGCCGGGTCGTCGTACACCGCCACCGCGCCGGCACCGGCCAGCTCACCCCGGCTGGTCCCGCCGCAGGTGAGCCCGACGCACGGGATGTCCAGCTTGCCGGCCGCCGCGACGTCCCAGACCGAGTCGCCGACGAAGACCACCCGCTCGGCGGCCAGCCCGGACTGGTCCAGCGCGGCGACCAGGATGTCCGGGGCCGGCTTGCTCTGCCGGGCGTCCGCCGACGAGGTGACCGTGTCGATCACGTCGTCGGCGGCCAACGCCCGGCGCAGCGCGCCGACCTCGTGTTCCGAGGCAGAGGTGGCGAGCACCACCCGCAGCCCTCGCTCGGCGCATGCGCGCAGCAGGTCCGCCGACCCGGGCAGCGGCGTGAGCCGCTCCCAGTACTCGGCGTACAGGGTGTCGTGCGCGTCGCGCAGCTTCCCGTCGGCGTCGCGGTCCCGCTCCGGGCCGAGCAGGTGGTCCAGGAGCTTGTCCGAACCCATCCCGATCGAGCGGTGCACCGTCGCCATCGGCACCGGCTGGTCGGTCTGGCGGAGCGCCTCCCACCAGCTCACGGTGTGCAGGAAGGTGGTATCGACCAGGGTGCCGTCGACGTCGAAGAGGACCCCGGCGGGTCGGCCGGTGCGCATGGGCGTCCTCCTACCCGCTCAGTGCCCGGCTGATCCATCCAGGCCCCGGGCGCGCCCAGCCGGTTTCAGAGGCCCTCGGCCGGCGGGACGAGGATCTCGAACCAGACCGTGGAGCCGCGGACCGTCGGGTCGGTGCCCCAGGCGTCGCTGAGCTCCTCGATCAGGCCGAGCCCGCGCCCGCGACTGCTCAACGTGTCGGTCCGGGTCCGGGTCACGGTGCCCCGGGTGCCGGAATCGGCGACCGAGACCAGCAGCCGCTCAGGACTGAGGTCGACCGCCACCCGGGCGGCGGTGCCGGCGTGCAGCAGCGCGTTGGTGGTCAACTCGCTGGTGCACAGCACTGCCGCGCCGATCACCGACTCGGGCACCTGCCACTCGGCGAGCTGGCCGGTCATCCAGTGCCGGACCCGGCTGGGCGCGGTCGGTTCCGCCGGCACCTCGATGCTCGCCGACCGGCTCGGTTTGATCGCGTGCTCGACCGCCAACACCGCCACGTCGTCCTCGGTTCCGCCCGACACCGCGGCGGTGGCCACCGCGCAGAGCGCGCGAGGGTCGCCGCTGCCGGCCTTGGCGATCGCGTCAACGAGGGCGTCCAGGCCGGCGGTGAGGCTCTGCCGACGGCGCTCCACCACCCCGTCACTGAACAGCAGCAGGGTGTCGCCGGGGCGGAACGCGACGGTGGTGGTGGCCGGCCGGCCACCCAGCCCCAGAGGGGGACCGGTCGGCACGTCCACGTACTCGGCGTGGGAGCGGCCGTCCGGGTCGCAGCAGCGGATCAGCGGCGCCGGGTGGCCGGCGCTGGCCAGGGTCAGTTCCTGCCGCTCCGCGTCGACCACCCCGAACACCACGGTGACGAACAGTTCGTGCGTGCCGGCCTCCGCGCCCAGGCTGGTCACCAGCCGGTCCAGCCCGGTCAGCACCGCGTCCGGGGCCGGGTCGGCCAGGGCCAGCGCGCGCAGCGCCGCACGAACCTGACCCATCCGCGCCGCGGCCTGGACGTCGTGCCCGGCCACGTCGCCCAGCACGACGCCGAGCCCACCGGTGGGCAGCAGGAAAGCGTCGTAGAAGTCCCCGCCGGCCGCGTTGCCGTCCACCCCCGGGTCGTAGCGGGCCGCGATCCGCAGCCGGGGAAGGGCCGGCAGGTGTTCCGGCAGCATGCTGCGTTGCAGCAGCTGTGCGGTGCCGTGCTGAGTCTCGAACCGGCGGGCCCGTTCGGCCGCCTGGCCGATCAGCTCGGCCGAGGCGGCCAGCAGTGCCCGCTCGGCGGCCGACCAGGTGTGCGGCACCCCGTAGCCGACCGCCAGCCCGCCGCGGACCACCGAGGTGCCCAGTGGCAGCGCGGCCATCGCGCGGATCTTCTGATCGTGGCGGTCCACCGCGGTCTCCAGCAGCGGGTGCCCGTCGTGGGTGAACGACGACGCGCCGGAGCGGGCCGCCTGCACCACCGGAGCCGACCAGTCCACCGGGGTACGTCGCCAGAGCGGCGGCAGCCGCTCGTCGGCCTCGTCCATCAGCTCGCCGCGTACCCGGCGCACCATCCGCCAACCGCCGCCGCCCTCGTCGACGGCGAACGCGACCGAGTCGGCGTCGAACGTGGTGATCGCGTACCGCAGCGCCACCCGGGCCACGTCATCGAGGGTGAGGGTGCCGGCGAGCGCGGCGGCGACCTCGCTGAGGCTCTGCAACTGCTCGGTGACGTGGGTGGTCTCGGCGGCGACCGTCAGCATCCCGACGATCTGCCCGGTGCTGTCGTGCACCGGTGAGTAGCTCCGGGTGAAGACCGCCTGTTCGGTCACGCCGGAGCGGCCCCGGCCCATGGGGAGCGTGGCCTCCTTCTCCAGGAACGGCACGCCCTGCCGGTAGGCGCGCTCGATCACCTCACCGACACCGGGCAGCGCCCAGATCTCGGCGTGCACCTCGGCGGACGGGCGGCCGAGGGCGGTCGGGTGCTTGCTGCCCAGCAGTTCGGCGTAGCCGTCGTTGTAGAGCAGGACGAGGTCGTCGCCGTACGCCAGCGCCATCGGCATCGGCGAGGCGAGGACCAGCTCGACCACGGCCCGGATCGCCGGGTCCCACCGCTCGGGCGGGCCGAGCGAGGTGCCGGCCCAGTCGTGGGCGAGTACGGCGGCAGCAGCGCTGTGCCCGGTGGATGCGCCCGGGACCGGAGTTGCTGGCGTGGGGACTCGCCCGACCGTTCCTGGCATGTCCGCAGCCTAGCCGGCTGTCCGGCGACCGCATCCGATCATGGCCGTGGGTCGTGGCGTGCCCGGTGGCGGTGTCTGTTCGGGCAGTTCAGGGTCGCTGTCCGGCGACTTGTCGGAAAAAACGCGGCGAGCTGCGCGGACTGCCGCACCGGTGGCCGGGTATGCGCCCGGCGGAGTCCATGCGACAGGAGGGACATCATGCTGAAAACCCTCGCGGTCGGGCAGGCCGACATCGGTGACGCCATCGCCGACACCTGGCGGTCGGTGCTGCTCTTCATCCCGAAGGCCGTCGCCTTCATCGTGATCCTTGTGATCGGCTGGCTCATCGCCAGAGCGGTCCTGAAAATCGTGGACGCGGCCCTGGAACGGGTGAACTTCGACCGGGCGGTCGAACGCGGCGGCATCAAACGAGCGCTGGAGAGGACCAAGTACGACGCCAGTGACATTCTGGCCAGGCTGGCCTACTACGCGGTACTGCTGTTCACGCTGCAGTTCGCGTTCGGGGTCTGGGGACCCAACGCGATCAGTGACCTGATCGCCGGCGTCGTGGCCTGGCTGCCGCGCGCTTTCGTGGCGATCATCGTGGTGGTGGTGGCGGCTGCGATCGCGAGCGCCGTCCGCGATCTGGTCACCGGCGCGCTGGGCGGGCTCTCGTACGGCAAGGTCCTGGCCGATCTGACGGCGATCTTCATCATCGCGCTCGGCGTGATCGCCGCGCTGAACCAGGTGGGTATCGCCACCACCGTGACCACGCCGGTGCTGATCGCGGTGCTCGCCACGGTGGCCGGCATCCTGATCGTCGGTGTCGGTGGTGGCCTGGTGAAGCCCATGCAGAGGCGCTGGGACGGCTGGCTGGACCGCGCTGCCGAGGAGGCTCGGGCGGTGCAGCAGCAGCGTCAGGCCACGACGGCCGGGCGCGGCGACGTGGAGCGGCAGATGGCCGATCGTGGGGGCGACCGCACCCAGGCCATGCCGCGGGTCGACGAGCAGTCGACGATGGCTGGTGGGCGCGGCACGTACCAGTCCGGTGCGGCCGACGAGACCCAGCAGTACCGCCCGTAGCGGGACGGCACGGCCGGTGGGGGAGGGTGTCCGCGTGTCGCGCGGGCGCCCTCTCCGCGTGTCAGGCCCGGTCGAGCGAGCGGGCCAGCGCGCAGACCGCGAGCAGCCGGGTGAGCAGCCACTCCGGCTCACTCCAGTCCACCGGGCCGCTCGGCAGCGTCCACCCGTGCTCCAGTGCGGCCGTGCGGACCCCCTCGGCGTAGCCGGCGAGGGCCGCGGCGGTCAGCGGGCGGCGGTCCCCGTCGAGGCTGTCCCGCACGGCGGCCGCGTGCTGGTCGACCAGGGCCAGCAGCCCGGGCCGCGCGGCGGCGGCGGCGAGCCCGACGGTGCCCACGGAGACGGTGAGGGCGGCCAGGCTGGACCGCGCCGAGTCGACGGCGGAACGGGCGGCGACCCGGGTGAACGGCACACGCATGGTGACCGAGGCTAACCGACCGGTCACCGGGTCGACCTCGGCCGCTCGGCGGGTGTCGGGTACGCCACTGGCCGATTCGGGCTGGCCGTGGGGGTTGATCCGGCACAGACGGGGCAGCAGGAGAACCACCCGCACACGACGGCACAGGGCACGGAGGTACGGATGGGACAGCAGGCGGACCGGCCGGACGAGCAGCACCGCCGGCCGGCCGGGGTGAGCGACGAGACCGTCGCCGCGCTCGGCAAGCTCAGCGAGGCGCTGGAGTGCGTGGAGCGGGCCCGTGGGCACCTCTACTCACTGCACCAGCTGATCGGGCACGCCGACCTGATGCTCGACGACGCGGTGGAGCTGTTCCGCGCCGCCGGGCACCCACAGATCGCCGACCGGATCGACACCGAGCTGCTGGGCCGCAACGTCATCGCCGGTCGGTGGACGTTCCAGATCGTCGAGGACTTCGACGACGGCTACCACGCGCTGTTCCAGGAGTTGGACCAGCGGGCCCGTGACGAGCTGGTGGGCGGGCGGCGGCACCTCTACGAGGCGGAGATGAAGGAGCGCCGCCGTAGCCCGGGCCGGCCGGGGCATGAGGCCCGACCGGGCACCGAGGGCTAGGGCTAGTCGCCGGTCGCGTCGGCCGGGCGCCGCCGCGCGGCGTCGTCGGCGATGATCACGGTGGCCACCATGAGCGCGACGCAGAGGCTGAACAGCCACGACTCGTCGGCGACGAGCCAGGCGGACACGGGCGCCTGGAGCGCGGCGAGCATGAAGCCGAGCCAGGCGAGCCGGCGCTGACGCGGGGAGAGGATTCCGGAGCCCTGATGCATCCCGAAATTCTTACGCGCATCGGCTGGATTGCCGTCCTCCGATCGGCCGATTCTGGATGAGCTGTCCGTTTTCTCGACCGTCCGGACATCACTTCTTCTCGCGACGAGCGGTCGTCCGGAGGTGGCGCTAGGGTGCGGCTGCGGCAGGATGGGGTCCCGTGTCCACCGCGCCCGCGCCACCCCGCGCCTCGTTGCTCCTGCTGGCCTACCTCGCCTTCGTCAGTCTCGGCCTGCCCGACGGGCTGCTCGGCGTCGGCTGGCCCTCGATCCGGGCCGACTTCGGCGTACCGACCGAGGCGGTCGGGCTGTTGCTCACCGCGGGCACCGTCGGCTACCTCACCTCCAGCGTGCTGGCCGGGTTCACGCTGGCCCGCGTCGGCGTGGGCGCGTTGCTCGCCGGCAGCACCCTGCTGGCCAGCCTGGCGCTGACCGGGTACTCCCTGAGCCCCGGGCTGGCCGTGCTGGCGGGCTGCGCGCTGGTGCTCGGGCTGGGCTCTGGCGCGATCGATTCCGGGCTCAACGCGTACGCCGCCGGGGCCTTCGGCCCGCGACACATGAACTGGATGCACGCCTTCTTCGGCCTGGGCGTGGCGATCGGCCCGCTGATCATGACTGCGGCGTTGAGCGCGGGGCTGTCCTGGCGGTGGGGGTACGGCATCGTGGCCGCCGCCCAGATCGCCCTCGCCACCGCGTTCGCGCTCACCCTGCGGGCCTGGCGGCGCGGCATCCCGGGCCCCGCCGAGTCGGTCGGGACATCACCCGCTTCGTCCGCCCCGCCGGCGGTCCGGGTCCCGATCCTGGCGACTCTGCGGCTGCCGGCGGTCTGGTCGGGGGCGCTGGCCTTCGCGCTGTACGTGGCCATCGAGGTGGCCGCCGGGCTGTGGGCGTTCCTGCTGCTGACCGACGGGCGCGGGCTGAGCGCCGTGGTGGCCGGCGGCTGCGTCTCCGCGTACTGGGGCAGCCTCTTCGTCGGTCGGGTGGTGCAGGGCGTGGTGGCCGAGCGGCTGGGGGCCACGTTGGTGCTGCGCGCCAGCCTGGCCGGGATGGCCGTCGGCGCGGCGCTGATCGCCGTACCCGGGCCGGCCGCGCTGGCCGTGCTCGGTCTGGTCGTGGTCGGATTCGCCGCCGCGCCGGTGTTCCCGCTGCTCACCCTGACCACCGGCGACCGGGTCGGCGCGGCGCACGCGGACCGGGCCATCGGGCTCCAGATCGGCGCCGCCGGTGTCGGTGCCGCGCTGGTGCCGGCCGGGCTTGGCATGCTGATCGGCAACACGTCTGTGCAGGTGCTCGGCTCGGCCCTGTTGGTGCTCGCGCTGGCGCTGATCGCGCTGTACGAGCTGGGCGCCCACCGGTCCGCCGGCCGGCGCGGCCCGGAACAGCCCGGACCCGATGGGCCCGCGCCCGTCGAGCCCGGGCCGGATCAGCCCGGGACGCCCGTTCGGTCCGGGACCGGTCAGGTCGGCGGGGACGGTCAGACGTCCGGTCCGGTACGGCCGGTGGTCGACGGGCGGTAGGCGCGCTCCGGGTCGGTGGGCTCCCGGCCGGCGCCCTCGGCCTGCCCGCCGCGGTCCGCCGCCGCCGGTCCATGCCCGAACGCGGCCTCCTCGCCGGCGTCGTTGCCGGTCACGTCGTCGGCCTGCCCGTCGAGGCTGGAGCCCGACACGGCGCGTTCCAACTCCTCCAGCGGAAGTCGTTCCTCGTCCCGCCACACCCTGTTGTCGTCGGTCATGCCTACAGCGGTACCCGGGCGCGATGATCGCAAACGGTCACCGCCCGGCCGGGGCCGGCCCGAGACACGGCGATGGCCGCCGGGGACTCCGGCGGCCATCGCGGATCGGTGCTCAGGATCAGGGCTGCGGCCGGTCCACCGTGCCGCGCCAGGCGCCGGTCTCCTGACCGCGCCGCTCGATGAAGGTCTTGAACCGCTCCAGGTCACCCTTGGCACGCCGGTCCACGATGCCGAGCTTGTCACCGGCCTGCTCGATCACCCCGTGCGGCTCGAACTCGAGCTGGAGGGTGATCCGCGTCTTGTCCTGGTCCAGCCGGTGGAAGGTCACCACGCCCGCCTGCTCGGTGCCGCCGGTGGAGCGCCAGGCGACCCGCTCGTCGGGGAGCTGCTCGGTGATCTCGGCGTCGAACTCGCGCTTCACCCCGGCGATGTCCACCGTCCAGTGGGTCATCGTCTCGGAGAGCTGCCGGACCTCCCGGACGCCCTCCATGAACTCGGGGAACTCCTCGAACTGCGTCCACTGGTCGTACGCGGTGCGCACGGGCACGGAAACATCGACATGTTCGGTCACGCCACTCATCAGGAAACCTCCTTCAGTCGCCGGTTGTCGTCCGGATCGGGGGACGATCCGGTCACCAGCGGGTTGTCTCGTTCTTGTTGCCGAGCGCGGCCCACACCTCGGAGATCGTCTGGTACCGGGTGCCCTCGGGCAGCCGTTCCAGCGCCGCCACGATGTCGTCCGGCGCATCGTTGTCCCGCGCGTTGGCGACCAGCGCCGCGCGGTCGCCGGGCAGGGCGCTCATCGTGATGAACCGTCCGAGCCGACTGCGCTGCTCGACGTCCTGCGAGCTCATGCCGTTGGGCGCGCCGGTGCGCAGATCACCGGCCGGGGCGGTGGTCGTCTCCGGCTGGTCCTCGCCGGCCGGCTCCGGCACCCGCGACTCGTCGACGCGAGAGCCACCGGTCCCCGGCCCCTGTACGAGGCCGCTGACCTCCTGGCTCATCTGATCGTCGATCCTCGGTCCGTGCTTGCTGTTGCCACGCTCCATGCCTTCTCCGCTACCCGGCACCCCGCCAGGTAAACCGGCACCGGGTCACGAACCGGCCCTCGGACCGGCCCAGGAACGGACACCCGGCCCCGAACCGGTGGTCAGGAGTCCGCCGGCTGGCGGGGAGGGAGCACCGGCTCCTCCGGGTCGGGGTCGCCGGCCTGCAACTGCCGGCCACGCTGCACCTCGGCGTTGATCTGCACCCCCAGCATCAGCGCCGAGTTGGACAGGTAGAGCCAGACCAGGAACGCGATGATCGCCCCGAGGCTGCCGTAGGTGGCGTCGTACGAGCCGAAGTTGGCCACGTACAGGCCGAAGCCGAAGGAGGCCACCGCCCAGGCGACCAGCGCCACCGCGCCACCCGGCGTGAGCCAGCGGAACCGGGGCTGCTGAACGTTCGGCGCGATCCAGAACAGCAGTGACAGCAACACCATCATGATCAGCGCGAGCACCGGCCACTTGGCCACGCTCCACACCGTGCGGGCCAGCCCGCCCGCGTTGATCAGGTCGCCGACCGCGTCGGTCACCGGACCGCTGACGATCAGCCCGAGGGCGACGACCGCCAGCAGCACCAGCGAGACGGCGGCCAGGCCGATCTGCAACGGGCGCAGCTTCCACACCGGCCGCCCCTCCTGCACCCCGTAGACGGCGTTGGAGGCCCGGGTGAACGCGCCGATGAAGCCCGACGCCGACCAGAGCGCGCCGAGCAGACCGAAGCTGAGCAGCGCCTTCGCCGAGCTCTCCTGGACCACCACCGCCCGGATGACCTCGACCATGCTGTCGTCGGCCACCACCGACCCGGCGCCCATCTGGGTGGCCAACTCGACCACCGTGTCCACGGTCTGCTCGCCGTTGGAGACCAGGCCGACCAGCGCGACCACCATGATGGTGGACGGAAAGAGCGCCAGCACCCCGTAGTAGGTCAGCGCGGCGGCCCAGTCCGAGCAGTTGTCGGTGACGAAGTTGCGGACGCTGCGGACCAGCACCCCACGCCAGGTCCGCCAGTTGAGCTGCCGCATCCGTCGGGGCAGCGGCGTGCCCTGTGCACCGCCGAGTGCCGTACCGGGCTCCATGGTCGTCATGCCCGCTCCCTGTGCCCCAGCCGTCGGATGACCGGTCATCCGGTCGGGCCTGGCCCGGCCGGTACCCACACCGGGAAATCGACAAACGCGGCGCCCGCCGCGCAGGGTTTGCCGCCCGGTCACCGGGGAACGGTCACAGTGACCCTGTCGACACGGAGGAGGACGAGATGCCCGGGCGCGAGGACTTGCCCAGCACGCTGCGACGCTCCCCGGATAAGGCGCAGCGCACCTGGGAGAAGACGCACGACTCGGCGGTGGAGACCTACGGCGAGGGGGAGCGGTCGCACCGCACCGCCTTCGCCGCGGTGAAGCACGAGTTCGAGAAGGTCGGCGACCACTGGGAGCCAAAGGGCCGCAAGGGCCCGAGCGACCGGCAGGCCGCCGGCGGTGGGCCGGAACGGCGGGCACCCACCGCGGGTGGGGTGGACGCCAACGCCAGCAAGGACCACCTGATGTCGGTGGCCCGCAAGCTGGACGTACCCGGCCGGTCCAGCATGACGAAGCCGGAGCTGGTCACGGCGATCGAGAAGGCCAACGACCGGGCCACCCGCAAGGCGCGCGGCGACTGACCGCCGCGACGCCGGCGGCGGGCCCGCGACGGCGGCACAGGGAGGCGGTACGGGCGGACGCGGTATCCCCGCGCCCGCCCGTACCGCTCACCAGTGCCCGCCGCCGGGCGCCTCGATGTGCACCGCCTTCGTGGCGGTGAACTCGTCCAGCAGCTCCGGGCCGTACCCGAAGCCCTGCCCGCTGGCCCGGCGCGGGTGCGCGGCGCCGCCCGGTGCGCCGCCGAACACTGAATTGATCTTCACGGTGCCCACCGGTAGCTCCCGCCAGGCCCGCTGCGCGTGGCTCATCGACGCGGTCAACACCGTGGCGGCCAGCCCGTACGGGGAATCCGCGGCGCAGCGCAGCGCCTCGTCGAACGAGTCGACCACCACCACCGGGGCGACCGGCCCGAACGTCTCCTCCCGCACCAGCGGCATGTCGTGCCGGCAGTCGGTGACCACGGTGGCCGGGTAGAACGACCCCGGCCCGTCCGGCAGCTCCCCGCCGGCACACACGCGCGCGCCGGCCGCCACCGCCGCCGTCACCTGCCCGTGCACGTGGTCGCGGTGCCGCCGGTCGACCAGCGGGCCCAGCTCGGTGCCCGGGTCCCGGCCCGGCCCGACCCGCAGCGCGTCGGCCCGCCGCACCAGCGCCGCCACGAAGTCGTCGGCCACCTCCCGATGCACGTAGATCCGCTCGACGGCGACGCAGATCTGCCCCGCGTTGGCGAACGCGCCCAGCGCGGCCTGCCCGGCCGCCCAGTCGGCGTCGACACCCGCGTCGACGACCAGCGGATCACTGCCGCCGTTCTCCAGCAGCACCTTCGCGCCGGTGCGGGCCGTGGCGGCGGCGATCGCCCGCCCGGTCGCGGTGGAGCCGACGTGCGCGACCACGTCCACCTCCTGGCCGGCCAGCTCCGCACCGACCTCCGGCCCGCCGGTGAGCAACGACAGCACCCCGGCCGGCAGCGCCTGGTCCAGCGCGCGGGCCAGCAGCCAGCCCGTCGCCGGGGTGCGTTCGCTGGGCTTGAAGAGCACCACGTTGCCGGTGACCAGGGCCGCGCCGAGCAGCCCGCAGGAGACCGCCACCGGGTCGTTCCAGGGGGTGATCGCGGCCACCACCCCGCGCGGCTGCGGGGTCATGAAGTCCAGCGCGTCCGATTCGCCGTGCAGCGTCCGCCCGCCCCGCAGTGGCGCCAGCTCCGCGTACTGTCGCAGGGTGCTGACGCCCGCCTCGACGCCGCCACGGGCATCCGCCAGCGGCTTGCCCATCTCCGCGGTGACCGCCGCCGCCAGCTCCTCGGTGACCGCTGCCACCGCGTCGGCGGCCCGGTGCAGCGCCGCCGCCCGTGCGGCCGGCCCGGTCGCCGCCCACTCCGCGGCCGCGTCGCGCGCCGCCCCCACCGCCTTGCCGACCTCGTCGGCCGTGGCCACCGGCGCCTTGCTGACCGGCGAACCATCCGCCGGATCATGGACGACCAGTTCGCCGCCCGCACCACCCGCGCCCCACACCCCGCCCACCAGCTGCGTAACCGTATACATGCGGCGCTGGATGCCCCGGCCTCGACGGGACAAACGCGTTTCGCCCGGTTGCACGTCGGGTAGGCGGATCGGATGACCACCACCGCCGCGGAGAGCGCGGACGCCGTCGTCGTCGGGGCCGGCCACAACGGCCTGGTCGCGGCCAACCTGCTGGCGGACGCCGGGTGGGACGTGGTGGTGCTCGAGGCGACCGCGGTGCCCGGCGGGGCGGTCCGCTCCGCCGAAGTGACCGCGCCCGGCTACCTCAGCGACCTCTACAGCTCGTTCTACCCCCTCGGGTACGCCTCGCCGGTGCTGCGCGGGCTCGACCTGGACCGGTACGGGCTGTCCTGGCGGCACTCGCCGGACGTCCTTGCGCACCTGCTGCCGGACGGCCGGGCCGCAGTGATCAACCGGGACGCGGACGTCACCGCCGCCTCCCTGGAGCAGTTCGCCCCCGGCGACGGCAAGCGCTGGCTCAACGCGTACACCGACTGGCTCCAGGTGGCCGAGCCGATGCTGGAGACCATCACCACGCCGTTCCCGCCCGTGCGGGGTGGACTCGGCCTGCTGCGCCAGCTGCGGATCGCCGGCGCGCTGCGGCTGGCCCGGCGGCTGGTGGTGCCGGTCCGCAAGCTCGGCGACGAACTCTTCGACGGCCCCGGTGGGCCGGCGCTGTTGGCCGGCTGCGCCCTGCACACCGACCTGTCCCCGGAGGACGCCGGCTCCGGGGTGTACGGGTGGCTGCTGGCCATGCTCGGCCAGCAGGTCGGCTGGCCGGTGCCCGACGGCGGCGCACAGCAGATCACCAACACGCTGGTGGCCCGGCTACAGGAGCGCGGCGGGCGGATCCTCTACGGCGCCCGGGTCGACCGGGTGCTCACCGCCCGGGGCAGGGCGATGGGAGTGCGTACCGCGGGCGGCGCGCTGTGGCGGGCCCGTCGGGCCGTACTCGCCGACGTGCCGGCGCCAGCGCTCTACCTTGACCTGGTCGGCGCGGCGGTGCTGCCGTCGCGGCTGGTGGAGGACCTGGCGCACTTCCGGTGGGACGGCTCGACGCTGAAGGTGGACTGGGCGCTCTCCGCGCCGGTGCCGTGGACGAACCGGCAGCTCGTTGGCGCCGGCACCGTGCACCTCGGCGCCGACCTCAACGGGCTGACCCGCTACGCCGGTGAACTGGCCCGCGGTGAGCTGCCGCGCGACCCGTTCCTGCTGCTCGGGCAGATGTCGGTGGCCGACCCGAGCCACTCCCCACCGGGCACCGAGTCGCTCTGGTCGTACACCCACCTGCCGTTCCGCCGGGACTGGCGGGCCGAGGACGTCGCCGGGCACGTCCAGCGGATGGAGGACGTGCTGGAGGCGGCGGCCCCGGGTTTCCGGCAGCTCATCGTCGGCCGGCACGTGGCCGGGCCGGCCGACCTGGAGAAGGGCAACCCGAGCCTGGTCGGCGGCACGCTCGGCGGTGGCACCGCCGCCGCGTACCAACAGCTGTTCCTGCGCCCGATCCCCGGCCTGGGCCGGGCGGACACCCCGGTGGACCGGCTCTTCCTGGCCAGCGCGTCGGCGCATCCCGGCGGCGGGGTGCACGGCGCGCCCGGCGCGAACGCGGCCCGCGCCGCGTTGGCCCGGGACCGCGCGCTCACCGGCCGCGCCTACGCCGCCGCCATCGGTGCCGCGCACCGCGCCGTCTACCCGGACTGAGCGCCCGCCCGACCCGGCATCCCGCCTCCGTCAGACGCGCAGGGCGGGATGCGCGGGTCAGCGGGTGATGTTGCGGTGCTTGCTGCGCAGGCGGAACGGCATCAGCGCGCTCTCCACCTTGGTCGCGGTGGTCATCTTGGACTCACCGTCGCGCCGCTCCTCGAAACGGATCGGCACCTCCAGGATGGTGTGCCCCAGCTTGGTGGCCAGGTAGTGCATCTCCACCTGGAAGCTGTAGCCGTTGGACTGCACCCGCTCCAGGCCGATGTCCCGCAGCGCGTCGGCCTGCCAGATCTTGAAGCCGGCGGTCAGGTCCCGGATCCGCACCCGCAGCAGGGTGTGCACGTAGAGGTTCGCCCAGCCGCTGAGGGCCCGGCGGTACAGCGGCCAGTTCTCGTCCAGCTCGCCACCGGGCACGTAGCGGGAGCCGATCACCACGCCGGCCTGGGTGGAGAGCAGCGCGCCCAGCATCCCCGGCAGCGCCTCCGGCGGGTGGGACAGGTCGGCGTCCATCTGCGCCACGTACTCGGCGCCGCTCTCCAGCGCCCGCCCCATCCCGTCCACGTACGCCCGGCCCAGGCCCTCCTTGCCGGCCCGGTGCACCACCTCGATCCGATCCGGGTGCTCGATGGCCAACTTGTCGGCCACCTCACCGGTGCCGTCGGGGGAGTTGTCGTCGGCGACGAGGATGCGTAGCCCCGGCAGCGGCAGCGCGAGCAGCCGCTCGACCAACGCCGGGAGGTTGCCCGCCTCGTTGTAGGTGGGCACCACGACGGTCAGGCGCGCGTCCCGCCACGGTGACGGGAGCTGCACGGGCTCGATCATGTCGGACATCCTCGGTTTGCGGACAGGGCTACCTGAGAGGGTAGCCAGTTGCCACATCGAGGTTCAAAAGGCTCCCCTTCCGGGCGTTGCGGACGGCGTTGCTCCGCTGCGTACGGGCATTGTGTCGCAGGGTGCGGGCGCTGCCGTTCAGCGCCGACGGCGGGCCACTGCGGTGCGGGCCAGCGCCACGCCGGCGCTCGCGCCGCTCTGGCGTCACTGCGACCCCTTCTGCCGGGTCGCGATGTCGGACAGTCGCCTGAGCGTCTCGCGGTTACGCAGGTGCAGCACCAGGTCGTTGAGCTTGTTCTGGACCCAGCGCAGCGGGCCGGCGGCGAAGTCCTCGCCGATGCGGACCCGGGTGGCGCCCTCGCCAACGGGTTCCAGGGTGAAGGTCACGATCGCCTCGCCGGCCGGCCAGAGACCGGCCCGCAGCACGAGCCGGTGCGGTGGCTCGCAGGCCAGCACGGTCGAGGCGTCCTGCAACGAGAACGGCCACGGCCCCGCCCGGTGGTGCAGCTGGCTGCCCACCCGGGGCCAGGCCTCGTCCACGTCCCGCACGTGTGCCGTCCCGACCACCCAGTCGCTGTACGTCCACCCGTCGGCCAACACATCGAACACCTGCTGCGCGGGAGCTTCGATCACTTTCTCCACAATCGCCACCGTGATCCCATACCCGCACCTCTGCGGAGGCTAACGAGCCGCCGGGTTAGCTTCTCCGGGGCGGCGGGTAAGGCCGGGTCGGGGCAGCCGTCGGCGGCGCTGGCCCCACCCTGCCGACGCCTCGACGGTGACGTTTACTCCTCGGGGCGCAGGGAACCCGCCGGCTGTGCGACAGGACCAGGAGGATCCGGATCAGCGCAGGTCAGCCCGGGTTTACGCCGGTGCTGACCGGGCCGGTTCCGGGCCGCTCGGGGGCCGTCGGCCCGTCCTGTACGACGCGGTGTTGCTGGATCGGGACGGCACTCTGATCGAGGATGTGCCGTACAACGGTGATCCGGAGAAGGTGCGGCCGGTGCCGGGCGCGCGGGCGGCGTTGGACCGGTTGCGGGCAGCCGGGTTGAGGTTGGCCGTGGTGACGAACCAGTCGGGCCTGGCCCGGGGCTACTTCACCGGTGAGCAGATGCGCGCGGTGCACGCCCGGGTCGAGGAGCTGCTGGGTCGCTTCGACGCCTGGTTGATCTGTCCGCACGACGACGCCGACGACTGTGACTGCCGTAAGCCGGCTCCCGGGCTCGTGCACGCCGCCGCCCGGGAGTTGGGGACGAGCGCGTCGCGGTGCGTCATGGTGGGCGACATCGGCCGGGACGTTGCCGCGGCGCTTGCCGCCGGAGCGGCGGGTGTGCTGGTGCCCACCCCGGTGACCCGACCGGAGGAGATCGCCGCCGCCGGCTGGGTGGCCTCCGATCTGCCGTCGGCCGTGGCGGAGATCCTGCGCCGCCAGCAGGCGGTCCACTCGGTGCCCGATCGAGTGGGCGGGCGGGTGGACACGGCGCTGGTGGTGCGGTCGGACTCCGCCGGGGACGTGCTGGTCACCGGGCCGGCGATCCGCGCCGTGGCGGCCGGCGCGGAGCGGGTGGTGCTGCTGTGCGGGCCACGGGGACGCGCCGCGGCGGACCTGCTGCCCGGAGTTCACGAGATCATCGAGTTTCCGCTGCCGTGGATCGACCCGACGCCGGGGCCGGTGGACCCGGAGGCGATGCGGAGCCTGACCGCGCGTCTCGCGGGGGTCGGCGCGGACCAGGCGGTGGTATTCACCTCGTTCCACCAGTCCGCACTGCCGCTGGCGTTGCTGCTGCGGATGGCGGGCATCGGCCGGATCGCCGCGATCAGCGACGACTATCCGGGCTCGCTACTGGACATTCGCCACCGGGTGCCCGTCGGCGTTCCCGAACCCGAACGCGCCCTGTCCCTCGCCGCCGCCGCCGGCCACCGGCTGCCCCCCGACGACGAACCCGTGCTCCGGCTCCGGCCGGACGCCGTCGTCCCCCGGCCTACCGGCCTCGGTGACCCCGGTTACGTGGTGCTGCACCCCGGCTCGGCCGCGTCGAGCCGGGCCTGCCCGCCCGCGTTGGCGGCCCAGATCGCCGAGGCGCTGACCGCCGCGGGGCACCGGGTGCTGGTCACCGGCGGCCCGGACGAGCGTGCGGTCACCGCCCAGGTCGCGGCGGCCGGCGGCACCGACCTGGGTGGCCGTACCGACCTGGCCGGGCTGGCCGGGATCGTCGCCGACGCCGGTGCGGTGGTGGTCGGCAACACCGGGCCCGCGCACCTGGCCGCCGCAGCCGGGGTGCCGGTGGTGAGTCTCTTCGCACCGACCGTCCCGTTCGGACAGTGGGGGCCGTACCGGGTGCCCACCGTCCGGCTCGGCGACGCCGGAGCGCCCTGCCGGGACACCCGGGCGGCCAGCTGCCCGATCCCCGGGCACCCGTGCCTGAGCGGCGTCGACCCGGCTGAGGTGGTCGAGGCGCTGCGGGTGCTCGCCGTCAGCGGTGGTGGCGGCCGATGAACGTCCTGCTCTGGCACGTGCACGGCTCCTGGACCACGTCGTTCGTGCACGGCAACCACCGCTACCTGATCCCCACCACACCCGACCGCGGCCCCTACGGCCTCGGCCGGGCCCGCACCTATCCCTGGCCCGGCACCGCCATCGAGGTCAGCCCCGACGACCTGCCCGGCACCGACGTCGACCTGGTCATCCTGCAACGCCCGGAGGAGGTCGACCTCGCCGAGAAGTGGCTGCACCGCCGTCCCGGACAGGACGTCCCCGCCATCTACGTCGAACACAACACCCCCAAGGGCGACGTCCCCAACACCCGGCACCCGATGGCCGACCGCGACGACCTGCTCATCGCCCACGTCACCGGCTTCAACCAGATCTTCTGGGACACCGGCACCACCCCCACCACAGTGGTCGACCACGGCATCGTGGCACCCACCGTGTCCTACACCGGCGAGCTGGACCGACTCGCCGTGGTCATCAACGAACCCATCCGGCGAGGCCGCGTCACCGGCACCGACCTGCTGCCCCAGTTCGCCCAGATCGCACCGCTGGACGTCTACGGCATGGGCGTCACCGGCCTCGCCGACCACCTCGGTCTGAGCCCCGACCGGGTCGTCAGCCACGACGACGTACCCCAGGACCAGATGCACGCCGAACTGGCCCGACGCCGCGCCTACCTGCACCTGTGCCGCTGGACCTCCCTCGGGCTCAGCCTCATCGAGGCGATGTCCATCGGCATGCCCGTCGTCGCCCTCGCCACCACCGAGGCCGTGACGGCCGTGCCCCCGGAGGCGGGGGCTCTCGCCACCCGGATGGACACCCTGCTCGACGCCGCCCGTCGGTTCATCGCCGAGCCGGCGGCAGCGCGTCAGGCCGGCGCGGCGGCACGGACCGCCGCGCGTGACAGGTACGGCCTCGACCGTTTCCTCGCTGACTGGGACCGGCTGCTGGAGGAGGAAGTATGCGGATCGCGATGATCTCGGAGCACGCCAGCCCGCTCGCCATCCTCGGAGGGGAGGACGCCGGCGGCCAGAACACACACGTCGCGGAGCTGTCCGCCGCACTCGCCGCCGCCGGGCACGAGGTGAAGGTCTACACCCGCCGTGACGCGCTCGACCTGCCGGTGACCGTCCGCAGCCCGGACGGGTACGACGTGGTGCACGTACCGGCCGGCCCGGCCGAGCCGGTGGCCAAGGACGCGCTGTTGCCGCACATGCGGGAGTTCAGCCGTTGGCTCATCGAGCGGTGGCGGGGCGGGGACTGGGTGCCCGAGGTGATCCACGCGCACTTCTGGATGAGTGGCCTGGCCGCGCTGACCGCCGGTCGGCAGACCGGGGTGCCGGTGGTGCAGACGTACCACGCGCTGGGCACCGTGAAGCGCCGCTACCAGGGCGTGCAGGACACCAGCCCGGCCCGGCGGGTGTCCTACGAGCGGGAGTTGGGCCGCTCGGTCGACCGGGTGGTCGCGCAGTGCCGCGACGAGGTCGGCGAGCTGGTCCGGATGGGGGTGCCCCGGTCTCGGATGACCGTCGTTCCCTCCGGGGTCAACCTCACCACGTTCTCGCCGTTCGGGCCGGCGGCGGACCGCGAGCCCGGTCAGGCCCGGATCCTGACTGTGGGTCGGCTGGTCGAGCGCAAGGGCTTCCAGACGGTGGTCCGTGCGATGGAGCTGGTCCCGAACGCCGAGTGCGTGGTGGTCGGCGGCCCACCCGAGGGGCTGCTGGAGACCGACCCGTACGCCCGGCGGTTGCGGGCGCTGGCCGAGTCGTGCGGGGTGGCCGACCGGGTACGGCTGGTCGGCGCGGTTCCCCGGGAGGAGATGGGCCGCTGGTACCGCTCCGCGGACCTGCTGGTCGCCGCCCCCTGGTACGAGCCGTTCGGGTTGACCCCACTGGAGGCGATGGCCTGCGGGGTGCCGGTCGTCGGCACCGCCGTGGGCGGGATTCGCGACACCGTGGTCGACGGGACGACCGGTCTTCTCGTACCGGCCCGGGACCCGCGCGCCCTGGCCGCCGCGATCCAGCGGCTGCTAAACGACCGGATCCGGCGTTTCTCGTACGCCACCGCAGCCCGCGAGCGGGTCCGGTCGCGGTACTCGTGGGCGGTCACCGCCGAGCGGCTGGCGGAGGTCTACGGCGAGGTGGCCGCGGTGCGTCGGCCGACCCGGGTGGTGGCCTGATGCCGGCGGGCACCCTGCTCGACTCCCACCTGACGAATCTCGCCGCGGCGCTGGCGCCCTATCGGGGGTGCGAGCCACAGCTCGCGCGTTGGGGTGCGCAGTTGGCGCGCCGGCTGGCCGCCGGCGGGCGGTTGCTGGTCGCCGGCAACGGCGGCAGCGCCGCCGAGGCCCAGCACCTCACCGCCGAACTCGTCGGCAAACTCCACCACGACCGCCAACCGCTCTCCGCCATCGCCCTGCACGCCGAAACCAGCGCCCTCACCGCCATCGCCAACGACTACGGCTACACCGACGTCTACGCCCGCCAGGTCCGCGCCCACGGCCGACCCGGCGACATCCTCCTGCTCCTCAGCACCAGCGGCACCAGTGCCAACCTCCTCACCGCCGCCCATGCCGGCCGCGACGCCGGCCTGGTCACCTGGGCGCTCACCGGGCCCGCCCCCAACCCCCTCGCCGGCGCCTGCGACGACGTGCTCGCCGTCGGGTCCCCCGATACCCAGGTCGTCCAGGAACTGCACCTGGTCACCAGCCACCTGCTCTGCGAGTACGTCGAACAGGAACTGCCCGCCGCGCTGGCCGCGTCCACCCAGCCCGCGCCGGCCGAGCCCGCCCCGGCCGGTCGGCTCCCATCCGGGCCGGTGCGTACCGGGGTCGAGGTGGTGCTCGACGGCGGGACCGGACAGCAGGTCGACGCGTGAGGATGAGGAGGCAAGCGTGAGGGGACCCGTGGTGGTAATCGGGGACACCCTGCTCGACCGGGACGTGGAAGGGGTGGTGAACCGCCTCTGCCCGGACTCCCCGGTGCCGGTGCTCGACGAGACCTCGGCCATCGACCGGCCCGGTGGCGCCGGCCTGGCGGCGGTCTTCGCGGCCGCACAGGGCGCCGAGGTGGTGCTGGTGACCGCGCTCGCCGACGACGCTGGCGGCGCCCGGCTGAGCTCGCTGCTCGCCGCCGCCGGGGTGCAGGTGTATCCGCTGGCCCTGGCCGGCGCGACGCCGGAGAAGATCCGGCTGCGGGCCCGAGGCCGGGTGCTGCTGCGCCACGACCGCGGCGTCGCGCCCGGCGAACCGGGCCAGCCCTCCGACGAGGTGCTGCGGGTGATCGGCGCGGCATCGGCGGTGCTGGTCAGCGACTACGGCCGGGGGGTGGCGCGGCAGCCCGCGCTGCGCGCCGCGCTGGCCGCCACCCGCGCGCCGGTGGTGTGGGACCCGCACCCGCGCGGACCGGCCGCGGTGCCCGGCGTGCACCTGGCCACACCGAACGAGTCGGAGGTACGCGAGCTGGTTCCCACCCTGCCCGGGGCGTCCCGGTTGGCGACCGCCTCCCGGGGCGCGCAGGGGCTGCGCCGGCGCTGGCGGGCCGGCGCGGTCGCGGTGACCCTGGGCGGGGACGGCGCGCTGCTCTGTCACGCCGGATCGACGCCGCTGGTGGTGCCCACTCCGGGCAGCGCCGAGGGGGACACCTGCGGGGCCGGCGACCGGTTCGCGGCCGCCGCCAGTCTCGCGCTGGCTCAGGGCGCGCTGGTCTCCGAGGCGGTGCAGGCCGCGGTCGCCGAGGCGTCCGCGTACGTGGCCGGTGGGGGAGTGGCCGCGGCACTGCCGCAGCCGGGAACGAGAGGCGGCCCGGTGAGCACCGGCGTGGTCGGCTCGGGTGGTGACCGGGTGGGTGTCGCGGCGGTCGCCACGCTGCTCGCCGACGTGCGCGCCTCCGGCGGCACGGTGGTGGCCACCGGCGGCTGCTTCGACCTGCTGCACGCCGGGCACGTTGCCACCCTGCAGGCCGCCCGGCAGCTCGGCGACTGCCTGATCGTCTGCGTCAACTCCGACGCCAGCGTGGCCGGGTTGAAGGGGCCGGAGCGGCCGGTGATGTCCGAGGGCGACCGCAGCCGGTTGCTGGCCGCGCTGAGCTGTGTGGATGCGGTCATGATCTTCGACGAGTCGACCCCGGACGCGGCGCTGTCCTGGCTGCGCCCGGACATCTGGGTCAAGGGCGGGGACTACGCCACCGGCGGTGGAGACGCCGCGACGCTGCCCGAGGCGGAGGTCCTGCGCCGGTGGGGCGGTCACACGGTGGTGGTGCCGTACCTGGACGGCCGGTCCACCACCGACATGATCGCCCGCTCCGGGCACGCCACCGGCGCGTGCTGCGCCGTCGGCCAACCGGCGGAGCAGGACCGGTTCTCCGCGCCGTCGTCGGCCACGCCCGGCGGGGAGCGGACGCGATGACCGCCCCGTCACCCGGTGCCGGGCCCACCGTGCTGGTCACCGGCGGCTCCAGCGGGCTCGGTGCAGCGGTGGTCGCCGCGGTGGCCGCCTCCGGTGGCCGGCCACTCGTGCTGGACCGGCGGCCGCCGGCCGACGACGGGGTGTCCTGGACCGAGTGCGACCTGGCCGACACCCGGGCCGCCGAGGTGGCCACCCGGCACATCGCCGAGCAGGCCGGTGGCGTGGACGCGGTGGTCACCGCCGCCGGCATCGACGTGCCGGGCCGGCTCGCCGACGTGCCGGGGGAGACCTGGGACCGGATCATCGCCGTGGACCTGCTGGCCACCGCCGCGGTGATCCGGGCCGCCCTGCCGTTCCTACAGATCTCCCGGGGCCGCATCGTCACCGTCGCCTCGACGCTGGGCGTGAAGGCGGTCAGTGACGCCACCGCGTACTGCGCGGCGAAGTTCGGCGTGGTCGGCTTCACCCGCGCACTCGCCGCCGAACTCGCCGGACAGGTCGGCGTCACCCTGCTCATCCCGGGCGGAATGCGGACTGCCTTCTTCGACGAGCGCGACCCGCAGTACAAGCCAGGGGCGGATGCCATCCTCAACGATCCCGCCGACACCGCCGCCGCCATCATGTTCGCCCTCAGCCAGCCCTCCGGCTGCGCGGTACGCGAACTGGTGGTCTGCGCCGAGCAGGAGACCTCGTACCCGTGATCCTCGTCCTGCGCGCCCTCGGCGTCGGCGACCTCGTCACGGCGGTGCCGGCACTGCGGGCGCTGCGCGCCGCGTACCCCGATCGGGAGTTGGCGCTCGCCGCGCCCGCCTGGCTGGCCCCGCTGGTCGACCTGGTCGGCGGCGTCGACCACCTGGTCGACACCGCCGGGTTGGATCGGCCGGCGTGGCCCGGCCCGGCTCCGGAGGTCGCGGTGAACCTGCACGGGCGCGGCCCGCAGTCGCACCGGCTGCTCGCCGCCGCCCGACCCAAGCGGCTGCTCGCCTTCGCCAACCGGGACGCCGGTTTCGTCGCCGGCCCGCGGTGGGTCGCCGACGAGCACGAGGTGGATCGGTGGTGCCGGCTGCTGTCCTGGTACGGGATCCCGGCCGACCCCGGGGACCTCGCGCTGCGCCGGCCCGTGCCGGCCGGGCTGCCCACCGGCGCCACCGTGCTGCATCCCGGCAGCAAGATTCCCGCCAAGCGCTGGCCCGCCGAGCGGTTCGCCGCGCTGGCCCGGGCGCTCACCGACCGGGGGCACCGGGTGCTGCTCACCGGATCGGCCGACGAACGACCGCTGGCCGCCCGGGTGGCCGACGCGGCCGGCCTGCCGCCCACCGCCGTGCTGGCCGGCCGGACCGACCTCGGCGCGCTGGCCGCGCTGGTAGCCGACGCCCGACTGGTGGTCAGTGGGGACACCGGTGTGGCCCACCTGGCCACCGGCTACGGCACGGCCTCGGTGGTGCTCTTCGGGCCGGTGCCGCCGGACCACTGGGGGCCGCCGCCGGACCGGCCCCGGCACCGGGTGCTGTGGGCCGGCGAGGGGGACCGGCCGAGGTGGGACGGGGTGGGGAGCCATCCGACCTTGGCGGCCGTGCACCTCGACGAGGTGTTGGCCGCCGTGGCTGAGGTGGAACGGGTGGTACGGGTCTCCGGTGCGGTTGCGGCGTAGTGATCCGGGTCGGCCCGGATACGGCCGTCGACGGCGCGGCAAGGGGTGGCTCTTCGTCGACCCGGCCGGCGCCCCGGTCAAGGACCCCGACGTCCTGGCCCGACTGCGCGAGCTGGTCATCCCGCCGGCCTGGCAGGGCGTCTGGATCTCGCCGTACCCGAACGGGCACATCCAGGCGACCGGCGTCGACGCGGCCGGGCGCAAGCAGTACGTGTACCACCCGCTGTGGCGGGAGAAGCAGGACGAGGCGAAGTTCGACCACATGCTGGAGGTGGCCCGGCGGCTGCCGGTGTTGCGCGAGCGCGTGGGGCGCGACCTGGACGGCCGGGGGTTGGGTCGGGACCGGGTGCTGGCCACCGTGGCCCGGCTGTTGGACATGGGAATGTTCCGGGTCGGCAGCGACCAGTACGCGGCCGGCGACGAGCCGACGTTCGGCGTGTCCACCCTGCGCCCGGAGCACGCCCGGACCCGAGGCGGCTGTGTGGTCTTCGAGTTCCCCGCGAAGGGCGGCATCGAGCAGGTGCGCCGGATCGAGGACCCGGAGCTGTGCCAGGTGCTGACCAACCTGCGCCGTCGCCGACGGGAGGCGGACCGGCTGTTCGGCTACTGGGACGGTCGGGAGTGGCGCGACGTGCGCAGCGACGAGGTCAACGGCTACCTGCGCGATGCCAGCGGCGGGGAGATGACGGCCAAGGATTTCCGCACCTGGCACGCCACCGTGCTCGCCGCCACCGAGCTGGCCACCGTCGGCCCTGCGCGCTCGATGACCGCCCGGCGCAAGGCCGTGGTCGCGGTGATGCGCGCGGTGGCCGACTTGTTGGGGAACACCCCCACGGTGGCGCGTGCATCCTATGTGGACCCCCGGGTGGTCGACCTCTACCACGACGGGATGGTGGCGCCGGTGGATCCGCGGGCACCGCGGGAGGAGGCCGAACGGGTCGTGTTGGAGCTGCTGGAGAAGGCCTGACCGGCCCCGCCGACATTCCTGGGGAGAGAGCGACGGGACCGGGGTCTCGGCTTCTCGAGCGGAGGTGACACCGGGCGGCCGCCCGCCGCGGCATGGCGGCGGGCGCCTCGCCACGGCCCCCGTTGGCGGCCGACCAGGAGCTCGGGTCGGCCACACTGCCTCTCAGTCTGCCCGCGACGAGTTGACCGTGGACGCCGGGCGGTTGACGATCCGCGCCGGATCCGGATGGCCCTCGCGGTACGCCTGCGGGCTCAGCCCGTAGGCGCCCCGGAACACCCGGCTGAAGTGGGCCTTGTCGGGAAACCCCCAGCGCGCGGCGATGGTCTGCACGGACTGGGTACGCAGCGCCGGGTCGGTGAGGTCGCGCCGGCACCGCGCCAGCCGCAGGTCCCGGATGTACGACGCCACGGTGGACTCCTCGCCCTCGAACAGTCGGTGCAGCGAGCGCAGCGAGATGTGGTGGGCGTCCGCGACGGCCTGCGGGCTGAGTGCCGCGTCGCCGAGGTGGCGGTGGACGTACGCCTGCACCTGGGTGACCAGCGCGCGGCGGCGTACCTCGGTGGGCACCTCGTCCTCGGCGAGCAGGTGCCGTCCGAGCATGGTGATGGCCAGGTCCAGCCCCACCGCGCCGAGCCGGCTGGCGTCGGCGGCGTGGTACTGCTCGGGGTGCCCGGTGACCTGGAGCAGGAACTGCGCCAGCAGCGCCCCGATCCCCTCGCTGCCGGACATCCGGCCGCCGTAGAGCGCGGCCATCCGCTGCGGCGGCAGCGGCAGCGCGGCGTGCGGAATCAGCGTGATGATCGAGGTGGCCTGGTCCCGTTCCGGCTCGGTCGCGTGGTGACAGACGTCGTGCGGGCGGGAGGCGTCGTAGAAGGTGAACTCGCCGGCCTGGATCTCGCTGTGGCGACCGTCCTGACTGGACGTGCCGACGCCGCCGGTGGTGAGGGCCAGCACGTACAACTCCGGGTCGGAGCGACGGACCAGCTTGCGGGTGCGGGTGGCGTCCAGCGACGGGTACTGGTACTCGACCAACTGGATCGGGCCGAGGTCGATGAAGTCGGCGCGGGCGGCGAAGTCGTCGGTGTGCGCGGACTGGATCCGCAGCGGCGCCGAGGTGCGCGCGACCAGGTCGAGCCACATCCCGAACCGCTCACCCGGCGGCAGGACGGTGGTGTCGATGGTGTCCCGGTGCAGCATCCGGCGCCCCTCAGACCGCTCGCCGCCGGATCAGGGCCTCGATGCCGTCGAGGATCCGGTCGAGGCCGAAGGTGAACTCCTCGTCCAGGTCGTCGTCCTGGTGCAGCACGCCCGAGGTCAGCACCCGGTGCAGCGCCGGGAAGCGGGCCGGGTCGATGAGTCGACTGAGCATCCGGCCGTACGCCGGCATCATCTCGCCCGGCTTCATGCCGGCGGCCCGGCTACCCTCGGCGATCTGCGTGGTGAGGGTGGCCTCGTTACGGACGTACCCGGTGATCAGCAGCAGTGTCGACATCTGCTCGCCCTCGGCCAGCGAAGTGCCGTCGAGGCAGCGCAGCCCATCCTCCATCCAGCCGAGCGTCTGGGGGGTGATCGGCGGGCCGGTGATCGGCACGTGCAGCAGCCAGGGCCGCCGCCGCAGCACGTCGTGCTCGGCCCAGGCCCAGCGGGTGAGTCCGGCACGCCAGTCGGCGTCCGGTGCGGCGGGACCGGGCGGCGGGCCGTACCCGGCGTCCACCATGAGCATCAGCAGCTCGTCCTTGGAGCCGACGTACCGGTAGAGGGCCATGGTGGCGGCGCCCAACTCCTTGGCCACTCGGCTCATCGAGACGGCCGCCAGCCCATCGGCGTCGGCCACCCGTACGGCGGCGTCCACGATGCCGCTCACGGTCAGCCCGGGTCGGGGCCCCTTGGGAGGCCGCTCGCGCAGCCCCCAGGCGCTCTCGATGGCCGGCGGGATCACCGGGCCGCTGTCGTCTGTCTTTGCCGCCACATTTCCTCCTTGCCTCGCCATCCTAGTTCTGCGTATGGTCTACGCATAACAGCGTACGTCATACGCAGAAGGAGTCTTCCCATGACAGCGACGACCGCACCGGCACCGCGCGCGGGCCGGCGGGAGTGGATCGGGTTCACGGTGCTGATGCTGCCGCTGCTCCTGGTCTCGATGGACGTGTCGGTGCTCTACTTCGCCGTCCCGTTCATCAGCGAGGAACTGCGCCCCACCGGCACCCAGCAGCTCTGGATCTTCGACATCTACGGCTTCGTGCTGGCCGGGCTACTGATCACCATGGGCGCCCTGGGCGACCGGATCGGCCGGCGCCGACTGCTGCTGATCGGCGCCGCCGCGTTCGGGGCGGCGTCCCTGCTGGCCGCGTACGCCGACAGCGCCGCCACCCTGATCGCCGCGCGCGCCGTGCTGGGCGTGGGCGGGGCGACCCTGATGCCCTCCACGCTCGCCCTGGTGCGCAACATGTTCCACGACGCCAAGCAGCGTGGCACCGCGATCGGCATCTGGACCGCCACGCTCACCGGCGGCATCGCGATCGGTCCGGTGCTCAGCGGCATCCTGCTGGAGCACTTCTGGTGGGGCTCGATCTTCCTGATCAACATTCCGGCGATGCTGCTGCTGCTCCTGCTCGCCCCGGTCCTGGTGCCCGAGTTCCGCAACCCGACGGCCGGGCGGTTCGACCTGGTCAGCGCGGTGCTGTCGCTCGGCGCGCTGCTGCCGGTGATCTACGGCATCAAGGAGATGGCCCGGGACGGCGTCACTGCCGCTCGGGTGCTGGCCATCGTCGCCGGCCTGCTGGTCGGGGCGCTGTTCCTGCACCGGCAGCGGACCCGGGCGTACCCGATGATCGACCTGGCGCTGTTTCGCCGTCGGGGCTTCGCCGGGTCGCTCGCGGTCAACCTGCTGGCGATGTTCGCCCTGGTCGGCTTCGCCATCTTCACCACCCAGCACCTCCAGTCGGTGCTCGGCCTGAGCCCGCTGCGGGCGGCACTGTGGAGCCTGGTGCCGTCGCTGGCGGTGGGCGGAATCGCCCCGGCCGCCGCCGCGCTCGCCCAGCGCATCGAGCGGGCGTACCTGATCGGGACGGGTTTCGGGATCGCCGTGGTCGGCTTCGTGGTGCTCACCCGGGTCACCCCGGAGTCGCCGCTCTGGCTGCTGCTGGTCGGCGCCAGCATCTACGCCGCCGGGCTGGTCATGGTGATGTCGCTGGTCACCGAACTGGTGCTCGGCGCGGCGCCGCCGGAGCAGGCCGGTGTCGCCTCGGCGCTGACCGAGTCCAGCAGCGAGTTGGGCGGCGCGCTGGGGATGGCGATCCTGGGCAGCGTGGGTGCCGCGGTCTACCGGCGCGAGGTCCTCGACGGCCTGCCCGCCGGGCTGCCGGGGGATGCCCGCGACGCGGCCCGGGAAACGCTGGGCGGTGCGCTGGCGGTGGCCGACGGGCTGCCGGCCGAGCTTGGCGACGCGGTGCTGCACGCCGCCCGGCTGGCGTTCACCGACGGGCTGCACCTCGCCGCGATCGCCGCCATGGTGGCGATGCTGCTGGGCGCGGTGACCGCGCTGGTCGCGCTGCGCGGAGCCCGGCCGGGCGACCCCGCCGTGCTGGCCGCCGACCCGGTCCCGGCCCCGCCGGTTGCGGCCGGGACGGCGGTGCAGCGGACGCCGACCCCGACCGGTCCGGGTGGTCCGACGGCGTCGTGACCGGCGGAGCAGAGCGGCCGCCCGGTGGTCCGCCCGTGCGGGGGACCACCGGGCGGCCGCCCGGTTGGCTGTTGTCGGGTGGGTCGTCGGTCAGTCGGTGAGTACGTGCGCGAGCCGGTCGCGGAAGCGCCGCTCGGAGTCGCTGACCGACTCGCCGCCGAGGCCGAGCAGCCCGCCGCTGGAAGCGGCGCCCACCACCTGCTCGGCGATCTTCACCAGCCAGTGCTTGTACGCCCCGGCCGCACCCTCGTCGACCCGCGCGGCCAGCAACGCGGCGGCCTGGCCGGCCCGCAGCAGCACGTCGTCGATCATCGTCCGCGGGTCGGCGGGCGCGATGACCGGCAACTCCTCGCCGGTCTCCGGGTCGCCGACCCGGGTCACGATCTCGCCGGCCACAGCAGCGACCAGCGGGCTGGCCGACTCCCGGCCAGCGGCGATGGTCTCCAGTCCGGCCGCGTTCTCCGCCATGGTCCGGCGGGTGCCGTCGGACTCGGCGGCGCTCGCCGCGGTCAGCACCGACTGCGGTAGGCCGACCAGCAGCCCCCACTCCTCGTCGGAGAAACCGAAACCGGTGTACGCCGGCTGCTCGATCACGGCAACGCCCCTTCCACCCTGCTCTGCTTGGTCAATCGGTTGGCCCGGTGCCCGGTCAGGCTAGTTGTACTGACCCGAGAGGTTGGGGACGCGGCTGGTGGGTGGTAGGCCGCCGAGTGCGGTGTGTCCGCGGTGGTGATTGTAGGTGTGCAGCCAGGCGGGCAGGGCTTCACGGCGTTCGGTTTCGGTGCGGTAGGGGCGTGCGTAGGCCCATTCATCGAGCATGGTGCGGTTGTAGCGTTCGACTTTCCCGTTGGTCTGGGGTCGGTAGGGCCGTGTGCGTTTGTGGGTGATCCCGGCTGTGGTGAGGGTGTCGCGCCAGAGTTGGGATCGGTAACAGGAGCCGTTGTCGGTCAGCACTCGTGTGACGGTGATGCCCTGGGCGGTGAACCAGGTGTGGGCGCGTGACCAGAAGGCGGTGGCGGTTTCCTTGGTCTCGTCGGGCAGGATTTCGGTATAGGCCAGGCGGGAGTGGTCGTCCACGGCGTTGTGCAGGTAGTGGTAGCCGAGCCGGGGCTCGCCACGTCGCACGCGGGTGACGCCGGGCATGGCCGAGCGGTTGCGGGTGCCGGCATGGCGTCCGAGCACGCGGTGGCCGCCGCCGTCAGGGATGTTGCCCAGTTTCTTGATGTCGACGTGCACCAGGTCGCCGGGGTGTTCGTGCTCGTAGCGGCGGATCATCCGGCCGGTGGCCCGGTCGAGGTGGGTGAGCCGGGCGAGGCGGTAGCGGGTCAGGACCCGGTGCACGGTGGCCGGGTTCAGCCCGAGCAGGAACGCGATGCGGGCCGGACCCCACCGGCGCAGGGTCCGGACCTTGACGACACGCCGTTCGGTGCGTTGCGAGGTCCGGGCCGGGCTGTGGTGCGGGCGTGAGGAACGGTCGGTCATACCCGCCGGCCCGTCGGTGCGATATCGATCGGCCCAGCGTTTCGCGGTGGTGGGTGAGACCTGGAAACGTTCCGCGGCCCGGCGTAGTGGCCACCGTTCCTCGACCACGCAGCGGGCCAGGCGCAGCCTGCCAGTCTCGGACAACGGTGCATTACGGTGGGGCATGAGGGCCTCCGCAGGTTCGGGGTAGGACGTCGCAATCCACACCGAACCCGAAGGCCCTCACCTTTTTCAAGATCTACCCGTCACCAACGTCTGTGGTCAGTACAGCTAGTCCAGGGTCAGCAGGCCCTGTTCGGACACCACGCGCACCGACAGCGTCTTGTACCCGACCTCGTCGAAGAGAACCGTCATCTTGTCCTCCTCGTACCCGAGCACCATGCCGTGCCCCCACTCCGGGTGGCGCACCTGACTGTGCACCCCGAACGGCCCGACCGCCCCCTGGTCGGCGACGCTGGTGCCGGCGTGGCAGTTGTCGCAGTGCCCGCAGACCTGGGTCATCTGCTCGCCGAAGTACGCCAGCAGGGTCTGCCCCCGGCAGGCGCTGGTCTCGGCGAAGGCCCGCATCATGTCGGTGCGGGACCGCGTCACGGTCTGCTGCCGCTCCGCCTCGGCCAGCGCCGCCGCGGCGGCGTCGACCGGGGTGGGGGAGTAGCGAGGGGCACCGATGCGTTGCCGGGCCCGCGGCTCGGCCGCCCCGGCCTGCTCCAGCAGGGAGATGTACTGGCCCAGCTTGCGCGGCCCGAGGCCGGTGGCCTCGCGCAGCTCGGTCTTGGTGGCCGGCTCACGGCGCAGCAGCGCGGCCAGGTCGCGCAGCTCGTTCTCGTCGGGCAGGCCACCGCTGAAGAACCGTTGCAGGCCCACGTCCTCGGCCTGCCAGAGCAGCAGCACCCGGGCCGGCTGCCCGTCGCGCCCGGACCGGCCGATCTCCTGGAAGTAGCTGTCCGGCGAGTCGGGCAGCGCCATGTGCACCACCCAGGCGATGTTGGGCTTGTCGATGCCCATCCCGAACGCCGAGGTGGCCACCATGATCGGCACCTGGTCGGCGAGGAACGCCTCGTGCAGCTCGGAGCGCGCCCCGGCGGCCATTCCGCCGTGGTAGCACTGCGCCGGGAAGCCGGCGTCGGTCAACCGGGTGGCCAGCTCCTCGGCGGCGCGGCGGGTCGGCACGTAGATGATTCCCGGCCGTTCATCGTCACGCAGCAGCGCGACCAGGCGCCGCCACCGGTAGTCCTCGGTGGGGCAGTGCGCCACCTCCAGGAACAGGTTGGGCCGGTCCAGCCCGGAGACCACCACCTCCGGCTTGTGCAGCCGCAGCCGGGCGATGATGTCGTCGCGTACCGGCGGGGACGCGGTGGCGGTCAGCGCGACCACCGGTGGCCGCCCGATGCCCTCGATGAGGTGCCCGAGCGCCAGGTAGTCGGGACGGAAGTCGTGCCCCCAGGCCGAGATGCAGTGCGCCTCGTCGATCGCCACCAGCGCCGGCTTGAGTGCGGCCACCTCGGCCATCCGATCGGGGTTGCTCAGCTGCTCCGGGGTGATGAACAGGAACTCCGCCCGGCCCTCGCGAATCTCGTTGATCGCCTCGGCCTGCTGGGCGGCCGACTCGTTCGAGCTGATCCGCACCGCCCGCAGCTCCGGACGCTGGCGCTCGTTGAGGGCCGCGATCTGGTCCTGCTGGAGAGCCAGCAGCGGGGAGATCACCACGGTGGGGCCGGGGATCAGGCTGGCCGGGATCTGGTAGATGGCGGACTTGCCGGCGCCCGTGGGCAGCACGACCAGGGCGTCGCGTCGCTTCATCACCGCGCGCATGGCCGCCAGTTGGTTGGGCCGCAACGCGGTCCAGCCGAAGAGGCTCCGTGCCGCGCGGCGCAACGTCATCGAGTGCGTGGACAGCTTCATCGAGGGCCGGAGGTACCCGAGCCGATCACCGCCGAAACGCGCCCGACGGCAACTGTCCAGGGTCTCGCCGAGGCACCACGGACTCAGCGCACCCGGGGCAGGACCTCGCGCTGGTAGAGGTCGAACAGGCCCTGGTAGTGCGGGCCGACGTTGGCCACGTACACCTCGTCGAAGCCCGCCTTGGCGAACTTCCCGATCATCTCGACGTTCGCGTCGGCGCTGTTGCCGCACACGAACGCCTCCTTCAGCATCTCCGGCCGGACCAGCTGGGCGGCCTGCTCGAAGTGGCGCGGCGAGGGCAGCACCTGGGACAGCTCGCCCGGGACCCCGGCGTTGGGCCAGCGCTGGTACGCGATCCGCATGCCCTCGTCCTCGCTGTCCGCGTACGCCGCCTTGAATCCGGCCTGGCACGGCTTGTCGCCGCCGCCGTTCTCCCGGAAGCGCCGGACCATCTCGCTGTCGGGCCTGGTGCTCACGTAGCCGTCGCCGATCCGGGCGGCGAGGTCGATGGACTTCGGGCCGAAGCCGGAGACGTAGATCGGCGGGGGAGTGTCGGGCAGCGTGTAGATCCGGGCGTGCTCGACGGTGTAGTGCTTGCCGTGGTGGTTGACGAAGTCGCCGGTCCAGAGCTTCCGCAGCACCTCGACGGCCTCCTCCAGCATCTCCAGCCGGACGTCGGCCTGCGGCCAGGCGTCGCCGAAGATGTGCTCGTTGAGCGCCTCGCCGCTGCCGACGCCGAGTGCGAACCGCCCGCCGTGCAGCACCGCGCTGGTCGCCGCCGCCTGCGCGATCACGGCCGGGTGGATCCGCACCGTCGGGCAGGTCACCGCGGTGGTCACCGGCAGCGAACAGACCTGGCTGAGCGCGCCGATCATCGACCAGACGAACGGGCTCTGCCCCTGTGCGTCCACCCACGGGTGGTAGTGGTCGGAGATCCAGAGCGACTCGAAGCCGGCCTGTTCGGCGCCGCGCGCCTGCGCTACCAGCTCGGCCGGCGTGAACTCCTCACTGGACAGGATGTAGCCGACCTTCATCGTCCCCCCTCGGCACGGACCTGCTGGGTGGATTAGCGGTACCCCGGCCGTCGCCGGCCACACCCGGTCCGCCGGCTCTCACCCGATCGCGCCGGCGGGGTCGCGCTCAGCGTCGGCCGAACATCGCCCGGATCGCGGCCAGGAGCAGCAGGGCGCCGACCACCAGGCCGAGCAGGCGTACGCCGGGGATATCGGCCGGGCTCGTCGCGTCGGCCAGCAGGGCGGGATCCATCCCCGCACTCTCCCGGGGACCGTGCCTCCAGGCAACTGTAAGGTTTATTGACTATTGAATCGCTCGGTGTGACCATGGCAGCACCGCCTGCCGGTGGCGGTGCGCCGAGGGCGCGCGAGAGATGGGGTACGGGGGCCGCATGAGCGAGCGCAACCAGCGGGTCGGCGCGGGCGCGCCAGCGCCGGGGACCAACGCCGACCGCCACGGGCGGGCGGCGTGACGGCGCCCAGCGGGCACCTTCCGGCGCTGGCCGCCGCCGTCCTGCAACCCGGGTTCGTCGGCACCACCCCACCACCGTGGGTGTGCCGCTGGCTCGGCGAGGGGCTCGGCTCGGTGGTCCTCTTCGCCCGCAACGTCGTCGACACCGCCCAGGTGGCCGCGCTGACCGCGACGCTGCGCGCCGAGCGGCCGGACGTCATCGTGGCGATCGACGAGGAGGCCGGCGACGTCACCCGGATCGAGTCGGTCCGGGGCAGCTCCCGGCCCGGCAACTTCGCCCTCGGCGCGGTCGACGACCCGGAGCTGACCGAGGCGGTCGCCCGGGACCTCGGCGTCGAGCTGGCCGGGGCCGGGGTCACCCTCGACTACGCCCCGGACGCCGACGTCAACTCCAACCCGGCCAACCCGGTGATCGGCGTCCGCTCGTTCGGGGCGGACCCGGCGCTGGTCGCGCGGCACACCGCCGCCTGGGTACGCGGGCTGCAGGCCGGCGGCGTCGCCGCCTGCGCCAAGCACTTCCCCGGGCACGGCGACACCCGGGTCGACTCGCACCACGACCTGCCCCGGATCACCGCCGACCGGGACCGCCTGGACGCCGTCGAGCTGGCCCCTTTCCGGGCCGCCGTGGCCGCCGGGGTGCAGGCGGTGATGACCGGCCACCTGCTGGTGCCCGCGCTGGACCCGCAGCTGCCGGCGACGTTGAGCCAACGCATCCTGGGCGGCCTGCTCCGCGACGAGATGGGCTTCTCCGGCGTGGTGGTGACCGACGCGGTGGAGATGCGCGCGGTCGCCGACCGGTACGGCTTCGCCGGGGCGGCGGTCCGCGCGCTCGCCGCCGGGGCCGACGCGATCTGCGTGGGCGGCGAACGGGCCGACGAGCAGTCGGCCCGGGAACTGGCCGACGCCATCGTGGCCGCGGTCGTCTCCGGTGAGCTGCCCGAGGAGCGCCTCGCCGAGGCAGCCAAGCGGGTCGGTCAGCTCGCGGCCTGGACGGTGGCGGCCCGCTCCGAGCGGTCGACCGGAGCGCGCGGCAGCACCGACGTCGGGCTGGTCGCCGCCCGCCGCGCCGTTCGGGTCACCGTCGCGGCGGGCGGGACGACCGCGTTGCCGCTGACCCGCGCGGCGCACGTGGTCGAGTTCGAGCCACCGCGCAACATCGCCATCGGCGCCGAGACGCCGTGGGGCCTCGGCGTACCGATGGGCGAGCTGCTGCCCGGCACGAGCGCGGTGCGCTACGCCCAGCACGACGTGCCGACCGACCCGGGCGCCGGGGCGGGCAACCGCCCGCTGGTGCTGGTGGTCCGCGACCTGCACCGGCACGAGTGGATGCGTGCCGCGGTGCAGCGGGCGCTGGCCGCCCGGCCGGACGCGGTCGTGGTCGAGCTGGGCGTGCCCGAGCTGGTCACCGGCGCGGTGCACCTGGCCACCCACGGCGCCACCCGGGCCAGCGGACGGGCCGCCGCCGAGGTGCTGACCGGCACCCGCTGACCCGACGGCCGCACCGGGCTGAGGCGCCCGGCGCTACGGCTGAACGGCGACCAGGTCGGCGTACTCCGGGTGCTTCTCGATGAACGCGGCCATGAACGGGCACTGCGGCACCAGCGTGCCGCCGCGGGCGCGTACCTGGTCCAGCGTGCCCCGGATCAGCGCGCCGCCCACGCCCTTGCCCTGGAAGCCCGGGTCCACCTCGGTGTGGGTGAAGACCAGCACCTCCCCGCGGGTCAGGTACGCGGTGAAGCCGGCCAACGCGTCGTCGACCAGGATCTCGAACCGGCGCTTGGCGGGGTTGTCCTCGACCAGGGTGCTCATCGGGCCATTCTCCCCGCCAGCGCGTCCAGTTCGGCGAGCAACCGGTCGACCTCGTCGGCCGTGTTGTAGTGGTAGATGCTGGCCCGGACCGCGCCCCCGCTGTCCCGCAGCCCCATCGTCTGGAAGTACTCGTAGGCGTAGTAGTCGCCGGCGGAGAGGCAGAACCTGGCTGTCCCCAGCGCCTCCTGGGTGGCGGCCGGCGACATCCCGGCGACCCGGAAGGAGACCGTCGGGCAGCGCCGCGCCGGCGAGCCGTAGACGGTGATCGCGGGCTGCTCGGTCAGCCCGGCGAGCAGCCGGTCGAGCAGCGCCTCCTCGTGCGCCTGGGCGGCGGCCAGCCCGGCCCGCACCCGCGCGCGCCGGTCCCCGACGGCGTCCGGGTCCAGCCCGGCCAGGTGGTCCACCGCGGCGGCCACGCCGGCCAGCAGGGGAAAGCTCGGGGTGCCGTACTCGAACCGGTCCGGCACCGCGTCGGAGGACGGGACCAGCTTCGCTGGGCGCAGCGCCGCCCACCGGGCCGGGTCGGCCACCATCGCCGCCAGGTGCGGCCCGGACCACTTGTAGGCGCTGGTGACCAGCACGTCGGCGCCGACCGAGGCAAGGTCGGTCGGCCCGTGCGGCACCGAGTGCACGCCGTCGACGCAGACCAGTGCGCCGACCGCGTGCGCGGCCTTGGCGATCGCCGGCACGTCCGGCACCGTGCCGATGGCGTTGCTGCCGGCGGTCACCGCGACCAGTTTGGTGCGCTCATTGACCAGCTCGGCGTACTGGCCGGCGGGCAGCTCACCGGTGTGCCGGTCGATCTCGGCCCACCGCACCGTCGCGCCGGCAGCCTCGGCGGCCTGCACCCACGGCCGCACGTTGGCGTCGTGGTCGAGCCGGGACACCACCACCTCGTCGCCGGGGCGCCAGCCCGCGCCGAGCGTACGGGCCAGGGTGTACATCAGTGCGGTGGCACTCGGACCCAGCACCACCCCGGCCGGGTCGGCACCGAGCAGGTCGGCTACCGCCGACCGGGCCGCTGCCACCAGCTCCAGCGACCGGCGACCCGGCGCGAAGGCGGCGCTGCGGTTGCCGACCGCAGTGCGCATGGCGTCGGCGACCGCGTCGATCACACCTGCTGCGGTCTGGGTGCCCCCGGCCCCGTCGAAGTGGACGAAGCCCTCGGTCAGGGCGGGGTAGGCGGTCCGGGTGCGGGCGATGTCGAAGGGCATGCCGGGAACCCTAGTGCGGTGTCCACTAACGTTCACCGGGTGTTCCGGTGGGATGTTGTGGATCCTCGCCTTGGAGGGCGAGCGACTCCCCACTGGGTGGTGGGGCGGGCCTCCGCAGGCCAACTGATCCTCTCGCCGCCCGGGCTGGGCGGCGGGGGTCACGCCGGGACCGGCCGGCGCCGGGGAGGTTCCGGCCGGCTCGACGGTGCGTGACCACCCCAGGCAGCACAGGAACGGCCGTCGTGGGGGTGGTGGGTCCGCCGCCCGGGGTGCGGGTGGCGATGCTGGCCGCCGCGACGAGATCGCGGTGCCCGGAGAATCGGCAGTGGGGGCAGGACAAGGTGCGCCCACGCGGTTTCGGTACCCGCCGCCGGCAGGCGGGGCAGGTCGAGGAGGTGCCGCGTTCGTCGACGAGCCGCACAGTGATCCCGGCGAGGGTGGCCTTGTCGGTGAGGACCTGAATCAACCGGCCGATCTGCCACTGCCGCAGCCGCAGGTTGTGCCGCCGCCCCGCCGCGATGTCGAGCACGCCGCGGGGGTCGCCGACGTGCAGCACCCCAACCCGCTGACCCACCGCCCAGGACACGACAGTGCGGGCGGCCTCATGCTGGGCTTGGCGGACCCGCCGCCGGTGCCGTCCCTGCACCAGACGGGCCCGGCGGCGGTAGTGGCGCCACCGCCGTGACCCCTTCTGGCCCGGTTTCGGTGCCCGCCGCGCCACCGCCCGGCGGCGGGCTTTGGTGTCGGCGAGGTGCATCCGGTGCTCCGCGCGGACCGCCCGCCCCGACACCAACAACCCGGCACCATCCGGCCCGGCCACCGCGTAGGGGTGGATGATTCCCAGGTCCACCCCGGCCACGCGCCCGGGGTTCGGCTCCTCGCCGGGCGAGTAGACAATCACCGGGACTTCGGCGGTCAGGTCGAGGAACAGCCGACCACCCTCACACAGCAAAGTGACCGACCGGACCTGCTCCACCGGGTACGGCAGATCACGGGCCAGCCGCACCCACACCGGCTGCGCGCCTCTCGCGGTCGGGATCCGTACCCTGTGCCCGTCGATGGTGAAGGTGCCGTGATACCAGCGGACCGGCACCAACCCCCGCCGGCGGCGCGGAAACCGGGCCGACTCGTCACCAGCGCTACGGCGTTTCGCTGCCGCGAACCAGGCATCGGAGAACCGGCGCAACACCGACCGGGCACCCGTACTGTCCAGCTCAGCGAACGTGCCCGGCCCCGACGCCGCCAACTCCCGACACAACTCCTGATAGCCAGCCACCGGCGCATCCCCGCGGCGACGCCGCCACGCATTGACCTCCAACACACACGCCCACACATCACCACCCGAACGCAGCAAGCCGAAACACCGCCGCCGCTGCCCCGGCGTCACCCGCAACCCAACCCGAGCCGTGCGATACACGACCCGCGGCGCAGCGGAATCCCGACGGCGAGGCACAAACCGAACCCAACACCACCGGTACGACAACTTCCCAACCACTCACCAACCCGGCGAACGTTAGTCGCCACCGCACTAGCCGGTGCCCCGACCAGGCCCGCACGTCCGGGCTCGACGTCGGAGACGCGCCTCGCGGGCGTCTCGTACCCTTGACCGGGTGACGAACCCACCCGCCACCATCCCGTTGACCCCCACCCGCCGCGCCGCCGGCCTGTTCGCCGGACTCGCGCTCGGCCTCGCCGTGCTCACCGGCTGCAGCTCGCAGGGCGCCTCCACAGACTGCGGGCTGGACGCCTGCACGGTCACCTTCGAGCGGGGTGTCGACGCGAGCGCCAACATCCTGGGCGTCGAGGCCAAGCTGGTCGGCGCAGAGAACGACCAGGTGACCGTCGAGGTCGCCGGCGAGCAGCTCACCCTCACCACCGGACAGCAGGCCACCGAGGCCGGGGGCTTCGCGGTCACCCTGGACAGCGTCACCGACCAGCAGGTCAAGATTCGCGTTTCGCGCAACCCGGGCAACTGATCCGGCCGGGCGGCGGTGGCCGACGTTTGGGGATCTCCGGAATCGGAGATTGTGGCGCCATGTCACTTACCCGTAGCGCCGAAGCCACCGCCTCCCGTACGGCGGACAGCCGGTGGCTGGAACTCCTCGCCCGGGCCGGTTTCATCGGCTACGGCATCGTGCACCTGCTCTTCGCCTGGCTGGCGTTGCAGATCGCGTTCGGCACGTCGAGCGACGACGGCGACCAGTCCGGCGCGCTGCGCACGCTCTCCGCACAGCCGCTGGGCAAGGTCCTGGTCATCGCCACCGCGGTGGGCCTGCTCGCGATGGCGATCTGGCAGGCGCTGGAGGCGGCGGTCGGGCACCGCGCCGAGCAGGGCAAGGAACGCGTCGTGGAGCGGCTCGCCTCGACCGGTCGGGCCATCGTCTACCTCTACTTCGCCTGGACCGCGTTCAAGGTCTTCAAGGACGCCGAGTCGAACAGCGCCGACCAGCAGGAGGCGTTGACCGGCAAGCTGATGACCTCCAGTGGCGGTCGCTGGCTGGTCGGCCTGGCCGGGCTGGTGCTCGCCGCGATCGGTGTCGGCCTGGTGATCTACGGAATCGTCAAGCGGTTCGAGAAGCACCTGAAGACCGGCGAGATGAGCCCGAAGACCCGCAAGCTGGCCCGCCGGCTGGGCATCGCCGGGTACGTCGCCAAGGGCACCGCGTACGGCATCGCCGGCCTGCTGGTGATCGTGGCCGCGGTGAACTACGACCCGGAGAAGGCCCGTGGCCTGGACGCCGCGCTGCACACGCTGCGCGAGCAGTCCTACGGCACCTTCCTGCTCAGCCTGGTCGCCCTCGGCATCGCCGCCTTCGGCCTCTACTGCTTCCTCCAGTCCCGGTACCGCAAGGTCTGAACTGGTCGATTCGGGAGACCGCAGGCACTATTGGGCTTTTGCCTGAAGCGCCGTCGCGCGCCCGGAGGGGAGCACCACACCCGTGCAGAGTTACCTCGGAACGGCCGTCGCCGCGCTCGCCGCTGCGGCGGCCGCCCTGCTGCTGGTCGAGGTCGTCCATCGGGCCACCCGGCGGTTCGGCCGCCGGTCGCTGCTGATGACCGAACTGACCGACCATTCACACCGCCCCTTCCAGGTCGCGGCCACGGTGCTCGCGGTGCAGTTCGCCGTCCACCTCAGCACCGGGTACGCGGTCGGTGAGGGCTGGCGTCAACTGCTGCTGCACCTGCTCATCCTCGGCGTCATCGCCGCCACGGCCTGGCTGGTCGCCTCGCTGCTGGTGGTCGTGGAAGACACCGCGCTGGCCCGGTTCCGGGTCGACGTACCGGACAATCGGCACGCCCGGCGGGTACGGACCCAGGTGGTGATGCTGCGCCGGTTGACCATCGCGGTGATCTTCGTCCTGGCCGTCGGCGTGATGCTGATGACGTTCCCGAGCGTGCGCGGCATCGGCGCCGGCGTGCTGACCTCCGCCGGTGTGGTCGGTGTGGTGGCAGCGCTGGCCGCCCAGAGCCTGCTCGGCAACGTCTTCGCCGGCCTGCAACTCGCCTTCAGCGACGCGGTCCGGCTGGACGACGTGGTGGTCGTCGAGGGGGAGTGGGGCCGGATCGAGGAGCTGACCCTCAGCTACGTGGTGGTGCAGATCTGGGACGACCGGCGACTGATCCTGCCCACCTCGTACTTCACCAGCAAGCCCTTCCAGAACTGGACCCGGACCGAAGCCGCAGTGCTCGGCACCGCCGAGTTCGACGTGGACTGGGCGGTGCCGGTGCAGGCCATGCGGGAGGAACTGCGCCGGCTGGTGGAGGGCACCGACCTGTGGGACGGGCGGGTCTGCGTCCTGCAGGTGACCGACGCCACCGGTGGGACGGTCCGGGTGCGCGCGCTGGTCAGCGCCGCCGACGCGGGCAGCCTGTGGGATCTGCGCTGCCTGGTTCGTGAACACCTGGTGGCCTGGATCCGGGACAACCGCCCCACCGCGATGCCCCGGATGCGCACCGAGTTGGGCGACGCCAGCAGCAACCTGCCCTGGCAGTGGGTGCAGCCACGGCGCCCGGCGCGCCGGGCCGGCGACACCGACGTACCCGACGACGCCCGCGTCTTCGGCGGCAGCGACGACGGCGCCGCCCGCAGCGAAGCCTTCGTCGGCCCCGAAGAAACCCCCGCCCCCCGCCCCTAACCCCTTGTCCGCGGTGATCATGAGGTTATCGACGGCCGTGACGGCGTGTCGCGTCGCTAACTTCATGATCACCGGCCGGAGAGCCAGAGGGCCGGAGAGCCAGAGGGCCGGAGGGCCGGGGGCTGGGTGGGGGAGAGGTGGGGGTGGGGGTGGTCCGGTCCGGGAGGTTTGGTCGGGCTTAGGTGGGGGACCTGCTGCCGGACGTCTCTGCTGCGATCGGGGCCGGTCGGACGCCAGGTCGGCGGCGTGGCAACCGGACAACAGGAACGGCGACCGGGTCGGCGCGCTTTAGGATTGACGGGCGGCGACTTCGGGCATACAGCGCGGTGATGAGGAAAGGAGGACAGCATGGCTGACGTGGCGAAAGCCCGCACATCCCACAACGGGAGCGAGCCCTCCACCGCCGAATTGGTGCAGCGGGCCACCGAGCAGGTCTCCCGTCTGGTGCGGGACGAACTGGCGCTGGCCCGGGCGGAGTTGACCCAGAAGGGCAAGCACGCCGGCATCGGGATCGGCCTGTTCGGCGGCGGCGGAGCGCTGGCGTTCTTCGGCCTGGGCGCGCTGGTCGCCACGGCGATCCTGCTGCTCGACCTGGTGCTGCCCGCCTGGGCGGCCGCGCTGATCGTGGCGGTGGCTGCCTTCCTGCTGGCCGGCATCCTTGCCCTGGTGGGCAAGAAGCAGGTGAGCCGTGCGGTCCCGCCGGTTCCCTCGGCCACGGTCCGCAGCCTCCGGGCCGACATGGACACCGTCACCGCCGCGGTGAAGGACAGGGGACGGTCATGACGGGCAACGGGACCGGCGACACGGAGGCGCTCCGCGAGGAGATCCGTCGCACCCGGGTGGAGTTGGGCGAGACGATGGAGGCATTGGCCGCCAAGGCCGACGTCAAGGCGCGCCTGAAGGAGTCCGCCGAGCAGGCGCGGGAACGGCTCCGCGAGCAGGCGGCGCAGACCGTGGCCCGGGTCCGCGGGCAGGCCGTGCGCCGCGCCGAGGACGCGCGGGCGCAGGCACACGAAAAGGGCGAGCTGGTGCGCGCCCAGGCGCACGAAAAGGGCGAGTTGGTACGACGCAACCCGGTGCCGTGGGCGGCCATCGCCGCCGGTGCGGTGGCCACCGTGGTGGTGCTGATGATCGTGCGGGGGAGGCGTAGGTGAGCAAGGGCATCGGCAGGGCCGCGTACCGGCCGGTCGGCGTGCTGTTGGGTATCGCCGCCGGTGCGGCGGCGGGCGCGATCTTCCGGCAGGTCTGGAAGGTCACCGCGGGCGACGGTGAGGCGCCCGTCGCGACCGACGAGGATCGCGGCTGGGGCGAGATCCTGGCCGCCGCGGCGTTGCAGGGGGCCATCTTCGCGGTGGTCCGGGCCGCCGTGGACCGGGGCGGAGCGGTCGGCGTCCGCCGGATGACCGGCCGCTGGCCGGACTGACCAGCGCAGCGACTTCGGCCCCCTACCTGCATCGACGGGTAGGGGGCCTTTCGCACGGCATCGCACGCCGCCCAGCGATCTCAGACATCCGTCAGGTCACATGTCGGAGAAATTCGTCGGAGAGGTCGTGACAGACTTTTTGGGTCCGTGATTTGCTGGTCCACGCTGCTGCGAGATGGCGTGGGTTGAGAGAAGTCTCCTTCATGGGGGCCGCCTCAGGCGCCGCTGCTCGAAACGGCCAATCGGCCGTACGGCGTGCACGGCCACCAGTTTTTAGAAGGAGATACACATGGCGCAGGGAACCGTGAAGTGGTTCAACGCTGACAAGGGCTTCGGCTTCATCACCGTCGACGGCGGGGGTGCTGACGTGTTCGTCCACTTCTCGGCCATCCAGACCAGCGGCTACCGTTCGCTGGAGGAGAACCAGCGGGTGGAGTTCGAGATCGCTCAGGGTCAGAAGGGCCCGCAGGCTGAGCAGGTCCGTCCCCTCTGAGTAGTGTGGCCGGCCCCCGCCGGCCAAGTGGGGACGATCCGGCCAGGGGTCGTTGTGTAGCCCCGTATTCCTTTCGGAATGCGGGGCTTTCCACGTGCCCGGGACCGGTCGGCCCGCTCCCGGCGCCACTGTGGACCGGGGGCGTCGCTGGTCAGCGTCGGCGGCGGGACCGTAGGCCGAGCCAGAGCACCACCAGCCCGGCCAGCGCCACGAGCGGGCCGATCACCACCCAGATCCGCTCGTCGGTCATCACGCTGCCGTTGACGTAGCCGAGGCCCTGCACCGTCCACACCGCACCGACCACGATCGCCAGCAGGCCGAGGGTGAGCGCAAGCCAACCCCTCATCGCGTCCCCTCTCCGCAGGGCCGGGCGGCGGGCCGCCCCGGGCTCCCAGCATTACCCGCCGGGCGGTGCGGCGCGAGCACCCCGGGTGCGCGGGTCACCACCGGTCGTGCACCTGTGGGCGGATCAGCTCGTCGTAGACCTCGCGCACCCCGGCCAGTTGGTCGGCCGAGAGCGGCGACAGGTCGGCCGCGGCCGCGTTGCGCCGGGCCTGATCGGCGTCGCGTGCGCCGGGGATGACCACGGTGACGCCGGCCTGGTCCAGCACCCAGCGCAGCGCGAACTGCGCCATCGTGCGGTCCGCGTCGACCAGCGGCGCCATTCGGCGTACGGCGGCCAACCCGCGCTCGAAGTCGACCCCGGAGAACGTCTCGCCGACGTCGAACGCCGCGCCGTGCCGGTTGAAGTTGCGGTGGTCGTCGGCCGGGAACTCGGTGTGCTCGTCGTACCGGCCGGAGAGCAGGCCGCTGGCCAGAGGCACGCGGGCGATGATGCCGACCCCGGCCGCCGCGGCGGCCGGCAGCACCCGCTCCAGCGGCTTGTGCCGCACCGCGTTGAGGATGATCTGGACGCTGGCCACCCCGGGCCGGGCGATCGCGGTGAGCGCCTGGTCGCAGGTCTCCACGCTGACCCCGTACCCGGCGATGGCCTTTTCGGCGACGAGGGTGTCCAGGGCGTCGAAGACCGCGTCGTCGGCGAAGACGGCGGTGGGCGGGCAGTGCAGCTGGACCAGGTCCAGGGTGTCCATCCCCAGGTTGGCCCGGGACCGGTCGGTCCACTGCCGGAAGTTGGCCAGGGTGTACGCCTCCGGACGCTGCTCGACCCGGCGGCCCATCTTGGTGGCCACGGTCAGCCCGGCGTCGGGACGGGAGCGCAGGAAGCGGCCGATCAGCTGCTCGCTGCGGCCGTCGCCGTACACGTCGGCGGTGTCGAGGAAGGTGACCCCGGCGTCCACGGCGGCGGCCAGCACCGCCATCGCGTCGTCCTCGCTGACGGTGCCCCAGTCGGCGCCGAGCTGCCAGGCACCCAGGCCGACCACCCCGACGGTCCGGCCGAGCCGGTTGAAGCTGCGCTGTTCCATTCCCCGAGCCTAGTGATCGGGTTGCCGACCTGCCAGGCGAGTCGTACGGTAAATAAGACGGACGTACGGTTTGGGAGGCGACGATGTGGGATCCGGCGACATACCTGCGCTACGGCGACGAGCGGTCCCGGCCGTTCCACGACCTGGTCGCCCGGATCCCGGCCGAGCGGCCCCGGACGGTGGTCGACCTCGGCTGCGGCCCCGGCCACCTCACCGCCACCCTCGCCGAGCGCTGGCCGGCGAGCCGGGTGATCGGTCTCGACTCCTCGCCGGAGATGATCGACCGCGCCGCCGCCCTGGACGCCCCGGTCGACTTCGCCGTCGCCGACGTGCGGGACTGGCGGCCGGCCGGCGACGAGGACGTGGTGGTGACCAACGCCGTGCTCCAGTGGGTCCCGGGCCACCAGGAGCTGCTGCGGCGCTGGGCCACCGAGCTACCCGCCGGCGCCTGGCTCGCCATGCAGGTCCCGGGCAACTTCGCCGCCGGATCACACCGTGCGCTGCGCGAGGTCGCCGACCGGCCGGCCTGGCGCGCCGAGCTGGCCCCGCTGCTGCGCGCCGACCCGGTCGACGACCCGGCCGACTACGCGGCGCTGCTGACCGGTGCCGGCTGCGCGGTGGACGCCTGGGAGACTACCTACGTGCACCTGCTACCGGCCCGGCCCGACGCCGACCACCCGGTGCTGGCCTGGATGGAGGGCACCGCGCTGCGCCCGGTCCGGGCGGCCCTCGACGCCGCCGGCTGGTCCGCCTTCCGGGCCGAGCTGGGGGTACGCCTCGCCGCCGTCTACCCGCCGCGGCAGGGTCAGGTGTACTTCCCGTTCCGCCGCGTCTTCGTCGTTGCCCGTACCGGCGACCCTGCCGAGGAGAATCCGTGACCGACCTGTCCACCTTCATCGCCGGCCTGCCCAAGGTGGAGCTGCACGTACACCACGTCGGCTCCGCCTCCCCCCGGATCGTCGCCGAGCTGGCCGCCCGGCACGAGGGACGCACCCCGGTCCCGGCCGACCCGGCGGCGCTCGCCGACTACTTCGAGTTCCGCGACTTCGCGCACTTCATCGAGGTCTACCTGAGCGTCGTGGACCTCATCCGCGACCCGGAGGACGTCTGGATCCTCACCCACGAGGTGGCCCGGGAGCTGGCCCGCCAGCAGGTCCGGTACGCGGAGCTGACCATCACCCCGTACTCGCACGTGCGCCGGGGCATCCCCGCGCCGGCGTTCTGCGAGGCGATCGAGGACGCCCGCAAGCGCGCCTCGGTCGACTTCGGCCTCGACCTGCGCTGGTGCTTCGACATCCCGGGTGAGGCCGGCCTGCCGGCGGCTGAGGAGACGCTGCGCATCGCGCTGGAGGAGCGCCCGGAGGGGCTGATCAGCTTCGGCCTGGGCGGCCCGGAGATCGGCGTACCCCGGCCGCAGTTCCGGCCCTACTTCGACCGGGCCCGGGCGGCCGGGCTGCGCTCGGTGCCACACGCCGGGGAGACCACCGGCCCGCAGACGATCTGGGACGCGCTGAACGAGCTGGGCGCCGAGCGGATCGGGCACGGCATCTCCGCCGCGCAGGACCCGGAGTTGCTCGCGTACCTGGCCGAGCGGCAGATCGGGCTGGAGATCTGCCCGACGTCCAACGTGCGGACCCGGGCGGTGGCCAACCTCGACGAGCACCCGCTGCCCCGGCTGGTCGAAGCCGGGCTGCTGGTCACCATCAACTCCGACGACCCGCCGATGTTCGGCACCACCCTCAACGACGAGTACGCGGTGGCGGCCCGACTGCTCGGGGCGGGTCCGCAGGGGCTGGCAGGGCTGGCCCGCAACGCGGTGACCGCGTCCTTCCTGGACCCGGTCGGCAAGCAGCGGATCATGGCCGAGATCGACGCCCACCTCGCCACCGCCGCCGGCTGAGCCGGTCGGGGAGCAGGGCGCGCGGCGGGAGCTTGGGTGTGGGGGGACCTGACTCCCGCCGCGCGCGCGGCTCCACCGGCCGGTGGGTGCACACGGTGCGCCAGCCGGTGGAACTAGTGGGTTCGTGCCTCGATCCTGACAGCCCGCAGCCGTTGGACCACGGTCGTTAACCGCGATCTAAGGAAGACTTGCGCCAGCGCACAGTCGGCCCCGGACAGCCGGTTCGCGCCGGCCGGCCGGCGGCCCGGTCAGCTGTCGGTGGGGCGCTGCCGGGGCCAGCGACGGCCGGTTTTCTGGTCCCGGGCGTCCCGAGCCATCCGGCCGACCAGGCCGAACCGGCTGACCTGCCGGGGTGTGGCCTCCGGGTCGGCCAGCAGCATCACCACGCTGGCTCCGCCCAGCCGGGCCCGGTCGATGCTCACCGACCCGTTGGCCTGCAACGCCACCCGCTTGGCGATGTCCAGGCCGAGCCCGGTCGAGCCCTGGTCGCTGGTCCCCCGGCGCAGCGCCCGGTCCGGGTCGGCGATGCCGGGGCCGGCGTCGTCGATCCGGATCGCCACATAGCCGTCCCGGCGGGACACCGCCACCTCGAACGCCGTGCCCTGCGGGGTGTAGCGGAAGACGTTGCCGATCACCGCGTCCAGCGCGGCGGCCAACTCGGCACGGGGCACCGGCGCCGGGATGCGCAGTTGTGCGCCGTTCACCCGCTGCGGCCGGTTCTGGTCGCCGGCCAACGCCGCCCAGAACACCATCCGGTCCCGGACGACCTCGCTGACGTCACACATCGCCGGCCCGGCCTCGTGCGCCACCGACTTGCGGGTGGTCTTGATCAGCACGTCGATCTCACCCTCCAGGGTGACGATCGCCTGGCGGATCCGCCGGATGCCGCGCCGCCGGTCCAGCTCCGCCTCGGAGAACGAACCCACGCTGGTGTCGTCAGACTCCAATGCCTCCGCGTCCAGCCGCAGCACGGTCAGCGGGGTGCGCAGCCGGTGCGACAGGTCGGCCACCAGCTCCCGCTCGTCGGTGCGGGCCGCGTCCAGCCGGTCGGCCATCCGGTTGAAGGCGTACCCGGCCTCAGCCAGCTCGCGGGGGCCGGTCGGCTCCACGCGTACCCCCAGGTCGCCGTCACCGATCGAGAGTGCGGCCTTCACCAGACCCCGGGTCGAGTCCACCGCGCGGGCGGCGACCCGGTCGACCACCAGCACCGCCGCACCGGCCATCGCCGCGCCGACCGCGAGCAGCAGCAGCCAGGTGCCGCGGGCGCCCTCGCCCAGCTCCGAGTCGGGCACGAACACCTCGACCACGGCGGTCCGGTCGCCGAGGACCACCGGGTCCAGTCGGACCACCCCGCCGTCGACGTCGACGTCCAGCGAGCGTCGGTCGGTACGCGCCCGGTCCAGGTCGGCGTCGCTGGCACGGCCGGCGGACTCGTCGAGCCCCAGCCCGTGCACGACCGGCCGGGTGGGTGCGCCCTCGGCGCTGGCCACCACGGCCCGCTCGACCACCGCCGGATCGGTGCTCACCGCCAGCGCCCCGGTCACCAGCGCGCTGCGCCGGGCCGCGTCGGCGATCGCCTCGTCCCGGGTCTGCTCGCGCAGGCTCAGCCCGAGCGGGATCAGGAAGGCGAGCGCGACGAGGCTGCACATGCCGGCCGTGAGCATGGCCAGCGCGGTCCTCAGTCCGGAGCCACCAACCGGAACCCGACCCCCCGCACGGTGCGCAGGTAGCGCGGCTTCGCCGCGGACTCGCCCATCTTTCGGCGGAGCCAGTACAGGTGAACGTCGATGGTCTGATCCTCGCCGACCGATGGCTGCCGCCATACCTCCTCCAAGAGCTCCCGGCGGGACACTACCCGCCCGGGTCGTGCGGCGAGATACGCCAGCAGGTCGAATTCCTTGCGGGTCAGCGCCAGCGGCTCCCCGTCGAGCAGCGCGCTGCGCTCGCCGACGTCCACCCGCAGCCCACTGACGGTGTGTACCGCGGGCTGCACGGTCCGGCTGGCCCGCCCGGCGCGGCGCAGCACGGTGGTGATCCGGGCGTCCAGGTGCGCGCCGGTGAACGGCTTGACCATGTAGTCGTCGGCGCCGGCGCGCAGCAGCTTGACCACCGACTGCTCGTCGTCCCGGGCGGTGGCGATGATGATCGGGACGTCGGTGATGCCGCGCAGCATCCGCAGCGCGTCCGAGCCGTCCAGGTCGGGCAGGCCGAGGTCCAGCACCACCAGGTCGGGTGTCTCCGCGGCGACCCGGCGCAGGGCGTCCAGTGCTGTGCCCACGGCGTGCACGGCGTGCCCCCGGTCGGCGAGGGAACGGAGCATCGCGCCGCGTACGACGTGATCATCTTCGACCAGGAGCACGGAGGCCACCCCAAGACCGTACTTGGCGTGGCAAGTTGATCGCGTTGCCACGTACCTGGCAAGGGGGCAAGCTGGTACGACGATGTCCTTCACTCTGTTCGCCGACGCCCGCCTGGCGCTCGCCCGGGACAGCCTCGCCGGCCTCTCGACCGGCGACGCGCTCGGCGCGCAGTACTTCCTGCCGGGGTCGCAACCGGCGGATCTCGCCGCCGGCCCCTTGCCGCCGGCGCCCTGGGAGTGGACCGACGACACCGAGATGGCGTGCTCGGTCCTCGCCGAGCTGGCCGAGTCCGGCGGCATCGACCGGGACCGACTGGCGCTGGCGTTCGCCGAGCGCTGCGCGACACGGCGGGGCTACGGCTCGGGCGCGATGCTGATCCTGCGGCTGATCCGCACCGGCACCCCGTGGCCGGTGGCCGCCGCGTCCGCTTTCGACGGCCAGGGCTCCTGCGGCAACGGGGCGGCGATGCGGGTCGGCCCGCTGGGCGCGTACTTCGCCGACTCGACCACCCGCGCTGCCGCGCAGGCCCGCGCCTCGGCCGAGGTGACCCACGCGCACCCGGAGGGGATCGCTGGTGCGGTCGCGGTGGCGGTCGCCGCCGCGCTGGCCGCGCGGGCCCGCCTCGACGGGCACCGACCGGCCCCGGAGCGGCTGCTCGCCGGGATCGCCGCCCAGATCGACTCGGGCACCGAGGTGCACCGGAGTGTGAATCGGGCGGCTGGGCTGCTCGGCCGCCCACTGCCCCGGGTGGTCGCGGCGCTCGGCAACGGCTCCCGGGTGACCGCCCAGGACACCGTCGGGTTCACGCTCTGGGTGGCCGCCACCCACCTGGACGACTACCCGACGGCGATCCGGGTCTGCGTGCAGGCCGGCGGGGATGTGGACACCACATCCGCCATCGTCGGGGCGGTGGTGGCCGCGTACACCGGCGTCGGAACGCCCGGCGGGGTGCCCGAGCCGTGGCTGGCCGCTCGCGAGCCGCTGCCCACCTGGGCGCCCTGACACTCAGCCGAGCGGCTCCGGACGCGGTGGCGGGTCAGCCGGCGCGGACCGGGGTGCCGGCCGTGGCGGGCTCCGCGTCGGCGGGTGCCGTGGCATCGGGCGCCGTCGTGGCGGGCTCGGTGTCGGCGGGTGCTGTGGCATCGGGCCTTGCCGTACCCGGTGCCGCCGGCGTCGGGTCGGCCGGTGCGGCCGTATCGTCTGCTCCGCCGGTCACCTCGGCCAGCGCCGCGCGCTCGGCCGGGTCGCGCCGGCGCCACCGGCTGACCAGCCAGCCGATCGCCGCGCCGCCGCCCAGTCCGGCCAGCAGCCCGGCGGCCAGCATCCCGTCGGCGCTGCCCGACTCCTCGCCCGCGCCGTCCGCCGCCGGCTCCGCGTCGACGCCGGGGTTGGCCCCCGCGCCGGCCGGGGCGCCGTGCCCGCCGTGCCCGACGGGGCCGGCCGCGCCGGCCGCCGCTGGCAGCAGGGTGAGCACCGGGGCCCGGTGGGCGCCGCTGGCGTCCGCCCAGCGGACCACCGTGCCGTCGGCGTACGTCTGGACCACCTCGAAGGTGAGCCGCTCGGCCTGCGGCAGCGGACCCATGGACAGCGCGAGCCGGGCCGGGCCGGGCTCGCCCTTGCCGACCCGGATCCAGGTCACCCCGGTGGTCACCGTGCTCACCCCGGTGGAGTGGATGCCGGCCACCGGCTCGTCCAGGGTGCGTGAGCTGATCCGGGGAGCCCAGCCGGTCACCGACATCGGGTAGACCTCGGCCACCGGCGCGTCGGCCGGCAACCGGACCTCGATCTGGCGGGTCGTGGTGCCGGCGCGCTCCTCCGGCACGGTGAACTCCAGCCGCACCGCGTCGCCCTGCCGGGCCTCGGTCGGAGTGGTCGTCACGTCCGCCGCGTGCGCCGTGCCGGGCCATCCGAGCAGCAGCCCGGCGGCGGTCAGCGCGGTCACCGCCGCGATCCGCTGCCGACGGCCACCGCCGTGCGTGCTCGCCATCCTGTGCCCCCATCCGTGTCGACGCGACCGGCACCGGTTTCCGGCCACACCTCCTAGTTCGGCTCTGAGCGCCAAAAGGTTCAACGCCTGCGGCAGCGGAAGGGGGCTTCGGCTACCGCAGGCGTTAAGAAGGTGCCCTTCCTTGGCCCGGGTGGGTGGACCGATAACATCGGCAGGGGCCGAGGATCGGCACCGTTTCGTACCACTTGGAGGAGTCACCGTGTCCGCACCCCGTACCCCCGCCGTGGCCGACCCCGTCGTCGTCGCCGCCGGGACCACGGCGGCCGACGCGGTGGCCGCGGCCGGACTGCCCGCGAACGGCCCCAAGGCGATCGTCGTGGTCCGCGACCCGGAGGGTCGACTGCGCGACCTGGACTGGTCGCCGGCCGAGGAGACCGTCGTCGAGCCGGTCAGCCTGGATTCGCCCGACGGGCTCACCGTGCTGCGCCACTCCACCGCGCACGTGCTCGCCCAGGCCGTGCAGGACATCTTCCCCGAGGCCAAGCTGGGCATCGGGCCGCCGATCGAGAACGGCTTCTACTACGACTTCGACGTCGACAAGCCGTTCCAGCCTGACGACCTCGGCAAGGTCGAGAAGCGGATGCAGGAGATCGTCAAGTCCGGGCAGCGGTTCCGCCGCCGCCGCTTCGGCAGCCTGGACGAGGCCCGCGCCGAGTTGGCCGACGAGCCCTTCAAGCTGGAGTTGATCGAGGTCAAGGGCGAGGGCCTGGACACCGACGAGGTGATGGAGGTCGGCGGCGGCGAGCTGACGATCTACGACAACCTCGACGCCAAGGAGGACAAGGTCTGCTGGTCGGACCTGTGCCGGGGCCCGCACCTGCCGAACACCCGGCTGATCGGCGCGTTCAAACTGATGCGCTCGGCCGCCGCGTACTGGCGCGGGTCGGAGAAGAACCCGCAGCTCCAGCGGGTGTACGGCACCGCGTGGCCGACCCGCGACGAGTTGAAGGCGTACCTGAAGCTGCTGGAGGAGGCCGCCCGGCGCGACCACCGCAAGCTCGGCGCGGACCTGGACCTGTTCAGCTTCCCCGACGAGATCGGCTCCGGCCTGGCGGTCTTCCACCCCAAGGGCGGCATCATCCGCCGGGAGATGGAGCACTACTCGCGGCGGCGGCACGAGGAGGCGGGGTACGAGTTCGTCAACACCCCGCACATCACCAAGGCACAGCTCTTCCACACCTCCGGGCACCTGCCGTACTACGCGGACACGATGTTCCCGCCCATGCAGCTGGAGGGCGCGGACTACTACCTCAAGGCGATGAACTGCCCGATGCACAACCTGATCTTCAGGTCGCGCGGGCGGTCGTACCGGGAGCTGCCGCTGCGGCTGTTCGAGTTCGGCACGGTCTACCGGTACGAGAAGTCCGGCGTCGTGCACGGCCTGACCCGGGTCCGGGGCCTGACCCAGGACGACTCGCACATCTACTGCACCCGCGAGCAGATGGCCGGCGAGCTGTCCACGCTGCTCAGCTTCGTGTTGGATCTGCTGCGCGACTACGGGCTGGACGACTTCTACCTGGAGCTGTCCACCCGGGATGACTCGCCCAAGTTCATCGGCAGCGACGAGGACTGGGCGGAGGCGACCGAGGCGCTGCGCAGCACCGCCGCCACCTCCGGCCTGGAGCTGGTGCCCGACCCGGGCGGTGCGGCGTTCTACGGTCCGAAGATCTCGGTGCAGGCCCGGGACGCGATCGGCCGGACCTGGCAGATGTCCACCATCCAGGTCGACCTCAACCAGCCGGAGCGGTTCGAGCTGGAGTACCAGGCCGCCGACGGAACCCGGCAGCGACCCGTCATGATCCACCGGGCGCTGTTCGGCTCGATCGAGCGGTTCTTCGGGGTGCTGACCGAGCACTACGCGGGGGCGTTCCCGGCCTGGCTGGCCCCGGTGCAGGTGGTCGGCATCCCGATCCGCGAGGACCACACCGACTACCTGCACGGCTTCGTCGCGGCGCTGCGGGCCGAGGGGATCCGGGCGCAGGTCGACGCGGGTGACGACCGGATGCAGAAGAAGATCCGGACCGCCCAGCAGCAGAAGATCCCGTTCATGGTGATCGCCGGCGACGATGACGTGGCCGCCGGCACGGTCTCCTTCCGTTACCGCGACGGCTCCCAGCGCAACGGGGTGCCGATCGCCGAGGCGGTGTCGCACGTCCTCGACGTGGTGACGTCCCGTACGAACATCGGCCCCTCCGCCGCCGCGGAGTAGCGGGCCGGTCGCGATCGCCCATGATCGTGCTCGATCCATGAAGTAGTGGCCACCCCGCGTCGGGGAGGCCACTACTTCCATGTGCGAGCGCGATCTCGGGCGGACGCCCAGGTGTCAGATGCCGCAGTTCGGCGCCGACCAGCCGCCGACCGCCGCCACGTGGGTGTGGTCGTTGTGGTCCGGGTAGCCGGGGCCGAGGATCTGCCCGAAGCCGTGGTAGCGGGCCTGCTGGGCCAGCCGGCAGAACGACGGGGACCCGACCAGGTCCACCCCGTCGCCATACAGGTGCCGGCTGTTCGACGCCCCGCCGACCGCGCTGTTGCAGGCATAGCTGCGGAAGCTGCTGCTGATCGCGATGGACACGTCCCCGAGGGCGTGCCGCAGGGCCTGGAGCTTCCACATCGAGACGAGCGCGTTGAACCGGGCGGTGCTGGCCGAGACCGCGCCGCCGGCCCAGGTGCTGTTGCAGTTGTTCAGCTCGGCATAGCTGAAGTTGACCGGGGTGCAGTCGTCGTCCTGCAGCGCGTACAGCCGGTTGAAGGTCTGCGGGCCGGCGACGCCGTCCGCGCTCAGCCCGTACGCCTGCTGGAAGCGGATCACCGCGGACCGGGTGGCCGGACCGTACGAGCCGTCGAGGGTGAGCACGGCGCCGTAGCCGGGGTAGCCGGCGACCCGGATCTGGAGTTGCCGGACGTCCTCGCCGGTCATCCCCTGGGACAGGGCGCGACCCCAGGTGTAGCAGCCGTCGGCGTGCGCCGGGCCGGCGGAGACGGTGATGCCGGCCACTGTGGTGGCGGCGGTCAGCGCAAGTGCCGCGAGGAATCTGCCGAGCCGTCGGATCATGAAACCCTCCATCAGTGCATGGAAGTATCTGGATGCATGGAATCTTCAGATCTAGGTCTCGATCCGTCAATAACTTCCAGCAATGGAGTTTCCCAGCGGCGGGTGTCGCAGCCGTCCCGGGCGGCTCCGTAGGATCGGCTCGTGACAGGGGCGGAACGGCACACGGACATCGGCGGCATGGCGGACGGACTGGAGCGGCTCTGGACGCCGCACCGGATGACCTACATCTCCGGCGAGGACCGCCCGGCCGAGGGCTACGAGAAGCCCACCGGCTGCCCGTTCTGCCGGGGCCCCGGGCTGCCGCCCGAGGAGAGCCTCGTGGTGGCCCGCGGCGAGCACGTGTTCGCGGTGCTCAACCTCTACCCGTACAACCCGGGGCACCTGCTGGTCTGCCCGTACCGGCACGTCGCCGACTACACCGAGCTCGACGTCGCGGAGACCGTCGAGCTGGCGTCGTACACCCAGACCGCGATGCGGGTGATCCGCAAGGTGAGCAACGCGCACGGCTTCAACCTGGGGATGAACCAGGGTGGGGTGGCCGGCGCTGGCATCGCCGCGCACCTGCACCAGCACGTCGTGCCGCGCTGGGGCGGCGACGCGAACTTCATGCCGGTGATCGGCCGGACCAAGGTCCTGCCGCAACTGCTCGGCGACACCCGCGACCTGATCGCCCGCGCCTGGCCGTCCTGACCCGCCGGGCCGCCGCGCGGCCTGCGCGCCGGCGCGGTCAGCCGGCGCGCAGCACGGCGGTCAGCTCCGGCCAGCTCTGCACCCGGTGTACGCCGGGCAGCAGCGCGGCGTGCGCGGCCACCTCCGCCGGGCGGGGTCGGAACAGGTAGCGGTGCGGCACCGAGTCGAGGTAGCCGAGCACCTCCAGCTTGTCGTCCACGAAGTGGGTCAGCCCGAGCCGCTGGGCGATCGGCGCCTTGGCCGGCCGGGTCCGGCAGAAGTGCACCCGCTCGACGGGGATGCCGGTGCGGGCCGGGAAGTCGTGGTGGGCCAGCCACTCCCGGGTCCGCCGCTCGGTGGACTCGCCGCACTTGGAGACCAGGTGCACCTCGTCGAACGCCGGACCGAGCGCGCCGAGCGCGTCGAAAGCCCCGTCGACGCTGGGGGTACGCAGGTAGTGCTCGCCGAAGAAGGACGTGTCGGCGTCCTCGTCGGCCGGCTCGATGATCACGCCGCCGATGTCCACACCCAACCGCCGCATGGGGCCGATCATGCCGCACCGCAGCGGACCCCGCGCCCCGGCGTCCCCGGCTCGGGAAGTGCTACGCCCCGCGCTGGTGGAGGTGGCACGATCGTTCGATGGCAGTCACGACACGGACGTTGGGGCGCAGCGGCATCGAGGTCAGCGCCCTCGGCATGGGGTGCTGGGCGATCGGCGGCCCCTGGGCGGAGGGGACCCAGCCGCTGGGCTGGGGCGCGGTCGACGACGACGAGTCGGCCCGAGCGGTACGCCGGGCGCTCGACCTGGGCGTCACCCTCTTCGACACCGCCGACACCTACGGCGCCGGGCACGGGGAGCGGGTGCTCGGCCGGGCGCTCGCCGGCCGACGCGACGAGGCCGTGATCGCCACCAAGTGGGGCTACACCTTCGACGAGGCGAGCCGGCAGGCAACCGGGGAGGACGCGTCGCCGGCATACCTGCGGCGGGCGGTGACCGACTCGCTGCGCCGGCTGGGCACCGACCGGATCGACCTCTACCAACTGCACCTGGCCGACCTGCCGGTGCCCCGGGCGGAGGCCCTGATCGGCACCTGCGAGGACCTGGTGACCGAAGGCCTCATCCGGGCGTACGGGTGGAGCACCGACCGCCCCGACCGGGCCACCGCGTTCGGGCACGCCGCCGCCGGTGCCACCGCCGTGCAGCACACCCTGTCGGTGCTGCGCGACGCCCCCGAGCTGCTCGCCGTCTGCGACAAGTACGACCTGGCCAGCGTCAACCGGGGGCCGCTGGGGATGGGGCTGCTCACCGGCAAATACTCGGCCGCCTCGACGCTGCCCCGCGACGACGTGCGCGGGCTGACCCCGGGCTGGCTGGAGTGGTTCCGCGGTGGCCGGCCGGCACCGGAGTGGCTGCGCCGGGTCGGGGCGGTACGCGCCGCGCTCACCGCCGACGGGCGCACCCTGACGCAGGGGGCGCTGGGCTGGATCTGGGCGCGCAGTGGGCGCACCATCCCGATCCCCGGCTGCCGTACCGTCGCCCAGGTCGAGGAGAACGCTGCTGCGCTGCACCTGGGTCCACTGCCGCCGGACCAGTTCGCCGAGGTGGAGCGCCAGCTGGCCGCCCTACGTACCGCCGCCCTTCGGGACGCCGACCGCCCCCACTGGCCCCGCCCCACCCACCCCACCACGCACCCCTGACCCAGGCCCCGCTCCCCGTCGCCGGTGCTGTTCGCTGTCGGCTCGCCCTACCGACCCCACCATGCACCCTTTGACCCGGGCACGCGCTGTTGCTGTTCGTTGTCGGTTCGTCCTACTGACCCCATCACGGACCCTTGACCCGGGCCTGCGCTCGCACTGTTGCCGGTGCTGTTCGCTGTCGAGCTGCCCCAGATCTGGGGCAGCGCCTCCGTCAGGGTCTTTGTGAGCGCCGGGAGCTCTGCCCCGAAGTCCGGGGTGGTGCTTCCGTCAGGGTCTCCGTGCGCGTAGGCAGCTCTGCCCCAAATCTGGGGCAGCTCGACAGGGCCAAAGCATGGTGAAGCCCACCCGCCCCTGCCGGCCGCTCCACCCAATAATGGAGTTGCGGTGGGCGGGGCGGGGCGGGCACGGGGTTAGGGGGTTTGTTCCTTGCGGGCCTGGTCGGCCAGGTGGGCGGGCATGGGGTCGTGGCGGACGAAGTGGCGGCGGAAGGTGCCGGTGCCGGCGGTCATCGAGCGCAGCTCGACGGCGTAGCGGAGCAGCTCGCTGGCCGGCACCTCGGCGCGGACCAGGGTGCGGCCCTCGACGTCCTGGTCCGGCTCGGTGCCGAGCACCCGGGCGCGCCGGCCGGACAGGTCGCCCATCACGGCGCCCACCGAGCCGTCCGGCACCCGGATTGTCACCTCGTCGATCGGCTCCAGCAGCGCCGGCTGGCCCCGCTCGGCGGCGTCGCGCAGCGCCATGGCGCCGGCGGTCTGGAAGGCCGCATCGGAGGAGTCGACGCTGTGCGCCTTTCCGTCGACCAGGGTCACCCGCAGGTCCACCACCGGGTGGCCGGCGACCAGGCCGCGCTCCAGTTGGGCGCGGACGCCCTTCTCCACCGACGGGATGTAGTTGTGGGGCACGGCGCCGCCGACCACCCGGTCGACGAACTCGAAGCCGTCGCCCCGGGGTAGCGGCTCCACCTCGATGTCGCAGACCGCGTACTGGCCGTGGCCGCCGGACTGCTTGACGTGCCGGCCGTGCCCCTTCGCCGGCACGGTCAGCGTCTCGCGCAGTGACACCCGGACCGGCTCGGTGTCCAGCTCCACGCCGCCGGCCCGCAGCCGGTCCAGCACCACGTCTGCGTGCGCCTCGCCCATGCACCAGAGCACCAGCTGGTGGGTCTCCGGGTTGCGCTCCAGCCGCAGCGTGGGGTCACCGGCGACCAGCCGGGCCAGGTTGCGGGCCAACGCGTCCTCGTCGGCGCGGCTCCGGGCGACGATCGCCACCGGCAGCAGCGGCTCCGGCATCTCCCACGGCGCGATCAGCAGCGGGTCGTCCTTGGCCGAGATGGTGTCGCCGGTCTCGGCGCTGCCCGACTTGGTGATCGCGCAGATGTCGCCGGCCACGCAGAGCGACACCTCGCGCAGGGTGGCGCCCAGCGGGGTGTAGATGTGGCCGACCCGCTCGTCGGCGTCGTGGTCGGGGTGCCCGCGCTCAGCCATGCCGTGCCCGGAGACGTGCACGGTCTGGTCGGGGCGCAGGGTGCCGGAGAAGACCCGGACCAGCGAGACCCGCCCGACGTGCCGGTCGACGGTGGTCTTGACCACCTCGGCGACCAGCGGCCCGTCCGGGTCACAGGTCAGCGGCGGGCGCGGTGAGCCGTCCACGCCGGTCACCGCCGGCAGTTCGTGCTCCAGCGGCGACGGGAACGCGGCGGTCAGCACCTCCAGCAGCGCGTCCAGCCCGACGCCGGTCTCCGCGCAGACCGGCATCACCGGGTAGAAGTGGCCCCTGGCGACCGCCTTCTCCAGGTCCTCGATGAGCACCTCGGTGCCGATCTCCTCGCCGTCGAGGTAGCGGTCCATCAGGGTCTCGTCTTCGCTCTCGGCGATGATCCCCTCGATCAGCTCGTTGCGGGACTCGTCGATGGCCGGCTGGTGCTCCGGGTCCGGATCGCGTACGTCCGCGGGAAGCCCGGCGGTGTAGTCGAAGACCCGGCGGGTGATCAGGCCGAGCAGGCCGACGGTGGAGACTCCGTCGTCGCCGAGCATCGGCAGGTAGAGCGGCATCACGTTGTCGCCGAAGACCCGCTGGCAGAGCGCCACCGCGTTGTCGAAGTCGGCGCGTGGGTGGTCCAGCCGTGTCACCGCGACGGCCCGGGGCATGTCGACCGCCGCGCACTCCTCCCAGAGCGCCGCGGTGGCCGCGTCCATCCCGTCGACGGCGGAGACGACGAAGAGCGCGGCGTCGGCGGCCCGCAGGCCGGCGCGCAACTCACCGACGAAGTCGGCGTACCCGGGGGTGTCAAGGAGGTTGACCTTGATGTCGTCGTGCAGCAGGGGCGCACAGGACAGGCTCACCGAGCGCTGCTGTCGGACGGCCGCCGGGTCGTGGTCGCCGACCGTGGTGCCATCCACCACGTTGCCGGCCCGGCTGATCGTGCCGGTCGCCGCGAGCAACGCCTCGACCAGGGTCGTCTTGCCCGCTCCGGAGTGCCCGACGAGCACCACGTTGCGAACCGTGCCGGGTTCCGTCACCACCGGCGTGCCGCCGGTGGGACCCTTCTCCTGACTCTTCTGCGCCATGGGGCGCACCTCCCTCAGCCGGTGGTTGGTGGCGACCGCCGCGCGACGGGAAGCGGCCCGAGGCAAGTGCGCGGCGATATCCTCCGGTGGTCTGCTGCACAGCGGGAACGGGACGGGCGGGCAGGTGAGCTGGCTCACCTCCAGGCTCGATCTCACACCCGTTACCGGGTAGGCACAAGCCTGCCCCGGGCGGGTCGACCGGACCGTCCGTATCGCCGGAGCTGGGCGGACCGTTATCGTGGGGACCGCCATGGCGAAGATCTTCCAAGTGTCGGCCCGCGCGGGGATGACCCGCGTCGTCGAGCCGATCGCACGCGCACTGCTCCGCGCAGGCGTCACCCCCAATGCCGTCACCGTTACGGGCACCGTCGGTGTGCTCGTCGGCGCGCTCGGCTTCGGTGCCCGCGGCCACCTGGTCGCGGGCGCGTTAATCGTTACCTTCTTCGCGCTCACCGACCTGCTCGACGGGACGATGGCCCGGATGAGTGGCGGCTCCACCCGGTTCGGCGCGTTCCTCGACTCGAGCATGGACAGGGTCGCCGACAGCGCCGTCTTCGGCGCGGTCGCGTACTGGCTGGCCACCCAGAACGACCATTCCGGGGTGGCCGCCGCGCTGCTCTGCCTGGCCGCCGGTGGGTTGGTCTCGTATGTCAAGGCCCGCGCCGAGGGGCTGGGCATGACCTGCAACGTGGGCATCGCCGAGCGAACCGAGCGGCTGCTGATCGTCGGGGTCGGCGGGATCCTCACCGGCGTCGGTGTCGACCCGGCGCTGGAGATCGCGCTCTGGCTGCTCGCCGCCGTGTCGATCTTTACGGTGGGGCAGCGGATGGCACACGTCTACCGCCAGGCCCAGCAGCTCCAGCCGGACGGCCAGGCGTGAGCGAATGGCCGGCGACCCGGCGCCGGACGACCGGCGGCCGGGCCGCGTGAACCTCACCGAGCTGGGCTACGTCGCGGGCTGGCGGGTGATCCGTGCGCTGCCCCGGCCGCTGGTGGCTGCGGCGTTTCAGGCGGGCGCGGACCGCGCCCACCGCCGCGCCGGCGGGGGTACGGCTCGACTGCGCGCGAACCTGCGCCGGGTGGTCGGCCCGGAGCTGCCCGAGGCCGAGCTGGACGAGTTGGTGAAGCGCGGGCTGCGCTCGTACGCCCGGTACTGGATGGAGGCGTTCCGGCTGCCCTCGATGAGCCGGGCGCAGATCCTGGCCAATTTCCGGCTCGACGGCGCCGAGCTGCTCGCCGCCGACGTGGCCGCCGGCCGGGGCGCGGTGGTGGCGCTGCCACACGCCGGCAACTGGGATGCCGCGGGCGCCTGGGTGGCGGCCACCGGTTGGCCGATCACCACGGTCATGGAGCGGCTCAAGCCGGAGGGCGTGTACGAGCGTTTCTATGCCTTCCGAGAGCGCCTGGGAATGGAGATCCTGCCGACCCACGGCGGGTCGCGTCCGGCGTTCGACGTGCTGCTGGACCGCGTACGTGCCGGTGCGGTGGTGCCGTTGCTGGCCGACCGGGACCTCTCCGCCCGAGGGGTGGAGGTGGACTTCTTCGGCGGGAAGACCCGGATGCCCGCCGGGCCGGCGTTGCTCGCGCTGCACACCGGTGCCCCGCTCTACGTGGCATCGATGTGGTACGAACCGGACAGGGCGTGCGCATCTCTCGCCGGCCCGCTGCCGGTACCCGGGCCGGAGGAGGGGCCGCTGGACGAGCGGGTCCGGTCGCTGACCCAGCTGATCGCCGACCGTCTGGCGGCGGGTATCGCCCGGCATCCGGAAGACTGGCACATGTTGCAGCGGATGTGGCTGGACCAGCGGGGGACGGGGGGCGGCACCGCGCTGCCCTCGCCGGCCGCCGGTCAGGCCTGAGGGGGTGGGCACGGTGAGCGCGAGGAGTGCACCGCAGCGGAGCCCCGCAGTCGCGAGCGAGGGGCGCTGACGTATGCGGATCGGCATCGTCTGCCCGTACTCCTTCGACGTCCCCGGCGGGGTGCAGAACCACGTGATGGACCTCGCCGAGGCGCTGATCACGCTCGGCCACCAGGTCAGCGTGCTCGCCCCGGCCGACGAGGACTCCCCGCTGCCGGAGTACGTGGTCTCCGCCGGCCGGGCCGTGCCGCTGCCGTACAACGGCTCGGTGGCCCGGATCGCGTTCGGCCCGGTCTCCACCGCCCGGGTCCGGCGTTGGATCACCAACGGCGACTTCGACGTGCTGCACGTGCACGAGCCGCTCACGCTGAGCCTGTCGCTGCTGGCGGTGCTCTCCGCCCGGGGCCCGGTGGTGGCCACCTTCCACACCGCGATGACCCGTTCGCGGGTGCTGGCCGCCGCGCAGGGGGTGCTGCAGATCGTGCTGGAGCGGATCACCGCCCGGATCGCGGTCAGCGCGCTTGCCCGCAAGGTGCAGGTCGAGCACATGGACGGCGGCGCCGTGGAGATCCCCAACGGGGTGGCGGTGGCCAAGTTCGCCGACGCCGAGCCGTTGCCCGGCTGGCCGGGGGAGTGCACCCCGGGCACCGGCGGCACGCTGGGTTTCCTGGGCCGGTTCACCGAGGCGCGCAAGGGCTTCCCGGTGCTGCGTGACGCGTTCGTGGAGCTGGCCGCCACCCGCCCCGAGCTGCGGCTGCTGGTCGCCGGCCCGGGCGACCCCGACGACCTGTATGACCGGTTTCCGGCCGAGTTGCGTGACCGGGTGACCTTCCTCGGCCTGGTGTCCGAGCCGGACAAGGCGCGGATGCTGCGCAGCGTGCACCTCTACGTGGCGCCGAACACCGGCGGCGAGTCGTTCGGCATGATCCTCACCGAGGCCCTGGCCGCCGGTACCACGGTGGTCGCCAGCGATCTGGACGCGTTCCGGCGGGTCCTCGACGGCGGCCGGGCCGGGCGGCTCTTCCCCACCGGCGACCCGGCGGGGTTGCGCGACGCGCTGGCCGATCTGCTCGACGATCCGGCCGGCCGGGCCGTGCTGAGCGCCTGCGGTGATCAGGTCGTGGCGAATTTCGACTGGCCGGTGGTTGCTCGCCGCGTTCTGGAGGTATACGCAGCGGCGATCGAGGCAACCGACGGGCGGGTCATCGACCAGGAATGGGTGGGGCTGGGCTGAGCCGGTGTGACGCATGGTGCGGGTGGTGACCGGGGTTTCCGGCCGCGACCGCGCCCGGACGGACGGAAACGGAGCAGCACTACGATGCCGCACATGTGGTGGGTGGTGGCCGCGAGCCTGGTCGTGGGGCTGGTCGCGGCGTACCTGATCTGGACCGCCGGGCGGGTCGAGCGGCTGCAGGGCCGCGCGGAGCTGGCGGCCCGGGCCCTCGACGCCCACCTGCTGCGCCGGGCGGCGGCTGCCGCCGTGTTAGCTGAGCGGCACTTCGGCGTCGAGCTGTACGCGGCGGCCCGGATCGCCCTGGACGCCCGCCCGGACGAGCGGGAGGCCGCCGAGAACGACCTGACCCGGCAGCTCCGCGCGGTGCAGCTCGATCCGGCCGATCCGGACTGCGGGGCGGTTATCGCCGCCAGTCGCCGGCTCGCGCTGTCCCGGCAGGTGCACACCGACCTGGTCCGTGACGCCCGGTCGGCGCGCAGCCGGCCGCTGGTGCGGTTGTTGCGGATGGGGCGGGGCCGGGAGTGGCCGCGCTACTTCGACATCGACGACCCGACCCTGGCCGTTCCCACGGACGTGCCGGCGAACTGATCGGGAGCTGCTCGGCGGGCCGGTGACGGTTGCCACTACGCAGGCCACCGGGGGTCTGATTGGCTGTCGGAACGGCGTTGACCTCCGCGTAGCATTTTTCCTGCCACCCCCAGAGCACGTCCCGAGGAGCGCTGACCCGTGTCCGAAACCACCGCGAACACCGGAACCACCCCCGTCGTCGGCACCGCCCGCGTCAAGCGGGGCATGGCCGAGATGCTCAAGGGTGGCGTGATCATGGATGTGGTCAACGCCGAGCAGGCCAAGATCGCTGAGGACGCCGGCGCCGTCGCGGTGATGGCCCTGGAGCGGGTGCCCGCCGACATCCGCGCGCAGGGCGGGGTGTCCCGGATGAGCGACCCGGACATGATCGACGGGATCATCGCGGCGGTCTCCATCCCGGTGATGGCCAAGGCCCGCATCGGCCACTTCGTGGAGGCGCAGATCCTCCAGTCGCTCGGCGTGGACTACGTCGACGAGTCCGAGGTCCTGACCCCGGCCGACTATGCCAACCACATCGACAAGTGGGCCTTCACGGTCCCCTTCGTCTGTGGTGCGACCAACCTGGGCGAGGCGCTGCGCCGGATCACCGAGGGCGCGGCCATGATTCGCTCCAAGGGCGAGGCGGGCACCGGTGACGTCTCCAATGCCACCACCCACATGCGCAAGATCCGCCAGGAGATCCGCCGGCTCTCCAACCTGCCGACCGACGAGCTGTACGTCGCGGCCAAGGAGCTTCAGGCCCCGTACGAGCTGGTCAAGGAGGTCGCCGAGAACGGCAAGCTGCCGGTGGTGCTGTTCACCGCCGGTGGGATCGCCACCCCGGCCGACGCCGCGATGATGATGCAGCTCGGCGCGGAGGGCGTTTTCGTCGGCTCCGGCATCTTCAAGGCCGGCAACCCGGCTCAGCGGGCCGCCGCGATCGTCAAGGCCACCACCTTCCACGACGACCCGGACGTGCTGGCCAAGGTCTCCCGCGGTCTCGGCGAGGCGATGGTCGGCATCAACGTGGACGAGATCCCGCAGCCGCACCGTCTGGCCGAGCGGGGCTGGTGAGCGCCCTGAGCGCCCCCACCATCGGTGTGCTCGCGCTCCAGGGGGACGTCCGCGAGCACGTGGCGGCACTGGCCGCGGCGGGCGCGGACGCCCGCCCGGTCCGCCGTCCAACCGAGCTGGACGCGGTCGACGGGCTGGTCATCCCCGGGGGCGAGTCCACCACCATGAGCAAGCTCGCCGACATCTTCGAGCTGCGCGAGCCGATCGACAAGCGGATCGCCGACGGTATGCCGGTCTACGGGTCCTGCGCCGGCATGATCATGCTGGCCACCGAGGTGCTCGACGGCCGGCCGGACCAGCGTGGCTTCGCCGGCATCGAGATGACCGTCCGACGGAACGCGTTCGGCCGGCAGGTCGACTCGTTCGAGGCGCCGGTGGAGATCGCCGGAGTCGAGGGCGAGCCGTTCCACGCGGTGTTCATCCGCGCCCCGTGGGTCGAGCGGGTCGGTGACGGCGTCGAAGTGATCGGGAAGGTGACCGGTGGCCCGGCCGCGGACCGGATCGTGGCGGTCCGGCAGGGCAACCTGCTGGCCACCTCGTTCCACCCGGAGCTGACCGGTGACCTGCGCGTGCACGCGTACTTCGTGGACATGATCCGCACCGTCTCCTGACGGCGTGACCCGTCACCTCAGCCGGCGACCGCGCGCAGCTGCCCCGGGCGGCGACCCGCCAACTGGTCGAGCGCGGTCGCCGTGGCGGCGTCGGCGGGCAACTGCACCACCAGTCGCTGCGGGTCGGCCTCGGTCAGCTCCAGCGTCTCGACGTTGAGGCGCAACAGCCCCGCCTCCGGATGGCGCACCGTCAGCAGGCCGGTACGCGCGGCGGTGACCGGCCGCCGCCGCCAGCGGTCGGTGAACGGCGCGCCCACCGTACGGGCCAGCCGCTCGGCGAAGGCGTCGCTGGCCGGGTCGCCCCGGCGCAGCAGGTGCAGCTCCGCGACCTGCTGGTCGGCCAGCGCCGACCACTGCGGGTAGTACGCACGGGCCCGCTCGTCGGTCAGCACCCACCAGATGAGGTTCGGTCGCGTCCCGTCCAGCAGACCGAGCGGGCGGGCCAGCAGGTCGAACAGCTCGTTCCAGGCCAGCACGTCGCCGAGCCGGTTGAGCACGTACGCCGGGGTGTCGCGCAGCGCGTCGAGCATCGCGCGGACCGTTGGCCGGACGGTGCGGGAAACCGTCGGCCGGTCGCCCGAGCACAGCTGTCGGGCGTGCTGGGCCGAGGCGAGCTGCCGCAGGTGTTCCCGGTCGGCGCTGTCCAGGCGTAGGGCGTCGGCGAGCGCGGCGAGGATCTCCGGCGACGGCCGGGTGTCGCGGCCCTGCTCCAGCCGGGTCAGGTAATCCACGCTGACCTGCGCCAGCGTTGCCAGTTCGGCCCGGCGCAGCCCGTATGTCGGCGGGGACCCTCGGCGAGGCCGACCTCGGCTGGCCGCCGCGCCTCGCGGCGACTGCGCAGGAACGCACCCAGCTCTCCGTCAATCACCGAACCAGTCTGGCAGCCGGCGCCGGTCGGAGGGTGGCCCTGGCAAGGCCATCCTCGCGGCGGTCTCCCCGCCCCGTCCCGTCGCCCGCAGGATCGTGGTCATCGGTGTTGCGGCGTGGATACCCCTGCCTTCAGGCGGGGGAGGAAACGCCGCTCTCTCAGGGATAGACTTACATGAACTACTGGTAGGAAGTGAGGCATGGGTGAGGTGGTGAAGCGGGCGTACAAGTACCGCTTCTATCCGACCCCGCAGCAGGTTGAGCAGTTGAATCGCACCTTCGGGTGCGTGCGAAAGGTGTACAACCTGGCCTTGGATGCGCGCACCCGTGCGTGGGCGGTTGACCGGCGGCGCAGCACCTATGTGCAGTCGTCGGCGTGGTTGACCGAGTGGAAGCGCACCGAGGAGTTGGTGTTCCTTAACGAGGTCAGTTCCGTGCCGTTGCAGCAGGCGCTGCGGCATCTGCAAGCCGGGTTCGCCGGGTTTTGGGGTAAGCGGTCGCGGTATCCGCGTTTCAAGTCCAAGCGTAAGTCTCGGGCGTCGGCGGAGTACACCCGCTCGGCGTTCCGCTGGCGTGACGGGCAGCTCACCCTGGCCAAGATGGACGCGCCGCTGACCATCGTGTGGTCCCGGGCCCTGCCCGACGGCGCCGAGCCGTCCACGGTCACGGTGTCCCGCGACCCGGCCGGTCGCTGGTTCGTGTCCCTGCTGGTCGAGGATCCCACCGTGACGCCGCTCCCGCCGGTCGACACGGCGGTAGGGGTGGACGCGGGCATCACCAGTCTGCTCACCCTGTCCACCGGGGAGAAGGTCACCAACCCGCGTCATGAGCGCGCTGACCGGCGCAAGCTGGCCAAGGCGCAACGGAACCTGTCCCGTAAGGTCAAGGGCTCCGCCAACCGGGCCAAAGCCCGTCTGGCGGTGGCCCGGATTCATGCCCGTATCGCCGATCGGCGGCGGGATCACCTGCACAAGTTGTCGACTCGACTCGTCCGCGAGAATCAAACGGTCGTGATCGAAGATCTCAGTGTGCGTAACATGCTGCGCAACCACAGTCTGGCCCGCGCCATCTCCGACGCGGCGTGGACACACCTGCGCGGCATGATCGAGTACAAGGCCGCCTGGTATGGGCGGACTGTGATCGCCGTTGACCGCTGGTATCCGAGCACGAAGACCTGTTCGGCGTGCGGGCGGATCAACACGGCCATGACTCTCGGCGTTCGTGTCTGGACGTGTCCCGGCTGTGATGCCGTGCATGACCGGGACGTCAACGCCGCGAAGAACATTCTCGCCGCCGGGCTGGCGGAGAGGTAAAACGCCTGTGGAGGGACGGTAAGACCCGACCCGCGAAAGCGGCGAAGGCGCGGCCCGGTGAAACAGGAAACCCCTCGGGCGACCGAGGGAATCCCCGCCCTTCAGGGCGGTGGAGGATGTCAAGAGAGACGCACAGAGCACAGGACCGCTGCGGGTCGGTCTGATCGTGGGCAGCACCCGGCCCGGCCGACGCGGCGCGGCGGTCGCCCGTTGGGTCATGGAGGTGGCTGAGCGGCACGAGGCGGTACGCGCCGGGGACGCCGTCTTCACGCTGGTCGACCTCGCGGAGCAGGCGTTGCCACTGCTCGACGAGCCGGTGCCGGCGCTGTTCGGCGACTACCGGCGCCCGCACACTCGGCGTTGGGCGGCTGTGGTGGACGGCTGCGACGCCTTCGTCTTCGTCACCCCGGACTACAACCGCTCGATACCGGCCGCGCTCAAGAACGGCATCGACTACCTGTACGCGGAGTGGACCGGCAAGGTGGCCGGAGTGCTGAGCTACGGCGTGCAGGGCGGCAATCGGGCCGCCGACCACCTGCGGGCGATCCTCACCGAGGTGCGGACCGTGGTGGTGCCGACGGGTGTGGCACTGTCGATCTTCACCGACTTCGACTTCACCGGGGCCGACCCTGGTGACCGGACCGCCGGCCGTTTCGCGCCGGGCGACGGCCGGGAGGCGGAGCTGTCGACGATGCTCGCCGAGGTCGTGACCTGGTCCCGGGCGCTGCGCCCGGCAGACCGGGCGCTGCTGGGGTCGTCGTAGCCGTCCGGGACTTTCGTCCCGTCTGCTCCGATTGGAGCGGACGGGGCGGAGCCGCCACGCGCGGTGCATGACAGCGACCCCGGGGACGTCGGTAGGATTGCCGAGATTCGGCAGCGCCATCTGCCCGCCACGGCTTCCACCAGAGCTGACCGGCACCTCCGCGTGCGCCGGCGGAAGCGGGGCGTGCGCGGTGCCCTCGATGCAGACGGCGGGTAGCAACGGAGGTAACAGATGTCCGGCCACTCAAAGTGGGCGACGACCAAGCACAAGAAGGCCGTCATCGACGCCAAGCGCGGCAAGATGTTCGCCAAGCTGATCAAGAACGTCGAGGTGGCCGCGCGGACCGGCGGTGGCGACCCGTCCGGCAACCCGACGCTCTACGACGCCATCCAGAAGGCGAAGAAGAGCTCGGTGCCGAACGACAACATCGACCGCGCGGTCAAGCGCGGCTCCGGCCTGGAGGCCGGCGGCGCCGACTGGCAGACCATCATGTACGAGGGCTACGGCCCGAACGGCGTGGCGATGCTGATCGAGTGCCTCACGGACAACCGCAACCGGGCGGCGACCGAGGTGCGCACCGCGCTGACCCGCAACGGCGGCTCGCTCGCCGACGCCGGCTCGGTGTCGTACATGTTCTCCCGCAAGGGCGTGGTGATCGTCCCCAAGGAGAGCACGAGCGAGGACGACGTGATGATGGCCGTCCTCGACGCCGGCGCCGAGGAGGTCAACGACCTCGGTGAGGCGTACGAGGTGGTCTCCGAGCCGACCGACCTGATCGCGGTCCGCACCGCGCTTCAGGACGCTGGCATCGAGTACGAGTCGGCGGAGTCCTCCCTCATCCCCAGCATGAACATTCCGCTGGACGAGGAGGGCGCGCGCAAGATCTTCAAGCTGATCGACGTCCTGGAGGACTGCGACGACGTGCAGAACGTCTACGCGAACTTCGACGTCAGCGACGACGTGATGGCCGCGGTGGACGCCTGACCGTGCGGTTCGCGCCGGGCGAGGTGGTCGTCCGGCGCGAGGTTCTGCTCGGCGAGGTCTGGTTCGGCTGCCCGACGATCTGCGTCGAGGACTCGCCCGACCTGCTCGCCCTCTACCTCCCACCGGGTGCCGAGTTCGGCTTCCCGGAGTCCGGCACCTTCCCGTGCGGGCGGCACCCCTGGCAGACCGCCGGGCACCGCGCCTGGCAGGGGCACGGCAAGCTGATGCTGCAACGCCCCGGCGAGGCGCACTCGGTGGACGTCTTCTGGACGGGCCCGGAGCGCGACTTCGCCGGCTGGTACTTCAACCTCCAGGATCCGCTGCGGCGTACCCCGATCGGGGTGGACACCCTGGACCACGAGCTGGACCTGTGGTGGGGCGCGGACGCCGACCGGTACGTCTGGAAGGACGTGGAGATGTTCGCGCAGCGCCTCGTCGAGGGGCGCTACCCGGGGATGGCGGAAGCCATCCGCGGCGAGGGCGACCGGATAGCCGCGCTGCTCGACGCCGGCCAGCGCTGGTGGGACCCGGCGTGGGCGTCCTGGCGGCCCGACCCGTCCTGGCCGGTGCCCCGGTTGCCCGCCGGCTGGGACCGGGTGCCGCCCGCCCGTTGAGCGCGAACGGGCGCCGGTGTCCGATCAGGACACCGACGCCCGCCCGGGCCGGTCACCGGTCAGCCGATGGTCTCCCGCTCGCGCCAGGCGGCGCGCAGGGAGGTCCGGCCGTTGGTCCGCAGTAGCGACCCCTCGTAGATGCGGGCCCCGGCGACCACGAAGGCGCAGGCGCCGACCAGCAGGATGGCCAGCGAGACGATCGGCTCCCAGCCGGCCGCGTCCCCGGTGAAGAGCCGCAGCGGCATCGCCGTCGGCGACGAGATCGGCAGGTACGACAGCACCTTCATGGCGGCGGGGTTGTCGTTGAAGAAGATCACCGCGAAGAACGGCAGCATGACGGCGAGCTGCACCGGCGTCGACACACCGGCGATGTCCTCCTGCCGGTTGACCAGTGCTCCGGCCGCCGCCCACATCGCGGCCAGCAGCACGAAGCCGAGCAGGAAGAACGGCACGAACCAGCCGATCGCCGGGGCCAGCAGGGTGAGTAGGTCGCCGCTGTCCCCGATCTGCATGCCGACGACGGCGACAAGGGCGATCAGCGCGATCTGCCCGAGCGCCAGGATGCCGCCGGCGATCACCTTGCCGGCCAGCAACGCCCGTACCGGTATGGCCGCGACCAGGATCTCCACGATCCGGGTCTGCTTCTCCTCGGTGACGCTCTGCGCGATCTGCAGGCCGAAGGTCTGCGAGGTGAGGAAGAAGACGAACGCGAAGACGAACGGCACCAGGAACGCCACCACCGGGTCGACCGCGTCCGGGTCCAGCAGCCGTAGCGGCGGAGCGCTGCTCAACGCCTGCACCACGTCGTCGGGGGCCTCGTCCATGGCGAGCACCGCCGGGCCGGAGACCACCGCGGCGTCCACGTCGCCGTCGCGGACGGCCTGTTCGGCGGCGCCGTCGTCGGGCACCACGCGGACGTCGAGGCCGGCCGCCCGCAGCGGGCCGGCGGCGTCCTGGGTGACCGCGACACTCGCCGGCCCGCCGGAGAGCAACGGCGGCAGGATCGTGCCGGCCGCGGCGATCAGCAGGAAGAAGAGCGTGCCGAACAGGAAGGTACGGTCGCGCAGCTTGACCCGGATCTCGCGGGCGGCGACCAGCCGGGTGGCCTGGTAGGTGTTCACTGGGTGACCTCTCGGAAGATCTCGGTGAGCGAGGGGGTGACCGGGCGGAAGGCGCGCACCGGGCCCCGGGCAAGGGCCGCCCGCAGCACGGCCTGCTCGTCGGCGCCCGGCGCGAGGTCGAAGACCGCGCGGGCGCCGTCCAGGTCCACCAGCGTCACGTCGGGCTGGTCGCGCAGCCAGCCCGCGTCGGTGTCGACCACCAGCTCGAACCGGGGCACCGTGTACGTCGCGCGCAGTTGCTCCCGGCTGCCGGCGGCCCGGATCGTGCCGTCCGCGATGATCACCAGGTCGTCGCAGAGTCGCTCGACCACGTCGAGCTGGTGACTGGAGAAGAGCACCGGCACGCCCGCCTTGGCCCGCTCCCGCAGCACCGTCACGACCGTGTCGACGGCCAGCGGGTCCAGGCCGGAGAACGGCTCGTCGAGCACCAGCACCTCGGGGTCGTGCACCAGCGCGGCGGCGATCTGGGCGCGCTGCTGGTTGCCCAGTGACAGCGTCTCCAGGAGGTCGTCGCCGCGTTCGTCGAGCCCGACCCGTTCCAGCAGCGTGTCGGTGCTGCGCCGGGCCGCGACCGCGCTCAGCCCGTGCAGGCGGCCGAGGTAGGTCACCTGTTCCCGGACGCTCATCTTCGGATAGAGGCCGCGTTCCTCCGGCATGTAGCCGAACCGCTGCCGGTCCTCCCGGGTCAGTTGGGCACCCTGCCAGGTGACCTCGCCGGCGTCCGGGGCGAGCACGCCCAGGACGATCCGCATGGTGGTGGTCTTGCCGGCGCCGTTGGCGCCCACGAAGCCGGTCATCCGGCCGGCGGCCACCTCGAAGGAGACGTTCTTGAGTACCTGCCGGTCGCCGAAGCTGCGGTCGACGCCGTCGAGGCGGAGCGTTCTGGTCACGCACCCACGGTAGAGAGAACACGTCGGTCCGCCGTCCGCCCGGCGGTTGAGCCGGCGGGTCCACCTCGCGGCGGATGCCGGTCAGCCGCCGGGGCGGACCACCCCGTTCTCGTACGCGAAGACCACCGCCTGCACCCGGTCGCGTAGGCCGAGCTTGGCCAGTACCCGGCTCACGTGTGTCTTCACCGTCGCCTCGCCCAGGTGCATGGTCGTGGCGATCTCCGCGTTGCTGGATCCGGCGGCGAGCAGCACCAGCACCTCCCGTTCGCGCGAAGCTCGCGTAGTGCGGCCTCGGCGGCCGGCCCCTGGTGGGCGGTGCCCGTCGGGTCGCCGGGGCGGGCGAAGGTGGAGATCACCCGACGGGTGATCTCCGGGGCGAGTAGACCGTCGCCCCTGGCCAGTACCCGGATCGCCTCGATCAGCTCCTCCGGGGTGCCGTTCTTCAGCAGGAAGCCACTGGCCCCGGCCCGCAGCGCGGCGAACAGGTAGTCGTCGCGGTCGAAGGTGGTGAGGATCAGCACCGCTGGTGCGTCGGGCCCGTCCCCGGTGATCCGCCGGGTGGCCTCCAGCCCGTCCATCCCGGGCATCTCCACGTCCATCAGCACCACGTCCGGTTGGGTGGCCCGGGTCATGGTGACGGCGCGCGCGCCGTCCGCCGCCTCGCCAACCACCTCGATGTCGTCCTCCACCTCGAGGATGACCCGGAAGCCGGTGCGGACGAGGTGCTGGTCGTCGGCGAGCAGCACCCGGATCGGGTCGTCCGCGCCGGGCAGCGTGGCGTCGGCCGGCGGGGCGGTCACGCCGACCACCCCGCGCCGGCCGCGGCGGTTTCGCCCAGCCTCGACGTCTCGGCGGGCAGCGGTAGTCGGGCGCGGACCCGCCAGCCGCCGCCGGGGCGCGGGCCGGCTTCCAGGACGCCGTCCTGGGCGGCTACCCGCTCCCGCATGCCGATGAGGCCGAGCCCGTCCGCGTGGAGCGCAGTGCCGGTCCGTCCGTCGTCGCTCACGTCCAACTCCACCTCTCGTGCCAGGTAGCGGATCCGCACGTCGAGCAGACTGGCCCCGGCGTGCTTCAGCGTGTTGGTCACCGCCTCCTGCACCACCCGGTACGCCGTCTGGGAGACCGAGGCGGGTAGCGGGACCGGTTCGCCGTACACCCCGACGGTGGCCGTGAGCCCGGCGGCGCGGGCCCGCTCGACCAGCTCGTCGATCCGGTCGACCGTCCCGGTCGACGGCGGCGGTGCCGCGGCGTCGCCGTCGGGGGCGCGCAGCACGCCGAGCATCCGGCGCAGCTCGTCGACGGCGGTGCGGGCGCTCTGCTCGATGGCGCTCAGCGCCGTCCGGGCCTTGCCCGGGTCGCGGTCCCACACCCGGCGGCACGCGGACGCCTGCACCCCCATCACCGACACGTGGTGTGCGACCACGTCGTGCAGCTCCCGGGCGATGCGCACCCGTTCGCCGAGCACCGCCCGTTCACGGGCCTCGGCCTGCGACCGGCGCAGCTCCTCGGCCTGGGCGCGCAGCTCGTGCTCGCGCCGCGCGGCCACCCAGGAGGTCTCACCGAAGAAGTACGCGAAGCCGAAGTACAACACGTTGATCAGGACGCCGCTCACCATCGCGGCGAGCACCGGTGGCACCGGCCCGACCGCGTCGGAAAAGGCACCGGGCGGGATGTGGCCGATGCTCACCGCGTAGTAGATACCCATCCAGGCGAACATGGCGGCGATCACGCCGATCCGCAGCTGGCGGGCGAGCCGGCGGTCCCGTCCCCAGGCGCCGACGGTGTAGATGGCACAGAACAGGGCCCACGAGGAGAGCTGGGTTTCCGGAGCCGACCGTGCCTGCGCGGCGATGAACGCCACCGAGACGACCAGCAGGGTGGCGGCCGGCCAGCGCCGCCGCCAGACCAGCGGCAGGGTGACCGCGACGGTCCAGAGCACCTGCTCCGGCCCGGACGGCGGCGGGCCCAGCAGGAACGCCCCGGTGCTGCGCGCCAGGGTGAGGCTCACCAGTGCCAGCAGGGTCACCGCCAGCCCGATCCAGAGATCGATCCGGCGCTGCTCCGGTGTCGGAGCCGGGCGACGCCATTCGTCACGCTGTGCCACGGTCATCCGGGAACGATGCCACGCCGGCCACGCCAACCGCCACGGCCGCTCGCCGGTCCGTACGACGGTGGCCTGGTCCGGTGGACGGGCGGCGGCCCGGCGCGGGGTCCGCGCCGGGCCGCCTGGTCGGCTGCTGCTCACGCCCGCGCCGACTGGCGGCGGCTCTTGGTGGCGGTGTCGATCAGGTCCCAGACCAGCACCACGGCCGCGCCCACCGCGATGGCAGCTCCGAGGGTGTTCCGGTTGTCCCCTTCCGCCAGCCAGCTCAGCCGATCGCCCAGGGCCGGGTTGAGCAGCCGGTCGGAGAGCGCCAACCACACCACCGGCACCGTGAAAGCCAGGTTGAGCAGGGCCTTCACCCCGAACAGGGTCCAGGTCCAGCGCCCGATCCGGTACTTGACGATCTCGAACACCATGGTGGCCAACAGCACCGCGATCAGCGCCGGCAACCAGAACGACCACAGCGCCGGGTCGAGGATCGGGATGTTGCCACCGTCGGTCTCGTGCACCCAGGACTGGTAGTGCTGGAAGGGCAGGTAGCCGATGGTCAGCGCCAGCATGGCCACCGAGGCGATGGTGTCGGCGAGAGAGATGTCCCGGTGCGCGGGGACGTCGGGCAGCTGGTCGACGGTCCAATCGGGCAGGCCGGAGACGGGTTGGAAGCGCTCGATGAGGGCGAAGGTCAGGGTGAGCCAGAAGGCGATCTGCACGGCCACCTCGATGGCGGTGCCGATGCCGGAGCCGATGGCCCCGAAGCCCTTGCCGTCCGCCACGTCGATGACCGCGACCACCGTGCCGACGATCGCCGGGACGAGGCTGAGCAGCACCTTCAGCAGCCGCAGCCAGACGAGGTAGTAGGTCGGGCCGATGAGCTGCAGCCGTCGGTCGGTGTACCGGGCGGCCAGCAGGTCCGGGTTGCCCAGCTCGGTGAGCACCTCCCGCTCGGCGGTGGTGGTGTCCTGGCCGCCGCCGGTCCGGTCCTCGATCATGTCCTCGATCGAGGCGCGCAGCTCGGTGGCGATCTCGTCCCGGCGCTGGGTGGGCACCGAGCGCAGGGTGGCGGCGAGATAGCGGTCGGTCAGGGTGTTCATCGGTCTACTCCTTGGATCAGCCCGGTGATAGAGGTCTGTACGGCGGCGAGGTCGTCGAGGAGCCGGCTCAGCATCGACTCGCCCTCGTCGCTGGTCCGGTAGAACTTGCGCGGCCGGCTTTCCTCGGTGTTCCACTCGCTGGTCAGCAGGCCCTGGTCCTCCAGGCGGCGCAGCAGCGGGTAGAGCGTGTTGGCGTCCACCGGGAAGCCGTGGTCGGTGAGCCGTTGCAGCAGTGCGTAGCCGTAGTCCGGTCGGCGCAGCGCGACCAGGCTGGCTACCACGACGGTGCCTCGACGCAACTCCTGTAGGTGCGTCCTCAGAACGTCCTCGCTAACCATGTGTCACACCATACTGTGTGACACACAGTGTTGTCTAGACCGATAACATCGTGTCCGCTCGGGTCCGGCGAATGTGGCTGGCGGTCCGGCCCTGGATGTGAAGCTGTCCCCATGGCGGAGAGCCGGTGACGAAGGAGCCACGTCTGCCGTTGACCCGCATCCCGAGCGGCTCGCAGCGGGCGGATCTGCTGGAGCTGTTCTTCGACCTCGCCGTCGTCGCCGGCCTGGCGTTGACGTCGGCGAAAATGGCCGCCGACCAGACCTGGACCGGCATCAGCCAGGGCCTACTCGTCCTGTCGACGCTCTGGGCGGTATGGGTGACCACCACGTTGATCACCGACACCTACAGTCCGCGGAAGCGACCGATCCCGTACCTGATCCTGGGTGTCATGTTCGGCCTCATGCTGATGTCGGCCGCGCTGCCGGCCGCGTTCGGCGACCACGGGCTGATCTTCGGCGGGACCTGGGCCGCGATCAACCTGGGCCGCGGGCTGACGCTCATCCGGTCCCTGCGCGGCCGGTCGGAGCAGGAGCGGTCCGTGCGCGCCCTGGTCTGGAGCCTCGGCTCGGGGATCCTCTGGGTGGTCGGCGGCCTGGTGTCCGACCCCGGGTGGCGGCTGGTCGTGTGGCTGGCGGCGCTGGCCGTCGACTACATCGCGTTCGGGTTCCGCTTCCCGATCCCCGGCCGGCCACCCCTGCCGCAGTACCAGGTGGCGCCCGAGCACCTCGCCGAGCGGTACCAGCAGATCTACATCCTCACCCTGGGCGAACTCATCCTGGTGAGCGTCCTCAGCCTGAGCCACCAGCCGTTCACCGCGGGCCGGATCGGCGCCTTCGGCACGGCGTTCCTGACGGCCGTGGTGCTGTGGTGGAGTTACGCACGAGGAGCGGGCGCGACGCTCCGCGCCGCCATCGAGTCGTCACCTCACCGAGGCCGGCTCGTGCAGACCAATCCGTACGCCCACTGGTTGATGGTGGCCGGGGTGGTTGGCACGGCCGCGGGCGTCGAACGCGTCATCGCGTGGCCGGGGGAGCAGCCGGGCACCCCCATGACCGCGCTCATCCTGGGCGGTGCCGGGCTCTTCCTCTGCGGCCGGGCGGTGTTGGAGCACGAGGTCTACCAGCGTGTGCCGCTGTCCCACGTCGTCGGTCTCGTCGCGGCGATCGCCCTCGGGCCGCTCGCGGTGCGCCTGCCCGGTCTGGCGGTGAGCGTCGCCGCCGGCCTCGTGCTGCTGCACGTCGCCGTCGGCGAACTCCTGAGAGCCCAGCGGCATCCGGCCCAGGCGCCGGCGACGACCTGAGCGCCGCTACTCGAAGCGCGACGGGTCGCCCGCACCCTGGCGCAGGATCTCCGGCTCGGGGCCGGACAGGTCGACCACCGTCGTCGGGTCCTTGCCGCAGTCGCCGGCGTCGAGCACCGCGTCGAGAAGGTGGTCGAGCCGTTCCTTGATCTCCCATCCCTGGGTCATCGGCTCCTCCTCGCCGGGCAGGGCCAGGGTGCTCGACACCAGCGGCTCGCCCAACTCGGCCAGCAGCGCCTGGGTGACGGTGTGCCGGGGTACACGGACACCGACCGTGCGCTTGCGGGGGTGCAACATCCGGCGCGGGACCTCGCGGGTGGCCGGCAGGATGAAGGTGTAACTGCCCGGGGTGGAGGCCTTCACGAGGCGGAAGACCGAGTTGCTGATCTGGACGAACTGGCCGAGCTGCGCGAAGTCGCTGCAGACCAGGGTGAAGTGGTGCCGATCGTCGAGGTGGCGGATCTCGCGGATCCGGTCCAGCCCTTCGCGGTTGCCCAGTTGGGTGCCGAGCGCGTAGCAGGAGTCGGTCGGGTATGCGACCAGCCCGCCGTCGCGGATCAGGTCGGCCACCTGGCGGATGACCCGGGGTTGCGGGTTCTCCGGGTGCACGTCGTAGTACCTCGCCATCCCCCGAGACTAGGCGCTGCGAGGAGACGCGGGCCACCCTCGGCGCGGACGGTGGAGCCGCCGAGATCACCTCGGTAGGGTAGGTCCCGGTCGGTTCCGACCATCAAGATCCACACCGCCGGGGGGCGCCACGCATGGCCGATTCGTTCGCGCATCTGCACGTGCACACCGAGTACTCGATGCTCGACGGAGCGGCCCGGCTCAAGGACCTGTTCACCGAGGCCAACCGGCTCGGCATGTCGGCGGTGGCGATCACCGACCACGGCAACATGCACGGCGCGAACGACTTCTACAACCAGGCGATGGCCGCCGGGATCACCCCGATCCTGGGCGTCGAGGCGTACGTGGCGCCGGAGTCGCGCTACCACAAGGCGCGGGTCAAGTGGGGCCGGCCGGAGCAGAAGAGCGATGACATCTCCGGTAACGGCGCGATCACCCACAAGACCATGTGGGCGAAGAACGCGCAGGGCCTGAAGAACCTCTTCACCCTCAACTCGCGCGCGTCCATGGAGGGGCACTACGTCAAGTGGCCCCGGATGGACATGGAGCTGATCGCCGAGCACGCCGAGGGCATCATGGCCACCACCGGCTGCCCCTCCGGTGCGGTGCAGACCCGGCTGCGGCTGGGTCAGTTCGACGAGGCGCTCAAGGTCGCCGCGAGCTACCAGGACATCTTCGGCAAGGACAACTACTTCCTGGAGATCATGGACCACGGCCTCTCCATCGAGAGCCGGGTCCGCGAGGGTCTCACCGAGATCGCCCGCAAGCTCGACATCCCGCCGGTGGTCACCAACGACTCGCACTACACCCACGAGGCGCAGGCCACGGCGCACGACGTGCTGCTCTGCGTGCAGACCGGCAGCAACATCGACGACCCGAACAGGTTCCGGTTCGAGGGCGGCGGCTACTTCATCAAGAGCGCCGAGCAGATGCGCGGGGTCGACTCCTCGGAGCTGTGGCAGCAGGGCTGCCGCAACACCCTGCTGGTCGCCGAGAAGGTCGACCCGACCGGGATGTTCGAGTTCCACAACCTGATGCCGCGCTTCCCGGTCCCGGAGGGGGAGACCGAGGAGTCCTGGTTCCGCAAGGAGACCTTCGCCGGCCTGGCCCGCCGCTACCCGGGCGGCATCCCGGAGGGGCACGTCGTCCAGGCCGAGTACGAGCTGGGCGTCATCAACCAGATGGGCTTCCCGTCGTACTTCCTCGTGGTCGCCGACTTCATCCAGTGGGCGAAGAACCAGGGCATCGCGGTGGGGCCGGGCCGTGGTTCGGCCGCCGGCTCCCTCGTCGCGTACGCGCTGGGCATCACCGACCTCGACCCGATCCTGCACGGCCTGATCTTCGAGCGGTTCCTCAACCCCGAGCGGGTCTCGATGCCGGATGTCGACATCGACTTCGACGAGCGTCGGCGCGGCGAGGTGATCAAGTACGTCACCGACAAGTGGGGCGAGGACAAGGTCGCCCAGATCGCCACCTTCGGCACGATCAAGGCGAAGGCCGCGATCAAGGACTCGGCCCGGGTGCTCGGGTTCCCGTACGCGGTCGGCGACCGGATCACCAAGGCGATGCCGCCGGCCGTGATGGGCAAGGACATCCCGCTCACCGGCATCTTCGACCCGAAGCACGCCCGCTACGCCGAGGCCGGCGAGATCCGCGGCCTGTACGAGTCCGACCCGGACGTGCGCAAGGTGATCGACACCGCGAAGGGCATCGAGGGGCTGATCCGGCAGACCGGTGTGCACGCGGCCGGTGTCATCATGTCCGCCGAGCCGATCATCGAGCACATCCCGTTGACGCGCCGCGACGCCGACGGGGCGATCATCACGCAGTTCGACTACCCGACCTGCGAGTCGCTCGGGCTGTTGAAGATGGACTTCCTCGGCCTGCGAAACCTGACGATCATCGATGACGCGGTCAAGAACATCAAGCTCAACCACGGTAAGCAGCTCGACCTGCTGGCCCTGCCGTTGGACGACAAGGCCGCCTACGAGCTGCTGGCCCGCGGTGACACCCTCGGCGTGTTCCAGCTCGACGGTGGGCCGATGCGCTCGCTGCTGCGGTTGATGAAGCCGGACAACTTCGAGGACATCTCCGCCGTCCTGGCGCTGTACCGGCCGGGCCCGATGGGCGTCGACTCGCACACCAACTACGCGCTGCGCAAGAACGGCCTCCAGGAGATCACGCCGATCCACCCGGAGCTGGAGGAGCCGCTGCGGGAGATCCTGTCGCCCACCCACGGCCTGATCGTCTACCAGGAGCAGGTGCAGCGCGCGGCGCAGATCCTCGCCGGCTACACCCTCGGTCAGGCCGACCTGCTGCGCCGGGCGATGGGTAAGAAGAAGAAGGAGATCCTCGACAAGGAGTTCATCCCGTTCCGGGACGGCTGCCGCGAGCGCGGCTACTCCGACGAGGCGATCCAGGCGGTCTGGGACGTCCTGGTGCCGTTCGCCGGGTACGCCTTCAACAAGGCGCACTCCGCCGCGTACGGGCTGGTCTCCTACTGGACCGCGTACCTGAAGGCGCACTACCCGGCCGAGTACATGGCGGGGCTGCTGACCAGCGTCGGCGACGACAAGGACAAGATGGCGCTCTATCTGTCCGAGTGTCGCCGGATGCGCATCCAGGTGCTGCCACCGGACGTGAACACCTCGGCCGGGCCGTTCACCCCGGTCGGCAAGGACATCCGCTTCGGCCTGGCCGCCGTGCGCAACGTCGGCGCGAACGTGGTCGCGTCGATCATGCGCTGCCGGGAGGAGAAGGGCGACTACGCCGACTTCTACGACTTCCTGTCCAAGGTGGACGCGGTGGTCTGCAACAAGAAGACGATCGAATCGCTGATCAAAGCGGGCGCCTTCGACTCGCTGGAGCACCCCCGCAAGGGCCTGCTCGCGGTGCACGCCGACGCCATCGACGCGTACGCCGACGTCAAGCGCAAGGAGGCGGTCGGCCAGTACGACCTCTTCGGCGCCGGCTTCGGCGATGCCGACACCGGCAGCACGACGGTGATGCCCACCATCGGCGACAGCGAGTGGGACAAGCGGGACAAGCTGGCCTTCGAGCGCGAGATGCTCGGCCTGTACGTCTCCGACCACCCGCTGTTCGGCCTGGAGCACATCCTCGGCGCGGCGGCCGACACCACCATCGCCTCCCTCGCAGAGGACGGCGCGGTGCCCGACGGGGCGGTGGTCACCCTCGCCGGCATCCTGTCCGGGGTGCAGCGCCGGGTCACCAAGCAGGGCCGGGCCTGGGCCTCGGCCACGCTGGAGGACCTGGCCGGCGGGGTGGAGACGCTGTTCTTCCCCAACACGTACGAGGTGATCGGGCAGTACATCGCCGAAGACGCCATCGTCGTGGTCAAGGGACGGGTGGACCGCCGCGACGACACCCCGCGGATCATGGCAATGGACATGTCCATGCCGGACGTCAGCACCAGCGCCACCAACAAGCCGGTCACCCTCACCATCCCGGTGCACCGCTGCACGCCACCGCTGGTGGAGAAGCTCAAGGAGACCCTGGTGCTGCACCCCGGCGACACCGAGGTGCACATCAAGCTGCTCAACGGCGGGCGCACCACCACCCTGCGGCTGGGTCCGTTCCGGGTGGCGGCCACCACCGCGCTGATGGGGGACCTGAAGAGCGTCCTCGGCCCGGCCAACGTGAGCTGACCGGGCCGAGGACGCCGCCAGGCTCAGCCCCGGTCGAGGGCCGCGATCTCCCGCAGCTGGCCGTCGGCCAGCCGCAGCCAGCGCTGCACGCCGATTTCGGCGAGGAACCGTTCGTCGTGGCTGACCACCACGAACGCGCCCTGGTACGCCGTCAGCGCGCTCTCCAGTTGCGCGACGCTGACCAGGTCCAGGTTGTTGGTCGGCTCGTCGAGCAGCAGCAGTTGCGGTGCCGGCTCGGCGCAGAGCACGCAGGCGAGGGTGGCGCGTAGCCGCTCGCCGCCGGAGAGCACCCCGACCGGCAGGTTCACCCGGGCGCCCCGGAACAGGAACCGGGCGAGCAGGTTCATCCGCTTCGCGTCCGGCAGGCTCGGCGCGTACGCGGCGAAGTTCTCCGCCACCGTGCGGTCGAGGTCCAGCAGGTCCAGCCGCTGCGACAGGTACGCGATCCGGCCGTCGGCCCGCCGGATCTCGCCGTCCGCCGGTTCAAGGTCGCCGTCGAGCAGGCGCAGCAGCGTCGACTTGCCGGCGCCGTTGGGGCCGGTGAGCGCGATCCGCTCCGGCCCCCGGATCACCAGGTCGGCGCCGTCGCCGGCGAACAGCTCCCGGTCGTCGAAGCGGACCCGCATGCCGAGCCCGGAGAAGACCGTGCGGCCGGCCGGGACGGTGGTGTCCGGCAGGTCCACGACGATCCGGTCCTCCTCGCGCAGCGCCCGGCCGGCCTCGTCGAGCCGCGCCTGGGCCTGGCCGACCCGGTTGGAGTGCGTTTCCTGGGACCGCCCGGCGGATTCCTGCGCGCCGCGCTTCATGGTCCCGGCGAAGATCTTCGGCAGGCCGGCGTTCTTCAGGTTGCGGCTGGCGTTGCTGGCTCGCCGGTCGGCACGCTCGCGGGCCTGCTGCATCTCCCGCTTCTCCCGCTTGACCTCCTGCTCCGCGTTGCGGATGTTGCTCTCGGCCACCTCCCGTGCCGCCCGCACCGCCTCGGTGTACGCGGTGAAGTTGCCGCCGTACCAGCGGATCTCGCCACGGTCCAGCTCGGCGATGCGATCCATCCGGTCCAGCAGTTCCCGGTCGTGGCTGACCAGCAGCAGGCAGCCGGTCCATTCCGACAGCACGTCGTAGAGCTTGTGCCGGGCCTCCAGGTCCAGGTTGTTGGTGGGCTCGTCGAGCAGCAGCACGTCGGGGCGCCGGAGCAGTTGTGCGGCCAGGCCGAGGGAGACCACCTGGCCGCCGCTGAGGGTGTGCAGACGTCGGTCGAGCGACAGCTCACCCAGGCCGAGCCGGTCCAGCTCGGCGCGGGTGCGCTCCTCGATGTCCCAGTCGTCGCCGATCGTGGCGAAGTGCTCCTCGCTGGCGTCGCCGGCCTCGATGGCGTGCAGCGCCGCGATCCGCTCGGCGACGCCCAGCACCTCGGCCACGGTCAGATCGCCGGCCAGGGGCAGGGTCTGCGGGAGGTAGCCGAGCACACCGTCGACGGTGACGCTGCCGCTGCTGGGGCGCAGCTCTCCGGCGATCAACCGCAGCAGCGTGCTCTTGCCGGCGCCGTTGGGCGCGACCAGGCCGGTGCGGCCGCCGGGGACGGTGAAGGACAGCTCCGAGAAGACCGGAGTGTCGTCCGGCCAGGAGAAGGACAGGTTCGAGCAGACGATGAACGCATCGGACATGCGAGTGACCTCAAAGGGTGGGGTGGGCGCGCCGGAGCTGCCCGAGACGAAACGGGGACCGGTGGAACGACGGCATGGCCACGGCGGCTGCGCTGACGCGCGCCGAACGGTGGCCTGAGACATCCGGTATCACCCGGAGATGTCGTCGTCACCCGCCATGTCTGGTCTCCCTCGTCAACCGTTGACACCCAACTCCGCCGAGTCTAGCAACGGACCTTCCCCCCGCCACGGCAATAGGGCGGCCCGCTTCGATCTTGTGGCGAGCGGTCAAGCTATGGCGGCTCGTCGACCGCCGCCCTGGGCAACAGACCCGGCTCCGCTGGGACATCGTGTATAGGTAAGGCTATAGTTTTCCTATGTCTCATGAGCCGCCACGTCGCTGGGCGATCAGGACGACAACCGATGTCCGGGACTGGTTGCGGTCTCTGCGGCAGGCTGACCCGGCGACGTACCGGTCGGTCAACGTAGCGATCGACATGCTCGCGGAGACCGGGCCGGGCCTCGGGCGCCCCCTGGTCGACACCCTCAGAGGTTCGAGCATCAGCAACCTCAAGGAACTACGACCGAGGTCCGGACGGGACGTCGCTGTTCGAGTGCTGTTCGTCTTCGATCCCTGGTCCCAGGCAGTGCTGTTGGTGGCCGGCAACAAGGCAGGGGACTGGAATCGATGGTACGAGAAAGCGATTCCGGTCGCTGAGATCGCGTACGAGGGCTGGCTAGCCTTCGAGAGGAAACGGAGGGAGGGCTGATGAGCGGGTTCCATGACTGGGACGACATCCGGGCTGAGCTGCACGACGGAGACGATGAAGCGCTCGACGCAGAACGTGCCCGAACCGAAGCGTGGATCAGCGCGTTCCACCTTGCTGGAGAGCGGAAGCGGCTGGGTCTGACGCAGCGGCAGGTGGCCGAGCTGATGGGTGTCACGCCCGGCCGAGTCAGCCAGATTGAAAATGGCGATCTGGAGGCCAACGAGGTCGCGACGCTGAGCCGTTACGCACGAGCACTCGGCGCCCGGATGCGGATCATCTTCGACTATGGCGACGACCTCCGCCAGATTGCCTGAACACGAAGGTCCACTGCTAATACCGGCGACCAGCGCTGGCCAGCCCGATTGTCCGCCTGGGCCGTTCACCGAGGCCGGTACTCGACCTCCGGTCGACCAGGCGTGCCGTAGCGGGGCCGGCGCGCCGCCCGGTCGACGGTCACCAGGTACTCCAGATAGCGGCGGGCGGTCACCCGGGAGATGCCGGTCCGCGCGCTCACCTCGGTCGCCGACAGCCCCACGTCCGCGCGGGTTCCGTCGGTGAGGGCGGCGCGCACCCGGTTCAGGGTCTGCGCGTCCAACCCCTTGGGCAGGCTGTGCCCGGCCGTGCCGCGCAGGGTGGCGAACATCCGGTCCACCTCGTGCTGCGCGGCCACCTCACCGTCGGCGAGCGCCTGGGCGCGGTAGTCGGCGTACCGCTCCAGCTTGTCGCGAAACGCGGCGAAGGTGAACGGCTTGAGCAGGTAGTGGGTCACTCCAAGAGAGACCGCCGTGCGCACCACCGCGAGGTCCCGGGCCGAGGTCACCGCGAGCACGTCGACGCTGCTGCCCGCCGCGCGCAGCGCCCGGCAGACGTCCAGGCCGTGCAGGTCGGGCAGCCGGAAGTCGAGCAGCACCAGGTCGACGTCGCCGCCGTCGTTGGCGCGCAGCGCCGCCATCGCCGCCCGCGCGGTGTGCGCCACCCCGACCACCACAAAACCGGGAACCCGCTCGGTGTACGCCGCGTGCGCCTCCGCGAGCAGCGGCTCGTCCTCGACGACCAGCACCCGAATGTCGGTCATCGGCGGGCCCCGACGACCGGCAGTCGGACGGTGAACAGGCTGCCGCCGTCGTCCGAGCGGCCCACCTCGGCCCGGCCCCCGTGCCGGCGGACCACCTGCCCGACCAGCGCCAGGCCGAGGCCCCGGCCGGTGCTCTTGGTGGACCAGCCGCGCCGGAACGCGTCCGCCACCCGGTCCGGGGCCAGCCCGGGGCCGCTGTCGGCGACCCGTACCACCAGCTCGTCGTCGACCGCGCCGACGAAGACGCGTACCCGGCGGGGGGCTGGCGTACCGGCCACCGCTTCGAGGGCGTTGTCGACCAGGTTGCCGACCACGGTGAGGAGGTCGCCGGTCGGCAGGGGGCTGTCGTCGAGGCGGCAGTCCGGCTCGATCACCAGGTCCACCCCGCGCTCGCTGGCCTGCGCCGACTTGCCGAGCAGCAACGCGGCCAACGCCGGCTCGGTCACCGCGCCGACCACCCGGTCGGTCAGTTGCTGGGCCAGCGCCAGGTCCCGGGTGCCGAGCCGGACCGCCTCGTCGGCGCGGCCCAGCTCCACCAGGGTCAGCACGGTGTGCAGCCGGTTGGCCGACTCGTGGGTCTGCGCCTGCAACGCCTCGGTCAGCGCGCGGACCGAGTCCAGCTCGCTGGCCAGGGCGCGCAGCTCGGTCTGGTCGCGCAGGGTCAGCACGGTGCCGAGCACCGCGCCCTCGAAGCGGGTGGTCCGTTGGTTGGCCACCAGCACCCGGTCGCCGGCCAGGATGGGCTCGTCGAGGGCGTCCCGCCGGGAGGTGAGCAGCTCGGCCACCGCGGGCGGCAGGTCGATCCCGGCCACCGGCTGGTCGGTCACGGGCGCGTCCCCGTCGAGGCCCAGCAGCCGGCGCCCCTCGTCGTTGATCAGTGCCACCCGGCGGTCGGTCGTCAACACGACGAGGCCCTCCCGCACCGAGTGCAGGACCGCGTCGTAGTACTCGTACATCCGGGTCATCTGGGCCGGCCCGAGACCGTGCGTCTGGCGGCGCAGCCGGCGGCTGAGCAGCCAGGAGCCGGACGCGGCGAGGGCGAGCGCCGGTGCGGCGACACCCAGCAGCACCGGCAGTTGACCGAGCAGCTTCCGGTTGATGGCCCGGGTGGTGATACCCACCGAGACCAGCCCGACGATCCGCCGCTGGTCGTCGTACACCGGAACGACCGCGCGCACCGACTCGCCGAGCGTGCCGACGTTGGTGATGGTGAATGGGTGGCCCGCCAGGGCGGGCTCGATCTCCCCGACGAACGGCTGGCCGATCAGCTCCCGGGTCGGGTGCGAGAAGCGGGTCCGGTCGGGGGCCATCACCACCACGAAGTCGGTGCCCGTCGCGAGCCGGGTCGACTCGGCGTACGGCTGGAGGGTGCCGGCCGGGTCGGCGGTCGTGAGGGCCTCGCGGACGTCGGGAGAGCGGGCCACGGTCTGTGCCACCGCGAGCACCTCCTCCTGTGCGGCCTGCTGGGAGTCGCTGCGGGCCAGCCAGAACGCCCCCGCCGCGCCGGCCAGCACCAGCAGCGTCACCACCACGGCCTGGAGGGCGAACAGTTGCCCTGCGATGCTCCACTGCCGTCGGGCCACCTCCACCACCTCCTCGTTGCGCCTGTGTCGCTGGACGGCGTCACCGGTGATGTCGCGGTGAACAGAATGACCGCAAGGCTGTCAACGTGTGAGACGCGCTTCACATTGTCGACATGGACACCACCGCATCCACCACCACACCGGCACCGCCGGTCCGCCGGGACCGTACCCGGTACCTTTACCTGGCCGTCATCGTGGCCGTGCTGGCCGGCATCGTGGTCGGCCTCGTCGCCCCCGATTTCGGCAAGGAACTCAAGCCGATCGGCACCGGCTTCGTCAACCTGATCAAGATGATGATCAGCCCGGTCATCTTCTGCACCATCGTGCTGGGCGTCGGCTCCGTCCGGCAGGCCGCGAAGGTCGGCAAGGTCGGCGGCCTCGCCCTCGGCTACTTCCTGACCATGTCGACCGTCGCGCTCGCCATCGGCCTGGTGGTCGGCAACCTCATTCACCCGGGCTCCGGCCTGAATCTGGGTCAGGACCTCGCCGGTGCGGGCAAGGCCGCCGCTGGTGACGAGGCCGGCGGGACGGTGGACTTCCTGCTCGGGGTCATCCCGACCACGCTGCTCTCCGCGCTCACCGAGGGAGAGGTGCTCCAGACGCTGCTGGTCGCCCTGCTGGTCGGCTTCGCCGTCCAGGCCATGGGCCGGCGCGGTGAGCCGGTGCTGAACGCCATCGGGGTGATCCAGCGGGTGGTGTTCAAGGTGCTCGCCATGATCATGTGGCTGGCGCCGATCGGCGCGTTCGGTGCCATGGCCGCCGTGGTCGGCGCGACTGGTGTCGACGCGCTCAAGAGCCTCGCGCAGATCATGGTGGGCTTCTACGCGACCTGTCTGATCTTCGTGCTGGTCTTCCTGGGCTCGCTGCTGTGGTTCGTGGCCCGGATCTCGATCTTCTCGCTGCTGCGCTACCTGGGCCGGGAGTTCCTGCTGATCCTGTCGACCTCGTCGTCGGAGTCGGCGTTGCCGCGGCTCATCGCGAAGATGGAGCACTTCGGGGTGAGCAAGCCGGTCGTGGGCATCACGGTGCCGACCGGATACTCGTTCAACCTGGACGGCACGGCGATCTACCTGACGATGGCGTCGCTGTTCATCGCCGACGCGCTGGGCAAGCCGCTGTCGATCGGCGAGCAGGTGTCGCTGCTGCTGTTCATGATCATTGCTTCCAAGGGTGCTGCCGGGGTTACCGGCGCTGGGCTGGCGACGCTGGCCGGTGGCCTTCAGTCGCACCGGCCGGACCTGGTTGACGGGGTTGGGCTGATCGTGGGCATCGACCGGTTCATGTCGGAGGCTCGGGCGTTGACGAACTTCGCCGGTAACGCGGTTGCGACCGTGCTGGTCGGGACCTGGACCGGGGAGTTCGATCGGGATCGGGCGGCTGGGGTGCTGCGCGGCGACGACCCGTTCGACGAGGCCACGATGCTGGACGAGCATGACGACGAGGACGAGTCGGCGACGCGGCGGTCCGAAGAGGCGGCAACGCCGGTCGGTGTGCCGGCCTGACTCCGGAGTCCGGAACCAACAGGGGTCGCGCCAGGCCAGGGCCGGCGCGACCCCTGCGTTTACGCCAGTCCTCTACGGCACCCAGTTCATCTCCAGTTCGATGGCCGCCGCGCGATCCAAGGATGCAAGCCGTCGGCTGAACTGGTCGGCCTGGCGCGGCGGCTCAAGGTGATCGACCAGACCCAGCGCATCTAGGCTGCCCTGATGCCGGCCAACGAGATGCCACCCATGGCAACCCCGCGCATCGCCGCAGGCGCCCTCTTCCTCGACGAAGAAGGCCGCGTGCTCCTCGTACGCCCGAGCTACAAGAAGCACTGGGAAATCCCCGGCGGATTTGTCGAACCCGGAGAGTCGCCGCCTGCGGCATCCAAACGCGAGATTGCCCGCGGCCGCGTAGCAGGGCACGGTAAACCAGCAGAGGTGGTTTAGCGCCTCCCCCATGCGGGGCGACACTGGAGGGCCGAGAATCCTCCATCGCTCACGCAGCACGCGTATCCCACACAAATGTCCGCGGCCCGGCGCTCGTCCGGGATCGGCGCCGGCTCGATGCTGGCGGCAGCGCGGCTGGACCATTTCGGCCCGCGATGCCGGCGGGGTTGATCGCGAACACGGTGGCGGCGATGCTGTGGGCGTGGAGTACGTGTCCAGAGTGCCGCGACCGCCGCTGGACGGGCTGATCGACGACCTTTACTACCTGGAGGGTGCGCCGCCGTACGCCCGGCTGACGCTGCCGGCAAGTCCGGCGGCGTTGCTCATCGTCAACCTCGGGGCGCCGTTCCGCATCCGCGCCGGCACCGACATCGAGACGGCCGAGTACGCCGACGGCTGCGTGGTCACCATGCCCACCCGCGCGTGGGAGTTCGGCTACCCATCCCGGACCCGGTCCGTCGGCGTGCACTTCAAGCCGTGGGGGCCGGCGCCGTTCCTGCCGATGCCCGCGGCCGAGCTGTGTGACCGGCCGGTGACGGTAGAGCAGGTTTGGGGCCGGCCCGCCATTGCTGAGCTGCGAGACCGGCTGGCCACGGCGGACGGACCGCACGAGATGCTGACGCTGCTCGAGGAGGAGCTGATGCGACGGCTGTGCGAGACCGCCGGCCTGGGGCTGGTCCGCCATACGAGCAGCGTCATCGCGGCGACCAGCGGGGCGGTGGCGATCGGCGACCTGAGGGTGGCAGCCGGTGTCAGCAGCACTCATCTGGCACAGCGGTTCAAGGAGCTCATCGGCGTCACGCCGAAGCGGCTGGCCCGCACCTACCGCTTCACCGCCACCGTGTTCGCGATCAACCCCGCCGGACCGATCGACTGGGGCGACCTCGCCGGTGGCGCAGGCTACTTCGACCAGGCCCACTTCGGCCACGAGTTCCGGGCGTTCACCGGGCTCACGCCGACCCGGTACGTCGAAGTCCGGCGGCGATTCCTGCGCGAACATCCCGGCCACGCGCTGGACGGCTGGCCGCTGCCGGCCGATTGATTTCTTACAAGAGCGACAGCTCACGACACGCTAATTTGGGGGCACCCCAAAGCAAAGGAGAGCCCCGTGGGCAAGGTGGTCATGTACAGCTCGGTATCGGTGGACGGCTTCATCGCGGACGAGAATGACCAGCCCGGACCGCTGTTCGACTGGTTGTCCAGCGGTGACGTCCCGTTGGACGAGAGCGGCGTGCTAAAGGTGTCGCAGACGTCCTACGACTACACCCGGCCGTACTGGGACCAGATCGGGGTGACAATCGCCGGCCGCCACGTCTTCGACATGACGGACGGCTGGGACGGGAAGCCTCCGGGCGGGATCGACCACGTGGTCGTCGTGACGCACCGGCCGAAGCCCGAGGGCTGGGACCCCGAGGCGCCGTTTCACTTCGTCGACAGCGTCGAGGCAGCCGTGGCCAAGGCGCAGGAGCTTGCGGGTGACCGCATGGTCGAGGTCGCCGCCGGCGACGTCGGTGGCCAGGTGCTTGCCGCGGGCCTGATCGACGAGGTGCGCATGGACGTCGTACCCGTCGTGTTCGGGTCCGGCAAGCGCTACTTCGGGTCGGTCCACGCGCAGCACCTGTTGGAGGATCCTGACGTGGTGATTCAGAGCAACCGGGTGCTTCACCTGCGCTATCGGGTGCGCCGTTGACCGATCTGAGCGGGTACGCGAAGAAGTCCACTGCGAACGGTGACACAAGATCGGGCCTCCGGCTGCGTTTGCGCATCGCTGTCCGTGGTCGGGCAGCCGACGCCGATCCGCCCCAGCACCTCACCTGCGGCAAGTTCAACTCAAGATCACTGGTTGCCGGTTTCCGTCGTATCTTTGGCCGACCCCCGGGAAGAGCGGCATTTCACCAATGCAGGGTGTAGTCGGGGTCTGAATCCGCCTGTCTCGAGTAGGGATCGGGCGATGTAGTTGGTGAAGTTGCGGAAGCCGAGGGCAAGGAACTCACGCCGATCGGCACCGGCTTCGTCAACCTGATCAAGATGATGATCAGCCCGGTCATCTTCTGCACCATAGCCGATTCGCTGGATCGGCCTTTTTGATTTCTCCGCGGACAACACCGTGTCGTCAGACACCGCTACGTCTTATCCCGCTAGTCGATAAACCACTCGCCATTGCTCCCGCGTCTGCATTGAGCTTCGCCGTCCACAGGCGACGCGGTGCGGTGGCGTGAATCAGTTGGGGAGACTGGCGGGCGAGCAACACCAGCAGGCACCGGAGCCTTCAGCCCGTAGACGGGCTGTTCACGCTGCCTGGGTTGATTCCGGAGGGACCGGGAGCCACGCATGTTTGGTTACTGTGGATTCGATGCATTCGGTGTTCATGGCCGCGTAGTCGATCTACGTGTTGGTAACATCGCGCTGGGCAACAATGCTGGTGTCCATGGTGGAGTTGGTCGAAATGGTGGGGTGGGAACCGCCGAGCCGACGTGTGACATACGTAACTGTCGGGTTCTCGCCTGCCGGAGAAATTGGGCATGTAATCATTGCCGGGTACATTTCCTGTCGTGCCCGACGCTTCTCGACAAATGATTGCCGATCGTTACCGATTGGTCCGTCCGCTCGGCCAGGGCGGGATGGGCCGCGTGTGGCAGGCCCGGGACGAGATGCTCCAGCGAGACGTGGCCATCAAGGAGTTGGTGGCGCCGCCCGGCCTGCGCGACGACGAACGCCGCGAGATGCGCGAACGGTCCATGCGCGAGGCGCGGGCCGTCGCCCGCCTGGGCCACATCAACGTGGTACGCGTCTTCGACGTGCTGCACTCGGGCGACGACCCGTGGATCGTGATGGAGCTCGTCCCGTCCCGATCCCTGCATGAGGTGCTCGAAGCCGAGGGGCCGATGTCGGCGGCCCGCGCCGCGCGGATCGGGCTGGGCGTGCTGAGTGCGCTGCGGGCCGCACACCGGGCCGGCGTACTGCACCGGGACGTGAAGCCGGCCAACGTGCTGCTCGCCGACGACGGCCGGGTGGTGCTGACCGATTTCGGGCTGGCCACCCTCCCCGGCGATCCGCGGATGACCCAGACCGGGATGGTGCTCGGCTCACCGGCGTACCTCGCACCGGAGCGGGTCACCGACGGCGACGTCGGCCCGGCCGCCGACCTCTGGTCGCTCGGCGCCACCCTCTACGCGGCGGTCGAGGGCCGCACCCCGTATCACCGCTCGTCTCCGATGGCGACGCTGGCAGCGCTCGCCACCGAGGCGCCACCATCGGCCCAGCGAGCCGGCCAACTGACCCCGCTCCTTGAAGGACTGTTGCGTCGAGAGCCGGATCAACGGATCGGCGCCGAGGAGGCGGATCGCCTCCTGCGGCACGCCGCCGACCAGGGCAACCCGGTCGGCCCGACGCCCGCCGCGTCGGGACCGGCCGTGCCGTTCACCCGGATCAACACCGGCGACGGCACGCCCCGATCGATCGTGCCCGAGTTCGTCACCGCCGGGTCCGGCGGGCCGGTCGATCCGTCGACCGACCCACCGGCGAACGCCACGTCGCCGCCTCCTGCCCTGACGACGGACTCGTTGCCGGCGGTCTCCGCGACATCGTCCGGGTCCGACCCGAGCTCGTCAATTCCCGAGTCGGCCGCGCCGCCGGACCCCGCGGCCGGTCCGACCAGCGGCCCGGCCCGGCGGCGTCGGGGTTGGCTGGTCGGCTCGATCGCCGCTGCCGTACTGGTCGTGCTGGTGGTGAGCGCGTCACTGCTGAGCGGCCGACCATTCGGCGAAGCGGGCAGAGCGCCGACCGCCAATCCCTCTCCAATCGCCGAAGAGGCGGTGTCCCAGGTGCTGCCGCCGCCGTCGGCCGGCTGGCGCTACCACCGGGACGACCCCCGCTTCCTCGTGCCGGTGCCGGACGGCTGGCGGTCGCAACGCGTTGGCGAGGGGGTCGAATTCCGCGAGTCGGGCGGCAGCCGACAGTTCGTCCTCGACGAACTCCGGCCGATCCCCGCAGATCTGGTCGCCGGGCTACGAACGCGGGAAAAGTCGGAGCGTCAACGGTACGGCAACTACCGGCGGGTCCGGCTCGCCGCGCTGAACTACCAGGTGCGGGCGGCTGAGTGGGAGTGGACGTACACCGATGCCAACGGCACGCCGATGCGGGCGACGAGCCGCGCCTTCGTCGATCGCAATGGGCACGCGTACACGATCGGCTGGACCACCTCGGACGCCGAGTGGTCGGTCAGCCGGGGGATCTTCGAGCTGATCACGGATGGCTTCCAGGGGCTGCCGCTAGCCGCCGGTCCGCCGTCCGGATCGGCGAGTGTCCCACCGGCAGGAGGTGCGGGGCGCCCGTCGACCGGGTCGGGCAGTGGTTCGACGGCCGCTGCGGGGATCCCAGGGCAGCAGCCCTCGGCGACGGCGGCTCCACCACCCGCTGCGCCGGTCCGGCCGGCCGGCGCCAAGCAGATCGTCGGCAAGGAGACCGGGCTCTGCCTCAACAGCGGCGAACGCGACGGAGTGCGGGTTACGCTGCGCAAGTGCCAGGAGGTGCGGAACCAGTGGTGGTCCTTCTCGTCCGACGGCACCATCCGGGTGGGCAGCCTCTGCCTGGACGTCGCCTGGGGTGAGAAGCGCGACGGCGTTGCCGTGCAGTCCGCCAACTGCACCACCGTGCATGCCCAGAAGTGGGAGTGGATCGAGAAGGACGGGCGCCGCTCACTTTTCAACCGCCTGACCGGCAGGTGTCTGGACGTCGACGGCCACGCGGCGGGCGCGCCGATGATGATCTGGACCTGCGTGTTCAACGCGAAGCAGACGTTCAACCAGAAGTAGGCTGCTGTCAGCGGCGATGATGCCCGCCATCGCGGTGCACGCTGTCAGTGTCGCCGCGTCCATTGCCGACGGTCACGTCCGCTCCGACGGCGACCCGGCCCCAGTGCAACGGGAACGCCAACCAGAAAGGCGGGCCAGCTGAGCCCTTGGGCCGAGTGGGGGGCATAGCTGACGATTCGCAGCGAAAGCCGCCGCCACCGGGGAAGATGGTCAACCGGGGATAGGGGCGTGGCGACGAACCCGGGGGACCAGGCGTGCTCGGAACCAGCCTCCTGGGCCGGCTTCGTCGTCGTGACCCGGGGGATGCCGTCCTGCGGCGTGCTGCACGCCTGACACTCGTCGCCTCCCTCGTCTTCTACGCCTGCCGCTACGGCGCGGGGAACCCGGTGCTGGCCACGTACGGGCTGTTCGGCACGGTCGCCGCCGGGTCGTTCGCGCAGTTGCCCGGTCCGGCGCGCCAGCGGGCGCGGATCCTGATCACGTCGCTGCCGGTGGTCTGGGCGCTGATCACCGTGGGCACGCTGCTGGCGTGGAGCACCTGGGCGGCGGCCGGCGGGATGCTGGTCATCGGGTTCGTCGTGGCGTTCGCCGGGGTCGGCAACCCGCGCCTCGTCGGGCTGGGCAGCGCGTTCCAGCTCTTCTACATCCTGGCGTCGTTCCCGCCGTACCAACCGGGCACGCTGCCGCAGCGGCTTGGTGGGGTCACGCTCGCCATCGTGCTGCTCGCTGTGGCCGAGGTGGTCCTCTGGCCCGATCCGGTTCCGGTCTCCTACCGGCAACGACTCACCGACGCGTCGGATGGCGTCGCGGCGTTCCTCAATGCCACGTCGGACGCGCTGACCGACCCGCACGGCGGTCACGGCGGTCGGGAGACGCACCGCGAGCGGGCGTACGGCGCGGTGGCGGGGCTCGCGCTGAGCCGTACTCCCGCGGCGTGGGCACCGATCGCCGCCGGCGCTCGTGATCGGGCGCTGCGGATCTGCGCGTCGGCGCTGCGGGAGGTCCTCGCGGAGGCGGATCGGCTGACGGCTGACGGCCCACCGGTGCGGTCTCCGGACCTGGCGGCGGCGCGGCTGCTGCGGTCGTGCGCCGACACGACCCGTGTCGCCGGCCGGAGCCTGTCGCCGGGTGGGCCGCCGGTTGACCTCGGCGACCTGGACGCCGCGATCGGGCGTGCTGAGGGGGCGTACCCCGCTGGGCAGGACGGCGGCCGCGCCGTGCCGGACGTGTTCCGGTTGTGCCGGGACGCCACCGCGCTGGCCCTCGCCGACCAGGTGCGGGTCTTCGCCGTCGGGACCCGGGTGGCCAGCGGATCGCGACTCGACGACGGGGATACCTACTCAGGGCTCTTCGAGTACGCGAGGCGCAGTCCATGGACGTTGTACTGGCGGCAGTTCCGCGCCCACCTGGCGCCCCGCTCCGAACACCTGCACAGCTCGCTGCGGCTGGCCGTGGCGCTGGCCATCGCCCGGGTGGCCGCCGGGGTGTTGCAGCTCACCCACGGCTTCTGGGTGCTGCTGGCCACCCTCACCGTCCTGCGCACCTCGGCCGCTGACACCCGCACCGCGCTGCGGCCCGCGGTGCTGGGCACGATCGCCGGCGCCGTCGTCAGCGGACTGCTGATGTTCGTCATCGACGAGCCGATCGTCTACGCCGTCGCGTTGCCGTTCGCGCTGATGCTGGCCTTCGGCGTCGGTCGCCTGCTGGGTCCGGTCTGGCAACAGGCACTGTTCACCCTGCTGCTGACGTTCGTCTTCGCCCAACTCGGCCCCAAAGGATGGCGGCTCGCCGAGGCCCGCCTGGTCGACGTTGTGCTCGGCGCGGTGATCGGCGTGCTGGTCGGCGTGGCGATGTGGCCGCGCGGCGCAAGCCACGACCTTCGGCGCAACGCCGCCCGCTACCTGGCGGCCAGCGGAGACGCGGTCGAGCAGACCGTCCAGGCGCTGCTCGGCGGTCCTCCGCCCGAGCGTGCCTTCCACCGGGTTGGTCAGCGGATGATCCTGGTTGGCTCGTCGCACTGCCAGTACCACTCGGAGCGGCACGATCCGTCGAGCCGGCGGGTGGACTGGGACGCGGTCCTGGGCGCCGGGCACCACGTGATGTCCGGCGCTGAGTCGCTGCTGCGGCGTAACCCGCCCGGCTGCCTCGCCGGCTGGCCGCCGGCCACGGAGTTGCTGCGGGAGTCCGCCGGCGAGCTGCGCTCGGCGTACGACGACCTCGCCGACCAGGTCGAGCACGGCCGGCCTTCGGGGCCGGTGCCCACCCCGCCCGGCTGCGTCGACGAACTCGACCGGATCCGCCCGTTGCTCGGCGAGGTCGACTCGCGGTCCTCGGTCCGGCATCTGGTGGAGGCCGATCGGTGGCTCGCCAGTCTCGCCGACGGCCTCGCCCGGATCCACCCGCCCGCCCCTGATTCGGCCGACCGAGACGGGAAGGCGTGAGCCCGAGCGGGTGGGATGCGCTCGGATCCGTGCGCTCGACGGCGCTGCTGGCCCGGCATGGTGTCGCTAGTGAGCGTGATACCTCAGTGCCATATCTATACCTCAGAGTCATCATGCTCTTCAGGGACTGTGTGCCCTGCTAGGGCTTGCCGACCGGCTCCCACCAGGGATAGCGCTCCCGACGCGGGCACAGCGAAAGCTCAGCCCGCAGCCCTGCCGAGCAGGGATCCGTGCTGACTCCACAGCCACCGTAGGTACTGCTGGAGCTCCTCGGATGTGGCGACCCATCCCTTGTCCTGATAGCTGAGGATGCGTTCCACCTCCCCGGGTATGAGGTCGTAGGCGTTGGCGCCGGTTTCCGGAACGGGTGTGTCCGGGGCGACGGCCACGGGGACGGGGATGATCGGGAGGCGACGACCGCTCCTGATGAATGCCTTGAGGACCGTGAGGTAGGCGCGGGGCAAATGGTAGGGCGACACCGCGAGCGCGAGGCTGGTGATGCCGCGGCCGTGGACCTGGTCGACGATCCATGCCGCTTGCAGGCCGGTGTTGGGAGCCGGGTCGGCTTGGAGGAAGACCCCTCTGGTACGCCGCAGGCCGAGGCTGCGCAGATAGTCGAGCGTGATCTCGACGTAGGTCTCCTCGGCCGGGTTCCCGTTCGCCACCAGGAGGTAGCGGAGGCCGGGGTTCGCCTCCCAGGCGCGGATCGCATGGGTGAAACGCCATTCTTCGCCCTGACCGCTGGCAATCACGAGCGCGTCGACGTGATCAGCGGCCGACTGCGGCAGGGTCAGGATGATCGTGACGGCCTTCAGTACGCCCAGGAGCTGGCTGGCGGTGAAGCCGGAGAGATTCCCTTCGCTCGCGATCCGGGGGATTACTCCCTGTGGCGGCGAAGCCCGATCATCCACGTCCGGGCCCTCGATGACGCCCCAACCCTCGTCCGCAGCGAATGTGCGCACCACACCGATGCTCGTCATGGCCCCATTCTGCGGTGGGTGCCCGCCCGCCCACGTCCCAGACCGCTGCGGGCGGTGGCCAGCAGGCAGCAGGCCGCCGGTCGCCAATTGGCCGTGCCCATGCCAGGGCGCTCCGCCTAGCGTCGGTCGCGTGGACATTGAGCAGGCACAGAAGCTCTGGCAGCCGGAGCCCGGCTGGTTGAACACCGCCTCCTACGGGTTGCCGCCCGAGCCGGCCTGGACGGCGATGCAGGAGGCTCTGGCCGACTGGCGGGTCGGCCGGACGTCCTGGGAGGGCTGGGGGGACTCCGTGAGCCGGGCCCGGACCGCGTTCGCCGGCCTGATCGGGGTGCCGGGCGAGGACGTGGCGGTCGGCGCGACCGCCTCGCAGATGCTGGCTCCGGTCGCGGCGTCGCTGCCGGCCGGAACGACGGTGCTGGTTCCCGAGGTCGAGTTCACCTCGAACCTCTTCCCCTGGCTCGTGCAGGAGGAGCGCGGCGTCAACGTCCGCACCGTGCCGCCGGAAGGGCTGGTCGACGCGATCGACGCCGACACCGACCTGGTCGCGTTCAGCCTGGTGCAGTCGGCCGACGGCCACGTCGCGGCGTACGACGAGATCGTGGCTGCGGCCCGCGCGCACGGTGCGCTGATCGTGGTGGACGCGAGCCAGGCGTGCGGCTGGCTGCCGTTCGACGGGAGCCTGGCCGACGTGGTGGTGGTGAGCGGTTACAAGTGGGTGATGGGCCCGCGTGGCTGCGCGTACGCCTATCTGGCCCCGGCGTTGCGTGACCGGCTGCGCCCGGACGCCGCCGGCTGGTACGCGGGCCGCGACCCGCACGCCTCCTACTACGGCCCGCCGCTGCGGTTGGCCGACGACGCTCGCCGGTTCGACATCTCACCGGCCTGGTTCAGCTGGGTCGGTGCCGCGCCCGCGCTGGAGTTGATCGCCGAGATCGGCGTGCCGGCGATCCAGGCGCACGACGTGGCGCTGGCCAACCGGTTCCTGACCGGGCTGGGCCGCCCGCCGGGGGAGAGCGCGATCGTCACCGTCGACGTGCCCGACGCGGAGCGGCGGCTGGCGGCGGCCGGAATCCGCGCGGCGGTACGGGCCGGGCGGGTCCGGGCGTCGTTCCACCTCTACTCCACCGAGGCCGATGTGGACGCCGCGCTGACGGCGCTGACCGGCTGAGCCGGTCAGCGCCACGCCCGCTCAGGCCAGGTGACCGCCGATCTTCGTGTACCCGCGCAGCAGGTCCCGCGAGATGATCAGCCGCTGCATCTCGTCGGTGCCCTCGAAGATCCGGTACAGCCGGACCTGCCGGTACCAGCGCTCGATGGGCAGCTCCCGGGTGTAGCCCATGCCGCCGTGGATCTGGAGCACCCGGTCGACCACCCGGTTGACCATGCCGGCGCCGTAGAGCTTGCCCATCGACGAGGCGTGTCGGGGGTCCATGCCCTGGTCGACCGTCCACGCCGACTTCAGCACCAGCCAGCGGGCGGCCTCCAGCTCGGTCTCCGAGTCGGCGATCATCCACTGGATGGCCTGGTTGGTGCCGATCTTCGCGCCGAAGGTCTCCCGGGTGTTGGCGTGGTCGATCGCCATCTGCAGGACCCGTTCGGCGATGCCGATGGCGTGCGACGGGATGGTGTAGCGGCCCTTGCCGATCCACTCCATGCCGAGGGTGAAGCCCTGCCCGATCTCGCCGAGGATGTTGCGGTGCGGCACGCGGACGCCGTCGAAGATCAGCGACGCCGGGCCGCCCTCGCCCATGGTCTGGATGAACTCCGAGCGCCAGCCCATTGACCGGTCCACCAGGAACGCGGTGGCCCCGCCGTTGCGGGCGCCCTTCTCCCGGTCGGTCACCGCCACCACGATGGCGAAGTCGGCGTCGTTGCCGCCGGTGATGAAGGTCTTCTCGCCGTCGAGGATCCAGTCGTCGCCGTCGCGGCGGGCGGACAGCCGGATGTTCGCCGCGTCCGACCCGGCGCCCGGCTCGGTGATCGCGAAGCAGGAGCGCCGCTCGCCCTCGATGGTCGGGATGAGGAACTCCTGCTTCTGCTCCTCGGTGGCGTGGAACAGAATGTTGTCCGCCTCGCCGCCGAAGCGGAACGGCACGAAGGTGTGGCCCAGCTCCGTCCAGATCAGTGACTGGAGTACGGCCGGCAGGTCCATCCCGCCGTACTCCTCCGGCGTGGCCAGGCCCCAGAACCCGAACTTGCGGGCCTTGAGTTGCAGCTCGCGCACCTCGGAGTGGTCCAGGCCCGGCTGGTGCGCGCGCTCCCGGCGGAGCACCTCCGCCTCCAGCGGCATCACCTCGCGGCGGATGAACGACCGGACGGTGTCCCGTACCGCCCGCTCCTCGTCGGTCAGCGAAAAGTCCACGGTGGTCCTCCTGGCGTTGGCGCAGCCGGTCACCCTTAAACTAGCGGTGTAAGTTTTGCTGCGTCCAGCCCCTACTGCCGAGACCGCGAGGAGCGCAGTGCCCCGACCACGTCAGCCCCGGCTCACCCGGCAGCTCATCGTCGAGACCGCCGCCGCGGTGATCGACGCTGAGGGCCTGTCGGCGTTCTCCACCCGCCGGCTCGCCGCCGAGCTGGGCGTGCGCGGTCCCTCGCTCTACAACCACTTCGCCACCAAGGACGAGATCCTGGACGCGGTGGCCGACACGGTCGCCGCCGCCGTCGACACCAGCGGCTTCGCCAGCCGGGACTGGGCCGCCGCGCTGCGCGACTGGGCCTGGTCGTACCGACGGGCGCTCACCGCGCACCCGAACATCGTGCCGTTCCTGGCTCAGGGGCCCGGGCGTCGGCCCGCCGCGCTGGCCATGGCCGACGCGGTCTACGGCGGGCTGGTGCGTGCCGGCTGGCCGCCGGCCCGGGCCACCCACATCGGGGCGGCGCTGCGCTACTTCGTGGCCGGGTCGGCGCTCGGCTCGTTCGCCCGGGGCTTCGTCGAGGACCCCGAGCTGTACGCCGCGCACTATCCGCACCTGCGCCAGGCGCACCGGCTCGCCGAGCACCAGCAGAGCGTGGACGAGGGCGCCTTCGCCCTCGGCCTGGACGCCCTGCTGCACGGCCTGGCCGCCGAGTACGCCCGCACCGTCGGCCCACTCGACCCGGTGGAGTCCGCCCGGCCCAGCGGGTAGCGTCCAAACTCCCAGCGCTAGTTTCCTCGCCCATCGCCCACCCCCGAAGGGACGACATGGACCTCGCCGCCCCGCCGTCGCAGGTGCTGCCCGACGCCCTGCGCCTCCGGCGCCACCTGCACATCGCCGGCGAGTGGACCGAGTCCACCGCCAGCGACGTGATCGGAGTGGAGAACCCGAGCACCGGTGAGCTGATCGGGCAGGTGCCGGCCGGCACCCCGGCCGACGTGGCCCGCGCCGTCGCCGCGGCCCGCGCCGCCTTCCCCGGCTGGTCGGCCGCCGCCCCCGCCGAGCGGTCCGCTCACCTCGACCGGCTGCACACCGCGCTCGCCGCGCGCGCCGACGACCTCGCCCGCACGATCACCGCGGAGATGGGCGCGCCGCTCAAGCTCGCCACACGGGTGCAGGTCGGGTTGCCGCTGACCGTGCTGCGCGACCACGTCGCGCTCGCCGCCCGCCCCCCGGTCGAGGAGAGCATCGGCAACTCCCTCGTCGTCCGCGAACCGATCGGGGTGGTCGGCGCGATCACCCCGTGGAACTACCCACTGCACCAGGTGATGGCGAAGCTGGCGCCCGCGCTGGCGGCCGGCTGCACGGTGGTGCTCAAGCCCAGCGAGCTGACCCCGTTGACCGCGTACCTGCTCTTCGACGCCGTCACCGAGGCCGGGCTGCCGCCGGGCGTGCTCAACCTGGTCCCCGGCACCGGCCCGGTGGTCGGCGAGGCGCTCGCCGGGCACCCCGACGTCGACCTGGTCTCGTTCACCGGCTCCACCGCCACCGGCGCGCGGATCATGCGGCTCGCCGCCGACCGGATCGCCCGGGTCGCGCTGGAGCTGGGCGGCAAGTCCGCCAACGTGATCCTTCCCGACGCCGACCTGGCCACCGCCGTCAAGGTGGGCGTCGGCAACGCCCTGATCAACTCCGGCCAGACCTGCACCGCGTGGACCCGGATGCTGGTGCACCGCGACCGGTACGCCGAGGCGCTCGACCTGATCGCCGCGGCGGTGGCCGGCTACCGCCTCGGCGACCCGTTCGACCCGGCCACCCGGCTCGGCCCACTGGTCTCCGCCGCCCAGGCCGAGCGGGTCCGCGGCTACGTCGACCGGGCCCTCGCCGACGGCGCCCGACAGGTCGTCGGCGGCCCGGACGCCCCGGTGCCCGCCCGGGGGCACTTCGTCGCCCCGACCGTCTTCGCCGACGTCCATCCGGACAGCGCGCTCGCCCAGGAAGAGGTCTTCGGCCCGGTGCTCGCCGTCATCCCGTTCGACAACACCGACGAGGCGGTGGCCATCGCCAACAACTCGAAGTACGGGCTGGCCGGGGCGGTCTGGTCGGCCGACACGGACGCCGCGCTGGCGGTGGCCCGGCGGCTGCGCACCGGCGCCGTCGACATCAACGGCGCGCAGTTCAACCCGCTCGCCCCGTTCGGCGGTTACAAGCAGTCCGGCCTCGGCCGGGAGTTGGGCGTGCACGGCCTCGCCGAGTTCTGCGAGCTGAAGGCGATCCAGCGATGAGCGGCCCGGTCACCGTGCGGGCGCTGGTCGCGCGCGGGTCCGGCGCCGAGCTGCGGGTCGAGCAGGTACGCCTGCCCGCGCCCGGCCCCGGTGAGCTGCGGGTGACGATCCACGCCGCCGGCGTCTGCCACTCCGACCTGTCCATGGTGAACGGCACCCTCGCCGCGAAGTTCCCGCTGGTGCTCGGGCACGAGGCGACCGGGGTGGTGGCCGAGGCCGGGCCGGGCAGCCGGCTGGCGGTCGGCACGCCGGTGGTGCTCAACTGGGCGCCCGCCTGCCGGGCCTGCTGGTGGTGTCAGCACGACGAGCCGTGGCTCTGCGCCGCCAACACCGCGCCGACCGTCGCGCGCGGCGAGACCGACGACGGCACCCCGCTGCACCTCACCCTCGGCCTCGGCGCGCTCGCCGAGGCGGTGGTCGTGCCCGAGAGCGCCGTCATCCCGATCCCCACCGGGCTGCCCCCCGAGCGGGCCGCTCTGCTCGGCTGCGCGGTGCTCACCGGCGCCGGCGCGGTCCGCAGCACCGCCCGGGTGGCTCCCGGCGAGTCGGTGGCGGTGATCGGGCTCGGCGGGGTCGGGCTCGCCGTGCTCACCGCGGCCCGCCGGGCCGGCGCCACGCCGATCCTCGCCGTCGACGTCGCCGAGGCGAAGCGCGACCTGGCGCTCGCTGCCGGCGCGACCGACTTCCTGCTCTCCGACGACCGGCTCTCCAAGGACGTGCGGGCGCGCACCGAGGGTCGGGGCGTCGACCACGCCTTCGAGTGCGTCGGTCGCGCCGCCACCATCCGAGCGGCCTGGCGGCTCACCCGGCGCGGGGGAGCGGTGACCGTGGTCGGCATGGGCGCCAAGGACGACATGGTCAGCCTCGGCGCGCTGGACATCTTCCACTCCGCCCGTACGCTGCGCTCCTCGGTGTACGGCTCGTCCGACCCTGACCGCGAGGTGCCCGAGCTGGCCCGGGCCGCGCTCGACGGCACCCTGGACCTCGCGCCGTTGGTCAGTGGGGTGGTCACCCTCGACGAGGCGCCAGCCGCGTTCGATCGGCTGACCCGGGGCGAGGGCGCCCGCTGGGTGGTCAGCTTCCCGGGCTGAGCTGAGGTCCGGCCGGCGGCCGCTGCTCGATCAGCGCGGCGGCTGCGCCGGCACGGCTTCGCCGTCACCGTCGTGGAGCGAGCGGCCGGGCTCCGCCCCGGCGGGCAGGCGGTGGACGTGCGGGGGACCGCCCGTGAGGTCGTCGACCGGATGGGGCTGACCGCCCGGATACGGGCCGAGTGCGTCCGGGAGCAGGGCATGGCGTACGTCGACGTGCGGGGTCGGGTGCGCAGCCGGATGCCGGTGCACGCCTTCGACGGCGAGGGCGTCGTGGCGGACATCGAGATCGAGCGCGGCGACCTGGCCCGCTTGCTGTACGAGGAGACCCGCGCCGACGTGGAGTACCTCTTCGACGACTCGATCGAGACGCTCACGCAGACCGGGGACGGGGTGCGGCTCACCTTCGCGCGATCCGCCCCGCGCACCGTGGGCCTGGTCGTCGGGGCAGACGGCTCGCACTCGCGTACCCGGGCGCTGGCCTTCGGCCCCGAGTCGGCGTACGTCCGGCCGCTCGGGGCTACGAGGAGATGCTGCGGGCGCACGTGGCGCGCGGGCAGGAAATTCCGGGTGGAGGCATCTCCGGCTTCCTGCCGGCGACCCGGACCGCGATTCGCCTGCGCGACACAGCTATGCGCGCGATGACCTCCCGCCCGTTGCGGAAGCTCACCGCGCGGCTCGTCTTCAGCCAGGCCGGCGGGCTGGCCCTGCCGGACTACGCCGTCAGCGCGTGACGATCGTCGGGTGACCCGGCCCCACCCGGTGCGGGTGGGGCCGGTCCCGGTCACTTGCCGGTGACGATGCCCGGGTTGATGCAGAGACCCGGGTTGGCGCCGTTCTTCTCGGCGATCTCCAGGCAGCGGGTCACCTTGTCGACCTTCGCGTTGGTCTCGGTGATCTGCTTGGAGATCTCGGCGTTCTTGCGGTCCTGCTCCAGGTTGCGGGTCTGTGCCAGCTTGTCCTGGAACGCCTTGATGTTGCTCTCGGTCTTTTCGTCGTGGTTCACCCGGGTGATGGTCACCGAGAGGATGTCCACGTCGGTGGCGAGCCGGGTGTCCGCGCTGGCCTTGATGTTCGCCGCGAACGGCTTCAGGTCGACGTTGAGGTCACCGGTCTGTGCGTCGATCTTCTCCAGCGGGTTGTACGCGGCGAACGCGTCGTTGACCGCGCTGTCGAGCTGCACGCCCACCCGCTGGCCCCGGAAGCTGGTGAAGTCTCCCTTGTAGTCCATGAACTGCTTCGGCGCGTTCTCCGGCTTGACCTGCCATTCAATGAGCACCTCGACGCAGGCGTCGGCGAGCGTGCCGGTGCGGACCCGGACGCAGTTGTTGCCGCCGATGTGGTCGTACTTCTGCCGGCCCGCGTCCCACTCGCCGACCTTCTGCCAGGGGGCCACCCACTTCAGGCCGGATCCGGTCACCTCGCCGGTGGGCTTGCCGAAGCTGGTGACGATGCCGACCGAGCGGATGGGCACCGAGTGGGCGCTGGAGGCGACGCCGATCAGCACGGTGACGGCGAGGAGGCCGAGCGCCGCGAGGGCTGCCGTCCGTTTCACCGCGCTTCTGGGGGCGACGAGCGCCAGGACGGCGCTGATCGCCAGGGCGACGGCGAAGACGATCGCCATGGTGAAGCCGACGGGCATGGGTTGGGGGCCTTTCGCTGGGCTGTGTGGATCATCAACCTAGGTGGCTCGGTCAAGGCGGCGACGCCGGGGAGTGGCGTTTGCGCACGTCTCCTGCCGGCCGAATATGGATGCCATCGACATGGCTCGACTCGCGGGGGCGGCCGTACGTTTCCTCCACGCGACGGCCCTGTGACCACGGTCACCGAATCGACCGTCGCCGCGACCATGCGGAGGATGAGGCGATGACCGGGCAAGCGCTCCTGTCGGCCCGAGGGCTGACCAGAGACTTCCGGGGCTTCCGGGCGGTCGACGACGTCGACCTCGACGTCGCGCCGGAGAGTGTGCACGCGCTGGTCGGCCCCAACGGTGCCGGCAAGACCACCCTGTTCAACCTGCTCACCGGCTTCCTGCGACCCAGCGGCGGGCGGATCGAGCTGGCCGGGCGGGACGTCACCGGGCTGCCCCCGGAGCAGGTCGCCCGGCTCGGCGTGGCCCGCTCGTTCCAGATCACCAGCCTCTTCCCGCAGCTCTCCGCCCGGGAGCACGTGGCGCTGGCCCTCCAGTCGTCGAGCGGGCTGGGCTGGCGGTTCTGGCGCTCGGCGAAGCTGATGGGCCGCTACACCGAGCGTGCCGACGAGCTGCTGGCCATGGTGGGGCTGGCCGACCTGGCGGACGCCCCCTCCGAGTCGCTGGCGTACGGGCGCAAGCGGGCACTGGAGCTGGCGATCGCCCTGGCACTGGACCCGAAGGTGCTGCTGCTCGACGAGCCGACCGCCGGGATGGGCCTCGAAGACGTCGACCGCACCGTCGAGCTGATCGGCCGGGTCCGCCAGGGCCGGACCGTGGTGATGGTCGAGCACAACATGAGCGTGGTCGGCCGGCTCGCCGACACGGTCACCGTGCTGCAGGCCGGCAAGGTCCTGGTCGAGGGCCCGTACGAGCAGGTCCGCGCGGACGAACGCGTGATCACCGCCTACCTGGGAGCCGCTGATGCTGCGCATTGAGAACCTCTCCGCCTGGTACGGCGAGGCGCAGGTGCTGCGGGACGCCAGCCTGGAGGTCGCCGCCGGCGAGGTGGTCACCCTGGTCGGGCGCAATGGCGCCGGCAAGTCCACCCTGCTGCGCTGCGTGATGGGCCTGCACTCCGGCCAGCGCGGCACGGTGGAACTGGACGGGCGCGACGTCGGGAAGCTGCCGGCGCACCGGCGGGCCCGGCTCGGGCTGGGCTGGGTACCCGACGACCGCGGGGCGTACGCCACGCTGACCGTCACCGAGAACCTGACGCTGCCGCCCCGGGTTGGTCCCGACCCGTGGTCGCTGGAGCGCGTGTACGAGGCGTTCCCCGCCCTCTACACCCGGCGCGACTCCGCGGCCACCATGCTCTCCGGCGGCGAGCAGCAGATGCTCGCGCTGGCCCGGGTGCTGCGGATGGGTGCCCGGCTGCTGCTCTGCGACGAGCCCACCGAAGGGCTCTCCCCACTGCTCGTGCAGCAGGTCGGTGACCTGCTGCGGGAGGCCAAGCGGCACGGGGTGACCGTGCTGCTGGTCGAACAGAACCTGCACTTCGCCACCGGTGTCGCCGACCGGCACTACTTGCTGGCCGAGGGACGCGTCGCCGAGGCGATGGACAACTCCGAGGTGCGCTCGCGGGAACGCGAGCTGCTGGCGTACCTCGGGATCTGATTTTTCTCTCAACAACGATCCGCGCGACGAAGCGCGGAATGGATGGAGTGGGCATGCGCAGGACGGTGGGTGTGGCCGCGGCGTCGGCCGCGGTGGTGCTGGTCGCCGGTTGTGGCGGCGGTGGACCCCAGGCGGGCGGCGACCAGAAGCTGACCGGCGACAAGATCGTGCTGGGCGTGCTCAACGACCAGTCGGGGGCGTACTCGGAGTTGTCCGGGAAGAACTCGGTGACGGCGGTGGAGATGGCCATCGCCGACTTCACCGCCAAGTACGGCGACAAGGCGGTGACCAAGGACATCACCGTGGAGACCGCCGACCACCAGAACAAGCCGGACGTGGCCAACTCCAAGGCCCAGGAGATGTACGACCGCAAGGGCGTCGACCTGATCCTGGACGTGCCCACCTCGTCGGCCGCGTTGAAGGTCGCCGACGTGGCCAAGGAGAAGAAGAAGCTCTACTTCAACATCGGCGCCGCGACGACCGACCTGACCGGCAAGAGCTGCAACAAGTACACCTTCCACTACGCCTACGACACGTACATGCTGGCCAACGGCACGGGGAAGACCACCACCGAGCAGATCGGCAAGAACTGGTACATCCTGTACCCGAACTACGCCTTCGGTCAGGACATGGAGAAGAGCTTCTCCACCGCCATCACGGCGGCCGGCGGCAAGGTCGTCGGCAAGGACGGCGCGCCGTTCCCGAACACCAGCGGCGACTTCTCCACGTTCCTGCTCAAGGCGCCGAACCTGAACCCGAAGCCGGACGTGCTGGGCACCATGCAGGCCGGTGCGGAGCTGGTCAACGTGGTGAAGCAGTACAACGAGTTCAAGCTGCGGGACAAGGGCGTCGGCCTCGCGGTGGGGCTGATGTTCCTCACCGACATCCACTCGCTCACCCCGGCGGCGCTGGCCGGCACCACGTACACCGACGCCTGGTACTGGAACTTCGACGCGAAGAACCGGGAGTTCGCCGACCGGTTCCAGCAGAAGGCCGGCACCCGACCGACCTTCGCGCACGCGGCCAACTACTCGGCGGCGTTGCAGTACCTGGAGGCGGTGCAGGCCGCCGGCACCGACGACGCGGACGCCGTCGTCAAGGGCCTGGAAGGCAAGACAATCGAGGACGTCTTCCTGCGCAACGGCAAGATCCGCGCCGAGGACCACCGGGTGGTGCACGACGCGTACCTGGCCCAGGTGAAGCCGCAGTCCGAGGTCACCGAGCCGTGGGACTACGTCAAGGTTCTCAAGACGATCCCCGCCGCGGAGGCGTTCCGCGCGCCGTCAGCGGACTGCAAGCTGTGAGCGTGTGACGCTGTGTCAGGATTCGCGCAGAACACGTTCAACGGGTTGGTGAGCGGGGCGTTCTACGCCCTGCTCGCCCTCGGGCTCGCGGTCATCTTCGGCATGCTGCGGGTGGTCAACTTCGCCCACGGCGCGTTCTACATGCTCGGCGCGTTCGGCGCGTACGTGCTGCTCACCGAGGCGGGCGTGCCGTTCTGGGCGGCTCTGGTGATCATGCCGGTGGGGTTGGGCCTGCTCGGCATGGCGCTGGAGCGGGCGGTGATCCACCGACTGACCAGACTCGACCCGCTCTACAACTTCCTGCTCACCTTCGGCCTGACGCTGATCCTGCAGGATCTGGTGAAGCTGCGCTACGGCGTGCAGTCCAGTCCGTACGCCACCCCGTCGCTGTTGAGCGGGACGGTGAACTTCGGGCTCTTCGACTTCCCGACCTACCGGGTGTTCATCCTCGGCTTCGCGGTGCTGCTCTGCGTCGCGGTGTGGTGGGTGCTCACCCGGACCCGGATCGGCATGGTGGTCCGCGCGGCCACCGAGCGGCCCGACCTGACCCGGGCGTTCGGTATCGACGTCGGACGCTGGGTGACGCCGGTCTTCGGCTTCGGCATCGGGTTGGCCGGGCTGGCCGGCGTGCTGGCCGCGCCGATGCGCGCGGTCAACCCGCTGATGGGCGCCGATCTGATCATCGTGGTCTTCGCGGTGGTGGTGATCGGTGGGCTGGGCTCGATCTTCGGCTCGGTCGCCGCCGGTTTCGGCATCGGCCTGGTCCAGGCGTGGGGCGAGGCGTACCTGTCCAACTTTCCGATCGTGTCGCAGACGATCGTCTTCATCGTGATGGCCGTCGTGCTGCTCTGGCGGCCGGCCGGCCTGTTCGGTCGTGAGGAGGCGCCGGCATGACCAGCACTGTGGACACCCCGGCGGACGCGCCCCGAGCGGCGCCACCGTCCGGACTGGTCGCCGTGGCCCGCGCCCCTGGCTGGGTGCGGTACGCGCTGCTCGCCGTCGGGCTGGCCGCCGCCGCCTGGCTGCCCAACGGCCTCTACCCGGCGGTGGCGGTGGACATCCTCTGCTGGGCGCTGTTCGCGGTCGCCGTGGACCTGCTGCTCGGCTTCACCGGGCTGATGTCCTTCGGGCACGCCGCGTTCTGGGGCACCTCGGCGTACGTCACCGGGTTGGTGGCCATCCACGCCGGCCTGCCGTTCCCGCTGGCGGTGCTGGCCGGGGCGCTCGCCGCCGCCGTGCTGGCGGTGCCGATCGGTTACCTGGCGGTCAAGCGGACCGGCATCTACTTCGCCATGGTGACCCTGGCCTTCGCGCAGATGGTCTACTACGTCGCCAACGAGTGGCGCTCGGTGACCCAGGGCGAGAACGGCCTGCAGGGGGTGCCCCGGGAGTTGTTCGGCTGGGACCTCACCGACGACTACTACTTCTACTACGCGATCCTGCCGATCGTGCTGCTCGGGCTGGCCGCCGCCTGGCGGATCGTGCACTCGCCGTTCGGTCGGGTGCTGGTCGGCATCCGGGACAATCCGGCCCGGGCGCGGGCGCTGGGCTATCCGGTGCACCGCTACAAGCTCACCGCGTTCGTGCTCTCCGGGTTCATCGCCGGGCTCGGCGGCGGGCTGTTCGCGGTCGGCCACCGCTTCGTCTCACTGGACGTGCTGCACTGGACCACCTCCGGCAAGGCGGTCATCGTGGTCGTGCTCGGCGGGATCGGCACGCTCTGGGGTGGGGTGCTCGGCGCCGGGATCGTGGTCCGGCTGGAGGACTGGTTGTCGTTCTCCGGGTTCGAGGCGATCGGCCTGGTCACCGGCGGCATCTTCGTCCTCGTCGTGGTGCTGTTCCGGCGCGGCATCTGGGGCAGCGCCGCCGCGCTGGCCCGCAGACTGGCGGCGCGCCGCCGGTAAATCCCGCGACGGCGCGTCCACCGCGCGCTGTTTCAGCGCACCCCCGGGTAGTAGGGAACACCTACCCGGGGGTGCGTCTGGTGCTGACCGATCCGATGCTGGCGGATGCCGTGCGAGGGCGTCCGGGTCGGGCTGGACGTGTACTGCCGGAGCCGGGCCGCAGCCTGCCCGGCGACCTCCCGACCGCATCGAGCGGGCGTGGGCCGAGCGTGACGCCCACCACATACGATACGGATCCGTTCCGTATCGTTAATGCCGGCCTTACGCTGTCCGCAGTTACGAGTCTGGCCCGTATCGTATTGCGCGGCGGGTGAAACCGGGGGGAGAACCGGGCATGGAGCTGCACGACAACACCGGACACCCGAGGAGGTGGGCGATCCTGGGGGTGCTGGTGATCAGCCTCCTCGTGGTCGTCCTCGACAACACGATCCTCAACGTCGCCCTGCGCACCCTGGCCGACCCGGTGCACGGCCTCGGCGCCAGCCAGGGCGAGCTGGAGTGGTCCATCAACTCCTACACTCTGGTCTTCGCCGGGCTGCTGTTCACCTTCGGGGTGCTCGGCGACCGCGCCGGCCGCAAGCGCTTCCTGATGATCGGCCTGGCGCTGTTCGGGCTGGCGTCGTTGCTCTCCGCGTACGCCCAGAGCCCGGCCCAGCTGATCGCGGCCCGCGCCCTGATGGGGGTCGGCGGCGCGGCCATCATGCCGGTGACGCTGTCGATCATCTCCAACGTCTTCGACCCACGTGAGCGCGGCCGGGCGATCGGCGTCTGGGCCGGTGCGGTCGGGCTGGCCGTGGCGATCGGCCCGATCCTCGGCGGCGCCCTGCTGGAGCACTTCTGGTGGGGCTCGGTCTTCCTGATCAACGTGCCGGTGGTGGCCGCCGGCGTGATCCTGGTCGCGCTGCTAGTCCCCGAGTCGCGCGACCCGCGCCCGGGCCGCGTCGACGTGCCCGGCGTCCTGCTCTCCGTGATCGGCCTGGTCGCACTCTCCTACGGCATCATCGACGGCGGCGAGCACGGCTTCGGCCGGCCGGTGGCCTGGGGCTCGATCCTGGTCGGCCTGGCGGTGCTGGCCTGGTTCGTGCAGCACGAGCGGCGCAGCGACCACCCGTCGCTGGACGTCCGGCTGTTCACGCTGCCCCGGTTCGCCGCACCGGTGGCCATCGTCGGTCTGGTGTTCTTCGCCGCGATGGGCGTGATGTTCTTCAGCTCGTTCTACCTGCAGCTGGTGCGCGACTACAGCCCGCTGCAGACCGGCCTGCTCTTCCTTCCGTTCGCCGGCGCCCAGCTGATCTTCGCGCCGCGCAGCGCCGCGATGGTCCGCCGCTACGGCGGCCGGGCGGTCGCCACCGTCGGGCTGGCGCTGACCACGGTGGCACTGGCCGCGTTCGCCTTCGTCGACGCGACCACCCCGATCTGGATCGTGCTGGTCGTGTTCTTCTTCCAGGGCGTCGGAATGGCCAACATCATGCCGCCGGCTACCGAGTCGATCATGTCGGCGCTGCCTCGCGAGAAGGCCGGCGTGGGCTCCGCGGTGAGCAACACCGTCCGCCAGGTGGCCGGCGCGCTCGGCGTGGCGGTCCTCGGTTCGGTGCTCTCCGCGGTCTACCGGGCCGACGTGGACGGTGCGCTGACCGGCCTGCCCGCGCAGGCCCGCGAGGCGGCCAACGAGTCGATCTCCGGGGCGTACGCGGCGGCCGGGCAACTCGGCCCGGCGGCGCCGACGCTGATCTCGGCGGCCAACGACGCCTTCGTCACCGCCATGCACTGGGCGGCAGCGCTGTCCGCGGTGGTCGCCGCGCTCGGGATCCTCGTGGTGCTGCGCTGGATGCCGGGCCGGGAGGCCGCGGCTGCCGTACCGGCGGCGCCGGCCGCAGAGCCCGAGTTGGCCGGGACGGCCTAGGTTCGGGGACAATGTCCGACATGACGTCCACAGCTGATGCTCCGCGGTCGCCCGGGCGACCGCGGAGCCTCCGCGCCGATGAGGCGATCATCGAGGCCACCCTCGACCTGCTCGCCGAGGGCAGCACCATCGAAGCGCTCTCGATCGAGGCGATCGCTGCCCGCGCCGGGGTCGGCAAGGCCACCATCTACCGCCGCTGGGCCGGCAAGGACGCCCTGTTGCTGGACGCGCTGCGCCGCCTCAAGGGCGTCCTGCCGCAGCCCGAGGGGCACACCGTCCGGGACGACCTGATCCTGCTGGTCGGCGCGATCGGGAAGAACGTCGACCCGCGCGCGGCGAAGATCATGCCCTGCCTGGTGCCCGCGGTGAACCGCAGCCCGGACCAGTTCCAGCTCTACCAGAACATCATCGCCCCGCGCCGGCAGCTGATGCGCGAGGTGCTGCGACGGGGCGTCAGCGAGGGGGTGCTCCGGCCCGACCTCGACCTGGAGGTGACCATGGCGCTGCTCACCGGGCCGATGCTGATCCAGCGCGTGCTGCAGTGGAACCCGGAGCTGGACGAGCGGACCCTGCCAGAGCAGGTCGTCGACACCGTGTTGGAGGGCATCCGGGCCCGCTGACCCGGCCCGCTGGCTGACCGGTCCGGCCTGCCGGCCGGTGGTCAGCCGGCGGGGGCGCGGAGCCGGTGCAGGCGCAGCGCAAGCTGCACCTCCAACGCCCGCTCGGGCTTCTGCCAGTCGGCGCCGAGCAACTGCCCCACCCGTTCCAACCGCTGGGTCACCGTGTTGACGTGCACGTGCAACTGCTCGGCGGCCCGGGCCAGGCTGCCGCCCACCCCGAAGTACGCCTCCAGCGTCCGCACCAGCGCCGTGCCCCGCCGGGCGTCGTAGTCGACCACCGGCCCGACGGTGGCGGTGAGGAACTGCGCCACGTCCTTCTCGCCCCGGTCACCGACCGTGCCCAGCAGCAGCCCGACGAAGCCCAGCTCGGCGGTGCTCGCCCCCTGGCCGGAGCGGCCCAGCGCGCCGAGTGCGGTGAGGCAGCGGTCCGCCTCGTGGAAGGTGCCGGCCAGCGACGCCGGCCCGGTCGACGGGCCGCTCGCCCCGGCGGTCACCGGCCGGCCGGTCACCCGGGACAGGTCCCGGGCCACCGCACGGGCGCTGGCACCCGCGTCCCGCCCGGGCAGCATCAGCACCACCCGGCCGTCGCGCGCCGCGGCCAGGCCGCCCCGGGCCGAGGCGTACGTGGTGGCCCAGGAGAACACCCGCTGCCGGGCAGAGCCGGTGGCGGCGATCGCGTCGTCGCCCACCGCCACCAGCACGTGCGGCGCGTCCAGGTCCACCCCGAGCCGGCGGGCGCGGTCGTGCAGGGCGTCGGTGTCGCGCAGCGGCCGGGCGATCAGGTCGTCCAGCAGCTCGCCGCGTACCCGCCCCTCGGCCTCGGCCACGGTGCGTCGGAACAGCAGCAGCAGTGCGGTGACCAGCGCGGCCCGTTCCAGGATTCGCTGGTCGGCGTCGACCAGCTCGTCGTCCGGTCGCAGTACCAGGGCGCCCAGGTTCTCCGTGCCAGCCACCACCGCCGCGTACCAGAGCGGGCCTCGGCGCACGCTGCGCCCCTCGGTCCGAGACGCGGCCACCGCCTCGACGATGTCCGCCCGGTCCGGCTCGTCGATCTCGCCGACCCGGGCCAGCAGCCGGCCTTCGGCGTCCAGCGCCAGCAGCGCCCCGTCCAGCACCTCGGTCACCGCGGCTGCCACGTCCTCCACCCCGCCACCCCGCAGCACCAGCCCCGTCATCCGGTCGTGTGCGGCCGCCGCCCGCTCCACCGAGCTGCTGTGCGCGCGGATGGTGGTGTTCGCCGCCGACAGCTCGGCCAGCGCCGAGCGGGTCTCGGCCAGCAGTCGGGCGGTGTCGATCGCCACGGCGGCGTGCGCGGCCAGGGAGACCAGCAGCGCCACCTCCTCCCGGGCGAACGGGCGGGCCGAGCGGTTGGCCGAGTAGAGGACCCCGATCGAGGTGGAGCCGAGCCGCAGCGGCACCCCGAGGATCGCCACCAGACCCTCCTCGCCGACCCCGGCGTCGATCTCCCCGGTGTGGTGGAAGCGCTCGTCCTCGCCGTAGTTGGCGGTGACGTACGGGGCTCCGGACTGGGCCACCAGGCCGCCGAGGCCAGCGCCCATCGGCAGCCGCAGCCGCTGGAAGCGGGCCGAGACCGACCCGTCGGTGACCCGCATGTAGGTGTCGCCGCGCTCCTCGTCGTCGAGCGTCATGTAGGCCACGTCGGCGCCGAGTAGGTTGCGGGCCCGGTGCACGATCGCCCGCAGCACGTCGTCCAGGTCGCGCAGCCCGGCGAGGTCGCTGACCGTGTCGTACAGGCCGGACAGCTCGGTCTCCCGGCGGCGCCGGCGCTCCAGCAGCGCGCGGACCCGCAGCGCCACCGTCCTGGCCTGTTCCAGCTCGGCCAGTCGGTCGGCGGGCAGCCCGGCGGCCCGCGCGGCCACCAGCGGTCCCTCGAACTCGACCGGCGCGGCCTCGCGGGCGAGCAGTTCCAGGAACTCCACCGGCGACGACATGGTCGACATTGTGCTCGGGCCCACTAGTTGGCCGTCCAGCCCCCGTCGAGCGCGATCGACGCGCCCGTGATGAAGGCCGCCGGCGCGGAGCAGAGGTACGCCATCAGCTCGGCCACCTCCTCCGGTTCGATCAGCCGCTTGATGGCGGCCCGGGTCAGCATGATCTTCTCGATCACCTCAGTCTCCGGGAGGCCGTGGCTGGCCGCCTGGTCGGCGATCTGGCTCTCCACCAGCGCGGTGCGCACGTACGCCGGGTTGATGCAGTTGGCGGTCACCCCGTGCGCGGCACCTTCCAGCGCGACCACCTTCGACAGCCCTTCCAGGGCGTGCTTGGCGGAGACGTAGGCCGCCTTGAACGGCGAGGCGCGCAGCCCGTGCACCGAGGAGATGTTGATGATCCGGCCCCAGCCCCGGGCGTACATGTGCGGCAGGGCGCGGCGGATGATCAGGAACGGCGCCTCGACCATCACCCGCTGGATGTACTCGAAACGCTCGACGGGAAAGTCCTGCAGCGGCGCCACGTGCTGGAGCCCGGCGTTGTTGACGACGATGTCCACGTCCACGTCGAGCCGGTCCACCGCCGCGGTGTCGGCCAGGTCCATCCCCTCGGCGTGGCCGCCGGCCTCTGCGGCCACCGCCTCGGCCGCCTCCAGGTTGCGATCCACCACGAGCACCTTGGCGCCGGCCGCGCCCAGTCGCAGGGCGCAGGCCCGCCCGATGCCGCTGCCGCCCCCGGTGACCAGGGCGGTACGACCGGCGAGGTCGACCTGTACGACGTGGGGGACCGCCACGGGTTCTGCCGTCATGGCGCAAGAAGTTACGAGCTGTGTGGCCCTGGGCACATGGGGCAGCGACACATACTCCGAACCAAAGCTGTGTGGCCACCCCCGCTCCCGTCGATCATGGTGTTATGGTGCCCGATCGATCCAGATTTGCGGCCTCTGTCACCCACCACAAATCCATGATCGACTGGGGCGGGCGTGTCTGTTGAGGCGGGTGGGAGGGCGGGCAGTAGGGTGTCGAACACACGTACTGGTGATGGTTGGGGAGGGGCGGCGTGCGGGTGCTCGGTGTCGACCCGGGGCTGACCCGGTGCGGGGTGGGCGTGGTCGAGGGCGTGCCCGGTCGGCCCTGCACCCTGGTCGCCTACTACGTGATCTACACCGACCCGGCTGACGACCTGTCGCTGCGGCTGCTGCACCTGGACCGGTCGCTGACCGAGTTGGTCGCCGAGCACCAGCCGGAGAGCGTCGCCGTCGAGCGGGTGTTCAGCCAGCACAATGTGCGCACGGTGATGGGCACCGCGCAGGCCAGCGGCATCGCCGTGCTGGCCGGGGCGCGCGCCGGGTTGCCGGTGCAGACGTACACCCCCAGCGAGGTGAAGGCGGCGGTGACCGGTTCCGGTCAGGCCGACAAGGCGCAGATGACCGCGATGGTGACCCGGCTGCTGCGGCTGGCCGAGCCGCCCAAGCCGGCCGACGCCGCCGACGCGCTCGCCCTGGCCATCTGCCACGTGTGGCGGGGCGGCACCCGTTCCAAACTGGCCGCGGCGGCCGACCGGGCACGACGAGGAGGGGCACGATGATTGCCAGCGTGCGCGGCACGGTGACCGCGACAGGTCCGGACCAGGCCGTGATCGAGGTCGGCGGGGTCGGCCTGGCCGTGCACTGCGCCCCGGGGACGCTGGCCGACCTGCGGGTCGGCCAGACCGCCCGGCTGGCCACCAGCCTGGTGGTCCGGGAGGATTCGCTGACCCTCTACGGCTTCGCCGACGACGACGCCAAGGCGCTGTTCGAGCTGCTCCAGACCGCCAGCGGGGTCGGCCCGCGGCTGGCCCAGGCGGTGCTGGCCGTGCACACCCCGGACGCGGTCCGCAAGGCGATCGCCAACGCCGACACCGCCGCGTTGACCCGGGTGCCCGGGATCGGCAAGAAGGGCGCCGAGCGCCTGGTGCTGGAGCTGCGCGACCGGATCGGCCCGGTGGCGATCGGCGCCGACGGCGTGGGCGGCGTGACCGGGGGCAGTTGGCCCGAGCAGGTCCGCCAGGCGCTGGTCGGGCTGGGCTGGACGGCTGGGCAGGCCGACCAGGCGGTGGCCGCAGTTGCGGAGACCGTCGACGGCGAGACTCCGCCCGTGCCGGTCCTGCTCAGGCAGGCCATCCGCCTGCTGGGTCGCAACCGATGAGTGAGACCGAGGGGCTTGTCTCGGCGTACGTCAGCGACGCGGACCGGGACGCCGAGGCCACCGTCCGGCCCCGGAGGCTGGCCGAGTTCATCGCTCAGGACCGGGTCCGCGACCAGCTCGACCTGTTGTTGCAGGGCGCCATGCGGCGGGGCTCGCCGCCGGACCACATCCTGCTCTCCGGCCCGCCCGGCCTGGGTAAGACCAGCCTGGCCAACATCGTCGCCGCCGAGCTGGGCGCGGGCATCCGGGTGACCAGCGGCCCGGCGATCGAGCGCTCCGGTGACCTGGCGGCCATCCTGACCAGCCTCGGCGAGGGCGACGTGCTGTTCATCGACGAGATCCACCGGATCGCCCGGCCTGCCGAGGAGCTGCTCTACAGCGCCATGGAGGATTTCCGGGTCGACGTGGTGGTCGGCAAAGGGCCGGGCGCCACCGCCATCCCGCTGGACGTCGAGCCGTTCACCCTGGTCGGCGCGACCACCCGGTCGGGTCTGTTGACCGGGCCGATGCGGGATCGTTTCGGCTTCGTGGCACACCTGGATTTCTACGCCCCGGCTGACCTGGAGACGCTGCTGCACCGCTCGGCGCGGATTCTCGGAGTGCCGATCACGGCCGAGGGCGCGACCGAGATTGCCGGCCGGTCCCGGGGGACACCGCGGATCGCCAACCGGCTGTTGCGTCGGGTCCGCGACTACGCGGAGGTGCGGGCCGACGGGGTGGTCGATCTCGCCACCGCCCGTGCCGCGTTGATTGTGTACGACGTGGACGCGCTGGGCCTGGACCGGCTCGACCGGGCGGTGCTGACCGCGCTGGTCGACTCGTTCCGGGGTGGTCCGGTGGGGTTGTCCACCCTCGCCGTGGCGGTGGGGGAGCAGCCGGACACGGTCGAGGAGGTCTGTGAGCCCTTCCTGGTCCGCGCCGGTCTGCTGGCCCGTACCCCGCGGGGTCGGGTGGCCACCGAGGCCGCCTGGCGGCATCTGGGGCGTACGCCGCCGAATGGTACATTTGGGGCGGATGTCCCATCGGCGCCCGATCTGTTCTCGTCGGATGCCGATCAGGCGTGATGTGAACGTGATCTGTGCCGCATTCGGTGTTCTCAGGTGCAGGGATTAGACTTCGCCGCGGTCTGTACAGGACGTGAGAATCCGCCTCCGCTCCGGCACCCCCACGTGCCGGGCAGGTGGCCAATGGGAAGGTTCAGTAACCGTGTATTACGCAGCAGCGGGCGGCGGGGCCGGCAGCTTTACGCCGATCCTGATGATCGCCCTGCTCTTCGGTGTCATGTACTTCATGATGATCCGACCCCAGCAGAAGCGGCGCCGCGAGGCGGAGTCGATGCAGTCCAACCTCGGCCCCGGCGACGAGGTTGTGACCATCGGCGGGCTCTACGGCACCGTCACCGGCATCGAGGACGACAGTGTCCTGCTCGAGGTCGCTCCGGGCGTGCAGACCCGGTACGCCCGGCCGGCCATCGCCCGGGTGATCACCCGTGCGGAGCTGCCGAGCGAGCCGGTCACCGAGGACGCGGACTCCACCAAGGAGTGATCCTTCCTCCCGGGGGCGGGTCCGGCGTACGGCCGGTCGACCAGTCCCCCGGGGCCACCGCGCCCGATGGGGCAGCGGACGCGACGTGAAAACTGGATAGTTGGGTCGACGCCGGGCATCGGCACGTCCCCGTGACCGTCGGCGTCTCGCGTCGGCGCGTCCGGCCATCGTGTCGGCACCTCGCCGGCCCAGGTCAGACCGTCGACCGGGACCCCCGGCCCGACACCCGCCGCCGCCGCGCGCAGCGGCGCGACCGTACAGGGAGACAGGACAACCGTGGCACCACCTCAGGGACAGATGCGGCCCGGCAGGCAGCTCGCCGTGCTCGGGTTCATCTTCGTCGTCCTCTACCTTTTGGTGTTCTTCGCGGGCGGCGCCAGCGGCAGCTTCAAGGACCGGCTCGAGCCTCGGCTCGGCCTGGACCTGATCGGCGGCACCCGGATGACGCTGGAGGCGACCAACAGCGTCGATGGCAAGCCCCCGACGGCAGAAAACCTCGAGGAGGCCCGCCAGATCATCGAGAGTCGGGTCAACGCGTTCGGCGTGGCCGAGGCCGAGGTGGTCACCGAGGGCAACCGGAACATCGTCATCTCCCTGCCCGGTGAGAACCGGGACCTCACCGACGTGGGCAGCGCCGCCGAGCTGCGCTTCCGCAAGGTGCTCAAGGCCGCCGACGGCAGCGGGACGGCCGCCGTGCCGCCGCCGGCCGCCACGCCCGCCCCGTCGGGCAGCGCCAGCCCCGCCCCGTCCGGCAGCGCGTTGCCGACCCCGTCCGGCAGCGCCGCGCCGAAGGTGACCACGTCACCCAGCGGTGGGCAGGGTGGGATGGCCCCGGCGCCCAGCGCCAGCGCCACGCCGTCCCCCTCCGCCTCGGCCTCGCCGAGTGCCGCCGCGCCGTCGCCGAGCGCCAGCGAGGAGCCGGTGCCGGCCAGCATCGAGGAGCAGCGCAAGGCCGTCGAGCAGAAGGTCGGCGCCGCGTCGTGGCAGGCCGCCAACGGCTTGCAGGCCCCGGCCGACCTGACCGCCGACCCGTCGTTGGCCGACAAGCTCAAGCCGTTCGGCACGCTGTCGCCGCAAGAGGTGGCCGTGCTGCCGGCGCAGATGCAGTTCAACGTGCCGACGATCGGCTGCGCGCAGCTCGACAAGCGCCCGCCAGCGTCGATCTCCGACCCGAAGCAGCAGGCCGTCTCCTGCGAGGACGGCGCTTCGAAGTACCTGCTCGACCAGGCCAAGGTGCTCGGCACCGACGTGGACGACGCCGACGCGGTGCTCGACCAGACCAACGCCTGGGTGGTCAGCCTGGACTTCACCGGTGACGGCCAGGGCAAGTGGACCGCTCTCACCCGTGAGGCGTTCAACAACGAGGGCCAGGCCTGCGACGCGACCGCGCTGGGTCAGGACGGCAAGTGCCGGGTGGCCGTCGTGCTGGACAACGAGATCGTCTCCTCCCCGGAGATCCAGGGCGTACTGACCGGCAACTCCCAGATCACCGGCAACTTCACCCAGAAGGACGCCAGCGCGCTCGCCGGCCAGCTGCGCTACGGCGCGCTGCCGGTGACCTTCGAGCAGCAGGAGCGGCAGAACGTCACCGCCACCCTGGGCGCCAGCCACCTGCGGGCGGGTCTGCTCGCGGCCGGCATCGGCATGCTGCTGGTCATCATCTACGCGTTCTTCTACTACCGGCTGCTCGGCTCGGTCATCTTCCTGAGCCTGATCCTCTCGGCGCTGCTCGTCTTCGGTGCGCTGGTGGTGCTCGGCCGGCAGATCGGCTTCACGCTCACCCTCGCCGGCATCGCCGGCATGATCGTCTCGCTCGGTGTGGCGGCGGACTCGTTCGTCATCTACTTCGAGCGACTGAAGGACGAGATCCGGGAGGGGCGCAGTCCGCGCAGCGCGGTGCCCCGGGCCTGGATCCGGGCCCGTAAGACGATCATCTCGGCCAACGCGATCACCCTGCTCTCCGCGGTGGTGCTCTACGTGGTCTCGGTCGGCACGGTCAAGGGCTTCGCGTTCGCCCTCGGCCTGGCCACCGTGCTGGACCTGGTCGTGGTCTTCCTCTTCCGGCACCCGATCATGACGATGTTCGCCCGGACCCGGGCGTTCCTGTCCCCGCGGGTCAGCGGTCTGGGCCGGGCACTTCCGGCCCGCAGCCAGCAGACTCAGCCCCGCAACCCGCGCGCCAAGGAGGCCTGAGATGGCTCAGAATGGTCTGGCGAGCCGCCTCTACAACGGCGAGGCCGGTCTCAACGTCGTCGGCCGGCGCAAGCTCTGGTTCGGCGTCGCCGGGATCCTGATCCTGATCGCGATCCTCAGCTTCTCGATCCGTGGGTTCAGCCTCGGCATCGAGTTCGCCGGTGGTAACTCGTTCCAGGTGCCGGCCAGCGTCGGCACCCTGGAACAGGCCGAGGAGGAGGTCAACTCGGCTCTCGCCGCCGAGAACACCGGTATCGAGGTGGCCACCGCGCAGAAGGTCGGCGGCCCCGGCGGCGACTCCTACGAGCTGCGCACCGGGCAGCTCAGCGCCGAGCAGGCCAACGCGGTGCAGACGCGCATCGCGCAGGACTTCGGCATCAACGTCAACCAGGTCAGCGGCAACCAGGTCAGCGAGGCGTGGGGCAGCCAGGTCACCGAGCGGGCCGTCCTCGGCCTGGTCATCTTCATCGCGCTGGTGATGGTCTACCTGATCCTGCGCTTCGAGTGGCGGATGGCGGTCGCCGCCGTCTCCTCGCTGTTCATGAACCTTATCCTCACCGCCGGCATCTACTCGCTGGTCGGCTTCGAGGTCACCCCGTCGACGATCATCGGTTTCCTCACGATCCTGGGCTTCGCGCTCTACGACGTGGTGGTGGTCTTCGACAAGGTCCAGGAGAACACCCGGGGCATCACGGCCAACAACAACCAGACGTACTCCGAGGCGGCCAACCTGGCCGTCAACCAGAGCCTGATGCGGTCGTTGAACACCTCGGTCGTCGCCCTGCTGCCGGTCGGTGGTCTGCTCTTCATCGGTGCCGGCCTGCTCGGCGCCGGCACGCTGAAGGACCTCGGCCTGGTGCTGTTCGTCGGTATGGCGGTGGCGTTCGTGACCTCCATCCTGGTGGCCACGCCGCTGCTGGCGCTGCTGAAGAACTACGACCCGCGGATCCAGGCGCACAACAAGCGGGTGCTGGCCCGCCGGGGCGCGCTGGCCCGTGGCGAGGTCACCCCGAAGGGCGCCCCGAACCCGGCCCAGGCCGACGCGACCGACGCCCAGCTCGACTCGGATTCCGCCGCGCTGGCCGGTGCCGCCCCCAAGGTGGGCGCTCGGCCGGCCGGCAAGCGGCCGACCGGTGCCCGGGGCGGTCGCCCGGGTGGCGGCGGCAACCGGCCGGGTGGCGCCAAGCGGCGCTGACGGCCCCCGGGGGCAGACCCGGGAGGAAACGCCCGAACGGCGTCCGGCATGCTGTGCGAGCAGCATTGCCGGACGCCGTCGTCGTTGGAGAGGAAGCGGAACAGCCGTGACGGAGACCCACAGCACCGCGGCGCGCGGGGACAGCGGCCCGGAGGCCGCCCAGCTGATCGCCAGCCGGGTGCTGGATGTGCCCGACTTTCCCCAGCCCGGTGTCATGTTCAAGGACCTGATGCCGCTGTTCGCCGACGGCAAGGTGTTCCGCGAGGTGGTCGACGGGATCGTCGCGTACCACGGGCGGGATGGCTTCGACGTGGTGGTCGGCATCGAGGCGCGCGGGTTCGTCGTCGCGGCGGCCGTCGCGTACGCGGCCGGGGTGGGCGTGGTGCCGGTGCGCAAGGCCGGCAAGCTGCCCCGCCCGGCGCACTCGGTCTCCTACGCGCTGGAGTACGGCGAGGCCACCCTGGAAGTGCACGAGGACGCCTTCACCGCCGGGCACCGGGTGCTGGTGGTCGACGACGTGCTGGCCACCGGCGGCACCGCCGAGGCGACGCTGGACCTGGTCGAGCGGGCCGGGGGGACGGTCACCGGCTTCACTGTTCTGCTGGAGCTCGCTTTCCTGGGCGCCCGCGAGCGGCTGGCCCCGCGTCCCGTCCATGCCCTGCTGACCGTTTGAACAGCGACCCGTCGGGCGGACCGGGCGCCGACCGTCCGGCGGAGCGGCAGGGGACCGTCCGTGCGGGTAGCATTGCCCTTTGCTGACGCCGGCGGTACGCCGTCCGGCGGCGCGAGACCAGGCCGGCCGACGTACGGCCGGTGTGTTTCCGGCGAGCGGTGAGGAGGCCGGTGTCCCACGATGTCGTCCCTCCGGTGGAGGGCACGGTGCACCCGACAGGCGACGCTGACGGCTCGGTGACCGACCGGAACGGTGACGCGCCGGCCCGGGTGACGGGCACCGGTAACGGCTCAGGCAGGGCTCCGGCCGAGGGCACGGTGCTTCCGATCGGTGCCGCATCGGGTGCCGTCGAGGCGTCCCCCGGTGCCGACGGTGTCGTGGTCCCGTTCCCGACCGATGCCGGCATCGACCCGTCGCCCAGCGGTGGTTTCGGGCTGTCCAACGCGCCCACCGGCCGCCGGGTCCGGGCCCGGCTGGCCCGGTTCAACGCGCCGTGGCAGACCTCGCAGGTCAGCGAGGTGCTGGAGCCGCTCATCGCGAGCCACCGGGTAAACCACCCCAAGGCCGACGCCCGGTTGCTCCAGCGCGCCTTCGACACGGCCGCGCGGTGGCACTCCGGGCAGTACCGCAAGTCCGGCGACCCGTACATCACGCACCCGCTCGCGGTGGCCACCATCCTGGGCAACCTGGGGATGGACACCACCACGCTGGTCGCCGCGCTGCTGCACGACACGATCGAGGACACCGAGTACACCCTCGACCAGATGCGCGCCGACTTCGGCGGCGAGGTCGCCCTGCTGGTCGACGGTGTCACCAAGCTGGACAAGGTCAAGCTGGGCGACGCGGCCAAGGCCGAGACGATCCGCAAGATGGTCGTGGCGATGGCCAAGGACCCGCGGGTGCTGGTGATCAAGCTGGCCGACCGGCTGCACAACATGCGCACCCTGACCTTCCTGCCCCGGCCCAAGCAGGAGCAGAAGGCCAAGGAGACGCTGGAGATCCTGGCCCCGCTGGCCCACCGGCTGGGTATGAACACCATCAAGTGGGAGCTGGAGGATCTCGCCTTCGGCACGCTGTTCCCGAAGCGGTACGAGGAGATCAACCGGCTGATCGGGGAGCACCAGCCGCAGCGTGAGGCACTGCTGCGGCAGGTGACCCAGAAGGTGCAGACCGACCTCAAGGCCGCCAAGATCAAGGCGGAGACGACCGGTCGGCCGAAGCACCTCTACTCGATCTACCAGAAGATGATCGTGCGGGGTCGCGACTTCAACGACATCTACGACCTGGTCGGGGTGCGGATCCTGGTCGACACAGTTCGGGACTGCTACGCGGCGCTGGGTGTGATCCACGCCAACTGGCAGCCGGTGCCGGGTCGGTTCAAGGACTACATCGCGATGCCCAAGTTCAACATGTACCAGTCGTTGCACACGACGGTCATCGGGCCCACCGGCAAGCCGGTGGAGATGCAGATCCGCACGTACGCGATGCACCGCACCGCCGAGTTCGGCATCGCCGCGCACTGGAAGTACAAGGAGCACAAGGGCACGCAGATCGTCGGCCCGCCGGCGCACATCGACGAGATGACCTGGCTGCGGCAGTTGCTGGACTGGCAGCGGGAGGCGGCCGACCCGAGCGAGTTCCTGGACGCGTTGCGCTTCGACCTGTCCAGCCAGGAGGTGTACGTCTTCACCCCGAAGGGTGACGTCATCCCGCTGCCGACGGGTTCGACGCCGGTGGACTTCGCGTACGCGGTGCACACCGAGGTCGGGCACAAGTGCATCGGGGCGCGGGTCAACGGCAAGTTGGTGCCGCTGGAGTCGACGCTGTCCAACGGCGACGTGATCGAGATCTTCACCTCGAAGTCCGAGACCGCCGGCCCGACTCAGGACTGGCTGGGCTTCGTCAAGAGCCCGCGTGCGCGTACGAAGATCCGCCAGTACTTCAACAAGGAGCGCCGCGAGGAGGCGATCGAGGCCGGCAAGGACGCGATCGTCAAGGCGATGCGCAAGCAGGGCATGCCGTTGCAGCGGATGCTCACCTCTGACGCGCTGATGTCGATCGCTCGGGACCTGCACCTCGCCGACGTGGCCTCGCTCTACGCGGCGGTCGGCGACAGCCAGGTCTCCGCGCAGTCGGTGGTGCAGAAGTTGATGGCCGCGTACGGCGGCGAGGAGGGCGCGGCGGAGGACATCGCCGAGACCGCCGTCGCCACCCGGCCGCCGCGCAGCCGGCAGAGCAGCAACGACCCGGGCGTGGTGGTCCGGGGCGTCAGCGACGTCTGGATCAAGCTGGCCCGCTGCTGCACCCCGGTCCCCCCGGATTCGGTGTTCGGCTTCGTCACCCGCTCCGGCGGGGTGAGCGTGCACCGCGACGACTGCGCCAACGCCGAGGACCTGCGGGCCCAGAGCGAGCGGGTGGTCGAGGTCAGCTGGAAGCTCACCTCCGCCTCGACGTTCCTGGTGGCCATCCAGGTGGAGGCTCTGGACCGGCACAAGCTGCTGGCCGACGTCACCCGGGTGCTCTCCGACGAGCGGGTCAACATCCTTTCCGCCACCGTCACCACCACCCGGGACCGGGTGGCGGTGAGCCGGTTCAGCTTCGAGATGGCCGACCCGAAGCACCTGGGCCACCTGCTGGCCACGGTCCGCAAGGTCGACGGCGTCTTCGACGCGTACCGGGTCACCTCCGGCGCCTGACCGCGTGCCGCCGTCCCCGGGCGGCGCCGATCCCCGGACACGACAGAGTTACCGGACACGACAGCGCCCGCCGGCTCAGCCGGCGGGCGCTTCGTCGTCTTCTCGGGCGTCAGCCCTGCGGCGCGCTCATGGCGAGGTCCTTGATGATGACCTCCTTCTTCGGGTGGCCACCGCCAGCCTGCTGGGCGAACGCCCCGTCGTCGCCGGTCTTGGCCACGTCCTTGACGATGTCCAGGCCACCGGTGACGGTGCCGAGCACGGTGTACGCCGGGTCCAGCGGTGAGTCGCCGTACACGATGAAGAACTGGCTGCCGGTGCTGCCCGGCTGGCCCGAGTTGGCCATCGCGATGACGCCCTCCGGGTACGGCGGACGCTTGTCGGTGGGCAGGTTCTCCTCGGGCAGCTTGTAGCTCGGGCCACCCATGCCGTCGGTCTCCCGCCAGCCGTTGCCGGTGGCGCTCGGGTCACCGCACTGCAGCACCTTGATGCCCTCGGTCACCAGACGGTGGCACTTGGTGTTGTCGAAGAAGTTCTTCTCCGCGAGGTAGCTGAAGCTGCCCGCCGTGCACGGCACCAGCGACCGGTCGACCTTGGCGGTGATCGGGCCCAGATTGGTGTCGATCGTCATGGTCTGCACGCCGGTGCCGGACTGCTGGTTGCTCGGCAGCCCCACGTCCTTGATCTGCGGGCTCCGCTGGTCCGCGGGCAGTTGGTTGTACACGCACTCGGACGCGCCGGGCGCCTGGGCGGCGGTGTCGGTCTTGTCGTCGTCACCGCCGAGGCTCATCGCCAGCCAGACGGTGCCGGCGACCACGAGCACCAGCGCAGCGCCCGCGCCGATGATCGCCTGCGTCTGCCGGCGCTTGCGGGCCTTGGCCGAGCGCTCGGCCATCTCCTTCTCGAGCCGGGCGCGTGCCGCGGCGCGCTGCCGATCTCTGGTGGACGTCACGCCTGGATCCTCCTGGCTGTCTGCTGCTGGGTGCCGCTCGGGTGGGGTGGGGCGACCGGTCAGCCGGCACTCGGGCTGCTGGCCGGGGCGCCGGAGGCCGACGGCGACGGTGCCGCGGCGGTGACCGGCTCACCAACGGTGAGGCTCTGGATCACCACGTCGGTCTTGGGTTTGACCTGGGCCCCCGTCCCATTGTCCACGGTCGGCAGGGCACCGATCTTCTCCACCACGTCCAGCCCGCCGGTCACCCGGCCGATCACCGGGAACTTGGGGTCGGTGGTGGTGAAGTCCTTGAAGAAGATCAGGAACTGACTGCCGTTGCTGCCCGGCGGGTTGGAGATCATCGCCACGGTCCCCTTCGGGTACGTGGGCGGCTGGCCGGGCGCCGGGCTGGCCGACGGCGACGCCGACGGCACGGTCGGCACGTCCTCGTCGTAGAACGAGTAGGTCGGCCCGCCGAGGCCGGTGCCGCTGGGGTCGCCGCAGCGCAGGGCGCCGTCGGCGGTGATCTCGTGGCACTTGGTGTTGTCGTAGAACGACCGGCTCGCCAGGTGGGTGATGCTCGCCGCGGCACACGGGGAGCTGGTCAGATCCAACTCCGCGGTGATCGGCGCGCCCTGGTTGGTGGTCACGGTCATCGCCCGGGTGCCGTCGGTGGGCAGGCCCTTGGTCTCCGGCGTGCCGACGTCCTTGAGGTTGGTGTTGGCCGTCGCGTCCTGCGGCGTCCAGAGGCAGATGTCCTCCGCGGCCGTGTTCTGCTTCGGGTCGGAGTCGAAGGCCCCGAGCGCCCAGGCCGAGCCGGCCACGATCAGCACGAGGACCACAGCGGCGCCGACACCGGCCTGGATCTGCCGACGGCGCCGCGTGGAGGCGGCTCGGCGGGCCAACTGCCGGTCGAGCTTGGCCCGCGCCAGTTTGCGCTGCCGGTCCCTGCTGGAAGCCACCCGTGCTCCCCTTCCTCTACCTGGTCGTCGCCGGCGGCCGGGCGTCCCGGCCCATCAGGCGTCACGTGTGCCGCGCCACACGCCCGCCAGAGTGTACGGCTAGCGACTGGGAATGTGGTGTACGAGGTCCACCCCGCCGCCAGCAGCCCTTATCGGGCGATGTCACTGTGCCCGGCGGGGCGGGAGGGACGGACGCGGCAAACCGGATCGCGTCGCCGGTTAGGCTGCTGGGCAGGACGACAGCTCGACGGAAAGGACAGCGCCAGTGCTCGTGGCCGGCTTTCCCGCGGACGCCTTCGGCACCAACTGCTATGTGGTGGCCACCGCGCCGGGGGAGCAGTGCGTGGTGGTCGACCCCGGCATCGGGGTGCTCGACCAGCTCGACGCGCTGCTCGCCGAGCACCGCCTGCATCCGGCCGCTGTGCTGCTCACCCACGGCCACCTCGATCACACCTTCTCGGTGGCGCCGGTCTGTGGTGCCCGCGGCATCACCGCGTACGTGCACCCCGGCGACCGGGAGATGCTGGCCGACCCGGCCAAGGGTCTCTCGACCGACCTGAGCTCGCTCTTCGGCGGCCGGTTGAGCTACACCGAGCCGGAGGACGTGGCCGAGCTGACCGACGGCGCGACCCTCACGCTGGCCGGTCTGGAGATCGCCGTCGACCATTCCCCGGGCCATACCGGCGGGTCGGTGCTGTTCCGGCTGCCCGGCGCCGGGTCGGGCTGGGAGGCCGACGAGATCTGCCTCTCCGGCGACGTGCTCTTCGCCGGCTCGATCGGCCGCACCGACCTGCCCGGCGGCAGCATGCCGGCGATGCTCAGCAGCCTGCGCGACAAGATCCTCCCGCTGGCCGACGACACCGTCGTCCTGCCCGGCCACGGCCCCAGCACCACCATCGGCCGTGAGCGCGCCAGCAACCCGTACCTCGTCGAGGTGGCTGGCACGTCGGCGGCCGCGCCCACCAGGGGCCTCTAAACCCGTCGTCTGCGCCGTGCGGACCCACGGCGTCCCCGCGCATTGCCGCGGAACCGCAAGGAGTACGTGATGAACAAGCCCACGCCCATCTCCGGCTTCCCCGAGTGGACGCCCGGCCAGCGGATGACCGAGCAGTTCGTGCTCGACCGGATCCGGGCCACCTTCGAGCTGTACGGCTTCGCCCCGCTGGAGACCCGTGCGGTGGAGCCGCTGGACCAGCTACTGCGCAAGGGGGAGACCTCCAAGGAGGTCTACGTGATCCGCCGGCTGCACGCCGACGCCGACGGTGCGGCCGGCGACGACCAGCTCGGCCTGCACTTCGATCTCACCGTGCCGTTCGCCCGGTACGTGCTGGAGAACGCAGGCAAGTTGGCCTTCCCGTTCCGCCGCTACCAGATCCAGAAGGTGTGGCGGGGTGAGCGGCCGCAGGAGGGGCGCTACCGGGAGTTCGTCCAGGCCGACATCGACATCGTCGACCGGGACACCCTGGCCCCGCACCACGAGGCGGAGATGCCACTGGTGATCGGGGACGCGCTGCGCGCGCTGCCGATCCCGCCGGTGACGATCCAGGTCAACAACCGCAAGATCTGCGAGGGCTTCTACCGGGGCATCGGGTTGACCGACCCGGAGGCGGCGCTGCGCGCGGTCGACAAGCTCGACAAGATCGGCCCGGCGAAGGTGGCCGAGCTGTTGGCCCAGACCGCCGGGGCGAGCGAGGCGCAGGCCAAGGCGTGCCTGGCGCTGGCCGAGATCTCCGCACCGGACGCCTCGTTCGCCGACGCGGTGCGCGCGCTCGGGGTCGACGATCCCCTGCTGACCGAGGGCATCGAGGAGCTGGTCCGGGTGGTGGAGACCGCCGCCGAGCACTCGCCCGGCCTCTGCGTGGCGGACCTGCGCATCGCCCGGGGTCTGGACTACTACACCGGCACGGTCTACGAGACCCAGTTGCGCGGCTACGAGCGGTTCGGCTCGATCTGCTCCGGCGGCCGGTACGACAATCTGGCCAGTTCCGGTGCCACCTCGTACCCCGGGGTGGGGATCTCGATCGGGGTGACGCGGCTGCTCGGCCTGCTCTTCGGCGCGGGCGAGCTGTCGATCTCCCGAGAGGTGCCGACCGCCGTGCTGGTGGCGGTGACCAGCGAGGAGCGGCGTACGGCCAGCAACCGGGTGGCCGAGGCGCTGCGGCGGCGCGGGGTGCCGACCGAGGTGTCGCCGAGCGCGGCGAAGTTCGGCAAGCAGATCCGCTACGCCGAGCGGCGCGGCATCCCGTACGTCTGGTTCCCGGGGGTCGACGGCGCGCCGGACGAGGTGAAGGACATCCGCTCCGGCGAGCAGGTCACGGCTGCCGCGGGGGAGTGGATGCCGCCCCGGGAGGACCTCAAGCCGATGGTCAGCTGAATCTCACCACTGGCGCGTTCGGCCGCGGGGACCTACGGTAGCGTAAGTTACGCCACCGTAGGGAGTTTCTCGTGACCATGAGCACCACACTGAGCCAGACCGCTCTCCTCGTCGAGTTGGAGCCGGTGGTTGAGCGCAACCTCGACCGCCATCTCTCGCTGGCCAAGGAGTGGTTCCCGCACGAGTACGTGCCGTGGAGCGAAGGGCGTACCTTCGACGGGCCGCTCGGTGGTGAGGCGTGGTCGCCGACCGATTCCACCATCCCCGACGTGGCGCGCACCGCGCTGATCGTCAACCTGCTGACCGAGGACAACCTGCCCTCGTATCACCACGAGATCGCCACCCTGTTCGGCCGGGACGGCGCGTGGGGCACCTGGGTGCACCGGTGGACCGCGGAGGAGGGCCGGCACGGCACGGCGATCCGCGACTACCTGACGGTCAGCCGGGCGGTCGACCCGGTGGCGCTGGAGCGGGCCCGGATGACGCACATGTCCACCGGCTACGTCAACGCGCACGACGACGAGGTGCTGCACTCCCTGGCGTACGTCTCGTTCCAGGAGTTGGCCACCCGGATCTCGCACCGCAACACCGGCAAGGCCACCGGCGACCCCGCCTGCGAGGCACTGCTGGCCCGGGTTGCCGCCGACGAGAACCTGCACATGGTCTTCTACCGCAACCTGCTCGCCGCCTCGTTCGAGCTGGCCCCGAGCCAGGCCATGCGGGCCGTCGCGGACGTGGTGGCCGACTTCCAGATGCCGGGCAACGGCATCGACGGCTTCGCGCGCAAGTCGGTGGCGATCGCCCTGGCCGGCATCTACGACCTGCGCCAGCACCGCGACGAGGTGCTGATGCCGGTGCTGCGCCAGTGGGACGTGTTCAACGTGACCGGCCTGAACGCCGACGGCGAGGCCGCCCGCGAGCAGCTCGCCGCCCAACTCGACACCCTGCAGGTCGCCGCCACCCGCTTCGAGGAGAAGCGCGACGCCCGCGCCGCCCGCCTGGCCCTCCGCTAAACCCCCACCCTGCCCCACCGCGCCGCCCCACCCACGCGCCCACCTCGTTGATCATGAGGTTGGCGGGCTGTTCGATCTCCCGATCACCCGTCAACCTCATGATCGACCTGGGTCAGGCGGGGGAGTCGGCGGGGATGGGGAAGAGGAGGCAGGTGCTGGTGGCGTGCGCGATGAGGCGGGAGCTGGCGTCGGTGAGGCGGGCCTCGGCCAGGGCGGTGCGGCGGCCGCGCTGGAGTACCGTGCCCTCGCAGCGCAGGATGCCGCTGTCGACGGTGACCGGTCGGAGGAACTTCACGTTCAGGTCCAGCGAGGTGTAGCCGATGCCGACGGGCAGCGTGGTGTGCACGGCGCACCCGGCGGCGGTGTCGAGCAGGGTGGAGATGACACCACCGTGGACGGTGCCGAGCGGGTTGTAGTGGAACTCCTGCGGGACCAGCTCGACGGCGACCCGTCCCTCGTCGGCCTCCATCCGGGCCATGTCGATCATGTGCATCACCGGCGGTGCGGCCAGCTCGCCGGCGATCATCGCCCGGAGCAGGTCGAGGCCGCCGCGCTGACCGAGCTGCGCAGCGTTGGTCGCCGGATCCGACCAGGTGAAGGTACGGCTGCGCGTCGGCTCCTGCGTCTGTGTCATGGACGCAGCCTCGCAGCACGTTGCTGAGTCTGTCAATCAGACCTAGCCTGGGCGGATGAGACCCGCGGCACTGGACTGGTCGGTGGAGAACTGCACCATCGCCCGCGCGATGGAGATCCTCGGCGAGCGGTGGACCCTGGTGGTGCTCCGCGAGGTGTTCAACGGCGTACGCCGCTTCGACGACATGCGGGTGCGCACCGGGATCCCGCGTCAGGTGCTGGCGAACCGGCTGAGCACCCTTGTCGAGCAGGGCGTGCTGCGCCGCGAGCCGTACCGGGAGCCGGGCAGCCGGCTGCGCCACGAGTACCGGCTGACCGAGAAGGGTCTGGACCTGTGGCCGGTGCTGGTCGCCGTACTCGGGTGGGGCGACCGGTACCTCGCCGACCCGGAGGGCTCGCCGCTGAGCGTGGGTCACCGAGACTGCGGTGCGGAGGTGCGCGTCGAGCTGCGTTGCGTGGACGGGCACGAGGTGAGCGGGCACCGCGACGTGCTGCCCCGCCCCGGTCCCGCCGCCCGCCGCCGTACCTCCTGACGCCGTCTGGCGAGGGCCGCCGGGTATCGGCGGCCGTGCCCCCGACGGTGGCGAGGCAGCCCGACTGTCGTACCGCCGGGCTTTCACCCTCATGCCGGACGGTTCCCGGTGCCGCGTCGCGGGCGTCCGATGGCAGGTCGTGTCCGAAAGGGACCGGCGGTGATGCGGTGTGACGGTGGCGGTTCGCGAGTGCGTCAGTGGTGTTGCGGATGCGGTGTGACGGTCGGCGTTCGCGAGCGTGTCCGAGGTGTTGCGGCTACGTGGCCAGCGAAGATCGGCAAATCCGGGCGAAACCAAGTCTTGTCAATGATCTTAAGTATGTGAATACTTCAGTTTGCTCGGACGGTTTTCCCAGATCGGCCGGGTTGCCCCCCTCGGGTTCGCCGCCCCCGGCGAGACCCGTTCCCCCGCCCAGGAGGTTTATTACATGCGACCCACGAGGTCCTCACTCCGCGTCGCGGCCACCGTCGCCGTCGCCGGAACCCTGGTCGTCGGCTCACTCGTCGGCGCGCCCGCCCAGGCCGCCCCCGCCGCCTCTCCGGATGCCGCCGCCGCCCTCTCCGCACAGCTCGGCGACAGCTCCGCCGGCTCGTACATCGACGCCAGCGGCAAGTCCGTCGTCACCGTGACCGACGCGGCCGCCGCCCGCAAGGCGAGCAAGGCCGGCGCCACCGTCCGGTACGTCACCCGTGGCGCCGCCGAGCTCAACCGGGCCACCGCGGACCTGGAGGGCTCCGCCAAGATTCCGGGCACCGCCTGGTGGAGCGACCCGGTCACCAACCAGGTCGTCGTCTCCGTGGACAGCACCGTCACCGGCGCGAAGCTGGAGCGGGTCAAGGCTGCTGCGGCGCGGGCCAACGGCGCGGTCCGGATCGAGGCCGAGGCCGGCGTGCTGAGCACCCGGATCTCCGGTGGACAGGCCATCTACGCCGGCGGTGGCGGGCGCTGCTCGCTCGGCTTCAACGTGCGCAGCGGCAGCACCTACTACTTCCTGACCGCCGGGCACTGCACCAACATCTCGTCGAGCTGGTACTCGAACTCCGGCCAGACCGCGCTGATCGGCACCCGTACCGGCACCAGCTTCCCGGGCAACGACTACGGCATCGTGCGGCACAGCAACTCGGCCAACGCCGCCGGCAACGTCTACCTCTACAACGGCAGCTACCGGGACATCACCGGCGCCGGCAACGCCTCCGTCGGCCAGTCGGTGCAGCGCTCCGGCAGCACCACCGGCCTGCGTAGCGGCTCGGTGACCGCGACCAACGCCACGGTGAACTACGCCGAGGGCTCGGTCTCCGGCCTGATCCGGACCAACGTCTGCGCCCAGCCGGGCGACAGCGGCGGCTCGCTGTTCAGCGGCAGCACCGCCCTGGGCCTGACCTCCGGCGGTAGCGGCAACTGCACCACCGGTGGCACCACCTTCTTCCAGCCGGTCACCGAGGCGCTGAGCCGCTACGGCGTCAGCGTCTTCTGATCCACTCACCGCTCACGGGCCGCCGGAACCCTCCGGCGGCCCGTTCGCGCGGCCCGGCGTCGGCGATGACGGTCAGCGGGGCCCGGACGGTCCCCGCCGCCGCTCCGAGGCCAGCGCGGCGAGCACGGCGGCCAGCGGTACGGCCGCCTCGGCGGCCGCCACCAGCCGCTCCGTCAGCCCGATCCGTGCGCCGTCGGCGAAAAGCTCGACGGCGAACCAGCCGAGCAGCCCGAGGAGGACCGCCGCCACCGCGAACGCTGTCCAGCGTGCGGGTCCGCTCGGCGCTGACCCGTCCGGCGGATGACGGTGATCCCGGCCGAGGGGCGGCGCCACTCGGCGGGGCACGGCCAGGGCCGGCCAGACAGCCAACGCCCCGAACGCCACACCAGCGGCCACGACGTGCGTCATCGAGTCGCCCGCCGGGCGCTGCGGGAAGGCGACCAGCACCAGGGTGGCCAGTCCGCCCAGCGCGAGCAGCCCTCGGCCCGCCGGCGCGGCGGTGACCAGGCCCAGCGCGGTTATCAGGTGACAGAGGCCCAGGCCGGCCAGCCCGATCGTCATGATCCAGCGATGGTCCGCGTTCGAGGCGGCAAGCGCGCTGATGGTCTGCCGGACCGGGTCGAATTCGTCGGGTTGGGCGGCCTGCGCCAGCGTCCAGCCCCCGATGAGAAACAGCGGTGCGCCACCGGCTGACAGCAGGGCCCAGCGGGGAACGGCCGACATCGGGCGATCGTAGCGGTGCGACCGGCGCCTCGCGCTCGCGCGGATGGGCCGACGTCGCTGCCGCCGGGCTGTGTCGGGCGACGACTCACGGCAGCCAATCGGGCCGTCGAGGAGCGGGCCCGTGAGTTGGTCCCAGCGGATCCGGGGGTACGACGCCGACCGTCGGTAGGTCCGGGCCGACGGGTACGGCGCCGCCGGCGGCCCACGCGAGGTGCGCCCGGCGGGCCGAGAGGACCGCGAGCAGCGGCCAGAGCGAGACGGCCACCGCCGTCACCCGCTCGGCCAGGCCGGTCCGGGACCCGCTGGTCACCTCGAACGCGAACCAGCCGAAGAGGGCCAGCAGTACGACCGTGGCGCTCAACCCCACCCCCCGGCGGAACGCCCAGGGCGGCTCCGGCGCGGCCGGATGCGCGGCGTCCCGGCCGCGCGGCAGCCACAGCGCCGAGCCGGCCGGCCAGAGCGCCAGGGCGAGGACGGCCACCGTCGCCGCGATGCCGTGGCTGACGGAACCGCCCACCGTCGGCCGGGGAAACGCCACCAGCGCGATGGTGGCCACCCCGCCGACGGCGAGCAGGAAGCGGCTGGGCAACCCGGCCGCGTGCAGCGCGGCGGCGATCGCCAGGTAGCAGCAGCCGAGCAGCACCAGACAGCTGATCATGATCCAGGCATCGGTGGCGTCGTGCCCGGCCAGCTCGCTGATGGTGTCCCGGATCGGGTCGTAGCCGGCGGGCTGCCGGCCTTCCGCGACCGTCCAGCCGGCCACCAGCAGCAGGGGCGCGGCCACCGCCGTGGCGACGGCCCAGTTCGGTACGGCGCGCATTTCGCCACGTTAACCAACACGCCAGCCCGCCGAGCACGGTTCGTCCGTCTGCCCACCGGCGAATCGCTCCGGCCTGCCGGGTGCCCCCAAAGGAGGCCGGCCGCCCCTGACAGAATGCCGGTGAGGACTGTTCCACGATGAGGAGTTGGCAGCCGTGATCCGTACCCACAATGCCGGAAGCCTGCGCGCGACGGACGCCGGCGCGACGGTGACGCTCGCCGGGTGGGTGGCCCGCCGACGCGACCACGGCGGCGTCATCTTCGTCGATCTGCGCGACGGCTCCGGCGTGGTCCAGGTGGTGTTCCGGGAAGAGGACGCGCACGCGCTGCGCAACGAGTTCTGCGTGAAGGTCACCGGCGAGGTGACCCGCCGGCCGGCCGGCAACGAGAACCCGGAGCTGCCCACCGGTGACGTCGAGGTGACCGCCGTCGAGTTGGAGGTGCTCTCCGAGGCGGCCCCGCTGCCGCTGCCAGTGGACGACCAGGTCGAGGCCGGTGACGACATCCGGCTCAAGTACCGCTACCTGGACCTGCGCCGCAGTGGCCCGGCGAACGCGCTGCGGCTGCGCTCGCGCGCCAGCCACCTTGCCCGGGGCGTGCTGCACGAGCGGGACTTCCTGGAGATCGAGACGCCGACGCTGACCCGCTCGACGCCCGAGGGCGCCCGCGACTTCCTGGTGCCGGTCCGCCTCCAGCCCGGCAGCTGGTACGCCCTGCCGCAGTCGCCGCAGCTGTTCAAGCAGCTGCTGATGGTCGGCGGCATGGAGCGGTACTACCAGATCGCCCGCTGCTACCGGGACGAGGACTTCCGCGCCGACCGGCAGCCGGAGTTCACCCAGCTCGACATCGAGATGTCCTTCGTGACCGAGGACGACGTGATCGACCTCGGCGAGGCGATCGTCTCGGCGCTCTGGAAGGACCTGGCCGGGCACGAGATCACCCGACCCATCCCGCGGATCACCTGGCACGACGCGATGGCCCGGTACGGCTCCGACAAGCCGGACCTGCGCTACGGCGTGGAACTGACCGAGCTGACCGACTACCTGCGCGGCACCGAGTTCCGGGTCTTCGCCGGGGCGATCGACGCGGGCGGCTACGTCGGCGCGGTGGTGATGCCGGGCGGAGCGGCGCAGAGCCGCAAGGAGCTCGACGGCTGGCAGGACTGGGCCAAGGCGCGTGGCGCGCGTGGCCTGGCGTACGTGGTGCTGGACGCCGAGACCGGCGAGGCGCGCGGCCCGGTGGCCAAGAACCTCTCCGCCGAGCACCTGGGCGGGCTTGCCGACGCGGTCGGCGCCAAGCCGGGCGACGCGGTCTTCTTCGCCGCCAGCAACACCACCCGGGAGGCGCAGGAGCTGCTCGGCGCGGCCCGCATCGAGATCGCCAAGCGGGCCGGGCTGATCGACGAGAGCGCCTGGGCGTTCTGCTGGGTGGTCGACGCGCCGATGTTCGAGCGCACCGACGAGGGCGGCTGGACGGCCGTGCACCACCCGTTCACCTCGCCCAACTCGGAGTGGGTGGACCGGTTCGAGGAGGCGCCGGACCGGGCTCTGGCGTACGCGTACGACATCGTCTGCAACGGCAACGAGATCGGCGGCGGGTCGATCCGTATCCACCGGGGTGACGTGCAGAAGCGGGTCTTCGATCTGCTCGGCATCACCCCGGAGGAGGCGCAGGACAAGTTCGGCTTCCTGCTGGAGGCGTTCAAGTACGGCGCCCCGCCGCACGGCGGCATCGCCTTCGGCTGGGACCGGGTCTGCATGCTGCTGGCCGGCGCGGACTCCATCCGCGAGGTGATCGCCTTCCCGAAGACCCGGGGCGGCTTCGACCCGCTGACCGGCGCGCCGACGCCGATCACCGCCCAGCAGCGCACCGAGGCCGGCATCGACGCCAAGCCGAAGCCCCCAGCCACCGCCCACACCGGCACTGCGGGCCCGGCCGCCCCGGTAGCCGACCCGGTCTGACCGCCGCCCACCTGCTTGGTTGATCAAGAGGTTTGCGTCATGCTCGCCCCGGCGAGGTGACGCAAACCTCTTGATCGTTGGCGGGGGAGTGGTGACATGCGGGTGCTCGTGGTGGGGGCGAGTGGGTTTCTCGGGCGTGAGGTGTGTCGGCGGGCGGTGGACGCCGGCTGGTCGGTGGTGGGGACGTGCCACTCCGGCGACATCAGCGCGCCGGGCGTCACGGTGCGCCGGCTGGACGTGACCGACCGGGCCGCCGTGCGCGCGCTGGTCGCCGAGGTGCGTCCGGACGCGGTGGTCTCCACCCCCTACCGGTACGACGACTGGACGGTGACCGCCGACGGGGCCGCGTATGTGGCGGTCGCGGCAGCCGAGGTGGCCGCCCGTCTGGTGCACGTGTCCAGCGACGCGCTGCACGCCGGCCGGCCCGAGCCGTACGCCGACGACGACCCGCCGACGCCGGTGAACGCGTACGGCGCCGCGAAGGCCGCGGCCGAGACTGCCGTGCGAGTGGTCGACCCCGGCGCGGCACTGGTACGTACGTCGCTGATCCTGGGGGAGGGCAGTAAGCAGATCCAGCTCTCCCGGGACGCGCTCGCCGGCCGGGCCACCCTGTTCACCGACCAGATCCGCTGCCCGGTCGACGTCACCGACCTGGCCGCCGCCGTTCTGGAGCTGGTCGACAGCGCGTACGCCGGCCCGCTCAACGTGGCCGGTCCGGACGCGGTCAGCCGCGCCGAGCTGGGCCTGCTGGTCGCCGAGCGGTTCGACCTGGACGCGGCCGGCCTGAAGACCACCACCAGCACCGCCGCCGGTGTGGTCGGCCCCACCGACGTACGCCTGGACTCCACCCGGGCTGCCGGCCTGCTGCGTACCCGGCTACGCGGCGTGCGCGAGATCCTGGCTCGCTGAGCCGACCGCCCCGCAGTTGCACACTTCCTATGCACAAGAGTTGTGCATAGGAAGTGTGCAGAGTTATTGTGCAGTCATGGCGAACGACGGAGAGACGCCGAGACCGGCGCCGCGTGAGGTACGGATCGACAAGCGGCAGGTCCGGGTGCTGGCGCACCCGCTTCGGATGCGGCTGCTCGGGGCACTGCGGGTGAACGGGCCCGCCACCGCCACCACCCTGGCGGAGCTGCTCAGCACCAACACCGGCGCGACCAGTTACCACTTGCGCCAGCTCGCCGAGGTGGGGCTGGTGACCGAGGACCCCGACCGGGGCAGCGGCCGGCAGCGCTGGTGGCAGGCCGCACACGACGTCACGAACTGGGAGCCGACCGACTTCGACGACGACCCCGACGCCCGGGCTGCGATCGAGTGGATCCAGGGCGACCAGGTACGCCTTCTCGTCGAGCACGCCGAACGCTGGTTCGCCATTCAGCACGAGTGGTCCCCCGCCTGGCGGGACGCCATCGGCATGGGCGACATCTTCATGACGATCCCGCCAGACCGGCTGAAGGCGCTCCAGGCGGAGGTGTGGCAGGTGCTGGAGCGGTACAACCGCGAGGCCGGCCTCGTCGACCCCGCTGATCCGCAGGCCCGCCCCGTGCAGGTCTTCCTGGCCGCCTACCCGTTGCTGGAAGGGCCCCGATGAGCACGCTGACCGTACGCCAGGTCCGGCGTCGCTACCTGACGCTCTACGGCCTGCGCTGGCTGCCGACCGGCCTGATGATCCCGGTGATGATCCTGCTCATGCAGGAGCGCGGCCTGTCGCTGCCGCAGATCGGCCTGGTCTTCACCGCGCAGGGGCTGCTGGTGCTCGCGCTGGAGCTGCCCACCGGCGGGCTCGCCGACGCCCTCGGCCGCCGCCCGGTGCTGCTCGCCGCCGGGACGCTCAACCTCGTCTCGCTGTCACTGTTCGCGGTGGCCGACTCGTTCTGGATGTTCTTCCTGGTCTGGGCGTTGCAGGGGGTCTACCGGGCGTTGGACAGCGGCCCGCTGGAGTCCTGGTACGTCGATGCCACCCTGGCCGCCGACCCCGAGGCCGAGTACGAACGGGGCCTCGGGCACGCCGGCACCGTCAGCGGCGTGGCCATCGGCGCCGGCGCGCTGCTCGGCGGTGGCCTGGTCGCGCTGGGCCCGATCGGACCGGTCAGCGCGCTCACGGTGCCCGTGCTGGCCGCCGTCGTCGCCCAGTCGGCGGCACTGGTCGCGCTGGTCGTCCTGCTGGTGGAGCAGCGGCCGGCCACCGGCGTCGCGGCGCTGCGGGCCTCGGTGTCACAGGCGCCCCGGATGATCGGCGAGGCCGTCGGGCTACTGCGTCGCTCGCGGGTGCTGCTTGCCTTGGTGTCGGTGGAGCTGTTCTGGGGCTTCGGCATGATCACCTTCGAGTCGCTGCTGCCGGTCCGGCTCGCCGAGGTGGTCGGCGACCCGGAACGGGCCGCCGCGCTGCTCGGCCCGGCCAACTCGGCCGCCTGGCTCGCCTCGGCGGCCGGCGCGGCGCTGACCCCGCTGCTGCTGCGCTGGCCCGGCGCTGCGCCGGGCGCGGCTCTGCTGCGCATCCTGCAGGGCGTCACGGTGGTCGGGATGGGCCTCTTCGCCGGGCCGGTCGGGGTGCTCGTGGCCTACCTGGCCTGCTACACCGTGCACGGCGCGTCCAACCCGCTGCACAGCGGGCTGCTGCACCGGCAGGTCGACGGCCCGTACCGGACCAGCGTGCTCTCGCTGAACTCGATGATGGCGCAGCCGGCCGGCGCGCTCGGCGGGGTGGCCCTGACCGCGCTCGCCGCCGCCACCAGCATCAGCACCGCCATGGTCGTCGGCGCGGTCGTGCTGGCCATCGCCGCCCCGCTCTACCTGCCGGCATGGCGGGCCGGCCGTCGGCCCGCGGCGGATACCGCCGACCCGCCCGCGGTACCCGAACCCACCGAGCCGCAGACCGCCGGGCGTTAGGACGGACGCCCTTCCGCTACCCGCGGCGATTCCAGCGGAACCCTCCCGCTCAGCCCAGCCGTAGCGAGCTGAGCGGAAGGGTTTCGGTGAAGCCGAGCCGCCGGTAGAGCCGTGCCGCCCCGACGTTGTCCGTGTAGACGCCGAGCCCGACCGTGTCGTAGCGGGCCAGCAGCGCCCGGGTCATCCCGGCGGTCAGCGCCGCGCCCAGCCCCCGACCCCGCTGGTCGGGGGCGACGGTCAGGCCGGCGAGGAACCCGATGTCGCCCCGGCTGCGGTCCGCGCCGCACGCCACCAGCCGGCCGCCGACCCGGATGCCGTACCAGTCCACCACCTCTGCGTCTCCCGGGCGGGCGGTGGTGCTCGGGAACGCCTCGTCGATCAGCGCCTCCAGCGCCGGATGGTCGGCCTTGGCGAGTCGTACCACCCGCAGCTCGTCCGCCTGTGCCGGTGGTGGCGTGTCGGTCCAGTGGAAGTCCCAGTCGTCGTGCCGGGTCACCGCCAGCCGGCCCGCCAGCAGGGCGGGATCGTGCCGGGGTAGGTGCAGCCGCTGCCCCGGGCGCAGCATCCCGTCGGCGACCAGCGCGACACAGACCTCGATCGCCGGCCCGGCCGGGCCGATCGCGCAGCCGGCCGGCCCGTGCTCGGGCGGCACCAACCACAGCACGGTGCCGTCGCGCCGGTAGCCGCGCGCCGGCGCGCCCCGCCCGAGTGCGTGCCGGGCGAACGGGTGGTGGCCGACGGCGGCCAGGATGGCGGTCCGGTCCAGGACCACCTGGTCGTCGATGATCATGCGACCAGCCTAGGAGCCGGGGGTCGAACGCTTGCGCCGGGCCGCCACGGCCAGGCCGAATCCATCGTGGAGATTGACGAGTCGACCGATTGGGTACATCCGGGGCCGACCTACTGGGAACCCCCACCGGAGGACCGACATGCTCGCCATTCTGGCCGCCATTGTCTTCGGCTTTGCCCTGCTGATCGACCTGCTCGACACCAACTTCGGAGCGCCGGACCTGTTCAACTGGAACACGCTCGTGCTCCTCGGTTTGTTCCTGCTCTCGCTCTACCTGGGCGGCGTGGGCAACGGCCCGCGCGGCGGTGGCGGCGGCCGCTGGTACAGGGGCCGGCGCCCCGGTCGCGGCTGACCGGAACCGATCACCAGTGGCCCGGCCCGCGGCGCGATTCCGGCGTCGCGGGCACGGCCCGGTACTGTCTTCGTGATGGAGTCCGACGCCCTCTTCTCCCTCGGTGCACCCGCCGGGTCGCGCAGCGCGCCCGACGGTTCCGCCAGTGTCGACGGCTTCACTCCGGTAGCAGCCGATTCGCCCCTGCCCGTCCGGATGCGCCCGGCGACCCTCGACGAGCTGATCGGGCAGGCCCACCTGCTCGCCCCCGGCGCGCCGCTGCGGCAACTGGTCTCCGGCGGCGCCCCGATGTCGGTCATCCTCTGGGGACCGCCGGGCAGCGGCAAGACCACCATCGCGCACCTGGTGGCCGGGGCCACCGACCGCCGGTTCGTGGCCATGTCGGCGCTCTCCGCCGGCGTCAAGGACGTCCGCGCGGTGATCGAGGCGGCCCGCCGGCAGCGCCGCTCGGGCGGCCCGCAGACCGTGCTCTTCATCGACGAGGTGCACCGGTTCAGCAAGACTCAGCAGGATTCGCTGCTCGCCGCCGTCGAGGACCGTACGGTCACGTTGCTGGCGGCGACCACCGAAAACCCGTACTTCTCGGTCATCTCCCCACTGCTGTCACGCTGCGTGCTGCTCACCCTGCAACCGCTGGACGACGAGGCGGTGCGCAGTCTGCTGCGCCGTGCGGTGACCGACGAGCGTGGCCTGGGCGGCACGCTCACCCTGGCCGACGAGGCCGAGGACCACCTGGTCCGGCTCGCGTCCGGCGACGTTCGCAAGGCGCTGACCGCACTGGAGGCGGCGGCGGCCTCCGCCACGGCGCTCGGCGCGAGCCGGATCGACCTCGCCACCGCCGAGCAGGCGGTCGACGTGGCGGCGGTGCGCTACGACCGCGACGGCGACGCCCACTACGACGTGGTCAGCGCGTTCATCAAGAGCATGCGCGGCTCGGACGTGGACGCCGCGGTGCACTGGCTGGCCCGGATGCTGGTCGCCGGGGAGGACGCCCGGTTCATCGCCCGCCGGCTGGTCATCTTCGCCAGCGAGGACGTGGGCATGGCCGACCCCGGCGCGTTGAGCGTGGCCACCGCCGCCGCGCACGCCGTCGAGTACGTCGGGCTGCCCGAAGCGCAGCTCAACCTTGCCCAGGCGGTGATCCACCTGGCCACCGCGCCCAAGTCGAACTCGGCCACCACTGCCATCGGCGCCGCGATCGCCGACGTGCGGTCCGGCCGGGGCGGCCCGGTGCCGCGCGGGCTGCGCGACGCGCACTACGCCGGCGCCCGAGGGCTGGGCCATGGCACCGGCTACCGCTACCCGCACGACGACCAGCGTGGCGTGGTCACCCAGCAGTACGTCCCGGACGACCTGGTGGGCACCGACTACTACCGGCCCAGCCCGCACGGGGCGGAGCGGTCGGTGGCCACCCGGCTGCCGCTGCTGCGCGGGATCGTGCGAGGGCTGCCGGCCCCGCCCGCCCGCCCGGAGGCCCCGCCGGCCGGGCCGCCCGTAACGGCGCAGAACGGGCCGGCGCTTGCCGACGAGAACGGTCGCCCGACGACGGGCACGGGCGGTCCCGGCACGATGCAAGACAGCGGCACCAACGCCGCAGGAGAGGGTCAACAGTGAAGTCGCGTGGTGCGGACCGCCCGGACGAGGGCCCGGATGAGCGGCGCGATCCCCGCGCCAAGGGCCGCCGCTGGGGTCGAGGCCGGGCCGAGGCCGAGCCGGAGGAGCCGGTAGCCGGCGAGGAGTTCGGCTGGATCGACGACCTGCGGTCGGCCAAGCAGCAACGTTCCGAGCTTGGCCCCGACGGGGCCGCGGTAGAGCCCGCAGGGCCACGCGGGGGCGCCCCGGTGCCGCCGGACGGCCCGGTGCCACCCACCCCGCACCGTGGTGACCCGGACGGTCCCGCCGCGCGCCGGCCGGCCGGCGGACCATGGCCGGGCGACGCTCCGCCGCCGGGCCGCCGCCCGGACGAGCGGCCACCCGCCGACCGACCCCGGGCCGCCGGCCCCGGAGTCCCCGCCCCGGGCCAGCCGGCCCGCCGCGGGGCACAGCCGGCACCCGGCAGCGGCCCTCGCGCCGCCGGGCCGCCGCTCGCGCCTCCCACCGCCGCCCGCCCGGCCGGTGGCGAGCCGGCAGGCCCACCCGGACCCCCGACCTCGGGCGTACCGGCCGGCCCGGCCCGGCCCCGCCCGGGCGCTGCCCCGGCCGGCCCGCCCGCCGGCCCGCCGGGCACCGGCGCACCGACCGGTCGCCGCCCGGCCGCCGTCCCCCCATCGGGTCGAGCGGACGCGATGCCGCCGCTACGCCGGCCCGACGCCGGGCCGTTGGGTCGCAGACCCGGCCCGGAGACCACCGAGCCCGGCCGTCCACTGCCCACCGACGGCGGGCCCGCCGGTCGGCGTACGACCGATCCGGCGCGGGCCGCCGGTTCACCCACCGCCCCCGGCGGGACCCGCTTCGACGCGGCGTCGACCGGTGCCGTACCGCCGGTCCCCGGTGGACTGCGACCCGACCCCGCCGTCGACCGTGATCCGCGGAACGCCCGGCGTCGCCCGGGCACAGTCGACCCCGGCGCGACGGAGACGTCCGGCCATGGGCCGGCCGACCGCGCCCGCTCGTCCTCCGGCGGGCACCGCCGCGCGGCCGAACCCGACGAGCCGGTGGTGCCCCGTTCGGGCAACGCCCCGGCGGTGCCCGACGCGTCCGGCCACACCGGCGCCGCGCCGACCATCGGTCCGGCCGACGGCACCGGGCGCCGCCGGACGGTCCCGGACGAGCAGGAGCGCCGCGCTCCGGCCGGCGGCGAGCCCCGGACCGACCGCCCGGAGCGGCCGGCCGACTGGCTGCGCCAGGCAGGCCGCCTGCCGCACACCGACCCCGCCCTGCCGGTGGTCAACCGGCGCGGTGGCACCCCGCCGCCGGCCGGCCGCCGTCCTGGGCCGCCCGTAGGTGCGGGTGACCTCACCGACCACTCGCCCGGCCGGCTCGCCGTGCCGGACCCGGCCGCGGAGCGCGGCACCGGTCGCCGGCCCGCCGGGCCGCCGGCCGACCCGGCCGCGGACGCCCCCACCGGTCGCCGTGCCGTCCGGCCCGGCGCGACGGGCGACCGTGGCGACGACCCGTACGCCGGTCCCGCCGGCGGCGGGCGACCCGCGCCCGGTGGCGGTGCCGCCGGTCCGGGCGCACCGGCCCGCGGCGCCGCCCGCTCCACCCCGCCCGGTCGTGCCCGGCCCGCCCCCGGCGACGCGCCGGCCACCGGCGCCGGACACCGTGGTCCCGACGGGCCATCCCGGCCCGGCCCGGGTGCCGAGACCACTGCCCGTGGCGCCGCCCGCCCGGACGGCCCGGCCCGTGCCGCCGTCCCACCGGGCATCGGCCCGGACGGCCCGCCCCGGCAGCGCCCGGACGGTCCGGCTCGCGCCGCCGTCCGCCCCGCTGGCGCCGTGCACCCACCCGTGAGCGGCGAGCCCGGCACCGGTCCCGGAGCTCCCGCGGTGGCCCGCGGCGGTGCGCCGGCCGTTCGACCCGCGCCGGCCGATCGCGCCGCCGGCCGTGCCCTGCCACCGAACCGGGAGCCCGGTCGTCCCGAGCCCTCCGGTGTCGCACCCGTGCCGCCGCCCGGCCGCCCCGGCGAGCCGGTCGGTGTGGCCCGGGCCGCCGCCGTGGTGCCCACCGCGGGCGGACCGGTGGACCGGCCGGTGCCCGCGCCGGCCGACGGGCCCGCGCTGCGCCCAGCCGGCCAGGACGTGCCCGACGACGACGGCGCCGCCCCGGGCGCCCGGTCCGAGCTGCGCCGGCAGTTGCGCGAGCGGCGCCGGCTGCGGGCGGCGGTGCTGGCGCTGGTCAGCGTCGTCCTGCTCGGCGCGGTGCCGCTCTTCTTCGGCATCCGTACGCTGAGCCGGGACCCGGTCTTCGACAACCTGGACCAGCTGAACGTGCCCGGCTGGGCCGCGGCGAAGACGGTCGACGAGGTCAGCGGCAGTCGTTGGTGCCTGCTCGACTGTCGACTGCGCGAGCGCACCGTCACCTCGGAGAAGTCGCCGGAGGAGACGGCGGGGGTCTACGAGAACGCGCTGCGACAGGACGGCTGGCAACCGTGGAAGGTGACCCGCTGCCCCGAGCAGGAGACGAAGGGGAGCTACACCTGCTGGCGTCGCGACGAGCTGACTCTCGACCTGTGGGTGCGCGAGCCGACCTGCGTGCCGCCGCCGGTCGACGGCGAGCCGGCGATCGTGCCGTCTCCCGGCCCGTCGGCCGCTGCGGCGGAGTGCGCCGGCTCGTTGGTATCGGTGAAGGTGCGCAACGCGATCGATGACGAGCGGACCAAGCCACAGCCGAGCACCGATCCGTCACTGACCGGAGAGGATCCGTTCCCGACAGTCAGCGCGGACCCGCTGGGTGAGTTGACACCCTCACCGTCGTGAGCCGGTTTCCATCACGGACGGTAGGGTCTGGGGCTGGTAGGCCCGTCCGCTGCCGTTGATCGGTGACGGTTCGGTGGGCCCCGGTACGGGTACCACGGTTGTGCGTTCCGGGGACGTCGGGTCCCCGGAACTCTGCTTGAGGAGGACAGGCGTGGGCGACATTGGAGCGGTTGCGGCGCTGATCGCGGCGTGCGCGTTCGCGGTGCTGGTGCTCATCCTGACGCTGCCCATCCTGCGGCTGCGGCACACGGTGGACGCCACCACCCGGATGATCAACGACCTCAACGATCGGACCGCGCCGCTGCTCGGTGACGTGAACACCACGGTGAAGAACGTCAACACCGCCCTGGAGCAGGTGCAGACCTCGCTCGACGGCGTGAACCTCCAGTTGGCGAAGGTCGACACCATGACCAGCCACGCGCAGAACATCACCGCCAACGTCGCCAACCTGACCACCGTGGTCTCTGCCGCGGCCGCGAACCCGCTGGTCAAGGTAGCCGCGTTCGGCTACAGCGTGCGCAAGGCCGCGGCCAGCCGCCGGCACGCCGAGACCGAGCGCGAGGTGCGCGACACCATCAAGCAGCAGCGGCGGGCCGCCCGGCGCGGCAACCGCTGACCGGCCGGCGCACCAGGAGGTAGCGAGACATGAGGCGATTGTTCTGGTTGGGCATCGGGCTCGCCGTCGGCGTGGTGGTGGTCCGCAAGGCGACCCGGACCGCGCAGGCGTACACCCCGGCCGGCATCGCGAGCACGTTGTCGGAATCCGCTGGCGGGCTGGTCGAATCGCTGCGTAGCTTCGTGGAGGACGTCCGCGTCGGGATGGCCGAACGCGAGCAGGAGATCCACCAGGCGTTCGCCCAGGGCGAGGCGTTCGACGACCAGTTCGCCGAGCTGCGGGAAGACCCGCGGATCGGCGATCGATACATCTTTCCGGAGGAACACCAGCGATGAAGACGGCGGAAATCAAGCGGCGGTACCTCGCGCACTTCGAGGCGAATGGCCACGCCGTGGTGCCGTCCGCTCCGCTGCCCGCCATCAGTGACCCGAACCTGCTGTTCGTCAACGCCGGCATGGTGCAGTTCGTCCCCTACTTCCTCGGTCAGCAGCGCGCGCCGTACCAGCGGGCGGTCAGCGTGCAGAAGTGCATCCGTACCCCGGACATCGATGAGGTCGGCAAGACCAGCCGGCACGGCACGTTCTTCCAGATGAACGGCAACTTCTCCTTCGGCGACTACTTCAAGGACGGCGCGATTCCTCTCGCGTGGGACCTGGTCACCAAGCCACAGGACCAGGGCGGCTACGGCCTCGACCCGGAGCGCGTCTGGCCGACCGTCTATCTCGACGACGACGAGGCGTTCGAGATCTGGCGGTCGGTGGGGGTGCCGGCCGCTCGGATCGTCCGCCGGGGCAAGGCCGACAACTTCTGGTCGATGGGCATTCCCGGGCCGTGCGGCCCGTGCTCCGAGTTGTTCTACGACCGGGGCCCGGAGTACGGCCGGGAGGGCGGCCCGGCGGTCGACGAGGACCGCTACATGGAGTTCTGGAACCTCGTCTTCATGCAGTTCGAGCGGGGTCCGGGCACGACGAAGGACGACTACCCGATCCTGGGTGACCTGCCGGCGAAGAACATCGACACCGGCATGGGCCTGGAGCGGATGGCCTCGATCCTGCAGGGCGTCGACAACCTCTACGAGATCGACGAGGTCCGGCCGATCCTGGACCGGGCGGCCGAGCTGACCGGCAAGCGGTACGGCGCGCACTCCGGCCACGTGGCCAGCGAGTCGCACCCGGACGACGTACGGCTGCGGGTGATCGCCGACCACGTGCGGACCGCGCTGATGCTGATCGGCGACGGCGTGACCCCGAGCAACGAGGGGCGTGGCTACGTGCTGCGCCGGATCATGCGTCGGGCGATCCGGTCGATTCGGCTGCTGGGCTGGCAGGATCGGGCGTTGCCCGAGCTGTTGCCGGTGGCCCGGGACTGCATGGCGCCGTCGTACCCGGAGCTGGCGACCGACTTCGACCGGATCGCGCAGTACGCGTACGCCGAAGAGGAAGCCTTCCTGTCCACCCTGCGCGCCGGCACCACGATCCTGGACACCGCGATCGCGGAGACCCGCACCGCGGGTGGCGCGGCGCTGTCCGGGGCGAGGGCGTTCCAGCTGCACGACACGTACGGCTTTCCGATCGACCTGACCCTTGAGATCGCTGCGGAGCAGGGCCTCACGGTCGACGACGAGGGCTTCCGCCGGCTGATGGCCGACCAGCGGACGCGGGCGAAGGCGGACGCGCAGGCCCGCAAGACCGGGCACACCGACGTGTCGGCGTACCGGTCGGTGCTGGACTCGGGTGGCCCGGTGACGTTCACCGGGTACAGCGAGGTGGCCCGCGAGTCGACGGTACGGGCGCTGCTCGGCGAGGGTGGCCCGCGCCAGGCGGCGACCGAGGGCGACACCATCGAGCTGGTGCTCGACACGACCCCGTTCTACGCCGAAGGCGGTGGCCAGCAGCCCGACCAGGGCATGATCACCGTGGGCGGCGGTCAGGTCGAGGTGCTCGACGTGCAGCAGCCGGTGCCCGGCCTGATCGTGCACCGGGCCCGGGTGATCCGGGGTGAGGTGCGCGCCGGCGAGACCGGCTACGCCGAGATCGACACCACCCGGCGGCGGGCGATCTCCCGATCGCACACCGCGACCCACCTGGTGCACCAGACCATGCGCAACTTCCTCGGCGACTCGGCCACCCAGGCTGGTTCGCTGAACGCGCCCGGTCGGCTGCGGTTCGACTTCAACACTCCGACGGGAGTGTCGCCGACCGTGCTGCGCGACGTGGAGCAGCAGGTCAACGAGGTGCTCCTGGCCGACCTGGAGGTGCACGCCTTCATCACCTCGCTGGACGAGGCGCGGCGGATCGGGGCGATGGCCCTCTTCGGCGAGAAGTACGGCGAAGAGGTGCGGGTCGTCGAGGTGGGCGACTACGCCCGGGAGCTCTGCGGCGGCACGCACGTGGCCCGCTCGGCCCAGCTCGGCCTGGTGAAGATCCTCTCCGAGTCGTCGATCGGCTCCGGCGTCCGTCGGGTCGAGGCGCTGGTGGGCATGGACGCCTTCGGCTTCCTGGCCCGTGAGCACCTGCTGGTCTCCCGGCTGGCCGAGCTGTACCGGGTGCCCAACGAGCAGGTCGCCGACCGGGTCGAGCAGACCGTCACCCAGCTCCGGGATGCGGAGAAGGAGCTGGAGAAGCTGCGCGCCCAGCTGGTGCTGGGCGGAGCGGCGGCGCTCGCCGCGCAGGCCAAGGACGTGCGCGGGGTGGCGTACGTGGGCACCGAGGCCCCGGAGGGCGCGGCCGGTAACGATGTGCGGACCCTCGCCCAGGAGATCCGCGGCAAGATCGACCCGGCCCGGCCGGCGGTGGTCGCGGTGGCGGCCCGCTCGAACGGCAAGGCCTCCCTGGTGGTGGCGGTCAACCAGGCCGCCCGCAGCCGGGGCCTGGCCGCCTCGGACCTGGTGAAGGCGGCGTTCTCCGGGCGCGGCGGGGGCAGCCCCGACCTGGCCCAGGGTGGCGGCCTGCCGGCGGCCGAGGCGCCGAACCTGCTACACACCGTCGAGAAGGCGATCACCGAGGCGTGATGGTTCATCATGTTCGACCAGGGCGGGCCGATCGGTCCGCCCTGGTTCGTCGGGTCCCGGGGGTGACCGCCGGTGACTGAGCTGACGCGCGGGGTCCGGATCGGGGTGGATGTCGGTCAGGTCCGGGTGGGGGTGTCCCGTTCGGATCCGGACGGCGTGCTGGCCACGCCGCTGGTGACCCTGGCCCGCGACCTCACGACGGCGCCCGACGCGGTGCCCAGTGACCTCGCCGAGCTGGCCGCGCTGGTGGCCGAACATGAGGCCGTGCAGGTCGTCGTCGGCCTTCCGGTCAATCTGGCCGGCAAACACGGCCCGGCAGCCATCCATGTGAAGGCGTACGCTGACCGACTGGTCGATGTGATAGCGCCCGTCCCGGTAACGCTCACTGACGAGAGGATGTCGACCGTGGTCGCTTCTCGTAGGCTTGCTGAGCGTGGCGTTCGGGGCAAGCGTCAACGAGCGGTTGTCGACCAGGCGGCCGCGGTGGAAATTCTGCAGAGCTGGCTGGACGCGCAGCGGAGGCGGACGTAATGATCGACGATCTGGACCTTGGGTTCGACGAGCCGGAGCGGGGGGAGAAGGGCCGGCACCGCCGCAGCTTCGTCCGCAAGCGCAAGGGCGGCTCCGGTTCCGGGGGCCGGGGCAAGACGTTCCTGGCACTGCTGATGGCCCTGGTCCTGCTGGGCGGCATCGGCGGCGGCGCGTTCTACGGTTTCGACCGGATTCAGAACTACTTCGTCACGCCCGACTACAACGGCACCGGGTCCGGCGAGATCACCGTCGAGATCAAGAACGGCGCGTTGCTCGCCGACATGGCCGACGCCCTGGTCGCCGCCGACGTGGTGAAGAGCCAGAAGGCGTTCATCGAGGCCGCCGAGGCCAACTCGCGCAGCAAGAACATCCAGCCGGGCACGTACAAGCTGCGGAAGCAGATGAGCGGCGCGAGTGCCGTCACCGCGATGCTCGACCTGAAGAACAAGATCGTCAACGGGTTGACCATCCCCGAGGGGCGTACCAGCAAGAACATCTACAAGCTGCTCTCCGAGAAGACCAAGATCCCGGTCAAGGACTTCGAGACCGCCGCGAAGAACCCGCTGGAGCTCGGCATCCCGGACTGGTGGTTCACGCGCGAGGACGGCAAGAAGGTCCCCAAGTCCGTCGAGGGCTTCCTCTTCCCGGACACGTACGAGATCCCGCCGAAGGCCACCGCGGAGAGCATCCTCAAGCTGATGGTCGACAACTTCCTCTCCGTGAGCGGCGAGATGAAGTTCGCCGACCGGGTGCAGAAGGAACGCAAGGTCAGCCCGTACGAGGCGCTGATCGTGGCCTCGCTGGCCCAGGCCGAGGCAGGCAACAAGGACGACCTGGGCAAGGTCGCCCGAGTGGCCTACAACCGGGTGTACGGCGAGTTCCCCTGCAACTGCCTGGAGATGGACGTCACGGTCAACTACTACCTGGAGTCGATCGGCAAACCGACCAAGACCTCCGCGCAGATGACGCAGTCCGAGCTGGACGACCCGAAGAACCCGTACAACCGCAAGCTGCGGGGCCTGATCCCCACCCCGATCAACAACCCGGGCAAGCAGGCCCTGGAAGGGGCCATGAACCCGCCGACGGGCAAGTGGCTCTACTTCGTGGCGATCGACAAGCAGGGCCACTCCGCCTTCGCCGAGACCTACGAGGAACAGCAGCGCAACGAGGCCAAGGCCAGGGAGGCCGGCATCATCTGAGGCCGGCCGCGCTGCCGGGTAGGGTCGAGCTGAGATGGGCGGCAGGGCGGGGGAATGATGCGCATCCACACGGGGGCTCGTGAGGTGTCCGGCGGTGGTCGTGTCCTCCCGTAGGGCCGCGGTGCTGGGCAAGCCGATCGCGCACTCCCTCTCCCCGGTGATCCACACCGCCGGGTACGCCGCCGCCGGGCTGACCGGATGGTCGTACACCCGGATCGAGTGCGCGGCGTCGGAGCTGCCGGCCCTGGTCGCCGGCCTGGGACCGGAGTGGGCCGGGCTGTCGGTGACCATGCCGGGCAAGGAGGCGGCGCTGGAGGTGGCCGCGGATGCCTCGCCGGTCGCCGTCGCCGTCGGCGCGGCCAACACGCTGGTACGCCGCCCGGACGGCTCCTGGTACGCGGACAACACCGACGTCGGCGGCATGGTGCGGGTGCTCACCGACGCCGGAGTGGGCGCCGGTGCCGCCATGACGGTCCTCGGCGCAGGGGGAACGGCCCGCGCCGCGCTCGCCGCCGCCGCGCGGCTGGCCTGCTCCTCGGTGACGGTGGTGGCGCGTCGGGCCGAGGCGGTCGACGAACTGCGGACGGTGGCGGGCGCGCTCGGCGTCGCGCTGACCGCCGCGGGCTGGGCCGACGCCCCCCGGCACCTGGTCGCCGACGTGGTCGTCTCCACCGTGCCGAAAGGCGTCGCCGATCCGCTGGCCGAGGCGGTGACCTGGCGGCCGGGAGGCGTGTTCTTCGACGCGCTCTACGACCCGTGGCCGACGCCACTGGCCACCTCCGCCCTCGCGGCCGGCTTGCGGGTGGTGTCCGGGTTGGATCTGCTGCTGGCCCAGGCCGTCGGCCAGTTCGAGCAGTTCACCGGGGTGGTCGCCCCGGTCGAGGCGATGCGGGCCGCCCTGCGGAGCGCGACCAGGAGCGACTTCCTTAGCTGACGGTTAAGACGCGCTTACGGCAAACTGTCCTCCCACGGCATGGCCTGGTCATCGATACGCTGCTGAGCGTAATCGCAGCAGACACAGGGAGTTTTCCTTGACCAGGCACGGACTGCACCGCATCCGCCGGTTCCGCCCCGGCCCCCGCCGCAAGGCGATCGCCATCGGCGTGGTCGGTGGTTCGGTGGTGGCCGGCATCGTGGCGACCATGATGCCGCTGCTGGCCAGCGACGACCTGTCGATCCAGGCGGCGGCGGACACCACCGCGACCGCGGTGACGCAGGACGGCGACAACGCCGCCAAGGCGACCCTCGCGACCTGCCCGGCGCGCTGCGACGGCAACCCGCGAGGTGGTCGGGAGGCGGTCATCGAGTTCGCGGTGACCAGCGTGCCGGCCGCTGCGGTCAACGTCCGGGCGACGCTGCGGGTGCACGCCTGGCAGCAGTTCCCCGCCACGGTGACGGCGCACGCCTCGCCGTTGAGTGCCCGCCAGGCGCGGCCGGCCCCGGTGCCGGCGGGCGCCGCCCTGGCCACGGCGACCGGGGTGACCAAGGGCGTCAACGAGTGGGACGTCTCCAAGCTGGTCACCGGCAACGGCACCTGGACCGTCTCACTGGCCCAGGCCGGCCTGGAAACCCGGATCTACTGGGCGTCGACCGAGAACCGCGACCCGGAGCTGCGCCCGCGCCTGCTGATCAGCTACGACATCGGCGCCCGCCCGTCGCCGATCACGACGACCCGTCCGGCACCGCCGCCGTCGCCGAGCGCGTCGCCGACCACCGCCGCGCCGAAGCCGTCACCGACCATCGCCCCGACACGGACGCCGACCCCGACGGCGAGCCCCACCGTTCCGCCCGGCGAGTGCGGCGCCGTGTCGGACAAGCTAGTTCCCTCCTGCGGAGCCTGGTGGGGCATGTACTCGCCGACCGTCGCGGCCGGCGGCTGGAACCACGGCAAGGCGATCACCGACGTTGAGGCGCAGGTCGGGCGCAAGTTCGACATCGTGCACCGCTACCACGACTTCTCCAACGCCGGCAGCAACGGCGCCTTCCCGGACGCGTACGAGCAGCAGCAGATGCGCGAAGGCCGGCTGATGTTCTTCGCCTGGGAGTCCCGCAACTTCTCCACCGGCACCACTCTGACCTGGGCCGACGTCTACAGTGGCCGGTACGACGCGACCATCGACGCGGTCGCCGGCCGGATCCGTGCCGCCGGCGTGCCGGTCTTCATGGGCTTCGACCATGAGCCGGAGGACGACCCGGCCAAGGGCAGCGACGTCGACTTCGTCCGGGCCTGGCGGTACGTGTACGAGCGGTTCGCCAAGGCCGGTGCGGACAACGCGGTCTGGGTCTGGACGATGATGGGCTGGTCCGGGCACTACTCCCGGTACGCCGGCCTGTACCCCGGCGACCGCTACGTCGACTGGGTGGCCTACGACCCGTACAACTTCCACGTCTGCACCGGCAGCACGGTGTGGAAGAGCCCGAGCACCACTGTGGGCGGCTTCTACCGCTGGCTGGACGAGCACGGCATCGGCGCCAGCAAGCCGCGGATGCTCGCCGAGTTCGGCACCAACTTCAACTCCGCAGACCCCGGCGCCAAGCAGCGTTGGTTCCAGGAGTTCCCGGCGGCGCTGAAGGCGCACCCGAAGGTCAAGGCTGCCATCTACTTCAACTCGCCGGGCGTGACCAGCAGCTCGGCCACCTGCAACATGACCATGAATCACGACCCGTCGGCGCTGGCTGGGTTCACCCGGGCCGGGCAGGACGGCTACCTGCGGCAGCCCACCGGGGGGAGCCGCTGACGACTGATCCGAGAGTGACAGGCGCTGATCGGAGTCGGACATCCGACTGACGTGACGCTCTGTCAGCTAGCGGATACACCGACCGGCCAATCGGCGGATGCCGGGCACCAGGGTTGGCGAGGCACGCTACGCGGGTTCTCATCCACCTTGGAGGCGCAGCGTGCCCGAACTGCCACCTTCCGGAAGACTCCGCATCTGGGCGGGAGCGGTGGCCCTGACCACCGTCGCCGCGGTGCTGGCCGTGCCGACCGCCACCTCCGCGGCCGTGGTGCCCACCCCGGCGCCAGCGACCGTGGTGTCGACGAACCCAGCCGACCCCATCCCCCACGCCAGGGACGGTGAGACCCGGGCATTCGCGCAGGTCGGCAACATGGTCTACGTCGGCGGCAGTTTCACCCAGATCCGCCAGACCGCCAGCTCCGCGTGGGTCACCCAGCGCTACCTCTTCGCGTACGACCGGAGCACCGGCACGATCTCCACCGGCTTCCTGCCGGTGCTGGACGGGGCGGTCAACTCCCTGATGGCCGGCCCGGGCGGGACGCTGATCGTCGGCGGCGCCTTCAAGAACGTCAACGGGGTCTCGCGGAAGAACCTGGTGGCGCTCGACCCGGCCACGGGGGCGACCGACGCCTCCTGGGTCGGCCGGTCGGACGGCGGCATGATCCGGGACATGGTCCTGCAGGACAACTGGCTCTACGTGGCCGGCGCGTTCAACTGGCTCAACGGTGCGGCGCACTCCGGCCTGGGCCGGCTCAACGCCACCACCGGGGCGATCGACCCCACGTTCAACGTCAACGCCACCGTCGGGCGGCACGGCACCGGCTCGTACGCCTGGGCCATCGACGTCACGCCGGACGGCGGCACCCTGGTCGCCGGCGGCAACTTCACATTGGTCAACGACCTGCCGCGCAACCAGATGGCGCTTGTCGACCTGACCGGCACGCCGACGGTGCTGGACTGGAGCAGCGACAAGTTCGTGCCACCGTGCGCGGCGCCGGCGACGTTCGTCCACTACGTCCAGGACGTCAAGTTCGGCGCCGACGGCAGTTGGTTCGTGGTCGGCACCAACGGCGGAGGCGGCTGGCCGGCCGCGTACTGCGACGCGCTGGTCCGGTTCGAGACCGCGAACCGGGGCAGCGGCCAGCTCGGCACCTGGGTCGACTACACAGGCAACGACACCATCACCTCCGTGGAGGTGGCCGACAACGTCATCTACCTGGGCGGGCACTTCCGCTGGCTCAACAATCCCAACGCGAGCGACGCGGCGGGCGCGGGTGCGGTCGACCGGCTCGGTGTCGCCGCGGTGACCCCGGCCACCGGGATGCCGGTCAACTGGAACCCCGGCCGTCGAGCCAGCGGCTCGATGCCCGCCGGCACCAGCACGTGGGGCTCCCAGGTGCCGGTGCTCTGGCGGGGCAGCGACGGGCTCTACTTCGGGCAAAACTCCGACGCCATGGGCGGCGAGTACCACGGCCGGCTCGGCATGTTCCCGCTGGTCGGCGGGCGCACCATCACCCCGAAGAACCCGCCGACCGCGACCACCGGCAACATCTACCTGGGTACGGGGGAGGGGCAGCTCGCCAAGGTGCCGTTCGACGGTGCGGCCATCGGCACCCCGACCACGGTCAGCCAGCCGAACTACACCGGCGCCGGGGCGACCTGGCGGGTGAGTGACCGGATCTACTGGTCGCACGTCGTTGGCGGCATGCCCACCGGCAGCCGGCTCGACGTCTCGATGTTCAACGGCGGCGCCATCGGGGTGCCGTGGGAGTCGTCCGGCTACAACGACTGGTCCAACCCCGCGGCGATGACCGGCGCGTTCTTCCTCAACGGCAGGCTCTACTACACCCGCACCGGTGCGAACGCCCTCTACTACCGCTACTTCGAGACCGACGGCGACTATCTCGGCGCCACCGAGTTCACCCTGCCCACCACAGGGGTGACCTGGTCGACGGTACGCGGCATGGCCTGGGTCGGCGGCCGCATCGTCTACGGCGGCACCGACGGCACGCTGCGCAGCGTGCCGTTCGACCCGACAGCCGCACCGGCGGTCGACGGTACGGCGGCGGTGGTGATCGCACCGGCGACCCCGGAGCTGACCTGGTCCACGCCACGGACCTTTTTCTCTGTGCAGTGACGGTCTCACCGTTGGTGACGAAACATCGTTAGATTGCTCGTGTTGGGCCGGCGGCGGGGCCCCCGTCGCCGGCACCACGACACGGGGGAGGGCGTTACCCGGGATCGTCCGTCGTCGGCAGTGGACCTACCGCCCTCGCCGCGACGGTGATGCGGACGCACCCTGCCGCCGGTCGTGGTCGCCGCACACCACAACAGGCGGTGAAGAACGCTCCATGACTGACGCTCCTGTCGGTAGCTGGCCCGTCGACGCCTCCGGCGGCGGACCTGCCCGTACCGTCACCCTAGCCGACCTGCTCCGCGTCCCGCTGCACCGCATCCGCCTGGTCGCGGCGGTCGCGGCGGTCGGGCTGCTCGCGGCGGTCGGGTACGTGCTGATGGTGCCGCCGGTGGTGACCGCGAGCGCGGTGGTGGCGGTCCGCCCGGTCGTCACCGACGCCTTCACCCCCAGCGGAGCGGCCGCCGACCGGGCGGTGAACATGAACGTGGAGAGCGGCATCGCCACCGGCACCGAGGTGGTGCAGCGGCTCGCCGACGCGAACGGCCGGGACCAACGCGACATGCGGAACGCACTCGCGGTCGAGGTGCCCACCGGTGGGCAGATCCTGCGCTTCTCCTACACCGCGCGCTCGGCGGACCAGGCGGTGCAGAGCGTCAACATCGCCGCCCAGGCCTATCTCGACGTGCGCCGCGCGATGTACGAGAAACAGCGCACGGAGATGCTGCGGTCGTACGACGAGAGCATCGGCAAGGTCGCCGCGCAGCAGACCGCGCTGCAACGGCGAATCGGTACCGCCCGGGAGGGTGCCCTCGACGCCGCGGTCGCCGAGCTTTCCGGGATCAACAGCCAGCTCACGCAGCTGAGCTCGGCGCGTACCGAGATCGCCGCGGTCGACGTCAACCCCGGTTGGGTCACTCAGACCGCCGAGCGGGCCCTCGTGTCCGCTGGCAGGGACCGCCCGCTCTACCTGTTCGCCGGCCTGCTCGGCGGGGCGCTGATCGGAGTGGTGCTGGCGTACGCCTGGGAGACGGTGGACCGCCGGATCCGCTCGGCGGCGGACGGCCGCGCCGCCACCGGCCTGCCGCTGTTGGGCACCGTACGGCGCCAGCGGTTCCGCGGTCGACGCCGGGCGGTCGACGCCGACGTGCGCTACGTGGCCATGGCGATCGCCGAGCGGGTCCGCCAGCCCGCCCGGGTGTCCCTGCTGGCAGCCCGGGAGGATCCGAGCATCCTCACCGCCGGCCTCGCGGTGGCACTCGCCGCCGACGGTCGGGAGGTGTTCCTCGCCGACGACAGCGGACGCGTCGAGAAGCTGCGCGCCGCCGTGCTCGCCGACCGGGGCCGGCTGCCGGTCGTTGCAGACCAGGCACGGTCGATCGTGCCGAAGCCGCGCCCGGCGGGAACGCCGGCCAACGGCGGTGCGGCCGCGGAGCCCGCACCCGCCCGACGGCCGTCGCCGCACCCGCCCGGCGCCCGCCCGTCGCCCGACGCTGACGCCACCCTGACTCTGCCCCGGGTCGCCTCCGCGCGCGGTGTGGAGATCAACCGGACCGGCGGTGCCGGCGACGTCGCGGTGGGCATCGGCAGCGTCCGGTTCGGCAGCTGGCGGCAGGGTGCCGACCACGGGCTGGTGCTGTACAACGCCCCTCCGGCGGAGTCCGACGAGCGTGGTGTCGCGATCGCTCGCCAGGGATCGGCCGTTGTGGTGGTCGAACGCGACCGGACCCGGGAGAGCGACCTGCGCCGGCTGGTCGGCCGGCTCCGGGCCGCCGGCGTCACGCCGCTGGGCTTCGTCCTCACCCGCAGCGGCTCGGACTGACGGTGGCCGTCACCCGCGCCCCGGCGACCAATGACCCGGCGGGGGAAGACCCGCCGCCGCCCGAGCCACCCGCTCCGGCCCCGCCGTTCCGGCCCGCCATGCTGCCACTCTGGCCCCTGGCGCTCATGTTCGGCCTGGTTCCGCTGTGGTGGGTGGCAGGTGCGTTCTACCTTGGCTGGTCGCTGTTCGGCGCGTTGCTGTTCGCGCTGCTGCTGGTCCGGGGCCGGGTGCCGCTGCCGCCGGTGACCGGGATCTGGCTGCTCTTCCTGGCCCTGGTCGTGCTCAGCGCCACCCGACTGTCGTCGGCCGGGTCCCTGCCGACGTTCGCCCTGCGTCTGGGTTTCTACGTCACCGCCCTGGTGGTCGGCGTCTACGTCTACGCCCTGGCCCGGGAACGCGCCGACCCGACGGCGGTGCTCCTGCCGCTCTGCGCGTTCTGGCTCGGGCTCGTCGCGCTGGGCTGGCTGGGCGTGCTGGCGCCACGGTTCGCGTTGACCACGCCGATGGAGGTGCTCCTGCCCGGCGGCGTCGCGGGCAACTCCTACATCCAGGACCTGGTCCACGTCACCGCCACGGAGTACAGCGCCCGGTCGCTCGACCCGGTCTTCCGGCCCGCCGCGCCCTTTCCGTACACCAACAACTACGGCAGCGCGTACGCGATGACGCTGCCCTGCGTGGTGGCGTACACCATGCTGCGCCGGCGCGGCGTGCTGCGTTGGATGCTGCTGGCGTCCCTGCCGCTGTCGCTGGCGCCGGCCTTCCTCACCCTCAACCGGGTGATGTTCGTCAGCCTCGGGGCGGGCCTCGTGTTGCTCGGCGTCCGGGCGGCGCTGCGGGGGAACATGCGGGTGGGCCTCTCGGTCGTCGGCGTGCTGGTCCTCGGCGGTCTCGCCACGCTGTTCATCCCGGTGACCGAGCTGATCGGCAACCGCGTCGAGTCGAGCGACACCAACACCGACCGGTTCTCCCTGTACGCGGAGGTGATCCGCCGCATCGGCGACTCGCCGTGGCTGGGCTACGGTGCGCCGGTCAGCGCCGACACCCTCTCCGCCCAGGCGCCGGTCGGCACCCAGGGGCAAGTGTGGATGGTGTTGTTCAGCCACGGCATACCCGCGCTGGTGCTCTTCCTCGCCTGGTTCGTGGCCGCCGTGGTGATCTGCCAGCGGGCCCGCTCGGCGGCCGGGCAGTGGCTCGCGGTGGTCCCGGTGGTCTGCCTGGTGCAGTTCCCGTTCTACGGCATGGCCAGCCCCAACCTGGCCGTCGCGTTCTTCGCGGTCGCCTTCACGGTGGTGCTCATCGAGCGGGAGGCGGGGGCCGGGCGGGCTCACCCGGCCCACCCCACGCGCAGCCTCAAGGCCGTTCCGGTATGACCGCCAGCATCCGCCCGGCCGCCGACTCCGGTCCCGGCGACGACGTGCGACCGGCTGCGGCCGTCGCCGGATCCGACCCCGACGAGCCGTCGACCGACGGTACGACCGAGGCCCGGCGCAGCGCCCGCACCGGCCTCGCCGGGCTGGCCGGCGCCGCCACCAACGGTCTGTTCGGCTTCCTGCTGGCGGTCGTCATCACCCGCGGCTACGGCACCGTCGGCTCGGGCGCGTTCTTCGCCGCGATCGGAGTCGTCACCGTCACCGCCGCCGTGTGCACGCTGGGTGCGGAGACCGGGCTGATCTGGACGCTGCCCCGGCGGCGCGCCGGCGGGCGAGGCGACGCCGCCCGCGTGCTCCCGGTGGCGCTCCTGCCGCCGCTGGTGGCAGCCGTCATCGTCGGCCTCGCCGGGGTGTTCGCCGCGGACGCGCTCGCACCCCGCCTGCTGGACGGGCCGGGCGCCGGCGGTACGGCCCTGATCGCGGTCAGCTTCGCCGCGGTGCCGCTGGTGGTGGCGATGACGCTGCTGCTCGCCGTGCTGCGCTGCGTCCGTCCGATTCGGGCGTACGTCGGTGTGCAGTCCGTCCTGGTGCCGGTCGCCCGGCCGGTGCTGGTCGGCGCGGCCGCCGTGGCCAGCGGAGGTGTGCTGGTCGGCATGACCGGCTGGCTGGTCCCGGCGGCGTTCGCTGTCCTGGTCTGCCTGACGCTGGTGGCCGGCCCACTCGGCGTCGGCCGGGGCGCGACGCTGCGTCCCGAGCGGGCCGACTGGTCGACGTTCTGGCGTTTCGCCCTGCCCCGCGCCGCCTCCGCGGCGATCGACGCCAGCGCCGTGTGGGTGGGCGTGCTGCTCACCTCGGTGCTCGCCGGGCAGGCCGACGCCGGCGTGTTCGGTGCGGTCGGCCGCTACATCCTGGCCGGGCAGCTCGCCATGCAGGGGCTGCGGGTGGCGGTGTCGCCGCAACTGTCCCGGCTGCTCGGGCGCGGCGAGCGGGCCGCCGCGGCGGCGGTGCACCGGCAGCTGACCACCTGGGCGCTGGTGCTGTCCTGGCCGGTCTACCTGCTGCTGGCCGTGTTCGGGCTGGCGTTCCTCCAGCTCTTCGGGCCGGAGTTCACCGCTGGCACCGCCGCGATGACCGTGCTCGCCCTGGCCATGCTGGTCAACACCGGCGTGGGAAACGTGCAGAGCCTGCTGCTGATGGGCGGGCGCAGTGGCCTGCACCTGGCCGCGACGGTGGCCGGGCTGCTGGTCACCGTCTCCCTCGGGCTGTGGCTGATCCCGGAGCACGGCGTGACCGGTGCCGCTGTCGCGTGGGCGGCCGGCATCGCCACCGAGAACCTCACCGCCTTCGGCTGCGCCCGCGCGGTGGTCGGCCAGCCTCTGGTCGACGCGGCGCTGCTGCGCGCGGCGGCCGGGGTGGTCGCCGGGGTGGGGATCGCGGCTCTGGCCGGCGTGCTCACGGGCGGTCGGGGGATTGTCGGTCTGGTGTCGGCGCTGGGTGTGCTGGCCGCCGGTTGCGTCGGCATGTTGACGGTGCCCAGCGTGCGACGGCGCATCCGGGTGACCATGAAACGGCTCCGTGGCGGGGAGGGGGCAGAGCCGGCCGCCGTCGGTGCCGCCACGGCCTCGATGAAGGGCAGGTAGGTCCTCCGTGTCGTCCATCCGAGACCGGGTGAAGCAACTCGTGCCGACCCAGGTGACCAACCGGGTGAAGGACTCTCTGGTCGACTATGCGGTGCGCACCAGCGACCGCCGGCCACTGCCGGACTTCCTCATCATCGGCACCAAACGGGGCGGCACCACCTCGCTGTGGAACTACCTGATCCAGCACCCGCTGGTGCCGCGCCTCTTCCCGGCCTGGAACACCAAGGCCTCGCACTACTTCGAGGAGAACTGGCACCGGGGCGAGGCGTGGTACCGCTCGCACTTCCCGACCGAGCGGCAGCGGGCGGCGCTGGAGAGCCGGCACGGCGGGCCGGCACGGGTCGGTGAGGCCGCCCCGCTCTACATGTTCCACCCGTTGGCCGCGCAACGCGTCGCCGCGCTGATGCCGTCGGTGCGGCTGATCGTGCTGCTTCGGGACCCGGTCGAGCGGGCGTACTCGCACTGGAACGAACGGCGGACGCACGGCATCGAGCCGCTGGACTTCGCCGACGCCCTGGCCGCCGAGGAGGAGCGGACGGCGGGGGAGCGGGAGCGGCTGATTGCCGAGCCGGAGTATTTCAGCGAGCCCTACGACTGGTACACCTACCGCGCCCGGGGGCGCTACCTGGAGCACCTGGAGCCGTGGCTGGACCGGTTCGACCGGGCGCGGATCCTCTTCCTGCCCAGCGAGGCCCTCTACCGCGACGCCCGCCTCACCTACCGTCGGACGCTGGACTTCCTCGGGCTGCCCCCGTACAACCTGCCCAACTTCAAGGTCTACAACGACCGGCGGTCCGCTCCGCTGGCGCCGGCGCTGCGCACGGAGCTGACCGCGTACTACCGGCCGTACAACGACGCGCTGCGGCAGCGGCTCGGGCTGAACCTCGACTGGCCGGAGCGGGCGGCGTGACCGTCGAGGTCGCCGCGTCCACCGACCCGCGCACCCGGACCGACGGGCTGGGTTGGGTGAGTCGGGCGGTCTTCGGCAACGAGCGGGTCGCGCTGACCGTGGGCGGCGAACCGCCGGCCGGTCACCGCGCGCTGGCCCGGTACGCGGTGGTTCCGTCGCTGGCCCGGGCCCGGTTCCTGCTGCCGCTCGGCGCGCCCCGGGCCACCACGGCGTCGCTGCTGGCGTACAACGCGTTGCGTCCGCCGAAGGTGCGCGCCGTGCGGGCCGCGCTCGGCACCCTGTCCCGGGTCGGGGCGTTACAGCGGGGCTTTCCCACCCTCACCGTCTCGGTGCCGGCCGGCGAGGAGCCCGCCGAGCTGCTGCTGGCCGAGCGGCTCGCCGTTGCCCTCGGCGGCGCTCCGCTGCACGCGGCGTGCGGGGTGCGCCCACCGGACCCGAACCACAAGCCCACACTTCAGCTCTTCGCGGCCGACGGCCGGCCCCGCGGGTACGCGAAGATCGGTTGGAACGACGCCACCCGGGCGCTGGTCGCCGCCGAGTCCGCCGCGCTGCGCGCGTTGGCCGAGGTGACCGGTGTGCCCGACCACCCGGCGACGCCCCGGTTACTGGCCCAGCTCGACTGGGCGGGGCAGGTGGTGGCGGTGGTCGAGCCGTTGCCGTCGCGGGTGCAGGGGGTGCCGGTCACCGACCGGCCGCGGATCGCCGCGCTGCTCGCGGTCGCCCGCAGGGGCCGCCCGGCGGCCCCGCCCCGACCGCTGGCCGGCTCACCGTTCCTCGCCCGGTTGGCCGCCGAGGCGGCCCGGGCGGCGGGCGCGGCCCCGTCCGGTGCGCGGGCGGTCGCCGCGGTGGCAAGGCTGGTACGCCGGCACGGGCGCACCACGGTCGAGTTCGGACACTGGCACGGCGACTGGGTGCCGTGGAACCTCGGCCTGCACGACGGACGGCTGGTTGCCTGGGACTGGGAGCACAGTGGGCCGCACGTCCCGCTCGGCTTCGACCTGGCGCACGACGCGTTCCAGCGGGCCGTGGTGCTGCGCGCGGAACCGGCTGGCACGGCTGCGGACGCCATCGACGCCCAGCTCGATCGGTACGGCGACCAGATGGGGCTCGGGCCGGCCCAGCGCCGTCTGGTGGCCGACGGCTACCTGCTGGAGATGTGGCTGCGGACCTGGCGGCTGGCCGACGGCGGAGCGGGCTGGAACGCCGCGCTGCACCCCGCCCTGTTGGACGTCATCGAGAAACGAGATACGGGCTGATTCGGATGGATCGCCACGCCGATGGCTGTTGACCACTGGCTGAGCGTGACGGGAGAATCACTTGTCGTGATGGTGGTCGATGAACCATCGGGCGACCGGCGCGCCGGACGGCCCGGGCGGGAGATCGATCGATTATCCGGTCGCCCTGTACAACGGCCGGCCTGTGATCGGCTTCTGCCTGGCGCCGACCGAAATTCCAAGCGAACTTGTGGGGAGTCGCGTGGACACGAACATTGAGGACGGATGGCTCCCGGTCCTGCTGCTGGTTGGTTCCAGCGGCGGTCACCTGGCCCAACTGCTGGCACTGCGGTCCTGGTACGAGACCTGGCCCCGATGTTGGGTCACCTTCGACACGCCGGAGGCGGTGTCGCTGCTCGCCGGGGAGGACCTGGTGCCGGCACACCATCCGACCACCCGGAACGTGCCGAACCTCCTGCGTAACGCGGTGCTCGCCTGGCGGGTGCTGAGTCGCCGACGGGTCGCCGCGGTGGTCACCACCGGCGCCGGGGTCGCCGTTCCGTTCGTGGTGCTGGCCCGGCTGCGCAACGTCCCGACCGTGTACATCGAGGTGTACGACCGGATCGACACCCCCACGTTGACCGCCCGGCTCTGCCGACCGTTTCTCTCCGCGATGCTCGTGCAGTGGGATGAGCAACGTCGGCAGTACCCGGAGGCGACCGTCGTGGGGACGCTGCTGTGAGCGGGGAGGCGACCACCGGCACAGCGCCCGCCGCCCGGCCCGCCCCGCCCCGGGCGGTGCCGCACGCCGCCCACCCGGACTCGGCCCTGGTGCCCCGCCAGCGGGATCGCGCCGACGACGCCCAGCTACGAGTGCTGGTCGCCGTCGGCACCGACAAGCACCAGTTCGACCGGCTGGTGAGCTGGCTGGACGAGTGGCATGTCGAGGCCGCCGACCAGGTCGGGCTCACCGTCCAGCACGGGCACACCCGTGCTCCCGCGCTGCCCGGCGCGGTGCCGTTCCTCGGCCACGACGCGTTGCAGGCCGCGATGGCCGACGTCGACCTGGTGGTCTGCCACGGCGGCCCGGCGACCATCCTGGAGGCCCGCCGGCACGGTCACCTGCCGATCGTGGTTCCACGGGATCCGGCCCACGGCGAGCACGTCGACGACCACCAACTGCTCTTCGCCCGCCGGCTCGGCGCGGCCGGCATGGTCGCGCTCTGCGAGACCCGTCAGGCCCTGCGCGACGCACTGGACGCCGGGCTGGCCGACCCGACCCGTTTCGCGGTCGCCTCCGACCCGCAGGCGCACGACGCGCGGCACGCGGCGGTGGCCCGGGTGGGGCAGATCGTGGACGGGCTGGTCGCCTCCGCATCCGGGCGACGCCGGGCGTGGTGGCGCCCGTGGGAGCGGCCCGGCCGGGGCCAGGGGCGGGACCGATGACGGCACCCACGGTCAGCGTCGTGGTGCCGACCCGGGATCGGCCGGAGTTGCTCCGCGCCGCGGTCCGGGCCATCCTCGACCAGGAGCATCCCGGCGCCATCGAGGTCGTGGTGGTCCAGGACCACTCCGACCCGGACGGGTCGCTGATCGAGTTGTCCCGGCCTGACCGCGCCGTCCGGGTGATCCGTAACGGGCGAACCCCGGGGCTGGCCGGGGCACGCAACTCGGGCACCCTGGCCGCCGAGGGTGAGCTGATCGCGTTCTGCGACGACGACGACGAATGGTTGCCGGGCAAGCTCTCCGCCCAGATCGCCGCGCTCGCCACAGCGCCGGAGGCCGAGTTTGTCAGCTGCGGCATCCGGGTCAGTTACGACGGGCACACCGTGGACCGGGTGCTCGACAGGGAGCGGGTCGCCCTGGCCGACCTGCTCCGGGACCGGATGACCGAGCTGCATCCGTCCACCTTCCTGATCCGCGCCGCGGCCCTGCGGGACGGGTTCGGGCTGGTCGACGAGGAGATCCCGGGCAGCTACGCAGAGGACTACGAGTTCCTGCTCCGGGCCGCCCGCAGCGCCCCGTTGGTCAACCTGCGCACCCCCTACGTGTTGGTGCGCTGGCACCAGCGGTCGTACTTCGCGCAGCGCTGGGACACGATCTCCGAGGCGTTGCAGTGGTTGCTGGAGCGCTACCCGGAGTTCGGCACCCAGCCGGCCGGCGAGGCGCGCGTTGCCGGGCAGATCGCCTTCGCCCGGGCCGCGTCCGGGGACCGGCAGGGCGCGCTGCGCTGGGCGCGGCGGACCATCCGGCGCAACCCGCGCGAGCCGCGCGCGTACCTCGCGCTCGCGGTGGCCGGGCGGGTGGTCCGGGCCGACGCTGTCCTGCGCACCCTGCACAAGCGGGGCCGGGGCATCTGAGCTCGCGCCCACCGACCGCACGACCGGTTCGCTTCGCGAACCGCCTCCCCCGACACAGCAGACAAGGATGCCGGCTCATGGCACTTCACTCGCTCAGGTTCCGCCTGGTCGACTCGCCGACCTCGCTCGGCGCGAAGCGCCGGGCGCGGCGCGCGGCCTGGCTGCCGGACACGTTCCCCAACCTCGCCGAGATGAGCGTCCTCGACCTTGGCGGGCGGGTGGAGAGCTGGGCCGGGGTGCCGGTACGTCCGGCGCGCGTCCACGTGGTCAACCTGGAGCCGCTGCCGTCGGAGTTGCCGGCGTGGGCCGAGGCGGACCACGCCGACGCCTGCGAGCTGCCCAAGAGCATCCTCAGCCGCCGGTACGACCTCGTCTTCAGCAACAGCGTGCTGGAGCATGTGGGCGGGCACGAACGCCGCCGGCGCATGGCGGAGGCGATTCGCGAGCTGGCGCCCGCGTACTGGGTGCAGACGCCGTACCGGTACTTCCCGGTCGAGCCGCACTGGGTGGCGCCCGGCATGCAGTTCCTGCCGGTGCCGGCGCGCGTGGTCGTGGCGCGAAAGTGGCCGTTGGCATACACCCCGGGCAAGTCGTACGAGGCAGCTATCCGGCAGGTCCTCACCACGGAGCTGATCGGCCGGGCGGAGATGCGGCACCTGTTTCCGGATGCCACCATTCGCAACGAACGACTGCTGGGCCTTACCAAGTCGCTGATTGCGCACCGGAGTTCATAACGGCTTCGCCGCCACCTGGCGCGGGCCGGCCTGGCCGCCAGCCCGGGGGTGCTCGCCCTCGGCGGCGACGGTGCCGAAGGGGGTCGCCGACCCGCTCGCCGGCACGGTGGCCTGGCGGCCGGAGGCGGTGCTCTTCGACGCGCTCTACGACCCGTGGCCGACGCCGCTGGCGGCCGGTCGCCGGCTCGTCTCCGGGCTGGATCTGCTGCTGGCCCAAGCGGTCGGCCAGTTCGAGCAGTTCACCGGGGTCGCCGCGCCCCGGGCCGAGATGGCCGCCGCGCTGGCTGCGGCACGCGCCGCCTGAGGCCGCCCTCCCCACCCGCACCCGCGCGACGTCTTCCCAGAAGCAGAGCCTGGCCACCCGGTTGGCGCCGGCGGTGGATGCCCTGAGCGGCGAGTTCGTCGGCGATGAACCGGTAGCCGAACGCCGGGTCGTCGTGGTGGATGTCCAGCGCGGCGTTGATCAGGTGGACGTTGTCCCAGTCCCGCTGTGAGGCCGAATCTCTACGCCACGCGTAGTAGGCCTGCGGGCTGAAGCCCAGGACCCGGCAGGAGGCGGTGTGCATTCGGTGGAAGTCGCACAGGTCATCGACGTTTCGGACACCCTGAACTGCTCGACGGCGCCATCAGCGAATTCGGCTGGGCCGACGCGGAGCGGTTGGCAGTCCCGTTACGTCGTCACGCTGTGTTTCTCGACGCTGTGGTTGGACTGGCGTCGGCGGTCGCGGCCCTGGGCCTTCGGTTCGGCCCGGCGACAGCCGAGCCATATAACCGCAGCCATTTTCGTACCAGGCGGGGGCGACGGGTTGAAGATTAGGGCGATCACAGTGTCGGTCGAGGAGTGCGCGAAGATAGACAGCACAATGGTCAACGCGGCCAGGTGGAAGGCCTCGTCGCCAGCGGGGGTGCCGGCCTGGAGCACCAGCAGGCCGTAGACCACCGAGGCGAAGCCCTCCGGGCCGATCCGCATGGCGGCGAACTGCTCGGTGCGGCTCAGGTGTGAGCCGAGGAAGGACACGGCCAGTGCCGCCGGGCGGGCCACCACGATGGCGAGCACCGCGAAGACCCAGCCCGGCGATCAGCTCGCCGAAGTGTTCGAAGCTCTCCCGCTGCCGCTCGCCGAAGGTGGCCTCGACGTTGAGCAGGTGGCGCAGCCGGTCGTTGCCGACCAGGCCGGCGGCGAAGACCGGGTCTGTGGGGGAGAGGATCGCCCCGAGCAGCAGTGCTTCCGGCCAGTCCAACCCCACCACGAAGTGCGCCAGCACCGCGGTGATGACCAGGGTCAGCGGCAGGCCCCATCCCAGCGCCCGGCCGGGCAGTCGGCAAGGCCGCCGAGCCGCAGGTTCGCCCAGCCGACCCGCATGCCGGCGGTGAAGAGCACGGTGAACAGGGCCAGCTCGGCCGGGGTCGACACGATCGGCGTTTGGGCGGTGACCTCCAGCAACCCGGTGGTCTCCGGGCCCAGCACGAAGCCGGCGAACTGGAAGAGCACCGCGGTGGAGAGGATGGTCCGGTGGGCCAGGCTGGAGAGCAGGACGGCCAGCAGCAGGACGGCGGCGAACGCGAAGAGCAGCACCGGAACTCCTGAAATCAGGGCTCGACGAAGTCACTGCCGACCAGACTTCCCGGCGCACCGACCTGATCTTAGGGTTTCCCGTCAAGCCGGCGGCGTCCGCAGGGCGGGACGCGACGGGCAGCGCACAGTGCCGGTGGCAGGCCGTGACAGACTGACCGCTGTGTTGCGCTGGTTGACTGCAGGTGAATCGCACGGTCCCGCCCTCGTCGCGCTGCTGGAGGGGGTGCCGGCCGGCATCGAGGTGAGCACCACCGAGATCGCCGACGAGCTGGCCCGCCGGCGGCTGGGCTACGGCCGTGGCGCCCGGATGTCGTTCGAGCGGGACGAGGTCGAGGTGCTCGGTGGCCTGCGGCACGGCGTCACCCTGGGCAGCCCGGTGGCGATCCGGGTGGGCAACTCCGAGTGGCCGAAGTGGCGCACGGTGATGGCCGCCGACCCGGTCGACCCCGACGAGCTGGCCCGGCAGGCCCGCAACGCCCCGCTGACCCGCCCCCGGCCGGGCCACGCGGACCTGGCCGGCATGCAGAAGTACGGCCACACCGACGCCCGGCCGATCCTGGAGCGCGCCAGCGCTCGGGAGACCGCCGCACGGGTGGCCGTCGGCACGGTCGCCAAGGCGCTGATCCGGCAGGCGCTCGGCATCGAGATCGTCTCGCACGTCGTCGAGTTGGGCCCGGTGGCCGCGAAGCCAGGGCTGCGCCCGCGCCCGGAGGACGCCGCCCGGATCGACGCCGACCCGCTGCGCTGCCTCGACCCGGAGGCCAGCGCCCTGATGGTCGCCGAGGTGGACGCCGCGAAGAAGGCCGCCGACACCCTCGGCGGCGTGGTCGAGGTGCTGGCGTACGGGGTGCCGCCGGGGCTGGGCAGCCACGTGCAGTGGGACCGCAAGCTCGACGCCCGGCTGGCCACCGCGCTGATGTCGATCCAGGCGATCAAGGGTGTGGAGATCGGCGACGGCTGGCAGCAGGCCCGGTCCCGCGGCTCCGAGGCGCACGACGAGATCATCCCGTCGGCGACCGGCGTCCGCCGGGTCACCGACCGGGCCGGCGGCCTGGAGGGTGGCATCACCACCGGTGAGCCGCTGCGGGTCCGTGCCGCGATGAAGCCGATCTCGTCGCTGAACCGGGCGCTGGCCACCGTGGACGTCACCACCGGGGAGCCGGCCACCGCGATCAACCAGCGCTCGGACGTCTGCGCGGTGCCCGCCGCGGCGGTGGTCGCCGAGGCGATGGTCGCGCTGGTGCTGGCGGAGGCGGCCACCGAGAAGTTCGGCGGGGACTCGGTGGCCGAGATCCGCCGCAACGTGGCCGGCTACCTCGACGCGCTGGTCATCCGCTGATGGCGCCGGTCGTCGTACTGGTCGGCGCGCCCGGCTCCGGCAAGACCACCGTCGGGGAGGCGCTCGCCACGGCCCTCGGCGTGGAGTTCCGCGACACCGACACCGACATCGAGCGGATGGCCGGCAAGCCCATCCCGGAGATCTTCATCGACGAGGGTGAGGCGCACTTCCGTACCCTCGAACGGGCCGCGGTGGCCGCGGCGCTGGCTGCCAGCCCGGGGGTGCTCGCCCTCGGCGGCGGCGCGGTGCTGGCCGAGGAGACCCGGGCCGCCCTGGTCGGGCACCGGGTGGTGCACCTCTCGGTCGAGCTGCCCGACGCGGTGAAGCGGGTCGGGCTCGGCGCCGGCCGGCCGCTGCTGGCGATCAACCCGCGGGCCACCCTCAAGCATCTGATGGATCAGCGCCGGCCGCTCTACACCGAGGTGGCCACCGCGACGGTGCGCACCGACGGTCGGACCCCGGAGGACATCGTCGCCGAGATCGCCGCGCTGCTGCCCCGCTGACCCGGTCAGCCGCCGGCCGGACGGCGGGCGGGGCCGTTGTCGACGAACCGGAAGGTGCTCCGCAGCGGGGCGTCGCCCAGCTCTTCGAGGATCAGGCCGCTGGTGGCGGAGTGCTGCAGGTACGCCGACTCGTTGCTGATCGCGTACGCACCCTTGCCGCTGGCGGTGATCGTGAACTGCTGACCCGGGTTGGCGGTGTCGCAGACCGCCCCCTCGACGGTCAGTGACTCTGTGGTGCGAGGGTTGCGCACCTGCCAGCAGGACGGCTCATCGTTGGCGGGATGGCTGTTGGGCTGGCCGTACGCCTTGATCAGGTATTTGTCGCCACCGATCGGCGTCGGGACGAACCGTTGGCGGCCGCTGTCGTCGTCGGCCTCGACGAGCTGGCCGTAGAGCGACACCCCGGACTCGAATGACTGCACCCGGACGATGGCGACCTCCCGTGAACCGGACAGGACGGCGTCGGTCGGACCTGCCGAGGTGGACGGCGGCGGGGTGGACGGCGACGGTGCAGCCACCGTCGCCGTCGCGGGTGCCGAGGCGGAGGGCCCGGCGGAGGCGGCGGGGTCTGCGGGCGGGTCGGCCTGGCAGGCCACCAGCGCCCCGGCGCACGTCAACATCGCCGCGCCGGTAGCCCATTTCACCGTCGACATGCCCAACTCCTCACCCCTGCCCCGCAACTGTCCGCCGGGCATCACCATGGACGCGACCACCGCGCCGACACACCCTCCCACAGGCCTGTCACCGCCCGCCGTTTCACCCCGGCCGGCGTATTTCGCCCCTCATGGTCGGGTGTGGCGGGCCGGTGGCAGGCACTGCCTCAGCTGCGGGCGATGGCGTCGAGCACGTCGGCCAGGGCCTTGGGCTCGCTGAGCATCGGCCAGTGCCCGGTGGGCAGCTCGAACAGCTGACCACCGGCCAGCCCGGTGAAGAACGGGTGCCCCTGTCCGATCATCTGCTCCACCACCGCCAGCGGGAAGGTGCTGGCGACCAGCGCGGTCGGCACCGGGCGACCACCGGTGCGCCGCACCGGGTCGGTCGCCGCCCGCAGCGGCTGCCCAGTGGCCCGGGCGCGCAGCAGGGCCAGCGTCGGCTCGTCCAGCCCGGCCAGGTTGGCCGGATCGGCCGCCGGATCCCAGGCCGGCGGCGGCAGCAGGTGACCAGCACCGATGGCGTCCCGCAGCGCCTGCTGCTCCTCGGGTGGCACCGTGTCGAACTGCGCCGTGCCGTCCGGCAGCGGCCCGCTCTCCACGTAGACCACCCGGGCGATCCGGTCCGGGATGCGGTCCGCCGCCTGAGCGACCGGCATGCCACCGCCGGAGTGCCCGACCAGCAGCACCTCCCGCAGGTCCTCGACCTCGATCAACCGGACGATGTCGACGGTGTGCGTCTCCAGGCTCACCTCGGGCCCGGCGAGATGGGCCCGCTCGGCCAACCCGGTCAGCGTCATCGGGTAGACCTCATGCCCCTGCGCGCGCAGCGCACCGGTCACGTCCCGCCATGCCCAGGCACCCAACCAGAACCCCGGTACCAGCACGAACGTCGCCATCTGTCGCTCCTTCTCTCGGTTGTGGCCACGACCGTACGATTGCAACCGGACAGAATCCGCCCGGTTTAGAGGAGTGGTCCGTGTCACATCCTGCGGCTCGGGTGCTGGCCCTGCTCGAACTGCTGCAGACGCGGCACCGGGCGACCGCCGCCGAGCTGGCCGGGCGGCTCGGCGTGGACGAGCGCACCGTGCGCCGGTACGCGGCCACCCTGGTCGAGATGGGCATCCCGGTCACCGCCGACCGGGGCCGCCACGGCGGCTACCGGCTGCACCCCGGGTTCAAGTTGCCGCCGCTGATGCTCACCGACGACGAGGCGGTGGCCGTGCTGCTCGGCCTGGTCGTCGCCGAACGGGTCGGGCTGGGCACCGAGCAGCCGGCCACCGCCACCGCGCTGGCGAAGATCCGGCGGGTGCTGCCGGCGGCGCTCGCCGACCGGTTGGCCGCCGTGCAGGAGCACCTCGGCTTCACCCTGTGGCGCCCCGAGGCGCAGCGGGGGCCGACATCGGGCACCCTGCTCACACTGGCCGCGGCTGCCCGACACCGGCAGCGGGTGGCGCTGGACTACCGTTCCTGGCGGGGTGAGCAGTCGCACCGTGAGCTCGACCCGTACGGGCTGGTCTTCCACGCCGGCCGCTGGTACGTCACCGGCCACGACCACCGGCGTGGGCAGATCCGCACGTTCCGGCTGGACCGGATCGGCGCCGTGACGCCTGGCGCGGCGACGTTCACCGTGCCGGACGGCTTCGACCCGGTGGCCCGGGTGACCCGGTCGCTGGCCGGCGTGCCGTACACGCACGAGATCGAGGTGCTGCTGGAGACCGACCTGGTCGCCGCCCGCCGTCGCGTCCCGCCCAGCGTGGCCGAGCTGACCGCCACCACCGACGGGGTGCTGCTTCGGGGCCGCGCGGAGAGCCTGCCCGGCGCGGCCGCGCTGCTCGCCGGGCTGGGCTGCCCGTTCACCGTGCGGCACCCGGACGCGCTGCGCGCCGCGGTGGCCGAGCACGCCCGCCTGCTGGCCGACTGGGCCGCCCGGCCAGCAGGTGGGCAGCTGCCGTCACCGCGCCCTCCGCTGGACTAGGCTGCCGGCGATGGACGAGGTGACCCGGATCCCGGTCGGCGGCGAGCGGCCGTACGACGTGCTGGTCGGACGAGACCTGCTGGACACGCTGCCTGGGCTGCTGCCCGGCGCGACCCGCGCGGCGGTGCTGCACGCGCCCCCGCTGAAGGCGCTGGCCGACGCGATCGGCGAGCGGCTGCGCGCGGCCGGCGTCGAGCCGCTGCCGATCGAGGTGCCCGACGCCGAGGCGGGCAAACAGATCGACGTGGCCGCCGAGTGCTGGGACCGGCTCGGTGCGGCCGGTTTCACCCGTACCGACGCGGTGGTCGGGGTCGGCGGCGGCGCGGTGACCGACCTGGCCGGCTTCGTCGCGGCCTGCTGGCTGCGCGGCGTGCGCTGGGTGCCGGTGGCCACCTCGTTGCTGGGCATGGTGGACGCCGCGGTGGGCGGCAAGACCGGGATCAACACCGCCGCCGGCAAGAACCTGGTGGGCGCGTTCCACCCACCCGTCGGGGTGCTGGCCGACCTGGCCACCCTGGACAGCCTGCCCGCCACCGACCTGGCGGCCGGGTTGGCCGAGGTGATCAAGTGCGGCTTCATCGCCGACCCGGCGATTCTGGACCTGGTCGAGCGTGACCCGGCGGCGGCCACCGACCCGCGCGGGCCGGTCGCCCGGGAGCTGATCGAGCGGGCGATCCGGGTCAAGGCCGACGTGGTCTCCGGCGACCTGCGTGAGTCGGGCCTGCGGGAGGTGCTCAACTACGGGCACACGCTGGCCCACGCGATCGAGCGGGTCGAGGGCTACCGCTGGCGGCACGGCCACGCTGTCGCCGTCGGCCTGGTGTACGCCGCCGCGCTGGCCCGGCTCGCCGGCCGGCTGGACGCGCCGACCGCCGAGCGGCACCGGAGCGCCCTGGCCGCGCTCGGCCTGCCGGTGAGCTACCCGGCCGACGCCTGGCCGCAGCTCCTGGCCGCGATGCGGGTGGACAAGAAGGCCCGGGGCAGTCAGCTCCGCTTCGTGGTGCTGGACGGGCTGGCCCGCCCGGCGATGTTGGAGGGTCCGGACGACGAGTTGCTCGCGGCCGCCTACCGGGAGGTGGGTCTCGCGTGAGCGCGAGGAGTGAGCCGGGTTTGCGAGCCCCGCGGTCGCGAACGAAAGGTGGCCCGGCGTGAAGGTCTACGTCCTCAACGGGCCGAACCTGCGCCGGTTGGGCTCCCGCGAGCCTGCTGTGTACGGCGCGGCCAGCTACGCCGACCTGGTGGCGCTCTGCGAGCACACCGGCAAGGAGTTGGGGCTCGACGTGACGGTCCGGCAGACCGACGCCGAGCACGAGCTGCTCGGCTGGCTGCACGCCGCCGCCGACGAGGGCGCCGCGGTGGTGCTCAACCCGGCCGCCTGGTCGCACTACTCGTACGCGGTGCGGGACGCCTGCGCGATGCTGCGGGGGCCGTTGGTGGAGGTGCACATCTCCAACATCCATGCCCGCGAGGACTTCCGGCGCCACTCGGTGGTGTCCGCGGTGGCCACTGGGGTGATCTGCGGGCTCGGCATTGACGGTTATCGCCTCGCCCTGCACCATCTGGCCGCCCGCTGAGGGGCCGTCCCGAGCGGGGGCCGGGCGATTCGACGCAGCTAGTAGACTCGTAGGGTCTGTCCGCCAATTGATGATCAAGGCAGGAAATGGCCTCCACCAACGACCTCAAAAACGGCCTGGTACTCAACCTTGACGGCGAGCTCTGGGCCGTCGTCGAGTTCCAGCACGTCAAGCCCGGTAAGGGTGGTGCGTTCGTGCGCACCACGCTGAAGAACGTGCTGTCCGGGAAGGTGGTCGACAAGACCTTCAACGCGGGCACCAAGGTCGAAACCGCGACCGTGGACAAGCGCACGATGCAGTACCTGTACGCCGACGGCGAGGACTACGTCTTCATGGATCTGGAGACCTTCGACCAGATCACCGTTCCCGGGGGCACCGTCGGCGAGGCGGCCAACTACCTCCTCCCCGAGGCCGAGGCGACCGTCGCCACGCACGAGAGCGTCCCGCTCTACATCGAGCTGCCCACCAGCGTCGTGCTGGAGGTCACCTACACCGAGCCGGGTCTGCAGGGCGACCGGTCGACCGGCGGCAACAAGCCGGCCACCGTCGAGACCGGCGCGACCGTGCAGGTGCCGCTCTTCATCACCACAGGCGAGAAGATCAAGGTCGACACGCGCGACGGCCGTTACCTCGGCCGCTCCTGATGGCTGAGGGTCCCAAGCAGCAGATGCCCGCGCGTCGCAAGGCGCGCAAGCGGGCGCTGGACGTCCTCTACGAGGCTGACCTTCGGGACCGGCCCCCGGTCGAGGTGCTCGCCGGCTACCTGCAGCGGATCGAGCAGCCCCGGCCGGAGCACCTGGGCTACGCGGTGGGCCTGATCGAGGGGGTCGCCGAGCACCTGAACCGGATCGACGAGCTGATCGCCAGCTACGCCGAGGGTTGGACGCTGGAGCGGATGCCGGTGGTCGACCGCAACCTCGCCCGGATCGCGGTCTACGAGCTGCTCTACGTCGACGAGATCGACGACGCGGTGGCGATCAGCGAGGCCGTCGAGCTGGCCCGGCAGATGTCCACCGACGACTCGCCGCGCTTCCTCAACGGCATCCTCGGCCGAATCGCCGAGTACGCCACCCGCTGAGCACCCGTACCACGAGAAGGGCCCGTGCCGGATGGCACGGGCCCTTCTCGTGGATCGACGGCTCAGGACGCGAAGAACGCCCGCGGGTCGGCGACCAGCACACCGTGCTCGGTGAGCCGCTCGATCAGACCCGACGGCGAGGCGTCGTAGACGATCGCGAGCGCCCGCAGGTCATCGGCGCGGATGGAGAGCACCCGGCCGTTGTAGTCGCCGCGCTGCTGCTGGATGGCGCGGGCGTAGCGGGCGACGTAGGCCAGGTCCTCGGAGGCCTCGTCGTAGAGCCGCTCCAGGTCCAGGACGATCTTGCTGGTGGGCTCGTGACGGACACCACTGCCGTCGGGCAGCAGCTCCGAGACGGGGACGCGGTAGAACTCAGCCAGCTCGGCCAGGCGGGACACCGTCACGGCCCGGTCGCCGCGCTCGTACGAGCCGACCACCACGGCCTTCCACCGCCCGTTCGACTTCTCTTCCACGCCCTGCAGGGAGAGACCCTGCTGCTGGCGGATGGAGCGCAGGCGGGCGCCCAGCGACTTGGCGTATTCAGAGGGCATTCGGACACTCCCAGTGCTGCTCGGGGTTCTCCCGTCGATCGCTACGGAGCGTGACGGTACGGGGATTGCGACACCTGGTCAAGTGGTCGTGACCTTACCGTTGGGGAGCACCGGGGGAGTTATCCCCATTCGCCGGGCCTGATCCGATGCTCAGCGGCCGCCGTCCATCGGCCCGGTGACCACTGGTAACGTGGCGTGAAGCCCCGGCCAGGTCCGTCCGCGGACCGGCCGGAGGTGCCCGACATCCTTTAACGACCCGTCCAGTGAGGCGGGGAAGGAGGTCCGCCGTGGCATACCCACCGGCTGCCCGCTCGTCACCACCGCGACAACCCTCGGTGAAGGTGATCCTCGCCAGCGCCGACGTGCAACGCGTGGTCGACCGCATCGCCCACCAGATCCTGGAGAAGACCCAGGGCGCCGCCGACACGGTGCTGCTCGGGATTCCCACCCGGGGTGCCCCGCTCGCTCGGCGGCTCGCCGCCCGGATCAGCACCTTCGAGGACGTCGCCGTCCCGGTCGGTGTGCTCGACATCACGCTCTACCGCGACGACCTCCGCCGGCACGCCACCCGCGCGGTCGGCCCGACGGAGCTGCCGGCCGGTGGCATCGACGGCAAGCGGGTCATCCTCGTCGACGACGTGCTCTTCTCCGGCCGCACCGTCCGGGCCGCGCTCGACGCGCTCAACGACGTGGGCCGCCCGGCGTCCGTGCAGCTCGCCGTCCTGGTCGACCGCGGCCACCGGGAGCTGCCGATCCGGGCCGACTACGTCGGCAAGAACATCCCGACCTCGCTCGTCGAGAGCGTCAGGGTCACGCTCGCCGAGACCGACGGAGCCGACGAGGTCAAGCTGTACGGGGGGACCACCTCATGATCAGGCACCTGCTCTCCGGCGCGGACCTGGACGCCGACACCGCCACCGAGATCCTGGACACCGCCGCCGAGATGGCCACGGTCGCCGGCCGGGAGATCAAGAAGCTGCCCGCGCTGCGCGGCCGGACCGTGGTGAACCTCTTCTACGAGGACTCCACCCGCACCCGGATCTCCTTCGAGGCGGCGGCGAAGCGGCTCAGCGCCGACGTGATCAACTTTTCCGCCAAGGGGTCCAGCGTCACCAAGGGCGAGAGCCTGAAGGACACCGCGCTGACCCTGCAGGCCATGGGCGCCGACGCGGTGGTCGTCCGGCACCCTGCCTCCGGTGCGCCGCACCGGCTGGCCAACTGGGTGGACGGGTCGGTGGTCAACGCCGGCGACGGCACCCACGAGCACCCCACCCAGGCGCTGCTGGACGCGTACACCATGCGGGCCCGGCTTGGCCGGCTGGCCGGCCTGTCGGTCGCGGTCGTCGGGGACGTGCTGCATTCCCGGGTGGCCCGCTCGAACGTGCTGCTGCTCTCCACCCTCGGCGCCAAGGTCACCCTGGTCGGCCCGCCCACCCTCATCCCGGTGGACATCTCCGCGGCGCTCGCCCCCGGCACCGACGTCTCCTACGACCTCGACTCCGTGCTGCCCAACGTCGACGTGGTGATGATGCTGCGGGTGCAGCGGGAGCGGATGAACGACTCCTACTTCCCCTCCGCCCGCGAGTACGCCCGCCGTTACGGCCTGGACGGGCCGCGGATGCGCCGGCTGCCCGAGCACGCGATCGTCATGCACCCCGGCCCGATGAACCGGGGGATGGAGATCACTCCCGAGGTGGCCGACTCTCCCCGCTCCACCATCGTCGAACAGGTCACCAACGGGGTCTCCGTGCGGATGGCCGTCCTGTACCTGCTGCTCGGAGGGAACAACCGGTGACCGCGTACCTGATCACCAGCGTGAGTGTCGTCGGCTCCGCACCGACCGACCTGCTGATCCGCGACGGGGTGGTCGCCGAGGTCGGCCCGGGGCTGTCCGCACCGGACGCCACGGTGCTCGACGGCACCGGCCTGGTCGCCCTGCCCGGACTGGTCGACCTGCACACCCACCTGCGCGAGCCCGGTCGGGAGGACGCCGAGACCGTCGAGTCCGGCTCCCGCGCGGCCGCGCTGGGCGGCTACACCGCGGTCTGCGCGATGGCCAACACCTCCCCGGTCGCGGACACCGCCGGCGTGGTCGAGCAGGTCTGGCGGCTCGGCCGGGAGGCCGGGCTGGTCGACGTGCAGCCGATCGGCGCGGTCACCGTCGGGCTGGCCGGCGAGCGCCTGGCCGAGCTGGGCGCGATGGCCGACTCCGCGGCCCGGGTGCGGATCTTCTCCGACGACGGGCACTGCGTCGCCGACCCGAAGCTGATGCGCCGGGCCCTGGAGTACGTCAAGGCGTTCGACGGGATCATCGCCCAGCACGCCGAGGAGCCCCGGCTCACCGAGGGCGCCCAGATGCACGAGGGTGAGGTCTCCACCCGACTCGGGCTGATCGGCTGGCCGGCGGTCGCCGAGGAGGCGATCATCGCCCGGGACGTGCTGCTCGCCGAGCACGTGGGCAGCCGGTTGCACGTCTGCCACGTCTCCACCGCCGGCAGCGTCGAGGTGCTGCGCCAGGCCAAGGCGCGCGGGGTACGGGTCACCGCCGAGGTCACCCCGCACCACCTGCTGCTCACCGACGAGCGGGCGGAGACCTACGACCCGGTCTTCAAGGTCAACCCGCCGCTGCGCACCGCCGCGGACATCGCCGCGCTGCGCGCCGCGCTCGCCGACGGGGTGCTCGACGTGATCGCCACCGACCACGCCCCGCACGCCGTGGAGGACAAGGAGTGCGAGTGGGCGTACGCCCGGCCGGGGATGCTCGGCCTGGAGACGGCCCTCTCCATCGCGCTGGACGTGCTCGGCCCCGAGTGGGACCTGATCGCCGAGCGGATGTCGCGGACCCCGGCCCGGATCGCCGGGCTGGCCGGCCACGGTGTCGACCCGGCACCCGGCGTGCCGGCCAACCTGACCCTGGTCGACCCGGCCGCCCGTCGCACCATCGACCCGGCGGAGCTGGCCAGTCGCAGTCGCAACACCCCGTACGCCCGCATGACGCTGCCGGGTCGCATCGTGGCGACCTTCCTGCGTGGCGAGCCGACGGTCCTGGACGGAAAGGCAATCAAGTGACCCGCAGACGTTCCGCGATCCTCGTACTCGAGGACGGGCGTACGTTCCACGGCGAGGCGTACGGCAGTGTCGGGGAGACCTTCGGCGAGGCGGTCTTCAACACCGGCATGACCGGCTACCAGGAGACCCTCACCGACCCGTCCTACCACCGGCAGGTGGTGGTGCAGACCGCCCCGCACATCGGCAACACCGGCGTCAACGGCGAGGACGACGAGTCCAGCCGGATCTGGGTGGCCGGGTACGTGGTGCGCGATCCGGCCCGGATCGGTTCGAACTGGCGGGCCACCGGCAGTCTTGAGGACCGGCTCGCCACCGAGGGTGTGGTGGGCATCAGTGGAGTGGACACCCGGGCGTTGACCCGGCACCTGCGGGAGCGGGGCGCCATGCGGGTGGGCATCTCCAGCGTCGACGACGACCCGCGCGGCCTGCTGGCCCGGGTTCGCCAGTCGCCGCAGATGGTCGGCGCGAACCTCTCCGCCGAGGTGACCACCGCCGAGCCGTACGTCGTCGAGGCGGTCGGGGAGCACCGGTTCACCGTGGCGGCGCTGGACCTGGGCATCAAGCGCAACGTGCCGCGCCGGCTCGCCGCGCGTGGGGTGACCACCCACGTGTTGCCGGCTGGGTCGAGCATGGAGGAACTGCTCGCCACCGGCGCCGACGCGATCTTCCTTTCGCCCGGCCCCGGCGACCCGGCCACGGCCGACGGCCCGGTGGCGCTGGCCCGGGAGGCGCTCGTCCGGCGGGTGCCGCTGTTCGGCATCTGCTTCGGCAGCCAGATCCTCGGCCGGGCGCTCGGCTTCGGCACCTACAAGCTGGGCTACGGCCACCGGGGGATCAACCAGCCGGTGCTCGACCGGACCACCGGCAAGGTGGAGGTGACCAGCCACAACCACGGCTTCGCCGTCCAGGTGCCCGGCGCGGGGCAGGGCGCGGTGGTCCCCGACCAGGTGATCGGCACCGATTTCGGCGGGGTTCGGGTCAGCCACGTCTGCCTCAATGACAACGTGGTCGAGGGGCTGCGAGCCGTGGACGTGCCCGCCTTCACCGTTCAGTACCACCCGGAGGCGGCGGCCGGCCCGCACGACGCGGACTACCTCTTCGACCGTTTCGCCGAGCTGATCGAAGGCCGCGGCCTCGACTCGCAGCACAGTGAGGGGCGCAGCAATGCCTAAGCGGACCGATCTCAAGCACATCCTGGTGATCGGCTCCGGGCCGATCGTGATCGGGCAGGCCTGCGAGTTCGACTACTCCGGCACCCAGGCCTGCCGGGTGCTGCGCAGCGAGGGGATCCGGGTCAGCCTGGTCAACTCCAACCCGGCGACGATCATGACCGACCCGGAGTTCGCCGACGCGACCTACGTCGAGCCGATCACCCCGGAGTTCGTGGAGCTGGTCATCGCCAAGGAGCGGCCGGACGCGATCCTGGCCACCCTCGGCGGGCAGACCGCGCTGAACACCGCGGTCGCCCTGCACGAGGCCGGCGTGCTGGAGAAGTACGGCGTGGAGCTGATCGGCGCGAACATCGACGCGATCAACCGGGGCGAGGACCGCCAGCTGTTCAAGGAGATCGTGGCCAAGGCCGGGGTCCGCCTCGGCATCGAGGACCCGGCCGCGCTGGTGCCCCGCTCGCGGGTCTGCCACTCGATGGACGAGGTCGAGGCGACCGTCGCCGAGTTGGGCCTGCCGGTGGTGATCCGGCCGTCGTTCACCATGGGTGGCCTGGGCTCCGGCATGGCGCACACCCCGGAGGACCTGGCCCGCATCGCCGGCGACGGTCTCTCCGCCAGCCCGGTGCACGAGGTGCTCATCGAGGAGAGCGTGCTCGGCTGGAAGGAGTACGAGCTGGAGCTGATGCGCGACCGGCACGACAACGTGGTGGTGGTCTGCTCGATCGAGAACGTCGACCCGATGGGCGTGCACACCGGCGACAGCGTCACCGTGGCCCCGGCCATGACGCTCACCGACCGGGAGTACCAGCACCTGCGTGACCTGGGCATCGCGGTGCTGCGCGAGGTCGGTGTGGACACCGGCGGCTGCAACATCCAGTTCGCGGTCAACCCGGCCGACGGCCGGATCGTCGTGATCGAGATGAACCCGCGGGTGTCCCGCTCCTCGGCGCTGGCCTCCAAGGCGACCGGCTTCCCGATCGCCAAGATCGCCGCCAAGCTGGCCATCGGCTACACCCTCGACGAGATCCCCAACGACATCACGTTGAAGACCCCGGCGGCCTTCGAGCCGACGCTGGACTACGTGGTGGTGAAGATCCCGCGGTTCGCGTTCGAGAAGTTCCCCGGCGCCGACCCGGAGCTGACCACCACGATGAAGTCGGTGGGCGAGGCCATGAGCCTCGGGCGCAACTTCACCGAGGCGCTGAACAAGGCGATGCGCTCGATGGAGACGAAGGAAGCGGGCTTCTGGACGGTGCCGGACCCGGCCGACGCGACGACGGAGAACACCCTCGCCGCGCTGCGGATCCCGCACGACGGCCGGCTGTACACCGTCGAGCGGGCGCTGCGCCTGGGCGCGTCGATCGCCGAGGTCACCGCCGCCTCCGGCGGGATCGACCCGTGGTTCCTGGACCAGATCGCCGCGCTGGTCGAGCTGCGCGCCGAGATCGTGGACGCCCCGGTGCTCGACGCCGAGCTGCTGCGCCGGGCCAAGCGGGCCGGCCTGTCCGACCGGCAGCTCGCCGCGCTGCGGCCGGAGCTGGCCGCCGAGGACGGCGTACGGACCCTGCGGCACCGCCTCGACGTGCGCCCGGTCTACAAGACGGTGGACACCTGCGCCGCCGAGTTCGAGGCGACCACGCCGTACCACTACTCCAGCTACGACTCGGAGACCGAGGTCGTGCCGTCGGACCGGCCGAAGGTGCTGATCCTGGGGTCCGGCCCGAACCGGATCGGGCAGGGCATCGAGTTCGACTACTCATGCGTGCACGCGGTGCAGGCGCTGCGGGCGGCCGGCTTCGAGACCGTCATGGTCAACTGCAACCCGGAGACCGTCTCCACCGACTACGACACCGCCGACCGGCTCTACTTCGAGCCGCTGACCTTCGAGGACGTGCTGGAGGTCTGGCACGCCGAGGAGTCCTCCGGCCGGGCGGCCGGCGGGCCGGGCGTGGTCGGGGTGGTCGTGCAGCTGGGCGGGCAGACGCCGCTGGGGCTGGCGCAGCGGCTCAAGAACGCCGGCGTACCGGTGGTCGGCACCTCCCCGGAGTCGATCCACCTCGCCGAGGAGCGCGGCGCGTTCGGCGCGGTGCTCGCCCGGGCCGGGCTGCGCGCACCGGCGCACGGCATGGCCACCTCCTACGACGAGGCCAAGGCGATCGCCGACGAGATCGGCTACCCGGTGCTAGTCCGGCCGTCGTACGTGCTGGGCGGGCGGGGCATGGAGATCGTCTACGACGACCCGACGCTGCGCGACTACATCGGCCGGGCCACCGACATCTCCCCGGACCACCCCGTGCTGGTGGACCGGTTCCTGGACGACGCCATCGAGATCGACGTGGACGCGCTCTGCGACGCCGACGGCGAGGTCTACATCGGCGGGGTGATGGAGCACATCGAGGAGGCCGGCATCCACTCCGGCGACTCGTCCTGCGCGCTGCCGCCGATCACCCTCGCGGGCTCGCACCTGGCCGAGGTTCGTCGCTACACCGAGGCGATCGCCCGTGGCGTCGGCGTCCGCGGCCTGCTCAACGTGCAGTACGCGCTCAAGGACGACGTGCTCTACGTGCTGGAGGCCAACCCGCGCGCGTCGCGGACCGTCCCGTTCGTCTCCAAGGCGACCGCGGTGCCGCTGGCCAAGGCGGCGGCCCGGATCGCGCTCGGCGCCAGCATCGCCGAGTTGCGCGCCGAGGGCCTGCTCCCGGCGACCGGGGACGGCGGCACGATGCCCGCCGACGCGCCGATCGCGGTCAAGGAGGCGGTGCTGCCGTTCAAGCGCTTCCGTACCCGCTCCGGCAAGGGGATCGACTCGCTGCTCGGGCCGGAGATGAAGTCGACCGGCGAGGTGATGGGGATCGACACTAACTTCGGGCACGCCTTCGCCAAGAGCCAGTCGGCCGCGTACGGCTCGCTGCCGACCGCCGGGAAGATCTTCGTCTCGGTGGCCAACCGGGACAAGCGTGGCATGATCTTCCCGATCAAGCGCCTAGCCGATCTGGGCTTCGAGATCGTGGCGACCACCGGCACCGCCGAGGTGCTTCGTCGGCACGGCATCGCCTGCGAGCAGATCCGCAAGCACTACCAGGCCGGCGAGGGCGACGACGCGGTGTCGCTGATCCTCGGCGGCCACGTGGCGCTGGTGATCAACACGCCGCAGGGCTCGGGCGCCAGCGCCCGCTCGGACGGGTACGAGATCCGCAGTGCCGCGGTCACCGCGGACATCCCCTGCATCACCACGGTCCCCGGCGCCGCCGCGGCCGTGATGGGTATCGAGGCGCGGATCCGCGGCGACATGCAGGTCCGCCCCCTGCAGGACCTGCACGCCACCCTTCGAGCCGCCCAGTGACCGTGTTCGAGCGGGTGGTGCGGCCGCAGTTGTTCCGGGTTGGCGGTGGGGACGCGGAGGCGGCGCACGAGTGGACGTTGCGGCGGCTGGCCGCGCTGTCCCGGCGGCCGATGGCGTTGGCGGCGCTGCGGGCCCGGTACGCGGTCCAGGCACCGCGCACGGTGTTCGGCGTGCGGTTCCCCAACCCGGTCGGGCTGGCCGCTGGAATGGACAAGGACGGGGCGGCGCTGCCGGCCTGGCCGGCGCTCGGCTTCGGCTTCGTCGAGGTCGGCACGGTCACCGCGCGGGCACAGCCGGGCAACCCCCGGCCGCGGCTGTTCCGGCTGCCGGCCAGCGAGGCCGTGGTCAACCGGATGGGCTTCAACAACGCCGGCGCCGCCGCACTGGCCGCCCGGCTGACCGCGCTGCCGCGGCCGATCGGCGTGCCGCTGGGCATCTCGTTGGGCAAATCCAAGGTGACCCCGCTGGACGAGGCGGTCGAGGACTACCTCGCCTCGTACCGGGCGCTGCGCGGGCACGGCGACTACTTCGCGGTGAACGTCTCCTCACCGAACACCCCCGGGCTGCGCTCGTTGCAGGATCGGGCGCACCTGGACGCGCTGCTCGTCGCGCTGGTCGGGGAGAAGCCGGTGTTGGTCAAGATCGCCCCTGATCTGACCGAGGCGGCGATCGCCGAGCTGTTGGAGGTCTGCCTGGCCCGGGGCGCGGCCGGGGTGATCGCCACCAACACCACCCTGGCCCGGGACGGGCTCGCCCCGGTGGACGCCGAGCGTGGCGCGCAGGCCGGCGGCCTGTCCGGCCGGCCGCTCACCGGCCGGGCCCGGGAGGTGGTCTCCTTCGTGCACCGGGAGACCGGTGGCCGGCTGCCGATCATCGGGGTCGGCGGAGTGCTGGACCCGGACGACGCGGCGCGGATGTTCGACGCCGGCGCCGCCCTGGTGCAGCTCTACACCGGCTTCATCTACCGAGGCCCCGCCCTGGTCCGTGCCGTCGCCCGCGCGACGGCCGCGTCCCCGGCGCCGGACGCGGTCGCCGGGCGGTGACCGGACCCGGCGTGGGGCGTACGGCTGCCCTGCCCGCCCAGGACTGGAAGGAACGCGCGTGACGCCCGAGGAGATCCTGACCGCCGACCGGGCGCACGTCTGGCATCCGTACACCGCGCTGCCGTCGGCGAACCCGCCGTACGTGGTGCAGAGCGCCGAGGGGGTACGGCTGCGGCTGGCCGACGGGCGGGAGCTGGTGGACGGGATGTCGTCCTGGTGGGCGGCGATCCACGGCTACCGGCACCCGGCGTTGGACGCGGCGGTGACCGACCAGCTCGGCCGGATGAGCCACGTGATGTTCGGCGGGCTCACCCACGAACCCGCGGTCCAGCTCGCCCGGACCCTGGTCGAGCTGAGCCCGGACGGCCTGGAGCACGTGTTCCTGGCCGACTCCGGCTCGGTCAGCGTCGAGGTGGCGGTGAAGATGTGCCTGCAGTACCAGCGGGCCGTCGGCCAACCGCAGCGGCGCCGGCTCGCCACCTGGCGGGGCGGCTACCACGGCGACACGTTCCACCCCATGAGCGTCTGCGACCCGGAGGGCGGGATGCACCACCTCTGGGGCGACGTACTGCCCCGGCAGGTCTTCGCCCCGGTCCCGCCGGGCGGCTTCGCCGACCCGCCCGACGAGGCGTACGTGGCGGAGCTGGTGGACGCGGTCGAGCGGCACGCCGACGAACTGGCCGCGGTGATCGTCGAGCCGGTGGTGCAGGGTGCCGGCGGGATGCGCTTCCACCATCCGGGGTACCTGCGAGTGCTGCGCGAGGTGACCCGCGCGCACGGAGTGCTGCTGATCTTCGACGAGATCGCCACCGGCTTCGGCCGTACCGGGACGATGTTCGCCGCCGAGCACGCCGGGGTGACCCCGGACGTGATGTGCGTGGGCAAGGCGCTCACCGGCGGCTACCTGACCCTGGCGGCGACGCTCTGCACCCCGCGGGTCGCCCGGGCCATCTCCGCCGCGGGCGTGCTGGCGCACGGACCCACCTTCATGGGCAACCCGTTGGCCTGCGCGGTCGCCAACGCCTCCATCGGGCTGCTGCGGGCCGGGGACTGGGCGGCGCAGGTGGAAAGGGTCGGCGGCGGCCTCCGCGCCGGGCTGGAGCCGCTGCGCGGCGCACCGGGCGTGACCGACGTGCGGGTGCTCGGCGCGATCGGGGTGGTCCAGCTCGACCACGAGGTCGACCTCGGCGCGGCCACCGTGGCGGCGGCCGACCAGGGGGTCTGGCTGCGGCCGTTCCGCGACCTGATCTACACGATGCCGCCGTACGTCACCGACGACGCCGACCTGGCCCGGATCGCAGCCGGGGTGGCGGCGGCCGTGGCGGCCGGCTGAGCCACCCTGACCAACGGCTCAGGGGTACGCCGGGCGGGGCAGCCGTTCGGACGAGGAGAGGGGAAGTACCGGATGGAGAGCTTCGGCACCCGGTTGCACCGTGCCGTCACCGAGCGGGGGCCGCTGTGTGTCGGCATCGACCCGCATCCCGGTCTGCTGGCCCGCTGGGGGCTCGCCGACGACCTTCAAGGGCTTGACCGGTTCGCCCGGACCGTCGCGGACGCGCTCGGTGACCGGGTTGCGGTGGTCAAGCCTCAGTCGGCCTTTTTCGAGCGATTCGGATCCCGCGGAGTGGCGATTCTTGAGTCAACTATCCGACAGTTACGGGATGCCGGCTCGCTCGTTCTGCTGGACGTCAAGCGCGGCGACATCGGCTCGACGGTCAGCGCGTACGCCGCCGCGTACCTCGATCCATCCAGCCCGCTGTATGTCGACGCGGTCACCGCGAGCCCCTACCTGGGGGTGGGTTCGCTGGCGCCGATGTTCGAGCTGGCCGCCCAGCACGGCGGCGGGGTCTTCGTACTGGCCCTCACCTCCAACCCCGAGGGCGCCGCCGTGCAGCAGGCCCGCACGGCCGACGGACGCACCGTCGCGCAGACCGTGATCGACGAGATTTCCCAGCTCAACAGGGGTGCGACCCCACTCGGCAGCTTCGGTCTGGTGGTCGGCGCGACCATCGGAGACACCGGTCACGACCTCTCCGGCGTGGGGGGTCCGCTGCTCGCCCCGGGGCTCGGCGCGCAGGGTGCCGGCGCGGCGGATCTGCGTACCGTCTTCGGTCCGAGCCTGGCCAACGTGCTGCCCTCGTACTCCCGTGAGGTGCTCTCGGCGGGCCCCGACGCCGTCGCCCTGCGGGCCGCCGCGGACCGGGTGCTGGCCGAGTGCCGGGCCGTTCTGGCTGCCCGTGACTGACTGACGGCTCGGTCACTCTGCGATGATCACTGCGCGTCCACGTTGCCGAAAGCTCCGTTGACCGCTAGTTTTCCCCGCGCTGGGAACCACGGACCCCTTGGTTCACAGCGACACCACGTTTCACAGATGCGGCGGTGCGCCCCGCCCGCCGCGATAGGGACCTGAGGAGAACTGGTGCCGCTCCCGTCACTGACCCCCGAACAGCGCGCTGCCGCGCTCGAGAAGGCCGCGGAGATCCGCAAGGCCCGTGCCGAGCTGAAGGAGCAGCTCAAGCAGGGCAAGACCACCCTCGGTGCCGTCCTCGAGCGCGCCGAAGGCGACGACGTCGTGGGCAAGCTCAAGGTTTCGGCCGTCCTGCAGGCAATGCCGGGCATCGGCAAGATCCGGGCGACCCAGATCATGGAGAAGCTCAAGATCGCCGACAGCCGTCGCCTGCGCGGCCTCGGCGAGCAGCAGCGCAAGGCACTGCTTGGAGAGTTCGCCGCCAACTGAACCTGGCAGCGTGTAGAAACAAGCAGTGAGCACGGATGACGAGGCGCGCCCGGCGGCTCGGCTCACTGTCCTGTCTGGACCTTCGGGTTCGGGCACGGAGAGTGTCGTCGAGCTTGTCCGGGCGCGTTCTCCGTCCGTGTGGATCCCGGTGCCGGCCACCACCCGGCCACGCCGGGAGACGGAGGTGGACGGGGTCGACCGAGTCTTCCTCGCCCCCACCGAGTTTGACCGCCGGGTGGCCGTCGGCGAGCTGCTGGAGTGGTCCCGGATGGGCCCGCACCGCCGCGGCACCCCGTACCTGCCGCTGCGCGCCCGGCTCGACGCCGGGCAGCCGGTGTTGCTCCCGCTGGACCTGGCGGGCGCCCAGTTGGTCCGGGCGCGGCTACCCAACGCCCGGCTGGTGCTGCTGAGCCCGCCCGGGCACCGCCCCGACCCCGCTGTGGCGGCGGCCTTCGACCACACCGTGGCCCACGACCGCACCGATCGGGCGGTCGAGGAGCTGGTAGGCTTACTCGGTTCTTCTTATCCGGATCCGGCCTGGTCACGCGTGCGTGGCTGACGGCCGACCGCCGTTGAGACTCAGCACCGCGTCCGCGCGGCTCGAAAGACGCAGAGGTTAATTCGTGGGATCCATCGCCAACCCCGAAGGCATCACCAACCCGCCGATCGACGAGCTCCTCGAGAAGACGACGTCGAAGTACGCGCTGGTCATCTTCGCCGCCAAGCGCGCGCGCCAGGTGAACGCCTACTACAGCCAGCTCGGTGAGGGCCTCCTGGAGTACGTCGGCCCGCTCGTCGAGACCACCCCGCAGGAGAAGCCCCTCTCCATCGCCATGCGCGAGATCAACGGGGGCCTGCTCACCGCCGAGCCGACCGACCAGCCGTAAGCCCGCACACGTCGATGTCCGCCGGGATCGTCCTCGGGGTCGGCGGCGGCATCGCCGCCTACAAGGCCTGTGAGCTGCTGCGGCTCTTCACCGAATCGGGCCACCGGGTTCGTGTCGTGCCGACCGCGTCGGCGCTCCGGTTCGTCGGAGCGCCGACCTGGGCGGCGCTCTCCGGCCAACCGGTCGCCGACGACGTCTGGTCCGACGTGCACGAGGTGCCGCACGTCCGGCTCGGCCAGCAGGCCGACCTGGTGGTGGTCGCGCCGACCACCGCCGACCTGCTCGCCAAGGCCGCCCACGGGCTCGCCGACGACCTGTTGACCAACACCCTGCTGACCGCGCGCTGCCCGGTGGTGCTGGCCCCGGCCATGCACACCGAGATGTGGGAGCACCCGGCCACCGTGGCCAACGTCGCCACCCTGCGCGCCCGGGGTGTCCGGGTCATCGAGCCGGCCGTCGGCCGACTCACCGGCGTCGACACCGGCAAGGGCCGCCTGCCCGACCCGGCGGAGATCTTCGCGGTCGCCCGTCGGGTCCTCGCCCGGGGCGGGCACGCCCCCGCTGACCTGGTCGGCCGCCGGGTGGTGGTCACCGCGGGGGGCACTCGCGAGCCGCTGGACCCGGTCCGCTTCCTGGGCAACCGCTCCTCCGGCAAGCAGGGCTACGCCTTCGCCCGGGCGGCGGTCGCCCGGGGCGCCCGGGTCACCCTGGTCTCGGCGAACGTCTCCCTCACCGACCCCGCCGGGGTCGACCTGGTCCGAGTGGGCACCACCGCCGAGTTGCGGGAGGCCACGCTGAAGGCCGCCGTCGAGGCCGACGCGGTGGTGATGGCGGCGGCTCCGGCCGATTTCCGGCCGGCGACGTACGCGGCTGGCAAAATCAAGAAGTCGGACGATGGCGTCGCACCCACCATCGAGCTCGTCACGAACCCGGACATCGCGGCGGAGCTCGGCCAGCGCAAACGACCGGAGCAGTTGCTGGTGGTGTTCGCCGCCGAGACCGGCGAGGCCGAGGCCAACGGACGGGCGAAACTCGCCCGGAAGCGGGCCGACCTGATCGTGGTCAACGAGGTGGGGCCGGACAAGGTCTTCGGCGCCGACACCAACACGGTGACGGTGATCGGCGCGGACGGCTCGGTCAGCCGACTGCCCGAGCAGGCCAAGGAGGACGTGGCCGACATCGTATGGGATCTCGTCGTGGCGCGGCTGCCCGGCCGCTCCTGACGGGTGGAACAAGGCGCGACCGACCCCGACACCCGCCGCAGTGGTGACTACACTGCCGCGGAATGACTTCACACGCTTAGGAGTGCCGTGACACGCCGCCTCTTTACGTCCGAATCGGTCACGGAAGGCCACCCGGACAAGATCGCCGACCAGATCAGCGATGGCATCCTCGACGCGCTACTCACCGAAGACCCGCACAGCCGGGTGGCGGTCGAGACCATGATCACCACCGGCCAGGTCCACATCGCCGGTGAGGTGACCACCAAGGCCTACGCCGACATCCCCACCATCGTGCGCCGGACCATCCTCGACATCGGCTACGACTCCTCGAAGAAGGGGTTCGACGGCGCATCCTGCGGGGTCAGCGTCTCCATCGGCGCGCAGTCCGAGGACATCGCGCAGGGCGTGGACAACGCCTTCGAGCTGCGTACCGGGGCGTCGGAGAGCGCGCTGGACGCGCAGGGCGCCGGGGACCAGGGCATGATGTTCGGCTTCGCCTGCTCCGAGACGCCCGAGCTGATGCCGCTGCCGATCGCGCTGGCGCACCGGCTGGCACGCCGACTGGCCGCGGTGCGCAAGGACGGCACCATCCCGTACCTGCGGCCCGACGGCAAGACCCAGGTGACCATCGAGTACGAGGGGCTGCGCCCGGTCCGGCTAAACACCGTGGTCGTGTCCAGCCAGCACGCCGCGGACATCTCGCTGGAGTCGCTGCTCACCCCGGACGTGCGCGACCACGTCATCGCCCCGGAGCTGGAGAGCCTCGGTCTGGACACCGACGGCTACCGGCTGCTGGTCAACCCGACCGGCCGGTTCGAGATCGGCGGGCCGATGGGTGACGCCGGCCTGACCGGCCGCAAGATCATCGTCGACACCTACGGCGGGTACGCCCGGCACGGTGGCGGCGCGTTCTCCGGCAAGGACCCGTCCAAGGTGGACCGGTCGGCCGCGTACGCGATGCGCTGGGTGGCCAAGAACGTGGTCGCCGCCGGCCTGGCCGAGCGGTGCGAGGCCCAGGTCGCGTACGCCATCGGCAAGGCCCACCCGGTGAGCCTGTTCATCGAGACGTTCGGCACCGAGACCGTGCCGGTCGCCTCGATCGAGAAGGCCGTCAACGAGGTGTTCGACCTGCGCCCGGCCGCGATCATCCGGGACCTCAACCTGCTCCGCCCGATCTACCAGCAGACCGCCGCGTACGGCCACTTCGGCCGGGAGCTGCCGGACCTGACCTGGGAGAGCACCGACCGGGCCGCCGACCTCAAGTCGGCCGCGGGAGCCTGACCGCCACCAGGCGTAGCGACCGGCGACCCGCGGATGGGTCGCCGGTCGCTCGCGTCTGCGTGGATGTTCCGCTGGCGCACCTGGACCGGCCGTTCGACTACCTGGTGCCCGCCGAGCTGGACGACGTGGCGGTGCCCGGCACCCGGGTGAAGGTGCGCTTCGCCGGACAACTCGTCGACGGCTGGCTGCTGGCCCGCGCCGACGACTCCGGGCACACCGGTCGGCTCGCCTACCTGGAGAAGGTGGTCTCGCCGGAGCCGGTGCTGGCGCCCGAGATCGCCCGGCTGGCCCGGGCGGTCGCCGACCGGTACGCGGGCAGCCTCGCCGACGTGCTCCGGCTGGCCGTGCCACCCCGGCACGCCCGGGTCGAGAAGGAGCCCCGTGGCGGCGGCGCGTCCACCCCACCAGAAGCCGCCCCCGACCGGGCGACCGCCGCGTCCGCGGCCGTGCAGACCGCGACCGCTGACCCCGCAGCCGTGCAGCCCGGGACCATCGACCCGGCGGCCGCCGAGCCCGGGGGAGCGGTCGACCCGCGCGGCTGGCGGGACTACCCGACCGGGCCGGCCCTGCTGCGCGCGCTCACCGACGGCCGGGCACCTCGCGCGGTCTGGTCGGCGCTGCCCGGCGAGGACTGGGCCGCCCGCTACGCCGACGCGGTCGCCGCGACCGTCGCCGGGGGACGCGGCGCGGTGGTCGTGGTGGCTGACGCCCGCGACCTCGATCGGCTGGACGCCGCGCTCACCGCTGTGCTCGGCCCGGAACAGCACGTCAGCCTCTCCGCCGCGCTCGGTCCGGCCCGGCGCTACCGGGCGTTCCTCGCCGCCCGGCGCGGGGAGGTGCCGGTGGTGATCGGTACCCGGGCGGCGATGTTCGCCCCGGTGGACCGGCTCGGTCTGGTCGCCGTCTGGGACGACGGGGACGACCTGCACTCCGAGCCCCGGGCGCCCTATCCGCACGCCCGCGACGTGCTGCTCACCCGCGCCCAGCTCGCCGAGGCCGGCGCGCTGGTCGGCGGGTACGCCCGTACCGCCGAGGCGCAGCTGCTGCTGGAGACCGGTTGGGCCCGGGAGGTGGTCGCTGACCGGGCGACCGTGCGGGCCCGTATCCCGGCCATCGCGCCGACCGGCGACGACCCGCAGCTGGCCCGCGATCCCGGGGCGGCCACCGCCCGGCTGCCCAGCCTGGCCTGGACGGCCGCCCGCGACGCCGTCCGGGCGGACCTGCCGGTGCTGGTGCAGGTGCCCCGGCGCGGCTACCTGCCCTCGATCTCCTGCGCGGACTGTCGCACCCCGGCCCGCTGCGCGCACTGCGCCGGACCGCTCGCGCTGCCCTCGGCCGGCGGCACCCCGGCCTGCCGCTGGTGCGCCCGGGTGGCCGCCGCGTACGCCTGCCCGCAGTGCGGTGGGCGGCGCCTGCGGGCCGCGGTGACCGGCGCCCGGCGTACCGCCGAGGAGCTGGGCCGGGCGTTTCCCGGTGTGCCGGTGCGCACCTCGGGGCGGGAGGAGGTGCTGACCGACGTGCCCGGCGGGGCGGCCCTGGTGGTCGCCACGCCGGGCGCCGAGCCGGTCGCCGAGGGCGGCTACGGCGCGGTGCTGCTGCTCGACTCGTGGGCCCTGCTGACCCGGGCCGACCTGCGTGCCGGGGAGGAGGCGCTGCGCCGCTGGCTGGCTGCTGCGGCTCTGGCCCGCCCGGCACCGGCCGGCCGGGTGGTGGTGGTCGCCGACGGCGCGCTCGCCCCGGTGCAGGCGCTGCTGCGCTGGGACGCTGGCTGGTTCGCTGGCCGTGAGCTGGCCGAGCGCCGTGAGCTGGGCTTCCCGCCGGCGGTGCGGATGGCCAGCGTCACCGGCCCGGCCGAGGCCGTGGCCGACCTGCTCGCGGCGGCCCGGCTGCCGGACGACGCCGAGGTGCTCGGGCCGGTGCCGGCCGAGGAGGGCCGGGAGCGGATGCTGGTGCGGGTGCCCCGGGCCCGGGCTGCAGCGCTGGCCGAGGCGCTGCACTCGGCCGCCGGGGTGCGCGCCGCCCGGAAGGCCGCCGATCCGGTCCGCCTTCAGGTCGATCCGTTGAGCATGTTCTGACCGTGTCGGCCGGCGTCGAAGGCCACCGGACCTGGTCCGGGACGGTGGTCCTCGCACACCGCGTCCGGCAAAGCGGTGGCGCCGGAGTGGTAGCATCGCCCGTCATGCCAAGGCGTACGACGGCTCCAGGTCGCGACGGGGCGTCAGACGCGCCGAGCTGGGGCCCTCGCAGGATGGCGGGAACGCGTCGGTCGGGCGCGAGGTCGATGATGTCTTCAATGAGCCGGTGATCAGGGGTGGACCAGTCGTGACCGTTGGACAATCGATCGTCTTCAACGGCGACCTCGGCAGCGGCAAGAGCACCGTGTCGGTCGAGATCGCCAAGCGGCTGGGCATGCGCCGGGTCAGCGTGGGTGACCTCTACCGCGAGATGGCGCAGCAGCGGCAGATGACCGCCCTGCAGCTCAACCTGCACGCCGAGCTTGACCAGGCCGTCGACGGCTACGTCGACCAGCTTCAGCGCGACATCGCCGCCTCCGGCGAGCGCCTCGTCATGGACTCCCGGCTGGCCTGGCACTTCTTCACCGACGCGCTCAAGGTGCACATGATCACCGAGCCGGGTGAGGCGGCCCGCCGGGTGCTGGCCCGTCCGTCTGGGCCGGCGGAGAGCTACGCCTCGCTGGAGGAGGCCACCGCCAAGCTGCGCGAGCGCAGTGAGAGCGAGCGCAGCCGGTTCATCATCCGGTACGGGGTGGACAAGGCACGGCTGCGCAACTACGACCTGATCTGTGACACCACCCGGGCCTCCGCCGCCGAGGTGATCGAGCACATCATCGCCGCGTACGAGGGGAAGCTCGGCGCCGAGGTGCTGCGCGACGGCCCACCGCTGCTGCTGCTGGACCCGGCCCGGGTCTACCCGACCGAGGACATCGCCACCCTGCGTGGGCTGTGGGACACCGAGTTCGTCGGCGACGTGGCCGAGGCCGGCGACGAGGGGCTGGAGCCCCTGAAGATCGGGTTCACCGGCGAGTACTTCTTCGTCGTCGACGGGCACCGCCGGCTCAGCGCCGCCCTGCAGAACGGCTTCTCGATGGTCCCCGCCCAGCTCGTCGCGGAGGTCGACGAGCCGGTGGTGGGCGGGATGAGCGCCATCGACTACTTCGCCGCGCAGGTGCGCCCCGGCCTGGTGTACGACTGGGAGGCGGCCCACAAGATCCAGCTGCCGCTGCCGGAACCCGCGCTGCTCGCCGGCGACGCGGTCCTCGCCGGGGACCCGGGCGCCAGCGTCTGAGCCCACGAAGGCGGGGCCCGACCCTCGGCATGTGAGCCCGCAGGGGCGTCCTGACCACTGGAGCCTGAGCCCGCAGCGGGCCGGATCGGCGTCGTCACCCCGGCCGGGGGGCTGCCGATCGTGGACGCCATCGGGATGATGGAGCCTCCGACGCATCGACGGGGGAGGCCGGCCATGGAGGCTGCCGAGGCGCTCACACTGCTCATGTCGCCGCAGGGGCGGATCGATCCGTACCCGACGTACGAGCGGCTGCGCGCGCACGGGCCGGTGGTGGAGGCGCTGCCGGGCATGTACGTGGTGACCGGCTACGCGGAGGCCGACGAGCTGCTGCGCGACCCCCGGCTCGTGGTGCTGGACGACGCGCTGCGGGACGAGGTCTGGCCGGACTGGCGGGAGAGCCCGGCGGTGGCGTCGATCGCCCGGTCCATGCTGCGGACCAACCCGCCCGACCACAGCCGGATGCGCCGGCTCGCCGCCGGCGCGTTCACCCCGCGCCGGATCGCCGGCATGCGCGACGTGGTGCGCGCCCAGGCCGAGGATCTGCTCGACGAGATGTGCCACCGGGCCAGGGACGGCGCACCGGTCGACATGCTGTCCGACTTCGCGTACCCCCTGCCGGTGGGGGTGATCTGCGCGCTGCTCGGCGTACCGGCGGCCGACCGACCGCTGTTCCGCCGCTGGGCCAGCGACCTGACCGGGGTGCTGGAGCCGGAGATCACCCTTGAGGAGCTGGCCGTCGCCGACGCCGGCGCCACCGAACTGCGCGACTACTTCGTCGAGCTGGTCGTCGCCCGGCGCAACGCCCCGGCCGACGACCTGACCACGGCGCTGGTCCAGGTGCACGACGCCGACGGCGATCGGCTCACCGGCCACGAGCTGCTGGCCAACCTGGTGGTGCTGCTCGTCGCCGGCTTCGAGACCACCACCAACCTGCTCGGCAACGGGCTGGTGGTGCTGCTGGGGCACCCCGAGGCCGCCGCCGCGCTGCGCGCCGACCCCGGGCTCGCCCCGGCATACGTCGAGGAGCTGCTGCGCTACGACTCGCCGGTGCAGCTGACCACCCGGACCAGCAGCGCGCCGGTGCGCTGCGGCGGGCTCGACCTGCCGGCCGGCAGCGTGACGCTGCTGCTGCTCGGCGCGGCCAACCGGGACCCACGCCGGTTCCCCGACCCGCAGCGCTTCGACCCGACCCGCGACCAGGCGCACCCGCTCTCCTTCGGCGCCGGCCCGCACTACTGTCTCGGCGCCGGGCTGGCCCGGCTGGAGGCGCAGCTCGCCTTCCCGTTGCTGCTGCGCCGGCTGCCCGAATTGGCCCTGGCCGGGACGCCCCAGCACCGGACCCGGCTGACCCTGCGCGGCTACCAGAGCCTGCCGGTGACGCTGGGCACACCGGCGGCGGCCGATCGAGGTACGCCGGCCGGTGCCGGCCCGAGCACTCCGTAGACTGGTACGGCACCGCTCGTCCCACCCATGAAGGAGCCCTCCCGCGTGACCGTTCAGCCCATCCGTCTGTTTGGGGATCCGGTGCTGCGCACGCCGGCCGATCCGGTGGTCGACTTCGACGCCGAGCTGCGTAGGCTCGTCGCCGACCTGACCGACACGATGCGTGAGCAGAATGGTGCCGGCCTGGCCGCCCCGCAGCTCGGTGTGAGCCTGCGGGTGTTCACCTTCGACGTCGACGACGTGCTCGGGCACCTGATCAACCCGGTGCTCGAATTCCCCGACGAGGAGGAGCAGGACGGCCCCGAGGGCTGCCTGTCCATCCCCGGGCTCTACTTCGACACCAAGCGCCGGCAGAACGTCATCGCCAAGGGCTTCAGCTCGTTCGGGGACCCGGTGCAGATCGTCGGCACCGGCCTGATGGCGCGCTGCGTGCAGCACGAGACCGACCACCTCGACGGTGTGCTCTTCCTCGACCGGCTGGACCCGGAGGGGCGCAAGGAAGCGATGAAGGCGATCCGCCAGGCCGAGTGGTACGACGCGGCAGCTCCGCCGGTGGTCAAGCTGAGCCCGCACATCTCCGACCCGTTCGGCCTGGGCCGGTGACCGCGATGCGTGTGATCTTCGCCGGTACGCCGGCCGTCGCTGTGCCCGCCCTGGCCGCCGTCGCCGCCTCCCGGCACGAGCTGGTCGGCGTCGTCACCCGGCCCGACGCGCCCGCCGGACGCGGGCGCGGCCTGTCCCGTTCCCCGGTCGGCGAGTGGGCCGACGAGCACGGCGTCGAGGTGCTCACCCCGGCCCGCCCCCGTGACCCGGAGTTCCTCGACCGGCTACGCGAGCTCGCACCGGACTGCGTACCGGTGGTCGCCTACGGCGCGCTGGTGCCGCCGGCCGCACTGGAGATCCCCCGGTACGGCTGGATCAACCTGCACTTCTCGCTGCTGCCCGCCTGGCGCGGCGCCGCGCCCGTGCAGCACGCCGTGCTGCACGGTGACGAGCTGACCGGGGCCAGCGTCTTCCAACTGGAGCAGGGCCTGGACACGGGCCCGGTCTTCGGCACCCTGACCGATGAGATCCGTGCCGGCGACACCTCCGGCGACCTGCTGGAGCGGCTCGCCGAATCCGGCGCAGGGCTGCTGGTGGCGGTGCTCGACGCGATCGCCGACGACACCGCGCGGGCCGAGCCGCAACCGGCCGACGGAGTGACGTTGGCACCGAAACTGACCGTAGAGGACGCCCGCGTGCGCTGGACCGACCCTGCTTTCGCGGTGGACCGACGGGTCCGGGCCTGTACCCCGGCTCCGGGCGCCTGGACGACCTTCCGGGGCGAGCGGGTGAAGCTCGGCCCGGTCGTGGCGGCGGCCGACGGCCCCGACCTGAAGCCGGGGGAGCTGCTGGTGGAGAAGGCCCGGGTGCTGGCCGGCACGGCCACCGTGCCGGTGCGGCTGGGTGAGGTCCGGGCCGCGGGCAAGCGGGCCATGCCGGCCACCGACTGGGCGCGCGGCGTCCGGGTCAGCACCGGCGAGGACTTCGCGTGACGGCCCCGGAGGGGACGCGCCCGACGCGCGGTGGCCCGTCGACCGGTCGCGGCGGTGACCGCCGGCCGGTCCGGCCGCCGTTGGACCGGCCACGGCGTGCGGCGTACGAGGCGGTCGCCGCGGTGCACCGCGACGACGCGTTCGCCAACCTGGTGCTGCCCATCATCCTGCGCGAGGAGGGGCTGTACGGCCGGGACGCGGCGTTCGCCACCGAGCTGACCTACGGCACTCTGCGCCACCTGGGCACCCTGGACGCGATCCTGACCGAGGCGGCGGGCCGGGACGTGGCCCGGATCGACCCGCCGGTGCGTGACGCCCTGCGGATCGGGGCGTACCAGTTGCTGCACACCCGGGTGCCGGCGCACGCCGCCGTCTCGTCGACCGTGGACCTGGTCCGCGCCGTCGCGCCGGGCGCCACCGGGTTCGCCAACGCGGTGCTGCGCGAGGTGTCCACCCTCGACGTGGACGGTTGGGTGGCGAAGCTCGCCCCGCCGATGGAGACCGACCCGGTCGGGCACCTGTCGCTGGCGTACAGCCATCCGCAGTGGATCGTCCGGGCCTTCTCCGAGGCGCTCGGCGGCGACCTGGGCGAGACGGCCCGGCTGCTGATCGAGGACAATGAGCGCCCACCGGTGCACCTGTGCGCCCGGCCCGGTCTGATCGATCCGGTCGAGCTGGCCGACCAGGTCGGCGGGGCGCCCGGCGCCTTCTCGCCGTACGCCGTCTACCTGCCCGGCGGCGCGCCGGGCGACGTGCCGGCGGTGGTCGACGGCCGGGCCCACGTCCAGGACGAGGGCTCCCAGCTGGTGGCCAGCGCACTCGCCGACGCGCCGCTGGACGGCCCGGACGGGCGCTGGCTGGATCTGTGCGCCGGTCCCGGCGGCAAGGCCGGGCTGCTCGGCGCGCTGGCCGCGCAGCGTGGCGCCCGGGTGACCGCGGTGGAGGTGGCCGAGCACCGGGCCCGGCTGGTTTCCCAGGCGACCCGGGGCCTGCCGGTGACCGTGCTGGCAATCGACGGCCGTGAGGTCGGCGCGGACCCGAAGCTCCCGGAGGGGCACTTCGACCGGGTGCTGGTGGATGCGCCGTGCACCGGGCTGGGGTCGCTGCGCCGCCGGCCCGAGTCGCGGTGGCGTCGCCAGCCCTCCGATCTGCCGCCGTTGACCCGGTTGCAGCGGGAGTTGCTCGGCGCGGCGCTGCGCGCGGTCCGTCCGGGTGGCCTGGTCGCCTACGTCACCTGCTCGCCGCACACCGTGGAGACGCACGTGACGGTGACCGAGGCGGCTCGCCGTAGCGGGGTGCCGGTGGACTTCGTCGACGCCCGGCCGCTGCTGCCGGCCGGTATGCCTGGTCTGGGCGACGGGCCCACCGTGCAGCTCTGGCCGCACCGGCACGGCACCGACGCGATGTTCCTCGCCGTCCTGCGCCGGGGCTGAGTCGTTCCACGCCGGGGCTGAGCCGTCCCGGCGACGCGCACCGCACCCGGCCGCCCGGCCGGATGCGGGGTGCCCGGCCGGTCAGGTGACCGGGAGGCCCTTGGTGCCAGCGCCCTTCAGCGAGCGGGTCAGGTTCCGGTCGCTGACCCAGAGGAAGCACTGCACGCCACGGTTGCCGTTCTTCCACTCCTGCTCGTACGGCTGGTAGTAGATCGTCCCGGCGCGGAAGTCGAGCTCGGCGTTGTCCGGCACCTTCACGTACTTCGCGGTCATCGTCTGGCAGGCCCGGTGGGTCCGCTTGGTCGTGCGGTTGAACTCGGCGTAGCTGATGTCCGGTGCCCGCCAGATTCCGACGAACTCGGCGTGGTGCTTGGCGGTGCAGGAGACCGGCTCCATGGCGTCGATGTCGTCCTTGACCAGCTTCGGGTTGAAGCAGCGGTACGCCAGCGGCGCGGCGCCGGTCAGCGCACCCCGGAGGCTGCCGGTGCGCAGGTCGACGGCGGTGTCGTCGATGCTGGCGAGCTCGGTGACGTCACAGCGGTACCAGCGGGCTCCTCCGGCCCAGGCGGGCGGCGAGGGCAGCACGACGGTCAGGCCGAGGCGACCGGAGCGCCAGTCGGCACCCACCGCCTTGCTGACCTCCGTCTCGCAGCCGGCCTGCGCGGTCCGCATGCCGGCCGAGCCGGCCGGCGGGGGCGTGCCGCGTTCCGCGCCCGGGCCGGTGAGCGTGCCGACGTGCACGGTCTCCACCCGGTGTGCTTCGGTGCACGCCACCGGGTTGTAGCCGGTCAGGAAGCCGACCTGCTGGGAGGAGTGGTGGCAGACATCGGCGGCGGGAACGAACTGCTGCGCCGCGACGGGCGCCGGCCAGTCATCGATGAGGTCCTGGTCGACTCCGGCGGGTGCGCCGCACCCGGCCAGCGCCAGGGTCACCGCCGCGCCCACGGCGACCGCCGCCAACCACCGTCGCATCCCCGACCTCCTGCCGCTGGTGGTCTCCGGCCGGCCCCCAGCCGGTCGGTAGCGCCACGGCGCAGCAGCATACGGCACCGGTACTCAGATCGCGGGTAGTCCCTCCGGGCCGGCACCGCGCATCGAGCGGGTGAGTTTGCGGTCGTCGCTCCACAGGAAACAGCGCACGCCGCGGTCGCCCTCCTCCCACTCCCGCTGCGACGGTGGGTAGTAGATGGACCCGGCCCGGTACGGCAGGTCGCTGTTGTTCGGTACGGCGGCGTACGCGGCGATCAACGCCATGCAGCGCCGGTGTGCCTGCTCGGCGGAGCGGGCGAACTCCGCCCAGGTCATCTCCCGTTCCACGTAGACGCCGACGAACTCGGCGCGGTGCGGCTCGGTGCAGAGCACCGGCGCCATGTAGTTGAGGTTGTCGCCGATCAGCTTGGGGTCGAAGCAGCGGTGGGTCAGGGGGGTGTCGCCGATCAACGCGCCGCGCAGGCTGCCGGTGCGGTTCACCGCCCTGGTGTTGTCGATGCTGTCGGTCTCGCTGAGGTCGCAGCGGAACCAACGCGCGCCGCCGGCCCACGCCGGGACGGTGGGCAACGAGATGGACAGGGTGAGACGTGCCGTGTGCCAGTCGCCGCCGAGCACCTCCCGGGCCCGCTGGTCGCACTCGGCGCGGGCGGTGCGCAGCGCCGACGAACCGGGCTCCGGTCGGGTGTCGGCCAGCGCGACCGGGCCGGTGAAGGCGCCGACGTGGATGGCCTCGGCCAGGTGGTTGCGCGCGCAGTCCACCGTCTCGTACGTGCTGGCCTGCACGATCGAGGTGATCCGGGGCAGGCAGGTGTCGGTGGCGGGGGTGAACGGCTTCGGGGCCGCGAGCGCCGGCCAGTCGTCGGTGAGATCACCGTCCGCGCCCCGCGCCGGCCCGCAGCCGGCCAGCAGCATCGTCGTGACGCCGGCCAGCGCCAGCGTTCCGAGCCACCGTCGCATCGTCCGCCCTCCCCGGGAGCTGGCGGCCGGTGACCGCGCCCCGCGGCGAGACCCCGGCGGGCGTGCAACCTCTGGCACCGTCCCGGTTGGAGTGTCGTCGCGTTTCCGTCGATCGGCCAGCCGCTGATGTCTGTTCGTCCGGATTCGGCGGTCCGGACCGGCCAATTCTGCACCACTGGTCACCGCCGGATCACAGCGCGTCGGCCATGGTGCCGCGCTGCGGGCGGCGGGTGGCCGCGTTCGTACACTGACCCCGTGACCGTACCGCCGCCGATCGTCGCGCCGAGCATTCTGGCCGCCGATTTCGCCCACCTCGCCGAAGAAGTCCGTGCCGTCGAGGACGCCGCGGACTGGTTGCACGTAGACGTGATGGACAACCATTTCGTGCCGAACCTGACCATCGGGCTGCCCGTGGTGCAGAGCCTGCGGGCCGTCACCGCCATGCCGTTCGACGTGCACCTGATGATCGAGGACCCACGTCGGTGGGCCCCCGGCTACGCCGACGCCGGGGCGTACAACGTCACCTTCCACGCCGAGGCGTGCGACGACCCGGTGGCGCTGGCCAAGGACCTTCGCTCGGCCGGCGCGAAGGCCGGGCTGGCCATCGACCGGGACACCCCGATCGAGCCGTACCTGGACCTGCTGCCCAGCTTCGACACCCTGCTGATCATGACCATCAAGGCCGGCTTCGGTGGGCAGCGGTTCATCCCGCAGTTGCTGGACAAGGTCCGTGCCGCCCGCCGGCACGTCGCCGCCGGGCATCTGGAGCTGCGCATCGAGGTGGACGGCGGGATCGCCGCCGACACCATCGAGCAGGCCGCCGCCGCCGGCGCCGACGCGTTCGTGGCCGGCACCGCCGTCTACGGCGCCGCCGACCCGGCGGAGGCGGTACGGCACCTGCGGGCGCTGGCGGAACGCGCGGCTCCCGGGGCCTGAGATGGACCCCGACGGCGATCGCAAGGACATCATCCTCGTCGTCGACGACGACGAGGACATCGCCCGTTTCGTCGAGTTCAACCTGCGGCTGCACGGCTTCGAGGTGATCCACGCCAGCGACGGCCAGGAGGCGTTGGAGGTCATCGAGCGGCAGCGGCCGGACCTGGCTGTGGTCGACCTGATGATGCCCCGGATCGACGGGTTGGAGCTGACCCGGCGGCTGCGGGCCGACCCGATGACCTCTGCCCTGCCGGTGATCATGTTGACGGCCAAGGGGATGACCGTGGACAAGGTGCACGGGCTCAGCGCCGGCGCCGACGACTACCTGGTCAAGCCGTTCGACACCGCCGAACTGGTGGCTCGGGTCTCGTCGACGCTGCGGCGCAACAAGGAGTTCCGGGAGGTCTCCCCGCTGACCGGGCTGCCCGGCAACAGCCGGATCCGTCGGGAGATCAGCGACCGAGTCCGGCACGGGGTGGACTACGCGGTCGGCTACGTCGACATCGACCGGTTCAAGAGCGTCAACGACCGGTACGGCTTCGTCCGTGGCGACGACTTCATCTCGGCGCTGGCCCGCAGCCTGCACCGGGCGGTGGTGGCGGTGGGTCTGCCACCCGCCTTCCTCGGCCACGTCGGCGGCGACGACTTCGTCATCGTCTGCGCCCCGGACCAGGTCCGCCCGCTGACCTCCAGGGCGGTGGTCGACTTCGAGAAGGCCGCCGACACGCTCTACGACCCGACCGACCGGGAGCGCGGCTTCGTCGAACTGAAGGACCGGCGTGGCAATATCCGCCGGGCCGCCCTGGTCACCCTCTCCATCGGGGTCTCCCTCTCCGACGACGGCAAGCGGTTCACCGACCCCCTTGAGGTGATCGCGGTGGCCTCGGAGATGAAGACGGTGGCCAAGAGTCAGCCGGGATCGTACGTGGCGGTGGACCGGCGCCGTGGCGTCACCTGAGCGTGATACCGCTGTGAAGTAGCTCGCCTCGGTGGCGGCACACCCCCGTCAGCGTGTAAGACTGCCGTTGTACCCACCACGCGCTGGCGGGACTCGGTGAAATTCCGAACCGGCGGTGATCCACGGTCCAACCGTGGTCAGCCCGCGACCCGGACGGCTCTGCTGTCCGGTGGACCTGGTGAAAATCCGGGGCCGACGGTTGGGGGCGGTTCGTCCGCGCCCAGACAGTCCGGATGGGAGACAGCGCGCGGGACGGACGGGTCCGAGCCGGCCGCTGGCTTCAGCGTGCCGTGTCGACCCCCCGGGGCGGCTGTGCCGTACCCGGAATCCGCCGCCGCCTGCCTGCGGCCCCATGCCGCCTCCCTGACCGCCCGCGCGCGGACCGGCGAGTGAGAGGGCAGGGGCAAGGCGATGGCCAGCGTCTCCGTCGATGAGGCGATGCGGCGTGCGATCGAACTCGCGGCGCGCGGGCTGGGCACAACCAGCCCCAACCCGGTGGTCGGCTGCGTGCTGCTCGACGCGGACGGCCAGGTCGTCGGGGAGGGCTTCCACGCCTACGCCGGCGGCCCGCACGCCGAGATCGTCGCGCTGGCCCAGGCCGGGGAGCGGGCCCGCGGCGGCACCGCAGTGGTCACCCTGGAGCCCTGTAACCACACCGGTCGCACCGGTCCCTGCAGCAACGCGCTGGTCCAGGCCGGTGTGGGCCGGGTGGTGATCGCCGTGCCCGACCCCAACCCGGTGGCCACCGGTGGCGCCGCCACGCTGCGCTCCGCCGGGGTCCGGGTGGACCTGGGGGTACGCGGCGACGAGGCCGAGGCCGGCAACGTCGCCTGGCTGACCTCGATGCGCCGCGGCTGGCCGTACGTGATCTGGAAGTACGCCGCCACCCTGGACGGCCGGTCCGCTGCGGCGGACGGAACCAGCATGTGGATCACCTCGGAGGCGGCCCGGATCGACGTGCACGCGCTGCGCGGCACGGTCGACGCGGTCCTCGCCGGGGTCGGCACCGTGCTCGCCGATGATCCCCGGCTGACCGCCCGCAACCTGCGCGACGGCAGCCTCGCCATCCGGCAGCCGCTGCGGGTCGTGGTGGACAGCGCGGGGCGTACCCCGGCCGACGCCCGGGTCCGCGACGGCGCCGCCCGGACCTGGATCGCGACCGCCGCCGAGGTTGGCGCGGGCCCCGACGGCCGCGTCGATCTGCCGGCGCTGCTCGCGGCGCTGCACCAGCGCGGCGTCCGCGCGGTGCTGCTGGAGGGCGGCCCCCGGCTGGCCGGCGCGTTCCTGGCCGCCGGCCTGGTCGACAAGATCGTCGGGTACGTCGCGCCCCGGCTGCTCGGCGCCGGCCCGACCGCGCTGATCGACGCAGGCGTGACCACCATCGCTGAGGCCATCGATCTGGAGTACGTCGACGTTACGCAGATCGGTCCGGATCTGCGGATCACCGCGTTGCCTCGGAAGAGGGAGGGCTGACATGTTCACCGGCATTGTCGAGGAGCTGGGCGAGATCGTCCGGGTGACGGCGACGGCGGGCGATTCGGCGCTGGTCGCCGTACGCGGCCCGCTGGTCACCTCCGACGCCCGACACGGGGACTCCATCGCGGTCAACGGGGTCTGCCTGACCGTGGTGGAGGTGGCCGACGGGACCTTCACCGCCGACGTGATGGGCGAGACGCTGCGCCGCTCCGCGCTCGGCGCACTGCGCCCCGGCGACCCGGTCAACCTGGAGCGGGCCGCCGCGCTGGGCAGCCGGCTCGGCGGGCACCTGGTGCAGGGGCACGTGGACGGGGTCGGTGAGCTGATCTCCCGGGAGCCGGCCGAGCAGTGGGAGACGGTCCGGTTCCGGCTGCCCGCCGCCCTGTCCCGGTACGTCGTGGAGAAGGGCTCGATCACCATTGACGGCGTCTCGCTGACCGTCGCCGAGGTGGGCGCGGACCAGTTCGCCGTCGGGCTGATCCCGACCACGCTCAAGCTGACCACGCTCGGCGCGAAGGGCGTCGGCGACCCGGTCAACCTGGAAGTCGACGTGCTGGCCAAGTACGTCGAGCGGCTGCTCGGCGCCCGGCTGGCCGACGGCCCGACCGGCCCGGTCGGCGGCGTCGCCGCCCTGGACGGGGTGGCCTGATGGGCCCGCTCGGCTGGCTGCTGGACGCCCAGGTGCAGATCGCCGGCTCGCCGGTGCTGGTCCGGGAGATCGTCGGCAACGTGTTCGGGCTGGTCTCCGCGCTGCTCGGGCTGCGTCGGCTGGTCTGGGCCTGGCCGGTCGGCATGATCGGCAACGCGTTGCTGTTCACTGTCTTCCTCGGCGGGGCGTTCGCCACCCCGCAGGCGCACGACCTGTACGGGCAGGCCGGCCGGCAGGTGTTCTTCTTCGCGGTCAGCGTCTACGGCTGGTGGCGCTGGCAGCGCAACCGCAGCGCCGGCGCCGGGCACGCCGCGGTGCTCCCGCGCTGGGCCACCGGGCGGGAGCGGCTGGCGATGCTGCTGGCCGCCGCCGTCGGCACCGCCGTGGCGTACCCGGTGCTCGCCGCGCTGGGCTCCTGGGGCCCGCTGCCGGACGCCTGGATCCTCACCGGCAGCCTGCTGGCCACCTACGGCATGGCCCGCGGCTGGGTGGAGTTCTGGCTGGTCTGGATCGCGGTGGACGCGGTCGGCGTGCCACTGCTGCTGCGCGGCGGGTTCTACCCGTCGGCGGTCATGTACCTGATCTATGGCGCCTTCTGCGCCTGGGGCTTCGCCGCCTGGTGGCGCACCTCGCGCGCCGTCCGTCCGGTCGCCTCGATCCCGCCCACCTACACGGAGGCTGTCGCATGAGCGAGCGAATCATCAGGTCCAGCGCCGTGGTGCCGGCATGAGCACCTTCGCGAGCATCGAGCAGGCGGTCGCCGAGATCGCGGCCGGTCGTCCGGTCGTCGTGGTCGACGACGCCGACCGGGAGAACGAGGGCGATCTGATCTTCGCGGCCGAGCTGGCCACGCCGGAACTGCTGGCCTTCATGGTGCGGCACACCTCCGGCTACGTCTGCGTGCCGTTGACCGAGAGCGAGTGCGACCGGCTCGACCTGCCGCCGATGCACCACACCAACCAGGACCGCCGCGGCACCGCGTACACCGTGACCGTGGACGCCCGGGAGGGGGTCAGCACCGGCATCTCGGCGGCCGACCGCGCGCACACCATCCGGCTGCTCGCCGACCCGACCACCGACCCCACGGACCTGGCCCGACCCGGGCACGTGGTGCCGCTGCGCGCCCGCGAGGGCGGGGTGCTGCGCCGGCCGGGACACACCGAGGCGGCGGTCGACCTGACCCGGCTGGCCGGGCTGCGCCCGGCGGGCGTGCTCTGCGAGCTGGTCAACGACGACGGCACCATGATGCGCGTGCCGGACCTGGAGAAGTTCTGCGCCGAGCACGGCCTCACGCTGATCACCATCGCCGACCTGATCGCCTACCGGCGGCGGACCGAGAAGCAGGTCGAGCTGGTCGCCGACGCCCGGATGCCAACCCGGCACGGGGTGTTCCGGGCGCTCGGCTACCGCGCCGAGCACGACCCGGCCGAACACATCGCGATGGTGCTGGGCGACCTCGGTGACGGCCAGGACGTGCTGGTCCGGGTGCACTCCGAGTGCCTCACCGGGGACGTGTTCGGCTCACTGCGCTGCGACTGCGGGCCGCAACTGGACGCCGCGCTGGCCCGGGTCGGGCAGGAGGGCCGGGGCGTGGTGCTCTACGTGCGCGGGCACGAGGGGCGCGGCATCGGGCTGCTGCACAAGCTGCAGGCGTACCAGCTGCAGGACCTGGGCCGGGACACCGTGGACGCCAACCTCGACCTGGGCCTGCCGGCGGACGCCCGTGACTACGGCACCGGCGCGCAGATCCTGTACGACCTGGGCGTGCGCTCGATGCGGCTGCTCACCAACAACCCGGCCAAGCGCGCCGGGCTGGAGGGCTACGGGCTGACCATCACCGGCCGGGAGGGACTGCCGGCCGGCGCGCACCCGGAGAACCTGCGCTACCTGCGCACCAAGCGGGACCGGATGGGTCACCTGCTGGACGAGTTGGACGAGGTGACCGAGGCTCCCACGGGGCGTGCGGTTGCCAGCGACGAGATCGGAGCATAAACATGGCGGGTTTCGGGGAGCCGGGCGTCGACGCGGTGGACGCGGCCGGGATGACCGTCGGGGTGGTGGCCGCCCGTTGGCACGGCGAGTTGACCGACCACATGCTGGAGCGGGCCGTCGCCGCCGCCGAGGCGTGTGGCGCGCGGGCGGTGGTGGCCCGGGTCGCCGGGTCGGTCGAGCTGCCGGTGGTGGCCCAGGCCCTCGCGCGCCGCTGCGACGTGGTGGTCGCACTCGGCGTGGTGGTCCGTGGCGCCACGGCACACTTCGACTACGTCTGCCGTTCGGTCACCGACGGGCTCACCCGGGTGGCGCTGGACGAGGGCAAGCCGGTGGCGCACGGTGTGCTCACTGTGGAGACCATCGAGCAGGCCCGGGACCGGGCCGGGCTGCCCGGCTCGGCGGAGGACAAGGGCTGGTCGGCCACCGTCGCCGCGCTGGACGCCGCGCTGGCCGTCCGGACGCTGGCCAGCAACGGTCAGCGGGTCGGCTTCGGCGGCTGACCGGCCGACTGGAAGAATCGGGTTCCGTGAAGACGTTCGAGGAGTTGTTCGCCGAGCTGCAGGCCAAGGCCGCCGCCGGCACCCCGGGCTCGGGCACCGTCGCCGCCCTGGACAAGGGGGTGCACTTCATCGGCAAGAAGGTCGTCGAGGAGGCGGCCGAGTCGTGGATGGCCGCCGAGCACGAGGGGCCGCAGCGCACCGCCGAGGAGATCTCCCAGCTGCTCTACCAGGTCCAGGTGCTGATGCTCGCCAGCGGTCTCGAGCTCAAGGACGTCTACCGACATCTGTGAGTGCCCCCACCCGTTGATCAGAACTGCGATCGAAGGAGCACTCCGTCATGCTGCGTGTCGCCATTCCCAACAAGGGCACCCTGGCCGAGCCGGCCGCCCAGATGCTGCGCGAGGCGGGCTACCGCCAGCGCACCGACCCCAAGGACCTCATCTGCCGGGACGAGGCCAACGACGTCGAATTCTTCTACCTGCGCCCCAAGGACATCGCCACCTACGTCGGCTCCGGTGACCTCGACCTCGGTATCACCGGCCGGGACCTGCTGATCGACTCGGCCGCGCCGGCCGAGGAGGTCGTCGACCTCGCCTTCGGCCGGGCCACCTTCCGCTTCGCCGCCCGCCCCGACGACATCGCCTCCGTGCAGGACCTGGGCGGGCACCGGATCGCCACCGCGTACCCGGGCCTGGTCGAGCGGCACCTCGGCGAGGTAGGCGTCAAGGCCGACGTGATCCGCCTCGACGGCGCGGTGGAGAACGCCGTCCGGCTCGGCGTCGCCGACGTGATCGCCGACGTGGTGGAGACCGGCGCCACCCTGCGCCAGGCCGGCCTGGTCGTCTTCGGCGAGCCGCTGCTGCGCTCCTCCGCGGTGCTGGTCCGTCGGGCCGCCGCACCGGCGCACCCGCAGGCCGAGCAGTTGCTGCGCCGCCTGCACGGTGTGCTGGTGGCCCGCCGCTACGTGATGCTCGCCTACGACGTGCCGGCCGGCCTGCTGGACCGGGCCAGCGGGCTCACCCCGGGCATCGAGTCGCCCACCGTGTCGCCGCTGCACCGCGAGGGCTGGGTGGCGGTGCAGGCCATGGTGCTCCGCGATGACGTGCACCGGATCATGGACGAGCTGTACGAGCTGGGCGCCCGGGCCATCCTGGTCACCAACATCCACGCCTGCCGGCTCTGACCGCCGGTCTGGCCGCCTGGCCGCTGCCTGGCCGCCTGCGTAGCGCTGCCTGACCGCCTGCGCAGCGCACTCGGGCGGTCGACCTGCCTGATCGACTCGGGATCGCCGATGTGGGGGTGTCGGCCCGCTCGGGACACCCCCACATCGCCGAAATCGAGTCGATCTACCGCCCGCGCGGCACCTGCCGGCGTGAGTGGCCGCGCGACGATCACGCACGAACATGGAAGTAGTGGCCTCCGGCGCGGCCGAGGCCACTAGATCCCGGATCGAGCGTGATCTTCCGCAGCGACGCGCGGTCGGCTCGGCGGCCTCGGCGCGGCTCGGCTCCGGCGGGTGGTGCGGTCGTCGGACGAGGGCGGATGGCAGACTGGTGGGGTGAGTGACACCGAACTGGTCCGCCTGAAGCCCCGCCGCATCCGAGTGGTCTGCTGGTCTGCGGCGGTCGCGCTGGTGGTGGTGTTCAGTCTGGTGGCCACATCGCTGAGCGGCCCGACCGGCAACGGCTACGGCAGCTTCCAGCGCGGCGACCAGTTGGCCATGATCGGTCTGGGCATCTTCGGTGCGCTGGCCTTCCTGCTGTTCACCCGCCCCCGGGTCGAGGCCGACGCGCGCGGTGTCCGGGTGCGCAACGTGATCAGCTCGTACGAGCTGCCCTGGGAGGTCGTCCGGGGGGTCCGGTTCGACCGGGGCGCGCCGTGGGCCAGCCTCGAGTTGTACGACGACGACCTGATGCCGATGGTCGCCTTGCAGGCCGCCGACAAGGAGTCGGCCGTCGAGGGGGTCCGCTCGCTGCGCCGGCTGCACGAAGCGCACCAGGCTCGCCTAGCCGACCGCGCCACCGGCCGCTAACCCACGCCGCCCCCCGCCACCAATCCGCGCTGCGGGTCGCGCCGGGTTGCACCGGCCTATGGCGTCACACCGCCGGGGGCCAGGGCGGGTGATCGGTCGACCTTCGGGCGGGCAGCAGGTGGTGGGTGGTGTCCGGTTTGGGGGCGACCGGGTCAGGGGTGTAGTGTTATCGAGTCGACCAGGCTGTCTCCGCGTGCGAGCAGACAGCCACGAAAGCGGAGCGCCTGCTCCCACCCGAGTCGCCGCTACGGTGGCCGGGTCCGGTCCCCGGTTCCGGGCATGTCCCGGTGCCGGATGCGCGATCATATGATCGTGCCGGCCGGTCGAGCGGGCCCTGGCGTATGCCGGGGCCTTCTGCTTTCCGGGTCGGTTCCCACCCGGGAGCCGCGGGGTCGGCACGAAAGCAGAAACGACTCGAGGAGGCCCCATCAGCGTCGAACCACGCGTGAACGAGCAGATCCGGGCACGTGAGGTCCGACTGGTCGGCCCCGAGGGTGAGCAGGTGGGCATCGTCCCACTGGAGCGCGCCCTTCAGCTGGCCGCGGACGTCGATCTGGACCTGGTCGAGGTTGCGCCGATGGCGCGCCCGCCGGTGTGCAAGCTCATGGACTTCGGCAAGTTCAAGTACGAGAGCGCACTGAAGGCGCGCGAAGCGCGGCGTAACCAGCAGCAGACCGTCATCAAGGAAATGAAGCTTCGGCCGAAGATCGACCCGCACGACTACGAGACCAAAAAGGGTCACGTGGTGCGGTTCCTCAAGGCGGGCGACAAGGTCAAGGTGACGATCATGTTCCGCGGTCGCGAGCAGAGCCGCCCGGAGCTGGGCTACCGGCTCCTGCGCCGGCTCGAATCCGAGATCACGGAACTGGGATACGTCGAGGCCGCTCCGAAGCAGGACGGTCGAAACATGATCATGGTTCTCGCTCCGCATCGGGCCGTCAAGGCCTCCGCGGTTGCCGCAACGGCGTCCCGCGGTGCACCTCGGGACCGGGCAGCGGACGAGTCCGCCGCTCCGGAAGCCGATGAGACCGCGGCGGCCGGCGAGACCGCAGCAGCCGGTAATACCGGCACCGCCGCCGACACCAGCGGCGAGTAACAGGGGAGAAGACGTTCCACATGCCGAAGATGAAGAGCCACACGGGTATGGGTAAGCGGGTCAAGGTCACCGGCAAGGGCAAGATCGTTGCCCAGCAGGCCGGCCTCCGCCACAACCTGGAGAAGAAGCCCTCCACCCACACCCGCCGGCTGACCGGCACGGTCGTGCTTGCCAAGGCCGACGTCAAGCGCATCAAGAAGCTGCTCGGCCGCTGACGCGCGCCACCTTTACGTAAGAAGGAGTTGAGATGGCACGCGTCAAGCGGGCTGTAAACGCCCAGAAGAAGCGTCGTACCCTGCTGGAGTCCGCGAGTGGTTACCGCGGTCAGCGCTCCCGGCTGTACCGCAAGGCCAAGGAGCAGGTGCTGCACTCGATGCAGTACGCCTACCGGGACCGTCGTGACCGCAAGGGCGACTTCCGGCAGCTGTGGATCCAGCGGATCAACGCGGGTGCCCGGGCCAACGGGATGACCTACAACCGCCTGATCCAGGGCCTGCGTCTGGCCGGTATCGAGGTCGACCGCAAGATCCTGGCCGACCTGGCTGTCAACGACGCCGCCGCCTTCGCGGCGATCGTCGAGCTGGCCCGGGCCGCGGTCGCGGCCGAGGGCACCGGCGGCGCGGCGGCCCAGGCCGCCTGATCCCCGCGCACAAGAGCGAGGCGTCTCCCGTGTCGGCACCGCCGTCCGGGGGGCGCCTCAATCGTGCCGGAGGACCACACACCATGGCCTTCACCCCGCGTACACCCAGGGTTGTCGCCGCCCGCCGGTTGCAGCGCCGCCGGGACCGCGAGGCCACCGGCCGCTTCCTGGCCGAGGGACCGCAGGCGGTCCGCGAGGCGCTGGCCCGGCCCGGGGTGGTCACCGAGCTGTTTGGTACGCCCACCGCCCTCGACCGGTACGCGGAGTTGGCCGCTGCCGCGGCCCGAGCCGACGTGCCGGTTTCCGAGGTGACCGACGAGGCGCTCGCCGCGCTGGCCGAGACGGTCGCCCCGCAGGGGCTGGTCGCTGTCTGCCGGCACCTGGACGTGCCGCTGGAGCAGGCGCTCGCGGGTGGGCCCCGTCTGGTGGCGGTGCTCGCCGAGATCCGTGATCCGGGCAACGCCGGCACCGTGCTGCGCACCGCCGACGCCGCCGGGGCGGGCGCGGTGGTCTTCGGCGGCGACGCCGTCGACCCGTACAACGGCAAGTGCGTGCGGGCCTCCGCCGGCAGCCTCTTCCACGTCGACGTGGTTCGCGCCGCCGACCCGGTCGAGGTGGTCGGCGCACTACGCGCCGCCGGGCTGACCGTGCTGGCCACCACGGGCTACGGCGACAGCGACCTGGACGACCTGGCCGACTCCGGACGGCTCGCCGAGCCCACCGCCTGGCTGTTCGGCTCCGAGGCGCACGGGCTGCCCGAGGAGTTGACCGCCGCTGCCGACGCCCGGGTCCGGGTGCCGCTGCACGGGCGTGCGGAGAGCCTGAACCTGGCTGCGGCCGCCGCGGTCTGCCTGTACGCTTCGGCGAGAGCACAGCGCTGATGGTGGCCTCACCCGGCGCGACAGATCAGCAGGGGAGTCTCCGTCGATGAACGCGCCACGGCGTTCGTTTAGCCAGCCCGCCGGTGTCGGTGGGCGGCGGGTCTGACCTGCTCCCTGCACAACTCCTACCGGCGGGCTGCGGCGCAGCCGCGCGTCCGTAGACTCGCTTAGCCGCCCCGGTGAGGGCTGGCGCCGCCGTGAGGGAGTGCCCGTACGCCATGAGCTACCGCAACGATCCGTACGACCCGAAGCAGGTCGCCCTACTCGACCCGGCCGCCCTGGCCGAGGCCGTCGCCGACGCCACGAAGGCGTTCACGGCCGCCGCCGACCCGGACGCGCTGACCGCGCTACGCCCCGCGCACCTCGGTGACCGGTCTCCGGTCTCGCTGGCCCGCCGGGAGATCGGCGCGCTGCCACCGGCCGCGAAGTCCGACGCCGGCAAGCGGGTCAACGAGGCCCGCCGGGCAATCGAGACCGCCTACGCCGACCGCGCCGAGGTCGTGGAGCGCGAGCAGGCCGAGCGGGTGTTGGTCGAGGAGCGGGTGGACGTCACCCTGCCGTACGACCGCCGTCCGCGCGGCGCCCGGCACCCGCTGAACACCCTGATGGAGTCGGTCAGCGACCTGTTCGTCGGGATGGGCTACGAGGTGGCCGAAGGCCCCGAGGTCGACCTGGAGTGGGTCAACTTCGACGCGTTGAACATCCCCGCCGACCACCCGGCGCGCGGGCTGATGGACACCTTCCACATCGCACCGGAGGGTTCCGGCCTGGTGCTGCGGACGCACACCTCGAACGTGCAGACCCGCACCATGCTCAGCCGCAAGCCGCCGATCTACGTGATCTGCCCGGGCCGGGTCTACCGCACCGACGAGGTGGACGCCACCCACAGCCCGGTCTTCCACCAGGCCGAGGGTCTCGTCGTGGACAGGGGCATCACGATGGCCCACCTGCGCGGCACCCTCGACCATTTCGCCCGGGCGATCTTCGGCCCGGAGGCGAAGACCCGGTGGCGGCCGCACTACTTCCCGTTCACCGAGCCGTCGGCGGAGTTCGACGTCTGGTTCCCGGAGCACCGCGACGGCCCCCAGTGGGTCGAGTGGGGCGGCTGCGGGATGGTCAACCCGCGGGTGCTGCGCGCCTGCGGCGTGGACCCGGAGGTCTACTCCGGATTCGCGTTCGGCATGGGCATCGACCGGACCCTGATGATCCGGCACGGGGTGAGCGACATCCGCCATCTCTTCGAGGGCGACGTGCGGTTCAGCCGCGCGCTCGGGACCGGGGCGTAGGCGATGCGGGTACGAGACACGGGAACGGTGGTCTGAAGTCATGCGAGTTTCTGTCAGTTGGCTGCGGGAGTACGTCGACCTCCCCGCCGACCTGCCCACCGGTGACCTGGAGCAGGCCCTGGTCGACCTCGGCATCGAGGTCGAGTCCGTGGTGGACCTGCGGGAGACCGTCACCGGCCAGTTGGTCGTCGGCGAGGTGCGCGAGATCGAGGAGCTCACCGGCTTCAAGAAGCCGATCCGGTTCTGCCGGGTCGACGTGGGCGACGCCAACGGCACCGGCGAGCCGCAGGAGATCGTCTGCGGAGCGCGCAACTTCGCCCCTGGCGACCGGGTGGTGGTGATCCTGCCCGGCGGTGTGCTGCCCGGCGGCTTCGCCATCGGCGCCCGCAAGACGTACGGGTACAACTCCGCCGGCATGATCTGCTCGGCGAAGGAGCTGGGCCTGGGCGACGACCACTCCGGCATCATCGTGCTGCCGCCGGACGTGGCGGCCAAGCCCGGCGACGACGCGCGGCCGGTGGTCGGCCTCGACGACGTGGTGCTGGAGCTGGAGATCACCCCGGACCGGGGGTACGCGCTGAGCCTGCGCGGCCTGGCCCGCGAGTTGTCGCACGCGTTCGACGTGCCGCTGCGTGACCCGGCCCTGATGCCCGCACCGGGCGGCACGCCCGAACCGGCGTACCCGGTGGAGGTGCGCGACACGGTCGGCTGCGACCGGTTCGCCGCCCGCCTGGTCCGTGGCGTCGACCCGACCGCGCCCACACCGTCCTGGATGCAGCAGCGGCTCGTCACCGCCGGCATCCGCAGCATCTCGCTGCCGGTCGACATCACCAACTACGTGATGCTGGAGCTGGGCCAGCCGATGCACGCCTTCGACGCCGACCGGATCGTGGGGGCGCTGGTGGTGCGCCGGGCCGAGCCGGGGGAGAAGCTGACCACCCTGGACGGGGTCCTGCGGGTGCTCGCCTCCGACGACATGGTCATCTGCGACGCTGGGCTGCCCAACCCCGGCGCGGGCGAGGGTGCCGGCATCCCGATCTCGCTCGCCGCGGTGATGGGCGGTGAGACCAGCGAGGTCATCGCCGGCACCGCCGATGTGCTCTTCGAGGCGGCGCACTGGGACCCGGCGATGGTCGGGCGGACCGCCCGCCGGCACAAGCTGTTCAGCGAGGCCGCGAAGCGCTGGGAGCGTGGCGTCGACCCGGCCCTGCCACTGGTCGCGCTGGAGCGGGCGGTGCGGCTGCTCACCGAGCACGGCGGCGGCACGCCCGGCGCGGAGATCCTGGACATCGATCACGTCCGGCCGCGTACCCCGATCAGCCTGCCGGCGGACCTGCCCACCCGGCGGATCGGCGTCGAGTACCCGCCGGCGCGGGTCGTCGCCCTGCTGGAGCGGGTCGGTTGCACGGTCGCCCAGGGTGCGGACCGGTTGGCCGAGGACCCGGGCTCGGTCGGCATGGCCAGCGGCGCCGGGGTCGCGCTCAGCGTCACCCCGCCGAGCTGGCGGCCCGACCTGACCGACCCCGCCGACCTGGTCGAGGAGGTGGTCCGCCTCGACGGGTACGACCGGGTGCCGTCGGTGCTGCCGACCGCGCCTCCCGGCCGTGGGCTGACTCCGGGGCAGCATCGGCGCCGGGCGATCGCCCGGTCCCTGGCCGAGCGGGGGTACGTGGAGGTACTCGCGCACCCGTTCGTGTCGTCCGAGCTGGCCGACCTGCTCGGGCTGCCGGCCGACGACCCGCGCCGGCAGGCGGTGCGGCTGGCCAACCCGCTGTCCGAGGAGGAGCCGCTGCTGCGTACCACGCTGCTCGGCCCGCTGCTCGGCATCCTCAAGCGCAACCTCGGGCGGGGTCTTCGCGACCTGGCGCTCTCCGAGATCGGTGCGGTCTTCCACCCGCGGGTGGACGCCGGCAGCCCGCCGGCGATGGGTGTGGACCGGCGTCCCACCGACGCGGAGTTCGCGGCCGCCGACGCGGTGGTGCCGGCGCAGCCGGTGCACGTCGCGGTGGTGCTGACCGGTGACCTCGACCCGGCCGGCTGGTGGGGTCCGGGTCGGCCGGCCGGCTGGGCGGACGCGATCGAGGCGGCCCGCGACGTGCTGGACGCCGCCGGCGTTCCGGCCGAGCGGGTCGAGGTGCGTGCTGCCGAGTACGCCCCGTGGCACCCGGGCCGCTGTGCCGAGGTGCGGGTCGACGGCACGGTCGTCGGACATGCCGGCGAGCTGCACCCGGTGGTGGTGGCGGCGCTGGAGCTGCCCCGCCGTACCTGTGCCATGGAGCTGGACCTGGACGCGTTGCCGTCCGCGCCGGTGACGCCCGCCCCGGCGGTCTCCGGCTTCCCGCCGGCGCTGATCGACGTGGCCCTGGTGGTGGACGACTCGGTGCCGGCGGAGCAGGTGCGCCGGGCGCTGGAGGCGGGCGCCGGCGAGCTGCTGGAGGACGTGCGGCTGTTCGACGTGTACGCCGGTGAGCAGCTCGGTGCGGGTCGCCGGTCGCTGGCCTACAAGCTCACCTTCCGGGCGCCGGACCGGACGCTGACCGTCGAGGAGGCGGTGGCCGCCCGCGACGCGGCGGTCGCCGTCGCGGCGGAGCGCGTGGGGGCGATCCTGCGCGGCGCCTGAGGCGATCTGACACTGGCGTGTCCTCCGTCGGCTGGTCCGACGGAGGACACGTCCGTATCGGGTGTGCCGCGCGTCACCCTCTCATCTCCATGCACTCGCCTGTATGAAGTTGCAACGGCTGATCATGGCTGCTAACCTTCGTTGCATAGTCATGCGGAGGTGAGTATGGGAATCCGAGTCGCGGTCGCCGGAGCGAGCGGCTACGCCGGGGGCGAGCTGCTGCGCCTGGTCGCCGGGCACCCGGAGTTCGACCTGGTCGCTGCCACCGCGCACCGCCAGGCCGGGCACCGCGTCGACGTGGTGCACCCGCAGCTCACCGGTCTGGACCTGGTGCTCGGCGAGACCGACCCGGCGACCCTGGCCGACGCGGACCTGGTCTTCCTGGCCCTGCCGCACGGTGAGTCGGCGGCTCTTGCTGCCCAATTGCCGGCCGATGTCCGGATCGTGGACCTCGGCGCCGACCACCGGCTCGCCGACCCGTACGCCTGGGCGCAGTACTACGGCGGTACGCACGCCGGCCACTGGACCTACGGCCTGCCCGAGCTGCCCGGCCAGCGGGAGCTGATCGCCGGCTCCACCCGGGTGGCGAACACCGGCTGCTACGCCGCAGCGATCACCCTGGCGCTCGCGCCGCTGATCGCGGCCGGTGCGGCCAGCCCCGCCGACGTGGTGGTGGTCGCCGCCTCCGGCACCTCCGGCGCCGGGCGGGCCACCAAGCCGCACCTGCTGGGCAGCGAGGTGATGGGGGACCTGTCGCCGTACCGGGTCGGCACCCACCAGCACGTACCGGAGATCAAGCAGGCCGCCGGAGCGACCGGCCTGTCGCTCACCCCGGTGCTGGCGCCGATGTCGCGCGGCATCCTGGCCACGGTCACCGCGACGCCGGCGCGCGGCGTCGACCCGCAGCAGGTACTGGCCCAGGCGTACGCGGACGCGCCGTTCGTGCACGTGCTGCCCGAGGGTCGTTGGCCGCACACCGGCGCCACCCTCGGCTCGAACTCCTGCCACCTGCAGGCCACCGTCGACGTCGACTCCGGCCGTCTGATCGTGCTCAGCGCGTTGGACAACCTGGGCAAGGGCGCGGCCGGCCAGGCCGTCCAGAACGCCAACCTGATGCTCGGCCTGCCGGAGACGACAGGGCTTTCCGTCTGGGGGGTCGCCCCGTGAGCGTCACCACCCCTCGCGGGTTCCGGGCGGCCGGGGTGGCCGCCGGGCTGAAGGCCAGCGGTGGCGCGGACGTCGCGCTGGTGGTCAACGACGGCCCGGACGCCGGGGTCGCCGGGGTCTTCACCACCAACCGGGTCAAGGCGGCACCGGTGCGCTGGACCCAGCAGGTCGTGCACGGCGGCGTGGTCCGCGCGGTGGTGCTCAACTCCGGTGGCGCCAACGCCTGCACCGGCCCGGCCGGTTTCCAGGACACCCACGCCACCGCCGAGCACACCGCCGCCGCGCTGACCTCGGTCAGCCCACGGCTGATCCTCGGCGCTGGCGAGGTGGCGGTCTGCTCCACCGGCCTGATCGGTGAGCGGCTGCCGATGCCGAAGCTGCTGCCCGGAGTCCGCTCGGCGATCCGGGGTCTGTCCCGTGACGGCGGCTCGGCCGCCGCCGAGGCGATCATGACCACGGACACCCGGCCGAAGACCACGGTGGCCCGGGGCAGCGGCTGGACGGTCGGCGGTATGGCCAAGGGCGCCGGGATGCTCGCGCCGGGGATGGCCACCATGCTCTGTGTGCTGACCACCGACGCGGTGGCCGGGCCGGCGATCCTGGACGAGGCGCTGCGCGCGGCCACCCGGGTCAGCTTCGACCGGGTCGACTCCGACGGCTGCATGTCCACCAATGACACGGTGCTGTTGCTGGCCAGCGGCGCGAGCGGCATCGAGCCGACCCCGGCCGAGCTGACCGCCGCGGTCACCGCGGCCTGTCACGACCTGGCCCAGCAGTTGATCGCCGACGCCGAGGGTGCCACCAAGCAGATCGCCATCGACGTGGTCGGTGCGGCCGACGAGGACGACGCGGTCGAGGTGGGCCGCTCGGTGGCCCGCAACAACCTGGTCAAGACCGCGCTGTTCGGCAACGACCCGAACTGGGGCCGGATCCTCGCCGCCGTCGGCACCACCGCCGCCGCGTTCGAGCCGGACGGGGTGGACGTCGCGGTCAACGAGGTGTGGGTGTGCAAGGCCGGCGCCGCCGCCGAGGACCGCTCGAAGGTCGACCTGACCGGGCGGGACGTGACCATCCGGATCGACCTGCACGCCGGCACAGCGGCCGCGACGATCTGGACCAACGACCTGTCCCACGCGTACGTGCACGAGAACTCGGCGTACTCCACATGAGCCTCAGCACCGACCTCACCCGGGCACAGGTCAAGGCGGAGGCGCTGATTGAGGCGCTGCCCTGGCTGGCTCGTTTCTCCGGCTCCACGGTGGTGGTCAAGTACGGCGGCAACGCCATGACCGACCCCGAGCTGCAGCGGGCGTTCGCCGCCGACATGGTCTTCCTGCGCTACGCCGGCCTCAAGCCCGTGGTGGTGCACGGCGGCGGCCCGCAGATCTCCGCCATGCTGGGCCGGCTCGGCATCGCCAGCGAGTTCCGGGGTGGGCTGCGGGTGACCACCGCCGAGGCGATGGACGTGGTCCGGATGGTCCTGGTCGGGCAGGTGGGCCGGGAGCTGGTCGGGCTGATCAACTCGCACGGCCCGTTCGCCGTGGGTCTCTCCGGCGAGGACGCCCGGCTGTTCACCGCGGTACGCCGCCCGGCGTACGTGGACGGGTTGCCGGTCGACGTCGGCCAGGTCGGCGACGTCGAGTCGGTCGACGTGTCGGCGGTGACCGACCTGATCGGGGCCGGCCGGATCCCGGTGATCTCCACGGTCGCGCCGGACGCCGACGGTGTGCTGCACAACCTCAACGCGGACACCGCCGCCGCCGCGCTGGCCGTCGCGTTGCAGGCCCGCAAGCTGGTCGTGCTCACCGACGTGGCCGGCCTGTACGCCGACTGGCCGGACACCACCAGCCTGATCTCGGAGATCAACACCGACGACCTGGCGAAGCTGCTGCCCAGTCTCGAATCGGGGATGGTGCCCAAGATGGAGGCCTGCCTGCGGGCGGTGGGCGGGGGAGTGCCTGCCGCACACGTCGTCGATGGTCGGGTGGCGCACTCCACGTTGCTCGAGGTCTTCACCTCGGAAGGGTTCGGAACGATGGTGATTGCGGCATGAGCACGTTGGTGCAGCGCTGGGGCCAGTCCATGATGGACAACTACGCCACCCCGCCGCTGGCGCTGGTCTCCGGCGCCGGTGCGGTCGTGGTCGACGACGCCGGCCGGGAGTACCTCGACCTGGTGGGCGGGATCGCGGTGAACGCGCTCGGCCACGCCCACCCGGCCGTGGTGGCCGCCGTCTCCAAGCAGGTCGCCACCCTCGGGCACGTCTCCAACCTCTACGTCGCCGAGCCGCCGGTCGCGCTGGCCGAGCTGCTGCTGGCCCTCGCCGGCCGGCCCGGCCGGGTCTTCTTCGCCAACTCCGGCGCGGAGGCGAACGAGGCGGCGTTCAAGCTCTCCCGGCGGACCGGCCGCAGCCACGTGGTCGCCACCCGGGGCGGGTTCCACGGCCGCACCATGGGAGCCCTCGCGCTGACCGGCCAGCCGGCCAAGGCCGACCCGTTCCGCCCGCTGCCCGGCGACGTGACCCACGTCGACTACGGCGACGTCGCCGCCCTCGACGCGGCGGTCACCGACGCCACCGCCATGGTGATCCTGGAGCCGATCCAGGGCGAGGCCGGCGTGGTCGTACCGCCGGCCGGCTACCTCGCCGCGGCGCGGAAGATCACCGCCCGGCACGGCGCGCTGCTGGTGCTCGACGAGGTGCAGACCGGCATCGGTCGTACCGGGCACTGGTTCGCCCACCAGGCCGAGGGCGTGGAGCCGGACGTGGTCACCCTGGCCAAGGGGCTGGGCGGCGGGCTGCCGCTCGGCGCCACGCTGGCCTTCGGCCGGGCCGCTGACCTGCTCACCCCGGGCTCACACGGCACCACCTTCGGCGGCAACCCGGTCAGCTGCGCCGCCGCGCTCGCCGTGGTGGCGACCATCGCCAACGAAGGGCTGCTCGACCACGTGAAGCGGGTCGGCGAGCGGCTGCGCCGCGGGATCGAGGCGTTGGACCACCCGCTGGTCGCCGGGGTGCGGGGCGCCGGGTTGCTGCTCGGTGTGGCGCTCACCGCGCCGGTGGCGCCGGTGCTGTCCGAGGCGCTGCGCGAGGCCGGTTTCCTGGTCAACCCGGTGCAGCCGGGCGTGGTCCGGCTCGCCCCGCCGCTGATCCTCACCACCGCCCAGGTGGACGCCTTCCTCGCCGCGCTGCCCGCCGCCCTGAACGCGTCAACCCCCGCCGCTGCCACAGATCTCGGAGGGGACCTGCCCTCCCAGGGGTCGGCAGCTGCCAAGAACTCCGCGCCGACCACCGCCACCGCCACGACGGGAACGACCCCATGACCCGGCACTTCCTGCGCGACGACGACCTCTCGCCCGCCGAGCAGGCCACGGTGCTCGACCTGGCCGCGCGGATGAAGGCGGACCGGTTCGGCCACCGGCCGCTGGCCGGGCCGCGCTCGGTGGCGGTGCTCTTCGACAAGCAGAGCCTGCGGACCCGGATCTCGTTCGACGCCGGGATCGCCGAGCTGGGCGGCCACCCCCTCATCGTGGACACCCAGCTCACCCACTTCGGACGGGGCGAGACGCTGGCCGACGCCGGGCGGGTGCTGTCCCGCTACGTCGCGGCCATCGTGCTGCGCACCCACGGCGACGACCGGATCGCCGAGGTGGCCGCGGGCGCGAGCGTGCCGGTGATCAACGCACTCACCGACGGCTTCCACCCCTGCCAACTGCTGGCCGACCTGTTGACCGTTCGCGAGCGGTGCGGTGGCACGGCCGGCCGCACGCTGACCTACGTGGGGGACGGCGGCAACAACATGGCGCAGTCGTACCTGCTGGCCGGGGTGACGGCCGGGATGCACGTGCGGATCGCCGGGCCGGCCGGCTTCGCACCGGACCCGGCCGTGGTGGACCGGGCGGCGGAGATCGCCGCCGGCACCGGCGGGTCGGTGCGGGTGCTGACCGATCCGGGCCAGGCGGTACGTGACGCCGACGTGGTGGCGACCGACACCTGGACCTCGATGGGGCAGGAGGACGACGGGCTGGACCGGATCACCCCGTTCCTGCCGTACCAGGTCAACAAGGAACTGCTCGGCCAGGCCGCGCCGGACGCGTTCGTGCTGCACTGCCTGCCCGCGCACCGGGGCGAGGAGATCACCGATGAGGTGTTCGACGGCCCGCAGAGCGCGGTCTTCGACCAGGCCGAGAACCGGCTGCACGCCCAGAAGGCGCTGCTGACCTTCCTGCTGGGGGCCGACGTCGTAACCGGGGAGACCCGATGACCGCCCCGTTGACCCGCGCCGCCCGGCACGCCCGGATCGTCGAGCTGATCCGCGACCGGGTGGTCCGCTCGCAGACCGAACTGGCCGACCTGCTGGCCAGCGACGGCGTCGGGGTCACCCAGGCCACCCTCTCGCGGGACCTGGAGGAGCTCGGCGCGGTCAAGGTGCGCGGCGGCGACGGGCCGGCGGTCTACCTGATCCCCGAGGACGGCCACCGGCCGCTGCGCGACGCCGAGGCGGCCCCCGCCCGGCTGGTGCGGCTGCTGCGCGAGCTGCTCAACGGGGTCGACTCCAGCGGCAACATCGCCGTGCTGCGCACCCCACCGGGCGCAGCCCAATACCTGGCCAGCGCGTTGGACCGAGCGGGCCTGCCCGAGATCGTCGGCACCATCGCCGGCGACGACACCATCCTCGTCGTGGCCCGCGAGGCCGTCGGCGGGGCCGCACTCGGCGAGAAGCTCGCCGGCTGGGCCCGCAGGGAAGACAACGTTGAAGGGAGCACCACACCATGACCGAGCGGGTCGTCCTGGCGTACTCCGGAGGGCTGGACACCTCCGTCGCCATTCCTTACCTGGCCGAGCAGACCGGCGCCGAGGTGATCGCGGTAGCGGTCGACGTTGGGCAGGGCGGCGAGGACCTTGACGCCATCCGGCAGCGCGCGCTGGACTGCGGCGCCGCCGAGTCCGAGGTGGTCGACGCGCGCGACGAGTTCGCCGCCGACTACTGCCTGCCGGCCATCCGGGCCAACGCCCTCTACATGGACCGTTACCCGCTGGTCTCGGCGCTGTCCCGGCCGCTGATCGTCAAGCACCTGGTGGCCGCGGCGCGTCAGTACGGCGGGACGATCGTCTCGCACGGCTGCACCGGCAAGGGCAACGACCAGGTCCGGTTCGAGGTGGGCTTGAACGCTCTCGCCCCCGACCTGAAGATCATCGCGCCGGCCCGGGACTTCGCCTGGACACGGGACAAGGCGATCGCCTTCGCCGAGGAGAAGGGGCTGCCGATCGACGTCTCGGCGAAGTCGCCGTACTCCATCGACCAGAACCTGTGGGGACGCGCGGTGGAGACCGGGTTCCTGGAGGACATCTGGAACGCCCCGATCGAGGACCTCTACTCGTACACCGACGACCCGGCGCAGGACCGCGACGCCGACGAGGTCGTGATCACCTTCGACGCCGGCGTACCGGTGGCCATCGACGGTGAGACGGTCACCCCGTACCAGGCGATCCTGGAGCTGAACCGGCGCGCCGGGGCGCAGGGCGTGGGCCGGCTCGACATGGTCGAGGACCGGCTGGTCGGCATCAAGAGCCGCGAGGTGTACGAGGCTCCCGGCGCGATCGCGCTGATCACCGCCCACCAGGAACTGGAGGCGGTCACCGTGGAGCGGGACCTGGCCCGGTTCAAGAAGGGCGTCGACCAGCGCTGGGGTGAGCTGGTCTACGACGGCCTGTGGTTCTCCCCGCTGAAGGACTCGCTGGACGCGTTCATCGACGACGCGCAGCAGCACGTGAGCGGCGAGGTGCGGATGACCCTGCACGGCGGCCGGGCCACCGTCACCGGCCGGCGCTCCGAGGCGAGCCTCTACGACTTCGGAATGGCCACCTACGACACCGGCGACACCTTCGACCAGTCCCTGGCCAAGGGTTTCGTGCAGCTGTGGGGCCTGCCGAGCCGGATGGCCGCCGCGCGGAACGCCCGGCTGGGCGGCACCGGCCAGTGACCCCCACAATGGGCGGCGTGGACGACAAGAGCCTGACCGAGAACAGCGCCGCCACCAACCGGACGAGCCTGTGGGGTGGCCGGTTCGCCGGCGGCCCCGCCGAGGCGCTCGCCCGGCTGTCGGTGAGCGTGCAGTTCGACTGGCGCCTGGCCCCGTACGACATCGCGGGTTCCCGGGCGCACGCCCGGGTGCTGGCGGGGGCCGGCCTGCTCGACCCCGACGAGCTGGGCCGGATCCTGGCCGCCCTGGACGACCTGGAGGCCGCCTGCGCCTCCGGGGCGTTCCGTCCCACGGTCGACGACGAGGACGTGCACACCGCGCTGGAGCGCGGGCTGCTGGAGCGGCTGGGCAGCCTCGGCGGCAAGCTGCGCGCCGGCCGGTCCCGTAACGACCAGGTCGCCACCGACCTGCGGCTCTACCTGCGCGACCACGCCCGGGGCGTGGCCAGCCGACTGGTCGAGCTGGCCGATGCGCTGGTCGAGCAGGCCGAGCGGCACGTCGACACCGCCGCGCCCGGCATGACCCACCTGCAGCACGCCCAGCCGGTCACCTTCGGGCACTGGCTGCTCGCCCACGTGCAGCCGCTGCTGCGGGACCTGGAGCGGCTGCGTGACTGGGACCACCGGGCGGCGATCAGCCCGCTGGGCGCTGGCGCGCTGGCCGGCTCCGGGCTGCCGCTCGACCCGGTGGCCGTGGCCAAGGAGTTGGGCTTCCGCACGTCGTTCGCCAACTCGATGGACGCCGTCGCCGACCGGGACTTCGTCGCCGAGTTCCTCTTCACCACCGCCCTGATCGGGGTGCACCTGTCCCGGCTCGGCGAGGAGGTGGTGCTCTGGACCTCGCACGAGTTCGGCTGGGTGGAGCTGGACGACGCGTTCGCCACCGGCTCGTCGATCATGCCGCAGAAGAAGAACGCGGACATCGCCGAGCTGGCCCGGGGCAAGTCCGGCCGGCTGGTCGGCGGCCTGATGGCCGTCCTCACCATGCTCAAGGGTCTGCCGATGACCTACGACCGGGACATGCAGGAGGACAAGGAGCCGGCCTTCGACGCGGTCGACACCCTGGAGCTGCTGCTGCCGGCGCTGGCGGGGATGATCTCCACGATGACCGTGCGGGTGGACCGGCTGGTGGCCGCCGCGCCGGTCGGCTTCTCGCTGGCCACGGAAGTGGCCGACTGGCTGGTCCGCAGGGGCGTGCCGTTCCGTGACGCGCACGAGATCACCGGCCGGCTGGTGGCGCTCTGCGCGGTCCGGGAGTGCGAGCTGGAGGAGGTCTCCGACGCCGATCTGGCCGCGGTCAGCGAGCACCTCGACCCGTCGGTGCGCGATGTGCTCTCGGTCCGTTCGGCCCTCGCGGCCCGGACCACCCCCGGCTCCACCGGCCCCGGCCCGGTCGCCGACCAACTGGCCGCCGCCGCGGACCGGCTGGTCGGCTGGCGGGAGTGGGCCACCGAGCGGGTCGTACCCCGCTGATCCCAACGTGGCGCCGGCGCGACTCGCCGCCGGCGCCGCGGTCCGTTCAGGCCGTCGGGCGCTCCCGCTTCGGGAGCTTGGCCACCACCATGTCGTACGACGCGTCGACCGCCTCGGTGAGCTCGTCCTCGTCGATCCCGCCGTCCAGGCGCAGGGTGTTCCACCCGGACCGGCCGATGTAGGCCATCACCCGGGCGTCGTCGGGGTGGCGGTGCAGCCACTCGTCGGCGACCTCACGGGTCTGGCCGCACTTCACCCCGACCGTCGGGTTTCCCTCGCCGTTGCCGAGGAAGGCGAAGATCCGGCCGCCGACCTTCACCACCTCGTCGCCCTCCCATGGCCGGTCCAGCCACGCCCCCGGCTTGGCCAGGCAGTACGCCAGCATCTCCGCGCGCTCCATGGGTGCCTCCCGGAATCGTCGTGCGCACAGTCTGCGCGCCCGGCCGGCGTGCGGCATGCCAGTCGGCCGGGCGGGTCGCCACGCCGTCAGCGTGTCTGCTCGGCCGAGCGGGCGGCGACCCGCTCGTAGCGCTGTCGGGCGGCCTGCGCGCTGCCCAGGCCCAGCCCGTACGCGATGGCCTGCCAGGTCAGCCCCCGGTCGCGGGCCAGCGTCAACAGCCCGGCTTCCAGGGCATCCAACTCCGCGCGGACGTGCGGCAGCAGGGTCAGCGCGGCCGTGAGGTCGGCGCCGTCGACCGGCTCCTCCGTGGGCTCCCGCTCGGCTCCACCCGCGGCCAGGGCGGTGACCAGGGCCACCGCCTCCCACGGGTCCAGCACGTACGGATGCGCCCAGCGCCCTCGCTGAGCGTCGGTGCCGGCGTGTCGCTCGCTGATCCGTTGCAGCGCCTCGTGGGTGCGGTGGGCGCGGACACGAGCCGGGTTCGGCGCGGTGAACGGGTCGTCGGTCGTCATGGTCCGATCACAGCTCATCAACGGAGTCTTGTCAACAGAATGTTGAAAGCCGCCCGACCGCGCCGACGGCCGGATGGTCTTGCCCTTGACCGGCCCGGTCGGGTTGAAGGCGGCAACGGCGTCGTCGAGGGTCGCGACGTGGCCGATGTTCGTCCGCAGTCGCCCATCCCGGACCCGCTGGACGACTCGAACGACGTCTGAACGCCGGACGGCTAGGTCATGTCGTTCTCGAACGCGGTGAGCTCCTCGTCGTGGTCGCCTTCCGCGGGTTCGTGCTGGGGGTAGGCGCCAGCGCCGGGATGGACCTTGTCGATGAGATCGAGGTATTCCGGGTTGCGGGCAATGAACTCACCCACGACCGGGCAGATGACGGTGATCTTCTTCCCGCTCTCGCGGATCTCGTCCAGCACGCGAGCGATGAGCTCCGTGGCCACCCGATTGCGTCGGTAGGCGGGGTCGACCCAGGTCGTTAGCAGCACGACACGGCCGCCCACGAACCGGTACGGGAGCTCGGCGATCGCTTCGGCGCCGAGGGCGGCGATCCAGCGACCGCGCTCCGCGTCGTTGATGACATCGAGCTCCCAGCTGGATTCCACCTCGCTGAGACTTGTCTCGTTCAGAGCAGCGATGAGCGCCGCGTTGTTCTCTTCCCGGGTGGCCGCCTCGGCCTCGAGATTGATCGTCATTGTCACATTTCTGTTGGGGGAGCTAATAGGTGGGTTTAGGACAAATGGGTGTGAACCTGGGTCACTCCCGGGTGCTCGGGGTCGATGAGGTCGGCGTACTCGGGGTTGTGCTCGATGAAGGTGCGCACGATCGGGCACCTGATGGTGACCGTCTTGCCTTGCACGCGCACGTCGTCCAGGACGCGTCGGATCAGCTCGGTGGCGATGCCCTGTTTGCGGAACTCGGGGAACACCGAGGTGGCCACCAGCACGAGTCGGTCGTCTCCGGCAACGTTGTAGGTCAGCCCGGCCACCTCTCGGTCCCCGACGATGGCGTCGTAGATGCCGAGTTTCTCGTCGTTGACGACTTGGAAGTCGAACGCGGGGGCGTGGGGATCGTCGATTACCTCGTCGATGAGGACGGCCTGGTCCTGGCTGAGGGTGCCTTTCTCGTCGGGGTATCCGGCCTCGTCGGGGTACTCGACGGCGTAGCGGGTCGGCTCGGTTGGGTCGGTCATCGGGGTGTGCCTTCGTTGATGGTCATCAGATCTCTCCCGGGTCGTGGCGGTAGTCGTACTCGCCCAGCCGCATGTCGTCGACGGGACGTGAAGGCCCAGCCATCGACGTACTTCTCGCTCCTGCGGGGTCGTTCTCGTGCTTGGGTGTGCCGAGTCCTTACGAGCGAACGCGGATGATCGTCTTTCCCTTGATCCGCTCGGTCGGGTTGAAGGCGGCGACGGCGTCGTCGAGGGTCGCGACGTTGCCGATGTTCGTCCGCAGTCGTCCGTCCCGCACCCGCCGGACGATCTCGCCCAGTTGGGCGCGATCGGACACGACGACGAAATCGACCGCCAGGCCGTCCGCGGGCCGCGCCTCGGGCGGCCCGACGACAGACACCAGCGTTCCTCCGGCTCGAATCAGGCCTGCGGACCGCTTCCCGATGTCACCGCCGATGACATCGAAAACCAGATCGACTCCGCCGACGTCTTCCAGGGCGTCGTTGCCGAGGTCGACGAACTCCTGCGCGCCGAAGTCGAGCGCGGTCTGACGGTCGGCAGCGCGTCCGGTGCCGATGACGTAGGCGCCGAACTCACATGCGAGCTGCGTCACCATCGAACCGACTGCGCCGGCCGCGCCGTGCACGAGGACGCTCTGCCCCGTCTGAAGGCGGCCGTGCTCGAACAGTCCCTGCCACGCGGTCAGGCCCGAGATCGGCAGGCTCGCGCCCACCGTGAAGTCGACGGCGGCGGGCAGCGGCGCGAGGTTACGCGCCTCGACGGCCACATACTCCGCCAGGGTGCCGTCGCGAGTCCAGTCCGTGAGGCCGAACACCCGCTGTCCCACAGACAGTCCCGTCGTGCCATAGCCGAGAGCGGTGACCACTCCGGCCAGCTCGTGCCCAGGGATCGACGGCGTCCGGTCACGGCCGAGGCGATCGGTCCAGGTCGAGGGCCACGCCATCTCAGTCGGGACGAATCCCGACGCATGAACCTGAACGACGACGTCGTTCAGCGCCGGTTCCGGCTCGGGCCGCTCCACCAGCGTCATCCCGGCCGTTCCCGCAGCCTCGTCCGTCACCACAATCGCCTTCATCTGGTACCTCCTTTTATCCAGTCCTCGTTCGCACGGTCACGAGGAGCAAATTTCGTTTTAACAGCATTAGCGGCGCTCGCCTGGGCGTCTTACCACGCTGATCGGTAGCGGTTGTGGCGCGAGGGTGTCGAGGAACGAGCGCGACAGCGAAGTCGTCGGTAGGACGGCGCCGGGGTCGAGGCCCCGCTGGCGCGATCCCGGCGTTACGTGTCGACCTGGTCGCGGTCGGTCAGCTCGGCTGTGATGCCCCATGCCTTTCCGTTCTGCGACAAGGCGTCGACCGCGGCCCCGACCTTGTCCTGGTCTCGGCCCGTGATCACGCCGGTGCCGCCCCCGGCGACGACTTGGTGGGCCGTGGCGAGGCCCATGCCGCTGCTGCCGCCGACGACCACGGCCTTACGGCCCTCGAAACTCTCACTCATGACAGTTGTTCCTTACCCACTGAATGGCGATTTGTGTTTGGCAGCAACCGGTTCCCCGGGAGTGGCGCGACGTCCGTAGAACTCGGCGCCGGTGGGCAAGTCGGACCGTTCGTCGCCAGCGGAGGCACACAGCCGGACGCCCCGAACCTAGTCGCGGTAGAACTGGTCGGTCAAGTCCACTCTTAGGGTCAAGCGGATGCTACTGTGACGGCGAAGTGTCCCAGGTCAACCACCGTAACGACGGCACCCAGTCGGCCACGACCGGGCATTCTGTCCGGACTCTATGGTCCACAAAAGGTGAGGGCTGCGGGAATACAACCGGTCCGTAGGGTGTCTGTACATTCGCGCGTCCAGGTGCGTTTCGCCTGGTTCCTCAGCTTCACGCCGAAAGGCCGGGAAGGGAGAGCTTTGCCCCAGCAGACCCAGTACCACAAGAACCCGGAGGCCGTTTCGCGGCTCGACCCGGAGCAGTACCGCGTGACCCAGCAGGACGGCACCGAGCGCGCGTTCGCCAACGCCTACTGGGACAACCACGAGCCCGGCATCTACGTCGACGTCGTGTCCGGCGAGCCGCTGTTCGCATCGGTCGACAAGTACGACAGCAACTCCGGCTGGCCGAGCTTCACGAAGCCGGTCGCCAAGACGAACGTCGTCGAGCGCGAAGACTCCAGCCACGGGATGATCCGGACTGAGGCCCGCTCGCGGCACGGGGACAGCCACCTCGGCCACGTCTTCAACGACGGTCCCCCCGACAAGGGTGGACTGCGCTACTGCATCAACTCCGCGTCGTTGCGGTTCATCCACCTCGACCACCTGGAGAACGCAGGGTACGGCGAATACCGCACCCTGTTCAGGAGTGACACCAAAACTGACACCGACGACAAGTAGGGAGACAACGTGACCACCGAAAAGGCGATCCTCGCCGGCGGCTGCTTCTGGGGCATGGAGGAGTTGTTCCGCCGCCAGCCCGGCGTCGTGTCCACGCGCGTCGGCTACAGCGGTGGCGACGTCCCGAACGCCACCTACCGCGACCACGGCACCCACGCGGAGTCCATCGAGGTCGTCTACGACACCGAGAAGACCGACTTCCGCGCGCTGCTCGAGTTCTTCTTCCAGGTGCACGACCCCTCGACGAAGAACCGCCAGGGCAACGACATCGGCATCAGCTACCGCTCGGCGATCTTCTACGCCAGCGACGAGCAGAAGCGGGTCGCCGAGGACACGATCGCCGACGTCGACGCCTCGGGCCTGTGGCCCGGCAAGGTCGTCACCGAGGTGACCCCGGCGGGCGACTTCTGGGAGGCTGAGCCCGAGCACCAGAACTACCTGCAGACCTACCCCAACGGTTACACCTGCCACTTCCCGCGCCCCGGGTGGAAGCTCCCGAAGCGGGCGGCGGCCTGACACCTCCGGCGCGCGGACCCCTGGTCTGCGCGCCGGCCAGGGATGTCTTCGTCTGCCGGGAGCGGGACACGCGACAGTGATTCCCTCTTGTTGTTTCATGGCCGCAGCCAGGATCAGCTGCGGGTGATGCGTGTGACGTGCAGACGCAGGTCAAAGAGGTTGACACGCGCTGACCTCCGGCGCGCCGCTCACGATGCATCGGCCGAGCAACTCCTGAGCAGCAGCAACTTGCCACAGCGAGGACCAAGCAGTCCAGGAAGAGACCCGCCCTATCGATGATCTCGCGGACGGACACCCGTTCAATCAAGCCGTCGGCGCATACGTTCGTTCTTCACCATCACGCGAATGCGACATGACGCCGGATGGACTCCAAGGTCCCATTCTCCATGGGTTATCTGGCGCGCTGGATACACTTGACCGATGAGCGACGAGCAGTTGGCTGCGCCGACGAATCAGCGGAGGATCAGTCAACGGGGCATCGCGACGCGAGAGCGGATCCTCGAGGCGGCGAACCGGCTAATGTTCGTGCGCGGGGTGAACGCGACGACCCTTGACGACGTCCGCGAGGCCAGCCAGACGAGCAAGTCTCAGCTCTACCGCCACTTCGCCGACAAGCAGGAGCTCGTGCGCGCGTTGGTCAAATATCGAGGCGCGCTTGTGCTTCAGCGCGAGCGCGGAGGGCTCGAACGACTGAGATCGTTCTCAGGGCTGGTCCGGTGGCGTAACGCGCTGGTCCAGGCCAACTCGCTGAACAACGGCAAATACGGGTGCGGCCTTGGGTCGATGGCTGTCGAGCTGTCCGATCAGGATGAGCAGGCTCGATCGATGCTGTCGGAGACGTTTACGGCATGGGAAAAGCTGATCAGTGATGGTCTGCACCGGATGCGGGACAGCGGTGCACTGCGCCAGGACGCCGACCCGGAGAAGTTGGCCACGGGGTTGATGGCAGCTTTGCAAGGCGGCTACTTGCTGGCGAACGCCGCGCACAACGTCGCACCCATGGAAGTTGCTCTGGACATGGCGCTGGAAAACATCAGATCGTTCCTCTTGGAGCCGTCCGGCGAGCCGACCCGTTAATTGAGCCCTTTCATCGTGACCAGGCTGGTCACGACCGGTGCGAGCAGCCCGGAGATCGATGAGGGCGAGGCTCCAGGTCAGGCAGCAGTCGAACCACGATGCCCCGACCGGGAGCCTCGCCGTGCTGTCTCACCCCGCCACGATCCCGCTGTCCGGCCGAACCCTGAACCACCTCGCTGAGTGCCTCCGTAACCACCGCCAGCAGCGTCGATCCCGGTGGCGGCGCCTGGACCCCGCCCGGCAAGCCCTACTCACCCTCGCCCATCTGCGCAACGGCGACACCTACGCCCGCCTCGCAGCGGGTTCGGCATCGGCGTCGCCACCGCCTGGCGCTACGTCCGCGAAGCTGTCGCTCTACTCACCGCAGCGGCGCGGTGAGAAAGCTGCCATCGAGTCGTTCCTCGCGTCGTTGGATCGCCTCGTGCTGCGACTGCGGATCACTGAGTATCGATGTTCCTCATGTTGTCCGGATTTGAGTCGGCCCGAGTCGCGGGAGGCGCCGACGGTCGCCGCCCTGATGCGTGAACGACGGCATATCCTAGCCTTAGCGGACTGACGAGTCCATATCTGGGTTTGGCATCGAGCGAGTTCAGCGGGGGGCGTCTTGGTCCGAATCGCCTTTCAGTGCAGCTTAAGGCACCCCGAGGTGATGGTTCACGAGGGCCGAGCGGTTCTGGCCACGAGCGATCAACTGGACTATCTAGTCCGCGAAGGCTAGCCTGCGGAGGTACCCGGTCACGGGGTTATACGCCCGGCCACAGCCCCCGCTCAGACTGCGGCTCGGCTGCTGCTGGACCCGCGTATCTGGACCGTCACTACCAGGATCTACAGGAAGGCACGGCTGATGGAAACCGATCGGGATCGTGTCGTCGCATCCGCCCGAGCTGTCCTTCCGGCCACTGAGCGCCGGCGCACGGACATGACCACCCGCGGCTTCACGTTCGTCGCCGATGAACCGCACAACGGCGCACTCGGCGAAGGCCCGACGCCGACGGAGTACCTGTTGATGGCGCTCGCGTCGTGCACTGCTCAGACGCTGCGGCAGTATGTCGACTATAAGTACGACACCGCCGGTGACATCACCGTCGAGATCGACTACCACGAACCCGACCAGGAAGGCGCAGAGCGTTACCTGCAGCGCACGATCACGCTGAGTGAAGAACCTGACCCCGACGACTTGAAGGTGATGCATGACATTGCCGAGAAGTCCCCAGTGACCCTGCTGATTCAGTTCGCATGGAGCGTGAGGACAGAGTTCGTCGGGCCGCGCTGAAATCAGGCCGCTTGCTGCTCGGCGATCACGGCCGAGCAGCAACCGGTTGTCGTTCCGCCCCAGGCGGCGACAGTGTTTCCGTCGACCGCGACAGCTTGAACGCGATGCGGCGCCTTGCATGCGGCGCAGGTCCTGGTCCTGGCGGCTGGCCGGTGACTCGTGCCGGCAGCTCAGGACTGAGTCGGTGCGGTCGGCTCGGTGACGGCCGAGCAGGGCGAACTCGTCGGAGGTCGTGTCGTCGGGGATCGGCAGCCCGTGGCGCTGCAAATGCCTGGTTCACGCGTGCCCGGACGAGGTCGCGGTAATGACGGGCCGTGCACGAGCCGTGCGCGTAGAGGTCGGCGTACGTGGAGAGCAGTTCGGGATGCTGGCGGCGCAGCCAGGCGAAGAACAGGTCTGTGACGCCGCGCATCAGGTACAGCGGTGTCGGGAGAAGTTGCCTGCCCCTGCGTCGGCCAGGGTGCCGATCAACTCGTCGATCTGCTCGGTGCTGTCTGTCAGTTCGGGCAGGATCGGCGCGACGAACACGATGGGGTGAGGCCGGCATCGCGCATGGCTCGCAGTGATCGGCCGGGCCACGGTGGACGGTGCGCCGGGTTCGAGCGAGCGTTGCAGTGCCTCGTCGAGGAAGGCGATGGACATGCCGAGCTCGACGTTGACGCGCTGAGCTGCGACAGCGAGCTGATCCAGGTCGCGGCCTGGCCGCGCTGATCCTGCTGGCCGGCGCGCTCGGCGACCGCTACGGCCACAGGCGAATCCTCCTCGTGGGTATGGCCGGGTTCACTATCGCGTCGATCATGTGCGCGGTCGTCCCGACCATGAACTCACTGATAGTCGCCCGCATCCTGCAGGGCATCGGCGGGCCTCGTCGCTCTCTGCGCAGTCGGCCACAGCTGGGGCAGCGCGATCAGTACTGAACCGAGAGGTCGCGTGCCCGCATTTGCGGCACGTGATCTAGCTATCCATGCTGGCCCGGCCAGCGCGTCGGAAGGTGACGTGTGACCGAAACCAAGATGAGCGACCGAACGATCTCGAAGCGGAATCTAGCGGCACCGCTGCGAGCCTTTCTGCGAACTGAGTCCGGCAGCGCCCGCGTGCTCGTGGCCGCCATCGTCGCCGCACTGCTCTGGGCCAACATCGACCTCGGCTCCTACGAAGCCGTCTGGCGCACCCAACTGTCCCTGCGCCTCGGGCACCTCGAGCTCTCCCGCGACCTGCACACCTGGATCAACAGCGGCTTGATGACTCTGTTCTTCCTGGTCGTCGGCCTTGAGGCGCGGCGCGAGTTCGACCTCGGCGACCTACGCGACCGGCGACGTTTCGTGCTGCCCAGCGTGGCCGGCGTGATCGGCATGCTGATCCCGGTGCTGATCTTCCTGGTGATCAACCACGGCGGGCCGGGCGCGCATGGCTGGGGCGTGGCTATGTCGACCGACACCGCCCTCGCGTTGGGCCTGCTTGCATTGCTCGGCCGGGGCGTGCCCGACCGGGTCCGGATCTTCCTGCTCACCGTGTTCGTGGTCGACGACTTGATCGCACTCATCGTCATCGCCCTGGTCTACAGCGACGACATCAAGATGATGCCAATCGTGGTGGCCGTAGCGGCGTTCGCGGTCATGCTGGCCATCCGCGCAGCCGGCGTCCGACGTGGCTCGGCGTACGTGCCGGTCGCCATCGTGATGTGGGGCGCGCTGCTGGTCAGCGGAGTCGACCCGGTGGTGACCGGACTGGCCATCGGGTTGACCGCGTTCGCCTACTCTCCCGGCCGAGCTGAGCTCGAGCAGGTCAGCGGGCTGTTCCGGTCGTTCCGTGAGCAGCCGACGCCCACGCTCGCGCGTACGGCTTCGATCGGCCTCGCGAATACGCTATCGCCCAACGACCGCCTTCAGCGCATCTACCACCCTTGGTCCAGCTACGCCATCGTGCCGCTGTTCGGCCTGGCCAACGCTGGCATCAGCATCGACGGTCCGTTCCTGGCCCAGGCGTTCACGTCGCCTGTCACCTGGGGCGTGCTGCTCGGGTATGTCGTCGGCAAGCCGCTCGCCGTGATCGGCACCTCGGCCGGGCTCACCTGGATCTCACACGGCCGCATCCGTCCGGCCGTGGGCTGGGCGGGCGTGCTCGGCAGCGGCACGATCGCCGGTGTCAGCTTCACGGTGTCGCTGCTGATCGCCAGCCTGGCCTTCACCGGCGACCAACTGGCCGAGGCCAAAGTCGGGGTGCTCAGCGCCGCGATCGTATCCTCAGCGCTGACCTGGAACGCGTTCCGCGTCACCAACATGTTGCCCAGGGACAAGCGCACCCGGGCGCTCTTCGGCGACATGACGGAGCTGATCGACCTCATCCCAGGAGTCGACGAGAAGCAGGACCACGTCCGCGGCCCAGCCGGTGCGTCGGTAACGCTGGTGCAGTACGGCGACTTCCAGTGCCCGTACTGCGGGAAGGCCGAGCCAGTCGTCCGGCAGTTGCTGGGCCACGCCGACCTGCGTTTCGTGTGGCGTCACCTGCCTCTGTCAGACGTGCACCCGCAAGCCCGGCTAGCAGCCGAGGCCGCCGAAGCAGCGGCCGCTCAGGGCAAGTTCTGGCAGATGCACGACCTGCTGCTCGAACACCAGGACAAGCTGAACATCACTGATCTAATCAAATACGCCGGAGACCTCGGTCTGGATCAGAAACGCTTCCACGACGATCTGGTAAGCCAGGCCCACGCCGGCCGCATCGAAAGCGACATCGACTCGGCCGACAACAGCGGAGTGTCCGGCACCCCGACGTTCTTCATCAACGGCCGCCGCCACTACGGCGCCTACGACATCACGGCCTTGACCGCCGCCATTCGTATGGCCCGAGCCCGGGCCCGCCTCGGCCGCGAGGCACCAGCGACCCGTAAATAAGCGCGTTCCGTTGACTCGACAGCACGCCGGTCGGCCGTCAGATCGACGGGCGCCGGGACCGACGCCGAGTAGCGTCGTCACCAGCAGCGGGTGAATGACCTGTGCGGTCGCGACCTGCGACACGTCGTCGTAGCGGTATCCCGATACCGGATCGACCACTGCGGGTTCGAGTAGCCCGATTTCGTGATAGTTGGGCAGCTGCTTGACGCTCAGAAACGTCATCTTCGCGACGTCCCCGATACTCAGCCCCGCACTCCCATGACCACCAACCTCCCCTCTCCCACGGGGGGAGAGTCAACTGATCCTCGGAACCGCACTGAAAGCCGTGTCGTGCCACATATCACCTGGCGTTCGCTCAGCCAGTGCCACTTGGGCGGGCAGCTAACTAACCGCACCGGGTTGGCGAGACGCCGCCCCGTGCGGGATGCGGTCGTGCTCTTACCGGCCGGCTGAAATCGTCACTGAGAACCGACAGTACTGTCGGGGTCATGGACCTGCTGCCGGAGGACCGCGCCGTCGACGCCGACCTGGCGATGCTGGGGGACCTGCTCGCCGGCCCGCTGCTGCCGGCCGCGCGCGGGCTGCTGGGCTGTCGGCTGGACGCTGGCGGGGTCACCGTCCGGATCACCGAGGTCGAGGCGTACGCCGGGACGGCCGGTGACCCGGCCTCGCACGCGCATCGGGGGCGCACCCCGCGCAACGCGGTGATGTTCGGGCCGGCCGGGCACGCCTACGTCTACTTCACCTACGGGATGCACTGGTGCATGAACGTGGTCACCGGGGTCGAGGGGGAGGCCGCCGCGGTGCTGTTGCGCGCCGGGGAGGTGGTCGACGGCCTGGCCACGGCGCGGGCTCGTCGACTGGCGGTGCGTCGGGACGTGGACCTGGCCCGTGGTCCGGCCCGGCTCTGCGCCGCGCTCGGGATCGACCGGGCGGCGTACGGCGGGTACCTGCTCGGCGACGGGCCGGTCCGGTTGCGTCCGCCGGAGCGTCCGGTGTCGGCCCAGGCGGTGGTCGCCGGGCCGCGGGTCGGCGTGACCGGGGCGCACGACGTGCCGTGGCGGTTCTGGCTCGACGGTGACCCGACGGTCAGCGCGTACCGGCGGCACGTGCCCCGCGCCCGGGGCTGAGCGCCCGGCCCCGGCGTGTGCCCTGGTGAAACTGTCGGTGGGTGTGGCCATAATCACCGCACCTGCACGCCGACGGTTCGGAGGACGTCATGACAACGCTGCTCGCGATCGGCACGGCCAAGGGGTTGTTTCTCGCCACCAGCGCCGACGACCGGCGCAACTGGGAGATCACCGGCCCGCATTTCCCGATGACCGGCGTCTACTCGGTCGCGGTCGACACCCGCCGCCCCACCCCGCGGCTGCTCGCCGGGGTGACCAGCTCACACTTCGGGCCCAGCGTGGCCACCAGCGACGACCTCGGCGCCTCGTGGGACGAGCCCGACCAGGCCCCGGTCGCCTTCCCGGCCGACACCGGCGCGACGCTGGGGCGGGTCTGGCAGCTGATGCCGGCCGGCCCGGACGAGCCGGACGTGGTCTGGGCCGGCACCGAGCCCTCGGCGCTGTTCCGCTCCACCGACGGCGGTCGCAGCTTCGAGCTGGTCCGGTCGCTGTGGGACCACCCGCACCGGCCCGAGTGGGGGGCCGGGTTCGGCGGCCAGGCCGTGCACACCGTGCTGCCGCACCCGCGTGACCCGGCTCGGCTGCTGGTCGCCATGTCGACCGGCGGGGTCTACCGCTCGGAGGACGCCGGGGCGAGTTGGGCGCCGGGCAACACCGGCATCCGTGCGTACTTCATGCCCGACGAGTGGCCGGAGTTCGGCCAGTGCGTGCACAAGGTCGCCCGGGACGCCAGCAACCCCGAGCGGCTGTACGCGCAGAACCACCACGGCGTCTACCGCTCCGACGACGACGGCCGCACCTGGTCCTCGATCGCCGATGGGCTGCCCAGCGACTTCGGCTTCGCCATGGTGTCCCACCCGGCGCGGGCCGGCATGGTGTGGACCTTCCCGCTGGTGGCCGACAGCGAGCGGTTCCCGACCGACCACCGCTGCCGGGTGTTCCGCTCGGCCGACGCCGGCGGCAAGTGGGAGCCGTTGTCGGTGGGGCTGCCCGAAGGGCCGTTCTACCCGGCGGTGCTGCGCGACGCGATGTGCGCCGACGACGCCACCCCGGGCGGGGTCTACTTCGGCACCCGCTCCGGTGAGGTCTACGCCAGTCGCGACGAGGGCGACTCCTGGTCGTTGGTGGCCGCGCACCTGCCCGACGTGCTCTGCGTCCGCGCTGCGGCGGTGTGAGGTGGTCACCGTGCTGCTGCCCGGCCCGCTGCGCGGCGAGGCGGGCGGCGCCAGCCGGCTGAGCGTCACCGCGGCCGGGACGCTGCGGGCGGTCCTCGACGAGGTGGCCGCCGATCATCCGCGGCTGGCCCGGCGGATCCGCGACGAGCGTGGCGAGCTGCGCCGTTACGTCAACGTCTTCGTCGACGGGGAGGATTGCCGGCATTCCGGCGGGCTGGCCACCCCGGTGGGTGACGGTGCCGAGGTGCAGGTGCTGCCCTCGGTCGCGGGGGGCTGAGCCGGCACCCTACGTCCGTTGTCGGGTGACCGGCGCCACCGAGGGGCGTACCGCCGACGGAATAGTTGACTCGTCAAATATGTTGGGCGCAGTGTCCGGATACCACGGACCCGTTCGACACTTGAGGAGCTGGTCATGCAGTTCGGAGTCTTCACCGTCGGCGACGTCACGGTCGACCCGACCACCGGTCGGGAGCCGACCGAGCATGAGCGGATCAAGGCGATGGTCACCATCGCGCTCAAGGCCGAAGAGGTCGGCCTGGACGTCTTCGCCACCGGCGAGCACCACAACCCGCCGTTCGTGCCCTCGTCGCCGACCACGATGCTCGGCTACATCGCGGCGCGTACCGAGCGGCTGCTGCTGTCCACCGCGACCACGCTGATCACCACCAACGACCCGGTGAAGATCGCCGAGGACTACGCGATGCTCCAGCACCTCGCCGACGGCCGGGTTGACCTGATGATGGGCCGGGGCAACACCGGCCCGGTGTACCCGTGGTTCGGCAAGGACATCCGCGCCGGCATCCCCCTGGCCATCGAGAACTACGACCTGCTGCGCCGGCTCTGGCGCGAGGACGTGGTCGACTGGAAGGGCCGCCACCGCACCCCGCTGCAGTCGTTCACCTCGACGCCGCGCCCGCTCGACGGGGTTCCCCCGTTCGTCTGGCACGGCTCGATCCGCAGCCCGGAGATCGCCGAGCAGGCCGCGTACTACGGTGACGGCTTCTTCGCCAACCACATCTTCTGGCCGAAGGAGCACACCCAGCGGATGGTCGGGCTCTACCGGGAGCGGTACGCGCACTACGGCCACGGCTCCGCCGACCAGGCCATCGTCGGCCTCGGCGGGCAGGTGTTCATGCGGCGCAACTCGCAGGACGCGGTCCGGGAGTTCCGGCCCTACTTCGACAACGCGCCGGTCTACGGGCACGGGCCGTCGCTGGAGGAGTTCAGCCGGGAGACCCCGCTGACCGTGGGCAGCCCACAGCAGGTCATCGACCGGACGCTCAGCTTCCGCGACTACGTCGGTGACTACCAGCGGCAGTTGTTCCTGATGGACCACGCCGGGCTGCCCCTGAAGACGGTGCTCGAGCAGCTCGACCTGCTCGGCGAGGAGGTCGTGCCGGTGCTGCGTAAGGAGTTCGCCGCACTGCGCCCGGCGCACGTGCCGGAGGCGCCCACGCACGCCTCGCTGGTGGCCAATGCCGGCGGCACCAAGGACAGCACCGTCCACGCCGTCGACGACGTGACGGGTAAGGCGCCCGAGGTGGCCCGGTGACCCGCCGCACCCTCGCCGTGATCTCGGCCGGCCTCAGCCAGCCCTCGTCCACCCGGCTGCTCGCCGACCAGCTCGCCGCGGCGACCCGCGACGAGCTGGTCCGGCGCGGCGCCGAGGTGGAGCTGCGCGTCGTCGACCTGCGCGAGTACGCCCACGACGTCATGAACAACCTGCTCACCGGATTCCCGCCGGCCGCCCTGCGCGGGGCCCTCGACGCGGTGACCGGGGCCGACGGGATCATCGCCGTCACCCCGATCTTCAACGCGTCGTACAGCGGGCTGTTCAAGTCCTTCTTCGACGTGGTGGAGTCCGAGTCGCTGGTCGACCGGCCGGTGCTGATCGCCGCCACCGGGGGCACCGCCCGGCACTCGCTGGCCCTGGAGCACGCCGTCCGCCCGATGTTCAGCTACCTGCGGGCGGTGGTGGTCCCCACCACGGTCTTCGCGGCCCCGGAGGACTGGTCCGGTGGCACCGCCGACGGCGCGTTGCGGGGTCGGATCAGGCGCGCCGCCGGGGAGTTGGCCGACCAGGTCGAGCGGCGGCTGCCGGTCAGCGGCCCCGCCGACCCGTTCGCCCTCACCACCGACTTCCTGCAGATGCTCGGCCGGGGCGACGACGACCAGGTCAGCCCTCCCGGTCGTACGGATGAGCGACCAGCACCGGGCAGTGCGCGTGCTGGATCGCCGCCTGGCTGACCGAGCCGAGCAACAGCCCGGTGAATCCGCGCCGGCCCCGGGTGCCCACGACCAGCAGCGACGCTCCGCCGCTCGCCTCGATGAGCCCCTGGGCCGTGCCGGCCGCCCGGACCGGATGCTCCCGCACCACCAGGCCGGGATGGTCGGCCCGGACGGCGGCGGACGCGTCGGCCAGCAGCCGCACCGCCTCCGCGTGGTACGCGGCCTGTGACTCCTCGACCTCGTCCGGGACCGGCCGGTCGCCGTCCGGCGGGCCGACATGCACCAGCACCAGCGGGACGTCGCGGAGCGCCGCCTCGTCGGCGCCGTACCGGGCGGCGAGCCGGGACGACTCGGATCCGTCCACGCCGACCAGCACCGGCTCGTTCACCGGGATCGGCTGCTCGTCCGGGCGGACCACCAGCACCGGGCAGTGCGCGTGCGCGGCCACCTGCGCACCGACCGAGCCGAGCAGCAGCCCGACGAACCCGCCCAGCCCTCGACTGCCCACCACGACGAGTTCGGCACGCCGGGACGCCTCGACCATGGTGGCGCCGGGACCGCCGGCGACCTGGCGTACCTCGACGTCGAGGCCGGGCCAGCGGTCGGCCAGGTCGGCCGCCGTGCGTTCCAACATCTTCTGCGCCTCCTCGGAGGGCGCCGGCACCCCGAGGTCGTACGGGTTGAGCGGCACGCCGTAGCCGAGCGGGTGCAGGTAGCCGTGTACGAGGAGCAGCGGCCGGGACCGGAGCAGGGCGGCACGGGCCGCGTGTTCCGCGGCGACGAGGCTGGACGGCGATCCGTCCACACCCACCACGACAGGTCGGTTCATCGGCTCTCCCTCGGTCGGTCAGGTCATTGTCGACGCACCCGGCGTGCGACGCCGGCATTTGCTTCGACGCGCTGCCGCGTCGGCCGGAGCAACGGCCGACGCGGCGGGGCCGGCGACGTTAGTCCTTGCGGCTCCCAGCCTGGTGCCGCACGATCGCCAGCGGACCCTTCGCGTGGTGCAGCACCGTGTGGCTGACCGAGCCGAGCAGCATCCCGCCGAGGGCACCGCGTCCGTGCGCCCCGACCACGGTCAGCTGCGCCGCCGCGGACTCCTCGATCAGCACCCGGGCCGGTGCCCCGTAGACGACTCGCTGCCGCACCGGCACCTCCGGGTACCGCTCGGACCAGCCGGCCACGGCTTCGGCGAGGGTTCGCTCCTCCGCGGCGGTGGCCGCGTCCAGGTCGTACACCAACGGGAGCACCTCACCCGCGATGAACGACGTCGGGATCTGCCAGGCGTGCACCGCTACCAGCGTGGTGTCCCGCCGTGCGGCCTCGGCGAACGCGAAGCCGAGCGCCTCGGTGGACAGCGCCGACCCGTCGACGCCCACCACCACCGGACCGTCGGCCCGAGACTCGCCCCGGACCACCAGCACCGGGCAGTCGGCGCGGGCGGAAACCTGAACGGCCGTCGAGCCCACCAGCAGTTCCGTGAAGCCGCCGAGACCACGGTGGCCGAGCACCAGCAGCGCCGCGTCGCGGGTCGCGCGCAGCAACACCGGCGTGGGCGTGCCGTCGACCACCGCGCCAGTGACCGGCAGGTCCGCGGAGACCTTCTTGGCCTCGGCGACCGCCTCGGCGACGAGTTCGTCGGCCTCGCGGCGAAGCCCGACATCGGTTGGCAGCGGGCCCTGCACGGTCGCGTACAGCGGCCAGACGAACGCGTGCACCACCCGCAGCGGAAGGTGTTGGGCGGCGGCTGCCTGGGCGCCCGCGCGTACCGCGTCCAGCGCGGAGGCGGAACCGTCGACACCCACCACGACGAAAGCACCGGTTCTGGTGGTCATCACATCCTCCTCTGTTCAACCTCAGCCTCCCTCCGCGCCGCCGCCCCGGTCAGAGGCATGGTGCCCGCGTCAAGGGGGACCAACGGCCCTGACGCGGCAGCCGTGGCAGGAGTCCGATGGACTCGCGACGAGTGACCAGAGGTCGAGGAAGGGGCGCCGCCATGACCGCGTTGGACGTTCTCCGGGAGCATCCCTTTCTCACCGGCGTGCCGCAGGAGTGGCTGCCGCGGCTGGCCGGGTACGCCCGGCCGGTGGTGTGGCATCCCGGGCACCGGGTGTTCCGCGCCGGCCAGCCGGCCGAACGGTTCTGGCTGATCAACCGCGGCGAGGTGGCGCTGGACTTCCCGGTGCCCGGCCGCGGAGACGTGGGGATCGAGACGATCGGCGCGGGCGGGGTGCTCGGCTGGTCCTGGATCTTCCCGCCGTACCGCTGGCAGTTCGGTGCGGTCGCGGTGCAACGCACCACGACAATCGAGTTCACGGCCGAGGGCGTGCGGCGGCTGATCGAATCCGATGACGCCCTTGGCCGGCAGCTCACCCTGCGGCTCATGGCCGTGGTGGTGGACCGGCTCCAGGCGTCCCGCAGCCGGCTGCGCGAGCTGTACGGCTATCCGGCCGCCTGACTCAGTAGACGGTCACCCCCCGTTCGGCGAACTGGCCGCAGACCCGGCTGGCCGCGGACCCGGGCCAGCAGGTCGGGGCCGGGTGGCGGGGTGTCGGCCCGGTGCCGTTCAGGTCTGCTGCTGTGCGCTCGGTCGGTGGTGACGGTCGGACGGCGGTCACGGCTGGATTGCCGGCGAGCGGGTTGGATTGGGTGTCGTTCGAGGTCATCCGGCCTGTCTTCGTCGTTGCCGGTCTGGTTCGGCTGGCACGGTTGCTGTACTTCGCTGCTGTACTGCTGGCGTCAGACGAGGCGCTGGATGCGGACCTTCGGGTGCTCTTGTCTCAGGTGGCCGTGCTTGTGTTGGCGGACCTGCTCGTCCCAGACCTCCTGGTCGTAGTCCGGGTTCGGCGGGATCCATCTGTGGGAGCCGTCGCTGTAGTGGAACTTCTCGTCGCCGGGTCGCAGGATGCTCCATCGGGTCCAGCCGAGGAACCGGTGGTGTAGGCGGCCGGCGGGGACGTGGGCCAGGTCCTCGGCGGCGTCGACGAGCTGAGCGGCCAGGTAGAGGGCGAGCGACACCGGGACGCGGTCGTACTCGGCTCGCAGCTCCCGCTGCCGCGTCTGGCAGGGCCAGTCGGCACCGCAACCGCCGCACGTCCAAGCGGGGCTGACCGGAAGGTGTGTGGTCATCTCGGCGCGTCCTGGCACGGCCAGTGGCCGCGGTTGATCGGAATAAGATGACGGCTTCGGCACGGCAGATCGCCTCCGCAGCGGCAGATACGCCGCCACTGCCGCCACGACCAGACGGGCCTGTGCCGGCGGGCGAGAGTGAGCGCCGCCGCCAGGACGTACTCGTCGTAGGACACGCGCCGCCGACTGTCCTCCCGCCTCTGCTGCCCGTAACCCGTTTCCGGCCCGGCGGGGACGGCACCTGTGGTGGAAGCAGTTGCATCGTTCGGTCTGAGCACAACGCCTCCCGCCGACGCTTGGGTCGGCTCACGGGCGGCCATCGAGTAGTTGGTCGAGGTTCACGGCGGCGGTGATCAGTGAGAGGTGGCTGAACGCCTGCGGGAAGTTGCCGACCTGCTCGCCGGTGGGGGTGATTTCCTCTGAGTAGAGGCCGAGGGGGCTGCTGTAGGTGAGCATCTTCTCGAAGGTCAGCGTGGCGTCTTCGAGCCGTCCGGACTGCGCGAGTGCCCGGACGTACCAGAAGCTGCACATGGTGAAGGTGTTCTCCTGGCCGGGCAGGCCGTCGGGTGAGGCGTTCGGGTCGTAGCGGTAGACGAGGCTGTCGGAGACCAGTGTTGCGTCCATGGCCCGCAGCGTTGACTGCCACATCAGGTCGTCAGGCGACACGAGTCCGATCGTGGGCATGATGAGCAGGGACCCGTCGAGGACGTCGGACGCGTAGTGCTGCACGAAGGCACCGGGTCCGGGGTGGAAGCCGCGGGCCATGATCTGGTCGTAGATCTGGTTTCGGGCACTCACCCACCGGTTGGTGTCGCCGGGTCGTCCGCGTCGGTGTGCGAGGCGGACAGCTCGGTCGAAGGCTACCCAGGACATCAGGCGCCCGTAGGTGAAGTCCTGGCGGCCGCCGCGGGTTTCCCAGATCCCGTCTTCGGGCTGGTCCCAGTTGTCGCAGAGCCAGTCCACTGTTCCTGCCGCGTTCATCCACCCCTCGCGGGTGGCCTGAAAACCGTGACAGTCGGCGACGTGGAGGGCCATGAGTACCTCGCCGTAGATGTCGAATTGCAGCTGGTTCGCGGCGCCGTTGCCAATGCGCACGGGTGCTGATCCGCGGTAACCCTCGAAGTGGTCGAGCGTCTCCTCGGTGATGTCTGATGAGCCGTCGACGCGGTACATGATCTGCGGCCGCGTCTCCCGTTCCTTGGCCTCCCGGACCCGGTCGTTCACCCAGTGCAGGTACTGCTGAGCTTCGTCGGTGAAGCCCAGGATGAGCAGCGCGCGCACCGAGAATGCCGCGTCGCGCATCCAGGTGTAGCGGTAGTCCCAGTTGCGTACCCCGCCGATCTGCTCGGGCAGGCCTGCGGTGGGGGCGGCGACCAGCGCGCCGGTCGGCGCGTACGTCATGAGTTTGAGCGTCATCGCGGACCGCTCGACCATCTCCCGCCAGCGGCCTGTGTACCGGGAGCGGCTGAGCCAGCGCCGCCAGAAGTCGCGGGTCTGCACGAGCAGGTCGCGCACCTCGCCCGTACCAATCACCCGCGGCTGATCAACCGATCCTGTTTCCAGGATCACCCCGCCGTAGGCGCCCTCATGGAACGTGCCGACGATGGATACGCCCTCCTTGCTACGTCGCATCTCCGCGTCGACCCTGAGCTCGTCGAAGCCGACGGGACTCAGGGTGAGGGTGAGGCTGGGACTGCGGAAGACGTGTCCCTCCGGGTACACGTCGAGCTCGTGCGGATCCCGGCCGTAGTTGAACCGGGGTTGGCAGTCGATACGGAACCGCACGCTGCCTCGGACGATCCGGATCATGCGGACCAGGCGGTGCCGGTCGGTCGCGACGTCTCCCGCGACGGGCATGAAATCCACCAGCTCACCCACGCCGTCCGCGCTGAGAAAGCGGGTGATAAGGATCGGCGTGCCGGGCAGGTACAACTGCTTACTCGTGTAGTCGACGCCATCGGGCGAGACCTGGAAGTGCCCACCCTTGTGCCGATCGAGCAGCCCACCGAACAGGCTCGGGGAGTCGAAGCGTGGGGCGCAGAACCAGTCCACCGTCCCGTCCATCGCCACGAGCGCCGCGGTCTGCAGGTCACCGATCAAGCCGTGGGCCTCCACAGCAGGGTACGAATCCAATGGACCTCCCACCCTCATCTCACCGACTACGGGCGGATACCCCTGAACGGGCGGGACACACCTCGCGGCTCGTAACTCGCGAACGTAACGCCTTGCTACCGGTACCGGCGGAAGAGCGCAGACGCGACAGCTGGACCACCGCAGCCCGTACTCGGGCGACACCCTGCGCCGGACGAGCGGTGCTTGGTGAAGGGGCCAGACGAGCAGCTGCCGACTACGCTCGACGACTCTGCCAGCTTGGCAGTTCGAGGCCGCCGCGCCGCTGTCTGAGCCGTCGTCGGTCGGCGCGCTCTCGGAGGGCACGAGCTTGCCACAGGACTGGATCGCGCAAACGACGTCCTGAGCGGGATCCGCGTGGAAAGAATGACGCCGTAAGGGGGCAAACCGTGAACTTGCTGAGCGTCCTGCCGCTTACGGTGGTGATGATCGCCGGTCCGCAGATCATCAGCGCCGTCTTCCTCGCCTCCAGCCGGGAGGCCAAGCGCAGCTCGCTCGCCTACCTGGTTGGGGCCGGCCTCGCCATGCTCATCGGGCTGACCGTCTGGTACTTCGTCTTCCACGCCGTACGGGGCATGGGCGGCGGGCACGGCAAGCATGCCGGTACTCGTCACCTGATCGACTGGGTGGTGTTGGCCGTGCTGTTGGCGCTGATGGTGATCGTCTTCGCCCGCCGCGAGCGGAGCCAGCCGCCGAAGTGGATGAGCAAGTTGCAGGCGGCCAGCCCCCGCTTCGCTTTCGGGTTGGGCTTTCTGCTCTTCATCGCCATGCCCACCGACGAAGGCACCATGCTGGTGGTCGCTGGAAGCCTGGCCGGGCACGACAAGCCCTGGTGGCACCTGCTGCCATTCCTGGTTCTGACGCTGCTGTTTCTGGCGTTGCCGCTACTCGCCCTGCTCGCGCTCGGTCAGCGCGCGGTGGCGGTGCTGCCGAAGATCCGGGACTGGGCCAACGCCCACTCGTGGCTGATCAGCGAGGCGGTCATCCTGATCTTCGTGGCAATCGTCGTTTCCGATCTGCTCAAGTAACCCACCTTCACCTGGGCGTCAATCGCTGGGCGGGTTGGCATGCATCTCCGTGCCGCGCGTCACCTGGTGTCAGGAAGGAGGTCCCGGTCAGCGGTGGCGGGTACGTGGCCGCCTCGAAGGTGACGGAGGGCGTGAGGTCTCCTACAACTTCCCGGACGAAGGATCCGCCGGAGCGATGGTCACCGGATGATGAGGCCTCGCCGCGCACCTCGGCCCGGGCCACCCGCGCCGTCAGCTCGTGCAACGGGGGAAGAAACTCGTGCAGCGGCGGGTCGATCAGGCGGATCGTCACCAGCAGCCCGTCCATCGCGGTCAGGATCTCCACGAAGTCGGCCCGCTGCAACGGCAGCAACACGTCCAAGGCGTCGGTCACCTCGCCCGGCCCGTCCGCCAGGATCAGCCGTTCCACCAGCACCCGACGCTCGCCGAGGAACATGTGCGCGGTGCGGCACAGACCGATGCCGGTGGCGCCGAACCGCCGGGCCCGCCGGGCGTCCGCGCCGGTGTCCGCGTTGGCCCGTACGCCCAGCCGGCGCACCGCGTCGGCGTGCCCGAGCAGCCGGTGCACCGCCGCGACCAGCGGGTCGGCCTGCGGCGCCAGGTCACCGGCGAGGTAGCGGGCGACCGGGGAGGGTGGTAACAGTCGCGCGTTGTTTCATCGTCTATCAACTTTCGTGGAAAATAATCGCGTGAGGTTGAGCGGGTGGGCGGCACGCAACGGCGTGCACTACCAGACCGCGTGGCGGTGGGCCAGGGACGGCGAGATGCCCGTGCCTGGTGCGCACCGCTACCGGGACCTGGCTGGTGCAGGAGCCGGGCACCCTCGCGACCGGCCGGGTGGTGGCGTACTGCCGGGTGTCCTCGTCGGACCAGAAACCAGACTTGGATCGGCAGGTTGCCCGTGTGGTTGTGGGAGTGACCAAGCTCGGGCTTGCCGTGGGCGAAGTTGTCGCCGAGGTCGGCTCCGGGCTGAACGGCCGGCGGCGCAAACTCGCCCGCGTGCTGGCTGACCCGAAGCGGTGGTGATCGTGGTGGAGCACCGCGACCGCCTGGCCCGTTTCGGTGTGGAGCACCTGGAGGCCGCTCTCGCCGCGTCCGGGCGTCGCCTGATCGTCCTCGACGCGCAGGAAGCCAGCGGTGACCTGGTGCGGGACATGACCGAGGTGCTGACCTTGATGTGTGCCCGCCTGTACGGCCGCCGCTCGGCCCGACACCGGGCCGACGCTGCGTTGCGGGCGGCTGAGGCTGCGGGGGATGTGGGGTGAAGAAGTTCCAGCCGCAGCCGGGCTTCGTGGTGCAGGCGTACCGGTTCGCCCTGGACCCCAACGCCGCGCAGGAGCGGGCGTTGCGCTCGCACTGCGGCGCGGCACGCGCCGCCTACAACTGGGCGGTGGGCTGGGTGTCGGCGTCGTGGTGGCAGCGCCGCGCCGAGGCGTCCTACGGGCTGGCCGAGCCGGAGTTGACCGAGTGGCGGCCGTGGTCGCTGATCGGCCTGCGTAAGGAGTTCAACCAGGTCAAGAAGACCGACCCGCGGTTTGCTGGCTGGTGGGAGGAGAACTCCAAGGAGGCCTACAACACCGGGCTGGCCAACGCCGCCGCCGCGTTCGACAACTACGCGAAGTCGAAGCGCGGGCAGCGCAAGGGCCGACGGATGGGCATGCCGCGGCGCAAGTCCAAGCACCGGGCGGGGTTGTCGTGCCGGTTCACCACCGGCGCCATCCGCGTCGAGCCCGATCGTCGGCATGTCACCCTGCCCAGACTGGGCACGATCCGCACCCACGAATCCACACGCAAGCTTGAGCGCCGTATCGCCGTCGACACCGCCCGCATCCTCTGCGCAACGGTCAGGTTCGAGCGGGGGCGCTGGTTCGTCTCCTTCCAGGTCGAGGTCGAACGCGCCGCACGCACCCCGGCCCGCCAGGACGTCGCCGTCGGGGTGGACCTGGGCGTGAAATGCCTCGCCGTCCTCGCCGACAGCCAGGGCGAGATCCGCCATGTGCCCAACCCCGGGCATTACGACGCGGCGGTAAAACAGCTCAAGCGGCTCTCCCGCCGCGTCTCGCGCCGACGAGGACCGAACCGGCGCACCGGCCAGACCCCTTCCCGCAGTTGGTTGAAAGCCAACGCGGAACGAAACCGGCTGCACCATCGGGTGGCGAACCTGCGCGGCGACGCGCTGCATAAACTCACCACCAAGATCAGCGCCGAGTACGGCACGGTTGTGGTCGAAGACCTCAACGTCGCTGGGATGCTGCGCAATCGGCGCCTGGCGCGGAAGATCGCCGACGCCGGATTCGGGGAAATCCGGCGGCAACTGACGTACAAGGCCGGCTGGAACGGTGGACGGATCCATGTCGCCGACCGCTGGTTCCCTTCCTCGAAGACCTGCTCCACGTGTGGCGCGGTGAAAGCCAAGCTGCCGCTGCACGTGCGCACTTTCCGCTGCGACGTGTGCGGCCTGGTCGCCGACCGGGACGCTAACGCCGCCTGCAACCTCGCCGCCCTCGCGGCGGCCAGCTCGACCGGTACCGCAGTGGCCGGAGACCGGGGCGCGCAAGCGCCGAACCCTCGTGGAGCCGACCAGAAGACCCGCGCTACCCGCCCCGGCCGAAAGGTTGGGGCGGGGCGGGCAGGTGGCGCAACCCTGCCGACATGTCGGCAGGCGGAAGCGAGAGACCGTCATCAGGACGCCGCGACCCTCACGTTGTGGTGACACCGTTACGGACCTTCCCTGCGGAAACGCACGGATTGCTGAGACCTGACGATGGGATCAGCAACGGCTGCACCGGCACCTCGCCCGGGTAGACCCGACCGGTGGTCCCGTCGATCGAGATCACCTCGCCGGCCCGCACGACCCGGTCGCCGACGGTGAACTCGCCGCGCTCGGAGTCGATCCGCAGCGCGTCCGCGCCGCAGACGCAGGTACGCCCCATGCCCCGGGCCACCACGGCGGCGTGTGAGGTCTTGCCGCCGCGCGAGGTGAGCACTCCCGCCGCGGCGATCATGCCGGGCAGGTCGTCCGGGTTGGTCTCCCGCCGCGCCAGGATCACCGGCCCGTCGGCCGTCGCCGCCGCGGCCGAGTCGAAGACCACCCGGCCCACGGCGGCGCCGGGCGAGGCACCGAGGCCGACGGCCAGGGGCTCGGGCGCGCCGGCCAGGTCGAACGCGGGGAACATCAGCTGGGCCAGTTGGGCGCCGGTGACCCGGTGCAGGGCCTCGTTCAGCGTGATCAGCCCCTCGTCGACCAGCTGCGCGGCGATCACGAACGCCGCCGCGGCGGTCCGCTTGCCGACCCGGGTCTGCAACATCCAGAGCCGACCCCGCTCGATGGTGAACTCGATGTCGCACAGGTCCCGGTAGTGCCGCTCCAACGTCGCCATGATCTCGACGAGCCGGCGGTAACTCACCGGGTCGATGTGCGCCAGCTCGGGCAGGCCGACGGTGTTACGGATGCCGGCCACCACGTCCTCACCCTGGGCGTTGGTGAGGTAGTCGCCGTAGATCCCGGGCGTGCCGGTGGCCGGATCGCGGGTGAACGCCACTCCCGTGCCGGAGTCCGGGCCGAGGTTGCCGAAGACCATCGCCATGACGTTGACCGCCGTGCCGAGCTCGTCCGGAATGTGCTCCTGGCGGCGGTACAACCGCGCCCGCTCGGAGTTCCACGACTCGAACACCGACCGGATGGCCAGGTACAGCTGCTCGTGCGGGGCCTGCGGGAACTCGTGCCCGACCTGCGCGGCGAAGATCTTCTTGTACGTCTGCACCAGGTCGCGCAGCTGTTCGGCGTTCGGCCCGGCCGACCCGGCCGTCGCACGCAGCGCCTCGAGCTCCCGCTCGAACTCCTCCGCCGGTAGCCCGTGCACCGTACGGCCGAACATCTGGATCAACCGCCGGTACGAGTCCCAGGCAAAGCAGGCGTCGCCGCTGTGCGCGGCCAGACCGCCGACCGTGGTGTCGTTGAGCCCGATGTCCAGGACCGTCTCCATCATCCCGGGCATCGAGTACCGGCCACCGGAGCGGACCGCCAGCAGCAGCGGGTTGTGCGGGTCGCCGAGCCGCCGGTCCAGCCGCGCCTCCACGTCGCGCAGGTGCGCGTTGACCTCCGTGAAGAGCCCGTCCGGGGGCGCCCCGGTCTTCAGGTACTCCCGGTAGGCGTCGGTGCTGATGGTGAAGCCCGGCGGCACCGGCAGCCCCAGCCGGGTCATCTCGCTCAGGTTCGCACCCTTGCCCCCCAGCAGGTCGGCCCTGCCCCGGTCACCCTCGATGAAGTCGTAGACGTACTTGGGCATGGCTCCTGCCTCCACTTCCGTTGCCGCACGGACCTCTGCATCCAGTGGCACCAATGCGCCAGGGCGTGCCGGCAGGGCCGGACGGTACGGCCGGCGGGCCAGAGGTCCCGGACCCACACCTCCGCCGCGTATCCTCGCCCGATGACCTCCGACGTGCGGCTACGCCCGGTCCGCGAAGACGATCTCGTGGAGTTCTTCCTGTACCAGCAGGATCCGGAGGCCAACCGGATGGCCGCCTTCGTCGCCGCGAACCCGTCCGACCACCGCGAGTTCGCCCGGCACTGGGCACGGGTGCTCACCGACCCGGCGATCGTGGTCCGCACCGTCGAGGCCGACGGCGAGGTGGTCGGCCACGTCACCGCCTTCCCGGCCGGTGACCGCACCGAGGTCAGCTACTGGATCGACCGGGCCCGCTGGGGCCGGGGCCACGCCACGGCGGCCCTCGCCGCCCTGCTGCGCGAGCTGCCCCGGCCGGTGCACGCCCGCGCCGCCAAGGACAACGCCGCGTCCCTCGCGGTGCTCCGTAAGTGCGGCTTCGTGGTGGTCGGCGAGGATTCGGGGTACGCCAACGGCCGCGGCGCCGAGGTCGAGGAGTATTTGCTGGAGCTGCCCGCCTAACAGGTCCGACCGGTGGCCAGTGCCTCAGCCAGGGCCGATCGCCAGTCCGCCAGCGGCCGCAGATTCGCCGCACCCCAGCGGCCGTGGCCCAGGACGCTGTACGCCGGACGGGGCGCGGGCCGCCGGTAACCGTCGCTGGCTGTCGGCCGGATGCGGTCCGGGTCGAGGCCGCGCAGGCCGAACACGGCGCGTGCCAGGCCGTACCAGGTCGTCTCGCCCGAGGCGGTGCCGTGGTAGATGCCGGGGGCGGCGTGGCCGGCCAGCGCCGCGCCGGTCAGCACGACGAGCTGCTCTGCCAGCCTGTATGACCAGGTGGGCTGCCCCCGCTGGTCGTTTACCACGTCGAGCCGCTCGCGTTCTCCGGCGAGCCGCAGCATGGTCGCGACGAAGTTAGGCCCGTGCGCGCCGTAGAGCCAGGCGGTGCGCACGACATAGCCGGCGTCGGGGAGCAACCGGGTCACGGCGAGCTCTCCGACGAGTTTGCTGCGCCGTACGCGTTGACCGGACAGGTCGGGCGTCCTCCGGGTACGGCTCGGTGGCGTCGCCCCGGAAGACGTAGTCGGTGGAGATGTGAATCATCCGCGCCCCGGTCGCGGCGCAGCCGCTGGCCAGGTTGGCGACCGTGTCGCCGTTGACGGCGGTGGCGGCCTGCTCCCGGGCCTCGGCTCCGGCGACGCCGGTTAGCACTCTGCCGTCGGCGTCGAAGTCGACCACTCCGTACGCCCCGGGGTCAGCCACCTGGTAGGCGAAGATTCGACCGCCGACGAGGTCTCCGTGACCGGCGAGCTGCCGGCCGAGCCCGACGCCGTGGAAGATGTTGTCGCCGAGCACCAGGGCCACGGATTCGGCGCCGATGAAGTCGGCGCCGACGAGGAAGGCCTGCGCGATTCCCTCCGGGCGTGGCTGTACGGCGTACTCAAGCCGCAGCCCCAGTTGGGCGCCGTCACCGAACACGCGACGGAACTGGTCCTGATCCTCGGGTGTGGTGATCATCAGGATTTCGCGTACGCCCGCCATGATCAATGTAGACAGTGGATAGTAGATCATCGGCTTGTCGAAGATTGGCATGAGTTGCTTGGACACTGCACGGGTGATCGGCCACAGCCGCGTTCCGGTGCCGCCGGCGAGAAGGATTCCGCGCATAGCGCGAGGTTACCGGCCGCGAAGCGTCACCTGGGAACGTCCGAAAGTGTCTCACCGCCGCCTCGTTCGGTTGACCGGGGCAACTGGACGGCCATTGTGAAACACCGGTCCGGTATAGGGTCGGCCGCCGGTCAGCCTGTGCGTTGTCGGCAATTCGACTTTAGCTCAGAAATGCCGAATACGATGCTGGCGCATTGAGTCCGTGGTCAGCATGCTCATACCTCAGTCGGTCCCGCCAACGCCTCCGGGAAGGGGCCCCCGGACGCGCAGTCTTCGCGGGTACCGCACCAACTCGAGCCGGACGACAAGCCGCAGGGGCGTGGCTGGTCGTCGGCGCGTGTACGTGGGGGCGGTGTGCATTGGTAGAAATCGTGCAGGTCATTGACGGCACGACTAGGCGGGAGGGTGAGCGGGCGCCGATAGGCCATTCGGTCACTTCACTGCGGACTGGTTGGCAGTCCCGTTACGTGGCCACACTCTGCGTGGTCGACCTCATGGTCGGTGCCGGGTCGGCCGTGGTGGCGCTGAGCCTTAGATTCGGCCCGGCGACGGCGGAGCCGTACAACCGTGGCCATCTCTGGCTCACCCTTGCGCTGCCGTTCGCCTGGGTGCTGGCGCTCACCCTCAACCGAGCGTATGAATCGCGCCATCTATTCGTGGGAAATGATGAGTACGCCCGGGTCTTCCAAACCGGTCTCGCCGTTACCGCCACGTTGGCGGTCATTTCCCTCGCGTTCGACTTCCGAATCGCCAGAGGCTACGTGATCATCGCGATGCCACTGGTCACCGTCGCCGGCGTCGCGATGCGCTACCTGGTCCGCCAGCAGCTCCACCGGTCGTGGGCCCGCGGTGAGCGGCTGCACCGGGTGATCCTGGTCGGGCACGAGCTCGCCGTCGCGGAGATGACCAGGAGGCTGCGCCGCGAGTGCTATCACGGGCTCGGCGTGGTCGGCGCCTGTCTCCCGCATCCGCCGGCGGGAACCGCGGAGCCGCGCGCCGGCGGGCTGCCGCCGATCCTCGGCACCTTCGCGGACGTTCCGGCGGCCGTCACGGGCACGGGTGCGGACACGGTGGTCGTGCTCTCCTGTCCCGAGATGGCGGGATCCGCCCTGCGCCGGTTGGGATGGCAACTCGAACGCGACGAGGTCGACCTGATCGTCGCCAGCAACCTCGTGGACGTGGCCGGCGACCGCACCACCGTCCGACCCGTCGACGGCCTGCCGATGCTGCACGTCGAGCACCCTCGGTTGAAGGGCGGCCGGCGGGTCGTCAAGGCGGTCTTCGACCGGGTGTCGGCGCTCCTGCTGCTGATTGTCGCCGCCCCGGTGCTGCTCGCGATCGCCCTGCTGGTCCGGGTGAGCCCGGGTGCCGGTGGACCCGCCATCTTCCGCCAGGTGCGGGTGGGCAAGAACGGCCGGCCGTTCTGCATCTACAAGTTCCGAACCATGTACGTGAACGCCGAGGAACGCCTGGCGGAACTGCTCGACCGCAACGAGACCGACGGGGAGCTGTTCAAGATGCGCCAGGACCCCCGGGTGACCCGGGTCGGGCGCTGGCTGCGCCGGCTGTCGCTGGACGAGGTCCCGCAGCTCGTCAACGTGCTCAGGGGTGACATGTCGCTGGTCGGACCGCGGCCGCCGCTGCCGCGTGAGGTGGCCAACTATCCGTCGGACATGCGCAGGCGTCTGGTCGTCAAGCCCGGCCTGACCGGGCTGTGGCAGGTTTCCGGCCGGTCCGACCTGTCCTGGGAGGAGTCCATCCGGCTCGACCTGTCGTACGTGGAGAACTGGTCGCTGACCATGGACCTGGTGATCCTGGTCCGCACGCTGAGCGCCGTCGTCCGCAGCTCCGGAGCCTACTGACCGCCCGCACCCCGTCATCGCACGACTGGCGCACGCGCTGTCGGTCGCGTCCTGATCCTTCTGGAGGAACCATGAACACCGGGTGCACCGAACCGGTGGATGGCGCTGCCCACAAGCTCACCGTCATCGGCACCGGCTACCTGGGGGCCACCCACGCGGTGTGCATGGCCGCGCTCGGCTACCAGGTGCTCGGCGTCGACGTCGACGCAAACAAGATCGAGCGGCTGGCCGCGGGCGAGGTGCCCTTCTTCGAACCCGGGCTGCCCGAGTTGCTGGCCAAGGCGCTGGATTCGGGGCGGCTGCGCTTCACCACCTCCCTGGCCGAGGCGGCCGACTTCGGCGACGTCCATTTTCTCTGCGTGGGGACCCCGCAGCGGGCCGGTTCGTACGCGGCTGACCTGCGGCATGTCGAGGCGGCGCTGATCACGTTGGCCCGTGGCCTGCACCGACGTGCGCTGGTCGTCGGCAAGTCCACGGTTCCGGTCGGCACCGCCGCCCGGCTCACCGACCTGATGCACGCCGTCTCGCCGGCCGGCGACGCCGTGGAGCTGGCCTGGAACCCTGAGTTCCTCCGCGAGGGCTTCGCCGTCGACGACACGATGCGTCCGGACCGGTTGGTGTTCGGCGTTTCCTCCCGATGGGCCGAGCGACGCCTGCGCGAGGTGTTCGCTCCGGTGGTCGACCAGGGCTGCCCGGTGCTGGTGACGGATCCGCAGACCGCGGAGCTGGTCAAGGTCGCGGCGAACGGCTTCCTGGCCACCAAGATCTCGTACATCAACGCCATGGCAGAGGTGTGCGAGGCCAGCGGCGCGGACGTGTACGACCTGGCCACGGCCCTGGGCCTCGACGAGCGGATTGGCAGCCGGTTCCTGCGGCCGGGGCTGGGCTTCGGTGGCGGGTGCCTGCCCAAGGACATCCGCGCGTTCATGCACCGGGCCGAGGAGTTGGGCGTGGGGCGGGCGGTGGCCTTCCTGAGGGAGGTGGACGGGATCAACCAGCGCAGCCGGGGGCGCATGGTGGACCTGGTACGCGAACTCGCCGGCGGGGACCTGCGCGGGGTCCGGGTGGCGGCCCTGGGCGCGGCGTTCAAGCCGAATTCGGACGACATCCGGGACGCGCCCGCGCTCGACGTCGCGAGCGCCCTGCACCGGGCGGGGGCACGGGTGCGGGTTTTCGACCCGGTGGCCATGGCCAATGCGCGCTGGGCGTATCCGGCGCTCGAATACGGTGACAGCGCCTTCGATGTGGCGACCGGCGCGGACGTGGTGGTGCTGCTGACGGAGTGGTCGCAGTTCCGGGAGATCGACCCGGCGGCGCTGCGTACGGTGGTGGCGAGGCCGCGTATCGCCGACGGCCGGCACGCCCTGGACCCGGCCCGATGGCACGCGGCGGGTTGGGAGTACCGGGCCCTTGGCCGCCCGTGAAGCCCCGGAGCGTACCGACGGCTGGGTCAGGCCGTCCGAACGGTGCCGACGGGCCACCACCGGTCCACGTGCGCAGACGGCTAACCGACACCGGCCGCGGTTCACCTTTCCTTCGGGAGCGGGCACGATGAACCGCGGCGAAAACAGCGTTGTCCCGGGAAAGGTGCCCGATGCAGATTTCCGTTGTCCGTCCTAGTGACCTCGGCCCGGCCGAGGTCGCCGAGTGGCGGCAGATGCAGGAGTCCCAGCCGAGGCTGCAGAATCCCTTCCTCGCCCCGGAATTCACCCTCGCGGTCGGTCGTAGCCGCCCCACCGCCCGGGTGGCGGTGCTACAGGACGGCCCAAAGATCGTCGGCTTCTTCCCCCACGAGGTGAGGCATCGGGTCATCGGAGTGCCGATCGGCTCCGGCATCTCCGACTGCCAGGGCCTGGTGCACCGTCCCGGCCTGGACTGGGATCCGGTCCGGCTGTTGAAGGCGTGCGGGCTGGCCGTGTGGGAGTTCGACCATCTGCTGGCCGATCAGGCACCCTTCGCGCCGTACCAGGCTCGGGTGGCCGGGTCTCCCATCATCGACCTGTCGAAGGGCTACCAGAGCTACGTCGACGACCGGATGACCGACGGGAACCTGATCCGGCAGGCGCTGCGCAAGCAGCGCCGCATGGTGCGCGAGCTCGGCGAGGAGCGGTTCGAGTGGGAGGACCGCAGCGAGGGCGTGATGCTCGCGCTGCGGCGCTGGAAGTCGGACCAGTACCGCCGGACGCAGCAGTACGACCGGTTCCGGACGCCGTGGATCCAGGCGGTGCTCACGGAGTTGTCCCAGTCCTCCGCGGCCGACTGCCGGGCCGTCGTCTCCACGCTCTACGCCGGAGACCAGCCCGTCGCCGCCCACCTCGGGCTGCGGAGCCGGTCAGTGCTCGCCTACTGGTTCCCCGCGTACGACGTCGACCTGGCGCGGCACTCCGCCGGCATCCTGCTCTGCCTCCGCATGGCCGAGGCCGGTGCGGCCGATGGGATCGAGCACATCGACCTCGGCAAGTCCGAGGCGCTCTACAAGGGCCGGCTGTCAAATGACGAGGTGCCGGTGGCCGAGGGACGCGTCGGCCGGTCGTGGGCGGTGGCCGGCGCCCGGCGGGCACAATTCGCGCTGGCGCGCTCGGTGCGCACCGGCGCCGTCGGGGCTCGACTCCGCAGCGGCGGGACGGGCCGAATCCTGCGCGGTCTCCGCGCCAGGCTGCACGAGCGGTGACAGCCGGCATTTCATGGATGGGAGCACCTGGTGAGCGTTACCGAGGTGAGGGTTGCCGTCGTTGTGGTGACCTACAACAGCGAGCGGCTGCTGCCTGATCTCCTCGCGGCACTGGGCCCGGGGCTGGGCGGGTTGTCCTGGCACCTGACGGTCGCCGACAACGCCTCCGCCGACGGCACCGTGGCGGCCCTGCGTCGCCTGGCGCCCGAAGCGACCGTGGTCGAGATGGGACGCAACGCGGGCTACGCCGCCGGTATCAACGCGGCCGTGGCCGCGGCGCCGCCGCACGCGGCGGTGCTCGTGCTCAACCCCGACGTCCGGCTCCGGCCGGGCTGCGTCGAGACCCTGCTGGCCGCCCTCGGCACGAACGGCACCGGCATCGCGGTGCCGCACATCGTGGACGGTGCCGGCGCGCTCATCACGACGCTGCGCCGCGAACCCACCATCCTCCGGGCCCTCGGGGACGCCATTCTCGGGGCTCGGAGAGCCGGCCGCTATGCCGTGATCGGCGAGGTGGTGACCGACGATCGCCGGTACGCCCGGGAGACGGTCACCGACTGGGCCGAGGGTTCCACGCTGCTGATCAGTCGAGAGTGTTGGCAGCGGTGTGGCCCGTGGGACGAGTCCTTCTTCCTCTACTCGGAGGAGACCCACTTCGCCCTGCGGGCCCGGGACGCGGGTCTCGTCACGCGCTTCGTACCCGGTGCCCGCGCCGTGCACCTGGAGGGTGACTCCCGGCACTCGCCGAAGCTGTGGGCGCTGCTCACGCTCAATCGGGTACGCCTCTACCGCCGTCGGCACGGCCTGGCGTCTACCGCGGTCTACTGGTTTGTGCTCCTGGCTCGTGAGGCCAGCCGCGCCCTGCTCGGTCGGCAGACCAGCCGGGCAGCAGCGCGGGACCTGCTCAGGCCCGCGAAGATCCGGGAGGTGCCGGGGCCGGCGACCGTGCACTCCGCCGGGTGACGCCGGCTACCGCCAGCGCTTGGCCACGCTCACCAGCTCGCCCCGGATCCGTCGGGGCCAGCCTCGGCTGGCCCCGACGGCAGCCCGCAGAGTGGCGGGCGTGTCGTCGCGGCGGACGCTGAATCTCGGCTGGAGCCATGCCGCTCGCCTGGCCGGCCGGCGATCACTGGTGAAGACTGCGGTGTAGCCCAGCCGCCGGAGCTCGCCGAGCGCCCGCCGGTCGTACTGCCCGAGCGGGCAGGCGGCCGTCGTGACGTCCTGCTCGACCACCTCGACGAGACGGTACCGGGCCGTCACGAGCTCGTCGTACGTGGTCTGCTCGTCCATTCCGCGCCACGAGCGGTGGTGCATTCCGTGCGTGCCGATCGTCATGCCGTGACCCTGCAGTTCCCGTACGTCGTCCGCGTCCAGGCTGCCGGCCGTCCCGAGGCGCCCCGCCAGGACGAAGAACTCGGCCGACAGGCCGCGGGCGGTGAGCCCGGGCAGACCGATCCGCACGTCGGAGAGGTTGCCGTCGTCGAAGCTGATCTGCGCCGACGGCCAGCTGAGTAGGTCGTCCAGGATGGCGTGGAACTGGTCCGGCCGGATCCAGTAGCGCTCCTCGCCGGGCTCGAGGTCCCGGCGCGGCTCGCCGATGCCGTGGAAGCAGATGTTGACGGTGGTGCCGGTCGGCACGTGCCTACCGTCGGACTCGGGCATGCGCCTCTTCCTGTCGGGACGAGTCGTCGCGCCCCCAACCGGCCGCGCCTTCAGCGTGGCTCCGGGCGGACAGCGCGGCGAGGACCGTGATCGCCACATAGCAGAGCGCGGCCGGGGCGAGCCAGGGCCGGGGGAGGACCACGTCACGGAGCCAGGAGAGGCGGGCCGCGGGGTGGACGCGCGCCCCGACCTGGCCCTGGCCGGCGGCGGCACGCATGGCCGAGTTGCCTCTGCGGACCCGGCTCAGCCGGCGCACCAGGTCCCCGGTGCGCCGCGGGGTCGCCACCCGTGAGCTCACCGTGTCGACCTGCCGTTTCTCGGCCGCCCCGAACAAGGAGTCGAGGAAGAGGTCGTCGGCCACGAGCGCCGGGAACCGGTCAAAGCGATGCCGACCAGCCTCGGACAGTCCGATCACGCCGCGCCCGAAGAGACCGTCCCGGAAGACCGGCAGACGGTGGTGGACGCTGAAGTAGGCGCGCACCAGTGTCGGCCGGCCGGTTAGGTCGAGTTCCCGGCGGACCGTCGCGGCCAGGTGCGGTCCGTCAAGCGCCGCGGCGACGGCCCGTACCCCCTGTGTGGAGAGCACGATGTCGGCGTCGAGATAGATGCGTGGGAATCCGCGCGTGGCGTCGTCTCCCGCGTTCAGAGCGGCCGGCTTGCCAGCCTCGGCGAGTTCGACGACCCGTACGCCCGGCCGCGCGGCGGCGATGGCGGCGGTCTCATCGGTGCAGCCGTTGGCGACGACGGTGACCTCGAACTCGCCGGGCGCGGCCTCGGCCAGCAGGGCGTCGAGGCAGCGGCCGATGACGGCGCGCTCGTTGTGGGCGGCGATGACGATGCTGGTCACTGCGCCGTTACCCGTTCCTCGGTCGCCGCCGACGGGTCGTGCCCGGCTGGCGCCGCGGCGCCCGCCGGCGTGGTCGGTCCGGCCACCGCGCCGGCCGGGGAGGCGGGCGTGGCAACGCCGTGGGGGAGTCGCTTGGCGAGGAGCCGGCGCCACACCGCGACGTAGGCGTCGGCCTGGTGCTCCCAGGCGAGGGTCTCCCGGAAGCGGGCCAGCCCGACGGCCCGCATCTGCGCCCGGCGGGCCGGATCGTCCAGCAGTTCGTCGATGGCCTCGGCGAACTCCTCCGGCGCACCGGTGGGAACGTAGGCGCCGGCCTCACCCACACTGCGACGGGTCTCGAGGAGGTCCACCGCCACGACCGGCACACCACGGCCGAGATACTCGACGGTCTTGGCCATGGTGGACAGCTCGTTCATCCGGGTCGGCAGGTCGGGCTGGATGGCGACCGTCGCGGTGCGCAGCAGTTCATCGACGGCCACACCGTCGAGCCACCCGGTGAACTCCACGACGTCCGTCAGGCCCCGGTCCGTGGCGAGCCTGGTCAGCGCCGGCATGCTCTCGCCGTCGCCGGCGAGCACCATGCGCCAGCCGGTACGCCCGCGGCGACGCGTCAACTGCTCGGCGGTCAGCACAGCTCCCTCCACGTTGTCCTGTGGTCCGAAGACACCGAGATAGACCACCTTCTGGTCGGCCCGACGGCCATCCGCCGGGTCGGTGGCTTCGCCCGGCTCGGCGACCTCCCCCCGGGTCGGACCGTTGCGGACCACCGTCACCCTTTCCGGCGTGACGCCACGCCGTACGGCGTTGTCCTTGAACGACTCGTTGGTGGCCACGACCTCGGTGGCCGTGTGCAGGGTCAGCCACTCGCAGGCCCGGAGGACCCGGAAGGCCCATTTGTTCGGGGTGCCGACGCGGGACGCGTACACCTCGGGGCATAGGTCGTGGTGGTCGAAGACCCACGGGCGGCCCAGGGCCCGCAGCAGCAGCGCCAGCGGCCAGTAGACATCGGGTGGGTTGCACACCTGCACCGCGTGCGCCCGTCCACTGAGCACCTCGGCCAGCAGGCGGACGGCGATGCAGAGAAACGACCAGCCGAATTCGACGCCGTACGAAAGTACCCCGTGGCCGTAGACAAAGGTTGGATAGGGGCGTAGCCGAGTGTTCCGACTGCCCGGCAAAGTGCGCAGGCTTTTGTCGCCACGTGGCGCGATGACGGTGACCTCGAAGCCATCTGCCTCCAGGCTCAGGCATTCCCTGATGACTCGGCGATCGCGCTCGGCGGGAAGGTTGGCCACGAGGATGGTGATGTGGGGCTGGGAATTGCTCACGTCCGGGTCACCTCGGTTCACGTTTGAGCTGATTCCCTGCGTACGCTCCCCGCCGCTGATTGAGTAAACAATCAACCGTTGGGTTGCCCGGCGTGTCGGGATGTTTACAGAAGACTCATCGAATGGTCCCGTTTCCTGGCCCTGAGCTGCGGCGACGCCGGCAACCCCGGTGCGGACGAACGGTCACCCGGTCACGTGAACCGATCGGCGCTTGCCGCGGCGGCGGAGGAACTCGTCGGTCCAGAGGGTCACCGCCAGGGTCGCGATGACGCCGAGCAACCCGGCGCCGATCAGGGCCCGTGACGGCGAGTGCGGCTGCAACGTCGCGCTCGGCGGGACGAGGGCGGCGGTGGTGATGCGCAGTTGCCGAGCTACCTTCCATCGGTCCTGCAAGCTCTTGAGCTCCTGCTCGAAGGCGTCCCTGAGCACGGCGAGCGCGCGCAGCCCACTCTCCTCGTCGGACGCTATCGTCGTCATGGTCATCGAACCGATAACGTACCGGGGCTCCTGGTTGGTGCCGGTGTTGCGGGGCTGGAAGGCGTACGGACCGGTCACTCCCGCCGTCCGCAGGCGGGCCTTCGCGTCGGGCGTGCTCAGCCGCTGCGCCACCGCCGCTCCGGTGATCGAGATCGACGGGTAGAGCCCGGTCATCGGGTTGGGCGCGTAGGGCGAGACCGGCGGCTGCATCACGACGACCTCGGAGGCGAGGTAACGCGGCGTGACCTGGGGCGCGCCCAGGCCGGCCAGCGCGGTGACCACCAGGCCGGTGGCGACGAGATACCACCGCCGACGCAGCGTCGCCAAGACATCAGACAAATACACGCCCTTCGGGTCCTTTCTGGTCCGCTCGCTGCTTATGCTGTGTGACGACTCAGGCGTGGAGGATGCCACGGGGCATGGACGAATGCAGCAAGCAACTCGACCGGATCGGCGGTAGCCGTCGTGCCTCCGGTCTGTATAGCTTGACTTCGACCTTCGGCGCGGAACCGTCCCCGGTGTCGAGGAATGCTCTTTCAATTACCGACGACTGACGTCCTAGAGAAGTTGGAGGGGCGTCGTGGACCTAGGCGAGATCCTCTCGGTGGCTCGCGCCCGCTGGTACATCCTCCTGCCGATGATGGTCTTGGCGGTCGGGCTCGGCATTGCCGCCTTCGTGCTGGTGCCGACCTCGTACCAGTCGACCACCACCGTCAGCCTGCTCAGCTCGCCGGCCGCGTCCGATGCAGCCACGCCGGGCGAGCACAACGACAACCCGTTCCTCAACTTCAACGGTTCCCTCGTCGCCACCGCCGACTTCCTCGGTCGCAGCCTCCAGTCCACCGATGCCCAGGCGGAGCTACTTAAGATGGGGGTGACCGAGGACTTCGAGGTCGGGCTGGCTGAGGGCGCGCAGGGACCCTTCCTGACCTTCACCGTCACCGGCACGGACCAGGCCCACCTGCTTGCCTCGACCGCGACGATCGCGCGGTACGCCGAGGCCAAGCTGGCGAAGATCCAGTCGAAGAACGACGTCAAGGAGCGGGACATGGTCCGGATGACCGAGATCATCCCGCCGCAGAAGCCCGAGCCGCAGCTCAAGGACAAGCTCAAGTTGGTGATCGCGGCCGGTGGCGGCACCGCCGCGTTCGCCCTGCTGCTGACGTTCGTGGTGGAGAGCCTGGCGCGGTCCCGCCAGCGACGTCAGGAGCTGGCCACCGCTGCCGCCGCGCCCGCCCCGGTCGCTGCCGGCGGCTCCGCCAACGTGCCCGGCCGACCGGCCCCGGCCCGGCGCCCGCAGCCGCCGAACCCCGAGCGGGACGACCGTGCTGTCCTGGGAAAGCCCGCGGTGGTCACGAACGGCGTCGAGGGTCGCGGCAGTCGCGGCGGAGCCGAGGAGACGGTGATCCTCAGCGTGCGGCCCGGGACGGGGCCGGCTCCGCGGCAGGAGAGCGGGGCGTGGAAAGCCTCGCCGTCGGGGGCGCCGTCCACCACGTACCGGTCCTCTGAGAGGTCCCACCACAGAGGCCAGAATGTCGACCGGCGTAACGGAAGCTAGCCATCCCGCCGCAGTCTCGGCGCTGCGGCGAACCAGCCGGGTCTATCTCTCCCAGCAGCGCATCGTCAGCCTCGGACCCCATTCACTGCTGACCCTCTACGTCGTTTTCCTGATGCTCGTGCCGTCCCGGTTGGTCTTCCCGGGCATCGGGGCAACCGGGACGGTGGCGAGTCTGTTCGTTCTCGTCGGCCTGGTGTGGTTTCTGGCCAGTTGGCTGATGCGGCGGGCTCGGCCGGCGCCGTTCACCCGGGCGCCCCGGCTCGCTCTCTTCGGCGTCGCGGTGGCCGTGCTGCTCAGCTACGTCGCCGCCGCCCGACGGGACGCGGAGCCGCTGGAGGTGAGCGCGGCCGACCGGGGGCTGATCCAGCTCCTGGTGTGGACGTCCATAGTGCTTCTCGCCACGTCGGTCCGGAGCTACGACCACCTCGACCGGCTGTTGCGGGTCTTCGTGCGGTGCTGCACCGTCATCGCGGTCGTCGCCCTGGGCGAGTTCGTGCTGGGGACGAGCCTGACCGCCTGGATCCAGATCCCGGGGATGTCGAGCGGCGCCCAGGAACTGGTCACCAGGGGTGCCTTCGTCCGGCCCACCGCGACCGCCGCGAACACCCTCGAACTCGCCGCCGTCATGGCCCTGGCGCTGCCGTTCGCTCTCCAGCAGGCGTTCCACGGCGGTGAGCGCAAGGCAATGCGCCGCTGGTTGCCGGTCGTGCTGATCGCGATGGGCGCCATCACCACCGTCTCCCGGACCTCCGTGGTGGGTCTGGGCGTGGTGCTGCTCGTGCTCCTGCCGACCTGGAACGCGCGGCGGATCGGGTGGACGTTCGCCACCGTGCTGCCGTCGCTGGCCGTGGCGAGGCTGGCGCTGCCGGGCCTCTTCGTGACGATCATGGGCCTTTTCACCGCGATGTTGAACGGCGGCGACAACAGCACCCAGTCCCGCACCGCGACGAGCGCGAGCGTCAACGCCTACATCGTCGAGCGGCTCTGGACGGGCCGGGGCTTCGGCACCTTCCTGCCGCTGATGTACCGCTACACCGACAACCAGTATCTGCTTGCCTTGTTGGAGATGGGCGTCGTCGGCGTGGTGAGCATCGTCCTCGTCTATGTCACCACGCTGCACTGCGGCGGCGCCGGCCGGCGGCGGTTCACCGATCCGGCCCGCCGGGAGACCGGCCAGGCCTTCGTAGCTGTCGGATTCGTGATGCTGGTGGTGACCTTCACCTTCGACACGCTTAGCTTTCCGATGGTGGCCGGGACGTCGTTCCTGTTTCTCGGTCTTTCGGGCGCGTACCTCGGCATCGCCCGCTCCGAGGAGCTCCAGAGGGGAGATCCGGCTCTGTGACGGACCTGAACCAGAAGGTCGCCGCGGCGGCCCGATGGAGCATGATCAACACCGTCGTACGTCGAGTGGGCACGTTCGCGACGGGTGTCGTGCTGGCGCGGCTGTTCTTCGGGCCGTACGAGTGGGGGCTGTACGCCGTCGGGTCGCTGGTCCTGGCGATGCTGCTCTCCCTGAACGAGATGGGCGTCAGCCTGGCCCTCGTGCGCTGGGACGGCGACATCAAGCGGTTCGCGCCGACCGTCCTGACGTTGTCGACCCTCTCCAGCAGCGCCTTCTATCTCGTGCTCTTCGTCACGGCGCCGGCGGTGGCGCGCCTGCTGGGGTCGCCAGAGGCGACGGAAATGCTGCGGCTGCTCTGCCTCACCGTGGTCATCGACGGCATCGCCTGCGTGCCGATTGGCAAGCTGAACCGGGAGTTCCAGCAGTTCCGGCGCACCGTTGTCGACGTCGCCAACTTCCTCGTGAACACCGCCGTCACGATCGCCCTGGCCGCCGCCGGGATGGGGGCGGTGGCCTTCGCGTGGGGCTCGCTCGCGGGCAACATCGTGGCGCTGGTCGGGTTCGCGCTCTGTGCCCCCGACATGCTTCGGTTTGGCTGGGACCGGACGCAGGCCGCCCGGTTGCTGCGGTTCGGGCTTCCCCTGGCGTCGGCGAGTCTGCTCACTCTCGGCATCGTCAACGTCGACTCGGTCGTCGTCAGCTCGGTGCTCGGTCCGGCCGCGCTCGGTCTGTACGCGATGGCCTTTAACATGTCGAGCTGGCCGGTCCGGATCGTGTCGGACACCGTGCGCCGGGTGTCGTACGCCGGTTTCTCCCGCCTAGCGGATTCGCCGGAGGCGTTCGCCGCCGGCTTCCAGCGGGCGCTGGCCGTGGTGCTGGCCGCCGCTGTGCCCTGCTGCGTGCTGCTGGGGGTGCTCGCCGACCCGGTCATCCGCCTGGTGTACGGCGACCAGTGGGCCGGGGCGGCGGTGGCCCTGCAGTTCCTGGTGGGGCTGGGCCTGATCCGGGTCGCCGTCGACCTGGCGTACGACTGCCTGGCCACCCGGGTGCGCAAGACCCTGATGCTGATGCAGGCCTGGTGGCTGTTCAGCCTGACTCCGGTGCTCCTGTTGTTCGCCCACCGGTTCGGCATCGCGGGCGTGGCCGCCGGGCAGGTGGTGGTGGCCGGTCTGCTCGTCGCACCGGTCTTCGTCGTGGTGCTGTCCCGGTTGGGCATCCGGCCCGCGCTGATGCTGCGCGCCTGCGTCCGGCCGGCGCTCGGCGGGGTGGCAGTGGGCGTCCTGGCCTGGGGGTTGCACCTCGTCCTCGGCGGCGGCTTCCTTTCGCTGGCAATCATCGGGCTGGCCGCAGTGGCGGTCTATCTGCCCTTCGTCCGGCCGCTGCTGCGCAGCGGCCGGACGGACCGGTCGCAAACGGGCCGCGAGGCGGAGCCTGACGGTGATAAGCCGTTGGCGACGGTCGCACAGAGCTGAGTGGAGACTCATAGATGAGTTGGGTGAAGCGGCGCCTGCGCGCGACCTTCGGCTGGCTGCCTCTCGAGGAGCTGCGCAACAAGGTGCTGCTCGGGCACACCGCGGTCGGGCTCTACCGGTTCGAACGGTCCGAGATCGCCCGGCTGCTGGCCACGCTGCCCGGCGGCGTCAAGCCCCGTGCCCTGGTGGCGACGATCGTGTTGACCTACAAACGGCCGGACGGATTGCGGCGGGCGGTGGAGTCGGTGCTGGCCCAGACCGTGACCGACCACGTCGTCATCGTTGTCGACGACGGCGGCGGCCAGATCCCCGAGCTGCCGGCCGACCCCCGCCTGCACGTGGTCAGCCTGCGCCGCAACATCAACGTGCTGGGGATCAGCCGCAACATCGGGATGGGCCTGGCGGATTCCCGGTTCGTGGCGTTCCTCGACGACGACAACGCCTGGCATCCGCATCACCTGCAGACCGCGCTCGCCCGGCTGCAGGACGACGACCCGTCGCGCCCACGGCCGGACGGGGTCTACACCGCGATGCGCCGGGTGACGCCGGACGGGCTCCAGCGCGACGTCCTCTCCGTGGCGTTCGACCGCAAGCTCGCCTGGGAGAGGTGCTTCCTGGATTCCAACCCCTTCGTGGCGAGACGGTCGTCGGACCTGGTGTTCAGCCGGCTGCGCCGCAGTTCCACGGTGGCGCCGAAGGAGGACTGGGAGCTGATCTACCGGTTCAGCCGGCGCCACCGGGTGGAGCACATCCCCGAGCCGACGGTCGAGTACGTGATCAACCCGAACAGCTACTGGACGACCTGGGAACGGATGTAGGTCGGGCGGGACCGGAAGGAGGTCGGGTGTCGATGCCCGGGAAGAGGCGTAGCACCGGCAGGCGTTGGCCGGTCCTGGCGGCGGCCGGCGTGCTCCTGGTCGGGGCCGCCGTCACGGTGGTGGCACTGGACCGCGGCGCGGCCGAGCCGACCGGCTGCGCGACCCCGGCGCGGTGCCAGGCGGCCACCACGGCCGGGGCCACGCCCACGCCGGCCACTCCCGTGCCGACCCCCACCGCGGCGGGCTCCGCACCTGCCTCCGCCACGGCGCGGGCCGCCGACTCCACCGGTGGCGGCCGCTATCCCGCTCGCTTCTCGATCGGCGCACCGGGCGTCGGGCGCTACCGGCAGTCGGACGCCCAGCTGCCCGTGCCACGCGGCTACCGGGTGTACGAACCGCACGACCGGGCCAGCAAGGAATGGGACCTGTACGACTGCAAGGGCACGGTCAACCTGGACCGGATCTACTTCCGTGCCTTCATCTACATCGGCACCGACTGCCACGGCACGGTCAACATCACGAACTCGATAATCGCCCCGCCGCCGGGCTCGGCCAACCGGGCCATCCTGGTCAACGCCAACTCCGCCGGCCGCCTCACGCTGAACATCAGGAACACGACCATCCGGCCGGAGCCGGTCGCCGGCGGGCAGCAGAACGCCGCGCTGACCGATCACGCCATCAACGACTGTGCCACCTGCACGATCCGGATCAGCGGCGTGGACGTGGCGAACACCGGCGGCATGTGCCTGTGCGGAGCCAACGTCACCATCGAGCGGAGCTGGCTCCACGACAACTACATCGCCCACCTCGCCGACCCGTCCCAGGCGCACACCGGGGGCGTCTTCCCGTACGGCGGCAGTGGACCGGTGACCATCAGTAACAGCCGCCTGGAACCGGGGGTCGACGCCTTCACCGGAAAGGAGGTGCCGGGCTACTGGAAGGCGATTACCGCAGTGTTGTTCACACAGAGTGAGGGAATCTCCACTTTGCGCGATTACCTGGTTCGGGACAGCTTCATCTCGCTCGGCGCATTCGGCCTGTACGCCCAGGACGGGATCGGCCTGCGGCTGCGCGACAATGTCTTCGGCCCCACCCATTGGGGGCACACCAGCCAATGCGGTTCGGACTGCTCGGTCACCTATGCGGAGTGGTCCAACAATGTCGTGGGCTCGATTGACGGTACGCCCACCGGTAAGGCGGTGCCCCGACCGTCCTGACCGGACTCCGTCCGGTCGGCTGTGCGTGGCGAGCCGAGTGGCTGCGCGTCGGGAACGATCATCGGGGCGATACCCGGCGCGATACTGACCGAATGGTGTCGCGGCGCGACACCTGTAGATCTGGTATCTCCCCGGCGCTTACGTACGCTCAGTAGCGTCCGGCGGCCCTCCTTTGAGAAGCAGGCGATCTGTAATGAGGTCTCGGGTGTTTCGGGCCGCGGTAGCGGCCGCCACGGGAGCAGCCTTGGTGCTGATTCCCGCGTCAGCGAGTTCAGCCGTGTCCGATCCTTGTGGCACCGGCTCCAACCCCGTCGTCTGTGAGAACTCGAAACCGGGCACACCGCTTGACGACTGGTACGGCGAAAGTGCCTGGGGCGATATCGAAGGATTCTCCACCCGGATGAGTATTCAGCCGGGCGAGACGCTCCAGTTGAAGGTGCAGTCCCCGACCACCTTCGAGGTCGACATCTACCGGCTCGGCTACTACGGCGGTGACGGTGCGCGGAGGATGCCGACCTCACCGACGAGTAGTTTCCCCGCCCGGACCCAGCCGGCGTGCCTGCACGACGCGGGCACCGGACTGGTGGACTGCGGCAACTGGACCACCAACGTGACCTGGACGGTGCCGTCCGACGCCGTCTCCGGGGTCTATCTCGCGACGCTCGACCAGCCCAACGGCGCCGGCTTCGCGCACGTGCCGTTCGTCGTCGTGGATCCGGCGAACCACTCCGACATCCTGGTGCAGACCTCGGACCAGACCTGGCAGGCGTACAACGACTGGGGCGGCCAGGACCTCTACGGTGGGGGCGGGCCGGCGTACGACGGCCGGGCCTACAAGGTGAGCTACAACCGTCCCATGCGGATCGCCGGCGACAACGGCATCCTCTCGGCCGAGTACCCGATGATCTACTGGCTCGAGCGCAACGGGTACGACGTCAGTTACACCTCGAGCATCGACGTGAGCACCAAGCCGTCAAGCCTGCTCGACCACAAGGTCTTCATGTCCTCCGGGCATGACGAGTACTGGAACCAGGCCCAGTGGAACAACGTGGTCGCCGCCCGCGAGGCGGGCGTGAACCTGGCCTTCTTCAGCGGCAACGAGGTCTTCTGGCGCACCCGGCTGGAGCCGTCGGTCGCCAGCGGTGGCGGTGACAACCGCACCCTCGTCTGCTACAAGATGACCAAGATGCGGCAGAACCCGCCGAACGGGATCGCGGACCCGAGCGGGCAGTGGACCGGCACCTGGGTCGACTCGGTGGGTGCCGGCTCGGGCGGTGCCACCCCGCCCAACCAGCTCACCGGGACCATCTTCACCGTCAACGGCTACCGCAACGACGCGATCACCGTCCCGGCCGTGTACCGGAACCTTCGCCTCTGGCGGAACATCCCGTCCATCAACAACCTGGCGTCCGGGCAGGTGGCCACGTTCCCCGTAGGCACGCTCGGCTACGAGTGGGACTCCGACGTCGAGAACTCGGTCCGCCCGCCGGGCGCGGTGGCCTTCTCGTCGACGACGCTGGCCATCACCGACGGCACGCTGCTGCTCGACGAGGGGAACAACTACGGGAACGGCACGGCCACGCACAGCCTGGTCGCCTATCGCGACCAGTCCTCCGGGGCCCTGGTCTTCGGCGCCGGCACGGTGCAGTGGTCGTGGGGGCTCAGCAGCCTGCACACGATGCTGCCCAGCACCGAGGACCAGCGCATGCAGCAGGCGACCGTCAACCTGCTCGCCGACATGGGCGCCCAGCCGCTGACCCGGCAGGCCAACCTGGTCGCCGCCACCAAATCCACCGACACCACCGGACCGGCGGTGACCATGACCGCGCCGGCGGCCGGTAGCACCGTGGCGGTCCTCACGCCGGTGACCGTCACCGGGACCGCGGCGGAGGTCGGCGGCGGCCAACTGGGCCGCGTGGAGGTCTCCACGGACGGCGGCAACACCTGGGCGGCCGCCACCGGGCAGGGGAACTGGTCCTACACCTGGACCCCGAGCGCCCAGGGCCCCGCGCAGATCAAGGTGCGGGCCTCCGACGACAGCCTGAACATCGGGGCGGTCACCACCCGGAGCGTGACCGTCGGACCGCAGCAGTGCCCCTGCACGGCGTTTCCGGCCACCGCCGTGCCGACCGGAGTCGACTCCTTCGATGCCTCGCCGAACGAGCTCGGGGTGAAGTTCCGGGTCGGCGCGCCGAGCCTGGTGACCGGTGTCAAGTTCTACAAGGCCGGCACGAACACCGGCACGCACGTCGGGAAGCTGTGGACCGCGTCGGGCCAACTGCTCGCATCCGGTACGTTCACCAACGAAACCGCGAGCGGTTGGCAGACGCTGACCTTCGCCAATCCCGTGCCGGTCGCCGCCAACACCACCTATGTGGCGTCGTACTACACGCCCACCGGGCACTACTCGTACACCAGCAACTACTTCGCCAACCAGGGCGCGGGGCTGTCGGCCGTACGGCTGCTGCAGTCGGGGGTGGACGGCGCGAACGGCGTCTACCGGTACGGCTCGGGCGGGGGCTTCCCGAACCTGAGCTGGAACAACACGAACTACTGGGTCGACGTCCTCGTCGACACGGTGGGGGCCGAGACCGAGCCACCGACGATCACCGCGAAGACCCCGGCGGCGGGCGCGTCCGATGTCGGGCTCAATGCCACGCCGACCGCGACCTTCAGCCACGACGTCGACCCGCAGAGCATCGAGTACTCGCTCACCTCGAGTGGCGGTTCCGTCCCGGCGGGCTTCCGCTACGACAACACCACGCGCAAGCTGACCGTCCAGCCGCAGCACGCCCTGACCCCGTCGACCACCTACACCGCCTCGGTGCGGGCGACCGACGCCTGGGGCAACACGATGGCGGCGCCGTACACCTGGACCTTCACCACCGGCACGTCGGTCAGTTGCCCCTGCTCGGTCTGGAACGACTCCGTGGTACCGGCGATCCCCAACGCCTCCGAGGTGAACTCCCTGGAGCTGGGCATGCGGATCACCTCGGCACTCGACGGCTACGTGACGGGCGTGCGGTTCTACAAGGGCAGTGCCAACACCGGCACGCACACCGGCACCCTCTGGTCGAACACCGGCGCGCAGCTCGCCACCGGGACCTTCACGAACGAGAGCAGCACCGGCTGGCAGACGCTGCTGTTCGACCAGCCGGTCGCCATCACGGCCAACACACCGTACGTGGTCTCGTACCACACGGATATGGGTCGCTACGCCTACACGGGTAACCAGTTCACCCAACCGACGGTGTCCTACCCGCTGACGGCGATCGCCGACTCACCGAACGGCGGGAACGGCCTCTTCCGAGCCGGTTCCGGTGTCGCCTTCCCGACCTTCAGCTGGAATGCGGCGAACTACTGGGTTGATGTGGTTTTCACGACGACTCCGTGAACGGCCGCGGACCCCGCACCGGTACCGGTGCGGGCCCGCGGCACCGGGCGCGGACGGGCCAACGGAAGGGTGTCAGTGAGTACGGTCAGTGTGGTCATTCCGTGCTACCGGTACGGGGACTATCTCCAGGCATGCGTGAGCAGTGTGCTCGACAACCAGCCTGACGTCGACGTACGCGTGCTCATCATCGATGACGCCTCGCCGGACGACTCGGCGGAGAAGGCGCGTGCCATCGCGGCGGCGGACCCACGGGTCGAGGTCCGGGTCCACGAGACCAACCGTGGCCACATCGCCACCTACAACGAGGGCCTGCTGGAGTGGGCCGACGGCGACTACGCCGTGCTGCTCTCCGCCGACGACCTCCTGACGCCGGGCGCCCTGACCCGGGCGGCAGGCGTGCTGGACGCCAACCCGAACGTCGGCTTCGTCTACGGGCACCCGGTGCATTTCACCCACCCCGGTCCGCCGCCGGCCCGCACCCGGGACCTGGGCCACACCGTCTGGCCCGGGCACTGGTGGCTGGAGCGACGGTTTCGCGAGGCCACCGGCTGCATCACCTCGCCCGAAGTCGTGGTGCGTACGGACCTGCAGCGCAAGGTGGGCGGCTACGATCCCGAACTGCCGCACGCCGGCGACATCGAGATGTGGATGCGGCTGGCCGCGCACGCCGACGTCGGCTATGTGCGCGGGGCGGACCAGGCGTACTACCGCCTGCACGGCGCGAACATGTCGCAGACGGACTACGCCGGCCAACTGGACGACCTGCGCCAGCGTAGGACCGCGTACGACGCGGTGATGCGGCGCTGCGGCGATCTGCTGCCCGACGCCCACCGGCTCGACGCGATGGTGCGCCGGCGCCTCGCCCGCCACGCCCTGCGGCGCGCGGTGCGGGCCTACGACCGAGGGCGCACCGCGAGCGTGCCCGAGGGCGAGCTGATCGCGTTCGCCGCGGATTGCTGGCCGGAGTACCGCGCGCTGCCGGAGTACCGCGGCCTGCGCATCCGGAAGCGGATCGGGCCGACGGTGATGCCGTACCTTCAGCCGCTGGTGCTCACCGCGGTCGCCGCCAAGGGCCGGGAGTGGCTCTGGTGGCAGTCCTGGAAGCGGCGCGGCATCTGACGGACCACCCCGGCCCGGGCGGTGCTACCGGCCGGACCGGCGCGGCGGCACCACCGTCGTCGTGACGACCTTCGTCTTGACGGCGTGCTCGGCCGGCACCGATCGGACGATCACCGCGCCGGAGGCGACCACCACCCCGTCACCCAGGACGACGTTCGGCTCGATGAAGATGCCGGTGCCGAGCCGCACCCGGTCGCCCACCGTCACCTTGCCCGACGAGACACAGGACGGGCCGGTCGCGTTGTCGGAGCCGATCCGACTGTGGTGGTCGAACGAGTTGAAGGCGGAGAGGAAGTTGTTGTCTCCCATCCGCACCCCGGTGCCGAGGTGCGCGAAGGCGCAGATGATGTTCCCCTGCCCGAGGACCACGTCGGTAGCGATCTTGGCGGTGGGATCGATGGCGTTCGCCAGGGGGATCCCGGCCTGCGCGCACATCTCACGGAAGCGCCGTCGGGTCTCCACGGAGGTGCCGATCGCGATGATCGCGGCGTCGTAGGCATCCTCGGCGAAGAGCGCGGCGAGGCGGTCCGTTCCGCCGACGATCGGCACGCCGTGCACGTCGGCACCCCACCGCTGCGGGTCGTCGTCCACAATGGCGACGGCCCGCTGCGTCGCGGATCCGGCCAGGATGTCGAGGACCTGGGTGGCGCCCAGCGCCCCGCCGATGAGCAGGATGCGCTGCACCCCGGGCTCGGCCGCCAGCGGCGCCGGGAGGGCATCGTAGCCGACGCTGGCCTCGCGGGCGGTCGCCTCCACGTCCTTGACGGTGATCAGCCGTCCCAGTTGGAGGGTAGCCAGGTCGACGCCGAGTTCCGCGGCCCGCCGCACGGCCTTGACGCTCGCCCGGACGGGTGCCGGAGCCGCCGCCGCGGCCGCCGCCCGCGTCTCGCGCTCCCGCACGTACTCGGCGAGGTCGGCCGACGTCTCGAAGAGCATGGCGATCGGCTCGGAGAGGGGGACCTCCTGCAGCCGCTCGGCCAGCTGCAGGACGATGCCGGCCTCGGGAGCGACGACCTCGAGCACCGCCTTGCTGGTCTCGATCTCGGCGAGCAGGGTGTCCGCCTCCACCTTGGCTCCGTCGTCGACGAACCATTCCACGAGCACGCCGTGCTCGCTGTTGACGTCGCTGGTCGGAACGATTACCGGCTTCACACTCTCTCCTCAACGGGCCCTGGACTCAGGCGGCCGCGGCGCGCAGCGCCGCCTCGATTCGGCCCTCGCCGACCAGGACCCGGCTCTCCTTGGCCTTGGCTGACGGGATGACGGTGGGCTCGCTGGCCACGACGTCGACGGGGGAACGCAGCTCCCGGAACAGCCGGCGGGAGATCGTCGCGGCCGCCTCGGTGCCCCACGACCAACCGCCGCTGCCCTCCTCCACGGTGACCAGCCGTCCGGTGACGCCGACGGAGCGCTCGACCGGCGCCCAGTCCATCGGGGCGAGCTGAGCGGGCACCAGCAGCTCGACGAAGATCTCTTCCTCGACGGCGAGCCGTTCGACCACTTTCGCGGCGAGCATGGCCTGGTATCCGTAGGCCAGCACGGTCACCGCGCACTCCTCGCGGGGCACCGCGGAGAGGCAGACCGTCGGCAGCATGCCGGGGCTGGCGTCCCGCGTCGCCAGCAGGTCGCCCCACCGACCGTCCTCGGGCACGGTCAGGTGCTGCGGGTAGAGCAGCTTGTGCTCCACGTAGAGGACCGGGCTGTCCTGGCTGAGGAACTCGTCGAAGACCGCCCGGGGATCGTGCAGCAGCGACGCGGCGACCACCCGCAGATGCGGCACGCCGAGGAAGTGCTTCTCCAGGCTCTGGCTGTGCGTCGGACCGTATCCTCGGTGGCCGCCGGAGGGGGCGCGCATGATGACCGGGCAGGCCGCCTGGCCGGCGTACATCGCCTGGTACTTGGCGATGTGGTTGACCACCTGATCGAAGACGAGGGTGAGGAAGTCCCCGAACATGATCTCGGCGATGGGCCGGTAGCCGGCAAGCGCCAGCCCGGCGGAGATCCCGGCAATCGCCCCCTCGCTGATCGGCGTCGTGCGGACCCGGTCCGGGAAGGCGGTGGAGAGCCCCCGGGTCACCTTGAACGCTCCGCCGTACGGGTCGGCGATGTCCTCACCGAGCACGAGCACCCGAGGGTCGGCGGTGAGGCAGGCGCGCAGCGTCTCGTTCAGCTCCTTGGCGAAGATCACCGCAGCGCCCTCGCGGTCGCGACCACCTCGGCCAGCGCGGTCTCCACCTCGCCGTCGACGATCCGCCGTTCGTCGTCGCGCAGGCGACGACCGTGGACCAGCAACGGCTCGACGGCCCACCGGGCGGCGATCTCCTCGGCGGGACGTTCGTCGTCGCTCTTGGAGTGGTGGCACAGCCGGTAGGTGTGGATCAGCAGGACCCGGGGACCGGCTCCGCGGCGGACCGCGTCGACCTCCGCCCCGGCGGCCGCGCGCAACTCCAGCACGTCGGTGCTGTCGACCTCGCGTACCGGGACGCCGAAGGCCTCGAAGCGGCCCGGCATGCTGCCCGCCAGGTTGGCCCCGATCGGCGTGCTCTGCGCCCACCGGTTGTCCTCGCAGACCACGAGGAGCGGCAGCCGCCAGAGCGCGGCGATGTTCAACGTCTCGTAGAGCAACCCCTCGCCCAGGGTGCCGTCGCCGATGAACACGACGCTCACCCGGCGGCTGCCGTCGAGCTGGCCGGCGAGGGCGATCCCGGCGGCGGCCGGGACGATGCCGCCCTGGACGCCGTTGGACTTGAAGCCGGGCGCGCAGATGTGCTGGCTACCGCCGATGCCCCGACACATCCCGGCCTCCTTGCCCATGATCTCGGCGAGCAGCCCGAGCGCATCCCCGGTGCGGGCGAGGTAGTGACCGTGGCACCGGTGGTTGCTGAACACGTGGTCCTCCTCGACCAGGTGCTCCATCACCGCCACCGCGTCGGCCTCCTGACCGATGCACGCGTGTGTCGTGCCATTTAGGACGCCCTCTTCAAAGAGCGAGAGCAGGGTTTCCTCGAAGCGGCGGATAAAGCGCATGCGCCGGTAGAGCCGACGCTCGTCGGATTCGCCGGGTAATCCGGTGAGCCGTTCGTCGACAGGACCAGGAACGTACGGAGAGGCGATGCCATCAGCACCAGCCGCCGGCCGGAGATCAGGTTCGGCCAGATTCACGCCGCGCCATGTGGTTGCCGTCGACACTGTCCGCCTTCCTTTTCCGCACGGCACGCTCCGTGCCATGGGCGCAATGACCCGGGCCTGCCGCGGCCACGTTACCGGGCTTCGTCCATTCGACAGGAGAAACCTTTATCCATCCCGTGTCGACGGGGATCTCGGGAATCCGACTGAATGGACAACTGCCCGTGGCCGTGCGGCGGCTTCGCCGCGCCGCCGTCGCTGGCACACTAGCCCAGTCGGTACGGCCTGGGGCGTGACGAGAACCGTTCTGCCGGATACCCGTCACGGTCCTTCCGCCGCCCGCCTCGCTTGGTAGCTTGCCTGCCGGGTCGGCCGGTACGACCGCCAGCCGCACCGATCGTCACCCGCACCGACCGGTTGCCGACCGAGGCTCCGGGCCGTCCGGTCACCGTCGGGTCCGCCCGGTCGCTGATCGACCCCTGCCCGCCGCGATCGCGGCAGATGGAGTAGCGCCAGATGATTCCACTCGTCGACCTGCGGGCCGCCCACGTCGAAGTGGCCGAGGAGGTCAGCACCGGCTTCAAGCGCGTCATCGAGAACACGGCGTTCGTCGGTGGCGAGGAGGTCGCGGCCTTCGAGCGGGAGTTCGCTACGTTCTCGGGCGTCCAGCATTGCGTCGGGGTTGCCAACGGCACGGACGCGGTCGAGCTGGCCCTGCGGGCGACCGGCGTGCGGGCCGGGGACGAGGTGGTGCTGCCGGCGAACACGTTCGTCGCGACCGCCGAGGCCGTGGCCCGGATCGGGGCCCGCGTCGTGCTCGTCGACATCGACCCGGCGACCTACCTCGTCGACGTCGACGCCGCCCTGGCCGCCGTCGGCCCGGCCACCCGGGCGGTGGTCCCCGTCCACCTCTACGGGCAGCTCGCCCCGGTCGAGCGGCTCCGCGCCGGACTCGCCGGCCGCGGCGTAGCGATCGTGGAGGACGCCGCGCAGTGCCAGGGTGCCACCCGCACCGGCGCCGGAGCCGGCACCGGCGGCGTCGCGGCCACCAGCTTCTACCCGGGCAAGAATCTGGGGGCGTACGGTGATGCGGGGGCGGTGCTGACGGACGACGCCGGCCTGGCCACGGTGGTACGCACCCTGGGCAGTCACGGCGGCCTGGCGAAGTACGTCCACGAGTTGATCGGGGTCAACAGCCGGCTCGACGCGCTGCAGGCGGTGGTGCTGCGGGCCAAGCTGACCCGCCTGGCCGCGTGGAACGACGCCCGCCGGGCCGCGGCTGCTCGCTACGACGAACTGCTCGCGCCCCTTGACGTGACGCGTCCCGTCGTTTTCGCTGGGAACGAGCACGTGTGGCACCTCTACGTGGTGCGGATCCCCGGGGGCGCCGGGCGCCGCGACGAGGTCCTGCGGCGGCTGAACGAGGCCGGCGTGGGCGCGGGCATCCACTACCCCTGTCCGGTCCACCTGACGCCGGCGTTCGCGGACCTGCCGTACGGTCCGGGCAGCTTCCCGCATGCCGAGCGGGCGGCCACCGAGATCCTGTCCCTGCCGCTGTTCCCGCAGATCACCGCCGACCAGCAGGCAACCGTCGCGCGCGCGCTCGCGGCCGCGCTGCGGTCAGTGGCCTGACGCGACCCCGCCATGTACGTATCGGTCCGGGACCGCCCAGGCGCCGATCCGGCCGGCGAGCGCGGCAGCAGGCTGCCCCGGGTCGGCGCCACCGTGGTGCTGCTCGGCGTCGTCAGCCTGCTCACCGACGTCTCGTCGGAGATGGTCGCTGCGGTGCTGCCGGTCTATCTCACCGCCGAGCTCGGGCTCGGTGTGCTGGCGTACGGCCTGGTCGACGGGCTCTACCAGGGCGCCAGCGCGCTGGTCAGAATCCTCGGCGGGTATCTCGGCGACCGGTCCGACCGGCCGAAGTGGGTCGCCACCGCCGGCTACGCCCTCTCGGCGGCGAGCCGGCTGGCCATGCTGCCCGCGCACGGGCTCGGCGCGGTCACCGCGGTGGTGACCGCGGACCGGCTGGGCAAGGGGCTGCGTACGGCGCCACGGGACGCACTCATCGCGGATGCGTCGGATCCGCGCACGCTGGGCCGCTCGTTCGGCGTCCACCGGACCCTGGACACCATCGGAGCGGCCGCCGGCCCATTGGTGGCGTTCTCGCTGCTGTGGTTCCTGCCAGGGGGCTACTCGGCGGTATTCGTCGCGTCGTTCGCGTTCGCCGTGCTGGGCGTCGCCGTCATGGTCCTCTTCGTGCCGGACCGGCGCCGCCGACCGACGGCGGCCCTGCCGGTACGGCGGGTGCTCCGGGAACTGACCGGTCCCCGCCTCCGGCGTCCGCTGATCGCCGCCGGCGTGCTGGGCCTGTTCACGATCGGCGACGGGTTCGTCTACCTGTCCCTGCAGGATCGCGACCAGTTCGCGGCGAGCTATTTCCCGCTGCTGTTCGTCGGCACGAACGTCGCCTATCTCGCCTTGGCGATCCCGCTGGGCCGCCTCGCCGACCGGGTCGGGCGCTCGCGCGTCTTCGTCGGGGGCCACTTGGCGCTGCTCGTCGCGTACCTGGTCGCCGCCGCGCCGCTGGGCGGCCTGGGGGTGACGGCTACGGCCCTGGTCCTGCTGGGTACGTTCTACGCCGCGACCGACGGCGTGCTCGCCGCGCTGGTCAGCCGCAGAGTGACCAGCGACGCGCGGGGGAGCGGTATCGCCGCCGCCCAGACCGTCGTCGTGATCGCACGGTTCGCCGGCGCGCTCGCCTTCGGCAGTCTGTGGCAGCTGTTGGGCCGCCAGGCGGCTCTCTGTCTGTTGGCCGGCCTGTTGATGACGGGAGTGGTGATGGCCGCTTGGCTGCTGTCGGGGCAGCACCGCCCCGATCCCGTGGCGGTGCCCGGCGTCGACGCGGCGGCGGAGGACCAGCGATGAGCGGGCGGGTACGGGTCTGGACCCTGGCCGTCATCGTCCTGGTCACCCTGCTCGGCACGGTGGGCTACATCTACTCCGTCCGTCGGGAGCAGACCCAGGTCGTGGCGACGGCGCCGCAGATGCCCACCGGTCCGGACCTCACGGCGGTGACCGCCGACGCCCATGTCGCTTTCCGCAGCACTGTGGCCGGTAGCGACTACGGCCGGGTGGCGGTGGTCCCGCTCATCGACCCGGCCGGGCCCCGAACGTTCACCCCGGCCGCCTGCGACCGCGTCTACGCCCGGCGCGGCGAGGCGGTGTGCCTGTACGCCAAGCCCGGCCTGGTCACCACGTACCGCGCCCAGGTTCTCGGTCCCGACTGGAGGGTCACCCGCGAGCTGCCGCTCTCCGGCGTGCCGAGCCGCACCCGGCTGTCGCGTGACGGGTCGCTCGTGGCGACGACCACCTTCGTCGCGGGGCACAGCTACTCCACCCCCGGCGAGTTCTCCACCGAGACTCTCGTGACCAGGGTTGCCGACGGGCATTCCACCAACATCGAGCACTTCCAGCTGATCGTCGACGGCAGGCGGGTGACGACCGCGGACCGCAATCTCTGGGGGGTCACGTTCGCCGACGGGGACACCTTCTACGCGACGGCGGCGTCGGGCGGCCGGACCTGGCTGGTCCGGGGCAGCCTTCGCGAACAGCGACTCGTCGCGCTTCGAAAGGACGCGGAGTGCCCCTCGCTCTCGCCGGACGGCACCCGGATCGCGGTCAAGACGCGGGCCGGCCAGGCGCCGGGGCACTGGCGGATCGCGGTGTACGACCTCGCCACCGCCAGGTCGACCATCCTGTCCGAGCAGCGCAGCGTGGACGACCAGATCGAGTGGCTCGACGACCGCCGGGTGATCTACGGCCTGCCGCGCAGCGGGGAGGGACCGTCGACGAGCGACCTCTGGGTCGTGCGCGCGGACGGCGGTGGGATTGCCGAGTTGTTCATCCGCGATGCCTGGTCGCCGGCGGTCGTGCGGTAGTCGCCTCCTCCGCCCCGACCGCGGCGGGGACCTTCCCGGTCGCCGGCTCCGGCGCTCGTCGGGGGACCTCCGTCGTGGTGTCACGACGGCGTGGCGACCAGGCCTTCAGCGCCATCGCCGGCCGCTCGACCAGGTGCCAGGATCCAACGGCGAGCGCGACCGTGGCGACGGTGCAGATCGCGACGTAGGGAACCAGGCCGAGCCGCGGCACGCCCACCAGGGCCAGGAGTTGCTGGACCGGGAAGGCGTAGATGTAGCAGCCGTAGGAGTAGTCGTGCCGGCGGCCGACCCGGCGGGTCCAGCGCGGCAGGCGGACCGCCAGCCACAGGACGAGGTAGGCGAAGGCGGGGTAGCCCAGCACCGCGAACGCGCCGAACTGGGTGGTGGCGAGCACGACCGCGGCGGCGGCGACGGCGAGGCCGTCGTGCAGGACGAGCCGCTCCCGGTAGAGTTGGCACACGGCGCCCAGGAGGAAGACGTAGGTCAGGTAGACGAGGGAGTAGCTGTCCAGCCCGCTGACCCCGAAGACCGGGCCGTGCACGCCCTGCGGCCCCGGGATCTCCGGTGCCCGGAGCAGGTCGTGCAGCAGGACGCCGGCCCCGGCCAGCGCGAGGATCGTCACGAGCCACCGGGCCCGGCGCAGCACACCGACGGCCGCCAACCCGGCGACCAGGAGGTAGCAGAGCACCTCGTAGATGAGGCTCCAGAGCGAGCCGTCGAAGACCGACGTGCCGGTGCGCTGCCCGTACGGGGTGTCCAGCAGCAGGCCGGAGATGCCGTACTGCCCGATCGCGATGAACGCGTTGCTGACGACGTACTGGAACGGTCCGTCGGAGGCGGCGAAGAGGCCGTGGAGCGTGCCGCGCTCCCACAGGGACACGATCGGGGCGAAGACGAAGGCCGTCACCACGAGGCACACCCACAGGCCCGGAAGGATCCGGAGGCCACGGTGCCAGAGGTATCGAAGCACCGGAACCCGGGTGCCGCTGCGGGTGATGAGAAAGCCGGAGATGACGAAGAAGCCCAGGATTCCGATCTCGCCGAGCGCCGTCTGGCCGTTCGTGAGGCCGGCGCCCGGGTCGTCCGCGCCGAAGCCGAGCGGCAGCGAATGGGACACGAGCACGGCGAAGGCGAACATCAGCCGGAGAAAGCCGAAGCTGTTGTCCGCCGACGCACAGGCAGCGGCGAGGGTCCGCCTCGCCCGGGTTCCGGCCACCACGGCGAAAGTCAACCACGGCGGGGGAGCAGGGTAGCTGTTTTTCTTGGTCGGGAAGTCGACACCGACAGGCCGGAAATCTGTTACCCCATATGGCCTTTGCCGTATTGGGACTGCTTTCCTTGCGTGTTGGCGGAGATTACGCTGGCCGCCATGTCTGCCCAAGGTGAGATCGCAACGCCGCCCACGGTGCTGCCGAGATGAAGTCGTTCCTCGCCGTCTCGTACGCCCCGGGCAGGCTGACCGCGACCGAGGAGGCGTCCCGGGCCGAGGCTCTCACCCGCCTCGGTGCCGACGCGCGGATGCTGTCCACCGAGGACGGCTGGCTCGCCTTCCAGGGCGCGGACCCGGGCGATCGGGTCGACGACAGCGGCACCGCCTTCACGCTGCGCCTGGGCCGGGCGGTTCGTACCCGGACCGCCGATGTCGCCACCGCCGAGTTGGCCGAGCAGTTGGGCCGGGGCACGAAGGCGGACGGCGCCGTGCTCGCCGCGCTGGTGCCGCCGTTCGCCGCGGCGCACCGCTCCGGGCCGGGCGAGCCGATCGTGGCGGCCACGGACTGGCTCGGCTTCCGGCAGCTCTTCTGGTGGCAGGGCGATGGTGTGGCCGCGGTGTCGACGAGTGCGCTCGCGCTCGGCGCGCTGGCCGGGGCGGGGCTGGACCACGGGGCGCTCGGCCTGCAGGGCCTGGTGGGCTGGCAAGTGGGGCTCGGCACGGTCTTCGCGCAGGTCGAAAAGGTGCCCGCCGGATGCTTGGCGGTGCTGGACGCGGGCCGGGTGGAGACGCACCGCTACGTGGAGCAGTCGCTCGCCCTGGACGGCCCGGCACCGTCCCTGCCCGAGGTCGCCGACGAGATGGCCGGGATGCTGCGGGAGTTCCTCGGGGCCTACCTCGCTGACCATCCCAGCACCGTGCTCCAGTTGACCGGTGGCCAGGACACCCGCGTCCTGCTCGCGGCGCTGTCCCCGGAGACCCGCCGAGGGCTGCGCGCGCTCACCCTGGACGTGCGGGGCGGCTCGGACGCCACGCTGGCCCAGAAGCTGAGCGCGCTGGGTGGGCTGGATCTGCATGTCCACTGGCTGGACGAGCAGCCACCGGTCACGCCGGCTGCGGCGCACTCCGCGGCGCTACAAGCGGCGGCGGCGCTGGACTGCATGGCCAGCCCGCTGGCCCTGGCCCCGTTGCTCCTCGCCGAGGGCCACCTCGAGCAGGGGCATCGCCTCTCCGGCCTCGGCGGGGAAGCCTGCCGCGGGTTCTACTACTTCGGCCAGCCCCGCGACGCGACCACCTCGCCCCACCTGATCGGCCAGTTGGCGAACTGGCGCCTCTACGCGAACGAGGCCGTCGACGCCCGCGCACTCGAACCGGGCTTCGTGGCCGCCGCCCGCACCGACGCGCTCGAACGGATCACGGCATCCTTCGACGGCGCTCCGCCGCAATGGCTGCAGGCCACCGACTACTTCTATCTCTACCAGCGCATGCAGCGATGGGCGGGAGCGCATGGCTCGGTCGCGGCCGTCAACCGCTTCTTCATCAACCCGATGTTCGATCGCCGCTTCATCCAGCTGGCGCACTCCGTGTCGCCAGACCAGAAGGGGAGCGGCCTGCTGACCGGGCAGCTCATCCACCGGCTCGATGCCGAACTGGCCGCGGTGCCGCTGGATTCCGGGCTGGTTCCCGCCCGGTTGGGGCAACGCGGCATCCGTGACCGCGCGGCGGCGGCCCGGGTCACCGCGCGGAAGCTGTCCGGCAAGGTACGGCAGCGGCTGCGCCATTCCGGCCGGGCGCAGCTGGGCGCGGCCGAGGTGGCGGCGCTCGTGGTCGAGCACTGGCGCAGCGAGCCGGACGTCCTCGCACCGCTGCGGACCACCGGCATCGTCCGGGACGCATGGCTGGACGAGTTGCTGGCGGGGCGGCGGGAGTGCGCCCCTGCCACGGTGGCCTTCCTGACCAACCTCCTGGTCGCCACCGCGCCGCAGCCCGTCACCTGAGGTCACCTGCCCGCCGACGTGCGGTGCACCATGACCCGACAGCGGAGCCCGCTCCTCCCGACACCGGGAGGAGCCCCTCGCTCACGCCGTCCGCGCAGGTCACCCATGGTTCAACGTCGATACCGGTGACTTAGCGGCATTTCGATCGTTGTGTTGGTGTACCCCGTGCAGGGGTCAGGCGAGCATCCTCCCGGATCGCCCGGCGAACGCGGTGCTGAGCCCAACGCCTTCGCCGCCCCCGTGAACCGTGCGGCGGGCGCCCCGCGCGCGTCCGCCGCTGGCCAGGGCAGACGGCGCGAGGAGTCTCACCTGGGGCTGTGGCTGGATCGCGTCGGACGCACCAGCCGTCGACGTCCGCGACACCGCATCTTCCGTACCGGCGTTCGCCCGCCCCGGGTCGAGTGACACCACTTGTGGAGAAGGGAACCACATGGTCAGGAATTCGCGAGCGGTCATCGTGCTAGCCGTTGCCGGCGCGGTGGCGATCTCTGGGACGGCGCTGGCTGGTCGCTACGCGACCAGCCCGGGCGGCGCGGAGCCCGCGGCGGCACCCTCCGGAACGTACTCGCTGTGGAGCAGCTCAGCAGTACCGGGCACGGTTACCGACCCGGACAGACAGGCCGTGGAACTGGGGGTGAAATTCACCGCGACCCAGGACGGCAGCGTCCTCGGCGTCCGGTTCTACAAGTCGAGGAGGAACACCGGCGTGCACACGGGCAGCCTCTGGGCGATCAACGGCACCAGGCTCGCCACCGTGCGGTTCACCAACGAGAGCCCGTCCGGATGGCAGTACGCCGCCTTCTCGGCCTCGGTGGCCGTCAAGGCCAATGCGCTGTACGTGGTGTCGTACCACACCAACGTGGGGCAGTACTCGGCCGACGACCGTTACTTCGCCGCAGATCGCAGCCGGGGCCCGTTGCGCGCGCCGGCCGACGGGTCGCAGGGCGCCAACGGCGTGTACCGGTACGGCGCGGGCGGGTTCCCGAACCGGGGTTACCGGGCGACCAACTACTGGGTCGACGTCGTCTTCAATCCCGGCGCTCCCGCCACGTCCAGTCCCACCCCTCGACCCACGACGGCATCCCCCCGCCCCACCTCGCCGAGTCCCACCCCGACCGCGGCGCCGACGCCCAGCTCCACCCCACCCGCGGCGCCGACGCCCAGCTCCACCCCGCCCGTACCGACTCCGACCGTCACCGGCAACCCCGACAGCACCGGTGGCGGCAGGTACCCCCAGCGCTTCTCGGTGGGCGCACCCGGGGTCGGCCGGTACCGCCAGTCCGATGCCCGGCTGCCGGTGCCGGCCGGTTACCAGGAGGTGTTCCCGCACGACACCGGGAGCAAGGAGTGGGACCTGTACGAGTGCAACGGCACCGTGAATCTCGACCACAAGTACTTCCATGCCTTCATCTACATCGGCACGAACTGTCACGGCACCGTCAACATCACGAACTCCATCATCGCGCCGCCACCGGGTTCCGCCAATCGGGCCATCCTGGTCAACGCGAATTCCTCGGGCAGCCTTCGTCTCAACATCAGCAACACGACCATCCGGCCCGAACCGGTGGGCCTGGGCATGAAGAGTGCACCGTTGACCGATCACGCGATCAACGACTGCAACACCTGCACGATCCAGCTCAGCCGCGTCGACGTGGCGAACACCGGCGGCATGTGCCTCTGCGGGGCGAATACCACCATCGAGTACAGCTGGCTCCACGACAACTACATCGCCCACCTGGCCGACCCCTCCCAGGCCCACACCGGGGGCGTCTTCCCCTACGGCGGCACCGGTCCGCTGGAGATCAGCCACAGCCGGCTCGAGCCGGGCGTCAACGCCTACACCGGCGCGGAGATCCCCAACTACTGGCAGGCCATCACCGCAGTGCTGTTCACCCAGAGTTCGGGCGGCTCCCGGCTGCGCAACTACCAGGTCCACGACAGTTTCATCTCGCTCGGCGCCTTCGGGCTGTACGCCCAGGAGGGTGAGGGGCTGCGACTGCGCGACAACGTATTCGGGCCGACGCACTGGGGTTACACGAGCCGGTGCGGGTCCGGATGCTACGTCACCTTCGCCGACTGGACGAACAACGTCGTGGGCACGATCGACGGCGCCCCGACGGCGCAGCTGGTCCCCAGACCCGCATAGGTGGTGACCACCCGGGGCAGGCGTGGTGGTACCCGCCCGCCTGCCCCGGTTTCGGTCGCCCCGTGACGGCCCGACCTAGCGGGCGGCCAGCTTGCGGAGTACGGCGACGATGTGGTCCTGGTCGTCCTCGGTCAGCGCGTGGTGCAGCGGCAGGATGAGCGAGTCGCGGGTCAGCCGCTCGGTCACCGGCAGCGGCGCGGGCGACACGTCGGCGTAGGCCGGCTCCAGGTGGGCGGCCATGATGCCGCGTCGGGCCGACACTCCGGCGGCGGCCAGCTCGGCGAGCACCTCGTCGCGGCCGGTCCCGTACTCCGGGTCGATCAGCAGCCAGAACGACTGGAAGTTGGTCTCGCCGTACTCGGGGTCGCGGACCGGGGCCAGACCCTCGAGGTCCGCCAGCAGCTCGTGGTAGCGGGCCGCCAGCGCGCGCCGGTGAGCCACCAGATCCGCGAGGCGGCCGAGCTGCACGAGACCGATCGCCGCCTGGATGTCGGTCATTCGGTAATTGAAGGCGGTCTCCAGGTAGGCCTCGATGACCGGCTGGGAGCTGGCGTGGCGGTCGGCCGCGGAGACGTTCATGCCGTGTTCCCGCAACCGGCGCAGCCGGGCCGCCCACTCCGGATCGTCCACGGTGACCATGCCACCCTCGCCCGTCGTCAGCAACTTGCGGGGATGGAACGACCAGGCCGAGATGGTCGCGCCGGCGCCGACCGGCCGTCCGTACGCCGTCGACCCGGCGGCGCAGGCCGCGTCCTCGATCAGCGGCAGCCCCCAGCGGCCGGCGGCGTTCCGCAGCGCGGCGACGTCGAACGGCACGCCGCCCTGGTGCACCGCGATCACCGCCCGGGTCCGGGCGGTCCGCACCGCGTCGATCGTCGCCACAGTCAGGTTGCCGGTGCGGACGTCGACGTCGGCGAAGACCGGGGTGGCGCCGACGTAGCGCACCGCGTTGGCGGTGGCGATGAACGAGAACGATGGCACGATCACCTCGTCGCCCGGGCCGATCTCCAGCACCACCAGCGCCAGATGAAGTGCGGTCGTGCACGAGCTGACGGCCACGCCGTGGCCGGCGCCCACCAGGGCGGCGAACTCCTGCTCGAACCGGGCCACCCGGGGCCCCTGGGCCACCCAGCCCGACCGTACGGCGTCGGCGGCGGCCTGCGCCTCCTCCTCACCGAGGCGGGGGATCATCACCGGGATCCGGGTGCTGCTCACTTCTCGGCCCGCCACCAGTCGACCAGCCCCTGAAGCCCCTCGTGCAGGCCGATCTCGGCGCGGAAGCTCAGCTTCTCCGCGGCGGCGGTGGTGTCGGCCAGTCGGCGGGTGACGCCGTTGACCGCGCGGGCCGGACCGTGCTCGGGTGCGAGGTCGGACTTCATCACGTCGCTGAGCGCCTGGGCCAGCTCCTTGAGGCTGGTCTCGGTGCCGCTGGCGATGTTGAACACCTCGTCGGTGACGTCCGCCCGGGCGGCCAGGATGTTGGCCCGGGCGATGTCGGCGACGTGCACGAAGTCCATCGTCTGCAGGCCGTCACCGAGGATCAGCGGGGGCACACCCGAATCGATCCGCTCCATCCACCGGATCAGGACCTCGGTGTAGAGGCCGTGGATGTCCATCCGGGGGCCGTAGACGTTGAAGTAGCGCAGCGCGACGTAGTCCAGGCCGTACATGCTGTGATAGCTGCGCAGCATGCCCTCGTTGAACGCCTTGGCGGCGCCGTAGAACGTGTCGTTGTGGTACGGGTGGTGCCGCTCGGTGGTCGGGAACTCGTCGGCGAGCCCGTACACGGAGGCCGACGAGGACAGGATGACCTTGCGGACCCGGGCGGCGGCGGCCGCCTCCAGCACGTTGAACGTGCCGTCGACCAGCACCTCGTTGGCCAGCCGCGGCTCCTCGGCGCACTGGGTGATGCGGATGGCGGCGAGGTGGAAGACCAGGTCCTTGCCGCGGGTCAGTTCGTGCACCAGCCCGACGTCGCGGATGTCTCCCTCGACCAGGCGGACACCGGCGTGCGGCAGTGCCCGGGCGAGGTTCTCCCGGCAGCCCCGGACGAAGTTGTCCAGGACGACGACCTCGGCCGCGCCGCCGGCGACCAGCTGGTCGACGACGTGGGAACCGATCGTGCCCGCTCCACCGGTGACCAGGGCCCGTGCCCCGGCGGTCTCCACCGCGCTCATGCCGTTGCTCCGCTTCGCTCCGCGCCGGACTGAGCAATTGCCCTACCGGTTTCGACGATTTGCCCGTGCACGTCTGTCCATTCGTTGAGATTGACCACTGATCCGCCACTGGCGAGGCTGCGCGAGGCGGCCTCCAGGATGGCCATCACCCGCAGGCCGGACCGGCCGTCGGTCAGGGCGGGCGTGCCGGTGCGGATCGACCGGGCGAACTCCTCGACCATGGTCCGCAGCGCCTCCCGCTCCGTCAGGGCCGGCGCCACCATGTCGCCCGAGCGGTACGAGACCAGCATGTCCCGGCGCTGCTCGTCGCCGAGCTCCTCCGCCGACGCCACGTCGACCCCGCGGTCGAAGATCGAGAGTCGCTGGCTCGGGTTGAGGTCGTCCCAGACCAAGGTCCGCTTCGACCCGCCGATGATCGCGGTCCGGATCTTCACCGGGGAGAGCCAATTGACGTGGATGTGCGCGATCGCGCCGGTGTTGAGGTGCAGCGTCAGGTAGGCGACGCAGGCCCGCCCCGCCCCGATCCGGTCCGCGCCGTGCGCGGCCACCGAGACCGGCGCCACCCCGGACGGGAGGATGAAGTCGAGAATCGACAGGTCGTGCGGCGCCAGGTCCCACATCACGTCGATGTCGCGCTGGACCAGCCCGAGGTTGATTCGTACCGAGTCGAGGTACTGCAGCTCGCCCAGTTCCCCGCCGTGCAGCAGCTCGCGGATGCGCAGCACGGCGGGCGTGTAGCAGTAGGTGTGGTCGCACATCAGCGACAGTCCCCGGCCCTCCGCCTCCGCCACCAGCGCGCGCCCCTGTTCGACGTCGGCCGCCAGCGGCTTCTCCACGAGCACGTGCTTGCCGGCCCGTAGCGCCGCCATCGCCACCTCGAGGTGGGTGCCGGCCGGGGTGGCGATGGCCACCGCGTGTACGTCGTCGTCGGCCAGCACCGTGGCCAGGTCGTCGGTCGCCTGGACCGTCGAGTAGTCACCGAGCGCGCGTCGGGCCCGGGTCATATCGAGGTCGCAGAGCCAGCGCAACCGGAATGCGTCAGAGGTCTGGAAGTTACGCACAAGATTCGGCCCCCAGTAACCGGCACCGATGACGGCAACGCCGATTGGTTCGACGGCAGCGGGCGATGAGTTCACTGATACCCGTTTCGCTAGTCAGGACAGGAAAATCCGCTGAGGGGGGGAGTTAGTGGCGACGTCCATTCGGCAAGCTACCGAGGTCGTCCTCGCCAGCGCCAGCACCGACCGGGAATTCCGGCGGTGCCGCCGGGGTCATTCGGTCCGTTTGGTCTGCCCGCGCACTTCGAATGGCCCGTTCTGCGGCCACTGGGTCGGCTTTCTGACATTGCCCTTGTTGCCGAATGTCTACTGTTTCCACCGCACAGAAGATCACCGGACCGCGGAGGGAACGAGAGATGACGGACGCCCACCGGGCACCGCACGACGGTGCGCAGATCGCCGCGACGGCCGATGTGGACGAACGTGCCACCATCCGTCCCGGCACGCGCGTCTGGCACCTGGCTCAGGTCCGCGAGCATGCCTCGGTCGGCCGGAACTGTGTCATCGGCCGCAGCGCGTACGTCGGGCCGGGCGTCCGCCTGGGCGACAACGTCAAGCTGCAGAACCACGCCCTGGTGTACGAGCCAGCGGAACTGGCCGACGGGGTCTTCATCGGGCCGGCCGCGGTGCTCACGAACGACGAGTACCCGCGCTCGGTCACCCCGGAGGGGCGGCTGAAGAGCGGCGACGACTGGACAGCGGTCGGCGTGGTGGTCGGCGAGGGCGCGGCGATCGGAGCGCGGGCCGTCTGCGTGGCGCCGGTCTCGATCGGCCGGTGGGCCCTGATCGCGGCCGGCGCGGTGGTCACCCGGGATGTTCCCGACTTCGCGCTCATGGTCGGAGTTCCCGCCCGCCGGGCGGGCTGGGTGGGCCGGGCGGGCGAGCCGCTCGTGGCGAAGGACGACGGCCGGTGGATCTGTCCGCGCACCGGAGCCGAGTACCGCGAGTGCGAGGGGCGGCTGACCGAACTGCCGTCGGCCTGACGGCCGCGCCGGGGTCGACGTCCCCGGTCGAACGCGTCCCGCCGACCGGCCCGAGCCGGCGGGGGGCTACCCTCGCCGGGGTGAACTGGTTGGATCTCGTCGGCTGGGCCGGCTCCGCGGTGCTGGTCTGGTCGCTGCTGCAGTCGCGCATCCTCCGCCTGCGCGCGCTCAACCTCGTCGGCTGTCTCGTGCTGATCGGCTACAACGGCGCACTCGAGGTCTGGCCCATGGTCGGGCTCAACATCGTCCTCGCGGTGATCAACATCTGGTATCTGCGCGGGATGCTCGCCACCCGGCACGACGAACAGACCTACCAGGTCGTCGAGGTCGGCGTCGGCGACCAGTTCCTGGCGCACACGCTGCGGGTGCACGCACCGGACATCGCCCGCTTCAACCCCGACTTCCACTGGGACCCGGACGCCGCCGGCCACTCCGCGTTTCTGGTGGTCAGGGCAGATGAGGTGGTCGGGGTGGTGCTGTCGCACGCCGAGACGCCCGGGGTCGCCCAGATCGACCTGGACTACGTGACCCCGAAGTTCCGCGACTTCACCCCCGGCGAGTTCGTCTACCGGCGCAGCCGCCTCTTCACCGAACGGGGCTTCCACCGGGTGGTCAGCCCGCCCGGGATGGTCGCCCCCTACTACCACCGGCTCGGCTTCCGCCCGGAGGGCGACTCGTACGTCCTCGACCTGCCCGCGTCACCGGCGGCCGAATCGGCATAGCGTCGCCAGGGGAGGATTCGGCTGGCGCCGCACGGGGCACAGACACGCGTACGCCGGGCGGGGCTGCCGACCGGCTGGCACCGCGCGGAGCGGCCGGTGCCACCACGACGAGGGAGCGAGCCAGGCGTGCAGAGCTACGGGAGCCAACTGGCCCTGGTCGGAATTCTGGTCGTCATCAACGCGCTCTTCGCCGGCAGTGAGATGGCCCTGGTGTCGCTGCGGGACAGCCAGATCCAGCGGTTGGAGCGCACCAGCCGGGCCGGGCGGGTGCTGGCCCACCTCGCCAAGGACCCGAACCGTTTCCTGGCGACCATTCAGATCGGCATCACCCTGGCCGGCTTCCTGGCCTCCGCCGCCGCGGCGGTCTCACTGGCCAAGCCCCTGGTGCCGCTGCTCGGGATGTTCGGGAGCGCCGCCGAGACGGTGGCGATCGTGGTGGTCACCCTCGCGTTGACCTTCGTCACGCTGGTCTTCGGTGAGCTGGCCCCCAAGCGGATCGCCATGCAGTCGGCCGAGCGGTGGGCGCTGCTGGTGGCCCGGCCGCTCGATGTGCTCGCCACCTTCACCCGACCGGCCGTCTGGGCGCTCGGCGCCACCAGCGACCTGGTGGTCCGCCTGGTCGGGCTCAACCCCAAGCACCAGCCGGAGGAGATCGGCCCGCACGAGCTGCGCGACATCGTCGCCGGCAACCACGGCTTCACCAAGGAGCAGCGCACCATCATCGCCGGCGCCGTGGAGATCGCCGACCGGCGGTTGCGGGCGGTCCTCGTACCCCGGTTGCGGGTCTTCACGCTCGACAGCGGAACCACCGCGGAGGCCGCGCGGCTGGTGCTGGCCGCCACCGGGCACTCCCGCGCGCCGGTGGTGCGCCACGGCGGCCTGGACGACACGCTCGGGGTGATCCACCTGCGCGACCTGGTGGGGGTGCCCGACGACCGGCCGGTCGACGAGATCGCCCGCCCTCCGATGTTGCTGCCCGACTCGCTGCCGGTGGTGGACGCGCTGCGCCAGTTCAAGGCCGAGCGCCAGCACATCGCGCTGGTGGTCGACGAGCGCGGTGCCGTCGACGGCATCGTCACGCTGGAGGACATCCTGGAGGAGATCGTCGGGGAGATCTACGACGAGACCGACCGGGACGGGTACTCGGTGCGCCGCGACCCGGACGGCGCGCTGGTGCTGCCCGGCACCTTCCCGGTGCACGACCTGACGGACATCGGCGTCGAGCTGCCGTCGCGGCCGGCCGGCGACTACACCACCGTCGCCGGGCTGGTGCTGGCCCGCCTCGGGCACATCCCCACCGTCGCGGGGGAGGACGTCACCCTGGACGGGTGGGTGCTGATGGTGACCGGCATCGACCACCGGGCGATCACCGAGGTACGGCTGAGCCGGGTCCCCGATGAGACCGACGCCGATCGGGACGCCGAGCCGGTGCTGGACGAGGCCCGCGGCTGACCCGAGGGTTCCGCCGCCGGGTGTGCCTGCTCAGGCGGGGGAGAGGTTCTGCAACCGGACCTGACCGCGGGCGATCAGCCGCTGGTCGGCATCGGTGATCTCCACCTGCCAGAGCTGCTGGCTGCGGCCCCGGTGCACCGGGGTGCCGACCGCGGTCAGCTCGCCGGCCCGGACGGCCCGCAGGAAGTCGGTCTGGTTCGACACCCCGACGACCGTGCCCCGGTCGGCCAGCCAGAGCGAGCCGCCCACGCTGGCGGCGGTCTCCACCACCGAGCAGTACACCCCGCCGTGCTGGATGCCGAACGGCTGGTGCAGCTCCGGCCGGACCCGCCAGCTGATGACCACCCGGTCGGCGGTCGCCTCCTCGAACTTCAGGCCGAGCAGGGCGACAAAGCCACCTGTCAGGTCCGGCATCTCCACGGTAAAGCCTCCTCGATCAACTGGCCGCCAGCCTAACTGGGGCGGCTTGCGCCAAACCCGGTACGGGTCGATGCCGGCGATGGGGGAGAATCGGTGACCGTGACCGACAGCAGCCTCCCGCCCCCCGGGCGGGCCTCCCTGACCGACGACCTGCTCTGGCGTGGCCTGATCCAGGACTCGACCGGCCTCGACGAGCTGCGCGAGCTGCTCGACGGCGGAGCGGCCACCACCTATTACGTGGGCTTCGACCCCACCGCGCAGAGCCTGCACGTCGGCTCGCTCATGCAGGTCATCACGGCCCGTCGGCTGCAACTCGCGGGTCACCGCCCGTTGCTGCTGGTGGGCGGGGCGACCGGCCAGATCGGTGACCCGAAGGAGAGCGCCGAGCGGACGCTCAACCCGCCCGAGGTGATCGCCGGCTGGGTCGAGCGGATCCGCGACCAGCTCGCGCCCTTCGTGTCGTACACGGGCGAGAACGCGGCGCAGCTGGTGAACAACCTGGACTGGACCGGCGAGATGTCGGTGGTCGAGTTCCTCCGCGACGTGGGCAAGCACTTCCCGGTGAACAAGATGCTCGCTCGGGAGGTGGTGCGTGCCCGGCTGGAGATCGGCATCAGCTTCACCGAGTTCAGCTACCAGCTGTTGCAGGCCAACGACTTCTTCGAGTTGCACTGCCGGCATGGCTGCCAGCTTCAGTTCGGCGGCTCCGACCAGTGGGGCAACATCACCGCCGGCGTCGACTACGTGCGCCGGCGTGGCGCCGGGCCGGTGCAGGCGTTCACCACGCCGCTGGTCACGAAGTCCGACGGTACGAAGTTCGGCAAGACCGAGGGCGGCTCCGTCTGGCTCGACCCGTCGATGACCAGCCCGTACGCCTTCTACCAGTTCTGGCTCAATGTCGAGGACGGGGAGGTCGACCGCTACCTGCGGTACTTCAGCTTCCGGTCGCGCGACGAGTTGGAGGAGTTGGCGAAGGCGACCGCCGAACGGCCGGCGGCCCGGCTGGCGCAGCGCGCGCTCGCCGAGGAGCTCACCACCCTGGTGCACGGGCCTGAGGAGGCCCGGCAGGCGATTGCCGCCAGCCAGGCACTGTTCGGCCGGGGCTCGCTGGACGATCTGGCCCCGGAGACGCTGCGCGCGGCGCTGACCGAGGCCGGCCTGGTGCGACTCGCGGGCGAGCTGCCGGACGTGGCGGGCCTGCTGCGGGACTCCGGGCTGGTGCCCAGTCTCAAGGAGGCCCGTCGGGTGATCGCCGAGGGTGGCGCCTACGTCAACAACAATCGGGTGACCGAGGTGGACGCCGTGGTGTCACCGGCCGACCTGCTGCACGGGCGGTACCTGGTGCTGCGCCGCGGCAAGCGCTCGTTTGCGGGCGTTGAGCTGGGCGGATAGTCATCGGTCGACGATGTGACGGGGGACGCGTCCGGCGGATTTGACGATCACTCCGCCGGACGCGTAACTTTCTCTCTGCCAGCGCGGAACGGACGAAACAGGCGAAAGCCTGAAACGGCCGGAGCGCGGCAACGGCCTCGGGGTCGGGCGGGTTCGCCCACCGGATCCTGAACCGGGCGGTGCCCCAGATTCGCCGCGAGGCGGATTTGGTGAGGCGGAACCGACCGGGTAAGGTTGGCAAGCGGCAGGGAAACGGGCGAGTTCGCGGGAAACCGCAACGGCCGGCCTGCCGACCCCGTGACGAGAGCGGCGCAAGCCGATCGAGACATGGTGCCCGCAATACGGAGTGAAGCACGACGGACCGCGAAACGGCGGTTTGACACGGCGGAAACCGGCGGGTAACGTAGTAAGAGTGCCTAGCGCGACTGAGCGCTGGGGATGCGGTAAAAATGCCCCGAGAGGGTGCTCCACTGAGTGGGGCTTCTGGTCGGTGTGTGGTTGTTCTTTGAGAACTCAACAGGGTGCTTGAAAAGCCAGTGCCAATTATGATTTATACCCCGGACTGGTCGGGCTTTATGTCTGGCTGGTTGGGATTCCTTTGGCAACATTGTTTGTTGTCAGGATGCTGTTCGACAAGTTTTTGTTGGAGAGTTTGATCCTGGCTCAGGACGAACGCTGGCGGCGTGCTTAACACATGCAAGTCGAGCGGAAAGGCCCTTCGGGGTACTCGAGCGGCGAACGGGTGAGTAACACGTGAGCAACCTGCCCCAGGCTTTGGGATAACCCTCGGAAACGGGGGCTAATACCGAATATGACTTGGCCTCGCATGAGGTTGGGTGGAAAGTTTTTCGGCTTGGGATGGGCTCGCGGCCTATCAGCTTGTTGGTGGGGTAATGGCCTACCAAGGCGACGACGGGTAGCCGGCCTGAGAGGGCGACCGGCCACACTGGGACTGAGACACGGCCCAGACTCCTACGGGAGGCAGCAGTGGGGAATATTGCACAATGGGCGGAAGCCTGATGCAGCGACGCCGCGTGAGGGATGACGGCCTTCGGGTTGTAAACCTCTTTCAGCAGGGACGAAGCGAGAGTGACGGTACCTGCAGAAGAAGCACCGGCCAACTACGTGCCAGCAGCCGCGGTAAGACGTAGGGTGCGAGCGTTGTCCGGATTTATTGGGCGTAAAGAGCTCGTAGGCGGCTTGTCGCGTCGACCGTGAAAACTTGGGGCTCAACCCCAAGCCTGCGGTCGATACGGGCAGGCTAGAGTTCGGTAGGGGAGACTGGAATTCCTGGTGTAGCGGTGAAATGCGCAGATATCAGGAGGAACACCGGTGGCGAAGGCGGGTCTCTGGGCCGATACTGACGCTGAGGAGCGAAAGCGTGGGGAGCGAACAGGATTAGATACCCTGGTAGTCCACGCTGTAAACGTTGGGCGCTAGGTGTGGGGGGCCTCTCCGGTTCCCTGTGCCGCAGCTAACGCATTAAGCGCCCCGCCTGGGGAGTACGGCCGCAAGGCTAAAACTCAAAGGAATTGACGGGGGCCCGCACAAGCGGCGGAGCATGCGGATTAATTCGATGCAACGCGAAGAACCTTACCTGGGTTTGACATGGCCGCAAAACTCGCAGAGATGTGAGGTCCTTCGGGGGCGGTCACAGGTGGTGCATGGCTGTCGTCAGCTCGTGTCGTGAGATGTTGGGTTAAGTCCCGCAACGAGCGCAACCCTCGTTCGATGTTGCCAGCGCGTTATGGCGGGGACTCATCGAAGACTGCCGGGGTCAACTCGGAGGAAGGTGGGGATGACGTCAAGTCATCATGCCCCTTATGTCCAGGGCTTCACGCATGCTACAATGGCCGGTACAATGGGCTGCGATACCGTGAGGTGGAGCGAATCCCAAAAAGCCGGTCTCAGTTCGGATCGGGGTCTGCAACTCGACCCCGTGAAGTCGGAGTCGCTAGTAATCGCAGATCAGCAACGCTGCGGTGAATACGTTCCCGGGCCTTGTACACACCGCCCGTCACGTCACGAAAGTCGGCAACACCCGAAGCCGGTGGCCCAACCCCTTGTGGGAGGGAGCTGTCGAAGGTGGGGCTGGCGATTGGGACGAAGTCGTAACAAGGTAGCCGTACCGGAAGGTGCGGCTGGATCACCTCCTTTCTAAGGAGCACCTTCACCTGAAAGGGTGCAAGGAGCCCGCGGCCCGCGTATGTCGGGTCGGGGTGCTCAGATGGCGGAGACACTGGCGAGTTTTCCTCTGGCAACGGCCGGAACAACCTAGTACAGCCACCTTTTCGGGGGTGGTGGGAACGGATTGTGCTGGTGCGGCTGGAGAAGAATGCAGAGCACCCTGTTGGGTCCTGAAAGAACAACCATTGGTTGTTTCTTTCGGAGCCTTGTGTGGAGCGTGAGCGCTTCATGGGCTGCCAGGCATGGCCTGGTCTCACATACCGATCACTGTGGTGGTGCTGGTGTGGGGCTAATGGGTTGTGGGTTGGTCGTTTGTTGAGAATTGCACAGTGGACGCGAGCATCTTTGTGGTCAAGTTGTCAAGGGCGAACGGTGAATGCCTTGGCACCAGGAGCCGATGAAGGACGTGGGAGGCCGCGATAGGCCTGGGGGAGCTGTCAACCAAGCTGTGATCCCAGGGTGTCCGAATGGGGAAACCTGGCTGGAGTCATGTCCAGTCACCCACACCTGAACACATAGGGTGTGTGGAGGGAACGCGGGGAAGTGAAACATCTCAGTACCCGTAGGAAGAGAAAACAATTTAGTGATTCCGTGAGTAGTGGCGAGCGAAAGCGGATCGAGGCTAAACCGGCTGCGTGTGATACCTGTCAGGGGTTGCGTGGTTGGGGTTGTGGGACCCTGCTGAACAAGCTGACACTTGTTCGAGAAGTTACAAAGTCAGTGGCTAGTCGAACAGTCTGGAATGGCTGACCGTAGACGGTGAAAGTCCGGTAGGTGAAAGTTGCTGACCTTCTGTGGGTGTTCCCGAGTAGCGGCGGACCCCTGAAATCTGCCGTGAATCTGCCAGGACCACCTGGTAAGCCTAAATACTTCCTGGTGACCGATAGCGGACAAGTACCGTGAGGGAATGGTGAAAAGTACCCCGGGAGGGGAGTGAAATAGTACCTGAAACCGTTCGCCTACAATCCGTCGGAGCCTTGCGGGGTGACGGCGTGCCTTTTGAAGAATGAGCCTGCGAGTTAGTGGCATGTGGCGAGGTTAACCCGTGAGGGGGAGCCGTAGCGAAAGCGAGTCTGAATAGGGCGATTCAGTCGCGTGTCCTAGACCCGAAGCGGAGTGATCTAGCCATGGGCAGGCTGAAGCGCGGGTAAGACCGCGTGGAGGGCCGAACCCACCAACGTTGAAAAGTTGGGGGATGACCTGTGGTTAGGGGTGAAAGGCCAATCAAACTCCGTGATAGCTGGTTCTCCCCGAAATGCATTTAGGTGCAGCGTCGCGTGTTTCTTGCCGGAGGTAGAGCACTGGATGGTCTAGGGGGCCCACAAGCTTACCGAAATCAGCCAAACTCCGAATGCCGGTAAGTGAGAGCGCGGCAGTGAGACTGCGGGGGATAAGCTTCGTAGTCGAGAGGGAAACAGCCCAGATCACCAGCTAAGGCCCCTAAGCGTGTGCTAAGTGGAAAAGGATGTGGGGTCGCATAGACAACCAGGAGGTTGGCTTAGAAGCAGCCACCCTTTAAAGAGTGCGTAATAGCTCACTGGTCAAGTGGTTCCGCGCCGACAATGTAGCGGGGCTCAAGCACACCGCCGAAGCTGTGGCATTCACATTTTAACCTCGCTTGGACTTGATTCCTTGTGCAGGTGTGTGGATGGGTAGGGGAGCGTCGTGCCGCGAGTGAAGCAGCGGGGTGACCCAGTTGTGGACGCGGCACGAGTGAGAATGCAGGCATGAGTAGCGAAAGAAGGGTGAGAAACCCTTCCGCCGGATGACCAAGGGTTCCAGGGCCAGGCTAATCCGCCCTGGGTGAGTCGGGACCTAAGGCGAGGCCGAGAGGCGTAGTCGATGGACAACGGGTTGATATTCCCGTACCCGCGAAAGAGCGTCCCTGACGAACCTCGTTGTGCTAACCACCCAAACCAGCTGATGCCTTCGGGCTGATGTTGGGGAGCGTGGGAACCTGACGGGTAGTAGTCAAGCGATGGGGTGACGCAGGAAGGTAGCTGAGCCCGGCCGGTGGTTGTGCCGGGGTAAGCGTGTAGGCCGTGTTGTAGGCAAATCCGCAACACATGAAGGCTGAGACGTGATGCCGAGCCGATTCAGGTGAAGTCAGTGATCCTATGCTGCCGAGAAAAGCCTCTAGCGAGTTCTTAGCGGCCCGTACCCCAAACCGACACAGGTGGTCAGGTAGAGAATACCGAGGCGATCGGGCGAACTGTGGTTAAGGAACTCGGCAAATTGCCCCCGTAACTTAGGGAGAAGGGGGGCCGGAGACGTGAAGCCCCACGCGGGTGGAGCGTTGTATGGCCGCAGAGAGCAGGGGGAAGCGACTGTTTACTAAAAACACAGGTCCATGCGAAGAAGTAATTCGATGTATATGGACTGACGCCTGCCCGGTGCTGGAACGTTAAGGGGACCTGTTAGCTCTTCGGGGCGAAGCGGAGAACTTAAGCGCCAGTAAACGGCGGTGGTAACTATAACCATCCTAAGGTAGCGAAATTCCTTGTCGGGTAAGTTCCGACCTGCACGAATGGCGTAACGACTTCCCCACTGTCTCAACCACAGGCCCGGCGAAATTGCAGTACGAGTAAAGATGCTCGTTACGCGCGGCAGGACGGAAAGACCCCGGGACCTTTACTATAGCTTGACATTGGTACTCGAATTAGCTTGTGTAGGATAGGTGGGAGCCGGTGAAACCTATACGCCAGTATGGGTGGAGGCAATCTTGAAATACCACTCTGGTTGATTTGGGTATCTAACTTCGGACCGTTATCCGGTTCAGGGACAGTGTCTGGTGGGTAGTTTAACTGGGGCGGTTGCCTCCTAAAAGGTAACGGAGGCGCCCAAAGGTTCCCTCATCCTGGTTGGCAATCAGGTGTTGAGTGCAAGTACACAAGGGAGCTTGACTGTGAGACTGACAGGTCGAGCAGGGACGAAAGTCGGGACTAGTGATCCGGCACTTGCGAGTGGAAGCGGTGTCGCTCAACGGATAAAAGGTACCCCGGGGATAACAGGCTGATCTTCCCCAAGAGTCCATATCGACGGGATGGTTTGGCACCTCGATGTCGGCTCGTCGCATCCTGGGGCTGTAGCAGGTCCCAAGGGTTGGGCTGTTCGCCCATTAAAGCGGTACGCGAGCTGGGTTTAGAACGTCGTGAGACAGTTCGGTCCCTATCCGCCGTGCGCGTAGGATACTTGAGAAGGGCTGTCCCTAGTACGAGAGGACCGGGACGGACGAACCTCTGGTGTGCCAGTTGTCCTGCCAAGGGCACGGCTGGTTAGCTACGTTCGGAAGGGATAACCGCTGAAAGCATCTAAGCGGGAAGCCTGCTTCAAGATGAGGTATCCCACCCCACTTTGTGGGGGTAAGGCCCCCAGCTAGACGACTGGGTTGATAGGCCGGAAATGTAAGCCCGGTAACGGGTTCAGTTGACCGGTACTAATAGGCCGAGGACTTGACTACTAAGCTGCTACGCGTCCACTGTGCAACTCTCGATAAACGAACAACAGACCACATGTGTGGTGTTGTTTGACATGTCGATAGAGTTACGGCGGTCATGGCGGAGGGGAAACGCCCGGTCACATTCCGAACCCGGAAGCTAAGCCCTCCAGCGCCGATGGTACTGCACTCGTGAGGGTGTGGGAGAGTAGGACACCGCCGGACAATCTTCCAGTCGAGGGCCGCCCCATCCGGGTCGGCCCTCGACTGCGTAGCGCCATTGGTGGCGCAATCAGGAAGGATGTACCTGTGAGTTCAGGACCGCAGGGCGGAGACCGTCCCCGTCGCTACGAAGACCGTACTGACGGCCCGGGTGGGCGCGACCGCGGCCCGCGCCGCGAGGACCGCGACCGTCCCCCGTACCGGGGAGACCGGGACAGCAGCGCTGGCGGCACCCGAGGCGGATACGCCGGCGGCCGCGACGGTGGCTCCCGTGGCGGTGACCGTGATGGTTCCCGGTCAAGCGCGCCTCGTGAGGGCGGCTACCGTGGCGGCGACCGTGATGGTTCCCGGTCGAGCGCGCCCCGTGAGGGTGGCTTCCGCGGTGGTGACCGTCGTGAAGGTGGCTTCCGCGGTGGCGACCGTGATGGTTCGCGTTCGGGCGCGCCGCGTGAAGGCGGCTTCCGTGGCGGCGACCGTGATGGTTCCCGGTCGAGCGCGCCCCGTGAGGGTGGCTTCCGCGGTGGTGACCGTGATGGTTCCCGGTCGAGCGCGCCCCGTGAGGGTGGCTTCCGCGGTGGTGACCGTCGTGAAGGCGGTTTCCGCGGTGGCGACCGTGATGGTTCGCGTTCGGGCGCGCCGCGTGAAGGCGGCTTCCGTGGCGGCGACCGCGACGGCTCGCGCTCTGGCGCGCCTCGTGAGGGCGGCTTCCGTGGTGGTGACCGTCGTGAAGGCGGTTTCCGTGGTGGCGACCGCGACGGCTCGCGCTCCGGCGCCCCTCGTGAAGGCGGCTTCCGCGGTGGTGACCGTCGTGAAGGCGGCTATCAGGGTGGTGGTGACCGCACCCGTTCCGGCCCGTCCCGTGAGGGCGGTTTCCGCGGCGGCGACCGCGAGGGTGGTTTCCGTGGTGGTGACCGTCGTGAGGGCGGTTTCCGTGGCGGTGACCGCGAGGGTGGTTTCCGCGGTGGCGACCGTGACGGTTCCCGGCCGAGTGCTCCTCGTGAGGGCGGCTACCGGGGCGGTGACCGCGAGGGCGGTTTCCGTGGCGGCGAGCGTCGCGAGGGTGGCTTCCGGCCCGGTGCGCCGCGTGAGGGCGGCGGTTTCCGCGGTGGCGACCGTGATGGTTCGCGTTCGGGTGCTCCCCGTGAGGGCGGCTTCCGTGGCGGCGATCGCGAGGGTGGCTTCCGTGGTGGTGACCGTCGTGAAGGCGGTTTCCGTGGCGGTGACCGCGACGGCTCGCGTTCGGGTGCTCCCCGTGAGGGCGGTTTCCGTGGCGGCGATCGCGAGGGTGGCTTCCGTGGTGGTGACCGTCGTGAAGGCGGTTTCCGTGGCGGTGACCGCGACGGCTCGCGTTCGGGTGCTCCCCGTGAGGGCGGTTTCCGCGGCGGCGACCGCGAGGGTGGTTTCCGCGGTGGCGACCGTCGTGAAGGCGGTGCGCCGCGTGAGGGTGGCGGCTTCCGCGGTGGCGACCGTCGTGAAGGCGGTGCGCCGCGTGAGGGTGGCGGTTTCCGTGGCGGTGACCGTCGTGAGGGCGGCTACCGCGGCGACCGTGACGGTTCCCGGCCGAGCGCTCCGCGTGAGGGCGGTTTCCGCGGCGGCGATCGCGACGGTGCGCGCTCTGGCGCGCCTCGTGAGGGCGGCGGCTTCCGCGGTGGCGACCGTCGTGAGGGCGGCTACCGCGGCGACCGTGACGGTTCCCGGCCGAGCGCTCCGCGTGAGGGTGGCTTCCGCGGCGGCGATCGCGACGGTGCGCGCTCTGGCGCGCCTCGTGAGGGCGGTTTCCGGGGTGGTGACCGCGAAGGCGGCTTCCGCGGTGGTGACCGTCGTGAGGGCGGCTACCGCGGTGGCGACCGTGAGGGTGCTTCCCGGGCTGATGACCGGCCGCGTCGCGAGGGGGAGTTCCGCCGCGACGACCGCGGCGCGGCCTCCGAGTCGTTCGAGGGCGGGCGCAGTTCGGCCCCGGCGTTGCCGGACGAGATCGTCGCGACCGACCTGGACAAGGACGTTCGCGCTGAGCTGCTCTCGCTGAACAAGCCGGTCGCCGAGACGGTGGCCCGGCACCTGGTCGCCACCGGTCAGCTGATCGACGAGGACCCCGCCGAGGCGCTGGCGCATGCGCTGGCCGCCCGGCGGCTCGCGTCGCGTATCTCTGCCGTCCGTGAGGCGGTCGGCCTGGCCGCGTACCACGCGGGGGAGTGGCAGACGGCGATCGCCGAGCTGCGCACGTACCACCGGATGACCGGGTTGCAGAGTCACCTGGCCGTGCTCGCGGACTGCGAGCGCGCCCTGGGTCGGGCGGAGCGGGCTATCGACCTGTTCCGCGGCGCCGACCGGGAGAAGCTGGACCAGGCCGTCGCGATCGAGCTGCTGATCGTCGCCGCGGGCGCCCGGGGCGACCTCGGGCAGAAGGACGCCGCGGTGGCGATGCTCCAGGTCCCGGACCTCACGAGCGAAGCCACCGTGCCGTGGACCGCCCGGCTGCGCTACGCGTACGCCGACGCGCTGCTCGCGGTGGGCCGGCGCGAGGAGGCCCGCGAGTGGTTCTCCCGCGCCGCCGACGTGGACACCGAGGGCGAGACCGACGCCGCGGAGCGGCTGCTGGAGCTCGACGGCGTGGTCATCGAGGGTGACGACGAGGACGAACCGGCCGAGGACATCGCCGCTGGCCCGGGCACTCCCGGTGCGGTGCCGGCCCGACCGGACACCGACCTGGCCGCTGGTGACGCCGACGAGGACGACGACGAAGACCTCGACGACGACGACGAAGACGACGACGACGACGAAGACGACGACGACGAAGACGAAGACGACGACGACGACGACGAAGACGACGACGAAGACCTCGACGAAGACGACGACGAAGACGAAGACGACGACGACGAAGACGACGACGACGAAGACGACGACGACGAAGACGACGACGAGGACGACGAGGACGACGATCGCCACCCGGGCGAGAGCGCCGAGGCGGACACCGCTGGCGAGCGAGCAGTGGCGGCCGGCGACGGCGACGCGGTGAACACCGACGGGACTGCTCCGGCCCGGGGCGACGAGTCGGAGTCGACGCAGCGGTGAGCGCGGACGCCGGGGAGCGGCTGATCGACGGGTACACCCTGGTCGTCTTCGACCTGGACGGGGTGATCTACCTGATCGACCGGCCGATCCCCGGCGCCGTCGAGGCGGTGGCCCGGCTGCACGCCGAGGGACGGGCGGTGGCGTACGCCACCAACAACGCCTCGCGCCGGTCCAGTGACGTCGCCGACCTGCTGACCGGGATGGGTGTGCCGGCCCGGCCGGAGGAGGTTCTCACCTCCGCAGCGGCCTCGGCGGAGCTGCTGCGCGACCGGCTGCCCGCCGGCGCGCCGGTGCTGGTCGTCGGCGCTGAGGCGTTGCGCGCCGAGCTGCGCGCGGTCGGGCTGAACCCGGTCTCCCGGGCGGACGAGAAGCCGGCTGCGGTGGTTCAGGGCTACGGTCCGCAGGTCGGCTGGGCCGATCTGGCCGAGGCTTCGGTCGCCGTGCGGGCCGGCGCGATCTGGATCGCCACCAACACCGACCGGACCCTGCCCAGCGGCCGGGGACCGCTGCCGGGCAACGGCGCGCTGGTCGCCGCGCTGCGTACCGCGCTGGAGCGAGACCCGGACGTGGTGGTCGGCAAGCCGGAGTCGGCGCTGTTCGAGACCGCCGCCCGGCGCAGTGACGGCGGCCGGGCCCTGGTCGTCGGCGACCGGCTGGACACCGATATCGAGGGTGCCCGCCGTGCCGGGTTGGACAGCCTGCTCGTGCTCACCGGAGTCAGCGGCGTACCCGACCTGCTCGCCGCCGAGCCGAAGCGCCGTCCCACGTACGTGGCGCGGGACCTGGCGGGGCTCTTCGACCCGGCCGCGGCGGTGCGGGTCCCGGGTCCGGCGGACGCCGGTGGCTGGTCGGTGAGCGAGCACGACGGCACGCTGGAGTTGGGCGGCTCGGGTCGGCCTCTGGACGCGCTGGCGGCGCTCTGCGCGGCGGTCTGGTCGGCCCCGACGCCTCCGCGGATCCGTCCCGCGGGCAACGACGCGGGCCGCGCGCTGGAGAGCTTCGGTCTGCCCTCGGGCGGGTGACCCCGACCCTGGTCGTCTGGCCGACCGGCGTCGGCCGACGCCAGGTACCCGGCGGGGCCGGCGCTCGTCAGAGCAGCTTGCGCAGTTTCATCAGGTCGAAGGGGTTGGCCTTGATCGACACCCGGCGGGAGGCCACCGCGCCGGTGACGTCCAAATCCCCGCGCACCAGGGCGAGCAGGTCGTCGCTGGACGTGCTCAGAGCGATCTTGGCTTTGGGGTCGTCGCCGTCGGTCAGCTCGATCAGCCGGCCGTCGCTGATCCGGCCGTGGAACGCGGTGTCCAGGTCGGTGATCCGGCAGGCGAGCGTCCGGTCCAGGTCGATCCGTTCGCGGACCGTATCGGCGTTGTGATCCAGCCGGGCGGCCAGCTCCTGCAATGCCTGTCGGCACTCGTCCACGCTGGCCACGTCTCCCCCTCGCTGATCGCCACGCCGTCCCCGGCACCGTACCGCACAGGACAGTCCGGGGTGCCCGGTAGCGTGACACCTGCACACCCCGCCCCGCGGAAGGACTCAGGCATGCAGGACGCGTGGCGCGCCTATCTCGAACTGGCCATGGGCCTGGCGGAGGCGCCCCGGAAGAAGGCCCAGGACGTGGCGCGTCGCCTCGTCGGCTCGGGCGGCGCGACCGCCGCCCAACTGCAGGCTCTCGGTGAGGAGCTGGTCACCACCGGCGCCGCCAACCGGGAGGCGCTGACCAAGCTGGTCCGCTTCGAGGTCGACCGGGCTCTCGGCGCGGTCGGCCTGGCCACCGCGGACGAGGTGGCCGAGCTGACCCGACGGGTGCGCGACCTGGAACGGCAGTTGCGCGAGGCGCGGGGTGCCGAGCCGGCCATCGCGCCGCCCGCCGCTCCCACCCCGCAGGCCGCGCCGCCGGACGCCGGTCTGGTGCCGTCGGACGGCCCAGCAGGCGCCCCGGTCTCCGCGCCGGTGGCCAAGAAGGCGGTCGCGAAGAAGGCCGTGGCGAAGAAGGCGGTGGCCAAGAAGGCCATCGCGAGAAAGCCGCCGGCGACGATCAGCCGGACCAGCGACGAGGCCCCGACGCCGTCGGACATGCCGGCCAAGAAGGCGGTCCGCAAGCAGCGGCCGGACGGCACCCCGTGAACGTCGCGCCGAACCGCCGGAGCCCTCGGTGACCGGCGACGCCCGCCCGGGCCCGCCGCCCGCCGCCCGTCCCGGCCCGCCGCCGGGTATCCGGCCCGGTCCGCCGGCCGGCGGGGCGTTCGCCGCCCGGCCGAGCCCGCCGTACGGGGCCGGCCCGGGGCCGCAGCCGGACGTCGGGGACGACGCGGCGCGGCACCCGGCCGTTGACGCCGCCGTGCAGGCGATGGCCAACGCGGCGACGCTCGCCCCAGCCGACCAGATCGCGCAGTACGAGGCGGCCTACGAGACGCTGCGGGAAACCCTCGCCACCATCGACCAGACCTGAGCGGGACCACCAGGCCTGAGCAGACCGGAGAACCACCCATGGCACGTCGCAACCGGCTGGACGCCGAACTCGTCCGCCGCGGTCTGGCCCGTTCCCGCGAGCAGGCCGCCGCGCTGGTGGAGGCCGGCCGGGTCCAGCTGCGGGGGGTGCCCGCGCGGAAGGCCGCCGCGATGGTCGACCCCGCCGATCCGCTGCTGGTCACCGGCGCCAACCCGACCGAGGAGTACGTCTCCCGGGGCGGGCACAAGCTCGCCGGTGCGCTGGCCGTGTTCGCCCACGGTGGGCTGAGCGTCGCCGGCAGGCGCTGCCTGGACGCCGGCGCGTCGACCGGTGGCTTCACCGACGTGCTGTTGCGCGCCGGGGCCGCGGAGGTGGTGGCCGTGGACGTCGGCTACGGGCAGCTCGCCTGGTCGCTGCGCACCGACGAGCGGGTCCGGGTCCTGGAACGCACCAATGTCCGTACGCTCGATCCTGACGCGATCGACGGGCCGGTCGACCTCACGGTGGCCGACCTGTCGTTCATCTCGCTGCGGCTGGTGCTGCCGGCGCTGGCCGGCTGCACCCGCGACGACGGCGACCTGGCGTTGATGGTGAAGCCCCAGTTCGAGGTGGGCAAGGAGCGGGTCGGCGCCGGTGGTGTGGTCCGAGATCCGGCGCTGCGCGCCGAGGCGGTGCTCGACGTGGCCGCCGCGGCGGCGCAACTCGGCCTCGGCCTGGCCGACGTGGCGGCGAGCCCGCTGCCCGGGCCGAGCGGCAACGTGGAGTTCTTCGTATGGTTGCGCCGGGGCGCACCACCGGCCGACCCGGAGCGGGTGCGGACCGTGGTGGCAGCCGGGCCGGACGGCCCGACGACGGCCGGCGACGCGCCGGCCGCGGCGGCGGAGGAGGTCGCAGGGTGAACGCGTGCAGCAGCGAGGGCTCCGGCACGGCACGCGGGACACGCGGCCGCACCGGGGCAGTGGCACCGACGGCTGAGCGCCCGGACGCAGCCGAGCGGTCGGTCCGATGAGCCGGACCGCGCTGCTGGTGACCCACACCGGCCGTCGGCGCAGCACCGAGCACGCCCGGGCGGTCGCCGCCGACCTGATCGCCGCGGGTTTCGAGGTCCGGGTGGTCGCCGAGGAGGCCGACGACCTCGACCTGCCCGGCGTGGTGCCGGTCGCCGGTCCGGAGGCCGCCGAGGGCGCCGAGATCGTCTTCGCGCTCGGTGGGGACGGCACCTTCCTGCGCGCGGCCGAGCTGGCCCGACCGGCGAAGGCGCCCCTGCTGGGCATCAACCTCGGCAAGGTGGGCTTCCTGGCCGAGGCCGAGATCGACGATCTGGACACGGCGGTCCGCGACGTCGTCGGGCGCAACTACACCGTCGACGAGCGGCTCACGCTCGACGTCACGGCCGAGTTCGACGGCGGCCCCACCATCGAGTCCTGGGCGCTCAACGAGATCAGCGTCGAGAAGGGCGAGCGGGCGCAGATGCTCGAGCTCCTCGTCGACGTGGACGGCCGGCCGCTGTCCCGCTACGGCTGCGACGGCGTGGTCTGTGCCACCCCCACCGGCTCCACGGCGTACGCGTTCTCCGGCGGCGGGCCGGTGGTCTGGCCGGAGGTGGAGGCGCTGCTGCTGGTGCCGATCAGCGCGCACGCGTTGTTCAGCCGTCCGCTGGTCACCGCCCCGACGTCCACCTTCGTGATCACCGTTGACCCGTTCACCACCCTCGCCGTGCTCTGCTGCGACGGCCGGCGGGTCTACGACCTGCCGCCGGGCGCCCGGGTCACGGTGCGTCGGGGCGCCCTGCCGGTACGCATCGTCCGGCTGCGGGCCCGCCCGTTCACCGATCGGCTGGTGGCCAAGTTCGGGCTGCCGGTGCACGGCTGGCGCGGCTCTCGTCGCTGACGCGTCGTCCACCGCCGCCCGGCACCGGCCCGCCCTCGGCCGGGTTGTGAAGGAGGCCCCCGATGTTCGGCGGGAGCCCGCCGGACATCCCATGGCCCCGCACCCGTCGCCCGATGTCCACCTGGCGACATGTCGCCGGTGCGGCGGGCCGCACCTAGTGACCATGCAGTGATCTCCGTCGCAGACTCCGATCGGTCGATCTCACTGAGAGCGGCCCCCTTGGAGTAGAGGAGCGCATCGCATGCACTGGCCCCCACGCTGGCTTACCGCCGGCGCGGCCGGCGCGTTGGTCTTCGGACTCGCCGCACCGGCGTCCGCCGACCCGCCCGTCCGGCCCACCGGACCGACGCCCACCCCCGGCGTCGCCGCGCCCGTCCGCATCACGCTGATCACCGGCGACCAGGTCGATCTGGCTCAGGCCGCGCCCGGCCGGATCGCCGCCACGGTCCGCCCCGGCCCCGGCCGTGACCGGATCACCTTCCAGACCACGGAGGTCGACGGCGGCCTGCGGGTGTTGCCCAGCGACGTCGTGCCGTACCTGTCCGCGGGGGTTCTCGACCCGGATCTCTTCGACGTGCGGGAGTTGGCCGCCGACGGATACGGCGACGCCGACCAGGGCGCGCTGCCGCTGATCGTGCGCTACCAGGAGCCGGCCGCCGGCCGGGTCCGGCCGCTCGCCGGCGCCACCGACGCCCGGCCGCTGGAGAGCATCAACGGCGCGGCCCTGCGGGTCGGCAAGGGCGACCTCGGTGGCCTGTGGACGACGCTGCGGGGCACCTCGCAGGCCCGTACCGCCGGTTCGCCGGCCCGGCTCGGCGCCGGCGTCGCCCGGATCTGGCTGGACGGGAAGGTCCGCCCGACGCTGGAGCACAGCGTGCCGCAGATCGGCGCCCCGACGGCCTGGGCCGCCGGCCGGGACGGCAAGGGCGTCCGGGTGGCGGTGCTCGACACCGGCGTCGACGCCACCCACCCCGACCTGGCCGGCCGGATCGCCGAGGAGCAGGACTTCTCCGGCAGCGGCAGCGCCCGGGACGGGCACGGCCACGGCACCCACGTGGCGGCCACCATCGCCGGCAGCGGCGCCGCCTCCGACGGGCTGCGCAAGGGCGTCGCTCCTGGCGCGCAGCTGCTGGTCGGCAAGGTGCTCGACGACGGCGGCTCCGGCTACAGCTCGTCCATCATCGCGGGCATGGAGTGGGCCGCCCACTCCGGCGCGAAGGTGGTCAGCATGAGCCTTGGCGGCTCCGCGAGCGACGGCACCGACCCGATGAGCCAGGCGGTCAACGACCTGACCGCCGAAACCGGTGCGCTCTTCGTCATCGCCGCCGGCAACGAGGGCGCGCCGCGTTCCGTCGGCTCGCCGGGCGCGGCCGACGCGGCGCTCACCGTCGGCGCGGTGGACCGCGACGACAACCTCGCGGACTTCTCCAGCCGCGGCCCGCGGCTCGGCGACAACGGCCTGAAGCCTGAGATCACCGCGCCGGGCGTCGGCATCATCGCCGCCCGGGCCGCCGGCACCACCATGGGTACGCCGGTGGGGGACGCGTACACCCAGGCTTCCGGTACCTCGATGGCCACCCCGCACGTCGCCGGCGCGGCCGCGATCCTCGCCCAGGAGCACCCGGATTGGACCGCCGGGAAGCTCAAGGACGCGCTGGTCAGCACCACGAAGGCGAACCCGGAGCTGACCGTCTTCGAGCAGGGCGGCGGCCGGGTCGACGTGGCCCGGGCGCTCAGCCAGCGGGTGTACGGCACCGCCACCGCCGACTTCGGCCGGCTGAGCACCGGTGGCGTGGTGGCCGAGCGGTCCGTGACGTACACCAACAGCAGCGCGACCCCGCAGACCCTGCGGCTGGCCCTGGAGCTGCGCAACCTGGACAGCGGCACGGCCGAGCCCGACGGGGTCACCGGTGGTGGCGGCGAGGTGACCGTGCCGGCCGGCGGCAGCGTCGCCGTGCCGCTGCGCGCCGACCCGGCGAAGCTGGGCCGTGGTGTGCACAGCGGGTGGCTGGTGGCCACCGGCGCGGACGGCATCGCGGTGCGTACCGCCGTCGCGCTCACCCTCAGCGGTCCGGTGCACACCCTCACCATGAAGGTGCTGGACATGCAGGGTCAGCCGGGCGTGTCGCCGGTGTTGACCCTGTTCGGCGAGCAGCCCGAGTCCGACTACCTCGGCTGGAGTGCCGGCGAGACGCAGGTGCAGGTCGAGGAGGGTCCGTACCTGCTGGAGGCGCTGGTCGAGCACGGCGCCCCGTTGGACGAGCAGATCACTCTGGTCACCGACCCGGAGCTGATGGTCGACCGGGACATGACGGTGATGCTCGACCCGCGGAAGGGCACTCCGGTGCGGATCGAGACGCCGAAGCCGGCCGAGCAGCGCGCGACGATCAGCTTCTACGAGCACCGGGTCTTCGGCAACGGCCGGCAGGTCGACCACGGCGTGATGACCTTCAGCACCATCCAGCAGGTCAACGTCACGCCGACCCGGCAGGTGCGCCAGGGCGAGTTCGAGTTCTCCTCGCGCTGGCAGCTGGTCGCACCGATGGTGGACGCCCGGATCAGCGGGGTGTCCGGTCCGCTGGACATCAACCTGATGGGCTACTCGCCGGCACCCACCGACCGGCGGAAGCTGCCGCTGGTCTGGGCGGGCACCGGCACCGCGGCCGAGCTGGCCCGGGTGCGCGGCGCTGCGGCGCTGCTCACCGAGAGCCCGGACGTCTCGGAGGAGGAGCAGATCGCGGCGGCCGCGGCGGCCGGTGCGAAGACGGTGCTCATCGTCCGGGCTGCGGACCGGAGCGCGTGGACGGTCTGGACCCCGCTGGGGGACCGGCTACCCGTACCCGCGCTGGCGGTGGCGTTCGACGACGGGCAGCGGTTGATCGCGGCGGCGCGGAAGGGCCGGGCGACGCTGGACCTGACGCTGACCGTGGACAGCCCCTACCTGTACGACGTGTGGCAGGTCTCGAAGGGCCGGGTGCCGGAGCGGATCGTGCACACGGTCACCGCGAAGAACACCGCCGAGGTGACGGCCCGCTACGGCGACGTCGGTGGTTCGGAGTGGGCCACCGAGCAGCGGTTCAGCTGGCGTCCGTGGCAGGAGACCTCCTGGAACGACGACCAGCGGCTGGTGCGTACCGGCACCACCCGGCAGGAGTTCGTGAGCGCCGGGGACGCCTGGTGGCAGCACCGGGTCCTGCACAAGATGATGTTCTCGAACTGGGGGAAGCTGACCGGTGGTCTGACCCAGCAGCCCCGGCGGTATGCCGCCGATGACCGGGACACCGAGACCTGGCACGCCCCGGTGATCCGGCCGGCCGTGCCGGCCAACGCCGGGCTGCCGGTGCCCAGCCGCACCGGTGACGTCCTGGACCTTCGGGTGCCCGAGTTCGTCGACGCCGATGGTCACTACAGTCCGGCCGGTGGCAGCGAGGAGTCGGACACCGTGCAGGCCCGGCTCAGCCGCGACGGGAAGCAGATCGCCGATCTCGCCGGTGGTTGGGCGCCGGTTCCCACCACCTCGGAGTCGGCCCGCTACCGGCTCGACCTGACCACGCAGCGGTCCTCGGACGAGTGGCGCTACGCCACCCGCACGGAGACGGCCTGGCAGTTCACCTCGGCCCGCCCGACCGGGGACGCGGCTCGGCCGCTGTCGCTGCTGCAGGTGGACTACCGGGTCCCGGCCGACCTGCGCGGTGAGGTGGCCGGGCGTCGGCCGCACCAGCTCGGGTTGACGCTGCGCCAGCCGGCGGGCGTGTCGGCGCCGGTTGGCACCAGCCTGAAGGTCGAGGTGTCGTTCGACGGCGGGCGCACCTGGCGGTCGGCGCCGGTGCGCGGATCGGGTACCCGGTTCACCGCCGAGGTGCCAGCCGGGCAGGGCACGGTGTCGCTGCGGGTGCACGCCCGCGACCGGGCCGGTAACACCGTCGACCAGACCGTGGTCGACGCGTACGGGCTGCGCTGACGTGAGCGGGGTGGGGCGGCCGGTGGGCCGTCCCACCCCGACCGGGTCCGACTCAGATCCAGCCCCGGCGGGCGACCTGGAAGGCCAGCCCGGGCCGGGTGTCCACGCCGGCGGCCGCCATCAGGTCGGCGAGTCGCCGCTGCACGGTCCGCCGGCTCACCCCGAGCTGGGAGGCGATGGACTTGTCCGGTACGCCGGCCACGAATAGCGACAGCAGTCGCGCCTCGTCGGCGTCCGGCTGGTAGCCGTCGCCGGGGCGATCGTCGGCGTCGGCCCGCCGGCCGTCGGTCGCCGGCTCGGTGAGCGGGTCTTCCAGCCGCAGCGGGGTGGCCGTCCGCCAGTGGCTGTCGAAGAGGGCGAGTAGCGCGTCGAGCAGTTGGCTGCGGCCGATCACGGCGGCGCTCGGCTCGCCGCCGTCGCGGTCGGGTACCAGCGGGCAGATCGCGGTGCGGGCGTCCACGATGGCCAGTCGGACCGGCAGTCGGTCCAGGACCCGGGCCTGTTCGCCGGCGGCGATCCCCTTGGCCAGGTCGACCAGCGCGCCCGGCTCCAGCAGCATGTCCCGCTCGTAGATGGCCCGGTAGCTCACCCCGCGGGCCAGCGCGTCGAACTCCTCGACGTTCTCCGGGCCGGCCATGGCCAGGGGGTTCGCCCGGCAGAACCAGAGCACCTCGGTACGTGCCGAATTCTGCAGATCGCGCAGCCGGTCCCGGAGCACCCGGGTACCGGTGATCACCTCGACCAGGTGATCCACGTGGTGCCGACGCAGCCCGGACCGGTACTCCTCGGCCAGTTGGGTGACCCGCCGCCGGGCCGCCTCCAGGTCCTCCTGCCGGCGCAGCAACGCCGCGCCGAGGGCGACATCCGGGGCGGTCGGGCGCAGGGGAGCGTCCGGGTCGGTGTCGGTGGGCTGCACCAGGCCCTTGGTCCGCAGCGCCTCGACCTGGGCGACGACCTGCTCGCGCGGTCGGTGCAGCCGGTGTGCCAGCTCGTCGATTCGGGCCGTGGTGAGCTGGAGCAGGCAGCGGTAGAGCTCCTCCTCAGCCGGGGTCAGGCCGATCACGTCCAACACGGGGCAGAACTGTACGTCGGCCAGGTCGTGGCCGTACTGCGGCCCGTCTGCGGGCCGGTCGGCTGGTCAACTGTCGGGCCTCGCGTCTACTGTCGGGTGCTGTGCTGGAAGAGCTGCGCATCACCGGACTGGGCGTCATCGAGGACACCACGCTGCCGTTGACCGGCGGCATGAACGTCATCACCGGCGAGACCGGTGCGGGCAAGACGATGGTGGTTACTGGCCTCGGCCTGCTCTTCGGCGGCCGGGCCGACGCCGGGCGGGTTCGTGCCCAGCCTGGCCGGGCTGTGGTGGAGGGCCGGCTGCGTCTGGAGGGCCGCGTCGCGGATGCGGTGCACGCCCGGATCACCGATGCCGGCGGCGAGCCCGACGAGGACGGCTCGCTGCTGCTGAGTCGCACGGTGACGGTGGAGGGCCGGTCCCGCGCCCATCTCGGTGGCCGGAGCATGCCGGTGTCGATGCTCGGTGAGGTCGGCGAGCAGGCGGTGGCCGTGCACGGCCAGTCCGACCAGCTGCGGCTGCTGCGCCCGGCCGAGCAGCGGGCCGCGCTGGACCGCTTCGCCGGCCCGGCGCACGAGAAGCTGCTCGACGCGTTGCGTGAGGCGTACACCGGGTGGCGGCGGGTGGTCGACGACCTGGCCGACCGACGGCGCAACGCCCGCGAGCGCAACCAGGAGGCTGACCTGCTGCGGCTCGGCCTCGACGAGATCACCCGGGTCGATCCGCAGCCCGGTGAGGATGACGAGCTGAAGACCGAGGCGCAGCGGCTGGAGCACGCCGAGGGGCTGCGCACGGCCGCGCAGGTGGCTCAGCAGTGCGTGGCGGGCGGCGCGGAGGCGGCCGACGAGACACCGGACGCGGCGGTGCTGCTCGGCACCGCCCGGCGCACCCTGGAGGCGCAGGCCGGCACCGATCCGGCGTTGGGCGAGCTGGCGGCCCGGCTGGAGGAGGCGGCCACCCTGGTCACCGACGTCTCCGCCGAGCTGTCGGCGTACCTGGCGACGCTCGACGCGGACCCGGCCAGGTTGCAGCACGTCTACGAGCGGCGTGCCGCGCTGCGCGCGCTGACCCGCAAGTACGCCGACGACGTCGACGGGGTGATCGCGTGGGCCGAGCGGGCCCGCACCCGACTGTCCGACCTGGACACCTCCGATGACCTGCTCGACGAGTTGGAGCGCGACGGTCAGCGGTTGGCCGGTGAGGTGGCCGACCTGGCCGGGCGGGTGTCGACCTCCCGACAGGAGGCGGCGGTCCGCTTCGCCGACCAGGTCACCGTCGAGCTGGCCGGGCTGGCCATGCCGCACGCCCGGATCGAGGTGGCCGTCCTGCCCCGCCCGGCGGGGCGGGCCGAGCCGGCGCTGTCGGTCAACGGCGTCGAGGTGGGTGTCGCCCCGGACGGCGGCGACGAGGTGGAGCTGCGGTTGCTGGCCCATCCGGGCGCGCCGTCGCTGCCGTTGCAGCGGGGTGCCTCCGGCGGTGAGCTGTCCCGGGTGATGCTCGCCATCGAGGTGGTCTTCGCCGGCTCGGGTGGCCCGCCCACGCTGGTCTTCGACGAGGTCGACGCGGGGGTCGGCGGTCAGGCGGCGGTGGAGATCGGCCGGCGGCTGGCCCGGTTGGCCCGCAGCCACCAGGTGCTGGTCGTCACCCACCTGCCGCAGGTTGCCGCATTCGCCGACCGGCACCTGGTGGTGGCGAAGGACACCGGTGGCGCGGTGACCACCAGCGGGGTGCGGGTGGTGGAGGACACCGAACGGGCCCGGGAGCTGGCTCGGATGCTAGCTGGTTTACCCGATTCGGATCTGGGTATCGCCCACGCCGAGGAGCTTCTGGCCGTGGCGGCGAAGGAAAGGCGTCCGTGACGCCGCGTATTGTGATGGCAAGCACACCGGCGTGCGCCGACGTGTGCTTCCCTGGGTAGGCGGCCCTGCTCAGGCATGTCGCGACAGAAAAGCCTGCCCCACATGCCAGGATGGTCACGATGCGTCTACCCACGTTGCGCCGGCACCGGAACGCGGAGCCGGGCAGAGTCCTCGGCACCGCGCGCCTTGATCGCCGGACAAAACGCCTGGTCGGCCGGCTGCGCCCGGGTGACATCGCGGTCATCGACCACGTCGACCTGGACCGGGTGGCGGCCGATTCGTTGGTCGCCGTCGGGGTCGCGGCGGTGCTCAACGCCAAGCCGTCGGTCTCCGGCCGTTACCCCAACCTCGGCCCGGAGGTGTTGATCGCCGCCGGCATTCCGCTCCTGGATGACCTCGGGGAGGGTGTCTTCGAGCAGATCCGCGAGGGCGACCAGGTCCGGATCGAGGGCAACACGGTCTTCGCCGGTGACGAGCCGGTGGCGCACGGCAGCCTGCAGGACGCCGAGTCGGTCGCCAAGGCGATGGCCGACGCCCGGGAGGGGCTCTCGGTCCAGTTGGAGGCGTTCGCCGCCAACACCATGGACTACCTCCGCCAGGAGCGCGACCTGCTGCTCGACGGCGTGGGCGTGCCGGAGATCCAGACCCAGATGCAGGGCCGGCACTGCCTGATCGTGGTGCGCGGCTACGACTACAAGGCCGACCTGGACGTGCTGCGCCCGTACATCCGGGAGTTCAAGCCGGTGCTGATCGGCGTCGACGGCGGCGCGGACGCGCTGGTCGAGGCCGGGTACACCCCCGACATGATCATCGGGGACATGGATTCGGTCACCGACGACGTGCTGCGCTGCGGCGCCGAGGTGATCGTGCACGCCTACCCGGACGGGCGGGCGCCCGGCCTGCCCCGGGTCAACGGCCTCGGTGTCCCGGCCGTGACCTTCCCGGCCGCGGCGACCAGCGAGGACCTGGCCATGCTGCTGGCCGACGAGAAGGGCGCCTCGCTGCTGGTCGCGGTCGGCACCCACGCCACGCTGGTCGAATTCCTGGACAAGGGTCGCGGCGGAATGGCCTCGACGTTCCTGACCCGGCTGAAGGTCGGCGGCAAGCTGGTCGACGCCAAGGGCGTGAGCCGGCTCTACCGGCAGAGCATCTCCGGTTCGTCGCTGCTGCTGCTGGTGCTCTCGGCGATCGCGGCGATGGCTTCCGCGGTGGCCGTCTCCACCGTCGGTAAGGCTTACCTGGGCGTGGCCGCCGAGTGGTGGGACAATTTCGTGTTCCAGCTGTACCGGCTTTTCTAGTTCCCGACCGATCAAGAGGCTGCAAGCGTGATCAACTTCCGCTACCACGTGGTGTCCCTCACCGCGGTCTTCCTGGCTCTGGCGATCGGCCTGGTGGTCGGCACAGCCGCCCTCAACGGCCCGGTCGCCGACTCGCTCAAGGAGCAGGTCACCGGGCTGCGCAAGGACAACCAGCAGTGGCGCCAGACGGTCAACAACATGGAGAAGCAGCTCGGTCTGGAGGAGGAGTTCGCCGAGGAGATGTCCCAGGTCGTCCTGCCGGGCACCCTCGCCGGGCGCCGGGTCGTGGTGCTCAGCCTGCCCAACGGGCGCGACCACACCGACGGCGTACTCAAGAAGCTCCAGCTCGCCGGGGCCACCATCACCGGCCGGGTCGACCTGCAGGACAAGTTCATCAACCCGGACAACAACTCCAACCTCCTGGAGCTGGCCGTCACCGCCGCCCGGCCGACCGCGCAGACCACCGGCCTGCCGGGCAACGGGCACGGTGTGGAGACCTCCAGCGCGCTGCTGGCCAGTGTCCTGCTGGACCGGGCCCAGGGCGCCGCACCGGTCAGCGACGCCGACCGGCGGGCGGTGCTCGCCGCGTACAACAACGCCGGTTACCTGACCACCGACAACAACAAGGTCACCGGCTCGGCGGAGGCCGTTGTCGTGGTCAGCGGCCAGCCGTACGTCGACAAGGACTCCGAGAAGCGGGACGAGTCGGTCGTCAAGATCGCCGAGCAGTTCGACCGGACCGGGTCGATCGTGGTGGGCGGCAACGGTTCCGTCGGCGGCAACCTGGTGGCCGTGGTCCGCGGTGACCCGGTGCTGGCCCAGACCATCTCCACCGTCGACAACGCCAACACCGTGCAGGGCCAGCTGGTCACCAGCCTCGCCCTGGTGCAGCAACTCACCGAGAAGAAGGCCGGGCAGTACGGCGTCGGCGACAACGCCGCCTCGCTGCTGCCTAGACTGCCCCAGTGAGCGAACGACGTACCTCCGTGTCCGAAACCGACGAGGCGTCGGCGTGAGTGGGCTGGGCCGGCTGTTGATCGCCGGCGCCGGTGCCGCCGCCGCCCGCTACGCGCTGCGCGAGGTCCGCACCGCCCCGGTCGCGCCCGCGCTGGAGCGCACCAACTTCCGCGGCCGGACGGTGACCCTGGCCGCCGGGCCGGCGCTCGCCGCCGGTGCGGCCGCCGCCAGCGCGTTCGGCTCCACCAGCGCCGCCTCCGGTGGGGCCGCCCTGGTCGCCGGCCTCGGCGCCGGCGGCGTCGGGCTGTATGACGACGTGGTCGGCGCGCGGCCGGAGCAGAAGGCGTCGAAGGGCTTCGCCGGCCACCTCGCCGCGCTGCGCGAGGGGCGGGTCACCGCCGGGCTGGTCAAGGTCGTCGGCGTGGGCGCCGCCGGGCTGGGTGCCGCCGCGCTGCTTGCCGCCGACCCCCGGGTCGCCGCGCACCCGCGCCGCCAGCGCCACGGCGCGTTCGGCCGCGGCGTGGACGTGCTGCTCGGCGCCGGGGTGATCGCCGGCACCGCCAACCTGCTCAACCTGCTCGACCTGCGGCCCGGCCGGGCCCTCAAGTCCGGGCTTCTGCTCGGCGCGCCACTGACCACAGGCCCGCACGGCGGGATCGCCGCGGGCGCGGTCGGCGCCGCCGCCGGCCTGCTCCGCGATGACCTGAGCGAGGAGGTGATGGTCGGCGACAGCGGCGCGAACGCGCTCGGTGCGCTGCTCGGCGTCGCGCTCGCCGCCCGGACGGGCCCGCTCGGCCGGGCGGGGCTGCTCGCCGTGCTCGCCGGTCTCACCGCCGCCAGTGAGAAGGTCAGCTTCACGTCGGTGATCCAGCGGACCCCGGGGCTGCGGGAGCTTGACGCACTGGGCCGGCTCGCCGACTGACGTGACCAAACCGGCACCCCTCGCCGGCGCCGGCCGGCTGGCCGGGGCAGCCGCACTCATCGCCGTCCTCACCGTGTTCAGCCGGCTCGCCGGCTTCGGCCGTACCGCCGTGTTCACCTGGAGCCTGGCGCCCACCGACCTCGGCGGCGCCTACGTGGTGGCCAACGCGGTGCCGAACTTCATCTTCGAGATCGTCGCCGGGGGAGCGCTGGCCAGCCTGGTCGTACCGCTGCTGGCCGGCGCGGTCGCCGTCGGCGACCGCACGGCGGTGGCCCGGACCACCGGGGCATTGCTGACCTGGACGCTGGCCCTGCTGGTGCCGCTCGCCGTGCTCGTCGTGCTGTTCGCCGGGCCGCTGATCGGGTCGCTGGGCGACGGACTGACCACCGCCCAGCAGCAGAGCGGCGCCCGGATGCTACGGGTCTTCGCCCCGCAGTTGCCGCTGTACGGCGTCGGCATCGTGCTCACCGGGGTGCTCCAGGCGCACCGCCGCTTCGCCTGGCCGGTGCTCGCCCCGCTGCTGTCCAGCCTCACCGTGATCGTCGTCTACCTGGGGTTCACCGCGACCCAGGGCCGACTGGCCACCGTCGGCGGGGTGACCCCCAGCGGCGAGCTGCTGCTCTCGGCCGGCACCACCCTCGGCGTGGTGGTGCTGTCGCTGTCGCTGCTGATTCCGGTCCGGCGGCTGCGGCTGCGCCTGCGGCCCGGGTTCGGGTTCCCCGCCGCCGCGCGGGCCCGGGTCGGCGGCCTGGCGGTGGCCGGCGCGGTCACCGTCACCGCGCAGCAGATCGCGCTGATCGTCAGCCTCCACCAGGTCACCTACGGCGCGCAGACCAACCCCGGGGTGTACAACCTGGCGCAGACCGTCTATCTGCTGCCCTGGGCGGTGCTGGCGGTGCCGCTGGCCATCGCCGCGTACCCGACCCTGGTCGCCGCCCAGGCCGCCGGGGACGAGGACACCTACCGGGCGACCCTCGCGCCGGCCGTGCGCGGGGTGCTCCTGTTCAGCTGCCTCGGCGCGGCCGCGCTGATCGGTACCTCCGGGCCGATCGGGCAGTTCTTCTTCAACAACGCGTCGACCGCGTCGACCGCCGCCGCCGCGATCATCGGGTTCGCCCCGGGTCTGCTCGGCTACGGCCTGTTCGCGGTGCTCACCCGGGCGCTCTACGCCCGGGGGGAGACCCGGGCGGCGACCGTGGCCACGGCGGTCGGCTGGCTGGTGGTTCCCGCCGCCGTCCTGCTGCTCGGCGTGCTGCTGCCGCTGCGGGAGCGGGTGCTCGCGGTGACGGCCGCCAACTCGGTGGGCATGCTGGTGCTCGGGGCGCTGCTGGTCGTGGCGGTGTGGCGCAGCGCCGGCCGTCCGGCGTTGGCCGGCGCGGCTCGGGCCGGGGCGGCCGGCGGCCTCGGTGGGGTGCTCGCCGCGCTCGCCGGGCTCGGCCTCACCCGCTGGCTCGACACGCCGGGCGGCGGCACCCCGACGATGGCGGCGGCACTCGGTCAGGGCATGCTGTCCGGGGTTCTGGTCGGGGCCGTGTTCCTCGCCGTGGTCTGGTTCGTCGACCGGCGGGACGTACGGCCACTGCTCGCCGGGGTGCTGCGGCGCCTGGGCCGGGCGGGCCGGCGGGGGTCGCGGGACCGGGCCGGCACGCCGCCGCCGGGCACGGTCCCCCCGGAGCGGGGCGACGGGAAGGAGACGGTGTCTCGGTGAGCGCGAGGAGTGAGCCGGATTTGCGAGCCCCGCAGTCGCGAACGGCGGCGGCTCGGTGAGCGCGAGGAGTGAGCCGGGCCTGCCCATTCTGCCCACCGGATGGTCGGGCACCATTGCGCTGCTGCTCGCCTCCAGCACCGGCGGAGTGGGCCAGCACGTCCGTTCGGTGGCGCGTGGTCTCGTGGCGGCCGGCGCCAGCGTGCTGGTCTGCGGGCCGGCGGCGACGCAGGAGCAGTTCGACTTCACCGGTGTCGGCGCGCGTTTCCAGCCGGTGGAGATCCCGGCCAGCCCGACCCCGGCCGACGCGCGCGCGGTGCTCGCCCTGCGCCGGACGCTCGCCGCCGAGCAGGTCGATGTGGTGCACGCGCACGGGCTGCGGGCCGGGTTGGTGGCCGTGCTGGCCCGCCCGTCCGCCCCGCTGATCGTCACCTGGCACAACGCGGTGCTCGCGGGCGGGCTGCGGGGCGGTGTGTCCCGGCTCGCCGAGCGGGTGGTGGCCCGGGGTGCCCGGGTGGCCCTCGGCGCCTCCGCGGACCTGGTGCAACGGGCTGCCGCGCTGGGCGCCGCCGATGCCCGGCTCGCCCCGGTCGCCGCGCCGACGCTGCCCGCGCCGCGCCGACGGCCGGCCGCCGTCCGGGCCGAGTTCAGTGTCCGCCCGGATCAGCCGCTGATCGTCTCGGTCGGTCGGCTGCACCCGCAGAAGCGCTACGACGTGCTGATCGACGCGGCGGCCCGCTGGCGTACCCGCACACCGCCGCCGGTCGTGGTGATCGCCGGGAGTGGCCCGGCCTACCTGCCGTTGGCCGCCCGGACGTCCGCGGCCCGCGCCCCGGTGACCCTGCTGGGGCACCGCACCGATGTGGCCGACCTGCTCGCCGGCGCGGACCTCGCGGTGGTGACCAGCGACTGGGAGGCCCGGCAGCTCTTCGCGCAGGAGGCGCTGCGGGCCGGCGTACCGCTGGTGGCCACCGCGGTCGGCGGGCTGCCGGAGCTGGTCGGCGACGCCGCCACGCTGGTCCCCGCCGGCGACGTGGACGCGGTCGACGCGGCGGTGCGCGCGCTGCTGGACGACCCGGCGGCCCGCGCCGAGTTGGGCCGGCGTGGCGCCGAGCGGGCGGCGACGTGGCCCACCGAGGCGGACACCGTCGCGGCGCTGGCCGCCCTGTACGGCGAGTTGGCTGCGGACCCTGCCGGTCCGGCGGCCCCGGACTCCGACGCCCCGATGACGGGACACCGGTGATGCTGCGCCGACTCGCCCCTGCCCTGTTGACCGTGCTCGTGGTGGCGCTGGGCATCACCGCGTTGGCGGCCCGCCCACCCCAGGGCACCCCGCAGCGCACCGCCGACTTCGTGGTGCTCGCCGGGATCGCGGGGCTGCGCTGGGAGGACGTGGATCCGCAGAGCACCCCGACGCTGTGGCGGATGGCCCAGGACGGGTCGATCGGTTCGCTGTCGGTGCGCTCCGCGCACCGGCCCACCTGCCCGGTGGACGGGTGGTTGACCCTGGGTGCGGGCAGCTTCGCGGCCTGGAACGGCAGCCGGACGGCCGGTGGCTGCCCGGCGACGGGGGTGGCCGTCGAGCAACCGGACGGCATCGGCGCGAACCTGCCCGACCAGGAGAGCGTGGTCCACTACAACCAGCAGGTGCTGCCCTGGGGCACAGTGCCGGGGTCGCTGGCGGAGTCGGTGCGCTGCTCGGTCGCGGTCGGCCCGGGCGCGGCCGTGGCGGCCGCCCGTCCGTTCGGCCGGGTCGACCGGTACGCCTCCGCGCTGCCGGAGGATCCGCGTGGGCTGCTCGGCTCGTGTGTGCTGAGCATCGTCGACCTGGGCACGGTCGACGGGTCCGATCCTGCGGTGCGCGCCGAGGAGGCCCGTGCGGCGGACGCTCAGCTGGCTCGGGTGCTGGCTGCCCGGCCGCCGCGGTCGCTGGTGCTGGTCGCCGGGATCTCCGATACCGCCCAGCCGTCCCGGTTGCACGTGGCGGTCGCCGACGGGCCGGGCTGGGAGCGGGGCTGGCTCACCTCGGCCAGCACGGGGCGGGACGGGTATCTGCAACTTGTCGACCTCGCACCGACCGCCCTGGCCGCGCTGGGTCGGCCGATGCCGGAGCGGCTCTTCCTCGGTCGGCCGGCGGTGAGTACGGACGGTCGTCCGGCCGACCTGGCGGAGGCGATCAACGCTCCGGCGGACGCCGACCGGGAGGCGGCCGCCCAGCGGACGGTCTCCGGTGGGTTCTTCACCCTGCTCGCCGGGGTGCAGGTGCTGCTGGCCCTCGCGGTGCTGCCGCTGCTGCGCCGGGCACGCCCGCACGCGGGCCCGAGTGGGCCGATGCCGGTGTCCGGGCGGGTCATGTCGGTGGCGGAGCTGGTGCTGGTGGCGGCGGCGTTGACCGTGCCGGCCGCGCTGCTCGCCGACGCGGTGCCCTGGTGGCGGGGCGAGCACCCCGGTTGGATCTTCGCCGGTGTCACCGCGCTGCTGGTGGCGGCCGGCACCGCGGCGGTCCGGTTCACCCCCGGGTACGCCGGCACCCTCGGCCCGTTCGGCGCGGTGGCCGGCCTCACCACCCTTGTCGTCGGGCTGGACGTGCTCACCGGCGCCCGCCTCCAGCTCAACGGGGTGGTCGGTTACTCGGCGTTGCAGGGTGGCCGGTACGCCGGCCTGAGCACGGTCGGGCTGGGGGTGTTCCTGGCCGGCGCGCTGTTGAGTGGTGGCTGGCTCGCCCAGCGGGTGCACCGCGGTTGGCGGCCGGCGGTGATGGTGGCCGTGGGTGGGCTCGCCGTGGTGGTGGTCGGGAGCCCGTATCTGGGTGCCGACCCGATCGGTGCGATCGCGCTCACCGCCGGGCTGAGCGTGGCCGCGGTGATCAGCGCTGGCGGTTGGTTGACGATCAGCCGGCTGGCCTGGGCCACCATGGCCGCCCTGGCGGTCGGCATCGGCTTCGCCGTGGTGGACCTGCGCCGTCCGGCGGCGGAGCGGGGCAGCCTGGGCCGGTTCCTGTCCGCCATCGGCGACGGCACCGGCGGGTTCGCCATGCACCGGTCCAGCACGGAGAACTTCGAGACGTTGGTCAACAGTCCGCTGACCGTGCTGGCTCTGGCCGGGGCGCTGTTGGTGTGGTTCGCCCTGTTGCAGCCGTGGGGCGGGCTGATGCGGCTGTTCGGCATCTACCCGGCCGTCCGGGCCGCACTGGCCGGCACCGCGGTCGCCGCGGTGCTCGGTGGCGTGCTCGACGGCGCGGCGCTGGACGTCGCGGGCGCCGCCGCCGCGTTGGTGGTGCCGATGGCCGCGCTGGCCTCGCTGCGGGTGCTCGGGCACGCCGCCGACCGGACCCGTCCGGGCGGGAGCCGCGCTCGCGACGACGGTGCCGACGACGATTCCGGCTCCGGCTCCGGCGGCGCTGGTCCGGCCGGTGGTGGCGACGGCCCGACCGGCGGTGGTGGGCCCTTGGGCGCGGTGCACCCCCGTCCGATCAGCGGCGCACCCGCCGGTCCACCACGGCCGGTCGCGTCACCCGCGGTTCCCGACGTGCCGGCTGACCGGGCCAGCGACGGCTCCAGCGCTGACGAACCGGTTGAGCCGCCCTCGGGAGGGCCGATGCCGAACGCCCCGGCGGGGTCGCCCGTGGCGCCGGCGCAGCGACCGGCCGATCCGTCGGAGGAGGTCACCCCGACGGTGGCGGGGCCGCCCCGGGAGGGCACCCGGTCGTCGAGCGAGGTGGCCGCTCCCTGAGCGTCGGGCGTCGTCGTGATGGCCCGTTGGTGTCCCAGCCGGGTGCGGCCTGCGAGTACCCGCTCGGGAGGTGTTACCGTGGAATCCCGTGGATCGCGTGATCAATTTTGCTGATCAAGCACGGCGGTCTGCATGACCGCGACAGACGACACGGGAGCAGGCCTTGGCCCCATCAGCACGGACGACCAGGCACATTTTCGTCACCGGGGGCGTCGCCTCCTCGCTGGGTAAGGGCCTCACCGCCTCCAGCCTCGGCAACCTGTTGACCGCGCGCGGGCTGCGCGTGGTGATGCAGAAACTCGACCCCTACCTCAACGTCGACCCCGGAACGATGAACCCGTTCCAGCACGGCGAGGTCTTCGTCACCGAGGACGGCGCCGAGACCGACCTCGACGTCGGGCACTACGAGCGGTTCCTGGACCGGGCGTTGTCCGGTAAGGCGAACGTCACCACCGGCCAGATCTACTCCGACGTGATCGCCAAGGAGCGGCGCGGCGAGTACCTGGGTGACACCGTCCAGGTCATCCCGCACATCACCAACGAGATCAAGTCGCGGATCGTGGCGATGGCCGACCCGGACGACGACGGTCACCTGCCCGACGTGGTGATCACCGAGGTCGGCGGCACGGTCGGCGACATCGAGTCGCTGCCGTTCCTGGAGGCGATCCGTCAGGTCCGCCACGACCTGGGCCGGGACAACTGCTTCTACCTGCACGTTTCGCTGGTGCCGTACCTGGCGCCGTCGGGTGAGCTGAAGACCAAGCCGACCCAGCACTCGGTGGCGCAGTTGCGCAACATCGGCATCCAGCCGGACGCCATCGTGCTGCGCTGCGACCGGGAGATCCCGCAGAAGCTCAAGGAGAAGCTGTCGCTCTACTGCGACGTCGACGCCGAGGCGGTCGTCGCGGCGCCGGACGCGCCGAGCATCTACGACATCCCGAAGGTGCTGCACCGTGAGGGGCTGGACGCGTACGTGGTGCGCCGGCTCGGGCTCTCCTTCCGGGACGTGGACTGGGCCAGCTGGGACGACCTGCTGGAGCGGGTGCACCGGCCCCGGCACACGGTCACGGTCGCGGTGGTCGGCAAGTACGTCGACCTGCCCGACGCGTACCTGTCGGTGAGTGAGGCGATCCGGGCGGCCGGCTTCGGCCACCGGGCCCGGGTGCAGCTGCGCTGGGTGCCCAGCGACGAGTGCGTCACCCCGGCCGGCGCCGCGGCGGCCCTGGCCGGCGTGGACGGCATCCTCATCCCCGGCGGGTTCGGGGTACGCGGCATCGAGGGCAAGATCGGCACCGCCCGGTACGCCCGGGAGAACGGCATCCCGCTGCTCGGCCTCTGTCTCGGCCTGCAGTGCATGACGATCGACGTGGCCCGGCACCTGGCCGGCCTGGACGGCGCCAACTCCCTGGAGTTCGACGAGCAGGCCAAGCATCCGGTCATCGCCACGATGGCCGACCAGGAGGACATCGTCGCCGGCAAGGGCGACCTGGGCGGCACCATGCGGCTCGGGGCGTACCCGGCGACGTTGACCGAGGGCTCGATCGTCGCCGAGGCGTACGGCAGCACTGACATCAGTGAGCGGCACCGGCACCGCTACGAGGTGAACAACGCCTACCGGGACGCGCTGACCAAGGCCGGCCTGCACATCTCCGGCACCTCGCCGGACGGTCGGCTGGTCGAGTTCATCGAGCTGGACCGGGGTCTGCACCCGTTCTTCGTGGCCACCCAGGCGCACCCGGAGCTGAAGAGCCGCCCCACCCGCCCGCACCCGCTGTTCGCCTCGTTCGTCAAGGCCGCCGTGGCGTACTCGCAGGCCGACCAGTTGCCGGTCGACCTGGACGCGGCCACGGAGGCCCCGACGGCGCGTAAGGCGGCCCGCAACGGCGCCGCGACGAAGGCGACGTCCGCGTCGTGAGCGCTGTCGAGCACCGCTACGAGGTGCGCTCCAGCGAGGAGCGTTATCGGGGCCGGATCTTCAACGTGGTCAGCGAGGAGGTGACCATGCCGGGCGGCGGGACCGCGCGGCGGGACCTCGTTCGGCACGTCGGGGCGGTGGCCGTGGTGGCGCTCGACGACGCCGGCCAGGTGGTGCTGATCCGGCAGTACCGGCACCCGGTCGGGCGGCACCTGTGGGAGCTGCCGGCCGGGCTGATGGACGTCTCCGGCGAGGAGTTGCCGGCCGCCGCGTTGCGGGAGTTGGCCGAGGAGGCCGACCTCACCGCCGGCCGCATCGACGCGCTGGTCGACCTGCACAGCTCGCCCGGGTTCACCAACGAGCTGGTCCGGGTCTACCTGGCCCGGGAGTTGGCCGACGTGCCGGCCGATGAGCGCCATGAGCGCAGCGACGAGGAGGCCGACCTCCAGATCGTCCGGATCGACCTGGACGAGGCGGTCGGCATGGTCCTGGCCGGCGAGATCACCAACGCCTCCGCGGTGGCCGGGCTGCTGGCCGCGGCTCGCGCCCGGGACACCGGCTGGTCGGCGCTGCGCCGCGCGGACGCGCCGTTGCCGCGCTGAGAGTCGCCGGGGCCGCACACGTGGCACCGGCGAGGAGTACACGCAGAGGGGCCCCGCGGCGTGCCGCGGGGCCCCTTCGCGTTGGTCCGACGGTCAGTCGCGCAGCGGCCGGCCCTGCGCGTCCGTGCCGCCGTTCACCAGGATGAGGATGCCGTCGATGACGCCCCAGAGCGCCCCGACGCCACAGGTCACGAGGCTCACCACGAGCTGCAGCACAGCGATCTTGGTGTGTCCGGTGTAGAACCGACCGGCGCCGAAGGTGCCGAGCAGGATGCCGAGGATGCCCGCGACGACCTTGCTCTTGTCGGAGTAACCGGGGGCGTACCCCGGCTGGTATTGAGGAGTGGTCATGGGCCGACACACTAGTGATCCACTCGCTCCTTGTCCGCACCGGTATCCGCCAGATGGGACGATAATGGGCGAACATTGTCCTGTCGGCTGAGGTGGCCTCCCACCGCCGGCCCGGTCGGTCGCCCTGACACTCCGTCAGGACACCCGGGCACCGATTGCCACTGTGCTGGCTCGCGGCGGCGCCGGGCGCGCCTAGACTGCCGCCGGCAGGACCGGTGGACCGTGGTGGCAATGGGGCCATCGCGGCACCGAGCAGTCGGGGGAGAGCAGCCCCGAAGAGAGGTGTCTGCATCGTGAAGGTCGGAATCCCTCGCGAGGTCAAGAACCACGAGTACCGCGTGGCGATCACGCCGGCGGGCGTCAACGAGTTCACCCGCAGCGGTCACCAGGTCTTCGTCGAGTCCGGCGCCGGGGTCGGCTCCAGCATCACCGATGAGGAGTTCGCCGCGGCGGGCGCCAAGATCCTGGCCACCGCCGACGAGGTGTGGGAGACCGCCGAGCTGGTGCTCAAGGTCAAGGAGCCGATCGCCGAGGAGTACCACCGGATGCGCGAGGGGCAGGTGCTCTTCACCTACCTGCACCTGGCCGCCTCCAAGGTCTGCACCGACGCGCTGGTCGACCGGAAGGTCACCGCCATCGCGTACGAGACCGTCGAGCTGCCCGACCGGTCGCTGCCGCTGCTCGCCCCGATGTCCGAGGTGGCCGGCCGGCTCGCCCCGCAGGTGGGCGCCTTCTACATGATGCGTACCGGCGGTGGACGCGGCGTACTGCCCGGCGGCGTCTCCGGCGTGTACGCGGCCAAGACCGTGGTCATCGGCGCCGGCGTCTCCGGCATGAACGCCGCCGCCATCGCGCTGGGCCTCCAGTCCGAGGTGCTGCTGCTGGACAAGAACGTCGCCCGGCTGCGCCAGGCCGACGCCATCTACCGCGGCCACCTGCAGACCGTCGCGTCCAACGCGTACGAGATCGAGCGGGCCGTGCTCGACGCCGACCTGGTCATCGGCGCCGTGCTCGTGCCCGGCGCCAAGGCGCCGACCCTGATCTCCAACGAGTTGGTCTCCCGGATGAAGCAGGGCAGCGTTCTCGTCGACATCGCCATCGACCAGGGCGGCTGCTTCGAGGACTCGCGCCCGACCACGCACGCCGACCCGGTCTACAAGGTCCACGAGTCGATCTTCTACTGCGTGGCGAACATGCCCGGCGCGGTGCCGAACACCAGCACCTACGCGCTGACCAACGTCACCCTGCCGTACGCCCTCGAGCTGGCCAACCAGGGCTGGCGCGAGGCGCTGCGCCGCGACCCGGCGCTGGCGCTGGGCCTGAACACCCACGACGGCCAGGTCACCTACGGCCCGGTCGCCGAGGCGCACGGCATGAGCGTGCTCCCGCTGGCCGACGCGCTGGCCTGAGCGGTGGCGGGCTGACCGGCATTGCGGCCCCGGCCGGCGCGGGCGAGCAGCCCGCGCCGGCCCTGCGCCGCGCCGTGCGCGGCTACCTCGACCACCTCACCGTCGAGCGTGGCCTGTCCGCGAACACCCTGGCCTCGTACCGCCGGGATCTGGACCGTTACCTCGCGACCCTGGTCGACGCCGGCGTCGCCGACCTCGCGTCGGTCGGCGCCGGCGTCGTCGAATCGCACCTGGCCCGGCTGCGCGCCGGCGACGACGCGCACCCCCCGCTGGCGGTCTCCTCCGCCGCCCGCGCGGCCAGCGCGGTGCGCGGCCTGCACCGCTTCGCCCTGCGGGAGGGCCTGGCCGGCGCCGACCCCAGCCGCGACGTCCGCCCGCCCACCCCGCCGCGCCGGCTGCCCCGCGCGTTGCCGGTCGACGACGTGGTCCGGCTGCTGGAGACCGCCGGCCCGGTCACCGCGACCGGTGACGGCGCGCCGCTGGCGCTGCGCGACCGGGCGCTGCTGGAATTCCTGTACGGCACCGGCGCGCGGATCTCCGAGGCGGTCGGCGCCGCCGTGGACGACCTCGACACCGACGAGGGCACCGCGCTGCTGCGCGGCAAGGGCGGCCGGATGCGGCTGGTGCCGATCGGCGGGTACGCCGTCGAGGCGGTGCGCGCCTACCTGGTCCGGGCCCGGCCCGGGCTGGCCGCCGCCGGCCGGGGCACCCCGGCGGTCTTCCTCAACGCGCGCGGCGGAGCACTGACCCGGCAGGGCGCCTGGGCCATCCTGCGCCGCGCCGCCGGCCGAGCCGGGCTACCGGTCGACGGGCCCGCCGCGGTCTCCCCGCACACCCTGCGCCACTCCTACGCCACCCACCTGCTCGACGGCGGCGCCGACGTACGGGTGGTCCAGGAGTTGCTCGGTCATGCGTCGGTGACCACCACCCAGGTCTACACCCTGGTCACTGTGGAGCGGCTGCGCGAGGTGTACGCCACCGCCCACCCGCGCGCCCTCGGCTGAGCCCGGTCGGGGTCGGTCCCGACACGCCGGGCCGGTGCCGAACCCCCTGCTGGTCGGTGGCGTACAGTCGGCATCGGCGCGGACCTCCTGGGGCGACACGACCGGGGTGCGCAGCGGCGCCGCGAAGGACGTCGGACGGCTCCGACGCCGGGTGGGTCGTCGGGAGGGGGCAAACGAGGACATGGCTGGCAACGGTGACCGTGCCGAGACCTGGACGTCGGAGCTCCGCGAGCAGCAGGCCACGCTCGGTGCGGACCTGGGTCCGGCGGATCCGGCGGCCTACACGATGCGCAAGCCCATTCCCGAGCCGATGCCCACTGATCGGCACGGTCCGGCGCGCATCATCGCGATGGCCAACCAGAAGGGCGGCGTCGGCAAGACCACCACGACCATCAACCTGGGCGCGGCGCTGGCCGAGTACGGCCGCAAGGTGCTGCTGGTCGACTTCGACCCGCAGGGCGCGCTCTCGGTGGGGCTGGGGGTCAACCCGCACAACCTCGACCTGTCCGTCTACAACCTGCTCATGCAGGACGACGTCATCGCCGAGGACGTCCTCATCAAGACCGACGTGGCGGGCCTGCACCTGCTGCCGGCCAACATCGACCTCTCCGCCGCCGAGATCCAGCTCGTCAACGAGGTGGCCCGGGAGATGGCCCTGGCCCGGGTGCTGCGCAACGTCCGCAAGGAGTACGACTACATCCTGATCGACTGCCAGCCCTCGCTCGGCCTGCTGGCGATCAACGCGCTGACCGTCGCGCACGGGGTGCTCATCCCGCTCGAATGCGAGTTCTTCAGCCTGCGCGGTGTGGCGCTGCTGCTGGACACCATCGACAAGGTGCGCGAGCGGCTCAACTTCGACCTGGAGCTCGAGGGCATCCTCGCCACCATGTACGACAGCCGCACCACGCACTGCCGGCAGGTGCTCCAGCGGGTCGTGGAGGCGTTCGGCGACAAGGTCTACCAGACCGTCATCACCAAGACGGTGAAGTTCCCCGAGTCCACCGTGGCCGGTGCGCCGATCACCACCCTGGACCCGGCGTCCTCCGGGGCGCGTAACTACCGTCAGCTGGCCCGTGAGGTGATCGCCGCCCAGTCGGAGCGGTAGCCGGAACGCCCGGTGTCCGTCTCGTGGACTACGGTCGTCCGGTGACCGCGCCACCCCTCGACCCGCCGGCCGGGCCGCCCGAGGCCACCGCCCCGACGGTCGCCGCCGAGCTGGCCGCCGAGGTCGACGGTGTGCTGCCCGCCGGGGACGCCCCCGAGACCTCCGGGTTCACCGTCCGGCTGGCCAACTTCACCGGCCCGTTCGACCTGCTGCTGCAACTGATCGGCAAGCACAAACTCGACGTCACCGAGGTGGCCCTGCACAAGGTCACCGACGAGTTCATCGCCTACATCCGCGCCATGGGCGACAAATGGGACCTGGACGAGGCCAGCGAGTTCCTGCTGATCGCCGCCACCCTGCTCGACCTGAAGGCCGCGCGCCTGCTGCCCGCCGCCGAGGTGGAGGACGAGGCGGACCTCGCCCTGCTGGAGGCACGGGACCTGCTCTTCGCCCGGCTGTTGCAGTACAAGGCGTACAAGGAGGCGGCGGCGCACATCGCCGAGCTGGAGGCGGTCGGCGGTCGGCGGTACCCACGGGCGGTCAGCCTGGAGCCCCGGTACGCCGAGGCACTGCCCGACCTGGTGCTCGGCATCGGCCCACAGCGACTGCTGAAACTGGCCGTGAAGGCGATGACCCCGAAACCGGTGCCGGAGGTCTCCATCGCCCACGTGCACATGGTCCGGGTCAGCGTCCGGGAGCACGCGGCGATCCTCGCCGGCCGGCTGCGCCGGGCCGGCACGGCAACCTTCTCGCTGCTCTGCGCCGACTGCGAGGCCACGCTGGAGGTGGTAGCCCGGTTCCTCGCGCTGCTGGAGCTGTACCGGGAGGGGCTGGTGGCGTTCGTGCAGGAGCAGGCTCTGGAGGAGCTGACTGTGCGCTGGACCGGCCCGGTCGACGGCGACACCGACCTGCACGTCGACGAGTACGCCGGCACCCCGGCCGACCCGGAGCCGACCGGCGAGGCCGAGTCGGCGGTGATGGGGGAGGCCGGGGAAGTCGAGGCACCGGGCGGGGCGGGAGCGACGGAGGGTTTCCAGTAGTTTGCGTGTCGAGCAACTTTGGCGCTCTTAGATGAGCTGGTGATCGCTGTGAACCTGAAGGAGTGGACGGCGCCGCAGGGTGTCGCGCATATCACCGCGCGGCGGCAGTGTGCGGTCGGGGCATTGTCTGTTTTCACATACCGGTTGGGTCGGCTCATCATGGTCGGTGAGCCGATGGCTGGGGTCGTGCCGGTTGGCGGGCTGGTCGTTGTGTACGCCCGCGTCTCGTCGGCCGAGCAAGAGGCAGACTTGGATTGGCAGGTCGCCCGGGTCGTTAGGTGGACAACGGGCCCTCAGCTTGCGGTTTCGCGGGTGCTGACCGAGGTTGGGTCCGCAGTCAACGGCCACCGCAAGAGGTTCTCCGGGCTGCTGCGTAAGCCGAGCATGTCAACGACTGTGGTCGAACACCGGGGCCGGTTCGCTCGCTTCGGCGCCGAGTACGTGGCGGCCGCGCTCGCCGCTCGGGGCCGTCGACTGCTGGTAGTCGACCGGCCGAGGGTGCCGACGACTTGGTGCGTGACGTGACGGAAATCCTCACCTCGTCGTGCGCGTGTTTGTACGGTCGCCGCGCCACCGGAAGCCGCGCCCGCCGCGCGGTCGAAGCCTCCGTACGGGGCGGCTCGGCATGAGGACGATGCAGGCGTACCGGTTCGCGCTTGACCTCACACCAGCTCGGGAGCGCGACGTGCTCGCTCACGCTGGGGCGGCCCGGGTTGTGCACAACTGGGCGCTCGCCCGCGTGAAGGCAGTTATGGACCAGCGGGCCGCTGAGCGTACCTACGGTGTCGCGGACGACCAGCTAACTGAGCCGATCTCGTGGTCGCTGCCCGCCCTGCGCAAGGCGTGGAACGCCGCCAAAGCGGATGTGGCACCGTGGTGGCGGGAGTGCTCGAAAGAGGCGTTCAACACCGGCCTCGACGCCCTCGCCCGCTCGTTAAAGAACTGGACCGATTTCCGCAGCGGCAGACGCGCGGGACGGCCGGTCGGCTTTCCGCGCTTCAAGTCCCGCCGCCGCACCACCCCTTCGGTGCGGTTCACCACTGGCACGATCCGCGTCGAGCCGGACCGCAAGCATGTAGTGCTGCCGCGGCTGGGCCGGTTGAAGCTGCACGAGTCGGCCCGCAAGCTGGCCCGGCGCATTGACAACGGCACCGCTCGGATTATGTCCGCCATCGTCCGGCGTGACTGCGGCCGGTGGCACGTCTCCTTCTGCGTCGAGGTCGAGCGCGCCGAGCGCCCCCCGGCTCGGCCGACCAGCGTTGTCGGCGTGGACGTCGGCATCAAGCACCTCGCGGCGCTATCAACGGGTGAGCTGGTACCGAACCCGCGGTACCTCGACGCTGCTCAGGGTCGGCTGCGGACCCTCGGACGAGCTCTGTCCCGCAAGATCGGCCCGGATCGGCGCACCGGCCGGCGGCCCTCGAACCGGTGGCAGCGAGCGTCCGCGCTGCTGGCCCGAGGGCACGCCCGGGTGGCGAACCTGCGCCGCGACGGCCTGCACAAGCTCACCACCCGCCTTGCGCGCGAGCACGGCACCATCGTGGTAGAAGACCTCCACGTCGCCGGGATGCTGCGCAACCGACGCCTGGCCCGACACCTTGCCGACGCCGGATTCGCCGAGATCCGCCGCCAGCTCGCCTACAAGACCACCTGGAACGGCGGTCGGCTGATCGTGGCCGACCGCTGGTATCCGTCCTCGAAGACCTGCTCGGGTTGCGGCGCGGTGAAAACCAAGCTCGCCCTGTCCGAGCGTGCATACCACTGTGAGGCGTGCGGCCTGGTCATGAATCGTGACCGCAACGCCGCGCTCAACTTGGCCGCCCTGGCGGCTGAGTGCGACACCGCCGGGAGTGGCCCGGTGGCAGCACGTGGAGCCGACCAGAAGACCCGCGTACGTGGGCAGGTGGCTGTGAAGCGTGAACCCGGCACCGCACCCGCGGGTCAGACCGGGACCGTCCCACCGCAAGGCGGGACTACCAACCGTGTGCTCAGCAAAGCACACTGAAAGGTGACGGTGAGCGGGATGAGTGACGAGGAACGCCGGGACTCGCTGGCCGACCAGGCCTCTGCCTGGGTCCCGCCATGGGAACGCCCGCGCCCGCCCGCCCCCACCACGCCCGATTCGGACAGCGAGGACGTCCCCCCGGGGGTGTCGGCTCTAGCACCCGCCGCGCAAGATCTCGGAGAGGAACTGCCCCTTCAGGGACCGAAATCCTCCGAGAACTCGGGGGAGCCTGACGTGGGGGAGGCGGGCGTTGGCGAATCGGACGGGGGCGGGGCTGGGGACGTACGCCGTCGGCAAGTGGTGGCGCGGCGGCGGGCGCCGGTCGCGCCGGAGCCTGCGCCGGAGCTGTCCGACGCCGAGCTGCGCGGCGCGTTGGAGGCGATCCTGCTGGTGGTGGACGAGCCGGTCAGCGAGTTGATCCTGGCCCAGGTGCTGGAGCAGCCGGCTGAGCGGGTCGGGCCGATGCTCGACGAGATCGCGGCCGGCTACACCGCCGCCGGGCACGGGTTCGAGCTGCGTAGGGCGGCTGGTGGTTGGCGGCTGTACACCCGGCCGGAATACGCGACCTATGTCGAACGGTTCGTGTTGGACGGGCAGTCCGTACGGCTGACCCAGGCGGCGCTGGAGACGCTGGCCGTGGTCGCCTACAAGCAGCCGGTGACCCGTTCGCGGATCTCGGCCATCCGGGGTGTGAACTGCGATGGGGTCATCCGTACGCTGGTAACTCGCGGCCTTGTCGAGGAGTGCGGCGCCGAACCGGACAGCGGGGCGTTCCTCTACCGGACCACCACGCTGTTCCTGGAAAAGCTCGGGCTGAACACCGTCGACGAGCTGCCGCCACTCGCACCCTTCCTGCCCGACGACGTAGAAGAGCTTGCTGATGCGACCCGATAACCGTTCCCCCAAACCCGACGCCCCCGTCTACGAGGGTGCCGAGCGCCTGCAGAAGGTGCTCGCCGCCGCCGGCGTGGGTTCCCGGCGTGCCTGCGAGGACCTGATCTTCCGCCGCCGGGTCACCGTGGACGGGCGGGTGGCCAAGCTCGGCGACAAGGTCGACCCGGCCATCGCGGTGATCCACGTGGACGGCGAGCGCCTCCAGGTCGACACTCGCCTGGTCTACGTGGCGATGAACAAGCCGCGCGGGGTGGTTACCACCATGGCGGACGATAAGGGACGCAACGAGCTGGCCGAGTTCATTGGCAACCGGGTGGAGCAGCGGGTCTACCACGTCGGGCGGCTCGACGCGGACAGCGAGGGCCTGCTGCTGCTCACCAACGACGGCACCCTCGCGCACAAGCTCATGCACCCCTCGTACGAGGTGCTGAAGACCTACCTCGCGGAGGTGGTTGGGCCGATCCCGCGCAACCTGAGCAAGCGGCTGCTGGCCGGCGTCGAGCTGGAGGACGGGCCGGTCAAGGTCGACTCGTTCAAGGTGGTCGACACCCTGGGCAAGACCGCCCAGGTGGAGCTGAGCCTGCACGAGGGGCGCAAACACATCGTCCGGCGGTTGCTGGCCGAGGTCGGACACCCGGTCACGCGGCTGGTGCGTACCTCGATCGGGCCCATCCGGCTGGGTGACCTGCGGACCGGGCGGATCCGGCGGTTGACCAACGCCGAGGTCGCCGCGCTGTTCAACGCGGTGGGTGACTGACCCCCGGGTTCGGGGTACGGCTTTCGGTAGGCTCCCCGACGGCCCGGACGCGGCCGCGCGGGTGGCGCGGGTCGCGTCGCGCGGCACCGCGCGCGGTGCGCGGCGAGCTGCGGGCATGATTGATGACGATAAACAAACCGCTTGCGGCGCCGGAAGGCCGGCGATCCGTGAGGTACGGGCTGAGGAGGACGACGGTGGAGGAAAACGTACGGGCCGGGCGATGTGTGGTCGCTGTGGACGGGCCGTCCGGTTCGGGTAAGTCCACCGTCTCGCGGCGGCTCGCCGTCAGCATCGGTGCGCGCTACCTGGACACCGGGGCGATGTACCGGGCGATCACGTGGGCCGTGCTGCGCTCCGGCGTCGACCTCGCCGACGCCGCGTCGGTGGCGAAGGTCGCCGGCGAGGTGGACCTGCGCGTCGGCACCGACCCGCAGGGGTACGGCGTGACCGTCGACGGGGTTGGCGTGGACGCGGAGATCCGCGGTGCCGAGGTGACCGGGGCGGTCTCCGCCGTCGCCGCGGTGCCGGCGGTCCGTGAGCTGCTGGTCGGCCGGCAGCGCGAGATGATCGGCAACGCCGGTCGGATCGTGGTCGAGGGCCGTGACATCGGTTCGGTGGTGGCTCCGGACGCCGACCTGAAGGTCTTCCTGACCGCCTCTGAGGCGGCCCGGGCGGCCCGGCGCAGCGCCGAGGACGCCGCCGACGTGGCGGCCACCGCCGCGGACCTGGCCCGCCGGGACCGGCTCGACTCGACCCGCAAGGTCAACCCGCTGGCCCAGGCCCCGGACGCCGTGGTGCTGGACACCACCGAGTTGGGCATCGACGAGGTCGTGGCCCAGCTGCGGGACCTGCTCAGCGAACGGAGCGTGGCATGAGCGAGGGTGCAGGGTGGGTCGAGCTGCGTGAGCCCGACATCACCGTCGAGGAACCGACCGGCCCGCAGCCGGTGGTGGCCGTGGTCGGCCGCCCCAACGTGGGTAAGTCCACACTGGTCAACCGGATCATCGGCCGCCGGCAGGCGGTCGTCGAGGACATCCCCGGGGTGACCCGGGACCGGGTGCCGTACGACGCGCAGTGGAACGGCCGGGCGTTCACCGTGGTGGACACCGGCGGTTGGGAACCGGACGCGAAGGATCGGGCTGCGGCCATCGCGGCGCAGGCCGAGACGGCGGTGGTGACCGCCGACGTGGTGCTCTTCGTGGTCGACGCGATGGTGGGCTCCACCGACGTGGACGAGGCCGCGGTGAAGATGCTGCGCCGCAGCGCCAAGCCGGTGATCCTGGTGGCGAACAAGGCCGACAACACCTCCATCGAGATGGAGGCGACGTCGCTCTGGTCGCTGGGCCTCGGCGAGCCGTTCCCGGTCTCCGCGCTGCACGGACGGGGCTCCGGCGACCTGCTGGACGCCATCCTCGCCGCGCTGCCGGAGGCGCCGGCGATCGTGGAGAACCGGCCGCGCGGGCCGCGCCGGGTGGCGCTGGTCGGGCGGCCGAACGTGGGCAAGTCCAGCCTGCTCAACCGCTTCTCCGGCGAGGAGCGGGCGGTCGTCGACTCGGTCGCCGGTACCACTGTCGACCCGGTGGACAGCCTGGTCGAGATCGGCGGTCAGACCTGGCAGCTGGTGGACACGGCCGGGCTGCGCAAGCGGGTCGGCCAGGCCAGCGGCACCGAGTACTACGCCAGCCTGCGCACCGCGGCGGCGATCGAGGCCGCCGAGGTGGCCGTGGTGCTGCTGGACGCCAGCGAACCGATCAGCGAGCAGGACCAGCGGATCCTGTCGATGGTCACCGAAACCGGCCGGGCGCTGGTCATCGCGTTCAACAAGTGGGACCTGGTCGACGCCGACCGCCGGTACTACCTGGACAAGGAGATCGACCGGGAGCTGCGCCGCATCCCCTGGGCGATCCGGTTGAACCTGTCGGCGATGACCGGCCGGGCGGTCGACAAGCTGGCCCCGGCGCTGAACAAGGCGCTGGCCAGCTGGGAGACCCGGGTACCGACCGCGCACCTCAACCAGTGGCTGACCGCGCTGGTGCAGGCCACCCCGCACCCGATCCGCGGTGGGCGCGCGCCGCGCATCCTGTTCGCCACCCAGGCCGGAGTGGCACCGCCGCGATTCGTGCTCTTCACCACCGCCCCGCTGGACGCCGGCTACCAGCGCTTCGTCGAGCGCAAGCTCCGCGAGGAGTTCGGGTACGAGGGCAGCCCGATCGAGATCTCGGTCCGCCCCCGCAAGAAGCTCGGCCCCGGCGGCCGAGGCAAGGCACACGGCTGACGTTCTCTCTGCAAAGTGCCGGATGGGCCCTAGCCCATCCGGCACTTTTCCACCCAACCTCCCACCTATCCTCCTAGGACGCTGTAGGGGTTGTGCGGTGGTTCGGTGGTGCCGCGACCCGGGTGGGGCCTGTGCGGACGGCCAGGGGCTGCTGCGCTAAGCTGTACCGGCTGTCGCGGGGGAAACCACGCGGGGGCGGGACGTGGCGCAGCTTGGTAGCGCACTTGACTGGGGGTCAAGGGGTCGTCGGTTCGAATCCGGCCGTCCCGACAGCGAGAGGGTTTCCACAGGTCAGAGCCTGTGGAAACCCTCTTTTTCGTGTTCAAGGTGGTTCGTCGAGGTCGAGCACGCCGCTTATCGACCCCATGACTCGACGGGTGACCGGACATGCCTCTACTGGACCTCAACAAGCTCACCGCCGACCTGTCCACGACCTGGGCGGGATACCTCCGCGACTGGGACCGGACGCTCCGGGCGGGCAACTACCCGGAGACGACGCGGTACAACTACCGCCTCGCTGCGGCGCAACTGGCCCGCTACCTGGCCGAGCACTCGCCCGACCCCGATGCCGCCGACGCTGCGGAGGACCCCACCGAAGTGACCCGGGGGCATGCGGAGGCGTTTCAGGCGTGGATGATCGAGACCCGGTCGCCCTCGACCGCGCTGAACAAGCACAAAGGTCTGCAGCAGTTCTTCAAGTGGTTGCTGGCTGAGGAGGACATCGAACGCTCTCCGATGGATCGGGTCCGACAGCCCAAGACGCCACAGAAGCTGATCCCGATCATGCGGGACGAGGACACGAAGAAGCTCCTCGACGCCTGCAAGGGCAAGACCTTTCCGCACCTGCGCGACGAGGCGATCATCCGCCTGTACTACAACACCGGAGCGCGTCTGTCGGAGGTCGGCAACCTCCTGCTCGATGACGTCGACCTCAACACGGAGTCGGTGCACTACCACGGCAAGGGTGCCAACGACCGCCGGCTGCGATTCGGGCCGAAGACGGCACGGGCCATCAGCCGCTACCTGCGCGCGCGAGGCAAGCACAAGGGTTCGGAACTGCCGGATCTGTGGCTCGCCGACCGTGGCGGCCGGAGGTTGGCGGCCAACGGCATCAAGATTCGGCTGAAGCGGTTGGGTCTCGCCGCGGGCGTCGCGAACGTGCACGCCCACCGCTGGCGGCACAACTTCGCCCATGAGTGGAAGCGTGCCGGCGGGAACACGGGCGACCTGATGCTGCTGGGCTGGACCTCCGAGGACATGCCTCGGCACTACGGCGCCAGCGCGGCGGCCGAACGCGCCCAGGAGATCCAGGTGCAACTGGGCATCGGGGAGGGGGTGTAGACGCGGGCAACGCGGTCGGTCGATTCGAATGCCGGCTTGGCCGACCGCGTTGTCCTCGTCATCGATCGGCGTATCTGAGTCGAGTCAGGGCTGCGTTCGGCGTACTGGCTCCGATGCAGATTCCGGTACGACTTGTCGTACAGAGCTGCATCGGATTAGGGCGTGTCCTGCCGATCATGGAAGCCAGATGATGGCGGCGATGAGGACGAGGCTGGCGCGGTAGAGAGATGCGCGTTTGGCGTAGCGGGTGGCCAGGTCACGCCATTGCTTGAACCGGTTGAAGCAGCGTTCCACGACGTTGCGCTTGCGGTAGATCGCCTTGTCGAAGGCTGGTGGCCGCCCTCCGTTGCTGCCCTTGGCGGCGCGGCGGGCGACCTGGTCGGATCGTTCGGGGATGACGTGCCGGATCCCGCGGTGACGCAACGCTCGGCGGGTCGAGTCGTGCGCGTAGCCCTTGTCCGCGATCAGCACCTCGGGACGTTTGCGGGGTCGACCCGGTCCGGGCTCGTTGACGCAGATCGCGTCCAGCAACGCCAACAGTTGAGGGTTGTCGCCGGCCTGGCCGGGAGTGAGCAGGATCGACAGCGGCCTGCCGCGTCCGTCGACGGCGAGGTGAATCTTCGTGCTCAGTCCTCCGCGGGATCGGCCGATGGCCTCGCCATCTTGCGTACCAGGCGTCGCCGGACTTGTTGGGGAGCCCCCTTTTTGCGGGCGCCAGCGGCGTGCGCCCGCACGATCGACGAGTCCACGCTGATCGTCCACTGCACCGGTGTCCCGTCGTCATGCACCTGTGCCGCCGCGAGGATCCGATCCCACGTCCCGTCGGCCGTCCAGCGCCGCAGCCGCTCATGGCAGGTCTTCCACGGCCCATACCGTTCGGGCAGGTCACGCCACGGCGCACCGGTCCGCAGCTTCCACAAGATCCCGTTAACGACCTGACGGTGATCGCGCCACCGCCCCCGCGCACCGCCCGGCTCCGGCAGCAGCGGCGCGATCACCGCCCACGCTTCATCGGTCAACTCACCACGACGCACCACCGGCACATCGTCAACGATCAACCACTACAAGATCGGCAGGACACGCCCTAGCCGGCTTCCCGCTGGTCGGCTGATCGACAACGAGACCACTGAGTAGTCAGCCAGGCCCGCTGACGGTGTCCGGGCGCAAGAGTGCGTAGGACTCGCGGCGTCTGGCCGGGCTGGCGTCGGCGAATAGTTGTCGTGGGTTCGAATCCCTCGTTGTTCACGAGCGCTGGGCCCTGCTGGTGCTGGCTCGAACACTTCTAGTCGCCGGGGACGATCAGCCGCGCATAGTCGGGTAGTGAGGTCAGCACTCGGCGCTGGCCGGTAGCTGGGTCGGCGGCGACCAGTTCGGCGCCGTGGGCGGTCCGGCTTTGCAGGAGGATTTCGGTGCCGGCGAGACCGAGGAATTCCACACCGGCCTGGAAGCCCATTCCGTCCTGGTACCTGGTTGGCGCCAAGGACGAGATCATCACACCCGCGGCGCAGCGGTTCATGGCTTCTCGCGCCCACGCCCGTACCGTGCAGGTTCGCGCCGGGCACCTGTCCCTGATCACTCAGCCAGGGCCGGTCAGCGGCCTCATCATGAAGGCTGCGCGAGCCACGGACTGACCTTCCTCCATCCCCCGCCATTCCATCGCCCGCCGGGCCGCTGGCGACCGCCCGGCGGGTGATCCGACCCGTGAGGCAGCCGATGGATCCGAACCCGGCGAAACTTCGCGGTCGTCACCCTGTGCACCACCCGAGCGGCCCTGCCGCAGCTCTACGGCCGCAGCGGCAGGTGGGGATCCGACGATCGTCAGCCCCCACCTTCATCGCCGCATTCGGACAATTGAGCGATGCTGCCGGCGTCAGCGCCCGGTGGACACGATGTTTGAGGAATGCCCGTTCTGCTCGTCGCGCTTCAGGCGCTTCGCAGTCTGCTTCTCCTTGATCGTCTTACCCTTCTTCTTGACGTTCGCCTTGGTCGTCGAGTCCTTGGACATGATCGAACCTCCTGGAGCAGGTCGGTGAACGTGCAGCGTGGTACTCGCCTGATCGCGGCGTGCAGGTGACGGAAGACCCGCGCGGCGGGCGCGAATCCTTCACTGCACGCCGACCCTACGCTGTTCCAGCTCTTGCCGACGTTGGGAAGTGCATCGCCGGTGGTGGGGCAATAGATCGTGTCGCCCCACCGACACGAACCCCCATCCCTACGGTAGGCGGGTCGCGATGGGTCGTTTTCTCGGTGACCTTAGGTCCCATGGTGGGGGCGTGGGGTGCGGCGGGGTCCTGGCGACGCCCTGTCGGCCTGCCCCGTTTACCCCCCGAAAACCCCGCCTGCGGATGACAACCAGTGACAAGATGCGATCATTGCTGGATCGTGTCTGTGCAGCTCAGCGCCCATTTCTGACAGTCAATGACAAGGTCGGGGCGGCTACGGTTGGTAACAAGGGGTTTTGACAACCAATGACAAGCCTTGAAGGAGGAGGCTTGACATGAGGTTCTCGTGGGTTCAAATCGCCCCGGTCCGCTGAGCTGTCTGGTTAGACAGCTGCGAGGGTGAGTAGCCGATCCATTTCGGCCGCAGGCAGCGTCGGTGCTGCGGCGCTCGTTTGCGCCACCCACTCGCTACACCGAGATGGCCGGACTTCTGCCGATCAGACGATTTTGAGATGCCGTGGTGAGCGCATGAAACGCCGAACGGCGGCCCGCTGAATCAGTCGGGCCGCCGTTCGCAGAGTGTGGATCAAAGCGGGCGGATGTTCTCCGCCTGCGGGCCCTTCTGGCCTTGGGTGATGTCGAACTCCACCTTCTGATTCTCGTCGAGGCTGCGGAAGCCGCTCGCCGAGATCGCGGAGAAGTGGGCGAAGACGTCGGCGCCGCCGTCGTCCGGGCTGATGAAGCCGAAGCCCTTGTCGGCGTTGAACCACTTCACGGTACCTGTAGTCATGTCTGCTCCTCGCAGGCTGTTAGAGACCGCACTGTGCGGACCCTTACGCCGCCGCGTTGATCACCCGCGTCGAAACGACACGAAAAACGAAAAGCGCCTGGATGGGTTTCAGATGCCCCATCAGGCGCTGGAAAACGTCTACGGAAATCAAAACTGCAACTCGGCTACCGTAGCACATGATCCGTCGTCGATCCCATGGAGGTGAGTGGACCTGGTCACTTGTCTGCTTCATCGATGCCGCCCTGGCCACAACCGTGAAGCGAACGTCGACCAGGCCGTCGCCGCCGCGACCACCCCTGCGGCCGGCTCGTGCTCGCCTTGGCCGCCATGCACGCAGCGCGCACCAGTCAGATCCGCGCGTTGCGCCTTGATGACGTCGACCTCGGCAACCGGCGCATCGTCGTCGCCGGCTGGGTCCGGCCACTGGACGACCTCACCCACCAACTCCTGCGCCAATGGCTGGATCACCGGAACCGCCGCTGGCCAGGCACCGCGAATCCATACCTCCTGATCAACCAGCAGACCGCGACGGAGGTCGGCCCGGTGAGCACCTTCTGGACCAAGAACGCGCTCCGCAGCCACACCGCCCACCCTGGAGCGTCTGTGCGGAGACCGACAACTCGAAGAAGCCCTCGCCCACGGCGGTGACCCGGTGCACCTGGCTGCGGTCTTCGGCCTCGACGCCAAGACGCGATCCGCTACGCCACCACTGCCCGCCAGCTCCTGGAATCCAATCGGGAACGGCACACCAGCGAATAATCCTCTGCGTCGGACCTCGGCTTCGTCGATCATGAGCAGGTGACGCGTACCGAGAGCTACACGCTCGCCGGGTTCGCGGCTGGCTTCCGCTGGATACCAGCCGGACAGGACTGGACCGCCGACCTACCGCGCGTCGTCCCCACTGTCAGCGACTGCCTCGCCGATTTTCTCCCGACGGACCGGGACATCGAGCCGTGGCAACAGCCTCTGTTCGAGCCGTGGCACCGATCCTTCCGACAGGCAGCTAATGCCGTCAGGCACGCGCCTTCGGACTCCCGCACCGCTCACGTGCTGAGCATGAGCGTGGCGGCAACCGGTGGCCACCGAGCTGGCGACCATGATCGAGATGTGGATCGGCGACCTTCCGCATCCAATCCGGATGAACCTCGCGCAACCTGCGGCCGCTCCACCCGGCACGATTCTCGGATTCGAGGTACTCGGCTTTGACGCCGGCCGCTTCCACAGCTGGCTCTGCTACCGGCTGGATACCCAGACACTCGACAAGCTCGGCATCCGGCCGGGGGATGCTGCGCTGCTGACCACCCTCAACGATGCACAACGGGCCGCTGACATGGCCAACAACAACCACGGCACTCAGGACGGCACCCCTGAGGACGTCAGCTGGTTTCCCGCACTCATCACCGAGCACGACATCGACGAGGCGGTCCGCAGTTCACCGGAACCCGCCGGTCCGCCAAGCGTAAGGGGTCTGTGGATCTAAAGGTGTTTCCGGCCTGACCTGCCGGGCGTTGTGCCTGGTGAGGAGGGTGCCGTGATGACCGCGACACTGAACGACCAGACTGGACGTAAGAAGCGGCCCGAGCCGTCGGCGGAGGCGAAAGCCGCGGCCGAGTTGGTGCGGGCCGCGAAGGAGCAGGGCCTGTCGCTGACCGGCCCGGATGGGCTGCTGAAGCAGTTGACCAAGACGGTCCTGGAGACCGCGTTGAACGAGGAGATGACCGAGCACCTCGGCTACGAGAAACATGATCCGGCCGGCGTCGGCGCGGGCAACATCCGCAACGGCACCAGGCCGAAGACGGTGCTGACCGACGCATCGGGGCCGGTGCCAATCGATGTGCCGCGGGATCGGGCTGGCACGTTCGAGCCCCAGATTGTCCGTAAGCGGCAGCGCCGCCTGTCGGGGGTCGACGAGGTGGTGTTGTCGTTGTATGCCAAAGGTTTGACGACTGGGGAGATCAGCGCGCACTTCGCCGAGATCTATGGCGCCTCGGTCAGCAAGGAGACCATCTCCCGGATCACTGACAAGGTGATCGAGGAGATGACCGACTGGTCGCACCGGCCCCTGGATGAGATCTACGCGGCCGTGTTCATCGACGCCATCGTGGTCAAGGTCCGCGATGGGCAGGTCGCGAACCGGCCGTTCTACGCCGCGATCGGGGTCACCCTCGACGGGGAGAAGGACATCCTCGGGCTGTGGGCCGGCACGGGTGGTGAGGGTGCGAAGTTCTGGATGAGCGTGTTGACCGACCTGCGCAACCGGGGCGTGAAGGACGTGTTCTTCCTCGTCTGCGACGGCCTGAAAGGCCTGCCGGAGGTCGTCACGAACGTGTGGCCCCGCACGGTGGTGCAGACCTGCATCATCCATCTGATCCGCAACACGTTCCGGCTGACCTCACGCAGGTACTGGGACGAGTTGAAGCGGGACATCAAGCCGATCTACACCGCGGTCAACGCCACCGCGGCCCGGGCCGCGTTCGACGACCTGGCCGACAAGTGGGGCGGGCGGTATCCCGCGGTGATCCGGTTGTGGGACAACGCCTGGGCCGAGTTCATCCCGTTCCTCGACTACGACCTCGAAATCCGCACGGTCATCTGCTCGACCAACGCGATCGAGTCCCTCAACGCCCGCTACCGCCGAGCGGTCAAAGCCCGTGGGCATTTCCCGAACGAGCTGGCCGCGTTGAAGTGTCTGTACCTGGTGACCCGGTCCCTGGACCCCACCGGAGCAGGAAGAACCCGATGGACGATGCGCTGGAAACCCGCGTTGAACGCCTTCGCCATCACCTTCAGCGACCGCTTCCCAGCCGCTGAAACCTACTAACCAAGATCGCCGGAAACACCGTTAGCGAGACAGCCCCAGCGTAAGGGCCAAACGGAGGCCTTAGTCCGTCATGCTGCCGCACCGGGAAACACCAAGATCCCCGACAGGGTCAAGCTCAGGGCAGCGCAGTGACGAGTTCTGCTGGCGGAGTGCGGAGTTGGGTGTCCTTGCTGGGCGGTGTGCCGAACATGCGGCGGTATTCACGGCTGAACTGGGAAGGGCTGTCGTAGCCGACGCTGAGGCCCACACCGGTGATGTCTGTGGGGCGGCTGGCGAGCAGGAGCCGGGCTTCTTGCAGGCGGATGCGTTTTTGGAACTGGATGGGGCTCATCCCTGTGACGGTCTGAAAGTTGCGGTGGAACGCGGAAACGCTCATGCCGGCGATTTCCGCCAGGTCCTCCACGCGGAAGGCGGTGGCGTAGTTCTCCCGGATCTGACGCACGGCGCGGTTGATGTGGGCCAGTCCGCTGTCGGCGAGACCGAGTTGGCGGATGGAGACTCCCTGCTCGCCGCGCAGGAGATGCCAGAGGATTTCCCGCTTAACCATGGGAGCGAGGATCTTGCGGTCTGCAGGCTGCTCCAGCAGCCGCAGCAGGCGCACGATGGCGTCCAGCAGTGAAGGTGAGGCCGTGGAGACGGCAATGCCGGGTGATGCGGTGCGTGGGGTGGCCGGCAGGTCTCGGGGGTCGGCTTCCAGGAGGAGTTCAGCAAGGGCTGAGGGAGCGAGAGTCATGCCGAAGCCGAGGGTGGGCTGCCCGGTGTCCAGGACATGGCCGGTGACGGGGAGGTCGGCGGAGGCGATCAGGTACTCGCCGGGCCCATACTCGTAGAGGCGCTCGCCCAGGGCGAGGCGTTTGCCGCCCTGGGCGATGACTGCGAGCACGGTCCCGGACATCCCGGCTGCCGAAGCATTCGGATGGGTGAATTTACATACCTGAATGCCATCGATCGCCGTGCTCATGTCGGGCCGCGCATGCCGGTTAAGAAGCTCACGCATTTCGTCCAGGGCAGACATGAATTCATTTTTGCACGAACCTCCACACGGGGTCGCTGGCCGGGCAGGATTGGGCACACATTCATGATCCCGCAGGTGCCCCCACCAGGCAGGGCGGCCTGTGGGCGGCTGTCTTGGCCCGTCGCGGAGTGAGCCGTGGGCGGCGTGTGCGGACGGAAGGGGCTTGGCGTGGCTCACAGCTCACAGCAGGAGTGGTTCAGAGGTTCTGACCTCCGGAGACTTCGGTGTCCTGGGCGGTGATCCACCGGCCTTCCTCGGAGACCAACATGGCGATGACCATGCCGATGTCGTCGGGCTCGCCGACGCGGCCGAGAGTGAAGGTCTTCGCCAGTTCCGGGATGATCTGCGGGTTCTTGCTGAACGCGTCGTCGGCGAAGCGGGTAACGGTGGCTCCCGGTGCGACCGAGTTCACGCGAATGCCGCGGGGACCGAACTCCTTGGCCATGTAGCGGGTGAGCACCGCCACGGCGCCCTTGAGAGCCGCGTAGACGGAGTATCCCGGCGCGGTCACCTGGGGCAGCGTGGAGTTGCTGGTCAGGTTGACGATGGCGCCGCCGTCGGCGAGGAGCGGCAGCAGGGCCTGGGTGAGGAAGAAGGGCCCCTTGAACAGGCCGTCCGTGAGCCGGTCGAATTGCTCCTCGCGGGTGTCCTCGATCATCGCCATGCCGGCGAATCCGGCATTGTTGACCAGGTGGTCGAAGGAGTCCCGCTGGAAGGTCTCGCGCAGCACCTCGGCAACGGTCTCCCGGAAGATGGTGAATCCCGCCGTATCGCCGAGATCCAGGTGCAGCGCCACGGCAGTGCCGCCCCGCTGCTCGATCCGCGCGACGGTGTCCTTGGCGCCCTGTTCGTTGGAGCTGTAGGTCAGGATGACGCCGGTACCGCGCCGGGCGATCTGCAGGGCGGCGCTCTCGCCGATGCCGGAGCTTGCACCGGTGACGACGGCTACCTTCATGGTGTGCCTCCTGGGCCTGAGGATTCGTCGGAATCCGTGGGGAGTGTGTCCCTTCCAGGAGACCGCTGCGCCGGGCCCGCGAAAAGAATGATCCTCTTCGCCTCTTGCCCAATCCTCTTGGATGGACGGGGCAGGGCCATGTCAGCCGTGCAGCGGAGCGTTGGCCTTGCGTGACTGCCCGGCTCGTCGCCGTGCTGTGCCTGCGCGTGGGCAGGATCGTGCAAGGATCCGCCAGGATGTCCCTAGCAGCCCTCCCGGCGTGACGGTTGACTTGCCCCAAAAGCCATTTCCGTCAGGCACGAGTGAGGCAGCCGACCATGACCGACACCGCGGACAGAAGCTACGACGTGGGCGCGGTCAGGCGCGCTCTGGCCATCGGTCCGGGCTCGCCGCGCGAGGCACGCACCATCGACATCACCACCCTGGGCCGGCGCACTGGTCGCCCAAGGCGCATCGAGATCTGGTTCCACCATGTCGGCGGTCGCTGGTACCTCAGCGGGATGCCGGTGCCGCGAAGCTGGCACGCCAACCTGTCGGCGCACCCGCATTTCACCTTCCACCTCAAGAACGGCGTTCGGGCGGACCTGCCGGCCACGGCAGTGCCGGTCAAGGATCCCGCGGTGCGCCATCGCGTACTGTCTGCGGTAGTCGCTCTGCAGGACGAGCCCGGTTTGCGCATGCGCGTCACCCAGCGCCAGCGCCTGGAGGACTGGCTCAAGCACAGCCCGCTGATCGAGATCGTTTTCGACGACGAACGGCTGCGCCGTCGCTGAGCTGACCGCCCCGGGCGACATGGAACCGCAGTCTGCTCGAGCATGGCCACGGCCCCGGCCGCGTCGTCCGATGTCCGCTCCCTGCGGCTGGACCGGCACGCACCAGAGATGGGTGAAGTCTCTGCGCGGCCTGGGTCTCGGCGTGATTCCGCGCGGGGGAACCTCCCGTTAGCTTGCTTCCACGGCCTGGAGGTGACCACAGCCCGGTGTGCGGCGTCGACCGGTGACGTCGGCGACCTCGGGCGGCTCGGCCCGTCGCGATTAGTGGACGGGTGACGTCCGCTCATGGCACCCGTGTTCGATCACCCTGTTCTTGAAGCCGGCGTCGACCCAGGTCTTGGTCAGGGCGGGGTGGATGGCTTTGGCCTGGTCGATGAGGTTGATGCCGATGGTGTTGTCGCTGGCGCTGGCGGCGGTGACGATGACCGCGAGCAGCAGGCCGAGAGTGTCGGTGACGATGCCGCGTTTGCGTCCGACGATCTTCTTGCCGGCGTCGATGCCCTGGCTGGCCAGTGATGCGTTGGTGGAGGTCTTCACGCTCTACGTGCCGATGACGCAGGCCGACGGCTGGGTGGCGCGTCCGGCCTTGGCGCGTGCCAGGTCGGTGAGGTCGTAGTTGAGTTGGGTGAAGAGGTCGTCGCTGGTCCAGGCGGTGAAGTAGCCGTAGACGGTCTGCCATGGCGGGAAGTCGTGGGCCAGGTAGCGCCAGGCGATGCCGGTGCGGTTGACGTAGAGGATCGCGTTGAAGATCTCCCGCAGGTCGTGGGTGGCGGTACGTCCGCCGATCCCGGCGTCGGTGCGGGCCTGGCGCCAGGCGGTCAGCCATGGTGCGATCAGGGCTCAGCGGGCGTCGGACAGGTCGGAGGGGTAGGCGGGTGGCTCGGCCACGCGATATGTCTACTGCGGACTACATGGTGGACCGCCGTTGGGTCCGACGATTCCGGAACTTTCAGAACCAGACACGTTGCGCCCGAGCATCGAAAAGCGAGATCATCACGCATGCTCGACCCCTCGCACGAGGACGAACGGACTTCACCGACCGTTTCTACGCCGCATTTCGTGGGTCGTGATCGGGAGATGGCGGCGCTTCGGGTCGCCTTGGCCCGGCCACCGGCGATCGTGCTGGTAGAGGGCGAGGCGGGGATCGGGAAGAGCCGACTGCTGCGAGAGTGGTTGGCCGCGCCGGACCAGCGCACTGCCTTGGTCTCGGTGTGCCCACCGCTTCGCGAGTCGCTGACGTTGGGGCCGATCGTCGACGCGTTCCGTGGGATCGACCGCCCGGTGTCGCGATTGCGGCTCACCGAGCTTGCGGGTGCGTTACGGCCCCTGTTCCCTGAATGGTCCTCGGACCTGCCGCCCGCATTGCAGCCCTTGGACGATGCGAAGGCGGCACGGCATCGCCTGTTCCGCGCCCTGGACGAGCTGCTGCGGGCTCTGCGTGTCGACGTTCTCGTGCTCGAGGACGCTCACTGGGCCGACGAGGTGACCTTGGAGTTCCTGCTGTTCGTCGCCTCCCGACAGCAATCGCACGGGCCGAGCCTCGTGATCTCCTATCGGCCGGAGGAGGTGGACGTCGGATCGCTGTTGCTGCGGCTGACGTCCCGGTTGCCTGCTGGCGTGACCCAGCTGAGGATCGCCCTGGCGCCGATGCGACCCAACGACACGGCAGCGCTGGTGTCCTCGATGCTGGACGGCAACCCTATATCGCAGGAGTTCACGACGTTCATGCACGAGCGGACCGGTGGCGTTCCTCTGGCGCTGGAGGAGTCGGTTCGCCTCATGTGCGACCGCGCCGACCTCGTCTTCCGCGACGGACAGTGGGTCCGGCTGAAGCTGCGCGAGCTACAGGTGCCGCCAACGGTGCGCGACTCCACGCGGGAGCGGGTGGGCCGTCTGTCGGCGACGGCGCAGCAGGTGTTGCGAGCCGCGGCTACGTTGGCTGAGCGGTCATCGGTGGCCACGATCGCGGTGACCGCTGGTCTGTCACCAGTGGCGTGTCGAGGCGCTATCGCGGAGGCGGCCAACGCTGGCGTCCTGGACGGAGACGACCGCGGCCAGTGGCGATTCCGGCATGTGCTCGCCGCCACGGCTGTCTACGAAGCGATCCCGTTGACCGACCGCAGACACTTCCACCTGCTGGCCGGCCGGGCCTTGGAGGACATCCATCCGCCGCCTGTCGCACGCCTTGCCCACCACTTCCGTGAGGCGGGCGAGACGCAGTCCTGGGCGCGGTACGCCGAGCAGGGTGCCGAGCTGGCGATGGCCTCGGGTGACCACACCAAGGCGGTCGACTTGCTGGTCGATCTGTTGTCGTGGGCTGTGTTGCCGCCGACGGATCGGGCACGAGTCGCGCGCATCGCTGGAGTTGCCGCACTGGGCCGTCGTGAACAGGTCGACGAGGTCTATCACCGCGTGATCCGTACCTTGCGTTCGGTGTTGGAGACCCCCGGTCTCTCCGCGCGCCAGCAGGCCGAGATCCGCAACCCCCTGGGTCGGCTCCTGATCACCGGGGGTGAGGCGCAGGCCGCACTCAGCGAGCTCGAGCAAGCGGTGGCCAACCTCGACCATGAGCCGGTCGAGGCGGCTCGGGCAATGACCTATCTGGGATGGGCCTATGCGGGGCCGTGGCCGGCGTCGACCCATCGGCGTTGGCTGGATCGCGCCGCTGAGCTCACCGCTGAATTCGATTCTCCCGCAGAGCGGCTGAACCTGGCCGGCAACCGAGCCGCGGCGTTGCTCATGCTCGGCGAAGAGGAGGCCTGGGACGTCGTCGCCGGCCTGCCCATCGACGGCGCGACCTCGGCGGAGCGTCTCGACGTGGCCCGCATCCACGCAAATGTCGGGACCGGCGCATTGATCTGGGGTCGGTACGCCGACGCGGAAGAACACCTCGCCGTGGCCATGCGCCTTGCCGAGGCCGAGCAGGCGTCCCGGTTGCAACACAACGTCCGACTCGAACAGGCCAACCTGGCGTGGCTCACCGGCCGGTGGGAGGGTCTCGCGGAGCGAAGCGCGGCACTCGCCGATGCCGACCGAGACCGGCCGGCGCACTACCTCGGCAGCATTCGCCTCGCGGCCCGGCTGGCAGCCGCAGCCGGACGGCGGCGCGCTGCGGAGGAGCAGTTCCGGCTGGTCCTCGAGGAGTCTGCCCGTCTCGGCGCAGCCGACGACACGATGGAGGCCGCCGCTGCGCTGGCCAGACTGTGGCTGACGGACGGAAACAGCGGCCGGGCGCTGCAGATCACGAACGAGCCGATGGACACCGTCCGGAGAAAAGGCATCTGGGTCTGGGCGACGGACCTCGTCCCCGCCCGGATCGAGGCGCACCTCGCCGCGGGCGACCTGAAGGCCGCGACACGCCTGGGCGACCAGTTCGCCAGAGGACTGCGTGGCCGTACGGCGCCTGCGCCTCGCGCCGCCCTCACCGTATGCCGTGCCCTGCTGGTCGCCGCAGCCGGAGACCACGCCCGCGCGGCGACGGCATACGACCGGGCGGCGCGCGCCTGGAGCGCGTTGCCGCGCCCCTACGACGCCATGCTCGCCCGCGAGCGTCAATCCGAGGCGCTCATAGCGCAAGGCCAGATCGAACAAGGTCGAGAGCTGCTGGCCGCACAGTACGAGCAACTGTTCAGGCTCGGAGCCCGCGGCGACGCAGACCGTGTCGCACAGCGGCTTCGCGAACACGGCGCCGAGGTTCCGCGACTGTGGCGCGGCGGCCGACGAGGGTACGGCGACCAGCTCTCACCGCGCGAGCTCGACGTGGTCCAACTGGTTGTCGCCGGCAAGACGAACCGGGAGATCGGCCGGATCCTGGCCAAGTCGCCGGCCACGGTGGATCAACAGCTGCGTGCGGCGATGCGCAAGTTGAAGGTAACCTCCCGGACCGCGCTCGCGGTCAAGGCGGTAGAGGCCGGAGTGTTCGCAGAAGAGGACTCCCTCGACGACCCGTCGTGAAAATTGACGTATCCGCTGGATAGCGACGGCCACTCGTCCCCTCGAGCATGACTCCATGATTCATAGCCGTAGGGCAATGTATGCCTGAGCGACCAGTCGCGCGTGACGACGCCGCCATCGAGCACCCGCCACCACCCGAGCTGCCCCGGGAGCCGCGCGTCAGCGCCCCCGACGCCGACGGTGCCGACGGTGCCGATGACCACAAGAACCACGACCCCTATCAACCCCTGTAGGCCAAGGACTCATATGAGACTCAAAGCCCTCGCGGCTTCGCTGGCCGCAGTGGTCAGCCTGAGCATGATCCAGCCATCGCCGGCGTCCGCCGCTGAGCCGGATCCTGGCGCTGCCGCCAACAAGATCGCGTCGAACCTGAAGGACCGCTTCCGCACGGAGCCGGCGTCCGACTTCTGGATCACGTTTGACACCAAAGCCGACCTCGGGCCGGCGAAGAAGATCACCGACTGGACCGCTCGTGGTCAGTTCGTCTACGACGCGCTGACCGCAGCGGCGAAGAACTCCCTGGCATCTGTCTCCACCGAACTCGACCGGGCAGGCGTCAAATACACCTCCTACCCGATCGCCAACACCGTGTTCGTCAAGGGGGGCACCGAAAAGCTCGCCCTCAACGTGGCCTCGAGGGTGCAGGTCGCCGAGATCCACGCGACGCCGCAGGTCGCGCTGGTCGAGCCCGTGGACAAGAAGATCCCAGCTGACCAGGCTGCCCGCCCCGCCGCCCCGAAGGCCGCCGCCGAGGATGGCACCGTCTCGTGGGGTCTGGACGCCATCCACGGCCCCCAGGCGTGGGCCATGGGCGCCACCGGTGCGGGCATCACCGTGTCCAACCTCGACTCGGGCGTCCAATTCGACCACCCCGCCCTGATGCACCAGTACCGCGGCACGAAGCCCGACGGCACCGTCGACCACAACTACAACTGGATGGCCACCCGGGGCACGTGCACCGGCGCACCGTGCGACGACAACGGACACGGCACGCACACCATGGGCACCATGGTCGGCGACGACGGCACCAACCACGTCGGCGTCGCGCCGGACGCGCAGTGGATCGCGACAAACGGCTGCTGCGACAGCACCGGCGTCGAAACGCTGCTCCAGTCCGGCTGGTGGCTGCTCGCCCCGACCGACGTGCATGGGAACAACCCTGACCCGTCCAAGCGCCCGCACGTCATCAACAACTCGTGGGGCCAAACCGACGAGCACAGCTTCAACGACTTCTTCCAGGCCATCGACGAGGCCTGGAGCGCCGCAGGCGTCTTCAGCGTCTGGTCATCGGGCAACACCACGCCGTACGCGGCCTGCGACACCGTCTCCTCGCCCGGCTCCGCCGAGAGTGCCTACTCCGTCGGCGCCTACTCATCGGACGGCACGCTCGCGTCGTTCTCCCGCAAGGGCGAGGGTGAAGGTGGCCGGATCAAGCCCGAGATCTCCGCTCCGGGCGTCGCTGTCCGTTCGTCCTACCCGAACAACAGCTACACCGAGATGTCCGGCACCTCGATGGCGGCCCCCCACGTGGCTGGCGCCGTCGCGGCGCTGTGGAGCTACGACCCGACCCTCATCGGGCAGGTGGAGGAGACCCGCCGCCTGCTCGCCGAGTCGGCCGTCGACGTCGACGACACCGAGTGCGGCGGCACCGCCGACGTCAACAACAAGTACGGCGAAGGCCGGCTCGACCTCGTCCGCCTGCTCGAGCTCGCGCCCCGGCAGGGTGGCACCCTCACCGGTGTCGTCACCGCCAACGGCGCCCCGGTCCCCGCTGCCGAGGTGACGATCAGCGGGCCGTTCAGCCGGTCGATCGGAACCGACAAGGACGGCCGGTTCACGACGAACCTCCCGGTCGGCGACTACCAGCTCAGCACCAAGGTCTTCGGCTACCTGACCGCGACCGCCAACGTCACGATCTCCCTCGGCCAGGACACCTCCGTCAAGCTGCCGCTCACGGCCGCCGCTAGGCACGACATCAGCGGCAGGGTTGTCGACGACAAGAAACAGCCCGTCCCGAACGCCGACGTCTCCGTCAAGGACACGCCGCTGAAGCCGGTACGCACGGATGCCAACGGCGCGTTCACGATCGCCGCTGTCCCCGAGGGCGGGTACACGCTGGGCATCAAGCCCAACGCCTGCTTCTCGCCCACGACGGTCCCGCTGACCGTCGGCGCGCAGAACGAGTCGCGCGAGATCCCAGTCGGGCTCGTCGTCGACAAGGGCGGCTACAGCTGCGCCGTCTCCGACGGCGAGTACCTGCGCGGCACCGACCCGGTCACGTTCACCAGCGGCGTGTGGGCGACGGTGAAGCTGCCCTTCCCGATCGCGCTCTACAACGGCAGCCACGACACCCTTGGCATCAGCCTGCGCGGCGTGATCTCCCCGGACACCTCCACCGGACCCGGCAGCGGCGGTGCGGGCATCTTCCCGTTCTACGTCCAGACCCCGGTCGAGTTCGCCCCCGGCGGGGGAGTCTTCACGGCAGCCACCAAGGTCAACGGCGAGGACGCGTTCGTCGTCGAGTTCCGCAACGCCAAACTCTGGGCCTATCCGGACCGGTCGGAGTACACGGAGCCGGTCAGCTATTCGGCCACGCTCACCCGCTCCGGCACGGTGATCTTCGGGTACGGCGACGGCATCGGAACCAACGACCCGGTGACCGCCGGCGCGCACGCCACCACCGGCATACAGGGCTGGGCCGGCGTCGACGGCATCCGGTTCTCCGACAGCGCCCCGGTGCTGCGCGACGAGATGATCGTCACCTACGACATGCCTGACTTCGGGTACCTCGACGCGACCGTCGTCGACCAGAACGACGGGCTGCCGGTGGCCGGGGCCAAGGTCTCCTTCACGAACAAGAATGGGCTCGTCGAGAGCGTCACGACCAACGGGACGGGCATCGTGCATCGCCAGCTTCCGGTCGGCGACTACACCATGACGGTCGACGCGCCGAACTACACGACCGCGGCATACCCCTTCTCCCTCGACAAGCTCTACGCGAACGCCAAGATCGACGCGCGTCTGACCACGGGTGTCGCCGGCCTGAAGGCTGACGGCCTCGACGCGCTGTTGGGCACCGACCAGAACGGTGTCGGCTCGCTGACGCTGACCAACAACGGTTCCGCCCCACTCACGTACAACCTGGGCGAGGCCGCGCGCCACCCCGACCTTGACGCCGCCGGCGCCACCGGGCGCACCGGGCGCACCGGGAAGGGTGCGGACAGCACGATCGACCTCACCGCGTGGAAGGCCGGTGCGAGCGGCATGAAGCCGTCGAACGTCGACGGCAAGGCGGCGACGGCGAGCGCCGCGGAAGCACAGGCGGCTGGCAAGGTCGGCGCGACCTCCGGCGGTGAGGTCATCACCCGGATCGCCATCCCGGGCAAGATTGAAAACAAGGAGCCCTCCGGCATCGGGTACGACGGCGACGTTTGGGTCCACGACTACAACGCGCGGACCAACACCGCCTACACGGTGACGGGCAAGCCGACCGGGAAGGTCTTCGACGCGTCGTGGAACCCCGCGTACCGGGCGTTCGACATGGCGCTCGACACCAAGACCGGCGACATGTGCCAGATGGAGGACAGCCCGGCCAGCTACATCCACTGCTTCGACCGGGAGACCGGGAAGGAGACCCGGCAGATCAAGGGTGACTGGTCCACGCTGCAGCTGACCGGACTCGCCTACAACCCGACGGAGGACGTGTTCTACGTCGGCGGTCGAAGGAACGGCATGATCGGAACCGTCGCCGGGACGTCGCACGACAACGCGGGTGCGCTGCTGTCCTTCTGCGCCCCGCCGCTGCCCGAGGTGATGGGCCTGGCCTACAACCAGGCGTCCGACACCATCTGGTACACCGACCTCACCTCGAACAGGCCCACCCGCCTGCTGCAGGTCGACCCCGACGACTGCTCGCTGGTGAACGCGTGGTGGTTCCCCGGCCAGAAGGTGGGCCAGGGCGGCGGCCTCGAGACCGACTCGACCGGGGCGCTGTGGGCGGCCGACCAGCTCGCCGATGACGTCGTGCTGGTCGACGTCGAGGACGACCTGCTCACCGACCTGCCGTGGCTGTCGCTCTCCTCGACCGGCGGCACCCTTGCCCCGGGTCAGTCGACGACCGTCAAGGTCTCGATCTCCTCGAAGGACGCCAAGCCAGGAGTCCTCGGCGCGAACATCGTGGTGAGGTCCGACTCCGGACGCCAGTCCAAGACCTACATCCCGGTGACGCTCACGACCACGAAGTACCAGGTCGGCGTCAACGCCGGCGGCCCATCGTTCACCGACGGCTCCGGCTACACCTGGTCCGGCGACCAGGCCGGCGGCAAGGCGGCGTGGGGCTACGAGGGGAAGACGAAGGTCGCCTCCACGAAGGCCGGGATCGACGGCACGACGGACGACGCCCTGTTCCAGTCGCAGCGCACCACGCCGGACAAGCAGTTGTTCTACCGCTTTCCCGACGCGCCCAAGGGCACCTACGCGATCGACTTCGGGTTCGCCGAGATCGAGAAGGTGGCCAAGGGGAAGCGGGTGTTCGACGTCCTCGTGGACGGATCGCTGACGGAGTACGCGTACGACGCGGCCGCGGCCGTGGGGCCGAACGCCGCCGACTGGCGCACCGCCGTCGTGAAGCACGAGGGCGGTCCGCTGACCGTGGAGCTGCGGGGCTCGAAGGGCCTAAAGGCCCCGACCATTGCCGCGCTGCGTGTGACGCTCGACCCGCGCGCAGACAAGGCGGAGCCGGAGCCCCAGCCCGAGCAGCCGGAGCCGGGCCCCGTGCCGGTGGCCCCCGCCGGTCGCTCGTACTCGATGAAGGTGACCGACGGGCTCTACCGCCAGGGCACGGAGGAGTCCGGGTGGCACGGCGATGACCTCTGCGGCGTGCTGTGGTTCGACTCCAGCTTCCTGCAACCGTTCTACGACACGGCCTGGGACGGGGTGTGCGTGACGACGAACGGCACGCTGACCTTCGACCGCGCCAGCACGCTGGGGAACAACACCGCACTGCCGTCGCCGTACCCGATCGACGCGATCTATCCGCTCTGGGACGACCTCATCGTCGACGACGAGGCGGGCATCTATTTCGGCACGACCGAGGTGGACGGGCTGGCGGCGCAGGTCATCGAATGGCGCAACGTCACCTTCTACAGCGACCGGACGGCTCGCGTGAGCTTCTCGGTCACCCTGATCGCCGACGGACGGATCCAGATCGGATACGGCGACGGCGTCGGCGGCGACAACCCCCTCACCCGAGGGTCGTCGACGACGGTCGGTGTGGAGAGCCTGAACCGCAACCCCGCGAGCCAGTACTCCTTCAACCAGCCCATCCTCAAGGCCGGCCTGGGGCTGGAGTACACCCTCCCGGCTGCGGGCACGATCGAGGGAACGGTCACCGACGCGAACGACCGCAAGCCGATCGCGGGCGCGATCGTCACGCTCAAGGGGCCGAGCGGTGAGCGGGTCATCACCGCCGACGAGAAGGGCCGGTGGAAGGCCCAGGCGCTGGTCGGCGAGAACACCGTGGAGGTGTCGGCGCCGAACTATGTCACCGCCAGTCACCCCGTGACCATCGCCAAGAAGGATCAGGCCGAGGTGGTCGACACGGCGTTGACCACGGGCGTCGCCACCGTCACCGGAGGTGACTTCGACTGGCTCCTCGACAAGGACCAGAAGGCGACGGCCGACGTGACCGTGACCAACACCGGCTCCGCCCCACTCGAGGTGCGGCTCAGTGAGCAGAAGCGCACCAGCGACGACGGGCACGAGGCCGCCGACCTTCCGTGGCTGACCCTCACGGGCGCGGCCGCGGCCGGCACGGTCAAGCTGGCGGCCGGCGAGTCCACCACGGTCACGGCGACGGCCGACAACGCCGACGTCGAGCCCGGCGTGCTCGTCGGGGACGTGCTCGTGGCGTCGAACGCCGGCAAGGGCGAAGCCCAGTTCAAGCCGGTCCGCCTGGCGACCTCGGCCTACTGGGAGGGCGTCGACGCCGGCGGGTCCGGGTACGTCGGTGCCGACGGCTTCGTCTGGGCGCCCGACCAGCAGCTCGGCTCGCGGCCGTGGGGCTACGTCGGCGGCAAGGCGCGTGCCACCAAGGCCGACATCGCCGGCACCGAGGACGACGCGCTGTTCCGCACCCAGCGGACCGGCGAGACGTTCAGCTACGTGTTCAAGAACGCCCCCGCCGGGACGTACCGGATCGGCCTCGACTTCGCGGAGATCGAGAAGGTCAAGGCCGGCAAGCGTGCCTTCGATGTTCTGGTCGACGGCAAGGTCGTGCTCTACGACCACGACGTGCAGGCGAAGGTGGGTGCGCTGACCGCGGACGTGAACACGGTCACCGTCGAGCACGCCGGTGGCGATCTGAAGGTCGAGCTTCGCCGCGAGATCGGCGAGAGCGACCCGATCCTCAACGCCCTGAAGGTCCAGCAGGACCCGCGCCTATGAGATAGCCAACCTATCCGCCAGCAGTGGGCAGAGCCTCCTCGGAAAGGATCACCGGGGAGGCTCTGCCCACGACTACCGAGTGTGCGGCTTCGGACCGTACTCGCGCACGTGGTGGCAAGAATCCGAGTTCCTCGTCAGTGGCGACGCGTCAGACGACGAAGCGCGTTGCCCGCCACGCCAGAGCCCTTCGCCACCGTCGCCCCCAACCGCGCCCTCGCCGCTAAGGCCCGGATCGCCGCCCTCAACCAGCTGCACGGTCGCAGCGCCAGCGTCATCACGCTCTCGCCGTACTCGGCCAGTCGCCTTGTCGCGGCCACCGGATCGACGCCTCCTTGCGCCGCGCTGACCATTGCGTCGATCCACGCGTGCGCCTCTTCCGGTGTCGCCACCGATGTTGACTGGGACAGGCGGCGCTTGGTCGTCGCGTCGACCCACCGAACCCGGACCCGGCAGGGATGTTCCCGGCCGGCCCGAACCTCCATATCGGAGGCAAGCGGTACGCCGATCGGCGGCTGACGGTGTGTCGGGCGACGGTCGGCCCGCAGCGTTGACTACAGGGCCGCGCAATGGGGCGCGCGGTGGCTGTCTGCTCTGCGCAGCCGTCGAGAGGGCCGCCCCGATTCATGAGGGGCCATCGAAAAATGGGTAATCATCGATCTTAAAGCTCCTGAATGAACGAGGTGACCCCTAAGAGACATCGATGGGAGGCCCTGAAAAGTATCAATGGGGGGACATCGAGGATCCACCTGTTCAGTCACCCTTTGAAAAGTATCGATGTTTGTGTCCGCCGCGCTCGTCGCCGTCCACTTCGGACACGACCGCACCGCACCACCTGGTCACGCAGCGCTACAACCGTTGCTCAGAAAGGCTCATTGACAAGCTGGGAAGCGCCTGAAAGTGTCTCGCGTACAACGAAATTCATCCGACGTTTTTTGGTCTGACCATTCAGGGAGATCACGGTGCTGCGGAAGAAACCTCTTGCAATGACACTTGGCATGTCATTGCTCCTGTCCATGGGTGTAGCGGCTGACGCGTCCGCGACCAGCGTCGGTGAGGAGCGCTTCCAGCCGAGCGCCACCTACGATCTGTCGGTGTCCGACGCCGAGCGCGACGCGATCCACGCGGAAGTCGAGGCGTTGGCTGGGCGCGTCAACAGCGCGCGGGCGGGGGACGGCACCTACGACCCGCTCAGTCTGATCGGGGCGATGCTGGACGGGTCGAGCTACGACTCCATCTCCCGAGGCGGCACGGCCGCGACGGCGTACCCCTTCCCGGTCAGCAACACCGAAGCCAACCAGAACGAGTACGACCGCAAGGTCGCCAAGCTCGCCTGGGTGGTCAAGCTGGCCACCGACCTGGGTTTCCCGGTGGTCGTCCAACGCCAGCCCGACAAGTACGTCTACGCAGAGATCGGTGACCCGGACGCCCCGGAGATGGTCATGGCGTTGAGCCACCTCGACTCGCCGACGGCTTCCGTTTCGCCAGCCCAGCTGGCGCGCTGGCGGGACGCCGATGGCAACCTCGGCACTCCTGGTGCGTACCACTCGCCCTATGTCCAGGACGGCTGGGTCTACGGGGCGGGCCTGCAGGACGACAGCGGGCCGACGCTGGCGACGCTGCTCGCGGCCAAGGCGCTGCTCGAGGCGGGGTTGCCCCTCGACCGACGCATCCGCATCGTCATGGGAATCTACGAAGACGGCGGTCCCGGCACGCCCTCGACGACGAACACCGCCACCTTCCAGTCCATCCCGTACAACTCGAACCCGAGCTTCTACGACAACTGGGCCTACAAGAACCTCAACCGGGAGGAGATCCCGATCGCGGGCTACACCTCCGACTCGCGGTTCCCGGTCATCGTCGGCAACTCCGGATCGGTGACCCCGTCGGTGTCGATGAGCTTGTCCGCAGACAGCACCAAGGCCTTCCGGTTGACGGATGCCACAGCTGGCGTCACCCGGCGCGAAGGCGACCCGACGCTCAAGGACATCGCCTACGGCAGCACCACGCAGATCGCCTCGCGGGCCATTTTCACCCTCGACGTGGCGGGGGCCGGCTCCGCCGAGCGCGACCGATTCGTGTCGGCGATCACCGCTGCCGCGACCACGAAGGGTTGGCTCCCGGCTGCTCCCCGCACCACGCCCAAGGTGCAGACCACGATCACCGGCGACTCGCTCACGCTGGAGATCAACACCGATGTGGCGATGGAGATGCCGACCCCGCAGTATGGCAAGAATGCCATCGTGTGGGGAATGTTCATCCTCTCCAAGGGACTCGGCGCATTGGGAACCACGGCCGCCGACATGCAATTGAAGAAGGCCGCCGACGGCATCGCCGACCTGTTCTTCCGCGACGGTGTCGAAGGCGAAGCCTATATCGGCAAGTACATGGGCATCCCGGCGAGCCTGTTGCGCAACCCGAGCAACGGCACGCCGAACCTGACCTTTGCCCTCATGGGAGGCATCAATTCAGAGACCCCGACGAGCTTTTACACGGACGCCTCCGGCAGTCTCAGCATGCCGATGTATGTGCGCAGCATGCACGTCACCGCGGCTGACTCCGGCCAGGCAACGGCGGCGGTCACGGCCGCCTTCCAGGCGAAGGGGTTCACCATCGGCAACCTCGGCTCGCCCGTCGGCGCCGGGTTGTACGTTACTCACGACAACCCGCTGACGGCTCTTCAGTTCGGGAGCTACGAAGCCTCGATCAACCGCAATCCGGCGGAGTTCGCGGATCCCTATTCCCTCAGGGACGTGGTCTATCCGCAGGGCACGACCGGTGGCACCCTGGCCAGCAGCTTCCGCAATAAGATGACCGCCTTCGGCGCCGTCATCCCGGGTAACGAGCGCTGGTGGCACACGGCCAACGAGCGGATGAAGGTCGACTCGGCAGTGCAGATGACCAAGATCATGGCCGATGGCATGCTGGAGATGGCCCGGTACTCCGGGCCCGCCGGTGCCAAGTTCATGTCGGCAAACATCCCTGGGCTGAACGCCGACCGGGCGGACCTCGACCTGCTCGACGTCACGGTCGGAACCTACAAGGACGCGTCGGCCGCTGTCGGCACGAGCCAGTTGGGCACCCAGGCCCTGCTCGGCGCTACCTCGTTCAACATCCCGATGTGGAACGGGCGCGGCAACTCGGCCCCGACGGCGTCGGCTTTCGCACTGGGGCACGCCCCGGGAGGGGTCTACTTGCCCCTGACCGACACCGAGTACCTGAACAACACGTACGTGGCGCCGATGCGTCTGGAGTTCAAGGTGGAGCGCCCCGACCACATGTCGGACGCGGCTTGGGCGAAGTTCGTCGCCGGCGGCTACGGCGACTTCCAGTTCAACATTCTCGTCGGCGACGCGGTTGTCCCGCTGGCCGTTCCTGCGGGGCAGAGTGCGGACAAGTACTTCTCCTCGCGCATCTCGGCCAACAACCCCGACGCCATCTACCTGTCGGTCAACCTCGCGATCACCGATGCCCCGTACACCGGGGTGCAGGGCGTCCTCGCGGATTCCAAGACGGACCTGTACACGGTCAATCCGACGTACCTGGCTTCAAACCCTGATCCGTTCCCCGGGCGCGGAGCCATCGAACAACGGGGCTTCTTCACCTTCGGTGATGGGCAGAAGAACGCGGAGTTCTCTTCACCCGACGCGGTCTACGTGACAGTCGCCAACGCGGTCACCGATGCGAAGCCGTCGGCGGTGGTGAAGAAGTTGAAGGGCAACAAGAACGAGTTGACCATCACGGTGAAGCAGACCCACATCGACGGCAGCGAGTCGCCTGTGACGGCCACGTTCACCATCGACAACAACGCTGCTGGCACTTACACCGTCGGCGATTACAAGGTATACGTCGAAACCAAGGGCAACACCCAGGTGCGGTCGATCTCCATCGTGTGACGCGTGTGAACCGGAAGTTCTGCACCGCGCACGAGAGGCATGCGCGGTGCAGGGCCCCGGCAACGTCGTGAGGGTGCCCGGCTTGATGTGGTTGGTGTAGACGCGCCCGTGCTGGTGGTAGCAGGCGGGCATGACCGGTTCAGATGATCATCGAGGTTCCTACGCCTTATCGATCGTCCGAAGTGAGTCATGCCCGCGCTGCCATCAACGCTGATCTCGTCCTTGTCCGACGCACCGGCTGTCACCGTGCCCGATTGGGCCGCGCTGATTCATGCCATGCGGCCTTCGCGAGCCCTGATAAGCGCCTGGGTCATCAGCGCTGCGGCAAGAAAGACGGCGGCGAGGATGGCCCAGCCCGCCGCGCCGTATTCGATGGCGGCGGTGACGACGAGGGGCGCGAGCATGGCGCCGAGTGCTGCGCCGGTCTGGCTGACGCCCTGGTAGGCGCCGGCGTTGGCAGGGTCGGCCAGTTCGAAGGCGAGTGTCCAGCTGCCGGCCTCGGAGAGGATCTCCGCGAGACTGTGCGCGATAGCTGCGAGGACCAGGACGGCCACGGCGATCGCGAGTGAGCCGAAAGCGGCGATGGAGTACAGGGCGCAGGCGAGCGCCAGGAGTGCGCCGGCTTGCGCGATTGCGCGGCCGGAGGAATGCAGGTCGGTTGTTCGGTGCGCCGCCCAGAGCTGCAGGACCGACACGATGGCGGTGTTCGCGGCCAGCAGCACCGCCACGGTCACCGCTGGCGTCTGGGTATGGCCAACGACCCACAGTGGCATCCCGACCGTCAATAATCCGAACTGCATGGATAGGAGCGCGTAGAGGGCGGTGATCGCCAGATAGGTGCGGTCTCGCAGCGGTGAGCGTCGCATGGGCCGACCGGATTGGGTCCGCTGTGTAGGGTCGGTGTCTACGTGGGTCGCCTGGGGCTGCCGCCGTGCCCGGACGAGCGTGTAGGCGGCGACGAGCGTCAACGCTCCGGTGGCCAGCATGGCCACCTGGTACGCGGGTCTCGTGTCGATGGCGAGGGCGATCGCCGCCAGCGCGGTCCCCAGGGCGATGAAGACATTCATCACGACCCGCAGCCGGGCCCGCACGGCGAGCCGGTCTGCCGCGGTGAAGGACTCCGCAATCATCGTCGTGAGTGCGGTGCGCTGCATGGCCTGTCCGCAGACCGCGACGCTCGCGACGACGACGAACGCAGCCGGCGTCCGGGCCAACAGGTAAGCAAGCAGCGCTATACCCTGTCCGGCGGTGGCCAGAACCATCACCTGCCGCGCGCCGATCGCCCGGGCAAGGTAGCCGGCGCCCAGTGCCGCTCCGACCCCGAGGCATCCGGCGATGGTCAGCCCGAGCCCGACGGTCGTGGCGGGGAAGCCGGCCACGCGCGTGAAGTACAGCACGCTGACGCTGAAGAACACGCCCTTTGACAGTGAGGACGCGATCGTCGACCAGGTCAGCGCCCGGGCGGTTGGGTCGACCGGGTTCAGGTATGGGGCAAGCCACTCCGTGATGGATGGCCGCCGGACCGTTGCGGGAAGCATGATCGCAGTTGTCGCACTGTCCGGTTCCTTGCCGCCAACGATGTAGCGTTGTGCTTCATGGTCCGCTATGAGTTGGTCGATAACGACTTGGCTGATGTCCGGTTCGCGGTGTCGCCACTCAACGAAGTGGTGCTGTCGCTGCGGGCGTGGCGAGACCCGGGTCGGTATCCCTTGCATTTGCGTTGGGTGCGCTCCGTCAACGAGTCGCGAAGCGCGCTGGACCACGAGACACTGCTGGCCCTGACTGATTCGAGACTTTGGACGCCTGACTTCCTCAATCCCCGGCCGTCCTCCCCGCTGACCCACTTCGATGATGAACTGGCGAGGCTGGCCACCATCGACCCGGCCGTGGTCGTCCGCGACCTGCGGGCCGTGCACAGCGCGGGGTCGCTGCCCCGCGCGTTGCGTGGTCCCGTCCCTCGGGTGCTGTCCAGGATCATCGATGCCCTGGCCGGCTACTGGCGGCACTGCTTTGCGCCGCACTGGCCGCGCATGCGGGCTCTACTTGAGGGCGATGTGACGTTCCGCGCGCGGCAGATCTCCCAACACGGACTTGCGGCAATGTTCAACGGGCTCTCGCCTGCAGTCCGGCTCGTCGACGCGACCGTCGAGGTGCGGCTGCGATCCCGTCTGCAATACACGCGGGCGACCAACGGCGGCCTGACCCTCGTGCCGAGCCTCTGGACGCTCAACGCATCGACGCCGGCCTCCGAAGCCGAACCGCCGATGATCATCTATGCGGGGCGTGGGGTGGCGACGCTGTGGGAGCCGCAGCCGCTGGCCGCGCCGGGCGCGTTGGCGGCTCTGCTGGGCGTTGTCCGGGCCGGTCTGCTCGTCGCGTTGGAGACGCCGGCGTCATCCACCGAACTCGCGTCCCGCCTCGGCGTCACGCCAACTGCGGTCAACCAGCACCTGCGCGCGCTGCGCGACGGTGGTCTGCTTGTCGGGGTACGCGACGGTCGGTCCGTGCTCTACCGCCGTTCCCCGCTCGGTGACCGCTTGGTAGCGCCCGACCCTGCCTCCTGGCCGGGGTGAACTGTTTGGCGGGCCGACGATCGCGGTGCAGTCGGTCGAAGGCGATGCGCTCAGAGGTTTGCGGCGGTCGACCGGGCTCTGGCCGGTTTTGGGCACCCTGAGCGCCCGGATGTGCGTGCCGTCGATCACCGCCCGGGAGATGTTCAGCTGCTCGGCGGCTCTCAGCTTGCCCAGCAGCACTTCGTGCAGGCGTTGCCGCACGCCGGCGTCGGTCCAGTCGAGCAACCGCCGCCAGCAGGTCATGCCCGACCCGAAGCCCAGATCCTGGGTAGGCACCTTGCGGTCATCAAGGGGCTTGCGACCAGGGTTAGCGGCGCCGACGTGGTGGTCGAGGCGGTAACAGCGGCGCGATCTCGGCCCACAGCTCGTCAGAGGCGATCCACGGCGGCTGCTCACCGCTCCTTACGTTGAGACAGGACGATCCTCACGTCCCGAGGACACGCCAAACATCTGGAGATGTTGTCCCAGGGTGTCGCGATTGCTGCGTGAGTATCAGCTGTCCGAGTTCCTGGGTGCATCGGGTGAGCGCGACGTAGAGGCCGTTCCAGCCGCGCGGCTCAGCGGCGATGCCTTGGGGGTCGATGAGTAGCGTCGCGTCCCATTCCAATCCCTTGGACTGGGTCGCGGTGAGCACTGGCACATCACTCAGCACGGCTAGGAGTTCGGCGATGCGGTCCGCGGGGGCGATGACGCCGACCGTGCCACCATGCCACCGTTGCTGCAGCCGTCGCGCAGCTTGGGCGGCGGCGTCGGCAAGCTCGGCGGACGTGATCGTGAGCTCCCAGGGGGCGATGCCGGAGGAGCGTACCGCCCGTGGCGGAGTGTTGTGGCTGCCAGCTTTCGTCAAGACCGGTTCGGTGAGGTCCATAACCTCACGTGGGGTCCGGTAGCAGATGGTCAGTTCCGCGGCGGTCCAGCGGTCTCCGAAAACAGCCTGCACCGCTTGTGCCCAGCTGGTGTGCCGGTGCGCTGCCTCCGCCTGGTCGATGTCGCCGACGGCGGTGATGGATCGACTGGGACAGCGCCGTACGGCCATTTGCCACTGCATCTCGGACAGCTCTTGCGCCTCGTCGATGACGACGTGGCCATACACCCAGCCGCGCTGTCGGCGAGCGCGGTCGGCGACGAACTCGCCCTGTGGTTGCGGGGCGTCGACCTCGCCGAGTAGGTCGGCGAGGGCGTCGAGCAGGGGAATATCGCTCGATGCCCATGGGGCGGGCTCGGCCGAGACAGCGGTGATCTCCTCCGGGGACAGTTGCGGGGCGAACCGGGCCAGCAGGGTGCGGTCGGTCAGGAGATCACCCAGCAGGGTTTCGGCGTCGAGGGTGGGCCACCATGCCTCGATGAACCGGGCGATGGTGGCGTTCTCGGCGATACGAAGACGGAGGTGTTCGATCTCCTCCTCGGAGAACAATCCGTCGATGTCACTGCCGGTGGACGTCCTGCCGGAGTGGTGGTCATGCCGCATGCCCCTGTCGACGCGGGCGAGGATGTCCTCGAAGCCCTCCTCCATCTCGTTCATCAGCGCCTCGCGCTGCTCGACGACGACTTCGGCAAGGAGGTGGTGCAACTGCTCGGCGAACGCCGCGCGGGCGCGGTGGTACGGGCGTCCCTGCACCGCCGAGGCGAGCGCCTGCGCCACTGTTGCGGCTGTGACGACGTAGAACTCGCCCTCCCAGCGCAGCTTCAGCTCGCGAGGCCGGGGGAGCAGCGACGTGACGTAGTTTTCGAGCGCGATCTGCCAGAGGGCGCGGCCCTTGATTTCGGCGAGAAGCCGGCTCTCGTCGCGGCCCACGCGGACCTCGGTCAGCAGAGTGTCGCAGGTCGCCGAGACGACGGCGGTCTCACCGAGCGCGGGTAGCACCTGGCCGATGTACTGGAGGAACCGCGGCGAGGGGCCGAGGACCAGGACCGCTTGGTCGGCCATCTTTCGGTGGGCGAACAGCAGGTAGGCGACGCGGTGCAGAGCAACCACGGTCTTACCGGTGCCGGGACCGCCCTGAACGATCAGCGGGCCGGTCGCCTCAGCCCGGATGATGTCGTCCTGTTCGCGTTGCAGCGTGGAGATCGCCGTCGACATGCGGCCGGTGCGCCGCTGGTCGAGGGCGGCGAGTAGAGCGCCTTCACCGACGAGTTCCGCCGTTATGGTCCCGTCCAGTGGCTCGTCGTCCACGCCGACGACGGTCGATCCCGTCGTGCGTATGTGACGGCGCCGTGCCTGACCTTGTGGGTCGACAGCCGTCGCGGTGTAGAACGGCCGAGCTGCGGGAGCGCGCCAATCGACCAGCAGTGGCTCACTGTCCTCGCCATCGTTGCGGACACCGACACGGCCTACGTGTCGCACGGTGCCATCAAGGCCGTCGAGGCGGCCGAAGACCAGCCCTTCCCGTGCTCGCCGCAGCTCTTCGTACTGCTGGCGGAGCATGCGCTGCCGGGCCCGTTCCAACGCGTCCACGGCCTCGGACGAAAGCTCGACCTGCAGGTGGTCGGCCAGCCTGTCGCGCCGGGTCGTGGCCAAGTCGAGAAACGCCTGTTCCTCGGCGACCGCGGATCGGCGCGCGACGCCCTCTGCGGTAGAGGTCGGCGGTTCGCCGTCCGGTGTTATTTCGCTGACGCCAGCAGTGTGGTGAGCAGACTTCCGGCGCATTCGCAAATCCTTGTATTGGTGTCCCCTCGGCCCGGATGAGCCGCAGTGCATTCCGGCGGCAAGCATAGGGCTGGTTTCCCTTGTCGGCCAGGAACTCCGCCGGCAGAGATGGGGATCTCAATGCCTTGCAGTTCCGGGTCGCTTGTGGCCTCACCCAATCTTGATTCGCTTATTGACAGTCCGGTCCTTATCTGATCTGCGGGTGCGTTCCGACCAGCCATACGTCATCCACGATGCGGATCCACGACGACAGCACCATCGGGAGTGGGCCGAGACGCTGTTCCAGCCAGTGAAGCCGCCCAGCTCAGCTTGAGCTGCTGGTCTGGCAGGAATGGCTCTGATCCCCAGTCGCGGATGACGTTGCCAACCATGCCGGTGGCAATCGGGAAAAGCCAGCGCCCCGAAGACGAGCGCGGGCTGTGGCGAAGTGCTAAATGCCGGCACGCGTGGTTGGACCAGGAAGGCCTTCGGACGGTCCCAGGTCGATGAGCCACCCCCGCTTTCATGGAGCTTCTTGATCATGGTCTGATGGCCGTGGGGAGGAAGTCGTCCGTGGCAGCACCGAAGAAGTACCCCGACGAGCTACGTCAGCGCGCTGTGCGCTTGTACCGCGAGTCGGACCCGAAGCCGGTGATCCGGCGCCTGGCCGAGCAGCTCGGCGTGCATCATGAGGCGTTGCGGAACTGGATCCGGCAGGCCGAGGCCGACGCGGGTGAGCGTTACGACCGGCCCACCAGCGAGATGGCCGAGGAGAACCGGCGGCTGCGCAAAGAGGTCGCCGAGCTGCGTCGGGCGAACGAGATCCTGAAGGCGGCGAGCGCGTATTTCGCGGCGGAGCTCGACCCGACCCGGCGACGGTCATGACGTTCATTTATGAACACCGTGACCAGTTCGCGGTCGCGCTCCTGCTACGGGTCCTGAACATCGGCGCCTCGACGTACTACGCGTGGGTCAAGCAGGCCGAACGGCCCTGCGACCGCGATGTGGTCGACTTGGGGCTGATCTCCAACATCCACGAGATCTGGGCCGCGTCCGGGCACACCTACGGCGCGGACCGTGTGCACCGGCAGCTACGCCGTGACGGCATTCGCGTCGGCCGCAAGCGGGTGGAGCGGCTGATGGCCGACCAGGGCTGGCAGGGCGCGTTCCTGCGCCGCGGCTGGCGCGGCGGCTCCACGAAGCAGGATCCACGGCACACGCTGGCGCCGGATCTGGTCAACCGGCAGTTCACCGCCGCCGGGCCGAACCGGCTCTGGGTCGCCGATGCCACCCGCATTCCCTGCGGCGAGGGCGTGTTCTGGCTGGCCGCGGTCCGCGACGCGTTCTCCCGCCGAATCGTCGGGTGGAAGACCTCCGACCGCTGCGACACCGACCTGATCCTCGCCGCCCTCGAATACGGCATCTGGTCTCGCGACGTCCGTGACGGCCAGTTGATCCATCACAGCGACAGGGGATCGAACTACACGTCTTTCCGCTTCGGGGAGCGCTTACAGGACAACGGGATTCTGCCGTCGATGGGCTCTGTCGGCGACTCGTTCGACAACGCGCTGATGGAGAACTTCTGGTCGACGTTGAAGATCGAACTCGTCTACCGCACGAGCTGGCGGACCCGCGACGAGGCCGAGAACGCGATCTTCGCCTACATCGACGGCTGGTACAACACCCGCCGCATCCAGAAGGAACTCGGCTACCTCAGCCCCGACGAATACGAGACCGCCTGGCATACCCGCCAGCACGACCCAGCCGCGCCACCTATCGTCACCCCTGCGCCAGCCGGCAGCAGGTAACCACCGCTCCATCAAAGCGGGGGGAACTCACGACGAGACGATCCCCAGCATCAGGAAAACCGCGGAAGCGGCCGCCATCGCCGGAAACGTGCGTTGTCTCAGGGACGGCACCCAGACGTGGACCAGAAGGTAACCAATGGACAGGACCAGGGCGACGACCAGGATGATCCGGCGGCGACGCCCTGCGACCGCGAGGAAGCGTGTGATCACGTCGGCAGGGTACGGCCTCCGATTGTTCTGACCCACGGTTCCCGAAGCCAATCATGTCAAGCGTCTGGTGGGACGCAGATGTAAAGCATCAGCCGTGACGGGACAGGACGGCGCCGAACAACGTCGGGTCTCAGGAGGTCCGTGACAGAACCAGTCTCGGGACGTGGGTGACACTTTCCGGCTAACCGGGCGGCTCGGGTGGGCGTCGTGGGGCACGGGCTGCGTCGGATACGGCGATCGCGGCCAGGACGAGAGCAGCGGCGGCGGCGACCAGCACGGGCGGCAGGAAGATCGTTGCCGGCGAGATGGCGGCGAGCGCGAGGACCCCGGCCACGCGGTCTCGGGACACCCGGCCGAACACCTCGTACTCTAAGGCGGCCCGTCCGGCGAGGAACAGTGCGGGTCCGCCGAGGATGACGGTGGCCCAGGCCGGTTGTGTGTGCCCGAGCGGGTGCTCGATGACGAGCTCGTCGCCGACGGAGATCGCGACGATGCCGGCGACCATGACCAGGTGGGCGTATTGCACCGACACAGTGACGCGGAGCGTTTCAGGGGCCGCGGCGACGGCCCCGCCGAACACCTCCCCGGCACGGTGGATGTAGATCCGCCACAGCAGCACCGTGGTCGCGAACGCCACCACGACCGCCGCGCTGCGGTCTGCCTCGAAGGCGTTGCTGCTGAGCCCCAACCCCGTCACCAGAATCAGCTCGCCGAGCGCGATGATGAAGCCCTGCCGATGTCGCTCGGCCAGGAACTCGCCCGAGACCGAAAACTCCGCCGCGCTGGCGCGGCCCAGTCTCGGCGTGGGCCAGCCGAGTCTGGCCACCGTGTAATCCACGGCCACCGCCAGCGTCCACAGCACCCCACGTGGCCAACCCTGTAGGGCAGCGCCTGCGAGCCACGGCACCGCCGACACGCCGAACCAGAACAGCATCCGCATCTCGGGACGCTGCCGCTCGTCGCCACGCGTAACGATCACGAGAAACAGGCTGCGACCGACCTGGACGGCGACGTATCCGCCGGCGAAGACCAGGCCATGTTCGCCGAACGCCTCAGGCGCCGCGGCCACCAGCACCAAGCTGCCGAACATGCACCCGATGAACAGCACCTGTATCGCCGGCCGTCGCGGGTCGAATCTGTCGGCTACCCCCGACGTCTCGTTCCATACCCACCACAGGGCGAGCAGCGGCACCAGCGTCTGGAAGGCGCCGGTCCAGTTCAGATGGTCCAGCAGCTCCTGCGAGAACCGGAAGATCGCGAAGACAAACACCAGGTCGAAGAACAGGTCCAGGAACGTCGCCCGCTTCTCCTCCGATCCCCGCACCAGCCGGGCTGCGCCACCCGTCATCGGTTCGCCCCGTTCTGCCGCTTCTGTCAGCCTCTGAAACAGTCGTACCACCCGGCAACGCTGGTGGATGCGGATGTGCTGTTGTGGCCTGGGGTCGAACGGCCTCGCCCGTGGCGGGCGACGGTAGAGGCCGATCAGTTCCTTCCAGCCGTCGCCGCCGGTTCTGACCAGCTCGTCGACCTTGGCCAGGCGTCGGGCCAGTGCCACAGGTGGCGGAGTGTTACCCAGGTCCTGATACCGATCTGTCATGCAGGTCCTGAGACACGACAGACGGCGCCGAACATGTGATCCGCCAACTGATCCGCTACACATCTCCGCCAGGTGATGTGCGACAGGGGATCTAGGGCCTAGCGGCAGGTCGGCGGAGCATGAGCGCACGGATCTGCCGAGTTGAGTGAGTCAGCCGGTCCGTCGGAACCCGAGGGGTTCGGCCCGATCGACGTGGTTTTGCCCATCCATCTGGTCGATCGCTACGCCGCCGGCGTTAGCAGGATTCGGTGGGTCCACTCCAGCAGTCGGGTCACGCGGAACGGGCCGCTCCAGCCGACCGAGGGCGCATTGTCCTCATACTCGACCGCCGACCAGCAGTCGTCGAACGCGACTGTGTACTCGCGGTTGCCTGGGAAAACGTTGGTGACGGTTCCCACGACAGCTTCGCCCTCGGGGTACCGGCGGGTGATCGCGGCCCATTCCTCACCCGACCAGCGCGAGAAGCGGGTCCTACGACTGCGCATCCCGGCGTCCAACGGAAACAGCCGCACCTGGCCGGGCCGGTGTTGCAACACCTCAAAGAGTCCAGCCTTGCCGACCGCGGGCCAGTCGGTCGGGTCGTCCGGCAGGTGCAGGACGTCGACCCACCCCTGCGGCGGCCGACCAAGGTCTACCAGAACCCCTGACCGTCCCGCACCCATCGGGACGGCACACACGGTGCCTCGCACCCGGTCGCCCACCGGGAAGGCGAAACGTGCCGCGAACAGCTCATCAACGTTCGTCATCAACCGGCAGTCCTCGGTTTACGGCGGGTACCCATTACCTGCGTTATCAATTGCCCCTGCCCTTCGTTGCAGATGCACTCAACTGCCGCTGACCGCGCCCCGCCAGCGTCCGCTCCTGCCGATGAGGCTTGATCCTCAATCCTTGGCCGTGCCCCGGTGGTGGTGACGCTCGGCGAGTTGCTTCAGGTTCAGTAGCTGACGTCGAGCCATGATCAGGTCGCCGACGGACAGCCCGAGGGCGGCCCAGCGGGTGGTCTGCATGACGACCTTGAGCAGCAAGCGCGTGTCGTGCTCCTGGGGCACGAGGACGTAGGACATGAAGGCGCCCATGATGGTGCCCGTCAGCTGTTTCCCCGGGTCGACCGAGACGATCCTGCCCAGCTCCCGCCCGCCAGCAGTAGTGAATCTCTCTCCGACTTGCGGCTCGGGAAGGCCTACGAGCTCTCGAGGTGAACGGCAGCCGAGGTTGTCGATCCAGTCATAGGAGTACGGCGCAAGCCGCACTTGTGCAACCCACGGCCACACCACTTCGGCAGACGCCTCGACGCGCACACCCCGCCACGCCTGCAGCGCGGGTGAGACGACGAAGTCGTCGCACGGATAGCAGCGCAATTTCTCGCTGTCGGTCACGCCCCACCGGTCACCGATCATGCACCCATCCTCCACCAACGCCCGGCATCCGGATGTGCCGCGATGCGGTCGTACCACCAGTCAACAGGTAACCGCGATCCGCGCGGACGTCGCGGATCAGTTGGCGGACGACTGTCGCACATCAGCCGACGGAGGACCGGCGGCGCCGAACATGTCTAGTCCCAGTACGAGGCGCGGACTGCGCAGACGCGTTGCAGGAGCGATCCAGAGGTGACGACCGAGATGAGGTACTCCTGGACCCTGCGACGGCCCACCGCCGTCAACATCGGCTCAATGAGTTGGTGCGTGTGGCGAATCGTCCTGGGGGTCAAGGGGTCGTCGGTTCGAATCCGGCCGTCCCGACGCAGGTGGCGGGGGAGCGTCTCGCCGAGCACCTGGGCGGAGTCTGGCCGGACATCGATCCTGCGGAGAGTGTCCAAGTAGCCGAACTGAGCGCGGTCAGTGTGTTGGGGTCGCCCATACCGGCTGCTGAGGCTCGTCGTTGTGCACGATGATGTCGACGTGATCGGTCGGGCGGACCGTAGCGAAGTAGAGCTGTTGGGAGGGGATGTAACGCTCGCGCCAGCGCCGTTCGACGTCGGCCCGAGATAACACCCGGCGCTCTCGGATCACGGCACGATCCACAGTCTTCTCGAGCGCGGTCGACACGAAGATGCGCAGGTCCCACCGACCAATCAGTTCCGGGCGCATGAGGAAGACGCCGTCGAAGACCAGCACGGCGTCGCCGGGGGCAGTCATGACCGGCGGCGACAGGGCAATATCCGCGGTGCGGTCGTACACCGCGTGTTGGAAGCGTCGATCTCCGCCTGGGCCGAGCGGATCGAGCAGAACTCGGTTCAGCGCGTCGTAGTCGTGGGCGTCGAAGTAGCATCCTTCGGCCGAATACTCGCCGCGCGGATAGCGCTGTGCCCGGGGGAAGAGGAAATCGTCGATCGTCGCGCGGATGACGTCGCGGCCCTGTGTGCGCAAGGCGACGGCCAGTTCGTCGGCGAGGGTGGTCTTGCCGGCGGCGGGCGGTCCGTCGATGGCAACCCGCGTCGGGTGTGCGACTGTGACGGAGCCGACTGCCTCAGCCAGGCGGCCGAGCAACTCGTCGCGGGTGCCTTGGTCCATGTCCTGGCCCGGTCCTAGTCTCGCGAAGGTCGCCATGTCGAGCCGACCTTATGCGCGCCAGGCTCTTCGCGCGCGCCACTATCCGAGTGAGCGAGATTGCCGCATGTGGAAGTGGCTGCGGTCGCGGCGCAGAAGGACTGTCATGCCGGCGCTGGTCGCTCGGTATAGCGTGACCGGTCATGCCGCGAGTCGCGCGGTTGTCGCCTCGCGATCATGTCAGGCGTCGTCCGAGGCCACGACGTCAAGCATCACCCGGCGCAGGACACCGCCGAATTGTTCTCTCGACGTATCAAAGACGGCCCGCAAGCGGGCCGCGCCGGCCCGGCCGACCGCGTTTTCGGAAGACCAAGACCCCGAAGACCTCGGGGCTCCGCCCTGAACCTCGGCCCTCCTCAGATATTCGCTCTCATCGACCTAGGAACCGCGGGATGGCGTCACGAATCTTCCGGTACGGGTCACGAGGCCTAAGGTCAGGGTCTGAGAACGGGGGCCAGCAAGGAGTTCGGCCAGCTCCGAATCACCTGGTCAGCAGGCCCTGTTAGCGTCAGCCGCACGCAGGCCGCCCACCGGATCATGTCCTCGGATGTCTCCGGCCGGCGTTCGTGGTCGCGGGCCGGCCGGTGGTGGCCCATCAGCCAGCCCAGACTCCTCTCGACCACCCACCGCCTGGGGTGGACAGCGAATCCCTTCTGATCAGCCGGTTTCCGGACGATGTCCAACGTCAGGTTCAGCATCGCGGCGGCCCAGCCGACGAGCCGGCCGGCGAAGCCCTGGTCGGCGAACATGTGCCGGATCGGGGTGGCCGCCACCGCGGCGAGCAGCGCGCCCTTGGCACCGTCGCGGTCCTGCCAGGACGCGGCCAGGACCCAGACCGTGACCAGCAGCCCGAGGGTGTCGGTGACAATGAACCGCTTCGGGCCGTTGACCCGCTTCCCCTCGAACACGCCCGCGGCGTCGTCGGCCCCTGAGCTGGCCGGTTGCGACACCAGGGACGGGTCGACGGCGCCGGACCGGGACCGGGCGACGAGAAATGCGCCGCACCGACGCGATCACCTCCGGGCCCTGACCCGCTAGGGTGTGGAAACAGCGTTTCCATTCGTGCCACAACAGGGCAGAGGGGCCAACGTGCAGCGCAGCCAGGAAGGCACCGCCGCCGCGCCGGAGGCCGGCGAGCAGACCACCACGTTCGGCCCACTCCGGCTCTCACCGGGCACGACCCGGACCAACATCAGCGGGTACTACTGGCTGGCGCTGACGTCGATCATGACGTTCACGTTCATCCCGGCCGCGCAGACCGCGCTACTCACCTCCATCCTGGGCGTGCCCAAGGGCGAGCAGGGTTCGATCGTGGGCACCGCTGGGCTGATCAGCGAGATCGTCCTGATCGCGGCGGTCGGCCTGGCCGGCGCCTGGTCCGACCGCCTCGGACGGCGCCCGATCGTGGTCGGCGGCTACATCCTGCTCGGCCTCGGCGTCGGCATGGCACCGTTCCTCGGCTCGGTCCTGCCCTACTACCTGGCCCGGGGTGTCGCCGCCGTCGGCATGGCGATGGTCACCGTGATGCTCACGGCCGTGGTCGCCGACTACGTCCAAGACACCACCCGCGGCAGGGCCAACGGCATCCTCGGCTTCTGCAACGGTCTCGGCGCGCTCGTCACGTTCTTCGTGCTGATCAAACTGCCCGACATCTTCGAGGGCATCGGGATGGACGCGACCGCCGCGCTGCGGGCGACCTACCTCATCGTCGGCGGGCTGGCCCTGCTCACCGCGATCCTGATGCGGCTCACCCTCCGGGGCGGCCTGGCGACAACGCACTCCGAGCACATCCCGATCCCCAGGCTGCTGCGCGAGGGCGTCGCCGAGATCCGGCGCCCCGGCGTCTCCTTCGCCTACCTCAGCGCCTTCGTCGCCCGGGCCGACCTGGCGCTCGTCGGCGCCTACCTCACCCTCTGGGCACAGCAGTACGGCACCCAGCACCTCGGGCTCAGCGAGGCCGAGGCGCTGGCCAAGGCAGGTCTGTTGCTGGGAGTGGCCAACGGCGTCGCGCTGATCGGGGCACCGGCCATCGGCATCATCGCCGACCGGCTGTCCCGCACCGACGCGGTGCTGATCTCCCTGGGGACCGCCGCCCTCGGCTACACCGCCACGATCTTCGTCGGAGACCCGTTCAGCCCGCTCGGCTACGCCGTCGCCGCGCTGATCGGGCTCGGCCAGGTCAGCGCCGTCATCTCCAGTCAGGTGCTGATCGCCGAACAGGCTCCCAGCCGTACCCGGGGCTCGGTCATCGGAACGTTCGCGCTCAGCGGCGGCATCGGCATCATGATCGCGTTCGCCGCCGGTGGCACCCTGTACGACAACTGGCGCCCCGCCGGCCCGTTCGTCCTGTTCGGCATCCTGGCCGGGCTGGCCTGCCTGTACGGCCTGGCCGTCCGATCGAGGATCCCTAACCACCCGGTGGACTGAAAGTCCCAGCCGTGGGTGTCAGCGGTGCTCTATCTGTCTCTGCAAGCCTGTTACCAGCGGTTCTTGGTCTTTGGCCTCGATTCTTGGGTCGCAACCGGCGGCCGTGCGCTCGGCAGTTGACGGTCAGTCGGGCGGTTGGGCGGCCCTTCCGGTCAACTCTCGGTCGCGTATCGGCTGCCACAGACGGGCGCCACCCTCAGGCGCGGCTAGAGACCGTCGACCGGACGGGCTTGGCGTTGCGATACCGTCAAGGCGCCCGCACCGGCGTCGAGTGGTCCGCGTCCGTCGGCTGTCGATGGTCCGCAGGGCGCCCCACGAATCCAGGGAGATACCGATGCCGGAGCCTGAGCCCGTTCAAGACGCCCGCGCGGCGGATGCCGACACCTCAACCACGGCCGAGACCGACCAGCCTGCCGCTCACGCAAACCGGGCTGCCCGACGCGCGAAGGGCAAGGTCGCCTCGCCTCAACCGCATGGAAAGGGTCAGCACCTCGGTGGCCGGGGCTCGGTCCAGAGCCCGCGCCAGTGGGGTAACCGCCGAAGCGGCTGACCCGTTGGTCGAGCCCATTGTGTTGGGCGGGCCTCGTCCTCAGCGGCGCGCGCCTTCCCGCGCCTGTAGCAGGGGCAGGCCCGCCGCGTACCGCCGGAGGAAGCCGGCGGTCGGGGTGTCCGCTGTTGCGACGGCGTCCGGGGGGCCCTGCGCGACCACCGCACCCCCGTCCGGGCCGGCTCCCGGTCCCAGGTCGATCACCCAGTCCGCCGACGCGGCGACGGGGATGTGATGTTCGGCCACGACGACGGTGTTGCCCGAGTCGAGCAACACATCGAGCGCATCCACCACACGCTGGATGTCAGACGGGTGCAGGCCCGAGACGGGCTCGTCGAGAACGACGAGGCCGGCCTTGCGGCTCGCAGCGCCGCGCTGGATCGCGGAGGCCAGCTTCAGCCGCTGCGCCTCGCCGCCGGACAACTCTGTGGCGCTCTGCCCGAGTTGGAGATAGCCAAGCCCCACCTGGTTCAGGGCTCCGAGCGTTTCCGCGAGCTGTCGGGGCGCGGAGAAATGCTCCGCAGCCTCGGCGACGGTCAGCTCCAGCACCTGATCGATGGCCAACCCCTGATACCTGATCTCCAAAGCCTCCGGCTGGTAACGCCGACCCTCGCACGCGTCGCAGACCACCCACACATCTGGCAGGAAGTGCATGTCGACCAGCTTGCGGCCATAACCGGTGCACGTCTCGCAGCGGCCGCCATCCGCGGTGTTGAAGCTGAACCAGGAGGCGTTGGTCCCGCGCCCGTGCGCCACGTCGGTCTCGGCGAACAGCTTGCGGATGATGTCGAACGCCTTGCTGTAGGTGGCCGGGTTGGATCGCGGCGTCCGTCCCAGCGGTTCCTGATCGACGACGGCGACCCAGCTGAACCCCTCGATGCCGGTGACCTCCCGCACCGTGTCGCTCGCCGTCCCGTTCAGGGCGGCCTCCACGCTCGCCCCGAGCGCGCCAAGTAGGCTGCTCTTGCCGCTGCCGCTCAGCCCGGTCAGGCAGGTGAGCCGACCGGAGGGGAAACTCACCAGATCCGCGCTCACGTTGTGCGCACGCAGGCCGTGCAGTTCGACCCAGCCGGTGTCATCGCCGGTCGGGCGGGGGGTCCGGTGCAGCCGCGGTCCCTCACCGGCCAGATAGCGCCCGGTCAGCGACGTCGGGTGGGCGGCCACGTCGGCGGGAGGGCCGGACACCAGGATCTCACCGCCGAGGCGGCCCGCGCCGGGTCCCATGTCGATGACCCAGTCGGCCCGGGCGATCAGCTCAGGGTCGTGCTCGACGAGGAGCACCGTGTTGCCAGCCTCGCGCAGCTCCAGGGCGATGTCGAGCAACTGTGCCTTGTCCGCCGGGTGCAGCCCGGTCCCGGGCTCGTCCAGGACGAAGATGATGTCGCTCAGCTCGGTGCTGAGCTGCGCGGCGAGTCGGGTCCGCTGCAACTCACCCCCGGACAGCGTTGCCGCGCTCCGGGACAGCTGGAGATGGGCCAGGCCGAGCCGGTCAAGGATTCCGAGCCTGCGGCCCAGGTCCTGCAGCAGTGGCTCACCCACCTCCCGCTGCCGGGCGCCCAGGTCGTCCGCCACGCGCTTCGCCCAGCGGCGCACCTCCCGTACTTCCACCTCGAGCAGGTCGGGGTAGGTCAGCCCGCCGAGCCGCACGGACCGGGCCACCTGGTCGTACCCGCTGCCGCCGCAGGTGCCGCAGGGCTGCTTGCGCATGTACGGCAGGTAGCGCTGCTTGGCGCTGGACGTCTGGGCGTTCACGAACACCCGCTCCACCTCGGCGAGCGCGCCCCGCAGCGGCTGGCTCGAGGTGTAGGTCACCAGGGCCGTCTCATTCTTGTTCGTCATGTCGACGGTCGCCTCGATGTTCTCGTCACCCGTGCCGTAGAGCACGCAGTGACGGAACTCCTCGGGCAGCGACTGCCACGACCGGCCGAGGTCCACGCCCCGCTTCTCGGCAAGCGCCGGTACGAACGCGTGCTCCCCTGATCGCCATTTCGCGTACCAGGGCGAGGCCCCCTCGAAGAGCGGACGCTCCGGGTGGGTGATGACCAGGTCCTCCTGCGCCTGCCAGCGCCCACCCACACCGTGGCAGTCCGCACAACTCCCTTCCAGGCTATTGCGGTCGAAGTGAGCGGTCGTCAGATGCCCGTCCCCACTCTCCACCGCCGGGTCTGCGCCGATCCCTGGAAGGCGCGAGTACAGCAGCCCTAGGTGCCCGTCGATGCCGGTGATCGTCGCGACCGTGGAGCGGGGGTTGCGGTTCAGACGGCGCTGGTCGACCGCGAGCGTCGCGCCGAGGCCCAGGATGCGGTCCACCTTCGGCCGATTACGTTGGGTGATGTACTGCCGTACGAACGGCGAAAGCCCTTCCAGATACCGCAGCTGGGCTTCGTTGTGCAGGGTGTCGATGGCCAGCGAAGTCTTGCCGCTGCCGCTCACGCCGGTGAAGGCGACGAGCCGCCCCTTGGGAATACTCACGGACACGTCCCGCAGATTGTTGGTACGAGCCCCCACCACCTCGATGGTCTCGCCCCCCATACTCGCGCCGCCCCTGACCAATGCAGTCAACCTTCGTCCACCCTCTCGCAACGCAGCAGGACACGGGCGGAGAGGCCCCCACCCATGTCAATCAAACCGATCACGCCACTACGCGGCAGATCGTCATCAAATGGGGCTGAGCGGCCGCTTCACCAGATCTCTCAGCACGTGGCCGGTCCCAATGCGGCCCGTGCTGGGGATCAGGACAGGGAGGCCGCAGTGAGCTTTGCGATGCCCGGGGCGTAGCCAGTCATCCATTGCGGATGCAGCCGGTAATAGAGCACGTCGTTGTCCCAGTCGAAGAAGTTGTCGCCGTAGAAGTCCTTCAAGTACGCGAGCAGGTCCGGCCAGCCCGCGGCCGGCTCTCCGTCCTGTGGGTTGAGGACCTCCACCTTCCCGTGCGTGAACACGCCCAGGTCCTCACCGCGCAGGTGCGCGGCGCTGACGGCGGGCCGCGCCGCGAGGTGGCGTGCCTTGGCGGCGCCGCGCGCCGTGCCGAAATACCACTTGCCGTGCAGGAAGCGCCCGTCTACACCGCTGATCCGCGGCTCGCCCTTCGCCGTCACGGTGGACAAGGCGAGGGTGCAGATGCCGGTGAGGACCTGGGTGAGCTGCTCGGCGTTCAGTGTGCGCTCAGTGTTGATGATCGAGCGGAGGTGCGAGGCAGAGCGGGAGAGGGAGGCGCCGAGGAGGGCCTGAAGCTCTTTGAGATCTTCTGACGTTTCGCGCATGCAGTCCGCATCTTTCCGTAGCTATCTGTGGGCGCGGTCCCCACGCCCACCATCGACGCCGACCGGTGAGACCATCCTCGGCCCAAAATCTGACACCTTGTGTCAAGCTTTTTCGTCCGTCTTTCGGCCCGCCGCCTGGCCGGACGCCACCCAGCGACTGGCTCTGTTGGGCCAAGGCCCTCAACGCGCTGATTCTCGCCTGTGGCGACCGGACTGCCATCTAAGAACATTGATCACTTTGCGAGCCCCAACAGGGAAATCGACACACTCCCGACCCTTAACAGCTATGCCCGTGTGTTCGCTCGCAGGCTAGGCCCTCGCTGCGCGCCTACCGCCCGCCCGGAGCGACCGCGAGGGGTCGCCTCCCATGGTGAGGCGACCCCTCGCGGTCGGCCGCCTGGCCTCCATGCCGGGCTCTAACCGCTGGATGCCGTTACCGCCGTTACTGGATGGGAACGGCCAGGGCGGGGTCTCCTGCTGGCGTCTCCAGGTGAGGTAGACCAGTGCTGCTTGCTCGCCGTTCACGACAAGCACCTCGTCTTGCGGCATGGCCTCTGCCGCCACAGTCCATGTCTCTCCGGCGAGGCGGTGCCGCCGGTGTCGAAGCCGGCATCCGGCTGCTGGACGCGGGAACCGGTCCGGGAACCGTCGCCGCCCTGGCGTGCTCCCGCACGTGCCGAATTGAGCATGTCCACCGTGATCGAAGGCCAACCACAATCCGACTCGCCCGTGGCCCGCGAGCACTAGGCCATCAGTTCGGGGCGCATGCCGCTGGTGGCGGTCGTGCCAAGTTGGGTGTGCCCGAGAATTCGAGCCTCCCTCTAGTGAGGGAGATGAGTCCCCTCAGGATGGGAGGCGCCATGGCGCCCGAGGGGACGATCTTGATGATATGAGAGTTCACGGCAGCCCTCGTTGGGCGTACGGCACGTTCGCGTGGCTGATCTTTTTCGTCGTGTCCCACGTGGTAGCGGTGTTCCTCCCCGGTAACGATCCGACCGGCGACGGACCTTGGGGCCTAAGGGCGTACGTAATCTTCAACATCACTCTCATCCTCATGTCGGCCGTCGGGGCGGCTGTCGTTGTAGCCACCGTCCGGCCATGGGGACGACGCATCCCTCGGCGGGTGCTCCTCACGCCGCTGTGGTTTGGCAGCGCGCTACTCGTCGTCCGAGGGGTTCCCGGGATGGTCGAAAACCTGCTGATGGCTACAGGCATCCGCCGAGGCGGCTTTGGGGGCGGAAGACATCTCCACGGCTGAGCTGTGGGCCGGCCTTGGGATCAACACCTATTTCTTTATTGGCGCGGTGCTGCTCGCCGTGACGACGGTCTCCTACTTCCGCCGATCACGGGGAGACAATCACGGCTGATTGCCACACCTCCCACAGCCAGGTCATCCTCAACTGCTGCAGATCGAGCGGGTGAGGTGCGCGGCTGGATCGCCGGGCGTCGTCGGCTCGTACGGGGCGCTGTTGATTGTCAGAGGCCCGTGGTCGTGGACGACGCTCGCCATACGCGGCGCGTGCACGTGGAGTCTCACACATGCCGGCCCGGCGTCGAGATCGTCCTGAGCGTCGAGGTCCTGCCCCCGACGGTCTGCCGGGCTGCCTGCGCGCCGGCAGCCCGGCGAGTCGGGCTGGTCGACGGGCAGAGGCTGCGGCCACGGCGCAGCGGTTAGCCTGCCGTTATGGCGAGTGCCGAACTGGATGAGTTGATCGTCGCGGACGCCGAGGCGCTGCGCGCGTGGTTGTCGGCCAACCACGCCACGTCGCCTGGTGTCTGGCTCGCCCTGACCAAGAAGGGCGGCACAGTCACGACGCTGACCTGGCAGCAGGCTGTCGACGAGGCCCTGTGTTTCGGCTGGATCGACGGGCAAACCCGTAAACGGGATCAGGAAACCTCCTGGATCCGGTTCACCCCTCGCAGGCCCCGCAGTTCCTGGTCACAACGCAACGTCTCCCACGTGGCCCGGCTGGAGGTGCAGGAGCGAATGCTGCCCCCAGGCCGCGCCGCGGTGGAAGCCGCGAAGGCGGACGGGCGGTGGGCGGCCGCCTACGCCCCGCCGTCCGAAGCCGAGGTGCCGGCCGACCTCCTCGCCGCCATTGCCGCCGACCCCACCGCCCAAGCCATGTTCGACGTACTCACCAAAACCAACCGGTACGCTCTCATCCACCGAGTCAATGCCGTCAAACGGGCGCAGACCCGCGAGCGGAAGATCGGCGAGTTCGTCGCCATGCTGGCCCGTCACGAGACGATTTACCCGCAAAAGGCCAAGCCTCCGAACTCGCCGTAATCGGCATCTTCATGATCATGTGCACGCATCTGGCACCCCTCTGTGTCAAGAGGCGGCGAGGAGCGGTGCTCTAGGCTGGGGTTCGGCGGGTCCGGGAAGTGACTGTTCCGAAGTGTCGATCATGGGGATCGGGTTGGCCACGCTGGATTGAAGAGTCGTCCCCACGTGTCCTCCCGGGCCCGCCCCAGCCTTGTTAGCGTCTTTGATCATTTGCTTGTAGACGACGCTTGAGTGCGCGCATGGCCTCCATCGGCGTTTTGCCCGCGGGGATGTTCGTACTCATCGGCCTCAAGACGCTGATGTAGACCGGCAATCACTGGGTTACTCCCTGTTCCGGGACGCCTGAGGCACGAGAAAAACGGCGCAGGGGGCTGCCGCCTCAACCTTCCGATGGCGTCAGCCCCGGTGTCCGCGTCAGCTTGCCAATTGGGAACGCAGGAGCTCCTTCGCTCGCTGGGCCCGGTCCCGGTCATTCGACTGCACGTCCTTGAAGAACTGCGCAGCCGCCGGATCACCACTACGTTGAGCGTCGTCGATGTACTGCTGTAGCGTGTCGGCTTCCTGCAAGGTGTGGTACAAGAGGCTGATCACGTTGTAGTGGACGTCATGAGTTGCAGTGACGCTAGCGGTCATCGTCTGCTCCCTTCAACTGTCCGTTGTCTGTGCCGCGGTTACCCGCCATGTGCGCCTTGAAAAGTCCCAGGATATTCGCAACGGCGCTATGGAGCCTCGACCCCAATGGTGACTACGAAGGCCATGCACCACGTGTCGTCCCGCAATGGAGGAAACCCCCCGAGATCGTCTCCGGCCGTACGGCTCGAGCCTGTCCGCGCCGACGGCGGCCTCCGATCACTCCGGCACCGGCAGACAACTCCCGCCGCCGAGTGAGGTGTTCCGTCCGATCCCAACGCAGCGGGACGACCGACCCGAACGGGCCGGGTAGCGTCCTAATCGTGCTCGAGTGGGCCGGCGACCGGTTCGGGTTGGCGCGGTGAGCGCCGCCGTCGGTCTGCTGGTGTTGGCCGCGGTGCTCGGCTTCGCGGTAGCCCCGCCGCGCGGGCTGCCGGACGCGGTGCCCGGCGCCGGGCTGCTGGTCGCGTTGGGCTGGTCTCCCGGCCACAGGTGCGCGGCGAACTGGTGGCGCGTGGGCCGACGGTGGGGTTCCTGACCACCGTACTGGTCCTGGCGCACCTCGCCGACGAACACGGTGTGCTCGGCTACGCCGGAGCGGTCGTCGGCCGTGCCAGCCGGGGCTCACCACGACGTCTGCTGCGGCTGGTCTTCGTACTCGTCTCGATCGTGACCGCCGTGTTGAGCCTCGACGCCACGGTGGTGCTGCTGACCCCGGCGGTGCTGACCACCACCGCTCGGGTGGGGGTGCGGCCGAAACCGCACCTGTACGCCTGCGGGAACCTGGCCAACTCCGCGTCGCTGCTGCTGCCGATCTCCAATGTGAGCAACCTGCTCGCCTTCGCCGTCAGCGGGTTGAGCTTTACCTGGTTCGCACCGCTGATGGCCCTGCCGTGGCTGGCGGTGATCGCCATCGAGTATGCGATCTTCCGGCGGGTGTTCGCGGTCGACCTGGCCACCCCGGCGCAGGCACCGCCATGGGCACCCCTTCCCGCCCGCCGCAGTACGCGTTCGCAGTCGTGGGCGGCACGCCTCGCGGGGTTCGCGCTGGCCAAACCGATCGGTGGGCATCCGCATGGACCGCAGCGGCCGGGGCCCTGGCCTTGGCGGTACCCCGCCTTCGCCGGGCGCCCCGGCGCGAAGGCGTACCGGCGCGTCACCGAACCGGCGAGACACCCACGCCTCCTGATCGTTGAGCCAATATCCCCCGAAACCGGGGCTGTTGCTGAACTGGAGGACAAGGTGCCGGACTATCCGAAGGCGATCGCCCCGGACGACCGCGTTGAGCCGGTGCCCCGCCGGATCCGCGCCTACTTCGCCGGCGAACTGGTGCTGGACACCAGGCGGGCGCAGTACGTGTGGGAGTGGCCCTTCTACCCCCAGTACTACATCCCGATCGCCGACGTGAACCGCAGCCTCCTGGTCGATGAGCACCGCACGGAGCGGATCCGATGTGGAACCGGGCGGGTGCACGGGCTGCGCGTCGGCGAGACTTCCCGTCCTTCGTCCGCCCGGTGCTACGGAGACGACGCGCTGCCCGGGTTGGCGGACACCGTCCGGTTCGACTGGGCCGCCATGGACAGCTGGTTCGAAGAGGACGAAGAGGTCTTCGTGCACCCCCGGAATCCGTATGCCCGGGTGGACGCACTGCGGTCCACCCGCCACGTACGGGTGGAACGCGACGGGGTCGTGCTGGCCGAGTCGGCGTCGCCGGTGCTGGTCTTCGAGACCGGTCTGCCGACTCGCTACTACCTCAACCGGACTGAGGTGAACTTCGGGCACCTCGTGCCGTCAGAGACGACGACCTCCTGCCCGTACAAGGGCCGGGTCAGCCGCTACTGGTCCGTGCGTGTCGACGGCACGGTCTACCCGGACCTGGCCTGGTCGTACGACTTCCCCACAGGCCCGCTCCTGCCGATCGCCGGGCTGATCGCCTTCTACAACGAGAAGGTCGACCTGATCATCGACGGGGAGCGACTCATCCGGCCGCAGACCCACTTCTCCTGAGCGGGAACGGGGCATCGTCGGGATCACCCGACGCCGACGCCGACACGGGCGGCGCCGGCATCGGCGAGGCAGAGTGGTTGGGGTGTCGGTAGTCGTGGTCGAGCACCAGCCGCACCGGCGCCACGGTGGGCAGGTCAAAGGTGTACCGCAGCTCTACGCGTCCCGGTCCCGAGACCCGGGCGCAGCCACGGTGACGCTGCTGAGCCCGGCGGCCGCTGGAGTCGCTCAGATGGAGAGGGGCAGGGTACGCGAGCGTTGCTGGACGCCCGGTGCGCCGTACGGATAATCGGACACGCTCGGCGAGCTTGCCTCGGTGAGCAGAGCTGTCTCCTTTTCCGACAGGTGCAGATCGGCGGCGCCGAGGTTGTCGTCGAGCTGTTCGAGCGTGCGTGCGCCGAGGATCACCGACGTGACGGCGGGGCGGTCCGCGACCCAGGCCAGCGCCACCTGTGACATGGATGCACCACGCCCCTCGGCGACCTGCCGCACCGTGTCGATGACCCGCCACGTGCGTTCCTCTGCGTTGCGCGGGGCATAGGCCTCCATGCCACGCTTCGGGTCCTCGCCGAGCCGGGTCGCGCCGGTCGGCACATGGTCACGCGTGTACTTTCCGGTCAACCAGCCACCGGCCAGCGGGGACCACGGCAGGATCCCGATGTTCTCGTTGCGGCACACATCCGCCAGTTCAAACTCGATGTCGCGCACCAGCAGGTTGTACTGGGGCTGCAGCGTCACGATCGGCGCGAGCCCGCGGAACTGGGTCAGCAGCGCTGCTTTCTGCAACTGCCAGCCGAGGAAGTTGCTGACGCCCGCGTATCGGATCTTGCCGGCGCGCACCGCGTCGTCAAAGAAGCCGAGGGTCTCCTCGATCGGGGTCAGGGGGTCCCAGGCGTGCGCCTGGTAGAGGTCGATGGTCTCGACCCCGAGCCGGCGCAGGCTCGCTTCCAACGCCCGGGACAGGTTGGTGCGGGTGAGGCCCGCATCATTGGGCCCGTCCCCCATGGGAAAACGTCCCTTTGTCGCGATGACCAGCTGATCCCGTACCCCCCGCCGGGCCGCCAGCCAGCGGCCGACGATCTCCTCGGACAAGCCTCGGGAGTACACGTTGGCGGTGTCGATGAAGTTCCCGCCGCGTTCGGTGAACCGGTCGAGCTGGGCGTGCGACACCTCCTCGCTGCTCTCGTTGCCGAACGTCATCGTGCCCAGGCACTGCGAGGACACCACCGTGCCGGTGTTGCCCAAGGTGCGGTATTCCATCGGTCTGCCTCCCTCGAGATCCACCCCGGAGTCTGATTGACCCGGATTGAGCTGTCCAACAGAAGGAACTGATCAGTTCGATCGTTGAGCGCGATGAATCTTGCCGGCGCCTGTGAACCTGACCCGCTGTCGGTGCTGCTCTGTAGCGTGCGGCCCCTGGGTGAGACATCGAGAACCCGAGGCGCTGTGCGCGCTTACGCAGCGAGCGCCGAGCAGCGCGACTGGCATCGGCTCAGCGATCTGCTGGCTGGAAACATGGTGTACGGGCTGCCGCAGAGCCGTGAACGGATTCAGGTCGGCTTTGATGCGGTGTAGTAAGGAATACCCGAGGACTGGCATCTTCAGGTACGTCGCATCGCCGCCGATGGCCATCATGCGGCGGTGTGGATCGATGCGTGCGTCGGCAATGAGCACCAGCATCTGGTGGAGCGTTGGTGGGCGTCCTCTTGAAAGGACGCCCCGGGCGGGGACTACTCGCTGCTGGAACGCGCCCAGAGATTGATGCCGGACTCCGTGGCGAATCTGTCGATCTCGGTCAGTTCGTCCTCGGTGAACGTCAGGTTGTCGAGGGCAGCCACGTTGGCCTCCAGTTGTGCGACGCTGCTGGCGCCGATCAGGGTCGAGGTCATTCGCGGATCGCGTAGCGACCAGGCGAGCGCCATCTGGGCCAGCGTTTGTCCACGTCGTGCGGCGATCTCGTTCAATGCCCGGATTTTGGCGAGGTTCTCCTCGTTCAGCGCTTCCGGCGACAGCGAGCTGTCTCGGCTGGCGCGCGAACCTTCGGGCACACCGCCAAGGTAACGGTCAGTAAGCATCCCCTGGGCGAGCGGCGAGAATCCGATGCAGCCGACACCCTCCTGCTCAAGCACTCTGAGGAGATCCTGCTCGATCCAGCGGTTGAGCATGGAATACGAGGGCTGGTGGATGAGCAGCGGCGTGCCGAGATCCTTCAGGATTGCGGCCGCCTCGGCGGTCTTGCCGGGTGAGTAGGACGAGATCCCGACGTGCAGAGCCTTGCCTTGCCGTACGGCGCTGTCCAAGGCTCCCATTGTCTCTTCAAGTGGGGTCTGCGGGTCGAAGCGGTGCGAATAGAAGATGTCGACGTAATCCAACCCCATCCGCTGCAGGCTTTGATCAAGGCTGGCGAGCAGGTACTTTCGCGAGCCCCCTTCGCCGTACGGGCCGGGCCACATGTCGTACCCGGCCTTCGTCGAGATGACCAACTCGTCGCGGTACGGCCGAAAATCTTCGGCGAGCAGGCGTCCGAAGTTCTGCTCAGCGGACCCGTAAGGTGGGCCATAGTTGTTCGCGAGGTCGAAATGCGTAATCCCGAGGTCGAAGGCGCGACGCAGAATCGCGCGCTGGCTCTCGATCGGCCGATCGTCCCCGAAGTTGTGCCACAAGCCGAGCGACATGGCCGGTAGGCGAAGCCCGCTGCGTCCGCAGCGGCGGTAGCTCATGCTGCCGTAGCGGGTGGGTTCGGCGGTGTAACTCATCAGAAAGTCCCCAGATATGTGTAGTGACGGTCAGGCCGCTGCGCCGGCGCCGTCGAGATCAGCGATTTCCTCGTGGGTGAGGACCAGGTCCGCCGCAGCCGCCGAGTCGCGGATCGTCTGGGGTCGGCTGGCTCCAGGGATCGGCACGACCATCGGCGACTTGGCGAGCATCCAGGCGAGGCAGACCTGCTGTGGACTCACGTCGTGCTGCCGGGCGACCCGCTGGAACGCGGTGAAAGTTGTGCAGCGTGACGCCCACGTCCAACGCGGCGTGAATTGTGGCGATGGAGCGGCGTTCGTCGGGACGGCCCTCGATCGACATGGGCATGGCGCCCAACCCGATCTGCCCTACCTGCGCCTCGCCGATGTGGCGGGCCTGCATGTGACAACCTCCGATTTCACAGTCCACTGGCCTGCTCGTCAAAGCGGCAGGCACCAGACTCACCCACCCACATCCTGCCGTCCAACAGCAAAAACCGCTGAGATTGAGCAGATATGATGCTCAATCATGGAGCTGCGACACCTTGAGTACTTCATCGCGGTCGCCGAGGAGAGGCACTTCACCCGGGCCGCGGAACGCATGCGCGTCGCCCAGTCGGGCCTGTCGGCGTCGATCCGCACGCTGGAGCGGGAGCTCGGCGCGGATCTGTTCATCCGCAGCACCCGCCGCGTCGAGCTGACCGAGGCGGGACGGGCGCTGCTGATCGAGGCGCACCGCACCCTGGCCAGCGTCGACGCCGCGCGGGATGCCGTCGCTGCTGTGCAGGGGCTCCTGCGGGGCACGGTGTCCGTCGGCACCGAGCAGTGCCTCGGTGTGATCAACCTCCCCCCGTTGCTAGCCTGCTTCCGGCGCACCTATCCAGGAGTAGAGATCCGGCTGCGGCACGGCGGATCAACACACCTGGCCGATCAGGTTCGCCTGGGACGCCTCGATGTCGCCTTCGTCGCCTTGCCGGGGCAACCACCAGACGGTGTGACGCTCATGCCGCTGGCGACCGAGCCGATGCTGCTGCTCTGCCACCCGGAGCACCCACTGTCGGCCCGTGACACCGTCGACTGGGAATCGCTGCGTAACGAGTTGTTCGTCGACTTCTCCTCCGACTGGGGTGCCCGCCAACTCACCGACCGGGCCTTCACCGCCGTCGGCCTCGAACGGCAGGTACCTCTGGAGGTGAATGACGTACACACCCTGCTCGAATGCGTCGAGCAGGGACTTGGCGTCGCAATGGTCCCAGCCCCCGTCGCCCGCAAACCATCCGCGAAGCGGCTCCATGCCCTCACCCTCAGCGACCCGGCCGCCCCCAGGTGGCAGGTGTCCGTCGCCGTCCCCGCGGCCGCTCCGTCGAGCCCAGCCAGGGATGCACTCCTCAAAATGGTGCTGCCGACGCCCAAACCGGCGCGACCATCTGTTACCGCGATTCCATGACCCCAAAATTGCTCCCGGTCCGATGCTGACCGCTGGCTTTGTTCGGCCTCGTGATCTTGAAGTCTGAGGACCGGCCTGCGCGCGCCACGCCCGAGTTGATCAGAAGTGCATGGTCGGGTCAGTGAGCCGGGCGGCGGCGATGATCTGGCCTATGTGCGACAGCGCCTGGGGCGTATTGCCCAGGTGTTCACCGGTCACCAGGTCGATCTGCTCGGCGAAGATGCCGAGGTCGTTGGCTTTGGTGCTGGTGCGCTCGAACAGCTCCGTCGCTCGTTGGTTGTCGCCGGCGAGCACCAGGCACCCCACCAGCCAGAACGAGCACCACACGAAGCCGGCGGGTTCGTTCGCCGAGCGCCGGACGACGCCGTCGGTGGCGAGTTCCCGCTCGATGGCCTCGATCGTCGCCCGCATACGCCCATCGGTGGCCGGGAGGAAGTTCACCAGCGGCATCAACAGCACCGAGGCATCCAACTCGTCCGACCCGAACGCGCCCGTGAAGGCCCCAATACGCTCGTTCCAGCCCCGCTCCAGCACCGTCCGGTGGATCTCGTCACGGGCCGCGGCCCACCGCCGAGGGTCCGCCCCCTCCCCGAGCCGCGGCGCGAGCCGCACCGCCCGGTCCAGCGCCACCCAACACCCCACCTTCGACGACGTGTAGTGCCGCTGCTCCCCTCGGATCTCCCACATGCCGGCGTCGGGCCTGTGCCAGATGTCCACCGTCTGATGCGCGAGATCTATCAGCATCTGCCGCAGCTCCTCGTCGAACTGCCCCAACCGGTCTCGGAGCAGGTAGGCGGCCTCGAGAACCTCGCCGGGCACATCCAATTGTCGCTGCCGCCAGGCGTCGTTTCCGGTGCGTACCGGCCGGCTGCCCGCGTAACCGCCTAGATGATCGAGGACGTGTTCGGACAGGTCCCGTTCACTCCCGACGCCGTACATGATCGGCGCGGGCTCTATTCCGAGTCGGCCCGCGGAGCGGACCGCCCAGCCGAAGTGCCGCGATGTGTCCTCGGTGCAGGCGGCGACCCACAGCGCGTGCAGGGTGTACGAGAAGTCGCGCAGCCAGGCGAACCGGTAGTCGTAGTTGCGGTCGCCGCCGAGCTGCTCGGGCAGCGAGGTGGTCGCGGCGGCCACGACCGCACCGCTGGGCCGATAGGTCAGGCCCTGCAGGATCACGGAGCTGCGGCGGACAAGATCGGGATAGCGGCCGTCGTAGTGATGGCTGTCCTGCAAAACCTGCCACGCTTCGACGGTTTCAGCGATCGCCGCGACCGGATCCAACTCTGCAGCCGGCGGGCCACCGAACGACGGGGCGTACGCCAAGTCGAACCCGACCACTTGGCCGACAGAGACGTCGAAGTCAGCGTGGGCACGGCCGCGCTCGCAGGTCAGCGGTACGCCTGCCCGTAAGGTCAGGCTGACCGGTCCGGCGGCTGCCACAACTCGGTCCGGCTGGCTGTGCAGGAACGGCGTGAGCAGGCCGTATTCGGGGCGGGGCACGAAGTCGGTCGACATGCGCACCCGGCCGCTCAGCCCCTCGACCGTGCGCAACAGCACCGCGGGTGACGCGGAGCCCAGCTCGTGGCCGCGGGCACCCGGCTCGGTGGCGAGCGCCTCGGTGACCGCGACGCTGCCGCCGTCGGTCTGGTGCACGGTGCGCAGCACGAGGCTGTCGCCGATGTACGCCCGCTCGATGCGCCGGCCGTCCCGCTCGCCGCTCGGGCGCAGGACCCAGTGGCCGGCGTCGGAGTCGAGGATCCGGCCGAAGACCGACGGGCTGTCGAACCGCGCCGGGCACCACCAGTCCACCGAGCCGTCCCGGCTGACCAGCGCCGCCGAGCGACAGTCGGACAGAAAGCCGTAGTCGGCAATCGGCGGCCCCCCCACGCCGCCCTGAATACCCAGATCTTCGCCAGTCAGACCCGCCGTGCCCGTGACCGCTCGGCTGCTCCCCGGACAGGCCACGTTTGCCTATCGCTTACATCGGGATTACTGCAGGCGGCAGACGCAGAACAGAGACCGGCGACCGACCCACCGAGCATCATTCGAGCGAATGCGTCCGCAAGACCGGTGATGGGTTCGGCTGTCGGTATTGATCAACGAGTATTCGCAGGCAGCGTAGCCAGACCGACAATACGAGCCCCACAGGTTCAGATTCACCCGCCGCCGACAGTCCACTGGTGTCCAGGGGAACTCGTGTCTTGAGGGGAAGGGGGCGTAGGAGCGGCCCTGGGCGGTTTGGGGGGAAAGCACATCAGGCCACCGCGCCGGCCGGGAGCAAAGCCAAGCAGACCACCGCCCGGGGCGCGAGCGTCCCTATTGTCACGGTCCACTTCATGGCGCCCGGTCGGCGGCGCGCTCCAATCGTGAGGGTCGAGGGCTACTCGGCGCCCATGACGTGGAAGTCCTGGTCGACGAAGATGTGGTGCGGCCAGTTGACACCGATGTAATGCACCTCGTACTCGCCGCTGCTCAGCTGCACCACGCGGTCGACGACGCCTCCCGGGTAGGCGGCCAACGCGGCTTTCGTGGCGTTGTCCGCTGCCGTTCCGTCGACGACCGTTCCTGAACCCTCGGTGTAGTTTGCTGGGACCTGGCCGAGCTGCTTCGGCGTGCTGGGTGCGCCACGTTGGAAGGGGACCACATCTGCGGCGGAGGCCGTCGCAGATCCCTCGCCGGCAGCCGGTTGCACGACGACCTGGGTGGCCGTGATCGTGGTTCCGCTGGTCGTCCCGAGTACGAGCACAGGCTCACCCGTGGTGAGGGCACTCGCCGAGGATGAGGTCGTCCCCTTCTGGTACGTGGTGGAGGCTGTCTCGTTGACGGTCACCTTCTGACCCGCTGATGTCGCAATGGTGAAACCCGGCGTGGACACGCTGTCGACCGTGCCGATCGATCCCCCTTCGGCCGGTCCGGACCGGGCGTTGGATCCCGCGCCAGCGGGTTGGGGACCGCCAGCGGGGCCGCTGCCGGGGGCGCCTGACTCGGCGGTCGCCGTGGGGGAAGCGGCTGTCGCCGGGGAGGACGTAGCGGTAGACGTAGCGGTACAGGCGGAGAGTCCAATCACCGCAGACATCAGTGCGGCGCCCGCAATCCAGCCACCCTTCCTGCTCGGCAGCAACCGCCAGACCCTCGACCGGCCTGCCTGTCCTGCAGGAGGCGGCGCAGCGCCCCCGCCTGAACGTCCAGCGGCCGACGGTCCTGATGTGGCGGTCGTAACCGGGCCAGCGGAAAAGGTTTCGTGTGAGTGTGTCGACTTGTGCTCGTTCATCATCGCGCTCCTCTCACTCGGACAGCCAGGCAAGAGTCACTGCCGTTCCTGTGCGGCACCTATGGGCGGGCCCTGAACCTCCTGAACAGGCGATCCGACCCCGGCGAGGAGGTGATCCGGGCCGCGACGACGGCGGCGGCGACACGTCCGTCTCCGAGCCCAGAAGCGCGAGTGTCGCTGGCCCCGGCCCCGCCTCCGGGTCCGCTCGTTGTGCCGGCCGTCCGCTGGGCTCTCTCGGTCCGGTCGACGACGTGCAACCGTTTCTTGCGGATCACCCGGTCGAAGGCTGTGGTCGTCCGCCGGCGCTACCTTTGACGGCCCGGCGGCCGTCAAACTGCGCTCGGCCGGAAAGGATGACCGAATTTGCCCAGGCTTTCGGTTGAGCAACGTCCGCGGTCAGCAGGGGTTCGGTTGAGATCTGCTGCGCGCTACAACAACTCTAAGCCGCCTCCCAGCTTTCCCCATTACGTTGGGTAACCATCGAACACCGGGTGGTTCCCCCTCTGGGGCGGTGAAGGGTTGGAGCGAGTGCAACGACGATTACGACGCATTCTGATCGCTGTGCTGGCGGCACTGCTGGTGCTCGGCGGTGGTGCGACGATCGCCATCGGGGCGTACGGGCGTTCGCTCGACGGCAACCTGGCGCGCACCGACGCCTTCGCCGGGCTTCCCGAGAGCGCCCGCCCCGCCCAGGCGGTCACCGGCGCGATGAACGTGCTGCTGCTCGGCAGCGACTCCCGTGACCCGGACCGGACGGCGGATTCCCGCACCGACACGATCATGGTGCTGCACCTCGATGCCGACCACCAGAAGGCGGAGGTCATCTCGATCCCCCGGGACACCTGGGTCTTCGTACCGAAGTCGGCCGACGGGCGGCATGGCAACACGATGGCGAAGATCAATTCCGCGTACGCCTGGGGCGGCACCCCGCTGACCGTGCAGACCGTGGAGTCCTTCACCGGCGTGCACATCGACCACGTGGCGCTGGTCGACTTCGCCGGCTTCGCGCAGGTGGTCAACGCCCTGGGCGGGGTCGACCTGACGATCGAGAAGACCATCACCTCGATCCACGAGCCGCACCGGACGTTCCAGAAGGGCGTCCGGCATCTGGACGGCGCGGCGGCGCTGGACTACGTGCGCCAGCGCTACCAGTTCAGCGACGGCGACTTCAGCCGGGAACGGCACCAGCGGGAGTTCCTGCAGGCGCTGCTCGATCGGGCGGCCAGCGTCGGCACGCTCTCGAACCCGGTCAAGCTCAACTCGTTCCTCCAGGCCGTCACGAAGTCGGTGACCGTGGACGAGGACTTCAACCTGGTCAACGTGGCGCTGGAACTGCGGGACCTGCGCAGCGACGACCTGACCTTCCTGGGCAGCCCCAGCGCGGGCACCGGGGTGAAGAGCGGCCAGAGCGTCGTCCTGTCGGACACCGCCAAGGCCAAGGCGCTCTACCAGGCGGTCGTGGACGACACGGTGCAGGAGCACCTGGGGGCCGCCGCGCCATCCCGACGCCCACCGCCAGCCTGACCCCTGGCTCCCCCTTTCCATGGCGCCACTGCCGCCGTCGCCGTCGGCAGCCGGGAACCGAGGGCTCCGTTTTCGCGAGTCCCCCGGCAGACGCCCGGCGGGCCACAGAAAGGGCACCTCATCACGGCTTTGGAGGATCAGCCGGTCACCTGGGCAATAGCCCGACGACGGGAGCTTGATCAACCGACGGCCGGCGCTTCCGGTTTGAGCGGATGGAGTAGCTGAATGAACGTCCTGGACCCGCAGTGGCTCATTTCCACCTTCGGCCTCGTCGGCATCCTCGCGATCGTGTTCGCCGAATCGGGACTGTTGCTTGGGTTCTTCCTGCCCGGCGACTCGCTGCTGTTCACCACCGGGCTGCTGGTCGCCGGCAGCCGTTACCTGCCGTATCCGCTGTGGCTGGTGTGCCTCCTCGTCGTGGTGGCGGCCATCGCCGGTGACCAGGTCGGCTACCTGTTCGGACGCCGCGTCGGACCGCGGCTGTTTCGACGCCCGAACTCCCGACTGTTCCGCCAGGAGAACCTGCACCGGGCGCAGGGCTTCTTCGACCGGTATGGGGCCCGCTCCATCATGCTGGCCCGGTTCGTGCCGATCGTGCGCACCTTCACTCCGATCGTCGCTGGCGCGAGCCGGATGCACTACCGCAGGTTCGTCGCCTACAACATCATCGGCGGCAGCCTCTGGGGAGCCGGGGTCACCGTGCTCGGCGCCCTTCTCGGTCAGGTCACGTTCGTCCGCTCCCACATCGAATTCATCCTCATCGGCATCGTGCTCGTCTCGGTCGTACCCATCGCCATCGAACTACTGCGCGCCCGGCATCGCGCGCATGCCTCCGCACCCGGCGTGCGACCCGGGCCGGGCGGCCCCGGGCGCTGACCGGCCGCCGCTTCGCAGCGTCGATGACGCTGGTCGCGGTGCCGTGGATATCCGCGTTCCCCATGGTCATGATCCCCGCGCTGCTGGCTCCCTGTGCGGTCCGATTGACGAACCCGTGCGCCGGCTGACCGGCCGGCCTGGCGTGGGTTGCCGGCCGGGTAGTGAGCGGCTCCCGGAGCCCGCGTCGTCTGCTGGTCGTACGAGCGAGGCCGTCGGAGATTGCACCGCCCGCCCGCCCGCCCGCCTGCCTGGACGGCCGGACGGCCGAGTGCCGAGCCGGGCGAGCGATCGCCGCACACAGGCAACTCTCATCTGGTTCTCATCCTCGTGAGCTATGACGGCTACCAGGGCTTCTACGAGATGGCGGGGCTACTCGTGCGGATCTTGGTTGTGGATGACGATGCGGCGGTGCGTGATGCTCTGTCCCGTATGCTTCGATTCGACGGATATGAGGTTGGCCTGGCCGCAGATGGGGTGTCGGGCCTGCAGGAGGTACGTGACCGGGGACCGGACGCGGTGATCCTCGACGTCATGATGCCGCGCCGGGATGGTCTGGAGATGTGTCAGGCGCTGCGGGCCGACGGGAACCACGTACCGGTGTTGATGTTGACCGCTCGGGAGAGCGTCGGCGACCGGGTCGCCGGGCTCGACGCCGGAGCCGACGACTATCTGGTGAAACCGTTCGCGTCGCAGGAGTTGCTGGCTCGGATCCGCGCGCTGCTGCGCCGGTCGGCGGGCACCGACGCGAGCGCCGGCCGGGATGCGGGCCCACCGCTGCGGTATGGCGACCTGTGCCTGCACCCCCTCACCCGGGAGGTACGCCGGGGCGCTCGCGAGATCCAACTGACCCGTACCGAGTTCACGATCCTGGAGGTGTTCCTGCGGCACCCCCGTCAGGTGCTCACCCGCGCGGTGCTGTTCGAGCAGGTGTGGGGCTACGACTTCGGCGCCGCTTCCAACAGCCTGGACGTCTACATCGGCTATCTGCGACGGAAACTGGAGGCCGAGGGGGAGCCCCGGTTGCTGCAGACCGTGCGGGGCGTCGGCTACGCGCTGCGTACCGGGACGCAGTGAGTAGGCCGAGCCGGGGTCGGAGAGGCGGCCGCCGGGGCCGCCTGCGGTGGCGCCGGCTGTCTCTGCGGTCCCGCATTGCGGTGGCGTCCGCGACCGCGGTAGCGATCGCGGTGGTCGCGGTCTCCGCGGTCGTCTTCTTCGTGGTCGCCAGCCAGCTCCATCAGCAGCTGGACAGTCAGCTCGTGACGGACGCGCACGCGGTCGCCGAGCGGCCCGGACACCCGTGGAACGGCAGCGACGATCCGGACGGCGACCACGACGACGACATAGGTCCTCGGGCGCAGCTGCTCGACGACGGGGGCCGGCCGATCCTGGCGGCGGGCGGGCCCGCACCGCTGCCGGTCACCCCGGCGGCCCTGACCGTGGCGCACGGCACTCAGGGGAAGACCTTCGAGGAGATCCACATCGGTGGCCAGGAATACCGGATGCTCACCACCGCGGCCGAGCATGGCGGGACCGTGCAGGTCGCGATCAGTACGGCGGGGGTCGAGCACTCGCTCGCCCGGATCGGCTTGGCGCTCGTGCTGGTCAGCACCTGCGGGGTGGCGGCCGCCACCGCGCTCGGCTTCCTGGTGGCCAGGACCGGACTGGCGCCGGTACACCGGCTTACCGGGGCGGTGGAGCATGTCGCAGCGACCAACGACCTGAGCAGCCGGATCACCGTTGACGGCCGCGACGAGATCGCCCGGCTGGCGCAGGCCTTCAATGTCATGCTCGCCGCGTTGCAGTCCTCGCGGGCCGCGCAGCGGCTGCTGGTGGAGGACGCGGGTCACGAACTGCGGACCCCGCTGACCAGCCTGCGGGCCAACATCGAGCTACTCATCCGGGCAGACGGGCCGGCTGGGGCCGGCCGTACGCTGTCCGCGGAAGATCGTGCGGGGCTGCTGCGCGACTTGGACGCCCAGACGACCGACCTGACCCAGCTGGTGGGTGAGCTTGTGGAACTCGCCCGGGAAGACAGCGGTGCCGAGCCGGCGGAGCCGGTCGACCTGGCCGATCTGATCGGGTTATCGGTGCATCGGCTACGCCAGCGCTGGCCGCGGGTTGACTTCGCTACCGACCTGGCCGAGGTGACGGTCACCGGCCGGCCTGCGTCCCTGGAACGCATGGTCACCAACTTGCTCGACAACGCGGCCAAATGGAGCGCTGAGAGCGGACTGGTCCGGATCCGTCTGCGCCCGGTCACCGGTCTTCCGGGTACGGGCCAGCCCAGGACTCCGCCCTGGGCGGAGCTGACCGTTGCCGACTCCGGGCCCGGCATCGAGGAAGCGGACTTGCCCCGGATCTTCGAACGGTTCTACCGGGCCACCGCAGCCCGCGCCATGCCCGGTTCCGGGCTCGGTCTGGCGATCGTGGCCCAAGCTGTGGAGCTCCATGGCGGCACTGTGGCGGCGGGCCGGTCGGAGACCGGGGGCGCCCTGCTCACGGTACGTCTGCCGGCGTTCACAAGCTGACCACAGCGGCTCCTCATCGACTTCTTAGGTTCCGCCGTCAGGCTTGCAGCGTGATCGGTCGACACACGGCGGAACGGCTGCGGGAACCGGCCCGGTGGCGGGCGGACGCGGTAGGCGCCGGAGCAATCGCATCCCTGGTCGTGGTGCTCGCGCTGTGGCTGCACGGCACCGGACTGCAGGCACTGACCATGGGCGGCGTCGCGGCAACGTCGTCGCTGGGCCGATTGACCGGCCTGCTCGCCAGTGACCTGCTGCTGATCCAGGTCCTCCTGATGGCCCGGATGCCTTGGGTGGAGCGCGCCTTCGGCCAGGACCGGCTGACTCGGTGGCACCGGTACACCGGGTTCAGCTCGTTCTGGTTGATGCTGGGGCACATCGTGCTGATCGTCGTCGGTTACGCCGGAACCGGCCAGACCAACGTGGTGTCCGAGTCCTGGCAGTTGACCACCACCTACCCTGGGATGCTGCTCGCGGTCGCCGGCACCGTTCTGTTGATCGCGGTGGTGGGCCTGTCCATCCGGGCGGCGCGGCGCAGGCTGCGCTACGAGTCCTGGCATCTCCTGCACCTTTACGCCTACCTGGGCGTCGGCCTGGCCCTGCCGCACCAACTCTGGACCGGGGCCGAATTCATCGGCTCGCCGGCCACCCGGGTCTACTGGTGGACCAGCTACCTGCTCTGTGCGGGCAGCGTGCTGGTGTTCCGCCTGGGCCTGCCGCTATGGCGCAGCCAGCGGCACCGGTTGCGGGTGCGGCAGGTCACCTGGGAGTCGCCCGGGGTCTTCTCGGTCCACATTTCCGGTCGCGACCTGCACCGGCTGCCGATCCGCGCAGGGCAGTTCCTCAACTGGCGTTTCCTCACCGGTAGGGGCTGGAGCCGGGCACACCCGTACTCGCTGTCCGCCCCAGCTGGGGGAGACCTGCTCCGGATCACCGTACGGGCCAACGGCGACGACGCGGACCGCATCACCCGCGCCCGCCCCGGGACCCGTGTCCTCATCGAGGGCCCATACGGGCGCCTCACCAGCGCCGTACGCAGCCGGCCGCAGATCCTGCTGCTCGCCGCCGGAATCGGGATCACCCCGCTCCGCGCGCTGCTGGAGGATCTGCCGTACCAGCCCGGTGAGGCCGCCCTGGTGTACCGCGCCACCCGCGCGGACGACTTCGCCCTCCGCGCTGAGCTGGACGCCGTTGCCCGCCGCCGGGGCGCGTCGATCCATTACCTCGCCGGTCCGGCGCTGGCCCGCGGGTCGTGGCTGCCCGCCGGGCTGGCGCACCTGTCCGACCAGGAGGCATTGCTCCGAATAGCGCCCGACGTGCGGGAGCGCGACGTCTACCTGTGCGGCCCGCCGCAGTGGATGGCCGCCGTACGGGCCGCATTGCGGGCGGCCCGCGTGCCTGCCAAGCAGATCCATTGCGAAGCATTCGCCTGGTGAGCCGGACGCCCGCCAGGTCAGATGCCGTGGGCCTCAAGGAAGGCGGGCCTGCGCCGAGGCAGACATTCATCCGGTGATGTTCGCCGGGGAGACGAGGAGAAAGTGGCATGAGGCGAATCACGCTCGCCCTGGTCAGCACCGTCGCCGTACTGGTGCTGCTCTTCAGCTACCGGACCAGCACGTCCGGCATCCCCAACGGATCAGGTACCGCCCCACCTGGCATCGTCGGCCCGGCCGTACCGGCCGAGGCGCCGCCGACCGGTTCGAGTGGCACCGCGTCACCGGGCGGTGCCGCCCAAGGCGGTGCGGCCCCGGCTCGGCCCACCGACACGGTGACGGTCAATGGAAGCGTGGTCGACAACGGGTACGGCCCGGTCCAGGTGCGGCTGCAGGTCACGGCGGGCCGGATCACCGACGTGACGACGCTGGCGTTGCCCGAGGACGGCCATTCGCGGCGGATCAACTCCTACGCGGTGCCGCAACTGCGCCAGGAGGTACTCAGCGCGCAGGACGTGCAGGTGGACACCGTCAGCGGCGCCACCGCCACCACCGACGCCTACCTCCAGTCGATCCAGGCCGCGTTGGATGCGGCGCACCTGGGCGGTGGATCGTGACGACGTCTGGCCTGGAAGCCGCCGCTCGGCGGGCGTGGGTCGAGCAAATCATGGGCATGCCGATCTCGGTCCACGTACGAGCCGGGGCGGAAACACCCGGCATTGCCGCCGCAGTGGGCGCAGCCTTCGACGATTTGCGTGCGGTCGACCGGATGTTCAGCACGTACCGGCCGGACAGCCAGATCAGCGAACTGAACCGTGGTCTGCGGCGCCTCGCGGACTGCGACCAGCCCGTGCGCGAGGTGCTGGAACTGTGTGAGGAGGCCCGCTGGCGCACCGACGGCTACTTCGACGCGATGCTGCCCGGCGTCGACGGGCGGATTCGATTCGACCCGTCCGGCCTGGTCAAGGGCTGGGCGGTGGAGCGGGCCGGCTGGTTGCTCGCCGAGCGGGCGGTGGCCGACTTCAGCCTCAACGCTGGTGGGGACATCATCCTGCGGACCGGGCCGGGCCAGCCGGAGTGGCGGGTCGGAGTGGAGGACCCCGCCGACCCGCGCCGGCTGCTGGCCGTGCTGCCGGTACGCCGCGGCGCCGTCGCCACATCCGGTACCGGTCGCCGGGGCGCCCACATCCTCGACCCGCACACCGGCCGGCCGGTCAACGCCCTGGCCTCGGTGACCGTGATCGGTCCCTCCTTGACCTGGGCGGACGTCTACGCCACGGCTGCGATCGCCGGAGGTTCCCGCAGCCTGTCGTGGCTGCGGAGGCAGACGGGTTACCGGGCAATGGCAGTCGATGACACCGGCGAAACCGGGTCATCGACGTTAGTCCACCTTTGAAGGCAGTCGATGGGTGCGCCGGCGTCCTGAGAAGGTGGAGTTCACGACTAAACCTCGCCGGGCGCTGGCGATGCTGAAGGGGCGATTACCCCGGGGCCTTGGCCTGGATCACCGGCGACCGGGCGTAGCTGATGCCGGTCGGTGCGCACCATGTCGGCCAAGGCGTGCGCGTCACCGGCGTCGCTCTTGGCCCCCGAGACGGCGTGCCGTTCCCGATACCGGGCCACCTGCAGCGGGTTGATCGCATACACCTGGTAGCCGGCAGCGATCACGCCCTGCACCCACGGACCCCGGTCAGTCTCGATACCGACCACCACCTGCGCGGCTCATCGTTAGCGCCGACATGCTCGCCGATCAGCGCGTGCAGCCGAGCGATCCCCGCGATCCCTTCCTCAAGTTTCGCCTTGCCCAGCCGCCGGCCTGGCTGATGCCGTCGGGGAGTTGGCGGGTTCCGGCGGAAGTTCTACGACTTGCTTGACCGCTCGGGCTGACGCCTTGTTCGACCGCGCAGCAGTCCCTGCACCGCGGCGACCGCGTCCTTGGCGGCGGCAACGTTGGCGAGTGCGTGCCGCGCCTGGGTGAGCAGTGCCTGTCCTTCGTTGGTCAGCTCGACGTTGCGCGTGTTGCGCACGAACAGGCTCTCGCCGGGCTCGCGCTCAAGGGAGCGGATCGACGCGGAACGGCCCGGACCGCGCTACGTGCATCCGCGCGGCGGCCCGCGTGAAGTGACGCTCCTCGGCGACCGCCACGAAGTACTCGAGCTGGCGTAGCTCCACGATTAATCACCAACGATGATTGCTCGGATCGGACTCTTCTGTTGGACAGCTTAACCGCGGTAGCGGAGGGTGGCATCAGTGACTTTCGCCGCGACGCCACCCGACGCCGCGGCCCGAACCCGAGGGACCACCATGACCCCCCTAGTCCCCTTCCTGATCAACGCCGGCTTAGCCGACCTGGCCCGCTCCGCGCTGCCCGACGCGCCGGTACGCCCCGACCCACCCGGGCGCCACTGGCGTCTACCGCGGCGGCGCGAGAGCGACCTGCATCGCCACGACCTTGACGGCAAGCCAGAACAGGAGGCTGCGAGCCCATCGCTCTCAGGTGACCGGTCCAACGCTGTGGTCGCCCGTCGGCGCCACCGTTGGCTGCCCGTCGGCCGTCAACTTGGGTCAGGCCGGAGAGGCTGACCGAATTTGCCCAGGATTTCCGTTGAGCAATGTCCGCGGTCAGCAGGGGTTCGGTTGTGATCTGCTGCGCGCCAGAACAACTCTAAGCCGCCTCCCAGCTTTCCCCATTACTTTGGGTGACCAGCTGATGGCCGGGGTGATCTCCCTGGTAGGGCGGGAAGGGCTGGAGCGGGTGCAAAGACGATCTCGACGGATTCTGATCGGCGTACTGGCGGCGCTGCTGACGCTCGGCGGCGGAGGCGGCGTCGCCGTCGGCGTCTACGGTCGTTCGCTCGACGGCAACCTCGCCCGCACCGACGCCTTCGCGGGTCTTCCGCAGGAGTCGCGCCCGACCCGGGCGGTCACCGGCGCCATGAACGTGCTCCTGCTCGGCAGCGACTCCCGTGACCCGGACAAGACGGCGGACTCCCGTACCGACGCGATCATGCTCCTACACCTCGATGCCGACCATCAGAAGGCGGAGATCGTCTCGATTCCCCGGGACACCTGGGTCTTCGTCCCGCGCTCGCCGGACGGGCGGCACGGCGACACCATGGCGAAGATCAACGCTGCGTACGCCTGGGGCGGGACCCCGCTGACCGTGCAGACCGTCGAGTCCTTCACCGGCGTGCACATCGACCACGTGGCCCTGATCGACTTCGCCGGGTTCGCGCAGGTGGTCGACGCCCTGGGCGGGGTCGACATGGCCATCGAGAAGACCATCACGTCGATCCACGCTCCGCACCGGACCTTCACGAAGGGCAGGCAGCACCTGGACGGCGTCGCGGCGCTGGACTACATACGCCAGCGGTACCAGTTCAGTGACGGCGACTTCAGCCGCGAACGACACCAGCGCGAGTTTCTTGAGGCCCTGCTCGACCGGGCGGCTGGCCTCGGCACCCTGTCGAACCCGGTGAAGCTCAACTCCTTCCTCCAGGCCGTGACGAAGTCGATGACGGTAGACCAGGACTTCAACCTGGTGGACGTCGCGATGGAGCTGCGGGACCTGCGCAGCGACAACCTCACCTTCCTGGGCAGCCCGAGCGCGGGCACCGGCATGAAGAGCGGTCAGAGCGTGGTGCTGGCGGACACCGCGAAGGCTAAGGAGCTTTACCAGGCGATCGCCCACGACACCGTCCAGGAGTACCTAGGCACTGCGGCGCCATCCCCGACACCCACCGCCAACCTCAGCCCCTAGCTCCCCGTTCTCTCGGGCGCCAGCTGCCGCCGTCGCCGTCGGCAGCTGGAATCCGACCGCTCCTTGGTCGCTGGTCGCGGCAGACGCGCCGCAGGCCACGGAAGGGGCACCTCATCACGGCTTCGGAGGATCAGCATGACAGTCGTTAGGGCAGGCAAACGGTGGCAACGGGTATGCGCGGCTCTATTGGTATTGGGCGCCGTCGCCGGGTGTGGTGGCGCCGGCGACCGAGCTCACTCTCCAACGGCCACCGCCACCAATATGGCGGCCAGCATCCGGTCCGGAACGCCGGATCTGGACGCCGGCGAAGAGATCGCGCAGGGCTTCGACGTCCCGTGGGGCCTGGCGTTCCTGCCAAACGGCGACGCCTTGATCGCCGAACGGAACACCGGCTTGGTGCTGCAGCTGACCCCCGGCGGCGGCGCGCCCCGGCAGGTCTACCAGGTGCCCGGTGTGGTGGCAGGCGGTGAGGGCGGCCTACTGGGCCTTGCCGTGTCGCCCCACTTCGCCGAGGACAACCTGATCTACGCCTACTACACAGCCGAGCAGGACAATCGGATCGTCCGCTTCCACCTCGACGGCGGAGAGCCTGAGGTGATCTTCGGCGGTATCGCCAAGGGCGGGAACCATAACGGCGGACGCATCGCGTTCGGCCCCGACGGCATGCTGTACGTCGGCACCGGAGACGCCGGCGACACAGGCCGGTCGCAGGATCCGGCGAGCCCGAACGGCAAGATCCTGCGCCTGACACCCGACGGCACGCCGGCGCCGGGAAACCCGACCGCCGGATCGCCGGTGTACAGCCTCGGGCACCGCAACGTGCAAGGTCTCGCCTGGGACTCCGACGGCCGGTTGTTCGCGGCCGAGTTGGGGCAGAACGAGCTTGACGAGGTCAACCGCATCGAGCCGGGACACAACTACGGCTGGCCCCAGGTGGAAGGCGACGGCGACAGCGACGGGGGGCGGTACACGAACCCGGTCGTCACCTGGCCAGTCAGCGACGCCTCGCCGTCGGGCATCGCGATCGCCGGAGACACGGCCTACGTGGCCGCACTGCGAGGCCAGCGGCTGTGGGCCATTCCCCTCAACGGCGACACGGCCGGTGATCCCTCCGCACAGCTGGTAGGACGCTACGGCCGCCTGCGGACAGTGCAGATCGCCCCGGACGGCGCGCTCTGGGTGACCACGTCCAACACCGACGGCCACAGCGACGTACGCGATGGCGACGACCGCATCCTGCGCTTTCCCGCACGCTAGCCCAGACCGACGAGGGACGCCTGACCGGCAGACCCAGAGGGGCTACCGCCAGCGCAGAACCTAGGCAGACGCATATTGATGGAGGCGAAGGTCGGCGCGGACCAGCGATAGGAGCCAGACGCGCCGGCGGAAGCTCGACCGGCGGAGCCTGACTCGACGGGCGTTGTCGGGGTGGAGCAGCTCGGTTGCTTCAGCGTCGGTCCAAACGCCCGGGTTGTCGGTGGCGAGGACGGGAAGGTCGCCGCAGTCGGATATGGGCGTGGCGGCCGTGGGCTCGGGTAGACGATGTTTGATCTGTGCTGACATGCCCACTTTGCTCCAGCGACGTCGAGCCACGTGGGCCTGCCGTGATCCGGTTCCGGCGGGATAACGCATGGAGCTACATGTGGCAGCCGTTCGTGGTGGATCTCCGTACAAGCCGGCGTGATGTGCTGCGCGACGGAGAGCACCATGCTCGCGTACAGCGGTTCCGGCGGCGAAGCGAGCCGAGAAGGCGCCGTCCCGACCTAACGTCCTCCCTCCGATGCGGTCCGGCTCGTTACCGGGGGAGGCTGGCTGATCATCGCCATCATGTGCGCGGTCCACGGGACAACCAGTCGCCCGTCGACCTCGCCCCGCACATAACGAAGAAAGTTCGGCGTGTTCATGTGTCTGGCGAGCGCATCCTGGTCAGTCCAGTTCTCGTAGAAGAACATCACCCGCGGGTCCTCCCGGGTCTGGTACAGGTCATAGTCGAGACAACCCGGTTCAGCCCGGGTCGGCTCCACCATCGCCAGGTGGGCCTGGCGTACCACGTCGACCGCACCCGGACTGATGGTGAAGAACGGGACGAGGGTCACTTGGGCGCTGGAGTTCGCGGTCGCCCGCGGACTGTCCGGTCTGGTGTCCGGGCTGGAAAGTAGCCGCGCGGAGCGCACCATGGGCGGAGCCACCAGCTCTGGCACAGTCTGCTCGCGCAGCAGAGTCCGTACGTGCGCGCTCGCCATGTGCTGATCGAGGGCAGACTGGTCCGCCCAGTTGGCCAGAAGGTAAAACGCCGCTGGATTGTTCTTCAGCCGATGCAGGTCGTAGCTGAGGTTCCCTGGATCGGCGCGCGAGGGCCCGACCAGGTGCAGTAGAGCGTCACACACGTCGGCTTCCCGGCCGGGCTTCGCGATGAACTGGGCGAGTACGGCGACCCGGTCGGGTGCCGGCGAGGGTGACGTCTCGTCCGGTCCGGCGGTTACGCTCGCATCCATCTGATCTCCTTGCCGGTGCTGTACTGCTGGCAGACTTCGCGTCGGGCCCGCGGCTTGTTCCCATTAGCCGAACGGGCAAACGACCGTTGGTCCCTGACTCAGGCTTCGGGGTCGGAACAGCGAAGACGCTGATAGCCGATGCTCGCCCGGCTCACGGTCTGCTCCACGTCCTGTCATCGGCCCACTCCCGGTGGTGTTGACCTGCGTCGCGAGTGCGGCGAGGTTTCGGGCGGCGTTGACGGCTCGGTCGAGGGTCAGTGCGCAGGTGGTGAAGGTGTAGGTCCGCTCGGACAGGGTCAGCTTGGCTTTCATTCCGCCACAGCCTGAGCAGGTTCCGCCGCGGGTGGCCCCTGCGGCTGTCGACCACCGACCACCGCCATTCCCGGCAATGCGGGCATTCCTGCCGCTAGCCGTGCCCAGGCTGTACCTGGTTGGTCGTCCACCGGCACGCGACGCTGGACCCGTGGCGGGCTGACACAGCACACAGCTCCCCGTCGCCCGTGCGCTATCCGGCGCATGGGTTTCGCGCAAAGACCCCGACACGGGAGGAATTGGCATGTCCGAAACGAAAACCATCGCGGTGGTGGGCGCCACCGGCGCGCAGGGCGGTGGCCTGGCCAACGCCATCCTGGCGGATCCACGCGGTGAGTTCACGCTCCGGGCGCTGACCCGCCGGCCGGACTCCGATGCCGCCCGTGAGTTGGCCTCCCGTGGCGCGCAGGTGGTCGAGGCTGACCTCGACGACGAGTCGAGCCTGCGGCGCGCGTTCGTCGGCGCGTACGGCGCCTATGTGGTGACGAACTACTGGGAAGGCATGTCGGCGCAGACCGAGTTGGGCCACGCACGCAACGCGGCCCGGGCGGCGAAGCAGGCCGACCTGCGGCACGTGATCTGGTCAACGCTGGAGGACACCCGCGAACGACTCCCGGTCACCGATCCCCGGGTACCGGTGCTCGACGGCTCCTACACCGTGCCGCACTTCGACGCGAAGGCGGAGGCGGACCGGTTCTTCCTCGACCTCGGTGTGCCGACGACGTTCCTGCGCACCACCTTCTATTGGGAGGCGTTTCTGCAAGGGTTCGGGCCGCTCCGCGACGAGTCCGGACAGCTGGTGCTCACGCTGCCGATGGGTAACAGCGCGTTGGCCGGGATCGCCGCCGAGGACATTGGCCGCACCGCGCTCGGCATCTTCGCCGCCGGCGAGGACTACCTCGGTGCGACGGTCAGCATCGCCGGCGAGCACCTGACCGGCGCGCAGATCGCGGCCGTGTTCGCCGACGTACTGGGCGAGCCGGTGGCCTACCGGCCGCTGACCCACGACCAGTTCCGAGCTCTCGGCATCCCCGCCGCGGCGGAGATCGGAAACATGTTCCAGTACTACACCGAGGCCGCCGGCACCTTCACCGGCGCCCGCGACCTGACCGTGGTGCGCGCGCTGCACCCCGGACTGCGCACATTCCACCAGTGGCTGCTCGAACACAAGGACGCCGTCAGCGTCGACTAGCCAGCGGACCCCGTCCACCGCAGGCCGTCCGCTATGGACGGCTCGCGGTGGACTCGCGAAGCTCAGACCATCACGTTCCAAGGAGTCACTGTGGCACCAACCAATACCGACCGGTCCGGTACGAGCCGGCGGTCGTTGCTCGCCCGCGGCGCGGCGCTCGCGGCGGCGCCGTCGATCGGCGCCATCATGGCCGCGGTGGCGGGACCGTCGCCGGCCGAGGCCGACTCGGCCCTGCAGGACTACGCGCCCGTACCCCCGTCGGCGCTCGGACCCGCCCTCAACAGTCAGGGTTACTACGTCGGACGGGTGGAGCGGAACCTGTACTGGGTCACCGATGGCACCTACCAGTCCGCGTTCCTGACCACCCGCGACGGCGTCGTGCTGTTCGACGCGCCGCCGACCATCGGCCACAACCTCCGGCGGGCCGTGGACGAGATCGCTGCCGCCAACGGCGTCAGCAACAGGGTGACGCACCTGGTGTACTCCCACCACCATGCCGACCATATCGGCGCGTCGGCGTTGTTCGGCAAGCATGTCGTGCGCGTCGGCCACGCGGAGACTCGCAGGCTGCTGCTGCAGTACAACGACCCGACCCGACCCGCCCCCGATGTCACCTTCCAGGACCGTCGCACCCTGCGCGTCGGCGGGGAACGCGTCGAGTTGGCCTGGCGCGGCTCTAACCACGCGCCAGACAACATCTACATCCACCTGCCGGAGCACGACACCCTCATGCTCGTCGACATCGCGTTGCCCGGTTGGGTACCCATCTACAACCTCAACCTCAGCGCCGACATACCCGGATTCATCTCCGCCCCCACCACCGCCCTTTCCTACCCCTGGAAGCACTACATCGGCGGCCACCTGGGCCGGCTCGGCACTCGCGCCGACATCGGCCTGCACCAGCAGTACGTGACCGACATCGTCGACAACGTGAAGACCGCGCTCGCCACGGTCGATCCGACGCCATACTTCGTGAAGTACGGCCCGAACCCGTGGGCCGCGGTGAAGACCTACCTGGACGCGGTCACCGACCAAGCCGCCGCCCCCGTCATCGCGAAATACACCGGGGTGCTGGCTGCGGCCGACGTTTTCACCACGAGCAGCACCCTGACCATCCTCGAATCCGTCCGTCTCGACCTCGGCTTCGGATCCCAGATCCATCCCTGAACGATGCCCGCCGCAACGCCGCTCTCCCCGGGTGCCGGCCAGCCGCCGGCTCCCGGGGTCGCGGGACATCGGGGCCTTCGGCGGTAGGTCCCAGCCGCCCGGCCGCTCAGGCGAACGCCGAGTCGAGCTGGTTCGTGGCGTCCCGGTCCAGCTCGATGCGATCCACCGCGAGGTTCTCCCGCAGGTGCCGCAGCGAGGCGGTGCCCGGTATCAGCAGGACGTTCGGGGACAGCGCGAGCAGCCATGCCAGCGCGATCTGCGCCGGCGTGGCCTGGTGCCGGCGGGCGAGGCGGTCGCCGGGTTGTTGAAGATGGCCTCGCGCCGATCTCGCGGCCAGCCCAGCGGAACGTAGGGCACGAACGCGATGCCGCGCCGCGCGCACTCCTGCAGCACCGGCATCGAAGCGCGGTCGAGCAAGCTGAACGAGTTCTGTACGCACACGATCTCGGCGACCGCGAGCGCCCGCCGCAGGTGGGCGAGCGAGACATTGCTGAGACCGATTCCGTCGATCAGACCTTCCTCTCGAGCCGTGACCATCGCGGCCAGTTGGGCATCGAACCGGCCGTCTGGAGGTGAGTCGTCCATCAGCCTGAGGTTGACCGCGGCAAGGCGGTCGACCCGCAGCGTCCGGAGGTTGTCCTCGATGCCCCTGCGCAGTTCGTCGGGCTCGTCGTAGGGCAGTACCGCACCCGCGTCGTCCCGCCGGGCCCCCACCTTGCTGACAATCGCCAGCCCGTCCGGGTACGGGTGCAAGGCCTCACGGATCAGTTCATTGACGACCCGGGGTCCGTAGTACTCGGCGGTGTCGATGTGGTTCACACCGATCTCCACCGCGGTCCTGAGTACGGCGATGGCATCGTCACGGCTGGCCGGTGGGCCGAACACACCGGGCCCGGTCAGCTGCATGGCGCCGTACCCGACGCGCGCGACCGGGAACTGCCCCAGCCGGAACGTCGTCACTCGGTGTCCACGGCAACGCTCATGTCCTGCGTGCCGACCACCGACAGCAGGCGCAGTGCGTCATGGGACGGGCTGCCCCGCTGAGCGGTTAAGCAGACGAGGTACTGGTCGCGCATGGGCACGGCGAGCGTGTCGCAGTTCAGCTCAAGGGTGCCCACCATCGGATGGTGCATCGTCTTGCGGTGGTGGTGTCCGGTCTCCACATGGTGGACGTCCCACAGCTGCGCGAACTCGGCGCTGCCCCGGTACAGCGTGTCGACCATTGCGTGGATCTGCGGGTCGGTCGGGTACCGGCCAGCGGCCGCTCGCAACTGGCCCACCGCCAGCCTGCCGAACTCCTCCGCGCCGCTCATCCCGTAGTGCCGCGCGGCGGGGTCGGGGTGCAGGAAGTGGCGGTAGATGAGGTTGCGGCGGGCCGGTGGAACCGCGGAGAAGTCCTCGAACAGGGCCGCGGCCAGGCCGTTCCACGCGATCACGTCGTAGCGGGCGTTGACCACGAACGCCGCGACGTCCGTCATGTGCTCCAGCAGGTTCAACACGGTCGCCGGGACGTCGGAGCGGGGTCCGGCCGCCGATTCCGGTGCGACACCGGCAAGGTCGAACAAATGGTCGCGTTCGTCCGCGCTCAGGCGCAGAGCCCGGGCCAGCTCGCCGAGCACTCGCCGGGACGGGCTGGACCCGCGGGCCTGTTCCAGCCGCGTGTAGTACTCGACCGAGATGTGCGCGAGCCGGGCGACCTCCTCCCGGCGCAGCCCCGGGGTCCGGCGCACGGTGCCGGCCGGCAGGCCGACGTCCTGCGGTCGCGTTCGCTCCCGCTTGCTGCGCAGGAACTCGCCAAGCTCGGTACGGTCCATGGCCGCAAGTATCGCCCGCGCTCGCCCAGCTGCCAGGTACAAACGGTACCTGGATGAACCAGACAGTCGGCCGTACACCACCCAAAGGTGCCCGCCGAGACTGGTACTGGCTGGGCCTGTCGCCCGGCCCACCCCGCCGGGCAGCCTCGAGCCATGGCTCACCACAGCAAGATCGCGCTCGTCACCGGGGCAAACAAGGGCGTCGGCCGGCACATCGCCCGGCAGCTGGCACAGGCAGGGGTCAGCGTGCTGGCCGGCTCCCGCGACACCTCGCGCGGCCAGCGCACGGTCGACGAACTGCGCGCCGAAGGGCTCGACGTGCAGCTGCTCCAGCTGGACGTCACCGACGCCGCCTCCGTCGCGGCTGCCGCCGCGCATGTCACGGCGTTGGACATCCTCGTCAACAACGCCGGCATCAGCAGCGGCTACGACACCCCGTCCCGGACGTCGCCGGAGGACCTGCGCCGCACCTACGAGACGAACGTGTTCGGCGTCGTCGCCGTCATCAACGCCTTCCTGCCCGTGCTGCTGCGCTCCCCGTCACCGCGGATCGTCAACGTGTCCAGCGAGGTCGGCTCCCTCACCCTGATGAGGAACCGGATACCGATCAACGTCGGCGCGTACCAGTCGTCGAAGGCCGCGCTGAACGCGCTGACCATCCTCTACGCCAAGGAACTCCGCGACACGCCCGTAAAGATCAACGCAGTCACACCCGGGTACGTCGCGACCGACCTCTACGGGGGCAGGCCGACGCCCGGTGCTGGTGACCCCGCCCGCGGCGCGGCCGTCGCCGTACGGTTTGCGCTGCTCGACGACAACGGTCCCAGCGGCGAGTTCCACGACGCGAGCGGCATCCTGCCCTGGTGACCGGCACGCCATTGCGACGACGGTGACTCGGTCCGGAGTTTCGCGCTTATCCGCGGATGGTTCGGCCGGTCTCCCAACCGGCAACTGACCGGCGGGAGGAGTTCGGGCAAGAACCGGCAATGAGAAACGTGTCCCGGCGCGGCGCGGTCCTGCCGGCGCTCGTCGTGGCACTGACGGTGAGGCGTGGGCAGTGATCGCCCGGCGATGCCGGAGCAATCGGGGCCGACGTTCGACTCTCTCGACCGGATCCTTCGTGGGCGCGGATTCCGGAGATGAGCGGCCCGAGCCCGTACCGGAACTGGTCCTATGACCCGGTCGCCGGCGGCGCGTCGTCCGGCAGTGCGCCGGGAAGCGTGGAGATCGCGTCCCGCAGGTCGTGCCAGCGCGCGTCGGGTTTCCGAGGCCGTGGCTCACCTAATCAAGCAGGCGGCGCAGGCGGTCGGCTAGCTCAAAGGCGTGAGGCCGGGTAGTGCCATGCCTGCAGGCATGGCACTACCCGACCTGCTGGGTTTCAGATGATTATCTGGTACGCCGGTCCGCGTCGATGATGAGCTGGGTGACCAGATCGGGGTGGCTGACCATCGCGCAGTGCGACGCTGCCACCGACACCGTCTTGCGCGCGTTGGCCCGCTGGTATTCGAAGCGCTGCAACGCGGGCGGGATGGCCTTGTCCTCGGTGGCGATCAGCCCCCACGAGGGGATGGTCTTCCAAGCGGCGCCCTGGGTCAGGTCGGCGAAGCATTGCGCGTTGAAGGGCCGCTGTGTTGCCGCCATGATTCTGGTGGTGGAGGCGGGCAGGTCGGCGGCGAACACCTGGCGCAGCTTGTCGGCCTGTAGGTACAGGTCGGTGCCGGTGGTGCCGTCGGGGTTCGGGTACGGGACCGGGTTGAGGGCGGCCTGGATTTCGCTGCCCGGGTACTTGGAGATGAGCTCGCCGAGTGACTCGCCGGTGTCCGGGACGAACGCGGCGACGTACACGAGGGCTTTGACGTTGGGTGCGGCGGCCGCGGCGTTGGTGATGACGGCGCCGCCGTAGGAGTGTCCGGCGAGGATGACCGGGCCGTTGATGCCGGCCAGGACGCTGGCCAGGTAGGCGGCATCGGTCGGTAGGCTGCGCAGCGGGTTGGCCGGGGCGATGACGGTGTAGCCGCGCCGTTGCAACTGTGCGACGACGTCGTTCCAGCTGGCGCTGGCGTCGGCGAAGCCACCATGCACAAGCACGACGGTTGGCTTGGCCGAGCCGCTCGAGCCGGTCGAGCTGGTGCTGTCGGCGGTGGCAGGGCTGGCCACGATACCGGTGGCGGTGGCGGCTAACGCGACGCCGGCGGCGCCGACGAAGGTACGGCGGGACATGTTGGCAGACAAGAGAAACTCCTACAGCGTGACCGAGGTGGCGGCTTGGCGGATGAGGTCGGCGACGGCGCCGGGCTGGGAGGCGTAGACGGCGTGGCTGCCGATGGCTTCCACGACGGTGGCGCCGGCGCGCTGGGCCATTGAGCGCTGCGCCGGCGGCGGGATCATGTGGTCTTCGGTGGCGACCAGGTACCAGCTGGGCTTGTGCCGCCACGCGGGCTCGGTGACCGCGCCGCTGAGCGCGCCGACGCCCCAGGGCACCTGGCTGTCGGCGAGGAAGGTGGCGTCCTCGGGGGACAGGTCGGCGGCGAACGAGGCGTGGAACTTGTCCCGGTCCAGGAACAGGAATCCGTCGCGCGGGGGCAGGATGGGCGGTACGGGAGCGCCGGATGGCGGGTCGGCGATCAGGGTGTTGACCGATTCGCCTTTGTCCGGGGCGAAGGCGGCGATGTATACCAGCGTCGCCACGGCGTCGTGGGTGCCGGCTTCGCTGATGACCGCTCCGCCGTAGGAGTGGCCCACCAGGACGGCCGGGCCGTCGAGGCCGTCGAGGATGAAGCGGGTCGCGGCGGAGTCGCCGTCAAGGGACAGGGTCGGGTTCTGCACGACCTTGACGGTGTACCCGTCGCGGGTCAGCAGCCGGTGTACCGCCTGCCAGCCGGACCCGTCAACGAAACCGCCGTGCACCAGCACGACGTTGCGGACAGTTGCTGTGCTCATGGGATGCTCCTGCGTCCAGGGCGGCGGGCCGATCGCCCTTGCCGCTTTTGCTTCCCATGCAAGCCGCTGCGGCAGCGCCGGCCCAGGCAGAACAGGATGCAGAACTAGGAACTGCCGGCGCCGTCGCCATTCGCGGCGGCCTTGTCCCGGCAGTCGGCCGCGTCGTCGTGCCGCCCGATCGACTCGTAGATCGTGGCGGCCCGCCGCAGTACCTCCCGCGCCTCGGCGGCGTTGCCGTCCCCGTACAGATTTTCGCCGAGTATGCGCAGCGCTGTCGCATGGGCATCAAGCATTTGCATGCGCTCAAACAGGGCCGCGGCCTGCCGCGCCAGGGGGACACCGTCGCTGCCGCGGCCGAGCTGTCCCAGCGCCCGTGCCGTCATGCCCAGTACGTAAGGCTGGGTCATCTCGACGGTCGAAGGTGCCATGCCCGAGGCGGGATCCTCGGTCATCTCAAGCGCGCGCTGGAAGCAGGCCAGCGCTTCGTCGACTTCCCCGAGTCGCATCCCGATGTCGCCGCGCCCGATCAGGGTCTGGCAGATGGCGTCGGCGTCGCCGAGCTGTTCGAACAGCTCGGCCGCGGCACGCACCGCATCCATGGCGGTGCGCAGTTGGCCCATTCTCATCCGGGCGCGGCCGATGTTCTGCCACGCCCACGCCTCCTCCTGGACGTCGCCGCTTTGGCGCGCCAGGGCCAGCGCGTGTTCGGCATAGGCCAGCGCCGGTTGACCATCCTGCTCGAGCACCGTGTGGGTGCGCGCAAGCCCGTTGAGAAACGCCGCCTGCCGCGCGGTGTCGCCGATCGCGGCGGCCGAGTCGTGCCCGAGCAGGTACACCTCGGCCCAGTGAGGCCAGTAGCGCAGGCGGCCGACGAGCCGTCGCGTGGCGGCAACGGCCTGGACGACCAGGCGATGGTCGCCGGCCGCCGCGGCATCGGCGAGCGCCGGGAACCAGTGTCCGGCCTCGGCCCGGATCCAGGCCACGGCTTCCTCACGGGAGCGGAAATCGGAGCCGGCTGCCTCAGCCGGGTGCTGCGCGAACCACTTTCCCGCCGCGATGAGCGTCGACAGGAGCCAGGTGACCATCCGGCGGTGGCTGGCCGCTACCGCGGCGGCATCGTCGTCATGCTCAAGGCGTTGCTGCGCGTACAGCCGCACCAGGTCATGCAACCGGTACCGGCTTGCCTGCGCCGCCTCGACCAGCCCGAGATCCACCAGATCGTCGAGGTGGTCCTCAGCCTCCGGGACCGTCACTTCGCCGGTCGCCGCGGCCAGCGCGGCGCTGAAGTCCGGCCCGAGCGACAGTGCCGTGCGGCGGAACACCTGCCGGGTCATCTTGGGCAGTTGCTCGTAGGACATCCCGAAGGCCGCGGCGACCTTCAGATCGCCAGCGCTGAGCTGGTCGAGCCGTCGCTCGGCGACCGACAACCGTGTGGTCAGGTCGGCGACGCTCCAGATCGGCCGTGAGACGAGCCGGTTTCCCACGATGCGTACCGCCAGCGGCAGCCCACCCAGCAGGTCCACCAAGCCATGCAGGTCGTTGTCGTGTTGCAGGTCCGCCCGCTCGGCGAGAATCCGCCGCAGCAGGTCGGTGGAGTCGCCCGGCGGCATCGGGTCCAGGTGAAGCCGTTGCACGCCTTCGAGTCCGGCTAGCAGTCGCCGGCTGGTGACCAGGAGTTGGCTGTTCCCACTACCGGGAAGCAACGGGCGTACCTGTGCCTCTGATGCGGCGTCATCCACGACCACGAGCACACGCTCGTCGCGCAGCATCTGCCGGTAGCGCCCTGCACGCTCGGCCGTGTCGTCGGGAATCTGCTGATCCCGTACGCCCAGGGCCCGCAGGACCCGCGCCAGGATTTCGTCCTCGGCGACCGGCCGCTTGCTCATCCCCAACGCATCGACAAAGCACACCCCACCGGGGAACCGGTCACGCATATGGTGAGCGGCTCTTACCACCAGCGTTGTCTTGCCCATCCCGGCGCCGCCGGTGATCACTGCCGCGCCCGACCGGTCGGCGGAGCCGGTAAGCGCGTCCACCTGGCGGAAGATCCACGCCTGCTCGGCCGTCCGGCCGGTGAAATCGGCGATGGACCCCGGTAGCTCGGACAGGCCCGCTGCGGCCGCCAGGTACGCCGGCCTCGTCCGACCGGCCTTGGCCAGCGCGACCAGCTCATCCTGTTGGGCGCCTTCGAGTTTGAGCGCGTCGGCGATCAACGCCACTGTCCGCCGTTGCGGCCCGAGCGCCCGCCCGCGTTCCATGTCGCTGAGCGCCCGCACGCTCACCCCCGAGGTCTCGGCCAGCTCCTCCAACGTCAACCCAGCGGCATGCCGCGCCTGTCGCAACGTCGCCCCGAACGATGCCTCGCCACCCATCCCACAATCATGGACCCGGCAGGCACCTGCTCTCACCACCAGCTCATCGGCCGTCAACGCAGTCCCAGGTACGTCGCGACCGACCTCCACGGCGGCACGCCGACGCCCGGTGCCGGTGACCCCGCCCACGGCGCGGCCGTCGCCATACGGTTCGCGCTGCTCGACGACAACGGTCCCAGCGGCGAGTTCCACGACGCGATGGCAGGTCCGTGTCCGCACTAGATCGGCAAGTATCACTCCCGACAACTGCGACGGCTTGGAAGGCCCCAGACGTGGCAGAAGCCTGGGAGATCCCCACCGGGCGGGCATGCCGTGGATGACATGCACCGTCCAGGTCTCGGCTGTCAGGCCGATCGAACTCGCCTGGTGCCTGTCACGACCTGACAAGACCGGTCAGCGACTCACGCAGTCCGAACCAGGAAGGTTGGCGCGGACCGAAACGCCAAGAGGCCGTCCCGGGCGTTCGCACGAGACGGCCTTGTGCCGAGACCAGCAAGGGATCGGCGTGTGGCCCAAAAACAGAGCCAGGAGAGTGCTCGGAGTGAAGCTGGGCAGCAGGTAGCCATTCCTTCAGAGAGCAGCTATTTGACGTCCGAGGGATCTGACGGTCAGCGCGGGTGGGTGACCCCGCGTGTCAGATGCCCTGTGCGCGGCTGACCGCTTAACTCTCGGATCTGGCTCCCCTCTGTGTCAAGAGGCCGCGGCGAGGGTTGTTCTAGGCTGGGGTCTGGCGGGTCCGGGAAGTGACTTCTCCGAAGAGCCGGCATGGGGATGTGAGCTGGTCACGCTGGAGTCAGTAGTCGTCTCCCGTTGTCCTCCCGGGCCCGTCGCCGTGGCCATCGTGGCGTCGTCGATCATCTGTCGGTAGACGATGTCGGACAGGCGTCGTTTCAGCGCGCGCATCGCTTCCATCGATGTCTTCCCGGTGGCTTTCTTGCGGTCGAAGTAAGCGCGGCCTTCGGTGGGGTTGCGGAGCTGGACGGTGGCCATGATGTGCAGCACCCGGTTGATCTGCCGGTTCCCGGCGCGGGATAGGCGGTGGCGTACCTGCTCGCCGGAGGACGCGTCGATGGGGGCGGTGCCGTTCCAGGAGGCGAAGTGGGCCCGGTTGGGGAACCGGGTGATGGCGCCGACCTCGACCAGCAGCCGGGCGGCGCCGGAGGGTCCGATGCCGTGCAGGTCCATCAGCGTGGTTCCGGTGGACGCCACGAGCTCCTTTAGTTCCTTGTCGGCTTCCTTGGAGCGTTGGTAGACGCGTTCGAGGTCACTGATCAGCTCTGCGGCGACCCGCCGGCGGGTCTTGCCGACGGCGTCACGGGGCCGGACCGTGGCCAGTAGTGCTTTGGCCTGGGCGGCGGACAGGCTCTTCTTCGCGCCACCCGGGATGAGTTCGAGGAGCAGTTGGTGCAGCTGGGACACCATCCGGGTGTGGTCTTCACCAAGTGAGCGGCGGCGGTCTACCAGGATCCGCAGCAAGGCGAGCTGCTCGTCGTTGACCACTGGACGCAGGCCGGCCATGCGGGTGCCGACCAGCGCGATGGAGTGGGCGTCGGTGGCGTCGGTCTTGCGGCCCTGCCCGGTCGCGAACACCCGCGCCCTGGCCGACAGCTTCGGCGGGACGTCGACGACCTGTTCGCCGTCGGTGAGTAGCCGGTTGGCGATGTGCCGACCGATGCCCTGGCAGCCCTCGATCGCCCAGACCCGGTTCGGCCACTGCTTGGCGTACTTCCTCATCGTGGTGTAGCCGTCCCGGCCCGTGTCGAAGCGACCGCCGCCGACGATGGTCTCGTCGCCGGCCATGACCTCGATCGTGGCAGAGCGTTTGTGCGGGTCCATCCCGATGACCACACGGTCTGATGTGACAGTCAACGCGCCCTCCGAAGCTCGATTCACCTGGTTGTCGAGCCGGGAGGGCAACGCTACTTCGAGCCAAGCAAACCCCTCTGGAGCCTCTCCCCGCCCTGGGGCGACGCCCGGGCCGCGCAGGCCAAATGAGAGCCACACGACCAGCGTGGGCAGCCGAAAAGAGAGCGACAGCCCGGGCGCCTCGACCGAAGCCTGGCCGGGCCACGGTCGCAGGTCAATAAAACAAGTAGCCGATGACCGGATGCAGGGGATTCAACCGGACGGAAGTGCCGAGCAGCGATGGATCTACGGGCCGCTCGGCGATGCGGTTGTCCGTGCTTCGTCGGGACGAGGCAGCCGGTCAGGCTCAGGCAGGGAACGAAGCAATGCCGGCAGGGCGCCAAACACGAGGGGAAGGCCGCCCAGCTCGCTGATCCCGACCCATGCGATGTCGTCATGCTCCTCAGGTGCACGGTTGGTGGGAGAGCCGACCCAGTCTCTGATTTGCCAGACGCCCACGTGGACGGCGTCCTCGCCACTGCCGGCATGCAGGTCGCCCAACCGTGACGAGGACTCCGCCACAACGTGAACCCCTAGCTCCTCGTGCATCTCACGCGCGAGGGCCTGCAGTTCCGACTCACCCGCTTCGATGTGCCCCCCGGGCAGGTCCCAGAGATCCGGGTATGCCCGGCGGGTCGGGCTGCGGTGTACCAGCAGGACCGCGCCGTTCTCCACGAGTGCGCCGCAGACGACGACATGCATGACGGGATTAGAGCACAGGGATAGGACAAGCTCGCTCCAGCCAGAGGGCACGCGCAGACATCCGGCTCTGCCGCGGTTCGGGAGCGCTGTCTGGCCGAAGCGCTTGGCTCCTGCTACACACGGTGCATGGGGATGGACATCTATGACCAGTACGAGCGGGACGCCGACCAGCACCTGGCCGCCTACGGTTTGCGGGTCGGCGCTGACCAGGTCTCGATCGTGCGGGATGTCCTCGTGCGCGAAGCCCGACGCGAGGCGGAGACCTACTCTGGAACGGGCACCGTACCCGGCAACACGCAGTTGATGCGGATGTGCGCCGTCCAGCTGTGGCACGTCGGCGCCGTCGAGGACGCGCTGTTGGTTCACCGCGCTCGCGGCACCAGTATGGACGCGGCCGGCGCCATCGACGCGGAACTGATGCTGGGGGCGGGCATCGCCAGGACCAAGGACTATCTCACCACCGTATGCACCGAGGAAGCCCGAGAGATCCTCGATGTGATCACGTGGGTGGAGGAGGCGTACGACCCCGGACACTACGCAGCTTTCCTCGACAGGCACTACCGAGCTGGGTCCCACTGAGAACATTCTGGCCAGGGCTTCATGGCAGCCTGAGAACCTTCGGCTGCTCCTACGGTGCTGCCTCTCGATGCCATGTCTCGGCGAGGAGGGCGTAGGTGTAGCCGTCCACCCAGCCCAGTTCGGCGTGCCAGGAATCGCCGACGCCGTGCTGCTCACGACGCATGCCGACCTTTTCGAGGATTCGCACCGAGGCGAGGTTGTCCGCGAAGCAGCCAGCGGTGATTCTCCGAATGCCCAGCCGGTCGAATGCGTGCGCCACCACCGCGGTGACCGCCTCGGTCGCGTAGCCATTTCCGCCGTAGGCTGGATCGAAGATGTAGCCGAGCTGGGCCTCGGTCCGTGGTGGCATGCCGGGTTGACCCATGCCGTCGACGACGTCGAGCGAGACGGTTCCGATCACCACGCCGTTGAGCGTGGCCGCCATGCTGTAGTCGTCGGGGTCTGCGGCCGCGCGTCGCCATGCCGCGCGGAAGGATGCAGGGTCGACCTGCGTGCGGAGTAGCCAGCGCGTGGCCTGCGGCAGGTTGCGGTACTCCAGGATCCGGTCGACGTCCTCGTCCCGCACCGGGCGAAGCTCGAGGCGTTCGGTGCGTACGGTGGTGTTCTCCATGAGGCGGGACGCTAGTGGACGCATCCCGGCGAGACGCCCGAATATCGGTCCGCCCGGCCCGACATGGCGCACTATCTGGTGGCCCCGCCCCGTCTCCTCGGCAGCACAGGACGCACGCTCATGCCGCGATCCGTGCGGACCGGGTCGCGACCGCCATGTCGACATCCGCTGACGCGGCGAGGCGTACGGGATACTGCCTCGATGATCAGGTTCCGCTTCGAGTTGTATCCGCTGGACGAGGTGTCGTCGTGGGGCGGTGACCCACCAACGCTGCACTCGTTCGGGCTCACCGAGGGCTGGTACTGGCTCGAGGTCGGCGGGCACCAGCTGCTGCGGCGGACCCGCCTCGATCATCCGCATCCCTACGTCGACTACTACCTGGCCCGGCTCTGGGAAGACGTCAATGTCCTCACACCGGACGTCCTCGAGCCGGTGCCCGCCGATCTGCAGCTGTTCATCGCCTCCGACCCCGCGCAGTGGGCATGCGATCCGCTCGCATTCGTCACCGCCGGTGGCGAGGACGGATTCGGGGACATCGACCCGAATGCGCCCGACCACCCGGTGGTCACGGCCGCGAACTGGCACGGCGAGCACTACCTGGACCTCGGCTACCTGCGGAATGCTCCGAGTCTGCGGTTCTGGCGCACCGTCCGCGGCGACAGCGACGAGATCACCGTGGACTGGCGGCACGAGGACAACGGCGAGATCGGTTTCACTGCCGGCCCGGCCGTCCGGTTCTGCGTCCCGACCGCCGCGTACCTCGAGGCTGTACACACGCTCGACCGAGGGCTGATGACGGCGGTGCTGCAGCGGGTCGAGGAGTTGGAACGCCGTGGCGGCCTGCCCGGCGTGGACCTTGACCTCGCCGGACTGCGGCGGGAACACGAGGACCGCGCGCATTGGCTCGCCAGGAACCTCGACCGCACACCCAAGACCGACTGGGACACCGTCCGCCAAGGCGCCGACCGGCTGCTCGGTGACCCACATCAGGCCAGCGCAGAAAGGGGCCGCGGCGGCGATCGGCGCGTGGTTCACGCCCAACTCGCCGACCGCCCCTCAGTGCTCGGCACCAGGACAAAAATGGGTGGCCTCGCCAGCCCGTCCCACCCTAAGTTGTAACTGGATCTTCTTCTCCGACCCACTCACAAGAGGACTTCACCCCGCGTGACACCGCCTGCTCTTTAGACCTGACACCTTCCCCGTGCATCGGTCGCCGACGTCGCCGTCGGCTCTTTTCCCATGCCTTCCGTCAGGTCTTCAGAGAGATCATGTCTATGCGTCCTCATATCGTGCTGTCCTGGACCCTTCGGCGCACGCGCCTTCCCCTGCTCGCGTTCCACTGCGTCCACTGCCATTCCGGCCTCGCCAGCACCGGCGACGGGAAGTTCCGCGTCAATGCCGACGGCAAACTCCTCGACATCTGGCTCCTGGTTGCCTGCGTTTCCTGCGACCGAACCAGCAAAATCACCGTTCACGGTCGCGTCCCGGTCCGGTACCTGGATCCGATCCTTCTGGAGGGCTACTCCGGCAACTCCTCTGCCCTCGTCGCCCGCGTCCCTCTCGACCCGCTGGTCGCCCGGCGCAACCGGTTCGCCCTGGAGTGGGACTCATGCTGGGAACTGCTCGCCCCGTCCCCTCCCGAAAGCCCCTGGCCCGTCCAGGTTCCGGTCATCTTCGACGACCCCGTACCTCTTCGCCCCGAACGGCTCATCGCCCAAGGGGCTGGGCATCAGCTGCGGGGAGATCGCTCGCCGCGTCAAGATCGGCATTCCGCTGAACCGCAGAACTCACAGGGACCTCTCGTTCGTCCTGCCATGAGCCGCCGCCGTGGGCCTGAACCGGGGCGAGAGGCAAGGTGGCCTTGCCCCGGACTGCATCACGCGGCGGTCAGCGCGCGGTCGCTCATGACCGGGCGCGAACGAAGGTCAGGGCCGGCCCGATACCGGCGACGAAGGTGAACGTCCGGGTGCATACATCCGGACGTGCCGATGAGCGAGCACGTCGTTCCGCCCGCCCGCCGAAGAAAACCCATTGCGAGTGGCCGGCACCGGATGTCTGGTTGATCGGCCACCAATCACAGGAGGGAACATGACGCCCATGCGCTGCCCACCCCCACGCTGCACACCACTCGCCTTAGACTGCGTCCCTTCGACGACGCGGATGCGAACGACCTCTTCGCGCTGCACAGCAGCGCCTACGTGCTGCGCTACTGGGACGCGCCACCGTGGAGCGAGCGCGTGCGCGCCGAGCGGTTCATCACGGCTTGCCGGCAGATGGCAGAGGGGGGCACCGGGGCGCGGCTGGCCGTGGATCGTGACTCCGACGGGGCGTTCATCGGCTGGTGCAGCCTGAACCGGTGGAATCCGGATTACCGCAGCGCATCGCTGGGCTACTGCTTCGACGATGAGGCATGGGGCCACGGCTATGCGACCGAGGCCGCGCGCGCTTTGCTGCGGTGGGCATTCGACACGCTGGACCTGAATCGCGTCCAGGCTGAGACCGATACACGCACGTGGCATCTGCCCGCGTGCTCGAGAAGCTCGGGTTCGTGCGTGAAGGGACGTTGCGGGAAGACTGCGTCGTGAACGGCGAGGTCTCTGACTCGTGGGTCTACGGGCTGATCAGGCGAGAGTGGCGGCCGTCGTCCGAGCCGGTGCCCGCCCGCTGAGTCCTCGCTCCCTCGCGCGCAGTCGCCCGGCATCCGGGTGCTTCGCTTCGCTGCGTCGAGGGGTCGGCACCGGGCACTCTCAAACCGCGATCCGCGCGCTACGCAGCGTCACGCCGAGCGGGCCCAGTTGCCGTCGGGACGTGGCCGCTGGTCGGGCGTCGTGGGATCCGGACATGCCGATGTGCGGATGCACTGACCCGGAGCCGCCTGCGACGACACGTACGATCGTGACGTGCGTTCTACGGGGACGGTTCGCGTCGGTGCACCTACGTGGGACATCGCGGTCCCGATGCGGCCGAGTCGGCTGGCGGGCACCACCATGGCGGGGTTCAGCGATCGGGCCAACAGCTTCGTCGACGTTGAGGTGGTGCCGCATCCGGCCGTCATGATGGTCTTCGACCTCGGCGACCGGGCTCTGGTCGTCGATGACGGCAATGGGCGGGAACAACGAGGGTGTGTCGTCGCCGGACTGGCGCCCAACCGCGCTCGAGGGCAGGGCCAGGCTGGCAGCTTCACGTGCCTTCAGGTGCGGATGTCGCCCGTGATCGCACACACGGTCCTAGGTGCTGCGTCGGAGCTGAGCGGGGCGGTACTCAACCTCGACGACCTCTGGGGAGGCGACGCCGTGCGGACCCAGGAGCGGCTGCGCGCCGCCAAGTCGTGGGAAGACCGGTTCGCGATCGTGGAGGTCGCGTTGGCCCGGCGTCACGGCGCGGGCCACGCGGTCGATCCGGAAGTCGCGTTCTGTTGGGGACGGATGGTGAACGGCCGGGGGCAGACACGGGTCGAGCGGTTGGCCGCTGAGGTCGGATGGAGCCGCAAACGGTTGTGGTCACGGTTCCGGTCGCAGATCGGCATCACCCCCAAGCGCGCCGCCCAGCTCATCCGGTTCGATCACGCGGCCCATCGCCTCGCCGCTGGTCACGCCGCCGCCGCGGTGGCGGTGGATAGCGGTTACGCGGACCAGTCCCACCTTCATCGCGACGTCATGACCTTCACCGGGGTGACGCCTGGGGCGGTGGCGAGCGCGCCGTTCCTCGCCGTCGACGATGTCGCGTGGTCTGCCCGGCCGTGACGCAGCACTCGATCGGAGTCCGTGGCTGACGGCCCGGGAACATTCGTCCAATCCACCGGCGGGCCCTGGCTGTGACAGTGGGTTCATAGCGTCGTTGCACCGCGGAGGACACATGAGAAGCAAGGCTCCACTAGGTACCCGCATCCTCAGGGACACCCAGGACTGGGAGGCCCTGAGCGACGATCAGGTGATCACCGCGCGTGAGAAGACCAATCGGGCAGCATTGTCCCGTGCCGCCCGGATCGTCACTGGCTTGCCCGACCGCCGCGCGCACATCAAGGAGACCAGGATCGATCTTCCTGGCCGCCGCCTGATGCTGCGCGTACACCGACCGAAGGACGCAGGTCGGAAACTGCCGCTGATCGTGTCGTTTCATGGTGGAGGCTTCATCGCGGGGACCGCCACACAGAACGACTGGCTCAACAGCCACCTCGCGGTCCGGTGCCCCGCGGTGGTCGTATCGGTGGAGTACCGCCTCGCCCCGGAGCACCCGCTGCCCCAGCCGATCGAAGACGGCTTCGACACCCTCGTCCGGCTCGTCGAAGACGCCGCCGATTGGGGCGTCGATCCCGGCGCTGTCGCGGTAATGGGCGAGAGCGCCGGCGGCACGATCGCCGCGCTCATCGCTGTGCGCGCCGGCAAGGACGGCCCACCGCTCCTTGCCCAGGTGCTGAACTACCCCGTCACGGACTGGACCGAGACCATGACCGAGTACTCGTCGATTGACGAGAACGCCGACAATCCCACCCTGCCGCTGTCCCGGTTGCGCGCAGCCCGCAAGCTGAGCGTCCCACCGGGCCTCGACGCTCGCGGCGTGTCGCCCCTCACGTTCGACAGCCTCGCCGGGCTGCCATCGGCACTGGTCGTCACGGCCGCGCTGGATCCGCTGGCCGACCATGGACGCCGCTACGTCGAACGACTCCGCGAAGACGGCACCGACGCTCACCTGACCTGCTACCCGAGGGCCACCCACACCTTCCTGAGCATCCCCGGTCTGGTGCCGGCCGCCCGGCCAGCGCGACGCGAAATCCTCACCTTCCTGCATAGCCATCTCCACCCGGCTTCGCGAGGATGACCAACCCTTAGAGCGTGTTTGAGATGGGCTGATCAGGTCCAGATGAAGGTGCGGCGGGCTTGGCGTCGGGCGGGTCGACCCCGGGTGATGCGGCCGGCCGCCTTCGAGTGGACCACCAGGGACGACGCGGCGCCGGTCTCAGCCCGAGGGCGTCACCGCCTCGGATCCCTGGGCCAGCAGCTCGTAGCTGGCCAGTGCGATGAGGAAGGCGGTGAGCAGGCCGAGCGCGGCCAGGGAGGGCATGCCTCGGGCCGCGGGCAGGAGGAGGAGCGCCACGCCGACGGCGACGAGTTGCGCTGTCGGGGCGGATCGGACGGCAAGCCGTAGGAACAGCAGTCGGCCGGTGAGGTAGAGGACCACCCCGCCGTACAGCGCGGTAGTCGAGGTCCAGTCCAACGGCTCCCCGAAGGGGTGCTGAGGCCGGTTGCGGGCCAGGTCGGCGAGGACCTGCTCGGTGCCCAGCGCAAGGTAGATAACCCCGGCGATCAGCGGTAGGAGACCCAGGCTGTACGCGTCGCTGGCTATCTTGTCGCGCCGAATCCCCGTCGCCTGCGCCAAGGCTTGGGCGGCGGCCGCTGCGGCGTTGGCGAAGTAGAGCCACCACAGGCACACCGTCATGCTGAGGCCGAGCAGCGCCGCTACCAGGACCGGCCAGCGGGCCACCGCCGTCCCGGCCCCGGTTCCCACCGAGATGAGGGACTCGCCAAGGGCGATGATGAGCACGAGGCCGTGCCGTTCGGCGAAATGCCTCGGGCTGCGTAGCGGCCACCCCCCGCGGAAGACGTAGGCGACGCGTCCGCCGCCGATGTCGATGACGAACGCCGCCGCCCACAGGAGGGTCTGCGCGGTGCCGCCCTGCAGCGCGCCGAGGATGAGCGCTATCCAGCCCAGCGCCGTCGGGATCGCGAAGATGAGCAGTTTGCCGCGCAATTGCCGGTCTTCCGCCGCCGCGTAGAAGTAGAGGGCAAGTTGCACCGCCCGTATCACGATGTAGGCCACGGCCAGGGTCAGCGGTGCGTTCACGTCGCGACCGTGCCGCCAGGCATCGGGTATCACCAGGGCGGCTACGAAGATGGCAGCCATCGCGATCACCGTGCCGGCGGGGACCAAACCCGTGTCGGCGCGGGCCTGGTTGCCCAGCCAGGTGTAGGCCCCCCAGGAGATCATGAGGAGCAGCAGCAGGAGCATCCCCTGCGCCATGGACAGGAGCGTTGGTGGTTCCCCCATGAACGCGATGAGCCCGGGTGAGGGCGAAGACGAACACGATGTCGAAGAAGATCTCGAACGTGGTCGCCCGGTGCGTCTCCTCGGTCAACACCGGTCGGGACCGGAAGATACGCCTCATAGGCCCCTCTTCTTCGCCCACCACTCACCGGTACCCGATCGGCCGTCCGTTCTGGTCGGTGTACCGGGAGCCAGTCGGGGTGACGGCGTCGACGGACAGGCTCGCGTGCCCAAGGTAGGTACCCGGATTGGTTGGCATCACGCAGCTGTTTGAGGAACGTCCGGTCATGGCCGGACATCGATCCTGCGGAAAGTCTCTACGTAGCCGCGATCCGGAGACGCCGCGTCGGTCGGCTCTCGCAAACTTGGCAAATCCGCCATAGCGGCTGAGAAGATCGTGGCAATCCGCCAGCGGTGGTTCGACCCATCTGTGATCATCGGGTCTCGAAACGACGAATCGCTGCGATGTCATCGATCCAGCTGCTCAACTTGGTGATCTTGACGATGTCGCCGGTTCTCGGGGCTTGGATGATGAGCCCGTCGCCGAGGTACGTGCCGGCGTGGCGGGGGTTGGCCATGGTGCCTTGGCTGCCGGGGATGAAGACGAGGTCGCCGGGTAGCAGAAGCGTCGGGTCGGCCACCGGCTTTCCGGCGTTGACCTGGTTGGTGGTGACCCGCGGGGTGGAGATGCCGGCGGCCCGGTACGCCGATTGCATCAGCCGACCGGGCGCTACGTTCTGTCACGGTCGCCTGGCGGGCTGCGCCACCCGCTCGTGCCGAGATGGGTGCGTGGCTGCTGTGGAACCTCGACGTTGATCAGCAACTGCGGTAACGCCTGCCGCGGCTTGCCGCTCTGTATCTGGAAGAGGTGCCCTAGCTGCCGCGGTCAGCCGCATCGGTCGTGGCGGTCGTGGCGGTCGGACGTCGGGGTAATCCGAGCCACCGGTCGAACCAGGCGCGGGTGCGGCGGAGCACGTCGAGTTGGTGGTTGCGTTCGCGGATCGAGTGGTTCTCTCGGGGATATACGACGTACTTGTGCTCGACTCCGAACCTGCGTAGCGCGCGGTGGAAGAACTCCGCCTGTGATACCGGGACGTTCGTGTCGTTCTCGCCGTGAAGGATCAGCACCGGCGTGCGGACCTTGGAGGCGTACGAGATCGGGCTGAGCCGGTCGTGGCGGTGTGGACCTGTTCCTTCCCAGCCGCTGCTGCCGCCGAGGGCGGACTCGAACGTTCCCCCTTCTCCGGTTGCGGCGAGCATTCCCCAGTCGCTGATGCCGGCGCCCATCACGGCGGCCTTGAACCGGTTGGTCTGGCCGACCGCCCAGGCGGCCATGAACCCGCCGTGGCTCCAGCCGCCGATGCCCAGCCGGTCGGGGTTGGCGACGCCGTCGGCGATGAGCAGGTCGATGCCGACGCAAATGTCGGTCCACTCGTCGAGGCCGACCGCGCCGGCGACGCGCACCGCGAAGTCGTGGCCGTGCCCTTGGCCGCCGCGCGGGTTCGGTAGGAACACGGCGTAGCCGGCGGTCGCCAGCCACTGACCGGACGGGTCCCAGCCGAGCATGAGCCGGTCGGCGTGCCGGTGGTACGGGCCGCCGTGGACCAGTGTCACCAGTGGAAAGGGCCCGTCCTTGTGGGACCGGCCGGCGGGCAGGATCAGCAGGCCGTCGAGGGCCAGCCCGTCGGATGCCTCGTATGACAGGCGTTCCTGGACACCCCAGGGGATGTCGTGGAGTTCGGGCCTGAGGTCGGTCAGCCGCGTCAGCGGCCCGCAAGTGGGGCCGGCGTAGACGTTTCCGGGCTCGTAGGACGTGCTGACCACCGCCGCGACAACGTCACCGTGCCGGTTCGTGGTCAACGACGTCGCGAGGCCGTCGACCCGGGACAGCTCGACGAGGTTGGGCCCGACCGGATCGAGCCGGTGGATCGCGGTATCGAGCCCGTCGGCGACCAGCGCCAGCGGCGGACCGGTGTCGACCTGGACCAGGTTGCTCGGGCAGCCGGTCGTGCCGGCGGTCAGGTTACGGTGCTCGCCCACCGGCCCGCTCACCGGTACGGCGACATCGAGAACCGCGTGTCCGCCCACCAGAGCTGGCGGGGTCTTCGCGACATATGCCAGGTGCCAGCCGTCGTCGGCGGGCCACCAGACGAGCGACGACGCGTCCGCCGCGGCCGGGCCGAGGTCCCGTGTCATGCCGCTGTCCGGGTCGAGCAGGTGGAGACCGGGCTTGACCAGGCCCGGGTCCACGTCGGGGGTCGACCAGGTCAGTACCGCCAGCATCCCATCGTCGGGCCGCTGGGCCACCTCGACGACATGGCGATCGCCGAATGCATCCGGTGTCCGGACCTCCCGGCTCCGTACGTCGAGCAGCCGCAGCCGGTCCGGGAGTACGCGTTCGCCCCACACCCGAGCGTCGTCGCGCTCCCTGTCCCGACGCTGGTCCTCAGCGGACGGTTCATCGGCTGCGATCACGATGACCAGGTCGGGATCGGCCAGTGGGAGGTGACCTGACACCCCACTGGACCAGGACGTGACCGCCTCCACGACACCGTCGACCAGCCCGACCCGGTGTACTTGCGCCGTGCCACGCTCGGCCCGGTCGGAGAGAAAGTAGACCAGCAGCGAATCCGCGGCCCACCGCGGCACCGAATCGTGCGCCTCACCCGAAGTTAATCGTCGCGGCGACCCGGTCCCGTCGGTGGCGGCGACCCAGAGTTCGCTAACGGGGTGATCACCAGCCCGTCCGACCGGGGCGACCACGTAGGCGACCCACTTGCCGTCCGGCGACAGCGCCAATGCGCGCGGAACACGACCGTCAACCACCAACTCGGCGGTGAGCTGTGTACGGGCCACCAATGCACAGTAACGATCAACCACCACGGCGACCAACCGCTGCCGCAACGCCTCCGCAGCATGGCTGCGGCGCCCTCCCAGGGGCTGTCCCGATCTCGACAACAACGCCAGGAGGAGACGATCTGGCTGCTTGATCGGGTTCGCACATCTGCCGCGATCCGCGCGCTATGCGGCGTCACGAAGTGCTGACTCGGCCGGCATACGCACATGCCGAGATGAGGGCGTACGGGGATGGCGGCGCATGCCTCGTCAGGAATGCCGCTCTGAGAACCGATGCCTCGGCAGGCAGGCGGCTCAGCCGCGACCGCAGCCGACGGCCCGGCGAACCCGGGCCACGGCCACGTCGAGGTCGGCGTCGAGGGGCCGGCTGCCTGCTCACGCTCGCCGATCCAGCTCGCCACCGGGCCGGGCTGGGCGCCCACCGCCGGCTGACCGGGGACGGGGGCACCGGCCCAGGGTTGGAGCATGATGTGCCGGCGAGCGACGGGCACTTTACGAATCGGCACTACGCAAGTGTCTTGTCGCCTTGCTCAGTCGGTGCACGCCTTCGGATAGCTGGGCCAGGTCGGCCGTAGCCGCGAAGCCGAGACGTAGATACGCCCCTGATGGTTCGGCGGCGAAGTAGCCGCTGCCGACGCTGACTGCGACGTCTCGGGCGTGGGCAGCATCGGCGATCGCGGTAGCCGACTGGAGGGGTCCCGGTACGCGTACCCACAGATGCAGGCCGCCCTGGGGGACGCTGGAGAGCGTCCATTCCGGAATCTCCGTGGCGAGTGCGGCGGCGAGGGCCGCGCTGCGTTCGCGCAGCGCGGTGGCCAGCCCGCGCAGGTGCCGATCCCATGACGGTGTGCTGATCAGTTCGACGGCGGCTTCCTGCAGCGGTCGGGCGAGGAAGAAGTCGTCGACGAGCCTGGTCGCGCGCAGCCGGTGAGCCACGGGGCCGCGGGCTATCAGCGCGCCGATGCGCAGGCTCGGTGACGCGGGCTTGGTCAGGGAGGTCAGGTAGACCACTGTGCCGTCGTCGTCGTCGGCTAGCAGAGGGCGGGGCATCTGTCCGCCGTGGCCGAGCAGCCGCGCGAAGTCGTCTTCGAGAATGAACGCCCCGACGGCGCGGGCGATGTCGAGGACCTGGCGGCGGCGCTCGGGTGGCAGAACCGCGCCGGTTGGGTTGTGGAAGGTCGGTTGGCAGTAGAGCAGCCGGGCGCCGGTCGTCGCGAACGCGTCTGCGAGCAGGTCGGGGCGGATGCCGTCGGCATCGATCGGGACGGGAATGGGGCGTAGTCCGGCGGCACGCGCGGCGGCCAGGGCGCCTTGGTAGGTGGGCGACTCGACCAGGATCGGGCTACCGGGCGCGGCGATGGATCGAAACGCCATGGAAAGGGCGTCTTGTCCGCCACTGGTGATCAGCACGTCGTCGGCGTCGACGTTGGCGTCGACGAGCCGAGCGAAGAGCGAACGCAGTGTTTCCAGTCCGGCGGTTGGTGCGCGGTCCCAGGCGTCGGGTCGCCGGGCTGCCCGGCTCAGTGCCCCGCCCAGGGCTTTGGTCGGCTGCAGGGAGCGGTGCAGGTAGCCGCCCGCCAGTGTAATCGTGCTCGTCGGTGGCGGGCTGAGCAGGTCGGTGGCGGTGCGGGCGTCGACGCTGCGGTCGCCGAGCGCGACCGTCTGCCACGACGTATCAATCGCGGCGTGGGGCGTGCGTGACCGGCGGGGCGCCACGAAGGTCCCGCTTCCAGGCCTGGTCACCACTGTGCCTTCGGCGGCCAGCGCCGCAACTGCCCGCGCCACCGTCACTGGGCTCACGCTGTGACTACGTACCAGGTCACGATTGCTGGGCAGCCGGTCACCGGGTGCCAGGCGGGCGATCTCTGCCCGCAGCGCGGAGACCAGAACGACAATAGTGCTACTCTCGACCATGAGAGAACATGATAGCGCTATCACCGCTTCTGGAGAAACGCTCCTCGACCTCACCGCCCTACGGGCCGACACCCCCGGCTGCGAGTCGGCAATCCACTTCAACAACGCCGGCTGCGGCCTGCTCGCCCGGCCGGTACACCAGGCGATGGTCGAGCACCTGGACCTGGAGGCGCGTATCGGCGGCTACGAGGCCGCCGACGTCCGCGCCGGCGAGATCAGCGATTTCTATGCCGCCACCGCGGAGCTGATCGGTAGTCAGCCAGGCGAGATCGCCTTCGCGGCCAGCGCCACCGATGCCTACACCCGGGCGCTGTCGTCCATCCCGTTCCAGCCCGGTGACGTCATCCTGACCACCCGCAACGACTTCATCTCCAACCAGATCGCCTTCCTGTCGCTACGCAAGCGGTTCGGCATCGAGATCGTGCACGCACCCGACCACCATGACGGCAGCGGCGTTGACGTCGACGCGATGGCGCAGCTCATGCGAACACGGCGTCCGCGATTGGTCGCGGTAACCCACATCCCCACCAACTCCGGGCTGGTCCAGCCCATCGCGGAGATCGGCCGTCACTGCCGGGACCTGGGACTGGTGTATCTGGTCGATGCCTGCCAGTCGGTCGGCCAGTACCCGATCGACGTCGACGAGATCGGCTGCGACTTCCTGACCGCCACCTGCCGCAAGTTCCTGCGTGGACCACGCGGCACCGGCTTCCTCTACGTCGCCGACCGGATCCTGCGCGACGGCTTCGAGCCGTTGTTCATCGACATGTACGGCGCGCGCTGGACCGGTCCTGACACCTATCGCCCGGTCGACACCGCGGCGCGGTTCGAGGACTGGGAGTTCCCCTACGCAGCCGTCATCGGCAGCGCCGCCGCCACCCGCTACGCGCTACGCGTGGGCATCGAGCCGATCTCCCGGCGCACTCCCGCCCTGGCCGCCCGGCTACGCGACCAGCTCACGCAGATTCCCGGCGTACGCGTGCTCGACCGCGGTCCGAACCCCGCCGCGCTGGTCACCTTCGACGTCGCCGGCTGGGAACCGGTGCCGTTCAAGCAGGCCCTGGATACACACCGGATCAACTCGGCACTCAGTTACCAGCACTTCGCCCAGTACGACTTCGCCGACAAGGACGTCGCCTGGGCGCTGCGGCTCTCGCCGCACTACTACAACAGCGAGGACGAGGTCGACGCCGTCGCCGAGGCCGTCGCCCACCTCACCGCCAGCCGGCGCACCAACGAAAGGTAGCAAGGTCGTGCAGACCCTGGACATGACAGACCAGGCATCGACGGTCGGCCCACCGGCAAGCCTGCGGCACAACCGGGACTTCCTCAAGTTCTGGCTCGGCGAGAGCATCTCCCTGCTCGGCACGCAGGTCACCACCCTTGCCATACCACTGACCGCGATAAACGCCTTCGGCGCCACCGACGAACAGGTCGGCCTCCTGCGCTTCCTGCAGCTCGTCCCGTACCTCGGGCTCGCCGTGCTGTTCGGGGTATGGGTCGACCGCGCCCGGCGCAGACCGATCATGCTCGCCGCCAACCTGGCCCGGATGCTGCTGCTGGCCCTGGTGCCCGCGCTGTACTGGACAGGCGCGCTGAGCATAACTCCGCTGATGATCATCGCGTGCGCTGTCGGTGTCGCCTCGGTGCTGTTCGACGTGAGCTGGATGTCGTATGTGCCCACGCTCGTTCGTGACCCCAGGCACTACGTCGAGGCCAGCGCCAAGATGGGCATCAGCTCCTCGGCCGCCGACATCGCCGGGCCGGGTCTCGCCGGGGCCCTGATCAGCGCGGTGACCGCGCCGGTGGCCATTGTCGTGAACGCTGTCTCGTATCTGGTCTCGCTGGTGTTGCTTCTGCTGATACGCACCCGAGAACCCCAACCGCCGGCTGCCGAACGCCGCCACCTGAGGACCGAGTTGCGCGACGGCCTACGGTGGGTGATCGACAGCCGCATCCTGCGCTGGCTTGCGGGAATCGGCTTCTGCTGCAATTTCTCGATGATCACCGTGTGGACGATGTTCCTCCTCTACGGCACCCGTGATCTGCAGCTGAGCTCGACCATCCTTGGTGGCGTCTTCGCAACGGCGTCGGTCGGTGGGCTGCTCGGCGCGGTCATCTCGCGCAAGGTGATCCAACGGTTCCCCATCGGGCGGGTCTACCTCGTCGCCCAGTCAGCCCTGCTGCTCGGCCCGACGCTGATCGTCGTGGCAGCCGGTCCGCGACCGCTGGTTGTCGGGCTGTGCGCCCTGTCTTTCTTCACCACGTACCTCGGACTCGGCGTGGCCGGCGTCATCATCGTCAGCCTCCGCCAAGCGGTCACCCCGCAATCGATGATGGGCCGGATGACCGCCGTCTTCCGCACCCTGCTCTTCGGCGGCGGAGCGCTCGGCGGACTCACCGCAGGCCTACTCACCGGAGCCATCGGCGCCAAAGCAGCGCTGGCCGTCGCGGCCACCGCCTCGGCCGCAGTGGTGATCGTGCTCGTCGCATCACCCGTGAGCCGGCTGCGCGCCTTCCCTACGGCGGCAACGGCGAAATAGCACAGACAAACGCCTGGTGGCCGGCAGCTGTAGCAGGCTGCCGGCCACCAGGCGTCACAACGCCGGGCTGCATGCACCGGACCCGCAACGCGCCGCCTACGTCTTCGCGACGGGCAGCGCGCGAGCCACGCCCCAGCCGCGCTGCCAGCGGACGATGAGATCTCGCAGGTTGCTCACCCGTCGAGTAGATCACTTGCACCTGAGCGGCCCGCCACGTCCTGAGACGCAATGAGCCCGAGATCACGTGCGCGGTTCTGCCGCGATCAGGGCGCCGGCTCACCGGTCGCTGAACGACCGGATCTGCCGAAGAGCGGATGTCGGATCTTGATAGCGGGCCGCCCCCTCTGACGACGCCCGAGACACGTCGTCTCGGGCCTGCAGGCTTGGCACTTTGTCTCAACGGTTTGTCATTGGCCTTTCTCACGCGGATGTCGCATGCCTCGGCATGGTTGCGCGACTGAACGTCCGCCCGCGGCGTTGGATCGTTGGCGTTGCTCGACGTTGGCAGCTGTCATCGGGGCGAGCCTGGTTCGTTGCGTGGCTCCGAGGACGTGACCCGGGGGGTAACAGGGGCATGGTTGGATGGGGTTCCGTGCTTGCCTCCTTACTCGCGTTCGCCGCCGTCGCGGCCGTCCTCACCGTCACTCCGGGCGTCGACACGCTCCTCATGGTCCGCACTGCGGCCGTCTCTGGCCGGCCGGTAGCGTTCGCCGCAAACGCCGGCATCTCGTTCGGCTGCCTCGTTTGGGGCATCGCGAGCGCGGTCGGGCTCACGGCCCTGCTCGCCGCCTCCCAACTCGCGTACGATGCGGTGCGCTACGCCGGTGCCGGTTACCTGCTATGGCTTGGTATCCAGGCGCTGCGCAGCCGCGCAGCCATCGCCACGCTCGATCCGGCCGAGCAGACGTGGGTCACTGTCGGGGGAGCGTTCCGCCAGGGCGTCGTGACGAACCTGCTCAACCCAAAGGTCGGCTTCGTGTACCTGTCGCTGCTGCCGCAGTTCATCCCGCCCGGCTATGCGCCGCTGCCAGCCTCGGTCGCCCTGGTTGGCGTGCACCTGGTCGAAGGCGTCCTGTGGTGCGGGGTGCTGGTCCTGCTTGTGGACCGGGTGCGGACGGTGCTGATGCGGCCGCGCGTCAAGATATGGTTCGAGCGGGCGACCGGCGTCGTGTTCGTCGGGCTCGGGGTGCGTCTCGCCGTCGACCGGCTCTAGAGCCTGTGTCGAAGTCGGTCACAGCCACTCGCTGATCGCGGCGACGTGCACGGTGGCTTCGTAGCGCACGGCGAGCTTGTCGAATCGGGTGGCCACGGCGCGGTTGCGCTTGAGCCGGTTGATGCCGCATTCCACGGCATGACGCTGCTTGTACCGCTCGGGGTCGAAGGCGGGTGGCCGGCCGCCCTTCGAGCCCCGTTTACGCCGGTTGGCGTCCTGATCGGTCTTCGACGGGATGGTGGCCTTGATTCCGCGCCGGCGCAGACATGCCGTACCTCGCATTCATCGCCTTCTACGCGCTCTGCGTGCTGGTCACCTGGGCTGTCTACTTCCGCTCCCCGGACCGGCGCCCGGCCCGCGTCTGACCACGTCCCCCACGGCCAGCCGAACACCGTCTATCTTGTTCCGCGGATCATGTGGAGGGGACCGGCGATGACGGATCTGCGGGGGCTGGCGGGAGGGATGGCGTCGGCGCTGGCCGGCACCGACATTGCGATCCTGCAAGGGCGCCACCAGCCCCGGGCCGGCAGCTCGCTGCACACGTTCGACGCCGCCGGCCGGTCAGCGTTCGCGGACACCGGGTTCGCCATGCACGACCTGCTCCGCCAGGTGGACGAGATGCTGCGCCCGGACGGGGAGGACCGCCCGCTCGTCGTCGAACTCGCCCGCGACGGGGCCGGACGCGCCGAGCTGCGGTACACCTTCGACCTGCCCACCGTCGCGCCGGTGCGGCTGGTACTCGACCCCGACTACCGACCCCCCAACCACCCAGCCTCGCCGATGCCGGCACCGCCCGGTGTCGCCGTCACCGACCGTCCCACCGACCCGGAGGTTCTCACCGCTATCCGGGGCCTCGTCGCGGAGTTCGTGTCCGAGTACACGCGGAACACGGGGGGCACGCCCGACTTCGGTGCCGGGCATTCGGAAGAGGATATTCACGCCGCCGAGGCCGCCATGGGCCTGCGGCTGCCCGAGGACCTTCGGGCCCTGTACCGCACCGTGTCCACCGATGAGTACGGGCTGCTCGGCGCGGGGGCCCTGCTGTCGTTGGACTCCGTGGTGGCGGAGTACCTGGCCGGCACGCCCGGGACCGACTTCGGTCCCGACGACCTGTTCGCGGTGTTCCCGGTCGTCTACGAGGCGTACCCGCCCGGCCGGGTGCGGCGGGTGTCCCGCAACGACTGGTGGGTGAAGGTCGGCACCGACTGGGGCGGCAACTACTGCGCGGTCGACCTCGACCCCGGGCCGAACGGCGCGTCCGGGCAGATCATCCAGTACGGCAGGGACTTCTATGGACCGGTGGGGTATTTCGCCGAGTCCGTAGCGGCGGCGCTGCACAACGTGCTCGCGGTGCTGCGCGACGACGTTACCTCCCGGCGCGCCTCGGTCCATCCGCAGTACAGCCACTCCGAGCAGGTGGGGCAGCGGCGGGTCGCCGACGTCCTCGCGGGGCTCGACGTGCAGGAGCTCTACCTCAACGACGGCGCTGTCCTCGATCTGGCGGAGCTTGCGCCACTCCACTATCTGCGCAATGTCTCGATCAACCGTGCGACCGCGGTCACGGCGGCCCTCCCGCCCGGCGTGCCAGTCGAGTGGCTGTCGATCGACGCCGCCGAGATCAACCTTCCGCCGCTGGGCGGGCATCCGACCCTGTGGGGGCTGAAGCTCGCCTCCCGCTCCCCGATTGCGATCGTGGCGCTGGCCGGCCTGCCGGCCCTCGCCCACCTCGACCTGTCCGGGGCCGACGTCAGCGACCTGCACCGGGTCGCGGATTTGCCCGGCCTCCGGGTACTGGAACTCAACCTGGCCCAGTGGCGGGAGCTGCGTGAGCGCGGTCCACTGCCAGCCGGGCTGGCGGCCGCGGCGCTAAACGGGTTCGCTCGGCTGGAGGAGGCCGACCAGTGGGCCGACTGGCTGCGAGGAGCCGCCGGGCAGCGATGAGCGGGCGGGGCCGGCGGCGCAGGACGCAAGCCTATTTCCCGGCCACCACGTATGGGCCATGAACCAGGGTCGCGACGCCGTTGTCGTTGGGCATCGCCGCCTCGATGCCGGTGGCCCGCTACGTTCGGGCGGCCAGGCGGTGTTCCCGGGGGCTGACGCCGCGGATGCGTTTGAAGGCGGTGCTCAGGGCGAAGGAGCTGCCGTAGCCGACCTGCCGGGCGACCGCGCCGACGGTGGCGTCCGGCTCGCGGAGCAGGTCGGCGGCCAGGGCCAGCCGCCACTCGGTGAGGTATGACATGGGCGGTTCGCCGACTAGCGCGGTGAACCGGCGGGCCAGCGCCGCCCGGGAGACCCCGGTCTTGGCGGCCAGTGACGCCACGGTCCAGGGCTGGGCCGGGTTGTTGTGGAGCATCTGCAGGGCCCGGCCGACGACGGGATCGCTGTGCGCCCTGTACCAGGCGGGGGCTTTGGCCGCGGGTCGGGCGAACCACTCGCGTAGCGCGGCGATGAGCAGCAGGTCGAGCAGCCGGTCGAGGACCGCTTCCTGACCGGGGTCGTCCTTAACGATCTCGGTGGCCAGCAGCGGGACCAGTGGGGAGTCCCAGGAGTCGCCCGGGACGAGCAGCAGTGGCGGCAGTGCGCTCAGGAGCCGCTGGCTGACCTCGCCCTGCATGGTGTAGGTGCCGGTGAGCAGCATTGTTGGGCCGTCCGGGCTGTTGCCCCAGGTGCGTACGCCCAGCTCCATCATCTCGGGCACCTCCTGCCCGTCTGGGGTGGTGCAGAGCTGTCCCGGATGAATGACGACCTGCGGCGGCGTGGCCGGCTCGTCGGCGACGGTGTACGGGCCGGGGCCGCGAATGATCGCCACATCCCCAGGACTGAGCCGGACAGCCGAACTCTCCTCGGGAACGACCCAGGCATCGCCCCGGACCATGGCCACCAGGGTGAGCGGCGCCTGGTCCTCGATCCGCATCGACCAGGGCGGGGTCAGGACCGAGCGAAGCAGGAAAGCTCCTTGGGCTCGGGGTCCGTCGAGAAGACCGGCAACTGCGTCCACGTAGACGATTAAACACAAAGCTGCGCGCTATGGCTATGTAAAGTCTCACGCCGCTGCACTTCAATGATCGATATGACCAACGAACGAGAGCAGCAGACGATCCTGGTCCTCGGCGGAACCGGCAAGACCGGCCGCCGCATCGTGGAGCGGTTGCAGGAGAGCGGAGTGCCCGTTCGGGTCGGTTCCCGCTCCGCAGGGCAGCCGTTCGACTGGGCGGACCGGGCGACCTGGGTGCCGGTGCTGCAGGGCGTCGGCACGGTGTACGTGTCCTACTACCCGGACCTGGCCGTGCCGGGCGCACCCGAGACGGTCGGCGCGTTCACCGAGCTAGCGGTGGCGTCGGGCGTCTCCCGGCTGGTACTGCTGTCCGGCCGCGGTGAGGACGAGGCCCAGGCGAGCGAGAAGCTCATCCAGTCGGCCGGGGTCGAGTGGACGATCCTGCGGTCCAGTTGGTTCAGCCAGAACTTCAGCGAGGACTATCTGCTGGAGCCGGTGCTGGGCGGCGAGGTCGTCCTCCCGGTCGGGAACGTGCCCGAGCCATTTGTGGACGCCGACGACATCGCCGAGGTGGCCGTGGCGGCGCTGACGGAGGACGGGCACGCGGGGCAGGTCTACGAGCTGACCGGACCCCGGCTGCTCACCTTCGCCCAGGCGATCGCCGAGATCTCCACAGCGACGGGCCGGCGGATCGAATTCGTCCAGGTATCCTCTGCGGACTACGCGGACGCGCTCACCGCCGACGGGGTTCCGCAGGGGGTCGTCGAGCTGCTGACGTACCTGTTCACGACCGTGCTGGACGGGCGCAACGCCCATCTGGGCGACGGGGTTCAGCGCGCCCTGGGCCGGCAGCCCCGGGACTTCGCCGACTACGCCACCGACACCGCCGCCACCGGCATCTGGGACAAGGAATAGGACACCATGAGACTCGCACAGAACGTGTCGCTGGTCGCCGCCATCATCACCACCGGGCTCATGGCAGGGCTGTTCGCCGCCTTCGCCTACGCAGTCATGCCCGCACTCAAAGGGGCCGACGACCGGACGTTCGTGGACACGATGCAGCGGATCAACGTGACCATCGTCAACGGCTGGTTCATGCTGAGCTTCCTGGGCGCACTGGTGTTCGCCGCACTGTCGGCTCTCCTGGCCTGGCGCGGAGAAGGCCGCCCGGCACTGCCGTGGATCATCGGCGGGTTCGCCCTGTACCTGACGATGTTCATCATCACCACCGCCGTCAACGTCCCGCTCAACGACAAGCTCGCGGCGGCCGGCAATCCCGGCCACATCGCCGATCTCGCAGCCGTACGCGAGCACTTCGAATCCAGCTGGGTCACCTGGAACATCGTCCGCGCGCTGGCCAGCACGGCCGCGTTCGGCTGCCTCACCTGGGCTCTGATTGTCTATGGCCGTACCACCGATTGAGTCAGCAGGCGAGACGGTGAGGTCTGCTCACCTCGTTCTGCGCCCGCCTGTACGCCCGCCACGACGCCCTCACCGTCCTGGCCGGCTCCGACCTACGCCGCATGCATATCGGCCCTACCTCGTCAGCAAAGACACCTAAGCGCCGGGCAATGCCTGAGTCCAGCCCGCGGCCGGTTGGCCGGGCGGTAGAGCCTCCCGGCCGGAAGATCATCAGCACTCTCGTGCCGCGATCAGCGCGTCGGTCGTGGCCGCGCAACGACCGGATCTGGCACCTCTCTGTGTCATCCATGAAGGAGCAGGGCCGGTCAAGGCTGGGATTTTGATCGGCTGACGTTGATTTTTCCGGCTCCGGCATTGGGTTTCGGGCAGGCGTGTGTGCGGTGCCGGGGTCAACGGCTGGGCCGTAGGCCCACCCCGCAGGGGCTTGGCCTTGACGCTGGCGCCGTGCGCGCCATGCTCGTGATGCCGGAAGGCGTTGTGGGTGGTCGCGTCACCAGTTCCGACGTCCTCGCCGAACGCCCCGATGTTGGAGATCACGTAGACGAATCCGGCGCGGATGTTCGCGGCCCGATAGTCCACGGCCTCGGCCGCCGCCTCGTCGATGCGCTGGCTGCCCGGCAGGACGCCAGCTAGAGCCGCCCACCTCACGGACGACCGACGCGATCCGTCAGAGGGGAGCACGGTCCGGGCGGGACGGGAACGGCGTGCCCGGCCGCCCCAGGGTCGGCCGGGCGCGGAGCCCTACCGGGTCCGCAGTCACTTCGCCCGATCGGTCGGCGGGCTCGGCGGTGAGCCGGCCGTTCAGGTACGCCGCTGCGGCCCGGTCCTCGTCCGTGGGGGCCGCAAGCAGCGCGTAGACCAGGCCGACCACCACGAAGATCACCGCCAGGATGATCGGCACCAGCAGGGTGCTCACATCCGCACCGGTGACCTCGCCCCCGCCCGGATGCAGGTGCGCAGAGAGGGCACTCATCCCGGTGAAATGCATGCCGTTGACCGCAACGCCCATCACCAGCGCGGAGCCGAAAATCGCCAGGCCTCGGCGGACGGTCACCGCCAGCCAGAGCGCCACCGCGGCGGCGACCACCGCGATGACAATCGAGAGCACCGCCCGGGTCCGGTCGTAGCTGAGCCGTCCGTCGAGCCGCATCGCCGCCATGCCGGTGTAGTGCATCGCCGCGACCCCGGCGCCGGTGAAGAGGCCGCCGCCGACGATGCGCAGTACGGACACCCGCCCGGTGCCGGCAATGGCCAGTCCGATGCCGACCGCCACCACGGCGAAGACCGCGCTGGCCGCGGTGATCGGCAGGTCGTACCGGATCCGGGTACCCTCGACGGCGAAGCCGAGCATCGCCATGAAGTGCATGGTCCAGATCGCGGTGCCGCCGATCGCCAGGGCGGCCAACCCGCCCCACCAGACCCGCTGGCCTGCGCTGCTCGCGATGCGGATGCGGGTGGCACAGATCAGGCCCAGGAACGAGCCGAGCACCGATAGCGCGTAGCTCAACGCGGGCGTGATCCACCCGTACTCAAAGTGATTGATCTCCGCCACGGCGGTTTCCCCCGAAGAATGGCCCGTGCGTAACGATGTGCCACGGCCATGATCCGGGGGCGTCTCACGAGGCGCAACGGCACCTTCGGGCATTCAGTGCCGTCGTGGTGACTGTCCAATGCGTCCATTCACCGTCGCCACCTGCCCGAAGTGATGAATCAGGCGGCCGCGTCCTCGGCCCGCTGGCGTTGTCGTGTTCACCGCCCGCCGGGCGGCGAGTTGGGCCTGCGCCGGCAGCCCTGGCCGGGGTGGCGCTGCTCGGGCAGGGCGGTGGACGAGTACCAAGATCGGTGAGCGACGGTGGTGACCTGGCCGCCGCTGACCGCGACGACGACGAACCAGCGCACCGTCCGGAACGCGATATTGGCAATGGCCAATCACGAGGCAATGGTGCTGCAGGCACACATTGTCGATTATCACTGCGCTCAATCTTCTAGACGCCTAAAGAATCGCCCGCACATGCGGGGACCCCATGGAGGGCTGGAGTTGCTCGTGCGCTGGGGCGGCCGCGGCCGGCTCGACGATCCTATTGGCGTATCCGTGGGGGAGCGGGTTGGGAGGTATGGGCGCGCTCGCCCGCGGCAGCGCCTGCCACGCAGCCGAGGGTCGGCGCCGCGCGGTGGCGAGGCGGTCCGCACGGGGTCGGCCTCTGACGGGAGACCGGTCCAGGCGATCAGTTTGTCCCCGGATTCGCGGCCCGAAACCGGGGAGCAGATTGGGAGCAACCGGCTGCACTGAATGGCGTTGAACAGCGCTCAACGGCACCGAACCGCGCTCAACTGCACCCACCCTGAGCTGCGCCTCCTCGTTTTCGCAGGTCAGAGTCGGTGCAGCGTCCTGTTTCACCGCGGAGTGCTCAACGGCTCCGGGCGGACGTCGAGCGCTGTCAATAGTGGCTGGTGGGGGAGTGTGAGCAGGTCAACGTGGTAAGGACTGGGTGGGGGCCCCCAGTACCAAGGGCCAGCGAGGTTCAGCAGCTCCGAATCGACCGCGGGCAGCCGGGCCACGGCGCCGGGATCCGCGGCTCCCGCTCGGCGACCGTCCGCACCAGGTCAGCGGCGGTTCGCTGGGTAGACGAACGCCCGGTCGAAGTCCGCCGTCGTTCGCCACCGCCCGTCGGCGTGCGTCGCGGTTTGTTACTCCGTTGGGCGTGCACCCACGCCCCGTCCCGGCCCGCGGTGGTCTGCGCCACCGTGATGGCCAGCCTCACCGCGTGGACCAGCCCACGGATGACATCGCCCTGCTGGCGATCCGCGCCGCCGGGGGCAACCGCGACCGGGTCCTGATCACAGCGCTGACCGGGGCCGTCAGCCGGCCTCGTGGTTCCGCTCCGGCTCAGACCTGTCTCTGCGCGGTGACCCGGACTCGCCGCTCGGTCCCGGTCCGGCCCCGCCGGTCGGGTCCGGCCCACCCTGCTCGCCGGTCAGCTCCGCGTCGGGCTGATAGCGGTACGCCGCCTCCCGTACCGCCGAGTCGGACTCCAGTCCGGCGCCGAGCGCGCCGCCGACCGTCGCCAGCGAGCTGGCCAGCCAGCCCAGCTTGACCTGGTGGGCGACGCCGGCCGGTCGGCCGGTGGATTCAGCGAGCAGGTCCCAGGGGACGAGGGCGATCGCCCCGATGATGGTCAGCGCGGCGAGCGCCACGTACAGCGCGAGGACGCCGGTCACCACGGTGAGCACGGTGACCACGTTGAAGAGGACGACCTGCTCCCGGGCACCCGGGTCGCGCGGAACCCGCTCCCAGAGGCGCGCGCCGAGCACCATGGTCAGCACCACCGCCAGGACGGAGCCGGCCGCGAGCAGGCCGAGCCGCAGGTTGCCCAAGGCCGCCGACAGCTGCCAAATATCGGCGCTCACCAGGGCGAGGACGGCGGTCGCGAAGGCACCGACCAGCAGCCGGGAGAGCCGGACGGCCAGCCGCCACGGCCGGTTCGCCCGGAGCATGCCGAGCAGCAGCCGCAGGTTGCCGCCGATCACCCCGGCCAGCAGGCCGATGCCGGACGCCTGGTGGTTCACGCGCGCGCCGAGTTCCTGGGCCCGCCGTCCGGTGGCCAGGCGCCGCCGGCGCGGGCCGGCCCGTACTGGGTCGCCGACTGCGTCGGTATCGCCGAGCAGTGCCGCGAGGAGCCGGTCCCCGGCCTCGGCCATCCGCCGGGCCACGGCGACGGGGCCGAGCGCGGGCATGGAAAGGACCGCGACGCCGTGGGTGGTGCTGGCGTGCGCGACCACGGGCCGCCGCGCGGTCTGCAACGGCAGGTCCGTCACACAGAGGACCAGACTCCAGCCCTCGGCCAGCATCCGGCGCCGGGTTGCCTCGATGAGCTGACCGAGGTCGGCCGGCCCTTCGACGAGCCGTGCCACCTGGAGGCGTACCGTCCAGTCGACCTCCGGGACGCGGCGGCGGAGCCGGTCGGCGAGCTCCGTGGCGGCCTCCCGTGCCAGGTCGGCCGCGGCCCCGGGGGCGGCCACGACACCCACGACGACGGACCCGCGCCCGGTCACCACACTCCCGGAGCCGGCCCGGCCGCTCCCTCGGGCGTGGCGCCGGTCCGTGGCGCCGTCGTCAACACTCGAGGTCGTCCTTCAGGATGCTCATCGCCATCTTCAGCCGCTCGGTGTAGAGCGGCAGCAGATCCTCCTTGATGGCCGCCCCGGGCCGGCTCGTCCACCGGGTTCAGGGCGTACGTCCACTCGATGCTCGTGGTGCCGTCCTCCTGGTCGCTGAAGTACCAGGACCCCTCGATGCTGTCGACCACCTCGCGCAGCCGCTGCGAGCTGAAATTGTCGACCCGGTACGAGAACGAGTTCGGCGGCTCCACCGTCAGTAGTTCGTCCTCGTTGGTCGAGCCGTCGTCAGAGGTGTTCGTCCGGCGCACGCCTGGGGTGTTCCAGCCGGTGGTGACGCTGCTGGCCACGATTGCCGGCGAGTGTCCAAATCTGGGAAAGATGTGGCTCAGGTCGACGTCGATGACGTGCTCGAAAACCTGGCCGATGGGAGCGTTGACGGTACGGGTGACCCGGACGAAGTCGTCCCCCACCTCGGTGCAGTCCCGGTCGACGCCCATCGCCGCCTCCCGTCCCTTTCAGCCTGGTCCAGCTAGTCCCCGGTAGGCGCCGACTCATTCATCGGCGCCCGGGCGGCCACGCCGAACCCGCCGGTCAGGGCTGGTACTGGCTGCGGGTGCGGGGCAGCCACTGGGGGTGCTGGTCGCGCAGGTAGCGGATCAGTCCCTCGCGTAGGTCGCAGCGTAGGTCCCAGGCGCTGGCGCCGTCCGCGGCCGAGGCCTGCACCTGGATGACCACGGTCTGCGGGGTGGCGTCGACCATCTGGAGCACCCACCGGTCTCGATCCCACAGCGGTGAGGACTCGACCAGTCGGCGTGCCTCCCGGCGCAGGTCGTCCAGGTCGGCGGTGTGGTCGACATGGATCTGGATCTTGCCGATTACCCGCGACTCGTTCCGGGTCCAGTTCTGGAACGGCCGCTCGGTGAAGTACGTGGTCGGCAGGATGAGCATCCGTTCGTCCCAGAGCCGGATTACCACGTTGGTCAGTTTCACCTCTTCGACCCGGCCCCATTCGCCGTCGACCACCAGTACGTCGCCGACGTGCAGCCCGTCGGCGAAGGCGACCTGGATGCCGGCGAACGCGTTGCCGAGCGCGGTTCGGGCGGAGAGGCCGATCACCGCGCCGACCACTCCCGCCGACGTCAGCACGGAGATGCCGAAGAGGCGTACCGGCCGGAAGGTGATCAGGATCAGCCCGACTGCGAGGACCGTGATAACGGCCACCGTGAGCCGCCGCACCGGGCGGATCTGGGTCCGGGCCCGCCGGATCCGCCGGTTGGTGACCGGATCGCTCGGCAGTCGGCTGAACGCGACCGCTTCGGCAACGTTCAATGCCTTGATCACCAGCCACGCACTGACGGCGACCAGGACCAGCTGGATGGCGTGCCGCAGATAACGCTGCCACTCGGCCGGTCCGGGCGGCAGCGCGTAGTACAGCGCCCCGACCAGCAGGATCGCGGTCGCCGGGCGGCGGCAGGCGTCCCGCAGCGGCTCCAGCAGCCACTTGTAGCGGCCACGGGCACCCCGGCGGATCAGCACGCCGGAGACCAGGTCCACGACCACGGCCGTCGCCAGCGCGGCCAACACGATCAACGCGGTACGCATCAGAAGCCGTTCACCGTGATCCCGATGCCGCCTCTCCTGGGCTCGCGACCGCACTCTCCGCGTTCAGAGTGTCATCAGATCCGGTGGCAAGCGGCGGATATCGGGAATGCCAGACGGCCGTGACCGACGTCCGGCGGCTGCCGAACGAGACGGTCGGCCCGCCCGCAGGCTTCCTGCGAGCCGGCGCAGGATCCATGATCGGCACCCTATGGCCGGTCGCCGACCTGCCGTGGCCGTTCATGCAGCGCTATCAGCTGAGGCCGATACGCGCAACGTGGCATCTGCCCGCGTGCTGGAGAAGCTCGGCTGAACCTGGGCGAAGGCCTGGCCAGCCAGGCTCAGGCGAACCTGAGCCTGGCTGGCCAGGCCACGTGCGGCTAGACGCCGCCGGACCCTGCCCTGGGCAGCGTCCGCACGACGGTCAGCGTCACATCGCCGTCCTGGTAGGACACCCTGAACAGGTGGTGGCCCGCGTTCAGGATCCGCCGTTCCGGCAGGGAATGGAAGTTGCCCTGGATCGAGTCGCCGCGCATGATCGTCAGTACCGTGCCCGGAGTGAGGGGCGCGCGAATGTCTAGGGCGAGTTCGCCGTCCAGCACCAGGTCACCCGCGGCCCGCACGCTCGTGTAGTCGTGGTCGCCGGTGATGGTGATGGCGAGGCGACCCGCTCGGCTGACGGTCACGCCGCCGCCGACGTTCAGGACGTTGCCGGGCGCGACGTCGGTGAGGGTGATGGACGCCGCGGACGCCGCTTCCCCGGACGACAGGCCGGGCTGCAGCACGCCGCTGTCGACGTCGATGCTGCCTGCCACGAAACCGCTGCCGCCGAGCGTGCCGCCCTTGACGTCGATCGAGCTTGCGTGCGAGCCGGTGATCGAAAGCTTACCGCCTTCAACCGTCGTGCCGCCCTCGTAGGTGTCGCCGCCCGTCATGATCAGCGTCCCGGGGCCTTGCTTGGTCAGAGAAGCCGTGTAGAGGTTGTTGTCGATGTTGTTCTGAATGTAGGCCGCGCGCTCGTCCATCCATTCCTTGCGCCACTTGACGGCGTCTTCATAGGTGATCTTGTCGTACAACTCGGGATGGCCGTTAGTGATAGCTTGGATGTAAGGATCAGCCAAAATGCCCTGAAGCATGAAGGCCTGTTCGTTAAGCGTGCCGTCCGGGTTCAGCACGTTGGGGCTGAATTCACCGGCGTAGGCAATGCCTTGCTCCTTGTAGCCCGCCAGCCACTCCAGATCTTCGCTTTCCCTTTCCTTGATCGCGATCTGGCTGATGTCGTTCGACCAGACGTCCAGGGGCGCTTTATCCATGTTGTAGGTCATGGGGCTCAGGAGTTGGCCGGGGCCGTACATGCCCTTGGCCAGATCGGGAATCCCCCAGCCCCAGCGTTCGTCCGGAAGACCGTCGGGAGCGGTCCAGGCGATGGATGCGCCGGAGGGGGAGGTTTGCCCGGTGCCGAGGAATCTCACGCCGTCGGACATCTTGTTGTTCGCCGTGGTGAACATCAGCTCACGCACCTGCTTCGCGTCCATGTTCGGATAGCGGGAGAGCAGAACCCCCATCACCGCTGTCGCAACGGGCGTTGCCGGTGACGTGCCGCTTGAGTTTGAATAGTTAGTGTCACCACCGCTGTTCGTGGTCCGAACGCTGTTTGAAGGGGTAGACACGGTCCACCATTTGGCGAGCGCCGCCTCGTTATACCCGAACTGCTTTGTGTATTCGGGATTGGCCGCAGTGGGCGGTTGCACCCCGCCGACGGCTATCCACTGCTTTTCCGCCAAGGGATTGAAGAAGGGATACGCCGGGCGAAAATACGGGTTGCTCCAGTCGTTGTTGCCGGACGACCTTACGTTGACGGTACCGCTGTCCTTGATGGCGTCCCAGATGGCGTCCATAAAGGAACGTCCGGGGTAGTTCGGATTGTATTGAATGCCGCCTTTCGAATAGCTTTTCTTGAAGAAGAAATACTGGTACTCCAGATCCTTCAGGTACTCGTTGGGGATAATGGTCGCCATTGCCGTGGCGCTGGCGCTGTCTTTGCCAGGCAGTTGGTAAGCGTTGGCGAGGTTGCCGTTGACTCCAAGGTCGTTTCCTAAGCCGTCAAAGCGGGTTCTGTCAATAGTCTGGACAAAAGAGCCCCAACTGCTGTTGATGACCCGGGCGCCTGCGTCGACCAGGGCCTTATTGGCTGTATGCCAGTACACGTAATCGTGGAAGGGGCCGTGGGACTGGGTATCGGAACCGCCGGTCTTGGCAACATACATCTTCGATCCAAAGGCGATGCCGTGCTGGTCTTTACCATCGCGCATGCCGGAGGTAACCCCAAGCATGCCGGTCCCGTGCCCGTAGTCACTTGTTCTCGCCTGATCGCCGGCCACAGTGAACGGCTCGCCCGCAGTAAACGGGTTCGCCGGGGTTGCTGCGTTACGATACCCGAAGCCGGACGTGCCGTAGACACCCTCCGCTCTCACCGAAGCGATCAGCCCGGTCTGAAATGCTTCGTGTGTAGCCCTGTAGCCCGAATCCATCATGCCCAGCGTGACGCCCTGCCCCCAGTACCCTAGGGCGTAGGCGGTGGACGCGTTTACCGCGACGAGCTGCCATGGGGAATTGACCGCTGTGCCAGGAGTAGAAGGATTATGGCCGGTATAATAACCATATTCCGGCGTTTCCCAACTGGCTTTAGCGGCATCTAGTTCCCCTGGACTCGTGGCGACAAAGCCGGGGTCTTCCGGGTACGCCGGCCCGCCGCCCGCATAGCCAGGGGTCGATGTCGGACCGGTCTTGGACGATGCCGAGGCGAACCCAGCCGGAAAAAACGCGATGCCTACTCCGGCAGCAAGGGTGCCTCCCAGTCGCCGCAGGAACTGCCGCCGATTCGTGGACCTCATGCTCATCTCCGTCTCCTTCCCGATGGGTCGATATCTCTAACGGACCGGGGCGGCCTGTTGCGTCCCAGCCCCATGATCTACACGCGCCGGTCGAGAGAAAATAAGGAAACCCTGCCACGTCAGAACGGCGAACTGGAACTCTCCCACGCGTGGCCTCCCTACATGATCACCAATTAGACTGCGACAGAAGTGCCTCGTCAAGAGGGCAACATTTATCCACCAGATGCGGTTTGAGCGACCGTCTACATCTATGTACGTAACTGTCATGGACCGGGCCATGGGCTCCTCGCGGGGCCGGATGAGTGACGGTCGCTACCGCACACGCCCTGCTGCACACCTTCTGGCTGGCCGGCTGGACCGCGGTCACCGGCGCAGCCGCACGGCTGCTGCGCACCCCACGCGTGCGCCGTACCCTCGACCGGCTCACCGGCACCGTCCTCATCGGCCTCGGCGTCCGCTCCGCGGTGACCTGACCCCGCCCGAGAGTCAACGGGCCCAGCAGAGGATTGACAGTTCACGCTGTGACAGCTGAGGATTGCCTCAGTCCACCAACTGTCACCAGAGAACCTCCGTCACCATCGTTCGACACCCCGCAATTCGGCGATGCGGGTCCTGTCGAGGCGACGGAGCCGGACGACGTCACCTTCCCTTTCTCAGCGTGTCGCGCGCTCGGTTGCCGCAACGACCGCACGCGACCCAACGGATGGAGCCGCGTACCCCGGGCGTGCCCCTCGGCCATCTCCTACGGCCATCAGGCCGAGTAGCCAGAAGGGCAGACATCACCATGCCGAAATCCCTACCCGCGCGGTGGCGACGCCGCCTCCCGGTCCCGGCGGCGCTGGCCGCCGCCATGGCCGTCGTGCTGCTGGTCAGTCCGGCCTCGGCGACCGCGCCGGACGCCGGCGCACCGGCCGATTCCGGCCCGGTCGCCGGTGAGCCGGCGAACGTCGTGGAGGTGCTGCTCGCCGGCACCGCGGAGCTGGACGCGCTGGTCGCCACCGGAGTGGACCTCGACCACCATGTCGAACGCTCGGAGAACGGCGTGGTCGCGCACGCGGTGCTCACGCCGAGCGAAGCCGCCCGGCTGACCGCGGCCGGCTTCACCCTCGGCGACGTGCTGCATCGCCCCGAGGACGCCCGGGCCCGCGTCGAGGAGCGCGAGTCGACCATCGCCGCGCACCTCGCCGAGAACCGGGAGTTCGCCGCCGCCGCGGCCGACCCGACCGCTCCGGACGTCTCCGACATCAAGATCATCCGCGCGGACTACTACACCTCCGGGACCAGCCAGGTCCTCTCCGTCGAGGCGAAGTGGGCGCAGGGCCAGACAGCCAGCAACACGCTCACCGTCGAGCGGGACAGTGGGCCGGGAACCGCGATCGGCTCCGGCGGCACGCAGACCATCTCCCGCTTCGTCGACGCCGGCGTCTACCTCTACCACCGTGGCGCCTCGGCGGTGACCAGCCGGCCGGACCGTATCCGGATCACCAGCCCCACCGGGGATGTGGCCGAGGTCAAGGTGCAGGAGTGGCTGCCCACGCCGGAGACCAGCCCGGAGGGGCCGGGCTACCAGAAGGACTTCGTCACCAGCTACCTCACGCCGACCGAGCTGTACGCGCGGATCCACCAGCTCGCCGCCGAGTTCCCCAACCTGGCCGAGATCGTCGAGCTGCCGTACAAGACGAACGGCTACCGGCGGCACGCCCAGGCCGTCCTCGGCAGCGCCAACGCCAGCCGGGTCGCGGTGGACTCCCTGGCCTGGGGGCACCAGGGTGGCAACGACATCTCGGTGGAGCTGGTGAACCCGGGCGTCGGCAACGCGGCGCTGGCGGTGACCGTGAGCGGTAAGGCCATCCGGGTGGCCCTCGGTACCGACGGCGCGGGCGCGGTGACCAGCACCGCGGCCGAGGTCGTCGCGGCGCTCAACGCCGCGGCCGGGTCGCTGGTCAAGGCGTACACCTATCGCGGCAGCCCGGGCGGCGGCGTGGTCGCGCCGGCGGCGCGGACCCTGCTCACCGACGACCTGAGTGCGCCGGCCTCCGTCTCCCGCGATCCGCAGCCGGTGTACGCCATCCGGATCGGCAAGGTTCGGGACGGTTCGAAGCCGGGGGTGCTCGCCTACGCGCAGGAGCACGCGCGGGAGTGGGTGCCGCCGCTGGTCACCGTCGAGACCGCCGAGCGGTTGCTGCGCAACTACGCGCACGACGGGCAGACCAAGCAGCTGCTGAACAACCTGGACATCTGGATCGCTCCGTCGGTCAACCCGGACGGCGGCCACTACTCCTTCTACGACTTCAACTCCCAGCGCAAGAACATGACCAACCACTGCCCGTCGACCGGGGCCGCAGACTTCCTCGGCCGGGACTCGTGGGGCGTCGACAACAACCGCAACTACACCGAGTACAGCCTCTTCGACGGGTACTCGGGCGCGTCGAGCAGCTGCACCAGCGGCACCTACGCCGGGCCGAGCGAGCTCTCCGAGCCGGAGAACCGCAACGTCGACTGGCTGGCTGCCCGCCCCAACATCAAGTTTTCGATGAACCTGCACTCCTCCGGGAACTACTTCATGTGGTCGCCGGGCGCGTACGCCCTGCCGGACCGGACCTCGGCGCCGCGGCCGACGCTGGCCGAGGAGTCGGCCTTCTGGGGCGCGTCCTCGCGGATCCTGACCGCCATCAAGCAGCACCGGAACATGGCGGTCACCCCGGCCCGCACGGGCCCGATCTCCGACGTGCTCTACTCGGCGGCGGGCAACTCCGGCGACATGCTCTGGTACAAGTACGGCATCTACGCCTGGAACTTCGAGGTCGGCACGTCCTTCCAACCTGACTGGGAGGAGGCGCACTCCGAGGCGATGGAGTTCTCCAATGGCCTGGTCGAGCTGATGCGGGTGGCCCGGGACTTCGCCAAGGACCGGACCCGCCCGGGGAGCACCCTCACGGTCGCCCCCAGCTCGACACCGGGCATGGTGAACGTGACCTTCGGCGTCTCCGAGCCCGCCTCGGTCTTCTACACCCTCGACGGCGCTACGCCGACGTACTCGTCGACGCTCTACGGCTCGGCGGGCATCCGCGAGGGCGGGGAGACCCTGACGATCCCGGCCGGCACCCGGATCAACTGGTTCTCGGTCGACTCGGCCGGCAACGTCGAGAACAACTACACCCCGGACGGCAGCGGCAAGAACTACCGCAAGGGCCAGGCGGTCCTGCCGACCAGCTGACGAATCACGGCAGGTAGGGACGGCCGCGGCGCTCCTGGGCACCGCGGCCGTCACCGCTCAACACAGGAATCCGGCCATCGTCTCCACGAACCACTCCGGATCGTCGAGCCACGGATAGTGCCCGGCGCCCGGCTGCACCGCCAACTCGGCCCGCGGGAACAGGCCGGCGTACTCGGCGGCGCGCTTCGGCGGGAGCTCGACGTCGTACTCGCCGGCGAGCAGCAAGACCGGCGCCTGAAGGTGACCGAGGGCGGACCTGACAGCCTCCGGGTCGACGGCCCCGGCCGAGTAGTAGACGGCCGCTGCGTCGTCGTTGCGCTGCCCTGCCTCCCCGGCGACCCGGGCCCGACGGTCGGCGTCCCACCGGCCGTGGGTGAACGGTGTGATCGCCTCCCAGTCGGCGGCGGTGGGCTGGCCCGACCAGATGCGTTCGAAGGCGGCGAAGGCCGCCGGGAACCAGGGCTCTCCCCGTCGGAGCTCGGCCAGCTCCCGGCGATCCAGGTCGCTGACCTCCACGTCGACCGGCCGCGGACTGGGCGTGATCAGCGCGAGACGACCGACGCGGTCGGGGTGCCGGGCGGCGTGTTTCCGCTGGCAGCCTCCAGGCCCGGCTACAGCACCCTCTACCCGCGGTACTGCGCGGTTGTCGGTACGCCGGTGGATACTGCCCGGCATGGCGAGCTTCACGGACCAGGACCTGACTGATGCCGAGTTCCGCGAGTGTGACTTGACCCGCGCTCGTCTGATCGGGGTGGTAATGCAGGACGCTGTGATCGACGGGCTGGTCACCAATCTGGTGGTCAACGGAGTCGAGGTGACGTCGTACGTCGAAGCCGAGCTTGACCGCCGGTATCCGGTGCGGCTGCTGCTCCGCTCAGCCGATCCGGCGGATCTGCTGCAGGCTGTCCGGCAGCTGCGGGCCGGCTGGGCGGAGACGATCGAGCGGCTGCGAGCGATGCCCAGGGGTTCGGAGCAGCAGCGCGTCGGCGGCGAATGGTCGGCGGTAGAGACCCAGCGCCATCTGGTGTTCGTGCACGACTCGTGGTTCCGCCGCTGCTGTCTGGGATCGACCGAGCCGTTCACCGCGATCGGGCTGGCGTCCGAGTTCGTCCCTGACCAGGAGGAGCAGGGCCTGGACCGAGCGGCGGCCCCCAGTCTCGACGAGGTGCTGGCCGCGCGAGACGTGCAAGGCGCTGAGCTAGAGCGTTGGCTGTCGACGGTGACGGCCGACCAGCTCTCGGCGCCCGCGCCAGTGCCGGCGGGCCCGGGTTGGCCGCCGTATGCCAGCGGAAAGTCGGTGCTGGAGTGCGTTCAGGTGGTACTGGACGAGGAGTGGGCGCACCACGGTTTCTGCGTTCGTGACCTCGATCTACTCGGATCATGACCCTCGCCACGAGGTTGCGTGCGACTAGCAAGGATTCACTCTCATGCCGCAGAGCGGGCGGGTTACGGGACATCGCGTACAGGTCCGACCTGCTGGACCTGATCGTGGTCACGGCATCAGATGGACGCGGATCCGTCTGGCCGTAACCGCCGCATCCTCCAGGATGGCCAGACGGGGCTCGGCGGATTCGAGCAGGTGTGGATGACGCAGTAGCGCCAGTGGCGACAGACGCCGGTCCGTCAGCACCGCGTCGATCATCGACCGGTCGCCGCCACAGACCAGGGCACTGACTGCATCGTGAGGGTCGGCGATAACACCCGGCGCGTGGGGCAGCATGATCCGCGCGGCGATGTCCGCAGCCCGCTGAGTAGCAGCCTGGGCCTGGTTGGCGCGGCGACGTGCGTAGCGCTGCTGCGAGGAACCGCCGGCCGCGGTGCGACCCTGCACGTAGAAGCGCTCGACCTTCGAGACGGTGATGGTCGCACCGTCCGCGACACCGGCGGCAACCGCGCCCTTACGGGCCAGCAGCACGGCGATCCGGGGCGGTCGGATGATGCGGGCCAGCAGCGTGTCGACATCCTGCACGTCGGCAAGCCCTGGCGGCGGATACAGCGTGGCGGTATCACCGTTGCTCACGCCGGTCAACACGAGGCCCTGCTCGGTGGCGCCGTCGTGGCGGCTGTAGAAGCCGTCGAGCCAACCACGAATCCGCTCCGGTGAGATCTCCACCCACCGCCCGCCACCCGCGGCGGGTCGCGCCTTCACCACGTGAACACCACCTATCGGGAACGGCCGGCCTGCACCCACCATGCTCACATGAAGCGGGTCGCGCCATCGAACACAGCCCAGCTGATGCCCAGTTCTGCCGCCCTCTGTGTCAAGACACCGCCGCGAGCGGGGTTCTAAGCTGGGTCTCGGCGGGTCCGGGACGTGACTTCTCCAAAGAGCCGGCTTGGGGATGGGAGCTGGTCACGCTGGAGTCAGTAGTCGTTCCCCGTTGTCCTCCCGGGCCCGCCGCCGTGGCCACCGCGTCGTTGCTCATGCGCCGGTAGATGATGTCGGACAGGCGTCGTTTCAGCGCGCGCATCGCTTCCATCGATGCCTTGCCGCCGGTTTTCTTGCGGTCGAAGTAGGCGCGTCCTTCGGTGAGGTTGCGCAGCTGGACGGTGGCCATGATGTGCAGTACCCGGTTGATCTGTCGGTTGCCGGCGCGGGAGAGTCGGTGGCGTACCTGTTCGCCGGATGATGCGTCGATGGGGACGGTGCCGTTCCAGGAGGCGAAGTGGGCCCGGTTGGGGAACCGGGTGATGTCGCCGACCTCGACCAGCAGCCGGGCGGCGCCGGAGGGTCCGATGCCGTGCAGGTCCATCAGCGTGGTGCCGGCGGAGGCCACCAGTTCGTTGAGTTCTTTGTCGGCTTCCTTGGATCGTCGGTAGATCCGCTCGAGGTCCCCGATCAGCTCCGCGGCGACCCGGCGTCGGGCCTTGCCGACCACGTCACGGGGTCTGACTGTGGCAAGTAGTGCTTTGGCCTGGGCGGCGGACAGGCTCTTCTTCGCTCTGCTGGGGATCAGCTCCAGCAGCAGCTGGTGCAGCTGGGAAACCATCCAGGTGTGGTCCTCGCCGAGGGAGCGGCGCCGGTCGACCAGGATTAGCAGCAGGGCGAGCTGCTCGTCGTTGACGACCGGGCGCAGTCCGGCCATTCGGGTGCCGACCAGCGCGATGGAGTGGGCGTCGGTGGCATCAGTTTTGCGGCCCTGCCCGGTGGCGAACACCCGCGCCCTAGCGGACAGCTTCGGTGGCACGTCGACGACCTGCTCGCCCTCGGCCAGTAGCCGGTGGGCGATGTGCCGGCCGATGCCCTGGCAGCCCTCGATCGCCCAGACCCGGTGCGGCCATTGGCTGGCATACTGCCTCATCGCCGCGTAGCCGTCCCGGCCGGTGTCGAAGCGACCGCCGCCGACGATGGTCTCGTCGCCGGCCATGACCTCGATCGTGGCGGAGCGCTTGTGCGGGTCCATCCCGATGACCACACGATCAGAAATGGCACTCAACGGGGCCTCCGATGCTCGAACCGCCTGGATTGTCGAGCCGGGAGGGCAACGCTACTTCGAGCAGAGCAAACCCGATCGTGCCGAGAAGAGTGCGCTGCCTATCGTTTGGCTTCGTTGGACTCGAGGACTTCCTTCATCTCCTCGATTCCTCGCTCGACCCGGCCCCGCACCGCATCGATCATGGCATGTGGGAGGACATCGGTCAGCCAGACTAGCCGGCTGTGATCGCCGTCGTCGAATACTTGGAACGCCGCGTGGTGGTAGGTCAACGGCAAACTTTGCCCGTCCGTCACCGTGTACGCCATCCTGCGGATGGTGTGGTCGATCGCGAGAATGAGTTCGCGGACCCGCGACCCGTCCGGCATGGTCAGGATGCGGACGTCACCCTCGATCTGGGCATCAGCCACCCGGCCGGGCAACAGTCGCCGGTGTACCGCACCAACATCCGCGACGGCCTCCCACACCCGCTGCGCCGGGATGTCGATCGTGACTTCGACACAGACCGTGGCCATGACTCATACTTCCCATCGATGCACGGAGGCGATGCTCCGGCGCAGCCTACCGGCCCCGCTCACCCAATCGCCGGAAGGACTGAGGCGTGGATTCTGGCATCGCTTCTGGCATCCGCCGTCCGCGCGTGGTAGCCAGCGGCAAGCCGTCACGCTCGGTAGCGGCTCACTTGGCGGGCCGACACCCTGAACTGCTGATGAGAGTGCGCTGAAAATTCGGCAATCATTCGCGGCGGCCTCCATTTCCCCGCGTAGCGCTTCGAATCATCGTTGTCCAACAAGGACGTAGCGGCGCAAGGGTCAGCCGTCGAGGCCCGGTGGTGCGTCCTCCAATTGGACCTTGTGCCGTGGGCTGGCCTCGTGCGCGGCGAAGCCCTTGCCGTGGCCTGCGATCGCCGTGTTGACAGGTCCAGCACCATGGCCTCATGGTTCGAGGATCGGACCTCGGGTGGTGGGGCAAGCACCCCTACGTCTACATGATGTCCACGACCACCGCCGCGGTGGCGTGCTGGACGACCGTGCTCGTGGCCGCGTTCGCGGTCCCGGAGGCGGCCATCGGCTTCGTGTCGTGCGGTGCGCTGTTCGGCGTACTCATGACGATCGCCGCTGTGTACGCCTGGCACTGGCTGCTCAGAGGCCGGCATCGCGACCGTCGTGCGAACGACAGGATGCGGTGGAATTGGGACATGGCGTTGCTGAGGGCCAGTTCGGTGTTCCTCTGGCTGCTCTTCCTCGGGCTGCTGGCGGGGACCGCGGTCAGTTTCTACGACGGGTGGCGGTTCGACCAGTATGGTGTGACGGCGGAGGCGGTCGTGACGAAGGTCGATGGTAGCTTCGTCACGGTCGCTGTCGCGGCGCGGGATGGCGATCGGTTGGGCGTGCTGGAGACCGTTAGGGGCGATCCACATCTGGCCGCCGGTGACCGGATTCAGATCGTCTACGACCCTGAACCCGGTGCCAACGACGTCATCTTCGCCGATGGTTGGCCCTACGGGCAGGTGATCCCGCTGGCGATCGGTACGGTGGTCGCGGGCGCGTTCGTGCTGGTGCCGTCCGCGCGTCGACGGCTCACCGATTCCGCGCTCAAGCACTGGCGATCGTCGAATGGCCGTATTCGCCCGCCGCACTGATCTGCCGTGAGCGGTGCGCGCGGGATGAGAAGTTCCATCACCGTTTGTAGGGTTTTGCCGCGGGTTCCGATCGCTCTGCGGCTTCCCGCACCAGCCGGCACACGATGCCCCTTCGGCTAGCTCGTGAACGCGGTCCTACCCACTCGGGGTGCCCTGGCGGGCTGAGCCGCCGCTCAGTCAAGCCAGCAGATCACCGCGTCGCCATCCTTGGCGGCTGCAGCGAAGAAGCTTCTGACGCCTGGCAGATAGTGTGCCACCCACGCCAGCTCGCCGGGTCTTTCCCAGGTTCCGGGGTAGATCTCGGCCCGGTTCAACTCCAGCGGGTCGACGCCGCAGATGAGGTCGTCTTCGGTGAGCGCGGCCAGCCGCGAGGCCGCAGCCTCTACCTGGACCGGTGTCAGATAGGAGGGCGGCCCGTAGCCCCAGTCGTCTTCGAGGTTCTCCAGGAAATCGAACATCTCCTCGCTGTCGGGTTCGACGTCTGGCAGTTCCACGAATCCCTCCGCTCCTAGGACCAGCGGAATCTCGAGGCCAAGCCGGTCGAGTAGGAAATCGAGTCCGTTCCATGCCTTGTCGGTGGCGGTCCAGCGTTCGGAGTTGTCGTCCCGTTCCGTCATGGCGAGTTCGTAGGCCCAGCCGAGGTCGGTCCTGGCCTGCTCCAGTTCGTCCGGGGAAACGCGCAGCCAGTTGCCGTTCATGCTCACGGCGCCAGCCTAAATTCCGGCTACGACAGTTCCCCCAACGGCGAGCGAGGATCTCCGGCAACCCGGCGGCGCACTTTTCTGCCGCGGGCCGCGCGTCACATCGTGTTACGGCACGCGACAGTGGTCTGCTGCGGTGCACCGGACGACCTGGATACCGGCGGTCGTGCTGATCACGAGTGCCACGAATGCGGCGACCAGTAGCAGAGTGTTCTCAGCCCGGACGGTGCGCATGTATTCGCCCCCGTTCACGGTGGCGGACAGGTAGTGCACGGCTGCGATCAGGTTGAGTGGTACGGCGACGACGACGCTTGTCCGCCATCTGGTCAGCGGACGTCCGGGATGGCTTTGTGGATTCGGTGGATCTTCTGCCGCCTCCTTGGTGTTCGTCGAGTGCGGGACCCTACGTGGGTGGGGTCGGCTCGCCTGGTCGGGCCTGCTGGACGGCGTGGCGCAGTGCGCTGACGAAGGCCGTGGTCGCGGGCGGATCCGGCGGGTCGCCATAGGTGGCCAGATAGACGTGCCGCCGGAAGTCGCGAAGGACGCTGGCCTCGATTCCGTGCGCGTGGTGGGTGCGCAGTGCCAGCCCCGGCATCGTGGTCACGCCCATGCCCGCGGCGACCAGTGCCTGCTGGACGATGATGTCGTCGCTGGTGTACGCGATGGGGGGGACGAAGCCCGCCTGGTCGCAGGCCTCGAGGAACTCGCGGCGGCAGTTCTCGCAGCCCGCGCCCGGGGCCGACTACCTCTTGACTCGGCTAACAGCGTTAGCCTACGGTCTGGCTAACGATGTTAGCCAGATCCGAGGAGAGTTTATGATCACCAGCAGTTCCACAGTGTCGACCACATCGGCGCGGTCGCCGCGATCTGGCCGCGATCGGATCGCAAGGATCATGTTGTGGCTTGCCGCCGTCGGCGCCGCCGGCGCCGCGCTCACCGCGGCCGGCACGGTTTGGGACGCCGATGGCGGGACCAAAGTCGTCGAGACCTGGCGAGCCTACGGCCTCGTCGTCTTCGCGGGCCTGTTCGTGCTGCTTGCGCTGGCACCGCGCAGCTACCGAGGTGTGTGGGAGCTGGTGATCTTCCACAAGGTCGCGCTCACGGTGACCGCCTTGCTCTACGCCGGCCACGGCGGCATCGCCGACACCGCAACGATCGTCGGTTGGGATGGCACCGTCTCGGTGCTCCTCGTCGGCGCCTACGTGTTGAGTCGCGGTTGGACGTCGTCCCCGGGCTGGCGCGGCACCACCCAGCGCGCCGGATGAGGACACTGGTAGCGATCCAGGCTTGTCCGAGGCGCTGGTGAACCGCCGCGGCGAGGTGGTCGACGCGGCCGAGCGGATCCTGGAACGTGAAGGCCCAGACGCGGTGACCATGCGGCGCCTCGCCGACGAACTGCGGATCCAGGCACCCTCGCTGTACAAGCACATCGCCGGCAAGACCGAGATCGAAGCTGCACTGCAACAGCGCGCGCTGGAACGGCTCGGTGCCGTGCTGGCCGGGGCCGGCGCCGACCTGGCCACGCTCGTTGCTGCCTACCGGCGGTGGGCGCTTGAGCACCCTCACCTCTACGAGCTCAGTGCCCGCCATTCCGTGGATCGTCCACGTCTCGCGCCCGGCGTCGAGGCCGCGGCGGCCGCGCCCCTGCTGAAGGTCACCGGCGGCAACATCGCAGCCGCGCGTGCTATCTGGGGCCTCGCGCACGGCCTTGTCGATCTCGAGCTGGCCAACCGATTCCCACCCAACGCCGACCTCGACGCGGCCTGGGCCTACGCGATCAGCGCGTTCGCCATCTATTGCACACCACAGCCCCAAGTAGACCCGTGACACACGCACCTTTCTGACCATGCCGAACCAAGTCGGCCTCATGGCGGACGAGCGGTACGTGCGCTGGCTCCAGGACGTACGCCGCTTTCAGCCCTCGACCGTCTCCCGCCAACTGTCGGTGGTGGTCGGCTTCTACCGCGTCTGCGTCATCGACCACATCCTGCCGCACTCACCGGCCGACTACGTCCGTCGACCGTTCGTGCCACCCGAATCACCCACCCTCGGGCTGGGCCACCTACAGTTCGAAGCCCTGATTACCACCGCACGACAGTCGGCCAACCCGAACGACTTCGCGCTGATCGCCATGCTCGGACTCCTTGGGCTGCGGATCTGCGAAGCCTGCGGCGCCAACATCGGCGACCTCGGCGAGGAACACGGCCACCGCGTCCTTCGCGTCCTCGGCAAGGGCGGCAAAGTCGTCCTCGTCCCGCTCCCGCCCGCGGTGGCCAGGGCCCGTGGACCGTGCGGTGGACGGCCGCATCGACGGTCCGATTCTGCGCAATGCCATCGGGGCGCGGATCGACCGGCATGCGGCGACCCGCCGGCTCAAGCACCTGGCTGCCGCCGCCGGGATCCGGATGCCGAGGATGCACCCGCACATGCTGCGCCACACCTTCGTCACGACCATGCTCGACGCCGGCGTGAGCCTGCGCGACGTACAGATCGCCACCCGCCACGCCGACCTTCGCATCACCATGCGCGACCGCGCCCGCAAGAACCTCGACCGGCACCCCAACTACATCCTCGCCGCCTACATGGCCTCCGGAACGTAGCGACCACAACGAGCGGATCTCCGGCCACGTCGTCGCCGGTAAGGTTCGCCATCGCGATCGTGCTGCGGCCGTCCGGGCGCAGCATGGAGCCACAACACACCAGGCGGCGGGGCTAGCAACGGTCCACGCAGATTTTCCGCCGGCTCAGGACGGTGCAGGCGACCGGCCGCCAGAGGGAGCCCAGGTGGCGGCAGCTCGGCCGCGGAATCCGGCACCAGGCACGGATGCACTATCCGTCCACGGGATGCATCAGCGCCCCGGGCTCCGGCGGTGCCACCTCGGCGTCGATGGTCAGGACCAGCCTCCGCGTCGCCGGATCCTCCCCGACGCGAACCGCCGCGATCGGTACGTCGGCCTCACCGTCCACGAGTCGCGCCGGTTCCCCGTCTCGGATCTCGCCGTCGAGGCGGCCCAGCAGGTGCACACCCGCACCGTCCGCCAAGGCCTCAGCCACCTCGAACCGCCATCGCGGCACCGTGCGGCCCGCCGCGCGCGGCCGGTACTCCCGGCTACCCGATCGACTGCGAAAGAACCGGCCACCGAACGCGAGATCGACCTCCCGCAGCTCGTTCAGCGACGCGTCCTGCATGTGCCGCAGCGCGTGCCGGGCCCGACACATCCGTACGCCGTGCCGGATCTCCCACATCCCCGGACCCCACCCCTCCGGATCCACGAGATCACTGACGAGCGTGTCGACGTCGCCGGTCGCCCCCACGGGCCGCAAGGCCTCCGCAACGACCGTACGGGCATCCGCCGGCACCACTCCGTCGCCCATGAACGGCAATGCCAACAAGAGCCGCTGCTCGCGGGTCAGCACCGGATCGGGCATGTCGGCCAGCGCGTGCAGCTCTTCCCAGCACAATGCGGGACCGTAGAACTCGCCCAACCCGGCGATCCGGACAGCCGACCCGCCCAGATCCGAGGTGACCAGCACGTCGAGCCCGCCATCGCCGGGCATGTTGCGATTGACGATGCGCAACCAGCGCCACCACCGCTGAGTCGCCGGCGTCAGCCGCACCGACAACACCGGCCACCGCGCCCCATCCAGAAGCGCCCGCTCCATGTCAGAGCGTTCGGACTCGGGTACGTCGAACGCCGCCGACGTGTCATACACCTCGCCGCCCATGTAGGTCAGGTACACCGGCCAGAACCCGGGCCGTTCCAGTAAGACATTCCCGTCGACAAGCCGGGCACCGTCCGGCAGCTCGTACCCGGGAATCGTCAGCGCCAGCTCAGACATGGCCGCCATCCTGGCAGAAGCGGCCCCGCAGCGCGGGACCCCTACGGATTTGCCGGCGGCCAGGGACTCGCCTCCCGTTCCCGAAGCGGTCGAAGTTGGCCAGCACGATCGGCACCGGACGCCCCGACGCTTGGCGCCCGACGCTGGCATCGCAACGTCGAGGTCACACACTGCGGAACGAGTAGCCACAACGACGTACGCCGGCATCAGCCCTCGACGGTCTCGCGGCGCCTGTCCGTCGTGGTCGCGATCTATCGGGTCTGCGTCATCGACGCCGTCCTGGACCACTCGCCGGCCGACGACGTCCGCCGGCCCACGGTGCCGGCCTCGCCGACCCTCGGGCTGGGTCACCTGCAGTTCGAGGCCCTGATCACCACCGCCCGGCTGTCGACCAACCCGAACGACTTCGCCCTGGTCGCGCTTCTGGGCCTGCTCGGCTTGCGGATCTTCGAAGCCTGCGGGCCAGCATCGCCGACCTGGGTGAGGAGCACGGCCACCGGGTACTGCGCATGCGCGGCAAGGGTGGCAAGGTCGTGCTCGTCCCGCTGCCACCTGCAGTGGCCGGAGCCATCGACCGGGCCGTTGACGACCGCACCGGCGGGCCGATCCTGCGCAACACCCTCGGCGTGCGGATGGACCGGCACGCCGCCGCCCGCCGGCGTCAGCCTGCGCGACGTGCAGATCGCCGCCGCCACGCCGACCGCGAACCACCAGCGCTACGACCGGGCCCGCAAGAACCTCGACCGGCACCCCAACTACATCCTGGCCGCGTACATGGCCTCCGGGACATAGCCAGCCGCTCGCGGCTTTGCCGAACTGCCGCTGGTCGGACGCGTTCAGCCGTGCACGACGACGTTGGGGTGAGTGTTCTCGCGCTGGTGGTCAGACGTCGGCGACGGGGCAACGGATCCGGGCGTGGAGTGCGCGTTTCCTCGATGTCTTGATTCCGGCCGACGCTGCCCGGGCTTCGCCCAGCCGGCAGGACCGCCGTCCGGCAGGTACCCTCGGCCGGTGTTCTCGCCTCAAGGCCCGTCTCTGCGTGAACTGTGCATACAGGCGCTGTCCTCGGTCCAGCGGGGCTACGACCTCCTGGCTCCGAAGTTCGACCACACGCCCTTTCGCACCCCGGAGAGCATTCTCGGCGCGACCGCCCACGTGCTGTCCGAACTCGGACCGTTCAGCCAGGGACTGGATGTGTGCTGCGGTACTGGTGCGGGCATGCAGGTTCTCAGGCCGCTGTGCCAAGGACGGATCACGGGCGTCGACTTCAGCGCGGGCATGCTCGCGCAGGCGCGCAGCGCACATCCGGACGCGACGTGGGTGCAGGCCGACGCCCGGGCCCTGCCTTTCGCTGAGAACTTCGACCTCGCGGTCACCTTCGGAGCGCTCGGGCACTTCCTGCCCACCGAACGGACTGCGCTCTTCGAGGGGGTGTACCGCGCGCTGCGGCCCGGCGGGCTCTTCACCTTCGCGGTCGGCGCGCCGCCGCCCCTCACCTCGGTATCGCACTGGGCCACGCTCGGATTCGACCTGGCCATGCGGGTCCGCAATGCCGTGTGGCGCCCCCCATTCGTCATGTACTACCGCAGCAGCCCGCTGCCCGCAGTCCTCGACGAACTGACGGCGGCTGGCTTCACCGCGACGGCCGTCGCCTTGACCGGCCTGGGCCGGCACCGGGACAGCAGCCCACGGTACCGGCTCATCCTCGCGCGTAAGCCGGCAGACCATCACTGATGCCCGGTCGCGCATCGAGTGGTTCGCCCGCCGCAAGCGACGGGCCAGTCACCGGAGGCGACGACGCCGGATTCGACCATGAGGAGATGCCGCTAGTGCCCTGACCACAAACGTTGGCCGGGTTGGTTACGCCGCTTTCGTTGTCGGGTGGCCCCAGCGGTGTTGTCGTTCGCTGCGGACGCGTGCGCGTTCGCGGCGTTGAGCGGCCAGGACGTCGGGGTGGCGGGCGTTGGCGTTGCGCCAGCGCAGGTATCGGTGCAGGTGACGGCCCAGTGCGACGTGGTTTTGGTGGTCGGATCCGGCGACCACGAAAGTGCGTAGCGGCCCGAAGTGGGCTTCGATCGGGTTGGCCCAGGACGCGTAGGTCGGGGTGAAGCAGAGTTCGACCTTGTTCCGGGCCGCCCACTGCCGGATGGCGATGCCCTTGTGTGCCGACAGGTTGTCGAGGATGACGTAGATCGGCGCACCGTCCGGCCGTTTCGCGCGGATCGACTTGAGGGCAGCGAGGGTGTTGACCGTGGATTTCTGCCGGTGGATGGCACCCCACATGGTGTCGTCACCGACGGAGTAGCAGCCGTGGAACTGCCGGACGCCGTGCAGCTTGTGATAGTTCGCCGGGAGCCGGTCCGGATGGTTCTTCGGCTGCCATCCCGAGCCGGCCTGCGGACGGATCGTCAGCGGCCCGAACTCGTCGAACGCGAACACCCGCTGCGGGAAATGGTGCATGACGTGCTCGATCCGGGCCAGTTTTGCTTCCCGCTGCGGGTCGTTCGACTCCTTCCACGTCTTGGTCCGTTGGAAGGTGATCTCGTGTTTGCGCAGGAGCTGCCGCAGCCGTTCGCGGCCCACGACTACGGTCCGGTCGGGGTTGCCGGCCAGGTAGTCGACGAGCTTGCGGATACTCCACCGAGTGAACGGTCGCCCGAGCTTCGTCGGGCGGGTGTTAGCCGTCGAGACGATGAACTGTTCGTCGTCAGGACTGATCTGGCGGGGACGGCCACCCGCCCACTGAGGGTCCAGGCTGGGCATGCCCATCTCGTTGAACCGGTGAATGACACCGCGGACGGAGTCCTCGTCGGCCTGGACCAGACGGGCGATGACCGGCACGCTATTACCGCCGGCCGAGGCGAGCACCACCATCGCCCGGCGAAGTCGCACCGCTGAGCCCGTCCCCCGACGGACGAGACGTTGCAGCTTCTGACCTTCAGGATCGCTTAATCGGCGTACTCGAACAGGTTCTGCCACCCGCACAGCCTCGACCGACACCGGGCCCACGTCGCGGACCCGGCTCGGTGTGTCACCCAACCCGGCCAACGTTTGTGGTCAGGGCACTAGGGACGACCGGCCAGGTGAGCATTCCGGCCGGAACGCACAGGCCTTGGCCAGTGGGTACGGGCATGGCTGGTCTCGTCGGCTCTGGCCCGGGCTACGCGCGGGGCCCGACCCTTGCTGTCCGCGCGCCTCTGGACAGCCAAACAGAACGGTCAACCGCAGTCATCTGCCGCAGGCAAGGCGCAGCAGTGCTGGCGCGTCCGTCACTATCGGTAGCCGTCGACCATGGCGCATCCAGGCGCGAGAACGCCCGGTCGTGCCGATGAGAGTGTGGCTATCCGTTCAGCCCGGCCCCGCCGCGTCGCTTCCGGGGCATCGCGTTGCCCAGCCAGTCAGGTACGCCCCGGGGATACACCGGCGCTCGGGAGGTGTACGAGCCCCGGGGTTGGGTAGCCCACGGACCGCGTGTGTCATCAGAGGGAGTGGCAATGGGCGGCGAACGTATTCCGGGTTCCTTCACGGAGCAGACGGCGCAGGTCGGCGACGTCACGATCAACTATGTTCGGGGCGGTCGGGGCAGGACACTGGTCCTGCTGCACGGCTATCCCCAGACGTGGTACATGTGGCGCAAGGTTCTGCTGGAGCTTGCCGAGCACTACACGGTCATCGCGCCTGACCTTCGGGGAGCCGGCGGCAGCGACGCCCCGGCAGGAGGCTACGACAAGAAGACCCTCGCCGGCGACGTGTACGGCCTGCTCACCCAACTCGGCCTCGATGACGACGTCAGCATCGTCGGACACGACATTGGGACCATGGTCGCGTACGCGTATGCCGCCGCTCACCGCGATCACGTGCGCAAGCTCGTGCTCACGGAAGCGCCTATCCCTGACCAGAGCCTGTACCAGGCCCCGTCACTGACCCCGAAGGGACCGGGTTTCTGGAACTTCGGCTTCTTCAGCCTCCCAAACGGCCTGCCGGAACAGATCGTGGACGGTCGCGAGGCCCTCTGGGTGGATCGGTTCACCGATTCGATGGAAGTCCAGAAGACCGGCATCGGCGATGACGATGTCCGCGAGTACGCCCGGTACCTGCAAGACGACGCTCATCTGCGGGCCAGCTTCGACTACTTCCGAGCACTGCCCCGAGATGTCGCCGACAACGCCGAGTACGGCAAGACAAAGCTGACCATGCCGGTTCTCGCACTCGGCGCCCGAGCCAGCCTCGGGGAAGCGGTACCTACCCAGGTCGCGCAGTACGCCACGACGGTAACTGGTGGCGTCATCGAGGACTCTGGCCACTGGATCTTCGAGGAACAGCCGGCCGAACTCACCGCGCAGCTCATGCAATTTCTCCAACAGACCTGAGCCGAACCTAGCCCCGCCCGACAAGAGGCGCGTGGCGCATCCGCTTCTGCCGCGATCCGCGCGCTACATAGCGTTACGCCGAGCTGGCCCGGTTATCGTCCGGACGTGCCGATGACAGTGCGCGTGCAGGCGGACCAGATCAAGCGGTCACAGCGGTGGAACAGCGTCGGTCGAGGGTTACTCGTCAACCGGGTCAGTTCCAGGGATCGGCGTTCGGATTCTCGCCGAGCCGTGTCTGGCCCGCCGCGCTCGATACCGCCAAGCAGCCGTTCGGTCCCGCACCTGGGCTGCAGCGATGACGGTGATCTGCCAGCGTGACGGCGGCGACCTCGCCCGCACCCGACGCCTCGGTGCGGCCCGGTTCGAGCAGGCCGTGCGCCGTGAGATCACCCGCCGCGGCGGGTGCAAACCCTCGCTGCGCATACTGCGGCACCCGTTCACCGCGCTGGCCGACCCCACCGGGGTGACCGCCCACCGGCCCGGTGCGCTGGAGCGGGTCGCGTTCCTGCTGCAGGACTGGCACACCGCCGCCGACAAGCTCGCCGACACCGAGACCCGGATGACCCGCGTCCTCGACGAGCTCAAGCTGACCGAACTGGTCACCTCCATCCCCGGCCTATCCGTGGTTGGCGCGGCGGCGATCCTCGCCGAGACCGGTGACCCGAGCCGGTTCGCTTCCGCCCCTGCCCTGGTCAAGCACGCCGGCCTCGCACCGCGGGACAAACTGTCCGGGACGTTCGTTGGTCGCACCAAACTCACCGGCCAGGGCCGACCCGCGCTGCGTCTGGCCGCCTGGCGGGCGGTCTGGGGCGCCCAGCGCAGCAATGCCGTCCATGCCGCCCGCTACCAGCATTTGACCACCCGGGAGACCAACAAACTCACCGCAACCCAAGCCCAGACCGTCATCGCCGCGGCGATCCTGCGCCAGTTGCACGCCCGGCGACCGTCGCGAGACTAGGACGGGGCAGGACCATGGACCAAGGCACCCGCGACGAGGGGACCGGCGGTGCACCCACCAGCGGTATGGCGTAGGTACGTCACAACGCAGCGGTCTGAGGTCAAGCGAGCCTGGTCCAGATGGTGGTCCAATTTAGATCATCCCAGGTGGCGCCGCCGTCCCAGGAGAAGCGCTGCGCCCACCGGACCTTGTCCGCGCCGAGTAGATCCCACTCGTAGCGCACGAGGATTGGCTTGCCATGGAACTCATCCGGGCCTTCGAAGATCCCACGGTCGCCCTCGAAGCGCCCCTCGACCGGCGCGTCAAGGACTCCCGGCAGCCGCGCCGACATCCACCAGATCCGCCACGTCCGGCTGGCCGGGTCGAACAGGCGCAGGGTCGCTCCCTCAACGGCCTCGCTGCCGGGACGCATGATCGCGGTCTCAAAGTTGCCCAGTCCATCCAGGATCGGGGCGCAATCGCAGCTTGCCTCGAACTCGACCCACTCGGTGCAGTCGCGGTCGGTGACGTCGGCGAGTTTGCGGATCGCGCCATGCCACCGGCCGAAGAAGAAGTCGAAGTCGTCCCGGCCGTCAGTGCTCTGTTCAGCGGTGATCTGTTCGGTCATGCCCGCACGCTACGTCGGTCAGGTGACATCTCCTGTCAGTGGACTGGGCGGCGACCGCGGAGCAGCTCACGCGGGGTGCGAGATATTTTCGGCCACTGATGCCCAGACCGCTACGGCAGCCGAGCGATGAGCACCGCGTCCTTCTCGTCGGTCTTGTCCGAGGTCAGGTCCTCACTGCGCCGCGCCCACGACGTCAGCATCGGCTGCACGCACACGAACGGCATCGCCCGGTCCGCAGCGAGCTGGCCGAGGACCCGCCAGCGGTGCCCGGTCGGCTCGCACGCCACCGTCACCCCCGCCCACCCTTTCGCCGCGGCCCGCTCGGCCGCCCAGTCCAACGCTGCACCCAGATACCAGGCCCGGCAGCGGAATGTCTTACGGGCCAACACTTTCGAGTCGTGACCGGTGACTACGACGATCTGCTTCGCGTCGGCCAAGTCGATCCCCACGATCGCGTTGGTCACCGGCACCAACGCCCGCAGCCGAGCAAGCCGCGCGTTGCGGTTGCGATCACCCCGGGACACACCGCTACCGTTACCCATGAACCTCCTCCTCCTGCGATGGGACACCAAGCCCGACAAGCGCATCAGGGGGACGTTCCTACGTCCTGCATCGACACGCAGAACCTCTTTCTATGCCGCGTAGCGGCGCGTTCTCTTCTGACACGGATCGAGCGCGTAGGCGGCCGATGCGGCCATCACCGTGCGTAGCTAAGCCAGCTGGGTCTGTGGATCTAAAGGTGTTTCCGGCCTGACCTGCCGGGCGTTGTGCCTGGTGAGGAGGGTGCCGTGATGACCGCGACACTGAACGACCAGACTGGACGTAAGAAGCGGCCCGAGCCGTCGGCGGAGGCGAAAGCCGCGGCCGAGTTGGTGCGGGCCGCGAAGGAGCAGGGCCTGTCGCTGACCGGCCCGGATGGGCTGCTGAAGCAGTTGACCAAGACGGTCCTGGAGACCGCGTTGAACGAGGAGATGACCGAGCACCTCGGCTACGAGAAACATGATCCGGCCGGCGTCGGCGCGGGCAACATCCGCAACGGCACCAGGCCGAAGACGGTGCTGACCGACGCATCGGGGCCGGTGCCAATCGATGTGCCGCGGGATCGGGCTGGCACGTTCGAGCCCCAGATTGTCCGTAAGCGGCAGCGCCGCCTGTCGGGGGTCGACGAGGTGGTGTTGTCGTTGTATGCCAAAGGTTTGACGACTGGGGAGATCAGCGCGCACTTCGCCGAGATCTATGGCGCCTCGGTCAGCAAGGAGACCATCTCCCGGATCACTGACAAGGTGATCGAGGAGATGACCGACTGGTCGCACCGGCCCCTGGATGAGATCTACGCGGCCGTGTTCATCGACGCCATCGTGGTCAAGGTCCGCGATGGGCAGGTCGCGAACCGGCCGTTCTACGCCGCGATCGGGGTCACCCTCGACGGGGAGAAGGACATCCTCGGGCTGTGGGCCGGCACGGGTGGTGAGGGTGCGAAGTTCTGGATGAGCGTGTTGACCGACCTGCGCAACCGGGGCGTGAAGGACGTGTTCTTCCTCGTCTGCGACGGCCTGAAAGGCCTGCCGGAGGTCGTCACGAACGTGTGGCCCCGCACGGTGGTGCAGACCTGCATCATCCATCTGATCCGCAACACGTTCCGGCTGACCTCACGCAGGTACTGGGACGAGTTGAAGCGGGACATCAAGCCGATCTACACCGCGGTCAACGCCACCGCGGCCCGGGCCGCGTTCGACGACCTGGCCGACAAGTGGGGCGGGCGGTATCCCGCGGTGATCCGGTTGTGGGACAACGCCTGGGCCGAGTTCATCCCGTTCCTCGACTACGACCTCGAAATCCGCACGGTCATCTGCTCGACCAACGCGATCGAGTCCCTCAACGCCCGCTACCGCCGAGCGGTCAAAGCCCGTGGGCATTTCCCGAACGAGCTGGCCGCGTTGAAGTGTCTGTACCTGGTGACCCGGTCCCTGGATCCCACCGGAGCAGGAAGAACCCGATGGACGATGCGCTGGAAACCCGCGTTGAACGCCTTCGCCATCACCTTCAGCGACCGCTTCCCAGCCGCTGAAACCTACTAACCAAGATCGCCGGAAACACCGTTAGCGAGACAGCCCCAGCCAGCTCGACAGATGTGCTTCGCCGGTGTGAGTGCCCGGGTAAGGGGCTACGCCCAGGGCGGGGTGTATCGGCCGACGTAGTCGTGAGCACGGGGGAGCGGGCCATGCCAGTACTGGTTCGGCATGCGGTGGTGGTGCTTCTCGCAGAACTCAGCGAGACTGTCTGTGATCTTGATGCGTTCTAGCGGATGGCCTTCGAAGTCTGTGTTGACCGCCAGCAGTTGCGGCTCGGGATTCCAGCCCGAGTGGTCGAACGCCCAGCCATCCCAGGCCGCGTAGGTGTGGAAGACGTGCCGCTCGCCCGGGAAGCGCACCGCGGTTATCTCGATGGGCCGGTCTGGATAGGAATCCCGGCAGACCCAGGCGAGGATGTGACACGCTCCGGCAGCGAAGAAGGCATGGTCCGTCCGTTCCCATGCGACCCGCTGGTCTGATCGCTCGATCGACGTCCGACGAAACGCTCCCGCTGCTTTGGCTGTCACAGCCCGGACGGTAGTGGATGAGCCGACGCATCCGCTCACTGCGCAGACTCATGCCGCCGAGCGCGCGCCCACCAGCCGCTACCGCCCGACTCTGCCGATGAGCGCGCAGCAACGTGTCCGCTGGCGTGTTACGAGCACTGGGATAGTCGTGATGACGTACCGTCGCCGCGCGGATCGTCCGTCCTGGGCTGGCGGCGTCCTGGATCCGCGCCTGTGTGGCACGGCCGACACGAGGGGGCATCATGAAGGTGATCTCGAAAGACGGCACGTCGATCGTGTACGAGCGGCAGGGCACCGGGCCGGCGCTGGTCCTGGTTGGTGGGGGCCTGGACGACGGCTCCGAGAACGCCCCGCTTGTCCCGGCGCTAGCCGAGCACTTCACCGTCTACAACTACGCCCGCCGTGGCCGCGCCGGCAGCGGAGACACCGCGCCGTACGCCGTGCAGCGCGAGATTGAGGACATCGCGGCGCTTATCGCCGAGGCCGGCCCACCCGTTTTCGTGTACGGCGTCTCGTCCGGCGGAATGTTCGCCTTGGAGGCCGCCGCGGCTGGGCTGCCGATCGACAAGCTTGCGGTGTACGACGTCCCGTACGACCCGGACCCAGACTCTGCTCCCCACTACGACGAGTATCGGCAGCGCCTCGCCGCGGCCCTCGCGGCGGACCGGCGCGGCGACGCGGTGGCGCTGTTCATGAGGCTAGCCGGCTCGTCCGAGACCGACCTCGAGAGCGCCCGCCAGTCGCCGTACTGGCCGGGCCTGGAAACCCTCGCCCCGACACTGGCCAATGACGCCACCCTGTACGGCCCGCCGCCGGCCGACCGCCTCGCGACGGTCACCCAGCCGGCGCTGATCGCCACCGGCGAGCACAACGGCTTCTTCGCCCCCGCGGCGGACGCCGTTGCCGCGCTCCTCCCGAACGCGGTGCGCCAGACGTTCGCCGGCCAGGGACACGTAGCCTCCCCGGCGGTCGTCGCGCCCGCACTGCACCGCTTCTTCACCGCCTGACCGCCGTTCCCTGCCCCGACCTTATGACTATCCACCCTGAACGACATCGTGAACGCCCGGCCGACCCGTCGACCCAGGCGTATACCCGACTCGCAGCCCGCTCAGGACCCGGGTAGCGCATCGAAGCCGCGATAAGCAAGTGCCCGGATCTGCCGCGATCCGCGCGCTACGCAGCGTCACGACGTGCCGACTCGGCCAGCATGCGCACATGCCGAATTGAGGGCGTTGGTCGCAGTCTCACTTGGTCTTCGGCACGGGAAGGACTCCCTGAGACCGAACGCTAAGATCGCCTGATGCTGTTCAAGGCGGACCTGGGCAAGCGGGTCGACAACCTGGTCGGCGCGGTGGACAGCCGCGACGACAAGCGGTTCTTCGCGGCCCTGCGGGGCATCGTGGGCGCCACGCCGAAGGCGCGCCCTGACGAGGTCGACGCGGCCCTGGCCAGGTTGACTTCGGTGCTTGCCGAGATCCCGCTCGGGATGGGCGGCGACCTGGCCCAGATTGCCGGCAGCATGGCGGACTACGGCACCGATGCGGCGGTGGTGGTGCCGACGCTCGTCAGGCGGGCCACCAACGCGTTGGAGCAGGCGGCCCGCTTCGCCGAGTTGTACGGTGCGGTGTTCGGGGACCTGCCCGACCCCGATGATGCAGAGCAGATCGGCCCGACGATCGGGCGGTTCGTCGAGACGGCGCCCAACCGGGGGATGGCCCAGCCGGACGCCTATAACCTGGTGCAGGCGTGGTTCTCCGGCGACAAGTGGGTTCAGCCGGTGCTGTATCTCTCGCAGCGCAAGGACGTGCGGGCCGTGCTGCCCGAGCGACCGCGGCTTACCGCCGCCATCGACGCGACGCGTGAGCACATCGGCACGGCGCATTGGTTGTACGGGCTGATGCTTGTCCTGGACGACGAACCGCTGGTCGTGCTGCACCGCGCGACCCGACGCGGCTATCGGGTGACGATAAGCGGCGTCGGCGACAACTTTCAGCTGCACACGCTCCTCGCCGCCGCCCTGATCGGCGACGAGTCGCGGGGCCTGGTGCCCGGTCAACGGCCAAGCGCCGCGGAGATCGCGGCGGCCTCCGACGGCGAGGACCTGATACCGGCAGGCGGCATCCGAGGGAACTTCAACCTGGTCGACGCCCACGGCGAATGGATCTGGAACGAGGGCCGTCCCGCGGATATCCCGAAGCTGGAAGGAAAGCGAGTCGTCGTCATCGATCCGCCGCCGTACCCGCGGAGCTGGAACGCCGGCCGGCCATACCCGTTGATGCGCCCGACGGTAACCGTGGATGGCATGCTTCCGGCCGATGAGGCCGCGCATTGGCTCGGTCTGGTCAAACCTTCGCAGCGCGGGTAGGCCCTCACACGGTTCCGGCCAGACAGCGCAATGAAACCTTCGCAGCGGTCGGCTGGCGCCACGGGCGCCGACGCCCGCCAGCTGAGCTGCCGAGTATGTGCCATCTCGAATGATCGAGGCTGACGTCCGCTTCTGCCGCGATGAGTGCGCCGCATGGTGCCGGCCCGGCAGCGGGGCCTGGCACGATCTCGCCATGGCGACCTATGAAGTTGCGTTGGTGCTCCTCGTCGATTCCTCAGAGGCGGTACTCATGCAGCATCGCGATGATCAAACCTCGGCTTCTCCGAACCAGTGGAGCCTGCCGGGTGGCCATGTCGAGCCGGGCGAGACGCCTGAACAGGCGGCGCACCGGGAGTTATTGGAGGAGACGGGCCTGACGACGGGTGAGTTGCGTGCGTTGTGGAGCGGCCCACGCCCGTACGAGGCCGGCTTCCCGCATGCGGTGACTGTTCACGTCTTTCGCGGAAGGACCGATGCTCGGCAACAGGATGTGGTGGTCGGCGAGGGCCGCGCAATGGTGTTCGTCCCGCGGGATGAGGTTCTCCACCGCGAACTGGCCGTGACGACTGCCGCGGTCCTGCCGCTCCACCTCGGCAGCGCCGGTGAGGCGCACTGATCTGCCGCGCCGGGTGGGCTGGTGTTCATCGCAGCTGGTGACGCACGGTGATGTATGACTGCCTCTCCGCTTCCGCTTCCAGCGTCATACTTGCCGACCAGCTCCTTCTGCGCGCCGCGGTGTTCGCCTTCCTGGGCCGCTACCGTGGGCAGACTCGCATTCATACCGAGTCGGACCTGCGAGTCTTCCTGCGCTGGTGCACCGACCAGAACCTCGACCCGCTGGCTGCGGCACGGGTGGACGTGGAGCGGTACGTGCGCTGGCTGCAGGACGTGCGCTGGTACCAGCCCTCGACGGTCTCACGGCGCCTGTCAGTCGTGGTCGGCTTCTACCGGGTCTGCGTCATCGACGCCATCCTGGAGCACTCGCCGGCCGACTACGTCCGCCCGCGAACCACCATGCGCTACGACCGGGCCCGCAAGAACCTCGACCGGCACCCCAACTACATCCTGGCCGCCTACATGGCCTCCGGGACATAACCAGCGCTCGCGGCTTTAGCCGATGAGAGTGCAACCCACCTTGAGGCGTTGCCACCGTCCCGGTACCCCCTAGGCCTCACTATTCAGCGTTATGCCACGGACGGGTCGACTGTGCTGAGCGGTATGCGCGTGCGACCGTGGACGAAGTGGCGGCGAGCTGCGGACGGGACGGCAACCAGACGGTCTGAATGCCGAGTTGCTCGTTCATCGCAGCGAGCTGGTACTCGTAGCGAAGGTCCGCGGCCGTGCGCACGCCGCGGACGATGACCGTGGCGCCGCGGCGCAGGCAGTAGGCAGCGGTCAGGCCGGTCCAGGTGTCCACCTCGACATTGCCCCAGACTGCCGGCATGGCGTCGCGCACGCGTACGGCCCTGGCCGTGGCCTCGGCGGTTGGTCGCTTGTCGGCGTTCACCGCCAGCAACACGATGATCCGGTCGAACATCACCCGAGCACGGGCCACCAGGTCGCGGTGCCCCGGGGTGAACGGATCGAACGTACCGGGATAGACCGCCAACGAACCGCGTACCGGTCCCGCTCTACGATCAGATGTAGCCGTCACCGCGACTCCAACCACATGGCCACGATCATCCCAGCCGTACATGTGCCGACCCGACTTTGGGCCTTGTCGTCACCGCCGACCACCGCCGGCAGCCTGATCTGCCGCAGACCGCACGCCCGGTCAGCGTCCGTTCGTGTCGAGATGGGGATACCCGATCAATCCCTTCCTGCACGCTGGTTCTCAACAAGGGTCAGCAGGGCAGAGTGCGTTTGTTCGTCGGCGGCCACGACGAGACCGCCCGCTCCGGTGTGAAGTGGCTGGCCGTCGATCCCGGTGACCACACAGCCGGCCGCTTGGCAGAGGGCGATACCGGCCGCGAAGTGGACGCTGTCGCGTAGGTGGCCATCGGTCACGTAGGCGGCGCGTCGGCCGGCAGCGACCCAAGCCACCGCCAGGGTGGTGGAGACGACGCGCGGGCGAAACTGCTCGATGAACCCTTCGTCGGCAAGTAACCGGGCGGCCCGGAAGACTCGCTCGTTGGGGAACGGCGGATCGAGATTGACGTCTACCAGCCTCGACTCGGCCGATGGGGCGAGTCGCTCGTCCACGCCGTCGCGACGCACGTTCGCACCAGCGCCATCAGTCCAGAACACCTCATCGGCGAACGGGTCCGCCGAGGCTGCCACGACGACCTGCGTGCCGGTTCGCAGAGCTACGTTGACCGAGACCAGCATGTTGTGTACGGCATAGTTCAGCGTCCCGCACAACGGGTCGACCAGCCACGTACGACCATTCCCGCCGGTTCCCGTGCGCCCGCTTTCCTCTCCCACCACGACGTCGTCCGGCAGGGCAGCGTGCAGGACGTCGAGGATGGCCTTCTCCGCTTCGATGTCGGCCGTCGTGGCGAAGTCCCCTGCAGACTTCTCGAAGCGTGTCAGGGTTATCCCGTAGTGAGAGCGCACGACCGCAGCCCCCGCTTCCGCCGCCTTGATGACCAGATCCCGATCGTTGATCGACATGCACGCACAATAGATCGGGCGGGTTCCGAGTGGGAACTGCCGTCCGGCCCACAGCGGGCGAGCCTCGATCAGATATCCGGATCTGCCGCTGATGGGGCGGCGTTGGTGGATCGACCTGCAGGACACGTCCGGCTTTGCCGATGAGCGTGAACATCACGCCGAGCCGCCCAGGGCTTGTTGCAATTGAGGATTGCCCGTCCGGATCAGTTCATGCAGAGGCAGAAGGGGTGACCTGCCGGGTCGAGGAAGACCCGGAACGACGTACCGGGTTGGTGCGGGTGTTTGGTTGCGCCGAGATCGAGCACTGCCGCCTCGGCGGCATCGAGGTCGTCAACGATCACATCGAGGTGCATCTGCTGGGGCAGTTCCTGGGTTGGCCACGTCGGCGGCGTGTACCCATCTACCTGCTGGAACGAGATGCACTGACCGTACTCCGCGCGGGCCTCAGCCCAGTCGGAGGAGACGTCGATCTTCCAATCCAACATCGCGCCGTAGAACCTTGCGAGCGCACCAGGATCGGGACAGTCGATGACGATGCTGGGGAAGCGAGCGATGGCCACGCCGGCCATGGTACGGGCGGTTGCGGACGATGCACGTCCGGATTGCCTCGGTGACGTGCCGCGCTGTTGGCCGTCGAACGTCCTCTCACCCGGTCGCTACAGGTAGCGGTTGTCTCGGTAGGCGTAGGCGTAGCGCCGAGGACCGCCAGCGCTGCAGAACACCCGTGAACCAGGTGATGGAGGATGTCGGACCGGATCCCTGATGGCCCGTAATCGCGGACGTCCGGCATCATGACTGGCATGGACGTCGAGGAACTGATCGCGCGCCATCCGCGGGTCTTCCACACGATGTCGGCGATCGCTTGGCCATCGGTGCAACGGCACGGCCTGCTGTCCACGCAGCAACTGATCGATCTGTTCGGCCTTGACGCCGGCGAGCGTGAGCGACTCCTGAGTGCACCTCGCAAGCAGTCCACGGTTCTGCGCGCGCTCGGCCTGCCGCCGGCCGTGATCCGCGATCAGAAGCCGATGAAATTCGTCGCGGAGAAGATTGATCCACGCTCCTCGCTGACCGAGTACCTCGCCGCCATCAACTCCCGGGTCTTCTTCTGGGCCAGCGCTGAGCGACTGGACCGGCTGCGTCAAGCGAAGGAGTACCGCACCGAGGACCAAGTCGTCCTGCACGTCGACACCCGCGCCCTCGTCAAGCGGATACGGCCCACGAATCGAGCTCTGCCGGCTCAACTCCGGGGCGGTAACGCAGAAGAACCACCCCCTACGAGGACACCGGTCCTGGCTGCCGATCGCCGACTACCCCTACGACGAGTACCGCCGCCGATTTGGCCGCGATGGCGCCTTGGTCGAGGTCACCGTTTTGGACGCCGTCCCTGACATCCTCGACCTGACCGACAAGATCGAAGGCACCATCGACTGAGTCCCGCACCCTTCGCGGCCACATTGCGCTCCATCCAGCAGGCCGGCGCACGAACACGTGCCCGGGATCAGCCTTCACCAACTCGCCGGTCCTTCCCGCGGCTTCCTCGTCCTCGACGACTCCAGTGGCCTACCACCGTCGGGACCGATGACCGGCAGGACGCGCGTTTCATCAGCTCTACAAGCCCGGTCGCCAGCGGCGCGGCCAGACTGGGCTGCAGTCCCCGATCGATCTTGGCATCCGGTCATGCCGCGATCCGCGCGCTTGCCATGGCGGGGCGGGGATCAGGTCTCGCCGGCTGGAGTGGTCGGCTTGGTAGCGAGAGCAGTGCCCGAGTAGGTGCAATGATCGCGTTGAAAATGGATCTTGATCTGTCGCAGCGTTACCGGTATGTACTCGGCCTGTTGCCGAGCGGGTGGTGTTGTCGGGCCCCCATGGCGGCTTCGCAGCGGCCGGACGGGGGGATCGGTCCGGACAGGTCGCCCTGCGTGACGGCGGCGGCCACGACGCGTTCGGCGCGGCGGCGGCGCATCCGCAGGACTGGCGCGGTCACGCCTTTCTCGGCAGCCAGGTGCTCGATCAGCGCGTCGCCGAACCGGGTGGCGCTGATCAGCTCAGCGGCCTCGGCCGTGATCAGGCCGGCGGCGGCTGCCCGGCCGAGCAGCAGGTCCGGGTGCCCGTAGGGCATCCTTGGTGAGCGCGACCCGGTGGACAGGTCCAGCGGCAGTTCCTCGCCGTCGTCGGCCTTGACGACCGCGGCTCCGGCGCGCCAGGCCGCCCAGCACAGCCGCAGCCATAGCCGGGGTGGGGCGAGATCCGCTCTACGCAGAGATTGCAGAAATCCGGCCAGGACTTCGGAGTCGATGTCGTCGGTGTGCCGGGCGTAGCCGCGGCTGATCTTCGCCGCGAGGTGCGTCAACGCGGGCAACGCCACGCCGATCGCGCCCACGACCCAGGCCGGTCCGCATTCGCGGGCGTGGTGGGCCAGCTGCCGCCACAGCTCGTCGGTGGTGTCGCTGTCGTAGCGCCCGAGCATGAGCAGCTTGCGCAGCTCGTCCAACGGCATTGTGGTGTCTGGCAGGCCCGGCACCAGCCGGGCGTCGAACACCAGCGGCGCCGGTTCGCAGGTCAGCAGCTCGAAAGCCTTCTCGGCGGTGGTCAGCGCCGTGTTGGCGGTCCTCGTGCGGGTGGTCGTTGCCATGGTGATGTTCCCCCTTGACGGGAGCGCCTCGCCCAGTGCGAAGGCTCCGAGACCTCCGATTGGGACAGCGCGACCTGACACCACGAGCGTCTGTCAGACCCGGATAGGTCGTGACCGGTCGTGTCAGGTTCGCCACTGTGCTCACCACCGCCGACCCGCTGACGTGGCTGTCAGACCGGCCCGGATGACCGGTGCTGTCAGGTCAGGGGCGGGTTCGATCGGCCTGTCAGCGGCGCACTGGAAATCGTCAGTACGCCCGCCGGTCCGGGGGCCACCGTGCCCATGACCGACAGAAACCATCACCGCGCGCCGGTCCCCGTGGGGGACGTGGTGCCCGGCGACCCACCCGTGCCGATCACTGTCTGGCCGGTCCCCGCCCCGCACGAGGGGGAGACCATGTCCAACGCGATGGGCGTGCGGCTGGTCCACAACCTCACCCACCCATCCGACCTCATCATCGACCTGGCCAAAGGACCACAGCTGGCCCGCGCAGTCATCGCGGCACACCGCCGCAGCCACCTCCAGACGGCCCGCCCCGCCGGCTGGGGCCGCGAGTCGGCGACACTGATCGTCACCGGCTGGCCGGTAGACGACACCTCACCGGTCGACTTCTTCCTCCGCTGCCGCGCCCACCTCGCGCCGGGCGGCTGCGTGGCGGTGTTGCTGGCACACGGCGACGTCGCCCTGCCGGTCGACGTCGTCATCGCCGCCAAGCGGGCCGGGCTGGCGTACCTGCAGCACATCGTGGCAGCCGACCGGCCGCCCCGCCGTGGCCAGCAAGCGCAGCTGGCGATCCACACCGACGTACTGATCCTGACCCGCAGCGCGATAAAGAGCGGGAGCGCCAATGGCTGAGAGCCTGCCGATCACCTCGGTGTGGCTGACCTGCCAAATACCCGCCCGTGACCAGCGGCGAGGACGCTACGTCCGGGAGACCTCCAGCCATCCGGCCAAGATGCTGCCGCACCTGGCCGCACACGCGATCAGCGCGTACACCGCGCCGGGCGATGTGGTGTTCGACCCGATGTGCGGGTGCGGCACCACGTTGGTGGAAGCCATGCACCTCGGCCGGCAGGGCATCGGGATCGACATCGAGCCCCGCTACACCGCCCTCGCCGAGGCCAACGTTGCCCTTGCCACGTCGCAGGACGCCGCCGGCACGGCGACGGTGCTCACCGGGGATGCCACCGGCTTGCTCGACCTGGTGCCCGCGTCGGCGGTCGGCCAGGTGAGCCTCGTGCTCACGTCACCGCCGTACGGGCGCGGGACACATGGCCTCGTGCAGACGACGAGGACCGGGGTACGCAAGCGGGACCACCTGTATGCCGACCGGGAACGAGGCAACCTCGCCTATACGGGATGGTCCCGCCTGCTCGACGGGTTCGCCTCCATCCTGGCCGCCAGCTACCGACTGCTGCGTCCCGGCGGAACCGTGGTGATCACCTCCCGACCGGTACGCCGCCAACGCGATGACCTGATCGACCTGCCCGGCCAACTGCTCGCCGCCGCGCAGTCAGCCGGACTGACCCCGGTGGAGCGGACGGCGGCGATGCTCGCCGCCGTCCGCGACGGGCAGGTCGTGCACCGGGCCAGCATGTTCGGGATGATGGCCGTCCGCCGCAGCCGCGACGACGGCATCCCCGTGCACCTGGTGGCGCACGAGGACGTGCTGGTCCTTCGCCGCCGTTGAAAGCCTTGCCGAGTTCATCAGTTCTGAACCTGGCAAGGCAGACGCCGGGAAACGTGACCAACCGTGCGGTCGTGGTCCATGGCGGCCCGGTCAAAGGAGGGCCAGGGCTCAAGCCACCGTCTCCCGCCGGCGCCATTGCGTTATCGGATCGGCGGACGTGTTGAACCCGCGAGGGTCCGCGGTCAGATCGCTTGAGCGAGTTCGGTGAACGAAGCAGCGACCCGTGTAGCCCGCGGGGCGTCGACGGCGAGTTCGTAGTGTCCGCAGCGCAGGTTCTGCATGAAGGCGTGCCCGCCAATGACCACTTGCGCTGTCTCATCGGTCCGAAGCCCGCGCATCGGTCTCAACCGCTGTTTGAGCCGGCTGTGATCAGCCTCGATCGGATTATTGGCGTACTGCTCGACGTGGTGCCACGCGGACGGGATCAGCTCGTCAAGCATGCCCGGGTAGACCGCGGCGGCGTCGGTGACCACCTCGCTGGGTGTCACCTTCAAACGCCGATAGCGCCCGACGGAAGAACCGCCGGGCCGCACCAGCGTCCCGGCGGGCAGAGACGAGCACGTCGATGACCTGCCCGTACTGGTCAACTGGCCGGTACACGTACCGCCACACCATTGACCATGACGTACGTCTCGTCGACGAACCATCGGTCACCCGGAGAGTGGCGGCAGAATCGGGCGGCGTCATCGTTGCGTCCGCAGACGATGACCGGTGTGATGCAGCCGGCGGCGAGGATGTCCCCGGCGGTGCGGCTCACGTCGCCGATGCGGTCGGCCCGAGCGCGTGTCAGCGAGCGGTCTGGGCAGGGGCCTCGGACAGGTGTATGGGCATGCTGGTGATGACGACGCGGGGTAGGCGGCGCAGGGCCTTGCGGAGGCGGTGCTCGACTCGTGTATGCAGGATCTTCTGCCAGGGATGGTCCACCACCACCTCGGGTATGACCACCGTGAGAGTGATGTCGGGATTTCTGTCGTGCAGTTGGGCGATGTACTGGGCCAGGGGTTCGAGGATCTCGCGGTGCGGTGACGCCACGGTCTCCAGCCGGATGTGGTCGCCCCAGGCTGTCCACTCGTCGCGGAGCCGGTCGGCTTCCTGATCTTCGGGGCTGACGTGCACGGCGAGTGACGGCTGGCCGAGCGACACCACGTAGGCGAGAGCACGCAGGGTTGTCTGGTCGAACCGGGCGACCGGGACGACGAGGAGGTGGCGTATGTGTTGGGGCAGGAATTCTTGTGTCATGTCCGGCTCACTCTTGTTTTCGGAGGGCAACTGTGTTGGCGCGGGGGCGGGGCGCAGGGACACCGTCTGCCGTACCTGGTCGTAGTGCCGTCGTGTCCGTAGGCACAGGAGCACCAGCACCGGCACGGCGATGACGACCACCCAGGCGCCCGCGGTGAATTTGGTGATTGCGGCGGTCACCAGCACGATTGCCGATAGCACCGCTCCAAACGCGTTTATCGCGGCCCTGCGCCGCCAGCCCGGTTCACGGTGGCGCCGCCAATGGTTCACCATGCCGACCTGCGAGAGCGTGAACGCCAGGAAGACACCGACCGCGAAGAGCGGGATCAGGGCCTGCGTGCGACCGCCGAACGCGGTGAGGATCACCGCGGCGGCGACCGAGAGGGCAACCAGACCGTTGCTGAGGGCCAGCCGTTCACCCATGTGCAGGAATCGGCGCGGGACGTAGGCGTCGCGGGCCATGAAGTACAGCAACCGGGGCAGATCGTTGTACGCGGTGTTCGCGGCCAGCAGCAGGACCAGCGCGGTGGCTGCCTGGACGATCGCGTACCACGGTCCGTGGGGGAAGGTGCGGTGAGCGAGTTGGGACAGCAGGGTCTCGTCCGCTCGCGGGACCAGGCCGTTGAGGTGGATCAGGACTATCAGGCCCGCGAAGAGGAGGACCAGGAGGCTGACCATCCAGGTGAGCACGGTGCGGGCGTTGCGCCACTCGGTGGGACGCAGGGCCGGTACGGCGTTGGACACTGCCTCGATGCCGGTCATCGAGGTGGCGCCGGAGGCGAATGCGCGCGCGATGAGCAGCACGCCGAGAGCCTCCGTCGCGGGCACCGGTGGCGTCGGGGTCACGGTGAAGCCGCGTGCCCCGGCCTGCGCGAGCCCGACAAGCGTCAGCCCCCCGATCGCGATCAGGAACAGGTAGGTGGGGGCGGCGAAGATGTTTCCCGCGACGCGGACCCCGCGCAGGTTCCCGGTCAGCAGGGCGGCGATGGCCGCCAACGACAGAGGTACGGACAGTGGGGTCAGCGCCGGCAGAGCCGAGGTGATCGCGGCGATTCCGGCCGCCACCGACACGGACACGGTCAGCACGTAGTCGAGGATGAGACCGGCCGCCGCGGTCAGGCCGGCCCGGGGGCCGATGCTGTCGCTGGCCACTAGGTAGGAGCCCGCGCCGTGCGGGTAGGCGCGCACGGTCTGCCGGTACGAAACGCCGACCGCGATCATCAACACCACCAGAGCGCCGGCGATCGGCAAGGACAGCCCCAGGGCCGCACTTCCGGCGAGGACCAGAATGGTCAGCATCGCCTCCGGCCCGTACGCCACCGACGACAACAGGTCGGACGAGAGGATCGGCAGCGCGATCAGTTTGCGCATGCGTTCCCGCAGCGTGGACGCGCTGGACAGGGGTGGCCCGAGCAGCACCCGACGTGCCCGCACGGCGAGCCGGCCCAGGAGCCTGTCGGGCCGTTCCGCCGCTGGCGTCGCGGTGAGCTCACCGGGTTGGTCGGGCCGGAACTCTTCGTTTGGCCCTCGGGTGTGGCCAGCGCCCTGCCTGGAGGGCCGAAGCTCGGGATCCACCGGCAGCGCCCGCACCGGTTCCTCGGCCCGCCACTGGTCACCGAGCCGGCGCAGCGCCTCAAGGTCCTGCGCCGACATGGGCGGAAACTCCGCTGATGGGCTCAGAGAAGTCGTCGGTCGATCCCGGCCGCCCGCACCGTCCCGCTCCTTGCCCACGCCCGCCCCTACTGCTCAACACTCGCCAGCCGTACCGACGATCCCAGGAACAGCCGGCCCGGCGGTGGGGATCCGACGCATTGGTGCCACCCCATCGGCACCGCGGGGTGCGCGCGGCGGATGCCTGGCCGGTGCCGAGGGCGCCGGATCGTGGCGGGTTCAGGGCGACCGCGCCGTGGCGGGAAGATCAGGTCCTGCTCGCCGCGCTCGTCTGCTTACACACGCGCTGGGACGGGCGGATGAATACCAGCGGGCACCCACAGGGAGATGACCAGCGGCCGGCCGGTCCAGATGTACTGCAGGACGACGTGCGGCGTGCCGTAGAACAGCCGGCGGCGGCGCGACGGGGTGAGGATGCCGGCCAGGTTCGCCCACGGGGTGGCGGCACCGTGCTCGTCGACCTGCGGTGGCGGGGCGATGGTCACCAGCCGAGCACCGGGGCGCCGACTGCCCAGCCCTCATCAACTGTCCGCGGGTTAGGAGCCGGCGCCCGTCGGGTTGAGGAAGACGAACCGGATCGCCGGGTTACGCGCGGTGAGCCGTCGTCTGGCCTCGTCGGCCACGTCCTCGATGTCGGCGGCCCTGACTTGGTCGGAGAAGTCGATCTTCGCGACAACGAGAATGTCGTCGAGACCGAGCTGCAGGGTCAGCAGCTCCACGATGCCTTGCACGTTTGGCAGGGCGGCCAATTCCCGGCGAATCTCGTCTTGAACTGGCTCCCTTGCTGACCGGCCGACGAGCAGGGCGAGGTTGTTGCGGGCCAGAATGGTGGCCACCACGAGGAGCAGTACACCGATGGCGACCGATGCGATGCCATCCCAAACCGGGTCACCGGTCAGCTCGGCGAGCCCCAGGCCTGCACCCGCTATCCCCAGGCCGATCAGGGCGGCGCTGTCCTCCAGGAATATCGCCTTGATGGCGGTGTTGGGCGTGCGCCGCAGGACCCTAGCTGGACTGATGCCCCAGCGTTTGGCCCGGCGCCGTACCTGCCGCACCGTCCGCATCAGGGACACCGACTCCAGGACGAAGGAGACGACCAGCACCGCGTACGAGACGAGGTAATCTCCGGTCTCCTTGGCCGATGCGATGACGTGCACGCCGTGGGTGATGGAGAAGCCGGCGCCGCTGACGAAGGTGAAGACCGCGGCGAGGAGGGCCCAGATGTAGCTCTCCCGACCGTAGCCGAAAGGGCGCCCGGGGTCGGCCCGGCGGCGGCCACGACGCAGCGCCACGAACAGCAGCACCTCGGTCGTGGTGTCGGCGAACGAATGCGCGGCTTCCGACAGCATGGCCGCCGAACCCGAGAGTAGACCCGCAACCACCTTGGCTGCGGCGACAGCGACGTTGACGGAACCGGCCACGATCACTGTGCGGACGCTCTGCGACTGCTCGTCCGATTCGGTCATGAAGCCAGGCTATGGGCCGGGTGTCGGCGGGGCGGACAAACCGACAGGCACAGGCGGTGCCGCGGACCACCAGCCGCCGGCTGAGCTTCGCCAACGACCGCACCCTCCGCAACTGGTCGCGGTGGCCGAAAACGTGAATCAGGTTAGGGGCGACCAGGATCGGTCGACATGGCAGCGCCGCTGTCGTCCTATCGGTGCACCTACAGCATGATGTGGACCGCCGTGAGATACAGGTGGGGCCTGCCCCTGCAGTCGTCCGAGAAGACCGCCTGCACGGCATGCTCGACACCTGGAGCTCCTGAACAAGCGATCGTCACCGCCGCGCCGCGCCGCGCCTTTCCGCCTGCCAGCAGAGGCGTGGCCGGGGAGCAACTCCAGACGTGATGGTGCCGTCCACCCACCGTGCCGTTGGCCGTCGGAATTTCTGCCCTGCCGGGCCGGATCCGCGCGGATCTGCACCCCGTTCGGAAGTCGAGGGCGAACGGGATGGTAGCGGCCAGGCAATTGCGGGCTGTCAGGTTCTGCCAGGAGGCCGAACCTGACAGCCCGGCCAACGGTGCTCCCCGCACGGCTAACTTGAGGGTTCTCCTACTTTCCAAGTGCCACTGATCCGACGCCTCCCGCGACGGCATCGCGCCCACCAGTCACGGTCGGCCGCCGCCGCCAGCTTCGGATCTGGCACGCACAGAGCCCACGCCCCTCGCCCACGCGACAGGGGCGCGGCACCCCCATCCCTTCAGGCGGCCACCAACCGGTGGCCGCCTTCTTGCTGTCCTGTGGAGGACAACATGCTTCGTCCCACCTGGCGCCTGAGAGACAGCGAGCCTCCAGCCGACATCCACTACGCCACCCCACTTAGCCTCCGCCCCAGCACCTCCGCGGTGGTCGGCAGACACGCCGCAGCGCGCCCAGCCCACGACGTGGCCACCGATCGGCTGGCTTCGCGCGCCGGGTTGGTCGCGGGCACGCCCTCGGCTACTGCCGGCAGTCGGGCGGTGCAGCGATGACCGACGGGACGACGAGGTGGCCTGGCTGACCGTGCCGCTGACGCACAGGCCGGTGCGGGACCTCGCCGTTGACAGTCAACCGCACGAACAGCACGTCACCTTCTGAGCCGAGGTCACCCGCCGCCCGACGAGCCGCTCGTGCCGGCGCCCGCGGCCGTGCTCGCGCTCACCGCGTGGCGCTGCGGTGACGGCCTCCTGGCCGTCATGGCCGCCGAGCGTGCCCTGCAGGTCGACCCCGCCTACCAGCTCGCCGGCCTGCTCGTGCAGGCCCTGCACGCCGGTCTGCCGCCCTCCGTCGTCGAGCAGGCGATCACCGGCGCCCACCCCAGCCCGTCGACCCGGAACCCGAACACCCCTCAGAACAGGAGTAACCACCGTGGATCCCATTCGCAGCATCCTGCTGTCTCTCGCCCGCACCGCCGAAGAAGCCCGACTGCGCTGGCACGCCGAACGCGCCGCCCTGCGCGCCCGCGGGGAAACGCCCACCCGCAGCGAGGCATTCGCCTACGACGTCCAGGCCAACCTGTGCCTGATCACCGCGATCACCGCGGCCGACCTTCCGGTGAACTTCCGCCTCTACGACACCACGCTGTCCCGAGACCCGCTCGCGGCAGCCGCACAGCTTCGCCAGGTCACCTCCGCCTACGACCACAGTGGCCCGATCGAGGCCGCACACGAGGCAGCGCGGCTGGCCTACAAGGCGGCGTTCGCCGAGCCGCTCACCGCGCAGGAACAGCACTACGTCGACCTGCTCGTCGACCTGCCCGCCGCGCGACGCGACAAGATCATCGAAGTGGCAGAGGAACGCGCCCGCCACCTGCCGGCATGAGCATCGGCGCACCTGCCGCCGGCGCCCCCACTCGCCCTCCTACCAGGGGCGCAGCAGCACGCCGTGCTCCCTCACCGGCGTGGCGGACCAGACCCCGCCGGCGACTTACAGCGTGGGCCACGACGGGGGAGTGAGCCACGACGACGCAACGTCCCGCCCGGCAAAACCATCCAGGTCAGCGGCCGCTGCTGCACGACCAGCCGTGGGCGCAGGACGTGCCGGGCAGGGGCAGCAACCCCAGGAAAGGAACACATGAGCCTGTACACCCTCACACCCAAACCCGGGTCCGAGCGGTACACCATCCAGGTCGGCTGGAACCCTCACCGCACGTACTTCCCCACCGTCGTCGACTTCACCTGGGACCCGGTCACCGAACCCCGCCACGAACCCGACACCATCCACCTCGGCCGGATCGAGACGATTCTCGACCCGGCCGAGGTGCTTCTGGCCGTCGAACCCTACGCCGAGATACCAGCCGACCTACCCGCCAGACTTCGCGCCGACCAGACCGAACACCCGGTGCGCCGCTGACACCAACTCCCGGTCGGCGGACGTCGCATCGCGCGCCAACGGCTGCAACCAACTCGCAGTTACGCCGGCACGAGCGCTGCTGACTGAACCACCCCGATGACGCCTCCTCGGGGAGGTCGTCGTCATCACCGACGCCGTGAGCCCGAGCGGCACCAACCCGTAAACGAGGCCCGCCACAGGCGGGCCGTCGTCGTATCAGGACCCGGGACGCGCCGCCTACCAAACGATCGCGTCCCGGGTTCTCCACTGAAGGAGGAACCCAGTGTCCCTATCACTGATCATGATCGCCACCGCAGTGGTGGCGTTCGCCCTGGGCAGGCTCACCGCCTGGCCGAGAATCCACGGCCTCCGCACCCAACTCGCCGACGCCACCTCGGCGATGCTCCACGACCCGCTCACCGGCATGCTCAACCGCGCCGGCCTGCAGGCCGCGCACGCAACCCTCGCCAAAACCGCCCCCGCACAGCCCATCATCGTCGCCCTGATCGACCTCGACGACTTCAAACACATCAACGACACCCACGGCCACGGCCGGGGAGACGACCTCCTCATCGACGTCGGCGACCGCATCACCGACATCGCCGCCCTTCACGGAGGCGCCGCCGCGCGGCTCGCCGGCGACGAATACGCCGCGCTCCTGCCGGCCCACACCGACGACCTGAACCGCATCGCCGACACCCTCGCCACGATCATCTCCCAGCCCATCGCACTTTCCGCAGACGACAGCCCCGCCACGGTCACCGCCAGCGTGGGCCTGGCCCTCGTCGACGCCGGCGACCCCTTCACTGAAGTGGCCCTGCACCACGCCGACATCGCCATGTACCACGCCAAGCGACAGGGCCGGAACCGCCACGCCATCTACCAGCTGGGCATGACCATGCCGCCCGCACAGCACCGTCGCGGACCTCGCCTGCGCGACCGCCGCCAGCCCACCGATGGGGCCACGGCATGACCGCCCCGCACGAAGAGATGGCCTGTCAGACCTGCCTCTCACCGCTGAACACCCTCGGCGTGCCACCCACCTACGTACACCCGACCCACCTCGCCACCGACGGACACGAACCAGCGCCCGTCCCGGTCAGCCAGCTCGACACCGTGCGCCGAAGCTGCGACTTCTGCGGCGACCCGTACCCGATCTGGACACTGCACGGCGGCGAGGTGACCGCCATTACCATCGGCCCCACCGCAGGGCTGGTCCAAGACTTCGGCCACTCCTGGGCAGCATGCGCGGCCTGCCAAACCCACATCGACGACGGCCGCAACGACAAGGTCATCGACCGCGCGGTACGGGCACTTGGCCTCGCCAACCATCTACAGGCACGACAACGAATCGAGGAACTGCACCTAGCGTTCCTCGACGCTCGACTCCCCAGCCGAACGCTCATCACGACGACCGCCTGGCCGGCAACCACCATCGCCGCCGGAGAGCTGCCCAAGGTCCGTGACCGGCTCACCCGCTTCTACCGAAGCACCGACAACCTGCCCGCCGCACTCGGAATCACCGACGGACGTCAGCAGATAGCCGCCGGTCTCGAACGATCACACCTGTACTGGATCGACAACGACTTCACCGACCTGGCCGAACACGCCGCAGCGCAGCTTCCCGACGTACGCATCAGCCGCGACCTCATCCCCTCGACCGACGGAATGCTGATCTGGCCCCGGCCAGTCACACACCGACAGATCACCGCCGCATCCTGGACCGACACCACCGAAGGCCGCCCCGTCGTCCTCTACCGCACCATCGGCGCCGGACTGCACGGCAAACCACTGCAACGGCTACGCGAACAGGTCGGCTGGCTCGCACCGATGAGCGCAGCCCACCTCCCCGAACAGCACCTGACCCCCGGTGACCATCCGGCGGCAGCGCTGGTCGCGACATGGCTGCTGATCGCACAGCAAACCGCAGAAGTCACCACGGTGCGAGTCGACAAAACCGTCGCCAAGACCTACGCCCGCACCAACCGGCCCATACCCGAACTGCGCATCGTGCGCATCCGCGGCCGCCGCACCATCCCAGCGCCGGACGGGGAACCAACGCCAGACAGCCAAGGGCGCTCCCAGACCAGCCGGTTCTGGGTCTCCGGTCACTGGCGCAACCAAGCCCACGGCCCCGGCCGGTTGCTGCGCCGCCCTGTCTACATCCACCCGTTCCTCAGGGGCCCCGACGATGCGCCGATCCGGTTGAGCACCACCGTACGCATGCTCAGCAGCCACCAACCCAAGCCCCAAGATCATAAGTAGATAGCGATGTCGGCGGTGGCACAGTTCCGCCTGTCCCACCGCCGACATCGGAAACTTGATCACCGTTGGGAGGGCACCGCAGCCCACGACGCAAGAGGGTGCAGACGCCGTTGGTGGCTAGGCCGATGCCGAGGCTTGGTGTTGCACATTGCGTGAACTAGCAATGCTGTGGAGAGCACTTCGTTCACCATCGAAGACCTCGGCGTCATGGTCCGCCGCCACCGCCCCGACGACTCCGTCGCCCGCGCGATGACCAGACTGATCCGCACCGACCTGATCATCATCGACGACATCGGCCTGTTACCGGTCTCCCCGGACGCCGCCGAAGGCTTCTACCGCCTCGTCGACGCCGCCTACGAGCGACGCAGTCTCGCGGTCAGCTCGAACCTGCACCCCTCCGGCTTCCACGAGATCATGCCCAAGACCCTGGCCACCGCCACCGTCGACCGGCTCCTGCACCACGCCCACGTCGTCGTGACTCAGGGTGACAGCTACCGGTTCAACCAAGCCACCGCCAGACAAGGAGTCAAAGCCTTGCACTGACCCCAGCACCACCCCACGGCGGGGAACTATCTGGCCGCCACTGGGGACAGTGTCAGATCTCTCTGAGCCGCTCGGCTACCGCCTTATCACCGGACCCGATGATGCTGAATTCTGCGCCCGCGTCAGCGGCCTTCTCGACCAGGGCTGTCAGCTGTATGGGTCCCCGGCGCTGACCTCCAACGGTGAACGCGTCATCGCCGCTCAAGCGTTGGTGCTGCCGCACTACGTCGGCCCCGAGGCGTCCGAGGGCAGCGCCAGGTAGAGACGCACGCTCACGCCGCTGACCGCGCGCTCATGCCCCGGGTTGGCGTTCAGCGAGGGTTGTCGGACTTCGCCGCTATGGTCCCCGCACAGGCCGAGCCGCTGCCACCGCAGAGGCCGTGACGGAAAGCAGGATGTCGTGGGCGCATCTGCGTGGGGCTACTTTGTCCCCTACCAGCCAGACCTAGACCTCGCGCTTCAGGCGCTGCGTCAGAAAGTGTTCGCGGAGGGCGACTACTACTGGGGCCTCACCGCAGACTGGGTGCCTCCGGAGGAGCGGCGTCCGCGGCCGCAAAGGATAGCGGAGCTCTTCGCTGACGAATACGTCCAGGAGTGTGGGACACACTCGATACTCGACATGGACCACGTGTTGGGTCCCGAGGAACGCCCGGATTACCGCACCGTGGAGCCGGTGTCGGCAGACGAAGCCAAGGAACGGGCGGGAACCGACCGCCTGACGCGGGCGCATATCGACGCCATCGATGGACTTGTCAGGGGACGATGGTTCGGTCGCTGTGCGGTGCTGCACGACGACGCTGGTCAACGTGCGGAGATCTACTTCTGGGGCTACTCGGGCGACTGATTCCGACGGCCGCCGCGCCCGTCCAGCGACGGGCGACCAGATCACGACTCCATCGCAGCGCGCAACGTCGCCCGACGGCATCCGCTATGCCGCGATCCGCGCCTTACAGACCGTGACTGCCAGCGTCCCGCTGGGCGTCCGGACGTGCCGATGTGCGCGCATTGCTCTTCTGCGCGACAGGCCCGGCTCCTTTCATGAGACGGCGCTGGTTGAAGGTCGTCAGACAAGGCGGTAGGCGGAGACGTGCATGTCCTTGCCGGTGTACGGCTGGCGATGCCAACCTCCCCAGCGGTCCGCCAGGCGAAGCCCGGCGAGTCGTGCCATGAGGTCGAGCTCGGACGGCCATGCCAGCCGGCAGGAGATCGGCCCGAACCTGATTCCTTCGTCCTTCGAAATGCGGACATGGTTCTCGTCGAGGATCTGCGTCACCGGGTCGTAGGTGCACACGTCGAGGGTCACGGCGTCGAGGTCGACCTTTTCGGGGTTCGCGTAAGAGTGGGTCGGTAGCCACGCGCTTGGAACTGCGGCCTCGACCAGGAACACACCGGTGCCTGTCAGGTGAGCGGCGGCGTTCTCGAAGCATCGGACCTGATCGTCCTGGGTCAGCAGGTTGAAGATGGTGTTGTAGACCAGGTAAACGACCTCGTACTTCTTCCCGGTGTGAATCGAGGTCATGTCGCCGACGGTCACGTCGAGCGCAGCACCTCCCGGCTTGGAACGGAGTACGTCGACCATCGACTGGGACAGTTCGACGCCGTCGACCGGCACCCCACGCTGGGCGAGGGGAAGCGCGATCCGTCCGGTGCCGATGGCGAACTCCAGGGCTGCGCCATCCCCGGCTAGTTGGGCAAGCAGATCGGTTGCCGCCTCTTCATCCCCGCGAGGGCTGTCATCATAGCGGCCGGCCACTTCCGGGCCGAAGCTCTCACTGGGCTGGAATCCGTACATGCCCTGCAGAATCTCAGCAGCCACTAGTCCCGGCCACTCGTTTTCTGCCGACCACGTGCACTCTCATGCCGCAGATCGGGCGTCACTGTGCGTGGCAGGCGCGCAGTAGTGCTCGACGCGAGTCATGCGCCGGACAGCAACGATGACAGCGACCACTCCACATCGCGCGACCGGCGCGGCATCGGCCAGACTTGCGACTACAGGCGTCGGGGGCCGTCGGGTGTACCGGGACGGCCGAACTGGCCAGCTGGCAGGCTGGCAGGGAGAAGCATCGGCGGCAGGACGGAGACGTGCACGTGGCGGGCTGGAGCGCGATTGCGGGAATGCACGACTTCGTCGTACCGGACGAGGCAGCCGCACAGGCGTCCGCTGAGGAGCTGGCGGCGTACGGGTTCCCGCGCGTCCTCGCCCGGCCGCACCCGGACGGCGGCTGGCTGGTGATGGCGCTCGACGAGGGCCCCTATCCGGTTGACACCGTTGGCCGCCGGCAGATCGAGGCGGTGAGCCGCGAAGCGGCGGTGATCGCGCGGGCGCACGGCGGACGGCCCAGTGGTGGCGGCCGGTTCGACGTCAGCCGGATCGCTGAGCATCGCGCCTGGACCGCCCCGATCAAGGTGATCGGCACCAAGGCGCGTCCACCGGTCCCGGAGGTCACCGTCGTCCCGGCGCCGCCCCTGGGGCCCTTGGCGCTCACGCCGGACTTCTCCGCGCCCGGGACCGTGGAGCTGACCGGGCTCGACGACGTGCCGTGGGCCGATCTGGAGCATGCGCACGGCTCCGCCGACGACATTCCCGACCTGCTGCGCGAGCTGGCAGGCGGGACGCAGGAGTGGGACGGGGTCCTCGACGAGCTGTTCGGCGACGACCTGCTGCACCAGGGCGACTGCTACGAGGCCACGGCCCCGGCGTTGCCGTTCCTGACTGAGCTGATCGTCGCGGACGTAGTGCCGGCGCGGCAGCGCCGCGATCTCTACCTGTGGCTGATGGTGGCCGGTGGCCGCCGCAACGACAACCTGGTCGGGTTCGCCGAGCTCGCCCGGGACGAGGGGGAGACCCTCCAGCCGGGCGCCTGGACGGAGGAGGTCTTCCGGACCGTCGGCGACCAGGTTCCGGTGTTGCTGGACCGGTGGGACGCCGAGCCGCAGGGGATCCGGTTCGTGCTCGCCGTCCTCGCCGCGCAACATCCCGGTCACGGGGTGCGGGCCGCCGACCGGATCGCCGCCCTGGCCGCCGAGCTCGACGGGACGCAGCAGGGCGCGTACCTGCGGCTCGCCCTAGATGTTCTGCCCGGAGAGGTTGGGGACGCGGTTGGCGGGTGGGCCGCCGAGCGCGGTGTGGTGCCGGTGGTGATTGTAGGCGTGCAGCCAGGCGGGTAGAGCTGCTCGGCGGGCGGTCTCTGAGGAGTACGGCTTGGCGTAGGCCCATTCCTCGGTCATGGTGCGGTGGAAGCGTTCAACTTTGCCGTTGGTCTGTGGTCGGAACGGGCGTGTCTTCTTTACGCTGACGCCCAGATCGCGCAGGGTGTCGCGCCATAGGAACGACTTGTAGCAGGATCCGTTGTCGGTGATGACTCGACGCACGGCGATGCCGTGGGCGGAGAACCAGGTCTGGGCCCGCTGCCAGAACGCCGCAGCGGTTTCTTTGCGTTCGTCATCGAGGATCTCGGTGTAGGCCAACCGAGAGTGATCGTCGATCGCGGTGTGCAGGTAGGCGTAGCCGAGTCGGGCACCGCCCCAGCGGTCGGTGGCATGGCCTTTGGTGGCGGTGCGGTTGAGTTTCCCTTGCCGGCGGCCTTGGGTGCGCCATCCGCCGCCGTCGGGGATGTTGCCCAACTTCTTGATATCGACGTGGACCAGGTCTCCGGGCGCGGCGTGCTCGTAGCGGCGTATCGGTCGGCCGGTGGCTCGGTCCAGGTGCGCCAGGCGAGGCGCCTTGGCTCGGCGCAGCACCGCGTGGCACGTCGAGGCCGCCAACCCGAGCCGACCCCCGATGCGAGCGGGTCCCCATCGCCGTTTGGCCCGCAGATGCAGCACCTTCCGTTCGATGGGTGCCGCAGTGCGCCGCGGTGAGCGGTGCGGGCGGCTGGACCGGTCGGCCATCCCCGCCGGACCCTCGACGCGGTACCGATCCGCCCACCGCTTCGCCGTGTTCGGGCTGACCTGGAACCGTTCCGCAGCGCGGCGTAACGGCCATTCATCGTCTACCACACAGCGGGCCAGACGCAGCCTGCCAGTCTCGGACAACGGAGCATTACGGTGAACCACGAGGACCTCCATGGGTCAGGTGCGGCTGTCTGGTAGCTCCACACCTACCCGGGAGGTCCTCACCATTTCAAGATCCCGACGCGTCACCAACGTCCATGAACAGAACACCTAGAGCTCGTGCACGGCCGCGACGAGCGGGCGCTTGCACTCGCGACGGAGATCGTCGGCTGGGCCGATCGGCTGGAGCCGGAGTGGCTGGAGGCTCCCGGTGTGCCCGACGGGATCAAGGCGGCGCACGTGCTCGCCGAAGGCGCGCTCTACATCATCGAGTAGCCGCATTACTCGGCCACCGGGACGGCGATCCTGGTCGCCCGCTCGTGCGGCTCGGTCTCGCCGGGCGTGACGAGGTACGCCTCCCGCACCGGCGCCAGCGGGCGCAACCCTCGCTCGTGGATCCAGGAGAACAGGGCAGTGTCGGCGAGCGGCAGCTCGGCGTACGTTCGGTCCCACGACACGGCAGTCAACTCAGGTCCCGGATTGGATGAAGGCTGGGTCATGCCGCTCTCCGGGCGGCCACCTCAACTCGCCACGCCATACGACCAGTGCAGCGCGACGGCAGGCTTCATCCGTAGCCACAGGGCGGAAGCCGGCGAGTCATCCGGGAAATCGACCCGTACCAGCTCGCGACAATGGATGCGCTCGACTCGGACGCTTTGAACGCCACGCAAATCCAGGTCGAGCAGCTCAGGTCTTTCCGGGACGGTCCGCAACCGTAGCCGAACGACCTCGTATCCCGGCTCGATGTACATCTCGATGGCGTAGCCGGCTCGCGTGGTTCGGAACGTCACTGCCGTTTAGGGCCACAGCTCTCGCCGGTCGAACTCGTATCCGGCCTCACGCTCGTCGTCCGCGTACCGATGGACCGGCTCCGCCTCGAACAGCCAGGTCCTCGTAGCTGGGACCGGTTCCATGACCACCAGAAGATCCTTGCACGGATACCGGAGAGGCCCGCGTGACATCCGCACCTGCCGCTGACCGCGCGCTCGATCAGCGTCCGGTCGTGCCGATGTGAGCGCGTTCGTCGCTGGTTGCCGCGACCAGCGCCGTGGCAGTCACCACGGGCGGGTCTGCCGACCGTTTCGATGGGCCAGCTCCTAACTGGGCGTGCTCCGTAGCTGCTCGTGGAGCTGGCCAGCGGTATTGACCACCGCAACGAAGTCGAACACCTCAATTTGGTCGACGTCGAAGCTACCGGTGACGATCGGCGGCGGCGCATAGGCATAGATCTGGCCGGCGTCCAGGCGAAGCCCGCGCCGGTGGTATGCGGCCATAGCGAGGCTGGCCAGAAGGTACCTGTCCTGGCCAGCTTCGGTGTCCAGCTCGGCAGTGAGGTCGGCACGGGTGTTCCACCCCCGTACGAGGTCCCCTTCGAAGCTGTCGAGGAACCACCATGCCCCTTCCGTAGACTCAAGGAACACATCGCCGAACAGCGAGGTAAACCGCGGAGCCTTACCGTCGAGATCCAGCCAGGTCCATGACTCCAGCGCCCGAGCGTATTGCTGCTCGCTGAACTGCTTGGTGAGTTCCATCGCGCCATTGGATCATGTATCCCCTCACGTTGCCCCGTAGCACAGCAGCGGTGGCAGCGGCCGACGCATCTGGCCAGCCCGCGCAGCATCCGCTTCTGCCGCCGACCGCGCCCGCCGGTCGTTGAAGGGCCCGTCACTGGCTGTAGCCGAAGGTTGCCGGCTTGGGCGTCCCATCATGCCGATGACCGGATGTGCCGTGCTGAGCGTCCTTCGAGATTGGACGGCGTCGTAAGGGTCTGCGCGGGGGCCGCCTGGCGATTACGCTCTCCGCCGTGCTGAAGAACATGTCGTGGTTGAACGAGCCGCGTGACTGGTCACTGGAGGACGGCGTCCTCCGCGCAGTCACGGAACTAAGGACCGATTTCTGGCGCGAGACGTTCTACGGCTGGACCACCGACAACGGGCACTTCTTCTACCAGCCGACGACTGGTGACTTCACGGCCGAGGTCATCGTGTCTGCCACGCATACGACACGGTTCGACCAGGCCGGCATGATGATCCGAGCCGACGAGCGCAACTGGCTGAAGGCCGGCTTGGAGGTCACGTCGGACGCTGTGCAGATCAGCACGGTCTTCACACGTGATTTCTCAGACGTGTCGATGGCGCCGATCGCGGGGGTTCCCAGCGAGGTCTCGATGCGAGTCACCCGCTTCGGCGCCGCAGTGACCGTGCACTGCCGCAGCGGCGACGGTCCCTGGCAGTTGTTGCGCCTTGGTTATCTCGACCTTCCCGCCACTGTGGACGTCGGCATCATGTGCTGCTCGCCGGAGCGTGCCGGTCTGCAAGCTACATTCCGGGACCTTCGGATCGGGCCGCCGATCTCCCGCGAAAACCTCGAGTAGTTCGGGCACGCTCGTGACGTGAGAAGCGAGATGGGCTTGTGCCCGTCGTCAACGTGGCCTCACGCCCTACCCGTGAGCCAGCTTGCTACGGACGGTGGCCCTTGACCCGCAGCTGAGCATCCAATCATGCCGCGATCCGCGCGCTACGCAGCGTCACGACGTGCCGACTCGGCCAGCATGCGCACATGGCTCCCCTCTGTGTCAAGAGGCCGCGGCGAGGGTTGTTCTAGGCTGGGGTCTGGCGGGTCCGGGAAGTGACTTCTCCGAAGAGCCGGCATGGGGATGTGAGCTGGTCACGCTGGAGTCAGTAGTCGTCTCCCGTTGTCCTCCCGGGCCCGTCGCCGTGGCCATCGTGGCGTCGTCGATCATCTGTCGGTAGACGATGTCGGACAGGCGTCGTTTCAGCGCGCGCATCGCTTCCATCGATGTCTTCCCGGTGGCTTTCTTGCGGTCGAAGTAAGCGCGGCCTTCGGTGGGGTTGCGGAGCTGGACGGTGGCCATGATGTGCAGCACCCGGTTGATCTGCCGGTTCCCGGCGCGGGATAGGCGGTGGCGTACCTGCTCGCCGGAGGACGCGTCGATGGGGGCGGTGCCGTTCCAGGAGGCGAAGTGGGCCCGGTTGGGGAACCGGGTGATGGCGCCGACCTCGACCAGCAGCCGGGCGGCGCCGGAGGGTCCGATGCCGTGCAGGTCCATCAGCGTGGTTCCGGTGGACGCCACGAGCTCCTTTAGTTCCTTGTCGGCTTCCTTGGAGCGTTGGTAGACGCGTTCGAGGTCACTGATCAGCTCTGCGGCGACCCGCCGGCGGGTCTTGCCGACGGCGTCACGGGGCCGGACCGTGGCCAGTAGTGCTTTGGCCTGGGCGGCGGACAGGCTCTTCTTCGCGCCACCCGGGATGAGTTCGAGGAGCAGTTGGTGCAGCTGGGACACCATCCGGGTGTGGTCTTCACCAAGTGAGCGGCGGCGGTCTACCAGGATCCGCAGCAAGGCGAGCTGCTCGTCGTTGACCACTGGACGCAGGCCGGCCATGCGGGTGCCGACCAGCGCGATGGAGTGGGCGTCGGTGGCGTCGGTCTTGCGGCCCTGCCCGGTCGCGAACACCCGCGCCCTGGCCGACAGCTTCGGCGGGACGTCGACGACCTGTTCGCCGTCGGTGAGTAGCCGGTTGGCGATGTGCCGACCGATGCCCTGGCAGCCCTCGATCGCCCAGACCCGGTTCGGCCACTGCTTGGCGTACTTCCTCATCGTGGTGTAGCCGTCCCGGCCCGTGTCGAAGCGACCGCCGCCGACGATGGTCTCGTCGCCGGCCATGACCTCGATCGTGGCAGAGCGTTTGTGCGGGTCCATCCCGATGACCACACGGTCTGATGTGACAGTCAACGCGCCCTCCGAAGCTCGATTCACCTGGTTGTCGAGCCGGGAGGGCAACGCTACTTCGAGCCAAGCAAACCCCTCTGGAGCCTCTCCCCGCCCTGGGGCGACGCCCGGGCCGCGCAGGCCAAATGAGAGCCACACGACCAGCGTGGGCAGCCGAAAAGAGAGCGACAGCCCGGGCGCCTCGACCGAAGCCTGGCCGGGCCACGGTCGCAGGTCAATGAAACAAGTAGCCGATGACAGTGCAGTGCCGACCGTAGAAGCTGACGATCTCATGCGGGTATCGGGCCGATCTGATTGCGTCGGGGCCGGCCGCCGCTGCGCGCGGGGTTTCGATCGGGATCCGTGGGCGCTACCGCAGTTGGTCGCGGCGGCGGGTCAGGTAGGCGGTCTCGGCGGTGTTGCCCGCCAGCTCGATGGCTTTGTCGTAGGCCGCACGCGACTGCTGACTCTGGCCCAGCCGGCGCAGCAGGTCGGCGCGGGTCGCGTGGTAGGCGTGATAGCCGGCCAGCTTGTCCTCAAGACGGTCGACGGCCGCCAGCGCCACCTCCGGTCCGTCGAGCTCGGCGACCGCGATGGCCCGGTTGAGGGCGACGATCGGCGAGGAGTCGAGGTGGACGAGTTGGTCGTAGAGGGCGAGGACCTGTGACCAGTCGGTGTCGCGGATGTCGCGGGCGGAGGTGTGCACGGCGTTGATCGCGGCGAGGATCTGGTAGCGACCCGGGGCCACCCCGGCGGCGGCAGCGGCGAGGCGCTCGCGCACGAGCCGGTGGCCCTCGGCGGTCAGCGCCTTGTCCCAGGCCCCACGGTCCTGCTCGTCGAGGGTGACCAGTTCGCCGCTGGCCGAGACCCGGGCGGGGCGGCGGGCCTCGGTGAGCAGCATCAGCGCCAGCAGCCCGGCCACCTCACCGTCCTCCGGCAGCAGAGCGCTGATCAGGCGGGTGAGCCGGATCGCCTCGGCGGTCAGGTCGTGACGCACCGGATCGGTGTCGGGGCCGGTCGCCAGGTAGCCCTCGTTGAACACGAGATACAGCACGGTGAGGACGGCGGCGACGCGTGCCGGGAGATCCTCGGCGGCCGGCACGCGATAGGGGATCCGAGCCGCCTTGATCTTGGCCTTCGCGCGGGTGATCCGCTGCTCCAAGGTGGTCTCCCGCACCAGGAAGGCGCGGGCGATATCGGGCACGGTCAGCCCGCCGACCATGCGCAGCGTCAGCGCCACGCGGGCTTCCATCGCCAGCGCCGGGTGACAGCAGGTGAAGATCAGCCGCAGCCGGTCGTCGTCGATGGCGCCGCGAGGCTCGGGCGGGTCGTCGTACACCATCTGAGCCTCCTTGTGCTTGTCGTCGCGTTTGCTCTCACGCCGTATCCGGTCGATGGCCTTGCGGTTGGCGGTGGTGGTCAGCCAGGCGCCGGGGTTGGGGGGTACGCCGTCGGCCGGCCACCGCTCCACGGCGGTCGCGAACGCCTCGGCCGCTGCCTCCTCGGCGATGTCGAGGTCACCGAAACGCCGGGTCAGCGAGGCGACCACCCGGGCCCACTCGTCGTGGTGGGCCCGGGTGACCGCCTCCTCGACGTCGCTCACTGGAACGGCCGCACCTCGATCTTCCGATCGCAGACCTTCGACGCCTCGGCGGCGAGCTTGAGCGCCACATCCAGATCGGGGACCTCCCACACCCAGACGCCGGCGAGGTACTCCTTCGACTCCACGAAAGGCCCGTCGCTGAACACCGCCTGCTCGCCCCGGTTGTCGATGACCGTGGCCGCGTCGGTGTCCGCGAGTCCGCCCGCGAAAACCCAGTAGCCCTCGGCGCTCAGCCGTTCGTTGAACGCGCTGATGGCAGGCCGCCCGTCCGTGCTGCCGGGATTGCTCTTGTCATCGATCACGGAAACCAGGTACTGCATCTGAAGATCATCTCCTCTGGTATCAAGACAGCGTGGTTCGGCGGTCAGGGACTTCAGGCCGTTGCATACCGCGGGCGCCCGGCCGGCCGGTAGACCTGGATCGTCACGCCCTTCGAGTCGACCCGCGACTCGACCAGGTCGAGCGCAAGATCCGGACCGGTCTCCGGGAACAGTCTCGCGCCCTGGCCGAGGATCACCGGGATCACGATCAGAGTCATCTCATCGACCAGATCGTTCTCCAACAGCCACCGGACCAGGGCGCCACTCCCGTGCACCTGCAGCTCACCCCCGGGCTTGGCCTTCAGCTCACTGATGGCCGCCGCGAGGTCACCGCGGAGAACGGTCGTGTCCTCCCAACGCGGCGCGGTGAGCGTGGTCGAGGCAACGTACTTGGGGGCCTCGTTCAAGGCCACGCCGATGGGATGTGCGCGCATCTGGTCGATCGATCCCCAGGAGCCGGCGAACAACTCGTAGGTGCGCCGGCCGAACAGGAACGCGTCGGCGCGCTGGTAGGTCTGCGTGATGAACGTCCTGGTCTCGTCGTCACCCGCCCCCCGGGCCCATCCGCCGCGCTCGAATCCGTTCCTGCGGTCATCCGACGCGGCGCCGTTTCCCTGCATCACTCCATCGAGGGTGACCTGGGTCATGGTCGTCAGCTTCATGATCGCGGTTCCTTTGCCTTGGCGCCGCCCCTTGTGGGCGGCCTCACCCCTGCTACGAACACCACCGCCCCGATCCGACACCCCCTCCCGGACTTCTTTGAAGAATTTTCCGGGACGCCGGTCGTCATCGCTCCGACAACACGGCAGTTTCGCAGCGATTGCGCTCCGCCTCCTCAAGCACGCCCAGCGCGGACAAGCTCCTGGACCAGATCGATCGATCACGAAGATCCTTACTAGTCGTCCGCACATGCCGCGAACCGCGCGCTACAGAACGTCATGACGAGTTGGGCCGCCCAGCTTCCGGACACGCCGAAGGGGCTGTCTCGCTAACGGTGTTTCCGGCGATCTTGGTTAGTAGGTTTCAGCGGCTGGGAAGCGGTCGCTGAAGGTGATGGCGAAGGCGTTCAACGCGGGTTTCCAGCGCATCGTCCATCGGGTTCTTCCTGCTCCGGTGGGGTCCAGGGACCGGGTCACCAGGTACAGACACTTCAACGCGGCCAGCTCGTTCGGGAAATGCCCACGGGCTTTGACCGCTCGGCGGTAGCGGGCGTTGAGGGACTCGATCGCGTTGGTCGAGCAGATGACCGTGCGGATTTCGAGGTCGTAGTCGAGGAACGGGATGAACTCGGCCCAGGCGTTGTCCCACAACCGGATCACCGCGGGATACCGCCCGCCCCACTTGTCGGCCAGGTCGTCGAACGCGGCCCGGGCCGCGGTGGCGTTGACCGCGGTGTAGATCGGCTTGATGTCCCGCTTCAACTCGTCCCAGTACCTGCGTGAGGTCAGCCGGAACGTGTTGCGGATCAGATGGATGATGCAGGTCTGCACCACCGTGCGGGGCCACACGTTCGTGACGACCTCCGGCAGGCCTTTCAGGCCGTCGCAGACGAGGAAGAACACGTCCTTCACGCCCCGGTTGCGCAGGTCGGTCAACACGCTCATCCAGAACTTCGCACCCTCACCACCCGTGCCGGCCCACAGCCCGAGGATGTCCTTCTCCCCGTCGAGGGTGACCCCGATCGCGGCGTAGAACGGCCGGTTCGCGACCTGCCCATCGCGGACCTTGACCACGATGGCGTCGATGAACACGGCCGCGTAGATCTCATCCAGGGGCCGGTGCGACCAGTCGGTCATCTCCTCGATCACCTTGTCAGTGATCCGGGAGATGGTCTCCTTGCTGACCGAGGCGCCATAGATCTCGGCGAAGTGCGCGCTGATCTCCCCAGTCGTCAAACCTTTGGCATACAACGACAACACCACCTCGTCGACCCCCGACAGGCGGCGCTGCCGCTTACGGACAATCTGGGGCTCGAACGTGCCAGCCCGATCCCGCGGCACATCGATTGGCACCGGCCCCGATGCGTCGGTCAGCACCGTCTTCGGCCTGGTGCCGTTGCGGATGTTGCCCGCGCCGACGCCGGCCGGATCATGTTTCTCGTAGCCGAGGTGCTCGGTCATCTCCTCGTTCAACGCGGTCTCCAGGACCGTCTTGGTCAACTGCTTCAGCAGCCCATCCGGGCCGGTCAGCGACAGGCCCTGCTCCTTCGCGGCCCGCACCAACTCGGCCGCGGCTTTCGCCTCCGCCGACGGCTCGGGCCGCTTCTTACGTCCAGTCTGGTCGTTCAGTGTCGCGGTCATCACGGCACCCTCCTCACCAGGCACAACGCCCGGCAGGTCAGGCCGGAAACACCTTTAGATCCACAGACCCATGCCGAATACAGGACACTCGCTGGACGACTTATCCGAGGGATGTAGCTGGGATCCCTGTGGGAGCCGAGCAGCCCCGGCCGGCGAAGAACGCGCCGGTCGGGCGACCAGTGGCTGGGGCTGTTCCAGGCCCGCAGGCCCGCCGATAGCGACCGTTTCGGACCATCGATCGTGCCCGTCCTCCACGCGTGGGGTGCGATCAGGCGTCGCCGGGCGTGACGAGGCCGGTCTCGTAGGCCAGGACGACCGCCTGCGCCCGGTCGCGGAGGGCGAGTTTGGCGAAGATCCGCGCCACGTGGGTCTTCACCGTCGCCTCGCTCAGGGTCAGCGCCTGGGCCAGTTCGGTGTTGGAGAGACCGCGGCCGAGGAGCGTCAGCACTTCCAGTTCGCGCGGCGTCAGCGCGGCGAGATCCCGGTGGATGGCGGGAGTCGGTCCGTCGCCGGCCGATTGGTCCGCGCTGGCGAAGCGCTGGACGAGCCGCCGGGTTATCGAGGGCGCGAGGAGGGCGTCGCCGGTGTCGACGAGGCGTACGGCGGCGGCGAGGTGGTCAGCGGTGACGTCCTTGAGGAGGAAGCCGCTTGCGCCGAGTGCCAGGGCGGCGTAGACGTATCGGTCGAGGTCGAACGTGGTGAGCATGAGCACCCGGCAGCGGGCGCTGTACTCCAGGATGCGCCGGGTTGCCTCGAGCCCGTCCATCGTCGGCATGCGGATGTCCATGAGCACGACGTTGGGACGCAGCCGCCGCTCGGCCGCCACCGCCTCGGCGCCGTCAGCGGCCTCGCCGACCACGTCGATGCCGCGGGCGGTGAGGATCAGCCGGAAGCCGGTGCGGATCAGCTCCTGGTCGTCGGCGATGAGCACACGCGGCGAGGGCAAAGGCGCCGGCCCGGGCGGTCTGGCAGGGTCGGGCTGGGCCTTCACGGGTGCTCCACCGGGATGCGGGCGCGGACCCGGTACCCGCCGCCGAGCCGCCGGCGGGCGTCGAGATCGCCACCGTAGACCCCAACGCGCTGTCGCAGCCCCAGCAATCCCCGCCCGGCGCCGTCTCCGCTGCGCGGTGCAGGCTGGTCGCCCGTCAGCACGCTGGGACCTCTGGTGAGCACCTCCACCCGCAGCGAGTGCTCGGCGTAGCGGATCGTCACCTCCGCCTTCCCTCCGGTGCCGTGCTTCAGCGCGTTCGTCAGTGCCTCCTGCACGATTCGGTACGCAGTGACGTCGATCCCGGACGGCAGTGGCCGGGCCTCACCGGAGATCCGCACCTCTACCGGCAGGCCGGCGAACGCGATTCGGTCGATCAACGGGCTGAGCCTGCTCAGGCTGGGCTGGGGCGCCAGGTCGGCGCCGTCCGTGGCATCGTCGCCGTCCGCCGCGGGCGCCAGCAAGCCGAGCAGGTGCCGTAGCTCGGTCATCGTGGTCCGTCCGGCGCCCTCCACTGCCGACAGCGCCGCTGCGGCATCGTCGGGCATGGTCGTGAGCACCTCGCGCGCGGCGGCGGCCTGCACGATCATGAGGCTCACGTTGTGGCTCACGATGTCGTGCAGCTCCCGGGCGATGCGGGCACGCTCGGCGTCGACTGCGGTACGGGCTGCGCTCTCCCGCTCCCGTTCAAGGAGCCAACCCCGCTCCTCCAGCGCCCGACGGTGCGCGCGCCGGGCCCGGACGAGTGCGACACCGAGCCATACCGCGGTCGCGCAGGCTGCGACGAGAGCGCCGACCAGCCACACCGCCCCCAATCCCACCCAAGAATCTTCGCAAACGCAGATCGGTGCCACATCATCCCCGGTGCTTAGCCGGTACATCCCTGGGATGACAGCCCCGGTGGTTTACATCCCGGGACCGACGACCGGGCGCTACCCGCGGCCATAGCGTGCTGCCATGACCACTGACACCTGCGTCGTGCAGCTGGACAACGTCCGCAAAGAGTACGGTGACACGACCGCCCTGGACGGCGTGTCGCTCGAGATCCGCACCGGTGAGGCGGTGGCGGTGATGGGCCCGTCGGGCTGCGGCAAGTCCACCATGCTGAACATGATCGCCGGGTTGGACCGGCCGACATCCGGGTCGGTGCGCGTCCACCACGAGGAGCTGAGCCGCCTGAACGAAACGAAGCTGGCGCTGTTCCGGCGGCACCGGATCGGCATGATCTTCCAGTTCTTCAACCTGCTCGACGACCTACCGGCGATAGACAACGTGGCGCTCGCCGCCCAGCTGACCGGTACCAAGGCAGGCCCGGCACGCCAGCGGGCCATGGAACTGCTCGACGAACTCGGCATCGCCGACCGGCGCAACGCGTATCCGGCGGCCCTCAGTGGCGGCGAGCGCCAGCGCGTCGCGGTGGCCCGGGCCCTCATGAACCGCCCGGCACTGCTGCTCGCCGACGAGCCGACTGGCGCTCTGGACAGCCGCTCCGGCGAGCAGGTGATGGACCTGCTGCTGGACCTCAACCAGATCGGACAGACCCTGCTCATCGTCACCCACGACGAGCGGCTCGCGACGCGGTGTGCGAGCCGCGTGGTCGAACTGGCCGACGGGCGGATCACCCGCGAACGCAGTCTGGAACGCGCATGAGCGCCGTGTGGCGGGCCTCGCGGGCCGCAGTCCGGCGACGCCGGGTGCAGACGTTCGTCATCGGCCTGGTCGTCCTGCTCTCCACCACGACGATTGTCGTGGCGCTGGCGCTGCTCGAGGCGTCCTCGGCGCCGTTCGACCGCGCCTTCGCCAGGCAGCAGGGACCACACGCGATCGCCGTGTACGACCCGACCAAGGTCAACGACGTGCAGCTCACCGGCCAGCGAACCGGCGTGGCGGCCGCGGCGGGACCGTTCGGGCAGGTAACGCTCGACCTTACCGAGGGCGGTGGGCCGGGCCCACGGGGTCCGCTGACCGTCGTGGGACGCGCCGACCCGGGCGGCTTGGTGGACCGTCTTAACCTCTGGCAGGGGCGCTGGCCCACGGCCTCCGGCGAGATCGTCCTCAACCAGCCCGAACCCGGCGCCGACTCGAGGGGATTTCCGCCGGACAGCGGAGAGGTGACCCTCGGCGGCAAGCGGTACACCGTCGTCGGCCGGGCCCACAGTCTGAGCCAGACCGCCGACGCCTGGGTGTCACCGGAGCAGATGACCGCGCTGCACCCCACGTCGGTTCAGATGCTCTACCGGTTCACCGGTGACGTGTCTACGAAGTCCGCGGTCCACGCCGACCTGGCCGCCGTCACGGCCGGCCTGCCGGCGGGCGCGCTGATCGCCGCGCAGCCGTACCTCGTGGTCAAGGAAAAGGTCGCCTCGGACATCGGCGTGTACGTGCCGTTCCTCGCCACGTTCGGCATGCTCGGACTGATCGTCGCGGTCGTCATCGTGGGCAACGTGGTCAGCGGCGCGGTCGTCTCCAGCTTCCGGCACATCGGGATCCTCAAGGCGCTCGGATTCACACCGCGCCAGGTTGTCGCCGTCTACCTCGTCATGGTGTCGGTACCCGCCCTCATCGGCTGTGTCCTTGGCACCGTCGCCGGCACCCTCGCCGCCCAGCCGCTGCTGAGCGACGGGTTCGAGGGATTCGGGCTCGACGTCGGCATCAACGTCGGCGTCTGGATCTGGGTCGCCGGGCTGGTCGGCGTGCCGGCACTCGTCGCCCTGGCGGCGTTCGTGCCGGCCGGCCGGGCACACCGACTGTCGGCCGCCGAGGCGATCAGCGCCGGCAGCTCCCCACGGACCGGGCATGGGACGCGGATCCAGCGCTGGCTCGCCGGTTTCCGGCTGTCGCGTCCGGTCACCCTCGGGCTGGGCCTGCCGTTCGCGCGACCGGGCCGGACCGCCTTCACCGTCGTGGCCGTCCTGCTCGGCGTGACCACCGTGACGTTCGCGACCGGGCTGGCCGACACGCTGACCCGGATCTCCACGATCGAAGACCGGGCCTCGGGACAGATCGGGGTCCGGCCGTCCGACGGCCGGACGCGGATCGCCCCCGACGGTCAGCTGCCGCCCACGGGGCCGCAGGCCACCACCAGTCGGACCGACGCCCAGGTCGAGCAACTGCTGCGCGGGCTGCCGGACGTGGCCCGGGTCACCCCCGTCTTCAGACTGCCGGTCCCCACCATCGGGCAGACCCAGCCGCTGACCATCAACTTCGTCCGCGGTGACTACTCGTCGATGGGCTACCAGGACGAGCTCACCGCCGGACGCTGGATGACACGGGTGCACGAGACAGTCGTGCCGTCGGAACTCATGCGTGAGCGCGGACTGAGCGTCGGAGACAAGCTCACCCTGGATCTCGGCGGACGGCGGACGGTGCTGACCGTGATCGGCGAGACGATGGACGGCGCGCCCGGACCGCCCGGCGTGTTCGTGGACTGGCGCGTCCTCACCGACCTCGCGCCGGACCGCGCCGTCAAACCACACGAGGTGTACTACCAGGTCCAGCTCAAGCGTGGCGGCGATGTCGCGGCGTACGTCGCCGCGGTCAAGGCGGCCGACCCGGCGATCGACGCGTGGGACACCTCCCAGCTCAGCGACTTCGCGGTGACCGTGATCGGCTTCTCGTCGGTGCTCTCGCTGCTGCTGTCCACCGTCGCGGCCCTCGGCGTCTTCAACACGGTCGTGCTCAACGTCCGGGAACGCCGCCGCGACCTCGGCATGCTCAAGTCGATCGGGATGACGCCACGCCAGGTCGTCACGATGGTGCTGACGTCGATGGCCGTCGTCGGCGCGGCCGGCAGTGTGCTCGGCATCCCCCTGGGGATCGTTGCGCACCGGTACATCGTGCCGACCGCCGCCGACGCGGCCCGGATCGCCATCCCACACTCGGTGCTGGAGGTGTGGCAGGCGCCGACGCTCGCGCTCATGGCCCTCGCCGGCGTCGTGATCGCGCTCCTCGGTGCACTGGTCCCGGTCCGCGGCGCGGCCCGGCTCACGATCGCCAAGGTGCTCCACAACGAGTGAGCCGTCGCCTCGGGGCCTACGGACGCAGATACCGCAGGCCCCGAGCCGACAGGGTCGAGAGCAGGCAGTGCACTCTTCTGCCGCGATCCGCGCGCTACGCAGCGTCACGACGTGCCGACTCGGCCAGCATGCGCACATGCCGATGTGGGTACGTCGTGTTCAGCGTGAATTGGGTGGCGTTCGACTTCGTCGATCGCAATGATTCCGGCGTGGATCAGCGTCCGCCTCGTTTGATCGAGATCATTTGCAGTGCATCTGATGCAGATCCACTTGGAGGGACCCGGGCATACCCGGACATTCGCTAATGATCTTGCGGCTGTCGGGAAGCTGATCTTTATCGGATGAGCGACTCGGCTCTGTCGATGCGTGGACAGTGCCGAGAGTTGATCTGCAGTCCGACAGGTCGGTGCCTGGTCATCGGTTGACCGACTGGCCGGCTAGCTGATCGCCAAGAAAGCTGCGCCGGTACAGCACGTGCCGTCCATCGCGGGCGCGGGTGATCAGGCCTGTCGCGTGGAGCACCTGCAGGTGCTGTGACACGGCACTGGGCGTCACCGTGAGCCGGCGAGCGATCTCGACCGTCGGCAGCGGCTCGTCGAGGAGGCCGAGCAGCCGCGTTCTGGGCGCGCCGAGGAGCGACGTGAGCGCGGTCGCGTCGGGGGTCGGCGTCGGCGCCCAGAGCGTCGCTACTCCGCGGCAGGGGTATGCCAGCACTGGCGGCTCGTCCGGGCTGACTGGCGGGGCGGGCTTGTAGGAGAACACGGACGGCACCAGCAGCAGCCCTCGGCCGGACGCCGCGACGCGGTGCCTGCCGATCATCTTGTCGATGTGCAGCACGCCGTCGTGCCATCGCAGGTTCGGGTGCATGTCGGCGAAGAGCAGGCGCGCGCCTCCAACGGCCAGTTGTCGGGCGCGGTAGGTCATGTCTGCTTCCAGGACGAGTCGCATCTGCGGCCAGGTCGGCTTGATCGCGATCTCCCAGTAACGCTGCAGGTGGTCGCAGATGGCATCGCGGAGTGCGAGGACAGGAGCATCGTCGTCCGCGGTGATCTCCTGCAAGACGTCCGGAAGCCGGCCACCTACGTACACGGCCAACACGTCGCGGCGAACGACATCCGGAGGCGTCCGGCGTACTGCGGCCAACTCTTCTTCGAAGGTCACGGCGAACTCCGTCGGCCGGGGCGTCAGGAAATCCGCAACGGCGCGGTCTGGCCCGACCAGGGACATCAGCAGGTCGGCACCGGGCGCATCGAGTCTGCCGAGAACCGACCTGCGCCACGGCAGGTGCAGCGCGTACAAGCCGGGCTCGCGCAATACCCGCAGGCTGAGCACGGTCTGGTAGATCGGTGAGATCGCGAAGCGGGTGTCCGCGAGGTCCTCGACGCTGAGCAGGAAGCTGATCATTAAGTCATATGCTACATCATTTGGTGACCGCCGACTCGTGCCGTGGACTTCCAGGCATGACACACCAGATCAACATGACAGACCAGGCCAATCGGCAGCGCACGGCGATCGTCACGGGTGCGGCACGCGGCATCGGCGCTGGGGTGGCCAAGCGTTTGGCGCGCGATGGCCTCGCGGTCGCCGTGATCGACCTGAGCGAGGAAGAGTGCGCCGGCACCGTGGAAGCCATCACCGGCGACGGCGGAACAGCGGCGGCGTTCGCCGCCGACGTCGACGACGAGACGGCCGTGGCCACTGCCGTCGCCCGGATCGCCGCCGAGTTGGGATCACCGACGGTGCTGATCAACAACGCCGGCATCGGCGGCCCCAACGCCGGCGTCGAGGAGACGAGCACCCAGCAGTGGCATGCGGTCACGGGGGTCAGTCTGCGGGGGGCGTTCTTCCTCACCCGGGCCGTGAGCCCCTACATGACGGCGGCCGGCTGGGGACGGATCGTCAACATGTCGAGCATCTCCGCGCTCGGCGATTCCGGCCGCGTCGACTACGCCGCCGCGAAGGCCGGTCTGATCGGCTTCACCAAATCACTCGCCCTCCAGCTCGGACGGCATGGCGTCACCGCCAACGCCATCGCCCCGGGCTTCGTGGTTAGCGACATGACCAGGGTCGCGGCCCAGCGGCGAGGCCGCAGCTTCGAAGAGCACCAGCGGATCGTGGCGCAGACCATCCCGGTCGGCCGGGTCGGCCGGGTCGGCCAGCCCGAGGACATCGCGCACACCGCGTCCTACCTCGTGAGCCCCGAGGCGGGGTTCGTCACCGGCCAGGTCATCTACGTCACCGGCGGGAAGGTGGACTGACGTGGCCAACGACCCCGAAGGTGCAGGTGCCGCATGAGCCGCCGGCTGATCCTGCTGCTGGCCCTCACCTGCGGGGTCGCCGTCGGAAACATCTACTTCCCCCAGGCGATCAGCCCGTTGGTCGCCTCCGCCCTGCACGTCAGCCCCGACTCGGCCGCCCTGGTGGTGACCGCTGTGCAGTTCGGCTACGCCGCCGGGATCTTCCTGCTGGTGCCGCTCGGCGACCGGCTCCCGCACCGCCCGCTGGTCGTCACCCTGCTCGGCCTCACCGGGTTAGGACTGCTCGCCGCGAGCGTCGCGCCCGCGCTGCCGCCGCTCATCGGCGCGAGCGCCCTCGTCGGGGTCACGACCGTGGTCGCGCCAATCATCGGCCCGATGGCAGCCGGCCTCGTGGCCGACGACCAACGCGGAGTGGTCAGCGGCACGCTGCTGAGCGGCTCGATCGGCGGCATGCTGCTGTCCCGCACCGCCGCGGGAACCATCGGCGACTGGTGGGGATGGCGGGGCCCCTACCTTATGGCCGCAGCGGTCGTGCTGCTCATCGCGGTGGTCATGGCCCGCGTACTGCCGACGACACGACCGCCGTCCGGGCACCGGTATCCGGAGCTGCTGGCCGAGTCGCTGCGCTTGCTGCGTACCGAGCCCGACCTGCGCCGCTCCTGCTTCTACCAGGCGACGGTCTTCGCCGGTTTCTCGGCGGTCTGGACCACCGTCGCGCTGCTGCTGACGGGCCCGACGTACGGCCTGGGCGCACCGGCGGTCGGTATGCTCGCCCTGGTCAACGCGGTGACCATGCTGTGCACCCCGGTCGCGGGACGCCAGGTGGACCGTCGGGGCAGCGACGCGGTCAACCTGATCTGCATGCTCGTGGTCATCGCCTCGGCCGCCGTCCTCGCGTTCGGCAGCCTCGGCGGGGCGCTGGGCCTGGCGGCCTTGGTCCTGGGCACGTTACTGCTCGATGTCGGGATGCAGTCCGGCATGGTCGCCAACCAGGTGCGGATCTACGCCCTGCGCCCCGAGGTGCGAAGCAGACTCAACACCGCCTACATGACCTGCGCCTACCTGGGGGGTGGCGTCGGTTCCTGGCTCGGCGCCCGGGCCCACGCCCACTTCGGTTGGCTGGGTGTATGCACCTTCCTGGCGCTGCTCGCCGCGGTAGCTCTGGCCTGCCACCTGCCGGCGACCACCGCCACCCGCCACCCTCGAGCCACAGTCGCCGCCCAGAACACCTGACAAAGGATGGTTGTCTTGCCAGCCTCTTACCACCGCCAACCCCTATCGCTCATGATCCGAGCAGCCAGCACCGGTCGTTGCCCGGAGTCCGCCTCCACGCTGCCGGATGTGTCGATGCACGAGGGCCAGCTCAGGGTCCCCCTCAAGACGGTGCGTGAGCTGGTGGATGCGCAGTTCCCCGAGTGGCGGAGCCTGCCTGTCAGGCGCGTCGCTTCGCAGGGAACGGTCAATGCCATCTTCCGTCTCGGAGAACGGTTCACGGCTCGGTTCCCTCTTCAGCCTCGTGAGGTCGAGGCAGCGCGGCGCTGGCTGGAATGCGAAGCGGAAGCGGCCCGAGAGCTGCTGGGCCGTACGCGATTTCCCACCCCCAAGCCGGTCGCCGTCGGTGAGCCTGGCGCCGGCTACCCGCTTCCATGGTCGGTACAGACGTGGGTACCCGGTGTGATAGCCACGGAGCAGGACCCAGGTGACTCGTTCGCGTTCGCGTACGATCTGGCCGAGTTCGTCAGTGGCGTGCGCGCCATCGACACAAGGGGACGCAGTTTCGAAGGCCAGGGTCGCGGGGGCGAGCTACAAGCGCACGACGGGTGGATGGAGACCTGCTTCCGGCACAGCGAGACGCTGCTGGACGTCCCGGTGCTCCGCCGGATCTGGGCGGTAATGAGGGAACTGCCGCGGGGCGAGTCCCCGGACAGAATGACCCATGGTGATCTCATTCCGGGAAACGTCCTCGTCTCCGACGGGCGGCTGGCCGGGGTTCTCGACGTGGGTGGGCTGGGGCCGGCCGACCCTGCCCTTGACCTCGTGAGTGCCTGGCACCTGCTAGAACGCGGGCCACGCCAGGCGCTTCGGCAACAACTCGGCTGCGACGATCTCGAATGGGAACGCGGCAGAGCGTGGGCCTTCGAGCAGGCAATGGGGGCAATTTGGTACTACCACCAGACCAACCCGGCCATGAGTCGGATGGGCCGACGCACTCTCGCGCGCATCATCGCCGACCCGCCATCAGCCTGAGCCGGCACGCCGCACGCATCGTCGCAGCCAGCGGATACCGACGCGCCGGCCCGTCGCGCCGGTATCCGCTCACTGCGCAGACTCTTCCTGTCGGCGGTCTCGTCGGGCACCGTGTCTGGTGCCGGCGATCTCGGGTCGTCGGCGCACCTGGTCTCCACCGGGCCACCGCCTCGTCCGCTCGACCGTGAGAGGTCTGGCATGAGTGCCGCGGGGCCCGGTGGTCCCAGGGCACGTATGACTGGCGACAGGGCTGCGCGCCGTCGAGCGCCGATCAGTGAGCGACCGGCTTCCGTGTCCTGAGACCACTGGGTGCCCACCTGCTGCTGCAACAGCAAGGAGGACACGATGAGTGTCAGACACCATCCCTCGATGCGTCGACCCACTGCGGGCATCGACTGGGCCAGTACTGAGCACGCCCTCGCGATCGTTGGCCCCGACGGTGTCGAGGTCCAACGGATGCTCGTCGAGCACACCGCTGCGGGGGCTGCGGAAGCTGCTGCGATGCCTGCAGCAAGCCACTGTGCTCGAGGTCGGTATCGAACGCCCCGACGGGCCCATCGTCGAGGCTCTCCTCGATGCGGGGCTCACGGTCTTCGTGATCGCCCCGAACCAGATCAAGCACCTGCGCCGCCGCTACGGCGCAGCCGGTAACAAGGACGACCGCTTCGATGCCTACGTCCTGGCCGACACCGTCCGCACCGACCACCATCGCCTGCGTCCCCTCACCGTTGACTCTCCCGCGACACTCACGTTGCGGATGACCGTCCGCGCCCGCAAGGACCTCATCGCCGCCCGTGTCGCGATGGCCAATCAGCTCCGCGCCCACCTCGAACATGTTCTGCCCGGCGTGATCGGGCTGTTCCGCGACATCGACTCCGCGATCACCCTGAGTTTCCTCACCCGGTTCGCGACTCAGGACAAGGTCGACTGGCTGTCGCCACGCAGACTGCAGAACTGGCTGCGCAGCGTCTCCTACCCCAACCCGGCACGAGCCGGGCTGCTGCACGCCCACCTGCTTGTGGCTACCCGCGGGACCACCGGTCCTGAAGCCACCGCCCGGGCGCACGTCACCGCCGCGTTGGTGGCTGGGCTCACTGCCCTGCGGGAGCAGATCAGCGCGCTGGAGGAGCACATTGAGCTCCAGCTGCTGCAGCATCCCGACGCGGCAGTGTTCACGTCCCTGCCCCGGGCAGGGATCGTGCGAGCGGCCCGGCTTCTGGCTGAGATCGGTGACGCCCGCGGCCGCTTCCCGACGCCCGAGGCACTCACCTGCCTGGCCGGGGCTGCGCCCTCGACCAGGCAGTCCGGGAAGGTGAAAGTCGTCGGCTTTCGCTGGGCCGTCGACAAACAACTCCGTGCAGCGATCATCGACTTCGCCGGCGACTCCCACCACGCCAACCCCTGGGCCGCCGACCTTTACCGGCGGGCCCGGGCCCGGGGCCACGACCACCCCCACGCGACTCGAATCCTCGCCCGCGCTTGGCTGCACGTGATCTGGCGCTGCTGGCAAGAAGGCGTCGCCTACGACCCCACCCGCCACCGAGCTCTGCAGGCCGTCCTCGCCTCCCCCGCTTGACACAGGGCTACTCATGCCGCGATCCGCGCGCTACGCAGCGTCACGCCGAGCTGGCCCGGTTGCCGTCCGGACGTGTCGATGAGCGGATGTTCAGATCGTGGGGCAGGCGAGACGAAGGTCGCGGGACGAGCCTTGATCGTCGCTCTCGATAACCGGCACGTCCGGCGCGTAGGTCCGGACGGCGCCGCACGATGGTTGGGTCAAGGTGCGGTTGGTTCCACCAGTGGCGGCCGCTCGCTAGACCGGACCAACAACAGTCCAGCGCCGAGGACGAGCCCCGGTCCCATTACGAGCAGCACGGCCTCCGTGGGTCCCGACACCAACGGCACGTCCCACACACCGAATGGCCTTGGCAGCCCCAGGTGGATCGCAACGAACCCGGCCGCGCCCGCCCCCATCAGCGTCAGGACTCGACTGCGCACGGCCCGATCGACGCCAATGACGGTGGCCAGGGCCAGGGTCAGCACGACCGCGAATGTCAGGCCGCCAACAGCGCCGCCGAGCCGCGACGAGACGACGAATACGGCGTGGAACCCCGGATCGATGGAGTCTGCTTGTGACGGCCCGTTGTACTCCCCGAGTAGAGGAATCGCCGTCGCCGTGAGCGCGGTGACCGCTGCGGCGACTGCGAGCAGCCAACGCCCACGGCGTGTCAGCAGGTCCAGGCCGCGGCCGACCGAAGCGGTGGTGCTCAACAGCACTGCTGCCGCGACCGCCAGCAGCAGCGGCCATACCAGCAGGTCAAGCGGCGCGTCGCAGCCTTGGTCGCCCTTGAGGCGCGTTGCCACCACGACGATCTCGTACAACACGGCCGACCATGCGCCCAGCACCGCAGCGGTCCGCCACCGCGCGAGGATGGCAATGCTAATCGCGACCCACGCGGCGGCGCGGGGCCAGGTCGCCGCCGGCACGGAGGCCACCGTTTCGCCTGTACGGGCGAGAAAGGCCGCCGCCTCGGCGAGCGGACGTAGCTGGCGGGCAGTCAGGATCAGTGTGACAACGACGGCGACAACGGCGGCGCCGTCCGCCCATCGGACTGGGCTGGACGGCTGATCGAGGGTTCCCATCGTTGCTTAAGACGCGCAATCCCCCAGCATGGTTGCAGCACACCTCCGCAGCGTGGTGCGGCGCATCGGACGAGCGGCCGTAGGGCCACCCGGAGATGTACGAGGGCCCACCCGATCACTCTTCTGCCGCCGTTCGTGCGCGTCGGCCGCCGGTATGCACACCACTGGCCGTAGCCGGTCGCTCGCTGGCGTGGCGTCGCTGATGGGCATCGCGGCCACGGTGGTGCTGGTCATCGGCGCGCTCTTCGTGGTGGTGGCTCCGGTGCTGTGGACCGTCGGGGCCGACGGGGCGGTTCACGACTGGTTCGCCTGACGCGCTTGTCGCTGCCCCGGCTGCCGCCTTACGGTCACGGCCGGATTTTGCTACGTTGACCGCCGTGGCCGTCGTACGGGCGTTCGAGCACGACGATTACTCTCCCGAGTATGGACTCGTCGTCCTGCGGGACCCGGACGACTCGGGGGAGCCGGGCGACGATCCGGAGTTGCCGCGCGGGCGTGACTGTGAAGACGAGCCGACCGGCACGTTCGCCGGAGCTGGCGCCGGCTGGATCCTGTGTCAGGCCGGCGACGGCCACCACATGGTGCGTGTGGAGCTGCACGACGGCCCGCCGCCAGCTGACCACGCAGGCTTCGACGACGTGCTGGAGACTCCCTACCGTGCGAGCTCCCGGGGGCTGTCGCTGACCGTGCTGACCGGCGGCGCCGGTCCGGCCGACCTCGAGCTGGGTGGCGCCGGCTGCTACCGGGTCCGGGTGGCACGCCGGCGGGGCGACACCGAGGACGGGTTCGGGGATCGATGGTTGCTGCGCTTCTGGCCGGATCCGGCACCCGAGCCGCCGGTCTGGCTGGCGCGCGGCCGGCCCGCCGTCGGTCCGGGCTACAACGGCTGGCAGTCCGAGCTGCAGTACGAGCCGATGGAATTGGCCGGCATTGTCAACGCCGCGGCCCGTGAGCACGCCGGGCCGGTGACCGTGGAGCACATCGACGACTGGGGCCGCGCGCACTCGCGCCTGCCGGGATGGCTCGACGCGCCGCTGTGGCAACCACCCCGGGAGCCGTTGACCACCGGCCACGCCGACCTCGACGAGCGCAACGCCGCCCAGCGCGCGGAGGTGGTGGCTCGGCTGGCCGGGCAGCAGCGCCGGCTTGACGGAATCGCTGCCGAGCTGGGCGTGCCGCCGGTGCGCCGCAAGCGTGACCTGCTGCCGCTGCTGGCCGCCGCCGGCATCCTGGTTCGCGAGGGCCCGGACGGCTACCGCGCCGGGCGGCCGGCCCGGGTGGACACGGTGCTGTCGTTACCGCCCAACCGGGTCCGTTCCGTCCGGCTGCAGGACGCCCGCAGCCGGTTCGGCCCGCTGGCGGAGGATCTCGAGGCGGTGCTGAGGTGGGCATCCCGGGCACCGCTGGAGACCACGGCCGCCGAGCTGGCCGAACGGCTGCTGGTGAGCGAGGCAGAGCTGCGCGACGGGCTGGCCTTCGCGCAGCGGACGGGCCTGCTGCACGCCGACGGCGGGGAGCCGCTGCGGCTGTGGCTGGGACGCCGCCCGAGCCCGGCGTCGGCCGCCCCGACCGCGCCGGCCACCCCAACCGTACCGGCCGTCCCAACCGCGCCGGCCGCGCCCGTTACACCGACCAGGACGTCGGTCGCCGCGCCGATGCTGTCCGGTCCGGCGCCGAACTCGGACGGCCCGTCGACCAGAAGCTTCCTGCTGGGCGCGATGGCGCGGGTGGCGGGCGACGCGGCGGACGGCCGCGGGATGTTCGTGAGGTTCCCGCAGCGCAACCGGGAGGAGCCGCCCGGCCCGCCGTTCGGTGCGCCGCCGCGGGCCGGCGTGATCGAGGCGAACGGCACCCTGGTCGGGTGGCGCGACGGCGCGCGGGTGGACCTGGCCCGGCTCGAAGCCGCGCGCTGGAGCCGGGCACTCCAAACCAGGCAGGGCGTGCTTGTGGTGAGCCACGGGCACCCGGCCCGGTTGGTCTCCGCGGCCGGCGAGGTGACCGAGATCGACGAGGTGACCGAGATCGACGAGGTGCGGATGCCGGGCGTGATGCTGCTGGGCGACGGCCGGCGGGTGGCGGTGGTCGACAGCAAGCACCGCCGGCGGGTGTCGCGGTACCAGCTGCGGGTGATCGACCTGGGCGGCGGCCCGGTGGAGACCATGCCGTGGCCAGACGACCGGGGGATCGGCCTCGTCGGGGCGTACCGCGACACGGTCTTCTTCGCCGACCACCAGGCCCGGTGGGCCACAATGCGCTGGACACCCGGCACCGACCCGGAGCGGTACGCGCACCCGGTGCAGCAGGTCGACCCGCTCACGGGCACCGGCAGTGCGCGGAAGGTGGAGGGGATCATCGTAGTTCGGCCAGACGGGACGACGGTGACGGTGCCGGTCGACCAGATGGCCCGGCTCGCGCCCGGCGGTGACCGGTTGTGGACGGTGCGCTCCAACCCGCCGGCGCTCACGCTGTTCCCGGTCGAGCCGGGAGCTACGGTGCAGCCGCAGGTGTGGTGGTTGCCTGAGGACCGCCGGTCCCCACAGGGGACGTATCGGGAGCCGGTCTGGGAGGACACCGAACACGTGCTGTTCGGCTACCACCCCTGGCACTTCCCGCGCGAACCCGCGAGCGGAGTACGGCTGTCGGTGCGCGACGGCGCGATCGAGCGGTTACCCGCAGTCGGCTCCCGCGGGCAGTCGGTGATGTTCGTGGAGCCGCTGTTGACGCCGTAGCCCTTTGTGCAAGGACGTCAATGTGGGCTTTCATAAAGGCGGCCACGACGATGACGACCGCTACCCAACGGATCACGCCGATCGTTGCCCCTCGCCGAAGATCAGACACACACATCTGGTTTCCCTCTAGGTCAAGGGATCATGGCAACTTTGTTCTAGGCTTCTTGGTGGCGGGTCCGGGTTGTGACTTGTCCGAAGAGGCGGCTGTCGGGATAAGGCCGTCCGCGCTGGATTGCAGAGTCGCTCCCGAGTGTCCTCCCGGACCCGTTTCACCAGCTCGGCCACGTCTTGCGTCGTGGATCATTCGCTTGTAGACGACGTCGGACAGGTGGCGTTTGAGAGCGCGGAGCGCTTCCATCGTGGTTTTGCCTTCGGTGAGGCGGCGCCGGTAGTAGGCGCGGCCGGGCGCGTCACGGCGTAGCTGGACGACGGCCATGGTGTGCAGGACTCGGTTGATGCGACGGTTGCCGGCGCGGGACAGTCGGTGACGGCGCTGGTCGCCGGAGGACGCCTCGAGTGGGGCGGTGCCGTTCCAGGACGCGAAATGCGCGGCGGTGCGGAACCGGTGGATGTCACCGATGTCGCCGATTAGCCGGGCTGCGCCGGACGGGCCGATCGGACAGGGAGCTGCCGTGCTCGGTGACGAGCTGGCGCAACTGCTGTCGGCGCCCCGGATCTTGGCGTCGATCAGGGTGAGTTCCTCGATGAGTTCGCGGGCCAGATCGTGGCGGGTCTGGGCCACGATGTTCTTCGGCGGTGGGGCGGTGCGCAGCAGGTAGCTGGCCTGGCCGCGGGTGAGGAGCTTCTTCGCTCCGCCGGGGATGAGCTCCAGTAGCAGGTGATGGATGCGGCTGATGATGTCGGTGCGGGCCCGGCCGAGTTCGTCGCGGCGATCGGCCAGCCGCTCAGGCAGACACCGCCGCCATCGAGTCGACTCGACGCGAGCTCGCCCAAGTGGAAGCCGACCCTTCTAGCCGACCGGGTTGCCGTGGCGCAGGCGCGGCTGCTTGAAGTGGAAGCAGCAGCACCGACTAGGCAACTCGCTTTGCCCGCCGGGGCATCCGAGGACCTTGGCGAGACCTCTGGGCACGTGGACTTGGCACAGCCGGCTACCCCCGCGCAACCTGCTACCGGTGCCCAGCGGGACGAGGCAGACGAGGGAGCCCGACGCGGGCAACAAGACGCGTCAAGCTTGTAAACCATGCCTCGACCACCGCCGCTGGCCCATCGTGCCGCGGGCCGCGTCAAGTGGTCTCAGTTGTGGTCTCGTTCGCCCTCGTACGCAGGGGCATGCTGCCGTTCATCAGAGGGCGGCATTCCAGCTCACGGTCCCGGCCGAACCGTCGCAGACGGACGATCGCAGACGGACGATCGCAGACCTCGAAAGCGTGTGAGGGTTAACGCCCTCCGCGGGTTCAAATCCCGCCGCCACCGCTCGTGATTGCGAAAACGCCCCGGTCGATCCCCACGGATAGGCCCGGGCGTTCCGCCGTGGTCGTAGACCGCCTGAACCTCCGCCAGGTAGACCGCTTCGACCAATTCATCCCGGTTGAATCAGTTATGGTCGAGAGTACCGATACGGACCCCGTCCGGCGGGTCACCTCCTCCAGGGTGGCCTCCGCGCCCGGTTCGCCGAAGACGTCGCGGGCCGTGCGCAGGATGGCGTCGAAGTTGCGGGGCGGCGTCGGCGACGGGGCCGCCGTCGACCCAGAATCGAGATGACCATGACGTCTGGCTCCCCGTCCACCCCGCCCACGATCATCATTGGCGGCGACCTTCCGGTCGGACGGGTCGGCTTCGGGGCGATGCAGCTCACCGGCGACCAGGTCTGGGGCCCGTACCCCGACCACGAGCGTGGGCTGGCGCTGCTGCGCGCGGTGGTGGCGGAGGGCGTCACCTTCATCGACACCGCCGATGTCTACGGGCCGCACACCAACGAGCTGCTGATCCGCGAGGCGCTGCACCCCTACCCGGCGGGGCTGGTGGTGGCGAGCAAGGGCGGCTTCGTCCGGGGCGGCCACGACTACTCGACCCTGGGCTGGGTGGGCAACCCGAAGTACCTGCGGCAGTCAGCCATGCTGAGCCTGCGCCGCCTCGGCGTGGATCGGTTCGACCTCTACTACCTGCACAGCGGGTACGCGACCGACGCCCCGTTCGAGGACCAGGTCGGCGAGCTGAGGAAGCTGCAGGACGAGGGCTGGATCCGGCACATCGGGCTGTCCAACGTCACCGTGGCGCAGTTCGAACTCGCCCGGTCGATTGCGGAGATCGCCGCGGTGACCGCCCTGTACAACATCGGCAACCGCACCGGTGCGGACCTGCTTGCGGCGGCGGAGCGGACCAGAGCGGTGTTCTCGCCCTGGCACCCGGTCAGCCTGCGCGACGGCGGGGACAACGCCGGCCAGGTCGCCGCCGCCCTCGCGCCGATCGCCGCCCGGCACGCGGCCACGCCCCAGCAGATCGCGCTGGCCTGGCTGCTGCACCGCTCTTCGGCGATGCTGCCCATCCCCGGCACCACGAGCCTGGCCCACCTGCGGGAGAACCTCGCGGCGGCGCGGATCGCGCTGAGCGACGCTGAGGTCGCGGAGCTGACCGCCCTCGTTCCCGAGACCGCCGCCTAACCGGGCACCGCCTCCCGCAGCTGGACCAGATGGATGCCGGGAAGCATGCTCCGGCCACTCTCGGAAGCAGCGAGGAGGCAGCAGACGTGTCACCTGCGGCCGACACGTAACGACAGCAGGCGGGGTCGTAGCTAGGCTGAGAGGGACGGGACGGTAACCGATGGCAACAGACGATGCGTCGCAGCGGCGTTCGGGACGAAGAGGTCACGTGACGAAGGTGCCGGCCGGACTCATAATTTCGTCTCGCGCCAGCGGTATCGACGCCGACAAGCCGCCGTCGTCCACGGCGACCGACAGGCGGATCCGACCCTCGCCGTCATCAATGGCGTAGCTGACCACGCTGCACCGCTTGCCGTCCTCGCCGACGACCAGGCGCATCTCCTTGTCGTCGAGGATCGCGCGCCACTCGCCATACCCGGTGCGTCGCCATTCCGCCAGGCGTGCCTCGGCGAGCTGCGCTGCGGCCTCCTTGTCCAGCCCCACGCGCTCACTCTTTCACCCCGGGTGGCTGTCGACAGCAACGAGCCACGACAGGGACAGCCGCCCGCCGCGGGGCGCGCACAGTCGTCCGAGGTCGCGAACGCGGACAGCGACGCCGGACGACCTGCACACAGCTTGTAAGCGAGTGTCCGTGGCCAAGCGTCGGGCCGTCTCTGGCCCGTATGCGGCCGAAGCCTCAAGCTTTCGCGCCGGTCGGCCGGACTGCGGGCGCCCGGGCGAGTCGCCACCGCGTCGCGCCGTAGCCGAGCAGGAAGACGATCGCGGCCGCTTCCAGGCTCGGAATCATGGTCGCGGCGAGGGCCGGTCGGTTCGGAGCAGTCAGGGCGCCGAAGAACGGGTCAGCGGTCATGTACAGCGACCCGCAGATTGGGACGACGACGGCCACCGTAACCGCCCACCAGCGGTTGAGTAGCGCGGCCAGGCCGATCCCAACGATCGCGAACAGCGGGACACCGGCCGCTGCGCGAAGCACCACCGGCCACACCGACTCGTCGGCCAAGATCTGTACCGGCAAGAAGATGTCCTTCGAGGCCACTTCGCGCCGAACCCAGTGGTCGGCGACCACTCTGGGCGCCAGTGGCAGTACTGCGGCGAGGTCGGCCACGGCGAGGAGCACACCGAACAGCGCGGCCACGCCCGCCTTCGCTATTAAGTACCGGCCGGGACGGGGCGGCGGGGGGAGCCGGGCCGGCGACGATTCCAGGGCCGGCAGGGAGCGCCGGGCCGGGCGGCCGGTCAGCCGTGGATCACGCAGTACCAGGAACGCCCCGGCCGCCAGCGCGGCCAGTTGAGCCCAGCCGAGGCCCGAGGTGTGGATCGCCTTGACGTCGAAGTGATACGCGTCAAGCTGTTCCTCGAAAGTCTGCGGGTCGTAGTAGACGTAGAACATGTAGGCGTCGTCGTTGAACGAAAGACTGCTCAGGCCGGCGAGCGCGACCAGGGGCGGCAGGAGCCACAGCGCCCGACTGCGGGCCAACCCGCGCAACTCCTGACGCAACAGACCGCTCATCGGCGTCAATCTACCCGTTAGCCGATTTGGCTCGCGGACGGCGCCGGGCGGGGCCAGTTCCTGCTTACCTCTGCCTTTGGCGGCCAGGTGGTGAACAGATCCGCTGTCTCACCGGTCGCGTTGCCGTCCGGGTGATCGCCCGTGGGAGCTTTGCTACCGGCAGTGGCGAGGAGCCGCCAACCGAGCAGCCAAGTCCGCGGACGTCAGCGGACTGGTGCGCACACCGGCGCCCGCCGGATCGAGCGGCGCAGCGCCAAGACCGTCGGGGTCGCTAGCGACTCGTAATGCGTAGGTCTCGGTGACCGGTCAAGCTTGCGGACGTCCCGGACGGTGACAGACGCCGCGACTATCGCCGGGCGCGCCTTACAAGCGAGTGGTCAGGAGGGGAAAGCCCTGGCGTGCCCGTTGCGTGCCCGATGCCGCAGTCGCCGACGGGCAACGACGGTTAAGGCATGCTGCCTCGCGAGGCGTCTGGTCAGCGGCAACGGCAGGTAGCAGGGTCGAGGAATCCCGAGCGCCGACAATTCCTAAACCGTGTGTCGGCCCCGCGCGCCTGACATCTGCGGCTGACATCAACGATCGCGGGCGGCCAGGGACGAAGGCGCACCCACCACAGTGACGACTAGGACGTCACGTCGGGTCTCGGGACCTGCGACGGCTGACTGGCCCGCTCAGTCGGGGACAGGGCAGGTGCCAGGCGGTAAGGAAGGCTGCCCGGCCGCCGCAACCGCCTGGTTGGCCTCCGTTGGCGTGCGGATGCTCTCGAACGCGCTTCCCAGAATGACATCAATCCGGTCGTTGGAGCGGTGGATGTCGAACTCGGTCTTCACCTGTCCTTGGATGTATGACGACACGAGCCAGCCGGCCCCGACTGTCTGCGGCCCGTAGCGGATCACGGCCGCTTCGGGATAGCGTCGCCCGTCCCGGTACCGGTCGGTTGTGGAGAGCATCTGGAAGCCCCGCTTCCCGAGCTCCACGAACACCGTGAGCTCAAGTCCTTTGACGTCGCTCGCATTGAGCACGTTCAGCCTGGTCCCGTCCGGCCTGGGTACGGTGAGATCGACGGGAACCAGCCCTGGGGGACAAGTCGGCGACGCGTTTGGTTGAGCTGTCCCTTGGGCAGTCGGCATCGTGGGGGCGTCGCACCCCGACACGGCCAGCGCGGCGATCGAGGCGGCGAGGATACGTACCCGCGTCTTCACGATGACGACCATAGCCAGCCGTCGACAGCAACGGCGACAGCAACCGGGCTGGACGAGGACGCCCGTCGGCAGAAGCGTGCGGACAGTCGCCCGAGGTCGCGAACGCGGACAGACGACGCCGGACGACCCGCACAGAGCTTGTAAGCGAGATGTAGCCGCGGGGTTCGGCTGGCCTGGTCGTAACCGCCGCTGGCTCAGTCGTCGCAGAAGGAGTCCTCGTACTTGGGCCAGAAGGTGACCTCGACGCTGTAGTAGCCGGGCCGACCGCCTTCATCGCGGAAGACGCTCAACCATAGGCAACGATCCCGCAGCGTCTTCATGGCGAATACAAGCCGCCGGTCTGAGACGTCGAACGTCCACCCCGACTCGCGGGCAACCGCCTCATAGTGGCCTCGAATCTCCTCGTCCGACAGGTCACTGCGATACTCGACGGTCACCTCGCCGAAGATCTTGCTCTCACTGTCGCGGCGACCGTCGGCGCACGGCTGCTGCACGGTCGGCCCGCCAATCGACGAAGCGCCTGCCGGCACCCGCTGAAACACCGCCTCATCAGCTAGCTTCGTCGGCTCGTTTGGTGCGGCGATGCACCCGCCCGTGATCGGTGAGAGAAGCGTGTAGACCGCCTTAGCCACGACAGGTCGCGCGAGGTAGCCACCGACAGCGCATACGACGAGCATGACGGCGAGGCTGGCCGCAATCCTCAAGAACCGCGCTCGCCAACGAGGATGAGGCTGGCCATTCACGACGTTCACCCTACGCAGCGACTGCATTGGATTGGTGCCCGCTTGGCAACGTGCGTACGAGGCCCAGGCCGTCGGCGACCGCATCCGGTACAAGTTTCGGGCTACGGCGGAGACGACCAAGCCGAGGGCTGGAGGCAGCGACGAGGCAGCAGGCCCTTTGATCTAGGCGGGTAGGAGGCAGCAGAGAACATCTCGCGTCAGCTGCTCGTTCGCACTGGTCGACAACGCCCGGCACGAGTCGACGAGCTGTGTCCGCTTCCCCCCGACGGGGGTCGTCCCTTTCCGGCGCGAGTGCTCCAACGCAGGTCACGGCGACTCTTCCAGGCCGTCAGACAGGCTCTCGCTGGGCCGTTCGGCCGCCGGAGTCAGCAGATCGTCAGCAGGCAGCGTGAAGGCATCCAAGATCCGGGCGGCATAGTCAGCCGGAGTATGCGTATAACGATCCAGCGTCGTCGACGCCTGCTCGTGGCCCATGACCCGCTGTACCAGATTGATGGGTACGCCGTCAGTGACCAGCCAGGTGGCGTACGCGTGCCGCAGGTCGTGAAATCGCATCCCACCGACGGCCTTGGCCGCCACGCAGGCCACCGCCTCTCGCTCAGTGGTGAACTCCGCCGACCACTCGACGCCCTCGCGATCGGGCCAGACCGCCCGGTACCGGTGCGGCCCGGTGTTGGCGACCTGGCCGAGCAGGCCGGCACGGACCAGCGAGGGCAGCCAGACCCGACGGCGGAAATTCGAGCGGCGCAGTGGGCGCCCGACCCGGTCGCGGAAGACGAGTGTTCGCGGATCCGGATCCGCGGCATTGGCGCGGAGCCGGCCCAATGCGGACACCAGGAAGCCCGGCAGCGGGACGGCTCGGACTGCGGCTCGGCTCTTAGGGTACGGGCGGAGCAGGATCTCGCCGTGAGTCTCCTCGGCGACCTGGACCACGCGCAGCAGGGCGCGATCGAGGTCAACTGACGACCAGGCCAACCCGGCGCACTCGCCCCAGCGCAGGCCCGCCCCGGCGGCAACGCAGACGATCGCCCGGTGGCGGGCCGGCACGGCTGGGAGCAGCTTGCGGAAGAAGTCCTCCCGGCTGATCGTGACCGGCTTGACGTCGCGCGACCGGTCGCGCGGGAGCTTCACCCCCTCGGCAGGGTTGGTGGCGATCAGCCGCGCCTGCACAGCCGTGCGGAGGATCATCGACAACAGCTGGTAGCACTTGGCGACCGTGGTCGGGGCAAGCTCCCGGCTCAAACTCGTCACCCACTCCTGCACCGACATGAAGTCGACCTTGCCCAGCGGCCAGTCACCCCACTTGGGCAGCACGTGGGCCCGGAGCATGGAGACAGTCCGCTCGGTGGTCCGCGCCTCCACCGTCCTGGCGGCGAGCCACTGCTGGGCGAAGTCACCGAAGCCGGTCCGGCCCGCGTGCGGATTGACGTAAATGCCCCGACTGAGCGCGGCTTCCGTTTGCGCCAGGAACGTGCCTGCCTCCTTCTTGGTACGGAAGGACTTTGCCTTCTGCCGGCCCGACGCATCGCGCCAGTTGGCCCGGTAGGTGCCAGCGGGAGTCTTGACGATGTGGCCCATCAGCGCCGCCGCCCCTGATCGGTGCCGGTAGCCGCGTTCGCGTCGATGAGGCCCGCGTCGAGCCAGGCGTGGAAACGGGCGCGGGGAATGACCCAGCGGCCACCGAGGCGGGTGGCGGGGATCGTGCCGTCCCGGACCAGGGCGTAGGTGCTGCCGAGAGAGAGACCGAGCAGCTTGGCGACCTCGCGGACGGTGTAGGTGACCGGCTCGACGACGGTGCCGACGGTGCGGGGAACGAGCCGGATGACAGGGCTTCTGCGGGCGGTGGTGCTCATGACGGTTGACCTCCTCCAGGTCTGTCGGGTCAGGCAGCGGCGGGCACGGTGCCAGCCGGGTTGGTGCCAAGTTCGTGGGCGAGTTCTTCGCGGCCGGTGGCTCGTCGTTCGCGTGCCATGGCGGCGGCGGTGTTGGCGAGCAGGGCGTCACCGGTGGTGTGCCAGCCGACGCCGGCGAAGGTGAGGGTGCCGACGATGAGGGTGGTGTCGTCGAGGTGGTCGACGGCGTGGACGATCCCGGGCTGCTCGTCGACCTGGTCCTCGTGCCGCCGGAAGCTCACGCGGGTATCGCGCAACAGTTGAAACGTCACTGAGTAGCGGCGGGCTTTGGTGAGGAAGTGGCCGCCGAAGCCGAGCATGTGCGCCCACCGCCGCAGCCGGGCGTAAGGGTTGCCGGTCGCCGGTTTCGTCGGTTCGGCGTCAAGGCTGGCTTGACGGTGGGCGACGCAGACGGGGCAGGCGGCGTAGCGGGTGTGGGTGCCGCAGTCGGGGCACTCCCATGGCTCGACGAAGCCGGGTGTGGGCCGGTGGTCCCGGGGCCGCTGGGAGAGCGGGACGGGTGTGCCGGTGGGTCGGCCGAGTCGCCAGCAGGCGTCGATGAGGCGGGCGGTGTGGTCGCCGTCGGGGTCGGCGTAGTCGCCGATGCTGTCGGCGTCGAGCCTGACGGAGCGGTGCCCGGTTACCTCGGTGCTCTTGGTGGCGTACTTGGCAAGGTAGCCGGCGACCATCCCATCAGTGACCTCACCGCGACCAGTCAGCGAGATGGGGCGGATGTCGAGTTGTCTGCCCCAGGCGACAGGCCAGCCGGCGGGTTGGTCGGGGTGGGCGGGGGTGGTGTAGTCGACCTGGGCGGCGGCGTAGCGGATGGCGTCCGGGGGGTGGTCACCCGAGAGACCGGCCAGCCGGCGCGCCGCCCCAGCCTATCGCCGTGCCCTGGCGCGGAGGCCGGATCGGGCAACTGCCGGGGCGGTGCGGGGCGCGGGGCGCGGGCGGGCAGGATGGCGGGATGCGCCTGGTCTCCCTGCTGCCGTCCGCCACCGAGATCGTCTACGCCCTGGGCCTCGCCGAGGACCTGGTCGGGGTGACCTTCGAGTGCGAGGTGCCGGCGGCCGACCGGGCCGGCAAGACCGTCGTCGTGGGCGGCCGGGACACCCGGGGGATGAGCCCCGGCGAGATCGACGCGTACGTCAAGGGGCAGCTCGCCGCGGGTGCCGACCTCTACACCCTGCACGCGGGCGCGCTCGCCGGGCTCGACCCCGACCTGATCCTCACCCAGGACCTGTGCCGGGTCTGCGCCCTGCCCGCCGGGCGGGTCGCCGACGCCGTGGACCACCTCGGCTGCCGGGCCGACGTGCTGTCGCTGGACCCGTACACCCTGGAGGAGGTGCTCGGCACCATCCTCGCGGTCGGGGCGGCGGCCCACGTACCGGATCGGGCGGAGGCCCTGGTGGACGGCCTGCGGGCGCGGCTGGCCGGGGTCAGCGCGGCGGTGGCCGGCCGGGCCCGGCGCCGGGTCGCGGTGGTGGAGTGGGTGGACCCGCCGTTCGGCGCCGGTCACTGGATCCCAGACCAGGTCCGGGCCGCCGGCGGCAAGCCGGTGGCCACCCACCCCGGCGCCCGCTCGACACCCACCACCTGGGCGGCGCTGCGGGCGGCGGCGCCGGAGGTCGTGCTGGTCACCCCGTGCGGCTTCCACCTCGACGGGGCGGCCGAGCAGGCCGCGGCGGTGGTCCCGCACTTCCCGGACGCGGAGGTCTGGGCCGTCGACGCGGACGGGCTGATCGTGCGGGCCGGACCCCGGCTGGTCGACGGGGTCGAGGCGATCGCGGGGATCCTGCACCCGGACGCCGTGCCGGCCCCGCCGGCGGGCAGCATCCGCCGGGTGGCCTGACGCCGCCCGGCCCGGTCCGCCGACGCGCGGTCGGGTCGCCGCCCGTCGGTGGGCCCGCTGGCACAGCTCCCGCTCGGCCCGGCCGGCGAGGTAGTCGCCGGCCGCGGGCGGGTTAGGCAGGTCGGTGCGAGGGCCGGCCCTCGGGGCCGAGTGGGGCGAGCCGACGCCAGCGCGGCAGCTCGGTGACCACGGTGGACAGCGCCACGGCGGTCACGACCAGGGCGGCCGGCCACGGCCACGCGAACCAGGCCGAGACCGCCGCAGCGACCAGTTGCAACCCCACCAGCGCGATGGTGACCGCCCCGGGCACGGGGACCAGGACGTGGTTCTTGTCGCCGGGGGTGGCGAAAACGGTCGGCAGCCCCACGAGGACGACCACCGAGGCGACCGCCAGCGGCACCGAGTGCGGGGCGAGCGCCCACGGCGTGGCCACCCAGGCGATCAGCTCGCTGAGGAACCGCAGCGCGGAGGAGAGGTCCGGTCGGCCCGGCGATCCGTTGTCGATCACCGGGCCAGTATGCCGGGACTGAGCACCGTCGTTCCGGTGCACCCGAGCCTAGTCAGGCGGCTCGACTCCCCGACGTTGGAACCGCCCGCGCGCTCATCGAGGAGACGAACGTGCCGCCCTGCGCGGGATCAACCGGCACCATGCAGACATTTGCATGCCGGCGTAGCCCGATGTCCAGTCTCATGACGTCCGTGACAGATCAGTCTCGGGACGTGGGTGACACATCCAACTAGACGATCTTGCTCAGTCCGGCGATCTACAGTGAGGTCGATGAAGCTAGCCGAGATCCGCCGGTACCCGATCAAGTCACTGCTCGGTGAGCAGCTCGCAACAGCCGAGGTCGACCAGCGCGGACTAGCTGGTGACCGCTTGTGGGCGGTACGTGACGCAGACGGGAAGTTGGGCAGCGGAAAGAACACCCGTCGCTTCCGGCGGATGCCCGGTCTGTTCATGCTGCGAGGGCAAGTTGGCGATCCGGTGCCGGTCGTGGAGCTGCCCGACGGACGCCGCTTCGCCGCGGATGAGCCTGCCGGACATGCGGCTGTCAGCGAGGTGTTGGGCCGTCGAGTGACGATCGAGCGCGAAGCGGAGGTCATGCACCATGACGAGGGCCCGGTGAGCCTGATCAGCACGGCCGCCCTACGGCGACTCCATGACCTGGTGGGGGAGCCGGTCGACTCGATGCGGTTCAGGGCGAATCTGCTCGTCGACGTGCCGGGCAGCGGCTTCCCGGAGGATGGCTGGCTCGGGCGAGCCGTCCGTATTGGTTCCGACGTTGTGTTGCGACCACATCGGCGGCTTACCCGATGCGTCATGATCGACCTCGCGCAGGAGGGCGCCCAGGAGCACGGACACCTCTTGAGGACTGTTGCCGAGCACCACGACATGACGTTCGGGGTGTGGGCAACAGTCGAACGCCCTGGTCGTATCGGGCTGGAGGATGCCGTCGAACTCCTGCCGGACTGAGACCCCAGCAGTCGGCGGAGTGTCACGCAGGTCCTGATATCGATCTGCCATCACGCAGGTCCCAAGACCGGACATCGGACTGCCGGCGATGTCGGACTGCCGGCGGACTGCCGGCGATGTCAGGCTCCAGTTGATGCGTTACGCATCTATTCTAGTTGATGGGTGACAGTTCGTCGGCCGGTAGTGCCTGGTCGTCACACCGTGTGACTGATCCGCCGCCTGTTGACGGGGTGCGCGATGGATGGTGCCCACCAGCAACGCGCGGTCAGCGGCAGAAGAGCGCACTCACTGGTCGTTATCCTCGCCAGCATGCCAGCCCCAGACCTCATCCCGATAGCGCGCGAACCCGGCTACCGCACAGACACGATCGGACGGTACGCCGACGGCCAGTTTTACGCGGCGGTGCACGGCGCCCGCCGCGATGACGATCACGAGCCTGACATGGGCCGGGAACGCATCCGGTGGTATGCCTACCTACATCTCTTCGACGCTGACGGGCGTCACCGCAGATCCGAGATTTCGCTGATCGGCATCGCCCCGAACTTGCGAGGCGAACTCGGCGAGCAGGCTGAGCGCCGCCTGACGGCACTGCTCGATCAGCTGTCTGACCGCCAGTTCACCGACGTCTCGATCCGGCCGTTTCACATGCTCTACGATGGTGTCACGTTCGGTCTGATCGACGAATCCGATGTCGAGCGGGGCGACTGGGTTGAGTTGTACCCAGACGGTCTCGGGTTCTCCGAGCCGTGGGACGGGCTCTATAGCACCTGACCGCGAGCAGGTCGTCTACCAGCAAAATCGGCGTGGTCGCGCGCGACGCAGCATGAGAGCGCGGGCTCGACGACGCCGCCGGACGGAATCACAGCATCCTGCTCTCGACTCCCCACAGGTAGAAGGCAGGGACACCGCGCTGCAGTCCCAGTCGGTAGATCCCGACTCCATGCACCGGCACTGCATCCCCGACGTTCGGCGCCTGGATGGTAGCGGCCTTCCGTATCAATTCCTCGGCGGTGAAGGAGGTCCCGTTGTCCGCTCGCACGCGGACACCCGCCTTCGAGCCGCCTTTGGGACCGAACGGGCACAGGTACACCTCGGGCGTCTGCAACCCTGCACCTTCCAGGCGGCCGGTGGTGGCGCAGAACTCGGCAGCCCAGGCCGGTGTCTGCGACACCTCGGCCGGCCAAGACAGCCTGGCGCTCTGCGCGACGGCGAACGGGAGGTCAGGACGATGGACCGCCCGCTCGTCGGCCGTCAACGGCTCCGACCGCACGAACGTTGCCTTCTCCGCCAACACGGAACTGTGCACGACGTAGTAGCTGACACGCCCCTGCTTGACCTTCTGAGGGTCCGCCAGTCCCCAGTTGCCCAAATGCGACCACCAGGCGTCGTACATGACGACAGCACCGTCGTGTACGAGTGCACGCATCAGCCCGTCGCGGTCCGGCCATCGGAACACGGCTCCAGCTTCAACCCATGACGGATCCACGAGCGGACCCTACCGGCACACCCCAGAACCAAACGTCCGCTCATCGGCAGTTCCGGACACCGATCGGCAGCGTCCGAGGTCACCTTGCGTAACGCGCGGATCGCGGCAGATCCGGATACCGGCCCGCCTCACGGAGGACGTCACGGCGTCTCAATCATCGGTTGGCTGGCTCGAACCGGAGGCCGTCGGCCGTGGGTAGGAGATAGCCCTCATACCGCTGTTCCGGGGTTGCGCCGCTGGGCTGTTCAGGGGAGATGTTGTCCACCTTGAAGTCGACGAGGCCGAGCTGGAACGGGACCAGGCCTCAGCTCCGACCGTAAGGGCTCCGCATGCCGATCCCACGCCTGTGGAGTGACCTGGTTCACGCACTGTCACAACGATCGAAAACGCGGTGTCTTGAGGCCGAACCCCTAGAAACGAAGGAGAACCTCATGAACCTCGCACTGTGGATCGCCGCCGGACTGCTCGCCCTAGTCGCCCTAGGCAGCGGCATCACCAAGACGTTCGTGCCCAAGAAGAAACTGGCCGGGATCCCTGGCGCGGCATGGTACCAAGACGCCAGCGTCGGCTTCTTCAAGACCCTCGGGGTCCTCGAACTCCTGGCCGCGGTTGGCCTGATCCTGCCCGCCGTGGTCGACATCGCACCGGTCATGGTGCCGGTGACTGCCGTCTGCTGGGTCTTGCTGATGGTCGGCGCGGTAATCACCCATGTGCGCTACCACGACGGCGCCAAGGTCGTGGTGGTGGTCTCGATCTATCTCGCTCTTGCGGCATTCATCGCGTGGGGCCGCTTCGGTCCCGAGTCCTTCACCGGCTGAACGACGACTCCGCGTGCCGAGCCCACGCCTGTGGAGTGATCTGTCTCACGCATGTCACAACGATCGGGCACGCGGTGTCTTGAGGCCGAACTGAGTTCCCCCCGCTTTGATGGAGCGGTGGTTACCTGCTGCCGGCTGGCGCAGGGGTGACGATAGGTGGCGCGGCTGGGTCGTGCTGGCGGGTATGCCAGGCGGTCTCGTATTCGTCGGGGCTGAGGTAGCCGAGTTCCTTCTGGATGCGGCGGGTGTTGTACCAGCCGTCGATGTAGGCGAAGATCGCGTTCTCGGCCTCGTCGCGGGTCCGCCAGCTCGTGCGGTAGACGAGTTCGATCTTCAACGTCGACCAGAAGTTCTCCATCAGCGCGTTGTCGAACGAGTCGCCGACAGAGCCCATCGACGGCAGAATCCCGTTGTCCTGTAAGCGCTCCCCGAAGCGGAAAGACGTGTAGTTCGATCCCCTGTCGCTGTGATGGATCAACTGGCCGTCACGGACGTCGCGAGACCAGATGCCGTATTCGAGGGCGGCGAGGATCAGGTCGGTGTCGCAGCGGTCGGAGGTCTTCCACCCGACGATTCGGCGGGAGAACGCGTCGCGGACCGCGGCCAGCCAGAACACGCCCTCGCCGCAGGGAATGCGGGTGGCATCGGCGACCCAGAGCCGGTTCGGCCCGGCGGCGGTGAACTGCCGGTTGACCAGATCCGGCGCCAGCGTGTGCCGTGGATCCTGCTTCGTGGAGCCGCCGCGCCAGCCGCGGCGCAGGAACGCGCCCTGCCAGCCCTGGTCGGCCATCAGCCGCTCCACCCGCTTGCGGCCGACGCGAATGCCGTCACGGCGTAGCTGCCGGTGCACACGGTCCGCGCCGTAGGTGTGCCCGGACGCGGCCCAGATCTCGTGGATGTTGGAGATCAGCCCCAAGTCGACCACATCGCGGTCGCAGGGCCGTTCGGCCTGCTTGACCCACGCGTAGTACGTCGAGGCGCCGATGTTCAGGACCCGTAGCAGGAGCGCGACCGCGAACTGGTCACGGTGTTCATAAATGAACGTCATGACCGTCGCCGGGTCGGGTCGAGCTCCGCCGCGAAATACGCGCTCGCCGCCTTCAGGATCTCGTTCGCCCGACGCAGCTCGGCGACCTCTTTGCGCAGCCGCCGGTTCTCCTCGGCCATCTCGCTGGTGGGCCGGTCGTAACGCTCACCCGCGTCGGCCTCGGCCTGCCGGATCCAGTTCCGCAACGCCTCATGATGCACGCCGAGCTGCTCGGCCAGGCGCCGGATCACCGGCTTCGGGTCCGACTCGCGGTACAAGCGCACAGCGCGCTGACGTAGCTCGTCGGGGTACTTCTTCGGTGCTGCCACGGACGACTTCCTCCCCACGGCCATCAGACCATGATCAAGAAGCTCCATGAAAGCGGGGGTGGCTCAGAACCCCTTGAAACGGAGGAGACACCATGACTGGGAACACTGATGTGGTCGTGATCGGCGGCGGATACGCCGGTGTGTTGGCGGCTAATCGCCTGACGAAGCGCGACGACGTGACAGTGACCCTGATCAACCCGCGCCCGACCTTCGTCGAGCGGATCCGCCTGCACCAGCTGGTGGGCGGGTCCGACGACGCGGTCGTCGACTACCGAGACGTCCTGGGCGAGGGCGTTCGGCTGGTGGTCGACACCGTGAACGGTATTGACGCGGCCGGGCGCAGCGTGACGTTGGCGACGGGCGGCACGGTCGGCTACGACTACCTGATCTACGCGGTGGGCAGTGGCAGCGCCGACCCGGGCGTGCCCGGAGCGGCCGAGTTCGCCTACCCGATTGCCAGCCTTGAGGAGGCGCAGCGGCTGCGGCCTGTCGTCGACGCCGCTCCCGCAACGGCCCCGGTGACGGTGGTCGGAGTCGGTCCGACCGGCATCGAGACCGCCGCCGAGCTGGCGGAGGCGGGCCGCACCGTGACCCTGGTCTGCGGCGGGGTGCTGGGCCCGTACCTGCACGCGCGGGGTCGGCGCTCCGTCGCCAAGCGGCTGGCCAGGCTCGGTGTGACCGTGCTCGGAAGGCCCCGACGCGACGGTGACGGCTGTCACTCGCGATGCCGTGCAGCTCAGTGGCGGCCGCGAGCTGTCGAGCACGGTGACCATCTGGACCGCCGGGTTCGGCGTGCCGGACCTGGCCGCGCGCAGCGGGCTGAGCACCGACGCCTTGGGCCGCCTGCTCACGGACGAGACGTTGACGAGCGTGGACGACGTGCGCATCGTCGCGGCCGGGGATTCGGCGGCACCGTCGGACCTGCCGTTCCGGATGAGCTGCCAGGCCGCCACGAGGATCGGCGCGCACGCCGCCGACACGGTGCTCAGCCGGCTCGCGGGTGAGCAGCCCGTGCCCATCAACCTGGGGTTCTTCGGCCAGTGCATCAGCCTGGGTCGTCGCGCCGGTATCTTCCAGTTCGCCTCCAAGGACGACACCGCGAACGGGTTGTACATCGGCGGCGGCCCGGGCGCGAAGCTCAAGGAGTTCGTCTGCAAGCACACCATCAAGCATCTGGCGGACGAGGCACGCAAGCCCGGCTCGCTCACCTGGGTGAAGGATGACGAGCGCCAGGAGTTGCTGCGGGCCAAGCGCGGCGAGGCGCCGGCCACCGCTGAGCGGGCGGCCTAGCCGGGCATTCGTGGCCGGTCTGGTCGACCGTCACCGGATCTGGTCTGCATGTCGTGAGGCGGCGCCCTTATTGCGGGGGCCGCTGCACGCATGCGTTCATCGGCGGCCCTTTGAGCAACGGATCGTCGGCAGCTCGGTGTGTCACAGCCGTGCGCCGGGTGGTGTCCCATTCTCGATCGCATCAAACAGGTGGGTCAGATCGAACGGCTACCAACGAAAAGGACCTTGTGTGGATGCACGCTTGAAGGCCTTCGGCAACCAGGGGCCGGCCGCGAAGGAGAGGATCGAGAGATGAGCGACCACGCCACCAACGCGGCGACCGAGACTTTCGTCGCCCACCGCAACCTGCTCTTCACCGTCGCATACGAGATGCTCGGATCGGCGGCCGACGCCGAAGACGTCCTCCAGGAAACCTGGCTGCGGTGGGTCAAGGTCGACGTGGCGCAGGTGCGCGACCAGCGCGCCTACCTGGTCCGGATCACGACCCGGCAGTCGCTCAACCGGCTGCGCACCATGAAGCGCCGCAAGGAGGCGTATGTCGGCCCCTGGCTGCCCGAGCCGCTGCTCACCACGCCGGACGTGGCCCAGGACGTCGAACTCGCCGAGAGTGTGTCGATGGCGCTCATGATCGTCCTCGAAACGCTGTCGCCGACCGAGCGCGCCGTCTTCGTGCTGCGCGAGGCCTTCGATGTCAGCTACGACGAGATCGCGGCCGCCGTCGACAAGAGCCCCGCGGCCGTCCGCCAGATCGCCCACCGCGCCCGCCAGCACGTCGATGCCCGACGCCCTCGCGACGTGGTCTCCCCGACCGAGACCCGGGCGGCTCTGGAGTCGTTCCAGCGCGCGTTCGAAACCGGGGACCTGCAGGGCCTCCTTGACGTGCTCGCCCCTGAGGTCGTCCTTGTCAGCGACGGCGGCGGCGTAAAGCAGGCCGCACTGCGGCCGATCACCGGCGCTGAGAAGGTGGTCCGCATGTTCTTCGGTGGTCTAGGCAAGGTCGAAGGCACGCTCACCGGTGAACCGACCGTGGTCAACGGCAACCCGGCACTCCTCGTACGCCTAGACGGCGAGATCGACGGCGTCATGGCGATCCGCGTCGAGAACGCCAGCATCACCGGCCTCTACTACGTCCGCAACCCGGAGAAGCTGACCCGCGTCGAAGCCGAGACCCCCCTTACCCTGCGATGAACACCGGTCGCGGAATAGCCACCTGGGATCAGGTGCAACGCCGAGGCAGCGCGCGGCGGCTGGTGTTGTGCCGATCAGGTGGCCGAGCAGGCTCCGGACATCGAATTCGTCGCAGGGAGTAGCAATCCCAGGGACTCACTCGGCATCTCCGTCATCAGGTGCGTTACCCAGTCGAGGGCATCGAAGTAGTCCTTCAGCTTCCGCACCATGATCATGCGATCACGATAGTGCCGAGCACCCGAGCGAAGGCATCCGCTCATCGGCAGAAGCGGATGTTGCCGCATCCGCGTCCTAGACCACCGGGGTTCACAGTCGGTAGCCGGCGAGCCGGGGGATCGCGTAACCCATCAAGCGGAGTCAACGTGTAACGCATCAACCGGGGTACGACAGCGGACTGCCGGCGTGCCGGCGTGCCGGCGTGCCGGCGTGCCGGCGATGCCTGGTCTCGCATGATGGTTGACGGAACGGCGTCGCAGGATGTTTGACGCCGGGGGTCATGATCGAATAGGTCAGGTGCTTGGGTCGATGGTAGGCGTCACGGCTCGGGTACCGGCGCGTCAGTGAGGGTGCGTTCCAGTTCGCGTTGCAGCAGCTGCCAGGAGGTGTAGGTCCTGGTGTCGAATGTCGGGTCACCTGGCCGTGCGATGGTGCGTCCAGCGCGGTGGAATCCGGCGGCGTTGTAGTCGACCCGCTGGTTGACGGCGACCAGCCAGCTGGCGCTGGCCCAGGAGGGCAGGGGACGCCCGTCGAGCTTGAATGGCGTTTGGGGTTTGTCAGCGAGGCTGTCGAGTTCCGGTTGGGTCGGCATGCTGGTGCCTGTGAAGTCGAGGGCGACGAGGACGGGTGCGACGGAGTGCCGTTCGACGTCGATCCGGGCTACCCGCAACAGGGCCAGGTTGCCGTTGGCGGCGCGGTGACTGAGAACGTCGCCGGGTTGCAGGTCAGTGACGTGGCGGCTTGGCCGGCGCACCTTCTTGCGTTGCGGCTGTGGGCCGGTCAGTTGTGCACGTGCCTTCTCGAGGACGTCGCGGCGCTTGGCGGCAAGGCGAGGAGTGTCCGACCATCTGGCCAGGTCGGCTCCGCTGTCGATGGCGGCGATGGCGCGGTCGCGAACCGTGGGGTGGAGGCGGCCGAGCTTGGATTGGGTGACGGCCAGCGCCAGCCAGACGGACGTCGCCTCGTCCGGGTCGTCGAGCGCATCGGCGTAGGAGTCGAGCATCCGTTGCGTGGCCTCATCGTCGTCCACGCCGTCTTCGAGCATTTCGCGGTACTCGTCGCGCACGTCGCATGCCGTGTCGTCGGAGAACAGGCCAGGCCCCCAGGCGCCCATTGGTCACCCCCATGCCTTCACGTTTGCGGGCCTGGTCAACCTGCCACAGGTTCTGCTCGGCGTCACCTGGGGCTGCGAGATCTGATGCCCGGATCTGCGCCCGTGATGATCTGGTGTTTGGCCCTGGTGCGGTTGAGGTCGGTGGTGCTGCGGCGGGGGACGGCTTTGATCGGGCTGTCCGCGTCGTAGACGGTAATGATGTGCTCGTCGAGGGCGACGGTGACGAGCTTGCGGGCGTGGACCTTTCCGACTTGGATCTTCTGTCCGGCGACTTGGATGCTGCCGTTGATGGACACGACCCGCTCGACGGTGGGGGCAGTGGCCGGTGGTGGGATTGGGGAAGCGGGTCGGGCGTCGCGGATGCGGCCGAGCGCGGTGGGCGGCAAGGGGCAGCGCAGGGTGCGGCGCAGCTGCCCGGCCTCGTCAACGACGTGCAGGAGGATGCCGTCGAGGCGGACCCGGACCCGCTGTCCTGCGAGGGGCATGCCGACGCTGATCGGCCGGCCGGCGATGCTGATGCCGCCGCAGGCGTTGACGATCCGGTCGACCTCGACGGCGGTGTTTTGCGGCTCGGGCTGCGGCAATGGCGGTGGCCCGGCGGGTGCGCCGCCCTCGGCCAGGAGGCGGGCGAGGTCGCGTTGGGACAGCCTTGATGGGCTGGACTTGATGCGGGCGCCGTCGGCGGTCAGGACGTGCAGTTGGTCGGTGTCGACCCAGATGGTGAGTGGGGTGCCGGCGAGGGTGGGGCCGAGCCACACCTGCTGCTGGGCGACGGTCAGGTTGCCCGACGGTGGCACCACCCGGACGAGTTGCACCGGCTGGGAATGGCCGGTGGACACGGTCACCGATGCGGTGTCGACCTCGACGGGCGCTGGCTTCCTGGGGGCCGGTGGCGCGGCAGGCAGCAGCCCGGACGGCAGGTGCAGCGGCAGAGCCTCTGCCACGGTCCGGTCCCGGCCTGGAGTGGGCCGGTGGAATCGGTCGGCGGGGAAGGCGTCGTCGATGCCCTGGTGAGGCCGGTCGTAGTTGTATTCGGCGACGAACGCGTCTACCGCGGCCTGGGCCTGCTCGACGGTGGCGAACACCCGTCCCGCCAGGCATTCGCCCTGCAGGCTCTGGTGGAAGCGTTCCACCTTGCCGGTGGTGGTTGGGGAGCGGGGTTTGGTGTTGCGGGCCACGATGCCGTTCTCTCGGCAGATCCGCTCGAACAGCACCTCACCCGGGCGGGGCTTGGTGAACCGGCCGGTGAACTGCTTGCCGTTGTCTGTCAGCACCTCACCCGGCGTCCCGAACCGGGTCAGGGCGGCGGCGAGCGCGGCGCACACAGCCCGGCCGGTGGCCCGACGCACCACCGTGGCGATCACGCAGTAGCGGGAGTGGTCATCCAGGCCGGTGACGACCTTCGCCTCGGTGCCGTCAGCGAGGAGGACACCACCGACGATGTCCATCTGCCACAGCTCCATCGGCTCTGGACGTACCCACCGCCGATAGTCCTCCCGCCGGCGCTTCCGGGGCACCGCTGGGATGAGATTGTTCCGGCGCAGGATCCGATACACCTTCGCCCGAGCCGGGGCAGGAGTCACGCCGCGACGGCCGGCCTCGAACCGCAGCCGACGCGGACCCCACCGCGGATGATCCCGGCGCAGCTCGCACACCAGCGCCTCCGTGGAGGCGTCAACCCGGTGCGGGCAGACATGCGGGCGGCGAGACCGGTCCTCCAAGCCCTTGACGCCCTCGGCGGCATACCGGGCCAGCCAGTTGTGGATCGTCTGCCGCGACACCCCATACCGGGCGGCGACCTCCGTTTTCGGAGTCCCACCGAGGCATTCCATGACGGCGTGAAACCGCTGTTCCATGACGCTCAACTCCGCGAGTCCCACCCGGTGCTCCTCCCGCCTGGGTTACAGACGAGAAGAGCGCCGGGACGACCAGGTGTCAAACGTCAACCGAGGCCGCAGTGTCAACCATCAACCGGGGCAGGACCGGCGTGCCGGCGATGTTGTGCAAAGTTTCTGTACGTCTTCAAGGCGGCCCGAGACGGGCCGCACGCGCCGCCGCCTGGGCGCGCGTCTGACCCCTCCCTTAGCCGGTCGGGGCCAGCCACGCCATCGCCCGTCGGCTGGCGCGGAGAGCGGGAAGCCCAGGGGCCGCCGCTGACGGTAGCGCCGAGGGTGGTTGAGGTTCGTGGGCCGGCAGCCGGCCGGGCCGCGCCCGATCGGCGCGGCGCAGGGAAGGGCACGCCGGGTCCGCGCGGCGGATCGCGGCGGCGGGTTGGTCGCGGTTACCGCGCCTCTGGCGGGGGCGCAACGACTCCGAGATGGTCGGGGGTCCGTCGGCGGGTCGCGGTCCGCCGGTGGTTGCGCTGGGCCATCCCGCCAGCCGACGACCCGGGCGAGCCGAGCAGACCACCACCCGGCCCGCCAGCGTCCGTACGAGCTGTCAAGGTCCGCTTGATGGCATGAAGGAGCGGGGCCTCGCTCCTCGTGGGTCCCGGGCGGGATGCTCGGGGTGCTCACGTCTCACGACGAAGGAGGCCCCTCATGCAGGCAGAGTACGACGGTCGGCAGATCGTGGGTATCGATCTGCATCGCCGTCGGTCGGTGATCGTGCGGATGACGGAGGCGGGCGAGAAGCTCGCGACGGTGCGGATTGACAATGACCCGGTCGCGTTGGGGTTGGAGATCGCGAAGGCTGGTCCGGGTCCCGAGGTGGTGCTGGAGGCCACGTATGGCTGGTACTGGGCCGCGGATGTGCTGGCCGCGGGCGGTGCCCGGGTGCATTTGGCGCATCCGTTGGGGGTGAAGGGGTTCGCCTACCGGCGGGTGAAGAACGACGCCCGTGACGCCGCGGACCTGGCGGATCTGCTGCGGATGGGCAGGTTGCCTGAGGCATACGTGGCCCCACCGGCGGTGCGCGAGTTGCGGGAGCTGGTGCGGTATCGAGCCAAGCTGGTCGCGTGGCGCAGCGGGTTGAAGGCATCGGTGCACGCGGTGTTGGCCAAGCAGGGCGTGCACATCGCCGTATCGGATCTGTTCGGCGTCGGTGGGCGGGAGCTGCTGTCCCGGGCACCGCTGGACGGCGCGTATCGGGGTCGGGTGAGCTCGCTGTGCCGGCTGATCGACACGGTCGATTTCGAGATCGCCGCGGTCGCCGGGCCGATCCGGGCCAGACTCTCCGGGCACGCCGGTTACACCGCGATCCAGGCCATCCCCGGGGTCGGCCCCGTCCTGGCGGCGGTGTTCGTCGCTGAGGTCGGCGAGGTCGACCGGTTCCCCGGCCCGGCGCAGCTGACCTCGTGGGCCGGGCTGACCCCGCGGCACCGCGAGTCTGACCTCGTCGTGCACCGGGGACGGATCACCAAGCAGGGCTCCACCCTGGTGCGGTGGGCCGCGGTCGAGGCCGCCCACGGCGTCCCGCACACGGCCGGCTGGCTGACCCTGCACCCGCGCCCGCGTCGCCGAGCGACGCGGAGGCAATATCGCCACCGTCGCGGTGGCCCGCAAGCTGCTCACCCTCGTCTACTACGGCCTGCGCGACGGGCACATCCGTGCCCTCGCACCGGCCCAGACGGCGGCGTGAACAGGTTCGGACGTGACCGGACGCGTGGTCGTGCCACGTCTGGCCCCCGTCGGCCGACGGCGAGGCCGCCCGCTTGATTGACCCCGTCCGGTCACGGTCGCACACCACCATGCCCCCGAACCCTCGCGGGGCGAATGGATGACCGGCAGCCGAACCTCGGCCTGCCCTTCCGGCATCGCTCGGAACCTGGCGACGCGACCACACCCACAACACCGACTTCCGGCATCACCAGCATGGCGTCCACGGCGCCGGCATCAAGGCCAAGCCCCTGCCGGGGTGGGCCCACGGCCCAGCCTTGACCCCGACGCCGCACACACGCCTGCCCGAAAACCCATGCCGGAAGACGGGCAAAACAACGTCAGCAAGTCAAAACCCCAGCCTTGACCGGCCCCGCTCCTTCATGGATGACGTGGCGGGCCGGGCGGCGGCCCGCTCCCCAGATGGGCGGGTCGGCGGCAGACGGGATGGTGGCGAATGTACCTTGTATCAATGTCTTGGTGGGCTGGAATGCATCAGCAAGTAAACCAACAGGCTTGGTGGACTCCGTTGCTGGTTGGCGGTTTCACCCTATTGGCCGCCATTCTTACACAGATTATCTCCGCCTTGCTCGAGGGTCGGAAGCAGCGGCGCGAGGATGCCCGCCGATGGGACAGTGAGCGTCGTCGAATTTATGCTGAATTCATCCAAAACATGGATAACGGAATGTCCGTGGTTCACAAAAACTGGACCAATAGTGAGGTTGCCTGGAAGGATATTACCGATGCGGTGCGGAAAGCAAAGGTACATAAATACGAACTGGATCTGATTGCTTCCAAGCCCGTAAGGAACGAAGTCCAAGCCCTTTGGTTTACGATTGCCGAGGGTGTTGAAAAAAACCGGGGTGGCGACAAATCTAGACAGGGTCAGAAGGAATTCCTTGAGTCATATCGCCGGCAGGAAAAAAGGTTGATGAACGCAATCCGTTCCGAGTTGGGTGTGTCTGACGATTGGAACTAGTGGACATAGTCCGGGCCGCTTCCGGCTGTTGGCGTCTACCTGAATCGGGCCATTGTCGACGATGCCGCTCACAACTGGCATGTGAGACTACGGCCAGCCGACGCCGAGGCCGGCGGCTGAGTGACCAACTGGGTGACGACGGAGGTGGCCGATGCCGGACGTCCACGGACGATAATGGGCTGTCCCGGCAGCTCGCCAGGGCCAGTCGTCCAGCTCATCGAGGGCTGATCATTCTTTCGGGACGAAGGGGTCAACCTCCCTCAGCGAGCCTTTGTCGCTCCGCTGGAGACGTAGTCGCTGGCGTGAACGGCGTGTGTCTGCTGTTGAACCTTGTCAGATGGATGCCCGCAGAACTTGGATCGAATCCGGCTGGCCACACTGTCGTTTCATCCGCCACAGCACCCTCGAATCGCGCTTCACGCAAATTTGCTCCGCTAAAATTAGCCTCTCCTAGAAGAGCGAAGCGAAAGTCTGCCCGCACCAGGTGTGCGCCCTGAAAATCTGCGCCTTGTAAAATCGCATGCTTGAAGGCGGCGCTGTCGAAATGGCCATCCGTGCAGTCTGCGTTATGGAACCACGCGTTGTCGAAGCGGCTTGCGTTTCCGATGAAATGAGCCATATCGGCACTTCCGAAGTCAACATAGGAGAAGTCGGCCCTGATCACAAACGCACGGTACAGCCGGGCGCTATGTAAGTCCGCAGCCCGAAGATCGAGATTGCTTAGGTCTGCGTGTCGCAAGTCGGTGCCCGATAGGTCAAGGACCCGAACATCGTCCTCGACGTAGAGCTTTACGTCCGAAAAACCGTTCCTTCCAAGAACCGAGATTGCTGCCTGTGTGTCAGGTGAGCGACGTGCGAGGCTGGGTAGGCCAACATCCCCCGCGTCTGCGAATTCGCGTTCCCGTGATCTTATATAGGCGGTAAGGATCTCACCGATACTTCTCTTATCTCTAGATGAATCCCTGGCCACCCTTTCGAGTCCAAGAATTCCACCAAGCGAAATCTCTAGGGTTTTATCGGGCCGCCCAAGTTGGTCGATTGCCCGTATGAACCTATCCGTTGAATGCACTTCCTGCGAATTCCTGACCTGCCTCCACGTTGCATATGCGCCGATCGCAACAACAACACCAGCCAGTCCCTGGAGAAGAGTGGTGCGTACGTCGTTCTGCAATTTTGCCCGGTCGTTCTGCATGGTGAAGGCGTCTTTCCCGGTCACGCCTGCCTTCTGAAGGTCGTCGGCGTTGAAGGACGGATACATCAATCCGGGCGCGACGATAACCACAAAGAACGCGACACCGACTGCACCGGCGCTGGCGAGCAGAGTGGACCACCTAGGCCAGCGTTGAGCAAGCCGAAACCAGCGTCGCGGTCGAGCAAGTCGCAACCAGGGTCGCAGCCGATTGAGCAACCTAGTTGCTCTTGAGAGGAGGCGTCGTGGCACTGCTCGACCATAGGCCAGTCGGTCCAGCCGGCCATGTGGCCGCCCGAAACGCGGTGCGAGCAGGTCGGAAGCGTCGTTGCCGCTGATGCCGCGCCGACTGCCCTTAGTTCCACTTCAACGTCTGACCCCACCGCGCTGGGTGACAAAGTGAGTGACGATCGGCGCGGACGCCATCGGACGAGCCTGGACGGTGACGGACTATCCCGGCAGGTCAAGGGCCGTAAGTAGCAGTTCAAGGGGCCGTGTTGGTTGCCTGGGGGGCAAGGAGTCATGTCTTCGTTGACATCCGCAAGCCCACGTCTACCGGTCGGCCCGGCGGTACTGCTTGGCGCCCCCGCTACGCTACAGGACATGCGGCTAAGCAGATCGAACCGCGTCTTGCTGGTGCTGTTCGGCGCCCTAGTGTTCGGCGTCGGGATCCTCGGCACGGTAATCGAGTGGCCATGGGGTACACCGATCACCCTGGTCGTGCTCGGCGTGCTAATCGTAATCGCTGGCATCCTCGGGGTGCTGCCCAACGGCAACCTGCGGGAGATGGAGATGCGCTGGCCGGACCCGGCACTCTACGACCGGGTCGAGCAGCTGGAGAAGGACTTGCCCACGCTGCGTAACGAGCTGGCTTCCAAGGAGAAGCAGCTTCGCGGCGAGACTAGCGCGGTGGGCCAACGCCTCGATGACTACCTGCTGTCGCTAGAGCCCGAGCCGGTCGACGAATACGAGACCGCAGAGGAACGCGTCGCTGACTGGGAGCAGGCGTATGCCGACCTCGATACGGAGATCAGCTGGCGACGAATGAACGGTGTGCACCCCGCAGAACGCAACGACGACCTCAACGAAGCGGAAGCGATCGCCATGCGCGACCAGTTGCACGCGCGGCTGACCCGCGAGCGGCGCCGGCTTGACGCCCGCACCCGGTTCGCTCACCTCAAACGCGGCTAGGCGCTTCGCGGGCAGGGCACCGATCGCAGTCCGGCGGGCCGCAAGCGTGCACGTTAGCCGACAGCTGGATGGAGTCTGTTCCGGGGCAATCTACCCCCGGACTGCACTCCGTCGAGCCGTTTTCGTGGAGCGTCACGACGCCGAGGCACGATGGGGAGGATTCAACCCCGGCCGGACGACGAGCCATTCGAAGCTCGCGCGGGTGACTAACTGAGTGACGGTCAGGGATGGCCGATGCATCGCCGATGCATGCCTAGCGGACCGACAGTAGGTCAAGATCATGCCGTTCCCAGGCCGTCGGAGGGGAACCCGCAGTGCCCACTGCTGACCACCAATGCCAGGCGTAACAGCAGCTCAGGCGTCAACTCGTCCGCTTTGATTGACTACGGTCCCGCCGCCCATCAATGCAACGCCAAGTGTCGCCTGCACTTCGGACGCAGGCGGCTGAGGCCGGGAACCGGGTAGGGGCCGAGCGTGGACTGCCGTTCGTGGACCTGAAACGCCCGGCATTCGAGATGTTTTAGAGCCGCCCACTCAAGAAAGCAATTAGGGTGCTATCTACGGTGCGCATCATTACCCCCAAGATTACCTCGACGCCGCCAGCGAACCCATGCTCACCCCCGATGGATTCTATTTCCCTTTTGATCGCCTCATGCTTTGCGCTGGCTGTCTGACCGTCGGGGATATCCCAGCTACCAGTGTGGGCGACCTCGTTGCGGATGCTTACCCACATCCCGATCCACTCCCAAAGTGACGGGGCAGTAGAGGCGTGGGCATTCGGCACGTGGCTACCCGTAGCCTCGTTCATGGCATCGGTTACCATGCATACCAGTTGGTAGATCTTTCCCCTAGCATGGGTGGTTGTGTAGGGCCGCCCGTTCGGTTGAGGGAAGGGGGCACCGGAAGGGTCCAGAACCTGGGCCGCCTGGGGCAAAATCTCAGAGGCTATGCCTTCGAGAAGGTTGAAGCACCGGAGTGCCCGGTAATCCCACCGCGGATCGGCGAGTGCATCCGCGTATAACGAGATCCATAGCCTGATCCGTGGATTTGTGTCCAGCATGTTCCATTGCGCGAGAAGCCCATGTTGATCTTCTCCGGAGATGAAGCCCCCGGCCAGGTTCCCTTTGTAGCCGGCACCTTCGAGCCAAAGGCCCTCAAGAAGCACGCTCCCGTCATGATTCCTGCCGATCGCCCCCAGGAGCAGGCGAGGTGTGTCGCCCCTGCGCAAGGCAAACAGATCGAGTAGGCGCCGAGCAAGGCCTACGCACTTTCTCTGTGCTTCTTCTCCAGTGGGGGCGAGCACGTGCGGCGCAACTAGAGCCGCCGTAGGCCTTTGCTGTGCGATATGGGGTGGCAGCCGATTTGGATCCCAGGATTGGTCAAAGCCGAATGATCCCAGAATAGAGTTGAGTGCAGCGATATTACTTGCGCTAACGAGCGGTCCTGATATTGGTAAGACCTGAATTCCTGGCACTAGCTGCGGTCGCGTCAAGAGTAGGTTGTCTACCAGCATCACAACCCGGAACGACGGGCAATCCTCGGCCGCGCCTTCTGTCTTTATGGGTACCTCGAAGAGTTGGCGACGCCTCTCCTTGACGTCGTCCAATTGCTCGTAAGCGCCGTCCCCATTGATCCATTCGCCCGGGCTCTCGGGCTCAACAAAGAGCGCCTCGCACCGAATAGGAAGGCTTTGGCTCGCGTGCCTTACAGACGTCACCTCCAGGATGCGTCGTGAGTTGGTCGGCTCCGGCCTGAATTTACCTAACCAGAATTCCCCCTGGTGCTTGCAGTTGAGGTTTGCGAAAAACTCAGAAGCGATTTCCTCGTGCGATACAAGCGTGACGTTCAGGTCATGACTTTCTGTAGCTGGTGGCGCTGCATCAGTTTGAAGCTCGACAATTACGTCGCCAGATGCGTCGGTTACGAGCTTCGCTCGGGAAACTTCCACTGCTCTCCCAACGGGTCGTTGATGCCGCCTGGTGGTGACGCAGAGATGGACCGTGAATGGTAGCCCGGTCGGGCTCTTCGTTTCGCTTCGACTCGACCAGGCTCTGCCAAGGCTAGGGGGTTGCGGCCAACTGGGCGACGCCGGCGATGCACTGAAGGGTGGTCTTAAGAGGAATGAGCGCGGATCGCGGCACCCAGCCGCAGGAGCCGACGCCGCTGCGGTGCGAGTAGCTACGTGAGTAGCCAAGGCGGAGGATTCCGACGGACGTACCTGGACCTCGGCGCACTAGCTGAGCATGGGCAAACGAGGTTGACCGGCCGCTGCCCGCTCCTGGCAGTGTGGGGGTCAGCGCGTGTCTGACATCATCAGGTGACATCAGCGCAGCCGACCGCCGCCGAACAGCAGCGGACGGACCAAATGGAGTTCGCGGATGTGCCGAACGGTGGTGGACGCAGTGACCATCGCCGGACGCGCCTTACAAGCGAGGGATCGTCGGCGGTGAGTTGGCAGGGCCCCGGCAAAGTCGTGCCGGCGGACAGCCGGCGGCCGGCCGGGATTCTGTGTGGATCGGACCGGGGGGTAGCTGCCCGCGACCTGTCACGATGGTGCGCCTGGTGGCGACGGTGGTTCGGCTGGATGTGCTCGAGCGCGAGTGGCGTCGGAGATGGCGACCCCGGCGAGGACTGCGGTGGCGGCGAGGGCGACCAGCAGCGGCGGCAGGAGGAGCATCGCCGGTGTCAGGGCAGCCAGCACGACCAGGCCGATCGGCCGATCCCGGGATACGCGGGCGAAGACCGCGTACTCGAAGCCGGCACGCCCGGCGAGGAAGAGTGCGGGTCCGCCGAGGATGACGGCGATCCAGGCCGGTTGCGTATGTCCGAACGGGTGGGTGATGACGAGTTCGTCGCCGACGGCGGTGACGACGATGCCGGCCACCATGACAAGGTGGGCGTATGACGTCGATCCGGCAAGGCGGGCCGGGTCGGGGGCCGCTTTGATGGCTGCGGCCGCCAGTTCCCCGGCGCGGTAGATGTAGATCCGCCACAGCAGCACGGTGGTGGCGATCGTCACGAGGAACGCAGCGGTCCGGTCGGGCGTGAAGGCGGTGCCGCGAAGCGCCAGTCCGGTGACCAGGATCAACTCGCCGAGCGCGATGATGTAGAACTGCCGGTAGCGCTCGGACAGGTGTTCGGCCACGGTCGGCAAATCCGACGGGGGCGTGCGGCCGATCCCCGGCGCGGGGTAGCAAAGCGCGTATGCGGCGTAGTCCAGGGCCACCGCGAGTGTCCACAGCGCCACACGCGCCGTCCCATGCGAGAGCGCCCCGGCGATCCACGGCACCGCGGCCACGCCGTACCAGAACAGTATCCGCCCGGAGGTGCGCCGCGGTGCGTGGCCCCGCAGGGCGATCACGAGGAAGATGTTGGTGCCGATGAATATTGCGACGAATACCCCTGCGAAGACCAGGCCTTGCCTGCCGAACGCGTCGGGCAGCGCGATCGCGATCACCAGGGTGCCCACCAAAGTCGCGATGACCAGCAGCTGTATCGCCGGTTGTTGCGGGTCGAACCTGTCGGTTATCCACGCCGTGTTGAACCAGACCCGCCACACTGTCAGCAGCAGCAACAGCGTCTGGAAGGCGCCGCTCCAGGTGAGATCCTGGATCAGCGCGTGCGAGAGTTGGGTGAGCGCGAAGACAAACGCCAGGTCGTAGAACAGTTCCAGGAACGTTGCCATCTGCGGATCCCCAGGCATGCGCAGCAGCTCGCCCGCCCGGCTCGTCGTCATCGGCTCGCCCGTTCTGTCGGCTTCGTGGCAGCGTTGAAGCAGTCGTACCACGCTGCCGCGCCTCCCGGTGCCGACAAGACGATGCCCAGGGTTCTCGCAACGAGTGACGAGCTGACGCGGCGTGGCGGGTGGGCCAAGCAGTTTGGGTGAGTCTGAATCGAGAGTCATGCCCGCTCAGGGCCCCGGTAAAGTCGTCAGGTGATGCCGAGTAGGGCCAGGGGCCGGGTGCTGTCGCGGGCGTGATGTCGGTTGGCGGCGGCGATGTTGGCGATTCCGGCGGTGCGGAGGGCGCCGATGGCGGCGTTGCGTAGGGCGGCCATGACCTCGGGCCCGGTTCCGGTGCGAATCTGGCAGCGGTCTTCGTCGTAGGTGACGTCCCGCACCCAGTGGATCTTGTTTTCGATGGACCAGTGGCCGCGAATCCACGTGGCCAGTTGCGCCGGTTTCGCTTGGTGCACCCGCAGGTCGGTGATGGCGTAGACGGTCTCGGTGGTGAAGCGTTTCGGCTGGTCCAGGCGACGTCTGCGGCGGCGGATCTGCAGTGCTTGGGCGGCGTGTGGGAAGTCGATGCCGGTGGAGAGGGTCAGGACCTTCAAGGTGCGGATCTCGCGGCGGCCGTGCCCGCGGTCGGTGTCGCGGGTGCCGTCCGGGACGGCCCGCCAGGGCAGGCCAGCGAGCTGGCTGTGCAGGCTCGGCTGGTTGCCCTTGACGGTCAGGATCCAGTGCGCGCCGCGTTCGGCGAGGTAGTCGACGTGCTCACGCTGGCAGTGCAGCGCGTCGGCGGTGATCACGGTGTCGCGCAGGTCGCCGATCTGGTCGAGCAGCGGCTGGAACCGGGTGATCTCATTGGTCTTGCCGTCGACGTCGGTACTGGCCAGGATCACGCCGACCGCCTGATCGCAGGCGGCCATCACATGCCGGGCCGCGGCGTCGGTGGTGCGCGAGCCGCGCAGGGTTTTGCCGTCGACCGCGATCGCTCGCCGGGACGTCGACGTGCCGGCAGCAGCCCGGCCGGTAAGCCAGACGCTGACCGCCGCGGTCAGTAGCTGCGGGTCTATGGCCTGCAACAGCCGACGGATCATCGCCTCGGACGGGCGTCGGTCCGGGGCCATGCCCAGCGCGAGCGCGGTCGCCGCCGGCACGTCGGCGATCCACTCAGCGATCGCGGTGTACGACCCGCACACACCGCAGCGCTCACCACGACCGTCAGCCGGTGCCGGACGCCTCGCCGGGCCCGCGGGTCAGGCAGATCGGCCAGCGCTGCGAGCAGTCCGCCAGCGGCTTCGGACACGGCCAGTGCCGGTGCACGCGACACCGACGAGATCAGCGATGATAGCAGGGCGGGCATGACTCACTTCGGCGATCAACACGGCGTAGGAACCTTGATGATCTTCTGAATGGGTCATGCCCGTCTTGCTGCCATCAACAACGGCGCTTCTGCTCCAGTCCACTCAAGTCGGACACCGCCACGACTTTGCCGGGGCCCTGGGTGAGTTGGTGTCTGCTGGCCGGCGGAGTTGGTTACTTGTCTCCTCCCAGCCACCAGGCCAAGACTGCTCCTAGCGTGGTACCAATGGTTCCCGAAATAAGTCCGACCCAGAGTCCGACCTTAATGTCTCGTCGTGTATTCGCCCGCTCCCTGTAAATTTCCGCTCGTGACGTCTGGTCAAGCCACCACCGTCCGGGATTCTGCCGGAAGCGAGTTTCGAGGTGAGACCTATGAACCATGCCGGACTTCAACGCCAGCGCGACGACGACTGCACCCAAGAGCCTTCCAGGCCAACTGCTCCACTCCGAGGCTAGCCATATCCAGCAGGCAACCAGTGCGCCGGCCAATAGGAGGTTAAGGCAGGCGGCCAAAATCCTTGCTCGCCGTTCAGGTGCCAAGGGTCCTCGCGGTGCGTTCTCCACGATACGACGAATTCTTGTGGCGGTCGCCCTTATCTGCTCCTGGTGTTCGCTGGGGGCAATCAGACTCTCTAAGCGAACGCCGTCCGGCGAGAAGGCCACGTCAATCCGCTTCCACGTCGACTGATCTGTTGCATCCACCTCTCCCCATATGCGGACGTGATATACCTCTGCGGCGCTAGCAAGTCCCAAATCATTTATTGGATGAGGAGGTGTCATGTTGAACCGGCTCAGTGGTGCCCCTTCAATTTTTATAGGGCTAATACCAGCATCTTTGATGGCCTGGCAAATCTCTTTGACGTCATCGATATTCAGCCTGACTGGACCACTCGCAAATGCGCCATTACCATACGACTCGGTAATCCTGTCTCCGTTCAACCAACCCATGCCAGCTTCTTTCGTTCTGCCTCTTGGCGGCCCGATCGATCTCGCCGTCCTGATCTTGTGACCATCAGTACCAGAGCAGTGCCAGTCATGGAAGGTCACCGCCGGTCCGGAGGTTCTGTGACGTCCTTGACGCCGAAGCTGTCCTGCAGGCACCAACCCCTCGTGCGCGGATCGCAGGGGCGAGTAGCTAAGGCCATGTCCTCCGGCCGGATGAGCCTGCATCCCGGCGGACGGGATGAGCAGGTCCGGGCAAGGTTTGACCCCTTCGTGCCGTCTCCTACCAGCGTCGGGGTAGCCAACAGGCGTGCCGCTACGACAGCAACCCCGACAGCAACCGGTGCAACCGACGACCACTTGAGCCGGGTCCAGGCGGACGATGTTGCCCCAGCTAGCAGTCCGGGGACAGCGGCTCCGGCCGTGCCTCTTAATTCGCTGCTCTGGGCGGTGTCCGGGTAGCCAGGCGAGTAGCCAAGGCGGTGCATCTCGACGGAAGGGCGCCGCACGCTGGCGGACTCGGTGAGCAGCGCCGGGCGATGCTGACCCGGCATCGCCCGCTCCTGGCAGTGTGGGGCACACAGGGGGCACAAGACACTGTCAAACGTCGTCAACCAGCCACCAACGATGGCAGCCTGAGACGCCCCGTGAGCAGGTGTCGAGGGCCATTCCCGCTGGTGGCGGCGTAGCGGCTCTAAGTTCCGCTTCAACTCACCGGGTTGCGGGCAGCGGTGCCACCAGTTGGGTCCATGTCGAGTCTGTGGGCGACGGCGTATGCATTGACGATCTCGGTAGCGAGCCGACCCCTTACCCCTACTGGCAGCCCGTTGGCTCGGGCCCAGGCACGGATCGTAGGGCCGGAAGCCGGCAGGGTGGAGTCTGTCGTAGTGGCGGCCATCCGTGCGGTGGTCGCTGGGGTGGGCGAGGGAACAGTTATCGCCGGGGTGCGAGTTGCCGCCTCAGTCTTTGCCGGCTGGACGTAGTGGACCAGCTCGGCGAAGACCTCTGGAGTCACGATCCGCGTCTTGAACTCGCGGGCTGCCTGGGCCTTGGTCGTGTATGGGTCCACCCCGTCGGTTACGAGAACGGCGGTCTTGCGGGACACGGAGCCGGTTACGCGGAGGCCGGCAGCTTGTGCTCGGCCTTCCAGACGAGCGCGCAGCAGCTCGTCGCAACCGGTGAAGGCGACGCCCTCGCCGATGCGTAGAGGTTCGCCGTGCAGCCATGAATCTGGCAGCGGCAAGCAACCCTTCCCGCGTTGCTCGGCGAGAGCGGTGCGAGCTTCGTCGAGAACGGCCTTGACGATCCCGTCGGTGAAGCCGATGGCCTGAGCGGCGGCGAGCAACTCTTGGCGCTCGTCGCGAGTGACCTTGCCGTCTTCGATGGCCTTGTGTGCCAGCGCCAAGAGGAAGCCGCGGTGAGCCGCATCGACCTGCTCCCGGCTCAGTGAGTAGGTCTTTGCAAGGCCCGCGAGGGAAGCTGCTTCATCGTCCGTCAGCACCCCGTCTTCCAGTACCTCCGCCAACAGCTCCAGGTACCCGGTTGTGTTGGTGGGTGCGCCTTCTTCGATTGCGGATGACAAGGGCAGGTCGTCGAGAAGGGCGGCGAGTCCAGTCTCGGCCGGTACGGGCGTAGGACCAGCCGGGCGTCGCAGGGTCACGTTGAGAGCTTGACGCGGGATCACTGGCCACGTGACCTCAGCGGCGTGGGCGGGCAGGTGGAGGTGGTCGGGCTCCGGGGGGCGCCCAAAGTTCCGATCGAGATAAGACATCAGCAGGGTGGCAGTTGCGCGCGCATCTCCGAGTGCCGAGTGAGCGTTGTCGAGCCGGATTCCAGTGGCCCAGCAGCAGTCGGACAGGCGACGACGGTCTAGGCGTGGGAGGTAGATCCAGCTCGCCTCAAAGGTGCAGAGGTGTGGACAAGTGGGCATGGCCCAACCTGCTCGCTCGTACTCACTGCCAAGGAAACCGAGGTCGAACCGGGCGTTGTGAGCGACTAGGGCGCGGCCGGCTAGACGGGCGTTCATCTCGCCGATGAGTTCGGCGAACCGGGGTGCTCTCCTGACCTCGCCGGCGGTGATCCCATGGATCTTGGTGGCACCTACGGGGCCACCCGGGTTCACGAGTGTCGTCCACTCGTCCACGACCCGCCCGAACGGGTCGGTAGCGATGACGGCGACCTCGACCACGCGATCTCTAGACGCCACCAAGCCGGTGGTCTCGACGTCGACAACAGCAAAGCCGCCTACGGGTGGGGCGAAGGGAGCAGTGTGCTGGCCAGCATCCGAGGGCTGCCTTGGTAAAGGTGGAGTGTTGGTCGTGCTCAATCGCCCACGAATTCGGTCCAAGATCCCCACGGCAACCCCGCCTTCAGCGCGAAGCCGTATGGTCTGACAGCGCGTCGCGGGCCGCAAGCGTGATCAGCTTCTTCGTCGGCTTTCGGACAGATGCGTGGTCTGAAGGGCGGCGCCTTGCCAGCGATGACGACCACAAGCGGGCCATCTCTCACGTCTGCCGGGTCTTTCGCGAGTTCCTTGGGCAGCAAGTGTCGAGCGCCGATCAGCGTTAACCGATGACGGCTCTCAGGCTGTCGACAGCAACGGTGACAGCAACGACCCCGAACGAGGACGGCCACCGACGGCGGAGTGCGGATCGTCGCCCGAGGTCGCGTACGAGGACGGATGTCGCCGCACGAAGCGCCCAGAACTTACAAGCGAGGGGTCCACCTAGGCCGTCTTCGGGCCGTCCGGGCCGCCGCCGGGCCGTCGAACGCCGACCAACCATGACCGACAACGGCCACCAACACCCACGAAACAGCAGCTCAGCCGCCAAGTGAAAGTTGCTGAGCTGGTGGGCGACGGACGAGTCGACCTGTACGCCGGATACTAGATTGCCCGTCTCCCTTACTGTGCGGGTATGGATGGCCACCGCTTGGCATGGGGCATTGTGGTTGTGTTCGTCTCGGTGGTGCTCGTCGGCGTGGCAATGTTGGCCAGGCACCGGCGGGTATCCCGGGCCTTGGGCCGGGAGGAGCAGTTGCGGCAGGCCAAGCGTGCCGCCCGGCAAATCGCTAAGGCAAGCAGCAGAACAAGGCGGGGCAGCCGGCGCGGTACTGGTACGGCAGCCGATAGCTCGAACGAGGGCGCGGCCTCCTCCTACGGAAGCGCCGCACCAGGCCCGCCGTAATCAGGGCTTGTAGGCGAGGCGTCAGGCAGCACTGAGGCAGCGAGGAAGCAGCGCGAGCCTCGATCTGGGCCGGTGCCAAACATCAAACGATGACGGCCTGCACCTGCTCCCCGGCGCGGGACACCAACAGCCGGCAGCGCTCGACAGCTTCGGTCCGCATCCCCCCGACGGGGGTCATGAACGACGGATCGGACGCGCCCGAGCCGACGAGATTCCCTTGGGGCGTGTCACCACTGCTCATCGAGGGCTGCGATCTGCTTGCGGAGGGTTCGGGCATCCTTCGGAGGCAGGACCACAACGGCGACGTCCAGGATCCAGCGCAGCTCGGGCGGATTCGGACAGCACTCCATCACCCCACAGCCGGAGGTGGGGTCCCACAAGCGATGCCATGGGTGGCGCACGAACCATGACCAGGTCCGCAGTGCATCAGTGACGGCCTGGTTCCAGAGGCGGGTGCGTTCGAGGTAGGCGATGGCTCTCAATCCCCGGACCGAGAGCCCGGGGATGACAGAGGTTGATCCGTCAAGCGGTCGCCGGTAGATGGAGTGGGCACGCAGTTGTGCGGGGCGCCTACGCGGCATTGCCCTTTCGTGGAGTCGACATGCCGATCATCGTTGCACATCCGCATTCGGCTCACCTGCGCGACGACCTACGTGCGTGGGGACCGGACCACGACGACTCCCACGGTGGAGGTCGGCCTGGGTCGCGGCGGAACGGCTGTCGACAGCAACGCTGACAGCAACGCCGCCGGACGGCGGCACGCTGACAAGCGCCAGCACGGCCGGGCGGGTAGGGCGGTGAGGACCACGACCAGGCTGAGGGCCTTGTTGAGGATCACGGCCTGCAGAGCGGCGAACCCGAACAGCATGATCAGCAGGGGCAGAGGGAACTCGGCGCCGCCGAGGCCGATCATCCCGCCGAGCACGCCGACGGCCGCGGCGGCGAACGCCAGTGCCAGCGCCAGGAAAGAACGAACGGCGGGGCGGTCGGGCGCCGGCGAGGTCGGCACGCCCGAACCCTTTGCGGTAGCGGCGGACCTGGATGTGGGCCAGCGGCCGGCCTTCGAGTTGAGCTGGTTAGAACCTGACTCTTATCACTGGGTCGGTTTTCGGCGGGTCGTAGGGCGTTGACCTGGGGTTCCGGTCGGGAGGTTGCGCACTAATCGTGGCCTCTAGGCTTGTCGGCCGTGTCGCCGTACGTGCGAACGGTGAGGACGGCCTCACCCGCGAACTCACCGAGATCCGTGAGCAGTTGGCCGTGGCCCACGCTGACCTCCGGGAAGCTCGCCGGCCAGCTGGCGCAGCCATACGTAACTGACGCCCAATCGACCGTTGCCAGCTGTTCGATTTCCTCATCCCATCGAGCCGGTCAGGCGGCGCCGGAGAGCCGTCTTCACTCGCCCACCGACGTGCGGGAATTCGGTTGGTCCCAGGTCAACGCTTGGTTACGGTCTTCCTCTGTGACACGCCCAGGTTTTGACTCGTACCTGATCTGCGCGACGCCCCGCTCGGGAAGTACCTTGCTGTGCGGTCTGCTGGACTCGTCCGGGGTTGCCGGCCACCCAGCCTCCTACTTCAATCGCAAGAGTTTGAATGAGTACGCCGACGACTGGCGTATAGCACGACCGCGTGATGGACGGATCGACGAAGCGTTCGTTCGAGCGGCGCTAACCGCCGGCAAGACTTCGAACGGTGTCTTTGGCGGGAGGATCATGGCAGATACGCTGCCGGAACTGATAAGTGGCCTTGCCGCCGCCGCATCTATACCAGCGGTGACGGATGTAGACCTATTGAGCGCCCAGTTGGGTCAACTCGGATTCGTTCACCTGCGTCGACGCGACGTCGTGGCCCAGGCGGTGTCGTGGGCAAAGTCACTGCAAACCCATTTCTGGCATCCGGGCGAAGCCATCGCGCCCGGAGGTCAGGATCCTCATTACGACGAAGAGCTGATTGGTCGGCTTGTCGCCACGATCGAGAGATCCGAGGCGGACTGGACAGTCTGGTTCGCCTCTCACAGCATCGTGCCTTGCGAGGTGACGTATGAGGAGTTGGCGGCAGATCCGCCCCGCACTGCACAAAAGGTGCTCGACTATCTCGGTCTGAATGTTCCGCCGGATCGGCAACTGGTGGTCGGGCACCGTCGACAGGCCGATCAACTCAACGCAGACTGGATAACGAGATTTAAGTCTCGCTGAACCGTCTGTTCTACCCGAGCGTCTCCCGCTAGCAGTCCGGGCGACGGCGGAATGGGGTCGGAGAGTCATCCGGGGCACAAGACGCCGTGAAACGTCGTCAACCAGCGAGGAACCATGACAGCCGCAGACGCCGTGTGAGCAGGCGTCGCGGGCCGTTCCCGCTGGTGGTGGGACAGCCGCTCTCATTTCCGCTTCAACAGCTGACACGGCTAGCGGTGCTTCGGGCCAGCATCAGCCGCTACGGTGCGCTCATGAGCCTGGCACACGGCGGCGTCTAGGTGCTCGTGCATCAGCTTCACCTCGGGGGATGGCCAGCCCTGGCCGCGAACCAGGGCTCGTCGCCGGGGCTGGCGTGGCGGTCAGCTACAGCTGGTGCAGGCGCTTGCGCAGAGCAATTGTCGATTCCTGTGGATGGCTGAACCACGGTGGCGGGCTGGTGCCTTGAATCTCCTGCGATCCCATGCTGTTCGGCCCGATAGTTTCAGCCGGCTGCCAGGACTTCCACGCCGCGCGCCGTGAGCCACTCGACGACTGCGTGGTGGGGGTCGGCGTCGGTGATCAGTCCGCTGATGTCTTCCCAGGGCAGGACGCGGAACCGTGATGCTGTGCCGATCTTCTCGGACGAGGCGAGGATGTAGGTGTCCGCGGCCCGCGCGGCCAGGGTGCGCTTCATCGCGGCCTCTTCAGCGTCGCCGGTGGTAAGCCCCGCGTCTGGGTGGACGCCGGTGACGCCCAACAGGCAAAGGTCGGCGGAGATGTTCTGAGCGGCCTCGACCGCGGCCGCGCCGCAGGCAACCGCGGAGTGCTTGAAGATGCGGCCGCCGAGCAGGAAAACCTCGGCCTGCGGATGCTCCAGCAGCGCGGCCGTGACGGTCGGGCTGTGGGTGATCACGGTGCAGTCCAGGTCCGGCGGAAGGGCATGAGCTACAGCGAGGGCGGTGGTGCCGCCGTCCAGGATCAGGGCGCTGCCCGGCCGCACCAGCGCGGCGGCCGCCGCGGCGACCTTCTGCTTGCCGGCGGGGGTGACCGTCTTCCGGGCGGCGTAGTCCGCCACGGCCGGGGAGACGGGCAATGCCCCGCCGTAGACACGCTGGCACAGTCCCTCGGCGGCAAGGTCGCGCAGGTCGCGGCGCACGCTGTCCTCGGAGATGCCCAGGTCTGCGGCGACGTCCTTGGCGACGATCTTGCCCTGCCGGGCGAGCAGGTCCAGCAGGTGAGCACGCCGTTGAGCGGCCAGCATCCACACTCCTTCATGTTCTTGCACGTTTCTGCATGTATCGTAGCGCGTCATGACCGACAAGCCGATGCTCATCCTCATCGCCGGGCCCTACCGCTCCGGCACCGACGGCGACCCGCGGGCCATGGCCGCCAACCTCGGCCGCCTCGAAGCGGCAGCGTGGCCGGTCTTCGCCGCCGGCCACGTGCCCATGATCGGGGAGTGGGTGGCCCTGCCCGTCCTGCGCTCGGCCGGCGCGGGCCCCACGGACCCCCTCGCCGACCAGGTGCTCTACCCGACCGCCGAGCGCCTGCTCACCCACTGCGACGCCGTGCTCCGGCTCCCCGGTGACTCCACCGGAGCCGACCAGGACGTCGCCACGGCCCGCCGCCGCGGCCTGCCCGTCTACCACGACGCGGCCGAGATCCCGCGCCGCACTCCGCAGGAAGGCAGGGCCGCGTGATGGCCCGCCCCGGCATCGACATCCCCGACCACCGCGGCCGCACCGGCCTCGACCGGGCCGGACGCGACCTGGACCGCAACGCCGACATCGTGGTCCGCGACGTGGAGCTCACCTCCCAGGGCTGGCACATCCTGCGCCGCACCACCTTCGACTACCGCCGCCGCCACGGACGCTGGGAAACCCAGCAGCGCGAGACGTACGACCGCGGCAACGGCGCGGTCGTCCTGCCGTACGACGCCGAGCGCGGCCGTGTGCTGCTCACCCGTCAGTTCCGCTACCCGGCCTACGTCAACGACCACCGGGACGGCATGCTCGTCGAGGCCGCCGCCGGACTGCTCGACGGCGACGACCCGCTCGCCGCCATCCGGCGCGAGGCCGCCGAGGAGCTCGGCGTCACGCTCGGCCCGATCGCCCACGTCCTCGACGCCTATATGAGCCCCGGTTCGGTCACCGAGCGCCTGCACTTCTACGCCGCCCCCTACACCCCGGCCGACCGCACCGGAACCGGCGGCGGTCTTGACGAGGACGGCGAGGACATCGAAGTGCTCGAACTGCCCTTCACAGAGGCGCTCGCCATGGTCCGTGACGGACGCATCGCCGACGGCAAAACGATCCTGCTCCTGCAATGGGCTGCCCTGGACGGACCCTTCGCCCCCGCAGCAGGCACCGGCTGACACCGCCGCCCCCCGGTCGGCCTGCCTCGGGTGCGGGGTGTCGTCGGTGGATCGGGGCCGCATTCGGTATGCGAAGCTTGCGCCGTCGACCACGGCGGGGGTGGCGACCATCCACGGCGCGTTGACCAGTCCGCTGTCGACTGCAGGTTTCTGGGCGGCCAGCATGCAGAACGACGGCAGGGCGGTCATCAGGTAGAGGTCGAGATCGTCGAAGGGCTCCTGTTCGCCGACGGTCACGCCTGTCCAGACCTCGACCCCGCGCTGGGTCAACGCCTGCCTCAGCGGTTCCACGTCGATGTGGACGGCTCGGTCGAACCGAAGCCCCACCTGCTCGCCCGCCAGCAGCTGCAGGCGCTCTCGCCACTGGCCTGCGCCCTGCATCGGCACGAACCCGCAGACGCCGTACCCGCGACCGGTCAGGTGGTGGCCGTTGCGTTCGAAGACGACTGCGCGGGTGAGGTTGCGCAGACGCAGCGGTACGACGAGCCGGCCGTCGGGAGCGAGCTGCTCCGGCCACGCTGGCGGGATATCCGGCGCGCCGACTTCTCCGGACTCTGATGATCTTGGATCCCGAGTTGACTCAGATTGGTGCGCAACTGGTTTGGACGATTTGATTGTGTCGTGGGCTTGGCCGAGGTCGTCGAGGAGGGTATTGGCGGCGGTGATGATCTCGAAGGGCGGATGTGCCCCGACGTTACGGCGGGGGCAGGCGCTCGCTGAGTTTGTGTGCTGATGTTACGCATTGGCCCGGTGGAGGCGTTCGGCCGCCTGTGCCCGCAGTGCATCACCACCTGCCGGGGTGCCCCCGCACAGTGCCATTTCCCGGGCGTTGTACGCAGCCATCCACAGGCTGGCCGCCCACGCGATCTCCAGTTCCACGGCCGAGAACAGGCGCCCTCGAATGTCTTGATAGGCCAACAGGAACGCCTCGGAGCTATCGATCGGCGCCAGCATGGGCGGCCCGGCACTGGCGAAAGACCCGCTCGCCGCTCCCACCAGCGCCGCCTCCGGCTGCCACGCCAGGCTGTCCCAGTCGTGCACCGCCCACACCCGCCTACCCCGCCACCGCAGGTTCTGCGCCTCGAAGTCGGCGTGGCCGAGCACGCACGGCAAGCCGGCGGCCAGCAGGCGCCCCCGGGCCCGCTCAGCCGTCTGGACAATGTGCTCGGACACCGCACCCTGGTCCCGGCTGTCAAGAAAGTCGATCGTCGGCCACACCCCAGAATCGGTGTGGTCCCAGCGGACCCAGGGCGGACTCGGCAGCGGCGGCGCGACGGTCACGCCGGAAAGCTCGGCCATCAGCCGGGCGAACACCTCAGCGCAGCGCCTGGCTATGTCCAGCGAGTCCCCCCGCAGTACTTCGCCGCCGGGCCGGAATTCCTCGGCGTGCACGGCCAGCGCACCGACACCGACCACCGGCGTGAGCGGCCGGGCACATGCAAACCCGCGCTCGGCCAACCGGGCCTGCGCCGCGACACACGAAGCGGCCCGGCCGTCGTCGGCGCGCGCCTTGACCACGACGTCCCGGCCACCGGCCAACCGCAGACCGAACACCATCGAGACCTGATGCGACTGGAACAGCACGCCGGCGGGTTCGCCTCCCAGATGGTCACGACACCAAGCCGGTAACCAGTCCGGCAACTCGTCCAGCTGCACACTCAGGACTGTGCCATAGGCCCCAGACGCACCGGAGGCGAGTCTGCGGTGCGGCGCCATTTACCGACAAGGCCCGTCTTGCCCGTCGTGCCGAGCCGGTAGCGGGTCCCGTCAGCTGAGGCCCGGATCCCACCCGCAACGCCATAACCAACCATCGCATCCGTCGTGGTGACCTCTTCGGCAGCCCCGAAGGGGTCAACATCCGTGGCCTTTCGCTGGTCCGCCTGGCGGTGTCCTTATCTCGACGTCCTCATCTGCGGAATGAGTGCGTTGCTCAGGACAGCCGCCGTCTGCTGCCAGCCAGGAGAGATTCGGTACAGGACGTGCCGGCGGAGCCGATGGCCCGGCGGCACGCCGGGGTGGTCGAAGTCGTCGGCCGAGTCGCGGGTCATGCCGAGCCGCTCCATGACCGCCCGGGACCTAGCATTGGTAGCGGCCGTGAAAGAGACGATCATCGGAAGCGCCGCGCGGGTGAACCCGTAGTCGATCGCCGCTCGGGCTGCCTCCGTCGCATACCCCTGGCCCCAGGCCGGTCGCGCAAGCCGCCAGCCAATCTCCACCGCGGGTGTGAAGTGAGCCTCGAACCCGGGCACCGACAGGCCGGTGAACCCGACGAACTGCCCGGTCGTAACCACCTCGATGGCCCACAGCCCGAACCCATGCTACTCGAAGTCGGCCTCGATACGGTCGACCAGCAAATCACTGACGCGGCGGGTGAGCGGTGCGGGAAAGTGTTCCATGACCTCGGGGTCGGCGTTCATTTGCGCGAACGGTGCCCGGTCGGCCTCCCGCCAACGCCGCAGCCGCAGCCGCTCCGTCCTCAGCTCATGACCGTGACCGATCGCCGCCTCCTTACCGAGACGTCTCGCTCGCCATGGCCCCGATCTTGCCAGCGGGCAGGCAGTTCCAAAGCAGCGCCGCCCGTCGCAGAGCCAGCACCGGGTGGACGGCACTCGACCGCCTCACCCTAGACGAGATCGATGGCCGCAGGCACGTCATGTCGCCGACCGAGTACCTGGTCATGCACCGTGCCCGGCTTCGAATCCGTGGCCAGAGGCCGCTGCGAGATGGTTCTTGGCGGGGCCGGCGGTCGAATCGATGACAACTATCAGCCAATTGACGGCGGCGCGTTCGGGGAGAACGCTGGGAGCGGGGGCAGCCCTCCGAAGCAGGTGGCACCCGCCACGCTGGCGGGGAAGGCGTTTCGGCCGGCATCGACAACGTCCGGCATCGACGACGTTAGGAAGTCCTGCCATGGACGACCCGCGACCTCCCAAGTCAACAACCCGGGAATCTCGCCGGCCTGCGCAGCGCGCGTGGTGGCCGGTCATCGGCGGTTGGGTCGTAGTGGTGCTGGCAATCAGCAGCTGTGGGCGGCCGGTGCGGCAGGCTCCGCCGGCGGGAACTTCGACCGGGGTCGTCAAGCAGACGCTTGACGTGATTCGCGGGCGCTACACCATGATCATGAGGCAGGACGGACAGGAGTTCCGTCAGGAGTACGAGGTGATCGCCGACGGCGATCGGCGTACCCGCATTAACTACTTTGGGGAACCGGAGACGGATTGGGAGAAGAGGACGGACGGCAGTTGGACGGTCTGGGACGGCCAGGTCCTGCTCGACTACAACCCGAATGGCGAGCCGGCGTACACCCGGGTCGACGACCCGGACGCCGGCCAGCGGCCGGTCTACGTCCTTCGGGAGGGCTCGCAGCATTTCCGGCGGGCGTGCCCGGATGCCCGCCGCTTGGGGACGCACACCCTACTCGGGCACATCGCCGTCCGCTATGCGTGCGCCGGCTCGACTGACGAGGGCGGGATGCCCGAGCCGCACGAGATGTCGCTGGATCAGGCGACAGGCCTCCTACTCAAGGACGACGGAGCCACACTGTCCATTGCGGCTAGCGACGTCGATTTCGTTCACACTGTGGACGTTGGCACGTTCTCCACTGAGCTACTCGCTGGCGGGCAAGACGGGTCTGGTCCGAGGATCGAGGACTTCCGCCTGCCGCGGGTGGGCGGCGGCGAGCTGGCATCGGCTGACTATCCGCCGCCGTTGGTGATCGTCGTCGGAGACGCGACGGGCATCCGAAAGATGGTGGCCCGGCTCCTACCGTTGACGCAGGGCGGCGTCCGACCGCGGGTGATCGGCATGCTCGTCGCAGTACCGCCTGCGGATTGGAAGGGCAGCCTGCTCAACCCGGCCGACGCCGCGTCCTTGGCCGAGGAGGCGTCGAAGGCGGCAGGCCCGTTCCCCGTGCCGGTTGGCGTGGACATCAAGGGTGCGGCCGGATACCAGATCAGCCAGGCAACCGGTATCGAAGCCGGGCAGACCAAGCCAACCGCGGTTGGTTTCGTCGCCTCCGACGGAACGATGGCGCACGCCAGCACGGATGCTGCAACCGACGACAAGCTTCGCGAATTGATCGACACGCTGCAATGATTTCCCGTTCTCCTCGACAAGCATGATTCGGCCGTTGCGCCGAAATCGGAAGTCGCGCGTTGGTGAGCCGGCGACGGCGAACCCCTACCGGTCAGTCGTCCACGCAATCGCGTCGTTGAGCGGATGGTTATGCGTTCCGATTTGGGTCAGGCTGGAGACCGAGTCGGTCCCGTGCCGGCGTCGGACCTCGGCTTGACCTGACCTTGAGGCGTGGACCACCAGCGGACCACGCCGGGTCGACCGCTGATGGCTACCCGGCTGCACCCTCAGCTGCCGCCGAGGCGCCGTTGCGTCGTGGGATCGACGACGCGTTGAACCCGTGTCGGTCCGAGGTCAGATCGCCAGGGCGAGGGCGGCGAACGCCACAGACACCCGTGTTACCGGCGGGGCGTCGGCAGCGAGTTCGTAGTGTCCGCGTCGGAGGTTCTGCATGAACGCGTGGCCGGCGATGATCACTTGTGCTGTCTTGTCGGTTCGTAGACCGCGCATCGGTCTCAACCGGTGTTTCAGCTGGCTGTGATCAGCCTCGATCGGATTGTTGGCGTACTGCTCGACGTGGTGCCACGCCGACGGGACCAGCTCATCCAGCACGCCGGGGTAGACCGCGGCGTCCGTGACGACTTCGCTGGGCGTCACCTTCAACGCCGACAGCGCGCGTCGGAAGAACCGCCGCGCCGCGCCGGCATCACGGCGGGCCGAGACCAGCACGTCTATGACCTGCCCGTGCTGGTCGACCGCCCGATACACGTACCGCCACACCCCATTGACCTTGACGTACGTCTCGTCGGCGAACCACCTATCGCCTGGTGAGTGGCGGCTGAATCGGGCGGCATCGGCCAGCAGCGGCGTGAACCGCTGCACCCACCGGTAGACCGTAACGTGATCGAACTCCACCCCACGTTCGACCAGCAGTTCCTCAACGTCCCGATACGACAGGTTGAACCGCAGATACCAGCGGACCGCGACCACGATCACCTCCGGCGGGAACCGGAACCCGGCGAACGCGGACTTTGGAGGCAGCGACGGCCGAGAGCTGGTCAGTGACTTCACTGCTCAAGCCTGCCTCGATCTTGCCAACGCTCAATGCAACGGTGCCGATAGTTGCCCGTAGAACAGGTCCTCATCTCGCAGCGGTGGGTCGGAGGACTCCGCCGTGAGGCAGCGTGCCATGTACGTGGAGGCGGGTGGGCACCCAGGACGGCGATCGATCGGCACCCATTCGGGGGTACCGGCGGGCGTCGCGGCAGGCTCGAATGTTTGTACCCACCGTTGATCCTGATATTGCAGGATGTGATGAGCCGTCATGGAGTCGACCGGGTTCTGCCTCGTGCTGGCGGTCACTGTCATGTGCGCCCTGTTCTATTTCGTTTGGAGCCGAGCCAGGGGAGCAGGTGGCCAGAGCCCCGGCGTTCGCCCCGGAGTAGACGACGGCAGGTGGTTGCAGGAAGGCGAGGAGCGCTACCAGCGGCTCGTTAGCCGGCACTACGGCTCGCCCGAGACTATCGCCGCGGGAGGCGTCCAGCGGCTGCGGGCGGGTGACCAGGCCGCCGCGTTGTTCTTCTTCCAGAAGGCCATTGACCTGCTGCACACCCATCATGTCGTCAACGAAATGAGCAGACGGCGACCATCCGATGTCGACGGGCAGATCACTGACGCTTACCTCGACACGCTCGCCTCGATACGGGCCGAGCGGCCGACCGCGCCGGTGGCGGCTTCGGTGCAGGAGGTGACGCATCGGCTGCGGACCATCTCAACGGCGTGCCAGGATGCCGGGATTGACCCGTCGCGGTACCTCACCGCGCTGACCCGGCTCGGCCAGATCGCGCCGGATATCAACGTGAGCCGGACATTCTGGCGGAACCCGACGATGGGGCAGATCTTCCGCGACGGGGACGAGGCGGATCATGGGTAGGCTGGCGATCGGCGAGTCGGTCATGACGAGCGGGGACATAAGCGACTACGAGGCGCTGCAGGTCTTCTTCCGTGTGGCTGAGGAACGCGGCCATCGCGCACCGTCAGTCGTGGTCGACGAGCGCGGAGCGGTGCTGTCGCACCCCGACTACGTGGATCGCATGGGCGTAGCGCACCAGCGGGCTGGCGCGTGGGCGTTCTCCCGTGCGCAGACTGCTGAGGCGTTCGGCCTACCCTCAGGCACGGACTGGATCCGTTGGCAGGCCCTGCATCTGTTGTTCGAGGCCGGCTCGCCGTACCCGAGCACCCCGCATCTGCACCATCAGCTGTACCTGCAGCGGTTCGGCAGCGCCGACACACAGATGCTGGTCCCTGTGTCCGCTGCGCATGCGGTGGCCTGGAGCGACGACGGCTCGCGGGTGTGTGTAATGGAGGAGCGGCTCGGTCGCCTCGCGGACGACTCGGGCATGGCGAAGTACCTGCTTTGGGAGTACGAGCTCGGGGTCGGCAGTCGTCGGCTTGTCGTTGGCTTTCCCGCTGCCGTCCGGCTGGACTTCGTCGAGCTGACGTATTCCCCGGATGGCCGCTGGATCCACCTGTGTGACTGGAGCCAGGGTCGTAACCTGCTTGTTCGCACGGACGACGGGACGGTGGTGCCGTTGCCGGTGCGCTCTGGCGCCGTCGCGTTCAATCCTCGCCTCGACGCAGGCGACATGACCGTGATGACGGTCGACAGTCGGACCGGCGGGCTAGTCATCCACGACTACGATTTGTCAACCGACCGGCTCACGGAGCGGCGCAGGCTGGCATCGCCGACCGGCCTGCCGATGCACGTGCGGGAACTGGCCATCTCGGCAAGGGGCGAGGCCGTGGTAACGGCGCCCATCGGCATCGCGGGGCTGGACCAGCTGCAGCGCGGCGGAGTCCACATCGCCGCCTACATTGACATCGACGTGGGTGAAATCGAGCCAGTGCTCAGCGTGTCTTTCCGGACACCTGGCGCGCAGCGACGGCACACCAGTCCTCGATGGCTCGACGACCGGGCGCTCGTCGAGCCGACGCCACTGCAGGTAGCAGACCATTTGATAGAGGCCGGCACAGTGAACCGCTGCGCGCCGGACTCACCCCAGGTCGCCGAGGACCCCGTGCACCGATGGCTGGAGATCATGGCGGCCACCAACACGGCGTGGCAGGCGGACGTCATCCCAACCCACCGGTTCGCGCAAGAGTTCGTCCAGTACGCGGCCAGCTGCATGGGGATCGACCCGACTGGCACCGAGGAGATCGTCAAGGCCGTACGGCAGCGAAGTCACCGCGACCCCGTCGCCCGAGAGGTCACCCAGCGGGTCATGACTGGCGCACGAGGATGGGCCAGCCTGCCATCGGTGGCGATCCCGACGCCCGAACCGCCGCCGGTCGCCCCGCCGGACCGCGCCTCGGTCCGGGCGGTCGAGCAGGCGCTGATCGACCTGGTCGCCGCGCGCCGACACGCGGAGGCCGCCGAAGCCGTCCGTGCGCTCCTCGCCGCCGCCCAACGGGCGCGCCGGTTGCCATCCGACGTGTGGCGTTGGCTTGCGACCCTCACGACCCCGGCTCTCGCCCATAGAGAGCACGGATTCGTCGCCCGGGTAGCGCTTGCCACCTGTCTATGGAACACCTTCTTCCTCCCACAGGACCCCATGCTGCGAAACCTCGGCCTGCTGGAAACCGGGCACTCGGAGCTTCTGCCGCTGCTCGTCGATGGCTTCGAGGCGACCACCCACCTCCACCAACGACTGGTCGTCGGGGAGCACGGCGACAGCAACTTCGATGCCGAGGCGGTCCGCAACATGTGTCAGCAACTGCTCGCCGAGCTTCCGCTCGATGAGTTCCTCACCCGGACCCGGCGGCCGACCGCACGCACCGGCCAGCTCCCCCCAGCGCTTGATCCACGCGTCACCTCACATCAGAAGGAAGAACGTCCGACCATGAGCCGCAAGCGCGTCTTCATTTCATACGTCAGGGAGGACTCCGCAGACGTTGACCGCATCGCCGCGGCGCTTCGCAGCGCGGGCGTCGAAGTCTGGCTCGACCGCACACATCTACTGCCTGGCCAACGATGGGCGTCCGTGATCCGCAAGGAAATCAACGAAGGTGATTTCTTCGTCGCCTGCTTTTCCGCCGCGTACTTAACGCGCACGAAGACGTTTATGAACGATGAAGTCCTCGTTGCAATCGAACAGCTGCGGCTGCGCCGGCCGGACATGATCTGGTTCCTGCCAGTACTGCTGCAACCGATCAGCGTGCCGAGCTTCTCCATCGGCGGTGGGCAAACCCTCGACACGCTGCAATGCCTGGACATCGCGGCGCTTGGCTGGGACGAGGCGATCAAACGATTGGCACAGGTCATCTGTCCGCCGGCTCCATAGCCACGCCCAGGAGGCGCCTCGCATCTCGGCTTGACGAGACTCAGGGCGAGCCAACTCCTCGGCGCAGTCATCCCCTTAAATCAACCGGCCAACAATGGTCATTCTGGACACGTTTGGGCCGGGGTGCCGCTGCGGGTGCTACTCCCGCCGCCGGACGCTCGGGATGCCCTAGAATCCTGCTCGCGCCACTGGCCGGCGGTGTCGGCGCGCAGAAGGCGATCAACCATGAGCATGGCTTCCCGCTCGGTCTCGTACTCCCACTGCAGCACCTTTCCCTGTGGGGCTCGTAAATCCAGTTTGGCTACGCTGCCTGCGAGTATTCGTTGATCAGTCCGCCGAGGATCGGGCGTCGTTGGACCCGGGCGGCGGTGAGGTCGACGACCTGCGGTGGCGGGTTGGGCGGTCGTTGGCCGAGTGATCGGTGTGGCCGGTGGCCGTTGTAGTGCTCGGTGTACTCGGTCAGGACCTTCGTCAGGTGCCGTTCGCCGAGGATGAGCATCCGGTCGGTGCACTCGCGTCGTACCGTGCCGACCCAGCGCTCTGCGAAGGCGTTCGCCATCGGGGCTTGCGGAGGTGTGCGGAGTACGTCGATACCCGCCGCGGTAAAGACCGTGTCGAACGCGGCCGTGAACTTCGCATCACGGTCACGCAGCAGGAACTGCAGCCCGTCTGCCCGCTGGTCGAGGCCCATCAGCAGGTTCCGTGCTTGCTGCGCCACCCAGCTACCGGTCGGGTGCGCGGTGACACCGACGACGTGGACCTGGCGGGTGGCGAGTTCGATAAAGAAGAGCACGTAGATTCGTTTGAGCAGCACGGTGTCGACGGTGAAGAAGTCGCAGGCCAGGATCGTGTGGGCCTGGGCGGTGAGGAACTGCTGCCAGGTGGGTCCGGTCCGGTGGGGTGCCGGGCCGACGCCGGCCTGGTGCAGGATCTTCCAGACCGTGCTTGCTGCGATCTGGTAGCCCAGGCGAGCCAATTCGCCCTGTATTCGGCGATGGCCCCAGGTCGTGTTGTCCGTTGCCAGGCGTAGCACCAGGTCGCGGAGTTCCCGGTCGATGGGTGGTCGGCCGGGGCGTGCGTGCGGATAGGTCCAGTGCCGGGCGATGAGCTGCCGATGTCAGCGCAACAACGTTGCCGGGGTGACGAAGAACGCCGACCACTGCGGTCGGGGCAGCAGCCGCGACAGCGCCGCCAGCACCACCCGGTCGGCGGGCTGCAGGTCGGGGCGGTGGATCTGTCGGCGCAGGACCGCGACCTGATGGCGCAACACGAGCAGTTCGACGTCTTTAGCGCCGCCGTCGCGGGCGAGTTGGGTGAGCATCTGCAGAATCTGACGCAGGAGCAGGTACACCAGCGAAGCGGTCATGGTTTAGATCGTCCTCGCTGCCGCCGGGCAGACCTCGTACAAAACCGCACGTCACAGCCCGAACCGAGTTTACGAGCCCGACAGGATGTGCTGCACACAGCTTGTAATCGAGCTATCAGGCTCAGGAGGAGCGGAGACTTCCCGTCAGGCCTGATCGCCCTGATGCGTCGTCAGAGCAAGCCTTGCTCCAATTGCTTGTCGCACCCTCAAAGCCCATCGACGGTCGGCGAGGCCCCCGTAGAGAGCGTTACCCCCGATGACCGAGCCACTGCGTGCAACCGGTCAATGATCTGTTGCCAAAGGTCGACCGGATCGGGCTCTTCCTCAGAAGTGGCGAACGCCGAAAAACCAAGATAGAGGCCCTTGGCATAAAGGCTGCAGTCCTTGGCCTCGGGTCCATGTCCGACGGGCAGCACGTCACCTCGGAGACAGACAACCGTCCGGAGGCGACCGATGCTCTTGCCGATCGACCAAGACGTCTCGCGGTTAGGGAACACCCAGAGGTAGTCGCCGACGTACCAGCCGAAGAGATCGCGTGCTGGGTCTCGGACGTCCTTGAGCCGTCCGAATAAGGTCTTCTGGGTCGTCATTGGCGCAAAGTAGCGTTCGTTCCTCCGGACCCCGGCCGCATTCAACTCGGAAGCGATCATCCGCACTCTTGAGCGCAGCGCGTCTACCTTGTCGGAGTGCGCCTGCCGAGCGGCCTTCTGCGCCCAAGTGCACAGTGCACACCAGCCGCTTGGAATTGGGCCATGAGACATGCAGTACGGAGCTCCACCAGCGATTGAGCAACGGGGATTAGCGCATCGCCCGATGGCGGGAATGCCGCAGTTCCCGCACTGACATACCACCACGCCGACACCTCCATCTCTCTTGGGTGACGTTACGGCGTCTACGCCCTGGACATCATCGGCCGAATGTGTGGGCCGCAGGCAACCCTCGGGTGAGACAGCGACGACGCATACAAGGATGGCGTCAGCGTGCCGAGCAGCCACACTTGCGAGCGACCCGGCGGTCACATCAACCGAGGCTGCCCGGATGCGGCCATTACTTGGCATGTGCCTCTTAATCCGCTGGTCGGGCGAATGCCGGATGTAGCAGCGGCTGTAGCAACGAGGACAGACGACGGCGCACCATCATGTGCTGCTAGCGGGTCGGACGGGGGCAGGCCGGCCTGGGATGGACGCGGTCGGAAGGCTGCCCAGAACTTACAAGCGAGGGATCCGAGGCTGTTGCGAACGACGCAGGCCTCTACCTTGGGGACCTCAAACAGCTGTCTGGTTTTAGACACCATCGTGGCCGGCCGTCCAATGTCCGTCGCTGTTGTGCGCCACCATGCTGTTGACATGAGTTGGTCTTCGCCGCCGGACGTCGGTGGCGCTGCAGCACTCGTTGGACTCAAGGCCGGTGGGCGCTCGCATGGCCGACACGGCGAACGACATCCATTCGAAGACGGCGGCACCTTTTTTGGCGGCTCGCCGGTGAGCTGCCGCGTTGTACGTGTGGGCACATGATGTGATTCATTGAGGAGGCCAGGGTGTTCCGGAAGAAGGAGCCGCAGCAGGAAGACGACCGCCCTAACATCGACTGGTCGGACCCCGAGTCGATACGCAAGGAGTGGCCAAATGAAGACCTCGATGAGGCGGCGGATCTTCAATCGTGGCTGCTGGGTAAGCAGTTGTACGACCAAGTGGGCGACGACTACCCGATCATGATGCGCGCCGGCGAGCTCATGTGCCAAGCGCTTCGACACCATCTCTACGGAGACGGCATCCTCACCGGTGCCAAACTTCCCAATACCGTCCATAGCGTCCTTTTTGCTTCCACCTCGAAACCCCCAGACGGCGTCACCCTAAGCCCACCGGCTCGGCGACAAATCCGGTTGGCTTTGACAATCATGAGGAAGCACGGCTGGCAGCCGGCTCACATGGGCGGAAATAGCATGATGGAGGCGCTTTTCAGTCCGCCGCGCGGTATGTGGTTGCTCTTCTCGGCCGCTTTGGCCCCGCCCGGTACGCCATTGGGCGATCTCACCGACTTCTTCACCGGAGAGCCACGGCAGTGATGAGCGGCCCGCCCGCCCAGGCCGTCACCAGGCCGTCAAGGGTGGACCGATGGTGACCAACGGCGACCTGTGGGGCTCGAATACTCGGTTGCGGGCCCTGACCTGCAGTTCTTCGCGGACGAGCTACCTTCGACCGGCGCTGTTTGAGCGAGGGCTCAAATTCCTTGAGCGTTCGCTCAAACAGCGCGGCTCGGAGATCTTGGTCCTATGACGCTGCAGGTCAGGGCCATGGCCGAATATTCGAGCCCCACAGGGTCACTCAGCAGGCCCGGAACCTGTTGATGGACCTCGGCGGCAGAGTCGCCCGGTTCAGGTTCTTGATCCGGGACCGTGACAGCAAGTACACCGCGCCGTTCGACGAGGTCTTCACCACCGAGGGGATCGAGATCCTGCGAACCCCGCCTCGGGCGCCGCGGGCGAACGCGTACGCGGAGCGGTGGGTCCGCACGGTCCGCCGTGAGTGCCTCGACCGGATGCTGATCTACAACAGGCGGCACCTCCTCGCCACCCTCGGGGAGTACGTGGCTCACTACAACGACCACCGGCCGCACCAAGCCCGGGGCCAACAACCGCCCAACGCCACCAACGTACCGCCACGACCGGTCGCCGACCTGACGGCCACACGAGTGCGCCGTAGGAAGATCCTCAACGGGCTGATCAACGAATACTCCCAGGTGGCGTAGCTCTGACCGACTATTCGAGCGGTACAGGCTTGCTGGTGCGCGTCTGCGTGGACTAGCGACGCTCCGAAGACCACTTTCTGAAGGTCGAAGTGGTCAGGTCGCTGCTGGTTCGTGGTCGGCTCGCGCCGATGGCGCCGACGGGCCACCGGGCAGTCAGTGGCGAGGGTGTCGTATCGACTTGTAGCTCTGGAGGCAGGTCGGCGGACGTCATGACGAGTCCTGCGAAGTGGGACGGCGTTCCCACCGGCAACGCGCCGACCAGGGCTTTGGCGCTGCTGACCTCTTCGGCGCACTCGAAGGGAACTCGGCCGACGGACAGGTCGCGGGTCATGTGAGGACATAGGTGCCGCCGGTGAGGTACTGGACGGTGGTGTGCCAGCGCCAAGCCGGCGGCATGGCTGCCGGGCTGTGGGCTCGTAGCCCGGAATTCTAGGTCGTGAACTGCCGATACTGCGGCAGCCCCGGCGGACCGGCGGATGGCAGCCCTCAGGGCCCCTGAGGGTCAGCCGGGCGGCCGGGCGATGGCGGGGGGCACAAACCACCCATTCTTCGTCGCCCTCCTCCGCCCCGGCGCGACGTTCATCCCCGGCCACCTCGTCGGACGTCCCAGCGAGGTCGTGTCCGCGCAGCAGCTGCCCCATCTACCGGTCTTGGCGATCTTCGGCGAGGGCTGGTGTCCACCCACTGACCCATCGGCAAGCCAATGAGTCGTTGATTGGCCTGTTGTGCACGGACCAATATCCCGTTCAACCCTTCCGGAGCCAATGAGAGGTAGGACGGAAATGATGAATGCGCAGGATGCCCGGCTTGTCGCGGGAGTGCCTTGGCCGGTAATTCAGGGCGACGACGACTCGGTGGTCTACTTCGATGACAAGCCCTGGGTTGAGATGCGCGACCTGGGCTACACAGGGTCGTTCATCAAGGTCGTCTCCGTTGACCGGGAGAACGGCGAGATCATCTTCCTGTACGACATGGCGCCGAACACCCAATTCCCCATCCACGAGCACAAGTGCCGCGTCATCGCGTACACGATTTCTGGTGCCTGGTGGTACGACTCGCGTGAGTCCCTGGTGGAGGGGACGACCATCATCGAGGGCGTGGGTTCTACCCACATCCCTCAGTCCGGGGACGAGGGATTCCGGGCTTTTGTCGTACTGCTGACCAAGCCGGGTCAGAGCGTGTTCCTCCGTCGGCAGCACCCCAAGACCCTGGACGTGCTCGAGCTGGACTACGAGTACTTTGAGCGGCTCATGAACCTGACCGACGAACCTGAGGTCTGCCAGGTAAAGGGATGGCCGACCGACCACGTCTGAGCAACCGCGCAGCACCAGGGGTGACACCACCGCCGCTGCCGCGGGCGGGGGTGGTGTCACTCTGATCAACCTCCAGGACGTGCCAGATTGTAAGGTCATCGGGAGTTCACATGAGTGCAGTTCAACGCGAGTCGGGTTCGCTCCGATGGTCCCGTCTCATGCCAATCGTGTTCATCACCTACAGCCTCGCCTTCGTCGACCGGGCGAACTACTCGTTCGCCACGGCCGGGGGGCTCGCGGAGGATCTCGGCATCACGGCGAGCATCTCCAGCCTCGTCGCGGCCAGCTTCTTCGCCGGCTACTTCCTCTTCCAGATTCCAGCCGCCCACTTCGCGGAGCGGCGCAGCGCCGTCAGCGTCACCTTCTGGTGCCTGATCCTGTGGGGCCTGTTCTCCTCGCTTCAGGGGTTCGTGTCTTCCCCGACCGCCCTCATAGTCACGCGCTTCCTGCTCGGCGTGACCGAGGCGGCGGTGTTCCCGGCGCTGATCATCCTGCTGACCCGCTGGTTCCGTGCTCGTGAGCGCGGCCGCGCCAACACACTCCTGATCCTCGGCAGCCCGGTCACGGTGATGTGGATGTCCGCAGTGACGGGGTACCTGATCGAGGTCACGAGTTGGCGGGCCATGTTCGTCATCGAGGGCGTGCCGGCGATCCTGTTCGCGTTCGTATTCCGCAAGCTCGTCCAGGACATGCCGAGCCGGGCCGCGTGGATGTCCAAGGGTGAGACGGTCGCGCTCGAGGCTGACCTGGAGCGTGAGCAGGCGGCCCTGCCGAAGGTGGCCGGGTACGCGCAGGCGTTCCGCCAGCCCCGGGTGCTCATCCTTTGCGTCCAGTACGCCTGCTGGACGATCGGCATCTACGGGCTCGTGTTCTGGCTGCCGACGATCATCAAGGCCGGCTCCAAGGAAGGCATCGGGAACACGGGTCTGCTGAGCGCCTTCCCGTACCTGCTGGCCGTCATTTTCATGGTGCTCAACAGCCGTTGGTCGGACCGGTCGAGTGCATCCCGTGGTCGGTTCGTGTGGCCGGTCCTGCTGGCCAGCGCGGTACTGTTCTACGTGTCGTACCAGGTTGGCGAGGACCACTTCGCGGTCTCGTTCCTGTCGCTGTCGCTGGCATGCGGTCTGATGTATGCGCCCTATGGAACGTATTTCGCCGCAATCACGGAGATGCTGCCGCGCAACGTGGCAGGTGCGGCGACCGCGCTCATTAACAGCTGCGGTGCGGTCGGTTCGTTTGCTGGCACCTATGTGATCGGGTGGCTGACCGGCGACTTCGGCCAGGGGGCCGCGTTCCTGTTCCTGGCCGGGGCGCTGTTCACCGCGTCGATACTGATGATCGCGGTCAGGGCGCCAAGTCGCGCTGGCGCGGCCGTCCCGACCCTGACGCCGGCGGGAACGGCCGCGTCCTGATATGCCGGCCTTGCGATCGTTGGTCACGGTTGGGGACGCCACGACGCCGGGCGGTTGGCCGGCGACGCGCGGCGCCGCGGACACTGGGTCGCGGGGCCAGCACCGAAGCATCGGCAGCCCCGCCCTGGGCGTACGAGGCCTCACGAAGGGGGTGACGAGCATGGCGGCGACCTCACGGCACCCGCGGCGGGTGACAGCGCACGAGTTCGCCACCTTGCTCGGCCGCTGGCAGGGCGGCACGGGTGAGCTGTACCGGCAGCTCGCCGAACGGATCCGGTTGGCCATCCAGCAGGGCGACCTGCGGGCGCACACCCCGGTGCCGCCGCAACGGGAGTTGGCGCAGGCCCTTTCCGTCAGCCGCAGCACGCTGGCCGCGGCGCTGCAGATCCTGTCTCGGGAGGGCTTCGTCGAAGCGCGCCGCGGGAGCGGCACGGTCGTCCGTGACCCCTCGGCGCCTTTCGACGGGCTCAGCTGGACCAACGTCCTCGGCATGATGCCGGTGTTCCGGCAGCCGGACGGCGCCGATGACGGGGTGGTCAACCTGGCTGCGGCGGGGCTCGACCCCCACCCGGCGCTGTGGGAGTCGTGGACGAGGGTCGTCCGGGACGCTCCGCAGACGTGGGCCGGGGCCCACGGCTACCTCCCGGCGGGGCTGCCGGCGCTGCGCGCCGCGGTCGCGGCGCAGGTATCCGAGCGCGGCCTGCCGACCGAGCCGGGCCAGATCCTGATTACCGCCGGCGCCCAACAGGCGATCTTTCTGGCGGCGTCCGCGTGGCTGTCGACCGGGGACACGGTGCTCGCGGAGACACCGCTGTACGCGGGGGCTTTGGAGGCGCTGCGTTCCCTCGGCGCTCGTGTGGTGCACGTACCGAACGATGTCGTCGGGCCCCGCCCCGATGACATCGAGCGGCTGACCCGCGAGCATCAGCCGCGCTTCCTGCTCTTGTCTGCCACGTGCAGCAATCCGTCGGGACGCACCCTGCCCACCGGGCGCCGGCGGGAGATCGCGGCGGCATGCCGACGGGCGAACGTTCTGCTCATGGAGGACGCCGCTCAACAGCAGCTGCTGCTGGGCGACGAACCGGACCCCGGGTACCTCGCCCAGCACTGCCGGCCCGGCCAGTCGGTCGTCGTCGGTTCGCTGAGCAAGCTGCTGTGGGGCGGCCTGCGGCTCGGGTGGCTGCGAGCCGACATCCCCGTCATCCGGAACCTGACCCGGCTCAAGGGCGCGATCGACCTCGGCTCACCGGTGCTACTGCAGGAGGTCGCCGCGCACGCGCTCGCTAGCCGCGGCGCTGAGCTCGAGCGGGACCGCCGCGCGCAGGTCAGCGCCGCGCACGACCTGGCGGTGGGTAACTTGCGTCAGCTCATCCCCGACTGGCAGGTCGCTTCCTGTTCCGGCGGGCTGGCGTTGTGGGTGCAGCTTCCGCGGGCCAACGCCGCCGAGTTCGCGTCCGTGGCCCTGCGGCACGGCGTCAGTGTGATCCCCGGGGACATGTTCGCCTACGACGGTGGCTACGGCGACCGGCTCCGGGTTTCCTTCGCCGCGACTCCGCCGAGGCTCCGGCTCGGAATCGAACGGCTCGCTGCCGCGCGGCAGACGTTCATTAGCTGAGCGCCTTGTCAGTCCAGGCATCAACGGTCGGTGCGCGCGGCCGCGCCTGACAAAACCACCTTCGATCTTTAAAGTTGGGAATGCATCGATGACTGCCAAGAGGGTCGGGTTGCCATACGCCAACGGGGACGTCTCGTACTGGTACCAGGAGGCGGGCCTGCCGAGGTCCCGACCCAGGCTCGGCGGTGACGTCGACGTCGACGTGTGCATCGTCGGGGCGGGGCTGACCGGGCTGTGGACCGCCTACTACCTCAAGCGTGCTTGCCCGGACCTCCGCCTCGCCGTTCTCGAGAAGGAGTTCTCCGGGTTCGGGGCGTCCGGGCGCAACGGCGGCTGGCTGAGCGCAGAACCGGCCGGGCAGGTCACGCGCTGGGCGAAACGACAGGGGCGCCAAGCCGCGGTGGCCATGCAGCACGCGATGTTCGACGCCGTCGAGGAGGTGATCGCCCGCGCCGCTGCGGAGGGCATTGACGCCGATGTCGTCAAGGACGGGCTGCTGCACGTCGCGACCAACGACGCGCAGCACGCGCGCCTGGCAGAGCGCGTCAGCCGCTGGCGCGAGTGGGGCTGGGGTGCAGAGGACCTAGTGCTGCTGTCCCGGGCGGAAACCGACGAGCGGGTACGAGTGGCCGGGGCCCGCTCCGCGGCGTTCACTCCGCACTGCGCCCGGATCCAGCCGGCGAAGCTCGTTCGTGGTCTGGCCGACGTCGTCGAGCGCCTCGGGGTACAGATCTTCGAACGTACCGAGGTGACCGAGATCCGGCCTCATCTGGCCGTGACCCCGCACGGAAGGGTGCGGGCGTCCTACGTCCTGCGCGCCACCGAAGGGTTCACCGCCGCCATGAAGGGGCACCAGCGGACGTGGCTGCCGATGAACAGCAGCCTGATTGTCACCGAACCACTGCCGGACAGCGTCTGGTCCGAGATTGGTTGGTCCGGGGCCGAGTTGCTCGGCGACGAGGCCCATGCATACTGCTACCTGCAGCGCACCCCCGACGGGCGCATCGCGATCGGGGGCCGCGGAGTCCCGTACCGGTTCGGCTCCCGGTGGGATCACAACGGCCAGACACACCACACGACCGTGCGATCGCTGCGTGATCAGCTCGCGCGACTGTTCCCGGCAGCCGCCGCCGCGCAGGTCGCCCACACATGGTCCGGGGTTCTAGGCGTGCCGCGGGACTGGTGCGCCACCGTCCACGTCGACCAGGAAACCGGGCTCGGCTGGGCCGGCGGGTACGTCGGGCACGGCGTGACCAGCGCGAACCTCGCCGCCCGCACGCTCCGCGATCTCGTTCTTCGCCACGACACCGATTTGACCCGGCTGCCGTGGGTCCACGACCGGGTGCGGTCCTGGGAGCCCGAGCCGCTGCGTTGGCTGGGCGTCCGAACCCTGTACGTCGCATACCGGCTCGCTGACCGGCACGAGAGCAGGGGTGGCCACCGCACATCGGCTATCGCCCGCTGCGCGGATGTCGTCTCTGGCCGGGTCAGCTGAGAGGAAGACACATGCCAACGACCCTTTCCGCCGACGAGCTGATCGCGTCGGTACCCAAGCACCTGCTGATCGGTGGCCGTTGGGTTGCGGGTGCCACGAGGCGGACTTTGGCCGTGGACGACCCCGCCACCGGGACCGTGCTCTGCGAGATCGCCGATGCCGACGTCGAGGACGGTAGGCAGGCCCTCGACGCGGCGTTCGAGGCCCAAGACGGCTGGGCGGACACCCCCGCGCGGGAGCGCAGCGACATTCTCCGTCGCGCATACGAGATCATCCTCAGCCGGACCGAGGATCTGGCGCTCCTCATGACCCTCGAGATGGGCAAGCCGCTTGCCGAGGCGCGCGGTGAGGTCGCCTACGCGGCCGAGTTCTTCCGGTGGTTCTCTGAGGAGGCGGTCCGCGTTGACGGAGGGTTTTCCAGGACACCCGACGGGCGCAATCGCATCCTGGTCATGCGCCAGCCGGTAGGGCCGTGCCTGCTCATAACGCCCTGGAACTTCCCACTCGCGATGGGCACCCGCAAGATCGGCCCGGCGATCGCGGCCGGGTGCACCATGGTGCTCAAGCCGGCACCCCAGACCCCACTGTCCAGTCTGGCTCTGGCACGGATCCTGCAGGAGGCGGGACTGCCCGACGGTGTCCTTCAGGTCATCACCACCTCGCGGCCCGGCGATGTGGTCGCGCCGCTGCTGCGCAGCGGCCAGATCCGCAAACTGTCGTTCACGGGCTCGACGCAGGTCGGTCGGGTCCTCCTCGCCCAGTGCGCGGAGGCCGTGGTCCGTACGTCGATGGAGCTCGGTGGCAACGCACCGTTCATCGTCTTCCCGGACGCCGATTTGGACCTGGCCGTCGAGGGTGCGATGACGGCCAAGATGCGCAACATGGGTGAGGCGTGCACGGCAGCCAACCGCCTGTTCGTACATAGAAGAATCGCAGACGAGTTTGGATGGCGGCTGGCGGCTCGCATGAGATCCCTACGCGTCGGAGCCGGCACGGCTGATGACACCGACGTTGGCCCGCTCATCGACGAGGCCAGCCGGCGCAAGATCAGCGCGCTCGTCAACGACGCAGTCTCACGTGGCGCCCGCGTGCTGACCGGCGGCACGGCGATTGAGGGCCCTGGCTACTTCTACTCTCCCACCGTGCTGACCGAAGTGGACCTGTCGAGCGAAATGCTGAAGACGGAGATTTTCGGACCGGTGGCACCGATCGTCGCTTTCGACGACGAGGCCGAGATCGTCCGGACTGCCAACGCCACGGACTGGGGCCTGGTCGGATACGTGTTTACCCGGGATATCGACCGCGCGCTGCGCCTGTGCGAACGGCTCGACGTGGGGATGGTGGGACTCAACACCGGGCTCGTCTCGACCCCGGCGGCACCCTTCGGGGGCGTCAAGCAGTCGGGACTGGGACGGGAGGGGGGACGGGTCGGGATCGAGGAGTTCCTCGAGTACAAATACGTCGCCATCCCGGTCAGGGGATGACGCCCCTGGCCGGAAGTGGCGGGGCGATGGGCTCCCACCTCGACCGGATATCGTAATCCGTGCCCGTTCACGCGTTGCTTACCCGTGCTGAGGCGAGCCTGCCCGAGGGGGCCAGAGCCGAGAACGGCGTGACCGCTGTGGACGTCCGGGAGTACCTGCGGTAAGGGGAATGGGAGCTCGCTCTCGACCTGCTGCAGGAACTCGGTGAGGACTGTCCCGTCCCGTGCCTGTTCTGGAAGCTGTAGGCGGAGGTCGCCTCGCTGCTATGGCTGGACCGTTCGGTGCTCTGGTGCCACTGGCGGCGACAGGAGGCCGAGCACGGAGTCATCCGCGCTGATTTGGAACTCTTTTCGCCGGAGCGCGGCGGCCGGCGGCTGGCGTTGTCGGGTCAGGGCCAGCTCCGTCCGATGTGGGACCTCGGCGATGGCACCGGTCTGCACGCGGCCCGAGTGTGGGTCGAGTACGCGCCGGAGATCCCGTCGGGCGGTAGCGGCGGGATACGGCTGGCCCCGCTGACCCCGGCGCGGTGGCGGCACCTGGTGGTCGGCGACACCGTTGGGATGTACGAGTCCAGCTCGGCCGGCGCCATTGCACCGTCACGGAGATTCGCCCACCGGTCGACCTGCCCACGGGCTGAACGTCGGCCCGCCCTGTCGAGCCCCCCCGAGTGCTGGCCCCGGCCGGGTGATGGGGGAGCGAATTGGGAGCAGCGGGATGCGCTGAACGGCGTGCAACCGCACTCAACCGCGTTGAACTGCTCTGAACGGCGCTGGCCCCTACCTGGGGTTGCAGGTTTCGCCTGGTCAGAGGGGGTGCGGCGTCCCGGTTCACACCGAAGAGGTCGCTGGTTCGATACCAGCATCGCCCACCATCAATACCCGCAGGTGGAAAGCTCGTTGCCGGAGTCGCCGGTAACGAGCTTTTCTGCTATCGCCCCTTACTTTGGGAGCAGTTTGGGAGCAGGGCGCCGAGTGAGCCGACCGGCCGTACCCAGCGACCTTCCGAGCAGAGTTGGGCGTGGGCCCGGTGGGGTCTCGGGCTGGTAGGGGAGAAGCAAGATCGGGAACGTGGCGCCCACGGTGGTGATCCCCCACTCGTCGAGTCTGGACTGCTGGGTCGTGGAGATCGTCCAAGATGCCGCCGCTGAACCGGCGCTGCGCCTTTCCTTCATCCGTGGCTACATTGGACCCGCGACGTTGGTGGCGCCGATGCCGGCCGCCCGGCGGCGCTGACGATGAGGCGGCGGCCCGGGTCGGCGACCGGCATGGGTCTCTCGCGCCGAAACGCTCTGAGTTTCTGGTTCAATCTGGGATGCGCGCCCAGCCCTGAATGTGAATCCGTGCTGGCGTGATCTTGCCGGCCGATGCAGTCATCGAGCGGGCGGTCGCGGCAGACCTGATCATGCTGAGAGGGCAGCGAATCGCGGCGCTGGCTGGGCATCGGTCCGGTGCCCGGTCACGCTGCTACCAGCAGATAGGGAGCATCGGACTAGGGCGTGTCCTGCCGATCTTGTAGTGGTTGATCGTTGACGATGTGCCGGTGGTGCGTCGTGGTGAGTTGACCGATGAGTGAGATGGCCGAGGAGAACCGGCGGCTGCGCAAGGAAGTCGCTGAGCTGCGCCGGGCGAACGAGATCCTGAAAGCGGCGAGCGCGTATTTCGCGGCGGAGCTCGACCCGACCCGGCGACGGTCATGACGTTCATTTATGAACACCGTGACCAGTTCGCGGTCGCGCTCCTGCTACGGGTCCTCAATGTCGGCGCCTCGACCTACTACGCGTGGGTCAAGCAGGCCGAACAGCCCTGCGACCGCGACGTGGTCGACCTGGGGCTGATCTCCAACATCCACGAGATCTGGGAGGCGTCCGGGTACACCTATGGCGCGGACCGGGTGCACCGGCAGCTACGCCGTGACGGCATTCGCGTGGGCCGCAAGCGGGTGGAGCGGTTGATGGCCGGCCAGGGCTGGCAGGGTGCGTTCCTGCGTCGAGGCTGGCGCGGCGGTTCCACGAAGCAGGACCCGCGGCACACGCCGGCGCCGGATCTGGTCAACCGGCAGTTCACCGCCGACGGGCCGAACCGGCTCTGGGTCGCCGATGCCACCCGCATTCCCTGCGGGGAGGGTGGGTTCTGGCTCGCCGCAGTCCGCGACGTGTTCTCCCGCCGGATCGTCGGGTGGAAGACCTCCGACCGCTGCGACACCGACCTGATCCTCGCCGCCCTCGAATACGGCATCTGGTCACGCGACGTCCGCGACGGCCAGTTGATCCATCACTCAGACCGCGGGCCAACTACACGTCCTTCCGCTTCGCGGAACGCTTACAGGACAACGGGATCCTGCCGTCGATGGGCTCCGTCGGCGACTCATACGACAACGCGCTCATGGAGAACTTCTGGTCAACGCTGAAGATCGAACTCGTCTACCGCACCAGCTGGCGGACCCGCGACGAGGCCGAGAACGCGATCTTCGCCTACATCGACGGCTGGTACAACACCCGCCGTATCCAGAAGGAACTGGGCTACCTCAGCCCCAACGAGTACGAAAACGCCTGGCACACCCGCCAGACGCAACCAGCCGAACCAACTATCGCCACCCCTGCACCAGCCGGCAGCAGGTAACCACCGCTCCATCAAAGCGGGGGGATCTCAGGTCGTCACCCTTGGCGATAGCAGGCCGCCAAAGAAGTCCGGACCAGTCGCGACCCAGCCATGTTTGCTCCACGACCCACCGATGGATGCCCAGGTTGGAGAAGCGGTCGGTACCGCGGCGGGCATGGCCCTCGGTCCGAACCTCGGTGGCCGTTAGTCGTCCTCCTCGGGGGCGTCATCATCATCGACATCGACATCACGCTGGTCGACGTACTGATGCCAAAGATCGCTGAGGCAGCGGCGGCTCTTTCGGTCAACCAGCCAGAACGACCAGCCGTTTTCCGCTGTCCCAGTCACGGCTCGCGCCGCTGCGGATGGCGTGGTGTGCCGGACCCCGCCGATGTCGAGAACCCCGTCAGGCAGGACGATTGCGGTTCGCTCGGCTACCCGCGCCCGTCGGGCATGCAGGGTCGGCAATCTTCGTGGTCGAGGACGACTCCCAGGCGGGCCTCGACCACGTCGGCGGCCACCGCGCCCCGATCCAGATCATCAGCCCCTGGGCCCAGCGCGGCGTCGTCGACAGCCACTACTACACGCAGATCACGATGATCCGGACCATCGAGCAGATCCTCGGGATCCACCCGATGAACCAGAAGGACAGCGCCGCCAGCCCGATGCGTCAGGCGTTCACCCAGAACGCAGACTTCACGCCGTTCACCGCGCTGCCGAACCGGACCTCGCTGACCGCGGGTCTGGCCACCCCGCCTGCCTGCGGCGTGGACACCCCCGCGCCGCAGAACCCCCTCGCCGCAGCCGTGCCGCCGGCGACGGTGCCGGCGGACAAGCAGCAGGTGGCAGCGCAGTGGGACGAGTGGAAGTCGCACCAGCGGCTGACCGGGCCCGACGCCAAGCCCGACTACGCGAACCCCGCGCAGATGAACCACTTCACGTGGTACCAGGCGCACGCGTGGACGAAGCCGTACCCCGGCGAGGACAAGATCTTCGCGCCGGAGGACGTGCCGGGCGCCTACATCCCGTCGGCGAGTCCGACGGCTGACGTAGGCTGATCGCCTCAAAGGGGCCCCTGGCCGGCATGACCGCTGGCCAGGGGCCTCTTCGTGCCCTGCCCTGCCCTGCCTCCGTCGAATTTCTTCGATCGAAGGTGAACCGGGTGTACCAGGGGTGCGTGCCTACCAGTGAGACCCGAGGTCCCGGCGCGCCTTCCCCGACGATCGTTCTGCGGGCTGTCGACCTCGGGCCATGCCGGGTGTCCACGGCGGGAGACCCGGTAGCCACCAGCAGACTCGCCCGGACGCAACGGCCCCCCGGCCGTCGGCCGCGCCCGGATTGAACGGAAGGGGGAGCACCACAACCCAACCGCGCCAAGCGGCGGCAGTCGGATGGCACGCCGGCCCCCGCCGCCCGCAGAACACTCGCCACCACTCGGGCAAGAGGGAGCTTGGCATGCACGCACGACCTCGCCGTACCGTCGTCCCACGCCGCAAGACCCTGCAAGTGCCGAATGGATCACCCAACGGCCGCGTAACACCCGCCCGCCGCCGAACCCGAGCCGCCACCGTGATGCTGGCCCTGGCCGCATCAGCCCTGTCCATGACCGCCATCGGCGCCCCAGCCCACGCCGAGGGCGGCCCGACAATGCTCGACCCGAAGCTGGCCGTGCGGACTGCCGCAACGGGGTTGACCAGCCCCACCGGCCTGGCATTCATCGGCGACAACGACATGTTCGTGCTCGAGAAGACGACCGGGCGGATCCAACGCGTGGTCAACGGAGCCGTCGCCAGCACGCCACTGGACCTTGCCGTCAACTCCGGCTCCGAGCGAGGCCTGCTCGGGATCGCCCTACACCCCAACTTCCCCGCGAACCCCGGGGTCTACCTGTACTGGACGGAGAGCACGACCGGCGCGGACACCACCGTCCTCAGCGAAACCCCACTGCTCGGCAACCGGGTCGACCGGTTCGTGTGGAACGGCAGCACACTCACCTTCGACCGCAACCTGATCCGCATCCGAGCCCGTCAGGAGGACGCCGGCCAGCCCGCACGCGCCAACCACAACGGCGGAGTGATCGACTTCGGCCGCGACGGGAAGCTGTACACCTTCACCGGCGACCTCGGCCGGCGTGGCCACCTGCAAAACCTCACCTGCGGCCCCACCGCCGTCTGCCCCGGACCGACCGTGCCCGACGACCAGTTCGGCGGCCCGCAAACAGACAACGCCCACCTCAGCGGCGTCGTCCTGCGCCTCAACGACGACGGCACCACACCCACCGACAACCCCTTCTACGGTCCCGGCGCCGCCATGGGCGGCGAGGTCGGCGCCACCTTACAGAAGATCTTCTCCTACGGTCACCGCAACGGCTTCGGCATGGCCGTCGACCCCGACACCGGCAACGTGTGGATGCAGGAGAACGGCGACGACAGCTTCAGCGAGATCAACCGGCTGGAGCCGGGCATGAACGGCGGCTGGATCCAGATCGCAGGACCGGTGCAGCGCGTCGCCCAGTTCAAGGAGATCGAGACGACGTTCGGCGGGCAGAACCTTCAGCAACTGCGCTGGCCGCCGAGCAACATCGCCGACAGCACGCAACAAGCGCTCGGCAGGCTGTACATGCTCCCCGGGGCGCACTACAGCGATCCCGAGTTCAGCTGGAAGTGGGAGGTCGCACCCGGCGGGATGGGCTTCCTCAACAGCCGAGCGCTCGGGCCGCAGTTCAAGGGTGACCTGTTCATGGGCGCCGCGACGCCCGCCCTCAACGGCGGCTACCTGTTCCACTTCAACCTGACCGGCAATGGCCAGAAGATCGCCGTCGACGACCCACGACTGAACGACCGGGTGGCGGACAACCTCGCCAAGCACGAGATCACCGAGAGCGAGAGCCTTCTGATCGGCCGTGACTTCGGGGTCGTCACGGACATCGAGACCGCCCCGGACGGGAACCTGTCCGTCCTCTCGCTGACCAACGGCGCGGTCTACACGGTCTACCGCCGCTGACGAGTGTCAAACCTGACCCGGTGACCCGCCCGCCCGGCATGTCGGACGGGCGGGTCACCCGCGAAGCGGCGGTGCCGACCATCGAAGTGGTCAGCCCATCTCGGGGCGCCGACATCGACGCAGCCCGGACCTCGGAGCCAGACGACTCGGCGACAGCGCCCCTCGCAACCGGAACCCGATCCGAACTGGCTGCAACGTCGAGCAGGCATCAACTAGGCGTTCGACCAAGAGACGTCACCGCTCGATCTGGTGACCCCATCGCCCGGGTCCCGTCGGGCATACCCTGCGCTGCCTCGACCAGCCGGACAAGGGCGCGCTTCTCGATGTCACACCGGCGATGGTCGGGTCGGGTCCAGCAGCTCTCTTACCCCGCCCCGGTCGAGTTGGCCGTGTCAGCCGATCGACCGCCGCCGGTTTCGCGGGCCGAAATTGGGGAGCAGGTTGGGAGCAACCGGGTGCACTGAACGGCGTTAAACAGCGCTCAACGGCACTGAACGGCATCCAACTGCACCCACCACGACGTGCGGGTCCTCGTTTTCGCAGGTCAGAGTAGGTGCGGCGTCCTGTTTCACACAGCAGTGCTCAACGGCTCTGAACGTACTTCAACTGCTGCCTGCGTCGCCTGGTGGGGGAGTGTGAGCCGCTCGGGGCGGTAAGGACCCGGTGTGGCGGCTGGGCCTTGCGTTGGGAGCAGATTGGGTGCAGGCCGGCGAAGTGGTCACCGCAGCGAAGAGCTCACTAGGCTGTTTCCCGGTCAGGCTGCTGACCAGCAACGATGCCGCGCTTCGGGCCGCTTGACCTCCCAGTAGAGGTCGAAGGGGTCACGTACTGCTGCCCCCAGGCTGTCTGACGCCGGCCAGTGCCACGGGACGCCGAAAATCACCGCGGCAGCGCGGCGTAGGTCGATGAGTAGCGTTGGGGTCGATCGTCCTGGAGCTGTCGGCGGTCCCTTCATCTGAGACACCGATCCCACCGGCGATGCCTTGACCAGGCCCTTCTGGTTGGAGAACTCTTCGGCGGCACCGAAGGAGACAGCGGTACTGCGCGACTGACAGGAATCCGGGGTGTCCGGCTGGCAGGGGTCACACCCCCGCTTATGTCGTGCACTCGTGGGACCTCGACCAGCAGCGTCGCGGGACGCGTACGGATGGCCGCCACTGCCTTGGCCAGGGCCGCAGCGGATCTTCGTCCTCACCGACATCTGGCAGCGACGGCAGCGAAATTTGGTGGTCTGGCGGCGGCAGTCCGCGCCGCTCAGCGCGGGAACGGTGCCACACCAAGCTCACAAGGTCGTTGTTGCGCTCGTCGGGGAGGCGGCCCAGACGAGGGTAGGCGCCGTCGTTGACCGTCTTGCCGTCGCCGTCTAGAGAGGGTGCCGCGAGGCGACGGGCAACCCGCGATACCCCGGAACGCAGTCGGCGCTTCCGCCCGGCCGGTAACCCGCCCCTGTGCAACTTGGCCTGGTCGAGTCACAGGTTTCCCTGAGGCGGCTGCCGGACCCGGCCACCCCGTCAGGATTGGGGCGAGGTCAGGTTCCGTATCAAACGGGCAAAACCTACCGCCGAAAGGCCGGGCAGGCGTCCGGCAGGTGTCCCCAAGAAATCTTGTCTTAACACTTGTGCTCCCAAGAGTTCACATCCTAGGCTGCGAACATCACAGATCTTCTTGGGCGTTTCCCCACACGCTCGCCGCCCCTGCGGCAACCCCCGATTTGAGGTGACTGTATGAGTTCCGAGAAGGGACATCGGTCGAGATCGATGAAAAGGCTCGTGGGTCTCGCCGTCATTGCTGCCCTCCTGGTTGCGGCGGCGCTCGACACCAAGTTCCTCTCGCCCCAGCAGGCGGCGGAGCTGAACCCGGCACCGTTCAATGCGGAAAGCTACGCTGCGAAAGCATTTCCCGAGGTCGCGGGCGCAATCAAGGAGAAGGCAACGGACCTCGAGGTGCTGGCGCCAGCCGTCGAAGCGGACCCTGCGGCCGCCGGCAAGCAGTACGGCCAGGACCTGGGCAGTGGTTCCTACGCCATTCCGGTCAAGGTGACCGGCACGGTGGACCAGGTCGATGAGAACTTCATGCAGCTGAAAGTCTCCGGCGTGCCGGACAGTACCGCGGTTCGCGTCCCGGTCGGGCCGGCCCTCAGTGGAACGCCGGTCCGGGACGCCACTGGAACCATCAAGTTTGGTGATTTCGCAGGACAGAGTGATTACCAGTCGGTGGCCAACCAGTTCAAGCTCCGGATGCAGCAGGACGTGCTCGCCAAGATCGACCCGGCGTCGCTGAAGGGCAAGCGAGTGACGGTCTACGGAGCCTGGTCGACGGGGGGACCGCCGAAATCCTTCGTCATCCAGCCGGTCGAAATCGAGGCGCGGTCGTGATCGCGCCCAGCGCGTCCTCGGTACCCGGTGACGCGCCTCCCGGCATGGACGACGACGTGGTGCTGCGCGCGGTCGACATCACCAAGACATACGGTGTCACCCGAGCGCTGAAGGGCGTCAACTTCGAGGTGCGACGTGGGAAAGTCACCGTTCTGTTTGGTGAAAACGGCGCCGGCAAGTCCACGCTGATGAAGATCCTCTCCGGCGTCGAGCGGCCGACGAGCGGCCACCTCGAACTCGACGGCAAGGTTGTCGACCTGCGGTCGACCACCCAGGCGGTCGACCGCGGCATCTCGATCATCCACCAGGAGCTCAACCTCTGTCCGAACCTGAACGTCCGGGACAACATCTTCGTCGGGCGCGAGCTGCGCTCGCGCCGCGGTGGCGTGGCCTACGCGCGCGAGGGGGAGATCACCCGAGAGCTCATGGCGAGGCTGGAGGAGGACATTGCACCCACCACCCTGGTGGCTGACTTGCGCCTCGGTCAGCAACAGGTGGTGGAGATCGCGCGGGCCCTCGCCACCAACGCTCGAATCCTGATCATGGATGAGCCGACATCAGCGTTGAGCGCGGCCGAGGTCATGGTCCTGTTCAAGGTCATTCGCGAGCTGAAGTCCCAGGGCGTGGCGATCGTGTACATCTCCCACCACCTTGAGGAGGCGATCGAGATCGCCGACCACGCGGTGGTCTTCCGCGACGGGGCGCTGGTCGCCAAGAAGGACGCGGCCGACATCGACCTGCCCTGGGTGGTGTCCAAGATGGTCGGGCGCGCCGCCGAGTACGACTTCACCGGCGAGCCGCGCGGCCACGGGGAGGTCGCCCTTTCCATCGAGAAAGTCCGGGTACCCGATCCGGACGCCAGCGGTCGGCTGGCAGTCAACGACGTCTCGTTGCAGGTGCGCGCCGGAGAGATCGTGTGCCTCTACGGTCTGATGGGCGCAGGCCGTACCGAATTGTTGGAAGCGCTTGCCGGGCGGCAGCCCATCGCGGCCGGCCGGGCGCTCCTGGAAGGCCGGGATCTGCGTCGGCTCTCGATCGAGGAGCGGATCTCCGGCGGCATCGGGCTCGTCCCCGAGGATCGCCAGCGCGACGGTCTCGTCCAGCTCATGTCCGTCGGGGCGAACATGTCGCTGTCCAGCCTGCTGTCCATGGTCAAACGCACGTTCGTCTCCCGCGGCAGGGAGAACGCCGACGTCCAGACCATGATCAAGGAGGTGCGGGTGAAGACCGCCGGACCGGGTGCCCCGCTCACCTCCCTCAGCGGCGGCAACCAGCAGAAGGTCGTCATCGGCAAGATGCTGATGACCCGGCCCAAGGTCCTGCTGCTCGACGAGCCCACCCGCGGCATCGACGTCGGAGCGAAGGGCGAGATCTTCGCCCTGCTGTTCCACGAGGCGCGCAAGGGTCTCGCCGTGCTGTACGCGACGTCCGAGATCAGCGAGGCGCTGACCGCCTCGCATCGGCTGGTCGTCATGTCGAAGGGCCGCATCGTGCGGGAGTTCGACCCGGGCACCGCCACTCGAGAGGAAGTCATGGCCGCCTCCGGCGAGCCCGAGCCTGAGGCCCTACACATCGGAGCATCGGAATGAGCGACACACAGGCCGCCATCGGCCCTCGGATCCTCGGCCGTCGGGTGAACCTCAACAAGCTGCTCGTCGAGGGACGGGCCCTGGTAGCGCTGGCGATCATCATCATCGTCTTCTCGTCGCTGTCGTCAAACTTCCTGCAGCCGGACAACCTCATCCTGATGACCCGGCACGTCGCCATGAACGCGATCCTGGCCATCGGCATGCTGATGGTGATCCTCAACGGCGGCATCGACCTCTCGGTCGGCTCCACCGTCGGCCTGTCAGGCGTGATGGCCGGCTATCTGCTGCAGGGCTCCAACGTTCCCTTCTCGGACATGGTCGCCTACCCGTCGGTGTGGGTGGTGATCCTGGTCTCGCTGGCGGTGGGGGCCCTGGTCGGCTATGTCAACGGGCTGCTGGTCGCCCGGCTGAACGTCGCGCCGTTCATCGCCACCCTCGGCATGCTCTATGTCGCCCGTGGCATCGCGCTGCTGATCACCAACGGGGAGACCTTCACCAAGCTGCGCGGTGAGGAGACACTGGGAAACAGAGGCTTCATCCCGGTCCTCGCCGGCACCCCGCTCGGCATTCCCATGCCGGTGTGGCTGATGGTCGTCTTCGCCATCGTGTTCTCCCTGGTGCTCAACCGCACCGCGTTCGGCCGGTGGCTCTACGCCACCGGTGGCAACGAGCGAGCGGCGGAACTGTCCGGCGTACCGGTGCGGCGGGTCAAGGTCCTCATCTACGTCATCTCCGGCTTCTGCGCCGGCACCGTCGGTCTGCTGCTCGCCGCCGACCTGCCGGCAGCCACCCCGCGGGGCGGCGAATTCTACGAGCTCAATGCAATCGCGGCGGTGGTCATCGGCGGCGCCGCCCTCTCCGGTGGCCGAGGCACGATCCGGGGAACACTCATCGGCGCTTTCGTCATCGGCTTCCTCGTTGACGGTCTCGTCCTGGTCGGGGTGTCCGTCTTCTGGCAGCAGGTGATCAAGGGGGCGGTCATCATCCTCGCCGTCGCTGTTGACCAGATCCAGCAGATGCTGCAGAAGCGCCGCGACCTCAAGCGCGCCGCCGCCCCGAACCCGCCGGCCGACCCTACGTCCACTGCCGGCGACCCGGCACTGGCCGGTGCCCGGTGACGTCGTTCCACCCGTTCACAGACGTCCATCCCCCATCCCCCATCCCTCGAAAAAGAAGGTGTTCGATGAAGCGCAGACTCGCCCTGCTCGCCCTGCCGATGGCGGTGGTTTTCGGCGTCGCCGCTTGTGGCGGCTCCGGCTCCGGCTCCGGCGGCGACAAGGCAGGCGGAACCGTCGCCGTCATCACGGTCGACCCCTCCAACCCGTACTGGAAGGCCGAGGTCGACACTGCGGTCGCCGAGGCCAAGAAGCTCGGGTACGACACCACGGTCGACGCCCACAACAACGACCCCGACAAGCAGAACCAGTTCATCGACGGGGCCATCTCGAAGAAGGTCAAGGCGATCATCCTCGACCCGGCCGGCGCCAAGGAGAGCGTCGGGGCGGTGCGGAAGGCCACTGACGCCGGTATCCCGGTGTTCCTGGTCAACGCCGAGATCGCCGAGCAGGGCATCGCGAAGTCCCAGATCGTGTCCAACAACGCTCAGGGCGCCACCGTAGGTGCTCAGGAGTGGGCCAAGGCCATGGGCGGCAAGGGCAAGTACGTCGAGCTCTTCGGCAACCCGACCGACAACAACGCCAAGGTCCGCTCCGACGGTTACGCCGAGGTGCTGGCCCAGTACCCGGACCTGAAGTCGGTGCAGCGGGAGACCGCGAACTGGGACCGGGCGGAGGGCAAGCAGAAGATGGAGGTCATGCTCCGGGCGCACCCCGACATCACCGGCGTGGTGGCCGGCAACGATGAGATGGCCCTCGGCGCGATCCAGGCACTCAAGGATGCCGGCAAGCTGTCGAAGATCAAGGTTCTCGGGTTCGACGGCAACCAGGACGCGGTCAACGCCGTCAAGGCGGGGGAGATGGTGGCCACCGTGCTGCAGCCCATCGTCCAGGGCACCACGCTCGCGGTGCAGCAGGCCGACCAGTTCCTCAAGAACGGCAAGACCGGTGCGGCCCAGGAGAAGCAGGCACTGGACTGCGTGCTTGTCACCAAGGACAACGCGGACAAGCTGAACAACTTCGTCGTCGCCGGCTGATCCGGCGGTCCGACGGGCCCTTCCGACGACGCGTCGACGGGTCGGTCGTGGGCCCCGGCAGATGACCTCCATCAAGATGGAGCTTGTCGAAGCGGCACACGGCGAATTGCCGGTGCACGCTGCCAGTCCATGACCGACCCCCGGCCCTGCAAGGGACACCACATGAACAACGCCCGGTCCAACGCCCAGGGAACAGTCCGTCAGCGCGAGCGCAAGACGGAGACGCGGCAACGGCAGATTGCCGAGCGCGTGGCCGCGGAGGGTTCCTGCTCTCCACAGGAACTCGCCAGCGCGTTCAACGTGAGCATCATGACCATCCACCGCGACCTCGAACAACTGGAACGACGGGGGATCGTGCGCCGCTTCCACGGCGGGGTGACCGCACAGCCGTCCGGGGTCTTCGAGTCCCAGATGTCGTACCGGATGATGTCCAGGACCGAGGAGAAGAGTGCCATCGCCGCAGCGGCGATGCGCCACGTCGACGCAGGCATGTCGGTGCTACTCGACGACTCGACCACGGTCATGCACATGATCGAAGGCCTGGGCGAGCGGGCGCCCCTGCACGTCGCGACGACCTTCCTGGAGGGCCTGCGCCGGCTCAGCCAGCTCGCCACCGAGACGGACCTGACCGTCATCGGCCTGGGTGGGGTCTACGACGTACCGCACGACTCCTTTGTGGGACTGCAGACCATCGAACAGATCGCCGGCCTGCAGGCCGACGCTCTGTTCCTGTCGACCTCGGCGATCTCGCTGACCGACGCCTTCCACCAGGAGGAGCGCATCGTGGCCCTCAAACGGGCCATGGTGCAGGCCGCGACCCGGCGGTACCTCCTGGTCGACCACAGCAAGCTCGGCCGGGTCGCCCTGCACAAAATCGTGCCGCTCGACGTGTTCGACCTCGTCATCACCGACGCGGGAGCGGATCCGAAGGTGCTGGCCGCGTGGGACGCGGCGGGCATCCGGTACGAGGTGGCCTCATGACGGTCCACAAGTACCGCCGCACCTTGAGCACACGCGGGCAGGAGAGCTGGCGATGACACACATCTACGACAACCCGGCGGATTTCAAGGACCAGGTGATCGCTGGTTTCGCCGCGGCGTACGGTCGCTATGTCGAGCGGGTGCCCGGGGCGTCGGGCTTCCTCCGGCGGGGCGGACCTCGAGCGGGAAAGGTCAGCCTCGTGGTGGGCGGCGGCTCCGGCCACTACCCGTCGTACTCCGGCACGGTTGGTCCCGGTTTCGCCGACGGCTGCGTGTTGGGCGACGTCTTCGCGTCCCCGTCAGCCGAGCAGATCGTCCGCGTCGCCCGGGCAGCCGACGGTGGCGCCGGCGTGGTGCTGTCCTACGGCAACTACGCCGGGGACCGGCTCAACTTCGGCGCCGCACAGGAGCGGCTGCGGGCGGCCGGTGTGGACTGCCGCAACGTGTACGTAACCGACGACATCGCCTCTGCCGGCCCCGACGAGGCCGACCGGCGTCGTGGCATCGCCGGCACCTTCCTCGTCTACAAGATCGGCGGTGCCGCCGCCGACACCGGATGCGACCTCGACACCGTGGAGCGGGTGATGCGTTCGGCCAACGCCGCCACCTTCTCGTTCGGCGTCGCGTTCGGCGGCTGCACGCTGCCCGGGCGGGCCGAGCCGCTGTTCTCCGTCGACAAGAACCAGATGGAATTCGGCCTGGGCATCCACGGCGAACCCGGCATCCGGGCGGCCTCCTGGGTGCCCGCCGAGGAGTTGGCGAAGGTCCTGGTCGAAGCCGTTCTCGCCGAGCGTCCCGCCGGCGCCGGTGGCCGGGCGGCGGTGATCCTCAACGGACTGGGAAGCACCAAGTACGAGGAACTCTTCGTGCTCTACCGACACGTCCAGCGCCGGCTCGCCACCGCCGGGATCGAACCCGTGCTGCCCGAGATCGGCGAGCTGGTGACCAGCCTCGACATGGCCGGCTGTTCGCTGTCGGTCACGTGGCTGGACGAGGAGCTGGAACGGTACTGGGTTGCACCGGCCGACACCGCCGCCTTCCGTCGCGGTGAAACCTCGGCGCTGCCGGCCTACGAACGGCGGGCCGGCGCGATAGAGCACGAGCGCGGCGACTGTGGTTCGGCCGAGGCAAGCGCCGCATCCCGGGCGGCCGCCGACGTCGCTCGGCGGGCCATCGCAGCGATGGCGGATGTCGTCGTGGAGAACGAGGAGGCCCTCGGCCGCATCGACGCCGTAGCGGGCGACGGCGACCACGGCATCGGCATGGTACGTGGCCTGCGTGCGGCGCAGGTGGCAGCCGAGGCGACCGACGGCGGGGTCGGCGATGTGCTGACCGCAGCCGGGGACGCCTTCAGCGACAAGGCCGGCGGCACCAGTGGCTTGCTGTGGGGAGTCAGCCTCGCCGCCGTCGGTGCCGCCCTCGGAAACACCGACCAGGTAACACCGGAACGCCTGCGGGATGCCGTTTGTGCCGGCGCGGCGACGATCCAGCGGGTCGGCAAAGCGGAGCGGGGCGACAAGACCATGCTCGACGCGCTGTTGCCCTTCGTCGACGAGCTTGAGGAGCGGCTCGATGCCGGCTCCCCCCTGACCGACGCGTGGCGGGGGGCCGCCGCCGTCGCCGTCGAGGCCGGCGCCGCCACCGCATCCCAGCGCGCGCGGGTCGGCCGGGCGCGACCGCTGGCCGAGCGAAGCGTCGGCACCCCTGACGCCGGCGCTGTCTCCATGGGGCTGATCCTCACCGCCGTCGGGGAGGTGCTCGCGAGCAGGCCGACTGCGGCCGATGAGCAACCGCACTCCCGATCCCTTGCCTCTTCGGCTTGCAGCAACCACCGCCACGGCGGTGCGCGCCCACCCCTCGATGAAGGAGAAGCACGATGACCGCGACAAGCATCCAGCCCGTGCCCGAGACCATGCAGGCAGTCGTCTGCCACGGCCCGGAGGATTACCGCTTGGAGGAGGTGCCGGTTCCGCAGCCGGGCCTGGGCGAAGCGCTCGTCCGCGTCGAGGCCGTGGGCATCTGCGCCAGCGACCTGAAGTGCTACCACGGCGCTGCGAAATTCTGGGGCGACGCCAACCGGCCCGCCTGGGCCGAGACCGAGGTCATCCCGGGCCACGAGTTCGTCGGCGAGATCGTGCAGCTCGACGATGAGGCCGCCCGGCGCTGGGGTGTGGCTGTCGGCGACCGCGTCGTGTCCGAGCAGATCGTGCCGTGTTGGAAGTGCCGGTACTGCGTCCGTGGCGAGTACTGGATGTGCGCGCCGCACGACATGTACGGGTTCAAGCGCCGCAACCCGGGCGGGATGGCGTCCTACATGGTCTTCCCGGCGGAGGCGCTCGTCCACAAGATCAGCAAGGACCTGCCCCCGGCCCACGCCGCCTTCACCGAGCCGCTGTCGTGCGCGCTGCACGCCGTCGAGCGGGCCAACATCAAGTTCGAGGACGTCGTGGTCGTCGCCGGCTGCGGCCCCATCGGCCTCGGCATGATCGCCGGCGCGGCCGCGAAGTTCCCGGTCGAAGTGATCGCCCTGGACATGTCGCCGGCCAAGCTCGAACTGGCCAAGCAGTGCGGCGCCACTCGGACCATCAACATCTCCGAGCAGGACGCCGTGGCGCTGATCAAGGAACTCACCGATGGCTACGGTGCGGACGTCTACCTGGAGGGCACCGGGCATCCCTCGGCGGTGGCGCAGGGTCTGAACCTGCTCCGCAAGCTCGGCCGCTACGTCGAGTACAGCGTCTTCGGCTCCGACGTCACCGTCGACTGGAGCATCATCAGCGACGACAAGGAGCTGGACGTGTTGGGCGCCCACCTGGGTCCGCACTGCTGGCCGGCGGCCATCCGGATGCTCGAGTCCGGGAAGCTGCCGATGGACAAGATCTGCACCCATCAGCTCCCTTTGAGCAAGTTCCAGGAGGGGCTCGACCTGGTCGCCGAAGGCACCAAGTCGATCAAGGTTTCCCTGATCCCCGGCTGACATCGCCGGCCGCAGGGGACGACCCGCTGCCACCCACGCCCCTCAAGGAGTGCAGATGACCCGCATCTTCGACGACCCCGCGAACTTCACCGACGACATGCTGGTGGGCTTCCTCGACGCCAACGCCCGGTACGTGACGGGGGTGCCGGGCGGGGTGGTTCGGGCCACCACCACCCGGCCCGGCAAGGTGGCGGTCGTGGTGGGCGGCGGCTCCGGCCACTATCCCGCGTTCTGCGGCATCGTCGGGCCAGGCTTCGCCGATGGCGCTGTCGTCGGCAACGTTTTCACCTCCCCATCGGCGGCCGATGCGGCGTCGGTTGGGCGTGGCGCCGACGGCGGTGCCGGCGTGGTGTTCAGCACCGGCAACTACGCCGGTGACGTGATGAACTTCAACCAGGCGGTGCAGCGGCTCGCCGCCGAGGGGATCGAAGCGCGGTACGTGCTCGTCACCGACGACGTGGCCAGCGCCCCGGCGACGGAACGGTCCCGGCGGCGGGGCATCGCGGGCGACTTCACGGTGTTCAAGGTGGCCTCCGCGGCAGCCGAGGAGGGCTACGACCTTGACGGCGTCGTACGCGTGGCGGAACACGCCAACGGCCGCACGCGTACCCTCGGCGTCGCGTTCGACGGGTGCACGATGCCGGGCGCGCGGGAGCCGCTGTTCATGGTGGAGCCCGGCCGGATGGGGCTCGGTCTCGGCATCCACGGCGAGCCCGGCATCGCCGACGAGGCACTGCCCCGGGCGGCGGACCTCGCCCGGACGCTTGTCAACGGGGTGCTCGCCGAGCAGCCGGACGGTGCCGGGACGAGAGTCACGGCGATCCTGAACGGGCTGGGCCGCACAAAGTACGAGGAACTCTTCATCCTCTGGGCCACGGTGAGCCGGCTGCTGCGCGAGGCCGGACTCGACGTTGTCGAACCCGAGGTGGGGGAGCTCGTCACCAGCCTTGACATGGCGGGCTGCTCGCTAACCCTGATGTGGCTCGACGACGAACTGGAGCGGCTATGGTCCGCTCCGGCCGACACCCCGGCGTACCGGAAAGGGGCCGGAACGGTGGCCGGGGCGACCGGCGAGCGCCGCCGCGCGTCCGATGCGACGACCGCCATCGCCGGCGAGCGGGATCCGGCTATCGTGCCGGACCGTTCGGAGCGGCCCGCCGACGAGGCGGCCCTTAGATGTGCGGCCACCGCCCTCACCGCCCTAGAGGCGATGGCGCACGCCGTGGGCGAGGCCGAGGAGGAACTTGGCCGCCTCGACGCCGTCGCCGGAGACGGGGACCACGGCCGGGGAATGGTCCGGGGGAGCGCGGCCGCCGTACAGGCCGCACGCCATACCCTCGACGCTGGAGCCGGCCCGGGTTCCCTTCTCATCGCCGCAGGCGATGCGTGGGCGTCCAAGGCGGGCGGGACGTCGGGGGTGCTGTGGGGCGCGGCGATCGCGGCGATGGGCCGACGCGTCGGCGATGCCGGACGACCTGACGAGGCGACCGTGGCGGCCGGCGTGCGTGACGGGTACCTCAGCCTTATCAGCACCGGCGGCGCCAAGCCCGGCGACAAGACGATGCTCGACGCGCTGCTGCCCTTCACCGAGTGGCTTTCTACCGCGGTGGCTGCGGGTGAACCACTGGCCACGGCATGGGCGGAGGCCGCCCGGGAGGCGGAGCGTGCCGCCGCGGCGACGGCCTCGCTACGGCCGCAGGTGGGCAGGGCCCGCCCGCTGGCCGAGCGCAGCCTCGGCACCCCGGACCCCGGCGCGGTGTCGATGGCGCTGTGCCTGCGTGCGGTCGCAGACGTACTTGGAGACGGGCACTGAAACAGGGCGGGACGGCTGCCGTCGGCTGCGGCGCAGCAGTGACAAGCAAGGAGAAGGCAATGTCTGACAAGCTACGTATTGTGCTCGGCAGCGATGACGCCGGTGCACGCTACAAGACGCAACTGACGGCGGACCTGCGGGCCGACGACCGGGTGAGCGAGGTCATCGACCTCGGCGTCGACCAGGACGAGGACACCCACTACCCGCACGTTGCCGCGGCGGCGGCCCGGCTCATCGCCGAGGGAAGGGCCGACCGGGCCCTGCTCATCTGCGGCACCGGCCTCGGAGTGGCGATCACCGCGAACAAGATCCCCGGAATCCGAGCAGTGACCGCCCACGACAGCTACTCCGTGGAGCGGGCGGTGCTGAGCAACAATGCGCAGGTGCTTTGCATGGGCGAGCGGGTGGTCGGCTTGGAGGTCGCCCGCCGGCTGGCGAAGGAGTGGCTGGGCTACCGCTTCGACCCCGGATCCGCCTCGGCAGAAAAGGTCGCCGCCATCAGCGAGTACGAGTCCGGAACCGAGGCGTGAAGGACGGCGATCGTGGGTGACCGGGCCGGTGTCCGCGCTGTCGTGGTGGGCAGCCTGAACGCCGATCTCGTCACCGAGGTGCCCCGAATCCCGCCGGTCGGGCAGACGCTGCAGGCCACCGCGGTGCGTCGGTCGGCCGGCGGCAAGGGCGCGAACCAGGCTGTGGCGCTCGCCCGGCTGGGCGCAACGGTCGACATGGTCGGCGCCGTCGGGAACGATGCCGACGGCCGGAGGATGCTGGATGAGCTGGCCGCAGCCGGCGTGTCGGCCCGCCATGTCGCCGTCGACGCCCACGAGCCGACGGGACTCGCCCTGGTCATGGTGGATGCCAACGGTGACAACGCCATCGTGGTCGTGCCGGGCGCGAACGACAGCGTGGACAAGGCAGCCGTGCCGGCTGGCGCCGGGGCGATCGACGGGTGCGACGTGCTGCTCGCGCAGCTCGAGATTCCGATGTCGGCAGTGGAGGCGGCTCTAAGCCGCGGAGCGGCGAGCGGGGCACTCGTCGTGCTCAATGCGGCGCCGGCGCGGCCCCTGCCCGACGAACTGCTGGCACTCGTGGACGTACTCGTCGTCAATGAGCACGAGGCGCGGGAGCTGTCCGACCGTACCGATGTGGAGGCGGCGGCCGTCCACCTGTGCGGCCGCGGCGCCGCTGCAGTCGTGGTCACGCTCGGTGCCGACGGCGCCCTGATGCTGCGCGGCGACGAACGCGTCACCGCCGCGGGCTTCCCGGTGCGTCCGGTCGACACCACCGGAGCGGGTGACTGCTTCGTCGCCGCGCTCACGATGGCCCTCGCCGCACGTCGCCCCCCAGCGGATGCCCTCCGCTTTGCCAACGCCGCCGCCGCGGTGGCGGTGACCCGCCAGGGCACGCAGTCCGCTATGCCGAGCCGCGACGAGGTGGAGGCGTTCCTCGCCAGCCACCCGCTCGCCTGAGCACTGACGAGGAAGGGGTCTGTCGACCATGCTCTGGATCGGTACGAGCTGGAAGATGAACAAGACCATCGGGGAGAGCCGCGACTACGCCCGGCGGCTGGCCGCGGCACTGGCCGAGGCGCCGCTGCCCCAGGGAGTGCAACCCTTCATCCTGCCGCCGCACACCAGTCTCGCGGCCGTCCGCGACCAGCTCGCCGGCGCGCCCGTGATGCTCGGCGCACAGAACGCGCACTGGGCAGAGGAGGGGGCTTGCACGGGCGAGATCTCCATGCGCATGGTCGCCGACGCGGGCGCCCAAGTCGTCGAAATGGGCCACTCCGAACGGCGGGAGCAGTTCGGGGAAACCGATGAGACCGTGGCGCGCAGGGCCCGCGCGGCCGTCGACCTGGGCCTGCTGCCGCTGATCTGCGTCGGTGAGCCGCGGTCGGTCCGCGCGGCCGGTCGCGCGGAGCGGTTCGTCACCGAGCAGGTACGGGTGGCCCTGTCCCTGCTGCGTCCCGACGAGATCGGAGGAGCGCTGATCGCGTACGAGCCGGTGTGGGCCATCGGCGCTCGCGGAACACCTGCGACCCCCGAACAGGTCGCGCCTGTCATGGACCTGATCGCCGAAGAGATCCGCCGTCTCAGCGACGGAGGCGGATGCCACGCCCTGCTGTATGGGGGGGGCGTCGACCTCGACAATGCCGCCCTCCTGCTGCGTGACACGCCCGCGGACGGGCTCTTCGTCGGCCGGGCCGCCTGGGGTGTCGACGGATTGCTGCAACTGCTCGCGATCGGAAGTCGGCACGTCGAGGTCGCTGCCGCGTAGGCGCTTCGCGGCCGCCAATCGCCTGCCACTGGTGGCCCCTCGCCGCGATCGCTAAATCCGCTGGGGTCCTGTTGCGTTGCCGGATCGATGAACGCGTTGTCCCCCGGGTGGGGGCCGAGGTCAGATCGGCTGGGCGAGCTCAGCAAACGCCGTCGACACCCGCGTTGCCGGCGGGGCATCGACGGCGAGTTCGTAGTGGCCACGTCGTAGGTTCTGCATGAAGGCGTGTCCAGCGATGATCACCTGCGTTGTCCTGTCGGTTCGTAGTCCGCGCATCGGTCTCAACCGGTGTTTGAGCTGGCTGTGGTCGGCCTCGATCGGGTTGTTCGCGTACTGCTCGACGTGGTGCCACGCCTGCGGGATCAGCTCGTCGAGCACTCTGCGGTAGACCGGCGCGGCGTCGGTGGGTGTGAGTATGCGGTTGATCGACTTGGTGGAGCGCCTAGACCAGCTCCCCGATGAGGCGACGATCTACGCCGGCCGACCCTGGTCCCCGGAGGCGCGCGCCGAGGCTGTGGTGGACGATGAGAACCAGCGGTCTGACTACCTGCTTGAAGTCAGCCTGGCGCGTGAGGTGCTTGAGGTCTGGTCGGCGTGGCGCGGTGGCCGAACACCAGGCCCAGCCGAGGCGTGCGCCGCCGTAATCCACTACGCGGAATGGGACGCCTACTTGCCGGTGGAGGAGTAGCCGTCAGCCGCCCCTTGACCGAGCGGTCCGTATCTAGTCGGCAAGAGGTCGACGGACAGCGGGGGAGTGGTGTGAGATGTCGAGAAGCATTTCCGCTGCTAGACCCCCACGTGCCAGGGCGGCGGGGCGTTTTGATCTCACAATCCCTCGGTCGCCACGTCGGTCTTGACGAACGCCATTGAGACTCGTCCGGTCGGGCGCTCCACCTTGTCCCCGCCCGGGGAGCCTGGACGGTCTGCGACTGCCCGACGAGGAAATCCGCACCGGGGTAAGTTGCTCTGGTGATAGCACCCGCGTGGGAAGAGATCTCAAGCGAGCGCTACGAGGACTTTTGGGCACCGTTTCAGGCCAGGTTCGACTTCTCTCCTCGCTACACCGAACCGGGTCCCGCGATCGTCGAGCCCCAGCCCTCGGTAACCATCGACCTCGGCCCACTGTTCACCAGCCCGCGCCCTACGTTCGCGGCGGGCCGAGCGGCGGTCAACGCCCTCGCGCTACTGGCCATGACGCAGGCCTTTCCCGACTCCGAGCGGATCCTCGTGCTGGATTGGCAACATCCCAGTTAATGGTTCTGGCCCCACCGAGAGGCCACCGGCGACGACCAGGTGTGGCCGGCGAGGCGGGCGTGGCCGGTCGAGGTGTTTCCGGACGGGGACTACTACGCCTTCCTCAGGGAGGACATGACCGAAGGCACCTTCGGCCACCCGTGGGAGCAGACCCTCTGCATCTTCGGCCCCCGCCTGAGGCCGAAGCTGGAACCTCTGCTCACCAGCTGGTTGCCGGTCAAGCGTTCATACCGGTGATCTTTGCAAGGCAGGGGAGTGGCGTGCCCGTTGCGTGGCCGTTGGCGCGGGAGTCGAGGGTCAACGGCGGTCAGCTTCTGGGCGTGGGTGCCGGCATGGCGACGCAGGTCAAGCCAGGTCACTGCCCCGCGACTCCCGGGCGTGTCCACACTTTCTAAACCGTGTGTCGCAGGTTCGAATCCTGCCGGGGGCACCAGGTCAACGCCTTGATCAACGATCGCTGTTCCGCCTTCCGGGGCTTCGTGCCCGCTGCGTGCCCGATCGCTTTGCCGCCTTCGCCCTGCTCGCGCCCAGGTGCTCGGCGACCTCAGCGTCCCGTCCGTCGACCGGCTGCCGGTTCGATTAGCTGTCAGGTGAGCCGGTGGTCGAGGGCGGTGTGGCGGCGGCCGGCGCCGACGGTGCGCACGGCGGCGGCGAGAGCCCGCCGCGAGCCGACGAGGACGACGAGTTTCTTGGCGCGGGTGACGGCGGTGTAGAGCAGGTTGCGTTGCAGCATCATCCAGGCGCTCGTGGTGAGGGGGATGACCACTGCGGGGTATTCGGAGCCCTGGGATCGGTGGATGGTCATGGCGTAGGCGTGGGCGAGTTCGTCGAGTTCGTCGAAGTCGTAGTCGATGCTTTCGTCCTCGTCGGTGCGCACCGTGAGGGTCTGTTCGTCTGGGGAGAGGGCGGTGACGATGCCGAGGGTGCCATTGAAGACACCAGCCTGGCCCTTGTCGTAGTTGTTGCGAATCTGGGTGACCTTGTCGCCGATGCGGAACACCCGCCCACCCATTCGCCGCTCCGGCTGGCCCTCGCGGTGCGGGGTGAGGCGCTGCTGGAGCAGGGTGTTGAGTGCGCCGGCGCCGGCGGGGCCGCGGTGCATGGGGGTGAGGACCTGAACGTCCCGGCGCGGGTCGAGCCCGAACTTTGCGGGGATGCGGGTGTATGCGACGTCGACGGTCAGAGCGGCGGTGGCGTCGGTGTCGTCGCAGGCGAACAGGAAGAAATCCGACAGGCCTTCCAGGAGGGGTGAGCGGCCGGCGTTGATGCGGTGGGCGTTGGTGACGACGCCGGACTGGGCGGCCTGGCGGAAGATCTGCGTCAACCGCACCCGCGGGATCGCGGGGGCGGCGAGCAGGTCGCGCAGGACCTCTCCGGCGCCGACGGAGGGGAGTTGGTCGACGTCACCGACCAGCAGTAGGTGCGCGCCGGGCGGAATAGCTTTGACGAGTTTGTTGGCCAGAATCAGGTCGAGCATGGAGGCCTCGTCGACGACGAGCAGGTCCACGTCGAGGGGGTTGTCCCGGTCGTAGGAGGCGTCGCCGCCGGGGCGTAGTTGCAGCAGCCGGTGCACGGTGGCCGCGGGGTGCCCGGTGAGCTCGGACAGTCGTTTGGCGGCGCGGCCGGTCGGGGCGACGAGGGTGACCTTGGCTTTCTTAGCGGCGGCGAGTTCGACGATCGAGCGGACGGTGAAGCTCTTGCCGCAGCCCGGCCCGCCCGTCAGCACCGCCACCTTCGACGTCAGCGCCAGGCGGACGGCCTGTTCCTGCTCCGGGGCCAGGTCGGCGCGGGTGCGCACCTTCAACCACGCGAGGGCCTTGCCCCACGCAACGCCGGCGAAGTGGGGCAGCCGGTCGGCCCGGTCGTTGAGCAGGCGCAGCAGGGAGCCAGCGAGGGACTGCTCGGCGCGGTGGAACGGCACCAGATACACCGCCTGCACCGGCTCCCCGTCCGGGCCGGGCAGCGTCTCGCGGACGACGCCCTCGTCGGCGGCGAGGTCGTCGAGGCAGCGGGTGACGAGGTCGCCGGGCACGTCGAGGATCTTCGTGGCGTCGGCGACGAGCTGCGTGGCAGGCAGGAAGCAGTGGCCGCTGTCGGTGGCCTCGGAAAGGGTGTACTGCAGCCCGGCCATGACCCGCTGGGGGCTGTCGTGGGGGATCCCGACGGCTTGGGCGATGGTGTCGGCGGTCTTGAACCCGATGCCCCACACGTCCGCGGCCAGCCGGTACGGCTCCTTCGTGACCACGCCGATGGAAGCGTCGCCGTACTGCTTGAAGATCCGCACTCCTAGGGACGTCGACACCCCGACGCCTTGCAGGAAGACCATCACCTCTTTGATGGCTTGCTGCTCCTCCCACGCCGCGGTGATCTTCGCGGTGCGTTTCGGCCCCAGCCCGGGCACCTCGACCAGCCGGGCGGGTTCCTCCTCGATCACCTGCAGGGTGTCCAGGCCGAAGTGGGCCACGATCCGCTCGGCGAACACCGGCCCGATACCTTTGACCAGGCCGGAGCCGAGGTAGCGCTGGATGCCCTGGATCGTGGCCGGCAGGACCGTGGTGTAGGAGTCGACCTCGAACTGCCGGCCGTACTTCGGATGCGACGACCACCACCCCGACAACCGCAGGCTCTCCCCAGGCTGCGCCCCCAACAACGACCCCACCACGGTCAACAGGTCGCTGCTGCGGTCGGTAGCCACCCGGGCCACGGTGTAGCCCGTCTCCTCGTTGACATACGTCAGCCGCTCCAGCACCGCGTCCAGCGTGGCAAGCGGCACACGGGCGGCGGCGGTCACGGCAACCATCGTGCCGGCTGCCCGATCCGCCCCGCCACCCGCCCCGGCCGGCGGGACCGCCTGCGGCGGTAGGTCCGCTCGCCATACGCGGTGGGCGAGGTACCGCAACAGGTCCAGGATGTGGCGCTTCGCCTCCGCAGGAACGGAATCGTTCGCCAGCCGCTGGCGGATCGCCCTGCTGTCGGCCTCGACCTCACCCGCGCCGCGACCGGGCGCCTGGCTTCCGGAAGGTCCCTGGGCAAGCGACCCTGCGGCAGTGTGGCTCACGGTAGACGCGATCACTTGGTGATCAACTCTCACATCAGCGATGCCTGCGATCACCGCTGGCACTGGCCTTGACCGCACGCGATCAGGCCGCGGCGGTCGCCGGACGTTTGGTAATGCCATCCGGGACGCCGCGATTTCACGGCCGGACTACCTCAAGCGCGTGGGCTCCGGCCTGCTCCGACGGCGGCGACCGTCAGGAGGTGACCGGTGTCGTCGTACCTGTGGGGCTTGCCGGTGGCGACGCCGGGTCGGTGGACGGGGAGCCGCTGGGCGCCGGGCTGCTCGGCCCCGGCGTGCCGCCCGACGGGGTCGGACCAGGTGTGGACGGGGCCGGGGTGGGGCTGCCGGACGGGCTGGGAGTGGCGGTGGGCGGCGGCAACGAGGGGGCGCCGGTCGATCCGGGCGTCGGACGCACCGTCGGCTTCGTGGTCGGTGGCCTGATGGCCGGGCTCGTGGCCGTCGGCTTCGGTGCGCTGGTCGCCGAGCGCGGAGTCGCCGGGTCGGCGGTCGGCTGGCGCAGCGACTCGGTCTGGGCCACCGGAACGGTCGGTGGTGCGATGTCGGTGGGAGACGGACCGGAGACGACGTCCGCACTGGGCGTCGCCGGGAGATCCGGCGTGGGGGTGGCCGGTGCCGGCCGGAGGTCCGGCGCGTCGGCGGCCCGCGCCTGTACGGCGCCGCCGGAGTCAGCCTCGGCGTCTCCGATCAGCGCGAAGCCGAGGCCCGCTCCGCCGACCAGCAGGGCGGCGAGGGCTCCGGTCGCGACGGGCAGCGCGGCCGAACGGGGTGGGCGGGGACGCCGGTGGGCGGGCAACGAACACTCCTGACCTGCTGGGACGACTGAGCTGGCGCGACGACGTCGACCCCCGACCCTGCCGCCCGCCATGCGCGACCGCCAATGGCCGGACGGCGGGGGTGACCGGGATCACCACCAATCAGGCATGCGGCGGCCGAGGCAGCCACCAGACCGACATGTCGGACGAGCGCGCCGATGCGGCGGAGATCAACGCCCTGTTGCCCGGCTCGCCGAGCCGGAAATGCTGACCGGCATGGAGAAGCGCGGGCGGTCGGCGGCGTGGACCTGGCCATCGACCCGCCGGCCTGGCTGACCGGCTCGGCTGGGGACTGGCGCGTCGCGCTGGACGCCGGGCAGCCGGGTACCAGCCGGCCGCTGCAATTCTCGTCGATGTCGCAGCCGCGCGGGTCGAAGTGGATGCCCAGGGCGCTGCTCAGCATCGGCAACGCGTCCGGGGTGGCCGCCCATCGTCGGGTGCGCTGCTTGCGGGAGGCGACGACGACCTCGCCGGGCAGGTAGGGGTAGATCCTGTCCTGTTCGTCGGCGTCGTCGTGCAGCACCTTGATCGCCGCGCGCAGCCGCGACGGGTTGCCCGGGTCGGCCTCGCCCACCATCGTCCGCGGATCCTCCGCGGTGATCAGCGGGGCGCCGGTCTCGTCGTCCAGTTCGCCGACGATGACGTAGGACTCGTGCAGCCAGAGCATCTTGTTGTGGGTATCCGAGGCCACCACCGACAGGCCGGCCCGCTCCCAGACCGCCGCGGCCTCGGCGTCGCCGGTGACGTCGGCGTCCCGCGCGGTGCGGAACCCGACCGGGGTCATCCGCTCCGACCCGGCCGAGGTGATCAGCTCGGCGAAGTTCCACCGGCTGTGCAACGCCTCGAAGGACTCCCGGGCCGCCTCCGCGCCCTCGGGCATCGGCGGCGATCCGGCGTAGTAGTTGTGCAGCTTCCACAGCCGCTGGCGCCGGTTCCGGTCGTTGAGCTGGAAGAGCAGCCGCTTCATCCACCAGCCGGGAGAGTTGCGCTGCTCCACGTCGATCGGCACGCCGCGCACCTCCTCGGTGCGCGATCGGCTATGGCTAATCGACGGCTTATTAGCGGATTAAATCCGCCATAATCGGCGCCCGAGTGTCAGCGGGCGCCGATACTCTTCACCACGCGGAAGGTCGGGGTCCGAAGGACTTCTGCACCCGGCCGCCCGAGGCAGTGAACGCCGAGGGCAACGACCCCGGGCCTTCCGTCCAAACCTCGGTCCGCGTTCGGGTCGCGGCCCGATGCCGGCGCCGCCCGTATCCCCCGCAACGGGCGGCGTCCGGCATTTACCGGATCCGCTTCGCGGCGTACGCCTTGCGCCGGCGCGGCTTCACGTTGGCGGCGATCGCGTCGCCGCGCGCCTCGAAACTGAGCACCGCGGCCATCACACTGTCGATGCGGCGAGGCGATTTCGGGTAATCCATCCCGATCTGCACCCCAGCGTTCGTGAGCTTGCGGCGAGCATTCGAGGCATGGCGCCACAGCGTCATCGCCAGCACGGCGCCCTGACGAGACACTTACGGTTGCGGGGCCGGCGGTTCGTCCGGCCCCGCAACCAATGCGAGGGACGATGACTGAACCACTGGGCAGCGTCGAGGCGCTGCTGGCGCCAGATCACCGCGTCATCATCGTCGCGGGTGTGGCTGCCGAGTTCCTGGACCTGCCCGCCAGGGCCAGCGCGCTTTGCTACGCCAGCGACGACGTCCTGTACCTGTTGAGCGCCTCCGGCTCCTACCACCGTGCCCGGGTGGTGCTCGAGTCGTGGGCCGCCGTCCCGCCCGACGACCGGTGGGACGTGGACGCTCAGCAGCAGGTGACCCTGGCCCTGAGCGACGGCACCGTGCACGTCTCCGGCATGTTGGAGTTCCAGGCCAGCTCGATTCTGACCCTCGGGCCGCCGGGCCGCTACCACGCTCAGGTCAGTGTCACCGGGCGTGCCGAACTGCGCCGGATCGAGGCCCAACCGGACCACCCCATCCCCATCATGGACGTGGAACGGTTCCGGGTCCGCTTTTGGGCTGCCAGGCCGGGCCGTGGGTGACCGTAAGGCTGGGCCGATTAAGTCCGACCCGAGGCCGCCCTCGAACTTCGGTTATCACGAGCCCGACCTTGACGCGCGACTACGGCCTGCGCTGGAGCCGGTGCGCGCGTCGGCTGGTGGATCCCACGCGCGCTCACTGCCACGGTCAGCTCGCGACTCGCCGGCCACCGACGCTTCGACCCCACCATCTACCAGCAGCGCCACGGAGTCGAGTGCGGCCGGTGAGGGCTGCCAGGGCGAGGGTGGTGAGGTGCCGGCTTGCGCGTGCCACGCCCCGAGTTGATCAAAAGCGGATGGTCGGGTCAGTGAGCCGGGCGGCGGCGATGATCTGGCCTATGGCCTCCTCGGTGACGCCGAGGTAGGTCGCGATGTCGATGACCTTCGGGGATCGACTCAGCGCGTCAGCTGACGGTTAGGTCGTCGGATGTTGGCCACACGTCGCTGCCTCGCAGGTCCAGTTTCTCGCCTAGCGCTTGCCGCCACTCGGGCGCGGTGAACGGCTCGCCCCAGTAGTCGGTCACCCGGATCGCCTCGCCATTGCGCAGCTCGGCGATCGAGACGTTGCGGTAGATCCGGCCGTCACCATAATCGTTGCTCCACTCGACGACCAAGGTGTCTCCGCAGGAGTGCCGCATGCCGACGCCGAGCCGCAGCCCGACGAAGTGTGACTCCACTTCCGCTATTCGCGCCCGTCCCCGGATCAGCTCGCCAGACTGCGGCCACTGGCGCACCGCATCCTGCGCGAGCGGTACGCCGAGAATGCGCTCAAGCCGAGTGTTCGAATCGCCGTCCACTCCTGAAATTTTACTGAAAGATCACCCCGGCGGTGCGGAGATCGCCTGACGAGTGCCAAATCGCGCCTGGCCCTGCTCCCGTTGACGTGCAGACGGACCTTGCCTACCGGCGGAATCACCCCTGCACAAAGCGGCCAGAGTCTGACGCTGCTCATTGTCGAGCGCATGGGCGAGGGTCCGTTGCGTTGTCTGATCGGGAGATGCCGTCAGGCCGGATCGGGTCCGGCGGTCAGATCACCTGGGCGAGCTCACTGAACGCCGTAGCGACTCGGAGCTTGGGCTGACTGTCGAGTCCGAGTTCGTAGTGTCCGCGTCGTATGTTTTGCATGAAGGCGTGTCCGGCGATGATCACTTGTGCGGTCTGGTCGGTCCGGAGCCCGCGCATGGGTCGTAGCCGGTGTTTGAGTTGGCTGTGATCGGCCTCGATCGGATTGTTGGCGTGCTGCTCGAGGTGGTGCCGGGCCGAGGGGATGAGGTCGTCGAGCACGGCGGGGTAGACCGGGGCGGCGTCGGTGACGACTTCGCTGGGCGTCACCTTCAGCATCCGCAGTGCACGTTGGAAGAACCGCCGGGCCGCGGCGGCATCTCGGGAGCCGAGACGAGCACGTCAATTACCTGCCCGTGTTGGTCGATCGCGCGGTAGACGTAGCGCCACACGCCGTTGACCCTGACGTAGGTCTCGTCGACAAACCACCGATCACCGGGCGAGTGACGGGCGAACCGGGCGGCATCGGCCAACAGCGGGGTGAACCGTTGCACCCACCGGAACACGGTGACGTGGTCAACCTCAACTCCGCGTTCGATGAGCAGTTCTCCACGTTTCGGTAGGACAGGTTGTAGTGCAGGTACCACCGGACCGCGACGACGATCACCTCGGAGGGGAAACGGAACCCGGTGAACGCCGACGTCGGTGGCGACCAAGGGCGACGACGGCTCGATAGCTTCACCCGCCAAGCCTGCCTCGACCCCTGGCCACCGGCAACGCAACAGCGCCGTTTCGTCGTTCACCGTCCTGGCGGCAGCCGGTCGCGTCATCATGACCGCGTAGCTGCTTCGGTTGCCGTCCGGGCGTCGGTGGGTGGAGGGGGTGGACGGACGTGCAGGAGGTGGTGGTAGCGCCGGTGGTCACCGGCGCCACGTCGGCGGGCCTGGCGGACATGGTGTGGGACAACGCGCGCCAGGATCCCGAAGGTGTGCAGTTCGTGCGCCCGCATCCGGTTCCCCGGTCCTGGCCGGCCCCGCGATCTGTGCGGGGCGGGGGCGTGCCGGTGACGTGCGCGCAGTTCCGCGACGACGTGCTTTCCCTCGCACGGGGCCTGCTCGCCGCAGGGATCGGGCACGGTGACCGGGTGGGGTTGATGAGCCGCACCCGCTACGAATGGACCCTCGTCGATTACGCGTTGTGGTCGATCGGGGCGGTCACCGTCCCGATCTACGACACGTCCAGCCCGGAGCAGATGGAATGGATTCTGGCTGACTCCGGTGCGGTGGGATGTGTGGTGGAGGCCGACAAGCACGCCGCGATGCTCGCCGGCCTGCGTGATGACCTGCCCGCGGTACGCCAGGTATGGCGGATCGACGCCGGGGACCTGATCGCGCTGGCCGGTCGGGGTCGCGCCGTCGACGACGCTCAGGTCGACGCCCGCCGCACGGCGGTCTCGGGCAGCGATGTGGCGACGATTGTCTACACCAGTGGCACGACCGGCCGGCCGAAGGGCTGTGTGCTGACGCACCGCAACATCTACTGCGACATCACCAACGCCACCGCCGTGCTGCCGGAGCTGTTGCATCCGGGGGCGTCGACGGTGCTGTTCCTGCCGTTGGCGCATGCGTTCGCCCGGCTCATCCAGGTCGGCATGGTGCACGCCCGCGCCACCCTGGTGCACAGCGCCGACATGACCGGCGTACTCGAGCAACTACGGCAGCACCGCCCCACCTTCATCCTCGCCGTGCCGAGGGTTTTCGAGAAGATGCACACCCAGGCACGGCAGAAGGCCGCCGACGCGCACCAGGAACGGCTGTTCACGGTCGCGGACACCGTCGCCGTGCGCTACAGCCGCGCCATGGACACGCCAAAGGGTCCAGGAGTACTGCTGCGGCTGGCGCGCGTGGTGTTCGACGTAATCGCCTACCGGAAACTGCGGGCCACGCTGGGCGGACGCTGCCGCACCGCGATCGTCGGCGGCGCCCCGCTGGGGGAGCGGCTCGGGCATTTCTTCCGCGGCGCCGGGCTGACAGCGCTGGAAGGATACGGGCTGACCGAGACGTCACCGGCGTTGACGCTGAACCTGCCGTCCGCGATGCGGATCGGTACGGTCGGCCGCCCGATACCCGGCGTGGAGATCCGCATCGCCGACGACAGGGAGGTCCTCGCACGCGGCGAGGTGGTGTTCCCCGGCTATTGGAACAACCCTGACGCCACCGCGGCGACATTCACCGACGACGGGTGGCTGCGCACCGGGGACCTGGGCAGCCTCGACGACGACGGCTTCCTGCGCATCACCGGCCGCACGAAAGAGATCATCGTGACGGCGGCGGGCACCAACCTCGCCCCCGCCCCCATCGAGGAGAGCATTCGCGCGCATCCCCTGATCAGTCAGTGCATGCTCGTCGGCGACGACCGGCCGTATGTCGCCGCGCTGGTCACCATCGACCCGCAGGCGTGGGAACGCTGGAGCGACACCCATGGCTACCCCCGCGCGTCCCTGACGGACCAGCGAGACAACGCCGAGCTGCGCGAGCAGATCCAGGAAGCCGTCGACCAGGCCAACGAGACGGTGTCCCGGGCGGAACAGGTCAAGACCTTCCGCATCCTGCCCCGAGACCTCACCGAAGCCGACGGCGAACTCACCCCCACCCTCAAGATCAAACGAGAGGCGGTTCAGTCACGCTACACCGCCGACATCGACGCCCTCTACCGCGGCCACTGACCCCGCCACCACCACATCGAAGGACCCTTGTTCAGATTCGGAGAAGCCCGCGATACATCGGCCAACGGCGGCCCACGCCGCCTCCCTCGCCGTCGCCGACGGGCGGCAATGCCAACGGTCGGACTTCCACCGATCGTCGAGCGGCACCTGCCCGACGACCATGAACCAGGAGCCCGCGGCCAGCACACCATCGCCTCGCCGGTAGCCGCCGTAGCCAGCCGGCCCTTGTCTCCGGGTCGTACAGGTCCAGCCCCACCCATCGCTCGAAGGGGCCGACCGCGTCCGCGCCGGCGAGAGCATGTCCGGGACTGCAGGTGGTGTTCGTGTTAGCGAGCGGTGCGTGAAGGGTTCGTTGCAGTGCGGCGGCGTCGCCACGCCTCGGCGAGCATCAGCACGCCGGCCACGATGGCGTAGGCGCCGATAACCTGTGCTATGGCCACTGCGCCGACGTCGGGGCGGAGCAGCAGAAGGACGCCGGCGACGATCGACAAGATCCCGACCACGGCGAGCAGCCACCGGCGCCGCCGCACCAGCAGCGGCCTCCTTGACCGGAAACGCCGTAAGCCGTAGCTTACCGTTCGTGGCTACTTACCATGCTGGCGACGGCTGGGACGCATTGGGAGATCCCACCAGGCGCGCCATCGTGGCGTGCCTGGCCGAACGACCGCGGGCCGTCGGCGAGCTCGCCGAGGCGCTGCCGATCAGCCGGCCAGCGGTATCCCAGCACCTCAAGGTGCTCAAGGACGCCGGACTGGTCACTGACCGCGCTGCCGGCACCCGCCGGGTCTACCGGCTCAACCCGGCGGGCGTGGCCGCGCTGCGCGATCAGCTCGAGACGTACTGGAACCGCGCGCTGGACAGTTACCAGGACGTCGCCGAACAACCGACCGAGGAGAGGTCATGACCCAAGCAGCTGAAGTCGTGGTGCGCCGGCACATCGTCGTCGAGGCACCGATCGAACGGGCCTTCACCGTGTTCACCGAGCGGTTCGGCGACTTCAAACCGCCGGAGCACAACCTCCTCGGTGCAGCTATTGCCGAGACCGTGTTCGAACCGAAGGTCGGCGGACACATCTACGACCGGAGCGTCGACGGCCGCGAGTGCCGCTGGGCGCGGGTGCTGGCCTACGAGCCACCGGACCGCGTCGTGTTCAGCTGGGACATCAGCCCGCAATGGCAGATCGAGACCGACCCGGACAACACCAGCGAGGTCGAGGTCAAGTTCATCGCCGAAACCCCAGACCGCACTCGGGTGGAACTGGAGCACCGCCACCTCGACCGGCACGGCCCCGGCTGGCAGGCCGTCAGCGACGGCGTCGCCCACGACCAGGGATGGCCGCTGTACCTCACCCGGTACGCCGCACTGTTCACCGAGGGCAGCTGAATGCCGCCGATCACCGCCACTACAGAAGTGGACCGGTCGGCGGAGGACGTGTTCGCCTACGCCACCGACCCGACCCGCTTCCACGAGTGGCAGAAAGGTGTCATCGACGGCCACATGGACCAGCCGGGCACCCCCGCCGTCGGAGCGCGGTGCCAGACCACCCGGCGCATCGGCGGCGCCAACCGTCCCAGCACCGCCGAAGTCGTGCACATCAACCCACCCACGACCTGGGCGTCCGCGGCATCGCCGACCCCATCAGGGCCATCGTCGACGTCACCGTCGAACCCCTGACCGCCCACCGATCCCGCCTCACCATCGCCGTCGACTTCCAGGGCCACGGCATCGGCAAGCTACTCGTCCCGCTCATCGTCCGCCGCGAAGCACGCAAGGAGATGCCGACCAACCTCGCGACACTGAAGCAGCGACTCGAGAGCCGTTAGGCGCCAGCACGGCGAGCGATACCAGCACGAGCGGATCCCGGTCGACTCGCCGCAGATGAGTTTCACCTGGAGGCATCTGGCAGTCGTTACCCGCGCGCCGGGAGCGGGAACGATGTACTGATCGCCTATGGCGCACGACCGGGCGAGCAGGGCGCACTTGGGCAGCCCTGCTCGCCGTCCGGTACACGGTAGCCAGATCGAACTGGTCACTCGCAGCGGTCGTCGGCGCCCCGGCCGTGCGCCTCGCAGCAGTCGGGGCGGTGCCGGTACACCCGCAGGTCGCGTCCCCGCCGGTGGGCGAACTCGGGCGTGATCTCGTACAGGCACGCCCGCCAGACGACGGTTTCCCCGCCGCCGGCCACCACCTGGCCGTCGCCGGGCCCGCCGTGACGCTCGACGAACGTGTCGAAGTCGGGTCTCGGTGCACATGTGCCTGAAGTTGTACGCAGCGTCGGTGTGATGGGCGAAGGGGAACGCCAGGCGGCACCGACGCCCCGAGGGCATGGTTTCGCGGCACTTCACCCCGACCAGCTCGTCCTGGATCAACCAGGTGAAACGCTGGTTCGGCTTCCTGACCGACCAGATGATCCGCCGCGGCACCCACAAATCCGTGCAGGCACTGGAAGCCGACGTCCGCTCGTGGGTCGCCAATTGGAACGAGAAGGAGGTCCTGGTGCCCTGTGGGGAGGTCACCACGCTGCGCGCGGACCTGGCCGCGGCGGAAGGGCTGCGGCAACCACCCCCGACTGGAGAACGGCGCCCACCGAGGCGACACTCGGCACCACCGGCACGCCCTCATGCCCAAACCCGCACCCCACGACGATCAATCATCCACGCACATCAACATTCTTGAGGTCGTGGAACGTCGAGGTATAGGAACGTCGCCACGCCCGCACCGTGCTCGACGAATACGGCCCAGTTCAACGGCCATCGTCCACACCAGAGCCTCGTCCAACACCCACCGGACCACGATCCGGCCGTCGTCATCCCGATCGACGCCCCGATACGGCGCCGCCGAGTCCTCGGTGGCATGATCAACGAGTACCAGCGAGGCGCCCGGCGACAACGCAACAGCGCCGGCATCAGAGCCTTCCTCGGGCTACCGGATCGGGCGGAGATCACTATGTGTCGAGAACGAATGTGATCAGCAGGTTCACCTGGTAGCCCGTCGCGGTACCCGCGCCATCGAAGTTTATCCGCTGCTCCTTGACCCAGGCGCTGGTCACCTTCCGTAACGTCTGGTTGGCGCGGGCGACGCCGATCATGATGGCGTCCTCGAAGCTCAAATCGGACGTTGCGCTGATCTCGGTGACGCGAGCGACTGTGCCGGCCATTGGCTGCTCCCTGTTCGCGGATCCTTCTTACACGGTAGGCGGTGGCTGCCGCGCCCGAGGCATTCCTTCCCAATCGGCTACGCGCGCTGCCGAAACCCGCGCAGCACGGACCAGCCGTGCTCGTGTCGTGCATGCCGGTACGCGGGTCGTCGGTTGTTTCGGCGAGATCCGCCTGAGTTCTGGACTTGTCCGTCTCGTCCCGCACAGACCGGTGGAGGGTATCGAAGCCGCTAGTGGCGGTCCTGCGCATGACGAGGCGACGATCAAGGCACGACCAACGGCCACGCTGCCTGCTGCCGTTGCTGATGTGAGTTCTGCTCGCCCCAACGAGAAGGTTCGGGTAGAGCGGCGGCCGGAGGCGAGGCGGATGTTCGTGTCGGTGCCGCGTAGGTGCCCTCGCCGTCGCAGGCCTCGATTCACAAGACCGGCAACAACTGGTTGATCAAGCTCGTGGCCGTGCTCGTCGGTGCCACCTCAGCCAGCAGGACCGGAGTGAGATCAGCCGGCCAGGTAAACCCTGATCAGGCCGACGGCACCCGCGCCAGGGCTGAGGCCAGGACCGGGTCAGCGCTGAGCCAGTCCAGCCTTGGCGTCGCATCGGGTCGCCCATGCCGGGCGCGACCGGCGTCACGCGCAGCGCCAGATACCTAAGCGCGACCGGCAACGGTGTGGTCGGCTTGAGCGAGGCCAACCCCGGCACAAGCGGACCATCGCCATTGCCATTCACAAGGAGTGTCGCCCATGACCGCTGTCGAACCAGCCGCCACACCTTTCGCGGCCGCCTCAGCGCCGGTGAAGCGGGACCGGAATGAGATCTTCGTCGAGTACACCAAGTCGATCTGTCCGGTGTGCAAGGTGGTCGTGGACGCGCAGGTCAACATCCGGGACGGCGGGGTGTACCTGCGTAAGTGCTGTCGCGAGCACGGCCAGTTCGAGGCTCTGGTGTACGGCGACGCGCAGATGTACGTGGACTCGGCCAGGTTCAACAAGCCGGGCACGATCCCGCTGGCCTTCCAGACCGAGGTCAACGAGGGCTGCCCGTCCGACTGCGGGCTGTGTCCGGAGCACAAGCAGCACGCCTGCCTTGGCATCATCGAGGTCAACACCGGCTGCAACCTGGACTGCCCGATCTGCTTCGCCGACTCCGGCCACCAGCCCGATGGCTACTCCATCAGCCTCGAGCAGTGCGAACGGATGCTCGACGCGTTCGTGGCCGCCGAGGGTGAGGCCGAGGTGGTGATGTTCTCGGGCGGCGAACCCACCATCCACAAGCAGGTCCTGGAGTTCATCGACGCCGCGCAGGTCCGCCCGATCAAGGCGGTCAACCTCAACACCAACGGTATCCGGCTGGCCAGCGACAAACGCTTCGTTGACGCTCTGGGCGAGCGCAACCGGCCCGGCCGGGCGGTCAACATCTACCTGCAGTTCGACGGGTTTGATGAGCGCACCCACCGCGAGATCCGCGGCCGGGACCTGCGCGAGATCAAACAGCGCGCCCTGGACAACTGTGCCGCGGCCGGTCTGACCGTCACCCTGGTCGCTGCCGTGGAGCGCGGCCTCAACGAGCACGAGCTCGGCGCGGTCATCGAGTACGGGCTGACCCATCCAGCGGTGCGCAGCGTGTCGTTCCAGCCGGTCACCCACTCCGGCCGGCACGTCGAGTTCGACCCACTGACCCGGTTGACCAACTCCGACATCATCCACCGGATCGTCGCCCAGCTACCCGGCTGGTTCCGCGCCAGCGACTTCTTTCCCGTACCCTGCTGCTTCCCGACCTGCCGGTCGATCACGTACCTGCTCACCGACGGCGCTCCCGGCAGCCCGGACTTCGGCGTGGTACCGATCCCCAGGTTGCTCAACGTCGCCGACTACCTTGACTACGTCTCCAACCGAGTGGTGCCGGACGACGCCATCCGCGAGGTCTTGGAGAAGCTGTGGTCCGCCTCGGCGTTCATGGGCACCGACACCACCAACGAGAAACTCGCCGCCGCGGCGGCGGCCCTCGATTGCGCCGACGCCTGCGGGGTCAACCTGCCCGAGGCGACCGCGAATCTCACCGACCGAGCCTTCATGATCGTCATTCAGGATTTCCAGGATCCGTACACGCTCAATGTCAAGCAGCTGATGAAGTGCTGCGTCGAGGAGATCACCCCCGACGGCCGGCTGATCCCGTTCTGCGCCTACAACTCCGTCGGCTACCGAGAACAGGTCCGCGAGCACATGTCCGGCGTCCCCGTCGCCGACGTCGTCCCCAACGCCGTCGGATTGCAGCCGATGCTGAGCAACTCACCGTACGGGTCGAAGATCGCCCGCCACACCACCACCAACGCCGCGGGCAATGATCAACGGGGCGTGGCGCGTGACACCACCAACGTGGGGAGGCGCATCCGGTGAACCGGACAATTGAACCCGCCGCGGCGGCGCAGGCCAAGGCGTGCTGTGCAGCCACCTACGGCTCCGACGTGGCGGCGCTGCTGCTGGACGACTCCTACCACCCCGGTGGCCTGGCGCTGACCCGCCGGCTGGCCGATCGGCTCGCCCTGCGCGCCGGCGAGCGGGTCCTGGACGTGGCCAGCGGTCGGGGCACCACGGCGCTGACGCTCGCGGCCGAGTGCGGTGTCGATGTCACCGGTGTCGAGCTTTCCGGTGCCAATGTCGCGCTCGCCACCGGCGCGGCGCAGTCCGCCGGCCTCGGCAACCAGGCCCGGTTCCGGGTAGGCGACGCCGAGCGGCTCCCCGTCGACGCGCAGTCGGTCGACGCGGTCGTGTGCGAGTGCGCGTTCTGCACCTTCCCCGACAAGCCCACAGCCGCCAGCGAACTGACCCGGGTGCTCCGCCCGGGCGGCCGGGTCGGGATCACCGACGTCACCGTCGAGCCCGACCGGCTCCCGCCCGAGCTGACCGGGATGGGGGCGTGGATCGCGTGCGTCGCCGACGCGCGCCCCCTCGACGAGTACGCCGCCCTGCTGACCGATGCGGGGCTGACAGTCACCCACACCGAACGCCACGACGACGCGATCGCCGCGATGATCGATCAGATCGAGGCCCGCCTCACCGTCGTGCGGATGACTGCCCGAGCGCGGGCCGATGCCCTCGGCGTGGACTTCGCACGCGCCCCGGCGGTGCTGGCCGCCGCCCGCGCCGCGGTCGCCGACGGTGTTCTCGGCTACGCGCTGCTGACGGCCATAAAACCGCGTTGACGCGAAACCGGTGCTCCGGCACCGGACAGGAGATTGGAGACGATCATGGCAGGACCGCTGCGCGCGAGCTGGACCCTGGCGGCCATGACCGCGGCAGCGGCCGGCGCGGTCGGGTACCTGGGGCTGGTCACCGGCTGGCTCACCCTCGATCTCGGCATCGGCCGGCGGACACGTGCGCTCGGGCCGCAGGTGTTCGAGATCGCCGCGCCCCGTGAGCTGGTCTTCGACGTGATCGCCCAGCCGTACCTCGGCCGGGCCACCCGGGCCCAGCAGGAGAAGATCCAGGTGCTGGAACGCGGTGACGGGATGGTCCTGGCCGCCCACCGTACGGCGGTCGGCCGTGGTCTGGTCACCCAGACGATCGAGACGGTTGCCTTCACCCGCCCCAACACCGTCGACTTCCGCCTCGTACGCGGCCCCGTGCCGCACGTACGGGAACGCTTCACCCTCACCGACGACGGCGGCCACACCCGACTGGAGTACACCGGCGAGATGGGCACCGATGGCTGGGCGCTGGGTGCCGGGTGGGCGGCGGTTGTCGCACGGCGATGGGAGGCGACGGTCGCCGACTCGCTCGCCACGGTGAAGTCCGAGGCCGAACGCCGGCACGCGCTGCGGCGCACAACCTCCCCGGGGGACCGCTCCGGCACGGCCACCAAAGACCCCACCGCCGGCCAGACGGAATGACCATCCTGCGGTGGACGCCGCCACGCCGCCCACCAGTGACCTTCCCGTCGCCGGGTAACCGGTCCGGCACGCCTGCTTGGCGTCCGGATGGCCCGGAGTGCCGCCCGTGGAACGAGTGACGGCGGACCAGGACAAACCGTGGTGTATGGCTGAAGTCGACATCCTCTGCGACCTGTCACCGGCCGAGATGAACCGCCATCGCCGCCACCGCCCCCTCAAAGACCTATCCTGGAGGGGGTGGACATGCAGCCGGCCGACCAGGGCCATCGGCTGCCGCAGGGCCAGGTCGTCTACCCGCACACCGACTGCTGCCGTTCGGCCTGCCGGGGAGGAAGGACGGATGAGCGTGATCGAGGTGTTGTACTTCGACGGCTGCCCGAACCACGAGGGCTTCGTGCCGCATCTGCGGGCGCTGCTCGACACCGCTGGGGTGGATGATCCGATCCACGAGCGCGCGGTGGAGACTGACGTCGACGCGCAGGCACACGGTTTCCTCGGATCGCCGACGCTGCGAATCGACGGCGTGGACGTCGACACAACGGCCGCGCAACGCACGGATTACGGCCTGCAGTGCCGGCTCTACCCCACCGAGGATGGCGTTTGCGGCACCCCGCCCGATCAGTGGATCCTGGCCGCCCTGCAGCGCCGGCAGTCCGCCTTGGCGGCCGGCTGATGGTTGCCCGGATCGATCTAACGCGGCTGCGTGCGCTGCTCGACGCGGGCGCCCAGGCGATCTGATCTCGGCCCCCACCCGGGTACAACGCGTTCATCGATCCGGCAACGCAACAGCGCCGCTCTGGCTATCTGACGGGCTCGCCGGGAGTCACCCGCGTCGCCGGAGTCGTTGCGCAAGCTTCCGCAGCCGCTGCTGGTTGTCGGGCTTGTTGAGCTGCTCACGCGCTTGGCGGGTGAGCCGTTGTCCTTGCGGGTTGTGCAGGAATGTACGGATGCGGTCGACCATGGTTGCCATGCTGGTTTCCTTCCTATCGTGGATCTTCGTGCCGGCGGCGGGGCGTTCGCCGGAGTCGGGTGAGGGCGGGGATGGGTGCGCGGCAAACCGGCGCCCGACGCTGACACGGGTGGCTGCTTCCGTCATTGCTGCCATCACTGTTCCGATCCACGCGCGCAGGATCGGGGCCCGGTCCGCCGGTCGGTCGGAATCATGGCAGCCAGGCTGTCCCCGTCGGTCTTCCACACGTCCCGGGCAGGCTGTTCGCGCGGCTGATCCAGGCGGCGCTCGCCAGGGTGGGGGGCACCTGGCTGGTGGGGCCTGCTGCGGCCCGCGGCGGCGCTGTGGTGGCCGGGTCTGCCGGTGCGTTTCGGGTGCGATTGACGGACATGACATCCCCTTGGGGTAGGGCCGGTGTGGCTGGCACCTCAGGAGTGGGATGTCGTCGATTCCGGGATAACTCGATCGTACGCTTGTTCGGCCTGGCGCGCTTGGTGCTCTTGGGGGTCGTTGCGTTCCCTCATCGGCGGCCGCGTTGAACGTGGGTGCGCTGCAGCCAACCGGTTCCATGCGCAGACGTGAGTCTGCAGCGGAGTTCAGTGAACGTTGGCCGATCGCATGTCCACGATGACCGGCAGGCCGCTCGCCATACCTCCGCTGCCCGCGGCGCAGGCGGGCAGCGCCGCTATCTCCGCCTGCGCTTGGCTTGTGGGGTTCAGGTCCGTGACACGACCCATCAGACACACCCCGTGCGCTTCCCGGCGAGGGGTCAAGGGTGGGCGCAGGGCGTGCGCGATCGCCTCGTGCCCCCGGACATGCCGCATCACAAGTCGCGCGCGAGCGCGGTGAGCATCCCGTGGACGACCGGTTCGGCGTGGCGTATGCAGTCGCAGTCTGCCCCGTGGGTGTCGCGGTGCCAGGCGATGAGGTACTGCAGAGCGAGCTGGTTGACCTGGTAGTCGTGTTCGGCCTTGACCCGGTCGGTGTCGGCCTGGCGGTTCTGGCTGAGCAGGATCAGCGGGGCGGCGTAGGCGGCCTGGGTGGAGAAGAGCAGGTTGAGCAGGATGAACGGGTAGGGATCCCATCGGTACAGCACGGCGACGACGTTGATGGCTATCCAGACCGCGACGACAGCGGTCTGGACGAGATGAACCGCCAGGACCCGAACACCGAGGTGACCGAGTCGGCCAGGCGTTGTCCGGACGTGCGGTGATCGTGCCGGTACTGGTCGGCGGGGTGTCGGTGGTGATGCGGGGTCATGTCGGCCGCCACCCTTCGGCCCGGAGGGCCTGTCGTCTTCAGCCCGGCCGGGACGAGATGCCTTCGGCGTCGGCCGGTCGATGCGCTGCTGGGCGGGCAGTCGCGGCGCGTGCGGCGGCCCGACGTCGTCGGTGTCGAGCATCCCCAGTCGCAGCACCAGGTACGGATGACCGAGGTCGGCCGCCAGCCGCCGCATCGACTGGCGGGTGCCGGCCATCTCGACGGCGGCGCTGAGCGGCAGGACGGACACCCCGAGCTCGACCGCGGTGAGCCAGGCCGACGACAGGGCTTCACCCGCGCGCAGCCAGTCCACTGACTGGTCATTGGGACCGTAGAGCACCGCGTACACGGCAATGCGGCCGTGCCCGGTGCTCACCGGTAGGTCGCCGTGGTGGCCGAAGTCGCGGCCGGGCACGGTCGTCTGCGGAGCACGGAGGGGAATCGTGTCGTCGGGAACACCGGTGCCCGCTGGTCGGGTGCCACCGGTCCAGCACGCCAGCTCCGCCTGCCACGCCGGATCGGCGGTCTCCGCCTGTTGGGCGTGACTGGCGGCGGCGGCGAGGTCCAGCAGTTGGTCGGGTCGCAGGATGTGCAGCCACGCTCCTTCGGCCTGCACCGCGGCGGTGATGGCGCGCAGGTCGTCGGGTCCGACCGCCGGGCCGGTGACGGGACGGCGATCGGTGTGGCGCAGCCGGATGGTGTGCGTACGGCGGACCGCCCGCAGTTCGACCGGCGCCCGCCCGACGACGCGCAGGCGGGCGAGATGGCCGGGGTCGGTCGGATCCGGCATCCGGGTCACGATGGCGCCAGCCTTGCGCGGCCAGGGCGATCCGGGGGTGCTGCAGAGCGGCCCCGCAGCTCAGCGTCGCGAGCCGGCTGTCAGGGTCCGTGACGGCGAGCGCCCGGGCGCAGTCGGCGAAGAGGTCCAACCGGGTCCCGCCCACCCGCCACCGCCACGGCTGGGTGTTGTGGATCGACGGCGCGTAGCCCGCCACGGTTGCTGCTCCGACCAGCGCCTGGATCACGGCCCGAGCGTCGGTCGGTTGAGTCTGGGTCGGCACGACAGCGTCCCTTCGTGGATCTCTATGTCGTCTGGCGATGCCGGTCACCCACCTCGCTCGGCTCATAACGGGCGCGGCCCGAGGCCCAGCGGTTGGCGGCATCGGTTCATCCCGCCCGGCGCGACCGGCGAGGCCTGCGGCAGGAGTGGTCCGCGAGGCAGCGCCGCAATTGCTTCCCAGAACGGGATCGGGCCGTCATCGGGGCCTTAACCGAGGGCGTGTGCACCAGCGGTGGACTGTCAGCCACCGGGGTCCCGAGCGACACCCGCAGCCTACCGCTCCCACACCGCAGGCGGCGATGATCGGATCGAACCCGCTTCCCCACCAGCCCGGCTGATTCGCCCCGGTCAGCGCGAAGCCTTTCCCGCTGACTGCGCGTATGGTGAGGGTGTCGCTCGGGCCCCCGGTGGCTGACCGCCCGCCGCCGTCGACCCGCCCACGAGCCGACCAGATCCCGTTGCTGTCGCACCGCGCTGTGCACGGCCGGCCGCCCGGTTGTGGCACCGATTCGCCGGCCCGACCGCGTGACTCACACACGGCCGTTCGCGTCGTGGGACTGCTCGATGAGCATCGAAGGAATGTGAGCGCGATGGCCTACATCGCCAAGGACCACGACAGCGCCGTACACACATCCGTGCTGAGCGCCGGCATGGCACCGCTGGTGCCGGACGTTGCCGGGCACCAGCCCGCAGGGGAGCAGGTCAGGCCGATCGGTACCGCCACCGACGGTGGCCGTGGATCGGCGCCGACCCCCAGGACCGAGGTCGGCCCACACCTGAGCGCGGCGGTCCGGTATCTGCTCGCGGGCATCCGGCTCGCCTTGGGCTGGATCTTCCTATGGGCGTTCCTGGACAAGATGTTCGGCCTGGGACACGAGACGACCGCCGCGAAGTCTTGGGTCAACGGTGGCAGCCCGACGGAGGGGTTCCTGGGAACCGCCGCCAAGGGCCCGTTCGCCGGCTTCTGCCACTCGATCGCCGGCGCCGGCCTGACCGACCTGCTGTTCATGGGCGCTCTGCTCGCCATCGGCGCCGCGCTGATCCTGGGTGTCGCGATGCGGTTGGTCGCCGGGGCGGGAGCGCTGCTGACCCTGATGATGTGGACCGCGGTCCTCCCGCCGGCCAGCAATCCGTTCATGGACGATCACCTCATCTACGCCGCCGTGCTGATCGTCTTGGCCCTGCTGGGCGCCGGCAGCACCCTCGGACTCGGCGCCATCTGGGCCGAGATCTCGTTCGTGCGACGCACCGCCTGGCTGAAGTAGGGACTGGCTGGTCGCCATGGAGAACGCGGGCAACAACATCGAGGAGCTCGAGCAGGCCGGGAGGGATCATGATGCGAATGACCACATCGGCTGGTCGGGGCGTACTGCCTGCCCGGCCCCCGCTGAGCAGGTGTCCCTGGGCAGCTATCCCACCTACGCCCAGGCCCAGCAGGTGGTCGACTGTCCCGCCGACCATCCCTTCGAGGTGGGGACGACTCAGATCATCGGCAGCGACCTGCGCTTGGTGGAGCAGATCACCGGGCGGCTGACCTGGCCGCGGGCGCTGCTGTCCGGTGCCGCGAGCGGCGCCTGGTTCGGCGTCTTCGTCGGGCTGCTCCTCGGCGTCCTGAGCACCATCGCATTCGTCCGGGCCATGGCCCTGGGTCTCGCCTGGGGTGCGCTGTTCGGGATGGCGTTCGCCGCGGCCGGCTATGCCCTGACCGGCGGGCATCGCGATTTCACATCCAGGACCACCGTACCCAGTCGTTTCGAGGTTCTCGTCGCCGCTGGGTACGGCGACCGGGCCCGCACCGTGCTGGAGGGCGCGGCGCGCTGACCCGGCCGTGGCCGCGGCCCCACCGGAGCCACAGGTGGGGCCGCGCGGGGTCTCGGGCACCACGCTGGGCGCAGCAGCGCCGGCGTCTAGCAGGTGTCAGCCAACCCCTGCCGGGTGCGGATTTGTGATGGCGCCGGGTCAGCGGACCAGGTGGACGAACCTGGGTGGCGATGGGGAGGGAGCGGTGGCGTCGACATGACCGCCACGGCCTTGCTAGAAGCCCCAGGCGTCCGCACGGGCTGCTCCCCGCCGAGCCGCCGACCGCGAACTGGGGACGCCCGATGCGCTCCGTGACCTGACCGGTGGCGTAGGGTGAGGGACGCAGTAGCTGCCCTGGTCCCCGGTGGTGCCCCAACCGCAGGCACACCACCAGGAGCATCGGATGCCTGTCCCACCCAGCTACGTCGTGCCGGCTACTGAGTCCGTCAATGATCTCGTCAAGCGGATCGCCGACCGCGACCAAGCCGCTTTCCGCCGTTTTTACCGTCGTCTCGTCCGCGCCGTCTTCGCGCAGGTGTGTGAGAGCCTCGGCAGCCGGGCGCTCGCCGTGGCGGTGACCCGGGCGGTGTTCGTCGAGGTGTGGCGGCTCGCGCCGATGCCCGCCTCCCGTCAGCTCGACGGCATCGCCTGGGTGACCGCCATCGCCGCTCGCCGGGCCGCTGACCGGCTCCGCGAGATCAACGGCCCTACGCCGGCCCTCGGCGCCGCCTATGACGATCTCCTCGGTCGCGAACTCGCCGTCGCGCTGGGAGCCGAACCGCCGGCACAGCTCGGGACTTCCTTCCGCACACCGACTGACTGACTGATTGCCTGCCTGCCGCTTACTGACTCGCGGCTCGCTGCCAGCCGTCATCGCCGGACATCCGATCCTGGGGTTGGCACCCGGGTCGTAGCCGATCCCACCGGCGCCGGCCCGGTGACCGGCGGGGTCACCGGGCCGGGGTCACGTCCGGTCAGCCCACCGGCATCGGTGCGGCCTCCGGTTCGGGCTCGCTGGTCACGCGTCGCACGTCCGGCATCGCCGCCGTCGCCGGGGCCGGGGGGCGGCTCGCGACGGCCGCCGCCGGCGCGCTCGCGGCGGGCGTGACGCGGTCCAGGAAGCGCAGGAGTTCGACGGGGAACGGCATGACGAGGGTGCTGTTCTTCTCGGCGGCGACCTCTACGACTGTCTGCAGCAGTCGCAGTTGCAGGGCGGCGGGGTCGGCGGCCATGGTGGCGGCGGCTTGGGCGAGTTTGGTGGCGGCCTGGTATTCGCCGTCCGCGGCGATGATCCGGGCGCGGCGTTCGCGTTCGGCCTCCGCCTGGCGGGACATGGACCGCTTCATGGATTCGGGCAGAGCGACGTCCTTGACCTCGACACGTTCGACCTTCACACCCCACGGTCCTTCGGTCGGTGTGTCGATGATGCTGGTGAGTTCGGCGTTGAGCTTGTCCCGGTCGGAGAGCAGTTCGTCGAGGTCGGCGCGGCCGATCACCGCGCGCAGCGAGGTCTGGGCAACCTGGGATACGGCGTAGAGGTAGTTCTGCACGTTCACCAGAGCCTTGACGGGATCGACGACGCGGAAGTAGACGACCGCGTCGACGCGTCCGGAGACGTTGTCGCGGGTGATGCCGTCCTGGGCGGGAACGCTGAGGGTGGTGATCTGCAGGTTGACCTTCACCAGCCGGTCGACGCCGGGGACGATGAGGGTGAGGCCGGGGCCGGGCTGCCGTCGCGCACCCCGCCGAAGCGGAAGACCACCCCGCGTTCGTACTGCTGGACGACCCGCACCGCCCGGGCGGCGGTGCTGAGGCCGATGATGCCGATCGCCACGATCGCGATCACGATGGCTGTCTGTAGAGCGTTCATGCGGGCACTCCGGTGCGGGGACGGGTGGTGGATTCGGTGTGGCTTCGGTGGATTCCGCCTGACGCGGGGCCGCCGCCCTCGTTGTCCCACACCGCGTACGGGTCGGAGCCGGTCGTCGTTGTCGCGTCCTGCGGGGTCGGTCCGGCGGCGAGGATGTCGGGTGCGTGTCTGAGGTTGGCCGGGTCGGCGGCGGTGGCCAGGGCCCGCTCGGCTGTCGCAGGTGTCGTGGCGGGCGGGACGACGAGCAGGTCGACCTGGTCGTCGCGGCCGGTGGTGGCGACCAGGAGGGCGGGGTCGAGGGTGTCGAACCAGCCGATCCGGACCACGTCCGGCCCGACCGTCAACCGGCGGATCCGGCTGTCCCAGGTGTGGATGTTGAGCATGATGTGCCGGATCCGTCCATAGCGTTCGGACAGGGCGAGGACGAGGCCGGGGAGTTCGGCCACCGGGTCCCAGGAACGCGGCCACCATCCGCCGTCGACGACCGCCTGCCCCCGGGTGGGGGCGAGGCGCAGTCGGGGTTGGGAGGGCGGTGACGGGGGGATCATCGTGGGGCGTTGTGTGGTGGTGGGCATGGCTCATCCGTCCTGGCGATAGTGCGCGGCGACGTCACTCGGGCGGTGCCGGCCGCCGTCGAGGAGAGCGGAACCGGCATGGACCGGGCGCCGGGATGTCCGGCGGTACGGCCATGGAGCATCCGGAGTTGCACGATGCGGGCCGTGCCGGGAAGGGCGACGAGCAGGATCCCGAAGACCGCGGCCAGCACCAGCGCCACGCCCATCGGGAGGTGTCCGTGCGCGCCGAGGAACGACACCTCGGCACGCTGGCCGTTCTGCAGCACGAAGATCAGGAGCAGCAGGAGCACGAACGCGAACACCACGGCGGCGACCCACAGGCCGCCCATCCGCGAGCGTGCCGCCACCGGTCGGTCCGGCGTGGGCCAGGAAGCGGCGTCGGTGCCGTCGTGGCCGTCGACCGGGGGAGCCGGGTGAGAATGGTTGCGCGGTGCGGTCATCACGAACCGCCGCCCTCCAACAAGCAGCTGACATGCCTGAATGCCGTGGGGAGCCAGCGCAGGCATGGGCGATGGCGGGCGTGTGACGCGGTGTCGCGGGGCCGGCATATCGGTCCGGCAGGACGGAGCGGGACCTGGAGGCGCGAGAGATTCAGCGAGGTGACCGTTGATGTCGTGCGTCGGCCGGCCAACACGGTGACCTCGATCGGTGGGGCGCGTCCGCCAGCGGCGAACTGTCAGCCACCGGGGTCCCGAGCGACAACTATCATCGTACGCCTCCGCGCGCGCTGCCGGCGATCGTGGCGGCCACCGCCTTCGCGGTCCACGTCGACGGGTGCCAGACCGCGCCGGGGCGCCGCTCAGGAGTACGGTGTGAGCGTCGCCCGGGATCCCGGTGGCCGCAGGGTGGATGTCCGTTGAGGACGATCAGGTCGGAGCCGGCTGTGGACGAGCGAACCAGCGCGACGCGTCTCCGCTTCAGAGTTGTCTCCCCGGTGAGCGCGCGGGGGCTGCCCGGCTCGAATCGCGGTGGCGGGACCGCCGCCGGTACGGCGGATCGATGAGCTCCGCACGCAGGACCCGGCTGTGGGCCCTGGTCGTCGACGCGGCCCGCGGCGGAACGGTCGCGGTCGACCACGTCTGCGCCGCGTCGGTTCAGGCCACCGGCGTCGACTCCGCCGCCGTCGCCGTGACGCTGCGCGCCACCCCACGGGAGGTGCTGTGTGCCAGTCACCGGACCGCGTCGGACCTCGAGGAGCTGACCCTCACGCTCGGTGAGGGGCCGTGCGTGGACGCCAGCTCCGGTGGTCCCGATCTGGTCGTCGACCTGGCGGCGCCGGAATGTCTGGCCCGCTGGCCGGTGTTCGCTCCGGCGGCGGTGCTCGCCGGGGTCCACGCGGTGTTCGCGCTGCCGCTCCAGGTCGGCGGGATCCGCCTCGGTGTGCTGGACCTCTACCGCGCGCGGTCTGGCGGCCTCGACGGCGAGCAGTTGGCCGACGCGCTGGTGTTGGCGGACACGGCCTGCGCGGTACTGCTGGACGGCGGGTGGCGCCACCGGTCGGACCAGGACGAGGGTTGGCCGGAGCAGGCCGGTCTGCAGCATCCCGAGGTGCACCAGGCCACGGGAATGGTCACGGTCCAGTTGGGGGTGACCGCGGCGGTGGCGCTCATCCGGTTACGCGCCTTCGCCTTCTCCCACGACCGGCGGCTGCGGGATGTGGCAGGTGACGTGGTTGCCCGCCGGCTGCGTTTCGACTCCACCGACGACGCGTGCGACGGCGGGACCGGGTGAGAGCCGGGCCCCGGTCGTCGCGAGGCGGCGGTGCCGACCACGGCCCCGTACCGCCGAAGAGCTGGCGGGACTATCGTACGACAAGGGTGAGTGACATGGGCGAGAGCCAGCTGTCCGACGTGTTCGTGGAAATGGCCGACACGCTCGTCGACGATTTCGACGTGCTTGAGTTCCTGCACGTGCTGACCGAACGGTGTGTCGAGGTGCTGGGCATCTCGGCGGCCGGGCTGCTGCTGACCGACCAGCAGGGCACCCTGCAGGTGGTGGCCGCCTCCTCCGAACGCACGAGGCTGCTGGAGCTGTTTCAGCTGCAGACCGACCAGGGGCCCTGTGTGGACTGCTTCCGCACTGGCCAATCCGTGTCGGTGGTCGACCTGCCCGCCGCCGGCCGGTGGCCGCGGTTCACCGCCGCGGCGGCCGAAGTTGGGTTCGCCGCGGTACACGCTCTACCCATGCGCCTGCGCTCCGAGGTGATCGGCGCGCTGAATCTCTTCGACACCCAGCCGGGCGCACTCGACGAAGGCAAGCTCCGCATCGGTCAGGCCCTGGCCGACGTGGCCACCATCGGCCTGCTCCAGCAACGCGCCATCCACCGCCGCGACATCCTCACCGAACAGCTGCAGACCGCACTCAACAGCCGAGTCCTGATCGAGCAGGCCAAGGGGGTGCTCGCCGAGCGCCTCCACGTCGACGTGGGTGAGGCCTTCGCGCTGCTGCGCAACAGCGCCCGCAGCCACAACCGGCGGCTGTCCGATCTGGCTCAGGCGATCGTCGACGGTTCCGAGCACGCCGCGCCAGGAACGGTAGCCAACCTGTCCGACTGACTGCCCGGTCAGGTCGATGCCGCCCGACCGCCACCGCGGGGGTCCTGTCCCGCCGGTCGACTTCCGGCGGTGCCGATCGCCACGATGAGGCGTACGGTGAGGTTGTCGCCCGGGCCCCCGGTGGCCGTCAATTTCGCCGCCACCAGCCGTGAGGGGCGTTGAACAATGGTCACCCCCACCACGACCGCGACGACCATTCCCCGACATCCGCCGGCGGGTGAAGGACCAGCGACCAGCGAGCAGCTGCTGCGTCGACACGCTGCCCTGAGCTGCGACCATCCCGATCGTACGAGGCTGCGGGCCCGGATCATCGAGGGCAACCTGCCAATGGCCGGCCGACTGGCCCGCCGATACACCGGACGCGGAGAGCCCTACGACGACCTAGCCCAGGTCGCGGCCCTCGCCTTGGTCAAGGCCGTCGACGGATTCGACGTCAGCCGAGGCGTACCGTTCTCCTGTTACGCGGTCCCGACCATCCTCGGCGCCCTCCGCAGGCACTTCCGCGACACGGCGTGGGCGATGCGGGTCCCGCGCCGAGCCCAGGAGCTGAACAGCAGAGTGCGAGCCGCCACGGGGGACCTCACGCAGCGACAGGGCCACCACCCGACCACCGCGGAACTCGCCGACCACCTGGAAGTGAGCGTCGACGAAGTCCTGGCAGCCCTCACCGCATCGCAGGCCTACCGCCTGACATCCCTCAACGCGCCCCACCGCGGCGCCGACGACATCGAGACCATCGACCTCATCGGCGCCTTCGATCCCGGCTACGCGGGCGTGGACGATCACCTGACACTACTGCCGTTACTCGCCGCCCTTCCCCTGCGTGAGCGTCGGATTTTCACCATGCGGTTCTATCGCCACATGACCCAGGCGCGGATCGCGACCGAAGTCGGAATATCGCAGATGCACGTATCCCGGCTGCTGAAGCGTTCCCTGGCCCAGCTCAGGGCCGGAATGCCCAGCTGACGGGCCGTCGTCCCGGTCGTATGCGGTCGCCCGGAGGAGAGCGTCAAACGATCACGAGAGGACCTCGATGGCAGTTGGTCCGTCCGTCACGACTGAGCCCTCCGTCATTCGCACAGGGGGATCCATCCCGGTGCGGCTGGGCGTACGGGTGAAGCGGGCCGTCGAACGGCGCTCGGGTCGGGTCCGAGTGATCCTGCTCGTGACCGTCCTGCTCCTGCCGTTGCTGCTGACAACGCTGTTAGGTGGCCGCTGACCAGGTACTGACCGGCTACCGCAGCGACCCGGTCGGGAAGCGGGTGGCCAGCCTGTTCCACCTGCAGGAGGTCCTCTCGCCCTGAACTTCTTCCTGGCGCTCGCCGCCTGGTGGCTGATGGCCCGGCTGCTCGCGCGGCGGACCTCAACCGCGAGGCGCCCAGATGAGGACGGTGTCGGAGCGGCGGTTGGTGGCCGGCCTCGCGTGACCCGGTCGTCGAACTGTGCGGCCTGGTCATCGCGCTTACCGCCCAGCGCGGCGGCATGATCGAACGGATCATGCTGCAGCCGGCGTGTGGGGCTCGTAAAGTCGGTTCGGGCTACGCTGCCTGCGAATACTCGTTGATCAGCCCACCCAGAATCGGTCGCCGTTGGACCCGGGCGGCGTTCAGGTCAACGACTCTCGTTGGCGGGTTCGGTGGCTGCTGGCTCAGCGAGCGATGTGGACGGTGGCCATTGTAGTGCGAGGTGTACTCGTTGAGCACTGCCGCCAGGTGACGCTCGCCGACGATCAGCATTCGGTCCGTGCATTCGCGGCGAACCGTGCCCACCCAGCGCTCCGCGAATGCATTCGCCTGGGGCGGCCGGGGCGGAGTCCTGATCACCTCGATGCCCTCGGCGGCGAACACCGCGTCGAAGGCCGCGGTGAACTTGGTGTCGCGGTCGCGCGTTGTCTCGACACCACTGCTGCACGTTATCGATCTTCACCCCCGCGGTCAGCAGGGCATCCACCGCACTCATCACCTGACGCCGATTCGCCACGCCTTGCAGTCAAGCCTGGCAGCGCGCCCCCACCCAGAATGCTGATCTTGTGACACGGGAACCGGGACATGAACTGCGACAGAGGCCATGGGACTGAACACACGGCTCCTGCACAGCTCAAGGCCAAAGGTGGACCGCACGATGCACCATGCGAACCGCCCCACGCAGATCGCTGGTGGCCCATTGGCCGGGTGTTTGACCAGCGCAAGAGGCAGATGAGCGCTGGCAGCAGGTGCCTGACCCGGCGCGGCTTGGGGGGCATCTCGGCTTGCCTGGCGTAGCGCATCGACGTAGCGTGGCCGGTTGCCGATGGCGGGCGTCGGCGCGCGTCGGCAAGGATCGGGTATATGCGTAAACGGTTCAGTCGCAGCGTCGTGACGGCCCTGTTCGGCCTACTCATCGCCGTGCCGGCCACGGTCCTCACCGTGGCGTCGCCGGCATTCGCCGAGGGCGAGGGATGCTGTCAGGTGAGCATCGACAACCTGCCCGCACAGTTCCCCGGCGGAGGCGACCCCACGCCCTTCACCGTGCACCTGGTCAACCAATCCCAGGAGATCCTCCGCTACGTCGACGTGTCGTTCCTGCTACAGGCGGATGGCCTCGTCGGTGACCTGGTGGACTTACAGCGTCGGCGCATGCCCGGCGGACTGCACGACGTGGGGACGTTCACCCAGCGCGGTGTGCACAGCGGTGCCGTCACCGCAACCGAGCAGATCGACTTCGGGGTGCTCGCGGTGCCGCCCGGCGGCGGACTGAACATCACCTACCAGCTGTCGTTCAGCAAGAAGTTGCCGAGCACCGCACTGACGCTTTCGATGCAGGTGCAGCCCAGGCGGGACCGCAGGGGCGTCCGCTCGGCTGGCCCGTACGAGTCCTCGATCGTGGCGGCGGGACAGCCGACCCAGACTCAGCCGGCTTCGACGCCGACTTCGTCACCGACGGTCAGCGATTCCCTGGCATCGACCGACGGCACAGCTCCGATCGAACAGTCACCGCTTGCCGGTGCCGGCTCGTCAGGTGGCGATGGCTCGCTGATCTGGCTGGCGTACACGATCGGCGCGCTGCTGTCGCTCGGCGGGATCGGCGTGATCGGCACGCTGGTGTGGCGGCGCGGACCTCAGCGTGTCGAGACCGATTGGGACGAACCGCAGCAGTACGGCGAGCCGGCATACCCGCACGCGCCCACCCAGGTCGCCGGCGACGAGGTGCCGAGGCAGGCCGGTAGCCCCGGCGTGTACGGCACGCCCGGCCTTCACACGGCGCCGACCGCGCAGTACCCGACCGCGCAGTACCCGATCGCGCAGGACCCCTACGCCGATCCGGATCAAGCCTGGGTCGACCCGGCCGCCGGTCGGTGAGTCCGAGCCGCCGGTGCTTACCGCCGTGCCGCGCCGTGACGGCCGGCCCCCCGCGGCTCTGTGGACAGCGAGCCGGGAGCTGTCACTGGTCTGGAAGCTGCGATGGCTCTGCACCGACCAGGCTGAAAGAGGGGTTTCCGCGGGGAAGGACCTGTACGACGCGGTGCTGCTCGCGGAACTCGACGGCATCCGGATATCCCGCCGTCTGCGCCACCTGGTGCTCGGCACGGCCCTCCTCAGCTCGGACGCGGTCCGAAGCTGGGCGATTGACGGTTCCGGTCCGTTGGGCGCCGACGCCGAACCATGGCTGGTCAGGCTCGCCCGGGCGGTGCAGCTGCTGTTCGAAGCGTGAGCGTCATACCCGCCGCCCCTGAAACCTTCGGGCATCCTCGTTGCCGGTCCGTCCGAGGTGTCGGGGTTGCTGGGCGAAGTTGCCACGGTTGGCCTGCCATACTCGGTCCGGACCTGGTCGGCTTCGTGTGGGCAGTGCGGCGGCTTCGGCTGCAATCCGACGGGCTGTGGGAGCAGATCGGGAGCGGCTGAGGCCTACGGCCAGGGGCCAGCGCGGCGCCAGCCGAGGTCATTCGGCGCGGTGGCATCCGATCCGGATGGCGGACGACCTGGCGCAACAAGCACGGAGGTGGCCGGTCGGCACTAGCCCGGTGCGAGCCCGGATCGGGGGAGCAGGTTGGGAGCAACAGCGTGCCCTGAACGGCTCCGAACGGCACCCAACCGCACCGAACAGCACTCAACTGCACCCACCCCTGCCTGCGGGTTCTCGTTTCCGCAGGTCAGAGTCTGTGCGGCGTCCTGTTTCACACGCAGCGCTCAACGGCGCTGAAAGGACTTCAACGGCGCTCTATCTCGCCTGGTAGGGGAGCGTGCGTAGGTCCGGGCGGTAACGACCCGGTAGGCGGGCCGGGCCTTGCGCTGGGAGCAGATTGGGTGCACGCCTCCGAAGTGGTCACCGCTAGCGAAGTGCTCAACCGGCCTCGGCGCGGGCACGGCGCTGAGCAGCAACGATGTGGCGATCTGGCTTGCTTGACCTCCCAGTGAAGACCGAAGTGGTCACTCCGCAGCGGCTCCATGATCGCCCCGCGTCGATAGCCCTGTCGGATGCCTGGGCGGGCCAGGAGCGGGGCTGCTGGATCGACGCCTGACTCTGCGGCCAAACGCGCAGCCGCCGGTGCTCCCGGGAGCTGAGACTCCGATCCCATCGGCAGTGCGCTGACCAGGGCTTCCTGCTTGATGACCTCTTCGGCGGACCCGAAGGCGTCAACTTCGGTGGCTCATGTCCATCGGGTGACGTCCTCATCTCGCCGACGAGCGGACGTCGCCAGACGCCCGCTACCGCACGGCGACTCCCGGCGCGGGACGTTGCGTCGCCGACCCTTGTGGCTGCTAGTTCTTCTTTCTGAGCTTGGGAGGCAGCGTCGCGACGTACGCCTGAGCCTTGTTGACCCACACGGTCGCCTGCTCGGTGGTGAACGACGGGGGCAGCGACAGGTATCCACCCATCGGTCGCTCGGCGGGACCGAAGGGTCCCGCCCCCTCGATCGTCGCCAGCTCGGCCAGATCGTCGGCGGCGAGCTTCACGCCGACCGACGAGCCGAACAGCCCGGCGAACATGTTGCCGTTCACAAAGGCGCCGAGATTGCCGAACATCGGCTTGACCTCGACCCCTGGGGCGTCGGATACGACGGACCGGAAGAACTGCTTGTCAGCGTCGGTGGTCTTGGGCATCTGCATCGTCGGATCCTGTCATCCGGCCACGGGGCGACGGCCCGTGAAGGCGGCCAGCCGCTCCATCGGGTCGGCACCCGCGGGCGGGGTGACCTCGTCGCTGAACGAGGAACCGCGGGCACCGGGGACGAGCCGCTCGGCGAGCTTGTGGACGTAGGCCACGACCTCGTCGCTGACGACCAGGCGCGTGCCGCTGCCCTGGGCCATGTCCCAGGCGTGCAACAGGAATTCCACCGGCATGATGCCCGCCGCGAAGGCGGCCGGCATTTCGCCGCCGCAGGGGGCGGGGACGGTGCCGTCGAGGCCGCGGGCGCGCCATCCCTCGATGGCCTGCGCCGCCATGGTGGCCACCCGGTTCTCCAGCGAACCCGTCTCGGGGTTCACGACCTTGACGCCGGCCATCGCGCCGAAGGCGATCATGGAGCCGAACAGGTGCTCGGCGAGGTCGTGGCAGGTGAACTCCGCGCAGGGGGTCTGCTTGGCGCGGTCCTCGGAGGTCAGCTCACGCAGGACCGTCTGGAGCACGGCCAGCGTGGCGTCGGCGGCGGACAGCTCATCAAGCCGCTCGGGAGCGGCGGACCACTCGTCCGGGCCGGCGTCCCCGACGACGGCAGTCTTCTCGAGACGGCCGAGGTAGTGGTTCCAGCCCTCGGCGTGCATCGCCGCCTGCTGATCGGTCAGCCCCTCATGGGTGAGGGTGACCTTGGTGCCGTCGGCGACCGGCTCGACCGTGATCGAGACGGTCGAGGCGTCGGGGGCGAGGTCCGGGTTGCCTTCCCAACCCCAACCGAACACGACACGCTTGCCGGGCTCCACCTCCCGGAAGGTGCCCGCCGCCACGTGGCCGGGGGTGATGGTCCAGCGGTAGTCACCACCCACCCGGTAGCGCAGGTACCACCGGACCGCGACGACGATCACCTCGGACGGGAAACGGAACCCGGCGTACGCCGACCTCGGCGGCGACGAAGCGCGACGACGGCTCGGTAGCTTCACCCACCAAGCCTGCCTCGGCCCCTGGCCACCGGCAACGCAACAGCGCCCGCCAGCGTCATCCGGCAGCGATCACTCCGCTCCGCCGCCCGAGCAACCAGCGAGGCGGTGGTCGGCGAGGCTCGCGGCGAGAGCTGCCGCGCTCAGCCTCGTGGTGGGTGTCGCCGCAGGCCTGCTCTGGAATGTGGCGGCGGGCATCTGAGCATCGAACGTCGGTCCGGTGAACAGCGGGGGAACCGGGGATGATCATAAACCAGGAAGCCATGATCAGATACAGGTGAATCCCCTGATCTGGCGCTCGTCCGTCGCAACTGGTGGAGTCCGACATCGCCCGAACGGACGAGTTAGTGGATCACCTGGCGAGGGACGTCCGCGCGCGCCGTTCGTACCCTGCGCTGTCGGGTGACAGAGGGAGGGGCGGTATGCCCGGATGGCGAGGATCCCTACCGGCGCCGCCGGACTGGGGTGGGGGATCCCGTTGCGCAGGGGTGAAGTGTGAGCACCGCCACCTGATCACCCTGGGTGACCATGGTTTCTCATGCCTAGCCTCGGCGGATGCGTAACGACGGCAATCCCGACCACCCGCGCGGCCTCGGCGGCCCGGCTGACCGTTCGGACGATATCCCCTCCATCGATCAGCCAGTCGGCACGTCCCAACCCCGACTCTCCACCGGTTGGCTGCGTACCCGCCTCGGCGGCCTCGGAAACCCCTTCGCCGCCCGACCCGGCCGGACCCGCATGGCGGTGGCCACCGGCGCCGTGTGCTGCCTCGGTCTCGTGGGCGTCACCTTCATCGGCGCCGACCCCGCCGGCGAGTCACGCACCCCCGACCAGCGCGCCGAGATCGCCCAGCGGGCCGAGGCCGACGCGGCCTCCCGCGGGCAGGCCCGCCAGCCCGCCGCCCCGGTCACTGAAACCCCCACCCCGGAGAGCTCCCCGTCGACGACAACGCCCGCGCCCAAGCCCAAGGCGACGTCGAAACCAAAGCCCAAGCCCAAGCCCAAGCGGATCGTCCCGGTCGCCGGGCTGGACCAGGCGCAGATGGACAACGCCAAGGCGATCGTGCGTACCGGCCGGGACATGGGTGTGCCGCGCCGGGGGCTGGTGATCGCGGTGGCCACCGCGATGCAGGAGAGCAACCTCTACAACTACGCCAGTGGCGTGCTGCCGGAGTCGCAGGACTACCCGCACCAGGCGATCGGCTGGGACCACGACTCAGTCGGGCTCTTCCAGCAGCGGCCCAGCACCGGCTGGGGGAGCGTGCGGGACCTGATGAAGCCGGAGTTCGCGACCCGTCAGTTCCTCACCGCCCTGGAGGCGATCCCCGGCTGGCAGGACCTCCCGCTGACCGCCGCGGCCCAGGCGGTGCAGGTGTCGGCGTTCGGTTGGCTGTACGCCCAGCACGAGTGGCGGGCCACCGAGGTCGTGAACGCCATCCTCGTCTGACCGCGGACAACCGGCGCCGCGTTTCCGCTGCTGCCGCTCGAGCGCGGCGTCGGCCTGCGGTATGTGGCCGGTCGGTAGGGCTTCGTCGGTTGTTTCTCCCGTTACCTTTCAGTGAGCAAACGTGACTCCTGATTGGCAGTCGTCCGTTGCCGGGCGACGTTGACCGGATGAGCCGGTCTAGGGCGTGTCCTGCCGATCTTGTAGTGGTTGATCGTTGACGATGTGCCGGTGGTGCGTCGTGGTGAGTTGACCGATGAAGCGTGGGCGGTGATCGCGCCGCTGCTGCCGGAGCCGGGCGGTGCGCGGGGGCGGTGGCGCGATCACCGTCAGGTCGTTAACGGGATCTTGTGGAAGCTGCGGACCGGTGCGCCGTGGCGTGACCTGCCCGAACGGTATGGGCCGTGGAAGACCTGCCATGAGCGGCTGCGGCGCTGGACGGCCGACGGGACGTGGGATCGGATCCTCGCGGCGGCACAGGTGCATGACGACGGGACACCGGTGCAGTGGACGATCAGCGTGGACTCGTCGATCGTGCGGGCGCACCAGCATGCCGCTGGCGCCCGCAAAAAGGGGGCTCCGCAACACGTGCGGCGACGCCTGGTACGCAAGATGGCGAGGCCATCGGCCGATCCCGCGGAGGACTGAGCACGAAGATTCACCTCGCCGTCGACGGACGCGGCAGGCCGCTGTCGATCCTGCTCACTCCCGGCCAGGCCGGCGACAACCCTCAACTGTTGGCGTTGCTGGACGCGATCTGCGTCAACGAGCCCGGACCGGGTCGACCCCGCAAACGTCCCGAGGTGCTGATCGCGGACAAGGGCTACGCGCACGACTCGACCCGCCGAGCGTTGCGTCACCGCGGGATCCGGCACGTCATCCCCGAACGATCCGACCAGGTCGCCCGCCGCGCCGCCAAGGGCAGCAACGGCGGGCGGCCACCAGCCTTCGACAAGGCGATCTACCGCAAGCGCAACGTCGTGGAACGCTGCTTCAACCGGTTCAAGCAATGGCGTGACCTGGCCACCCGCTACGCCAAACGCGCATCTCTCTACCGCGCCAGCCTCGTCCTCATCGCCGCCATCATCTGGCTTCCATGATCGGCAGGACACGCCCTAGACGCTTCACGGCCCGCCGCCCCGCCTGCGCATGCAGGTCTTACGGGTCTTACGTGGGCTCCACGTCCTGTTTTTGCGTCGCCCAGCGACTCCAGGTCGACGTGCCGCACGAGCGCGGCAAGATTACGTGCGGCGTTGACGTCCCGGTCGAGGGACAGCCTGCACGCGGTGCAGTGGAACGTGCGCTCGGCCAGTGACAGCTTGGGTTTCACCGTCTTGCAGGCGGAGCATGTCTTGGAGCTGGGGTACCACCGGTCGGCGACGTACAGCGTGGCGCCGTACCAGCCGGTCTTGTAGCCGAGGTGCCGGCGCAGCGTCGCCGGGGCGGCGTCGGTCAGGGACCGAGCCAGTTTGCGGTTACGAACCATCCCGGCCACGTGGAGGTCCTCCACGACGACCGTGGTGAACTGCTGCGCCAGGCGGGTGGTGAGCTGGTGCCACGAGTCGGCGCGGACGGCCGCGACCGTGGCGTGCAGTCGAGCCACCGCCTCCTGTGCCCGCTGCCACCTGTTCGACGCGGTCCGCTTGCGCCTGGCCTGCGGGTCGTAGGGGCCGATCCGCCGGGCGGCACGGCGCTGCGCCTTGCCGAGTTTCTTCAACGCGGCTTTGAACGGCGCCGGGTTCGGCACCATCTCGCCGGTGGACAACACGGCCAGGTGCTTGATCCCGGCGTCCACCCCGACCACCCGGCCGGCCTTCGGCGCGTGCGCCGTCCGTCCGACCGTGCGCCGGACGGCGACCTGGAACGAGCAGGACCACCGTCCGGCGGTCTCGGTGACCGTGGCGGACAGGATCGTCGCGGTGCCGGCCTTCACCCGGCGGGCCAGCTTACGGGTGGACTCGTGGGTGCGGATGCGGCCCAGCCGGGGCAGCACCACGTGCCGGTAGCCAGGGTCGACCCGGATCGCGCCGGTGGTGAACCGGGCCGACCTGCGACCGTGCTTCCTCTTGGTCCGGGGCCAGCCCATCCGGCGGCCCTTGCGGGCACCGGTACGCGAGGCGTGCCAGTTGCCCAGCGCCGCGGACAGGTTCGCCAGCCCGGTGTTGAACGCCTCCTTGGAGCACTGCGCCCACCACCGCGCCGCCCACTGCTTGATCTCGTTCCAGGTGCGCCGCAGGTCCGGCAGGGACCAGCCCTGCCACGGCGTCAGGTCGGCCTCGGCCACCCCGTAGCTGGCCTCGGCAGCCCGTTGCGCCTTCACCGCGCTGACCCGGCGCAGCATATGGTTGTAGGCGAACCGGGCCGCACCGGTGTTGCGGCGCAGGCCGAGAACCTGGGCGTCACTCGGGTCCAGGGCGAACCGGTATGCCTGCACGGTCCAGCCGGCCGGCGGCTCGTACCGCTTCACGACTCGTCCTTGGCGGTGGCCGCGGCCACCGCGCGGCTGGCCCGGTTCGCCGCGGCCCGGCGGCCGTACAGCCGGGCGCACAGGCTGGTCAGGATCTCCGTCACGTCCCGCACCAGGTCGTCGTCCACCTCGGCCGGGTCGGCGACCAGCAGCCGGCGGCCCTGGGCGGCCAGCGCCGCCTCAACGTACTCGGCGCCGAACCGGGCGAACCGGTCCCGGTGCTCGACCACGATCGTCGTCACGGACGGGTCGCGCAGCAGCCCGAGGAACTTCTTACCTCGGCCGTTCAAGGCGGAGCCGACCTCGGTCACCACGCTGGAGACGACCATGTTCTGCCCGGTGACCCAGGCGGCCACCCGGGCGACCTGCCGGTCAAGGTCGCCTCGCTGATCGACCGACGACACCCGGGCGTAGACAACCACCTGGCCCTGGGTGTCGACACTGACAACGTCCACCATGATCGTTCCCGACGGAAGACGCCGAGCGGGCACCGGCATGGTTCCCTCGCGGAACCATCGGTACGCGGTCTGTGGGTGCACCCCGTTGCGGCGCGCCCACTCAGCAAGCTTCACGACACCGACACTAACACTCACATATTCGCATGCCTGATCACAGAATCAGGAACTGCCAACAACCCCTTTGCCTGACTGACTCACAGTTGCGTTGAGCGTCGCCAAGATAGAGGCAGACTTGAGCAGTGAAGTCGTCGACCCGGCCTGACTCGTGGCTGCCTCCGACGTCCGCGTTCGCGGGCTTCCGGTTCCCGCCTGAGGTGATCGTGGTCGCGGTCCACTAGTATCTGCGGTTCAACCTGTCCTATCGCGACGTTGAGGAACTGCTGGCCAAACGTGGGGTCGAGTTCGATCACGTCACGGTCTACCGGTGGGTCCAGCGGTTCACGCCGCTGTTGCCCGACGCCGCCCGCTTCTGCCGGCACTCACCTGGCGACAGGTGGTTCGTTGATGAGACGTATGTCAAGGTGAACGGTGTGTGGCGGTACGCGTACCGGGCGGTCGGCCAGGACGGGCAGGTCATCGATGTGCTGGTTTCGGCCCGCCGCGACGCCGGCGCGGCCCGGCGATTCTTCCGACGAGCGCTGTCGACGTTGAAGGTGACACCCGGCGAGGTCGTCACCGACGCCGCGCCGGTCTACCCGGCGTGCTCGACGAGCTGATCCCGTCCGCGTGGCACCACGTCGAACGGTACGCGAACAACGCGATCGAGGCTGATCACAGCCAGCTCAAACAGCGGTGGAGACCGATCCGCGGGCTACGAACGGACAAGACAGCACAGGTAATCATCGCCGGACACGCGTTCATGCAGAACCTCCGACGCGGCCACTACGAACTCGCCGTCGACGCCCGCCCGCTTCGCGGGTCGCCGCTGCGTTCACCGAACTCGCCCAAGCGATCTGATGTGAACCGCGGGGCCTGGACCCGGGTTCAACACGTCCGCCGATCCGATAACGCAACGGCGCCGCCGGCCCTACGTGCCAATCCGGCGGGGTTCGAGCCGGGTGGCCGCCGGCCCCGTCAGCTGCCAGAACTCCTTCGGCAACTGGGCGATGGAGTCCTCGTACTCCTTCGCGCTGACCGCGTCCCGCAGCGTGTCCAACACGGCGCGCACCCCGTCGGTCGCCGTCTGGAACTCCACCGCGGCGCGTTGCTGCACCCGCTCGAAGAACTCGGGAAGCCCGAACGGTTCGGCCTCCTCGTCGGGCTTGCGTAGGTCTCCCCGCAGCCCCTCGGGGAGCTGCACGGCGAGATCCCGTGCCTGGCCGCCGCTGAGCCGCTCCGCCAACGTCGCGAGCGTGGCACGGGTGATCGGCTCGGCCAGCGTCGGTGACATCTTCGGTCGCGTCGACACCGACTGGATGAACTCCGCGTACTTCACCTCGAACCCCCTCCTGCCGCGAATGCTGCGTCTACCCGCGCGTCCACGGGTGAAACGGCGCCCGCCGCGTCATTGGCCGGGGGCCTCCGCGGCGCGTGCCGCCGCGACGATGGCGCTCACCCCGATCCCGGCCTGGTCCATCAGCTGGGTCGGGGTACCGGAGGTGGGGAGACCCCGTACCGCCAGGTGCTTCACCCGCACCGGCTCGGCGAGGTCGGCCAGGGACTCGAGGACCGCCGACCCCACGCCACCCTCCGGGTAGTGATCCTCGACCACCAGCAGCCGACCGCCGGTGGCCCGGACGGCGTCGAGCAACCGATCCTGGTCCAGCGGCTTGACCGAATACAGGTCGATGACCCGGGCCTTGATCCCCTCGCGCGCCAGCTCGTCGGCGGCGGCGAGGCAGTTGTGCACCGTCACCCCGGCGCCGATCAGCGCGACGTCGTCGTCGTCGCCGCCGCGGAGCAGTTTGCTGCCGCCGACCGGGAAGGCGTCCTCGTTGTCGTAGAGCACCGGGTACTTGCCTCGGGTGGTGCGCAGGTAGTTGACGCCCTTGCGGTCGACCATCTGCGCGACGAGGGCCGCGCAGGACACGGCGTCGCTGGGATACAGCACCGTCGACCCCTGCACGGCGCGCATGGCCGCCAGGTCCTCCAGCCCCATCTGCGAGGGACCGTCCGCCCCGATCTCCACCCCGCAGTGCGACCCGGACAGGGCGATGTCGGCCCGGGAGATGCCGGCCATCCGCACGAAGTCGTAGGCGCGGGAGAAGAACGCCGCGAAGGTCGCCGCGAAGGGCCGATAGCCGCGTACCTGCAGCCCGACCGCGGCGGCGACCAGTTGCTGTTCGGAGATGAACATCTCGAAGAACCGGTCGGGATACGCCTCGCCGAACTTGTCGGCGCGGGTGGAGTCGCTGACCTCACCGTCTAGGGCGACCACGTCCGGCCGCGAGCCCAGCGCGCGCAGCGCGTCACCGTACGCGTTCCGGGTGGCCACCTTCGCCCCCTTGTCGTACCGCGGCAGCGTGGGCGGCTCGCCGACGGGGGCGCCGGCGGGCGGGGCGGACTCGGGTTGCGGCCCGGTGACGCGGATCTGGCGTACCCCGCCGAGAGCCTCCACGGCCCGCTCGGCCATGTCGGGTTTCAGCGGCTTGCCGTGCCACCCGGGCTGGTTCTCGACCTCCGGCACCCCCTTGCCCTTGACCGTCCGGGCGAGCACCACGGTCGGACCCGTCGCCTGCCGCGCCCGGCCGAACGCCTCGTCGATCGCGGCCAGGTCGTGGCCGTCGATGACGAGCGCCTGGCAGCCGAACGCCTCGACCCGGCGGCGGTAGGTGTCCAGGTCCCATTCCAACTCGGTCGGACCCCGCTGCCCGAGCCGGTTGATGTCGACGATCGCGGTGAGGTTGCGCAGTCCGTAGTGGCCGGCCTTGTCCAGCGCCTCCCAGATGGAGCCCTCGGCCATCTCGCTGTCGCCGCACAGCGCCCACACGTGGAACGGCAGGTGGTCGAGGTACCGGCCGGCGAGCGCGATCCCGACCCCGACGGGCAGTCCCTGACCGAGCGACCCGGTGGCCACGTCGACCCAGGGCAGGGCCGGCGTGGGGTGTCCCTGCAGGCGCGACCCGAACTGGCGGTAGGTCTCGATCAACTCCTGATCGGTGATCGCGCCTACCGCCTTGAAGACCGCATACAGCAGCGGCGAGGCGTGGCCCTTGGAGAAGATCAGGTGGTCGTTGGTCCGACCGTGCGGGTCCGTCCACTGGTAACGCAGGTGCCGGGAGATCAGCACCGCGAGCAGGTCCGCGGCGGACAGACTCGAGGTCGGATGCCCCGATCCCGCCCTGGTGCTGCACCGGATCGCGTCCACTCGGAGCTGGGCGGCGAGTTCACCCAGTCGGGTGAGCTCCTCCGCGCGTAGGGTGCGCTCTGCTTCCATCGTCACCGGCATCGCCTCCGCAGATATCGTAGTCAGGAAAGACCCGCATTACCCGGTAACCGCCGATTTGCCAGGGGCAGAGCGGGCCGGCCACGACGACGCTGTTGCATTAAGCCATCGCGCCGTCTCGGCGCCGCAGATCTTCCCGTCACGAGGTTCCAGACGGGCGGAAGGGCGGCCATCGGTTGCTGGACAGGCTGCCAGTAGGACACCTTTTGTCCCGATCCTGTAGACCGAGTTGTGGGCCCCAAGCTCGATCTTGCAGGAAGTCTTGCGACAAGTGATCTTGACGATCCCTAACGCAACAGCGCCCGCGGGCTTCCCGGTCAGCTCGGGTAGCCCGTCCCCCGCGGCGGGGACTGCCAGCGCGTCGCGTCTGACTGCCAGGGCTCGTTCGTGGAATGGCTGCGCGGCGAATCGGTCCAGCGTGAACCGCCGGACATCACCGGCGCAGGTTCGTCGGACTTACCCGGCTTCGTCGGATCCTCACCCTGCTTCGTCGAGCCGAGCCCGTCCGCGCCGAGCGGGCGGTCCCGTTCCGATACCGGCGGATTGATCGTGTCCGGGACAACGATCGTCGGCTCATCGGCGTCCGACTGCGGCCAGCGCCGCCACCGCTGGACACTGGCGACCCCGACCAGGAGCAGCGAGCCCAGCAGCAGCGTCGTCCCGGTCCGTACGGGGGTAAGCAAGTCAATCTGGTAACCCGCCACGCTCAGCTTGTGACTGAGTAGGTCCAGCAGCCGTGCCGGGCTGAACAACAGGCCTGCGTAGCTGACCGTGTACGCAAGTCCGGTCAGCACCGAGCCGATCGGGGAGATCCGGACGGTGGCGATGAGCCCGAGGAGAAGGCCAGCAGCCGCCAGTACCAGCAACGGCTTCAGCAGAGCGTCAGGGTCGAGCGCATCACCACTGTCCTGCGCATCCGCGAACACCCGCAGGGACCGGCCCTGTCCAGCAGCGAGCAGGACCCAGGCCAGCGGACCCACGAAGAGCGCGGCGATTACGGTCTTGATGTGTCGCATTCGGGCAAGGTACCGAGCTTCCCTCGTAGATCGACAACCCGATAAGGAAAACTTAACTTGCCGTCAGGCAACATCGTCCGGCTAGCTGACGGTGTCGACGGTGGGCTGTCAGCGTGCGTAGCGCTCGGTGAGTTCCGCGCCGATCCGGGCGAGTTCCCGGCGACTGCTGGCGGGTAGCCGCTGGGCGTGCGCGACGAGTGCCACCACGATCCCCTCCACGCCCAGGCTCTGCGGCCGGGTTACCAGCGCGTCCAGGAATTCGCCGAGTGCCGCGCGGTGTCGACTGGTGCTCACGGCTGCCCTATCCGGCCGTTGCGCGGTGGTAACGGGCGGGATCGAAGCCCGCGCCGAGCGTCTCAACAGCGTCGTCGCGGTCTGGGCTGGCCGGGTCGGCCAGAGCGGCGAGCAGGTGTTGACACCAGGCAGCGCCGCCGACCTCTTCCGGCGGGCAGGCCCCACCGCCGTCGAGGAACGTGAACGCGTTGTCGGGGCCACCGGGCCGGATGTCGTCGACGGTGACGGTGTGCGTCCACTCGTCGCCGAAGTCGTAGACGTAGGTGAATCGGGCGCCGCGGTCGGTGGCGAGGGTCGGCGCACTCGATCAACCGGACCACGCCCAGGTTACGCAGCCTCCCGGTCCGCGCCTCGACGTCGGCGAGCAGCGTGGTTACCGGGTTGGGCAGCTCATGGGTGGCGCGGTCGGCGAGAAACTGGCGCAGCTGGTCGAGCCTGCGTCCGGCGTCCAAAGCGGTCAGCAGCGTCGCGTCACGCAGGGTCCAGACCCGGTCCGCGGTCTGCGCCACGTACGCGTCCAGCATCAGCCTGTCGGCCGGCGGCAGCTCCCCAATGACCAGGCCTCATATCAGTTGCAGTTCTTCATGGAGGACGATCATGTAGTGGAGAAGACTGACCTGCCTCGACCCTGCCAACACTCAATGCAGCGGCGCCGTTTGATCTCCTGCTGATGTTGACGTTGTGGTGAGCGGCTCGATCCGGTCCCAGGCGAGGCCGCTCGAGCCCTGACCCAGGCCGACCTGCTTGCGGCGGCCGAGCCAGGTGACGACCTGACCATCACTCCACCGGGTGCGCTGGTAGGTGCGGGTGAGGACCACGCCGGCCTTGGGCACTTCCTCCTCGTGGACGAAGTAGGGCCGGCGCGCAGTCTCGTCCAGCCCGGGGCGAAGGAACGAGCCGCGCGGCTCCACAGGCGCCTCCAGCGCGCCCGGGATCAGGCGCGGCATGGCCGCCCGCTGCAGGCGGACGTCCCGACTCGAGCCGGGGTTGTGGACCGGGATGAAGGGAATCCAGTTCTCCGGGACGCCGCGGCCGAGTTTGTACTGAATCAGCGCGCCGGTGTCGAGCCTGGGTGGCTCGACGTGGGGCAGCCCAAGCGAGACCAGATGCCGCTCCAGGGCCTTGGCGGCCTCGAAGCCGTTCGCGCCTCCGCCGGCCAGCGCCGGGATGGTCTGCTCGACGCCCCAGACCATGTTGGCCATCTCATCCCGCGCCAGGATGACTTTTTCGAGCGGCGCGCTCTCCTGCAGTTTCCCCACCGCGGGAGGCAGGAACAGTCGCTCCAACACCCGGCCCTCACGGTGCAGGCTCAGGTCGTACATTCCCCAGCGCGTCCGCTCCGCGCCGTCAGGCTGCCCGGCTGCGCGGACCAGGGTCCTCGCCCCAAAGACGTCTTTGACGACTACCCCAAACACCTCGCTGAGCGTGCCGATCGGGAGCACATAGGGCACGAGGCTCCAGTCGTTGCCGAACACCAGTCCAAACTCCGCCAGCACCAGCGTCGCCAGGTCGGTGGTGCTGGGCTTCAAATCACCCAAATCGGTCCTGCGATCCTCGAACTCCCACCAGCGCGCGGCCGGCATTCCCCCGAAGACGATCGGGCTGGGGACGAAGCTCAGCGGCGGCTGGACCTCTACGACCGCAGGCGGGATCTCCGCCCCATTCGCGTCGGAGAGGCCGACCGACTGAGCGTCCACGTCGAAGGCATACCAGTCCAGATGCCCCTGGGCGTACTGCTCGGCCACCAGCACGGTCTGGCGCTCACCAGCCACGGCGGCGGGGGCGGAGCAGGCGAACTGATACTCCAGATAGCCGGGCGACCATGTGACCGGGTCGCCGGTCTCGGACTGGCTGTAGGTCCGCCTGAACCAGTCCACGAACCTCTGGCCCGCGTCGCCCAGCGCCTGGCGCGTGTCCGGGTCCGGCACGGCGGCTGCCAGCCATGCGGCGTGCTCGTCGGGGACGGCCTTGATGGCCTCATACAGCTTTCCGCCGTCTGGCATGCGCCTTTGCAGGGCGTGCAGGGTCGACCAGGACTGCGGGTCACTGCGCAGGTGCGCCTCGGCCTCGCTACCGGCGGGCGGGTCGTCGAACGGGTATTGCCCTAGATAGAGGGCCTTGAAGTCGCCGAGCGCGGCGATGAGTTTGAGCCAGTGGCGGCCCAGCTGGGCGCGCGTCATCAGGTCGAGGGGGATGGGCTCGCGCTCGACCTGGGCCTCCAGCGGTAGGCGCTCGTCGTAGGCGATGGCGGGCCCATCGAGCCCGGCGAAGCGGTTCACCCGGGCGGTCGCAAGCTGGACCTTGGCTTCCACCGCCGAGCCTGCGTCTTCCCCGTCGAACTCGCCGAACTGCCACTGACGGCAGATCATCCACAGCGGGTCGCGCACCTCCGCTCGCAGGCTGCGGTCGAAGTCGTGGCCGCGCGGCCGGCCCTCCAGCCTGTTCCAGGTGGTGATGCTGGGGAAGAAGACCTCGGAGAGAAACAGTGCCTTGGTGGCGCGCGGAATCGGAATCTGTGGCACAGGCCCTCCTTCGCGTGTCTGCGCCAGATGTGCCCGGCTATTCCCGGATCGCCGTCTGGTGGATCAGATCGGTGGAGATGGTGGCGAAGCGGCGGGTGGTGACGGCCGAGAGCACCGCCGGCAACAGGTGGCCAAGCGCAGTGCTCCCGAGCTGGTCTGGCTCGACGGCCCGCTGTCTCACGCGCTCCAGGGTGTCGTTGAGGATTCCCTCCAGCTTGCCCCACGTCCACTGTCCGGTGATCTGTGGCGTGACGGCAAGCAGCAGGACCTGCGGCGGCTCGGTGCTGGGCTGGTTGTAATGCACAGCGATGCCGGTGGTCTCGACCTTGCCGGGTATCACCTCGCTCCATTCGTCGACGAGAAGGCCGCTCTGCTGGGCGGCCGGGTCGAAGCCGCTCGCCGGCAGGCACTGCACGAGCGACACGAACTCGCCTTGCGGGTAGAACACCCCTGGCTGGCCGATCTGCTCCGGCCGGACGGGAGGAAACTCGACCGCCACCCAATGGTCTCCGGCGCGGAAGGGAAGCTGCAGCGGCTTGAGGATGCCGCCCGGGGTTGCGAACAGCTCGCTGAGGATGAGGACCTGCTCGAGGTCGCCCATGCTTTGGCGGGCCCGGGCCACCCCTTGTAGCCACTCGTCGACGAGCAGGGGGTTCTCGTGATGGAACCGGGTCAGGCCTTGGTCGGGCGGCGCATCGCGGAAGGCGGCGGCGGCCTGGACCTCGCTCAGCGCGCTGAGCGAGAAGCGCGGCACAAGGTTGAACGACGGCCCGAAGAGCTCCTGTGCGGCCTGGCGGTAGTCGGCGAGGCGTTCGCTGGGTGGCCGGCTGGCGTCGGCCGCGGAGGTCCGCGCCGCAGTCGCTAGCACCAGCCTCGCATGGCCGATCTTCAGCAGACGCAGTCCCTGGTCGCCCAGGGTCTGGCGGGCGCGGTCCGAGTCGCCCGCCGCGCCGAGCGGTACGGCGTCGGGCAGGCCGAAACGTGCCAGAGCCAGGATGAAGCCTCGCACGGTATCCGCGACGATGGCGCCCACCACCGGGTCCCCGTTGACGTCCACGGGGATGGCGGTGGCCAGGTCTGCCAAGGCCGTGTCGAACCGACCGATGGCCGTCTGCAGACGGCCATCGAGCTCGTCCAGGTCGTAGCCCTGAGGGTTGAGGTTCTCCGCCGGGTTGGTGTTCGCTTCGGAGGGCAGGCGGAAATCGAGGGCCGAGAGCGGGCGGGCGGTGGTGACCAGATTCCGCAGGCGGCGCAGCAGCGGCAGAAGTTGGAACAGGTTGGCGCTTGCCGGATCGGCAGGCTCGGCCATGAACTCGAACGTGACCTGCAGGTCGTCGTCGTGCTGGTCCACGCGGATGGCGGAGGCCAGGCGCTTCTCCAGTTCCGTCTCCTGGCTCAAAATCTCATCCCCCGCCAGCAGGACCAGGTCGATGGGCTGAAGCCCCAAGCCGGCCAAGCTCTGCTCGTGCGGAGGGTGCCCCTCCCAACTCACCTTAACGACGATGCGGTCGGGCGCGGGGAGGTGCTCGCCCAGCCAGCGGTTCAGGCCCGGTTCGACCCGCGCCCGCTCGGTTGGTGCCCCCGGCCAGGACCCAGGTCCCGTTTCGCCCGGCAGGTGCAGCGCTACGCGCTGGGTGATAGCGAGGCCGCTGCGCGGGGTTCGAGCGATCTCGGGTTCGGGCGGCAGCCCGCCCTCGGCGAGAGTCTTGATCGAGGCCGCGGCCCGTTCGAAGTTGCCCTCGGTCACCTGGAAGACGCCTTCCGCCAGGAGGAGGTCGGCGATGGCGTCGAGGCTGTCGGCCAGGCGGGCGACCTCGGCCTGGACGGCAACCGCGTGTGGCGAGGCTGAGTCGGCGGGCAGGCCCTCGACGCCGAATGGATAGGCCACCGGGGTGGCCCGTAGGAAGGCGGCTTCGACCAGGGCGTAACCGTCCAGCACATTGCGAGATTCCTTGGTCTCGATGGGGCTGCCGCTCTCGTCAGGCGTGATCTTGTCGGCCAGCAGCGGGTACTGAACCCGGAAGAGGGGGAGGTACTGGTTGAGGGACGGGTCGTCATACCGATCATGCAGGCCGCGCTCGAACTGGTAGCCCAGCAGCGCGCCAAGCTCCTGGCCGTTGCGGACCCCTTCGATGAAGGACAGCGCGGTCCGCACCCGATCCGAAGACAGGTTGACCGCCATCTTCTCCGGGCGGGCCGGGTCGAAATGGGTGAGGTAGGCGCCGCGCAGTACCGCCGCCGCCACGGCGTGGTTGAGCGACGGCGCGTGGATGAAGCCGCCATTGTCGGGCTGCTCGAACAGGTCGCCGTCGCTCGTCGGGTCGTAAAGGGTGACCGGGATTCCGGTGGTGTCGGCCTTCTGCTGAGACGGGCCCGGGCGCAGGTCCTCCAGCCAGCCGAAGGCGCCCAGATAGAGACCCGTGCGGCGCAGCGAATCGGGCGGGGCTTCGCCGTCGCCGGGGCCCTCGTTCCCCGAAACGAAGCGCTGCAACTCCAGACGGCGGGCGAAGAAGCCCATCTGCCAGGCGTCCAGCCGGTACGAGCACAGGTCCAGGTGCTCGACGAGGATTCGCTCCAGGCGCGCGGTCGGCAGGTCCACCAGGTCCGCGAGCGCGGCGCGCACGGCCTCGATGGTGAGGGCTTCGGGCTGACCGTGACCGTCGGGGGTCAACAGCCAGGCGCCCACCGGCAGGTTGGCCTGCGACAGGGCAGGCAGGACATGGCCGACCTCGGCGTCCAACAGCTCCCATCGGGTGACCGTCCGGTCCTGCGTGACGTTCGCGATCTCGACCTCCCGGCGGGCGGTGAGAGGAAGCACGTCGAACCGGGCGTACAGGCGCGTCGCCGCATCGTGGACCGAGAGCAGCAGCGCAGAGCGCAGCAGGCGGTAGAGCAGGGGGCGGGGCACCGGCTGGTCTTCGCCGGACAGGTGTCGAAGGCGCTGCTGCTTCAGGTCGTCATAGGCGCTGTGGGCAAGCCAGCCCAGGTAACTGCTTTCGGTGAAGCCATCCGGGTTCGCGGGGTCGGGGATGCGATAAGCCTTCTTGAGCAGCTTCGTCTCCGACAGCTTCTCGGTCTCGTCCGCTGCGACGTCGTCCACCAGCGGGTCGAGGATCTGGTCGTGGTCCACGAAGAAGGCCAGGTCGAACAGTCGCGGCGGCGGGTCGAGGGGCAGCCCCAGCTCCTGCAGCAGCGCCAGGGCCTGGCGGCGGATGTTCTCCATGAGGGCCGGGCCGTAGAACCTGCCAGGGGTGAAGGCGTAGAAGTTCCAGATCGTCTCTTTCCCGGTCGCGTGCCGGCGATAGAACTCGATCGAGGCCGCGTTCAGGCCCAGGGCGCGCAAGAAGTCCTGATCCGGGTCGGCGGTTGCGCCGATTCGGGAAGCGCTCGCGGCTAGCTGCCGCCAGGTCTCCTGCAAGCGGCGGATCACCCCGAGCATCCCGTTCAGGAATCCAGGCTGGCGGCCCAACTCGCGCTCGGACCACTGCCAGGCGGAAAAATCGGAGCTCAGGAGCACCCCGTAGGGCTGGCGACCCACCCGCACCGCCGGCAGCGGGCCGCGCCCGGTGACGTAGCCGGTGAAGAAATCCCGTACGCGGGCGATGAGGCCCAGGTCCAGGTCCAGCATCTCCTCTAGGTAATAGCCAAGCGTGGCGGGGAAGAGGGCGGTGTTGAACCGCCGGGCCTCGCGCAGGTCGCGCCCCCCGGCGCCGTCTAGCCGCTGCAAGGGGGCGTAGCCGATGCCGAGCGCCTCGGCCAGCCGTTGGGCGTCCGTCTTCTCGTGTGGCTGACCGGTCGGCTCGAAAGCGGGCGGGCCGACCTCGAGGGCGAAGCTCTCGGCCGGGTCGGGGCCCGCGCTCGAAAAGCCGGAACCTTTCCCGTCGGCGTTGTTGGTGGGCGTCCCCTGCGGCAGCAGGCTCATTCCGTCGGCGGCGTAGTGGTGGTTGTCGAACAGCTCCTCCAGCAGGTCTTGGCCGGCGACCGCGTCGGACGACAGCCGTAGGCCGAGCACGAGCAGGCGGTCCAACCCGCGCTCTGCGGCGGTCGCATCAAGCGGGATTCGCAGGCCCATGCCCTTCGCGACCGCCTGATCGAAATCGCCGACCCAGGCAAAGTCCGCGCCGGTCTGGAGCTCGCCGCCCGTCTGCCGATATTCGGCCTCCAACCGGAGCGGGTCGGGACCGAGGACGAGCGGGTCGGGCACCGGCGCGCCGGCCTGCCGGAAGACTCGCTCGCCCCCGATGTAACCCATCACCACGAATCGGTCGGGCATGACGGTTGAGCACGGCGCCCGGCTCCAGCTCTCCGACTTGAGGCTCTGCGGGTCGACGGCCGGGAAGCTCAGGTCGTCGGCCGAGGACACGTCCAGCGTTTCGGGACGGGTCTGGGCCGCGATCCAGGCCGCCCGACGGCTGTCCGACGAGCGGGCCAGCTTCGCCCATGCTCCCTGCTCGAGCGCCTGCCGGGTAGGTTGGTCCGTCTCACGCGAGGCCGTCCACATCTCGCGCCAGAAGGCATGGCCGTCGCTCACCTCCGCGGCGGTCAGCTCCTTCTCGTGGGTGTGCACCGCGATGTCGTCGGGGAAGATGCGCACCCACAGTTCCCTGCCCGCCGCGCCCGGCATGAAGCGCGCCTCGACCCGCACCGGCAGGAGCAGGAACGGCAGGTCGTCGGGGAGCTGCTCGACCAGGTCCCAGGGGGACTCGGGGATCGACTGCCAGAGGCGATGGAATTCCTCCTTCGCCGCTGCGGCGGCCCGCTCGCCGTCAGCCCGTGCGGCTTGCAGCCGCTCGAGCTCTGCCTGAATGGCTCGCGCCTCCTGCTCGCCGGCTTGGCCCCGACGCAGGACGTGCTCGAGCCGGTTCTGCCCGCCACGCAGCCGCCGGCGCAGTTCGGCCAGGTTCTCTTCGGCGCTGGCCAGCGCCTGCCGGGCGGCCGCGGCGCCCTGTCGAAGCTCGCCGAGATCAGTCATACCAGCATCCGCTCCGCGTGCACGGCCACCATCACCGGCACCTGGTAGAGGATGTACGCCATGTCGGCCGCGTTGACGCCCCACTGGATGGCGTCGTCGGCGACGGTCGTGATGTTGGTGGTCGGGACGGTGGTCAGATCGATGAGGCCGATCTGCGCGGGGTCACCCAGGTGGTTCCAGGACAGGTCCGTCCATCGGGTCGGGGTGGGCGGCGTCGTGTCGTGGATATCGAGCCCGAAGCGCGGCTCGCCGGGCCGCTCCTGGATCACGAAGAACCAGCCGGGGTCGCCGTCTTCCGGCTCGATCGACCCCTTGGCCTGTGAGGCCGTTAGGTCGAACCCGATGAAGCGCAGGTCGGGCAGGACCTCGGCCTTGAAGATCGGCTCCAGGAGGTTCACATCGGGGTCGCTCTCGTTCAACACCCGGATCATCCGCCGGGGCAGGACGGGATCGTCGGGGTCTTCGACCCACTTCGCCTTCTGGGCGTAGAGGATGGCGCTCGGATAGCGCTTGAGTAGGTCGCCGCGGATCACCAGCACCAGGCGCGACTCGCCCGGCTCGCTCCCGGTGGGCAGCGGCTTGTTCTCGTGCGTTCCCAGGTCGGTGGATGGTCCCCACTCGTGCAGTGGCTTGAAGTCGCGCAACTGCCGGGCGCGGGTCGCGGGATCCACCCGCCTGTCGCGGCTGGCCCTTTCGGCCGGCTCCCAGAACAGCAGGAAGCTGCTCGGGCGCAGGTCGGTCGGATACTCGCGCCACAGCAGCTCGCGGGCGAACTCGTGGTTCAGGCCAACGACGTACGCCTCGATGAAGCGCGGGTTGGTCTCCAGCAGCGTGATGGTGTTGTTGGGGATCAGGTGCAGGTTCGGGATGAGCAGCTCGCTGGAGAGATCGCGCAGCGGCCGGTACATCGGCTCGTTGAGCACGGGGTGAGCCATGACCGGCACGATGGTGCCGGTCGGCTTGAGATACGTGAAGGTCGGCGGGATGGCAATCAGGCTCAAGGCCCGGCGCGGGATCGCCGTGACCGGATTGAGGGCCTGCTCCACGACGGCCGCCGCGCGGTCGAAGTCGAGCGGCGGGCCGATGGTCTTGACCGGCAGCGGGCTCTCGAATCGCGCGTTCACGTCGACCAGCGCCTGGCGGAAGCGAGCGGCTTCGGGGCTGTCGGACGAGCCGCTGCGGCCGATGCCCGGAGGCAACCGGTTGCCCGGCTCGGTGAGCACGAACCCGGGCCGGGGTGGGATCGCCTGCACGGCCGCGACCGTGCGGTTCTGGTTGCCGAGGCGCGTGGCGGCTTCCAGGCGGCCGCGCAGATACTCGATCACGCCGAGCGCTGCGAGTCCCAGCAGGGTTACCGGCAGCCCGAGCCCGAGGGTGACGACAGAGAACAGGAGCAGCAGCACAGCCGCCGTCACCATCGCCGCGCGCAGCGGTTTCCACAGCAACACCGCGCGAAGCCAGCCGGGCAGCGGGAACGGCAGCAGGGATCGGGCTACCCCCTCGAGCAGGATCTCCTTCTCCGGCGCCCGCTTGGGCGGGGCCGCGGTGATTCCGCCGGGGGTGTTCATGCGCGAAAGCATGGCCCCCGGCCTGCCACGCTGCTGGGGAAAGGCCTTGCGCATCAGCGCGCCGCGCGGCCGCGTCATCCGGCGAAAGGCAGGGTCGAGGGAGGCGGCTGGCAGGCGGCTCTTTTCCACCTGACGGGCGACGGTCGTCGGGCTTCCCAGAACCCGGCGGTGGACCTGGGCGGTCACCGCCAGCTTCTGGTCCCGACCAAGGGGCTTCAAGAAGCGTTCGAGTACGCGGGCGCCCGCCGTTATCGAGACCTGGAACTGGCGGATCTTCTGGTTGGCGGCCAGCACGTCGCCGAGCTGCTGCCAGGCCTTCTGCATGTAGTCTTCCTGGTTGGCCTGGATCACCTGGGTGCCGAGGCCGGCCGGAACGCGCAGGCGCGGATCCCGGTTGAGTTCGTTGGCCCAGCCGGGGTCATCGACGTGCAGGTGGCTCTGCAGGGCGTGCCAGCGCCCGTACAGCGGCGGGCTGATGACCGGGTCGGGGTGCTCTCCGCCATCGGCCGGGGGCTGGAGCGCGTCTTCCTGCAGGTTCACCCTGGCGGCCAACTCAGTCAGGAAAGCGGGGTGGGGTGCAGGCGGCCACTCGGCCGGGCGGGTTCGGGCCTGCGGGCTCTTCAGCGCGCCTTCAAGCCCCATGACGGCCGAATCGCCCGGCGCGTCTCGCATGCCGGGCACGCCGAAGCCCGGGGCCTGCATATCCATACCCCGGATGCCCACCCGCTCGTCCACGCGGCGCGGCTCGAGCAGGTTGACGAGGTACTCGAAGTCGCCGCGCCTGGCGGTGCGGAAGAACCAGCGGTAGTAGACCGGATACTCGGTCTGCCCGTTCCCCCATGAAGGGGCAAGGGCATCCTGCCCGACGGTGGGCAGCGCCAAGCCGGCCAGCCGCCCGATCTCGAAGGCCGGGATCACGAAGGCGTGGTAGGCCGTATCCTCCTTGAGCTTGCGCGGGCAGACCAGCCGCGACAGGGCGGAATCGGGGTTGGCGTGCACCAGGCTCTTGAGAGCGACGACGGTCTGCTGCGGGGTGTTGGCCCCCGCATTGGTGATGTCGCGGGAGACGTGGACGTGCGCCCATGCCCAGGCCTGGTCCGCCGGAGGGAACACCGCGTTCGGGTCGCCGGTTAGTGTGATGCCCGCCAGCGGCGCGCCTGGCGGCCGACCTTCGGTGAATTCGGTCTCATCCAAGGCGAGCAGGAAGATCCACGGGCGCAGCTTGCTCTGGCCGTTGTCGGTCACCGGGCCACCGGCCGCGTCGACTCGCACTGCACTGGCCGGGGTGTACCGCCAGGGGAAGTCCTCGTCGTAGAAGTCGATGGCGGCCAGGTAGTTCGGCTCGTAGTCGGTGACCCAGTTGCGCGGCTCTGTCCGGACCACTGCCTGTGGGTGGATTCCGATCACGTCGCCGGGGCCGAGAAGGAGAACGTCGTTGGTGGCGAAATCGGCCTGGTTGTTGACGTTGAGGGAGATGCGCACCTCGGCGCGTTCGGCGGGCCCGCCAGGACCCAGCGTATCGGGCTGTCGAATCTGCGCGGCGATTCCCTGGCGCAGCCAGGGTAGGAACGTGTAGGCGGCGATCGGGTCGCTCATGACCGGTTCACCTCGAAGGCGGGGACGACCAGGATCTCGTTGGCCAGGCCCGGCTGCTGGCGCAGCATCTGCTCCAGCAGGGCATTCGCCGCGGCCTCGGAAGCGTGGAAAGCTGCGGTGGGCACCGGGCTCAGGTCACGCGCGAAGACCACCGCGAACTCTTCCTGCCGGAGATTGACTTCGCCGGGGGCGTCGGCGGGCTTGGCCTTCCTGGCATGCGAGAGGGGCGACCTGGCCACGGCGCCACCGACCGACCAGGCCTCGAAGGACAGCGGTTCGACCTGGAACAGGTCGAACCACGGCGCCAGGGCGCGCTGGTCGTCCTTGTAGAACAGCTCGTACTCCACCAGTCGGAGCGCCGCGTAGTCCGATTTCAGTTCCTCAGAGGCCTGGATGCGGACCCCGGCGTCGTATTTCTCGAACGACTTGCCGGTCAGCTTCTGGGTATCCGAACGCTCGAAGAACTGAGCCGGGGCAAAGTCTTCTCTGGCCGCCGCCGTCCCCAGCGACGCCGCGTCGCCCGCCGGTCCGACGGTCACTTCCTGGATGCGGAAGTGGGTGGCGTCGGCTGGCGTCTGGGCCCCGAACTTCTGGACCTCGACGTTGAGGGGGACGACCTTTTGCGAGATCGTCAGCACGCCGGCTGGCGAGACCACCGGGGGGCCGCCCGGATCGATCTGCTTGAGGGTCACCATCAGGTTCTTGTCGGGCGCCAGCGACGCCTGCCAGTTGCCCGGGTCGGACAGGGCGGCCCGCAGCAGCGGCAATACGGCGATGTCGTCGAGCCGCGTGTCGCGCTGTTCGCCCCAGGTGCGGTCGAAGCGCACCGTGATGGAGAGGAACCAACAGATCTTCAGGGTCGCCTTGCCGTGGGCGTGCCAAGGGGTGGGCCCTTCCAGGGTGAACGCGAGCGAGATGGAGGCGATGGTGGACGAGCCCGCCCGCAACGCCAGCATGGCGCCGATGTCGGCGATGAAGTAGAAGGGGTTGAACTGGAACAGGACGTCGAACGACAGGAAGCCGTAGACGCTGAACGAGCCAGCCGCGGCGTACAACTCCAGCCGGGCACCGAACTGGACGGTGTTCGAGGTCAGGGCGAAATACGTCTCCAGGGTGAGGCGCGGGTTGTCGGCGTCAAGCAGCTGCAGGGTGATGCGCCGAATCTGGGGCAGGTCGAGGGGCGGGGGCTGATAGAGCGGGTGGAAGCCGCCCACCGTGAGCAGGAAGTTGGCGTCCCCGAACCACTTCAGGCGCACCGCCATGTCGCCGGACAGGGGGAAGCTCAGCAGGCGTGAATCGAAGATCGACGCGTCGAAGGCGAGTGTCCCGGCCTCGAAGTCGATCACGCCCAGGAAGTTGACCTGCAGCTGGAGGATGCGGGCCTTCTCGTCGGGGAGGACCATGCGCACGATGCCGAGGATCAGCAAACGGACCGGGTTGGGCAGCTCGACGATCAGCCCCAGGTCGATCGTGATCAGGGTGGGCGTGCCCCACTCGATGCGCGCCATCGGGCCGAGGACGAACCGGCCGGGCGTGGGGGGGAAGACCTGCCGCATGTCCGACAGGATGCGGTTGGCGTTGGCGACCACGTCCTCGGGGAACAGGATCGAGTCGAGGGTGCCGTCCCGCAACCCGCTGCGGAGGCGCTCGACCATTACTGAGCGGTTGAACCCCAGCAGCCCGCCCACTCCCGTCAGCGTGAACCCGAAGCCGAGCTGGACGGGTGGGAACTCGGCCGTGATGATGACAATGAGCGAGAAGCCGGGCTGGCCGCCAGGCAGGATGGTGTTCAGCAGGCCGACTGCCTTGAGCGCCAGGGTGCCCTGGAATTCCAGCTCGAGCAGCCCGGAGTACTCGCCCTTCTCGACGTCGAACCGGAGGAAGCCGCCGCCGGTGAACCCGCCGCCGCTGATCGCCAGCCCCACCCCGTCGGGCGATTGGAGGCCGACCCCCACGTCAAATGGGCCGGCGTTACCGTCCTCAAAGAGCAGTTCCAACTGGATGCCGATGCCCTGGACGGTGGCAGTCAGCGGCCCGAGCTGGCCGGTCAGGTTGGCGCCGAGCCGGGTCCGCAGGCGCGGCCCGGCGTCGGGCGGAAGGTAGAGCCGGATCTGCACGGCTTCGACCAGGATCGGGCCGAGCTCCAGGTGAGAGGGAAGCTCGACCTCGAATCCGCCCCCGCCCTTGAAGCGGAGGCCGCGGGTGCTCGACCACTCCACGCCGAGCGGGATGTCCACCCGCTTCTCGCCGTCCCCCAGCAGGTCGCGTACGAAGCTGTCCCCTTCGCCGGCCGCCAGCACCAGCGCCAGGCCGCGGACGTCTGCTGCCATGATCAGCTCAAGCTGACCCGAGAGGTAGTTCGCCTGCAGGCCAGCCTCCGCGCCCGACACCTCGAGGCGGGTGGCGCCCGCCGAGCCCAGCAGGAGAACGCTGCTCGGAGGGTGGAAATCGAAGGAGAGGCCGAAGCCGGCGCGCGGAAGCTCCTGCCCCGGCATGAAGGGGTACTTGACGCTGATCCCGTCCGGGCGGACCAGGATGCCAAAGCGGGAGGCGATGTCGCTGCCGGCGCGGATCTTCAGGTCCAGGTCCTGAGCGAGCCGCAGGGTCAACGGCAGCTCGGAGGGCACGTCCGGCTCGATCACCAGGCCCGGCAGGCTGGCCCCCGCGGCCGGAAGCTCCCGCATGACGAAGGCAAATTCCCGGCGGGTCCCGGCGATTGTGAGGTAGTAGAAGGGGAGCCGCAGCACGACGCTCGTCCCATGGAGCGGGTCGTCGAAGATGCCGCTGTACTCGCGGGTCAACTCCTCCTCGGCATTGCGCAGAGCGGCCGGCAGGCGGAAGGCGACCAGCAACTCGGCCGAGTGCTCGAGGATGCGGATGTAGTTCAAGTCGGAGGTGCCCCAGCCGTAGACACCCTTGATCAGCGAGAGCGGATCGGCGGCGATCTGCGGGATCCGGTCCCATCTGAAATGGGCCCGCATGAAGGCCGGGCGGCCCGAGCCCGAGGGGACGCTTTCAAGCTGGATCACGTCCATGGCCTGGAACAGGTTGTAAGCCGCGGGGAGGCTGGTGGCCAGGTACTCCGTCCACAGCAACTCGAACAGTCGCTCGCCGATCTCGGCCAGGAACGTCGCGGCGTCGACCCCGGCCGGCGCGACCGAGAGGGACTGGATCGCGTCGTACACATCTTTGACCTGGCCCAACAGCGCCAGCACCTCCTCGGGGGAGGGCTCGTCGGCCAGGGCCTCCAGGGTCTGCACGGCCGCTTCGACCCGCGCGCCCAGGGCGGTGTATTCGGGCGGCAGGGACGTGACCCCCCAGCCCAGCCGCAGCATGAACTGCTTGAAGGCGTCGGGGCCGGAGACCGCCTGCTGAAGCGGCCTGAGCGCCAGGGTCAGGTGGCGGGCGATCAGCTCGAGGGTGCTGGCGTTGTCGCTCATCGCAGCGGGTAGAAGTCGTCGTACTGGAGGTCGATCTGGAAGTGTTTGAAGGGATCGATGATCTCCACCAGGACATAACGGCAGACGGCGCAGAACTCTAGGCTGTCTAACGCCGTGCCGTGCATCATGCAGGTGCCAGCCGGATGGAAGATGCCGCAGGACTTGGTGCCTCCCCCGTGGTACAGGCCGACGATGCGGGGCTTCTCGCTGAAGCAGATGGGCAGGTTGACCCCGTTCAGGATCGGGTCCTGCACCGCTTTCATGGCCTCGGCCGGGTCGCACGGGTCGGGGGTGAGCGGCCTATGGTTGGTTGTGATGAAATCTTTGATGTGCTTGGCCACGAGTCCCGCAAACGGATAGGTCTCTGAGCGGACCGAGTCGGGCGCGAGCGCCGGCATGTAGAGCACGTCGCCCTCGAGGAACGTCAGGTCCGGGTTGATCGCGCCGACCACGGTCACCTCGTCGGCCGAGCGCGGCTCGTCGATCTCTAGGACGGTGGTCCGGCCGTCCGGCGCCCTCAAGACGGTCTCGATAGGGTTCTTCCTGAGCGGATTGGGGTAGTCGCGCTTGCGCAGGACGACCTTGTCGCCAACGGCGAACTGTGCGCCCTGCCCGGGCTGGAGCTTCACATTCCAGCGGTTCGCGCCGGTCGACGTGACCAGGTCGCGCACCAGGGCCCCCTTGCGGGCCCGAAGCCAGTTCCACTTGATCTGTTCGCCGTCGAGCTGGCCGCCGGTCTGGGCGTCGGTCTCCACCTGAAGGTTGCCGTACCTGTCCAGGTCGGCTGCCGAGCCGGTGAAAGCGTCCTCCGCGAGGGCATATTCATCGCCCAGCCCATAGGAGTGGGCGATCTCATGCAACGCCCGGCCACTGCGCAGGCTGCTGACGGAGTTCGGGATGCTGGGCGGGTCCCAGTGGTAGGCACCCGTTCCGCTGACAATGGACAGGCCGCGCAGCTCTGCGGAGTCCTCGACATTCATGGCGATATAGCCGTCGTGGTTTATGCCGCGATCCCATTTGCAGCTTGAGAGGACAAAGACGTAGTCGTAGTTGGTGGGCCGGTTGCCGTCCTGGCTGGCGGCCCACAGAGCCGTCAGGTCGTGGCCCTGGTCGCCGCGCAGGGTTGTGAGGAAGCGATCCAGCCGGTCGCGGTCCAGGCGGTAGGGGTGGAAGGCGATGAACTCGTCGTCGCTCTCGCTGTTGACGCGCGGCGGGTTCCCGTACGCCATGCCCAGGGTTGTGTCCTTCTCCTCCACCAGGCTGCGGTTGCCCAGCTGGCGCCAGCGGTTGATCAGTGAGTCGGTGGCGTGCGGAGCGGGATCGGGGTGATACAAGGCGGTCCAGTCGGTCTTGATGTCCGCGTTGGTCCGGGCCGTGTTGGAGGGTAGGTCGGTCGAGACCGGCAGACCGGCCGCGTAGATGAGGTGCTCCAGGCGCCATTCCCCGGCGTCGGGCGGTCTCTCCGGGTTGGGGACCATGAAGCCTCGCCGCTTCTCGTCCACGCCCGTCGTGTACACCTCGCAGCGAATCGAGATGCCGCGCACGCTGGAGGGTACGAAGACCTGCCAGAAATTCATCGAGGTCGCGAGCAGGTCGAACGGGGTGGTTAGGTGGCTGGTCTTGAAGCGGTGAACGAGAGAGACGGCAAGTTGCTCGAAGGTGCCGGAATCAGCGGGGGTGAAGCCGTCGCCAATGAACAGGAAGTTCGGGACGACGGCGGGGTTGATAAAGCCCGGCCAGCCCCCGCCCGGCACGATGCTGGCGAAGTTGGTGCTGTTCCAGGGCTCAACCAGATGGACGTCTCCGCTCGCCGAGCCGCCGCCCAAAGCGGCCGGCAGGGTGGCGGTGAGGGTGATCGTATCCGGAGGGGAATCGAAGAGGGTGAGGAAGATCCGCCCGGTGCCCGCGTGGACGTTGGCATCCGGTCCCCAGGTGACACCGTGGCTTTCGGTCAGGTCGCCCACCACCCCGTCGTCGAACCGGGCCCGAACCGAAAACTTGTAGTCGGTCTCGTCCGGACGGTTCGCACCGTCAGGGCGGATGGTCAGGCTGGGCGGGGTCAGCCAGACCTGGGCGACCGACTCGTGAATGTGGAAGCGGATGGGCAGGTGATACTGCGTGCCGTCGGCGTTGTTGGTGACGTCGGCCACCAGGATGAAGTTGCGCAGGTGGAGCGGAGGCAGGAGGTCTTCGACCCGGACGACGCCGGTGATCCTGTTGACCCGGACTCCGGCGCCGCGGAAGCTGTCGCCCGTCAGCACGCCCTGGATCAACGGCCTGAACGTCAGGCTCACATCGTGGGCGTTCGTCGGATCAACCAGGTATTGCCGGGCCCAGACGATAGTGTCGTCCATCCTCCTGAAGGCCAGGTGGCTGGCGCTCAGGTCCGGCCCCGTCTGGCCCCTCAGCACATGCAGGTCCAGATCTTTTGTGCGTGACCAGGAAGCGAATTTGATCGGCACGCGCGACGCCTCCTTAACGCAGGCGGCCCCGCCACAAGTCCGACGGTTCAGTCTGATTGTCGGTCGATTGGCGTGGCGGCGCCAGCAGGTCTTGTCCGAGTGTGCTCATCACGCGGGGGTGATCTTCCACAGCGACAGGGGCAGCGAGTACACCTCGGCTGACTTCGCCCGGGCCTGCGCCCGTTGAGGGTGCGCCAGTCGATGGGCCGCGTCGGATGCTTCGACAACGCCGTCGCCGAGGCGACCTTCTCCACCATCAAGGTCGAGTACGTCCACCGCCGCCAGTTCCGTGGCCGTACCGAGGCGCGCCTGAAAATCGCCACCTGGATCACCGACTTCTACAACCGGCGCCGCAGGCACTCCGTCTGCAACTGGCGATCACCCATCAACGACGAACGACCAACGACCGGCGCACCGGAGGCCCCCGACCTCGACGCCGAACCGCACGAAAACACAATCGCGCTCGCACCATGGGGTCACCCTCGTTGTCGCCGGCCGGATCACCGCCGCGTGCGCGGGGAGCAGGCGACGAACCCGCTCGTGCCACGGGAGACGTTCACCGAATCCGACAGTTGGCACCTCGGTTCGGGAGCGGCCGGAGGGTGTCGGCCCCTAGGGGTTTGGGGCAGTGGTGTCGGTGCGTACTGCCGATGTCGGGACGCTTGGGTAGACGGGAACATAACCTGGTCCATCGGGGATTGGACGTCCAAACGGGGGGATCATGGCCAGGTCGGTCGCGAGCTTGATCACAGGACGCAAGACGAAGTACCTCATCATCGTGTTCTGGCTGGCTCTCGTCGCGGTGGCTGGGCCGCTTGCCGGCAAGCTCACCAGCGTCGAGGACAATGAGGCCAAGTCCTGGCTGCCGGGTAGCGCGGAGTCGACTCAGGTGCTCGACCGGCAGGCGGCGTTCGCGTCGGCCGACACGATCCCGGCCGTTGTCGTCTACCAGCGGTCTTCCGGACTGACCGAGACCGACCGGGCGCAGACAGTGTCCGATGCGCACAGGTTCGGCCAGATGGCCGAAGTCGACGGTCAGGTCGGCGGCCCGATCTTCTCCGGCGACGGTCAGGCGGCGCAGATCATCGTCCCGCTCAATCTCGGCCCTGAGGGGTGGGACAAGGCGGGCGATATTGTCACCTCGATGAAGGACGTCGCGAAGGCCGGCGCCAGCGGGCTGTCGGTGCACGTCACGGGGCCCGCTGGCAGCGCGGCGGACTCCAGCGAGGCCTTCGCGGGCATTGACGGCAGGCTGCTGTTCGCCACGATCGGTGTGGTCGTGGTGATCCTGTTGCTCACCTACCGCAGTCCCGGGCTGTGGCTGCTGCCCGTCGTCTCCGCCGGCGTCGCGCTGACGGCCGCCCAGGCGGTCATCTACCTGCTGGCGAAGAACGCCGGCCTCACCGTCAACGCGCAGAGTGCGGGCATCCTGACCGTGCTCGTGTTCGGCGCGGGCACGGACTACGCGCTGCTGCTCGTGGCGCGGTACCGCGAGGAGTTGCGGCGCCACTCAGACCGGCATGAGGCCATGGCGGTCGCGCTGCACCGCGCCGGCCCGGCGATCATCGCGAGCGCCGGCACCGTCGTGATCGGCATGCTATGCCTGCTCTTCGCTGAGACCAACTCCACCAAGGGCCTCGGCCCGGTCGCCGCGATCGGTGTCCTGGTGGGGCTCGCGGTCATGCTGACCCTGCTCCCGGCCATGCTCGTGACGGTCGGCCGCTGGATCTTCTGGCCGGTGCGGCCCCGGTTCGGCTCCGCGGAGCCCACCACCACCGGGTTGTGGGCCAACATCGGCAAGCGGATAGCCAACCGCCCCCGAATCACCTGGGTCGCCACCGGCCTGGCACTGGCCGTCATGGCGATCGGCCTCGTCCAGCTCGATGCGACCGGGCTGACCCAGAAGGAATCGTTCCGTGGCAACCCGGACTCGATCGTGGGCGAGGAAGTGCTCGCCCGGCACTTCCCGGCCGGTGCGGGCAACCCGGTCGTCGTAATCAGCAAGGCGGAGCAAGGCCCCGCGGTGAAGGCGGCGCTCGCGTCGACTGAGGGCATCGACCCGGCGTCGGTCAGCGAACCCGTCGCCAAGGGTGGCCTCGCCTATGTCGTGGGCACCCTCAACGCCGCGGCCGACAGCCCGGCGGCCTACGACACGGTCGACCGGGTACGCGACCGCGTGCACGCCGTGCCCGGCGCGGACGCTCAGGTCGGCGGCAACACCGCGATCAACCTCGACCTGCAGCGGGCGGCCCGATACGACCGCAACCTCATCATCCCGATCGTGCTCGTCGTGGTCCTCGTCATCCTGGCGCTGCTGCTGCGAGCCGTCGTCGCGCCGTTGGTGCTGGTAGCGACGGTAGTGCTGTCGTTCGGTGCCGCCCTGGGCGCGAGCGCGCTGGTCTTCCGGCACATTTTCGGCTTCGGCGGCGCCGACACGTCGTTGCCACTGTTCGTGTTCGTGTTCCTCGTCGCACTGGGCATCGACTACAACATCTTCCTGATGACCCGGGTACGCGAGGAAACCGCGAGGTATGGCACCCGACGCGCCGCACTCATCGGCCTCGCCGCGACCGGTGGCGTGATCACGTCCGCGGGTCTCGTCCTCGCCGGCACCTTCGCGGTGCTGGCCACCCTCCCGCTGACCGCCTTCGCCGAGATCGGCTTTGCGGTGGCGTTCGGCGTCCTGCTTGACACGATCATCGTCCGGGCGGTCCTGGTCACCGCGCTGAACCTCGACATCGGACGGCACATGTGGTGGCCCAGCCGGCTGGGCAAGATCGCCGACGTGGAGCCCGCCGAGGCGGCCCAGCAACCAAGCGAGGTCCCCGCCTGACGGATTTCGGCGGGTCAATGGAAGTCACGGAACGCGGGGCTGACCGGCGCTGTCAGCGCCTCGAGCCGGTCGGCCGTCAGGTTGGTCACGCCGCCATGCGTTTCCAGTCGCCCGCACACGTCTGGGCGTGATGGTCCGGGCCATCGCCGGCACCCGTTGAGCAGGGCTTCATGCTCGGTGACCTCTTCGGCGGACCCGAAGAGGTCGCCGGGCAGCTATACCTGTGTGAGCGTCAAAGTCTTGCCGATCGTCACCAGCGGTGGGGCATTGGTTCGTGTGGCCCCTCGGACACGTACAGTTACCCCACAGTAATCAGCGTCGGGCCTAGCTTCGACGCTGATTTTGTTTTCACCGGGGTTGTAGGTGAGGGCGAGCCGTAGCTCGCGGTAGACATTGCCTTTGTCTCGCTGTGGGCGTCTCGCAGGGTGTTGCGCATGTCATCGAGGCCGCCGACGAGGCGTCGGATGTCGTCCTCGCTGTAAACCAGCGGCCTATTTGGCGCTGGCTTCCTGAAAGTCAGCCCTCCGGTAGTGAACGGAACAACCGGATCTGCCGCGACCGGCGCGCCGGCCCGACTCTTTGGTAACGAGCGCATGTAGGCCGCTGGGCCGGCAGTCCATCGACGGAGCCGAAGCGCCAAATTTCCCGGGCTGTGTAGGCCTGGCGTACCTGGCTCTGCATACGACCAGTAGGCCGACAGGTGCTTGCACAGACAGCGGCTGACGGACAGCGCCGGGCGACGCAGCGTGACAACATAGCTGACCGTCGTTACGTTACGTGCTGGGTTTAGCAACGCGGCACCGCCGCCGGGCGCCTCTGGGAAGTCGTCAGCTGCACCTCGCAGGTACCACTGCGGTTTCCGCGCTTTGCGTACGAGCCAAGCGTTGCTGCTCCCGCAGGCAGGCCTCCGCGCTGGCAGGAGCAAGGTGAGTGGTGGCAATCCGCGTCCTCGCCCGCCCGACGAGCAGCTCGTCGAGGCGCTCGTACTTGCCCCCTGCCAGTCGCATCGCCGGAGCCGGCGCCGCTGCCGACATTGCCCGAGCCCGCCGCCCGCAATGGCGATGGCGTGCTGTTCGACCTGGGCCGCCCCGATGCCGCCGGCCGGGTCACCGCTCGTCCACTGGTACGGGCCTTGAGCTGGACACCGGGCCTCACGCTGCACGTCGACGTCGTGACCGACGCGATCCTGGTCATCCCGGCCGCCGATGGCGCGCACGTCGTGGGAGCCCGCGAGGAACTACCCCTACCGGCCGCCGCCCGGCATCTGTGCCGCATCGCCATCGGCGATCCCGTGCTCCTGGCCGCCCTGCCCCGCCAGAACCGCATCGTCGTGCACCCCTCACACACCATCACCGCCGCGGTGGATTCCCGGAAACCACGGGTGATCACGGCTGCTCAACCTGGCACCAGGAAGCGGAACCTCGACCGGAGTTGCTGCCGGCCCGGCTCGCGGATTCTCGATGCGGGCCGGCGCCCTGCGAATGACCGGGATCTCCACAGTGGCGGTGGTGCCAAGCGCCGGGGACGCGAAAGGCATCAACGGCAGTTCCATCGTTACGGAATCACCGATGGCCATTCCGCGACCAGTCGGTTGGGCCACGGCCGTTCGTCTCCGCGCATCGACCACGATGGCGAGCATCCCGCTGAGGATGATCAGACAACCGGCGGCCTGCGCCATGGCGATCCGCTCGCCGAGCAGCGCGACGCTCAACAACGCCGCAGTCAACGGCTCCGCGAGCGTAAGGGCACCGGCCGTACCGGACTTGACGGTGCGCAAACCTCGTGCGTACAACAGGTACGGAACGGCTGTCGCGGCGAGACCCAACCACACGACGAGTAATCCGGTGCGGACATCCACCACCATGGCGATGTCCATGTGGATCCACGGCGCCAGTACGAGCGCGCCGGCTGCCATGCTGCCGGCGGTGGCCATGATCAGCGATGGGGTGCGCGCCGACAGCCGTTTCATCGCTGTGGTGTACGCCGCGAAGGTGATGCCGGCAAGGCCGCCCCAGCAAAGACCCACCACGTCCACCAGCCCGGTCTCGGGTCGCAGTAGAACCACGCAGCCCCCCACTGCGCCGACGGTGCCGCTGCACCACAACGCGCTCAGCCGCTCACCGTCCAGCACGCGGCCGGCGATGCCGGTGAACAGGGGGACTGCGCTGATGGCTACGACGGTGCCCATTGCGGCTCCGCTGTGTGACACCGACGACATGAAGCTGAATTGGTACGCGGCGCTCGCTACTCCCGTCACCAGCAGCAGGACCCACGACTGTCGTCTTGCCGGCGATGGAGAGATCTTCGAACGGCAGAACCCGAGAACCACCAGACAGATGCCGCCTACCGCATGTCGCCACCCGGCCAGAGCGGCCATGCCGATGCCGCTCGCCGCCAACGTCTGCGCCGGACCAATCGTTCCCCACAGCGCCGCGGCGCCGAGAACCATCGCGGCACCCACCACGTTCCCATGCCTACGTTTCACCCAAACAGAGGTACGGCCGGACCGTGACCAAGCGAAAGATCATCTTGTGTCAGTGCATGCTCGGCGTAGCCCGCAGAGGCCGTGCGGAGATTCGACGGCGCCGTCGTCTCGGGTGTCAGATGCTGCTGTCGACGCCGGGACGGTCGAGGCGGAGGGGATCGTCAGCTGCCCCCACTGGCCGGCCTCGGCATGGAAGACCTGCTCGATTCGCTCGACGTCGGTGGCGAGGTCATCGCCGGTGTCCCAACGCAGGCATGCCTCCTCCAGGCTGACCGCGGCGTCGACGTACAACTTCGCTGTCGGGGCGAAACCGATGAGCGCCTCGAATGCGGTCACCGAACCCGCGAGGGAAGCCAGCAAAGCAGCAACCAGGCCGGCTGCGGTCCGGCCGCCTCCGTCCGCGAACTGACTGACTGCTCCCGCCATGGGGGCCAAGCCGAGCAGCGTGTTACGCACGATGACGGAGCCGACGCGTTCACCGCGGTCAACAACCCCATCGACGTAGGCGGCCAACACGCCGCCGGCCTGCGCTTCGGCGACCCCCGCGCCCAAGCCCTCCTGTCAACCCTGCTCACCTTCCGGCTACACCCAGGCGGATTCACCAACGCCGACCTACGCACCCACCTCGCCGGGCTGCTGGGCACCGACCCCGACACCCGGCCCGCCGGCCGCGCCACCTACGACCTGCGCCGACTGCGCCTGCACGGACTCATCACCCGCATCCCCGGCACCCACCGCTACCAGGTCACCGACACCGGCCTGGACCACGCCATGCTGCTGACCCGGCTGCACGACCGACTCATCCGCCCCGCCACCGCGCAACTGACCGACCCCGACCCGCCAACCCGATCACCACTCCACCCGGCGGCCCGCGCCTACAACACTGCCCTCGACCGCCTCACCAGGCAGGCAGGACTGGCGACCTGAAACACAACACCCACACCAAATCCAGCACGCCGATCAACAAACTTGACTGGATCATGCCGGCTTCGCCGGCTTTAGCTCCGTATCGGCGCTGAACCTTAACGGGGTGAAGATCCTCTACCCCGTCTGACTGACAGTTCGGAACTACGACGGCGGGCCGGGATGGTCACCCATCCCGGCCGCCCGGTCGAGTACCTCGGCGGCGGCGCGAACCACGGCGCGGTCGAGCATCTGGCCGTTCGCCTGGGTGGCGATGCCGGTGCCCTGGCGTTCCGCCTCGGCCAGGGCGGCCAGCACCCCCCGGGCCGCCTCGATCTCGGCGGCGCTCGGGGTGAACACCTCGTTGATGGTGGCGAGTTGGTCGGGGTGTACGGCGGTCCGGGCCCGGAAGCCCTGCCGCAGCAGAGCCCGGGTGCTCGCCGCGAGCCGGACCGCGTCGCCGAGTACGGTCTCGACCGGGCCGACCGGGGCGGTGATCCCGGCCGCGGCCGAGGCGACGACCACCTGGGACCGGATCGGTGCGAGTTCCGCCCCGTCCGGACCGGGCTGCAGGCCGAGTTCGCCGGCCAGGTCGGCCTCGCCGAGCCCGAGTCGCAGGACCCGGGGAGAGGTCGCCACCCGGGCCACGTCGAGCACCCCGCGCGCGGTCTCGATCAGGGCGATCACCTGGAACGTCCGGTCGGGCAGCCCGAGTCGCCGCTCCGCCGCGCCCAGCGCTACGTCGACGGCGGCGAGCAGTTCCGGTTCGGCCTTCGGCACCCAGACACCGGCCAGCGCCGGGCTGGCCACCGCGGCGATGTCCTCGGCCGCCCGGTCGCTGTTGACCCGTACCCAGAGTTGGCCGGGCCGCGGGTCGGCCAGGTGGGCGGCGGCCGACGTACGGGCGACCGCCTTGTTCGCCGGGGTGACGGCGTCCTCGAGGTCGAGGATGAGGGCGTCGGCGCCGCGCAGGTGCGCCTTGGCGAGCAGCTTCTCCCGGTCGGCCGGGACGTACAGATAGCTGCGGGCGACCGGGGCCATCGCGGCTACCGGTCCGACCGGGAGACGTACCGGCCGACGGGGTCGCCGACGACCTTGCCGGCGGCGAGCACCTGCTGACCGCGCAGGAACGTGTCGGTGACCCGGGCGGTCATCTTGAAGCCCTCGAACGGGGTGTATTCCTGGGTCGACTCGGAGTCCTGCGCCCGGACCGTCCACGGGCTGCCCTCGTCGACCAGGCAGAGGTCCGCGTCGTAGCCTTCGGCGAGCGCGCCCTTGCGGGTCAGGCCGAACCGCTGGGCCGGGTTCCACGAGGTGAGCTGGGCGACCCGCTGGTGCGACAGACCGCGCTGGGCGGCTTCGGTGAGCAGGCCGGGCAGCAGGTATTCGGCGCCGCCGAAGCCGGACTTGGCGATGAAGATGTCGTCGCGTGGGGTGCCGAACTTCTGCTCGTCGCGGCAGCAGGCATGGTCGCTGACCACCCAGTCGATCTCGCCGTTCAGCACGTGTGTCCACAGTGCCTCGACGTCCTCGCGGGGACGCAGCGGCGGGTTGACCTTGCCGCCGAGGCCGTGTGCGGTGGTGATGTCGGCGACCAGGTGGCCGATGGTGACCTCGCGCCGGAAGTTGATGTGCGGGAACGCCTTCGCCATCCGCAGCGCGGCGTCGACGGCCTTGGCCGACGACAGGTGCAGCAGGTTGATGTTGGGCAGCCCGGTCTCGTGCGCCAGGTAGGCGGCGATCGACACGGCCAGTCCCTCGGAGTGCGGCGGCCGGGAGGCGTGGTACGCGGCCAGCCCGGTCAGGGTCCCGTCCTCCTCGACCATCTTTGTGTACGCGCTCATGATCTCGGCGGTCTCGCAGTGCAGCGACAGCGAGATCTGGTCGGCGAGGTCGGGGAACCGTTCGCGGACCGCCTGCACACCGCGCATGACGAACTCGAAGTGCGCGTAGTCGTACCGCTCGCCCTCGGGGATCATCAGGAACGAGTTCTGGTCGGTCGAGCGGCCGTGCAGGCCGTGGCTGCCGTAGAACATGAAGATCTTGAACGAGGTGACACCGGACTCGACCAGGTCGGGGAGTTCGGTGATGTGCTGGCGGGACATCGGCGCCAGGTGGAAGCCGTAGTCGACGTACGCCCGGCCGGCCGACGCGGCCAGCACCTCGGGAAAGAAGTCCGAGTACGCCCCACCCCGGTTCAGGTAGTACTGCCCGGTGCGCATGTAGTTCAGCGCGGTGGTCACCCCGCCCTGCACCGACGCGCGGCTCTCCGACGCGGTGTCCTCCGACAGTGGGTTGTAGATGCCCCAGTGCTGGTGGGCATCGACCACGCCGGGGAAGGCGAGCTTGCCGCCACCGTCCACAACGGACTTCGCGGTGGCCGGGTCGATGCCGGCGGCGATCCGCTCGATCCGGCCGTCGACCACGCCGATGTCGGTCAGCTCGGTCTCGGCGCTGTCGTGCCGGACCACCCGTACATTGCGCAGCAACAGGTCCAGGGCCGTCATGATGTCTCCTCCTTATCGTTGCCCGGGCCTGCGGCCAGAGCCATCAGTACGTCGATTCCGGTCGCCTGGTCGAGCCGGGCGACCTCCGCTTCGATTCCGGCGATGGTCGCCGCGGGTAGCCGGCCGGTGACGTTGTCCCGGAACTTGGTCGCCAGTTCCGCGTCCGACAGCGGCCGGTCCGGTCCCCCTCGGTTGGTCAGGATCTCCTCGGTCCAGTCCGTGCCCTGCCGGGTCCGGATCCGCAGCACGGCCGGGAACTGGTTCGGGAAGATCGCGTCGCAGCGTTCGTCGGCGACCACCTCGACCTTGGCCATCAGGGCCCGGCGGTACGGGTCGCGGGCCAGTTCGTCGGTGAAGTCGGCGAGCCCGACCCCGAGTCCGCCGCCACCGAGCAGCCCGGCGACGACCGTGTACGGACCGCTGAACTGTGCCTGGTAGCCGGTCTCCGGCGCCCGCTTGACCTCGATCGGCTGCCCGATGGTGCGGATGACCGCGGTCGGCACGCCGAGCGTGATCGTCTCGATGTCGTCGACGTCCAGCCCCCGGGCGCGCAGTGCGCCGGCCGCGTCGATGCCGGCATGGGTGAAGTGGTTCGCCGGATAGGGCTTGAAGAAGATCCCGGGTACGGCCCACTGCGTGCCCAGCCCACGGCTGATCGCGGTGGCGTCGTACTCGCCGCGCAGGAACGCCTCGAAGAAGCCGAACCGGCCCTCCAGTACGGTCGGCGGTCCGGTGATGCCGCGCCTGGCCAGCAGTGCGGCGCTGACCGCGGAATGTGCCGACCATCCACAGTGGATGCGCTTGACGGTGCCGCCGGTGCGGTTCGCCTCGATCAGGCCCGACGCCATCGAGGCGGCGATGCCGAGCGAGTCGAGGATGCCGGCCGCGTCGAGCCCGAGCAGCCGGGCCGCCGCGGCCGCGCCGCCGAGCGCCCCGCAGATCGAGGTGGCGTGTTGGCCGTGCTCGAAGAACACCGAGTTGCCGGCCTCGAGGTCGTAGCCGGCCATACCGAGCCGGACGCAGACCTCCAGGCCCACCGCGATCGCGGCGACGGTGTCCTGACCGGACGCGCCGGCGAGTTCGGCGGCGGCCAGCGCGGCCGGTACGACCGCCGCGCTCGGGTGCAGCACCGACGGCAGGTGGGTGTCGTCGTAGTCCAGCGAGTGCGCCAGCACCCCGTTGCCGAACGCGGCCAGCGGCGCCGGCACCGCCTCGGCCAGGCCGATGACCCGGGCCTGCCCGCGCCCGCCCTGCTCGGCGACGTACGCCAGGGCGGCCTGGCTGGTTGGCAGTGGTCCGGCCGCGACGCACAGCCCGAGGATGTCCAGGATCCGTTTCCGGACGCTGTCGACGACCGGGGCCGGCAGCGAGTCGTATCCGGTGCCGGCGGCGAACTCGGCGAGTTGGCGGGCCAGCGTCGGCTCAGCCACGGGAGACCACCGCGAGCGGCCGGACCGGCGAACCAGTGGCCCCGAACAGGGGCAACGGCGCCATGATGAAGGTGAACTCGTGCACCCCGGCGGCGGCGATCGGTTCCAGGTCCATCGCCTCGATGAGATAGATGCCGTGTTCGACCAGCAGGATCCGGTGCGCCGGCAGGGAGCTGTGCCCGGCGCCGGGGGCGAGCCGCTCGAAGGCGATGGTGTCCGCGCCGGCCGCGTGCACCTCCCGGTCGGCGAGCCAGCGGGCCCCGGCCGCGCTCACCCCGGGTACGCCGGAGTCGTGCCCGATGTACCGGGTCCGGTCCGGGTCGTCGAAGTGCCGGCCCCAGCCGGTCCGGATCAGCACCACGTCGCCGGCACCGACCGGGCTGCCCTGTCGGGCCACCGTGGCGTCGAGGTCGTCGGGGGTGATCTCGTACCCGTCGGGGCTGACGTCCTGGCCCAGCGCGGCCGGCACGTCGAGCAGTACGCCCCGGCGGACCATCGGCTCGATCGTGTGCGCCCCCAGTTCGACGTACCGGCCGCCGGTACCGGCCGCCGCCGCGTCCGCGCCGCCGTACAGCCGGCCGTCCTGCGAGACGTGGGCGAGGGCGTCGACGTGCGTCCCGACGTGGGTGCCCATCACCAGCAGGTCGTTGGCCGCCGAGCCGCCGTCGGCGCGTACCGAGTCCCCGTGCCGGCGCGGCAGGGTCAGCAGGAACGCCGGGTGGTTCGGCGACTGCGGCATGCCGAAGAACAGTCGCCGGCCGAGGTCGTAGACCTCGACCCCCTCCTGCACGGCGGCGAGCAGGCGATCGGTGGTGGTGGAGCTGGTGGCGGTCACGGTTCCTCGCGTTCCTTGTCGCCGGGGCGACGGTCTGGTTCCTGTCGCCGGTGGCGACCATCGGGTTCCTGTCGCGGTCGGCGACGGTTGCGGTCAGGCGACGATCTGGCGGCTGCGTAGGTCGGCGATCTCGGCCGGGTCGCAGCCGAGTTCGTCGACCAGCAGGGCTTCGGTGTCGGCGCCTGGACTCCGGCCGGTGAACCTGATCCGGCCCGGGGTGTCCGACATCCGCCACATGACGTTGTGCATCCGCATCGGCCCGAGGTCCGGATCGTCCACCGTGGTGATCATCTCGGTGGCCTGGACGTGCGGGTCCTCGACGATGTCCCGGGCGGTGTAGACCGGGGCTACGGCCGCACCGGCCGCCGCGAAGGCGTCGGACACCTCGTCGCGGGTCCGTTCGCCGATCCAGGACCCGACGTACGCGTCGAGTTCGTCGGCGTGCGCGGCCCGCCCGCTGCCGGTCCGGAACCACGGCTCGTCGATCACCTCGGGGTGGCCGACCAGTTCGAGCACCCGTTCGGCGATGGTCTGCGCGCTGGTCGACACGGCGACCCAGGCGCCGTCCTTGGTCCGGTACGTGTTGCGGGGCGCGTTGTTGCTCGACCGGTTGCCGTTGCGCTGGCCGATGATGCCGAGCTGGTCGTACACGGTCGGGCCCGGTCCCACGGCGGTCATGATCGGTTCGAGCAGGTTCATGTCGATGACCTGCCCGCCGCCGGCCCCGCCGGGGCGGTCGCGGCGCCAGAGCGCCATCATCACCGCGGACGAGGCGGCGATCCCGCAGATGCTGTCGGCCAGCCCGAACGCCGGCAGGGTCGGCGGTCCGTCGGGCGCGCCGGTCAGGTGCGCGAAGCCGCTCATCGCCTCGGCCAAGGTGCCGAAGCCGGCCCGGGCGGCGTACGGCCCGGTCTGCCCGAACCCGGTGATCCGGACGATCACCAGGCGCGGGTTGACCCGGTGCAGCTCGGTCGGCCCGATGCCCCAGCGTTCCAGCGTGCCGGGCCGGAAGTTCTCCACCAGCACGTCGGCCTGTTCGGCCAGGCGCAGCAGCAGATCCGCGCCGGCCGGCGCCGAGAGCTTGAGGCCGATCGTGCGCTTGTTGCGGGAGATCTCCTTCCACCACAGTGGATGGCCGTCCTTGGCGCTGCCGTGCCCGCGCATGCTGTCGCCGGCCTGCGGGTGCTCGACCTTGACCACCTCGGCGCCGAAGTCGCCCAGGATCTGGCAGCACAGGGGGCCGGCCAGGATCGTCGAGATGTCGAGCACCCGGAGTCCTTCGAGCGGTCCGTCACCCACGGGTACCTCCCACACAATCGGTCTGTTCGGCTGAGGGAAACGCCGGTCCGCTGAACAGAATCGTCGTCATCCTAACCACGCTCACAACCGCAGGACCAGCGGCTGTGAGCCAGTGGTCGTGTGATCACGGGTACCGGCCTGGCGCGGTACCGGACGGAAGCCGATCTCGGCCGAGATCTCGCCGGCCGCCTCCGCGACCAGGGCACCGTGCGCCGCACACGCCCGCGCGTCGAAGCGGTCCTGCGGCCCGCACAACGACAGCGAGCCGAACACCTGACCGGTCGAATAGAGCACCGCGGCCGCCACACTGCCCGCACCCGACTGCCGCTCGCCGAGGCTGACCGCGTACCCCTGCTGCCGGATGTGGGCGATCTCCGCCCGCAACCGGTCCACCGAGGTGATCGTCGCCGCCGTCACCTGCTCCAGCCGGTGGTTGTCGAGATAGTCCTCGACCTCGGTGTCCGGCAGGGCCGCCAGGATCGCCTTCGACGACGAACCCGAGTGCAGCGAATGGCTGGTGCCCAACGACACCGACATCCGCACCTCGTGCGGCGACAGCACCTGGTCGACGTACACCCGGGACCAGCCCTGCCGCATCGACAGCGTCGCCGTCTCGCCGGTGGCCCGGACCAGCCGCACCATGTAGCGGCGGGCGATGTCCGGCACGTTCAGGGCCCGCAACGCGGCCAACCCCACCGCCAGCGCGCCGGGGCCGAGCCGGTACTGCTTGGTCTCCTCGTCGAAGCTCAGGAAACCGTCGCCGACCAGCTCCTTGAGGATCCGGTGCGCCACCGCCTTGGGCAGCTCCAGTTCACGCGCGATCGTCGACACGCCCAGGGTCTGCGGCGAGCGCTCGGCGATCATGTTGATCACCGAGAGCGCCCGGCCCAGGCCAGACCTGGTACGGCTGTCCTCGCTGTCGACGGCAGGTGTGATGGTCATCGTGGTCCTCGCTGTCTGTCCAATGTGCTGTGCGGGCAACCGGAGCCTAGGTGGGCGTGGCCGGTGCGGCGGGCGACGACGGTCCGCGTTGCCGGGGGCGTTCCACCGCGACCACGACCGCCACCGAGGCGAGCACGAACACCCCGGCCAGCACCTGGCGGCCGGTCAACCGCTCGTCGAGCACCATCATCCCCAAACCGACCGCGACGACCGGGTTCACATAGGCGTAGGTGGCCACGAGTTGCAGCGGCGCCCGCCGCAACAGCCAGGAGTAGACGGTGTAGCCGACGATCGTGCAGACCACCAGCAGATATCCCCAGGCGATCCAGGAACGGCCGGACACCTCGGCCAGCCGCAGCCCGCCCAGCTCACCGGTCAGTGCGCTGGCCACGGCGACCGCCAGCCCGCCGATCAGCATCTGCCAGGCGATGCCGACCAGCGGATCGGCCGGCTGCGCCATCCGCTGCGACAGCCACGAACCGACCGCCCACACCCCGCTGGACGCGAGCACCGTCAACGTGCCAGCCAGGTGCAGTTGGGTGCCCGGCGCGAGCAGTAGCAGGGCCAGCCCGGCCACCCCGCCGAACACCCCGGCCACGACCAGCGCCGACGGTCGCTGTCCGGTGCAGACCCGCAGCGCCAACACCCACAGCGGTACGGCGGCGACCACGAGCGAGGCCAGGCCGGAGTCGACGTACTGCTGCCCGACTGCCAGCAGGGTGCTGCCTACCCCGATCAGCAGGATGCCGGTGACCGCGACGCCGGGGAACTGCGCCCGGGTCGGCACCAACTGGGGCGACCGCCGCAACCCGGCGATCACCAGCAGTACCACCGCGGCGAGCAGGAACCGGCCGGCGGTGGTGACCATCGGCGGCAGGCTCTCCAGGGCGATCCGGTTGCCCAGGTAGGTCGAACCCCACAGGGTGTAGATCAGGGCGAGGCCGACCACCAGCGCCGTCCGGCCGCCGCCACTGTCCGGACCACCGCCGGTGGCGGTGGTCCGGACAGGCGCGGACTCAGTGTCGACCATCGACCCGGATCGTCACCGGTGTGTTGCCCCGGATGGCGTTCGAGTACGGGCACATCCGGTGTGCCGCGTGGACGGCCCGTTCCAGGTCGGCCTGCGGACACTCCGGAGCGCTCACCTCCAGCAGTACGGCGATCGCGTACCCGCCGCCGTCGGTGGTGCCGAGCGAGACCGAGGCGGTGACCCGGGTCGCCCCGAGGCTGATCCGCTCCTGCCGGCCGACCGCCGTCAGCGCACTGTCGAAGCAGGCCGCGTAGCCGGCGGCGAACAACTCCTCCGGGTCGGTGCCCGGGGCGTCGGGGCCGCGCTGTGCCGGGCGGGTCAGGGTGGCCCGGAACGAGCCGGTCAGCGACTCCGCCCGCCCGCCCCGGCCACCCGAGACCTGTACGGTCGCGGTGTAGACGACGTTGTCCGGCACCACGCTCGCGGGCCCGGCCGGAATCTCGGTCACGACGCCACCTCGCTGCGCTCGCTCACGACGCCTGCCCGACGACCTGGGCGGCGACCGCGTCGGCGAACGCCTCGGGCTGCTCGTCGGCGACGAAGTCCGTGCCGCCCGGGATGGTGACCAGCGGCGCGTGCGGCAGGGCAGCCGTCACCACCGGCGTCATCCGGTCCACCAGGTCGTCGCCGCCGTGCAGCAGCACCGTCGGGATCGCGGCCAGCGCCGCGGTGTCCAACCGGTGCGCGAAGACCGCCCGGTACGCGGTCGCGTAGTCCGGCCCGGTCATCAGGTATTCGGCCACCTGCCGGTTCGCCTCGTCCGGGGTCAGCCGCGGGTACAGGCCGTACACCCGGTCCCAGATCACCCGCAGGTGGCTGCCGTCGCGGTCCGGGACGTATCCGGGGGCGTACGACTCCACCTTGGCCTTGCGCTCGGCGTCGTCGTAGAGCGGCAGGCCCTGCAGGATCAGCCGGTGCACCCGGGCCGGGGCGAGCAGTGCCGCCTCGGCGCCGATCGTCGCCCCGGTGTGCTGCCCGAGCAGGTGTACGGCGCCCAGCCCCAGCGCGTCCGCGACCTGCCACACCGCGTCGGCGTACTCGGGAATCGACCACGGCCGTGGCGGTGCGTCGGACATCCCGAACCCGGGGGTGTCGACGACGATCGTCCGCACGCCACGCTCGGCCAGCGGCGCGATCACGGCGTCGTACGTCGCCGACGACAGCGGCGACTGGTGCAGCACCAGCAGCACCGGCTGGTCGGCCGTACCGCCGTGCCGGTAGTGCACCTGCCCCCAGGGCAGGTCGACGTATCCACGCTGGGCAGTGCCCCGGATCCTGCTCACGCCGTCACCTCGCTTCGCTCGGCACTGGCGGCCATCGCTGCCATTACCTCGATGACGTGCCTGATGCCGGTGCGGTAGTCGTCCAGCCGGATCTGTTCGTTCGGACCGTCGACACCGGAGTCGGCCCGGGACACCCCGATGCCGACGATCGGCCGGCCGGGCAGCACGCCCTGGTTGCCGATCCACTGGGTGTACGGCTCGATCACCGGCTCGTTGCCGTAAGCCCGGCGGGCCGCGTCGGCGACCAGGGTGACGAACGGGTCCCGGTGGTCGGTGATGTTCGGCCGGCTGGTCGCCATCACCTCGATGTCGACGTCGCCGAAGCCGCTTTCGGCCAGGTGCCTGCGCAGCGCGTCCAGGACCCGCTCCGGGGCCTGGCCGGCGATCAGCCGGATCTCCACCTTGGCCCGGGCCAGCGACGGGATGCCCAGGGTCACGTCGTCGCGCATGTCGCCGCCGTCGAAGCCGGCCACGGTGAGCGTGGGCACGGTACGGATCGCCACCGCGGCCGCCCGGTCGTCCAGCCCGCCGAGGAACCCGTCGACGCCGGCGCGGGCGCGCAGGAAGTCACCGTCGAAGGCGACCTGGGCCAGCAGTTCGCGTTCCGCGTCGGTCACCGGGCGGGCGCCGGCTGCGAAGCCGGGGACCAGCACCGTGCCGTCCGGGTCCTGTAGCGCGGCCAGCGCGGCGGCGAGCCGGATCGTGGCCGATGCGAGCAGGGCGGTGTTCTGGCTGGTCAGGTCGCGGGGCAGGGTCCGCAACGACAGGCGCAGGTAGAGCACGCCCTTCTCGCTGAGCTTGAGCAGTGGCCGGCCGTCCGCGTCCAGCCAGGAGTTCTCCCACAGCGTCCCGTCGCTTTCCAGCCGGTCGGCGTGCGCCTCGACGAACGAGCCGAGGCCGGGGCTGTGCAGCCACTGCTTGCCCTCGATCAGGAACCGGCTGGTGACCGGGGGCGCGAGACCGGCCAGCCGCCAGGCCGCGGCGGCGTGGATCCGGGACATCAGCGCGCCCTTGTCGTCGGCGACGCCGCGGGCGTACAGCCTGCCGTCGTGGATCTCCGCTGCGTACGGCGGGCTGATCCAGTCGGCGTCGTCCCCGGCCGGCTCGACCTCGACGTCGTAGTGGTTGAAGTGCAGCAGCGAGCGCTGCCCGCCGGCGAGTTCGCCGAGCACGTACGGGTGCGAGTCGGCCCAGGGGACGACGTCGGCGGTGCCGCCCCAGCGGTGTACCGAACCGGCGAGGAACTCGGCGGCGGCCGCCATCTGGTCCGGCTCCTGCCGGCGGCTGCGGATCCGGCACAGCTGTTGCAGTTCCTCGACGAAGGTGTCGAAGTGCTCGTCGACCGCGTCGAGGACCGCCTTGATATCCGGCGAAGACATGGTGGTAGCTCCTCTTGGGAGGTCGGGCTCAGTGGATGGTGACGCCGCCGTCGACGAAGATCGTCTGACCGGTGGTCATGGCCGCGGCGTCGCTGAGCAGGTAGGCGACCGCGTTCGCGACGTCCTGCTCGCCGGCCATCCGGCCCAGCGGGATGGTGGCCAGCTTGGCGGCCAGGTAGTCCGGGTCGCCGCGCAGGTCGCTGGTCATGTCGGTGGGCACGATGGTCGGGCCGACCGCGTTGACCCGGATCTGGTCGGGCGCCCATTCCAGCGCCAGCACCCGGGCCATGTGCATCACCCCGGCCTTGCTGACGCAGTAGCCGAGCGTGTCCAGCACCGCGATGTGCCCGTTGGTGGAGCCGATGTTGACCACGGCTCCACCCGCCCGGCGGAGGGCCGGGTACGCGGCCTGGCACATCCGGAACGTGCCGGTCAGGTTGATGTCGAGGACGTCGGTGAAGTCATGTTCGGACATAGTGGCCGCCGGTCCGCGCCGGACCACGCCGGCGTTGTTGACCAGCAGGTCGAGCCGGCCGTGCCGGTCCAGTACGGCCGCCGCCAGGTCGGTGCAGGAGGCGGCCGACCGGACGTCGACGTGGTGCCGGCTGTGCGCGCCGGCCAGCTCGGCCGCCGCCCACCCGTCGGGCTCGACGACGTCGGCCTGGGCGACGGTCGCGCCGCGTTCGGCCAGGGTCGCCGCGATCCGCGCCCCGATGCCCCGGGCCGCGCCGGTGACCAGCGCGACCCGCCCGTCGAAGCGATTTGGGTCGGCCCCCGGCCGGCTCACGCGCCGATGACTTTCGTGTCCTCGGCCCAGAACGCGACCTTGCGCTGGATGAGCCGGATCACGAAGTGGGCCAGCAGGCCCATTACCGACAGCACCACCAGCACGGCGAACATGCCGGCGATGTCGAAGTTGTAGTTGGTCTGTAGGAGCAGGTAACCCAGCCCCTCCTTGGCGCCGATGAACTCACCGACCACGGCGCCGAGGATGGCGAAGACGATGCCGATGTCCAGCCCGGCGAAGATGAACGGCAGGGCACTGGGCAGCCGGACCATCCGGAAGATCTGCATCTTGTTGGCGCCGAACACGGTCAGCATCTGGATCTTGTCGGCGTCGGCGGCCCGCAGCCCCTCGATCACGTTGACCAGCATCGGGAAGAACGAGATCACCGCGGCCATCACGATCTTGCTGGTCAGGCCGAAGCCGAACCAGACCACGAACAGCGGGGCCAGCGCGACCTTCGGCACCGTCTGGAAGGCCACGATGTACGGCATCAGGGTGGCTTCGACGATCTTGATCTGGGAGATGAACGTGCCCAGCAGGACCGCCGCACCCACCCCGATCGCGAAGCCGACCAGCGACTCCTGGGTGGTCACCCACAGGTGCCCCCAGAACAGGTCGTCGTTGAGTTGCAGCCAGAGCGCGTCGACGATCTGCGTCGGGCGCGGCAGCACGTACTCGTCCACGCCGAACACCTGTACGCCGTACTCCCAGGCCAGGACGACCACGACGAAGACCGTCGGGACCAGCCAGAGCTGGGGGCGGTCCCGCAGGTCCAGCTTTGGCCAGGCGGGTTTCGGCGCGGGCGCGGGCGACCCGGTACGCGGGCGGACCGGATCCTTTACCGGATTGGTGGTAGCCATGACGAACCCCGTCAGTCGATAACGCCGGCGGCGTTGAAGTGTCGGCGGATGCGTTCCACGTAGACGCCGGCGCGGTCCGAGGACATTACGCCGAGCTCCCGTGGCCGCTCCAGGTCGATGGAGATGATCTCGGCGATCCGGCCGGGCCGCGGGCTGAGCACGACCACCCGGTCGGACAGGAAGACCGCCTCCGGGATCGAGTGGGTGACCAGAACCGCCGTCTGCCCGCTCTCCCGCCAGATCCGCAGCAGTTCGACGTTCATGTACTCGCGGGTCATCGCGTCCAGCGCGCCGAACGGCTCGTCCATCAGCAGTACGGCCGGGTCGTGCACCAGTGCCCGGCAGATCCCGGCGCGCTGCTGCATGCCGCCGCTGAGCTCGTGCGGGTACTTCTGCTCGAAGCCGTCGAGACCGACCATCTCCAGCAGTTCCTGGGCCCGCTTTCGGTGCCGGGCCGGGTCCAGTTTCTGGACCTCGGCCGGCACCATCACGTTCTCGAAGATGGTTCGCCAGGGCAGCAGCGTCGGGGCCTGGAAGACCATCCCGACCTGGGGGAGCGGCTTGGTCACCTCCTGGCCGGCGATCCTCACCACGCCCTGCGACTTCGGGCTCAGCCCGGCCAGGATCTTCAGCAGGGTGGTCTTGCCGCACCCGGAGGGCCCGACGACCGAAATGAACTCGCCCCGCCGTACGGAGAAGCTGACGTCGCTCAGGGCCAGCGTCGGATCGGACTTCTTGGGTTGATAGAGCTTGTGCAGGCCATCAACCTCGATCCAGGTGCTTTCCTCGACCACTGTGGGCGTCGGTAGTTGGCGGGCCGTTGTTCGGTAGGCCATCGGGTATCCCTCCGCGTGTCCGGTCGGCTACTTCGCGGTGTAACTGGTGGCCTGCTGCAGGACAGCGGCCTTGTCGAACTCGTTGGCGCCGGCGAGCAGGCTCGGGTCCCACACCTTGCTCAGCTCGACCTCGCCGGTGATCTGCCCGGCTTCCTTGGTGTACGCCTGGGTCTTGGCCCACTCCTGGTCGCTGATCGCACCCCAGGCCGGGAAGTCCTCCGGCGTACCGGTGGCCGGGGTGGCCGTCTTCAGCCAGGCCTGCAGGCTCGCGGTATCCGCCGCCAGCCGCGACTCGACCGACTGGCCGGCGAGGATCTGCGGGAAGACCTTGTAGCCGATCCGCATGGCCGCCTCGGGGTTCTTCGCCGAGAAGAGCATCGCCTTGTACGACGCCCGCAGGAACCGGGTGTTGACGTCGCTGTTCTCGTTGCGCGAGCTGACCGCCCACGACAGCGACCGGATGCCGGTCAGCGAGTCGGGGTTGGGCAGGTACTTCAGCGTGGTGCCGGCGTTCTCGATGACCGTGTACGCCTGGGTGTAGAGCGCCAGCATGTCGACCTGGCCGCCGTTGAGCGCGGCCGCCGCCGGCGCACCCACACCGACCGGGAGCAGTTCGACGTCCTTCTCCGGGTCGAGCCCGGCCGCGCGGACGAAGGCCCGGGCGTACGGCGCGGAGCCCGACGCAAGGCTGATCACGCCGATCTTCTTGCCCTTCAGGTCGGCCCCGCCGGTGATCGTGCTGTCCGGCTTGACGGCGATCACCCAGGGCCAGTTCTGCACCAGCCCGCCGACCGCCTTGACCGGCACGTTCTTCTCCACCGCGCCGAGGATCGAGCCGCTGTCGGCGGCGGTGACGCTGCCGCTGCCGCTGGCGACCGCCTGCAGCGCGGCGACCGAGCCGTCGGTGTTGATGGTCTCGACGGTCAGCTTCTCCTCGGCGTAGTAGCCGAGTTCCTTGGCGACCGCGAACGCGGCCACCTCCTCCTTCGGCCCGATCACCGCTGAGGCGATGGCGAAGGTCAGCTTGGCCGGCTCACCGGCGGCGCCGTCGCCGCCGGAGTCGCCGCTGTTGCAACCGGTCAGTACCAGCGTGGCGGCCATGGCCCCCACGAGCACCCGTAGTCCATGTCTCATCTCGATACCTCGTCACAAGTCGGGATCAGCTGCGGCTGGTCGGAAGGTCGACCGCCAGGTCGTTGTAGACGTGTTGCTCGGTGATCAGCCCGTCCTGTAGCAGGAACACGTCCGCGTAGCGGATCCGGTCGAAGGGCGACCCGTCGTTGTCCTCGCCGTAGAGCGTGCCGAGCGAGGTCACCGAGGTCCGGTCGCCGCCGGCCTCGGTCCCGACCAGGTAGCGGTCCCGGTGCTTGCGTACCCAGCGGTACCGCCCGGTGGCCGCCGCGGCCATCTCGGTGAGCGAGCCGAAGACCCGACCACCCGGAAAGACGATCAGTACGCCGGGGGCGAGCAGCCGGCTCGCCTCGGCCAACTGCCGGTCCTCGCACAACTGCAGGTAGCGGTCGATCAGGCCGGCCGGATCTTCGGTGCCCATCAGCGGCTGCGCGTCTCGATGGCCGCTTCCCACTGGTTGCGCAGCGGGTGCTCGGCGGGGCCGTCCTCGGTGAGGATCCGGAGCAGGCGGGCCTGCAACCCGTCCCGGTCGGCGTTGAACGCCGGCTGCTCGGCGGGCGTCGCGGTGAACCCGTCGACGGCGTCGCCGTCGAGTTGCCCGCCGCGGACCAGCAGGGCCTCGACCGCCCGCAGCCGCTGCCGGGTCACGTGCAGGTCGGTGGCGAGCTGCAGGACCAGGTCGAACAGCTTGCTGGACTTCGCGTCGCCCAGGTAGTCGAATTCGGTGCTCATCATGCCTCCGGCTTGGTGGCGGACAGGACCGCCCACGGGAAGTGCCACTCGAACCGGTCGCCCCAGCCCTCCGGCCGTACGCCGTGCATGCGCTCGTCGAACGGGGTCCAGGAGGCCTCGGTGAGGCCGGCCTCGGCGCAGATCTGCAGCAGGTCGCTGCCGAACAGCGCGTGGAAGAAGGGTTCGTTGTTGCGTTCGGCGTGCTCGTAGACGGTCGCGTCGCGCAGCGGGTCGCCGGTGAGCTGAAACTCCAGGAACCGCAGCGCACCGCCGGGCTTGAGCAGCCGGGCCGCCTCGACGATGGTTTCCCTGATCGCCTCGGCCGGCATCTCGTGCAGCACCATCGTTCCGGTGACCACGTCGCAGGAGTCCGCGTCGATGCCGGTGTCCCGGCCGTCGGCCTGCCGGAAGTCGATGGCCAGTTCGGCCGCCTCGGCCTCGACGTGCGCCAGCCGCAGCCCGGGGGCGGCGAAGTCGACGCCGATCACCTCCGCGTCCGGGTACTTGCCGACCAACGGGCGGGTGCTCTTGCCGAACCCGCAGCCGATGTCGACCACCCGGGTCGCCGCGGGCACCTCCGGCAGGGCGGTGCTGGTGAACAGCGAGTGGAACTTGTATCCGTCGTTGTCGCGCAGCATCACGATGCGGGCGCCGAACTCGTACACATAGGCCGACATGTCGTCGGAGAAGAATCCGCCGGGCTGGATGTGGATGTCGTAGTCGGTGTACCAGCCGGGCAGGTCCAGGTCGGCGTCCAGCTTGAGCGCGCCCTTCGGCTGCGCCGGCTGGGCCAACTGGTCCACCAGCTCCGTACGGCGGCTCAGCACCGCGTCGCCGGCCAGCTTCCACAGCATCTTCTGCTGCACCCGCTCCAGGTGGCTGAACCACGGATAGAGCGGCAGCTCGCGCAGCCGGGTCTCGGCGTCGGCGATGGTCGTCGCCGGTTCCCCGACGGCGTTGAACTCCTGGCGCAGCGCCGGGTAGACCGTGTCGGCCCACCGCTTGCGCAGATTGAGTACGAAGTCGACGGCGGAACGCTCGTCCAGGGTGAGCCGTTCCTCGACATCGAACATGTCGGTCTCCCTTGGTTGATCGATCAGTTTGGTCGTCCGGCCAGGTGGAACACGAGCTAGTGGGCGAGCAGCACCCGGCGGGCCGGCTCGGTGTCGTACTGGCCGAGGAACGCGCCGGCGAGGCGTCCCTCGTAGATGGCTTCGAAAGCGGTGCGGGGTGCGTTGGCGTCGCCGACCAGGTGTGTCCGGGGGCCGTCCGGTCGGGCCTCCAGCGCGCGGTAGAGCTCGTCGTCGGCGATCGCCGAGCCGGCGTCGACGACGGCGCTGACCCCGTCCACGCGTACGGCGTCGCCGCTGAGCACGTCGACGAACTCCACCGTCGACCCGTCGACGCCACGGACCGTGCGCATCGGCTGGGCCCGTACGCCCAGCTCGGCGAACCGGCGCAGCAGGGCGAGCTTGGAGTAGGTGGTGATCCGGGCGCAGACGCTCGCGGTCGGCGAGACCAGGTGCACCCTGGCCCCGAGCCGGGCCAGCTGCTCGGCGACCGACGCCGCCGCCCAGGTGCCGTCGTCGTCGAGCACCACGACGGTGCCGGTGACCGGCCCGGCCGGCTCGATCAGGTCCGCCACCGCGTCGGCCAGGTCGAGCACCGGCGGGCCGCCGGGCAGTTCGCGGCGGGCCGGCCGGGCACCGGTCGCCACGATCACGTCCTGGAAGTCGCCGGTCATTACCGTCGCGGCGTCCACCCGTTCGCCGAGCCGTACCTCGATCCCGGCCGCGGTAACGTCCCGGACCAAGTCGTCGGTGAGCAGCCCGAGGCGTTCCCGGCCGGGTACGCGGGCGGCCAGTTCGACCTGACCGCCGAGCCGGTCGGCGGCCTCGACCAGGGTCACCCGGTGGCCGGCCCGGTTCGCGCCGAGCGCCGCCGAAAGCCCCGCCGGACCGCCACCGATCACCAGCACCCGCCGTACGGCGGGCCGGTCCGACCAGGCCGCGGCCCACTCGCGTTCCGCGCCCACCTCGGGGTTGACCACGCAGGAGATCGGCAGCCCGGTCTCCAGCCGCCCGATGCAGCCCTGGTTGCAGGCCAGGCAGGAGCGCACCTCGTGCTGCCGGCCGGTCATCGCCTTGCGGACCAGGTGCGGGTCGGCGATGTGCGGGCGGGCCAGGCCGACCAGGTCGGCGTCGCCGGCCGCGACCAGTTCGGCCGCCTCGGGCAGGCTGTCCAGCCGGCAGACGGCCAGTACGGGCAGGTCGGCGAACTCCCGCTTGAACAGGGCGGCGTGGTGGCGGAACGGGGCGTGCCCGAAGCTCATGTCGGCCATCTGCGTGGCCAGCGAGTAGCTGCCGTGGTAGGCGGAGTGGCTGACGTGCACGAAGGCGAGCGGGAACTCGGCGCGGAGCTGGGCGACGATCTCCACCACGGCCCGCGGGTCGAGGCCGCCGGGCAGGAACTCGTCGGCGCTGACCCGCAACCCGACCGGCAGGTCGCCGGCGGTGGCGAACACCGCGGCCAACACCTCGCGGGTCAGCCGCAGCCGGTTGGCCGGGCTGCCGCCGTACCGGTCGTCGCGCAGGTTGGTGCTGGGGGAGAGGAACTGCTGGAGCAGGTGGCCGTGTCCGGCGTGGACCTCCAGCCCGTCGTAGCCGGCCGCGCGCATCCGGCGGGCGGCGGCGGCGAACGCCTCGACGACCACCGCGATGTCGTCGTGGCCCATCGCGTGCGGCACGTGCGCGCCGGCGGCCCACGGCAGCGGCGACGCGGACCAGGCCGCGGTCCGGGTCGCGTCCCCGTTGGCCTGCCGGCCGGCGTGCATGATCTGGGCGAAGATCGCCGCCCCGTGCTCGTGTACGGCCGTCGCCACCGCCGCGTAGGCGGGGATCGAGGCGTCGTCGAAGCTGCCGAGGCTGATGTGCCGGCCGGCGCTGGTCGGGTGCACCCGGACGGCCTCGGTGATGATCAGGCCGACGCCGCCGCGGGCCCGCTCGGCGTGGTACGCGACATGGCGGTCGGTGGGCTGGTTGGCCCGCCCGAAGTTGGTGGTGTGTCCGGGCACGAAGACCCGGTTGCGCAGCGCGACCTGGCCGAGTTGGACCGGCGCGAATAGACGGTGTAGATCATCGATGGCCACGACCGGACCTCCTGTCCAGGCTGTCCCACTCGACCGAACGGATCCGACACTGTTCCGATGTGCCGTACGCCGTTCGATTGAGGGGAACGCTAGAGGCAGGCTTGCCGGGTAGTCAACAGTCCGTTGTTCATTAACTTTGTGTGACCGGGTGGTAGCCGAATTCTGGCGCGGGTTCATGAGTCAGCAAGGTTTCGCCCTGGTCAAGGGCAGGATCCCGGCAGTTGACCCGGGATGGAGGCGGGCACGTACGGCAACGGAAACGACCCTGGCGCCCGCCGATTCCGGCGGGCGCCACGGTCGTGTGTTGCGGGCGGTCAGCGCTTTCCGCTGATCTCCTTCTCCTTCGGAGGGGCCGAGACCGGCGGGTGGCCGGGGGAGACCAGCGCCTCGGCCGGCTTCTCGATCGGCACGAAGAAGCCCTTGATGGCCGGGCCGAGCGCGCCGAGCCGGTTCAGCTTCTTCGGTACGACCCAACCGGCGTACTCCAACTCGCCGTGGCCGTGCTCGTCGGTCGCGCCGAGGGGCTGGTGCACCTCGATGAACCGACCGTCCGGCAGCCGCCGGATGATGCCGGTCTCCACGCCCGTGGGCCAGCACCTCCCGGTCGTGCTGCTGTAGGCCGAGGCAGATCCGGTAGGTGACGTAGTAGGCCAGCGGCGGGAGCAGGATCAGCCCGATCCGGCCCGCCCAGGTCATCGCGTTCAGGCTGATGTGGAAATTGTCGGCGATCACGTCGTTACCGCCGGACAGGGTCAGCACCACGTAGAACGAGATGGCCATCGCGCCCAGGGCGGTGCGGTTCGGGACGTCGCGCGGCCGCTGGAGCAGGTGCGAACATCCAAGCGATCATGCGCCCGGACGGGCTGCCGATCCGGACCTCCGAGGCGCTACCCGGACACCTGCACGACCTGACCTGCGCCCAGCATCTCGACATCACCGGTGCCCTCTACTGGGCCGCTTCGGCACTGGATCTGCCGACCCTGGCCGACTCCGGCTACGAAAGCGCTGGCCAGGGCATCCACACCCGTACAAGCAGCCCGCCGACGGCCGCCACCTCGCGGTCGACAACCGCGCATACAACGCCGCACTTCGATCAATGCGATGCCTTGGAGAACGCGGCTTCGCGATCCTCACCGGCCGCTGGCGCACGCTGCACCACAGCACCGCCAGCCCTCGAAGCCTCGGCGACATCGTCCGCGCCGCCCTCCACCTCACCCACTTCGAATACCGCTACCTACACGAATCTTGTTGAGATCACTTCAGTGGGCGAGCGGTTTTGGTTCCCCGTTCACGTACGAGGAAGCAGGCCTCGGATTCAACGACCAATGGTGGTACGGCAGCCCCGTCTATCCCCATTCCAAGAGCATCTTTCTGCGTGTCCTAGAGAACAACAGCGAGGTCGCGCGGGTTCACCTCGACAACGAGGTCGAGATCGATCACTATGCCGACGTGCCGCCACTTGGAGCCACTGCACTCGAGATTCAGTTCATTGAGGTGCACGACGATCACCGCGGCCGCGGCACCGGCCGCGCTGTCATCGGCCTCCTTCACAACCGCCACCCAGACCGTCGCCTCGTGGCCTTCTCCGAGGGCGCCGACGGCTTCTGGTTATCTCTCGGTTGGCGTCGGCACCTCCACGCCGACCCCGAGGAGGCATCGTTCTTCCGGCCGCTCTTCATCCAGCCACGGGCGTAAACGCATTGCCGCCGCGCGGACGAGGTTCCCGAGACCTACCGGGCCTCGTCGGCTTGTGATGAGCCGGGCGGGGAGACGCCGCTTCCCCTGCCGTGTGCGCGCTCTTCGGCATGAGCGAACGCTCGGTGGGGACCGTCGTAGTCGGTATCACGGCGGGGTCCGAGCGCCCCGGCGTGAACGCTCCGTGGTCCTCCGGTGGCGACGCCGAAGGTGGGTATATGGACGCGACGTTGTTGATCTTCGATGATGTGCGCGGTGTGTGCTCTCCAGCGGATGCCAACCAGGGTGAACCGGTGCCAACGCGGGTCACCGCGACCGACCGCTGGTCGCAAACCGAGGTTCGTGTGCTCCGGGTGTGGTCCTAGGCTGGGCGAACAGGGGCCCGGGTGACGTGGATGAACGCGGGCCACTCCCTGCCACCCCCGGTGAACGCCCAGGTCGCGAGACTAGGCCCTCGCGCCCTCATAGCTCAGGGGATAGAGCATCGGTTTCCTAAACCGTGTGTCGTAGGTTCGGGTCCTCTTCGGAGGGTTCTGCAGATCAACAGGTCACACGTCCGCTGCAATCGAGCAAACGCGTCGACCGCCGGCGCTGTGCCTGACCGCGACAGTCCGCCAGGTCCCGAGCCTGACGTGCTTGCAAACGTTGAGGCTCGTTCGGACGAGGCTCAAGGCGTCGGGGCGTCTTCTCAGGGATACCTAGTGACCCCTTGTGTTTCCTCGGCGTCGCGGTGGTCGTCTTGCGGGGTAGGCATTGCCGGGCCGCCCCAACAGTGAGCGACACCAGCGGGAATCTCGGCTGGGTGGCCCGACCACGTCGGCGCCGGCAGTGAGCGCCGCGATGGCGGTTGCTACTGCGTGCCTGGGTCGGGGATGCACGAGACGCACGAGATCCGGCTCGTACTCGGCGGCCGCGATCACACCGAGTCGAGGCATCCCGACGATCGCCGCCCACGACCCTGCCGCCATCGGCACCGCCAGCAGCACGTCGTCATCTGCAGATTCGGCAGCGACCGTGAAGCCATGGCCTGAGCCTCCCCAGCAGCGGGCGGTCGGTCAGGTCAGCGTCGGATGAGGCCGAGCTGGGTTGCGGTTGCGACGGCGGAGGTGCGGGACTCGACGCCGAGCTTGGTGTAGATGCGGGCGAGATGGGACTTGACTGTGCCTTCGGTGAGGTGAAGCCGGGAGCCGATCGCCTGGTTGGACAGGCCGTCGGCGACCAGGGTGAGGACTTCGATCTCGCGGCGGGTCAGGGCGGTGCGGGGGTCGCGTAGCCGACTCATGAGCCGGTCGGCGACAGCGGGGGCCAGGGTGGTGCGGCCGGTGGCGGCGGTGCGTACGGCGGCGGCGAGGTCTTCAGGTGGAGCGTCTTTGAGGAGGTAGCCGGTGGCGCCGGCTTCGATGGCGGGCAGAGTGTCGGCGTCGGTGTCGTAGGTGGTGACGATCAGTACGCGGGGTGCGCCGGGGCGGGCGGTAATGGCGGCGGTGGCCTGAGCGCCGTTCATTCCTTTGCCGAATTGCAGGTCCATGAGGACGACGTCGATGTCACCGTGGCCGGCGCGGGTGACGGCTTCCTCGGCGGTGGCGGCTTCGGCCACGACTGTGATGCCGGGTTCGGTTTCCAGTACGGCGCGCAGCCCGGCCCGGACTATGGGGTGATCGTCGGCCAGGAGCAGGCGGATGGGGGTGTCGGTCACGAGTTTGCCTCGACGCTGTTGTCGGCGGGGGAGGCAAGGGGCAACTGGGCGGCCAGGGCGGTGCCGTGGCCCGGGGCGGATTCGACGGTAAGGGTGCCGCCGAGGGCCAGGACGCGGGCGCGCATCGCGGGCATCCCGAATCCGCCGTTCTGGGCGTCGGGTGCGGGAAGCCGGTGAGGGTCGAAGCCGTGCCCGTTGTCGATGATGTCCACGGCGACGTGGTCGCCGAGGTAGCTGAGGGTGACGTCGGCGGTGGTTGCCTCGGCGTGGCGCACGGTGTTCGCGAGGGCGGACTGGACGATGCGCAGCAGGGCCGCCTCGTGCTCGGTTGGCAGCGGCCGGGGCTCGCCGGTGAGGTGGAAACGTGCGGTAAGCCGGTGGCGAGCGCTGGTGGTGGCGCACAGTCGTTCCAGGGCGCCAGTCAAGGCCGTGTCTTCGAGGGCAAGTGGGGCGAGGGCGGCGACGAAACGGCGAGCCTCGGCGAGGTTGTCAACGGCGGCCTGGCGGGCCTGCTCGACGTAGCGGGTGGCCTTCTGCGGTGTGGAGGGCAGTGCCCGTTCAGCGGCGCGCAGCAGCAGTTGGATGCTGGATAGGCCTTGAGCGAGGGTGTCGTGGATTTCCCGGGCGAGGCGCTCGCGTTCGGCGAGCACGCCGGCGGTGTGCTGTGCCGTGGCCAAGTCGGTGCGGGCCGCAATGAGCTCGTCGATCAGCTTCCGGCGGTGTTCGCTCTCGCGGTACAGGGCCTGGTACCCCCAAACCACCGCGATCGACACGGCGGCGCCGAGTGCCGGGCCGATCGCCATCGCCGGGCTGACGGAACTCTGGTGAGCGCCGAAGCCTGCGATGGCTGCCGCCGCGGTGATCACGACGGCGGCCAGGCCGCCGCGGCGTGACAGCAGGTGCAGTTGCAGGAAGTAGAGCGGGAAGGCCACCCACACCGCGTCGGCAGATAGAACCAGCAGCATCAGCCACATGGCGACCACGGCGGTCAGCCATACCGCGGCGGCGCGCCGGGAGCGGCTGATGCGGGGCAGGAAAGGTCCGGCCGCGTAGACCAGCCCACACGCTGCGGCCACAGCGATGACCGCCCCGGCGTGCGGACGGCTGTCAACGACCGCCCGTCCGGCGGTCAGGGCGAGCAGGCCGACGACCAGCACGTGCACACACCAGGTCAGGGTGCGGGTGGCGGGCGTCAAGGCCGTAGCAGTCATCCTCACAGTTCTTCCAGCCTAGGCAGTCATCTCCGGGGACGGCCTCGATCAAAAGTTAGAACCGGCGTGCAGCCTTTCGACGCACCAGGAGCTGCCCTGCGCCAGACGCGGACTTCGAGGGTGTGCGGCGACGCTAGGGACCTACCGCTTCCACCCCATGAAGGGCAGGCCAAAGCCGTGTTCGTCGCCTGGAGAGATCTGAAGTTCGCCAAAGGGCGTTTTGCCCTGATGGGAGCCGTCATCGTGCTGATCACCCTGATGGTCGGGCTGCTGTCAGGGCTGACCGCCGGCCTCGGTGAGCAGAACATCTCCGCGATCACCGGCCTGGCGGCCAACAAGATCGCTTTCAACGCGACGGGCACCGGTGAGAAGCTGTCGTTTACGAACTCCACCGTCACCGAGAACCAATGGCAGCAGTGGGCCCGGACCCCGGGCGTACAGAACGCCCAACCACTGGGCATCACTACCACCAAGGCCGCCGCCGGCGACAAGACCATCGGGGTCTCCGCATTCGGCGTCCAGCCCGGCTCGACGCTTGCCCCGGCAAGCAGCAAGATCAACGAGCGCGCGGCGGTCCTGTCCATCACCGCCGCCGACAACCTCGATGTAGCCATGGGCGACACCTTCACCCTCGGCGGGCAGCAGGTGACCGTCGCCGCCGTGCACGGAGACGCCTCCTTCAGCCACACCCCCGTCGTCTGGACCAGCCTGGACCAGTGGCAGAAGCTGACACCTCCCACCGACAAGCCCAACGGGCCCACCGCCACCGTCATCGCCCTGAACACCACCACCGACGCCGACGTACGGGCCGCCGACAAGGCAGCCGGCACCACAACGGTCGCCAAGACCAACTCACTGTCCGCGATCGGCTCCTACACCTCCGAAAACGGCTCCCTGCAGCTCATGCGCGGCTTCCTGTTCGCGATCTCCGCACTCGTCATCGGCGCCTTCTTCACCGTCTGGACCATCCAGCGCAGCGCCGACCTCGCCGTACTCAAAGCCCTGGGCGCCCCCACCACCAACCTGCTCAAGGACGCGCTCGGCCAAGCCATCGTCCTGCTGACCGGCGGCACACTGCTCGGCACCGGCCTCGCCGCCGGCCTCGGCGCCCTCGTCGCCGGCGCCGCCGTGCCCTTCATCCTCACTCCCGCCACCATCCTCGTCCCGGCCGCCGTGATGATCGCGCTCGGAGCACTCGGGGCCGCCCTGTCCATCCGTCGCATCACCTCCGTCGACCCGCTGACCGCCCTGGGGAGCGCCCGATGAGCCTCAAGGTGCACGACATCACCCTCACCTACCCCGACGGCGACACCCGCCTGACCGCCCTCGACCACGTCACCCTGAACGTGCCCAAGGGCAGCCTGACCGCCGTCGTCGGCCCCTCCGGCTCCGGAAAGTCCACCCTGCTCGCCGTCGCCGCCACCCTCATCAGCCCCGACGCCGGCACCGTCAACATCGACGGCACCACGACCACCGGCCTGAGCCGCCGCGAACTGACGACCCTGCGCCGGAACAAGATCGGCATCGTGTTCCAGCAGCCCAACCTGCTGCCGTCGCTCACCGCAGCCGAACAACTCCAAGTCATGGCACACCTCGACGGACGCTCCCCGGCCAAGGCCCGCAGCCGAGCCATGGAACTGCTCGACAACGTCGGCCTTGCCGCACAGGCAGAACGGCGCCCCCACCAGCTGTCCGGCGGCCAGCGCCAGCGCGTCAACATCGCCCGGGCGTTGATGAACGACCCCACCGTGCTCCTAGTCGACGAACCCACCAGCGCCCTCGACCACCAAGCGGGTGCCGCCATCATCGACCTGATCACCCGACTCACCCATCAACAGGCCACCGCCACCGTGCTCGTCACCCACGACCACACCCGCCTCGCCGCAGTGGACCAGATCGCCGAGGTCCACGACGGCCGACTCAAAGTGCCCACACCGATGCCGTAACCACTGTTCTCGAGACAGTCGGCCGGATTCCAAGACGTGCTCCACCAAGATGCGGACCTGACCGCCGCCCACAACATCCTCCGCGCGACCGCGATCGCCGTCAGCTCACAAGCCCCGGGAGTCTGGTGTGTAGTCGCTCGAAATCGAGCAGGCTGCGGCAAGGTCCGGCGAGTGCACTCCCGCGAGCGGACTCCAGCGCCGGCAACACGAGCACCAGGGCCAGGACGAGGCCCGGCGGTAACCGCTGAGCACCGCGATCACCTTGTCCACCTGCTGATTGTCGCCCCGAGCGGGTTGATTTTCGGGCAAGAACCGTTCCGCCCGCGGGCGGTCCGTAGGGTTCGGACCGACAGCGGGAATCGAGCCGGATGAGGGGTCAGCCGAGGACCGGTGGTAACGCGGAGGCATCGACCGTCGCCGGCGCTGCTGGTCAGCCTGGCCGTCTCGGCCAGTCTGCTGGTCGTCGTCAGCGTCTTGGTGCGGCACCGACCCGTAGCGCTGTGGGAGCGGGACCTGTTCGTCCTGATCAACCACCTACCCTCAGGGCTGACGCCGGTGCTGGTCGTCGTCATGCAGGCCGGCTCGTATGCGGCGGTGTTCGTCGCCGCCGCGACGGCCGTCATCCTGCGGCGCACCGGCGTCGCGTGGCGTTTCCTGCTGGCCGGCAACCTCGCGTACTGGCTCGCCGTCGCCGTCAAGGCCGCGGTCGCCCGGCAACGACCGGCGGCGCTGCTGACCGAACTGACCCTCCGGGACACGATCACCGGAGCGCTCGGCTACCCCTCGGGGCACGTCGCGGTCGCCACCGCCCTGGCCCTCGTCGCGGCGCAGGCCGGCAACTCCCGCTGGCACCGCCTGGCCTGGGCGGTGATCGCTCTGGTCGCCGTAGCGCGGATCCACGTCGGCGCTCATCTGCCAGTCGACGCGGTCGGTGGGATCCTCGTCGGTTGGCTCGCGGTAGGCCTGACCCGGCTCGCCGTCGGCGAGGTCGGACCGCAGCAGTCCACCCACGATCTACGCGAGACGCTGCGGCGACGCGGATTCGACGTGCGGCGGCTGGAACCGATCGGCGGTGACGCCCGCGGCTCCCAGCCGTGGCAGGCGGTCACCACCGATGGACGGCGGCTGTTCGTGAAGGTGACCGGCGGCCAGCAACGCGATGCGGACTGGGCCTACAAGCTCTACCGGAGCCTGCGCTACCGGCACGTCGCCGACACACCGCCATACCTGAGTCCCGAGCAGCAGAGCGAACACGAAACCTACCTGACCCTGCTGGCCGAACGCGCCGGCGTCCGAGTCCCGGCCGTCGTCACGACCGCCACCGCACCCGGCGGAAACGCCCTGCTGGTGCAGGAGTTCATCGACGCGGCCCCGCTCAGCGCCATCGTCGGGCCGGTCCCGATCGCCGCCGTGCGGGACGCATGGGGACAGGTGGCGCTGCTGCACCGGGCGGGCATTGCCCACCGCGACCTGCGGGCCGCCAACGTGCTCGTCGACGGCGACCGCGCGTACCTGGTCGACCTCGGGTTCGGCGTCGACGACGCCCCGGCCGACCAGCGGGCCCGGGACATCGTCGAACTACTGGTCGCCCTCGCCACCCGGGTCGACTCGGCCAGTGTGGTCGCAGCCGCAGTCGACCGACTCGGCGCCGAAACGGTCGCGGACAGCGTCCCGTTCCTGCAACCGCCGGTGCTCTCCCGCGCCGGCCGCAACGTCCTACACGCCCACCCCGACCTGTTGAAGTGCCTCCGCGAGGAGATCCTGCGGCGCTGCCCGGACCGGGAGCGGCCCCCGGCCAAGGTGGTCCGGACAGCGCCACGGGACATCCTCCTGCTGGTGGTCCTCGGGCTGATCGTGCACCTCCTGCTCCCGCAACTTGGCGAGCTACGCACCGCAATCCACCTGATGGTGCACGCGAACCCGGTGGCCGTCGTGGCAACGCTGCTCGGCTCGGCCCTCACCTACCTGCTCAGCGCCGTCGTGCTCCGGTTGGCCGCGGCCAACCGGGTACCGCTCGGCGAGGCCACTCTGGTGCAGGTCGCAGCGTCGTTCGCGAACCGGCTGGCCCCCGGCAGCCTCGGCGGTGCCGCGCTCAGCCTGCGCTACCTGCACCAGAAAGGACTCGACACCGCGGCGGCGGTCACCGCCGTGGTCGTCTCCCGCACCGCCGGCGTGGTCTCGCTCGTGTTGCTGCTGCCGATCCTGCTGCCCTTCGCGCGGCAGCCCGCCCGTACCCTCACCCACGGCGCGACCAAGGCGCTGCCGCTGCTGCTGGGCGCCCTCGTCGCGCTGCTCGTCCTCGCGGCCGTCCTCGCCGCACCCCGCATCCGGCGGCGCGCACGCGCGGCGGCCGGCCGTGTCATCGCCGCCCTGCGCACCTTGACTCACCAGCACCGTCTCCGGCGGCTCGTCGCCGCGTCCGTGACGCTCACACTCACCTACGGCCTCTGCCTCTACCTCGCCCTACTCGCCACCGGCCAGCCCGTCGACATCGCGCTACTACCTCCGGTGATCCTGGTCTGCGTCATCGGCGAGGGCGTCGCCTCCGCCGCGCCCACCCCCGGCGGGCTCGGTGCCACCGAGGCCGCGCTCGTCTCCGGCCTGCTGCTCTACGGAGTGCCGCTGGACACCGCCGTCGCCGGCGTCCTGATCTACCGTCTCGCGACCTTCTGGCTCCCGGTGCCGCCGGGCTACCTGGCCCTCCGCCACATGACCCGTCACCGCTTGCTGTAACCGCGACTGCGCAGAACGAGACGACGACCAGCGCTGCGGCCCACACTCGACGGGAGCGGACCACCAAGGGCACACGACACCAGGGCAACGTTGCACTGGTGCGAGGTCCGGGTTCAGCGGCCGCGCCTGTAGCGCCCTCAGCGATCGTCTCCAGCAGGGATAAGGAGCCAGCGCGCAAAGCAGCTTTCGTCGTCCAGCTCGGTGTACCACCGGATCTTGAACCGATACGCGGTGATGTCACCCGTCTGGATCAGCATGCCCGGGTCAGGCTCTTGCTGCGGTGGACCGTGAACGATTGGCACCGGCCCTGGCCGTGCCGGCAACAACGGGGCCGAGTACTCGCCGGCGCCGTCGATTGCTGTGCTGAAGACCGCCAGTTCACCACTGCCGACGGCGAGGTCATCACCCTCGTCGTCCTCGGCGTCCGGATACTCCAGTGCTGCAGCGAGCACACGCGGGTAGTCGGGCCCAGATGCCTGCACGAAGGCGAGCGTGCCGCCCTCGGACTGGAAGACCTCAACCCAACTGTCGTCGCGGACAACCCCGTCCCCGCCGACCAGAGCCGCCCTGCCAGCCCCGACGACGATGGCGGTGTCCTCCGTCGCCATGTCAACGACCCGTTCGAAGTCGTCGTTGCTGTAACCGCACCATTCGCTCCGACGCATGGCGTCGATAGCGAGGAACGGTTCACCGTTGGTCCACAGCCGGCCGACATGAACCCATGATCCTCGCACTGACCCAGTATCACGTACGAGGACCCAGCAGCGGGGCATCTCGTGGCCATCGCCCCAACCAGCCCTACCGGTCCTGTCGATGAGCCATTCGGGCCCGCGTCCGACTCGCATCGCCCGCCCAGCTACACCAGCGGCTTCCAGGACGCGCTGCGCAGCTATGGACCCGTCACCGCTCCGCTGGAACTGCTCGGCGGACGGAGTTGGTGACTGGTCGCACCAGCGGAAGAGCAACACGGGGTGGCAACGGCGCCACCCCCACCGTGCCGGTTCCGGCCGGCGGAAGACGGCGAAACGTCGGCATTGGCTCGTGGTGAACGACGGCTATCCCGGACGGCGGTCCTGCGCCGATCATTGCCCCAGATTGACATGAGTCATTCTCACCTCCAGGCGGAACGCCCGGGCACGGAGGCGAGAGGTCGGCACCAGCAGCCGGGCGTACCGAACGGCCCGACTCCGCGTCCCCCGGAGGATCGCCATGCCCAGACCCGCCCTTCGCGCCCGGCTCGCGGCGCTCACCGCCGCCGCCCTGACCACGAGCGTCCTGACGGTCATCCCGCCGTCACCGGCGCTCGCCGCCACCTTCACCCCCGACGACTACTGCCTCGGCCAGTGCGCCGACATCCTGCCCCCCGGGCAGAACGGCAACGCCACGCTGGTCGCCATCCTGGCCCACCAGACGCTCGGCACCCGCCCGGCACACTCCAGCGACCAGCTCGACGAGTACGCGAACCTGGTCTACAACTACGCCGGGCTGACCGACGAGCAGATCGTCCACTTCTACAACGACGCCTCGTTCGGCGTCCCCGCCGCGCAGGTCGAAAGCACCATTTCACCGCGGGCGGACGTCACCATCGTGCGGGACAAGGCCACCGGCGTCCCGCACGTCACCGGCACCACCCGCGCCGGCACCATGTTCGGCGCCGGCTACGCCGGGGCCCAGGACCGGCTCTGGGTGATGGACCTGCTGCGGCACGCCGGTCGCGGCACGCTCACCTCGTTCGCCGGCGGCGCGCCGGGCAACCGTGAGCTGGAGCAGAGCATCTGGGCCAACTCGCCCTACGCGGAGGCGGACCTCCAGGCGCAGGTGGACGCGCTGCGCCTCAAGGGCACCCGGGGCCAGCAGCTCTACACCGACGTGGTCGACTACATCACCGGCATCAACGCCTACATTGACAAGTCGATCGCCGACGACAATTACCCCGGCGAATACGTGCTGACCGGCGCTGGCAAGCCGAAGCACTTCACCATGACCGATTTGATCGCCACCGCCGGTGTGGTTGGTGGGCTCTTCGGCGGGGGCGGTGGCAGCGAGATCCAGTCCGCGCTGGTCCGGGTGGCCGCCCGGGCCAAGTACGGCACCACCGAGGGCGACCGGGTCTGGCAGGCGTTCCGCTCGCAGAACGACCCGGAAACCGTGCTCACGCTGCACGACGGGCAGAGCTTCCCTTACGGCGCGACACCCCCGGGCGCGACCAGCGCGGTACTCCCCGACGCCGGCACGGTGATCGCCGAGCCCCTCGCCTACGAACAGAGCGGCGGGGCCGCCGCCCGCGCCGGTGCCAGCACAGCCACCCACGGGCTGCTCGGCGGGCTGTCCAACCTGCGCGCACACGGCATGTCCAACGCGGTGGTGGTCTCCGGCCGGAACACCACCACCGGCAACCCAGTCGCCGTGTTCGGCCCGCAGACCGGCTACTTCGCCCCGCAGCTGCTCATGCTCCAGGAACTCCAAGGGCCGGGGATCAGCGCGCGCGGCGCCGCGTTCGCCGGGCTGAACCTCTACGTGCTGCTCGGTCGCGGTCAGGACTACGCCTGGAGCGCCACCTCGGCCTCCCAGGACCTGACCGACACGTACGCGGTGCCGCTGTGCACCACCGACGGCAGTGCCCCGACGCTACGCTCCAACCGCTACCTCCACCGGGGCCAGTGCCTGGCTATGGAGGTGCTGGAGCGGCGCAACTCCTGGTCGCCGACGCTGGCCGACTCCACCCCTGCCGGCTCGTACACGCTGCGCGCGCTGCGCACCAAGTACGGGCTGGTGGCCTACCGGGGCCTGGTGAACGGGCAGCCGACCGCGTTCACCAAGCTGCGCTCGACCTACCGGCACGAGGCCGACTCGGCGATCGGCTTCCAGGCGTACAACGACCCGTCGGCCATGGGCAGCGCGGCGGCGTTCCAGGCGTCCGCGGCCAACGTCGGGTACGCGTTCAACTGGTTCTACGTCAACTCGACCGAGGCGGCGTACTTCAACTCCGGCTCGAACCCGGTCCGGCCCGCCACCGCCGACCCGAACCTGCCGACGAAGGCCGAGCCGGCCTACGAGTGGGTGGGCTGGAACCCGGACACCAACGACGCCACCTACACCCCGGCGTCGGCCCACCCGCAGTCAGTCAACCAGGACTACTACGTCAGCTGGAACAACAAGCAGGCGCAGGACTTCGCCGCGGCCGACGGCAACTTCAGCTACGGCGCGGTGCACCGGGGCCAACTGCTCGACGGTCCGGTGCGCGCAGCCATCGCCCAGCGCAAGCTCGGCCGCGCCGACATTGTGAAGATCACCGCCGAGGCGGCGGTGACCGACCTGCGTGGCCAGCAGGTTCTCGGCGAACTGCTGCGGGTGCTCGACAGCACGCCGGTCACCGACCCGGCGCTGGCCGCCGCCGTGAGCAAACTGCGGGCCTGGCAGCAGGCCGGCTCCCGCCGGGTGGAGACGTCACCCGGCTCCAAGGTCTACCAGCACGCCGAGGCTATCCGGATCTTCGACGCCTGGTGGCCGCTGCTGGCCGCGGCCCAGTTCCGACCCGGCCTCGGGCCCGACCTGTATGCCGCCCTGGTCGATGCCATCGAGGTGAACGAGGCGCCGTCAGGCGGCCAGAACGGCGGGCGTGACGGCGCCGTGAGCTGGGCGTTGCAAGGGCAGGCGCACAAGGGTTCGTCGTTCCAGTACGGCTGGTGGGGCTACGTCGACAAGGACCTGCGGACCGTGCTCGGCGACCCCGTCGCCGGCGGGCTGGGGCGCGCGTACTGCGGCAACGGCAACCTTGGCGCGTGCCGGCAGGCGCTGCTCGACACGCTCGGCCGCGCCACCGCGGTGCCGCGCACGACGGTCTACCCGGGTGACACGTCCTGCGGGGCCGGCGACCAGTGGTGCGCCGACTCCATCGCCCAGTCCGGGCTCGGCGGCATCACCCACCCGCTGATCGCCTGGCAGAACCGTCCCACCTACCAGCAGGTCGTCTCGTTTCCGGCGCGACGCGGCGACAACGTCACCAACCTGGCGCAGGGCCGTCCGGCCACCGCGTCGAGCACCCAGTTCCTGACCAGCAACACCCCGGACAAGGCGGTCGACGGCAGTCTCGGCAGCCGGTGGTCCAGCAGCTACAAGGACAACCAGTGGCTCCGGGTTGACCTCGGTGCGGCCCGGACGGTCAGCCGGGCGGTGCTGCGCTGGGAAGCCGCGTACGGCATCGGGTACCGGATCGAGGTCTCCGGCGACGGTACCTCCTGGCAGCCGGTGTTCAGCACCACCACCGGCAACGGCGGCGTCGACAACGCCACCTTCACCCCGGTCAGCGCCCGCTACGTGCGGGTGTACGGGGTCAACCGGGCCACCTCGTACGGGTTCTCGCTCTACGAATTCGAGCTCTATGGACGGTGACCTCGGCCGGAGGGCCGGCGGGAACCACCCGCCGGCCCCTGCGGGGCGTGCGCAGCGCCACGGCCGGCGGGCGGGGCCTGCACGCTCTCCCGAATGCGATCGAGGGACCGGCGGTCCGGGCGGTGACGACGATCCACGTCGCAGCCATCTCGGGCTGAGGCGCTCTACCGGCGGCGCCAGGCGTCGGCCTCCACGTCGAGCAGGTCGTTCAGCGTCGGTGGCGGGACAATGTCGTGCGGCGGTCGCGACGCGGGGCGGGTCCGGGCGCGCAGCCAGTGGTGCAGCACCACCAGGGGGGCCACGCCGGCCGGATACCAGGCCAGATCGACGGGGTCGAACTGCACTCCCAGCGCCAGTCTCGCCGCCAAGCTCTGGGCTGACAGCTCGGCCGGTATCCCGGTCAGCTGCGCGCACTCCACCACCCAGCAAACGACGATCGCGAGCGTCCCGGCCGGCACCGGCGCCGTCCGTGGCCACAGGAACAGCACCCCGGCCCAGACCATCGACGCGTACAGCGCGGTGCCGGAGTACTGCCGTAGTGCCCCGTCGTCGACGGCGCGGATCAGCAGTGCGGAGCCCAGGAACAGCAGCGCGGCTAACGGCATGAGCAGCCGCACCTTGCGGGCCGTGATCGGCATTCTCACGATGGTCGCCACCGCATCAACGTACGGGTCTGGTGCCGATGCCGGTATGGCGGCTGCAGCGGCACAAGCCCGGCGGCCAGGTCTGCGGCGGGCAGCGGGTTCCACGTTGCTCCGGCTCGCCCATACAGCAGCAGGGCGGCGGAGCGGTCGGCCATCTCGCCGTCTGCCGATCCTGGTCCACCGTCGCGTCTTCGCGGCCTCGGGCCGCAGCGACCTGCACTCCCCGGCGTTGCGGGTCGCCGTCGTCCTGACCGCGGCGACGGTCTCGGCGCTGCGGCCGACCGGCACCTGCGTGGCGGTGCGTTCGGCGTGCGTGACGACGATTCGGTCGACCGCGCCGAGGCGTGCCAGGTGGCGAGGCTAAGCACGTCGGGTGGGTGCCGGCGCAGACGTGATCCCACAGGTCGGTGGTGAGGCGGCCGAGCCGCGCGCCGTACCCGAGGACGTTGTGGCCGTACCCGGCGGTGGCCAGGCTCGCGTCGATCCACATCGCCCCGCCCTTACGCATGTTGAGCATGAGCGGCGCGAGCGACCGGGCGTCGCCGCGCAGGGTGAACCGCTACATGGTGCAGTGGTTGCGCTTGCCGAAGCGGATCGAGATGCGGGTGCAAAGCGCTTCGAAGTTTCGTGGCTACTTCCTCGCCTCTTCACAAACGCATCCTTCGATGGCCATGATCGTCAGAGACGGTTGCCGTCCACCCAGTGCCGAGGAGGCTCTCATGGGGGTAACCCGAATCTCTGCCCGTTTTCCACGCGTCACGCGTCACGCTGCCGCAGTCGTCTTGGCCGCGCTCGCGGGCGCCGGTCTGGTCGGCGTCAGCGCGCAGCCGGCGTCGGCCGCACCTCCCGGGATTCCGTCGAAGGCGACGGCGCAGTCTCAGCTCAACGCCCTGACCGTAGCGGCGCAGGGCTCGACCAGCGGCTACTCGCGGGACCTGTTCCCGCACTGGATCACGATCAGTGGTAGCTGCAACACCCGCGAGCAGGTCCTCAAGCGCGACGGCACCTCCGTCGTCGTCGACAGCTCCTGCGCCGCCACCTCCGGCCGCTGGTACAGCCCCTACGACGGCGCGACCTGGACGGCGGCCTCCGACGTCGACATCGACCACGTCGTGCCCCTCGCCGAGGCGTGGCGCTCCGGCGCCAACTCCTGGACGACCAGCCGCCGGCAGAGCTTCGCCAACGACCTCACCCGCCCGCAACTGATCGCGGTGACGGACAACGTCAACCAATCCAAGGGCGACCAGGACCCCTCCACCTGGCAGCCGTCCCTGTCCTCCTACCGGTGCACCTACAGCAAAATGTGGATCACCGTGAAGTACAACTGGAGCCTGAAGCTGCAGTCGTCGGAGAAGTCCGCCCTGCAGAGCATGCTCAACACCTGCAGCTCCTGACACAGCCCCCTCGGCCGGCGGTGCTCCTCCGGGACGCACCGCCGGCCGGACTATGCCTGCTCTGGCGGAGACGCTGGGCTTTCGCTGGCCTGCTTGCGCCACTGCCCTCCAGCACAAGATGAGCGAGCCGCGCTGGGTGAAGACCTTCGCCCGGGCGAACCGCACCGCTGTGCCGTCGTCATGCACCTGCGCCGCGGCCAGAATCCGATCACATGTCCCGTCCGCCGTCCATCGGCGCAGGCGTTCGTGACGGGTCTTCCACGGCCCATACAGTTCGGGCAGGTCGCGCCACGGCGCACCCGTTCGCAGTTTCCACAGGATCCCGTTGATGACCTGACGGTGATCCCGCCACCGCCCCCACGCCTCACCCGGCTCGGGAAGCAGCGGCGCGATCACCGCCCACGCCTTATCGGTCAACTCGCCGCGACGCACCACCGACACATCGTCAGCGATCAACCACTACACGATCGGACGCCCCAGGCGGGCGCAGGTGTTGGTGCCGCCGGCTTCGGAGGGGAACTTCAGGGACGCGCGTGACTGCGGCCCGAACTGGCCGTCCGCGCTGATGCCCGCCTTGCTCTGGGCGAACTTCAGCGCGTTGAAGGTCAATTGGCCGAACGACGCGTCCTCTTGAAGCCGCGCCTTGCCCGCGGGTGCGAGGTAGCAGTCGTTCAGGGCCCACTGGAGGGCCAACGTGCCTGGCCCGCCGTCGCCCCAGAGCAGCGAGCACGGCAGGGCGCCGTACTTGCCGATCGGCGCGGCGACCGTGTAGCCCGCCTGGTTCGAGACGTACGTATACGACTCGCACTCGGGTTGGCTGCGAGCGTAGGCGGGGTTGGCGGAGACGAGCGTGCCCGCGATCACGGCCGCGAGCAATGTGCACAGTGCTGCCAGACGTTTCATGGAACCCCTTTTCATCGCAATTTTATCCGGGCCATGCATCGATGCATGGGCCGCGCCGGCGCCCTTCGCCTTTCGCGGTACGGCGAATTGAAGCTTCATCCCTTGTTCTCCTTCGAACCCTCAGCTGCCATGGCTCGTGTCGGTCCACAATCTGTCGCCGGGCATCTTGAACCAGGTGACTCCGTCCGAGATCCTGTCCCGGATGAGGAAGGTTCGGCCCTCCTTGCGTCCGTAATACGTGTAGTACAAGTAAGTGCCGTCCGACTTGTCGAAGTGGTAGCCCCAAACGGAGTTCTGGCTTGCCGCTTCCCAGGTCTCCGGACCAACCCAGCCGTCGACGTCGATGTCAACCGGGTGTGCGGCGTTGTAGAGCTGCTGCCAACGGACCGTGGCGTTGTGAGTGTTAGATCCAAACGCCCCGTCAATGTCGCTGTAGCCTTCATCCGCCCAGAGGTGCCGCTGCCAGAAGCGCACCAGATTGCCGCTGTTGATGCATGGGGTGGCTTCTTTGCAGAGCATGTGAAGGCCGGGGTAAGCGGTATGCGCCGACGCGGGGCTCGCTGTGACCAGGGAGGCTCCCAGCACCACAGTCAGCGCGAGGACCACCCGCGATGCGAGTACCTTGCTGCGCCGCCGGACCGTACTCTCGGTTTGATTCATATAGACCCTGTTCTCGAAAGGTGAACGGAATCATGATGCCGCGTGTGTTACTGGCGTCCGTTTTTCCGTCACGCTGCTCCTTGATTTCCATCAATTTTCGGCGCGCCCCGAAAGCTGTTTCGCTCCCTTCTCCTCACGTCTGGGCCGAACACCGCGATGCGGGGCCGCCATCGGTCAGCGGGCCGTAGCTACTTCAGTGGCCAGACATTGACTCCGCGGGGGCTTATGACGGATCCCGCACGGCAATCCCTCGTGGTGGCGGCCACCGAGGTTGTTCGCCGCGTCCACCGTGGACCGTGCATGCGTTGACCGGTAGCGTGGCACGCACCGGACAAACAACGTCGGACAAAGCTTGGCGTCTGCGCTGGTCAGAGGCGTGCCCGCAGGCCGCATGGAGCGACCAGCTACCGACCCCTTGAACGGCGACCCCCGCCCCGCACCCGGCACGCGAAGTCCCTGATACTGCCCTCGATCCAAACGATGGGCAGCGGACGCCTGACGGCACGAAGCCCGCCACGGGTGCGCGGCGGGGGAGTCTGCCTGGAGGCAGGACTTGGAGGTTGGTGTTGGGCCGTCGGGAAACGCCCCTGGACCCGAAGGCGGGCCCGGTCCACCGGTTGGCGTGGCAGCTGCGCCAGTTGCGGGAGCGGGCTGGCAGCCCGAGCTATCGGGTTCTGGCTCGGCGCGCGCACTACTCGGCGAGCACCTTGGCGGATGCGGCGAAGGGTGACCGGCTGCCCTCGCTGGAGGTGACGTTGGCGTACGTCGAGGCGTGCGGTGGCGATGCCGACGAGTGGCGGGCAAGGTGGTCGGCCATCGCGAATGCAATGGCTGCATCGGCGACGCCGGTTCGCGATGAGGAGCGCTGCCCCTATCAGGGGTTGACGTCGTTCCAGCCTGAGCAGGCGGAGTGGTTCTTCGGCCGGTCAGAGTTGGTTGACCGGCTACTGAATCGAGTCGAGCGGCTGCCACTGAGCTGCCTCATCGGGGCATCCGGTAGCGGGAAGTCCTCGTTGCTGCGGGCTGGTCTGCTGGGCACCATCGCAGCCGATCGCCGGGCGCCGCAGCGTTGGCGGACCATGTTGATGACGCCGACCGAGCACCCGCTCGAGGCCTTGTCGGCCGAGGTTGCGAAGTTGTCCGGTCAGGACGTCGAGCAGGTGCGCGAAGAGCTGACGGAGGACTCAGCCGGCCTGGACATTGCCCTACGTACGACCTTGGCCGCCGGTCACTCGCAAACCCGGGCACTGTTGGTGGTGGACCAGTTCGAGGAGATCTTCACCCTCTGCGTCGACAAGGACGAACGCCGCAAGTTCATCGAAGCGCTGCTGGACGCCACTCAGGGTGCGGACCGTCGTGCCACTGTGATGCTCGGCGTGCGCGCCGACTTCCTCGCTCACCTCATGAATTATTCGGGGCTGACCGACGCACTGGGCGACGAAGGGCACCTGATGGTGGGCCCGGTGACCACCGCTGATCTGCGTGAGATTGTTACCCGGCCCGCCGCGCAAGTCGGAATGGGAGTGGAATCCGATCTGCTGACCACGGTGCTCGCTGATGCCGCCGACGAGCCGGGCGCGTTGCCGCTGGTGTCGCACGCGCTGCTGGAGACGTGGCACCGACGAAGCGGGGCGACCCTCACCCTGTCGGCCTATCACGCAAGCGGGGGCGTACGGGGGGCGGTCGCCCAGACCGCCGAGCGGGTTTATGCCGAGTTCGGGGCAGCGGAGCAGCGAGCCGCTCGCCGGATTTTTCTCCGGCTCACGGCCTTGGGCGATGGCACCGAGGACACCCGCCGGCCCGTCGCGCGAACGGAACTCGAGGGTATCGCCGATGAGGCCGTCACGATCAGGGTCCTGGACCAGTTGGCCGCGGCCCGGCTGGTGGTCCTGGGCGACGGCACTGTATCGGTGGCCCATGAGGCGCTGATCAGTGCCTGGCCACGGCTACACCGATGGCTCACCGACGACCGTGCGAGCCTGCTCATCCACCGGCGGCTCACCGACGCCGCCCACACCTGGACTTCATTGCACCGCGATTCCGGAGCCCTGTACCGGGGCGCCCAGTTGGTTACCGCGCGTGCGTTCGCCGATGACCGTCGCGACGAGTTGAACCAGCACGAGCGCGACTTCCTGCGCGCCAGCAACGCTCTCGCCGAAGCCGAACAGGACAAGGCCCGGCGGCACGCCCGTCTCCTCAAGCGCCTCGTCGCAGGCGTTTCCGTCCTCTTGGTACTCGCCCTACTGGGCGGCGCGGTGGCGGTGCGGCAGCGCCAGGACGCCCGCCGGCAGCAGGTGGTCGCGCACTCCAGCGAGCTGTCGCTACAGGCGCGATCTCTGCTCGCCACCGATCCGGAACTGGCCGGCCTGCTGGCCGTCGAAGCGGATCACCTCCACTCCAGCAACGAGAGTCGGGGGAGCGTGCTGAGCGCGGCAGCCGCGCCTCGCCACACCGAACTCAACGTCGGCGGACCGTCTATCTACGCCGTCGCGTTCAACCCTGACCATTCCCTACTCGCCTCCGCCACCGCGGACGGCACGATCGGGCTGTGGGACCCCGCGCGCGGTGAACGCACCGCCACACTGCCGGGGCACCCCGGCCGGGTCGCGAACCTGGCCTTCGCCAGCGATGGAAAGCTGCTCGTTTCCGTCGGGGTTGATGGAACCAAAGGTTCCATCATCGTCTGGGACGTTCACACACGCCAGCAGATCACCTGGCTGGAGGAGAACAACCTCGCCTCCGGCACGGCCTTCAGCTCCGACGGAACAAAGGTCGCCGTCGGCTTCGCGAGTGGCGCGGGCGGCTCCGGGGCCAGCGCGGACACCCCAAAACCCGGCGACATTGCCCTATACGACCTGAGGGCCGGGACCCGCACGCTGCTCCGCGGGCACCACGTGCCGGTCGCGTCCCTGACCTTCAGCCACGACGGCAGGCTCCTCGTGTCCGCCAACGGGAAAGAGAACCCGACCGTGTGGGACGTGGCAAAACGCAGACCGATTGCCCACCTGCCCACCGAGCACATCTTCTCGGTCGCCTTCGGGCATTCCGGATATGTTCTCGCCGGTTTGGCGCACGATCGAGGGGTGTACCTGTGGAACCTTGGCGACGACCGGCCGGTTCCGCTCCCGCCGTTGCCACTGTCGGGCCGCTATGCGTGGTCGATCTCCGCTCCTGTGGACGACAAGCTCGCCGTGGCCGACGAAAACGGCGTGATCACCATCTGGGACCTGCGACGCCGCGAGCCCCTGCAGACCTACCAGGACCGGGGCCGCAGCGAGACGGCCTCCGTCGCGATGAGCCAGGACGGAGCCATGCTCGCCTCAGCCGGGTTCAACGGAACCATCGTGCTCCACGACCTCGGCCACGCCCCATTCACCGGGTTCACGGCACAGGTGAAGGACGTCAAGGTCAGTCCGGACGGAAGCACCATCGCCTCAGCGGGCAGCGACAGGACAGTTCGGCTGTGGGACGCACACGGGAAGTTCCTGGTCACACTGGGTGGGCATCCAGACGAGGTTCAGGCCGTCGCTTTCAGCCCGGACGGACGCCTGCTCGCCGCGGTCACCCGAAATAACATCGTCACGATCTGGGACATCCAGGGGCGAAAGCATGTGACCCGGCCCTTCCCGACCAAAGGAGTCGGTGCCTCGACGGACGTTGACTTCGATCCCGGTGGCCGTATCCTCGCAGCCGCCACTCTCGGCCCTGCCTTGTGGGACGTCACGGACATAAACAAACCGTCCGAAATAACCGCCAGGTTCCCGGCCCGCATCGTCACGTCGTTGGCCTTCACCCCGGACGGGCATCGACTCCTGGGGGCGAGCGTGGGCGGCTACGTCAACACGTGGGATATCACTACTGGAAAGCTGCTCAACCGGGTCAACGCCCAGCAGAGCACGGTGCAGGATATCGTGGTCAGCCCCGACGGCAGCTGGCTGGCCACCGCGGGTGACAGCCGCACCATCAAACTGTGGGACGCCGCGACCGGTCGGGAAACAGCCGTACTGAGTGGCCATACCGCGCCCGTCCAGGTCCTCGCCATCAGCCGAGACGGCCGCCGTCTCGCCTCCGCCGGCGACGACCACACCATCATCGTCTGGGACACCAGCACCCGCCAGCACGTCGTCACCCTCACCGGCCATACCGCAAGAATCCGCGGGCTCGCATTCACCCCGGCCGGAAGCCTCATTTCCGGCGCCGAGGACGGCCGAATCATCAGCTGGTCGTTTAATCTCCATGCTGCCAAGGCCCAGATCTGCGTCGCCGTCGACCGCAACCTGACCCGACAGGAATGGGCTACACACATTTCCACGGAGCCATATAAGCCCTCCTGTGCTGCACCGCCGAGTCGCTGACGGCGCGCGGCGTACCTGTGCCAGGCTGCCGGCCGACCTCGACGTCCACCCGAGAGTCGCCATGCGGGTTCTCTGGCATGCCTGCTTTCTCGGTGGCGATGGAGAGCTACGCGCAGCTCTTCAAAGACAACCTGGGAAGCCGTCAAGCGCGGCGGGCCGTGCGCTCGGCAGTTGAAGGTCAGTTCGGCGGTTGGGATGGCCCTTCCGGTCAACTCTCGGTCGCGTATCGGCTGCCACAGACGGGCGCCACCCTCACGCGGGCTAGAGACCGTCGATCGGACGGGCTTGGCGTTGCGATACCGTCAAGGCGCCCGCGCCGGCGTCGAGTGGTCCGCGTCCGTCGGCTGTCGATGGTCCGCAGGGCGCCCCACGAATCCAGGGAGATACCGATGCCGGAGCCTGAGCCCGTCCAAGACGACCACGCGGCAGATGCCGACACCTCAACCACGGCCGAGACCGACCAGCCTGCCGCTCACGCAAACCGGGCTGCCCGACGCGCGAAGGGCAAGGTCGCCTCGCCTCAACCGCATGGAAAGGGTCAGCACCTCGGCGGCCGGAGCTCGGTCCAGAGCCCGCGCCAGTGGGGTAACCGCCGAAGCGGCTGATCCGATGGTGGAGCCCATTGTCAGCACGCGGCTCCCGGTGTCAACAGCGAGCGCCGCCACACCGACCGCGTACGTCAGGGCCACCATGCCGCCGGAGCCGGCGTAGACAGGAATTGTCGGAAGTGATTGACGTCCCTAACCGACAAGCGGAATCGACGGATGTGATAGGCGCGTACCACCCGCCGCGTGTTGAAGGCGGGTGGTACGGCAGCACCGGCAAACCTGCTCGCGCTGCCTTTCAACACCCACGCCCCCTCAGGAGGGCGGTAGCGGCTCACTTGGCGAGCCGACACCCTGAACTGCCGACATGCGGATACTGCCCGCCGGCTACCTCCGGCCGGATTCTTCTGCAGGAATTGATACGAGGCCGGATCGCTGGCGGAAGTTCCGGCAGCCCTCACTCATAGAACACCAACACCTGGTCCGCGATGCACGCAGGCTTGGTCTCGCCCTCGATCTCCACCTTCACTTGTACGACCACGCGGGCGCCGTTGGACAGGGGTCGGGCCTGCGTAAGCGTGGCCACACCGCGGACGCGCGAACCGACCAGCACTGGCGTGCGGAAACGGACCTTGTTCAGACCACCGTTGACCACCAGGCGAACGCCGTCGACGTGGATCAGCTCGGACAGGAAGGCGGAGCATAGCGAGAGCGTGAGCGCGCCGTGCGCGACGGTCTTCCCGAAAGGGCTCTCCACAAGGGCGCGCCGCTCGTCTACGTGAATCCACTGATGGTCGCCGGTGACGTCCGCGAACGCGTTGATCCTGCTCTGGTCGATGACCTGCCACTCGGTAGTGCCGAGCAGCTCGCCCTCGTGCTTGAGGAACGCGGCGATGCTCTCGTACGTGCTCATCCGCTCCCCGTTCCCCCGCGGTTCATAGTCATGGTCATGGGCAGCGGATGATCTGCCCGGCGTACGACAATCCTCCGCCAAAGCCCAGAAGCAGCACCGGTGCACCGGGCTGCAACTCTCCGCGTTGGAGCAGTTTCGACAGCGCGATCGGGATGCTTGCCGCCGAGGTGTTGCCCGATTCGATGACGTCACGGGCAACGACGGCCTTCGTCGCCCCGATCCGCTGTGCGACCGGCTCGATGATGCGCAGATTGGCCTGGTGCAGGACGATGCCGCCGAGATCGTCCGGCGTTATGCCGGCGGCGGCGCAGATCCGGCGGGCGATGTCGGGCAGCGTGGTGGTGGCCCACCGGTAGACGGTCTGTCCAGCCTGGGTGAACTTGCGATCACGCTCGATCACCACGGCCTCGCCCATGTCTGGGTAGGAGCCCCACACCACCGGGCTGATCTCGGGCTGCTCGGCGGCGGTCAGCACCACCGCGCCGGCTCCGTCACCGACCAGCACGCACGTCGTCCGGTCGGTCCAGTCGGTGAAGTCACTCAGCCGCTCCACGCCGATCACCACCGCGTTCGTCGCCGAGCCGAGCCGAACGGCGCCGTCAGCCGTGGCCAACGCGTGGGTGAACCCGGAACAGGCGACGTTGACGTCGATCGTCGCAGGTGACGGCATGCCGAGCCGACGCGCGACCCGGGCGGCGACGTTGGGACTGCGGTCGACCGCCGTGCAGGTCGCCACCACCACCAAATCGACCGCCTCGACGGCCACGCCGGCATCACGCAGGGCCGCGGCCGCCGCCTCGGCCGCCATCAGGTCGAGCGGCTCGGCGGGCCCGGCGATCCGCCGTTCCCGGATGCCGACCCGACTGCGGATCCACTCGTCGCTCGTCTCCACCATCGTGGCGAGGTCATGGTTGGACAGCACTTTCGCAGGCTGGTAGTGACCTGCGCCGACGACCTTCGAACCGCGCACCAGTGCTTCCCTTCAGCCCACGCCAAGACCAGTAGGTAGACGTTGTCTACCATCTCGGCGTAGACGATGTCTACGCATGCGCCGAGCGAAACCCGGGAGCCGCACGCCAGCGGTGACTCGTCGCTGCAATGGGGCGAAGTTAGTCCGCTCGCCTTCCCCACACCACCAGCTCGCCGTTTATCTTGGGTCAGCCAGTCGGCTAGTGGGTTCCTCGGCGATGGCGCATCGTGGACATGTCCATGACGGTGCCTGTCAATCTGCTCAACCAGCTGCGGCCGAAGTTTCCGTTCCTACAGCAGTGCCGAGCAGCCGCCAGAGGCGTCAGCACGTAGCGGGTCGGGCGAGGCGTCCGGAACGTAGCTGGTGACGTAGTTGGGCGCGATCAGCAGGATGACGTCGGCGCTGGTGGCGTCAGCCCGCACGGCGCCGCGTTCACGAGCCCGACACCCGCGCGTAGCCGATGCGGATCTCGGTCGGGTGCTCCGGTGCCGAAGGGGTTGGAGCGTGGCATTGGTGGTCGGCGGCGCTGCCTGGGTCGAGGAGGTCCTCATACACTCCGACCTTGAATCTGATCAGGTCCAGGCATTCGGCGAGTTTGCCGATCTGAGTGGTGACGTGGGCTTGGTGCTCACGCATGAGCGTGAGTCGTTCCTCCTCGTTTCCGGCTCCTTGCCGCACGAGGTCGGCGTATCGGCGTAGCGCGGGCAGGGGCATGCCGGAGGCGCGCAAGATGATGCAGACGGTGAGCCAGTCCACGTCATCCTGGCTGTAGACGCGGCGCCCGCCAGGTCCGCGCCGCACAGGGTTGATGAAGAGGCCCTCGTGCTCGTAGAAGCGCAGCGCGTGCACGCTCAATCCGGTGCGTTCGGCGACCTGCCCGATGCTCAGACTCGTGGTGACCTCAGCCATGCCGCTCAGGGTAGCGGCTTGACCTAGAGCCGACTCTAGATCCTAGGGTTCCCCGTGCTATCGACGCTTCTGTCGCTCTGTGTAACCACGGCTGAACCAGTAAGGGAAGCATCACCATGCGCTATCGCACCCTCGGCGGAACCGGTATCGAAGTCAGTGCCTACTGCCTCGGGACCATGATGTTCCAGGATGGCTGCAACTCCGACCACGACGATTGTGTCCGTATTATTCACACGGCTCTGGACGAGGGGATCAACTTCGTCGATACCGCTGACATGTATGGACGGGGAGAGTCCGAAGAGATCGTGGGGAAGGCGCTGCGGGGGCGCCGTGATGACGTCGTACTCGCCACCAAGGTGCACTTCCAGATGGGCGAGGGCCGCAACCGAAGTGGCAACTCGCGCCGTTGGATCCTCAAGGCGGTTGAGGACAGCCTCAGGCGCCTAAACACCGACTGGATCGACCTCTACCAGGTCCACCGCCCCGACGACTCGACCGACATCGAGGAGACGCTCTCGGTGGCTCAGCGACCTCGTGCACCAGGGGAAGATCCGCGCTTTCGGCTGCTCGACGTTCCCGGCTGAGGAGATCGTCGAGGCGCATCACGTCTCCGAGCGTCGTGGCCTCGGACGCTTCCGCACCGAGCAGCCGCCGTATTCGATCCTGGCCCGCGGGATCGAGGCCTCGGTCCTGCCCGTCTGCCAGCGCTACGGAATGGGTGTGCTGGTCTGGAGCCCACTGGCCTTCGGGTTCCTCACCGGCAAGTACCGCAAGAACCAGCCCATCGACCTGTCAACCGGCCGTCCCACAATCCGGCCGGAACGATTCGATCCCACGATCGCAGAAAACGCCGCGAAGCTCGACGTCGTCGAGCAGCTCGTCGAACTCGCGGAAACCATCGGCTGCACCCTCCCGCAGCTCGCCATTGCGTTCACCGTGGCCCATCCGGCCATCACCTCGGCGATCATCGGACCGCGGACCATGCCCCAGCTGGAGGATCTCCTCAAGGGCGCCGCACTCACTCTGGACGATGCGACCCTCGACCGAATCGACGAGATCGTGCCGCCCGGAACCAACCTGTACAACCCCAACGCTCCTCTGCCCCCGCGTTCACTGACCGACACCGCACGGCGTCGCCGCCCACTCGCCGACCGCGCCGCCGCCTGAGTGAGCTGACTGTGGTGGGTCAGTTGCTGAATCGAGGGAGACGGGCGTCCCCTCAGGGACCCCTTCCGCTGCGACTGGAACTACACGGTGCACTGTGGATCTGTCACCGACACCACACCAGACAGCGCATCCGTCCCGAAACGGATCAACCAATTTCACGGCGGGCTCTGAGCGCAGTGGCACGTTCAGCGCAGCCGGCTATTCACTGTCCGACGTGGTAGGAGAACGCTGACGGTCGCAGCGGGACGGGCCCGGCGTTTTATCAAACTCGTTGAGCCGGGACCTCGACGCCGAGGGCGTCGAGGTCCCGGCGGCCTTCGGCGGCACGGTCCGGCAGCAGCAGGAGCGTGGATGCCCGTTCGAACCGGGCGCCGATGTGCTCCCACCCCGCCACGGCGGCGGTGAGGGCTGCGGTGTCGCCGTGGAGGCGGCCTCGGGCCCGGGCGGTGCAGGCGGCGGCCCACGCGCTCTCGTGCCGCTCGGCGGCCGACAGCAGCTCCGGCGCGTCGGGAAGCCCGGCGACGACGGCCAGCTCGGCGCCCACCGCCCGCGAGTAGGGCGGAGACCAGCTGCGGATGCCGTTGAACGTCAGGCGGACAAGCGCGGCGGCGTCCTCGGCCCGCCCGGCGTGTACGGCGAGCCGCGCGTCGACCATCGACACGAACGTGGAGTGCGGGGGTAGCTCCCCGATAACCTCGATCGCGCGGGAACGCCACAGCGCGTACCCCTCGTCGTCGCCGCGCAGCCCGTGGACGAGGGCGACCGCGGCCATCGGCGGCGACATCGTGCCGGTGCGCGGACGGCCGGCCCGCCGCCAACCCTCCCACGCGGTGCCCGCCATCCGCAGCGCCTCATCGAAGCGTCCGCTGAGCACCAGCGGCGTGATCAGAAGGGCGGCCGAGTAATAGGAGCTGCCAGCGAGGTCGTCGTCCATGGTCCGCTGGCCGATCGACAGGGCAGCCGGCAGGTCACCGACGCCGAGGGCAGCCAGGTGGGCCATCCGGTACGTGTCGACGATCTCCGGGGCGGCGTTCGGGTCGTGCCGGGACATCGCGGGCAGCAGGGTCAACCGTTCGTCCATGATCTGGCGAACCGCCCCGCCCCGCCCCGCCACGATGTCGGCGGTGGCCACCGTGTCCAGAGCCGCGCTGATCAGCACCGGATCGCCGGTGGCCCGGGCGGCTGCCACGGCGGCCTCGGCGAGCACCAGGTCGGCCTCATACCTGTCTGCGGTCGCGGCCCAGGCCGCCGCCTCGGCGAGGCGGGCCGCCACCACGGCGTCGCTCGACCCGTCGGCTGCCGACGCCGCCTCGTCGAGGAGATCACGCAGGCGCTCGTACGGAACCTCGGCGGCGAACCCTGCCGGGTGCCGCCGCGCAGTGGTGACCGCCTGCGCCAGCGCGATGGCCGTGGCCCCACGATCCCCGGCCACCCGGGCCCGCTGCGCGGCGGCCAGCAGCAGGTCGAAGGGCCGCTGACCGTCGTCGCCGATCGCATGGGAAACGGCGGAGGCCGCGTACAGGTCCGCCGCGGCCTCGCCCGGAGCGGGGGCCCGTTCGGCGGCGGTCCGGTAGTGGCCGAGCGATTCCATCAGGAACCGCCGCGTGTAGGCGAGGTGTGCCAGTGCCTGCGCCAGCCGGTGCGGCAGCTCACCCGGGCCTTCGGGGGCGACGGCGAGGGCGGCTCTCAGATCGTCGGCGACACCGTCGAACTCTTCGTACCACTCGTCGCCATCCAGCCTTGTCTCCAGCTCGGTGGCGACGTCCGCCGCCCAGCGCAGGTGCCGGTCCTGGATCTCCGGCCGCTCGCCCGAGACGTCCAACTGTTCGATGGCGAACGCGCGCACGGTCTGTAGCAGTCGCCACCGGACCGCTCCGCCTCGGCGGTGCACGCTGACCAGGCTCTTGTCCGCGAGCCTGCCAAGCACGTCGGCAATCGCACCGTGGGTGCTCCCGGCAGAGCTCACCCCGGCGACGGCGGCGAGGTCGAACGCCCCGGCGAAGACGGCGAGCCGCCGGAACAGTGCCTGTTCCTCGTCATCGAGCAGGTCGTAGCTCCAGCCGATGACGGCGCGCAGCGAGCGGTGCCGCTCGTCCACACCCCTACCGCCGGCCACCAGCCGTAGCTGGTCATCGAGCGCGGCCAACAACCCGTTCTCGCCCAGGCCGGCACTGCGCGCCGCGGCCAACTCGATCGCCAGCGGCATACCGTCCAGCCGCGCGCACAGCTTGGCCACCACCACGGGGTCCGCCCCGAACCCGGGGTCCGCGGCGGTAGCGCGGTCGATGAAGAGTCGCTCGGCGTCGGACTCCAGCGGCAGCGGGCCCAGCGGTACGGCACGCTCACCCCGTACACCGAGGCGTTCCCTGCTGGTGGCGAGGATGTGGGTAGCCGGGCAGGCGGCCAGCACCCGCTCCACGAACGGTGCCACCACGTCGATCACATGCTCGCAGTTGTCCAGCACCAGCAGCGATCGACTCTCTCCGAGCCGCTCCACCACAGCGTCCTCCAGCGACTGCTGGGGGCGCTCGCTGACGCCGAGCACCGTGGCCACCGCCTGTGCGATGTACCCGCCACGGGCGGGGACGAGGTCGACGAACGCGCCACCGGAGGGAAAGGAGGACCCCGCCGCCCCGGCGATCTGGCCCGCCAGTCGGGTCTTCCCCATCCCGCCTGGTCCCACCACGGTCACGAGTCGGGCGCCGCGCAGCGTCTCCATCAGGTGCTCGCGCTCCGCGCTCCTGCCGATGAAGGTGGTGAGCGCCGATGGCAGGCCGGCCAGCCGCCCAGGTACCGGCGCCCCCGCCTGCACCTGTACGGCGAGCTCGCCGAGCGCCCGCCGGTCGGCGACGCCGTACTTGCGCAGCAGCGAGGAGACGTGATTCTCCACGGTCCGTACGGAGATGTGCAGCCTGCCGGCGATGTCGGCGTTGGACAGGCGCGCGCCGAGCATGACGAGCACCTCGATCTCTCGCTTCGACGCTCCGGCGGGATGCGTGACGTCCATCGCACCATCCTGCCCGACGCTGGCTCCGTAGTGCGTAGTCCAATGAGTGGTGGAATGCGTGGTCGCCGCCGATGCCCGTCCCGCCCCCCGTGCAGCAGGCTCTACCTGAGGTCACCGAAACTACGTGGGAGACATCATGGGACGCGTCGTTCTGTCCATCTTCACCACCGCCGATGGGGTCGTCGACGACCCGCAGCGGTTCACCTTCCAGTTCGTCAGCGAGGACTCCATGCGGACCGGGCTGGCGCAACTGCAGGCCGCCGACGCGCTGCTGCTCGGCCGGGTCACCTATGAGGGGTTCGCCGCGTCCTGGCCGAACATGACCGACGAGGCGGGCTTCGCCGACAAGATGAACAGCATGCCCAAGTACGTCGTCTCGACGACACTGGACCGGGGCGAGTGGAAGAACACCACCGTCATCAGCGAGAACGTCGCCGAGACGATCACCAAGCTGAAGGCCGAGGTGAGCGGCGACATCCTGGTCTACGGCAGCGTCGCACTGGTCAGGTGGCTGCTGCGTAATGAACTCGTCGACGAACTGCGCCTGGTCACCTACCCCGTCGTGATGGGCGGTGGCGTGCGCCTCTTCGAGGAGTCGGGCGAGCCGGTGGTCCTCCGGCTGGTCGGCGCGCAGGCGTTCAACTCGGGCGTGGTCGTGCTGACCTACGCTCCCACCGGGGACAAGCTCGTCGGGTGGGAGCAGGAGCCCGGGGCCCCAGGCGGTGAAGGGTAAGAGCGAGGCGGCGCTCGACCCTCGGCTACGACACGTTCTGTAGGCCCATGCTTTCCAGCGAACAGTGATGAAGGAGAAGACCGTGGACGACGACGTCACCCAGTACATCAACAAGACGCAGCCGTGGCAGATCGACGTATGTGACAAACTACGTGCGATGATCGACCAAACCATTCCAGGTGTCGAGGAACGGCTTCAGTACGGCAAGCCGCACTACCTGAAGAACGGCCACTACGCGGCCGTCATCGCGGTAGCCAAGTCCAAGGTCTCGTTCATGGTCTTCAACGCAACGGACATCCCTGAGGTCAAGGGGTTCCTCCGGGCAATGGGCAACGGTGAACGCAAAACTGTCGACATCAAAGAAGGGCAAGACGTCGACTACGGCGCACTCGCCAGCATCCTGGGAAAGACCACGGCTGCCTTGTAGTTGCCAGCGCATCTGCCTGGAAGAGTCTGATCAATCTGACCCGCTGCGCGCATTTCGGTGGACGCCGCCGAAGCGCAGCGGGTCAGCGCGACGGACGGACGATCGTGTACTGGCGCCCCGGCTGTCGCTACTGCCTCCCGGCAAGGATCGACGGATGGCGCCGCCGTACCCGGAGCTTGACCATGACGGCTACGGGCCGCGACCAGGCGCGGGTCCTGCTCACCATCGCGCCCGACCGCGTCCGCGCAACGGGCTGACCTCCTGATCAGGCCAGCCGACCGTCGTGGGCGAGCAGGGCGATCTGGGTGCGGTTGTCGAGGTCCAGCTTGGTCAGGATGTGCGAGACGTGGGCCTTCACGGTGGTCACGCTCATCAGCAGCTCGGTGGCGATCTCGGCGTTGGAGCGTCCCTGCGCGATGGCCAGGACGACGTCGCGTTCCCGGGGCGTGAGCAGGGCCAGTCGGGTACGCGCCTGCTCGTAGGACTCGGCGCCGGACGCGACCCGCTGCATGAGGCGGCGCGTGACGCCCGGCGACAGCATCGGGTTGCCGGCGGCGACGGCGCGGACGGCCTGGCTGATCCGCTCCGGCGGGGTGTCCTTGAGCAGGAACCCGCTGGCGCCGGCCCGCAGGGCCCGCACCACGTGCTCGTCGGTGTCGAACGTGGTGAGCACGATGATCTCCGGTGGCCGGGGGCGGCGGCGCAGGCGCTCGGTGGCGGTGATGCCGTTGACGCCGGGCATCCGGATGTCCATCAGCACCACGTCGGGTATGTGCCGGTCCACCGCGGTGATCGCCGCACCACCGTCGGCGGCCTCGCCCACAACGACGATCCCGTCGGCGCCGTCGAGCATCATCGTCAGCATTCCCCGCACGAGGGGATCGTCGTCGACGATGACGACCCGAACCGGGCCCGTCACGTCGGCCACGGCAGCCACGCGGTGAGGTGGAACCGACCCGAGGCGTCGATGTGGTGGGCGACGCGGCCGCCGGTGAGGGCGGCCCGCTCGGCGAGACCGATCAGACCCGCGCCGTCGTGCCCGGCGGCACCGCCGTCGGGTGTGGTCGGGTTGCTCACCGCGATGCTCAGGCCGGAGCCGGGCGCCCCGCCGACGGCGAGTCGGACCGGCTGCCCGGCGGCGTGCTTGCGGGCGTTGGTCAGCGCCTCCTGCGCGATCCGGTAGGCGGTGCGGCCGACCGTCGGGGGGACCTCGACCGGCGGGCCGAGCGGGTCGTCGACCTCGATGTGCTGCCCGGCGGCCCGAGCCTCCTCGACCAGGCGCGGCAGGTCTGCGAGGGTCTGCCCGGGCGGTGCGTCCGCTGGCGCCTCGGCGTCGTCGGTGCGCAGCAGCGTGATGACCTCGCGCAGTTCGTCGAGGGCGTGGTGTGCGCTGGCGCGGATCACCCCGGCGGCGGCGCTGAGCCGCTCGGGTGGCGCGTCCGGCCGGTACTCCATCGCGCCGGCGGCCGCTGCCAGCAGCGACAGCCGATGGGCCAGCACGTCGTGCATCTCCCGCGCAATCCGGGTGCGCTCGGCCGCCCGGGCCTCGACGACCCGCCGTTCCTGCTCCTGCTCCGCCCGCCAGGCCCGGTCCCGCAGTGCCGCCAGCAGGGCGTACCGGGCCTGCGCCCAGGTGCCCCAGCCAAGCAAGGCCGCGTACGCGGCCGTCATCAGCACCAGCCGCCACGCGTACGGCAGGCTGGGCATCGGCCGCCACACCGCCTGCACCGCCTCGCCTACCACGCCGACCGCTGCCACCACCGCGGCCTGCCGGAACGGCCGGTTGCGGGCGGTGAACAGCACCGCGAAGCTCGCCACCGGAGTGGCCACCGGCGACAGCGCCACCAGCAGACCCGCCAGCACGCCAGCGACCTCCGGGCGGCGGACGACCACCGGGACGAGGGCCAGGGCGGCCACCGCCAGCGCGACATCGGCGCGGACCAGGGCGGTCGACTCGGAGCGGGTGGCGGACCACAGCACGGTCGCGATGAGCACGCCCATCGTCACGGTCGCCACACCCACCGGGACGGAACGCCACGTCCGCGGCGGGTCCACGTCGCACGTCGCCGCATCCACCAGCGCAGGCTACTGGGCTCGCGGAGCGCCGGACCACCTCCTTTGGTAGTACGCGGCGCCGCCGACGGATGTACCCGCCGCGGCGTCCGGACCGACGTGCCCGACCCGGGCCGGTCCACAGACTCAGGGCATGACGAACAACCTTCTCCTGCGCCGAACCGCAGTGGCGGCCGGCGCGACCCTGGTAGCGACGGCGGAGTTCGCGATCCTGCACTCGGCGGCCGGCGTCGACCTGGCAGCCGGCACCGCAAACGCGACCCGGCAGATCACGGTGGCCGCAGTCGTGGTGGCCGCCGCGGTCGCTGCACTGGCCGCCTGGGCGCTGCTCGCGCTGCTGGAACGCCTCACCAACCGGGCGCGCGCCTGGTGGACCTCGATCGCGGTCGCGGTCCTGCTGCTGTCACTGCTGGTCGGGCCGCCGAGCGGCGTCGGCGGGGGAGCGAAGACGACGCTCGCGCTGCTACACCTGAGCGTCGGCGTCGTCCTCATCCTCGGCCTGCCCCGGCCGCGCCCGGAAGGGCTGAACCGATGACCGCGCTGACCATACGCAAGCAGGACGGCGCCTTCGTCCTCGACTCCGATGCCGGACCGCGCGCCTCGCTGCATACCGGCTGGACGTGGCGGTGCGGCGAGATCCGCACCGGCGCGGGCCTCTGGACGGTCGAGCCGACCGACCGCCGACGCATCGGGGTCACCGCCCAGGCCGAGCACGGCGCCGCGGTACGGCTCGACCCGCGCCAGTCGCACGTGCCGGGACCTGGCGGGGTGACGCGCTGGGCGCCCGGCCGCTGCGGTGGCGAGCTGGTCCGCGACAGGCACCGACTCGCGGTGCGCCTCCCCGGCCGGCTCGGCGGGCCGATCCGCGTCGACGTAACCGGTGAGTGGGCCGAGGTGGAGCTGGTGGCGCTCACCGCCTGCTTCGCACTGATGAGTCGACGGCGGCAGCGCACCCTGATCATGATGGCGGTCGTCAGCACCGCCAGTCGCGGCCCCATGGGTTGACGCGAGCGTGTCCGGCAGAAGGCGATGACGAGGACGAGTGATCGATGGAACCGGCAGGCCCGAAATGGGTTGTGCGATGGGCGTGAAGGAAACGGGTGTCTTCCCACCCGACAAGCGCTGAGGAGTGACACGGATCTGCTCGCCGTCGGTGGCACCGCTCGCTCACCCGTGCCCGCGCCGGTACTCGCCGACACGGGTGCTCCGGCCAGCTTGGCTCGCAGGGTCGAGTTCCGCGAGGCTCGCGCCCAGCTGAGCATCGTGATCGGTTCGACGGCCTGCTGGCGGTCCTTGACCGGGGTCGACACGATGCAGGCGTGAGCCGTCCACCCACACTCCCGCCGTACCCCGGTGCCCGCCCCGCGCCGTCGGGGCGGGGGAGCGCGGGGTGGTGGGTCCTCGGCGCCGCCCTGGTCGTCGTGATCGCGGTCGGAGGCGTCGTCGTGTTTTGCGCCGGCCTCTGGACGTACGCGAACCACGACCGGCCCGAGCTGATCGACAATCCACCGGTCAGCGAGGTGGCCGAGAGCGCGTGCGCCACGATGCGCGCCACCGTGGCGGCGAAGGCTGTACCTCCCGACGCACCCGCCGACGCGCGGGCGCGCTCGATCCGGGAGCAGAACGACGCAGTGACCGCCATGGTGGCGCGGGTGCGTGACCTGGACCGCGACCTGTTGGCGGGCGATCATCCGGTCAACGCGTGGCTGGGCGACTGGGAGACCCTCGTCGAGGCCCGCGAGCGGTATGCCGCCGATCTCGCCGCCGGCCGCCGGCCGCGCTTCGTGGTGCCGACCGCGGATGGCGAGCCGCTCACCGATCGGATGAACTCGGTGGGGCTGACGTGCGAGGTCCCGCCGCAGCTCATCGACCTCCTGTAGCCGGATCAGCCCTGCCGACGTGGTCAGTGCGTCCTCGTCCGTGCGATGTCACCGGGAACCAGCTTCACGCCGGTGGAGCTGCTTCTGGCTGCCATCGGCGGCTGCACGGCGATAGACGTGGACCACATCACCAGGCGTCGTGCCGAGCCGACGCAACTCTCCGTCGTAGTCAGCGGCGACAAGATCCGGGACGAGACCGGAGGAAGACTGAGGTCTGCGGGCGCCGGGCGAGTCTGCGTTGAACAGGTTGAGCAGTAGCGCATCCATCGGCAGGCGGTGGGGCCGGTGTGTGCGGACAATGGTGAGAGTGGCACCTGCATTCGTCCTGCACCACCACCGCAAACCACGACCGCATTTTGACCTGCGGCTCGAGGAGGACGGTGTGCTGCGCTCCTGGGCGGTGCCTCGCGGCCTGCCGGACAGTCCCGACGACAACCGGCTCGCGATCGCCGTGCCCGATCACCACCTCGATCACCTCACCTATGAGGACGCCGACAAGTCGATCGCCGACATCGGCACCTGGGAGGAGCACGACCGCACCGAGCGTCGAATGCTGTTCACGTTGAACGGCCGCGCCGGCCGTCGGCGATACGCGCTCATCCGGACCGGTGAGGGTTGGCTGCTGCACCTGACGAAAGAGCAGCCTCCGGACGAGCGCGGTTAGAAGGCTCCCGAGGTCGGCCCGTACTCCTGAAGCGCCTTCGACCAGCGCTGGTAATCGGGCCAGGCCTGCGGCGTGGTGCCGCCGGCTGTGAGGCGCCGGCACTCCCGCCGCCGGCGGCGGCACTCGGGGGCCTGCCCGGGGTGCACGCGCCGCATCCCCGCCACGGCCTCATCGCGACCAGCGCCACCCGCCCCCGCAGCGTCCGAGCGTCGTCAAGGTCCGATTGACAAGGGCGGTGCTCGGCGCAATCGCTGTGCGGCTCGTTACTCGTACCGGTACTTCAGCGAGTCCGCCTCCGCCTGCTCGATGTCAGCGATCGTCAGCTCCGGCATCCGCAGCTGGGCCAGCGTCACCTCGGCCGAGGTCGGCTGCGCGTTCGCTGGCAGCCACTTCTCCGGCTCCCAGACGCCGGTGCGCAGGAGCGACTTGGGGCAGTGCGGGTAGACCTCGTCGATTCCCACCACCAGCGCACTGGCCGGCGGCTTGCCCACGGCGGTCAGCTGCGACAGCAGATCGGGGCGAGTGGAGACGCAGGCCCGGCCGTTCAGTCTGAGCGTCGTGGTGCGCCCCGGGATGATGAACAGCAGCCCGGCCCGTCCGGTCGCGATGACGTTCTGCAGGGTGTCCAGACGCTTGTTGCCAGTCGCGTCCGGTATCGCCACGGTCCGTGCGTCCAGGACGGCGACGAACCCGGCGGGGCCGCCGCGCGGGGAAACGTCACAGTTGCCCTCGGCGTCCACGCTGGCGACCAGGACCAGCGACGAGCAGCCGATCAACCGCCGGGTCTGCTCGGTGAGTTCGGTCATCTGCTTCCGCACGGCCGCGTCGCTGGGGAGTTCGTAGGCCCGGCGCAGCGCCTCCTGGTCGGGCACGGCGTCGAGGCGCAGCGAGTCGAAGGCGCTGGCGGCAAGGGCTGGCGTCATGCCGCCGACCCTAATGGGCATACCTGGCGAACGATAGCCACATTGACTGGCGCATCGACCTCGCCAACTCCGGCCCGCCGGGCCGGCCTCAGGCCAGCAACACGTTGACCCCGGCGGCACGTAGGTCGGCGACGACCTTCGCGTCCGCGCCGTCGTCGGTCACCAGGATGTCCACCGCGTTGACGTCGCAGATCCGGGCAAAGGAGTGCCGGCCCAGCTTTTCCGAGCCGGCCACGACGACGACCCGACGGGACCGCCGGACCATCGTCGCGTCGATGCCGGCCTCGCCCTCGTCGTGACAGGACGTGCCGCCGTCGGGGGAGAACGCGTCGACCCCGAGGATCAGCACGTCGAGCCACAGCTCGTTCAGGACCATCGTCGCCAGCGGCCCGGTCAGCTCGTACGACTGGGGCAGTGCCACACCGCCGAGGATGACGGTACGGACGTGGCGTCGCAGCACCATCTCGGTGGCGATGTTGAGTGCGTTCGTCACTACCGTCACGGCCGGCCGCTGAACGGCCTGGGCGAGGTCGACCCGCGCGGCGAGGCGTCGGGCCGTCGCGGACGTGGTGGTGCCACCGTTGAACGCGACCACGTCGCCCAGTTCGACGAGCTCGCAGGCGATCGCGGCGATGCGCTCCTTGGCGCCGTTGTCGCCCCGGCCCCGGTAGCGGACCGGCAGGTCGTACGAGACGGACGTGGCCACGACACCGCCGTGCGTCCGAGCCGCCAATTGTTGCTCCGCCAGGGTGGTGAAGTCCCGGCGGACCGTCGCTTCGGAGACCTGCAGGGCGCTGGCCGCCTCGGCGACGGACAGCCTGCCGCGCGCGCCCAGGATGTCGAGCAGCGCCTGCAGGCGCTGGGCGCGGTCGCGGCCGTCCGCCCGGTCGGTGGCGGCCTCGGCCGTGCTCACTTGATGGCCCCCGCCGTGAGACCTGCCACCAGGCGCTTTTCAACCAACGCGAAGAGAATGATCACGGGCACGATGCCGACGATAGAGACTCCAAAGACGTATTGCCACGCCGAATCGTACTGACCGACGAATTTTGTGATGGCGACGGTCAGCGGCTGGTTCTCCGCCGTGGTCAAGATGACGAGGCTGGCCGCGAACTCGTTCCAGCACGCGACGAACGTGAAGATGATCGCGGTGACGATGCCCGGCCAGACCACCGGCAGGGTTACCCGCCGCAGCGTCTGCAGTTTGCTGGCACCGTCGATCATTGCCGCCTCGTCTATCTCCTTGGGCACCCCGGCGAAGAAGCTGTGCATGATCCACACCGCGAAGCTGAGGTTGAACGCGCCGTTGACGAGGATCATAGCGAGCCAGGTGTCGTCGATGCCGATCGCGAGGAACTGCCGGAACAGTCCCGCCGCGAGTACGGTCGGCTGGAGCATCTGGGTCACCAGCACCAGGAGCAGGAACGCCAGTCGTCCGGGAAAGCGGTGCTTGGCCGTGTAATAGGCGGCGGGCATGGCCACCACCAGGACCAGCAGTGTCCCGCAGGCAGAGATGATGACGGTGGAGACGAGGTTGTAGGCGAGCGGCGTCTCCGGCGTGGACCACATCGACGCGTAGTTCGATGGCACCCATTCGGTCGGCAGGTATGTGGCCGGAATGCGCAGGATCTCCGAGTGCCGCTTGAACGAGCCGATCAACATCACCAGGTAGGGCGCCAGGAAGAACAACGCCACCACCGCGCCGGCCAATGTCATCAACCATCGGCGGCGGCCGTGGCGCTGCCCGCCACGGCTCCGGGTGCGACCGTTGTCTCCGCTGGCGCGCACCGATTTCTTGGCGCGCTCATCGCCCTGAGATCTCGTTGCCGTCGTCGCCAAGGCTCACTCGTCCCTCATCGGCCGGACAACCCGGAGGTAGATACCGATGACCGCGAGGACGATGACGAAGTTCACGACACTCAGTGCGCTCGCCGTCTCGACCTGGCGGTCCTGCTGGATGTATTTGAAGATCAACGTAGTGGTGGTGTCTGCGTCGTACCCGGGAATGCTGCCGGTCAGCGTGCGGAGGATGGGCAGCGAGTTGAAGACGTTGATGATGTTGATCAGCACGGCGACGGCGATCGCTGGCCGCAGGACCGGGAAGATCACGCTCCAGTAGGTCCGCACCGAGCCGGCGCCGTCCACTGAGGCGGCTTCCACCACCTCGCGCGGCACCATCTGCAGCCCGGCGAGGATCGTGTACGTGGTGAACGGCAGCGAGACGAACACCGCCACTCCCATGGCCACCAGGAAGGCCGGCACCGGCTGTCGGGTGAAGCCGAACCCGGTATCCAAAATCCCGAGGTCGACCAGGAACTGGTTCATGACGCCGTAAAAGGGATCGAGTCCGTAGTAAAAGACGGTAGACGTCATCACGACACTGGCCGCCCACGGAACGATGACCGCGAGTCGAACCAGTCGGCGTCCAGGGAAGGCCTTGTCAAGGAATTGCGCGAGCGCCATCGAGACGAGCAGCGTCACCACGACGACGCCGACCACCCATATCGCGGTGTTGAGCAGCACCCTGCCCAACGCGGGGGAGTCGAACAGCGTCACATAATTGTCGAGCCCGGCCGAGCCGCGGTCGACCCCGACTGGCGACACGTCCCGGGTCGAGGTCCAGACCAGATAGCCGGCCGGGAACAGGACGATAGTGACAATCAGCGTCAGCGTCGGCAACAGCCATGGAAGTGCCGCCACCAGGTCCCGGCGTGCCTGACGACGCGCCGAGACCGCGGGTGCCGGCACTTCCACCAGTTGGTTGGTCATCATTCGTTAACCGCGCAGGCTAGCCGTTGGCCTTGGCCTGAATTTCATCCAGCACCGCCCTGGGATCCTTGCCCTGCCCAATCTGTCCCATCAGGCTCTGCATCGCGCCCTGGGTCGCCGCCCATTGCGGGTTCGTGCTGGGGTAGAACCTGGCGTTCGGCAGGACCTCGAGGAAGCTCGCGATCTCCGTCTTGCCCGCCTGCGCCGCTGCACCGGACTTGGTGGTGGGCAGGAATCCCTCGGTGTCGACGAACTTCGTGTAGACCGGTGCGCTGAACACGTAGTCCAGGAAGGTCTTGAGCGCTTCCTGCTTGTCACCCTCGTTCTTGAACGCCATCAGGTGGTCGGCGACCCCGAGGGTCATCGGCTGACCGTCCTTGGTGGGAATCGGCGCGCTCGCGTACTTGAGGCTCGGGTTCTTCTCCGCGATCTGCCTGACGGTTGGCGGGAGCGCCACCACCATGCCAATCTTGCCCTGGATGAACACGTCCAGCATGGGGGTCCGGTCGGACGCCCCGGGGTCGGGCTGGGTGGCCTTTTCGTCGATCATCCGTTTCATGAACGTGACGGCTTCGAGGTTCGCGGGGGTGTTGACCGCGATGGTCGACCCGTTGGTCCACGATCCGCCGTTGCCGAAGGTCCAGATTGAAGTCTCCGCCTGGGCCTCCTCGCTGCCCAGCGGCATGCCGTAGCCGTAGACGCCGTCGCCGAGACCGGCCACCTTCTTCGCCGCGTCGAGCAACTGGTCCCACGTCTTCGGCGGTGCCGCGACGGCGGCCCGCTCGAACAGTTCGGTGTTGTAGAGCATGGTGCGGGCCGAGGCGATCAGTGGCAGGCCGTACATAGTGCCGTCGATCGAGGCGTTGTCCGCAAAGGACTGCTGGAAGTCCGCCCTGGTGTTCGCCGAGACCACTTCGTCTGCGGAGTACAACAGGTCGTCCGCCGCGAAACCGGAGAAGGCGTCGATGTTGAGGATGTCCGGTGCAGCGTTCGACTGGACCTTGGTACGGACAACATCGTTGATGTTGTCCCAGGACTGGATCTCGAGCTCCACGTTGATGTCCGGGTGAGCCGCCTCAAAGTCGGCGATGATGCCCTCCCAGAGCGCCTTGGTGCCGTCGCTGTAGCTGGGCACAAGGAACGACAGCGTGCTGCCGCCCTCACTCTGCCCGTCATCGCCGCCGAACCCGCAACCTGTCAGCGCCAGGCCGGCAACCGCTACGGCTGCCCACGAACGCACGAATCTCTTCATATCCGCCTCCACCGGCGCAAGGACATCGCCAAAGTCGTGATCGGAATCCTGGCTGGCTGTGATCGTTCGTGACCGGTTCTGGTCGGAATCTTCCACGATCAAGCCGCCGCTGGGGGGAATTCTGCGTTGCCGCCCCGAGCAACGTCAAGGCCTTCCGCTGTAACTGCTGCTCCGGTCGTGGACGGTCCCTCCCGGGCCTCGATGCGTGTTCCTGACTGATTCCGTGACTTTCTTGACAGACTTGATCAGATCGCTCCATTCTGGAGGCTCTCCAAACCCGCTCGCATGAACCACGAGGACGAGGCACCCGATGAGTGAAGGAACCTTCCTGGCGGCCGAGATCAAGACCCAGCCGGATGACTGGCTCCGTGTCTTGGACGTGCTGCCGTCCGTGGCGATGGACCTTCCGCAGCCCGGCGAGCGAGTCGCGGTGCTCGGATGTGGAACATCGCTATTCGTCGCCCAGGCCTACGCGGCCCTGCGCGAGAACGCCGGCGAGGGCATCACCGACGCGTGGCCGGCCAGTGAACACCAACTCGGCCGTGGCTACGACCGGGTGCTCTGCATTAGCCGCTCGGGCACCACGACCGAGGTGCTCGACGTCCTCAAGCAGCGCCGGGACAGCGCGCCGAGCACCGTCATCACCGCCGACGCGACATCCCCGGCGGTGAGCATGGCCCGTCCGGTCGTGCTCAGCGACGTCGACGAGCGTTCGGTCGTACAGACCCGCTTCGCGACGACCACGCTCGCGCTGTTGCGGGCGGCCCTCGGTCACGACCTACGTCCGGTCGCCGAACAGGCACGGCAGGTTCTCGACCGTGGCGTCGACGCGACGAGCCCGGCCGCGACGGCCGACCAGATCACCTTCCTCGGACGCGGCTGGACGGTCGGGCTCGCGCACGAGGCGGCCCTGAAGCTACGCGAGACGACCCAACTGTGGACCGAGTCCTACCCCGCCATGGAGTACCGGCACGGTCCGCTCAGCATCACCGGGCCCGGCCGAGTCGTCTGGGCGCTCGGAGAGGTTCCCGTCGGCCTGGCGGACCAGGTCCGGGCCACCGGCGGACACTTCGAGTGGTCCGAGGTGGATCCGCTCGCCGATCTGGTCCGCGTCCAACAGTTGTGCCTGCTGCGAGCCGGGGCAGCAGGGCTCGACCCCGATCAGCCGCGCAATCTGTCCCGGTCGGTCATCCTCGACGGCTGACCGCTGGGCACCCGGGCCAGGGTGCCGGAGGTAGCCGGGCCCGGGTGGTCCGGCGCTGACTGACTCCCCGCGTCGGCCGGCATGGTTAAGCAATCGTGCCAGGATCGTGCGCCAAACGATCACCTTCAAGCAGAAGATCTCTGATCGACCATTGCGCTCGCAAGTGGAGTGATCGATACTGCTTGAAATTTCGCGTGACACGTCACATTCCCGCAGAGGAGCTGATCCACGTGAGTCCCAACGAAGCCATCCCGAGCGAGTCCACCGAGGCGGCCAGATCCCACCCGTCGCGTCGCAACGTCCTGAAGGGCGTGGGCGCGCTGGGCGCCGCGGCCGGACTGGGCGGTGCCCTACTGCCGGGCGCGGCGGCCAGTGCGGCGCCCGCGGCCGAACCTGCCCGGATCAAGGGCAAAGAGAAGTCCATGGCCAACGTGCCCTTTGAGGGCTTCGACGAGGTGCGCGTCGGCATCATCGGCCTTGGCAACCGCGGCGGAGACCAGGCCATGCGGTGGGCCGCCGTCTCCACGATCACCGCGGTCTGCGACATCCGGCCCGACCACGTCGCGGAGACCATCAGCCGAGTCATGGCCCAGGGCTTCCAGGACAAGGAGCCGGTCGGCTACTCCAACGGCGAGGAGGACTTCGAGCGGCTCGTCCGCCGTGACGATATCGACCTGATCTATATCGCCACGCCGTGGGAGTGGCACCACCCGATGGCCAAGGCGGCTATGGAGCACGGCAAGCACGTTGCCATCGAGCTGCCGATCGCGCCGCACCTGGACGACATCTGGGACCTGGTCCGCACCTCCGAGCGCACCGGCAAGCACTGCATGCTGCTGGAGAACGTGAACTACTTCCGCCCCGAGATGCAGATGTTCAACATGGCCAAGGCGGGGCTTTTCGGCGAGTTGCAGCACGCCTCCGGTGGATACGTCCACGACCTGCGCTGGCCGTACACCTTCGGGGGTGCCTACTACCCGGAGCACTGGCGGCGGCGCTGGCAAACCCGGATGAACGCCGCCCACTACCCGATGCACGGGCTCGGGCCGGTCTCGGCCTGCCTGGACATCAACCGAGGCGACCGCTTCGACGAACTCGTCGCGGTCGCCTCGCGGCCCAAGGCGCTGGCCCTGTTCCGCGAGGAGGACCCGCGGGTCGGCGCGGACCACCCGGCCTGGGACGACGATCCCTACATCTCCGGGGACCGCAAGCAGGTCTTCATCAAGACCGTCAACGACCGGTTCATCCGGGTCGAGCACGACGTGAACTCGCCCCACCCGTACAGCCGGGAGACCACGCTCACCGGGACCCGGGGTTCCCTGGAACTGGACAACGCCCGGATCTACCTGGAGTCGCTCGGTCACACGAACCACGCGTGGCGGACCGGCAGTGCCTTCAGCACGATCATGAACCAGCACGACCACTGGATCTGGCCGGCCCTGCAGAACCTGGCCAGCCAGTACGGTGGGCACGGCGGCGGCGACTTCATCTCCATCTTCCGGATGGTCCAGTTGATGCGCCTGGGCATGACCCCGGACATCGACGTCTACGACTCGGCGGCGTGGTGCTCGGTAATCCCGCTCAGCCACGAGTCGCTGAAGGGCAAGGGTTTCAAGTCGGTCAAGGTGCCCGACTTCACCCGCGGCCACTGGACGGAGGCACGCCCCACGTTCGACCGGCCGCGGCCGGAGGACCCGTGGCTGGACGGCAACGGCCGGCCGCGCCGGTAGGCGTAGGCGCGGGCTGAGCTGACGCACCCGGGGTCGGGCACGAACGGTATTGTCCGTGCCCGACCCCGGTGCTTCGAGAGCCACCCAGCGAGGTCTGCCTGGCCGGGCCACGGTCGCAGGTCAATGAAACAAGTAGCCGATGTGCGTGCGTTCGAAGGTGGGCACGACATGCTCGGGGTCTCGACGGGCTCGTGCTCAGACCATGCGACGTAACGCGGTCTCCACGGCATCGATCAGCGGATTACCTTCGGTCCGTGGGTGCCGTGCGAGACCGAGTTCGACGTCCGGCAGGGTGGGCAGGGCGTCCGCGTCGTGGCAGGCCATGACCGGTTCGAGGTTCGCGGGCATGAGCGCCGCGACGCCGAGCCCGGCCCGTACCGCGGCGAGCACACCGATCAGGCTGTTGCTTTCGAACGCCACCCGCCAGCGCCGATCGGCACGTTCCAGCGTTTCCAGCACTGACGTACGCCAGGAGCACGGGTTCGAGAACAGCACCACCGGCAGCGGATCGGCAGCCACGTCCACACCCTGGCCGATCGCCCAGACCAGCGGGCGGCGTACCGTCCAGCGCGGCGGCCCGGGAACGTCCGGCACCGCGTCGAGCACGAGTTGGACGCGGCCCGCGTCGTAGGCCTCCCGCATCGCGGCGCTGGAAATACTGAGCACCTCCAGCGTCGCGCCGGGGTGCAGCCGGGCGAGGTCGGCGAGGGCCTGCGGAAGCTGGGACGCGGCGAGGTCTTCGAGCAACCCGACGACGCAGTGGCCGGTAAGCGCGCGTCCGGTTTCGGTGAGTGCCTGTGCGGAGAGCGAGAGAATGCGTTCGGCGTACGGCAGGAGCTCCTCACCCGCCCGGGTCGGCGAGACGCCAGACGGCGACCGGTAAAGCAGTGGATGGCCGACAACGCTCTCGAGCTTGCGCAACTGCTGGCTGAGCGCGGGCTGGGTATGTCCGAGCGCGGTCGCGGCGCGGCTGATGCTGCCCGCCCGCACGGCGGTGACGAACGACCGCAGCAACGCGGTCTCAAGATCTCTGGCCATAAGCATTCATTATGCCAGCTCCAACAAATTGCCCACTTCTTATGACGTGAGGGATGATTTAGCGTCACGCTGGTGACCGGATACCGACAGGTGCTAGCCGTGCCAGGGATGGCATCGCTGCTGGGTGTTTCGCTGCTCGCCCGGGCCGCGATCACGGCTGACGTGATGGCGCTGACGATGTATGTCGTGCTGGGCCTGGAGCTGAGCTACGCGGCAGCGGGCGGGGTCGCCGCGGCCCTGACCGCCGGAGTGGCGCTGGGCGGGCCGCTGCTCGGCCGCATGATCGACTCGCGGGGCCCGCGCACCGTGCTGCTGGTAACCGTCGTAGTGCAAGTCGTGTTCTGGCTGAGCGTACCGATCCTGCCGTATGGGTTCCTGCTGGTCGCCAGCTTCGTGGCGGGTCTGCTGATGGTGCCGGCCCAGGCCGTGAGCAGGCAGGCGATCGCCGCGATGACGACAACGGAGCAGCGCCGGGCCGCGTTTGCGCTGGAATCAGTGCAGGGCGAACTGTCGTACATCGTGGGCCCGGCGGTGGTGATCCTGTGTGCGGCGACGATGTCCCCCGATGTGGTGGCGTGGGGGGTCGGTGCCGCGATCGTGGCCGGCGGAGCCGGAATCGCCTTGCTCAACCCCCCGGTGCGTGCCGATGCCGAGGCGGATGCCAGCGCGGCCGGACGGCCCCCGCGCAGGCAGTGGCTGGGCGCCGGAATGATCGCCACGCTGACGATGGCGTTCGGCACGACGACGCTGCTCAGCGGCGTCGACCTCGCCATCGTCGCCACGCTGCAAGAAGCAGGTCAGGTGTCCTGGGCTGCCGTGGTCGTAGTGGTGTTCGGCGTGTCGTCCGTCGTCGGCGGACTGTTCTACGGCGCGCTGACCCGGCCGCTGCCCACGTGGCTGCTGCTCGGCTTGCTCGGGCTTGTGACGATTCCCGCCGGGCTCGCCCAGGACTGGCCCTGGTTGTGCGTGGCCGTCGTCGGCAGCGGGCTACTCACCGCGCCGACCCTTGCCACGGTGGCCGACGCGGTGAGCCGGCTGGCGCCGGCCGCCGTGCGGGGTGAGGCGACAGGTCTGCAATCGTCAGCGCAGAGCGCTGGTTTCGCGCTCGGATCCCCGCTCGTCGGCGTGGCGATCGACCTCTCCGTGCCGGCGGGCGGCTTCGCGGCGGCCGGGCTGGCCGGCCTCGCCGCCGCACTGACCGGACACCTACTGTCCCGCCGCTCGCCCGCTCGAACGGCGGTGCCCTACCACCCTGTTCCAGTTGATCTCGGACAGTGAGCGTGGCGTCGGTGCCGCCGCCGGCCTGTCTTGAGCGGATGGTGTGGCTGCGGTCAGGGCTGGGCGCGTACCGCGGTCCGGAGGCTCAAGGTGCGCTCGGTGCCCGGCACCCGCACCGTCTGCTGCCCCGAGCCCCCCGCCTGGCCGACGCCGGCCGCGTCCGGTCAGAACAGCGTCGACGGCCCGACCGGCGTCGGCTCGGGCCGCGGCTCGACCTCGGGCAGGCACGCCCGGACCTCGTCGTGGACCCTGCGGGCGAGGTCGGGCGCGTCGGCGTTGTCCGGGGTGTGCAGGAACATGGTCGGCGAGCGGCCCTCCTCGCGCAGCCAGCCAGTCACCACGTCGAGCCACGGTTGCCAGCCCTCGACCGTCCGCGCGGGGTCGTCCCGGCCGAGGTACCGGACGATGGGCCGGTCGGTCAGCGCGCGGGTGCGCAGCGATGTACGCGGCTTCCTGGTCTACGCCTCCCGTTCCGCGTCGGTGGTCGGCGGGGTGCGGAAGAACGCGGTGGTGTCGAAGGGGATCCACTTCGTGCCGACCGGGTCGAGCGCTTCCTCGAGCGTCCGCACTGCCCGGGGGTCGTCGAAGAACACGGGGTGGCGGACCTCCACGGCGTACCGGTGGTCGGTCGGCGGCCCGCGTAGGAATCGAGCCAGCGCGGGTACGTCGGCGGGGCGGAATGAGCCCGGAAGCTGGATCCAGAGGGCGTGGGCTCCTGGGCCGAGGGGTTCGATCGCGTCCAGGAAGACCCGGTCCTCCTCCTCGGCGCCGGTGAGTCGGCGTTCGTGGGTGACGACCTTCGGCGGCTTGAGCACGAACCGGAAGTCGGGGTCGGTCTGCCGCGCCCACGACGCCACCGTCTCCCATGCCCGGGTGGCGTAGAAGGTGGTGTTCCCCTTGACCGCGGTGCACGCGGCCGGCGTAGGCGCGTAGCCGCTCGTGGGCCGGCAGCGGGTGCGCCAGGAAGCGCCCCTGCCAGGACTTGTGTGTCCACAGAGCGCAACCCACGTGCAGGCGCACCTGACCCTCCCCACCAATTCATCGTTCGATATGGATGTCTGACCTGGTGTAACGCATTTGTGGTCGGCAACGCTGGCGACTTTCGTCGCTTTATAGAAAAGTAGAGCCGGGGGCGACGAAAGCTCTGGACACCTCGAAACCAACTTAGTAGTGTCCGTAACCATCAATATGTTTCATCGAGATTAACCGACGGCGCGGTGAGTCTCGATCGATGGCCCCAGGCGGCGCAACACGTCCGGCGGCCACCGACCCAACCAGGGATGGCACCCCGGGTCAGCGGTATGACCCGTGGCCCGCAGATGCGGTGGGTTTGACCGATGTCCGTCCCTACTCGATGACGCCTCCTCAGCTCCGAGGCGCAACCCTCACCCCATCAGCTCCACGCTGAACGCCGTCCGACGACGCGTGCGATCCGGCTCGCCCGCGGACCAGGACGGAGTCCATCCACACCGGACGGCCGTGGCATCCGCCCCGGCCGGGGATCCCGTGCGGCCAGGAGGGGGCCACGCGATTCGTCGCTCGGGCGACATATCTCGACAAGAGGTGATCTGGCACCGACGGGGGACGTCTGCCCTGCCGGCGCACGCCTCGAACCTGGGAGAGAGGCATTGATGAACGGATACCCACCTCCCGGCCGGCTCCCGGCCGGCCGTTTGCGGAAATCGATCGCGGCCGTCGCCACGGCCGCCCTGGTGTGGGTGACCGCCGGGCTGGTGGCGGTGCCGGCGAGCGCGCGCCCGGTCGACCCGCAACCGTCGACCACCGCCGTCGCGCCGTCGCCGCGCCAGTTGCAGGCCCAGGTGCTCACCTGGACCGCCGGTGACAACTTCCTGGCGTACCGCTCCGCCCCGACCACAGCGGTCGCCGGGCCGACGACGCTCGTCTTCGAGAACAGCGCCGCGACCGGCAACACCACCGGCATGCAGCACACCCTGACGTTCGACACCGGCAACCCGGCGTACAACAGCGACGTCGACGTGAACATCCTGGCCGATCCGACGGACGCCAACGGCGGCCGATGGACCGTCGACGTGGTCCTCTCCCCGGGCACCTACCGCTACTTCTGCGCGATCCCCGGCCACGGCGGAATGACCGGGCTCCTGGTCGTCACCGGTGGCAACTCGGACACCACCCCGCCGACCGTGGCGGCCGCGGTCACCGGTGAGCGCGACGGCAACGGCGCCTACCTGGGCGCGGCGACGGTGACGCTGTCGGCGACCGACAGCGGATCGGGAGTGAGCCGGGTCGAGTACTCCCTGGACGGCGGGACCTACGGCACCTACTCGGCGCCGGTCACCGTGAACCAGCCGGGCTCGCACACGCTGACCTACCGGGCCACCGACCAGGCGGGAAACACCTCGACGCCGCAGTCGGTGTCGTTCACGGTGGTGGAGCCGCCGGCCCCGGACACCACCCCGCCGACCGTGACCGCCGCGGTCACCGGCCAGCGCGACGGCGCCGGCGCGTACGTCGGCACCGCCACCGTCACCCTCACCGCTGTCGACACCGAGTCCGGTGTCGACCGGGTCGAGTACTCCCTGGACGGCGGGCCGTACGCCGGCTACTCAGCGCCGGTCACGGTGAGCCAGTCGGGTCAGCACACGGTGAGTTACCGGGCCACCGACAAGGCGGGGAACACCTCGGCCGCGCAGTCGGTGTCGTTCACCGTGGTCGAACCCCCGAAACCGGACACCACCCCACCCACCGCCTCGGCCGCGCTCACCGGTGAGCGCGACGACAACGGGGCGTACGTGGGGTCGGCGACGGTGACCTTGTCGGCCACCGACACCGAGTCGGGCGTCGATCGGGTCGAGTACTCCCTGGACGGCGGGCCGTACGCCGGCTACTCGGCGCCGGTCACCGTGAGCCAGCCGGGTCAGCACACGCTGAGTTACCGGGCCACCGACAAGGCGGGCAACACCTCGGCCGCGCAGTCGGTGTCGTTCACCGTGGTGCGGCCGCCCGCGCCGGACACCACCCCGCCCACCGCCTCGGCCGGCGTGACCGGCCAGCGGAACGACGCCGGCGCGTACGTGGGGTCGGCGACGGTGACCTTGTCGGCCACCGACACCGAGTCGGGCGTCGACCGGATCGAGTACGCCCTCGACGGCGGCGCGTACGCCGCCTACTCGGCGCCGGTGAGCGTGAATCAGCCGGGCCAGCACACGGTGAGCTACCGGGCGACGGACAAGGCAGGGAACACCTCGGCCGCGCAGTCGGTGTCGTTCACGGTGGTGGAGCCGCCGGCCCAGGACACTACGCCGCCCACCGCGACCGCCGCGGTGACCGGCGAGCGGAACAGCGCCGGGGCGTACGTCGGGTCCGCCACGGTCACCATCTCGGCCACCGACGCGGGCAGCGGCGTGGACCGGATCGAGTACTCCCTGGACGGGCAGCCGTACGCCGGCTACCCGGCGCCGGTCACCGTCAACCAGGTCGGCCAGCACACGGTCAGTTACCGGGCCACCGACAAGGCCGGCAACACCTCGGCCGCGCAGTCGGTGTCGTTCACCGTGGTCGACCCGCCGGCCCCGGACACCACCCCGCCCACCGCCACCGCCACGCTCTCCGGCCAGCAGGACGACACCGGCGCCTACCTCGGCAGCGCCACCATCACCCTCACCGCCGCGGACGCGGGCTCGGGCGTCGACCGGATCGAGTACGCCCTCGACGGTGGCACGTACGCCCGGTACTCGGCGCCGGTCACCGTCGACCAGCCGGGCGCGCGCACGCTCAGCTATCGGGCCACCGACAAGGCCGGCAACACCTCGGGCGCCGCCTCGATCACCTTCACCGTGGTCGCCAGCGGTCCTGCCGCCTGCCCGGTGCCAGACACCCGTCCGACGGTCTGGCTCGGCACGGTGGACAGCGGCGTACCCAACCGGCTGGTCGCGGACGCCTGCACGATCAACAACGCCATCCAGGACGAGCGGGCCTGGCCGAACCACGGCCAGTTCGTCAAGCACGTCACCGATGTCGCCGAGCACCTGCACCACCTGGGCGTGATCGACCACAAGGAGCACGGCCGCCTGGCCAGCGCCGCCGCCCGCTCGGGCGTCGGCAAGTCGGACGACAAGAGCGGCTACCAGCCACTGCTGGACACCTCGGCGGCGTCGTTCAACCGGTGGGAGCACGTCGGGGCGGGCGGCTTCACCCGCGACGCTGACGGGTCGATCACCAGTCGCCCGGTCGCCGGCCTCGGCATGCTCTGGCTGCCCACGGCGACGTACGGGGACTTCTCGCTAAAGCTGCAGTGGCGCGACGACGCGCCCGGCGACGGTCGCGCCAACAGCGGAGTCTTCGTCCGCTTCCCGGACGTGCACGGGCACCCGGCCGAGTCCCGGCCCGAGTGGGTGGCCATCAAGTACGGCCACGAACTGCAGATCTACGACCGGCCCGACGGCGACCAGTACAAGAGCGGGTCGGTGTACGGGTTCGACCGGGTCGACCTGGCCGGCGCGCGGGTCACCCCGAAGGGCACCTGGAACGACTACGAGATCCGGGTGGTGGGGCAGCACTACTCGGTCTACCGCAACGGCGAGCTGATCAACGAGTACGTCAACACCCCGGAAGCCGTGTTCAGCCCGCCCCGCGCGGATGACCCGGGCGGGGCCGGACGGCAGAGCGCCCGCGGCTACATCGGCCTGCAGAACCACGGCACCGCCGATGTCGTCAGCTTCCGCAACGTCCGGATCGCGCCGCTGAGCCCGTGCTGCCCGGACGGGATGCCGTCCGCCTCCACCAGTTGCTGCTGACCGAGCGAAAGGACCACAACACCATGGCGAAGAACAGGATCGACCGCCGGGCGCTGCTCCGCGGCCTCGCCGGATCCACCGTCGCGGTCGGCGCGGCGAGCCTCGCCGGCGCGCTGCCGGCCGTCGCGGCGGGCGAATCGAGCGGCCGCCTGATCCCGCAGGGGCATCTGGGCATCCAGCTCTACAGCGTCCGCGACAAGATCGCCCAGCTCGGCTTCGCGGCGGTCTTCGAGGAGCTGTCCCGCATCGGCTACCGGGAGGTGGAGTTCGCCGGCTACACCCAGGGCAACGTCGGCCCGATCACTCCGGAGCAGATCCGGCAGCTGCTCGACGACAACGGGCTGAAGGCGGCGGGCAGCCACCGTGGGCTGGGTGACTTCCGCACCAACCTGGAGTGGGAGCTGGACGCCGCCGAGACGCTCGGCATGTCGGCGATCGGCACCGCGTCCGCGCCGACCGGCAACCGCACCATCGCCGGCTACCAGGCGGCCGCGGCGGAGTTCAACGCGTGGGGCGCCGCCGCCACGGCCCGCGGGATCAAGCTCTACCAGCACAACCACACCATCGAGTTCAGCTTCGCGACCGACCGGCCCGACGTGCGGCTCTACGACCTGTTCCTGGAGCTCACCGACCCGCGGTACGTGTTCCTGGAGATGGACATCCTGTGGGCGTACGGCGGGGCGCGGAAGTATCCGGGCTTCCGCCCGGTCGACTACGTCAACGCCCACCCGCACCGCTACCCGCTGTTCCACGTCAAGGACGGCGTCCCACTGCCCGACCCTCAGCAGGGCAACTCGTACCTGGATGTGGAGTTCGGCGCCGGGGTGATCCCGTTCGCGGAGTTCTTCACAGAGCTCGACGGGGGCGGACGGTTCACCTACCTGTGGGAGCAGGACACCGGGCCGAACGCGCAGCCCAACCCGCCCGGCTCGCTGGGCGCCGCCGAGCGCAGCTACCAGCGGATGGTCGACCTGCGGGGTGAGCGGTGACGGCCTGGCGGCTCACCGAGGACGCTCCGCCGATCGAGGACGCTCCGCCGCCCGAGGGCGCAGCGGCGGCTGAGGAGGGCCACTCGGCCGACCCCCGCCGCCCGCGGTCGAGCACCCGCCGGCTGCTGGTGGTGGCGGCGACCGTGCTGCTGACCCTGGTCGGCGCGGGCGGCCTGGCGATCGCCGGCACCGGCGTGCTCTCGGCGGAGCGGCCGGAGGGCTGCGTCAAGCCGGACCGCAGCATGCAGCTCTACGCGGTGGAGTTACCCAGGGATGGCACCCAGATCCGGCTCGGCTACGGCACCAGCCCGCAGACCGCCTCCTACCCGGGGCCGACCATGGAGATGATGGAGGGGGAGTGCCTCGCCATCACCCTGCACAACCTGGTACCCGCCGCGACGCTGGAGCAGCTGCGCACCGACCCGGCGCACCCGCTGGGTGTGTCGCTGCACGTGCACGGGGTCAAGTACACCCAGCTCTCCGACGGCACCGTGCAGAGCGGCTCGTTCGTCCCGCCCGGCGAGTCACGCACGTACACCTGGTTCGCCCAGCAGCGGAACAGGAAGACCGGGTCGCCGGGCACGGCCGGCTACTGGTGGTACCACGATCACGTGGTGGGCGGCCCGCACGGCACCCAGGGCCTCGGCGCGGGACTCTTCGGCGGGCTGGTGGTACGCCGACCCGGCGACCCGAAGCCCGACCGCACCTACACCGTGGTCTTCGGTGACCGGCAGAGCATCAACCTGCGCCGCGGCGCGGCCACTGACACCTGCGACGCGCAGAACCCGCAGCCCGGCCCGACCTGCCTGGTCGCCCGCAAGGGGGAGAAGGTGGAGTTCATCGTCGTCGGGATCGGCAACGACATGCACACCTTCCACCTGCACGGGCATTCCTGGGCGGACACCCGGACCGGCCTGGTGAGCAACGGGGAACCGTTCGCCGACAGCGTCCCGGTCATCGACAACAAGCCGCTCGGGCCGGGCGACTCGTTCGGGTTCCAGGTGGCGGCGGGCGACTCCGTCGGGCCGGGGCACTGGATGCTGCACTGCCACATGCAGTTCCACTCCGACGGCGGCATGTCGACGATGCTGCACGTCCTGGACGAGTCCGGGGCGATGCCCCCGGGCCACGACCACTCCCACCCGGCGACCGCCGCCGGCACCGGTGCCGCCACCGATACCGGCGAACACCAGCACAACTGAGCACCGGCGCCACCGCGCCGGTGACCGGGCCGGTGGCTGCTGGTCTGTCGGCGGACCAGCAGCCACCGGCGGGACCCCGCGCCCACGGCGGGTTCCCCAGCCATCCACCAGTCCGCCGCAACGTCCCCGCACCCACCCCCAACCCGTCCGGGCGTCGCCGGTGGTCCCACACACCGGTGTCCGGTCGATCCCGGCACGACCGCTCGGCAGCGCATGTCCGCCACATCCCAACCTGAAGAGGAGTCGAGATGGCTCAAGGACGCCATTTCCGGTTATCCCGCTGGGTCGGACGACGGCTACGGTCCGACTCGACGGCCACCCCACCACCGCCTGCCCGACGGCGGGCCCTGCGCCGCGCCGGTGCCCTCGCGTCGAGCGCCGCGCTGGCCCTCGGCGTGCTGGGTCTGCCCGCCCAGGCCGCGAGCCCAACCCCGGTCAAGGCCGCGGCCGCCGAGGCCGCCGCGGCGGTCAAGGTGCTGGTGTTCCACGGTCCGGTGGCCCAGCAGGACGACCCGGTCAACCGGGCCGTCACCGCGATCCGGAGCCTCGGCGCGGACCACGGATTCTCCGTCGACGACTCCAGTGACCCCGGTATCTTCACCTTCGGTAACCTGTCCCGGTACCGGGGCTTGGTGTTCCTCTCCGCCAACGGGGTGACGCTCAACGACGCCCAGGAGGCCGCGTTCCAGGCGTACGTCAAGGGTGGCGGCGGGTTCGTCGGTGTGCACGACGCCGCCCGCGCGCAGCCCAGCTCGGCCTGGTTCACCGGCCTGATCGGCACCCGGCCGGCCGCCAGCCTGCCGAACGCCGAGAAGCCCGTCTCCGCCACCGCGAGCGCCGAGAACGCGCCGAACGAGACCGCCGCGAAGGCGATCGACGGGTCGACCGGCACCAAGTGGCTCACCTTCAACCCGACCGGCTGGCTCGCGGCAAAGCTGGCGAAGCCGGTCGTGGTGAGCCGCTACGCGCTGACCTCGGCCAACGACTTCCCCGGCCGGGACCCGAAGAACTGGACCCTGCAGGGCTCCCAGGACGGCACCACCTGGACGGACCTGGACACGCGCAGCGGGGAGTCCTTCCCCCAGCGGTTCCAGACCAAGCAATACAGCTTCACCAACACCACGGCGTACCAGCACTACCGGCTGAACATCACGGCCAACGGCGGCGAGCCGTTGATCCAGCTCGCCGAGCTGTGGCTGATCGGCCCGGACGCCGGACCGGCCCCGGACACCACGGTGCAGCAGGCCGTGGTGGACTTCACCGACCGTCAGCACCCAGCGAACAAGGGGCAGCCGCTGACCTTGACCCGCTCCGACCAGTGGATCAACTGGGACCCGAGCCCGACCGGCCGGGTGCACACCCTAGCCCAGGTCGAGGAGGGGACCTACAACCCGGGGCTGAGCGGCAACGGCGCGTTCCACCCGATCTCCTGGTGTCAGGACTACGACGGCGGCCGGTCCTTCTACACCGGGATGGGTCGCACCGAGGCCAGCTGGACGAGCGACACGAAGTTCCAGAGCCACCTGGTCGGCGCCATCCAGTGGACCACCGGCATGGTGCGCGGTGACTGCCAGGCGACCATCGCGTCGAACTACCGCATCGAGCGGCTCACCACCACCAACCAGCCCGGGCAGCTCGACCAGATCGGCGAGCCGCACGGCCTGACCGTCGCGCCGGACGGCAAGGTGTTCTACATCGGCAAGGCGGCCTGCGCGTCCGGGCCGGTCGTCAACTGGGACGACCCGAAGGTCGGCCTCGGCTGCGGCACGATCCACCAGTGGGACCCGAAGACCAAGCAGGTCAAACTGCTGACCACCCTCGCAGTGATGGGCAACCGGGGCAGCGGCAGCGAGCTGGTCAAGAACGAGGAGGGCCTGGTCGGCATCACCCTGGATCCGAAGTTCGCCCAGAACGGCTGGGTGTACGCCTACTGGATGCCGCACGAGTCGATCGACCGGGACCGGCGGATCGGCCAGCGGACCGTCTCCCGGTTCACCTACGACGCGGCGAAGCAGTCCCTCGACCAGGGCACCCGCAAGGACCTGCTGCACTGGGACACACAGATTCACAGCTGCTGCCACGCGGGCGGCGGGATGACCTTCGACGAGTCCGGCAACCTCTACATCGGTAGCGGAGACAGCAACTCCTCCGGCGGCTCCAACGGCTACGCCGGCAACAACTGGACGCAGGAGTACAAGGGCGTGTCGTTCCAGGACGCCCGGCGTACCTCCGGCAACACCAACGACCTGAACGGCAAGATCCTCCGCATCCACCCGGAGCCCGACGGTACGTACACCGTGCCGGCCGGCAACCTGTTCACCGGCAAGGAGCAGGGCGGCGGCATGACCCGCCCGGAGATCTACGTGATGGGCGTCCGCAACATCGCGCGGATCGCCTGGGACCCGGTCAACGACTGGCTCACCGCGGCGTGGGTCGGCCCGGACGCCGGTGGCCCGGACCCGAACCTCGGCCCGGCCAAGTACGAGACGGCGACCATCATCACCTCCGCTGGCAACCAGGGCTGGCCGTACTGCATGGGCAACCGGCAGCCCTACCGGGACCGCAGCAACGTCGACGCCACAGTGCTGACCGGCTGGTACGACTGCGACAACCTGAAGAACGAGTCCCCTCGCAACACCGGTCTGGTCAACATCCCGCCGGCGCGGGACAACATGATCTGGTACTCGCCGCAGGGCGGTGGGCCGGTCTACCCGAAGCGCACCGACGGGAGCGGCCTGCCGACGTACCAGGCGGGTCAGGAGACCTTCACCCAGCCGTACCTCAAGGGCGGCGGGCAGGCCATCATGGATGGCCCGACCTACCAGCGGGAGAACGTCGACACCGCCAGCGGCGTGGCGTGGCCGGCATACTGGGACAACAAGTGGTTCATCGGTGACCAGTCCAACGCCAACAACCGGATCGCGGTCACCGTCGACCCGAGCAAGGTCGACAGCCACGGGCCGCCGGCCTTCGCCGAGGACCTGCGCAGCATCATCCGTTCGGGCAGCGGCACCACCCAGCTCCAGTCCTGGATGGACGCCAAGTTCGGACCCGACGGTGCGCTGTACATGCTCGACTACGCCGGCGGGTTCTTCAGCCTGCACCCCAACCAGAAGCTGATCCGGATCGCCTACCAGGGCGGCCCGGCGACGCCGAACCCGAACGACGCCACGGCGCGGGCGGTGGCGCAGAGCAACCCGAAGACGATCGCCTTCTCCAATGCCCGGACCGGTGGCCTGAAGTGGGAGTGGAACTTCGGTGACGGCAGCGCGCCGTCACACGAGGCGAAGCCCACCCACAGGTACGCGGACTACGGCACCTACCAGGCGACGGTGAAGGTCACCTACGCCAACGGCGAGGTCGCCACCGGCACGGTCCAGGTCGTCGTCGGGTGCGCCGCGCCCGGCGGCCGGCAGACGGTGCGGATGCTCGACACCGACACCGGCGTGGCCAACCACCAGGCCGGCGGCGGCTGCACCATCAACGACCTGATCGACGACGAGCGGATGTGGTCCAACCACGGCCAGTTCGTCAGCCACGTCAGCGACGTGGTCAACGACCTGCGGGCGGACGGCGTCGTCGACAACCGTGAGGCGACGACGCTGAACCGGGCGGCGGCGCAGTCGGAGATCGGCAAGGTCGCCGGCTACCAGCCCATCTTCGACGGAACGGCGGGTTCCCTCGCCGACTGGCGACAAGCACCGGGCGGATCGTTCGCGCTCCGGCCGGACGGGTCGATCCGCAGCTCCGGCGGGCTGGGCATGCTCTGGTACGCCAAGGACGAGTTCGCCGACTTCTCGCTGCGGATGCAGTTCAGGGACGTCTCCGCCGGCAGCGTCTACGCCAACAGCGGCGCCTTCGTCCGGTTCCCGGACCCGAGGACGCCGCTGGCCGAGCGGACGGAGGGCAGCTGCGGCACGTTCGGCTCGGCCCGGAGCTCGGAGGCGTGGGTCGCCATCTACTGCGGTCACGAGATCCAGATCTACGACGGACCCACCGGTGAACCGCAGAAGACCGGTTCGATCTACAACTTCGACCCGAACGGGCTGGACCAGGCGGGGGCGACCCCGAAGGGCCAGTGGAACGACTACGAGATCCGGGTGGTCGGCCAGCACTACACAATCATCCGGAACGGTGTGGTGATCAACGAGTTCGACAACACCCCGGGCAAGGCGTCGTCCCGCCAGGGCGACCCGCCCACGGACCTGCGGCAGTTCCTCAGCGGGTACATCGGGTTGCAGAACCACGGCACCAACGACCTGATCGAGATCCGCGACGTCAGGGTTCGCGAGCTGTAAGCGGAGGGCGTGCCGGGTACGGGGGACCTACCCTCCGTACCCGGCACTGCCGTTGGTGCTCAGGTCTTGCGCGCCGCACGCCGGCTGCCGAACGACTCCATGGTGGTCGCCTTCTTGGCCGGGGCCCTGGTGGCGGACGTGGTGCGAGCCCGGGTCGCCGCGGCCTTCTTCGCCGCCGCCTTCTTCGCCGCCGCCTTCTTCGCCGCGGCCCTCGTCGCGGGCGCCTTCTTCGGCGGGGCGTTCTTCGCGGCGGCCGCCTTCGCCGTCGGCCTGCGGGTGGGCGTGGCCGTGGTGGCGGAGGTGTCCTTCTTCCGCGCGACGCGGGCCGTGGTCGGGGTGGGCTTCTCGCCGGGGCTCTTGGCCACTCTCGCGCCGGTGGCCCGCTTCGTGGCGGTGACGGCTAGCCTTCTTCGCCGCCGCCTTCCGGCTCATCGGAGCCTTCTTCGCCCAGGTGGCCTTGCGGGCCCCGGTCGGCCGGCTGCCCGCCGGGACGGCGCTCCTGCCTGCGGTCATCCTCGCTCATCCTCGCGTCTCCCGGCATCGCCAGTACTGCCGGACGACGGGCATGGCGGGTGCAGACTCGCCCGGCCCGGTCGGCCGGGTCTTCCCCCGCCTCCGCCGGGCAAACGCCGAAGGAACGGGCTGGTTGTGACGGTCTTCCTCGGCCCCACCCGGGCGGTTCGGCGCCGTTGCATTGAGCGTTGGCAAGATCGAGGCAGACTTGAGCAGTGAAGTCATCGACCCGTCCTGGCCCATGGCTGCCTCCGAGGTCGGCGATCGCCGGGTTCCGGTTCCCGACCGAGGTGATCGTGGTCGCGGTCCGCTGGTATCTGCGGTTCAACCTGTCCTATCGCGACGTTGACGAGTTGCTGGCCGAACGTGGCGCCGAGGTCGATCACGTCACCATCTACCGGTGGGTGCAGCGATTCACCCTGCTGCTGGCCGACGCCGCCCGGTTCTGCCGGCACTCACCAGGCGACAGGTGGTTCGTTGATGAGACGTACGTCAAGGTGAACGGGGTTTGGCGGCACGTGTACCGGGCGGTCGACCAGCACGGAAAGTCATCGACGTGCTCGTCTCGGCACGCCGCGATGCCGACGCGGCCCGACGGTTCTTCCGACAGGCGCTGTCGACGTTTAAGGTCACGCCCAGCGAGGTGGTTACCGCCGCCGCCGCGGTCTACCCCCTACGGCCAGATGCACCGCCGGGTCGACAGCGGCTTCCGGTAGGGCGAAGAGAGCTATGGGTGACTAGACGCCTGCGGCGAGGAGCCACGATCGCGATGGCGGGCGGGCGGGCGGGTCGGCGTGCGGGCGGCGGGGCCGAGTCGCTCGTACTCCGAGATCATCACCACCGGCTCCGCGGCGCACAGGTCGGGGAAGCGCGGCCGTCGTCCCGGTCGGGTAGCTTCGCCGCGTGGTTGATCGAGTGGTACGACCCGGCGATGTCGCCGCGATGAGGTTGTCAGACGGTGGATTTGGGGCATGTCAGGTCACCGGTGTCGCAGGCCGTGTGACGTCGGCGTATGCGCTGCGCTGGCACTCGGTAGATCGGCCGAGCCTAGACGAGCTGCGCGGCGTTGAGCCACTGACGCTTGATCACCATGCCCACGACGGGCGCCTTGCTCACTTGTCGATTGGCAGCTGGCATGCGGTGCCGCCGGGGTTCACCTGGATCGGAACCCTGCCCGTTCCTGACGGTGTGCCGGCGTTGTCGAACACGTACTCGGGCTGGCAGTCACTTGCCGACGATGTGGTCGGGCAGCGCCGCTGGGACCGGAAGCTACCGGCGGCAGTGAAGGCCGCCTACCGTGCGGCCGCCACCCGCGGTCAGGTCGACGTCGACTTCGGCGCCGGGGCGGCGACGCTCGGCGCGGCCACGCCTCGACTCGACCTGAGCGGTGAGGGGTCGATGCGAGTGCCTACGTCCGGGCCGGTGCAATGGTCCGCTCTCGATCAGCTGCCCCGCTGCACGGCGTTAACGTGGGCCGGCCCGGACCGTGGCCTCGCCCGCGCGTTAGCAGACCGCCCTGTTGTCTCGTCACTGACGTGGCAGGACGCCCCGCCAGTCGTGGGTCTGACCGACACCGGTCTGCAGCACCTGTCGCTGTCCGGTGCGGATGTTCGCGAGGTGCGGCTGCCCCGTGGCCTGCACAGCCTTGAGCTGGCCGCGGTGGACCGGGATCCGGCGTACGGAGGACCCTGCTGGCGAGGACGTTCGGCACCCGGGCGGTAGCGGCCACCGGTGGGCGGAACCCCTGGCGACGCCCCGTTCGCGCGGCTGACTCGCTAGCTGAGCGGGGGAGGAGGACGGTCGTTCTCCTCGGGATGATCGTTCATGGAATCGTCGCTCTGGCCAATGTCGCCGGCGCGACGGCTCAGCTGCTCGTCGACAGTGTGGCGATGCCCGACGGCCGCCGCTCCGAGTACCGGGCGGATCTGGTCGCCCGCCGGGTCGCCGGCAGCGCGGCCTTCCTCCGATCCTCCGAGACGGTCCTGCTCGCCGGCCGGATCTGGCAGGACTTGTGGCATCTGGCGCCGCGCATCGACGGCGAGCAGTTGGAGACGATGGCTGCTGAAGCCCGGCAACGCCTGGCCGCCCACCTGCCGCTGGCCCGTCAGCTCAGCCGGCGAACCACCGACCTGTGGAGTACCCACCCGAGCGAAGACCAGCGAATGCGGCTGATCGAGGCCCTGCCTGACATCGACGGAGCTCCCTGCGTTGACGACATCCGTTGGGCCGAAATCGATACTGAACTCGCGCCGTGGCGCCGCGCCGCACACAACGCCCTCCTCGGAACCCGGGACCGGTTCTGAAGAGCTTGCGCCACCAGGGCGGGCCCGGGGTGCTCGGTCCGAGCCTGGCCGGGTGATGTCCGTCAATCCGGCCCAGCAGGGCTGATGGGGGTCATCTGGGCGTGAGCTGTAGGTCACCATGGACGACGACCATGGACTTGTGGTCGACGTCGCCCCGCCGACACGAACCCCCATGCCTGCGGTAGACGGGGTCGTGACGGGTAGGCGCATCGAGTTGTCTTGAGGAAGCCGACGGCGGCGCTAGGCAGAAGATCGCCCGCTCCGGCCGACAGGGCGGGTCGGCCGGAGCGGGCGAATCTGTGGGAGTTGTCAGTAGCGCAGGGCGCGGAGGTTTGCGTAGCTGTCGCAGGCGGACGAGACGCCGTCCGGGCGGGGGCTGTCGTTCTCGGTCAGGTAGAGGCCGATGCCGCTCATCTGGCTGTAGGCGAAGATGCGGGCGAAGTCGATGGTGCCCTCGCCCACGTCGGCGAAGGAGCCGTCGGCGGCCATGTCCTTGACGTGGAACAGCGAGAACCGGCCCGGGTACTGCTTGATCAGCTCCACCGGGTCGACGCCGACGCTGGCCGCCCAGTAGAGGTCGAGCTCCATCGCCACCAGGTTCGGGTCGGTCTCGCGGACCAGCACGTCGTAGCCGCGTACGCCGTTCTGGGCGGTGAACTCGAAGCCGTGGTTGTGGTACGCGACGGTGATGCCAGCCTGCTTGAGCGTGGCGCCGACGGTGTTGAGGGTCACGGCCACCCTGGAGTAGTCAGCGAGGGTCCAGGAGCCCGATCCGGAGATGCGGACGTACTTCGCGCCGAATGCCTTGGCGTTGGCGATGACGCCGTCGAGGTTGTTCTGGAGGTCGCCGAGGCCGATCCCGATAGAGGGAACGGACAGTCCGGCGTCGGCCACCAGGGGCGCGAGCGCGGTGGCCGTCTTGCCGTAGAAGTTGTTGACCGCGCCCGAGGGTTCCGCGTTGCGGTAGCCGCAGGCGGCGAGCGCGCCGAGGGTGGCTTCGGGTGCGCTCGACATGGTGGCCCGGACCGTGTAGAGGACGAGGCCGATGCGGTCGTCGGGCAGCGCGCGGGTCCCCGATGCCGGCTGCGGTGTGCCGATCTCGGAGCCGGCCGCCGCTCGTACGATGCTCGCGCTCTCCTCCGGTGTGATGACGTCGTCCTGCCGGAGCGTTTTGGTCAGGCCGCTGACAGTGCTCACGAAGCTGCCGTGGTCGGCGAACGGGGCCTTCGCCCAGACGGCGTCCAGGATGGTGCACCCGTTGCCGAGGTCGCGGTTGGGTACGCCTGAGTCGGCGCCGGCGCGGCCGAAGAAGACCGTGGACGAGGTGGTGTAGCCCCACGGGCAGAGGTCGGCGGCGACCTGTTCCGCGGCGGACGTGTCGGGTTCGGCGGCCGACGCCGGAGCCGCGGTGAGCGGCAGGAGTGTCGCTGCGAGCAACACGGCGAGGTGACGGGCTCGCGGTCGATGGTGGGACGGGCGGGCGGAGCTGGAGTTCATCGTTTGTCTCCCGGAAGTCGGAGGGGAAGGTGGTCAGGCCACCGAGTGCAGCGCCACGGATGGCGGTTGCCGGAGGCTGTCGGGGCCGCGCCGGGTCGGTGGTGGCGGAGCGGCGTTCCGCCCCGCCACCCGTGACGCTCAGCTCACCGTCACGACCACGATCGAGGACGTCGTCGCCCCGACGCTGTCGGTGACGGTCAGTCGTGCCGTGTACGTGCCTCGGCGGGCGTACGTGTGACTGGCTGACGCCCCGTGCACGACGGCTGAGTTGTCGCCGAAGTCCCACGCGTGATCCGTGATGGTGCGCCCAGCCGCCGGCGAGGCTGTCCCGGCGAAGGCGACCGCCAGCGGCGCGGTGCCGGTGGTGGGAGTGGCCGAGGCCGAAACGGTGGCGTCGGTCTGTTCGCGTACCCCGGCGCCGTTGAAGCGCAGCCAGTCCAGCGCCATCAGGTCGGGGGTGCCACCCGTCTGGTTCGGGTTGAGGAAGACGAGGTAGAGGGTGGTCGTGCGGCCCGGATCGGTCAGCTCGACAGTGGGCGAGACGACGTTGTCCCAGCCGCCGGTGCCGCCGATGGTGGCCCGGCCGAGGAGCTGGCCGGTGGGGGAGTCGGCCCTGATCTCGATGTCGCCGCCGCTGCTGCCCGAGGCGACTCCGAAGGTGACCGAGTCGATGTTGCGGAGGTTGACCGGGCCGAAGTTGATCCACTCGCCGTTGTCGATGTCGCCGATGCGCTTGCCGGCGCTCGCTGTCGCGCGGTCGAGGACCTGGATGCCGCTCTGGCCGTCGAAGTGCTCGGCCTCCTTGCTCTTGGTCTGCAGCTCGGCCCGGGTCGAGCCGACCAGTTTCGGTGCCCCGTTCGCCCCGCCGTCGGTGTACTGGGCGGAGAGCAGCGTGTAGAGGTTCTGTCCCGGGCCGTGCCCGTCGCCGCCGTTGCTCTCGGTCACTGCCACCCCGGCGCACCCGACGTAGTTGTCCAGCGGGTGGGCGTGTGAGTCATGGCCGAGCTGGGTCTGCACGACCACGTTGGAGCAATCGATGGTGCTCTCCTCCGGGTCGGTGACTGTCACCGTGTACGGGATGCGGTCACCGAAATCGAAGAAGGCCCCGTCGGGGACGCTGAGGGTCACCGTCGGGCGCGTGTTGCCGGCCGTGATCTCCTGTACGGCGACGGCGGTCTGCCCGTTGGTGGCGGTGACGGTGAGCCGGGCGGTGAAGCGCCCCGGTGTGCCGTAGGTGTGGCTGGGGTTGGCGGCGGTGGAGTCGACGCTGCCGTTGCCGTCGAAGTCCCAGGCGTACTGGATCGCGGTGCCGTCCGGCCCGCTGGAGCCGGTGCTGGAGAAGGCGACGCTCAGTGGCGCCGGGCCGCTGTCCTTGTCGACGGCCAGCTTGGCCACCGGCGGCCGGCTGTTGGCGACGTAGTCGATGCGGTAGATGCCGGCGCCCTCGTTGCTGCCGCCCCGACCGCTGCCGCTGCCCTCGCCGAAGTCGATGACGTAGAGGGAGCCGTCCGGCCCGAACTCCGCCTCGAACGGCTGAATCCACGACATGTTGCCGAGGATCCCGTTGATGGACTGCAGGTCACCGGCGTTGGTGGGGCCGAAGCGGGGATCGCTGAAGGTCTGGGCGGTGTCGTGGATCGACAGCGTCTTGAACCACCTGCGGGTCAGCTCGTAGACGATCCACTTGCCCTCGTAGTACTGGGGGAACTTGGTCAGCCGCTTGTTGGACGGGTCGTAGTCGTAGACGGGCCCGCTCATGGGGCCGCCGCCGCCCGTGCCCAGCTCCGGGAACTGTGGGGAGGCCGAGTAGGCGTACGAGACCAGGGCCGGCCGGGTTGCCGGGAGGTTGGTCAGGCCGGTGTTGTTGGGGGAGTCGTTGACCGGCGCGGCGCAGTCGAACTTCGGCCCCGAGGTGGCGGTGGCGAAGTCGTAGTCGTTGAACGGGATGTTGTTGCCGATGCAGTAGGGCCAGCCATAGTTGCCGGCGCTGGTGATCCGGTTGAACTCGACCGTGCCCTCCGGCCCGCGGGCCGGGTTGGCGGACCGGGCGTCGGGGCCGTAGTCGGCGATGAGCAGCGCGTTCGTCTTGGAGTCGACGGTGATGCGGAACGGGTTCCGCATACCCATCGCATAGATCTCGGGCTTGGTGCGGGCCGTGCCCGGGGCGAACAGGTTACCGTCGGGAATGGCGTACTTGCCGTTGGGCAGGGGCTTGATCCGCAGGATCTTGCCGCGCAGGTCGTTGGTGTTGCCGGCGGTGCCCTGGGCGTCGTACGCGCGACGGCCGTTCCGCTCGTCGATTGGGGTGAAGCCGCTGGACTCGAAGGGGTCGGTGTTGTCACCGATCGCGGCGTACAGGTTGCCCTGCTGGTCCATCGTCACCGAGCCGCCCATGTGCGAGTTGGCGCGAGCCTCACCGCGCCAGGTCGGGATCGTGAGCAGGCGCTTCTCCGAGGCGAGACTGACGCTGTCGCCGTCGACGGTGAAGCGGGACAGGTTCAGCTGCTTCTCCACCCGGTCGGACCAGAGCAGATAGAGCCAGTTGTTGTTGGCGAAGTGTCGGTCCAGAGTCATGCCGAGCAGGCCGTCGGACTGACTGGTCTGCGCCGGCGTGTAGGCGAAGTCCAGCAGGGTGGTGACCGCGAGGGTGTCCTGGTTGACGACCTTCAGTGCGCCGGTGCGCTCGATGTAGAAGACCCGGCGGTCGGGCGCCACTGCCAGTTCGAACGGGTCGGAGAGGTCCTGGTTGACCAGGGGGATCCGCTCGAAGTTGGTGGTCCTGGTGGCGCCGCAGTCACCGGGGGCGGCGCCGGCGGCCCACTTGATGCCGCCCAGCAGGTGCGCGAGGAAGGCCGGCTCCTGGAACGACGAGGAGCTGTGCCCGCCGGCGGTGAACCAGGAGCGCCCGCCGTCGTAGTTCTGGCACCACGAGTAGGCATGGTCGGTGCCCTCGTCGAGCCCGGGAATGCCGTCGCGCACCTTGATCTGGGCGAGCGTGTGGACCTTGCCGGTGGGGTTGGTCCGCCAGTTGTACCACTCCTCGCTGCGCTCCCAGAGCTCCGGCAGGTCCTTGGTGGACGGGTGGGCGTGGTCGAGGACCTTGATCCGGCCCGGGAAGGTGCCGCCCGTGGCGGAGAAGTCCGGGTGCTGGTCGAAGATGGTCCCGACCAATCCCTCGTACCAGGTCCAGTTCCGCTCGCTCGCCGACGCGGCGTGCAGGCCGACCCAGCCACCGCCGTTACGGATGAACCTCTGCAGCGCGGCCCGCTGGTCGGCGTCGAGGAGGTCGCCGGACGCCGGGGTGGAGTTGGTGTTGTTGAACACGAGAGCGTCGAAGCGGGCGAGGTTGGCGTCGGTGAACGCGCCCGCGTCGGTGGTCGCCTCGACGGCGAATCCCTGTTGGTCTCCGAGCTGCCGGATGGCGGCGACGCCGGCCGGGATGGAGTCATGGTAGAAGTTAGTGACCTTGGAGAAGACCAGCACCCGGTAATTGGCGGCGGTCGCGGATTCGGCGGCGGTCGCTGCGGTGCTCGGCAACAGAAGTGTGACGGCCGCGAGCAGGGCGAACAGTAGCGTGCGTTGGCGTCTCATACACGCGCTCCTTGGCGAGGGTCGGTGGTAAGAAAGCGCTTTCCACGTGCTCTGAACCCTACGAGATCAATTTTGGCAGGTCAATATTCTGACGGCGCCCGCATTCGGCGTTGGCGCATTTCTTGCTGCCGTTTCATGGCATGCCGATAACCACTCTCCTCGCGAAGAGGGAGTGGTTATCGCGGTCAGTTTTATCGACAATAAATGCTGGTCGGGCACCAGAGCCGAGATTTCCGGCCGCCGGCCCTGGTGCCCGTCAGCACTCCCGTCGGCGGTTCCTCAGAACCGCAGCTTGCGCAGGTAGCGGTAGCCGATCTCGGCCGTCTGCTGCGGTGTCACGTCGGGCGTGTCGTTCTCGACGATGTATTCCAGGACCGAGTGCTCGCGGAAGATCCGGGCGAAGTCGACGGTCCCGGTACCGAGGTCGGCCATGTCGCCGGTGGTCTCGTCCCGGTCCTTGACGTGGTACTGCAGGACGCGCTGCGGCGCGGAGCGGATGACGTCGAGGGTAAAGCCCTCGGGGTCCGCGACGCCGTCGCCGGAGTTGATGCCGCCGGTGACCGCCCAGTAGAGGTCGACCTCCAGGTGCACGAGTTTCGGGTCGAGTTCGGCGGTCAGCACGTCCCACGGCCGCTTGCCGCCGCCGAGGTCGATGGTGAACTCGTGGGCGTGGTTGTGGTAGCCGTAGCGCAGGCCGACTGCCCGCGCCGCGGCGGCCTCGACGTTCATCTGCTCCGCCCAGCGTTTCCAGTCGTCCGTGCTTTCGGAGTACAGGTAAGGCACCACCATGAACTGCTGGCCCAGGGTGACCGCGTTCTGGACCTTCTGCTCCAGCTCCGCGGCAGTACCGCTGATCCCGTCGTGGCTGGAGCTGGCCCTGATGCCGATACCGTCCAGGAACTGGCGCAGCTGGGCGGCGGTCCGACCGAAGTAGCCGAGCGCCAGCTCCACGCGCGGATATCCGATCCGGGCCAGGTGGGTGAGGGTGGCGTCGTAGCCGGGCGCACCCCACAGGGCGTCGCGCACGGTCCACAGCTGGATGCTGATCAGACCCGGGGGTACGTGGTGCCGTCCGGTCCGGTGGCCGGTGGCCGACGCGGCCGTCGCGCCGAGGCCGGACGAGGCGAGCCCGACGCCGACGGCGGCCAGCGTGCCGCGCAGCAGGCTGCGCCGGTCGACGGAGCGCCGCAGCGCGGCCATCCCGTCATGTCCGTAACACATGGTCTCTCCTTCTCGAACGTTATGCGCTGGGGACGAGGACGACCTCATCGGTGCCGGTCAGGGACGGCAGGCCGTCACCGCCGGGGTCGGTGTAGGACGCGACGAACACCCCGGTCAGGTGGTCGGTCGCCGGGTCGTGACCGGACGGCACCGTCGTCTGGATCGAGCCGGTGCAGCCGTTCGCGGTGGTCTGCGGGTGCCCGTGGGTGTCGTGGCCGAGGATGTACGTGACGCTGACCCGGGAGCAGTCCACCGGCTGGTCGTCGGTCACCCGTACCTCGAACTGCACGGTGTCGCCGAAGGCGAAGGGCTGGCCCGCGACCGGCTTGACGAGCTCCACCACCGGCGGGGCGTTACCGACCACCACCCGCACCGACGCGGCGGCCGAGAGCCCACCCGGGTCGGTCACCCGCAGGGTGGCGTTGTAGAGCCCGTTGTCCCGGTACGTGAACGTCGGGTTCGCCGCGCGCGAGTCGACCTTGCCGTCGTTGTCGAAGTCCCACGCATACTTCAGCCGGTCGCCGTCGTAGTCCGTGGTGCCGTCGCTGGAGAACGTGACGGTCAGCGGCGCGAGCCCGGCGGTGGGCGTGGCCGAGACCTGCGGCGCCGGAGTGTGGTTGCCCGTCCAGCCCGTGTAGTCGATCCGGGCCAGCTGCGCGTCCGGGTTCTCACTGAAGTAGCCGTCGCCGTACTCCAGCACGTACAGCGCCCCGTCCGGACCGAACTCCAGGTCCATCGGGTTGTCGAATGTGAACGACGGCAGCACCGGCTCGATTCCGGTCAAGTCGCCGCTGGCGTCCAGCCGCAGGCCCTTCACGTAGTCGCGGGTCCACTCGGCCAGGAGCGGGACGCCGTCGTAGTAGGCCGGCCACGCCACCGGCGCGCGTCCCTGCGTCCCTGGCGGGCTGAACTGGTACGCCGGCCCGGCCATCGGGCCGATGCCGCCGGTGCCCAGCTCGGGGAACTGCGCCGACTGGCCGTAGCTGTACCACACCTGGGGCTGCGCCACCGGCGGCAGTTCCCGCAGGCCGGTGTTGTGCGGCGACTCGTTGACCGGCGCGGAGCAGTTGAACGGCGCCCCGGACACGCCCGTCGCGAAGTCGTAGTCGGTGTACGGCAGCGCCGCGGTGGCGCAGTAGGGCCACCCGTAGTTGCCGGCCTCGCGGGCGGCGAGCCACTTGCCGTGCCCGGCCGGCCCGCGCAGCGGATCCGCCTGGCGCGCGTCCGGCGAGTAGTCGGCGACGTACAGGTCGCCGGTCTCGCGGTTCAGCTCGATCCGGAACGGGTTGCGCAGGCCCATCAGGTAGATCTCCGGACGGGTGCCGGCCGTGCCCTGCGGGAACAGGTTCCCGTCCGGGATGCTGTATCCGCCGTTGGCGCCGACCTTGATGCGCAGGATCTTGCCGCGCAGGTCGTTGGTGTTGGCCGAGGTGCGCTGCGCGTCGTATGCCGGGTTTCGGCCCAGGCGCTCGTCCACCGGCGCGTAGCCACCGGACTCGAAGGGGTTGGTGTCGTCGCCGGTGGACAGGTACAGATTGCCCTCGGCGTCGAAGCCGATGTCGCCGCCGACGTGGCAGCAGATGCCCCGGTCGACCGGTACGTCGAGGATCTGCTGCTCGGTGGTGAGGTCCAGCTTGTCCTTGACCAGCCGGAACCGGGATAGCCGGAGGGCGCCCTTGAACTTCGCGAAGTCCGCGGCGGTGCCCCAGGCCGGTGCGTCGCCCTCGTTGACGTTCGGCGTCGACGGGTCGTCGACCGGGGTGTTCATGGGCGGGGAGTAGTACAGGTAGACCCAGTTGTTGCCGGCCTTGCCGAAGTTCGGGTCGATCGCGACGTTCTGCAGGCCCTCCTCGTCGTGCCGGTAGACGTCCAGGGTCGCGGCGATCGTGTTGCGGCCGGTGTCCGGGTCGTGCAGCCGGACCTCACCGGCGCGGGTCACGTGCAGCACCCGGCGGTCGGGCAGCACCGCGAGGTCCATCGGCTCGCCCGGGTTGTCGTTGAGGGTCACCTTCTGGAAGTCGCTCTCGGGCGGCGGGCTGGTCGGCGCGGCCATCGCGACGGTGGGGGTAGCGACGAGCGCGATGGTCGTCAGACCCGCTACTGCGAGCGCGAGTCGTCTCTTCATCTGCCTCTCCTTGCTCGGGACTGGTCGGGGCAGGTCGAGGAAGCCAACAACTCCTTGATGGACCTGTGCGGGCATGGCTGAGTCGCCCGTCGCGACGCACGCCGCCACCGCGGCGTCGAGCAGGTTGCCGACGGCCTGCGGCTGCGTGGTCGGGAACGGGCGGAGGACAGGGGTAGGGGGGACAGGTGCGGTCAGATGTCGCCCGGCAGCCAGGGCCGCCAACGTCGCGGTTAACCGCGACGAAACACCATCGACCTGGCCGACGCTACAAAAGACATGTAGGCGTGTCTATAGCTTTCCTTCGACTCAACCGAACTTTCGTCCGAGACGGACGAAAGTAGCTCTTCGTGCGCGATTGCCGATGGAGTCGGTAGGCTCGCGCGCTGGTCAACCGCGAGCCGCGGGTATGGCGGAGCAGCTGTGGACCGCGGTCCACGCTGGGCGGGTCAGGCAGCCGGCGAGCCGATAGGAGTCAACACGGGTGTCGCCGCCGGTGTGCAGGGCGATGGCGGCGGCGCCCGGGTCGATGAGGTAGATCCATTCGGCGTCGAGGTGACCGGCGTGGCACAGCGGGAAGACGGTGACCTTCCGCACCCAGGATGAGCTGGCCGAGGAGAAAGGTCCGCCGTGGACCGGCGGCCCTTGGACGGAAGACATGCGCGGCACCGAAATGCCCGGGATTAGCGCGTTCCTCCAGGTTGATGGCGAAGTGTTTCACATGTACTCTATGTACGGTCGGGGCATCGAGGAATCGACGTTCACCACCGCCGGTGTGCCACGACCCGCAGCATCCTCATCGAGGAAGTACCCATGACCGTTCCGATATTCGACTGGTACCTGCAGCACCTTCACGAGTAGGTCATCACCACCGCCGTCAGCGCTTCACCCGCGAAGCTGTACGGGCGTGGCCACTGGGTCCGCCCGGGGCGGCGCAGAGCCCGACCTGGAGCAGGGCGTGTCGGACCTGCTCGGGCCTGCAGCCGCGGTCGCCGACCGGACCCGCTCTCATTGCGGGAAGGGGGAAATCCTCTGTGCAGGTCTTTCAGGTCAGTCTCATCCTTTTGATCACCGCACCCGAGGACGCCTCGCTGCCGGCATTCATTGACGATCTGCGCGATCAGCTGACGCAGCTTCAGCACCGGTGGGAAGGCGTCATCGCGCCGACCGTTCGCTGCATGATCGAAACAGACACCTGCGAGGTGACCCTGAGTGTCATGGCCGATGACATCACCACCGCTCCCATAGCCGCAGGCCGGGCAGTCGCTTACGCCGCCGATCGTGCGGCGGCCTCCTGGCGGGTCGCCATCGGGCGCATCACCGTTCAGAGACCACCTCGGCCAACCGCCCTCGCGGACCTGCCACCGCTTCCCTGACCCGGCCAGGCCGGGGTGCAGGTGCCGCCCACGCTCTTCGCCCGCATCCACGGACCCGGCCCGCCCCAGGCGCAGCAGTTTGGACGCACATGACGCACAGCGCGGCGCGGCGACGCCGGCACCCAACCAGGTGACGCTGCGGGTCGCTCTCACCGAGCCGCCCGCCACGGGCGCCACACCCGTGCTCCTCATCACGGGCCTCGACGACACGGGAAGCTAAGAAATACTGCTGCCCGTCAGGCCCGGACCGTGGCCTACCAGATTCGTCTCCTACCCAACCGACAGGGAAGCCGCCACTGATGACACCCGACCCCCACCAGGCGCCGCACGGTGACACCGTGCAGCTACCCATCTACCAGCCCCCGTCAGCAGCCAGGAAGAAGGCGGTCCCATGGGTGATCGCCGCCTCCGTCCTCCTCGGTCTCTGCTGCTGGGGGGGTTTCATCGTCGCCGCCAACGACGACGAACCGAGCCGCCCCTCCGCCGGAAACAGCCCCACCCAGGCCGGCCCCTCCGCCGCTGCACCCCCCGACGGCGGCGCGACCGCCACCACCGACTCGAACGTCCTCCAGCAACTGCCCACACCGACACGATCTACCCCCACCACGTCGGCGGCGCGGCCGAGCCCGTCATCAGCCCGGCCGAATCCGACCGCCACCCACAACACCACGCCACGGCCGGCGCCCACCAGCTCTCGGCCGAAGCCTCCACCCGCGCCCACGATCGACCCGCGATTCGGCACCTGCAAAGAGGCCAACAACGCCGGCTACGGCCCGTACTACCGCGGCCTCGACCCCGAGTACGCCTGGTACACCGACCGCAACAAGGACGGCGTGGTGTGCGACTGATAAGTCCCCAACCCCGGCGGAACGGAGCAACCGATCATCACTTGTGCCCACCGCTACGCCCTGCCGCTCCTGGCCGTACCCGGGCCAAGGTCGTGCACGGTGAGTGCGGCGAAGGTGGCGAAGGGGGCAGCGTTGGACGGTGTAGATGTAACGCCCCACATTCCCGCGACGCCTCTAAATGATGGAAAGGTCGGGTGCGCGGCCTGACGAACGGGCGGAACCGCACCACCCCCGCGATCTCGCCCGGTACCTGGACCGAACAGCGCACCATGAAGCCCGTCGGGAGATATCCCTATGGCTAATTCGACACCTCGTACCCCACCGCCGCGCTGGCCGGGCAGCCACAACGGCGTCGCCGCACCCGCCGTCTGGAACCTGCCAACCCAGCCACTTCCCCAACAGCCGCAACGCTCGGGCGAGTGGTGGCCCTATGCGGTGTTCGGCGCAGGGACCCTACTGCTCGGGTGCTTGGCGATAGTGGTCGTCCTGCTGGCCAGGTAGCCCGCGGGGCGCCGTTTCTTACTTGCTGTTAGGCAGCGGCAGGCCCGGCCACGGGCGTTCAACGCCTACGCCAGGTAGTCGGCCACGGCCAGGTGCGAGGTCGGGCAGGCCACCGCGATCCTTAGGCCTTTGCCGACCGACGCTGCGACGGTCGCGTCGGCAATAGTTGCTAGCGCACCGCTGTTACATGATCCTGCCTCGGCCTGCAGCGCTAGACGATCATGGACGGGCTCTGAGCCGCCGCGGTACCCTCGCCAACCGTCGTGAGCAACTGGCGATCGGCTCGAAGCCGGTAGGAGCACGGCCAGTAGGCCTGGCAGTCTCGACACCGGCGGGGGTCGTCATCACACTGCCGGTGCCGCTCCGCCAACACCTGCCACTGCTCCAGGTCCATGTCCACGCCTTCCTGATACCCAGAGCGCGACCTCGGCACGCCCGGGCTGTGCAGCCGTGGCCCACAGTCAAGCGTGGCAGGAGTGTCATGTCCCGGAAGGTGTGTCAAACGTGTGTCCCGGGACGTGTGTCATGGGGTGGGGGTGAGGCGGACGTAGCGGGTGTCGTTGGTGGTGGCATGGCCGATGGGGTGGCCGTCCGCGGTGTAGACGGTGATGTGGTGGTGGTCGCGGATGGCGGTGAGGTGGTGTCCGCGCCAGGCGCAGCCGATGCCGATGCGGGCGGCTCCTTTCAGCGCCGCCGCCGTACCCCAGCGCTGTCTCCTCGGCGCGCTCAGCCCGGCGGCGGCAGGGCGGTTGATGGCTGGTGCCGCCGGGCGGGCACACTGGACGGCCATGTCGCCGTTCACGCCCACCCTCCGGTTGCACGATCGGTACGTCCTGCGCGAGCGCATCGGCCTCGGCGGGATGTCCGAGGTGTGGCGCGCCGACGACGAGGTGCTCGGCCGGCCCGTCGCCGTGAAGGCGCTCGCCGGTGAGTTCGCCGTCGACCCGCAGCTGCGGGCCACCATCCAGCGCGAGGCCCGCGCGGCCGCCCGGCTGACCCACCCGCACGTGACCCAGGTGTACGACTACGGCGAGGCGACCCTGGCCGGCGGCGCGGTGGTGCCGTACCTGGTGATGGAGCTGGTCGACGGGCGCAACCTCGCCGATCGGCTCACCGGCGGCCCGCTCGCCTGGCCGGAGGCGGTCCGGATGGCCGGCCAGGTCGCCGCGGCGCTCGCCGCCGCACACCGGATCGGGGTGGTGCACCGCGACATCAAGCCGGGCAACGTCATGCTCACCGACACCGGCGCCAAGGTGCTCGACTTCGGCATCGCCGCGCTCGCCGGCCCGCACCACCCGCTCGCCGGACAGACAGGCGAACTGCTGATGGGCACCCCGGCCTACTTCGCCCCGGAGCGGCTGGCCGCCGGCCCGCCCAACCCGGCCAGCGACGTCTACGCCCTCGGTGCGGTGCTCTACCGCTCCCTGGCCGGCCGGGCCCCGCTGCCCGTGCAGACCTGGGAGGACGCGATGGAGGTGCACGCCGGGCGCACCCCGGTACCGCCGCTGCGCATCCCCGGCCTGCCCACCGACATCACAGAGCTCAGCCTCGCCTGCCTGGCGGCCGACCCGGCCCGCCGGCCTACGGCGGCACAGCTCGCCACCCGGTTCGGCGCCGGCCAGCCGGCCGATCCGCCCACCGCGGTCCTGCCCACCCTGCCGGCCAGCCGGGCGGCCGTCGCGCCCGCGCACCCGCCCACGCTGATCGACCGGTCGCTGCCCACGGCGCGACCGGTGCGCGCCGCATCGCCGGCAGGCCAGTCGCGCCGGTCGAATCGGCTGCTCGCGGTGCTCGTCGCGGCCGGCCTCGCCCTCGCCGTCGGGGTGGTTGGAATGCTTACCCTCGGCGGCGAACCGGACAATCCGCCCGCCGCGCCACCGGTCGCCGTCACACCCGTCGAGCAGCCGGCGTCGGATGCACCGGGTGATTCGTCCGATCCGGGTAGCGCTCCGCCAACGACCGGCGGGCCCACCCCGGTCACCCTGCGGCAGCTGGCCGCCCAGCTGACGGCGGTGATCGACAACGCGGAGAGCCGGAGCGAGATCGACCCAAAGACGGCCGAGGAGCTGCGGGACAAGCTCGCCGATCTGGACCGGGGCAAGCCCAAGGACCGCGCCAAACGGATTCGGGAACTGAGCGAGCGGGTCGCCGACGCGGCCGACGGGGGCCGGATCAGCGCCGACACCGCCACCCGCCTTCAGGACCTGCTCGCCGGGTACTCGCAGGCGCGGGACGAGGAAGACGACGACTGACAGCTCAGGCGCAGGCTGATGCGGTCGTTGTCCGAGGCAGGCGAGGGCTGCTAACCGACCGGCGTTCCGTTGAGGTGTCGTCGCGCCGTCCCGGTCGGTGACGCCAGCTCGCCGGGCGATGTCTCCGCCACGGTGGCGGTGGGGTCGGCGGCGCGCGCGGCGAGCACGCGGGCGGCATTGGACGGGTCGAAATCGCCCGGGATCTGGCTCGCCTCACCGTGGACCATGGCGTTACTCGGTGGCGCCCAACTCCGGTTTGGCCTTGGCACCGGCGGCGGCCACGTCCGGCTGAATCTGGCCACCGCACCGGAGCTGATCACCGAGGCGGTACGCCGGATGGCCACCGCCGATTTCCGGGGCAAACTTCGTCAGCTATTGCCCGGCTGTTCGACGCTCCCGCCGGACAGGGGGTGATCATTCGACAGCGCCGGCATGTCTGTCACAACCGTCGGGACCGGCAGCGCCTACGCCCCTGGTCGGGCGTGGCGGGCAACTGATGGCATGTCCTCGACGATGCTCGTGGTCGGCCCGAAGCTCGGTGTCGCGCTGGTCGTCCTGACCCTCGTGGCTGCCGCCGTCGTGACCCTCGGAAAACTGGGCCACGGTCGGCAGGTCATGGTCGCCGCCGTCCGTGCCGCGATCCAGCTGGGTGGCGTGTCGCTGCTGATCGCGGGCATCGTGGTGTCGCTGTGGGCCACGGCCGCGTTTGTGGTCCTGATGTGCGCGGTGGCGGCTGGCACCTCCGGTCGGCGTGTCACGGGCGGTGCCCGAGGCTGGTGGGCCGGTGTGCCGATCGTCGTGGGCAGCATGGCCGTGGCTACCTGTCCCAGGCACCCAACGACGGCGGTCTCGGGCTGGGCACGGTCTTCACCAGCGCCTGTTCGTCGCGACGATCCGGGGACTGGTCGCGTACCTGAACGTCACGAAGCGGGACGTGTCGGACCAGGACACCGGCGCCCCGCTCCGGTGACGGCACCTCACCATCGGGGTAGCAGGCCTGCCCCGCCCCTTTGCACGCGATGATCGGAGGTGACGCGGACCCGGCCGGGCCCGCCGGGGACTACGGGCGGGAAGGAACGAACGGCGTGCGCGTGCTGGTCGTCGAGGACGAGACCGCCCTGGCGGAGGTGATCCGCACCGGCCTGACCGACGAGGGATTCGCTGTCGATGTGCAGCACAACGGGACCGATGGGCTGTGGGCGGCCACCGAGAACCCGTACGACGTGGTGGTGCTCGACATCATGCTGCCCGGTCTCAACGGCTATGAAGTGTGCCGCCAGCTGCGCTCGCGGGATGTGTGGACGCCGGTGCTGATGTTGACCGCCAAGGACGGCGAGTACGACCAGGCCGACGCGTTCGATCTCGGCGCCGACGACTACCTGATCAAGCCGTTCTCGTTCGTGGTGCTGGTGGCCCGCCTGCGGGCCCTGATCCGCCGCGGCGCTCCCGCCCGACCGGTGATCCTGACCGCCGGCGACCTGGCAGTGGACCCGGCCCGGCGGCAGGTGACCCGCGCCGGGCAACCGATCCGGGTGACCGCCCGGGAGTTCGCGCTGCTGGAGTTCCTCATGCGCCACTGCGGCGACGTGGTGTCCAAGCGGCAGATCATCGAGAACGTCTGGGACGCCAACTTCGACGGCGATCCCAACATCGTCGAGGTGTACGTCGGCTACTTGCGCCGCAAGATTGACCAGCCGTTCGGCCGGCGGGCCATCCAGACGGAACGGGGCATGGGCTACCGGCTGGCCGCCGACGGCGGGTGACAGCGTCGGGGGGCCAAGTTCACAAAATGCGTGTGTGATCAGTGAACCGATCCGCTCTGGAACGCAACAGTAGTGGCGATGGACAACGAGGATCTGATCGCTGCCGTGGCTGGCGGTGACGAGAGCGCGCTGCGGGAACTGTTCTCGCGGCACGCCCCGTGGCTGGCTGTTCGGCTGCGCACGGTGCTGCCGCCCCCCGACGTGGAGGACGTCCTGCAGGAGACCTTTCTGGCCGCCTGGCGAGGCGCCGCGGCGTACCGACGTGAGGGTGCCGGCGGCTGGCTGTGGGGGATAGCCCGCCGCCAGGCCGCGCTGTGGCTGCGCCGACGAGGGCAACCAGAACTGCTGCTCTCCGCCCTGGCCGAATCCGTTGACCAGCACGGCGCAGACCCGGCTGATGCGGCGCTGTCCAGGGCCGAGCTTGCCGACGCCGTGAAGGTGCTGGGGCCGGAGGGCAGCCTGCAGCGCGAGACCTGGCGGTTGATGTACGTCGAGGACATGTCCGTGGCTGAGGTGGCTGAGTTGATGGGTGTTCCCGCGGGGACGGTGAAGAGCCGCGCGTACCAGATCCGCCGGCTGATGCGCGCTGCCCTGCGGCGCCACGAGCCGGCGCACGATGGAGGTGGGCGGTGACCAGCGGTGATGCGACGCGCCAGGCCCAAGAGCCCCAGGAACGCGGCCCCGGGCCAGAAGACGTCGATCTTGGTCGGGTCTGGATTGGGGTGGCCGCCCAGGTGTGGCGTCGCCATCCCGGGGTGGTGGAGCGGCTGGCGCGCCACCTGCTCCGCTCGCCGGGCCTGGCCCGGGCGTTAGTGACGACGCCGTCGCTGCTGCTCGGGTGGGTCAGCGCTACTGCGGTGGTGCTGCTCGCCGGACTGCTCGCCACGCTGAGCACCGGAACGCCGTACGTGGCCCTCCTCGCGCCCGCGGTCGCCGCCGTGGGCATCGCGTTCGCCTACGGCCCGGGGATCGACCCCACGTGGGAGCTGTCGTGCAGCATGGCGGTCAGCGATCGCATGGTGCTGCTGGTCCGGGCAATGGCGGTGTTCGGTGTGAACGCGGCGCTCGGGCTGGCCGCCTCGGGCGCCTCGGGATCCGCCACTGTGGTCACGCTCGGCTGGCTGGTCCCGATGACCGCGGTGTGCGCGCTGGCCCTGGCCGCCGCGACCGTCGCCCGGTCGGCGAACGTGGGCGTGGCCGCGGGCCTGCTCGGCTGGACGATCACCGTTCTGTCCGGGCAGGTGGCCGCCGGTCGCCTCACCGCCGCGGTCACCGAATCCGCCCTCTGGCCTGCCTACCTGGCGTTCGCCGTCTGCTGCGCGGCGATCGTCCTCTACGTGACCCGGACACCGAGAGGAACGTCATGAACGTCGAGATCAGCGATCTCACCCGACGCTTCGGCCGCACCGAGGCCGTCGCCGGGGTGACGATGCAGACCGGCCCCGGAGTGTTCGGTTTGTTGGGACCGAACGGGGCGGGAAAGACATCGCTGTTGCGGATGATGGCCACGGTGATCCCACCGTCCTCGGGTCGGTTACGGCTGCTCGGCCGAGATCCCGACCAGCACGGGCAGCGCCGGCAGATCCGGCGCCGGCTCGGCTACGTGCCGCAGACCCTCGGCTACTACCCGCGGTTCACCGTCGTGGAGTTCGTCGAGTATTTCGCACTGCTCAAAGAGATGCCGCCAGCGCGAGTGCATCACGCTGTAGCGGCCGCGATTGAGCGTGTGGGCCTGGGCGACAAGGCGACGGCGAAGCTACGCACGCTCTCCGGCGGAATGCTGCGCCGGGTGGGAATCGCGCAGGCCATCGTCAACGATCCCGAACTGCTCCTGCTGGACGAGCCGACCGCCGGGTTGGATCCCGAGCAGCGGGTGGCGTTCCGTGCTCTGCTGCGCGACCTGGGGCAGCGGGCCACCGTCATGGTCAGCACGCACCTCGTCGAGGATGTCGGTGCCGCCTGCAGCGAGGTCGCCCTGATGGACCGGGGAAAGATCGTTTTCCAGGGGACGCCGGAGGAGTTGACCGCGCGCGCCGAGGGAACCGCCGCGGCCGGCGATGCTCCCCTGGAGCGCGGATACAGCGCGGTGTTAGCGCAGGCACGCGCGTGACCGCCGCATCAGTAATGCCTGCGCCGGGCGAAACAGCTCGTCGTACGCGCCTGGCGCTCACGGTGACGGGAGGGCTGCTGCGGCTGGAGACGCGCCGCAGCGTGATGCTGTGGATGCTGCCGCTGGTCGCCATGCTGTTCTGGTTCATCACCTACCGCCCGAGCATGGCGTCCCCGCCGTTGTGGAACGTCCGGGCCATGGCCATGCAGACGACCACCCTGGCGGTTTTCGCGCCGACGGTGGTTGGCGCCGCCGCCTGGCTGGGTTGGCGGGAGCGTCGTCATCGCATGGCCGACCTGGTGATCGGTACGGCCCGGCCGCGATGGGCTCGCCAGCTCGCGACCTGGGCCGCGACCACCTGGTGGGCGATCGTCGCCTACCTGGGATGCGTGGGTGTCCTGTACGGGGTGACCGCGTGGCAGGGTGCCTGGGGCGGGCCGTTGTGGTGGCCGGCCGTGGTGGGCGCCGTGAGCATGCCAGCGTTCTCCGCGCTCGGGTTCGTAGCCGGGGTGCTTCGCCCCAGCCGGTTCACCGCCCCGCTGGTCGCGATCGGCGTGTTCCTCGCGCTGCAGATCAGCCTGCAATTCATTCACGGCGACCACTCGTACTGGCAGATCTCGCCGTTGGTCGCCGGCCCCTGGGAGATCGGGCCCGACCCGGGTGTGGCGACCTTCTACCGCTACCTGCCCGACCTTCCCATCGCCCAGGTGCTGTTCCTCGCCGGCCTGACCGCGGCACTGCTGGGCGCCCTCGGCCTGCCGGCCGGCGCTGGCGGGCGGTGCCTACGCCGGTGCGCGGCGGCCATCACCGCGGCCGGGCTGGTGGCAGCCGGAACCGCGGTTATGCTGGCCGGCACCGGCCGGCTCGACGCCCACGGCATGATCGCCATTCCGCTGCTGCACAATGCGGGCAACGACCGTCCGGTGCGCTACACGCCGGTCTGCAGCCACACCCCGATCCCGGTCTGCCTGCACCCCGCCTACACCGGCTACCTGCCCGCCGTGACGGAAGCCCTCGAACCGATACTTACCGAGGTGGTCGGCCTGCCCGGCGCACCCGTGCGGATCAGCCAATCCGCCGCGATATATGAACAGGGGCCCGACAATCGCGTCACCATCAGTCGGGCTGGCCCTCCTACGAGCGGCACGCCGCCGGTGTTTCACCTGCTCCTGCCCCACCAGATGACCACCGACGAATTTGCTGTCGAGCTACGCGCGGCCGCCGGGCACAGCATCGTGAACAGCGTCGTGGGCGGCGGCCGCGACGCGAATCCGGCGCAGCAGGCGGTCACGGAGGCCATCCTGGGCACGTCCAGCGTGGCGCCGCCCGGTAGCCCGACCGCCGCTGCGGCGCAGCGGTTAGCCGCGCTGCCGACTACTGCCCGGCGCGCCTGGCTCCTGGAGCACGTGGCGGCGCTGCGAGCGGGCCAGCTCACCCTGGCGCAGCTGCCGTGACCGGGGACGAAACGCGTAATCTCTTGTCGGCGGTGGCGCCGGGCGGTGCGGGGCGGGCGAGGCTGCGGTTGGCTCGCCTGTACCTGGTCAACCGCCGCGTCCCGGCGGCCCTGGCAGCGGTGGCGGCCTGCGCAGTCGGCCTGAGGGTCGCGCTGCGGTGGCAGTGGGAGGCATACGGGGCGCTCCAGCTGCCGCTGATCTTCGAGACCGGTTGCGCCGTGGCCATCGCTGTCACCGCCACCAGTCTCCTCGGCGAGCCGGAACGCGTCACCGGACGGTGGCTACCGTTCCTCCGGTTGGCCACCGCGGTGGCACTGACCGTCGCCGCTGTCGGTGCGCTGGCCGCCGCCGGAGCCGGTGGCCACGTGGCCGGCGGCGCCCTGGAGGTGCTGCGCAACGTCGCCGGGCTGACGGGCATCGGCCTGTTGTGCGCTGCCCTGTTCGGCGGCGCGCAGGCATGGGCCGGCCCTACCGCCTACCTGATGGTCGCCCTCTACGCGCTGTACACGCAGTGGCACGGGCCGGCGGTGACCACGCCGTGGATCTGGCCGGCCAGACCGCCGCATGACGTCGGCGCCGCACTCTGCGCCGGCTTAGTTTTCGTCGCCGGCGTGGCGCTGGTCGCGGTGCGCGGAGCCCGTGACGCCGATCCCGAAATCCCGCGCAGCGAATGATCGCGAGAGACGGCGGGGAATCGCACCACCCCGCCGTCTCTCAGCGCCTTCTCAGCCCTGAGGACCCTAGGCTGCGGATATGGCCGCCATGCGCACCTCGTTGCGGGCCCCGGCCCGGTGGGCACGCCGCCGCTTGGGCGTGCGGCTGCGCTCGGCGCTGGCCGCCACCATGGTGGTGGCGGTGGCCTTCGGAATCGGCGCAGCCGCCTTCATCTACCTGGCCCGGGCCAACCTGGTCCACACCGTGGATGCGGCCGCCCGGCAACGCGCCGCTGAGGTGGCCACCGCGGTAGCTGACGGCGACTCCGACACCATCGCTCGGACGCTGAAGCTCAGCCCGGGGGAGCAGAGCCTGGTGCAGGTACTGGCGCCGTCGGGTGAGGTGCAGGCGGCATCGCCGACGCTCGGCGGCGCGGAGCCGCTGTCCTCACTGCGCCCCGCCGCCGGTCAAACGCTACGGGAACAGCGGACGTTGCCCTTTGCTGTCGAAGACCCCTACCGAATGGTCGCGATCGGTGTCGGCACCAACTCGGGCACCCGCACAGTGCTGGTGGCCCAGTCGTTGCGACCAGTACACGAGAGCACCGAGGTGATCGCCGCGATCCTGGTCACCGGTTTGCCGCCGATGCTGCTGCTGATCGGCGCGGCCGTGTTCCTGTTCGTCGGCCTGTCACTGCGCCCGGTGGAGGCGATCCGCCGCCGGGTCGCGGGCATCACCGCCCGCGACCTGCACGCCCGGGTGCCGGTGCCGCAAGCACACGACGAGGTGGCGGCACTCGCGCAGACGATGAACAGCATGCTCGACCGATTACAGATGGCGGCGACCAGCCAACGGCGGTTCGTCGCCGACGCCAGCCACGAACTACGCGGCCCCCTGGCAACCTTGCAGGCCGGCCTCGACCGCCTCACGATGACACCCCTACCCGGCGCGAACGACGACCTGGTCCGACTGATGCGACACGAGTCGCAGCGACTGGGCCGGCTGATCGCCGACCTGCTGCTACTCGCCCGCATCGACGAACACGGCCTCGCCCTGCGCCGCGAGGACGTCGACCTCGACGACCTGGCCTACACCGAGCGGGACCACCTCTCCGCCCGCCGACCTGACCTGACCGTCCGAACCCAGCTCACCCCGGTCCGGGTGACCGGCGACCCTCACGACCTCGGGCGGGCGCTGCGCAACCTCGCCGACAACGCCGCCCATCATGCGCGCCACGAGGTGCTCCTACGGGTCCGGGTCGAGGACGGGTGGGGATGTTTGGAGGTCACCGACGACGGGCCGGGCGTTCCAGAGGCCCAGCGGGAACGCATCTTCGAACGGTTCGTCCGGCTCGACGAAAGCAGAGCCCGCGTCGACGGCGGGAGTGGTCTCGGCCTGCCGATCACCCGGGAGATCGTCGCGGCGCACGGCGGGACAGTGCAGGTGCTGCCCGGCCCGCCAATGACGATCCAGGTCCGACTGCCGCTGACCAGCGACGGCGAATCGAGCGAATGACCCGCGAGAGATTTTGCGCCTCGCTCTTCAGGGTCCTCTCAGTCGCGAGCGGAGAGGGTCAGCTCAGCCGGTCGAGGGAGCCGGGTCGGCCACGGGATCGGACGCCCGATGAACTACCACCTGTTTCACCTCATCAACGCAGCCGCCGGACACCACGATCCGCTCGACGACGTGCTGGAGTGGTGCGCCGTCTGGCTGATCTACCTTCTCGGCGCTCTGGCGGCGGTCGCGCTGCTACTCGCCCCGAGGTCGCGTAGTTGGTCGATATTCGTACGCGTCGGGGCGTCGCTGGCCCTGGCGTTCGTCGTCGGTCAGGTGGTCGCCCTCGCCAGCACCGAGGTCCGCCCGTTCCAGACGCACCCTGTGCACCAGCTGATTCCGCACGACCCAGGCGGATCCCTGCCCAGCGACCACGCCACGGCGGCATTCGCGGTGGCCTTCGCTGTCGGGGTGTTCCTGTCCTGGCGCTGGGGACTCCTGCTGTCGGTGCTGGCCACTGTCATCGGACTCGCCCGCGTCTGGTCAGGTGTGCATTACCCGACGGACATCCTCGCCGGCGCGGTCATCGGAGCGGGAGCCGTCCTGATCATCGCGCTTGCCGTACGCGTCCTCGACCGGCGTGCCCATCAACACCGTTCCGGCGCGGCTGCCAGCCACCACTAGCCGCTCCGGCCCGTCTGCCCGCCCGCTCCACCCGTCACGCCCCTCTCGGAGGTCTCCTCGTGTCAACGTCCCTCGCCTTGGCGGCCGTGGGTCCCAGCTTTCTCAACCCGGAGTGGCTGATCTCCACCTTCGGGCTGATCGGCATCCTCGCCATCGTCTTCGCCGAGTCCGGGCTGCTGATCGGGTTTTTCCTGCCCGGTGACTCACTGCTGTTCACCGCCGGGCTGCTCGTCGCCGACGGCCACTACCTGCACCAACCGCTCTGGCTGCTCTGCCTGCTGGTGGCCGTCGCTGCGATCGCCGGAGATCAGGTCGGGTACCTGTTCGGTAAGCGCATCGGTCCGAGCCTGTTCCGCCGACCCAACTCTCGCCTGTTCAAACAGGAAAACGTGCACCGGGCCAACGACTTCTTTGCCCGCTACGGTGCCCGATCCGTGATCTTGGCCCGATTCGTGCCCATCGTGCGGACGTTCACCCCGATCATCGCCGGGGTCAGCCGGATGCGCTACGGGACGTTCCTCATCTACAACGTCCTCGGCGGGACCCTCTGGGGCGTCGGCGTCACCGTCCTGGGCTACTTCCTCGGCCAGGTCGCGTTCGTCAAGGCGAACATCGAGGCCATCCTGATCGGCATCGTCGTGGTCTCCGTACTGCCGATCGGCATCCAACTACTCCGATCCCGCCGCGCCGCCGCCCGCATATCCCCAGAGGCAGTGAACCCCGCGGCAGCGGCACAAGCGCCCCGCGCGGCCCGAACCGAGTGATGCGCCGCACCGACGCGGATCAGCGCGGTGCGTATGGTGACGAATTCGCTGGTGCGGTCGCCTTGGGCCCGCGAGGACAGGAAGGCTACGTCGCCCACCGTCTCTTCGTCCGCCCAGCCCCAGGCGGTCAGGTAGGCCGCAGTCGAGGGGTCTTCCCAGGTTGCCTGCGTCGCACAGCCCCACCTGAGGCGTCCTACTGGTCGGGGCCGTAGAGGCCGAAATGCAGCGCTGGGTCAGCCGGATCCCAGGTGTTCGTGAACTGCGACCGTGCACCCATCTCGGCAACTCGACTGAGAAGGTTGTTGCCCAACGCCAGCCGGGCCGGCTCCCAGGCGGCCAGCGCGCGCGGAATGTCGGGCTCAGCAGAGAGCGCATCTGCGAGCGCCCAGGCGTCGGCGGCCGCCTTGGCGGTGCCGGCCGCTGCGTGGGGTCGCGCGGCGAACGCAGCGTCGCCGATTAAGGCCACGCGTCCGAAGGCCATCTTGCGCACCGCGATGTCGAGAACGATCTGGATGTACGGCTGCGCGCTCCGGGTCACCAGCTCGGCTGCCGCGGGCGGCAGCAGCTCCAAGGCGTCGGAACGCATCCGGTCGACGTACCGCTGCTGCACCTGGCCCGGGTGCACCGAGACGGGCGCGGTGAAGCCGCGCTGGTCGGTGACCATCTCGTCCAGTTCCGGACCCTCGGGCACGTTGCGGTACCAGACGTAGTTGAGCTGCCGGTCCCCTCGGGCGAGGCTGCCGTTGCTGTCGGGGATCGGGTACATGCAGAGGTGCGAGGCGTCGATGACGGCGTAGCTCGTCGCGTTGTGGATGAGGTCGGCCGTCTCGACCGACACCGCGCGCTCGGGCACGGTTCCACGCCAGCCGATGTAGCCCGAGTAGCGCGGCTGGAACTGCGGCTGAAGCCGCCGGCGCCCGATCGACGAGATTCCGTCGGCGAACACCACGAGCTCGGCCCTCTCGGTCCGGCCGCTGGTGAAGCGGATGTCCACGCCGTCGTCGTCCTGACTGACTCCGACGGCGTACTCGCCGATGTGGTAGTGGTCGGTGCCGAAGTCGTCCAGCAGCACGCGGTACATCGTTGTCCAGGAGCTGAATCGCCAGGCGGCGGGCTCCTCATGCACGATCTTGTTTCCTACGCCCAGGTAACGCGTCACCGACGAGCCGATGCTGATGTCGTCGACGCCGAAGCTGTGGGGTCGTTCGACGATCCAGCGGACGGTGTCGGGCTGGAGGACGATGCCGCCGCCTCGGCCGTCGAGGTACGTCGGGGTTCGCTCGAAGACGTCGACCTCAAAGCCCTGCTCCCGCAGCAGCAGGGCCGCAGTGAGTCCGGCGAACGAGCCGCCGACGACGACCGCGCGGCGCGCCTCAGTCATGGTCGTACCTCTCGCTGTTGTCGAGTGCGGGTCCGTACGGGTGGTGCTCGAGGTTGACGACGATGGCGTCCTGGGTGGTGCGCGCGACGATCATCCGCACCGGCTCGACGCCGCTGGCGTTCTCCTCCCAGTGCACGACGTGGGGCTTGATGTAGACGAAGTCGCCTGGGTGCGCCTCCCGCATGTCGTCGAGGGTGTCGCCGACCCACCAGCGACCCACCCCGCTGAGCACGTAGAGCGCGGTCTCGGACTGGCCGTGGTGGTGGACACCGGTCTTGCTGCCCGGGGGGAGCACCGAGAGCCCCATCCACAGGTCCTGGGACCCGAGGCGGCGGGCGGAGACGGCCTCGAAGCGCTTCAGGCCGGACGTCTGGGGTGTCTCGTCGGATAGGTCGTCGCCGCGGATGATGTGCACGTCGGCCTCGCGGGACCTCCCGGGCGGCTCGGCCTCGGACAGGTGGTGATCGTTCATGGCGCCTACTGTGGCCTCCGCTGGCCCCGTTCGGACATGTGTCGCCACACAGGTATGGCGCGGAGTCGGGTGTCGTGGCACAGTCGCGCCATGCAGACGAGCGGTGCCCTGCACCTGCGCCCCTGGCTCGAGGCGATCGCGACCATCGCCACCGTGATCAATCGACCGGTTTCGCTGCCAGAGGTGCTCGACCTCGTGTCCGAGACGGCGGCTCGCCTGCTTGGCTACGACTTCTGCGCCGTCTTGATCGTCGACGAGGAGGGCAATTCGCTGGCCATCACCGGCACTTACGGCCTCTCGTCGAGCTACATCCAGCAGGTCAACGCCGACCATCCGGTGATGCTGGACCCGGACGACGAGCTGCAGGCTCCCTCCAGCAAGGCGTTCCTCACCGGTAGGTCGGTGCAGGTGGTTGATACCCTGGCCGACGCGACCTTCCTCCCGTGGGGTGGGGTGGCGCGCCAGCAGGGCTACCGCTCGTTGATCTCGGTCCCCGTTGTGTCGTCGGGCGTGCCCGTCGGGACGCTCAACTGCTACAAGCGGGTTCCCCACGAGTACGGCGCCGACGAGCGGGATCTGCTCTCTCTGCTCGCCGACCAGGCTGGCGTCGCGATCGAAACGACCAGGCTACGCGATCGCGAGGCCGCGACCATCGCCGAGCTGCTCGCGGCCAACACCGCTCTCGCCGAGCAGCACGAGTTGCTGCGTCGCGGGGAGGCGGTGCATGAGCAGTTCACCCAGGTCGCACTCCGGGGCGGTGGCGTTGCGGGGGTCGCGGCGGCGCTGACCGAGGTGCTGGGTACATCGGTCGTGGTGACCGAGGAACCGTCTGGGGCCGAGCTGGCCGCAGTGAAGCGCGACGAGAACCCTCTCGTCACGCAAGACACGGAGGCGCACTCGACGCCGGTGATGCTCGGCCTGGACACGGTCGCTCGGATCTGGGTCCCCCGGTCCGTGCTGCCGCTGCCCGCCATCGACGTCCGCGCGCTCGAGCACGCCGCCACGGTCTGCGCCCTCGAGGTGCTGCGGGCCCGCACGGCACTCGAGGTCGAGTGGCGCCTGTCCGGCGAGGTGGTCACGGACCTGCTCACCGGGAACCCAGCCGGGTTGGTGACGGCCGCCGAGCGGGCGGGCCGGCTCGGTCTCGACCTGACGAACCCGCATGCCGTGATCGTGGTCCACGGCGGCACGCAGCGTGCCGGGTCCGCCCGCGTCCTGTCGGTCGCGAGGTCGCTGGTGGCCACCGCTCAGCCCCGTGCGTTGGTCAGCGCGATCGCGGACGACGTCGTGTTGCTGTTGCCGGCGAAGGACCAGGCCGACGCCTTGGACCGCGCCGGTCAGCTCCAACGGCAGCTGCGCCGTATCGGCGTCGGGGCGGACACCGGGGTGGCAGTCTCGCCGCTCTGCACGACGCTCGCCGACTACCCCGCGGCCTACCGACGTGCCCGCGGTGCGGCGACGATCGCCCAGCTCCGTGGGCAGGCCGACACGGTCGCGAGCTTCGAGTCGCTGGGCGTGCACGGGCTGCTGCTGCAGCTCGAGGACGTCTCGGAGCTACGTCGCTTCGCCGCCGAGACGCTCGCCCCGATCCGCGCCCACGACGCTACGCGCGGGACTGCTCTCGAGCAGACGCTGCGCGCCTACGTCGCCCACGACCTCAACACCGCTGCCACTGCCGCAGCGCTGTTCGTGCACCCCAACACGGTCGGCCTGCGCATCCGCAAGGCCGAGCAGCTGCTGGGGGTGTCCACCGCGCACGTGCGGTCCCTCGCCGAACTCCAGATCGCGCTGAGTGCCGACGAGGTGGCCGACGCGCTCGGGACCCGTGGTCAGGACGGCGGCACGGCACGTGGCTGAGCACCGCGCGGGAGCACGAGCAACGGCACCAGCCACAGCATGGCGACGACGACCAGTGTCCAGGAGGCGTGCCCGTGGTCGGCTGCCCACCCCATGGCCGGGGTCGCCGTGACGACAAGACCGAACGCGGCCGTGTTCATCATCCCGACGGCAGCCGCCGGTCGCTGCGGGTAGCGCGCCTGGGCGGCGCCGACCACGCTCGCGAACGGCAGTCCGCTGAACAGCCCGAGCACCACCACGGCCAGGACCGCGACCACCGGCGCGGTCGGTCGGGACAGCGCCACGGTGGCGGCCGAGCACGCGATCAGTGCGAGGACACAGATCGTCCGGCTGTGGGTGGGCCACATCGCCGCGATGTGACCGCCGAGGGGCCGGCTCACCACGGAGAGGCCGAGCACGCCCGATCCGATCACGGCGGCCGCCGTGGACTCGAACGACCAGATGTCGACGAGCAACGTGGTGGCCCATGACGAGAGTACGAGGCCCACGCCGAGCGTGACGGCGTGGACGGCGGCGAGGCGGAACAGCTCACCGTCGCGCAACAGCGTCGACGGTGGTGATCCGGCGGTGTGGACGCCATGCGTGGGCGTCGCTCGGCGGGCTCCGTCCGGCGGTTGCCGCGCCGCCAGTACCAGCGCGAGGGCCGTCACAGCAGCTGTCGTGACCCAGGGAGCCCGCCAGTCCAGCACGAGCTCGGCGAACGGCACCACGAGCACGGCCGCTCCCGACGCGGCGAGCGCCACGCCACCGAAGATCCCCATGCCCCACGATCCGCGGCCGCTGCTGCGCGCCAGCTCGGCTCCGGAGACGAAGCAGACGGCGAATCCCGTCCCGGAGGCGATCCTGGCCGCCACCGCCAGCCAGGGCAGGGGAGCCAGCAGGGCCAGCAGGTGCGCGGCGACGACGAGGGACAGCCCGGCGGCCGCCGCCGTTCGCACGCCGAGCCGGTCGACCAGGATCCCGCCGGGGAACTGGAGGGCGGCATAGGGCGCGGCCAGCGCGGCGGTGAGCAGGCCGACCCAGAGAAGGTCGGCGCCGTAGGCGGCCGCCATGGTGCTCGCTGCGGCGCCCGCGGCCGTCATCGCCCAGCCGGCCGAACCGCCGAGCAGGCAGGCAAGAAGGAGCGTCGGAGCGGGGGGCGCCGCCGTGGTCGCCACTTCAGGTGTTCTGCGGGAAGCCGAGCTGCACTCCGCCGCTCGGCGCGCCCCACCGCGACGTGATGACCTTGGCGCGGGTGAAGAACCGCACCCCCTCGGCACCGTGGGCGTGCGTGTCGCCGAACAGTGAGTTCTTCCAGCCGCCGAAGGAGTGGTGCGCCACCGGCACCGGCACCGGCACGTTGATCCCGACCATGCCGACCTGCACCTCGTTTTGGAACCGCCGGGCGGCCGGGCCGCTGGAGGTGAACAGGGCGGTGCCGTTGCCATAGGGGTTGGCGTTGATCAGGCGAAGCGCCTCGTCGAAGGATTCCGATCGTACGACTGCGAGAACCGGGCCGAACACCTCGTCGCGGTAGACCGACATCTCGGGGGTGACATGGTCGACCAGCGTCGGCCCCAGCCAGAAGCCTGACGCCTCGCCATCCACGTCCCAGTCGCGGCCGTCGACGACGAGCTTGCCGCCCTCCGCCTCCGCCGCCTCGACGTACGAGGCAACCCGATCGCGGTGCTCGCGCGTCACGAGTGGCCCCATGTCGACGTCGCGGCGCCCGGACCCGACCGACAGGGCACGTGTCCGGTCGGCGATTCGGGTCACCAGGTCGTCCGCTACCGGTCCCACTGCGACGACAACGCTGATCGCCATGCACCGCTCGCCGGCTGAGCCGTAGCCCGCGCTGACGGCGGCGTCCGCAGCGGCGTCGAGGTCGGCGTCGGGGAGCACGACCATGTGGTTCTTGGCGCCGCCGAGGGCCTGCACGCGTTTGCCCGACACGGCTGCGGTCTCGTAGACGTGCCGCGCGACGTGCGTCGACCCCACGAACGACACCGCCTCGATCGCGGGATGTCTGAGCAGCGCGTCGACCGCTTCGGCGTCACCCTGCACGACGTTGAACACACCGGCCGGCAGGCCTGCCTCCTCCCACAGCCGCGCCAGCCAGATTGAGGCCGACGGGGTCTTTTCGCTGGGCTTGAGCACGACGGTGTTGCCCGCCGCGATGGCCACCGGCACGAACCACAGGGGCACCATGGCCGGGAAGTTGAACGGGTTGATCACGGCGACCGGTCCCAACGGCTGGCGCACGGTCGACACGTCGACACCGGTGGCGGCGTTCTCACTCACGGCGCCGTGCAGCAGTTGGGCGATCCCGCAGGCGACTTCGACGACCTCCTGGCCGCGGCTGACCTCTGCGACGGCGTCCGCCATCACCTTGCCGTGCTCGTCGGTGATCAGCTCGGCAAGCTCCGTCTTGCGTGTGTTCAGCAGCTCGCGGAAACCGAACAGTGTCTGGGTGCGGCGGGCTAACGACGTGTCGCGCCACGCCGGGAACGCCGCGACGGCGGCGTCGACCACGCGGGCCACGTCGTGCGTGGACGCCAGTGCCACCGCGGCGGTCACCGCTCCGGTCGCTGGGTTGGTGACCGAGGCGGTACGGGTGCTCGCACCCGCGAATTCTTGCCCCATCCAGTGGTTCACACGCGCCACGTCGCCGTTCATCTGCTCGCTCCTCATGCGGGGACCCTCAGGATGGGAGGTCCGACCGAGCGGTGTACTCACGCCGGGCGTCATCCCGGCGTGCCGGGACTGACCGGCGGCGGCAGTATCGGGCTGTCGGCCCGACTGTTGTTCTCGGTCAGCAGCCGCGCGAGCCTCAGCGCGACCTGGAGCTCGGTCCGTCGCTCCGTCAGCGGGCGGCCCAGCAGCTCTGCGGCCTTCTGCAGCCGGTTGCGCACGGTGTGCTCATGCAGGTGGAGGTGCGCGGCGGTGGTCACATGACTGCCCCACCGTTGGGACGCCTCGACGGTCTCGCGCAGCCGCGCGGCCAGGTCGTCGTCGGCACCTAGCTGTCCGAGTTCGGCGTGGACGAACGCACGGGCCTTGACCGAGTCGGCCATCAACAGGATCTCGAGGCTAACGTCGGGGTGGCCCAGCACCCTGGGGCTGCCCGCCGCACCCCACGCCGCGCGCACCCGTTGCACGTCCCGCACCTGGAGCCAGCCGGCCCGCACGCCCTGTACGCCGACGTGCGGGTCGCTGACCGACGCTTCGACGCCGAGGCCGCGGAGGCAGTCGGTCAGGTTGGCGATCCTCGCGGCGCGCCATCCCGGTGGCCGGGGGTGTGCTAGCCACACCACCGTGTTGGTGAGGTCGACCGGATGGACGAGGGTGTCGCGGGTGTGGCACGCCTCGCGCAGCGCGTTGAGGATCTGGCGCGCAGCGCCTTCGGGCATCGCCGGCAGCAACACGGTGATGTGGCTGGCGTCGAGGGGATAGTCGAGCAGAACCAGGTCCGACGGTGGGAGTGGCGTGGAGTCCTCGCGTAGCAGATGCTGGACGAGGCCGTTGCGTACGTGCTCGCGCGAGCGGCTCAGCGCCTCGTCGGCCCGGGCGAAGCTGTCCGCGACCTGCGATGCCACCTGGTGCTGGTAGCCGAGCAGCAGCGCAGTCATGCCGCGTAGTGCCTCGAGACTCTCTGCGCGCGGGACGTCGTTGCGGTCGGCCCGCTCGACCAGCCGGTCGCTCCACTCGTGCCACATGGTCAGGAAGCCCACACGGTAGGACCGCTGCAGCGCCGTCTGCGGCAACCTGAGCCGGGCCTGCAGGCGGGCCAGGGCGAACGGCTCGGCGAGCGTCACCTCAGTGAGGTGGATCCGCCCGGCGATGACCTGGCGGAGGTGGCGGAGGTTCTCGACCACGCTGGCCCGTAGCCGGGACACGAACTCGTCGTTGTCGCGCAACGTGTCGAACGCCGCCGCGAGGTCCGCCTCGACGACCCGGTCCGCCAGGGCCACCAGATCCACGCCGTCGGAGGCCTCGCGTGCCCACGTCGGCAGGCGCACGTCGGCGTCTGGACGCGGTCGTGGGGCTGGTGTGGGCGTAGTCACCTGGTGGAGCGAGGCGGAGGTCATGAGGCCACGGTGCCGCCGGCCGCGGATCCGTGCCGATGTGTCGCTCACCACACTGTCGCCTCAGAAATGGGTGGCCCCACATGGTGGCGCGTCGCGTGACGCGGCGAGGCTGTGGCGCGTGGGGCGGTGCCGAACCTACCGCCCCCTCTCGAGGAGGACATGCCATGTCACCAGCGACGGCCGGGCCCTGTGGGCACCGGGTGTCAGCGGGCCACCCGCTGGGTGGTCGACCGCTGCACGAGGCTGGTGGCGAACAGACGCTCGCGCCCGGCGCCGATGTCGCCGCCGTGCTCGATGCGCTCCACGAGCAGTCGGGCGGCCGTCCGTGCCATCTCCGACAGGGGCTGGCGGACCGTGGTCAGCTGGAACACCTCCCAGGCTGCCATCGGAACGTCGTCGAAGCCGAGCACCGAAACGTCGCCCGGCACGTCCAGGCCAAGCGACTTCGCGGCGTCGATGGCGCCGAACGCGATCACGTCGTTGCCGCAGATCAGCGCGGTCGGGGGAGTGGCCAGCCGGAGCAGCTCTCGGGCGTTCTGGTAGCCGCACTGGTGCGAGTACGGTCCTTCGCGGACGAGACGCTCGTCGAGTGCGACCCCGGCGTCGACGATGCCGGCGTGCCTGTCCCTGCTCGTCGAGGTGTTGGCGGGGCCACGGATGACGCCGATGGTGCGGTGGCCGAAGTCCAGCAGATGGCGAGCGGCGGCGCGTCCGCCCTGGTAGTTGTCCGCAATGACGCGGTCGACGTCCATCCCGTCGACGTACCGGTTGAGAAGCACGACCGGCAGGTCCCGCCCGGCGAGGGCCTGGCCGAGCCGCGAGTCGAGGGTGGCCGTCGTGACCAGGACGCCGTCGATCGACCGGTTGAGCAGGTTGACCAGGGCCTCCTGCCCGGTCGGGATGTCGGTGCGCTCGGCAAACAGCACGACCCGGTAGCCCATGATCTGCAGCTCGTCGTGCACCGGCGTGAGCAGCGTCGGGAAGAACGGGTTGGTCAGGTCGGAGACGACAACGCCGATGGTGCGTGTGCGCTGTGGCGTCGGGGGAGCCACCCAAGATGGGCGGTAACCCAGCCGCTCGGCGGTTTCCTCGATGAGGCGGCGGGTGTCCTCCCGCACCCGGGGGTCGCCCCGCAGGGCGCGCGAGACCGTCGACTGGGAAACGCCGGCGGCCTGCGCCACGGTCGAGCTGTTCGTCGCAGGGCGCGCGCGGCGCCGTCGTCCCGGACCATCGCCCGTCGTGCCCGGATTCACGCTCACAACCCGTCTCACTTCCTTCTCGTGTCCAGGCGTCGGCCCTCGATGCGGGCAGAAATGCATAATCTATGCACGACGAAGATAGACGATCATCTCGTTGGCTGTCAACTTCCTAGCACCCCGTCTGAGTCCGGAAATATCGGCTACGCAGGCGCGAACCCGGCGGCCGTCGAGCGCTTGGTCGAGAACAGGAGCATGCATAAGTTTCCGAGAAATGCTTGACTTGCAAGATTAGTCACGGCAGTCTCAGGCGCCACATCCCCACCACTCCATCCCCACCACTTCACCCCCCACCGCTTCACCCCCACCCCCAACCACCACCGGGCCCGTCGTAGCGCGTCGCCCCTGATCGCACCCTCGGACCGGTCGAACGACTCTGAGAGGCACGATATGAGCACTGCACGCATCTTCCGTCCCCACCGCTCGCGCCTGGTGGCCGCCGCCGGTGTCATTGCCCTGCTGGTCTCCGGCTGTGGATCGCGCCCAGGCGCCGCCAAGGGCGGCGAGGCAAAGGACGCCGGCGGCGTCGTCAACATGGTGATGGCTCCCGACCCGGTCTGGAAGTGGATGGAGAGCCAAGGCATCAAGCAGCAGATGGAGGAGGAGGCGGGGATCCAGGTCCTCACCTCGTCCTCTTGGGACGAGTACGGGGTGTACGCCGGCGGTCACGCGGACGTCGTCTCAGCCGCGTCGTACGAGGTACCCGACCTGGAAAAGCAGACCGGCGAGAAAACAACAATCTTCGGCAAGTTCAATTCGGACAGAAGCATCCTGGCCGTGTCGGCAAAGAGCAGCGCCCAGACCATCTGCGACCTCAAGGGCAAGAAGATCGTGACGCACAGCGCCGTCTCGATCACGATCATGTGGGGCGTCTACGCCCGCAAGTTCTGCAACCTCGACCTGCGCGCCGGGGGCGGCGACTTCGAGCTCGTCGTGACCGACCCGCAGAACGCCGCCGGCCTCATCGAGCGTGGTGACGCCGACGCCGGTCTGCTGCTGCCCGACTTCTCGATTCCGCAGCTGTCCAGCGGCGCGATCAAGCCGCTCTACGACTCCAAGTCGGTCTCGCAGATCTACGCCGAGAAGTTCTCTTCCGACCCGCAGAACGTCACCCACCCGCAGAACAATGTCTTCGTCGCTCGTAAGGCCTGGGTCGAGAAGAACCCCGAGGAGGCGGCCTTCCTGGTCAAGATCTGGGACCGCGGCGTGCAGGAGTGGGCCAAGAACCGCGACGCGATCGTCAAGGCCTACCCCGAGGACTTCGCCGCCGAGACGCCCGAGGAGAAGGCGTTCATCCAGGACTGGCTGGCCAACAAGTACGACTGGTTCGTCGACACGACCTACCTCGACCAGGCGTGGGTCGACAGCGAGACCAAGCTGTTCGAATTGATGAAGGAGACCGGCTTCGTCGACAAGAACACGCCGGCCCCCGACTTCACCATCATCCCGAAGTCCTGAACCTCGAGTCCCGACGCATCCAGCAGGCCCGGTGTGGCCGGGTGAGTGGGCCCGGTAGGGCCGAGTGAAGGAGAGATGATGACGGATCAGCTGGTGGGCGCGGCTTCGGCCGCGCCCCCCGCGGACCCCGACGACCGCGAGGCGAGCGCCCGCAGGATCGGCCGGCTGCGGCGCTGGCGGCGCACCGGCCTGCTCGTCCTGGGCTGGATCGCGATGTTCCTGCTATGGGAGTTCGGCTCTTGGTGGTACGGATCCCGGCTGCTGCCCCGCCCGCACGAGGTCTTCCAAGCGGCGGTCGAGATCGTCGAGAACGGCAACTTCGTCACCGACTTCTCGGCGAGCGTGCTGAAGACCTTCGCCGGTTTCGGGGTCGCCGCCGCCATCGGGGCGCCGGTCGGCTATCTGATGGGCCGGTACAACTACTGGCGGGCGTTCTTCCACGGTGGCGTGACCATCGCTGGCACGATCCCCGCGATCGTCTACGCGGTCATGTCGCTGATCGTGTTCGGCCTGTCGAACTTCGGGCCGATCCTCGCGGTCGCGCTCGTGTCCGCGCCCTACGTCGCGCTCAACGTCGCCGAGGGCATCCGGGGCGTCGACAAGTCCCTGGTCACCATGAGCGAGGCCTTCGGGCGGGCCCCGCACCAGATCCGCCGGGAGGTGCTGCTCCCGACGATCGTGCCGTTCGTGTTCGCCGCGATCCGGATGTGCTTCGCAGTGGCCTGGAAGGTCGAGGCGCTGACCGAGGTGTTCGGAGGCCGCAACGGTGTCGGCTTCCAGATCCGCACCGAGTACCAGCTCTACGACATCGCTGCCGTGCTCGCGTGGACGTCCCTGTTCATCGTGTTCATGCTCCTCATTGAGCGCCTGGTCCTGTTCAAGGCCGAGGCACGGCTCCTCGCATGGCGTCCGGAGGAAAGGAGTTCCGCCTTATGAGCACCACGTTCCAGGCCACCGCCAACCGGCGCCGCTCGACCAGCGAGATCGAGCAGAGCACGCCGGCCTGGCGCAAGCGGCTCACCTCCGACGGGGCCGCCCGGGTCGCCGCGCTGCTGTCCTTCTTCCTGTTCTGGGTCCTGATGTCGCTGCTCTTCGGCCGCGTCCCGGGCCCGGTCGAGGTGGTGCAGCGACTCGGCGAGGAGTTCTCCCGCGGCGAGGTCTTCGGCAACTTCGGCTCGACGCTCTACCGCTTCGGCGTCGGGTTGCTGCTCGCGACCGTCGTGGGCATCGCGATCGGTGTGCTGATGGGCCTCTCCTCGCTGTCCCGGGCGTTCTTCGAGAGCCCGGTCCTGGTCGGCCTGTCGATCCCGGCGATCATCTGGTCGTTTCTCACGGTGATGTGGTTCGGCTTCGGCGACATGAGCCCGATCATCACGACGTTTCTGACCTCGGTGCCGTTCGTGGTCGTCAACGTCGCCCAGGGCGTGCGGGGCGTCTCCCGCGACCTGCGCGATATGTCGTCGACGTACAACGTGCCGGTCACCCGCCGCATCCGCGACCTCGTCCTCCCAGCCGTCACCGGGTACATCGCGGCCGGCGTGCGCTTCGCGATCATCATCGGATGGAACGGCGTCCTGCTCGCCGAATGGTTCGGCGGCGGCGGGGGTGTCGGTTACCGGGCCCGCTTCTGGTACGACGCCAACCGGTTCGGCGGGTTCGCCGCCTGGGTCGTGCTGTTCGTCGGCTTCATCGTGCTGCTCGACCGGCTCGTGCTCGACCGCGCGATCAAGCGCGCCTTCCGCTGGCGGGATGGCTGATGATCCCGTCCGCCCTCATCCTGCACACCCCCAGCCCTAGGGAGCTCTCGTGGCAGTCCTGACCGTCAAGAACCTCGCCAAGACCTTCAACCTGGGCACTCCCCGGGCGAGCCGGGTCCTTGACGACATCTCCTTCGAGGTGAGCGGCCAGACATTCGTGTCGATCGTCGGGCCCTCGGGCTGCGGCAAGAGCACGCTGCTCAACATCATCTCGGGCGTGGAGGAGCACACCTCCGGCGAGATCAGCCTGACCAGTGACGATGGCGGCCCGGCCCGTATGGGCTACGTCTTCCAGGACCCGCGGCTGCTTCCCTGGCGCAGCGTCATGCGGAACATGATGTACGTCCAGGATGACCGGAGCGAGGCCACCGTGGCCAGGGCCAAGCGGTACCTCGAGATGGTGGGCCTGGCGAAGAACGCCAACTTCTATCCCGGTCAGCTGTCCGGCGGCATGCAGCAGCGCGTCGGCATCGCCCGTGCCTTCGCGGTCGAGCCCGACCTGCTGCTGATGGACGAACCGTTCAGCCATCTCGACGCGATCACCGCCCGAGGGCTTCGCGCGCAGCTACAGGACATCTGGGCCCAGTCGAAGAAGACTGTGGTCTTCGTGACCCACGACGTCGTCGAGGCCGTCGAGCTGTCCGACCGGATCATCGTGCTCCAGCCCGGCGGCCGGATCTACGAGGACATCACCATCGATCTGCCCCGCCCGCGCCGGCAGACCGACCCCACGGTGGCCACCCTCCAGGCCGAGGTGCTCGCGCGTCTCGAGGCCATGAAGGAAATGAGCCCCACTGCCGAGCCCGTGGCCTGACCGCACCCGCCCAGTACAGGAGCACCATGAGCACCCACCTGAAGTCCCCCACCGGCGGCGTGCCCGCCGCCCACGGCAACGACGACGTCTCCGCCGTCGTCCGTGAGGTGATCAAGGACGTTCGCGCGAACGGCGACGAGGCCGTACGCCGCTACTCCGAGAAGTTCGACAACTGGTCGCCCGAGTCGTTCAGGCTCGGGCCGGAGCAGATCGAGGAGCTCGTCGCGTCACTGACGTCCGAGGTCGTCGACGACATCCGAACCGTGCAGGCCAACGTCCGCGACTTCGCCCAACGCCAGCGCGACACCCTGCAGGACCTGGAGGTGGAGACCCAGCCGGGCGTGTTCCTGGGCCAGAAGCACCTGCCGATCGTCGCGGCCGGTGCCTACGTGCCCGGGGGCCGCTACCCGCTGACCGCCTCGGCGCACATGACCGTCGTGACAGCAAAGGTCGCCGGGGTCGAGCGGGTCACTGCCTGCACCCCGCCGCTGCGCGGAAAGATCCCAGCGGCGACCGTGGCCGCCCTACACATGGCCGGCGCGGACGAGATCTTCCTGCTCGGCGGTGTCCAAGCGGTCGCCGCGATGGCCATCGGCACCGAGTCGATCGGCAAGGTCGACCTGATCGCCGGACCGGGCAACGCGTACGTCGCCGAGGCGAAGCGGCAGCTGTTCGGTGAGGTCGGCATCGACCTGTTCGCCGGACCGACCGAGATCCTCGTCGTGGCCGACGATGCCGCCGATCCGTTCGTGGTGGCCGTCGACCTGCTCAGCCAGGCCGAGCACGGGCCGGACTCCCCGGCGGTGCTCATCACCACCTCAGAGGCACTCGCCCGAGCGGTCATGGTCCACGTCGACGAGATCCTTCCGGGCATGTCGACCAACGACATGGCCGGCCCCGCGTGGCGCGACCACGGGGAGGTGCACGTCGTCGAAAACCTCGACGCGGCGTACGCGCTCGCCGACACCTACGCCAGCGAGCACGTGCAAATCCTCACCCGCAACCCGCGCGAGGCGCTGGACAAGATGCGGCACTACGGCGCGCTCTTCCTCGGCGAAGGCACCTGCGTGTCATATGGCGACAAGGTGATCGGCACCAACCACGTGCTGCCCACCCGCGGTGCCGCCCGCTACACCGGCGGGCTGTGGGTCGGGAAGTACCTGCGCACGGTGACGTACCAGGAGGTTACCGATCCCGCCGCCAGCGCCCGGCTCGGCGAGCTGTGCGGCCGCGCCGCACGCGTGGAGCTCTTCGAGGGTCACGCCCGCTCCGGCGACGTCCGGGCCGCGAAGTACGCCGGCGCGCAGCTGCCCTGGGCGCCCACGCCCGTCGGCTGAGTCCGCTTTCGCCCCACGTCCCAACGAACAGAAGGTCATCCATGCCCAGCGGATCCCACCGAACCGTCGACATCCACGCCCACGTCATCCTGCCCGACTGCCAGCCGCTCGTGGAGGGGCTGATGGCGCCGGAGATGGAGCCGTTCAGCTACTACGGCGGCGACGAGACCAACGCCTACCAGCTCGAGCACGTCCGCGAGATCATGCCGCAGGCAACCGACCCGCAGACACGGATCGCCGACATGGACCGGATGGGCATCGACGTCCAGGCCATCTCGGTGGCCCCGGCCGGCTACTTCTACTGGGCCGACCCGGAGCTTGCCCGTGAGCTCGCCCGGATGCAGAACGAGAACCTCGCCAAGATCGTCGGCGACCACCCCGATCGGTTCGTCGGGTTGGCCACCGTACCGATGCAGGACGTGCGATCGGCGGTCGAGGAACTCGAGCGGTGCGTCACGGAGTTCGACTTCCGGGGCGTCGAGATCAACACCAACGTCATGGGAATGGATCTCGACGACCGCCGGTTCCGGCCGTTCTTCGCCAAGGCGGAGGAGCTCGACGTCGTCGTGATGCTGCACCCCAACGGGTTCACGGGCGGCGAACGGTTCCGGAAGTACTACCTGACCAACGTCATCGGCAACCCGCTCGACACCACGCTCGCGCTGACCCGAATCATCCATGGCGGGGTCCTCGAGGAACACCCCAACCTCAAGCTGGTCGCCGTGCACGGCGGCGGTTACCTGCCGTTCTACTCCTCCCGAATGGACCACGCCTACGAGTTGCGGCCCGAAGGCCGGCACCACATCTCACGACCGCCGAGCACCTACCTCAAGCAGATCTACGTCGACTGCCTGGTGTTCGACGCGCCGCACCTGGAGTTCCTGGTCGAGCAGATGGGCGCCGATCACGTCGTCATCGGCACCGACTATCCGTTCGACATGGGCCACTACGACCCGCTCGGCCAGATCGACGGGACCCGCGGGCTCAGCGACGACGACCGGGAGGCCATCCGCGGTCGGACGGCAGCGCGGTTGCTGAAGCTCACCGACTGATCCGCCGACCGGGGCGCGCGCCGTCAGACCAAACCGGCGGCCGCGATCCCGGCCAGCACGCACGCCTCGTCCACGTCCGAGACGTCGCCACTCGCGCCGACGGCTCCCAGCAGGGAGCCGTCGGCGTCGCGTACCAGAACACCTCCCGCCGCGGGCGCCAGCCGACCGCCGGTCACTGCGGCGAGCGAGGCGAAGAACGTCGGCTGCCGCTCCGCCCGCTGGGCGATCTCCCGCGACGACATGCCCATACCGAGCGCGCCGAAGGCCTTGGCGGTCGCGATCTCGACGCGCAGGATGCCCGCGCCGTCCTCGCGCTTCACCACGACCACATGGCCGCCCGGGTCGAGCACCGCCACCGCGAGCGGCGCCGCCCCGGCCGCGCGGGCGTGTCGCAGCGTCCCGGCGGCAACCGCCTCCGCCTGCGCCAAGGTCATCCCGCTCAACCCCGCACCTCCGCCTCGACGACCTCCAGCAGCGCGGCCGCGTCGGCATCGGCCCACCCGGCGTCCACCGCCTTCGTGTACAGCGGCAGTGTCGCGTCGAGCACCGGCGTGGCGACGCCGACCGACGCGGCCAGCTCCTGCACCAATGAAACGTCCTTGACGAACATCGACACCCGCGCGGTCGCCGGCCGGTAGGCACGCTCGACCATGAGCGACCCGCGCTTGTCGAAGATGACCGACCCGCCCGCCCCCTCGCGGACTGTCTCGTAGAGGACGGCCGGGTCGAGGCCCGCGGCCACGCCGAGCGCGAACGCCTCCGCCGTCGACGCGTTGTGGATCGACACCAGCAGGTTGGCGACCAGCTTCATCGTGATGCCGTGGCCGAAGGGCCCGACGAACCGTACTGACCGCGCGAACGCTGCCATCACCGGACGGGCTTTCTCGAACGCCGCCTCGTCGCCGCTGCCGAGCACCACCAGGTCGCGGTCGCGGGCCTGCGCGCCGGTACCGCTGAGCGGGCAGTCGAGCAGCGGTACGCCGACCGCGGCGAGCAGCTCGCGGCACTCCTGCTTCACGGCCAGCGACAGCGTCGACGTCTCGACGACGACGAGGTCGGCCGGCTCTGCGGCGGCGAGGCCCCGGCACACCTCCAGCGCCGCCGCGGCGGACGGAAGCGAGGTGACCACGACCGCCGACTCGCGCGCGAGGGCGGCGAGGTCGCGGGCCGGGCGGCCGCCGCGGGCGACCAGTTCGTCGACCGCGGGCCGGGCCAGGTCGGTGCCGGTCACGTCGAAGCCGGCGGTCAGCAGGTGGCCGGACATCGCCGACCCCATGATCCCGAGGCCGACCACGCCGACCGTCGTCACGTCCGTCTGGGCTGTCGTCATCCGGCCACCCTATTGCGAGCCGGTGTGAACAGGGGTGTCAGCAAACGTCAGTGCCGGGCCGCCGGACTGCTGGGCGACAGGTGTCCCAGGCTCAGGGGCGGCGCAGCACAAGGTCGCAGGCGATGCGGACCTCGGGGCGGTCGAGCCGGAGCCCCGAAATCGCGGCTATCCGGTCGAGCCGGTGCCGGACGGTGGTGACGTGCACGCCGAGCTCACGGGCCGTCGCCGAGGCGCTGCCGCACGCTGCGAGGAACGCGCGCAGAGTGCGCTCCAGCTCGCCGCCTTCTGGCCCGGTGCCGCGGTCGGCCGCGCGCAGCCGATCGATCCCCGACAGCCGGACACCCGCCGGCAGCGCGGCAACCACGTCCGCGACGAGCACCTCGGCATCGACGTCCGCGTACGCGACGAACGACCCGTCGTCGCCTGCCACGACTGTCGCGGCGGTCGCCTCGGCACGCAGCCTCGGCAGGACGGCGAGGCCGGCGCCGACCGAGCTCGCCGCGACCCGCATGGTGCGCAGCGGGCCGTCGCCAGCGAGCCTCAACACCTCCTGGCCGAGCCGCGCGGCCATCTTCTCGGACTCTTCGGCCCGCAGGGCCACCAGGGCGAGCCCGCCGTCGCCGCGGGGGGTCACCACCCAGCGGCGGTGGAACGAGTCAAGACAGAGACGCAGGTGCTCCAGCAGGCGCGTCCTTCCGGCCTCCCCGTCCTGCGTCCGTGCCCGCGCCTGTGCCGGACCGGCGACGGACAGGACCACGAAGCGGCCGTCCCGGTCGAAGCCGAGCCGGTCGGCGGCGGCAGGTGCCCCGGGCAGTCCGTCGAGCAGCGCGGAGGCGAGCCGCGACCGGTGCGCCTCCTCGGCGTCGAGCCGCTCAAGGTGCCGCAGCAGGGCGGGCGTCTCCTCGTCGACGGCGCGGCGGAAGGCGCGGGCCGCCCCATCGCCGAGCGGCCGCTCGCCCTCCGCGACCCAGGCAAACCCCAGCAGGCGGTCTCCAGCCCGGAACGCCGTGATCAGCCGGCGGTGCGCCTTCCACGGGCCGTCGGACAGGTCGACGACGTCCGCGGTGCCGCGGAGCCGGTCGAGGCTTCCGGTCCGGGTCAGATGCTCGAGCCACACACCCGGGATCCTGCGGCCGAGGATCGCCTCGGCGCGGCCACGGTCCATCGGGCCGACGAAAGCGGAGTAGCCGAGCACTCGGAACGACGGGTCCTCCAGGATGACCGGCCCGCCCACCACCTCGGCGATCCGGTCCGCGATGTCGAACGGCGACGCGGTGGCCCCCGGCCGGGGCGGTGTCCTGGCTGCCGAACCGGGGCGTCGGACCGCTTCACCGATCGGTGCGTTCATGACCGTAAACCTACTCCGATTGAAGCGTCCGCGCCGCGCGCGGCCGCCCTAGAGTTCCGACACCCAGCCACCCCGGTCAGCGGGGCCGGCCCGACGGAAGGGAGTGTCGACGTGCAGCTCGTCGACCTGTCACAGGACATCTACCAGGGCATGCAGGTCTATCCCGGCCACCTCAAGACCGTGGTGTTCGACCACGCGTTGCACGAAGAGACGGCGCTGCGCTTCGTGGGCGGCTTCTCGTTCCAGACCAAGGGCATCATCTTCAACGACAACGGCCCGACCCACGTCGACTCGTTCTCCCATCTCGACCCCGACCCGTCGGCCCAGACAATCGACCAGATGTCGCTCGACCTGTTCTACGGGCCGGCGGTCTGCCTCGACGTCTCGCACGTCGGCGCCGGCCAGGACATCACCGCCGAGCATCTCGACGCGGCGCAGGACGCCGTCGACGTGACCGTCGAGCGCGGCGACATCCTGCTGCTGCACACCGGGACGCACGGCCGGTACGCCGGGCAGCCGCAGTACCTCACCGAATTCCCCGGCCTCGGGGAGACCGGCAGCGAATGGATCGTCGAGCACGGGGTGAAGACGTTCGGCGTGGACAGCCCGACACCCGACAACCCGACCAGCAAGTCCTACCCGTGCCACATGATGTGCCGCCGCCACCACATCACCCACTACGAGAACCTCACCAACCTCGACCAGCTGATCGGCAAGCGGTTCACGTTCGTCGGCTTCCCGCTCAAGGTGCTCGGCGCCCACGGCGGCCCGACCCGCGCGGTCGCCCTGCTCGATGGTCCGGCGTGACCACCGTCGACGGGCCCGCCTTCCCGGGCGACCGGGTGGCGGGCCGTACCGCCGTCGTGACCGGTGCCGGCAGCGGGCTTGGCCGTGCGATCACGCTCGCTCTCGCGGCCCGCGGCGCCCGCGTGGTCGCGGTCGGGCGCAACCGGGAGCGGCTCGATGCCGTGGCGGCCGAGGCCAAGGCGATGTCCGGGAGCATCCGGGTCACGGCGGCCGACGTGTCCGACCCGGCGAGCGTTGCCGCGCTCGCCGAGGAGGTGGCCGACGAGACGGTGGGGATCCTGGTCAACAACGCCGGCGTCCCTGGCCCCGTCGCGCCGCTGGTCGACATCAAGCCCGACGAGTGGGACGACGTCTTCGCGACCAACGTCCGCGGCATCTACCTGATGTGCCGGGCGTTCCTCCCGGCGATGGTCGAGCGGGGCGTCGGCGACGTGATCAACCTCGCGTCGGTGAGCGGCAAGCGCCCGCTGACCCGCCGCACGCCGTACACCGCCTCCAAAATGGCGGTGATCGGGCTGACCGCGACGCTCGCGTACGAAGTGGGACCGGCGGGCGTCTCGGTGAACTGCCTGTCGCCGGGTCCGGTCCAGGGGCCGCGGATGACCCGCAACTTCAACCTGGAGGCCGAGCGCACCGGGACGACGTACGAGGAGGCCGAGGAGGCGTTCGTGTCGCGGGCAGCGCTGCACCGGATGCTCACCGAGGACGAGGTGGCCGCGGCCGTCGTCGCGATGCTGCACATGCCCGGCCTCTGCGCGGCCGACATCGACCTGTCCGCGGGGATGGTGGCGCGCTAAGCCCCGTCCCGCTCCTGGGTGAGCAGGTAGTCGAGCACGACGGCGTGTGACGACGCGAGGTGGGCGCGGGTGAGCTCGGCGGCAGCCCGCGCTTCCTGCGCCTTCACCGCGTCGAGGATCTGCCGGTGCTCCTCCTGCAGGTGCCCGGCCTGGCCGACCACGTCGAGATGGAAATAGATGTAGCGGTCGGCGAGCCGCCGCAGCTGCTCGACCATCGCGATCATGCGCGGCCGTCCGGCCAGCGTGTAGACCTCCGCGTGGAAAGCCGCGTTGGTCTCCACCCAGGTGCCCGGACCGATGGCCGGGTCATCCATCACCGCGAGCAGATGGGTCATCCGCGTGATGCCGGCCCGGCCCACCCGCGGGACGGCGAGCCGGGTGGCGACGGGTTCGACCGCCTCACGCAGCTCGTAGAGTTCCTGCAGGTCGTCGATGGACAGCGGGGTCACCACCGCGGTCGCGCCGCGTAGCTCGACGAGCCCTTCGCTGGCGAGCTGCTGGAGGGCGTCGCGGACCGGGATACGGCTGACGCCGTACTCCTCGGCCAGGCCTGCCTGCGACAGCGCGGTCCCCGGCAGGAGCTGCCCGCTGGACACACGCTCGCGCAGGCTACCCGCCACTCGCGCGGCGGCCGACTCGGTGGACACCCGAGCAGTCTGCCGTACGCCGGTTGAACCCGTCATGCCGCCACGTCAGCCCTCGCCACGGCGTAGCGACCCGACCACGAGCCGGTCGATGCTCACGTCGAGAGCGCGCTCGTCGCCAACATCGCCGAACACCCGGAGCATGTCCTTGATGTCGCCGTGCACCCGCGGGCTGCGGGCGCGCAGCTGCGCAACCATGTCGTCGACCCGCTTGGTCAGGGCGTCACGCGTGTCGACCACCTCGTTGAGCAGGCCGAGCTCCGCCGCCTGTTCGGCGGCCAGTGGCTCTCCCGTCGCGGTGAGCCAGAACGCCTTCCGGCGGCCGACCACGCGAGGCAGCCAGGCGAGGACCAGGGCCGGCGCGAGGCCGATGCCGACTTCGGGGAACCGGAAGGCCGCGTCCCGCACCGCGACCGACACGTCGAAGGCCGCCACCAGGCCGACACCGAACCCGGCCGCGTCGCCCTGCACCTCGGCGACGGTCACCAGCCTCGTCCGCTGCGCCGAGCGGGTGAGCCCGGCGAGCGCCTCGGCCTCCGCCCGCACCTCGGCCGGAGTCGAGCCGCCACGGTCGCGGCCAAGGCAGAACACGTCACCGGTTGCCCGCAGGCGCAGCACGTGAGCGCCCTCCGGCGGGTCGTCGAGCACGGCCGCCAGCTGTCCGCACAGCTCGATGCTGAACAGGTTCTCCGGGGGCCGGGACAGCTCGGCCAGGATCACGCCGTTCTCGACCGGGTGGATGGTCAGGTCGCTCATCAGTTCAGCCTTCCGGTCGCTTTGCCGCCGTACCAGTCAACGTCGTCGGTCGCCGTCCGGACGGTCACCGCACGCACCTGCGTGAAGTCGTGGAACGACTCCCAGCCGCCCTCGCGGCCGATTCCGCTCTCCTTGAGACCACCCCACGGGGAGGACGGGTCCAGGCGGTGGTGGTCGTTGATCCAGACCATCCCGGCCTCGAGCCGGGACGCCACGCGGTGGGCGCGGGCGATGTCACGGGTCCATATCGCGGAGCCGAGGGCGTACGGCGAGTCGTTGGCGATCGCGACGGCCTCGTCCTCCTCGTCGAAGGGGATCACCACGACGACGGGCCCGAAGATCTCCTCGCGGGCCACGGTCATGTCGTTGGTGACATTGGCCAGCACGGTCGGCTGCACGAAGAAGCCGTCCTCCAGCCCGGGCACGGTCGCGGCGGCGCCACCCGTGACGACGCGGGCGCCGGACCGCACGCCCTCGGCGATGCGGCCGAGGATCCGGTCCCTGGCTCGGGCGGAGATCACCGGGCCGAGCTGTGTGGACTCGTCGCTGGGGTTGCCGATGCGAATTCCCTCGGCGACCGCGGTCAGCGCGTCGAGGAACCCGTCGTGGATGCTGCGGTGCACCAGCAGCCGGCTACCCGCGATGCAGGTCTGGCCGGCCCCGATGAAGCCGCCGAACGCGGCGCCGCGCGCGGCCACGTCGACGGGGGTGTCACCGAAGATGATGACCGGTGACTTGCCGCCGAGCTCGAGTGTGGTCTTGGCGAAGCGCCTCGCCGCCGCGAGCGCGATCGACCGGCCAGGCTCGGTGCCGCCGGTGAACACCACCTTCTTCACCAACGGGTGCTCGGTGAGAGCGGCGCCCACGACCGGGCCGAGGCCGTTGACGACGTTGAGTACGCCGTCGGGAATGCCGGCCTCGTGGGCGATGTCGGCCAGCAACATCGCGGTCAGGGGGGTCTGCTCGGACGGCTTCAGCACCACCGAGTTGCCGGTCGCCAGCGCGGGCGCGAGAGCCTTCGACGCGATCATCATCGGGTGGTTGAACGACGCCAGGATCGTGACCACGCCGAGGGGCAGCCGGCTGGTGTACGAGTGGTAGGGCCCGGGCATCGGGACCACCGCGTCGCGGTCCGCGAGCAGCAGCGAGGCGTTGTAGCGGTACCACTCCGGCAGCCGGGTGATCTGCGCCTTCGTCTCGGTCAGTGGCCGGCCGTTGTTGGCGGTCTCCAGCTGGTAGAGGTCGCTCATCCGCGCCGCGATCCCGTCAGCGAACCGGTGCAGGATCCGCGACCGCTCGTGGATTGGCATCCGGCTCCACACGCCGGAGTCGAAGGCCGCTTGCGCGACCCGGACGGCCTCCTCGACGTCGGCCTGGTCGGCACTGTCAGCGACCGCGAGCACGCCGCCCGTCGCGGGATTGACGACATCGAGCCGAGGGCCCCGCCCCTCGACGACCCGGCCGCCGATGCGTAGCCCGGTCGCCAATGGTCCAGAGGGGAGCGCCACCGTCGGCCGGATGTGGGCCGTGGTCACGGCGCCATTCGCTTGGTATACATCATGGCGTGAAGGTATACACGAGTTCCGGTCAGGTCAACGGTCCCCGCGTCTCCGTGCTCGGCACCGGGGTGATGGGCGCCAGGATGGCGCGCAACCTCGCCGCGGCCGGGCTGCCGCTCAACGTCTGGAACCGCACGCCCGAGCGGGCGGCCCCGCTGGCCAAGGCCGGCGCCCGCGTGGCCCCGACGGTCGCCGACGCTGTCCGCGACGCCGACGTCGTGCTGACGATGCTGTGGGACGCCGACACCGTCGAGGAGGTGCTCCGCGACGCGGACGGAGCGTTCGCGCAGGGCGCGGTGCTGCTGCAGACCAGCACCGTCGGCGTCGACGGCGCCACGCGCCTGGCCGACGTGGCGGCCGAGCTCGGGTTGCGGTACGTCGACGCGCCAGTCCTCGGCACCAAACATCCCGCCGAGCAGGGAACCCTCGTCGTGCTGGCGTCCGGGCCCGCCGACACGCGGGCCGTGGTCACCCCAGTGCTCGACGCCATCGGCTCCCGGACCGTCTGGCTCGGCGAGGCCGGCACGGCCTCGCGGCTCAAGCTCGCGGCCAACGCGTTCGTGCTCAACGTGACGGCGGCCATCGCCGAGTCGATGGCGGTGGCGGGCGCACTCGGCCTCGCCCCGACAGCGTTCCTGGACGCGATCCACGGCGGCCCGATGGAGTCGCCGTTCGTCGCGGCCAAGGGCACCCTGATGGCGGCAGGCGACTACCCGCTCTCCTTCGCAGTCGACAGCGGGATCAAGGACGCCCGGTTCATCCTCGCCGCGGCCGGCGACGCCGCGCCCCTCACCGCCGTCACGCTCGAGCTGCTCGCGACCGCCTCCGCGGCAGGCCACGGCGGCGACGACATCGCGGCGCTCGCCCACGCCGTACCCCAGCCGTGGGGGGCGCGGTGAGCCGCCCGGTTGCCGTCGTCACGGGCGGAACGCGTGGCATCGGGGCCGCCACCGCCGAACTCCTCGCCGACCGCGGCCACGACCTGGTGCTTGGCTACCGGTCGCGCGACGCCGAGGCGGCCGAGCTGGCCGAACAGCTGGGCGAGCGGGGCGTCGAGGTGCGCACCGTGCGCTGCGACGTCGCGGACGAGGCCGACGTCGAGCGACTGTTCACCGTCGCCGACGCGCTGGGTCCGCTGGCCGCACTGGTCAACAACGCCGGAGTCCTCGAACAGCAACGATCGATGGTCGAAATCGACATGGCTCGCTGGCGCCGGGTCTTCTCCGTCAACGTCTTCGGCGCGGCCGCGTGCTGCCGTGCCGCGGTCCGCCGTATGTCCACCCAGACCGGCGGCAAGGGTGGCGCGATCGTCAACCTGTCGTCGCGCGCCGCGCAGCTCGGCTCGCCCCTGGAGTACGTCGACTACGCCGCCAGCAAGGCCGCCGTCGACACGATGACCCGGGGACTCGCGCTGGAGGTGGCCCGCCACGGGGTGCGGGTGAACGCCGTGCGCCCCGGCATCATCGACACCGAGATTCACGCGAGTGGTGGGGATCCGGGGCGCGTGCCGCGGCTCGGCCCCGCGCAGCCGATGGGACGGCCGGGCACGGCCGTCGAGGTCGCAGAGGCCGTCGTGTGGCTGCTCTCAACATCGGCGTCGTACATCACCGGCACCGTGCTCGACGTTTCGGGCGGCCGCTGAACCGACGCCGCCTGCCGGCTCCCTCGGTGCGCGGGCTGATCACCGAAGCCGGCCGCCTGCACGTCATCGACAGCCGCATGACAGCTGTGGTGGAGCGCTGGCCACCGCACCGGCACTGACGACTTGCGTCATTCACCGCCTGCGGATTCACAGGCCGCGCCACTGCCCAGACACGGATCGCGAACGAGACTGCCGATACGCGGAACAGACCGCGGGGCGACGCACAGGAAGCGAGAGCACGCCGTGAGACTGGGTTACTTCTCGATGCCGCTGCACCCACTCGGCCGGACGTGGGCCGAAACCCTCCGGGAGGACCGCGAGGCGGTCATCCTGGCGGACTCGCTGGGCTTCCACGACGCGTTCATCGGAGAGCACCTCACCGACCAGCACGAGAACATCACCAACAGTCTGCTGTTCCTGGCAACGCTGATCTCCGACACGCAGCACATTCGGCTGGCGACCGGCACCACGAACCTGTCACAGCAGCACCCGGTGCTGGTAGCGGCGAACTCAGCGATGTTCGACCACCTCAGCAACGGCCGGTTCATCCTCGGCATCAGCCCGGGCGCGCTGACGTCCGACGCGGAGGCGCTCGGCATCCTGCACGAGGACCGCAACCGGATCTTCGCCGAGGCGATCGACGTGATCACGAAGATCTGGGAGCTGGACCCGCCGTACTCAATCGATCTGCCCGACAACCGCTTCAAGGTCACCACCGAGACCACCATCGACCTCGACTTCGGCGTCGGCATCATGCCGAAGCCGCTCCAACAGCCCCGGCCCGAGATCGTCGGCACCGTCGTGGCGCCGTTCTCCAAAGGCGTCATCGCGATGGGCCAACGGGACTTCCACCCGCTGTCGTCCAACTTCCTGCTCCCGCAATGGGTGGCCACGCATTGGCCCAACTATGTTCAGGGCAAGCAAGCCGCCGGCGAAGTGGCAGACCCGGCCGACTGGCGCGTGGCTCGTACGGTGTTCGTCGCCGACGACCCTAGCGTGGCGCAGGCCTACGGCCGCGACAACGAGGACAGCCCGTACCGGTTCTACTACTCGCAGATGCTGAAGAAGATGCGGAAACTCGGCCGCCTCGAGCTGTTCAAGACCCACCGGGACCAGCCGGACGAGGAGATCACGCTCGACTACGTTCTCGACAAGCTGGTCATCGCCGGCACGCCGGAGTCGGTTACCGAGCAGATCCTCGCCTTCCGCCAGGAGATCGGCGAGTTCGGCGAACTCGTGTACGCCGGACTGGACTGGGTCGACCCGAGGCTGGCCCGCCGCTCGATGGAGTTGATGGCGCAGAAGGTCATGCCCGATGTCAACTCGGCCCTGGGTTCCGCGGCGTGAGCGACCGCCTGCCACTGCCCTCCGACGCCGAGCTCACCCATGAGCAGCGCGCGGCCGCCGCACGGATCGCCGCCGGTCCGCGCGGCATGGTCTTCGGGCCGTTCGTGCCACTGCTGCGCAGCCCCGAACTGATGACCCGGCTCCAACTGGTCGGCGAGTACCTGCGGTTCGACAGCGCACTCGACGACGACCTGGTGGAGCTGGTGATCCTCTACGTCGCGCGGGCTTGGGACCAGGAGTTCGAGTTCGGCTACCACCAGCCGCTGGCGTTGCAGGCCGGCCTCCCCGAGGAGGTCGTTGACGCCGTCGCGCGAGGCGTGCGGCCGGCGGGTGGCCGGCCGGAGGTCGGTTATGTGTACGACCTGCTCGACGAACTGCACACCACGCGCCAGGTCTCCGACGCGACGTACGCCTCCGCTGTCGAGGCACTGGGCGAGGCGCGGGTCGTCGAGGTGGTCGGCACAGCCGGCTATTACACCACTCTGGCAATGACGATGAACACCGCCCGGACACCCCCGCCCGACCGGGCGCCACGACTTCCGGCCCGGGAGCGCGCATGAAGGCCCCACTGGTCCTACTGCACCCGCTGGGTGTCGACCACCGGTTCTGGAACCCAGTGGTCGAAGCGCTGCCCGACGACGTGGGCGACGTCGTTGTGCCCGACCTGCTGGGTCACGGGTCCGCCCCGCTGCCGCCGCAGGGCGCGACAATTGATGACTTCGCCGATGCGATCGAGGCTGACATCGCCAGGCATAGCCAGATCCATCTCGTAGGGGTGTCGCTCGGCGGCCTGGTCGCCCAGGTGCTCGCCGCTCGACGGCCCGACCTTGTGAAGCGACTCGTCGTCGCCGACACCGTCGCGGTCTACCCCGACGCCATGCGAGCGATGTGGCGAAACCGGGCGGCCACGGTGCGGCGTGAGGGCATCGAGGCCGTCGTCGAGCCGATGGAGGCGCTGTGGTTCTCCGAGGCGTTCCGCCGGGACGCGACCGATGCGGTCGAGCGCGTGCGCCGGATCCTGCTGGCCAGCGACCCGGAGGGGTACGCCCGCACCTGTGAGGCGTTGGCGATCGCGGACACCACCGCCTTGGTGGGATCGGTTGCGGCGCCCGTGCTCGTGGCGTGCGGCAAGGACGACGCGCCGCCGTTCCGGCAAGCGACCCAATGGTTCGCCGCGACGATTCCAGCGGTGACGGTGGCGTGGCTCCCGGGCGGGCACGCCACGGCATACGAGAACCCGAAGCCTTTTGCGGACGTGGTGGCGGGCTTTCTCTCCTGACCGTCGGTGCGGATAAGCCGTCGCCTCGCGTTCGGGCTGGGCGAGGGGGACGTAGGAGCAGCCGTACCAGCCGGACGGCGACCTCAGGCAGGGTTCGCCGCCGCTGAAAGGAGTGGCCGAGCAGCGCGGGCTTGTGCAGCCGGTTTCGCACCGTGCGCTCGCCGCAGTCGTAGCTGCTCTGCCGCCGCTACGTGACTGCCGGGAGCAGGGCCCGGACCTCGTGCGGGTCGTCGCCGTGAAGTCCGGCGAGCTCGACGAGGGCTGACCCGTCGTATCCCCCTGCGAGCCAGAACGCGGCCCACCGAGGGATCCATTCGGTGGGCAACATGCCCAGCGTCAGCCACGCGACAGGAGTTGGTGCGGGAACCTCGCTGCCGGAGTGTCCGGGCCAATCGTGCATTCGGTCATCGTGTCGACTCGGTGGTGATCGCGCGAAACGTTTCGTCGCTGGAGTGGTTAGGCGCGGACCGCTAGGGAAGCCGGCTGCTGTCGAACCACGATGCGCCTGGGGTCGTCACGACGAACCACCCACCCGTTCAACGAGCCCGCTGTGCGCCGAGCGGGTGATCGCCTCGAACGCGTCGACGTTGTACAGCATCTCCTCGTACAACACCGGGTACGGCTTTTCGCCGGCGGCGGCACGGGCGAATGCTTCGATGTTCTCGCGGACGCTCGGGTGCGGCGGAAAGAACACCGTCTTCGGCTCCGCTCCCCGGTGCACGGTGGTGACATCCCAGCCGCGCGGGAGCTCGGGGTGGTTGCGATCACGGATCTCCACCCACGCCTTGGACCCGAGCACCGTCACCCGGCCGACGAACGGCGTGGTGAGGATGGCCGTGATCATCGCAGTTCGGCCGTTCTCGAAGCCCATGGTGATCGTGAGAGTGTCACCGTTTTCGAACGTCGTCGCGTGGATGCCGAGGCGGGCCCACACCTCCACCGGTCGACCGAACACCGCGATCGCCAGGTCGACCATGTGGATGCCGGTGGCCGACAGCGGGCCGACCGGCGCGTCGGCGGTGGACAGCCGCCAGTTGTCGCCCGGCAGGTCCAGGAACTTGTCCTGGCTGAAGTTGCCCTCGAACACCAGCGGGGTACCTACCTCGCCGCTGCGGCACATCTCGCGCAGCTGCTGGACGGCCGGCTCGAAGCGGCGCTCGTGGCCGATGCCGAGCTGCACGCCCGCCGCCTGCACCGCCGCGATGGCGGCACGGGCCTCGCGGCCGTTGGTGGTCAGCGGCTTCTCGCAGAACACGTGCTTGTCAGCCCTGGCCGCGGCCACAATCTGTTCCCCGTGCAAGCGGTGCGGCGTGCAAAGGATCACCGCATCGACGGCCTCGTCCGCGAGGGCCTCGTCCAGCGAGGTCGCCACGCGGATGCCGTGCTCGGCTCCGCGCTCACGGGCGGATTTGGCGACGTCCACGCCCAGTACGACTCGAACGTGCTCGCTGTTGGCCAGGTCGGCGACGATCTTCTGGCCCCACCATCCGAGGCCCACGACGGCTGCGTTGATCACCCTAGAAGTCAAGCCTCGGGACCGGGGAAAGCGGAGTGTCCCCCAACGTGAAATTCACCCGCCGCGATGGCGGAATCCGTCAGTCCCACCGGATACCTCGCCGGGTACGACGCGGAGCAGCAGCCTTCTTACGGCCCCCGGCACCCCGGCACCCGCAATCTCACGGCTTGCGTGAGTGCCCGCCATCCGCCCGCTTTGTTCAATGAGCAGCACCGGGAAGAAGGACGTGACACCGTCCGCAGCCAGTCCCGGCAGCGACGACGGAGGTAGGGGAATGAAGCCCGCCAGCACCAGCACGGACCCGTCGGTGGATGCGGCCAACTTCCGGCACGTCGTCGGTCACCTCGCCAGCGGGGTCACCGTCGTCACGACCGAGGCGGACGGCAAGCGTCACGGCATGACCGCGAGTTCCGTGACGTCGCTGTCGCTCGACCCGCCGATGATGCTCGCCTGCATCAACAACGCCGTCCCAACCGCACAGGCGGTGTCGATGTCCAGGCGGTACGTCGTCAACGTGCTCGGCGAGGACCAGGGCGAGCTCGCCAAGCAGTTCGGCATCGCGAGCAGTGACAAGTTTCGCGGTGTCGCCCTCCACATTGGGGCGCTCGGGCTGCCGCTGCTCAGCGACGCCCTCGCGCACATCGAGTGCGAGGTCGTCGAGTCGGTCGCCGGCGGTACCCACACGATCTTTCTGGGGCGGGTGGTGTCCGCGACCGCCGGCCAGGGGCAGCCGCTGACGTACTTCCGCGGCGGGTTCGGCCGGTTCGAGTTCGCTCGCGACGATGAGGTCTACGGACGCGCGCGCGAGCTCGTGCTGAGCCGGGTGTACCCCGCCGACCACGCGTTGCCGCTCGAGGAACTGGCGACGCAACTCGACGTCGACCAGGCAGCTGCGTTCTACGCGCTGACCCGGCTGTCGTCGGATGGGCTGGTCCGCCGTGACCCGGACCGCGGCTACGTGATCGCGCCGCTCGACGTGCGCACCTCCGACGAGACCTTCGACGCCCGGCTCGCGATCGAACTCGGCGTCATCACGCTATCGATGCATCGGGTGACCGATGACGAGGTGGCCGAGCTGCGTCGCCGTTTCGACACGATGGCCGCGTTGCTCGTCGGCGAGCGGTTCGTGGACTTTCACGGCTATCTCGACGCCAACTACGCGTTTCACGAGCACCTCGTGTCCCTCGCCCGCAATCCGCTGCTCACGTCGACGTTCGGTCGGCTCAGCATCAAGAGCGTGATGACCCGCTCATTCGGGTCGACGCCCGAAACCTCACAGAAGTTCGTGAAGGTTCAAGGGCGCCTGATGGAAGCGTTCGAGCGGCGCGACGCACGCGCCGCAAGGCAGGCCGCCATCGACTACTGCGAGCTCGCAAAGAAGCGGGTCCGCGAGATCCTGGTGTTCACCGGCGGACGGCTCTAGATGCGCCTGCTTACAGTCCGCTGATCGGGGATCCGCCGAGCGCGCTGTGCCGTTCGGCTCAGTCCCGCGTGAGCTTCCTCGATCGCCGCAAGGGTGGCCTGCAGGTGCTGGACGGTCAGGCGCACGGCGGCCTGTTCGTCCCGCCGCTGGTAGATGTTCAGGAGCTCCTTGTGCTCCGCGTTCGCCTCGGCAACCTGGCATGGCCGCGCGGTGAGCGAGAGTGCGACATAGGCTTCTGTGGACGCCCGAGCTGGCGGGATGCGGCCGGAGCAGGTCCTGCGACGGGGCTATCGACGACGGTTGGGCCGGTTCGCTGGCCGGCAGGAGCCTCATCATGCAGGCCTGCCTGTGGGCTACCAACACCTTGGCTACGTGGCTGAGCTGGGCATCGGTCCAAGTCGCTCATACTCGTGATCAGCAGGTGGAGGACGGGCTGACGTTTTGTCCGCGCGTGGGTCAGGCCAGCGGCGACGGAACATTTGGAGCATAACGGTTGCAAGCGCAGGGCCCGGATGTCCGCCCATCGTGGTGACCCTTCCTGATTTTCGGTCAAGGACCTGAACAGTCCTTAACGAAAGGCCGAGGTGAGGTCCGATCACGGTTTACCAAGTCAGGCGCGAGGGGTAGCCTCCTGGAAAACTCTCAGCCCATAAGTCGACGAGCGACATGCCACGAGACAGGCCTCCGGCATAACCCATTCCGATTAATCGTGTTGGTCCACGCTCAAGGCCTCTGTCGAGGCCGCCCGATTCGGAGGTGTTTGATGAGGTCGGACGAAGGTGTCCCAATCCGATGGATCACTTGGCCAGCTGGCGTAATCGCCGCGCTCGCCTGGGGGGCTGGTCGCCTTACGTCGATCGCGTTTCTTGACCTCATCTTCGTCGCCGCGGTCGCTTGGTTAGGCGGTTGGTTGTTGAGCGACTTTGCATGCCGCTACCTCACCCGTCGTGGGGAGCTTGCACCGCGGGAGGGTGAAGTCGAGTGGGCGGTCGACGAGCCAAGACCGCGCCCACGGTGACGGAGCCGCCACCTCCTTCCCCGGTTGTTCGTGCCGACCGACGGGTTGGTAGGAGAACGGAAGGGTCCTGGACCGGCGAACGATGGACCGGCGAGATCATCGGGTACAAGCCGGGCACAACCGACGCCAACAAGGGCTGTAGCCAGATGGTGCCGCTGGACCGCGGCCTGATCATGAGTCCTCGGCATCGGGCACGGGCGGCAGTTGCGCGACGGACAGGAATGTGCAGGTAGGAAGCCCGTTGCCGGAATAGCCGGTAACGGGCTTCGCTGCATTTGCGGCGTACATTTGAGCCATTTTCATCGTAGGTGGCGGCGTCTTCGGCGGGCTTGAGGACGAGGATGGCTTGCGGCTCGTTGTTCGATCGCTTTGGATGTCGATGTCGTTCTCGTCTTTCGAAATAAGCGCGGAGACAGTATGACGCGCCAACAACAGGAACCAGCGGTCGTACGGATGACCGAGGTGTGGTTCCTCGTGGGAAACTCTGGCTGGCCGATCCAGGCAGACGCGCTGCGCCGCCTCGATGCCAGGACCAGAACTGCATACATCAACAGCGATCAGATCTGCCGGGCGGACGGAACCGGCGTCGGCGCGAATTATCGAGGCTAAGCCCGTCCAACTGTCCGGTCAGTTTGGTCGTGGTCAGGACGTCCGCTGCCTGGGCTGGACCGCTGCGCTTTAATGGGTGACAGCTCTCCAGGATCGCCGCCATCGGGCCGGGGCTCGTCGCGCCACCGTTCGATGGTCTGCACCATCCAGAACACGGCAAAGAACGCGGCGACGACGATCTCGAGCAGGAACAGGCTGATCCAGTCGACAAGCCACAGCAAGATGCCTATACCGGCGGCCCCTAGCAGGATCCGCGCGAACCATGCGTAGAAATCCCTGGAGCGGGCTAGCGCGCCGGGAATGGCGTTTAGAGTCTCCTGCCGCCCCTGGTCGCGTCGAAGTGCGTTGGCCACCGCCACGACGATGATGCACGCGAGCAGACCGACGGCGGCGATGTAGTGGGCGTTATCAATAAACCATGCCTTGGACGCCGCGAAGGCACCGGCGCAGCCCCCGTACACCACCAACGTCGCGACGAATGCCCACCGAGGGAACTTTGCCCCAGGCATCCTCCGGTCTTTCAACGAGTAGAAGAGTACGGCGGCGAGGAGAGCCAGCGCGCCCACGAACAGCAGAGCAACCGTGCTGTTCTCGACGTTCGCATTGGTGGCCTCGGCCAACGTCCGGACAGTGGGGCAGTCCAGCTTTTCGAGCGCCGGACTGTCCGCCTGCTCGCAGGCACGAACCGCCGTCCTATAGTCCGCGCCGCGCGACGTGGGAACGATCGCGACCACGGCCGCAAACATGCCGCCGAGGTTGAGGAATACGTCTTCGACCTCGTTGGTCCCTTTCAGAGCGATCATGCAGGTTCCGAGGGCGATGAGGGCACCGACGAAGATCGCCTGCGCAGGGGTGTAGTAGTAGGCACTAACGGATGCGAGGAAAGCACCCGCTTGCAGGCTGTGGTACACGACAGCTGCTCCTAGGCCCAGCAGCAAAGCGACCATCGCCGTTCGCAGGTAGCGGTAAGATTTCACCTCGATGTTGGACATTTCGATGCTCCTCGACCGCAGTGAGCGTGCCCTTGTGTACGCATCGTGTACCGAGAAAAGTGCGCCTGGCGGGCACCGGCGTCCAGCGTGGTGTCGTCAAGCCGACAGCCAACGAAATGCGATTGGATACAAGCGGGATCGGGGGACTGCCTCGTGAACGGTGTTTCCGGCGATCTTGGTTACTAGGTTTCAGCGGCTGGGAAGCGGTCGCTGAAGGTGATGGTCACTGCGGCCTGGGAGTATTCGTTTGATCAGGCCGTTGAGGATCTTTCCGTCAGGGCCGACCGGCCTCGGCCGACTGGGTGTTCGACCGACGCCGAACGGTCTCCGAGCTCGGTCGCGGGTCCCCGTCGTCCCGCCGACGCGGCCGCGGTCGCGACGCTGATCGTTGCTCGGTGGCCTTCTCCACCGCGTCGGGGGCCGCGACGGGCGGTGTGGTGCGGCTCGCCGCGGTGTTTACCAGATCCGGCAGGTCCCGCCCGGCCACCAGGGGTAGCTCTCGCGTGACTTGCGCGGTCGGCGCCGCCTCGCCCGCCAGGTCGGCGACTCGGGCGGCACCTGCCTGTCCCGTCGCGGTCCGCGGCATCGGTGCCGCGCGGCGGGTCGTTGCCCGCGGCGCGGTGTCGGCCGGCTCCGCGACGGAGCCTGGCGCGTCCGTGGTCGACGGCGATTCCGCCCGGCTGGTGGCCGACCGGCCTGCTGTGTTGCGCGGCGTTCGGCGCGATGGGGCTGCCGGTAGGAGCGGGGCGAGTTCCGCGTGCAGCGCCGCCCAGTCGGAAGCGGGGGGCGGGTCGGGCTGATCCGTGGTCGAGGTGAGCTGGCCCGTGTCTTCGGACCGCTCCGACTGCCGGTCGGTACGGTCCGGCGTCACCGCCCGGGACCGCTCCGATCCCGGGCGCTCGTCACCGTCTCCTCCCGCCTGCTGAACGGCGTCCCCGGCCGACTCTGGCCGCGCTGAGCCGCCGGAGGCCACGTCCGCCGCGGGGGCTACGGGGGCCGCGTCCATGAGCGGCTCGGGGGCGTGGGCGAGGAGCCGCGCGGCCGAGGCTAGTGCGGCGGGGTCGGGGTGGCCGGCCCGACGCCACCGTCGGCGGCGGCCGCCAGCCGGCAGGTTCCCGGCCAGCACGCGCGCAGGTGCCAGATCGGCGGCGATCAGCGCGGTGAGCCCGTCGTAGTCCGCCTGCTCGGCCAGCCGCTGGGCGATCTCGTCGAGGTCGTACACCGCCAGGGCGATGTCCGCGGTGGTGGCGTCCAGTGCTCGGCTGATCTTGCGGCGCAACACCTTTCTGAGCGCCGTCTGCCGCCGCTCGGCGCGAATCTGCGCGCGGGCCGCGTCGAGCGAACCGTACAGCCCGAGGCCGGGATCGGCTTTGGCCAACGAGCGGGCGCGGCGGGTCAGCCACGGGTGTCGCAACCAGTGCCCGGCTGGTTCGTACCCCGGCGTCGTGGGTGGTAGCTGCTGCCTGGCGCGCAGCCGGTCCCGCCGCTGATTCTCGCTGCTCATGAGCCACACGAGATAACCGAGTAGCGACATGCCCGCGTAGAAACCGCCTTCGAGGTGGTTACTGTGAGCCAGCCAGTTGAAGGCGACAGCGGCGGTGGCGATGCCGGCCGACAACACCCGGGACAGCATCGCCCCTTCGCCTAGTCGACGGCGTACGTCAGCGTTCGCCAGCACCACGACGCCGCCCAGCTCCAACGCCCCAACCGCGGGAAGGGCGACGTACCACGGCATGCCGAGCCCTTCCATCGCCCCGGACACCTGGCCACCGAGCGCGATCAGCAGCACGACAACGTAGAACCCGGTGCGCAGCACGGCAACGTGCCGCATCGCCTTGGCTAGCTCCGCGTCCCACACCTCCGGCGGCCCGGCGCCTGACGCCCCGCCCCTGGCGCCTGAGGCCACGCCAATTGAGTTTCCGCCGATCATCCGAGTCTGGTCCGGTTCCTGGAACACGCCGAGCAGGTTCCTCTCTCACGCCGGCCCCGGCCTGACCGGCGCCGCGGCCACCCGACCCGGCGGTGCCGCCCGCCGAGTCGTACCAGAGCCGCGCTCCAGCTGCCGGCCGTCGTCCGCCGCATGCTACAAGGTTGCGGGCCGAATTGGAGTTCTCAGATACCACGCCGAGTGCGTCGGGTCGCCCCTCCCGTGCCTTGGCGGTTCAGCCGCGCACTCTGGAGGTCCTCGCTAGTCGCGAAACGGTCGACGACGCCCGTCCCAACCTGCGCGTGATCGACCGCAACGACTCACCCGCAGCCCGACCCAACCCGATCTGTTCCCGCTCCAGCGGGCTCAACCTTGGGCCACAACCACCCTAACGAAAATCACAGAAGAGTGTTGCAACCACTGGTTGAGCCCGCCGGTGGAACGACAACTGCCCAAGATCACTGTCCGGAGCGGAGTCAGCGGTGGATCGGGGCCTGCTTCGCCAGCGCCGCGCCATTCGCCTCGAAAGCGGCCAGAACCGAGGTGGCCGTTCCGTCGGACACCGGGATCAGCACCTTCACCGCTCGGCCGGGCCGCAGCTCGACGGTGCGGCTGCCCAGCGCCCGGTCACCGTCCCAGCCGTAGAGGTACGCCGTACCCTTCCGGTCCGCCTTGACGGTCACCTCGACGCCACCGGCTACCGGGCGCTGCCCGGTCAGGGTGAGCGCCCGCTCGGGCAGCCGGGCCACGGCGGCCGGGGCCACCCCGTCCACGGCAGACTGGGCGATCGTCTGCGGGCTGTGAACGCTACGCGCGGAGGTGTCCGGGAAGACCGGGGCGCTCGGCGCCCGGCCCGCCGGGGTGTAGCCGGGCAGGGTCACCAGCCCGTACCGGTACGGGTCGGCCCGGACGCCGGTGAAGGTCGACCAACCGAGCCGGGACTGGGACGACAGGTCCTGGGTGTCCGAGTCGTAGACCAGCACGTTGAAGCCCATCCGGGTCGGGTCCACCGCGTCCGGCAGCACTGCGAAGGGGATGCTCGTCTCGATGGTGTAGCCGGTGTAGGGCGAGCTGACCCGGCTGACCACGGTCATCCCTGGAGCGGTCTCGGCGCCCGGCCCCTGCCGGTTGTCGGCGTCGCGCTGCCAGCACGGCGGGTTGCCGTTGGCCGGGTCGTCGGTGACCGGGAAGATGCCCGCCTTGAACACCGTGGAGGTGTCCGAGGAGTTTCCCTTCGGGTCGACGATGATCTCCACGCTGTCGGTGCGCCGCTGCCGCTTGCAGTCCTGCGGTACCACCTTCCTGCCGAGCACGTCGTCAGTGACCGTGACGATCACCTTGAGCGCGTCCTCGGTGTACGCGATCCGGCCCTTCGCCGAGGCGTCCTGCGGCGTGCTGGCCTCACCCTCCCAAATCCGGGAGAGGTCCAGCTCCGGGCCGGGGTACTCGCCCGCGCTGGCCACCCCGTCGACCGCGTGGTCGCCGCCGGCGTGCGGCACCTCGCTGGCCGGCACGATCTCCAACGCACCGGTCTCCACCGTGCTGCCGACGGCGCTGGTGGTGGTGATGGTGACGCCGTAGTCGCCGTTCTCGCCGCCTTCGTTGGCGGTGGGCAGCGAGGCGTCGGTGTTGGTCACGGTGAAGGTGACCGCGCCGGTGGCGCCGGCCGCCAGGTCGGCGTAACTCTTGGTGGTCGCGTCGGCGGTGAACCCGGCGGGCAGGTCGAGGGTGACCGTGCCGCGCTGTACGGTCTCACCGACGTTTCGCAGGTCCACCCGGACCTCGCGGCCCTGACCCGAGCCGATGGTGAGCACCGGCTTGATCAGCGTGTCGAGCTGGCCGTAGCCGCCCTCGGCGGCCCACTCGCGGAACAGGCCAACCTCGGGCAGCGGCTCCAGGGTGCCCCTGACATCGGCGACCACCCGGAGCGCCTCGTCGGTGGTCCCGGTGCCCTGGCCCTTGGTGGTCAGGGTGGCGGTGAGCAGCTTCTGCGCGCCGGTGTCGGCGCCCTTCGGCACGGTGACCGTGAAGGTCGCCGTCCGCTCTTGGCCCGCCGGGACCACGGTGCCGAGGCCCTTGCCGGCGGAGACCTGCCAGCCGTCCGGGGCGCGCAGCGCGACCCGGGGCACGTCGAGCTTCCGGTCGCCGCCGCGTACGTGTGCGGTGACCTCGACGCTCTCGCCGGGGGCGACGTCGAACCGGTCGGTGGTCAGGTACAGCTCGGTGCCCTTGGGCAGGCCACCCTTGACCGGCGGCAGCACCGGCCCGCGCAGGATCGCCGCGGGTGAGGTGTCCGACGGGTCGTAGGGCACCCGGCTGTCTACCAGGGTGTAGAAGTCGCAGCGCCGTGCGGCGGGGTCGGTCGGGGCGGCGGCGGTGCCGGCCCAGCCCTGGGTGACGTACTCCCGGCGGGCGTCGACCTCGATCTCCGCCCAGCTCTTCCCGCTACTGCTCGGGGTGCCCTCCCATACGCCGAAGACCTGGTCGGTCGGCACGGTCGGGGTGAAGCTGGCCGCGCACTGCGGGCCGGCCGAGGAGCTGCCGGTGCCGCCGGTACGCAGGAACTTCGCTGCCCGGAACGGCTTCAGCCCCTCCTTGCGCAACTGGTCGGGGAAGGCATTCGGGTCGGCCGCGGCCTGGAACGCCTCGGCGGCGAACCGGGCCGCCTGCTGGTGGTTGCCGTGGTTGCCCGGGGTCGGCGACGGGTTCATCGTCATGATGATCTCGGGCCGGGTCTGTCGGATCACCCGGACGATCTGGCCGAGGGTCTCGTCGTGCCCCCAGATCTGCTCCGACAGCGGAGCCGACGCGGTGTACCAGAAGTCGACCCGGTCCAGGTTGTACAGGTTCGCCACGCCGGCCTTGCCGATCGCGGAGCGCTCCTCGCGCTCCCGGATGATGCCCAGCGGCGGCCCCTCCTCCAGGCCGACGGCGTTGCCGCCGCCCTCGCCGCGGGTGATGGTGACGACGCCGGCCCGGGCGCCATACTGCTCCTTCCACTGGCCGAGGGTGGCCAGGCTGCCCGCCTCGTCGTCGGGGTGGGCGCTGACGAAGAGCACGTCCAGGTCGACCGCGCCGGTGGGCCGCTTCGGGGCGGCGTCGGCGGGCGCGGCGAACGCGGTGGTGGGGGTCGCCGTCAGGGCCAGGGCCAGGGCGGCGGGTAGCAGGAATCCCTTTGCTCGCATGCAGATCCTTCCGGACCACGGATCCGACCAGCGTCGACCGGCGGCGGACGCACAACCGCGTCGGCGCCGGGCAGGGTGGTCGGATGGCTGGTGGGGAGCGGACGGTGCTGGACGCCGACGGCGTCGGATCACCGGGGTGCACAGCGGCACGGCTGGTCCGTACACACTGGAAGGCCTTCGCCGGGTGACGCTAAAGATCGGCGGTACGGACCGTCAATACCTTGGAGAAGGTTTTCTTCGTTTGCGAAAGAAACTAAGCCGGTCCGCTCTGGCCCGCCCCCGGCGGCCATCCGCCGGGGGCGCTCTCCCGTCCATCCCGCGAGCGGAGGTCGTCTACGCAGCTCAGCGCAGCTTTCGGATACCCCGAGACGCATTCGTTACTTGACTCATTACTTTATTCGCCGTAGGAAGGAAGTGTGACTGACGTGGTGACACCCCCAACGAGCCCGGTGAGCCGGGAGCGGTCGAAGGAGATCAAGCGGTTGTCCGTGATCTCCACCGCCCGTCAGGTCCGGTTGCTCTCGCGCGCCGAGCTGACCGAACTCACCGGCCTCAGCCCCGCCACGCTCACCCCGCTGGTCCGCGAGCTGATCGCCGAGGGCTACCTGATCGAGCGGGGGCCGGGCGCCTCCCGCGCCGGCCGGCCCCGGGCCATGCTGGAGTTCAACCCGCGCGCCGAGCTGGTCGCGGCGGTCTCCCTGGAGCCGTCCCGGATCAGTTGCGAGATCGCCGACAGCGACGGCAACGTGGTGGCCCACCGCGGCGTCCGGCTCACCGGCGACATCGTCGACACCATCTGCCGGTTCATCCCGGAACTTGCCGGTGACGCCCTGCCCGCCCTGCGCGGCGTGGCCATCGCGGCGCCCGGCGTCAGCTCCGGCGGTGCCGTCCGGCTCGCCCCGTCGGTGGGCGTGGTCGAGGGGCTGCCGATAGGGGAGTCGGTGCAGCGGCGGCTCGGCGTGCCGGTGGTCGTCGACAACGACGTCAACCTCATGGCGGCCGGCGAGCACGCGGCCGGCGCCGGCAGCGACGTCGCCGACCTGCTGCTGCTGCACGTGGCCGACGGGATCGGTGCCGGGCTGGTGCTCGACGGGCAGGTCCGGCGCGGTGCCGGCGGGGCCGCCGGCGAGGTCGGCTTCCTGCCGCTGGACCCGGCCGACCGGGGGCACGACGGGATCGGCCCGTTCGAGGCCCGCTGGTCGGAAAGCGCCATCGCCGAGCGGGTGGTCGCGCTGCGCCCGGGCCGGCGTCCCGAGTCACCCGTCCGTGCCCTGGTCGAGCTTGCCGGCACCGACCCGGCCGCCGCCGCGTACCTGGACGAGGTGCTGCACGCCTGGTCCCGCCTGATCGTCTCGTGCGCCTGCGTCATCGACCCGGGCCGGGTGCTGCTCAGCGGGGCCGCCGCCCAGCTCGACGACGCGGCCGTCGCCCGGGTCCAGGACTACGTCACCGCCGCCGCGCCGGCCACCACCGAAGTACGCCGGGCGGTGCTCGGCGACCGGTCCGTGCTGCACGGGGCGGTGAGCTACGCCCTCTCGGCCGCCGCGTCCGGCCTGCCCAACCTGCTGCCCACACCCTGATCCCCTCGCAGTTCCCTTCCCCCTCGGAGGTACCCCATGAAACGTCGCCTGTTCCTTGCCGGAGCGCTCGCCACCGTGCTGGCCGCCGGCACCGCCTGCGGAGGCGGAGGCGGAGACGACGCGGCCGACGGCGCCAGCGCCGAGAAGCTGACCATCTACACCGCCCGCGACAAGAAGGTCTCCACCTTCGTCGTCGACCAGTTCACCGCGAAGTACCCCGAGTACAAGGGCAAGGTCGAGATCCTCAACCTCGGCGCCCAGGAGATCCTGGAGCGGGTTCGCGCCGAGAAGGCCAACCCGCAGGCCGACGTCTGGTGGGGAGGCACCCAGCAAGGGCTCACCGCCGGCGCGACCGAGGACCTGCTGACCGCCTGGCAGCCGACGTTCGCTGCCAAGATGGACGCGCAGTACAAGGACTCCGAGGGCCGTTGGTTCGGTGAGATCCTGCTGCCCGAGGTCATCATGTACAACAACAAGGCGCTCACCCCGGAGCAGGCCCCGAAGGACTGGGACGACCTGCTCAAGCCGGAGTGGAAGGACAAGATCCTCATCCGGGATGTCGCCGCGTCCGGCACGATGCGGTCGATCTACGCCTCGATGATCGTGCGGCAGTCCGCCGACGGCAGCAACCCGCAGCCCGGCTACGACTGGCTCAAGAAGCTCGACGCCAACACGGGCGCCTACGCCGCCAACCCGGCCGACCTCTACCTGAAGCTCTCCCGCCAGCAGGGCCTGCTCAGCGCCTGGAACCTCCAGGACATCCTGCTCCAGGCCAACCAGTCGAACATGCCGTTCGGCTTCGTGATGCCGACCTCCGGCGCTCCCGTGCTGGTCGACGGGCTGGCCGCGGTCAAGGGCGGCAACACCACCGGAGCGCAGAAGTTCGTGGAGTTCCTCTTCGACGACAAGCTCCGCGCCGACCTGGCCAAGGACTACTACCAGATCCCGGCTGTGGACATCGCCCAGAAGCCAGAGTGGCTGGCCCAGCTCAACCTCAAGCCACTCGACGTCGACTGGGACGTGATCGGCAAGAACGAGACCGAGTGGATCAACCACTGGAACAGCCAGATCAAGAACAAGGGCTGACCGGACGGGCGCCGGACCGGGTTTACCCGGGCCCGGCGCCCGCCGCCACCCGGCCGCACCGCCCACCGGGCCCGGCCCCACCACCTGCGACCGGCCAGCCCCGGTACCAGACAGAGGAGAGACATCATGATCGATGTCACGTTGGAGTCGGTGAGCAAGCGCTTCGCGCGCGCCGGCGACACGGCCGCCGTCGACGGCGTCGACATCACCATCGCCGCCGGACAGTTCTTCACCCTGCTCGGCCCGAGCGGTTGCGGTAAGACCACCACGCTGCGCATGGTGGCGGGCTTCTACTTCCCGACCTCCGGCCGAATCCGGTTCGGACAGGAGGACGTCACCCGCCGCCCGCCGAACAAGCGGGACACCGGCATGGTCTTCCAGAACTACGCGCTCTTCCCGCACCTGAGCGTCGCGCAGAACGTCGCGTACGGGCTGAAGATCCGCAAGGTCGGCAGGGCCGAGTCGAAGCGGCGGATCGAGGAGGCGCTCGGCCAGGTGGACCTCGCCGGTTACGGCGGCCGGCGCATCGACGAACTCTCCGGCGGCCAGCAGCAGCGGGTCGCGCTGGCCCGCGCGCTGGTCATCCGGCCGCGTACCCTGCTGCTCGACGAGCCACTGTCCAACCTCGACGCCAAGCTGCGCGAGGAGACCCGGACCGAGATCCGCCGGATCCAGAAGGAGACCGGCACCACCGCCCTGTACGTCACACACGACCAGGCCGAGGCGATGGCAATGTCGGACCGGATCGCGGTGATGCAGTCCGGCCGGGTGCAGCAGATCGGGTCGCCGCAGGAGATCTACCACCGGCCGGCGACCACATTCGTCGCCCGGTTCATCGGGCGCAGCAACGTGCTTACCCTGCCGGTGCTCGGCGCCGGCCCGGAGACCGTCACGGTGGGGCTGCCCGACGGCAACGAGGTCACCGTCGCCGCCCCGGCCGACCACGGCCTGCGCGCGGGGGAGACCGGCCTGGTCTCGATCCGCCCGGAGCACATCGGGCTCACCTCGACCACCGCACCGGACGCCCTGCCCGGCCGGATCACCGACCTGGAGTTCACCGGCATGGCCACCAACCTGGTGATCGACGTGGCCGGCGAACCGGTCCAGGTCGCTGCTGTGGACGTACCGGCCGGGATCGCGGTCGGCGACCAGGTCGGGCTGCGGCTGCCACGGGAGCGGATGTGGGTGGTGCGGCCGTGACGACCATCCCGGCCACGCCGAGCCCGGCGACCGTCCCGCCGATCACCGAGGACCGCACGCCCTCCGACGACGGCCGTCGGCCGCGGTTCACCGACCGCTTCGCCGGGGGTACCAACTCACGCTGGTTCCCATACCTGCTCGTCTTCCCGCTCGCCCTGATCCTCTTCGGGTACGTGGTCCAGCCGATGTTCGCCACCTTCGTGGAGAGCTTCGGCGAGGACGGCACGGCGAACTACACAAGCTTCCTCACCGGCGCCGGGGTGGCCCGGTCGTCGCTGGTCACCTCCCTGATCATCTCGGCGGCCAGCGTGCTGCTCTGCGGGATCGTCGGGGTGTCGATGGCCTTCCTGCTCAAGCGCTTCTCGTTTCCCGGCCGCCGGCTGATCGAGGCGATCATCCTGGTGCCGGCGGCGCTGCCACCGCTGATCGGGGCGATCTCGTTCCAGCTCCTCTACAGCGAGACCGGCATCCTGCCGCGCGGCCTCCAGCAGCTCTTCGGCACCGAGAACCCGGTGCTGCCGTTCAGCGGCATCGCCGGGGTGCTGGTGGTGCACACCTTCACCATGTACCCCTTCTTCTACCTGTCCGCCTCGGCAGCCCTCGCGGGGATGGACCCATCGGTGGAGGAGGCCGCCTACAACCTCGGCGCCGGCCGGGTCCGGGTCTGGCGCACCGTGCTGCTGCCGATGCTCACCCCGGCGCTGGTCTCCGCCTCGCTGCTGGTCTTCATGACCTCGCTGGCCTCGTACACCGCCCCGCTGCTGTTCGGGGTGGACCAGACCATGACCATGCAGATCTACATCAACCGCACCAACAACGACCTGCCGATGGCGTCCACCTACGCCTCCGTGCTCGCGGTGGTCTCGGTACTCTTCCTGCTCGGCATGCGCTGGTACGAGGGGCGGCGCAGCTACCGCTCCCAGTCCAAGGGCGTCGCCGCGCACCGCCGGGAGATCACCAACCCTTTCGGCAAGTGGCTGGCCCTGGCCGCCTCGCTGCTGGCCACCGCGCTGCTGCTCGCCCCGGTGGCGACCATCGCCCTGGTCGCGTTCTCCCAGGACGGCTCCTGGACCACCGAGGTAATCCCGGCCGCGTACACCTGGCAGAACTTCGTCACGATCTTCTCTGACCCAGACGCGTTCCAACCGATCCTCAACTCGCTGCAGATGAGCCTGCTCGCCACCGTCGGCTGCGTGGTGATCGGCGTGCTCATCGCTTACGCGGTGCGTCGGCTCAACTTCCGCGGCCGGGGCCTGCTGGACGTAGCGGTCATGCTGGCCTGGGCGCTGCCCGGCACGGTGGTCGCGATCAACCTGATCTCGGCGTTCAGCACCGGAAACGCGTTCAGCTTCGGGCAGGTGCTGATCGGCACCTTCTGGATCATGCCGCTGGCGTACTTCGTGCGATTCCTGCCGCTGGTCTTCCGGTCCAGTTCGGCGACGCTGGCCCAGATCGACCCTTCGCTGGAGGAGGCCGCCCGCAACCTCGGCGCCTCCTGGTGGCGAGCGTTCGGCACGGTGACCCTGCGGTTGATGCTGCCGGGCGTGATCGCCGGCGCACTGCTCGCCTTCGTGCACGGCGTCGGTGAGTTCGTCGCCTCGGTGCTGATCTACACCTCGGAGACCGCGCCGATCTCGGTGGAGATCAACAACCGGATGTACTCGTTCGAGGTCGGCACCGCCGCCGCATACGGCATGCTCCAGGTGGTGTTGATCTTCGTGGTGATGGTGGTCTCCGGCCGGCTGCAGAGCGGTCGCCGAGCCACCCGCGAGGCGGCACAGTGGACCACGTGACATCCTGGCTGGCACCCGGGGGACTCGTCCCGGCCTCCCGGGTACCCGGCGGCGAGCTGGCGGCGGTCGCCGCGGCGGCGGACTTCGCGGTCCTGCCGGTCGGCGCCGTCGAGTGGCACGGCCCGCACCTGCCGCTGGGCACCGACCTGATCCTGGCCGAGGGCTTCGCCGCCGAGAGCGCCGTGCCCGGCGACACCGGCCCGCGCGGGGTGCTCTTCCCCGCCGTGCCATACGCGGCCTGCCCGGGACAGACCCGGCCGTGGCCCGGCACGGTGGCGATCCGACCCGAGATCGCGGTCGGCTACCTCGCCGACGTGATCGAGGGGATCGTCGCGGCCGGCTTCCCCCGGCTGCTGATCGTCAACGGCCACGACGCCAACATGTCCACCGTCCGGGCCGCCATGGAGTGGGTCTCCGGCCGTCGGCAGGCCAGCCTGCTGCTGGTCAACTGGTTCCAGCTGGTCACCCCGGCGGAGACCGCCGAGATCTACGGCCCGCTGGTCTCCCGTGGGCACGGCGGGGCGTACGAGACCTCGGGCGTGCTCGGCTTCGACTCCGACGCGGTACGCCTCGACGCTGCGACCGACCTGCCGCCGAAGCCGAAGCTGCCGGTGACCCAGCCATACGTCCTGGTCGAGTCCCGGCCGGACCCCTGGCAGGGCTGGTCCGGGCACGTCTCGTTGGCCAGCGAGGCCGCCGGGCGGCAGATCCGCGAACTGGCCGGAGCCCGACTGCGCGAGGTCGTGACCGCCTGGGTGGCCGCCGAGCTGCCCGCCCCGCCCACCGCCGACCCGCTGCCGTCCGATTCGCCGCCGTTCTCGGCGCCGGCCAGACCACTGCCAGAGGAGAGCGCATGACCGTGGACCGTGGACTGGACATCGTCGACTTCCACCTGCACTTCCGGATCGGTGCCGACGAGACGGTCAAAGGTTGCGAGCACGCCGCCGGCATGCACCCCGGCGGCGAGCACGAGGCGGCTGTCCGGGCCGCCGGCTCCGCTCCATACGCCCGGCAGTGGCGTCGCGCCTGGAGCTTCCCCGACCCGGAACCGCCCGCCCAGCGCTGGCAGGACGAGGCTGACCGGTGGGCCCAGGAGCTGCGCGAGGTCAACATCCGCCGGGCGGTCTTCGTCACCGGCGGCGGCAACGACACCGTGGCCGACGTGGTGGACCGGCATCCGGACCTGCTGCTCGGCTTCGCCCACCACGACCCGTACGGCCCGGACGCCGCCGGTGAGCTGGAGCGCGCGGTGGTCGAGCGCGGCCTGCGCGGGCTGAAGCTCTTCGCCCCGTTGCTGCGCGGCCCGCTGGACGACGAGGCCCTCGATCCGCTCTGGGGCACCGCCCAGCGACTCGGCGTGCCGGTGCTGATCCACATCGGGCACTACGGCAGCGCCGGCGGCCTCACCGTCGGCCGGTACGGAAGCCCGGACGAGCTGGCCCGGATGGCCCGCCGCTTCCCTGAGCTCGCGGTCGTGGTGCCGCACTTCGGGGTACAGCACGTACAGGAGCTGTTCTTTGCCGCCTGGGGCTGTCCGAACATCCACATCGACACCTCAGGCTCCAATCAGTGGGTGCGCTGGATGCCGTACAAGCTCACGCTGGAGGACCTCTTCCGCCGCTGCTACGAGACCATCGGCCCGGAGCGGATCGTGTTCGGCAGCGACTCGTCCTGGTTCCCGCGCGGCTACGTCACCCGATACCTCGACGACCAGCTCCGGGTCTGCCACGAGCTGGGCCTACCCGACGACCACCTCCGCGCGATCTTCGCCGGTAACGCCGAACGGCTGCTCGGCCTCAGCGACTGACCGGCTGACCCCTCCGGGGGCGGCGAACCGGCCGCGTCCGGCCTGGAAGGAAGTAAGGAACCGCCATGAGCACACCCGCGCTGACCACATACCAGCGGCACCACCTGCGGCCCACCTACGACCACCACGTCGGGTACCTGTACCCGGCGATGGTCCGGGCCAGCCAGGCCCACGTGGTGATGCTGACCGAGCAGGGGCTGATCCCGGCCGAGCGGGGCGCCCGGCTGCTGCGCGGGCTGGCCGAGCTGCGCGCGGACACCACACCGGCGCCAGCATTCGACGGCAGCTTCGAGGACACCTACTACCTGCTCGAGAAGCGGCTCGCCGAGGCGTGCGGTGTCCCCACCTCCGAGCTGGACGTGCAGATGGCCCGCAGCCGCAACGACCTCGACGCCGGGGTGTTCCGGATGCTGCTGCGCGACCAGCTCCTCGGCGTGCTGGACCGGGTGCTGGCCGCCGGGCGGACCGCGCTGGAGCGGGCCGACCGGTACGCCGACGTGGTCATCACCGGCTACACCCACCGCCGGCCGGCCCAGCCCACCACCATCGGCCACGCCCTCGCCGGCTACGCCGAGGCTCTCGCGGGCGAGGCGGTCGCCTACGCCGACCTGATCGACCAGCTCAACACCTCGCCGCTGGGCTCCTGCGCCTTCGCCGGCACCGACCTGGACATCGCCCCGGCCCGGGTGGCGGAACTGCTCGGCTTCGCCGGCCTGGTCACCAACTCGTACGAGGCGGTCGCCGGCGCGGACCACCTGGTCCGGGTGGGCACACTCAACGCCCAGGCGCTGGCCACCGGCGCCCGGCTGGCCCGGACCCTGATGGACTGGCTCACCTGGCGCTGGGTGGCCACCCCCGGCGACTTCACCCAGGGCAGCAGCATCATGCCGCAGAAGCGCAACCCGGTGGTGCTGGAGCACCTGGTGTCGATGGCCGGCGCCACCGCCGCTGACGCCGCCTCCGTGCTCAACAACGTCGGCGCGGCCTGGTGGGAGGACTCCAACAACGCCACCACCGACGTGCAGGTGCGGCTCTGGGACAGCAACGACCGCACGGACCGGTTCTTCGCCCTGCTCGGCGGCTTCCTGGCCGAGCTGGAGCCGCTGGAGCCGCCGACCCGGGAGGAGATCGTCGCCTCCGGGGCCACCACGACCGCCGCCGCCGACGCGCTTACCCGGCACGGGGTGCCGTTCCGGGCCGCGCACTCGGTGGTCGGACGGCTGGTCCGGGGCGGTGCGCCGGACGGCTGGACCGTCGACTCGGTGCGGGCCGCGGCTGACGGGATCACCGCCCGGCTCGACGACGCGGCCGTCGCCGACCTGATCGCCGCCGCAGTCCGGCCGGAGCTCGTCCTCGACCGGGTCCAGGTCGACGGCCCCGGCGCGACCGCCGTCCGCGCCCAGGTGGGCGTGGTACGTGGCACTTTAGACACGGTCGCCGGCCGGCTCTCGGCGGTCCGGGACCGGCTCGCCCGGGCGGACGCGGCGCTGGACGCGGTCGCCGCCGAGCAGGCGGCCCGGTGACCGCGCGGTGGTCGGAGGATCCGCGGCCGCTGACCGCCGGTTGCCCGGTGAGCGCGCGACGGCCCGGCGCGACGCCCGCGAGCTCCAGTGCCGAACGGCGGGACCGATGAACGTCCGGCTCGCCGGCCAGGCCGCTCAGCCTGTCGCACCGACCGGCACCGGCCCGCTGCTGCTCGGCATCGACTTCGGCGGCACGAAAATGGCGGTCGGGGTGGCCGACCGCCAGGGCCGGCTGCTGGCCCGGGAGCGAGTGCTCACGTACGCCGAGCAGGGTGCCCCGCAGGCCCTGGACCGTGCGCTGGAGCTGGCCGCGAAGCTGGTGGCGCAGGTCGGCGGCCCGCTGACGGCGGCCGGCATCGCCTCGCCCGGGGTGGTCCGGCCGGACGGCATCGACCTGGCGCCGAACGTGCCCGGCTGGGACCGGCTGCGGCTGGCCGAGGCGGTCCGGGAGCGGCTTGACGTGCCGGCGGTGGCCGTCGACAACGACCTGAACGCCGCCGCCCTGGCCGAGCTGCGGCTCGGCGCGCTGCGCGACGCCGACCCCGGCCTGGTGGTCGGACTCGGCACCGGCGTGGCGGCGGCGGTCACGGTACGCGGGGAGGTGCTGTCCGGTCACCACGGCGCGGCCGGCGAGATCGGGTACGCCGTCGCCGGTGCCGCCCGGCCCGGCGTCATGCTGGAGGCGACCTTCTCCGGTCGGGCGTTGGATCAGCTCGCCGAGGAGCTGGTCCTGCCCGGTGGGGCGGCCGGGCTCGCCGTCCGGGCCGGACAGCCCGGCGGGATCCGGGACGCGTTGCTGGCCCGGGTCGACGAGCTGGCCCGCCACCTGGTCACCTGCTGCCTGCTGGTGGATCCGCAGCGGGTGGTGCTGGTCGGTGGGGTGACCGGCAGCGACCTGATCCGGGGAATGCTGGTCGAACGGATGGCCGAGGTCCTGCCGTACCCGCCGGAGGTCGTCCGCTCCGGGTTCCCCGACGACGCCGCCCTGCTCGGCGCGGTGATCCTGGCCCGCGAGGCGGTGTCTGCCCCGCACTGACCCACCGCCGGGCCAATTTCGTCGCCTGGGCGCGGTACGCCACCTGGCGGCACGAGGACGTTAGTCGTGTCGACCAGCCGGCGCCGGGCAAGGCGGCGATGACGGGGCGTTGCCACTGTCGTTCGCGGGGACCACCCTGCGGTACTTCGGGATGCTGTCCGCGTCGAGAGGAGGACCGGGGTCAGGTTCGCCTCCAGAACCTGTCCCCAGAGGTAGCGTCCAACTCGCCAGGGGAGCGAACTCACCGAACATGCCAGCATGAAGACCTGCAGCCGGAGCCTCCGTGTGCGAGGACCACCCCCGTCCGGAATGGGCGGCCACCGCCGGGGGCGTACGACGACCGCGCCGCACGACGGGGCTTGGGAGCCGCTCCCCGGCCCACGAGCCGCGGGGGCGGGGCAGCGCCGCTGACACGCCCCCGTTCGAGGGTCCATCGTGGAGCGGGGGTGCGGTGTACCGTCGCCGCATGACGGTGCTGCAGGAGTTTGTCGCCGCTCTTTCCAGCGGCCGGATCCAGGTTGTCGACCTCACCGCTCCGCTCTCGGACCAGACCCCGATCCTGGGTCTGCCCGAGCAGTTCGGCCAGACCTGGCCGTTCCGGCTCAGCGAGATCAGCCGGTACGACGACCGCGGTCCGGCCTGGTACTGGAACAACTTCTCCACCGGCGAGCACACCGGCACCCACTTCGACGCCCCGGTGCACTGGGTCACCGGTCAAAAGGGCGCGGACGTGTCGCAGGTTCCGGTGAGCCAGTTGATCGCCCCGGCGGTGGTGATCGACCACGCCGCCGACGCCGCCGACGACCCTGATTTCCTGCTCGAGGTCGAGCACATCAAGGCGTGGGAGGCGGAACACGGTGCCCTGCCCACCGGTGGCTGGCTGCTCTACCGCACCGGCTGGGACGCGTACGGCGACGACCCGGAGCGGTACGCCAACGCCGGGCGTACCCCGGGCATCTCCGTCGAGTGCGCCCGCTGGCTGGCCGAGGAGTCGCCGATCCAGGGCGTCGGGGTGGAGACGGTCGGGACCGACGCGGGCGCTGCGCATTCATTCGACCCGCCGTTCCCGTGCCACTCGTTCCTGCTCGGCCAGGATAAGTACGGCCTGACCCAGCTACGTAACCTGGCGCAGTTGCCGGCGACCGGCGCGGTGGTGATTGCCGGACCACTGCCGATCGTCTCCGGGTCCGGCAGCCCGTGCCGGGTCCTCGCGCTGGTCGAACGGTAGGACCGGGCCACAGATGCGGGTAGCCGAGGTGGTCGGGCGGGTTCTGTACGGACACGGCGCACGGTACGTCTTCGGGGTGGTCGGCAGCGGCAACTTCCATGTCACGAACGCGCTTGTGGCGGCCGGCGCCCGGTTCGTGGCGGCGGCCCACGAGGGCGGCGCGGCGAGCATGGCGGACGGGTACGCCCGCACCTCCGGGACGGTGGGCCTGCTCTCGGTGCACCAGGGTCCGGGCGTCACCAACGCGCTGACCGGCCTCACCGAGGCCGCGAAGAGCCGTACCCCGATGGTGGTCCTGGCCCCGGAGGCGACCGCGCCCCGGTCGAACTTCTTCATCGACCTGCCGGCGCTCGCCACCTCGGTCGGGGCCGACTTCCACCGGGTACGCGCGACGCACGCGGCCGAGGACGCGGGCGCGGCGTACCGAGCCGCCGCCCGGGGCGCGACGGTGGTGCTGGGCCTCCCGTTGGAGGTGCAGCACACCGTGACCGAACCATGGTCCGGCCCGGTCCCTGCGGTCGCGCCGACCCCGGCCACCGCCCCGCAGGTCGAGCCGTTGCTGGCCGCGCTCCAGGCCGCACGTCGACCGGTCTTCATCGCGGGTCGGGGCGCCCGGGCGGCCCGTGAACCGCTGACCCGGCTCGCCGACGCGTGTGGCGCGCTGCTCGCGGTCTCGGCCGCTGCGAAGGGATTGTTCGCCGGGAACCCGTGGAACATCGACGTGGCCGGCGGCTTCGCCACCCCGCTCGCCGCCGAGCTGATCGGCGCGGCGGACCTGGTCGTCGCATGGGGCAGCACGCTGAACATGTGGACCACCCGGCACGGCGAACTGATCCCGCCCTCCGCCGTCGTCGTCCAGGTAGACCACGACCCGGCCGCGTTCGGGGTGAACCGCCCGGTTGACCTGACGGTGGCCGGCGAGGTGGCGGCGGTCGCCGAGGCGGTGCGCGGTCGGCTGGGCGCCGGCTCCACGGGGCCCGTGGACGCCGGGACCGGCGGCTGGCGTACGCCGGAGCTGGCACAACGGATTCGCGACCACGGCCGGTGGCGGACGGTCCCGTACCGGGACGAGGGTGGGTCGGCGCGGGCCGGCGCCCCGGCGACGATCGACCCGAGGACGCTCTCGGCTGCCCTGGACGACCTGCTGCCGCCCGACCGGACGGTGGTGGTCGACTCCGGCAACTTCATGGGCTACCCGTCGATGTGGCTTGACGTGCCGGACGTGGCCGGATTCTGTTTCACCCAGGCGTTCCAGTCGATCGGGCTCGGCCTGGCCAGTGCGCTCGGCGCGGCGGTCGCCCGGCCGGACCGGCTCACGGTCGCCGCGGTCGGCGACGGTGGCTTCGTCATGTCCGCGTCTGAACTGGTCACCGCCGTCCGGCTGGCGCTACCCCTCCTCGTGGTGATCTACGACGACGCGGCGTACGGCGCCGAGGTGCACCACTTCGGCCCGGACGGGCACCCGTTGGAGACGGTCACCTTCCCCGAGACCGACCTGGCCGCGATCGCCCGTGGTTACGGCTGCGACGGGTTGACCGTCCGGACCGTCGACGATCTCGAGCCGGTACGCCGCTGGCTCGCTGGTCCCCGTACCCGGCCGCTGGTGGTCGACGCCAAGGTCTGCGCCGCGCGCGGCTCGTGGTGGCTGGAGGAGGCGTTCCGTGGCCACTGAGCCACCGCCGTGCATATTACGGCGACGCGGGGCGGCGTAACCGGAATCAGGGCGGGAACCCGAGCGGGGCGCGGAGTCCAACCAGCACAAGACGGGCTCTCAAGAGCATGTTCTCGCCGAGCGGGTCCGCGTCGACCTGATAGCCGGCCTGCTCCAGGACTCGGCGGTAGCGCGCGCTGGTCTCCGGCTGCTCGTTGGTGCCGCAGTAGACGACGCTGAACGGCTCCGGCCCGTCCAGGCTGCTGTTGGCGTCCTCCACCGTGACGCCGTCTAGTGGCGTCCGAGGCACTGCGGCGGCGAAACATGCCGTGCGCGCGGCCAACACCCGACCCGCCGCAGGCCCGTGGCCGCAGGAGCGCGGTGGCCACGTTCCCGTCTACTTCGGATGGATCGTCGCGTGCGCGGATGTATCCAGCCCGGGGGAGCGTAGCGGCGTGCATTGCGCGACGTGATGGTGCACGGCGTATCGGCGCCGGCATCCCTGGTGGCGTCGTCCGGATAGGATGATCGGCCGTGTCCCCTCACTCGCGCACGCTATCCGCATTGCTGAAACCGCTACGGAATTGGGGCATGGTCCTGGTCCTGTCGATGGCGGTGGTCGTGTCCGGGGCGATCGTGGCCGTCAAGCTGCGTTCTTCCCCCGTCTCTCCCTCCCGGCCGGTGCTGATCTCCAGTGGAGCGTGGGCTCCGTTCGTGGGGCCTGAGCTGCCCGACGGCGGACCGGTCACGAAGTTGGTCGTCGAGGTCCTCAACAGATCTGGGTATTCCCCCGAGATCAGCTACACGTCGTGGTCCCTTGCCGAGGAACAGGTCGCCTCGGGCTCCGCTGTCGGGGTGTTTCCACTGGTGAGCAGCGGATCGCGGCGCGCCAATTTCCTGATTTCCGATCCACTCATCGACTTCGAGTACGTCCTGTTCTACGACCGTCGTGGCGGCAAGCCGCAGATCTCCCCGGCTGCGAACCTGAGCGCGTTGCGGGTGGGCAGGATCGCCGGCTACGACTACTGGCACGAACTGGAGTCGGCGGTGACCGACTTCGTGGAGTTCGACTCAGCTTTGGATGGCTTCCGGGCTCTGGCCGATGGCAGGATCGACCTACTCGCCGAAGGTCTGCTCTCCGGCCACGCGGTGCTGACCGATCCGTCCTTCGCCGGGGACGCCGGGAACTTTTCCTACCTGCAGGACGGCGGCCCGCTGGTGCACTCGGTGCAGGGCCTGCACTTCATGATGGCGGACACTAGTGCGGCCACCTCCGTGATGAAAGAGTTCAACAAGGAACTGGCGAAGATGCGTCAGGGCCCGGCGTACGAGGAGATCGTCTCGGAGCTCGAGCCGTCCGCGGTCAGGGACGTTACCTTGACCCCGTCCGGTAAGACGGGTTTGGTGGAACTGCTGAACGCCGATGGGAAGCTGGTGCTGCTTGCCCCGGGAGGTACGCGGGCACGCGTGCTCACCTGGCCCAAGGAGTTCGTCGGCTCCGCCGGAACACCCTCCGAAAACATCCTCGTCGAAGTGAAGGTCACCAATGGCCCGGCGAAGGGCCGCGTACTCTACGTGGACGCCCGTGCGCTGCAACTCGAGGCGGAAGGGCGATGACCGAGCTGCGGATCCTCGCCCCAGTGGTGGTGGACTACTACGCCGTGCCCGGAGCATCTCTGCGTGATCCCAGGGCTTACGCCCAGTTCTGGGCCAAGCAGCAGCCGGCCGTTGACGAGCTGCTGGAGCTCCTGGTCCCCGATTCTGTAAACGAGGGCCCCGGGACGTCCCCAGCCATCGTGCTGGAACACACCAGGGCCACCAGCTCACTGAACCTCTACCGCACCATCAGCGACCACGCCGTGGAGCGTACGTTCCACGTCCTCACCGGCAAGCTGGCCCCGGAGCACCTGCCGGGCGAGTTCGGCGGGGCCACCGACGCCCTGCACGTTGGGGTCACCGAGATCGGCTTTCGACTCTACGACCACGGCCTGATGCTGCTGGAGTTGCTGGCAGACGTGCAACGGTCGCTTACCGAGCCCAACGACGGCCTCGAGGCCCACCTCGACGACCTCCAGGCCCGCGCGGTGACGATGGGTGAGCGGGTGGCGCGTGAGACCGTTCAGCGATACTTGAATCCGGTGCTCGACCTACTTCGCCAGGCCGACCGGGACGAGCAGATCCTCGTCGCGGCCACACCTGGGGGCGACCCGATCACGGCGGAGTTCGGCGAGTCGCTGTGGGTCACCCGCAGCCTCGTGGTGGACCCGTCCGAGTCGGGTATCGAGAGGGTGGTGCGCCACTGGGTCAAGGACGTGGTGACGGCCGGAGACGGCGACACGACCCCGGCGGACCGATTGTTGGACGGCGACCTCGACCACCTCGTGCGCTGGCTGAACTACATCTTCATGGATCGAACTGGTGCGGGCGGTCGGATGTTGCCCGGTGACCCGTTCCGGGACCAGTGGGACGCGTTGCGTTACGCGCAGGTGTTCTACGGTGTTCTGGACCGCATCGACACCCGCCTGTCGAAGATCGTGGCGGACTCAGCGGCGCCAGCTTCCCGCTGGGACCTTGAGCAGCTCAAGGGGCAGCTGATGAGCCTGAGCAAGCGGGCCGAGCTGATCATCATGGAGCGCCGCGACCTGTCGAAATACCTCAAGCGCGCCGTACGCGTGGAGATGGACGCGATCCTCGAGTTCTGGGACTACGAGAACGTCCTGGAGCAGCCGGTGCGGTTCAAGATCGAGATTTGCGACCGACGCCTGGCCGAACTTGCCTCGAGGCGCACAGCTCGGTCGACGATGTTCACCGACCTCATCCTGTTGGGCATCGGTGTGACGTCGATCCTCGGCACGGCCTTGGCGGTGACCGAGTTCGGACGGTCGATAGCCAGCGATCCGGGCACGGCAATATACGACCTGGGCCAGTCCTCCGCAATGGAGTGGATCGCCGCACAGCCAGCGGACGCTATCCTCATTACCTCTGGGCTGGTCTCAGTGCTGCTAGTGATGGTGTACCTGTTCTTCCGTCGCGACAACGGCTCATGAGGACAGCGCTTCGCAGCCGTTCAATACGCACCTTTGCGGCCACCCAGTTCCTGCTCGAGGTGCAGTTCTGGTTCCCGATCTGGCTTATCTACCTGCTGGACCTGGGCTTCCCGCTGACAACGGCAGTGCTTGCCGACGCGGTATTCCGGCTCGTCTCGGTGGTATGTGAGTTCCCGGTGGGAGTGGTCGCGGACCTGATCGGGCGGCGGCGCACCTACCTGGCCCTAACCGGTGGGACAGTGCTGACGTTCGCGGTGATCACCCAGATCCAGTCCGTGCAGTTGCTGTTCGGGGCATGGGTGCTGTGGGGTTTGCTGTGGGCGCTGACATCTGGGGCGGCCAGCACCTATTTGTACGAACTGTGCGCCCACGACGAACTCGACGTCAACCCGTCCAAGGCCTTCGGGCTGGTCCGGGCCACGGGCCATGTGTCCATACTGCTCTCACTCCTGACTGCCGGGTACCTGTATGAAATGGATCCGCGGCTGCCGTTCGCCGTCACCTCTGTCCTGGCTGGAGTAGCGCTCGTGCTCGCGTTCACGCTGCCGGAAGTCAGCGGGCCGCGGGTGGTCTCCACCCTCACCTCGGTGATGGCGGACATTCGTGGCGCGGCGGCTGACGCGAGGGTGCGCCGGGCCGTGTGGCTGGGCGCCCTGCTGCTGTTGGTCGGGTGGAGCGCCCGCATTCTGTTCCAGCCGTTGGCGCTGGAACTGGGCATGTCCGTGCGGGTCGCCGGGTGGATGTATGCGGCGTTCGCGGCTGCCTCAGTGCTGGGTGGGTTGGTGGCCGGGTACACGGGCGAACTGCACCGGCGGTTGGCCCTGACCACGGCGTTCATCCTCATCCTTGCCGCTTTGGTGGCCACGAGTCAGGTGATCTGGCTCGGCCCGTTCATGTTTTTGCCAGTGATGGGATTCGGTTACGCCCTGGGCACGACGGTGCTGGAGGTCTTCACCAATGAAGTCACCCCACAAGCGGTGCGCGCCATGATCTTTGGGGTGATGACCTGCATAGGTGGGGTTGGCATCGCCGTGGCCCGCCCCGCGCTCGGAGTGCTGGCAAATGACCACTCCACCGCGTTCGCGTTCGGAGTGTGGGCCGGCGTCGGTGCGGTTTTGGTGGGCCTGGCCGTGCTGGTGATCCGTCGGGTGCACCCGGAGCGCCGACCTACTCCCCGCCAACGAGCGGCTGGACCCATACCGAGGTGATGGCCCGGTCAAGGCTGGGCCGGGATTCCCGACCTGCTTCACAGCCAAACGGCCGGCCCTACAGGAGCGATCGTCGCCCGACAGCCGACATCGTGCTGGCGGAATCCGCCAACCGTCAGGGTGATACTTGCGGCGGCCACCATGAGATCCGGGCGTGCAGTCTCTTCCAGCCACGGCAGCAGCCGGCTACTGTCCCGCCGGCGGTCCGCCGGCACGCCCGCAGCAGTCGTCACCCGACCCAGCTGTAGCGGCGTTCCGGCCGGCCGGCCGCACCGTAGCGCAGGGACACCGCCGCCCGTCCGGTACCCGAGAAGTGCTCCAGGTAGCGACGGGCGCTGACCCGGGAGATTCCCACCCGGTCCCCGCATTCGGCTGCCGAGAGGGTGCCGGAGTTCTCCCGGAGTGCGCGTTCCACCAGCTCCGCGGTCTCAGTGCTAAGGCCCCGGGGCAGGGCGGAGGTGACGTGCGAGCTGCTACGGGACAACACCCGGTCCACGTCGGCCTGGTCGCTGACCACCGCCGCACGCAGCGAGTTGCGCCGCGCGGCGTACTGCTCCAGCCGGGTGCGCAGCTCGTCGAACCCGAAGGGCTTGAGCAGATAGTTGACCGCGCCGTAGCGGACCGCCCGGCGGATCGCCTCGGCCTCCCGGGCGGCGCTGATCACCAGGATGTCGCAGTCGTGCTGGGCGGCGCGCAGCCGGGTCACCACGTCGAGGCCGAACATGTCCGGCAGGTAGAGGTCGAGCAGCACCAGGTCGGGCCGGAACTCGTCGACAGCGGCGACGGCCTGCTCGCCGGTGCCCGCGGTGCCGACGACCCGGAAGCCGTCCATCCGCTCGACGAACCCCCGGTGGATCCGGGCGACCATGAAGTCATCGTCGACGACCAGGACGTCGATCAACGAACTCCCTCCAGCATGGTGGCCACCGACATCCGTGCGGTGAACATCGCGCCCTCCTCAGTGTTCGTCACCGCGATCTCCCCGCCGCGCCGGTTGCAGACCAGCCGGGTGAGCGCCAGCCCGATACCGCGCTCGCCGCCTTGCGCCGCCTTCGTGGTGAAGCCTTGGGTGAAGACTTCCTGGGCCAGCTCCGGGGCGATCCCCGGCCCCGAGTCCCGGACGATGATCTCCACGGACGAGGCGTCCTGGCGCAGCTCAACCTCCACCCACGCCGATCCGTCCGCCGCGCCGGCGCCGCCGGCGTCCCGGCCGTCGACGACGGCGTCCACGGCGTTGTCGACCAGGTTGCCCAGCACCGTGGCGACGTCCGCGGTGATCTCCGGCTCCATCCTGTCCAGGCTGGTCCGTTCGGAGACCCGCAGCTCCACGCGACGCTCGGCGGCCACCGCGGATTTCGCCATCAGCAGCGCGGCGACCGCGGTGTCGTGGATCCGGCTGGTCACGGTCAGGTCGAGCGACGCCCGGTGCCGGCTCAGCGCGTCCACGTACCGGACCACCTCGTCGTGTTCGCCGATCTGGATCAGCCCGGAGATGGTGTGCAACTGATTGGCGAACTCGTGGGTCTGCGCGCGGAGCAGCTCCGCGGTGCTGCGGAATGATCCGATCTCCCGTTCCAGCCGGGCCAGCTCGGTGCGGTCCCGCAGCGTGGTCACCGAACCGAGCCGGCGACCGTCCTTGTTGACCGTCATCCGGTTCATCACCAGCACCCGGCCGGCGCGGACGACGACCTCGTCGCGGGCCTCCGGACCGTCGCCGGTGCCGGCCAGCACGTCCCGCAGCCGGCCGGAGATGCGCAGGTCGGCGAGGCTGAGGCCGAGGCAGTGCTCGGGCAGGTCGAGCAGCCGCCGCCCGACGGCGTTCACCAGGGTGACCCGCAGTTGCGGGTCCAGCGCGATGACGCCCTCGGCGATGCCGTGCAGCAGCGCCTCTCGGTGCTCCGCCAGCCCGGCGATCTCCCGCGGCTCCAGGCCCAGGGTCTGCCGCTTGATCCGCCGGGCCAGCAGCCAGGACCCGACCACCCCGAGAGCGCTGGCGATGCCGAGATAGGTGAGGAGGTACGAGGAGGCGCCGACCATGCGCTGTGACCACGTCGGCGAGGCCTCACCGATCACCACGGCACCCAGGTAGCGGCCGAGGTTTTCCTTGCGGTCGTCGAGTACCGGAACCTGGGCCACCAGTTCCCGCGATCGGTCGACTTCCAGCTCGCCGAACCAGCTACGGCCGTCGGTTACTCGGGGATCGCCTAGCACTACCGCGGTGCCCACCAGGGTGGGGTTGGTGGAGCTGACCACCCGGCCGCGGGCGTCGGCGACGCTGACCGTGGTCACGCCGGCCTGGGTCAGCACGTTCTGCACCAGCGGCGCGATCGTCTCCGCCGGTGCCGGCTGGGTGAGGCGGTCGCGCAGAAGCCGGTTGCCGGCGAGCTGCTCGCCGAGGGCGGCGACGCGGCGGCCCTCCACCCGGTTGAAGGTCGCCGCCGACTGGGCCAGGGACACGGCGGCCACGGCCAGCAGCACCACGACGATGATCGCGAGCTGGAGGACCAGCAGTTGCCCGGCCAGGGTGCGGCGTCGGGGCGTGATCGCGACCACAAAGACCTCAATTTCCGCTGGTGACAGAAGGCAGACACGGAGTCCGCCAGGAGGCCATCATCTTGCCGCCGGACTCCTTCGAAACGGAAGAGAAACATGATGGCAACTCGGAGAAACATGCTGGTCATGGGTGTCGCCGCCGCGACGGCGCTGGCGCTGGGCGCCTGCGGCGCCACCGCCGGACAAGACGAGGGCGGGTCCGGCGATGACGGGAAGCCGATCGCCGGCCTGCGGATCATGGTGCCGAACACCCCCGGCGGCGGATACGACACCACGGCCCGCACCGCCGCCAAGGTGATGGAGGACGCGAAGATCGCCACCGGCGTGCAGGTGTTCAACCTGCCCGGCGCGGGCGGCACCGTTGGCCTCCAGCGGATGGTGAACGAGAAGGGCAACGGCAAGCTCGCCATGCAGATGGGGCTGGGCGTGGTCGGTGCCTCCTACACCTCCAAGTCGTCCGCGACGCTCACCCAGACGACCCCGCTGGCCAAGATGATCGAGGAAGCCGGTGCCATCGTGGTGCCGAAGGATTCGCCGTACAAGACGATCGGCGATCTGGTCACCGCCTGGAAGAAGGACCCGAAGAAGATTGCCGTCGGCGGCGGCTCCTCGCCAGGCGGGCCGGACCACCTGCTGCCCATGCAGCTCGCCAAGACGGTCGGCATCGACCCGCGCCAGGTCAACTTCGTCTCGTACGACGGCGGCGGCGAACTGCTGCCGGCGGTGCTCGGCGGCAAGGTGGCCTTCGGCGCCAGCGGCTTCGGCGAGTTCCTCGACCAGGTCGAGGCGGGCCAGCTCCGGGTCCTCGCGGTGACCAGCGAGGAGCCGATTGAGGCGCTCAAAGAGGTGCCGACCCTCAAGGCGTCCGGGATCGACCTGGTCTTCACGAACTGGCGCGGCATCGTGGCCCCGCCCGGCATCAGTGACGGCGACAAGAAGGTCTGGATCGATGCGCTGACGAAGATGCACGAGTCCGCGGAGTGGAAGGCCGAGCTGGCCAAGCGAGGCTGGAACGACGCCTTCGTGACCGGTGACGCCTTCGCTACCTTCCTCACCGACCAGGACGCGTCCGTGGCCGACCTGCTCAAGCAGCTCGGGCTGGCGTGACCGGCATGACGACCCGACCGGACCGGGGCGGCGACCCGCCGCCCCGCCCGGCGGCGCCGGGGGCGACCGCTCCCGTCGTACCGCCGATCCCGGCACAGCCGACCGCGGGGGCCGCCGATCCGGTGCCCCCCACGACGGAGACCGAGACGGCCGCGGAGCGTACGCCGGACCTGCCCCCGGTGGCGCGGCCAACAGCGGCCGACGACCGGCCGCCGGTTGCGGATGCGCCGGACGGCGTGGTTCGGACAGCGAAGCCGGACCCGGCGCAGTACGGCGTCTGCGCATTCCTCGCCGTGGTCGGCGCACTGGTCATCGTCGACGCGCTGCGGATCGGGCACGCGATCAGCAGCGCCGACCCAATCGGGCCGAAGCCGGTGCCGATCCTGCTCGGCGCACTGCTGCTGGTGGTCGCCGCGATCTACGCAGTGGACGTGGCGCGCGGCGGCGCGGGTGAGCCCGAAGCCGGCGAGGACGTCGACCTGAGCAGCCCGATCGACTGGCGGACGGTTCTCCTGCTGATCGGCGCCTTCCTGGTCAACGCGGTGCTGATCGACCGGCTCGGATGGGTGATCAGCGGCACCCTGCTGTTCTGGGGTTCGGCGTTCGCGCTGGGCAACCGGCACTACATCCGCAACCTGCTGATCGCCGTCGCCCTGTCGCTGATCACCTTCTACACGTTTGCCATCGGGCTGGGCGTCAACCTGCCCGCCGGCGTCCTGCAAGGAATCCTCTGATGGAAAACTTCGGCCACCTCCTCGACGGGTTCGCCAATGTGCTGACCCCGATGAACCTGCTGATCGCGCTGCTCGGCGTGACCATCGGCACCGCCGTCGGTGTGCTGCCCGGCATCGGCCCAGCGATGACGGTCGCGCTGCTGCTGCCGGTCACCTACGGGATGGAGCCGACGCAGGCGTTCATCATGTTCGCCGGCATCTTCTACGGCGGCATGTACGGCGGCTCGACCACCTCGATCCTGCTGAACACCCCCGGCGAGTCGTCCTCAGTGGTGACCGCGATCGAGGGCAACAAGATGGCGAAGGCGGGTCGGGCCGCGCAGGCACTGGCCACCGCCGCGATCGGCTCCTTCGTCGCCGGCACCATCGCCACCCTGCTGCTGGTCGTGGTCACCCCACCGGTGGTGGCATTCGCGATCAGCCTCGGCGCGCCGGACTACTTCGCACTGATGCTGCTCTCGTTCGTGGCGGTGACCGCGGTTCTCGGCGCGTCCCGGGTGCGCGGCTTCGCCTCGCTGCTGATCGGCCTGGTCATCGGCGTGATCGGGATCGACCAGACCGGCCAGCAGCGCCTCACCTTCGGCATCCCGCAACTCGCCGACGGCATCGACGTGGTGGTGGTCGCGGTGGGTATCTTCGCCGTCGGCGAGGCACTCTGGATCGCCGCGCACCTGCGGCGCAAGGCCGCCGAGGTGATCCCGGTGGGCCGCCCCTGGATGGGTCGGCAGGACTGGAAGCGTTCCTGGAAGCCCTGGCTGCGCGGCACCGCGTATGGGTTCCCGTTCGGGGCGCTGCCGGCGGGCGGGGCGGAGATCCCGACCTTCCTGTCGTACGCGACCGAAAAGAAGCTGTCGAAGCACCCGGAGGAGTTCGGCAAGGGCGCGATCGAGGGTGTCGCCGGGCCGGAGGCGGCAAACAATGCCTCCGCCGCCGGAACGCTGGTGCCCATGCTGGCGATCGGCCTGCCGACCAACGCCACGGCCGCAGTCATGCTGGCCGCCTTTCAGCAGTACGGCATCCAGCCCGGCCCGCTGCTCTTCGAGCGGGAGTCCGGCCTGGTCTGGACCCTGATCGCCAGCCTCTTCGTCGGCAACCTGCTGTTGCTCGTGCTCAACCTGCCCCTCGCGCCCGCCTGGGCCCGGCTGCTGCGGGTTCCGCGGCCGTACCTCTACGCCGGGATCGTCTTCTTCGCCTCGATGGGCGCGTACGCGGTCAACGCCCAGCCGTTCGACCTGTTCCTGTTGCTCACCCTCGGCCTGATCGGGTTCGGGATGCGGCGCTTCGGGCTGCCGATCCTGCCGCTGATCGTCGGGGTGATCCTCGGCCCCCGGGCGGAGCTTCAGGGCCGGCGGGCGCTGCAGCTCTCCGGTGGCGAGCTCTCCGGGCTGCTCGGTGGCTGGGTGTCCTGGCTGATCTACGCCACCGTGCTGGTGGTGCTGCTCTGGCCACTGCTCGGCCGGTTCCTCGTACGACCGCTTCGGGAAAGGTTGGTGACCGGATGACCGTGCTTGTGGGGTACGTGCCGTCGGCGTTGGGCGAGGCGGTCCTGTGCGCGGCGGTTGAGCAGGCCCGGTTCCGCGATGAGCCGCTGCTCGTGGTCAACACCTCGCGCGGGGAGGCGTACGTCGACCCGCGGTTCGCTCAGGACCACGACCTCGAACGTGTCCGCCGGGAGTTGACCGGGCTGGGCGTGCGGCACAGCGTCCGGCAGTTGGTGCGGGGCCGTGACGCGGCCGATGAGATCCTCGAGCTGGCCGAGTCCGAGGACGTGTCGCTGGTGGTGATCGGGATCCGGCACCGGACGCCGGTGGGCAAGATGATCATGGGCTCCACCGCGCAGGAGATCCTGCTCGGCGCCCGCTGCCCGGTGCTCGCCGTCAAGGTCGACTAAGTGCGACGCTTCCTGCCGTGCGCGGGGACCCTTTCCTGAACCAGCCGGAGCGGAAGGGAATCCTCGTGCCAGCCGCAAACCGCACCCAGCGGCCGTCACCGCCACCGGGCTACACCCGTCACCGCCCCTGGATCCGACACCCAAAGTGGAAGAAGGACGAACCATGCAGGCCCCCACCGCGGACCTTTACGACCGGTACATGGACGAACTCGGCTCGTGCGACACGCAGCTGCGCCAGTTCGGTGGAATCCACGCCTTCAGCGGACCGGCGGTCACCGTGCGTTGCTTTGAGGACAACGCCCTGCTGAAGTCGGTCGTCTCCGCACCGGGTGAGGGGCGGGTGCTGGTGGTGGACGGTGGCGGGTCCGTGCACACGGCTCTGATGGGCGACGTGATCGCCGGTATGGCGGCGGAGAACGGCTGGGCGGGTGTGGTGATCAACGGCGCCGTCCGCGATGTCGCCGCCCTGCGCGCCCTACCGATCGGCATCAAGGCGCTCGGCTCCAACCCGCGCAAGAGCGCCAAGACCGGGGCCGGCGAGCGGAACGTGCCGGTGGCGTTCGGAAACTGCACCTTCAATCCCGGCGCCGAGGTTCACAGCGACGACGACGGCATCGTCGTCCTGCCCCTGAGCCGGCGCGCGTAGGCATGGAAGGAGGGCTCCCTCCCGGCGGAGAGCTGTCTACGGCCGCGAAGGACGGCGGGACGCCCTGCCGGAGAGGGGCCGAGCTTCCCGAGCCGGGCCGGCTGCACGAAGAGTTCCCGCCGGGCGGCAGCCCCTCCCCGAGCGTCCAACCCTCGGCGGCGGCAGTCTGGTTCACCGGCCCGTCGAGCCGCGCAGGGCGGACACGATTGCAGCGGGTTCCGGCGGGCAGCCCGGCACCTGCACGTCCACCCGCACCACGTCGGACACCGGTCAACACGTCAGCGTGCCGCGGCGAGGCCACCAGCCGTACCCCATGCCGCTCGAGGTCATACACCAGGCTGAGCCGGCAGCGGCCCCACCGGGGCCCCGGGCGCGGGTTCGGCCGTCCGACCTACGCGGCGGATTTTGCCGATCAGCCCCAATGTCCGCTCCGATCATCGACGCCATCGGCTCCTGCTCATGAGGGCCACCGTGCTGCCGACCTTGACCGCTTGTTCACGAGGGTTCAGCGCGCTCGGTCGCGGCACGCAGGTCACCCAGCAGTTCGGCCTGACTGGTCAACACCTCGGTCAGGATCCGCCGCGCCACCGCCAGCAACTCGGCTACGTGCGGGCTGACCAGCGAGTAGTACACGGTCGAACCATCTCGGCGGGTCACCACCAGGTTCGCCCGGCGCAGCACCGCCAGTTGCTGCGACAGGTGCGCCGCCTCGATACCCACCTGCGGCAGCAGCTCCGAGACCGCGTGCTCCCGTTCGGCGAGGAGTTCGAGGGTCCGGATCCGCGCCGGATGCCCCAAAATCTTGAAAAACTCAGCTTTAGCCTGATACAACGGCGTGCTCACGGGCCCACCCCTTCCTGCGGGGATACGTTACGAGCCGTGTCCTGCCGGAGCACGCCACCGGCCGCCGGAGCGACACGGCGCCGCCGCTCGGCCGCGACCGCCGCCACCGCCCCGGCCACCGTGGGCGCCACCTGTTCGTCGAGCACCTCGGGTAGCAGCCGGGTGGTCGACAGCGCCTCCCGCGGCACCAGCCCGGCCAGCACATCAGCGGCGGCCAGCCGCATCGGCATTGTGATCCGCGGCGCCCGCGCATCCAACGCACCCCGGAACACGCCCGGGAACGCCAGCGCGTTGTCGACCCGGTTCGGGTAGTCGCCGTGCCCAGTGGCTACCACTGCGGCGATGTCACTCACCAGCTCAGGACGAATCTCCGGCTCCGGGGCGGCCAACGCGAACACCACCGGCGCCTCGCCCATCGACGCCACCAATGCCCGGGTTAGCACCCCCGCCCGAGACAATCCCACCACCGCGTCCGCCCCCGCTAGGGCATCGGCCAGTCCGCCACGGACCCGTCGCCGGTTGGTCAATTCGGCCAGCCGTGCCTCGTGCGGCGGCAACCAGGGCATGTCGTCGCAGTGCAGCACCCCGCCCCGGACGACCACCACCACATCGGTGGCGCCGCCCGCCACCAGCAACCTCGCCGTCGCCGTACCCGCCGGGCCGGCCCCGACCACGACCAGCCGCGCCGACTCCACACGCTTGCCCACCACCCGCAATGCGTTGCGCAGCGCGGCCAGGACCACGATCGCTGTGCCGTGCTGGTCGTCGTGGAACACCGGAATGTCCAGCGCCTCCTGCAGCCGCCGCTCCACCTCGAAACAGGCCGGCGCGGCAATCGCCTCCAGGTCGATCCCCCCGAACGAGGGGGCCAGAGCCCGCACCGCCGCCACGAACTCGTCCGGGTGCTTGGTGCCCAGGCAGACCGGGACCGCGTCAATCCCGGCCAGGTGGACGAATAGGGCCGCCTTGCCCTCCATCACCGCCAATGCCGCCGCCGGCCCCACATCACCCAGGCCCAGCACCGCCGTGCCATCGGTCACCACCGCCACCCGGTTACGCCGCCCGGTCACCTCGCCAGCCGCGCCCGGGTCAGCTCGTTGGCTTTCGTTCGGCGGTCCGCCCGCGGCCCCCAACTGGTCCGGCCGCCGTTGCAGCCGTGCCGGGCCTCCACTATTGGCATCCATCCGGTGACGCCGCCTACTCCTCGGCGATCCGCGACGTCCAGGCGTCGGTCATCCGGACCGGTGCGGCGTAAGCCAGTTCCCGGTCCGGCCACCCTTCGACCCAAACGAATCTCATGACTTGCTAAAGTTAGCAAGTCATCAGAGAGCCAGGAAGCCGATGCTGTGAAGGCGTGACTGGTGACCCGCTCATGGCAAAGCTCCGAGTCCGTTCCGCCCGCAACCCCTGTCAGGCGGAACGGACTCCCCGTGCACCGTTACCTCGCCGCGCCGTAGCGGCGCTCTGACCCGGCATGGCCCGCCGATCCTTCTCTCGTACGGCGGGCCATGCCGCCTTACCGCAACGGAACTACCTCGCGTTGGCAACCATCCCTTCGGCGCCGATGGGCGGCCGGCAATCAACGAGGAGAAGTCGTGCTCTCAGTCACCCGCACCGAACTCGCCAGCCACATCGCTACGGCGTTCGACGCCGGCCGCGCCGGCCGGGCTGAGCTGCTCGCCGCAGCCGCGAGCAGCCATGCCCGGCCGCAGGTGATCGCGGTGCTACAGCGGCTGCCCGACCAGGAATACGGCAGCATCCGCGACTTGTGGCGCCATCTGGCCGACGTACCCATCGGTGGTTGATCTCGCCACACACCCGCTCCGGATGCCGGGGCGTGCCCGTCTGTCGGCGTCGTCTCCAGCGGCCACCCACGCAGGGAGAAGCTCCCAACGCCACACCCCGGTCGGCTATTGCTGGGCGCCCGGCAGCCGGACTGCGCCTCGGGAGAGTCTGAACAGCCACAGGAGCATGATCCGCAGCATGGCGGTGAGGCCGGCACGGTCGCCGGCGCGCTGCAGTTCGCGGGCACGACTGACCACGGTGATGAGCCTTCTGCCGTAGTCGGCCCACAGCGGGGCATGCCAGTGGATGCGGACCGCGAGCCCGGCCAGCTTCACCGCGACCCTTCGGTCGCCCACCGGTAGCGTGTCAAGGTCGGGTAGCAGGCCGACACGCAACGTCAGATAGGTGTCCCACGCCGCACGTCGGGCCGGTTCCATCGCCATGTCCGCCTTCCTGGCTGCGGTAACGCCGCCGTCATGATCGTCCGGGCGGGTCGAGTACGGTCCGCTGCGCGGTGGCCAGGACGCCGGTGTGATGCAGATGGGCTCGGGCTGCGGCGATCGCCTCTGGCGTACCGGGAAAAACGCGGTCTGCGGCGCGGAGTCGGTCGAGCACGCCGACCGCGTCGAGGGTCTTCTCGTGTCCGGCTGGGACGCCGGAGACGTATACCGTGATGCCACGGTGTTCGAGACGTTCGATCGCGTCGCGTAGCACGAGCGCGCCGGTGCCGTCGATCGTCGACACCCTTGACATGCGCAAGATGATCACCCGCACGTCCGCCACCTGGGACAGTTCGAGCAGGAACCGGTGGGCGGCGGCGAAGAACAGCGGCCCGTCGAAGCGGTAGGCCACGATGTGCTCGCGGAGCAGGGCGGCCTCCTCGACGTGATGATCGGTGATGTCGAGCGGGACCTCCTCCAGCCGAGCCGCACGCGCGATCTTGCGGATGGCCAGGGCGGCAGCGAGGACGAGGCCGATTCCCACCGCGGCGATCAGGTCCAGGGCAAGGGTGGCGATCGCGGTCAGAGCCATGATGAGAGCGTCAGAGCGGGTCGAGCGGGCCAGCGCGGCCAACGAACCCACCTCGACCATGCGCACAGCCGTGGCCAGCAGCACCCCGGCCAGCGCGGCGAGCGGAATGTAGGCCACCAGCGGGGCGGCCACCAAGATGATCACCGCCAGGGCAATCGCGTGGGTCAGCGAAGCGAGCCGCGACTGGGCTCCGGAGCGGACGTTGACCGCGGTGCGGGCGATCGCCGCCGTCGCCGGTACACCGCCGAAAAGCGGGGTCACCAAGTTCGCCACTCCCTGACCGAACAGCTCCCGATCCGGGTCGTGGCGCTGGTTGACGGTCATGCCGTCGGCGACGGTCGCCGACAGCAGGCTCTCCAACGCAGCCAGGGCAGCGACCGCCAACGCCGAGCTGAACAACGTCGGCACCGCGGCCAGGTCCAGAAAACCCAGCGAGGGAACGGGAAGGGTGGCCGGCAGGACACCGATGCGGGTGACATCGAGTGACAACAGTTGCCCGAGTACGGTGGCCGTGGCCACCGCGATCAGCGAGAACGGCACCGTGGGGCGCCAACGCGCACCGGCCAGCATCGCCGCCGCCACCCCGAGCGCCAGTATCAGCGCCGGCCAGTTCGGGTGGCTGGCGAACTCGACCAACGCTCGCCAGGCCACCGCAGCGACCTTCTCGCCGTCCGGGTTCGGCACCCCCAACGCGGCGGGAACCTGTTGCAGGAAGATCACCGCAGCGATTCCCACGGTGAAGCCCTCCACCACCGGAGCCGGCACGTAACGCACGTACCGGCCGGCGCGGAGCAGGGCCAGAGCCAGCAGAATCACGCCCGCCAGCACACCGACGGTGAGCACACCTCCGGGTCCGTAGGTCGCCACGATCGGCACCAGCACCACCGTCATCGCGCCGGTAGGCCCAGACACCTGCAGATTGGACCCGCCGAACAGTGCCGCGAGGATCCCGGCCACGATGGCGGTCGCCAGGCCGGCGGCCGCCCCCAGGCCGGAGGACACCCCGAACCCGAGCGCCAAGGGCAGCGCGACCACCGCAACCGTGAGCCCAGCGATGAGGTCGCGGCGGGGCTGCCGACGCATCGCGGCGACATCCGCCTTCGTCGGCAGCAGGACAGCCACCCGGCGCCAGGTTGAGCGGGCGAGGGCGGCGGCGCTCACCGCGGCACCGGGAGCGACGGGTCGTCGGCGTTGTCCTGGTCCTCGCGGAGCGTCTCAAGCAGCTCAGCCTGACCTGTCAGCATCTCGGTGAGGAAGCGTCGGGCCGCCCGCATCAGATCAGCCACGTCCGGGCCCGCGAGTGCGTAGATGACCGCCGACCCGTCCCGCCGGGACGTCACGATCCCGGCCCGGCGCAGCACCGACAGCTGCTGAGACAGGCTTGACGCCTCGATCTCCACCTCAGCCAGCAGATCCCGCACCGGCATCGGCCCATCGCCAAGCAGCTCCAGTACCCGGATACGCACCGGATGCCCGAGCGTGCGGAAGAACTCCGCTTTTCTCTCGTACAGCGGTAGCGCCACACGCCCTCCCAGCATGACTAGCAATTCGGCAATTGAAGACCTCTTCATATGGTTGAGTGACCGCAGCCCCGCCCGAAGTGATCCTCGACACTCCGGCGCCGACCCCGCGCACATGGTCCAGGCCCGAAACCCCAGTACCGACCCTTCAACCAACCGGCATCGCCCAACGACGTGCCGCACCTAGCGGGTCACCGCCGACTCCGCTGAGTTCGACAGCCGGGCTCGCGCTCCGCGGCCGCTGCGCCCCGCCGGTGCCCGGCGGCTTGGCGCGCAAGCCCGGGGAACCCGGGGCCGCCGGAGAATGACAGGCCGGCGGGGTGGCGAACTGGTGGGCGGGCAGCCAGCCGGGGCGCGGCGGCCGTAGCGTCGTAGCGCGAGTCATCACCGGCCGTGGTGGGGATGCGGCGTGGAGTGTGCGGGGGCCGCCCCTCCAGGGACACGGGGGAGTCGCTGCACGGCGGCCCCTGCGGGCCGCCCTTGACCCCGGAGCCTCTGCGACCCCTCGTGCCGGCCGGCTATTGCCGGCAGGCCACTGGCCCGCCCGGAGGTGCACGCGCCGCATCCCGTCCCCGGCCTTGTCGCACACCGCGAACCCATCGCGGGCAGTGCGAGAACCCGTGTCAAGGTTCGGTTGACTACATGGGCTTCCTTACCAGATCCATTCCGTTGATGCCGGGACCAGGCGACTGGGATCCAGGAGAATGGAGCCGGTGGCCTCGGACCAAGAAGCACTCCAGCGGCCCACGAAATCAGCCAGGCGGTCTGTGAGCTGGGGCATCCGTGCCCCGAGGGCCCGGAATTCCGGGCCTGCCCCATGCGCACGTCGCTACCAGGCCAGCGCTGCATCAGCGTGCCCGGCCACACCTCGCAGGACCACCACCCCGAGCGGTGACCGCAGACATGACCCCGCGCCTCCGTTGCTCCTCGGAGGTTGAACGTGCGTAGCCGAGATCGGGGTCTGGGAGAGGAGATGGTGTGGCGAGAAAGCCGGGGGGCTTACGAGCGGCTTCGCACCTACCTCATTATCGCGGTTCAAGCGGGTGCAGCGGTCGGTCTGTCCTGGTTCATCGCGCGCGACGTGCTGCACAATCCGCAGCCGTTGTTTGCGCCTGCCGCCGCGATCGGCACGATCGCAGCGGCTCTTGGCAATCGGATCAGGCGAGCGGCGGAACTTATCGCCGGGGTGATTGTCGGGGTGCTGATCGGACAGTTGATCCTCCAGATCATCGGGACGGGACCTGTACAAACCGCCTTGATCGTGGCGTTTGCGATCTCGTCGGCAGCGTTGATCCACGGGAGCGGCGCCGTCATGGTGCATGCAGGAAGCACCGCCTTGCTGCTGGGAACGCTGTCTGCGGAACATTCACAGCTGGCTGTGGCGCGGACCGTCAACGGGCTGATCGGAGGGACGACCGCGATCGCCGTGGCGCTGCTGATCATTCCGGCCAACCCCGTCCGCGTCGTCAATCGCTCTGCCGGCCCGACGCTGGATGTCTTCGCACGTAGTCTCACGGCTGCCGCTCAGGCATTGGAGCAGCGTGACGTTCGACAGGCCGAGGGCGCCTCGCAGCGCTTGGTTGCGGCAGAGGAGGAGAGAAACAAGACGGTCGAGATGGTCGCTGCGGCGGCGGAGATCGCGGTTCTCTCACCCTGGCGGTGGCGACGATTAGGAATTCTGCGCCGCTACCAGCATGCCTCCCAGCACCTCCAATACGCCTATTCCAACAGCCGAGAGATGTCGCATTGGGTCGTATCGACGCTACGGCAGCGTGAGCCGATACCGGCCAGCCTTCCAGCGTCGATCGAGCACCTCAGCCAGGCGGTGAGGCTGCTGCATCGCGACTTCCTCGCCGGCCGAGAGCCCGACCTTGCGCGCGCACGGGCACAGCAGGCCATCGAGGAAGTCAACCAAGCCAGCGCCGAGGATATTGGGTTCTGCGGGAAGGTGCTCGCTTCGCGGCTACGTCTTGCCATCAGCGAAGTGCTCCAAGCATCCGGAGTGCTGAAGGCAGAGGCAAATCGGCAGGCGGGTTTGACGGCCGATGCGAGCTGAGTAACAACCTGTTGCTGTCGTCATCTGGCGCAGGTCGACCACCACCACACCGGTTCCGTGGACACCGAGAAGCCCCGCCAACACTCCACCAACCTGTCCGCATCCGACGACCAGCACGCCAACCTCGACGTCGCTCCGGCCCCTCGGCATCCGCTACCCCGATCCAATCGACAAGCCCAGGGCTACGACTCCGTGAGACTCATGCCGCCCGAGCGCCTGGCCGGCGGCGTCGGGCCAGAGCGCCGCCGGCTCAGCGGTGCTGTCGGATGCGATCCCAGGTGCTGGGCGGCTCCAGCCGTACGCCGGTGCGTAGCGCGGTGGCGACCGGCGTGCCCTCGCCGACGACCGCGCTGACCCGGCCGTGTTCGGCCTTGGCCGGCAGCCGTGCCGGTACGGCCGGGATGTCGATGTCCAGCCTTACCCGCATGCCGGGCCATCCCACCACGGTCAGGTCCTGCGAGGCGTTGATCGTCGTGCTGGTGCCGAGCGGGCCCCGCACGGTGGCGACCTGATCGCCGGCCTGGACGATCGGGTGCACCGTAATCGCGGCGGCGGCGGCGCGGACCAGCGGACGGGTCGCCCGGAACACCCGGTCCAGCTGCACAGGGGTGTTGGCGCCGGGCTGCCCCAGGACGGCGCCCACGACGGTGATTTTCCGGCCACCGACCTTGACGACGGCGGCGAAGACGAGGCAGCCGCCGGCCTCGTCGGTGGACCCGGTCTTGATCCCCACGACGCCGTCGTGGCCGACCAGGGAGTTGTAGTTCTGCACGGTGCCGGCGACGGGCAGGGTGGCCTTCTTCTGCGCCACGATCTCCGCGAACGCCGGCAGTTGCATCGCCTTGCGGGCCAGGATCACCTGGTCGACGGCGGTGCTCATGGTGTCCGAGTCGAGCCCGGCCGGATCGGTGTAGTGGGTGTGGGTCATGCCGAGCGCGGCGGCGGTGTCGTTCATCTTGGCGACGAAGGCCTCGACGCTGCCGGCGTCCCAGGCGGCGAGGATCCGCGCCATGTTGTTCGCCGACGGGAGCAGCACCGCCTGGAGTGCCTGGCGTTCGGTGAAGACCGCGCCCGCGACGACCGGCACGAGGGACTCGCCGCGCGCCAGCTCTCTCGGGTATGCGGCTGCCTGCTCTGCGCTGACGGTGAGCTTCGGTCCCTGCTGGCCTCGCATGAGGGGGTGCTCGGTCAGGATGAGGTACGCGGTCATCACCTTGGCCACGCTCGCGATCGGCACCGGGTTGCTCCCGCCCGACGTGCCGAGCGAGCCCAGCCCTTCCACCGAGAGGGCAGCCTGCCCGGTCTTCGGCCACGGCACCGCCGGGGGCGTGCCGGGGATGATCGTCGACGCCGGCAGGGTCCGCGTGACGGTCGGCGCGGGCAACGGGCGGCGCAGCGGCTCGACCGCGACCAACGCGGTACCGGCCAGGAGCAGGGTCAGCAGGCCACTGATCAGCGCCGAGAGGCCGCGTGCGCGACGCCGACTCGGCGGTTGTGGCGGGACCGGTTCGATCACCTGGGTCGTGGCAGAGTCGAGCATCCTGATATCTCCCCCGTGTGGCACGCCGGCCTGCCCATGGCGGCGCGCTGATCTTGGTATCACTGACTTGGGCGCTGCCGGTGAACCGGCAGCGCGTGGCTCGGGCATGGACGACCCGTGTGACCAGCTGTACTCCGAGTGCCGATGTACGGGGCGGGCAGGCCCCGTGCGCCCGCTCGCCCCGTACCGGTCACTTCGGCAGTTGGCCGGCGCTGCTGACGACTGCGACGGTCAGCACCGCTGCCGAGTTGATCGTCTGTCCGGCCTTCATCCCATCCTGGTCGCGGACGACCACCGACCGCTCACCGAGGTACGCGTAGCTCTGCCGGTCGAAGATCAGCTCGGTGCGGAAGCCCTGCACCTCGTTCAGAGCCAGCGCCACCCCGGCCCGCCCGGCCTCGTCTGTGACGTCGCCAACCACCCGTACACCGGGAATCTTGGCGACCGCGGTGAAGACCGCGGCGAGCGACGCCGGCGACAGGTACGCCTCCCGGATCAGGTCGCCGGCCGCGGTGAACGCCTGTTGGTCGCGCGGGTTCTTGGTGCCCGCTCCCTTCGCGTAGAGGTACACCAGCATGGCGTCGGCGTCGGTCGGCACGTCCGCGTGGTGGCCGGGGGTGGGCGTGCACTCCACCTCGGCGGTCTTTCCGTACTTGGTGGCGACACTCTTGCCGTCGCGGCAGCCGGGCAGCGGGGTCTCGTCCCAGTCACCGGCACCGCCGCGCGGACGCTCGCGGAGCAGCCCGTCCCGGGTGCCGTCGGCGGAGAGCCAGATCTGGCGCTGCGTCGGTCTGGACGTCCCCGGCCCGGGCTCGGCCTCGTTCCGGCTCAGCGCCGTGGCAATCGACTCGATGTAGACGAACTGGTTGCCCCGCACGGTGACGGCGGGCTGGCGTTGCGCCTGGGCGGCGGCGCCGGCCAGGATCCGCTCAGCGGCCGACGCACTGGACGCCGGGGCCTGGCCGTCCATCGGCACCACCTGGGTGACCAGGACGCCGGCGGTGAGCACCGCCGCCATCCCGCCCACCGCGGCCATGCGCCAACCGAACCGGGGCGCGGTGAACCGGGGCGCCCGGAACCGGCCGTGGGGATGCCTCGCCTCGGTCAGCACGCGGTGTCGCAGCCGGGCCGGCGGGACGGCCGTGTCCGGGTCGAGCGTCCTGCCGAATTCGTCCAGGGTCTTCAGGTCGTTCATCGGTCCACCTCGGGGAAGTCAGCGGGGTTGGTGTAGCCGAGCGCGTCGCGCAGCTTCCGGCGGGCGCGGTGCAGTCGGGAGCGCACCGTGCCGATCTTGATGTGCAGGGTCTCGGCGACCTCCTCATAGCTGAGATCGCTCCAGGCGACGAGCAGCAGCACGTCGCGGTCGCCGGGAGAGAGTCGGCGTAGCGCGTCGACCAGCGGGCGGCGGTTCGCCTGGGCGCTGACCGAGGCGGCGACGCGGTCGGCGAACCCGTCGGCGATGTCGCCGCTCCCGGCCCGTCCCATGGCCCGGTAGCGGGCCTCCTCGGCCCGGCGGTGCCGGGCGATCTCTTTGGTGAGGATGCCGAAGAACCACGGTCGGGCGTCAGTACGGGTGAGGTCGTAGGCCCCCCGCCGCCGGAACGCGGCGAGGAAGGTCTCGGCGACCACGTCCTCGGCCCGTTCCGGCCCGATCCGCCGGTGGGCGTATCGGTAGAGCTGGGCGGCGTACCGGTCGTACAGCACCCCGAACTGTTCGGCGTCACCCCGGGACGCCGCGATGGCCGTGGCATCGCTGACGCCACCGCCCACCACCGCGGTCACCACGGTGGAAGGTTCTGTTTGAGTCGACTCACGAATGGACCTCCCGTCCACGGACGATCTGACACCCTGTCTCTCCTCCAGCGCCGTATCGAGTTCTCGACGGGTGTCCGTGGACGGGGTCGCCGATCGCCGCGGGTCACGGAGTGCTAATGACGCCCTCGCCTGCGGCGACCGGACATCAACCGGTCGCGCACCGCCCTCGCGACGGCGCCGCTGCCACCGGCGGCCGACGGCCGCCTCATTCTGGCGGTGGTCATCACCCGTTGGCTTCGGCCGGAGGCTACACACCTCCCCGCAGCGGATCACGCCCTAGCTGGGTTGCGAGCCGACCCGGGTTTGGAGACCGACGCATGGTCGAGCTGGGTTGACCACCTTCGGTGGGCAGTGGCGCTCGCCGCGCTGCAGGTGGCGGCCGCGACGGTGGCCTTCGTCCTGGTCGTGGCCGCCGCCTTCCGCGTCGTCGACATGGCCGCGCGGCACGCCGCCTGAGCACCGTCGGCTCTCAGCTGATGCGCCCGCGTCCGAACGCGTCGGCGCGACCCCACCGGCCAGGGATGTCCCGCAGTTCGATCCGGCCGATCTCTCGGGACACCGCCGGTCTGGTCACCATGTGCTCCCCGCGCGGCTCCAACCCGAGCATGGTCCGCAGCAGCAGCAAAGGGGTGCCCGTCGACCACGCCTGCGGACTGCAAGCCGTCGGATATCGCACGGGATACCTGGTCAGCTCCCGGTCATGTCCGGCGAAGGCCTCTGGCAGTCGACCGTCGAAGAACTCGGCTGCGTCGATGATGCCCTGGGCGATGTGCGCGGCTTCCTGGGTGAAGCCGTAGCGGCGTAGTCCCCAGGCGATGAAGGAGTTGTCGAAGGGCCAGACGGTGCCGACGTGGTAGCCGAGCGGGTTGTATCGGGCCTCTCCCTTCGCGAGGGTGCGCACGCCCCAGCCGGAGAACAGTCGGGGGCCGAGGAGGTGTTCGGCGATCTTCGCGGCTCGGGACTGGTCGACGATGCCGCTCCACAGCAGGTGGCCGATGTTGGAGGACAGCGCGTCGACCTGGCCGCCGTCGGCGTCGAGAGCGAGTGCGTAGTATTCGCCGTCCTCCACCCAGAAGTCCCGGTTGAACCGTTCCTTGAGCTCGGCGGCTTCCCGTTCGAGGCGGTCGGCGTACGCCGGGTCGTTCCAGAACTCGCGGGCCAGGCGGGCGCCGCGGATCTTGGCGTCGTAGGCGTAGCCCTGCAACTCGCAGGTGGCGCGGGGCAGGCCGGGCAGCCTGCCGTCGCGGTAGGAGATCGCGTCCCAGGAGTCCTTCCAGCACTGGTTTTCCAGGCCATTGACCTCGTTGCGGCGCTGGTACCAGATGTAGCCGTTGCCCATGATGTCGCCGTACTCGCCGATCCAGTGCAGAGCCGCCCGCGCAGAGCGCTCAAGAAGCCGCACCGCATTGTCGTCTCCGGTCCACCGCTCATATTCGTCGATGAGGATCACGTAAAGGGGCGTCGCGTCGGCGCTGCCGAAATACGGTGAGTGCGGCTGCTCCTCGAACCCGACCGTTTCCCCGTAGCGCAACTCGTGCATGATCTTTCCCGGCTCCTCCTCGCGAAAATCGTCCAACACGACGCCCTGCACCAGCGTCAGAAGGCGCAGCGTCGTAGCGGCGAGATGCGGTGCGAACGGCAGCGCCTGCAGACTGGTGAAGATGCTGTCACGACCGAAGATGGCCATGAACCACGGCAGCCCGGCGGCAGGCAGGCGTTGTCCGCCGGCCGTGAGCGGCGTGAAACGCAGCGCGGCGAGGTCGACGAGGCTGCGCCGGTAGGTCCTCATCAGTGATTCGGAGTCGCAGACCAGGCGGGGTCTTTCGGCGAGCCACCGGTCCAGGTCCAGGCGCATCTCCTTCTTGACCCGACCGGGACTGCCCTGGAGGCTCTCCCGGATATCACGGCCGTTCAAGCCCAATGTCTGCACGTGCAGCTCGGTTACCCATTCGGCACGTGGCCCGATCCTGACGTCGTACGTCAGCCCGTGCTCGTCGATCCGGGCCGGCTCGGTGCTGGAGATGACTGTCTCCCGCTGGAACTGCTCGCGCTTGTAGCCGAGGCGCAGGCACCCGTTTTCGACCCGCGTGTAGTAATCTCCCTTCTTCTCCCGCACGTCTTTGATCTCGAACAGATCGGCGAAGTCGCTGCCGACCTCGAACCGGATCCGGAGGTCGACCGGCTCACCTTGGTGGTTGACCACCGTCAACCGTTCGTGGAAGCTGCCACCGATCGAGCGTTCGCGGATGGCCGAAATCTTGGGGTCGACAAGAGGAGTCGGAGCAACCGGGACGAGAAAGAACCGCGTTTCGAAGTACTCGATGTCGTCGACCGTGAGCGCGCTGAGTCGTTCACCGTCGATGCTGAGCAGCCATTTCGACAGGAACCGGGTATCAAACGAGAACAGGCCGGTCGGGATGGTGGGAGACGCGTCGAAGTCGCCGGTGTCCTCACTGACCACGAAAGTGTTGCCGTCGAGAAGCCTGACGAGATCCTCAGTCATGCCTGCCGTCTCCGCTCCCAGGCGAACATCCGCGGGTGGTGCGCGCCAGGCGGCCCCGGGAAGGCTCGCTGAATGAGGCGGGCCAGCCGCACCTCGCCCTCGGCCCTGAGTTCGTTACGCACCCACGCCGCGTACAGGTTCTCCTCGCCGCTGACGATCCGGTCGAAGAGCCCCTTGTCGGCGCGGATGACCGAGTCGGCCTCGCGCTCCTCTCTCGAAACGCGGACATCACCCTGCTGGATCACCACGAACCAACGGTCGACCCCGTGATCGTGTTCGAGATCGAAGCGTATGGTGCCGGTGGCCTCCTGAAGCAGGGGTTCGTAGCCGCGGTGGTCGAGCCCGTCGAAGAACTCCGCCGTCGGATCCGACATCAGACTCCCTCGGTCAGTTCTGACCAACACAGCATCACCCGCGCCGGGGCACCTCGGCATCACCCGTATCGGATGAGATTGGTGCGGCCGACACCGGTGTTCCAATCTCACCCGCTGCGGGTGATGCCGCGGCACCACTGGGTGAGCGACGCTGCCTGTTGAGCCGGTCGACCTGTAAGGGGTGGCGCTGATGTCGGATGCGACCAGTGAGTTCTTCGACGAACTCGACCACCGCGGGTCCGAACGCCTGCTGAAGAAGACCAACGGCACCATACGCTTCGACCTCGAACACGATCACGGGATCGACCATTGGCTCGTCACCATCATCAATGGTGATGTTCAGGTGTCGAGGGAGAAGCGCGACGCCGACTGCGTCATCCGTACCGACAACGCGTTCTTCGACCGCATGGCCCGCGGCGAGGAGAAACCGTTGCCGGCGTGGCTGCGGAACGAGATCACGAGCGAAGGCAAATTTCGGTTCATAGTCCTGCTGGAGCGGCTCTTTCCCGGGTCGCCCGGCGCGCGCCATCCGCGGACCTTTGCCCGCGAACGTGGGGGGCATAGATGAGTGCGAAGCTCGTCAGGATCCTGGACGGCAACATCTTCGTGTTGAGCTATGACAGTGGCGACATCGAAGCGACGCCCACCGTCCCGTGCGGGTTCTTCTCGTTCGACACCCGATTCCTGTCGCTCTGGCAGCTGAGCGTCAACGGTGAGCGGCTGCACGCGCTGGCGGTGGACGACTCGCGGTATTTCGTAGTGCGTTTCTTCCTGGTTCCGGGCGCTCCGACCCATTACCTGGACGCCAAGGTGTCGGTCATCCGTGAACGGTCGATCGCTGGCAGCTTCAAGGAGCGGTTGAGCATCCTCAACCACTCCGAAGAACCGGCCGAGTTCACCGTCCGCGTCGAGGCGGACTCCGACTTCACGCCTCTGATCGCGGTCGCGCAGCCGCAGCAGCCAGTGGGAAGGATCCACCGGCGTGTCGAGGACGGGTTCCTGCATCTCGGCTACGAGCGTGAGAAGTTCCGGCGCGAGACGGTCATCTCCACGACCGAGCCGGCGCAGATCGACGAACACGGGCTGACGTACAAGATCCTCGTCGGACCGCACGGACAGTGGACCACAACACTGCAGGTCCGAGGACTGGTGCTGCGTCCGGACGGCGAGGATGTTCGTGAACATGTGTATCCCGGCCGCCCCAGGCGAAGCGAGCAGCAACTCCAGCGGGACCTCGACCAGTGGCTCGATAAGGCGCCGCAACTGAGGTGTGACTGGGAGCCGTTGACGAGGACGTATCGGCGTAGCCTCGTCGACCTTGCGGCGTTGCGATACTCGCCCCTGACGCTCCCGAAGGTGGCGATGCCCGCCGCCGGCCTGCCGTGGTCCGCGACCCTCACTGGGCGTGAACCCATCTTTGCCAGCCTGCAGGCGATGCCCTTCACCCCAAAGCTCGCCATGGCCACGTTGCGCATGCTGGGGATCGATCAGGGCTCCGTGCTGGACGACTTCCGCGACGAGGAGCCGGGAAAGATCCTGCACGAGTTCCGCTACGGCGAGCTGGTCGCGTTCGAAAAACGCCCGCAGTCGCCGTACTACGGCAGCGCGGACGTCACCCCGCTCTACGTGATCCTGCTCGACGAGTACGAGCGGTGGACCGGAGATGCCGCCCTGGTGCATGAGTTCGAAGACGAGGCGCGGGCGGCTCTGCACTGGATCGGCGAGTACGGCGACATCATGGGCAACGGCTACATCTGGTACCAGCGCCGCAACGAGGTCAATGGCCTGGAAAACCAGTGCTGGAAGGACTCCTGGGACGCGATCTCCTACCGCGACGGCAGGCTGCCCGGCCTGCCCCGCGCCACCTGCGAGTTGCAGGGCTACGCCTACGACGCCAAGATCCGCGGCGCCCGCCTGGCCCGCGAGTTCTGGAACGACCCGGCGTACGCCGACCGCCTCGAACGGGAAGCCGCCGAGCTCAAGGAACGGTTCAACCGGGACTTCTGGGTGGAGGACGGCGAATACTACGCACTCGCTCTCGACGCCGACGGCGGCCAGGTCGACGCGCTGTCCTCCAACATCGGCCACCTGCTGTGGAGCGGCATCGTCGACCAGTCCCGAGCCGCGAAGATCGCCGAACACCTCCTCGGCCCCCGACTGTTCTCCGGCTGGGGCGTGCGCACCCTCGCGAAGGGAGAGGCCCGATACAACCCGCTCGGCTACCACGTCGGCACCGTCTGGCCCTTCGACAACTCCTTCATCGCCTGGGGACTACGCCGCTACGGCTTCACCCAGGAAGCCGCGCACATCGCCCAGGGCATCATCGACGCAGCCGAGTTCTTCGACGGTCGACTGCCAGAGGCCTTCGGCGGTTACGACCGCGAGCTGACGAGGAACCCCGTCCAGTACCCGACGGCGGACAGCCCTCAGGCCGGGTCCACCGGTGCGCCACTCCTGTTGTTGCGAACCGTGCTCGGCTTGGAGCCGTACGGGGATGACCTGGTGGTGGCGCCGGCCCTGCCCGAGAAATTCAGTCGGATCGAGCTGCTCGACATTCCCGGCAGGTGGGGTCTGATCGACGCCATTGGATACGTCTGAATCGACGCTCAGAAGAGCAGATGAGGCAGAGCTGAGTGCATCAATCGGTCCCTCGGCGGCCGGTTCTTGGTTCGTGAGTTCCGGACCACCGTGAGCGGGGGAGGGGTAATCAGTGTTGGCTGCTCGCGTGGGCGTCCGACGCGCCGCCGATGTTAGGTTCGCCGGCATGACTGTGCAGATCACGGCTGGGCAGTTCCATGCGGCTGACGGTGTCGAGGACTGGCGTTGCCTCTACCACGTGGTCTCGGCCCATTTCCCGACCGGCTCGCTGGCCAGGGGCGTCGCGCTCGTCGATGAGATCGGCCGGCTCGCAGACGAGGCACAGCATCAGTATCTCAACATCGACCTGCGCAGCGCCGGCGTCACAGTGACCCTGAGTCTGCGCGACATCGCGCTGGCCCGGCGGATCTCGGCCGCCGCCAAGAAACTGGACATCCCTGCCGACCCGACCGCCGTTCAGCTCATCAACGTCACCCTCGACGCACTCGTCGGCGCGGAAGTGCTGCCGTTCTGGCGTGCCCTGCTCGGCTATCGCCAGATCGGCGACGACTACCTGTTCGACCCGTCGCGCCGCGGCCCGGGCTTCGGGTTGCAGCAAATGAACGCGGCGCGCCCACAACGCAACCGCATGCACCTCGATGTCGCTGTCCCGCACGATCAGGCCAAGGCTCGCATCGCCGCCGCCCTTGCCGCCGGGGGCCACCTGGTCTCCGATGCGCACGCGCCGATGTGGTGGGTACTGGCCGACGCCGAAGGCAATGAGGCGTGCGTCGCCACCTGGGTCGGCCGCGAATAGCTGACCTGCTCGGGCGCCCGTTCCCGCGGACGAAGCCAAGGCCAGCAAGCCTGGTCATCGGTACCGGCAAGCTGTATGGCACCCTGCCCGGCTTTCGGCAACACGGAAGCGCCGCTACGGGGATGATGGCCGCATGGGGCAGCGGCAGGTCACGTTTGGGTTGGTGGTTCACCCGTCCAAGCCGGTCCTCGACTCGGTAAATATCATCAAGCGCTTCGTGCATCAGTATGGCGGCACCCTTCTTGTGCGGGAGGCCGATGCGCCGCTGGTCGGGCCAGATATCGAGGCGGTCGCCGCCGGCGCGTTCGTCGACCGCCTGGACGCTGTGGTGAGCCTGGGCGGCGATGGGACGATGCTTGGCGCCATGCGCTTGGTCGTGGGGCGAGACAAGCCGGTCCTCGGGGTCAACTACGGCAAGGTCGGCTTCCTCGTTGAGGTCTCTCCCGCCGGCCTGGAAGCGGCGTTGGACCGCCTCGTAGTCGGCGACTACACGCTGGAACCCCACAGTTGTTTGGAAATCATCACCAACGACGACGGCGTTACCGCCTTCAACGACGTCGTGGTAACGGCGTCCGAGCCGCTGGTGAGCATGACAGTCGACTTGCTCGTCAACGGCTCGCGGCACGGCTACTACTGCGGCGACGCTGTCATCGCATGCACACCGACGGGCTCGACGGCCTACAACTACGCCGCTGGCGGGCCGGTCATCTCACCGTCTGCACCGTCGATCGCGCTAACCCCGGTTGCACCCATGACGGGCATCAGTCGGTCGGTCGTGCTAGGCGGCAAAGACGGCGTAGAGCTGTACAACTCGTCGGAGGATGCGTCGTTGCGCATAACGGCCGACGGGACGCCTGTCGGCATGCTCAAGCCCGGCGACGGGCTGAAGTTGCGCCTCAACGAAGACGCGGTCAACGTCGTACGGTTCGATCCGGGTATCCACCAGCAGCGCAAACGAGTCCAGCTGAGTCTGCTCGACCTTCCGCTGCGCCCCGACCAGCTACTCGAGCTCGTGCCGCCCGAGCTGCGGGAACGGGCCGAACAGTTCAGGGCCGAGCAGGCCAGACTCGAGCAGGCTCATCCCGGCCGACCGCCGACCGTTTCGGGCACGCCCCGCAAGGCCGGGCGTACTGAGCCGTGATGGACGCAGCGATTCGCTCGGGTGAACGTTTGGCACGTCATCGGGTGCCGTTGCATTGAGCGTTGGCAAGATCGAGGCAGGCTTGAGCAGCGAAGTCATCGACCCGCCCCGGCCCGTGGCTGCCTCCGAAGTCGGCGTTCGTCGGGTTCCGTTTCCCCCGGCGGGCAGGGTGGGTATTTCGCTCACCCTGCCCATCTCCGGTACGGGCACGTCCGCCCCGCCCCTCCCTGAGCCACGCCTCCGGCACCTGCCGGGTCCGGGTCGTTGCGAGACTTCCGGAGCGGGCGACAATGGACGGTCAGGTGCCTTGCAGATCAACACGAACGGTGGTGTCGGTGAGTCTGATCCAGGCGTGTGTCACCCGCGACGACGACGATGCTGGCGGTCCTGATCGGCGGGTGGCTCACCGTCCGGGACCAGGACCGGCTGTGGCGGCGCGACCAGGACCGACAGTGGCGTGACATCCGGCTGAACGCGTACACCGATTTCATCGGCGCGGCCCGAGAATAGGTGACCTTCGTCCTCAACCCGGCCGCCCGCATCATCGCGGTGCCGCGCCCACGTGATCCGGGTGATCTCATGCCGTTCTTCGACGACGAGGGCAGCCGCCACCGGGAGCGGCTGGAGAGCACCAAGACCGCGCTCCGGCTGGTGGCCGGGCGATCCGAGGTGGTGAGCGGCTCGTCGGAGCTGGTGCGCCAGGCCCGGCTCCTGGCGGCCGTGCGGGCGGATAGCGGCGTCGAGGCGTTGCCGGCCGACCGGTTCGACGCGCTGTGGGAGGTCGAGCGCCGATTCATCGAGGCGGCCCGGGCCGAACTCGGCCTGCCCTCCGCGTTTGCGCCATAACCGGTCCACCAAGGCCCGCCGTTAGGTGCGGGCGCCCTGGTGGCCCGTTGGCGTTTCGCCCGCCGAGCGGCTGGTACCGGCGCCTGGAATGGAGGGTGGCAGCACCGGGGGGCACGTCATTGCGCTCGCGCACGCCCTTGCGCCGCACGTTGTCCCGTTGCGGGATCGTCAGTCGGTCCGGGTGCGGAGGCTCCGCGCCAGGGTGGGGATCATCACCGTCGCAGGGACGAGGTGTAGCCCGAGGAGGGCGATGGTGGTGGCGGTGTTTGCCCCGGAGACGAGAGGCGGGACCAACGAGATCGCGGTCAGCGACACTGCCGTCCACACGAATCGCTCGGCGGGGCGAGCGCTCCAACGAAGAAGAGCGACGGCAATGACGATGCCCACGACCGAGAAGAAGCCGGTCACCACGGTGAACCCGGACAACGGGATCGTCTCGCCACCATCGGGGATCTCGAAGTCGACGCCAACGGCCTGGGCAAGCGCAGCGGCGAGGGTGGTGGCCACCATCGCTGCGAGCGTGGCAATGAAGCCGGTGCCGGCGAGCCCGCGGAGTCGGTGGGTGTGGCTGGTCTGGCCCGATGCCGGGCCTGCGACGACCCCGTTGTCATTCATGCTGTTCATGTCGTTCCTCCATCATTCGGTAACTGGCGTACGGGGTGTGTTGCCTGGCATGTGACGGTCCCGGCCCTGGGCGTGACGATGCGCACCCTCGCCGTGCGACGGCCGGGGTTCTGCAGGGCGCGGACGCCGGTGCCGCGGAGCCAGAACCCGGCGTCGCGTCCGAGGACCGGCCCGGGCTCGCCGTCGCGCAGCTCCAGCTGCACCCGCCCACGGGTGACGACGCCGAACGCGTCGCACCACTCCGCCGCGACCACCGCGACACGCGCGCCACCGCGCAGCACGAGCGTCCACACCGGGACTACTCCGTGCCGTCCGCCGGCAGGCGCTCCGGCAGCCCGAGCCGCGGGAACTGGTCGTCGTGGAACGTGACGATCTCGGTGATCGCCCCGCCGGTGACGCGCAGGACGTCGATCGTCAGCGGCAGGTACGCGCCCTCCTGCTCCCGCCAGAGGTAGAAGGCGACGGCGGGCTGCCGGTTCACGGCGGTCAGAACGCCCCGCAGGCGCCCCATGTCTGCGAAGCCATCCTCGACCCAGTCGTTCACCACCGTGTCGCGGCCGACGTGCAGGCCCGGCGTGGGCGGCATCGAGTAGCGGACGTCGTCCCGCAGCATGGCGGCGAGCCCGTCGATGTCCTTGGCCACGCTCGCGTCGGTGAAGCGGCGCACCAGCTCGCGCGTCCCGGCGGCCTCCTCGCCGCCGGTCCAGTCCTGCCGCTCGGCGGGCAGGTGCTTCCGCATGCCGGCGCGGGCCCGCTGCAGCGCGCTGTTCACGGAGTTGACTGAGTCCCCGAGGAGCTCCGCGACGTCCTTCGCCGGCCAGCCGAGCACGTCCCGCAGGATCAGCACGGCCCGCGGGCGCGGCGCGAGGTGCTGGACTGCGACCAGGTACGCCAGCTCGATCGTCTCCCGCGCGACGGCGACGGTCTCCGGCTCGTCCGCGTCGCCCGCGGGCAGCTCATCGAGCAGCCGGTCCGGGTAGGGCTGCAGCCACAGCACCTCGCCGCCGGTCGCAGGCTCCGGGCGGCACTTGGCGAGCAGGTCCAGGCAGGCGTTGGTGGCGATCCGGTACAGCCAGGCCCGGAACGTCGACCGCCCCTCGAAGGTCTCCCGCCGCCGCCAGGCACGAAGGAACGTCTCCTGCACGGTGTCCTCGGCATCCTCGAACGACCCGAGCATCCGGTAGCAGTGCACGTGCAGCTCCCGCCGGTGCCGCTCCGCCAGCCCTGAGAACGCCGGCTCGTCGACCTCGCCCAGCCCGCTCACGCCCAGCTCCTCCAGCCGCATGTCCGCACTCATCACGTCATCCTTCCGTCTCGTCGTGTCCCGTCGTAGGTATGACGAGTGCGGGCTCGACAACTCATCACTCGGGTCGGTCGGCGTGGCTGATCCAGTCGGCAGTCTCGGGTGTTTGTTCGCTCAGGCGTGGCTGGGCCGGATGTTGTGGTTGAGGTGGAAGACGTTGTGCGGGTCCCAGATGGTCTTGAGGGCGGTGAGCCTGGCGAGCTTGGCGGCCGGGTATGCACGGCGTACCCCTCGTTGCCCCTCGTCGGCGGCGAGCGAGTTGACGTAGACGCCGTCGGCGTACGGGTCGAGCGCGGCTCCGGCAGTGCGAGCCGCTGCCATCCGGGTTTCGTCTTCGGATGGCTCGGTCCAGCGGGAGCCGGCGCCGAACTCGAACGTGGTGCCGCGGTGGCTGAAGGCGGCTTCGGCGTCGGCGACGTCGGCAATGGCGCCGCCGTGCGCCTGCAGGCCGACGCCGGGCAGTTGAGTGCCGGCCTGCAGGTCCGACGCGCCGCGCAGCAGGAACGCCTCGATCGCGGCGGTGGGGAACTGCCGCAGGTAGTGCGCGCTGGAGTACCGGCGGTAGGCGTGGCCGCCGGTGGTGTCGTCGCGTTGCTGGAGTTCGAGGTATGACGGGGTGGTGACCCGCTCGGCGACCGGGCGCCCGAGCGCGCGCATCGCCGGCAGCAACCGGTGACCCTGTGCAGGGTCGCCGACCCATACGAAGCCGACGGTGGCGACAGGGCCGCTGGCCGTGCTGTGGACATCGGCGGTGAAGGTCGCCTGCCGCGGCGCGACGGTGTTGAGGTCCCGCCAGCCTTCGAGCACCGGCACGGCGTCCTCGGCGCGGAAATCGAACTCGGCGACCAGGGTCTGCGTTCCGGTGTGGTGCAGTTGGAAATCGAAGTCGGTGACGATGCCGAAGTTGCCGCCCCCGCCGCGCAGGCCCCAGTAGAGGTCGGGGTTCTCGGTTCGGCTCGCGGTCACAACCTCCCCGTCGGCGGCGACCATCGTGTAGGAGACGACGTTGTCGCAGGCCAACCCGTGTTGGCGGGCGAGCCAGCCCATGCCGCCGCCGAGGGTCAGGCCGCCGACTCCGGTGTGCGAGACGTTACCCGCGGTCGTGGCGAGGCCGTATGGCTGCGACGCCCGGTCGAGTGCGCCGAGCAGCGCGCCGCCCTGGACCCGGGCGCGCCGCCGGATCGGGTCGACCCGAACGCCGTTCAACGGGGTCAGGTCGATCATCAGGCCGTTCGCGGGGACGGCGAGGCCGGCCACGTTGTGCCCGCCGCAGCGCACCCCGATCTCAAGGTCGAGTTCGCGGGCCAGGCGCACCGCGGTCACCACGTCGGCGACGCTCGCGGCCCGCACGATCATCCGCGGGCGGCGGTCAATCATGGCGTTCCAGACGGTGCGGGCCGCGTCGTAACCCGGGTCGCCCGGGGTGAGGAGGCGGCCGTCGAAGCGGGGGCTGGTCGCTGTCGTCATACGTCTGAGCCTGGCGGAAATCGGTACACCCAGTAAGGTCCGATTGCATGGGCCGAACCAGGACCAATTCGAGCACGGCGGAGGACCTGCTCATCGATGTCGACCGGTCCGCGGCCGAACCGCTGCACCGGCAGATCGCCGCCTCGATCCGGGGCAGCATCCGGGCCGGCCGGTTGCGTCTTGGGACGTCCCTGCCACCCACCCGCACCATCGCAGCCGATCTGGGAGTGTCACGCGGCGTCGTGGTCGAGGCCTACCAGCAACTCGTCGCCGAGGGCTACCTCACCAGTCGGGCGGGCGGCTACACCCAGGTCGCGGTCGAGCCGATTCCGACGCCGGCGGGTCGCCGCGGCGGAGATCGGCCGGCGGCCCGGATCGACTTCGGGTACGGCCGCACCGACGTGTCGTCGTTCCCCCGGGCCGCCTGGCTGCGTTCGGTGCGCACGGTCCTCACCACCACGCCGAACGAACACTTCGCCTACCTCGACGGGCGTGGCGTGCCCGAACTGCACGCAGCCCTGACCGACTACCTCAACCGGGTCCGCGGCACGTCGGCCCGCCCGGAGAACGTCGTGATCTGCAGTGGCTACGGCCAGGGCGTCGCGCTGCTGCTCCAGGTGCTCGCGGCGCGCGGCGCCCGCCGGCTGGCCGTCGAGGACCCATCCGCGGACGACGACGCCCGCCTCGTCGCGGCCGCCGCCGGCCTGGACGTGATCGGCGTCCCGGTCGGGCCGAACGGCATTCTCGTCGAGGAGCTCGAACAGACCGACGCGGACGCCGTCGTGCTGACGCCCTCGCACCAGTGGCCCACCGGCGGGGTCCTGTCGGCCACCGCGCGGGCCCGGGTGATCGGCTGGGCGCAGCGTCGCCGCGCCGTGGTGATCGAGGACGACTACGACGCGGAGTACCGCTACGACCGCTCGCCCATCGGCGCCATGCAGGGGCTGGCGCCCGACACCGTCGTGTACTGCGGCACAGCGAGCAAGACCCTGGCGCCAGGGCTGCGCCTCGGCTGGCTGCTGGCGCCGTCACACCTGGTCGACGAAATCACGGCGGCCAAGGTACTGGCCGACCGCGGCTCTCCCGTCATCGACCAACTGACCTTCGCCGACTTCCTCACCCGCGGCGAATTCGACCGGCACCTGCGGCGCATGCGCCCGGTCTACCGCCGCCGCCGCGATGCACTCCTGGCCGCGCTGCGCACACGGCTGCCCGAACTGGAACCAGTCGGTGTCGCGGCGGGCCAACACGTCGTAACCTGGCTCCCGCACGACCTCGACGAGGCCGCGGTCGTGGCTGCCGCCGCCCGGCACGGGCTGGCCGTGCAAGGCGTCTCCCGGTACCGACTGAGGCCCGCCGGACCCGGCGGGCTGATCTTCGGCTACGCCACCCTCACCGAACGCGCCATCACAGACGGAGTGGAAGCCCTTGCCGACGCGGTCGCAGAGGTCCGTGCGCACATCTGCCGCGAGCCGCGCTACATACCGTGACGAGTGGCTCCTGCCGTAGCTCGCCCGGTCGTGCCGAAAAGCGGATGTTGGATCATGGATCCGCGGACGAGCCTCTACATCGGAGGCCCCGACCTGAACCGGACGCTCCTGCCGCGGATCCACCCGCTGCCCTGCCGGAACCGGACTCCGCCACACCTGCCCGGCCGGGTCCTCGCCGGTCGACGCTGGGGCGTGGTGGGTCGACCAGATGCGGGTCAGCGTCCGCAGGTGGGTGATGCGTCGCTTTCGTCAGCGGCGCGCACCTTAGCAGCGGAGGCAATCGATGCGTTCACGGAGAGCATCAGTCAGTTGGGGGCTCGTACGAGAAGTCGACCTCGAAGGTGCCGTCACTCTGTACGGCCATGGTGAACCCGTACCACGGCTCGCTGCCGTCTTCGGCCATCACTTGCCGCAGGTCGATGAGCAGGTCGGCGATCTCGTCGACGGCCTCGTCGGGGTTGTCGTCCCATCCAAAATAGAACACAGTGCCGTCGAGGCCCCGGAGCTCTAGGGCAGCGTTGGCGTAGTCAATGTCGGCTTCGCCGTTGACGGTGATTGTTGCCGCGTTGTCGGGCAGGATCGACATGAGGATCTGCCCGATCCTAGTGATGATGTCGCTGTCACTACCGTCGGGCACTTACGGCACCTCTCATGGATTGCGGAATCGGTTGGTGCGTTTGGGGCCGTCGCCTATTTGTTCCGTGATGGTGAACGCGGTGGGCCGGGTTGACGCTGAGTTTGGATCGTAGTGCACCCGGCCCTCGACCCGTACTGGGCTGGAGCCCGAGCCGGGGCTTGGATGGTCTGGGTCCAGGGCTCGCGCCCACCTGATCTCCATGCGTTTCCAGGCGGACAGGTTGAGGTTGGAGTCCATCGCCACGAGGTTGATGCGCTCGCCCGGACCGCGGAAGATATGGGCGAACAGGTGACCGCCCTGGTCGGTTAGCTTGCGGAAGGGCTTGCCGGCGACGCGCTGCTGGTAGGCGTTACGGTTTCCATCCACCAGTTGGAGACGGCCGCTGAAGTGCGTGACCCGGCCCTTGGAGTCGGTCTTGTAGGTATAGCCGGTGGTGCGTTCGACGTAGGTCGTGTTGGGTTGGAGCTTGCGCCGATTCACCGCGCGGTTCCACCCTCCGGGCTGACCGTTCCGACGGCACGACGATCCACACTTTATAGACACAAATCAATTTCATGTATATCGTCCTTCGGGTATATGTCAGCCTCTCAACCCCCTCTGGAGAGGACATGATCAGTACTCGACGCTGGGTCGGTACCGCCACGGCGATCCTGCTCGTTGCCACCATGACCAGCACCGTGCCGAGCGGTGCCCACGCCGCGCCGGCCACCGACGTCACCACCGCCGTACGAGACAAGCTGGTCGAGGAGGCCGCGGTCGCGGCGGACCCGGGAATCCGCACCGCCGGTGTGGAGGACACCCGGGTGACCGTCACCCGCCGGGACGGCCGGGCCTGGGCCTTCGGCACCGCCGTGCTCGTCGCCCCGCACGAGGAAGGGCTCTACCCGTCCGGTTGGATCTTCGTCGCCCACCAGCAGCGCGGCGGCTGGCAGGTCGCCTTCGAGGGCGAGGCCAACTTCACCGAACTGGCCGCGGCCGCGCCCGCCTCCGTCGTCGCTCAACGGGAAAGGGACGCCTTCACCGCCCCCGGCACGTTGGCCGCCAACGGGGACTTCCGCACCGGCATGCGCCTGCCGTTCGCCCTCGGCCAGTCCTGGACCCTCAGAGGTGGCCCACACGGCTGGTCCGGCTCCCCGCGACCGTTCAGCTCGATCGACCTGTTCGGCGGTGACCAGCGGGTGCTGGCCGTGCGCGCCGGCACCGCGTACACGATGTGCAAGGGCTGGATCCGGGTGGTCCACGACCGGGGGTACACCACGGACTACTACCACCTCTGGAACAACATCAACGTCGACGGCGCGTTCGTCGGGGCGGGCACCTACCTCGGCGACACCGGCACCGACATCACCTGCGGCGGCTCCGCCAGCAGTCGGCACGTACACCTGGGGTTCCGGCAGAACAGCGCATACGTGGCGATCGCCACCCACAACCTGGGCAAGTGGGTGCCGAGAGAGGGCAGCACGGCCTACGAGGGCTACGCGCTGCACGGCTCGAAGCGCGTCAACGTCGGCGGGGCGCTCTACAACTACGGCCCGCTCGGCTTCACCGAGGGAATCATCGACAGCAACGGCGGCACATCGATCAGTCGACGGTCCGGGCCAGGCACCGGGTACGGCGTCGTCGGCTCGATCGCGGACGGCGCCACGGCGGCCGTGGCCTGCTCGGCGAACGGCACCACCCACACCGGCCGCTGGGGCACCACCGCCCTGTGGAACAGGCTCACCGACGGCACCTGGATCCCCGACGCGTATCACTACACCGGAGCGGCCAACCCGGTCAACGGCTGGTGCTGACGCGCCACCCCGCGCCCACCCGCGCCACCCGGTGTCGGTGGCCGGTAGCACCACCACGACGGCGGGGCGCACACCCTGCGACGCGGCGAGGTTGGATCCGCCGCGCCGCAGGGACATGCCGCCCGGGGGCTGAAGGTTCCGCCCGAGGGGGTGGAGGCGCTCCACTGAAGGGCGTCGAGCAGCTGGTCCCTGCCGACGATCATCGGTCAGCCGAGCCGGTGGGCTCGGCGTTGGAGGTATCGCTGTTCGACCTGGTTCTGGGTCAGGGCGGCTGCTTCGCGGTACCGCGCCGCCGCGCCGGCCGTGTCTCCGGTCATCTCGAGCAGATGTGCGCGGATCGCGCGTTCGCGTTGCCGGGTCAGCGGTTCCTCGTCCAGATGGTAAACCCGGTTGAGGTTGTCGAGCAGGGCCAGCCCTCGGGCCGGCCCGTACGCGTGCGCGACTGCGACGACCCGGCTCAGCCGTACCGGCGCGGTCGGACTGAGCCGTTCGAGACCCAGGTACAGCGCCGCGATCTGTGGCCAGTCCGTCCGGTCCGGCGACGCGGCCGCGGCGTGCACGGCCGCGATCGCCGCCTGCAGCTGGTACGTGCCGACCTCGCGCCGCCGCCAGACGCTGTCAATCAGTTCGGTGCCCTCGCGGATAAGCTCGGGATCCCACCGGGCCCGGTCCTGCTCGTCCAGCGGCACCAGCTCGTCGTCGTCGGTACGGGCAGCGCGCCGCGACTCGGTCAGCAGCATCAGGGCTAGCAGCCCGGTCACCTCGGGGTCGTCCGGCAGGGAGTCGCGGAGCATGCGGGTCAGCCGGATCGCCTCACGGGTCAGGTCCACGCGGGCGAGCTCGTCTCCGGTAGAGGCGGTGTAGCCCTCATTGAAGATCAGGTACAGCACCTGCATGACGGCGTCCATCCGGCTGACGCGGTCAGCGTCGGTCGGCGGTGTGAACCGGGCGCCGGCGCGGACCAGTTGCTGCTTGGCGCGGCTGATCCGGGCGCCCATGGTGTTCTCGGCCGACCCGTAGGCGTGTGCGATCTCCGTGGTCGTAAGGCCGCCGACCGCACGCAGCGTGAGCGCCACCTGAGAGGTGGGGCTCAGCGCTGGGTGGCAGCACAGCAGCAGGAGCGTGAGGCTTTCGTCGGTCTCCAGTACAGGACGGGCCCGTCGGGCCGGGTCCTGCATCGCCAGCTCGCTCACGCCGGCGAGCCGCTCGCGGCGGCGTCGAGCCTGGTCGGTGCGGAGCAGGTCGACCATCCGCCGGTACCCGATCCGGATCAACCAGCTCCGCGGGTTCTCCGGCACGTCTTCGGCCGTCCACGTCCTGCTGGCGACGAGCAGTGCTTCCTGTACCGCGTCCTCGGCGATGTCGAAGTGGCCGAAGCGCCGCACCAGCGCGCCGAGGACCTGCGGCGCCTCGGTACGCAGCAGGTGCTCGACGTCCGACGTCACGCCTGTGCTGCCGTTCGTGGGCCCTCCCGGTCTGCCGCTGTCCGGCGACGCGGGACGCGGCGGGTCATGCCGCGAAGTCCTCTCCCATGATCGGCCGGATCTCCATCGGCTCGCCCAGCGCCTCGACCATCCGCGAGACGATCTCGACGGCGCGCTCCTGGCTGCCCACGTCGATCACCGCGAAGCTGGCCAGAACCTCCTTGAGCTCGACGAACGGGCCGTCGGTGGCCACCACGCCGGTCGGGGTCCTGCGGACCGTGGTGCTGACCGCCGGGTGACCGAGTCCTTCGCTGCTGACGAACTCGCCGGTCTCGATCAGCTCCTGTTCGAACCGCTGGTACGCGGCGAACGCGGCCAGCGCCTCCTCCGACGGGGTGTCGGCGGTCGCGGCGTTCCAGGCGGCGGACGGCGTGTAGCTGAGCAGTAGATACTTCATGGTCATCCTCGTTCGCGGGGTCGGATCACGCTACGCCGATCAACTCGAACGGCGCAGGGAGAGGGCGACGACCGTCGTCCAGGTGAAGGCGACCAGGCCGTTCACGGCGATCTGGATGCTCATGTGGCTCGACGACATCGGCATCAGCAGGATGAGCGCGGCGAGGCCGTTCAGCACCGCCGGCAGGGCGGCCCGACGGCGGACGTGCCGGATGGTCAGCAGGATGGCGGCGATGGCCAGCGCGGTGAAGGCGATGGCGGCCGCCGCCGAGTGCGCGATGCTGTGCCAGGACATTTCGCCGACCGGCCCGTCAGGGGTCCCTACCGGGAAGCCGTACTCCGGATCCATGGTGAACACCCCAGCCGCGACGAGCCCGGCACCGAAGATCCCGACGAAGATCGGCATTGCCCGCCGACCGGTGCCCTCGGTGAGCGTGCGCCGGGCACCGACGGCGAGGGCGATCCCGCCGAGGCCGGCGAGCACGAATGTGGTGATCTGGATCCAGCCGAGACTTCCGGTGGCCAGCTGGCTGATCGGGTGCTGCGTGATGTCGTAGCCCTCCCGGGTGAGCATCTGCGTCACGGCCGAGGCGAAGAAGACCGGTCCGGCGAGGCCGCCGGCGAGGAGCAGGCGGTCGGACGAGCGGCGGACGGCGGGAACGGTGGCGGCGACGGTGGCCATGACTTCCTCCTTGGTGGGGTGCTTGCCGCTACCTCGTGGCCGCACCGCGAACTTTGACATTCCGGGATCGTGACCCAGGTCACAGAACGTCGATGTCAAAGCCCAAGGCGTCGCCTCCGAGGTACCGGCAACGACCCACCGGGAGGACACGATGTCTGAGAACACCCAGCCGAGCGCCGAACTGACCGCCCTGGACCGTCTGGTCGGCACCTGGTCGGTGACCGGCGGCGCAGAGGGAAGCGTGCGGTACGAGTGGATGGCCGGCCGGTTCTTCCTGCTTCAGCACGTCGAACTGAGCCAGTTCGGCCAACCCGTAACCGGTCTGGAAGTCATCGGCAACCTGCACCCGTTCGGTGAGCCGGTCGGCACGGACGTGGTGTCGCGGTTCTACGACGCGGCCGGCAACACCTTCGACTACGTCTACGAAATCGTCGGCGACAAGTTGACCATCTGGGCCGGGGCGAAAGGCAGTCCGGCCTACTACGAGGGCACGTTCAGCGCCGACGACACCACGGTCACCGGCGAATGGACCTACCCCGGTGGAGGCGGCTACGCCTCCACCATGACCCGAATCTGAGATCGGAAAGCCGCACCGACCGGCCGTCTCGTTCTACTTGGGAGCAGATTGGGCGCAGGGTGTTCAGCTCTGTGCCCGACCTCCGTGAGCCGTCCGGTGATGGCGCACGAGCGCGACTGATGGCTGTCGGTCCGGTGGGGTTCACCGTTGTCCACATGCCGCACCTGCACCGATCTGCCCGCCCCGGCGCAGCCGGCAGCGATGCCGTTCCACCAGCGTCCCGGCCACGTCCCCCACCATGGCGTCGTACAAATGTTCGATCATTCGATCGAGGCTGACCGCGCTACCGCCCAGGCTCTGATCGATGGTGAGGGACACGTTTGGGCCGTGGGTGGCGAGCGAGAACGGCGCATCCGCGTATCTGGCGGTAGTGTCCCCGGCGTGCTGCGGCGGTGGACTCTGACGATCCTGATGGCGGCGTGCGGTGTGCTGGTGGCGGTGGCGCAATTGGGCGCCGGCTTGCCCGCCGTCGGCGGCGCCGAGTTGCTGGTCTTCTTGGCGCTGGCACTGCTGCTGTCGCCGTGGGCCTTCCCCCGGTCGGTGGACGCCGCCGAGGCGCAGCGGGCCAGCGCGGCGGATGGCCGGCCGATCGTGTACTGGCGACCTGGCTGTCGCTACTGCCTTCAGCTTCGGTTCTCCCTTGGCCGGCTCGCCCGGCGGGCGCACTGGGTGGACATCTGGCGCGATCCGGCGGGTGCTGCCGCTGTCCGGGCGGTAGCCGGCGGCAACGAGACCGTGCCCACCGTCGTGCTCGGCGGTCGGGCTGTGGTGAACCCCGACCGGGCCTGGTTCCGCGAGCAGCTCCGCTCGTCCTGAGCACGCCCGTCACCCGGCGAGGGTCGACGGATGGCGCCGCCGTACCCGGAGCCGGACCACGACGGCTGTCTCGGGGTTCGGGTGGTGCGTCAGGCCGGGCGATCGTGGTGGTCGATTGGTCCGACGTCGTGCGTGGCGGTTGCTGGGGGAGTTGACAGGTGGGCGGCGAGGGCGGCGGGTGCGGTGACCAGGCGCTGGGCGGGCAAGGCCGGCCCGTGCTGTCACGTCCTGTAGTCGTTGCCTGCGGTGGGGTCAGCCCTGCGCGGAACGCGCATAGCACGTCGGTCAGCTGGCCGTTGCCTGAACGGGAGAGCACGACGCTGGGCGCGGCGGCAGCCGTCGTCGGCCGTCAGGCCCTTCAGGCATCGGGACGGGCGTCTTATCCGTGGGCGGCGCGGCGCCGTGGTACGACTGCTTCAGCGACAAGCCGACGAAGCGGGCGGGCTGGTGACGACGAACAGGGTGGCCAATCTGCTGCGCAAGCGTGAGAGTCCGCAGCGGCCGACCTTCCTGGAACTGTTCTTCGATCTGGTGTACGTCTTCGCGCTCACCCGGATCGTGCACGAGTTGGTGCTGGACTACACCAGGGGTCACGTCGCCGACACGTTGACCACTTCCCTCTCGGAAAACGGCGAGACTCTGCTGCTGCTCCTGGCCCTCTGGTGGATCTGGGCCCAGACGGCCTGGACGACCAGCAGATTCGACCCGTACCAGCCGGCGATCCAGTTCGTCGTCCTCGCAACGATGCTCGGGAGCCTGTTCCTTGCGGTCGCGATATCCGGGGCTCTCGCCGAGACCGGCCTGCTCTTCGCCAGCACGTACGTCGTGATCCAGGTGGGCCGCACCCTCTTCTTCGTACTCACCGTGCGGGGTCACGATCTGCGCCGCGTCAACATGCTGGCGCTCGTCTGGTTCAGCGCGTCGGCCGTGCCGTGGATCACCGGAGCTTTCGCACCAGAGTTGACGCGCAACTCGCTGTGGACGCTGGCCCTGGCGATCGACTACGTGGCGGGCAGGCTCGGCTGGCCGGTTCCGTGGCTGGGTCGCTCGAAGGTGTCCCCGTGGGCCGTCGCGGGCGAGCACCTAGCCGAACGCTACTGGCAGCTCGTCATCGTCGCGCTTGGTGAGACGATCCTGACCTCCGGATCGAGTCTTCTACGCGGTCCGATCGTGGCTGAACGAACATCGGCCCTTGCATTGTCGTTCCTCACCACGGTGTTGCTGTGGCGGATCTACTTCTACCGAGCCGGCCAGATCTTGGGCGAGGCCATCGCGGCATCCGCCGATCCCGGCCGGCTCGGTCGGTTGGCCGAGTTCTCCCACCTGCTCATGGTGTCCGGCATCCTCGTCACCTCAGCCGGTTCCGAACTCGTCCTCATAGATCCAACCGGACACGCCAAACCCGCCTGGGTCGGCGCCATCCTCGGCGGGCCCGCTCTCTACCTCGCCGGGCGCTCCGTATTCGAGCACGTGGCCTTCGCCCGCGTGTCCCGCCCACGGCCGATCGGGATCCTCGTCCTCGCGGCCTTAGCGCCGGTGATGGTCGGCCTGCCGCCACTCGGGGTCGCTGCAGCAGCTGCCGCCGTCCTGCTCGGCGTCGCCGTCTCGGACGCGATCCGCGCCCATGGACGCCCACTAGAGCAAGCCTCGCCACCACGCTGACGCGTGCCTGTTACCCCGCCAATCAGAGTCGATCTAGGGGCAACAGCGCGGTCACCGGGCAGCGGCACGCGGCTGACGAGCCGGTCGAGACTGCGTTGTGCGGGCCGGACGCCGCAGGTACCACTCGGCCACGGCAAGGTTGATCAACCAACCGGCGAGCACCAGCACGGCCCGAACGTTCCCGTCGGGCTGTTCGCCGGTCGCGACGAGGTACGGCGCGTGCGTGAACGCCTGGGTGCCGGCGCCGAGGCCGATCGCGTAACCGCGCACCATCCACCTGCGGTGCCGGGCGAAGTCCCGGCGTAGCGCGCTGGCGAGGCCGAGCATGATCGCGCCGGCCATGGCCGAGCCGAAGACGAGCCGCATGCCGGCGAGCACGTCGTTGTCATGGGCCGGCAGGTCGTACGCGAAGGTCATCCACAGGCCGGAGAGCGCGACCGTCAGTCCGCAGGGAACAAGCACCCGGCCGGCGAGGCGGTGCCAGCGGCGGCGGCGCAGGCTGGGAACGAACTGGAAGGCGCCGAGAATCGTGTAGACCACCGCGCCGACGATGTGCAGCACCACCGGCAGCGGCTCGGCGACGAAGCGAGCGTTCGCGGGGGTGACCTCCGGTCCGGTGCCCAGCTCGGTAAGCCGTCCCGCACCAGCGACCATCGGTATCAGGCCCAGCAGGATCAACGCGGCCGGTAGCCGCCACTCGCGCATTGTCATGCCATCGATGGTGGACGCCGCACCCGACCCTGCTCATCGGCACAAGGGCCGCAATCGGACCGGCCCATGGTCGTACGCCGTCGTCGTACTTCCGCCGGTCACTCGTCGCCAACCCCGACGACGGGCGGGACGGTAACGCCGGCCGAACGGGTGCTGGAGGAATGGCGGTGGCCATCTCCAACCCGATCGGCTCCGTCACCAGCGCGCCCGTCTGCGGTTGGTCTCGTACGCCCACATCGCCACCTCGACCCGGTTACGCACACCGAGCTTGGTCATCAGGCTGGTGATGTGCGACTTGACCGTGCTCAACGTGATGTAGAGCTCGTCGGCGATCTCCTTGTTGGTGCGTCCCCGCGCGACGGCGACCAGCACCTGCTCCTCCCGGTCGGTGAGCGCCTCGATTGGCTGCTTCCGCGGCGCGGCTGGACCCGCGTCGGCGAACGCCTTCAGCAGCCGCGTGGTGACGCTCGGCGCGATCAGCGCGTCCCCGTTGGCGGCCGCGTGCACGGCCTGGCTGAGCAGGTCGGGACCAGCCTCCTTGAGCAGGAAGCCGCGGGCGCCGGCACGCAGTGCCGCGTACACGTACTCGTCGAGGTCGAAGGTCGTGATGACGACCACCGCGAGCGGATCCGGGACCGATGGCCCGGCGAGCGCCCGGGTGGCCTCGATGCCGTCCATGCCTGGCATGCGAATGTCGAAGAGACACACGTCGGGGCGGAGCCGCTGGGCGAGCTCGACCGCCTGACGGCCGTCGCCAGCCCCACCGACGACCTCGATGCCGGGCTGAGTGTTCAGGATGATGGTGAGGCCGGTACGGACGATCTCCTGGTCGTCCGCCACGAGCACGCGTACCGTCACGCGCCGACCCCCTCGCGCGGGAGCACGGCCGTGACGGTCCACCCACGGTCCGGATTGGGGCCGGCCTCGCAGGTGCCGCCGAGCAAGTCGGCGCGCTCCATCATGCCCACCAGGCCGAAACCGGGCGAGCCGGTCGGGCGGGCGGCGCCGGCCTCGCCATCGTCGCTGACCCGCAGGCGCACGGAGGTGTCGTCGGCCGCGACGCTGACCTCAATGCGGGTGGCATGGCGGGCGTGGCGACGGGCATTGGTGACCGACTCCTGAGCCAGGCGGTAGAGCGCGGAGCCGACCGTGGGCGGAAGGTCGCCGAGGTCGCCGCGGAGATCCACGTCGACGGCCGGCCCGGTGCGGAAGCGGCCGGCGAGCCGCTCGATGTCGGCGACCCGCGGGCTGGGCCACAGGTCGGCGGGCTGGTTGCGGCGCAGGACGCGGACCATCGCGCGCATCTCGGCAAGCGCACGGGACGCCTCGGCCTCGATTGCGCGGAGCGCCTCGACGGCGGTGCCCGGCTGGCTCGCCGAGGCGGCGATGCCGGCCTGGGCGCGGATCGCCATCGCCGACACGTGGTGGGCCACCGTGTCGTGCAGGTCACGGGCGAGCCGCTCGCGCTCCAACAGCTTCACCTGATCGAGCTCACGCAGCCGGGCGGCGGCGCGGAAGCGGATTGCGGTACCCAGCGTGGCGGCGGCGAACATCACCGCGAAGCCGGCGACCAACTCGCCGCCGTTGATCGAGCCGGACAGGCCGGCGGCGGCCACCTTGGCCACCACGAAGAACGAACCGATTACGGCATCCCGGCCGGAACCCCAGCGGAACAGCGCGCAAACCAGTAGGACCAGGAAGCTCGCCGTGAACATCTGGCAGGCATCGCCGGGCAGCACGAATGGGCCGACCGTCGTGGAGCCGAACGCGATCGCCACCATCGCGAGCGGCTCCGTACGCCGCCACAGGAGCGTGGGCAGCAGCGCGAGCGCGACGACGACGCAGCCCACCCGCCACGGCAGATCGGGCCTCAAGATCCCTTCCAACACGATCGCCGGCGCGAAGACCGCGATCAACGCCCAGTCGCGCCACACACGGGGCGGGGCATGTGAGACACGCGGCTCGGCCAACACAGCGTGCAGGCGAGGGTGCATAGGCCCATCGTACGAACGGTGGTGCGACTCCAGATCGTCCCAAAGTACGACCGATGGCTACCCCGCTCGGGCGGCCTGGTTGCTGTTCGAGGTAGCCGGCGGCGCTCTCATCGAGGATCGTGGGCGCCCAGCGCTCGCCGGAACCCTCTGGACAGCACGACCGGCCACCGCCCGCCGGCATGGCCACTTTCTGCCAAGCCAGCGGGCGGTGGATGTCCGACGAGAACGCCGACCACCCCCAGCTCCTGGACGACAGCGCCGCAGGTTCGCTCGCTATCTCGCCACGTATATGCGGGGTGACCACGCGAACCAGTCCCTGTCATGGTCTCGATCCGAGACAGGCGTGTTCGCAGTCATTTTCGGTTGCTCAGGCGAAATTAGTTCGCGGGCTTGCCGAACCAGCGGGAGAGGTGGTTGTCCAGGTCCTGCTGGTCGTCGCCGATCCAGGCGACGTGGCCGTCGGGGCGTAGCAGGACGCACGGAACATCCAGTACCGCAGTGGGATCCCCGAGGTAATCGACCCGGTCTGACCAGCCGCCGACGGTCAGGCGTTCGGTGCGGTCCAGCAGCAGGCCGCGGCCGCGATGTAGCAGGCCGTAGAGGTGGCCCTGTTTCACGTCGATGTCGCGCAGGCGGCGGCCGAGCAGGTCTGGGCCTTCGCCGAAGTCGTAGCGGATGTTGATCGCGGTGATCTTCTCGATCAGATAGCGGTTCACCTCGTCGAAGTCCATCAGTTCGGTGAGCAGCCTGCGCACAGCCTGCGGGCCCGGTTCGGTGGACGACAGTTCCATCTGGGCGCGGGTGTTGTCCAGCACGTCCTCGGCGACCGGATGACGTTCGGCCTGGTAGGTGTCCAGCAGTGTTTCCGGCGCCCAGCCGCGGATCTGTGCGGCCAGTTTCCAGCCTAGGTTGAATGCGTCCTGAACGCCCAGATTGAGGCCCTGTCCGCCGGCGGGTGGATGGATGTGTGCCGCATCGCCGGCCAGCAGCACCCGCCCGACCCGATAACGTTCGGCTAGCCGTGTGGCATCCCCGAAGCGGGACAACCAGCGCGGTGAGTGCACGCCGAAATCGGTTCCGGCGATGGTGCGCAACTGTTGTCTGAAATCTTCGAGGGTGGGCGGTTCCGCGCGATCGCTGACTCCCTCGGCGGGGACTACGACGCGATAGACCCCTCCGCCGAAGGACCCGAGGCTGAATACCTTATTGGTCTCGCGGATTTCGGTCACCTTGGCGGCGATCTCCTCCTGCGGCACACCCACTTCCATCTCGCCCATCAGCGTCTCGGTCCGCGAGGGCTCGCCGGGGAAGTCGACGCCGAGCAGTTTGCGCACCGTACTGCGCCCGCCGTCACAGCCGACGAGATAGCGCGAACGCAGCTGTTCCCCGTCGGCCAGCTCGACGGTCACACCGTCGTCGTCCTGCTCGAAACCGGCCACTGCGCAACCGCGCCGGACCTGCGCACCCAGTTCGATCGCATGTTCTTCGAGCAGGTGAACGATGACCGGCTGCGGGATGCCCAGCAGATAGGCGTGTGCGGAATCCAGGTCGGGCGCGGGTTTGTTGATGGCGGCGAAGAAGCCGCCGGCCGGACGCTGTCTCCCGTGTTCGAGAATGCGATCCAGCAGTCCGCGCATTGCCATCAGCTCGATACTGCGAATATGCATACCGACTATGCGGACGAACGACACGGGCTCGGTTTCCTTCTCCAGGACGAGAACCCGTACATCGTGCAGCCGCAGTTCGGCGGCCAGCATCGCACCGGTCGGCCCGCAACCGGCAATGATCACGTCGAAGATGAGGGGCGCACGATCGGTGCCGGAGGCCGGCGATGGGAGTCCGGGGACGTCGCCCACAGTGGAGTCGCGTTCGACCACATCGTTCGACGACGGCTCGGCGGTGAACTGCAGAGAGTGCATACGTGTTGCCTTTCGGGAGTGCCTTGTTGGCGAGGCGCTCCCGGCGACACCTACGTCAATCGCCCGGCCGTGACGGGAAGGGGGAGCACCCACATCGATACAGCGTTCATGGGTCTCACCTCCTCGGGCGGTGTCACGGTCAGTTTGCAAGCTACAAGCCCGAGCATCATCCCGTCCACTCCTTTCCCGGCCGCATGATCACGACTCCAAACAGCCCGTGCGGCGGCGATGCTGCTGGTCAGGGTGACGCCCAACGAGCTGGTCACGGATGCCGCGCCGGTCTATTCCGGCGTGCTGGATGAGCTGATCCCGCAGGCGTGGCACCGCGTCGAGCAACCCGCTGCCGGCAACGTACTCAATTCGGGCCAGGTGGTGAGGGCGGCTTGGGTGGGCGTCCTCGGGCACGGGCTGCGTCGGAGATGCGGATTCCGGCCAGGACGAGGGCAGGTGCCATGGCGACCAGCACGACAAGGGGAGCTGGCTGAACGGCGTTGGGGTTAGTCCTGGGCTAGCCGGCCCACCGGACCGGCCAAAATCCCCGCAAACCGGGTGAACCGTCTGACAGAGTGGTCTCTGTGCGCAGGAACATGACCGCGAATCATGACGGGCGCGGCGGCAGAGTGGGGCGAGGTATGAGCGATGATCAGGTGCTCACCGGGCCGGGTACGCAGAGCCGTCGGGCCCTGCTCACTGGTGTCGGCGCGGTCGGCGCGGCGGCGGTTCTGGCCGCCTGCGGCGGCGACGACTCTGGCGACGGGGCTGGAGCCCCCACCACCGCCGTTAGCCCCACCGCCACGAGCACCGGCGGCGGCGGTCCGGCTGCCGGCCAGCCTTTGGCCAAGACCACCGACATCCCGGTCGGTGGCGGCAAGATCTTCGCCAAGGAAGGCGTCGTGGTCACGCAGCCGAAGCCGGGCGAATTCAAGGGCTTCAGTTCGATCTGCACCCACCAGAACTGCACGGTTTCGCGTGTCGAGGGCGGCACGATCGACTGCCTCTGCCACGGGAGCAGGTTCTCCATCGTCGACGGCTCGGTCAAGGCGCCCCCGGCCACGCGGCCGCTCCCGCCCAGGACGATCAAGCTCACCGGCGACCAGATTTCCCTGGACTGACCCGCGCTGCACATCTCGGCCCTGGACTTCCCGGCACTGTAGTGGCCCGCCGTGGTGTGCGCGATACCCCGAGACGGGGCGCCCGTTGCACCGTTTCGCGGCGGTGTCCACTTTGGCCTGGAAGTGGCTGACTGCCGACCGCAATGACATTCGGCCGCGCCGCTCGGTGACCCACAGCCGGGTGCCTGCCAGGGGAGAACAGGGGACGGACCTCATCGGCGTACGCGTCGATGACCTCGACCACCCAGTCCATCTCCGGCACCGTCAGCACGGTGCGGCGCTTGGGCGGGCCGCCCCGCGATGCCTTGCCGTAACGCCGCCGGAGTACGCGCGTTCCTGCGGGCGTACGGCTCCGCAGGCTGAGTTGGAGTCGTCCTCAAACCCGAACCCGGCAATCGGTCGAGGCTCGGCCCCCGGCCCGCGGTCCTCCTCAGCGTCGGCGGGGCGCGCGGACTGCACCGGCTCGACGAGCCGGAGGCCGCGCGGTCGGACACGGCCGCCTGGCTCTCCACGAAACACTCCGGAGCGACGGTGCCCGCCCGGTACGTGGCCAGGACGGGCACCGTCGCCGCTACTGCGGCGGGTCGCTCAGCTGCTCGCGCCCCGAACCGTGACAACCTGGCTGGTGTAGGCGTATGCGTAGGTGGCATCGCCGTCGAAGCGGATGTGGTACGTGTACTGGCCGGACACCGGGGGCGTGTCGGTGATGGTGAAGGAGCCGCCAGCGGCGAGCGGCACCATCGGCAGGTCGGCCCCGACGGAACCATGCTTGTTGGTGTAGACCCGGTACACCACGATCGACCCGGAGGCCGGCGTGGGCACGTTGCCGGCGGTACTCATCTGACCCGTGAGCGTGAGCGGCTTCGTGGCGTTCCCGGTCGTCGGGCCGGTCACGAGCAGCGAGGTGGGGTGCTGGGCCACGTCGACCTTGGTCGTGGTCTTTGACCAGCGGAAGGCGGGGCTGCCATCCCAGATGGCGGTGTAGTTGACGCTGCCGCCGACCGGCGAGGTGTCGGTGACGGTGAAGGTGCCGTCCTCGGCAGTGGTCACGCCGGGCAGGGTGGCGGTGGTGCCGTTGGGCAGCGTGCGGGTGATCTCGATCGGCTGTGCGCCCGGCGCGGAGTCGTTGGGGAAGGCGAGCCGGCCGGTCATGGTGAATGGGTCCAGCGCGGTCGCTGCGGTGGTGGCCGACAGGCTTAGCGTGGACGTCGGCAGGACGGCGCCCTCCACGCGCCACAGGTAGTACCGGTTGTACGGCCAGTCGTTGAGCAGGGCGTAGAGGTCATCGCCGAGCACAGAGAGGCTGCCGGTGACCAGGTCGCCCTTGTAGGTCATCTGGGCCTGCAGGGTCTTCACCCCCGTGGCGGCGTTGTACACCTCGGCGTAGGGGCCGTAGCTCGAGCCGTAGAAGGCGGTGGCGACGTGTGCGCCGTTCGGGCTGAGCGCGATCGCGCCCGGTGAGCCCGGGTAGTCGGCCCTCGATCCGTAGCTGCGGACCTTGGCCAGGGTCGTGGTATCCCAGACATCGAAGCCGGAGGTGGCGAAGACCGAGATGGCCTGGGCGCCGTCGGGCGTGATGGTGAGGTCGGTCAGGTTCGACAGGTCGTTGTCGGCGCCGTCGATGACGCCCCGCAGCGTCGCCGGGATCGTGCTGACGTCGTACACCCGAGGGCTGGCGGGGTTGATCCCCGCCTCGGCGGTGAAGACCGTGTTGCCGGCGCCGGCGACCAGGGGCGCGCCATACATCCGGGTGGCGACCTGGACGGGCGTGGGCGCCGCCAGGGACAGATCGAGGCCGAGGACGCCGCCGACAAAGTCGTTCTTGATGCCGTAGCCCACCCAGAGCTGGTCGCCGTCGAGAGACAGGTTTGCCGGGGACGGGTACGCGGCCAGGTTGATCCGTCGGATGACGGTGAGGGTGGCCGCGTCGATCTCGGCGATCTCGTTCGAGCCGGACAGCGCGGCGTAGACCCGGTTGCCGTCGGGCGTGACGGCCAGGCCGGTCGGGCCGGCCAGGCCGGTGATGCTACCGGTGAGCGTGCCGTGGGCGTCGGCGACCACGATGCGGTCGTTCGCGGAGACGAAGACCCGGCCGCCGGCCGCGGCCGTGTCGACGACGCCGGTAACGCCTTGGATCAGGGTGGCGGTGTCCCTGGCGGCGGCGGGTGCGGCGGTGGCGACGAGGCCTACTGCTGCGACCATCGTCGATGCCAGGACTGAGCCGATCACTGTGCGGAATCGCACCTGCGGTCCCCTTTCGGTGGTAACCCCGTGATGCCGCGGCGGCCGGCGGAGCCGGTGCCGGGCCTGCGACAAGATCGTCGCGTCATGGGATTAGGCGGCCCTCCGGCCAGCAGCGTTACACAGTGGATCAAAGCTCCGCTGAGAGCCAAGGCAGTCCACGTTTGCTGCGGGGGAGGCGTCCTGCCACTGCGTCGGACGCGTTCAGTTGTCGATTGGTGATCGGCGCCGCCGGTGCTCGCGAGACGCAGGTGCCAGGCTGGACTGCCTCTGCGACTGTCCGACGAGGAGATTCGCCGAAAGTCGCAATTGTGCGCAATGTGCGCCGGGCGGTGATCGCTGCCGAACGGCTCGCCCAGGGCGGTTGACGGCGCGCGGATCCAATGGAAACACTGTTGCTTCCATGGAAACGCGACTCGAGTGCCGGAGGTGGGCGTGCCGACCACGATCGTTGTGGGCGCCGGGCCGGGTGGCCTGGCCTGTGCCATCGCCGCCGCCGACGCGGGCGGCACCGTGCTGCTGCTGGAGAAGGCGTCGGACGTCGGTGGCGCCCTGCCGTACTCGGGCGGGCACCTGTCCGCCGGCGGCTTCTCGCTGCAGCATGCGCGGGGCATCAGCGATGACCCCGAGCGGCACTTCGACGACGTCTGGCGGATCAGTCGGGGCGCCGCGCGGGCCGACCTGACCCGGCTGACGTTGCGCGAACAGCCGGCGGTGCTGGAGTGGCTGCTCGCCGCCGGGCTCACCGTCGATCCGGGTACCCCCCGCATCGTGTACGGGCACGAGCCGTACCGCACGCCGCGAACCGTCCACGCCACCACCGTCCCCGGCGGTCCGGCGATCCTGGCCGCGCTGCGCCCGATGCTCGACGCACATCGGGCCACCGGCCGCATCGACCTGCGATGCGGGGTACGCGTCACCGAACTGCTGACCGAGGGCAGCGCGGTGGTCGGGGTCGCCACAGCCGACGGCACGCGGTGGCGGGCGCCCGCTGTGGTGCTCGCCACCGGCGGATTCGGGTACGCGCCGGAGCTCTTCGCCGAGCTGGAGGGCGCCCCGCTGACCACCTCGGCGGCGCCCACCTCGACCGGCGACGGCCTGCTCATGGGCCGGTCGGTCGGCGCCGGCCTGCAAGGCCTGGGCCGCTACATCCCCACCTTCGGCGGGCTGCCCCCGATCGACGGCGACCTTCGGGTCGACTGGGTGCACCGGCCGCACCTGGTGGCGCCGGAGCGGCCGCCCTGGGAGATCTACGTCGACCGGGCCGGGCGGCGCTGGATCGCCGAGGATGAGCCCAGCATCGACCACAAGGAGCGGGTGCTGACCACGGTCGACCGGATGACCTTCTGGACGGTCTTCGACGCCCACGCCTTGCGCGAGTCGTACCCGATGGTGCACGGCTGGAGCGCGGCCGAGCTGGACGCCCAGTGCGGCCGACGCCGGGGCGTGCACCGGGCGCCCGGGCTGGCGGAGCTCGCCGGGCTGGCCGGCATCGACCCGGCGGGGCTTTCGGCCACGGTGGCCCGCTACAACGGTTTCGTCGCCGACGGCCGGGATGCCGACTTCGGCCGGGCGTACCTGCCGGCGCCGATCGTCGAGCCGCCGTTCTACGCGCTGGAGAACCATCCGGTCACCCTGATCACGTTCGCCGGCCTGGACGTGGACGAGATGCTGCGGGTACGCCGCGCGGACGGCACGACGATCCCCGGCCTGTACGCCGTCGGTGAGGTGATCGGCTCCGCCGCCGTCAATGGCAACGCGTTCTGCTCCGGCATGTGCCTGACGCCGGCCATGGCCTTCGGTCGGCTGGTCGGGCGTCGCCTCGCGCGGACCGCGAGCTGAGCCGGTCTTGGTCTGAGCGTCCACAGCGGACGGATGACCCGGCCGGTTTCAATGCGCGAAGGCGAAACCTTCCGCGCGCAGCTTGCCGGAGCTGATCGGCACGAACGGGGTCCTGATCTCGCCCCGATAGGTCAGCGCGGGCCAGCCTCCGGCGGCACAGAGTTCGTCGAGGACGGCCCGGTTGGTCTGCGGCACGACCGCGTCCGGTACCGCGTTGAACACGCCCGTGAGGTCGCGGCTCACCACGAAGTCGAGCGCGGCGGCGGCGTCGCGGTAGTCGATGCGATAGTGCAGGGCCTCGGCCGAGAACGGCACGCTGCCGCCGAGCATCTCGTGGGCCAGCTTCACCCGGGTCGGATAGTCGAGGTCGCGCGGATGCCCGTACACGTCGGGGATCCGCAGCGCGGCGCCGCGCGGGGTGGCCAGCACGGCGGCCTCGGCGGCGATGAAGTTGCGGGGTGAGGCGTCCGGGTCGTCGGTTACCGGGCTGGCCTCGTCGACCAGCGCGCCATGGCCGGCCCCGTAGACCGACACCGAACTGGTGAAGACGACCCGGGGGTGCGCGGCGGCGGCGGTGCGCGCGGACGCGGTGAGCGTGTCGGCGTACTCGGCAATGCGCTGGTCGGCGTCGAAGGCTCGGGCGATGCGCGGGCTCACGGTGAGCACGACCGCGTCGGCGTCCCGGGTGGCCCGCTCGACGGCCGCGCGGTCGCTGCCACGGAGGACCGCCACCTCGGTGCAGACGGGCGCCAGCTCGGGCACCCGCTCGGGGGAGGTGGTGGTGCCGACCACGTGGTGGCCGGCCGAGATCCAGCGACGGGCCAGCTCCATGCCGACGTTGCCGCAACCGATGATCACGTAACGCACCTGGACCTCCAAAAGGGAAACGCTGTTTCCCACTCTGCCCCATCTCCGGCCCCCTGCCAAGACCGTGCCGCACGGGGCCCGCCGACGACGCTGCGGTGTCCGCGGGGTCGATCGAATCGGCCGGCGTCAAATCGCCTGTCGGGCTATTGACAGGAGGGCGGGCCGGCTGCCTTTATGAACCTATCCAATTTTGGAAACCAGTGTTTCCATCAGCGAAACAGTGGCCAGGGGTGCACCGTTCCCCACAGGAAGGAGAGCGGGACCGCAATGGGATTGCTCAGAACTACGGCTACAGCGGTGGGCGTGGCGGCTTTGGCCGCCGCCGCGACCGCGGTCTGCGTGTCCCCCGCGCAGGCGTACGGCCCCACCCCGGGCAACCTGGGATGCCGGCTGTACTTCAACGACGCCGGTACCGGCAGCTCGCCGAGCAACTGGGCCGACTCGTTCGGGCTCACCCAGACGCCGGCGACGCCGAGCCCGGGGCAGACCGTGACGGTGACCTTCACCGCGGCGACCGGTCCGAACAACGGCCCGGTCGCGATCAACCCCGGTGACGTGCCGATCGTGGTGGAGGCGGCGCTGGGTGGCTCGCAGAGCGGCCCGGTCACTCTCACCCAACCCAACTACCCGGCCGGTCCGATCCCCGGCAACACCCCAACCGGCCCGATCACCGCCACCGGCACCTACGTGGCCGGCGCGACGGGAGCCGCGACGCTGACCGTCAACCGGGTGATCCTCAACAACCCGATCGCCAAGACGTACTGCTCGGCGGAGGGCGACCGGGACCACAAGGCAGCGCCGGTCCCGACGCCCATCGTGGAGAGTTTCACCGTCTTCGGCGGCACGGTCTCGGTCACCTCGGTGACCGGTCAGACCGTTACCGGGCATGCCCGGGCCGGCAACGTCATCAACTACGCGGTGACCGGTCTCGCGCCGTCCGCCGCCCTGACCGCAACGCTGCGCGCGCCCGACGGCACCGGAACGGCCGAAGGCTCCGGCGCAGGCACGACCGACGCCGCTGGCGCCGGCACCGGCACGCTCACGGTGCCCAGCGGCGCCACCACGGGGGCACGTACCCTGGCGGTCTCGGACGGGACCAACACGGTCTCCGTCCCGATCACGATCCTCGGCTCGCCGGGCATCGCGATCACCCCCAGCGGTGGCGGCTCCGGCACCGTGGTGACGGTCACCGGCACCAACTGGAACCCGGGCAGCACGGTCACGATCCGCGGCTACAAGGCGCTCACCGGGGCCCCGCCGCCGCCCGCGACAAGCGACCCGGCAACGACGGCCACGGCCGGCGCCACCGGTGGGATCAACGCCACCTACACCGTCACCGACGGCAGCACCGCGTACATCGGCGCGCAGTCCGGCGCCCTGTTCGCGATCTCCGCCTGGACGGGGTCGGCTGACTCGTGCGTCGCCAAGACGGGCTCGGCCACGACCGGCAACTGCACCCTGTCGTACAACCTGTCGGAGACCGTGACCGCCGGAAACCTGTCGATGGCTCGCGCCGCCGGCACCGGCAACATCGCGTTCTCCGGCGTCACCGTCGGCGGCAGCGTGCAGACGGCGACGGGCAACCTGTCGACCGTCACGGTGACCGACTACCGGGGCAGCACCTTCGGGTGGAGCCTCGTCGGCACGGTCACCGACTTCACCGGCACCCCGGGCGGAACCATCGCCAAGAGCAACCTGTCCTGGACACCGGCCTGCGTCGGCACCGCTGGCGCGACCAATGCGGTCACCGCGGTGGCCGGTACCCCGGGCACGGTCGACGCGGCGACGCTCTGCTCCGCGCCGACCAGCGCCACCGGTACGGGCGGCAGCTTCGACGCCTCGGCCGGGCTGACCCTCTCCGTGCCGGCGAACCAACTCGCCGGTACCTACGCTGCGACCCTCACGCTCACCCTGAGCTGAGGACCGCCTCGAGGTGGGGGCAGTCGGCTGAGCCGGCCGCCCCCACACCGAGCAGTCGAAGGGTGGAACCGCGTGCGTCACCCCCTCTGGCCACGTCGCCTCCGCACCGGTGCGGCGGCCCTCGCCGCCACTGTCGCCGCCGTCGCGCTGACCGTCGTCCCGGTCGGGCCGGCCGCCGCGGCGGACAACGGCGAATGGGCGGTCGTGCCCACCCCGCCGGCCAACGCCGGGCCCACCCCCCGGCTCTACTTCTTCCTCGAGTCACCCACCGGCCGGACCCTCACCGACTCGGTGCGGGTGATCAACCGCACCGACACCGAGCGCACCTTCACCGTGTACGGCGCGGACGCCTACAACACCGCACGCGACGGCGGGTTCGCGCTGCGCCAGCTCAACGAGAAGCAGTCGGACGTCGGGATCTGGACGGCGGTCGGCGCCGGCACCGTGGTGATCCCGCCCAAGGCGCAGGCCGACATCCCGTTCGCCATCACCATCCCGACGAACGCCAGCCCCGGCGACCACGTCGGCGGCATTGTCGCGATGGAGTCCGTCCCGGGCGGCCGGAGCGAGAGCAACGGCGTCGCCGTCGCGGTGCAGCGGGCCGTCGGCGCCCGCATCTACCTGCGCGTCGCCGGGCCGGAGGTGCCCGGGCTCAACCTCGCCGATCTGGACCTGACGCACCCGACGCCGTGGCTGCCCACACCGGTCGACGGTGCCCTGGAATACACCCTGGCCAACACCGGCAACCTGCGCCTCGCCCCCACCATCACGGTCACCGCCTCCGGCATGTTCGGACATCAGATCCGCCAACGTGGCGCCACCCCACAGCTCGACCTGGTTCCGGGCGCCGAGTCGCGGATGCGTGCCCAGTTCACCGGGCTGTGGCCGGTCGACGTCGTCACCGCCACCGTGACGGCGAAGGCCGACGGTGGCGTGCTGACGGTACGGACCACCCGTACCGTCGTGGTCTCCTGGACCGGCCTCGCCGCACTCGCCGCGCTGATCGCCGCCGGGGTCCTGGCCTGGCGCAGGCGCCGCCGCACCCAGGTGGCCCGCCCCCGGGGCGTCCGGCGCGTCCGCGCGCATGCGGAGGTCGGATGACGAGGATCGGGCGCACCCTGACCGCCGTCGTGTGCGTGCTGGCCGCCGGGCTGGCACTGCCCACCGGCCCGGCGTGGGCGGCCGAGGGACTCACCCTCGCCGCCCCGGCGGCGGCACCGGGCGACCGGCTCGGGGTGACCGGCACCGGCTGGCCCGGCGGCGCGCTGGTCCAACTCGTCACCTGCGGGCAGCTTGCCATCGCCGGTTCGGCCTCCTGCGACACCCGGGCCGCCCTGGCCGTTCCGGTGCGCCCGGACGGCACCTTCGCGGTCCAGCTCGTGCTCGGCACCCCACCGGTGCCCTGCCCGTGCGTCGTGCACGCCACGCTGGTCGGCGGCGCCGCGCGCGGCCAGGCCGACGCGCCCCTGGAACTCACCGGGCACGCCATAGGGGACACGCCGACGGTCTCGGCCGCCCCGGTCCGGCTCGACCTGGTCGAGGCGAGGATCGCCGGCCGGCCGGGCTGGCGGAGCCTGTTCGGCGCGGCGGCGACCCGGACCCTCGTCTACACCGTGCACAACCCCGGGCCGCAGCCGCTGCCCAACCCGCCCCTCAACGTCCGGGTCGGCCGGGACGGCGGCGGCGACCGGGTCAGCACGCCCGGTACCGGCGACATCCGGCCGGGCGAGACGCGCACCTACCGGGTGCCCGTCATCACCCCGTTCGCCGCGTTCGGCCGGTACACCGTGCAGGCCGACCTGGGTGGGTTCGGCCGGTTCGAGGTGACGCTCCGGACGTACCCCTGGGGCCTGTTCGTGGTGCACCTGCTCGGCGGGGCGCTGATCGTCGTGGGTGTCGCCCGCCGCATCGCCAACCGCCGTAACCACCTGCCGCTGCCCGCGATGGCCGCCGCCCCGGCCGGCACGCTGCTGCCGTCCGTCGTGCGGGTCGGCTCGCTCGGGGCGTACCTCGTCTTCGACGACGCTCCCGGTGCCGGTCAGCTACGTCGGCGAGCCGGCGCCCACCTGAGCGTCGCCGCGCTGCGGGACCTGCTCGGCGACGCCGGACTGCCAAACGGAGCCAGCGCCGAGGGGGCCGCGGTCATCGACCTCGCCGCCCTCGACGCGGTGCTCGCCGCCCGCCCGGGCGCGGCCACGCTGGCCGGAGCACGCGGCGGCAACCAGACCGCCGCCGCCGTGATCGATCTGGCCGCCCTCGACACCTACCTCGGGAGCCATCGATGAGCCGCGATCCTGGCACCCACGCCGTCGGCCGGGACCGGAGCCTGACGGTACGGGCGGCCGTCGCCACCGTCGCCGCGCTGCTCGCCTTCGTCGGCTGCGGCGCGGTGCTGCCCGGCGTGGGCGGCGCCGACGGCACCGGCGTCGGGCCCGGCGTCACCGCCGACGCGGTCACCGTCGTGTTCGTCGGCACCGACCTGACCAAGACGGCGAACCTGACCGGGTTCAACACCGCCTCGGCCGGCGACCCGGTGCGCCAGATGCGGGCGCTGGAGAGCCACGTCAACGCCAACGGCGGCATCGGCGGCCGGCGGATGCGGGCGATCTTCCGCAACTACGAGGCGAGCGACGACTCACCGGCCGCCGAGGAGAAGCTCTGCAACCAGATCACCCAGGACGACCGGGCGTTCGCGGTCGTGCTCACCGGTCAGTTGCAGGCCAACGCCCGCCCCTGCTACGCACAGCGGCACACCCTGGTGCTGGACGCCACCCTGATCACCATCGACCAGGCGACGAACGAGCGGCTCGCGCCGTACCTGTTCGCCCCGGCCTACCCCGCGTACGACGACTTCGTACGCGCGTACCTGCCGGCGCTGGCCGCGCAGGGCTTCTTCGACGGGGCCAGGCAGGCGGGCATCGTCGCGGTGGACGCACCGGCCAACCGGGCGATGTACGAGCAGCACGTGGTGCCGTACCTGAAGCAGCGGGGAATCACCCCGACCCCGGCCTGGATCGACAGCACCGACCTGGGCACCCTCAACACGGGGCTCAACCAGGCCGCCGTCGACCTGCGGGCCAAGCGCGTCGAGCGGGTCTTCTTCCTCGGCGGGACCCGGCTGGCCTCCTTCTTCCTCACCTCGGCCACCGCGCAGGGCTTCACCGCCCGGTACGGCATCTCCAGCTACGACAATCCCAGCTTCCTGATCGGCAACCCGGACATCATCCCGCGCGAGGCGCTGACCGGGGCGGTGGGCATCGGCTTCAACCCCAGCCAGGACGTCGCCGACCGGGAGTACGCCTTCCCCGCCACCGACGCCGAACGCACCTGCCTGGGCATCTTCGCCGCGGGGGGTGAGTCGTTCGGCACCCGCGAGAACGCCCGGGTGGCGTTCCCGTACTGCGACGCGGTCCTGCTGCTGCAGGCCGGCGCGAAGGACCTCGGCGCGGACCTCAACGCGCACCGGTGGCTGGCGGCCGTGGGCAGGCTCGACACGCCGTTCCAGCCGGCGACCGGATTCTCCGGGCGGCTCGGCCCGGGCCGGTTCGCCGCCTCGAACGGCTACCGGGCGTTCGGCTACGACAGCGGCTGCGCCTGCTTCACCTACCGCGGGGAGGACGTGTCCTTTGCGACCCGATGATGACACCCGCCCCAGCGTCCCGCCGGGTATCGCCCGTGACGGTGCGGGGGCATGGCGTTCCCGGAGCGCGGGCTGGGGCGCGGGTACGGCCGGCGGCCTCCTGACCGGGGTGCCGCTGCTCGGCGCCGCAGGACTCGCCCGGGGTCTCGGTGTCGACCTGACCAGCGTGCTGGCCGCGGTGATCGCCGCCGCGGTGGTCGGCGCGGCCGCGACCGTCGCGGTCGTACAGCGGGTACCGCACCGTCATCCGGTACGGGCCGCGCTGCTCGCCGGCGCAGGGCTGGGCGCCGCGCTGCTGCTGGTGGTCAACGTCGCGCCCCCGGTGCCGGGGCTGTTCGCGCTCACCGCGCTCGGGCTGCCCTGGGCGGTCCTGGTGGTGGCCGGCCGCGCGGTCGCCGCCGCGACGGCCACCCTGCGGTACTGGCACGTGGGGTTGCTGAACGGGCTCGGCCTGGCCGCGCTGCTCGCCGCTGGCACCGGCGGCGGGTCCGGGTACCACTGGGCGGAGGCGGGCGTCCTCGCGGCGCTCGGCGTACTGGCCGGCGTGACCGCCGCGGAACTGCCGGGCGATGTCGGCTGGCCACCGGCGCTGCGCACTCTGTTCGACAACGCCACCCGCCCGCCCACCGCACGTACCGCCGTGCTGGCCCAGGCCGGCCTCGGCCTGGTCGTGCCCGGTGCGCTGGTCTTCGCCGCCGACGTGCTGCGCGCCGGGTTCGGCCTCGGTCCGCGCGGCGCCGTCGGTGTGGTCGGCGACGCGCTGCTCGCCGGAGCCGCGCTTGCGGTGCTGCTGCGCGGCGAGCGGCCGCTGCGCCTCGCCGTCGCCGCAGCCCCGGCCGGGCTGCTCGTCGCCGCCGGTGCGCTGCTCGTCGGGGACGCCCCCGCCGCGGTCGGCGTCGTGCTGTTCGCATCGGGCCTGGCCGTCGCCGTCGGTGCGCTGGTCGCGCTCGCCGTCGCGGGCGAGCGCGTCGCCGCCGAGGTGCTCCATCCGGACGCCCGCCCCGCGTTCGCGGCGGCGGCGTCGGTGCTGTCCCTGGCCGGTGGCCTGGGCGGCGCCGGTCTGCTCGCCCTGCTCAATACCCGATACGGTGCCGTTCCGGCGTTGGCGGTGGCCGCGGCGGCGGTGCTGGTCGGCGCCGGCTACGCCCGGCGGCTGCGGCGCACCGCCACGGCCGACGCCGAGCGGTTGGCGCGGGTGCTCGCCGACGAGGCGGAGGTCGCCCGGCTACGGCACAGCGGCGCGCGTCCCGTCGCTCTCTCCTGCTCCGGAATCGACGCGGCGTACGGTCCGGTCCAGGTGCTCTACGACGCGGCCGTACGCGTCGACGACGGCGAGCTGGTCGCGATCTGCGGCCCGAACGGGGTCGGCAAGACCACGTTGCTGCGGGTGCTCTCCGGGCTGCACCGCCCCGCCGCCGGGGTGGTCCGGCTCGGCGGGGTCGACGTGACCGCGCTGACCGCGCCCCGCCGGATCGAGCTCGGCATGTCCACAGTGGTCGGCCAGGCGGTGTTCGGCTCGCTCACCGTCACCGAGAACCTGCGCATGCACGGCTACGCGCTGGGTCGGCGCAGCGACGCCGTGCACCGGGGGGTCGACGGGGCGTTCGCCGTCTTCCCCCGCCTTTACGAGCGGCGGGACCAGGTCGCCGCCACCCTGTCGGGCGGTGAGCGGCAACTGCTCGTGCTCGCCAAGACGCTGATCCAGCGCCCCCGGATGCTGCTGGTCGACGAGCTGTCGCTCGGCCTGGCCCCGGTCGTCGTCGGCGGCCTGCTGGAGATGCTGCGCCGGCTCAACGCGCTGGGCACCTCGCTGCTGGTGGTGGAGCAGTCGGTCAATGTGGCGCTGTCGCTGGCCGACCGGATCTATTTCATGGAGAAGGGTGCGATGGTCGCCGAGCACACCGCGGGCGAACTGGCCGGTCGGCCGGACCTGGTCCGGGCCCTGATGCTCGGCGGCCACGCGCCGGCCGAGGACGCCGAGCCCGCGCCCCAGGCACAGGGCGGCGCGCCCGCGCCGGAGGCCGCTCCGGCGGCCAGGGCGGTGATCCGGTGATCGACGGATTCGACTTCGGCCCGGACCGCATCGTGCTGGGCCTGTTCACCGGCCTCACGTACGGGCTGCTGGCGGTCGGGCTGGTGCTGGTCTACCGGTCCAGCCGGTTCGTCAACTTCGCACACGGCGCGGTCGGGGTGTTCGGCGCCGCCGTGCTCGGCCGGCTGGTCGGTGACGGCGTGCTGCCGTACTGGCTCGCCCTGCCGGCCGGGATGCTCGCCGCCGCCGCGGTCGCCGGCGCGATCGAGCTGAGCGTGGTCCGCCGGCTGCGGCACCGGCCCCGGGTGATCGGCATGATCGCCACCCTCGGGCTGTCCCAGTTCGTGCTCGTGCTCGCCCTGCTGGTGAACAGCTCGGGGGCCAGCGGCCCAACATTCCCGACGCCGCCCGGCATGCCGTCGTTCACCGTCGGCAACACCCCGGTCGGCCCGGCGTTCACCGCGATGCTGCTGCTCACGCCGGTGCTGCTGGTCGGGCTCGCCATGTTTCTCAAGCGCAGCCGGTTCGGGCTGGCGATCCGGGCCGCCGCCGACGCCCCCGACGCGGCCACCCTCAACGGCGTCACCGCGGCCCGGATGGCGACCCTGGCCTGGTCGATCGCCGGCGCCGTCGCCGCCTTCTCGGCGATCCTCGTGGCGCCGACCCAAGGCACCCAGTCGATCGAGTCGCTCGGCCCGGCCCTGCTGGTGCGGGGCCTCGCCGGCGCGGTGATCGCCCGGTTCTCCTCCGTCCCGATCGCGTTCGGCGCCTCGCTGGGCATCGGGGTGGGGGAGCAGATCCTGCTGTCCGGTCGGTCCAGCGGCGGCCTCGTTGAGCTGGCCCTCGTCGCGGTCATCCTGGTCGCGCTGCTCGCCCAGCCGGTCCGCGCCCGCCGCGATGGCGAGGACGGCGGCTGGGGCCGGATCGGCGCACCGGCGCTGCCCGCCGCGTACCAGCGGGTCTGGCTGCTGCGCAACCTGGGCCGGGTCGTCGCCGGGGTGGGCTTCGCCATCGCCGCCGTGCTGGCCTTCGTGATCAGCAACGAGAGCGCCTCGGTGCTCATCGCGATCATCGGCTTCACCCTGGTCGGCCTGTCGATCGGGCTGGTCACCGGCGTGGCCGGCGAGCTGTCCCTGGGCCAGTTCGCGTTCGCCGGCATCGGCGCCGCGGTGTCGGTGCAGGTCTCCGTGCGGACCGGCAACCTGTTCCTCGGGATCCTCGCCGGCTGCGCGGCGGCAGCGCTGGCCGCAGTCGCGGTCGGAGTGCCGGCGCTGCGCCTGCGCGGGCTCGCCCTCGCCGTCACCACGCTCGCCTTCGCGCTGGCCACCAGCGCGTTCCTGCTGCGACAGGGCTGGCTGCTCGGCGACGGTGCGCAGGTACCCAAGCCGCGCATCCTCGGCCACACCTTCGACCTGGCTACCGACTACTACCTGTTCGCGCTGGTGGTGCTGCTGCTCGGCCTGTGGGTCACCGCCAACCTGCGCACCGGTGCCTTCGGGCGGATCCTGGTGGCGCTGCGCGACAACGCCGACGCCGCCCGGGCGTTCACCGTCGCGGTGCCGCTGCGGGTCCTGCAGGCGTACGCGGTCGCGGGTGCGCTGGCCGGTCTCGGTGGGGCAGTGATCGGCCACGGGCAGACCCAGCTCACCGTCAACACGTTCCCCGCCTCGGCCAGCATCGACGTCGTCGCCACCGTGGTGGTCGGCGGGATCACGCTACTGGGCGGCCCGCTGCTCGGGGCGTTCCTGATCGTCGGCGTGCCCGGATTCCTGGAGTTGGACATCATCGGCCAGGCCGCACTGACCCTGGTCTGGCTGGTCGTGGTGATCGCGCTGCCGGCCGGGCTCGGCGGACCGGTGCTGTGGCTGCGGGACCGGTTCGCCGCGCTGATCGCCCGCGGCCGCAGCGCACCGGCACCGTCCGCCGCCGATCAGGCGGCCGGATCCGTGGCCGGGCCGCCGCCGGCCGCCGCCAGATCCGGTGGCTCGATCACGCTGCCGCCGCGCACCGTCCCGCTGCGACCGGCGGTGACCGGCGAGCCGCTGCTCTCGGTGCGCGGGGTGGCCCGCTCCTACGGCGGCGTGCGGGCCGTCGCCGGGGCCAGCCTCGACGTCGACGCCGGCGAGGTGGTCGGCATCATTGGCCCGAACGGGGCCGGCAAGACCACCCTGTTCGAGATCATCGCCGGCTTCACCCGCCCCGACCGGGGCGCGGTCCTGTTCGCCGGCCGCCCGGTCACCGGGCTGTCGCCGCAGCGGCGGGCCGGTCTCGGGCTGGTGCGCTCGTTCCAGGACGCCCGGCTCTTCGCCACCATGACGGTGCTGGAGACCGTCATGGTGGCCGGCGAACGCGCCGCGCCGACCAGCCTCGTCGCGGCGGCTCTCGGTGCCACCGGCCCCGACCGGGCCAAGCGCCGCCGGGCCGAGGAACTCGTCACGCTGATGGGTCTTGCCCCGCTCGCCGACCGGTTGGTCGGGGAGCTGTCCACCGGTACCCGCCGGATCGTCGAGATCACCTGCCTGCTGGCGCTGGAGCCGGCACTGCTGCTGCTCGACGAGCCCTCGTCGGGGGTGTCCCAGGCCGACGGCGTCGCGCTGGGCGAGGTGCTGCGCCGGGTCCACGACGAACTCGGGGTCACCATGGTCATCATCGAGCACGACCTGCCGCTGCTCGCCCGGCTCGCCGACCGGCTGGTCGCGATGGACGGCGGCCAGGTCATCGCCGATGGCACCCCGCAGGAGGTCCGCAGCCACCCCGACGTGGTCCGCTCCTACCTCGGTACCGACCACGCCGCCGTCAATCGCTCCGGCACACCCGCTCAGCGTGCGGCGGTGCCGTCGTGAGCCCTGCCCGCGCCGCCCCGCCCCGCCCCATGCCCGTGCCGGCCTGCGCCGAACCTGTCAGGAGATCGCCGTGCGAACCTTCCGCTGCCGGGCGCTCACGCTCGCCGTCCTGTTCGCCACCAGCAGCGGCCTCGCCGTCGTGGTGGCACCCCCGGCCGCGTTCGCCGCGCCGACCCTCACGGTCAGCGCGACCACCGGGCTTACGGACAAGCACCAGGTCATCGTCAACGGTTCGGGCTTCACCCCGAGCCTGAAGCAGATCGCCGTCGGCCAGTGCGTCGCCGGCTTCAAGGGCCCGACCGACTGCAACCTCGCCGGCGGCGCCGCGTTCGTCAACGCCGACGGCAGCGGGAAGCTGCCCACGGTCACCCTGAAGCTGGCCCAGAAGTTCGGCGCGTTCGACTGCACCAAGCAGGAGTGCGTGGTCGCGGCGCAGATCCTGCCCAACAGCGGCAACGCCGACCAGGTCGAGGCCAACAAGGTCTCGGTGGCGTTGACGTTCGGCAAGAAGCCGGCGCAGAAGCCCTCACCGGCAACCCCACCCACGTCTGCGGCACCGTCGGCCACGCCGGCAGCCACGACATCACCCTCGACCAGTCCGGCGGTCGCCGCCGGTACGTCGGCCCCGTCACTGGTCAACGCCAACCCGGTGAGCGCCGGCCCGGACCGGTACGCCGTCACCGTGCTGGTCGGCTCCGGCCTGCTGTTGCTCTGCATCGGCCTGCTCGTGCTGATGCCCTACCGGAACCGGAGGTCCACATGACCCGACGTCGTTTCCCCGTCCGGGCGGCGGCGCTCGCCCTTGTCCTGGCGCCCCTGCTGCTGCTCACGTTTCCGGCGGCGGTCCCCGCCCGGGCGACGCTGCCGGCCGCGGCGGTCGGTCCCACGGCCGCGACGCTGGGCTGCCGGCTCTACTTCAACGACGCCGGTAGCGGCAGCTCGCCGACGGTCTGGCAGGACACCTTCACCCTGACCCAGTCGCCGGCCGCGCCGAAGGTCGGCGACACGGTGACCGTCACGCTCACGGCGCAGGCCGGCCCCGACAACGGGCCGGTGGGGCTGAATGCCGGTGACGTTCCGGTGAACGTCACGCTGGCCCTGGGCGGCTCCCTCTCCGGCAGCGCGACGCTGCGCATGTCCTCGTACCCGGCGCGGGCCGTCGCCCCGGCGGACCCGCTCGGCCCGATCACCGCGACCGGCACCTACTTCGCCGCCGCCGCCGGAGCGGCGACGCTCACCGTCGGGCGGGTCACCTTCGCCAATGCCTCGGCGACGACGCACTGCTCGGCGGCAGGGGACCGCGACCACAAGGCCGCACCGGCACCGACGTCCATCGTGGAGAGCATCACCATCGGCGGTACCGGCACCGCGACCCCACCGCCGAGCCCGTCCGCCTCCGCAACGCCGTCGCCGTCCGCGTCGCCGTCGCCGTCGCTTCCGCCGTCCGCGACGGACGACCCGGCGCCGACGGCAACCGATGAGGTCGACACGCCGGCCCAGCCGTTCGGCCCGAAGAGCGTGAAGCTGAACTGCAAGACGCTGAGCAGCCTCTCGGCGTGGACCGCCACGCACACGCTGAGCATGTCGCCCAGCAACCCCGGGCGGGGTGCCAAGGTGACGGTGAGCCTGAAGTTCTCGGCCGGCCCGAAGAGCGGACCGGTGGCGGTCGGCGCCGGTGATCTGGTGCCCAAGGCGACCGTCAAGGTCGGCGGGGTGGGCAGCGGCACGGTGAACCTGACGGGCCCGGCGTACGGCGCGATCGGCGCCTACGCGGCCCTGCCCGGCGCGACGCTGACCGGGACCTACACCACCTCGCAGCCGGGGCTGGTCTCGCTGACGGTCACCAACATCGTCTTCGACCACGCCCAGGTCGACACCGAGTGCAACGCGGGCGTCGACCCGGTGACCGGCCCGGAGGCGACGTCGATCGTCGCCAAGTTCACGGTGAAGTCGCGGGCCGCGACCGACGACGAGGGCGAAGGCGACGGCGGAGGCGACGGGTCGCTGCCGACCACGGGCGAGGGAGGCGTGACGGCGCTGCTGCTGCTCTGGTCGAGCGCGGTGCTCGTGCTCGGTATCGGCCTCGTCGTGGTGCTGCCGAGGCGTCGCGGTATCCCGCGGAGCTGAGCCAGCAAACGGCGCCGGGGCGGGGACGCGTCCCCGCCCCGGCGCCGTTGCGTACCGCCGACAGCGCCGGTGGCAGAGGGTCGCTCAGCGGTTGAGGGAGAACTCGGCACCTTGGACGTACTCCATCGCCTTGACGAACTCGGGGTCGTTGAGCCTGCGATTCATCTCTTCCTCGGTTGGCTCCGCCACCCGCTGGTGGATCCACCACAGGTTGCCGAACGGGTCGCGGAACCGGCTGACCCGGTCGCCCCAGAACAGCTCGGTCGGGTCGGTGACAACGGTCGCGCCGTGTTCGACCGCCCGGCGTAGCACCTCGGCGTCGTCGGCAACGTAGAGGCGCAGGAAGGCCGGCGTCTGCGGCCAGTCCGGCTTGTCGAACATCATCACGACGGAGTCCCCGATGCGGACCTCGGCATGGCCGATCACCCCGCCCACGTCCAGTCGAGCCAACTCGGTGGCGTCGAAGACACTGACGACGAAGTCGATCAACTGTGCCGTGTTCCCCGGAGAGATCATCCACGGGGTGACGGTGTGGTAGCTGTCGGGGACAACCTTCATCGCTCATCTCCTCGTTTCGGCACACTGTCCGTGCACCGCCAGGAACCACGCTAGAGCTCATGTAGGCCAACTCCGGGCCTATATGAGGAGGGCACCATGGGAACGTGAATGACACGTCGGCCCGCCTGCTGCGACTGCTGTCCCTGCTCCAGACGCCCCGGGAATGGCCGGGCAGCGAACTCGCCGAACGACTCCAGGTCGCCCCACGCACCGTGCGCCGGGACGTCGACCGACTGCGTGAGCTCGGCTACCCGGTTCAGGCCACCAGGGGCGCGCAGGGCGGGTACCGGCTCGTGGCGGGCAAGGCGATGCCGCCGCTGCTGCTCGATGATGAGGAGGCCGTGGCCATCGCCGTCGGCCTGCGCACAGCGGCCCGGCAGCCGGTCGCCGGAATCGCCGAGGCGTCGCTGCGGGCGCTGGCCAAGCTACAGCAGGTGCTTCCGCCCCGGCTGGGCCGCCGTGTCAGTGCCCTCACCGCGACCGCCCTGCCGACACCCGCAGCTTCGGCCTCGCTGGTCGACCCCACGCAGTTGACAGTCCTCGCCGCTGCGGCCTCGACCAACGAACGCGTCCGGTTCACCTACCGCAACCACGACGGCGTCGTCAGCCGGCGGCTCGTCGAACCACACCGGCTGGTCGTGGTCGGCCGTCGCTGGTATCTGCTCGCCCACGACAACGAGCGCAACGACTGGCGGACCTTTCGTATCGACCGCATCGACAATGCCCAGACCACCGGGACGCGGCTGCCGCCGCGCGATCCACCGGCCGATGACCTGGCCGCGTTCGTCGCCAGTCAGCTCTACGACCTGGCACCGGTCTTCCGGGCGGTGGTGACGCTCGCCCTGCCGGCCGGATCACCCGTGCCGTGACACCCGGAACCTGAGAGGGTGGTTCGAACCACCCTCTCAGTACTCGCGCAGCAGGGAACCGGCGCCGTAGACCTTGTCGAGGATCCCGTTCTCGCGCAGCGCCATCCACCAGGTCGCCGCGTTGATGGCGATCACCGGCTTGCCGAGCCAGCGTTCGGCCTCGTCGGCCAGCCCGACCATCGACAGGTTGGTGCCGCACTGGACCAGGGCGTCCACGTCCGGGCCGTCCACCGCCAGCAGCGCCCGGCGCAACTCGTCCTCTGTGACGTGGGCGATGGAGACCGCGGTCGGGCACTTGAGCCCTTCGATCGCGGCCACCTCGAAACCGATCTCGGAGAAGAACTGCACCACGTTCGTGTCGCCGATCGGCTGGTACGGCGTCACCACGCCGATCCGGCGCGCGCCGTAGAGGCGCAGTGCCCGCTCGCACGCCTCCGCCCCGGTCGCCACCTCCAGCCCGGTGACCTCCTTGATCTGGGCGACGAATTGCCGGTTGCCCTCGACGCCGCCCCAGAACGTCTCCGCGGACATGCCCATCACCATGTAGTCGGGCTCGCAGGTCAGTACCCGCTCGCAGGCCCCGCCGATCTCGTCGCGGATCTGCGTCAGGAGGTTCTCGAAGTTGCTGTCGCTGGACAGGTCCTGGTTGCGGATGTGGATCCGGGAGAAGTGTGCGGTCACACCGGGCACCGTCATCCGGTAGAAGTCCGGCTCCACGATGGTGTTGGTCGACGGGGCGATGACGCCGAACTTGCGGCGCCAGCCGAGCGCGTCGGTCATGACGTAACGGCTCCTTCCTGGGCGGGGGTCGGGTGAGGATTGGCCGAGGCCAGGGTGTGGGCGCGCGCGGTCAGCCACGCCGCGACCAGCAGCGCCGCCTGGCCGAGGGTGTTGGTGCCCTGCTCCACCCACTGCATGGCCAAGGTCTCGTGATCGGGGTGGTTGCGCAGCGGCACCAGCAGCAGCACACAGGCCAGCCCGGCGACGTAGAGCGCCACCGCGCCCCAGGCGCGCCGTCGGCCGGCGATGACCGCGGCCAGGACGCTGATGGTGGTCACACCCGTGGTGGCGAGGGCGAACACCGGTTGGAGGATGGCGTACGCGATCGCCACGCCAGCGGTGGTGGCCAGCACGGCGGCGAACGGCCACCACGGCACGCTGCGCCCGCGCAGCGCGCCGGCCAGGCCCCAGATCAGTCCGACCGCGCCGAGCGCCATCAGCGGGAACAGCGCCGCCTCCAACCAGGGCAGGTCGACCGAGAACCCGGCCAGCAGCAGCTTCCAGGTCGACTTGGCCAGGCCGCCGAGGCCGATCAGGACGGCGCCGACCCGGGCGACCGGGCCCACCCGGGGCACGATCCGACCGGACAGCCCGGCCAGGATCCAGAACCCGACCAGCGCCAGACCGGTCGGCACGAAGTCCTCCAGCGCGAGGAGAACGGTGTAGTCGCTGCCGTTCACAGCACACGGTCGCGCCGGGTCATGCGCGGCCGCCGACGGAGTCCCCGAAGAGGTCGCGCTTGCGGAAGCCGGCACCAGCGAACCGGGCGGCGGCCTTGCGGCTGGTCAGCCAGGCGGCCCGGCTGCCGTTGCGGCCCCCGGCGAGCACCCGGTCGGCCAGCCACGGGGTGACCGTCTCCACCCGGTCGCCGAGGATGTTGAAGATCTTCTTGGCCTTCGCCAGCTCGTCCGGCGGGTAGTCGTGGGTGAGCAGGTCGGTCACGACGATGCCGGGCGAGAGGTGGTGCACGGTGACCTTGTCGGCGACCCCGGCTGCGGCGAGCTCCTTGGCCAGCCCGTCGGTCAGGTAGGTGACCGCACGCTTCGACGCCCCGTACCCGGTCAGCCCTGGCCGGGCCTGGCCGTTGGAGCCGAAGCCCTCCATGTTCCACAGCGCGCCGTGGCCCTGCCTGACCATCGCGGCGAGCACCACCGCGCTGGCCCGGGCCACCCCGCCGAGGTTCGCCGCGAGCACCCCGTCCAGCTCCGCCGGTGCCAGCTCCCACAGCGGGCGGCGGGCATGGTTCGTGCCCGCGTTGTTGATCCAGATGTCGACGCCACCGAACGCCTCGGCGGCGGCCGACCACAGCGCGGACACGTCGGCGCGGTCGGTGACGTCCGCGCGCACCCCGAGCACCTCGGCGCCGGCCGACGCCGAGGCGTCGGAGCGCAGCGCGACGAGCGCCGTGGCCACCGACTCCGCGCTGCGTCCGCAGAACGCGACCCGGGCGCCGCGGGCCAGCAGCGCGCGCACCAGGCCGGCGCCGATCCCGCGGGTGCCGCCGGTCACCACCACCGCGGTCATCCGGCCGGCTCCCAGGCGAGCAGGCCGTGCAGGACGCTGTCCAGCACGTTGCCCCGGAACAGCTCGTACACCACGGCGAGGCGCCCACCGGCGGACATGCCCGGCTCGGCGTCGATGGCGAACTCGCGACCCTTGACCTTCCACACGTCGCCGCCGTCGGCGTGAAAGTGCCAGGACGGGTAGCTGGCCCGGCCGAAGCCCTGCGCGTTACCCCAGGCGTCCGGGCCCTCGAAGAACAGCCGGTCGCCGTCGCGGCGCTGCTCGACCACGTACTGCCGGTCCAGGCCGGCGCCGGTCCAGCCCACCACCCGGCGGGTACGGAGCAGGTCGATCGGCTCCAGGCCGAGGCGCACCGCGACCTTGCCGCGCAGCTGCTGGTCGGCGCCCCACAGCTCGCAGCTACCGGTGAACGCGCCGGCCTGCTTGGTCGGCAGGATGTACGGCACCGGACCGCGCCGCTCCTCGGCGGACAGGAACCGCGCCACCCGCTCCCGGGTGTCCGGGTTGGTGTCGTGGTCGAAGCTTCGGGTGTAGACGCCGTTGAAGCAGCCCACCACCGCCCAGCCCTGGTAGAGCATCGACGAGTAGACCTGGGTCTCGCCGTCGGGCAGCACCTGGTTCCAGGTGTTCAGGTCGACCTGCCAACCGGGGCCGTAGTAGTGCGAGTCCACGAAGGACCCGTACGGCTGGCCGGTGCCGAAGAAGTCGGGGCCGGTGTAGACCCGGTCGGCGTCGGAGTCGATCACGCCGAAAGCGAAGGGCGCGCCCAGCCGGTAGCGCCCGGCCAGCTCGCCCCCGCCGACCAGCCCACCGTCCATGTAGTACGTGGTGACGCCGTCGGCGAAGACCGACGAGCGGCGGATCTCCTCGAAGCCCTGCCAGACGCCGGTGGCGGTGAACAGCGACGGTCGGCCGTGCCATTCGCCGGCGATCCGTTGCTGCCATCCGCTCGGCTCGGCGGCCGCCGGTTCGGTTGTCGGTTCGGTCGGCTCACTCATTGCCGATCAGCTCCGCCCGGATCCGGTCGGTTGCCGGCTCGCCGATCAGCCGGGAGACCCGGGCCCAGACCGGGTCGACGTCGGGGCTGAACAGGTTGACCCGCACGGCGGTGTCCCGGGCGGCCAGGTCGGTGTCGGCCAGGCCGGCCACGACGTCGGCCGGCAGGCCGTCGGTCACCAGCGTGGACCAGTGCTCGGCGTACGCGGATACGGCGGCTCCGATCTTCCGGAACGCCTCCTCGGTGGCCCGGCTGACCAGCATCCACGGCGACATCAGCGCGTGCTGGCGTGGCCCGATGTCGGCCCGGCTCAGCCCGTCCATCGCGTCGGCCTCGGTGAAGACCGCGGTGAGCGGCTGGTACACCGCGTCCATGTAGGGCAGGTGGCTGCTCAGCTCGGCCCGGGGGATCAGGTCGAGGTGGTACGCGTAGTAGTCGCCGCCGTACACCGAGTCCAGGGTGAAGTGCGGGACCGCGCTGTCGGCGGCGGTGAAGGCGAAGACCATGTGGCTGTCGAGGCGGATCATCGGGACGACCAGCCCGACGTAGACCACCTTGGCCACCGGCTGGCCCGGTGCGCCCCGCCAGACCCGCAGCGAACCCACCGGGTCGGGCGACATCGGGCTGCTCAGCGGCTCGTCGATGACCGCGGTGAGCGGGTGCCGGGCGGTCAGGTGGGCCACCGCGTTCTCGCAGAGTTCCAGCGGGAGACTCATGCCTGCTCCTTCGTCGGCGCGCTGTTGGTCGGTTCGGGGCTCGCCTGCGCCTCGGCCCCTGCGGCGGCGTCGGCGCCCTCCTCCTCGGTGATGCGCTTGAGCCCGATCCGCTGCGACTCCGCCACGGTCGGGTGGTCGCCCTTGGCCTTGTGTATCCAGGCGCGGGCCAGCTCCGGGTTCTCCCGGCGGGCTGGCGAGGGGATGACGGTTGCCTCTCGGCGCGGCACGTCGCCCGTCACCCGGTCGGCGTCGGAGAGCATCCAGCCCTGCTCGGCCAGCTCCTGCCGGCGTCGCCGGTAGTGCACCGCGATGAGGTCGCTCTTGACGTGCAGCTCCGCGCCGAGGTCGAACGGGAGCAGCTCGGGGCGGACCTTGTTCACCACCTCGGCGTCCTGGTAGAAGATCCGGATGACGCGCTGCACGGCGTTGCGGTTGGCCCAGGCCCCGGTGAAGAAGGTGCGCAGCGCGACCCACTTGACCAGTGTGGTCGTCTCGTCCACCGGGATGTTGGTGTCGTAGATGATCAGCTCGCCGATCGGCAGCCGGACGTGCAGCTTGATCATGTTGGGCAGCATCCAGCCGGCCGAGGTGACCACCGGCGGGCGGTTGGCCAGGTCCGCGTTGTTGCGGCTGATCAGCGACCAGAGGCCCTTGGAGCGCGGCGGGTGCAGGCTGACCGTGGCGAACGCCGACCACTCGTCGCGCACCTCGACCTCGTACTCAGGAACCTCGGGCTTCTCCCGGTTGCCGAACACACTGCCGTGCACGAAGGGCGCGTGCGCGATGTCGCAGCCGTTCTCCAGGATCCGCTCGTAGTTGGCCTTCCACAGGAACTCGCCGGTCACCGCGCGGTACTTGCCGCCGTTCTCCACCAGGCTGTCGAACTCCGGCCAGACCGGGATCGGCGGCCGCTCGGCCTCGGGCAGGTCGCCCATGAAGACCCAGACGAAGCCGTAGCGCTCCTGCACGGGGTACGAGTCGACCCGGGCCTTGCTCGGGATGCCCCGGCCGGGCTGGTTCGCCGGGATCTTCGTGCACGCCCCGCCCGGCTCGTACTCCCAGCCGTGGTACGGGCAGACGATGTTCTCGCCGGCCGTCCAGCCGCCGGAGAGCGCCGCACCCCGGTGCACGCACAGGTCGGACAGGGCCACCACGCGCCCGCGCGGGGTGCGGTAGAGGGCCAGGTACTGGCCGAGCACGGTGATCCGGGTCGGCTTGTTGGTGACCCGGTCGGAGAACTCGACCGCGTACCAGAAGTTCTTGAGCATGGTGGCTTACCTCCGACGGAACGAGGCGATCGAAGAGGTGGTGTCGAGCTTTGCCAGCAACCGGTCGAAGCCGTCGGCCGCTTGGCCGCGAAGGTGGACGGCGAGGAACCCGGACAGCAGGTCGACCAGGAGCGCGCGGGTGGTCTCCGGGTCGCCGGTCGCCTCCTCGTCGAGGAAGGCGCGCGCCGAGGTGGGGTCGAGCGGGTGCGCGATGCCGAAGTGGTTGGCACCGGCCAGCCGCACCAGCAGGTTGGTGCCGCCCGCGTCGGGCAGCGCCTCGTCGAAGGTGCGGGTGATCGGGTCGGCGCGGGTGGTCGCATCCTCGCCATACCGGTCGGCCGAGCCGTTGATCACGCCGTCGTTGGTGCCGGCGAGCAGCATGACCGGGCAGTCCACCTGGGCCGGCAACACGGTGCCGGCCGGCCAGCCGAGCATGGTAGCCACCATGGTGTGCGCCCCGTAGGTGGCCACCGCACGGACCTCGGGCAGGAACCGCGCCGACTGCAGCGCCACCGTTCCGCCGGCCGAGTGGCCCAACAGCGCCACCCGGTCGAGGTCGAGCAACCCGTCGAGCGGTCCGGTGAGCTGCGCCAGCGCGTCGAGCACCGGGCGCAGCGACGGGCTGGTCGGCCGGCTGCCGTAGCCGTCCGGCCGGGCCGCGTCCAGGTCGACGCCGGGAGTGATGCCGTGCAGGCCGGCGAAGAGCACTCCGACCCAGTCGTAGGTCACCGCGACGACGCCCCGCGCGGCCAGCTCCACCGCCAGCCAGCGGTAGGTGTCCTGCCCGACGTTGACCCCGGAAACCAGCAGGACCACCGGGTACGGCGCCCCGGCCGGGTCTGCCGCCAGCACCCCGCTGAGCCGCTCGGCGTCCGAGCCGGTGGGCCGGGCCGGGTAGTAGACCCGCAGGTGTGCGGTGTCGAACGGGGCCGGCGCGCCGGGCACGCGTGCGGCCCACCAGACCGACCGGACGCCGCTTCGCTGCGGACCGCTCATGCCGACGGCCGGGGGAGTTCGCGGTCGCCGCCCCAGAGCGCGCGGACGAGCCGGTTGGTGGTCTCCTCGCCGAAGTAGCGCACGCCCATCACGTTCGCCGGGTCGCGGTCGGCGATGTTGCGGCGGATCCGCAGATCGGTCTCGGCGAGCGCGGCCCGCTCCTCGGCCGGCACCGGCTCGGCCTCGTCGACCCAGCGCAGCCAGCGGTCGACGTGGGCGTGGGTCACCTGGCTGACCTTCTCGATGTTCTCCGGGCTGCGGTCGAAGGAGTAGCAGTACGCCGTCGGCGAGAGGCTGGCCCGGATGAACCCGGCCCGGCTGACGAAGTAGTCGAACGCCGGGTCGGCGCGTAGCTGCAGCCACTCCTCGTTGACCGGCTCGTAGTACCGGTCGTAGTAGTCGCCGTGCTCGACCATGTTGAGCCGGGGTACCGAGTCGATGTAGAACCAGCCGCCGGGCCAGACCAGCAGGGCCAGCCCCAGGTGCGGCACCCTGACCTGCGGGCCCAGCCAGCACGTCAGGTGCAGGTTGGCGAAGCTGGCCGCCGGGTTGCCCAGCCAGGAGTGCACGAGCCAGTCGACCTCGGGCCCGGTGTACGCGGCCAGCGAGCCGCCCGGCCCGTTCGGGTAGTCCCCGTAGTGCTCCAGCGGCTCGGTGGACGGGTCGCGGGTCAGCGCGAACCGCGCGGCGATCTTGGCCTTCAGCTCACCCAGGAGTACCTGGTACCGGTGGAACGTCTCGTGGACGTCGACCGTGGGGGAGTTGTCGAGCATGTCCTCGACATGTTTCAGGGTGTCGGCCACGGGTCAGCGCCTTTCGGTGAGGGCCTGGACGAGCCGCCACGGGCGGCCGTCGACCAGGTCGGTTCGGCGGGAGACGAGCCGGTTCGCCGCCTGCGCCGGGGCCACCACGGCATGCGTGACGGGCCGGTCGGCGGCGATGTCGGTGCGCAGCGGGCTGCTGATCCGGCCGGTGAACGGCCCGGCCCAGGTGGTCCAGAGGGTGAAGTCGGCGCTGAGCGCGAAGACCGCGGCGCCCGTGCCGAGTGGCCCGGCGGCGATCACGTTGAGCCGGTTCTCCGCGGCCCGCTCCGGCAGGCCCAGCGCCAGCTCCCAGGGCTCGCGCGGGGTGAACGGCACGGCGACCACATCGGCGTCGGCGAGCGCGGCGAGCCGGAACGTCTCCGGGAAGATCGCGTCGTCGCCGACCACGATCGCCAGCCGTCCCCAGGGCAGGTCGAAGGTGCGCAGCGCGTCGCCGGGCCGCGCGGCGTCGCGGGCCGCGCCGGCCCGATGCAGTTGTGGCTGCTCGCCGACCACGCCATCCGGGCCGATGAGCAGCCCGACCGGGCCGTCGGCGCCGCGGGCGGTGGCCACGGCGTACGAGTCGGTGCCGCGCAGTGCCGGTACCAGCGTCGCGGCCACCTCGGCCGGCCCGACGTGCTTGCCGAGGGCGTCCTCGGCGAGCACGGCGAGCAGCGCGCCCTCGGCGACCGCCTTGCCGAGCAGGTCGGCCGCCTGGCCGGGGTCCTGCGGCCGGACCACGGCGACCGGCAGGCTCGCCGCGCCGGGCGGCCGGCGGCGGCCGGTCGGCGCGTTCCCGAGCGGGCCGTAGAGGTCCGGCCGGCGGGCCGCGAGGATGTCGGTGCCGTCCGGGCGTTGCTTGTCGTCGGCGCGCTCCGGAGCGATGTCGGCGATGACGACGGCCTCACCGGTGCGCGGGCCCTTGGCCACCACCGTGCCGTCCGGTGCGACGATCTGCGACTCGCCGGCCCCGTGCAGCCACTGCTCCGGCACGCCGAGGCCGCGGCTCATGGCCGGCAGGTGCTCGGCGGGCAGCAGCGGGCCGACCTTGTTGGCGGCGATCACCCAGGCCCGGTTCTCCGTGGCCCGCACCGGGATGTGCAGTGCGGCTTCATCGGTGGCGAACGAGTTCAGGCTGTTCAGCAGCACCTGCGCGCCGCGTAGCGTGAGCCCGCGGGTGACCTCGGAAATGACGCCCTCCATGCAGGCGTACATGCCGAGCCGGCCGATCGGCGTGTCGAGCACCGGGCCGACCTCGGTCGCCGGGTCGAGGTGGTCGTTCTCGGCGCCCATCAGGACCTGCTTGTCGCAGCTGCCGAGCACCGCCCCGTCCGGTCCGAAGAGGAAGTTGGTGCCGCCGGTGCGCCCGTCGGGGTAGGCGTGCGTGACGTTGATTTTGATGTACACCCGGTGCTCGGCGGCGCTCGCCGAGATCGCGGTGAGGAACGTGTCGCCCGGCCGGGTGGCCAGGGCGCGTGCCTGGGCGCGGTCGGTGTACCAGGACAGGTGGTTGCAGAACTCGGGCAGCACCACGAGCTGCGCGCCCTGTCGGGCGGCGTCGGCGATCAGGCGCAGACAGGTGGCCAGGTTGGCCTCGATGTCCTGGCCGGCCTCGAACTGTACGGCGGCAACCCTGATGGTCATTCCCGCTCCGGTTCCCCTGGCGAAACGCTGTTTCCAGAACATACACTCGGGCGACGCCGGGGAACAGGGGGAAGAACAGGTGTTTACACACGTGGTACTGATGAAGTTCGCCGATGCGGCCGATGCTGCCAAGGCGAAGTCGCTGCTGGAAGGTCTGGCCAGCACAATTGATGAGATCGCGACGCTGACGGTCGCCCTGGACACGCTGCGGACCCCGGTCTCCTACGACCTCTGCATGATCAGCACGCACACCGACGCGGACGCGTTGCGCGCCTACCAGTCCCACCCCGCCCACCTGGAGGTGGCGGGCTGGCTCAAGCCGCGCCTCGCGGCCCGCGTCGTCGTCGACTACTGAGGACAGGGCCCGCCCGACGCCGCCCGGCCTCAGCCCGGGTACGCGTTGGCGGGCAGCCCGGCGCCACCGGGCCGGAACGGGCCGGGGGCGTGCACGACGCAGGTCTGCGCGTACTCGGCCAGCCCCTCCTCGGCGTACTCCCGGCCGTAGCCGGAGCGCTTCACCCCACCGAACGGCGCCCGCAGCGACAGCCCGGTGCGGTTGTGCGTGTTGACGAAGACGAAGCCCGCCTCGACCCGGCGGGCCAGCGCGAACGCCCGCTCCTCGTCGGCCGACCAGACCGAGCCGCCAAGGCCCAGCTCGTCGGCGTTGACCCGGGCCAGCAGTTCCTCCTCGTCGTCGTAGAGCAGCAGCGGTACCGTCGGCCCGAACTGCTCCCCGGCGATCACCTCGGCGTCGTCCGGAGCGTCCAGCACGAGCGTCGGGGCCACGAAGTACCCGCCGGCCAGGTCGGTGCCGCCGTCGACGGTGCCCAGCGGCAGCGCGGTGGCTCCCTGGGCGACGGCCGCTGCAACGATCCGCTCGATCCGGGCGGCGGCGCCGGCCGAGATGACCGGGCCCATGCTCACCCCGGGCGTGAGCGCGTCACCGACGCGCAGCACCTCCGCCGCAGCGGACCGGTACGCCGCCACGAACTCGTCGCGGCGGCTGCGGTGCACGTACAGCCGCTTCGCCGCCATGCACACCTGGCCGCTGGTGGCGAAGCTCGCCAGGACCAGCCGGCGCATCGGCTCGGCGCCCAGGTCGGCGTCGGGCAGGAAGATCGCCGCATCGTTGCCGCCCAGCTCCAGCACGACCGGGGTGGTCTGGGTGGCCGCGGTCGCCGCCACCTGCCGGGCCGCCACGCCGCCGCCGGTGAACGCCACCTTGCGCACCAGCGGGTGCCCGACCAGCGCCGCTCCGGCGGCGGCGTCGCCGTGGACGACCGCCAGCGTCCCGTCGGGTAGCGCCCCGGTGAGCAGGTGCAGCGCCTCCGAGACCGCCAGCGGGGCCAGCGGCGAGGGCTTGACCACCACCGTGTTGCCGGCGCCGAGGGCCGGGGCCACCTTGAGCAGGGTGAGGATGATCGGCGCGTTCCACGGCGTGATCGCGGCGACCACCCCGTACGGCCGGGGCAGCCGCAGTAGCCGGCCGGCTGCGTCGTCGATCTCCCGCTCCGCGTACGCCGCCGGGGCATGTTCGACGACCCAGCGCAGGTACGTGGCGGCGAACCCGACCTCGCCGCGGCAGTCGGCGAGCACCTTGCCCGACTCCCGGGCCAGCAGTGCGGCCAGCGGTTCGAGCCGTCCGGCGATCGCGTCGGCGCCGGCGGCCAGCGCGGCGAGCCGCCGTGCGATGTCGGTGGCCGCCCAGGCCCGCTGCGCGGCGTCGGCCCGGCGGACCAGGGCGTCCACCCGGTCGGGCCCGCTGACACCGACCGTGCCGACCAGCTCGCTGGCCCTGGACGGATTCTCCCGCTCGATCACCGCGCCGTGCGGGCCGTCGCCGGGTGCCGTCATGCCCGTGCCACCGGCTGTCCGGCGTCGGGGCGCAGCGAGGCGATCATGGAGCTGCGCAGCAGGTATGCCCGGGCGGCCGCCGGATCCTCGGTCAGCGCGCGCAGGCCGGCCAGCTGCGCGGACCGCAGCTGCGGATCGGTGGCCCGGATCCGGCGGTAGTTCTGGTCGGAGACCTCCTGCACGTAGGTCAGGGCGATCCGGCGCCGCTCGTCGGCCACCGCCGTCACCGCCCGGTCCAGCTCCCCGCCGTCCGGTGCCGCGCGGCCCGAGGCCAGCACCTCCGCGTAGGCGACCGCGTCGTGGATGCCCGAGTTCATGCCCAGCCCGCCGAGCGGGTTGTTGACGTGTGCGGCGTCGCCGGCCAGCAGCACCCGCCCCTGCCGGAACGCCGCGGCGACCCGCTGGTGCACCCGGTACAAACTGGCGTGCGCCACCCGCCACGGCCGGCCCGGGTCGGCGATCGCCCGCAGCCGCTCGTCGAGCCGGCCCAGCTCGTGGGCGTCGGGGGTGTCCTCGGGGGTGGGCAGCAGCACCCGCCAGTGGTCCGGCGTGCGCAGCAGCACCGACCACTCGACCGGGTCGAAGACGTAGTTGACGTACGCCAGCGGGCCGAGCAGCGCCGGCAGGTCCTCGTCGGTGGAGGCCACCAGGAACCGTTCGGGGTAGGTGATCCCGTCGAACGGCAGCTCCAGCGCCCGCCGTACCGCGGAACTGGCGCCGTCGGCCGCGATCAGCCAGTCGCCGGCCACTTCCCGGCCGTCCTCGGCGACCGCGACCACGCCGCCGTCGGCCGGATCCGTGGCCTGTCGTACCGAGTCGACCGGCCAGCCGAAGTGGACCCGAACCGCGGGGTGCCGGGCCAGGTGGGCCAGCAGAATCTGGGTCAGCTTCGACTGCTCGCACTGCACCCGGTACGGGTACGGAGTGTCACCGGCGAGCACCGCGAGGTCCAGCTCCGCGATCAGCCCCTCCCGGCGGTCCCGGTAGGCGAACGTCGGCGCGACCAGCCCACGCGCCAACAGATCCGCGCCGACCCCCAGCGCGTCGAGCATCTCCAACGTCGGCGGGTGGAACGTGGAGGCGCGGGACTCGGCGGCGAGCTGGTCGCCGGCCTCCAGCACGGTCACCTCGCAGCCCCTGCGGGCCAGCGCGAGCGCTGCGGTCAGCCCGACGGGCCCCGCTCCGGCGACCAGCACGTGCATCAGGCGTACCTCCGATCGAGAGTCAGCGCGTCGTCCTGGCCGACCAGCGCGGTGAACGACGACCAGGCAAGCCGGGGCACCGCGTCAGCGTGGCCGTCCCGGCCGATCGCGGCGTAGGCGGCGGCAGCCGCGCGGAGCGCGGCCCGCATCGGCGCGACCGGGTGCAGCACGACCCGGACCCCGAGCGCGCCGAGCGCGTCGTCGGGCGGGAAGGGCCGCACGCCGCCCGCCTCCGAGCGGTTCACCACCAGGGGTACGCCGGGCAGCGCGGTACGCACCGCCGCCAGCTCCTCGGCGGTGTCCACGCCCTCCAGGAAGACCGCGTCCGCGCCCGCGGCGGCGAACCGGCCGGCCCGTTCGATCGCCTCCTCGAGGCCGGCCACCGAGTAGGCGTCGGTGCGTGCGATCAGCACCAGGCCGGTACCCGCCTCGGCGACCGCCCGGATCTTCGCCGTCGCACCCGCCCGGTCCAGCAGTTCCTTGCCGGCCAGGTGGCCACAGCGCTTCGGGCTGACCTGATCCTCCAGATGCAGCCCGGCGACGCCGGCCGCCGCGTACCGCTGGGCGGTCCAGACCGCGTGCAGCGGGTTGCCGTAGCCGGTGTCCGCGTCGGCGATCAGCGGCACGCCGGCCAGTGCCGGGACCAGCCGGGCGGCCCGCTCCGCGACGTGCGTGCCGTGCAGGTACCCCAGGTCGGGAAGGCCCAGCTCGACCGCAGCGCAGACCGCACCGGACAGGTGCACGGCCCGGTGCCCGGCCTCGACGGCCAGCGCGGCGGTGAGCGGGTCGTGTACGCCGGGGGCGTGTACCGGCGAGGCGCCGTCCAGCAGCGCCCGCAGCACGTCGGCCGGGCGTGCGGGCGCGACTCCGCCGGGCGTGACCGGGGGCGCATCCCTCGGCGGGACGGTCTCGCCCGGGTTCATGGCCGGCCGTGCAGCGCGAAGCCGCCCTCGACGCCGACCACCCGCGGGTTGGTGAAGAACCGCAGGGTCTCGGCGGTGCCCTCCTCGCCGTACCCGGACAGCCCGAACGCCGGGCGCGGGCTGAACAGGTGCAGGCTGAGCACCGAGGAGCCGTTGACCTTGACCTCGCCGGCCCGGATCCGGCGGGCCACGGCCAGCGCGGCCTCCTCGTCTGCTCCGAGCACGTACGCCTCCAGCCCGTACGGCGTGCCGTTGGCCAGCGCCACCGCCTCGTCTTCGGTGGCGTACGGGTGCACCGCCGCCACCGGTCCGAAGATCTCGTCGCCGGTGTGCGCCGCGGCGACGCCGGTGACCAGCGTCGGGGCGAGGAAGTTCCCGCCGGCCAGCGGCCCGGCGGTCGGCAGCGTGGTGCCGGTGACCGCGGTCCCGCCGCGGGCCAGCAGGTCGTCGCGGGCGGCCACCACCCGGGCCAGGTGCCGGGAGTGCACCAGGGGACCGAGGTCGGTCGCGGGGTCCAGCGGCGCGCCGGCGACCAGGCCGGTGAGCCGGTCGGCGATCGCCCCGACGATCTCGTCGTGCCGGTCGGCGGGCACGATCAGCCGGCCCAGCGCCCGGCACCACTGGCCGTTGAGCGTGCTGAGCAGGTCGACCGCAGCCCGGGCGACGTCGGCGATATCGGCATCGGGGAGCACGACCAGCGGGTTGTTGCCGCCGAGCTCGAGCTGCACTGGCTTGATGTCGTAGGCACAGGCCGCCGCGACCGCCCGCCCGGCGGCGAGCCCGCCGGTGAAGGAGACCGCCCGGATCCGGGGATCGCTGACCAGGGCCGCGCCGGCCTCGGCCCCGCCGTGCACGAGCTGGAACACCCCGGCCGGCACCCCGGAGGCTGCGAGCGCCGCCCCGATGACGGCGGCGAGCCGTTGGCTGCCGTACGGGGCGTACTCGCTGGGTTTGAGGATCGTGGGGCAGCCGGCGGCGAGCGCGTTCGCGACCTTGTGCGCGGCCATCGGCGCGGGCGCGTTCCACGGCACCACGCAGGCGGCCGGACCCCAGGGCAGCCGTTCGACGTGCGCGATCCGGCCGTCCTCGCGGTGGAACTCCTGGCTTTGCGGGCCCTGCCGTAGCTGGGCGACGGCGAGCCGGAACGCGCCGCCGAGGATCACGCCCAGCGGTGTGGTCTGCCGGATCGGCACACCGGTGGTCGTCGACTCCAGCGCGCAGATCTCGGCCGCGACGCCCTCGACCGCCTCGGCGACGCCGTCCAGCACGTCGGCGCGAGTTGGGGCCGGCAGAGCGGCCCAGCTCCCGGCCTCGTGCACCGCCGAGGCGGCGGCGACGGCGGCCTCGATCCGGTCCGGCGGCGTGCCGGCGGCGGGCCGCCGCACCGCCCCGGTCGCCGGATCCTCCAGGTCGAACCCGAGCGGTGCGTCGCTGGGCGTCCAGACCCCGTCGACCAGGTCGGCGAGATCGGGCAGGTCGGGCTGGTCCGGCTGATCGGACCCGGTCACCCGGCCACCGCCGCGAACAGGTTGTTGGACCGGTCGCTGGTGACCGAGCCGGCCGCCTCCAACCGGCCGCGCTCCGGCGGGAACGTCATCACCAGCCCCATCGCCAGGTCGCGCAGCGCCCGGCCGACGGCCCCGTTCATGGTGGCACCGGACGTGCCGGACGCCTTGAGCGCGCCGACCGCAACGTCGAAGCACGCCTCGCAGATCGAGCCCTTGGCCAACCGCCACTGCCGGTAGACCTCGGCGTGCGGGCGCAGCGGCGGCTCGCTGGTCTCCAACAGCAACTGGCGGCGCAGCCAGAGATACGCCGTCTCCAACCGTTCGGTCATGTCACCGATGATCACCTGGTGCATGGGGCTCTCCGCAATCGGCCGGCCGGTGTCGGCGAAGGTCTTCTGGGTGAGCTTGGTCAGCGTGTCGTCGTAGACACTCTGCGCCGCGCCGACGTAGACCGCCGTGATGGCCAGCTGGTTGCCGACGAAGCTGCCGCGACTGCACTGCAGCATCTTCACGAACGCGCCGGGCACGGTGAGCGCCTCGTCGGCCGGAATGAAGACGTCGTCGAGCCGGATGCCGTGGTTGGCCGAGCCGCGCATGCCGATGCCGTCCCAGGTCGGCCGTGAGGCGACCCCGGCGGCATCGCGGGGCACCAGGAACAGTGCCAGCCCGTCCGCCGTCTCGTGCCCGGCGAGCCGGGCGGTGACCAGGTAGGTGTCGGCTACGCCGGTGGCGCAACCGAACGACTTCTCGCCGGTGAGCGACCAGCCGTCGACGCCGTCGCGGCTGGCCGGAGTGGCGGTGGTGGAGATGGCGATGTTGGCCGACGAACTCTTCACCGCCTCGCTGGCGAAGTTGGCCAGCCACACCCCACCGGCCATCCGGGTCAGCACCTTCTCGGCGAAGGCCCGCACGGCGGGGACGTCGGCGTCATCGAAGAGGCCGCGCTCGATCGCCTCCAGCGGCAGCAGGCCCCGGGAGGCGCTGGTGTTGTGGAAGAAGAAGGCCAACGCCGTCGACGGGCACGCGCTGCCCATCGCGAAGGTGGCGGCGGCGAGGTCGCGCAGGCCGCCGCCGAGGCCGCCATACTCCTGCGGAACCACCAGGCCGAGCAGCCCGGCATCGCGCAGCAGCGCGACGTGCGCGGCGGGAAACACCCCGTCGGCGTCGGCCTGCGCGGCGGCGGCCCGCAGCGCGGGCAGCACCTTCTCCACCCGGGCCGCGCGATCCTGCTCGGCCGGGGTGAGGTCGTCGATGAGCCGTCCACCGGTGGACATGTGGGTCACTCCTCTGGTTTGTTGGCGGGGAGCCGGGGACAGGACACCCCGAGTTGCCGGGCGAGAAAGACCACGTCGCGGGTCCGCAGGGCGCCCGTGCGACCACTGAGGGTGGTGTCGAAGCCGGTGACCCCGCTCTTCATCGCGACCATGGCGTTGACCAGGCCGAGACCGCGCTGGGTCCGCAGCCGCACCCGAAGTGAGGCGCGGCGGGCGCGCACGGTGGCGTCGGCGAGCACGGCCCGCACCTGCACCGGGCTGGCGTCGGCCTCCTCAACCAGGGTGACGGCGGTGTGTCCGGCGCGCAGCAGGTGGTCCAGCTCGGCGAGGGTGGCCTCCTCGGCGCCGGCCCGGAAGGCGTCGGCGATCATCGGGCCGGGGGTTGCCCGCACCGTGAAGCCGGCCGTCGCCAGGGTGCTCGCGCGTAGGCGGGAGAGTCGACCCCCGATCGCGATGTCGATCCTCTCCGGCAGCGGGTCGGCGAGCTGGCTCCACGCGCTGGAGTGGAACAGCAGCGGGGCGCCGACCCGGGGAGTGCTGGCGGCGAGCACCTCGCCGACGAAGATCGTGTGGTCGCCGCCGGGGTAGGCGTGCACGACCCGGCAGTCCAGCCAGGCGGTCGCGTTGGCCAGGACCGGGCAGCCGGTCTCGGCGTGCGCCCAGTCCAGCCCGCCGAAGCGGTCGGTGACCCCGGGGTGCATGCCGGCGAAGCGCTGGCCGATGCCGGCCTGGCCCTTGCCGAGGAAGCTGATCGCGAAGACGCCGGCCCGCTCCACCAGGGCGTGGCTGGGGAGGTGGACGCCCACGCAGACGGAGACCAGCGGCGGGTTGAGGCTGACCGAGGAGAACGAGCTCGCGGTCATGCCATGCGGCCGGCCGTCGATGACCGTGGTCACGACACCGACGCCACTGGGCCACTGGGCGAGGGCCGAGCGGAACGTGATGCTGTCAACCGACACTGGCAGGTTCTCCGTTTCGCATTAGGAAACGTCGTTACCACAAACGTAACGAGGGGCGTTGTCCCGTGTCAACCGTCGTTCGGTGGTGGTCAGGACACGCTGTTTCGCTAGGTGGAATCGAGCGAATCGAGCGACCTACACTGCTCTGGAGACCGGACGAACGAACAGCGCTGTGGAGGCCCACCCATGACCAGTCGGACATCCGCGGCGACGGCACCGCCCGTGGCGGAGGACGGCGACGGCCAGTCCCGCTCGATCGCGGCGGTCGAGCGGGCGATGGACGTGCTGCTCTACTTCGGGCGCAGCGGGCGCCCGGACCTGGGCGTCACCGAGATCGCGACCGCGCTGGGCCTGACCAAGGCCGCCGTGCACCGCATCCTCACGGCGCTGCGCAGCCGGGAGCTGATCATTGTCGACCCGAGCACCCGTCGCTACGCACTGGGCCACGCGGCCGTCACGCTCGGCCGTGCCTACCTGGCCCGCACCGACCTGCGCGCGATGGCCGGCCCGGAGCTGCGCGCGCTGGCGGCCGAGACGGGCGAGACCGCCACGCTGTCGCTGCGCCGGGGCGACACCCGGCTGTACGTCGACCAGGTGGTGCCCGAGCACGAGCTGCGGCTGGACGTCAACATCGGCATCCCGTACCCGCTGCATGCCGGCAGCTCGTCCAAGGCGTTCCTGGCCTTCGTCGCCGAGGACGAGCTCGATGCCTACCTGGAGCGGCACCGGCTCGACGAGCTCACCGACCGCACCATCACCGACCCGGTGAAGCTGCGCAAGGAGCTGGCCGCCATCCGTAAGCGCGGATATGCCACCTCGCGCGGTGAACGCCAGCCCGGCGCGACGTCGATCGCGGCGCCGGTCTTCGACCACGACGGGCACGTGGTGGCGGTCGTCAGCGTGGCCGGGCCGGTGGGGCGGTTCAAGCCGGACTCGCCCGACCTGGCGAAGTCGCTGCTGAAGGCGACCAGCCGGATCTCCGCTCAGCTTGGCTACCACGGCGCCTGACCGACCTGCCCGGGTCACAGCGCCGCGAGCGGCTTCAGCACGCCAAGCGCCGCGGCCGCCAGCACGCTGCCCCAGATGCCCCACACGTAGGGTAGGCAGCCGTCGATCGCCCGCCGCATCGTGCGCTCCACCTCCGGTGTGGAGCCGGTCGTCATCAGCGTGCCGAAGGCCGGCCCGAACGGGCGCAGGGTGAGCCGGATGCCCAGTCCGCAGGCGATCGCGACGCTGTAGAGCAGGATCTTGCCGCCCAGCCACTTCGGGTTGGTGTCCACGCCGAACGGTGCGGCGGCGAAGAGCGTGTAGAGCGCGGTCCCGGCCAGCCCGGCGATCAGCACGATCCGGATCGTCCAGTCCGCCCGGCGCACCCACCGGCGGTGGCCCGGGCGGTGGTGGTCGGAGATCGTGGCGGCCAGCCAGCCCGCCGCGAACACCCAGAGCAGCGCGACGATCGGCCAGCCGAACGGGTTGATCCCGAAGGCCCGCGCGCCGTGCGGGTCCAGCGCCATCAGCGTGACGCCGCTGGGCAGGAAGAGCACCAGGCAGATCTTGGGCCCCAGGTCGAGTCCGCTCATGATCTTCAGTGCGGTGGCCCGGGCGGCCGGCGTGAGATCGGGCCTGAGGACGAACCGGCTCGACCAGAAGACCCCGAGATCTCCGCCCAGCCAGAAGACGAAGAGCACGATGTGCAGCAGAATCCACCAGCCGTACGGGTGCGGTCCCATGAGGCCTCCTTGACGTCTCGACCACCAATGGAAACACTGTATCCGTAGCCGAAACAAGGGCCGCGCCTCGCCGGGGCGGTGTCGAGCGGAAGGGCCCGAAGCCGTTGAGGTCGTACCTGTACGTGCCCGGGGACGCGCCCGACAAGCTGGCCAAGGCGGCGGGGCGCGGCGCGGACGCAGTGATCGTCGACCTGGAGGACGCGGTGCCGCCGGCCGGCAAGGACGCCGCCCGCTCGGCGGTCGCCGCCTTCCTGCGCTCCGCGCCGCCCGGGGTCGCCTGGTGGGTGCGGATCAACCCGGGCCGGCTGGGCCACGTCGACGCGGCGACCGTTGTTGGGCCGGGGCTCGCCGGGCTCTGCGTGGCGAAGGCCGAGTCCGCCGCCGAACTGACCGCCCTCGATGAGGTGCTCGGCGCGGCCGAGTCGGCGGCCGAGTTGCCGGCGGGCACGACCGCCGTGGTGCCGCTGCTGGAGTCGGCGGCGGCCGTGGTCGCGGCCCTCGACATCGCCCGCGCACCCCGGGTACGGCGGCTGCAGCTCGGCGAGGCGGACCTGCGCGCCGACCTCGGCGTCACACTCGGGCCGGACGAACGGGAACTGCTGTTCGTCCGCTCGCAGGTGGTGCTGGCCAGCGCGGCGGTCGGCATCGAGCCCCCGGTGGCGCCGGTCAGCACCGACTTCCGAGACCTGGTCGCGCTGCGCGCGTCGACGATGGCGCTGCGGCGGCTCGGCTTCGTCGGCCGGGCCTGCATCCACCCGGCGCAGGTCGCGGTGGTGAACGAGGCGTTCACCCCCGCACCGGACGAGGTGGCGACGGCGGCGGACCTGCTGGCCCGCTTCGACGCGGCGGTCCGCGACGGCGTCGGGGTCTGCCTCGACGCGCGGGGCCGGCTGGTGGACGAGGCGGTGGTCCGCTCCGCCCGGCGCCTGCTCGCCCTGGCGGAGTAGGCGCCCGCGCAAGGCACGGGCATTCGCGGCCCGGGCGGGCGTGGATGCGGCGGTGGGCATGGCCGGCCGGGACCGGCCTCAGGCAGCCGAGGCGGTCAGCGCAAGTAGCGCCGACGGCGTCACCCCGGCGCCGAGCACGGCGTCGCGCAGCGCGGCGATCCGCGCCGGTGGAAGCGCCCGCTCGGCGTTGAGCTGGAACTTCGTCGCCAGATCGGCCGCGCTCAACGGATGCTGCGGCCCGCCGCGTGACGAGTCGACCCGGTGCTCCAGGAGGGCGCCGCCGCGGGTCCGGACCCGCAGCACCGCCGCGAACGCACGCGGGAACAGTTCCGACGCCCGGGGGTCGGCCACGCACCGGACCCGGGCCGCCAGCGCCAGTCGGTCGGCCGACAACTCGCCGGCGAAGTCGTCGAGCGACAGCCCCAGGCCGCCACCGCCGAGCAGCGCCGCCGCGATCGTGTACGGGCCGGAGAACTTCGCGTGGTACGCGCTGCGCGGGCGGATCTTCTCGGCGGTGGGTTCGGCGATGGTACGGAGGACCGGGGCGGCCACCCCCAGCTCGATCTCGGCGACGTCGGCCGGGTCGAGCCCACCGGCCCGCAGCGCCAGTGCACAGTCGACGCCGGGGTGGGTGAAGTGGTTCGACGGGTACGGCTTGTAGACCGTGCGCAGCACCTCCCAGTCGGTGCCCAGCCTGCGCAGCAGCGCGTCGGCGGTGAAGTCGCCGGTGTGCGCGGTGAAGAAGCCGAACCGTCCCTCCAGTACGGTCGGTGGCCCGGTCAGCCCGTCGGCCGCCAGCACCGCCGCGCTCACCCCGGCGTGGGCGGCCCAGCCGCAGTGGGCCTGCTTGATCGAGCCGCCGGTGCGGTTGGCCTCCAGGATGCCGGCGCCCATGCTGGCGGCGATCCCGATGGCATGGCCGATGCCCGTGGCGTCCAGGCCGTAGAGCAGGCCGGCCGCGACGGCCGCGCCGATCGTGCCGCAGATCGAGGTGGCATGCTGGCCCCGCTCGAAGTAGACGTTGACCCCGGTTTCGGGCAGGTAGCCGGCCATGCCGAGCCGGTTGGTGATCTCGATCCCGGCGGCCACCGCTGGGACCAGGGCCGCGTCGCCGGCAGCCGCACCGGTCCCGACCGCCTCCGCGGCGGCGAGCGCAGCCGGCACGACGCTGGCACTCGGATGCAGCACCGAGGGCAGGTGCGTGTCGTCGAAGTCCAGCGAGTGGGCCAGCACCCCGTTGACCAGCGCGGCGGCCGGAGCGGGCAGCCGGTCGCCGGAGCCGATGACGGTGGCCTCGCCGACGCCGCCCCAGCGCCGCACGGAGCGCAGCGCCGCCGCCGCGGCGTCGGCCCCCGGGTCGGCGTGCGCGGCCAGGGCCAGCCCCAGGATGTCCAGCACCCGGCCGGGGATGTCGGCGCGGACGGCGTCGGGCACCCCGTGGTCGCGGCAGTCGACCGCGAAACGCGCCAGCCGGGCGCTGAGCGTGGGCTCGTCCCCCGGCGCGGTCGCGGTCCCGGCCGTGCTTGCGGCCGCCGTCACGGCAGGACCGCCAGCGGGCGGACCGGGGCGCCGGTGGCCCCGACGATGGGCAGCGGGTTGAGCACGAACAGGAACTCCCGGGCCCCGGTGTCCAGCAGCGGGGCGAGGTTCATCGTCTCCACGATGTTGATCCCGTGCTCCACCAGCAGGATCCGGTGCACCGGCAGGGTGGCGTGCCCGCGTCCGGGCGCGACGTGCTCGAAGGCGATCGTCTCGCCGCCGACGACCCTGGGCGAGCGCTCGGCGAGCCAGCGCGCGGCGGCCGCCCCGGGGCCGGGAACGCCGTCGGCGAGCCCGACGAACGCCGCACCGTCGCCCCACCGGCGCGACCAGCCGGTGCCGATCAGGACCGCGTCGCCCGGTGCGATCCGGGTGTGCCCGGCGGCCCGCTCCAGGTCGTCCGGAGTGATCTCGTAACCCGCCGGCAGCACGGCGGTGGAGTGCACGGCGGCCACGTCGAGCAGCACGGCCCGTCCGACGTACGGGTCGAACGTCTCGATGCCCAGCTCCGCGAAGCCTTCGTGGGACTGCGCTGCCGCAGCCGGTCGGCCGGCGTGCACGAGTCCGTCCTGCGAGACGTGGGCCAGCGCGTCGACGTGGGTACCGACGTGCCCGCCGGTGATGATGACCTCGTTGGCGGAGCTGCCGCCGTCGGCGCGCACCACGTCGCCGTGGCGGCGCTCGATCACCATCCGGAACGGCGGGTGGTTCGGTGACTGGGGCATTCCCCGGCGCAGCGGCTGGGCCAGGTCGATGACCCGGGCCCCGACCAGCGCCGGCCACAGCGCGGTGGCGCCGGGGTCGAGGTCGGGTTGCGGTCCACCGGTGCGGGGGCCCACTCAGATCACGCCTCTCGACTGCAGGTCGGCTCGCTCGTCGGCGCTGAGGCCGAGCCGGTCGCCGTACACGGATTGGTTGTCGGCGCCGGGCGGACGCCCGGTCCACGCGATGACGCCGGGCGTCGCGGACATCCGGTACAGCACGTTGGGCATCCGCAGCGGGCCGAGCACCGGATCCTGCACCGTGGTCACGGTGTCCAGGGCCCGGTACTGCGGGTCGGCGAAGACGTCGGCGATGTCGTAGATCGGGGCGACCGCCGCCTGGGCCGCCTCGAACTCGGCGACCACCTCGGCGAGGTCCCGCTCGGCGATCCAGCCCCCGACGTAGCCGTCGAGCTCGTCGGCGTGCTGTGCCCGGGTGACGCCGCTGGCGAACCACGGTTCGTCGATCACCTCGGGGTGCCCGACGAGCCGCAGCACCCGTTCGGCGATGGCCTGGGCGCTGGTGGAGATCGCCACCCAGCGGCCGTCGCGGGTGCGGTAGGTGTTGCGCGGGGCGTTGTTGACCGACTGGTTGCCGCTGCGCTGCTGCACGGTGCCGAGTTGGTCGTACGCCATCGCCTGCATGCCGAGCACGGTGACCAGCGGCTCGATGATCGCCAGGTCGATGACCTGTCCGTGGCCGGTGCCGGCGGGTCGGCCGGCGTCGCGGTGGTAGAGCGCGGTCATGACGGCCTGGGCGCAGGTGAGCGCGGCGATGCCGTCGGCGAGCCCGAACGGTGGCAGTGTGGGTGGTCCGTCCGGCGGGCCGGTGATGGCCGCGAAGCCGCTCATCGCCTCGGCGAGGGTGCCGAAGCCGGGCCGGTCACGATACGGCCCGTGCTGGCCGAACGCGGTGACCCGGGCGATGACCAGCCCGGGATTGTGTTCCTGCAGCGATTGTGGGGCCAGGCCCCAGCGCTCCAGTGTGCCGGGCCGGAAGTTCTCGATCAGCACGTCGGCCTCGGCGAGTAAGCGGCGAGCCAGCGCGGCGCCCTCGGGTCGACCGAGGTCGAGGGTGACCGTCTGCTTGTTGCGGCCGAGCATGGTCCACCACAGCGGCACGCCGTCCTTGGCTGGGCCGTGTCCCCGCGCGGGGTCACCCTTGACCGGATGCTCGATCTTGATGACCTCGGCGCCGTAGTCGCCCAGGATGGTGGCGGCCAGGGGGCCGGCGAAGAGCGTCGAGGCATCCACCACCGTGATGCCGTTCAGTGCACCGGGCACGGGACCTCCGCTGGGACCGATCGAGGTTTGGGACGCCAATCTAACCGCCCTTTCTCAACAATGGAAACCCCGTTACATTGTCCGAAACGCAGAAGGTGAAGGGGGTACGCGGTGGCGCGTTACGACCTGCTGGTCAAGGGCGGCACGCTGGTGCTGCCGTACGTGGGAACGGTCCGGGCTGATCTCGCCACCCGTGACGGCCGGATCGCCGCCATCGGGGACGACCTCGACCCGGCCGACGCCGCCGAGGTGCTCGACGCCGACGCCAGGCTGGTCTTCCCCGGCGCGGTGGACGCGCACTACCACCTGGGCATCTACCGCTCGCTCGCCGAGGACGCCGCCGAGGAGACCCGCTCCTCCCTGGTTGGCGGCGCGACCACGGTGCTGTCGTACTTCCGGACCGGGCAGCACTACCTCAACCGCACCGGCCCGTACGCCGAGATCTTCCCGGAGGTGCTCGCAGCCGTGGGTGGGCGCGCCTACACCGACTACGGGTTCCACCTCGCGCCGATGGACACCGCGCAGGTCGGCGAGGTGCCCGCGCTGGTCGGCGAGCACGGCGTGTCGTCGTTCAAGTACTACATGTTCTACAAGGGATTCAACCTCAGCGCGGACTCGCGCGACGCAAAAGCCTTCACCATGAGCGACGAATACGATCTTGGGCACCTGTACCAGATCATGGAGGCGGTCGCGGCGGCCAACGGCCCGGACCGGCGCGTCTCGCTGTCGCTGCACTGCGAGCAGTCCGAGCTGATGCGGCTGTTCATCGACCGGGTCCGGGCGGCCGGCGATCCGCAGACCCTCAAGGCATACTCCGACGCCCGCCCGCCGCTGACCGAGCGGGTCGCGATCGGCGAGGCCACCACCCTGGCCGGCGCCACCGGCTGCCCGGTCAACCTGCTGCACCTGTCCTCGGCCGACGCGCTGGACGCGGCCCGGGCTGCCCGGGCCGGGCTGCCCGGCGTCGACATCCGGGCCGAGGTCACCCTGCACCACCTCTGCCTGTCCTACGACGCGCTGACCGGGCTGCGCGGCAAGGTGAACCCCCCGATCCGTACGGTGGCCGATACCGAGGCGCTGTGGGCCGGCGTGCTCGACGGCTCGGTCGACTGGGTGGCCTCCGACCACGCGTGCTGCCTCGAGGAGCACAAGGGCAACGCGCTCTGGCCGGCCCTGCCCGGCTTCGGCGGCACCGCGCTGCTCTACCCGCTGCTGATCAGCGAGGGGATGCACAAGCGCGGGCTGTCGCCGGCCCGGGTCGCAGAGCTGGCCTCGGCGAACCCCGCGCGGGCCTACGGGCTGTGGGGGCGCAAGGGCAACCTCGTGGTGGGCGCGGACGCCGACCTCGCGATCGTCGACCCCGACCTGGAGCGGGAGGTGACGACCGACCTGCTGCTGTCCGGGCAGGACCACTGTCCGTTCGAGGGGCGCAAGGTCCGCGGCTGGCCGGTCGCGACGGTGGTCCGTGGGCACGTCGCGTTTCGCGACGGCGCGGTTACCGGCCCACCGCGAGGGGAGTACGTCGCCAGGTAGGTGTGACCGGGATGTGACGTGGCCGCGGCCACCGGCTGCGTCACATCCCGTCGCCATCACATCCCGTCGCCGGACCACGGGCCGCGCGAACGGGACCGCACCGGCAGGGTCGAGATGACCGGCGCCTCGTCGTGTTCGTGGTAGTTGGTCGCCGTGCCGCCCCACTTGATCCACTCATCGGTGGTGTACCAGTTGATCAGCTCGCCGTCCGATCGGATGATCCAGTCGATGTCGGTCTCGGCGACGAAGTGGCCGTGCTTCACCCCGGCCGGCCGGAAGCAGTAGGTGCCCTCGTCGATGTCGCCGAAGTTGTACGCCATCTTCCCGCCGAGCGTGTAGAACTCCTCGTAGCAGGGGTGGTGGGCCAGCCGGTGGTCACTCCAGCCCTTGTGGGCGCGGATCAGCCGGGTGTAGAAGTTGGTCACCGGGTCGCGGTGCAGCAGCTTGATGTAGAGCGGGGTGATCGGCCCGACCGTCGGGGCCGCGGTCCACTCCATGGCGTTGGAGTCCACCACCGTCACCTCGCCGACGGCGGTGTCCCACCGCGCTGAGGCCGGGCTCCACTGTGCCTTTTCGACGTCGAAACCGCAGTCGCCGTACTCACGCCAGTGCAGCACCGACGAGCCCTCGCGGATCTTGATCCAGTCCATCGGCACGCCCCGCGGCACCTGCAGGTAGCCGCCGGGGCCGATCTCCTGACCGCCGTAGGTCAGCGATCCGGACCGGACGAAGAACTCGGTGTCGGCGTGCGGAACGCCGGGCCCGCGCCCCCAGTCGCTGTCGAACCGCAGCGACAGCGAGGACGATCCATCCTCCTCGTCGGTCGAGAGCCGGCGTTCGCGGACCCCGCCCTCGCCGTGCGGCAGCTCCCCGACGTGCCAGATGTAGTCATTCTCGTGAATCAGTTCGACGTGCGCTCGCACCGCTGCTCCTCAGTTCGCGTTTCAGGGTCTTCCCGGCGGCGTTGCGGGCGGCGCCCCTGCCCGGAGGTGCCAGGGCGCCCGGTGGCCGGCGATGGTGAGATCGGTGCCGTCCGGGACCAGCATGGCTGTAATGGAAACACTGTTTCCACGAGCCCGGCAAGCCTGTCGCCCGCATTGTTCCCCCTAGCGAAACGATGTATCCAGCGCATACGATGCGGCGATGAATCGTGCCGAGCAGCGCGCGGCCCTGCGCGCGGACGGGGTGATCTGAGATGTCCGTCGGTACCGCGCGCGGCGGCACGCTCGATGCCGACTACGCCGGCGCCGGGTTCGCCCGCCGGCTCGGCTGGGGCACCCGGCCCGCGCTCGTGCTGGTCGACCCGGTCGCCGCGTACGCCGTACCCTCGTCGCCGCTGTTTCTGGCCACCGCGGAGGCCGCGCTGGCCGCGATGGCCGCGATGGTGGCGGCGGCCCGCGCGGCCCAGGTTCCGGTGGCCTTCACCGCGGTGCGGTACGCCGACGAGTCCTGCGCCGAGGCGCCCCTGTTCGCCGCGAAGGTGCCGGCGCTGACCGCGTTCGCCGCCGGCAATCCGCTCGGCGACTTCCCGGCCCAGGTGACGCCTGCCCGGGGCGAGTACATCGTGTACAAGCACTACGCCAGCGCCTTCGCCGGCACCGCGCTGGCCGCCTGGCTCACCGCGGCCGGCGTCGACACAGTGGTGCTCGGCGGCTTCTCCACCAGCGGCTGCGTCCGCGCGTCGGCGGTCGACGCCCTGCAGCACGGGTTCCGCCCGATGGTGGTGCGCGAGGCGTGCGCCGACCGCGATCCCGGCCCGCACGAGGCCAACCTCTTCGACCTCGACGCCAAGTATGCCGACGTGGTGCCGCTGGACGACGCGGTCGCCCGGTTTGCCGGCGACTGACCGGACCCGTTCTCCCGACTCGAGTGGGCAGGAGCAGCCATGCACAAGGCAGTCATCACCGGCAGCACCAAGGGGATCGGCTTCGCGCTCGCCCGCGAGCTGCTCTCGCGAGGCCACTCCGTCGTCGTCTCGGGGCGCACGCAAACGGCCGTGGACGATGCCGTCGCGCGGCTGCGCCCGCAGGCCGCCGCAGCGGCCGCCGTGCACGGCTTCGCCGTGGACGTCACCGACGCCGCGCAGGTCGAACGGCTGTGGACCGCCGCGGTCGACGCGCTGGGCGGCGTCGACCTGTGGATCAACAACGCCGGTGTCGCCAACACCACCCGGCGGATCGCCGAGACCGCGCCGGAGGACGTCCGGACGATGGTCACCACGAACATGCTCGGCACCGTGTACGGGTCCCAGGTCGCCGTCCGCGGCATGCTCGCCGCCGGCGGCGGCCAGGTCTTCAACGTGCTCGGCGGCGGCAGCGACGGCCGGATCCGCCCCGGCATGGGGGTCTACTCGGCCACCAAGCGCGGTCTGGACCTCTTCACCCGGGCACTGGTCAAGGAGGTCACCGGTACCGACGTGCGGGTCGGCCAGATCCGCCCCGGCATCCTCATCACCGAGGGGTGGCTGCGCGAGGCCGCCGCCGCGCCGGAGCAGGTGGCGCGGCAGCGCAGGCAGCTCAACATCCTGTGCGACCACGTCGACGACGTCGCGCCATACCTGGTCGAACGGATGCTGGCGAGCACCAGGAACGGCGACGCGATCGCGTGGCTCACCACCGGCCGGATGACCCGCAAGGCCCTCACCCCCGGCAAGCGCGACGTGCTCGCCCGCTACGGACTCTGACCGGTTCGACTCAGGAAGGACGGCACCGGGTGAAGGGTGTGCAGCTCAACATGGCCGCCGGGATCCGCGAGTTCGGCCGGGCCACGCCCGGCCGGGTCGCGGTCGTCGACGGCGAGCACGCCGTGACGTTCGGCGCGCTCGACGAGCGCTCCAACCGGCTCGCGTCCGCGACGCTCGCGCACGGCATCGCCCCCGGTGAGCGGATCGCGGTGCTGAGCAACAACCGCTACGAGTACTTCGAGATATCGGCGGCGATGGCCAAGGCCGGCATCCCGACCGTGCCGCTGAACACGAGGAACAACAGCTCGGACAACGCCTACATCCTGGCCCACTCGCGGGCGAAGGGGATCATCGTGGCCGACGAGCTGGCCGGCAACGTCGACGGGCTGCTCGACGACCTGCCGCTCGTGCTCAGCTTCGCCGGCCAGGTCGGCGAGCGGTACGAGACGTTCCTGGGTCAGGGCCGTGCGGTCGATCCGCAGGTGCCCGTCGACGAGCTCGACCCGTTCTGCGTCACGTACACGTCCGGCACGACCGGGCGGCCCAAGGGCGTCCTGCTGACCCACCGGGGACGGGTCCTCACCGCGTTCGGGGTCGGGCTGGACTACGGGCTCGGCCCCAACCGCAGCACGATCGCCGTCGCGCCGATGTACCACGGCGCGGGGTTCGCGTTCGCCTACACCGCCCCGATGCTCGGCGGCTCGTGCACCGTGCTGCCCACCTGGGATCCGGAGCGGCTGCTGGACCTGATGGTGGCCAGCCGCGCCTCCACGGTGTTCCTGGTGCCCACGCACGCCCAGCACCTCCGCCGGTTCTGCGAGGAGCCGGCCGCCCGGTACGACCTGTCGGCGCTGCGGACGCTGTACTTCAACGCCGCCGCGTTGCCGGTCGCTCTGAAGGAGTGGGTGATCGCCGCGTTCCCCGGCGTCGACGTGCACGAGCTGTACGGCTCGACCGAATGCTCCATCGTCACCAACCTGCGCCCGGAGTTCGCCCTGGAACGGGCCGGCAGTGTCGGGCATCCCTGGTTCTGGAACGAGGTCCGGCTCACCGACGACGACGGCAACGAGGTCGGGCCGGGTGAGCCCGGCGAGCTGTTCGCCCGCTCACCGCTGCTGCTGGCCGGGTACCTCGACGACGAGGAGGCCACCCGGGCCGGGTACGACGCGGACGGGTTCTTCTCCGTCGGGGACGTAGCCGTGCGCGATGAACAGGGATTCATCACCATCGTCGACCGGAAGAAAGACATGATCATCGCGGGTGGGGTCAACATCTTCCCGCGCGAGATCGAGGAGGTCATCGCCCACCACGAGCCGGTCGACGAGGTCGCCGTGGTCGGCGTGCCCGACGAGGTGTACGGCGAGCGCGTCGCCGCGTTCGTGGTCGGCCGCCCGGGGACGCGGATCGACGTCGGGGCCCTGGAGGGTCACGTCCGGCAGCACGTGGCGCGTTACAAGGTGCCCCGCGAGTGGCATGTCGTCGACGTGTTGCCGCGCAACTCGAGCGGCAAGATCCTCAAGCGGGTGATCCGTGACAACTACGTCGCGCGGTATCAAAAGGAGGTCGGCTGATGGGGCTCAAGCAGGGCTGGACCGGGCGGTTCTTCGAGGACTTCGAGATCGGAGATATCTACCAGCATCCCCTGGGACGCACCGTCACGGAGACCGACAACACCTGGTTCACGCTGCTGACCATGAACACCAACGAGATGCACTTCAACGCCGAGTACGCCGCACGGTCGGAGTTCGGCAAGCCGCTCGTGGTGTCGACGCTCACGGTGGCCATCGCGGTCGGGCAGAGCGTCACCGACCTGACCCAGAACGCGTTCGCGAACCTCGGCTGGGACGAGATCCGGATGACCCACCCGGTGTTCGCCGGGGACACGCTCTACAGCGAGTCGCTCGTGCTGGAGAAGCGCGAGTCCGCGTCCCGCCCGCATGCCGGCATCGTCACGGTGCGCACCCGCACGCTGAACCAGCACGGCGACGAGGTCTGCTCCTTCAAGCGCACGTTCTATGTGTACCGCCGGGGCGCCGAACAGCTGGAGAACCTCTTCCCCGTCGGGAAGTCCCCGCTCTCCCTCGACAGCGACCGCGACAGCAGGGAAACGGAATGAGGCTCACGTACCAGCCGTGGGGTGCGACGCTCGCGGAGCTGGCCGACGCCGGGCGCCGGGCGGAACGCGCGGGCGCCGAGGTGCTGTGGGTCTCCGAGCTGCACCGCAGCGCGACAGGCACCGCCGCGGCCCTGGCCGGGGCGACGTCAACCGCACGGATCGGCACCTCGATCGTCCTGGCGTTCACCCGCAGCTCGATGATCACCGCGCTGGAGGCGCTCGACCTGGACGAGCTGTCCGGCGGCCGGTTCGTGCTCGGTCTCGGCTCCGGGGTGCGCCGGCTCAACGAGGACTGGCACAACGTCCCGTTCGGCAAGCCGGTCGGTCACCTGCGCGAGACGGTCCGCAACATACGGCTGTTCTGGGACACCTGCACCACCGGCGCCGAGATCCGTGCCGACGGCGAGTTCGAACCGATGCACATCCGCGGCTACGAGCGGCCGTACCCCGTGCCGCAGCGGCCGATCCCGGTGTACCTGGCCGCGATGGGCCCCCTGATGACCCGACTGGTCGGCGAGATCGGCGACGGCTGGATCAGCCACGAACTGTGCTCACCGGCGTACCTGCGCGAGCAGATCCTGCCCGACCTCACGCTCGGCATCGACCGCGCGAACGGCAAGGCGCGCCATGACCTCGACGTGGTCGTCTCCGCGTGCTGCTCGGTCGCCGCCGACCCGGCGCTCGCCCGCCGCCGCGCCGCCGGTGTGGTCAGCTTCTACGCCACGGTCCGCACGTACGCCGACTTCTTCGCCTTCCACGGCCTCGCCGAGGACCAGCAGGCCGTCATCGACGCGTTCCGGGCCGGTGCTGGCGCGGACCACCTCGCCGGCAGCGTCAGCGACCGGATGGTCGACGCGCTCACCATGGCCGGCACCCGCGACGACGTCGCCGCCCGGATCGCGGCCTACGACGGCATCGCCGACACCGTGAAGCTGAGCCCGCCGACCCATGGGCTGCCGCCCGCCGAGATCCGCGCGGCCCAGGACGAGATCATCGCGCTGATCGGTGAGCTGACGGGAGCGTCCGCATGAGACCGCTGGAGGACCTGCGCATCATCGCGGTCGAGCAGTACGGCGCCGGGCCGTTCGGCAGCGTGCACCTGGCCGACCTCGGCGCCCAGGTCATCAAGATCGAGGATCCGCGGGCCGGCGGCGACGTCGGCCGATACGTGCCGCCGTACGCCGAGGACGAGGACTCGCTCTTCTTCGAGACGTTCAACCGCAACAAGCGCAGCATCTCCCTCGACCTGGATACCGCCGCCGGGCGCGACATCTTCGAGCAACTCGTCGCGGTCTCCGACGTCGTCTACTCCAACCTGCGCGGGGACGTGCCGGAGAAGATGCGCATCCGGTACGACGACCTCAAGCACCTCAACCCGCGCATCGTGTGTGTGGCGCTCACCGGGTTCGGGATGACCGGGCCGCGCAAGCGGGAGCCCGGCTACGACTACGTGTTACAGGGTCTCGCCGGCTGGATGGAGCTGACCGGCGAGCCGGACGGGCCGCCCACCAAGTCCGGGCTGTCACTTGTGGACTACTCGGGCGGCTTCGTGGCCGCGATCTCGCTCCTGGCCGGAGTGCACGCCGCCCGCCGCGACGGCGTCGGCATGGACTGCGACGTCAGCCTGTACGACACCGCGGTGTCGATGCTGACCTACCCCGCGACGTGGCACCTGAACGCCGGCTTCCGGCCGGTACGCACACACCACTCGGCCCACCCGTCGCTCGTGCCGTTCCAGGCGTTCGAGGCCAAGGACGGCTGGATGGTCGTCGGCTGCGCGAAGGAGAAGTTCTGGACCCGGCTGTGCCAGATCGTCGGCCACCCGGAGTGGGCCGAGGCCGGCTCGCCGTACGCGACCTTCGCCACCCGCCGGGAGAACAGCGCCGACCTGGTGCCCCGGTTGGAGGCGATCTTCCGGCAGAAGACCGTCGACGACTGGCTCGCGCAGTTCTATGCCGGGTCGATCCCGTGCGGCCCGATCAACGACGTCGGCGCGGCCCTGGTGGACGAGCACACCGCCGCCCGAAACCTCGTGGTCACCACCGACCACCCCCGGTACGGCGAGGTACGGCAGCTCGCGTCCCCGGTGCGGGTCGGCGACGAGACGCCCACCTACCGCCGGGCGCCGCAGCGCAACGAGGACGTCGCGCTCGTCACCGAGGAGATTCTGGGCCTGGATGCGCAGCAGGTGGCGGCGCTGCGGGCGGCCGGCGCGTTCGGCGACGCCGGGCCGGCACCCGGCGCGGACACCCCCGACACCCCCGACAGCCTCGACACCACGGCCGCGTCACGATGATCGCCGAGGAGCTTGCCGAGTGGGGCACCGGCCACATCGAGGTGCCGGCCGCGGTGCGGGCCGCGGCGCTGCGGCACCTGCTCGACGGGGTCGGCACGGCGCTGGGTGGGTTGCGCGCCGGCTCGGTGGCGGGGGAGTCCGGCGGGCCGGCCCCGATTCCGGCCGTCGCCGTCGCCCGGGCGCTCGGCGGGCCGCCGGAGGCGACGATCATCGGGTCGCGGGGCCGGGTCGGGGCGCCGGCCGCCGCGCTCGCCAACGGCACGCTCGTGCACGCTCTGGACTTCGACGACACCCACGCCGGCGGCCTCGTCCACGCGACGGCCGTGGTGCTGCCAGCCGCGTTCGCCGTCGGTGAGCAGGTCGGCGCGGCCGGCCGGGCCGTTCTCGAGGCCGCCGTCGTCGGCTACGAGACCGTGTGCCGGGTCGCCGCCGCCGCGCCGCACGGCTTCCACGCCCGCGGGCTGCACGCCACGATGGTGGCCGGCGTGTTCTCCTCGGCGATCGTTGCGGCCCGGCTGCTCGGCCTCGGCGCCGCGCGGACCGTCGACGTTCTCGGCATCGCCGGCAGCCAGGCCGGTGGGCTCCTCGCATTTCTCCACGGTGGAGCGTCGACGAAGCAACTGCACCCCGGGTTCGCCGCGCACGCCGGCATCCTCGCCGCCCGGCTGGCCGCGGCCGGGGCCAGCGGCCCCGCGAACGTCTTCGACGGCCCGCACGGTGTGTACGACGCGCTCGCCGCCGGCGCGGTCGACCTCGCGTCCGTCACCGCCGACCTCGGCACGCGCTGGGAGACCACCCGGATCGGCGTCAAGCCGTACCCGGCGTGCCAGCTCTCGCACGCCGCGATCGACGCGGTCCTGCACGCGGTGCGCCGCGGCGGGGTCGGTCCCGGCGACATCGCCGCGATCGACGTCGACGTGCACCCCGACTCGGTGCCCACGGTCTGCGACACCCGGCGGGACCTGGCGCGACCGGCGTCGCCGTACGCGGCGAAGTTCTCGCTGCCGTGGAGCGTCGCCGCCGCCGTTGTCGACGGTGACCTGACCACCGGGACGTACGACCCGGACTCGCTCGGCCGGCCCGAGGTGGAACGCGTTGCCCGGCTGGTGCGCTGGCACGTCACCCCCACCGGCGGGGCCGCGGCCGACGCGCCCGGCGCCGCACGCATCACGCTCGTCGACGGCTCGGCCGTCACCGGCAGCGTGCCGCGCAGCGCGGGCGGCCCGGACAACCCGCTGACCGACGAGCAGCTCGTCGCGAAGTTCCGCGGCAACGCCGGTGGCGACACCACCGAAGTCGTCGACCTGCTACGCCGCCTCGAAGAGCTGGACACCATCGAACCGCTCATGGCGGCGCTGGCCGCCGCCGGTACAGGCAAGGACGGCCCGTGACACTGCACGCCATCAGACCGCGGTCCTTCCGCTGGTTCCCGTACGACGGCTTCACGTTCTGCCTCGGCCTCGCCGAGGGCGACGCGGCCTGGACCTCCGGCCACACCTCGGCCGCGTTCGACGAGGCCGTCGGCAAGATGACGGTCACCGGGGACATGGCGGCGCAGGCGCGCACCGCGTACGAGAAGGTGCTGACGATCCTGGCGGCCGCCGGGTTCGGGCCGCAGGACGTCACCCGGGTCACCGAAAACGTGACCGTCGCCGGGCTCGCCGAGTACGAGGCGGCCGCCGCGGTCCGGCGGGAGGTCTTCGGCGACCACGAGCCCGTGCTACGGACGGTCGTCGTCGAGCGGCTCGTGCGGCGTACCGCGCTGCTGGAGGTCGAGCTGCACGCGGTCCATGGCGGCGGCGAGGTGCTGGCCGCCAGCGAGCCCCGGCGGGCCGGCACCTGGCGGGCCTCCACCGTACGGACCGGCCACGACGGCGCGGTGTACCTGCCGACGATGCTCCCGGTCGACGCCACCGGCGCCGTGGTCCACCCGGGCGACTTCGCCGCGCAGTACGCCTACTGCCTGGACCGGGCAGGGGAGCTGCTCAAGGCGGTCGGGCTGTCCCTCGACGCTGCCGTCACGACCTACGACTACTCGACCCCGGCGACCCGCGACGTGTACCGCCGGACGCACCGCGTGCGGCAGGAACGACTCGGCGGCGCCGGCGTCTACCCGGGCGCGGGCGGCATCCTGATGAGCCGGCTGCACCACCCGGACGCGCTCGTCGCGATCGACGTCACCGCCTCCCGGCACCCCCTGGAACTGGTCAACCCGGGCTGGTCCCGCTACGACACGCTCACCTACGCCCCCGGGGTCAGGGCCGGTCGGACGCTGTACATGTCCGGTTTCGCGGCGCTGGACATGCAGACGCAGCAGGCTCTGCACCCCGACGACATCGTGGCGCAGGCCGAGGCGACCTACGGTGCGATCCTGCACCTGCTGCGCTACGCCGGCCTCGGACCGGAGCACCTGCTGGAGACGACCGAGTACTGCGTCGAGTCCGCGCTGCCGGCGTACCGGGGCGTGGCCGGCGTGCGGGAACGGCTGCTCAGCCCGCCCTGGCCGGCGTCGACCGGGGCGATCTGCAAAGCCCTGCTGCGCCCCGAGTTCCTGTTCGAGGTGTTCCCGACGGCGGTATACCCGGCACGAGCGGTCCGGAGCGAAGCGGAAAAGGCGGCATGAGCGCGGTCCGGAGCGGAGCGGAGGAGACGGCGTGGGCCTGCTGACCGACGAACTGCGCGCACTGCTGGGCACGAGGAAGGTGTACACCGCGCCGGAACCGCTCGGCGCCGCGGCCGGCCGGTACTTCGGCATGGCCGTCGGCGACGACAACCCGCTGTATTCGGACCCCGAGTTCGCCCGCGCGCAGGGCCTGCCGGGCGTGACCGCCCCGCCGACGCTCATCTGCGAGACCAACCAGTACGCGAACCTCCCGATGGACAGCGACGGCTACGCCGGGCACTCATGGCACCTCGACGTCCCCGGCACCCGTCAGGTCCGCGGCGGCAACAGCTACACGTTCCACCGCCGGGTACGCCCCGCTGACGTCATCACCGCGACCTGGGAGATCCACGACCTGACCGAGAAGCAGACCCGCACCGGCGCGGACATGCTCGTGGTCTCCTCGCGCGCGACGTACACCAACCAGGACGGCGAGTTGCTCGCCGTCAACGAGGAGACGATCATCCTGGTCAGCCTGGACGGTGCGGCATGACATCTCGGATGCCACCGAACGCCGGGGATGCGCTGCCCGCGCTGGAGCGCACCATCACACTCACCAACATGGTCGCCTACGCCGGCGCCACCTGGGACTGGTACCGCCTGCACTTCGACCCCGAATTCGTGGCCGCCGCGCGGGTCCCGGGCCCGGTCGTGGACGGGCAGGTCTTCGGGGCGCTCTTCGTCGAGCTGCTGCAGGACACGCTCGGCCCGCGCTGCTTCGTGCACGAGCTGTCGTTCACGTTCCGCAACCTGATGTTCGCCGGTGAAACCGTCCGGTGCGAGGGCACCGTGGTCGAGGTCGGTGCGGACCGCGTCCGGGTCGACCTCTCCGCCACGATCCTGGCCAGCGAGTACGGCCCGCAGCGTCCCGCGGCCCGCCCTGCCCACGCGACGGCCCTACTGGGCGCGGCCGACGGGCCGGGCGCGCGGTGACCGGCGTCGCGATCGTCGGTGCGGCCGAGTGCGACCTCGGCAGCACCGGGAAGTCCACGCTCACGCTGCAGACCCAGGCCGTCACCCGGGCGCTCGCCGACGCCGGGCTGACCCTCGCCGACGTCGACGGACTGGCCACCACCGGGGTGTCCCGCTTCTCCACCACACAGCTCGCCGAGTATCTCGGGCTGCGGCCCCGCTGGGTCGACTCGACGTTCGTCGGCGGGTCGGCCGCCGAGATGATGGTCGCCCGCGCCACGCAGGCGATCGAAGCCGGCCAGGTCACCACCGTGGTCATCAGCTTCGCGTCGAACCAGCGCTCGGCGCGCTCGCGCAGCCTCGGCGGGGTCGTCGAGACGCACACCCCGGAGGCCCAGTTCGAGACGCCGTACGGCCCGCTGTACCCGCTGTCGTACTACGCGATGGCGGCGCAGCAGTACTTCCACCGGTACGGCGGGACGCGGGAGAAGCTGGCCGAGATCGCGATCGCCGCCCGGGAGTGGGCGCTGCTCAACCCGGCCGCGTTCCGCTACGGCGCCGGGCCGCTGACCGTCGACGACGTGCTCGCCGCGCCCATGGTCTCCAGCCCGTTGACCGTCGCTGACTGCTGCCTGGTGACCGACGGCGGCGGGGCCGTCGTGCTCACCGCGCTGGACCGGGCCCGCGACCTGCGGCACCCGCCGGTACGGGTCCTCGGCTACGGCGAGCGGTCGACGAACACGTCGATGACCGCCGTCGAGGACCTGACGGTCACCGGTGCGCGCGAGTCCGGCCGGGAGGCGTTCGCCCGGGCCGGCATCACACCATCCGAGGTGGACGTCCTGGAGGTGTACGACTCGTTCACCATCACCGCCGCGCTCAGCATCGAAGCGCTGGGCTTCTGCGGACCGGGCGAGGTGCTCGACTTCATCCAGGACGGCCGGATCCGTCCCGGCGGTGAGCTGGCGCTGGACACCTCCGGCGGCGGCCTGTCGTACTGCCATCCCGGTCAGTACGGGGTGTTGCTGCTGGTGGAGGCGGTCCGCCAGCTGCGCGGCGAGGCGGGTGCCCGGCAGGTGCCCGACGCCCGGGTGGCCGTGGCGCACGGCACCGGCGGGATCCTGTCAACGCACGCCACGGTCGTGCTGGGAGCGCAGCGATGAACGTACCGCCGCCCGACGACGTGACGGCCGGCTGGTGGGACGCCACCCGGGAGCACCGCTACACGCTGCAGACCTGCGGGTCCTGCGGGCACGTCCAGCACCCGCCGCGAGCGCTGTGTACCACCTGTTCATCCATGGTCGACCTGGGGTTCGTCGAGGCGTCCGGCGACGGCGTCGTGGACACGTTCACCGTGGTGCACCGGGCACCCGTGCCGGGGGTTGCCGTGCCCTACACGGTCGCCCGGATCCGGCTCGCCGAGGGGCCGATCGTGCTGTCCACCCTGGATGGTCATGGCTGGCGGATCGGGGACCCGGTCCGCGTCGGCTGGCACGATCTCGACGACGGCCGGGCACTGCCGGTCTTCCACCGCTGACGGAGGCTCACGCATGGACTTCACGCTCACCGAGGAGCAGCAGGACTTCCGCGCCCTGCTCCGCACGTTCGTCGACCGCGAGATCATCCCGGTCGCGCGGGAGTGGGAGCACGCCGGGCGGTACCCGACGGAGATCGTGCGGGGGATGGCCGAGATGGGGCTGTTCGGCGTCACCGTGCCGGAGGAGTACGGCGGCCTCGACCTCGACCCGGTGTCGTTCGCGCTGGTGTTCGAGGAGCTCTCCCGCGGCTGGATGGGCATCGCTGGCATCCTCGGCAGCCACTCCCTGGCCTGCCGGATGATCGCCGTGCACGGTACCGAGGAGCAGAAGCGGGCCTACCTGCCCGACCTTGCCACCGGCGCCCGGCGGACCGGCATCGGCCTTACCGAGCCGGACGCCGGCACCGACCTGCAGGGCATCCGCACCACCGCCCGGCTCGACGGCGACCACTACGTCGTCAACGGCACCAAGATGTGGATCACCAACGCGCGGTACGCCGACCCGCTGCCGGTGCTGGTCAAGACCGACCCGCACGCCACGCCCGCGCACACCGGCATGAGCGTGCTGCTCGTCGACGCGACGCTGGAGGGCTTCCAGGTCCTGCGGGACATCCCGAAGCTCGGCTACAAGGGCACCGAGTCCTGCGAGATCCTCCTCGACAACGTGCGGGTACCGAAAGACCGGTTGCTCGGCGGCGTCGAGGGCGTCGGCCTCAAGCAGGCGTTGTCCGCCCTGGAGTGGGGCCGGGTCAACATCGCCGCGCGGTCGGTCGGCATCGCGCAGCGCGCCCACGACGAGGCGCTGGCCTACGCCCAGCAGCGCAAGGCGTTCGGCAAACACATCGCCGAGTTCCAGGCGATCCAGCTCAAGCTCGCCACCATCGCGATCCAGTTGCAGGCCGCCCGCCTGATGGCGTACTGGGCGGCCGACGCGGTCCGACGCGGTCGCGCCGACGCGCAGACCGGGATGGCCAAGGTGTTCTGCTCGGAGGTAGCCCTCGAAGCCGCGATCGACGCGATGAAGGTGCACGGCGGCTACGGCTACTCCACCGAGTTCGAGGTCGAGCGCCTCTACCGGGACTCGATCCTGATGAGCATCGGCGAGGGCACGAACGACATCCTGCGAACCGTTGTCGCGAAGGCACTCGTACGCGGCGAGGTGACCATCTGATGCTCCCGGCTCATCGCCGACCTCGAGGGCGCGGTTCTGCCAGCGGAGAAGGATCCCGCCCGCGCGGCAGTTGACCGCGCTCCTCGAAGCCGTCGTCGATGTGCAGCGCCCGGTGCTCGGGCGCCTGTCAGGACAGTTTCAGCCGAGGCTCGAGAATCACCTCGAAGAGCCGGTCCCACGGCAGCTCGACACGCGCCGACTCGAAGCGAGCCAGCGTCGCCGTGAACGTCTTCGCGCCGCGCTGGCCCAGCACGATGTGGTGCCCGGCGAAGTGGTCGGCGAAGTACCGCTCGGTCAGCGGCACCAGCCGCTCACTCACCCAGCCGTCGAAGTAGACCTTCTGCTCGGGGGTGAGCGCGAGCGGGTCCCAGCCCTGCGCCCGTGCGTGCGCGTACGCCTCGACCTGCACGATGTTCTTCCACGGGTCGTCCTTCACGAACCGGTAGAGCAGGTACTCGGCGTGCGCCTGGCCGGGCCCGCGCAGGGCGGGCACGCCGAACCCACTGCCGGAGGAGCGGAGGTACGCCCACCGGGCGGTGCCGTGGCCGAGCGCCAGGCCGAGTGCGTTGCCGCCGGTGTTCCAACCCGAGTACGACAGCAGCGCCGCGAGATCCAGGCCGCTCTCCATCCGCGCGACCAGTTCGTGGTCCGCCTTGTTCACGATGAGCGGGTCCACCACGATGACCGGGGTGCCGGCGGCCAGCAGCTTGCCTATCCGCCCGACGAAGGCGTCCAGGTCAGCGGCCCGCTGCCCGGGTGCCGATGAGGGGGTGTTCACGGCGAGCACGATGTCCGCGTCGCCGCTGACGACCCGTCCCCCCACGGTGGCCACGTGCCGGCGGATGTTCTCCGCGAACGGGATGCCCTCCAGTTGAGCGGTCCAGTCCTCGCCGGAGACGCCGGCGTACTCCACCCGGTAGGTGGGCGCCGTGCCGGCCGCGATCACCCGCGCGACCAGCAACGCGTCGACCTCGTCGGCGCCGGGGAAGATTTCCACCCGGCTGCTGACGCCGAGTTGAGCGACAAGCGCCTCCAGTTCCACCCGCTCGGCTCGGGCCAGGCCGACCGGCGCGGTGTCGTCCTCGGAGAGCACGAGGTGGCTGATGGTGCCGTCGGCGACCCACTCGACCATCAGCCGGTTGACCTGGTGGTTGCGGGCCCGCGCGGCGAGATAGTCCTCAACGACCTGGTCGGGGATCCGCGCCCGGACGGAGTCGAGTTGGGCCCGCAGCTCCTCCTGCCCGAGGTTCATCACCTGGTCGTAGAGCTTCGCCCAGGTGACCAGCAGGTCGCGGTACTTGTCCAGCTCAGTGCCCGTGCTGGTGATGGCGAGGCGTTGGATGGTGTCGTGCACCTCGATCACCGCCCCCGGCTGGGTCGAGCGCAGGGCTCGGATCGCGGCCAGGTTCTCCAGGGCGGCCGCCAGGGTCGGGGCGGCGGTGCGTGAGGCGATCAGGCCGCCGTAGGCGAGCATGCTGACCGAGATCACGTACCCGTTGACGCCGTCGGTGGTGCCGAGCCAGCGGGCGATGGCGGCCCCGTCGCCCGGGGTGAAGAAGCGGCCCAGCAGTTCCCGTGGCGGCAACTGCACCTGGGCGCCGGCGCTCGCCGCGGTCATCTGCGGGGCGTAGGTGTTGACCGGCCGGTCGTCCAACGGGACCAGTGCCACGGTCAACTGCCGTTTGGCCGGCCCTGCGAAGGCGGGCCGGCCGACGGCCACGGTGGTCAGCCCGGCCACGCCGGTGGCCAGGAGGGTACGTCTTCTCATGCTCACTCCCTCTTTCTTGGGGCGCTCGCCGCGCGGGGGGTGGCCGGCACGAGCCTCCGGGTGATCCACAGCGGTGAGGTGACGGCGTTGCCCATCACCACCGCGTGTGCACCCGCCTCGAAGGCCCGGCCGATCTGTTCCGTGCTGCGGTACCGCCCTTCGGCGATCACCGGCACGGGTAGCAGTGCGACGAGTCGCTCCACGAGCCCGAGGTCGGGCCCGTCAGTCGGTGGGCTGGCCGGGGTGTAACCGGACAGTGTGGTGGCGACGGCGTCCGCGCCGGCCTCGACGGCGGCGACGCCCTCGGTTGTGGTGGAGACGTCGGCCAGGACCAGTGCGTCGGTCCGTTCGCGGATCACGCGGACCGTGTCGGCGAAGGGGCGTCCGTCCGGTCGGGGGCGGTCGGTGGCGTCGATCGCGACGATGTCCGCCCCGGCCAGCGCCATCTCGAGCGCGTGGGCCGCGGTCGGGGTGATGAAGACGCCCTCGGTGCCGTGCTTGTACAGCCCGATCACCGGAACGTCGACGGCGGCGCGTACCGCTCTGACGTCGTCCGGTCCGTTGACCCGGACCGCCACCGCGCCGCCGCGTACCACCGCGGCCGCCACCCGGGCCTGGACGTACGGGTCCCGCATCGGGTCGTCAGGCTCGTCGGGCAGCGGTTGGCAGGACACCACCAGCCCGCCGGCCAACTCGTCGAGCACGTTCACCCGTTGGTCCTTTCGAAATCGGGTCTGTCGATGGCCAGTCGGGCGGCGCCGACCACGACGGCGTCAGCGCCCAGCGTGGCGGGCAGCAGCGGAACGTCGGCCCAGCCCGCGGGCAACTCGGCCGAGTAGGCGGCCGACGCGGCGGGCAGCAGGGCGCCGGCCGCCCCGCCGGCCACCAGGACAGCTTCCGGATCGAGCAGGGCCACCAAACCCGCCAGGGCCGCGCCGAGGACACCTCCGGCCCGCTCCACAACCCCCTGGGCGACCCCGTCCCCGGCCGCGGCGCGGTCCGCCACGGTCCGCCCGGTGACGCGGGTGCCGGTCTCGATGGAGTACGCGGCGGCCAGCCCGCTGCCGGAGGCGATCGCCTCCAGATGCCCGTACCGGCCGCACCCGCAGCGCAGCCGTTCGGCGCCCGGGGCCGGCAGATGCCCGACCTCGCCGGCGGCGCCGCGGGCACCAGCCTCGACGCGGCCGTTCCGGACGACCGCCCCGCCCAGCCCGGTGCCGACGGCCACCAGCAGCACCTGAGCGCGGTCCCGTCCGGCGCCGGCCCAGCATTCGCCCAGCGCGGCGGCGTTCACGTCGTTGGTGACCCGCACGGGTCGACCCAGCCGGGCGGCCAGCGCGTCGGCCACCGGGGTGCCGGTCCAGCCGGGCAGGCTGTCGGTGGCGTACCGGATGCCGCCGGTTGCGGGGTCGACCGTGCCGGCGGTGCCCACCCCCACCGGCCCGTCGGCCGCGCCAAGCAGGTCGGTGGCCAGCCGGGCGGCGGCGTCCAGCACGGCCCCGGGCCCGGACCGGGCAGGCGTGGGCACCTCGCGGCGCTCCAGCACCTGCCCGTCCCGGTCGACCAGCGCGGCCGCCGTCTTGGTGCCGCCGATGTCGATGCCGACCACCGGTGTCGTCACCCCTTGAGGCCGGTGTGCGCGAGGCCCTCGACGAACTGCTTCTGCGCGATGACGAAGACCACCAGGACGGGCAGCGCGGTCATTGACGCCGCAGCCATCTGGACGTCCCACATGGGACCGCCGTAGGCGTCGACGAACTGGGTGAGCGCCTGGGGGAGGGTGAACTTCTCCGGAGAGGAGAGGAACACGATCGGTTCCAGGTAGAGGTTCCAGCTGTGCAGGAAGGTGAAGATGGCCACCGCGCCCAGTGCCGGCCGCGACAGCGGCAGGGCGATCCGCCAGAAGGTGGCGAAGCGGCCCAGCCCGTCGACCCGGGCCGCCTCCTCCAGCTCACCGGGGAGGCTGATGAAGAACTGCCGCATGATGAACGTCGCCAGGACGCTGGGCGCGCCGAAGATCGGCACCAGGATCAGCGGCCAGTGGGTGTCGACCAGGCCGAGTTTGAAGAACATCTGGAACAGCGGCACGATCGTCACCTCGCTCGGAATGAGCAGGCCCGCGAGGACGACCAGGAACAACACGTTCTGGCCGCGGAACCGGATGCGCGCGAAGGCGTACCCGGCCAGCGCCGCCACGGCCATGGTGCCAACCGTGACGACCAGCGCGATGTAGAGGCTGTTCAGGTACTGCTGCCCGAACGGCTGCAACTCGAACACCCGCTGGTAGGCGTCGAACCGCGGGTTGGTCGGCAGGAGCTGCGGCGGGAAGGCGAAGATGTCCGCCACCGGCTTCAACGACGAGGTGACCATCCACCAGGTCGGGAAGACGAACGGGATCGCCAGGACCAGCAGCACACCGTAGAGCACCAGCTTGGTTCGCCGGGACAGGTCACGATTCATGGAAGACCCACCTCTTGCGCATCTGCCACTGCAGCACAGTGAGGGCGAGCACGATGGCGAACAGCACGATCGACAGCGTGGCGCCGTAGCCGAAGTGATGGAACTGGAAGGCCTGCTGGTACAGGTAGTAGACGAGCACCGTCGTCGATGTGCCGGGTCCGCCCTGGGTGAGCACCGCGATCTGCGCGAAGACCTGCAGCGACCCGACCACGGTGATGATCGAGGTCAGCAAGATCGTCGGGCTGATCAGCGGTACGGTGATCCGCCAGAACTGGCGCATCCGGCTCGCGCCGTCCACCTCCGCGGCCTCGTACAGCTCGGCCGGCACGCCCTGCAGGGCGGCCAGGAACAGCACCATGTTCAGGCCGACGTTCTTGAACACCTGCACGACGATCACGGACACCATCGCGGTGCCCTCGCCGCGCAGCCAGTTCGGCCCGTCCACGCCGACGGTGTCGAGCAGCCCGTTGACCCCGCCGTTGTCCTGAAGCAGGAAGCCCCAGACGATGGTCCAGGCCACCAGCGAGACCACCACGGGGGAGAAGAACAGCGTGCGGAACACGATCGTGCCCCGCAGCCTCTGGTTGAGCAGGACGGCCAGCAGCAAGGCCAGGCCGAGGTTGAACACCACCAGGCCGACCGAGAACAGCCCGGTGGCGCGCAGCACCGCGCCGAGGTTGGGATCATCGGCGAGAGCCTTGTAGTTGTCGGTCCCGACGAAGTCGAAGGTCCCGGCGAGCACGTTCCACTCGTGCAGGCTGTACCAGAGCACGAGGATCAGCGGCAGGATCACGAAGACGATGCTGCCGAGCAGTTGCGGGGCGATGAACAGGTAACCGGCGAGCTGGTCCCGGCGGCGGCTGGTCCAGAACGGCCGGGCCGGGCCCGGGGCGGGCCCGGCAGCAGCCGGGCCCACCCTGGTGTCCGTCTGGGTCATGGTCGTTGGCCTTACTTCGCCAGCAGCGGCTGGATCTTGGTGCAGACGCCGTCGAGTACGGCCTTGACGTCCGCGTTCGGCTGCCACAGCGGGTCGAGGCCGGCGCGGACCTGCTGGCTCAACTCGGCCTGTCCGGAGTGGCTGGGCTTGACCACGCCGTTGGTGATGCCGTCGATGACGACCTTCTGCAGCTGCTCCGGCTTGAGCTTCGGGTTCGTCTTGGCGAGGGTCTCGGCGGTCAGCTGCGACTGGCGGGGCGCCGGGAAGAACTGGGCGAGCTTCGCCGAGTTCGTGGGGTTGGTGAAGAAGGCCACGAAGTCGGCCGCCTGCTTGGCGTGCGGGCTCTTCTTCATCACCCCGAGGCCGGCCTGGCCGACCACCGCGTAGTTCCCCTTCGGCCCGGTCGGCAGCGGCACCAGGTCCCACCCGAAGCCGCCGTCCTTCAGCAGCGAGGCGCGGGAGATCTGGGTGACCGTCATGGCCGAGTCACCGGCGAAGAAGTCGGCAGTCGTGCCCGGGCCGGGCAGCGCCTTCTGGGTGAAGGTGGCCTTGTGCAGGGTGGTCATCGCGTCGACCATCTCAGGGCTGTTGAAGCCGCAGGTCTTGCCGTCCTCGCTCCAAGCCTGGGCTCCCCACCCGGTCCAGAAGGTGGACAGGTTGTCCCAGCCCTTGTAGTCGAAGTCCCGAATGACCATGCCGGCCTTGCCGGAGTTCGCCGCCGTCGCCGCGGCGGTGGCCAGGGCGTTGTCCCAGGTCCACTGACCGGCCGCGATCAGCTCGGCTGGGGTCTTCTGCCCGGCCTTCTTGAGCATGTCGGTGTTGACGAAGACCCCGAACGGCGAGGTGGAGAAGGGGTACGCGTACAGCTTCCCGTCGTTCTGCCAGAGCTTGAGGGTGGCGGGGGAGATGTCCTCGTACTGGTAACCCTCGGCCTTCTTGAGCGTGTCGTCGAGGGGCAGCAGCGCGCCCGAGGCGACGAAGTCGGGCGCGGAGTTCTCGAACACCCACGCGAGGTCGGGCGCGTTCCCGCCCGCGATCTGGGTGGTCAGGGTCGTGGTGTAGGTGTCGAACGGCAGCGGGTCGAACTTGATCTCGGCCACGTCCGGGTGGCTCTTGCGGTACTCGTCGGCGATCTCGTTGAACAGCTTGAGGTGCGCCTCGTTGGCCGACCAGACGGTCATCCGCAGCTTCGCCGGGCCGCTGTCGCCGGCATCGTCGCCGCCGCCGCAAGCGGTCAGGGCGAGCGCGCCGGCCAGTGCCACGGCGACGCCGCGCATTGCCTTTCCTGCTCTCACAATCTTCTCCTCACCGGGGGTGTGTGTGTTCAGTAGCCCGCGATCCGCGGCCAGCGCTGTTCCACGCCGGCAGCGGTAAGGCGGTCCTGGAAATCGGCCAGCAGACGGGGGGTGTTGCGGACCGCACGCGGGGACTCGCCCCGCGCCAGACAGAAGTCGGCGAGCAGGCCGGCGACCTCGCCGACGTTCCACTCGACCGGGTGCAGCCGGTAGCTGCCGTTGGTGACGTGGGTGGTGCCGATGTTCTTGCCAGCCGGCAGCAGGTTCTCCATCCGCCGCGGGATCAGCGCGCCGAGCGGGATCTCGAACGGGCAGGAACCGACGTCGATGTAGTTGTCGCCGCCGGTCGACGGGTGCAGGTCGATCCGGTACATGCCCACGCCCACCGCGTCCGGGTAGCTGACCGCGCCGTGGTCGCCCCGGACCGCCAGGGACAGGTCCTGCTCGGCCACCGTGTACTCGGCCTGAATCCGGCGGGACTCGCGGATGTACGGGGCCTGTGCCAGGCCGTCCGAGCTGCCGGTCACGTCGCCGCGCAGCCGCAGTCCCGGGAAGCCGGTGCCGCCGTCCGGCCGGGGCGCCTCCGTCTGCAGCCAGTACAGCACCGAGTACGACAGCTCGCGGGCCTTGGACAGGTGCCACGACGCGTTCGGCACGTCGATGACCGGACCCTCGAAGTAGTCGATCATCGGCCAGTTGACCAGCGTGATGTCGCTGCCGTACGCGCCTTCGGTGAAGTTGCGCCGCGCAGCGATCCGCCGGAACGTCCACAGGTTGCCGTCACCGGGGTTGACGCGTTGATCGGCGTTGACGCTCAGCGGGTCGTCGTCCGGGTTGGGGGTGAAGCTGCGCTCGACGATCTCCAGCGTGCGGGGGTGTGGCGACTTCCAGGACAGCAGCCGGTCACCCCAGAAGTCGGGCTTGTAGTCGCGCCAGAAGTCGTACCCTGCGGGGCGGTCGATGGTGTGGTCGCCGTCGACGTGGTCGAGGGCGAAGCAGACGGACACCGCCTGCATGTTCATCGGCTGGGCCTCGGCCGGGGCGCTCGGCTCACCGGTCATCGCCTGCGACTCGAACCCGGTGACGTACTCGGTGCCCGTCAGCGGCAGCAACTCGCCGGTCTCGGTGGCGTCCAGGACGTACGGCGCGACCACGTCGATCCGCTCGTCCCGGTCGCGGTGTGCCAGCGTCACGCCGGTCACCCGGTCCCCGTCGGTCTCCGCGGCGACCGGCCGGTACGGCTGCAGCACCCGCAGCCGGCCCGAACCGAGGTACGGGGCGAGCATCTGTTCGAGGACGGCGACGGCCACCCGCGGCTCGTGGCAGAGCCGGCTCACCCAACCCGCACCGGGGTTGAGGTCGGTCCAGGCCCGGGACCGTTCGGTCAACGGGTAGTGGCGACGGTAGTAGTCGCGGATGCCGTTGCGCAGCGCCCGGTAGCTGGCGGTGGCGCCGAACTGCTCGATCCAGGAGTGTTCGTCCGGCGGGACGGCCTGGCTGGTGAGTTGCCCGCCGAGCCAGTCGAACTCCTCGGTCAGGATGACGGATCGGCCGGACCGGGCCGCGGCGAGCGCCGCGGCGACGCCGCCCAGTCCGCCCCCGACGACGAGGACGTCCGTACGCATGGTTACCACTTGCTTCCTTCCAGTTGCGCGGCTGACCGCTCAGCGTCGGTCGACCGCCCGATCAGGGGTGCCGAGGGTGATGCCCTCGACGAGTTCGCAGGCGAGAAGTCGTTGCTGGAGGCCGGCTGCGCTGCCATCGATGACGCCGGTCAACACCTCGACCGACTGTCGGCCCATCTCCTCGCGGGGGATGCGGAACCCGGTGAACGCGATGTCGGTGGGGACCGGGGACGTCGGGTCGCCGAGGGTCACGATCGACAGGTCGCCGGGCACGGTCAGGCCGCGCCGACGGGCGGCCGACTCCAGCGCGACCGCCGTGGCGAAGTCCTCCACGAAGACGGCGGTGGTTCCGTCGGCCAGCAGGGTGTCGACGGTCGTGTCGGCCTCCCCGGCCTGCGCTGACATCTGCCCGGCGCTCTCCGCGGTCGTCGCGGTGGCGTGGAAGCCACGGAGCCGGTCTTCGGAGGATTCCGCGGTGGTGCCCATGCTCACGTACGTCAGGCGGCGGTGACCGCGCCGCAGCGCCCCCTCGACGAGCTGGGCTACCGCCGAGGCGTAGTCGGCGCCGACGTAGGGGACCGGCCCGCCGGCGTCGTCGCGGCGCCCGACGGCGACGTACGGATATCCGTCACGGTTGAGCCGGTGCAGCTCCGCGCCGTCGATCTCGCGCCCGAGCAGGAGGCACCCGTCGGCCAGACGCAGCCGGTTGTCCTGGTGGAAGATGCGTCGCCGGCCGTCCACCACCGGTGCGCTGGTGAGCAGCAGCAGGTCGCAGCCGACCCGCTCGGCGTACTCCTCGATACCCAGCAGGAACGGGTGGAAGAAGTCCCGACTGCCGCTGGGGAAGGCGGGCTCGTACGTGAAGACGCCGATGATCCGGTTGAACCGCGAGGCGAGGCGGCGGGCCACGGGGTCGGCGGCGTACCCGGTCTCGGCGATGACCCGCAACACCCGGTCCCGGGTCTCCGCGGCGATGCGGACCTCGGCGTCGGTCCGATTGTTGAGCACCAGCGACACCGTCGCCTGACTGACACCGGCCATCCGCGCGACGTCACGCTGGGTGACGCGTCGGGGGGGAGCGGTCACGTCGGGTCCTTCCTGTGCGGCTAATGCGTATTAGCGCTCGGTGTTGGGGAGGAGCCTGGCGGGTGGACCGGCGTGTGTCAAGAGGTGGCCGCAAGATTTCCGCGCGGTAAATCCGCTGGAGTAATGCGCATTAGCGGTCGGGCCCCCGGCGGATTGGCGTGTGGCCCGGGTGGATCGGCGGGGAGTCGAACCGCCTCTTGACAGAAACGCCGCCGAGCGCGCAACATTCGAGAAACATAGATGCTAATACGTATTAGCTCGGCGGTGCCAGGGGGCACCCGCCGATCGATGTCCCCTGTGTACTAACTGAGCGTCACCCTTCGCCGCTTACGCCGCCGATCCGACCGACCGAAGAGGAAGCCGCATGACGAGACCATCCGCCCCGTCGTCCCGACGCGCTGTCCTGGCGGCCGCCAGTGCCGGCCTGCTCGTCGCCGCCGTGGCCGGCGCCCAGCCAGCAGCCGCCGAACCCCAGCTCGACTTCCCCCAGTTCACCTACCAGGGCACCGCGTTCGACAAGGGCACCCTCGCCTACAACCCGACGAACGAGTTCATCTTCCCGAGCGTCATCCGGGCCGCCGACTACTTCCCCAACCCGCTCGGCACCTACTACCTGTACTACGCGCCGCACGAGCGTCCCGGCGGGATCGCCCTCGCGTACTCCGACTCGATCAACGGTCCGTGGACCGAGTACGTCGCCAACCCCCTGATCAGCAACACCTGGCTGCCGTACTACGCGACGGTCAGCCACATCTCCTCGCCGCACGCGGTGTGGATCGAGGGCGAGGGCAAGCTCTTCCTCTACTTCCACGGCGAGAACTCCATCACCCGGTACGCAACCTCCGACGACGGCATCCACTTCAGCTACGGCGGGACGGCGATCAGCCGGAACGACACGACCGGTGGCGAGACCTCTTACGCCCGAGTGTTCGAGCAGTCCGTGCCCCGCCTGGGCACCCGGTACCTGATGGTCTTCATGGACAACCCGACCGCGGCACTGCCCGGACCGACCGGGCCCGTGTCGCGGCGGATCCGCTGGGCGGTTTCCAACGACGCGCGGACCTGGGCCATGCAGCCCGACCCGATCGTGACCCCGCAGGGCATCGAAGGCCCGAACGCCTCGGGACCGTTCTTCCTGCGCTGGAACGACCGCAACCTGGTGATCTACCACGCCGCCGACGGCAACATGCACGCGGTGGACGTCGGGCAGGACTTGGACCAGGAGATCCACCTCGGCATCGTGCACGACTCGATGTCCGCCGCGCCCGACCTCGGCCGCTCGGCCGCGCCGACGTTCTACTTCGATGGGCGTACCGCGCACATGTACTACGAAGCCGGCGGCCGGCTCACCGCGACCATCGGACACGCCACCGCCACCCTGGCAAACCCGTTGCCGGTACGGCAGCTCGATTGTGCGGCGGACCGACCGGTCCTGTGGCCGCCGAACCACATGCTGGTCGACGTCAACGTCACCGTGGGCCTGCACGACGGCGTGCTCGGCCCGAACGCGTTCACCCTGACCGGCGTGACCGGGGGTGACGCCGCGGACGTCAGTGGCTTCGCCATCGGCACGCCGGACACGAGTGGCAAGCTACGGGCCGAACGAGCCGGGAACGGTGGGGACCGGGTGTACCACCTCACGTATGCCGGCCACGACGAGATCGGACGGCCGCTTGGCTGCACCGTCACCGTCACCGTTCCACACGACCAAGGCAGCAACTAGTCACGTCGGAACCGGCCGGCACCGGTAGGTGTCGGCCGGTTCCGCAAGGCGGGACGTCGGCTACCCGGTCTGAGTCCCGGGTGCCGACACCGGCGGCGGCTGCAGCTCGTCGAGCGGCACTGCGGGGTCGGCCAGTCGGTCGACGTCGACCGGCTGACCTGCCGCGACGAGCCGCCGAATCGACGGGACGACGTCCCACACGTTGACGTTCATGCCGGCGAGCACCTGCCCGCCAGCGGTCCAGAAGGCGATGAACTCGCGCTTGGCGACGTCGCCCCGGACGACGACCCGGTCGAACGCCTCGGGCGGGGCGTGTCCGACGTACTCCATTCCCAGGTCGTACTGGTCGGTGTAGAAGTAGGGCAGGTCGTCGTAGCTGACGGGCTGTCCCAGCATGGCGCGGGCCGCCGCGGCACCGCCGTGGAGTGCGTTGGCCCAGTGCTCGACGCGCAGGCGCCGACGCAGCACGGGATGGTAGGCGATGGCGACGTCACCGGCGGCGTAGATCTCCGGGTCGGCGGTGCGCAGGGACGCGTCGACGACGATTCCGTTCTCGACGGTGAGGCCCGCCGTTGTCGCCAGCTCAGTGTTCGGCCGTACGCCCACGGCGACCACCACGGCGTCGGCGGGCACCTCGGTTCCGTCGGCCAGCAGGACCGAGGAGACTCGACCGGTGCCGCGGATCTCGCGGACCTCGGCGTCGAAGTGGAAGGTGACGCCGTGGTCCCGGTGCAGGTTGGCGAACACCCGGGCGATCTCGTCGCCGAGCACTCGGCGCAACGGCAGCGCGGCCGTTTCGACGATGTCGACGGTGGCGCCACGCTGCCGGGCGGCGGCGGCGACCTCCAGGCCGATCCACCCCGCTCCGACGATCACGATGTGCGCGCCGTCGACCAGCGCCGCGGCGATTCGACGGCTGTCGGCGAGGGTGCGCAGCCGCAGCACCCCGTCCAGGTGGACGCCGGGTGCCGCGAGGTCGCGGGGTCTAGCGCCGGTGGCCAGCAGCAGCTTGTCGTAGCGGATCTGCTGGCCGTCGGCGAACTGGACCATTCCGTCGGAGCGGTCGACGGCGACGGCGCGGGCGGCGGTGCGCAGGTCGACGTCATGCTCTGCGTACCACCCGGCGTCGTGCACGTACACGCTGTCGGGTTCGGCACCGCCGGTCAGCAGACCCTTGGACAGTGGGGGCCGCTCGTACGGCCGCTCTGGCTCGTCGCCGATCACGACGATCCCGCCGTCGAAGCCCTCCTCCCGCAGCGTCTGCGCGGCTCGCGCGCCGGCGAGCCCGGCTCCCACGATCACGAACGTGCCGGTCTTCGACATCGGTCCAGCTCCTTTCGAGGTACGTCGATCAGCGGGCGCCGACCCCGGTCAGGGTGAAGAACTCGGCGCGCGAGCGGTGGTCGTCGCGCAGGGTGCCGAGCAGGGTGGAGGTGATGGTGCTGCTGCCCACGGCCCGGACGCCGCGCAGCGTCATGCACAGGTGTTCGGCTTCGATGACCACGCCGACCCCGCGCGGGCGCAGTTGGTTGGTCAGCCAGTCGGCGATCTGTTTGGTCAAGCGTTCCTGGAGCTGCGGGCCGTGGGCGAACAGTTCGACCACCCGGGCCAGTTTGGACAGTCCCAGGATGCGTTCGCCGGGCAGGTAGCCGACGTGCGCGACGCCGACGAACGGCAGCAGGTGATGTTCGCAGACCGACCGGATCGGGATGGCCCGGGCCAGCACCAGCTCGTCGTAGCCTTCGTCGTTGTCGAAGGTGGTCAGCTGGAACTCGCGCGGGGTAAGCAGCTCGGCGTAGGCGCGGGCCATCCGGCCCGGGGTGTCGGCGAGCCCGTCGGCGGAGAGGTCGACGCCGAGCGCGGCCAGGAACTCCGCCGCCGCCCGTTCGGCGGCGGCCGGGTCGCGGCGGGGACGCTGGTGCTGCACCCGGAGGGCGGTGGCACTCACCTCAGCGACCTCCCGCGCCGACGGCCGCGAGCCAGGTGACGAATGCGGCGATATCCATCAGGAGTTCTCCCTGTCTGTGCTGTTGTAGCCCTGCGCCTGGTTGGTCGCGTCGGCGACGCGGACGCCGTACCGGTAGGCCAGTTCGCCGCCGATGAGCCGCACGGGAACCCCCAGAGGATTTCCACCAACGCCCATTGGTGTTATCGATCATGCTGCCCCAGCACGGCAGGAATTTCAATAGCCTTCGCTGGTGATAATCTCGGGGCTGTGAGCACGGGGGAGCGCTGGAGCGCGATGGCAGCGCTCGTCGACCGGTCCCGACGGGCGCTGTACGACTACGTGTGCCGGGCCGATCACCCCGTCACCCGGGAGGAGGCGGCCGAGGCGCACGGCATGTCCCGCAACCTCGCCGCGTTCCACCTCGACAAGCTCGTCGAGTCCGGCCTACTGCGGGCCCACTACCAGACGCCGGCCGACCAGCCCCGGGGCCGCGGCCGGACGCCGAAGGTCTACGAGGCCGCTGGCGACGGCGTGGCGATCACCGTTCCCGAGCGACGCTACGAGCTCATCGCCGAGATCCTCGCCGACGCGGTCGCCGACGACCCGCACGACGCCCCCGAGGCGGCGCGGCGGCATGCCCGGCAACGCGGCCGGGACATCGGCGCACGGGTACGCGACGCCGGTGAGGACCTCATCCCCGCGCTCGCAGGACTCGGCTTCGAACCCGAAACGCTCAGCGACCATGTGCTGCTGCGCAACTGCCCGTTCCACGCCCTCGCCACCCGGCAGACCGCCCTGGTGTGCGGGCTCAACCACGCGTTCCTCGCCGGCATGATCGACGGTGCGGGACGTACCGACCTGCTGCCCCGGCTCGCGCCGCGTCCCGGGGCCTGCTGCGTCCGGTTGGACGGCCTACCGGAGCACTAGCTGGCCCTCGGAGGCACCGGTCACGGTGAGATGCGAACCTCGACCGACCGGCAGTCGGAGCTGCTGTCGATGGGCACGTCGTTGGTGCCGCTCTTGTCAAAGGAGTGCGTGCCGGCGTAGACGACGACCCGGCGGGTTCCGGGTCTGGCACGGATTGCCCCACCTAGCGTTGACTTACTCTGCGTTAGCCGTGCGAGTGTCGCGATATTTCAGGGCGTCCCATATCTCTCCGCGGCAGGGTGCGTCCAAGCTGTATTGCGAAGATGGCGCCCATCAAGGGTAGGAACGCCGCCCCCCAACCACCCTCTAGGACAAAAGCCGCGATCGTTAAGCCGTTGAAAAGCAGCGCTAAGAGGAGGTAGAGCGCGAGGCGCATCTCCTGGAGAGACATGCGCCGAGTATTGCCGATGGGCACCTTCCAAACTGGCCCTCCGGGGCTGCGATGATGTTGCGGTGGGTCAGTTGACAGGGTGGGAATGCGTGGTCCAGGGCGCGCGGGTCCAGTTCATGCTTGGACAAGACGACGATCCGGCGATGGCCGACAACATCGATGCCCACGTCTACCTCGCTGACGGCACCCATCGCTACGCCACCTTGATGACACCGGATGCGATCGGTCGCGTCCTGAGAAGGTGGGCTGAAACTGGCGAGGCTGGCGGCGGCCGGTACTTCTGGTGCTCGGACCTCGTCATCATTCCAAGACCCGGCATCGCGACGATGGCGGAAGCCCTGGAAGAGATGATCCGATCCGGGGATGGAGCCGTGGCTCTGGGCAAGGTGGAGGGCGATTCCGCCCTGCCTGAGTGACTAGCTGGGCGACAATCGGAGAGCACCAGACTGGACGCCGGTGGACAGCGGTGGACGAGTCGGCCCAGCGAAGTCGGCAGTCGACGCGGGTTGGGGCGTCATGATGGTTGCCTGGGGTCAAGGGGTCGTCGGTTCGAATTCGGCGTCCCGACAGTCAGCTGCGCCGGCTCTGGATTGGGGCTCAAAGCTGGGAGTGGACTAGCTTCTGGGCCGTGAGGACCCTCGGTTGGCTTCGCGCCGTGCTCGATAGGCTTTTCATGGGACGGCCAGGGAGACCGCTGCCGCCCCGCCCACTGCGCCGGAGTGCATGCCGCTGCTTGAGTTGGCCCGGTTGCTCGCTGGGCGGCACCACGACAGGGTCGCTAGTGCCTACGTGGAGGTCATTACCTTCGCATCAGCCGACGAGATCGTGGCGATGCTGAAGGTAATGCTCGAAGAGGACTGGATGGGTCTCCCGGTCTGGGCGCGGAACCTTGCGTTCCGGCTGGCGTGCCTTCAACGGCCGGAGGATGTTGAGCTGTTGCGAGTGGCGGCCAGTGACCTCCGCGCCTTTGGCCCGGACTGGGACACCATCGCCGAGGAGCTCTACCACCGGGCAGACAGCCTGGTCGCCGGGCAGGATCTGACCTGCCCCTGACTCCTTGCGCGGGATCGTGGAGCATTCGGGACGCAGCGCAACGGTTGTCGTGAGGAGAGCGTTGAGGGATCACCGGCGGAAGTGCTGCGGCACGAGGACCAGGCGGTGGACCAGCGCCAGGCCCCAGCCGAGCGCGTGGTGATGTGCCGCAGGCGGGTGGGCGCTGGGCGGTCGTCCGGTTGCTCGGCGACCACGCAACACCTACGTCTGGATCAGCGCCCACCTGTCTGCGGCGGTCCTTTTATACGTCGGAGCGAGCCATGTGCCGGGCGGCGCGCATCCCGAACACCACGGCGGGCCCGATCGTGGATCCCGGGCCGGGATAGGTGCTGCCCATCACCGAGGCGGAGTTGTTGCCCGCCGAGTACAGGCCGTCGATCACCGTGCCGTCCTCGCGCAGCGCACGGCCGTTGGCGTCGGTGAGCACTCCGCCCTTGGTGCCGAGGTCACCGATGACGACCTTGAAGGCGGTGAACGGACCCTTCTCGAGCGGACCGAGGCAGGCGTTGGGGTGCACGGTCGGGTCGCCGTAGTAGCGGTCGTACGCCGAGTTTCCGCGACCGAAGTCCCCGTCGACGCCAGAGCGGGCGAAGCCGTTGAACCGATCGACGGTTGCTTGCAGCCGCGTTGGGTCGATGCCGATCCGGCCCGCCAGTTCGGCGAGGGTGCTGCCCTTGGCCATGATCCCGGCCTCGCGCATCGCCTTGTTGTTCTTCGGGTCCAGCGCGAAGGTCCGCAGGTAGCGGCGCGCGTGGCGGACGTCGGCGATCATCCAGTACGCGCCGTCCTTGTCGTGTTCGAGCATGTGGTGGCCCAGGTCGACGTAGGACTCCGACTCGTTGGCGAAACGGTCGCCCCGGGCGTCCACGATGATCGAGTACGGCAGCGAGCGCTCGCCGACGATGAAGGACGGGTCGTGGCCGGGGGTGGCGGCGACGGAGGCACCCCACCAGGCGTCGTCCATCAGCTCGACCGCCGCGCCGGCCTGCTGCGCCAGCTCGGTGGGGCGGCCCAGGTTGGCCGGGTTGCCGGACGGGAAGCCGTCGATGCCGTGGTACTTGCGCCGCCACTCGGTGTTGTGATCGAACCCGCCGCCGGCCAGCATGACGCCCCGCGTGGCACGCACCGTCACCGGCTTTCCATCGCGGGTGGTGCGCACGCCGGTGACCCTGCCGTCGCTGATCAGCAGTTCCTCCAGCGGGGCGTTGAGCCACAGCGGCACCTGATGCTTGAGCACCACCGCCTGCAGGAACGCGCTGGACAGTCCGGCGCCGATGCCGACCAGGCGCTGGCCGCGGACGACGCCGCCGAGCGCACGGAACACGAACTGGGCGCCGCGGATGAACCCGGCGGGAGTGGACCAGGCGCGGCCGAGCAGCCACACGTCGTCGGTCTTGATCGGCATCCCGGCGGGCGCGCTGATGGTCTTCCACCATGCGCCGATGACCTTCGAGTTGAGCGGCTTCACCTCGATCGCCCGGCCGATCTTCCCGCCGGGCAGCTCCGGGTAGTAGTCGGGGTAGTCGGTGGAGCGGGCGAAGGTCATGCCGTACTTCTCTGCGGTGAGGACGAAGTCCTCGATGCCGTCGACGAAGGCTTCCTTGCGCTCACGGAAGGTGGAGCGCCCGGTGTCACCGACCGTGGCCTCGAGGTAGGTGAGCGCCTCCTCGCGAGAGTCGCCGACGCCGGCGCGCCGCATCAGGGGGTTGTTCGGCAACCACATCCCGCCGCCGGACATCGCTGTGCTTCCGCCCCACTTGTCGCTTGACTCGATCATCAGGACGCTCAGCCCCGCGTCGATCGCGCCCAGCGCGGTGGCGAATCCGGCCCCGCCGCTGCCGACCACGACGACGTCGTAGGTGTGGTCGAACGTGCCGGCGGACTGCGCGGTGGTGTCGGTCATGGCTGGTCCTTCCCGAGGCATGCAACCAACCGGACAATCCTGTCCGGTTGTTATAGTGCAGCATGCCCTCCACCAGCGGTCGCGTCAATCGTGGTCCGGCTGCGGCCTCGCAAAATCGGCTGGCCATCCTCCGATCGGCGCGCCGGTTGTTCACCGCGCGCGGCTATCACGTGCCGCTCAGCGCGATCGCCAAGGACGCCGAGGTCGGGCAGGGTGTGCTGTACCGGCACTTCCCGACCCGGCTCGATCTGGCGTTCGCGGTGTTCGAGGAGAACTTCGCGCAGCTGGAGGCGATCGCCGCCGAGCCGGACGCGGGCGCGTTCGGCCGGCTCTGGGACCGCTTGATCCAAATGACCGTGGAGTCCGCCGCGTTCGTGGAGATGGCGGTGGACGCCCGGCGCAACGTGCCGGAGTACACCGGCGGCACACGTCTGCAGTCCCTGATTCAAGACACCCTCCCGCGCGCGCAGGCGGCCGGGCTGGTCGACCACCGCGCCACCGTGGACGACATACTGCTCGCACATCGGATGGTCTACGGCGTCATCGTCACCGCGGTGGATCCGGCCGAAGTCGGGCAGGCCGTGGACCGCGCCTCGTATCTGCTCCGTCGACAGAGCACGTGAGTGAAGGTCTGCTGACGTGGCGGGCCGGGCGGCGGCCCGCTCTCCTGGGGGCCGGCTTGGTCCGGGTCACTCGTCGTTGAGCACGCTGGTGTTCTGGCATGCGGTGAGACGCCATTGCCCCTCTTCCTTCGCCATGACGAACATCGGAGTGCCGACCTCCTGACCGTCGGGCGTCTGATACACCTGCCGGACCTTGACGGCCACGACGTCGGGGCGAATGAACAGCACGTGTTCGATGTCGAACGTCACGCTGGTGTCTCGCATCGCGCCGGGCAGCACCTGACGGGTGAATACGGAGATCGCTTCGCGGCCGAACAGCCGCCTGCCGTGGCCCGTTGTCCAGATCGCGTCGGCCCGGAACAGGTCGACGAACTCATCAGGGAGCTCGTTGTTCTGGGAATGTTCGACAGCGGCTACCACCTGCTTGATCGCTTCAATGTCGGCTTCGCGTGTCGGTTCGTTGATCTGTGCTGCGGTCATGTCCGCACGCTAAGACATCAAGCTGGGTCGAGGTCTACGGCTTCAGCGTGTGAGCAGGTCCACTGTGGCGCGGTTGCATGAGCCGCTGCCGGTGATGGCGGTGACCCCGCTTTCGTTATCGCCGGTCTCGCAGGGTGTTGGTTGCGGCGAGGGTGACCGCGAGGCAGCGGGTGACGAACCTGCCGGCGATGGCGAGCGCCTGGTTGCCGCGGCCGGAGATCGCGCTCGGCCAGGGTCCCTGGTGATGCAAAAACCGGGCGTGCACTTCTGCCGCCGGCAAAGCGTGCGGGCCGCCGCGCGGGGTCAAGCAACCGCCCCGGCCACTTGGCGGTGGATCGTATGAGCCTGGACCCCACCGGCCCGCTGGCCCAGTCGACCAGGACATCGATGTCGAATTGATCTCTGGCAAGTGGTCGGTACGTGGAACACTGACCCGATGTCATCGAGCGTTCCGCGCACCGTCAAGGCGATCGACGCCGCCGAACTGATGCGCTTGGACGACGAGGCGCGCGATCACGGATTCAACTGCCACCACGGAGCCGGATGGCTTGCCGCGAACGCGGATCTGTCCACCGTTCACTACCTACGGCCGGCGATGGTGCACGACGCCGGTCGGCGGCCAGAGTTCTCACCCCACTGGCGTTGCATGCTGCTCCTGCGGGTCCGCGACGGTCAGGAGGTCTTTTCGCTGTTGGATATCTGGCCCGCGTCGTTCGATCAGCTGCCAGAGTCCCTGGACGCGGCGACCAAGTCAGCGATCTCCTACCGGTTGCAGTTCGGAGGTCTGCTCACACAGGCGCAGTGGATCGGCTCGGGCGCCCCTGCGTGACCTGGCGGGGTGGCAGTGGCGCGACCGGGCGAACTGCCGTGAACTGGGCGTGCTCGTACCGGGTGGCGGAGAGCAGCAGCAGCCACTCGTCGCAGTCCTGCCACGGGTATAGGTCGGCGGCTCCACCGCGTACGGTCCGGGGCCCGTCTCCGGTCCGTGCACGCGCGTCTGCTGGCGCGCCCGCGAACCCGGGGATCCACACATCGGCGCAGAGCTCGTTCGCCGACCCCATCGCCGCCAGCCCGAACGCGTTCTCGCCGGCAGCGGTCCGCGCCTCGTCGCCGAAGTCGTCGAGCAGTTGGTCCTCGCCGGGTTTCCCGTCACCGCGGAAGGTCAGCGTGGTGGTGCCGGCCCGGGCCGCGTATTCCCACTGCGCCTCGCTGGGCACCCGGAACGGCAACAGCTTGAGCAGGTCCTCCAGGTCGTCTTCGAGCCGGGCCGTGCCGGTGTCCGTCTCGGCGTAGTCGTCCTCATACTCGGGCAGCCAGTGCCGGACCTGCGCCACCGTCAGCGGATGCCGGGCGATCAGGAACGGCTCGACCCGCACCTCGCGTACCGGCTGTGCGTCCTCGGCGCCGGCGAGGAACGGCTCGACGGTGTCCTCGACACCGCCGCTGCGCTCGATGGCGCGTACCGCGTCCAACTCCTCGTCGGACAAGCCCATCCGGAACGAGCCGCCCGGAACCTTTCGGAACACCACGCCCGACGGGGTGTGCCGCCATGCCGGGCGCCCGGCCACGATCTCCTCGGTCCACATCGCGCCGAACGCTAGCAGCCCGCTCGCCGGTCGCCCTTTCTGACGGCCCCGCAGCTTGCGAACGGGCCCGTCGGCCGACCTCTCAGTTGTTGCTGAACGCCTGGGGGCCTAGGTCCGCCGGGTGTCCTTGACGAACACGATCCCGTCGGTGTTGGCCAGGTGGGCCGGGTCCAGCGGGGAGTAGCCGTACCAGGGCGACACGCGGGGGGCGGGCGTGGTGTCGGCGAGGGCGGCTGCCAGCCGGCGGGTGTCGACCAGGCAACGCTGCTGCGGGAGCGCGTACAGCAGTCCCTCGACGGTGTCCGGGGGCGGGGCGTCAACCCCCTGGTGGCGGATCGTGCCGAGGGCCGTGGCCAGGAAGGCGTACCCCTCGCCCTGGTGGGCGCTGACGATCGCGCCAGCGCTCCACCACTCCAGCGGCAGGTCGCCCATCCGCATCGTGCTCCTGTCCCGCTGAAGGTGGCCGTTGTGGGCGTACACCAGGGTCGGGTGCCGTTCGGCGAAAGCGAGCAGGTTGGCGGCCATCATCGAAGCCCGCGAGCCCAGCAGCCTCGCCATCCGGCCCGGTAACGTGTCGGCCATCCAGAAGTGGTAGCGCAGCAGCCCGGTGGCGGTACGCCCGTACAGGCGTGCCCGGTCCCAGTCGTCCCAAGTGGACGCCGCGATCAGGTGTGGTGTCTGCGCGTCGAGTAGGGCCACCAGGTCATCGGCGAGCAGACGCAGCTCGTTGGCCTCGGGCGTCTGCCCCACGGACTGGGACGGGTCCATCATCGCGGCGGGATTGGTCCACCGGTCGTCGGCGCCGAGCAGGCGGTCGAGCGTTTCCGCGGTGCGGGGAAGCAGGTCGGCGTCGACCCAGGCGGTGAGGTAGGCGTGGAGTGCGGTGAGTGCCTGCCGAGGGCTCGCGGCGCCGGTGATCTCCAGCGGGCCGTCGAAACCGGCGAAGCGGAGCTGCTGTGACGGGGGCCGGCCGTCGTTGTACGCGCGCATCCAACGCACCAGCTCGCGGTTGGCCGCGGACGCGCCGAACCCGTGGCTGAAGCCGCGCTCCATGACCTCGTCGAGGGTGCCGGTGCCCGAGGTGACGTAGTCGTCCACGACCAGGCCCATCACGCAGTCGCTCTCGATGGCGATCGTCCGGTAGCCCTCCTGCTCGACGAGTTGCCGGAAGAGATCGTTTCGCACGTCGAGCAGAACGTCCTCGCCATGGGTGGGCTCGCCCAGGGCGAGCAGCCGCGGCCTGGCCGGGAGCAACCCCATGACGGTCACAGCGTCGACGGCGTGGGCGGCGTCGGTGATACCAGCAGTCATACCCCTGAACGTTATCGTTGAACCAACGGCGCAAACTTTTCGTCGATTTCAGCAGGAGGGCTCGGCGAAACCTTCAAAGCGAAGGCCAGACGCTCTGCGTGCCCGCAGCGCGGCTTACTGACGCGGCCGTCTCGCCTTCGGCACGGACGATGGTCGGATCTGATCGCCCGACCCAGGTAGCGGCGGCTCGTGAGGTGATTCCGATTGATCGTCTCCCACCTGCTGGCGTCGTGCCGCGTCGGCCGGCGAGGATCCCTACTTGTTCGCGGCCGGTCAGCTACTCAACTGCCGCGCGGCGGGAGGAGGGGGTCGCCGCCTGGATCCGGGCCCGTTGGTGCCGCACGCGGTCCGGTTGCTGGTCAGGTGTCGGGTTCACTGAGCGTGATATTGCTGCTTCGCCACAACGCCCCGGCGTGATCTGGGTACGGCTCGTCGGATCAGGTACCGTCGCCTGTCACACAGTCTTTGCACCAACCTGGCTGCCCATCACGAGGGAAGCCGAACCGGAGGGACACAGCCGTGAGGTTCCAGAGCGCAGTCCGCAGTGCCGGCCTCGTCGTGGCGATTGCCGCCCTGGCGGTGAGCGCGGGATGTGCCAAGAAGGATGACAGCGAGGTCCAGGCGAGCGGAGTCAAGCTGGTCGAGGCCGGCAAGCTGACGGTCTGCACCCACCTGCCGTACCCGCCGTTCCAGTCCAAGGACGCCAGCGGCAAGGTCACCGGGTTCGACGTCGAGCTGATGGATCTGGTCGCCAAGGAGCTGGGCGTCGAGCAGACGATCATCGACACGCCGTTCGAGGGGATCAAGTCCGGCCAGGATCTGAACACCGGCAAGTGTGACGCGGCCGCTGCCGGCATGACGATCACTGAGGAACGGCAGAAGGTGATGAACTTCTCCGACCCGTACTTCGATGCGACCCAGGCGATGCTGATCAAGACGGGCAAGCCGTACAAGGCGCTCGACGACCTCAAGGGCAAGAAGCTCGGCGTCCAGGCGGCCACCACGGGCCGTGACTACGCCCGGAAGTTCGAGCAGGAGAAGGGCCTGCAGCTCGTCGAGTTCGAAGACCTCGCCGCCCTGCAGCAGGCCGTCTCCAACGGCCAGGTCGAGGCCGCCATCAACGACCTGCCGGTCTGGACCGAGTACCTCAAGAAGAACCCGGGCGGGTTCGAGGTGGCCGCCGAGTTCGACACCGGCGAGCAGTACGGGTTCTCGGTGAAGAAGGACAGCAACCCGGAGCTGCTCAAGAAGATCAACGAGGTGCTGGCCAAGGCCAAGCAGGACGGCTCGTACAACACGATCTACGAGAAGTGGATCGGCAAGCAGCCGAGCGCGTGATCGAAGCTGACGGCAGGAGGGCGCGCGGCTCGCGCGCCCTCCTCGTACGCAACCTCCGGGAAGGCAAGGAGCGAAGAACGTGAAGCTGCGACGCCGCCAGCGAGAGCGGCTGTCCCTCTGGCTCCAGTACCTGGCCTTCATCGCCATCATCGCCACGGTGGTCTTCGCCGCCGACTGGGGCAGGCTGAAAGACGCGTTCTTCCGCGTCGACATCATCCAGTCGATGTTCCCGACGATCATCACCGTCGCGCTGCGCAACACGGTCCTCTACACGCTGGGTGCGTTCGCCTTCGGTCTCGTGTTCGGCACCATCCTCGCGCTGATGCGGCTGTCCCGGGTGGCTCCGTACCGCTGGGTGGCCACGGCGTACATCGAGCTGTTCCGGGGTCTGCCCGCGCTGCTGGTGCTCTTCCTCGTCGGGTACGGCATTCCCATCGCCTTCCCGGAGCGGGAGATCCCCGGCGGCGTCTTCGGTTCGATCGCGATCGGTCTCGGGTTGACCGCTGCGGCATACATGGCCGAGACCATCCGGGCCGGCATCCAGGCCGTGCCGAAGGGACAGATGGAGGCGGCGCGCACCCTCGGCATGTCGCACTTCACCGCCATGCGCACGATCGTCATCCCGCAGGCGTTCCGGATCGTGATCCCGCCGCTGACCAACGAGCTCATCCTGCTCACCAAGGATTCGTCGTTGGCGTACGTGCTGGGCGTGACGGCGCAGACCATCGAGGTCACCAAGTTCGGTCGGGACATGCTGAACGACCGGGTGAACGTCACCCCGCTGCTGGTGGCCGGCCTCGCCTACCTGATCATCACCCTGCCCCTGTCCCAGGTGGTACGACGCCTCGAACTCCGATACGCCAAGGCTCGGTGACCCGCATGACGACCACACAGCCCCGCCCCGCCGTCGAGATCCGCGACCTGCACAAGTCCTTCGGGCCGCTCGAAGTGCTCAAGGGCATCGACTTCGAGGTCGGTCAGGGCGAGGTGGTCTGTGTCATCGGGCCGTCCGGGTCCGGCAAGTCGACGCTGCTGCGGTGCGTCGACCTTCTGGAGGAGCCGACCGCCGGCAAGATCTGGGTGAACGGGGTCGAGATGACCGACCCGGATGTCGAGATCGACGCGGTGCGCCGCGGCATCGGCATGGTCTTCCAGTCGTTCAACCTGTTCCCGCACCTGACCGTGCTGAACAACCTCACCATCGCCCAGCGCCGGGTGCTGCGGCGTGGCCGCGCTGAGGCCGAGCGGATCGCGCGGGACAACCTGGAGCGCGTCGGTCTGACCGACAAGGCCGACGTGTTCCCCGCACAGTTGTCCGGGGGGCAGCAGCAGCGGGCGGCGATCGCCCGGTCGCTGTCGATGGAGCCCAAGCTGATGCTCTTCGACGAGCCGACCTCCGCGCTCGATCCGGAGTTGGTCGGCGACGTGCTCACCGTCATGCGCAAGCTTGCCGAGGACGGCATGACGATGATGGTGGTCACCCACGAGATGGCGTTCGCCCGGGACGTCGCCGACCGGGTCGTGTTCATGGACGGCGGCGTGGTGGTCGAGCAGGGGCCGCCGCAGGAGGTACTCGGCGCGCCGCGGCACGAGCGGACCCGCTCGTTCCTCTCCCGGGTCCTCGACCCGACCCATGTCGCGCAGCTCGGTCAGCCCGACCAGGCTCCCGAGCCACCGGAGCCGCCTCGCCTGCCGGCGGACGACCGCCACAACCTCTGACAACCGCTCACGTACGTCTGTCCGCCGGGCTGCCCCGACGCTGTCCGCCGATGCGGTAGTGGTACCGGCACAGCTCGGTGAAACCCGCCCCGTCGTACAGCCGCCGCGCGGCGGTGTTGTCGGGTTGGACCTGGAGGTACAGGTGCTCGGTGCCGTGGTCGGCGGCCCAGCGGGCGAGGGCGGCGAGGATGGTCCTGGCAGCGCCTCTGCCGCGGGCGGCCGGGAGCGTGGCCATCCCGAACACGCCCGCCCAGCCGGTTTCGATGACCGCACGGCCGGCCGCGACGACACCGGCCTCGGTCAGCACCGAGGCGTACCCGCTGCGCTGGCGTACCCGGCGGAGCATGTCCCACTCACGGCCGGGGTCGCCCCCGCTGGCGTGCACCGCCAGCCAGGCGTCGAACCACGCGGCGGTCGGTTGATCGTCCAGGCGGACTCGCAGCCCATCCCCGGGTAGCCGGTCGATGACCTGCGCGGTCGGGGCCGACTGCAGCGACATCGTGCTGTCGGCGCGGTAACCGCGCTCGGCCAGCGCGTCGTCGAGGCCGACCGGGCAGGCCCCCGGGCTGATCTGGAATCGGGTGCACGTCCCGTGGCCGGCGTAGAACTCCTCAACGGATCGGATCGTGCCCGACAGGTCCGCCGGCACGGCGTCGCTGTGCGGCAGCACCGAGCTGGCCCACCACGCTCCGCTGTCTCCGTACCGCAACCACCAGCCGTCGAGGTGGTCGAGGACCATCGCGGGAAGGGCCCGGGCCGACCGCTCCTGCAAGCCTCGGACGAGGCCAGGGGGGTCAACGGCGACAACTGTCGACATGCGACCGTCTCCTCGACACCGGCCCGAACCCGAGCCCTTGGCTGCCGCTGGGGTCACTGAGCGTGGCGGATTGGCGTGCGGGGCATTCATGGTCAATCGAGCGTCGTCGTGATGTCAAGGTAACCTTCTTGCAATCAGGCCTGTACTTTCGTCGATGGATTACATAAGTTGCTGTTATCCATCGAAAGTTCTGAGTCTTCCGAGCAAAGTCCGCGACGAGGTCCACGCAGTCGTGCTGCCGCCCTTCATGCTCGGCGGTCGCTGCACCGTGCCCTCGTCACGGCTTCGCCCGGTGAACGGAGACCCATGGACGACAATTCCGTCGGCTCCCACCGCCACCTGTCCCGCAGATCCCTGATCGCCACCGGAGCCCTCGCCGCCGGAGCACTGGGCGCGTCCGCCCCCGCGATCGACGCCGCGTTCCGAGGCAGCCCAGCCCGGGCCGCGGCCGGTGTCACGAAAAAGGTCACCATCTACGCCGAGCAGTTGCCCGGAGGGCTGTTCGGGTACGGCCTGGCGCCCGGCCAGGCCACGGTGCCGGGGCCGCTGCTGGAGATGTACGAGGGTGACACCCTGGAGATCACCCTGGTCAACACCACCAACCAGCGGCTGTCCATCCATCCACACGGGGTGGACTACAGCACCGACTCGGACGGCAGCCCGCTCAACGCCTCGTTCAACAATCCCGGTGAGACCCGGACGTACGTGTGGCGCTCGCGGGAGATGTTCCTCGCCTCAGGCCGGCGGTTCATGCCGGGCAGCGCCGGCTACTGGCACTACCACGACCACGCCATGGGCACCGACCACGGCACCGGCGGTGTCGCCAAGGGACTGTACGGGGCGCTGATCGTCCGGCGTCGCGGCGACATCCTGCCGGAGAAGCAGTACACGGTCGTGTTCAACGACATGATGATCAACAACCGGATGGCCCCGGACACCCCGATGTTCGAGGCGAACCTGGGTCAGCGGGTGGAGTGGATCGCCATCGGCCACGGCGGCACCTTCCACACCTTCCACCTGCACGCCCACCGCTGGGCGGACAACCGCACCGGAATGCTCGAGGGCCCGAGCGACCCGAGCCTGGTGATCGACAACAAGGACCTCAATCCGGGCAGCTCGTTCGGCTTTCAGGTGCTGGCAGGCGAGGGCGTCGGACCCGGGGCGTGGATGTACCACTGCCACGTGCAGTTCCACTCCGACGGTGGCATGGCCGGGATCTTCCTGGTGCGCAACGCCGACGGCAGCATGCCGCCGGGCGCCGAAGAGGCCATCCATCGGTTCCAAGGCCACACCCACACACACGGAAGCTGACTGAACCGAAAGTGGGGACGGGGATGACAAGAACAGTACGACGAGCACTCGCCGCGGTAGCGGCCATCGCAACGCTGATGCCGGCAACGGCGGCGGCAGCCGCACCGGGGGCGGTAGCCGCACCGAAGGCGGTAGCCGCATCGAAGGCGGCGCAGGAGAACAAGACAGCGGTCCTCGTTTTCCACGGGCCGGTGGCGGAGCAGCAGGACCCGGTTTCCCGTGCTGCGGAGGCAATCCGGGATCTTGGCGCAGACCATGACATCGATGTCACGGCTACCACGAACCCCGCCGTCTTCACCACGGCCGGGCTCTCGGCGTACCGCAGCGTGGTTTTCCTCTCCGCGACCGGCGCCGCGCTCAACCGTGACCAGGAAGCGGCGCTGCAGAGCTACATGAAGGCCGGCGGCGGTTTCGTCGGCATCGCCGACGCCGCCCGCGCGCAGGTCGACTCGGCCTGGTTCACCGGCCTGATCGGCACCCGCCCGGCGGGCGCCATCCCGGTGGCCGAGCCGGTCGCCCGGGTGACCGCCAGCGGCGAGAACCCGCCGAACGAGACCAAGGAAAAGCTGACCGACGGCGACGCCAACACCAAGTGGCTCGTCCGCACCCCGACGGCCTGGGTGGGGTACGAGCTGAGCGCGCCCAAGCGGATCACCGGCTACGCGTTGACCTCGGCCAACGACTCCTCCGGCCGCGACCCGAAGGACTGGACCCTGCAGGGCTCCGCGGACGGCCAGAGCTGGACCGATCTGGACCGGCGCACCGGCCAGAGTTTCCCGGACCGGTTCCAGACCCGCCGGTTCGACATCGCCACGCCGCAGGAGTTCAAGCACTTCCGGCTGAACATCACCGCGAACAGCGGCGAGCCGCTGACCCAGCTCGCCGACCTGCGCCTGTTCACCGGCAGCACCACCGCACCAGAGCCGCCCGCGGTGAACCAGGCGGTCGTCGACATCCTGGACCGGAAACACCCGGCTACGGCCTCGCTGCCGATGACGCTCACCCGGTCGGATCGCTGGGACAACTGGGACCCGAACCCGATCGGCACGGTGCACACCGTCGCCCAGGTCGAGGAGCGCCACTACAACGCGGGACCGGGCGCCAACGGGCCGTTCCACCCGGTGTCCTGGTGTCGGGACTACGACGGCGGCCGGTCGTTCTACACCGGCATGGGCCACACCGAGGGCAGCTACGGCGAGGCGGCGTTCCGTACGCACCTGGCTGGGGCGCTCAAGTGGACCACCGGCCTTCAGCGCGGTGACTGCCAGGCGACGATCGCCGCGAACTACAAGGTGGAACGGCTCACCGCGGCCAACCAGACCGGGCAACTGGACCAGATCGGCGAGCCGCACGGGCTCACCGTCGCACCGGACAACACCGTGTTCTACGTCGGCAAGGCGGCCTGCCCGAGCGGCCCGATCGTGGACTGGAACAACCCGAACGTCGGCCTGGGCTGCGGCACCATCCACTCGTGGGACCCGCGCACCAACCAGGCCAAGCTGCTCACCACCCTTGAGGTGATGGGCAACCGGGGCAGCGGCTCCGAACTCGTGAAGAACGAGGAGGGCCTGCTCGGCATCGTGCCCGACCCTGCGTTCGCCCAGAACGGCTGGCTCTACGTCTACTGGATGCCGCACGACTCGGTTGACCGGGTGAAGCGGGTCGGGCAGCGCACCGTCTCCCGATTCACCTACGACCGTGCGACCCAGACCATCGACCAGGCCACCCGCAAGGATCTGCTCCAGTTCCCGGTGCAGATCCACAGCTGCTGCCACGCCGGCGGCGGCATGGCGTTCGACGCCAAGGGCAACCTCTACGTGGGCTCCGGCGACAACAACTCCTCCGAGGGATCGCAGGGCTACTCCGGCAACAACTGGACCCAGGAGTACCAGGGGATCTCGTTCCAGGACGCCCGCCGCACCTCGGGCAACACGAACGACCTGGCCGGCAAGATCATCCGGATTCACCCGGAGCCGGACGGCACGTACACCATCCCGGAGGGCAACCTGTTCCCGCCGGGCACCGAGAAGACCCGACCGGAGATCTACGTGATGGGCGTGCGCAACATCGCCCGCCTCCAGGTCGACCCGGAGCACCAGTGGCTGACCGCTGGCTGGGTTGGCCCGGACGCCTCGTCGCCGAGCCCGACGCTGGGCCCGGCCAAGTACGAGACCGCCACCATCATCACCTCGGCCGGCAACCATGGCTGGCCGTACTGCATGGGCAACCGGCAGCCGTACCGGGACCGCAGCACCACCGACGCGACCGTGCTCACCGGCTGGTACGACTGCGACGACCTGAAGAACGAGTCGCCGCGCAACACCGGCCTGGTGAACATCCCGCCGGCCCGGGACAACATGATCTGGTACTCCCCGGACGGCGGCGGACCCGTGTTCCCGGAGCGGACGGACGGCAGCGGCCTCCCGACCTACGTCGCGGCCGACGCCACCTACACCCAGCCGTACCTGCGCGGCGGCGGCCAGGCCATCATGTCCGGTCCGACCTACCACCGTGACCTCGTCGACACGAACAGCGGCGTGGCCTGGCCGGAGTACTGGGACGAGAGGTGGTTCATCGGCGACCAGTCGAACGCGTCCAACCGGGTCGCGGTCACCGTCGACCCAGCCGGCGTGCCGACTGCCGCCCCGCCGGTGTTCGCCGAGTCGCTGCGGGCCATCATCCCCAGCGGCAACGGCGACGCCCGGCTGCAGAGCTGGATGGACGCCAAGTTCGGCCCGGACGGCGCGCTCTACCTGCTGGACTACGGAGGCGGCTTCTTCAGCCTGCACCCCAACCAGAAGCTGATCCGGATCACCTACACCGGAGGCGCACCCACCCCGGCGCCGGCCGCGACGTCGGTAGCCGTGCAGAACAAGCCGCTGACCATCGCCTTCAACGGCTCTCGCTCCGGCGGCGTCAGCTACCGGTGGGAGTTCGGCGACGGCGCCACGTCGACCGAGGCGAACCCTCGGCACACGTACGCCCGGGTCGGCACCTACGCCGCGAAGCTGACCGTCACGTACGCCGACGGCGAGACGGCGACGGTGCAGACCACGGTCACGGTGGGCTGCGCGGTGCCGGACAACCGGGACACCGTGTGGCTCGGCGACACGGACACCGGGGTGCCCAGCCGTACGGTCGGGCAGGGCTGCACCATCAACGACCTGATCGACGACGAGAGCACCTGGGCCGACCACAACAGCTTCGTCCGGCACGTGACCGCGGTGACCCGCGCGTTGCAGGACGACGGTCTGCTCAGCGCCCGCGAATCCGGCACGCTGACCCGGCTGGCCGCCGCGTCCGAGATCGGCCGCGATGGACACACCGGGTACGAGCCGCTCTTCAACGGCACCGCCGAGTCGCTGCTCGGTTGGCAGCAGGCGCCGTCCGGATCGTTCGGCATCCAGCCGGACGGCTCGCTGCGGTCCAGCGGTGGCCTGGGCATGCTCTGGCACACCAAGGAGTTCGGCGACTTCTCGCTGAAGTTGCAGTTCCGCGACATCGCGCCAGGCACCGGCCGGGCCAACAGCGGCGTCTTCACCCGATTCCCGGACCCGCGGATCCCGCTGGACCAGCGTCCGCCGGGCAGCTGCGGCACGGTCGGGTCTGCCCGGACCTCACCGGCGTGGGTGGCGATCTACTGCGGACACGAGATCCAGATCTACGACGGTGAGACCGGCGAGCCGCAGAAGACCGGCTCGGTCTACAACTTCGACCCGGTGCCGCTGGCCCAGGCCGGCGTCACCCCGAAGGACCAGTGGAACGACTACGAGATCCGCGTGGCCGGGCAGCACTACACGATGATCCGCAACGGTGTGGTGATCAACGAGTTCGACAACACACCGGGCAAGCAGTCCTCCCGTGCCGGCGACCCGCCGACCGATCTGCGGCAGTTCCTCAGCGGCTTCATCGGGCTGCAGAACCACGGCGACAACGACCTGATCGAGTTCCGCAACATCCGCGCGCGGGAACTCTAGGAGAAACCATGACCCGACGACTGACGGCCGCGCTGTCGGCGCTCCTGCTCACCGTCCTCCCACTGGCCGGGACGCCCGCCTCCGCAGCCGCCCCGCGCGCCGCCGCCCAGGTGCTGACCTGGACCGCCGACGACGACATCACCCGCTACAAGTCCGCACCCGCCCAGGCGGTTGCCGGCGAAACCACGATCATCTGGGAGAACAGCACGGCCACCGGTAACACCACCGGGATGCCGCACACGCTGACCTTCGACACCACCACCGACGGCTACAACCACGACGTCACGCTGAACATCCTGGCCAACCCGTTCGACGTGAACAACGGACGGCACCAGGCGACCGTGACCCTGACCCCGGGCCGCTACCGCTACTTCTGCTCGATCCCCGGCCACAGCCAGATGGTCGGCGAACTGGTGGTCACCGACGGCGGCGGAGGCGACACCACCCCGCCGGCGGTGACGGCCGCCGTTTCGGGCGACCGCGACGGGGACGGCAACTACGTCGGTGTGGCAACGGTGACCGTCACGGCCACCGACGCCGGATCGGGCGTGGAAACCGTCGAGTACCAGGTCGACGACACCAGCTTCCTGCCTTACACGCAGCCGGTGCAGGTCACCGCGATCGGCGACCACTCGGTGCAGTTCCGCGCCACCGACCAGGCCGGCAACCTCAGTCCGGTCGGCTCGGTGTCGTTCCGGATCGTCGAGCCGGGGGAGGAGGACACCACCCCACCGGTGGTGACGGCCGCCCTGGCCGGAGCTCAGGACGGCGACGGCAACTACATCGGTACGGCCACCGCCACGCTGGCCGCCACCGACACGCAGTCCGGCGTCGCCACCATCGAGTACTCGCTGGACGGGGCCGCCTTCACCCCGTACGCCCAACCGATCGTGGTCGACGAGGTTGGGATGCACATGCTGCACTACCGGGCGACCGACGTCGCCGGGAACACCTCGGCCGAGCAGATGTCCCACTTCACCGTGGTCCCCCCGCCGGCCGAGGACACCACCCCACCCGTGGTCTCCGCCACGGTGACCGGCGAGCGGGACGACGACGGCGGGTACGTCGGCGGTGCGACCGTGACCGTCACGGCGACTGACGACGACTCGGGTGTGGCAAAGATCGAGTACGCGCTCGACACCGGCGCCTGGACCCCGTACGCCGGCCCGGTGTCCGTCCGGACCGCCGGAGCCCACACCCTGCGGTACCGGGCAACCGACGTCGCCGGGAACACGTCCACCGAGCAGTCGGCGACGTTCACCGTCGTGGCCGACGACACCGACACCTGCCCCGAGTCGGACACACGAGGCACGGTGATCATCGACGGCGACGACACCGGGGTGCCCAACGTCGACACCGGCGACGGCTGCACCATCAACGACCTGATCGCCGAACACGCCGACTACCCCGGGCACGCCGAATTCGTCCGGCATGTCGAAACGGTCACCACCGCGCTGGTGACCGCCGGCACGCTGAACCGTCGGCAGCAGGGCGCCATCGTCCGGGCCGCGGCCCGATCGGACATCGGCGCATGAGTCCTCAAACCTCATCGACAGGGAGTACAGCGATGCCCAGACGTACCGTCGCCAAGCTGGCCACCGTGACCGCCGTCGTCGCCGCCTCGGTGCTGGCGGTGGCCCCCAGCGCACACGCCGACCTGGTCACCTACTGCATCGGCACCGGCGGTGCGGTGACGGTGCCCAACGATCTGTACGTGCCGGCCGGCGAGTCTTGCGCGCTCACCGGCACCACGATCACCGGCAACGTCAACGTCGCCGCCGGCGGCAACCTGGTGGTCACCGGTGGCAACGTCAGCGGCGAGGTACGCGTCGCCGCGAACGGCTACCTGGACGCCACCGACACGACGATCAACGGGCAGGTGGTGCTGGCCGCCGGCGGATACGGCGCCTTCCTCAAGGACGCCCGGACCGGCAACGTGACCGTACGGCCGAAGGGCACCACGACCATCGACAGCTTCCTGTTCGTGGAGGAGTCGACGATCGCCGGGACCGTCAACGCCGGAGCCGGTGAGGTTCGGCTCGACCGCGGCACGCAGGTGGAACGTAACCTCAGCAGCACCGGCACCTACTACACCGACGTGCACGACTCGTTCGTCGACGGCACGCTGTCGGTGCTGAACAGCGCCACCGGCAGTGTGGTGTGCGGCAGCGCGGTCCGCGGCCGGGCGACCTTCGCCGGCAACCTGGGCGGCGTGCAACTCGGCCCGAACGGCAACCTCGACAGCTGCGCTTCGGGCGGCTACTGGGGCGGCGACGTCAGCATCACCAGCACCACCGGCGGTGTCACTGTCGACGACAACATCATCAACGGCCAGTTGACCGTGACGTCCAACAACCCGGCCGCCCAGGTGGCCGCGAACAACCGTATCCGCGGCGGCGTCACCGGTGACCAGGCGGCTGCGACCACCAACCGGTCGGCCCGAGCCGCGGCCGTCCCGGACCGGGAGGACGCCGGCGATCAGCGGGCGGAGACCCGCCGTACCGTGGCGGTGCAGGAGGCCACCGCGGCCGGCGACGCCCGGCTCTAGTTGATCGAACGCCCTGACGACACCGGGCCGGACGTCATGGGACGTCCGGCCCGGCGGCGGGGGAGGATCCAGTTGTCTGCTCGCGCAGCTGTGTCACCACAGTGCAGCATGGATCAGTTGCAGATGCTTCGGGCGTTGCGTACAAAGGCCTCCCGCGACATGATCTTCATCGTCTCGCGGCCCCTCGGTGCCAGCACCTCGTCCCGACCGATCCGGGCGAAGTCCGCGACAGTGAAGTCTACCGATATGCCGTCATGGCGACTTGACCCGCTGAGGCTGTATCTCACCTCGGGCTCGAGTTTGGTGAGCGGTTCGACATCGACGGCCATGCCTGCCTCCTCCGCAGGGATGTCGCGGATCTCGTCGACCTCAAAACCATCCGGCGGCTGGCCGAACAGGGGAACCTCCACAACCTCGCTCATCGGTGTGCCGCTTACGCCCCACGTGATCAACGGTCGTGCACTCGCGTCGTTCCTGTTGTCGTTCTCGAACACGCCGAGCTGAGAGAAAGCACCGTCGCAGGTGACGAGAACGCCGATCGGCTCGCCATCGTGGACAGCCAAAGCGACAACCGGCTCGTCGGGCGGACTGCAAGCCGCCAGGAGTCCGACTAGCGGAATCAGAATCCATGCACCCGCCTGTCTACGCATGGTTGCAGCATGCCCAGGTGGCATCACGCTCCGATCCCTTGGCGGTCACGATCGGCAGACAGTGTCGGCACCGAGCGGCCACCTGCCCCCGGGTAGGGACGACGTGGTGGCTTGCCTGCCGTCCCTACCATCCAGGCCATGACGTACGAGCCGATGCTTGTGCCCGACCGGAAACCCAACCGGACGACCCGTACCGTTCTGATCGTTGTTGGCGCGGTGCTGTTGGTGTGTTGTCTCGGTGGTGTGTGTGGCGGCTTCTGGCTCTTCCGCACCGTCAACAACGCGGTCGGGCCGGCTCGCGAGGCCACTGCCGCGTACCTGGACGACGTGCAGGCCGGCAACTACCCGGGTGCCTACGGCCGGCTGTGTGAGAAGGTGCGCGACGGCATGCCGCAGGAGGAGTACACCCGGATCCAGTCCGCGCAACTGAAGATCAGAAGCTACGAGATCACCGGTGCGTCGGTCTCCAACTACAACGGCCGGGTCAGCGGGGCCGTCACCGTTCAGATGGTTCAGGAGACGGGCGGGCGGTTCACGCAAACCGTTCCACTGGCCAAGGAACGCGGTGAGTGGCGCGTCTGCCAATGAATGGCCACGATGTGCGGCGCGCTGAACCGCGGTGAGCCGTGCCGTCAGTTGGCGGTGACGGTGTAGAAGGCGCTGGGGTCCGCAGCGAGAGACGCCTTGACGTTGGCGCTCCACTCGTCGGCGACGACTTCGAGTTTGCCGGCCTCGACGCCGTCGAGGGCGGCGCGGACAACCGCGGCAGGGTCGACCTTGTCGCCGTCATAGCCGGCCGACATGTCGGTGTCGGCGCTGCCCAGGTGCAGTCCGGTGACGAGGGTGCCCTGGCCGGCCAGTTCGATCCGGATTCCGTTGGTCAGGCTCCATTCGGCGGCCTTCGCCGCGCCGTAGGCGTTGGTCCCGTCGTACGAGAACCACGACAACGCGGAGAGGACGTTGAGGATCCCGCCGCCGCCGTTGCCGGCGAGCACCGGCGCGAACGCCCGCACCATGCTGAGGGTGCCGTAGAAGTGGGTGTCCATCTCCGACCGGATCTTGCTCAGGTCGCCGGTGACGAGGTTGGTCCAGGTGGAGATCCCGGCGTTGTTGATCAGCAGGGTCACATCGGAGGCGGCCGCCGCCGCGTCCTCGACCGACCGTGGGTCGGTGATGTCCAGTCGGAGCTTCTCGACGCCGGGAACGTCGATCCGTTCCGGGTGGCGGGCCGTGGCGTACACCTTCGTCGCGCCGCGCTCCAGGAGTTGTCGGTGAAGTGCCGACCGATGCCACGGTTGGCGCCGGTAACCAGCGCGATCGAACCAGCGATCTGCATGATTGCCTCCAGGTGGATTCGAGGTAGTTCGGTACACGGGCTACGCTAAAACCTGACGTAGACGTGAGATGCAAGCCGTGTGGCCGGCGTCACTACCAGCGGGAGGGGCCGTGCGAATTGGCGAACTCGCCACCAGGACCAGCGTGTCAGTACGGGCCCTGCGCTACTACGAGGAGCAGGCACTCCTGATCCCGGAACGCAGCAGCGGAGGCCAGCGCCACTACGACGACCGCGCGATCGAGCGGGTTCACCTGATCCAGATGCTGTACGCATCCGGGCTGTCCAGCAGGACCATCCTGGACCTCCTGCCCTGCGTCGACGCGAAGGTCAACACCCCGGAGTCCCGCGCCATGCTGAACGCCGAGCGCGAGCGCATCGACCAGCAGATCAACCAACTCCTGCAGGCCAGGGATCGGCTCGACGCGGTCATTGTTCTCAGCCAGAGCCCGGCCAGCGGTTGCACCAGGATGGAAACCGCACCTGCGTAGCACGCGAGGCGAAGCCCGTGCCGTCCCGCGTCCTCGATGCGGCGATTCGTACCCTCGGCCGGCGGGGAAATCGCGTGCCCACCGACGCGGTCATGAGTAGCGTGCCCCCGTGCCTACTACCCGCCTACGCCCACCCTTCACCGCCGACGAGCGAAGCCAGCTGGTCGGTTGGCTGGAGATGCAGCGCGCGATCATTCGCTGGAAGTGCGAAGGACTGTCGGAGACGGACGCCCATCGCGCGGTCCTACCGGCCTCGCCCCTGATGACGATGGCGGGTCTCGTCTCCCACCTGCGGTGGACCGAACATTGCTGGTTCGAGGTCCTCTTTCTGGGCCGCCCGGCTGAGGGGCCGCAATTCGTGGACGAGCCGGAGGACGCCGACATGAGGGTCGACGGCGTTCCGCTCGCCCAACTGCTTGAGGAGTACGACCGGCAGTGCGCGGTGTCCAACGACATCGTCGCCGCCCACTCCCTGGACGACGTCGGCCGGCACCCGGACTTCCGGTCCGCGGCCGCCAGCCTGCGCTGGATGCTGATCCACATGATCGAGGAGACCGCCCGGCACGCAGGTCACGCCGACACGATCCGGGAGCTGCTCGACGGCGAGAAGGGCTACTTCTGACCGATTGGGTGGCGGCGACGCTGGGCCTACGGTTGTCGACATGATGGTGCGTACGCGCTGGAGGATGCCCCACTCACCGGAGGTGCTGTGGCCCGCGCTCTGCGACTCGCGCCTTGAGCTGCAACCCCGGTGCCCGGTGTTCTACCTGGGTACGCCCCGGCCGACGACGTGCCGGCTGCCCGATGGTCCCGGTGAGGTGGGCGCGGCCCGACAGTGCGTCTCGGAGCAGGGTGTGGTGCGGCAGCGGATCACCCTCTGGGAGCCACCGAGCCGGTTGGCGTTCCACATGGAGTCGACGGACCTCTACTTCCACCGTTTCGTCGACCATCTCGGGGATCTGTTCGAGCTGGAGCCGGCCGGTGCCGGCACGAGGGTCACCCGGACGACGACGGTGACGGTCCGCGGGCTCGGCCGTGTCGCGGTGGAGCCGGCGCTCTGGTTCGGGTTGAAGTCGGTACACCGCTTCGTGTTCCGGAACTGGCAGAAGATGGCGTTGTCACCCCCCGCCGCGGTGTGACGCTCCCGCACCGGCAGGGCCCCCATGGTGCGAGCGCCCTCGGCCATGTTCGGGCCATCGGGACTCAGGCGGTCAGGGGCGCGGCCTCCGGTTGCCGGTCGGCTGGTGCCTGGTCGAGTGCGCGGCGGTGGACGCCGCGCGTCAGCAGGTAGCCGACCATCCAGAATTCGCCGATGGTCGCGGGTACGACCAGAGCGTCAGCGACGCCCTGTGCGTCAGGGGCGAGGTATCCGATGAATGCGCTGAGCAGGTATCCGATGCCGCCGCCGACGAGGATCCAGCCGAGCGGGCGGGGCATCCAGTTCGAGCGGAGCACGCAGCGTCCCATGGGGATGAGCCACAGGCCGAAGAACAGCCCTCCGACGCCCCACAGGTTGCCGCTGGTCAGGTAGAGGACCTGGACGGTGGCCGCCGCGTCCCCCACGGGGTCGAGCGCGATGTCGACCGCCGTGGCGAGCAGTGCTGCGCTGACGAGGACCACGACCGCGTTGATGAGGCCGAACGCGGCGATGGCGCCGGCGGCACGTGGGTCTGCGGTGCGGAACAGCCGGTAGAACCATGCGGCGGCGAGGGCCTGGGTGACGACGATGAGCAGTTCGAAGGCGACGCCGACGCGCGCGAGTGTTTCGTGCTGGACCAGATTGGCGAGCGTCGCGTTGGGGTCGTCGGCATTGAAGAGTCGCGACCGGATGAGCAGAAAGCCGAGTGCGCCGCTGATGGCGAGGGCGAGGTAGAGCAGCCCGGTCACGCGGGCGGTACGGATCAGCGCGGGCATTGGGGCTCCTTGGGGCCGTATCGGCTCGTGGAGGTGGTCGCGCTCCGGCCACCGACCTTACGATGTAAGGCAACCATACGATGTAAGGTGCTGGCAAGAGGTGGGGGACAGGTGGCAGCGAAGGCAATTCGACAACCGCTCAGTCGTGAGCGCGTGCTGGCAGCGGCGGTCGCACTGGCGGACGCTGAGGGGATTCAGGCGCTGACGATGCGCCGCCTCGCTGCCGATCTCGGCGTCGAGGCCATGTCGCTCTACCATCACCTGCCCGCCAAGGAGGCCCTCCTCGACGGCGTCGTGGAGACCGTGGTCGCTGAGATCGTTGCCGCTGTTGGTCGTATCTCCACGAACGATGGCGATGGAGACTGGCGAGGGTGGTTGCGCCGGCAGTTCCTCGCGGCGCGTCAGATCATGCTTCGTCACCCGTGGATGCCCGGACTGTTGGGCTCGCGACGGACCATCCCCGTCGGCCTGTACGCGTACTACGACGGGATCGTGGGCACCCTGGTCGATGCCGGGTTCTCGCACCTCCTCGCGCACCGGGCGTTGCACGCGTTCGGCAGTCTGCCTCTCGGGTTCGCGCAGGAGATCTTCAGCCCGGCGTCGGCGGGCGGGAGCCTGGAGGCCGACGTCGCGGAGGCGGACCTGGCCGCCATGGCCGAGGCGCTACCGCACCTGACGGCCATGGTGGCATCCGAGATCCACGACGTCACCGACCCCATGCTCGGTTGGTGCGACAGTCAGACCGAGTTCGAGTTCACGCTCGACCTGCTCCTGGACGGGCTGGAACGCCTCCGCGGCTGAGGGCCGAACACTGTCGGCCGCGGCGAGCCCGCGCTCGTGGAGGCGAACTCGCCGCTCCGCCCGGCCGATCGGTGACGCCGATCAGAAGTCGTCGACGTTCACCGTCACGCGATGCTCGCTGGACTTCCAGTTGGGCACGTTGACCGCGTCGAACCCGCCGCCGCGTTGACCGACCGTGATCCGCACGATCCCGAGGTGTGCCGGCGTGGCCGGGATGAACAGGTCCATGCCGGTGATGAAGGTCTGGCTGAAGAACTCCGGCAGCGGCGCGGTCAGGTCGGTGACACCGTCGCTGCCGTCGTCGAACGCGAAGATGCCGATCGTCCGCTTGACGCGCGGTGTGTTCGCCGGGTTCAGGACATCCCGACCGTTGATCCATAGGTTGTCGCCAGCGTCACCCTGGTCGCCCCACCACTCCTTCTGCCGCTGGATGATCAGCGCCGTGTGCCGGTCGCTGGTGTCGACCAGCGCGCCGAGCCCCTCGCCCGGCCGGCTGGTCGCCAGGCGTACGAACGAGTCGGACCGCAGGAACGGCTGGAAGTAGAAGTGGTGCGTCGCCGCGCCAGCGCGCACGATCGCGAACTCGTACCGGGCTGTGGCGAGCACCGGGAACGGTCCGAACGAGCCGTCGCCGCTCAGGGGCACCCGATGCGCGGGCCGGTTCGACAGCCGACCGCCCGTGAGGGAGCTGACCGGGTAGACCTCAAGCGTCGCGTCGGTGACGCCGACGTTGCTCGGGAAGAGCGCCGCGCGGCCGGAGACCTGCGCGGTGCCGAACAGTTGGGGCACGATCCGCGTTGTCCTGGGAGCGCGGCCCTGGAAGAACCGGAAGATCTCGCTGAATGACTCCGGCGACGACACGGTCTGCGTGTGGGACTGGTTCGGGAAGTACACGTTGGTCGCGCCCACGACGGCCCGCGCCGGGTCGCCCTCGCCCCAGATCGCGAGCGTGGGTACGCCTCCCGGTGGTGACGCCGCGGTTCGTCCGTCCAGGTTGACGTAGTGCGCGACGCGGGCGGCACGCGCCGGTGAGCTGTTGAGGTAGCCCTGCATGACGAAGGTGCCCAGGGAGTGCGCGAGCAGGTCCACCTTGTCCGCGCCGCTCGCCGCCAGCAGCCGGGAGATCCGCGCGTCCATCCCCGCGTACACCTGGGGCAGGATCGTGGCGATGTTCGGCGAGTCGTACTCGTGCGCCTCGATGATGTCTAGCGGGTAGCCGTCGCTGGCCAGGCGCTTGGCCTGGGACTGGAACTGTGACGCCGCACCGGCGTTGCCGTGCACGAAGACCACTGGACGGTACGACGAAGTGGCGGCAGCCCCGGCGGCGAGCGGAACGCCAGCGACGGACATTCCGGCGGCGAGCGCAAGCCCGGTCATCAGGGAGAGCAATCTCCGGCGAGACGTGTGCATCGATCCTCCACCTCGGTCGACAAAGTTTATGCACTAGGAGCGCAAGTATCGTGTCAGGGTGGTGGCCGGTCGTCCATACCGCGCGTGCAGCCCTCCGACAATCGCCCGACAGGGTCGCGTGCAGCCGCCGTAGCCGGGTGTGCGATGGGATTACCATCGCCGCCCGGCCGGGCGGGCCAGCGATGGGCGTCTGTGCAACGATCGTCGGGCGTCATGCCGAACGGCCGTCCACCGGTCTCTCCGCGCACCAGTCGCGGCAGGCACGGCAGAGGGCGCCTCACCTCGTACCCCTTGGAGAGCACGATGTCCCTCTCCCCGGCCCGGGTCTTCGCCGCGTTGAACGCCGTGCGACCCCCCGACCAGGCGCTCCCGATCCTGGACAAGGCCGTCGTGGTCGGCGGCAGTATCGCCGGCATGCTGGCAGCGCGGGTGTTGTCCGACTACGCCGAGAGCGTGGTCATCCTCGACCGCGACGACCTACAGACGGCCGGCGAGCGGCCCGGCGTGCCACAGGGGACGCAACTGCACGCGTTGCTGCCCGGCGGCTTCCTCCAGTTCGAGCAGCTGTTTCCGGGATTCCGCGAACAGGCACTGGCCCAGGGGGCGATCGAGGCTCCACCCGCGGCCCGGCGGAACTACCTCGACGGCCGCCTGAAGGTTGTCGTTCCCAACGACGCCGACAGCCTGGCGGGCAGCCGGCCTCTCCTGGAGAGGCTGATCCGTGAGCAGGTGCTTCGACTGCCCAACGTCAAGGTGGTCACCGCCCGCGCCACGGGTCTGATGTTCGACGGTGCCGAGGTCACCGGGGTCCGCTACGACGTCGATGGGGTGCCCGGCGTCGAGGGCGGTGATCTTGTGGTGGATGCCATGGGGCGTTCGAGCAGGCTCTCCGAGTGGCTGGGGCAGGCCGGCTGGGAGCGGCCCGTCACGCGGCGGATGACCGTGCACCTGAACTACGCGACCGCCCTGTTTCGCCGCCACGAGGCGAACCCCGATGCGGCGGTCGTCCTGGCAGTGCACAGCCCGGAGATGTCGTCGGATGTCGCCGGCGCGGCATTCTTCGCCATCGAGGGTGACCGGTGGATGGCCATGATGGTCGGGTACGGGGACAGCCGCCCGGGGCGTACCGCGGAGGACTTCGTGCGCCGGCTGCGGGACCAGTTCCCGCCGGAGTTCGGCGAGGTCGCCGCAAACGAGATGCTCGGCGACGTCCAGACCTACCGCCATGCCGACAGCCGGCGACGGGACTTTCATGCGGTGAAGCGGTTCCCGGCCCGGCTCGTCAGCGTTGGCGACGCCGTCGCGTCGTTCAACCCGGTGTACGGGCAGGGGATGACGGCGGCGGCCCTGCACGCGGCCTGTTTGTCGACGTACCTGAGGACGAACCCGGACCTGAGCGTGCCCGCGCGCCAGTACCTCGCCCTGCAGAAGATCGTGGTCGACGCTGCCTGGTCGTTGTCGACCTCCGCCGACCTGGCGCTGCCCCACGTCGACGGGCCCTACCCACGTGGCTACCGGGTCTCCAGTTGGGCCAGCAGGCAGATCATCGCGGCGACGGTCACCGACGTGACGATTGCGCGGCGGTTCAACGAGGTCGTCTCGTTGCGGGAACATCCGCGTTCGCTGGCGTCACCCGGCGTGATTCTGGGCGCCCTGCGCGCCAACCGGCGAGCGCGCTGATCGGAGCGTTATCGCGGGAGCTTGCGAAGGATGTCGACGACGAAGCGGTGGTCGTCCAGTTGCGGAAGACCGGAGACACCCACCCAGCCCACCACGCCGGTGCCGCGGACGCGCAGCGGCACCGCACCTCCGGCGGCCGCGTACCGGGAGGCCGGCAGGCCGTACTTCTCCGTCAGCGTCGTCTGCTTGTCCTGGCACAGCCGGGCCATGTACAGCGACGAGTGCTCGAACCGCATCACCACGCGTCCCTTGCGGCGCAGCCACGCGTCGTTGTCCAGGGTCGAACCAGGCAGGCCGCAGTGGAAGAGCTGACGCCCGGCCCGCCACACACCCACCGCGACCGGGAGCCGCTGCTCGCTCGCGGCGGCGACGGCCAGCATGCCCAACTCGTACGCGTCGGTCTCCGACAGGCCCGGCAGCTCCAGCTCGATCTCCTCACGCTGCAGCTCGTCCAACGTCGGCCACGCGTCACGGTCAGATGGCATGCGTACCTTCTCCTCATCGAGTGGCGGCCGCCCGGGTGTGGGTAGGGCCGCGTGTGCGTACCTGGTGATTGTCGCAAACCCGCTGGACGCGCCGTGGCGGGTGGAAGCGCCGATCACCAGGCGCAGGGCGCGTAGTCCTTCAGGAAGCAGCCGTAGAGGTCTTCGCCCTGCTCGCCACGGACGATCGGGTCGTACACCCGGGCGGCTCCGTCGACCAGGTCCAGCGGGGCGTGGAAGCCCTCGTCCGCCAGTCGCATCTTCGTCGGGTGGGGTCGCTCATCGGTGATCCAGCCGGTGTCGACGCTGGTCATCAGGATGCCGTCGGTCAGCATCTCCTGGGCGCTGGTCCGGGTCAGCATGTTCAGCGCGGCCTTGGCCATGTTGGTGTGCGGATGCCCCGGCCCCTTGTACCCGCGGCCGAACTGCCCCTCCATCGCCGACACGTTCACCACATACTTGCGGCGGGCCTTCGCTGCGGCCATCGCCGGTCGTAGCCGGCTGACCAGCATGAACGGCGCCGTCACGTTGCACAGCTGCACTTCGAGCAGCTCGACCGGGTCCACCTCGTGCACCCGCTGCACCCAGCTGTTGACCGAGTCAAGGTCCGGCACGAGACCGCCGGCGTCGATGGCCGTGGACGCCGCGATCCGCTCCGGTGAGGCGGAGCCGCTGGTCAACGCCAGTGCGGTGAGCGCGTGCGGGGTGAGCGCGGTCGACTGCGGCCCGGCGGTCAGGCTGCCCGCCGGCGCGCCCTGGCCTCCCGGCTTGGCGAACGTGATCAGCTCCGGCAGCGGGCCGTCCGGCAGGGCCGCGGCCTCTGCGGCGACGAGCTGTGCGTACGCCCCGGGCGAGCGGCGGACGGTCTGCGCCGCATTGTTGATCAGGATGTCGAGTGGACCCTGGCTGCTGACCGAATCGGCGAGGGCGATCACCTGGGCGGGGTCGCGCAGGTCGATCCCGACGATCCGCAGGCGGTGCAGCCAGTCCGCGCTGTCGGGCATCGCGGCGAACCGGCGGACCGCGTCGTGCGGGAACCGCGTGGTCACCGTGGTGTGCGCGCCGTCACGCAGCAGCCGCAGCGCGATGTACATGCCGATCTTCGCCCGGCCGCCGGTGAGCAACGCCCGCCGGCCGGTCAGGTCGGTGCGGGCGTCCCGGCGCTCACGGTTGAGCGCGGCGCAGGAAGGGCAGAGCTGGTGATAGAAGGCGTCCACCTCGCGGTATCGCTGCTTGCAGACGTAGCAGCCGCGCGGATTGTGCAGGAGCCCGGCCGTGGCACTCGCGGTGGGAGAGGCGAGCGGGATGCCCTGGGTCTCGTCGTCGATCCGGCCGGGGGCACCGGTGGCGGTGGCGGCCGTCACGGCGCGGTCGGCTGCCGCGATGGCGTCGCGCCGCTCCTCGCGTCGCCGCTGCTTGATCACCTTGTAGAGCTTCGCGGTGGCCCGCTGCACCCGCACCACGTCGGGGTGATCGGGAGGCAGGGCCTCCAACGCTTCGAAGACGCTGAGACAGGTCTCCAGCCGGCTCCGGTCAATCGCGTGCTGACCGTTTTCGGTAATGTTGTCCGCCGTCATACGTCTCTGTCTCGTCCCGTTCCTGTACCGGATTCCGCCCGGCCCACCTCACGTCCGACCAGGAACTGTACGCACCGTGCGGCCTCCGACGCATCCCGCGCCGCTTTGTCGGCCAGCCTCACCTGAGGATCGGTCCGCACGGCACTCTGGTCACCGGTGGGCCCGCGGAGGCCGGCAGCGTCGGCTCTGCCTGAGCAGTGCGTCGATCTGGGCGCCGAGTTGGTCCGGATGGCGTACCGGGGCGGGAAACCCCAGCCGGATGTCCCGGTCGCAGCTCAGCAGTTCGAGTCGTAGCACGAGGCCGTGGCGGTCCAGCCGCACCGGGCGGACCATGCGGACGCCGTGCAACTGGTGGGGATCCACCAGCCGGCACAGTCGTTCGACCGTGTGCGGGTGGTGATGGTCGAGGTGGCACAACAGCTCGGCTTCGGTGGCGGCCAGCGGGTCGGGCTGGGCAGTGGTGAAGTCGGTCGGGTCGATCGCGGTGGTGCCCTCGCTGGTGGTCAACTCGGCGGTGGCGAGGTCGAGAACGGTCACCAGTTGGTTGTCCTCGGCGTCACAGTCGATGGTGTCGGCCGGGCTCAGCCAGCCGGTGAGCGTGCCGCGTGCCCGGACCCGGTCGCGTACCGGGGTGGGTGCCAGGTCGGTCACCTCGATCATCGCCACCGTTTCCCGCTGGTGCGCGATGTCCTGCGCCATGCGGCAGCCTGCCGGCAGCTCGACCCGTACCCGCCCGTCGCCGGTGACGGAGTGCCGGCCGGCGATGTCCGCCCGATAGCCCGGTGTGTGCAGGCCCAGGGACTGGGCGGCGACGAGCATCGATCGGAGCCGGCTTGCCGGGCTGTCTGTCGCGTCCGTCATGTCGGTCGGCTGGTTGCTCAACCCGATCACCTCCTAATAAGGTAAGGCTTACCTTAGTTGAGAGGTGAAGGATGAATCAGACCCGCCCCAAGGTCAAGCGCTCCCGCGCGTTGGGCATCGCCCTGACTCCGAAGTGCGTGCGGTACTTCGAACGCCGTCCGTTCCCGCCGGGTCAGCACGGCCGTGCCCGCCGTACCACCAGTGACTACAAGGTCCGCCTGTTGGAGAAGCAGCGCCTCAAGGCGCAGTACGACCTGCACGAGGGCCAGCTACGGCGCGCGTTCGACCGGGCCGTACGCCGGCCGGGCAAGACCGGTGAGGAGTTGATCGTCGACCTGGAGACCCGGCTCGACGCGCTGGTGCTGCGGGCAGGTTTCGCGCGCACGATCTATCAGGCCCGCCAGGTCGTCACCCACCAGCACCTCACAGTGAACGGTCGTCGGCTGGACCGGCCGTCGGCACGGCTGAGCCCCGGCGACGTCATCGCGGTGGCGGACCGGAGCCGGGGCAAGGCCCCGTTCGTCGTGGCGGCGGCCGGGGCGCACGCCCCGGAGCGTCCCGCGCCGTATCTGGAGGTCGACCTGACCGGTCTGACCGCACGCCTGGTCCGGGTTCCGCTGCGGACGGAGGTTCCGATCCTCTGCGACGAGCAACTCGTCGTCGAGTACTACTCGCGCTGACCACTCGGGCCGGTCCGCAGCCCCGGCGTCGGCCAGCGGTGCCGGCCGGCCCGTGGTGCTGCCGCCAACCAACGGCAGCTTCGACTACCAGATCGGCGGCGCCTACGAGCCGGACGTGGGTGTGACCATCGTCGAGCGGGACCACTCCGGTGTGCCCTCGGGCGCCGCCTACAACATCTGCTACGTCAACGCCTTCCAAACCCAGCCGGAGGCTGCGGCGTGGTGGAAGGCGGAACACCGCGACCTGTTGCTGAAGGCGGCGGACGGCTCGTATGTCGAGGATCCAGAATGGCCGGGCGAGATTCTGTTGGACACCACGACGCCGGCGCGCCGGACCGCCATCGCCGGCGTCGTTCAAGGCTGGATGGACGAGTGCGCGGCGAAGGGGTTCCGGGCGGTCGAGCCGGACAACCTCGACTCCTGGACGCGGTCCGGCGACCGGTTGACCCACGACCACAACATGGCGCTGGCGCGGTTGCTGGTCGAACATGCTCACGACGCGGGGCTGGCGGTGGCGCAGAAGAACACGCCGGAGCTGGCGCCGTATGGCCGCGACCAGATCGGCTTCGACTTCGCCGTGGTCGAGGAGTGCCAGCACCACGACGAGTGCCAGAGCTACACCGACGCGTACGGTGACCATCTGATCGAGATCGAGTACACCGACAACCCGGTGGGCGCGTACCTCCGGGCCTGCGCCACTCGCGGTGCCCGGATCTCCGTCATCCTGCGCGACCGTGACGTCGTTCCCCTCGGACGCCAGGGCTACCACTACGAGCGGTGCTGACCGTCGCGCGCCTGAAGCGCCATGGTCAGCGGCCCGGTCACACCGAGCCGACGAACTAGCTGACGTGGTAGGCGGTGCTGCGGCCGTCCGGCGTACGCGTCCACTTCGAGACCATCAGGTGCAGGTCGTTGGCGTTGCGGCTCGACCAGGGATGGATGAACCCGCCGTAGAGAGCGGGCTCCTGCCAGCTCGTCACCTGGATCTTCTCCGCCGTCCACGCCCGGTCGGGGCCGGAGGCGGTCCGGGTGACCACGCAGCCGGTCTGGCAGTTCAGGTACGACATCACCCAGGTGCCATCACTCAGGCGACGGACCGACGGCTCGCCGAAGCGGCCGGTGAGAATGGGTGTGCAGGGCCGCCCCCAGCCCCAGTTCGCGCCGTTCCAGCCCCATCCCTCATACGATTCGGGGTAGAACAGCCGGTCCCACCGGACGCGACGCAGCATCATCGGGCCGTCCTGGCGCCCTGATCGCACCGAGAAGACGTAGACGTGGTCACCATCCCGCTGCATGGTCCACATCTGGAACGGGTCCTTGTTGTCGGAGCTGTTCCACCACTTGAGCGGCGTACGGATGAAGTCGTTGCCGTTGTCGGAGTAGGCCAGCCCCGCGTAGCGCGACTTCCAGTGCGGTCCCGCCGGGCCGGCGGAGTTCCAGTTCTCGATGCTCATGTAGGAGATGAGCTGCCGGCCCGTCTCGGGAAAGCCGATGCCGTCGTTCGGGATGACGGTCACCTCCGGAAGACCGTCGATGCCGATGCCATGGTGGCCGTTGTGCATCAGTTCCGGCGCGCGTCCGTTGCCGGCGACCCGTGCCGCGCTGTCGAAGACCACGCCGCCCGGCGCGCCCGGGTGGACGGCGGAGCGCAACATGACCGGTGATCGCCAGTCGTTCGGCAGGGGCGGGCCCTCCGGCCACGGTGTGTCGAAGGTGTCGCCGAAGAGGTAGCCGATCGACCCGTTCTCCAGCACGTAGGGAATGCCCAGGTCCGTGCCGGCGACCCGCCACCGGCTGTTGGTGTCGAGGTCCGCGCCGGTCAACCGCTTCTTCCACACCGCCGCCTGGGCCGGACCGGCGGTCGTCAGGACGGCGCCGGCGCCACCGAGTGCGCCGACCGCGCCAACTGCGGCGACGCGACCGATGAACGAGCGGCGACGCATACCCATGGTCGTCCTTCCCGGCGGCAGGACATCGATTGCCGGCGAGTTAACCTGCGACAGTGGCGGATGTCAATGCCTGACCTTCATCGCCATCACAATGAAGGAAATCTTCAGATGACATTGACGGCGATCATCGATTTGGTGGCACTCTCAGCATTCGACACCGGCGACGTCTACGAAGAAACCGCCCTCTGACCACAACGAGAACGCCGGGGGCATCCAGTACTACCGCTTCGCCACGCCGGCTGACCGCGGGCGTCCCGGCCAGGCCGGAACCCCCGCGGTCAGCCGATGGCTACGAGACCCTGCCGTCGGCCGCTGACTGGTCAGGGTGCCCAGGGAGCGGCGATGTTCCAGGTGCTGTCCGCGGCCCACAACGTCGGCGTGTTGTACGCGTCGCCGCCGGTGCCGTTGCTGAGCCAGACCTCCGAGTTGTAGTGCCGCAGGTACCTGCCCCGGAAGTTGTACGACTCCAGCGACACCCCCGTGCCGGTCAGGCCCACCCGTGCGCACCAGATGGCGTCGGCGCGCGTGAGCGCGGAGCCGTCGTTCGGCGAGTTGCGTACCCGGGACGCCTGATGGCGCAGGTACTGCCCCGGATAGTTGACCGACTCGAACGAGTAGCAGTTGGTGTCGGCCAGGCCGGGCCGGATGGTGTAGGTGGCATCGTTCTTGAGCAGGTCCGGGCTGCCGGCGTCGACCACCTCGGTGTAGGCCAGGCTGTCCTGGTGGCGCAGGTACCGGTTGGTGTAGCCGGGCGTCGTCACCTGCAACGACCGCCGGGTGTTGACCGGGAGCGCGACGGGTGCCGAGCTGCCGATGGTCTTCGACGCGTTGATCAGTGCGGTGTTGGCGGCACGGACGCGGGCCTGATCCATCTTGATCACCTGGCGGTCATAGGTGAGGAAACCGTTCAGCTCGCCCTCCAGGTCGGTGATCTCCGTGTAGACCGAGGCGCTGAGTCCCTTGCCGAGCATCAGGTTCTGGGTGCCCTGCACCAGCCCCACGTAGCGGTCCGTGAGCGCGGTCGAGCTGGTCTGCCACTCGTAGGCGAAGAATTCGCCGTTCGGGCTGTACTCGTGGCCCGGGGTGTGGATGCCCAGGCCGCCGAACTCGCCGAGCGCGGCGACGCGGCTGTTCGACGGTACCGGGGAGTCCGGTCCGAGGTAGACGTGCCAGTCGTCGATGTCGCCGTTACCGGGGTTGCCGAGGGACTGGCAGCAGTTGTGGCCGCTGTGTGGGTTGACCAGGCGGGTCGGGTCCTGGTTCTTGATGTTCTGCGCGACCCGACGGGTGTCGGCCAGGGCCCGTTCACCCCAGCCCTCGTTGTACGGCGTGTATTCGATGACGGCGGGGGAGCTGCGGTGCTCGTCGACGATCTCGCGTGCCTCGGTCTCGAACTGTGCCTGCTGCGCGTCGGTGGGGTTGATGTCCTGCGCCGTCATCGACGGGATGTCCTGCCAGACCAGCAGGCCGAGCCGGTCGGCGTGGTAGAACCAGCGCTGCGGTTCGACCTTGATGTGCTTGCGCACCATGTTGAAGCCGAGGTCCTTGTGCTTCTGCAGGTCGAAGGCGAGCGCGGCGTCGGTCGGCGCGGTGTACAGCCCGTCCGGCCAGAAGCCCTGGTCGAGGGTGCCGACCTGGAACACGAACTGACCGTTGAGTTTGGGACGCAGCACCCCGTTCACCAGGCCGGTGGTGATCTCGCGCATGCCGAAGTAGTGCGTGGTCCGGTCGACGGCGGCACCGCCGGCGTTGCGCAGGGTGATCCGGAGGTTGTAGAGGAACGGGTCGTCGGGTGACCAGCGGCGGGCGTTGGGTACCGGCACGCTGAAGTCGGTGAAGCCGCCGGTGGCGGTGCCGACCACGGTGTTTCCGTTCAACGCCTCGGCGAGCACACTGTGGCCGCTGACGTCGCCCCGGGTGAAGACCCGCACCCGCAGGGTGTTGTTGCTCAGGTTGGGGTAGACGTCCACGCTGCTGATCGAGGCCGTGGACACCGGCTCCATCCACACTGTCTGCCAGATGCCGGAGCTGGGCGTGTAGAAGATCCCGCCGGGTTGCTTGGTCTGCTTGCCGATCGGGGGCAGGCTGCCGTTCTGCCGGGTGTCGGTGGGGTCCCACACCTTGACGACGATCTCGTTGGCTCCACTGGTGAGCTGCGGGGTCACGTCGAAGGTGAAGGCGTCGTAGCCACCGGAGTGCGCTCCGACGCGGACGCCGTTGACCCAGACGGTGCTCTGCCAGTCGACCGCGCCGAAGTGCAGCAGCGTCCGCCGGCCGGACCAGTTCGGCGGGATGGTGACGGTGCGTCGGTAGAACAGGTAGTTGCGGTTGTCGTTGGCGGCCCGCTGAATGCCGGAGAGGGCGCTCTCCACCGGGAACGGCACGTTGACCCGCTCGGGCAGGTTGGTGTTGAACTGCGGGGCGTCGTCGGTGGCGGACTGGCGTAGCTGCCACTCGCCGTTGAGGTTGAGCCAGTCCGGCCGGGTCATCTGCGGTCGCGGGTACTCCGGCAGTGGCGTGCCGAGCAACGCCTGGTTGGTCCACGGGGTGGTCAGCGGCGGCGTTTTGGGCGGTACGGCGTGGGCTGGCGGCGCCGGCGCGGCGAGGACGCCGGCGATCAGCGCGAGGATGAGCAGCAGGGGCAGGGCGGGGCGGATGGGGACGTGACGTGTCATGCCGTCTCCGAGGGGCGAGTCGCCGCGGGCGGTGCAGCTGGGCCCGAAGCGCGTTGGCGGTGGGCATCGGGTGGTCACTCGACCGGGGGCGGGCCTCATCGACAGATGTCCGTGGGATTTCCATCAGCAAGCAACGGCAATCATATTGACATCCATCACCACCTGTTTAACGTTATAGAGGCACGGCGGACGTCCCGTCAATCCTTGCCAGCCGCCGGTGGCACCCGGAAGGGTCGGTGGATGGGCGTCAGCCTGAAGGACATCGCCGAGCGCGCCGGCGTCTCGCTGGCCACGGTCTCCAACGTGGTCAACGGGTACCGACCGGTGGGGGAGCAGACCCGGCAGCGGGTGCAGCAGGCGATCGACGAACTCGGTTACAGCCCCAACCTGAGCGCCCGGCACCTCCGCCGGGGGCGTACCGGCCTGATCGCCCTGGCCATTCCGGAGTTGAACAATCCCTACTTCGCCGAGCTCGCCGAGATCGCCATCCGGGAAGCCGCCGGGCTCGGCTACACACTCCTTATGGAGAACACCGCCGCGGACCGGGACGCGGAGCTGCTGCTCCTCGACGGCTCCCGGCGACACATCATCGACGGCCTGATCTTCAGTCCGGTGCGGATCGGTCGGGAAGAGGTGCTGGCCCGGACCGCCGACCGCCCGCTCGTGCTGATCGGCGAGGGCGTCTACGACGTACCGCACGACCACATCGCCATCGACAACGTCGCCGCGGGTCACGCGGCCATCCAGCATCTGGTGGCGATCGGACGCCGCCGGATCGCGTTCATCGGCGCTGCTCCGGGTGGCGACAGGCAGTCGGCGCACCTGCGCATGCGCGGCTACCGGGAGGCCCTGGAGGCAGCCGGCCTGCCGTTCCGCCCGTGGCTGGTCGCCCGTACCGACGAGTTCGGCCGGCTGGACGGCAGGAGGGCCATGCGTGACCTGCTCGCCCTCGGTGAGCCCCCGGACGCGGTCTTCGGCTACAACGACCTGATCGCCATCGGCGCGCTCCGGGCCTTGACCGAGGCCGGTTGCCGGGTGCCGGAGGACGTCGCGGTGATCGGCATCGACGACATCGAGGAGGGACGGTTCAGCACCCCGACCCTCACCACCATCGCGCCGGACAAGGAGGAGATCGGCCGGCTCGCGGTGCGCCGCCTGGTCGCCCGGATCGAGGGCACAGAGGTCGCGGCACCGCTGACCGTGCAGACGCCGTTCCGCCTGATCCGCCGGGAGAGCACCGGTACACCAGGCGCGTGACGACCAGGCGTTTCCCCATCAGGCCGGCGGTGCGTAGCGGCAGCTTCCGGCGTGTTCAGCGAGGTCAGGTGCCCCATTTCAGTGACATCCGTGAGAGTCTGACCTCGCTCCGCAGCTCGACGTACCCCGCCGTGCTCCGTCACCTTGCTCGGCGGGGGCTCAACCGGACGGCCGGTGGTTGGCGCGCTCATCCCGCGCCGAACTCCGCCTGCCCACCGTCAATAACCGGAGGAACCCCGCTATGAAACCGTATCCCGCCCGGCGCTGGCTTGCCGGGTTGGCCGTCGTCGGCGCGCTCCTGACCGCGTCCACGGGCATCCCCGCTGCTGCCGAGGCACCTGCTGCTGCCGCGGCACCGGCCGCTGACGTCGCGATCTACGCCAACAGTGTCACCGTCGCCCCGGACGGCCCGCAGAAATGGGTGGAGCTCAACCCGGTCGGCAGCCGGCGTCCCAGCGCCTACACGGTGCGGGTGGACCGCAGTGCGGTTGCCGCGTTCGCCGACGTCGAGGAGGAAGGCGAACGTGCCTGCACGACGGAGGGTGCCATCATCACCTGCACGGGCGACGACAAGCCGGACTCCACGGACCTGCTCAGCCTGCGTGTGACGGCTCGCGCGGGTGCCGAGGTGGGTCAGCGAGGCGAACTGCTGTTCACCGTCACCGTGCCCGGCGTGGGCACCGGAACCTACCGCTCCACCGTCGCCATCGGCGAGGGCGTCGACCTCGCCACCGAGTCCGAGTTGTCGCTCGACGGCACGCTCGGCTCGTCGGTCACCGTACCGCTCAGGGTGGCGAACGCTGGTACCAAGACCGTCAACGGGGCAGTGCTGTACGTGTTCGGCTCCTACGGGTTCACGCCGTCCAAGCGGTACGAGAACTGCGAGTACAGCGACAGCGTCACCGAGATGAGCGGCTTTGCCTGCACGTTCGACGATTCGCTGGCACCCGGTGCGGCGGTCGGCGTGGACCCGACGTTCGGCGGAACGATCCCTGCCGACAGTTGGGCGCCGAACCGGCACCTCAGCTGGGCCTTCTGGTTCACCCCCGCCGACTGGGCGGAGTTCCGTAACCAGTACCGGCCGGAAGGGCCGCTGGGCCCCAAGGGGACCGACCCGGCTCTGAAGCTGGTGCCGGTCAGCGGCGCACAGGCCCGCTCGCTCGGGCAGACCGACACTGAGTCCGTCAACAACGACACCACGGTGACGCTGACCGTGGCCGGCGACCAGCGCGCCGACGCCGCCGCGGTGGGCGCCACCGTCACCGGTGCGGTCGGCGCCACCGTCCCGATGACCGTCGGCTACACCAACAACGGCCCCGCGCGCGCCGGAGCCGACGGCCAGCAGGGGCTCGCCATCGCGACCATGGTGACCCTTCCCGTGGGCGTCACCGCGGTCACCGTGTCGAAGTCCTGCGTCGACCCGACGGAGGAGGAATGGCTGCCGGGCAAGCCAGGCGCGCGGCACTACGAGTGCACGGCCGGCCACACGATCGCCCGCGGCGAGCGGGCGACGTTCGAGTTCGGACTGCGGATCGACCGGCCCGGCAGCCAGTCCGGCACGGTGAAGCTGTACACCTACTCCGGCGACGGCCCGCTCAAGGACCTGAACCCCGCCAACGACAGCGCGAAGATCATGGTCAACCCGGCCGGCGGCGGGGGCGGTTCGCTGCCGATCACCGGTGCCTCCACTGGGCTGATCGCCGGCCTCGGCGGCCTACTGATCGCCCTTGGCGTGGGCGGCTACCTCCTGTCCCGCCGTCGGCACACCCGTTTCGCCGCCTGATCGACCGCGCCTCCACCGGTGCCCCGCCGACCCTGGTCGGCGGGGCACCATCGTCGTGCGTGCGGGTGACCGGGTGGTCCCGCCGTGCGGTCGTCGGCGTGAGCTGGCGAAAGGGAAGGGGTGGACGGAAACCCGGGTGCTACCGGCGGACCGATCCGCTATGGTCCGCGGATGGATCTTGAAATCGTGACGGTCGCGCAGCGGCCCGAACTGGCGCCGCTGCTCGACGACTTCGACGGTGCCTGGCCGGAGTTCATGAGCTGGGATCCGATGGCATCGCTGTACTACGCGGTGGCCGACAGGCTGTACCCGGAGTTCGTTCTCCTCGCCGTCGACCCCGCTGAGCCGGACCGGGCGGTGGCGCGTGCCTACAGCGTGCCGCTGTCCTGGACCGAGGAACGGCTGCCGCCGGGCGGATGGGATCGGATCGTGCAGCGGGCGACGATCAACCGCCTCGCCGGCACGTCGGCGAACACCGTGTCGGCGCTGGAGATCTGCGTCCGTCCCGAGGCCCGCGGCCGAGGCCTGTCCGCTCGGATGCTCGACGCGATGCGCGAGAACACCCGCCGGCTTGGCTACCACACCCTGGTCGCCCCGGTACGCCCCAGTGGCAAGCACGAGGTTCCCGACGAGCCGATGGAGCGGTACGCCTTCCGTGTCCGCGACGACGGCCTGCCGGTGGACCCGTGGTTGCGTACGCACGTGCGCGCTGGCGGGAGGATCGAGTCGGTGGCGCCACGGTCGATGACCATCCCGGGCACGCTGCAGGAGTGGCGGCGGTGGACCGGTCTGCCGTTCGACCGCACCGGCCAGGTGCACGTGCCGGGTGCGCTCGTCCCGGTCTGGTGCGACGTGGAACATGACCACGGCGTCTACGTCGAGCCGAACGTGTGGGTCCGCCACCAACTCTGACCCGTCACCGCGATCCATAGCGTCGGCAGTAGGACCCAGAGGGGATGTCCTGTCTGATCCATTGATATCAATATGATGACCGCAATCTCGAATCGGGTGCGCTCACGAGGCGTGCCTTCCTGATGCGGAGGAATGCATGGTTCGCTGGCGTACCCTCACTGGCCTGTTGGCCACCGTGTTGGCCGCGGTGACCGCGGGCAACCTGGCTCTCGCGGCGCCGGCGGCCGCGGCCGACAGCCCCATCACGCCGAACGTTGTCGGTGGCACCCGCGCCGCCCAGGGCGAGTTCCCGTTCATGGTGCGGCTCTCGATGGGGTGCGGTGGGGCCCTGTACAGCGCGCGGTTGGTGCTCACCGCGGCGCACTGCGTGGGTGCCACCGGCACCAACACCAGCATCACCGCGACGCTCGGGACGGTCGACCTCCAGTCGTCCAGCCGGATCACCGTCCGGTCGAACTACGTCTACCGGGCTCCCGGCTACAACGGCAGCGGCAGGGACTGGGCGCTGATCCGGCTGGCCACCCCCGTCACCGGGCTGAGCACGCTGAAGATCGCCAACACGACCGCCTACGACACCGGCACCTTCACCGTCGCCGGCTGGGGCGCCGCACGCGAGGGTGGGGCGCAGCAGCGGTACCTGCTCAAGGCGACCGTCCCGTTCGTCAGCGACTCCGTCTGCAACTCCAACTACGGCGGCGATCTCATCCCCGCACAGGAAATCTGCGCCGGCTACGCCAGCGGTGGCGTGGACACCTGCCAGGGTGACTCGGGCGGCCCGATGTTCCGCCGCGACGCCAACAACGCCTGGATCCAGGTCGGCATCGTCAGCTGGGGCAACGGCTGCGCGCGACCCAACTACCCCGGGGTCTACACCCAGGTGAGCTACTTCGCCTCGACCATCGCCTCGGCCGCAGCAAGCCTCGGCGGCTGATCGTACGACCGATCGGGCGGCCCGGCCGGCGACGGCCCGGGCCGCCCGCGTGTGCTCGGAGCAATGACTGTGGTGGATATCGTGGTTACGGTCGTGGGTGAGGTTTCCCGACCACCTGAGGAGCGACCGCATGCCACCCTCCCCGTCCCGGCTCTTCGCCGAGATAGCAACGGCTGAAAGTCCCGCTCAGACCACAGTGGTCATGCGGCGTGCGGTGGTACTCGGCGGCAGCATCGCCGGGCTGATGGCGGCCCGGGTGCTGAGCGACCACGCCGAGGAAGTGCTGATCATCGAGCGGGATCCCTCCGATATGGATGGTGAGCCCCGGCCCGGTGTGCCGCAGGGCAGCCAGGTGCACGCGTTGCTGCCCTCCGGTCAGATCCAGTTGGAACGCTGGTTTCCGGGCATCGTCGACGAGGCGCTCGCGCTCGGCGCCCCGCCGCCGCCAGGCGACGTGGGCACGGCGAAGATCTTCGTGAACGGTGAACTGGGGCTGCCGCCGGAGCCGTCCGGCACCGGGCCGGCGCTGATCACGACGCGACCGTTCCTGGAAGCGCTGATCCGGCGGCGGACCCTCGCCGTCGGGAACATCCGGATGGTGTACGGCCGGGCGGACGGCCTGGTCCTCGCCGACCGGCGCGCCACCGGCGCCTCCTACGTGCCGGAGGGCGGCAAGGAGCCGGTCGTCGAACCGGCGGACCTGGTGGTCGACGCGATGGGGCGGTCCAGCCGGCTGAGCGACTGGCTGGCGGACAACGGGTGGCCTCGCCCGCCGATGCAGCGGATGCCGATCAAACTGAACTACGCGACCGCGCTCTACAAGCAGGACGAGAAGGTCAGCGATACCTGGGTGGTGGTCTACCACACCATGGCGGGCAAGGGCCGTACCGCGCGGATCGGCGGGATCAACTCGGTCGAGGGAAACCGCTGGATCATGTTGGTGGCCGGCTACGACGAGGACAGGCCCAGCCGCGACGTAGCCGACTTCACCGCCCGCTGCCGCGAGCACTATCCCCGGATGTTCGGCGACATCGCCGAACATGGCGAGATGCTCGGCGGGGTGGTCACGTACCACCAGGCAGACAGTCGACGCCGGGACTTCCACAAGCTCGACCGGATGCCCGCCGGCCTGGTGGCCGCCGGCGACGCGGTCGCCTCCTTCAATCCGGTGTACGGCCAGGGCATGACCTCCGCGACGTTGCACGCCTCCTGCCTGTCGGCGTACCTGCGGTCGAACCCAGAGCTGGACGAGCCGGCGCGGGCGTACTTCGACCAGGTCCGCGTGATCGTCGATGCCGCGTGGCAGGTCTCCACCTCCGCCGACATCGAGCTTCCGCACGTCGACGGACCGTACCCGCCCGGCTACAAGGTCACGAAGTGGTTCGGTGATCTGCTCTTCCGGACCTCGCTGACCGATCCGGTGCTCAACGCCCGGCTGAGCCGGGTCACCACCATGCTCGACCACCCGGCGACGCTGAGCCGGCCCGGCACCCTGCTCCGGGCGCTCCGACTCGGCCTGTTCCGGAGCCGTTCCGCCACCGCCTCGCCCGACAGCCACTGACCGCCTGAACCTGGACGCCTCGCTCAGCGCAGCCGGCGGATGTCGCCGTACGCGCGGTAGAACCCGCCGCGGCCGGACTCGCGGATCTCGGTCACCAGGTAGCGGGCACCCGGCTCGCGGATGCCCTTGGGGAACTGCACCGACCAGTCGCGCCGGTAGCCGTCGGAAACCACCTGGACCCGCAGCCGCCCGTGATCGTCCAGGCACTGCACCACCACGCCCGCACCGGCGTCGCTGGTCACCTCGACCACCATCGGCTCCACGGTCCGCGGCGCCTGGCGGGGCGCCTTGACGTCCAGCACCTCCGGCACGTCGCCGACCTGGGCCGCCCGGATCGCCGGCTCGCTGGCGTCGATGCAGGCCAGATGACCGCCGGTGGTGACGACGTAGAGCCGATCGTCGCGGTACTGCATGGAGTACGCCGAGCCGCAGCCGGTGCCGAGCTTCCACAGTCGGGTGCCCGCCGCGTCGAAGCAGTAGATCGAGGACTGGCTGTCGCCGGCGAAGACGTACCGGCCGCCCTCCGCGGTGGCGCAGGAGAAGACCGGGGCGTCGCACCGGTAGCTGCGCTCGACCCGACCGTCCTTGGCCAGCCGCACCACCTCACGGGTTCCCGTCCCGGCGAACACGCTGCCGGGCTCCTGCCACCCGAAGAGCACGGAGCCGGTCGTGGTGTGCCACAGCTCGCGGCCGGTACGCCAGTCGTAGCCGGTCACGCCCTGCGAGTGGCCGTGGTAGAGCGCGTCGGCGTCGCAGCGCACCATCCAGGCGGAGCGACCCCGCCCGGGCCGGCGCCAGAGGAACTCGTCCTCGTGGTCGATGGCGGCGATCCCGCCGTCGGCGTCCGAGACGCCCAGCACGCCGTCGTGGATGTCCAGCCAGTAGATGTCGATCTCGGGAGCGATCGCGTACGCCACCCGGGGCACCTTGCCGGAGAGGTCGTAGACGTTGCCGTCGTCGCAGCCGGCGTAGATCCAGGCGTCGTCGGCGACGATGCACTTCACCCCGTCGGGGAGGCGGACCTGGCTGCGGACCTCGGCGTCGTGGCCGAGGGTGGTGATCACCCCGTGCTCGTTGCCCACCATGCAGTGCTGATCGTCGACGAAGATGCCGAAGGCGGGGGCGCCGGAGTCGTAGCGCCAGAGCACCGGGGCGGTGTGGGCGGTGGAGCGGGTGCTGACGATCTGCCGGCGGGAGACGCTCCGCCTCTGCCGGACGCCGGGGACCGCCGGGGCGTACCCCTTGCGGACCTTCTCCCCGATCTTCTTCGCCGCGGCCGCCCGGGCCCGGGCGTTGTCCGGATAGGCGCTTGCCTTGATCTGCCCCTGGTCGCCGATCCGGCCGTAACGCACGGTCAGCATGGCGTCGTCGACAACGACCTCGTAGAACTTGTGCGCACCGTCCACTTCGGACAGTTCGAGGTAGGTCGTCTCCTGGGACATAGGGGCCTCCGAGGGGGTCAGCGACCGGCCCGACGTGGCCGGCGCGGCGACAGTGCCCACACACTAACCGTCACCCCCGACAAGATCAGTTGCCGGCGACGGCGGCGAGTACCGGCCGGGGTTCGGCCTCACAGCAGTTTCCTAGCCTCGGCATAGCTGGCTCCCCGGAACCGCGGCCATCGTCGAACTCGCGGAGACACCGTGAGCCGCGACCGGAGGTATCTGATGCAGCATGACCAGCAGCGCCAGCCAGGGCCGATGTACGAGGGCCGCCCGCTGGAGCGGCCCGAGGAGGATGTCGTCGACCAGGGTCTCGGCTTCGACATCGGAACCCTGATGGGCCGCCGGCAGTTGCTGCGGGCGGTCGGCCTGGGCGTGACCACTCTCGGCCTGGCGGCATGCGGGAACGGGTCGGGCGGCAGCCCGTCACCATCGACGTCCTCGTCGGCGGGCGCGAGCGCCACGACCGGTGAGATTCCCGACGAGACCGCTGGCCCCTACCCGGGCGACGGCTCGAACGGCCCGGACGTTCTGGAGCAGAGCGGCGTCGTCCGCAGCGACATCCGGTCGAGCTTCGGTGGGGCCAGCGGCACCGCCGAGGGTGTCCCCATGACGCTTGAGTTGACCATCCAGGACCTGGCGAAAGGCGGTGGAGCCTTCGCCGGAACGGCCGTCTACGTCTGGCAGTGTGATCGGGAAGGCCGCTACTCACTGTATTCCGAGGGCGTCACCGACCAGAACTACCTCCGCGGCGTGCAGATCGCCGACGCGCAAGGGAAGGTGCGGTTCACCAGCATCTTCCCGGCCTGTTACACCGGTCGCTGGCCGCACATCCATTTCGAGGTCTACCCCGACCAGGCCAGCATCAGCGACTCCACGAAGGCGATAGCCACCTCCCAGGTCGCCCTTCCGAAGGACGTCTGCGACAAGGTGTACGCCGAAAAGGGTTACGAGGTGTCAGTCAGGAACATGTCGCAGGTCTCCCTGCAGAACGACAACGTCTTCGGCGACGACGGCGGCGCGCTCCAACTTGGCACCGTGACCGGTGATGTCAGCCACGGCTACGCCGTGTCCCTCGCCGTCCGGGTCGACGCGGCCACCACCCCGACCGGCGGCGGTATGCCCGGTGGCGGCGCCCCGTCCGGCGCGCCCCCGCGCCCCGACATGTCCGGTGGACCCGGCGGACCCGGTGGGCCCCCTCCGACGGGACAGCCGCGCCCGAGCGGCACAAGCTGACATCCGCGCGCCCAGCACCGCCTTCGCGCGGTGGCAGATCACGGTGATCACGAGGTGAGAGTGCGGTCCGGGTGGGCGGCCCGCGATGCGGCGATCTGAGGCGGCGGCGGTGCTGGCAGCACCGCCGCCACCGTCGTCGTGGGGCGTGCTGCCGTGAACGGCTTGCCCACGGCCACGTCTCCGCTCGTCGGGTGTTCGAATCGCCGACATCAGCGCGGAACCCCTTGGAAACATTGACGAGGGTCTCGGTGCTCGATTACCGTGCCGATCGAGAGAGCGCTCTCTCACCTAACCTTCTCCTCAATTACGACGAAACGCGTCGAGGCCGGTAAGCCGGCGTTTCGGCGCGCGATGGAGGCACCATGAAACCTCCCGTCCCACACCGCCGATGGGCCCTGGCCGCCACCACCGCTCTGGTCCTGGCCGTCAGTGGCCTCGCGGTCGCCGTCACCCGCCCCGCGGAGGCTGCCCCCGTCGGCGCCGGCAGCTACACCACCACCCCGGTCGGCCCGCTCCCCACCGGCTGCGGCCCGATGTCCAGCAACCCCCGACAGTTCGCCACCGCCAACGCGCCAGCCGGTGCGATACCCACCAACGACTGGTGGTCCTCGCTGCTCTGGAAGCGCACCGACTGCGCCTTCAGCGAGCCCCTGCACGCCCACCCGCTCTCGTACGACACCTTCACCGACGGCCTCGGCTTCTCCGCCAACTCCACTCCCGCCATCAGCGGCACCTCGACCGGCGTCGGGGAGTACCACTACCCGTACGTCCAGGACATCCGGGTCGGCGTGGCCGGGCTCGGCGCGCCCGTGGTCAAGGTCGACGGCTGGACCGACTGGACGGTCAGCCCGCACTGGAGCGACGGAGCGCGGACTATGCGCGCCACCATCGGCCACGGCCTGCCCTTCGCGTACTTCCAGACCAGCGGTGGGGACGCGGTGATCAGTACGGCCGGCACCGCCGACGTCTGGTCCAACAGCGGCGCCACCATCGGCTTCCGGGTCAACGGCCACGACTACGTCGGGTACGCCCCCAGCGGCGCCAGCTGGACTGTCGGCGCCGGCCGAATCTCCTCCACCCTGGCCGGTCGGGGCTACTTCTCCGTCGCCCTCCTGCCGCCCACGGCGAACGCCACGGAGCGCGCCGACCTGGCGACGACCTACGGCCGGTACGCGCACGCCCACGTCACCGGCACCACCGTCTCGTACGCCTACGACCAGGCGACCAGCGGGCTGACGACCACGTACGCGTTCACCACGACCGCCCGGGAGGGGAGCGCCACGCAGACCGTGGTCAGCCTCTACCCGCACCAGTGGAAGTCGCTGGCCGGCTCGACCCCGATCACTCCGACATACCCGTCGGCGCGTGGCCGCATGAAGGTGCTCACCGGCGTCAACCAGTTCCGCACCTCGATGAAGTTCCAGGGCGTCCTGCCGGAACTGCCGGCCGTCGGCGACGGCAGTGGCGCCGACCTGGCGACGCTCAACAGCCACCTGGCCGCCGCCCGCGCGAACCCGATGGACCAGCGCGGTGGCGACACGTACTGGACGGGCAAGGGGCTCGGCCGGGCTGCCCGACTGGCCGAGGTGGCCGACCTGGTCAATGACACCGCGACGCGGGACAGCGCGCTGAACGCGATCCGCACCACGCTCACCGACTGGTTCACCGCCTCCAGCGGCAAGGCCGCGAAGGTCTTCTACTACGACGCCAACTGGGGCACGCTGATCGGCTACCCGGCGTCGTACGGCTCCGACCAGGAACTCAACGACCACCACTTCCACTACGGCTACTTCATCGCGGCCGCCGCGACGCTGGCCAAGTTCGACCCGGCATGGGCCGCCACCGGCCGGTACGGCGGCATGGTGGACCTGCTGATTCGGGACGCCAACAACTACCGCCGCGACGACACCCGCTTCCCCTACCTGCGCGACTTCGACATCTACGCCGGCCACGACTGGGCGTCCGGGCACGGCTCGTTCGGCTCCGGCAACAACCAGGAGTCCTCGTCGGAGGGGATGAACTTCGCCAACGCCCTGATCCAGTGGGGGCAGGCAACCGGCGACACCGCCGTCCGTGACGCCGGCATCTTCCTCTACACCACACAGGCCGCGGCCATCCAGGAGTACTGGTTCGACGTCAGCGACCAGAACTTCCCCGCCGCCTTCGGGCACTCGACGGTCGGCATGGTCTGGGGCGACGGTGGCGCGTACGCCACCTGGTTCAGTGCCGAACCGGAGATGATCCAGGGCATCAACCTGCTGCCGGTCACCGGCGGACACCTCTACCTGGGCAACAACCCGGCGTACGTGCGGACGAACTACGCCGAACTGGTCCGCAACAACGGCGGCCAGCCGACGGTGTGGCAGGACATCCTCTGGCAGTTCCAGGCCCTCGGTGACGGCGACACGGCGCTGGCGAACCTCCGTGCGAACCCCGGCTACGCCGTCGAGGAGGGGGAGAGCCGCGCACACACCTTCCACTGGATCCGCAACCTCGCGGCGCTGGGCACCGTCGACACGACGGTGACCGCCAACCATCCGCTGTCAGCCGTCTTCTCGCGCAACGGGGCGCGCACCTACGTGGCGTCGAACCCGACCGCCACGCCGATCACGGTGACGTTCTCCAACGGCACCACGCTGGCCGTAGCGGCCGGGCGGACGGCCACCACCGGTGCGTACACCTGGAGTGGTGGCAGCGCCGCGGGCGGCGTACCCCCGACCACCCCACCGCCCACCACCCCGCCGCCGACCACCCCGCCGCCAACGCCGGGCACTCCGACGCGGTACCTGCTGCCGGGCGGCGGGCTGGGCGCCGCTGGCGGCGCCGCCACCACCACGGTCGCGGCGGCCAACGGAAACCACGACGGTACGCCGACGAACCCGCAGGTCTTCACCGCGACCGGCCTCAACCTCGCCTACTCCGGAGGGCAGACCGCGTTCGACCTGTTCCTGGACGCCGGCTCGGCGGTCGGTAACGGCGTGCAGGTGCGGGTCTCCTACGACCTGACCGGCAACGGCAGCTGGGAGAGGGTGGAGACCTCGCGTTACTTCGCCACCGACCCGGTTTCCGGCTACGAGCACTACACCCAGAACGCCGGTCTGGCCTCGGCCACCGGCACGTTGGGCGCGCTGAGCAACGGCACGGTCCGGGTCGAGGTCTGGTCGGCGATCGGCAACAACCCGAGCACCCTGGGCATCGGCAACCAGTCGGTGCTGCGCCTTCCGTACTCCTGATTCACCCGCCCACGCCGCCGCCGGTCGAGACACGGCCGGCGGCGGCGTGGTGCGACGGGATGGGCCACCGGGATGTGGTGGGGATCGGTGCGGTCAGCCCCGCTGCGCGTCGGCGAGCAGGCCGAGCGAGACCTCCCACAGTCGCTCCGCCGCCGCGGGGTCGATCGCATGGTCGGCGACGCCACTCAGCGGTGTCTCGGCGGTGTGGCGCGCGGCCTGGTTGCAGTCCTCGAAGTACCGGCCGCCGATGCCCTCCAGCTGCGGCCAGGCTGCGAGCAGCACCGAGGTGGCCGCCCCCTGCTCCGGGTTCTTGAAGTCGTACTCCGGAAGCTGCGCGTAGTCCTCCTCGGTGAGGTGGCGCCCCAGGTTGGTGGTGACCGCGCCGGGGTTGGCCGCGTTGACGGTGATGCCGTCGCCGGCCCAGCGCCTGTTCGCCTCGACCGCGAACAGCGCGGTGGCCGTCTTGGACTCGCCGTAGGCGAGGAGGCGGTCATAGGGGCGTTCGTGGAAGTTGATGTCCTCGAAGACGATCGGCGCCTGCACGTGTGCGATGGAGCTGAGCGACACCACGCGGGCCCGGCCGGCCGCTGCGAGCGCCCGGTGCAGCCCGGTGGTGAGCGCGAAGTGGCCGAGGTGGTTGGTGGCGAACTGCAGCTCCCAGCCCTCCGGCGTCCGCATCTCCGGGGTCGCCGACACCCCGGCGTTGTTGACCAGAATGTGCAGGGGGTCTTTCCAGGCGGTGACGAAGGCGGCGACGGACCCCTGGTCGGACAGGTCCAGAGGGACGACCCGGACCAGTTGGCCCGTGGTGGCGTGGATGTCCTTCGCTGTCCGCTCGCCGGCCTCCCCGTTCCGTACCGCCAGGGTCACCTCGGCGCCCGCGGCGGCGAGCGCCCGGGCGGTCTCGACGCCGATGCCCGATGAGGCGCCGGTGACGATGGCGCGTTGCCCGGTGAGGTCGACACCGGCCACGACGTCACTGGCGGTGGATCGGGCGTTGAAGGGTGTGGTGACGCGGTCTGCACTCATGAATGGGCTTCCTTCGAGATCTTGTCGTTGCGTGTCCGGCGGTGCGAACCGGGTCGGCAACTGCACGTGTGTCCGGTTCCGGCGCTCGCCGTGGCCGGCGATTCCGGCCTGTCCTGCCGCCCGGCTGGTCATGTCCGCACGGCCCGGGCCGTGTCCGCACGCCGGTGCGGCTCCCGGAACGATCCTGCGCGGCGGCCCGCGAAGCGTCCAACACACGCTTCCTGGCGTGGCTACAGTCTGATCCTGTGACCACCCCTGAGCTGCGGCAACTGCGGTATTTCCTGGTCCTCGCAGAGGAACTGAGCTTCACGCGGGCCGCCGCCCGCCTGATGATCGCCCAGCAGTCGCTGTCCCAGCAGATCACCGCCCTGGAACGCGCCCTCGGGGTGAAGCTGTTCGACCGCGGCACCCGCGGCACCACCCTGACCGACATCGGCGCCCTGTTCGTCCCCGAGGCCCGCGCCGTGACGGACCGCGCCGAGGAGGCCGTCGCCGTCGTGGGACGGGCACGCAGGGGCGAGGTGGGAAACCTCAGCCTGGCCTTCCTGACCACCGTCGCCAACCACCTCCTGCCGCCGGTGGTCCGGGCCGTGCGCCACCAACTCCCCGACCTTCGCCTGACGACGGAGTCCACCGGCATCGCGCCCCTGGTGCAGGGTGTCCTCGGCGGACACTATGACCTCGCCTTCACCCGACCCCCGCTGGTGCCCGGCCTGCAGTCCAGGACTCTGGCGACCGAACCGGTGTGCGCCGTACTGCCCGAGGGCCATCCGCTCGCCGAGCGGACCGAACTGAAGCTCTCCGACCTCGCGGACGAACCGTGGGTGATGACCCCGCACAGCTCCTGGGAACCCTGGCACCGCACCTTCGACTATCAGTTCCGGGAAGCGGGCTTCGTACCGAACGTCGTCCAGGAGGAAGCCAGCGTGCAGAGTCTCCTCGGCCTGGTCGCCGCCGGGCTGGGAGTCACCCGCCTGGCCCGCTCGGCACGCAGCCTTCGCCGCACCGGCGTGGTGTTCGTTCCGCTGACCGGCGCCTTCGTGCACACCGAGATGGTGTGGTTGTCGGGCAACACCTCACCCGTCCTGCGCCGGCTCGTGGACGTGGTCACCGAACTCGCGGCAGCGACCGACCTGACCCAGACCGGCTGACACGGAGTGTCGTGGCATGAGCGACGCCCCGTCGGGTACGCGAACGGGGAGCGACCTTTGCAGCACAACGCCGAGTCAGCGGCGAGCGCAGCCGCGACGGTGGAACGGCACGGCTGTGCCGGATCGTCCTGCGGGAGCGGGTATGACCAGGAGAGGGTGGTTGCGATGAAGGTCAGGAACTCTCTGCGCGGGTTGAAGAACAAGATGAACTCGATCGTGGTACGCCGCCGGGGCAGGACTTTCGTCATCAACAAGAACGACCGGCGCCAGAAGGCCCGACAGGGCTGAAAGCCGACTCACCCACCACCGCTGGCCGGCGTGCCATCAGCTTTGCGTGCCTCCTTGACCTCAACCAAAGTCGAGGTTCTAGATTCGCTCCACAAGCGATCTTTCAACGGAGGCTCCGCATGGCGACGCAGCACCTTTCCGATGCCGAGCTGGCGGCTCAGCCTGCCGCGTACTGGACCGGCGTGGCCTATGAGGCCCTCATCGCCTTCACCCGGGCCCGGCAGGCCGAGTTCGGCTTCACCCAGCCCCAGTTCTGGCTGCTGCGCAACCTGTCGAAGAACGACATCTCGCCGGACGGCCACGGCATGACCATCACCGAGCTGAAGCTCGCGATGAGCAGTTACCTCAGGCCCGAGGACGATCTGGAGGCCGAGGCAGAGGTTCTGCTGGAGCGGGCTTGGCTCACCCGTGATGACCAGGGACGGTTGTGGATCACCGAGGACGGCGACGAGGCTCGTGCCGACCTCAAGAAGCACGCTCCGGCGATCCGCGATCGAATCGACCAGGGCATCGAGGACACCGACTACGTGACGGCCCTGAAGGTGCTCCGGCAGATGATCCGAAACACGGACGGCCCCGTGACCTGAGCGCCTGGACAGCCCCCGAGCCGTGCTGTTCGTCGCGCTATGTGGCGAGCACGTCGCGGCGAAGTAGACCGAGACGGTCGACTGCGGTCGACACGAGCGAGGCCGGGGGCAGCGCGAGGTCGAGCACCAGACCCGGCTCGCCCGGCCCGAACCGTTCCAGGATGGCCAGCTGGGAGTCCAGGAGGCTTGCCGGCATGTAGTGCCCGGCGCGCTGGGACATCCGCTCCCGGATGATCTCCGCCGTCCCGTCCAGGTGGAGGAAGTCCACGGTCGGTGGTCCTTCCCGGAGCACCTCCCGGTAGGACCGCTTCAACGCCGAGCAGGCCAGCACCGTCGACACGCCTTCGGCGTCCCGGCTGGCCATCCAGTCGGCGAGGGAGCGGAGCCAGGGCCAGCGGGCGTCGTCGTCGAGAGGTACGCCCGAGCGCATTCTCGCCACATTGGCCTCGGAGTGGAACTCGTCGGCCTCGGCGAAGGTCAGGCCGGTCAGGTCGCTGATTCCCCTGGCCACGGTCGTCTTTCCCGCGCCGGACACGCCCATCACGACGACATGTCGGGGCGGGTCGTGGCGAGGGGGAGTGGCACGGTGCTCACCAGTCATGGACGGTCCCGTCCTTCAGGCGGTTGAACGGGAGGTAGGCCGGTACGTACGGGAACCGGTCGGCGGCCTTCTCGTCGAGCTCGACGCCCAGCCCCGGCTGCTCACCCGGATGGAGGTAGCCGTCGGCGAACGTGAAGGACTGCCGGAAGACCTCGTTGGTCAGGGCTCCGTGCCGCATGTACTCCTGGATGCCGAAGTTGTGGATGGCCAGGTCGAGGTGCAGGGCGGCAGCCATGCCGACGGGAGAGATGTCGGTCGGGCCGTGGATACCGGACTTGATCTGGTACTGCGCCGCGAAGTCCAGCAGTCGGCGCATGGCAGTGATGCCCCCGGTGTGGGTCACGGCGGACCGGACATAGTCGATCAACTGTTCCCGGATGAGCGTCTGGTAGTCCCACACGGTGTTGAAGACCTCGCCGATCGCCAGCGGCGTGGTGGTGTGCTGGCGTACCAGCCGCAGCGCCTCCTGGTTCTCCGCCGGAGTGCAGTCCTCAAGCCAGAACAGGTCGTACGGTTCGAGATCCTTACCGAGCCGGGCGGCCTGGATCGGCGTCATCCGGTGGTGACCGTCGTGCAGCAGCGGAAGCTCGGGCCCGAACTCGTTACGTACCGCCTCGAAGACGCCGGGCAGATGACGCATGTAGGCGCGGGTGTCCCAGTCCTCCTCGGCCGGCAGCGGGGTGCGCTGCGCCGGTTCGTAGTCGTACCGCTTGCCGTCGGCGCTGGGCTGCGCGGCCACCCCGTAGACGGCGTTGATGCCCGGGACGGAGGTCTGGACCCGGATGGAACGGAAGCCGAGGTCGAGATGGTTGCGGATCGAGTCGAACAGCTCCGGGATGTCGCGACCCGAGGCATGGCCGTACGCCATGATGCCGGTCCGCGACGCGCCGCCGAGCAACTGGTAGAGCGGCATGCCGGCGGCCTTGGCCTTGATGTCCCAGAGCGCGACGTCCACGGCCGCGATCGCCGCCATCGTGACCGGCCCGCGCCGCCAGTACGCCGAGCGGTACAAGAACTGCCAGGTGTCCTCGATGCGGTGCGGATCGCGCCCGATCAGCAGCGGGACGACGTGATCGCGCAGGTACGAGGCGACCGACAGTTCGCGCCCGTTGAGGGTGCCGTCGCCCAGGCCGGTGAGCCCGTCATCTGTGGTGATCTTCAGGGTGACGAAGTTGCGGTCAGGGCTGGAGACGATGACGTCCGCTGCGACGATCTTCACGTGGTGCCTTTCTCAGGTGCCGCCTGGGCGGGGTTAGCGGATGGTGCTTGCGGTCCCGTGGCCGTCGAGCAGGCTCACCATTCCGCGTAGGAGCCGTCGGGGTGCCGGAAGGTGGGGCTGCGCCAGGCGTGCCCGCGCTTGTCCGCTGCCCGTACCGCCTGCTCGTCGATCTCGATGCCGAGCCCGGGGGCGGTGAGTCGCTCGATGTGCCCGTCGACGAAGGTCAGCGGCGTGGTGTCCAGGACGTAGTCGAGCACCTCGGCGCCGAGGTTGTAGTGGATGCCGATGCTCTGTTCCTGGATCAGGTAGTTGGGCGTTGCGAAGCCGACCTGCAGGCACGCCGCGAGGGCGATCGGCCCGAGCGGGCAGTGCGGGGCGAGCTGCACGTCGTAGACCTCGGCGAGCGCGGCGATCCGGCGTACCTCGGAAATCCCACCGGCGTGCGAGAGGTCCGGCTGGGCGACCGCGATGCCAGCCTGGAAGACGGGCAGGAACTCCTGCCGGCTGTAGAGCCGCTCTCCGGTCGAGACGGGCGTGGTCGTGGACCGCACGAAGTCGCCGATGAGGTGGGAGTTCTCCGGTACGACCGGCTCTTCGAGGAAGAGCGGCCGGTACGGCTCGAGCAGCGGGGCGACGCGGCGGGCGTTGGCGAGGGTGAACCGACCGTGGAAGTCGACGGCGACGTCACGCTCGTCGCCCAGCACCTCCCGGGCGGCGGCGACCCGCTGGACCACTCCGTCCAGCTCGGCGACCGACGCGATCGGGCTCATCCGCCCGGAGGCGTTCATCTTGACCGCGGTCAGCCCGGCCTCCACCTGCGCGGCGATGTGGTCGCGGACCTCGTTGGGCTCGTCGCCGCCGACCCAGCCGTAGACCCGGATCCGGTCCCGGACCGGGCCGCCGAGCAGTTGGTGCACCGGCGCTCCGTAGCGCTTGCCGGCGATGTCCCACAGCGCCTGGTCCAGGCCGGACACAGCGCTGGCCAGGATCGGGCCGCCCCGGTAGAAGGAGCCCTTCGTCATGGTCTGCCAGTGGTCCTCGATCCGCAGCGCGTCCCGCCCGATCAGGAGCTCGCTGAGCTGCTCGACGGCGGTCCGGACGGTTTCGGATCGGCCCTCGCAGGTCGCCTCGCCCCAGCCGACGATTCCGGATTCGGTCTCGACGCGGACGAAGAGCCAGCGGGGGGCGACCAGGAAGGTTTCGACCCGCGCGATTGTCGTCACGATGTCCTCAGCCCTTCGTCGCGCCGGCGGTGAGGCCGGAGACGACGTACTTCTGCACGAACAGGGCGATCACCATGATCGGCAGGGTGACGACGCTGGCCGCCGCCATCAGGCCGCCCCAGTCGATGCTGGCGTAGCCGACGAAGTCGAAGATCGCGACGGGCAGGGTCTTGGTGTCGGCGCCGGAGAGCACGAGGGCGAACATGAAGTTGTTCCAGGAGAAGATGAACGACAGGATGCCGGCAGTGGCCACGCCCGGTATCGACAGCGGCAGTGTGATCCGGCGGAACGCGCCGATGTGGGTCAGCCCGTCCACGAGCGCCGCCTCCTCGAGTTCGTGGGGCAGGCTGTCGAAGTAGCCCATCATGATGTAGACCACCAGCGGCAGCGACACGAACATGTGGCTGAGGACGAGCACGCTGAACCCGCCGACCATCTTCAGGTTGGAGAAGACGTAGTACCAGGGGACCAGCAGGGAGACGCCGGGGATGACCCGAGCCATCAGCACCACGAGCGCCGACTTCTTCATGTTGAAGCGGCTCATGGAGTAGGCCGCGGGGATGCCGAGGACGAGGGAGAGCGCGGTCGCCGCGAAGGCCACCCAGAGGCTGTTGCCGATGAACTGGACGTAGTTGGCCTGCTCCAGGACGTTGGCGTAGTTGTCCAGGGTGGGCGAGAAGGCGAGCGCCTTGCCCGTGTCGTAGATGTCGACGTTCGTCTTGAACGACGCGGCGACCATCCAGAGCAGCGGTGCGAGCAGCGCGATCACCACGACGGTGAGCGCCACGACGCGGAACACCCGGTAGGCGGGGCTGGACCTCATCGCTGCGACTCCTTCCTACGGGACGTCAGGGCCCACATCGACCCGATGATGATCAGGAAGAAGATGATGAGGACTGTCGATGAGATGCCGTACTCGTTGTAGTCGAAGCTCAGGCCGTAGGCGTACACGTTGAGCGTCTCGACCTCGTGGAATGAGCCGCCGCCGCGACCCTTCGTGGCGTAGAGGATGTCGAAGGTCTTCAGCGCGTCGATGCCGCGCAGCAGGATCGCGACGACCACGGTCGGCATCACCAGCGGCAGGGTGACGTGCCGGAACCGCTGCCAGGCGCTGGCGCCGTCGATGCGCGCCGCCTCCTGGGGCTCGTCGGAGAGCGAGGTCAGGCCGGCGAGGAGGATCAGCACCACCATCGGGGTCCACTGCCAGACGTCGATGAAGATCGTCGTGGGCAGCGCCGAGTGCTGGCCGGCCAACCATGGCTGGGGTCCGATGCCGATCCAGCCGAGGGCCTGGTTCGCCAGACCGATGTTCGGGTCGAAGATGAGCCGCCACATCATGCCGACCGCGACCGGGGTGGCGACCAACGGCATCAGGATGGCGACCCGGACCCATTTCTGGCCCCGGAACGGTCGCCACAGCAGCAAGGCGACCGCCATGCCGAGGACCACCTCGAACAGCAACGCCACGACGGTGAACCCGGCGGTCCGGCCGACGGCGGGCCAGAACCGGTCGGTGTCCGAGAGCACCTCGACGTAGTTCTGGAAGCCCACGAACTCGGACTCCGCCCGGACCGAGCCCTCGGCGTCGGTGAGGCTGAGATAGCCGGTCCAGGCCAGCGGGAAGATGATCAGTGCGGCGACGAAGGCCATGGCCGGCGCCGCGAAGAGCCACTTGCGGTGGTCGTTGGCCCAGCGTGCCCACGCCGGAGTGTCCGGCGTCTCGGTGGCGCGGCGGGGCGGTCTGGTGGGAGTGGTCACTGCTGCCATGAGATCTCCGGGGTGGGCGGGCCGGACGGGGGTGGCGGAGCCGGTCGGCCCCGCCACCCCCGCGCCAGGCTTACTTGGCCTCGTCGTCCAGGAACTTCTGGAACGCCTCGTTGGCGGTGTCGGCCGCAGCCGCCGCGTCCTTGCCGGCGATGGCGTCGACGATCGGCTGGCCGACGATCTCCCGCGCCTGCGCGACCTTGTTGACCAGCGGGCGGTCGTGACCCACGCCCTCCTTGGTGCTGGCCGCGATGGCCTCGACGAGGTCCTTCGGGTACGTCGCCGTGCCCTCCGGGTTGGCCCAGACCGAGGTACGCGCGCCCGGCACGCCGGACTTCTGCTGCGCGAGCGTCTGCTCCTTGCTGGTCGCCCACTCGACGAACTTCCAGGCGTTGCTCTGGTTCTCGGAGTTGTCGTTGATGCCCAGCGCCCAGGAGGGGATGTTGTACGGCTTCGAACCGGCGGGACCGGCCGGGAAGGGCGCGAAGCCGACGGTGTCGGAGACCTTCGACTTGGCCGGGTCGGTGGCGTTCTTGTAGAGCGAGTTGGCCTCGGTGTAGAACGCCGCCTTGCCCTGGGTGAAGATGGCCATCGCCTCGGGCCAGCTCATGTCGGTGCTGACGTTCGCCGGGCCGTGGTCCTTGAGGAGCCCGCCGTAGTAGGCGTACGCCTGCTTGGCCGGCTCGCTATTGACGGTGGCCTTGCCGCTGCTGTCGACGAAGTCACCGCCGAAGCTGTAGAGGAAGCTGGAGAACTGGGTGACCGCCGGCGACTTGCCGGTACGGGCCACGAAGCCCGCCATGCCCGGGTCAGCGGCCTTGATCTTGGCTGCGGCCGTCTTGAGCTCGTCGAGGGTCTTCGGCGGGGCGGTCAGACCGGCCTTGGCCAGCAGGTCCTTGCGGTAGTAGAGGACCTCCTGCTCGGTGATGATCGGGACGCCGACCGCCTTGTCCTCGTACGAGGTGGCCGTCACCGGGCCGGCCTGGAAGTCGCTGAAGTCCCAGTCCTTGTTGGACTTCACCTCGTCGGACAGGTCGGCGAGGTACTTGTTCTTGGCGAACAGCTTCCCCTCCTGCAGGGGGCGGTACATCATCACGTCGATGTCGCTGGAGCCCGCGTTCAGCTTGACGTTGTACTGGTCGGAGAGCTGGTCCTCGCCGAGCTGGGTGATCTCGACCTTCAGGCCGGTCTGCTTCTCGAACTCGGGCAGAGCCTTCTTGATGTTCTCCGTCCACACGTGATTCGCCAGGGTCACCCGCACCGTCGTCGACGCGGCGCTGTCGTCACCGCCGCCGCATGCCGACAGGCCCATGGCGGCAACCACGGCCAGAGAAGTTCCGAATATCGATCGACGCCGCACGTCCATCTCTCCTTCTGTCGTGGTCGCCGCCCCGGGGGTAGGGCGGAACCTCGTGTTTACATCCGCTTAACGTCCGGATGCTAGGCCGATAAAGCGGATTTATTCAAGGGGTGATCTTCAACTGATATGCTTCATGGCGTGGACCCGTCCTCATTAGGGGTTGCAGCCGTCCAGAAGAAGGCCCCTGCCGAGGCCGGGCTGCACGCGCAAGTTCTCGACCACCTCGGCACCGCCATCTGCGGTGGTCAGGTGACGCCCGGCTCCGTCCTGAACATCGACGAGCTGGTCGACCGCTACGGGGTTTCCCGCTCGGTCGTCCGCGAGGTCCTGCGGGTGCTCGCCTCCATGGGCTTCATCGAGACCCGGCGTCGGGTCGGAGTGCTGATCCGGCCGGCGCGCGACTGGAACGTCTTCGACCCGCAGGTGATCCGCTGGCGACTGGCCTCGGCCGGCCGGATGGCGCAGATGCGCTCGATCACCGAGTTGCGGACCGCCGTCGAACCGCACGCCGCCTGGCTGGCCGCCAGCCGGGTCGACCACGACGAGGCGAGCGATCTCGTCGGGTTGGCAGCCAAGATGTGGGCCGCCGGGAAGGCCGGGGACGAGGCGCGCTTCCTCCAGCTCGATATCGAGTTCCACCGGCGGGTGCTGGCCGCCTCCGGCAACGAGATGTTCGTCAAGCTGCAGGAGTTGGTGGCGGAGGTGCTCACCGGCCGCCACCACTACGACCTGATGCCGCACTACCCCCACGAGCAGGCCCTCCAGCTGCACGCCGACGTGGCGCAGGCGATTCAGCGGCACGACGGCGACCGTGCCCGGGCCGCCATGGTGCAGATCATGGAGCAGGCGTTCGGCGAGATGAAGTCGATGTGGGACCAGACCGGCGAGCCCGGTCAGGGCTGAGCACAGTCGCAGCGCTGGTTGCGCGCAGGGTTCGCCCTGCGCGCCGACTGTCCAGCTGAGCTTTCGCCACGTCGTCTCCGTGATGGTGCTATCCGCGCCAGGTGCAACGCCGTTCTCTGCCGCCGGCCAGTCACTCGGGGGACACCGGCGGCACCTCGCTCGGCGCAGCTGGCCGTGGTCGGCGTCGGGCCGCCGAAACCATTTCGCAAGCTTTTCAGCGGCCCCGTCAGTCGTTTGCGGTCCCATGCTTCCGGCAACCGAAGTGCGCAGGCATCGTCCTGAGGCCGGCAAGGACATCGGCGAAGGCCGTTCAGTTTTTACTGCTTCGACATCTTGCCGAAATCGTTTTCGTGCGACACGCTAGCGGCGGAGTGACATCCACCACCTCGGTCGCGGCGGTAACGACGTGACGCACGAGCCGCGCCGGATCCGGCGGGAGGCGGAGGCGCGATGAGGACGTACGCGGCACCGCGCACGGAGGCGGTGCGATCAGCAGCGTTGTCGAGGGTCAACCCAATACGTCGAGCGGTCAGCTGCGACAGCGCGGCGCAGACGATCCACATAGGGCGGCAACACGGCACGCCACCGCAAGCGACTGACGCGGGCGACGCGGACCGGATCCACCGGCGGCTCTAGCCCCGTCTCAGCAACCCGAGCGAACCAATGATCCGGTCTGAGCCTCAGCTCGCGGGGACCGCCTGGCGGCTCCCTCCGAACGATGAACCCTAGGAGAGGAATCATGAGAAAAACCTTGGGCAGACGCACTGCCCTTCGTTCGCTGGCGGGAGTCCTCGTGGCGGCGCTGACTGTCGGCATGGCCGCGTGCAGCGGCGACGACTCGGGCGGCTCGAGCGCGGCCGAGGCCGGACCCAACGGCGTCGACGACGGCAGCGAGCTCACCCTGTGGACCCGCGCCCCCCTGGAGAAGCAGGCGAAGCTGCTCGTCGAGGCGTACAACTCCAGCCACCAGAACAAGGTCAAACTGACCGTCGTACCCAACGACGACTACGTCGCGAAGGTCGGCGCGGCGGCAGGATCGGACGGCCTGCCGGATCTCTTCGCCGCGGACATCGTCTATGTGCCGAACTGGGTGAACCAGGGCCTGTTCCAGGATCTCAGCGCGAACATCGACGGCCTCAGCTTCAAGGACTCCATCAACAAGGGGCACCTCTCGGCCGGCACGCTCGACGGCAAGAAGCACGTCCTACCCTTCGTGCTGGACCTGTCGATGCTGTTCTGGAACAAGCAGCTGTTCAAGGACGCCGGGCTGGACCCGGAGAAGGCGCCGGCAACGCTCGACGAATACGCCGCCGCCGCCAAGGCGGTGCAGGCCATGAAGAAGCCCGGCGTCTACGGCACGGCGGCCGGTCTGAACTGCGGCGGCTGCCTCGTCTTCACCTGGTTCCCCTCCGTCTGGGCGGGCGGCGGTGAGGTGCTGAGCGAGGACGGCACCGAATCCAAGCTCGGCGACGACACCGCCCAGAAGGTCTACAGCACCTGGCATGACATGTGGAAGTCCGGTGCCGTGCTGCCCTCCTCGGCGGGCGAGACGGGTCCGACCTGGACTGCCGCATTCACCGAGGGCAAGGTCGGACTGATGCTCTACCCGGCGACGCTGCTCTCCTCGACCCCGTTCGACGCCGGTGTCGCCGCTATCCCCGGCCCGACCGGTGGCGGCTCCACCTTTGTCGGTGGAGACGGCATCGGCGTCTCGAAGGACTCGAAGAAGGCGGCGCAGGCCTGGAACTTCCTCAGCTGGATGATGTCCGAGGCCGCCCAGGTCGAGGTGCTGGCGAAGAACAAGGACGTGGTTTCCCGCGCCGACCTCGCGAGCAACAAGTACGCCGCCGAGGACCCGCGGCTGGTCACCATCAACGACGCGGCTGGTAAGGGCGACACGCCCGTCGCGCTGAACTTCCAGCAGGCGTTCAACGCGCCGAACAGCCCTTGGCTGACCCTCGTCCGTAATCGGGTGCTGAACGGTAGCGGCGACCTGCAGAAGGACAACGGCGAGATCAACGCCGTACTCAAGCAGTAGGTGTTCACCGCAGGCGTGTGCCGTCCAACGGCCTTGTCGGCCGGCATGCGCCTGCGGCGGGACACGACTCGCACGTGTTAACGACCGCCCGTCGCGACTGAACGAGAGGTTTCCATGAGAGTCACCGCACCGTCTCGCCCGCCCAGTGCGGCGATGCGGGACCGCGCCCGCCCACGCGGCCGTCAGGCCCTGCTTGGCTGGCTCTACGCGACACCGACCGCGGTGTTCGTGGTGGCGTTGTTCGCTGTGCCGCTGCTGCTCGTCATCAAGATGTCGGTGTCGAGATGGCCGCTGTTGGCCGGCGATCAGGGGATCAACGCTCCCGACAACTTTGTGAAGGCGATCAACCACCGGTTCTTCACCGACTCGGTGGTGTTCACCATCAAGTACACAGCGCTCGCGACCGTGCTGCTGCTGGCCCTCGGGTTGGGGCTGGCCCTGCTCGTGCAGGAGTCGAGCCGGTGGAACAACCTGCTCCGTGCCTCGTTTCTGATTCCCAGTGCCCTCGGGCTGGCGTCGGCGTCCCTGTTGTTCTACGTGCTCTATTCGCCGTACGCGAGCCCACTGGCGCCCGTGATGGATCGTCTGGGCGTCACCTTCCTCGGTTCACCGAACGCGGCGCTCTTCTCGACGACCTTCCTCATCGTGTGGCGCTACGCCGGCTTCTACATGGTGCTCATGCTGGTCGGCTTGCAGGGCATACCGGCGGACGTGTACGAGGCCGCACGCGCGGACGGAGCCAGCCGCTGGCAGACCTTTCGGAAGATCACCCTGCCGCTGCTGCGTCCGACCCTGGCACTGACGACCGTGCTCTGCGTGACCGGCTCCCTGCTCGCCTTCGAGCAGTTCTACATCCTGACGAAGGGCGGGCCGGACAACAGCACGATCACGGTCGTTCAGCTCATCTACATGGTGGCGTTCCAAGGTCAGAACGACCTCGGTGTGGCGGCGGCCCTCTCTGTCATCGTGCTGGTGGCCCTGGTCCTCATCAATGCGCTGCAGTTGCGCGCCTTCCGGTCCGAGGAGAATTGACGACGATGGTCGCCCTGCCCAGTTCCACTTCAACCACTGCCGGAGGGCCACCTCTGTCACCCGTGGCGCCAGTCGGCCGGCGCAGCACCAAGGGCGTCACCATCTTCGGCATAGTGCTGCGCACACCGTACTGGGTGTTCACCGGATCGGTGGGATTGATCTTCCTGGCTCCGCTGCTCTGGACGGCGGTCGCCTCGGTCGGCCCGCAGGCCGGCACGAACCAGGTCGATGGTTGGGGATTCGGCAACTACGAGACGTTGGCCAACTACCAGGCCGGCATCTGGCGCTACCTCGCGAACTCGACCTTCGTCTCCCTGCTCACCGTCACCCTGACGCTGCTGATCTCCCTGTTCGGCGGTTACGCGTTCGCGCGGTTCCGCTTCCCGGGCAAGAACATCCTGTTCCTGGTGACGCTCGCCATCCTCATGGTCCCGTACGCGACGTTGCTCATCCCGCTCTATGTGCTGCTGAACCAGGTGGGGCTGGAGAATTCCCTCGTCGGCGTGGCCCTGGTCCTCACGATGTTCCAACTGCCGTTCTCCACCTTTCTGATGCGCATCTCCTTCGAAGCGGTGCCGCGTGAGCTGGACGAGGCCGCGATGGTCGACGGGTGCTCGTCGTTCAGCGCCCTGTGGCGAGTGCTGTTACCCGCCGTGAAGCCGGGTCTGATCACCGTGGGGCTGTTCGCATTCCTCGCCGCGTGGAACGACTTCATGGCACCGCTGATCCTCATCAACGACACCGAGCGCATGACACTTCCGCTCGCTGTTTCCAATCTGCGGGGCCAGGTTCAAGGTGTCGTCGACTACGGGGCTACTGAAGCGGGCGTCGTCGTTCTCGCCCTTCCGTGCATCGTGCTGTTCCTGCTGCTTCAACGACACTACGTGCGCGGCTTCATGTCCGGCGCGATGAAGGGATGACCATGAGCGGCACCGTACCTGCGGCCGCCCCTGTCCTGCCGATTCGTGGCCGGCTGCGGCCCGTCGGGCTGGACAAAGTCCGGATCACGGGCGGATTCTGGGCTGAGCGTCAATCAATCAACGGCGTCGCGACCCTCGAGCACATCGAGCACTGGCTTGAGCGGGAAGGCTGGATTCGAAACTTCGACCTCGCCGTGCAGGGCGACCTTTCGCGCGAACGCCGTGGACGCGAGTTCTCCGACTCGGAGATCTACAAGTTCCTCGAAGCAATGGCGTGGGAGATCGGCCGGACCGGCGATGCGGAGCTCGAGACGAGATTTCGCGCCATCGTGCGCCGGGTGGCCGCGGCACAGGAGTCCGACGGCTACCTCAACACCAGGTTCGGTCGCCCAGGCCAGGCACCGCGGTGGTCCGACCTCGAATGGGGTCACGAGCTCTACTGCATCGGTCACCTTCTGCAAGCCGCGGTCGCCCGCGCGCGAACGCGTCCAGGCGCGGACGACGGGCTGCTCGACATCGCCCGCCGTGCCGCCGACAACGTGTGCGAAACGTTCGGGCCGGACGGCATCGACGGCCTCTGCGGACATCCGGAGATCGAGCCCGCGCTGGTGGAGTTCGCCCGGGTCACCGGTGACGACCGCTACCTGACCCAGGCCGCTCTCTTCGTCGACCGGCGGGGCCATGGCCGGCTCAGCGATGTGGAGTACGGTCGCGAGTACTTCCAGGATGAGCTTCCCGTGCGGCAGGCGACAGTCCTGCGCGGGCACGCGGTGCGGGCGAACTACCTTGCCGCCGGCGCCACCGACGTCGCGGTCGAGCTGAAAGACGCCAGCCTGCTGGAGGCGGTACGCAACCAGTGGAAGAACGCGGTGGCCCGGCGCACGTACGTCACCGGCGGTCAGGGCTCCCGCCACCAGGATGAAGCCTTCGGCGAGGACTGGTTGCTGGCCCCCGACCGCGCGTACTCCGAGACCTGCGCCGGGGTCGGCTCGGTGATGCTCGCGTGGCGGTTGCTGCTGGCCGACGGCGACCCCCCGTACGCCGACCTCATCGAGCGGACGCTGTTCAATGTGGTGTCGACCTCACCGTCGGCCGACGGGCGGAGCTTCTTCTACACCAACACGCTGCACCGGCGTGAGCTCGGCACCCTTCCCGACGCCGACCGGCCCAGCCTTCGTGCGGCGGCCTCGCTGCGGGCACCCTGGTTCGAGGTTTCCTGCTGCCCGACCAACGTCGCCCGTACCCTGGCGAGCCTGACGGCGTACATCGCCACGTTCGACGACGAGGGCCTCCAACTCCACCAGTACATGCCCGGCACCGTTGAGCATCGCCTCGCTGACGGGCGTGACGTGTGCGTGAGCATTGCGACCGACTACCCCCACGATGGGCAGATCCGGGTACGGATCGACAGCGACGATGACCGTCCCTGGTCGCTGTCGTTGCGCGTGCCCGGTTGGGCGGCCCAGGGTGCGACGGTGACCATCGACGGAGACAGCCGCCCGGTCGGTCCCGGCTTCGTCACCGAGAATCGGACGTGGCGACGAGGCGACGAGGTTGTCCTGTCGCTGCCGATGGCGCCCCGGTTCACCTACCCGGACGCGCGGATCGACTCGGTCCGTGGCTGCGTCGCGGTGGAGCGCGGCCCTCTGGTGTTCGCCCTGGAGTCGGTGGACGTACCCGGCGTCGATTCCGTCGATGAGCTTCGCGTCGACGACAGCCAGCCGCCCCGCCTGGTCGATGGCCGGGTCACGGTGCGCTGCCGGCGCGTGCACCCGCAGGACCACGGCTGGCCCTACCGACCCGACGCGGCCTCGGCGGCGCCGATCGTCGGCGAGGTACTCGACGAGGTGGCGCTGGTGGAGTACCACGCCTGGGCCAATCGCGGGCCCTCGACGATGCGCGTCTGGCTGCCCATGGACCGCTGACCCGGACGTCATGGGCTGAAGGGCAGGCCCGATGTTAGCGCTAACGCTCCACCCGTTCGGCCGCACCGACAACAAGGAGGAAAGAACATGATCCATGGACGCGTGCGGAGGGTGCCCCTCTGGGCCGCCCTGGCCGCGCTGGTGGTCGGAGGGGCTGTGGGTGTGCCATCCCCAGCCAACGCCGCCAGCCCGATTTTGCCCGGCAACGAGGGCGACGTCGGGGTTTACACCGACGGGCAGAGCCATGCCATGGACATCGGCGACCCGGCCTACAGCAACGTCGGCGACGTCGCCAACCAGCTCATGCCCGGTGTGCCGTTCACCGCGGGGAACATGCACCAGTCGATCTTCGAGAAGGATCTCGCCGCTGGCGGCACGGACTACTACCTCGACCGCATTCTGGGTGTCCACGGGACACTCGGGTCAGCGGTGCTGATGACCCGAGGCCGATCCCTGTACATGCGCGGCGCGAGCAACAACAACTTCACCACCATGGGATTCGCCGGCAGCGCCTACGTCGGTGGCCCCAACAACCTCGGCAACCTGTACACCGTCACGGTGCCGGGGCAGACCGTCACCGAGGTCAACGCGAACCGGTTCAACGCGCCGAGCCACGCCAGGAGCCGGTACACGATCGGGACCACCGGCGTCACCGCCGACCTGACCAAGTTCATCACCGACGACAACGTCGCGGTCACCGCCATCGACTTCAAGAACCCCGGCGGCTCGCCGGCGACCTTCACCGTCCGCGCCGCTTCCCCGCTGGCCACCCAGCCCGGAACGGGCACGGCGACGCTCACCGGCACGCGCACCATCACCAGCGGCGCCAACAACGGACTCGTCGACACCGCGTGGAACTCGATCAAGATCGACCTCACCGGTGCCGGTTTCAGCCGTACCGGCACAAACCTGGACCGCGAGATCACCGTGCCCGCGGACGGCTCGCTGTCGCTGTCGGTCGTCGGCGCCGTCTCCTCGGCCACGCTGACCAAGACGGTCGAGAGCTACCAGGAGTACGCCGGCATGTCGGCGGCCACGGCCGTACGTACCGGCATCACCGCGTTCAACCGCCGCTGGGCACAGGACGTCCCCTACATCGACCTGCCCGACCCCGCCCTGGAAAAGGCCATCGTCTACCGCTGGTGGGGCGAGCGGTACAACACCCTCGACGCGAACGCATCCGGTCACGTCTACCAGTACCCGACGACGATCGAGGGGGTGAACCTCTACCAGAACGCCGTGGCGCTGACCCAGCCGATGCACCTGCAGGACACCAAGTGGCTGCGCACGCCCTACCTGCCGTACGGCCAGATCCTCAACATCGGCGAGCTGTCCGGCTCCTCGGCCTTCCTGGACAGCCCGGGGCACACGAGCTGGAACAACCACTACTCGCAGTACCTCGGCACGGCGGGGCTCGAGGCCTACAACGTGCACGGCGGTGGCAAGGAGATCGCCGGGAAGTTCGCGCACTACTTCGAGGGCGACGGCGTCGGCCAGCTTGAGCACTACGACGGCAACGACGACAAGCTCATCGCGTACGACACCAACTACATGCCGGGCAACGACGCCGACGCCATCACCTTCGGCTACCCGAAGACCAACGCCGGCGCACCCGGGGCGCGCACGATCGAGCGACCCGAGTCGGCGTACGTGTGGGGCGCGTTCGACGCCGCCCGCCAGCTCTACCAGATCGCCGGCGCCGACCAGGCCAAGGTCGACGAGATGGCGACCGGTGCCAACGAGATCCGCGCAGCGATCCTCGACCGGCTGTGGAGCCCCGACACGCGGATGTTCCTGGCCGGCACGTCGCACGGAGCCACCAGCGCGGCCAGCTCCAACGGCCGGCCCAACCCGCTGCCCCAGTCGGCCCGTGACCTGATCCCGGCCAAGGAGTCGAACCTCTACGACATCTACGCCGAGAACCTCATCCCGTTCGACCAGTGGCAGACCTACGTCGACGGGTTCCGCTTCCTGACCTACGGCGACAACTTCCCGATCTTCCCGTTCTACACCGCCAACCAGTACGACCGGTCGGCCTACGGGGTGGGCGGCTCCAACAACTTCTCCAACATCAACTTCACCGTGCAGTACCGCAGCGTCCGCTCCGCGCTGCGCCACTACGACCCGGAGCAGAAGTACATCACCCCGGCGTACGCCAAGCGGCTGCTGGACTGGATGGCCTGGAGCATCTACCCGGGTGCGGACATGCGGGTCGCGAACCAGGCGGAGTACTACTCCAACTGGAACGCGACCGCGAAGACCTACAACCGCAACAACCCGAACCACATCATGCTCGGCAACATGAACTACATCTTCGTCGAGGACATGGCGGGCCTGCAGCCGCGCTCCGACGACAAGATCGAGCTGTCGCCGATCACGTTCGGCTACGAACACTTCATGGCCAACAACCTTCGCTACCACGGGCAGGACGTCACCATCGTCTGGGACCCCGACGGCAGCAAGTACGGCCTGGGCGCCGGCTACAGCCTGTTCCTGAACGGCGAGAAGAAGGTCAGCACCGACAAGGTCGGCAAGTTCACCTACGACCCGGGCACCAACCAGGTCCAGGCCGAGGACGGCCTCACCGTCACCTTCACCGCGACGACCGGGGCCAACTTCCCGAGCGCGGTCGACGCCCCGATCCAGGACGACCGCGTCGTCTCGTACCTCAAGACGGCCGGCATCGACCTCACCGAGGACGCGCCGAACCTGACGGCGGGCGCCAACCTCAGCTCGTCGTACACCCAGCAGGGTGTGCGGCCGACGCCGTGGCGGCAGTTCCATACGCCGGGCTGGAGCACCACCTCGATGAACTACACGCCCGGCGCCATCAAGGAGACCGAGCGGCCGGTGTCGCTGGCGGCCGTGACCGACGGCGTCACCGCCAACGAGCCGTACTGGGGCAACTACGGCACGGCTGACAAGAACGGCTACGTCGAGCTCGACCTGGGTTCGGCCAAGTCCTTCGACAACGTGAGGGTGTTCTTCGTCAGCGACCGTCAAGCCGGTGGCTACCGCGAGCCCGCGCGCTGGTGGGTCCAGGTGCCCGACGGCAACGGAGGGTGGAAGGAGGTACCCGGCCAGTTCAAGAGCCCGACCGTCCCGTCGGCGAAGTTCAACGAGGCGTTGTTCGACACCGTGACGTCGAACAAGCTGCGCATCGCCTTCACGAACAACCCGACCTTCTTCACGGCGATCTCCGAGATCCAGGCGTTCGACTCGGGGCGTGACGTACCGGAGGTCTCGAACCAGGCACCTGCGGTCACCGCCACCCGCGACGGCTCGGCGGACGGCAACCTGTCCACCAGGCTGGTCGGCACGGCGTCCGACGACGGCGTCCCCTACGACAGCGAGCTCACCTTCGGCTGGGAGACCGTCTCGGCGCCGCAGGGCGCGGGCGTCATCTTCTCCGACGCGAAGGCGCTGGCGACCCGGGTGACCGGCACGGTCGAGGGTGACTACGTGTTCCGGCTCTTCGCCACTGATGGCGAGAAGCGGTCGGAGGCGACCGTGGCGGCGACCCTCGCCAAGCGGGAGGTCGTCGCGGAGTTCGGCTCCTCGGCGACGATCAGCACCAGTGGGACCTCGTCGTGGGAGAACCACCAGCGGGTCAACGAGAGCAGCACCCCGAACAGCTCCAACCCGGGTGCCGGAAACGGCTGGGGCAACTGGGGCCAGACGCAGAACGGCACCAGCATCGAGCGTGCCGCGTGGCTCCAGTACCGGTGGACCGCACCGGTGCGGCTGTCGTCGACCGACATCTACTGGTACGACGACAACGGCGGCACCCGTCGGCCCACGGCCACGACGTACGCGATCGAGAGTTCCGAGAACGGCACCACCTGGACGCCGGTCACCCTCACCAAGGGCTCGACGTACGCCGCTGGGCTCACCACCAACACCTACAACCATTTCGACTTCGAACCCGTCACAACCAGTTACCTGCGCATCCGCATCTGGGGCCTGATGGATGGCGGTGCCGGCACGGGCGTGCTGCGCTGGCGCGCCAACGGCGAGACCGTCAACTCGGTGCGCTCGCCGGTGCTCATCCGGACCGGCGTGGGCCAGGTGCCCGCCCTGCCGAGCACGCTCGACGCGATCTACGCCAGCGGCGCTCGCGGCACCGTCGCGTTCAACTGGCAGGAGATCACGCCAGCGATGGTCGCGGAGCCCAACGTGGACCCGTTCGTGGTCTACGGCACGAACGACGCGTACGGCCAGATCGCCGAGGCCCGCATCTACGTGCGGCCCGAGATGTCCCCAGGCGGCATCTCGATCCAGGGCGCCGAGGCGTTCGAGCAGGCCGTCGAGGTGGGCGAGCTGCCCTACCTGCCGAACAAGGTGGAGGTCTCCTACAACGACGGCTCCCGCGACAACCAGGCCATCGGTGTCGACTGGGACTTCGACGAGAACATCGTCAACACCCCCGGTCGCTACACCATCATCGGTGACCTGATCCTGCCCTACTACGTCAGCGAGGCCGGTGCCACGCGGACCACGCTGACGCTCACCGTGGGCGACCCGCCGGAGACCCCGGCGTGGGACGTCGAGGTGCAGGCACGCACACAGTGCACCGGCACCAACGTCTATGTCTCGGTCAACGCTCGCAACGCCGAGGACGTGCCGCTCACCATCGAGCTGGTCACGCCGTACGGGTCGCGCACGGTGGCCAACGTCGCGCCCGGGAAGGCCGCCTACCAGGCGTTCAACACCCGCGCCAGGACGGTGCAGGCCGGGATCGCGACGGTGAAGGCCACCGGAACCGTCAACGGCCAGCCGGTAACCGAGGAGTTTGAGGCGCCGTTCGGCGCACTCAGCTGCGGCTAGGCATCCGTGGTGGCGGCGCCGCACCGGTGCCGCCACCACCCCCGCCCAACAGTGAGGAGATCGACACCGTGAACACCACCGTGGTGCGCGGCGCCGCCCCACCAACCGCCCGGCCGTCGCGTCGGCTCCGCAGGATGGCCGCCGCGACGGCGGTCGCCGGGCTCGTCGCCGCTGGCCTGGTCGGGGTCGCCGCGCCGGCCTACGCCGCCGATCCGTACACCTTCACCAACACCGTCAACCCGATCCTCGGCGACGGCAGTTACTACTCGGCCGATCCGGCGCCGGTCGTCGTGCCGGCCGGCGCTCCCGGTAACGACACCGACCGGGACGAGCTCTACATCTACACCGGCCATGACCAGGCCGGACCGTCCACCAACGACTTCATCATGAACGAGTGGGGCGCGTTTCGTACCACGGACGTCGAAGCCGGCGAGTGGACCCACCATCCGTCGCTGATGCGCCCGGAACAGGTCTTCGCGTGGGCGACGCCGGGACGCGCGTACGCGGGCCAGGTCATCCAGGGCGTCGACAAGCGCTACTACTGGTACGTCCCGATCAACGAGCGGGACAGCCCGGCGGCCGACAAGTTCGCCATCGGCGTGGCCGTCTCGGACAGCCCGACCGGCCCGTGGACCGACCACGCGGGCGGGCCGATCATCTCCCAGCGGGTGCCCGCGGCCAACAACATCCACAACATCGACCCGACGATCCTCATCGACGGCACCGCCCCGAACCAGCGGGTGTACGTCTGGTGGGGCTCGTTCAGCCAGCTGCGCATGCAGGAATTCCAGCAGGACATGAAGACCCCGGTCGGCACCCAGCGCACCGTCACCGGCCTGACCGGCTTCTTCGAAGGCGCCTGGGTCTTCAAGCGCAACGACACCTACTACATGGCGTACGCCGGCAACAACGCCGGCCCGACCTCGCAGTGCACGCCGGCGAACTACCACGCCTGCATCGCGTACGGGACGGCTTCGTCGCCACAGGGGCCGTGGACCTACCGGGGGACCGTGCTCCGGCCGGTCTCCTCGACGACGAGTCACCCGGGCATCCTGGAGTTCAACGGCACGTGGTACCTCGTCTACCACACCGCTGACGCCGTTGGCGGCGGCCACTTCCGCCGCTCGGTGGCGATCGACCCGCTGGAGTGGGACGACACGCTGACCCCGCCGCGGATGAAGCTCGTCACGCCGACACCGATCAGGGGACCGGACCGCACTCCCCGGCCGAACATCGCCCAGGAGGCGACGGTAACCGTCTCCAACCAGCCGGTGCCCACCCAGTACTGGGTCAAGGCGCTCAACGACGAGATCGTCCGATCGAACCCGCTGCCACCGGACATGTGGGGGACCTGGACGGGCAACAACCCGCCACAGCAGTGGGTGCAGTACACGTGGGCCCAGCCGATGCGGATCTCCGGTTCGCAGATCGACTTCTGGAACGACCAGCCGCAGGGCAGCGGCGTCGGCGTCGCCGCACCCGCCCGCTGGCGCGTCCAGTACTGGAACCTCGACACCGGGCAGTGGGCCGAGGTGCCCAATCCGAGCGGCTTCCCGACCGGCACGCAGGGCTTCCAGGACACCACGTTCGACCCGGTGACCACCACGCAGGTACGCGCCGTGCTCGACGCGTCGACCAACGGCAGCACCTACTCGGCGGTGGCGGTCGAAGAGTGGAAGATCCTCGCAGCGCAGCCGGAGACCGTCAGCGCACCGACAATGACGGTGGAGGTGGGGGAGACCGAACTGCCCGGCAGCGTTCCCGTGTCGTTCGGCGCCGAAACGCTGGGGGTGCCGGTCTTCTGGGACCCGGTGCAACCCGACGACGTCGCGACGCCCGGAACGTTCACCATCCAGGGCAGTGTGCTCGGCTACGCCGCCAGTCGCGTATCCGCGCAGGTCCGAGTCATCTCGGCCGGCGACACCGAGGGCGACGAGACCCCGCCGACACTGACGCTCACGCCCAGCGGCAGCGCGGGCGGTGCCGGCTGGTTCCGGTCCGCGGTGCGGGTGCGCGTCGCCGGTACCGACGACCGTGGCGGTCGGCTGACCATCGAGTCGCGGGTGGACGACGGCGAGCCGGTCACCGCGAGTGACGTGCGGTCGGTTGACGTCACCGTCTCCGGAGACGGTCAGCACACCGTGCGGGCTACCGCGACCGACCGCGCCGGCAACGTCTCCGCGCCCGCGAACGTCCCCGTACGCATCGACGCCACGGCACCGGTCAGCACCGCCACCGCGAACAGCGCCACCCGGACGGTCACGGTGACCGCCAGCGACGCGACCTCCGGGGTCGCCCGCATCGAGTACTCCATCGGCACCGGCGCGTGGACCGCCTACAGCGGCGCCATCGCGGCACCCGACTCCAACCGGCACACCGTGTTGTTCCGTGCCCTCGACGTGGCGGGAAACCTGGAGACCGCCAAGACGGTCACCATCCCGGCGGACCTGTCCGGGCCACTCACGGGCAACATCGGACCCATCGCGACCCCGACCGCCTCCTACACGGCGGGTTGGAACAGCGTCACGGCCCTCAACGACGGCGCCGACCCGTCGAACCCGAGCCAGGCCCAGCTCTGGGGCACCTGGTCCGGCACCCGTCCGGCGACCCAGTGGGTCCAGTACGACTGGTCGCGCCCGGTACGAATCACCGGCGCCGAACTGAAGTTCTGGCGGGACGCCAACCGCGGCACCGGCGACGGCGTGGCCGAGCCCGACGGGTGGGTGCTGCAGTACTGGGACGAGCCCGGCTCGGCCTGGCGCGACGTGACCGGCGCATCCGCCTACGGCACGAGCACCACCGCGTTCAACACCGTCACCTTCGACCCCGTCACCACGCCCCGGGTGCGGGCCACGATCCGGGCCAACGGGAACGGCACCACCTACTCGGCGGTCGCGATCACGGACTGGCGGGTCTTCGCCGACGACCCGGGCGTACCACCGGAGGTGCCCGTCACGGTCAGCGCGCAGGCGCGGTGCGTCGGCGGTAGGGCGTACGTCGCCGTGCAGGCGCGCAACGAGCACGACGCGCCGGTGGACATCGTCCTGGAGACGGCGCACGGCCAGCGTTCGGTCGCCAACGTGGCGCCGGGTGCGAACGCCTACCAGTCGTTCGCGACCCGGGCGGTCTCGGTGGCGGCCGGCTCGGCGACCGTCCGGGCCACCGGGCCCATCAACGGCGAGGACGTGACGACCGTCCGCACCGCCGACCACGCCGGTGTCGATTGTGCCGGCGATCCCCGTCAGGCCCCGTAACCACTAGTGACATTGGAGTAGCAGATGAACACGTGGAATCGAAAGCGGTTGATCGCGGCGGGCGCGGTGCTGGTCGGGACGGTGGCGTTGCAGTCGCCGGCCCGGGCGGAGCCCGGTGACAACGCCGACGTGCAGGTGACGGTCGACATCGAGGAGATCACCGAACCTGGTGTGCTCGCCATGTCGATCGCCGGCAACTCGGTCGCGCTGTCCGAGGACGGCTCGACCCTGCTGGTCCGTCAGTTTGTCGGCACCCTGCCGACGGTGACGGTCACCGACACCCGTACGGCCGAGGAGGTGCCCGACAACGCCGCCTGGGCCGTGCTGGGTAGCGCCACCGACTTCGTCGGCGGCGCCGGTCAGGCTCCGATCAGCGCCGGCCACCTTGGTTGGAAGCCGCGCCTGCTCGACGGCGGCGACACCGGCCTGGTCTCCGGAGGCGAGGAGGTGGTGACCGTCCTCGACGAACCGACCCAGCCCGGCAACAACGTGGGCCTGGTCGACCAGGAGCTGTTGGTGTCGACGTTCGACTCCGCGGCGGTCACCGGCGACGCGTACTCCGTCAACGCCGACCTGTACCTGCGGACCCCGGCCGATGTCGCCGCCGGCTCGTACACCTCGACGTTGACCCTGTCCCTGTTCGAATGACGCACGGGTGGGGGCCGTCTCGCCGCGGCCCCCACCATCACATCCCTTCGTCGAAGGACCCCGCGATGATCCGGACCTTGCCGCGGACGCTGATGCGGCTGCTCGCCCTGCTGGCCGCGGTGCTCGTCACCGTGCCGATCGCACCCGCCACCGCGGTGGCGGAACCGACCAGTCCGACCCTGACCTGGGCGGTCCAGCCAGCCAACCAGCAGGGTCCCGACGGCTGCCGGTGGATCGAGCGCACGCTCGACCCGGGTCAGGTGGTGACCGAGCACCTGGCCGTGCGGAACCTCAGCGACGGCAGGGCGGTCTTCGCCCTGAAGGCCGCCGACGGCTACCTCACCGACAAGGGGCGCTTCAACATGCTCCCGTCCGACCGAGAGTCGGAGGACGGCGGCACCTGGATCACGGTGCAGAGGACGGTCACCGTCGGGCCCAAGGAGACGAAGGTGGTGCCGTTCACCATCACCGTGCCGCACGACGCCTCGCCGGGGGACCACCCGGCCGGCATCGCGGCGACGGTCACGAGCGCGGGGGGCACGGTCGCCGTCGAGAGCCGGGTCGGGTTCCGGGTCATGCTGCGGGCCAGCGGTACGGTCACGGCCGCCCTGGCGATCAGCGGTCTCACCGCCAGGTACGAGCGCTCGTGGAACCCCTTCTCGGCCGGCGCCATCCACCTCAGGTACACCACGACGAACAACGGCACCGTGGCGGTGACCGGTGCCGGCCGGACGACCGCCACCGGGCCGCTCGGCCTGGGCACGCGGCAGACCTCAACGAAGGTCGACGAGATGCTTCCCGGCGGCAGCCGGGAGGTCGACGCCCGCGTCGACGGAGTCTGGGCATGGGGGCGACTTCGGACGAGCGTCGACGTCACCCCGGCCGTCCCCGGCGCTGGCCCCACCGGCGCCGAGATCCAGTCCGCCACCGCCACCGTCACGACCTGGGCTCTGCCCTGGCCGCAACTGGCCCTCGCTGCCATCCTCGCAGCCCTCGCCCTCACCATCCGGAGCGCCGCGCGGCGACGCCGGCGGCGACTCGCGCAGCTGCTCGCCGACGCCCGGGACGAGGGCCGGGCGGAAGCCCGGAGGCAGGCCGCACCGTCAGCATGTACCCCCGCCTGAAAGGACGATTTTCACGTGGTCCAATCCGAGAAAATGCCCGCCAGTCGACGTCAGGTACTTCAGGCATCAGCCGTCGGTGTCGCCGCGGTGGCCACCGCGGGCGCGCTCCCGACGACCGCTGCCCAGGCAGCAACAACCTCCGAGGCGACAATCGGCCCGACCGCACGGGGCGCGACCCCGGCCGATCCCGGCCCCGGCGGCACCGCCCCGGTCAGGCCGTTCCAACTGCGTGACGTGACGCTGGGCGACGGCCTGCTCCAGGAGAAGCGCGACCGGATGAAGAACTACCTTCGGCAGCTCGACGAGCGGCGCTTCCTCGTGCTGTTCAACAATCAGGCCGGCCGGCCGAACCCGCCGGGCGTCTCCGTCCCCGGAGGCTGGGAGGACGGCGGGCTGCTCAGCGGCCACTGGGCCGGCCACTTCATGACAGCCCTGGCGCAGGGCTACGCCGACCATGGAGAGCCGATCTTCAAGAGCAAGCTCGACTGGATGGTCGACGAGCTCGCGGCGTGCCAGGCCGCTATCACCGCGCGGATGGGCGGCGACCCGGGCGGTGAGGAACCGGAGGAGCCGCAGATCGGCCGGGTGCCGGGCCGCTTCGGAAGTGGCCTCCGCCTGAACGGCCCCAGCCGGGCACAGCACGTGGCCCTTCCCCAGGAGGCGATCAGCCAGCTCGCCGACTTCACCATCGCCACCTGGGTGAATCTCGCATCCGCCCAGAGCTGGAGCCGGCTGTTTGACTTCGGCCAGAACACCACGGTCAACATGTTCCTGACCCCGCGTGCCGGTGTCACCGGCAACGTGCCGAGGTTCGCGATCACGGTCAGCGGAAGCGGCGGGGAGCAGCGGATCGACGGCGCCGCGGCATTGCCGACCAACCAGTGGGTGCATCTGGCCGTCACCCTCACCCAGAACACCGGCACGCTGTACGTGAACGGCCAGCAGGCCGGCCAGAACACGACCATGACCCTCAGTCCGGCCAACCTCGGGAACCCCGGAAACCGGTGGATCGGGCGGTCGCAGTACGGCGATCCGTTCCTGGACGCGACCGTCGACGAGTTCCACATCTTCGACCGTGCCCTGAGCCAGCCAGAGGTCCAGTCGTTGCTGGACTCGGCGGACGGGAGCACCGGCGGCGGGTCGATCGCCTGGTACCGGTTCGAGGAGGAGGAAGGCTCCACGATCAGGGACGCCTCGCCCAACGGCCGGGACGGCGGCATCGTGGCGAGCCAGAGCGGCGGGGCCGCCGTCTGGGTCCCGACCCACCCGGGTTATCTGGGCGCGATCCCGGAGGACGCGGTGCTCCGACTCGGTCCACCGAGGTGGGCCGTCTACGGCGGCGACCTGACCACCAACACCTGGGCGCCGTGGTACACGCAGCACAAGATCATGCGTGGTCTGCTCGACGCGTACTACCACACGGACAACCAGAAGGCCCTCGACGTGGTCGTCAGGATGGCCGACTGGGCTCACCTCGCGCTCACCGTCGGGGACAAGAACCACCCCGCGTACTCGGGCCCGATCACCCGGGACAACCTGAACTACATGTGGGACCTCTACATCGCGGGCGAGACCGGGGGCGCGAACGAGGTGTTCCCCGAGATCTACGCGCTCACCGGCGACGCGAGGCACCTGGACACCGCCAAGCGCTTCGACAACCGGGAGTCACTCTTCGACGCCTGCGTCGAGAACCGCGACATCCTCGTCACGACGCCACAGACCCGTCCCGGTCGTCGTCGGCCGGACCGGCTGCACGCCAACTCGCACGTGCCGCAGTTCGTCGGCTACCTGCGCGTCTACGAGCACAGCGGCGACCGCGAGTACCTCCAGGCCGCCAAGAACTTCCTCGGAATGGTCGTCCCGCACCGGATGTACGCCAACGGCGGGACGGGCGGCAACTACCCAGGTTCCAACAACAACACCGAGTTGTTCCAGAACCGGGGCAACATCGCGAACTCGATCGCCCAGGGCGGCGCGGAGACCTGCACCACCTACAACCTGATCAAGCTGGCTCGTAACCTGTTCCTCCACGAGCACAACCCGGCCTACCTGGACTACTACGAGCGCGGCCTGCTCAACCAGATCCTTGGTTCGCGCGCCGACAACACGAACGTCAACAACCCGCAGGTCACCTACTTCCAGCCGCTGACCCCGGGGGCCACCCGCAGCTACGGCAACACCGGCACCTGCTGCGGCGGCACCGGCATGGAGAACCACACCAAGTACCAGGAGACGATCTATTTCAAGTCGGCCGACGGCAGGACGCTCTGGGTCAACCTGTACGCACCGTCGACGCTGACCTGGGCCGAGAAGGGCTTCGTCGTCACTCAGGAGACGAGCTACCCGCGAGACGACCGCACCAGGCTGACCGTCAACGGCCGCGGCCGGCTCGACATCAAGCTGCGGGTGCCGGGCTGGGTGCAGAAGGGCTTCTTCGTCACGATCAACAGCGTCGCTCAGAAGGTCGCCGCCAAGCCCGGCAGTTACCTGACCTTGAGCCGGACCTGGAAGCCGGGCGACACGATCGAGATTCGGATGCCGTTCAGCATCCGAATCGAGCGGGCCCTGGACCGCCCCGACACGCAGTCGGTCTTCTGGGGTCCCCTCCTCATGCAGATCCTGGGGAACCCGGGTGTGGGCAACTACCGGGAACTGTCCCTGTACCGCCACTTGAAGCGGGACGGCGACTACGCCCGCTCGGCGATCACTCACGACAGCACCACGGCGACGGGTGACGCGCTGTTCACCACGCACGGCTTCACCCTGCGGCCGTACCACATCGGCGACGCCCAGGCCGCCTCGACGTACTTCCGGCGGGTCGAGCCGACGATCGTGTTCGGGTCGGTCGACACCGGTGTGCCGAACCGCAAGCGGAACGACGGCCTGCCGAACTACGACGTACCCGTAGCGGGCATTCCGTCGCCCGGCAGCGACGGCCCCACCTTCCTCGACCTGGTCTGGGATCAGGCGCCCTTCAAGAATCACGGCCAGTTCGTGTCGACCGTCAGCCACATCGCGAAGGCGTTCGTCGAGGCCGGCATCTTCAGCCGGGGGGAGAGGTCGATCGTCGTGACGAGCGCCGCTCGATCGAACAAGGAGCTCGCTCCGTAGGCGGTGCCGGCTGTTGCCCGCCCACTCCATGGATGGCCGTGGCCCGGTCGACCCGACCGGGCCTCGGCTGTTCCGGTGGCCCAACGGCCGGCTGCTCAAGGTTTCGAGAGAGGTTTCGAGGAGGCGAGTTGCCGCGACCCCGCCTGCCACAAGAGCGGCGGGATCCCCGTGTAGTGTTCGGGCTGCAACCCCGCCGCAACGTCGCCGAAAAGGTTTTAGGATGTGCTTCCGCTGGCTGACCGACACGACACTCCGGCGGCGGCCTCGCCGACGCCCACCGCTGCGGTGTGGGTCGCTGGGAGGGAGCAAGCATGACCACCGAGCCTGAGGTCCCCGCTTATCGCCCGCCCACGCTCACCGATGTCGCCAAGCTCGCCGGGGTGTCGGTGGCTACCGCGTCCAAGGCCATCAACGGACGCGGCGAGGTGCGGACGACCACGAGAGTCCGAGTGCTGGAGGCCGCGGAGTTGCTGTCCTTCGCGCCGAACGCCCTGGCCCGCGGGCTTCTCAGTGGTCGGACCGGGACCGTCGGCCTGCTGACGAGCGACCTGGAGGGGCGCTTCTCGATCCCCATCCTGATGGGCGCGGAGGACGCATCCGGGGCCGGTCAGGTCTCGGTCTTCCTGTGCGACGCGCGCGGCGACGCGATCCGGGAGAAGCATCACGTACAGGCGCTGCTGTCCCGGCGCGTGGACGGCCTCATGGTCGTGGGCTCCCGCACCGACCCCCGCCCGCCGCTGGCCGGCAACATCCCCGTGCCGGTCGTGTACGTCTACGCCCCCTCCGCCGATCCGGCGGACATCTCGATCACCGTCGACAACGTGGGAGGTGGACGGCTCGCCATCGAGCACCTGCTGGCGTGCGGCCGGCGCAACATCGCCCACATCACCGGGGAGGCCGGTTTCCAGGCGGCCCGGGACCGCGCCGAGGGCGCGACGGCGATGCTCGCTGCCGCCGGCCTGAGAATGGTCGGCGACCGGCCCTACTTCGGGTCGTGGGACGAGTCCTGGGGGAGAGCCGCGGCACACATGGTCGTCGAGCAACATCCCGAGGTCGACGCGATCTTCTGCGGCAGCGACCAGATCGCACGGGGTGTCCTGGAGACGCTGCGCGACTTCGGACGCGATGTGCCGCGAACGATCTCGGTGATCGGCTTTGACAACTGGGAAGCCATCGCCGCCGACTCACGCCCGCGTTTGACCAGCATCGACATGAACCTCAAACATCTCGGCGCGGTGGCCGGCCAACGGCTCTTCGCAGCTATCGACGGTGCCGCGGCCAGCTCGGAGGAGTTCCCCGGTCGCGTCGTGATGCGCGAGTCGACCCTGCCCGTCGGCTGAGTGTCGGGGCGTGGATGCCGGCGCGGGTGGTCGAGGTCCCGGCGAGCGGGTATCAGCGATGCAGCACGGGGCCGGTGGACTCGCGTACCACGAGGCGGCCGGGTTGCCGGATGACGCCGGCGCCGGCGTTGCCGTCCATGGCGGCGAAGAGGTGATTGACCGCGGCGGCGCCGAGTTGTTCGAGATTGAGGTCCACGGTGGTCAGGGGCGGTCGACAGTCGGCGGCGAAGAACTCCCAGTTGTCGTATCCGACGATCGCCACGTCGTCCGGGATTCGCCGACCGAGGTCGCGCAGGGTGTCGGCGGCGCCAGCGGCGACCTGGTCGTTGCCGCAGAAGATCGCGTCCACGTCAGGTCGGGCGGCGAGCAGTAGCCGGGCGGCGTGCCGGCCCCACCGTTGCGACCACTCGCCGTAGAGCGGGTCGCCGGCGGGGGTGAGCCCCGCCTCGGCGAGCACCGCTCGTAGTCCGGCGACCCGATCGCGTGCCGCGCGGTAGGTGTCCGGCCCGGTGATGTGCCCGATCCTGCGTCGGCCGTGTGACACCAGATGTTCGGCGGCGAGCCGGGCGCCGCCCTCGTCGTCGGCGACGATCGACAGGTCTCGCGGATCGGTTGACTCGGCGTAGGCGTAGACCACCGGGACCGGGATGTCCTGTGTCAATGACGGGCGCAGGTCGTTGCTGTCGCCGACCACGATGAACCCGTCGACCTGGCGGGCGAGCAGGGTGCGGATGTAGTGCTGGCGGCGGATCGCGTCGCCGCGAGCGTCGCAGAGCAGGACGGACATCTGCCCGTTGCCGAGGGCGTTCTCGGCGCCGAGCAGGATGGGTATGGCGAACCGGCCGCCGAGTTCGTCAGTGAGCAGCCCGACCGTGCGGGTGCGCCCGGAGATCAGACCGCGGGCCAGCACGTTGGGCTGGAAGGACAGTTCGGCGGCGGCCCGCAGCACCCGCTCCCGGGTTTCCGGGGCGACCTCGGCGCGGCTGTTCAGTGCCTTGGATGCGGTGGCCACGGAGGTGCCAGCCCGGCTCGCCACGTCGCTCAACGTCACTGACTGGGATCGTCGTCGGCCCACCGAAAGCCTTTCGCAAACATTTCAGGGTGGTTGGTGGCTTGCTTGCTGCCCCTTGGTTCTCGTAAGAGTAGTGCCCAGACCGGCTCCGGGGAAGGCGCGAAGCCGCCGAGGCAAGGTGGACGGCCGATACCGACGACAGCCAATCGAAAGCGTTTTCGGACCGCAGCGCCTCGACAGTTAACCACCGACCGCGTCAGGTCCTTCACGCGGCACCCGGCCCCGGGCAACCACCCTACGTCAATCTCTCATTACCCGTAGTGTCGTCATCCGGTGGCGGTGACGGTGGACGGGCGCGGCAGGGTGGTCGATGACAGCGGATGGCGACGCCGGGGTTGCGGTTTCGGGCCGGAGGAATCCGGTGCATCCGGCACTCCTGGAACTCTTCTTCGACCTGGTCTACATCTTCGCGCTGATCTCCCTCGCGGAGAAGCTGGCCACCGAGCTCACCTGGACGGGTGCCGCACAGACCGTGGTGCTGCTGCTCGCGTTCACGTTCATCTGGGCGCTGACCGCGTGGGCGGGTGAGTCGCTCGACCGGGGCCGGCCAGCGGTCCAGCTGCAGTTCATCGGGGCGATGGCAGCGAGCCTGCTGTTGGCGGCCACGGTCCCCGACGCGTACGGCAGCCGTGGCCTGCTGTTCGCGATCACCTACGTGGCGATCCACGTCGGCTCCGGCGTCTACCACCTGCTGATCGTGCGGGAGACGTCCCGGCGTGGCAGGAACGGTCGGGTCCTGTTCTGGGAGGCCATCGCCGCAATCGGGTGGATCAGTGGAGGGTTGCTCGGCGACACGGCTCGGCTGGTGCTCTGGGCGGCGGCGGTCGGGGTGGAGTACACCGCGGCCGCTCTCGGCTGGCCGGTGCTGCGACTGGGGCGTCCGCGCTCCGAGGAGTGGGGGCCGGCCAGCGAGAGACTCTCCGAGCGGTACCGGCAGTTCGTCATCATCGCGCTCGGCGTCTCGATATTCACGACAGCGGAGACCTTCAGTCAGAGCGACTACACGGTTCCGCGGGTCTGGGCGCTTGTGGTCGTCTTCCTGGTCGTGGTGCTGATGTGGCGGATCTACATCTACCGTGCGGGAGAACTCCTGACCGACGCGATCGCCAAGTCGACGAACTCCGCCCTGCTGGGCCAGTCCGCCGCGATCACTCACCTGATCATGGTGGCCGGTATCGGGGGCGCGGCAGTCACCAGCAAGCTCGTCATCGACCGCCCGTTCGGCGAGACCCCACCGTCCTGGGCCGCGGTCATCCTCGGTGGACCGGCTCTCTTCCTGATCGGCCGTGGGCTGCTCGACTACACCGTGTTCGGTCGGGTGTCCAGGTCGCGGCTCGCTGGTCTGGTCCTGCTGGGCGGGGTGGCACCGGCGACGCACCTGCTGCCGCCGCTCATCGTCGTCCTCCTCGCCGTGGTCGTTCTCGCCCTGGTCGCCGTGGCGAACCTGCTGAGCACCCGGGTGCACACCCGTACGGCGAGGCCACCGGCGTTGAACTGACGTCGACCGGGCGGCAGCGCCGGCACTCCCGCAGCTCACCGGGCGGGCATCGGCGCACTGGTCAGCCGCGAGCGCGGGGCCGCCGTCTCCACGATCAGCGTGAGCAGCAGGACGAGGTTCGCCACGATCATGATGGCGAGCGGTGGCAGCAGCGGCATCGCGGGCCCGACGGCGACCAGCACGACCATCCCCACCACCCGTGACCAGAGGATCCGACCGGTGACCACGAAGTCGAACAGGCATCCACCGAGCAGGAAGAGCGCGGGCCCACCCAGGATGGCGACGATCCAGCCCGACGGTGCCTCGCCGAACGGGCGGTTGATGACGAGTGAGTCACTGGCCGAGATGACCACCACCCCCGCCACCATGACCAGGTGGGTGTACGAGGTGGCGGTGCCGGAGCGGAACCGTTCCACCGTCGAGACGGCGGTCGGCGCCAGTAGCTGCCGGATCCGGTGGAAGTAGATGTGGAACAGCAGGAGCGCGTTGGCGAACGCGATTGTGCACGCGACCACCCGGCCGGCCTCGAAGCCGCTGGCGGCCAGGCCCATCCCGATGGCCAGGATCAACTCGCCGAGCGAGATGATGAAGATCTGCCGGTGCCGTTCGGACAGGTGTGCGCCGGTGAAGATCTGGCTGGCGAGTTCGGTGCGACCGAGCCCCGGCGTCGGCCAACCAATCCGGGCCGACCCGAGGTCGACCGCCACCGCGATGGACCAGAGCACCAGCCTGGCCGTGCCGTCCACGAACACGCCGGCCACCCAGGGCCCGACGGTGACACCGAACCAGAAGAAGACCCGGATGCTCCTGGCCTGGATTGGCCGGTTCACCCGGGTGCCGGGGATGAGAACCGAATCCCGGGCGAGGTGGATGGCGAAGTACGCCGCGACGAAGAGCCACGCGTGTGTGCCGAAGGCACGCGGCACCGCGACGGCCATCAACAGGGTGCCGAACATGACCACGAGAACGGTGGCCTGGATCAGCGGCAGCCGCGGATTGAACAGGTCGGTGAGCCACGCGGTCAACACCCAGACCCACCATGCGGCCAGCAGCAGGACGGCGGTCTGCGCCGCGTTGCGAGCGCTGAGATCGTGGACCAGTCCCGCGGAGAGCCGGGAGAACATGAAGATGAAGACCAGATCGAAGAAGAGCTCCAGGAACGTCGGAAACTCGGGCGCGCCGGGTCGGCGAAGAATCCGGGGTAGCGGACTCGACGTCACGGCGTCTGCCTCCTATGGGACGCCGGACCGGGAGCGGAGGCGCTGGCAACCTGGCAAGGTTCCTGTCACCTCTGAACCTATAAAACAGGACATGCCCGGGCACCCGAAAGGGCTCAGCCCGTCTCAGTTGTTTCTTTGATCTTCAGGCATTGAAGGTCACCGGGGCGCGGGCCTATCGTGTCCGGGACCAACCACGTCACAACCAGAGGAGCCTCGGTGACGGACGCGCCTTCCACGGACGGGGGCCGGGCGAGCACAGTGGACACCAGCGTCCCGCACTCGGCCCGGTTGTGGAACTACCTCCTCGGCGGCAAGGACAACTTCGCCGCTGACCGGGAGGCGGCCGAGCAGGTGCTCGCCTTCATGCCGGAGTTGGTCCAGTCGGCCCGGTTCAACCGCGAGTTTCTGGGCCGTGCCGTGCGGCACCTCGCCGGTGACGCTGGCATCCGGCAGTTCCTCGATATCGGCACCGGCCTACCCACCGCGAACAACACCCACGAGGTCGCCCAGGCGACCGCCCCGGAATCGCGGATCGTCTACGTCGACAACGACCCGATGGTGCTGGTGCACGCTCGGGCGCTGCTGACCAGCAGCCCGGCGGGCGCCACGGACTACCTCGAGGCCGACCTGCGGGACCCGGGCCCGATCCTCGTGCAGGCCCGCCGGACACTGGACTTCGGACAGCCGGTGGCGATCATGCTGTTGGGGATCCTGAACTTCGTCGTCGACGACGACGAGGCGACGCGGATCGTCCGGCGTCTCGTGGACGCCGTACCCACCGGCAGCTACCTGGTCATCTCCCACCCGACCCGCGAGGTCAACCCGGAAGCGGTCGACCAGGCCGTGGAGATGTGGAACGCCGGCGGCGCCGCGCCGATGTGCGTGCGGACACCGCAGGAGATCGCCAGGTTCTTCGACGGCCTCGACATCCTCGAGCCCGGCCTGCTCACCTGCTCCCAGTGGCGTCCGGACGGCAACGACACCACACCCGTCTCCGAATACTGCGCCGTGGCCCGCAAGAGCGGCTGAGCGGTCGGCGAGGCCGCGCGTGACCGCCGGTCTCAGGCCTCCGGCAGGAACTGGGCGGCGAGGGTACGCGCCGTCGCCGTCAGTTTGTCGATGTCCAGGCCGGTGCGGCCCATGAACACGAGCCCCTGCTGCGCGGCCAGCAGTGCGCGCGCCGTCTCGACCGGGTCGGCATCGCTCGGCATGTCACCCTCGTCCTGGGCTCGTACGACGCACTCGGCGACCAGGGCGGTGGTGCTTTCGTAGGTACGCCGCGCCTCCGCCATGACGTCAGCGTCGGTGGTGGCCAGCTCGCAGGTGCTGTTCGCCATGAGGCAGCCGCGGCGGGCGGCGGCTCCGCCCGGGTCGCTCACCGGTGCCATCACGAACGCCCGCAGGGCGTCCAGGGCACGGGGAGTGGAGGTGAGCATCTCCCGCAGGTAGCCCCCACTGGTGTCGGTGTAGCTGCGCAGCGCCCGAAGGAAGAGCTGGTGCTTGTCGCCGAAGGCCCCGTATAGGCTGCCCTTGCCCAGCCCGCTGACGCGCATGAGGTCCTCCAGTGAGGTCGCCGCGTAGCCGGCGTCCCAGAACTGGTCCCGGACGGCGCGTAGCACCTGCTCCTCGTCGAACTGCCGCGGTCTGGCCATGTGACCAGCGTAGCAATTATTGACCGACCGGTCCACCAACCGTATGGTGGACCGGACAGTCAAAAACCTGGTCACGTGAAGGGAACACTCATGTCACAACCTCTCCAAGGCAAGATCGCCCTCGTCACCGGCGGTTCCCGGGGCCTCGGCGCGGCCACGGCCCGTTCGTTGGCCGACTCCGGCGCGGACGTCGCGATCACCTACGTCGGCTCCGCCGACAAGGCCGCCGAGGTCGTCGAGGAGTTGATGGGCCGGGGCGTACGCGCCGCCGCCTTCCAGAACGATCAAGCGGACACCTCGCGGGCACCCCAGCTGATCAACGATGTTGTGGCCCGGTTCGGCGGCCTGGACATCCTGGTCAACAACGCCGCCATCTCCGTGGAGCAGGGCAGAACGGTCGACGACCCCGACGCGGACATCGCCGCCCTGGACCGGATGCACGCCACCAACTACACCGGGGTCATCGCAATCATCCGCTCTGCGGCGAAGGTGTTGCGCGACAACGGCCGGATCGTCAACATCGGCTCGGGCGTCGGCTCCCGCGTCGGGGTCCCCGGCCTCGCTGACTACGCCGCGACCAAAGCCGGGCTCATCGGCTACACCAGGGGCGCCGCCCGCGACCTGGCACCGCGCGGCATCACCGTCAACATGGTGCAGGCCGGCCTGATGCTGACCGGCATGGAGCCGCCGAACCCGGAGGTCCTCAAGACCCTGGTGTCGAGCCTCGCCCTCCAGCGGCTCAGCGACCCGGCCGAGACCGCGGCGGCCGTCACCTTCCTGGCCAGCCCGGCCGCCTCGTACATCACCGGCGCCGTGCTCGACTCCAACGGCGGGTACACCGCCTGACCGGATCGGAACCAGGCGTCTCGTGCTCGGCTGTCCGGAGGTACGTTGTGGGTCCCGCTGCGCTCAGAGCGGGCACATCGGCCGAGCGGTCCGCGCACCTTCGGTCCGTACCACCACCGTCCGCATCCCTTCGGGAGACGTGAAAAAGATGACCGCCGCCACCTTCCGCGCCCTGCATCACGGCCGTGCCGCCGGTGACCCGTTGGTCCTGCCCGGGCCGTGGGACGCGGCCAGTGCCCGGGTCTTCGCCGACGCCGGCTTCCCGGCGCTCGCCACCCCGAGCGCCGGGGTCGCCGCTTCGCTCGGTTACGAGGACGGCGCGACCCCGCCGGACGAGATGTTCGCCGCGGTGGCGAGGATCGTCCGGGCCGTCCCGGTGCCCGTGTCCGCTGACATCGAGGGCGGTTACGGCCTCGCTCCCCGGGAGTTGGTCGGGCGGCTGCTGGAGGCGGGCGCCGTCGGCTGCAATCTGGAGGACTCCGAGAACCACGCCACGCTCAAGGATCCGCAGCGGCACGCGGACTGGCTGGCCGAGGTACGGGCGGAAGCGGGCAACGCACTCTTCATCAACGCGCGCGTCGACACCTTCCTCGTCGGGACGGGTGACCCGGCCGACGCCGTGGCGCGCGCCCGTCTGTACGTGGCCGCCGGCGCCGACTGCGTGTACCCGCTTCTGGCGCCGCTCGAGGTGCTCCCGGTGCTGCGGGAGGGCATCGAGGGTCCTATCAACATGGCGGCCGACACGGACAAGGAGTCGGTGGCCGAGTTGGGACGGCTGGGCGCCACGCGCATCACCTTCGGTCCGGGGATGCAGCGGTACGCGACGAGGGCGATCGGCGAACTCGCGGCAGGGCTGCGCCTCTGACGCCCGGCGATCCGGGCTGTTACCGAGGCTCGGCGGACAGGTCGATGCCCACGGCGCCGACGACGGCCTTGTCGCCGTCGTTCTGCACATAGCCGACCACCGTGGCCCGTCGAGGGTCAAGATCTGGCGGCGTCTCCAGTTCCACTCGCCCACGCTCGGCGTCCAGACCCAACGACGTGAAGGCGCGCACCACGTTGTCCTGCCGCAGCGTCCGGCCGGCATTCTCACCCCGGGCGACGTCGCTCTCCAGGCCGCGTTCCACGATCGCCACGTTCACCACCGCGCGCTGCGGCGGACGCTCGGTCTGATAGTCGATCATCACGCGCTGTCCGCCGCCGGCGCCTCCGGCGGAGTCCTGGACCGACAGGGCGAGCGGTGTGGGGGTTGCCGAGGTCAGCGCGGCCGCGATCGCGGCCGACGCCCGTCGACGGTCGGAACCGACGAACTCGACGGTGCCGTTGACCACCATCTGCGGGGTGTACAAGCGCCCGGAGCCGAAGGCCCGCGCGTACGCCTGCTGTCGCGCGGTGTACGCCGCGTCGGCGAACGGGTCCGGCCAGCCCAGATCGTCCCAGTAGTCGACGTGGAATCCGAGGGCGAAGACGGGCTGTCCCCTGGTCCGGGCATCGCGCTCGATCTCGGTCAGCACTTCCTCCGCGGGAGGACAGCTCGAGCAGCCCTGGGAGGTGAACATCTCCACGAGGGCGAAGCCGCCGTCCGTCGACCCGGTGCGCGGTGGGTCCGTCATGGCGCATCTCCTCCGTCAGTCCTGCTGGCGGCTCTCCGATTCCCGTTCCGGCCGTGACCATGCCTGCTCACCGTCGCTGTGCGCCGGCCAGGTCGCCCACCTGCCGGTACCTAACCGGGCAGGACTCCCGGGCCCGGGGCCACCGTCAGCGCCCCGCGCCTTCCGCGACGGGCGGACGGTCTGCCGAGGCGGCGGGGCCTGGTCTGCCGGGTCGCATGAGGACGGTCACGAGCAGGCCGGCGATGACCCCGACGGCTCCGGCCACGGCGAAGGTCGCCTGGACGCCGGCCACTCCGGCGGCGTGTGCCGCGCTTTCCAGCAGTTGCCGACCGGCTGCCGGAGCGGCACGCAGCAGGCCGGGTGTCTGCCCGCCGGCGATGGCGTGCGCGACGCGCCCCGGGTCCGGAATGTCACGTCCGGCCAGGATGCTCTGGGCGCGGGCGGTGAACACGCTGCCGAGCGCGGCGATGCCGAAGGCGAAGCCGAGTTGGCGGGCGGTGTTGACCGCTCCGGCCGCCATGCCTCCGCGGTCGGCGGGCACCAGGGACATGGAGAACGAGCCGAGGATGGGTGTCGCGAGGCCGACGCCGACGCCGACGAGAGCGAGCCCGGGCAGCAGCGACGGCCAACCGGCCGGACCGCGCAGGAGCGCCGCCGTGAGCAGGCTGCCGAGCCCGACGAACAGCAGCCCGGCGCCGATCACCAGGTCTGGCCGGCGGCCGTGCAACACCCGCCCCAGCACCGCCGAGACGCCGAACGCGGTGACGGACAGCGGCAGGCCGGTGAGCCCCGCCGCGAGCGGACTCATTCCCAGCACGGACTGCAGCCAGATCGAGGTATAGGTGAACGTGGTGAAAGCGGCGAACGTCAGCAGCAGCCCGGCGACCAGCATCGCGACGAACGAGCGGTTGCGCAGGAGGGCGAGATCGAACATGGCGTGTCGGGTGCGGGCCTCGATCGCGACGAACCCGGCCAGCAGGAGCGCTGCGCCCACCAGCAGCCACCAGACACCGACGGAGGACCAACCGTCCTCGTTCGCGCGGATGAGTCCGTAGGTCGCGCAGGCCGCGGCGGCGCTGAAACTCGCCATGCCAGGGACGTCGATCCTGCGGCGGACCGGCGCGTGGGCTTCGGTGAGCGTCCTGCGACACAGCAGGATGGCGGCGGCGCTGACCGGCAGGTTGACGAGGAAGATCCAGCGCCACGACGCGCCCTCGGTGAGCAACCCGCCGAGGATCGGCCCCAGCGCGGCCGAGGCACCCGACACCGCGCCCCAGATGCCGTAGGCGCTTCCCCGGTCGCGACCGGTGTAGGCGTTGTTGAGCAGGGCGAACGTGGTGGCGAACATGGCCGCCGCGCCGACGCCCTGTACGGCGCGCGCGGCGATCAACGCGCCCGAGTTCGGAGCGAGACCACACACCAGCGACGAGACGGCGAAGAGCGCGAGCCCGACGACGTAGGCCCGGCGGTGGCCCACCCGGTCGGCGATCGAGCCGGCGCCGAGCACCAGTGCGCCCAGCGCGAGAGCGTAGGCGTCCATGACCCACTGCAATACCCGGAAGGACGCGTCCAGGTCGTTGACCATGTCGGGCAGGGCGACGATCACGATCGTGACGTCGATCAGGAGCATGAACGTACCCAGGCAGACCGTCAGCAGCGGCAGCCACTTGCGCATTCTGATACCTGTCTTCTTCCGGGCGGGTGCCTCGGCGGGTCGACTGCCCGAACTCCGGCTGGTCGAACAGACGCAACCAGCTTCCTGGCGGCTGACGTCGGACAACCTGTGCGTGGCAGGTGATTCGAGTCCGCACCGCCGTACGGTGCACGCTGGGATCCACTCCAGCGCGCACCGCGCGCCCCTCCGGCCAGTGAGCCGGAGGGGCGCCGTACACCTGGGTCCTAGGTCCGGGGCCCGTAGGTCAGTCTGCGCAGGACGACCTCGGCGGGCCCGGGCCGCCCGCGCTTGTCGAGCAGGCGGGCGATCAGCACGGTCACCAGCCAGACGACGATCGCGATGATCAGGCCGCCAACGGTATGGCTGCCGAAACGGTCGCCGAGGGCGAGCGTGAAGGGTGCCAGGAGGACCAGCCAGGCCACCGACTGGAACAGGTATCCCGACAGGGAGCGCTGGCCCAGGGCGGAGAGCGCGCCGACGACGGGACCGGGCCGGATGACCCGCATGGCGACCAGGCCGAAGACGGCCACGTAGCCGGGGCCGGCGAACATGCCGCTGGCGCCGTGGAGCATGAGGCTCAGACTGGCGGTCGACGTGTCGACGTGCAGCCACCCGGCGCTGACCAGGGCAGCCGGGAGACCTCCGGTGACGGCGATCCCCAGTCCCAGGGCGGCGGTCCACCTGAGCAGGGTCCGGTGGCGGGCCAACTCTTCGAGGACGCGGCGGCGGGCCGCCCACATGCCCAGCCAGGTGATGAAGATGAAGGGCAAGACGGTCAGCGTGTGCGCCGGCCACTCGGCGAGGCGGTCCAGGATGGACGTGACGTAGTCGGGCGCCGCGAGGGAGTCGACGTGGTCCGACGGCAGCGGACCCGATCCGCCCGAGCCCTCGATGCGGCTCACCACGACGGCGCTGAGGACCAGGATCTCCACGACCGCCAGTGCCCACAGCACCAGCGCGATCCGGTGGAACCTGTCACCGCGGCGCAGCAGCGCCAGGGTCATCACGATCCCCACGATCCCGTACGCGCCGAGGAAGTCGCCGTAGTAGAGCAGAGCGGCGTGCGCGAACCCGAAGACGACGAGCCACAGGTTGCGGCGCAACAGCACGGAGCGGACCTGCTGCCGTGTGGCGCCGGAAGCGTCCTGGCGCCGGGCGAGCTGGACGAGTCCGTAGCCGAACATCACGGCGAAGACCGGGTAGCCGCGTGCGTGGACGAGTTCGAACAGCAGGAAGTTGAGGCCGCGGTCCACACCTTGCGGCGTGCTGTCGAGGCCCGGCTCGCCGGCGAAGACGACTCCGGCGACGTTGGCCAACGCGATGATCAGCAGCATCGCTCCCCGGGCCAGGTCCGGTGCGAGGGCGCGTTCGGCGCGAAGCGCCGGCCCTCTCGATGTGCGTGGTGCGGTGTCGATGCTCATGTCGTCCCTCTCCCCGTCCGGCTTAGTATGTCGGAGAAAGTATCACAGGCATACTAATGCCGTCTGGCATGATGAGTCCTGAATTCCGGAGGCGAACGAGGGGGCCATGACCAGCGACGACTTCGTTCCGGCTCGGCTGCGCCGGCTGTGGGGCATGTCCGAGTCGTCGCGGCTCGGGCGGCCGGCAGCCCTCGATGTCAATCGGGTCGTCGCCACGGCGGTGGAGATCGCCGACCGCGACGGGCTCGGCGGCGTGACGCTGCCCAAGGTTGCCAAGGTCCTCGGCTTCACCGGAATGTCGCTCTACCGGTACGTCGGCTCCAAGGACGAGCTGCTCACGCTCATGGCCGACGCCGCCATGGGCGTACCGCCGGACCCCCGCACCGACGACTGGCGGGACGGGCTGAGCGGTTGGGCCTTCGCGCAACGCGCGGTGTTCCAGCGTCGGCCGTGGCTGACACGCGTGCCCACCTCCGGACCGCCCTCCGGCCCGAATCAGATCGCCTGGATGGAGACCGGGCTGGCGGTCATGTCCCGTACCCGACTCGACTGGGCACACAAGATCGGCGTCCTGTCGCTGATCAACGGCTACGTGGTCCAGTCCGTACGGCAGTACAGCGACCTCGCCGAGGGCAGGGCCGAAGGCCAGGGGCAGGCCGACGCCGAGCGCGACTACGGCCGCGCGCTGGTGCGTCTCGTCGAACCCGAGCGCTTCCCCGAGACAGCCCGGCTGTTCTCCTCGACGCTGTTCGAGGCGCCGCCGTCCGACACCCCTGACGCGACGATCGCTGACGCGGACTTCACGCTCGGACTGGAGTTGATCCTCGACGGCGTCGCCGTCCGGATCGGGCGCTCCGACTCCTGACGCGCGGTCCCGCCTCTCATGCCGGTCGCGTCGAGGTGGTCGTAGGTTGGTGGTCCGCACCGACGTTCGCTGTCCCGCACGCCGGCGGCGCGCCCAGTCGTAGCCGCCACCGTGCCCCGTCGCCGGTGAGCCGGACGATCGCCAGCGGCTCGACGTCCAGTTGCCGGAACGTCGCCAACGGCAGGTCGAGGGCGTGGACGATCGCAACCCGGAGCACGATCGGGTGGGTGACGGCGGTGATCCGCTGGCCACGGCCGCGCTGCCCGTCCAGCCAGCGGCCGACCCGCTCCCGCAGCGACCGGACTGATTCCCCTCCGTGCGGCGCGGCGTCCGGTGCGGACAGCCACTCGCGCAGCGCCTGGGGCTGCTCGGTGCCGACCTCCTCCAGCAGCCGTCCGGACCAGTGTCCGTAGTCGCAGTCGGCCAGCGCCGCTTCGATGGTGGGCGTCAGGCCGAGGGCGTGTGCGGTCTGGGTGGCCGCCGCCGCTGGACTGGACAGGCAGACGTCGGTGGCGCCCAGGATCGACCGCTGGACCGGCGCGGCGGGGGCCAGGGCGAGGGCGGCTCGCAGGCCGCCCTCGTCCAGGCTGTCGTTCCTCCCGCCGAACCGGGTCCGCCGCAGGGCGGCGGTGTGACCGTGGGCAACCAGCCGCAGGCTGGTGGCGGTCACGTGCTCAGGGGTGCGTTGGCGGTTCCGCGACGCCGTTTGTGGTTCATCAGGGCCGCGAACAGCAGGCCGATTCCGGTCCAGAGCACCACCTGGGTGCCGAGGGAGGCCAGTCGGAAGTCCCACAGCAGGGTGGCGGGGAAGTCGTCCGGGACCTCCTGGAACGACGGCAGCACCACGTAGGACACCGCGGTGACCAGCAGGAATCCGCCGAGGGCCGTGGTGGCCCGAAGCCACTGTGGCGCCTCGTCGCCGAGCGCTCGGTAGCCCAGCGAACCGGCCCAGACCGCCACCAGGCCGAGCACCACCATCAGCAGGTAGGTGCCGGTGCGCTGGTCGATGGTGGCCGGGTCACCGACGGCCGGGGGATTGGCCGGGTACTTGATGAACGGCACGATCACCACGCCGAGCAGCGCGGCACCGGCCAGCAGCAGACCCGACCGTCCGTCGTCGTAGGCCCGCCGCCGGCGAGACAGCAGGACGTACGCGGTGGCCAGCAGGCCACCCATCGCGGCGCCGAACAGACCGGTGGCCAGGAACAGGCCGCCACGCTGGCCAGACCTGCTGACCAGGGCATCCTCGTGATCGTGTCCGCCACCGGCGGGCTCGGCGTGCGTCGCCGCCTCCTCGATGGCGATGGCCGCCTCGACGTGTGGTTCACCGGCGACGTAGGCGAACGTTCCGGCGAGCAGACCCGCGGCCAGGCCGGCGAGCAGCCCGCGAAGGAGAACGCTGACGAACGTGGGCGCGGCCCTGGTGGCGGTCAGTGGCACGGGACACCGAGCAGGTGCCGACCGTCGTGCATCAGCTCGTGCAGGTACATCCCGCTGCGCGAGACCGCCCCCTGGTCAAAGGCGACGAGATAGGCCAGCAGCGTGAGCACGGCGACGGCGGCCAGAACCGTCCACAGGAGACGGGTAGTGCCAGCGGGATGCACCAACGGCTGGCTGGAAGTGGAGCTGGACATGCGTACGCGAACCTCCTCGGGGATGACGCGTCCCCATCGCAAGGCTGCGGACGACCGAGTGTCCTGGCTCGCGGCCCTTCCCGTAGAGGATGGGACCGCTCACAGTGGCGCGACCGCGCCGGATTCACACCGGCTTCCCTCGCGTCGCCGCAGATAGTGGGTCGACCGTATCGGTGCCGGTCCGAACGGTCAACCCGGTCCCCGCGGCATCGGGGTGGACGGTCTCAGGCGTCGGTGACGGCCATCACCAGTCCGGCCACCGACACGCCCGGGACCGACATGTGGGGTGTGACAACGGCGTCCCTCCCTATATATGGTGTCGAGTGCAGCTGGTTCGGCCGCTCATCCAGGGGGTCGAGGCAAGAGGGAACCTGGTGGAAATCCGGGACTGCCCCGCAGCGGTGAGTGGGAACGACCGCCGTCATCAGCACTGGGCCGCCAAGCGGCCTGGGAAGCGACGGCCAGTAGGAGACCGGCGAGTCCGGTCGTGCCCGCAAGTCCGAAGACCTGCCAGCGCGCCGTGCACCCGCACCCGGGTGGGCGGCGGTCCGACGCCGCGTGGGACGGCTGACGCCACCTGACCCACGCCCGTCGGCGTGGCGTCCGCCGGTGTCTGTCTCCTCGTGTCCGAGGGCCATCAGGTCTCGAACTCGCGAGGAGTGAGTAGTGACGGTCACCCAGGTAGCTCCGGTCACCGGCGACCCGGCCCCGCCCGGCCGGCGGCGGACGCAGATGCATGTCCGCAAACGCGACGGCGCCAGCGAACCGGTGGACGTGAACAAGATCGTCCGAGCGGTCGAGCGGTGGACCGACGACCTCACCGACGTCGACCCGCTGCGGGTGGCGACCCGCACGATCAGCGGCCTGTACGACGGCGCGACAACGGCCGAACTGGACCGGCTGTCCATTCAGACCGCCGCCGAGATGATCGGCGAGGAACCGCAGTACTCCCGCCTCGCCGCCCGGCTGCTGGCCGCCTACGTCGACAAGGAGGTCCGCCGGCAGGGCATCACCTCGTTCAGCGCGGCGATCCGGATCAGCCACGCCGAGGGCCTGATCGGAGACGACACCGCCGCGTTCGTCGCCACGCACGCCCGTATCCTCGACGATGCCGTCGACCTGGGCGGCGATCGGCGGTTCGAGTACTTCGGCCTGCGCACGGTGTACGACCGGTATCTGCTGCGCCACCCGAGCAGCCGGCTGGTGCTGGAGACCCCGCAGTACTGGCTGCTGCGGGTGGCCTGCGGGTTGTCCCGTACGCCGAACGAGGCGGTCGACTTCTACCGGCTGATGTCCAGCCTGGCCTACCTGCCCAGCTCGCCGACGCTGTTCAACTCCGGTACCCGGCACACCCAGATGTCCTCCTGCTACCTGGTCGACTCCCCGCGCGACGAGTTGGACTCGATCTACCAGCGGTACGCCCAGGTCGCCAACCTGTCCAAGTTCGCCGGCGGCATCGGCATCGCGTACTCCCGGGTCCGGTCCCGGGGCTCGCTGATCCGCGGCACGAACGGGCAGTCCAACGGGATCGTGCCGTGGCTGCGCACACTGGACGCGAGCGTCGCGGCGGTCAACCAGGGCGGCCGGCGCAAGGGCGCGGCCTGCGTCTACCTGGAGCCGTGGCACCCGGACGTCGAGGAGTTCCTGCAACTGCGGGACAACACCGGCGAGGACGCCCGGCGTACCCACAACCTGAACCTGGCCAACTGGATCCCGGACGAGTTCATGCGCCGTGTCGAGGCCGACGAGCTGTGGTCGCTGTTCGACCCGCACGAGGTACCGGAACTGCCCGACCTGTGGGGGGAGCGGTTCGACGCCGCGTACCGGGCGGCCGAGGCGCAGGGCCGCTACGTGCGGCAGGTCCCGGCGCGGGAGCTGTACGGGAAGATGATGCGCACCCTGGCCCAGACCGGCAACGGGTGGATGACCTTCAAGGACGCGGCGAACCGGCTGTGCAACCAGACCGCCGAGCCGGGCAACGTGGTGCACCTGTCCAACCTCTGCACCGAGATCATCGAGGTGTCCAGCGACGCCGAGACCGCCGTGTGCAACCTCGGCTCGGTGAACCTCGCCGCCCACCTCACCGACGGCGGCGTCGACTGGGAACGGCTGCGCGCCACGGTCCGTACCGCGGTGACGTTCCTCGACCGGGTCATCGACATCAACTACTACCCGACCCCGCAGGCGGCGGCGAGCAACCCCCGCTGGCGGCCGGTCGGGCTCGGGCTGATGGGCCTGCAGGACGTGTTCTTCGCGCTGCGGCTGCCGTTCGACTCCCCGGCCGCCCGGGAGCTGTCCACCCGGATCAGCGAGGAGCTGTACCTGACCGCCCTGGAGACGTCCGCCGAGCTGGCCCGCCGTTTCGGCGCGCACCCGGCGTACGGGCAGACCCGGGCAGCGCGGGGGCAGTTGCAGCCCGACCTGTGGGGGGTCGAGGGAACGCAGACCGCACGGTGGGCCGAGCTGCGGGAGCGCGTCGAGGCCCACGGGCTGCGCAACTCGCTGCTGGTGGCCGTCGCCCCGACCGCCACCATCGCGTCGATCGCCGGATGTTACGAGTGCGTCGAGCCGCAGGTGTCCAACCTGTTCAAGCGGGAGACGCTGTCGGGGGAGTTCCTCCAGGTCAACACCGCTCTGGTACGCGAGCTGAAGACCCGTGGCCTGTGGACCGACCGGATCAGGTCGGCGATCAGGCGCGCCGAGGGGTCGGTGCAGGACATCGCGGAGCTGCCGACCGACGTCCGGGAGCTGTTCCGCACCGCCTGGGAGCTGCCGCAGCGGGCGCTGATCGACCTGGCCGCCGCCCGCGCACCGTTCATCGACCAGTCCCAGTCGCTGAACCTGTTCCTGGCCTCGCCCACCATCGGCAAGCTCTCCTCGATGTACCTGTACGCCTGGAAGGCCGGGCTGAAGACCACCTACTACCTGCGTTCCCGCCCCGCCACCCGGATCCAGCAGGCCACCGTCGCGCCCACCGCCGTCGCCCTTGTCGCACCCGTGGCCACCGACGCGGAGGCACTGGCCTGCTCGTTGGAGAACCCCGAGTCGTGCGAGGCCTGCCAGTGACCGCCGCCCACACCACCACCGACACGAGGACCACGCACATGCTGCTCGACCCCGGGATGGACCTCACCCTCCGCCCGATGCGTTACCCGCACTTCTTCGACCGGTTCCGCGACGCCATCCGCAACACCTGGACCGTCGAGGAGGTCGACCTGCACGCCGACCTCGCCGACCTCGACAAGCTCTCCCCGGCCGAGCGGCACCTGGTCAGCCGCCTGGTGGCCTTCTTCGCCACCGGCGACACCATCGTCGCCAACAACCTCGTGCTCAATCTCTACCAGCACGTCAACAGCCCCGAGGGTCGCCTCTACCTGTCCCGGCAGCTGTTCGAGGAGGCGGTACACGTCCAGTTCTATCTCAACCTGCTCGACACGTACGTGCCCGACGAGACCGAGCGGTTCGCCGCCTTCGCGGCCATCGAGAACATCCCCTCGATCCGCCGCAAAGCCGAGTTCTGCTTCCGCTGGATCGACTCCCTGAACGATCTTCGGGAGCTGCGGACCCGCGAGGACCGCCGGACGTTCCTGCTCAACCTGGTCTGCTTCGCCGCCTGCATCGAGGGGTTGTTCTTCTACGGCGCCTTCGCCTACGTCTACTTCCTGCGCTCCCGTGGCCTGCTCCACGGCCTGGCCTCCGGCACCAACTGGGTGTTCCGCGACGAGTCCATGCACATGGCCTTCGCATTCGACGTCGTGGACACCGTCCGTCGCGAGGAACCCGACCTGTTCGACGACGACCTCGCCGACCAGGTCCGCCAGATGCTCACCGAGGCAGTCGAGTGCGAGGTCCAGTTCGCCGAGGACCTGCTCGACCACGGTGTGCCGGGACTGACCCTGACCGACATGCGGGAGTACCTCCAGCACGTCGCCGACCGGCGCCTCGCCCAACTCGGCATCGCCCCGCACTACGGGTCGGCCAATCCGTTCGCCTTCATGGAGTTGCAGGACGTGCAGGAGCTGTCCAACTTCTTCGAGCGGCGGGTGTCGGCGTACCAGGTCGGGGTCAGCGGCACCGTCGCCTTCGACGACGACTTCTAGCCCTGACACGACGAAGCCCCGGACCGCTGACGACAGCAGGCCCGGGGCTTCGGTCCGCGGTGCCCTCGCACCGACCAATTGGCCGGCTGGACAGCGTGGTTGGATGGTCCGGTGCAGTTCACCGTGACAGACGCGCCGACGCGGGAGCGGTTCGAGGCGCGCGACGAGGCGGGCGTGGTCGCCGGGGTGGTCACCTACCAGCTGACCGGCACCATCATCGTCTACACCCACACCGAGGTTGATCCGGCGTTCGAGGGCAAGGGCGTCGGGTCGACCCTGGCTCGTGCCGTGATGGACGACGCGCGGGCCAAGGGTCGGACCGTGGTGCCGATCTGCCCGTTCCTCGCCGAGTGGCTGGGCAAGCACCCGGAGTACGAGGGCATCGTGGCCCGATCGACCCGCAAGGTCAAATAGCTCCGGGTGCGGATGCCGGACGACGGCGGCCGTAGGCGGAAGGTTCAGTGTGCGGCGACCTTCCAGTAGCCGCAGAAGTAGACGCGGTCCTTGGCCATGCCCCGTTCGGTGCACAGATGCCGGCGGACGGTCGTGACCATTGCGGACTCACCCGCCACGAAGGCGTACGGCGTGCCGGCCGGCAACGCCAGCTCACGCAGCGTGCGGATCACCACAGCACTGCCGCCCGCCGGTGTGCCGCCGCGGTGCAGCCAGGTCAGCGTGACACCGGCGGGCGTGCGTACCTCGATCTCGTGTTCCGTGGAACCCACCTCGATCAGCGCGATCGCCCGGGTCCCCGGCGGCAGCGCCTCGACAGCCGCGGTGATCGCCGGCATGGCGGTCTCGTCGCCGATGAGCAACTGCCACTCGGTGTCCACGGGCGGGGCGTAGTCGGAGCCGTCACTGAGCACGCCGATCGGGTCGCCGGGTGCGGCTCTCCGCGCCCAGGCGGAGGCCGGTCCGCCGTCGCCGTGGAGCACGAAATCGATGTCCAGCTCCCGCCGTCCGGCGTCCAGGCGCCGGACCGTGTAGTTGCGAACCACCGGCCGCAGCTCGGCCGGCATGGCCTGCAGGGCGGGCCACCACTGCTCGGAGTCCGGCAGGTGCAGTTCGGCGCCGGGTGCGGTGAGGAAGATCCGCGCCAGCTGGTCCGGTCCGCCGTAGCCGAAGCGGTCGATCTCCATGCCGGTCAGCGTGATACGCCGCAGATGAGGTGTGAGCGGCCGGTTGGCGACGACCTCGGCGAGCATCGGGCGTTTGATCAGCCCGGCCTCGACCGGAATGGTGGCGACGGTCATGTGCCGCTCCTTTGTGGATCGTGAGCCATGTCCTGGTCCGAAGTTAGGCTAGCCTAGCCTCGCTTTGGCGCTCGGAGAACCCCCGCCGCCCTGGTCTGCTCACTCCCGCTGTGGCCGACTGGGTCGCAGGGGTTGATCACGAAGGGCTCTCATGTTGGTGTGTTAGCTTAGCCTCCCCTAACCTAGTGCTGGAGTTCAGAACCATGCGCCAAAACCGCTTCCTGACCGGGGTCGTCGCCCTGGCCGCAACGTTGGCGCTCGCCGCCTGCGGCGGATCATCAAAGGACGAGGACGCCGCCGCCGGCAGCAGCACCGCAGCGTTCCCGATCACGATCAAGCACGCGCTCGGCACGACGACCATCAAGGAGAAGCCGAAGCGGGTCGCAACCGTGGCCTGGGCGAATCACGAGGTTCCGCTTGCCCTCGGCATCGTTCCCGTGGGAATGGCGAAGGCCAACTTCGGCGACGACGACGGCGACGGCATCCTGCCGTGGGTGGCCGAGAAGCTCAAGTCGCTCGGCGGGACCGCGCCGGTGCTGTTCGACGAGAACGACGGCATCAACTTCGAGGCCGTCGCGGACACCCGGCCCGACGTCATCCTTGCCGCCTACTCGGGCCTGACGGCGCAGGAGTACGAGACCCTGAGCAAGATCGCTCCGGTCGTCGCCTACCCCGAGGGGCCCTGGGCCACGGCGTGGCGCGACACCATCAAGCTGGAGAGCCAGGCCCTCGGCCTGGCGAAGGAGGGCGACGCGCTCATCGCCGACTTCGAGAAGCAGATGACCGACGCCACCGCGAAGTACCCGCAGTTGGCGGGCAAGTCGGCGATGTTCATGACGCACGTCGACCCGACCGACCTGAGCAAGATCGGCTTCTACACGACGCACGACACCCGGGCCCAGTTCTTCGCCGACCTCGGCCTGAAGGTGCCGGGCAGCATCGCCACGCTCTCCGCCGGCACGGACAAGTTCAGCCTGAACCAGAGCGCCGAGCAGATCCAGGTCTTCAACGACGTGGACGTCATCGTCGCCTACGGTGACGACAAGCTCCTCGCCGCCGCGCAAGCCGACCCGCTGCTGTCGAAGATCCCCGCGATCAAGCGCGGGTCGGTGGTCATGCTCTCCGGCACCACTCCGCTGGGCACCGCGGCGAACCCGACCCCGCTGGCCATCCCGTTCGTGCTGAACGACTACGTCGCCATGCTCGCCAAGGCTGCCGACCAGGTGTCATGACCCAGCTCGACTCGCGTGCCCTGCCGGACGTCGCCGTGGTGCGGCGTCCGGCACGGGTACGCCTGCTGTGGTTTCTCGTCGCGGCCGCGGTGCTGCTGGCGCTCATGGCGGCATCGGTCGCGCTGGGTTCCCGCAACGTCGGCTGGTCCGACATCCTCGCCGCGTTCCGGGGCGTGGACGAGACCATGGAACAGGCCGCCGTCACCAAACGGATCCCGCGGACCCTGCTCGCCGTGATCGTCGGCGCGGCGCTCGGCCTGGCCGGGGCGGTGATGCAGGGCGTGACCCGCAACCCGCTGGCCGACCCCGGAATCCTGGGCGTGAACATGGGGGCGTCGCTCGCCGTCGTCACCGGAATGGTCATGTTCGGCCTCTCCTCGCCGACCAGCTACCTCTGGGTGGCGATCCTCGGCGCCGGCCTCGCGGCTGTCTTCGTGTACGCCGTCGGCTCCCTGGGACGCGGTGGCGCCACGCCGCTCAAGCTCGCGCTCGCGGGCGCTGCCACGTCCGCCGCGCTCGCGTCGCTGATCAGCGCCTTCGTGCTGCCCCGCAACGACGTCGCCGGCAACTTCCGTTCCTGGCAGATCGGCGGGGTCGGCGGTGCCACCTACGACAGCATCCGGCAGGCCCTGCCGTTCCTCGCCGTGGGTCTGGTGATCTGCCTCCTGTCGGGTCGGGCCCTGAACTCGCTCGCGCTCGGTGACGACCTCGCGGCGGGGCTCGGCGAGCGGGTCGCCGTGGTGCGGGGCATCGCGGGTGCCGGTTCCGTGCTGCTGTGCGGCGCCGCCACGGCGGTCGCGGGGCCCATCGGGTTCGTCGGCCTGGTCGTCCCGCACGTGTGCCGCCTCCTCATCGGGCTCGACCACCGGTGGCTGCTGCCGTTCTCCGCGCTCCTCGGCGCGTCGTTGCTGACCGCAGCCGACGTCGTCGGACGGGTGGTGGCACGCCCAGCGGAGATCGATGTGGGCATCGTGACGGCGCTGATCGGCGCCCCGTTCTTCATCTACATCGTCCGTCGGCAGAAGGTGCGCGAGCTGTGAGCACTGCGACTCTCGAGGCCGTCACCCACGGCCGGGTCCGCCGTACCCGTCGACGGCGCGGCGTGCTCATCGTGCTGGCCGTCCTCGTCGTCGCGGCGTTCGCCGTCTCGTTGATGGCGGGACGCACCTTCTATCCGCCAGCCGACGTCCTGGCGGTGATCGCCGGCGAGGACGTCCCCGGGGCCTCCTTCACGGTGGGCACGCTCCGCCTGCCGCGGGCGGTCCTCGCGATTCTGGCCGGGGCCTGCTTCGGGATCGGCGGCGTCACCTTCCAGACGATGCTGCGCAACCCGCTCGCCAGCCCCGACCTCATCGGCATCAGCTCCGGCGCGAGCGCCGCGGCCGCCTTCGCGATCGTGACGCTGCACCTTGGTGAGGCCGGCGTGTCCGCCTTCGCGATCGTCGCCGGGCTGGCCGTGGCGCTGGTCATCTACCTCCTGTCGTTCAAGGACGGCGTCGCCGGCACCCGCCTCGTCCTGATCGGCATCGGCATGGCCGCCATGCTCGACAGCCTGACCGCGTACGTCCTGACCCAGGCCGCCGAATGGGACCTGCAGGAGGCCCTGCGCTGGCTGACCGGCAGCCTCAACGGCGCCACCTGGGAGGAGACCGTTCCGGTGGCCATTGCTGTGGCCGTCCTGGTCCCGGTGCTGCTGAGCCAGGCCCGCAACCTCGCCATGATGCAGCTGGGCGACGACACCGCGGCGGCGCTCGGGGTCCGCCTCGAACGCACCCGGATCCTGGTCATCATCGCGGCCGTCGGCCTGATCGCCTTCGCCACCGCGGCGACCGGGCCGATCGCCTTCGTGGCATTCCTCTCCGGCCCGATCGCCGCCCGGATCATCGGCCCGGCCGGGTCGCTGCTGCTGCCGTCCGCCCTGGTCGGCGCCCTCCTGGTGCTGGTAGCGGACTTCGTCGGCCAGTTCGCCTTCGACACGCGCTACCCCGTGGGTGTCGTCACCGGCGTGCTCGGCGCGCCCTACCTCATCTACCTGCTCATCCGTACGAACCGCGCGGGAGGCTCGCTGTGACCACCACTCATACGCTCGCGGTCGAGAGTCTCATGCTCGGCTACAAGGACCGCGTCGTCATCGAGTCGCTCGACCTCGTCGTGCCGCCCGGAAAGATCACGGCGATCGTCGGCGCCAACGCGTGCGGCAAGTCGACCCTGCTGCGATCGATGTCACGCCTCCTCGCGCCCCGCGCCGGCCACGTCCTGCTCGACGGCAAGCAGGTGCACCGGCTGCCGGCCAAGCAACTGGCCCGTACCCTCGGCCTGCTTCCCCAGTCACCGACGGCGCCGGAAGGGATCACCGTGGCCGACCTCGTCGGGCGCGGGCGCAATCCGCATCAGCGCGCACTCTCGCGCTGGAGCAGGGAGGACGACGCCGCCGTGGCGGCGGCCCTGGACGCGACACAGACGGCGGACCTCGCGGACCGCTCGGTCGACGAGCTCTCCGGCGGCCAGCGGCAGCGGGTCTGGATCGCCATGGCCCTGGCCCAGCAGACGGACCTGTTGCTGCTCGACGAGCCGACGACATTCCTCGACGTCAGCCATCAGGTCGAAGTCCTCGACCTGCTCACCGACCTCAACCTGACGCGCGGAACGACGATCGTCATGGTGCTGCACGACCTCAACCTGGCCGCCCGGTACGCGGACCACCTCATCGCGCTGGCCGCCGGTAAGCTGCACGCCGCGGGAGAGCCGGCGCAGGTCCTGACGCAGGAGTGCGTCCGCGCCGTGTTCGGCCTCGAAAGCCAGGTCATCATCGATCCGACGTCGGAGAAGCCGCTGATGCTGCCGATCGGCCGCCATCACGTCATCCCGTCCGCCGTCCGGCCGGCTGACGCCCTCGCCCCGCTCGCCGGGTCCTGACCCTCATGGCAGGCGACGACATCAGCAGTGGCATGCTGCTGCGCCGCGTCCTGCGCCGCCAGCGCGGCCGGGTGGTGGCGGGCACCGCGCTGCTCTGCACCCACCAGGCCACCGAGGCCCTCGTCCCGGTCGCCATCGGCGTGATCATCGACCGCGCGGTCGCCACCGGGGATGTGCGCGCGCTGGTGCTCTCGCTCGCCGGTCTTGCCGTCCTCTTCACCGTTCTCGCCTTCGCCTACCGATCCGGCGCCCGCCTGTCATACGCCGCCCTGGAGAAGGAGGCACACGCCGTACGGGTCGAGATCGCCAGGAGTGCCCTGGACCCGCGCGGACACCGCTCCGGCATGCGGGACGGGGATCTGCTGGCGGTCACCGCCTCCGACGCCGAGTTGTCCGCGCTCGTGGTGCGGGTCGCGGGGCTCTCCGCCGCGGCGATCACCGCCCTCGTGGTCGCGGCCGTCGCGCTGCTCATCGTCGACGTTCCGCTCGGGCTCGGGGTGCTCATCGGCGTACCTCTGGTGGTCTTCGCCCTGCAGCGGATGGCGCCGTTGCTCACCCGGCGCAGCGCATCGCAGCAGGAGGCTCTCGCTGCCACAACCTCGCTCGCCGTCGACCTCGTCACCGGTCTACGCGTGCTGCGCGGCATCGGCGCACAACACCACGCCGCACGCCAGTACGCGGCCGCCAGCCGCCACGCCCTCGACGTCACCTTGCGTGCCGCCACCACGAAGGGCCTGCACCTCGGGCTCACCACCACGGTCAACGGACTCTTCCTCGCGACGGTCGCCGGCGTCGCCGGCTGGCTCGCGCTGCAGGGCCGGCTCACCATCGGCGAGCTCGTCGCCGTCGTCGGGCTGGCCCAGTTCATCGCCGAGCCCGTGCAGACGCTCGGATACTGCGTGCAGGTGTTCGCCATGGCGCGCGCGTCGGCGGGACGGGTCGCCCGGATACTCGGTGCCGCGCCGCTCATCCGGCCGGGTACCGCCGGGACGCCTGCTCCGAGCCCGTCGCGGCTCGCCCTCGACAAGGTCGGGTACGCCGGGCTCGACGGAGTCTGCGTACAGGTCAACGCCGGTGAGGTCCTGGGCGTGCTCGCCTACGACCCGAGCGAGGCCGAGGCGCTGGTCGCGCTGCTGTCCGGCCGGGTGCCCCGGGAGGACTACCAGGGAACGCTGTACGTCGACGGCGTGCCCGCCGAGGAGCTGCACATCGACGCCCTGCGCAGCACCGTCCTGGTCGAGCAGCATGACGTGGCGTTGTTCGAAGGGACGCTGCGCGCCAATCTCGCCGCCGGTGCCAGCATCGACGAGACCGTCCTGCACGCCGCGGTGCGGGCCGCGGCGGCCGAGGACGTGCTGGCCGCGCACCCGCACGGGATCGACCGCGTGCTCACCGAGCGAGGGGCGAACCTGTCCGGCGGGCAGCGACAGCGGATCGGGCTCGCCAGGGCACTCGTCGCCGACCCGCCGGTGCTGGTGCTGCACAACCCCACCACGGCGGTCGACGCCGTGACCGAGGTGCTGCTCGCCGAGGGATTGGCCTCCGCTCGCGGGGCGGCGGCCCGGGGCACGGTGCTCATCACCAACAGTCCAGCCCTGCTGCGGATCACGCACCGGGTGGCTGTGATCGACCGTGGGCGGGTCATCGCCGAGGGCTCGCACGACCAACTGCTCGCCAGCGACGCCCGCTACCGGGAGGAGGTCCTGCGGTGACCGATGAGCCGACCATGATTGGTGCCGAATCCCGGCAACTGCTGCCGACGGCCACCGCCCGGCAGACCTGGGCCGCCCTCCGCGCCGAATTCGCCCGGCTGCCCGGGCTCAGCGCCGTCGCCGTGACGCTGCTGGTCGCCGCGGCCGCGACCGGGCTCGTCGCCCCCTGGGTGCTCGGCCGGCTCGTCGACGACGTCATGGCCGGGTCCGACACGGCACGGATCGTGGCCTGGGCCGGTGTGATCGCGGGCGCCGCGGTGCTCGCCGGCCTGCTCACCGCGGCCGGGGCCGCGGTCGCCGCTCGCCTCGGCGAGACCGTGCTCGCCCGGCTGCGGGAGCGGGTCCTCGACCGCGCCCTGCACCTGCCATCCGCCACCCTGGAGCGTGCCGGGACCGGGGACCTGATAGCACGCGCCGGCGACGACGTGGCCGTGGTGACGAATGTGATCGCCACCAGCGGCCCTGCCTTTCTCGGCGCGCTCCTGTCCATCGTGCTGACCGCGGCAGGGCTCTTCGTCCTCGACTGGCGGCTCGGCCTCGCCGGGCTGGCCGCGGCCCCGGCGTACGCGTTGGCGCTGCGCTGGTATCTGAAGCGGTCGGTTCCGTACTACGCCCGCGAGCGAGTGGCGACCGGCGAGCGAGCACAGGCGATGGCCGGGGCACTTCGCGGCGCGGCGACCGTCCGCGCGTACCGGATGGAAGACGCCCACGTCGCTCGCATCGCCGATCGCTCTGCCACTGCCCGCGACCTGTCGCTGGAGATCTTTGGCCTGCACACGCGATTCGGGCTGCGGATCAACCGGTCGGAGTTCGTGGGGCTTGCCGCCGTGCTGCTCGCCGGTTTCCTGCTGGTTCGCGACGACCTGTCCACCGTGGGAGCGGCCACCACTGCCGCGCTCTACTTCCACCGCCTGTTCAACCCGATCGGCCTGCTGCTGCTCGAGTCCGATTCGGTGCTGCAGGCCGGGGCAAGCCTCGCCCGGCTCGTCGGCGTCACGTCACTGCCCGACTCCGCCTCCCCCGAGGGCTCCGTGCCCGCTCGCCCAGGACCGTCCGCGACGGTGGGGACGGGGGAGCCTGAGCCTGCGGCGCTGGAGGTGGTCATCGCGCGGCACTGCTACGACGACGGACCCGTCGTGTTGCAGGACATCGCCCTGCGTCTCGCGCCCGGGGAACGTGTCGCTCTCGTCGGGGCGAGCGGAGCGGGCAAGAGCACGCTCGCCAGCATCACCGCCGGAATCATCGCGCCCGCCGACGGGTCGGTGTGCCTGCGAGGCGTACCGCTGGCGCACCTGGGCGAGCACCGCGTTCGTCGGGAGATCGCCCTGATCAGCCAGGAGGTGCACGTCTTCGCCGGGCCGCTCCGAGATGACCTGCGCCTCGCCGACCCGGACGCCACCGACGCCGAGATGACCGCCGCCCTCGACCTCGTCGGCGCCACCGCCTGGCTGCGCACCCTGCCGGACGGCCTCGCCACCAGCGTGGGGGAGGGCGGCCGGCACCTCACCGCCGCCCAGGCCCAGCAGCTCGCCCTCGCTCGCCTCGTCCTCGCCGACCCCTTCGTCGCGATCCTCGACGAGGCCACCGCGGAGGCCGGCAGCGCGGGCGCGCGGGACCTCGACCGTGCCGCAGCGGCGGCCACCGAGGGTCGTACCACGCTGATCGTCGCCCACCGCCTCAGCCAGGCGGCCACCGCGGACCGCGTCGTTGTCCTGGAGCACGGGCACGTCGCCGAGCAGGGCACGCACGACCAGTTGCTGGAGGCCGGGGGAGGGTACAGCCGGCTGTGGCGTTCCTGGAGCACGCCCGATCTCGCGGTGCCGTCCTCGTCCGGCCCGCTCGTCTGACTCGATTCGCCGAGCTGTCCCGGCCCGGGCACACGAACCGGAGTGGGTCACCCGACAGAAACGGCGGGCCGGACGTGCGGCACCAGCGGGAACCGCCATGATGAGCCGGTGAAGATCCTGTCCATCCAGTCGTCCGTCGCCTACGGCTACGTCGGCAACTCGGCGGCCGTGTTCCCCCTTCAGCGGCTCGGCCACGAGGTCTGGCCGGTCCTGACGGTCCACTTCTCCAACCACACCGGGTACGGCGCATGGCGTGGGCCGATGCTGGCACCGGCCGACGTGGCCGAGGTGATTGCCGGCATCGCGGACCGCGGGGCCCTCGGCAGCGCCGACGCGGTGCTGTCGGGCTACCAGGGTGACCCGGCGATGGGTGCGGTGATCCTCGACGCGGTGGACAAGGTCAAAGCGGCCAACCCGGACGCGGTGTACTGCTGCGACCCGGTGATGGGCGATGCCGGCCGCGGGATGTTCGTCCGGGCAGGCATCCCGGAGTACCTGCGGGACGTCGTCGTCCCGCGCGCCGACATCATCACCCCGAACCAGTTCGAGCTGGACTTCCTCGCCGGCCGTACGACGAACTCGCTGGCCGACTTGTTGGACGCGGTCGACGTGGTGCGCGAGACGGGGCCGCGGCACGTCCTGGTCACCAGCGTGCTCCACGGCGACGTGCCGGTGGGCTCGCTGGAGGTGGTGGCCGTCTCGGACGAAGGCGCCTGGGCGGTGACCACGCCCCTGCTGCCGATCAACCCGAACGGCGGGGGTGACGTCACCGCAGCGCTGTACCTGGCGCATCTGCGGACGACTGGCTCACCCGCGACGGCGCTGGAACGCACCATCGCCTCCGTCTTCGCCGTCCTCGAGGCGACCCTCGCGGCGGGCACCCGGGAGATCCAGCTGATCGCGGCCCAGGACGCGATCGCCGAGCCGCCAGCCCGGTTCACCGCCCGACGGCTACGCTGACGCGCCTCGTCCGGAGCAGCAGCCGTACCTGCCGCGTCCCCGCCTCTGTCAGCCGGCCGTGCAGGAGCGGATCTGTGGTCGGGCGCTGCTGTTGCCGTTGAACATCGTGGTGAAGCCGAAGGTGTTACCGCTGCCGTTGGACCGCATGGTCAGGACGTTGCCGCTGCCGTCCCAGCTGGCGCTGCCGTTCCAGGTGGTGGAGATCCTCTGCGGTGCGGTGGTGGCCACGACCACGGTCCAGGTGTTGGCGCCGCTGACCGTCACCGAGGTGTTGTACCGGTCGCCCCAGACGTTGGTGGTCGTCGCCGTCGCGGTGCAGCTTCCGCCTGTGGGTGGCGGGGTGCCACCGCCAGGCGGCGGGTTCGTGCCGTCGGGCGCCACCGCGCGGCCGGTCGACGGCGAGATCATGCCGGGGCACAGGTTGCGGCTGGTCAGGTTGGCGATGATCTGCGGGATCGCGTCTCGGGTGTTCTGGATCCCGTCGTGCATGAGGATGACCTGGCCGGCCTGGAGACGGCCGGCGTTGGACACGATCTGGCCGACGCTGGCGCCGTTCCAGTCCTGAGAATCCACGTCCCAGATCACCTGCCGCATGCCGAGTGACGAGGCGACGGACTGGAGGGTGGAGTTGGTCTCGCCGTACGGCGGGCGGAACAGTTGCGGCCGGCTGCCCGTGGCCGACTGGATCGCCGAGCTCGTCTGGGACAGGTCGGACTGCATCTGAGCCTGACTCATCGACGTCATGTGGGCGTGGTTCCAACTGTGGTTGCCGACCCACATGCCGGCGGCCACCTGCGCCTGCGCCGCAGCCCGGTTGTTCTGGACGTTCTGCCCGACGTTGAACATCGTGGCCCGTACGCCGTTGTTGCGCAGCACGGTCAGCAGGGCGCTGGTGCTGCCGGTCGGACCGTCGTCGAAGGTGAGCCCAACGTAGCCGTTGCAGGCGGCGGCGCTCGACGGGGCCGCGGTGGCCGCGATGACGACGCCGCACATCGCGATGGCAGTGGCCAGCACGGACAGCGCCGCGCGTAGTCGCCCCGTCCGGATGACCGTGCCAGCGGAGACATTGCTCATCTGGTGCCCCTTCTACCGGGCCCGGGCGCGCTCCGGTGTGTGGGCAGCACGGTCCGGACCTGTGGGTGTGAGCGGAGAGGTCAACCGAAACCGCAGCGGAGCGGAGCGCATCGACCTTGATGGATCGGAGTATTGCAGCGAGAATTCAAGCACGTCAACAACTTCCGGAAAGTACCGGCCGTCGCCGAATCAGATCTTGATCGCCTGGGCCGCAGCTTCGGTCATCGACTTAAGGCGATCTTTCGGCCTTGTCGCTGCGCAGGGGAAACGGTGTACCAAGGTCAAGTGAGGCCCTGATTGGTTTCCGCAATGTTTCCGGAAGACGTTGACATCCAGGCTGAGCCGTATCAATACTCTCGCCATCGACAGACCTCGACCGATGTCGATCCAGGACACGTCCCGCGCCCTGGTCCTCCGGTCGCCGACGGCAGGGCGACCGGCCAACCCCCACCGCGTTGTGAGACGTCGAAGCCCGGTGGCCGTCACCGCCGAGCGCCGAGCGCCTTGCCGGGTCGCACCACGCTGTCTGGCCGCCCTGCCAGCCTTCACGAGGAGGAAGCATGCACCTGAACGACGCCCCCACCCACCCGAAAGGCCGGATCCGCGGCCGCATCAGGCTGTTCGTCGGCGGTGCCTGCGCCCTGGTGCTGGTCGCGGCCTCGGCGGTCCTGTCCGGCCCGGCTCAGGCGGCCGTGACCTCGAATCAGACCGGCACCAACAACGGTTACTTCTATTCGTTCTGGACCGACAGTCCCGGGTCGGTCTCCATGGAGTTGGGAGCCGGGGGGAACTACAGCACCTCCTGGCAGAACACCGGGAATTTCGTCGCCGGTAAGGGCTGGAGCACCGGCGGGCGCAGGAGCGTGAGCTACTCGGGCAGTTTCAATCCATCCGGCAACGCGTATCTGACCCTCTACGGGTGGACGAGAAACCCGCTCATCGAGTACTACGTCGTCGACAACTGGGGCACCTACCGGCCCACCGGCACCTACAAGGGCACGGTGACCAGTGATGGCGGCACGTACGACATCTATCAGACGCAGCGGGTCAACCAGCCCTCCATCGAGGGCATCAGGACCTTCTACCAGTACTGGAGTGTGCGGCAGTCAAAGAGGACGGGTGGAACCATCACCTCGGGCAACCACTTTGATGCCTGGGCCCGCAATGGAATGAACCTGGGCAGTCATGACTACATGATTCTCGCCACCGAGGGATACCAGAGCAGCGGGAACTCCAACATCACGCTGGGCGGCTCCGGCGGCGGTAACCCGACCACCCCGCCGCCCGGCGGGGGCGGCTGCAGCGCGTCGCTCTCCGCCGGCCAGCAGTGGAGCGACCGGTACAACCTCAACGTCTCGGTCTCCGGCTCCAGCAACTGGACCGTGACGATGAACGTCCCGTCCCCGGCGAAGATTCTCTCCACCTGGAACATCAGCGCCAGCTATCCCAGCGCCCAGGTACTGACCGCCAGGCCCAACGGCAACGGCAACAATTTCGGTGTCACCATCCAGGCCAACGGCAACTGGACCTGGCCGACGGTCTCCTGTAGCGCGAGCTGACCCGAGTCCACGCATTCCGGCGCGGCGGCCGATCGGCCGCCGCGCCGGAGCACCGCCAGCCGGCGGTCAGCGGCGAAGAGCACCACACGAGGCGGCCACGCACGCATGCCGATATCCCGTAGTCCCGGCGATCGCGGGTGTGCCACCACCACCTGTAGGGGTGCGTCCTCGGGGTTGTCTCTGGGGGCGGCGCGGGGATCGCCCGGATGTGCCGGTGAACCGGGTGGGGTGACGATCGGCTTGCCGATCGACACCGAGCGCCCTGAGGGAGAGTGTTCGCGATGGCTGATTCCCTGCTACGCCCCGCACAGCAACGTTCCCCCCGGTTGGCGCCGGCCGGGCTTGCCGCGGTTCGGGTGCTGTTGTTCGTCCTGGTGGCCGAGCACGCGTTCTCGCTGTTCACGCCGCCGTACGGAATCGGTTTCCGCAAGCGTTCCACCTCAGCTTCGGGCTTTTCTACGCGTGGCTGGCGGTCAAGCTCTTCAGCGGCCGCCCCTGGACCCGGGTGCTCGTCACGGTGCTGCTCGCGATTCAGTTCGTCGGGCGGTTCTTCGTCTTCGCGTTCATCGACAATCCGTGGATCAGGCTTCTGCTGATCATGGGCGCGGTCGTGACGATCGTCGTGGTCTGGATGTTGTGGTTCGTCCGCCCGGTGCGCGCGTTCTTCCGGTGACGTACGCCGGCGGGGCGTGCCGGGTCGATGCTGTTGCCATCCCGGCGCGCCTGCGCCAGCGCGGTCAGCGCCCCTCGGGCACGGCCATCTCGCCGAGCAAAGACCAGTCCTCCTGCGGGACCGTGGCGTTCACGATGCGCGGCGTCTCGGCCAGGTGCGGCGGCAGGGTCTTCTGCGCCGTGCGGAAATGGGCGGACTGCACGTGTGCCCCGCCGGCCTCGTCGTCGCGAAACGCCTCAACCAGCACGTACTCGGTCGGGTCGTCCAGGCTGCGGGACCAGTCGAACCACAGGCAACCCGGCTCGGCCCGGGTCGCCTCGGTGAAGTCGGCGGCGATCTGCGGCCACCGGTCAGCGTGCTCGGGCAGGACGCGGAACTTGGCGGTAATGAAGATCATGGTGTCCAGGCTACCCAGGTCCCGCGTTCTCCGGCAGCGCCCATATCCACCCTCGTCCTACACCGTGTGGAGACCAGCCACGACGCATGATGAAAAGGGCTCTTCGATATTCGGCAGGTAAAGCAAGACTGGCCTAACAAAGGTAAGGCTAATCTTTCTTGTTCACGACCCAGACAGGAACTGCGACAAGTCTGCTGTCACCGGCGTTCGCCGCTAGAGTGGTGATTGCTATTCAGATTTAAATGCAGGATGGCTGGTAACGGGTTTGCCCTCCATCTGAGCGGCAAATATTGACGGCAGATCCACACGCCGGGTGGACACGCCCCGCCGCCTGGCCCGGACAAAGGGAGACACCATGAAAACGTTGCTGCAGTCGCCTCCGGTACGCGAATGCGCCGCCACGACCTGTAGTTTCAACGACAGCGGCTGCCACGCTCCGGCGATCACCGTGGCCTCGACGGGGGACGCCGCATCGTGTGCGACGTTTGTCGAGTCGTCGGTGGCCGGAGGGATCGCGGAGGTCACCGGCGCGGTCGGCGCGTGCGCGCGTTCCGAGTGTGTCTACAACACCAACCTCGCCTGCACCGCCGAGTCCATCACCGTCGGTCCGGGCGCCACCGCGAGTGACTGCCTCACCTACCAGCCCGCGTGAGAGTCACCAGGTGCCGCCCTACCGGGTGACGGCGCCTCGGGCTCGGTGCCGTGCCGTCTTGCGGCGATACGACACCACCTCACTTGGCAAGGTAAGCCTTGCCTACTAAAGTCATGCCCCTAGGTCGAGTTCGTCTTCACTTCATGGCCGAGGGGGCCCGACATCGTGTTCCATCCCGCCGGGCATCGAGCGGAGCTGGCTGATGGCGCTCCCGGCTCCGACGCGACGGCAGAGGCGCCAGCGGCGGGAGTACGCGCCGTAGCGACCGGTTTGACCAGCGTGATGGTGCGCTCCGCCCTGTCCGCCACGGCGTCACTACGGCTCCGGCTCGGCGACACCGCCATAGATCTCATCGAAGAGCACGCCGTACTGCCCGACGGCACGGTGGTTCTCGCGGTCGATGCGATGACCCAGGCCGGCGGCCTGTTGGTCGCCGCCCGCGGTCGACCGGGGGCAGTCCGGCTCGACGTGACGCAGCTCATTCCGGTTGCCGTCCGGTCCCGGGTGCGGGACAGGGTGTGGGTGTTGGGTACCGCCCGCCGGTTCGACCCGGCCAGCCTGGACTCGTGCGACGACGACACTGTCCTGTCCCTGCTCGACCTGCCTCCCGTCGCGCTGTGGGCGGTCGAACCGGTCGAGGTCGGCCTCATCCGTGACGGCGACGAAATGACGGTGAGCGTCAGCGCCTATCGTGCCGCCCTGCCGGACCCGCTCGCGACCGTCGAGGCCGCACACCTGCAGCACCTCGTCCAGCGGCACGGCGACGTTCTCGACCAGCTCGCGACGCTGGTCGACCCCGCGGTGACCGCCAGGTCGACTCGGGTCGTACCGGTCGCCGTCGACGCCGACGGCATGGTGCTCCGCGTCGAGGCAGCGGACGGACACAGCGACGCCCGGCTGCCGTTCCCCATCCGGGCCACCGGGCACGCCGGCCTCGCCGAGGGACTGCGAATGCTGCTTGCCGAGGCGTCACGGCCTGGCTCCGGCCGCCCGCCTCGCACCGCGGCTGTCGCGGCGCGGCCTCCGGCGACCGCCTGCGATCTGCCTGCGGCGATGTGCGGCATACCGTCAGTGACGAAGCACGCGACGCCGGAGCAGTAACGGCGCGGTGGCCGCCGCCGACCTGGCCACCGAGTGCAGCGGATCCGGTGGCTGGCGTACGCGATCCTGGACGGCGGCCCGCACTGACGGGATCATCGAGGCGCTGACAGCGCCGACGTGGTCGCGCCGGCTCAGCGCAGCGCGTCGTGGCGGAGCACCGCGTGCGCGCCGACGGTCTGGTTGACGATCTGCGTCACCCGTACGTCGACCGCGACGCTGGCCAGCGCCACCGCGTCCGGACGACTGATGCCGTGCAGCCGTTGCATCAGGGTCAGCATCGAGTCCAGGGCCATGAACGTGGCGTCGTCGAGGGACGCGCCGACGCCAAGGGTCAGCCAGGCGTCCGCAGTGCGCGCCACCGGGCCGGTGACCGGGAAGTCGTCGCGGACGTCGACGGTCAGCGTCACCTCGTCCATCGGGCACTCGATCGCGGTACCGCCGACCTCTCCGTCCCCCTGCGCGGCGTGCCCGTCTCCGACCGAGAACAGCGCCCCGTCGACCGGGATCGGCAGCAGCAGGGTGCTGCCGGCGGTCAGATCCTTGCAGTCCAGGTTGCCGCCGTGGGGTCGCGGCGGCACCGTCGAGTGCTGCCCCGGCTCGGCCGGCGGCATGCCGAGCACCCCCATGAAGGGGCGCAGCGCGATGGTGTGGCCGTGCTGGTTGCGGCCGGTCATCGTCACCGGGTCCAGTGCCCAGGCGTGCACCACGCCGTCCGTCTCGACGCCGTACCGCTCGTTGAAGTTGCTCGGCCAGCCGCCGGCCACAGTGGTCCCCCAGGTGGCCGGGACGATCGCGTCGATGCGTACCTCAAGGGTCTGGCCGGCGCGTGCACCGCGGACCGCAACCGGACCGATCAGCGCGTGTCCGTGCTCGGGCTGGTACTGCGGGGCCCGGGGCCGTTCCCGGTTCTTCCCGCCCGGGTACGGGCCGGCCGACCACCAGCAGTCCAGGGTGCGGTAGGTGACGGTGTCGCCCGGCTCGATGGTGAGCACCGGCGGGAAGTCGGGGGAGAAGTGGCCGTGCAGGGTCTCGTCGCCCGGGGTGAGGGTGTGTCGCATCTGCGCAGGCTAGTTGCTGCCGTGACGTCGCCGCGAGGGTAGGGAATACGTTGTCCAGCATATGAGTTGTTGACCAACAGATACCCGAGCGATGGTGAGATTGGTGGCAACCGCACATGCCTGATTACGGACACGAACTCCTGTTCGGGACGTTTCTCACGCCGAGCGCGGACGACCCGGATCGGGTGGTGACGCTGGCCGAACTGACCGAGACGGTCGGATTGGATCTCGCCACCTTCCAGGACCATCCGTACAACGCCGAGTTCCTCGACACCTGGACCCTGTTGAGCTGGGTCGCCGCCCGCACGGAGCGGCTCAAGGTCTCGGCGAACGTCCTGAACCTGCCGCTGCGCCCGCCGGCCGTCCTGGCCCGGGCCGCGGCGAGCCTGGACCGGCTGTCGCACGGCCGGTTCGAACTCGGCCTCGGCGCTGGCGCGTTCTGGGACGGCGTCGAGGGCATGGGTGGCCGTCGGTTGACCGCGGGGCAGGGCGTCACCGCGCTGCGGGAGGCGATCGACGTCCTGCGCGGCGTCTGGGACGACGCCGACTCCGGACCGCTGCGGAGGGAAGGGAAGTACTACCCGATCCCGGGCATGCAGCGCGGCCCGGTGCCGGCTCATGCGATCGACATCTGGCTCGGCGCCTACCAGCCACGCATGCTGGCGTTGACCGGCCAGACGGCCAACGGCTGGTTGCCGACCCTGGAGTACCTCCGGTCGCCGGACCGGTTCACCGCCAACCGCCTCATCGACGAGGCGGCGGTCGAGGCCGGACGGGACCCGCGCCAGATCCGTCGGCTGCTCAACCTCTTCACGGTCGACGTGTCGTCGCGTAACCGCGGCTTCCTCCGGGGACCGGCCGAGCAGTGGGTCGACCAACTCCTCCCGCTGGTGCTGGAGGAAGGGTTCAGCGCCTTCCTGATCGGCCGCGACGATCCACGCCTCATCCAGACCTTCGGGCAGGAGATCGCTCCCGCGCTGCGGGAGGCCGTGGCCAGGGAGCGCCCGGGGAACGCGGCCGCGACCGGCCCGGTCCGGTCCGCCGTCACCCTGGCGAAGCGCCAGCCCGGCATCGACTACGACGCGCTGCCCGCGTCGCTGGCCACCCGGTCCGTCGAGCCGGGCGACCCGGAGTACGAGCGGGTGCGGCACAGCTACAGCTGGCAGGGATCACCGGCCCTGGTGATCCGTCCGCAGGGTGCCGCCGAAGTGGTCGACGCGGTCGCCTATGCACGGACGCAGAGCGCTCCGATCTCCGTACGCAGTGGCGGGCACGGCATCAGTGGCCGATCGACGAACGACGGCGGAGTCGTCATCGACCTGTCCACGATGAACAAGGTCGAGGTGCTCGACCGGGCCACCCGCCGGATCCGCCTGGAGCCGGGAGCCCGCTGGGGCCACGTCGCCCGGGCGCTCGCCCCGTACGGCCTGGCGATGAGCTCGGGAGACTACGGTGACGTGGGCGTCGGTGGCCTGGCCACCACCGCCGGCATCGGATATCTGGTCCGCAGGTACGGCCTCACCATCGACCACATCGTCGCCGCGGAGATCGTCACCGCGGACGGCAGCCTGCTCCGCGTCGACGAGCACCATCACCCCGACCTGTTCTGGGCGATCCGTGGCGCCGGCGGCAACTTCGGCGTCGTCACCGCCCTCGAACTGGAGGCGTACGAGGTCGACAACGTCGCCTACGCCCAGCTCGTCGTTGATGCGACCGACACGGCCGGCCTGCTCCGTCGTTGGGGCCAGCTCGTCGAGGACGCGCCGCGGGAGATCACCAGCTTCCTCTCCCTGTTCCCCGCCCGCCGTGGCAACTCCGCCGCGGCCCAGGTCACCCTCGTCTACGCCGGAGACGACGTCGAAGCGGCGCAGGCCGCCCTGAGCCCGTTCCTCGAGATCGGGCCGATCCTCGACCAGCAGGCCCAGCTAGTGCCGTACCCGGCGATCGTCGCACCGCCCGGTAACCAGCATCGGGGCCAGGGACTGTCCGACAGCCACAGCGGCCTGCTGCATCACATCACCCCGCAGGCGGCGGACGTCATGGCCGCCATGATCCGCTCGGGTGACGTGATGATCATGCAGTTCCGTTCCGTCGGGGGAGCGGTCAACGACATCGCCCGCGAGGCGACCGCCTACGCACACCGGGACCAGAACTTCTCGGTGCTCGCCGCCACTGTCGCGGACCGCAGGTCCCAACTCGACAAGCTCTGGGCTGACCTGTACGAGCACCTCGACGGCATGTACCTCAGCTTCGAGTCCGACACCAGTCCGGAACGGCTCCTGGACGCCTTTCCCGAGCCGACCCTCAGCCGGTTGCGCGCCATCAAGGCGACGTACGACCCGGACAACATCTTCAACCGCAACTTCCCCATTCCACCGGCGGGTGCCCGGCGGACCGAAGAGGAGATCGCCGATGCCGACTGAGACCACCGGGCCGCCGCCAGTTCGGGACGGCCCACGGTCGTCCGCGCCTGGTCGGGTCTGAGTCAGCGGGTGGGCTGATCCTCCGGGCGAAGGACGTCCGTCACCGCAGCACAGGGGTCGGTGCCGGGCGCGGCGGAGTGGATCGCCTCGGCGGCGCGTTCGGCGAAGTCGCGGAAGGTGGCCCGCTGCTCCTCGGGCAGCCCCGCCAGCACGTGGTCCTCGGCGTGCGCGACCCGCTGCTCGGCGTCGGCGAGCGTCTCCCGCCCACGCTCGGTGGCCACGATGCGCCGGGCACGCCGGTCGCGCGGGTCCAACTGCCGCTCGATGAGGCCGGCGTTCTCCAGGTCGTCGATCACGTACGTCAGGACGCTGCGGTCGATCACCAGGCGCGACGCCAGGGCCGCCTGGGTCGGAACCTCTTCGTGTACGACCACGGCCAGGATGTGATAACCGCGGCTGCCGTGCGGCAGATCCTTCAGCGCCTCCTCGACGTACTCGTGCCAGCGCCGCAGCACCATGCCAAGAGACCAGCCGAAGTTCGAACCTCGCTCGCGGTCGGCGGGCAGCTCGCACGGGTCGGTGGTGGACACACAACCCACCGTAGCAGGCATTATGTTGATCCATTTATCGGTTGTCGACCAACGTATCTGTTCGACCGCTGACCGCACCGGGGCGGTCGATCGGCGCGCCGGGGTGTACGGGGCGGCACGGCAGCGACGAGAATGCCGACCAACGTGAATGTCTCTCTGACGACGGCGTCTGGGGGACGTGACGGGGGGAGGATGCGATGAAAGCAGCAACATGCCTCGGCGCGGCGGTGACCGCTCTGGGCCTGGTCATAGTGGGGCTGAGCGCGCCACCGGCCGGCGCGCACCAGCGTGATCGCGGCTATTCGGCCGAGATCCGCCGCGCGTCCTACGGCGTGCCGCACATCACCGCCACGAGCTACGCCAACCTCGGCTTCGGCGTCGGATACGTGCAGGCGGAGGACAACCTCTGCGTCATCGCCGAGAAGGTGGTGACGGTCAACGCCGAGCGCTCCCGCTACTTCGGCGCGACCGGCCCGACCGACGCGAACGTGCGCAGCGACCTGTTCTTCCGCAAGGCCATCGACGACCGGACGGTGCAACGCCTGCTCGACGGCCGCCGCGACGGCATCCACTCACCGTCCAACGACGTCCGCGACCAGATCCGCGGCTTCGTCGCCGGCTACAACTCCTACCTGCGCCGCACTGGCGCGACGAAGCTCACCGACCCGGCGTGCCGGGCCAAGCCCTGGGTGCGCCCGCTGACCGAGCTGGACATCTGGCGCACCACCTGGGCCAGCATGATCCGGGCCGGCTCGCGGGCGCTGCTCGACGGGATCGTCGCCGCCGCCCCGCCCACCGCCACCGGCCCGGCCGCCGCGCAGGACGCGCCCGGCGCGGCAGCCGTGCTCGCCGCCCGCGACGGCGCCCCCGCCGGGGTGGGCAGCAACGCGTACGGGCTCGGCGAGGCGGCGACCGCCGATCGGGGCGGCATGGTGCTGGCCAACCCGCACTTCCCGTGGGACGGCGCGGAACGCTTCTACCGGATGCACCTCAAGGTTCCCGGCCGCTACGACGTCGAGGGCGCCGCCCTGATCGGCGATCCGATCGTCGAGATCGGCCACAACCGCACCCTCGCCTGGAGCCACACCGTCTCCACGGCACGCCGGTTCGTCTGGCACCGCCTCGCGCTGGTCCCCGGCGATCCCACCTCGTACTACCTGGACGGTCAGCCCCGGAAGATGACCACCCGTACCGTCACCGTCCAGGTGCCCGGCCCGAACGGCGGCACCGTGCCGGTCAGCCGGACCTTCCACGACACCCACTTCGGGCCGGTCGTGGTGGTGCCCGGCACCTTCGACTGGACCGCCGGGACCGCGTACGCCATCACCGACGCCAACGCCACCAACAACCGGGCCTTCGACGGCTGGCTGCAGATGGGCCGCGCCGAGACGGTCCGCGACCTGAATCGGGTGCTCGACCGCTACCAGTTCCTGCCCTGGGTCAACGTGATCGCCGCCGACGCCCGCGGTGAGGCGCTCTACGCCGACCACTCGGTGGTGCCCCGGGTGACCGACGCCCTCGCCGCCGCCTGCATTCCAGCGCCGTTCCAGCCGCTCTACGCCAGCAGCGGCCAGGCCGTCCTGGACGGCTCCCGATCGGCCTGCGCGCTCGGCGCCGACCCGGACGCCGCCGTGCCCGGCATCCTCGGCCCGGCGAACCTGCCGGTCAGCATCCGCGCCGACTACGTCACCAACTCCAACGACAGTTACTGGCTGGCCAACCCGAAGGCGCCACTGGAGGGCTTCTCGCGCATCATCGGCGACGAACGCACCCCGCGCAGCCTGCGTACCCGTCTCGGTCTGGATCAGGTGCAGCAGCGCCTCGCCGGCACCGACGGGCTGCCCGGCCGTGGGTTCACCGCCGACCGGCTGTGGCAGACCGTCTTCGGCAACCGGGTGTACGGCGGTGAACTGGTCCGCGACGACCTCGTCGCGCTCTGCACCGCCCAGCCCACCGGCACCGCCTCGAACGGCGCGAGCGTCGACCTGCGCGCCGCCTGCGCCGCACTGGCCCGCTGGGACCTGCACGTCGACCTGGACAGTCGCGGCGCGCACCTGTTCACCGAGTTCGTCCTGGCCAACGGGCTGCGCTTCGCCGACACCTTCGCCGTCACCGACCCGGTGCGCACGCCGCGCCGGCTGGACACGGCCAATCCGGCCGTGCGCACCGCGCTCGCCGACGCCGTGCAGCGTCTCGCCGGCATCCCGCTCGACGCCCGTCTCGGCACCGTCCAGACCGAGCCGCGCGGAGACCGGCGCATCCCGATCCACGGCGGACGCGCCGAGGCTGGCATCTTCAACATGATCGTCAACAACCGGGTGCCCGGCGTCGGCTACCCGAAGGTGGTGCACGGCTCGTCCTTCGTGATGGCCGTCGAACTGGGCCCGCACGGGCCGTCCGGGCGGCAGATCCTCACCTACTCCCAGTCGACCAACCCGAATTCCCCCTGGTACGGCGACCAGACGGCGCTCTACTCCGGGAAGGGCTGGGACACGATCAAGTACACCGAGGCACAGATCAAGGCGGACCCGAACCTGCGCACCTACCGGGTGGGGGAGGGCCGCCACCACTGACCCGCCGGTACGCGGACGGCCGGGCTCCCTGGGAGGGAGCCCGGCCGCTCTGCGACCCGGGCTGCGCCGTGCGGGTGCGCCTGCGGCGCCACCGTTCTCCGCGCGGCGCTCTACCTGCCCTCGCGGCCCGGTAGACGACCGCGCGTCGACACGAAGTGGTACGACATGACGGCGAACCCGGGGTCGCGGACCAGCTTGCGGAAGGCCTGGAGCTGGTTGGCTGACAGCCCGGCCGCGAGCAGGTCCGGCTCCAACTGGCGGGAGTTGGTCTCGTAGAGCGACGTTCCCGTCGAACCGCTGACCCAGCTCTGCGAGTGGGTGATGGTGTCGATGTCGGTCAGACCGGAGAGGGCCATCTCGGTGTGCACGTCCTGCGCCCACCCCAGGTCGGCTCCGTGGTCCTGCAGGATGCTCATCATGGTGTCCATCACCTGCGCGAAGAGCTTCGCGGCGTCGTCCGTCGGTGCGGTCAGCACCCGCAGCGGCGCGGTGCAGTCGAACTCCTCGACCACCAACCACCCGCCGGGAGCCAGCGCGCCGGCGAGCGTGCGGAGAACCCGTCGTCGGTCCGGCAGGTGCAACAGCACCAGCCGGGCGTGGATCAGGTCGAACGCGTCCCCGGGTGGCGGCTCGGTGCGTACGTCGTGCTGGCGTACGTGCAGGTTGCCCTCCGCCACGAGGTGCCTGGGGTCGATGTCCGTGGCCAGCACGTGACCGTCGTCGCCGACCGCCCGGGCGATCCGGCGGGCCATCGAGCCACCACCGGCCCCGACCTCCCAGCAGCTCGCCCCGAGTTGCAGTACCGGGCGGGCCAGGCGGCGCGTCGTGATCGGATCCAGGAAGGACTCCAGCGCATGCATCTGTGGGACGGCGTCCGGTGAGCCGTTGTCAAAGGTGTACGCAGCATCGTTCGCAGCGGTTGCCATCGGTGTCTACCTCTCCGAGAGGGGTCGGCTGGTCTACGGGGTGTCGGCCCAGAGCCGAGGGTTTGATCGGGCGGCGGGGGGCGGCGGGACGGCGGCGACGCTCAACATCGCCGCCAGTGGGGCCGGATCGGCGCGGGCCTCGATCGTGGGCCGGTCGTAGACCACCCGGCCGTACTCCAGCACCGCCACCCGGTCGGCGATCTCGATCGCGTGGTGGATCTGCTGCTCGATGAGCAGCACGGTCAACCCGTCGGCGGCCAGGCCACTGATGAGTTCGCGGACCCGCGCCGCCAGGTCGGGGGCGAGGCCCTCACACGGTTCGTCGAGCAGCAGCACCCGGGGCTGGCCGAGCAGCGCACGGGCAATCGCCAGCATCTGCTGCTCGCCGCCGGAGAGTTCGCAGCCGCGGTGCCGCAGCCGCACCGCCAGCCTCGGCAGCAGTTCGAGGATCCGGGCCACCGTCCACCCCTCGCCGCCGGGGGTCGCGGCCCGCCACGGTGCCGCCGCCAGAACGAGATGCTCGGCCACGGTCAACCGGGAGAAGACCCGGCGGCCCTGGGGGACGAGACCGACCCCGGACTGGGCGACGCGATGGGGCTGCCGGCCGGCCACGTGCACGCCGCCGATCTCGATGCGACCACTGGAGGCTCGCACCAGCCCGGCGATGGTGTGCACGAGCGTGCTCTTGCCCGCCCCGTTGCGACCCACCACGGCCTGGATGCTGCCGGGGTGCACCCGCAGGCTCACCTCGTGCAGCACGATCCCGCCGGCGTAGCCGGCGCACAGCTGCTCCACGCACAGCATCACGACATCCCGTCGGCATAGGCCTGCCGCACCAGCGGCGAGGTACGGATCTCGTCCGGCGTTCCGGCGGCCAACGTCTGGCCGTCGCGCAGCACGGTGACCGTGTCGGAGAGGGCGTACACCAGGTCCAGTCGATGTTCGACCAGCAACACGGCGACCGCCCTGGGTAGCTCGCGGAGCAGCTCGACCAGCCGGCCGACGTCGGTGGCGGACAGCCCTGCCGCCGGTTCGTCGAGCAGCAGCAGGCGGGGGCGACCGGCAAGCGCCATCGCGATCTCCAACTGACGTCGTTGCCCGTGTGCGAGGTGACCGGCGGGCACCCTCGCGACGTCGGTCAGGCCCATCTGGTCTAGCAGGGGGCCCGCCTGGTGTTGCGCGGTGCGGTGACGTCCCCCGGGCCACCATCTGCGGCGCCGGATGGTCCGGGGCAGCGCGGCGACCACGACGTTCTCCGTCGCGGTGAGCGTCGGAAACACCGCGGGTCGTTGGTGTATCCGGTTGATGCCTCGGCGCGCCCGCGCCGCCGGGCCGAGCCGACTGATGTCCCGTCCGGCGAACCTCACCGAGCCGCGGTGCGGCCTCGTCGACCCGCCGATCACGTTGAGCAGGGTCGTCTTGCCCGCTCCGTTGGGGCCGATGAGCGCGTGTCGCTGGCCGTCGTGGATGCACAGGTCGACGCCGGCGAGCGCGGCCAGCGAGCCGAAGCGCACGTTGACGTCCTGGGCGTGGAGCAGGCAGGTCATGCGCGTAGCTCCGGTACCGCAGCATGGTCACGGGCGGGCACGGCGTCCGGCCGGTTCGGTGGGGTTGTCGGCAGACGCAATTTCCCGAGTGGGCCACGGACCCGGTTGACGCCGGTGGGCAGCAGGTAGACCGTCGCCACGAACAGCGCGCCCAGCACCAGCGGCGCATGACCGGGCAGCACCCCGAACAGCCAGTCCCGGACGGCGATGACGAGCGCGGCACCCACCAGGGCGCCGCCAACGGAGGCCGTGCCACCGATGACGACACCGAGCAGCAGCAGGGCGGAGGTGTCGAAGCCGAAGTCGGCGGGGGAGATGTACTGCTGGGCGACGACCAGCAGTGAACCGGCGGCACCGGCTATCGCCCCGGCGGCGATGTGTGCACCCGACAGGTGCAGCGGCACCCGGTGCCCGCTGGCCCGCAGTCGTGTCTCGTCGTCCCGGCCGGCTCGCAGCACCAGCCCGAGCCGGGTACGCAGCAGCAGCACCACCGCGCCGACCAGCGTGGCCACGACGACCAGGGTGTACAGGTAACGCGCCTGGTCGGTGGCCAGGACCGGCAGGCCCCAGAACGGGCGGACCGCGGGTATGCCGGCCAACCCGTCCGTGCCTCCGGTCACCGACCGCCATCGGCCGAGGACGGTCACGACCAGTTCACCGATGGCCAGGGTGATCATCAGGACGATCACCCCCCGGGCCGAAACGACGAGCGGCACGGTCAGCGCGGCCAGCACCGCCCCGGCGCCCGCGGCCACGGCGAGCTGCACGACGCCGACGTCGGAGACCTGACTGCCGAGCACGGCGCAGGCGTAGGCGCCGGCCGCGTACGGTGCGGTCTGGCCGAGGGTGGGCATGCCGGCGACGCCGGTGAGCAGTGCCACGCTCACCCCGACCAGGGCCAGCGCCAACGTCCGGGCGAGGATCGCCGCGGTGTAGTCGTCGACCACCCAGGGCGCCACGACCAGGCCGGCCAGGACGAGGACCGCGACGGTACGTCGTACCTGGCGGATCACCTCGTCCCTCATGTCGCCCTCCGGGTGATGGCCAGGCCCCGTGCCCGCACGGCGAGAACGACTGCCATGGCGGCGAACAGCAGGAACGGTGCGGCGGACGGCAACAGCGCCACTCCCAGGGTCTGGATCTCCCCGATCGCGAGCGCGGCGAGCAGAGTGCCCGCCATGGACCCGAGGCCACCGAGGACGACGACCACCAGCGACAGCAACAGCACGGTGTCGGCGGTGTCCGTGCCGGGGCCGATGATGGGCGCGCCCAGGACCCCCGCCGCGCCGGCCAACGCGCCGGCGGCGGCGAGCACACCGGCCCGGATCCGCGCAGGACTCACCCCCATGCAGGAGACCATTTCCGCGTCGTCGACGGCGGCCCGGACCAGCATTCCCGCCCTGGTACGCCGCACCGTGAGGTAGAGCGCCACGGCGATCACCGCGGCGACCACGATGAAGACCAGCCGGTAGGCGGCGTAGCGGTGGCCGGCGACGACCACCGACCCGTCCAGGGCGGCGGGGACCCGGACCTGCGGATCGTCGGGTCCGAAGCCGGCGACGAGCAGGCTGCCGCCGGCCAGCGCCACCCCGAAGGTCAGCAGCGCCTGGGTGAGGTGATTGCCAGTGGCGACCGGGGTGAGCAGGCCAGCGAGCAGCACACCCGCCGCGGCGGCGGCCAGCACACCGACCGCGAGCGCCAACGCCAGACTCGCCCAGCCTCCGTCGAGCAGGGCGGCCGCCGTGTATCCGCCGATCGCGTAGAGCGTGCCGTGTGCCAGGTTGAGGATGTTGGCGACGCCGAAGCAGAAGACCAGGCCCGCCGCGGCGACGAAGACGAGCAGCCCGTAGGCGACTCCGTCCAGCGCCGGGATGATGTACGGGTCGATCCGGTTCGTGCCAGCCGCCACCGCGGTCATCGGCCGATGGTCGCGAGGTCACCCACGACGGTGTTGGACAGCGCCCGGCCGTCCTGGCGGACCTGCCGCAGGTACCACTTCTGCACGGGAGAGTGCGTGGCGGTGGAGAACTGCCAGGTGCCGCGCGGACTGGCGATCTGGCCGAGCTGACCGATGGCCGTGTTGATGGCCTCCGGGGTGGGGTCGTTCCCGGCGGCTGCGATGGCCCGGTCCAACACCGCCGCGGCATCGTAGGACGCCAGCGCGTACGTCGTCGGTGAGCCGTCGTGCTTGGCCTTCCACGCCGCGACGAAGGCACGGTTCTCGGCGTTGTCGAGGTCGGGGGAGTAGTTGAGCACCGAGTAGATGTCCCGGGCGGCCTCGCCCTGTGCGTTGAGCACGCCGCCCTCGGTGAGGAACCCGGCCGCGTACAGCGGGACGTCCTTGATCTCGGACTGGGCGTACTGCTTGACGAAGTCGACGGCGGCGCTGCCGGCGTAGAAGGTGTAGACGGCCGAGGCACCCGAGGCCTTGATCCGGGCGAAGTACGGGGTGAAGTTGGTGGTCGCCGGGAACGGGGTGAAGGTGGTCTTGCCGTCGGGGTTGGCGAGCTCCCCGTCAATCTTGGCGAACGCGTCGGTGAAGCCGCGCAGCTCGTCCCAGCCGCCCTGGTAGTCCGGGCCGATCGCGTACACCGACCCCTTCACGCTGTCCCGGACGTGCTGGGCGATCGCCGCGCCGGGCTCGTCGGAGAGGTACGACGTGTGCCAGACCCGGGTGACGTCCTTGAGCTCCGGCCGGCCGTTGGAGCCGACGAGCGGCACCTTGGTCTCGTTGAGCAGGGGGTAGACCCCGGCGACCGAACCACCACCGACGATGCCGGTGAGCGCGACCACGTGGTCCTGCTTGAGCAGCTTGGTCGCCGCCGGCACCGCCGTCTGGGTGCCGTTGCCCTCGTCGGCGACGACGAGGTCGACCTGCCGGCCACCGAGCTTCCCGTCGTGGGTGGCCAGGTAGAGCTCGAAGCCGTCGCGGATGTCCTTGCCGACGGCCTGGTACGTCCCGGACAGCGACGCGAGCAGGCCGATCTTTATCGATCCGCTGGAACTCGGACCGGATTCGTCGTCGGCGCAGCCCGTGCCAACGGTCAACACGAGCGCGAGCAGCGTGGCGGTGAGCACACGGCTGCGCCGAGGGGTGGTGAAAGACATGTCTTCTCCAGGGGAAGGGATGGGTCTCCGGCGTGGGGTACCGGGATGTCAGCGGCTGCGGGCGAGCGCCGCTCGGGCCGCGGGGGTCAGGGCGTCCCCGATCCGGTTGGCCAGCTCGGTCATCTCGTACGAGACCTTGCCGACGTCGCACTCGGGTGCGGCCAGCACCAACAGCGAGGCGCCGTCGTTGAAGGCCATCGAGAACATGAACCCGCCCTCGAGCTGTGTGACGTTGGAGATCACCGCGCCGGCGTCGAAGAAGGCCGCCGCGCCCCGCAGCAGGCTGACCAGGCCGCTGCCCGTCGCGGCGAGCTGGTCGGCCCGGTCCGGCGGCAGATCGCGGGTGGCGGCCACCATCAGGCCGTCGGCGGAGATGGCGATCGCATGGCTGACCTCGGTCGCGCGCTCGGCGAAGGTGTCCAGCAGCCAGCCGAGGTCCTGTTGGTCGCTCACGTGCTCTCCCTGTCGCGTCATCTGTTGCCGAGGTTGATCGGGGTACGTCGGCGGGACGCCACGCCGCGCGCATAGGCGGCCATTGCCGTGGCCACCTGGGCCGGGTCCCGGTATTCCGACCGTTGCTGCTGCTGGGGCACGGTGACGCCGCCGGGTACGAGATGCCGCTGCGGCTGTCGCTTGGGCAGGCCGGAGTTGGTGGTCGCGGCGACCTCGGGGGTGTGCGCCTGGGCAGCGGTACGCCAGGCGTCGTCGGCCGGGCTCGACCACTCCCGGCTGTCGTGACCGTTGACGACATCGGTGTGGAACCAGTGGTTGACCTCTTCGAAGATGAGCAGCTCCTCGGTCGGGGCCTCACCCCGGTCCACGGGGGTGGGGGCCGGTCGGAACACCGGCGCCGCCGGCAGGGTCCGCTCGGCCGGGGGGCGACCGGCGGTGGGTTCCTGGTGCGACCGGTACGGCGGCGGGGGGCCGGCCGTACGGGCCGCCCGGCGCGACAGCCGGCCGGGTGCGAGCAGGTACTCCTCCGGTGGCAGGGACCGGATGATCGCCGCGGGCAGCGTCGCCTCGGCCAAGGTGCCGCGCCGGGGGCCGCGACGCAGTTGGACAGTGGCCCCGAGCCGGGCTGCGAGCTGGCCCACGACGACCAGCCCCATCGCCCGTACGGCGGCGACGTCGATGGCGGGTGGACGGGCCAGCAGGTCGTTGAGCTGCTGGAGCCGGGGTGGGGGCAACCCGACCCCTTCGTCGCTGATCTGGACGATGACCCGGTCCCCGAGGCTCCGGCCGGTCACCCATGTCTCGCTGCCCGGCGGCGAGTACGCCGTCGCGTTGTCCATGAGTTCGGCGAGCAGGTGCACGACCTCGTCGACGGCCTTGGCCGCTACGGCGACATCCCCGTCGATCATGCCGAGCCGGATCCGCGCGTAGTGCTCGATCTGGGACAGGGCCGCCTGGAGCACCTGTTGCAGCGGCACGTCGTGTTGTCGTACCCGACCCACGCCGACGCCGCCGAGCACCAGCAGGCTGGCGTTGATGCGTCCCATCCGGGTCGCCAGGTTGTCCAGCGTGTACAGCTGGTGCAGCCGATCGGGGTCGGTCTCGTCCCGCTCGACCCGGTCGACCTGGGCCAGGACGGCGTCGACCAGTCGCTGTTCGCGGCGACTCAGGTGGATGAAGATGTCGGCAGTGTTGGCGCGCATGACGGCCTGTTCGGCGGCGGTCTGCACGGCGGCCCGGTGCACCGCGCTGAAGGCCTGGCCCAGCTCGCCGATCTCGTCGTCGCTGGACGGTTCGAGCGCCGTGGTGGACTGCTGGCGGGCCAGCTCCTGGGGGTCGACGGTGGAGCTGTCCGGACGCTGAAGTCGGGCCACCACGGCGGGGAGCTGTTCGAATGCGACGGCGTTGGCCGCGTCGCGCAGGCGACGCAGGCGACGGGTGATCTGCCGGGCGACGGCCCAGGTCACCAGCGCGGTCAGCAGCAGTGCCAGGAGTACGCCGACCGCCTCGGCCACGGCCCGGCGGCGCTGGTCGGCATGCGCGGCCCGGACGTCGTCGAGCACCGCGGCGTCGACCCGGCCCCGCAGTTCGGCAAGGCGGGCGGAGCGCTCCTGCGTCGTGGACACCCAGGAGGTGGTCGCCAGTTCCAGTCGCGTCCCCGGCTGCGCCCGAGACACGTCGTCCTGCATCCGTTGCAGGGCGAGTGCTTCCTTGCCGGTACCGGCCTGTTCCCACCAGAGGCTCCAGTCGGTGGGGGCCAGGGCCAGGAACGACAGGCTCGACTCGGTGTAACTGGTGCGCGCGCCGGTGATGTCCTGCTGCATGGCGGGGGTCAGCTCGCCGGCCGCTACCGCGCGGAGCACGGCTATCTGCTGCTGACCGATCGCCTCCGCCGTCTTCGACAGCGCCGCCGAGGCCCGGATCCCGTCGGCGAGCTGGGCGTTGACCACGCCGTGCGAGACGTTCTCCCGGAAGTTGATCAGATCGGCGATCGCGATGCGGTAGCTGAAGGTCATCGCCGACACCGAGGCGTGCGCCGCCGTACGCACCTGGGTGCGCAGCGGGGCGAGGCCGTCCAGCGCTGCGTCGATGCGGCCCAGGAGTGCCCGGCTGGTGTCGGCGTCGGCGGGCACCCGGTCGCGCTGCCGGCGGTAGCGAGCGGCGGCGGCGTCGGTGGCGGCCATCTCCGCGCTGAAGGCGTCCTGCTGCTCCGGGGCGGCGTAGGTGAGCAGGTCGGCGGCGGCGATGCGCTCGCGTTGCAGCCGGTAGGCCAGGTCACCGGCCTCTGAGCCGAGGCGCGCCAGGACCTCCAGGTCGCTGGCGCGGGACGTCTGGCGCGCGCTCTCGGTCAGCGCGAGACCGGCGAATCCGATAACGGCGACCAGTGGCGCCGCGACGATGAGTCGCATCCGGCCGGCGATCTTCCAACTGCGCCGTCGGGTCGGGTAGGGTCGGGCCGCGTGGGACCTCGTGCTCGACGCCAAGATTGACTCCCGCGACTCGTCGATGACGGTCTATTTGCACGTTGCCGAATGCACGTCCCATTCCGCCGGAACCCGAGCCCAGAGACCAGACCTGGCCGTGGTACAAACTGCCCGTACCAGCATCTGTACCCAGAGTTAGCAGCCGGCGGGCCGGTGCGGGTGATCCGGGTTCGTGAGGTCAGTGCTGGTCGTCGAGGGGTTCGCCCGCCTGGCGACGTCCGTGGTCGTCCGGGTCGGGTTGGCCGTTGAGCACCTGGCCGATCAGCTCGCGCAACTCGTCGATGGCGTCCACCATGGCGCCCGGGTCGCGCGCGTCGCGCCGACCGCGCTGGCGCGGCACCGGGGGACCAAGTCGCACCGGGTCCGGGGAACGGGGGCCGCGGCGACCGTCGGCCGCCAACTGCTCGGCCGCGACCTCTGGCCACAGCGCCGCCAACCGACCGCCGGTGCTGAGCACGTCATCGCAGCGGACGGCGAACTCGTGGCTACCGAAGCGGCGACCCGACTCCACCGCCGCGACCGTCTCCCGGCTGAACCGCACCAGATCCGCCAGGGCCCGTTGGGTCAGCCCTCGCCGGACACGGCAGCTGCGCAGTTCCCACCGGAACCGCTGACTGGCCGCGGAGTGAGCAACGTTCGACGGGGGTGTGTGCTCCATGTGCTCACCTTCATGGCACCAGCGAATCAGTAGCAGGCGTCAGATCGAGGTTGACCGATGGGCTGAAAATTCATAGAGGCAATTCTTAACCCAGGATCCGATGGGTGTGAAGACGTTCACCGACATGGATTGTCAAGCAAAGCGACCAGGTGCGGACGGAGCCCGCCCTCGGCGCCCGCGCCGCGACGGACGTGGCAGGCCCGGCAGGCTCGCCGCACACCCGATCCGTCCGCAGGTCAGCCCCGGTTGTCGTGCGGACGGATCGCGGTCAGTGTCAAGCGGAGTGCACCTCGGCGCTCGCCGCGCCCGGTACCGCCGGGTCGTTGACCGGTGCCATGATATCGATTATTGCGGGCAGCGTGTGGTGTGCGCGGAATGCAACATTGGGCTTGAACGAACGATGTTGCCCGGGTGCCAGCCGGAGGCCAGGAATGGCCGACGCGAGTCGGGTGAGGGCGATCCCGGCCTCGAGTCGCGCCAATGCCGCGCCGATACAGAAATGTGGCCCGTGGCCGAAGGACAGGTGATCCGTCACGTCGGAACGGTGCGGGTCGAACCGATCCGGGTGGGCGAAGACCGCGGGGTCGCGGTTCGCCGCTCCGATCAACAGCAGGCAGCGCGCCCCCGCCGGGATGGTGACCTTCCCCAGCGTGACGTCTCGGCGGGTCACCCTGAGCCAGCCGTCGATGGCGGGTGCGAACCGGAGCGTCTCGGCCACGAACGCGTGCACGGACCGCGGGTCGGTGGTCATCGCCCGCCACCGTTGCGGGTGGGACAGCGCCTGGTCGAGGGTGTGGGCGAGCAGCCCGGCGGTGGTCTCGTGACCGGCGACCAGGAGATTGAAGGCCAAGCTCGCCACCTCGGGCACGGTCAGCACCGCGTCGTCGTCGTCGCGGAAGGCCAGGGCCCGGCTGATGAAGTCGTCGCCGGGCTGCCCGCTGTCGAGCCGCTGCTGGACCAGCTCCTGGCAGTAGCGCCAGAACTCCAGCAGATCCTGGGCCAGGCGCACCTGCTCGGCCGGGTCCGGCTGCCCCCAGATGAGGGCGATCTGGCCGTCGGCCCAACTCCTGATCCGCCCGATGTCGGCGTCGGGCACCCCGAGAATGTCCAGGACGACCAGCAGGGGAAGTTCGGTGGCGAACTCAGGGATGAGGTCGACCTGCCCGCCCTGGTGGGCGACCAGCCGGGACACCAGTTGGTCGACCCGGCGCCGGACGATCGGGCCGTACTCGGCCTCGGCCCGGTCGTGGGTGTTCGCGAAGGTCGCCCGGAGGGCCCGGCGGGTGCGCGGGTGCACCGGAGGGTCCGCGGCGGCCGTCGTGGGTGGCGCATCGAGCTGCATGACCACGCTCATCGCCTCCGGGCAGGCCTCGTACACCGGCGCCAGGGTGAGCGCGTTGCCGAACGTCGCGGGGTCGGCGAGGGCCCGCCGGACGTGCGCGTGCCTGCTGATCAACCACAGTCCCAGATCCTCGGCGTAGTGAACCTCGGCGGGATCGTCAAGAATGCGTCGCCACACACTGGCCGGATCGGTGAGATATGCCCCGGTGAATGGACCTAGCCGCATGGATGGCCTCCTGATGCACTGCAAAAATCCGGCATTGCCCGCATTGGACACACCACCCCGGTTGAGCCGACAATGGCGCGCATCTGCCTCTGACTCTTTACGGTGCGCCGACTTGCCTAGCAAGTCAAGATTGGCGTCTATCAATTGGTAGGTCGTCGCTTATTGCGTGGTGCAACGGACGCGCCAACCCCGGCCGCATGCAAGTTGCGGCTCGGTTCTTGCTGGATTCGGCCCTGCTGATCAGACCGGATCGGTGTGCCCGGGATCCGACGCCGAGAGCCACACCGGTCACGGACTGGCCGCCGACGCGGCGGCCGACCGGGAAAGCGCACGCCGGTCTGACTTCATTTGCTGTCATGCGGCCGTCAAAGCTGTTGGAACGAAGAAAGCGTCGAAGACTCACCTGCCCCCTTCGTGGTGCCCGACGTCGGTAGACGCCGACGACGTGCACGGCGCCCCTCGCCGATCGGCGATTCCCAGATCCCAACGAGCCATGAGCCATTCCGGACGTTGGCCGCCGGTCTCGGCCGAAGCGGTGCAGTGGGCCAGACGTGGCACACCTGCGGCCCGGACGGCTGGCAGTCGCGTCCACCGGCTGCACCGTCTGTGGCTGGCTGGCCCGAGGGGCACGCGCGGTGCGCGTACCCCTCGGGATGCTCAGCGGGTGCGGACCGCGACGGCCGTGTACGGCGTGGTCGGGGTCGGTGGGGTGGTGAAGCGGGCGTTGGGCAGGTAGAGCCGGCCCAGCGCCTTGGCGACGGTGGTCGGCACGTCGAAGTTCGGGTCGGTGATGGTGCCGGTGACCGTTCCGGCGGTGCCGGCGCGGTTCAGTGTGACCACCGCGATCTGGTTGAGGCGGTTCTGTACGACGTGGAGGGTGCGGCCGAGCAGCAGCAGCCCGTCACCGTTGGTGAAGGTGTAGCCGGGCACGTCCACGACGGTGGTCACGCCGGTCGCCGGGTCGACCCGGAACAGCGTGCCGGTGGCGGACTGAACGACGATCAGCGCCCTGCCGTCCGGCGTGGCGACGATGCCGTTGAGGTTCACTCCGGTGCCGACCTGCTCGTACGCGCCGGTCAGCGCGATGGTGGTGAAGCCGTCGGCGGGCGGCAACGCGCCGCCGCGCCCGAGCGGCAGCCGGTACAACACCGGCCGGTTGGAGTCGGTGAAGTACGCGGCGTCGTGGGTCAGGACGACGTCGTTGACGAACGTCGGGGCGGTGGCGAACTGGTAGCGCGCCAGCACCTTGCCGGTGCGGCTGTCGAGTACGCGGGCGTCGCCGGCCGCGCCGCCGGAGACGAACAGCCGGCCGCGCGGGTCGACCTTGAGGCCGAGCGACGGGGTGCCGGTGGGAGCGCCGATCGTCTTGCCGGCACCGGTGACCAGGTCGACGCGGTGGATGGCGCCGGTGACGCGGGAGCCGAAGTACGCGTACCGGCCGGCGGTGGCAACGCCCTCGGGCTGGAACCCGTCGGGCAGGGCGAGGACGGCGGGCGGCTGACCCCCGGCGTGCGCCTGCGCGGGCGCGACGGCGACGGAGGTCAGGAGGGAGGTGGTCAGGGCGACGCCGAGCGCGGTCCTGAGGGGTCGGTTCACTGTGCTCCTTCCGGGCGAGCAGTCGGCATGAGCCGACGCATCTGCCACGATCACTGGGGCCAGAACCTTCACCAGGGTACGGCGGGGGCCGACCGCCCGCCTGGCGACGGAACGGCCACCCGCCGCGACGATCAACCGTGTACAGGGCCGGGCCGGCGTCGACGCTCCCCGCATCACGCCGTCCAGGCACCACTGTGCCGCGGTCGGCGGCTGTCTAGCATGGTTGACCCCGCCCGACCGTCGAAGCAGGCACCCCATGACCAGTACGGTTTTCGAGAACGCCCTGATCCGCACGCTCGACCCCACCCGTCCGCGCGCCGAGGCCATGCTCGTGCGCGGCGAGCGCATCGTCGCCGTCGGGGACCTCGACGAGTGCCGGGACCGGGCCGGCGGCGGGGCGCGCCGGGTCGACCTCGGCGGGATGACCGTGCTGCCCGGGCTGATCGACAGCCACCTGCACTCGGCGCTCTACGTGCGCGGCCTGGAACAGGTGGACCTGCGCGGTACGACCAGCCTCGACGAGGCGTTGGCGCGCATCGGCCGGCACGCCGAAACCCTGCCGCCCGACGCCTGGCTCTTCGGTGGACGCTGGGACAGCCACAAGTGGGACCGGCCGGTGCAGCCGACCCGGGCGGACCTGGACCGGGTCTGCCCTGACCGGCCCGCCGTGCTGCCCAGCATCGACGGGCACACCACCTGGGTCAACAGTGCCGCCCTCCGGCGGCTCGGCATCGACGCCGGCACCCCCGACCCGGTCGGCGGGCAGATCGCCCGCGACGAACGCGGCGAGCCGACCGGGATCCTGCGGGAGGCGGCGGGGGACGCCGCGTACGACATGTTGCGCTCCTCGCACGCCGGTGACCTGGTCGCGCAGTTGCGCACCCACCTGCCCCGGCTGCTCTCTGTCGGCCTTACCAGCATCCACGACCTCGACGGGCAGGACTGCCGGGCCGCCTACGAGACCCTGTACGCCGGGGGTGACCTGCCGCTGCGGGTACACAAGACGATTCCGTCGACCGCACTGGACGAGGCCATCGACCAGGGCTGGGCGACCGGCGACGGTAACCGCTGGCTCAGCACCGGCCCGGTCAAGATCTTCACCGACGGCGCGCTCGGATCGCACACCTGCCTGATGACCGAGCCGTACGACGGCGAGCCGGGCAACCACGGCATCGCGGTCACCCCTGCGGAGGAGTTCGAGCGGCTGGTGGCGAAGGCGGCCGCTGCCGGCATGGCCGTCGCGGCGCACGCCATCGGCGACGCGGCGAACCAGATGGTGCTGCGGGCGTACGCCCGCTGGCAGGAGTCAGCGCGCACCAACCCCACCGTCGCCGGAGCGGTACGGCGGCTGCGGCATCGGATCGAACACACACAGCACCTGCGGCCGGCGGACGTGCCGCTGCTGGCCCGGCTGGGTGTGACCGCCTCGATGCAGCCCACCCACTGCACCAGCGACATCCCGCTGACCAGCAGGATGCTCGCCGGGCGGGATCTGGCCTCGTACGCCTGGCGCAGCCTGTTGGACGCCGGCGCGACGGTGGCGTTCGGCTCGGACGCCCCGGTGGAGGACCCGGATCCGTTCTTCGGCATCCACGCCGCGGTCACCCGGCAGCAGCCCGACGGCACCCCACCCGGCGGCGTGGACCCGCACGAGCGGGTGGATCTCGACGCGGCACTGCGCTGCTTCACGGAGGCCGGCGCGTACGCCTCCTACGAGGAGCACCTGAAGGGGCGGCTGACTCCCGGGATGCTCGCGGACTTCATCGCGCTGCCCACCGACCCGTACCGCGTGGAGCCGGCTGACCTGCGCGACCTGAGGGTGGCGCTCACCGTGGTCGGTGGGATCGTGCGCTGGCAGGGCTGACCGCCGGCGCGGGCCAACGGACGAGGCGTTTGACGGGGGCTATCCGGCGGGCAGGTGCAACTGCTTCCAGCCCTTCTCGACGGAGGAACGGCATTTGCCGGGGTCGTCTCCGGTGTTGATGAACAGCGCGGTCAAGAGGGCGACGCCGTTGGCGAGCGTTTGGGACGACAGTGGACCGTTGGCGACCAGGGAGGCCAGCCCGTGGGCGATGGTCCAGGTCTGGGTCGCCACCTCCAGCGGATCGGTGCCGGCGCGGAAGCGGCCGACCTGCCTGGACCGTCCGACGGCTTGCACCATGTACTCCAGGGTCGCGTCTGCGGACTTGAGGTCCTCAAGGTCGAAGTTCGCGTCGAACATGACCCGGTACAGGTCGGGGTGGTCCAGGGCGTTGCCGAGGTAGGCGACGGTCAGGGCCGTCAGGTCCTGAACCGGATCCTCGGAGGTGGGTACCGTGGCGAACCTCGCTGCCAGGCGGGTGAAGCCCTCCTGTCGCAGGGCTTTCCATACGCCCTCCATGCCGCCGAAGTAGGTGTAGACGGCCATCGTTGACATGCCCGTCCCGGCCACCAGTGAGCGGAGGGTGACGGGCTCTCGCGTGCGGAGCATCGTTGCCGCACGTTCGACGAGCAAGGTGCGGACGGCCGGATCCTTTGTTCTCACCATCACACCAGGATACATAACATTGCCATGCTATGTTTTGATCTGAGCGAGCCCGTTGGCTCCACGACGAGGAGGACGCATGGCCATCACTCTGGTGAACCCCGAAGGACTTCCGAAGGTCGACACCCACCGGCAGGTGGCAGTCGCCACCGGCTCGAAGCTGGTCTTCCTCGCCGGCCAGGTCGCCGTGGACGCCGACGGCGGCACGGTCGGCGTGGGCGACCTCGCCGCTCAGGTCGAGCAGTGCTACCTGAACGTCGGCACCGCGCTGGCTGAGGTCGGCGCCTCCTTCGATGACATCGCGAAGCTGACCGTATACATCGTCGATTTCACTCCAGACAAGATGTCTCTGCTGGTGGAGGGGATTGCCCGGGCAGCCGCGAAGCTGGGTATCACTCCGGTCCCGCCGATCACCGGGCTGGGCGTCAGCGCGCTCGCTGGCCCTGACCTCCTGGTCGAGGTCGATGCCACCGCGGTCCTGGACTGAACTGCCCGCCCGCCGGTCGACCCATTTCCCAGGTGATGGATGTCTGGTTCAGGTCAGCCGTCGTCGCTGAAGAGGTGATGCAGATAGCGCTGCGGGTTGGCCAGGAATGATCGGGTCAGCAGCACCGGCTGGGCGTCGTCGTAGTCGACATGGCTGATGACGCCGCTGGGTGCGATTTGCAGGATCCGGGCGTGCGGGACGGCCAGCAGGATGGGGGAGTGGGTGGCGATGACGAACTGTGAGCCGGCCCGAGTGAGATCGTGGATGCGGGTGAGTAGCGCCAGGCAGCCGTGCACGGACAGGGCGGCTTCCGGTTCGTCGAGCAGGTAGAGGCCTCGGGGCTTGAACCGGTGCGTGGCCAGGTCGAGAAATGACTCGCCGTGGGATCGCTCGTGCAGGCTGGCGCCGCCGTAGCCGGCGGCGACGCCGAGCCGGTCGATCTCGGTGGCCACGTTGTAGAAGGACTCGGCGCGCAGGAAGAACCCGGTGCGGGGCTTTCTGATCCCGCGGACCAGTTGCAGGTGCTCACCAAGAGCGGACTCGGTGTCGCGGGTGCTGAACCGGAAGTTGGTTGATCCGCCCTCGGGGTTGAACCCCGCCGCTACCGCGATCGCCTCGATCAGCGTCGACTTGCCGGTGCCGTTGTCTCCGGCCAGGAACGTCACCGCTGGATCCAGCTCCAGCCGACCGGCCGCCCGTAGCCCGGCAACGACGGGCAACGTGAACGGGTAGTCCGACACGTTCGCGTCGCCCTCAGCCAGCTCCACCCACCGCAGAAACCCGCCGCCGTCTCGAGGCGATGCCGACTCCTCGTCCCGGCGTGTCATCACCCGACCCCTTGCACCGCTGCCCTGGTTACCGCTTCGACGGTAGCTGCCCAGGACGCTGGACGTCCGACCGGCCGGCTCTGCAGTAGGCACGCGGCATTCGCGGCACGGACCTTCGACCCTCGGCTAATAGTAAAGATTCCGAACAGAAGATATTACAGTCACTCCTGTCTATGTGAGGCCGAGTCGTCGGCCGGTCATATCCCAGGAAGGAGTGATCACATGTCGAGACTGCGCGCCCTGGTCGCGCTGGCGGCACTGGCTGTCGCCAGCGGACTGATGGCAATCATCCCGTCGACGGCCGCATCCGCCGCGGCCTGTGCAGCATCGTGGCAGTCCTCGGCCGTCTACACGGGAGGCGCCCAGGTCTCCCACAACGGCCGCAACTACCAGGCCAAGTGGTGGACCCAGAGCGAGGCGCCCCCGGGCACCACCGGCGTCTGGGAGGATCTCGGCGCCTGCGGCGGCGGCACCACCCCGCCGCCCTCGGGAAGCTGCAACCACCCGAACTGGGTCGCCGGCACCTGGTACACCACCGGGGCCATCGTGCGGTTCACCAACGGCCTGTACTACATCGCCGAGCACGACAATCCCGGCTACGACCCCACCATCAGCACCTGGTACTGGGAGCCCTACACCTGCAGCGGCCAACCGCCCACCACCCCGCCCCCCACCAACCCCGGCGGCTTCGTGGTCACCGAGGCCCAGTTCAACCAGATGTTCCCGGGCCGCAACTCCTTCTACACGTACTCCGGCCTTGTCGCCGCACTCAACGCCTACTCGGCGTTCACCAGGACCGGCAGTGCCACCGTCCAGCGCCAGGAAGCCGCAGCCTTCCTGGCGAACGCGCACCACGAGACCGGCGGGCTCGTCCACATCGTGGAGCAGAACACCGCGAACTACCCGCACTACTGCGACGCCGGCCAGCCCTACGGCTGCCCCGCCGGGCAGGCCGCCTACTACGGGCGCGGGCCGATCCAGCTGAGCTGGAACTTCAACTACAACGCCGCCGGGAACGCCCTCGGGCTGCCCCTGCTGACCAACCCCTGGCTGGTGCAGAACGATGCCGCGGTGGCCTGGAAGACCGCCATCTGGTACTGGATGACCCAGAACGGGCCGGGCAGCATGACCGCTCACAACGCGATGGTCACCGGCGCCGGGTTCGGCGAGACCATCCGCAGCATCAACGGCTCGATCGAGTGCAACGGCGGGAACCCCGCCCAGGTGCAGAGTCGCGTCACCAAGTACCAGCAGTTCGTTGCCATCCTCGGTGTGCCTGCCGGAGCCAACCTCTACTGCTGACCTGCGGCCGGGCCTCGACACCCCAGCATTCCTGGGCGTCGAGGCCCGGCAAGCGGGTGGGCTGAAGCGGCCACCGCATGAGCGGCCCGACTTAGCTGAGCGTTAAGTAACGGCCCATCGTGTTTCATCCGCCGGGCAACCCTGGGCAGACTGGGGCAATGCCCGCCGCCGCTCCGCCCGCCGCCCCCGTTCGCCGTCTTCGTGCCCGAGCGCTCGTCGCAGTGGTCGTCGCGTTCGTCATGGCGATCGTGGTCGGCGCCTGGTCGTTGCGGGACCGGGTTGCGGGCGAAGGCGGCGCACCGCAGCGGGGCGACTCGGCCGCCGGCGCGGCGGGCGGCATCCCCACCTGTGCGGGCCGGCCGGCCCAGGCGCCCCGCGAACTGCGTGGCATGTGGATCACGACGGTGAACAACATCGATTGGCCGAGTCGGCGGGGGTTGCCAGCCGAGACGGTGCGGGCGGAGTTCCGCGGGTGGCTGGACCTGGCCGTGCGACGCAACCACAACGCGGTCTTCGTGCACGTACGCCCAAGCGGGGACGCACTCTGGCCGTCCAACTACGCGCCCTGGTCGGAGTGGCTGACCGGACGACGCGACGGCCGCGACCCGGGCTGGGACCCGATGGAGTTCATGGTCGCCGAGGCGCACGCCCGCAACCTGGAGTTTCACGCCTGGTTCAACCCGTACCGGGGCGGGCAGCCGGCCACGGTCGGCGGGCCCGGCCCCAAACTGGACCAGCTCGCGCCGACACACCCGCTGCGGCGGCACCGCGACTGGGTGGTCACCTATCCCAGCGCCGACCGACCCGGCAGCCGCCTCTACTTCAACCCGGGAATTCCCGAAGCGCGCACCTTCGTGGAGGACGCGATGCTGGAGGCCGTCCAGCGGTACGACGTCGACGGGGTGCACTTCGACGACTTCTTCTACCCGTACCCGGAGGCCGGGCAGGACTTCCCGGACGGCGCGGCGTTCACCCGGTACGGCAAGGGTTTCGCGGACAAACACGCCTGGCGGCGGGACAACGTGAACACGCTGGTCCGGGAGATGAGCGAGCGGATCAAGGCGATCAAGCCGTGGGTGAAGTTCGGGATCAGCCCGTTCGGCATCTGGCGCAACGCGCGCACCGACCCGGCCGGCTCAGCCACCGCCGGTCTGCAGAGCTACGACGACATCTACGCCGACACCCGGCTGTGGGTACGAAAGCAGTGGCTGGACTACGTCGTACCGCAGCTCTACTGGCACATCGGGTTCGACAAGGCCGACTACGCCAAGCTCCTGCCATGGTGGGCGGCCACGGTGAAGGGCACCCGGGTGCAGCTCTACATCGGGCAGGCCGACTACCGGGTGGGCGAGCGTGGCGCCTGGCGCGACCCGGCCGAGCTGGACCGCCAGCTCACGCTCAACCGCCGGCACGGGGTGAGCGGAAGCGTGCACTTCAGCGCCCGGCAGGTGCGGGCCGACAAACTCGGGGCGGTCAGCCGGTACAGCGCGGCGCACTACGCCGGCCCGGCGCTGGTACCCGTGATGGCGCAGCTACCGGCGGCGCCGCCGGCCGCGCCCACGGTCACCGGCGTGCGGCGTGCGGACACCGGCGGGGTGGCGCTGACCTGGCGGGGGGACGGCGCCGCGAGCTTCGCCGTCTACCGGGTGGACGGCGACACCGCCCAGCTCGTCGGCACCGCCCGAGGTACGGGCTGGGTCGACCGCACCGCCCCAGCCGACGGCCCGCTCTCCTACTGCGTGTCCGCGCTGGATCGCAGCGGGAACGAGGGCGCACTCAGCGCTGCCACGTCCGCATCGCCGTGACGTCGGACATCCCCTTCATTGGGGGTGGATGAGGCACATTCCCCCGTGACCGGGCTGGTCCATGGTGGCCAACGCGTGGGGCACCTCGTCGAGGCCGATGGTGCGGGTGATCAGCTCGGCTGGGCGCAGCACGCCGGCGGTGACCAGCCCGAGTAGCTCCGGGTAGGCGTGCGCCGCCATCCCGTGGCTGCCGCGCAGCTCCAGCTCGAACGCGATCACGAGCTCCATCGGCACGGCCGGGCGGCCCTGGGCGGTGGGAAGAAGTCCGACCTGAACGTGCCGTCCCCGCCGCCGCAGGCACTCCACCGAGGCTATGCAGGTGGCGTGACTGCCCAGTGCGTCGAGCGACAGGTGCGCCCCGCCGCCGGTCGCCTCCCGAACGGCGGCGGCCACCGCGCCCGGGCCGGTGAGGGTGCTGCCGTCCAGGCAGACCGTGGCACCGAAGCTCCTGGCCAGCTCGAGCGCGGCGGGGGCGATGTCGATCGCCACCACCCGCGCGCCGCAGGCCGCGGCGATCATCACTGCGGAGAGTCCCACGCCGCCGCAGCCGTGCACCGCCACCCACTCGCCGGCGCCGACCCGCCCCTGACTGACCACCGCGCGGAACGCCGTGGCGAACCGGCAGCCGAGCGCCGCCGCGGCCGGGTAGTCCAGCTCGTCGGGGAGCCGGACCAGGTTGACGTCGGCATTGTGCAGCGCGACGTACTCGGCGAACGACCCCCAGTGGGTGAAGCCGGGCTGCGTCTGGCGTTCACAGACCTGCTGGTCGCCCGCCAGGCAGGCCGCGCACTGCCCACACGCGCAGACGAAGGGTGCGGTGACCCGGTCGCCGGGCCGCCAGCCGCGTACGCCGGTGCCGACCGCCGTGACGACGCCCGCGAACTCGTGACCGGGGACGTGTGGCGGTCGGATGTCGGAATCGTGCCCCTGCCAACCGTGCCAGTCGCTGCGGCACAACCCGGTCGCCTCGACACGGATGACGGCGCCCCCGGGCGGCGGCACCGGGTCCGGGACCTCACGGACCTCGGGTCGGACACCGAACTCGTCGAAGATCACGGCACGCACGAGCTGCATCCTCACACGCCCACGGATCGGCGGGCGGCCCACCCCGCGCCTTCAGCAGCCGCTCGGGCTCCGGGTATGCGTCCCGCGACCTGAACCCCGATCCCCGGGGCAAGCGATGACCACAAGCGGGTGGCCGGCGACCCGGACCACCGGTGGGGGATGCTGGGTCCGTGCAGATCACGATCCTCGGCCCGCTCGCCGTCGACGGCCGGCCGGTCCGGGGCGAGCGGCTTGCGACGGTGCTCCGCGCGCTCGTCGACGCGCGCGGGCGGGCAGTCTCCACCGCGCTGCTCGTGGACGCCGTGTGGGACGGCGCGCCCCCCGACGACGCGCCCGGTGCCGTGCAGGCGCTCGTGTCCCGGGTACGCCGCCTCGGGCTGCCCGTGGTCGCGGTGCCGGCGGGATACCGCCTGCCCGCCGAGCAGGTCACCGTTGACGCGGTCGAGGCGCGGGCGCTCGTCGAGCGGGCGCGTGCCGTACTCGGGACCGGTGATGTCCTTGCCGCCCGCAGCTCAGCCGACCAGGCCCGTGCCCTGTTCCCCGAGGTCCCGGAGCTCGTCACCGCCGCGGACGCGCGCCTGTTCGCGGACGTCGCCGCGCTGCGCGCGGAGGCGGCACTCGCCGGTGTGGGGCCGTACGACGAGGCTGACCTGCGCAGGCTTGTCGCGCGTACACCGCCGGACGAGCCGTCGGTTGCCCTGCTCGTCCGGGTCCTCGCCGCCCAGGGCCGGGACGCGGAGGCTCTGGAGGTGGTCGAGCGGCTGCGCGCCGAACTGGCCGACCGGTACGGCACCGACCCGTCCCCCGTGATCGCACAGGTCCACCTGGCGCTACTGCGTGGCGAGCTCACCACCCCGGCCGTCGTGGCACCGCCCCGGCAGCCGGCGCGGATCGCCCTGCCCGCCGCATGGCGCCGCCCGGTAACCGCTCTCGTCGGCCGGGAGCAGGACGTCAAAGCGGTGCGTGCGGCACTCACTGAGGCGGCTCTGGTGACGATCGTGGCGACCGGCGGTGCGGGAAAGACCCGGCTCGCCGCCGAGGTGGCGCGGCGCGCGGCGGCGGCCGGGCAGTCGGTACGGGTGGTCGAACTCGCCGGACTGCGCTCGCCAGACGAGGTGCTGCCCACGGTGCTCGCGGCGCTTGGAGGCGCGGACACCTCGGCGACCGGCGGCAACCTGGGCCTCGAACGGAGGGTGCTCAGCCCCGAGGAGCGCCTGCGCGCCGTGGCACCGGACGTCGATGGGCTCGTCGTACTGGACAACTGCGAGCACGTTCTCGACGCGGCGGCCACCGTCGTGGCCGACCTGCTGGCGGTGACCTCGCCGGAGGTCGCGGTCCTCGCGACCAGCCGGGCTCCGTTGGGCCTGGCCGGCGAGACGGTCCACCGACTGACCGTGTTGCCGGACTCCGACGCGCTCGGGCTCATCGAGTCCCGGGCGAGAGCCGGCGGTGCGGTGCTGACCTGGGACGCCGAGCGGGCGCTCGCGCTGTGCCACCGGCTCGACAACCTGCCACTGGCGCTCGAACTGGCCGCCGCACGACTGCGCCACATGCCGATCGACGATGTGCTCGCGGGGCTGACCGACCGGTTCGCGCTGCTCGACGACGCGCTGCGCGGCCTGCCGGAACGGCACGCGAGCCTGTGGGCGATGGTCGACTGGAGCCGGGAACTGCTCACCCCCGACGACCAGGCGCTGCTCCAGCGGCTCGCGGTCATCCCCGCGCCGTTCACCGCGGACCTCGCCGCCGCGGTCGCGCAGACCCCGGACGTACGACGCGGCCTGGCGACGCTCGTCGAACAGTCCCTGCTGACCCTGATCGAGGGAGAGGGCCTGCCCCGCTACCGGATGCTCGAAACCGTCCGCGAGTACGGTGAAGCCCGCCTCGACGCGGCCGGCAACCGGGCCTGCGCCATGACCGGCCTGGTCGGTTGGGCTCGGGAGCTGGCCGTCGCCCTCGCCGGCCGGTTCGTCGGCCCCGGACAGGTCGAGGCGCTCGACCACTGCGCCGCCGAGCAGGACAACCTGATCGCGGGCCTCCGCTGGGCGCTCGGGCACGACGACGAGCCGGCCGCGATCGACGTCGCCACCGCTCTGCTCCACCTCTGGACAGTGCGCGGCCTGCACCTCGAGGTCGTCGGTTGGGCACGCGGCCTGTTGCACGTCGAGGACCCGGAGCGACGGCGACGCTCGGCGACCCTGCGCGGCCGGGCCACCGGCCGGCCACTGCCCGACGCCGACCGGCTCGCCTGGACGTGCCTCGTGATCGGGGTGAACGCCGGCATCAGCGGTGAGCTGCGGCTCGCTGTGCTGGCCCGGCGGGCCCTTCGGACACTCCTGGCCGAGCGGCCCGCCGAGGTGTCGCCCCGGCTGACCGCGCTCGCGTCGGCGTTGCCTGGCTTCGACGAGTCCGATCCGGAAGAGAGCCTGAAGAGCGCGGCCGAGATGATCGCGCACCCGGACCCGTACGTGCAGGCGCTCGGCCTGTTCGCCCGCGCGGCGGTACGGGAGAACGGCGGCATGCCGCTGGCGTCGATCGTCGACGCCGAGCAGGCGTACCGCCGATTCGAGGTTGTCGGTGACCACTGGGGCATGGCGATGGCGGCGGGAGCCGTCGGGCAGTTCCTGATGCCAGGCGGGGAGGCCCGGTCGGCCGAGTGGCTGGCGCGCAGCGTTTGGCACATGGAACTGGTCGGCGCCACGCAGGACGCGCGGTCGATCCGGGTGCGGCTGGACGTGCAGCTCGCCCTGGCCGGCGATCCGGAGGCGGAGCGGCGGGTGGGCGAGACGGCGACATCGGGCCAGGCCGAGCAGATGGACATCGCGCAGGCGCGTCTCGGCCTGGCGCACCTCGCCTGGCAGCGCGCCCGGTACGACGAGGCACTCGCCCACGCCGACGGGGTGACCCGCACTCTCGCCGCGTGGGCCGGGCCGCCGCCGCAGCCGCGTGCCATGCTCCGGGTCGCGGTGGCGGTCCTGTACGTGCGGGTGGCCGAGGTACGGCGGTCGTCGGCGGATGACGCCGTCTCCCAGGCCGCCACGTTGCTGGCTCTCGCCGCCGCCGACGCGCTGTCCTCGCGGGACCTGCCGGTGATTGGGGCGTGGGCGCTGGGCGGCGCCGAACTCGCCGCGTACCGGGGCGATGTCGGCGCCGCCCGCGAACTGTCCGCGCTCGGTACGCGGATCGGCACCCACGTCGAGACGTTCTTCCCGCCCGGGCACGGCGAACGGCTCATCGCCGCCCTCGGAGACGAGGAGCAGCGTGAGCCGTTGCTGGCCGCGTGGCGCGTGCGGCCGGTCGCCGCCGCCGTCGCCCGGATCCGCGAGCTGATGGACGACCTGCTCGCCTAGGTCAGATCTTCTTGCGGTACGCGCGCAGCGCCAGCGGCATGAACACCGCCACGAAGCCGGCGCACCAGGCGAGCGTCCACCACACGTGCGAGCCGACCGGCGTGCCGAGGAACAGTCCGCGCACCGCTGCCACCAGGTGGGTCATCGGGTTGACGTCCACGAAGGCCTGCATCCAACCGGGCAGGGTGTCGGCGCTGACGAACACGTTCGACGCGAAGCTCAGCGGCATGATCAACGCGAACATCAGGCCCTGCACCGCTCCCGGGGTACGCACCTTCATGCCCACGAAGACCGGCAGCCAGCTCAGGCAGAGCGCGAACAGCACCGCGAGCAGGCAGCCGGCGATCGCACGCAGCGGGTCGGAGTCGATCCGGAAACCGAGCAGGTAGCCGATCGCGAGGGTCGAGATCGTGACGATCACGTACCGGACGACGTCGCCCAGGACCGCGCCGAGCAGTGGCGCGGAGCGCGGGATCGGCAGCGACCGGAACCGGTCGAAGATGCCCTTGGCGATGTCGGTGTTGAGGTTGACGCCGATCGCTATGGCGCCGGTGGCGATGGTCTGCGCCAGGATGCCGGGCAGCAGGAACTGCAGGTAGTCGTGGGTGGAGCCGGCGACCGCGCCGCCGAAGATGTAGACGAAGATGATCAGGAACAGCACCGGTTGCAGCGTGACGTCGATGAGCGCCTCGGGCGTACGCCAGGTCTTGATGAGGCTGCGCTTGGCGAGCGCCAGTGAGTGCCGGACCAGCCGGAACGGTCGTGGGTTCGGGGCGGCCGTCGAGAGCACAGGGCTCGTCGTGGGGTCTGTGCGGACGAGGGTGCTCATGCGGCGACCTCCTTGAGGCTGGTGGTGTCGTCCTCGGATGCGGTCCGCCCGGTGAGGGTGAAGAACACCTCGTCGAGGCTCGGCAGGTGCAGGGAGAGTTCGGTGACCGCGATGCCGGCGGCGGCGAACCGGGCGACGCTCTCGGTCAGGGCTGCGTCGTCGGCGACCGGCACCGCGAGCACACCCTTGCGGATCTCGTCGGCCTGCGCCCCGGAGCCGACTTCGGACAGGATCGCCGCGATCCGGGACAGGTGCGCGGGGTCGGACGGCCGGACCTCGAGTGTCTGCCCCCCGACCACCCGCTTGAGCCCTTCGGGCGTGTCGTGCGCGATCACCCGGCCGTGGTCGATCACCGTGATCGAGTCCGCCAGCGCGTCGGCCTCCTCCAGGTACTGCGTGGTGAGCAGGACGGTCGAGCCGTTCGTGACCAGCGACCGGACCACGTCCCACATGTCCTCGCGTTTGGCCGGGTCGAGCCCGGTCGTCGGCTCGTCCAGGAAGATCACGTCCGGCGAGCCGACGAGACTGGCGGCCAGGTCCAGCCGCCGCCGCATACCGCCGGAGTAGGTCTTGGCCTGCCGGTCGGCGGCGGCGGTCAGATCGAACCATTCGAGCAGCTCGGCGGCCCGCCGCCGCGATCCGGTGCGCCCCAGCTCCAGCAGGGTGCCGAACAGCTCCAGGTTCTGCCGCCCGGTCAGGTCCTCGTCGACCGAGGCGTACTGGCCGGTGAGGCCGATGCTCTGCCGGACCCGCTCGGCGTCGCGTACGACATCGAAGCCGCCGATCCGGGCGGTGCCACCGTCCGGGGTCAGGAGCGTGGAGAGGATGCGTACGGCGGTGGTCTTGCCGGCGCCGTTGGGGCCGAGCACCCCGAGCACCGTCCCTCGGGGCACGGCGAGGTCCACGCCTTGGAGCGCCCTCGTCTTCCCGAAGTTCTTCACGAGGCCCTCGGCCTCGATCACCAGGTCAGCTGTCATGCCGTAGAGCGTGCGCGGGGCACCTGACACCGCCCCGACACGGCACCGACACGCGACCGACAAGGCGGCCGGCCGGGCCGAGCCGCGTACGGCTCGCTAGTGGTTGAGGTAGGCGAGGACCGCACGAACACGCCGGTTGGCGTCCTCGGCCGGCGGTAGGTCGAGCTTGGCGAAGATGTTGGTGATGTGCTTCTCCACCGACACCGGCGCCAGGACGAGCGCGGCGCAGATGGCCGCGTTGGACAGGCCCTGGGCCATGAGGCCGAGCACCTCTCGTTCCCGTGCGGTGAGCCCGTCGACTCCGTGGTTGCGGCTGTTGCGGGTGAACAGTTGGCGGACCACCTCCGGGTCCAGGGCGGTGCCACCGTGGGCGACCCGCTCCACCGCGTCGAGGAAGTCGTCGAGAGCGGTTACGCGGTCCTTGAGAAGGTAACCGACACCGCCCCGGCCGTCGGCGAGCAGTTCCACGGCGTAGGCCCGTTCGACGTACTGGGAGACGATGAGTACCTTGGTGTCCGGATCCGTGGCACGCAGCGTCAGAGCGGCGCGGAGCCCTTCGTCGCGGAAGCCGGGTGGCAGTCGAACGTCGACGATCGACAGGTCGGGTCGGTGCTCGGTGACGGCCGCCAGCAGGGCGGGTGCGGTGTCGACGGCGGCGACGACGGTGTGGCCGGTGTCGGTCAGCAGTCGAACCATGCCGTCCCGGAGCAGCAGCAGGTCCTCGGCGATCACGATGCGCATCAGTGGGGTAGCTCCGCGGACAGGACGGTGGGACCGCCGGGTGGACTGGTGATGGTGAGCCGGCCGTCGAGTGCCTCGACGCGGCGGCGTAGACCGTCGAGCCCGGAGCCGGACGGGTCGGCACCGCCCTGTCCGTCGTCGGTGAGCGTGACGGTGACCGTGCCGGCGGTTCGGGCGAGGGTGACGACGCAGGTCCGGGCGTCGGCGTGTTTGCCCGCGTTGGCGAGACCCTCGGCGATGACGAAGTAGGCCGCCGACTCGACCGCCGGCGGGTAACGGTCGTCCGGGTCGCCCCGAATCTCGACGCTGAGCGGGCTGTCGCCGGCCAGGGCGGCGACAGCGGCGTGCAGCCCCCGGTCGGTGAGGATCGGCGGATGGATGCCGCGTACCAGCCGGCGCAGCTCGGTGAGGGCGTCGTCGAGCTGCCGGCGGGCGAGGTCCACGTCGGATGCGGCGGCCGCACCGGCCCGCAGCTTGCGGGCAGCCAGTGCCAGCGTCATGCCGGCGGCCACGATCCGGGCCTGGGCGCCGTCGTGCAGGTCCCGCTCGATCCGACGGAGCTCCGCCGCCTGGGCGTCGACGACCCGACGGCGGGTCTGCGCGAGGCGGGCAGCTTCCTCGACCAGGTGCCGGTGCGCGCCGGGCGCCAGGAGGACCCGGGCCGTACGGGCCTGGAGCAGCCCGGCGGTCCGCAGGAACCACGCGGTGACCGGCAACAGCAGCACGCCGAGGACGGTCAGGCCGAACCGGCCCGGCACCGTCGTCATGAGCGGACGCATCGGGAACGGTGCGTGCGGGTTCGGCACCGCCCACGCCCACGCCGGCGCCACGACGGCGGCGAGATCGACGACGGTGATCACGATGGCGGCGATCCCGCCTGCCATGCCCAGCGGAAACAGCGCGACCAGCCAGGCCAGGTCCCGCCAGGTGGCCGGTTGCACGGCGACCGCGCTGACCCGCTGCCGCATGGTTGCGCCCTCGATCGGCAGGTACGGCGCGGCGATCGCGGTGCCGAGCACCCAACCGGCCCGGTGCCGCTCCAGGTCGGCGAGGCGCCGGGTCACCCAGGCGGCGCCGAGGAACGCCGGGCCGCCGAGCTGCGTGATCGCCAGCAGACCGACGCCGAGGGTGGACGCCACGGCCCAGGCGAGGCCGACGACACCAGCGACGAGGCTGCTGAACAGGTACGCCAGCGCCGACATCGTTGTGCGGATCATCGCGGCGATCGTACCGGCGGCGCGCCGGCACCGGACCGCGGCCGCCGGCCGGACCCGGCCCCCGACGATCCGGAGGACGGGTCCGAGCGGCGATCCGGCCGTGCGCACGGTCAGCGTCCGTCGCTCGGGGCCGGCAGGCTGCGCCGCCGCAGCAGGACCCGGGCCGGTACGGCACCCGCGACCAGCCCCAGTGCCGCGACACCGCCGAGCATCCCCGCGTACGTGCCGGCGTCGACGAACACCCGCAACGTGCCGTCCTGCGCGGTACTGAACGCGCCGACCACGATCGCGGTGACCAGGATGCCCAGCACCAGCCCAACGGTGACCGTGATCGTCGCCTCACGCCCGACGAGCCGGTGGAGCTGCCCGGTCGTCGCCCCGGCCAGCCGCAGGCCGGCGAACTCGCGGCGACGCGCGGCGGTGGCGATGGCGAAGGTGTTGACGACCGCGATCGCCGTGAAGCCGAGGGAGATCACCACCATGAGCTCCCAGGCGCCCTGCTGGTTCTGCGCGTCACCGGCGGGTGCCGCACCGAGCGTGGGGGTCAGCCGCAGGCCGGGCCACGAGGCGGCAATCTGGTCCGGTACGTCGCCGCGGTAACGCAGCCCGACCGTACTGACCAGTCCGCGCGGGTCGTGCGCCGCCACCAGGTCCGCGGGTAGCGCCAGGTCGCCGAAGCCACGCGCTCGGGCGTACACCCCGGCGAGGCGCAGTTGGACCTGGTGGCCGTCGGCGAGCCAGATCTGCACGTCGTCGCCCACCCGCCAGCCGTACTGGCCGGTCACGTATTCGCTGGCGGCGAACGTGCCCGTGCCCGGCAGCGTCCCGGCGCGAAGATCGAGGTCGAGCACCGCCTCGGTGCCGGCGACCAGCAGACCCTGCGTCGCGTAGTCCTCGGGCTTGCCGCCCTGCTCGACGATGGCCCGCGTCGGCAACGTCGCCGCCGCACCGGTCACCCCGTCGAGAGCGGTGAGCCTCTCGACGACTTCGAGCGGAAGTCCGCCCTGTGCGGTCACCTGAGCCGTCGCGGCCGCGGTCCGTTCCGCCTGTTCCTGCGCCGTCAACTCGTCCAGCAGGGCGCTGTTGAGCAGCATGGTGGCGTTGATCGCGAACATGAGCACGAGCGGGACGGCGACCGCCGCGACCCGTCGCGGCTCGGCCCGGGTGACCAGGCCGGCCAGCCAACCGGTCGGGCCGCCGGCGCCGACGAGGCGGGACACCGGCGCCGTTAGCACCCGGACCAGCACCGGGCCGAGGGCCGCGACCGTGCACAGCAACAGGGCGGACGACACGAAGCTCATGCCCATCCCGAGCGGCCCGTCGAGCGGAACGAAGATGAGCAGGGCGATCGCGCCGGCGGTGGTCACCACCGCGACGGCGGTCCGCAGGACGAGGCCGCCGGTCGGTGCGTTCGCGGTCTCGGCGAGTGCCTGCGTCGGGGCGATCCGCACCGCTCGGCGGCCGGCGATCCGGGCACCGACGAAGGTCACCAGCATCCCGGCCACCGCGGCGGCGAGGAGCACGATCACGTTGGTCTGTACGACGAACTGGGCCGGCACCGCGCCCAGCTCCCGGAACCGGGCGGCCACCACGTGGGCGAACACCACACCCAGCGGCGCGCCCGGCAGCGCGGCGACTCCGGCGAGCAGGAGGCTTTCCACGCCGAGGAGGCGGCGCAGCTGACCGGGGGTCGCGCCGGCGGTGCGCAGGAGGGCCAGCTCGCGCAGGCGCTGGCGTACGCCGAGGGTGACCGTGCCCGTGAGGACGAAGACGGCCGAGAACGCCGTGATGCCGATGACGAAGCCGAAGATCGAGATGGGACCGATGTAGTCCGGCAGGGCGCCGGGCAGGTCGGCCCGGACCCGGTCGGCGCCAGTGAGCACGGGCGCCTTTCCGGCGACCCCTTCGACGGCGTCGCGGAGCGCGACCGGATCGGTGCCGGGTCTGGCCAGGACGGCCACCGCGGTCGGGCCGGGCAGCCCCGACACCGACGCCACCTCGCTGTCGGCGAAGAACAGCGCGCCCTGGGCGGGCAGCCCGTCCCGCCCGGCCGGTGCGGCGACACCGGACACGAGCATGGTGCGGACCCCGGTCTTGGTGGTGACGACGAGACGTCCGCCCACCGTGGTGCCCGACCGGTTGGCGAGGTCGGCGTCGATGACGACCTGGCCCGGGCCGGGTGCCTCACCGGTGCGCAGCGAGTACGGGGTCAGCGGTGCGGAGGCCCACCCGTGTCCGATCACGGGAGCATCGTCGGCACCGCGCAGTGGACGTCCGTCCGGCGTACCTGTCTGGACCGGAAAGGCGACGTCCGCGACGGCGGCCGCGACGCCCGGAAGGTTGCCCAGCCGGCCCGCGAGGTCCGCTGGCAGCGAGGCGGCGCCGGTGAGCCGCTCGGACTTGACCTTGCGCTTGACCTTGACCTTGTCCTTCTTCTGCTTGGTGGTGACCATCTCGAGGGTGACGTCGCGGTCGCCCGAGACGACGATCGGCGCGGCCGCGAACCGGTTGGCCGGCGGCTTCGCGGTGAGCACGGAGGCGAGCAGCAGACCGCCGCCAGCGAGCAGGGCAACGGCCAGCAGCGCGGCGAAGAACGTGCCGGCGTACGCGCCGCGGTGCTGGCGCAGGGTGCCGAGAGCGAGCCGGATCATCGGACAGTCACCGCCATCATCTGCGCCGCGACCTTCTCGGCGGTCGGGTCGGCGAGTTCCGTGACGATCCGCCCGTCTGCGAGGAACACCGCGCGGTCGGCCCACGCCGCCGCGGCCGGGTCGTGCGTCACCATGATGATCGTCGTGCCGATGCCGTCCACCGCTTCGCGCAGCAGCCCGAGCACCTCGCGGCCGGTCGACAGGTCCAGCGCCCCGGTCGGTTCGTCGGCGAAGATGACCTCCGGACGGCTGGCCAGGGCGCGGGCGAGCGCGACCCGCTGCCGCTGGCCGCCGGACAGTTGGCCGGGCCGGTCGTTCTCCCGTCCGGTGAGCCCGACGCGGCGCATCACCTCCCGCGCCCAGTCCCGGTCCGGTCGTACCCCGGCCAGCCGCTGCGGCAGCAGGACGTTGTGCCAGACCGACAACGCGTCCATCAGGTTGTACGACTGGAAGACGAACCCGACCCGCCGCCGCCGTGCCTGGGTGAGCTGCGGCTCACGCAGCCCGCCGATGTCCTGACCGGCGAGGAGCACCCGTCCGCTGTCCGGCCGATCCAGGCCCGCCGCGCAGTGCAGAAGCGTCGATTTGCCCGAGCCCGACGGACCCATCACCGCGCAGAACGAACCGGCCTCGAAGGCGACCGACACGCCATCCAACGCCCGGACACCGCCCCCGCCGGCATAGGTCTTCGTCACGTCGAGCACCTCGACGACCGGCCCGCGAGCGGGGGTCACATCGCTGTTTCGCATAGCGGAAAGCCTGGTCGAGGTCGCGTTTCCGGAACATACGGCGACCCATGATCTCGGTGGTGGGGAAACCCCTACCGTCGGCTGCTCAGTCCGGCAGACCGGTGCACGCGACCCCGTCGATGGTGCACGCCGTGGGGGCGGAGCCGACCGTCGAGCCGTTGACCCGGAACGTCACCTGCACCGAAGCGCTGCCGGCCACCTGTCCGGCGCTGCCGTCCGGTACGAACGTCCACACCGCTCCGTTCTGGCTGGCCCGAGCGCCCTCGACCGACGTGACCCGCAGCGAATCCCTGGGCAGGGTGACGACCAACGTCCACCGCGTCACCGGCACCGGTCCGGGATTGCTGATCGTCACGGCGGCGCCGTAGCTGAGCAGGGCGTTCTCCGCGATGGCAAAGTCGCCGCGCAGGGCGGCCGGCGTGGGTGCGGCCGCCGAGGCGGTCGGTGCGGGGGCGCTGGTCGACGGTTCGGTGGTGGACGGGGCTGGCGGGGGAGTGGACCTCGTCGGGCTGGTGGCCGCCGGTCTCGCCTGCGCCCGGGGCGTACCGACCTGCGGCGTGCCCACCTGCTCGGCGGACGGCGGCGGGGCGAGGGTCACCGGTGCCAGCCGCTCCGGCGTGCGCAGCACCCCGATGATGGAGACCGCAGTCGCGACCAGCACCCCGAGCGCCGCGATCAGGGCCACCCAGGTGGCCCGCGAGCCGTCGCCGCGACCGGGGAGCGCCCGCCGTACGGCCGCGGCGATGGCCACGATCCGGTCCAGCAGAATGATCGCCGCGGTACGCCGTGGCTGGGGCGGAGTTGCCGGCACTACCTGTCTCCCCTTCAGTTCGTCCCAGACGGGCGCCCGCGACCCTTCCAGTCGCCGTGGCGTTCGCTCGGCCTACAGCGCGCGAAGCCCGACGAGTATCGCCTCAAGCAGGTCCTCGGACGGCAGCTCCGACAGCGACGGCGGTTGGTGCGTCTCGATCAGCCCGGCCGCCAGCAGGTCGCTGAGCAGTACCCGGACGGTGCCCAGGGGCAGATCCAGCTCGGCGCCGACCTCAGCCACCGACAGTGGATGGTGACACAGCTCGACGATCCGCGCCTGTTCGGGGAAGAGCGGTGCGTCAGGCGTGGCCGCCCGCCGGGCGACGACCAGTGAGATCAGATCGAACTGCCCGCGCTCGGGTGCGGTGCGCCCGCCGGTCATCGTGTAGGGGCGGGCCACCGGGCCGGCGTCGTCGTCGTACCACGCCTCGTCAGCCGTGCCGGTGGTGTACACCAGTGTCCCCGCTCGTCGCCGAGGAGGCCGGTACCAGGCGGACCGGCAGGTGCCTTTCGGCCTGCCCCACGAAGAGCGCCACCTCGTACGCCATGTCGCCGACCTCGGCGTCGTCACCGGCGATCCGAACGGTGAGGATGGTCCCGTTCCGGATGGTGGCGATGAACAGGAACGACCGCGACATCTGCACCACGATCTGACGCAGCCCGCCCGCCTCGCACATCCGGGTGGCGGCCTGCCCCAACGCCAGCAGGCCGGCGACCACACCGGAGATCTGTTCGGCCAGCTTCGCCTCGACATGCCGGGAACCGCCGAGCGGCAGCCCGTCCGGAGAGAGCACCACGGCGAACTCCGCGCCGGGTACCCGGTCGACCAGGCGGTCCAGGGCGCCGGTCAGGCTGTCGCTGGTGGCCACTGCATGCGTCATCGATGTCTCCTTGTTGCTCTTGCTACCGGCAGTTCGACGGTCTCGGGGCCGGCGCCGCCGGTTTCGCGGCCGGTCGGCCCGGGTTGGCGGATCGCATCGGCAGCTCGCCGTGGCCGCTCGGGTCGGCCGCGTCGGCTCCGCCCCGGGCCGGCGGGTACGCGGGGCCGGGGGGCGACGTGGCCGTTCCGTCGCCGGTGCCGGCCCGGCCACCACCGGCACCGGTCACCGTGACCAACCCGGCCGGGAGCAGCACGATCGCCGCCGTCCCGCCGCGCTGGCTGGGACGCAGCGAGATCCGGGCGCCACAGCGGGCGGCGAGCAGGGCGGCGGTGTACAACCCCGCCGGCCTAACGGGCGGGCCGTTCGGTGGCGGGTTGCCGAGCAGGTGGTTCGCCTCGGACAGCGCGGTCGCGTCGAGGCCATGCCCGTCGTCGACGACCACGACCGCGCAGCCCTGCGGCCGGTGCTCACCGGCGATCCGGACGGTGGTGTCCGTCGACGAGAAGGCGAGGGCGTTCTCGATCAGCTCGGCCAGCAGGTGGATGACGTCCGTGACGGCGGGACCCGCGAGCGACCACGGCCAGTGCGGCGCGATCAGGATCCGGTGGTACTCCGGCACCTCGGCGACCGCGCCGCGCGCGATGTCGAGCAGTGGCACCGGGCGCCGCCATCGGCGGGCCGGGGTCGCACCGGCGAGGGCGATCAGCTTCTCCACGTTGCGCCGGACCCGCGTGGTGAGGTGGTCGAGCTGGAACAGCTCGTCGGCCTCCTCGGCGGCCCGCTCCCGCCGCTGCATGCCGTCCAGCAGGTTGAGCTGGTCGCGCAGCAGGACCTGGTTGCGTCGGGTCACCCGCAGGAACAGGTCCTGGGTGCGCTCCGCCGCCGAGGCATCCCGGGCCGGGACCGGGGAGTGGACCTCCGCCGCGACGTCGGGGCGGGTCAGCGCGGTGCCGCCCGGCTCCGCCAGGTCACCCGGTGGCTGCCGCCGATCGCGGTCGGTGCCCGACCGGGCCAGCCCTTCGGTCAACCGGCGGACCGTGCCGGCCCAGCTCAACAGGACCGCGATCACCGCGATGAGTCCGAGCCCCACCACCGCGCCGGTACGCGCCACGACCACGGCCGCACCCGGCGTGGCCCGCTCGACACTGCTCCGCGCGGTGGTCGTCACCAACTCGTGCAGCGCGCCGAGGGCGTCGTCCGCAGCGGCCCGCCAATCCGCCATGGTGATCCCGCTCAGGGCGTTGGCGCTGCCTGCCCGCAGCAGCATGTCCTCCAGGGCGAGCAGGCCGGCGAATCGGGGGCCTGCCGTGAACCCCTGGTGCTCGCCCCGACCGTCGACGGGCAGCCCGGCGGTCGCCTCGGCGCGTGCGTACCGCTGGTTGCTGATCAGTTCGGCCAGACGACGCCGCTGGTCGGCGTCGACCGGGTCACCGGTCAGGGCGGCGCTGACCAGGGTGTCCTCCCGGGCGAGCAGTTCGCGGGCGCGGGCCAGCGCGATCACCGCACGGGTGTCGGCGGCCAGCTCGCTCTCGTACGCGCCCCACTCGGGGCCGTACACGTCGAATGCGACATCGACGAGCTGGTCGTACCCGTCGACCGCCTCGGCCGGGTCGAGTTGCTCGGCGTCCACCTGGGACCGGATGGTGCCCAGTCCGTTCAGCCGCCGGACCAGCTCGTCGGCCCGGTCGCGGACCGCGCCGGCGGTGAGCAGCCGGAGGTCGGTGCCCTCGGTGAACGCGCGGACCTCGGCCGCGGCCCGGTCGGTCCCCTCGCGTGCCCCGCCCAGCGCGGTCGCCGGCAGCCCGGCTCCAGCCCTCGTCTCGGCGGTGAGCCGGCGTTCGGCCTGCAGGCTCAGGATCAGCCGGTCGATCGGCTGGCCCAGAGTGTCCGCCAGGGCCCGCACCCGGAGCAGGTCGGCGGCGTCCTGGCTGGTCAGGTAGGCCGCGTACGACCAGAGCGTGAGCAGCACGACCGCCAGCGCGACGAGCCTCATCCGGATCGGCCGGTCCTCGGGCCGCGTCACGTTCCGCTCCGCTCGGCCCACCGGCATCCGGCGCACGACGGCCTCATCGGGCCGACCGTTGCGGCCACGGCTGCCCGGCCGCGTTGCTGGCACGGTCGGCGACGACGGTGCGCAGCAGAGCCAGCAGCTCCGTGCGGTTGGCGCAGTTCAGTCGGTTGCGCATCCGGGCCACGTGGTGCTCCACGGTCTTGGCCGAGATGAAGAGTCGGTCGCCGATCTCCCGATAGGTCAGCCCGGCCAGCACCAACTCGGCCACCTCGTACTCGCGGTCGCTGAGCCCCTGCTGGGTGGGGCCGGCGATGGCGTCGGCGACCTGGGCGGTGCTCTCGCCGGCCGCGGGTCGCTGCCCGCCGTTGCCGCCGGCCGGCCGGCCCTGCAGAACCCGGGCGCATTCCAGCAGGGTGGTCATCGCCCGCCGGTCCGAGGTCCGGATCGCTGCCTGCCCGGCGAGGCGGGCGCCGTCCCAGCACAGTCCGGTGTCGTGCAGCCCTCGGGCGGCGGCCTCCACCCGGACCGGGTCGACCACGCCCCGGAGCACCTCCACCCAGCTCTCGGCGGCCGCGGCGACCACGGCGGCGTACCGGCTGTGGCCCGCCGCGGCGAGGAGGGCGGTGACGTGTTCGTCGGCGACCGCCGGCTCGTCGGTCAGGATCGCGGCGTGCAGCCCACTCCAGTGCAGCGGGATGCTCCACAGTGCCGGCCCGCCGAGTCGGCCCAGCAGCGACCGGCCCTCCCGCAGGTACGGCTCCAGTCGGGCCAGGTCACCCAGCCGGGCGCCCGCGATGGCGAGCTCGCCCAGCGGCAGCAGCGTGAACAGGTCGACGGGGTGCCGGACCACCGCCTCCAGCGCCTGCCCCCAGCCACGCGTGAGCGCCCCGAGGTCGCTGTTGCGCCGGCCGATGCCCATCCGGAGCGCGGCGGCGAAGAGCAGGTCGCGTGACTCCAACGGGCGCCCGTCGACCGTCACCGCGGCGAGGCGTTCGGCTGCGGCGTGCGTCTGGCCCCGGACCATCAGGATCCAGGCCTGCAACAGCCGGTGACGGCGGGCCATCAGCGGGCCGCCGACACCGGCCACCAGGGCCCGGTGCAGCACCCGCTCGGCGATCTCCAGCTCGCCGCAGTGCACCGCGGTCAGGGCGGCCAGCGCGGCCGGGCTGTCCGGCAGGAGTGCCGCCCGCCCGGCCGGCTCCAGCAGCGCGGCGGCCTGCACGAGCGCGGAGAGCGCGGCTGTCGGCGGGCCGGTGACGCTCTCCCGTACCCCGTCGGCCATCAGCCGGGCGGCGCTGGCGTGCAGCGTGGGCGGTTCGCCGGCCGGGCCGTCCGCCGCCGGTTCGGCGACGGCGGTCAGGTCACCGGAGGCGAGCCCGCCGACGGTGGCGAATGCCACCGACGACGCGGTGCCCGACCACCGGTACAGCTCCACGCTGCGACCGACGTGACCGCGGTGCGCCAGGGCGGTCGCGGACACCATGGCGGCCTCCGTGCGGTCGGCCGGAGCGGTCGCGCTCAGCAGCCGGTCGGCCAGCCGCAGGGCGTCGTCGAGGTTGCCGGCTAGCGCGGCGGCGAGCGCCTGCCGCGCGTTCGCCGGTCGCCCGGCCGCCGTGGCGCCGGCGAACAGTTCGGCGGCGAAGGCTGGCTCGTCGGCCAGCGCCTCCTCCGCGGCGGCTGCCAGCGTCGAGGCCGGGCAGTCGCCGAGCACGCCGGCCGCGAGCAGGGAGCGGACCAGCGGCAGCACCGCGCCGCCCCGCGCGAGCTGCAATTCGGTGAGCCGCCGCCAGACCGCGGCGCGATCGTTGGCCGGGCTGAGCGCGGTGACGGATCGCCGGACGATCGGCGCGAGCCGGCCGTCGGCGCCGAGCAGCCCGGCTCCCCTGGTCATGGCGATCAGTTCGTCGACCGCCTCCGGCTCCTGACCGAGGAGCGCGCCGAGCATGCTCACCGGCAGCGGCACGCCCGCCGCGACGGCGAGCATCAGTCGGCGGACGTCGGAGGGCAGCACCTCCAGGTCCGGTCCGAACTCAAGGACGACGGACCGGGGTGGCTCGACCGTGGTGCCCGCCGGGCACTCCGGCCCGCGCAGTCCGCGGGCCAGCCGCTCGACGTCACGGGGCACGCCGCCGGTCTGCGTGTGTACGAAGTCGACCAGGTCGCTCCGCCTGCTCAGCTCCGGCGCGGCGGCGAGGTAGGCGGCGGTCTGCTCCCCGGTGAACGGGGTGAGCAGCACCGCCTGCCCGTCCCGGCGCAGGGCGTCGGCCAACTCCATGAGGGCCGCCGACCGGGGCCACGGGCGGTGGGCGACCACGAGGCGGTGGCGACGGGTGGACACCAGGCCCAGCAGCGCCCCGAGCCGGGCGTCGTCGAGCAGGTGCGCGTCGTCGACCAGCAGCAGCGCGTCGGGGTCGACCTGTTCGCCCGGCTCCGGAGCGCCCGTGCGCACGGCGATCCCGGCCCGCCGGTGGAGCCGCGCCAGCTCCGCGAGCAGTGCGGTCTTGCCGTGGCCGCCCGGCCCGGCCAGACCAACGGTGAGCGGGCCGGTCGGGTCCTCCGAGACCATGTCCAGCAGGGCCTTCGGACCCTTGCCCAGGACCAGCCTGGATTCGGCGACGTCATTCATGATCATTGTGGTCATCCTTCGCGTCCCCGGCTGAGGGCCAGCGCCACGCGGGACGCCTTCGGCAGTTCCAGTGGGAGAACCCGCACCGGGGGTCGAGGTGGCGGATCGCCCGGAACGGTGTTGTCGTGGTGAGGGCGGCGCGGCGCCGGGATGGCTGCCCGGCCGGCGCCGCTGACCGGCGCCGGTTCACGTACCGGGTCCGGCCGGCGGGGGCGCGGCGACACCACCTGGCAGGCCGCCCTCGCGGCCCCGGTGGCGGCGGTCAGTTGCGAGTCCGGTTCCACCTCGACGGGGACCGGGAGAGCCGCGGTGATCAGCTCGGTGACGAGCGGGATGCGGGCGGAGCCGCCGGCGAGCAGGACGCCGTCGAGGTGGGCCGGCTTCAGGCCGGCGCCGCACACGGTCCGGAGCAGGAGGTCGACGGTGGCCTGCACCGTCGGGCGGATCATGTCCTCGAACTGCGCCCGGGTCACCGGTATCCGCGCCGGCCCGGTCGGCAGGGTCAGCACCACGTCGGCCGCCAGATCGACGGTCAGCTCACGCTTGACCCGGTCACACTCCGACCGGAGCCCCCGCAGGGCGGCGTTGGTGTCCCGGCGTGCGGTGGTGGCCAACTCCCGGGCCAGCACGGTGCGTACGTGCCCGGCCAGCACCTCGTCGAAGTCGGCGCCGCCGATCTGGTCGAGGCCCTGGGGCGTGCCGAAGCTCTCGTACGTGCCCCGCGGCGTGCGCCGCACCAGTGCCGCCTCGAAGCTGTTTCCACCCAGTGCGTAGACGGCGGCCGTGGTGCCCGCGAACCCGTGCGCCGCGTGGCTCTCGGCCACCGTGACCGTGTGGGGCAGCAGCGTCACGTTGCGCAGGCCGAGGTCGAACAGCGCCCGGTGCAGCAACTCCCGCCGGTACGGGCGCCAGCCCGCCGGGTGGCTGAGCACGATCGCCTCGGCCGGGCCGCCCTCCACGGCGTACACCTGCTCGACCACCCACGTTGCCAGCTCGGCGGCCAGCGTCTGCGGTGCGCACGGCTCGCCGCCGAGCAGCAGGGGCACGTCGTCGCCGATCCGCCGGACGAAGTCCCGTGTGGTGCGGCTGCCGTCGTCGGTCGCGGGCTCGCCGATGTGCAGCGAACCGTCCGTCGACAGGTACAACACCGACGGTACGAGAGCCGAGTCGGCGTTCAGCGGCACCGCCTCGGGGCGCGTCCAGGTCGTGCCGTGTCGCCGCGCGACGGCAGCGGCCGTGTTGGTGTTTCCGATGTCTATCCCCAGGACGTAAGGCATCCGTCTCGTAACTCCCCGTGAGTTGGCTGACCAGCGGTGATGGCGTCGGTGCCGCCCGACGACCCACCCCCGGCGAGCCCCCGCGGGCTCCTACGTTCGTACCAGAGATCGGCTCCCGATCGGGACCCTAATCTGGCCGGGACGGTTTCCCCCAGTCCCCCTAACGTAGGAGGCGCCGGAGGCCCCAACGCGGCGGGACCAGATGCGGGCCGAGCCCCGATGTCCACGGTCGCTCCCCGCAATAACGTCGCTGTCGACGAAAGACGGTCGCCGATGCCAATCCGAGGAGAACCGGCACATGGACTCGCACCAGACCCTTCACGACTTCGTGCTCGACCTGCTGACGAACCCGGACGCGCGGTCGGCGTTCGACCTCGACCCGGAGGGTGCACTGAACGCCGCGGGGCTGACCGACATCACCGCCGCCGACGTGCAGGACGTGGTTCCGCTCGTGGTCGACTACGCCCCGGGGCAGGGTCTCGCGCCGCTGGCTCCGGTCGGGCAGCTCGGGTTCGACCCGCTGGTGACCGACGCCACTGACGCGGTCGGCCAACTGCAGAGCGTGGCGCAGCAGATCAGCATCACCAGCTCTCCCACCGGCCTGGACGTCAAGGCCGGCGTGCTGGGCGCCATCGCCGTCGACCCGGCGACTCTCGCCGCCGGGGTCACCGTGCTGCCCGGGATCGGCCTGGGCGTCGGTCCGAACGGCCTCGACACCGACCTCACCGGTGTGAACGACGTGGCGCACACCCTCGACGCCGACGTGGTGGCGCCGGTGGACGGCATCGCCGACCCGCTGCTCGGTGACGTCACCGGCACGGTCGGCAACCCGACCGGCGTGCTCGGCACCACCGACCCGAGCCTGCTCGGTGGCGACCTGACCGGTGGTCTCCTCTCCGGCACCACCGGTCAGCTCGACGGTGTCGTCGGCTCGCTCGGTGTCGGCGACACCCTGGGCGGGCTGGGCCTGGGTGACGGTGGCGGCGTCGGCGGCGTGGTCCCGCCGGTCGACGTGCCGTCCGTGGTGGGCGGCGTGACGCACCAGGTGGACGGGCTTCTCCCCGGTGTCACCGGCACGGTCGGTGACGTGACCGGTGGAGTCACCGGCGGCGTGCTCGGCGACTCGCACGACGGGGGGCACGCCTCGTCGGACAACGGACTGCTGGGCATCACCGGCGGTCTGCTCTGACCGGGATTCCCGGTGGAAACGGAAGGCCGGATCGCCTCGGGCGATCCGGCCCTCTCCGGTTCCACATCCGGCCCCTCTTGATAATTGAGCTGAAATCCGCACACTTGGTGCGGTGATGGCGGGGATCTGGTTGGACGTGCTGGACGAGATCGCCCGCACGTGCCACACACACGGACGTGGCGACCTGCTCCAGACGGTGCGGCAGCGGCGTACCCAACTGCTGGACCCGAAGCTCCGCGTCCTGGTCATCGGCGAACCGAACCAGGGCAAGAGCCAGCTGATCAACGCGATCATCAACGCGCCGGCCTGCCCGGTAGGCGACGGGCGTACCACCGTTCTCCCAACCGTGGTGCAGCACGCCGACGTCACCTCCGCCGCCGTGGTCCAGGCGCCCCCACCGGCCCCGGGCCGTCCTGCCGGCACCGCGCCCGCGGCGATCGTCGAGCGAACCCCGGTGGCACTCAACCAGGTCGCCGCGGGGGTGGCCGGCACGATCGGGCGTCGGCCCGGTGGCGGCCCGGTGTACGTCGAGATCGGACTGCCCCGCGCCCTGCTCGGTGGCGGACTGGTGCTGGTGGACACTCCGGGCACCGACGAGATCGCCGTGCTCGGCAGCGTCGCCCCGGTCGCCGCTCCCAGCCGCGCGGACACCGTGCTGCTGGTCTCCGACTCCACTCGGGAACTCTCGGTAACCGAACTGAACATGCTGCTGCACGTCATGCGCTCGCATCCGAACGTGGTCGTGGTGCAGAGCAAGACCGATCTCGTGGCGGACTGGCGCGCGGTCGCCGAGCGCAACCGGCAACACCTGGCGGACGCCGGCGTCCCGGTGCCGCTGATCCCGGTCTCGGCGGCGCTGCGGCTGCGCGCTGCCGCGGCCGACGACCGCGGTCTCAATGCCGAGTCCGGCTTTCCCGCGCTGATCGCCCGCTTGCAGCGGGACCTGGCCGGCAAGTCCGACCAACTGGCCCGGGCCTCGGTGCAGGGGGTGGCCCGGACGGTGGTGGAGCAGTTGGCCGCGCCGCTGCGCGCCGAGCTGGCGACCCAGGAGGCCGAGGTGCAGTCCGGGCCGATCTCCCGGCTGCACGCGGCCCAGCGTGAGGTGGACGAGCTGCGCCGCTGCACCACCCGGTGGCAGAACACCCTCACCGACGAGATGGCCGACCTGCTCTCCGACATCGAGTACGACCTGCGCGACCGGACCCGGCAGATCCTGCGCACGGTGGACGAGGCGTTCGACACGGCCGATCCGTTGGTCGCCTGGGACACCTTCCAGGACTGGCTGGAGCGAAGCCTGGTGGAGGCGGCGGAGGCGAACCACGAGTGGCTGATCCAGCGCTGCGACTGGATCGCCCGCCGGGTGGCCGCCAACTTCACCCGGTACGGCTACGACGTGCTGCCGCCGTGGTCGATGACGATGCCGGAGGATTTCGGCGACCGCCTGCCAGAGCTGGAACGTCCGAGGATCGACCGGTTCACCACTGGTCAGAAGCTGTTCACCGGCATGAAGGGCTCGTACGGCGGCATGCTGATGTTCGGTCTGGCGACCACGCTGGCCGGAATGCCGATGATCAATCCGGTCTCGGTCGGCATCGGCGCGCTCTTCGGCGGCAAGAGCATCCGCGACGAGGGCAAGCAGTTGCTCCGGCGCCGGCAGGCGACCGCCAAGACGGCGATTCAGCGGCATGTCGACGACTTCTTCGTCCAGATGATCAGAGACTGTCGGGACGCCGCCCGGCAGGTGCAGCGGATGCTGCGGGACCACTTCACCGGGCTGACCGAGGAGTTGCAGGAGGCCATCGTCCAGTCCTTCCGCAGCGCGAAGCAGGAGGCTGACACCGATGCCGCCCTGCGCGAGCAGCGGCAGCGCGAGATCCGGCTGAGGATGACCCGGTTGGCCGCGCTCTACGAGCAGGCTCAGCAGCTGAGCGGTGCCCGCCCCGCGCCGGTGCTGTTGGAACCCCGGGCATGACCGTCGGGTTGCGGTTGGATGAGGCGGCGTGGGGCTTGCTGCACCAGGCCATCGACCTCTACCAGGACAATCCCCGGGCGCTGGGGGAGTTGCGGCACCAGGTGGCCCGGTTGGAGCAACCGCTGCGGATCGCGGTCGCGGGTCCCTGGCGTTCCGGCAAATCGACGGTGCTGAACGCGCTGATGGGTGAGGAGGTCGCGCCGGTCGAGGGCGCCGACGGCGTCTTCACCTGGTACGAGGACGGTGCCCAGCCGCGCGCCACCGCCTACCCGGCCGGTCAACCTCCGCAGGAGCTGACGGTGCTCAAGTCGGCGACCGGGATGCGGGTGGATCTCGGCTGGCGGGCGGGGGAGGTCCGCGACATCGTGGTGCAGTGGCCGACCCGGGCGCTGCGGCAGGTCACCCTGATCGACACCCCGGCGGTCACCGACACCGGTGAGCAGGGCCACGTGCCGGTGATGGAACGCGTGCTGCGGGACGCGGACGCGGTGTTGTACCTGACCCGCGATGGTCGCGACAGCGATCTGCGGGTGCTGGAGTCCAGCCGGGAGAGTGCCGTCGGGCAGGCCGCCCCGGTAAATGTGATCATGGTGTTGTCCCGGGCGGACGAGACCGGCGGCGGCCGGATCGACGGGTTGCTCACCGCCCGTCAGCTCGCCCGACGGCACCACCGCGAACCGCGGGTGAGCGCGCTCTGCGTGAACGTGGTGGCGTGCAGCGGGGCGCTCGGCCTCGCGGGCCGGACGCTCGGCGAGTCGGCTTTCGCCGCGCTCGCCATGCTGGCCCGGGTGCCCCGACCGGAACTGGAGGCGCACCTGCTCTCCGCCGACCGTTTCGTCCGAGGCGAGCTGCCGGTACGGCTGGGCCCCGAGGTCCGCGCCGAACTGCTGGATCGGTTCGGGCTCTTCGGGATCCGGTTGGCGACCACCCTGGTCCGCGCCGGGTTCGACAGCCGGGTGAAACTCTCCGCCGAACTCATTCGGCGCAGCGGGCTCACCGAGCTGCGGGAGTCGGTGACCCGCTGCTTCATCGACCGCCGAGACACGCTCAAGGCCCGGTCGGCGCTGGCCGCCGTGGAGGCCCTGCTGCGGGCCGAACCCGCCCGGGGCACCGACGAGCTGGTCGGCGCGATCGAGCAGATCCTCGCTGGTGCACACGAGTTTCGGGAGCTACGCCTCCTGGTGGCGCTGCGCAACTCCCGGCTGGGCTTCGACGCCGACCTGGTCGCCGAGGCGCAGCGACTGATCGGGGGCGACGGGGTCGGGCTGGCCGCCCGACTCGGTGTCGAGCACGAGGCGACCGTGCAGCGGCTCTGGGAGGTCGCCGCCGATGCTCAGTGGCGATGGAGGGACCGGGCGGAGGATCCCCTGCTCCCGCTGGCCCAGCGACGCGGCGCGCAGGTCGTCGTCCGGAGCTGCGAGGGGATGCTCGCCGAGTTGGCCGCGGGCGGCCGGTGAGGAGCTTCTCCACCCGGACACGGATCTCGCCGCGGATCAGGCGGACGGCCTCGACGCCCTTGCCGGCCGGGTCGTCGAGCGGTGGGCTGCCGTCCGCGCCGCTCACCCTCATCGCCCTCGACGCCGCGCCCGCCGACGCTCAGGCCGGCGGCAGCTGCGGCAGCTGACCACATCACCGCCGGCTGGCGCAGGCGACACACGTACGCGCCGAGGGGCGGGCGACCAGCCGCTCGGCGGGAATCGGCCGGGAGCAGCGTTCGCACACGCCGTACGTGCCGGCGTCGACCCGTTGCAACGCGACGTCCAACTCGGCGAGGCGCCGACGCGCCGCCTCCAGGACCGCGGTGAGCTGTGCCCGTTCGAACGCGATCGTGCTGCCCTCGGGGTCGTGCTCGTCATCGGCGTTGGACGACCGGGATGCCTCGAAGAGGCTCCGCAGATCGCCGTCCATGGCTGCGGCCTGAGCCTCGGTCTCGGCGCGCAGTCGTAGCAGTGCCGCACGGACCGAGTCGTTGTCCCTGTTCATGACCGTTCAACGGTACTGCGCAGGCCCGCAGACCGCCGGCGGCCCGCGCGCTGGATCTACATGAAGTTGCGGGTGTGCAGGGCGGAGAGCGCGGCCGCCTCGTCGGGTCGGAAACCCAGCCGTACCAGCCGGCGCTGGCGGCCCTGATCCATCGCACGCTGCAGGTCCTGCACCCGGTCGAAGCCGGCGGACACGTCATCGGGGCGCCAGCCGCCGGCCGCGAGCACCACGAGCGCGTCGAAGACGTCCGCGTTGAGGCCCGCGGTGTCGACGAGCGCGTCGTGCCGGCGGTGGATGGCCGCCCGCAGTCGGTCACGCAGCCGCGGGTCCACGGATGCCTGGTGCTCCAGGTGCGCCATGCCGAACACCACGTGCCGGCGCTCGTCCTGCATCGCCAGCCAGCAGATCCGGCGGGTCACCGGGTCCGGAGCGTTCTGCTCCAGGAACGAGAGCAGGTCGACGAAGCTGCCCTCGCCGAGCACCGAGAGCAGGAACGAGGCCAGCGCGAAGTCGGATTCGGCGACGAGCGTGAAGAGCGACTGCCGGCCGCCGGCCGACGACGTGCCCAGCTCCGCTCCGCGCAGCAGCGCCCGCCGGCTGAACACCTCCATGTGCCGAGCCTCATCGGCCATCTGTACGGCGAGAAGCTGCACCACCTCGCGGAAGTGCGGGTGGATGCGCCCGACGAAGCGCGCCGGCACGACGAGTGCGGCCTGCTCGTTCTCGACGAGGTAGGTCATCACCTGCACGACCGCGGTCTCGACGTCGGCCGGCAGCGTGAACGCGTCGTCCCACGACACCGCGGTCTCCGGGTCCCACTGCCGCGCGGCCGCCTGCGCGTACAGCTTGGGCGCGACGTCGGCCCAGACCAGATCGCGCTCGTCCAGGTCGAACCGGGCCTCGGGGCCGCCGGCCTCCAGCAGCGCACCGCGGGCGCCGAGCCCCCAGCGCGGCGGCGGACGACTGCTGAGCGCCGACGGCAGGGCGGGCCCGGCCCGCTCCGCGCCGAACCAGCGGTCGTCATCCGCCGTGCCCCGGACGACCACCGCCGCCAGCTCGCTCCGGTCGGCCGGATCCGGCCATTCGAGCCGGTGGCCCCGGCTCCGGCACCAGGCGGGCAGGTGCACGGGCAGGGCCGGGTCGCGGCCGGATACCGCCAGCCGGCCGCCGGGCGGTAGCCCGGCGAGGGCGCGTTGCACCAGCAGGTGTGCGCCCCGGCCGAAGCCCAGGCCGCCGAGGTCGATCTCGACGTCGGCGGCCGGCACGCGGCTCACGGCCGATAGTCCGCGGCCGTCACCCGCCCGTCGGCGGCGTAGAACCCGCTCGCGTCGACCGCCCGGGCGAGGGCGTCGTACCCCGTGGTCCGGCCGTCTTCCCAGGCCGTCAGCCCTTCGAGGTCGAGCAACGGCCGTACCTGCGGGTCGGCGTACGACATGCCACGCAGCAGCGTGCCGAAGAGCTGGACCCCGGCGGACGTCGGGTCGAGCACCGTCATGTTGCAGTGGTCGTATCGTGCGGTCTGCGCGACGATCCGGGTGCCATCGGCCGGCAGCGTGCCTTCCTGAACGAACGCCAGGTGGTTGGCGTCGATCATGCAGGCGGCGTCCACCTCCTTGGGCATGAGGGCCCGAGCGGCGTCGCGCTCGCCGCCGATGTGGTCGCCGTGCAGACCGACGCCGACGTCGAACCGGCGTACCTCGACCTCGACCCCGGCGGCCGCGAGGTGCCCGAGCGGGATCAGCGTCGCCTGTGGACTGTCCACGGCACCGACGGCCACCAGCATCCCGGCGAGGTCCTCGACCTGCCGCACCGGTGAGTCGGCGCGCACCACCACGACCGAGGTGAGGTCCCGGTCGGTGTCGCGCATGGTGAGTGCTCGCACGGCGCTGCCGCTGGCCGCCGCCAGGCGTTCGGCCCGTAGCCAGGCGAGGGGGGAGTTCCACGCCGCGTCGATCCGCCCGGCGACGAGGTCCTCGACCTGCCGCTCGTAGTGGGAGTAGAGGACGAAGTCGAAGTCCAGCCCGCCCTCTCGGAGCCAGGCACGGAAGCCCTCCCAGATGGTCACCACCTTGGGGTCGTAGGCGACCGCCCCCATCAGGACCGCTGGCGCCGACATCAGCGGTTGGCCTCGTCGAGCAGCGGCAGCCCGGTAGCGACGCGACCGACGAAGTCGTGCAGGGCGTCGGTCGTAGGTGCCATCACCCGGGCCGCACGAGAGTCGCGGAATCGGCGTTCGAGGCCCAACTCCTTGCGGAACGCGCTGCCGCCGCAGAGCTGCATCGCGCCGTCAGTCACGTCGGCGGCCGTCTCGCCGGCGAGCGCCTTGACCTGCAACACCCGCAGCATCGCGTCCTCCCGGCCGGTCTCCAGCGCGGTGAGGGTGTCGCCGAGGAAGGCGCGCAGGGCGTCGGTGCGGATCTTCAGTTGGGCGAAGCCGCGCCGGGTGACGGGCGCGTCGCGCAGGGCCGCGCCGGTGTGCGTGAGCGTGGTCCTGGTGAGGTGCCGGCCGGCCTCGGCGACCGCGCTGTCGGCGAGGCCGAGGCAGAACGCGGCGTTCAGCACCAGGAACCAGGGGAGGACCGCGCCAAGCGCGGTGTCCAGGCCGGCACCGTCGGCGGCCAGCATCGCGCCGGTGGGGACCCGGAGCCCGTCGGCCGTCATCGGTCGGGAGCCGTTGCCGCGCAGGCCGAGCCCGTCGAAGTCGCCGGTGATGCTGAGGCCGGCGCTGTCGGCCGGGACGAGCCACAGGGTCATCGGACCCGCCCCCGGGGACAGCGGGAGGCTCGACCAGACATAGCTGTTCACCTCGCCGGCCGAGGTGACCCAGCTCTTCCTGGCGTCGAGCCGGACGGTGCCGTCGTCGGCGGCCGACGCGGTGCCGGTCGGCGACCAGAAGTGGCTGCGCGAACCGAACTCGGAGAAGGCCAACGTGGTCAGATGATCGCCGGCCGCGATGGCCGTGCGGACCTCGCGCGTGCCGTGTGCCTCGATGACGGCGGTCGCCGCGTAGTGCATGAGAACAACCATCGCCGTGGAGCCGCACTCGGCGGCCAGCCGCTCGATGACCTCGGCGACCGCGCGCATCCCCTGGCCGCCGCCACCGACCTCGGTCGAGGAGGCCAGGCCGAGCAGGCCAGCCGAGGCGAGGGCGTCGACGCCCTGCCGGGGAAAGGAACCGTCCCGGTCGACAGTTGCCGCCTGGGGGCGGATCACGTCGTCCATCAGCGTGCCGAGTGCGTCCGGGGTGTCGGTGTTGGTGCGGGCATTGTCGACACTGGCCGTCATGCGGATGCCCTTCAGTCAGACCTGTAGGACGCCATCGAGACTAACTGGTACGCGGACCGCCACGGAAGAACGTCGGATGACCGTCACGTGCTGGAATGCGCCGCACCGGAGGGTGTATCCGGCACCCGGCGGCCGGTTCATCGTCCGGCACGGGCGTCCTCCCGGTGTGGGCGGCCGTGCCCGTCGTCGCGGTCGATCCGCAGTTCCCGTTCCAACTCGGCGATCACCGCCCGCAGGTCGTCCAGCCGTTGGGTCAGCGCGATGCGGTCCAGCTCGTCCGGTACGCCGTCACCGTCCTCGTCGTACCCGGGGGCCAGCCGCTCGGTCATCTCCAACCGGCGTGCCTCCTCCATCGAGTTGACGATGACCGCGATGAGGATGTTGAGCAGCAGGTTGACGGTGATGATCACGTAGCTGACGTAGTAGAGCAGGGTCCACGGCGAGATGGCCATGCCCTGCTCGATGAGGTCCGGCAGCGTCTCCAGCGACAGCAGCACGAACAACGTCAGCAGGGACCGGCCGATGTCGCCGTACTCCTCCGGGTACCTGCTGCCGAAGATCAGCCAGCCCGCCATGCCGTACACGTAGAGCGTCACCACGGCCAGGGCGAGGAAACCGCCGACGCCCGGCAGGCTGCGCCACAGGGCGGCGACGATGGTGCGAAGGCCCGGCGAGAACCGCACCAACCGGATCATCCGTGCGACCCGCACCACGCGCAGCAGCGCCGGGTCACCGTGCAGGCCCGGTATGAAGATCGCCGCGATCACCACGAAGTCGAAGACGTTCCAGCCGTGCCGGAAGAAGTCCTGCGGACGACGGCCGTACGCAGCCAGCCGGATGCCGATCTCGACGACGAAGACGGCGCGGAAGAACAACTCCAGCCAGTGCAGCGCCGCACCTGGTGCGATCAGGCCGTCGTACGTCTCCAGACCGAGGACTACCCCGTTGGCGAGGATGACGACGACGATGCCGATCTCGAAGGGGCGCGAGTCGGCGAGTCGCCGGCAGCCGTCGACCAGCCTCGACCGGCCGTCTGTCGGTGCGGCCGGCTCACCTCGCTGGGCGGGCGCGGGTGCTCCACTCACCAGCCGGCCGGCCCGGTGGTGTGTTCCGAGGCCGCTGGGCGGCCCGACCTGTGGCCGTCATGATGGCGGTGCGAGGGGCATTCGGGCATGTCCCCCAGCCTAAGCCAAGATCAATAACCGTGGGCGGCCGTGCGTGCCGCGCGATGGCGCCGAGATCCATTGGGGACGGCCAGGCCGGGCGGCCGCGTGGCCCGTCAGGTGTGGGGCGTCCGCTGCGGCGTCACCGGGGCCGCGAAGAAGTCGACGAGCGGCTCGACCATTCTCGGGTACGCCCGGTTGATGGCGTCGTGCCCGCTCCGGGGAATCGTCAGCGTCCTGGCTCGTGGCAGCGCGCGGGCCAACGCCTCGTTGAGATCGACGTAGCAGGGCGGGCCGTCGGCGCCGCACGTCAGCAGCACTTCGCAGGTGACCCCGTCCCACTGGGTGGCCGGGCCGTCGTGCGCCAGGATCAGGGCCGTCTCGTCCAGAGTCATCGGCAGCAGCTCGCCCATCGTGCGCCCGATCGGGGTACGCATGAACGCGCGAGTGATCGCGACCCGTACGCCGAGCGGGAGCTTCGCCGCCGCCATCTGCGGGTTGATGCCGGCGGCCGTGATGGCGAGGCCCCGAGCGGTGTCGCCACGCCGCAGCGCCGCGCGGGCGGGCTCCAGCCACGCGGACGGTGAGCCGCCGTCGATGGAGATCGCGGCGTCGTAGAGGGCGAGTCGGTCGATCGGCAGCCGGAGTGCGGCCCGGAGCGCGATGAAGCCGCCGGAGCTGTGGCCGATGACATTGCCGGACCCGGTGTGCTCCAGCACCACGGCGAGGTCGTCGATGTCCTGGTCGAACGTGTAGGGCATCGACCTGGGCGGGGCGTCGGCCCGTCCCCGCCGGTTGTAGAGGTGCACGGTGAACCGGTCGGCGAGGGCCGTGGCCAGCCGGCCGTACACGTCGATGGTGACCCCGCCGCCGTGCACCACGACGATCCCGGGTCCGCTGCCCGTGGAGTGCAGCACGATGCTGGCGCCGTCCCGTGCCGTGATCCGTTCCATGATCGGTCCGCCCTTCCGCCATGTCTAAACTGCGAACGACGTTTGCAGTTTACAGTAGATCGGTGAGCGACGCACCGAGGAAGTCCGGCGGCGGTGACACCGACCGGCAACCGATCTGGACCAGGCCCGAACGCGGCAGCCGCGGTCCCGTTCCGGCGCACAGCCGCGACGAGATCGTCGCGGCCGCCATCGCACTGGCCGACGCCGAAGGACTCGCCGCGGTGTCGATGCGCGCCGTCGCGACCGCGCTGGGCACCGGCGCCGGATCGCTCTACCGGTACCTGTCCTCCCGTGACGACCTCCTGGACCTGATGACCGACCGGGCCGTGGGGGAGCTGCGGCCGTACCCGCAGGCGGAGGGCGACTGGCTGCACTCGATGCTGCTGTTGGCCCGCCGGCAGTTGGCGCTGCACCGGCGCCACCCGTGGTTGTTCGACGTGAGTCACCGACCGTCCGGCATCGGCCCCGACAGCCTCGCCTGGTTCGACAACTGCCTGCGGGTCCTGGAACCCGTCCGCTGCGCCGCCACCGCCAAGTTCGAGGCGATCGCCATGATGACCGGCGTGGTGAGCCTCTTCGCCCGCAGCGAGGCCACCTCCGGGTCGTTCAGCTTCGCTGGTGGCGACCTCACCGCGTACCCGCACATGGTCGCGGCGTTCAGCCAGCCCTCGGCGCCCGCGCCCCGGACGGACCTCTTCGAGCGGACCGTGCGCAGTCTGCTGACCGGGTTGCTCCTCGCCGACCCCACGGAGACGGCCCCCTGACAACGGCGGAAGGGCGCACCACCAGCCGATGCTGTTGAGGCGTTCGGCTGCCCGACGCGGCGCCGGTTGTCTAGGTTTCGGTGGTGAGCCCGGGGGAGTGGTCGGGTCGACCGGGCGGGTGCGGCGGCCGACGATGACGGCGGGCCGATGGAGAACCGTCGTGCGTGAGCCTGGTGAAAGGTACGTGATCGTGTCAGATTCTGATCTTGCGGGCCTGCGGGAACGGGCCGCGAACGGTGACCGGGACGCGGTCGACCAGCTCGTCGAGCTCGCCGGTGAGCGGGGCGACCTGGCGGAGCTGCGCCAGCTCGCAGAGAGCGGCAACACCGACGCGGCGGCTCAGCTCGTCGAGCTCGCCACTGAGCGCGGCGACATGGACGAGCTGCGGCGCCTGGCCGACCGGGGCGACCAGGACGCGACCGATCAGCTCGTCGAGCTGGCGACCGAGCGGGTCGATGTCGCCGAGCTTCGACGGCTCGCCGACGGCGGCAACCGGGACGCAGCCGACGTCCTGGCCGACCTCACCGAACAGGACGACGAGACGGAGTAGCCGACCGGCACGTGTCGCCGTGCAGACCGCTTGCGACGCCCACGAGCGCGACCTTGACCAGCCTGCCGCGGCGGTGTGCCGGATGTTCCTGCTCCCCGGCTGCACCCGATGCTTACCGAGCTAGCCGGATCCCGGCCCCAGCCGACCACCGGCGACGTGGCGCTCCCGGCCACAGCCGAGTGAGCACTTTTCAGGCAGCGTCGCGGCCGGTAGCATGCGAATCGCTTCCCTTGCAGCCATCGGGCGAGCCGATATGGCGAGCTGACCTGGGGAATGTGGATTTCATCCGTCCCAGGTCACGGAGGCCCTCTTCATGTCGTCCCTGCCACAAGCTGTGCCGTTCACCATCGACGTCTCCGACGACCTGCTGGCGGACCTGGCCGAGCGGTTGGGGCGCACCCGCTTTCCCCGCCCGACTGCGAGCGGGTGGTGTGCCGGCACGGATCCGGACTACCTTCGCGAGCTAGTGACCTACTGGCGCAGCGGCTTCGACTGGCGCGCCCGGGAACGCGAACTCAACGCAGTGCCGCACTACACCGCGACCCTGGACGGCCGGCGCGTGCACTTCGTGCACCTGCGCGCGGCAACCTCCAGCGGCACCCGCTCCCCGCTGCCGCTGGTGCTCACCCATGGCTGGCCCAGCAGCTTCGTGGAGATGTTGCCGCTAGCGGCGCGGCTGGCCGATCCCGCTGCCTACGGCGGCGAGCAGGACGACGCCTTCGACGTCGTCGTTCCGTCCCTGCCCGGCTTCGTGTTCTCGGACCTGCCGATCCACGGCCTGGTGACCCCTCCGGTAGTTGCTGACCTATGGGCACGGCTGATGACGGATGTCCTGAGCTACTCCACGTTCGGCGCGTACGGCGGCGACATCGGCTCTCATGTCACCGGCTTTCTCGGCGCCCGGCACCGGCAGCGGGTGGTCGGGATCCACACCCACCATCCGAACCTGCACCCCATTCTCGACGACGCCCACCCATTGTCCGCAGCCGAGCAGGCCTACCTGAAAGCGCGAGCGAACGAGCACGATGGCAGCGATGACGGCTACGCCGCCATCCAGAGCACCCGACCGGACACCCTCGCTGCGGCCCTGCTCGACTCTCCCGCCGGCCTAGCCGCCTGGATCGTGGAGAAGTATCGGGCCTGGAGCGACTGCGACGGAGACCTCGAATCTCGGTTCAGCAAAGACCTTCTACTCACCATCGCCACTCTTTACTGGGCGACCGGGACGATCGGCTCATCCTTCAGGCCCTACTACGACGACTCCCGGACTCCGCCCCTGGGGGCTGTTGACGTGCCAGCAGGAGTCCGGCTCACCCCGGAGGACCGGGACTACCCCCGCGAGTACGCCGAGCGCGTTTATCGTGACCTGCGCCAATGGCGTGGCCCGACCCGCGGAGGCCACTTCCTGCCCTTGGAGGAACCCGACGTGCTCGCCAACGACCTGCGAGACTTCTTCCGACCGCTGCGCCGCGGGGCGTAAACGCCCGTCCGGCACGTGTCGGCCGTGGGGGCTCCCGGAGCGCAGGCGGGCGACAGGGACGCACCCGTCGCCCGCCGGTGCTCGTCGACGTGGCCGACGGCCGCCGGTCAGGCGTGCGCGGCCCGGACGGCGTCGTGCAGCGGGGTGCTCGGGCGGCCGATCAGCCGGCTGAGGTCGTCGCTGTCGGTCGTCAGTTCACCGATGGCGATCGAGTGGTCGAGCGCGGCGACGAACCCGGCGGTGCCCGCGTCGAGCCCGACGTTCTCCAGGGTCGCGGCGAGCTCGGTGGCGGACAGGTCCCGGTGGGCGACCGTGGTGCCGGTGACCTCGGTAACGGCGGCGGCCAGCTCGTCGAAGGTGAAGGCCGTCCCGCCCAGCTCGTAGACGGCGTTGCCGTCCTCCTGGCGGGTCAGCGCCGCGACGGCCGCCGCCGCGTAGTCGGCCCGGGTCGCGGCGGAGACCCTGCTGCCACCGGTGGCGCCGAGGATCACGCCGGTCTGCAGATACTGCGGCAGCTGGTCGGTGTAGTTCTCGGTGTACCAGCTGTTGCGCAGGATCGTGTACGGCAGACCCGAGGCGGCGATGACCTCCTCGGTGGCCTTGTGCTCGGGCGCCAGGGGGTTCCTGGTGGTGTCGGCGCGCAGGATGCTGGTGTAGATCAGGCGCTCGACCCCGGCGAGCTTGGCCGCGTCGATGACCGCGGTGTGCTGGGCAACGCGCTGACCGGGATTGTCACCGGAGATGAGCAGCAGGCGGCGTACTCCGGCCACGGCGCCGGGCAGCGTCGACGGGTCGTCGTAGTTGGCCTGGCGGATCTCGACGCCGCGCGCGGCGAAGTCGGCGGCCTTCTCCGGGGTGCGGACGACGGCGGCGATCTCGGTGGCGGGTACGCCGGCGTCGAGCAGGTGCTCGATCACCAGGCGGCCCAGGCGGCCGGTGGCGCCGGTGACGGCATAGGTGGGCATGGGAAACCTCCGGTGCGGCGATGACGAAACAGTAGGCACTTACTAATCTACAGTACATGCGAACTCGTAATCGTGAGGTAGGCTGTTGAGGTGAACGACGTGCCGGCCCAGGACCCGGCGGGGCCTACCCAGGAACTCGTCAGCGATGTCTTCGCGCGCGGGTGCACCTCCCGCGCCGCGTTCGAGGACGTCACCTCGAAATGGGCTTCGCTGGCCCTGCTGGCGCTCGGCGAGGGTCGGTACCGGTTCAACGCGCTGCGTCGGCGCATCGACGGGGTCAGCGAGCGGATGCTCTCCCAGACCCTGCAGACCCTTGAGCGCGACGGCATGCTGACCCGCGAGGTCCTCACGGCGATTCCACCGCGCGTCGAATACTCGTTGACCCCCCTCGGTGCCCGGGTCGCCGAGCAGTTGCGCGGCCTCGCCGACCTGTTGGAAGGCTCTGTGCCCGAGTTGCAGACCGCCCGCGACGCCCACGAGCGCGACCGGGACTAGCCCGCGCGGTGCTGGCGTCGGTCAGGCGTGGAGGGTCTCGCGGGGCGGCACCCCGTAGCTGGCGTGGTACCGGGCGGTGAATCTGCTGTGGCTGGCGAACCCCCACCGACTGGCGATCGCCGACACGGTATCCCTGCGAGGGTCGGCCCGCACCAGGTCGTGGTGGGCCCGATCGAGCCGGATCCGACGCAGGTGCGCCATCGGGGTGGTGCCGAGATGACGGCGGAAGGCCAGTTGCACCGCCCGCAGGGAGACGGCGGCGGCGTTGGCGATGTCGGCCGCGGTGATGTCCCGGTCGGCGTGCTCGTCCATGAAGGTGATCGCCCGGCGCAACGTGGCGGTGCCGGCGTCGCGCCGGTCCTCGGTGGTCGGATCGGTGACCGCCGTGTTGGGGAAGACCGTGAGTGCCGCCGCGGCGAGCATCCGCGCCGCGTTGCCGATCACCAGCGGCTCCGCGTTGGTGGTCGCGTTGGTCAGCACGACGTCGCTGATGTAGCGGGTGGTGTTCCGCCACTGCCGGGCGTGGGCGGCACTGGCAGGCCCGAGGTCGGTGAACCGGACCTGACCGGGTCGCCGGGCCGGCGCGGCGGTGGCGACCTGCGCCAGCACCGCCAGGTCCAGCACGCAGAGTTCCACCTCGCCGGGTTGCCAGTGCACGTTGAACGGCAGACCGGGTCTGGTGGTGAGGAAGACGTCGTCGGGGCCGAACCGATGGACCGCGCCGTCGGTGGCGCGCTCGACCCGGGCGGTGCGGGTGCGGCAGATGACCAGAGCGTCGATACCGTTCACGTCGATGTCGAGGTGCGCCGTTTGAGCGATCGTCGCGAGAGCGAACAACCCGGTGTCTATGCGTTGGTGTACGAGCCGGTAGCCGTTGTCCCCGCCGCGGATGCGCAGGTCCGTGTCGTACGTCCGGGCCAGGAAGTGGCGAATGGCCGCCGGATCTCGGCTCTCGAATCCTCGGGTCTGCACTGGTGACGTCATCCGCTGTCTCCGTCCGGGGAAGGTGTCGCCGGATGCTGGACCGGGGCCGGCGGCGGGACGTACCGGGCCGCGAGGCCGGAGCGAACTGTGAACAATTCCCACTTACACAACAGGCTTTGATGGAAGTTCCACCATAGGACAGGTGGAGGTCCGCCCGCCGTTCCACCTCGGTGTGTCGGCTGGTCGACTTCGCATTCCGACTACCGCATTCGTATCGCTGCGCCTGCTGGCCTAGCCATGCAGGTTGCGCCCACCGGAATCTTGTCCACAATTCCCCGGACGCCGGAGCGCGGCCGGGCCTTGCCGGACGACCGGCCATCGAACGGGGTGACCAGTGGACAGTACCGACCCTGACCGCGTCGTCCGGCTGGCCGTGGCCGAGGCGCTGACGCGGGTGGCGGACCAGGACAGCCTGGGACTGGGCGAGGGTGACGCGCTGGAGGGCCTCGGGACCGCCTTGCGCGAGGTGCTGCGCCGCGCGCTCGACGACCGCGTGCCACTGGCCACCCTCGAATTCGTCGACCTCTGCCGCGACCTGCGCCTGAACCGTGACTCCCTCGACCTGCTGGGGCACCATGTGATGACGGCGTTGCTGGCCCACCACGTGGGGCCGGACGCGCTGATCCGCGTCGGCGTACTCCTCGGGACCGTCCGGCGCTACCTGCCGCCCGTTCGGCCGCTCGCGCCACGCAACGGCGGCCCAGCCGCCCAGCGACGCGACGTGCGCTCGGACAACAGTGTCGTGGGCCGGTACCGCCGGGCGAGACTGCCCGAGCACCTGCCCAACCCGCCTAGTTGGACCTGCACCGGCTGCGGTCGCGAATGGCCCTGCGCCACGAAACAGAGCCAGCTCCTCGCCGAGTTCGGTGGGGCGCGCGCCGCCCTCGCCATGTACCTCGGCTCGTGCCTCGTCGCCGCCGTCCAGGACTTGCCGACGCTGCCGTTACCCCGGGTCCGGAACCGATTCCTGGGTTGGCTGCCCCGCGCCCGGATCTGACGACGGCCCCGCCGGTCGTGGGCGGCGATCGGGCGGGCACTAGGCAAGCAGGGCATCGATGCGATGGAATGTGATCCACGCGCCGCATCCTGGGGAGGACACCGATGTCGCCCACTCCGTTGACCGCCGGCACCCGCGCCCGGGTCGCCGCCGTCCTGGCCGGCCTGTTGCTCGCGGCGCTGCCTACCGCTCCGGTGGCAGCCGCCCCGGTGGCCGCAGACTCGGTGGCCGCCGCTCCGGCGACCGCTGACCCGGCCGCCCAGCACCGCCCGGCCCCGCCGCATGTCGTCGGCGACCAGACCGTCCCCGCGTACTCCTATGCCGACGCGATCCGGGAGAGCGTCTGGGTGGAGACCCGGGCCGACACCGACGGTGACGGCGTGCGGGACCGGGTGGCGGTGGACCTGGTCCGGCCCCGGGAGGCCGCCGCTGCGGGGGTCCGGGTGCCGGTCATCATGGACGCCTCGCCCTACTACCTCTGCTGCGGCCGAGGCAACGAGAGCGAGCGCAAGACGTACGACGCGGCAGGCGTGATCGCCAAGGCGCCGCTGTTCTACGACAACTACTTCGTCCCGCGCGGCTACGCGTTCGCTGCGGTGGACCTCGCCGGCACCGCCCGCTCCACCGGCTGCGAGGACGTCGGCGGCCCGGCCGAGGTGGGCAGCGCCAAGGCGGTGGTGGACTGGCTTAACGGGCGGGCCCGCGCCTTCACCGCCGACGGTCAACCGGTCAGCGCGGCGTGGAGCACCGGGCGGGTCGGCATGATCGGCAAGTCGTGGGACGGCTCGGTCGCCAACGGGGTTGCCGCCACCGGCGTGCCGGGGCTGGCGACGATCGTGCCGATCTCGGCGATCTCCAGCTGGTACGACTACATGCGCTATCAGGGGGTGCTGCGTGCCACGGACTATCCCGGCTACCTGCACTCGTACGTCAACGGCCGCACAGACGAGGCCTGCGCGGAGGTGCTGGCCCGGTTGCGCGCCGACAGCGCCGAGGAGACCGGCGACTACAACGGGTTCTGGGCGCAGCGCGACTACCGACCCGCGGCCGGCCGGGTGCGGGCCAGCGTGTTCGTGGCGCACGGCGTCAACGACCTGAATGTGACCACCAACCAGTTCGCCCGCTGGTGGCAGGAGCTGGCCGAGCAGGGAGTGCCCCGCAAGCTCTGGCTCTACCAGGCCGGCCACGAGGACCCGTTCGACGTCCGGCGTGCCGAGTGGGTGTCCGACCTGCACCGCTGGTTCGACTACTGGTTGCAGGGGCTGCGCAACGGGGTGATGGACGAGCCGCGGGTCGACCTGGAGACCGCGCCGGGAACCTGGACGACGCAACGGGACTGGCCGGCACCCGGCACCCGGGAGGTACGGGTGGCCCTCGGTGCCGGTGACGGCGTGACCGGCACCCTGGGCGGGCGCGGCGCGCGGCCGGGCCGCGAGCAGGCGTACGTCGACGAGTCGCTGAGCGAGGCGGAGCTGGTCGCCGAGCCGAGCACTGCGACCGCCGGCCGGTTGGTCTTCCTCTCCGGCGCGCTCACCGCGCCGTTGCGGATCTCCGGCAGCGCCTCGGTGCGGCTACGGATCCGGGTGGACCGGCCGACCACCGAGCTGACCGCCCGGCTGGTCGACTACGGCACCGCGGAGCGGATCCGGTACGGCAGCTCGGAGGGGGTGCGGACGTTGAGCACCGAGTCGTGCTGGGGAGCTTCCACGGACGCGGACGACGCCTGCTACCGGGACACCGAGGAGATCACCGAGGTCTCCGACCATGCCGTGCTCACCCGGGGCTGGCTCGATGCGGCGCACCACCGCTCGTTGCGGTTCAGCACCCCGCTGCGGCCGGACCGCTGGTACACGGTGACCGTGCCGCTGAACGCGTACGACGCGGTGCTGCCCGCCGGCCATGTGCTCGGCCTGGTGCTCGGCCAGAGCGACCCGCAGTTCACCGAGACCGACGACCAGGACGCCACCGTCCGGGTCGACCTGGGTCGCAGCGAGCTGATCCTGCCGCTCGCCGGCCGGGCCGGGCTGCCCTCGGTCGACGTCGCGCCACCGGTGGTCACCGGACCGGCCGACTCGTCGGCCGCCCGGAGCACGCGGGATACCCGGCAGGTGCCCTGACCTGGCGATCCTGGTCCGGCACCCCGTGCTGTCGCGGGGTGCCGGCCGCAGCCTCGGGCGGGCGGCGCCGGGCCTGTCGGGAGGTCCGGGCCGGGTGTTCATCGTGCGCCCGCGCACCGTACAGAGTGCGTTCACGACCTTCTTCAAGGCTCCTTGATCGAAAGAGCATTCGCTTGATCGAGGAGAGGCTCTCACGTGAGGGACAAGCAACCCGAAGAGACCGAGCGCGGGCAGCTGTCGCGCCGCAAGCTGGTCAAGTACGCGGGCGTCGGCGCGACGCTGGCCGCTGCCAGCCCGCTGATCGGCGGAGGCGCGGCCTGGGCCGACGAGGAGCGGCGGCCCGGCGACGACACGGGCGACCGGGGCAACTCCAAGAACCGGGCGTGGCGTGCCGGTGACCACCATGTCCACTCCGAGTACAGCGGCGAGTTCGACACCACGAAGTCCCCGATCGTGTTCCACAAGGGCGCGGACGCGGTCTACCCGATCGTCACCAACGCCATCATGGCGAAGAACTTCGGCCTGAGCTGGGCGATGTGCACCGACCACGGTGGACCGACCCACTCCAAGGTGAACATCGAGCAGGCGTACCCCGACCTGCTGCGCTCACGCAAGCTGGTCCCCGAGGTGCTCCAGTTCTGGGGCATGGAGTTCGACGCGCCGGCGCTGGACCACCACACGCTGATGATCCCCCGCCACGACGACGAGGCGAAGCAGCTGTTCGAGCTGGAGAGCCGGTTCGCCAAGTACGACGCGTTCCCCACCGACCCGGCCCGGGACACCGAGGCCAGGATGGTGGAGTTCCTCAAGGTCGCCCGGGGGATGCCGCACAAGCCGCTGGTGATCGCCCACCACGCGTCGCGCTCGGCGCCCGGCCTCGGCGTCTACGGCCAGGACACCCCACGGGAGTTCCGTAACGGCAACAACGCCGCCCCGGACGTGTACATCGGCTTCGAGGGTGCGCCCGGCCACCAGGCGGGTCCGCTCAACGGCGGCAAGCGGGGCGGGTACGGCAACCACCCCACCTACGGTGGCTTCGACCAGATGACCGCGCGGGTCGGTGGGCTGTGGGACTCGCTGCTCGGCGAGGGCCGCCGCTGGTGGATCACGGCGACCTCGGACTCGCATGTGCACTGGACGCGCGGCGGCTCGGACTTCTGGCCGGGCGAGTACAGCAAGACCTACGTGCACGCCCGCCAGGACTACGGCGACATCATGGACGGCCTGCGCAACGGCCGGATCTGGGTCACCACCGGTGACCTGATCAGCAGCCTCGACGTCACCGCCAGCTCCCAGGGCCGGACCGCCGAGGTGGGCGAGACCATCACGGTCAGCCGTCGCAACCGCACCGATGTCGAGATCGAGATCAAGTTCCGTCCGCTGAACGGCGCGAACGCCAACGGTGACCGCCCCGAGGTCCGCCGGGTCGACCTGATCGTCGGTCAGGTCACCGGTCCGAGCGCCAACCCGGACGCCGACACCAACCCCACCACCAAGGTGGTGGCCCGGTTCGGCCCGCGGGACTGGCGCCGGCAGGGTGCGGACTACGTCATCCGGCACACGCTGCGCAACGTGGAGGCCGACACCTACGCGCGGGTCCGCGGCACCAGCACGGACGAGGCGGAGCCGCTGGCCGACGGGCTGGAGAGCCCGTGGGACGACCTGTGGTTCTACTCGAACCCGGTGTTCGTGCACGTGCGCTGACCCCGGCACGGGTCCGCCGGTACGGCTCGACGCACGACGGTCGAGCGGTGCCGGCGGGCCCGGCCCGTGCTCACTTGACCTCGAGTGCGCTCGAATGCCTAGGTTGGCTGGACGGGCCAGCCGCCCCCGTCCGCGCGGCTCCAACCATTTCGGGGGACTCCATGCGCTACCGCGTCCTCGGCGGCACCGGCATCCAGGTCAGCGTCCACTGTCTCGGCACGATGATGTTCGGCGCGGTCGGCAACCCCGACCACGACGACTGCGTCCGCATCGTGCACGCCGCACTGGACCGGGGGATCAACGTCGTCGACACCGCCGACATGTACTCCGCCGGGGAGTCGGAGGTGATTGTCGGGAAGGCGCTGCACGGCCGGCGCGACGACGTGGTGCTGGCCACCAAGGTCCACTTTCCGATGGGGGAGGGCCCCAACCGCGGGGGCAACTCCCGGCGCTGGATCGTCCGAGAGGTGGAGGAGAGCCTGCGCCGGCTCGGCACCGACTGGATCGACCTCTACCAGGTGCACCGGCCGGACCACACCACCGACGTGGAGGAGACGCTGGGCGCGCTCACCGACCTGGTACGGGCCGGAAAGATCCGGGCCTTCGGCTGCTCGACGTTCCCGGCGGACGAGATCGTGCGGGCGTACCACGTGGCCGAGCGGCGGGCGCTGGGTCGGTTCCGCACCGAGCAGCCGCCGTACTCGATCCTGGCCCGGGGGATCGAGACGTCGGTGCTGCCGGTCTGCCAGCGTCTCGGCATGGGGGTGCTGGTCTGGAGCCCGCTCGCCTCCGGTTTCCTCTCCGGCCGGTACCGGGCCGGCCGACCGGTCGATCTCAGCGCCGGCCGACCTGCCCTCACCCCGGCCCGTTTCGACCCCGCGCTGCCGGGCAACGCGGCCAAGTACGCCGCGGTCGACCGTCTCGTCGCGCTCGCCGAGGAGGTCGGCTGCACCCTGCCGGAGCTGGCCGTGGCGTTCACTGTCGCGCATCCGGGTGTCACGTCGGCCATCATCGGCCCGCGCACCATGGAGCAGCTTGACGGGCTGTTGGCGGGTGCGGAACTCACCCTCGACGACGCGGTGCTGGACCGGATCGACGAGATCGTCGCGCCCGGAACGAACCTCTACCAGCCCGACGGCGCCTGGGCGCCGCAGGTGCTCACCGATCCGGCGCTGCGGCGTCGTCCGCTGCCGGAGCGGGCCGCCGCCTGACCCGACCGCCTGACCAGACCGCCTGCCCGGCTCAGCCGCGACGGCGGGTGCGGGTGGCCGGCGTCCGCCGCGGGGGCGCGGACGCCGGTGGTGCGTTTGGCGAAAGCGTGGGCGGGGTCGGGTCGGGCTGCACCTGCGCGACCACCTCGCAGAGGTCGCGTAGTGGGTCGACGGCCTGGGCCGAGCAGGCGACCCGCTGGAGCAGGGCCCGCAGCGTCGCCGACTCGGCCGGCGAGAGCGCCCCCAACAGGTGCGACTCGACCTGGCGCAGCGCCCGCCGCCGCTGCTCCCACGCCGCGCGGCCGGCGTCGGTGACGTCGACCAGTCGGCTGCGCCGGTCGGCCGGGTCCGCCCGGCGGGCGACGAACCCGGGTCGTTCGAGGTCGTCGATGACGTAGGTGAGCACGGTGCGGTCCATGCCGAGTTCCTCGGCGATCGCACCCTGGTTCCGGGTCGGCCCGTTGATCGCGGCGGTGAGCACCTGGTAGCCGCGTGGGCCACCGGGGAAGTCGGTGAGCGCGTGCTCGGCCGCCCGGACGTAACCACGGAAGACGATCCCGAGCATCCAGCCCAGGTCTTCGTCGAGGGGATCGGGTCGGTCCCGCGCGTCGGTGGCACCCGTCATACGCCGACAATAGCGCAGCGTCGCAGACCTTGTTGGCAGCAGATGTTCTGTATGACATAAGGTTGAGGCCATGATGCATCGCGCGACACGGGAGGCTCGCAGATGAGCGACTACGGCCACGACCTGGTCTTCGGATCGTTCACCACGCCCGGCGCCGACGATCCGGGACACACCGTCGGTCTCGCGGTCCTGGCCGAGCAGGTCGGCCTGGACCTGGTCACCTTCCAGGACCACCCGTACCAGCCGAAGTTCCTCGACACGTGGACGCTGCTGAGCTACGTCGCCGCGCGGACCACCCGGGTGCACCTGTCGGCGAACGTCACGAACCTGCCGCTGCGACCTCCGGCGGTGCTCGCCCGCAGCGTCGCCAGCCTGGACCTGCTCAGCGGCGGCCGGGTCGAGCTCGGCCTCGGCGCGGGAGCGTTCTGGGAGGCCATCGAGGCGATGGGCGGCCGTCGGCTGACCCCCGGCCAGGGCGTACGGGCGCTGGAGGAGGCCATCGAGGTCATCCGCCAGCTCTGGGACGCCGAGGCGCGCGGCGGAGTGCGTGTCGATGGCGAGTTCCACCGGGTGGTCGGTGCCAAGCGCGGCCCGGCGCCGGCGCACGCGGTGCCGATCTGGCTGGGCGCGTACAAGCCTCGGATGCTTGAGCTCACCGGTCGCCGGGCCGATGGTTGGCTGCCCTCGCTGGGTTACCTCCAGCCCGGTGACCTGGAAAAGGGCAACGCGATCATCGACGACGCCGCCCGGCAGGCGGGCCGCTCGCCCGAGGACATCCGCCGGCTGCTCAACGTCTCCGGACAGTTCGCCTCGGTCGGACGCGGCCCGCTGCACGGGCCGGCTGAGCAGTGGGTGCAGGAACTGGCCGAGCTCGCGCTGGACGAGGGCATCAGCACCTTCATCCTCGGCAGCGACGACCCCGACGACCTGCGCCGGTTCGCCGGCGAGGTGGCCCCCGCCGTTCGCGAGCTGGTGGCCGCCGAGCGTGACCGCGGCACGGCGCCGGAGCGCACGCCGGACCCTGAGCCTGAGCCTGAGCCGGCGAGGGTTGTCGCCGCGCCGGTGCGGGCGGCCCGCCCGAGCGGCGCCTTCGCGGTGGTGCCGACCCCTGACGACGGCGGGCGGCGCAGCGACCGGCAGGTCTGGGACGAGTCGACCCGGCCGAGCGGACCCGCACCCGACCCGACGCGTACCTACACCCCGCAGGAGCAGGCCAACGGCCAGCACCTGGTGCAGGTGCACGACGGCCTGCGCGGCGAGCTGGCCCAGATCCACGACCTGATCGAGCAGGTGGCCGCCGGTGAGATCGATGCCGGCACGGCCCGGTCGCACATCAACACGATGACCATGCGGCAGAACCGGTGGACGCTCGGCGTCTACTGCGAGTCCTACTGCCGCATCGTCACCACCCACCACACCATCGAGGACCAGGCCCTCTTCCCGCGGCTGCGGCAGCGCGATCCCCGCCTCGCCCCGGTCGTCGACCGGCTGGAGCAGGAACACCACGTCATCCACGACGTGCTGGAGGGCGTCGACCAGGCCCTGGTCGCGTACGTCGGCGCGCCGGACGGGTTGGCCGAGCTGCGTGCTGCGGTGGACCTGCTGAGCGACACCCTGCTGTCCCACCTCAGCTACGAGGAGCGCGAGCTGGTCGAGCCGCTGGCCCGGCTGGGGGTGAGCTGACCGAAGCCATCCGGCGAAGTTCGGGGTTGCCCGACGGAACCTGAGAGACTACTTTCGAAACATGTCTCTCAAGAATCCGTACGGGGATTTCGAGATCACCGAGCCGCAGGCGCTGCGGGCGCTGGCGCACCCGGTCCGGTTGGCCATCCTCGACCGTCTCCAGCGACACGGCCCGGCCACCGCCACCGGGCTCTCGCCGCACGTCGGCGCCACGCCGTCGGTGGTGAGCTGGCACCTGCGGCACCTCGCGACGTTCGGCCTGGTCACCGACTGGGACGGCGCCACCAGCAAGCGGGAACGCTGGTGGCAGGCCGCAGCCCGGGGCTTCCGCTTCACGCTCCCGGACGACGCCGAGGGACAGGCCGCCGGCCGCCAGCTGCGGGGAGAGATGTTCGCCCGGTACGCCGACGCTCCGCAGCAGTGGCTGCTCCAGGACGAGCCCCGGCTGGACGCCGAGTGGCGCGGGCTGGCCGGGGTGGCCGACACCCGGTTCGTGGCCACCGCCGACGAGATGCGGCAGCTGGAGGACGCGATCGAGGAGCTGCTTGCCCCGTACGTGCGGCGCAAGGACGACCAGGCGCCACCGGCCGGCGCGCAGGTCGTCCGGATGCTGCGCTACGTAATGCCCGAGCCCGGCGACGACTCGGCCGCGTCGTGACCACCGTCGGCACCGCGCCCCCACCCGCCCTGCACCGCGACCGGCGGTTCCGCACCTTCTGGATCGGCGAGACGATCTCCCAGTTCGGTGATCGGATCAGCGAACTGGCCCTGCCGCTGATCGCCGTCTCGTTGCTCGCCGCGACGCCCGCGCAGGTCAGCGTCCTCACCGCGCTGATCTGGCTGCCCAACCTGCTGGGCCTGTTCCTGGGCGCGTGGGTGGACCAGCGCACCCACAAGCGCCGGCTCCTGATCATCGCCGACCTGATCCGCGCGGCGGTGCTGCTCAGCCTGCCGGTGGCCTACCTCTTCGACGCGGTCACCCTCACCCAGCTCTACCTGGTGGCGCTGCTCACCGGTGCCGGGGCGGTGCTGTTCGCCATGGCGCGCCAGGCGTTCTTCGTCGCGTTGGTGCCGCGGTCGGCGTACGTCGACGCCACCAGCAAGCTGAGCATGAGCCGTGCCGTGTCGTTCGTGGCCGGCCCGGCCGTCGGCGGTGGACTGGTCCAGGCGCTGACCGCGCCGGTCGCCGTCATCGTCGACGCGGTGTCGTTCCTCGGCTCCGCGCTGATGCTCGGCCGCATCCCGGTGACCGAGGCGCCTCCGCCACCGCGGCGGTCGTCCACCCTCGGCCTCGTCCGCGAAGGTCTCGTCCTGGTGCTGCGCCACCCGGTGCTGCGCGCCGCGCTCGGCTGCACCAGCACCGTCAACTTCTTCACCTTCATCGCCAGCGCGTTGTTGGTGCTCTACGCGAGTCGCGAGCTCGACCTGTCCGCCGGTGCCATCGGCATCGCGTTCGGCGCCGGCGCGATCGGTGGGTTGGCGGGCGCGGCGCTGGCGCCCCGGGTCTCCCGCGCCATCGGGTTGGGGCGTACCGCGATGATCGGCGTCGTCCTCTTTCCCGCGCCGCTGGCGCTGACCGCGCTGGTGGCCGGCCCGACCTGGGCGAAGGTCGGCATGCTGGCCGCCATCGAACTGGTCTCCAGCGTCGGGGTGATGCTGATGGACGTCAACCTGAACGCCCTCATCACCGCGGTCACGCCCGACGATGCGCGGGGCCGTCGGGCCGGTGCGTACAGCGCCGTCAACTACGGCATCCGGCCCCTCGGCGCGCTGGTCGGCGGCGCGTTGGGCACCACCATCGGGCTGCGGCCGACACTGGTCGTCGCCGGCCTGGGCGGCGTGCTCGCCGTGCTCTGGCTGTTCGCGTCGCCAGTACGCCACATCACCACCATCGACGAGCCAGCGACCGCGCCGCGGCAGGACGAGCCGGTGACCTGACCGCGCCGCTGCGGGACGAGTTGGCGACCTGACCGCGCTGCGGGCAGCAGGCAGGCGGCCAGCACACCGCCGGCCGGGGGAGAACCCGGCCGGCGGAGCAGCTCAGCCGGCCGCGTCCAGCAGCAGCCGGGCCAGCTCGGCGGGCTGGGAGATCATCGGCCAGTGGCCGGTGTCCATCGTGACCAGTCGCCAGTGCTCGCTGGTCAGCAGCTTCGCCACGGTGTCGTTGGGTTCGGGCCCGTCGAGCAGGCACTTGACGTACGTGGCCGGCAGTTCGCCGAGCGGGCGGGTCAGCACGGCCGGCTCGGTCAACGTGGCACCGGGGTGCGGGGTGGAGCCCTCGACCAGCCGGGTGACCTGCTCGTCGGTGAGACCCTGGCCGTCGAGGTCGGACGCGCCGAGCGGCGGCCAGTAGCCGCCGTTGTCGGCGATCAACGCCTCCAGCGCCGCCGGGCCCTGCCACCAGCCGGACGCGAACGAGCCACCGTCGACCGGCACCTCCGAGTCGACGAAGACCACCCGGGTCAGCCGGTCGCCGATCCGCTCGGCGGCCTGACCCACCGGGATGCCCGAGTAGCTGTGCCCGACCAGCACCACGTCGCGCAGGTCGCGCCGCTCGATCTCACCGACGATGTCCTGCACGTGGGTCTGCTGCCCGGCCGGCACGCCCTGCTTCTCGGCGAGGCCGGAGAGGGTCAGCGGGTGGGTGCCGTGACCGGCCGCGCGCAGCGGCGGCAGCACCTCGTCCCACGCCCACGACCCCAGCCACGCCCCCGCCACCAGTACGAACTCTGCCATGGCCGGAACCCTAGCGCCGACCTGCGACAACCCGGCGGATCAGGGCCAGGTTCGGGCCTGGGCGGCGAAGACCGCCGGTGGGCTCGCCACTGGCAGCACGCAGAGCAGGTGCCCCCCGGGTGCCCGCAGAATCCGGCACTCCAGCCACTGCGACACCTCGGTCGCGCCCAGGTCGATCAGCCGTGCGGTCTCGGCCGGCACATCGTCGGTCTCGATGTCGAGGTGAAAGCGCGGGGCGTCGTCGACTGCCTGGACCGCGGTGACCAGCCCGGGCAGCGCCTCGTGCAGGCCAATGAACTGTGGCTCTGCGGGATCGGACCGGGTGCTGACGCCCAGCGCCGCCGACCAGAACTGCGCCGCCCGCGCGGCCTCCGCCTCGGGGGTGTCGATCAGCAGCGCGTACACACGGCTTCGATGCATGCGAGGCAGGATATCGCCGGCCACGCAAGAATCGACGTCCGCCTCTGCCGCCGAGCGACGCGGCCAGCTGCGCGTTGTCACTGTCCGGGTATCTCCGGCCGTGACGTCTGCGCTGGCCGAGGCCGGCGGCGATCTGAGCCGGCAATGGGTAGGGATGTTCGACCGGCAGGTGGTCTGTCGCCGCATGTGCGTCGTTGGCGCGCAGAAGTTCCCGTACGCGGTGGACGGTGGGGGTGATGTCGGTGACCGAGACGATCCAGTCGTCGACGTACCGGGCGACAGCCTCGCCGGACAACCCGACCTGCAGCGACCGGTATGGCAGAGCTTTCAGGTGCAGTGTCCGTTCCGGATCCCACTGCACCCGCACCGGGCTGGCCTTCAGCTGACGCGACCACGTCGCCTTGTCGCCGTGCACGTCCCGGTCGTAGTGACTCAGGCAGGCTCGCGCCAGCGCCCACTCGAATCCCTCCCGCGTGATGTCGATGGACAGCACCCGCTCCTGGCCCGGCTTGGTGGCCCAGCCGCAGCGGTACATCATCCACAGGAAGGACGGCTTGATCCACGTCATCCGGTCCCGCTTGAAGGGGGCCACGAAGCGGCCGGCCGCCACCGCCGGCAGCGCGACCTGCGGGGGATACGCCTGGTAGACGGTGACGGTGTCGGCGGAGTAGCGAGCGCGAATCTGACGGGCGGGAACGGACATGCCCCGATCCTCACCGATCCGCCCTCGGCTGCTCCACCGAGATTCCGTACCCATGCCGGTGCTGGACCTGCTGGACCTGCGGCGGCGTCCGCACCGACCGGTCTCCGCTCAGAGGTGGTCCAGCGCTGGCGGGCCGGAATCGACCGGCATCCGGAAGATCCGGACCGGGTAGTCGACGGCCGACCGCCCACCGTTGAGCCCGGCGGTCAGGTGCAACTGAGCGGCCGGCAGCCAGAGCCGGGAGTCGGCGTCGATCCACATCGCATCCACCCAGACCAGCCGCGGATCGGCGATGAGCGTGCGCACACTGCGGTCCGGTGCCAGGGCGAGGACGCGCCGTCGCTCGACGTCGCTGACGTAGATGGTGCCGGTGGCATCGATCGCCGTGCCGCCGGTGCCGGGCGTGTCGCACCGCCGTTCGACCCGCCGGCCCAACTCGTCGGGGGACACCGACGGGTCGTCCAGCCACCGGGTGCCGATCCGGGACATCCCGCCGGAGGCCGGTTGGTAGTAGAGCCAACGACCGTCCGGTGAGACCTCCAGTTGGTCGGCGTGCAGCTGGACCTCACCGCCGTCCGGGTCGCGCAACGGCCGGCCGTCGGCGACCAGAGGCCCGCCGACGGTGCTCGGATGCCCGTCCAGTACCCGCCGGACCTGCCCGGAGTCGAGGTCGAGCACGATCAGGCCGGGCGCTCCGGCGTCGGTGAGATAGCTGACGCCGTCGTGGAACCGGACGTCGTCGACGTGGCTGGTGGGGTGCACCGCCGCGTCGAGGTGGTAGACGCGATGCACCCGGTCGCCGTCCGGGTCGACCACGATGAGCCGAGCCCCGCCGGGCACCTGCCGGGTGCCGATCTGTGGCGCCCCAGCGTCGATGATCCACAGGCGGCCGTCCGGCCCGGCACGTAACCCGTTGACGTTGACGAACGCGCCGTCCGGTCCCTGGCCCGCCCGATTCCACGCGGCATTCGGGTACGGGTCGCGGCGGCCGTCCGGCAGCGCCTCGGCCACCTGCACGCCCGGCCGGTCCGCCGACGGGTAGCTCAGGAAGATCCGATCCCGCAGGGTCGTGACGCCCGTGCACACCCGGTCCTCGGTGAGTACCGGGGTCAGCCGGGGATCCTCCTCGGTGGGCAGCGTGGACATCGGTCCGCTCCTCACCCGCCCGACGGCGTCTGGCCTCCATCCGGTGACCGACGGCCTCGACCACCTGCCGCGCGGTATCCCCGGGCCGTGTCGGGCGAAACCATCAGCCCCAGCGGGTGCCGTTCAGCCGCTCAACCAGCCGGTGGGCCGGTCTGGTCGACCAGAGCGGCGAGCCGCTTCGGGGCGAGCAGGCAGTAGCTCTCGGTGAGCAACTCGGCGACCTCGTCCCAGCCGGTGTCGTCGTCCACGACCATGCCCAGCACGGTCGGGCCCCACGCCGGCTTGTAGAAGGGGTGCCCGCTGGCGACGAGCCCGGCGATCTCGTCGGGCGGCGACCGGAAGATCAGCAGGCAGGTCGGCCGGTCGACGTCGGCGGCGCGCGCGTGGGCGACCTGGTGGTCGGGGTCGACGGTGAGCACGTGGGCGAAGGTCCGCTTGCGGATCCGCCAGCGGGTGCCCACCCAGGCTGGCTCCTCGTAGCTCTCCGGCAGCCCGAGGCAGATCGGCCGCAGCCGGTCGAGGACCTCGGGCGGGACGTCTCCGGGTTCGGTCACGGTCAGCGACCCTAGTGGGCCGGTACGACAGATCACCGGGTTCGTGATGGTTGCCCGGCCCGTCGGTGCCGGTGGTGTCCATCCGGCCGATCCGCCAGGATGGGCACGGGCGCCGCCGGGCAGCGCCCCGGACCGACCCACTCCCGTGCCCGATGAGGAGTGCCGTGCCGTCCACCCTGCTCTCCCGCCGCGACCTGGACTTCCTGCTGCACGACTGGCTGCAGGTGTCCAAGCTTGTCGAGCGCCCCCGGTACGCCGAGCACTCCCGGGACACCTTCGACGATGCCCTGGATCTCGCCGAGCGGGTGGCCACCGAGCAGTTCGCCCCGCACAACCGCGCCGCCGACCTCGCCGAGCCCACCTTCGACGGGCAGCGAGTGCGGCTGATCCCGCAGGTCCGGGCGGCGCTGGAGAGCTTCGCCGAGACCGGTCTGCTCACGGCCGGGCTGGACGCCTCGGTCGGCGGCCTGCAGCTGCCGCACGTTGTCGCGGCCGCCTGCTTCACCTGGTTCCAGGCCGCCAACGTCTCCACCTCGGCGTACCCGTTCCTCACCCTGGGCAACGCCAACCTGCTGCTGGCGCACGGCAGCGCGGAGCAGGTCGACACGTACGTGCGGCCCATGCTGGAGGGCCGGTTCTTCGGCACCATGTGCCTGTCCGAGCCGCACGCCGGCAGCTCGCTGGCCGACATCACCACTCGCGCCGAACCACAGCCGGACGGTACGTACCGCCTCTTCGGCACCAAGATGTGGATCTCCGGCGGCGATCACGAACTGGCCGAGAACATCGTCCACCTGGTGCTGGCGCGGATCCCCGGCGGGCCGCCCGGGGTGAAGGGGATCTCGCTGTTCATCGTGCCAAAGGTGCTGGTCGGGCCGGACGGGTCGCTCGGCGACCGCAACGACGTGGTGCTGGTCGGGCTCAACCACAAGATGGGCTTCCGGGGCACCACCAACACCCTGCTCAGCTTCGGCGACGGCGGGCACACCCCGGCCGGCCGTCCCGGCGCGGTCGGTCACCTGGTCGGCCCGCCGCACCAGGGACTGGCCCAGATGTTCCACATGATGAACGAGGCCCGGATCGGGGTGGGGGCCGGCGCCACCGCGCTGGGCTACACCGGCTACCTCAAGAGCCTGGCGTACGCCCGGGAGCGGCCCCAGGGTCGGCCGGTCGGCGGCAAGGACCCGGCCGCGCCGCAGGTGCCGATCATCGACCACCCCGACGTACGGCGGATGCTGCTGGCGCAGAAGAGCTACGTGGAGGGGGCGCTGGCACTGGTGCTCTACTGCGCGCGGCTGCTCGACGAGGAGAAGACCGCCCCCGCCGAGGCCGATCGCGAGCGGGCGCACCTGCTGCTGGACGTGCTCACCCCGATCACCAAGAGCTGGCCCTCGCAGTGGTGCCTGACCGCGAACGATCTGGCGATCCAGGTGCTCGGCGGGGCCGGTTACACCCGCGATCACGACGTGGAGCAGCACTACCGGGACAACCGGCTCAACCCGATCCACGAGGGCACCCACGGCATCCAGGCGCTGGACCTGCTGGGGCGCAAGGTGACCATGCACGACGGCGCCGGCCTGGTCCTGCTGACCGGGACGATCCGCGACACCCTCGACCGGGCCCGACAGGTCGGCGGCGAGGCCGCCGAGCTGGCCGACCGGCTGGCGGGCGCGGTGGACCGGGTCGTCGCGGTCACCCGCCGACTCTGGGCCGACGGTGACCCGGTGCTCGCGCTGGCCAACGCCAGCGTCTACCTGGAGGCGGTCGGGCACGTCGTGATCGCGTGGATGTGGCTGGAGCAGGTGCTGGCCCTGCCACCGGAGGGGTCCGGCGACGCGTTCCACGCCGGAAAGCGGCAGGCCGCCCGCTACTTCTTCACGGTCGAGCTGCCGCGTACCGGCCCGCAGCTGGACCTGCTGGACAGCCGGGACCGGACCACGCTGGAGATGCGCGCGGACTGGTTCTGAGCGGGCCCGGCCTCACCGCCGCCGGCCCTGGTGACTCATCGCCTGCCGTCCCTTCATGACGCCCAGCACGATCACCACGACCAGCGCGATCAGGCCGATGATGATGAGCCAGCGGACCGCCTCGAGGATCAGCCCGAGCAGGATCAGCACGCCGGCGACCACGCCGACGACCCAGAGCATGGCACGCATCTCGACCTCCCGTGACCGGCCGCGCCCATGCGGCGACCCCCGCGCCACGTTCCCCATCCGGCCGACACCATGCCCGCTAAGCACGAGGAGCCGAGCCCAGCGTGCGGTGCGGGCGGGCCGGTTCAGCGTGCGGTGTGCGCGGGGCCGGTTCAGCCCGCGGTGCGGGCGACGTACACGGTGTTGGCGGACTGACCACCGGTCAGCGGGTTGGCGAACGGCACGACGTGCGCCCGCGCGGTCGCGAACACTTCGGTGAGCGCTGCGGTGAACTCGGCGTCCGGCGGGTCGTCCGACCAGAGCGCGAAGACGCCCTCGGGGCGTAGCAGGGCGGACAGCCGGCGCAGCCCGGCCGGCTCGTAGAAGGCGGCGTGGCTGGGGTGCAGGACGTTGCGCGGGGAATGGTCGACGTCGAGCAGGACAGCGTCGAACCGCCGCCCGGGTGCCTCGGCGTCGAACCCGGCGTCGCCGGCCACCGCCGCGAAGAAGTCGGCCCGCACGAACCGGGTACGCGGGTCCTCGGCGAGCCCCGCCGCGAACGGCAGCAGCCCACGCTGGTGCCAGTTGATCACGTCCTCGATCGCCTCGACCACCAGCAGTGAACGCACCCTCGGGTCATCCAGCGCCGCGCAGGCGGTGTAGCCCAGCCCGAGGCCGCCGACCACCACGTCGAGCGTGTCACCAGCCAGTTCGGCCAGACCCAGCCGGGCCAGCTCGATCTCCGCGACGGGGAAGAGGCTGGACATGAGGAACTCGTCGTCGAGCTTGACCTCGTACACCTCGACCTGGAGCGCCGGGTCCCGGCGCCGGCGCAGGCTGATCGCGCCGATCGGGGTCTCCCGCCAGGCCAGCTCCTCGAAACGCGCGCCCACGGGTGCCCTCTCGCCGCCAGATTCGTCCCCGGATGGTACCGGTCGGCACGGTCACCGCCACGCAGGGTCCACGGGACATCGACGCAACGCATATCCTGTGGCCGGCCGATCCACCGGGAGGGACCCCATGCCGTCGCGGCAGGACCAGCTGCACTCCTACCAGTTCAGCGTTCAGCGGGCGGTCGCCGCCCTGGTGATGCGGGAGACCGACCCGGCCCAGTCGCCGTTCCGGCGGTTGGCCGGCGCCGGCCTGGCCAGCGTCCTGGTCGCGGCGATCGGGCTGGGCGGCTTCGCGCTCTACGGCCTGTTCGCCGGGGGCGGCAGCGGCTGGCGCGACGCGGGCGCCGTGATCGTGGAGAAGGAGTCCGGCGCCCGGTTCGTCTACCGCGAGCAGAAGCTGCACCCGGTGCTCAACTACGCCTCGGCGCTGCTGATCGTCGGCGCGGACCGATCGAAGACCGTGCTGGTCTCCCGGCGCTCGATCGACGGCGTGCCGCGCGGGCTGCCGCTGGGCATCGCCGACGCGCCGGACTCGCTGCCCGCCCCGGGTCGGTTGGCCACCGGAGCGTGGACGGTCTGCTCGACGATCCCGGCCGGCGCGGGCGACGACGCGCCCCGCTCCGCGCTGATGATCGGCACCGAGCCCGCCGGCGGCCGGCCGCTGGGCGACGACGCGCTGCTGCTGCGCGGCCCCGACGGCGGTCTGCACCTCGTCTGGCATCAGCGGCGCTACCTGATCCGCGATCCCAGCCGGGTGCTGGCGGCGCTGGCCACCACCCGGGCCCGGGCGGTGCCGGTGGCGCCCGCCCTGCTCAACTCGCTACCCGCCGGCCTCGACCTGGCCCCGCTCGCCCTGCCCGGCCTGGGCGGGCCCGCCACTCGGGTGCCGGGTGCCACGATCGGCCAGGTCTACCTGGTGAGCAACTCCGGCGGCGGCCGGCAGTACGCCGTGGCGCTCGACGCGGGGCTTGCCGGAATCACCGAGTTGCAGGCCGGGCTGTTGCTGGCCAGCACCAGCCAGGACGAGCCGGAGCCGATGACGCTGGGCCGGTTCGCCGCACTGCCCACGGTGCCCGATCTCGCCCCGAGCGGTCCGACCGCCCCGCCGCCAGCCCCGCCCCGGTTGGCGGCCGGGGACGACGCGGCGCTCTGCACCCGGGTCAGCGGCGACGACGGCGCCAGCGAGGTGCGGTGGGGCGTACCGCTGCCGGACCTGGCCGCCGTGCCGCGCACCGTGCCGGCCGGCGGCACCGTGCTGGCCGATCACGTGGTCGTGGAGCCGGGCCGGGGCGCGGTGGTCGAGGCCGCCGCGGCGCCCGGCGCGTCCGGCGGCGCGGTCTCCGTGGTCACCGACCTGGGCCGGCGGTACGTGCTGGCCGACCGGGACGTGCTCCCGATGCTCGGCTACCGCGACGTGCGCCCACTGCGGCTGCCGGCGGGCCTGGTCAGCCTGGTGCCGGCCGGTGCGACCCTGGACCCGGCCGCCGCGCGGGCCGTCGCAGCCCCCGCCTGACGGTCGGGCGACGTGGCGGGAGCCGGGTCGGGCGTCAGGCGGCCGGGCGGCGCAGGATGGTGACCGCGAAGGCCGCGTCGTCGCGCCACGGGCGCAGGTCCCAGGTGGCGAAGCGGTGCTCCAGGCGCAGCCCGGCGGCGACCGCGTCGGCGTCGAAGGCGGTCAGCGGGTAACCGCGCTCGGTGCCGAAGCCCACCGCCAGCACGCCGTCCGGGCGCAGGTGCGCGGCGAGCCGCCGCAGCACCTCCGGCTCGGTGCCGGGCGCTACGAAAGCGAGTACGTTGCCGGCCAGCACCGCCGCGTCGAACGGCTCGGCCTCGCCGGCCGCCGGCAGGTCCAACTCGGCGAGGTCGGCGACCAGCCACAGCGGGCCGGGGTGGTCGGTGCGGGCGGCGACCACCAGTGCCGGGTCGGCGTCCACCCCGACCACGGTGTGCCCGCGCTGGGCCAGCGCGGCGCCGACCCGGCCGGTGCCGCAGCCGGCGTCGAGGATCCGCGAGCCGGGCGGGACCAGCGTGTCCACCAGCCGGGCCTCACCGGCCAGGTCCGCTCCCTCAGCCGCGAGCTTCCGGAACCGGTCGATGTACCACTGCGAGTGCTCGGGGCCGGTGTCGGTCGCCCAGCGGGTCGGGTTGGCCATGTGGCCACCGTAACCGGGCCTGCGGGGACGCGGCGGGCGACCCGGGGAGCAGGGGTCAGGGCACCCGGGCCACGGTGATGAACTCGTTGTAGGTGAAGACCCGCCCCAGCGCCCGGGGGAACGGGAAGGAGAACTGCCGGGTGACGGTCAGGCCCAGCTCCCGGCAGATCTGCGCCGCCTCGTCGAAGCCGACGAACCGGACGTGCGAGGCGTCGCTGGCGTACCCGCGCTCCTGTGGGGTGATGAACACGGTGGTCCCGCCGGAGCGCACGTACGGCAGGTAGGAGGAGACGACCTCCCGCGCCTGCTCGGCGGGCAGGTGCTCCAGGAGGTGCGCGGCGAGCAGCGAGTCGAACGCGCCCGGACGGGCGTGCGGGCCGCCGAAGAACTCCTCGACCGTGTACGCCTCGAAGCCGGCCGCCCGGGTGTGCTCCACCGAGGCGGGGTTGTGGTCCACCCCGACGCCGTTGCCGTCCAGGTTGGCGAGGTTACGGCCGAGGCCGGAGCCGACGTCGAGGGTGTGCCCCAGCCGTAGCCGGCGCAGGTTCCACCGGTAGGGCGCCTGCACGTCGAGGAGCCGCTTCCAGCGGGCACCCCCGAGTCGTTGCAGCCGTTCGGTGTAGTCCTCGCCGGCCGTATCGGTCGGCCGGCTTGGCTCGCTCTGCCTCATCGCGGCCCCCTCGGCTTCGCGCTTACGGACTTGCCGATGGTACGGATGCCGGGCGCGAGAAACCAGAGCCATCGGCCGGCATGTTTAGCGGCCGATGACGCCGGTTGGCTCAGCCCTTCTCCGCGCCGCTGGTCAGCCCCTCGGTGAGCAGCCGCTCGCTGGCGAAGAAGAGGATCACGATGGGCAGGGTGAGGACGACCGACCCGGCCATCAACACCGTCTTGGGCACCTCCACCCCGTCGGAGAGCAGGGACAGCCCCAGCGACACCGTCCACCGGTCGGGCTTGTCGACCAGGAACAGCAGGGCGAAGAGGAACTCGTTCCAGGCGATCATGAAGTCGTAGAGCGCAACCGCCATGATCGACGGCATGGCGAGGGGCAGGCTGACCCGGCGGATGATGCCGAGCCGACCGGCGCCGTCGATGGCGGCGGACTCCTCCAGACTGACCGGGATGGTCTCGAAGTAGTTCTTCAGCATGTAGACCGAGACCGGCAGCGTCTGCGAGATGTAGACCAGCACCAGGCCGAACAGTGAGCCGCGCAGCCCGGCCCGGGTGAAGACCACGAACAGCGGGATCGCGATGACGATCGACGGGAACAGGTAGACGGCCAGGAACAGGAAGTCCACCTGCCGCCGGCCGAAGAACCGCAGCCGGGCCACCGCGTACGCCCCGGGGATCGCCACGACCAGGGTGAGCAGGGTCGCCGCCACGGCGACCAGACCGCTGTTGCGGATGAAGGTGAGGAACCCCTGGCCGCCGTCGTCGGTGGCCTTGAGCACCTCGGCGTACGTGGCCACGGTCAGCTCGCCGAAGCCGACGATCAGCGAGCCGGGGTCGAGCAGCAGCCGCTCGATGGGGCGCACCGAGAGCACCAGCATGTAGTAGAAGGGGAAGACGGTGACCACCAGGAACACGGCGATCACCAGGCGGCGCAGCCAGCGCAGGCTCACCGTCTCGACCACGTCGCGGTCCATCAGCCCACCCTCCGTCCGAAGAAGCGCAGATAGATCAGCACGAACACGATGAGCACCACAGCCAGCACGACCGCCTGCGCGGCGGCGGCGCCGATGTCGGTCCGGGCGGTGAGGAACTCGTACACCCGCACGCTGACCACCTCGGTGCCCGCCGCGCCGCCGGTGAGCAGGTAGACGTCGTCGAACTTGTTGAACGTCATGATGAAGCGCAGCACGCCGAGCAGGGCGATCACCGGCAGCAGTTGCGGCAGCAGGATGTACCGGAAGCGTTGGGTGGGGGTGGCGCCGTCGACCCGGGCGGCCTCCTCCAACTCGCCGGGCACCGCCTGTAGCCGGGCCAGCAGGAACAGGAACGCGAACGGGAAGTACCGCCACGCCTCGAACACGACGACCGTGGCCAGCGCGGTCGAATCCTGGGACAGGAACGGCACCGGGGCGTCCCAGCCGAGCCACCGTTGGCCCCAGGCGTTGACGATGCCGAGCTGCGGATCGAGCATCACCTGCCAGACGAACGTCACCGCGACCACCGGCGCCACGTACGGCAGCAGCATGGATGCCCGGACCAGGGTGCGGCCAGGGAACGGCCGGCGGACCACCAGGGCGGCGACCAGGCCGAGCAGGATCGACCCGACGGTGCCGCCGAGGCTGTAGAGCAGGGTGATCCACAGCGTGTCGGCGAAGCCGGGGGTGTGCAGCACCCGGTCGACGTTGTCCATGGTGAACTCGCCGAACAGCCCGGTCTTGCGCAGCGTGGCGAGCCGGACCCGCTGGAAGGCGAGCACCACGGTCCAGACGATCGGGATGCCGATGACCGCGATGGTGACGAGCAGGGTCGGGGCGACCAGCGCGAGCCCGGCGCGGGACTCGCGGCGGCGCAGGGTCAGTGGTCGGCGGCGGCGGACCGGCACCGGCCGCTCCCGGGTGGGGGAGCGGCCGGTGCCGGGCGCGGTGGTGGTCAATTCACGCCCGCTTTGATCGCCTCGACGTCCTTCTTGGCCCGACCGGCGGCGGCCGCCGCGTCGGACTTGCCGGAGATGACGTCGTTCAACGCCTTGGGCACCGGCAACTCGCCGAGCATGGCGCCGACCAGCTTTCCCTGCCCCTGGGTGAGCCCCCAGCGCTGGAAGGTGTCCGGGCTGCGGCGCAGCGTGGCGAGCACCTCCTCGCCGTACACGTCGGCAAGGGGCTTCTTCACGTCCACGCCGGCCTGGCTGGTGTTCCAGCCGGTGAGGTACGCCTCGGGCTCGGCCTGGGTGCCCTTGCGCACCGGGAAGCGGCCCTCGGGGGACATGCCGAACCAGCGCGGGTAGCCGTCGCTGAGCATGTACTCCACGAAGGACTTCGCCGGGTCGGTCGCCGCGCCGTCCAGCACCGCCCACGAGCTGATCTCGCCGTACTGGGCCGGCTCGGTGCCGTTCGGGCCCTTGATCGCGGTGACGAACCCGCTGTTCTTCGCGAGGAACGCCGGGTCGGCCTGGCACTGCGGGCAGGTCGGCTTGGCGTCGTTGCGCAGCCCGGCCAGCTCGTCGAGGATGAACGGCGACCAGACCACCATGGCGGCCTTGCCGGCGAAGTAGGTGGCGCGGGTGGTGTCCACGTCCTGGGCGCCCTTCACCGAGCTGTTCCGGATCAGGTCGCCGTAGAAGCGGAACGCTTCGACGCACTGTGGTGAGTCCAGGGCGACGGCGCGGGAGTTGTCGGTGAGCTGACAGCCGTTGGCCAGCGCCAGGTGCTCGAAGGTCTGCTGGGTGAACACGTCGCTGGGGGCGGTCGCCGCGGTGATCCCGGCGACGCCGCCGGTGTTCAGCTTCGCCGCGGCGGTGGTGATCCGTTCGTACGTGTCGGGGGCGGGCAGGCCGGCGGCGGCGAACAGGTCCTTGCGGTAGACGAGCAGTTGGCCCCACCCGTCGCTGGGCACCGAGAGCTGCTTGCCGTCGTCCGAGGTGAGCTCCAACGCTCGCGGCGAGAAGGTCTGCCGGCCCAGCTTGTCGACGACCTCCGCGTTCGCCGAGGCGTGCAGCAGCTCGTTGCCGGCGAGCGTACGGATGCCGGCCAGGGAGACCGAGCCGACCACGTCGGGCAGGTCGCCGGCGGCGGCATTGGCCGAGATCAGTGAGGGGAACTGGTCCTCGTTGACGGTGACGAGCTCAACCTGGACCCCGGTCTTCGCGGTGAAGTCGGCGATGATCGCCTTGGTGGCGGTGACCCGGTCGGCCACGTCCTCCAGGCTCCACACGGTGATCTTCTTGCTGCTGCTGTCCGACTCGTCATCGCCGCAGGCCAGCAGGGTGGACGCGGTAAGTGCCAGGATCAAGGTGGTGGCGAGTATCCGCCTCGGAGGTGCTGACATCGGTGGCACTCCTCTCGAAGGGTACATGCCGGATTCAACGCCTTCGATTGATTAATGGCAAGACATATAGCGATTTTTTGCCTATCCTGGAACCCAGTGCTACCGGGATGTGACTCATGGGCAACTGGGTTGTCTCTCTCGCCGGGCCTCGACGGATCAGCCTCGAGCCCTGCCCGCCGGATCAGCTCGGCCCCGGCCAGGTTCGGGTCCGCACCTGCTACTCCGGCATCTCGGCCGGCACCGAGCTGACCCTCTACCGGGGCAGCAATCCACGGCTCAGCAAGGACTGGGACGACGCCGCCCGGATGTTCGTACCCCGGCAGACCCCGGTGCCCTACCCGCTGATCGGCTTCGGCTACGAGGAGGTCGGCGAGATCGTCGAGGTGGCCCCGGAGGTCACCGACCGGCACCCGGGCCAGTTGGTGTGGGGCATCTGGGGGCACCGCCTCGAGGCCGTACTGGCCGCCGAGGTGGTCCACCCGTTGCCCGCCGGCCTGGACCCGCTCGCCGCCGTCTTCGCCCGGCCCGGCGCCATCGCGCTGACCGCCGTGCTCGCCGCCGACCTGCACCTCGGCGACTGGGTCGGTGTCTTCGGGCAGGGCGTCATCGGGCTGCTCGCCACCCGGCTCGCGGTGCTCTCCGGCGCACGGGTCGTGGCGGTCGACCGGATGCCCGACCGGCTGGAGCACGCCGCCCGCTACGGTGCCCGGTCCGCAGTGGACGCCGGCGCCGAATCGGCCGCCGCCGTGCTGCGCCGGGCCACCGGCGGCCGGGGCGCGGACGTCTGCCTGGAGCTGTCCGGGGCGTACCCGGCGCTGCACGAGGCGATCCGGTCCACCGCACACGCCGGCCGCGTCGTGGCCGCCGGTTTCTACCAGGGCCAGGCCGACGGGCTCGGCCTCGGCGAGGAGTTCCACCACAACCGCATCCAGTTGGTGGCCGCCCAGGTCTCCGGACCCACCCCCGCGCCGAGCATGGCCGGTCGGTGGACCGGCGACCGGGTGGCGCAGACCTTCATGGAACTGGTGGCTGAGCGCAGCGTCGACCCGTTGCCGCTGGTCAGCCACATCGTCGACGCCAGCGCGGTCGCCGACGCCCTCGCGCTGCTCGACCGCGGCGCCGGTGACGTCCTTCAAGTGGTGTTGAGGTTCTCATGACCACCATTGCGCTGGCCTGCCAGGAACAGCTCCTGCCGGGCACCGACCTGATCCAGAAGTACGCCCTCGCCACCGCCCTCGGCTATCAGGGCATCGAGCTGCGCGGGCGCGGCGACCTCGCGTTCGCCCGCCGGCTGCCCGAACTGCGCCGGGCCCGCGCCGCCGGGGTGGTGATGCCCACCGTCTGCGTCGAGATGGACCACTTCATCGGCGACTTCGACCCGGCCCGGTCCGCCGACGCGGTGCGCAACCTGCGCTCCCAGTTGTCGGTGATCGCCGAGCTGGGCGGCGTCGGGGCGATGACCCCGGCGGCCTGGGGGATGTTCTCCCGGCGGCTGCCGCCGTTCGAACCGCCGCGTCAGCCGACCGGCGACCGGCAGGTGCTCCTCGACGCCCTCGGCGCGCTGGGCGAGCATGCCCGGGCCGAGGGGGTCAGCCTCTTCCTGGAACCCCTCAACCGGTACGAGGACCACATGGTCAACCGGCTCGACGAGGCGGTCGCGCTCTGCGCGGCGGTCGGGCTGCCCTCGGTCCGGGTGGTCGCCGACACCTTCCACATGAACATCGAGGAGGACGACATGCCCCGGGCGCTGCGTTCCGCCGCGCCGTACCTCGGGCACGTGCAGGTCAGCGACTCCAACCGGTACCAGCCGGGTGCCGGGCACCTGGACTGGCCGGCGCTGGTGCGGACCCTGCTGGAGCTGGACTACCGGGGCTGGCTGGCGCTGGAGTGTCGGCTGCGTGGCGACCCGGTCCGCGCCCTCCAGCAGGCCGCCACGGTGCTGCGGCACGCGCTGCCGCGACGGGCCGCGGCATGACCGCCGTTCCGACCCGCACCGGCGGTCCGGCCGATCTCGCCGGGCTGCGCCGGCTCGCGGTCGCCACGCTCGACGCCAACTGGGAGCACGACCACACCGTGCCGTCGCGCACGCTCTACCCACACCAGTGGAGCTGGGACTCCGCGTTCATCGCCGTCGGGCTGGCCCAGGTCCGTCCCGAGCGGGCGTGGCGTGAGCAGGCGAGCCTGTTCCGGGCGCAGTGGGCCGACGGGCGGGTGCCGCACATCGTGTTCAACCCGGCGATGCGGGTCGGCGCGTACTTCCCGGGGCCGGAGCTGTGGCGCTCGGCGAGCGCCGAGGGCGCGCCGGCCGTCGACACCTCGGGCCTGGTCCAGCCGCCGGTGCACGCGCTCGCCGCCTGGCTGGCGTACCGGCGGGCGCCTGATCCGGCCGGCCTGGCCGCGCTGCGTCGGCTCTATCCCGCGCTGGTCGCCCAGCAGCGCTACCTGGCCGACCGGCGGGACCTGACCGGCGACGGGCTGGTGTGCATCGTGCACCCGTGGGAGTCCGGTCTGGACAACAGCCCGGCCTGGGACGAGCCGATGGCCGCCGTGCCGGCCGAGGCGGCGGTGATGCGCGCGTACCGCCGGCACGACACCGCGCACGCCGACGCCGCGCACCGCCCCACGGACCTGGACTACGCGCGCTACCTGGCGATCGTCGCCGCCTACCGGGACCGGGGCTACCGCGACCGGGACCTGGCCGACGGGCATCCGTTCCTGGTGGAGTGCCCGCTGTTCAACGCGGCGTTCGGGGCGGCCGAACACGCGCTGGCCCGGATCGCCGCGCTGGTCGGCGCCGACCCGGGGCCACACCGGGCCCGCGCCGCGCGGATCACCGAGGCCGTGGTGCGCCGGCTGTACGACCCGACCACAGGTACGTTCGCCCCCCGTGACCTGCGCACAGACCGGCTCATCCCGGCCCGTACCGTGCTCGGGCTGGCACCGCTGATCCTGCCCGACCTGCCGACCCGGCAGGCCGACGCGCTGGTCGTCGAGGCGCGGTCGGCGCGTTTCGGGGTGGCTCGGCGGATGGACCGACCGCTGCCCAGCTACGACCGGACCGCGCCGGACTTCGAGCCGCTGCGCTACTGGCGCGGGCCGAGCTGGCTGAACGTCGGGTGGCTGGTACGGCGCGGGCTGCTCGCGCACGGGCATCCCGAGCTGGCCGCCGGGCTGCGCCAGTCGATGATCGGTCTGGTCGCCGGGGCCGGCTGCCACGAGTACTTCCATCCGGACACCAGTGCCGGGCTGGGCTCGCCGGCATTCAGCTGGACCGCCGCGCTGCTGCTCGACCTGCTGACCGAGGAGCCCGCGCCCGACGCGGTGTGACCCGCTCCGGCTGGTGCCGGTGATAGCGTGCCCGTCCCAGCGGCGGGAGGGGTGGCGTGTCCGAGATCGACAAGGTGGCCTGGATCCTCATCGAGGACGGGCTGGTGCTGAGCACCCGGTCCCGGGGCAAGGACGTGTGGTACCTGCCGGGTGGCAAGCGCGAGCCGGGGGAGACCGACCTGGACACCCTGCGCCGGGAGGTCGAGGAGGAGCTGAGCGTCACGGTCGACGTGGGCGGTGCGGCGCACCTGGGCACGTTCAGCGCCCAGGCGCACGGCCACGCGGCCGGCACCACCGTGCGGATGACCTGCTATCGGGCCGGATACGAGGGGCAGTTGCGGCCGGCCAACGAGATCGCCGAGACGGCCTGGCTCGGGTACGCCGACCGGCACCGCACCTCGCCGGTCGACCACCTCATCTTCGACCACCTGCGGGCCGTGGGCCTGCTGCGCTGACCGGGTCGCCGTTTGCCGCGACCGCGCCCGGGTAAGCGCGGGTCCCGTGGCGGACAGGAGGGCGGCGTGCGGTTCCCCCGCTTCATCGACGCAGTGTCCCGGCGCTCCGGGCTGCCAACCGAGCAGGCCGCCGTGGTGGCTCGTGCCGTGCTCCAGACGATGGCCGAACGGGTGACCGGCTGTCCGACGGCCGACCTGGCCGGACAGCTCCCGGACGAGCTGAACGGCTATGTGGGCGGAACGGATCGAGCCGCGGCAGGGCCGCCGGTGGCCGCCGGACCGGCGGAGTTTCTGCGTCTGGTGGGGGAGCGGGCCGGGGTCGACGAGGCGACCGCCCGAGCCGGCACGGGCGCGGTGTTCGCGACGCTGCGCGAGGCGGTCACGGTGCGGGAGTTCCGGGAGATGGTGGCGGGGTTGCCGCGCGATCCGGACGGCGGAGTCGCGCCCGTTGCGCCGCCATCTGTCGGGGATTGAACGTTTTGATGTCGCTATTCGGACCAGGTGCTATTGACCGGGAAATTCCACTGCGCAAATGAAATGCAACCGGAAAAATGGTTGCCGGTTGACGCTTTAGGCGAAAATTGCGCGCCGCGCCAGGGGGATGATCGGACGATATTCGCCGTCCCTCGTCGGAGTCGTCGATAGCCCCTTCGGGTCGACTCTAGTCGATGATCTTTCGCGGCATGCATCGAGCCATATGCTCCTTCCATTGTGACGTCCTGGGGGGGATCATGATCTTGGCTGTCGATTGCTGCGCGTCCGTCTGTTGTGGAGCGACGGTGTGCGCCTCCTGAGATGGGCACCTCGACGCTGATCCATCGCTTCGGCGATGCCGCTGCCGCCTGCCCCGACCATCCCGCCGTGCTCGGCGACACCGGCCCGCTCCACTACGCCGGTCTCGCCGGCCTGGCCGGTGGGCACGCCGAGCTGCTGGCCGCGGCCGGTGTCCGGCCCGGCGTCCGGGTCGGCCTGCTGACCGGGCACGGTGCCGGCACCATTGCCGCCATCCTCGGCACGCTCGCCGCCGGGGCCACCTACGTGCCACTCGACCCCGGGTTCCCGGAGCAGCGGCTGCGACACCTGCTCGACGGTGCCGAGGTGACCGTCCTGCTCTGCGGTGGCGAGCACACCGAACTGGCCCGGCGGCTCGCCGCCGACCGGCCCGGCCTGCGGGTCGTCCCGGCCGTCGACGTGCGGGCCGCGCCGCTGCGACCGGTGCCGGTGGACCCGGACGCGCTCGCGTACGTGCTGTTCACCTCCGGCTCCACCGGGCGACCCAAGGCGGTCGGGCAGAGCCACCGCAACCTGACGCACGTGGTGGACAACCAGATCGCCACCCTCGACCTGCGGCCAGATGACCGGCTCAGCCTGCTCGCCTCGTTCAGCTTCGACGCCGCCATCCCCGACCTGTACCCGGCGCTCCTCACCGGTGCCGCCGTCGTCCCGGTCGACCTGCGCCGGCACGGCCTGGCGTACGCCGCCGAGCAGTTGGCCCGGCACGGCGTCACGATCTACCACTCCACCCCGACCGTCTACCGGTACCTGCTGGACACCCCGGGCGTCGAGCGGCTGGACCGGGTCCGGGTGGTGCTGCTCGGCGGCGAACAGGCCAGCTACACCGACGCCGCCCGCGCCCGGGGCCGCTTCGCACCGGGCTGCGTGCTGGTCAACGGCTACGGGGCCACCGAATTCACCTTCGCCGCCCGGTACGCGCTGCCGCTGGCCGACGTCGACCGCACGGCCACCGGTCCGCTGCCGGTCGGCACCGCCCTGCCCGGGTACGCGCTGCGGCTGGCTCCGGACGGCGAGATCGTGGTGCGCAGTGGACACCTCGCACCCGGCTACCTCGACCAGGACAGCGACCGGTTCGGCCACGACCCCGACGGTGTGCCGGTGTACCGCACGGGCGACCTGGGTGAGCTGCTGCCCACCGGCGAGCTGCGCTGTCTCGGCCGGCTCGACCGGCAGGTCAAGGTGCGCGGGTTCCGGGTCGAACTGACCGAGATCGAGGCGGTGCTCGCCGCCGAGCCGGGCATCGCCGAGGTGCGGGCCATCGCGCGCGACGGCGAGCTGCTGGCGTACGTCCGTCCGGCCGGGACGCCGGTCGACCCGGCGGCGCTACGGGCCGCCCTGGCCCGGCAACTACCCGAGTACGCGCTGCCCCGCGCCGTCGTGCCGGTCGCGGAGTTCCCTCTGACCGTCAGCGGGAAGGTCGACGAGCGGGCACTGCCGGACCCGGCCCGGGCCGTGCCCGCCGGGGACCTACCGGCCACCCCCACCGAGCGGATCGTGCACGACATCTGGTGCGCCGTGCTCGACCGGGACGCGGTCGGCCGCACCGACAGCTTCTTCGACGTCGGCGGGCAGTCCCTGTTGCTGGGCCAGGTGCAGCAGCGGCTGGCCGAACGGTTCGGCGTCCGGCTGCCCCTGCTGCGGCTCTTCGACCACCCGACGGTCGCCGCCCAGGCCCGGCTGGTCGACCCGCCAGCACCGGCGAGCCTGCCGACCCCGGGCGCCGCCCTGCCGACCCCGGCCACCCTGCCGACCCCGGGCGCCCTGCCGACCTCGGCCGCCCTGCCGGCACCGGCGGTTGTCACGGCACAGGCCCCGCCCACCGCGCCGCCGAGCGCCGCCGGCCCGTCCGCCGCGCCGGTCGGTGTGCGTGAGTACACCGGTGACGAGATCGCGGTGGTCGGTCTCGCCGGCCGGTTCCCCGGCGCGCCGGACGCGGCCACCTTCTGGTGGAACCTGTGCGCCGGCATGGATGCCATCCACCATCACAGCGACGAGGAGTTGGCCGCGCTGGGCGTCGGCCCGGGGCTGCGCGCCGACCCCCGGCACGTCAAGGCCACCGGCCGGCTCGACGGGGTCGCCGACTTCGACGCGGAGTTCTTCGCCTTCGGCGAGCGGGAGGCCGCCCGTACCGACCCGCAGCACCGGCTGTTCCTGGAGACCGCGTGGGAGGCGCTGGAGGATGCCGGGCACGATCCGGCCCGGTTCCCCGGCCTGGTCGGCGTGTACGGCGCCACCTCCGTCAACCGCTACTTCCTGTTCCACCTCATGGACAATCCGGCCGTGGTCGGCGACGTCGACCCGGACGACTGGGAGGCCCGGCTGGTCGGCCGGCAGCTCACCGACCACCTGCCCGGCCAGGTCGCGTACCGGCTGGGTCTGACCGGGCCGGCGGTGGCGGTGCAGAGCGCCTGCTCCAGCTCGCTGGTCGCGGTGTGCCTCGCCGCGCAGAGCCTGGCCGACTACCAGTGCGACATCGCCCTGGCCGGCGGTGTGAGCGTGACCTGGCCCCGGCACCGGCACACCCCCGGCGGCCTGGCCTCACCGGACGGCCGCTGCCGGGCCTTCGACGAGGCCGCCCAGGGCGCCGGCTTCGGCTCCGGTGTCGGCGTGGTGGCGCTGCGCCGGCTCGCCGACGCGCAGGCCGACGGTGACCGGGTCCTCGCGATCCTGCCTGGCTGGGCGGTCACCAACGACGGCGCCGACCGGGCCGGCTACGCCGTGCCCGGGCCGGCCGGGCAGGCGGCCGCGGTGGCCGGCGCGCTCGCCGCCGCCGAGGTCGCACCCGGCGAGGTCCGCTTCATCGAGGCGCACGGCAGCGGCACCCCGCTCGGCGACGCCATCGAGGTGGCCGCGTTGCACGAGGTGTACCAGGGCGCCGCGCCCGCCGAGACCTGCGCGCTCGGCTCGGTGAAGACCACCATCGGCCACCTCGACGCCGCCGCCGGCATCGCCGGGCTGATCAAGACGGTGCTCGCCGTGCAGCACGGCGTCATCCCGCCGAACCTGCACTTCACCCGCCCGCACCCGGAGATCGACCTGGCCGCCGGCCCGTTCTACGTACCGACCAAGGTGCGCGACTGGCCGGACGCGCCGCGCCGGGTCGCCGGGGTCAGCTCGTTCGGCCTGGGCGGCACCAACGCGCACGTCGTGGTGGAGCAACCGCCCCCGGTCGAGCCGGTCGACGCCGGGCCGGCCGGCGCGCAGCTGCTGCCGGTCTCGGCGCGTACCCCGGTGGCGCTGCGCGCGGCGCTGACCCGGCTGCGGCGGCACCTGGCCGGCACCGCCCCCACCCTGGCCGAGGTCGCCGCGACGCTGGCGTTGGGCCGGCGCGAGTTCGGCTGCCGGGCGGCCGTGATCGCCACCGACCCGGCCGCGGCGGTCGCCGCGCTGGACGAGCTGCTGAGCACCGACGCCCGGGTGGCCGGCCCGGCCGGTGCGCTGCGCGAGCTCGCCGCCGACTGGGTGGCCGGCCGGGACCTCGACTGGACGGCCCTGCACCCGGCCGGCGGCATCCGACGCACCTCGCTGCCCACCTACCCCTTCCAGCGGCAGCGGTACTGGATCGACCCCCCTCAGAAAGGTGTGCGGTGAACTGGTTCCTCTCCGCCGGCAGCCGCGATCCGGCGCCGGTGCAGTTGTTCTGCCTGCCCTACGCTGGCGCCGGCGCCAGCGCGTTCCGCGCATTCCCGGACCGGTTCGGCCCCGACATCGAGGTGCTGCCGGTGCAGCTACCCGGCCGGGAGAACCGGATCAGCGAGGACCCCCGCTTCCGGGTGGTCGACGTGGCGACCGCCATCGCCGGGCGGGCCGCGGGCCCGTACGCCCTCTACGGCCACTCGATGGGCGGTCGGCTCGGCTTCGAGGTGGTCCGCGAGCTGCGCCGCGCCGGGCTCCCGTTGCCGCTGCGGCTCTACGTCGGCGGCGCCCGCGCGCCACACGTCACCGAGCCCAGCGCCTTCGACGGGCTGTCCCGGGTGGACGATGAGGAGCTGCTGCGCCGGCTGCGGGCCGGCGGCGGGCTGCCCGTCGGGGTGCTGGAGCATCCCGAGCTGGTCGAGTTGCTCCTGCCGCTGCTGCGCGCCGACTTCGAACGGGTGGACGGCTACCGGTACCAGCCCGAGGAGCCGCTGCCGGTGCCGATCGTCGCGTTCAGCGGTCGCAACGACCGGGCGGTGACCCGCGAGCAGAGCGCCGCCTGGCGGGAGCACACCACCGCCGAATTCACCCTGCACGAGCTGGACGGCGGGCACTTCTTCCTCCACGACGCGCTGCCCGAGCTGGCCACCGCGATCCGCGCCGACCTGACCGCCGCCGCGCTCACCGCCGACCGAGCAGCCGACCGGGCCACCGTCGGTGGCGACCGGGGCCGGGCCGGGACGCTCGCCGCCGCCAGCGGCACGGCTGACGGGCACCGGGTGCCGCTCGGTGACACCGGCTGGTCGGTGTGGCGTGACGCCATCCTGCGCAGCACCGGCTTTCCGGCCGACGGGCTGACCCTGCTGGCCGCCCCGCAGGCCGCCGCCGCCGCGGACGAGCTGCTGGCCACCGGCGTCGGCGCCGAACTGTTCGACAAGGAGTTCGCCGAGGCGGTGTCCACCACCGGACGGCGGATCACCGAGCTGGCTGCCGACCCGCTGCTGCGCGAGGCGGTCACCTGGCAGAACCGGGGCGCGCTGGTCGCCCTGGACGGGCTGGTCCGGAGCGGCCCGGACGCCCCCCGCAACGTCCGCCGGCGGGACCGGGAACGCGCCCTGCTGAAGTACTGGCAGCGCTACTGCGGCAAGAACGAGACCGTCGGGTTCTTCGGCCCGAGCTGCTGGGTCACCGTCGACCCGGAGTTGCCGGTCGCCGCCGAGGTGCGCGCGGGCGCGGCACTGACCCGCCGCCGCTGGGTGTGGTTCGAGTCCTGGGCGCTGACCGAGTACGCGCGGCGGATCGGTGGCGACCTGGCGGTTCGCCGCTGGTGGGCGCCACGGCTGGCCCCGCAGCTGAGCCTCGCCGGCCGGGAGGTGCGCCGTCCGGGCCGGCCGCCCGTCCCGCTGACCCCGGTCGAGGCGGCGCTGCTCGCCGCCGCCGACGGCCGCCGCCCGGCGCGCGACCTGGTCACCGACCCGGCCATCGGGTTGCGCCGACCGGAGGACGGGTACGCGCTGCTCGACCGGTTGGTGGAGCGGGAGCTGGCCACCTGGGACGCCGCCCTGCCGGTGAGCCCCGCCGCCGAGGAGGTGCTGCGGCAGCGGATCACGGAGGTTGGCGACGCCCCGGCCCGGGCCGCCGCCCAGGCCGGCTTCGACCGGCTGTGCGCCGCGCGGGACGCGGTCGCCGTCGCGGCCGGCGACCCGGACCGGCTGCGCGCCGCCCTGGACGCGCTCGACGAGACGTTCACCGACCTCACCGGGCAGCCGGCGCAGCGCCGGGCCGGGCAGATGTACGCCGGCCGGACGCTCTGCTACGAGGACACCAGCCGGGACCTGGACGTGGTCTTCGGCGCGCCACTGCTGGACGACATCGCCGCGCCGCTGGCCGTGCTGCTGCGGGCCGCCCGCTGGCTGGCCGGTGCGCTGGACGAGGCGTACGGGGCGGTGTTCCGGGAGCTGTACGACGAGCTGCGCGCCGAGGCCGGCGAGGCCCCGGTGGCCCTGTCCGACCTGTGGTTCCTGGTGCAGGGCCTCTTCTGGGGCAGCGGGCCGCGCCCGGTCGACGCGGTGGCCAGCGAGTTCGCCGCCCGCTGGGCCGGGCTGTTCGGGCTGGCCGACCTGCCACCGGGCAGCACCGACGTGCGGCTGGACGTGGCGGACCTCGCCGCCCGGGTCGACGAGGTCTTCCCGACCGTCCGGCCGGGCTGGTCCAACGCCCGGCTGCACAGCCCCGACCTGCAGATCTGTGCGGCGGACGCGGACGCGCTGGCCCGCGGTGACTACACCGTCGTGCTCGGCGAGATGCACGCCGCCTGGTCGTCGTTCGACTGTCACGTCTTCACCGCCGCGCATCCGGACGTCGAGCGGCTGCGCGCCGCGCTGGAGGCTGATCTCGGCCCGGACCGGATCCGGCTGCTCTTTCCCACCGACTGGCCGCGGCGCACCAGCCGGGTCGCCGAGGCGCTGATCGGCCCGACCGACCGACAGTTGGCGTTCGCGCCCGCGCCCAACGCCGAGCCGGAACGGGTGCTGCCCACCGTGGCGCTGACCGTGCGGGATGAGGACGGCCGGCTGGTGGTCACCGGCGCCGACGGGCAGCACTGGCCGCTGACCGAGGTCTGCGCCGGCCTGCTCAGCACGCACGCCGTGGACGGGTTCAAGCTCGTCGCCGCCGCGCCGTACACCCCGCGGATCACGCTGGATCGTCTGGTGGTGGCCCGGCAGACCTGGCGGACCACCGTCGGCGCGAGTGGGCTCGGCGCGGTGACGGGGGAGCAGGCCCGCTTCCTGGCCGTGCGGGACTGGCGGCGTCGGCTGGGCCTGCCGGAGCAGGTGTACATCAAGCTCGGCACCGAGACCAAGCCGTGCTTCGTCGACCTGAGCAGCCCCGCCTTCGCCAACATGTTCTGCGCGATGGTCCGGGCGGCCGATCGGGACGGCGGCGACGACACGACCCTGGTGGTCAGCGAGATGCTGCCCACCGCGCAGGACGCCTGGGTGCCCGACGCGGCCGGCCGGCGCTACTTCAGCGAGTTGCGGCTGCACATCGTGGACACCGACGAGTCGGAGTCGGCCCGATGAACCACCTGCTGCCCCTGGGCGACACGGGTTGGTCGGTGTGGCGCCACATGGTGCTGCGCACCGCCGGCTTCCCGGCCGACGGACTGGCCGCCTTCGCCGCCCCGGACGCCGCCGGTGCCGCCGATGCGCTGCTGGCCGCCGAGGAGACCGCCGACGGGCGGGCGAGTGCCGGCAGCGGTGCCGACGAGATGTTCGACAAGGCGTTCGCCGTGGCGCTGGCCGACTCCTCGGCGGCCGCCGGCCGGATCGCCGCCGACCCGCTGCTGCGTGAGGCGGTCACCTGGCAGAACCCGGAGATGCTGATCGCCCTGGACGGGCTGCTGCGGACCGACCCGATGGTGCGCAACGTCCGGCGGCGCAAGCGCGAGCTGAGCCTGCTGCGCTACTGGCAGCGCTACTGCGGAAAGGCCGAGACGATCGGGTTCTTCGGCCCGGTCTGCTGGGGCACTTTCGACCCCGCCGACCCGGCGACCCGGCTGTGGCCGGGACCGGGGCTGGTGTCCCGGCGCGAGGTCCACTTCGAGGCGTGGGCGCTGATCGCGTACGCCGACCGGCTCGCCGACGACCCGGCCGTGCGCCGCTGGTGGGCGCCGGCGCTGCCGCCGCACCTGAGCGTGACGGGTCGGTGGCTGCACCGGCCGCTGCACCCGCCGGTCGAGCTGTCCGCCCTCGACGCACGGTTGCTGGCCTCCTGCGACGGGCGCACCCCGGCCGTACGCCTGGTCGAGCGGGTCCGCGCGGACGGCGACGCCGGGCTGCGCACCGATGCCGACGGCTTCCTGCTGCTCGACCGGCTGGTCGAGCGTGGCCTGCTGACCTGGGACGCCGGCCTGCCGATCAGTCCCCGGGCCGAGCAGGTGCTGCGCGAAAGGCTGGCCGCGATCGGCGATCTCGCGCTGCACGCCGAGGTGAGCGCCGGCTTCGAACGGCTCTGCGCGGCCTGCGACGAGGTCGCCGCGAGCGCCGGAGACCCGGACCGGCTCGGTGCCGCGCTGGCCGTGCTGAACGCGGAGTTCACCGCCGTCACCGGACGACCCGCCACCCGGCAGGCCGGTCAGATGTACGTCGGCCGCACGGTCGCCTACGAGGAGAGCGCCCGGGACCTCACCGTCAGCGTGGGCGCCGAGGTGCTCGCCGCGCTCGCCACGCCGCTGGCCGTGGTGCTCCAGGCGGCCCGCTGGCTGACCGCCGAGATCGGCGCCGCCTGCGAGCGGATCTTCGCCGAGCTGTACGAGGAGCTGCGCGCCGACGGGCCGGTGCGGTTGGCCGACGTCTGGTCCCTGGCCCAGGGGCTGCTGATGGCCCAGGACGGTCCGCTGGCCGCCACCACCGCCGGCTTCACCGCCCGCTGGGCGGACCTGTTCGACCTGGCCGCGCTGCCACCCGGGCAGCCCGAGTTGCGGCTGCGCGGCGTGGAGCTGGCCGACCGGGTCCGGCGGGTGTTCCCGGCGAGCGCGCCCGGCTGGCCGTCGGCCCGGATCCACAGTCCGGACGTGCAGATCAGCGCCACCGACCTGGCCGCGCTGAACCGGGGCGAGTTCCTGCTCGTGCTCGGCGAGCTGCACCCGGCCAACGCCACCTTCGACAGCGCGGTGTTCGTGCCGTTCCACCCCGACCCGGCGGCGCTGCGCGCCGGGTTGGACACCGACCTCGGCTCCGCCCGGGTCCGGGTGCTCTACCCGGAGGGCTTCCCCCGCGTCACCACCCGCACCACGTACGGGCTGACCAGCCCCGCCGACCGGCAGCTCGGCATCGACACCGCCCGGGGCGGCGAGGTCGACCGGTTGGTCCCGGCGACCGAGGTGCGGGTGGTGCCGGACGGCGACCGGCTGGCCGTGGTGCTGCCCGACGGCAGCCGGTGGCCGCTCATGGAGGTCTTCGCCAACCTGCTCGGTTCGCTGCTGGTGGACGCCTTCAAGCTGCTCGACCCGGCACCGCACACGCCCAGGATCACCATCGACCGGCTGGTCGTGGCCCGACGCACCTGGCGGACCACGGTCGAGGAGAGCGGCCTGGCCGGGGTGACCGGGGAGGCGGCGCGGTTCCTCGCGGTACGCCGCTGGCGGGGTCGGCTCGGCCTGCCCGAGCAGGTGTTCGTGAAGGTCGGCACCGAGGTCAAACCCTGCTACGTCGACCTGACCGGCCCGCTCTACGCCCAGTCGCTGTGCGCGATGGTCGACGCCGCCGCCCGCAGCGGGCCGGACGTGACGCTCGTGGTCAGCGAGCTGTTGCCGACGCCGACCGACAGCTGGGTGACCGACGCGGCGGGCCGCGCCTACGTCAGCGAGCTGCGCCTGCAGATCACCGATCCGAGCAGCTACCCCGGGGGGAACCGGTGACCGACATCCTGTCCATCAGCGCGATACGGGGCGAGCCGCTGCCCTGGCCGGACGCGACGATCGCCGAGCTGGTGGTCGCACAGGCCGCCCGGACACCGGACGCGGTGGCGGTGCGCCAGTGGGACAGCCGGCTCAGCTACGCCGAGCTGCTGTCCCTGGCCGCCGGGGTGGCCGCCGCGCTGCGTGCCCGGGGCGTCGGCCGGCAGACCCGGGTGGGGGTGTGTGGCGCCCGCCGGCCCGAGCTGGTCGCCACCGTACTGGGGGTGTTGCTGGCCGGCGGCTGCTACGTGCCGCTGGAGCCGGGAGGCCCGCGTCGGCGGCTGCGCGGGATCGCCGCCGACGCGGGCGTGTCCCTGGTGGTCGGCGACGCCGCCGAGGCGGAGTTCGGCGACGCGCCCGGCATCGAGGCGGTCGGGCTGCCCGGCCCGGCCCCACTCACGCCCTGCCCGGCCCGCCCGGGCGACCCGGCGTACGTGCTGTTCACCTCGGGCTCGACGGGCCGACCGAAGGGCGTGCTCACCAGTCACCGCAACGTGGTCGAGTTCGTCACCGGCGTGGTCGCGCTCACCGGCGCCGGCGCCGACGTACGCAGCCTCGGCATCGCCTCGCTCGGCTTCGACGCGGCCACCATGGACCTGTTCGTGCCGCTGCTGCTCGGCGGCTCGGTGCAGCTGCTCGGCGCCGAGGACCGCGCCGATCCGGTCCGGCTGGCCCGGTTCATCGCCGCGCACGAGGTCAACTGGGGCTTCATCACGCCCACCGTCCTGTCCATGCTGGACCCGGCCGAGCTGCCCGACTGGCGTACCGTGCTCTGCGGCGGCGAGGCGGTGCCGGCCGCGCTGGTCGCCCGGTGGGCACCCGGGCGGCGCTTCCTCAACGGCTACGGCCCCACCGAGACGACGGTGCTGGCGGTCAGCGGCCCGTTGAGCGCCACCGAGACCGATCCGATGCCGATCGGCCGGCCACTGCCCAACCACCGGGCGTACGTGGTGGACGCCGCGCTGGACCCGGTGCCGCCGGGCGAGACAGGTGAGCTGCTGATCGGCGGGCCCGGGCTGGCCGACGGCTATCTGGGCCAGCCGGCGCTGACCGCCGAGCGGTTCGTCCCGGACCCGTTCTCCGGGCTGCCCGGCGAGCGGCTGTACCGCACCGGCGACCTGGTGCGCCACGACCCGGACGGCCGGATCGTCTACCTCGGCCGGGTCGACCGGCAGGTCAAGATCCGTGGGCAGCGCATCGAGCTGGGCGAGGTGGAGGCCGTGCTGGCCGACCTGCCCGGGGTGACCGGGGTGGCGGTCGAGGCGGTGCCCGGCCCGGCCGGCGTCGAGCTGGTCGCGTTCCTCAGCCCGGCGGACGCGCCCGACGATGGCCGGCTGCGGGCGTACGCCGGCAGTCGGCTGACCACGGCGATGCTGCCGGCCCGGGTGCTGCGTCACGCCACGCTGCCGGTCAGCCCGGTCAGCGGCAAGCTGGACCGGCCGACGCTGCGCGCGCTGGCCGCCGCCGCCCGTACCACGTCGACTGTGGACGACCGCACGCCTGATGCCACAGGTGGGTCCGTGGTGGCGGCGGTGGCCGGCATCTGGACCCGGCTGCTCGGCGCGGCACCCGAGCCGGCGACCGACTTCCTCGCCGCTGGCGGCAACTCCATCGCGGCGATGCGCCTGGTCGCGGCGCTCCGCGCCGAGCTGGGCCGGCAGCTCGACACCCGCGAGGTGTTCACCCAGCGCACCTTCGGCCGACTGGCCGAGCGGGTGGCCGCCGCGCCGGTCGGCGCCGACGGACTGAGCACCGGCAACCCGCCCACCCTCTCCCCGCCGCAGCGCCGACTCTGGTTCGTCGACCAGCTCGCGCCGTCCAGCGCGCCGTACAACATCGCGGTGGCGCACCGGCTGCACGGCCCGCTGGACACGGCCGCGCTCAGCGCGGCGCTGCGGGCCGTCGCCGAGCGGCACGACGTGCTGCGCTGGCGGATCTCGCAGACCGCCGGCGTGCCGTACGCGGTCTGCGCCGAGCCGACCGACGTGGCGGTGCCGGTGGTCGACCTGACCGGCAGCGCCGAGCCGGAGGCGGAGCTGGCCCGGATGCTCGCCGCTGGCGCCGCGCACCCCTTCGACCTGGCCACCGGGCCGCCCTGGCAGGTGACCGTCTACCGGCTCGGCCCGGCCGAGCATGTGCTGGCCGCCACCTGGCACCACGCCGTCTTCGACGGCTGGTCCGAGCGGGTCTGCTACGACGACCTGGCCGCCGGGTACGCCCAGGCGGTGGCCGGCCAGCCGCCGGCGCTGCCGGAGCTGCCCGCCCGGTACGCCGACTACGCGGTGTGGCGGGCCGAGCGGGACCGGCTGCGCGGCGCGACCGACCTGGCCTGGTGGACCGCGCACCTGGACGGCGTACCGACGGTGCTGGACCTGCCCCGGGACCGGCCCCGACCGGCCGTGCAGACCTACGCCGGGGTGGAGGCGGCCGTCCGGCTGTCCGCCGACACCGACCGCGCGGTCCGCGAGCTGGCCGAGCGGCGTGGCACCACGGTCGCCGCGGTGCTGCTGGCCGCCTTCGGTGAGCTGATCGCGCGGCTCACCGGCGGCGACGACCACGTGCTCGGCGCGATCGTCGCCGACCGGCGGCTGGCCGCCTTCGACGACGTGATCGGCTTCTTCATCGACACGGTGCCGGTGCGGGTTCGCACCGGCGGGGCGAGCTTCGCCGAGCTGGTCGACCGGTGTGCCGGGGAGCTGCACGAGGCCACTGCCCACCCCGGGGCGCCGCTGGAACGCATCGTCGAGGCCCTCGGCGTCGGCCGGGACACCGCCCGCGCGCCGCTGGTGCAGGTGCTGTTCAACGTGCTCAACTTCGCGCCGCCCCGGTTGACGCTGACCGGGCTGACCGCCGAGCCGGTGCCGGTGCCCAAACCGGGCTCACCGTTCGACATCACCGTCTACGTGGTGCAGACAGGCGGCCGTACCGGCGTCGAGGTGGTCTACAACCCGGACCTGTTCGACCCCGCCCGCATCGACGACCTGCTCGCCGACCTGGCCGAGCTGGTGGGCGCGCTGGCCGCCGCGCCGGACACGCCGGCCCGCGAGGTGGCCGCCGCGCTGCCCCGACCCACCGTGCGGGTGCCGCAGCTCGGCGCGATGACCGTCGCCGGTGGCGACGCGGCCGGCCCTCCGCCGGCCCTGATGCCCGCCGGCCCGGACGGGCTCACCGAGACCGAGGAGCTGATCGCCGGGATCTGGCGGGAGGTGTTGGAGCGCGACCGGGTCGGGGTGACCGACAACTTCTTCGACATCGGCGGGCACTCCCTCGCGCTCGCCGCCGTGCACGCCCGGCTGATCGCCGCCACCGGCCGGTCCATCAAGATGCTCGACCTGTTCCGCCACCCCACCGTCCGGGCGCTCGCCGCCAGCCTCGACGGTGCCGCCGACCGGCCGGAGCTGGCCCGGGCCGCCCTGCGCGCCGCCGCCCGCCGCAGCCGTACCCGCCGTATCCCTCCCCGCCGCCCAGGCGGCACCGCGTGACGAAGGACAGTCTGATGAGCAACCCGATCGCAGTCGACCTACCCGACGACGTCACCGAGCTGCCCCACGAGGGCATCGAACCGATCGCGATCGTCGGCCTGGCCGCGCGCCTACCCGGCGCGGCCGACGTCCACGAGTTCTGGCGCAACCTCGTCGACGGGGTGGAGTCGGTCACCGAGCTGACCCGGGAGGAGCAGCTCGCCCGGGGTTCGACCGTCGAGGAGGTCGACGACCCGGGCTGGGTCAACCGTGCCCCGCTGGTCGACGGCTACGACGAGTTCGACGCCACGCTGTTCGGGATGACCGCCCGGGAGGCGGAGCTGACCGACCCGCAGCACCGGCTGTTCCTGGAGTCCTGCCACACCGCGCTGGAGGACGCCGGCTACGACCCAGCCCGCTACGACGGCGCCATCGGGGTGTACGCCGGCACCGGCGGCAACGTGTACCTGAACCGCAACGTGCTGCGCAACCGGCGGGTCGGCGGCAACCCGCACGGCGCGGTCTCCATCGCCACCGGGAACTCGCCGAACTACGTGGCCACCAACGTGTCGTACCGGCTGGACCTGCGCGGGCCGAGCCTGACCGTGCACACCGCCTGTTCCACCTCGCTGGTGGCGTTCCACCTGGCCTGCGAGGCGCTGCGCAACGGCGAGTGCGACATGGCGCTCGCCGGTGGCGTGAACATCGAGCTGCCGCACGTCGGCTACCTCGGCATGGACGGCTTCACGTCCCCCGATGGCCGGTGCCGCCCGTTCGACGCCGCCGCCAACGGCACCGTGTGGGGCAGCGGCGTCGGGGTGACCCTGCTCAAGCGGCTCTCCGACGCGATCGCCGACGGGGACACCATCCGCGCTGTGGTGCTCGGCAACGCGATCAACAACGACGGTGCCGGCAAGGTCGGTTTCACCGCGCCCAGCGTCGACGGGCAGGTGGCGGCGATCGCCCAGGCCGTGGCGATGGCCGACGTCGACCCGCGCAGCATCAGCTACGTCGAGGCGCACGGCACCGGCACCGCGATGGGCGACCCGATCGAGGTGGCTGCGCTCTCGGCCGTGTACACCCGGGACACCGACGAGCGGGGCTGGTGCGGCATCGGCTCGGTGAAGTCGAACATCGGCCACCTCAGCCAGCCCTCCGGCATCGTCAGCGTGATCAAGACGGTGCTCGCGATGGAGCACGGGCTGATCCCGCCGACGATCAACTACGAGACGCCGAATCCGGCCGTCGAATTCGCCGACACCCCGTTCTACGTGGCGAACACCCTCACCAAGTGGGACACCGACGGTGGGCCGCGCCGGGCCGGCGTGAGCTCGTTCGGCATCGGCGGCACCAACGCGCACGTGGTGCTGGAGGAGGCGCCAGCGGCGTACCGCACCGAGCGGCGGGTGCGCCCGGCGCACCTGCTCCAGGTCAGCGCAGCCACCCCGAGCGCCCTGGACGCCGCGGTGCAGCGCCTCGCCGCCCACCTGGACGGCGCCGCCGACGCCGGACCGGCGTACCTTGCCGACGTCGCGCACACCCTGCTCGTCGGCCGCCACCCGTACCCGCACCGCCGTGCCGTGGTAGCCACCGACCTCCCGGGTGCGGTCGCCGCCCTCCGCGCCCCGGTCCGCGGACCGAAACCATTGACCAACAGTCCAGCCCCGAAGGTGGCGTTCCTGTTCTCCGGCCAGGGCGCCCAGTACGCCGGGATGGGCGCGCAGCTCTACGCCGAGCAGCCCCGCTTCGCCGCCGTCGTCGACGAGTGCGCCGAACTGCTCCGCCCCGACCTGGGCCTGGACGTGCGCGACCTGATCCTCGGCCGGGACCCGGCGGCGGGGGAGAAACTCACCCAGACCCGCTACACCCAGCCGGCGCTGTTCACCGTCGAGTACGCCCTGGCCACACTCTGGCAGGCCGCCGGAATCCGGCCGGCCGCGATGATCGGCCACTCCATCGGCGAGTACGTCGCGGCCACCGTGGCCGGGGTGCTGAGCCTGCCGGACGCGCTGCGGGTGGTCGCCGCCCGGGGCCGGCTGATGCAGTCGCTGCCGGCCGGGTCGATGCTCGCCGTCGCGCTGGACGAGTCGGTCGTCGCAGGACTGCTGCCCGAAGGGCTCTCGGTGGCCACGGTCAACGGCCCGGGCACCTGCGTGGTGGCCGGCGAGACCGCCGCCGTCGAGGCGTTCGCCGCGACACTCAAGGGCAAGTCCAAGATGCTGCGCACCTCGCACGCGTTCCACTCCCCGATGATGGAGCCGATCCTCGCCGAGTTCACCGCGCTGATGGCCGCGGTGCCGCTGCGCCCGCCAACGATGCCGTTCCTGTCGAACGTCACCGGCACCTGGATCACCGCCGAGCAGGCCACCGACCCGGCGTACTGGGCGACGCACCTGCGCCGGCCGGTCCGCTTCGGCGACTGCGTGGCCACCCTGCTGGCGGCCGGCACCTGGCAGCTGGTCGAGTGCGGTCCCGGCCGGCAGTTGGCCAACCTGGCCCGGATGCAGGTCGCCAAGGGAGCGCCGGAGCAGCGCGCGCTCACCCCGCTGGGCAGCCTGCCCGGCGCCGGGGAGAGCACCGGCGACCTCGCGACCCTGCTCGGCGCTGCCGCCACGCTCTGGTGCGCCGGCCTGCCGGTACGCGTCGACGCCGACCCGACGGCCCGCCGGGTGCCGCTGCCCAGCTACCCGTTCGAGCGCCGCCGGTACTGGATCGACCCGGACCCGGAGGAGCCGGTCGCGGCAGCCCCGGTGGAGTCCGGCCCGCGCCCGCTGCCCGAGTGGTTCGCGGTGCCGGTCTGGCGGCAGGCCGCGCCGCTGCCGCCGGCCGGGCCGTTGGGCCGCTGCCTGGTGCTGACCGCGGGTCCGCGCGGCGACGCGCTGCTCGCCGGCCTGCGGGCCGCCGGCGCCGACCCGGTGCCGGTACGCCCTGGCGACTCCTTCGCCGCCGCCGACGGCGGCTACCGGTTGCGCCCCGGCGTGCGCGCCGACCACGACGCGCTGGTCGCCGCACTCACCGCCGACGGTGGATCGCCGACGCGGCTGGTGCACGCGTTCACCCTGGACGGCGCGCCGACCGGCACCGACATCGCGGCCACCTGGGCCGCCCAGGAGCTGGGCTTCTTCAGCGCCCTGCACCTGGTGCAGGCGCTCGCCGGCGCCGGCCTGACCGGCGACGAGAGCGGGCTCGCGCTGGACCTGGTCACCGCCGGCACCGGCGACGTACGCGGCGACGACCTGCGCCGCCCCGAGCACGCCACGCTGGCTGGGCTGGTCCGGGTGCTCCCCGCCGAGCTGCCCGGTCTGGCTGTCCGGCTGGTCGACGCCGACCCGACCGACGACGACGCCACGGCGGTGGTCGCCGAGCTGCGCCGTCCCCGGGAACCGGAGGTGGCCCTGCGCGGCGGCCGTCGCTGGGTGTCCGGCGTCGAGCAGGTGACGATCGACGCCGAGGGGGAGCCGGGCGCACTGCGCGACGGCGGCCGGTACGTGATCACCGGTGGTCTCGGCGGCATCGGCATCACCCTGGCCGAGGACTTCGCCACCCGGGCCCGGGCGAAGCTGGTGCTGCTGGCCCGATCCGGGCTGCCGGAGCGGGAGCGCTGGGACGATCACCTCGCCGTGCACGGCGACGACCGCGCCGGTCGGGCCATCGCGGCGATCCGACGGATGGAGGCCGCCGGCGCCGAGGTGCTGGTGCTCGCCGCCGACGTCACCGACCCGGCCGACCTGAGCCGGGTCCGCGACGCCGCGACGGTCGCGTACGGCGGCATCGACGGCATCGTGCACGCGGCCGGCCTGCCCGGCGGCGGGATGGCCGAGGTGAAGGAACGGGCCGAGGCCGAGCGGGTGCTCGCCCCGAAGCTCGCCGGCACCCTCGCCCTCGCCCAGGTCTTCGGCGACCTGCCGCTGGACTTCGTGGTGTTCTGCTCGTCCATCACCGGGTTGGTCGGCGGCTTCGGGCAGGTCGACTACTGCGCCGCGAACGCCTTCCTGGACGCGCACGCCCGCTCCGGCGCGGGATGGCGGGCCCCGGTGCTGTCGCAGAACTGGGGCGGCTGGGCCGAGGTGGGCATGGCGGTGGAGACCGCCGTGCCGACCGGGTTCCGGGCGGCCGGCCGCGACACGGTCACCAGCGCCGTCGACCACCCGGTGCTCACCACGAAGGTCACCGGGCCGGCGGAGACCGTGCTGCACGGCCTGGTCTCCGCCAACACCCACTGGCTGCTCGACGAGCACCGGATCGGCGGCGTGCCGGTGATACCGGGCACCGCCCACCTGGAGTCGGTGCGGGCCGCGGTGGCCGCCGCGCTGCCCGCGCCCGGACCGGGCGCCGCCGTGGAGCTGCGCGATGTGGTCTTCCTGGAGCCGTTCGCGGTGCCCGACGGCACCATCGCCCAGTACCGGGTGGAGCTGACGCCGGCCGACGACGGCGGCACCGACTTCGCGGTGCGGAGTCTCGCCGGCGGCCGACTGCGTACCCACGTGCGCGGCTCGGCCGGCTGGACGGACGAGCCGGCCCCGCCGGCCCACCCGGCGACCCCGGCCGGACGACGGGTCGACGACGACGCGTCGTTCGGTCGGGGGCGGACCAGCATGCTCACCTTCGGGCCGCGCTGGGCGGCGCTGGGCGAGCACCACCTGGCCGACGGCGCCGAACTCGCGGTGGTCGAGGCGCCCGCCGCGGCCGTCGGTGACCTGCCCGCCTGGGGGCTGCACCCGGCGCTGCTGGACGTGGCCACCGCGTTCGGCCGGGGTCAGGGCAGCGGCACCTACCTGCCGCTGTCGTACGGCCGGATCGTGGTGCGCGACACGCTGCCGGCACGGTTCACCAGCGAGCTGCGGCACCGGTCCGGCGGCACCGACGAGGTGGTCGCCGCCGATCTGTCGCTGCGCGACCCGGACGGCCGGGAGCTGGTCGCGATCAGCGACTTCGTGCTGCGCCGGGTGGACCAGGGTGCGGTCACCGGTGGCCTGGCCGGACCGTCCACCGCGGATTCCGGGGCGGGTGCGCCGATCTCGACCGAGGACATCCGCCCGGTGGACGGTGCGGAGGCGTTCCGCCGCAGCCTCACCGCCGGCCTCGGCGCCCAGGTGGTCATCGCCACCCGGACGGTCGACGACATCCGCCGCCGTGCCGGCCGGGTCACCACCGACAACCTCGCCGGGGACGACGCGGTCGCCGCCCCGACCCCATCCGGCGACGGCAGCGCCGCACCGGGCACCGAGCTGGAGATGACCATCGCCCGCGTGTGGCAGGACGGGCTCGGGGTTGCCGAGGTCGGCATCGACGACGACTTCTTCGCCCTGGGCGGCAACTCCCTGGTCGCGGTGCAGCTGATCGCGGCGATGCGCAGGGCGACCGGCGTGCGACTGCCGATGCGCAGCCTCTTCGAGACCCCCACCGTGGCCGGGCTGGCCGCCCGGATCGAGGAACTGCGCGCCACCACCACCGACGAGCCGGCCAGCCCGGCGCCGATCCCCGCCATTCCGCGACTGCCCCGCGCGTGACGAGAAATCAGGAGTAGAGAGCAATGAGCGACACGATCGCCACGCTGCCCGTCGTCGTCGAATCCGACGGCCGGGCGCTGACCGAGCTGATCACCGAGCGCCGCGCCGAGCTGCGGGCCACCCTGGCCGAGCAGGGCGGGTTGTTGTTCCGCGGCTTCGACGTGGGCGGAGTCGACGGCTTCGACCGGGTGGTCCGGGCACTGTCCGGTGAGCCGCTGACCTACACCGAGCGGTCCTCGCCACGGCACGCCATCAAGGGCCGGGTGTACACCTCGACCGACTACCCGCCGGACGAGGAGATCTTCCTGCACAACGAGAACTCGTACCAGGCCCGTTGGCCGTTGACGCTGTTCTTCTACTGCATCACGGCGCCGCAGACGCTGGGCGCCACCCCGCTGGCCGACATCCGCCGCGTCTACCGGGAGATCGACCCGGCGGTACGGGAGGAGTTCGTCCGCCGCCGCTGGATGCTGATGCGCAACTTCCACGAGGACTTCGGCGCCAACTGGCAGCACGTGTTCGGCACCGACGACCGGGCCGAGGTGGAGGCGTACGCGGCGGCCAACCGGATCACGCTGGAGTGGGTGGGTCGCGACGGGCTGCGTACCCGGGCGGTCCGCGACGCCGTGCACCACCGGCCCGGCTCGGACGTTCCCCGCTGGTTCAACCACGCCACCTTCTTCCACGTGAGCAGCCTCGCCAAGGACCTTCAGGAAGGGCTGCTGGCCATGTTCGGCGCCGACGGGCTGCCATCGAACACCTACTACGGCGACGGCGGCGAGATCCCGGCCGACGTCCTGGACCACCTGCGCGCCGCCTACCGGGCCGCCAGCGTCCGCTTCGACTACCAGCGCGACGACGTGCTGGTGGTCGACAACATGACCGCCGCGCACGGCCGGGAGCCCTTCACCGGCCCTCGCAAGATCGCCGTCGCGATGGCCGAACCGCACACCCCCGACACCGATGGAGCACAGTGATGGCCGAACCCCGATTCCTGGTCGTGCGCAACGACGAGGAGCAGTACTCGATCTGGTCGGCCGACCGGGAGTTCCCGGCGGGGTGGCACGACGCTGGGTTCGCCGGCACCCGCGAGGAGTGCCTGGCGCACATCGACACCGTCTGGACCGACATGCGTCCCCGCTCGGTACGCGAGGCGAGCCAGTGAGCGCGAGGAGTGCAGCGAAGCGGAGCCCCGCAGTCGCGAACGGAAGGCAGCAACGATGACCAGCGAGTGGACCTTCCCGGCCTCCTTCGCCCAGGAGCGGGTGTGGACGGCCAACCAGCTCGACACCGGTTCGCCGGTCTACAACGTCTCGGCGCCGTGGCGGTTCCCGGCCGGCGTCACCGTGGCCCAAGCCGTCGAGGTGTTCGCCCAGGTCGTCGAGCGGCACGAGTCGCTTCGTACCCATTTGCGGATGGTCGACGGCGCGCTGGTGCAGGTCGTCCGGGCCGTCGAGCCGCTGGAGCTGCCGGTGCTGGACCTGACCGGCCTGCCCGCCGACGAGCAGGAGCGGCGCCACGCTGAGACCATGACCGAGCTGGCCCGGACCCCGATCCCGCTGGACTCCCCGCCACTGTGGCGGGCCCGGCTGGTCCGCTTCTCCGGCGAACAGCTCGGGTTGCAGTTCGTGGTGCACCACGCGGTCTTCGACAGCCACTCCGCCGTGCTGTTCGACGCCGAGGTGGCCGCGTTCGCCCGGGCCGCGCTGACCGGCGCGCCTGCCGACGTGCCGGAACTGCCCATCCAGTACGCCGACTTCGCCGTCTGGCAGCGCGGCCAACTCACCGGCGACGAGCTGGACCGGCAGCTCGCCTTCTGGCGCGACCACCTGGCCGGCGCGCCAGCGCTGACCGGCCTGCCACTGGACCGGCCGCGCCCCGCCCAACTCGGCTTCGCCGGCGACGAGGTGCGCTTCGACCTCCCCGACGGGCTGCTGGACCGGGTCGGGCAGCTCGCCTCCGGCACCTCGGCCACCCCGTACATGGTGCTGCTGGCCGCCTTCGCCGCGCTGCTGTCCCGGATCTCCGGCGACCCCGAGGTGGTGGTGGGCGTCTCCACCGCTGGCCGGGACACCGCCGAGCTGACCCCGCTGATCGGCATGTTCGTCAACCCGGTGGCGCTGCGCTGCGACCTGACCGGAGACCCGACCGTCACCGAGTTGCTCGGCCGGGTGCGTACCGGCCTGGTGGACGCGATGGAGCACGGGCAGGTCCCGTTCCAGCGGATCGTCGAGGCGGTCGCCCCGCAGCGCGACCCGTCGGTGCAGCCGGTGTTCCAGACCACGCTGAACCTCATCCCGGACTCGGGCCTGGACCCGGTGCCGCTGGGCACCACCAAGGACGACCTGGCCTTCGACATCACCGGCGGCACCAGCCGGCTGGTCTACCGCACCGACCTGTTCGACCGGGCCACCGCCGAGACGGTCGTCGCCCGCTACCTGCGGCTGCTCACCGCCGCTGTCGCCGACCCGGGGACGCGGCTGTCCGCGCTGCCCCTGCTCGACGACGCCGAACGCGACCTGCTGCGCACCTGGACCGGCACCGGCCGCGAGGTGGCCCCGAGCACCCTGGTCGCCGAGGTGGAGCGGCAGGCCGCCGCCACCCCGGCCGCGGTCGCCCTGATCTGCGACGGAACGGAGCTGAGCTACGCCGAGCTGGCCGCCCGGGCCAACCGGTTGGCCCGGCTGCTGGTCGGCCGTGGCGCCGGCCCGGAGACCCGGGTCGCGCTGCTGCTGCCCCGCTCGGTGGAGCTGCTGGTGGCCATCCTCGCGGTGCTGAAGGCCGGCGCGGCGTACCTGCCGGTGGACACCGGCTATCCGGCGAACCGGATCAACTATCTGCTGACCGACGCGGAGCCGACGCTGGTGCTGGTCACCGCGCAGACGGCTGCGCTGGCCCCGGCCGACGCACTGGTGCTGGACCCGGCGACCGCCGCCGACCTGGACGACGCCGACCTCACCGACGACGACCGCCGGGCGCCGCTGCGCCCGGAGCACCCGGCATACCTGCTCTACACCTCCGGCTCCACCGGCCGACCCAAGGGCGTGCTGGTCGAGCACCGCGCGGTCACCGCGTACCTGGCCTGGGCCCGGGACACCTACCCGGGCCTGGCCGGCACCGCGTTGCTGCACTCGCCGGTCTCGTTCGACCTGACGGTGACCGGGCTGCTGGGCCCGCTCACCGCCGGCGGCACCGTCCGGCTGGCCGGCATCGACACGCCGGCCGCCCGGGCCGGCGGGCCGCCAACCTTCCTCAAGGTCACCCCCAGCCATCTGCCGCTGCTCGACGACGCGCTGTCGCCCACCACCGACCTGGTGATCGGTGGGGAGGCGCTGACCGGTGAGCAGTTGGCCGGCTGGCGGGCGGCGCACCCCGAGGTGGCCGTGATCAACGAGTACGGCCCGACCGAGGCCACCGTCGGCTGCGTCGCGGCCCGGATCGCGCCCGGGAGCCCGGTACCCGCCGGGCCGGTGCCGATCGGCCAGCCCACCTGGAACACCCGGGTCCACCTGCTCGACGCGGCGCTGAACCCGGTGCCGCCGGGCGTGGTCGGTGAGCTGTACGTGGCCGGGGCGCAACTGGCCCGGGGCTACCTGCGCCGCCCGGCGCTCACCGCCGAGCGATTCCTGCCCTGTCCGTACGGGCCGCCGGGGGAGCGGATGTACCGCACCGGTGACCTGGCCCGCTGGCGGGCCGACGGCACGCTGGACTACCTGGGCCGCCGGGACGACCAGGTCAAGATCCGGGGGATGCGGATCGAGCTGGGCGAGATCGAGTCGGTGCTGCGGGCCCGCCCGGACGTGGACGCGGCGGTGGTGGTGGTCCGTGTCGACACCGGCGAGCCGACGCTGGTCGGCTACCTGGTCGGCCCGGTCGACGAGACGGCGCTCGCCGCCGAGTTGGCCCTTGAGCTGCCCGCGCACCTGGTGCCCGGCGCGTTCGTCCGGTTGGACGCGCTGCCGCTGACTCCGAACGGCAAGCTGGACACCGCCGCGCTGCCGGCACCGGCCGCCGCGACCGCCGACGGTTTCCTCGCCCCGCGCACCGACGCCGAGGCGCTGGTCGCCGAGGTCTACGCCGAGATCCTCCAACTGGAGAAGGTCGGCGCGCTCGACGACTTCTTCGCCCTCGGCGGCAACTCGCTGCGCGGCATGCGGGCGATGGCCCGCATCCGCGCCGAGGTGGACGTGGAGTTGCCGATGCGGGCGCTGTTCAGCAGCCCAGTGGTGGCCGACCTGGCCGCCCAGATCGAGCAGCGGATCGCCGCCGAACTGGACGAGCTCTCCGAAACCGAGGTCGCCGCGCTGCTCGCGGCGGAGAAGGACACCCCGTCATGACCGACGTGAAGGATCCGGCCCGCGACGCCGCCCGACAGGCGCTGATCTCCCAACGGCTGCGCCGCCGGTCGGGCGGCACACCCGCCGCGCAACGGATCACGCCCCGCCCGCCGGACGCCGAGGTGCCACTGTCGTACGCGCAGGAGCGGGTCTGGTTCATGGACCAGCTCGCTCCTGGCGAGGCCGCGTACCACATCGCGGTGCCGCTGCGGGTGCGCGGCCCGCTCGATGTCGCGGCGCTGCGCCGCGCGCTGGCCGACCTGACCCGGCGGCACGAGTCCCTGCGCACCCGGTTCCCGGCCGACTCAGACGGTCGGCCGACCGTGGTGCTCGACGACGCGGTCGAGGTGCCGCTGACCGTGCTGGACGCCGTCGACGAGGCCGCCGCTCAGGCGCTGGTCGACCACGCCGCCGCGGAACCGTTCGACCTGGCCAACGGGCCACTGCTGCGCGCTCTGCTGATCCGGCTGGCGCCGACCGAGCACGTGCTCTTCCTCGGCCAGCACCACATCGTCGGCGACGGCTGGTCGGTGGACGTGCTGCTGCGCGACCTGATCACCGGCTACCGCGACGGGGAACTGCCCGCCCTGCCGGTGCAGTACGGCGACTTCGCGGTCTGGGAGGCGCGGGAGCTGGCCGGTCCGGGCGCCCGTCGGCACCTGGACTGGTGGAAGGGGCGACTGGCCGGGATCACCCCGCTGGAGCTGCCGCTGGACCTGCCCCGTCCGGCCACCCAGACCTACCGGGGCGACTTCGTCGAGTTCACTGTGGACCGGGCCGCCACCGATGGGCTGCTGGCGCTGACCCGCTCCTACGGCGGCACGCTGTTCATGACGCTGCTCGCCGCGTACCAGGTGTTCCTGGCCCGGCACTCCGGGCAGGACGACTTCGCGGTCGGCGCGTCGGTGGCCGGTCGGTCCGCACCGGAGCTGGAGAACGTGGTCGGCATGTTCGTCAACATGCTGCCGATGCGCGCCGAGCTGGCCGGCGACCCGACCTTCACCGAGCTGCTGGAGCGGACCCGGCGTGCGGTGCTGGACGGGCTGGAGCACGCCGAGGTGCCGTTCGCCCGGGTGGTGCACGAGCTGGGGCTGCCCCGCGACGTCAGCCGCTCACCGGTGTTCCAGGCGATGTTCGTCTTGCAGAACTACGAGATGGGCCGCTTCGACGGGGTCGCCGAGGACGCCGGGGTCGGCTTCGAGTGGCATCCGATGGAGCTGCGCGCCACCCGCTTCGACTTCGAGCTGCACGCCGTCGAGACCGGCGACGGGCTCTGGGGCAAGCTGGTCTTCAACACCGACCTGTTCACCCGGGCCTCCGTCGAGCGGATGGCGCACCGGCTGACCACCCTGCTGCGCGCCGTGGTCGCCGTCCCGGACCGGCCGGTCTCCACGCTGGATCTGCTCGCCCCTGCCGAGCGGGAACTGCTCGCCGGGTGGAACGACACCACCGGCGACTTCCCCCGGCAGCAGACCCTGCACGCCCCGATCGAGGAGCGGGCCGCCCGTACGCCGGACGCGGTGGCGCTGACGTTCGCCGGCCGCTCGGTGACGTACGCCGAGCTGAACGCGGCGGCGAACCGGATCGCGCACCGGCTGCGCGCCTGCGGAGTAGGCCCGGAGACCCTGGTCGGGGTCTGCGCGGAACGCTCCGTGGAGCTGGTCGCCGGCCTGCTCGGCGTACTCAAGGCCGGTGGCGCGTACCTGCCACTGGACCCGGAGTACCCGGCCGACCGGCTGGCCTTCATGGTCACCGACGCCGCCGCGCCGGTGGTGCTCGTCCAGGAGCACCTGCGCGACGTGCTGCCGGCGACCGACGCCAGCGTGCTCGCCCTGGACGACGAGTCGGTCTGGGCCGACCAGCCGGCCACCGACCCGACGCCGACAGCCGGCCCGGCCCACCTGGCGTACGTCATCTACACCTCCGGCTCCACCGGCCGGCCCAAGGGTGTGCCGAACACCCACCGGGGCATCGTCAACCGCCTCGACTGGATGCAGCGCACCTACCGTCTCGGCGCCGACGACGCGGTCCTGCAGAAGACCCCGGCCAGCTTCGACGTCTCGGTGTGGGAGTTCTTCTGGCCGCTGCGGGAGGGCGCCCGGCTGGTACTGGCCGAGCCGGGCGGTCACAAGGACGCCGGCTACCTGCGCGACCTGCTGATCTCCGAGCGGGTCACCACCGCCCACTTCGTACCGTCGATGCTCACCGTCTTCCTCGCCGAGGACGGCGTCGAGGCCGCCACCGCGCTGCGCCGGGTGATCTGCAGCGGCGAGGAGCTGCCGGTCGCCGCGGCCCGGGACTTCACCGCCCGGCTGCCCGGCTGCGGTCTGCACAACCTGTACGGCCCGACCGAGGCGGCGATCGACGTCAGCGCGTGGGCGTGCGACCCGACGCTGCTGGCCGAGCTGACCAGCGTGCCGATCGGCGCGCCGATCAGCAACCTGCGGCTGCACGTGCTGGACGCCCGGGGCAACCCGTGCCCGGTCGGCGTCGCCGGTGAGCTGCACATCGGCGGCATCGGACTGGCCCGTGGCTACCACCGCCGGCCGGCACTGACCGCCGAGCGGTTCGTCCCCGACCCGTTCGCCGCCGAGCCGGGCGCCCGGCTCTACCGCACCGGCGACCTGGCCCGCTGGCGCGTGGCGCCCGGCGTACCCGGCGAGGCGGACGACCGGGCCGGTGCCGCGCCGGCCGACGTGACCCCGACCGGCGGCGACGCTGGCGGCCCGCCCGGCGGGGTGCTGGAGTTCCTCGGCCGGATCGACCACCAGGTCAAGCTGCGCGGGCTACGCATCGAGCTGGGCGAGATCGAGAGCGCGCTGCGCGCCCAGCCGGGGGTGACCGAGGCGGTGGTGCTGGTCCGCGAGGACGCCCCCGGCGACAAGCGGCTCACCGGCTACCTGGTCGGCGCGGCCGAGCACGACACCGTCAAGGCGGCGCTGAAGGAGACCCTGCCCGAGTACATGGTGCCGGCCGCGTTCGTCACCCTGGACGTGCTGCCACTGACCCCGAACGGCAAGCTGGACCGCAAGGCGCTGCCCGCGCCGGTGGTCACCCGCGCCGCGTCGGTGGCGCTGGTCGAGCCGCGCGACGACACCGAGCGGCTGCTCGCCGGCATCTGGTCCGACGTGCTCGGGGTGGACACCCTCGGCATCGACGACGACTTCTTCGACCTGGGTGGGCACTCGATGCTCGCCACCCAGGTGGTGGCCCGGATCCGCAAGGCCGAGCACGGCGGGCAGCCGGTCGGCGTGATGGACCTGTTCCAGCAGCGGACCATCCGCGACCTGGCCACCTTCATGTCCGGCGGCGGCGAGGGCGACGGGCCGCGCCGGCTGCTCTACGAGCTGACCAAGCCGATTCCGGCGGCGCAGCGGGTGATCACCTACGTCTGCGTGCCGTACGGCGGCGGCAGCGCGATCGTCTACCAGCCCCTCGCGGACGCGCTGCTGGCCGGGCACGCGCTGTGGTCACTGGCCATCCCCGGCCACGACGTGGGGCTCACCGAGGACGCGCTGCCCTTCGACGAGCTGACCACCCGGGTCGCCGAGGAGATCCTGGAGCGCGTCGAGGGTCCGCTCGCCCTGTACGGGCACTGCGGCGTCGGCAGCGCGATCGTCGCCGAGGTGGCGCGCAAGGTGGAGGCCGCCGGTCGGGAGTTGACCGCGCTCTACATCGGCGCGATGTTCCCGTTCGCCCGCCCGAAGGGACTGTTCGCGGCGGTCCGCACCCGACTGGAGAAGCTGCGCAGCAACAAGCACTACGCGAGCTGGCTCAAGTCGATGGGGGTGGACACCGACGAGCTGGACCCGGAGCAGGCTGACCGGATCATCAGCAACATGCGGGCCGACTCCCGAGCCTCGGAGGAGTACTTCACCGACCTGCTCGACCGGCGCGCGGTGAAGCTGCGCGCCCCGATCATCTCGGTGGTCGGCTCGGAGGACCCGGTCACCGACTACCACACCGAGCGGTACGCCGAGTGGCAGTTCCTCAGCGACCGGCTGGCGCTGGTCGTGCTCGACCAGGCCGGGCACTTCTTCCTCAAGTACCGGGCGCAGGAGTTGGCCGAGATCGTCACCAGGGTGCACCCGGCGCTCGCCGCCGGCGACGTCTCCGCCCTGACCCCGGCGGCGCGCGGTGAGGACGCCGGCTGGGCAGTGGCCGACACCCGCGGGGTCGACGACATCACCGGTCCCGAGCAGCCGGTGGTCCGCCCGAGCATGGCCCGGTTCGTGGCGGTCACCGCCGGGCAGTTGGTCTCCACCACCGGCTCCGCCCTGACCGCGTTCGCCCTGCCGATCTGGCTGTTCACCCGCACCGGCTCGGTGGCCAACCTGGGTCTGCTCTGGGCACTCGCGCTGGTCTGCGGGGTGCTGATGCTGCCGGTGGCCGGCGCGATCACCGACCGGGTCAGCCGGCGGAAGATCATGATGATCGCCAGTTGCAGCGCCGGCTCGATCCAACTCGTGCTCGCCGCGCTGCTCTGGACCGACAACCTGGCGCTCTGGCACATCTACGCCCTGGTGGCGCTGAGTCAGGTGGCCGGGTCGTTCCAGCGCATCGCGTTCCAGTCGGCCGTGCCGCAACTGGTGCCCAAGCGCTACCTGGGGCACGCGATGGGCATCACCCAGCTCTCCAACGGCTTCGGCATGCTGCTGATGCCGGTCTTCGCCGCGGGTCTGCTGGCCGCCATCGACCTCAAGGGCATCCTGCTGCTGGACGTCGTCAGCTACCTGGTCGCGGTGGTGACCCTGTCGTTGGTCCGCTTCCCCGACCTGCTCGGTTGGCGGCCCAAGGAGCGGCTGCTGGTGGCGATCGCCAACGGCCTGCGCTACTCGTGGCGGCACCGCGGCTTCCGGCTGATGCTGGGCTACTTCGCGCTGGGCAACATCTTCCTGGCCCCCGCGCTGGTGCTCACCACCCCGCTGGTGCTCTCCTTCGGCAGCGCCACGCAGGTGGCCCAGGTGGCTCTCGCCGAGGCGGTCGGCGCGGTCGCCGGTGGCGTGCTCATGTCGCTCTGGGGCGGGCCCCGACACCGGCGCATGATCGGCGTACTGATCGGCAACCTCGGCACCGCCCTCGGCTGCGTCCTGGTCGGCCTGGACGCGTCGGTCGCGATGATCTGCGTCGGGGCGTTCTGGCTGGCCATGTCGATGACCACCGCGCAGTCCATCTACGCCACCATCGTCCAGGTCAAGGTGCCGCAGCGTTTCCACGGCCGGGTGTTCAGCCTCAACCAGACCATCTCCTGGTCGACGCTGCCGATCGGCTTCGCGCTGCTCGCCCCGGCGGCGACCAGCCTTTTCGAGCCGCTGCTCGCCCCGGACGGGGCGCTCGCCGGCTCGGTGGGCGCCGTGATCGGCACCGGCCCGGGCCGGGGCATCGGCTTCGCGTACGTCTGCTTCGGCGCGGCGCTGTTCCTCATCACCCTGGGCGGCTTCGCGATCCGGCTGTTGCGCCGCTTCGACCTGGAGGTGCCGGACTCGCTGCCCGACGACCTGATCGGCGCGCAGGAGCGGGAACGTCGGCTGGCGGCCCGCGCCGCGCAGCGCGAGGAGGAGCGGGTACCGGTCGGGGTGTGACGGGTGCGGGTGCCACCGCGGTGCCGCACGGCACTGCGGTGGCACCCATCGCGTAAGAGATCATGTTGGGGATTGGCCGGACCTGCCGAGCTGCGCCGTGGTACGAGTGCTCGGTGAATCCTGATGGCCGCCGTCAGCCGGGCGCCAGCCCGACACGGCGCGACCGGCTGGCGGCACGTGCGAAGGCAACTGCTGTTCGGGCTCGGGGTCGAGGTGGCCGGGCGGGACGACTGCGGCTGAGCCAACTGGAAGCCGCCCTGGTGATCTCGGTGCAGGCGGGCCTCGCTGCGGCTCTGGCCTGGTCGATCGGCCACGACCTGCTGGGCAACCCCGCGCCGATCTTCGCCCCCTCCGCCGCGGTCGGCACGATCGTCGCCTCACTCGGGCAGCGCGCACACCGCACGGTCGAACTGCTGCTCGGCGTCGGGCTCGGCATCGCCACCACCGACTTCCTGCTGAGCTTTCTGGGCACCGGGTTCTGGCAGACCGGATTCATCGTCGGATGCGCCATCCTCGCCACGCTTGTGCTGTTCGGGCGCAGTGGGGCTGCCGTCGGCCAGGCCGGCGGCACGGCGGTGCTGCTCGCGGCCCTCGCTCCGGCTCAGAAGGACCTGGAGTGGCCGCGAATCGTGGAGGCGATGGTCGGCGGCGTGGTGGGCATCGTGGTCGTCGCGTTGCTGGTGCCGTTGAACCCGATGCGGATCCTCGACCGTGACGCGGCCCCGATCTTCCACTGCCTCGCACGTCAGTTGCGAGAGGTTTCCGCAGCGCTGACGACGAGCGATCAGCAGCGGGCGGTTCGCGCGTTGGACGCCCTCCGCGGCATGGGGCCGGACCTCGATCGGATGCACCAGGCACTCAGCGGCGCCGAGGAGGTGGTCAGCCTCGCGCCGGCCCGTTGGCTGCGCCGTCAGGATGTGGAGCGGTTCGCGCGCGCGAGCCAGCTGCTGGAACGAGTCATCGAGCACAGCCGGGGAGTGGCCCGCCGCTCGGCGATGGCGTTGCAGTACAACGAGCCGATTCCGCCCGACCTGCCCGCCAGCGTCGGACAACTCGCCGACGCGGTCGACCTGCTGCGCCGCGAGCATCGCGCCGGGCGCCCCACCGAGAGGACCCGCCACGCGGTGTGCGCTGCCCTCCACCAGGCTGGCCGAGCCCGAGCCCAGGGGGTCGACGAGTTTGGCGACGCGGTGGTGACCCAACTGCGTACCGCCGCCAGCGACCTCCTTCGCGCCACCGGCTACGACCCGACAACGGCGAACGACGAGGTACGGAAGGCAGTGCAGGACGGCGAGAATTCTGTTCACGCGGGCGATGATTAGCGGCCTGGTCATCGGGCCGAGGCCCGGCCAGGCGATCCCACACGCCTGACAGCGCCAGGCGGGCCGCGAGGGACCGGCGGCGGGTCACACCGTCACCCACCGGGGTACGACCGACCGGCGCCGACGGACCGGGGCGGGTGGGGCCGTCAGCCACCGCACACCCTCGGGCATCAGGTACAGCTCGCGGCGGGCTACCGCGTCGCCGTGCGGGGCCAGCTCGTAGCACTCGATCCACAGCCAACCGTGGTAGGTGTGCCGGTCGGCCAGTACGCGGATCACGCGGACGGTGACCGCCCGGACGAACTGCGGGCTTGCATCCCGGGTCAGGCGCAGCAGGTCACCGGACTGGATCGTCCGCTCTGCCACCTCGGCATTCGGCCTCGCGTCGGGCGTCTTCGGTGTGTCCGGCACGGCTTCCCCTCGCATCCGGTGTTGGGAAGGGGGCCCGGCCTCGGTGCTCGCCGTCGGGTCGGCCGGGCCCCCGGCACGAACGCGGGCGGCGGGCTTCTGTCGCCTCCACCACTCGCGCCGTCTACACAGCACCCTGCCGAGGGTTGCGTGACAATCACACAGCGTTAGATGATTTCTTCGGTACGTACCATTTGCTCCTGAAGGGACGCGGGCATGAACCATGCATTCGTCGCGGCGCTCGCCGAGGCGTGCGAGACGGCCGAAAGCCTGGCCGGTCGCATCGGTCTGCACCCGAAGACCGTCGCTCGGTGGGCAAACCCGGGGCGCATCCCGCAGACCCGGCACCGTGCCGAGGTAGCACAGATCCTCCGGAAGGACGTGCTGGAACTATGGCCGGACGTGCTCAACCGCCGTGAGCCGGTGTGGTTCCGGCCGTGGGTCGACATCGAGCGTGAAGCAGTCGCGCTGCGGGCGTTCCAGCTCGCCTGGGTTCCGGGCCTGCTCCAGACCGAGGCGTACGCACGCGCCACGCTTGCTTGGGAGGCGCTGATCCCAGCCGAGATAGACGAGTTGGTCGCGGCACGCATCGACCGGCAAGCGATCCTGACCCGTGAGCGCGGACCCCTGTTCATCGCGGTGCTGGACGAAGGGATCATCCGCCGCCCGGTCGCCGGGGGCCGGGCGCTCATGGCTGCCCAGCTCGCTCACCTCTTGGTCTGTGCCGACCTGCCGAGCGTTCAACTCCACGTCGTGCCGAGCGAGGCGGCAGCCTACCCGGGGCTCAATGGGCCGTTCACACTCGCCGAACTGCCCGGCGGAACGCGAGTGGCGCATGTGGACAGTCAGGCGCACGCGCAGATCGTCGACCAGGCGTCGGAGATTGCTACGCTGGAGCGACGGTGGGAACGCATACGGGGCGAGGCCCTTCCCCGCGGGCGGTCCCTGGACCTCCTGAAAGAAGCGGCAGCCTCATGGACATGACCGGCGCGCGGTGGCGCAAGAGCACGAAGAGCGGCAGCAACGGCGGCGACTGCGTGGAGGTCGCCGACAACCTTCCCGGCGTCGTCCTGGTCCGCGACACGAAGAACCGCGACGGCGGCACCCTGGCCTTCAGCCCGACGGCGTGGCGCACTTTCGTCACCCAGGTCGCCGAGCGGCCGTAGGTGCTTCTGCCTTCCCGCACACCGTGACGGTCCGTTACCGCGCGTCGCGCAGCTTCAGAATGTATGTCGCAGTAAGCGCAACGGCACGGTCTTCGTCATGTGACAGATCTGCGAGGGCGCGTGCGGTCGTGATCCCCGGGATGTCCGCGAGCGCCTGTGTCAGCCGTCGACGGACAGACGATTCACCCGTGCCGTGGGCGAGACGGTCAACGAGCCTGGTAGCGATCTGATCCGCCAACGCGGGGTCACTTGCCAGCGCGCTCAATGCGTCGGCTGCATCGACGTCATTCGTCTCCTCGACGACCATGTCGATGAGCGTCGGGACCGCGTCGGCTACTCCACGTGCCCCGAGCGCCAGAGCTGCATACCTGCGGACCACGATGTCGGAGTTCGCGAGGGCGTCCCGCAGCAGTGCGGTCGCGTCACCGTTCGGGATCTCGGCGATGGACTGGACGGCACGCTTCCGCACCTCGGCCACGGGTGAGCCGAGGCCCTCCGCCAGCAGTGCCAAACCGCCACCCCCCGATTGCGCCAGAGCCCATCGAAGGGCTCCGGCGACGTTCGGGTCCGTCTCGCTCAGTGCTGCCTCGACCAGTGCCTCCACTGGTACCGGAACCTCCTCGACTGCGGACAAGGCCGCGCGCTGGCGCTTCCCGGCACTCTCCGACCCCAGTGCCTGGAGGAGGGCAACGACCTGGAGGACGTCCTCCCAGCCGGCGGGTTCCGCGGCACCGATCCGACCGAGTCGGGTGAGCAGCTCCGTCTCAGCTGCGATGCGCTTTCGCGTCTGGCGGATGAGGTCATCGACGAGCTCGGACGGCGTGAAGCCGGGATCATCGAGCGCGCGCCCGACCTCACGCAGCGACAGCCCCACTGACCGCAGGCTCTCGATATGGAAGATCCGCCGGATGTCCTCGCTGGAGTACTCCCGATAGCCGGCGTTGGTACGAACCGTCGGCCGCACCAGACCGAGCGAGTCGTAGTGCCTGAGCATCCGGGCGCTGACCCCGGACCGTCGTGCCACCTCACCGATCAACACTGCCTGTCACCCCTCCTGGCCGGCCCTGCCGAGGGCTACGACGCGCTTCGCCTCCTCGATCGCGAACTCGAATCCGGCATCCGGGTCGCGCAACAGCCCTTCCGTGGCGATCGCGTGCGCGCGTACGAGAGGGTCGAGATCCGTCATCGCGGCGCGCAGGGTCGGCATGATCACCTCACCGAGCGCGATCAGCGCCCGGCTCAGGCTCAACTGCGTCTCACGGTTGCCGCGCCCGAGCTGTGTCGACAGCACTCCGGTCAACTCGGGTTCTTCACCTTCGGGCACGAGTACGACCGCTGCTCGCCAGGCGCTCCGCGCCACCTCGTCGTCGGCGTCGGTCAGCAGCGCCCGTGTTATCGCTGGCCACGTTTGCCGATCTCCGATCTTGGACAGCGTGTGCAACGCCTGGCTTCGTGCCTGCGCACGCTCCGAGCGAAGTTCGTCCATGAGCCTTGGGACCGTCACTGCTGACGAGTGTCGGATGAGTGCCCACGTCAGCATCTCGCGTACGTGAAAGTCGGGCTCGATCGCGCAGCGTTCGATGAGCTTGTCGATGAATCGGGGGTCAGGGGTCGTGCCGACCGCCAGCGCTGCCCGCAGCCGCACCGACGAGCTGCTGTTCGCCAGCCCCTGGAGAGCTCGCATCGCGTCCGTGTCCTCGTTCGGCCCGGTCATCGGGACCACCTCCCTGACACAGTGAAGAGCTTGTCACTGTGTCAAGGTCAAGCGGGACCACCCCGTGCGATGGCCAGGCGCAGCGCGTTCTCAGTCTGCAGGTGCCAGTTCGGCGGGCCGGGGCGTGAAGAAGCGGATGATGTCTTCCGCTGCGGTGGGGGACAGCATCATCGCCTGGACTCGTGCGGACATTTCGGCGATCGGGTGGATCCTGCTGAACATCGCCTCCTCGTACGCCTGAATTGCCGAGGCCGGGTCGGCGGGGTTGGCGGCGAGTCGGCTGGCGAGTTCGGCGGCGTCGAGCATGGCCTGGTTGGCGCCCTCGCCGACCGGCGGCATGAGGTGCGCGGCGTCGCCGATGAGGGTGATACCCGGCCGGCTGGACCAGCGCGTACCAATGGGCATCGCTTCGATCCTGCGCGGCGTCGGCGCGCTGTCGCCGGCCTCGATGAGTGCGGTGAGGCGTGGGTGCCAGCCACCGAACATGTCCAGCAGAGCACGCTTGCTGCGATATGTGTCGATCGGGCGATCCTCTGCGCGCAGCGAGATCCCGACGCGGAGGCTGCCATCGCCGATGCGTTGCGCCGCCAGGATCTGATTCACCCCGATGCACCACAGGTTCCCGGGGCCGACCAGCTCGGCGAGATCGGGATGGCGCCGGTCGACGTCGCAGATGTTCAGCTCCGCAAAGGTGGCCACATAGGATGTTTCCGCGTCGGTCAGCAGCGACCGGACAACCGAGCGCGCGCCGTCGGCACCGATGAGGATGTCGCAGTCGATTTTGTGGCCGCCGTCGAACGTCAGTCCCCAGCCTCCGTCAGGTCGTGGCGTCGCTGCGACAAGCCGGTGTCGCCACGCAACCGCGCCGCTGGGGAGCGAATCGAGCAGAAGATCACGCAGTACGCTCCGGTCAATCTCGGGACGTCCGGAGAATGAGCCAGGTTGCGGCTCATGGTGTACCAGGGTCCGTCCGGTCGGGTCGACGATGCGATGTTCCTCGCCCTCGGGCCGCGCCTCCGACCGGAACCGGCCGGTGAGGCCCGCCTCGGCCAGGGCCCGTTGCCCGGACTCCGGGTGCAGGTCGAGCGTGCCGCCTTGCGATCGCGCGGATCGGCTTGCCTCGCGCTCGTACACCACCGCATCGATGCCGTGCCGATGCAGGATCCGTGCCAGCGTCAGCCCGCCAAGGCCGCCACCGGCAATCGCGATTCTCATCTTCGTCCCCTTAGCGTACGCTGTATTCATGGATACGCCGTACGGTAGCGCGCCGATGCCCGTTTGGGAACGGCCCGAGCCCCAGCCGCGAGCGGCGCCGGTGCCGTTGAGCCGCGAGAAGATCGCCGCTACGGCGATCCGGCTAGCCGACGTGTACGGCCTCGACGGACTGTCGCTTCGCAAGATCGCCAAAGAGCTGGGGGTCGGCCCGATGCGGCTCTACGACTACGTGACCAACAGATCCGAACTGCTCGATCTGATGGTCGACGTCGTCTATGCCCGGATCGCCGAGGTCGGCCGGCACTCCGAGTGGCGCGCCACGGTACTGGCCGTCGCCCACGCGACCCGCGACGCCGCCCTTGATCATGAGTGGTTTTCCGATCTGCTCGGCGGGAGGCCACACTTGGGACCTCACGCGCTCGCCGTGGGCGAGGCGACCGCGGCGGCGTTGAGCCAGGCCCCCGGCGTGCGCGGCATCGACGATCTCCAGCGGGCTTTGAGCGCCCTCAACGCCTTCATCATCGGAGCGGTCCGCAGAGAGGTCACCGAGCGGCGCACCGCCCGTTCCACCGGCACCGATGAGGCCGCCTGGCAGGCCAGCCTCGGCCCTTACCTCACCCGCATGTTGAAGACCGGCCGGTACCCCACCGTCGCCCGGCTCGTCATCGACGGCGCCCACCTCAACGCCGAGGAAACCTTCAACCACAACCTGACCACCGTCTTGGACGGCATCACCAGCCATCCCCGCGCGTGACCAACTGCTCCGAGGCCAGCGGCCGAAGCGGGGAGGGAAACAACGCATCTGCTCGGATCCTGGCTGACCGAGCTGGGGAAGTCAGCCCAGCGCGGCTGCCTTACGCAGCAGCACTGAGCGTTCGCGCTGGTTGGCGCACAGCCGGGCCGCCAGCTCCAGTTCGGCGCGTGCCTCCGGTCGCCGGCCGAGGCGGGTCAGCAGCTCACCGCGCACGGTGGGAACCAGATGCGAACCGGGGAGCCGGTCCGAGGCGATCAGCTCGTCCACGATGGCCAGGGCCTGCGCTGGACCCGAGGCCATGGCCACGGCGACGGCCCGGTTGAGCTCGACCACCGGGGAGGGCGCGACCCGGCCGAGCGCCTCGTAGAGCACCACGATCCGGTCCCAGTTGGTCTCCTCGACCGAGGCTGCCGACGCGTGGGTGGCGGCGATCGCGGCCTGCAGACCGTAGGGGCCGAGGCCGCGAGTCGATGCCTTGGCCAGCGCGGCCAGCCCACGGCGGATCGCCGAGAAGTCCCAGAGCCGCCGGTCCTGGTCCTCGAGTAGGACCGGCGATCCGTCCGGGCCGGTCCGGGCCGGGAAGCGCGCGGCCGTCAGCTCGCACAGCGCGAGCAGGCCGTGCACCTCCGGCTCGTCCGGCTGCAGCGCGGCCAGCGTGCGGGCCAGCCGGATCGCCTCGTACGCGAGGTCGGGACGCAGCAGCCGGTCGCCCGACGTGGCCGTCGACCCCTCGGTGAAGATCACGTAGAGGACGCTGAGCACGCCGCCCAGCCGGCCCCGGCGCTCGCCGGCCGCCGGCAGTTCGAACGGCACCCCGGCCGCCGCGATCGTCTTCTTGCCCCGGGTGATGCGGGCCTGCACGGTCGGCACGGGTACGAGGAACGCGCGGGCGATCTCCTCGCTGGACAGGCCGCCGACCACGCGCAGGGTCAGCGCCACCCGGGCCTCCGCGGAGAGCACCGGGTGGCAGCTGACGAACATCAGCGCCAGGACGTCGTCGTCGATCTTGTCGGGGTCGACTTCTTCGTCGACCGCGGGGTCGGCCGCCAGCAGGGCGTATCGGTGCTGAAGGGCGGCCCGGCGGCGGATCGCGTCGATCGCCCGCCGCCGGGCCGTGGCCATCAGCCAGCCGGCCGGATTGGCCGGAGCGGCACGCGGCCACGACACCAGCGCCTCAGCCACCGCCTCCTGGGCCGCGTCCTCGGCCAGCCCGAAATCGCCGGTGAACCGGGTCAGCGCGGCGACGATCCGGGCCGACTCGATCCGCCAGACGGCCTCGACGTCGGCCGTACCCATCAGATCTGGCCGTTGCTCTCGCTGCCCTGCGGGACCTCGTCGGCCTCGGCCACCCGCCGGACCTCGATCTTGGACCCGCGGACCGCCGGGACCCGCTTGGCCCACTCGACCGCCTCCTGTTTCGTGGCGACATCGAGCAGGAAGTAGCCACCGAACAGTTCCTTGGTCTCGCCGTACGGCCCGTCCGTGACCACCGGCGCCTCGCCGCTGAAGTCGACCACGACGCCCTGGCCCGGATCGTCCAGCCCTTCCGCCGCGACGAGAACGTCGGCCTTCATCATGTCCTCGATGAACTGGCCGGTCTTGGCCATCATCTCGTCGAGACCAGCCATCATGGCCGCGTTCGTCTCATCGGTGCCCCGCATGATCAGCAGGTACTTCGACATCGCGTTCTCCTCGTCCGGCGGGGCCGCCCGTCGGCCCTCGCCCCCACACGTCGAACGAGCGGCCCGCGGATCGACACGGCCCCGGAAAAAAATCTTCCCACCCGCGTCCCGCCCGTCAGGCCGGCCCCTGAGCGTTGGCCAACGCGGACGCCTGGCTGATCAGGAAGCTCATTGTCGCAGCTCGGCAGGGCGGCGACGCTCACCCGGATCTCCGGTACATCGCCAGCCGCTCGCAACGTCGCCGGTGGATGCTGACCTCAGCGCCGGTGTCGACGGACCCGGGCGGCTATCCGAATCGGTCAGCGAGCTTCGTCAGCTTGGTGACGTACGCCGGCCAGTCATAGTCGTCGGGGATGCTGGTGTTCTCCCGCCGTAGGCCGATCGCCGTGTCGTGCTGCTCGCGCATGATGTCGGCGTGACCGGCGTGACGACCGAGGTCGCAGGTCACGTGGACGATGATCCTGTGCAGCGTCACGGCCTGTTTGCCTGGCCGCCACCACGGCACCCGTCCCGGCGCGTCGAGCGGTAGCTGTTGGATCGTCTGATCCGCGAACACCCCGACACGGCGATACAGGTCGATCAGTCCATCCTTCGTCTCCTCCTCCGTCGCGTACCAGTCTGCCTGCGGGTCCTCCTCGAACGCCTGCATGGGGACCAGTTCCTCAGGCGTCGGGAATTCGCGCCCGAAGGTAGGCCCGAAGTAGCCGGCTTCGACATTGAGGCAGTGCTTGAGGACTCCCAGTAGGTTGTTGCCGGTCGCGGTGCGGGGCATTCTGGCTTCGCGTTCGCTCAGCCCGTCGACCTTCCAGATCAGGTCTTCGCGAGTCGCCTGGAGGTAGTGGTGCAGCGCGGCCTTCGCATCGCCCAAGTCAGCCATGCCCGCCAGTTTTCCTCATGCGCCGAGCCGTCGTGCGAGGTGTCCTCTACAAGATCAGCGCCCGCCCGCAGCGGTCAGCATCTTCAGGCCGAAGCGGCCGGCCAGCGGGGCGGAAGTCAGGCGCTGCCCGGGCGGCGGGTGAGGGCACTATCGTTCTGGCGTGCACATCCGTTTTGACGTCCCAGCCGATCCCGCCTACCCAGGCCGCGTGGCCGCTGCGCTGAGCAGCGTGCGGCTGCGCAGGTTCGGCTATATCGGCGCGGTGCTGGCGGTGGTCGGGGCGATCGGTTTGGCCGTCTCGCGGGGGTTCGCGTGGGGCGAGCAGATCTCACCGCTGTGGATTGCGATGGTCGTGGGTGGCCTGCTGTCGATGCTGTACTCGCCGTGGGTGCGGTTGCGCGCCCGGCGCCGCTCCAGTCGTTACGCTGTCGAGGGCAGCTACGACATCACCGATGACAACATCATGATGCGCAGCGGCTCGGAGTCCGGGGGCATCGCCTGGGACGGGGTCGCCCAGGTAAGGGATACCCCGGAGTTCTGGATCGTGTACGTCGGCCAGATGCCGGCGACCGTCATCCCACGCCGGTTGATGTCCGCCGAGGACGCCGAGACGTTGCGAGCCCATATGGCCAAACGTGGGCTGCTGTAGTTTCGGTGACCTCATCTGCCGCTCACAAAGCGTGCGGGCCGCCGGCGCTTCGTCACTGCGCACGGAACGCCCTGGCTCACGCGTCGGCCTCGGGCAGCTCCTCCGGGTCGGCGACCCAGCCGGAGAAGACCGGCACCCCGTGCCAGGGCCCGGTGGTGCCGTCCGGCCGGGTATCGGTGGCGACCGCGACCACCGCGTACGGGTGGCCGAAGCGCAACTCGGCGGTGCGGGCGACGCCCTCCGGCGGCAGGCTGGTCAGGCCGAACATCCCGGTCACTGCCGCCGCCTCGAAGCCGTACCGGCCGAACCGGGCCATCGCCGCCTGACGCGCCTCGAAGGTCTCCACCGGCAGGGCCAGCGCGGTCGCCAACGTCGCCGACGCGGCCGGGAAGCCCAGTTTCGGAGCCGTCAGGTCATGCTCGCTCCGGGCCGACCAGCAGGGGAGTACCGCACGGTGGCGCTCCTCTCGGCCGTCGCGGGCCCGGGTCCGTACCCGCTCCTCGCGCAGCGTCCACAGCGAAGTGTCGCCGAGCGGCAGGTCGAACAGCGAGCGGCGACCGGCCGGCTCGGCGCCGTCGGCCGCGCCGGCGCTGAGCTGGTACGCGGCGGCCAGCACCTCGGCCGGCGGCACCTGCGGCGCGGCGGCCACCGAGACGACGACCAGCCCTGCGCCGTCGGTCGCCTGGGCTGGCGCGGCGTGCACGATCACGTCACCGGCCCCCGGGGTCGTCGCGATGGCGGCCCGGTGGCCGTGGCCCGGGCTGCGCAGCGCCCGGCGCAGCTTGGTCGCCCAGGCGCTGTCGACGCCGAGCGCGTCAGCGTCGGCGACCTCGAACGGGTCGGCCCAGGAGATCCGGGTGGCCAGCGCGCTGGCCAGGGCCAGCACCACGTCCGGCCCGACCCGCAGCGGGAACGTCTCGATCAGGCCGAGGGTGTTCTCACGCGCCCAGGCGTCCAACCCGGCCTGGTCGGGTAGCGCGCCGACCTCGGTCGCCGCCGGCAGCGCGGCCCGCCAGTCGGACGGTCCGCCATCGCCCTGCCCCGGCCGGTGCCAGAGCGCGGTGGCGGACGCCACCAGCGGATGCGGCGCGTCCAGCAGCGCGCGGGCGACCTCGGCCGCGCTGGTCAGGTCGGTGCCGAGGGCCTCCGCCAACCCGTCGGCCGCTCTGCGGTCGACCGCACGGGGGTCGGTCGCCGCCGTGGCGGAGAGCGCGAGCAGCAGCCAGGCGCCGAGCGGGGAGGCGACGTGGTGCTCGGCGCCGATCTGAGCGTGCAGGTTCTCGGCGTACCGGGACAGCGGGCCGTGCAGGTCGCTCGTCATGCCCCCACTCTGCCCGCCGCCGCTCGGTCCGGCATCCTCGCTGACCCGGTTCACGAGAACAGCTCGAACGGTTCGTCGATCTCCTCGCCGGCCAGGAAGGGCGTGATCAGCCGGGGGAGTCGTCCCGGGTAGAAGCGGGCCGAGCTGCCCACCACCTCGGGCAGCGGCCACCAGCGGAAGCCGAAGTAGTCCTCCAACTCGTAGTCGAGTCGCTGCGCCTCGTCCACGTCCGGACCGGGGCCGTCCAGCCGTACCGCGACGACCACCTCGTCCTGGACGTGGCGTAGTTGGCGGTGCAGGAAGCTCGCACGCCGCCGCCAGGTTGGCGGGCCCACCTGGTCGGCGGTGACCGCGATGCCGGTCTCCTCCCGCAGTTCCCGCACCGCCGTATCGCGGTAGGTCTCCCCGGGGTCCATGCCACCGCCGGGCAGCTCCCACCAGGTGCCCAGCCGCGGGTGGTCCGGGTCGCGGGTGTGGAACAGCAGCACCCGGTCGGCGCCGTCGCGGACCACCACCCGCACCGCGCTGCGCTCCAGGATCGGCAGGTCGTGTGGCAGCTCAGTCATCGGTACGCCCGGCGCCGGCGATCTCGGTGCGACCCAGCCGTACGGGGGTGCCACCGCGCAGCGAGTTGGGGATCTCGGCGATCGCGTCCACCCGCTCGACCAGTGCCCGGAGCACCTCCGGAGGGGCGTCGCCCTCGACCCGTACGTCGTAGCGGACCTCCGTGGACACGGCCGGTTCGCCGGTGAAGTCGCCCCGCACCGTCACCTCGACCCGGTGCAGGTCGAGGCCGGCCGCCCGCGCCTCCCGGAACAGGTCGTTGGAGACGCAGCCGGCGACCGCGAGGTAAAGCAGTTGGCCCCCGTTGAACCCGAGCCCGCCACCGCCGCCGTCCACCGGCCGGTCCACCACCAGGGTGTACGCCCCGGCGGAACCGAGTGCCGTAACCGCCCCGGGCAGACTCCTGGTACGTACCTCGATGGTCACTGCGCGCACCTCCGCGTCGTCGCGATGCCGCGCACCAGTCTGCCGTAGTACCGCCCGCTTCGACGGCCGCTGCGGGACCGGTAGGCTGCCCGCCGTGGCTGGTCTGTTGAGGAATGTGGCAGCGCGCATCTCACGGGTGGGCGCCGCGATCCCGTCGCCCCGGCGGTCCGGTCCGGCCCCGGCGAAGGTGGCCCGCCAGCGCCAGGTGAGCGCGTTGCAGCGGCGGGAGCTGACCTACGCCCCCGAGCGGGACGGCCAAGCCGACCCCGGCGAGATCGTGTGGACCTGGGTGCCGTACGAGGATGACCCCCGGCAGGGCAAGGACCGGCCGGTGCTGGTTGTCGGGCGGCACAGCCGGACGCTGTTCGGGCTGATGCTGTCCAGCCAGAGCGAGCGGCACGGGCAGCGGCACTGGTTCGCGCTCGGGCCCGGTGAATGGGACCGGGACAACCGGCCGAGCTGGGTCCGGCTGGACCGGGTGCTCACCATGCGCGAGGACAGCATCCGCCGCGAGGGGGCCGTGCTGGACCGGCCTCGGTTCGACCGGGTCGGGCAGGCCCTGCGCGCCGGCTACGGCTGGCGCTGACCGCCCCGCCCGGCACCTGGCGTCAGGCCGGCTCGCGGCCGGCGCCCTTCGCGTCCGGCGGCGGGTACGGCTGTTCGGCAAGCAGCCGGGCCAGGTGTGCGCTGTTGAGTGCCAGCGTCTTCGTGGTGCGGCCGGTGGTGTCGGGCTTGGGGCCGGCATCCTGGTAGTCCAGTGTGTGCAGCGCCTCGCCGACCCAGTAGGTGGCGCCGGCTCCGGCGCAGCTGAACCCCCGTCGACACCCCGAACCGCACGTCGTGGTCGACCACCCGGAGCATCTCGCCGTCCACACCCTGCATGGCGAGTTCGGCCAGCACCTCCCGACCGAGCTGTTCGGAGCTGGACGGGACCGGCGACGGCTTGAGGGTGCAGTTGAGAACGAGGGCGCGGATGCTCTCCACGTCGGTTCCTCTCGGCCGTCGATCGGTGATCGCCACCTCATACCCCGGCGCCGGTCCGAATCACACCGGTGCCGGACCGGCTTCTCCTGACGGGGTTGACGGAACCGCGGTGAGCGGTATATTCAACCCAACGGTTGATAACCCAGATGGTTGAGAGCGACTAATGACAACAGATCCGGTCAGCGCGGTGTTCGCCGCTCTCGCCGATCCGACCCGGCGGGCCATCCTGGCCCGGCTGGCGGCTGGCGAGGCGACGGTCAACGAGTTGGCGGAGCCGTTCCCGATCAGCGTGCAGGCGATCTCCAAGCACCTCAACGTGCTGGAACGCGCCGGGTTGATCGTGCGGACCCGTGAGGCGCAGTGGCGTCGATGCCGGCTCGACCCGGCCCCGCTGCGCACGCTTGCTGAATGGGTCGAGCAGTACCGCCGGCTCTGGGACGACCGTTACGACAGGTTGGACGACTACCTACGCGATCTGAAGGAGAACAGTGATGAGCGAGCTCCGTGACCTCGTGATCGACCTCCCGTCCGACCGGGAGATCACCCTCACCCGTTCTTTCGACGCCCCGCGCGAGCTGGTCTTCGCCGCGCACACCCAGGCCGAGCACCTGAGGCAATGGTGGGGGCGGGGCAACCCGCTGGACATCGAGATCGACTTCCGGGAAGGCGGCAGCTACCGCTTCGTCGAACACGCCGAGGACGGCAACGACTACGCGTTCCGCGGCGAGTTCCGGGAGATCGCCGCACCGGAGCGGATCGTGCAGACCTTCGAGTTCGAGGGCATGCCGGGCCAGGTGGCGGTGGAGACGATCGTCTTCACCGAGGGCGACGGCGGCACCGTGATCACCAGCACGACCCGGTTCGACACCAAGGAGCAGCGCGACGGCATGGCCGATTCCGGCATGGCGCAGGGCGCCGCCGAGTCGTACGCCGCACTGGACCGGCACCTCGCCACGCTGCGCTGAGCCGGTAGGGCCCGGGTGCCGCGCGCGGCGACGCCCGGGCCGGCGCCGGTCTAAATTCGATGGGCCGGCGGCCCGGCCGATGGCAGGGTGTCCTCATGATCGAGGACGCGTCGCGGCAGGTGGTCGGCTGGGTCCGCGCGGACTTCGGCCTCGACCTGACCACGATGGACGAGGTGACCCACGGTGCCGACCAGCACGCCCGGCTGTGGCTGGCGCGAGCCGCCGACGGCGCCCGGTACGCGGTCAAGCTGAGCGGTGGCGGCACCCCGGCCGGCCTGGTCGTGACGGCGCACCTGGCCGGGCAGGGGGTGCCGGGCATTCCCGCGCCGTTGCGTACCCGCGACGGGCGGCTGTGCGGTGACCGCGACGGCCGCCGCCTCTCGGTGGTGCCCTGGGTCTCGGACCATCGGGCGCTCGACGGCCCGATGACCGAGGCGCACTGGCGCACGTACGGCGAGCTGCTGGCCGCGGTGCACGCGGTGCCGGTGACCGACGAGCTGATGCGGCTGCTGCCGGCCGGCGGCGCGGCGTACCCGGCGATCGTGGCCGGGACCCGCGCGATGGCCGAGCGGTTGCGCGACCCGGACCCGGCCGACCCCGCCGGCCCGCTGCTGGCCGAGCTGGCGGGCGTCTGGTCCGCGGTGGCCGACCGGGTGTCGGCCCTGACCCGCGAGGTCGAGCGCCGCGCCGCCGACCCGGCCGGGCCGGTCGTGGTCTGCCACGGTGACCCGCACCTGGGCAATCTGCTGCTCGGCCCGGACGGGCAGGTCTGGCTGATCGACTGGGACGACGCGGTGCTCGCCCCGCCCGAGTGTGACCTGATGTTCGTCATCGGCGGGGTGCTCGCCTTCGCACCGATCACCGCCGAGCAGGAGATGGCCGTCCTCGCCGGCTACGGCCGGGTCGACGTCGACCCGGCCCGCCTGGCCTGGTTCCTCGCGGTCCGCGCGCTCGACGACCTGAGCGACTGGACCCGCCAGGCGTTGGACACCGGCGCCAGCGCGGCCGATCGGGCACGGTCAGCGGGGATCGTGCGGGGGTTGGTGTCGCCGGTCGGCCTGGTCACCCTCGCCGACGCGGCACTGCGCGACCTCGACCAGGTGCGTTGACCCCACCCGCGGATCCCCGAACGGTCAGCACTCGGCCACACGTGCGATGTCGACGAGCTGCCGGGGTGACCTGCTGCCGCCGAGACTCTTCGCCTGGTACATGGCCGCGTCGGCGCGGCTGAGCGCATCGGTGAGCTGGGCCGGGCCGGTCACCGGGGCGAGACCAACCGAGGCGGTCACCTGGACGCTGCATCCGGTCAGTCGGATCGGGGCGGCGAGGGTCTCGCTGAGCCGCCGGGTGGCGTGCTCGATCCAGCGCCGATCGACGGTCGGGCTGGCGAGCAGCCCGGCGAACTCGTCCCCGCCGAGGCGGGCGACGAGGTTGTCGCCAGCGAACCCGGCCAGCCGCTCGGCCACGCAGATCAGCACCTGGTCGCCGGCGGCGTGCCCGTACCGGTCGTTGATCTGCTTGAAGTCGTCCAGGTCGAGCACGATGGCGATCAACGGCTGCCCGGCCGCGTCGGTGAGCAGGGTGGCCGCGAGCCGGTAGAAGGCGCGCCGGTTGGGCAGCCCGGTGAGCGGGTCGTGGCTGGCGGCGTGCCGCTCGGCGGCGAGCTCGGCCTGGAGGTGCTCGATCTCGGCCTCGGCGCGCAGCGCCCGTCGGCGGAGCTGCCAGGAGGAGAGCAGCGCGCCCGCGGCGCAGATGCCGGAGGCGACACTCATCGGATCCGGCACGAACACTCCCATCGCCGCGACCGCCTCCAGCCCTCGGCCGGCGCGGCGCGCACGCCGCGTCGGGCCCAGTTTCTCCTGATGGTTGCCCCATTCGGGTAACTCAACGTAAACGGATGGGCACCGTTCACGTGCGTTATCATGCTCGCCGTCCGGTGCAGATGCAATAGCAGATGCACGTGCAGCACCGTCCAATGTCGATACCGCACCCCTCGCCGTCACCGCTCCTCCCACGGGCATCGGCGGGCTCGTGAGCAGAAAGACGCCCTCATGCAGCAGCCTCCGAATGGCGTTCCGATCCATCAGTTGCCTCCGCTGAGCTGGAAGAAGAGTCGCCGCAGCAACCCCAGCGGGAACTGTGTCGAACTCGCCGAACTGCCCGGCGGAGCGGGCATCGCGGTCCGCAACTCGCGACATCCGGAGGGGCCGGCGCTGATCTACACGGTGGATGAGATCGCGGCCTTCGTGCTCGGCGCTCGGGATGGCGACTTCGACCATCTCATCAACTGAGCGTTGCCGATGGACCATCCCGGCGACGGGACTGATTCACCGGTCCGGAGGAGTTCATCTCACTGTCGGTCCATGGCATGCTTACACGTCGGTCGGGCCGGGGTGCCCGACCGCGTGGATCGGTATCCGGAGGTCCGCACGTGACGATGGTTCCCGCCGAGGGCGGCCCGACAACCGGGCCAACCGTGCTGCGCATCCTGCTCGGTGCCCAGCTGCGCCGGCTGCGGGAGTCCAGCGGGGTGACGCGGGAGGGCGCCGGCTGGGAGATCCGGGCCTCCGAATCCAAGATCAGTCGGATGGAGCTGGGCCGGGTCGGGTTCAAGGAACGCGACGTGTCGGACCTGCTCACCCTCTACGGGGTCACCGACGAGCAGGAGCGGGAGGCGCTGCTCAAACTCGCCCGGGACGCCAACAGCCCCGGCTGGTGGCACCGCTACGGCGACGTCCTGCCCACCTGGTTCCAGTCGTACCTGGGGCTGGAGGCAGCGGCCGCGCTGATCCGCAGCTACGAGGTGCAGTTCGTGCCCGGCCTGCTGCAGACCCGGGAGTACGCCCGGGCGGTGGTGCTGCTCGGGCACGGCGCGGCCGGCTCGGCCGAGATCGACCGGCGGGTCGCCCTGCGACTGCAGCGCCAGCAGTTGCTCCACCGGGAGCACCCGCCACAGCTCTGGGCCGTGGTGGACGAGGCGGCGCTGCGCCGCCCGATCGGCGGCGCCGAGGTGATGCGCGACCAGTTGACCGCGCTGATCGAGGCGACCAAGTCGCCGAACATCCGCCTCCAGGTCATCCCGTTCGCCGCCGGTGGCCACGCCGCCGCCGGGGGAGCGTTCACCATCCTGCGCTTCGGTGACCCGGAGCTGCCCGACATCGTCTACATCGAACAGCTCACCAGTGCCATCTACCTGGACAAGCGAGACGACCTGGACTACTACGCGGTGGCGATGGAGCGGCTGTGCGTCGAGGCCGAGCCGCCGGAGCGCACCCCGGAGATCCTCGGACGGCTGCTGGAGGATCTCTATCCAGCGTGACCGGCGACCGGGGCGGTGCTCCGGCCTGGGTGGCCCTAACATGGTCGGCGACCGGTGACAGTGGACAGATGATGTCGGTCGATGCGTGCCGACTCGTGGAGGCAGCCTTGACCACCGATGCTCCCGGCGCGACGGCCGGCGTACCGAGCGACCGGATCGACACCTCGGTGCCCCACCCGGCCCGCCGCTACAACTACTGGCTGGGCGGCAAGGACAACTTCGAGGCCGACCGGGAGTCCGGCGACGCGATGGCGGCCTCGTTCCCGACCATCCGCATCTCCGCACTGGAGAATCGCCGCTTTCTCGGGCGGGCGGTGGGCTACCTGGCCCGCGAGGCTGGCATCCGGCAGTTCCTCGACATCGGCACCGGCATTCCGACCGCCGACAACACCCACGAGGTCGCCCAGGGCATCGCGCCGGAGTCCCGGGTGGTCTATGTGGACAACGACCCGATCGTGCTCGCCCACGCCCGCGCGCTGCTGACCAGTTCCGCCGACGGCGCCACCGCCTACATCGACGCCGATCTGCGCGTTCCCGAGCGGATCCTCACCCATCCAGAGCTGCTGCGCACCATCGACCTGTCGCGGCCGGTCGGGCTCATGCTGGTGGCCGTCCTGCACTTCGTGCCGGACGGCGACGACCCGTACGCGCTGGTGCGGCGGCTGCTCGACGCGCTGCCGGCCGGCAGCTACCTGGCCGCCTCTCACGCCACCCACGAGTACCTGCCCCCGCAGGTCGCCGAGGAGGCCAGGGCGGCGGCCAAGGGCGGCGGCCCGCACGGCCTGATCAACCTGCGCACCCGGGCCGAGTTCACCGGCTTCTTCACCGACCTCGACGTGGTCGAGCCGGGCATCACCTCGGTCGCCGAGTGGCGGGCCGAGAGTGAGCCGCAGCCGCGCCCCTCAGCGACCGAGGTGAGCATGTACGGCGCGGTGGCCCGCCTGCCCTGACCCCGTCGGGCGGCGCGCTCGTCGGTCCCCGGTTCAGGAGCCGGGTGGTGGTCCAGGAGGTGTACGCCGACGGCGCCCGGCTGACCGAGCTGTCCGCGCTGGTCGACAACGGGCAGTTCGGCCTGCGGTTGGCCGGACGGCTGCCACTGGCCGAGGTGGCGGTGGCGCACGAGCGGCTGGCCGCCGGGGGCGTGCGGGGTCGTCTGGTGCTGGTGCCCTGACGGCTCGACGACGGGATTGGTCGGCGCACGGTATTGACCGACGCCGACCGGTCCGGCTAATCTCTGAATCGATACAGACTGGATCGATACAGAGAGGTGCCGGTGAAGCCAACCCTGCAAGCCGTGGCAGACGCCGTTGGCGTCTCGCGCAGCACCGTTTCCAACGCCTACAGCCGCCCCGACCAGCTCTCCGCCGCGCTGCGCGAACGGATCCTGGACGCCGCCCGGCAGCTCGGCTACCCGGGCCCCAACCCCACCGCCCGCTCCCTGCGCCGCGGCTTCGTCGGATCGATCGGCGTGCTGTTCACCTCGCAGTTGTCGTACGCCTTCACCGACCCGTTCGCGGTCCGCTTCCTCGCCGGGGTCGGCAGCGCGGCAGAGCGGCACGGCACCAGCATGTTGCTGGTGCCGCTGCCCCCGGCGCAGACCGACGCCCGGCGGGCGGTGGAAAACGCTGCGGTCGACGGGTTCTGCGTCTACTGCGTCGCCGACGAGGAGTGGGCGTTGGACGTGATCCGGGATCGCGGGCTGCCGTACGTCAGCACGGCCTCCCGCGACGACGCCGGCCCCGACGAGCGGTTCGTCGGCATCGACGAGCGGGCCGCGGCCCGCAGCGTCGCCGCGCACGTGGCCGGCCTCGGCCACCGCCGGGTGGCCCTGCTCGCCGATGGCGTGTTGCCCGACGCGCCGGCCGGCCGACTCACCCTGTCCGGGGTGAACGAGGCGGTACACCCGACCACCCGAGGCCGGCTCGCCGGGTTCGCCGACGCGTTCGCCGAGGTCGGCGTCGACTGGGCCGAGCTGACCGTGGTCAACGCTCCGGGCAACAGTCGCCAGGCGGCGTCCGCGGCCGTCGCCGGGCTGTTCGACGGGCCCACACCGCCGACCGCCGTGCTGGCCGGCTCCGACGTGCTCGCACTCGGCGTGCTGGACGCCCTGGCCCAGCGGCCGGCTGGCGAGCGCCCGCCGGTGTCGGTGACCGGCTTCGATGACATCCCCGAGGCCGCCGCTGCTGGCCTCACCACCGTTCGGCAGCCGGCCGAGGAGAAGGGCCGGATCGCCGCCGAACTACTGCTCGACCCGCCCGCGGACACCGCAGCCGGCCACGTGCTGCTGCCCACCGCACTCGTCGTCCGGGCCTCAACCGGACCTGTCCCGAGGAGTTGACCATGGAACACTCGACCGGCTACATCACCGCCCTCGACGCGATGAACCGACACGTCAACTCGGCCCGCCCGGATGCTCCGGTCCAGGTCGAGCGAGTCCGGCCGCCGTTGCTCGCGCCGTCCCGGCGGGCCACCGCCGTCGTCCTGCGCCGGCTCGCCGACCGGATCCAGCCGCGACCGCTGCCCGCCGCAACCCCCTGCTCCTAGCCGACCCGCCGGCCCGGGGCCGGTCCGCCGTCACCCGCGGACCGGCCCATTTCGGTACGTAGGTGAGGAGTGGGCCGGTACCGGGCGCCCTGGGTGGTCGAGGGGGACGCGGCCAGGCAGACTGGTGAGGCCATGTCGCCGTTCACGCCCACTCTCCGTCTCCACGACCGCTACGTACTGCACGAGCGGATCGGCCTTGGTGGCATGTCCGAGGTCTGGCGGGCCGACGACGAGGTCCTCGGCCGGCCGGTCGCCGTCAAGGTGCTCGCCGGGCAGCTCGCCGCCGACCCGCAACTGCGGGCCACCATCCAGCGCGAGGCCCGCGCGGCCGCCCGGCTGACCCACCCGCACGTGACCCAGGTGTACGACTACGGCGAGGCGACCCTGGCCGGCGGCGCGGTGGTGCCGTACCTGGTGATGGAGCTGGTCGACGGGCACAACCTGGCCGACCGGCTGCGGACCGGCCCGCTGCCCTGGCCGGAGGCGGTCCGGGTGGCCGGGCAGATCGCCGCGGCGCTGGCCGCCGCGCACCGCATCGGCGTGGTGCACCGCGACGTCAAGCCGGGCAACGTCATGCTCACCGACACCGGCGCCAAGGTGCTCGACTTCGGCATCGCCGCGCTCGGCGGGCCGCACCACCCGCTCGGCGGCCAGACCGGCGAGCCGCTGATGGGCACGCCTGCCTACTTCGCACCGGAGCGACTGGCCGCCGGCCCTCCGGACCCGGCCAGCGACGTGTACGCCCTCGGCGCGCTGCTCTACCGCACGCTCACCGGGTGGGCACCGCTGCCCGTGCAGAGCTGGGAGGACGCGCTGGAGGTGCACCGGCGGGGCACTCCGGTCCCGCCGCTGCGGGTGCCCGGCCTGCCAGCCGACATCGCCGAGCTGACCATCGCCTGCCTGGCCGCCGACCCGGCCCGCCGGCCGACCGCCGCACAGCTCGCCACCCGGTTCGGTGCCGGCCAGCCGGTCGAGCCGCCCACCGAGATGCTGCGCGTCCTGCCGTCAGCGCACTCGGCCCACCCGCCCACCCTGATCGACCGCTCGGCGGCCCGCCCCCACCCCACACCGGCTGACGCCCCGCCCCGCCGCCGCCGGTCACGACGACCCCTCGCTGTGCTGGCCACGGCCGGTCTCGCGGCGCTGGTCGGTCTCGGCGCGCTGCTCGCCCAGAGCGTCGGCTCGCCCGACTCGTCACAGGTCGCCGACTCACCGTCGACCACCGCCCCGGCACCGTCAACCACCAGCCAGTCGCCGACGCCGGCGGCACCATCCTCGCCGCCGGCCAGCAGCTCCGCGCCTCCGACCATCGGTCAGCAGGTGCCGGTCAGCCTGCGGCAGGTAACCACCGCGTTCGCCGCGGTGCTCGCTGAGGCGCAGGCCCGCGACGAGATCGACCGGAGGACCGCCGAGGATCTGCGCGACGATCTGGAGGACCTCAGCCGCCGTTCGAAGGACCGCGCCAAGCACGTCACCGAGCTGCGGGAACGCATCGCCGAGTTGGTGGACCGGGACCGGCTGTCGGCGCGGACGGGCGCACAACTCGATGCCCTGCTCAGTCAGGCCAACGGCTTTTCCACCGGCCGTACGGACGACTGATACATCTACCAGCACCGCTGGCATGATGGTCCGATGCGGACGCGGCTGATCTTCGTACGACATGGCGAGTCGATCCACCACGTCGAGGGGATCGTGGGCGGCCCGCACGGTTGCCGGGGCCTGACCGACCTGGGCCACGATCAGGCACGTCAGTTGGCCCGGCGGCTCGCCGTGGACCTTGCCGCCGACAGACCAGCCGCCGTGTACTCGTCCGTGCTGCGCCGGGCCGTCCAGACCGCTCAGCCGATCGCCGCGGCGCTGGGCGTCAATCCGGTCGCGGACTGTGGTCTGTGCACCTGGCACACGCCGCCGTACGCCGACGGTCTGCCGATCAGCCGGTTCCAGGCCGACTACGCGGCGGAGGGTGGGGGCGTGTTCCGGCCGTTCGAGAAGGGCAACGAGAGCTGGGCCGAGTTGGTCGTCCGCGTCAGCCGCGCGATCATGGAGATCGCACAACGACACCGGGGTGCCACGGTGCTGCTGGTCGGACACACCGAGACCGTCGAAGGCGCGTTCCACGCGCTCGGCGCTCAGCCGCTCTACCGGGCGTTCGACCTGGGGGTGGCCGCAGCCTCGATCACCGAATGGACCACGGACGACGATACCGCCGGCTGGCCGCCGGCCCGCTGGACCCTGCGACGCTTCAGCGACACCGGGGGCGTGTGACAGCCGAGGGCGGGCTAGAGCTTGATCCAGTACCGCCGCACCGCGCCGTGTTCGGTGTCCCGGATGTCCTCGAGGACACCGCCGTGATGCTCGATCGTCCTCGCTGAGGCGACGTTGTCCACGGCGCAGGTGACCAGCACCTGATCCAGGCCGAGGGCCCGTGCCTCATCGAGCATCCGGCCCAGCGCCCAGGTGGCCAATCCACGCCGGCGCGCGGACGGCCGGATGCCGTAACCGATGTGGCCGGCGACCCGCAACAGGTAGTCGTCGAGCCCGTGCCGCAGCGCGATCCCACCGAGCACCTCGTCACCTTCGACGATCCATCGGTACGTGCACCGCACCTGTCCAGCGGCCAGCGGCTTCGCCGGGTCCGACTCGTCCGCGAGCCGACCCACCCAGGCCGCGAACTCGTCAGGCGAGCGCACCTCGTCGGACGGCCGCAGCCCGAAACCGTCCTCGTGGAGGCCGGGACCCCACTCGGCATGCGCCTTGAGCCAGGCGGCGTGCAGGCGGACGGTGGGAGCGATCAGGTCGGGCATGGGGCGACGGTATCCGCCTGGGCGGCGTACCGACACCGGAGCCGGTGGTGAAGTGTCACGTGCCCGTGCCGACTCCCGACGTGGCGAGGGCCTGGAGCGTTTCAGTGGTCGCCGAGTCGGCAGGGAAGAAGGCCTCGACGGCCAGCCCGGAGACGGTGACATCCAGAGGCGTGCCGAAGAGGGTGGTGGTGCTGAAGAAGGACATCTCCTGGTCGTTGTGGCGGTACCGGAGCGGGATGACGATGCGCGAAACCGCCTCGCTGATCGGTGCGCCGTGGCCGTTGCCGCCGGGGTAGCCGCGAAGCTCCTCGTGCAGGTCGTACAGGACCGGGTCGTTGGTTGTCACGGCCTGCTGCCGCAGCCGGTTGAGCAGGTGGGCGCGCCACTCGGGCAGGTTGAGGATTCGCGGGGCCATGCCGTCGGGGTGCAGGCTGAGCCGCAGCACGTTGATCGGTGGAGTCAGAAGGCGGGGCTCGGCACCGGCGGTGAACAGGGCGACGGCAGGGTTGGCATCGACGAGTTGCCAGTGCTGGTCGACGAGCAGCGCTGGGTACGGGCTGTGTCCGTCGAGGATCTGTCGTATGGCGGCACGTACCGGATCCAGTTCCGGATCGCTCAGCTCGTGGCTGGAGTAGGCGGGCGCGTAGCCGCCGGCGAGCAGCATCGTGTTGCGCTCAGCCAGCGGCATGTCGAGCTGCTCCGCCAGCCGCAGGATCAGCTCCGGGCTCGGACGAGATCGCCCGGTCTCCACGAAGCTCAGATGCCGGGCCGACACTCCCGCCTCGATCGACAGGTCGAGCTGACTCATTCCGCGAGTTCGGCGCCAGTCGCGCAGCAACTCCCCGACTGGTCGCCCGGGCCTGGTCATGGTCCTCACGCCCCGACCCTAGTGACCGCATCGGCGCACCGGCCATTACCTGCGACGTAATCGACAAGGCGCCAGGGCGCCGAGATCATTTCTTCCAGAGGCGACAACCCGCCCCATCCCTAGCGGGCAAGGAGAGATCCGTGGCTACCACCTTCGATGAGCTGGCCGAGCGGTATATCGCGATGTGGAACGAGAACGATCCGGCGAGGCGGCGCCGGGACATCAACGACCTGTGGGCCCCCGAGGGCCGCTACGTCGACCCACTGGCCGTCGCCGAGGGCCGGGAGGCGATCGACGCGACGATCGCCGCGGTGCAGAACCAGTTCCCCGGCATGACGTTCCGGTTGGCCGGACCGGTCGACGGCCACCACAACCAGGTCCGCTTCACCTGGGAGCTCGGGCCGGAAGACGTCGAGGCGCCGATCGTGGGCTTCGACGTCGCAACGACCGACGAGGACGGACGGCTGACCCAGGTCCTGGGTTTCCTGGACCGCGTCCCGACGGCGTAATTGACTTCCAGGGCCGACCACCGTAACGAACGGAGAACCCATGACCGCGTACGCGCTTGCGCACCTGCGCAGAGCACCCATCCACGCCGACGTGTTGGAGTATCTGGAGCGTATCGATGCCACCCTCGCCCCCTTCGGTGGCCGGTTCATCGTCCACGGCGGCACCGTTGACGTGATGGAAGGCACCTGGCCGGGCGATGTGGTGATCATCGAATTTCCCGACCTGCCCACGGCTCGCTCCTGGTATCACTCCAGCAACTATCAGGAGATCAAGCCCTTGCGGACAAGGCACCTCGCCGGCGAGGCCATCCTGGTGGACGGAGTGGAGCCCAACCACAGCTCAGCGCAGATGGCCGCCGAACTCAGCCGAACGAAATGAGGGCACCGCGCTCGTCGAAACGGGCCGTGCCCGCCCACGCGAGCTCCCAGCGGTTGCCCTCCGGATCTGCGAAGTAGCCCGAGCGCCCACCCCAGGCCCGGTCGGTCGGCTCCGCGACCACGGTGGCGCCCGCCGCGACGGCCGTGGCGAAGGCCGCGTCGACGGCCTCGCGGCTGTCGACGTTGCAGGCCAGCGTGACGCCGGACCAGCCGCCCGCCGGATCTGCCACGCCGGGCGCCGCCTCGGCCGCCAGCTCGGGCAGCGGATAGAGCGCGAGCAGAACGCCGCCGAGCAGGAACGCCGACCAACCGTCGTCACTAGACGGCAGCTCGGGCCAGCCCAACGAACGGTAGAACGAGCGCAACGTGCCGATGTCGCGCGTGCCCAGCGTGACAACGGACAGTCGAGAAGGGAGCGTGCTCATGTGGCGATGATGCCCGGCCCGTACGACATCGGCCGGAGCCGCGCCGAGCGTCATCAGTTGGCGGGCGAGAATCAGCCGATCGTGACGGGATCGCCCTCCGCCACCCGGCCGGGACGGACCACCCGGGCGTACGCGCCGACGCACGGCTGCGGGCCCAGGCCCGGCAACGGCTCGATCCGGTTCAGCCGGGCCGGCACCCGCAGCGCCTCGGTCTCCCGTGGCAGCGGGCCGTGCGCCAGCGTCGGCACCGCGCAGCGCGGCGTCAGGGCGAGCACGGCGAGCACCAGGGCCGGGCCGATCCGCAGCTCCCGGCCCACCCAGCCGTTCTCGGCGAACGCGTCCCCGGACGTGTCGAGCACCAGGTTGGGTCGGTAGCGTTCCACCGTCCCAGCCTCGGGCGGCAGGTCGGCGGCGATCCGGTCCAGGGTTGCGGTGGTGACCAGATGGATCGGGGCGAAGTCGAAGAAGGTGCCGGGCGCGGCTGACCCGAGCCGGCTCTCGTCCGCCGGGACCTCGTCCGCCAATCCGGCGGCCAGCACCGCGTCCGGGTGGGAACGCAGCAGCGTGGCGTCGGCCGGTACGGCGTCGACCAGCGTCACCGAACGGCCCGCCGTCGCGGAGAGCACCACGTCGATGTCGGGCTCCGCGGTCGACAGGTGCCGGCCGTCGGGCAGGGTGATCCGCACCGCGTCGGGTGCCGTGCCGGCCGCCCGCAGGGTGAGCAGGTTGTGCCACCGGTGCGGTTGCTTGGCGCTGGCAACCCGACCGGTGGCCCGATCCAGCAGGGCCAGCGCGCGGTCACCCGCGACGCCGGTCTCGCCCACGTCGGCGGCCGGCAATCGCTCGCCCAGCAACGACTTCACCGGATAGCGCCGCAACTGCACCAGCCGCCCAGAGATCACCGGCCCACCCTAACCGCGTTCAGTCGAGGCTGGCGCGGAGCAGCTCGCCCGGCTCCGTGCCCGTCCGGCCGTACACCTCGGCCTTCGGCGACCAGATGGCGGACCGACCGGCTGCTTCGGTGTAGCCGCCACCGGTCGACCCGGCGAAGCTCGCCATCGCCACCCAGACCCGGTGCGCGGTGGCGATCCGGTGCGCCCGCTGGTCCGACACGTCGGCGTCGCTCGCCGACTCCAGCACGCCCGCCGCGTACACGTCGATCCCGAGCGCGGCGGTCCGCGCCGCGTGCGCGGCGACGCCGGTGTCCTTGCAGATCGCCAGCCCCACCCGCCATCCGTCCACGTCGAGCACGGCCGGCGCGTCGCCCGGCCGGAACCGGCGGGCCTCCACGTCGCCCAGCCACATCTTCCGGTACGCCACCGTCACGCCAGCGCCAGTCACCGCCAGCATGGCGATGTGGTCACCGGCGACCGGCGCTCCGGCCAGGGCCAGCGCGCCCGTCTCGGCGCACGCCTCGACCAGCGGCGTCAGTCGGGGGTCATCGACGGGCACGACCGGGGCGTTCAACTCGTACCCGGTCAGGGACAGCTCCGGAAAGAGCACCACCCGGGCGCGCGCCGCGCGGACTGCGGCGGCGTGCGCCCGCGCGTTCGCCGCGACGTCCCGGGGTACGCACAGTGGCTGCGCCACAGCGAACCGTAGCGGGGTGCGGTTTTCCACACCCCCGGGGCTGTGGTCGGGCCGCGCGGCCGGGTGGTCGACCCCATGGTCGGCTCTCAGGATCACTTCGTAGCGTGGGGGCATGATTCGAACGTCCCACGCCGTGCTCGCCACCGGAACCCCCATCGCTGAGGCCGGACCGCCCCAGGATGGCTTGGTCGGCTACGTCAGTGACCTGGTGGAACGACTCGGCGGGCCGGGCGCCGGCCTGGCGGTGGCGCTGGAGAACCTGTTCCCGCCGATCCCCAGCGAGGTGATCCTGCCGCTGGCCGGGTTCGTCGCCGCGCAGGGCCGGATCAGTCTGATCGGTGCGATCTTCTGGACCACCCTGGGCTCGGTGGTGGGTGCGCTGGCGCTCTATCTGATCGGTGCGTCGCTGGGCCGGGACCGGATGCGCGCCATCGCGGCCCGGTTGCCGCTGCTGAAGCTCAGCGACGTGGACCGGACCGAGGCGTGGTTCCTCCGGCACGGCGTGAAGGCGGTCTTCTTCGGCCGGATGATCCCGATCTTCCGGAGCCTGATCTCCATCCCGGCCGGGGTCGAGCGGATGCCCGTCGGCACATTCCTGCTCTACACGACGCTGGGCAGCCTGATCTGGAACACCACCTTCGTGCTCGCCGGCTACCTGCTCGGAGACAACTGGCACCTCGTCGAGGGGTATGTCGGCGTGTTCCAGAACGTGGTGATCGTGGCCGTCGTGGCGGCCGTCGCCTGGTTCGTCGGGTCTCGCGTGCTGCGGGCCCGTCGCGCCGCCCGCAACCCCGAGCCGGCCCCCCTCGACCACCAGGGGGCGGGGCACGGCGTGCCCGACCCGGGCGGTCGCGGCACTCTCTACCGCAGCGGCTCGTGGGCCTCGGACGAGCGCTAGACCGGCAGTCGGGCGGGCGTCAGGTGGTCGTGGGGGAGCGTCGGTCCGGCCGGTGGTGGCGTCGGCTCCGGCAGTCGGGCGGGCAGCAGGTATTGGCGGGAGAGCGTCGGACCGGCCGGTGGTGGCACCGCATTCGGCTGCCAGTCGGCGTCGCCGCCGGGACCGCGACCGCCGCCGTCGAGCTGGTCTTCCTGGCCGTCGCGGCCGTCGCGCTCGCAGGGTCCGCGCTCGCGCCCCCGGCCGGCCGCCGGGCCGCTGGCCTGACGAAGCGGTACGCCGCACTGCTGGTGCGCGTGGAACGCCGCCGGCTGACGGGGCTGCTCGCCGCGGGTGAGCTGCCCGCACCGGTCGGCGCGGCGACCCGGCGGCAGGTCGGCTACCTCGCCGCCCGGCTGGTGCCCGGCGTGCTCGGCCTGTTGGCGTACGCCGTGCTGGGCGTCGGCGTGGTACTGGCCGCGATCGTGCTGCGTGCGGCGGTGCGCGGCGAGCTGACCCCCCTCGACGCGCTGGCCCAGGTCGCCGTCGGAGCGGTGCTGCTGCTGCTCAACGTCCAGGCCATCGTCAGCGTCGCCGCGCTGGACATTCGGCTGGCCCGGCGGCTGCTCGGCCCGGGAAGCCGGGCCGAGCTGGCGGCGCGGGTCCGCGAGCTCACCACCAGCCGGGCCGGGGTCATCGACGCCGTCGACGCCGAGCGGCAGCGCATCGAGCGCGACCTGCACGATGGCCTCCAGCAGCGGCTGGTCGCCCTCGGCATGCTGCTCGGCCGGGCCCGACGCACCCGGGACGCCGACCGCTCCCGCGCGCTACTCGCCCAGGCACACGAGGACGTACAGCGGGCCGTCGAGGAGTTGCGCGAGGTGGCGTGGCGGGTCTACCCGTCGGCGCTGGACGGCAGCGACCTCGGCGAGGTGCTCGCCATGGTCGCCCGCCGCTCCGAGGTGCCGGTGCGAATCCGCTGCGAGCTGCCGGTCCGCCCCGAGCGGCAGACCGAGACGGTGCTGTACTTCGTAGCCTGCGAGGCGCTCACCAACGCCGCGAAGCACGCCGCCGCTACCGTGGTCACGGTCGAGATCGGGGTACGGGAAGGGATGGTCCGGATGCGCGTACACGACGATGGCGTGGGTGGCGCGGACCCGGCCGGGCGCGGGTTGTCCGGGCTGGCCCGGCGGGTCGCCGCGCTGGACGGCCGGCTGCGGGTGACCAGCCCGGTCGGCGGTCCGACCACCGTGCTCGCGGAGCTGCCGTGCGGGTAGTCCTCGCCGAAGACTCGACGCTGCTCAGGGAAGGCCTGGCGCGGCTACTCGCCGAGGAGGACCACGAGGTGGTCGCGGCGGTCGGCACCGCCGACGAGCTGGTCGAGGCGGTCGAACGGTCCCGTCCCGACGTGGTCGTCACCGACGTCCGGATGCCGCCCACGCACACCGACGACGGGCTACGCGCCGCGCTGGAAATCCGCCGACGATGGCCCACCACCGCCGTCCTGGTGCTCTCCCAGTACGTGGAGCGGCGGTACGCCGGCCGGCTGCTCGCGGACCGCCCTGAGGGCGTCGGGTACCTGCTCAAGGACCGGGTCGCCCAGGTGGACGACTTCCTCGACGCACTGGACCGCGTCGCCGCCGGGGGCACCGCGCTCGACCCCGAGGTCGTCCGGCAAGTGGTCGCCGGCTCCGACCGGCCGGACCCGTTCGGTCGGCTGACCCCGCGCGAACGGGACGTGCTGCACGAGATGGCCCAGGGGCACACGAACGCCGCCATCGCCCAGCGGCTGCACGTGTCGCAGAGCGCGGTGGAGAAGCACGTCAACGCCATCTTCGACAAACTCGACCTCGCCCACGTGACCGGCTACAGCCGCCGGATCCTCGCCGTGTTGCGTTACCTGGGCACCTGACGCGTCCGCCTACCGCTGCGGCCTGGGTGATCGACTCGGTATCGGCGATGTCGCGGTATCCCGCCGCGGTGATGCCCCCATGTCGGCGATCTGGAGTCGATCACCGCCAAGCACCGTCTCGGGTGGTGTGGTTTTCGGGGCGTCTTGATGGCCACGATTCCCGCTGTGGCGCTCGGTGTCCGCTTACCGGCAGCGGGCCTCGCGGCGTTGCGTTACCTGGGCATCTGACGCACCCTCGCACCACTGGTGCGGCGTGGGGGTGATCGACTCGGTGTCGGCGATGTCGCGGTATCCCGACGCGGTGATGCCCCCACGTCGGTGATCTGGAGTTGACCATGGCCATCCGGCCCGGTCTGGCGCCGGGACAGTGGCCGGGCGCGCGTCGAATGTCCGGCTGACGCCGGGACCGATGGCCGAGCGCGTCGAATGTCCGGCTGCGACGGGAGCGGTTGTCGAGCGCGTCGAATGTCGGCTGACGCCGGGAGCGGTGGGCGATCCGGGCGCCGAATGTCCGGTATCCGGGGTCTCTGGCCTGTGACTGGCTGCACCCGTCGGCCGGAATGGGGGCCGGCCCGGGGTCGTTACATACCCTGACGATCGCAGTACCACGGCCCGCCGCCCCACCCCCGGGGTTGGAATGCCAGGCCAAGCCCGGTCGTTACAGATCCCCGAACGACCGCACCAGGCACCCGCTCGACCCGGTGCCGACGGCCGACCCGGAATGACCTCGGCCCGCCGGTCGTTACAGATCCCCTGAACGACCGCCCCAGCACCCCGCTCCACCGGGTGCCGACGGATGGGCCAGGCCCGGAATGATGTCGGCCCGGCGGTCGTTACACACAGACCCGGCGCCACGAGCCCCCCGCCCGTAGGTCGCCGAAAAGACTTTGTTGTTAGCGCCGGACGAGGTGCTCGCACCCTGCAATGCCGATCCCCCGGTCGGTTTGGGTGTTTACCCCCGTGAAGGAGCTACCCCCATGAACACGATCATGCGTAAGAGTGTGCTGTCCGTTGCTGGTCTGGCCTTCGCCGGTGGTGTGTTCGCCGGTCCGATCGCCGCCCACGCCGCCACCCCCGTCGACACCAAGCCCGCCGCCGTGGCCGTGCAGTCGGTCTCGCCGCAGGGTGAGCAGTCCCGCATCGATTTGAACGGTGAGCAGACCGCCAACGTCAAGGCGATCATCGCCGCGACGAAGAAGGCTGGTCTGCCGGAGCGGGCCGCGGTCATCTCGATCGCGACGAGCCTGCAGGAGTCGAAGCTGGAGAACCTCGGCCACCTCGGCGACATGAACGACCACGACTCGCTGGGCCTGTTCCAGCAGCGGCCGAGCTCGGGTTGGGGTACGCCGGAGCAGATCACCGATCCTGAGTACTCGACCACCGCGTTCCTCAAGGGTTTGAAGCAGGTCGACGGGTGGCAGGACATGCCGCTGACCGACGCCGCGCAGACCGTGCAGGTGTCGGCCTACCCGGACGCCTACGCCCAGTGGGAGAAGCAGGCCACCGACCTGGTCGGCCAGTACTGGAACAGCTGACCCACCGCACAGCATGAACGAACCGCTGGCCGGCACCCCCAACCCGGGGTGCCGGCCAGCGGCATGTCCGCGCCGAGATCTTGGACAGTTTCCGTTACGCGTGAACGGAAACTGTCCAAGATCTCGGCCCGGCTGGTCGGGTGTCGCCCGGGGAACATCGCCGGCCGGAGGCTGGTTGTGGTCAGTGTCGGTGTGACTCAGTGTCCCCGGGCCTCACCTATATTGCCTTCGCGGAACACCGTTCGGCTGGAGCCGCGTCGTGCCACTCGCCGAGAGGCGACCTGCACACCGACACCAGCGCCGCCCCCGGCCCACCAGCCGGGGGCGGCGCTGTCTGTACCCACCCGCAGTGGCGGCACGTCGGTGCGCGTGCTGGCCCCACGCTCAGCGCGTCCGGCGGCACCACGCGCGGTGCGCGCCGAGCCCATGCGGGGTGCGCGTGCCGAGCCCATGCGGATGCGCGTGCCGAGCCCATGCGGGGCGTGCGCGTGCCGAGCCCATGCCCGGCAGCCCATGCTCGATGCGTCGGTGGTACCAAGATTGGTGCGCGTGCCGGGCCATGCTCGGTGCGCGTGCCGGGCCCATGCTCGGTGGCCGTGCCGGCCCCATGCTCGGTGGCCGTGCCGGCAACATGCTCGGTGGCCGTGCCGGCACAATGCTGGGGTGACTGTCGCGCAAATCTGGTCCGAGCAGTCGGGTGTGCTGGTACTGCCCAGCGGGGCGACGGTGCGCGGGCGCCGTATCGGTGCGGTCGCCTCGCCCGCCGACTTCGCCCTGCTGTTGGCGCCCGGTCCGGCGCCGGACTGGCCGTACCGGCGGATCCGGTGGCCCGACTTCTGGCTACCGCTCGATCGGGCGGACGCCCTCGACGCCCTGCGGGCGGCGCTGCGGCGGGCACATGACGGTGAGCGTGTCGAGGTGGCCTGCCGGGGTGGGGTGGGGCGCACCGGTACGGCGTTGGCCGCGTTGGCGATCCTCGACGGCCTGCCTGCCGAGCGGGCGGTGCCGTGGGTCCGGGCGGGCTACCACCCGAAAGCGGTGGAGACACCCTGGCAGCGGCGCTGGCTGCGCCGCGTCGCCTGACCACCACCACTGCCCGCCGGGTGCGGCCCGCCCGTCGGGTGCGGCCCGCCCGTCGGGTGCGGCCCGCCCGTCGGGTGCGGCCCGCCCGTCGGGTGCGGCCCGCCCGTCGGGTGCGGCCCGCCCGTCGGGTGCGGCTCGGCCGTCGGGTGCGGCGCGCCCGTCGGGTGCGGCCCGCCCGTCGGGTGCGGCCCGCCCGTCGGGTGCGGCTCGGCCGCCGGGTACGGCCCGCCCGCCGGGTGCGGCTCGCCCCCTACCCCTTGGTGATCGCCGTCGGCTCCTTGACGTACTCGCGTAGGTGGTCGGCGGTGAGCGTGTCACCCCGGGTGACCAGTTCGGCCGGCGTACCGGTGAAGACGATTCGCCCGCCGTCGTGCCCGGCGCCCGGGCCCAGGTCGATGAGCCAGTCCGCGTGGGCCATGACCGCCTGGTGATGCTCGATGACGATCACGGTGTTGCCGGCGTCGACCATCCGGTCCAGCAGGGCCAGTAGTTGGTCCACGTCGGCCAGGTGCAGGCCGGTGGTCGGCTCGTCCAGCACGTACGTGCTGGTCTTCTCCGCCAGGTGGATGGCGAGCTTGAGTCGTTGCCGCTCCCCGCCGGAGAGGGTGGTCAGCGGCTGGCCGAGCTTGAGGTAGCCCAGCCCGACGTCGACCAGCCGGCCGAGGATGAGGTGCGCCGGCCCGCTGGGGAAGAACGCGTGTGCCTCGGTGACCGGCATGGCCAGCACCTCGCTGATGTTCTTGCCCCGCAGCGTGTACGTGAGCACCTCGTCGGTGAATCGCCGTCCCTCGCACCGCTCGCAGACGCTCGCCACGCCGGCCATCATGGCCAGGTCCGTGTAGATCAGCCCGATCCCCTTGCAGGCCGGGCAGGCACCCTCGGAGTTGGCGCTGAACAGCGCCGCCTTGACCCCGTTGGCCTTGGCGAAGGCGGCGCGGATCGGGTCGAGCAGCCCGCTGTAGGTGGCCGGGTTGCTGCGTCGCGACCCGCGGATCGGGGACTGGTCCACGATCACCACCCCGGCCCGGCCGCGCAGCGACCCGTGGATCAGCGAGCTCTTGCCGGAGCCGGCGACTCCGGTGACCACGGTGAGTACCCCGAGCGGGATGTCCACGTCAACGTCGCGCAGGTTGTGCAGGTCGGCGTTGCGGATGGCGAGCTGCCCGCTCGGTTGGCGCACCTCGTCGCGCAGGGTCACCCGGTGGTCCAGGTGCCGACCGGTGAGTGTGTCGGAGCGGCGCAGGCTGGGGACGTCCCCGGTGAAGCAGATCCGGCCGCCGTCGGTGCCGGCGCCCGGCCCGAGGTCGACCACGTGGTCGGCGATCGCGATGGTCTCCGGCTTGTGTTCCACCACCAGTACGGTGTTGCCCTTGTCGCGCAGCCGCAGCAGCAGGTCGTTCATCCGGGCGATGTCGTGCGGGTGCAGCCCGACGGTCGGTTCGTCGAAGACGTACGTGACGTCGGAGAGGCTGGAGCCGAGGTGCCGGACCATTTTCACCCGCTGCGCCTCACCGCCGGAGAGGGTCGCCGACTCGCGGTCCAGGCTGAGGTAGCCCAACCCGATCTCGACCAGCGAGTCCAGCAGATCGCGCAGGTTGGCGATCAGCGGCGCCACCGCCGGGTCGTCGACGCCCCGTACGAACGCGGCCAGGTCGCTGATCTGCATGGCCGAGCACTCGGCGATGTTCCGCCCGGCGATCCGCGATGACAGGGCCGCCGCGTTGAGTCGGGTGCCGCCGCAGTCCGCGCAGGTGGTGAAGGTGACCGCCCGGTCGACGAAGGCGCGGATGTGCCCCTGCATCGAGTCGCGGTCCTTGGCCAGGTAGAGCCGCTTGACCTTGACCGCCAGACCCTCGTACGTCCAGTTGTTGCTGCCCATTTTGATCTTCGTGGAGGGCTTGTACAGCAGGTCCTGCCACTGCTGTTCGGTGTAGTCCTGGAGTTTGGTGTCCGGGTCGAACAGACCGGACCCGACGATCGTCTGCCAGTACCAGGAGTCGACCGCGAAGTTGGGCACGGTGATCGCGCCGTCGTTGAGCGAGCGCTCGACGTCCACCAACTCGCTCACGTCGAGGTCGGAGACCTGGCCCAGCCCTTCGCAGGTCGGGCACATCCCCTCGGCCAGGTTGAAGCTGAACGCCCCGGCACCACCCACCGACGGCTGGCCGAGCCGGCTGAAGACGATCCGGAGCATGGCGTACGCGTCGGTGGCGGTGCCCACGGTGGAGCGCGAGTTGACCCCCATCCGCTCCTGGTCGACCACGATGGCCGCGCCGAGGTTGCGCAGCGAGTCGACGTCCGGCCGGTTGAGGTTCGGCATGAACGACTGGAGGAACGCGCTGTAGGTCTCGTTGATCAGGCGCTGGGACTCGGCGGCGATGGTGCCGAAGACGAGCGACGACTTGCCCGAGCCGGAGACACCGGTGAAGACGGTCAACCGGCGCTTGGGGATGTCGACCGAAACGCTGGCGAGGTTGTTCTCCCGCGCTCCGCGTACCTCGATCATGTCGTGGCTGTCGGCGACGGACCATGCTGGCTGCGACATGCGAACCCTTCACGAGATCGTGGCGGGGAAGGACCCCGCCGGGCTGACGGATTACATTGTCTCATTCATCCCCTAGTAGAGACTTTTGCCGAGATTCCACTGGTGACTACGCCGGAACGACCCGCAAAGTCTCAAATCACGTGGCAACCGGTACGGTGGCCGCCGTGGACTCCGCACCCAAGGACCGCCTGCGGGCGGTGGACCTGGCCGCCACCGCAGGGATTTCGGTGCAGCAGGTGCGCAACTACGTCGAGGTGGGCGTGCTGCCGCCAGTGCGGCGCACTGCGAGCGGCTATCGGATCTTCACGACCGAGCACGCGCGGGCGCTGACCGTGGCGCGGAGGCTCGCCGAGGGGCATGGCTGGAGCCGTACCCGGGAGATCATGGCGGCCGTGCACCGGGGCGACCTGCCGACGGCCCTCGCGGCGCTCGACGGCGGCCACGCCGAGCTGGACCGGGAGCGCGCCGAGATCCGCCGGGTGCTCGGCGCTTTCGAGACCGTGCTGGCCAGCCCGTCGCAAGCCCGGCCGGTACCCCGCCGTGGCGCCCGCATCGGTGAGGTCGCCGCCCTGGTCGGGGTCCGGACCTCGCAACTGCGGCTGTGGGAGGAGCGCGGCCTGCTGCGACCGGTTCGCACGCCGGGCACCAGATACCGGGTGTACGACGAGGCCGAGCTGCGCGCCGCGCAGGTCGTCGCGCTGCTGCGCCGGGGCGCCTACCCGTTCGAGATCATCGGGGCGGTGCTGGGCGAGCTGCGCACCACCGGCAGCGCCCAGCGGGTCCGCGCCGAGCTGGCCCGCCGTGAGCAGGAACTGCACGCGCGCAGTCTGCGCCGGCTGCGGGGGAGTGCCGCGCTGCACGACTACCTGGGCGGTCGGGATGCCGCCGGATGGTCGGCCGGGTATCCGGTCCCGGCGGGGGATCTTGTTGGCTAGGGTCGAGCTCATGAAAGCTGCGCTGCTGACGGTCGCGGCGTCCGCCGTCCTGCTCACTCCCGCGACGACCGCTGCCGCTCCCGCGACGACCGCCGCCGCTACGACCGCCACCACGGGTTCCGCCGCCGCGACGACCGTGCGGTGCCCGACGGTGCCGGCGCCAGCGGTGTCCCGGCCGCCACGGCCCTCGCCCCCGCCCGCCGTGCCCGAGCAGCGGGTGGTCGGCGGAGTCGGACTGGCCACCAGCGGACTGGTCGTGCCGGCCGGCGCCGGCGCGCCACCGGCGGTCACCGCCACCTCGTGGCTGGTCGCCGACCTGGACACCGGCCAGGTGCTCGGTGGCTGCGGCCCGCACGAGTACGGCACCCCGGCCAGCGTGCAGAAGCTGCTGCTGGCGGCCACGATGCTGCCCCGGCTGGATCCGAAGCAGACAGTCACCGTCACCGCGGCGGACATGAACATCGAGCCCGGTTCGTCCGCCGTCGGCCTGGTCGAGGGCGGCCGGTACACCGTCGAGACCATCTGGCTCGGGTTGCTACTCAACTCGGGCAACGAGGCGGCCAACGCGCTGGCCCGGCTGGGCGGCGGGGCGGACGGCGCGGCCGGCGGAGTACGCGCCATGAACGAGCAGGCGCACCGGCTCGGCGCGCTCCAGACGCACGCGGTCACCCCCTCCGGGCTGGACGGCAAGGGGCAGTTCACCAGCGCGTACGACCTCGCGCTGATCGCCCGGGCCTGCTTCGCCGAGCCGAACTTCCGCCGGTACGCGCTCACCGAGCAGGCGCAGATCCCGGCCCAGCCGGCGCAGCGCATCAAGGGTTTCCAGATCCAGAACGAGAACCAGCTCATCTACCGGTACCCGGGCGCGCTCGGCGGCAAGACCGGCTTCACCGACCTGGCCCGGCACACCTACGTCGGCGCGGCGCAACGCGGCGGGCGGCGGCTGGTGGTGACCCTGCTGGGCGCCGAGCCGGCGCCGAAGCGCGGTTGGGAGCAGGGTGCGGCCCTGTTGGACTGGGGCTTCACGCTGCCCCGCGATGCGGCGGTCGGCGGGCTGGTCGAGCCGGGCGAGCTGACCGCCACGCCGTCGGCCTCGCCGTCCGCGCTGGCTGCGCCCCGTGCGCCTCGACCGGCGGCGGCCAGCGGTCCGGTGCACGCCGGGTCGGGGTGGCTCTGGTCGGTGACCGCGCTGAGCGGCGCGGGGGTGCTGCTGCTGGGCGGGCTGTTGTGGCGGCACCGCCGTCGGCTGCCCTGACGGATCGACAACCGGCTCTGACGTCCATAGACTCCGGTCTTTCTGGCACCACGAGTCCAGGAGGATCCCTGTGTCGAGTGAACTCGAACCGCGGCCCGGCGTGGCGACACCCCGCCGGTCGGTGCGCGCGCTGACCCGCCTCGCGGGGGTGACGGTGCTCGCCGGGGCGCTGGTCGTCGGCGCGTCCGCCACCGCCGTAGCCGCGCCGGGCGCGTCCGTCGACGCCGTGACCGCGTCCGCCGCGCCGCCAGCAGCCGCCGACGCCGCCACCCGCCCGCCGCGCACCACGCACGGCCCATGCGCGTACACCGAGACGCCCGACGAGCCGGCGGCCCGGCCGGTGCCACTGCCGCCCGACCCGCGGCGTACGCCGGACCGGGGCACCGTCCGGGTGACCCTCTCCACCAACCACGGGCCGATCGGGTTGACCCTGGACCGGGCAACCGCGCCGTGCACGGTGCAGAGCTTCCTGCACCTGGTCCGCAAGCGCTTCTACGACCGCACCATGTGCCACCGGCTGACCGCGTACCCGACGCTCAGCGTGTTGCAATGCGGTGACCCGTCCGGCACGGGCGAGGGCGGCCCGGGATACCGGTACCGCGACGAACTGCCGACCGACCTGCCGCCGGCGCCCACCGACCCGACCGGCGAACGCAAGGTGTACGCCCGGGGCGTGCTGGCCATGGCCAACGCCGGGCCGGACACCAACGGCAGCCAGTTCTTCCTGGTCTACGCCAACTCCGCGCTGCGCCCCAACTACACGATCTTCGGGGAGATCGACGCGGCCGGGCTGGCCACCCTGGACCGGATCGCCGCCGGGGGAGTGGCGCCGACCGCCGAGGACCCGGCACCGGTCGACGGCGCACCCGCACTGCCGGTGGACATCCGCCGGGCCGTCCGCTCGCACCACCACCACTGACCGTGCGGCGCGGTGGGCGGCTCCAGGTCGCTCACCGCGCCAGGGCGCGCCGGCCACTAGCCGTCGTTGGGGCCGTAAGAAGCCGGAATTTTCGGGATCCGAACCGGAACCGCCGAACCAGCGTCCGACCCGATTCCGACCGTCACGACCGGTCGGGTGACCCGGTCAGCGCGGTGGCGGTGCTGTCCCGGACGACCAACTCGGTGGCGAGCTCCACCCGGGGCGAGTCGATACCCTCGCCCTGAGCCAGCCGCAGCACGGTCCGCGCCGCCAGTCGGCCCATCTCCACCAGCGGTTGACGCACGGTGGTCAGCGGCGGCGAAGCCCAGCGGGCCTCCGGCAGGTCGTCGAAGCCCACCACGCTGACGTCGTCCGGGACTCGCAACCCCCGACGCCGGATGGCCTCGTAGACGCCGAAGGCCATCTGGTCGCTGGCCGCGAAGATGGCCGTCGGCGGATCGGCGAGGTCGAGCAGCGCCGTGCCGGCGGCGAACCCGGAGGCGTGGTAGAAGTCGCCCGGGCAGACCAGGGCGTCGTCGACCGGCACCCCGGCCGCCTCCAAGCCGGCCCGGTAACCGTCGAGCCGAGCCCGGCTGCACAACAGGTGCGTGGGCCCGGCGACGAACCCGATCCGCCGGTGCCCGATCGAGAGCAGGTGCTCGGTCGCGGCGAGTCCGCCGGACCAGTTGGTGGCACCGATCGTCGGCACGTCCATGGCCGGCACGCCGGCCGGGTCGACGACCACCACCGGCACGTTGAGGCGGCGCAGCTGCGCGTGCAGCGGCGGGCTCAGGTGCGAGGTCACGAAGATGACGCCGTCGGTGGCCCGGGTACGCAGATTCTGCAACCACTGCCGGGCCGCGGTGGGCTGCCGGTGGATCGCGGAGACCACGGTGCCGACGCCGGCGCCGTGCCCGACGTCCTCCACCCCGCGAATGATCTCCACGGCCCAGGGGCTGTCCAGGTCGTTGAAGACCAGGTCGACGAGACCGGCGCGGCGTACGCTGCGGCTGTTGCGGCGCCGGTAGCCGTGGTGGCGCAGCAGCTCCTCGACCCGTTCCCGGGTGTCGGGTGCCACATCGGACCGACCGTTGAGCACCCGGGACACGGTCGGCACCGACACTCCGGCCTCCCGTGCGATCGCGGTGATGGTCACCCTGCGTCCGTCGTCCGCGTCCACCGCGTCTCCTTTGATCTTTCGGGGGCGGGCCGGACGCCGGCACCGGGATGCCCCGGAGCAGCGTGTCCGTCCCATCGGTCATCTTGCCGCACGGACCGAGGGCTGGCGACAGGGCGCATCGCCGCCGGTGTTCGGGAAGTTGCGGAGAATTCCCGGAAGTCCGGCTGATCGGCACGGGCCGGCGCGTCGCCGGGCCCGGCCTAGCACCCGTGACCTCGCCGCTCAGCCGCTCGCCCCACCGGCTGCCGACGGCGGCCGATCGGGCCCGGGAAAGGGCGTGTACGGGCCGCAGGAAGACCGGACGACCAGTTCGGTCGGCAGCCGGACGTGCGGGTCGCGCTCGACGCCGCCGACGAGGTCGATGAGCAGCCGCATCGCCACGGCGCCCATGCGCTGCAGGGGTTGCGAGATCGTGGTGAGCTGCGGGGTGACCAGCGCCGACTCAGGGATGTTGTCGAAGCCGATCACGGACAGGTCGTCGGGCACCGTGAGGCCCATGGTCCGGGCGACGTCCATCGTGGAGATCGCGGAGAGGTCGTTGCTGGCGAAGACGGCGGTCGGCCGGTCGGGCAGTGCCAGCAGTTCCGCGGCCGTGGCGGCGGCGCTCTCGACCCGGAAACCGCCGACGCGGACGAGTCGTTCGTCGACCGCGACGCCCGCGTCGGCCATGGCTCGGCGGAAGCCGGCCTCGCGAAGGCGCGCCGACTCGAGGTCGGGGCGACCGCTGATGTGGCCGATGCGGCGGTGGCCGAGCGACAGCAGGTAGTTGGTCGCGAGCACCGCGCCGGCGAAGTTGTCCGAGTCGACGGTAGGCAGCCCCGACGGGCCGGTGTGGGGGTCGACGGCCACGACATGGAAGCCCTGCTTGGTCTCGACCACCGTCGGCGTGACGATCACCGCCCCGTCGATGAGCGTCCCGGACAGGCGGGCCAGCGAGCGCCGCTCCCAGCCGACGGCCGTGCCGTCGCCGTCGCCGCCGGAGTAGGCCAGCAGTTGGTAGCCGGTGCCGGCGACCTCCTTCGACGCGCCCTTGAGCAGCTCGGTCGAGAACGGCTCGAACTCGGCGACCAGGATGCCCAGGACGTTCGTCCGGTGGCTGCGCAGGCTCTGCGCTCCCAGGCTGGCCTCGTAGCCGAGCTGGTGGATGACCTCCCGGACGCGCTCCACGGTCGCCTGCGCCACGCCGTAGCGACCGTTGACGACCTTCGACACGGTCGCCACCGAGACGCCGGCCGTACGGGCCACGTCCGACATCTTGACACGCTCAGGGAAGGTCACGCCGACGATGATAGTGGGCCACCTGGGACTCGTCGCGAGGGGTAGAAAACGTTATCGACAACGGTTGACACCCCGTTACGTGACTGTAAAACTCGCCGCACCTAAGTACCGCCACTGCTAGTCGAGGAGACGTGTCGATGGCGATGAAGCACCGCGCGGGCGCCACCCTGGCGCTGTTGATGACGACCGCACTGCTCGTCGCCGGGTGTAACGGCAGCGACAGCGAGGCACCCGCCGAGAACGAGCTCTACAAGAACCCGGTGACCCTGACCTGGTGGCACAACGCCTCCCAGGACGGGCCTGGCAAGACCTACTGGGAGAAGGTCGCGAAGGACTTCTCCGCACTGCACCCGACCGTCACGGTCCAGATCGAGGCGATCGAGACCAACCAACTCCAGCGCACCCGGCTCCCCGCCGCGCTGCTGTCCAGCGACCCGCCGGACATCTTCCAGGCGTGGGGCGGCGGCGAGATGCGTGAGCAGGTGGAGGCCGACTACCTCAAGGACCTCACCGATCAGGTCAAGGGCGAGGTCGCCAACATCGGCAGCGCGACCGAGATCTGGCAGGTGAACGGCAAGCAGTACGGCCTGCCGTACCGGATGGGGATTGAGGGCATCTGGTACAACAAGGACATGTTCGCGAAAGCGGGCATCACCGCTCCTCCGACCACTTTCGAGGAGCTCAACCAGGCGGTCACGAAGCTCAAGGCCATCAACGTCATCCCGATCGCGCTGGGGGCCGGTGACAAGTGGCCCGCCGCGCACTGGTGGTACAACTTCGCGCTGCGTGCCTGCTCGGTCGACACGCTCAAGAAGGCGTCCGTCGACCTGGTCTTCGACGACCCGTGCTTCGTCAAGGCGGGCCAGGACCTGAAGACCTTCATCGGCACCAACCCGTTCCAGCCGAACTTCATTGCGACGCCGGGCCAGAACGACCCGACCAGCGCCAACGGGCTGGTCGCCAACGGCAAGGCCGCGATGGAGCTGATGGGCGACTGGAACAGGGGCACCCTGGAGACCGTCGCCGAGGATCCCGAAGCGCTCACGAAGTTCCTCGGCTGGTTCCCCGTGCCGGCGATCGCCGGCTCCGCCGGTGACCCGAAGGCGGCCCTCGGCGGCGGCGACGGGTTCGCCTGCGCCAAGAACGCCCCGGCCGAGTGCGTCGAGTTCCTCAAGTACATCGTGAGCCCCGAGGTGCAGAAGGGCTTCGCCGGGACCGGCACCGGCCTGCCCGTAGCCAAGGGTGCGGAGGCCGGCGTGGCCGACCCCGCCCTGAAGTCCATCCTGGAGGCCACCTCGGGTGCGACGTATGTGCAGCTCTGGCTGGACACGGCCTTCGGCAGCACCGTCGGCAACGCGATGAACGACGCGGTCATCGCCATTTTCGCGGGCAACGGCACCCCGGAGAAGGTCGTCGAGGCGATGAAGGCGGCCGCGAAGAAGTGACCTCCACCAACCCGACCCTGAGCCCCGCCGGCGGCGCGTCCGTGCCGCCGGCGGGCCCCCCGGCCGCCCGACGCCCGTCGTCCCGCGCTGCCGAGACCAGACGCAAGTGGTACGAGATCATCGGGCTCACCACGCCGGCGGTCGCCGTCTACGTGATGTTCGTGCTGGTGCCGATGGGCTTCGCGGTCTACTACAGCCTCTTCCGCTGGCGCGGAGTCGGGCCGCCCACCGAGTTCGTCGGATTCAACAACTACATCCTCGCCTTCCAGGACCCGATCTTCCTGGACGCTCTACGCAACAACGCCATCATCGTGTTCGGGTCGCTGCTGCTCCAGGGCCCCATCGCCCTGGCCGTGGCCCTGCTGCTCAACCGTCGCTTCCGCGGCCGCACCGTGTTCCGGCTCCTAGTGTTCGTGCCGTACGTCCTCGCCGAAGTCACCGTCGGCATCATGTGGAAGTTGATCCTCACCGGCGGCGGGACCATCGACGTGCTGCTGCGGCAGATCGGCCTGGGCAGCCTGGTGCAGGCGTGGCTCGCCGACCTCGACATCGTCATCTGGACGCTGCTGGTTGTCCTCACCTGGAAGTACGTCGGCTTCGCGATCATTCTCCTGCTCGCCGGACTGTCGAACGTGCCGCCCGAGCTGACCGAGGCCGCCGCGATCGACGGCGCGAGCTGGTGGCAGACCCAGCGCCACGTCACGCTCCCGCTGCTGGGCCCGACGATCCGGATCTGGATGTTCCTGTCGATGATCGGCTCGTTGCAGGTCTTCGACGTGATCTGGGTGACCTCGGTGCCCGCGGTCCGGTCGCTCGGCGCCTCGGCCACCATGGCCACGTACATGGTGGACAACGGCTTCTTCGCCCGGCTCTGGGGCTACGGCAACGCGGTGGCCGTGATCCTGTTCGTCATCTCCTTCATCGCGGCGCTGCTGTTCCAGCGCTTTCTCCTCCGTCGCGACATCGCGGGCGCCGTCACCGGAAGGAGGAACTGACCGTGGTCGAGAACGCGCTGACGTCCCCCTCGTCGCCGCACCGCCGTCCGTTCTCGTGGGGCAGTCCGCTGACCTACGGGCTGGCCCTCGCGATCGCCGCCGTCTCCATCGCCCCGGTGGTCTACGTGATCGTCGGCGGCTTCCGCACCACCCCGCAGATCATCGCGGACCCGGCCGGGCTGCCCGACCCGTGGGTATGGGACAACTACGCCAGGGTGTTGACGCGGGTCGACTTCTGGCAGCAGGCGCTCAACAGCGCGGTGATCGCCCTGGGCACGACGCTCGCCGTCGTGCTGCTCGGCGTCTGCGCCGCGTTCGTGCTCGCCCGCTACAGCTTCCGCGGCCGGGAGACGCTCTACACCTTCTTCACCCTCGGTCTGCTCTTCCCGGCCGGGGCGGCGATCCTGCCGCTCTATCTGATGCTGCGTGACCTCAACCTGATCAACTCCTACTACGCGGTGATCCTCCCGCAGGTCGCCTTCTCGCTGCCGCTCACGATCGTGATCCTGCGTCCGTTCCTGGCCGCCGTACCCCGCGAGTTGGAGGACGCCGCGGCGATCGACGGCGCCGGCCGGCTCGGTTTCCTCTGGCGGGTCATGCTGCCGCTGTCCCGGCCCGCGCTGGTCACCGTCGGGGTCCTCGCGTTCGTGGCGAGCTGGAACGCCTTCCTCCTGCCGCTGCTCGTGCTCGGCGACGCCGACCTGCACACCCTGCCGCTGGGCGTGCAGAACTTCTCCAGCCAGTACACCTCCGACACCGCGGGAATCCTCGCGTTCACCTCGCTGGCGATGCTGCCGGCGCTTCTCTTCTTCACCTTCGCCGAGAAGCAGATCGTCGGTGGCCTGCAGGGTGCGGTGAAGGGCTGAGCAGCACCGGTACGCGCAGAGACGCGAAACACCGCATAACCGTCTACCTGTTCGCCCAGCGGTCCCTCCTACGGGGGCCGATGGGCGTCGGAGGAAAGTGACCGACAACGTGACCGTGGACACCGAACCGAGCACCACCATCTGGAACGATCCCTCCTACGACCCGCCCACCCGCGTCGACGCCCTCGTCGCCGCGATGACCCTGCCGGAGAAGATCGCCCAGCTGTACGGCGTCTGGGTGGGCGCCTCCGCCGACGGCGGTGAGGTCGCGCCCCACCAGCACGAAATGGAGGAGCCGGTCGACCTCGACGAGCTGCTGCACACCGGGCTCGGGCAGCTGACCCGGCCGTTCGGCACCGCTCCGGTCGACCCGGCGCTCGGCGCGCTCTCCCTGCTGCGGACCCAGCAGCGGATCACCACCGCGAACCGTTTCGGCATCCCGGCCCTCGCCCACGAGGAGTGCCTGGCCGGCTTCGCCACCTGGGGTGCGACCGCGTACCCGGTGCCGTTGTCCTGGGGCGCCACCTTCGACCCGGCACTGATCCGGCGGATGGCCGGTCTGATCGGCGCGGACCTGCGCCGCCTCGGCGTGCACCAGGGACTGGCACCGGTGCTCGACGTGGTCCGCGACGCCCGTTGGGGACGGGTCGAGGAGACGGTCGGCGAGGACCCCTACCTGGTCGGCACGGTCGCCACCGCGTACATCCAGGGGTTGGAGTCGACGGGTGTGGTGGCCACGCTCAAGCACTTCGTCGGTTACTCCGCCTCTCGCGCCGGGCGCAACCTGGCACCGGTCGGCATGGGCCCGCGGGAGCGGGCGGACGTGATGCTGCCGCCGTTCGAGATGGCGGTCCGGGAGAGCGGCGCGCGGTCGGTGATGCACGCCTACACCGACACCGACGGGATGCCGTCGGCGGCCGACGAGGAACTGCTCACGGGCCTGCTCCGGGAGACCTGGGGGTTCACCGGCACGGTGGTGGCCGACTACTTCGGCATCGCCTTCCTGCGCACCTTGCACGGGGTCGCCGGCAGCTGGGGCGAGGCGGCCGGCGTGGCCCTCGCCGCCGGGGTGGACGTGGAGTTGCCCACCGTGAAGACCTTCGGTGAGCCGCTGCACGAGGCCCTCGCCGCCGGGCAGGTGGCCGAGGCGCTGATCGACCGGGCGGTGCGGCGGGTGCTGCTGCAGAAGGCCCAGCTCGGGCTCCTCGACGACGGGTGGGACCCGGTGCCGGTGGCGCTCGCCGGCGTCGACCTCACCGACCCGGAGGCGATGCGGGGCACCATCGACCTGGACCCACCCGCCAACCGGAAACTCGCCCGCGAGGTGGCCGAACAGGCCGTCGTCCTGCTGCGCAACGACGGCGTCCTGCCGCTGGCCAGGCCGGCGCGGATCGCGGTGGTCGGCCCGCAGGCCGAGAACCCGACGGCGGTGCTGGGCTGCTACTCGTTCCCGGTTCACGTCGGATCCCACCACCCGGAGCTGCCGCTCGGGATCGAGCTGCCCACCCTCGTGCAGGCGCTGCGCGCCGAGTTTCCAGGAAGCGAGGTCGTGGTCGTGCCCGGCGCGAGCGTCGACGGCCCGGAGACCGGTGGGTTCGCCCCGGCGGTCGAGGCGGCCCGGGGCGCGGACGTCGTCATCGCGGCCCTAGGTGACCGGGCCGGATTGTTCGGCCGGGGCACCAGCGGTGAGGGCTGCGACGCGGAGTCGCTGGCCCTGCCCGGGGTGCAGCAGCAGCTGCTGGACGCGCTGCTGGAGGTCGGCGTCCCGGTGGTGGTCACGCTGATCGCCGGCCGGCCGTACGCGCTGGGCCGGGCGGTCGACGAGGCGGCGGCCATCGTGCAGTCGTTCTTCCCGGGCGAGGAGGGGCCGTCGGCGATCGCCGGTCTGCTCAGCGGGCGGGTCGAGCCGCAGGGTCGGCTGCCGGTCAGTGTGCCGCGCAGCCCGGGTGGCCAGCCGACCACCTACCTCGCCGCCCGGCTGGGCCAGGCCAGCGACGTCTCCAACATCGACCCCACGCCCGCGTACGGCTTCGGGCACGGGCTCAGCTACACCCGATTCGACTGGTCGGAGCTGACGGTCGAACAGGCGACGGCGGAGACCGACGGGGAGCTGCTGCTGGCCTTCACGCTGCGTAACAGCGGCACCCGGTGGGGCAGTGAGGTGGTGCAGCTCTACGCGCACGACCCGGTGGCCTCGGTGGTGCAGCCGGTGCAGCGGTTGATCGGCTACCTACGGGTGCCGCTGGAGGCCGGCGCCAGTCGCCGGATCGAGGTGACCGTGCCGGCCGACCTGCTCTCGTTCACCGGGCGGGACGGGCGGCGGGTGGTCGAGCCGGGGGAGCTGGAGTTGCGGCTCGCCTCGTCCAGCACGCAACCGCGGCTGGTGGCGACCGTCGAGCTGACCGGGCCGGTACGGCAGGTGGACCACACCCGGCAGATGCACCCCGCGTTCACGGCCCACCCGACCGACTGAGCGCGACGTGTACACCGACCTGCCCGAGGAGCAGCTGCACGGCTACCGCAGCGCGGTCCGGGAACCGGCGGACTTCGACCAGTTCTGGGCCGGCACCCTGGCGGAGGCCCGGGACGCCCGCTGGCCGGTCCGGGTCGAGCCGGTGACGACCGGGCTGGTCAGCATCGACGTGTTCGACGTGACGTTCCCGGGCTTCGCCGGCCAACCCGTGCGGGGCTGGCTGCGGGTGCCCCACGGAGCCGGCATGGCGCTGCCGACCGTGGTCCAGTACGCCGGCTACGGCGGCGGTCGGGGGCACCCGCTGGAGAACCTGCTCTGGGCGGCGGCCGGGTTCGTGCACCTCCAGATGGACACCCGGGGGCAGGGTTCGGGCTGGAGCCGGGGTGCCACCCCGGATCCCGGTGCCGCCGGCCCGGAGGCGCCCGGGGTGGCCACCCGGGGTATCGCCGACCCGCGCACCTACTACTACCGCCGACTGATCACCGATGCGGTCCGGGCGGTGGACGCCGTCCGGACCCTGCCGGTGGTCAACCCGACCCGGGTGGCGGTGCTCGGTCACAGCCAGGGCGGCGGGCTGGCGCTCGCGGCCGGCGCACTGGCACCCGGCGTACGGGCGGTGGTCGCCCTCGTGCCGTTCCTCTGCGACATCCCGCGCGCGATCGTCGCCACCGACGCCCGCCCGTACCGGGAGATCCGGGATTACCTGGCGATCCACCGGGACGCCGAGGAGCGGGTGCTGGCCACCCTGGCGTACGTCGACGGGGTGAACTTCGCCCGGCGCTGCCGCCGGCCGACGCGGTACTCGGTGGCGTTGATGGACGACATCGTGCCCCCGTCGACGGTCTACGCGGCCGTCAACGCCCACACCGGGCCGACCGAGCTGTCGGTGTGGCGGTACAACGGCCACGAGGCCGGCGGGATCGACGACGACGAGGCGGCGCTGCGCTTCCTCGGCGAGCACCTGGCCGAGGGCACCGAGCCGATTCGGCCGGCGGTCGGACGTCGATCCGGCGCGGAGCTCCGGTCGGGCTGATAGACAGGACGGGTGCGCAGGTCAGGGCGAGTGGGCGGCGGCGCCGTGCTCGCGCTGGTCGTGCTGCTCGGCGGCTGCTCGCGGCCGGAGCCCCGTCCGGCGCCGACGGGTGCGGGGTCGACGTCGGTGAGCCCTGGCCCGTCCGCCGCGGCCCGCCTGCCGGGGTTCGTGGTGCTGTCCGACCTCGACCCGCGCATCCACGCCGACATCCGGTACGCCACCGCGCACAACTTCGTCGGCCGGCCGATCACCGCCTACCAGGAGCCGCTGTGTCTGCTCACCCGGCAGGCGGCCGAGGCACTGCGCCGGGTGCAGGATGCCGCGCTGGCCGGCGGGCACAGCCTCAAGGTGTACGACTGCTACCGCCCGCAGCCGGCGGTGGACGACTTCGTCGCCTGGGCGAAGCGCCCCGGCGAGCAACAGACGAAAGCCGAGTTCTATCCGGACGTGGCGAAGAGCCGACTCTTCGCCGACGGTTACATCGGGGCGCCCACGGCGCACAGCAGGGGCAGCACCCTGGACCTGACCCTGGTCGACGAGCCGGCCGCCAGCCAGCCCCCGTACGCGTCGGGTCAGCCGCTGGTGGCCTGTACCGCGCCGCGCGGGCAGCGCTTCGCCGACAACAGCATCGACATGGGCACCGGCTTCGACTGCTTCGACACCCGGGCGCACACGGCCGACCCCGGGATCACCGGCACGGCCCGGGACAACCGGCGGCTGTTGCAGCGGTTGATGACCGACGGCGGGTTCGTGAACTACGACCGCGAGTGGTGGCACTACAGCTTCCGCGACGAGCCGTACCCGGACACCTACTTCACCGCGCCGGTGGCCCGCTCCTCGGTCGGCTGACAACCCGGCCGGCACCGACGCCGCCGACGCCGTCCGGCATGATCGACGCCGTGACCACCGAACGGATCGGCCCCCCGGTGACCGGTGGGGAGCGGGAGACGCTGCGCGCCTTCCTCGACTTCCACCGCGCGACGCTGGCCCTGAAGTGCGACGGCCTCTCCGACGAGGAACTGCGCCGGCAGTCGATGCCGCCCTCCTCGCTGTCCCTGCTCGGCCTGGTCCGGCACCTGGCCGAGGTGGAACGCGCCTGGTTCCGGCGGGTGATCGACGGCGAGGACGTCGGGCTGGTCTGGTCGGCGACCGGCGACTACCAGCAGGCGTACGACGCCAGCTCCGCCACCCGCGCCGAGGCGTTCGACGCCTGGCAGCGCGAGGTCGAGCACGCCCGCCGCATCGAGCGGGCCGCGCCGTCGCTCGACGTGACCGGCCACAACGCCCGCTCCGGCGAGGACGTGTCGCTGCGACTGGTGATGCTGCACCTGATCCACGAGTACGCCCGGCACAACGGGCACGCCGACTTCCTGCGCGAGGGCATCGACGGCACCGTCGGCGTCTGACCCCCCGTCCACGGCGCGCGGGCTGTCATTCGCGGCATTCACCGCGAATGGCAACAACACCAGGCCAACGACGCCTACCAACAGTCGCAGGGGTGTTTGACGTCGAGCAGCGGAACGCATAACCTTTCATCGATCTGTAAACCTTGTATACAGATGGTTCACGTCGACGCGTCGGCGCGCGTCCCCAGGCCACCACCGAAGGGACGATCAGGTGATCGCAGAACTCTCCTCCCGTACCAGACGGATCATCTCGCTGCTGGTCGCCTTCGTCGTCGCGCTCAGCGTCGGCCTCGCCGTCAACGCCTCGCGTACCGCGCAGGCCGCTCCGACGTTCAAAGTCCTGGCCTTCTACAACGGCACCTGGGACGCCGCGCACATCGACTTCGTCCGGGATGCCCGGGCCTGGTTCCCGCAGGCGGCCGCCCAGTACGGCTTCTCCTGGGAGGCGACCACCAACTGGGGCCTGCTGAACACCGCCAACCTGGCGCAGTACAAGGTCATCATGTTCCTGGACGACGCGCCACCCACCGCGCAACGGGCCGCGTTCCAGCAGTACATGCAGAACGGCGGCGCGTGGCTGGGCTTCCACGTCACCGCCTTCAACACCAACCCGTCGAGCTGGAGCTGGTACTACAACACCTTCCTCGGCACCGGCGCGTTCCAGTCGAACACGTGGGGGCCCACCCGGGTCACCCTGCGCGCCGACAACCGCACCCACCCGGCCACCCGGCAGCTCCCCGTGACCTTCCCGTCGTCGATCAGCGAGTGGTACTCCTGGAGCAACGACCTCCGGCAGAACCCGGACATCGACATCCTCGCGTCGATCGACCCGTCCAGCTTCCCGGTCGGCACCGACCCCAACCAGTCCTGGTACAGCGGCTACTACCCGCTGGTGTGGAGCAACAAGCGGTACAAGATGCTCTACGCCAACTTCGGCCACAACGCCATGGACTACAACACCAACACCGGGCTGTCGTCCACCTTCGACAGTGAGCCACAGAACCGGCTGCTGATCGACGGTCTGCACTGGCTCGCCGGTGCCGGCGCCGGGCCCACCCCGACGCCCACGCCGACCGGCCCCATCTCGCCGACGGCCTGGCACACCGTGGTCAACCGGGCCAGCGGCAAGTGCGTGGACGCGCGGGCCGCCGCCAGCACCAACGGCACCGCCATCCAGCAGTACGCCTGCAACAACAGCACCGCCCAGCAGTACCAGTTCGCGCCGACCAGCGGCGGCTACCTGCGGGTCAACAACCGCAACAACAGCGCTCAGGTGCTCGACGTGACCAACGTGTCGACCGCCGACTCGGCACCCATCCAGCTCTGGTCCTACAGCGGTGGCAACAACCAGCAGTGGCGGGCGGAGTCGGAGGGTGGCGGCTACTACCGCCTGGTCAACCGCAACAGCGGCAAGTGCCTCGACGTGCCGGGCGCGTCCACCGCGGACAGTGTCCAGCTCATCCAGTACGCCTGCAACGGCACTGCCGCGCAGTCCTTCCGGCTGGTGCCGCAGCCATAGACCCGGCGCAGTAACGTGCCCGCCATGGCGATTCCCGACCGCGTACCGATCGCGTACGAGCCCGACTACCGCACCCGCTTCATCGGTCGGTACGACAAGGGTCAGTTCTTCGGCTCCGTCACGGCCACCCTGGAGGACGGCAGCGGCGCCGAGGACGACTGGTACCGCCACAAGCGGTGGTACGCCGTGCTGCACCGGTTCGACCCTGACGGCGCGCACACCGACTCGGACATCTGGTTCGCCGGCACCAGCGAGGACGAGCAGGCCTCCGTCGACCGGGCCGAGGCCCGGCTCGTCGAGTGGCTCGACGCGCTGCCCGGCCGGGTCTTCGACGACATCGCCATCAAGCTCTTCCAGGTCGAGGTCGACGGGCACGTCTTCGGGCTGGTCGACGGAACCGCGGACTACGACGGCGAGGACCACGCCGAGTTCGTCCCCGACGACCTCGGTTTCGACCCGCCCTGGGACGGCTGCTACGACACCTGAGCGGCGCGGCCGAGCCGGGCGGCCACGCCGCGCAGCACGTCGCGCAGCTCCGGTGGGTCGAGCACGTCGAGGTCCACCTCAAGGGTGCCGAGGAAGGCGGCCAGGTTGCTCAGCGACTCCCCGCCGGTGTGCAGCAGGCAGCTGTGCTCGTCGATCGCCTCGAGCAGGCCCGCCGTGCTGGGGATCCGCTGCGCCATCCGATCGGCCGGCGCGTGCAGGCGTACCCGCGCCGGGTGCGGCCACGCCGTGGAGCCGACGCCGCGCAGCACGTGCGCGACCGCGTCGCCACCCGGCGGCTCCCGGGGCGTGAAGCGCGGACCGCCCGGCACCCGGGGCTGGATCCGGTCGGCGCGGAAGGTCCGCCAGTCGGCCCGGTCGGTGTCCCAGCCCAGCAGGTACCAGCGTCGCCCGGTGTAGACCAGCCGGTACGGCTCGACGTCCCGGACGGTGGCCGTGCCGTCGTGCCCGGCGTAGTCGAAGCGCAGCCGCTCCTGGCGGTGCACGGCCGTGGAGACGGCGGTGAGCGTCTCGGCGTCCACGGTCGGGCCGCCGGCGGCCGCGGAGACCGTCGCCGCGCGCAGGGCGTCCACCCGGTGCCGCAACCGCGACGGCAGCGCCTGCTCCAGCTTGGCCAGCGCGCGCAGCGAGGTCTCCTCGATACCGCGCACCGAGCCGGACGCGGCCGCCCGCAGGCCGACGGCCACCGCCACCGCCTCGTCGTCGTCGAGCAGCAGCGGCGGCAGGGCGGACCCGGCGCCGAGGCGGTAGCCGCCAGCGACCCCGGGGCGTGACTCGATCCGGTAGCCGAGCACCCGCAGTCGTTCGACGTCGGTGCGTACGGTGCGGGTGCTGACCGCCAGCCGGTCGGCCAGCTCCGTGCCCGACCAGTCGCGGTGGCCCTGCAACAGGGTGAGCAGGCGCAGCAGCCGCACGGAGGTCTCCACCATGTCCGCGAGTCTGCCAGCTATTGCGGAAGCCCATGTTCCGCAATGTCGCGCGCAGGAGCGCGGTTAATCGGTTGCCCGGCGCCGCGACCGCCTGCTGAACTACCCGAAACCGCCACCAACCTTCAGGGAGTAGTAATGCGCGCTGCGTCGATGTCCGACCAGAAGGGACCTGTCACCGACCCGAAGGACATGACGCTGCGTGAAAACCCTCAACCTCGGCATCCTGGCGCACGTCGATGCCGGTAAGACCAGCCTGACCGAGCGACTGCTGCACGACGTCGGTGTGCTCGACGAGATCGGCAGCGTCGACGCGGGCAGCACCCGCACCGACTCCCTGGCGTTGGAACGACAACGCGGCATCACCATCCGCTCCGCCGTCGTCTCCTTCGTGGTGGACGACGTGACCGTCAACCTGATCGACACCCCCGGGCACCCGGACTTCATCGCCGAGGTCGAACGGGTGCTCGGCGTACTCGACGGCGCGGTACTGGTGATCTCCGCGGTGGAGGGGGTCCAGCCGCAGACCCGCGTGCTGATGCGCACCCTGCGCCGGCTGCGCATCCCGACGCTGATCTTCGTGAACAAGGTCGACCGGGCCGGGGCCGACCCCGATCGGGTGCTGCGGGCCGTCGCGGAGAGGCTGACCCCGTCCGTGGTGGCGATGGCTTCGGTGGCGGCGCCCGGCACCCGGGACGCCCACTGCACGCCGTACGGCCCGGCCGACGACACGTTCACCGACCGGCTGCTCGACCTGCTCGCCGGGCAGGACGACGCGCTGCTCGCCGACTGGGTGGCGGACACCTCGGCACTGCCGTACCCCCGGCTGCGCCGGGCGCTGGCGGTCTGGACCGGCCGGGCGCTGGTCCATCCGGTGTTTGCCGGCTCGGCGATCACCGGCGCCGGGGTGGATGCGCTGATCGCCGGCATTACCGAGCTGTTGCCCACGGTTCGGGGCGACGCCGACGCCCCGGTCTCCGGCACCGTCTTCGCCATCGAGCGCGGCCCGGCGGGGGAGAAGATCGCCCTGGTCCGGCTCTTCGCCGGCACGATCCGGGTGCGTGATCGGATCCGCGTCGGCGCGGCCGGTGCGGCCCTGGTCACCGCCGTACGCGTCGTCGCCGACGTCGCCGACGTCGCGGCGGCGTCGGTCGGCGCGGGCCACATCGCCCGGCTGTGGGGCCTGACCGAAGCGCGGATCGGCGACCCGGTCGGCGCACCCCACGAGCGCGCCGACGGGGACCGGCACTTCGCGCCGCCGACTCTGGAGACCGTCGTGGTCCCGGCCCGGCCCGCCGACCGGGTCGCGGCGCACGCCGCGCTGAGCCAGCTCGCCGAGCAGGATCCACTGATCAACCTGCGGCAGGACGACCGGCAGCACGAGATGACCCTCTCGCTCTATGGCGAGGTGCAGAAGGAGGTCATCCAGGCCACCCTGGCCGACGACTTCGGAGTGGCGGTGACCTTCCGGGAGAGCAGCACGGTGCACGTGGAGCGGGTGTGCGGCGTCGGCGCGGCGGTCGAGGTGATCGCCGTGGCGCCCAACCCGTTCCTGGCCACCGTCGGGTTGCGGGTGGCCCCCGCACCGGCCGGGGCCGGGGTGAGCTTCCGGCTCGGCGTCGAGCTGGGATCGATGCCGCCGGCCTTCTTCGCCGCCGTCGAGGAGACCGTGCACCGGACGCTGCGTCAGGGACCGCACGGCTGGCAGGTCCCCGACTGCGAGGTGACGATGACCCACGCCGGCTACTGGGCCCGGCAGAGCCACTCCCACGGCACCTTCGACAAGAGCATGTCCAGCACGGCGGGAGACTTCCGCAACCTCACCCCGCTGGTGTTGATGGCCGCGCTCACCCGGGCCGGCACCCGGGTCCACGAGCCGGTACACCGATTCCGGCTGGAGGCGCCGGGTGACATCCTCGGCACCCTGCTTCCCGCGCTGGCCCGGCTGGACGCGGTGCCGACCAACACCACCGGCCAGGGCACGTCGTACCTGGTGGAGGGGGAGATCCCGGCGGGCCGGGTACACGCGCTGGAGCGCCGGCTTCCGGCGCTGACCCGGGGCGAGGGCGTGTTGGAGACCGCGTTCGACCGGTACCGGCCGGTGCGCGGCCCGGCTCCCACCCGACTCCGCTGGGATCACAACCCGCTGGACCGCAAGGAGTACCTGCTGGCGGTCGCCCGCCGGGTCGTCGGCGGCCGGTAGCGGGCGCGGCCGGGCCGGCCGCAATATCCATTGCGGACCGGTCCCGGCCCGCCTAGCGTCATCGGCGCAAGGTCAACCGATCAGAGCCCGGGGAGTACGCCGTGTCGCAGCGCAACCGCACCAAAGCCACCTGGCGCACGCCAGGTGCCGGTGCCGGGTTGCCCTCGGGCGCGCGGTACCGGTGTCTCGGCCAGCCCGGTCAGGGCCGGCAGTTGGGGCGGCGTCACCCCTGACGCCAGCGCGTCAGACGCCGCCGCCCACCCACTGAGGGTCGGGCGGCCTTTTCATATCCGACGAGCTTCCGCGCCCGGCCGTCTGGCGCGCAATCATTTCCGGTCACCCCGCGCGATGCTGGTGCCGGCACGACACAAGGAGACCGCCATGGGATTCACCCCCCTCGCCGGCACCCGGGCACCGGTCCGGGTCTGGACCGACCCGTACGCCATCGAGCCGCAGGCCGCCCGGCAGCTGCGCAACATCGGCGCGCTGCCCTGGGTGCAGGGCGTCGCGGTGATGCCGGACGTGCACTTCGGCAAGGGCGCCACCGTCGGCTCGGTCATCGCCATGCGGCAGGCCGTCTCGCCGGCCGCCGTCGGCGTGGACATCGGCTGCGGCATGTCGGCGGTCCGTACCTCGCTGACCGCCGCCGACCTGCCGGACGACCTGGCCGGGCTGCGCTCCGCGATCGAGGCCACCATCCCGGTCGGCTTCGCCCAGCGGGACAAGGCGGTCGACCCGCGCCGGGTGCGTGGTCTGGAGCAGGCCGGCTGGGACGACTTCTGGGGCCGGTTCGCCGGGCTGGACCGGCGGGTGGCGCAGCTGGAGACCCGGGCCCAGCGGCAGCTCGGCACCCTCGGCGGGGGTAACCACTTCATCGAGGTCTGCCTGGAGCAGGGTGGTGCCGACGAGGGACGGGTGTGGCTGATGCTGCACTCCGGATCGCGCAACATCGGCAAGGAGCTGGCCGAGCGGCACATCGGGGTGGCGCGACGGCTGCCGCACAACGTCGACCTGCCCGACCGGGACCTTGCGGTGTTCCTCACCGGTACGCCGGAGATGGACGCCTACCGGCGCGACCTGTGGTGGGCGCAGGAGTACGCGCGGCGCAACCGGGCGGTCATGCTGGCCCTGCTCTGCGGCGTGGTGCGCGAGCACTTCCCGCAGGTCGGTTACGACGAGCCCATCTCATGTCACCACAACTACGTCTCGGAGGAGAGCTACGACGGCGTGGACGTGCTGGTCACCCGCAAGGGCGCGATCCGGGCCGGCCGGGGCGACCTGGGCATCATCCCCGGGTCGATGGGCACCGGGTCGTACATCGTGCGGGGTCGGGGGAACCCGGACGCGTACTGCTCGGCCTCGCACGGGGCCGGGCGGCGGATGTCACGGGCGCAGGCCAAGCGCACCTTCAGCACCACAGATCTGGCCGCGCAGACCGCTGGCGTGGAGTGCCGGAAGGACGCCGGGGTGGTCGACGAGATCCCCGGCGCGTACAAGGACATCACCGAGGTGATGGCCCAGCAGGAGGACCTGGTGCAGGTGGTGGCGCACCTCAAGCAGGTGGTCTGCGTGAAGGGCTGACCGTGCCGACGGGCCGCGCGGGCCGGGATGACCGGCCCGCGCGGCAACTCCTCAGAAGCCGGCGAAGACCCGGCGCAGGTCGTCCAGGCTCACCGGGCCGGCCACCCGCACCCCGTCCGGGGTGTGCTGGGAACCCAGCCGCCCGGTGGCCAACCGCAGCCACGCTTCGGCCGGGGCGGTCAGCTCGCCGTCCGGCTGCCGCGGCGCGTCGGTCAGCTCGATCCGCTCGCCCAGCCGCAGCCCGTACGTCTGCTCGGGCTCCTGCAGTCGTACCAGCAGCGTGGCCTCCCGGCCGGCCAGCTCCTGTGGGCGGCTGGTCCACGCCAGCATGCCGCCGACCTGGTCGAGCAGCAGCGGCACCGCCTCCGGCGTCACCGCCGCGAACGGGTTGAACGCCACCTCGACGTCCCACTGGTGCAGGGCGAACTCGCTGAGCCGGAACCGCCCCGCGGTGGCGACGTCGACCGGGTCCGGCAGGAAGCCGAGGTCGATCCGCAGCGAGGCCCGGCGCTCGGCGTCCAGCGCCTCGTACGCCCCGACGAGGCGTTCGTTGGCGGCGAGGAACCCGGCGGCGTGTTCGGCCGGGGCCATCGCGTCCCAGTGCTGCCAGACGCCGCGGTTGAAGTCGCCGTCCGGGCCGGGTGCGCCGGTGCGAGCCGCGGTCAGCGTCGCGAGGTTGATCTCCGCGCCGCTGCCCAGGTGGCTGAGCACCTGGGACACCTGCCACTCGCTGGCTCCCGACGGCAGCAGCAGGTCGTCTTCCTTGAGGTCCCGGACGAGCGTGGCGAGCTCCTCGTGGCCCGCGCGCAGAGCGCTGATGATCTGGTCGGCAGCCGTGGACATTTGTCTCCTCAACGGATTTTCGGTGATGGTCGGGACGCTACCGGACGCCGCCGCCGGCCGGTCCCACTCCGGGTCGGAGCAGGCCGGCCGGCGACGGCGGTCGGCTCAGCCCATGTGCACGGTGGTACCGGTCGGGACGTCCTCCTTGCGCACCTTGACCAGGATCAGGGTGGCCAGTCCGGCGAGCACGATCAGCGCCGCGCCCCAGGCGAACGCCACGCTGTAGCCGTGTACCAGCGCCTCGATCTGGTTGACCGGGTTCGGTGCCCGGCCGACCAGGTACGCGGCGACCGCGCTGGTGTACATGGTGTTCAGCAGCGCGGTGCCCAGCGAGCCGCCGATCTGCTGGGTGGCGTTGAGCGTCGCGCTGGCCGCGCCGGCGTCGTGCTCCGGCACCCCGACCAGGGCGAGGCTGGACAGCGGCACGAACGTGAACCCGAGGCCCATGCCGAGGATGACCTGGGCGGGCAGCAGGTGGGTGAGGAACGAGGTGTCCACGTCGATCTGGGTCAGCAGCAGCATGGCCGCGGCGGCGAGCACGGCACCGCCGACCATCAGCGGCTTGGCACCCACCCGTGGCATCAACTGGCTGGCCCCACCCGCCGCGATCAGCACGCCGGCGGTGACCGGCAGCGAGGCGAGCCCCGCCTCCAGCGGCTTGTACTGGAGCACCACCTGGAAGTAGAAGGTCAGGAAGAGGAACGCGCCGAACAGGCCGGCACCGATCAGAGTCGAGGCGAGGTACGCACCGCCCCGGTTGCGGTCCAGGATGATCCGCATCGGCAGCAGCGGGTGGTTGGAGCGCAGTTCGATCACCACGAAGGCGGCGAGCAGCGCCACACCGGCGGCGATGAAACCGAGCGTCGCGGCGGCGTCCCAGCCGTCCTCGGCGGCCTTGGTGAAGCCGTACACCAGGGAGACCAGGCCGGCGGTGACGACGACCGCGCCGGGTACGTCGTAGCGGGTGTTGCCGTGCGCCCGGCTCTCCGGCACCAGAGGTAGGGCGAAGGCGATGGCGACCGCGGCGACCGGGATGTTGACCAGCAGGCACCAGCGCCAGTCGGCGTACTCGGTGAGCACCCCACCGAGCAGCAGGCCGACCGCGGACCCACCGCCGGCGATCGCGCCGTACACCGCGAACGCCTTGGCGCGCTCCGTGGCCTCGGTGAACAGGACGGTGAGCAGAGCCAGCGCGGCCGGGGCGAGCAGCGCGCCGAAGGCGCCCTGCAACGCGCGGGCGGCGAAGAGCATCCCGCCGGTGGTGGCCAGACCGCCCAGCGCGGAGGCCAGCGCGAAGCCGGTCATGCCGACCAGGAAGGTCCGCTTGCGGCCCCAGTAGTCGGCGATCCGGCCGCCGAGCAGCAGCAGGCCGCCGAACGCCAGCGTGTAGGCCGTGATCACCCACTGCCGGTTCGCGTCGCTGATGCCGAGGTCGGCCTGGGCCTGCGGGAGCGCGATGTTCACGATGGTGGCGTCCAGGACCACCATCAGCTGCGAGATCGCGATGATCGCCAGCGCGATCCAGCGCTTCGGGTGCGGCGCGCCTATCGACGTCCCGGCGCCGGGCGCACCGGGGGCGGTCGAGGTAGTTCCGGGCATGGTGAAGCCTTCCGTGTGCATGTTGCTGGTGTGGATCAGGCCTGAGACGGGCGGTCGGGCTGGTAGCGGAGCACCGGAATCAGCACCTGGTCGACGACCTGGGTGAGGAACGCGTCATCGGCGGGTAGGCCGGACGCGACGATGCGGGACATGGAGAGCGCGGGCGCCAGCTCGTGGAACAGCTCCCGTTCACCGGCCTCGGGCGGGATTTCGCCCCGGGCGGCGGCGCGGACCAGGATGGCCGTGCTGGCCACCCGCCCGGCGGGCAGCACCTGGTGGCGGACCAGGCGTTCCAGCTCGGGATTGGTCCGCATGGCGAAGGCCAACGCCTGCATCAGGTCGCAGTCGGCCGCGCAGACAGCGGCCGTGGCGCGCAGCAACTCGATCAGGTCGCCGCGCAGTGAGCCGGTGTCGGGCGGGTTGTGTACGCCCACCTGCCGGTGGCGCAGGGCGGCGACGACCAGTTCGGTCTTGCCGTCCCAGCGCCGGTAGATGGTGGCCTTGCTGACGTGGGCGCGGGCGGCGACGGCGTCGATGGTCAACCGGTCGAAGCCGACCTGGCGCAGCACCTCGATGACCACGGCGAACAGGTCGCTGTCGGAGCATCGGGCGCCCCGGGCAGCCGGCACCCCGGCGCCCGCGCCCACCTGCTGACCGCCAAGCATTCCGACCCCCCGCGAAACGATGTCGTACTGACCCTAGTTCGCGGTTGGGTGATCGTGCAGCGTTTTATGAGCTGCGTCGCACCGGGCTGACGAAACGATTACGTTTCCGCCCGGTGTCCGGCAGGTGTCCCGGTCAGATCGCCGTGCCCGGCGGGGACTTGAGCAGAGGCGACGCCTCGGTGGCATAACCACCGCGCCCATCGCGGAGCGCGCTCGCCGCGATGCGAATCAGATCGATGTTGACGCCGGCAGCGCCACTCGGGTCGTGCACCTTCAGCTTCACGTCAAGGCTCACCGCAGTCTCACCCCACCCCTGCGCCTCAATGCCGAGGTGTGCCACCTTCTCCGACCGAAGCTGCGAAAGATACCCGAATGGGGCCATCTCCACCTTGTCCGCCGCCGACAGGGCGTTGAGCTTGGACTGCTTCTTGGTGTTGGAGTTCTCGGCCAGGTTGCGGAAGTCCTCGGTACCGCCCAGGTTGACCTGATAGGAACTGGCCAGGGTGAGACCCCGCTCCTCCAGCAACCGCAGCAGCGCGTTGTGCACCACCGACGTGCCGAACTGGCTGGCCAGATCGTCACCGAGCAACGGCAGACCCGCCGCCTCGAAACGATCGATCCAGAGTGGATCGCGGCCGATCGCGTCAGATGTGGTGTTGATGAAGGCGACGCCTGCCCGGCAGGCGGCCTCGGCGTAGGCCCTGGCCGTATCCGGGCGGCCGCTGGGTGCCGAGTACAGCAGCACCTCAGCCCCGGTCAACGCCGCCGCCACACGATCGACCTCGCTGGCGTCGACCAGGCCCCTGGTCACCGGGACACCCGACGGCGGCAGGTCGGCCGCGAGACGGGGAAAGTTGTTCGGTGGCAGGAAGATCGCCTCGGTCAGATCTTTGCCAACCTTGCCCTCGGACATGGCGAAAGCGGCGACGAAGTCGATGTCGTCCACGCCGAGGCCATCGATGACCGGCCGGCGGATACCAACCAGACTGCCGGTCTGTCGATAGAAGGAAATCCCCTGCACCAACGCTGACGTGTTGTTACCAACACCCGCCACCGCGACCCTCACCCGTTCGATCATGAACGCGACGGTACTTCACCGGATCGTGGGCGAGGGGTCGTGGCGGTGCGGGCTCAGGTCCCGGCGGGCGCGAGGATCACCGGCACGGCCACCGTGTTGATCCGTGAGCCGTCGCGCGCGGACACCTCGTACACCTCGATGGTGCCGCGCTGCTCCCGGGCCGTGCGCCAGCCGACCACCACGCGGTATGCGCCCCGGCAGCCACTGCCGCAACTGGCGGTGCCGAAGCCGGCGGCAACCTCCCGGCCGGCGGCGTCCAGGACCCGGACGCTGACCGTGGCCTCGAACACGTCGGCGGTGCCGGTGACGGTGAGTGGGGCGCCGACCCGCTCGCCGACGCTCGGTCCGGTGACCACGATCGGCGGCAGCAGGCCCGAGTAGTCGGAACGGTCCACCAGGGGCCCGTCGCCGAAGCGGACCTGCCGCACGGTGGGGAACTGGGTGAGCGTCCACACCACCTGCGCCTCGCGCAGCCGCCTGCGCCCCGCCGGGTCGTCGGCGGACGGGACGGGCCGCAGCGTCGCCACGCCGTCGGTGATCCGGGTGACCTCGACGCCGGCCGGGAGCAGGGTGGTCAGCCCGGTGGCGGCCTCCGCCGGCGTGGGCCCGGCGGCCAGCTCGGTCAGCGCCAGTCGGGACGTCGCGACGGTGGCCGGTCGGGTCCGCCGGGTCGGGACGAGCTGCCCGGACCGGACGTACCACAGCTCGATGGTCACCGTGGCCGGCTGGCGCGTGCTCGTGCTGGCCGGTGGCGGCGGGCGGGATGGACCGCTGGTGGGTGACGGTGGCGGTTCCGCCGGCGGGGTGGGCGTCGGGTCCCCCGGGGACCCGGTGGGTGCCGCACTCGACGGTGCCGCGGTGGGCGCCGGGCCGAGATCACCGGAGCGGGGGGTGCCGCACCCGCCGAGGAGCAGCGCGGCGATGAGCATCGGTGCGGTCACCGCGGCCGCACGGCGCCGGCTCATCCCGCACCGCCCGCAGCCGTGCCCGCCGTGCGCCCGCCCTCGGCGTGCTCGTCGGCGTGGCCTCTGGACCGCTCGTCGGCCTGCGCGACGGCGGGCCACCTCCCGGCGTCGCCGAGGTGGGGCCCGCGGGCCGGCAGCTCCAGCCGGAACCGGGTGCCGGCGCCCGGTTCGCTGCGCACACTCAGCACCCCGTCGAGCAGGGCGGCGTGTTCCCGGGCGATGGCCAGCCCCAGCCCACTGCCCGGAGCCGAGCGGGACGGGTCGACCTTGTGGAACCGGTCGAACAGGCGCGGCAGGTGCTCGGCCGGGATGCCCGGCCCCTGGTCGGTGACCTCGAAGACGACCAGTGGGCCTGCCCCGGCCACGGTGGCCCGGATCTCGCCGTCGCCGTGCTCGACCGCGTTGGCGACCAGGTTGGCCAGCACCCGCTCCAGCCGGCGCGGGTCGGTGTGTAGCGCGACCGGGTCGGCCGTGACCACCACCCGCTCCGACCAGCCGCGCGCCCCGATGATCGCGCGCAGCAGCGCCGGCGCGTCGACCGGCTCGACGCTTGGCCGCTCCCGCCCGGCGTCCAGCCGGGAGATCTCCATCAGGTCCTCGACCAGCCGGCGCAGCCGGACCACGTCGCCGACCAACAGCCGTGCGGCCGGCCGGGCGTCGTCCGGCAGTTGGTCGAGGTGCTCCCGCAGCAGCGAGGCCGCGGCCACCAGTGCGGTCACCGGGGTACGCAGCTCGTGCGCGACGTCGGCGGTGAACCGCAGCTCCCGGGCCTGCGCCGCCGACAGCGCGGCGATCTTCGACTCCAGTGCCTCGGCCATCTCGTTGAACGACGCCGCCCAGTCGCTGAACTCGTCGCGCCCGCGCACCGGCAGGCGGGTGGCGAGCAGACCCTCGGTGAGTGCACGGGCTGCCCGACTGGCCCGGCTCACCGGCTCCAGCGTGCGACGGGCCAGGGCGTGCCCCACCCCGGCGGCAAGCAGCACCACGAGCACCCAGCCGGCCAGCAACGCGTTGCGCAGCTGACCCAGGTCGGCGGCGATGTCGTCCTCGACCGTGATCACGTACAGCTCGGCGGTCGAGCCGGGGATGCGTCCGCCGACCACCAGCAGCCGGGGCCGCTCCGCCGGGGCGGACCGTTGGTAGCCGAGCTGTCCGTCCGCGACGGTGGCTCGCAGTCGGGTGCCCAGGGTCGGGGCGTACGCCGAGTGCGAGGGTCGGGCCGGGCCGTCGACGAGCACCACGTGCCGGCCGCTGCCCTCGAAGCTGGTGAGCAGCTCGGTGCTGCGCTGGTCGGTCAGCGGCAGGAACTGCCCGGCGAGGACGAGTTGGTAGCGGGCGTCGGCGGCGGCCTGGTGCAGCGAGGCGTCCAACCAGGACTGCCGCAGCAGCAGACCCGCCCCACCGGCCAGCAGCCCGGCGGAGACCCCGGCGACCAGCACGAACGCGATCGTCAGTCGGCGCCGCAGGCGGCCCGGAGGCACCGCGCGTCCGGCCATCGCCGACCTCCCGTCAGCCCGTGGACAGCTTGTAGCCGGCACCGCGCACGGTGCGGACCAGCCGTGGGTGCGCCGGATCGTCCTCGACCTTGGCGCGCAGCCGCTGCACCGCAACGTCGACCAGCCGCGAGTCGCCCAGGAAGCTGTGGTTCCAGACCAGGTCCAGCAACAGCTCCCGGGTGAAGACCTGGCCTGGCCGGCGGGCCAGCTCCAGCAACAGGCGGAACTCGGTGGCGGTCAGCGTCACCTCCCGGCCGTCCCGTCGCACCACGAAGCTGCCCGGGTCGATCTGGAGGCTGCCGACCTCGATGGTGCTGGAGGCGACCGGCGCGCTCGCCCGACGCAGCACCGAGCGGACCCGGGCCACCAGCTCGGGCAGGTCGAACGGTTTGCGCAGGTAGTCGTCCGCACCGCACTCCAACCCGACCACCACGTCGAGCGTGTCGGTGCGCGCGGTCAGCATCAGGATCGGCACCTGGCTGGTGCGCCGGATCTCCCGGCAGACCTCCAGGCCGTCCAGGCCGGGCAGCATGACGTCGAGGACGATCAGGTCGACCGGGTGGGCCCGCCACGCCGCCAGGGCCTGCCGCCCGTCGACGGCGGTGTCGACCCGGAAGCCGGCGCGGCGCAGACCGAGGGCGGTGACCTCCCGGATGGAGGCATCGTCCTCGACCACCAGCACGCGGCCCTCCACCACCTGAGGGTAGACCCGCCGCGACGGTGCGCAGCCCTGGCGGAACGGTCGGTGTCGGGGGCCCGGCCGGACCCCCGACACCGTGCCGGTCACTCCTGCCACTGGTGCGCCACGTCGAGCACGATCCGGCTGTGCCCGCCGGGGCCGGCCAGCACGAACGTGCGGAACGGCAGTCGGGCCCGTACGCCGACGGCGAAGGTGGTGTAGCCCTCGAAGCTGCCGCCGAAGACGACGTCGCGCAGCGTCGGGTAACGCAGCAGGTTCGCGGCGTGCTCACCGACCCGGTACGGCACGGTGCCCAGGTGGGCCTCGTCGTACGCCGGTGCCCGCAGCGAGACCCGCAGCAGGGCGCCTCCGGCCGTGTACGGCGACAGTGCCAGCCCCTCGCCCTCGGTCCACGTCTCGCCGTAGCCGACCGAGTAGCCGTTCACCGGGCCGGCGAACTCGAACACCACCCGGTCGTAGCAGTCGTGTCGGCCGGTCCGTACCTCGATCAGCGGGGAGCTGCTCAGCGCGCCGGCCGCCTTGTCCGCGCTGCCCCAGGTGATCCCGCAGTACGGCGATCCGGTCGCCGCCATGGTGGTGCTCGCCGTGGCGCCGCTGCCCGCGCCGGCGACCAGCCCGGCGAGCACGACCGCCAGCGCCGTCAATGCGCTCCTGATCCTCATCGTGGTGCCTCCGTCCGATGGTCGGGGGCCACGTCGCGGCGGCGATGCCGGTGACCCTCCGATGCGACCGTGCTCCGGTACCGGCACGGCCACTTCGCTGCGGCGTAACAGCCACGTAACAGCGGTCGATGGTGGCACCGTGGACGGTGCGGGTCAGTCGGTCACCGGCGGCCGGTGCAGGGTGCGCAGTGGCGAGCAGAACACCGGAAGCCAGGTCAGTCCGTTGGCGACCGCGCCGACCACCAGTGCCGTGCGGACGTCGACGTACTGGCCGAGCAGGCCGGCGGCCACCGCGCCGACGGTGAGCGCCCCGGTGAGCAGGAACCGGAAGGCGGCGTTCATCCGACCGAGCAGCGCGTCCGGAGTGCTGCCCTGGCGCAGGCTCACCCCGATGACGTTGCCGACTCCGGTCCGCCAGGCCAATGCCAGCCAGCCGAACGCGGCCAGCCAGAGCATCGGCCCGGTGTCGATCAGCGCGACCAGCCCGCCGAGCGGGGCGACCAGCAGACCGGGCAGCCAGAGCGCGCGACCGTGACCGATCCGCTCGGCGAGGGGGCGCGCGCTCAGCGCGCCGAGCAGGGCGCCGACCCCACCCGCGCCCAGGAAGAGGCCGAGGACGGCGGCACCCAGCCGCAGCTCGCGCAGGAAGACCACCGGCAGCATGATCGTGGTGAGCTGCATGGTCAGGTTGATGCTCGCGGTCGAGAGGGCGAGCGGGCGGAGCAGCGGGTTGCCGGCCACGTGCCGGACCCCGACGCTGAGCTGCCGGGCGAAGCCGCCCGCAGCCCGGGACGGGAGCCGGCGGGGTGCGTCGGTGCGGATCCGGGAGAGGATCGCCCCGGAGACCGCGAAGGCCACCGCGTCCAGCACGATCGCGACTGGCGCCGTGAGCGCCTGCACGACCAGCCCGCCGATGCCGCGCCCGGCGATCTGCATCGTCGCGTTGGTGCTCATCAGCAGGGAGTTCGCCGCCACCAGGCGGCTCCGGCCGACCAGTTCCGGCAGGTAGCTCTGCGCGGCGATGTCGGCGAAGACGGTGCCGACCCCGGTCAGCAGCACCACCAGGTAGAGCTGCGTGATGCTCAGCCAACCGGCCCACCACGCCACGGGCACGGACGCGACCAGCGCCGCCCGGGTCAGGTCCGCGGTGACCAGCACCGCACGGTGGGGCAACCGGTCGACCCAGACCCCGGCCGGCAGGCCGATCACCAGGAAGGCGGCCGTGCTCAGCGCGCCGAGCAGCCCCACCTGACCGGGAGTGGCCGCCAGCAGGGACACGGCGAGCACCGGCACGGCGAGTTGGCTGACGTGGAAGCCGATGCCGTCGACGAGGGCGGCGGCGTAGAGCAGCCGGAAGGAGCGGGGCCAGGGGCCGGCGCGGTGGTCGAGGGCGGTTGTGGTCGGGGCGGTGGTCATGCCGCCCACGGTGCCGGCCGCAGCGAGCGGGACCGATAGATTTGATCCTCGCCGAATCTGTCGGGGGGCACCAAATGATGCTGGTGGGGCTGGAAGCGCGGGATCTGGCGATGACCCGGTTCGCGGTGTCGTCACTGTGGGAGGTGATTGCCAGCGTCCGGGTCGTCAAGCAGCCGCACCTGTTCCCGGAGCACCTGCCCTGGTCCGGGCGGGTCCGACCCCGCCTGGCCGGGCTGGACTGGCGGCTCCTCGCCGACCTGGTGCAGATACCGACACTGGTCATTCCGCCCTTCGTCTGCCCGCCCCCGGCCACCTCGCAGCCCACCCTCGACGTGGAACTCGCCACTCTCGTCGCCAGCCCACCCGAGGCGGTGCGGGCGGGTCTCGACGCGCTGACCGGCCCCCGTTCGGCACGGCTGGCCGCGCTCTACACCGATCCGGTCGCCGGGCTGACCCGGCTGGCCGAGGTGATCCAGGCGTACGCCGACGTGGCCATCGCGCCCTACTGGCCCCGGATGCGCACCCTGCTGGAACGCGAGGTACTGCTCGGCGCACAGCGAATGGCTACCGACGGGGTGCACGGCCTGCTCAACCACCTCGACCCGTACGTCCGACTGGAGGCCGACACGCTGCGGGTGGATCACATCGTGCTGACCGGCTCGGTGCGACTCGACGGGCGGGGCCTGCTGCTCGTCCCGTCGATCTTCACCGGCCCCCGGGTCTGGTCCAACTTCGGCTCGCCAGGGCAGCCGGTGCTGCGCTATCCCGCTCGGGCGTTGGCGACACTCTGGGAGCGGGATCCGGTCCCGCGCGGGCGGGGTCTGGCGCGGGTGCTGGGTCGAACGCGCGCCACGCTGCTGCACGAGTTGGCGGTGCCGGCCTCGACCCTGGAGCTGGCCGATCGCTGCGGGCTCACGCAAGGCACCGTGTCGCAGCACCTCAGCGCGCTGCGCGACGCCGGTCTGGTGGGTGCCCACCGGGCCGGACGTTTCGTGGTCTACGCCCGTACGACCGCGGCCGAGACGCTGATCGCCGCCAGCGGCGCGGACGCCCCCTGACCCGCAGTGGCGTGACCGTCGTGTTCCTCGACCGGCCCGCCCTCAGTCACGGCGCTCGCGCGGAAGCGGTATGACGGTTCCGCTATGCCGTACATTGACCGCCATCGCTTTAACATCGACCTGCATCGATGACCGGCGGCCGGTGGTCGCCGGACGACCGCAGGGGAGTGCGTGATGTTCCGACGACAACTGCTGCGTACGGCGCTGGCCGTGCTGGTGGCGACCCTGGCGGCAGCCGGGGTGCAGCTCACCACCGGCGCACCGGCTGCCGCCGTACGGACCGTCTACTACGACGCGAGCCGGACCGGCGAGTTCCGCACCAACTTCGACCAGGCGGCGCAGATCTGGAACAGCCGGGTCAGCACCGTCCGGCTCCAGCCCGGCACCCCGGCCAGCATCACCATCTACGTCGACGACGGCTGGCCCCGGGCGCAGCCGACCGGCCTCGGCTCGGGACGGATCTGGATGGGTCGCACGGCCGTCAACCAGGGCTACGACCGCAACCGGATCGCCGCCCACGAGCTCGGCCACATCCTGGGCCTGCCCGACCGGCGCACCGGTCTCTGCTCCGACCTGATGTCCGGCAGCAGCGCCCCGGTCTCCTGCCGCAACGCGAACCCCAGCGCGGCTGAGGCGTCCCGGGTGAACTCGCTGTTCGCCGGCACCCTGGCCCCGCCGGCCAGCACGACGTACACCTGGAGTGGCGCCTCGGACATCGGGCCGACGGTGGTCGGCGGCCGGCCGGCCAACGAGAACTACCCGTTCATGGTGTACGTCTCCGGCTGCACCGGAACGCTGATCAAGGCCAACTGGGCGGTCACCGCCAAGCACTGCTCGACGCCGTCCTCGGTCCGGGTGGGCAGCGTCAACCGCACCAGCGGCGGGACCGTGGTCCGGGTGACCCGCGCGGTCAACCACCCGAGCGTCGACGTCAAGCTGCTGCAACTGGCCAGCTCGGTCAGCTACGCGCCGGCTCCGATCCCCACCACCTCCGGCGCGGTCGGCACCGCCACCCGGATCATCGGCTGGGGCCAGACCTGCGCTCGCCCGGGCTGCGGGTCTGCCCCGGCGGTGGCCAACGAGCTGGACACGTCCATCGTGGCCGACAGTCGGTGCTCCGGCATCAACGGCCCGTACGAGATCTGCACCAACAACACCAACGGCACCTCCGGCGCCTGCTACGGCGACTCCGGTGGTCCGCAGGTGCGCCGGGTCAACGGGGCGTGGAACCTGATCGGCGCGACCAGCCGCGCCGGCAACAACAACTCCACCTGCGCGACCGGCCCGTCCATCTACGTGGACCTGCCGTCCATCCGGTCCTGGGTCAACACTCAGGTCGGAGGGCTGCTCGTCTGACCAGTTCGGACACTTCGGGCGGAGGACGCGCGACACCACGTCCTCCGCCCTGCGACGTCGGGTCACCCACGCGTCACGCGCTGCGGTACCGTGCCTGGCACATCGACCCATCCGAGGTGGACCCATGCCTGCCGTCGTCGCGCTCATGCTGACCCTCGCCCTGACGCCCACGCCGTCGCCGTCGCCCTCGGCCACCCCCGGCCCGGTCAGTGGACTCCTCGGTGGCGTCGGGAAGATCGTCGACGACCTGCTCGGCGGCGGCAGCAGCACCCCGAGTACGTCGCCGACGCCCAGACCCACGCCGAGCCCGCCGCCGGCCGCCGACCCGTCGGTCCCGGCGGTGCCCGCCCCGGCCCCCACGCCCGCCGGATCGTCGGCCGGGTCCCGGCCACCCGGGGCGTCCGCCGCGCCCGACCGCCACTCCGGCGGTCGGGGCGACCGGGCGGCCGCGGTGCCGCTGCCGAACGGTAAGGGCGACGCCCCGGTCGCCCCGCCGACGCTCGCCTCCCCGACCAGGGGCGGCTGGCCGCTGGTGCCCGCGTACTACTTCCTGGTCGCGGGTGTCCTCGCGGTGCTGGCGTTGATGCTCCTGCTTCGCCGGCGCACCGCTGGCACCCCGGCCGTCGCCGGCGCTTCGGCACCGGCCCCGACGCCGGCTCCCACGCCGGATCCCGGCCCGGTGCCGGACAACATCAGCCGGCTGCCGACCAACCTCAACGCCATCTACGAACTGGGCCGGCTGGACGAGCGGCTCGATCAGGATCGCGGCCGCCGACCCTGAGGGTGGTGGGGGCTCAGCGAGCCGGCCGGGCGCCCTCGCGCGGCGGGATCTCGTCGTGGTACGCCCCGATCGGCCCGCTGTAGTGAACCCCGCGCGGGTACGGCCAGGCGTTGGCCACGCATCCGTGTAACCCCAGCGTCTGCTGCTGCATCACCGGCGCCGGCCGGCCCCGCTCGGGGCACCGCTCGTGACCCCGGCCGAGCCGGTGCCCGACCTCGTGGTTGACCATGTACTGCCGGTAGCTGGCCAGGCCGGCGCCGTAGCCCGGCACCGCCTCGACCCAGCGTGCCACGTTGAGCACCACCCGGTCGCCGTTGCGGCAGGAGGTGTAGCCGTCCGGAACGTCCTGGCACAACGCGTCGCGGGTCCCGGGGGTCGCCAGGTAGATGGTGAAGTCGACCGGTGCGCCAGCGCCCACCCGGCGCAGGCGCCAGGCCCCGCCGGCAGTCCACCCGCGTGGGTCGTTCAGCGTCGCGGAGACCGACGCGGCGACGTCGGTGACCGGTAGGCCACGGATGTCGCGCTCCACGACGACCCGGTACCGCAACAGCCGGCCGCTGTCGCCGCCCCCCGGCGTCGTCTCCGCAGGTGCCACCGACCAGCGGTTGCCGCCGGTAGCGGGATAACTGATCGCGACGGCCGGCGCGGGCGCGACACCGGCGCTCCCGGCGGCTCCCGCCGGTCGCCCGGTCGTGGCCGGTCCCGCCGCGGGCGGTTGCCCACCGTGGGTCGGGTCGGGCGTGGCAGGGCCGACCGCGGGCCGCCCGGACGCCGGCAGGCCGCAGCCGGTGAGCAGCGCCACCAGCAGCGACGCCGCGCAGGCCGTGTGCCTCCGGCGGGTAGCCTTCGTCGACATTTCTCTCCCCTCGCGCGCCGGTCTGTGGCGCTGCGGGAGAGGAGACGGGTGACCTGGCCGAAAAGTTGATCTCTCGGAGACTCAACCTTTCGTGGCCCTCGCCCGTCCGTAACGTTGTGGCATGGGGGAGGGTTCGGCGTGGCGCGCGGTGACGCGGAGTTCGTGGAGTTCGCGCGGGCGGCGTCCGCGCGGCTGGTGCACGCCGCGTTCCTGATGACCGGAGACCACCACCAGGCCGAGGACGCCGCGCAGACCGCCCTGGTCCGCACTTACGCGTCGTGGTCCCGGGTCCGCGACGACGACGCCTACGGGTACGCCCGCCGCATCCTGGTCAACCACCTGGTGGACGGGTGGCGGCGCCCGATCCGGGAGTACCCGACCGAGGAGATCCCGGAGCAGCGGCGGGACGACGTGGCCGACGAGGTCGCCACCCGGCGCTGGTTGACCGCCATCCTCGGCGCACTCAGCCCCCGTGAGCGGGCCATCGTCGTGTTGCGCTACTACTTCGACCTTCCCGAGGCGCAGGTGGCCCGGGAACTCGCCATCTCGGTCGGCACGGTCAAGAGCACCAGCTCGCGGGCGCTGGAGAAACTGCGCGCCACCGGGCCGCGGGTGGCCGACAGTCAGGAGGTGTGCCGATGAGCGAGCTGGAGCGGCTCCGTCACGCCATGCGGGCGACCGAGCGCCCCGGAGCGACCCTCGACCTGGCGTCCGTCATGCGCGAGGGGCGGCGGTTGCGGATCCGTCGTCGGGTCGCCGGGGCCGGGGCGGCGACACTGGCGGTCGGGTTGGCCGCCGTCGTCGTGCTGGTGGTCGGCGTCCGACCGGGCGACCCGCCGACGGTCGAGCGTCCGCCGCCGGTCGCGGCCGTCCCCGCGCCGTCGGCTGCCGGCTCTTCGCCGACGCCGATCCCGCCCTGGACCGCGCCGCCGACCGCGGTGGACCGCAGGGTGTCGCCGCTGGGTCAGGTCATCGACAGCGGGATCCGGCACGGCGCCGACCAGCGGGTGTACTACCTCGTCCAGGTGTCGGTGCCCCGCCAGCCCGGGGTGGACATCGGGCTGGCCGCCGGCCGTCGTGCCCCGGACGGCAGGCTGACCACGGACCTGCTGGTCAACGACGTGGAGGGGGCCGACCGCAGTCCCGGGTTCCATCAGATCGGCTACGACTCGCGAGGCTCGACCGCGCCGGTGCCCACCTTCGGCTACTTCGTCGGCCCGGCCCAGCGGATCATCGGCACCGTGGACGGCCGGGAGGTCGCCGCCCGGCTGGCCAGATGGAGCAGAGACCAGAAGGTGGTGATCTTCTGGTTCGACCCGTCCGATCTGACTCCGGGGGAGCGGCTGGACGGCATCGCGGCCCGAGACGTCAACAACCGCCGGTTGTGACCCCGCTGCTCGGCGGGCGCGGGTGGCGGGCGGCTCAGGCCGGGTCGTTCAGCCTGCGTTCGATGGTGACCGTCGTCCCCTCGCCGGTGGAGACCAGCCGCACGTCGCCGTAGGCGTTCATCAGCAGCGCGCCCCGTCCCCGGTCCATCGCCGGCCGGCGATCCCGCCAGGTGCCGAAGTCGCGCACCGAGATCCGGACCAGGCCGGCGCCCACCTCGACCCCGACCCGCACCTCCGGCCGACTGGGCCGCTGCGCGTGCTCGACGGCGTTGTTCACCGCCTCGGAGGCGGCGACCAGCAGATCCTCCAGCACGTCCGGGTCGACGTCCAGATCGGCCAGCGCCAGCCGGACGTCGCGGCGCATCGCCGCGGCCGAGGTGGCCGTGGAGGGGTACGTCCATCTGACGTCCACGGCATCGCCGTCCGGCCCGTCCCGGTGGACCGGAGCCATCCCCAGGGAGGCGTCGCCGAGCGGTTCCATGGCGGCGCTCCGGGCGTGGGTGTCGGCCGGGTCGCCCGCCAGCCCGACGCCCAGCTGAGTTGGCGCGGGTTCGGCCGGCTCGAGGGCCGCCGGAGCCGACACGACGGCGGTGGATCGCGTCGGCGTCGGTGTGGTGTCGACTGCCGGCGGGGTGTCGTCGGCGTCCGCCCGGCCGGCGTCGGTTGGTGCTGCCGTGCGAGCGCGGGCGCCGCGGATGGCGGCCCGGATCCGGGCGATCAGCTCGGCCGCGGCGAAGGGCTTCACCAGGTAGTCGTCGGCGCCCAGGTTCAGGCCTGCCACGCTGGCCTCCCCGCCGGCCCGCGCGGAGAGCACCAGCACCGGCAGCGCCCGGGTCGTCGGGTCCGCGCGGAGCCGGCGGACCAGGTCGAAGCCGTCCAGTACCGGCATCATCGCGTCGGTCAGGACCAGGTCCGGCGGCTCGCGGTGGATCGCGTCGAGGGCTTGCCGGCCGTCGGTGACGGCCCGGACCCGCCAGCCCTGGCCGGTGAGCAGCCGGCTCAGGTACGCCCGCATGTCGCTGTTGTCGTCGGCGACCAGGATCCGCGCACCGGTCAGCTCGTCCCCGGCCGGCCTGGGCGCCGGAGCGGGCTCCGCATCGCTGCCCGCCGGGTCGGCCAGCCAGGTCATCGCCTCGTGGACGGCGGCTCGGGCCGCGTCGCCCCGACCGTCGGGCGCTGGTCCGGGAACTGCCGTGCGGCGTGCCGCCGACCAGGGCAGCGCAACGGTGAAGGTGCTGCCGAAGCCCACCCGGCTGGTCACCCGGACCTCGCCACCCTCCAGTCGGGCCAGCTCGTGCACCAGGGCCAGGCCGATGCCGGTGCCCTCGTGGCTGCGCGAGAGGGTGCCCCGCACCCGGTGGAAGCGCTCGAAGAGCCTCGGCAGCTCCGGCTCGGCGATGCCGATGCCGGTGTCCGTGACGCTGAGCCGCACCTCCTCGTCGTCGTCGGCCTCCAGGCTCACCCGGATGCGACCGATGAACGTGTACTTCAGGGCGTTGGACATCAGGTTGGTGACGATGCGTTCCCAGTTGACCGGGTCCACCGTGACCGGTTGGCGCAGCGGCGGGCAGTCGACCTCCAGGGTCAGACCGGCCCGTTCGACAGCGGCCCGGAAGACGCCGGCCAGCTCGGCGGTGAGGGCGGCGAGATCGATGACCCGGGCGTCGCTGCCGGCCCGCCCGGCCTCCAGGGCCGAGAAGGTGAGCAGGCTGTTGACCAGGGTCAACAGTCGGGTGGCGTTACGCCAGGCGGTCTCCACCCGCTCCCGCTGCACCGGTGCCAGTGGCGCGGCGCCGTCGGCGAGCGCGTCGGCCAGCGGACCGAGCATGAGGGTCAGCGGGGTCCGGAACTCGTGACTGACGTTGGTGAAGAAGTCGGTCTTCACCCGGTCCAGCTCGGCCAGCGTCTCGGCGCGGCGCCGCTCCTCCTCGTACGCCCGCGCGTTGCGCAGCGCCACCGAGACCTGCTGGGCCAGCAGTTGGTAGAAGGAGCGGTACGCCTCATCCAACCGGCGGCTGGGGCTGACGCCGACCAGGAGGACGCCGAGCGGCTGGGCCTCGTCGGCCGAGGGCAGCGGGAGCGCCAGCGCGGTGCGGACCGGGTCGTCCCACGGGCCGGCCGGCAGCGCCAGCCGGTCGGCGACGGCGGTCACCTCGGTGGAGCGGCCCGCGGCTGCGGCCGGCAGCCCCCAGGCGTGGGTGGTCGGGGCCGGGTCGGTCAGCTCGACGGCGGCCGGTAGGGCGCCCGCCACGGCGGCGTGGCCCGGGCCGCCGCCGGCGCAGGCGGTCCGCCGTAGCACCGCGCCGTCGCGCAGGTAGATCGCGGCGAACGGCACGTCCAGCGGGTGGCCGTCGATCGCGTCGATCAGCCGGGCGCAGGTGGCGTCCACGTCGACGGTGCGCCCGTCGCCGCGTACGGACAGGTCGCGCAGCAGTCGCAGTCGCCGTTCGCCGACCACCTGCTCGGTGACCTCGCTACAGACGGTCAGCACGCCGGCCGTGCGGCCCTCATCGTCGCGGGCCGGGGCGTGCGAGACGCTGAAGTACGCCTCCTCGCGGTAGCCGGAGCGATCCAGCAGCAGCTGCAGGGCGGGGACCCAGCTTGCCACCCCGGTCGCCATGGCCTGCTGGATCAGCGGAGCGAGCACGTCCCAGCCCTCGGCCAGGGTCACCCGTACGTCGTCGCCGAGGGCGGCCGGATGCTTGTCGCCGATCAGCGCGGAGTACGCGTCGTTGTAGAGCTGGGAGAAGCGGTCACCCCAGAGCAGCAGCATCGGGTAGCGGGAGGAGAGCACCAACCGCACCGCGGCCCGCAGGCTCTGCGGCCAGCCGGTCACCGGGCCGAGTGGGGTGCGGGACCAGTCCAGCTCCGCCATCAATCGGCCGGCTTCGCTGCCGCCGCCGAACAGGTCCGTGGTGGGTTGTGTCACGCTCGACCAGGTCCCATCGCCAGCCCCCGTTCCGGGCCCGACGACCCCTGCTGCTGTTATCCACCCATCCTGGCACCTCGCCTCACCTGTGCCGACGCCGGCACCCCGCCGTACCGACCGCCGGGCCGGCGTGCGCTCAGCGTACGGAGCGGTGGCGGTCAAACGGGATGTTCCGGTCCCGCGGTGTCATCCGACGGCCCGCTGGGCAGTGCGCCGGATGTCGCCGAACCGGTGGGGGTTCCGGACGAACGACCGATGCCGAAGACATCGATATCTGTAAGTGTCTCCGTTATCTCTCCAACCCCCGAGGAGCCCCCATGAGAGGCAGAACGCTGAGCGCGGGAATCGCGCTCGCCGTGTTCACCGGGATGGCGGTGACGCTGGCCGCCCAGCCGGCGACCGCGTCACCCATCGCCGGTACGGCAGCGGCCCGGCCGATCGCCGCGCCCACCGCCGTCCTGGCGGCGCCGGACATCTCCATCACCAACGTCCAGGCGCACCTGACCCAGTTCGGCTCCATCGCCAGCAGTAACGGCGGCAACCGGCGGGCCGGCTCGGCCGGCTACACCGCCTCGGTCAACTACGTGAAGACCAGACTCCAGGCAGCCGGCTACACCGTCAGCGAGCAGTACTGCTCCAGCTGCACGTACCCCTCGAACAACCTGATCGCGGAGTGGCCCGGCGGCCCGGCTGACCAGGTGGTCATGTTCGGCGCCCACCTGGACGGCGTCTCGGCCGGCCCGGGCATCAACGACAACGCCACCGGCTCGGCCAGCCTGCTGGAGAACGCGCTGGTCCTGGCCGCGCAGAACCCGACCATGACGAAGAAGGTCCGGTTCGCCTGGTGGACCGACGAGGAGCAGGGGCTCAACGGCTCCCGGTTCTACGTCAACTCGCTCAACACCACCCAGCGGGGCTACATCAAGGGCTACTACAACTTCGACATGGTCGGCTCGACCAACGGTGGCTACTTCATCAACCGGGTCACCTCCACCACGGCGGCGCCGCTGAAGGCGTACTGGGACTCGCTGGGGCTGCAACCGGAGGAGAACGTCGAGGGTCAGGGCCGCTCCGACGACTACTACTTCCAGCAGGCCGGCATCCCCACCTCGGGCTACGCCGCGGGCGCCAGCGCCCGCAAGACCAGCGCCCAGGCGGCCAAGTGGGGCGGCACCGCCAACTCCGCCTACGACCCGTGCTACCACCGGGCCTGCGACACCACCGCCAACGTCAGCGCCACCGTGCTGAACCGGTCCGCGGACGGCGTCGCGTACGCGCTGTGGCAGCTCGCCGTGGGCGGGGGCACCCCGACCAACGACTTCTCCGTCGCGGTCAACCCCACCACGCGCACCGTGGCCCGGGGCGCCAGCACCACCGCCACGGTGGTCACCGCCACCACCGCTGGCTCCGCGCAGTCGGTCAGCCTCTCGGCCTCCGGCGCGCCCAGCGGGGTGAGCGTCTCCTTCAGCCCGTCCTCGGTGACCTCCGGCGGCTCGGCCACGATGACCCTGACCGCCTCGGCCAGCGCGGCGACCGGCACCTTCACCATCACGGTCACCGGCACCGGCTCGGTCACCCGCAGCGCCAGCCTCGCGCTGACGGTGACCGGCACCGGTGGCTGCGCCGGCGGCCAGGTGATCGGCAACGGCGGCTTCGAGAGCGGCACCACGCCGTGGACCGCGTCCTCCGGCGTGATCACCAACTCGAGCAGCCAGCCGGCCCGGACCGGGTCGTACAAGGCGTGGCTCAACGGGTACGGCAGTACCCGTACCGAAACCCTGTCCCAGTCGGTGACCGTCCCGGCCGGCTGTGCCAGCTACACGCTGTCGTTCTGGCTGCACATCGACACCGCCGAGACCACCGGCTCCACGGCGTACGACAGGCTCACCGTGCGGGTGGGCTCGACCACGCTGGCGACGTACTCGAACCTCAACGCCGCCACCGGGTACATCCAGCGCACGTTCAACGTGGCCGCGTACGCCGGGCAGACGGTGACGCTGACGTTCACCGGCACCGAGGACTCCTCGTTGCAGACCAGCTTCGTGATCGACGACGTGACGTTGCAGGCGAGCTGACGCTCCGCGTACCCGAAGACGGGCCGCCGCCGGGAAGCCGGCGGCGGCCCGATCACGGCCGTGGTGTCGTACTCAGGGGAGCTGCGGGTAGAGCGCGGCCACCCCGCCAGCGAGCCCGGCCTGCACCTGCCGGCTGGTCTCGTCGGTCACGATCTCGTACGCGTCGGCCTCGATGCCGTCCACCCCGATCCGCGCGATCAGCGCCGGGTCGGACTTCGGGGCGGTGACCGCGGCGGCCATGTCGGTGTCCATGTAGCCGACGTGCAGGCCGGCGACCCGAACCCCCCGCTCGGCGAGCTGGACGCGCAGCGCGTTGGTCATCGACCACTCGGCCGACTTCGCGGCGCTGTACGCCCCGACGCTCGGGAAGCTCACCCAGGACAGTGCGGAGAGCACGTTGAGGATCGTGCCGCCGCCGTTGCCCGCGATGATCGGGGCGAACGCCCGGACCATCGACAGGTTGCCGAAGTAGTGGGTCTCCAGCTCCAGTCGGACGAGGTCCAGGTCGCCTTCCAGCAGGTCCGTTCCGGTCTCGATGCCGGCGTTGTTGATCAGCAGGTTCACGTCTCCGGCCAGCGCGGCGGCGGCGGCCACCGAGGCGCGGTCGGTGATGTCCAGCCGGACCGGCGTTACGCCGGGCAGGTCGACGCTGTCCGGGTTGCGGGCGCCGGCGTAGACGGTCGCGCCGCGGGAGAGGAGCTCGGCGGCCAGGTGCCGGCCGAAGCCGCGGTTGGCGCCGGTGACGAGGGCGGTGCTTCCAGCGATCTTCATGGGACTGCTCCAGGGGTCGCGCCCCGCTGTGCTGGCGGAACGGTGGGTGGTCAGGCTCGGCCGCCTTGTGGTCGACCCGACGGTATCTAGCTGACTTCGGTTAAGCAAAGTCAGCTATGTCACGGGCCGGCGCGGCCCGGATCGGGAATACGACCCGGACGCGGGCACGGCCCCGCCGGTGACGGCTCGTATCCTTTCCGCGAACCTCCGCATGAGCCGAAAAGGGGAGACGGTGTGAGCAACCAGGCCGAGACGTTGGAGTTCCAGGCCGAGGCGCGTCAGCTCCTCCAACTGGTGGTCCACTCGATCTATTCGAACAAGGACGTCTTCCTGCGGGAACTCATCTCGAACGCGTCCGACGCGCTGGACAAGCTGCGGCTGACGACGATGGTCGACAAGGACCTCACCGCCGACACCGACGACCTGCACGTGGCCATCGAGGTCGACCGGGACGCCCGCACCCTGACGGTGCGCGACAACGGCATCGGGATGACCCGCGACGAGGTGGTCGGGCTGATCGGCACGATCGCCAAGTCCGGCACCGCCGAGCTGCTGCGCCAGCTGCGCGAGTCCGCCGACGCCCGCGCCTCGCAGGACCTGATCGGCCAGTTCGGCGTCGGCTTCTACGCCGCGTTCATGGTCGCCGACAGGGTCACCCTGCTGACCCGCAAGGCCGGCGAGACCGGCGGCACCCGGTGGGAGTCCGCCGGCGAGGGCACGTACTCGATCGAGACGGTCGACGAGGCGCCGCAGGGCACCACGGTGACGCTGCACCTCAAGCCGGCCGACACCGAGGACAACCTGCACGACTACACCGCCGAGTGGACCATCCGGGAGATCGTGAAGCGGTACTCCGACTTCATCGCCTGGCCGATCCGGATGAGCGTCGAGCGGCCCGGCGCCGACGGCGCGGACGCCACCAGCGAGGTGCAGACCCTCAACTCGATGAAGGCGCTCTGGGCGCGGTCCCGCGACGAGGTCGACGCTGCCGAGTACCACGAGTTCTACAAGCACGTCAGCCACGACTGGGCCGACCCGCTCGAGGTCGTGCACATGAAGGGCGAGGGCACCTTCGAGTACGAGGCGCTGCTGTTCCTGCCCAGCCACGCCCCGCTGGACCTGTTCGCCCCGCAGGGTCGCCGCGGCGTCCAGCTCTACGTCAAGCGCGTGTTCATCATGGACGACTGCGAGGCGCTGGTCCCCACCTACCTGCGCTTCGTCAAGGGTGTGGTCGACGCGCACGACCTGTCGCTGAACATCTCCCGGGAGATCCTCCAGCAGGACCGGCAGATCCAGATCGTCCGCCGCCGGCTGGTCCGCAAGGTCCTCGCCACCGTCCGGGACCTCAAGGTCAACCACCCCGAGCGCTACCGCACCTTCTGGACCGAGTTCGGCGCGGTGGTCAAGGAAGGGCTGATCGACGACACCGACAACCGCGACACCCTGCTGGAGATCCTGTCGCTGGCCTCCACCCACGACCCGGCCGAGCCCACCGACCTGGCCGGCTACGTCGCACGGATGAAGGACGGCCAGAACGACATCTGGTACGCCACCGGCGACTCCCGGGCCACCATCGAGAACTCCCCGCACCTGGAGGCGTTCCGGGCCAAGGGCCACGAGGTGCTGCTGCTCACCGACCAGGTCGACGAGGTGTGGGTCGAGCGGGTCGGCGAGTACGACGGCCGCCCGCTGCGCTCGATCGCCAAGGGCGAGGTCGACCTGGACACCGACGAGGAGAAGCAGCAGGCCGAGGCCGAGCGTGAGCAGCAGCGACAGGAGTTCGCCGCACTGCTCGACTGGCTGGGCACCACGCTGGCCGAGAGCGTCCGGGAGGTCCGCCTGTCGTCCCGGCTGACCACCTCACCGGCCTGCGTCGTCGGCGACGCGCACGATCTCACCCCGACCCTGGAGAAGATGTACCGGGCCATGGGACACGAGATCCCGTCCACGAAGCGGATCTTGGAGATCAATCCCGGTCACGCACTGGTCGCGGGGCTGCGCAAGGCGCACGAGCAGGGCGGCGACTCCGCTGCTCTCACCGAGACCGCCGAGTTGCTGTACGGCCTGGCGGTGCTCGCCGAGGGCGGCGAGCTGGCCGACCCGGCCCGGTTCACCCGGGCGCTCGCCGACCGGCTGGCCCGCACCCTCTGACCGGTTGACCCGTCCGGCCGGCGGGCCGCCCGATCAACGGGCTCCGCCGGCCGGGCCGCACGGTGACCCGCTACCCGCGCTCCCAGCGGGCGAACACTCCCGCGCTCCGCCACATCGCCTGAGACAACGACCTGGTCGGAAACGGTCCATGATGGTCACTGCACAGTCTCCGGTCGCCCGCAACCGCTGCGTGGACCGCCCCGCGTGCCCCGGTGAAGAAGTTCACAGGGGGTGGGCGATCGTCACCGACGGTGCCTAACGTCGGTCAGGTTCGTCGATGCGGACACCGCCACCGGTACGCCAAATCCTGCCGCCGGTCGGCCGGCCAGTCATCCAGGCAGGAGCGGGGGACCCAGGTTCCTCGGTGCACGTCACCTCGGGGTGAAGCCGCCACCGCGCGGCCGGGCTCCTCGGCCCGAACCCGACAGCTCACCTCGTCGGCGTGGAGGAAGCTCACATGACATCTGAATACACGCCCCGTCACCGACGGGTCACCACCCGCCGCGTCGCCGTCGGCACGCTGGCCGTCGGCGCGGTCACCGGGGCCGTCGCCCTCTTCGGGCCGGCAGCCCCGGCCCAGGCCGCGGTCAACTGGGACGCGATCGCCCAGTGCGAGTCCAGCGGCAACTGGCACATCAACACCGGCAACGGCTACTACGGCGGGTTGCAGTTCTCGCAGAGCACCTGGGCCGGTTACGGCGGCAAGAAGTACGCCGCCCGCGCCGACCTGGCCAGCCGTGGTGAGCAGATCGCCGTCGCCGAGAAGGTGCTCGACGGGCAGGGCATCGGTGCGTGGCCGACCTGCGGCAAGAAGGGCGGCTCGTCGGGCGGCTCCGCCACGAAGTCGACCGGGAAGTCGTCGACGAAGTCCACCGGGAAGTCGTCGACGAAGACCACCAAGCCGCAGGAGCGGTCGTCGCGTGGCGAGCAGCCGGCGACCCGCAACCACCAGCGCACCGCGCCGACGACGGGCGGCGAGACGTACCTGGTCAAGCCGGGCGACACGCTGTCGGAGATCGCCCAGACCCACCGGGTGGCGGGCGGCTGGCAGGCCCTGTACGAGGGCAACCGGCAGCTGATCGGCGCCGACCCGGGTCTGATCTTCCCGGGTCAGCGGCTCAGCCTCTGACGCACGAGCCCGCGGGCGCTCGACCGGAGTCCGGTTGAGCGCCCGCAGGCGTGTGTCGAGGAGGGGCGCCCCGGCAGGTGGTGGTCAGGCGGCCGAGGCGGCCGCCCCTGGACGCGAGCCGGCCGACCAGGCGCGGCGCGGGGCCGGAGCGTCCGTCGCCGACCAGTCAGCGTCTGCGGTGCCGTCCTCGCCCCGCTCGGCAGAGGCTGTGGCCGGTGCGTCTGTCGCACCACGGGACAGCTGGAGCGACTGTTCAGCGTTCCTGCGAGCGGCGCACGGCCACGGCTGGCCGGCGCAGAGCAGGTTGCCGCAGGCGCCGTCCTCGTCCGGCTCGTGTGCGCTGAGCACGTCGACCGCGAGCTGCCAGAGCAGCGGGTCGGTCACGTCGCCGGGACGCTGCTCGTGGCGGCTCGGACGGTTGCTGGTGTCGTCGGGCATGGTGGTCCCCCCTGTCAGGCTGTTCCTCTCAAGAGTCACCCCATCAGCCGGCCGCTAAACCGCCGACCTGCTGCGATGTGTCTCTGATCGCAGGCCGACCGCCCTTCGGTCAGTCCGGCAGCAGGGGCATCTCGACGCCCGGCTCCCGGCCGAGCAGCACCGCTCGGGTCAGCGCCGTCGACCCGAACCGGTCGCGGACAGCGTCCACCGCGGCGTCCAACTCCGCCCCCGGGTCGCGGTGGAACGGCAGCTCGGGCTGGACCGGGTTGTCGTCCAGGTTGCCCACCGAGACGCCGATCAGTGTGACGCCCCGCCGGTCGATCTCGGGCAGTGCGGCTCGCAGCAGCGCCCGTGCGGCGGCGAGCAGCGGGGTGGTGTCCGCCGTCGCCTTGCCTACGGTGTGCGAACGGGTGGCCCGCGTGTAGTCGCCGAAGCGCAGCCGCAGCACCACCGTGCGCCCGGACCGTCCGGCCGCCCGCATTCGCCGGGTGACCCGGTCGACCAGGCCGGCCAGGATGGCGTCCAGCTCTGCCGGCGGGTGCGGCGTACGGCTCAGCGCGTGCTGCGCGCCCATCGAGCCGCGCCGGCGGCCGACCTGGACCGCCCGGGGGTCGTGGTTGTGCGCCAGGGCGTGCAGGTGTCGACCGGCACCGGCGCCGAGCAGTGACACCAGCGCCGCCTCGCCGAGCCGGGCCACCTCCCCGACGGTACGGATCCGTCGTTCCCGCAGCTTCGCGGCGGTGATCGGGCCGACACCCCAGAGCCGTTCCACCGGCAGCGGGTGCAGGAACGCCAGCTCGGCGTCGGGCGCGACGACCAGCAGCCCGTCCGGCTTCGCCACCCCGCTGGCCACCTTCGCCAGGAACTTCGTCCGGGCCACGCCCACCGTGATCGGCAGGTGGATCCGCTCGCGGACCTCCCGGCGCAGCCGCTCGGCGATGTCGGCCGGCGGCCCGGCCAGCCGGCGCAGGCCGCCGACGTCCAGGAACGCCTCGTCGATGGAGAGCCCCTCGACAAGCGGGGTGGTCTCTCGGAAGATCTCGAACACCGCCCGGCTGGCCGCCGTGTACGCCGACATCCGGGGCGGCACCACGATCGCGTCCGGGCACAGCCGGCGCGCCTGCTGGCCGCCCATCGCGCTGCGTACGCCTCGCGCCTTCGCCTCGTAGCTGGCGGCGAGCACCACGCCGCCACCGACGATCACCGGCCGCCCCCGCAGGCGCGGGTCGTCGCGCTGCTCGACCGACGCGTAGAAGGCGTCCAGATCGGCGTGCAGGATGCTGGCCCCGGACGACACGTACATATGTTCGCATGGCGCGGATGATCACCACAGTGAGCTGGGCGAACGCGACGGCGCGGCCAGGCGGTGTCGCGGTGCCCTAACGCTCCGGCGTCGCGTCGGGTGGCAACGTGTAGTGGTGCATCGACACCGCACTGCCGTCCGGGGCGGTCCACGATGCCGTGCTGGTGCCGGTGCGCCGCCACCCGGTGCGCTCGTAGAGGGCGGCGGCCGCCGCGTCGCCGTCGGCCACCTCGAGCACCAGGTCCGTCCCGCGCTCGCCCGCCCACTGCCGGGTCCGGGCCAGCAGTGCGCTGCCGAGCGCCATGCCACGGGCGGCCGGCAGCACGAAGAGGCGAGCCACCTCGGCCGTCGGCCGAGCGAGCGGCACGTCCGCCCGGTCGGGCATCCGCTGCACCGCCACGTGCCCGACGACGGTCCCGCCGTCGTCGATGGCGACCCAGGCGCGCGCCGGGCGAGGCTCGCGCAGCCAGCGGTGCGGGTCGGCGGGCCAGTTCAGCGGGTACCGGTCGGCCTGGTGAACCAGAGCCAGCGCCGCGACGCATCCGTCGAGGTCGGTGGCGCGCCGCCGCCGGATGAGCGGACGGCTCACAGGTCGTCGAACGGGGCGGCGTAGCGGAACTCGCCGCGGATCGACTCCCGCCAGGCGCTCAGCGGGCGGGCCTGGAAGTACTGCGGCCCCCACGGCTGCGGCGGGGTGACGCCCAACTCGACGGCGGGCCGGAACCCGAACCGGGGGTAGTAGTCGGGGTGCCCGAGCAGCACCACCAGCGGCTCGTCCCGGGCGTCGGCCGCACCGAGCACCGCGTGCATCAGCGCCGTGCCGACCCCACGCCGCTGCCAGCCGGGGAGCACACCGAGCGGCCCCAGGCCGAGCGCCACCGGCTGACCGGCCACCCGGCCGCGGGTGGCCACCACGTGCCCCACCACCTGTCCGTCGGGGTCGGTCGCCACCAGGGAGTACGCGGGCAGCCAGCCCTCGTCGGCGCGGAGCGCGTCGACCAGCGTCGCCTCGACCGGTACGCCACCGCCGGCGTCCGGCGCGGCGAAGGCGGCGGCGTGCACCGCGCGGATGGCCTCGACATCGGCGGGCGTCTCACGTCTGATCAGCACCGCGCCACGATACGGTGCCCCCGGGCGCCGGTTCCACGCGTTATCGGCGGGCGCCGGTCAACCGACGGCGGTGGGGGAGGGCGGGGCGCTACCGCCCTGCGGCGCCTCCGGGGTCATCAGCCGGACGATCTCCGCCCGGTCGGCCGGCGAGGGCAGCCCCCACTGCGGCCGGTAGCCGTACACCTTGTGCAGGGGGGTGGAGCCGGTGCGGCCGTCCAGGATCTCCACCGCGTCGGTGTCGATCAGGCCGGGGTGCTCCACGCCGCACGCCTCGGCCACCTTGGTCAGGTCCCGGCGCAGCGTCCGCAGGTAGTTGGCCGCCCGAACCGACTTGAGCGTGGGATCCAGGCCCCGGCTCAGCCACGCGTTCTGCGTCGCCACCCCGGTGGGGCAGGTGTCGGTGTGGCACTTCTGCGCCTGGATGCAGCCGATCGACAGCATCGCCTCCCGGCCCACGTTGACCAGGTCGCAGCCGAGCGCGAACGCGACGATGGCGTTGTCCGGCAGGCCGAGCTTGCCGCTGCCGACGAAGACCACCTGTTCGTGCAGGTCGTGCTCGGCGAAGACCTTGTAGACCCGGGAGAAGCCCTGCTGGAACGGGAGCGACACCGAGTCGGTGAAGATCAGGGGCGCGGCGCCGGTGCCGCCCTCGCCGCCGTCGATCGTCACGAAGTCGACGCCCCGGCCGGTGTCCCGCATCAGGGTCGCCAGGTCCTGCCAGAAGCCCAGGTCGCCGACCGCCGACTTGATGCCGACCGGCAGGCCGGTCTCGGCGGCCAGCAGCTCCACCCAGTCGAGAAGGCTGTCGCAGTCGGAGAACTCGGCGTGCCGGGACGGGCTGACGCAGTCCTGCCCGGCCGGGATGCCCCGGGTGGCGGCGATCTCGGCGGACACCTTCGCCCCGGGCAGCAGCCCGCCGAGGCTGGGCTTGGCGCCCTGACTCAGTTTGATCTCCAGCGCCCGCACCGGCGCGCTTGCGACCAGGTCCTTCAGCCGGTCCAGGCTGAACCGGCCGTGCTTGTCCCGGCAGCCGAAGTACGCCGTGCCGAGCTGGAAGACCAGCTCACCGCCGTTGCGGTGGTACGGCGACAGGCCACCCTCGCCGGTGTTCTGCAGGCACCCGGCGAGCGCCGCGCCCCGGTTGAGTGCCGTGACGGCGTTGCCGGAGAGCGAGCCGAAGCTCATCCCGGAGATGTTGACCACCGACTCCGGTCGGAACGCGCGGGCCCGTCCCCGGGCCGCGCCGAGCACCTTGGCGCAGGGCAGCCGCACGTCGTGCCCGGCGGTCGGTGTCGACGGCGGCACGGCCCGGCCGAAGGTGCGGTGTTTGATGATCGGGTAGCCGGGGGTGTACTCGATGTCGTTGTCCGTGCCGAAGCCGAAGTAGTTGTTCTGCTGCTTCGCCGACGCGTACACCCAGCGGCGTTGGTCCCGGGTGAACGGCCGTTCCTCGTTGTTGCCGGCCACGATGTACTGCCGAAGCTCCGGCCCGATCGCTTCCAGCAGGTACCGGGCGCGCCCGAGCACCGGAAAATTGCGCAGCAGCGCGTGGTCGCGCTGGATCAGGTCCCGCGCGGCGAGCGCGGCGACAGCGGCGGCGACGGCAGGTACGGCTCGGCGGGCCCATCTCATGCCCCGCACTCTTTCCGCCCGGGTCGTCGGCCAAACCGATCCACCGGCGAGGCCGCGCAGGTCAGGCCTGCGGCTGGACGATGTTGACCATCCAATCGATGCCGTACGGGTCGACACACTGGCCGTACTCGTCGCCCCACATCTGCTTCTCCATCGGCACGAGCACCGACCCGTTCGCGGAGAGTTGGTCCCAGTAGCCGCGCAGCTCGTCGGCGTTGTCACCGCTGAGGCTGATCGCGATGTTCCTGCCGGGCACGTGGTTCATCCCGGGCGCCGTGTCCGAGGCCATCAGCGTGAAGCCGCTGGGGGACTCCAACCGCGCGTGCATGATCTGGTCGGACAGGCCCGGCTCGGCGCTGCCGAACTCGCCGAAGGTGTTGATCGTCAGCTCGCCGCCGAACACGCGGTGGTAGAACTCCATCGCGCCGCGGGCGGTGCCGGGAAAGTTGAGGTACGGGTTGAGTCGCGTCTGCACAGCACCCTCCTTGGTCCTGGTCGGCGTCATCGTCGCAGACCGGTGGGGGGTGGACAACGAGGCGCGCCCACGTTTGCGCTGGTGTCGGTCCTGGTGGCGGCGTGGACCGCGTCCACGCCGCCACCAGGCCGAGGATCAGCGGTGCCGGAACGACTGCCGTACCGTCCCGCCAACGACGGTGCACCAGGTGCTCGTGCTGAGCTTGCCGTTGCGAGGCAGCCCGTGCAGCGCCTGCAGGTCCTTCACCGCCGCTCGGGTGGCGTGGTCGTACGCCCCGGTGACGGTGACGGCGAACCCCTTGGTGGCGAGGATTTCCTGCACCGCGGTGACCGGCAGGCCGGTGGCGTGCTGGTTCAACTCGGGCACCAGGGTTTCCCAGGTCGGCGTGGTGAGGGTGGCGTCCACGTCCACCGGGATCCCGTTACGGGCCTGCCAGTCCTGCACAGCCGTCACGGTGGCGGCGTCGAACGTGCCGCTGACCGTCACCGGGTAGCCGCGGAACGCGAGCAGGTACTGCACCACCCGGACCGACGGGGAGTTGACGAAGCGCCACAGGTCCGGCCAGCGGCGCGCCGGCACGTCGCCCAGGTCGGTGCCGAGGGCGGCGAACACCCGCTGGCGCAGTGTGGGGAACTGCCGGTAGAAGGCCGCGCCCGGGCACTGCGTGGTACGGAAGTCCCAGTGGCCGAAGATGTCGTGCGCGTGCAGCCCGTACTGCCGGCAGATGGAGACGCAGAGCTTCACCAGCGAGTCGGTCAGCGCCGTCGGCGGGGTCTCCGTGACGTAGGTGCCCTCGTTCTCGATCCCGATGGCCCGCCCGTTCTCGCCCGGGCAGTGCGCCGAGATCATCTGCCGGTCGCCGACCTCCAGCCGCTCCAGGCTGCCCCGACGGCCCTCCAGCACGTAGCCGCCCCGGCTCACAGTGAAGTGCTGGCCGGTGTCCGACCAGCCGTTGCCGTCCATGTGCAGGTCCTGGCAGTCGTGGGCCAGCTTGACCGCCTGCTCACGGGAGTAGTCGGTGACGTTCGGGAAGGCCATGTGATGCACGATGATCTTGTTGGTGGCGATGGCGCTGACCGCCAGCGGATCCTTCGGCGGGCGGGCGTCCCACTCGTCGCAGCTGATGATCCAGTCCAGGTCGGTGCCGGGGGCGGCCTGCGCCGCGCCCGGGAGGGCGAGCTGACTCCCGACAACAGCAACTGTGGCGGCGCCGAGACCGGCCCGCAGTAGCGTCCGGCGATCCACTTCGGAATGGTCGACGTGCATGACATCTCCTCCTGCGGCCGACGGCGGGGGATGAAAAGTAACTCCAGTGGCCGCACGTGCTCCGGAGGATATTGCCAAATCTCACCAGGGCGCTAGACCTTGCCGAACCGGAGTCGACGGCGGGATAACCGGTCGGCCGGGAGATCAAAGTTCGGCTAATCTGGCCGCGCTGACTCGGGGGTGGAAGATGAAGCTTGGTGAGGCGTTGGCAGATCGCGCCGATGCGGTACGACGGGTGGAACAGCTGCGAACCCGGATCACCGGCAGCGCCCGGTACCAGGAGGGTGAGCTGCCGTCCGAGGATGCCGGGGCGCTCCTGATCGAGCTGGACGAGGTACTCGACGGGCTGGAGACCCTGATCCGGCGGATCAACCGGACCAACGCCACGGTCTCCGTCGGCGACCTCGGCACGCTCACCGACGCGTTGGCGCGGCGGGACGTCCTGCGCCTGCGGCACGCCGCGATCACGAGCTCCGCCGACGCCGCCGCCGGCGGTGGGCGTGGCCAGTACGCCCGGCAGTTGCGCTCAGAGTTGAAGATGCTCGCCGCGCTGCCGGTCGCGGAGCTGCGGGGTCGCGCCGACCAACTGGCCCGGGAACTGCGCGAACTCGAGGTGCAGATCCAGCGTACGAACTGGGAGGCGGACCTGCTGGACTGACCGGCGGAGACGATGTGGAGCAGGTAGCCGTCGTGGAGGTGTGTACACACAGGGCCGGCTGCAAACCGGCACCCTCTCCTGGCGCGCGAAGGGCAGCGCGGGGTTCAACTCCCTGATCACGACGCAGCCCAGCACCAAGGACAGGTGACAGTGCAGCACGCACGACACATCACCACGTACAGATCCACGACGGCGAGGGTGGGCTCGGGGCACTCCACACCGCGGGACGGCCAGTCGCACACGACCAGATGAGGCCCAGTGCCTGGGTCATCCTGGCAGATCCCGAACGGCGGCATGGCCGGGGACGGAACGGGTACCCGGCGCTCCGGGGAGGTGGGCGCCTCCGGGGGAGCGGGATGTCATGGGAGCCACCGTCGTTGGCCTGGTCATCGTCGTCGTGGTCGTGCTGCTGGCGTTGGCACTCAGCGTCCGGCAGGTGCAGCAGTACCAACGCGGCATCGTGTTCCGGTTCGGTCGGGTGCTGGAGCGGGTCCGCCAGCCGGGCCTGCAACTGATCGTCCCGATCGCCGACCGGATGGCGCGGGTCAGCCTGCAGACCACCGTGATCGGCGTACCGGCACAGGGCGCGATAACCCGGGACAACGTCACGCTCACCGTCGACGCGGTCGTCTACTACCGGGTGGTGGACCCGGTGAAGGCGCTGGTGAACGTGCACGACTATCCCTCGGCGGTGCTCCAGGTCGCGCAGACCGCGCTGCGTTCGGTGATCGGCCGGGCCGACCTGGACACCGTGCTGGGAGACCGGGAACGGGTCAACGCCGAGCTGAAGTCCGTCATCGACGCGCCCACCGAGAAGCCGTGGGGGCTGCTCATCGAGCGGGTGGAGGTCAAGGACGTCTCGCTGCCCGAAGGGATGAAACGGTCGATGTCCCGGCAGGCCGAGGCGGAACGGGAACGCCGGGCCCGGGTGATCGCCGCGGACGGCGAGTTCCAGGCGTCGCGGCGCCTGGCCGACGCGTCCCGGGCGATGGAGGCCACACCCGGCGCGTACCAGCTCCGCCTGTTGCAGACCGTGGTGGACGTGGCGGCCGAGAAGAACAGCACCCTGGTCATGCCGTTCCCGGTCGAACTGCTGCGCTTCTTCGACCAGATGGCACCACACGCGGTTGGGCCGGGCCAGCCGGTGACACCCGCGACGCCGGATCTCGGGCCGGTGACGGAGGGCGTTGCCGCCGCCGCCGAGGAGGGCGACGACCACCCCGGTACGCCGCAGGGCTGAGCGGCCGGCGTTTCCGCGCGCGGCAGCTGGGGTAGGTCGGGACCGACCGTCCCGGCTGCCCCGCGTGGAGGAAACCCGATGAGTGACAACGTCAGCGATGCGGTGGGCGACGCCCTCCGCTCGGTGATGCTCTTTCTGCCCAAGGCCGTCGCCTTCCTGGCGATCCTGGTGGCGGGATGGCTGATCGCCAAGGCCGTACTGAAGATCGTGGAGAAGGTCCTGGAGCGGGTGGGCTTCGACCGCGCCGTCGAACGCGGCGGCATCCGCCGGGCACTGAGCCGCTCCCGGTACGACGCCAGCGACATCGTGGCGAAGCTCGTCTACTACGCGGTGCTGCTGCTCACCCTGCAGCTCGCCTTCGGCATCTGGGGACCGAACCCGATCTCCGACCTGATCGCCGCGGTGATCTCGTGGTTGCCCCGCGCCTTCGTCGCGATCGTCATCGTGGTGGTCGCCGCTGCCATCGCCAACGCCGTCAAGGACATCATCAGCGGAGCGCTCGGCGGGCTCTCCTACGGTCGGGTGCTGGCCGGCATCGCCTCGGTGTTCATCCTCGGCCTCGGCGTCATCGCCGCGCTGAACCAGATCGGCGTGGCCACCGCGGTCACCACCCCCGTGCTGATCGCCGTGCTGGCCACCGTCGGCGGCATCCTCGTCGTCGGGGTCGGCGGCGGCCTGATCCGTCCGATGCAGAGCCGCTGGGAGGCGTGGCTGACCCGCGCCGAGCAGGAGTCGCAGCTGATCGCCACGCACGCCCGGGCCTACCGGGCCGGCCGTCGGGACGCCGAGGCCAAGCTGGCCCGGCCGTCGGCCGTCGACACCGACCCGGAGGCCACCCAGGTGGTGCGTCCGTCCGCCGACCCGGAGGCCACCCAGGTGGTGCGTCCGCCCGCCGACCCCGACGCCACCCAGGTGGTGAGCCCCGGCGTCGACGCCGACGCGACCCAGGTGGTGAGCGGCGGCGACCGCGTGGCGCCCAGCCAGCGCACCAGCGACGACATCGAGGCCACCACGGTCATCCCGCCGCTGGACCCGGACCGTCGCTGACACCGTGCGGGACAGCGGGGCGGGCTCCCTCGGGAGCCCGCCCCGCTTCGCGTCGTCGGGCACCCCGAAAACGCTGGCCGGCGCCGCGAACCAGGTCTAGCATCGCCGACATGACCTGGCGACATTGATCCAACGCCGTAGGCCGATCCCGTGGGCCACCGCGGGCACCGCACGTCCGGTGTCCGTCTCCGCTCCCACGGGAAGGCCTCATGACCCACCTCGCCTCGCGCGTGCCCGACCCGGCGGTCCGCCGGCTCGCGGTCACCCTCTACGGGTACGCGTTCCTCAGTGACCTCGTCCTGCTCTACCCGCTGTACGCGCTGCTCTTCGCCGACACCGGGCTGTCGGTGGGGCAGGTCTCCTCGCTCTTCGTCATCTGGTCGGCTGCCGGCATCCTGTTCGAGGTGCCCTCCGGCGCCTGGGCCGACGCGGTGTCCCGCCGGCTCCTGCTGTGCCTCGCTCCGCTGGTGACGGCCGCCGGCTTCGCGCTCTGGGTGCTGGTTCCGTCGTACCCGGCGTTCGCGGTCGGGTTCCTGCTCTGGGGCGCGGGCGGGGCGTTGGCCTCCGGCGCACTGGAGGCGCTGGTGTGGACCGAGTTGGACCGGCTCGGCGCGGTCGGCCGGTACGCCCGGGTGCTCGGCCGGGCCCGGACGGCGGGTGTGCTGGGCGTACTGGTCACCGGAGTGCTCGCCGGCCCGGTGCTCGCCGCCGGCGGGTACCCGGCGGTCGGTCTGGCCAGCGTGCTCGCCTGCCTGCTCGCCGCCGCCGTCGCCACCCGATTCCCGGAGCACCGCAACCTCCCGGCCGCGCCGCACGACCCTGCCTGGGTCGCGGCGCCGGTGGCCGCCGCCGCGGCCCGGGACCGCGACCCGGTGTCGACCGTGGCGGCACCGGCGGTCCCGCTGGTCGGTGCGGACGGCGACGATGCCGACCTGGGTTGGCGGGACGCGCTGCGGGCCGGGTTGGCGCAGGTCCGTACACATCCGCCGGTGCGTGCCGCCGTGCTGCTGGTCGCGGTGGTGGCCGCCGACTGGGGCGCGCTGGACGAGTACACCCCGCTGCTGGCCCTGGACACCGGCGTCGGGGCGGAGGTCGTGCCGCTGCTGCTCCTGCTGCTCTGGGCCGGTGTCACCGCCGGAGGGTTGCTCGCCCCGGCGGGTGAGCGGCTGAGCAGCCGGGGCTACGCCGCCCTGCTGGGCGTGGTCGCCGTCACGCTGGCCGGGGGTGCCCTCATCGTGCACCCGGCCGGCTTCGTGCTGCTCGCAGTGGCGTTCGGGGCCGCGCAACTGGCCACCGTGCTGGCCGACGCGCGACTCCAGGCCCAGATCACCGGGAGCAGCCGCGCCACGGTCACCTCGCTGGCCGGGATGGCCACCGATGTGCTGATCATCGTGACCTACGTCGGCTACGGCCTGGTCGCCACAGCGGCCGGCAACGCGGTGGCGTTCGCGGTCACGGCTGGGCCGTACCTCATCGTGGCGCTGGTGCTGGTGGCCCGCCACCGACGGTCGCACGCCCGGCCCACCGCCGGGCGGGGCTCGTTCACGACCAAACCTCCGAGCGACAACGCCACGACCGTCTGACCGGCGGCGGCCTCCCCGGCGGCGGCCGGAGGGGCCGCCGCCGGGCCTTCGCTCAGCCGGCCAGGTGCAGGAACGACCACTGGTGGCCGTCGAGATCCCGGAAGCCGCGCATGTACATCGACCCGTTGTCCACTCCCGGCCCGACCGACTCCCCGCCGGCCACCACCGCCCGGTCGACCAGTTCGTCGACCCGTTCCCGGCTATGCGCCGACAGCCCCACGATGACCTCCCGGCTGGTCGCCGTCTCCGTGGCGGCGACCCCGGTGTACCCCTCGAAGGCTGAGCGGAGGTGCAGCATCAGCCGGGTGCTGTCGGAGACGGTGATCTGCACGTTGCCCCCGTCCAGGTTGGCCTGGTCGCTGGTGAAGCCGATCGCCCGGTAGAACTCGGCGGCGGTGGTCAGGTCGCGCACCGGCAGGTTGATGAACGTCATGGTCATCGGTGGTCTCCGTCCGACTCCAGCAGTACCTTCAACGCGGCGAGCCGCTCCCGCCAGTACACCTTCAGCTCCGCGGCCTGCTCGGCCCCCGTCAGCTTCTCGTGCGAGACGCTGACCCGGGCCTTCGACTCGCCGACCGCCTCGAAGCCGACCACGATCCGGGTGGGACCACCGGCCCAGTCGGCCCGGAAGCTGCGGGGCGCGGTGGCGGTACGGAGGCGCACCTCGACGTCGGGCAACCAACGGGCGCGTGCCGTCTCGTCGGCGAACGCCCCGAACAGCCGCAGTACCGGCACCGCCACCGTCCGGCTGGCGCTGGCCGAGAAGCCACCCCCGCGTTGCTGACCGGGCGCGCGCAGGCCGCGTTCCTGCTCGTAGCCGACGGTGATGCTCTGTGCCCACCAGCCCGGTACCTCGTGCTCGACGACCAGTTGGCGGGCGATCTCGGTGTGCGTCCGCTCGGTGGCGCCCGCGGCGTCGAGCAGGGCGAACCACTCCGCCCAGCCGCGGCCGGTCCGCGCGTGGATCAGGTCGTCGGCGATCCGCTCGGTCTGCGCCGCGGCGGGTGCCGGAGACGGCGACACGTCCGGTGCCGGCGCGACGGTGGGTGCGGCGGTCCGATTGATCAGGTGCCGGCGGGCGGTGGTGTAGCTCTCGCCGGTCTTCTCCATCCGGGCTCGGACCCGGGTCTTGAACGATCTCTGGTTGGTCATCACATGCTCCCGGTCAACGGCACGGTCACCGGGACTCACGCTCCCGTCGACCCCGCCGGAGTGGGGCATGTGGCACCACGTCCCGAGGGCTCAGGCCCCCTTTGCCTCCGCATGGCCGGCGGCGTGAGCGCCGGGAGGGAGGTGCGGCGCAGGACTACGCCGACGTCATCCTACGCGCGAACCGGTCGTCGGCGCAGCCGTCAGGGCTGTTCGCCGTCGAGGTAGACCCACCGGCCGTCCTCGCGGACGAACCGGCTGCGTTCGGTCAGCGTGCCCGGCCGACCCGCGTCCCGGTAGTGCGCGTGGAACGTCACGGTGCCGGCGGTGTCGAGCAGGCCGCCCCGCTCGGTCTCGACGATCTCCAGCCGGGTCCACCGCTGCCCGGGCTCCAGCTCCAGCCGCGCCGGGCGGGTCGAGGAGTGCCAGCTACGCAGCAGGTAGTCGGCGTCGCCGAGGGCGAAGGCGCTGAACCGGGAGCGCATCAGCGCCTCGGCGGTCGGCGCGTGCGCCACGCCGCCGTGCACCTCGGCACAGCAGTCGGTGTACACCCGGCCGGAGCCGCACGGGCAGGCCCGTCCCGTCGTCGCGTCCGCCCGCCGACGCCCCGCACCCTTACCCACGCCGCCATCCTGCCGCACCGCCAACCGGCCCCGGACGCCGACCGTCGCTACTCCAGCGGCACGGGCAGCGGCACCGGCCGCTTCGCGACCCGGTCGTCGCCGGACGACCGTCCGCAGAGGTGCCGAACCAGCCAGGGCAGCAGGTGCCGGCGGGTCCAGGCCAGCTCGGCGCCGAGCACCTCACCGCGGCGCCGCCGTGACACCGGCGGCAACGGCTGCGTCCAGGAGTCGTCGAACCCGGGCAGACCCGCCGTGTACGCCAGCGCGGCGGCGATCCGCGCGTGGCCGGCGCTGTTGGCGTGCAGCCGGTCGTCGCTCCACAGCCGGGGATCGGAGGAGACCGGGTGCGCGCCCAGGTCGAGCAGGGTGGCACCGGTCTGCGTGGTGACCACCCGCAGTGCCGCGTTGAGCGCCAGCATCCGGCCCCGCAGCGGCCGGGCCAGCGGCATCACCGGTGCCGGGTCCGGCATGGTGAAGGTCAGCACGGTGGCGCCCTGCCCGACCAGCGCCCGCTGCATCTCCGCGACGTGCTCGGCGACCTGCTCCGCGTCGAAGGAGGGGCGCAGCACGTCGTTCATGCCGGCGACCACGGTGGCCAGGTCGGGGGCCAGGTCGAGGGCGGGCTGGAGCTGCTCGGCGCGAATCCGGGCGGTGGTCCGGCCACGGATGGCCAGGTTCGCGTACTCCAGGCCGCCCTGCGCGCGGGCCACCGCCAGGGCGAACCGATCGGCCCAGCCCCGGTAGCCGCCGGCGCCGTCCGGATCGTCGAGCCCTTCGGTGGTGCTGTCGCCGATCGCCACGTACCGCTGCCACATCACCCGGGCGACGTTAGCCGCCCGCCCCGCACCGGTGTACCGCTGGGGCAGGGATGGTTGACGGTCGATCCTAGACTCGCGACATGTCGCGATCTCCGGCCGTGCCGCTCGCCCCGAACGTCTGGCGCATCCCCACCCTGGGCCGCGCGGCTGTCAACTCGTACGCCTTCGTGAACGACGACGGCAGCGTCACGCTGATCGACTGCGGGCTGACCCGGGCGCCCGCCCGGATCGTGCGCGGGCTGGCGGCGATCGGCAAGGTGCCGGCGGACGTCACCCGGATTGTGCTGACCCACGCGCATCCCGATCATGCAGGCGGGGCGGCGGAGTTGGCCCGCCGCACCGGTGCCCCGGTCGCCGCGCACGCGGCCGACGTGCCGTACGCCGAGGCGGGCCGCAAACCGGTCAACGACCCGGCGGTGACCGGCGGCCGGTTCTTCGCCCGGGTCGACGGGGGCCGGTTCCCCGCGGTCGAGGTGGCGCAGCCGCTGGTCGACGGCGATCTGATCGACGTCGGCGGCGGACTGCGGGTGGTGCACACTCCCGGGCACTCCCCGGGGCACGTGTCGCTGCTGCACGAGCCGACCCGGCTGCTGATAACCGGGGACGCGCTGTTCAACGTGCTCGGGGTCCGCTGGCCGGTGAAGTGGCTGTGCAACGACTTCCGGCTGACCCAGCAGACCGCGCACGTCCTCGGCGAGCTGGATTACGACATCGCCGCCTTCACCCACGGCCCCGAGCTGACCGACAGTCCCCGCGACCGGATCCGCAGCTTCCTCCTCTCCCAGCCCCACTGACCCGTCCCGCGCCCCCGGCGGGTCAGAGCCAGCCGGAGCGGCGGAACAGGCGGTACAGGCCGAGGGCGGCCAACGCCATCAGGGCGAGTGCGCCGGCGTAGCCGTAGCGCCAGGTCAGCTCCGGCATGTGCGAGAAGTTCATGCCGTAGACGCCGGCGATGCCGGTCTGGGCGGCCGCGATGGCCGCCCACGCGGCGATCTTGCGCATGTCGTTGTTCTGCTCCACGGCGAGCTGTGCCAGTCGGGACTGGACGATCGAGGTGAGCAGGTCGTCGTACGCGGCCACCCGATCCACCGCCCGGCTCAGCCGGCCGTCCACGTCGACGAACCAGCGGTGCAGGGCACGCGGCGGCCCGTCGTTGCCCGGGTCGAGCAGCGTGCGCATCGGCGCCTGCAACGGCAGCACCGCCCGCTTGAACTCCACCACCTCGCGCTTGAGCTGGTAGATGTGCTGGATGTCGACGGAGCGGTCGCGGGCGAACACCGACTCCTCGACCCGTTCCAGGTCCCGCTCCACGTGCCCGGCCACTTCGAGGTAGGAGTCGACCATCCGGGCGCAGACCGCGTACGCCACCGCCCACGGCCCTGCGGCCAGCAGCGCGGGGCGGCGCTCGATGTCGGCGCGGACGCTGCGCAGCGCCCCGGCGGCGCCGTGCCGCACGGTGAGGGCGAACCGGTCACCGAGCAGCACCATCACGTCCCCGGTGTCGATCACCTCGGAGGTGTCGGTCAGCTCGGCGTGCTCCACGTACCCGGCGGTGCGGAGCACCAGCAGGGTGACCGGCCCGTGCCGCTGCACGGTGGGCCGGTGCCCGTCGGCGAGCGCCTGCTCGACGGTCAGTTCGTCGAGGCCGAAGGTCCGGCCCACCGCGGCGAGCACCGCCGGGCCCGGCTCGTGCAGCCCCAGCCAGACGAAGGCGTCGCGGCCGTGTCGGGCGCGGGCGTACGCGTCGGCGTAGTGCGGACGGCCGGGTTCGCGCCGGCCGTTGACGTAGACGGCGCAGTCGACCACGGCGTCCGGGTTGGACCGGCGTGCCGTGGGGGAGTCGGTCTCGACCCGACCGAGCAGTCGACGGGCCAGGGCGCGTACGCCAAGGCCGGCTCGGTCCCGTACCGGTCGCTGATCCACCGCGTGCCTCCCCGCCGCCGGCGCACCGCCCCGATCGAGGTGCCCGGAGGGGATGGTGCCACCGCATTCTGCCGAGCGGGGTCCGGCTCCCGACAGGCGGGCCGGCGGTCTCAGGCCGTGCGGGTGGCGAAGACGACGACGTTGTCCACGTAGTTGCCGGTCCCGGCGTCGAACCGGCCGCCGCAGGTGATCAGTCGCAGCGCGGCGGTGTCCGCCGGACCGTAGACCAGGCCGCTGGGGAAGCGGTCCTTGGGGTACGCGCGGACGTCGTCCACAGTGAACGTGGTCACTCGGGCGTCGGCGCGGGTGACCTGGATCTGCTGGCCGGCGCGTAGCCGACCGAGGTCGAAGAAGACCGCCGGACCGGCCGGGGAGTCGACGTGCCCGACCAGGACGGCGTTGCCGGTCTCACCGGGGCTGACCCCGTGTCGGTACCAGCCGGCGACGGTGGGCCGGTCCAGTGGTGGCACCTCCAGCACCCCGGCGGCGTCCGCGCCGACCGGGACGACCTCGGCGCGTACGTCGATGGCCGGGATCTGCACCCGGACCGGCGCGGCGCGGGGCAGTGGCGCCAGGTCCGGTGCGGGGTGGGTGCGGGTCGGCGCGTCGGCCGGCGGTCGCGGTGGTCGTGCCGGGTCGGCGGTGAGGCCGACGGTGATCAGCCCCAGCCCGGTCACGCCGAGCAGCGCGACCACCGCCGGAAGGGTCCGCCGCCTCCACACCGTGCGCACCTCCGTACGGGATCGTCGGGGTGCCCGCGCCGGTGTCACCGGCACGGGCACCCGTCCTCAGGGATGGAGCGGGTCGCCGGTCAGGCGACGGCGGACACCGGACGGCGTCGGCGAAGCAGGATGACCGCGCCCGCGACGGCGGTGCCGAGCAGCGTGCCACCGGCGGCGAGAGTGCCGTTGTCGCGGCTGTCTCCGCCGGAGCCGGCCGGGGCACCGCCGATCGGGGTGACGGTGAACGTGGCGCTGCCGGCTGAGCTGCCGTCGCCGCAGGTGGCCGCCACCGTGTACGTGCCCAGGGTGAAGCCGGCGGTGAAGAGTTCGGCGCTCAGCCCGCCACCGGCCGCGGCCGTGGTCGACCGGACGTTCTGGTCGCGGTTGGGGCCGGTGACACGGAAGAGGGCGTCACCCGACTTCGGGTTGCAGGTCGTCGCGGTGAGCACGACGGTCCCGCCGACCGGCGTGGTGGCTGGTGACACCGTGGTGTCGGCCAGTGCGGCGCCCGGCAGCAGGAGCGTGCCGAGGCCTACGCCGAGCGCCGCCGAACAGAGTGCTGTTGAGACCTTCATACGCGTCTTCCCTCACATTTCGTCCGCTGACTGCGTGGGACGTCGTTCGGGTGGCCATCTCCGTGACTAGCACCGGTGTGACCAACACTAGGTCCGTTGGGTCCTCGATCCGGTGAAAATGAGAAATCCTCGTTGCCGTCACGTGTCCACCCGAAGACGGGGAGAGCTGCGGAAACGCCTCGACGGGCCGACCGGCACCGGTGACCCGGTCGATGTCCGTCCGGCCGGGCTGTCACGGCTGGGTCGATGGCGAGGTATTGCCGGCGCCGACGGGATTGCCCCCACTCGGCCAGCGGCGTTGCGCGTCAGCCGCCGTTCTGCCGACGGACAAATCGGGGAGGAGAACGGGAGAGCCGCTGGTAGGTTCCGTGCCCGTGACACAGGACAGGGTTGCCGGACTGGGGACACGGTTCGCGCGGCTCTGGGCGGCGAGCACGCTCTCCGCCCTGGGCAGCGGCTTGGCCACCGTCGCCGCGCCGCTGTTTGTCGCGTCGCGTACCGACGACCCGCTCGTGGTGGCCGCGGCATCCGCGGTGGCCTGGCTGCCCTGGTTGCTCTTCGCCCTGCCCGGCGGCGTGCTGGTGGACCGGATGGACCGGCGCCGCCTGATGATCATCATCGACCTGGTCCGGGTGGTGGCGCTGGCCGTGCTGGCTGCGGCGATCATGACCGACCGGGCTGGGGTGGCGCTGCTGTACGTGGTGCTGTTCGTGGTCAACACCGGTGAGATCGTGTTCCGTTCGGCCAGCCAGGCCATGCTGCCGACCGTGGTGCCCCGGCACCGGCTGGAGCGCGCCAACGGCTGGCTCGGCGGCGGCACCACCCTCATGCACGGCATGCTCGCCGGACCGCTGGGTGGTTTCCTGTTCGCCGTCTCGGCGGGCAGCCCGTTCCTGGTCAACGCCGTCACGTACGCCCTCAGCGCGGTCCTGGTGGCGCTGATCGGGGGCGACTTCCGGGCCGCCGCCACCGACGCGAACACCCGGCGGACCCGTTCGATGCGCCGGGAGATCGTGGAAGGGCTGCGCTGGCTGGCCCACCAGCGCTTGCTGCGGACGATGGCCGTACTGATCGGCCTGCTCAACGTGACCCTGACCGCCGCGCTGGCGGTGCTGGTGCTGCTCGCCGACGAGCGGCTGCGGCTCGGGTCCGTCGGCTACGGGCTGCTGTTCACCTGCATGGCCTGCGGCGGGGTGCTCGGCGCGCTTCTCGGCGACCGGCTCATCGCCTGGACCAGCGCCACCTGGACGATCCGGATCGGTCTGGTGATCGAGGCAGGGCTGCACCTGGCGCTGGCCGCGTCGCGCAGCACGATCGTGGTCGGGTTCGCGCTCTTCGCCTTCGGCGTGCACAGCGCACTGTGGAACATCGTGGCGAACTCGTTGCGCCAACGGCTCACCCCACCGGAGTTGCAGGGTCGGGTGGCCAGCACCACGCTCTTCGTGGCGGCGGGTGGCAACTGCGTGGGCGCGCTGCTCGGCGGCCTGCTCGCCGCCCGGTTCGGCATCACCGCGCCGTACTGGGTCGGACTCGTGGTGGCGATCGGCGTCTCCGCCGCCACCTGGCGGGTCTTCAACCGCGCGGCGGTGGCCCGCGCCTGCGCCGATCCGCCCCCGACCGCCCCCGAGCCCGCCCGGGCGGGCTGACCACGCGTCGCGTCGGGTGGTGGCGCGTGAAACCGGCGGGTGGTGTGGCAGCGTGATGCGGTGACCGAATCCGCGCCGCTCGACGTCGACCTCGCGCTGCTCGGCGGCGGCGGCGCCGCGTCGCTGCTGCTCGCCGCGCTGGACCGGCACGGCGTCCGCGACCTGCGGATCGCGGTCGTCGACCCGGTGCGCCGACGCGGCCAGGACCGCACCTGGGCGTTCTGGGGCCACCCGGACAGCGACCTGGACCCGCTGCTCAGCGCGAGCTGGCAGCAGGTCGAGGTGGCCACGCCGACGCGGCGTCGGGTGCTGGACCTGACCCCGCTGCGGTACGCCATGCTCCGCTCCGGCCCGGTCTACGACCGGGCGGCCGAGGCCGAGCACCGGCTCGGCGCGACCCGGATCGTCGCCCCCGCCGAGAGCGTGGCCGACGACGGCGCCCATGTGGTGGTGCGCACCGGCGGTGGGCCCACGGTGCGCGCCGGTTGGGTGTTGGACTCCCGCCCCCGCCCACCGGCACGACCCGGGCGGACCACCTGGTTGCAGCACTTCCGGGGGTGGTGGCTGGAGGCGGACCGGCCGACGTTCGATCCGGCGCGGGCGGTGCTGATGGACTTCCGCACCCCGCAGCCGGCCCGGGGCGTCTCCTTCGGCTACGTGTTGCCGGTGAGCGACCGCTACGCCCTGGTCGAGTACACCGAGTTCTCGCCGGGCCTGCTCACCGACGTCGGGTACGACGCGGCGCTGGCCAGCTACCGCGACCTGCTCGGGCTGGATCCGAGCGGGCTGCGGGTGCGCGAGGTGGAGAACGGGGTGATCCCGATGACCGACGCGCCGTTCCCGGCCCGGCCCTCGACCCGGGTCATCCGCCTCGGCACGGCCGGCGGCGCGACCCGCCCGTCCACCGGCTTCACCTTCTCCGCCATGTACCGCCAGGCCGACCAGGTGGCCCGCGCCCTCGCCGCCGGCCAGCCGCCGGTGCCCGCGCCGGCCTACCCGCGCCGGCACCGCTGGATGGACTCGGTCGCGCTGCGCGCGCTCGACCGGGGCGGGGTCGGTGGTCCCGAGTTCTTCGACCGGCTCTTCGACCGCAACCCGGCCGAGCGGGTGCTGCGCTTCCTCGACGGCGTCACCAGCCCTGCCGAGGAGATCGCGATCATGAACTCCACGCGGCTACTGCCGATGATCGCCGCCACCGCAGGCGACGCGGCGCACCGGGTCCGCGACCGGCTGCGCCCGACCCGACCCGCGCCGAGCATCCCGGCCGCCGTCGTCGGCACCCCGCCGTCTGGCGCCGCACCGGACGCCGGCCCCCTGCCCGGCTGACCCACCGGGAATCAGCGGTCCCAGGCCGGCGCGGCGGTCACCCGAGCGCGGGGTACGGCGTCGCCGCCCGGTAGGTTGCCGGGCATGGTGGACGCGGTGGCCGGCAGGGGCGTGCAGATCTGGACCGACGGGGCGTGCAGCGGCAACCCCGGGCCCGGCGGCTGGGGTGCGCTGCTGCGCTACGGCGACCATGAGCGGGAGCTGTGCGGCGGCGAGGCCACCCCGACCACCAACAACCGGATGGAGCTGATGGCGGCCATCCAGGCGCTGGAAAGCCTGAACCGGCCGGTCGTTGTGGAGCTGCACACCGACAGCACGTACGTCCGCAACGGCATCACCAGCTGGCTGGCGTCCTGGAAGCGCAACGGCTGGCTGACCGCCGCGAAGCAGCCGGTGAAGAACGCCGACCTGTGGCAGCGCCTGGAGGCGGCCTGCGAGCGGCACCAGGTCACCTGGCTGTGGGTCAAGGGGCACAACGGGCACCCGGAGAACGAGCGGGCCGACGGGCTGGCCAACAAGGGTATGACCGAGGCGCGCGCGGCCGCGCTGGCCAGTCGCTGATCCCGCGCCGAGACCGCCTCAGCGGGTCGCGTCCGGATGTCCGGGCATGCTCGACCCGCCGCCGCTGCTGCCGGAGGAGCCGCCGGTCATGCCCGAGTTGTTGTCCTCGGTGACGATGTCCGGTGGCACGTCGGTGTCGTCCGGCGGCGGGACCTTGGTGTCCGCCTCGACCTGCACCAACGGCACCTGGCCGGCCTCGTCCTCGGCATGTGCCGGGTCCGCCGGCAGCTCACCGTCACGCTTTCGGTAGCCCACGCCGTGCCCCCCGTCGGTGCCGTTCCGCGTCGGCGGTGGCTACCCGGCGTCGTCGCGGGCGAAACCTCGCCCCGCCGCAGCCACCGGTTCCGCGGCCGCGGTGGCTTCCGGCGGCGCTTCCGGCAGGCGCAGGGTCCGTCGGCGGGTGAGCGCGATGGCCGAGGCGAGCACCAGCGCTGCGGACACCACCAGGAAGCCAGGGGTGTTGCCGAAGTGGTCGGTGATCGCCCCGCTGGTGGCTGAGCCGACGGCGAGACCGATTTGCCCGGCCGTCTGCAACCAGCCGTACGCCTCGGCGAGCTGGGGTGCCGGGGTGGACCGGGCCAGGAGCTCGTCGGTGACGGCGAGGAAGGGTGCCAGCGCCAGCCCGAAGACCGCCAGCGCGACGGCCATCTGCGGCACGGTCCGGGGTAGCAGCAGCGCCAGCGAGGTCACGGCCAACGTGCCCACCAGCGCCAGGTACGCGCCGCCTGGGCTGCCGGGTCGACCCCTGCGGGCCAGCAGCAGGCCGCCGGCCAGGCTGCCCACCGACCAGACGGTGACCAGCAGTCCGGCCTGGTCCGGGTGCCCAACCGTGGTGGCGAAGGCGGGGACCAGCACCCACATGCCACCGATGGCGGCCATGTAGCCGACGTGCGTGCTCAGGATGGTGCGACGGGTTGCCCGGCCGGAGGTCGTGGGCCGGCTTTCGGCGGACCGGTCGTCGACGGCGCGGTAGGGCACCACGGCGGCGGTGCCGACCAGCCCGGCGGTGCCGATCGCGGCGAAGGTCAGCAGCGCCCCGGCCGGACCGCTGACCAGCAGGCTCAGCGTCACCGCAAGCGGGCCGCCCACGTAGAGCACCTCCTGCCCGACCGCGTTGACGGCGTACGCACGGCTCAGCGCGGGGGAGGGGACCATCCGGGCGAGCTGCGCGCGCCCGCTGCCGAGGACCGGCGGCGTGCTCAGCCCGGCAGCGGTGGCCAGCGCCACGAACGCCACCGGGTTCGTGGCCACCGCCAACCCGAGCAGGGTGACCAGGTGGACGGCACCGGTGGTCAGCAGCACCGGCCGGTTGCCGAGCCGGCCCAGCAGCCGGCCGACCAGTGGCGCGGTGACCGCCAGCCCGATGCCGCAGCCGGCGCTGGCCACACCGGCGGTGGCGAAGCTGCCGGTGTTCTCGTGACCGAGCAGCACGACAAGCAGTTGCCGCATCGCGACCGGTAGCTGCGCCACGGTCATCAACACGATGAGCAGCGACGCCCGCCGGGGTAAATTCATGACTTATGAATCTAGCCGAGGATGGCTCGGCCAACCTGCTCGGCGCACTCGCCCTGCTCGTCGGCTCCCGAATGCGCGCGTCGGTCAGTTCGTCGGTCGGGGCCGGAGGCGCGCTCGCGGAGGCGCTCGTCGTCCTCAAGGACCAGCCGGGTGCGACCGCCGAGTGGCTGGGTCAGGTTCTGGGGCTCAGTCAGCCCGGTGCCGCGCACCTGGTCCGTCGACTGCGTGAGCAGGGTTGGGTGGAGCGGCGGGCCGGCGCCGACGCGCGCAGCCGGGCGCTGCACCTCACACCGGAGGGTGCGAGGGCGGCCGACCGCGTCCTGCAGGCCCGGGACCAGGCGCTGAACGCGCTGCTCGCCCCCTTGCCCGCCGAACAACGCCACCAACTCGCCGACATCGCCCGTGCCCTGATGCGCGACGAGGTGACCGACGCCCGCAGCCTGGCTCACCTCTGCCGGCTCTGCGACCGCACCCGATGCCCGCAGTGCCCGGTCGACGCCGGCTTCCGCGAGCGGAGCGGCGACTGAGGCGTACCCCCGGGCGCGACGCGTACCGATCGTTAGCGGCGTCGGCCGCGCCGGGCGGGGGCCGCGGCCCGGGATGGCCGGCGGACCGGGGTGAGCGCCAGCGCCGACCAGTGCGCCGGCCGGGTGATCGTCGCCGGCAGCGCGGTGCGCGCGTCACCCCGCGCCGCGTCCAGCTGGGCCTGGTGCAGGAAGAGAGTGGCCCGCAGGTCCGCGCCGCGTAGATCCGCCCCGCGCAGGTCGGCGCCGGTGACGTCGGCCAGCCCCAGGTCGACCCCGCGCAGGTCGGCGCCGATCAACAGCGCACCGCGCAGGTTGGCCCGGCGCAGGTCGACCCCGCGCAGGTCCGCCCCGAGCAACTGGGCGCCCCGGCGGTCCGGGCCGGCCACGCCGCCTCGGGCGCGGGCCGCGTCGCCGGCTCGGGACAGCAGCGGGTTGACCCGCTCCCGGTGCGCCGCCACGTCCACCGCGCGCAACTGCGCCGGGTCGCCACCGGTGAGCGCCGCCGTCTCGGCGCGGGCGCGGTCCAGCTCGGCGCGCAGCTCGGCCGGTGGGCGCAGCGCCAACGCCTCGGTGAGGTACCAGAGCAGCTCGTGCAGCGGACGAAGCACGGTGAACGCCGCAGCCATCGCCGGCAGCGTCTCGGGCGCGTCCCGCCAGTCCCGCCCACCGAAGGTCACCTGGGCGACCTGCTGGCCGGCGCCGAAGCAGTCGAAGACCGTGCAGCCCGGGAACCCCCGATCCCGCAGCTCGGTGTGGATGCCGCAGCGGTGGTCCGGGCGCAGGTTCGGGCAGGCCTGCCCGGCCGGCTTGTCGATGGCGAAATCCGCCGACGCGGCGAAGGCGGGCACCACGCAGCACAACCCGAAGCAGCGCTCACAGTCGGCGCTCAGCTGCGCCGGCCCGGGCGGGGGAGCGGGGCTGTGCGACACGCGGACGGTCCTCCTGGCGATCGGCACGGCGGTGAGCCGTGGCCACCATTGTCCCGCGTACCCCCGCGACCGAAGGGTCGGGGTCACCGTCCGTGTGGGTCGCCGGCCAGAGTCGAGCGGGGTGCCGGGGTACGGGGGCCGCCGCCCGACGGCTGCGACACCAGCCGGCGTACCGCCCGCTCCCCGTCGCCAGGCCCGTACTTCTGGTCGAAGGTCCGGGCCACGGTGGCCGCCGGCGTACGGTCTCCGTCGGCCAGCTCGGCCAGCGCGAACACCGTCGGCGCGGCCCCGGGTGCCCGGGGTGGCAGCACGGCCCGCACGGTCAGCGGCCGGGTCAGGCGGAACGCGCGGCAGTCGATGTAGTGCTGGCCGTCGACCGTCACGTAGGGCACCTGCACCTCGACCACGTCGGAGTCGTCGTGGCGCAGCGTGACGGTCACCGACCAGTACTGTTCCAGGTTCACGGTCGCCTGCTCGTGCTCCCACAGCTCCTCGAACCGGGCGTGCACGAACCCACCCCACGGGCTGTCCATGTCCACCTCAAGTTGGGGCACGTTGAACGACAGCTTCCCGATCGGGAAGAACGAGATCAGCGCCCGGCCGTCCCACTGGTAGAGCTGGATCGACGGGGAGGCGTCGTAGAGCCGGACCTGCAACCGGTGTCGCAGCCGGGGGTCGAGGGCGTCGGAGAAGGCGGCCAGGTGGCGCAGGTTGGTGCGAATCTGCCGCGGCACGTTCACCCGCTGCCGTTCCAGCTCCTCAGAGCGCTGCTGGGCGGCGGTGCAGTCCGGGTCGAGCAGGAGCAACTGCACCTGCGAGCCGTTGGTGAGTGCCGCGCGTACCGCTGCCAGTGTCTCCTCGCGATGCCGCTGCTCCAGCAGGATCGTCCAGGTGTCGAGGATCCGCACCCGGCGGCCGGCGCGCTGCAGCCGGGTCACGAACGCCTGCTGGTCGAAGCTCAGGTGCTCCTGCACCCGCGCCTTGCGGGCCTCCTCGAACAGTGGGTCGAAGATGACGTACGAGATGGCCGCGAGCACCACGCTGGCGCCGAGGTTGAGCAGCAGGTCGCTGAGGAAGCCGGTGCTGCGCCAGGCAGCCAGCAGCATCAGGGCGGCGACCCCGAGCAGCGTCCCACCGACGCCGAAGGCGCGTCGTTGCCGGCCGCCCCGACCAGCCCACTCGGGCATCCGGTCCCCCTCCGTCGTCGGCCGGCCCCACGTGGCCGCCCGCTGATCACCGGAATGCGGAGGATACGTGCCCGCTTTGCCGGGCGCTGTCCCGTTCGCGACCGCCGGTTTCATCCACGGAGCAGGTCCGCCGTGAACGGGCAGTGCTCAGACCGACCGCCAGTCGTCGGTGGTCAACGCGGCGGCCTGCGGGCCCATCAGCAGCATGCCGCCGTCGACCGGCCAGGACGCCCCGGTGACGTAGCTGGCGGCGGGGGAGGCGAGCAGCGCCACCACGGCGGCGACCTCCCGGGCGTCGCCCGGCCGTCCCACCGGTACGCCGGGCCGCTCCTGGGTGTACGGGTCGACGTCCTCCTGACCGGTCATCGGCGTGGCGATCTCGCCGGGGGCGACCGCGTTGACGGTGATGCCGTCGGCGGCCAACTCCTGCGCCATCACTCTGGTGAGCAGCCCCAGCCCGCCCTTCGCCGCGCAGTACGCGGCCGAGCCGACCCGGGGCGCGTGCTCGTGCACGCTGGTGATGTTGATGATCCGCCCGCCGGCACCGGCGGCCCGCATCCGCCGCGCGGCTCGCTGCGCGCACAGGAACGGCGCGTCCAGGTCGACGGCCAGCACCTCCCGCCACTGCTCCCACCCGGTGTCGACGAACGGCGTCGAGGCGCCGGTGCCGGCGTTGTTGACCAGCACCCCGATGCCACCGAGCCGATCGGCCAGCTCGTCCACCACCGTCGCGGCCTCCGGCAGCCGGGTCAGGTCCACCTCGCTGACCTCGCAGCGCCGCCCGGTGGCGCGGACCTCGGTGGCGGTGCGATCGGCGCCGTCGGGGTCGCCGTACCAGGTGATGCCGATCTCGAAGCCGGCCTCGGCCAGGGCGACCGCGCAGGCCTTGCCGATGCCGGAGTCCGCACCGGTGACGACGGCGGCCCTCGGGTAGTTCTGGTATCGCTGGGGCATCCTCCCGCACTACCCCGACCGGACCGGCCCAACCGGGTGTACGAGTGGACCCGGTGGGTAGCCGCCGGGCATGGAACTGGTCCAGGAGTCGCCGTACCGGTTCCGGATCGACCGGGCGGCACCGATGCGGGTGCCCGGGGTGGTCTTCGCCGTGCCGGAGCTGCTGCCCGAGGTCGGCACGGACCGCGCGCTGGACCAGGTGGCGAACGTGGCCACGCTGCCCGGCATCGTCGACGCGTCGTACGCCATGCCCGACGTGCACTGGGGTTACGGCTTCCCGATCGGTGGCGTCGCCGCCACCGACGTCGCCGACGGCGGGGTGGTCTCGCCCGGCGGGGTGGGCTTCGACATCTCCTGCGGGGTACGACTGCTCACCGCCGAGCTGGACCGGGCGGAGCTCTCCCGGGTGCTCGACGCGCTGATGGACGGCCTGGACCCGGCGGTCCCGCGCGGCATGGGTCGGGGCGCGGTCTGGCAGCTCGCCGATCGGGCCGAGCTGGACGCGGTGCTGCGCGGCGGCTCCCGGTACGCGGTCGAGCAGGGGCACGGGGTGCCCCGGGACCTGGCCCGCTGCGAGGACGGCGGTGTGGTGTCCGAGGCCGATCCGGAGCAGGTCAGCGACCGGGCCGTGCAGCGTGGGCAGGGTCAGGTGGGCAGCCTCGGCTCCGGCAACCACTTCCTGGAGGTGCAGGTCGTCGAGGAGGTTTACGACGAGCCGGTCGCGGCGGCGTTCGGGCTGCGGCTCGGGCAGGTCTGCGTGATGATCCACTCTGGATCCCGGGGGCTGGGCCACCAGATCTGCACCGACCATGTGCGGATCATGGAACGGGTGATGCCCCGGCACGGCATCGAGGTGCCGGACCGGCAGTTGGCCTGTGCGCCGGTCGAATCGCCGGAGGGGCGGGCCTACCTGGGTGCGATGGCCGCTGCGGCGAACTACGCCCGGGCCAACCGGCAGCTCCTCGCCGAGGCGGCCCGCCGGGTCTTCGCCCGGGTCGCCGGGACCGGCCTGGATCTGGTCTACGACGTGTCGCACAACCTCGCCAAGATCGAGGAACACGAGCGGGACGGCGGTACCCGGCGGCTCTGCGTGCACCGCAAGGGCGCGACCCGCGCGCTGCCGCCCGGGCACCCGGATCTCCCGGGCGACCTGCGCGACGCCGGGCAGCCGGTGCTCATCCCCGGCTCGATGGGCACCTCGTCGTACGTGCTGACCGGCGTCGCCGGCAATCCGGCCTTCGCGTCCACCTGTCACGGCGCCGGCCGCGTCCGCAGCCGGGGGGAGGCCACCCGGGCCGCCCGGGGGCAGGACGTGCGGCGTGACCTGGAGGGGCGGGGCGTGGCCGTACGCGGCGCGTCCAGGAAGGGGTTGGCCGAGGAGATGCCGGAGGCGTACAAGGACGTCTCGGCGGTGGTCGAGGCTTCCCGGGGGGCCGGGTTGTGCCGGCTGGTCGCCCGGCTCACGCCGCTCGGCGTGGTCAAGGGCTGACCGCGCGGGGCGGGACCCGGGACCGCCGATCGTCGGCGCTCAGACGTCCAGGGTCACTGCGCAGGCCCAGCCAGCGGCGTCCGGGCCGACACTCAGCGCGTGCAGCGACACCGCCTTCGGCACCGCGCCGACCAGCTCCACCGCGTCGGTGCCGGTCGAGTGCCAGCGCACCGCCAGGCCGCCGTCCTCGGCTGGCCGCACGTCGCAGTCCAGCGGCAGGGTGCCCTCGGTGTCCAGCCGGAAGATCACCTCGTCCAGGAGCCCGACCAGCAGGTCCTCGTCGTCGCCGGGCGGCAGCCGGAACTCGGTGTCGGTCTGCGGCCGGGCACCGGCGGTGTCGGCGAACGTCTCGACCAGCGCGGTGACGGCTTCGGCCAGGCACCCCTCGCGGTCCGGCGCCCACGCCTCGATCCGCACGTCGGCCGTGTGCGGCACGCTCCGGTGCCCCCGTTGCGTCGAGCGCTGCATGCCCCGATCATGCCCGCCCGTGGCGCGGCACCCGACCCGCCGCCTGAATTCGCCTCGGGGACAACCCGGACCGGTCCCGGAAAGAGGCCCGTCCGGCTGGCCGTCGGGTCCATAAGAAGAGAGGCTACATGTAGCCAATCTTCTGGAGGTGGATCCGTGTCAACCCGACGACGACCCCTGGTCCGGGTGCTCATCGGCGTGCTCGCCGGCGTGCTGGTGCTCTGCGGCGGCGGCGTCGCCGTGGTTACCTGGACGCTGGTCCGCACCACCGACACCGCTGGCGAGGTGGACTTCGTCCGCCCGCTGGCCGTACCCCCGCTGGCGCAGTCCCGGCTCGACGACCAGGGGCGCCGGGTCTTCGACCTGCTCGCCCGCGACGGCCGGCGGGACTTCCGTGGCGATGGGCGGCTGACCCGCACCGCCGGCTTCGACGGCGACTTCCTCGGCCCGACACTGCGCGCCAAGCGTGGGGAGCAGGTGCGGGTGAACGTGGTCAACAAGCTGGGCGAGGAGACCAACGTGCACTGGCACGGCATGCATCTGCCGGCCCGGATGGACGGTGGCCCGCACCAACTGGTCCGCCCCGGCGCCACCTGGTCGCCGACCTGGCGGGTGGACCAGCCGGCGGCCACCCTCTGGTACCACCCGCACCCGCACGGCGCCACCGAGGAGCAGGTCTACCGGGGCCTGGCCGGCATGTTCATCCTCGACGACGACCGGGAGGCGGCGCTGCCACTGCCCCGCAGCTACGGGGTCGACGACGTGCCGGTGATCGTGCAGGACCGCAGCTTCTCCCGCAGCGGTCAGTTCACCAAGAGCCGCAACGCAATCGCCAGCATCGGCGCACTCGGCGACACCGTGCTGGTCAACGGCACCGTCGGCCCCTACCTGGACGTGCGCACCGAGCGGGTCCGCCTGCGGCTGCTCAACGCCTCCACCGCGCGTACCTACGACTTCGGGCTCTCCGACGACCGGTCGTTCGCGCTGATCGGCACCGACGGCGGGTTGCTGGCCCGGACCGCCCGGCTCACCCGGGTGCGGCTCTCCCCGGGGGAGCGGGCCGAGATCGTGGTGGACGTCCGACCGGGGGAGCGGGTGACGCTGCGCAGCACCCCGCCCGATCTGGGCATCGGCGGGCTGGCCCGGCGCTCGGCGGGTGGAGCCGACCGGTTCGACGTGCTGCAACTGCGCGCGGCCGGCACCCTGACCCCGTCACCGCCGGTGCCGGACGCGTTGGTGCCGGTGGACCGGTTGGACCCCGCCGCCGCAGCCACCACCCGGCGGCTGGAGTTCCAGGGGCGGGACATCAACGGCCGGTCGATGCGGATGGACCGGATCGACTTCGCCGCCACCCGGGACACCACCGAGGTCTGGGAGGTGGTCAACTCCGACGGCACCCCGCACAACTTCCACGTCCACGACGTGCAGTTCCAACTGCTCTCGGTGGACGGCGCCGCGCCACCGCCCGAAATGGGCGGCTGGAAGGACACCATCTACCTGCCACCGCACCAGCCGATGCGGATCGTGCTGCGGTTCACCGACCACAGTGACCCGAACCTGCCCTACATGTTCCACTGCCACCTGCTCTGGCACGAGGACAGCGGGATGATGGGCCAGTTCGTGGTGGTCGACCCGGGCCAGGCGCCGGGCCGCCCGCCGGCACATGGCGGCCACGGGGAGCATGACTGACCGGCGTACGGTCGCCGGATGCGGATCACCCGATTCACCCACTCCTGCGTCCGCGTCGAGCACGACGGCGGGGTGCTGGTCGTCGACCCGGGCACGTGGAGCGAGCCGCGTGCCCTGGTCGGCGCGGACGCGGTGCTGGTCACCCACGAGCACACCGACCACGTGGACGTCCTGCGGCTGGCCGGCCTGGGCGTCCCGGTGTACGCCCCCGAGGGCGCCCGGCTGCCCGACCTCGCCCCGCTGCCGGTGACCCGGGTCGCCCCCGGGCAGCGCTTCACCGCCGCCGGCATCACGGTCAGCGCGCACGGCGGCCGGCACGCCGCCATCCACGAGGGCCAGCCCGACTGTCCCAACCTCGGCTACCTGATCGGCGACGGGCTCTACCACCCGGGCGACGCGCTGCACGTGCCGGACGAGCCGGTGCACACCCTGCTGGTCCCGGCCCAGGGGTCCTGGCTGCGCCTCGACGAGGCGATCCGGTTCGCCCGCGAGGTGGGCGCCGATCGGGCGTACCCGATCCACGACGCGCAGATCAACGAGCGTGGCCTGGACAGCGTCGCCGGCTGGCTCGGCGAGACGATCCCCGGCTACCGCCACCTCGTCCCGGGCGACACCGCCTGACCGGCCGTGCCACCGGCCGCCGGAACGTCGAAACGGGGTGCGGCGGCGGTGAGCACGGCGGCCCGCGTCGGTGCCGACCATCCCTCGGTCAGCTCCGCCACCAGCGCGGCGACCAGCCGGGTCACGTCCGCCTCGGCGTCGGAGTGCAGCGCCTCGGCGACGATCAGCACCGACGAGGTGCCCGCCCGCACGGCCGACCAGCCGCTCTGCCGGTTCGTCCAGCGCCGGGCGTGGGCGCGACCGGCGGCGTCCGCGAAGGTCACCTCGCCCGGGTCGGGGTGCTCGGTCTCGCCGGCGAAGCTCAGGTACTCCTCGTCGCCGTGGGCCGGCCGGACCACCAGGTCGCCGTCGACCCGGTCCAGGTCGAGCACCGCGACCGGGATCGCGTACGCGGCCGACACGGCGTTGCAGAGGTCCACCAGCGGGTGCAGCCGGGGCAGTTCGTCGTCCAGCCGGAGCCGACGCAGCAGCGCCTCCGCGGCGCACCGGTACCGGGTGGGTCGCAGCCCCATGGCGGCGTACGCCCGCCGCCATGCCTGGATCTCCGGGAACCCGCTCTCGGCGCCGCCGGCCAGTCGATCGCGAGCGACCGCGGTGTACGCGGCGGTCTGCTGCGCCACGTCCGCCGTGGGGGTGATGCCGGTGGCCAGGACCACTCCGGCCACCAGGTCCGGGTACGCCGCGCGGAGCTGCGCGGAATGCTGGAACTGCACGGGACTCCTATCGTTCGGTGAGAGCGAGCGTCACGCCGAGCGCGACGAACGTGCCGGCGACGGACCGGCGCAGCCAGTCGGTGACCCTCGGCCGGGTCAGCACCCGGTCACGCAGCCGGGCCGCGAATATGCCGTAGCCGCTGAACACCACGAAGGTCAGCAGCATGAACACCGCCCCGCACGCGAGCATCGACCGGGTCGAGCCCGGCGCGGTGGTGTCCACGAACTGCGGCAGGAACGCGACGACGAACAGCGTCGGCTTCGGGTTGAGCAGGTTGACCAGCACCCCGGAGAGGATCACCCGGGCCGCCGAGTGGGGCGGCGTCGCGGTGGTCGCCGCGAAGGCGCTGCGGTCCCGCACGGTCGACCAGGCCAGGTAGAGCAGGTACCCGACGCCGAGGTACCTGACCACCTCGAACGCCGCCGCGCTCGTCTGCAACAGCGCGGCGAGACCGGTCATCGCCGCCAGCAGGTGCGGCACCACGCCCAGCGTGCAGGCGAACGCGCCCAGCACGCCGGCCCGGGCGCCCCGGGACAGGCCGGCGGAGAGGGTGAAGAACACCCCGGTGCCCGGGGTGACCACCACGATCAGCGTGGTGACCAGGAACGGGATTGTCACGGTCGTCCTCCGGTGGGCTCGGCGGGGCTGCCTGATCACCACTCTGCTGCCAAGATGGTCCGGTGAGCAGGGCCAAACCAAGGGCATCCGAGAGGTCCATATCGGCCGGGTCGGATTTTCTGCACCTGACCATCGCCGACGCACCGCCCGGCGGGCGCGCCGACTGGCTGGCCGCCCGGCTGCGCCAGGCCATCGCCGACGGACGGGTGCCGGTCGGGGGCCGCCTGCCCGCCACCCGGTTGCTCGCCGCCGACCTCGGCGTCTCCCGGGGCGTGGTCACCGAGGCGTACCAGCGGCTGACCGAGGAGGGGCACGTCACCGGTCGGGGCCGGGCCGGGACGGTGGTCGTCGCCGCGCCGCCCGCACCGGCCGCGCCGGCCCCCGCCCCGGCCGCCGCGCCGGCTCCAGCCGCGCTCTTCCCGCCAGCTCCGGGCAGCGACATCTTCGACGCGGTACGCGCGGCGACCGCGACCATCGACCTGACGCCCGGCGTACCCGACCTGGCCGCCTTTCCCCGCGCGGACTGGCTGCGCGCCGAACGGACCGTGCTGCGCCACCTCGCGGCGGCCGATTTCGGCTACGGCGACCCGTGTGGCGCCCCCGCGCTGCGCCAGGCCGTCGCCGTCTGGCTGGCCCGCAGCCGGGGCATCGCCGTCGACCCCGTCGAGGTGATCATCGTGGCCGGGGTGTCCCAGGCGCTCGGGCTGCTCGCCCAGGCACTCGGCTCGGCCGGCATCGACCGGATCGCGGTCGAGGACCCCGGCTCGCTCGGCGTACGGCAGCACCTCAACAACTGGCGGGTGGACACCCCGCCCATCGCGGTGGACGACGCCGGGCTGCGGGTCGACGAGCTGGCCGCCAGCGGCGTGCCCGCGGTGATGCTCACCCCCGCGCACCAGTTCCCGACCGGCGTGGTGCTCGACGGCGACCGCCGCCGCCAGCTCGTCGACTGGGCACGGACCGGCGGCCTGATCATCGAGGACGACTACGACGCCGAGCACCGCTACGACCGGCCGCCGGTGCCGGCGCTGCGCGGCCTGCTGCCCGAGCAGGTCTGCTACGCCGGCAGCGTGTCCAAGCTGCTCGCCCCGGCGCTGCGGGTCGGCTGGCTGCTCGTGCCGACCCGCCACCGGGCGGCGGTGGTGGCCGCCAAGCGCAACGCCGACCTGGGCAACGCGGTGCTGCCGCAGCTGGTGCTGGCGGAGCTGATGACCTCCGGCGCGCTGGAGCGGCACCTGCGGCTGCTACGCCGCCGGCACATCCACCGCCGGGACGCGATGATCGCCGCGCTGGCCCGGCACCTGCCGACCGCCACGGTGCACGGCGCGGCGGCCGGGCTGCACCTGATGATCACCTTGGACGACGCCGTGGTGGACACGGAGCTGGCGGCGGCCGTGCTGGCGCGCGGGGTGAAGGTGCAACCACTGTCCTGGCACTGCCAGCGGCCGTACCGGCCGGGGCTGGTGCTCGGCTACGCGGCTCGTACGGCGACCGAGATCGAGGACGGCGTCGCGACGATCGCTTCCGTCCTCCGCCCCGGCCGGTGACCTATCGTGAGCGGGAAGTGCCGGTCGGCGTCCCGGCCGGGTGGCGTAGGCAGGGCACCGTGCTGCGCGCTTCAAGATCCGTCGGCATCGGGAGTAGGGCATGGGCCTCATCCACATCGAGCTGTTCGCAACCCTCGACCTCGTCGGGCAGTCGCCCGGCGGCCCCGAGGAGGACCCGGTGGGGTTCCCGTTCGGCGGCTGGCAGGCGCCCCTGCTGGACGAGGTCGCCGGGGCCCAGGTCGGTGCCGCGTACGAGGGCACGGACGCCCTTCTGCTCGGCCGGCGGACGTACGACATCTTCGCCGCCTACTGGCCGCACCAGGAGGGCGGCGAGGACAACGAGATCGCCGCGCTCTTCAACAGCGTCCCGAAGTACGTGGCCTCCCGCGGCAGGCCCGACCTCTCGTGGGCCGGGTCCACCCAGCTCGGCCCGGATCTGGCTGGCGCGGTGCGCGAGATCCGTGACCGGCACGAGCACGTGAAGGTCGTCGGGAGCCTGAACCTGGTGCAGACCCTCCTGCGCGAGAAGCTCTTCGACCGTCTCGACCTCTGGGTGCACCCGATCGTGCTCGGCGTCGGGAAGAAGGTGTTCGACGGTGGCGCGGTGCCCACGAACGTCACACTCCTCGAACCGCCGGTGGCCAGTCCGACGGGCACCGTGTACCTGCGTTACGGACTCGCCGATGGCACGCCCGGGACGGGGGACATGAGCGCACCCGATCGCGGTGCCGGGCGCGATGGCTGAAGCCGCCCCGCGCCAGGTGGGTCCGTGTGGTCGGCGGTGCATCCGCCAGGTCGGCATTCGGCTGGGCCGCCGGGCTGACCGGGCGGATCCGCCCGGTCAGCCCAGGAACAGGCGGACCAGGACCAGCACGGCGAGCAGCGCCGGCCCCCGCGAGCCCTGGCGGAGCAGGTCGACCGGGATCATCCCGAACGGCGTGTTCACCGTCGCCCCGCCGTAGTCGATCGGTGGTCGGGTGCCGGCCCGCCAGGCGGCGGCCACCACCCCGAGCGCCAGCGCCGGCCCCAGCCAGGGAGGCCCACCGTCGACGGTCGGCATGGTCAGCAGCCACCACAGCCCCGTGCCGATCGCGGGCACGATCACGTGGATCCCGCGCAGCGCGGCGTCACTGCCGCCGAGCGCCCGACGCAACCCGGGGGACCGGCTGATCGACCGGAGGCCGCCGGTCAGCCGGTCGGCGGCGAAGTAGCCGAACACCACCTGCGCGGCACCGGCCAGGCCGGGCAGGGCGAGCGCGGCGGCGTACTGGACGAGGATCAGCGCCGTCCAGATCAGCAGGGCGCTGGGGTGGCGGCGGAGCCGGCGCACGTCGGCCTGGAGCAGCGCCCACCAGCCGGGGCCGGGCAGGAATCGGCGACTGCGGACCCGGCCGATCTGGCGCCAGCGCCGGCTCTCCACCAGGCCGGCGAGCATGCTCGGGTCGAGCAGGATGGTGGCCGTCGCCGCGGCGTTGGCGAACTGCGCGCCGGTGGTCAGCGTGGCCCGGTCCACCCGGGGCAGCGCGCGTACCGCGAGGACGGTGGCGGCGACCGCGAGGGGCACCCCGACGACGACCAGCGCGGTGGTCGGCGACGCCGTCGGCCGGGGCAGCCCGTCGCCGAGACGACCGGCGAGGACCACCAGAGCCGTGACGGCGGCGGCCGCCAGCAGCGGCACTACCCCGGCGAGGGTCGGCCACCGCCGGCCCGGTCGGCCGCCCTGGGCGACCACGCTGAACGCCAGCGCTGTCGCCCCCCACCCCGCACCGGCCGCCGCCGCCCAGCCCAGGACGGCCAGGTCGGTGACGCCGCCGAGCGCCGCCACGGCCAGCCCGATCAGCGCGGTGCCGGCCGTCGCGCCCGTCAGCAGGATGACCAGGCGCGGCGCCAGCCAGGCCCGCCGGTCGATCGGCGCGCTGGTCACCCAGCTCTGCGTCGCCGGGGTGACCAGCAGCGGGCCGAGCGCGCGCAGGCCGCGCCAGGCGAGCCCGGCAGCGGCCAGCAGCGCGGCGACCGCCAGCCACCAGCGCACCCCCGGGTCGGCCCGCCCCACCGTGGGCGAATCCAGCATGTCGCGGCTGGCGCTGATCGCGAACCAGCCGTACATGCCCACGAAGAGGACCATGACGTACGCGTCGCCCAGCACGTCGCCGAGGGAGTGGTCGTGGTGCCGGCGGCGGGCCCGGCGCAGGTGCGAGCGCACCTGCCGGGCGGTGGGCACCCCGGCCGGCGCGTCGGCGACCGTGGCCGGCGGGGCCGTCACCGGCCGATCTCGATCCGCTCGTCGACGACCGCGTCGATCAGCTCCGGATCGTGCGAGGCCAGCAGCACGGCGGTGCCCGCCTCCCGCTCCCGGCGCAGCCGGTCGGCCAGCCACTGCCGGCCGCGCACGTCCAGCCGCTGCTCCGGCTCGTCGAGGATCAGCACCCGACGGGGCCGCACGAAGCAGGACGCCAGCGCCAGCCGGCGGCGCTGCCCACTGGACAGCGTCACCGGCAGTTGGTCGCGGGCCGGCTCCAAACCCAGCTCGGCCAGGACCTCGTCGACCGGGTCGGCATTACCCCCGTGGGCGTACGCGACCAGCTCCAGGTGCTCGACCACGGACAGGTCGGGAAAGAAGTCGATGTCGTCCAGGGCGGCCGCCACCAGCGCCCGCACCTGGGGATCGGTCTCGTCGGCCCGGCGACCCTGCACCAGCACCTCGCCCGCGTCCGGCCGGTCGGCGCCGACCACGCAGCGCAGGAGGGTGGTCTTGCCGCTGCCGTTGGGGCCCAGCACCACCGCGATCCGGCCGGCCTGGAGCGTGAAACTCACGTCGTCGAGCACGACCAGGTTGCCGAAGTTGCGGCTGAGTCCCCGCACCGAGAGCGTATCCACGATCACACACTCTCGCAGACCCGTTCAACCGCCCAACGCGAGCGATCGACATCACGCCGGCCAGGTGGTCACGGGTCAGCCGGCGAAAGGTCCGTGCCGTCCTCCAGCCGGCTGTCGGCGGCGGCCAGCCCTTCGGCGTCGTCGACCTCCTCGGCCACCGCCGCCGCGTCCGCCCAGTGCTGCCGCGCCTCGGCCCGGTCGCCCAGCTCGGCGGCGGCGTCTCCCAGGTACAGCAGGGTCCGGGCCAGCCCCAGGGTGGGCCGGCTCTCCTCGCGCAGCCGCCGGCCCTCGGCCAGCAGCTCGTACGCCGCCCGGGCCTGCCCGGGCGCGGCGGTCAGCAGCGTCGCCCCGGCGTTGAGCAGCGCCGCCGCCCGGCTGGTCGGGTCGCTGACCGACTCGTACTCGCGCAGCGCGGCGCGCCACGCCTGCGCGGCGTCCAGGTGCTCGCCGAGGGCGGCGTGCACCAGCACCAGGTTGGTCAGCGCTGCGGCGTAGCCGCGAGCGTCACCCACCGACCGGAAGGTGTTCGCCGCCCGCACGAGGTGGTGGTGCGCGCTGTCCAGGTCCCCCCGGGCCAGCTGCGCCGCGCCGAGGCCCAGGTCGGTGAGCGCGAGCCCGGCCCGGTCCGCTCCCGAGCGGTGCCGGCGGGACAGTTCCAGGTGTTCCACCGCGTCGTCGAGCTGCCCCAGGTCGAGCAGCGCCAGGCCGAGGTTCATCCGGGCCTGGGCGGTGCCCCGCCGGCCCCGCTCGGCCACCGCGAGGGTGAGCGCCGCGGCGGCGCCCTGCGGGTCGTGTCGGCGCCGGCGCAGCACCCCCAGCTCGTTGTGCGCCCACCCAGCGATCTCCGGTCGGTCGTCAGCGGTCGGGGTGGCCAGCACGGTGCGGCACACCTGCTCCCACTCGTCCAGCCGCTCGACGTGCGCCAGCCACCCGCACAGCGCCACGGCCAGCCGGAACCACCACCGGCGTACCCGGCGGGGCAGCGTCTCGGCGGCGCCGGCCGGCACCCGGACCACCGCCAGCAGCAGCTCCTGGTGCAGGTCGAACCAGCCGTACGGGTCGTCGTCCAGCGGCAGTGACCACTCCCGGTCCGGTGGGGAGCCGAGCACGGCCAGGTTGGCTGTGTGCCGCTCGGCCCGGCGCGCCAGGTGCCGGGTCAGCCGGGCCTGCGCGGCGACCCGAGCCCCGGCCGGATCGGCGTCCCGCAGGTGCAGCCGGGCGTTGCCGGCGAGCAGCGGGCGGATCTCGTACCGGTCGCCGGGAGCGCCGACCACGAACGCCGCGGCGGCCAGCTGGTCGAGCAGCGCGGTCACCCGCTCCGGGTGCCGACCGGCCAACGCGGCGATGGCCGGCCGGTCCACCGGCGCGGGTGCCAGCGACATCAGCCGGTACAGGCGACGCGCCTCGCGGGTCAACGCCCGGTACGCGGTGTCCCGCTCGGTGACCAGCCGGGCCGCCGGCGAGATGGCGACCCGCTGGTGCGGAGGCGTCTGCACCGCGCGGCGCAGCACGTCCAGCACGTCGGCGTGCCGCCAGCCGTGCTGCGCGGTGCGGTAGCCGAGCGCCCGGACCGTGCGCGGCTGCTGCCCGCACAGCTCGACGATCTCGCGGACCGCCGGGTCGGTACGCGGGTCGGCGCGGCGGGCCCGGGCGGCCGGTGCCGCCCCACCGGCGGCGGCGAACAGCTCCACCGCCTCGGCCGGGCCCGGCTCGGCGATCCAGTGGGCGACCACGCCCTCCAGCCCGCTCAGCGCCGGGCCGCCGGCGAGCAGCAGCCGGCAGGTCCGCGAGGTGGGCGGCAGCAGCGGTCGGACCTGCTCGGGACGGTCGACGTTGTCCAGCACGAGCAGGATCTTGCGGTCGTCGAGCTGGCGGCGCAGCGCGTCGGCGGCGAGCGTGAGGGCGTCCGGCCGGCCCGAGGTCGGCGGTGTGGTGCCCAGGACGCCGGCCAGCGCGGTGAGCACCTGCCGGGCGGAGCGGAGCCGACCGCCGCGGCGCAGGTCGAGGTAGTACTGCCCGTCCGGGAAGTCCGCCCGGCACAGGTTCGCCGCCTGCACGGCGCAGGCGGAGGCGCCCACCCCCCGCCGGCCCAGCACGGCCACCGCGTGCTCCCGGCTGAGCAGCCCGAGCACCGCCTCGACGTGCTCGGCGCGCCCGGTGAAGCCGGCCGGATAGGGCAGCGTCGACGCACCGGTGGCCGGTGCGTCGACGACGTCGGTGGGCTCCTGGCTCACCTCCCGACCGGCTCGGCGCCGGCGCATCTCGAACACCACGAAGCCGACCCCGCCGCTGACCACCAGCACGATGCTGGCCGGCCCGAGCACGCTGGCCGCCAACTCGGAGAGCAGGTTGCTGGCCAGGTTGCCGAGCACCCCACTGACCAGCGTGCCGACCGCGATCAGCACCGGCCAGCGCGGCCCCCGGCCGGCGCCCGTGGGGCCGGTCACCGGACGCCCCCGGAGACCAGCCCGGCGACGAGCTTCCGCCGGGCGAGCACCACCAGCATCACCGGCAGCACCGAGGCGAGCACCGAACTGGCGGCCAGCAACCCGCTGTTGCTCACGAAGCCGCGGGTCTGCCCGGCCAGGAAGAGCCCCAGCGGCGCCGCCTCCGGCCCGCTGAACAGCAGGCCCACCACCAGGTCGTTCCAGACCTGGACGAACTCCAGCACGGAGACCGCCACCATCGCGGGCAGGTTGTGCCGGGCGAGCCGGCGCAGGGTGCCCCACCAGCGCCGCCCACCCAGCCGGGCGCCGCGCACCTGCTCGGACGGCAGGTCGGCGAACGCGTTGCGCAGCACCAGCACCGCGAACGGCACGCCCAGCGCCACGTGCACCAGGGCCAGGCCGCGGGCGGTGCCGGAGGAGAGCACCAGGCCCAGCACCTCGTTGACCGGCCCGGCGATGACCTGGATCGGCACGACACTGGCCGCCAGCAGCAGCAGCCCGGTGGCCTGCGCGGCCGGCCCGGTCAGCCAGGCCAGCGGGTACGCGGCCAGCAGCGCGACCACCAGCACCGTGGCGGTCACCACGGTGGCCAGCAGCAGCGTGAAGGCCAGCGTCCGCCACAGCTCGGTGTTGGCGACCAGGTCACGGTAGGAGGCAACCCCCGGCGCGGCCGCCCACCAGCCGCGCGCCGCGGCGTCCACCCGCCCGTGCATCGAGGTGGCGACCAGCACCGCCAGCGGCACCAGCCAGGCCACCGCGGCACCCGCCGCCAGCAGCCGGAACACCCGCCGGGGCGGGGGCGCCCGGTCCGGTTCCGGCGGCGTCTCGGCGCGCGGCGGTGGCCACGCCTGCCGGACGAACAGCGCCGCCACGAGGATCCCGCCGACGACCGCCACCAGCCACACCACACCGAGTGCGGCGCCCTCGCCGGTGGTGGTGCCGCCCGAGGTCTGCCAGACCCGCAGTGCGAGCACGGCGGCCTCGTCGCGCACCGAGCCGGGGGTCATCACCAGGATCAGGTCGAAGGTGCGGCTGGTCCCCACCGCCACCAGCGCGAAGACCACCGCGACGGTACGCAGCAGCAACGGTCGCCACTGCGCGTCCCACAGCACATGGCGTCGACCGCCGCCGTAGGCGCGGACCGCGTCGGCCAGGCTCGGCGGCACCGCGTCCAGCGCGGCCCGGAAGACCAGCACGGCCAGGCCGACCCAGGCCCAGACGAACGCCGACATCAGCGCCACCGTGACCAGGCCCGGCCCGAGCAACTGCGGGGCGTCCTCGGCGGACCGGCCGGTCACCCGCGCCGCGACCAGCGTGGCCAGGCCCCGGGTCGGGTCGGGGTCGTACATCAGGCGGAAGGTCACCCCGGTGACGACCAGCGGCAGCGCCACCGGCACCAGCAGGATCAGGCGGACCAGCCCGCCCTCCTGGGAGCGGCGGGACGCGGCGGCGAGCAGGTAGCCCAGCGCCGTCACGACCGCCGGCACCAGCACCGCCCAGAGCACCGTACGGCCGACCACCGCGCCGGTACCCGGCGCGGCGAGCGCGGTGCGGAAATGTGCCGCGCCGACCCAGTGACCGTTGGTGGTGACGCTGGCGTGCAGGGTTCGCAGCACCGGCCACACCACCAGCCCGCCGAGCAGCACCATGGCGGGCAGCAGCAGCGCTGAGGTCGCCCCGGCCGCCGGGTAGGCCCGGCCACGGCGGGGCGGCCCGACGTCGTCGAGCACCGCCAACTCGCCGAGCACCCGGACCTGGGTCATCGGCCGCCGCCCGCGCTGCGCGCCGCCGCGGCGAGTTGCCCGGTGGCCCGACGGACCGCCTCGGCGGCGGGCACGCCGTCGGTGACGTCGGCGAAGAAGTCCTGCATGATCCGCCAGATGCCCACCCCGTCGGAGCCGGTGAACGGGCCGGGCAGCTGGTCGGAGAGGTCGAAGCGCAGGGTGCCGGGGGCGCGCATCTCCTCGGCGAGCCTGCGGCGGACCGGGTCGGCGTAGTCGTCCAGGGGGATCCTGGTGTTGGGTGACAGGTAGCCGCCGGCGCGTAGCCAGGGCCGGAACGAGTCGGCCCGGGTGAGCCACTCGACCAGCTCCACCCCGCCCTGGCCGCCGGCGAACGCCACCGCCACGTCCCCGCCGACGATCAGTGGGCCGGTGCCGCTCGGCCGGGCGCTCGGGAACCGGATGGTCGCCGGCTCCTCCGAGTCGCGCCGGAACGTGCCGACCACCTCGGCGGTGAAGTCGGCCTCGAAGACCATCACCGCCCGGTGGGAGTGAACCACCTGGATCACCGACTCCTCGTACTGGGTGAGCAGGGCGCGGCGCCCGCCACCGGGAAACGCGCCATCGATGCTCCAGAGCTCGGCGAGCCGGTCCAGGGCGTCGCGCACCGGTCGGCCCTGCCAGTCGGCGTCCCGCCGGGTGAGGGCGTCGTAGCTGTTGGGTGCCAGGTCGGCCAGCACGTTCTCGAACCAGTCGGTGAGCACCCAACCGTCCGCCGCGCCGATAGCCAGTGGCGCCGGACCGGACCCGCGTCGGGCGATCGCGCCGAGCTGGCGGGTCAGCGCGACGAGCTCGTCCCAGGTGCGTGGCGGCGTGCGCAGCTCCGACGGCAGGTGCCAGATCAGCGACTTGTGCGCCGCCTTCACCCAGACGCCGTAGCGCTGCTCCTCGGTCACCAGCAGGTCGCTCAGCCCGGTGGGCACCGCGTACTCGGGCGACGCACGCACCGGGCTCAGCCAGTCCCGCAGGGCGTACTCGGTGACCAGGCCGGGACGGGACAGGATCGCCACATCCGGGCTGGTGCCGGCGAGGTGCCGGGCGCGCAGGAACGCGTCGATGTCGTTGCCGGCGCTGACCACGTGCACCGGATCGGGGTAGCCCGCGACGACCTCGCGGAACCGGTCCAGCTCGCTGCCGCTCCACACCACCGCCACCTGCACCGACCGGGTGCCGCCGGTGCAGCCGGCCGCGGTCGCCGCGGCGCCGGCCGCGGCGGCGCGCAGCAGCGTACGCCGGGTGGCCCGGCCGGCCGGCGTCACCGGAGCATCCCCTCGGGCTCGGTGACCAGCTCGTGCCGGCGCGGGATCTCGGCCAGGGTGGCCGCATCGGCGGTGCACACCAGCACGGCCACCCCCGGTGCGTCCGGTGGGGACAGTCGGGGCAGCAGGTCACCGAGGCGGCTGCCGCCGGCCGGATCGGCCGGGAGGTCGATGACGAGCACCTCGGGCAGGCAGACCGCCGCCCGGGCCAGGGCCACCCGGAACCGCTGGGCGTCGGAGAGCAGGTGCGGCAGCAGGGCCAGCGTCGGCGCCAACTCGAGCCGGTCCACCACGATGGCCGTCCAGTCGTCGGCCACCTCGTGCACCCGTTCGCGCTTGCGTTGGCCGTACTCGATGTTGCGGCGCACGGTGAGCTGTGGCAGCAGCGCGCCGCCGGCGGGCACGTACCCGATCTGCCGGCGCGGCGGCGGCAGGGCGGTGACGTCCCGGTCGCCGACCATGATCCGCCCGGTGACCGGGGCGGCGAGCCCGGCCAGCACCCGGGCCACGGCAGTGCCGACCCGGGGTGGCGCCACCAGGGCGGCCGTCGTGCCGGCCGGGACGTCGAGAGTCACCGGCCCGGTGCCGGGGACGGCGACCAGTGCGCGTAGCCGTAGCGTGACCCTCACCTCCGGTGACCGCTGGTGACCCGTCCCAGGGTGGCACACCATGCCGAGAGTCGATGCCCCTCGGATCTTCCACTGTGGAGAAGATTGGCCGGGTGGGGCGTGCGGTCAGCGGACCGGCTGCTCGGCGGGGGCGTACAGGGCGGCCAGTCCGGCCGCCGTGGCGGCCAGCTGCTCGCGCAGCGCGACCGGGGTCAACACCTCCACGTCTGCGCCGAGGCGCAGCAGGTCACCGTGGGCGTGGGTGAGCGACTCGATCGGCAGCGCGGCGGTCACCCAGCCCTGCGCGTCGGGCGGCCCGGCGCTGGCGTCCACCGCGGCCACCACCGGGTCGCTGCCGATCTCGCGTAGTCGCGCCCGGCCGGCCGGGGAGAGCCGCACAGTGGCCTCGTCGCGGTGCAGCCGGGCGCGGAAATGCACCACGTGCGCCCGCCACCAGGCCGGCAGGTCGAAGTCGTCGGGCCTTTCGAACTCCTCCGCCAGCGGGGTCAGCGCGAGGATCTGGTTGACCCGGTACGTCGCCGGTGCGCCACGGCCGGGCCGGTCGGCCACCACGTACCACCGGCCGCCCTTGAGCACCAGCCCGTACGGCTCCAGCACCCGGGTCACCTCGCCGCTCCAGCTGCGGTAGCGCACCTCGATGCGGTGCTGCCGCCAGACCGCCTCGGCCGTGCGGGCCAGCTCGGGGGAGGCGTCGCCGTCGGCGTACCAGCCGGGCGTGTCCAGGTGGAAGCGTTGCTGGAGCTGGGTGGCCCGGTCGCGCAGCGGCGCCGGCAACGCGGCGTGCAGCTTGAGTTGCAGCGCGGCCACCACGTCGCCGTAGCCCAGCTCGTCGGCCGGCCCGGGCAGCCCGGCCAGGAAGAGCCGGTCGGCCTCCTCGGCGGTCAGCCCGGTCAACCGGGTCCGCCAGCCGTCGACCAGCTGGTAGCCGCCGGCGTGCCCGGCTTCCCCGTACAGCGGGATGCCGGCGGCGTGCAGCGACTCCACGTCCCGGTAGATCGTGCGCGGGGAGACGGCCAGCCGCTCGGCGAGCTGCGCGGCGGTCAGCCGGCCGTGCGACTGGAGCAGCAGCAGGACGGAGAGAAGTCGACTGGCTCGCACTTCACTGACACTAGCTGTCAGGGGAGTCGTTCTACCGTCCCGGCATGGCATTTCGCGACAAGGAACTTCGAACGCCGGGACCGGTCATGGTGAACGGTCGGCAGTTCAAGCGGTACCACATCGACCAGCCGGAGCAGTCGATCGAGCCGGAGGTGGAGAAGGCCGCGTACGACCTGCTGCCCGCGCTGCTGGCCGACCTGGCGGACGACGGCACCCCGGCCGCCGGGTGGGTGGTGCTGCACCGGGGCGGGGACACCGGCGCGTACCTGCTGGCGTACACCTGGGTGTGGGACAACGTGGTGGAGGTCCGCACCGCGGCGGCGGGGCAGCCGGCGCTGGACTGCCCCGACCAGGATCCGGCACACTTCGTCGAACTGCGCCGCCCCGCGGTGGGCTGCGTCTGGGAGTTGGCGGTGCTGGAGCACGAGCGGGCCGCCTGGGTCCGGCACATGCTGGTGCCGGAGAGCCCCGATCTGACCGGTTATCTGCAGGACACGCGAGCGGAAGGGCCGGTGGGCCGCTGATGGGCGACTTCGACTTCTTTGTGGGCACCTGGAACGTGGTCAACCGACGGCTGCGCAAGCGGCTGGTCGGCTCCGACGAGTGGGAGGAGTTTCCGGGGTTGTCGGTCGCCCACGGCTTCTTCGGCGGCGGCGGCCACTTCGACGAGATCACCTTCCCGACCAAGGGCACGGCCGGCGCCACGATAAGGATCTTCGACCCGGCGCGCCAGGAATGGTCGATCTACTGGATGAACAGCGATCGCGGCGAGTTGGAGCAGCCGCCGATGGTGGGCCGCTTCGTCGACGGGGTCGGCCGCTTCTACGCCGACGACCAGCATGAGGGGCTTCCGGTCCGGTGCCGGTTCATCTGGTCGGAGATCACCGCGACCACCGCCCGCTGGGAGCAGGCGTTCTCCACCGACGGCGAGCGCACCTGGGAAACCAACTGGATCATGACGTTCGCCAAGTCGGCGGAGTAGATCAGGTCGACGGTGGGGGAGTGGTGTCCCGGTAGATGCCGGCCAGCCACAGGTCGAGCAGCACGTCCACCACGTCCTGCTCGGCGACCGCCGGTCCGTCGCCGGCGAAGGTGGCGTACCAGACGCGCTCGTTCATCGAGTTGAGCGCGATGGCGAGGTCCCGGGCGGGCAACCCGTCCGGGGCCGCGCCACGTCGTCGTTCCGCCACGATGGCCGCCTCGATCGCCTGCACCCAGCGCTCCAGCACCGCCGCCCAGAGCCGGCGTACCTCGGCGTTCGTGCCACGGACCTGCGCGCAGGCGAGCACCAGCGCGCGGTGCGCGCCGAACGTCTCGTGGAACCGGTGGATCAGCTCGCGCCACCGGGCGCGGGGGTCCTCGGCGAGCCGGACCAGCACGTCTCCGGCGGCCGTGTCGGCCTCTTCGGTGACCCGGTCCAGCAGGGTCAGCAGCACCGCGTCCTTGGACGGGAAGTAGAAGTAGAACGTCGGCCGGGAGATGCCCGCGCCCCGGGCCAGATCGTCGATCGAGATGTCACCGAACGCCCGCTGTTCCAGCAGCCGCTCGGCGGTGGCCAGGATCGCCATCTCCCGGTCGTCGCCGGTGGAGCGGGCGGCGCGGCGACCGCGCGGGGTCGCCCTCCCGGCGCCGGTACGGGCGGTCGTCATGGCCGCTGATGCTACCCGTACTCAACACCCTGTCGAGGGCACTCGACAGGGTGTTGACGGCTGTCGATGACGGTGGATATGGTCCGTCCACCGCCCCGGATGGAGGAACGCGATGCCCTCCGACCACGTCGACGTGCTCATCATCGGCGCCGGCCTGTCCGGCATCGGCGCCGCCTGCCACCTGCGCCGCGACTGCCCCGACAAGACGTACGCGGTGCTGGAGGCACGCGACGCCGTCGGCGGCACCTGGGACCTGTTCCGCTACCCGGGTATCCGGTCCGACTCGGACATGTTCACGCTCGGCTACTCCTTCAAGCCGTGGACCGATCCCAAGGCCATCGCCGACGGCGCGGCCATCCGCGAGTACGTCCGGGAGACCGCCCGGGAGTACGACGTGCAGCGGCACATCCGCTTCCAGCACCGGGCGGTGCGCGCCGAGTGGGACAGCGCCACCGCCCGCTGGACGGTGCACGCCCAGCGCACCGACACCGCCGAGACCGCCGTGTTGACCTGCTCGTTCCTCTTCGCCTGTGCCGGCTACTACCGCTACGACGAGGGCTACACCCCACCCCTGCCTGGCGTCGAGGCGTACGCCGGCCGGCTGGTGCACCCGCAGCACTGGCCGGACGACCTCGACCACACCGGCAAACGGGTGGTGGTGATCGGCAGCGGCGCCACGGCGGTCACCCTGGTGCCGGCCATGGCCGAGCGGGCCGCCCACGTGACCATGCTCCAGCGCTCACCCACGTACGTCATCGCAATGCCGTCGCGCGACGTGCTGGCCGACGCCCTGCGGCGCTGGCTCCCGGCGAAGGCCGCGTATCCGGTGGTGCGCTGGAAGAACGTGCTGCTGTCCACCGCCAACTTCCAGCTCAGCCGGCGTGCGCCCGGGCTGGTGAAGCGGCTGCTGCGCCGGGCCGCCAAGGGCCGGCTGCCGGTCGGGTACGACGTCGACCGGCACTTCGCACCCCGCTACGACCCGTGGGACCAGCGGCTCTGCGTGGCGCCCGACGGCGACCTGTTCACCGTCCTGCAGCAGGGCAGGGCGTCGGTGGTCACCGACACCATCGACACCTTCACCACGCGCGGCGTCCGACTCGCGTCCGGCGACGAGTTGCCCGCCGACATCGTGGTCACCGCCACCGGGCTCAACGTGCTCGCCCTCGGTGGCCTGACGCTCAGCGTGGACGGCGCCGAGGTCGATCTGGCCAGCACCGTCGCCTACAAGGGCATGATGCTCTCCGGCGTACCGAACTTCGCGCTGACCATCGGCTACACCAACGCCTCGTGGACGCTCAAGGCCGACCTCGTCGCCGGATACGTCTGCCGGCTGCTGCGCCACCTGGACCGCACCGGCCAGCAGGTCGTCACCCCGCTCCCGCCGCCCGACGACGAGCGGGTGCCGCTCATCGACCTCCGGTCGGGCTACGTGCTGCGCAGCGTCGACGCGCTGCCCAAGCAGGGTGCGACCGCGCCGTGGCGGCTGTACCAGAACTACGCTCGCGACGTGCTGCTGATGCGGCACGGCCGGCTCACCGACGAGGGCGTGCGGTTCTCCCACGCCCGCCCCGTCGCCGAGCCGGCCGAGCCCGTCCGTCCCCGGGCCGGCTGAGCCCGTCCGTCCCGGCGCCACCCCGCCCCCTACCGGCCATGTCGCCGGGACCCACCAGGATAGGAGCACCGATCGTGCGGAGATTCGCCTTCGTTGGCGCAACGGCTGTGGTCACCGGTGCGGCCAGCGGCATCGGTGCCGCGCTGGCGCACGCGCTGGCCGATCGGGGTAGCGACCTGGTCCTGCTGGACCGCGACGCCGAACGGCTGGATGCGGTCACCGCCGCGATCCGCGCCGAACACCCGGACCGCGAGCTGCACACCTACCTGGTGGACCTCGCCGACGCGGCGGCCACCGCCCGGGTGGCCGCGGAGATCGGCCAGCGACACCCACGGGTCCGGCTGCTCGTCAACAACGCCGGGGTCGGCCTGGGCGGCCGGTTCGACCAGGTGACGTACGACGAGTTCAGCTGGGTGATCGACATCAACTTCCGGGCCGTGGTGCAGCTGACCCACGCGCTGCTGCCCAACCTGAAGGCGGAGCCCGGTGCGCACCTGGTCAACGTGTCGAGCCTGTTCGGGCTGATCGCCCCGGCCGGGCAGACCGCCTACTCGGCGAGCAAGTTCGCGGTGCGCGGCTTCACCGAGGCGCTGCGACACGAGCTGGTCGACGACGGCATCGGGGTGACCTCCGTGCACCCCGGCGGGATCCGCACCCGGATCACCGAGAACGCCCGGGTCGGCAGTGGCGTCCTGCTGGAGGAGTACGCGGCCGGCCGGGCGCAGTTCGAGAAGCTGCTCACCATCGCGCCGGAACGCGCCGCCGAGGTGATCCTGCGCGGCGTGGAGCGCCGTCGGGGGCGGGTGCTGATCGGCTGGTCGGCGAAGATGCCCGACCTGCTGGCCCGGCTCCTGCCGGCCTCGTACAACCGGCTGCTGGTCACCGGTCTGAACCGGGGCGTCGACCGCCCGGCGACCGCCGCCGCGCCGACCACCGCCGCCCCGACGCCGGCTGGCGACGTGGCCGGCGGGTGACGGTCCGATCGTGCGGCGGCGGGTCAGGCCGGGTCGGTGCCAGCCGGCGCCCGGGTCGGCAGGGTGTCCCGCTGGCGTAGCAGCACGGTGAGCGTCACCAGGGCGAAGAGCAGCAGGGCGATCAGATGCACCGCCACCGGCCCCAGCGGTGCGAGGAGCGCCAGCAGCGCGACAACCGGGAAGGCCACGACCACCGCGCCGTGCTGCTGGCGGCGGATGTGCAGCATCCAGACGGTGAGCAGGTAGACGGCGACCGGGACGGCCACCGCGTAGCCGGCCGCCACCCCGGAGAGGTGCCCGATGTGCCGCTCGTGGTCCACCGCCACGGCCAGGCCCGCGCCGACCGCGGCGATCGCAGCGAAGATCAGGTAGTGGCCGTAGCCCCAGATCAGGGAGTACGGCAGTTGGTCGGGCGCTTCGACCGACCGGTCGAAGTAGAGCCACCAGAGTGCGAACACGATCACCGCGCCGGCCGCCGCGAGCGACCAGAGGCCGTGGTTGCCGGCGTCGATCCCGGTCTGGATCGCCACCGAGATGGCCAGCACCGCCTCACCGAGCACGATCAGGGTGAACAGCCCGTACCGCTCGGTGATGTGCCGGGGGTGCCACGGGGTCATTCCGGGGCGCTCGGCCACCGCCGGCACCAGCAGGTCGGCCAACGCCAGCAGCACGAACGACGCGATGCCCCACTCCTCGGGCAGGGCGAGCCGCAGCAACCACCCGAGCTGCACCACGGTGACGCCGATCGCGTAGCGGCGGGCCGCCGCACGGTGCGCCGGGTCGCCGGCGGCCGCCCGGCTCCACTGCACGACGGCTGCCAGCCGCATCACCACGTACCCGTAGGTGATGATGCTGAAGTCACCGTCGGTGAAGGCGCGCGGCACCCCGGCCGCCAGGATCAACGCTCCGGTGATCTGCACAAGTGTGGTGATCCGGTAGACGTCGTCGTCGGTGTCGTAGGCCGAGGCGAACCAGGTGAAGTTCATCCACGACCACCAGATCGCGAAGAACACCATCAGGTAGCTGGTCACCGCGTGGCCGAGGTGGCCCTCGGAGACGTCGTGGTGCAGGTTGCTGGCCGCCTGCGCCACGGCCACCACGAAACACAGGTCGAAGAACAGCTCCAACGGGGTCGAGGAGCGGTGCGGTTCGTCCCGGCGACGGGGCCTCATGGGCTGGTAGAACGGCCGCGCGGAACGGGGTTGGGTCAACGCAACTCCTCAGGCCGCCGGGTCGCCCAACACCATAACGACCTCGGCGATGGGCGTCGGGCGCGCCGGCCCACGGCACGGTCGGGTCAATGGCGCCGCCGGCCGTGGGTCAACCCCTCCAGCACCAGGGTCAGCCCGGCACCGAGCAGCCAGGAGTCCTTGGCCAGCCCGGTGCCCTGCTGGGTCGGGCGTAGGCTGCCCGGCTCGCGCAACCCCGGCGTCTTCAGGTACAGCTGCACCAGGCCCGCGCCGAGCGCGGTCAGGCCGAGCCCGGCCAGGGTGGCCGGGACGAACGGCGCGAGCAGCGCGGCCCCCAGGCAGACCTCGGCGTATGACAGCAGCTTGGCGAAGCGCGCCGGCTCCAACTGGGCGAGTTGCGGCATAGCCCCGACCGCCATCCCGTGCAGGCCCTCGGCGGCACCGCCCTCCAGGTTCCGTTTGCCCAGACCCGAGTTGAGGACGAACGCGCCGATGCTGACCCGCAGCGGCAGATGCGCCAGTTTCATGATCACTCCCGGTGGCCGTGGCTCGACTGCGGCCCGCGTACCCGCCGGGACCCGCGATAACCCGCCGACCAGCCGACTGGGCCGGCCGTGGCGGTCGCGGTAGGTTCGCCAGGGGCCCACCGTCGAACTCGGCGCGAACCGCCTGCCCGGCACCCGGCCCCCGCCGCACACCACCAGCAGGAGGCGAAGTGAGCCAGGAAGTCCGGGGAGTCATCTCCCGCAGCAAGGGCGCGCCGGTCGAGATCACCACCATCGTGGTGCCCGATCCTGGCCCCGGCGAGGCGATCGTCCGGATCCAGTCCTGCGGGGTCTGCCACACCGACCTGCACTACCGCGAGGGTGGCATCAACGACGACTACCCGTTCCTGCTCGGCCACGAGGCGGCGGGCATCGTCGAGCAGGTGGGGGAGGGTGTCACCGACCTCGCCCCCGGCGACTTCGTGGTGCTGAACTGGCGGGCGGTCTGCGGGGTCTGCCGCGCCTGCCGCCGGGGCCGCCCCTGGTACTGCTTCAACACCCACAACGCCCGCCAGCGGATGACCCTCACCGACGGCACCGAGCTCACCCCGGCGCTGGGCATCGGCGCGTTCGCCGAGAAGACCCTGGTGCACGCCGGACAGTGCACCAAGGTGGACCCGGCCGCCCGACCCGCCGCGGTGGGCCTGCTCGGCTGCGGGGTGATGGCCGGGCTGGGCGCGGCGATGAACACCGGCAACGTCACCCGCGGCGACTCGGTCGCGGTGATCGGCTGCGGCGGCGTCGGGGACGCGGCGGTCGCCGGGGCGGCGCTGGCCGGCGCCACGACGATCGTCGCGGTGGACACCGACAGCCGCAAGCTGGACTGGGCCCGCCGGTTCGGCGCCACGCACACGGTGAACGCCTCCGAGACCGACCCGGTCGAGGCGATCCGCGCCGCCACCGGCGGCTTCGGCGCCGACGTCGTGATCGACGCGGTGGGCCGACCGGAGACGTGGAAGCAGGCGTTCTACGCCCGGGACCTGGCCGGCACGGTGGTCCTGGTGGGCGTGCCGACCCCGCAGATGAAGGTCGAGCTGCCACTGCTGGACGTTTTCGGCCGGGGCGGCGCCCTCAAGTCCAGCTGGTACGGCGACTGCCTGCCCAGTCGGGACTTCCCCCTGCTCACCGAGCTGTACCTGCAGGGCCGGCTCGACCTCGACGCGTTCGTCACCGAGGAGATCGCGTTGGACCAGGTCGAAAACGCGTTCGACCGGATGCACCACGGCGACGTACTCCGTTCGGTGGTGGTGTTCCCGTGACCGCCCGGGTCGACCACGCGGTCACCTCCGGCACGTTCTCCCTCGACGGGCAGACGTTCGAGGTGGACAACAACGTCTGGGTGCTCGGCGACGACCGTGAGTGCGTCATCCTGGACGCGCCGCATGACGTGGACGCGATCCTCGCCCTGGTGGGTGACCGCAAGGTCCGGGCGATCCTGGCCACCCACGCGCACGACGACCATGTCCGGGTGGCGCCCGAGCTGGCCCAGGCCACCGGCGCTCCGGTGCTGCTGCACGCCGCCGACCGGGTGCTCTGGGACATGGTCCACCCCCACCTGCCGCCGCACGGCGAGGTGCACGACGGGCAGAGCATCGAGGTGGCCGGCACCACGCTGCAGGTGTTGCACACCCCCGGGCACAGCCCCGGCGCGTGCAGCTTCTACGCGCCGGAGCTGGGCGTGGTGTTCACCGGCGACACGCTCTTCGCCGGCGGGCCGGGCGCCACCGGCCGCTCGTACAGCGACTTCGACACCATCGTCCGGTCGATCCGCACCCGCCTGCTCACCCTGCCGGCGGAGACGGTCGTGCACACCGGGCACGGCGAGGACACCACGATCGGCGCGGAGGCTCCACACCTCCAGGAGTGGCTGGCACGGGGCCACTGAGGCCGGTCGGCTGATCATCGGGCTCGTGAGCGCGGCGTTAGGATCGCGCGCATGACCGAGCAGCCCGTGCCCGCCGTCCGTCAGCTGCGCCTTGTGGTGGAGGCAGCGGACTACGAGGCCGCCGTCGCGTTTTTCCGCGACGCACTCGGCCTGCCCGAGCAGGCGGCGTTCAGCGGCGAGGGTGACGCCCGGGTGGTGATCCTGGACGCCGGCCGCGCCACCCTGGAGATCGCCAACCCGGCGCAGAAGCGCATGATCGACGAGATCGAGGTGGGCCGACAGGTCGCGCCCCGCATCCGGGTGGCCTTCGAGGTGGACGACGCCCGCGCGACCACCGCCCGTCTGGTTGCCGCCGGGGCGAACGAGATCGCGCCGCCCACGCGTACGCCCTGGCAGTCGCTCAACTCCCGCCTCGACGCCCCGGCCGACCTCCAGATCACCGTCTTCCAGGAGCTGCGTACGCCGGAGGAGCGGACCGGGGCGGACGGCTTCGGCACCGGACGTGACAGCGACGGCTGAGCCCGGTGGGCCTCCCGCCGTTGCTCTCACTGCGGCGCAGGCGGCGGCGCTGGCGTACGTGCGGTCGCTGGCGTTCGCCGAGCGTCCCGCAGCGCTCGCGGCCGTCGCTCGCGAGCTGGCCGCGGCCGACGTCGGCCACCGGCCGGACGAGCTGCTCGCCGCGGTCGTCAGGTACGGCCGGCTGACCGTCAACTTCCACCCCGACCGGGTGTGCGCCGACGGGCGGACGGTTGCCGCCGCGCTGGCCGCCGACGGGGTCTACCGCAGTCAGTTCGTCACCGGGATCTCCAACGGTGGCCTCAGCGCGTATCCCGGCGGTGACCGGGACAGCTGGGAGCGACGGATGTTCGGCGGCGCGTACCAGCGCCCCGGGGCGGCGCCGGCGCATCGGCCGACGTACGGCGGCCTGAACCTGCTCGACCATCCGGACGGCGCCTGTCCCCGCTTCGGCTCCTGTCACCTGCGGCTGCGCCCGGCCGTGCTGGCCCGCGCCACCTTCTGCCTCGGCGACAGCCACCTCGGCCCCCGGACAACGGGCACCGCCGACGTACTCGAACCGGTGCTCGCCGCGCTCCTGGCCAGCACCGTCGCCACCGGCGAATGCCTGGGACGGGCCGGGATGGACGCCGGCACACTGGTACGGACCCTGCTGGGCGGGCCGATTGTGCCCACCACGCCGCCTTCGGCCGGTCGGGCGCTGGACGACTACGTGGAAGCCCAGATTCACGGCACCCTCGACCTCGCTCGGGACGTCGACGCGCTGGTGGTGGACCCGTCCTTCGCCGGCACCCCGGTCGGCGCGACGCTGGAGCTGATCGCCCGGCGCTACGACTTCCCGCTGCGGTGGCACCCGGGCTTCGCACTACCGGTCGATCGGGTCGATCCGGCGTTCCGTGGCCCGGACATCCCGGTGCTGGCAGCTCGGCTGCACCGCGAGTTCGCCCGGCCGGGCGAACCGGTGGAGGCCGCGCTGATCGGTCGGGCAGCGGCCTCGGTGGTCGCCGAGCCGGACCGCTGGGCGGACCGGGGACCGGCTGCGGTCACCCTCCAACACCTCAAGCAGCTCTGGCACGTCGTGGTCCGGTACGGCGCACCGCACGCCCACTGACGACTCGATTGTTCCGCAGGTCACGGCCGTCCGGTTTCGCCCTGCCTGCCCACGTCCGGGTCGTCGACGTCACGACCGTCCGGTGCGCGGAGTGACCGGGACCGCAGCTCGCCCGGGCCCTGGCATTTCCGGAATGCCCGACACGTGAACCTGGTTGTGTCCCCCGTACCGCCGGAGCCCAAACCCTTTCCGCGGTCATCTCCCGAGGAGTGTTCACCCCGGAGCGCTCCGCACGATCGAAAGGGCAACCATCGTGAAGGTCGACTTCACTCGATGGCTCCCCGCCATCGCTAAGGATTCGTACCGCAAGACCGCGCTGAGCGTTGCGGGTGTTGCCGCCCTCGGCGGCCTGGCGCTCGCACCGACCACCGCGGCAGCCCCGGTCACCTCCGGGCCGCACCAGGGCGCTGTCGCCGCCATCGACCTCGCCACCGGCAACGCCGCCACCTCGGCACGCCAGGAGGAGCAGCCCGTCGAGTCCGGGCTGACCACCGGCTCCGCCACCGGCAAGCCGCCGGCCGGCAAGCCGAGCCGCGACGAACTGATCCCGCACGGCATCGAAGGTGCCCAGTCGCGCATCCCGCTCGACGACGCGCAGCTCGACAACGCCAAGGCGATCGTCGACGCGGCCAAGAAGACCGGCGTCGGCGACCGTGGCGCGGTGATCGGCATCGCCACCTCGCTGCAGGAGTCGAAGCTGTACAACCTCGGCCACCTCGGCGCGTCCAACGACCACGACTCGCAGGGCCTGTTCCAGCAGCGCCCGTCGTCCGGTTGGGGCACGCCCGAGCAGATCACCGACCCGGAGTACTCCGCCACGGCGTTCTTCAGCGCGCTGAAGAACGTGGGCGGCTGGCAGGAGCTGCCGCTGACCGCCGCCGCGCAGACCGTTCAGGTCTCCGCCTTCCCGTACGCGTACGCGCAGTGGGAGGAGCAGGCTGCGGACGTCGTCCAGCAGCTCTGGTGACACGACAGCGCCAACGCACGCCGGCCGGTTACCGAGAGGGGACCGGCCGGCTTCGTCGTGCCTGGGGTCAGGCCAGCGGCGCGACCTCCTTGCGCAGCTTCGCGGAGCCGGTACCCACCGACCAGCCGGCAACCCAGCGGCTGGTGCTGGCCGCGCGGGTCCGATCCGCCAGGTGGTACCAGTCCATCCGGCACCGCTGCCGGGTCACCTCCAGCACGCCGTAGCCGTGCCCGTCCAACTCCGTCCAGCGCACGTGCGGGTTCGTCGAGCGGAGCAGCCCGGCGCCGAGCGCGCTGAGCGCGTTGCCGGCCGGCAGACCGAGGAAGTCGTTGACGTTGTCGCTCGTCACCGAGGGCACCACGAACTCGGCCGCGGCCGGGTCGGACGGGCCCGTGGAGCGAGTGGTCACCTCGTTGGCCCAGGAGGTGTGGATGTCACCGGTCAGGAACACGACGTCGGTGGTGCCACTGGCCCGCAGGTGGTCGACCAGCTCGTTGCGGTCGGCGTTGTAGCCGTCCCACTGGTCGGCGTTGAGCACCGCCCCGTTCTGCGGGATGCCAAGCAGGGTGCCCAGCGGGCCGAGCAGCCAGGCGGGCAGCGCCCCAACGTCGACCCGGGCCATCATCACCGGATTGCCAACCAGCTTCCACCGGGTAGTCGACGCGGCCAACCCCGCCTTGAGCCAGGACATCTGCGCGTCCCCGGTGAGGCTGCGCCCCGGGTCGTCCACCGCCGCGCCGGACGTCTGCTGTGAGCGGTACGAGCGCAGGTCCAGCATGGACAGTTCGGCGAGCCGCCCGAACCGCAGCCGCCGGTAGATCGCGCCGTCCACGCCGGCCCGCACCGGCATCCACTCCAGGTACGCCTGCCGGGCCGCCGCGAGCCGGTCGGCGTACGTCCCCTCGGTGCCCGGCGTGTGGTTCTCCGCGCCGCCGGACCACTGGTCGTTGGCCACCTCGTGGTCGTCCCAGGTGATCACCCAGGGCAGCGCCGCGTGCAACGCCTGCAGGTCCGGGTCGGTCTTGTAGAGCGCGTGCCGGATCCGGTAGTCGGCGAGGGTGAGCACCTCGTGCGCCGGCCGCACCGCGCGGACCACGGTGCCGCCCGCGTCGAACTCCCCGGTACCGTACTCGTAGAGGTAGTCGCCCAGGTGCACCACCAGGTTGAGATCGCCGCGCTCTGCCAGGTGCCGGTACGCGGCGAAGAACCCGGCCTCCCAGTTGGCGCAGGACACCACGCCGAGGCGCAGCCGGTCGATCTCGGCATCCACGGGCGGCGCGGTCATCGTGCGCCCGGCCGGCGATCAGCCGTCGGCGTGACCAAACCGGTACCAGTAGGTGGTCGCCGGGGCCAACCCCGTCACCGCCACCTTCAGCGTGTGGTCCCGGCTCGGACCGGTGTGCTGCGTCCCGGCGGCCACCACCGCGGTGAAGTCCGGGTCGGCAGCGACCTGCCAGGTCACGTCGACCTCGGGGCCGACGCCGGAGCCGGGCTGCGCCTCGGCGGTCGGGGTCAGCCGGGTCCAGAGCAGGACGCCGTCCGGCAGCGGATCGCCGGAGGCGACCCCGTGCCGAAAGGCGCCGTCGGCTGCTTGGGCGGGGCCGCTGCCGGCGAGGGTGGCGCCGGCCAGGACGGCGGTGCCGGCGGACGCGCCGGCCATGCGCAGGAGGGTACGACGGTCGAGGGTGTTCGTCATGGTCTATGTGTCTACCGTCGACAATGCCCGCTGCGCTGCCCCGGTGACGACTGTTCGCCGACCCGTTGACGGCGGTTCCGTTTGGTCAGCCTCATGGTCAGCACGCCGCGTACAGACGGCGGGTGCCGACACCGGCGGCGTACGCGGCCCGGTCGCTGAACCGACAGCCGTAGTCGGGACGCGCCACCACCGCCGGATCGGTCACCGTGTCGCCGGCCGGGCGTTTGCCGGTGCGTACCCAGGACATCAGGTCGTCCCAGGCGGCGCCCGCCTCGGCCGGGCTGAACTCGCAGTGCTGCGTTGCCCGGATGGCCCGCTGCACCACCAGCTTGCTGCGGCCGTGCCGGGCAACGTCGGTGGCGTACGCCTGCTCCATGCTGAACGGTACGAAGAGGTCACCGAGGCCGTGCAGGCTGAGCACCGGCGCGGTGGGACGGCCGGCGATCCGCGGCACCTCGGTCAGTGTCGGCAGGAGCCGCTGCCGAACGTTCTCCGGGGCGATCCGCGGAACGGTGGCGTTGACGTTGACCGGGCTGTTCGGGCTGTAGCGGGTGAGCAGGTTGGTGGAGAGCTGACCGGGCCGTTGGGCGGGGGAGTCGCCACCGCTGGTCACGCTGATCGAGAAGAGGAAGTCCTTCCAGACCGCGAACGCGGCGTCCGCGCCGGGCCTCGGCCCGCCCGACCGGTTCACCGTGATCGCCCGCAACTGCTTGCCCCGGTCGGTGGTGGTGTCCGGCCCGGTGGGGGTGAGCCCGGCCAGGCCGAGTGCCACCTGGATCCGAGGCACGGCGTTGGTCAGGTAGTCGGGCGGCGTGGGGTAGGCGGGCACCCCGCCGAGGGTCTGCGCGACCAGGTTGTAGTCGAGGTAGAAGTCGAGCAGCGTCTGGTCGCCGAGCACCCCGCACATGGGCAGTGCCCCGTCGTAGTAGCCGGGGTACTGCTCCAGCGAGCGGCCGATGACGTACCCGCCCATCGACACCCCGGCGAGGTAGGTGTGGTGTGGCCGGCGGACCGTCCGTCCGAAGTGGTCGGCCAGCTCCTTGGTGCCCAGCACGCCGGAGCGGATGTCGAAGCCGTTGCGGTCGTACGAGGACGACGCCCAGGCGTATCCCTGCTCCAACAGCCGCTGGCGCAGCCCGAAGCCGGGCGGCTCCGGCGAGAGCACCGTGCCCTGGCCACGGTAGCCGTGCGTCCACAGCACCAGGTCACCGTTCCACCGGGCGGGGACCTCGATGATGTATCCGGCGTGGCGGTGCACGCCTTGGCGTACCTTCGTGGGTTTGCCGGCCACGACCAGCGGTGCCAGCGGCGGATTCTCGATGGTGTAGCCGGGCAGCGGCTGGTTGCCCCCCGGGTCGCGGTCGGCGGCGCTGGCCGGCAGCGCGCCAGCCAGCCCGACCGTCAGGGTCAGCGTCGCGGTGGCGGCGAGCAGGCGGCGGAGGGTACGAAAGGGTGAGGACAGCACCGTGCTCCCCATCGGACGGATGTCGCCCGGGGGGCGACCAGGCGGGACGGATGCCTACCGGCCGGTAGCGCCCTGAACCTAGGACTGCCGTCGACCAGAGTCAATGGCTATGCTGACCGGCTAGTCAGGGCGGCCCGGCTGTGCGGCCCGGCTGTGCGGCCCTGCGGATCGGTCGGGTTGACTGGTCGCCGTGGACGAGTCGATCTGGGAAGCGGCGCGGGCGTCGCGGGGTTGGTTGGACGCGGCGAACGGCACCGGGCAGACCGAGCTGACCTGCCGCATCCTCAAGCTGACCGAGGAGGCGGGGGAGGCGTCGGCCGCCTGGATCGGTCTCCTCGGGCAGAATCCGCGCAAGGGCGTCACCCATACCCGCGAGGACGTGGCGGCGGAGTTGGCCGATGTCGCCTTCACGGCGTTGGTGGCGATCGAGAGCCTGGGGCTGGACGCGCAGACGGCGCTGGACTCCTGCGCTGCCAAGGTCCGCTCCCGACTCGCGGACTGACCGGTCTGTCCCGATCGCCGGCCGCGGCCCCAGCCCGAGCCCTCGTCTCGCGGTGGTCGCTGTTGTTGGCGTGATACCTGTGAGGCATAAATATGCCTGTGAGGTATCACCGGTGTTGTCGACCCCGGGCCGGGTCGCGAGGTTTCGGGTTGATCGACCCGGTGTCGGCGATGTCGCGGTATCCCGACGCGGTGATGCCCCCACGTCGGCGATCTGGAGTTGACCATGGCCAGGCGGCCCGGGCTGGCGCCGGGGACGGTGGTCGAGCGCGCGTCGATTGTCCGGATGACGGTGGGAGCGGTGGCCGACCGCGCCGAATGTCCGGCTGTGACGGGAGCGGTTGTCGAGCGCGTCGATTGTCCGGCTGACCGTGGGAGTGGTGGCCGAGCGCGTCGAATGTCCGGCTGACGCCGGGAGCGGTTGTCGAGCGCGCGTCGAATGTCCGGCTGACGCCGGGACGGTGGCGGGCGCGCGTCGAATGTCCGGCTGCGACGGGAGCGGTTGTCGAGCGCGCCGAATGTCCGGTTGACGCCGGGAGCGGTGGGCGATCCGGGCGCCGAATGTCCGTTATCGGGGGTCTCTGGCCTGTGACCGGCTGCACCCGTCGGCCGGAATGGGGGCCGGCCCGGGGTCGTTACATACCCTGACGATCGCAGTACCACGGCCCGCCGCCCCACCCCCCGCGGTTGGAATGCCAGGCCAAGCCCGGTCGTTACAGATCCCCGAACGACCGCACCAGCACCCCCTCGACAGGGTGCCGGCGGATGGGCCAGGCCCGGAATGATGTCGGCCCGGCGGTCGTTACACATGGACCCGGCGCCACGAGCCCCCGCCCGTAGGCCGCCGAAAAGACTTTCCCCTTGTTGTTTGTTAGCGCCGGACGAGGTGCTCGCACCCGGTAACGCCGATCCCCCGGTCGGTTGGGTGTTTACCCCCGTGAAGGAGCTACCCCCATGAACACGATCATGCGTAAGAGTGTGCTGTCTGTTGCTGGTCTGGCCTTCGCCGGTGGTGTGTTCGCCGGTCCGATCGCCGCCCACGCCGCCACCCCCGTCGACGGCAAGCCCGTCGCCGTGGCGGTGCAGTCGGTCTCGCCGCAGGGTGAGCAGTCGCGCATCGATTTGAACGGTGAGCAGACCGCCAACGTGAAGGCGATCATCGCGGCGACGAAGAAGGCTGGTCTGCCGGAGCGGGCCGCGGTCATCTCGATCGCGACGAGTCTGCAGGAGTCGAAGCTGGAGAACCTCGGCCACCTCGGCGACATGAACGACCACGACTCGCTGGGCCTGTTCCAGCAGCGGCCGAGCTCGGGTTGGGGTACGCCGGAGCAGATCACCGATCCTGAGTACTCGACCACCGCGTTCCTCAAGGGTTTGAAGCAGGTTGACGGGTGGCAGGACATGCCGCTGACCGACGCCGCGCAGACCGTGCAGGTGTCGGCCTACCCGGACGCCTACGCCCAGTGGGAGAAGCAGGCCACCGACCTGGTCGGCCAGTACTGGAACAGCTGACCCACCGCACAGCATGAACGAACCGCTGGCCGGCACCCCCAACCCGGGGTGCCGGCCAGCGGCGTTTCGCCATCTCTGGTCGGCGACCACGCGCGCCGGAAGGGGAGTGGGTGGGGTGCACCCGACCGCACTGCGACCGCGGGTGGGAAGCGCCGTTGGCGCGGGTGGGCGCGAGCGTACAGTCGGGCGGTGGAGCGTACTGAATCAATGCTGGCGGAGACCCGCCCGCCCGGCGTGGCCGCCGTCGATCCCAGCAGCGTGCTGCTTCCCGGCCACGACGTGCCGCTGGGCCGGTACACGACCGTCCGGCGACTGCTGCCGCAGCGCCCGCGCCGGATGGTCGGCGCGTGGTGCTTCGTGGACCACTTCGGCCCGGACGACGTGGCGGAGCGGCCCGGCATGGAGGTGCCGCCGCACCCGCACACCGGCCTGCAGACGGTGACCTGGCTGCTGGACGGCGAGATTCTGCACCGGGACAGCCTCGGCAACGTCCAGCCGATCCGGCCCGGTCAGCTGAACGTGATGACCTCCGGGCACGGGATCGCCCACTCCGAGCGGTCGCCGGCCACGCATCCGCCGGTGATGCACGGCGTACAGCTCTGGGTGGCGTTGCCGGACCCGGCGCGGGCCGGCGCGGCGGACTTCGCCCACCACGCCGACCTGCCGCGCTGGCGCGAGGGCGAGCTGGACGTCACCCTGCTGGTCGGCGAGTTCGCCGGTGAGCGGTCCCCGGCGGTGGTGCACACGCCACTGGTCGGTGTGCAACTGGAGCTGAGCGGGCCGGCCCCGACCACCCTGCCGTTGCGGCCCGACTTCGAGTACGCCCTGCTGGCGATGAACGGTTCTGCCGAGGCGGGCGGGGTCGGGTTCGAACCGGGGGCGTTGCTGTACCTGGGTTCGGGTCGCCGCGAGTTGACCGTGCGGGGCGGGGCCGGCGCCCGGTTGCTGTTGCTGGGCGGGACGCCGTTCGACGAGCCGCTGGTGATGTGGTGGAACTTCGTCGGCCGCTCGCACGAGGAGGTCGTGGCTGCCCGGGAGGACTGGATGGCCGGGCGCCGCTTCGGCGTGGTCGCCGATGATCCCGCGCCGCCGTTGCCGGCGCCCGCCCTGCCCACCACCCGGCTGAAGGCCCGCGACCGCACGGGCGGTCTGCACGGCTGACGCCACGCTCCGGCCCGGCCGGAAGCACCGGCTGTCAGTGGGCGGCCAGGTGGTGGGTCGGGCAGCCGGCGTGTGACCGACGGCGGCGCGGGTAGTCGCCGACATGGCGACCAGTTTGATCACTCCCATGGAGGACCGGAAGCGCTTGGCCCGCCGGCTCGCCGGCAGCGGACGGGGCTTCGCCGAGCAGTACGGCTTCCGGGTCACCAACAACCCGGCGAGCCTGTTCCAGGTGCTCTACCTCTCGGTGCTGCTGGCCCGCCGAGGCGACTTCCGCCGGGCGTTGGACGGCGCGCGGGCACTGCGCGACGAGGGGTGGGACAGCGCCGCCCGGCTGGCCCGTTCCCTGCACCAGGACCGGGTGCGGGTGCTGCGCGACAGCGGCCAGCGCGGCGACGTGGACGCGCTGGCCGACGTGCTGGGCGACCTGGCTCGCACGGTCGTCGAGCGGTACCGGGGTGACCTGCGGCGGTTGCGCGCGATGGCGCACCACGACCCGGCACGGGAGCGGGCGCTGCTCGCCGAGCTGCCGGGGGTGGACGACCAGGTGGTTGACCTGTTCCTGCGCGAGGCGCAGGCGCTGTGGCGGGAGGTGGCCCCGGTGGCCGATCGGCGGGCGTTGACCGCGGCCCGCCGCCTCGGGCTGGGCCGGTCCGCGGACGACCTGGCCGGGTTGGCCGGCGGTGGGGAGTCGGAGCGGCTGGCCTGGCTGGTGGGGGCACTTGCCCGGGTCGACCTGGAGCACCGGTACGCGGAGGTGACCGGACGGCCATGACGTGCGCTGGCCCACAGTTAGCCAAAATCTGACCGTACGGAGGATGTTCTGTCGTATGGTTGGACCCGGCAGTGCTGGCCGCTCGGTTCGAGTGGGCATCCACCGCCTGGTGATCGCACCCGGTTCGGGAGCGGTTCACCGCCTGGGCAGGTTTGCGTGGCGCCCCCGGTCGCGGTTCGTGACCCCGGGGCGCCCGCCTGTCCCGGCGCTCCAGCCCACCGCCCGTGTCGCATCCGGGGTCAGGTCGGGCGGGCACTCACTTTCACTTGGCGAGACCGGCCAGCAGGTTCACCGTCACGGCGATGATGAACGCGCCGAACAGGTACGCCAGCAGCGAGTGCCGTAGCGCCGTGCGGCGCATCTCGTTGCTGGTCAGGTTGGTGTCGGAGACCTGGAACGTCGTCCCGATGGTGAACGCCATGTACGCGAAGTCGGAGTACCGGGGCGGCTCGGACTGATTGAAGTTCACCCCGCCGTCCGGGCCGGTGTAGTAGATCCGGGCGTACCGGGCGGCGAACACGGTGTGCACCACCAGCCAGGAGAGCAGCACGCTGAGCACGCCCATCCCGCCGTACAGTTCGCGGACCGGCCCGGGTGGCGCGGAGTGCGCGCTGGCCAGCACCAGCCCCACCGCCAGCAGGCTCGCCGTGCAGGCGATCAGGAGCACCACGTCACGGGTGGCCCGGTTGGAGTCCGCGTACGAAGCGACTCGGGAGGTCCGGGTGGCGTCCAGCGGCCAGAGCCTGCGCCAGACCAACCCCAGCCAGCTCAGCGCCGCCGCGTCCCAGCCGACCAGCGGGGCGAGCGGTGGCGACACCACCACGGCGAAGACACCACCGGCGACGGCGCCGACCACCCCCACCAGGACGAGCTGGAACGCGGCCGGGGTGTGCCCGTCCGGTGGTCGGGACAGCGGACCCGTGTTGGTCATCCGCGCCGCCCGCGCGGCAGAGTTGGGGCCGCCACCGCCGGGTCAGATGCCGCGCAGGTGCTGCGAGACCCGGTTGGGCTTGTTGTCCCGGGCCTGCGCGGCCCGCTGGGCGGGGCCCACCTCGGGGGCCGCCTCGATGCCTGCCGACCGGGCCACCTCGGTGCCGTTGGCGTAGTCCACCGGCGGCAGGGCGCGCAGCGCCTTCAGCACGTCCGGCGGGGCCCCTTCCCGCTCGGCCTCGCGGACCACGTCGGCCTTCTCGGCCGGGTAGTCCAGGCTCGACAGGTACTGCAGGACCTCGGTGTAGCTCGCCATGGCAGGAGCTCCCTCGGGGCATTGATGTGGTCACGACCGGCGGCGGTTACCCGCCCGCTGCCGGGTCACGCCCGGTTCGGCGGAGGAATCGGTGCCGTTTCCGCCTCGTCGCCGCGGGTACCCGCAGGCGCCGGCGCGAGCCCGACCCGAGGGAGTACGCGATGAACTACGACACCTTCATCGACCAGGTTTCCCAGCGGACCAGGGCACCGTCCGAGCGGTCGGTCGAGCTGACCCGGGCCGTGCTGGAGACGCTCGCGGAGCGGTTGACCGGTGGCGAGGTGTTGGACCTGGCTGTCCAACTGCCCAAGCCGTTGCAGTTGGTGCTGAAACCGAGCCCGCGCACCGAGCAGGCGGACCGGTTCGGGGCGGCCGAGTTCGCCGCTCGGGTCGCGCTGCGCGCCGGTGTGGACGAGCCTGCCGCCCGCGACGCGGTCCGGGCGGTCTTCACGACTCTGCGCGAGGCGATCAGCGGCGGGGAGTTCGACGACGTAGCGACCCAACTGCCGCGCGACTACCGGGACCTGGTCGAGCAGGCGATGGCCCCGGGCGCGACCCTGCGTCGCGGCTGACGGTGGCTCTCCGGAAGTGCACAGCGGTTGGCCAGGGCAACCACCTATGTCCGGTTTGGCATGGGGATTGAGCCTGGCCTAACCTTGTCGTGCGAGGGGAGTACTTCCCACGAACCATTCCGGTCAGTACGGCGCGCCCGGCGCGCCTCGGGTGGTTGTCCACCTGTCGGTGGGTGAAGGAGACCTCGAACATGACACGGTGTTCGAGGAGGCCCCATGACCGAAGTGTCGTATCTGTCTGCCGCGAGTGAGCTGACGACGATCGGCACGCCCACTCTGTGGGTGGTGACCATCGCCGGCGTGCTCCTGCTGCTGGTGCTGGACTTCCTGGTGACCCGCCGCCCGCACGAGGTCTCCATGCGGGAGGCAATCGGCTGGTCAGCGTTCTACATAGCCCTGCCGCTGGCGTTCGGTGGCTGGATCTGGGCCCGCTACAGCTCCGAGCTGGGCGTGCAGTACCTGACCGGCTACCTGGTGGAGAAGTCGCTCTCCGTCGACAACCTCTTCGTCTTCATGCTGCTGCTGGCCGCGTTCGCGGTGCCGGCTGTGCTCGCCCAGCGAGTGCTCCTCTACGGCATCGCCGGTGCGCTGGTGCTGCGGGCCGTCTTCATCGCCCTCGGCGCGGCCGCGTTGCAGACCCTCGACTTCGCCTTCCTGCTCTTCGCGATCATCCTCATCGCCACCGCGGTGAAGCTGCTCCGCGATGCCCTCTCCGGGCATCAGCAGGAAGTCGACATCAACAACATGCGTGCCGTGAAGCTGCTCCGCAGGTTCATGCCGGTGGTCGACGAGTACCACGGCACCCGGATGACCGTCCGGCAGGGCGCGAAGCGGGCGCTCACCCCGTTCGCCCTGGTGGTGGTCGCGGTGCTCGCCACCGACGTGGTCTTCGCCGTCGACTCGGTGCCTGCGGTCTACGGCATCACCGAGGACCCGTACCTCGTCTTCGCCACCAACGCGTTCGCCCTGCTCGGCCTGCGTGCCCTCTACTTCGTCCTGCACGCGGCGCTCAGCCGCCTGGTGCACCTCAGCTACGGCCTGGCCATCATCCTGGCGTTCATTGGTCTCAAGCTGGGTCTGCACTGGGCGCACGGCATCTGGGACAGCGTTCCGCAGATCCCCACCCTGGCCTCGCTCGTTGTGATCATCGGCGTGTTGGTGGTGGTCACGATGACCAGCCTGCGCGCCACTCGGGGTGGACAGCCCGAGGACCGCGAGGTGGTTGCGGAGCGGCACTGACCACGCCGCGCCGGGGCGATGAGGGGGTACGCGGGAAAGCTCCCGCCCCGGCCGACGCGGGTGGTACGACTGTGCAATGGGAATCGTGTCACCGGGCTTCCAGGGCCGGCCCCGCTCACAGGAGCCGGCCCTGCCTCCTGGGCAGTACCTGACCGAGGACTTCCCGGTGCTGTCGGCCGGCCCGACGCCCCGGGTGTCGCTGGACACCTGGGAGTTCGTCATCGCCGCGGAGAACGGCACCGAGTACCGGTGGTCGTGGCAGGAGCTGATGGCGCTGCCGCAGGAGACGCCGATGGTCGACATCCACTGCGTCACCCACTGGTCCAAGCTCGGCACCACCTGGCAGGGCGTCTCGCTGGACGTGCTGCTGGACGGCGTCGACACCGGCGCGCACTTCGCACTCGCGCACTCCTACGGCGGGTACAGCACCAACCTGCCGCTGGACGACCTGCGCGGCGGCCGGGCGTGGGTGGCGCACACCTTCGACGGAGCGCCGCTGCCCGCCGAGCACGGTGGGCCGGCGCGGCTGCTGGTGCCGCACCTGTACTTCTGGAAGTCCGCCAAGTGGGTGCGCGGCATCCGGCTCAAGACGATGGACGAGCCGGGGTTCTGGGAAACCGCCGGGTACCACGACTACGGCGACCCGTGGCGCGAACAGAGGTACCAGGGTGACTGAGCGCGCCGTGGCGACCGGCACCCCGGCGCGCGCGCCGATCCGTTGGCAGGTGGGCCGGCTGGTGGAGCGCCGGGTCGAGACGCCGAGCGCCCAGACCCTGGTGCTGGAGGTGCCGGAGTGGTCGGGGCACCTGCCCGGGCAGCACGTCGACGTGCGGCTGACCGCGCCGGACGGCTACCAGGCGGCCCGGTCGTACTCGATCGCCGGGCCGGTGGTGGACGGTCCCGGCGGCCCGCGCATCGAGGTGACCGTGCAGCGGGTGCACGACGGAGAGGTGTCGCCGTACCTGATCGACGTCTTTGGTCCCGGCGACCCGGTGGAGGTGCGCGGACCGCTCGGCGGCTGGTTCATCTGGCGGCCGGAGGAGACCGCACCGGTGCAGTTGGTCGCCGGCGGTTCCGGCATCGTGCCGCTGATGGCGATGATCCGGGCGCGCCGGGAGACCGGCAGCCGGGTGCCGTTCCGGCTGGTCTACTCGGTGCGGACGCCAGACGACGTGATCTACGCCGACGAGTTGCGCCGCCGGGTCCGCGACGACTTCGGGCTGGACGTGGCGTACGTGTACACCCGCGAGGCGCCCGAGGGCTGGCGCGGCGAGCCGCACCGGATCGGCCTGGCCGACGTGAACACCCACGGCTGGCCGCCGGACCTGGAACCGCTCACCTACGTGTGCGGTCCGACCGGGTTCGTGGAGGCCGTGGCCGACCTGCTGGTGGGGCTGGGCCACCCGTCGCGGCGGGTGAAGACCGAACGCTTCGGCCCCACCGGCTGAGCCCGTCGCCCACCCAACGCCGAGGAGACCCGATGACCGAGATGTCGTACCTGGACGGCAACATGCTCGACGGCCCGCTGCGCGAGCTGTTCGCCGTCGACCTGAGCACCGCGACGGGTCGCTGCGATAACTGCGGGATGACCGGCTCGATGGCCAGCCTGCACGTCTTCTCGCACGCCCCGGGCCTGGTCGCACGCTGCCCGTCCTGCGAGGAGGTGATGCTGCGGCTGGTCCGCGGGCCCGACCGGGCGTGGCTGGACCTGCGCGGCACCACCTTCCTCCAGGTGCCGATGCCGATGGAGCAGACGTTCCCCGGCCCGCTCTGACGCGAGGCGGGCCTTCACCGAGCGCGGCCCCTTCAGACGCGGAGGCGATCGTAAGCCCGCGCGAGATCATCCGCCCAGGCCGAATTGTGGTCACGCTCGAACGCACGGTGCAGCCGGTCGCGGGTCGCGTCGCGACGTAGCCAGTCGCCAAGAGCGCTCGGCTTCTGGGCCGCGAAGTTGAGTCCGTTCACCGTCTCGGCGAGGTGACGGTCTGCCGATGCGGTGAGCGTGACGTCCCAGATGTGAAGGAACCGGTCGGTGCTCTCGCCGATGAGAAGGGTCGCATCGAGGAAGGTCACCGCGTCGAGAAACGACTCGAACCGGGACGGGTGGCCTGCCAGCACCGACCGCCACACCGCGTCGAGGTACCCGTCGACGGCTTCCTGCTCGACCTGTGGCCAGGTACGCCACTCCTCGTGGGAGAACTTGCCGAAAACGATGTGCGGGTCGAGCTCCCCTGACATGACCAGACGCTCCAGCAGCACCGGCAGCAGACTCTTCACGTCGTCGCGGCTGCCGACCGTATTGCCGAGGCTGATGGTCAGTGCGAACAAGTCGTGATCGTCGACGAGCACCGAGCCCCGGCAATGCGGGCAGCCGTCCAGCACCCTCCGGCGCGGGTACCGGACGAACGCGTCCTGAACCCGCGCCATCGCGGCCAACAATTCGTCATCCACCGGTCGATCCTCGCATCCGCAACGGATCCGACCCGGCCACCGACAGCGCCCGGTGTCAGGCGACCGCGAACGTGTGTCCGCGGGGCGAAGTCGACGGACCGTCGATCATGCCCGCGACGCGGCGCCGCCCGGCTGTGTCAGGGGTGCCAGGCCGCACGAGGTCGCGAAACCCGCGGCCTCGATGCCGAGGGCGACGTTCGTACGCGCGGCCTGGTTCGCCAGCGCGATCCAGGCGGTGAGTTCGACCAACGCCGGCACCCCGAGCTGCTTGAGCAGCCGAGCGGAGAGTTCGTCGGTGACGGTCGGTGGGGTCTGCGACATCGCCTCGGCGTACTCCAGGACGTCGCGCTCCCGTGGCGTGAAGACGTCGGACTCCCGCCAGCGCGGCACCTCGCGGGCCTTGGCCGCGTCGAGCCCTTCGTTGTGCGCCATGAAGTACCCCAGGTCGAGGCAGAACGAGCAGCCGATCAGGGAAGCCACCGCCATGTGGGCGTAGGACTTCAGATCCTTGTCGCACTCGTTCCACTTTGCGGCCTTCTGGCTGAGGCTGAAGCCGAACTTGAGCACCTGCGGGTGGTGCCACAGCACGCCGAGCGCCTCCGGCACCTCGCCGAACTTCTTCCTGCTGAATCTTTTCAGGACGGCGCCGTAGAGGCCGGTGATCTCGGCCTGGGGAATCCGGGTGTTGCTGGTCATGTCTCCTCCTCGTCGGGTGGGTCTCGGCATGGAGACACCGGCCGGGGTGGAGCTGTGACAGCACACGCGAGGTCAGTCCGGTGGAGGCCGCCGCCGCTTGGATCGCTCAACCGGCCCGCTGCCCACGTGAGACAGTGGTTCATGCCATTGAGCAGCTATCACGTGAGAACGTCGATCGCCGTGTCCGACATACAGCAGGCGATCGCGTTCTACGAAGGCAAACTGGGCCTGCCCGTGCTGCGGTCCGGTCCCAGCGCCGCCATCGCCGACGGCAGCCGCATCTATGGTTCTGGTGGCGGGCCGGCGCTGAATGTGTACCAGTCGGTCACTGCGGGGAAGACCCCGGCGACGCTGGCGACGTGGTACGTCGACGACCTCGACCAGATCGTTGACGAGCTTGTCGCGTCCGGCGTCGAGTTCACCCGCTACGACCAGTTCGAACACGACGCCAAGGGGATCACCGCTCGGGCCGGTGGTGGACGTATCGCGTGGTTCCAGGACCCGGACGGCAATACCTTCGCCCTCGAAGCCGACGTCTGACGCTCACGGAGCGATAGCCGCGACTGGGCTCAGGCAAAGCCGGTCGGGCACAATGCGTCGGTGTCAGATCTCTCTGGGCCGCTCGGCTACCGCCTCATCACCGGACCCGATGATGCTGAATTCTGCGCCCGCGTCAGCGGCCTTCTCGACCAGGGCTATCAGCTGTACGGGTCTCCGGCGCTGACCTTCAACGGTGAACGCGTCATCGCCGCTCAAGCGTTGGTGCTGTCGCGCTCCGTCGGCGAGGAATAGTCGAGGATCTCACCGCGCTGCTGACCTCGGTGGGGGAGCGCTGAGGTCGAGACAGTTACCGCTCCCGGACGGCGTAGGTCAGGTGCGTCACCCTCGGGGAGGGCTCCGCGCGGACCGGCTCCAGGGCCACGCGGGCCGCGTCCACGCCCTCGAACAGGCGGATTCCGGAGCCGAACAGCACGGGCGACAGCGCGATCGAGAACTCGTCGATCAGGCCGGCATTCACGTACTCCAGGATCGTCTCGGCGCCGCCGGCGATGCGGACGTCGCGGTCGCCGGCGGCCTCGCGGGCCTGGTCGAGCGCGGGCTCGATGCCATCGTTGACGAAGTGGAAGGTGGTCCCACCCGGCCGCTCCCAGGGGTCACGCTTCTCGTGCGTCACGACGAAAACCGGCGTGTGGAACGGTGCCTCCTCCGGCCACGCCTGCTCGCCGGCGTCGAACATGCGCTTGCCCATCACGCTCGCGCCGGTGCGCTCGAACGTCGCCCGCACGATGTCGTTGTCGCGCCCTTCCTCGCCGCCCTCGCCAAGCTTCAGGTTCTCCCGGAGGAACCGCTGCGGGAAGATCCACGCCTGCAGTTCCATCCACTGCTGCCCCATCAAGTCCCCGAGGGACTCGGGCGCGATGAAACCGTCCAGCGACATCGACACGCTGAAGAACACCTTCCCGGCCATCAGCCCTCAGCTCCCTTCCGAACGTTCTCGGTGACGTAGGCAGCCAGGTTGCTCAGGGTCTGCTGGCCGCCCTCGATCGCGTGGTACTTCTCGACCGCCTCGTCGCGCAGCTCCTTCGTGGGGAACACCGTGCGCATCTCGATCCGGGTCGCCGCCCCGTCGGGCGCGAACGTGAGGACCGACTCGAAGGCGTTCGGGTCGCCGCGGGACTCACCGTGCAGCAGCGCGATCCCCTCCGGCGGGACGATCTCGGTCCAGGAGATCCACTCCTGGTAGTCCGTCCCGTCCGGCCCGTGCATCACGAAGTCCCAGACTCCGCCCTCGCGGAACTCGAACGACCGCGTGGTCGTGGTGAACCCCTCCGGACCCCACCACCGCGACAGGTGCCGCACCTCGGTGAACGCCTCGAACACCAGCTCCCGTGGGGCGTCGATGACCCGGGAGATCACGATCTCCCGGTCAGCCGTCGCGGACTGCGCTGGCGCTCCTCGTCCCATCTCGCTCATCAGCTACTCCTCCTGCCTTGCCTGCTTCAGGTCCTGCACGTACGCGTCCAACCGGTCGAAGCTCTCGTTCCAGAACCGCTCGAACCCGCCGGTCCACTCGTGGACCGGTCGCAGCCCGCGGGCGTCAAGGCCGTACAGGCGCTGCTTGCCCGCCTTGCGGTCCCGCACCAGCCCGACCTCCCGGAGCACCCGCAGGTGCTTGGACGCCCCCGGCTGGGTCATCCCCAGCTCCTGGGCCAACTCGGTCACCGGCCGCTCACCCGCTCGTAGCAGCAACAGGATCTCCCGGCGCTGCGGCTCGGCGATCGCGTTGAAGACGTCCGACGTCGTCGCTGCTCGTGCCATGGACGCCATCGTATACCCATATCGGCATGCGTCAAGCCAGGAGGAATCAGGCGGGTCTTGTCAGATGACGATCGTGACCCTTGCCAGCGGCTGCGGAAACACGCTCATCGCGGATGCCCTGGCTACTGCCGAATACTCGGGTGCGGGCGACCCGGCTCACCCCTAGGCTTCCGCTCCAAGGGCTGACAGGGCTCCCTCTCGACGTCGGTCAGTCAGTGGATCGGAGATGAGCAGAGCGATGACTTCTCAACTGTTCGCGGTCAGCTTCGATGCGAGCCAACCACTGCGTCTCGCGCAGTTCTGGTCCGGGGTCCTGGGTCGGGAGATGGTCGATGATCCGCACGACGGCGTCATGCTCCTGCCCAGTGCTGACACCGATTTCCGGATCCGCTTTGTTCCGAGCCAGGAGCCGAAGGTCGTCCAGAACCGAATGCACTTCGAGCTGACGAGCGGCTCCCTGGATGAGCAGCAGCAGACGGTGGCCAGGGCACTGGAACTCGGCGGACGGCACATCGACATCGGCCAGCTCCCGGAGGAGGAGCACGTGGTGCTCGCCGACCCGGAGGGCAACGAGTTCTGCGTCATCGAGCCGGGCAACAAGTTCCTGGCCGACTGCGGGTTCATCGGTGCGCTGTCCTGCGACGGTTCGCAGGAGGTCGGGTACTTCTGGAGCGAGGCGCTGGGGTGGCCGCTGGTCTGGGATCAGGACCAGGAGACCGCGATCCAGTCGCCGCGCGGCGGCCCGAAGATCACGTGGGGTGGGCCACCGTTCATGCCGAACGGAGGCCGGGATCGGGTGCGCTACGACCTCGCTCCACCTCTCGACGGTGATCGGCAGGTGGAGGTCGAACGTCTGCTCTCTCTCGGGGCGATGCGGATCGACGCCGACCAAGGTGGCGCCAGCCGGCTGGCGATGGCCGACCCCGACGGTGGCGAGTTCGGTCTGTTGACGCCCCGGTAGCGAGGTTGCCGCACCCGGCCATCGAGCATGACCTTGCGGCGGGCACGGGCAGGGGCACGGGCGGCGCGGGCGTGTGCGGTTGGACAGGGTGCGGGTTGGTCGGTCAGAGTGGTCGGCCGTGAGATACCTGCGTACCGGGGGTCCCGCCGCGATCCGCCGACCCCGACCGACCGACTCCGACGAGTTCGTCGCCGCTGCCCGGCGCAGCCGGGAGCTGCACCACCCGTGGCTGGCCGCGCCGGAGAGCCCGGAGGAGTACGACCGGTACCTGAGTCGGATCCGGCGTCGGGACAGCTCCGGCTACCTGGTCTGTGACCGGGCCAGCGGCGAGATCGCCGGCTACGTGAACATCAGCGGGATCGTGCTGGGCGCGCTGCGCGGGGGCTACCTGGGGTACGCGGCGTTCCAGCCGTACAGCGGCACCGGGCACGCCTCGGCGGGCATCGCCCTGGTCATCGACCACGCGTTCGGCGCGCTCGGGCTGCACCGGCTGGAGGCGAACATCCAGCCCGGCAACGAGCCGTCCCGGCGGGTCGCACAGAAGCTGGGCTTCCGGTTGGAGGGCTTCTCCCCGGACTACCTGTTCATCGACGGCGCGTGGCGCGACCACGAGCGGTGGGCGATCACGGCGCCGACGGCGACCTGAACGGCCGCCGGTCCCGCTCCACAGCCGGCCTGGAGGTCGCGCCGCCAATTCGCCGGTCGCGAGGCGTCAAGGGGACGACCGGGGCGGTCGAACGGGACCGTCCCGGCCGCCCGCCGCTCAGCTACCTGGTCGGGGGAACGCGACCGGGCTGCGCAGGCCGTCGCGGCCCACCGCGCGGATGCCGAAGAAGACGTTGTCCTTGGACAGGTCGATGCTGACCTGGGTGACGTCGCCGACCGGGATCACCCGCTGCCACTCGGCGGCCGTGGTCTCCCGCCACAGCACCTCGTAGCCGGCCAGGTCCGGCTCGTCGCCGCGCTGCCAGCGCAGCGTCGTGTTGTTGGTCAGATCGGTGGTCACGATGATCGCGGCCTTGGGCGTGCCGGGCGCCTGGGCCAGCGACCAGAGCGCCGCGCCGTTGACCCGGGCCACCCGGGCGATGTACCCGAAGTCGCAGAACTCGGGGAGGTCACCGAACTGTTGCCCGTCCTGCACCCGGACGTCCTGGTGCTGGTGGGCGAAGTCCTCGTTCGGCTCGGTGAACCGCGCCGCCGGCCAGCCCTCCCGCAGGAACGAGATGTGGTCGCTGCCCCGCAGGTAGCGATCCCGCCGGTAGATCACCCGCACCCGCATGCCGGTGGCGTCGTTGTCCGCCACGTCCCGGACGAAGCGGGCGAGCTGCCGCGACGGTGAGTCGTTCTCGCCGCCGACGGACTGCCGGGTGCTCGCCTCCGCCGGGGTCTCCGCCGTCGGCACTCCCTCGGCGAACAGCCGCACCGCGTACGGGTCGCGGGTGCCGTCGTCGGCCGTACTGCTGCCGACGATGTCGTCGCTGAACATGCCATGCACGTCCGCGCCGGCCGCCTTGAGCTGTTGGGCCAGGTACGCCGAGCCGTACAGCCCCTGCTCCTCGGCGGCGACCGCGGCGAAGACGATGGTGGCCGCGGTGGGCCGGGTGGCCATCAACCGGGCGAGTTCCATGACCACGGCCACCCCGGAGGCGTCGTCGTCGGCGCCGGGTGAGTCGCTGACCGCGTCCATCACGTCGGTGACCCGGGAGTCGTAGTGGCCGGTCACCACGTAGGTGCGGTTCGGGGAGCTCTGGCCGCGCAGGGTGGCGACCACGTTGGTGATCCGGGTCGCGGTGGGGATCCGCGAGGCCGGCTGTTGGACGTACGACTGGAGTTCGACGCTCATCCGGCCGCCGGAGGTGGCCGCGTACTCCTGCATCCGGGCGAAGATCCAGTCCCGGGCGGCGCCGATGCCCCGCTGCGGGTCGTCCTGGCTGGAGAGGGTGTGTCGGGTGCCGAACGCGGCGAGCCGGCGCACGATCGCCTCGATCCGCCGGGGGTCGACCTGGCGCAGCAGTTCGCGCAGCTCACGGTCGGGCCGCTGGGGGCGGGTCGGGCGGCCGGGGCCGGTGGGCGGGGCGTCGGCGGCGGCCGGCGCGGCGAGCGCGGGCACCGCCACGCTGGCGGCGGTCGCCGCGGTGGCGGCAGCCGAGGCGGACAGGAAGGTGCGGCGGGTGGACCTCGTGGGTCGGTCGCCGGTGTCGTCAGATCCCATTCCGGCATCTTCTCCATCGATGGCAGCACCTGTCTACATCGCCGGACGTGGATGTTCCACGGCTTTCACCCGAACCGGGTGATGACTCGTGGCGCTCGGCGTTCCTACGGTGGGTGGTATGGCTGTCGTGCGCGCCACCCCCACGAACCCGAACCCGGGCCTGCTCGCGGAGGCGCCCGGGGAGGGCGGTGACCAGCGGGCCATGCCGCCCGAGTTGGGCCACGACGCGCTCGCCGTGCTCAGCGGGCCCACGTTCATGTACTCCAACCCGTCCGGTGACGTGCCGCCGGGCAGCATCGGTGGGCTCGTGCATCTGGACACCCGGCTGGTCAGCGGCTGGACGGTCACCCTCAACGGCGGCGAACTGCTGGTGCTGCGCGCCGCGACCATCGACCACTACTCGGCGCAGTACGTGCTGACCCACCCGGAACTGCCCGGGCTGCCCCCGGACAGTCTGAGCCTCCGGCGGCTGCGCTACGTCGGCGACGGCTTTTACGAGCGGCTGGAACTGGCGTCGTTCCGGCCGGAGCCGGTCCGGGTGGAACTGCGGCTGGCCGTCGCCGTCGACTTCGCCGACCTGTTCGAGGTCAAGTCGGTGGTCCGGGACCGGTCCGCGGAGATCGCCCGCAACCACGCAGCCGACGGGTCCGAGCTGTGCTTCTCCTACCGCCACGGAGACTTCTCCGCGCAGACCCGGGTGTGCTGCTCGGTGCCGGCCGACCGGATCGAGGGCGACGACCTGGTCTGGGATCTGCACCTGCACCCGCGCCAGGAGTGGAAGGTCGACCTGCACGTGCCGTTGCCGTCCGGGTTCGGGGTGGTCGAGGCGGTCCGGGGTGACATCGCCGACGTGATCCACCGCCGGGCCGACGACCCGCGGCGCCGGTGGACCAGCGACCGGGCGGTGTTGCGCAGCGACAACGAGGCCCTGGAACGCACGGTGGGCAGGTCCCGCGACGACATCGCCGCGCTGCGGCTCGACCTGGAGGTCAAGGGCCAGCGGATCCTGCTGCCCGGTGCGGGGTTGCCGTGGTTCCTCACCGTCTTTGGCCGGGACACGCTGATCACCGCGTACCAGACGCTGGTCGCCGGGCCGGCGCTGGCCAAGGGGGCGTTGCTCGCGTTGGCCCGGCTCCAGGGCGACGCGTGCGACGACTTCACCGACGAGGAGCCCGGCAAGATCATGCACGAGGTGCGCAGCGGCGAGCTGACCCGCACCGGGGCCAAGCCGTACGCGCCCAACTACGGCACCGCCGACGCCACCCAGCTCTGGCTGATCCTGCTCTCCGAGTACTGGCGGTGGACCCACGACCAGGAGACCGTGCGTCACCTGCGGGACAACGCGCTCGCCGCGCTGCGCTGGATCGACGATTACGGCGACCGGGACGGCGACGGATACGTCGAGTACGCCACCCGTTCCCGGGAAGGGCTGGGCAACCAGTGCTGGCGGGACTCTCCGGACGGCATCTGCTTCGCCGACGGCCGGATCCCGGTGCTCCCGCTGGCCACCTGCGACCTGCAGGGCTACACCTACGACGCGAAGCTACGGCTGGCCGAGCTGTTCGACGGGCCGTTGGACAGTCCCGACCTGGCGCGGCGGTTGCGTGACGAGGCGGGCACCCTGTACGAGCGGTTCAACCGGGACTTCTGGATCGAGGAGCGGGGCGGTTACTACGCGGTCGCGCTGGACGGCGACAAGAACCCGGTCGACGCGAAGACCTCCAACATGGGTCACCTGCTGTGGAGCGGGATCGTGCCGCCGGCGCGGGCCGGCGCGGTGGTACGCCAGCTCATGTCGCCGAACATGTTCTCCGGCTGGGGCATCCGCACGCTGTCCCGGGAGGAGCGGCTCTACAACGCCCTCGGCTACCACCTCGGCACGGTCTGGCCGCACGACAACTCCATCGCCGTGCTCGGCCTGGCCCGGTACGGCTACCGGGCGGAGGCGAACCGGATCAGCCTGGCGATGTTGGACGCGGCCGAGCAGTTCGACCACCGGCTGCCCGAGGCGCTCAGCGGGTACCCGCGGGAGCGGCTGCTGTTCGCCGTGCCGTACCCGACCGCGTGCAGCCCGCAGGCGTGGGCGGCCGGCACCCCGCTGGCCCTGGTCCGCGCCATGCTCGGCGTCAACCCGGTCGAGGGACGGTTGATGCTCGATCCGGACATTCCGGAAGAGTTGGGCCGGATCACCGCCGAGCGGGTCCGCGCCTTCGGCCGACTGTGGGCGGTGGAAGCGGTGCGGACCACCGGCCACGTCCGGCTCCAGCCGAGCTGACATTCTCGCCCGCCAGCGCCACCCGTTCGCCCACCGCGCCCGCCGGCCCGGTTGTTCGACGTTTGTCCCGGCCTTCGACGGGAAACGGCCCGCAATGACGAAACCTCGTGTGGTGATCGTGGGGGCCGGGTTCGCCGGTTACCACGCGGCGAAGACGTTGAGCCGGCTCGCCCGGGACCGGGCCGAGATCGTGGTGCTGAACTCCACCGATTACTTCCTCTATCTGCCGCTGCTGCCCGAGGTGGCGGCCGGGGTGGTCGAGCCCAAGCGGATCGCGGTGCCGCTGACCGGGACGCTGAAGGGCGTACGGGTGGTGATCGGCGAGGCGGATCACGTCGACCTGCAGAACCGCTGGGTCGGCTTCACCCAGCCGGAGGGGGACAAGAACCGGCTGGCGTACGACCGGTTGGTGCTCGCCGTGGGCAGCGTCAACAAGTTGCTGCCCATCCCCGGGGTGACCGAGTACGCGCACGGCTTCCGCGGCCTGCCCGAGGCGGTCTACCTGCACGACCACGTGGTCCGCCAGATCGAGCTGGCCGAGCAGGCCGAGGACCCGGCCGAGCAGCGGGCCCGATCCACCTTCGTGGTGGTCGGCGCCGGTTACACCGGCACCGAGGTCGCCGCGCACGGGCAGTTGTTCACCGACGCGTTGCAGGCCCAACGGCCCCGGCTCACCGTCCGCCCGCGCTGGATGCTGCTCGACGTCGCGCCCCGGGTGCTGCCGGAGCTGGACAAACGGATGTCGCAGACCGCGCACAAGGTGCTCGACCGGCGCGGGGTGGACGTGCGGATGGGCACCTCGGTGGCCGAGGCGACGGCCGACGGGGTGAAGCTCACCGACGGCGAGTACATACCCACCTGCACCCTCGTGTGGTGCGTGGGGGTACGCCCCGACCCGTTCGTCAACGAGTTGGGCCTGCGTACCGAGAAGGGCCGCCTGGTGGTCGACGAGTTCCTCACCGTCCCCGGCTACCCCGAGGTGTACGCCTGCGGCGATGCCGCCGCCGTGCCCGACCTGACCCGCCCCGGCCAGGTCTGCACGATGACCGCCCAGCACGCCCAACGGCAGGGCAAGCTCGCGGCGCACAACATCGCCGCGTCGTACGGGTTCGGGCAGCGCAAGCCGTACAAGCACCACGACCTGGGCTGGGTGGTCGACCTGGGCGGCAAGGACGCGGCGGCGAACCCGTTGCACGTGCCGCTGGCCGGACTGCCCGCCAAGGCGGTCACCCGTGCGTACCACCTGATGGCGATGCCGGGCAACCGGAGCCGGGTCGGCGCCGACTGGGCGTTGGACGCGGCGCTGACCCGGCCGGCGGTCCAGCTCGGCCTGGTCCCGGCGAACGCGGTTCCGCTGGAGAGCACCTCACCCGAGGTCGCGGCCCGGTCCCGCTGAGCACCGCCCGATCCGGCCGGTCAGCCCTGGCGGGCGGGACCGGCCGGTCGGCGTCGCTGGTCGGTGGCTGTGGCCGGCGGGGTGGCGCGCAGGCGGCTCGGGCCGTACTCGCGCAGCAGGGTCTGGACGATGCCGGCGGCCGGGATGGCCAGCAGCGCGCCGAGCAGGCCGGCCAGCTCCGCCGCGAGCAGCACGCTGACCAGCACGGTCAGCGGGTTGAGCCGGACCGCGCGGGACAGGATGAGCGGCTGGAGCAGGTGGTTCTCCACCTGCTGGTAGACCACGAAGAAGACCAGCACCACGATCCCGGCGGTGGGGGAGTGCACGAAGCCGGCTCCCGCCGCGATCACCGCGCCGAGTGTCGCGCCGACCAGCGGGATCAGGTCGGCCACCGCCACCAGCAGGCCGATCACGGCGGCGAACGGCACCCCGGTGAGGGTCAGCACCACGAAGGTCAACAACCCGCAGATCACGCTGATCAGCAGGTTGCCGGTGAGGTAGCCGGTGACGCTGCGGGAGACCTCCCGGCCCACCCGGCGTAGCCGCTCGGCCTGCCCGTCCCCGGCCGCCACCAGCACGCCACGGGTGATCCGCGGCGCCTCCAACACCATGAGGTACGCCATCACGATGACCGTGACCAGCCCGGCGACCGTCTCCACGACGCCGCGCAGCACGCCGACCGCGGGTTGGCGCAGCCGGTCGCCGAAGTCCCGTAGCTGATCGGAGTGCCCGGAGACGTACCGCAGGGCACCGGTGCGCTCCAGCAGACTCCCCAGCTGGCCGCGACCGGCGCGCGCGTCGCGCAGCAGCTCCGGCGCCCGTTCGGCGAACCGCTCCAGCTCGTCCAGCAGCGGCACCAGGATGACGGCGATCAGGATCGACAGCGTCACGAATGCGGCGAGGAACACCAGCAGCGTGGCCAGCGCCCGCCGGCGCACGAAGCGACGTTGCAGCCGGTCCACCAGCGGCTTGAGCGCGACGGCGAAGAAGGCGGCCACGACGGCCCAGACCAGCACTCGGCGGGTCGCGTACACGAAGGCCAACGCGAACGCGGTCGCCAGCACCAGACCGATCACGATCAGCGTCCGGCGGGCGGTCAACCGGGTGTCGGCGTCGCTCACCCGCCGCACCTTCCCCGCGCCCACCTCCGGAAACCCAGCTCCCGCGCTCATCACCCGGCGGTGCGTGAGTGTTGGGGGATCCCCACCGCCGAGCGTCAACCGATCATGGCTGGCCCGGCTGGTCGGCGTCGGTGATCGGGTGGGCGCCGGCGACGAAGGCATCGAGCGCGGCGTCGTGCAGCAGGCTGCCGGGCACCGGGTCGCGCAGGGCGGCCACCGCCAGCCGGCCGACCGGCAGCCCGCTGGGCCGGGGCGTCGCGGCGAGCACCAGGTTGCCGTAGCGCCGGCCACGCAGCATTCGCCGGTCGCCCAGCACGCACACGTCGCCGAAGACCGCCCGCAGCGTGGCCACCTGTGCACGGGTGCCGACCAGGGGCGGTAGGTCCGTGACGTTGACCAGGTAGAGCCCGTCCGGACGCAGGGTCCGGGCCACCTCGGCGGCGAACTCCACGGTCCGTACGTGCCGGGGCATCTGGGCCGCCCGGTAGATGTCGGCGACCACCAGGTCGTACCGGCCCGCCGGGGTGGCCGCGACCGCGTCCCGGGCGTCGGCGACCTCCACCTCCACCTCGGGCGGCAACGGCGGCAGCTCCCGGGCGACCAGCTCGACCACCGCCCGGTCCCGCTCGACGACACGCTGCCGGGAGCCGGGCCGGGTGGCAGCCAGCCAGCGGGGCAACGTCAACGCGCCCCCGCCCAGGTGCAGAACGCTCAGCGGGGTGCCCGCCGGTGCCGCCAGCTCCACCGCCGAGGCGATCCGGCGGACGTACTCGAAGTGCAGGTGTCGAGGATCCTCGACGTCCACGTACGACTGCTCGACGCCGGCGGACAGCAGCGTCCGCCCGGTTCGGCGGACCGGGTCGCCGACCAGCTCCAGCCGGTCGGCGGCGCGGTTCATGACCGGCACGCTAGCCGAGCCGCCGGTGCGCGCCGATCGTGGCCCGGCCAGCCGGCACCGGGCGACGTCCGGTCCGTGACGGCGGTGCCGCAGCGGGGCCGGGCCGGGTCGACGCGGCCGGGCACGGCTGCGGGCCGGCGGAGCGGGGGGTGCCCCGCGTCCGCCGGCCCGCGTGCGCCGGTGCGGCCGGTCAGCCGCTGGCCATCCCGGCCCCCACCTCGTCGATCGCGTCGTCGATCTGGCGGGCGAGGTCCACGTCCAGCGCGGTCACCCCGTTGGCCTGGTTGGTCCGCACGGTCAGCACGGCGGCCGTGTCTCCGGGGCGCCCGATGCTCGGGCCACGGCCGGTCTCCTGGCGCAGCTGGTCGAGCCGGGCGAGCACCCGGTCCAGGTTGTCCGGCGGCAGCGCGACCACCCGGTACAGGGCGACGCTGTCGCCGGCCCAGTACGGCAGGTCGTCCAGGGCCGCCCGCAGCTGTTCCGCGTCCAGGGTGGGTGTGGTGGTGGAGGCGCCGACGATGCCGCCGCCGGCCTCCGGCGGGTTCAACAGTTCCCGCAGGCCGTCGGGCACGTGCAATGACTCGACCAGGTCGCCGTCGTGGTCGGCGAGCGCGGCGAGCGTCGCCTCCGCCTGGTATCGGGCCTGCTCCGGCGTACGGCCGCTGATCCGGCCCACCTCGGCCAGGAAGCCAGGCAGGTCCCGGTGCCGCTCGATGCCGTCGACGGGCAGAACGTCGTGCAGCGAGTTCGGCACCGCGGTGAGCAGCAGCTGCCGCTCCGCCGCGTCCAGGGCGAAGGCCAGGACCAGGACGGTCGCCTCGGTGCCCACCTTGGCCGTCTTGAAGTCGACCCCGGCCCGGCGCCGGACCTCGTCGACCAGTTCGTGGTAGCCCATGCTGTTCACCCCGGTCGCGCCGGCCCCGGCGGACGGTTGCGGCCGGGGATTCTCGGCGGCTCCGACTGCCGGCGGGGCCGGTCCACCGCGCGTGGTGTCCGGCTTGTGCCGTCCGGCCGGTGCTGGGCCGGTCCGCTTGCCCTGGTCCAGGCTGGTGAGCTGCTTGGAGGCGCTCAGGCTGGCGCCGAACTCGCTGGGCTGGCGGCCCTGTTCGCGGGCCTGCCGGGCGAGCGCCCGGCGCCGCTGGTTGTCGCCCTCCATCTGCTTGCGCATGGTGACGCCCCTTTCGCTGGGGATCGTGCGTGCGCCCATCGCCTTCCCGTCGTCCCGGAAGCCGAAACGGACGCCGCCGGGCGGGTCGGCCGGGACTCGGTGGGCTTCATCCGGCGCGGGTGAGGGCCGCTCACCCGCGCGACCAGCAGGATCGGCCCAGGACCGGAGTTCTTCCGAGGTACGCGGAAGGAAGGTCGTCATGAAACGGATCGTCGAGATCGTCCCCGCCCGACCCGGCTGGTACGCCCGCTGGCAGCTCACGCCCGACGCCACCCGGTGCTACCCGGTGAGTCTGTGGGCGCTGCTGGAGGAAGCCGACGGAACGGGTCGGGAAGTGGTCGGGATGGACTGCATCGGCCAATGGCCGGGCGCGGACGACAACGAGGTGGGTGGGGACTTCGTCCGTTATCTGTACCAGACGCCCGATTCGGGGGAACCCGCGGACGTCGACCCCGCGCCGACCGGCGAGCTTCGTGACAGCGGACCCCGGCTTCAGCCGATGACCGCACCCTAGACATTCCTCCGGCCCCCGACCCCAGGTCCCAGGGTCGGGGGCCACCCCCTGCCCGGGGCGGCCCGGTGGGCGCCGATCAGCCGATGGCGCGCACGTTGTCGCCGACGGGCTCCACTGCCAGCAGTTGGGCCAGCCCGGTGCGGTCCAGCATTGCCTGGAGCTGCCGGCTGACCCCGATCAGCCGGATCGCGCCGGCGGCGCGGTGCACCATCAGCAGCGCGCTGAGCCCGGAGGAGTCGCAGAGGCTCACCCCGGTCAGGTCGATCATCAGCTGCTGGTGGCCGTCGCCGTGCAGCTCGGCCGCAGCCGCGACCAACTCGGGTGCGGTGTCGTAGTCGAGCTCGCCGCTCAGCCGCAGCCGGACGCCTCCGGCGTCGAGCCGGGTCATCTCGATGGTCAACAGCTGGGGGGACATCGCTTCATGTTCCCAGTCGACGGGCCGAACGCAAACCGGGGGCCATCAGGCCGGTGATACGAGGCGAGCGTAACGATCCAGGGCCGGGTCGGTCGGGCCTGCGGCGCGGGCCGCCAGCTGCCGTGCAGTGCCGCCAGGGGTGTGCCGGCGTAGGGTGACGGGAGAGTGCCGACCACAGGCGCCCGTTCCGGGTCGGGTCGGGTGGACGACAAGGAGTGAGGCTCAGCTGGTGACTACCGCCGACGTCAGGGACTGGGACCCGGGCGACGGACGGCTCTCCACGCCGAGCACCACAGCGGCCCCGGCGTGGTCCGCCGACGCATCGTCCCGGCCCGTGACCGCCCTGCCACCGCTGGCCCCCGACCCGGGTCTGGCCGCGCCCGACTACTGGTCCGAGGTCGTCGAGCAATTCCGCGAGGGCCTGGTGGTCTGTGACGCCGACGGCGTGGTGCGACACGTCAGCCCGGCGGCCGAGCGGCTGCTGCCCGAGGTGGTGCCCGGCGAGCTGCTCGCCGTGGCCGGCGTACCCGGGCTGAGCGACGGGAGGCCGGGCGGCTTCACCCATCGCGGGCGCCGGCTCGCCGCCCGCCGGGTGCCGCTCTCCGGCGGCCGCTGCTGCTGGTACGTCGAGGACGTCACCGAGAGCGTCAGCCGCGCCGATGCGCTGCTCGCCGAGCGGGCCCGCTCGGCCTTCCTGGCCGTGGTGGGCGACAAGCTGGGCAACCCGCTGCACCCAGACCGGGCCGCCGCAGCGGTCGTTCGGCTCGCCGTGCCGACCCTGGCCGAGGTGGCCGTGCTGGTGCTCGCCCCACGCCTGGGACGGGCCCGCTGGTGGCGGGCCTCCCGGGCCGACGACGAGGCACCGCTGGTGGACAGCGGCGTGCTGGCCGGCGGCGACCTGCCGGTGGCCATCGCCGAAGGGCTGACCGGGGTCGAGCCGCACGCGCTGGACTGGCTGGTGGAGCAGGCGGTCGACGCTGGCTGGCTCCCCGGCCTGACCGACGCCGAGAGCGCCGCCCGGGTCGTTCCGCTGCCGGGCCGGGACGCCCCGGTCGGGGTGCTCCTGGTCGCCCGCAGCGCCACCCACTGGTACGACGAGGACGACATGGAGCTGGTCCGCGCCTTCGCAGCCCGGGCCGGCGCGGCGTTGACCACCGCGCTGCTCTACCGCGACCAGGCGGAGGTGGCCGACACCCTGCAGGCCAGCCTGCTGCCAGTGGAGCCGGCCGAGGCCGTCGGTGTGCAGTGGGGCACCGCGTACCGGCCGGCGCAGGCGGGGTTGCGGATCGGCGGCGACTTCTACGGTTCGCACCAGCTCCCCGACGGCGGTTCGGTGTTCTTCCTCGGCGACGTGTCGGGCAAGGGCGTCGAGGCGGCCGTCTTCACCGGTCAGCTGCGCCAGTGCCTGCAGGCGCTGCACCGGGTGGAGTCGCATCCCGGGCGGTTGCTGCGGCTGCTCAACGACGCGCTGCTGGAGACGACCCTGGCGCACGGCCAGGGCCGTTTCGCCACCATGGTGCTGGGCGTGGCCCGCCCACAGCGCGACGGTGGTCTCACCCTCACCATGGCCGGCGGCGGGCACCTGCCGCCGCTGGTGCTGCGCGCCTCCGGCGAGGTGGAGTCGGTGCCGTTGACCGGCATGCTGATCGGCGTGGTGCCCGACCCGCGCGTCGGCGAGGTGACCGTCCAACTGGCCCCGGGCGAGACCTGCCTGCTCTACAGCGACGGGGTGACCGAGGCCCGTGGTGGCCGTCGTGGCGACGAGCAGTTCGGCCCGGAGCGGCTGCTCACCGCGCTGGCCGGTTGCGAGCGGATGCCGGCCCCCGCCCTGGCCGAGCGGGTCGAGCAGGTCACCTGCGACTGGTTGGCGGACGGCGACCACGACGACATCGCGGTGCTGGCGGTGCGTGCGGTCGGCCCGAGCAGGCGGCCGTCGCGGCACCTGCGCTCGGTGCCCGCACCCGCCGGCACGGACCAGCAGAGGGAGACCTGAGTGTGACCGCCCCGACCGCCGCCGCCGAGCCGATCGGCGCCTACCCCAGCTACCTGGACTGCCTCACCGACGCCGACGAGTACGCCGCGATCGACGTGGCGCTCGGCCTGCTCGACGCGGGTGTACCGGCCGAGCGGGTGCTGCTCGACCTGGTCGCGCCGGCCCAGGCGGAAGTGGGCGAGCGGTGGGCGCGCAACGAGTGGAGCGTCGCCCAGGAACACGCGGCCACCCACATCAGTGAGCGGGTGGTGGCGGCGGTGGCCGTGCACGCCAACCCGCGTCCGGCCGGCGGGCGGGTCGTGGTGGCTTGCATGGACGGTGAGTGGCACGCGTTGCCACCCCGGCTGGTTGCCGAGGTGCTGCGGCTGCGCGGCTGGCAGGTGACCTTCCTGGGTGCCAGCGTGCCCGCGGCGCACCTGGTGTCGTACCTGCACCGGCACGACGCGCACGCGGTCGCGCTGGCCTGCGCGCTGCCGATGCGGCTGCCGCAGGCGCACCGGATGATCGAGGCGTGCCGCCGCTCGGACGTACCGGTGGTGGTTGGCGGGCGCGGGTTCGGCGTGGACGGCCGCTGGGCGCGCCGGCTCGGCGCGGCCTGGGCGCCGGACGCGCCGTCGGCGGCCGAGTTGATCGCCGACGAGCGGGCGCTGCGTCGGGTGCCGCCTGCGCAGTTGTCCCACCTGACCGACGACGAGTACGCCGGCCTGGTCCGGCGCCGGGGTGAGCTGATCGACAGCGCCCTGGCCGATCTGCGGGAACGGGTCCCGGCGGCCCGGGCCTACACGGCCGCCCAGCTCGACTCGACCGTGAGCGACCTGGGCCACGTTGTGGACTTCCTGGCCGCCGCGCTCTACGTCGACGACGCCTCGCTGTTCACCGAGTTCGCCGAGTGGTTGGTGGGGATCCTGACCAGTCGCGGGGTGCCCGTCGCCGCGGTGGACCTGCCTCTGGCGCACTACGCCGCCGCGCTGCGCGACTTCCCCCGGGCGGTGCACGCGCTGGCCCTGGGCCAGGCCGCCCTGGCCGCTGCCGCAGCCCGCTGACCGTCCGCCGGGCGGCATCCCCAATCGATCACCGCGCCGTTCGGCCGACGGCACGCCCCTGCGTATACTTGCCGCACTGCAAACGTCCACTCAGCGGTGGGGCTAGGGGGAGAACGGTGACGTTCAGCGTCAGGCACGCCGGGCGCGAGGATGATGTCGTCTGCCTACGGCTCGCCGGTGAACTGGACCTGAGCACCGCCGCCGAGTTGGCCGCCGCGATCGACCGGCTCTCCGACGCCGGCGAGCACCGGGTGCTGCTCGACCTCACCGACCTCGCGTTCTGCGACTCCACCGGGATGGCCGTGTTCGTCCGGGGGGACAACCGGGCCGCGGCCGAGGGGGGCTGGTTGCGGCTCACCGGCGCCAACGGCCGGGTCGAGCGGGTGTTGCGGGTTACCGGTCTGGCCGACGTGTTGCGCTACCGTCCCGACACGGCCGACCCGGCGTCCCAGAGCGCCTCCTGATGGGCTAGATTTCCCCGCCAGCGCGGTGACCGTCGGTCCCGCGTCCGTCGACTCGAGGCAGGTAGTGATGGGCGCAGAGAGCCCGCAGCCGGTACGCATCCTGGTGGTCGACGACGACCCGGGCGACGTGCTGATGATCGAGGAAGCGCTGGCGGACTCGGACGTCGAGAAGGTCATCGACGTGGTCAACGACGGCGAGGAGGCGATGGAGTTCCTCCGCGCCGAAGGTCGGCACGCGGAGGCCCGCCGGCCGGACGTCATCCTGCTGGACCTGAACATGCCGCGGATGGACGGGCGGCAGGTTCTCGGTGCGGTGAAGCAGGACGAGGACCTGCGGACCATCCCGATCGTGGTGCTGACCACCTCCAACGCGGACACCGACATCGTCGGCAGCTACACCCTGCAGGCCAACGCGTACGTCACCAAGCCGATCGGCCTGGACGACTTCAACGACGTGGTGCGCCGGATCGACGAGTTCTTCGGCCGGGTGGTCGTGCTACCCAAGCGCGCCTGACGCGTTCCGCGCGCGCGGATGCTGAATATTTTTCCCGAACACCCTCGGTCGCTCCCGTAGCGGCCGAGGATCCAGGTGGGGAAGTAACAGCAGCTGCCTGGGGGGCGACAGTATGAGGTTCTCCGTCGTTGAGATCGGCTATGACCAGAGGCAGGTGGATTCCTGCCTGGATGAGCTGGGGATCCGGTTGTCCCGGCTGGCGGCGCGGGCGGAGGGCGCCGCCGGGGAGGCTCGGGAGTGGGACGAGATCCGCGAGGAGGCCACCTGGCTCAGCGGGCTGCTCCAGCGGCTGGACCTGGGCGACGCCGCGGTCGCCCGGCACGCCGGAGACGCGGTGCAGCGGGAGGCGGCGGAGATCCTGGCCCAGGCCCGGTTCGAGCTGGACGAGGCCCGCGACGAGGCTCGGCAGGTGCGCGAGCGGGCGTACGCGGAGGCCATGCAGGCCCGGCGCGACTTCGAGGCGGCGCTGTACGCCCGCCGGCGACGCGAGGCGCAAGTCGACGAGATCCTCAGCGGGTTGACCGTCGAGCCGGTACCCGCCGACACACCGACCGCGGCGGCCGGTACGGGCGTGCCGGCGACCCGGGTGGCCGCCGGAGGCGTGGACGCGGGAGCGGAGCCGCCGACCGGGGACGGCGCCCGCAGTCGCTGACACCCGATGCGGCCCCGGCTCAGGCGGTGAGCGCCGCCGCGACGGTGCTCGCGCGCTCCTCGTGCTGGGCGTACGCGTCGGGGAAGCCGGAGATCTGCACGGCCTGGGCGGCGGCCGTGAGGCTCATGTCCTGCCAGCCCGGGATCTCGTTGAGCGCCGTGTAGAACGCCCGCGCGGCGTACGACGGGCGCATCAGCTCGGCCACCGTGCCCCAGCCGCTGCTGGGTCGCTGCTGGAACAGCCCGACCGAGTCGTGGTCGGAGCCGCTGCCCTGGTGCGGGTACTCCGCCGACTCGGGCAGCACGTCGCTGGCCAGGTTGTAGAGGTTGCTCTCCTGCATGGCGGTGGCCAGCGCCACGACCAGGGCGCGGCGCGGCATCTTCAGCTCCAGGCCCGTGTCAACAATGATCTTGGCGTTGTCCATCTGAGTCTGGTCGAGTCCGGCGACCGGTCGGGGTCGGCGCGGCTTGACCGGCTTCTTGGCCGCCTTGCGCACGGTGGGGGAGGCAGTGGGCTTCGCCGCCGGGCTGGGGCTGACCCGCATGGGGGCGGCGTCACGGTCCAGCGAGCGGGAGGCGCGTTCGTCGGCGATGGCGGCGCGGTCGGCGACCGCCTCGGCCAGCGGCTCCACGGGGCGGGTGGTGTCCTCGGCGCCCCGGGCGGTGGCGACCGCGGTCAGGCCGAGGCAGCAGGTGACACCTGTGGCCAGGGCCACCCGGACCGAGGTTGAGCCCAGCAGGGCGCGGCGGGGTGGATCGGGGAGCCGGTGACGGCCGATCGTCCGTTCGGTTGATGCGGCGTCGCCCGGCCGGGTGGCCGGGAGTGCCTTGGTCAGCTTCTGGTCGGAGGGGTCGTCGGCATGCACTCGCCGAGGCTAGAGACCTGGTCGCCCGATGCCATCGGCCCGAACAGTGGCATGCGCCACAATTTGCCCGGATCTTGCACGCCATAAGGGATGGCAAGCTGGCTAGCCGTCTCAACCTCGCTGATCGGGCCAGCCGGGTATTTCCGATTCGCCTGGCCAAGCCGGTCGCGGCGGCGGCGGTCGGCGTCGGTTTTGACCGACCGTCGCGGATCACCCTTACGGTGCGTGCCTGCTCCCCGAACGGTGGAGGTCCCGGCGTGCCCGTTCGGTGGATGGGCGGGCCGGCGTCGGCGCCTGGCTCAGTGCCGGCCGTTCTCCGCCGGGGTGACGGTGAGCCGGTGCCGGCTGTTGTCGCCGCTGGAGAACGGCCAGAGCCGGTCGGCGTACTCGACCAGGTCGGCCAGTTGCTGACGACTCAGGCCGGCGGACGAGATCGAGGCGTGCACGTCGGCCCGGTACCGGCCGTCGTCGTCGCGCCCCAGCTTCGCCTCGGCCCGCACCTGGACCGTGTGCGCCTCATCGGTGATCTCCCCGGCCGCTTCCACCGCAGCGTGGTGCAGGCAGGAGGCGAAGGCGGCGGCCAGCAACTGCTCTGGCCTCAATCCGGTGCAGTGCGCTGCCAGTGGCGAGGCCAGCGCGGTCGAGAGCCCGCCGTCGTCGGTGCGTACGTGGCCGCCCTCAGCGGTCGCGGTGGCCTCTTGAAGCCAGGGACTCGGGTCCGGCATCGCGTTCCTCCCGTCGCTCACCCGCCCGGCTACCCGGCCGCCGCCCGGCGAAACGCCGCGCGGCCTGCGGTCAGGGCTCGCCGGCCCGGTTCGGCCCGTCGAGCGTCGACACCGCCTCGGTGGCCTCCAGCGCGGCCTGCTCGGTCCAGGGCGACGTCGCGGCCGGGTGGCGCGCGGTGGGAACTCCCATCGGCACGTACACCCGGGCGTCCACGGCCTCGGCCAGCACCAGTGCGGCCACCAGGCTGGTCGGGCGCTCCGCCGGGGCGTCGGCCAGGCAGGAACGGCACAGCTCGGCCACCTCCGGGGGGAGCCCGTCGATCTCGGGCAGCGGGTCCGGCGGCAGGCGGCGGCGGGTGCCCAGCAACTCGGTGAGGGTGTCCGCCCGGTACGGCAGCCGGCCGCTGAGGCAGTAGTAGAGCAGGACGCCGAGCGCGTACATGTCGGCCGCCGGGGTGGCTGGCGCTCCGTCGAGCTGCTCCGGCGCCAGGTACGCCGGGGTGCCCATCAGCAGCCCGTCCGGCAACGGCTCCGGCGCGCCGGCCGGGGTGGCGATGCCGAAGTCGAGCACCTTCACACCGGCGGGGGTGAGCATGACGTTGGCCGGCTTGATGTCCCGGTGCACGATGCCCTCCGCGTGCGCGGCGGCGAGCGCCGCGCTGACCTCCGCGCAGACCCGCACCGAGATCCGCCAGTCCAGCGGCCCGGCCCGCAGGTGCGCGGCCAGAGTTTCCCCCTCGGCCAGCTCCATCACGATGTACGGCACCCGGCGACCGGGCAGCGTGGAGGAGGTGCCGAAGTCGTGCACGCTCGCCACGTTCGGGTGCACCAGACGGGCCGCCGAGCGGGCCTCCGCGCGGATCCGCTCCACCGGGCCGGACTGGCCGTCCCAGCCGGGCGAGATCAGCTTCACCGCCACCGGCCGATCCAGCACCTGGTCGTGTGCCTGCCACACCTCGGACATCCCGCCAACGCCGATGCGTTGTTCGAGCTGATACCGCCCGTCCAACGTGCGCATCGATCGCTCCTCGCTCTTACCCGCCAGCGGCGGTTGCCTCCGGTCGCGGTACCCCGCCTCCGAGCTGGGCAAACCGCCACGAGAATCGCTCACGGGTCGAGCCCGCGCACCCGCTGCGGCGCGGTGGTCGGTGCGGTAGCTTGCGAGCCAGGGCCGGTGTCACCGAACGTGCCGGCATGGTCACCGAGGGGACGCCGCGATGAGCGAGGTCACCGTACGCTTCGTCGGCGGGCCCGCCAACGGCCTGGTCCGGCTGTTGCCGGCCGGGCCGGACGGCGCCCCTCCACCGCGCTGGATCATGCGACACCCGGATGGCACCGGGCCGACCCAGGCCGGCCCCGACCACCTCTACGAACGCGACCAGCCGGACGGCGCGGGCGGCTGGAGTATGCGATTCGTGCGGACCGACGCGTTCGGGGTGTCCGAGTGACCTCCGGGTGGGGCTGACGGGTCATGCCGCCCATCCACCGTCGGCCCGGCCGCACAGCTGGCGCACAGCCGACGCAGGGGCGTGGCACAGACGTCGTGTCCAGGATGGGGGACATGGTCATGGACGGGCAGGCCGCACCGGACCGGATCGAGTTGCGCCGTCCCGACGGCGAACCGGTCCGGGTGCTGGTGGTCGACGACGAACCGACGCTCACCGACCTGTTGTCGATGGCGTTGCGCTACGAGGGCTGGCAGGTACGCAGCGCCGGCAGCGGCATGGCGGCCCTGAGCGCCGCGCGGCAGTTCCAGCCGGACGCGGTGGTGCTCGACGTGATGCTGCCCGACCTGGACGGCTTCCAGGTGCTGCGACGGCTGCGCGAGCACGCCCCCACCGTTCCGGTGCTCTTCCTGACCGCCCGGGACGCGGTCGAGGAGCGCATCGCCGGGCTGACCGTCGGCGGCGACGACTACGTCACCAAACCGTTCAGTCTCGAAGAGGTGATCGCCCGGCTGCGCGCGCTGCTGCGCCGCTCCGGCTTCGCGATCGCCGCCCGGCAGGAGGCGGTGCTGACCGTCGGCGACCTCAGCCTCGACGAGGACAGTCACGAGGTGCGCCGGGACGGCCAGCTCATCACCCTCACCGCGACCGAGTTCGAGCTGCTGCGGTACCTGATGCGCAACCCGCGCCGGGTGCTCAGCAAGGCGCAGATCCTCGACCGGGTGTGGAACTACGACTTCGGCGGCCAGGCCAACGTGGTGGAGCTGTACATCTCGTACCTGCGCAAGAAGATCGACGCCGGCCGGGCGCCGATGATCCACACATTGCGTGGCGCGGGTTATGTCCTCAAACCCGCCGAGTGACCCCGCCGGCCGGCCGCACCGCCGGCCGTTACGCGCCGCCCGCCGGTGGCTGGCCGGCCGGTCCCTGCGTACCCGTCTGGTGCTCGCCCTGGTCGCGCTGTTCGCGCTGGTCAGCGTCGCCATCGGCGGGCTCACCACGGTGGCGCTGCGGCACTTCCTGATCGACCGACTGGACGCCCAACTGGATCCCGCGACCGTCATGCGCGGCGACCGCCCGGGCCGGCCGGCCTGGCCGGGCACCGGGCCGAGCATTCCGCCCGGCTCACCGCCCGGCACCGTGGTCGCCGACATCACCGGCGCTCGGGTGACGGCCGCCTCCACCCTGACCCGCAGCCCGTCCAGCGAGGATCCCTTTCCCGACGAGGAGGCCGTCCCGGTCGAGGAGGTCGCCGCGCTGGCTGACCTGCCGGTCGGTGCCGAGCCGCGCACCGTCGACCTCGGTGCGCGCGGCGACTACCGGGCCGTGGCCCGGCAGTTCCGCGACGGCACGGTACGGGTCGTCGCGCTGCCGCTGGCCGGGGTGCGGGAGACCGTCTGGTGGATGATCGCCGCGCAGGCCGGGGTGGCGGCCGTCGGGCTGGTCATCGCCGGGGGTGCCGGCGCGCTGATCGTCCGGGCCACGCTGCGACCGCTGAACCGGGTGGCCGCCACCGCCACCCGGGTCACCGAGCTGCCGTTGGACCGCGGCGAGGTGGCGCTCGCCGTCCGGGTCCCGGCCGCGGACACCGATCCGCGTACCGAGGTCGGTCAGGTCGGCGCCGCGTTGAACCGGATGCTGGGCCACGTCGCCGACGCGCTGGTCGCCCGGCAGGCCAGCGAGACCCGGGTACGCCAGTTCGTCGCCGATGCCAGCCACGAGCTGCGCACCCCGCTGGCCGCGATCCGCGGGTACGCCGAGGTAGCCCGACGCGGTCGCGACGAGGTCCCCACCGACGTGGCGCGCGCGCTGCGCCGGGTGGAGTCGGAGAGCACCCGGATGACCAGACTCGTCGACGACCTGCTGCTGCTGGCCCGGCTGGACACCGGCCGCCCACTCGCGGTCGAACAGGTCGACCTCACCGCCCTGGTGGTCGACGCGGTCAGCGACGCGCACGTGGCGGGCCCCGAACACCGCTGGCAGCTCGACCTGCCCGAGGTGGCGATCCGGGTTCCCGGCGACGCCGCCCGGCTGCACCAGGTGGTGGCGAACCTGCTCGCCAATGCGCGGGTGCACACCCCGCCGGGAACCATGGTGACCACCACATTGGCCGTCGAGGGAGACGCCGCCGTGCTCACCGTCGCCGACGACGGGCCCGGAGTGCCGGCGGAGCTGCAACCGGAGATGTTCGAGCGGTTCGCGCGCGGCGACAGCTCCCGGTCCCGGGCGCACGGCAGCACCGGCCTCGGTCTGGCGATCGTGGCGGCGGTCGTGGAGGCCCACCACGGCACGGTCGCGGTGGACAGCCGCCCGGGCCGGACAGTGTTCACCGTCCGGTTGCCGAATCCCACAGCTGACGCATAGTCGGCGCACGGCGGCGGGCCAGGCCAGCCGCCGAGGCTTGCCGCATGGACAGAACCGAGAGCCTGCTGACAGCACCCGCCGATCCCGGCGTAGTGGGTCCGCCACCGCCGGCAACGCGCCCGGACCAGGAGCACCCACCGCCGGCGGCGCGCCGATCCCCGGCCTGGACCCGGCCCGCGCTGGTGGTCCTGCTGCTGGCCACCGGCCTGCTCTACATCTGGGGGCTGGGCGCCTCCGGCTGGGCCAACTCGTTCTACGCGGCGGCCGTGCAGGCCGGCTCGGTGAGCTGGAAGGCCCTCTTCTACGGCTCGTCGGACGCGGCCGACTCGATCACCGTGGACAAGACGCCCGCGTCGCTGTGGCTGATGGCCCTGTCCGTACGCGTCTTCGGGCTGAACAGCTGGGCGATGCTCGTTCCGCAGGCGCTCTGCGGGGTCGCCTCGGTCGGCGTGCTCTACGCGACCGTCAAGCGCTGGTACGGGCCGGCGGCCGGCCTGATCGCCGGCGCGGTGCTCGCGGTCACCCCGGTGGCGACGCTGATGTTCCGGTTCAACAATCCCGACGCGCTGCTCGTCCTGCTGCTGGTCGCCGGGGCGTACGCCACGGTCCGGGCGGTGGAGGCGGCCAGCACCCGGTGGATCGTGCTGGTCGGCGCGCTGGTCGGTTTTGGCTTCCTGACCAAGATGCTCCAGGCGTTCCTGGTGATTCCGGTCTTCGCCGGGGTCTATCTACTGGCGGCACCGACCGGGTTGTGGCGGCGGGTCCGACAGTTGCTGCTGGCCGGCCTGGCGGTAGTGGTCTCCGCCGGCTGGTGGGTGGCGATCGTCGAGCTGGTCCCCGCCAGTGCACGGCCGTACATCGGCGGGTCGCAGGGGAACAGCATCCTGGAGCTCACCCTCGGCTACAACGGCCTCGGCCGGATCACCGGCGACGAGGTGGGCAGCGTCGGCGACGGCGGGGGCCGCCCGGGTGGCGGTGGCGGCGGTCCGTTCGGTGGGCAGACCGGCCTGCTGCGGATGTTCGACGGCGAGATCGGCGGTCAGATCTCCTGGCTGCTGCCGGCCGCGCTGATCCTGCTGGTTGCCGGCCTGCTGGTGGCCGGCCGGGCGGCCCGTACCGACCGCACCCGGGCCGGGCTGCTGCTCTGGGGCGGCTGGCTGCTGGTCACCGGCCTGATCTTCAGCTTCATGTCCGGGATCTTCCACGCCTACTACACCGTGGCGCTCGCTCCGGCGGTCGGCGCGCTTGTCGGCATCGGCGTGACGCTGCTCTGGCGGCAGCGCCGCCCGCTGCCCGCCGGTACGCAGGAAACGCCTGACGGGACCCTTGCCGACCCGGAGGGCACCCGGCGGCAGCGGTGGCGTCCGCTGGCCGCCACGGCGACGCTCGCCGGCACGCTGGCGGTGACCGTCTGGTGGGCGTGGGTGCTGCTCGGACGCAGCCCCGACTGGTACCCGTGGCTGCGGACCACCGTGCTGATCGCCGGCCTGGCCGGGGCGGCACTGATCCTGCTGGTCAACCGGCTGCCCCGTCGGCTGGTGCCGGTGGTGCTGGGCCTGGGTGCGGCGGCGGCCCTCGCGGGGCCGGTGGCGTACGCGGTGCAGACCGCCGCCACGCCGCACACCGGATCGATCCCGACCGCCGGCCCGAACGTGGCGGGCGGCTTCGGCCGCGGCGGCTTCCCCGGCGGGCGACCGCCCGGCGGCATGGAGCTGCCGGGCGGCGGCCAGATTCCCGCTCTCCCCGGCGACGGCCAGAACGGCGGTCAGGCCCCGGGCTTCCCTGGTGGTGGCCAGAACGGCGGTCAGGCACCGGGCTTCCCCGGTGGTGGCCGGAACGGCGCGCAGACTCCCGGCTCTCCGGGCGGCGGGCAGGGTCGCTCGACCGGCGGCGGAATGGGCGGGCTGCTCGACACCCGCGAGCCCAGCGCCGAGCTGCGCGAGCTGCTGGAGCACGACAGCGACAACTACACGTGGGTGGCAGCCACCGTCGGCTCCAACAACGCCTCCGGCTACCAGTTGGCCACCGGCGACCCGGTGATGGCGATCGGCGGGTTCAACGGCAGCGACCCGTCGCCGACCCTCGCGCAGTTCCAGCGCTACGTCGCCGACGGCGAGATCCACTACTTCGTGGGCGACGGTGGTTTCCGGGCCAACGGTGGCAGCTCCGCCTCGCAGGAGATCGCCGCCTGGGTCACCGAGACCTTCACGGCCCAGACCGTCGACGGCGTCACCGTCTACGACCTGAGCACCGAAAAGGACGCGGCATGACCGCGCTCGGCGGACCTCGGGCCGCCGTACAGGTTGGGCCGACCACCATCGGCGCGGTGCTGGACGTGGTGATCCCGGTCTACAACGAGGAGACCGATCTCGGGCCGTGCGTACGGCGGCTGCACGCGCACCTGAGCGAGCACTTCCCGTACCCGTTCCAGATCACCATCGCCGACAACGCCAGCGTGGACGGCACCCTCGGGGTTGCCGAGGCGCTCGCCGGTGAGCTGCCCGGCGTCGAGGTGCTGCACCTGGACGCCAAGGGGCGGGGGCGGGCACTGTCCGCCGCCTGGTCCGCCTCGTCCGCGCCGGTGCTGGCGTACATGGACGTGGACCTCTCCACCGACCTGGCGGCGCTGCTGCCGCTGGTCGCGCCGCTCATCTCCGGCCACTCCGATCTGGCGATCGGCACCCGGCTGGCGCGTACCTCCCGGGTGGTGCGCGGGACCAAGCGGGAGGTCATCTCGCGGGCCTACAACCTGCTGCTGCGCGGGGCGCTGGCGGCCCGGTTCTCCGACGCCCAGTGCGGGTTCAAGGCGATCCGCGCGGACGTGGCCGGCGGGCTGCTTCCCCTGGTCAAGGACACCGGCTGGTTCTTCGACACCGAGCTGCTGGTGCTCGCCCAGCGGGCCGGGCTGCGGATCCACGAGGTGCCGGTGGACTGGGTCGACGACCCGGACAGCCGCGTCGACATCGTCGCCACCGCGCTGGCCGACCTGCGCGGGATGGGTCGGCTGGGCCGGGCGCTGTTGACCGGCGCGCTGCCGTTGACCGAGCTGCGCGCGCAGGTGGGCCGGGGACCGCTGGCCGCGTCGCCGGCACAGGTGCCGGTCGGTCTGCCTCGGCAGTTGGTCCGGTTCGCCGCGGTCGGGGTGGCCAGCACCCTGGCGTACCTGCTGCTCTTCGTGGCCACCCGGGGCGCGCTCGGCGCGCAGCCGGCGAACCTGCTGGCGCTGCTGGTGACGGCGGTGGCGAACACGGCCGCGAACCGGCGGCTGACGTTCGGCATCAGCGGGCGCCGGCACGCCGGCCGGCACCACGTGCAGGGGTTGCTGGCCTTCGCGCTCGGCCTGGCGCTGACCAGCGGTTCGTTGGCTGTGCTGCACGCGGTCGACGCCGCACCCACCCGGCTGGTGGAGCTGGCCGTGCTGGTGGCCGCGAACCTGGCCGCCACCGTGCTGCGCTTCGTGCTGCTGCGCCTCGGCATGCACCACCGGCGGAACTGACCCCGTCAGCTGCGGGCCGTGCCCAGCACCTTCGCGAGGACCTCGACGACGCGTCGCGTGTGACGCCCGTCGGGGTCCTCGTCCGGCGCGGGGTAGGTCACCGCCGGACGCATCCCTGTGGCCCGCCTGGGAGTCCGCCGATGTGGCCGATACGGCGTCGGCGATCGGCGTACGGTGACAGACAAGTCCGGCTTTCTGGGTCAAAAGCCTCACCGCTGTATGCCCGGGACGCCGGTGTCGAGACGGGCGAGGGGAAGGAGCGGTCGGTGATCCATCTGGCCTACCTGGACGCGGGATCCGGCAGCCTGATCGTGCAGGCGGTCGTGGGCGGGGTGGCCGGCGCAGCGGTCGCCGCCAAGCTCTACTGGCGGCGGCTGGTCGACCGGTTCCGTCGCCAGCCCACCGACCAGCAGTGAGCCGGCCCGTCCCGGCGATGACGACCTCACCCCCCGGGGTACGGCCCGAGCCGGCCTCCTTTCGCGACCCGGCCAACCGCGTCTTCCACCTCGGAGACGACGTGCTGCGCGGGCTGGACGCGCAGGCCGCCGAGCACTGGCGGGCGCTGACGGCCAGCGCGTTCTTCCCCACGCTGGTGGCCGCGGGCAAGGTCTGCCCCACCGAGGACGCACCGTCGGCGCTGGTGCCCGCAGCGGTCGGGGCACCGTGGGCGGCGGTGCTGCGCCACGAACGCATCCCGTTCGTCTCCCACCCGTACGAGTGGTCCTTCACCATGCTGCGCGACGCCGCGCTGCTGCACCTGGAGATCCTGCGCGACGCACTCGCCGACGGCTTCACCACCAAGGACGGCTCGGCCTACAACCTGCAGTGGCGTGGCGCCGACCCGGTCTTCATCGACATCGGCTCCTTCGAGCCGGTGCGCGACGGCGAGCCGTGGGCCGGGTACCGGCAGTTCTGCCAGACCGTGCTCTACCCGCTGCTGCTCACCGCCCACCTGGGGGTCGACTTCCAGCCGTTGCTGCGCGCCCGGGTCGACGGCATCGAGGCCGACCAGCTCCGTCCGCTCTTCGGTGGGGCACGTCGGCTGCGTCCGGGCGTACTGACCCACCTGCACCTGCACGGCGCGATGCAGCAGCGGCACGCCGAGGCCAGCACCAGCGACGTACGAGCCCAACTGCGGGCCGCCGGCTACTCCCGGGAGCTGCTGCTGGCCACCGTGCGCGGCATCGAGAAACTGGTCCGCCGGCTGGACCGGCGCCCGCCGGCCAGCCACTGGGCCGACTACCAGCGCACCTGCGGCTACTCGGCGCGGGACCGGGCGGCCAAGGAACAGTTCGTGGCCGCCGCGCTGACCGCCGGCGTCCGCCCCCGCCTGGTGCTCGACCTTGGCGCCAACGACGGCCGGTACGCCCGGATCGCGGCCGAGCACGCCGACTACGTCGTCGCCGTCGAGCAGGACCCGGCCGTTGTCGACGACCTGTACCGGGCGCTGCGGGCCGAGGGGCAGCGGCGGATCCTGCCGCTGGTGCTGGACCTGGCCGACCCGTCACCCGGAGGTGGCTGGCGAGGTGCCGAGCGCGCCGGCTTCGCCGAGCGGGCGTCCGCCGACGCGGTGCTCGCCCTGGCCGTGGTGCACCACCTGGCGATCGGGCGCAACGTGCCGCTGCCGGAGGTGGTCGACTGGCTGGTGGGGCTGACCGCGCCGGGTGGTGCGGTGGTGGTGGAGTTCGTCCACCCGGAGGACCCGATGGCCCTCCGGCTGCTGGCCAACAAGCCCGACGGCCTCTTTCCGAACTACCGGCGGGACGCCTTCGAGCGGCTGCTCGCGGCCCGGGGCCGGATCGCCGACCGGTTGGAGCTGCCCTCGGGCACCCGCACGCTCTACCGGACGGTGATGGGTGGCTGAACCAGCACCCGCACCCCCGCCAGCACAGCCGGGCACTCCGGCCGCGGAACCGGTCACCGGGCGGTGGGACCGCGGTTGGCGCGGTGAGCTGGGCCGGCTGCTGGAGGTGGTGGCGCTGGTCGGGTTGGTGGTCACCCAGCCGCTGCTGGACGTACTCGGCCGCAGCCCCGACTTCTTCCTCTTCCACCGCGCCGACCCGGGCCAGATCCTGCTGCTGACGGCCCTGGTGGCGGTGGCACCCACCGTGCCGGTGGCGGTGCTCGGCGCGCTCAGCCGGGTGGCCGGCCGGACCGTCCGCGCGCTCACCCACACCGGGCTGGTCGGCCTGCTGCTGGCCGCGCTGGCCGTGCAGGTGGGCCGGCACGCGACGCCGCTGCGGGGCGTACCCCTGCTGCTGGTCGCCGGGCTGGCCGGCGCGGCCGGCGCAGTCGCGCACCGGCGGTGGCGGGCACCGGGCCGGGTGCTGCGACTGGCCGCCGCCGGCCCGGTGGCCTTCGTGGCGCTCTTCCTGCTCGTTTCACCCACCTCGGCGGTGGTGTTGCCGCGCGGCGACGGCGGCGCGGCCGGCACCGCCCAGGGCCCGGGCGGGCACCCTCCGGTGGTCATGCTGATCCTCGACGAGCTGCCACTGGTCAGCCTGCTCGGCGCGGACGGTCGGATCGACGCGGCCCGGTTCCCGCACTTCGCCGAGCTGGCCGGCGCGTCGACGTGGTACCGCAACGCCACCGGCGTCAGCGGCTGGACTCCCAACGCGCTGCCGGCGATGCTCACCGGCCGCTACCCGGCGCGGTCGGTCGCGCCGCACTACTCGCAGTACCCGGACAACCTCTTCACCGCCTTCGGCGGCCTGTACGACATCCACGCCCAGGAGAGCATCACCCGGCTCTGCCCGCCCAGCCGCTGCGAGCAGCCGGTCAGTCCGGAACAGGGGCTCGGCGTACTGGTCCGGGAGACCGGCAAGCTGCTCGGCCAGGTCGCCGGGCCGACACCCACCCGCGTCGACCCGGAGGACTCCTATCGGGAGCAGACCCGGGCCGAGGCCGGCCTGGACGCCGCCGAGCCGGTGCCGGCGGACCCGAAGTTCCGCTGGGACAGCCTGGACGACAACCAGCCGGCCCGGTTCACCAGCTTCCTGGCCGGGCTGAAGCCGGAGCCCCGGCCCGCCCTGCACTTCCTGCACCTGCTGATGCCGCACTCGCCGTGGGCGTACCTGCCGTCCGGAGTGCGTTACGACGCCCCCGAGGACCTGCCCAACGACGGCACCGGCTGGGTCGAACTGGCCCGGCAGCGCCACCTCGCCCAGCTCGGCTACACCGACCGGCTGATCGGCGAGACGCTGCGTACGCTGCGCGCCAGCGGCCTCTACGACCAGGCCCTCGTCGTGGTCACCGCCGACCACGGGGTGAGCTTCCGCGCGGGCGCCCAGGGCCGGGGCATGGACGCGATCAAGGCCGCCGCCGGCGAGGTGGCGTGGGTGCCGATGTTCGTCAAGGAGCCCGGGCAGCAGGCCGGCCGGGTGGACGACCGCAACTGGGAACACGTCGACCTGCTGCCGACCGTGGCCGACCAGGCCGGTATCCGGCTGCCCTGGCGGGTCGACGGACGCTCCGCCCGGCAGGCCCCGCGCACCGAGGGCACGAAGCACTTCTACGACCGCCCCGGCGAACCGGTCACCTTCCCCGGCGGGGTGCCCGCCCCGCCGCCCCTGCCGGCGCCGCACCCGCTGGTGGGCACCGAGGTCCACGCCGGCCCGGCCGGCGGCAGCGCCACGGTGGCCGACCTCGCCGCGTTCCGGGCCACGGACCCGGACACCGGCACCCTCCCGGCGCTGGTCTGGGGGGACGTGCCGGACCGGATCCCGGACGGCACCCTGCTGGCGGTGGCCGTCAACGGCCGGATCGGCGCGGTCGTACCGGTGGTGCCGACCGATCCCGGCGGACGCCGATTCGCCGCGCTGCTCACCGACGACCAGTTGTTCCGGGCCGGCACCAACCAGCTCGACGTCTACCAGGTCGCGACGGACGGTACGCTCCGACGCCTTGCCCTGTCGTGAAGCTGCTCCGCCAGGTCCCGCACGGCGGGACGGAGGGTTTCCCGGCTGCCCGGTCGGGAATCGGGTGACGCATACCTCACCGGCGAACCACGGCGGGCAGTGTCCCCCAAGCCGCAATTACGGTAGAAGCGAAGGCAATTCAACGTAGATCTGCCGGCGAAGCGAGGAACCACATGACGGAAGTCAAGCTCGATCACCCCGGTGGGCAGCTGTCGATGCCGGTGCATCCCGCGGTCGAGGGCCCCGCCGGTGTCGGGGTTAGCAAGCTGCTGAAAGAAACCGGAATGACCACGTACGACCCCGGTTTCGTGAACACCGCGGCGGCCTCATCCGCGATCACCTACATCGACGGCGACGCGGGGATCCTGCGTTACCGGGGATACCCGATCGAGCAGCTGGCCGAGAAGTCCTCCTTCCTGGAGGTCTCCTACCTGCTCATCTACGGTGAGCTGCCGACCGAGCAGCAGCTGGCCGAGTTCACCGAGTGGATTCGGCGGCACTCGCTGCTGCACGAGGAGATGCGCCGCTTCTTCGACGGCTTCCCCCGGGACGCCCACCCGATGGCCGTGCTCTCCTCGGCCGTGAGCGCCCTCTCGACCTTCTACCAGGACAGCCTGGACCCGTTCGACTCCGAGCACGTGGAGATCTCCACTGTCCGGCTGATGGCGAAGGTGCCCACCATCGCCTCGTACGCCTACAAGAAGTCCATCGGGCAGCCGCTGCTGTACCCGGACAACTCGCTGGGGTACGTCGACAACCTGCTGCGGATGACCTTCGGCGTGCCGGCCGAGCCGTACGAGGTCGACCCGGTGATGTCGAAGGTGCTGGACATGCTCTTCGTCCTGCACGCCGACCACGAGCAGAACTGCTCCACCTCGACCGTCCGGCTGGTCGGCTCCAGCAACGCCAACCTGTTCGCCTCGGTCTCCGCCGGCGTGAACGCGCTGTTCGGCCCGCTGCACGGCGGCGCCAACCAGGCCGTGCTGGAGATGCTCCAGCAGATCCACGCCGGCGATGACGACGTCCGGTCCTTCGTCCGCAAGGTCAAGGACAAGGAGGACGGCGTCAAGCTGATGGGCTTCGGCCACCGGGTCTACAAGAACTACGACCCGCGGGCGGCGATCGTCAAGAAGGCCGCGCAGGACGTGCTGGGCCGGATGGCCAAGCCGGACCCGCTGCTGGACATCGCCATGGAGCTGGAGGAGATCGCGCTCGCCGACGACTTCTTCGTCTCCCGCCGGCTCTACCCGAACGTGGACTTCTACACCGGCCTGATCTACAAGGCCATGGGCTTCCCGACGAAGATGTTCACCGTGCTCTTCGCGCTCGGCCGGCTCCCCGGCTGGATCGCCCAGTGGCGCGAGATGATCAACGACCCGGAGACCAAGATCGGCCGTCCGCGGCAGATCTACGTCGGCTCCGCCGAGCGGGACTACGTCCCCTTCGCCGAGCGCTGACCTCCACGACGCACCACCGTCAGGCCGTCGACCCACCGGGTCGGCGGCCTGCCGCCTTTCCAGCCGCCAGCCGCCGCCTTCCCAGCCGCCTGCCGCCGCCTGCCGCCTGCCGCCGCCCGCCGCCTGCCGCCGCCGTCAGCCGTCGCCTGCCGCCGCCGTCAGCCGTCGCCTGCCGCCTGCCGCTGCCGCCAGCCCCGAGCGCAGCCGTCCCGGCCGGCAGCCTTGGACGCAGCCGTCCCGGCCGGCAGCGTCGAGCGCATCCGCCCGCCCCGGCCAGCCGCCCCGGCCAGCCGCCCCGGCGGCAGCCGTCCCGGCGGCAGCCCCGAGCACATCCGCCCCCGCCAGCCGCCCCGGCCAGGACGACTTCCTGTCCAACACCGTCTTCGCTGGCGCGTGCCGGCTCGGCGCCCTGCCCCGGTCCGCTCCTGTCGAGCTGCCCCAAATGTGGGGCGGGCGGGCGCGGTCCGACCGCCACACCGGGTCGAGCAGCTTGATCGACTCGGTATCGCCGATATCGCGGCTTCCGGGCGCCGGGATACCCCGATGTTGGCGAAACGGAGTCGATCAAGAGTCTGTGCCGGTCCTTCGTGGGCTTTCCGGCCGATCCGCATTCCGTTCGGGCCTCCGGATGCTTCACCCCGCCCCATTTCTGGGGCAGCTCGACAGGGCCTACAGGGCGTATGGGGCCTGCCTGTGGGCCTGCCTGTGGGGCCTATGAGGCCTGTGAGGCCGGGGCCGGGGAAGCTCCCGGCGCAACCCCGTGAGGCGTGGGTGGCGCGGGCTGCGGGGACCATGCCGGCTTTCCTGGCGGCCGTTGAGGTGTTGGGCGCGTCAGAAGGAGGAGATGTCCTGCCCTCGCTCGCTGCGGCTCAGCGCGCTGATTACCGCGGACTGGCCGTGACGGCGCACGGCCAAGCGCACCAGCAGGTCGCGCACGGGATCGAAGACATCCGCCGGAAAGGCCGGCGTGGGCACGCCGACGCTCACCGCGAGATCGTCGGCGTGGACCACGATCTCCAGTTGGCGCGTGAGCAGGAAGTCGCTGCGCCGCAGGGACCAGCCCTGCCACGGGATCGGCACGACGTCGCGGGCGGCCCCTCGTGCGAGCAGGTCGCCCACCTCTTCCAGCGCGAGGACGGAGCGGGCGTGCAGGTCCGCTGGTCCCCGAGTCGCTTCGGCTTCGTCCAGGCTTGCGGCCACCGAGTCCTCGTCCGGGGGCCCCGCGGTCACCCAGGCGGCCCGCTCGTAGTGGTCGTCGGCTGACTCGAGGAGCGGCAGGTCGGTCGAGGTCGGCAGCAGTTCCGCCGCCCGGACCGCCTGACGTCCCAGGTGGCACGCCAGAGCTCCCACGGACAGGTGCGGCAGTGCGCTCGGGCTCGACCACTGGTCGGACACCTCGGAGCGCCGGATCAGGTCCAGCGCGATCGAGGCGGCAACCGGGAAGGCGGAATCCAGGGCGTCGACAAGACGAGGCATGCGCGCATTCTGACAGGCCCGGCAGTCCGGTACTGACCTCGAACGCCCCGCGCCGGAGCGCCGACATCGAGGCATCCCGGTGCTGGGATACCCCGATGTCGGCGAAACGGAGTCGATCAGCGAGCAGCACCGGGCCGCGGGTAGCGACCGGGACGACGATCAGCGCGATGGTGGCAACAGCGGCGATGACAGCGGCGGCAAGGGCCGGCGGTCAGCGCAGGCCGGCGGCGGCGAGCAGGTTGCCGGTGGGGAGGACGGGTAGGGCGCGGCCCTGGGACATGCGCTGCTCGGCGCGCTGGGCGGTGAAGGCAGCGTCGTTGGCGATGGCGCCGGTGTAGCTGGCGGCGGTGCGTTGGGCGATGGCCGCCCAGCCGTACTGGTCGTGCACCATCCGGCGGGCGCGGCGGGCCAGGGCGCGGGCCCGGTCGCGGTCCGACAGCAGCGCGTCGACGGCATCGGCGAGCCCGTCGGGGTCGTGCGGTTGGAAGGTCATTCCGGTCACCCCCGGCTCGACGATCTCCGCGAGGCCACCGGTGGCGGCGACCGCCAGCGGCGCGCCAGCGGCGGCGCCCTCCAGGGCCACCATGCCGAACGGCTCGTAGATGCTCGGCACCGCGAAGCAGTCGGAGGCGGCCATCAGCGCCGGCAGGTCGGTGCCACCGAGGAAGCCCGGCATGGCGACCATGCCGCCCAGGCCGCGGCGGTGCACCTCGGACTCCAGCTCCGCGCGGTACGGGCCGTCGCCGGCGATCACCACGCGCAGCCCCGGGTGCCGCTCACGCAGGCGCGGCAGGCCGGCGATCAGGTGCTGTACGCCCTTCTCGTAGACCAGCCGGCCGGCGAAGGTGACCAGCGGGCCGTCCCCGGCGAACCGGGTTCGGGCGGCGGTCACCTCGCGCGCCGGCACCTTCCAGCGGTGCGGCTCCACACCGTTGGCCACCACGTCGACCCGGTCGGCCGGCACCCCGAACAGGGCGTTCACCTCGTCGCGCATGTACCCGGAGCAGACGATCACGCGGCCGGACTCGGTGCTGAGCCAGTGCTCGACGCCGTGGATGGTGCGGTTCATCTCCTCCGGCAGCCAGCCCTGGTGTCGACCGGCCTCGGTGGCGTGGATGGTGCTCACCAGCGGGATGTCCAGGTGGTCGCGCAACGTCATCGCGGTGTGGGCGACGAGCCAGTCGTGGGCGTGGATGACGTCGTAGGTGCCGGCTTCGGTGGCGCGCAGGGCGGTGCGGGTGAGGGTGTGGTTGAACGCCATGGTCCAGGCAAGGAGGGAGCCGGTAGCGAGGGGGAAGGTGACGGGGTCTTCGGAGGCGCGCAGGATGCGGACGCCATCGGCGTACTCCTCGAGCGGCGCGCCCTCGGCGTGGCGGGTGACGACGGTGACCTCGTGGCCGGCGGCGGCCAGGGCCACCGACAGCGCGTGCACGTGTCGGCCGAGGCCGCCGACGAGCACCGGCGGGTACTCCCACGAGAGCATCAGGATGCGACGGGTCTGCGGCGGGACCCCCGGCCCGGCCTGTGCCGGGAGTTGGGGGCGGGAGGTCAGGGTGGGCCGGTGGATCCGGTCCGAGGTGTTAGCGAGCTGCTCGCCGACCCGCAGGGTCGTCACATCAATCTCCGTCCATGCATGGTGGTACGCGCCGGCGTCAGTGGCGGCGAAGCGGGAGGTGGTGGGGTGGCCGAGGGGCCGAGTGAGGTACGCGCGGGAGCGTCCCCAGACAAGCAAAGGCCATCGAGCGCCGTAACGCACCTCGAGAGGGGACAAGGTGACGGAAGACACCTGAGGGCTTGGCGTGCGCCAGACAGGTGGATTCCGGGCATCCCCTGAAAGGATGGATTGGCGCGTGGGAGTGCCGGGCATTACCGGCGTGCGCACTGCGGCCCACGCCGGTGCGCTCGTGGCGCGGGTGCGCACATGACCACGGTCTGAAGGAGCGACATGCAGGTCTGGCCGGGCGAGCGGTACCCCCTGGGCGCCACCTACAACGGGATGGGCACCAACTTCGCCATCTTCTCCGAGGTGGCCGAGCGGGTCGAGCTGTGCCTGTTCGACGAGTGGGACACCGGCGCCGAGCGGCGGGTCGAGCTGCGTGAGGTGGACGCCTACGTGTGGCACGCGTACCTGCCGGGCATCGAGCCGGGGCAGCGCTACGGCTACCGGGTCCACGGGCGGTACGACCCGGCGAACGGGCTGCGCTGCAACCCGCACAAGCTGCTGCTCGACCCGTACGCCAAGGCGGTCGACGGTGACGTGACGTGGGACCCGGCGGTCTACGACTACGACCTGGAGCACCCGGAGCGGATGTCCGAGACCGACTCGGCGCCGTTCATGCCGAAGTCGGTGGTGGTCAACCCGTACTTCGACTGGGGCAACGACAGGCCGCCGCGCACCCCGTACCACCACTCGGTGATCTACGAGGCGCACGTACGCGGGCTGACCATGCGCCACCCGGACATCCCGGAGGAGCTGCGCGGCACGTACGCGGGCATCGCCTCCCCGCCGATGATCGAGTACCTGACCCGGCTCGGCGTGACCGCCATCGAGTTGATGCCGGTGCACCAGTTCATCCACGACCACCGGCTGGTCGACCTCGGGCTGCGCAACTACTGGGGTTACAACACCATCGGTTTCTTCGCCCCGCACCACGGCTACTCCGCGCTGGGCCGGCTCGGCCAGCAGGTGCAGGAGTTCCGCGGCATGGTCAAGGCGCTGCACGCGGCCGGCATCGAGGTCATCCTCGACGTGGTCTACAACCACACCGCCGAGGGCAACCACCTCGGGCCGACGCTGAGTTTCAAGGGCGTAGACGCCCCCAGCTACTACCGGCTCAGCGAGGAGGACCGCCGGTACTTCGTCGACTACACCGGCACCGGCAACAGCCTCAACGTGCGCAGTCCGCACTCCCTTCAACTGATCATGGATTCGCTGCGCTACTGGGTGCAGGAGATGCACGTCGACGGCTTCCGCTTCGACCTGGCCGCCACCCTGGCCCGCGAGTTCTACGAGGTCGACCGGCTCTCCACCTTCTTCGAGGTGGTCCAGCAGGACCCGGTGGTCAGCCAGGTCAAGCTGATCGCCGAGCCGTGGGACGTCGGCCCCGGCGGCTACCAGGTGGGCAACTTCCCGCCGGTGTGGACCGAGTGGAACGGCAAGTACCGCGACACCGTGCGGGACTTCTGGCGCGGTGAGCCGGCCACCCTGGCCGAGTTCGCGTCCCGGATCTCCGGCTCCGCCGACCTCTACCAGGACGACGGGCGCCGGCCTTTCCACAGCATCAACTTCGTCACCTGCCACGACGGGTTCACGCTCAACGACCTTGTGTCGTACAACGACAAGCACAACGAGGCCAACGGTGAGGACAACCGGGACGGCGAGAGCCACAACCGGTCGTGGAACTCCGGCGTCGAGGGTGACACCGACGACGAGGCGGTGCTCGCCCTGCGCGCCAAGCAGCGGCGCAACTTCCTGGCCACCCTGATGCTCTCCCAGGGCGTGCCGATGATCGGCCACGGCGACGAGCTGGGCCGCACCCAGCGGGGCAACAACAACGCCTACTGCCAGGACAGCGAGCTGGCCTGGGTCGACTGGGACAACGCCGACTCCCAGCTACTGGAGTTCGTCCGGACGCTGACCGCGTTCCGGGCCCGGCACCAGGTGTTCCGCCGCCGCCGGTTCTTCACCGGCCTGCCGGTCGGCGGGCGCGAGGTCGACGGGCCGCTGCCCGACCTGGCCTGGTACACCCCGGACGGGCGGGAGATGACCGGCGAGGACTGGGGCAACGACTTCGGCCGCTCGGTGGCGCTCTTCGTCAACGGCGAGGGCATCCGGGAGCGTGGCCAGTACGGCCAGCGCCACCACGACGCCTCGTTCCTGCTCTGCTTCAACGCCCACGACGCGCCGCTGGACTTCACCCTGCCCGGCAGCGAGTACGGCCAGAAGTGGGAACGGGTCATCAGCACCGCCGAACCCGAACCGGACGACGTCACGGTGATCAGCGCGGGCGGCACCATCCGGGTGCCGGACCGTTCCCTGGTGGTGTTGGAGAGGACGATCTGAGATGGCGGTGCCCCCTCACCCCGAGCAGAGGAAGACGACAGCCACCTACCGAGTGCAGATCCGTCCCGGCTTCGACCTGGACGCCACCGCCGGGATCGTCGACTACCTCGCCGACCTCGGCGTCAGCCACCTCTACAGCGCCCCGCTGCTGACGGCCACCCCCGGCTCCGCGCACGGCTACGACGTGGTCGACCCCCGGGCGGTCAGCCCGGAGCTGGGCGGTGAAGCCGGTCGGCAGCGGCTGCTGCGCGCGCTGCGCGACAAGAAGCTCGGCCTGGTCGTCGACATCGTGCCCAACCACGCCGGGGTGGCCGTACCGCCGGCCAACCCCGCCTGGTGGGACGTGCTGCGTCGGGGTCGCGCCTCGGCGTACGCCGACTGGTTCGACATCGACTGGGACCGGGGCCGGCTGCTGCTGCCGGTGCTGGCCGACGACCCGGCCGCCCTGGACGACCTCAAGCTCGTCGACTCCGAGCTGCGCTACCACGAGCACCGGTTCCCGGTCGCCGACGGCACCGGCGACGGCAGCGCGCGCGAGGTGCACGACCGGCAGCACTACGAGCTGGTCTCCTGGCGGCGCGGCGACGCCGAGCTGACGTACCGCCGGTTCTTCGCCGTTTCCGGCCTGGCCGGGCTGCGGGTGGAGGACCCGGCGGTGTTCGCTGCCACCCACGAGCTGATCCTGCGCTGGGCCGCCGACGGGGAGGTCGACGGCATCCGGGTCGACCACCCGGACGGGCTGCGCGACCCGGGCGGCTACCTGACCCGGTTGCGGGAGGCCGCGCCGGAGGCCTGGCTGATCGTGGAGAAGATCCTGGAGTACGGCGAGGAGCTGCCGGACTGGCCGGTGGACGGCACCACCGGCTACGACGCCCTCGCCGCGGTCAACGGGCTCTTCGTCGACCCCGACGCCGAGGGCGACTTCACGGTGCTGGACACCCGCCTCGTAGGGCAGCACACCTCGTGGGAAAACCTGACCCACGACACCAAGCTGGCCGCCGCCACCCGGCTGCTCGCCGCCGAGCTGACCCGGCTGGCCGCGCTCGCCCCCGAGGTGCCGAGCGAGCAGGCGCGGGCCGCGCTCGCCGAGCTGGCCGCCGCGTTCCCGGTCTACCGGGGCTACCCGCCGCACGGCGCCCGGCACCTCGCCGCCGCCCGCTCCGAGGCCGGCCGGCGTCGCCCCGACCTGACCACCGCCCTGGACGCGGTCACCCGGCGGCTGCGCGACCCCGACGACGAGCTGGCGCAGCGATTCCCCCAGTTGACCGGTGCGGTGATGGCCAAGGGCGTGGAGGACACCGCGTTCTACCGCTGGACCCGGTTCGTGGCGCTCAACGAGGTCGGCGGCACGCCCGCCCACTTCGGGGTGCCGCCGGCGGAGTTCCACCGCTTCGCCACCGCCCGGCAGGTCCGCTGGCCAGCCAGCATGACCACCGTCTCCACCCACGACACCAAGCGCAGCGAGGACGTCCGCGCCCGGATGGCCGTGCTCAGCGAGCTGCCGGGCCGCTGGGGCGAGCAGGTCACCGCGTGGATGGAGTGCGCGCCGCTGCCCGACCCGGCGTTCGCCCACCTGCTCTGGCAGACCGCCGTCGGCGCCTGGCCGATCGAACGGGAGCGGCTGCACGCGTACGTCGAGAAGGCCGCCCGGGAGGCGGCGACCTCGACCAGTTGGGCCGACCCCGACCCGGTCTTCGAGCGGGCGCTGCACGGCGTGGTCGACGCGATGTACGACGACCCGAGCCTGCACGACGAGCTGACCGAACTCGCGGCGGCGATCACCCCGGCCGGCTGGTGCAACTCGCTGGGGCAGAAGCTCGTGCAGCTCGCCATGCCCGGGGTGCCGGACACCTACCAGGGCACCGAGCTGTGGGACAACTCGCTGGTCGACCCGGACAACCGCCGCCCGGTCGACTTCGACGTACGCCGAGAGATGCTGGCGCGTCTGGACGGCGGCTGGCAGCCGCCGATCGACACCGACGGCGCGGCGAAGCTGCTGGTGGTGTCGCGGACCCTGCGGCTGCGGCGGGCGCACCCGGAGCTGTTCACCGGCTACCGGCCGGTGCCGGCGCACGGGCCGGCGGGCCGGCACGTGGTGGCGTTCGACCGGGGTGGCGCGATCGCCGTGGCGACCCGCCTGCCGCTGGGCCTGGCGCGGGCCGGTGGGTGGTGCGACACATTCCTGTCGCTTCCCGTTAACGAGGTGAAGGACCTGTTCACCGGCCGGGTCTACAGTGGCGGAGAGACCTCCCTGGCCGATCTGCTGGCCGACTATCCCGTCGCACTGCTGGCTCCTCCCACCGATCCCGCGGAGGCTGCGTGATGACCGAATTCACCGTGTGGGCGCCAGACGCCACCCGGGTTCGGCTGCGCCTGGCCGGCGCCGCCGACCACGAGATGCGCGCCGCCGCCGACGGCTGGTGGCGGGTCGAGGTGCCCGACGCCGGCCTGGACTACTCCTTTCTGCTGAACGACGACGAGACTCCGCTGCCCGACCCCCGGTCGCCATGGCAGCCTGCGGGAGTGCACGGGCCGAGCCGACGCTACGACCACGCCGCCTTCGAGTGGACCGACAGCTCGTGGACCGGGCGGCAACTGCCCGGCAGCATCCTTTACGAGCTGCACGTCGGCACCTTCACCCCGGAGGGCACCTTCGACGCGGCCATCGACCGCCTCGACCACCTCGTCTCGCTCGGCGTCGACCTGATCGAACTGCTCCCGGTCAACGCCTTCAACGGCGAACACAACTGGGGGTACGACGGCGTCTGCTGGTACGCCCCGCACCAGCCCTACGGCGGCCCGGACGGCCTGAAACGCCTCGTCGACGCCGCCCACGCCAAGGGGCTGGGGGTGATCCTCGACGTCGTCTACAACCATTTCGGGCCCTCCGGGGCCTACGCGCCGCGGTTCGGGCCCTACCTCGCCGAGCAGAGCAACAGTTGGGGCCGCTCGGTCAACCTGGACGGCCCGCGCTCCGACGAGGTACGCCGCTACATCATCGACAGCGTGCTGATGTGGCTGCGCGACTACCACGTCGACGGCCTGCGCCTGGACGCCGTACACGCCCTGCCCGACACGCGAGCGGTTCCGCTGCTCGAAGAGTTGGCCATCGAGGTCGAAGCGCTCTCCACCCACCTGGGCCGCCCGCTGTCACTGATCGCCGAATCCGACCTCAACGATCCACGGCTGATCACCCCTCGCGAGGCGGGTGGTTTCGGGCTGCACGCCCAGTGGAACGACGACGCGCACCACGCGTTGCACACGTTGCTGACGGGGGAGCGGCAGGGCTACTACGGGGACTTCGGGTCGCTGGAGACCCTGTCGGACGTGCTGACCGGCGGCTTCTTCCACGCCGGCACCTGGTCCAGCTTCCGCAACCGCCACCACGGGCGGCCTCTGGACCCGCGCGTCCCTGGGCACCGGCTGGTGGCGTACCTGCAGAACCACGACCAGATCGGCAACCGGGCTACCGGTGATCGGATCTCGGCTTCGCTGTCGCCCTCTCTCTTGCGCGTGGGGGCTGTGCTGCTGTTGACCGCGCCGTTTACGCCGATGCTGTTCATGGGGGAGGAGTGGGCGGCGTCTACGCCGTGGCAGTTCTTCACGTCGCATCCGGAGCCGGAGTTGGCTACCGCGGTGGCTCTGGGGCGGCGTCGGGAGTTTGCCTCGCACGGGTGGGCTGAGAGGGACGTGCCTGATCCGCAGGATCCGCAGACGTTTGTGCGGTCGCGGTTGGACTGGGCGGAGCTGGACAAGCCGGAGCATCGGGAGATGTTGTCGTTCTACCAGCGGCTGATCGCTCTGCGTCGGTCGTTGCCGGACCTGTCTGATCCTCGGTTGCACGCGGTTTCGGTGCAGCATGGGGACCAGTTCCTGCTGATGCGGCGGGGGGAGACGCTTGTGGTGGCGAACCTGGCTGGGCGGGGGCAGGGGATCTCGTTGCCGGGGGTGGCGCGGCGGGTGCTGCTGGCCACGGGGGAGGGTGTCACGGTGATGCGTGACCGGATCCAGTTGCCAGCGGAGACGGCGGCGATCGTGGCGCTCTAACGTCTGGGCGTCCGTGCACTTAACTTTTACGGCGCTTCATGCTCTCCTTGTAGAACCGCTAAGTAAAGTACGCGCCGCTTCGAAGCGGTGTGCGCCCTATGGGCGGCGAGGGTGCGCTGAGCCGTGGGGACCATTCATCGTCGACTCCACGTAGGTGGGCTCGACTGCTTCGGCCGGCCTCTCGCCGGGCGGTCGCCACTCCGGACGGTACCTGCGGCGATCGCTCGTCGCTACGTTTCGCCATACGGTCGTCCCAGGCGTGAGCTAGTGCCTCGTCATGCAGCCTTGAACGGGTAATCCGGGTGGCGGATCTTGGAGTTGGTGGCATATCCGGTTTTTGGTCGGGCGTGCTGGTTGCGCCATCGGATGTAGTCGCCGATGGCGGCGTCCTGCTCGGCGTGGGTCCGGTGGTCGGTGCCGTTGAGCGCGAAGTACCGCACGGCGGCGAACTCGGCTTCGATCCAGTTCAGCCAGGACGCGTAGGTCGGCAGGAACACCAGCTCGACCTGGTTGGCTTCGCACCAGGCGCGGACCTCGGGGTGCTTGTGCGGGGAGAAGTTGTCCAGGATGACGTGCAGCGTCTGGTCGGGCCAGCGGCGGCGCAGGGTCTTGAGGAAGCTGAGGAACTCGCGCCACCGTTTGCGGTCGCGGATGCGGTAATGCAGCCGGCCGGTGGCCAGGTCCAGGGCGGCGATCATGTGCCGGACCCCTTGGTCGCGGGTGTAGGTGGCCCGCAGCCGCACCGGCTCGCCCTGCGGTCGCCAGGCCCGGCCGGGGCGGGGTTGCAGGTTCAGCGGCCCGAACTCGTCGACGCAGATCACGCGCCCGTCGGCAGGTGGATGGTCGTAGAGGTCCAACACGCGGCGCATCTTCGTAGTGAAGTCGGGGTCGGTGCTGGCCTTCCACGTCTTCGTGGCCTGCCAGGACACCCCGCGCTCGTGCAGGATCCGCCGGACGGTCTCCACGCTGATCGTGCTCACGCGGCCGGTGTCGATCAGGTAGTCGCGCAGCTTGGCAAGTGACCAGCAGGAGAACGGCCGGCCGAGGAAGCGGGGGTCGCACCGGGCGATGACGCAGATCCAGTCCCGGGTCTGCTCATCGATCCGTCTCGGTGCGCCCCCGCTCCATTTTGGGTCCAGCGCGTCGAACCCCCGCTCGTTGAACGCGTGGATCACGTCCCGCACGTAGTCCTCGGTCACCTTGAGCAGGTGGGCGATGTCCGGCGCCGGCTGCCCCTGGGCGGACATCAGCACCACGATCGCCCGTCGCAGCTTCACCGGATCCTTCGCCGTCCGACCGATGCGCTGCAACCGCTGCCCCTCGGCCATCGAAACCTGCCGGACGAACACCTCCGGGCGTCTACCCACTGGCCACCACCTCCCAAGAATCGTTGGGAGACAGCCTGCCCGACACGTCCTCAGAACCGACGGATTACACGATCAACGTTCAAAGACGAGGCACTAGTCACCTAAGCCTCAGGTCGCCTTGAACCCATGCCTGCAACACCGAGGCCTCCCGCAGCTCCTCACCCGATCGGTCTGGGCCCGTTAGTCGACTGCTGCTCGGTACGGGCTGACGATGTGACCGGCACCGTCGCAGAGGTCCGCGACGACAACGTTCTCACAGGTCGGAGTCAGATGCTGCCCGATTGGAAGCCACATTGCCGTCGACGGTTGTGTCGCAATGTCGACACTAATCCGAGACGGAATTGTCGTACTTCTGGTTGCCGTGATCCGATTTTTGAAGCACAGTCTTGGCTCAAATAAAAGTCCCCCAAGAAGCCGCCCCTCGGATTGATCTACTGAGATGAGTCCCTCCGACATCGACTGCAACCCCGGCCACAGCCCTGCTAGAGTCCGAGGATAAACGTGTCCAATCCGCCTCAACCCAATCGAGCAGCACTCGCTGCGGCGTTTCTTGCTGCGGTTCTGCCTCCGACAGCAGGGGTAGCGTTTCTGAAGGATCGCTACATGGATAACCCCTCCATCCTAATTGGCGGTATCATCGTCTGGGAGGTAGCTCTCTTTCTGTGGATTTTCCTTGGGAAGATCATGCAGGAGCTCCAGAAGCGATGGTCCGACAGATTCGTTAACATAGTCGATCAGTGGCTCATACGGACATTCTCTCGATATGGCCGAAAATATCAGAGATACCTGCGTGAACTGTACCTCGACATGGATTTAAAGGGCCTTCCACTACGGGGGATATACTCACTTGCGGCGGATCAGGTATTCGTAGACATCAGCCTTTTCCCGCAACACATACACGAAATACCTAGCGGTCTGCTTGAGGGAGGAGAGCCTCAAATTGACCGATTCTTGCCAGGAATCCGGCTTCACGTGTGGAAGCTGCTACGCCGGCACGGAAATCGACCGGACCCACTGGCAATACTAGGTCCACCGGGAAGCGGAAAAACGACGCTCCTCAAATATATGACCTTGACCATGTTGCATCGAGGCAGAAAGGCCCGACGCCTCGGGGCACCGAGGGCGAAGATGCCGATTCTGCTATTCCTGAGGGAGCATACTAAGAGCATCATTCAGAATAGTGACGTTACCGTCGCTTCGCTGCTTAGGTCTTCGCTTATGGGGTCACCAGCCGCAGCCGACCCGCCCCGCTGGTTCGAACGACAGCTCGAAAGGGGGCGGTGCGTAGTCATGCTCGACGGGCTGGATGAGGTTGTGGAGCCCCAAGACCGGAGACAAGTTGTTGATTGGGTCGACCGGCAAATCGCTATCTATTCAAACAACTATTTCGTAGTAACCTCGAGGCCATATGGTTACAAATCGTATCCGGTCAGTCGCGCTACATCGGCTCGCGTTCGCCCGTTCACTGAGCATCAGATCGACCTGTTTGTTCATCAGTGGTATTTGGCCACTGAAAGACGACGAGCAGGCCGAATCGATGCTGGGGTTACGTTCAGAGCGCAGGATGGCGCCAAGGATTTGATGCGGCGATTGCGCTCAAATATCAATCTTCACACGCTTTCGGTTAACCCGTTGCTTTTAACAATGATCGCCCATGTTCACTACTACCGTGGAGCGCTCCCGGGTACACGCGCTGAACTGTATCGCGAGATATGCCAGGTACTTCTAGGTCGACGACAGGACGCGAAGCGGATCTCAAGTGACCTAAGCGTTGATCAGAAAGAATATGTGATTCAGCACCTCGCCTTCGAGATGATGAAGAGGAGGCGAGTCCGGATCACGGCCGAGGAGGCAGCCACAATTATCGCGCCGCATCTAGGGCGGATGAGTATTCGTCTTGATCCCCGCGACTTCTTGCAAGTCATTAGAGACGAGTGCGGACTACTCCTAGAAAAGGAGGCCGGAATCTACGCTTTTCCTCACCTCACTTTTCAAGAGTTTCTATGCTCGCGGTACATTGCTGAAAAGAAGTTGGAGTCAGTGCTCGTCGAGCGCGTCACCGACCCTTGGTGGCGTGAAACCACCCTGCTATATGTCGCACAACTGGGCGCTGATTCCGTGGTGGCAGCTTGCCTAAGGGAAGCCGCCAACCAAGCGGCACTCGAACTTGCCGTCGGTTGTGCAGATGAAGCGCGCGAACTATCGCCGGAGCTGCGGGCAGAGCTTGAGGAGGCATTGAGCTCGAATGCGGCGACTGGCAGCACGGAGTCTCGCATCATGGCGGCGACGGTAATACTCGGACGGACCATGCGAGAAGCGGTTCGAGCTAGGGAAGATGCCTGGCTCAGCAGGACCCCGATTTCAGTCAGAGAGTACAAGTTGTCAATCCCCCGGCGGTCCGACACGGCTCTTCTAGGCGACCCTCAGCGCCCAGCGCTTATCAATGGAGAATCGCAGGTACAGCAATTTGTTCGGTGGGCGTCGAGCATCGTGGGCGAGGTCCGGCTGCCAACATCCGAGGAAGTGAGGATGGCCGTCTCGGACGACCTGTTGATAACATCGGGTCACGCAATTTGGACTTCGCGTCCGGCTAACGCCCCGGGCCTCTTTACCGAGCATTTACCGCCGGTCCCAGAATTCGAAAGACGTGTGCGAGATCAATTGCGCCAGGACGCCGCCGCTTTCCTTCGATTCATTTCGCATGAAGACGAGAGTGATGATGAGAGTCCGAACCATCGGGTGTTGTATGCGATTGAACGAAATATCCCGCATAGATTTGCGGCGCTAGTGAGCCTCGCCAGCGGATTGGATTTCCGCACCCCGCCCCCCAACGTGCAATTCACTCTCAGTGCTTCCCAGCTTACGCTGACGGTCAAGGATTCCATTCTGGGCAAGAACAGCACCGCTTCTATACGATACGATGATTGGCGCGGAAACTCCCTTGGCGCGATTGGCAGCGACCTGCCCGGTCTGCCAATGTTCGCCTACCCTCTGCAGAAGAACGCCTTGAGCGTCGAACAGATGTTCAAAAAGCTCGACGCATTGTACGGCGGAATGCGGCATCAACGGATACAGCACGAAGAATCAGGCGCGCCTCGCCTCATTGCCGCGATAGCAGGTATTCTACGAGGATTGGTATCAGACAAGGGTGTCGGCGAGCCGGTCGCCCAAAATGACGAAGGTCAGCAGGTAGGAAATTTCGACCCCTCGAACATAAGGCATCTGCTTGTGATTGCGCGCATCGCGTCGGCGTCAGCTGCTCTGGAGTTACGAGAACCTATGCACGACTCCGCCCCTGTCAGTCCACGCAAGCTTCCCCTTCAAGGGCGCCGAGGATTCTTCCAGGGTAACCAACGGAGGGCGCATTGGCACCCAACCTTGGCTCAACTAACAAGCGAGCTTTGTGTGCTTGAATGGCGGCGGCGAGGCGAGCTGCCTCCCAACGAAGTTGTTTTCCTTGCGCGCAGCTAAGATTCGCGATGATTCGCCGTTTCTGTCAGTAGATGGCGATTGTCTCCTCAAAGACGTCGACCGGTTGCATGGGGTCAGGGTTTGGGTCTGGCGGCGGCCGGTCGCGAATGTCCCGGAGGCGCTCGGTCATCGGAAGGACGGTGTACCGTCCGCTCGTGGGCGGGTAGAGGTAGCTGTCCGCGTCCTCGATCTGGGAGGGGGTGAAAGCATGGCGGTGAAGCCCGACACCATCGGAGCCAGGATTCGCTACTGGCGGATGCGCCGTGGCGGAATGACTCAGGCCGTCCTCGCCGGGCTCGCTGGCGTCACCCAGTCCTACGTGTCTCAGGTCGAGTCGGGTAGGAAGACCATCGACCGTCGCTCCACTCTGGTCGCTCTCGCTGCCGCACTCCAGGTCACGGTGGCCGACCTGCTCGGCCAGGGCACCGAGTCCGGTGACCCGGCCCGCGAGAGCGCCGCCGAGTGCGTACCGGCGATCTGGTCGGCCCTGATCGAGATCGAGGACGGCGAACGCCGCCCGTCGACCTACACAAAGGATCGCCTGGCTGCCGAGATTGCCCGGACCGATCGGCTCCGCACCTCGTGCAACTACCCGGCCATGGCTCGCATGCTCCCCAGCTTGCTACTCGGAGCCGCCGCCGTAGGCGGCATAGTGCTCGTCCAGGCCACTTACCAAGCCTCCACCTGCCTGCGGAACCTCGGCTATCGCCACTTGGCCCTCAACGCCGCCCGCCTCGCGGTATCGGTCGCCGAGGACTCCGCAGATTCGGCGTGGATCGGCGCGGCCAGGTTCGCCTACGCCCAAAGCCTGCCGATTGAATCCGCACCACTCGCTTCCCGTGCTGCGGACCGGTCGCTGGCCGAGCTGCAAGCCGACGCCGCCGACGAGCGAGTGCGACAGGTGCTCGGACAGCTCCACCTCACTGCCGCGCTGACCTCGGCAGTGAGCGGCCGCCTGGACGTGACTCGCGACCATCTCGCCGAGGCAGCCCGCGAGGCGGCGACGCTAGGGGATCCGACAGATGGTGCCGGGTTCAACGGCTGTGGGTTCGGGCCGACCAACGTGCAGCTCTGGGAGATGTCCATCGCCGCGGAGCAGGGCGAGTCCGGCCGTGTGATCGAGCTGTCCCGGACGGTCCGACCGCAGGTGCTCACGGCATCCATCCGCCAGCAGTCCTACTGGCTCGACGTCGGCCGAGCGCTGGCGGACGGTGGTCGCCGGGACGCCGAGGCGCTGGCGGCATTCGTGCAGGCTGAGCGGGCCGCACCGGTCCCGTTCGCCATCAACCCACTCGCCCGCGATGCCGTGGTGACGCTGGCACAACGTGCTCAGCGCCGCGCCATCCCCGACGAGCTGCGGCTGCTCGCCGGTCGCATCGGCATCAACCTGGCCGCATAACTGGCAGTAATCCCGCCATCACCAATCCGCCCTACTGTCCGGTTTGGGACGAACTCGCGTCCCGTTGGCCTGGTGTGTCGGTGGTCGATCCTGAGCATCACCGCTGGGCCTCTGCCGAGGAGGCGGGCATGAGCAGTCAGAACGACGACGCTCCGGAGAACAAAGGCAAACAGTCGGAGGTGGCCGAGCGGGAGGCCGCCAAACAGCGCCTCCTGGCCCAGGCCGAGGCGGAGCGCGTACCGGTGGAGGACACGACCCGCGCGGTCCCGGACCGGCGGTGGCGGCGTGACCAGCGATGACCTGCCGATCGGCCGGCGAGTGGCGCGCTGGCGGGTGCGGCGGTCGATGACGCAGCAGATGCTCGCCGACCGGTTGCGTAGGTCGAAGAGCTGGGTGGACAAGGTCGAGCGGGGCGTCCGAGCCCTGGACCGGTACTCGGTTATCCAGGAGCTGGCCCACGTGCTGCGGGTCGATCCAGAGGTGCTGCTCGGCCAGCCTCGGAGCACCCCGGCCGGCACGCCGGACGGGGTGGACGACATCCGGACCGCCCTCGCCCGCCGCAAGGGCCAGACCGGACGACGGAAGAGGTAAGAAGGCAGGTCGGGTACGCCTGGTTGAGCTACCAACACGCGCACTACGCGCAGTTGGTGCGGGTGCTGCCGGGCCTGCTCGATGCCGCCCAGGGCGCGCAGTCAGCGGAGCTGCTGGTGCACGCGTACCGGATCACCTCGTCGGTGCTGGTGAAGCTCGGCGAGGCCGACCTCGGGTGGCTGGCCGCCGACCGGGCCATGGCCGTGGCGGGCGACGCCCGAGTCCTCGCGGCGACGGCGGCCGTGTCGGTCGGCCAGGCACTGCGCGCGTCGGGCCGGGACCGCCTGGCCCTAGCCGCGACGCTCACCGCCGCAAACCGCGTCCTCCCACCCCCCACCCGCCTCGGTGATCATGAGGTTGGCGAGCTTCGTGGAGATCAAACCGTCCGTCAACCTCATGATCACCGAGGTGAGGGCGCGCCCGGGTCGCGGCGGCCGGTGGGGGAGTGGGCCGTGGGTGGGACGTTGCTGCTCCAGGCCGCCCTGGCCGCCGCCGGCTGCGGCGACGGCTGCCGCGCCGAGGAGCTGACCGACCGGGCCGCGGGGGTCGCCGCCCAAATCAGGGGGTACGACGACACGCACCGGACCAGTTTCGGGCCGATCGCCGTCGACCTGGCGCGGGTGGTGCTGGCGGCGCAGCGCGGTGACGCCGTCGAGGCGGTGCGGCGGCACGCGACCGTGATCCGGCGGGAGGCGTGGCGGCGGCTGCCGGCTGAGTACCGGGGCGCGTACCTGGTGGATGCCGCGCGGGCGTACCTCCAGGTTGGTGACCTGCGCGGCGCCGCACGCGCCCTGGTGGACGCGGACAGCGTCGCGCCGGCCGAGGTTCGGTGCCGGCCTCTGGCGCGTACCGTGATCGCCGAGGTTGCCCGGGGTCACCCGGCGCCGGCCGGCGTGGCGCGACTGGCGACGCTGGTCGGCCTGACCCGATAACCGGCCCCGCCTTCACGAGCCGTGTCGCCGGGTATCAACCACCCCTGTTGGCGCTTGGGTTGCTTCCCTAGTCTGTGGCGGCCCAATAGGTGTCGGACGTAGTGCTGACCGTCGCATCCTTAGGCCCCGGCACAACGGGCTCGGACGCCGCACGAGCGGGCTGTGCTCGAAGGAACAGAAGGATGAGGGCGGCAGCGACCACGAAGGGGGTCAGGCCACACACAAGAGCCAATGTCACCGTCATCCGTGTGCCGCTGGGCGAAGCCACCACAGCCTTGGCACCTGCTTCAGCGTCCATGCCAGGAGAGCCGATGGCAGAGTCGGTCTGGGTTTGTCGCCTGGGGCGGACGTACACGGCCACCGCCAGGAGCACGAGCCACAGCGGCACCAGCAGGGGAGCGAGCGCCGGCCAGACGGGCCACACAGGCTCGGTGAGCAGCTTTGTGGTCATCATCCAGGTGACGGCGACGCCTGGGAGTAGGCCGACCGTCACCAGGGTGCCGACCAGCAGGGGTACGGGTGGACGCTGCCGTGCCACCAGCCAGAACAGCGTCGCGCCGGCGGCGGCACCGAGGAGGGCGCCAGCGACCGTGACGGCGAGGAACCCGTTGGGTACGGCCGGTGCGACGGTCAACGTCGACCCGCTCGCCGAGTGGTTGAGCGTGACCGTCAGCCCGTCCCTCTCGGCCCGCCAGCCGTCGCACAGGTAGCCCGGCACGCGACGGAGGCCCTGCCACCCCTGCTTCGCGGTGCTGCGTCGCAACTGCTCAGACAGCGCGCAGTCAGCGCGGTCGTGGTACCAGAAGTCAACCTGACCCGAGCCGAAGTCGTCGGCAGCGAAGTTGACGTCGAACCGGGAGCCATTCACGACCTGGTTCGAGTCGTACGGCACCTCATCGGGGAGCACCTCCGCCGCCACTTTCCGCGCCTGGTCATAGGTGGGCGGCGTGACGCCGCGGCCGCCGTACCAGGAACCGACGCTAAGGCCGACCGTGCCCAGCAGCACCGCGCCGAGCAGCAGCATCGAAACACGGCGCAGCCGATGATCCACCGGTCCACCCCCTGTCACCGTGCGGCAGAGGGTAGCGCGCACTCATCTGTCCGTGGTGTCACCCGAGGTCAGCTCTCCCGGTCCGGGTCAGTGAAGGCATCCCATTCCTCAGCGCTCGAAATGGTTTGTCCGGCTGGTAGATAGAACGCCCGCCGCGGCGGATCAGCGACCGTGAAGGGCTTGAACTCTGGATCCGCAATCAGTCGATACACGAATTCCGCCGAGGACATATCGAGCCGGTGCCACGGCTCCAGCGGGTCCTTTCGGACAATCAACGGCCACCGGTCGGCGTCCACCGAGCGGTCAGCCAGCCAGAAGTACTCGCCCCCGGTCTGGTCCGAAGCCCAGCGGATCAGACCCGGTCCCTTGTCCGGCTCATACAGCCCGTAGGGCGCGAGGAACTGGTCGATCATGTCGCCCTTGCGGTTGTCCTGCCGATACCTCCGCCAGGTCCCGAGCAGTGACGTCGAACCTTGATCGGCGGTCGGCGGCAGAACGTACAGGTATGCCGAGAACGATCCCGGTCCGAAGCGGCGGTAGATCTCCTTGTAATCGGTCGGCAGTGTCACCCCGAGTTCGGATTCGACGTCGGCCCAGTCGCCGCCGGAAGGCTCCTGACGCCACCTGGTCGCGTCAACGATCCGGTCTGTCCAGTTCATTGTCGTTCCTTTGTCTCAGCAGTTCACGGACCAGGGACATTGGAGATGACCGTGTTCACCACCTGGGTCCTGGGTGGTCCCCGCCTGGAGGGTCATGCTGGTCGGCGTCGCGCCGGCCGAGGTTCGGCGCCGCCCGTTGGCATGTCAGGAGGATCTCAGAGCTGTCGGACGGGCGGCATACTCTGAGCGCCGTTCGCGCTATCAGGGAGAGTCATGACAAGTAGGTTCACCGAGTTGGCCGTTGACTGCCACGATCCGGAGAGACTGGCGGCCTTCTGGTGCGAGGTTCTGGACTTCAAGGTGATCGACCGGAGCGAGGGCAAGGTCGAGATCGGCTCCTGGGTGCCGACCATCGAGGATGTTCGGGCCCGCCAGATGTCGCCCACCCTGGTGTTCATCCAGGTGCCCGAGGGCAAAACCGGAAAGAACCGGCTTCACCTCGACGTCAGCCCGATCGACGGCAGCACCGCGGACGAGGTGACCAGATTGCTCGGCCTCGGCGCGACCAGGACGGATGTGGGCCAGGGCGCAGACCGAAACTGGGTGGTCATGGCAGACCCCGAGGGCAACGAGTTCTGCGTCCTGCGCACCCTGGCGCCGCAGAACTAGTGCCCCGTCTTTGAACGTTGATCGTGTAATCCGTCGGTTCTGAGAAGCCGTCGGGCAGGCTGTCTCCCAACGTATGGCGCTGTGGGAGGCGGTGGCCGGTGGGCAGACGCCCGGAGGTGTTCGTCCGGCAGGTGTCGATGGCCGAGGGTCAACGGTTGCAGCGGATCACACGGACCGCGAAGGACCCGGTGAAGTTGCGCCGGACGATCGTGGTGCTGATGTCCGCCCAGGGGCAGCCGGCCTTATGTCCACAAGGTACAGACGATCATGCGGTGGCCGCCTTGCGTCCACCCCTCCCGACCAGCGCTATCTCAAAGGGCTGCCGTACTAGGCTGCCCACGTGATTTTGACCATGCCTCAGCAGTTAGCGCAGATCCGCGCCGATGCACTCCAACAAGGCTTCCCGGCCGACGATGTCGAACGATGGATCGCCACCGCCATTCCCTGCGGGACACTGACGCCCGGCGGAGACGGGCCGGTCGTCGGCCGGTTCGGCGGCACCGCGATGGTTCCCCGGGGCACCCAGGTTCCCGGAGATCCCCTCGTCGCCACCATCGACTGCGCGGCCCTGCCCAGGCAGGCGACGGATCTTCCACTACCGCCCGACGGTCAACTGCTGCTCTTCGGCTATCCCGAAGGCGGCGATTACTACTCGCAGGGCTCGGCCTTATACGTCCCGGCTGGCGTAGCCGTCGAGGAACCGCCGAAGGACGAAGAACTCGACGAGGACGAGGACGAGGAATTTCTCGAGGTTTGCCAAAGTTACCCACAGGGCGACATACACCTGACGATCGACGTCTCCCTGCCCTCACACACCCCGGCGCATCTCAACCCCAAACTGATCGATTATTGGAGTAGTAAGGCCCCCATCAGCAGCAAGTGGGGCGGCGTGCAGATTGGTGGGCACGCCTCGGCCTGCGACTTCCGCGGAAATGACGGTCCTCTCGGAGTCGTCGCGGAGTACGCAGGAAAGGCGGAGCAGTTGGGCTACTGGAGGGGCTCCGGCAGCCCCTCACCGCGCGTCGAGGACTGGGTGCTGCTGGCCGAGTTCTTGTGCAGCTCGGAGATGAGGCCAGGCGGTGCCGCCCTTTACTGGGGGATCCAGCGCGACGAACTGGCCGCGCGGCGCTTCGACGGCGTGTACGCCGTCGTGGACTGGAATCCCTGAGCGCACGACAGGCCGGGTGCCTCGACGCACCTGGCCCACGAGCGGGCTGCGGGCGAGCGTGGCAGAACCGGATAAATAGCATAGAGCATGCTTTCCAAAAGCGACACTCCGCAGCTCGTGCGTCATCCGGGCCGGCTGGTGGCTTTCAGCGACGCTGTCTTCGCCATCGCCGTGACGCTTCTCGTGCTGGAGATCCAACCGCCGGAGGACTTCGGGCATCTCCTGCGGGGCCTCGGGGCGTTGTGGTCGTCGTACCTGGCGTACGCGCTGAGCTTCCTGCTCATCGGGCAGGTGTGGGTCAATCACCACGTCATGTTCGATCGCGTCCGGCACGTCGACCGTGAGGTCTTGTTCCTCAACACGTTGCTCTTGATGGTCATCGCGTTCCTGCCGTTCTCCACATCGCTACTCGCCGGCGCATTACGCGCGGAGCAGGGCCTGCGTACGGCGGTCGTCGTCTACGGCGCCACACTGTGGACGGCGGCCGCCCTGTTCAACATCACTTGGGCCCATCTCCGCCGCGCGAAACTGCTGGACCCCAGCCTCGGTCCGTTCGGCGTTCGGGCCATCGGCCGCCGATTCGCGCTCGCGCTGGTCTGGATCGGCTCCGGCATCCTCGTCGGGGCGTTCGTGCCGATCGCGGGCGTCGCCATCATCGCCGGCTTCCTGCCCGCCTATTACCTGCCCATCCGCGGCGAGTACGGCGAGGACCACAAGGCCAACGACCGGCGCGGCTAAACCGAACCTGATGATCCGATCGTGGCGCTCAGCGCGCGTGCTGGCCTCAGTACGGCAGGTCGATGCCCTGGCGGCGGGCGAACTCGCGGTGGGCGGTGACGACCGTGTCGATGAAGTAGGCGGCCACCTCGTCGGCCCGCAGCACCTGCGTCGTCTCGACCTTGAAGTTCTCGTCGCAATAGTGTTCGACGGAGCTGACGCGGGGCTGCGCCACGAGAGCGTCCCGGAGGAGATCCACGGGCTCGTCTCCAGTGTCGACGATGAACTTCACGCCGTCGCCGAAGCTCAACTCCCAGTGCAGCCCGTCGTCAGTACCGACCCAGAGTTGCCGGCAGAGCGCGGCGCTGCTCTGGGCGAACGCCTCCCGCATCTGGCTGTCGTCCGAGCAGATCGCCGGCATGAGGCTCGGGGTGCGGCCGATGGCCGCGGCGACCGGGGGGAAGCCGGCGAGTCGGTCGACGCGGTAGAAGTAGTAGCCCGGGTCGCCGGTGGGATCCTCGGACTCGATGCCCGGCACCGCGTACGCGGGTAGTTCAGATGTCATCGGTTCATGGTCCTTTGTGGTGAACGCGTCGGGGGCCGGGCTGGCGGCCCGGCCCCCGACGGAACCCGGCTAGTGCCTCGTCTTTGAACGTTGATCGTGTAATCCGTCGGTTCTGAGGACGTGTCGGGCAGGCTGTCTCCCAACGATTCTTGGGAGGTGGTGGCCAGTGGGTAGACGCCCGGAGGTGTTCGTCCGGCAGGTTTCGATGGCCGAGGGGCAGCGGTTGCAGCGCATCGGTCGGACGGCGAAGGATCCGGTGAAGCTGCGACGGGCGATCGTGGTGCTGATGTCCGCCCAGGGGCAGCCGGCGCCGGACATCGCCCACCTGCTCAAGGTGACCGAGGACTACGTGCGGGACGTGATCCACGCGTTCAACGAGCGGGGGTTCGACGCGCTGGACCCAAAATGGAGCGGGGGCGCACCGAGACGGATCGATGAGCAGACCCGGGACTGGATCTGCGTCATCGCCCGGTGCGACCCCCGCTTCCTCGGCCGGCCGTTCTCCTGCTGGTCACTTGCCAAGCTGCGCGACTACCTGATCGACACCGGCCGCGTGAGCACGATCAGCGTGGAGACCGTCCGGCGGATCCTGCACGAGCGCGGGGTGTCCTGGCAGGCCACGAAGACGTGGAAGGCCAGCACCGACCCCGACTTCACTACGAAGATGCGCCGCGTGTTGGACCTCTACGACCATCCACCTGCCGACGGGCGCGTGATCTGCGTCGACGAGTTCGGGCCGCTGAACCTGCAACCCCGCCCCGGCCGGGCCTGGCGACCGCAGGGCGAGCCGGTGCGGCTGCGGGCCACCTACACCCGCGACCAAGGGGTCCGGCACATGATCGCCGCCCTGGACCTGGCCACCGGCCGGCTGCATTACCGCATCCGCGACCGCAAACGGTGGCGCGAGTTCCTCAGCTTCCTCAAGACCCTGCGCCGCCGCTGGCCCGACCAGACGCTGCACGTCATCCTGGACAACTTCTCCCCGCACAAGCACCCCGAGGTCCGCGCCTGGTGCGAAGCCAACCAGGTCGAGCTGGTGTTCCTGCCGACCTACGCGTCCTGGCTGAACTGGATCGAAGCCGAGTTCGCCGCCGTGCGGTACTTCGCGCTCAACGGCACCGACCACCGGACCCACGCCGAGCAGGACGCCGCCATCGGCGACTACATCCGATGGCGCAACCAGCACGCCCGACCAAAAACCGGATATGCCACCAACTCCAAGATCCGCCACCCGGATTACCCGTTCAAGGCTGCATGACGAGGCACTAGCTCAGCGGGAAGTGGATGGTGAAGGGGATGTTGTTCTTCTTCAGGCAATCCAGCACAAGATCGGATGGGCCGAGTGAGTTATACCCACCATGTGGCATGAAGTGCCAGTGGGCTCCCTTGATCTTTGTGTTTCGGAACTGCGGGTTGATTTTGTTGTCCTCCAGGATCTTGTCCTGGTTGGCCGGGTCGGAGTACCACTTGTCCTCATCGCACTGGATGAGGTTGTGGCGGTCGTGCTCGGTCGGGACGCCGGTCTTGACCTCGTGGATGACCCAGCCCTCAGGGCTGTACTCGCCATAGTCGGTCGACCGGCCGCTGGGCTCGAACTGCCCTGGCTCGCCGGCCTGCCGCAGCCAGAGCTGGGGCCGGCCGCGAGTGGTGTCGTCACGGTAGCCCATGAGTTCGTCGACGAAGATGTTCTGACCGTCGTTACGGCCCGTGGCCCACCTGACGTCGGGGCCGGGGACGTGCAGATTCTGCCCGTTGCTGCCCACCGCCTTGAGCGCGAAGTGGATCTTCTGGAGGTCGGTGCGCTCACCACTGAGCAGCCGATTGAAGTTGCTCTTGCTGATTCTGCTGGCGGCTGCTGCCAGACCCTCCGGTTCGACGAGGGCTGCCCAGACCTCCGGCATGATGAGCTCGTAGGTGAGCTCCTTGACGGTGTCGGGGATCTTGTCGTACTTGGCGACGAACCGGGCCGCTGGCGTGAGGCGGTGGGTGTACTTGAGGACGAACTTCGCGACCTTGGCGGGGATCGCGACCGCGTCACCGACGTAGGGGACGACGCCGAGGATGCTGAGACCCGCGCTGACCCACTCGCCGTGGATGAGCGCGGCGATCGTGTCGCGGATGTCGGCGAGCCCGCCGAGGATCCAGCCGACGACCGGGATGACGCTCAGCCCGCCGCTACACAGGTTGCCGGCGAGCCACGCCATCGAGTCCTTCTCGGCGAAGTCGCCGGCGAACATGCCGAGCAGGAAGTCGGAAACGTACGTCCACTTGCTGATCTGCTCGTCGAATCGGCCAGGGTCGAGGCCCTGGGATTCGGCGTTGGCGACCTCGTAGTCGTCGCGTAGACCATCCCCGTCGGTGTCCTGAACGCGTGGGTTGATCGAGAGGTCGTCCTCGGTGAAGTCCGAGAGCCCGTCGCCGTCGGTGTCGACGTTGGCGGGATCGGTGAGGCCGTCCTCCTCCACGAGGTCCGGCAGGCCGTCGCCGTCGGTGTCGGTGTCAGTGGGGGTGGGGACGATCGGCGGGACGTTGCCGGGTGTCGGCGGAGCGCGTGGCTGGTCGGCCACGAGCGGATTGCTGCCCTGGGCCACCTCGGCACCGTCAGTGGCACCGTCGCCGTCGGTGTCCGGGTCGGTGGGCGAGGTACCGAGCCGCTGCTCGTCGAGGTTGGTGAGCCCATCGCCGTCGACGTCCTCCGCGCCGTCGGCGACCCCGTCCTGATCGGTGTCGACCGCGTTGGGCCGGGTCCAGCCAGCCAACTCGGTGATCTCGAACTTGTCGGTCAACCCGTCACCGTCGGAGTCGACCAGCAGCGGGCTGGACCCGAACCGCAGCTCCACCACATCGACGACTCCGTCGCCATCGTGGTCGCCGTTGTAGGTGATGCCCAGCCGGGTCAACACGCGGAAGCCGTCGTCCCAGGCTTTCGATGCGTGGACCGTCGCCGGCTCCGGATTGGCCTTGACCAGCATCGTGTCGGCCTTGGCGAGGCTGGCCTTGGCCGCATCCAGGTCCGCGAAAGCCTCGGCCAGCCCAGCTGGGGCGGGCGCGGGCGGCGGGCTGGCCCGGAACGGCCCGATCGTCGCCTCGGCGTCCTGGATCGCGGCGTCCGCCAGCAGGCGCAACCCGGACAGAGTCTCCACCAGCGCAATCACATGTGCCTGCTCAGCCTCGCCGTTGGGCGGGCTGGCACCGGAGAGCCGGCTCTTGAGGAACGATTCCAGATGCTGGAGGTTGTCGAACACCGTCGCACCGTCGGCGGCGCTCTTGAGCCGGGCGCCGTCGAAATACCGGCTCTCGATGTCCGCCAGCACCGGGGCGATCCGGCTGTCTCCCAGCCCGCCGTCCACGTATGGCCGGAGGGCCTGGAGGGACTCGGTGATGTAGACCTTGGCGTCGCGGGTGTACTTGGCGGTGGGGATCTTGGCGACCTCCACCTCCCACAGGCGTTTCTCCTCTGCCGACGCCGGGGCGGCGACGAGCGCCACCTGTGCGGCGACCAGTGCCGCAACCACAGCGGCAAGTCTTGAGCGCCATCGTCTTCTGTGCCTCACCGACACCTCCGTCTATGCGTCCCGAACAAAGATTTCGCAACAATATCCACCGACATCGTTGTCCGAGGTCCCGCCGGACTTAGCCGCCTATGCATGCACGCCTATATGTATGGCGGGTTAAAGTGACATCCGCTGCGGCTCGATATGGCAGGCGATCGTGAGCGGTACGCCACCAGCCATCGATCTTGGCTGAGGTCCGACGGCGGACAGGCATCCGGATCTGATCGATGCCGCGCGGGCGTACCTCCAGGTTGGTGACCTGCGCGGAGCCGCACGCGCGCTGGTCGACGCGGAAAATGTTGCGCCGGCTGAGGTTCGGTGCAGGCCGTTGGCGCGTACCGTGATCGCCGACGTCGCCCGGGGTCACCCGGCGCCGGCCGGCGTGGCGCGACTGACGACGCTGGCCGGTGTGGTGCCCGCCCGCATGATCGGCGGCTGATCGCTCTGCGCCGCCCATGAAAGCGGGCCCGGCGCGGGCTGCACGCAGCCTGCCGCCGGGCCCGCTGGGGCGCTGCGCCTACTTCGCCAACCCAAATCCACCGAGTACGGTCTTGAAGTTGTCGGCCAGAATCTGACGAATCTGCTGGCCATGCGGAGTGGCCCAGTCCTTGGCGAGTTCGCCGAGGACTGCGGCGGTGGTGGTCAGGATGACGCCGGCCTGCATCATGCGCAGTCGCGCCGCCTCCTCGGATGTCTGGAACACTGATCCTCCGGCGTCGAGCACCGCGTAGACCTCGTATCCGGCCCGCTTGGCGCTGAGGGCGGTGTAGATCAGGCAGCCGTCGTGGGTGGTGCCGGCCATGATCAGGGTCCGGCGGCCGGTGGCCTCGACGGCCCGGACGAAGTTCGGGTCGTCCCAGGAGTCGATGATGCCGGTGCGCTTGATCCGGTTCGCGTAGGCCTCTGGGTTGATCTCCTCCAGCCCGGGCATCCACCAGTCCTGGTTGTCGTCCTCGGTGCTGCTGGTCCAGACGTTGGGGATGTCGAGGACCTTCGCGGCCTTCACAAGGGTGATGCTGTTCAACTTGGCGACGTCGGGCGACTGGGTCTTGATGAACCCCATCGAGATGACCTGGTGGTCGATCAGGATCAGAGCACTGTCCTGCGCCTTCAGATCGGACATGGCTGGTAACTCCAATTCGGGATGGCGAACCCTCGTGGGTCCGTGTCTGTTGCCCCGAGCGGTCGGCTCGGGTTGGTAGCGCGGGGAATCCGTCGCCCGCGGCTCAGATGGTGCGGTCGGGTACCGCGCACCCGTCCGGGGCGCACATGCCCTCGGCATCAGCGACAACCGGCAGCGGCTGTGGCGTGGGATGGCTCTCGGCCCACGCCTTGGCGATGACCGCGAGCAGGTCGTCGACGCCGATCGCCCCGGGAACGGCGAAGCGGCCATCGAACACGAGGAACGGCGCGCCGCGGGCCCCGAGGCGCTGTGCCTCGCGCTGGTCGGCCGCCACGCGGGCGCGGTAGCGGCGGCTACGCAGGGCCTCGGCGGCCCCGGCGCGGTCCAGGCCCACCTCGGCGGCGAAGTCGAGAACCTCGCCGGCGGTCCACAGCTTGCGGGCCTGCCCGAAGTGCGCGCGGAACATCGCCGTCCAGATCTCGGCTCCGCGGCCCTGGTCGGTCGCGTAGGCGAGCAGCTCGTGGGCCAGGTCGGTCGGCCCGAGCGTGCGGTCGACCGCGCGGTAGGGCGTCAGGCCCTCCGCCTTGGCTGCCCGCTCGATCGGCCGCAGGACCCGGTCCACGGTCGTCGCGGGGGCCCCGGCCATTTTGATCAACTCTCGTTGACTGACACCCTCCCGTGGCAGGTCGGGGTGTAGTTGGAACGACCGGTGGATCACCTGCACCTGATCGCCATCCGGGAACCGGTCCAGGGCCTGGTGGAGCCGGTGATCCATCAGCCCGCAGTACGGGCAGACGATGTCTGACCAGAACTCGATCTTCATGGCACTCCTCCTCGTTTCTTACTGGCTGTTCGTAGCCAGATCATGCATTAGAATCGGAGAGCCACAAAAGGTACATTCATGTGCGTAGCAACTGGCTGACGGAGGGGGAGCGGGTATGAGTGCAGGGGATCTTCGACGGAGGCGAACCAACGTCCGGGCGAACGTCCGGGCCGCGCCAGGGCCCTGTGCGCACTGGAACGACGAAGACGCCGATTTCATCCGCGAGGTCCTGGACCTCGTCGGCGACAAGTGGAGCGTCTTGATCATCGGTACGCTCGCCGACGGCCCCATCCGCTACTCGAACCTGGGCGACGCGATCCCCGGCATCTCTCAGCGCATGCTCACGCTGACCTTGAAGCACCTGCAGCGCACCGGCCTCGTCACCCGGACCTCCTACCCCGAAGTCCCGCCCCGCGTCGAGTACGCCCTCACCGAACTGGGCACGTCACTGCTCTCCACCGTCCTGGCCCTGGCGGCCTGGTCCGCCGACCACCATGCCGAAATCCGCCGCCACCAGACGGAGTACGACAACGTCACGTAAGCCTCCAACGTCACGTGGCTTTGGCGTGGGTACGAGGACGGCCACCGTACGTCTGACGCGACCCTTTGCCTCCGGAGGCGTGTCCGGCTGATCGCGGCGCGCGCCAGGCGAGAACGGTGCAGCCATGGGCTGGACGCGACATGATGAAGAGCGTGAATTCCTCCCTCGACACCCTGCCGAAGATCGGTGTACCAGCGACGCGGGCCTTGGACAACGCTGGCTACACGGCCCTGCGTGACCTTGCAGGAGTGCCGCGCGCCGAACTGGCCAAGCTGCACGGCATGGGGCCGAAAGCGCTCGAAATCATCCAGAGTGCGCTCAAGCAGCACAACCTGAGTCTGGGTTAGAAACTCGACGTCACCTCACGACCGGCCTGGCCAAGGCCATCTCCTCTGGCTGGGAGGAAACCGCGAGTCAGTGGCGGACGCTGCCGTTCAACCCTGACCGGCAGGAGGTCGACGGGATCAAGCAACGGTCCGAATCGCCGACGTTCATGGTGGAGGTGTTCGAGCTGCGCAAGCCGGCGGTGGCTCGCGCGGCGCTCGGCGGCAACCCTTCGCTCAGCGAGCTGGCAACCCGAGGACTGACAACGGGCTGAGGTCCGTTGGCTCAAATTAGTGCGCACCTTGGGTGATCGCGGCGCCGGCGGTGCAAGGTCGTCGGGTATCCAGCGGCGGGATACCCTACCTGCGGTGCCTCGAACCGCGTGACCGGAGGAGTCGATGCTGGGATGACGGCAGGGCGACCGATGCCCACACAGGACGACGTGCTCGAGTACTTCAACACGCTGTCGAACTGGGGACGGTGGGGCGACGAAGACGAGCGCGGAACTCTGAACCACATCACCGACGACGTCCGGCTGGCGGCGGCGCGGGCCGTGCGCCACGGCAGGAGCGTGTCCTGCGCGTGGGAGGTTGCCGTACCGGCGGACATGGAGCGGTCGACGACGACGTGCCCGTGCGCCGCCGACATGCCGGGTGCGGAGAACATGCCGGTGCCCGGCTTCCATGCCGACCGGCGCTGGGGCTTTTCGTCCGAGCGGCTCGGCATCACGTTCCACGGCAACACCCTCACCCACGTCGACTCGCCGTGCCACATCTTCTGGGACGGCACGATGTACAACGGGCGGTCGCACTCGTTGGTCGACGCCGCAACGGGATCGGCGTGGGCGGCCGTCACGGCGGCGGCGAACGGGATCATCACGCGTGGTGTCCTGCTGGACGTTGCGAGGGCCCGCGATGTGCCGTGGTTGGAACCGGGGCAGGGTGTGTTTCCCGACGATCTCGAGGAGGCCGAGCGTCGCCAGGGTGTACGGGTGCGATCCGGCGATGCGGTACTCCTGCGGACCGGCTATGGCCGCGTCCGGCACGAGGCCGGTGCGGCCAGCGGTTTCACGCAGGCCGGCTGGCACGCGTCCTGCCTGCCGTGGCTACATGAACGCGGCGTCGCGCTGATCGGCGCTGACACCCCCCAGGACGTTCAGCCGTCGGGGTACGAAGACGTGTTGATGCCGGTTCACGCCGTGGGTCTCGTCGCGATGGGTCTGTGGCTGCTCGACAACTGCGACCTGGAGGTGTGCGCGACTACGGCTGCCGAGCTTGGCCAGTGGGACTTCCACCTCGCAGTCGCGCCGGTCCGCTTCGCCGGTACCTCCGGCAGCCCGGTCAACCCGATCGCCACATTCTGACCGCGGTTCACGAGGGGGTGCGATGCCATGAACGGCCCGTCGTCATGCGCCGACCCGAGATGCTCGATATCCCGCGCACTACGCCGCGACGAGTGCACGATCTGCACCGCCGTCGCGGGGTCCTACCGTCCTCGTTATCGGGTCACATTCCGTCAGTGAAGATCTGTACCCCGTCGAACTTCAGTGCGGCCAGATCGCCTTTGCCGAATCGCCCAGTTGACACGGTCGGACTCCCCGGAGTTGGGGTCGTAGGAGCCATCCGGGGGGTGAGGCATGTCGACCGGAAGCGTCGGGCTGCCGCCCCACTGGCCCACCACCGGCCCGTCGATGTCCGGGCCCAGTTGCCCGCACGGGCGGAGGACACCGCTCATCCACCGCTCCACCTCGGCCGGAGGAATGCTCCGCCTCGCGGCCTCTGCGCGGAATAGGTCGACTGCCTGGGTGGTCCCGAAAGTCATGCGCGCCACTATAGGAGCCGGAGCTGACTACCGCGGTTCACACCGCGGACGCCGACACCTGGCACCCTTGGACGTGTCACGAGGCGCGCGGCAGCGCGAGCCAGTCCTGCCAGGTGATGTCGCGGCCCAGGTAACGGGGCTGTTGGAAGGGCCAGTCGGCGGCGATCCACTGCGGCACCAGTGCGTCGAGCGCGCTCTCCGCCTCGCTGCCGACCAGGTCGTCCACCACCCACCAGGAGACCTCGCCGTCGGAGCCGGTGCGCTCGGGCGGGTCGATGTAGACGCAGCCGAGGAGCGCCGTCTCCTCCTCGTCCAGCAGCGCGTAGTTGAACGACTCGTGTGCGGCTATTTCCTTCGCGTGGCGCAGCAGGTCGATACGGTCCTCGTCGTAGGTCATCGTCGCCGGGGGCCAAGCCCAGGCCGGGCCGAATATCTCCCACAAGCGCTCTCGGGAGCCCATCACGGCGGGGTAGTCGAGCGCGGTGTCCGCCTCCCGGATCGGCCGCAGGTGAAGCGCGGTGTTGGGCACGGGTACGTGCACGGGGTGGATGAAGTCATCAGGAAGCCAGCTCATAAGGGCGGAGGCTACAGCCGGTCGGCGCGGGATGATTCAGGCGGACGGCTGGACAGGTCCTGTCGGCCGGCGGATCACTCGAAGAACTTGATGCTGAACCCGGTGTCGGTCGTCGGGCCGGGCACGTTCGCGCGGCGGTAGGTGGTGTTGCCCCACCAGCAGAAGGTGCCGGTGTACCAGTACCGGTTCTCCTAGGAGTACGGGGTGCCCTTGGGCACGGCGTGGAACATCAGCGGGAACCTCGGCCCGGCGGGTGGGCTCGTGGCGATGTCGCCGTTGAGCAGGACGAAGCTGTGGTGGCCGGGCCCGTTCACGTACAGAGTGGGATCCCAGCCGGCCATCATCGTGGCCCGGTTCGAGCCGAACAGGCAGCCGTTCGACTTGTACCAATCCCACACGTACGTCGGGTCGCCGCCGGCCCGCAGCCGCAGGTCGGCGAGGCAGTACTGGTCACTCCAGCTGCCGTTGGCGGAGTAGACGATGTGCAGTTGCCCGTTCGGGTCCTTGATCGCCTCGGGGGACTCGTTGATGTACGGGTTGCCGACGACGCGTTCCCAGCTCTCCCGCGGCTGGGAGATGAGGTACCGGTTGCCAGTCGGGGTGACCGGGTCGCTCATCCGGCTGAGGTAGATGTTCTGTTCGATGTTGGTGTCGCCGGCCCACCCCGACCAGACGAACCACCGCTGCCCGTTGAAGGTGAACAGGCTGCCGTCGATGGCCCACTTGCCGCCGGGCAGCGCGAGCTGCCGCTCGGCCGTGTAGCCGCTGGCCGGCGACGCCGAGCTGATCGCGTACATCCGGTGTGCGGTGCCGCGTCCGGCGGAGAAGTAGATGTAGTAGCGGCCGCCATCGGTGATGATCTCCGGGGCCTAGACCTCACCGAGGTTGCGGCTGTCCGTCCATACCTGCCGCGCGGGTGCGGCGGCCAGCGCGTCGGTTGACGCTGCCTGCCGCACGGCGATCCCGCCGTTGAGCGACTGGACGGAGATGTAGGTGCTGCCGACGCGGATCACGCTCGGGTCGGCGGCCCGCAGACTGGTCTGCCCGGCGACCGCCGGTCCGGCGCCGGGAACGGACAGACCGGTGGCGAGCACAGCGGCCAGCAGGATGGAGAGGAGTCGCGGGCGGGTCCGGTTTCTGACGTTCACGATCGGGACTCCTTGTCCTCTGGATGAGCCGGCGGGTGGTCGGCCCCGGTCATGTCGGATCCCGGTCGGCCGGCCTCGGCAGCGGCCGGAGTGGACAGCGTGAACTCGCTTTCCGGGATGACGTTGCCACAACGTCACCACCCACGTCGACACTGCAGCAATGGGTCCACTTAGTCGTGCGGCTCAGAAGGACAGCAACCGACATCCATCGATGCAGGACAAGGCGCATGCGGTGTTGGTCACGATGGTTTGCGCACCATGAACACGTCCACCGGGTCCTCGGTCTCGACCGTGAATCCGTGCCTCTCGTACAGCCGGCGGGCCGGACTACCCTGCAACACGTTCAGCCGGACCAGGCTGCCATCGCGGTCGCACTGCTCCAGCAGCCCGCGCAGCACCGCGGCACCGATGCCGCTGCGCTGCAGGTGCGGGGCCAGGTAGAAGTGCTCCAGCCACTGGGCGTCTTCGGCTGGACGCAGCGACACGCAGCCGGCGAACGCGCCGCCTACCTCGATCACCCAGGTGTGCGTCGGCGCGAACCCGTCCCGCAGTCGCTGGCGCACCCGCTGCTCGTCGTACCGCCCGAGCCGCTCCAGATCCGCCCGAAGCACCACGGCCCGCAACTCGGCCACCGCCTCGACGTCGGCCACCGAAGCCGGCCGTAGCTCCCAGTCCCTCATGATCGCAAAGCTACTGCTGCGACGTGGTCGGATCCTGGACGGCCCCTCGCCGCTAGCGGTGGCGCGGAGTACTGGGGGAGCAAGTATTCGAGAGCCGCGAACCTGGGCTCCACGGTGTGGTCGGCTCGGGCTAACGAGCCCGATGGTTACCTTCTCGGCTCGTACCGCATCGCCACCGCCCCCGAGGCGAACTCCAGCCGGCTCACGAGCTTCAAGTCGACATGCTTCGACATCCCCGCGAACAATGTCGGCCCGTGGCCCGCAAGCCTGGGATGAACCACGAACTCGTACTCATCGATCAATCCCAGCTCCGCCAACGCCAGCGGGAGCTTCACGCCGACAGGTCGGTAAAGGGACGCTGATCCGGGTCCATGGTGGCGTATGGCCGGTCCAGAAAGTAGAATCCAGGGGCCAAGTGGGCGAATCACTGTGGATCCGCCGCCCCCCTAGCATTGGATCCGCTCGATGCCTGACACCCTCGGCACTCTTCATGAAGTCGTCCGCGACGTGATTGCGGATTTCGCTCCGGCTGAACTGCCTGTCGTGAAGGGCCTGGGCTTGCTCGACGAGCGAACCGTGTCACGACAGTTCCGCAATCGCGGCCCCAAGAGAGAGCCGCTCGGATTCGGGCTCGGCGAAATAGCGCTCCTGGCGACTCCCGTGGTCTGGGTCGTGCTCGAACAGGCCGCCAAGGGCGCGACCGATTCGTTGGCAGAACGCAGCAGCGAATGGGTCAGATCCCGACTCAAGCGGCGGCCCGCCAAGACGTCGATTCCCGACTTCACGTCAGAGCAGCAAAAGACCATCTATCAAGCCGCGTTGAGCGAAGCCAAGAAGCGAGGACTGTCCGAGGATGAGGCGGTCGCCATTGCCGATGCCATCCACCGGCGCCTGACCATGGACCGACCGGACGACCTCCTGGGTTCCGCATAGTCGTGAACGGAATCCGTCCGCGAACCCTGGACGGAGGCTGATCCTGTGAACTCCCCGCGAAAATTCCTGCCGCATGTCGACGCGAGCACCACACTGCGATTTATCCAACTCGTCGCCCTGTTGGTGATCAGCACCGGGGCGATGGTCCTGGAGGCCCGCAACATCCTCGGCGGCGACACCGATCGTCGCGCGTGCTTCCGGGCAGCCGGGGTGAACACCGAGCTCGACAGCGTCGCGAATGCCATGGACAATCTCAGCCGGAACAACGAGGCACTCCAGGCCTGCCTGGAGAAATACCCCGCACCGTCGATATGGCTCGGGGTCTTGTGGATCCTGCTCCTGCTGTTCGCCACCTTCTGCCTCTTCAAGACGCTGCCCAAGTGGAAATCCCGGCCGAGCCGCTATGTCGAGCTCGATCAAGTGGACAGCGATCAGCGGGTGGAGCGGAGATTGTTGTCGCTGTCGAGGGAGGCCGACCTCTCCCGCCTGCCGAAGGTCGTGACCGATCCGACCGCGATGTCGATGAGCGCGGTGGTGTTCGGCGACAGCCGACGGCCGATCCTCAGAATCAACGGGGGACTGGTCCACCGCCATGGTTCCGCACCCGAGACCTTCCGGGCGGTTATCCTCCACGAGTTCGCGCACATCCGTAACCGCGACATAACAATTACCTACCTGGTGATATCGATGTGGCGCGTCTTCCTCTGGCTCGTCCTGCTCCCCTATGTGGCGATCCGGGTTCACAGCATCATCGAGATCACCCGGGAATTCCCGTGGGCCCATAACCTCGTTGGCATCCATGCAACCAACATCGCCTCCACGGGCGTGATGGCTGCCCTCATCTACCTGTCGAGGACGGAGGTCTTGCGCAGCCGGGAGATCCGAGCCGACCTGCGATCCGTTGAGTGGGAGGCCGATCCGGCGAAATGGCTGGTCACCGAGGACTCGGAGCCTTCGACCAAGCGCGAGCGCGCATTTGAGGCGTTCCTCGGCCTGTGGCGCGTCCATCCAGAATGGAGCGCACGACGAGCATCGGCCTCCGACCCTTCGACGTTGCTGAGGATCCGCCCGCTCGCCCTGGCGCTCACCGGCCTGGCGACGACGCTCATCTTCTACCGGCTCATCGTGGCACTGAACGAGGGCGGAGCCGCACAGTTGGCCTCGATCGTGTCGGCGGCACTGGTCTGCTCCGCGCCGGCTGCCGCGATCATCGGCATCTACCTGTGGCAGGCGGTGGCGCGGTCGGCCGATTCCGGTGAACGCCCACCGTCAGGCGTCGGCGTCGGCCTCTGGTTCGGGTCGGGTCTGATCCTCGGAAGCCCGTTCGTCGACAGTACGTTCTCGCTCACGCGAATCCCGCCACACCCGGAATTCCTCCTCGTACTCCTCTGTATGAGCGTGTTGTTCGGCTGGTGGGTGTCGCAAGTCGAAAGGCAGTGGGCCGCCACCCGCCCCGAAGGCACCGCTTGGGCCCGACTGGCCGCCATCCTCGTCCCCTCGTGGCTCGTGCTGGCGGTCCTCCTCATGACGTGGAAGTATTTCTCCGGATTCTTCTACGGCCTCTACATCAATTTGGACAGGCAAGCCCTGTATGACGAGTGGTCGAAGATCGTGGTCGCGAAGGGAGGCGAGGCCGAATCGGTCACGACCACGATGTTGTTCGCCCTGAGCCCTGCGCTGATGGCGACCGCAGGACCCTTCCTGTTCACGGGAATCGCGATCCTCTGGACGATCGCCGTCCTTCCGCGGATCGTCGGACCTCTCGTGGACCGCGGCATCGAGCCCCAACCGTCTTCGATGAAACCGGCAGTGATCGGAGGCGTCGCTGGCCTGATCTGCTTGGTGGCCGTCAAGTTGGCGCTCAACCGCAGCAGACTCTGGGAAACGGTCTCTTCAGGGGACATCGAATACTCGTACTACTACTATTACTGCGCCGCAGGGCTGTTCGGCGGAGGGGTGATCGCCGCCGTATCGGCGAATGCCCGCCGAACGGAACTGCGCCTGATCAACACGCTCGCCTCGACCAACATCGCACTGTGGATCGGTGCGGCGGGTTTTGTGCTCCTCACCTCCGTCGACGGCTGCCTCGGCCCGATGAACACCTTCGAGACGACCTGTGCCTGGCGCGGCAATCTCGCCTGGGGTGAAATCTCCATGGTGTTCAACATCGTGGTGGCGGCATGCGCGCTGACGGCCCTTGCCGCTGCGATGCTCGGCGCTCTTTCCGACCGCTTCGCGACCCGAAAGAGCGGTGTCACCATGCCGGAGGGCACCCGACCTCCGAAGCGGCCCAGGCGGGCAGTGCAGGCGTGCTTCCTCGCGGTCATCTTCATCATCGCCCTCCCACTCTCGGGATGGCGAGATATCCATTACCTGAACCTGGCGTCGAACACCAACTACCAGTTGCTCGACGGATGGATTCAGTCCAACGGCGAGCGACCCCGCGAACTCGTGGCGGAACAGGTGCGAGAGTGGATGAACCAAGGCGGCCGGGATCTGATCCTGCGGTTCGTCACCGATCTCGACGTGATCAACGACATCCTCGACGAATACCGCAAAACCCCTAACGAGGAACGTACTCCCGACGGGCTCCACCGGATAGCGGACACCTGCGACAGCCTGCTCACCCACGTCGACGAGGCCGATCGGTTCTTCCGCGTTCCGGAATCGTCCCTTCAGGACTTGTGGGAGGAGTTCCTCACCCACGCCGAGACGAACGCGGCGACCTGCTCGAAGGAGTTCGACAGCGTCATCAAAGGCGGCGGGTCGAATGCGTACGCCATCGCAGTGCGACAGCTCTCCGAGAACGCTCCCGACAGGCTGCTTGAATTCACGAAGGCGACCGGGAAGGCCATGGGATAGCCACCGTCTGGCATCGGATCCACCGGATCATAAGATGGGCGGACCCCGGCCAACCGGCCCGTGGCCAGCGAATACGGGAAGGGAACCGTGCCGACCTACCGCCACCCAGGCACCGCCATCACCGACCACAGCTTCCGGGTACCGCTCGACCACGCGAACCCGGCCGGCGAACAGATCGAGGTGTACGCCCGCGAGGTCGTCGCTGTCGGCAAGGCGCACGAGTCGCTGCCCTGGCTGCTCTTCCTGCAGGGCGGCCCAGGCGGGCGGTCACCGCGGCCAGTGGGCCGTGACAGCTGGCTGGGCCGGGCGCTGGACGACTACCGGGTGCTGCTGCTGGACCAGCGCGGCACCGGCCGCTCCACCCCCGCCAATCGGCAGACGCTGCCACTGCGCGGCGACGCGACCGCGCAGGCCCGGTATCTGGCGCACTTCCGGGCCGACTCGATCGTCCGGGACTGCGAGCTGATCCGCCGGGAACTCCTCGGCGAGGACGGGCGGTGGAGCCTGCTCGGCCAGAGCTACGGCGGCTTCTGCACCCTCACCTACCTGTCGTACGCGCCGGAAGGCGTCCGCGAGGCCTTCGTGACCGGTGGCCTCCCCGGCCTGCGCAGCAGCGCGCACGAGGTCTACCGGTCCGCGTACCCGCGCGTGCAGCGCAAGGTCGAGGCGCACTACGCGCGCTATCCGGAGGACGTCGAGACCGTTCGCGCCGTCGTGCGGCACCTCCGGGAGCGGGAGGTGCGGCTGCCCGGCGGCGGGTTGCTGACCGCCGAGGCGTTCCAGGCGATCGGCACCACGCTGGGCACCGGCAACGGTACGCACACCCTGCACTACCTGCTCGAAGACGCTTTCCTGCCGGGGGTGCCCGCCGGTCAACTCTCCGACTCGTTCCTCGCCGAGGTCCAGGGCCATCTCTCGTACGCGAGCCGCCCGCTCTACGCGCTGCTGCACGAGTCGATCTACGGCCAGCGGTCGGTGACACCGGGTGCCACCGGTTGGGCGGCCGAGACGGTACGGGCCGAGTTCCCGCAGTTCGACGCCGACGGGGCGCTGGCGGACGACCGACCGGTGCTGCTGACCGGCGAGATGATCTACCCGTGGATGTTCGCCAGCGATCCGGCACTGGCCCCGCTGCGCGAGACGGCGGAGCTGCTGGCGCGGCGCGAGGAGTGGCCGGACCTGTACGACCCGCAGCAGTTGGCCCGCAACGAGGTGCCCGTCGTCGCCGCCGTCTACCACGACGACATGTACGTCGACACCGACGACTCGTTGGCCACGGCGCGATCGGTGCGCGGTCTACGCCCCTGGATCACCAACGAGTACGAACACGACGGCCTACGGGTGAGCGAGGGCCGCGTCCTCGACCGGCTGATCCGCCTGGTTCGTGGCGAGATATGAGGTCCCGCCGGCCGACGGCTGAAAGCCCGGGTCGGCGGGTGACCTCGTTTGCGGCCAGGGAGCCTGGGAACTCGCCCCGTTCGTCCGCTGGCAGGCCTGACGGCCGGTCGAGGAGACGGAAGGAGCGGGTCATGGAGTACGAGCAGTTGATCGCCACGGTACGGCGGCGCGGGGGCCTCGGCGAGAATGAGGCCGTGCGGTCCGTACAGGCTGTCCTGTCGGTGCTCGGCGAACGGCTCGCCGGACGGGAGGCCGACCACCTCGCGGCACAGCTACCGGAGCGGCTGAACCCGTCGGTCACCCGTAATCCACGGGGCCGCCAGTGGGACATCGGCGACTTCCTGAAACACGTCGGCGATCGGGAGCAGTGCGCGGACGCGGACCAGGTGCGTCAGCACGCCCAGGCGGTGTTGCGTACCGTCGCCGAGGCGCTCGATGACGACGAGCGTCATGACCTGCTCGCCCAGCTTCCCGCCGGCATCATCGATCTCTTCGGTGTTCCCACCCCGCGCGGTTGAGTACCGCCCGCGGATGCGACCCGAGTGACGGCGCACAGGTGACCGGAGCAGGTCAGCGTGTGCTCAGGTCTTGCGGACCGCGCTCGTGAAGCCGGCGATGAAGAGGGTGGCGAAGCTCCAGGCGAGCAGCTGCAGGATCCAGCCGGCGATGGTCAGGGTCTGGCCGGCAGGGGTGTCGGTGGGTTGGCAGCGGTCACGGGCGCCGGTCTTGAGCACTGGGGTGCCGAGGTCGAGGCCGACGCCGATCTGGTCGATGGTGGTGCAGGTGGTGGCTGCTCCGCTGGTCACGGGCTTCTGCGCCAGGCCGCCGTGGTGGCCGCCGAGGACGCTGAGGGTCACTGCGATCGCCAGTGTGGCGAGGAGCAGGAGCAGGGCCCGCCAGGGCTGGTAGCCGTAGCCGAGGGTGATGCCGATGAGGCGACCCCAGGCGCGCTCGGAGGCGGTCAGTCCGGCGCGCTGGATCTGGTCGCGGCGTTGGGCGATGAGGATGGTGCGGGCGTCGCGGTCGTGGCCGGCGGCGCGGTACGCGGCGGCGAGGTGCTGGTAGGGCTGGGCGCTGTAACGGGGGGTGCCCTCGCGCAGCAGGGTCAACCAGCGCCGCAGTGACGTGGGCCGCGGGAGGCCGCTGTAGGTGAGCCCGTCCAACTCGATCAGCGGTCCCGGGCCCGGTGCCGTGCGCGTCACCCGATCGCTGTCGAGGCAAAGGGCCCCACCAATCCTCGCTCCGGCCAGCACCAGCACCACCACCTCGTCACCGCCGCTGGTGGCGCTGAATTCGTCATCCAGGAGCACGTCCTGGTCGACCCGGAGGCCGTTCACGTCGAGGGCGGGGCCGGTCGTGTTCTCCAGGCGCGCCCCACCGCAGGCCAGAAGTCCGCCGATGTGGGCGCCGGACAGGCCGATGCCGCCCCACTCGCTGGCGCTGGTGGCGGTGAAACCACTGTCCAGGGCCACGTCCCGGTCAACGGTGAGGCCGTCGGCGTCGAGGACCGGTCCGGCGGTGTTCGTCAGCCGCGCACCGCTCGCGCTCAACGAGCCGATGTGCGCGCCGAGCAGCCGGATGGTGCCCTGCTCGCTGGCGCTGGTGGCGATGAAGCCGTTCGACAGCAGCACGTCCTGGTTGGCCCGGAGATTGTCGGCGTTGAGTGCCGGGCCGGCGGTGTTCTCCAACCGTGCTCCACCGCAGTTGAGCTGGCCGCCGATGTGGGCGCCGAGCAGCCGGATGGTGCCTCGCACGCTGGGGCTGGTGGCGGTGAATCCGTCATTCAGGAACACGCTCTGGTCGACCTGGAGGCCGTCGGCGTCCAGGGCAGATCCGGTGCTGTTCTCCAACCGCGCTCCACGGCAGTCCAACGTGCCGACGCGTGCGGCGGCGAGACGAACGGTGCCGGCGACCGCATCAGCGGTGACCGTGCTCTTCCTGAGCGACATCACCCACGCGGCACAGCGTGTGGCGTCGAGTGCCGCGTCCGCGGCACCGGGCGCCTGCTCGATGCGGCACCCGGTCAGTGCGACCGCTGACAGGCGGGCGTTGCGAAGGTTCACGCCGCTGGGCAGCAGGCAGTCGCGCAGCTCCAGCGCCAGGTCACTGGTGATGTTCTCCAGATCGATCTGGCCGACGATCCGGGCTCCGCGCAGCCGCAGGCCATGTGGGTCGGGCTCGCTGACCAGCCGGCCGCGGACCAGCTCACGGATGACCGAAGCCGAGATCGTGCGGTCATCGCCCCAGGACCGCATCGCTGCCTCGTCGACCGGCCCGTCACCGGCCAGGTCGAGCACCGCGCCGTGGGCGACGGACTCGATCAGCCGCTGCTCCAATGGACTCTGCGTTCCGCCGTTCGCATCCCGCACCCGCTGGGCGCCCACTGACGTCATGGCAACCATCATCAACGAGAAGTGCGCCCAGCGGTCCGCGCCGCTACGCGGATATGGGCTTTCGGTTGTGGCGGTGGCCGCTGAGAATGACCGCCATGGCGAAAGATCACGTGCTGGCGAAGGTCGAGGCCGATCTGCGGCGCGGGCACGTCCACCCAGCGATGCAGCGGCTGGCGAGCCTGACCGCCGCGTACCCCGACGACCTGGAGCTGCGGGCGCAGCGTGCCGCGCTGTACCGGCAGGTGGGCAACGTGGTCGAGGCCGGGCGTTGGGGGTTCCTCGACGAGGACGCCGCCGTGGAGGAGATCGGCGCATTCGAGAGGGCTCACCCGGGTGCCTGGCGGCGGCTGCTCGTGTTGAAGGTGAACGCTGACCCCACCGACAAGCTCGGGCCGGTGGCACGCGCACGGTTCGGTCGGCTGGTCGAGCAGGCTGGACAGGAAGGTCAGGGCCCGGTCACCTGGACGGAGGCCGGACCCCGTCAGGTCCCCGGCGCGTGGAGCGAGGCCCTGCCCTGCCTGGTGGCAACGGTGATCGGCCTGATCGTCCTGACTCTGACCGTCCTCGGGCTGGTCACCGTGATCCGGTGGGCGCTGTAGGCGCGGCGGGACGCCCTCCATTCCACCTAGCGCGGACGGACTCCGGGCTCCACCGTCAGGGTCCCCGCCTCCGCATCAATCGTGGCCCGCGAACCGAGCGGAATGGTGAGTTGCCCGTTGCCATGACCCAGTCGGAGCCCGCCCAGGACCGGCACGCCAAGGTCGGAGAGGCGGTCCGTCAACATCGCCACCGCGTCCCACTCGTCGGGTGCACCGACGCTGTTGGTGATCTGGCCGATGACCACCCCGGCGACCCTGGACAGCACGCCCACCCGGCGTAGCTCGGTCAGCATCCTGTCGATGCTGTACGGCGCCTCGTCCACGTCCTCGAAGAACAGGATGGCGTCGTCGAACTTCGGGGCGTCACCGGCACCCAACGATGTGGAGATCAACGTCAGGCAGCCGCCGAGCAGGGGACCCGTCGCCCGTCCCGGCACCAGGACGGGGGCGGCCGTCTCGGCGGGATCCCTGGTGATGGTGACGGGTGCGGTGGTCATCACCGCCCGGCGTAGTGCCTCGGCCGACTCCGGCCCGGTGCGGCTGTCGCTCCAGTTGACCATGGGACCGTAGAAGGTGACCAGCCCGGCGTCGCGCCAGAGCTTGCCATGGATGCTGGTGATGTCACTGAACCCGACGACCACCCGGGGATCGCGGCGGATGCCAGCCACGTCGATGCGATCGACGATCCGCTGGGTGCCGTAGCCACCACGGGCGGCGAAGACCGCACGGACTCCCCGGTCGTTGAGCGCGGCGTTCAGGTCGGCCAGCCGCTGCGCATCGGTGCCGGCCAGATAGCCGTACTTGGCGAAGACGTGCTCGCCCAACTCGACCTCCAGACCCCAGCTCCGCAGGATCTCGATGCCGCGGGCCATGTTCGCGGGGTTGGGAGTGCCTCCGGGTGACACGACCCGGACCCGGTCGCCGGGCACCAGCACCGGCGCCCGCAACGCCCGCTTCGGGCCACCCGGCGCGGCCTGCGCTGCCTCGGACGTGCCGACAATCAACGCGCTGCCGGCAGCCGCTGCCCCGGCACGCAGCATGTGCCGGCGGGACAGGGCTCCGCTCGTGGACCTCGGGGCCGGGGTGTGGTCTGTCTCGGAAGTGTCCACAGGCATCCCTTCATCGTCACCAGGTCGATGTCGAGCCGCACCAGCCTACGACAAACGTCGATGACCCTGGGGGTCCACAAAGGAGGGCACGGAACGTCGCGCGACGGGGCGGCCGGGCCAGCGTGGGGCGGCTACCGTGTCGGCAATGGAGAGTGGTGACACTCCGGCTTCCCGGACGGGCAATCTCACCGTTCGACTGCGGCCGGTCGCCTCGGCCGACCTGGCGATGTTCCGGCGGTTCTGCACCGAGCCGGGTCTCGTCGGGCTGGACTGGTCCGGTTTCCGCGACCCGGGTGCGCCGGCCCGGCGGTTCGCCGTCGACGGCTGGCTCGGCGCGGACGACGGACGGCTCGTCGTCGAGGTCGAGCCGGAGCGGGCCCCCGCCGGCTTCGTCAGCTACCTCTCGGGGTGCTACGGCGGCCGGGCCTCGTACTGGGAGATCGGGATCGTCCTGCTGCCGGCGTGGCGAGGCCGGGGCATCGGCTGGCGGGCACAGGCACTGCTCTGCGACTACCTGTTCGAGCACACCCCGGCGCAGCGCGTCCAGGCCGGCACCCACCCGGAGAACGTCGCCGAGCAGCGGTCCCTGGAGAAGGCCGGCTTCCAGCTCGAAGGAGTCGTGCGGGCCTGCGAGTTCCGGGCCGGCCGGTGGCGCGACGGGTACCTCTACAGCAGACTCCGCGACGACCCGTCGCCATGGGACCGCCCGGCGCAGTGACCGCGACTCAGGGGCCGTGCCGGGTCAGGGGATGGGCCACTCGTGCACCGGCCGGTTGCTGTGCATCAGCGTCACGTAGTGCCGGACCACCTCGCGCAGCGCCGCCGGCCGGTCCAGGTGGTCGGCGGTCTCCAGCCGGTGCAGCGTCTCCACCTGCCAACTCGCGCCGTTGCGGCCGGTCAGGCAGCGCTGCTCGATGATGCCGAGCAGCCGGTCGCGCTCGGCCGGATCCAAGCCCCACTGGTCCAGGCCGTGGTGCGCCAGCGGCAGCAGCCGGCGCAGCACCAGCTCGGTCACCGGCAGGTAGCCGAGGCCGGGCCAGAAGACCTGCGCGTCGATGCCGTACCGGGCGCAGCTGGTGAAGTTTTCCTCGGCGGCGCTGAACGACATCTGCGACCACAGCGGCCGGTCCGACTCGGCCAGGGCGCGCACCAGCCCGAAGTAGAAGGCGCCGTTGGCGATGGTGTCCAGCACGGTGGGCCCGGCGGGCAGCACCCGGTTCTCCACCCGCAGGTGCGGCCGGCCGCGCGACACGTCGTACACCGGTCGGTTCCACCGGTAGACGGTGCCGTTGTGCAGCCGTAGCTCGGCGAGCTTGGGCACCTCACCGGCGGCCAACGCCTGCGCCGGGTCCTCCGGGTCGCAGACCGGCAGCAGCGCCGGGAAGTAACGCACGTTCTCCTCGAAGAGGTCGAACACGTTGGTGATCCAGCGTTCGCCGAACCAGACCCGTGGCCGTACGCCCTGCGCCTTGATCTCCTCCGACCGGGTGTCGGTGGCCTGCTGGAACAGCGGGATGCGGGTCTCGCGCCACAGCTCCCGGCCGAAGAACAGCGGTGAGTTCGCGCCGAGCGCCACCTGGAGGCCGGCGATCGCCTGGGCGGCGTTCCAGTAGTCGGCGAACTGGGCCGGGCTGACCTGGAGGTGGAACTGTGTGCTGGTGCAGGCCGCCTCCGGGGTGATCGTGTCGGCGGTGACCGCCAACCGTTCCACCCCGCTGATGGCGATCGGCAGGTCCTCGCCCCGGGCGGCGAAGATCTGCTCGTTGAGCAGCTTGTAGCGGGGGTTGGCCGAGAGTGTCTCGGCGGTCAGGTGCTCCGGACGCAACGTCGGCAGGATGCCGATCATGACCATGTGCGCGCCGATCGCACGGGCCTTCTCCTCGGCGGCGTTGAGGCTGGCCCGGACGTTCTCCTCGAATTCGGCGGTGCCGGTGCCGGTCAGCCGGCGCGGCGGCACGTTGATCTCGATGTTGAACTGGCCCAGCTCGGTCTGGAAGCTCGGGTCCGCGATGGCCGCCAGCACGTCGGCGTTGCGCATCGCCGGATTCGACTCCTGGTCGACCAGGTTCAGCTCGATCTCCAGCCCGGTCAGTGGCCGGTCGATGTCGAACCGCGACTCGCGCAGCATCTCGGCGAAGACGTCCAGGCAGCTGCGGACCTTCTCGCGGTAGCGGGCCCGGTCCTCCCGACTGAAGGTCCGTACGCCGACGTCCTCGCCCATGGTCACCACCCTGTCACCGCTGGTCCCCCTAACCTCGCACGTCCCCGGCGGGCGGGGGAAGACCCGATGGTCTTTTCCTACCCACCGGCGGGCTTGGTGATCCCTGTCGCGTCCGGGCGGTCTGCTCGGGTGCGCCCGGTCCGCACCGATAGCATTGCCGCCCGAGAGGTGGTGGCGTGGGTATGCGCGAGAAGGTGACCGGGCTCTTCGTCGCGGCGGCGATCGCCGAGGCGTGCTCCTGGCTGGCCCTGCTGGTCGGCATGGCGGTCAAGTACGGCCCGCCGGACAACGAGCTGGGCGTCAAGATCTTCGGTCCGATCCACGGCGGCCTGTTCGTCGCGTACGCCCTGCTGGTGCTGGTGGTGGCCCGACTGCACCGGTGGAGCCTGCCGGCCACGGTGGTCGCGTTGGCCTGCGCGGTGCCGCCGTTCGCCACCCTGGTCTTCGAGCGCTGGGCCCGCCGCCGGGGGATGCTCGGCACCGACCGTCAGCCGGTGCGCGAGCCCGCCCCGGTCGGTTGACCCGCCGCCGGTCGCGCTGAGCGGTCAGGCGACCTGAGCCGCCGGTCGCGCTGAGCGGTCAGTCGGCCAGGAAGTCGGCGAGTACGGCAGCGAGCGCCTCCGGCGCCTCCTCGGCCATGTGGTGACCCGAGTCGATCGAGGTGGCCCGTACGTCGTCGGCCCACTCCCGCCAGATCGCCGCCGGGTCTCCGTGCAGGTCCACCATGTCGTCACGTTCGGCCCACACGAACAGCACCGGGCAGCCGATCTTCCGCCCGGCGGCCCGGTCCGCGTCGTCGACGGCCCGATCCGGCCCCAGGCCCGCGCGGTAGTCCTCGCACATCGCGTGCACCGTCGCCGGGTCGTGGATCGCCCGGGAGTAGTCCGCGTACGCCTCCTCGCCCATCTCGGCGGGGGAGCCGCCGTACCAGGCGTCCGGGTCTGCGTTGATCACCCGCTCCGCCGGCTTGTCGGTCTGGCCCAGGAAGAACCAGTGCCACCACCGGGCGGCGAACCGGGCGTCGCAGGTGTCCAGCGCGGCACCGATCGGGATCCCGTCGAGCACGCCGAGCCGGCTGACCCGGTCCGGGTGGTCCAGCGCGGTGCGCATCGCCGCGTACGCGCCACGGTCGTGGCCGATCACCGCGGCCCGCTGGTGACCGAGCTTGTCGAGCAGCGCGACCACGTCGCCCGCCATCGCCCGCTTGGCGTACCCGGAATGGTCGGCGGTCTCCGCCGGCTTCGTCGAACCGCCGTAGCCGCGCAGGTCCGGGCAGATCACGGTGTGCCGCTCGGCGAGCAGCGGCGCCACGCGGTGCCAGGTGGCGTGGGTACGGGGATGGCCGTGCAGCAGCACGACCGGCGAGCCGGACCCGCCGTGGCGTACCCGCAGGCGTACCGGGCCGACGTGGATCTCCTCAAGCGTGAATCCAGGAAACATGCCGAAGCCGGTGCCCGCCCGGCCGGGCCCGGAAACCCGGCCGGCCGGTCAGGTCAGCGCGGAGCAGGCCGCCACGCCGGCGAGCAGCAGCGCGCCCAGCACCGCCTGCAACAGCAGCGGTGGGCCGAGGTGCGACCAGAGCGTCGCGGTACGCGGGGTGAGCAGCTGCCCGGTGGTGAGGTTGACGATCCGCTCGATCCGGGGCGGTAGCTCCGGGTCGCGTTGCGGGCGGAGGGTGAGCTGCACGTGGTCCGCCGGGTGCAGGGCGCTCTGCGGCAGGTGGCCGTGCAGCTCCACCTCGCAGAGCTGGCCGGCGGTGTTGCGCAGCCGCACCGGGGTGACCAGGTACTCCGGGCCCTGCTTCAGCTCCTTCCAGCGCCGCCGGGTGCCGCCGCCACCAGCGGAGAAGAGCGAGCGCAGCAGCAGGGCGGGTAGCCGGGCGAACGCGGCCGCGGCGAGCACCGCGACCAGCACCGGTTGGCCGATGCGTACCTCGCGGGTGTAGCCGTCGAGCAGGCGGATCAACCGCCCGGTGACGATCCGATCCGTCGGGTGCACGATGCGTCGGGTATCGAGTCCGCTGTCCATTCCCACCACCGAGAGTCCGCTTCCGTTCACTGATCGTATCGATGTCCTCGGTTGAACGACGTGAATGAAACCTGGTCACGGGCTCACGGCCGCGAGGTGACATCCCGGGCGACCCGGGTAAGCGGGGGGTCGAGCTGGAAAGGGGTCGAGCATGCAGCTGTCCTTCCTGCGCCCGCTCTACGACCGACCCGGGCCGTGGTGCTCGGTGTACCTGGACGCCTCCGCCGACACGGAGGACGCCCACGAGGCGCTGGCCCTGCGCTGGCGTGCCCTGGCGCGTCAACTGACCGACCAGGGCGCCGACGAGGCGACCGTCGCCGCGCTGGACCGGGTTGTCCGTGGGCACGACCCGATGGTCGGCGACTACGGCCTCGCGGTCTTCGCCACCCGTGGCCGGGTGGTGCTCTCCGAGTACCTCTCCGCGCCACCGGTGCGCGACCTGGCCAGTTACGCGCCACTGCCACATGTGATGCCGCTGCTCGCACAGCGTGGCGAGCAGGTGGCGTGGGTGCGGGTGCTTGCCGACCGCACCGGCGCCGACGCGATGGCCGTCAGCGCGGGCGGGGTGCCCCGACGGGCGCACATCACCGGCCGGGAGTCCTTCCCGCTGCGCCGGGTCCAGCCCGGTGGCTGGTCCCAGTCGCGCTACCAACGGGCGGCCATGGAGGCGTGGCACCACAACGCCGGTGACGTCACCGCGGCGACCGTGGAGCTGGCCGACAAGGTCGGCGCGGACGTGGTGGTGGTCGCCGGCGACGTCCGGGCCACCGGAGTGATCGCCGCCCAGATGCCCGAGCGTTGGCAGGACGTAGTGGTCCGCACCGATGCCGGCTCGCGGGCCGGCGGCTCCGACCAGACCCTGCTGGACGACCTCACCGTGCAGACCATCGCGGAGGTCGCCGACCAGCGGATCACCGCGGCACTGGACCGGTTCGGCGTGCAGGAGGACGTGGGTGCCGGGCTCGACGCGGTCGTCGGGGCTCTGCAACGCAACCAGGTCGACACCATGCTGATCGTGGACGACCCGTCGGCCAACGGTGAGCTGTGGATCGGCCCGGAGCCGACCGAGATCGCCGTCGACCCGGGGCAGCTGTCCGCGATGTCGGTGGCCGACCCGCAGCGGGTACGCGCCGACGCGGCGCTGGTCCGGGCGTTGGTCGGCACCGACGCGGCGCTGACCGTGCTGGGCGCGGACGAGGCACCCGAGCTCACCGACGGCGTCGGCGCGGTGCTGCGGTACGTCGATGCCAGCACGCCCGGGCGCGGCAATGGCTGAGCGCAGCGTCGCCGACCTGGTGGTGGAGCGGCTGCTGGCCTGGCGCGTGCCGCGCGCCTTCGGCTTCCCGGGTGCGGCGATCGCCCCGCTGGTCGAGGCGCTCGACCGTACCGGCGGCGACCCGGCGTTCATCCCGGCCCGGCACGAGGAGACGGCCTCGTTCATGGCCACCGGGCACGCCAAGTTCACCGGCGGCATCGGGGTCTGCCTGGCCACCCAGGGGCCCAGCGCGGTGCAACTGCTCAACGGGCTCTACGACGCCAAGCTGGACAGCACGCCGGTGGTGGCGATCGTCGGCGAGGACATCTCCGGGCCGCTCGGCGGGGCGCACCAGGAGATCGGGTTGAGCCGGCTCTTCGCCGACGTGTGCAACCAGTTCGTCCAGTACGGCCGCAGCCCCGAGCACGTACCGGCGCTGCTGGACCAGGCGTTCCGCACGGCGGCGGCGACCCGCAGCCCGACCTGTGTCGTGCTGCCCCGGCAGTTGCAGGAGGCGATGGTGTCCGACCTGCAGCCGAACGCGGTGGGGGTGATCTCGGCGACTCCGGGCGAGTCGTTGGCCCGGGTGCTGCCGCACGAGGTGGACCTGGACGCCGCCGCGCAACTGCTCGGCGGCGGCCAGCGCATTGCGATCCTGGTGGGCCAGGGTGGTCGGGGCGCGGCCGAGGAGATCATCGAGTTGGCGGACCGGCTCGGTGCCGGGGTGGCCACCTCGCTGCTGGGCAAGCCGGTGCTCGACGAGCGACTGCCCTTCCACACCGGGGTGCTCGGCGAGGTCGGCACCATGGCCGCCGCCGAGCTGATGGGCGGCTGCGACACGCTGTTGATGGTCGGCACCAACGACCCGTGGACCGACTACTTCCCGATGCCCGACCAGGCCCGCACCGTGCAGATCGACATCGACGGCCGGCGGATCGGCAGCCGGTACCCGGCCGACGTGCCGCTGGTCGGCGACGCCGCGGAGACGCTGCGGGCGCTGCTGGACCGGATACCCGAGCGGCCCCACGAGGATTGGCGCGCCACGGTGGAGAGCTCGGTGGACCGGTGGCGAACCACCGCGGCCGACCGGGCCGCCGCGTCGGCCGAACCGGTCAACCCGCAGCTCGTACTCCAGGAGCTGTCCGCCCGGGTCCCGCACGTCGGCGCCGTGGCGGTCGACGTCGGTTCGGTCCTCTACTGGTACGCCCGGCACCTGGTCCTGCCGCCCGGGGTGAACGCGCAGCTGTGCGGCACCCTCGGCTCGATGGGGTGCGCCCTGCCGTACGCGTTGGCCGCCAAGCTCGCCGACCCCGACCAGCCGGTCATCGCGCTGGTCGGCGACGGTGCCATGCAGCTCAACGGGCTCGCCGAGCTGATCACCGTGGCGCACCACTGGCAGGAGTGGCGGGATCCGCGGCTGGTGGTGCTGGTGCTCAACAACCGCGACCAGTCCGGCATGGGCGGCGGGCGGCAGCCGTCAGCCGACCCGGCCCAGCGTCGTCCCGACGTGCCGTACGCCGGTTGGGCGCGGCTGCTCGGACTGCACGGCGTCCGGGTGGACCGCCCGGAACTGGTCGGCGCGGCCTGGGACGAGGCGCTCGCCGCGGACCGCCCGTGCGTACTGGAGGCCGTGGTCGACCCCGCGGTGTCGCTGGCGCCGCCGGAGCCGGCCTTCGCCGACCTGCGCGGCCTGTACGCCAACGGGGACGCCGCCCGGAGGGTCCGTGAGCAGGTGGAGCTCACCGTGAACGCGGAGGGCCTCGTTTAGGCGCGTTCCGTCGGGGCATCAGTACCCGCCCGACGACGCCTGGAGGTCCAATGCCGCAGCCCACCGACCGCCGCTACGGTCCCGCGCCGCTTCCGCGGCCGCGCGGCCCGCTGTCCACGGCGGTGACCGAGGCCCTGCGGCGACCGCCACACGACCTTCCGATGGATCTCGGCGCTGACCTGGACCCAGCGGACCCGCTCACCGACGAGGACCTGCAACTGACGTTGTTCCTCTGCTACGAGCTGCACTACCGGGGCTGGCGTGGGGTGGACGAGGGCTGGGAGTGGCAGCCGACGCTGCTGGCCGTGCGGGCACGCGCCGAGCGGCCCTTCGAGGCGGCGCTGCGCCGGCTGGTCGGCGCACCGTCGGTGCCACCCGGCGGCGTCACGGTCGGGCTGACCGAGCTGGTCGCCGCCGACGACGGCCCGCCGCTGGCCGCCACCCTGCAACGGCGCGCCGACCTCACCCAGTTCCGCGAGTTCGTCGCCCACCGCTCGGTCTATCACCTGCGGGAGGCGGACCCGCACAGCTGGGCGCTGCCCCGCCTCGGCGGCCCGGCCAAGGCCGCCCTCGTGGAGATCCAGACCGACGAGTACGGCAACGGCCAGCTGAACCGGATGCACGCCGAGCTGTTCAGGCGCACGCTCGACCGGTTGGGTATGGACACCGGCTACGGCGCTCATCTGGACGCGGTTCCCGCCGTGACGCTGGCGACCAACAACCTGATGTCGCTGTTCGGGCTGCACCGACGGCTGCGCGGCGCGCTCCTCGGTCACCTGGCGGCGTTCGAGATGACCTCGTCGCTGCCGAACCGCCGGTACGGCAACGGGCTGCGCCGGCTCGGCCTGGACGAGGTGGCCACCCGCTTCTACGACGAGCACGTGGAGGCCGACGCGGTGCACGAGCAGATCGCCGTGCACGACCTCTGCGGCGGCCTCGTCCGGGTGGAGCCGGCGCTGGCCGTGGATGTGCTCTTCGGCGCGGCCGCCGCGCTCGCGGTCGACCGGTTGTTCGCCGCGCACCTGCTGGACAACTGGGCCGCCGGCCGCAGCTCGCTGCGGGCACCCGCCCCACGGACCATCTCGGTGCCCGCGACCGCGTGGCCGTCCGCGACCGGGGGACCGCTGGCCGGAGTGGCGTAGCGCGGTCAGCCCTCCCGGGCGGTGCCCGCCCGGAAGTTGACCATCTTGTGGGTGCCGTCGCAGAACGGCTTGAGCGCCGACTTGCCGCACCGGCACAGCGCCACCGTGCCACGGCGGGCGTCGATCCGCTCGCCGTCCGGGGTGACCAGGGCAAAGTCGCCGCGGACCAGTAGCGGCCCGTCCTGGTACGGGGTGATCGTGGCGGCGGCAGGCTCGCTGGTGTGCTCGGTGTGCATGGGCCCGAAAGTGCCCGACCTGGCCCCGGCGAAACCCCCAAGTCGTCGTCCGGGCCACCCGGGGTCCGATCGCCCGGGCGACCCGCTCCCGCCGTGCCAGGGCGATCGTCGCCGAACGCCGGTGATGGCCGGCGCACCCGTCGGACCTGTGGGATTCGTGCCCCTGGGTGGGTGATGCCCCGTTTGAACCCCATCGGGACGGGAAGCCGGGCCGCGTGGTGAGCGAACGAGGCAAGGTGGGGCCGGTGCACAAGGTGCACAAGGGGCTCGTGGCCGACGGCGCCGGTCTGTCCGGTGACCGGGTAGTGGCCGTGGGCAGCGCCGCCCGGGTGCTGGTCGCCGCCACCGCGCGGGCGCTGCGCGGGGTGGACTGCGCCGACCTCGGGCAGGCCGGACCGGTGTCGCGGTTCCCCGGCGCCCCGGAGCCGGTCCGCCGCGCCGCGGTCAGCCGGGCCGCCGGTCGGGTCGCGCTCACCGTGCCCCAGGTCGACGAGGTGGACTCCGCCCGGGTGGCCCGCTGGTTCGTCGACCAGTACCCCCGTGGCCGCTACCCCGGAGTGCTGCTCGGCTCGCCGCACGGCGCGGCGGCACACCTCGCGGTGGCCCTCGGCGTGCCGTGGTTGCCGGCCGGATTCGAGATGTCCGTGCACTGGACCGACGGCGCGGTTGACCGAGCCGGGGCGGCTCTGGAGCACGGCGCGGCACTCGCCGCTCGGCTGCTCGCCGGCAACGCCGACCTGCATCTGCGCCAGGTGCACTGCCCGGCCAGTCGCGGCCCGCTGACCGGGGCGACCGTGTCGCTGGCGGCCCGCTGGCGGGCGCTACCGGCGGCGTACGCGCAGTTCCTGGCCGACCGGCTGACCCCCGGAGCCCCGGTCCTGCTGGTGCGCGACGCGCGGACCTGGCCGGTGCTGGAGCACGGCCCCGGGCACAGCTTCCAGGTCGGCTGCCCGGCCAGCGGGCTGGACCCGGTGGACTTCCACCCGGACAGCCACGCGCTGCGGCAGGTGCTGCGCTCCGTCGGTGGGGACGCCACCCGGTGGCAGCCGCCGGAGGTGTCCGCCCCGTCCGGGTACGCCGAGCACGGCGTGGACTCGGGCTTCGAACTGGCCGCGCGGGACTGGGCGGCCCGCCGGCAGCACCCGCTGCACCGGGTGCTGGTGCCGAGGCCGGGCGCGCTGAGCGCCGGGGTGGCCGACCTGTACCGGAGTTGGCTGCGCGGCGCCGGCAAGACCGGTGACCGATTGGTGGTGGAGTGCGGTCGGTTGCTCGATCCGTTTCAGGTGGTGCGGGCGGGGATGGTGCCGTACTGGTGTGAGAACGCCACCCGGCGCAGCGTCGACGAGGCCGAGTGGTGGCTGGCCGGCAGCGAGGTGTTCAGCTCGGTGGACGTGCTGCCGGAGCCGCCCGGCGTGCGCTCGCCCGCCCTGGCCGGGCTGCCGCAGTGGCTGGCGGTGGCCGGGTTCGGCCGGCGGCGTCGGGCGTTGGACCGGACCGCCGCCCGCGGCTACCCGGTCACCTCGGTGCCCACCCGCCGGGCCACCGAGGTGCTGCGTGCCCAGCCGTACGACCTGCCCGTGCCGCCTCCGCTGGGGGTCGCCGAGGCGTTGGCCGTGCTCCGCGACAGCGGCGGCCACCAGGGGTTGCTGATCTCCTGAGGCGGAGCACGCCGAAACTTCCTCGCGAACCCGGGGTCCCGTGATTGAGTACCTACGGAGCGGGAACATCGCTGGCTGCGACGGTCTGATTGCGCTGCGCAGAGGCGTTGTCGCCCGCTGGCATCCCAGTCACTGACCCACTTTCCGGCCCGGTGCGTGGCTCGACCACGCGCACGACCGGTTTCCCGATCCGGGCGGGGGACCTTCCTGAGGGAGGCGCGGATGTTCGGACAGACGAGCACGACCACGACCACACCACCACCCACCGATCGAGGTCTGGAGGATCTCGATGCGGCAGCGCTGGCGTACGCGGCCCGGATCGAGGGGCTGCCACCGGAGCGGCGGCAGGAGGCACGGGACGACCTGGTCCGCTTCGCGCTGCCGTTCGCCGGCCGGCTGGCCCGCCGGTACCGGGGCCGTGGGGAGCCGCTGGAGGATTTGGAGCAGGTGGCCCGTCTGGGGCTGGTCAACGCCGTCGACCGGTACGACCCGGAACGGGGCTCCTTCACCGCGTACGCCGCGATCACCATCGTCGGTGAGATCAAACGGCACTTCCGGGACCGCACCTGGGGCGTGCACGTGCCCCGCCGGCTGCGCGACCTGATCCTCGAAGTGGGGCAGGCCACCGCCGCGCTGACCAGCGAGCTGTCCCGGGCGCCGTCGGTGGCCGAGTTGGCGGCCCGGCTGGAGACGCCGGAGGAGGAGATCCTCGCCGCGCTGGAGTCGGCGGCCGGCTACAGCCCGGCCTCGCTCAACGCACCGGTGGGCGGGGAGAGCTCCGCGGAGTTCGGTGACCTGGTCGGAGAGTCGGACAATGCGCTGGAATCGGTCGATGACCGGGTGACCGTGAGCGGCCTGCTGCACCGGTTGCCCTGGCGTGAGCGGCGGATCCTGGCCATGCGCTTCTACGGCAACCAGACCCAGGCGGAGATCGCCGCCCGGTTCGGCATCTCGCAGATGCACGTCTCCCGGCTGCTGTCGCGGGCGCTGACCTGGCTGCGCCAGGCGATGCTCGCCGACGCGCCGCCGCCCTGGCAGAACGGCGTTGCCGAACCGGACCCGGGCAAGACCCGGATCTCGGTGAAGCAGAACGGTGACCGGGTGGTGGTCGAGGTCGGCGGTGAGGTGGACCGGGACGGCGCGGACCAGCTGCGCCGGGCGATGTTGGAGGCGGTCACCGGCCAGCCGAGCGAGGTGGTCGTCGACCTGGTCGGTGCGGGTGGCTTCGACGCCGGCGGGATCGCGGCCCTGATGGCCGGGCGGGACGCGGCGGAGCGGACCGGGGTGCCGTTGCGGCTGACCCGGGTCCAGCCCGCGGTACGCCGCTCGCTCACCGCCGCCGGCCTGGCACCCGCCCGGGACTGACCGGAACCGGGCACGCGTACCGGCATGACGAGGGCCGACACCCGGCGGGTGTCGGCCCTCTGTCGCGTACTCCCGATCAGCGTTCCTCGGTGTCACCATCGTCGCTGTGCGGGTGCCGCCAGCGCTCGTGCGGCTTCGGCTCGTCGGTGCGGTACTGCGGCGCGTCGCTCTCCTCGAAGCTCGGCCGACGCACGCCCTCGGGCTCCGGCACATCCACCGGCCGGGCGCCGGACTGCGGCGCCGGCTGGTACTCGGTCGCATCGCGGGCGCCGTGCGCGCCCTCGGCGGCGGGCGACTCTGGCACGTGATGCTCCATGTGCAGCTCGTCGGCGAAGTGCTGCGGGGGCTTCGTGGTGCGCTGCGGCAGGTCCCGACCCAGGTCGGCGACGAGCGGGCCGTACTTCAGGTCGAACGCCGGACGCTCCGAGCGGATCCGGGGCATCCGGTCGAAGTTGCGCAGCGGCGGTGGGCAGGTGGTGGCCCACTCCAACGAGTTGCTGAAGCCCCACGGGTCGTCCACCGTCACCATCGCCCCGTACCGCCAGGACTTCCACGCGTTGTAGATGAAGAACAGGGTGGACACGCCGAGGATGAACGAGAAGATGGTGGAGATCGTGTTCAGCGTGGTGAATCCGTCGGTGGGCAGGTAGTCGGCGTACCGGCGGGGCATGCCCTTGGTGCCCAACCAGTGGTGCACCAGGAAGGTGCCGTGGAAACCGATGAACATGGTCCAGAAGTGCGCCTTGCCCAGCCGTTCGTCGAGCAGCCGCCCGGTCATCTTCGGCCACCAGAAGTAGTAGCCGGCGAAGAGGGCGAAGACCACGGTGCCGAAGACCACGTAGTGGAAGTGCGCCACGACGAAGTAGGTGTCGTGGGTGTGCCAGTCCACCGGAGGGCTGGCCAGGAGCACCCCGGTGAGCCCGCCGAGCAGGAAGGTGACCAGGAAGCCGATGGAGAACAGCATCGGTGTCTCGAAGGTGAGCTGGCCCTTCCACATGGTGCCGATCCAGTTGAAGAACTTCACGCCGGTGGGCACCGCGATCAGATAGCTGACGACGCTGAAGAACGGCAGCAGCACCTGGCCGGTGGCGAACATGTGGTGCGCCCAGACCGTCATGGACAGCACGGTGATCGCGATGGTGGCCAGCACCATCCCGGTGTAGCCGAAGAGCGGCTTGCGGGAGAAGACCGGGATGATCTCGGTGACGATGCCGAAGAACGGCAGCGCGATGATGTACACCTCGGGGTGGCCGAAGAACCAGAACAGGTGTTGCCAGAGCATCGGGCCGCCGGTGGCCGCGTCGTAGACGTGCGCGTTGAGCAGCCGGTCGGCCAAGAGCGCCAGCAGTGCGGCGGCCAGGAGCGGGAAGACCAGGATCACCAGCACGCTGGTGAACAGCATGTTCCAGGTGAAGATCGGCATCCGGAACATGGTCATTCCGGGTGCGCGCAGGGTCAGGATCGTGGTGATCAGGTTGACCGCGCCGAGGATGGTGCCCAGCCCGGAGATGACCAGGCCCATCACCCACATGTTCGCGCCCACGCCGGGGCTGTGCTCGACGTCGCTCAGCGGGGTGTACGCGGTCCACCCGAAGTCCGCCGAGCCCTGCGGGGTGAGGAAACCGCCGATCACCATCAGGCCGCCGAACAGGTACAGCCAGTAGGCCAGCGCGTTGAGCCGGGGGAACGACACGTCGGGCGCGCCGATCTGGATCGGCACGATGAAGTTGCCGAACCCGAAGGCCGCCGGCGTCGCGAACAGCAGCAGCATCACGGCGCCGTGCGAGGTGAAGAGCTGGTTGTACTGCTCCGGGGAGAGGATCTGCATCCCCGGGCGGGCCAGCTCGGCGCGCATGAGCATGGCCTGCAACCCGGCCAGCACGAAGAACGCGAAGGAGGTCAGCAGGTACAGCAGGCCGATCTGCTTGTGGTCGGTGGTGGCGAGGAACTTGATCAGAGAGTTTCCGGGGATCGGTGGCCGCCGTGGTCCAGGGAAGCCCCCGAACCGGGCCGGTGCCAGGATTGCCGGACCTCGATCGCGACCGGGTTCCGTGGTTACCCGCTTCGGCATGGCTGCTCACCCCGTCGTGATGACGAAAAGGACGGGCGTGCCTACCCGACCCTCTCACCATGTAACCAGGCGGGAGCGGTAATTTCGGTCAGATCGCCGGTACCGCCGGAACCACCCCGAACGGTCAGGTCGCCGGCAGCATCGCCCAGACGGCCTTGCCGTGGCCGGCCGGCACGCTGCCCCACCGCTGCGCCAACTCCCGGACCAGCATCAGCCCGCGCCCACCCTCGGCGCGCGAGTCCGCCGACGCCGGCCGGGCCGCCGCCCGGCTGCCGTCCACCACGGCCAGATGCAGGTACGGCCGGCGCAGGGTCACCGTCACCTGCATCGGTGTGCCGGCGTGCCGGACCACGTTGCCGACCAGCTCGCTGAGCACCAGCGCGGCCGGGCCGGCCGCGTCGGGAAGATTCCACCGCGCGCACGCCTCGGCGACCATCTCCCGGGCACGCCGGCAGGCCTCAGCCGCCGGCTCCAGACGGATCCGCAGCCGGGGCGCGCTGGCGGCGCCCGCCATCCGGGTCGCCTCCGCGCAGTCGGGGGACACCGGAACCACCCGGCACGCGGACGTCTCGGCCAGCCAGCGCGCGGCGGTCGGCGGTGGGGCGCAGAGCACCACCGGCACCGCCGGCCACTCCTCGGCCCGGCGGGCCGCCGCGGCGAAGACGGACAGCGCCAACCGGTCCTGGACGGTGACCTCGGCAAGGTCGACCACCAGTGCGTCCGGCTGGGTGGCCAGCACCCGGTCCAGCGCCTCGTGCACCGTCCGCATGGTGCCCACATCCAACGAGCCGGCGAGCTGGACGACCGCCACCGGTGCCGTGTCACGCACCTCGCAGGTGATCCGGCTGGACATGAGCCCTCAATTCGCTGGTCGGTCGGGATCTGCGAACTACCCGACCCCGTGTCGGATCAAACCGGACCGACCGGTAGGGCGAGGCAGGTCTCGGTCGGGGGGAGCGGGTCACCCACGGGCCCGTCCGGTCAGCACGCCCAGTGCGATCATGCCGACGCCGAGGCCGAGGTGCAGCCAGTTGTCGGCGTCGTTGACCGGCAGCACGTTCGCCCCGGTGTCGTGGTCCACCGCCAGCCCGTAGAGCCAGAGCACCAGGTAGATGGCGCCGCCGCCGACGAGAAACGTCCGGGCGCCGCTGACCGTGCGGGCCAGGGTCAGGCCGGCCACCCCGAACAGCAGGTGCACCAGATTGTGCAGCACCGACACCTGGAACGCGCCGAACAGGTACGCACCCGAGCCGTGTCCGGCGAACCTCAGGTCGGCCGTGCCGCTGGTGATCCCCGGCACGAAGCCGAGGACGCCGATCAGCAGGAACAGCACCCCCACCGTGCCCGCCGCACGGCGTACCGGCGGCTTGCCGTCAGCCGGGTTGGGGCGGGCCCGGGAGTGCGCCATCGGTCCGATCATCACCGGCTCCTCGCTGCCGCGGCGGGCATGAGCGGTGCCGGCTACCCGTTGCCGTCGACGGCAAACGTCGACGGCAACGGGCGAAGATCAAGCCGGTTGCAGCCGCGGGGCGCCGGCCAGGTCGCGGACCCGCTGGTAGAGCTCGACGTAACGCTGGGCCATCACGGCGGGGGTGAACCGCTGCGCGGCCACCCGCCGGCACTCGTCGGCGTCGAGCAGCTCGGCGGCGAGCACCAGTTCGCCCAGCTCCTCCTCGTCGGCGGTGAGCAGCCCGGTGCGGCCGTGCTCGATCAGCTCCGGCAGGCAGCCCCGGGCGGTCGCCACCACCGGCGTGCCCAGGGCGAGCGACTCGACCACCGCGGTGCCGCCCGGCTCCTCCCAGCGCAGCGGGAACAGCGACGCGCGGGCGCTGGCGAGCAGGTCGTCGCGTTCCTGACCGGCCACGGTGCCGACCCAGCGAACCAGGTCACCGTCGACGTGCGGCGCCACCTCGTCGAGGAAGAATCGTACGTCCGGGTTCTGCCGGGCCTCGTCGCCGGCCGCGGCCAGCTCGGCCGGCCGGTGGTACGGGCCGACCGGCCCGGCCAGCACCAGCGGGATACCGATCCGGTGGGCGAGCCGGGCGCCCACGTCCTGCCCCTTGCCCGGGTTGACGCGGCCGAGGATCAGCAGGTGGTCGCCCTTCTCCGGAGCGGGTCGCCGGTCGGCGTCCACGGCCAGCGGGGTCGACAGGTGCACGTGCCCCACCGAGTGCTCCCGCAATGCGCGCGGGGCGCGGGCCAACTGCGACGCGGAGACCCCGTTGACCCGGACCCGGTCGCCGCCGTCCAGGGTGCCGTAGAGCGCGGGGTGCTTGGCCAGGTCCCAGTGCAGGGTGTGCAGGGTCGGCGGGCCGGTCGGCCCCATCGCCGCGAGGGTGGCCAGCCCGACCGCCTCCACGTGGTCGTGCACCAGGTCGATGTCGTCGCGGGCGTGCAGCTCGCGGACCACCCCGGCCAGGTGCGCCTGGGCGATCCCGCAGACCTGGTTGTACGGCCGTTGCAGCGCGGCGAACTGCCCGTCGGGAAAGACCGAGATCTTCTCGTCCACCCGCAGGGTGCTGGTCTCCACCGAGGCGAGCACCACCCGTACGCCGAGTCGCCGTAGCTCCGGCACCAGCGTGGCGACCACGTTCTCGATTCCGCCGTAGCCGGGCGGCGGCACGGACAGCCACGGACCGGCGTTCATCAGCACGGTGAGGCTCATCGGATGCGGCCTTGCCGTGCACGCGCGCCCGGCCGGTACGCCCGGGCGGTCACGCCGCGGCCACCCGTCGGCTAGGCAACCGGTGGCGCAGCTCGGCCAGCGGCGGGCGCTCCTCGATGGACACGTCGCTGACCACGATCTCCCGGTCGAGGTTCGGCAGCGTGTCCGAGCCGCCCCGCCGGAACTGGGTCAGCAGCGCCTCCGGTGACATGCCCGGGCTCGCCCAGCCGCGCCGCTGCAACCGGGACCAGGCGGTCAACATGATCTGCGCGGACATCCGCCCGAGCGCCGCCGTGTCCTGGTGCCGGTGCTTGCGCTCACCCAGGTCGACCTGCGCCAACGCGTCGAGACCGACCAGGTCGAGCAGGTCGATCAGCATCGCCGTCTCCACCCCGTACCCGGAGACGAACGGCACCTGGGCCAGCACCTCGCGCCGGCCGGCGTACTCGCCGGCGAGCGGCTGCACGAAGCCGGCCAGCTCGGGCCAGAAGAGGTTGAGCAGCGGTCGGGCCATCAGCTCGGTCACCCGGCCGCCGCCGTCCTGCTCCACGCTGACGGCGCTCACCAGCGGCCGGTGGTAGAAGCCCTTCACGAAATCTACTGACGGGTCGGTCAGCAGCGGGCCGAGCAGGCCGCTCACGAAGTGCGGCCGGAACTCCCGCAGGTCGGCGTCGATGAACGCCACCACGTCCCCCTCGGCGGCGGCCAGGCCGGCCCAGAGCGCGTCGCCCTTGCCGCTGAGCCGGGGCAGCCCCCGGGTCATCTCGTCCTGACTGACCACCTCCGCGCCGGCGGCCCGGGCCACCTGCGCGGTGCGGTCGGTCGACCGCGAATCCACCACGATCAGCTCGTCGACCAGGGCGACCCGATCCATCAGGTGCTCCCGGATGGTCGACACGATCGCGCCGACGGTGGACTCCTCGTTGCGCGCCGGCAGCACCACACTGACCCGGCTCTCTCCCTTGGCGCGCAGCAGCCGGCGTGCCGGCCAGTCCGCCGCCGACGTGGTTCGGTACGTGGCCCACGCCTCCACTACCGGTGACACGGTCGTATCCCGCACGGGCACCCCCTCCGTTCGTGCGTGGAAATAGCCGAGGGTGGTAGTTCCCACTCGCCACCACGCGCTAACCGTTCCCAGGGCAACAGCTTGATCACAAGGGTGACGCGGTCGGGTTCCCGGGGGATGAACGTTTGATTGCGCACACACCGGGGGACTGCTCCCATCGAAGTAGAAACGTTCTCGGAAAGGTTGTGGAATGCGCAGATGCCGGGTTGGTCTCGTGGGGGCCGGCGGAGTGGCACAGCGGCACGCCCGCGTGCTGGGCGGGTTCGATGACGTCGAGCTGATCGGGGTGACCGACGTGGCCCCGGAGGCGGCCACCGCGCTGGCCGCGCAGCACGGCGGACGGGCCTACGCCGACGTCGCCGAGCTGCTGGCCGCCGGCCCGGACGCGGTGTACGTCTGCGTGCCGCCGTTCGCGCACGGCCCGGCCGAGGAGGCGGTGATCGACGCCGGGGTGCCGATGTTCGTGGAGAAGCCCGTCGCGGTCGACCTGGCCACCGCCGAACGGATCGCCGACCTGGTCGCGGGGCGTGGGCTGCGTACCGCCGTCGGGCACCACTGGCGCTACCTGAGCTTTCTCGATCAGGCCCGTGAGCTGCTCGCGGACCGTCCGGTGCGGATGGTCAGCGGCGCCTGGCTGGACAAGGTCCCACCGGTGGCCTGGTGGTCACGACGGGACCGCTCCGGCGGCCCGGTCGTCGAGCAGGCCGCGCACGTGCTGGACCTGATCCGGACGCTGGCCGGCGAGGTCACCGAGGTCACCGCGTACGGCAACGGCACACCGCCCCCGGTGGACGGCGCGGACATCGACTCGGTGACCACCGCCACGCTGCGGTTCGCCAGCGGTGCGGTCGGCACGCTCAGTGCGGCCTGCGTGCTGAGCTGGAAGCACCGGGCCGGGCTGGAGATCCTCGCCGACGGGTTGGCGCTGTCGCTCACCGAGGACGGCCTGCTGATCCGCGACGCCGACGGCGAGCGACACGTCCCGGCCGACCCGGAGGCCGCCCGGGTGGCGGTCGACCGGGCCTTCATCGACGCGGTGCGGGGCATCGGCGACGACGTACGCGTCCCGTACGCCGAGGCGCTGGGCACCCAGCGACTGGCTCTCGCGGTGGCCGACTCGGCCCGCACCGGCGGGACCATCCGGCTCGCCGCCCCGGTCGAGCCGGCGGTGCTCTCCAGCGGGGTGACGGTCGATGCGTGACAAGGTCGTGGTGGTCGCCGGCCCCGGCCGGGTGGAGCTGGTCGAGCAGGACGCCGCACCGCTGCGCCCCGGCACCTTCCGGGTCGAGACGCTGTTCAGCGGTGTCTCCGCCGGCACCGAACTGAGCTACGTCAAGGGCACCAACCCGTACCTGAACGTGACGTGGAACGCCGATCTGGGGCTTTTCCAGCCGGGTGACGCGAGCACCCCGTACCCGGTGACCCGGCTGGGCTACATGCAGGTCGGCCGGGTGGTGGAGAGCGCCACCCCGGCGGTCGCGGTGGGCACGGTCGGCGCGATGACCTACGGGCACCGCACCGGCTGGCTGGCCGATCCCGTCGCCGAGCGGTTCGTCGCGCTCCCCGACGACCTGGACCCGCTGCTCGGCATCTACGTCGCCCACATGGGCCCGATCTGCGCCAACGGCCTGCTGCACGCCGCCGCCGACCTGCACGGCGCCGACGTCCGCTCGCTCGGTGACGGGGTGCGTGGCCGCCGGGTCGCGGTGGTCGGTGCCGGTGTGGTGGCGCTGCTGACCGCGCTGCTCGCCCGGCGGCACGGCGCCGCCTCGGTGGTGGTGCTCGACCCCACCCCGCAGCGTCGCCAGGTCGCCGAGGCGCTCAGCCTGGAGACCCTCGACCCGGAGGCGGACGACCCGGCGACGGTGCTCAAGACCCGGTGGGGGCACACCGTCGGCGACCGGGGTGCCGACGTGGTGTTCCAGTGCCGGGGGCAGGCGTGGGCGTTGCAACTCGCGCTGCGGCTGCTGCGCCCGCAGGGCACCGTCATCGACCTCGCCTTCTACCAGGGCGGTGCGGACGCCGTCCGGCTCGGCGAGGAGTTCCACCACAACGGGCTGTCGCTGCGCTGCGCGCAGATCGGCCGGGTCCCGCGGGGGCTCGCGCCGACCTGGGACCGGGAGCGGCTCTCCGCCGAGACCATCGACCTGCTCCGGGCGTACGGCGACGTGATCCGCAAGCACCTGGTCTCGGCGGTGGTGCCGTTCGACGAGGCGCCCACCCTGCTCACCGACCTGGCGGAGCGGCGTCGCCAGGAGCTCCAGGTGGTGCTGGCCGGCTGACCTGCCGGCGGAGCGCGCTCGCCGGGTGACGGGGCGGGCTACCGTTCCGGCCATGAGCACCCGTGAGGGTCGGCCCGTCGGCCTGACCGCCCTGCTGCCGTACCTGCGTGAGCACCGCGGCACCCTCGCCGTGGTGGGCGTGCTGTCGCTGGCCGGGGCGGGAGCGTCACTGGCCCAGCCGCTGCTCACCCGGTCGGTGCTCGACCGGGTGAGCGACGGCCTGGGTGTGTCCCGGCTGGTGGCGGTGCTGGTGGTGCTGGTGCTGCTCGGCGCGGCGATCGGTGGTCTGCGCAACTACCTCCTGCAACGCACGGCCGAGGGGCTGGTGCTGGGCACCCGGCGGCGGCTGGCCGGGCACCTGCTGCGGCTGCCCATCGCCGAGTACGACCGCCGGCGCACCGGCGACCTGCTCTCCCGGGTGGGCTCGGACACCACCCTGCTGCGGGCGGTGGTCACCTCCGGGCTCTTCGAGACGGTCACCGGGGCGGTCATGGTGCTCGGCGCGGGCATTGCCATGGTGCTGCTCGATCCGCTGCTGTTCGGTGTCACCCTGCTCGGGGTGGGGCTGGGGCTGGGCTTCGCGGCCACCTTCGCCCGGCGGGTCCGGGCGCTGGCCCGCGCCGCCCAGGAGCGGATCGGCGAGATGACCTCGTCGGTGGAGCGGGCCATCTCGGCGGCCCGGACCATCCGGGCCAGCCGGGCCGAGGCCCGGGAGACGGAGACCGTCACCGGCAGCGCCCGGGCGGCGTACGGGGCGGGGCTGCGGGTGGCCCGGGTGCAGGCGGTGGTCGGGCCCATCGGCTCGGTCACCGTGCAGGGCGCGTTCCTGCTGGTGCTCGGCATCGGCGGGGCCCGGGTGGCCGCCGGCGCGATCACCGTCGGGGATCTGGTCGCCTTCGTCATGTACCTGTTCTTCCTGGCCCTGCCGCTGGCCCAGGTGCTGAACGCGTACACCCAGTTGCAGACCGGCCTGGGCGCGTTGCAGCGGATCGAGGAGATCCTGGCGGTGCCGGCGGAGGGAGCGGCGGACCGGCCGGTGGCCGTGGGTGCCACGGCGAAACCCCGCGGCCCCGCCCCGATGATCGAGTTCGACCGGGTGGGGTTCGGCTACCCGGGCGGCGAGCCGGTGCTGCACGAGGTGAGCTTCGCGGTGCCCACCGGCACCCGCACCGCCCTGGTCGGCCCCTCCGGCGCCGGCAAGTCGACCCTGCTGGCCCTGGTCGAGCGCTTCTACGAGGTGAGCGCCGGCGCGGTCCGGCTGGACGGCAGCGACGTGCGGGAGCTGCCCCGCGACGCGCTGCGGGCCCGGCTCGGCTACGTCGAGCAGGAGGCCCCGGTGCTGGCCGGCACACTCCGGGAGAACCTCTTGATCACCACGCCGGACGCCGCCGACGACCGGCTGCACGAGGTCCTCGACAAGGTCAACCTGGCTCATCTGGCCCACCGTTCCCCGCAGGGCCTGGACGTCCAGGTGGGGGAGGGCGGGGTGCTGCTCTCCGGGGGTGAGCGGCAGCGGCTGGCCATCGCCCGGGCGCTGCTGGCCGGCCCGCCGGTGCTGCTGCTCGACGAGCCGACCAGCAACCTCGACGCGCGCAACGAGGCGGCGCTGCGCCGCGCCATCGACGCGGTGGCCGTCCGCCGGACGCTGTTGATCGTGGCGCACCGGCTCGCCACCGTGGTCGACGCCGACCAGATCGTCGTCCTCGACGGCGGCCGGGTGGTGGCCGTGGGCACCCATGCCGAGCTGACCGCCACCGACCCGCTCTACCGGGAGCTGGCCACCCACCAGCTGCTGGTCGGCTGACCCGGCGGCGTCGGGTTCGACATGCCGGCGACCGCCCGACCGGTCGGGCCGCAGGAGCCGGCTCGAATCGCGTACCGTTGCCGCTCATGGGTGTGTCGCAACGGTTCAAGAGCAAGTTCCGGCGGTTCCTCCAGCGCCCGGGCACGACCGTGGAGCTTGCTCCGCTGGAGAAGCTGCTGCCGGCGATCGAGGCGCGCGAGGATGACCTCGCCGCGCTGGACGACGCCGCGCTGACCGAGGCCGCTGGCAACACGGTCGGCTACGAGGAGATCTGCGCGGTCGGCCGGGAGGCCGCCCGCCGTGGCCTCGACCAGCGGCCGTACGACGTGCAGCTGCTGGGCGCGATGGCGCTGCTCTCCGGCAAGGTCGCCGAAATGGCCACCGGTGAGGGCAAGACCCTGACCGCCGCGATCGCCGCGTACGGGCACGTTCGGCTCGGAAACGGGCCGGTGCACGTGCTCACCGTCAACGACTACCTGGCCCGCCGCGACGCGCAGTGGATGGAGCCGGTCTACACCCTGCTCGGCCTGACCGTCGGCTGGGTCAACGAGGCGTCCACCCCGCAGGAGCGGCGCGACGCGTACTCCTGTGACGTCACCTACGTCTCGGTCAGCGAGGCGGGCTTCGACTACCTGCGCGACCAGTTGGTCACCGACGTGGCCGACCGGGTGCAGCCGTCGCTGACCACCGCGATCGTCGACGAGGCCGACTCGATCATGATCGACGAGGCCCGGGTTCCGATGGTCCTCGCCGGCGCGGTGCCGGGCGAGCAGGACCCGGTGCACGCCGCCGCCGCGCTGATGCGCGGGCTGCGCAAGGGCCGGCACTACACGGTCGCCGAGGACGGGCGCAGCGTGGCGTTCACCGCCGCCGGCCTGGCCGCCGTCGAGGCCAAGCTCGGCATCGACCTGTACGACGAGGACCACGTCGCGCAGCTCTCCGCGGTCAACGTGGCGCTGCACGCGCACGCCCTGCTGCACCGTGACGTGGACTACATCGTCCGGGAGGGCTCGGTCGAGCTGATCGACGAGATGCGCGGCCGGGTGGCCCAGCGCCGCCGCTGGCCGGACGGGCTCCAGGCGGCCGTGGAGGCCAAGGAGGGCCTGGACGCCACCGCCGAGGGCGAGGTGCTGGGCACCATCGCCATCCAGGCGTTCATCGCGCTCTACCCGAAGGTCTGTGGGATGACCGCGACCGCGGTGCTGGTCGGTGACCAGCTGCGGGAGTTCTTCGGCCTTGAGGTGGCGGTGATCCCACCGAACACCCCGTGCGTCCGCGAGGACGAGCCGGACCGGATCTACGCGACCCGGGCGGAGAAGGACGAGGCGCTGATCGACGAGATCCGGCGCTGCCACGCCGAGGGGCGGCCGGTGCTCGTCGGCACGCTGGACGTCAAGGAGTCCGAGGGGCTGGCCGCCGGGCTGAACGCGGCCGGGGTGCCCTGCGTGGTGCTGAACGCCAAGAACGACGACGAGGAAGCGGCGATCATCGCCGAGGCCGGCGCGTACGGCGCGGTGACCGTCTCCACCCAGATGGCCGGCCGGGGCGTGGACATCCGGCTCGGCGGCAGCGACCAGACCGACCGGGAGCGGGTGGCCGAGCTGGGCGGGCTGTACCTGATCGGCAGCGGCCGGCACGACAGCCGCCGGGTGGACGACCAGCTGCGCGGCCGGGCCGGCCGGCAGGGCGACCCGGGTGGGTCGGTCTTCTTCGTCAGCCTGGAGGACGACCTGGTCATCCGGCACGCCGCCGACGCGGTGCCGGCGTCGCCGCGGATGAACGCCGACGGCCTGGTCACCGACGAGCAGGTGGACTACGCGGTGGAGCACGCCCAGCGGGTCGCCGAGGGTGTCAACCACGAGATCCACCGCAACACCTGGCGCTACAGCGTGGTGATCGAGCAGCAGCGCAAGGCCCTCGCCGAGCGCCGGGAGCGGCTGCTGACCAGTGACGTGGCCGCGCTGATGCTGCTGGACAAGATGCCCGAGAAGGCCGGCGAGATGGACGAGGATCTGCTCGCACGGGCGGCCCGGGCCATCGCGCTCTACCACGTGGATCGCCTCTGGGCCGAGCACCTGGCCGAGCTGTCCGAGGTTCGCGAGGGCGTGCACCTGCGCGCGCTGGGCCGGCTCGACCCACTGGACGAGTTCCACCGGGCCGCCGTGCCGGCGTTCAACAACCTGTTCCCGGAGATCGAGGCCCGCACCATCGCCACCTTCACCGAGACCGAATTCGACGAGGACTGGCAGCCTGATGATGGCACCCTGGTCCGCCCGACCGCGACGTGGACCTACCTGGTGCACGACAACCCGTTCGGCTCCGAGCTCGACCGGCTGATCGCCTCGATCGGCCGGCGGCTCAGCGGAGCCGCGCGCTGACGCGTCGGGGCCTGCGGCTGTCGGGGCCCCTGTCGCGCGTCCGCGCGTCGCAGGGGCCCCGATTTACGCCGTTTCGACCCTGGTTTGCGAGGGTAGTAGCCCGGGTCGGTCAAGTCGGGAGAGAGCAGACGGTGACACAGGTGATGACGTCGGCTGGAAGCGCGCGGGGGCGTACGGGGGCTGCGGACCGGTGAACCTGGACATGCGGGAGCCGGTGGCGGAGCGCCTCGGCGTGCTGGAGACTGCCGCGTTGCTGCGGGAGTTGACCGCCGGCCTGATCGCCCTGACCGATTTTGACGAGGCGTTGCTGGCGCTGGTCCGGGTCACCCGGGACGCGGTGGCCGGGGTGCGCTGGTGCGGTTTCACGGTCCTGCGTGCCGGCGAGCCGGCCGGGGTGGCGGCCTCCGACGAGCGGCTGGCCGGCCTGGACGACCTGCGGCACGGGCCGGACTCGCCGGCGATGAGCGCCATCCAGCGGCGGGAGATGATCCTCGCCGTGGACCTGGCCGGTGAGCCACGCTGGCCGGCCTGGACGGCGCGGGCCCGCGACCTCGGCGTACGCGGGGTGATCTCCGCACCGGTGGACATCGACGACCAGGTGATCGGGGCCGTCAACCTGTACGCCGGACCGTCGGATCTGCTCACCCCGCAGCACCAGTTGACCGCGATGCTGCTCGCCGAGCACGCCGGGCTGCTGCTGGCCGCGGTCCGCGACCGGGGCCGGCAGGTCGCGCTCGCCGGTGAGTGGGACGCCGCGCTGCTGCAGGACGGGGTGGTGGAACAGGCCGTCGGCGTGATCATGACGCAGCGCGGCTGCACGCCGGCCGAGGCCCTCGATGTGCTGCGCACCGCCGCGTCCTCGTTGGCGATCCCGCTGCGTGAGGTGGCCGAGCGGCTGGTCCGGACGGTCTCCCGCCAGCGCGACAACTGACCGGGCCGGTGACGGTGCCCGTTCTTCCGGCGGGCGGCGAGTCGGGCGGCGTCGTTTCGTCGCGGCCGGGCTCGGGTAGCAACCTGGTCACGTGAGCTGCGCCGACCAGGGGGAGGACCGATGCAGAGCCGGCTGCGGGTGCAGGGGCACCCGATCCAACCGATGCTGGTGACGTTCCCCTTCGGGCTCTTCGTCAGCGCGACCGTCTTCGATCTCACCGACGTGGCCGGCGGGCCCGCCTTCCTCGGCGAGGTCGGCTACTGGACCGGTGTCGCCGCGCTGTTCGCCGCCGCGCTGACCGTGGTGGCCGGCATGGTCGACCTGTGGGACGCGCCGGTCGACCGGACCCGCCGCACCGCCGTCGCCTTCAACCTGGTGAACGCGGCGATGGCCGGCCTGTTCCTGGTCACCTGCCTGATCCGGGCACAGGCCCCGCAGCGTGGCGCCTCGGTCGCGATCCTCGTCACCGAGCTGGTCGCGCTGGCCGTGGGCGGGGTCGGCGTACGGCTCGGCGCCCGGCTGATGCGCCAGTTCGACGCCGGCCGGGCTGAGACCGGCAGCCTGGACACGCTCGCCGGCTCCACCGTCGAGATCGCCCGCCCGCGCCCCTGACCGACCTGCCCCGGCCTCACCCGCCCGAGGCTCCAGTCGGGCACCCCGTGCGGTCGCCGGAGGTCCGGCAAACCGGTTGCCGTCGGCGTGACCGGCCGGCCAGGCTGTCCGCCATGAGCGACGAGCGTGACGTGGCCGAGCTGATCGCGGAGGCGGCCGCCGCGCCGGTCGACGGCTGGGGATTCGACTGGCTGGCCGGTCGGGCCACCGAGGAACGCCCGCCCTGGGGGTACGCCGGGCTGGTAGCCGACCGGATGGCGCGCGCCGACGCGGCGCTGGACGTGGACACCGGCGGCGGCGAGGTGCTCGCCGAGGTCCCCCGGCCGCCGAGGCTGCTGACGGCCACCGAGGCCTGGCCGCCGAACGTCGAGGTCGCCCGGGGCACCCTGCGGCGGGTCGGCGCGACGGTGGTGGCGGTCACCCCGGATGCGCCACTGCCGTTCCGCGACGCCTCCTTCGATCTGGTGGTCAGCCGGCACCCCGTACGGACCGACTGGGCGGAGACCGCCCGGGTGCTGCGTCCGGGCGGGACGTTCCTGTCCCAGCAGATCGGGGCGGGCACCATGCGCGAGCTGAGCGAGGCGATCCTCGGCCCGTTGCCGCCGCCGGATCAGCGACACCCTGAGCACGCCGTGACCGCCGCCCGGGCCGCCGGGCTGAGCGTGGTCGACCTGCGCCGGGCCACGTTGCGGGCGGTCTTCCACGACGTCGGCGCGGTGGTCTGGTTCCTGCGCAAGGTCGTCTGGACGGTGCCGGGCTTCACTGTGGACCGCTACCGCCCCCAGTTGCTCGCCCTGCACCACCGGATCGCCACCGAGGGCCCGTTCGTGGCCCACGCCCAGCGTTTCCTCATTGCGGCCACCCGCCCCTGACCCGCCCGCCAGCCCGCGCTCCACCCGTCAGTGCGGGTGGGGGTGGGTCTGGTGGTGGGCGGCCAGGACGTCGGCGCCGAAGTCGCTGGCGGGGCGACGCAGCACGGTGTGCGCGTGGTTGCCGTCCTCGGTGGTGTTGTCGTATTCGATCAGCAGGTCGTCGCCCTGCACCCGGTAGTAGTGCCGCTGCCCGGGGCGGGTGGGGCCGGCCCAGGCGAAGTGCAGTTGGCCGCCGTCGAGTCGGCCCGCCTCCCGGATGGCCAGCTCCGGCGGCAACCGGTCGAGGTAGAGCGCGACCACCTGGTCGAGCAGCGCCCGGCCGGTCGGCCCCAGCCGGTCGGCCGGCACGCCGAGCGGCTCCAGCGGCGCGTCGACCCGGCCACGGGTGGCGCTGATGATGTCCGCCGGTGCCTCGTCGGCGATGATCGCCGCGGCCCGTTCGGCCGGGCCCAGCGCGTCGAGCAGGGCCCGGGCCAGGTCCTCCTCGATGCCGAGCGGCCGGGAGACGGGGCGGCCGGCGTACCGGACTGCCGCCGGGTTGGCGCCGAAGAAGATCGGCGCGGGGGAGACCTGGTCGTCCACCACGGTCATGTTCACCGAAAGGTGGTGCCCCTCCAGCCGCCACGCCCAGCGGTCGTCGCGCGCCGGATCGCCGAACACGGCGATCCAGTAGTCGCCGCTGTGTCGCCCGCGATGCCAGCCCTCGGCCCGGTCCAGCACCTCCTCCAGTGCGACGATCGCCATCGCCTGCGCGTACGCCGACGGGCTGAGCGCGGTGGCCAGCAGCCGGTGCGCGGCCTTGCGCCCGGCGATGTCCAGCTCGGCGAGGCAGGCACCGGGTCGGGGCCGGGGCCGGTACTCCAGCCAGCGTCGGGCCGCCTCGTCGTCGAACGGGCGCACGGCCTGGTCGCGGGCCGCCGGGTCGAGCGCGGCCAGCAGCGCGGTGGCGGCGGCGCGCATCTGCTCGGGCAGGGGATCTTCCATCGGCTCTGTATACCGGCCCGCCGGGGCTGGCGTCAGCCGGCCCGCAGGAGCGCCGCCATCTCCGGCAGGTCGAAGAACTGCGCGGTCTCCGCGGCGGACGGGTTGCCGTGCGCCGGGTCGGCGCCGGCGGCGAGCAGCGCGCGGACCGCCTCGGTGCTGCTGCGGAAGACCGCGGCGGCCAACGCGGTCTGGCCCCGGTCGTTGGTCCGGCTGTGGTCCGCGCCGCGAGCCAGCAGGGCGGCCACCGTGGACGGGTGGGCGTGGTACGCGGCGAGGATCAGCAGCGTGTCGCCCTTGTCGTTGGTCAGGTTGACCGGCAACCCGGCGTCGAGCTGCGCCGCCAGTTCCTCGGTGGAGCCCGCCCGCGCCAGGTCGAACATCCGGTGCGCGAACGCCAGCGTCTCGGCGTCGAGGTCGTCGGTCACCGGTCCAGGTTAGTCGCCCGGGCCCTGATAGGTTGCTCGGCCGGCGCGTTGGGGGAGGTCCGTTGGGTGAGACGGTGTACGTGGGCAACGCCGGTGTCGACGGTGCCGGCAACGCGGGTTGGCTGCTCGGGCACTTCGCGCTGCCGGGGGAGATCCGGCACAGCACCGACGTCGAGGTGAAGTGGGGTGTGCACCCGCCCGGGGAGGCCCGCTCGCGGTGGGCGACGGGGGAGCGGCGGACCAGCCTGCTCGTGCTGATCGAGGGGCGGTTCCGGGTGGAGTTGCCGGACCGGACGGTGCGGTTGGCCGCGCCGGGCGACTACGTGGTGTGGGCCCGCGGGGTGGACCACTCCTGGTACGCCGAGTCGGCCTCGGTGGTGCTGACCGTGCGGTGGCCGTCGCTGCCCGGCTACCGGGTGGATCCGCCGGTCCTGCGCTGAGCGTCGCCGCGTCGAGGCCGGCGTCCCACCAGTCGGAATTACCTACTAAACCTATAGGGTTTGACGGCTAGAGTACGGGGGCACCCGCCGAACGACCCGCGAGGACCACCATGAGCCACCACCGCCCGGAGCCCGATCTGCTCACCGTCGCCGCCCGCTGGGTCGACCAGGCCCACTGGCCGGTGCCGCTGTGCTTCGACCCCGACGAGCGGTGGTACGCCCGGCTCGCCAGCGGTGCCGACCACGAGGTGTGGGCGCTGAGCTGGCTGCCCGGGCAGGGCACCGACCTGCACGATCACGGCGGCTCCGCCGGGGCGTTCCGGGTGGTCGCTGGCGCGCTCACCGAGGAGACGGTCGCCAGTGGCCGGTTGCATCCCCGCCTGCTGGCCGCCGGCACCGGTCGCCGCTTCGGCCCCCGGCACGTGCACGTGGTGACCAACCGGGGCACCGAGCCGGCGATCAGCGTGCACGTCTACCGGCCAGCGCTGGTCCGGATGACCCGCTACCACCTGCTCGACGGGCGGCTGCGGGTCGCCGAGGTCGCCGAGGCCGGCCGCTCCTGGTGAGCGGCGGGCAGCCACGATCTACCCCGATCATCGGAAGGAACCGAGAATGCAGGTAACCGCCGAGCGCTGTCCGGCCCCCGTGCCGCCCCCGGGCTCCCGGGGCATCGACGAGATCCTGGCCGCCGCGCGTGCCCGGCTCGACCGGCTGGACCCGGAGCGCGCACATCTCGCGTACCGGCGCGGGGCACTGCTGGTCGACATCCGACCGGCCGCCCAGCGGGCCGCGCACGGCGTCGTGCCAGGCTCGCTCGCCATCGAGCGCAACGTGTTGGAGTGGCGCTTCGACCCGCGCTGCCCGGCCCGGCTCCCGCAGGCGGTCGACTACGACGTGCCGGTGATGATCCTCTGCCAGGAGGGCTACACCTCGTCGCTGGCCGCGGCCGCGTTGCAGGACATCGGCCTGCACCGGGCCACCGACGTGGTCGGTGGCTTCGCCGCCTGGCGGATCGCCGGCCTGCCGGCGCTCGGCCCGACCGCGCTGCACCGCGCGTCCCCCCTCGCGTCCCCGGTCACCGCCGGCCCGGCGCGCCGCTGACCGCCACGCCCCACCGCGCGTGGCGGGCGTACCGCCATCTCAGGAGGCACCATGTCCGTCGTCGCCATCCCCACGCGCCCGCACCGCCCGGCGGCTCGCCCCGCCCGCCAGCGCACCGGCCCGACCCTGACCATCACCCTCGACCTCGCCCCGGGGCCGCTGAGCCCCCGGCTGGCCCGGCTGGTGCAGCTGCTCGGCGAGCTGGCCGAGTCGGGGGAGGGTCGGCTGCGCACCGTCGACGACGTCCCGCCGGCGCCGCGACCGGTCCCGAGCCCCACCGCCGGGGCGTCCGGCGACGAGGCGTCCGCCGTCGACGACACGGACCAGGTCCGCATCCTGGCCGGCTCGCGGATCGTCCGCCGGGGCGACCGGGTCATCCCGCTGACCCGCATCGAGTACGAGCTGCTGCTGTTCCTGGCCGAGCGGCCGCGCCGGGTCTTCACCCGCCTCCAGTTGCTGTCCAACGTGTGGGGTTACGAGCACGCGGTGGCCCGGACCGTGGACGTGCACGTCCGTCGGCTACGCGCCAAGCTGGCCGACACGCCGGTCGTCACCACCGTCTACGGCGTGGGTTACCGGTTGGCCGACGAGGCGCGGATCAGCGTGGACCGCAGCCGCTGAGCACGGGCCCGGGGCGGCCCGAAGGTGACCGGACCAGCCACGATGAACCGGGCGGGGACCCCCGTATCGGGTCATCTCGGCGGCTCTGCTGTAATCATCTGGCTTCGTACGCAGAGCGAGCACTCGGCTCCGATGTGTTCGTCAATTGTCACATTCATGCAACGCAGCCGCCTCTTGACCCTCGCCCGGGTGCCGGGAAGCATCGATGAAGCGGCGTCCCGGGCCGTGGGGAGATACCCGGACCCAGCCAAGGAGGACCATGTCGGTCAGCCCCGCCTCGTCGCGCGCCGGATGGCATACGTCCCAACCCGCGGTGCCCGGTCGACCTCCCGGCGGCCAACGCCGCCCGGCGAACACCGCCGCGCCCGTGCTCACCGTGACGCTGTCCATCCCGCTCGCCTGTGAGGAGTCGCTGACCCCGCCGGCCCGCCGCCTGCTCGAGGCGGCCCGTGAGCTCCTGGAGCGGGGCGAGGGCGTGATCATCAGCTCCGTTCCGGCCGAACGTCGCGCCGAGGCGGTGCCGGCCAACCGGTCGCCGGCCCGGCCGCTCACCCCGACCATCCCCGCCCTGCACATCCTCGCCTCGTCCCGGTCGGTGCTGCGCGACGAGGAGCCGCTGCCGCTGACCCGGCTGGAGTTCGACCTGCTGCTGCACCTGGTCGCCCACCCCCGCCGGGTGTTCACCCGACTGCAACTGCTCAACGCCGTCTGGGGCTACGAGCACGCCGGCGTCCGTACCGTCGACGTGCACGTGCGCCGGCTGCGCGGCAAGGTCGGCGTGGACGTCCCCCTGGTCACCACCGTCTACGGCGTGGGCTACCGCCTGGCCGACGACGCCCGGGTCACCATCGACCGCACCGGCTGACCGGCGCCACCGCCGCGCCCGGCGCGGGGCAGGATGGTCCGGTGCGCATCCGACCCATCTCGCCCGACCTGCTCGTCACCGAGCTGACCGGCCGGTTGGCCGACGCCGCGACCGCCGGGCCCGCGCGGCTACGGGTGGCGGTGGACGGCGCCCCGGCAGCCGGCCCGGACGAGCTGGCCGCCGCACTGGTCGATCCGTTGCGCGCCCGGGGCCACCCGGTGCTGCACGTACGTGCCGCCGACTTCCTCCGGCCCGCGTCGCTGCGCTTCGAGTTCGGCCGGTCGAACCCGGACGCCTACTACGAGGGCTGGGTGGACGAGGCCGGGCTGCGCCGGGAGGTGCTCGACCCGGCCGGCCCCGGCGGCACCGGTCGGCTGCTCCCCTCCCTCTGGGACGCCACCGCCGACCGGGCCAGCCGCGCCCGCTACGTCGACCTGCCACCCGGCGGCGTCGTCCTGGTCAGTGGCGCGTTGCTGCTCGGTGGCGGCCTGCCCTTCGACGTCACCGTCCACCTGGCGCTGTCCGGAGCGGCGCTGCGCCGACGAACCGAACCGGCCCAGGACTGGACCCTGCCGGCCTTCGACCGGTACGCCGAGGAGGTCGTCCCGGCCAGCTTCGCCGACGTGGTGGTCCGGGCCGACGACCCCCGCCGCCCCGCGCTCGTGGAGCCCGGCGCCGACGGCTGACAGTGGCCGGAAATCGCCGGTTTCACCGCCTGCCCGGGCGGGTACTCGCCCGGCTCACAGAGCACGGGTGACCGCCCGTGCACCGGATACGACCGTGACCGGGGCCAGACGCCGCCGGCATCCCGGTTCACCTTGAGCCCCAGGCCCAGGAAAGGCAGGCAGCGATGCTCGTCCACGACACGGTCGGTACGGGCCGTTCCCAGACGGAGATCGACCAGATCCGACTCTCCCTCCAGGCGCGCTACGACGAACTGACCGCGGAATACGAGCAGGCCGTCCTGCAGAGCCAGGTGCTGCGGCTGGTGGAGGTCGGCGACACCGCGGGCGACGACCAGGCCGACAGCGGCACCAAGACCGCCGAGCGGGACACCGCGCAGTCCCTGCTGCGCACCATCCTCGACCGCCGCGCCCAGTACGAGCACGCCCTCGGCCGGCTCGCGGAGGGCACCTACGGCTGGTGCGAAGGCTGCTCGGCGGCGATTCCGGTGGAGCGGCTGGAGATCTTCCCGTCCGCCACCACCTGCGTGACCTGCAAGCAGACCCGCGAGCGGCGGGCAGCCTGAGCCACGCCAGCGGTTGCCGGTCGGTCCACGACGCGATGGACTCCACCCATGGGTGACATTCTCGTGGGCACCGCGTCCTGGACCGACCGCACACTGCTGGACTCGGGGTGGTATCCGCAGACCGCCGACAACCCGGAGAAGCGGCTGGTGTACTACGCCCGGCAGTTTCCGCTGGTCGAAGTGGACGCCACCTACTACGCGCCGCCCGCCGAGGCGACCGCGCGGCTCTGGGCCGAGCGCACCCCGGCCGGCTTCACCTTCAACATCAAGGCGTTCAGCCTGCTCACCGGGCATCCCACCCGGGTCAGCGCGCTCTACAAGGATCTGCGGCCGGAGACCGACAAGAAGAACGTCTACCCCGACGACCTGCCCGCGCAGGCGTACGAGGAGGTGTGGACGCGCTTCCTGTCCGCGCTGGACCCGCTGGTCGAGGCGGGCAAGCTGGGCGCCCTGCTGTTCCAGTTCCCACCCTGGTTCACCATCAAGCGGGACAACAAGCAGTACCTGCTGGAGGTGGCGAAGCGCTGCGCGCCGCTGCGACCGGCCTACGAGTTCCGGCACGCCTCCTGGTTCGACGGCGCCAACGCCGACGAGACACTGGCCTTCCTGCGGCAACACCGGCTCCCGTACGTCTGCGTGGACATGCCGCAGGGCCACCGCTCGTCGCTGCCCCCGGTGCTGGCCGCCACCGCGGACCTCGCGGTGGTGCGCTTCCACGGCCACAGCGACAAGTGGACCAGCAAGGACATCCACGAGAAGTTCGGCTACCACTACTCCAAGCGGGAGCTGGCCGACTGGGCGCCGAAGCTGCGCGAGCTGGCCGACGAGGCCGGGCAGACCCACGTGCTCATGAACAACTGCTACCGCGACTACGCCCAGACCAACGCCAAGACCCTGACCGGACTGCTCGACACCGACTGACCGTCGCCAGGGCGGCCGACCCCTACTCGATCTCCAGACGCTCCGCGTCGTCCGGAATCCACGGGAAGGGGACGTCGGGCCAGCGGGCGGTCGCCCAAGCGTCAAGGTCCACAGCCAGGACAGCGTCGATGAAGACCGCAGGCGGCTGGTAGTGATGCGCGGCGACGTAGTGACTGATCAGGAAGGGAGCGGCGTAAGCGACGCCAGCTGCCCCCGGGATACGGACTTCCCCGTTCCCGTCGTGGATCTCGTCCGGCGGGCACAGATCGCACTCATGCATCCCCAGGCAGACGTTCATCGACTGCACGGCCTGAACATCGCCCAGCTTCTTGACGAACACCTCCGGGACCGGGCCCATCCGGTACGGCCTACCGGCCTCCAGCCACCCGACGTTCAGTCGCAAGTACGAAGGGCGGAAGCTGAGGCTGCGGAAGCCGGACTCCCTGTCCGTGAACTCGTCTTCGGCCAGGTACTCGTACGCTGTGAGGTCCCCGTAGAACATCCGCGCATTATCGCCGGGCTAACCAGGGTCGACTCACCCGATTGGGGTGGGGCCGGGTCACCCGACCCGCAGGGAGAGTAGACGCGGTGGGTACGGCCGCCGAAGGGTGGCTGACGCCGGAGACGACACGGAGGTGACGGGGATGACGGTTCGACTGGTGGCGGATAGACGGCGTGGTGCCGTCCTGCACGTGGTCGGTACGGCCGACAACGCCCGGCGCGCGCCGCAGGGCAGCCCGGTGCGGGCCCGACGAGGGCCGGTGGGGCCACCGCGTCGCAACGACGAACGACGGTGGGACACCGCGGAACGGGGGTCGACCGATGGCTGAGCAGATGATCTCGGCATTCGACTCCTCGCTGGACAAGACGAACCTGATTCTCAAGGACATCGAGAGCGCCTACGGCTGGCCGAAGGACCAACGCAACCAGTCGTACGCTGCGTTGCGCACGGTGCTGCACCTGCTGCGTGACCGGTTGCCGGTCAACGAGAGCGTGGAGTTCGCCCAGCAGTTGCCGGTGCTGGTCCGGGGGATCTACTTCGACGGCTGGAACCCCTCGGACGTCCCGATCAAGCTCAACCGGGACGACTTCCTCTACGAGGTCCGCCAGGGCTTCCCGTACGACGTGGAGGGCGGCCCGGAGCGGGTGACCCAGGTGGTGTTGGACACGCTGCGCCGGCACGTCACCCAGGGCGAGTGGCAGGACGTGAAGGACACCATGCCCAAGGACCTGGCCAGGATGATGCCCTGACGCCGTGAGCCCGCCCGACAGCCGTCGGGCGGGCTCAGCCGTCGGTCGGGTCGCCGCCGGATCGCGGCGCCGCGGACGGCACCCGGGACACCGGGTGGCCGGCCCGACGGGCCAGCGCGGCGAAGGCGACGGCATCCACGATGGCGGCGCCGCCCGGGTCGTTGTTGAAGTAGACGTACGCCGGCTCGTCCGCGTCGAAGACATCGGCCAGCCGGCGTACCCAGGAGCCGAGCGCGGTGCGGCCGTACCGGGGCCAGGGCCGAGCCCGCCCCTCGTGCAACCGCAGGTAGCCGAAGTCGGTGGTGCGCCAGAGCGGGGCGACCGGGCGACCCAGCCGGTCCGCCCAGACCAGCGCCGCCCGCCGGCGTTCCAGCACCGCCCGGGTGGCGTCGGTCCACCAGGACGCGTGTCGTGGCTCGACCGCCACTCGCACCTCGGCCGGGAACAGCCGTAACGTCGCGTCGAGCGCGTCGACGTCCGCCCGCAGGTTCGGTGGCAGTTGCAGCAGCACCGGGCCGAGCCGGTCACCGAGCGCGGTGGCCCGGCCCAGGAACCGGGCCACCGGCTCGGCCGGGTCACGCAGCCGCTTGATGTGGGTCAGGTAGCGGCTCATCTTCACCGCCACGCAGAAATCCGCCGGTGTCCGAGCCCGCCAGGCGGCGAAGGTGTCCCGCTCGGGCAACCGGTAGAAGGCGTTGTTGACCTCGACGGTGGCGAACCCGGTCGCGAAGTGCTCCAGCCAGAGTCGCTGCGGAAGCCGCTCCGGATAGAAGTGGCCCCGCCAGTCCCGGTACTGCCAGCCGGACGTGCCCACCAGGATCACCCCTCCATCCTGGCACCGACCCCCGCCGCCGGCGAACCGCCCGTGTCGCCCCGGTTCGACGTCTACGGTGGGGTTAGAGAAGATCGCGAGTGGGGTACCACCCGCTGCACGACGGACCCCGGCGTACGGCGGGGCGGCACATCCGAGGGAGTACCAATGGCACTCAACGATGACGACATGCAGACCACTGGCGGCGGCGGTCTGGAGGGCCCGGCCGACGGCGGTGCGACGCCGGGTCAGCACGACGGTGGCGCGGACGGTAGCGCGGAGGGTCCCGCCGACGGCGGTGCGACCCCTGGTCAACACGACGGTGGCGCGGACGGCAGCGCCGAGGGTCCCGCCGACGGCGGTGCGACCCCTGGCCAGCAGGACGGTGGCGCGGACGGTAGCGCGGAGGGTCCCGCCGACGGCGGTGCGACCCCTGGCCAGCAGGACGGTGGCGCTGACGGCAGCGCCCGGTAAGGCGCCGTCGTGACGCACCTCGACCCGCCGGGCGGCCACCACCGCCCGGCGGTTCCGTCCGTGACCGCCGCCGCGGCGCTTGCCCGCTGCGTCTCGGTCGAACCGGCCAAGTTCGCCGCCGCGCACTGGGGCCGCACGCCGCTGCTGTCCCGCGCCGCCGAGCTGCCCGATACGGCCGGCTTCACCGACCTGTTCAGCCCCGCCGACGCCGACGAGCTGCTCAGCCGGCGCGGTCTGCGTACCCCGTTCCTGCGCGTCGCCAAGGACGGGCAGTTGGTCCCGGCGGCGCACTGGACCGGCGGCGGCGGCGCCGGCGCCGAGATCGGCGACCAGGTGCTCGACGAGCGGGTCCTGGAGCAGTACGCCAGCGGCGCCACCCTGGTGCTGCAGGGCCTGCACCGGATCTGGCCGCCGCTGGTCGACTTCGCCCGCGACCTGGGCCTCGCGCTGAGCCAACCGCTGCAGATCAACGCCTACCTCACCCCGGCGGGCAGTCAGGGCTTCGCCACCCACTACGACACCCACGACGTGTTCGTGCTCCAGGTCGACGGCCGCAAGCACTGGCGGATCCACCCGCCGGTGTTGCCCGACCCACTGGAGAAGCAGCCCTGGGGCGGACGCGCAGACGAGGTCGGGGCCACCGCGCAGGGTCCCGCCGCGCTCGACGTGGTGCTCGCCCCCGGCGACGCCCTCTATCTGCCGCGCGGTTGGCTGCACAGCGCGCAGGCGCAGGACGCCAGCTCGCTGCACCTGACCGTGGGCATCCGGGCACTGACCCGCTACGCCCTGGTCGAGGAGCTGCTCGCGCTGGCCGTCGAGGACCAGCGACTGCGGGCCAGCCTGCCGTTCGGCACCGACGTCGCCGACCCCGACGCCATCGAGCCGGAGCTGACCGAGACCGTGGAGGTACTGCGGGACTGGCTGCTGCGCGCCGATCCGGTCGCCGTCGCGGCGCGGCTACGCCAGCGTTCCTGGCCGGCTGCCCGACCGGCGCCGATCCGGCCGCTCGCCCAGGCCGGCGCGCTGGCCGCACTGGACGCCGACTCCCGGCTCACGCTGCGCCCGGGCCTGCGCTGGCAGCTCGTGCCACACGGGCCCGACACGGTGGCACTGCGGCTGTTCGACCGCACCATCACTTTGCCCGCCGACTGCGAGCCGGCGGCCCGCGCGCTGCTGACCGGCGTGGCCACCCGCGTCGGCGACCTGCCCGGGCTGCCCGACGACGCCGACCGGGTCACCCTGGCCCGTCGGCTGCTGCGCGAGGCTGTCCTGGTTCCGGCCTGACCAACGCCTGGGCGGTCCTGGCCCCGACCAGCTCGATCTTGAGCGTGTTAGCTGACCATTTCGCGTACCGTATCGGAGTTCCGGCGCCGATTTGCGTCGCCGGCGGTCGGTTATTCGACAGCCCTCTGTGGACCGAGGCGGCCTCGGTGGTCGGCGCGCTGTCGGATCAGCGGCCGAGGATCAGCAGCAGCGCGGTGGTGAGCAGGCCTGCGCCGATCACCACGGTGATCGGCCGGGGCCCGAGCACCGCGTGCCGGCGGTCGGCCAGCACCCGGGCCGGCACCACGCCGACCAGCGGCCCGATCAGGGTCACCACCAGCGCCAGCACCGGCATCCCGACCGCCAGATCGCCGCCGTACCCGACGCCGAGCGCTCGGGCGCCGGCACCCAGCGCGTACGCCAGCACGGCGCCGGCCACCCCGCAGAGCGCCAGCAGCGGGTTCACCGAACCCGGCAGCTCGCCCGGTTGCCCGGCCCGGTCCAGCAGGTCACGGGCTCGGCTGAGCAGCAGCGCCGGGTTGGTGGCCCCGCCGTTGGCCGGGGCGGGCGGGCCGCCGAGGCGGCGGGCGCCGGCGCCGAGCCGCTCGCGTAGCCGCTGCCACAGGTGCGCCACCTCGGCGTCCACCCGTTCCTGCTCCTCCCGGGCGGCGACCAACTCCTCCTCGGCCCGCTGGACCTGTTCGACGGCGTCGGCGACGGCCCGGTCGGCGGCTTCGCACTGCCGGTCGTACCAGGTGTGCGCCTCGGCGCGCTGCTCGCGCACCCGGGCGGTCAGCTCCGCCAGCCGCCGCAGCTGTGCCGCGTACGTCTCACTGGCCACCGGTTGGTTCATCGGGACGGTCCATAGGGGATGACCACCTGTCCGGTGCGGTGCACCGCCCGGTCGAAGAAGAGCCCCCGCCACGGGCGGGGATACCAGTCGGGGCCGCCGGTGCCCGGGTAGAGCGATGCGCCCAGCTCGCCGCCGTGCGCGTCCAGCGCCACCCAGGCGCCGATCTGGTCGGTGCGGGCGGCCGGCCCGCCCAGGTCGGCGCGCATCCGGGCCACCCCCCGCCACCAGGCCAGCACGTGGGTCCGCCGTTCCGGGCCGTCGTGCAGGATCCGGCGCAGCTGCTCCAGGCCGGTCCGCCCGCCCGACCGTGCGGCCAGCGCGCCGGCCGCCGCGTCGACCGCGAACAGCAGCAGGTAGTGCGGGCTGCCTGGGCCGGTCAGCCCGTCGGCTGTCTCGGCCATCAGCTCGCCGACGGTTTCCTCGTCGTACCAGGCGGCGTCGTCGGCCAGGTCGTCGTAGAGCGCTCGGGCCATCGGGTCGGCGTCGGAGTCCAGGCAGGCGATGGAGAACCGGGCCGTCCCCGGCGGGTGCTGGCGGGCCAGCGATCGAGCGGCCGCGTCCAGCACCGCGCACGCCTCGTCCACCCGAGTGCCCAGCACCGCGAGGTTGCGCCCAGGAGCGCGCGGCAGCCGTAGCACCGCCGAGCGGGCCTGCACGTCGATGATCTCGCCGAGCAGGGCCACCGGGCTGCGCGGGGCGGTCCCGTCCGGCGGCGCGGTGAGCGCCCGGAAGTCCGGGGCCTCCACCAGCCGGGGGATCGCGTCGCCGTCGAAGAGCCGGGCCGGCGCCGCGTCCGGGGGACGCATCCGCCACAGGCGGTTCTGCAAACCGCTCCACGTCTCCCAGTCGCTGGCCGACGGGATCCGGGCGATCTCGTTGCCCTCCACCATGCCCGACTCGGCGTTGACCACCGCGTGCCAGCGGGGCAGCGACTGCGCCGCGTCGTTGCGCTCGGCGAGGATTCGCAACGCCTTGGGCAGTGCGATCCGCAGGGTGAACTGGGCGACCAGCGCCGGGCGACCCCACAGCGCCTCGATGCCCCGCACGTCCTGCGAGGCCAGCACCAGGTGGATGCCCTGCGACCGGCCCCGCCGGGCCAGGTCCTCCAGCAGGTCGGCCGCCTCCCGGGCGACCACGTCCCGGCCGGCCAGCAGCATCTGGAACTCGTCGACCACCGCGACGATCCGTGGCCAGTGGCCGGTCGGGTCGACCGCGCGTAGCTCGGCCAGCTTGGTCACCTCGTGCTTCTTGGCCGCGTCGGCCCGCCGACGCAGCTCCTCGGCGAGGAAGCGCAGCAGGGCCAGCCCGAACTCCCGGTCGGTGTTGACGTTGATCCCGACCAGCCGCATGTGCGGCAGCCAGCTCGGGTCGCGTCGGCCCTGCGCGAACCGGGCGAAGGACACGCCCTCCTTGAAGTCCAGCAGGTAGAACTCCAGCTCGGCGGGGGAGTAGCGGGCTGCCAGCGCGCCGATCCAGGCGAAGATCAGGTTGGTCTTGCCGGTGCCGGACGGCCCACCGATCAGCGCGTGCGGCGGGTAGTCGCCCAGCGTCAGCCGCACCGGCCGGCCCTGTGGCCCCTCGCCGATCGGGGCGGACAGCCCGCCGGAGGAGTCCTCACGCCACATCAGCTCCGGTGGCGGCAGCAGGTCGGCGAACGGCGTCGGCGGCGGGCCGGCGTTCACCCGGGCGGCGGTTTCCCGGCAGGTCTCGGTGACCAGCGTCGCCGGCGGTGGCGGGTCCAGCCGGACCGGCAGGCCGGACGGGCCGCCGACCCAGGCGCCGGACGCCTCGGCCACCACCCGGGTCACCGAAGGATCCTCCGGCAGCGGCACGCCCCGGACCACCAGGTGCACCCCGCAGGCCGCGCCGGCCCGCACCACCCGCTCCAGTTGGCCGCGCTCGTGCCGGTTCAGTTCGTCGCCGCCGAGCAGCACGGCCACCCGCCACGGCTCGGGTCGGCGGCCGGTCGCCGCGGCCAGTTCCCGCAGCGAGCCGTGCTCGCCGGCCAGCACGGTCTCGTTGATGCGGCGGATCTGCTCGACCAGGTCGTCCAGCAGCGGGCCGAGCCCGCCCGGGCCGACGAAGGTCAGCAACCCGGCGGTGCCCAGCGGGGCGAACCCGGCCAGGCCACCGCCGAGGTGCTCCGGGTCGTACCCGATCAGCCGGACCGCGCCCGGGTCGGCGCGGCCGACGGCCCGCAGCAGCAGCGCGGAGACCACCGCGTCGCAGCCGGTGCGGTCGTCCCCGGAGAGGTGCACGTGCCCGGCGTCGAGCAGCGGCACCAGCGCGGGCACCGGGTCGACGTCGTCGATCCGGACTGTGCCGATCCGCAGCGCTCCGGGCGGCTCGGCGCGTCTGGTCGGCGTCGGCGTCCACCCCGGCCAGTCGGCGCCGGCGCAGCCGGGTGCCTCCCGGCGGGCGGCGTCGGCGGCCTGGCGGGCCAGTTCGGCGATCCGGGTGGAGTGCCGGGCGTCGATCTCGGCCAGCCGACGGTCCCGTTGGCCGCCCACCCGCTCCGGTACGGCGGCAGCCGCCCGACGGACCCGGGCCAGCCGCTCCCGCCCGGCGGTCAGCTCGGCCTGAGCCGCGGACAGCCGGGTACGGGTGGCGCCCAACGCCTCGGCGAGAGAGTCCCGGACCCGGGCGGCCAGTTGGCCGCGCCGGTCAGCCATCGGAGCCCCGACGGCGCTGCGGTGCCGGCGCGGCCCGCCACGGGCTGCCGGCGCGTGGCGGCAGCGCACCGGAGCGCTGCCGGCCGACACCGCCGGGCTGCCGTACCGCCCCGCCGGGGCGCTGCTCCGCGCCACCGGACTGCCCGACGGTGGCCGGCTGCGGGTCGGCGGTGGGCTGCGGGCTGGTGGTGGGCAGGTCGCGGCCCAGCCGGGCGAGCAGCAGCCCGGTCGCCACCCCGGCGGTCACCGCCGAGTCCGCGGCATGCGCCGGCTGGCCGGAGTCGCGCGGCGGCGGCATCCGGCACACCCGGGTCAGCAGCGTCTCCAGCACCGGCGGCGGCAGCCCGGGCAGCAGGTCGCGGACCGGCCCGTCCAGCTCCCCGCGCAGCCGGCCGAGGTCGGTGGCGCGCGGCGGGTGCCCCAGCAGCTCACCGGCCAGCTCGCGCAGCAGCGGCGGCGTCAGTGCCGCCATCCCCAGCCCCACGTCGGCCGGGGCGCGGCGCAGTTCGGTGCGCAGCCGGTCCCGGTCGCCGGCGCGTACCCCGCGCACGACCCGGCGCAGCAGCTCCTGGGAATCGTCCAGCCGTTCGTCGGGCTCGTCGGTGCCGCTGTCACGCCCCCCGGTCAGCTCCGCCACCCGCACCGACCACCAGCGGCGCAGCCGGACCTGCTCGGCGGGCTCCGGAGCCACGGTGGTCGGGCCGCCCGCCGGCGGCGTGTCGTGTCGGGGTTCGCGCGGCTGCGGGCGGGGCGCCGGCGCACCGTCCGCGCCCAGCCCGATCGCGGTCAGGTACGCCGACAGCTGCTCCTGCGCCACCCGCAGCGCGTAACCGGCGCTCTCGGCGTGCTCGGTGGCGGCGGACAGCTCCGGCACCCCCATCGGGTTGGCGGACTCCTGCCGTACCCAGCGCAGCCGCTCGGCGGCCAGGCCGAACTTCTCCAGCGCCTGCCCGAGCAGGCCCACCGGAAACTCCTCGCTGGCGGCTCGGACCTGCCCACCGACGTCCTCGATGATGGACACGGCGGCCTACAGGGTGGCGACGTAGAGCTGCGCCTGCTCCACCGCGACCAGTGTCGCGGCGAGACACTCCTCCAGCTCCTGGCTGGCCTGGGTCAGCGACGCCTGGGCCGCCTCCACCGTCTCGTGCCCGCTGCCCTCCAGCGCGCCGGCCAGGGTCTGCTGCGCCTCGGACAGCTTTTCGCCGGCTGCCTGCACGGCTGTCTGCCCGTCCCCGATCTGTTGGAGGGCGACATCGATGGCAGCCTTCAGCTCGGCGACGCTCGCCACGGCGGAACCTCCTGGGGGCGGGGGAGGTCTCCATTAGAGCCTATCGGCGTCCGTCGGAGAACATCCGCCCTGTCGGTGTTCCTGCCCGGCTGTCCGGTTGTCACCTGGAAGCGCCGGGAGTCCGTTCTGTGGGAGTCCCAGTGCGAGAGTTTGTCAACTCGTGGCGGGTGCGTCGCGTAGCCACCGGGGGCCGTACACCTCGGCGCCCAGGGCGGTGACCCGGTCGCGCAGCTCCCGGTCGGCGGTGACCACCAGCCGGCGGCGCTGCGGGGCGGCCTCCACCAGCTCGACCACGCTGTCGTCCCCCGACCCGGCGGCGGAGACCACCCGGACGCCGTCGGTGCCTGGCACGTCCCGCGCGGCCCCCTCAAGGACCAGCACCACCTCGATCGGGGCGGCCAACCGGGCCGGCAGCCCGGTGCTGGCCACCGGCGCGAGGGAGTCGCGCAGCCGGGCGGCGGCCCCGGCCCGGTCCCGCCACCACCCGTTCGGGCGGGAGCCCACGACGTTGGCGCCGTCCACGATCAGCAACGGGGTTTCATTCATGCCGCCAGCCTCCCACTACCGGCCGGCGCAGTCCCGCCGCCACTCCACAACGTCGGTGCGCCGCCCACGTGCGGCGTTTGTCAGGGCGAGCGCCGGGTAGCCCCTGGCGACCGTGCCGCGCCCAACTGCGGAGGAGACACAATGGGACCCGGTGACTTCGGCTCCGACCCGTGGGATGAGTTCCTGGCCCGGTATTTCGGGCGGGGTGAGGGAGGACGCCGACCTGCGCACCGGGTCGACATCACCCGGCTGATGACGGCCGACGCCCGGGAGATGCTCGCCGACGCGGCCCGGCGGGCGGCGCAACGGCAGAGCAGCGACCTGGACACCGACCATCTGCTCTGGGCGGCGTTGCAACGCGAACCCCTGCGCGACCTCGTTCGCCGGGCCGGCGCCGACCCGGACACCCTGCTCAACGCGCTCGGTGGGCGGGGCGACGGCGCGCCGCGCGGAGAGGTGCCGCCCAACCTGTCGTTGACCCCGGCGGCCAAGCGGGCGCTGCTGGACGCCCACCAGCTGTCCCGGGCGATGGGCGCCAACTACATCGGTCCCGAGCACATCCTGATGGCGCTGCCGCTCAACCCGGAGTCGCCGGCCGGGCGGATGCTGGCCGCCGGCCGGATCCAGCCCGAGTCGTTGCAGGCCGCCAACGCCGAGCGCGGGCCGATGACCGGGCCGAAGCCCGACCGCGGCACCCCCACCCTGGACCAGTACGGGCAGGACCTCACCGACCTGGCCCGCGCCGACCAGATCGATCCGGTGATCGGGCGTGCCGACGAGATCGAGCAGGCCGTGGAGATCCTCTCCCGACGAACCAAGAACAATCCGGTGCTGATCGGTGAGGCCGGCGTGGGCAAGACCGCCATCGTGGAGGGCCTGGCCGAGCGGATCTGCGACGGGGACGTGCCGCAGACCCTGCTCGGCAAACGGGTGGTCCAACTCGACCTGGCCGGCCTGGTCGCCGGGACCCGCTACCGGGGCGACTTCGAGGAGCGTCTGAAGAAGGTGATCGACGAGATCCGGGCGCACCGGGATGAGCTGATCATCTTCATGGACGAGATCCACACCCTGGTCGGGGCCGGTGGCGCCGGCAGCGAGGGCGGGATGGACGCGTCCAACATGCTCAAACCGGCGCTGGCCCGCGGCGAGCTGCGGGTGATCGGCGCGACCACGCTGGACGAGTACCGCAAGAGCATCGAGAAGGACGCCGCGCTGGCCCGGCGCTTCCAGCCGGTGCTGGTGCCCGAGCCGAGCGTCGACGACACGATCGCCATCCTGCGCGGGCTGCGCGACCGGTACGAGGCGCACCATCAGGTGCGGTTCAGCGACGAGGCGCTGGTCGCCGCCGCCGAGCTCTCTGACCGGTACGTCACCGACCGGTTCCTGCCGGACAAGGCCATCGACCTCATCGACCAGGCCGGCGCCCGGGTCCGGCTGCGCACCCGCACCCCCGCCTCCGACGTGCGGGAGCTGGAGCAGCAACTCGACGAGGTACGCCGGGACAAGGAACAGGCCGTCGCCGACGAGCAGTACGAGCGGGCCTCGACGTTGCGCGACCGGATCGCCGAGCTGGAGGAGCAGGTGCGCCGCGCGAACGGCGACGACGGCGGCACCTCCCAGGTGCCCGAGGTGGGTCCGCAGGAGATCGCGGAGGTGGTCTCTCGGGCCACCGGCATCCCGGTCAGCCAGCTCACCGAGGAGGAACGGGACCGGCTGCTCCGCCTGGAGGGGCACCTGCACCAGAAGGTGATCGGCCAGGACGACGCGGTCACCGCGGTCGCCGAGGCCGTCCGTCGCTCCCGTGCCGGTCTGGCCGACCCGGAGCGGCCGATGGGCAGCTTCCTGTTCCTCGGTCCGACCGGTGTGGGCAAGACCGAGCTGGGCCGCGCCCTGGCCGAGGCGTTGTTCGGCGAGGCGGACCGGATGGTCCGGGTGGACATGAGCGAGTTCCAGGAGCGGCACACGGTCAGCCGGCTGGTCGGCGCCCCACCCGGGTACGTCGGCTACGAGGAGGCCGGCCAGCTCACCGAGGCGGTGCGCCGCCGCCCGTACGCGGTGGTGCTGCTCGACGAGATCGAGAAGGCCCACCCCGACGTGTTCAACATCCTGCTCCAGGTGCTCGACGACGGGCGGCTGACCGACAGTCAGGGCCGCACGGTGAACTTCAAGAACACCGTACTGATCATGACGAGCAACCTCGGCTCCGAGCTGATCACGGGCAGCCAGCGCAGCGTCGGGTTCGGCACCGGCGCGCCGGGCAGCGAGCAGGAGAGCGACGAACTGCGCGAGCGGCTGATGCGCCGCCTGCAGGAGAACTTCCGGCCGGAGTTCCTCAACCGCATCGACGAGGTCATCATCTTCCGCCGGCTGGAGGCCGAGCAGCTACGCCAGATCACCGGACTGCTGCTGGAGGAGACCCGCCGCCGGCTGCACGCCCAGGACATCCAGGTGGAGTTCTCCGCCGCCGGCATCGACTGGCTCGCCGAGCACGGCTACCAGCCGGAGTTCGGTGCCCGCCCGCTGCGCCGGGTGATCCAGCGGGAGGTGGACAACCACCTTTCGCGGATGCTGCTGGAGTCGGCGATCTCACCCGGGCAGAAGGTCATCGTGGACGCTCGCGACGGCCAGCTCACCTTCGACGTGACCGCGGGCGAGCGGGGGTACACCGCCGCCACGACCTCGCACCCGCGATGAGCGGGGCGGCGCGGCGACCGGAACCCGAAAAACCGCGCGAGCCCGCGGAGTCCGCGGAACCCCGGGACGAGGAGGACCATCCCGACCCGATCCTGGCGCCGCCCACCGCGAACCCCAGAAGGACGCGGGTGCCGGCCGAGGGCCTGCACCCGAAGACCGACCAGGACGACCCGGAGACGTCCGGGCCGCCGCCCGGAGAGGAGACCTGATGGTACGCGAGGCTCGGCTCGACCCCGAGGTGGAAGTGCTCTGGGAGGACTTCCACGCCGAGGTCAACGTTCCGTCGGAGCAGCTGCGCACCTGGCTGCTGACCCGGGGTTCCGGCGAGGAGTCGTTCGGGTCGAACCCGGACCTCGACCTGCCACAGCCGGGTCGGGAGATCCTCAAGGTGCTGAACAAGCGCAAGGTCGACCTCACACCGGAGGACATCGAGGTGATGCGGGAGGCGATCGACCGGATCCGCGGCCTGATGGACGCGAAGCCACCGCGCGGCAACGCCGACGACGACTGGCGGCACTCCCTGCTCGACCTGGGCCACGACCCCCTCGTCGAACGCTGACCGGCCACGCCGACGGTGCCGTCCCCATGCAGGGACGGCACCGTCGCGTCAAGCTATTGGCCCTGGTCGGGCTCCATGCTGCTGATGGTCAGTCCGGCCGCGTCGGCGGCGGCGTCCCGCTCGCCGCGGGTCCGGTCCTCCCGGCTGAGCAGGTTGGCGTACTCGGTGACGTCGGCCGGGTCGGGCACCTCCGGCAGCCGGCGCAGGAACGCCTCCACCTCGCGGGTGGCGGCGGTGTGCGCGGCGGCCGCCTGGCGGAGCAGCTCCCGGTCGTCGGCTGGCGGGTAGAGGTCGGTCATATCCGCCAGATACCCGGCCAACGGCGGTTCGCACCGCCACCGGCCGGCCCATTACCGCCTGCCCACCCGGGTCACACCCCGCTGGGCTGCCGGACGCCGAACCCGGGATTGCGCAGCTGCCAGGCCAGGTAGGCGGGATGCGGGGCCAGCGAGTCGGTGTACGCCGCCTTGGCCGTCTCCAGCACCAGCTCGGCGCCCTGGGCGGCGGGGGAGTCCGGGTGCCAGCCCAGCAGCAGCCGCCAGCGCAGCGGTATCCCGGCCAGCCTGCGGGTGACCAGCCCCGCCACCGGGCGGAACGTCGCCTGGCAGAGCGCCACCGCCTCGCCGGCGTCCACCAGGTCCACGCAGCCGCGCACGTCGGTCTCGTACAGCTTGCGGGGGGTGAAGCCGGCACGGGCGCAGGCGGCGGCGAAGCAGTCGCCGAAACAGCCGTCGCCCGGCGCGGCCACCCACTGCTCGTGGCGCAGGTCCACCAGGCGCACCTCGTCGCGCTCCGCGAGCGGGTGGGTCTCCGGCAGCAGCACCAGCACGGGGTCGACGGCCACCTCCCGCCAGCTCAGCCCGGACTCGGCCGACGGGACGGCGTCGCCGCACACCCCGGTGAGCGCGAAGTCCAGCCGGCCGCCGGCCACCAGCTGCGCCAACTCGTCCACCGACCAGGAGGCGTACGTGGTGATCTGCGCGGGTGGCTGCTCGGCGGCCAGTCGGTGCACCAACCGCCCCAGGATCGGGCTGTTCACCCCGCCGAACCGGTACCAGCGGGGCGCCTCGCCGGCACCGGCCAGTCGGGCCGCCTCGTCCTGCAGGCCCTTCATCGCCGGTAGCAGCACCCGGGCGCGGGCCAGCACCAGCTCACCGAGCGCGGTGGGCCGGGCACCGCGCCGGTCCCGGTCGAACAGTGGCCCGCCCAGTGTCCGCTCGATTCGCTGGAGCTGGGCGGTGAGCGCCGGCTGGGCCAGGCCGAGCGCCGACGCCGCCTTGGTCACGCTCCCCGTCTCCGCGATCGCGCAGACCACCCGCAGGTGTCGCAGCTCCAGGTTCATACGGTGACGGTAGGACCACGCCGCAGCCGGCGGAAGGGTCCGGGCGGATCGGTGAGATTGAATATATGGCTGGTGTCGCCGCGCCTCAGTCGCGAGGTGGCTCCGGCAGGTCCGCCAGGTACGTCGGTCGCCGGGTCACCGCGTCGAGGACTTTGTCCACCACCCCGACCGCCGGCTCGACGATCCGGTTCCATGGCGGGGTGGCCGGGGTGCCCGGGTGGGGCCGGGTCGGCGCCGCCTCCTCGGCGATCTCCAGCCGGTTGCCCAGCCGGATCAGCTCCTCCTCGGTGGCCACCGCGCGCAGCTCGGCGACGAGACTGCCCACGCCCTCGACGTGCCGGCGGACCCGCGCGGCGACCTCGGTCAGCGTCTCGTCGGTCAACCCCTTGAGGGTGGCCAACAGCGCGGCGTCGGCGTTGATCTCGGCGTCCACCCGCTCGGCTACGTCGGGCAGCGCGGACCGCACCGCCGGCAGCAGGTACTGCTCCTCGGCGGAGAGGTGCCGTGACAGCGCGGCGGTGAGCACGGGCAGCCCCTCCTGCGGCGTGGCGTCGGGGCCGTTCAACTGGGCCAGCAGCGCCAGCAGTTGCTGGTGCTCCCGGTCCACGATGTCGGCGATGCTGCGCCCACCGGGCCGGTAGCCCTCCTCGGGCGTGGGCGGCAGTGGCGGCAGGGGAACGGCGGACATGGTGCCCTCCTCGACTGGCGGGCGGAAGCTCCGGCAGGCAACGTGCGGTCGTCGGCGGCGGTACCCGATCCCGCGACCGGCGAAACCGTCACCCGCATCCGCCGGTCTGGATGCCCGGGTCCGCCGCGCCGGTGCGCCGGCCCGCCGACCCGGTGGGGCTGGTATGAAGAGGCGATGACGAGCGACTCCCCCCGACCGGACCCCACCGCCGAGGTCGTGGACCTCTGCCGCGACCTGCTGCGCATCGACACCACCAACACCGGGGACAACGACACCAGCGTCGGCGAGCGCCGCGCGGCCGAGTACGTGGCGGAGAAGCTCGCCGAGGTCGGCGTGGAGTCCGTGCTGCACGAGTCCGCTCCGGGCCGGGCGAACGTGGTGGCCCGCATCCCCGGCACCGACCCGAGCCGGGGAGCGCTGCTGGTGCACGGGCACCTGGACGTGGTGCCCGCCGACGCCGACGAGTGGTCGGTGCACCCGTTCTCCGGCGAGCTGCGCGACGGCTACCTGTGGGGCCGGGGCGCGATCGACATGAAGGACTTCGACGCGATGGTGCTCGCGGTGGTGCGGCACTGGCAGCGCACCGGCGTCCGGCCCACGCGCGACATCGTGCTGGCGTACACGGCCGACGAGGAGGCGGGCAGCGACTACGGCGCACGCTTCCTGGTGGATAACCACCGTGGCCTCTTCGACGGCTGCACCGAGGCGATCGGCGAGGTCGGCGGCTTCTCCTACTCGGTCGACGAAAGCCAGCGGCTCTACCTCATCGAGACGGCCGAGAAGGGCATCGACTGGCTGCGGCTGCACGCCAAGGGCCGCCCCGGGCACGGCTCGATGATGCACGACGACAACGCCGTCACCGCCCTGGCCGAGGCCGTGGCCCGGATCGGCCGGCACCGCTTCCCGGTGGTGGTCACCGACACCGTACGGGCCTTCCTGGAGGAGGTCTCCGACGTGCTCGGCGTCGAGCTGGACCCGGAGGACCCGGAGGCGGCGATCGCCAAGCTCGGCCCGATCGCCAACATCATCGGCGCGACCATCCGCAACACGGCCAACCCGACCCGCTTGAACGCCGGCTACAAGGACAACGTCATTCCCGGCCGGGCCACCGCCACCATCGACTGCCGCAGCCTGCCCGGCCAGTCGGAGCTGCTGGAGCGGCAGCTGCGCGAGCTGGTCGGCCCGGACATCGCCATCGAGTACGTCCAGCGGCAGCCGGCGCTGGAGACGACCTTCGACGGCGATCTGGTCGAGGCCATGTCGGCGGCGCTGCGGGCCGAGGACCCGGGAGCGCGGCCGGTGCCGTACATGCTCTCCGGTGGCACCGACGCCAAGGCGTTCTCCCAGCTCGGCATCCGCTGTTTCGGGTTCGCCCCGCTGCGACTGCCCGCCGATCTGAACTTCTCCGCGTTGTTCCATGGCATCGACGAGCGGGTTCCGGTGGACGGACTACAGTTCGGCGTGCGGGTGCTCGACCGGTTCCTCCGCACCTGCTAGCCGCGTCCGGCAGCTGCAGCCGACGCGCAACCTCCCCATCGTGAAGGGACTGCCCCACATGACCGACCAGCACGGTGAGCTGGACGCCGCTCTCGAGCGGGTGATCGAAGCGGCCCGCCACCACCTGGCCGCCGTACGTGCCGCGCAGGGCCGCGTCGACGACGACGACGTCTGGCAGGCGTACGTGGCGTTGAACAACGCGTCCTACGCCTACGACGAGCGGCTGCTCGACGCCTTCGGCGAGGTGACGCCGTGGGATGTCGACTCGATCGACCCGGACGAGGCCGACGAGCGCTTCGGAGGTGTCGAGGGTGCCGAGGCCAGCGACCCGCACCCCCGGGTGATCTCGGTACGCCAGCGCCGCGACTACCGGGTGCCGAGTGTGTCCGCGCTGCTGCGGGTGGCCGAGGTGGCTCGCCGCGAGGGCACCCCCGAGGACGACGAGCCGGCGCCGGTGGAGGGGGTCGGCGAGGCGGTGCTGGAGCTGCTGCAGAGCGGTGACGGCTCGCTCGGCGCGCTGGACGTCCCTGAGCTGGAGCCGCTCGACGGGGTGGTCATGGTCAGCGAGGTGGGCACCCCGGTCGACCTGGAGTCGTTCGACGACGACGACCCGGCCGGTCCGTTCCAGCCGGCGGCCGACGACCGGTTGGTCGGCAGGCTCGACGAGCACCCGTTCCTGGAGCTCGACGACGACCACGACCACGCCGGGCACCAGCACTAGCGACGAGCACCCCCGGGCCCGATCGAGCGTAGATCGGGCCCGGGGCACGTGCCGTCGGCCGGCCGTTCACCGGCTCGGCTCGGCGGGCCTCAGTACGACAGACCCGGCTGCGGGTGGTTGACCCGCCGCCGGCGTAGCACCACCTGCCGGGTGCCGTCGCGGAACAACCGCACCCGGGCCAACTCCCATCCGGAGAACTCCGCCTGGATCGCCAGCTGCGCCGCGGCGGTCAACCGGTCGACGTTCGGCGGCAACCGCAGCGGCGCGTATTCGTAGTCCATGCCATCCATGCTGCCCAGCCCAGCGGCCCTTCGCCACCCCCTGCGGGGTGACCGACGCCGCTGCCGTGGGTGGTTCGTGCCACCCTGGGTGCCGCCGCGTGTTCCTCGCTGCGCCGGGCGCTAGCCGGGCGGGGCGTTCGCCGTGAGCAGGGCCGCCAGCGCCGGCGCGGCCAGGGCGACCGTCCGGGCCCTGCCCGGGTCGACCGCCAGCCCCCACGACGGGTCCGGCCAATCTTCGAGCAGCTCGGCGCAGGGCAGTGCGACGAACGGCACGCCGTCCCCGGCGAACGCGGCGAGGGCCCGGGGGGAGGTGAAGACCGGCAGCAGCGTCGCCCCGGTCGCGTCGCCGACCACCGTCCACGGGAAGTCGGCGTCCGCCGCCGGTTCCCCGGCGAGCGGGACGCACACCGTGGCGCCGGCCAGCACTCCGAGGTATCCGGAAAGGTCGCGCCGGTCGGCGGCCGCTGCGAGCAGCGCCACCACCGCGGGCTCCGCCTCGGCGGGTGCCGGGGCGGTGGCCGGCAGGGCGGTGGCTTGCGGGGCCGACCGCGCCGCCGGTGTCGGGCCCGCGGCCGGTCGCACGGGCCGGCAGGAGAGCGCTCCCGGCCGGTCGGTCAGCACCTCGGCGGCGGTCCGGGCCACGAACACGCTGAGCGGCTTCAGGTGCTCCGCGGCGCGCGGCCCCTCGTACCACCAGTCCCCGTCGCCGGTCGGGCGGTGCCAGCCGAGCGCGGCCAGGCGTGCCTCGTCGTAGCCCGGGCAGACCACCCGTACGACGTCGCGGCGCACCAGCAGCCTGATCCTCCGCGAACCGGCGGAGAGCTCCAGGTCGGTGTCGCGGCTGCAGCGGGCGACCGTGTCCCGCAGCCGCGCGACGATCTCCGGCCAGGTCGGCGAGGTCACGCCGGTGAGCCCGGCAGGCGGTCGTCCAGCCGCCCCAGCCGGCTGACGGCCTCCTCCAGACGGCCCAGCGCCGAGAAGTCGCCGGGCTTGCCGAACAGATCGGTCAGGCCCGCGCCGAGCGCGACGTCCAACCCCTCGGTGTGCTCTTCGACGTTCTCGGTGGCCGCCGTGCGGGCCTGCCGGTACGCGTCGAGCACCAGCTCCGCCAACCCTTCGGTGCCGGCGCGCAGGGCGGCGGGCGCGACGGTGAGGCCGGTCAGCGCACCGGTGGCGTCGACGGTCGCCGAGACCAGCCCGCTCTCGTCGGTCGCGGTGCCGGACAGGTCGGACAGGTCGTCGCGGAGCCCCGCGAACCGGCGCTCGACGTCGGCGATCCGCCCGGCGAGCGCGTCGAACGCGGACATCGGGTCAGCCATTGAGGTCCCTCCCCCGTGGACGGTGCACCCGGGTGGTGCCCGGTGGCCGGGGAATCGTATCGTCGGTGCGCTCGACACATGGGGGAGGAACGGCATGCCGCCGGACATCGATGTCGACGTGCAGGCGGTCCGTCGACTGGAGACAGCCGCCAAGCAGGTCACCAGCTCGCTCGCCGCGCTGGAGGGTCAGCTCGCCTCGGCCGGCGACGTGCCGTCGGGCGCCTTCGGTCATCTGCCGTTCGCCAGTGACATGCTCCGCGCCAAGTACGCCGAGCAGGTCGGCGGCGGCCTGGAGCTGTTCGCCGCCGCGCAGGCCGCGTTCGGCCGGGTCGCCAGCGCGCTGGCCGACACGGCCGAGGCGTACGAGCGCACCGAGCAGGACCTCGACTCCGGGTTCAAGGCCATCCAGGCGGGGATGCCCGGATGAGCGGGCCGGCCGGCAGCGCCGTCCAACTGTGGAACGGCCTGGACAGCGCACTCTCCGGGGTGCAGGACGCGGTCAACAGCGTCTGCCGGACCCTCGCCTGGCCGCTCATCCAGATCGTCGACATGGTCGACGGCGAGCCCGCCGTCCTGCGCGCGAAGGCCGCCGAGTGGGACGCGCTGGGCGCGCAGGTCCGCGACCTGGCGCAGGGGCACCGCGGCGCCCGCGAGGCCGCCCAGGCCGGGTGGCGCTCGCCTGCCGGTGAGGCGTACGGCCAACGAATGGCCGAGGTCGAACAGCAACTGCTCGACGTCGCCGAGCAGTTCACCGCGACCGCCGAGTACCTGCGCGGCGTCGCCGACGGCCTGCAGACCGTGCACGACGTGCTCGTCGATCTATGCGTCGAGTTCGTGAACTGGCTCCTGGTGACGCTCGTGACGGCGTTGCTGATGGCGCCGGTGACCATGGGGGCGTCCTGGGCGGCCGGCGTGGGCGTGGCCGTGACCAGGGGCCTCATCGTGGCCACCCGGATGCTGAAGGTCATCCGGCCGCTGGCGGCGCACCTGCAGAAGGTCATCCGCCTGCTCCAGCGGGTCCTGCTGTACCTGCGCAAGCTGCGCGCCCACCTCGACAAGCTGGTCGACATGCAGAAGAAACTGCGCACCGGCCAGAAGTACGCCGACAAGCGGCACGCCGCCGGCAAGGCCGACAAGTGGCACCACAAGTTCCTCGATCCGACGAAGGGCACCTACAAGCTGGGCAAGTCCGGTTCGCCGTTCGACATGGGCGCCCTCGAACGGGCCGGCGCGCTGCGGGCGCACGGCGTCGCCGACGGCGCCCGGGTCATCGCCCGGGACTGGGCGACCAACCTGCCGTGGAATGTGCCGAACTCGATCGTGCACGGCGTCACGTGGGGGTCGGTCGCGTTCACCACCGGGCTCTCCGTTCCCGGCAGCGACCAGGTCGGCGACCAGATCGACCAGGCGGTGCAGGGCGGCGCCGACTGGATTGACCAGAATGTCTTCGGGCAGCCGCCCGCTGGCCGTTAGGCCGATCGAGGAGGTAACGCGTGACGTCAGGGCAGCGGGGTCGGCTGGGTCGGTTCACCGACGCGGTGCTCGGCGGTGCGCGGGTCGCCCGTGACAAGGCCCGCGAGCTGCGCGACGAGTTCCGCACCAGCGACGAGCCCGAGCGTGCCCTCGTCGCGCCGTTGCTGCCGGGGCAGGAGCTCCGCTATGTGGGGCTTGCCCCGGTTCATACCCCGGAGACGCACAAGGCCGGCCGACAGCTCACCGACCGGGTGGCCGGCGAGATGGCCGAGGCGCTCGACCCCACGGTGCTGTTCGGGCTGCTCAACATCGTCAACCCGGTGGTCTGGGTGGACGCGGTGCTGACGCCGGTCCGGCTGGCGGCGGGCGTGCTGCTGCCCGGCAAGGCCGGTGCAATCGCCGTGGGCCTGCCGGAGGCGGCCGAGCCGGAGCCGGGCCCACCACACCAGCCGGTGCAGCGGGAGCCGATCCCGCTGACCGAGGAGCAGGAGGCGTTCCGGGCGTTGTTCCGGCTCAGCCTGTACCGTCCGCTGGCCGACCAGCTCGCCGAGATCGCCTACCGGCGCCGGTACGTCTTCAGCGGTGACCTCGCCACCCTCGCCGGCAGCCTGCTGCTCTTCCTGGAGCGCAACACGGGCACACCGCTGGCGGTGACCGACACCCACCTACACCTGCTGCGGATGGGGTCCCGCCCCGACGCCGACCGGCCCGACCGGCGCCAGCCACGGGTGCTGTGGAGCGTGGAGCGCGGCCGGGTGGCCCGAGTCGACTCCGAGCGAGGCGTGGCCGGGCTCGTGCAGTTCTCGTCCACCATCTTCTTCGACGACGGCTCGTGGATCCGGATTGCCCAGCCCGCACTGCGCGACGACCAGTCCCGGTTCCTGACCGCGATCCGCGATCTTCCCGGCCAGCGCCCGACGCCGTGAACCGGCGGGTGGGTCAGCTGTCGCGCTCGGGGTAGCCGATCGGCACCGACGAGACGTCGTCCAGCGCGGTGGTGATCTCCTCAGGCAGCGTGATCCGCTCGACCTGGAGCGCACCGAGCAACTGCCCGACGGTCCGGGCGCCGAGGATCGGCGCGGTCACCCCCGGCCGGTCGCGGATCCAGGCCAGCGCCACCTCCAGCGGCGACACGCCCAGCCCGCCGGCCGCGGTGGCCACCGCCTCGACGATGCTGGAGCAGCGGGGCTCCAGATACGTCGCGACGAACCGCTCGAAGTGCGGCGAGGCGGCCCGGGAGTCGGCCGGACGCCCGTGCCGGTACTTGCCGGTGAGCACCCCCCGACCCAGCGGCGACCAGGGCAGCACGCCGAGGCCGAGCGCGTCGCACGCGGGCAGCACCTCCCGCTCCACGCCCCGCTCCAGCAGCGAGTACTCCACCTGGGCGGCGACCACCGGCGTCCGGCCCGGCCAGGCGGTCTGCCAGGCGGCGGCCCGCGCGGTCTGCCAGCCGGAGAAGTTCGACACGCCGACGTAGCGGACCTTGCCGCTGGCCACCGCGTGGTCCAGCGCCGCCAGGGTCTCCTCCAGTGGGGTGTCCGGGTCGTACCCGTGCACCTGGAACAGGTCGACGTGGTCGGTGCCGAGCCGGCGCAGCGACGCGTCCAGGGTGCGCAGCAGGTGCCCTCGGGAGCCGTCGCGGCGCCGGCCACTGCCCGGGCGCAACCCGGCCTTCGTGGCGATCAGCAGGTCATCGCGGGAAACGAGGGTGCCCAGCAGCGAGCCGATCACCGACTCGGCGTCCCCGTCGCCGTACACGTCGGCGGTGTCGATCAGGTTGCCGCCCGCGTCCAGGTAACTCTTCAGCTGGGCGGCCGCATCGTCGGCGTCGGTGTCCCGGCCCCAGGTCATGGTGCCGAGCGCGAGCCGGGAAACCGCCAGCCCGCTTCGGCCGAGCGGTCGTTGTTGCATGGGTGAACCTTATTTCGAACCCGCCGCCACCGATATCCTCGCTCCCGTCATCTCTGCCGGTTCTGCCGGTTCCGCCCTCGGCGGGTACCTCGACGGACGAGGGATCATTGGTGTCGAGCCGGTGATCGGGTCTGTTATCGGCATTGCGTAACCTGGTGCGACCTGTGCCACGAATGGGGGAGGACCATTGCGACTCGGGCTCAGCCTCGGCTACCAGACGGCGTGGAGCACGCCAGCAGACCACCTGGCGCTGGCCCAGGAAGCGGACCGGCTCGGCTACTCGGTGGTGTGGGCGGCGGAGGCCTACGGCTCCGACTCGCCCAGCATGCTCGCCTGGATGGCCGGCCAGACCGAACGGATCGACGTGGGCGCCGCGGTGATGCAGATCCCCGCTCGTACGCCGGCGGCCACCGCGATGACGGCGGCCACCATCGACGCGCTCTCCGGCGGCCGGTTCCGGCTCGGCCTGGGTGTCTCCGGCCCGCAGGTCTCCGAGGGCTGGCACGGTGTGCGCTTCGCCAAGCCCCTCGCCCGGACCCGCGAGTTCGTGGACATCGTCAAGCTGGCCATCGCCCGGAAGGAGGTGGCGTACGACGGCGAGCACTACACACTGCCGCTGCCGGACGGCCCCGGCAAGGCGCTGCGGCTGGGCTTCCACCCGCCCCGCGAGCACATCCCGATCTACCTGGCCGCGGTCGGCCCGAAGAACCTGGAGCTGGCCGGCGAGATCGCCGACGGCTGGCTGGCCGTGTTCTACGCGCCCGAGTTCGCCGATGAGCAGCTCGCCTCGGTCACCGCCGGGCGGGCCAAGGTCGGCAAGGAACTGGCCGGCTTCGACGTGGTGCCCTCGGTGCCGGTGGTCGTGGGCGACGACGTGGCGTCCTGCGCCGAGCTGGTCCGCTGGTACGCCGCGCTGTACGTCGGCGGGATGGGCAGCCGGCAGCAGAACTTCTACAACCAGCTCGCCACCCGGATGGGCTACGGCGACGCCGCCCGCGAGGTGCAGGACCTGTACCTGGCCAAGCGGCAGCGCGACGCGGCCGCGGCGGTGCCGATGGAGTTCATCGACCGCACCTCGCTGCTCGGCCCGAAGGAGCGCATCGCCGAGCGGATGCGGGAGTACGCCGCCGCGGGCGTCACCACCCTGTCGGTGACCCTGTTCGTGGCCGACCGGGACAGCGGCGTGCAGACGCTGCGTACCGTCGCCGAGGCGCTCGACCTCTCGGGAGTCGGCGAGTGACCTGGGTCGAGGCCATCGTCCTGGGCATCGTCCAGGGCCTGACGGAGTTCCTTCCGGTCAGCTCGTCGGGGCATCTGCGGATCACCTCGGCGATCTTCTTCGACCGCGACGCCGGGGCGTCGTTCACCGCGGTCACCCAGCTCGGCACCGAGGCGGCCGTGCTGATCTACTTCGCCAAGGACATCTGGCGGATCACCCGGACCTGGCTGGTCGGCATCAGGGACAAGTCGGTCCGTTCCAGCCTCGACTACCGGATGGGCTGGTACGTCATCGTCGGCTCGATCCCGATCGGGCTTCTCGGCTTCCTGTTCAAGGACCAGATCAAGACGGCCGGGCGCAACCTGTGGGTGGTGGCGACCACGCTGATCGTGTTCGCGTTCGTGCTGGCGTTCGCCGAGTACTGGGGGCGGCAGACCCGCACCCTGGAGAACTTCCGGCTCAAGGACGGCGTGGTGATGGGCTTCGCCCAGGCCATGGCGCTGATCCCGGGGGTGTCCCGCTCCGGGGGCACGCTCACCGCCGGGTTGCTGCTCAACCTGACCCGGGAGGCGGCGGCGCGGTACTCGTTCCTGCTGGCCATCCCGGCGGTGGTGATGTCCGGCGTGTTCAGCCTCGGGGACGTCTTCGAGCCGTCCGCCCCGGGCACGTCCGCGCCCTCCGTCGCTCAGATGATCGTGGCGACGGTGATCGCGTTCGGCATCGGCTACGCGGCCATCGCCTGGCTGCTGCGCTACGTCGCCCACCACACCCTGTACGTCTTCGTGCTGTACCGGGTCGCGCTGGGCACTCTGGTGCTCGCGTTGCTGATGACGGGCACCATCAGCGCCACCTGATCCAGCAGTAGTCGTGGCTCCGGCCCCCGTCCCCGCAGAGGGAACGGGGGCCGGTCCGTGTCGGGGCCGGCAGCCGTGACCGTACCCGGCCTTTCGGTCATTCGACACAAGTCAGATCTAGCGCACCTATCCTCTCGATATCGGGCTGTCTCCCGGATGGGACCTGCCGGTGGCTCGCGTCAGAGGGGGGCGACCGTGACTGCCAGCGCCGGCGGGACGCGCGGGCGGGGGAGGCCACCGAGACGCAACCTCGTCGCGGTCGTCTCGATCGTCGTGCTCTCCGGCGCGTTCTTCGGCTACGACCAGGGCGTCATCAGCGGGGCGCTCCGGGACATCCGCCAGACCTTCCACGCGAACACCTTCGCCGTCGAGGTGGCCGCGAGCTGGGTGACCCCCGGGGCGCTGATGGGCGCGCTGCTCGGTGGTCACCTCGCGGACCGGATCGGTCGCCGGGGAGCACTCTGGGTCGCCGCCGCCACGTTCGCGGTGGGCACGGTCCTGCAGGCGTCCGCGCCCGTGATCGGGGTCATGTTCGGTGCGCGGTTGATCCTCGGGGTGGGCATCGGGGTGGCCTCGGTCGCCGGGCCGATGTACGCGGCGGAGGCCGCGCCGGAACGGATCCGCGGCAGCCTCCTGGCGGTCTACCAGTTCTCCACCACCTTCGCCATCTTCATCGGCTACCTGGCCGACGAACTGTTCGAGGCGGGCACCTCCTGGCGTTACCTGTTGGGGGCGGCGATGCTGCTGGGGGTGGCCCTCGCCCTGGTCACCACCGTGATCCCCGACTCGGCCGTCTGGTACTTCGGACGGGGGGACAAGCGCCGGGCGGAGGCGTCGCTGAAGGCGACCGTCCCGGAGCAGAAGGTGTCCCAGCGGCTGCACGCCATCGAGGAGAGCCTCACGGCCGGCAAGGCGGGCTGGCGGGAGGTGCTTTCGACACGGTGGCGGCGCCCGTTGGCGCTCGGTGTCGGCCTGGCCCTGTTCCAACAACTGACCGGGATCAACGGGATCATCTACTACGCGGACCCGATCTTCTCGGCCGCCGGGTTCCACACCCCGCAGGCGCAACTGGCCGCGACCACCTGGGCGATCGGCGGCGTCGACTCCCTCTTCACGCTGGTCGCGGTCGCCTTTCTGGATCGGCTCGGTCGTCGGCCGCTGCTGCTGGTCGGGCTGCTGGGCATGGCGGTCTCGCTCGCGGTGGTCAGCGTCAGCTTCGCGAAGATGGACCCGGCGGCGCAGACGGCCGGAGCGACGGGGCACCATCCCACCGACGCGGGCATCTTCCTGCTGGTCGGCGTGGTCATGTTCGTGGCGTTCTACGCCATGTCGATCGGACCGACCGCCTGGACTGTCATCAACGAGATCTTCCCGGGTCGCATCCGAGGCCGGTGCGTGGCGATCGCCTCCGCTACGCACTGGGGCACCGAGTACCTCGTCACGCAGTTCTTCCTGAGCATGCTCGATGCCCTGGGGAGGTCGGGTGTGTTCGCGCTCTTCGCCGGCACCTGTGTGCTCGGCTTCCTGTTCATCTGGCGATACCTGCCGGAGACGAAGGGCAGGACCCTCGAAGAGATCCAACAGATGTGGCAGACCGGTCGTGGTCGTCGCCCGCACCGGGCCGACGACCGGTCTGCCTGAACGACGGCGGGCGCGATTCTCGGCTTCTGACCCGCGGCGCAGGGCTGAAGCGTACGTTCGATCCGAAGCCGCCCATAACGGGTCTCTCGGACAAAGAAGGCCATATTGGGTCGAGTGTCAGCGCTCGCCCTGTGGCGAGTCCGCTCGGCGGCCTGGCGGCTCCCGACCGACAGTCGCGAAGGACCAGGACAGTGCATCTGACACCGAAGGAATTCGACAAGCTGACGATTCTCTCGATGGCCATCGTCGCCAACGCCCGGAAGGCCAGGGGGGTCAAGCTCAACCACCCCGAGGCCGTCGCGGTGATCTGCGCCGCCGCGCTGGAGGGTGCCCGGGACGGCAAGACCGTCGAAGAGGTCATGAACGAGGCGCGCAGCACGCTCAGCGCCGACGACGTGATGCCGGGCGTGCCGGACATGCTGCCCATGATCCAGGTCGAGGCGGTTTTCACCGACGGCTCGCGACTGGTCACGGTGCACTCACCGATCCGATAGGCGCAGGACGCGATCTCCAGGAAGGCGGAGCAGGACATGGCCAAGCAGCATCCCGGCCCCAACTCGAAGCACGTGCGACCCATCGGCGGCTACGTGCTGAGCGACCAGCCGCTGGAGCTGAACGCGGGTCGGCCGGTCACCGAAGTCGTCGTCCAGAACACCGGTGACCGGCCGATCCAGATCGGTTCACACTTCCACTTCTTCGAGGCCAACCGGATGCTCGCCTTCGACCGCGAGGCGGCCTTCGGGAGGCGGCTGAACATCCCGGCGACGACATCCATCCGCTTCGAGCCGGGCGACAAGAAGACGGTGCAGCTCATTCCCTTCGGCGGCCAGCAGCGCGTGTACGGGTTCAACGGCCTGGTGCAGGGGTGGACCGGCAGCGAGTCGACTCCCAGCTACCGGCCGGACCGGACCGAGGCGATCCACAACGCCAAGACCCGGGGCTTCAAGTTCGGCCCGGAGCAGGACAACCCCAAGGGCAAGAAACAGTAGATCGACTATCCCGCAGGGCTGCCAGCCTCGGGCAGGAGAGATGATTCGATGAGCCAGATTTCGCGGCAAGAGTATTCCGGGATGTACGGCCCCACGACGGGCGACCAGATCAGGCTCGGCGACACCGACCTGCACATCGAGATCGAGAAGGATCTCCGGGTCCTCGGCGATGAGGTGATGTACGGCGGAGGCAAGACGCTGCGCGACGGCATGGGGGTCAACAACCAGTACACCAACGCCCAGGGTGGCCTGGATCTGGTCATCACGAACGTGACCGTCGTCGACGCGACTCTCGGCGTGATCAAGGCCGACGTCGGTGTCAAGGACGGCAAGATCGCTGGCATCGGCAAGGCGGGCAACCCGAACATCATGGACGGGGTCACCCCCGAGCTGGTGACCGGTCCGGGCACCGAGGCGATCTCCGGCGAGCACCTCATCCTGACCGCCGGGGGCATCGACACGCACGTGCACCTGGTGACCCCGTTCCAGGCGTACGCCGCCCTGAGCAACGGCGTGACCACCCTGTGGGGAGGCGGCACCGGCCCGACCGACAGCACCAACGGCGTCACCATCACCCCCGGTCCGTGGAACATCCACGCGATGATGCGGGCGTTCGAGACCATTCCGATCAACATCGGCCTGATGGCGAAGGGCAACAGCACCGGCCGCGCGCCGCTGGTGGAACAGATCATGGCCGGCGCGCCGAGCTTCAAGATCCATGAGGACTGGGGTGCGCCGCCGGCGGTGATCCGGGCCTGCCTGGACGTCGCCGACGAATTCGACGTGCAGGTCAGCATCCACACGGACACCCTCAACGAGAGCGGCTACCTCGAGGACAGCATCGCCGCGTTCGAGGGTCGGACGATCCACACCTTCCACACCGAGGGCGCCGGTGGTGGACACGCACCGGACGTCATCAAGATCGCCAGCCAGATGAACGTGCTGCCCAGCTCGACCACGCCGACGGTGCCCTACGGCATCAACAGCCAGTCCGAGCTGTACGACATGATCATGGTCTGCCACAACTTCAACCCGCAGGTCCCCTCGGATGTGGCCTTCGTGGAGAGCCGGATCCGGACGGAGACGATCGCGGCCGAGGACGTCCTGCTCGACGAGGGCGTCATCTCGATGATGCAGAGCGACTCGCAGGCCATGGGGCGGGTGGGCGAGACCTGGCTGCGGACCATCCAGCTCGCCGGGCAGATGAAGACGGTCCGCGGCAAGCTCGCCGAGGACTCCAGCGCCAACGACAACTTCCGGGTGCTGCGGTACGTGGCCAAGATGACCATCAACCCGGCGATCACCCAGGGGATCTCGCACGTGCTGGGCTCGGTCACGCCGGGCAAGATGGCCGATCTCGTGCTCTGGGAGCCGGCCTTCTTCGGTACGAAGCCGAAGCTGGTCCTCAAGGGCGGCATGATCGCCTGGTCGATCATGGGTGACCCGAACGCCTCGCTGCCGACGCCGCAGCCGGTCTACTACCGGCCGTCGTTCGCCGCGTTCGGCAGCCAGCTCGCCAAGACCTGCGTGACCTTCGTGTCCCGGGCCGCGCACGAGTCCGGCGTCGCCGAGCAGCTCGGCCTGCAACGGCAGGTCATGCCCGTGTACCGGACCCGGGGCCTCACCAAGCGGGACATGGTCCGCAACGACCGGACTCCGAAGCTCGAAGTCGATCCGGAGACCTTCGCCGTGAAGATGGACGGCGTCCACGCGACCGTGCCACCGGCCAGGACTCTGCCCCTGAGCCAGCTCTACTTCTTCAGCTGACACCGTCGGGACCGTCTCGCCCCCGCCTGGTCCCGGCACACCGACCGAAAGGAGAGGCCCGTGCTCGTTGAGACGGTGCTGGGCAACATGAACGAGCCGGACTGGACGCTCCGCCTCCGGGAAGCGCGCATCGACGACCTGGTCCTCGACCAGTGGGACGCCCAGAAGAGCCGCATCCGCAAGATGACCAGTTCCGGGGCGGAGCTGTCGGTCGCGTTGGCACGTGGCGTCCGGCTGCGCGACGGCGATGTCCTCGCCTGGGACGACCTGACTGCCACGGCGGTGGTGGCCCGGGTGCAGTTGGGCGAGGTGATGGTGGTCCACCTCGACAAGTTGCGCGGCGAGTCGGCCGAGCTGCTCATCCGCTCGGCCGTCGAACTCGGTCACGCCATCGGCAACCAGCACTGGCCAGCCGTGGTCAAGGGCACCAGGATGTACGTCCCGCTGACCGTGGACCGCAAGGTCATGGACTCGGTGATGCGCACCCACGCGTTCACCGGGATCACCCACGAGTTCGTCCCCGGCACCGAGGTCATCGCGTATCTCGCGCCGCACGAGTCGCGGCGGTTGTTCGGTGGCGCCGACTCGACGCCGCACTCCCATCTCTCCGCCGACCTCAACTGAATGGGGCCGGACGTGCGCACCATGGACGAAACCCTGAAGCTGTTGCAGTTCGGCGACTCGGTCTTCCCAGTCGGCGCCTTCTCCTTCTCCAACGGCCTGGAGATGGCCGTCCAACACGGCGTGGTCCACGACCGGACGACCCTCCAGGACTACGTCCGGACGGTCACCCGGCTCGCCGCCACCGGGGACGGTGTCGCCCTGCTCGTCGGGCACCGTGCCGCCACCAACGGGGACCTTGACCGGATCCGGCGCGCGGACGAAGCCGTCCACCTGCGCAAGATCAACGAAGAGATGCGGATCATGTCCGTACGCATGGGGCGCAAGCTGGCCGAAGCCGCGACCCGGATCGTCGGGGAGACCCTGCTCAAGAAGCGGCTCAGCGAGTCGGCGACCGGCGCGCCGGTCACCTATCCGGTCGCGCTCGGGGTGGTCTTCGCCGACCTCGGGGTGCCCGAAGAGGACGCTTTCGCGGCCCACCAGTACGGCGCGGCCTCGACGGTGCTCAGTGCCGCGATCCGGTTGATGCGGGTCGACCACCTCGACGCGCAGTCGATCCTCTTCGCGGTCAACGAGAAGGTCACCGACGACTACCGCGACGTACGCACCGCGGACCTCGACGATATGCAGACCTTCGGGCCCCATACCGATGTCCTGGCCGCCGCGCACCAGCACGTCCACGTGCGGATGTTCATGAGCTGAGAGCCGACTTCCGCGATCCACACCTTCCCGAACCTGAAAACGTCTCCCAGAAGGACAGGTCACATCATGAAGTCGGCAAGTCGTATCGGCGTCGGCGGCCCGGTGGGCAGCGGTAAGACCGCGATCATCGAGGCTGTCGTGCCCCGTTTCGTGGACAACGGACTGCGTGTACTGGTGATCACGAACGACGTCGTCACCACGGAGGACGCGAAGCACGTACGACGCGCCCTGACCGGGGTCCTGGTGGAGGAACGGATCCTCGGGGTGGAGACCGGGGCCTGCCCGCACACGGCCGTGCGGGAGGACCCGAGCATGAACCTGGCCGCCGTGGAGGACATGGAGTCCCGGTTCCCGGACAGCGACGTGGTGCTGATCGAGAGCGGCGGGGACAACCTCACCCTCACGTTCAGCCCCGCGCTGGTCGACTACTTCATCTACGTCATCGACGTCGCGGCCGGCGACAAGATCCCGCGGAAGAACGGCCCGGGGATCTCCAAGTCCGACATCCTCGTCATCAACAAGACCGATCTCGCGCCCTACGTGGACGCCGATCTCGACGTCATGGCGCGCGACGCCGACATGATGCGCAACGGCAAGCCGGTCGTGTTCACCAACTGCAAGACGGGCGAGGGCATCGACGAGCTCGTCTCGCTGATCCGCCGCAACGCCCTCTTCGACGCCGAAGTGGTCGCATGATCACATTGGACAGTGCGCGGGAACTGGAGCCGTACCAGGACCAACCGGCCCAGTTGCCCGCCGCGTCCAATGGCAAGGTCGGTGTGCTGCGCCTCGGGTTCGAGCGACGCGGAGACCGGACGATCCTGCACGATCTCTACCGGCAGTCACCGCTGCTGGTCCAGCGGGCGCTCTACTGGGACGAGGAGATGCCGGAGCTGCCCTGCGTCATGATCCTCACCACCTCCGGCGGCGTGCTGCAGGGCGACCGCCTGCGGATGGACGTCGACCTGGCACCCGGCAGCCAGGCGCACCTGGTGACCCAGGCCGCCACCAAGATCCAGGAGATGGACGCGAACTACGGCTCGCAGATCCAGCGGTTCACCCTCTCCGAGGACGCCTACCTCGAGTTCCTTCCGGAGCCGGTGATCCCGTACCGGGGCAGCCGGTTCATCACCGACACCCAGGTGCGGCTGCCGGAGAGCGCCACCATGCTCTACGGCGAAGTCCTACAGCCCGGCCGGAAGTACTACCGCGACGGCGAACTCTTCGCCTACGACCTCTTCTCCTGTTCGCTGCGCGCGGAGCGACCCGACGGCCGGCAGTTGTTCGTGGAGAAGTTCGTGGTGACCCCCGGGCAGTTCCCGGTGGCGCGGGTCGGGGTCATGGATCGCTTCCACATCTTCGGCAACGTCGTGCTGCTCACCAACCCCGAGCGGGCCGCCCGCGTCTTCGACCGGACCTCGACACCGGTCTGGGACGAGGCGACGCCGCTGACCAGCGCCGTCAGTCGGCTGCCGAACGACGCGGGGCTCATCTTCAAGGTCCTGGGGCAGGAGACGGAGCCGGTTCGTGCCGCCGTACGCGCCTTCTGCGTGGCCGCCCGCGAAGAGGTGACCGGGCGGACCTTCCCGCCAGCGTTCAGCTGGCGATGACGCAGCGAAGGAGACTGCCGTGACGAGCGTGACCGAGGGTTGGGACAGGCTGGGTGACCGCAACCCGTTGGTCGGGTTCGTCGACGCCTGCCTGCGGGGCGCCGCACAGGTCGTGCTGCAGAACAACCCGCTCACCGGCCTGCTCATCCTCGTCGCGGTGGCCTGGGGGGCGTTCGAGAACGGGCAACCACGGATCTTCGGGGGAGCGGTCCTCGGTCTCGTCGTCGGCACCGCCACGGCCGTCGCCCTCCGGGTGGACAATGCCTCGTTGCGGAAGGGGCTGTTCGGCTTCAGCCCGCTGCTGACCGGGATCGCCGTCCCGACATTTCTCGATGACCGGCCGCTCATGTGGCTCTACCTGGTGCTCGGCGCGGCGGCCACGACGGTGGTCACCCTGGCCCTGAACGCGATCTTCAAGACCTGGGGCCTGACCGCGTTCACGATGCCGTTCGTGCTGACCACCTGGGTGCTGCTGTTGGCCGCGTACCAGTTCGACCGGTTCACCGTGCTGACCAACCTGAAGCCGATGTTTCCCGGTGAGGGGCCGCTGGTCGGTGGCCGCTTCGACTGGGACCTCGTCCCCACCTTTCTCCGCGGAGTGTCCCAGGTCTATCTGACCAACAGTTGGGTCAGCGGGTTGATCATCCTGGTCGCGCTGCTGGTCAACTCCCGCTGGTCGGCGCTCTTCGCGGTGGTCGGCGCCGTCGGCGCGACCCTGCTGGCGCTCTGGTTCGGCGCCGACGCGACCTCGCTGGACAAGGGCCTGTTCGGCTTCAACGCGGTGTTGACGGCGATCGCCGTGGGCGCGGTGCTGCACCGCCCCGGCGCGCTGGTGACCGTCTACACCCTCTTCGGGATCGCGTTGACGCTCTTCGTCCAGATGGCCCTGGCGACCGTCCTCACCCCGCTGGCCATCCCTGTGCTGACCGGGCCGTTCAACATCGCCACCTGGTTGCTGCTGCTGCCCAAGCGGCACTTCGCGCCGGTGCCCAATCACGAACGCGCCAAGGAGACCGTCGTCTCGACGGTGCAGCGCTCCGTCTGACCGTACCGAGAGGAGAGGTGAGCTCCGTGCTCGCTCAGGACGCGGTGAACCCGGGCGACACCGCCTGGGTGCTGGTGTGCACCGGCCTCGTGTTGTTCATGACCCCCGGCCTGGCTGCCTTCTACGGCGGAATGGTCCGCACCCGCAACGTGCTCGCGATGCTGCAGCAGAACATCATCGCGCTGGGGGTCGTCAGCCTGACCTGGGTGCTGGTGGGCTACACCATCGCCTTCGGCGACGACGCCGGCACCGGCCTCTTCGGTAACCTCGAACTCTTCGGCCTGACCGATCTCAAGGTCCCGCCCGCGCCACACCTGCACGTGGTCGCCGGCCAGGTGACCATTCCGACCCTGGCGTTCGTCGCCTACCAGATGATGTTCGCGGTGATCACCCCAGCGCTCGTCACCGGGGCCACGGCCGGCCGGTTGAAGTTCGCCGGCTGGGTCGCCTTCCTGGCGATCTGGTCCATCGTGGTCTACGCACCGGTCGCGCACTGGCTCTGGCACCCCGACGGCTGGCTTGCCCGGTTCGGCACCCAGGACTGGGCCGGTGGGATGGTGGTCCACGCCTCGGCGGGAGCCGCCGTGCTGGGCACGTTGCTGGTCGTCGGGCGCCGCCGTGGTTGGCCACGGACCGCCTCCCCGCCCAACTCGATCCCGCTGACCATCCTCGGGGCCGGCATCCTCTGGTTCGGTTGGTTCGGTTTCAACGGCGGGGACGGACTCCAGGCCAACGGGCTGGCCGCCCAGGCGGTGATCAACACCCATCTCGCGGCCGCGGCCGGCATGCTCGTCTGGCTGGTGGCCGAGCGGGTGAAGGACGGCCACAGCACCGTGGTGGGCGGCGTCTCCGGTGCCGTAGCGGGGCTCGCGACGGTCACCCCCGCCGCCGGGTACGTCAACGCGATCTCCGCCATCGCCATCGGAGCGATCGCCGGAATCGTCTGCCACTTCGCGCTGCGGTTGAAGTACCTGCTCCGGCTCGACGACGCGCTGGACGTCCTCGCGGTCCACTTCGTCGGCGGCATGCTCGGCTCGCTGCTGGTCGGCTTCTTCGGCGACAGCGGCGTCAACCCGCTCGGCAAGGACGGTCTCTTCTTCGGCGGCGGCGGATCCCTGCTCTGGCACCAGATCGTCGGCGTGGTCAGCGTGGTGGTCTTCTCCTTCGTGCTCAGTTGGGCGATCGCCGCCGCCGTGCAGGCCGTCATCGGGCTCCGTGCCCCCGCCGAGGTGCAGGACAACCTCGACCATGCCCAGCAGGACGCCGACGCGTACCACCTGGGTGGCGTGGCAGGTCTCAACGGCATCGGCGCACCGCAGCGCCGGCGCCAGCCTGGACGGGAGCGCGGCGCCGAACGACCCGCCCGGCCGGTCCAGAACCCCCGGCTGGTCACCGCGACGGTCGATCCGACGCTGCTGCCGACCACGCGGCAGCTACGAGATGCCCTGGTCGAAGCGGGAGCCACCTCCATCGTGGTCTTCGACGCCACGGTCTCCACCGCCGAACCGACCGCCCGATCGCTGCCCCGGGGCTACTGGCAGGACCAGGATCTCGTGGGCCGGGCGCGGGTCGAGGTGGTGGTGGAGCGCGAGGCGGTGTCCGCGGTGCTGGACGTGCTGGGCCGGTACGGCGCCGAGCGGTCGGAGTGCTTCGTGCAGGACGTCCAACTCGCGACGGACGTGCGCTGAGCCGGTGCACGTCGGTACGCGGGCGATGCCAGCCTCCATCACCTCGCGGACCGCCCGGAGCGGACCAGGAGCGACAGGGTGGACAGGGCGAGCGCCCCCCAGGCCGGCACCCAGAGCGGTTGTCCCTGCGCCACCGTTCCGAGGCCACCGCCGGCGGCGTAGCAGGTCAGTGCCAGGAGCCCGAGGAAGGTGCCCTGTCTGGCCCGCCGCCGGCCGGTGCCCGGCCCGGCGAGCCACCGCTCGATGCGTTCGCCGATCTTCGCCACCGTGCCCGACTGGTAGGTGATGGCGGTGGCGATCCCGGCGGTGCGGACGAACAGTGTCGCCAGCGCGCCCATGGCGAAGCCGCCGGCGGCGGCCAGCGCGATCCGTGGCAGCCCGCCCTGCCGACCGTGGTGGAGCAGGGCGTTGAGCGCCGCCCAGAGCGCCATCGTGACCACGGCGCAGGCGAGCCCCCGGAAGGACGGCGACCACCGGCTCCGTGCCGCTCGTACCTGTGAGACCACGCCCGTCCCGGCGGCGAACGCGATCAGTGAGGCCGCGGACTCGGGCCAGGCGGCGTGTCTTCCGGCCAGGCCGATGCCCAGGAGGACGGCGTTGCCCGACTGGTTGGCGACGAATGCGCCGTAGCGCAGGAAGGCGAAGGCGTCCACGAAGCCGGCGATGCCGGTGGTGACGGCGAGGACCAGGATCGGGTGCCGGAACTCCCGGTACACGTCCTGCGGGTCCGACGTGATCGAGGGCCGCGCGGATGCCGAGTCCCCCATCGCAGTCCACACACCCTCCAGGCGAGGACCCGGACAAGCCAGGCATTAGGTATTTTACCGGTGTGTTGGCGCCTCCTGTCGTTTTCGCGCCGAGACGGCACCGGGCGGCGCGGACATGGCGCACGCCGGAGGGCGGCGCCCCCGGTCGGGCGCAGGTCATAGGGTGGTCTCCGTGGCGACCCTTCTGCTTCTGCGACACGGCCGGACGACCGCGAACGCGGACGGCGGCCTGGCCGGCCGCCAGCCGGTCGAGTTGGACGAGACGGGCCGGGCCCAGGCGGCCGCGGTCGGCGAGCGGCTGCGGCCGGTGCCGCTTGCGGCGGTGGTGACCAGCCCGCTCATCCGGTGCCGGCAGACCATGGAGCTGGCGCTGCCCGAGGCGGCCCCGGTGGTAGAGGAGGGGCTGATCGAGTGCGGCTACGGAGCCTGGGAGGGTCAGCCACTGAAGAAACTGGCCAAGGAGGCGCTCTGGCCGGTCGTCCAGCAGCACCCGAGCGCCGCGGTCTTCCCGGAGGGGGAGGCGATGGCGGCGATGGCGGCACGGGCGGTCGCGGCGGTGCGGACCTGGGACGCCCGGGTCACGGCCGAGCACGGTCCGGAGGCAATCTGGTTGGCCTGCAGCCACGGCGACGTGATCAAGGCGATCGTGGCCGACGCACTCGGCGTACACCTGGATCTTTTTCAGCGGATCGTGGCCGACCCGGCGTCGGTGACGGCGATCCGGTACACCACGCTGCGGCCGTTCCTGGTGCGGCTCAACGACACCGGGGGCGACCTGGCCGGGTTGGTGCCGCCGCCGAGCAAGCGGCGCCGCCGGGCGGCGCGGGCGGCCGGCGCGGCCGACTCCGACGCGCCGGTCGGCGGCGGCGCGGGGGCGGGCCGGTGACCGGCCGGCGTCCGCCACGCCCGGGTGCGAGGCCCGGTGCGCCGGGCGCGGCGGGCCGCGCGGTGATTCGCGTCGGTGGGGTGCGCGATGCCATGGCGGGCCGGATAGGGTCGTGGGTATGACCCACCAGGTGCACGCCTTCGAACCGCCGGAGCGGTTCGTCGCCGGGACCGTCGGGCCGCCGGGGGAGCGCACGTTCTTCCTGCAGGCCCGTGGCGGCGGCCGGCTGGTCAGCGTCGCGCTGGAGAAGGTCCAGGTGTCCCTGCTCGCCGAGAAGCTGGAGGAGCTACTCACCGAGGCGCAACGGCGCTTCGGGGTGGACCTGCCCGAGCTGGCGCCGGTCGTGGGCGACAACGAGCCACTGGACACTCCGGTCGACGAGGAGTTCCGGGTCGGGACCCTCGGGCTGGCCTTCGACGTGGACACCGCGACCGTGGTGATCGAGGCGATCGCCGCAGGCGAGGTGGAAGCCGAAGTCGAGCTGGGCGACGAGGACGACGAGGACGAGGACGACGACGAGGACGACGAGCCCGACGAGGACCTGGACCGGCTCCGGGTTCGGCTCACCCCGCAGGCCACCCGCCAGTTCATCGAGCGGGCCCGGCGAGTCGTGAACGCGGGCCGGCCTCCGTGCCCGCTCTGCGGCCAGCCGTTGGACCCCGCCGGGCACCTCTGCCCGCGGCACAACGGTTATCACCGGTGACCTCGTCCGGCCTCCAGCCTCGCCAGGACGGCGACGCCGCGCTGCGACTGTTGCGCGACGGCACGCTCGACCTGGAGGGGCGGTTGGTCGACGCGTCGAACACCACCCTCCGCGGCATCCTGACGCTGGACGGGCTCTCCGCCCGCTGCGTCTACAAGCCGGTCCGTGGCGAGCGCCCACTCTGGGACTTCCCGGACGGCACCCTCGCGGGCCGGGAGGTCTCGGCGTACCTGGTGTCCCGGGCCACCGGCTGGGACCTGGTGCCACCCACCGTGCTGCGGGACGGCCCGTTCGGCCCGGGCTCCTGCCAGCTCTGGATCGACGAGCCGGCGGACGCCGAGCCGCTGGTCGGGTTCGTGCCCGCCGAGGAGCTGCCACCGCGCTGGTTCCCGATCGCCGCGGCCCGTGACGACGACGGCGCCGCGTACGTGCTGGCGCACGCCGAAGACCCCCGGCTGGCCCGGCTCGCGGTGCTCGACGCGGTGATCAACAACGCCGACCGCAAGGGCGGCCACGTGCTCGTCGGCAGCGACGACCGGATCTACGGCGTGGACCACGGGGTGAGCTTCCACGTCGAGGACAAGCTGCGCACGGTGCTCTGGGGCTGGGCCGGGAAGCAGCTGCCGGCGGATGCCGTGGAGATGCTCGACGGGCTCGCCGGGCAGGTCGCCGGAGCGCTCGGCGCGGAGCTGGCCGACCACCTGACGATCAGCGAGATCGCCGAGCTGGCCGCCCGCGTCGACGGGCTGCGCCAGACCGCCCGCTTCCCGCAGCCGCCGGAGGACTGGCCGGCGGTGCCCTGGCCGCCCATGTGATCCACTGTCATCTTGATCACCCGTGGGGCGGCACGGGGTCGCCTTAGGGCTGGCTAGGCTGAGGTCATGGAGTCTTGGGCGGGACACGAGGTGCCACGGCTGCCGGGCAGGGGCGAGCCGTTGGCGTTGTACGACTCGGCGCGGCAGGGTGTCCACCCCAGTGAGCCGGTCGACGCGGGAAGCATGTACGTCTGCGGCATCACCCCGTACGACGCCACCCACCTCGGCCACGCCGCCACCATGATCACCTTTGACCTGGTGCAGCGGATGTGGCGCGACGCCGGCCGCCCGGTGCGCTACGTGCAGAACGTCACCGACATCGACGACCCGCTGCTGGAGCGGGCCGCCCGGGACGGCGAGGACTGGGTGGTCCTGGCGATGCGCGAGACGGCCCTGTTCCGGGAGGACATGGAGGCGCTGCGGATCATCCCGCCGGCGCACTACGTGGGCGCGGTCGAGTCGATCCCGGACATCGCCGACAAGGTCGAGGTGCTGCTCAAGGACGGGGCCGCGTACCGGCTCGACGACGGCACCGGCGACGTCTACTTCGACATCTCCTCCACGCCCCGGTTCGGCTACGAGTCCAACCTGACCCGCGAGCAGATGCTGGAGATCTTCCCGGAGCGCGGTGGGGACCCGGACCGCGCCGGCAAGCGCGACCCGCTGGACCCGCTGCTGTGGCGCGGCGCCCGCGAGGGTGAGCCGTCCTGGCCGGGCGGGGAGCTGGGCCCGGGCCGCCCGGGCTGGCACATCGAGTGCGCGGTGATCGCGCTGAACCTGCTCGGCGACCGGATCGACGTGCAGGGCGGCGGCAACGACCTGCTGTTCCCGCACCACGAGGCGTCCGCCGCGCACGCCGAGCGGCTGACCGGCCAGGCGCCGTTCGCCCAGCACTACGTGCACGCCGGGATGATCGGCCTGGACGGCGAGAAGATGTCCAAGTCCCGGGGCAACCTGGTCTTCGTCTCGCGGCTGCGCGCCGACAAGCTCGACCCGATGGCGATCCGGCTGGCGCTGATCTCCGGGCACTACCGCAGCGACCGCACCTGGACCGACGAGCTGCTGAGCGCGGCGCAGGAGCGGCTGGGCCGCTGGCGGCGGGCCGCCGCCGCGCCCGCCGGGCCGTCCGGTGCCGAGCTGCTGGCCGGGGTACGCGAGCGGCTCGCCGACGACCTCGACACACCTGGTGCCCTGGCGGTTGCCGACCGATGGGCCGACGCGACCCTCGCCGGCGCAGCCGACGACCCCGACGCCCCGGCCCTCTTCGCCAACACCGTGGATGCCCTCCTCGGCATCCGCCTCTAACACCTGCCCGGCCCCCGCGCGGGCGCCTGTCCCTGACTTGGACGTGACGAAGGGCCGGACCCCTACCGGGGTCCGGCCCTTCGCGTTGGTTGCTTCAGGTCAGCTGGTGGCGTAGCCGCGGGTGGCGATCCAGTCGGCGAGGTGCTCGACGGTGACCTCGTAGGAGGCCTGGTTCGGATCGGCCGAGTCGGCGATCTTGACGATGTTGCCGTTGTCGCGGTAGCCCACGACGCTGATGTAGTGCCCACCCTCGAACGAGTGGCTGGTGCCGTCGACGTCGACGCTGGTGCCGGCGATGTTCGCCACCACAGCCCGACCGTCATCCACGGTCTTCACCACGTCGGCGCGCAGCTTGTCGGTCTGCTTGCCGTCAGCGGCGGGGGTGCTGATCTCGACGCTGCGGTAGGCGTCGTTCTTACCGGTTTCCTTGTTCAGCACCGGGGTGATGTCGTTGATGGAGTTCGTGCCGGCCTCGGTGGTGCCCATTTCCTTGGCCATGGCGTCCACGCTGATGTCCTTGCCCTGCACGGACAGGGCGTTGCGGGCGGCGGCGGGACCGCAGTAGTAGAAGTTCGGCTGCGCCTCGTAGCGCACACCCAGCTGACGCTCACCCGACGACTTCCGGTCCGACTGGGTTTGCGTAGCGGGCTTGGCATCCGACGCGGCGTAAGCGGCGGTGACGGGGCCGGCGATGGCGCCGCCGGTGAAGGCGAGTCCAGCAGCGGTCAGAGCGGTCTTACGAATCAGATCGGTACGCATGATGGCGTGCTCCTCTGCATCGGGGGTGCACGCGGCAGGGGGGTGCCGCGTCAAGGAAGTTCAAGAAGGGGGGAACGGTCCGGCGATCCGGGGGGACCTGCTCGGGGTTCCGGGGATGTAACCGTGCCGGCCTGGCGGGTGTTCCTGGCGGCTGGCTACAGGGGGATGTAACCGGGGCGGCCGGTCGGGTGTTCCCGGCGGCTGCCGCGCACCGGGCCAGGGGGCCACGGTCGCATGCCAGGTATAACGACCCGGGCCGGCCCCCGATTCCACGCTGAGGGTGGCCCCAACCACGGGACGACCCACCCCAAACGGGACGACACCCCCAGCCCGCCACGGGCCGACAACCCCATCCCACCCGTCCGCCCCACAACCGGGACCCAACCGGCGATCTACCCGAGCGCGTGCACCCCGTCGGGCCTCGCATCCCGAACCGGACACCACACCCACGTGGCAGCCCACGTCGACCGGCGTCAAGCCGCGCGCTTTCCGGGAAAGTGCGCCTCCCGGCGCGCCGAGGCCACACTTTCCCGGAAGTGCGCAGACCTAGGAGGCCGCCGCCGGGGTCTGTGGATCTAAAGGTGTTTCCGGCCTGACCTGCCGGGCGTTGTGCCTGGTGAGGAGGGTGCCGTGATGACCGCGACACTGAACGACCAGACTGGACGTAAGAAGCGGCCCGAGCCGTCGGCGGAGGCGAAAGCCGCGGCCGAGTTGGTGCGGGCCGCGAAGGAGCAGGGCCTGTCGCTGACCGGCCCGGATGGGCTGCTGAAGCAGTTGACCAAGACGGTCCTGGAGACCGCGTTGAACGAGGAGATGACCGAGCACCTCGGCTACGAGAAACATGATCCGGCCGGCGTCGGCGCGGGCAACATCCGCAACGGCACCAGGCCGAAGACGGTGCTGACCGACGCATCGGGGCCGGTGCCAATCGATGTGCCGCGGGATCGGGCTGGCACGTTCGAGCCCCAGATTGTCCGTAAGCGGCAGCGCCGCCTGTCGGGGGTCGACGAGGTGGTGTTGTCGTTGTATGCCAAAGGTTTGACGACTGGGGAGATCAGCGCGCACTTCGCCGAGATCTATGGCGCCTCGGTCAGCAAGGAGACCATCTCCCGGATCACTGACAAGGTGATCGAGGAGATGACCGACTGGTCGCACCGGCCCCTGGATGAGATCTACGCGGCCGTGTTCATCGACGCCATCGTGGTCAAGGTCCGCGATGGGCAGGTCGCGAACCGGCCGTTCTACGCCGCGATCGGGGTCACCCTCGACGGGGAGAAGGACATCCTCGGGCTGTGGGCCGGCACGGGTGGTGAGGGTGCGAAGTTCTGGATGAGCGTGTTGACCGACCTGCGCAACCGGGGCGTGAAGGACGTGTTCTTCCTCGTCTGCGACGGCCTGAAAGGCCTGCCGGAGGTCGTCACGAACGTGTGGCCCCGCACGGTGGTGCAGACCTGCATCATCCATCTGATCCGCAACACGTTCCGGCTGACCTCACGCAGGTACTGGGACGAGTTGAAGCGGGACATCAAGCCGATCTACACCGCGGTCAACGCCACCGCGGCCCGGGCCGCGTTCGACGACCTGGCCGACAAGTGGGGCGGGCGGTATCCCGCGGTGATCCGGTTGTGGGACAACGCCTGGGCCGAGTTCATCCCGTTCCTCGACTACGACCTCGAAATCCGCACGGTCATCTGCTCGACCAACGCGATCGAGTCCCTCAACGCCCGCTACCGCCGAGCGGTCAAAGCCCGTGGGCATTTCCCGAACGAGCTGGCCGCGTTGAAGTGTCTGTACCTGGTGACCCGGTCCCTGGATCCCACCGGAGCAGGAAGAACCCGATGGACGATGCGCTGGAAACCCGCGTTGAACGCCTTCGCCATCACCTTCAGCGACCGCTTCCCAGCCGCTGAAACCTACTAACCAAGATCGCCGGAAACACCGTTAGCGAGACAGCCCCCGCCGCCGCGCGCCGGGCGGGTGCGTGCTTTTGAGCGTGATGACTGTGAGGTATCAATATGACTCTGAGGTATCACTTAGGTTCAAGGAGTCGTTGCAACACCGGCTTGTTGGATAGATCTTAGGTGATCGTCGAGGGCTTCTGCGGGGGTCTTCCAGCCCAGGGCCTTTCGTGGCCGGCTGTTGAGGGCGGCGGCGACGGCGTCGAGGTCGGTGATGCTGTGTCGGGATAGGTCGGTTCCCTTGGGGAAGTACTGCCGTAGCAGACCGTTGGACGCTCCTATGTTTGTCAAGCTCCGTGCGGGAGGTTGGTGGAGGGTGTCGGCTGGCGGGTCGCGGCTTGGATGCGGCGGTAGAGCCGGCGGGCAAGGATGCGTTTGAGGCTGCGACGGACGTCGCGGTGGGTTTTGCCCTGGACGGTGCGGTTGGCTTCGTAGTCGCGTGACTCTTGGTGGCAGCGTAGGCGGGTGATCGCGATCGTATGGAGGGCGCGGTTGAGGTCACGGTCCCCGCCGCGGTTGAGCCGGTGGCGGGTGCGTTGCCCGCTGCTGGCCTCCAGAGGGGCGGCGCCGGCGAGGGTGGCGAACGCGGCCTCGCTGCGGACCCGGCCGCGGTGCGACCAGCTCACCAGCAGCTGGGCGGCGACGACCGGACCGGCGCCGGGTTCGGCGAGCAGGACCGGGCCCGCGGGGTGGCTCTTGACGAGGGCGAGCAACTCGGGGTCGAGCTCGGCGGTCTGGGCGAGTAGGAACCGGATCCGGGCGGTGATCGACTGCAGGGTCAGAATCGTGATCCGGTGCTCGACGCTCGCGCCAGCGGGGCTGCGGAGCTGTTCGACGCGGGCCAGTTGCTTGATCAGTCGAAGCCCTCGCAACTGTGCGCGTAGATGCTCGGGCGCGACCACGATCAGACTCTTGAGTTCGTTGATCGCTTTGGTTCGGCTGACCAGGACTGCCTGCCGGGTAACGAGAATCTGACGCAGCGCTTCACGCAGGCCCCGTTCACGGGGCGCGGCTTGGTCTTCCTGGCCAATGCGGTTCGAGCGGCCTGGACTGCGTCGATACGGTCGTTCTTCGCGCCGCGGGATCGCTTTCCACCGGTGATCTCCACGATGTCTTCGCCTGCTTCGGCCAAGACCATGACCAGTCCGGCGGCGAAGCTGCCGGTGCCCTCCAGCGCCCAGACCCGACGGCCGGGCGCGTGTTCGCGGGCCCAGGCCAAGAGCCGCAGGTAGCCGGGTCCATCCGCTCGGTCGGCGAGGTGGCCACGGACCCCGCCGGTGACCGTGTCGAGGATGGCCAGGTCGATCGTGTCGCGGTCGGGGTCACCACCGATGACGAAGTCGTAGTGCTCTGCCAGCATTACCATCCGGTTGTCCTTCCCGAGGGCGAGCGCCGGTCGACGCCGACCTGGGAGAGGTCACCTGTCGCGGCAGCACTGTGAGGAGTCACGCCTGCGGGCGGACAAGCTCCTGATCAAGCCAAGACGAGTGGGTCAGGCCGGTGTCGGCTGCTCGGGGGACGGGTCCAACGCAAGGCACACCTGTCGGTGGCCAGTGTTCTCGAGAGTCACCTCATGCAGCCGGCACCAGCCTGCCGGTCTGACCCTCCCGGGCCACCAACAGACTCACAGTGTTCTCGTTGGTTCCGCGTTGCCATGGACTGTGGGGGTCGCAGAAGTAGACCTCGATCCCGGTGTCCAGGCGCAGCCGCGCGTGCTGGGTCATCTCCGATCCCTGATCCCAGGTCAGCGATCGGCGTAGTTGCTCGGGCAGGGTGGTGATCTGGCCGGCGATCGCGTCGCGGACCGCCTCAGCACCGTGTCCGGCCAACGGCGGGCCGTTCTTCACGACCGGTTGCTGGCCGTGTCCTTCCATGCGGGGTAGGTGCAGCAGCATCGTGAAGCGGGTGGTGCGCTCGACCAGCGTGCCGATCGCGGACCGTTGCAGGCCGATGATCAGGTCGCCTTCCCAGTGCCCCGGGACAGCGCGGTCGTCGGCTTCGGCCGGCCGTTGACTGATCATGACTTCGGGGCTGAGGAAGTGCTGGCCCCGCCTGCGGGTCCGGGCCTGCGGCACCCGCAAAGCTCGTCCGGTGCGCAGGCACGCCGTCAGCTCCCGGCGCAGCGTGCCGCGGCCTTGAACGTAGAGCGACTGGTAGATCGCCTCGTGCGAGATCCGCATCGACTCATCATCGGGGAAGTCCAGCCGCAGCCGGCGGCTGATCTGCTCCGGGCTCCACGCGGTGCCCCAGCGACGGTCGGCGCGACGTCCGTGGCGGCGTCCCTTCCACGGCACGTTCGGACCTGGAATCGGCCGGCCCTCGCCGTCAGTGACCGCCCCGGCAAGCCGTTCCTGAACATAGTCGCGCAGCCGCTGGTTAGCGGCGAGCTTGGCGACCTTCGGCCGACGGCCGCGGCGTTCGGCATGCCACTGCGCGACCGAGGCCCGATACTCCAGCCGACCGCAACGGGTGGCCGCGTTGCGGCGCAGCTCCCGCGAGATCGTCGACGCATCACGGCCGATGAGCCGGGCAATCTCACGCACGCCCTTGTCCTGGGCCTTGAGCAGCGCAATCTCCTCCCGCTCGGCGATCGACAGGTACCGGCCTGACGGCGGCTTGAGACACAGCGGCGGCATGCCGCCACCGTGACGGAACCACCGTCCGCCCACCGGCTGCGACACACCGCAGGCCAGCGCGGCTTCCTCGCTCGACAAGCCTTCGGCGATCCGCCGCCAGAACTGTCGCTGGACATCCCTGGCGTTCAGGTCCGGCCGTCCTGGTGACCGCATCGCCGGTCGACCCGTCATCGCGGTCACCCAGCCCGGTGGTCTCCCCATTCGCACACCCCTTGATCGAGGTGTTGCGACGACCACTGGAATCCGCCTCACGCTCAACAGTGCGGATGGCCCCCGTCGTTGACGCGCGCGGCTGCTGGTCTTCCAACCGGGCTAGCGGCCGGGAGGCCGGGATCGACGGACGGCGCGCGGCGCGCGGGCGAAAGGCCGGTCTGCGAGGGTCAGCCCAGGACCAGGCCGGGGTCGGGTTCCGGGTCGGGGGTGGGGCCGGGGACCTGGTACTCCTCGGTGAGGGTGGTCATCGGGCCGGGCCAGGTGGCCTGGGCGACCTCGATCGGCTTGCGGTGACCGTCGTAGGCGACGTGCAGCAGGTGCAGCACCGGCGTGTCCGGCCGGATCTGGAGGGTCTCGGCCTCCTCCCGACTGGGCTGGCGGGCGCTGATCGTGTCGGTGGCCGAGACGTAGCGCCTCCCGGTGGCCTCTTCGGCTTCCTGGTAGAGCGGTCGACCGAACGCCTCGGCGCGCTCCAGCGAGGTGCCGGCGGTGTCGGCGGGCAGGAACCAGGAGGCGCCCACCTCGACGGGGGAGTCGTCGGTGCGTACCAGGTGCCGACGGCAGAGCAGGTCGGTGCCGTCGGGCACCCCGAACGCGTCGGCCACCTCGGCGGGGGCGGGGGAGCGGCCGACCGAGACGAGCTGCTGGCGGTACCGGGCCGCCAAATCGGTGTGGTAGCCGCGGAAGCCGCCGTACCGGCCGCGGGAGAGCCGGTTGAGCCGGCGGCGGGTGCCCCGAACGTACGTACCGGATCCGGGTTTGGTGATCAGGATGCCCTCGACCCGCAGTTGGTCGACGGCGCGTTGCACGGTCTGCTTGGCGACGCCGAACATCTCGGCGATGGCCGGGATGGACGGCAGTCGCTCGCCCGGCCCCCAGTCGCCGCGGCGGACCTGGGCCTTGAGCTGAGTGGCGATCTGCCGGTGCGGGAACTCGGCGGCCCCGGGGTTGATCTGCACATCCGCCTCCTTGATCACAGCTAGGTTCCTAGGATGCCTTAGCGGGTGTGACGCCGCCATCCCAGACACGCCAAAACAGGACCGCAAACACGAAAACGGGCCCCGGACCCAGGTCCGGGGCCCGCACGAGACGGGGTGGGAGTCGCTACCAGGAACCGGCGGTGGGGCCGGCCGAGCCGCCCCGGCGCCGCAGGTACTTCTCGAACTCCTGCGCGATCTCGTCACCGGTCAGCGGGGTGATCCCCTCGTCGCCGACCCGCTCCTCCAACTCACGGACGTACTCGCCGAGCTCGGCGTCCTGCTCGGCGGCGCTGCGCACCCGCTGCTCCCACTCGGCGGCCTCCTCGGCCAGGTCGGCCATCGGCACCGGCAGGTCGACGACCTCCTCGACGCGGTGCAGCAGGGCGAGGGTGGCCTTCGGGCAGGGTGGGTTGTTGGCGTAGTGCGGCACGTGTACCCAGAACGAGACGGCGTCCACCTCGGCGCGGGTGCACGCGTCGTGCAGCACGCCGACGATGCCGGTCGGCCCGTCGTACCGGGTGGGGGTGAGCTGGTAGCGCTCCGCGGCCTCGGCGTCGGAGGCGCTGCCGCTGATCGGCAGCGGCCGGGTGTACGGCACGTCGGCGAGCAGCGCGCCGAGCAGGACCACCCGCTCCACCTCAAGGCTGTGGCAGATTTCCAGCACCTGCTCGCAGAACGTCCGCCAGCGCATGCTCGGCTCGATGCCCCGGATCAGCACCACGTCCCGCTCGGTGCCCTCCGGGCTGGCCACCATGAACCGGGTCGTCGGCCACTCCACCCGACGGGTCTCCCCGTCGGCCATCGTGATGGTGGGGCGGCTGACCTGGAAGTCGTAGAAGTCCTCCGGATCCAGCTCGGCGACCTGCCGGGCGTTCCAGACCTGCTCGAGGTGCTCGACGGCAGCGGTGGACGCGTCGGCGGCGTCATTCCAGCCCTCGAACGCGGCGATGGCCACCGGGGACCGCAGCACCGGCAGTCCGTCGAACTCGGTCACGCCGTCACCTCACCCTGCTCGTCGCGGCCGGCACCGGGACCGCACCCGGTCATCGAGCCGTCGGGCACGGCGGTGTCCCTGTTGTGCTTCACGTCCGTCAGCCTACGTGGCGGGCGGGGGTGCGGCCCGTCGGCCGCGCCGGTCGGGCAGACCGTCAAGCGGTCATACAGTGGCGAACTGGACAGGTGATCCCCCTGACACAATATGGGATCGGGGGTGGAGGGCAGTTGGTACGGCGGAGCCCGCACTAACCTGAACGGGTGCGGACTTCGTTGATGGATGTGCTGGCCGACCGGATCCTCATCGCCGACGGTGCGATGGGCACGATGCTGCAGGCCGCGGACCTCACGCTTGACGACTTCGACGGGCTGGAGGGCTGCAACGAGATCCTGAACGTCACCCGGCCGGACGTGGTGCGCGGGGTGCACGACGCCTATCTGGCCGTCGGCGCGGACTGCGTGGAGACCAACACGTTCGGTGCCAACCTCGCCAATCTCGCCGAGTACGACATCCCGCACCGCATCCGGGAGCTGTCCGAGGCGGGGGCCAGGATCGCCCGGGAGGCCGCCGACGCGGCCAGCACCCCGCAGCGACCCCGGTTCGTGCTCGGCTCGATCGGTCCGGGCACCAAGCTGCCCACCCTCGGGCACGCCGCCTACGCCACCCTGCGTGACGCGTACCAGGAGAACGCCGCGGGGTTGATCGTCGGCGGCGCGGACGCGCTGATCATCGAGACCTGCCAGGACCTGCTCCAGGTCAAGGCGGCGGTGGTCGGGTCGAAGCGGGCGATGGCTGAGCTGGGCCAGCCGGTGCCGATCATCTGCCACGTCGCCGTGGAGACCACCGGCACCATGCTGGTGGGCAGCGAGATCGGTGCGGCGCTGGCGGCGATCGAGCCGCTCGGGGTGGACCTGATCGGGCTGAACTGCTCCACCGGCCCGGCGGAGATGAGCGAGCACCTGCGGTACCTGTCGCAGCACTCACGGATCCCGCTGTCGGTGATGCCGAACGCCGGCCTGCCCGTGTTGACCGCCGATGGGGCGTACTTCCCGCTCACTCCGGTCGAGTTGGCCGACGCGCTGGAGCGGTTCATCACCGAGTACGGCGTGTCGCTGGTCGGCGGCTGTTGCGGCACCACCCCGGAGCACATCCGGGTGCTGTCCGAGCGGCTGCACGGCGTCAGCGCCACGGCCCGCGAGCCGCAGCACGAGGCGGGCGTCTCCTCGGTCTACCACCCGGTGCCGTTCGCCCAGGACGCGTCGGTGCTGATGGTGGGGGAGCGGACCAACGCCAACGGTTCCAAGGCGTTCCGGGATGCGATGCTCGCCGGGGACTGGCGGGCCTGCGTGGAGATCGCCCGCAGTCAGGCGCGCGACGGCTCGCACCTGCTCGACCTGTGCGTGGACTACGTCGGCCGTGACGGCACCCAGGACATGCGGGAGCTGGCCGGCCGGTTCGCCACGGCGTCAACGCTGCCGATCATGCTGGACTCCACCGAGCCGGGCGTCGTCGAGGCCGGGCTGGAGATGCTCGGCGGCCGGTGCGTCGTCAACTCGGTGAACTTCGAGGACGGCGACGGTCCCGACTCCCGCTACGCGCGGGTGATGCCGATCGTCCGCGAGCACGGCGCGGCGGTCGTGGCGCTGCTCATCGACGAGGAGGGGCAGGCGCGTACCCGGGAGTGGAAGGTCCGGGTCGCGGCGCGGCTGATCGACGACCTGACCGGCCGCTGGGGGATGGACCGCGCTGACATCCTGATCGACGCGCTGACCTTCCCGATCGCCACCGGGCAGGAGGAGACCCGCCGCGACGGCATCGAGACGATCGAGGCGATCCGGGAGATCGCCCGCCAATACCCGGGGGTCAACTTCACCCTGGGCATCTCGAACATCTCCTTCGGGCTCAACCCGGCGGCCCGGCAGGTGCTCAACTCGGTGTTCCTGCACGAGTGCGTACAGGCCGGGCTGACCTCGGCGATCGTGCACGCCAGCAAGATCCTGCCGATGTCGAAGATTCCTGACGAGCAGCGCGAGGTCGCCCTGGACCTGGTCTACGACCGGCGCCGCGAGGGGTACGACCCGGTGCAGCGCTTCCTCGAACTCTTCGAGGGAGTCGACGTGACCAGCGCCCGGGCCAGCCGGGCGCAGGAGCTGGCGGCGCTGCCGCTGGACGAGCGGCTCAAGCGGCGGATCATCGACGGTGAGCGCAACGGCCTGGAGGCCGACCTGGACGCCGCGATGGCCGGCGGCCGGGCCCCACTGTCGATCATCAACGACATCCTGCTGGACGGCATGAAGGTGGTCGGCGAGCTGTTCGGCTCCGGGCAGATGCAGCTGCCGTTCGTGCTCCAGTCCGCCGAGGTGATGAAGACCGCGGTGGCCTACCTGGAGCCGCACATGGAGACCGCGGAGGACGGCGGCAAGGGCCGCATCGTGCTGGCGACCGTACGCGGCGACGTGCACGACATCGGCAAGAACCTGGTCGACATCATCCTGTCCAACAACGGCTACGAGGTGGTGAACATCGGCATCAAGCAGCCGATCAGCGCCATCCTGGACGCCGCCGAGCAGCACCGGGCCGACGCGATCGGCATGTCCGGGCTGCTGGTCAAGAGCACCGTGATCATGAAGGAGAACCTCGCCGAGATGGCCACCCGCGGCGTCGCGGAGCGCTGGCCGGTGCTGCTGGGCGGTGCGGCGCTGACCCGGGCGTACGTCGAGGACGACCTGCGGTCGATGTTCCCCGGGCAGGTGCACTACGCGCGGGACGCGTTCGAGGGGCTGTCCCTGATGGATCGGGTGATGACCGCCAAGCGCGGCGGCGCCCCGGTGATCGACCCGGAACGCGAAGCGGCCCTGGCGGCCCGTCGGGCCCGCCGGGAACGGCAGCGGTCGATGGTCACCGAGTCGCTGCCGGAGCTGCACGACTCGTCGGTCCGCTCCGACGTGGCCGAGGACGTGGCGGTGCCCACCCCGCCGTTCTTCGGCACCCGGGTGGTCAAGGGTGTGCCGATGGCCGACTACGCGGCGCTGCTTGACGAGCGGGCCACCTTCCGTGGGCAGTGGGGGTTGAACGGCGCCCGGGGCGGCAACGGACCGTCCTATGACGAGCTGGTGGAGACCGAGGGCCGCCCGCGGCTGCGCTACTGGCTGGACCGGCTGATCGCCGACCAGGTGCTGGAGGCCGCCGTGGTGTACGGCTACTTCCCGGCGTACTCCGAAGGCAACGACCTGGTGGTGCTGGACGAGAACGGGCACGCGGAGCGGGCCCGGTTCTCCTTCCCCCGGCAGCGGCAGGAGCGGCGGCTCTGCCTGGCGGACTTCTTCCGGCCCAAGGGCGACCAGCTCGACGTGGTCGCGTTGCAGCTGGTCACCGTCGGCCAGCCGGTCAGCGAGTACGCGGCCAAGCTGTTCGCCCGCAACGAGTACCGCGACTACCTGGAGGTGCACGGGCTCTCCGTGCAGCTCACCGAGGCCCTCGCCGAGTACTGGCACCGGCGCATCCGCGCCGAGCTGACCCTGCCCGACGGTCGCACGATCGCCGATGGCGACCCGGCGGACCTGGCCGGCCTGCTGCGCAACGACTACCGGGGCTGCCGGTACGCGTTCGGCTACCCGGCCTGTCCGGACCTGGAAGACCGGGCGAAGATCGTGGAGCTGCTCGGGTCGGAGCGGATCGGGGTGGAGCTGTCCGAGGAGTTCCAGCTCATGCCGGAGCAGGCCACCGACGCCATCGTGGTCCACCACCCGGAGGCCAGCTACTTCAACGCCAAGTGACGGCCGCAGGTGCGCTGACCTGCAATTTAGGTCGTCCAGAGGGCCGCTGAACCATGATCATGCCGTCTCCAGGCCGTCAACGGCTTCCGGGCCGTCCTCGGCGGCTTGGTCCTCACCGAACGCCGCATCAATGGCCCGGAGCGTACGGTCCTCACTGGTCGGCAGCAGGTGTGTGTAGGTCCGCAGAGTGAATCCCGGGTCGGCGTGGCCGAGGTAGGTCAAGGCGGCCCTTGACGGGCCGCACGCGCCGCCGCCTGGGCGCGCGCCGGCCGCGCCGCTGTCGCTCTGCGGCCGTCACGCCTGACGCCCGGCGGCTGGCGCGGAAAGCGGGAAGCCCGGTGGGCCGCCGCAGAACGACAGATCGTTGACGAGTGAGGGGTGGGCCGGCAGCCGGCCGGGCCGCGCGGCCACGTGCCCGCGCGGCGTAAGGGAGCGCACGCCGGCCGCGTCGGCGAGCTGGCGGCGGCCGCAGGGTTGCGGCTAGGGCGCCTCCGGCGGGGGCGCTCCGGCTCCAGGATGGCCGGGGCTCCGCCGGCGGGTCGCGGTCCGTGAGTGGTTACGGTAGCGCCATCCCACCGCCGAAGACCCGGGGCGAGCCGAGCAGACCGCCGCCGGGACCGCCAGCGTCCGTCCGTGCGTCAAGGCCGTCTTGACGTGGCGGCCCCGACGGCGGCCCGCTCCCACAAGGGCGGGTCGGCGGCGACGGGATGGCGAGGTTCCGCTGGCTGGGTCAATGCCTCACCAACACGCATGCGACACGGGGCGGGTCGAGCATCCACCCGGCCCCCCAGCTATTGATGGGGTCGCCAGATCTTGTCGGCGGCTGCGGGGTGGCGGCTGCGTCGATCGTTTGGGCAAGGGCCGTCAGAGTGGGTCGAGGCGGCGCTTGAGCAGGCAGAACTCGTTGCCTTCTGGATCGGCGAGGACGTGCCAGGACGCATCCGCAGGCTGACCGATGTCGACGAGTTTGGCCCCGGCGGCCAGGAGGCGCTCGAGCTCGGCGTCCTGATCGCGGTCGGTGGGGTTGACGTCGATGTGCAGCCGGGCATGCCCGTTCTTCGGCTCGTCGTTGCGGATGAGGAAGATCGTCGGCTGCGGGCCGCCGAACCCTTCGCGCGGGCCTATCTCGATGTAGACCCCCTCTTCGCGATCGAGCACTATGAAGTCCAGGACCTCGCACCAGAACCGCGCCAGCACCTCGGGGTCGCGGCACTTGAGCACGAGCTCACCGATACGGCATGCCATTGACGAAACCTACTCTCAGCATGGGAACTGCCGGGGCGGCCGCACGCGGATATCATGGGCTCCCTGCAGTGTGAACAAGCCCGCGATCGTACCGGGCGAGGCGAGCGGGGCTGGACGAGGGTGCCCGTCGGGCTGAGCCCTGACGGTCGTCAGTCAGCAGGAAGTCAGCGAGACGCGCGACAACAGCCGTCAACCGTTGGTACGGGACAGCAAAGTCCCGGACGACAACACCAGTCGTCGGCATTGATCAGCAAGCATCAACTGTGTGGAGCCGCCTTTGCAAGGCAGGGGTTAGGGGTTCGAGTCCCCTGGGCTCCACCGACCGCACCATTGTGCGAACCGGTGGTACTCCTGAGGTGCCCCCGTCCGTTTCGGGCGGGGGCATTGTCGTGTCGGTGGGGATCTTGAACACGGGTACGACTCCCTGGTCGGTGAGTTGGACTTCGGCGATGAGTACCTCGATGGCGGCTTTGCGTTCGGTGGCGGTGCCGCTGGTCATGATGGTGCTGAGGTGGTCGCGGATGCGGGCGATGGTGCCGGGCGGCGGGGGTTCGGGCTGCGATGTCAGGCCGGCGTCGAGTTCGGTGTGCCGGGCCTGGAGTTGGGCGAGCCGTTGGCGAAGTTCGCGGATGCGGGGGCCGGCGGTGGCGTCGTCCATGGTGCCGTTCTCGAACGCCGCGTGGTAGCGGTCGATCGCGTTTTCGGTGCTGGTGATCTGGTGGGCGATGGCGGTGAGTTCGGCTCGCCGGTCGTCGCTGGTGGTGTCGTGTTGGGCGTGGGCGCGGTCGATCATGGCGGCGAGGACGGGTTCGGCGGTGGTGTAGAAGTCGTGCAGGGCCCGCAGGATCATGTGGTCGAGGTCGTCGGCGGGGAGCCGGGGTGCGGTGCAGGTGGCGTGTTTGCCGTAGCGGGTGCGGGTGAAGCAGGTGTAGTAGCGGTAGCGGCGGGTCCGGCCTTTGGCGGATGTGCCGATGTAGCGCTGTCCGCACTGCGGACATGTCAACAGGCCGGTGAGGTAGTAGTCCGAGTCGGACATGGCCCGCTGGGTTTGGACGTCGCCTCGGGCGTTGGCGATGTCGTGGGCTCGTCGGAAGGTGTCCCGGTCGATGAGTGCGTCGTGGGCGTCGGGGACGAGGATGTCGCGGTAGGCGATGTCCCCGAGGTAGGCGGGGTTGTCCAGGATCCGGTTGATGGTGTGTCCGGACCATTTTTTGCCGGTGCGGTTGGGGACGCCGCGGGAGTTCAACTCGGTGGCGATGGCGCGGGTGCCGAGACGGTCGCGCGTGTAGAGGTGGAAGATGTCGCGCAGGATGGGTGCCTCGTCTGGGTGGGGCACCAGGCGTTGGGTGTCGCGGTCGACGAGGTAGCCGTAGGGGCGGTTGCCGCCGGCCCATTGGCCTTTGCTGGCTTTCGCGGTCATGCCACTCTTCACCCGGTCGATGATCATGTTGCGTTCGAATTCGGCGAACACGGCGAGGAATTGCAGCATCATGCGACCGATCGCACCGCCGGTGTCGACGGGTTCGGTGGCGGAGGAGAATCGCACGTTGGCGGCGTCGAGGGTGGCGGCGAGATCGATGAAGTGAGCGAGGCTTCGACTGAATCGGTCTACTCGGTAAACGAGTAGGACGTCGAACATGCCGGCTTTCGCGGCGTCGAGTGCCTTTTTCAAGCCGGGGCGGTCGGTGGTGGCGCCGGAGGCGTCATCTTCGAATTCGCAGACGATGACCCAGTCGGGGTGGCTCTCGACGTACTTACGCAGGGCGGTGCGTTGGGCGAGCAGGCTGAAGGGCTGGTGCTCGTCGTCGGTGGAGCGCCGGATGTAGATGCACACCCGGCACGGGCCGGTCGAACTGTCGGGCTGGGTGCTCGTGGGGGCGCGTCGGCCGCGTCGCTTCGGTGCGCTGGTGGGGGTGGGCTTGCCTGACATGAGGGTGGTTCCTCCGTGCGGGGGTCGGGGTGGCTCGGCCGACGGGCGGCCCACGCGCGGGTGGCCGCCCGTGTCGGGCGAGGGTTTCAGGCGGCGAGGTCGGGGTGTTCGCGCCAGAACTGGTTGAGTAGGACGGCGAGGGCTTCGGCGGCGTTGTCGAGGTCTTCGGCGGTCATGGGAATGGTATCGACGCGTGCGATACGCATCGGAATCGTCGTTTCCTTTCCGCCGGTCGAGGTGGTTCTCGCACCGCCGTTATTGGTGGCGGTACCGGAATACGGGTCGTCAGGATAGCTCCGGACGGCATTTTCGTCGTCATGGGGCGCGGTGGCCACGGTCCTCCGAAAAGCGTGTGTCGCTGCTGGGGTCGGAGTCCTTCGTTCATGCGGTTTCCTTTCCTGCGCGAATGCGCGAATGCGCGCGATGATCCGATTGATGCGGGAGAGCCCACTGGCGGCGGTCACGGCTGCCTGGCGTGAGGGGCGCGGACGATAGCTCGCAGCGCTGTCACCGGCAGACGATTCGGACTGTCAGCGACTCACGACAACTCACGCAGGGGTCGGAGAGCGGCTGACAGTTTCGAAGGCTTGCTGTCGTGGCGAGAGCAGAGGTACCGTCGGCCCTTCCTCGACGGGAGAAAGGCGCGGACAGCTACCGCTCGCACGCGCGCCGCGGGGCCGCCTGATCAACGGTGGGATGGCCCTTGTCGCCGCCTGTGTGGGCGCGTGTCCGGTCACCGGGGATGGGTCCGCCGCTGTGGGTCAGCCGGCCTGTTCGCTGCGGCTGCCTCCGACAGGGAGGTCGGCCAAACGCATCGACGCCCCGCGGTAGCGGTGCAGCCACCACATCGCCTCGGCCGGGGTGACGCCAGTGACCTCGGCGTGCACGGCGGTAGCCACCGGGTAGATGGTCCCGGCGGCGGCGAGTTCCTGATGTAGGTGCCGCTCCCGTTCCGGGGAGTGCAGCCAGAACAACACCGGCCAGATCCGGCCGGTGGCGTGCGCGAGTTCCCGGTAGCCGTCGATCTTGTCGACCAGTCGGGACAGCGGCCGTTCGGTGCCGAGGTCGTACTCAAGGAAGAACGGCACCCTGCGGTCGCCTTCGACCCAGATGCCGTGCCCATCCGGCCGCGACCTCGGCGTATAGGCGCGGGCCGCGACGTCGTCGTCGGGCTCGGCGAAGGCCCCCGTCTGCTGGCAACGTCCAGCCGGCCACCAGCGCGTTAACTCGCTGCCGGGATGGGTGCGGGCGTGACCGGCCAGGGCGGTGAAGAAGCCGTTGACCCCGAGCAGATGCGGCAGGTTCGCCCGCCTCGTCAGGTGCCAACGCTTCCGCCGGGCCTGGTCCCTGCGCGGCAGGTCGTCGCCGCGCTGCGCGGCGACGACCTCGACGCCGAGTTGCGCCAGCACGTAGTGGTAGGGGTAGGAGCCGCCGTCGGGCTTCTGCGGCCGGAACCGGTCCACTACCCCCAATTTCTGCATCAGGGCCCGCAGGCGTTCCTGGGCGTAATCGACCGAGGGGAAAAGGGCATTGGCGATCTGGAAGGAGGTGAGAACACCGTGATCGGCCAGCCAGCCGAGCAGGACGAGGTCGCGGCCGGTGAGCTGGGCCTGCACCCGAAGCAGCTGATCAGGCATGCGCCATCACCATCCCAGGGGGGAGAGACCCAGTCGGAGGGTCTGTCGCATCATGACAGACGGCGCTGACAGCGGCCCTGACCTGGGCTGTGAGCCGAACCAGAGGGTCCGTTCGGGGGTCCTGTTGAAGCGGGACGCCAAGTGGGAGAGTCGGCCGGACCCGCAACGGGAGGTCAAGCCCGTCGCTGTCCATGTGGAGACGATCAGGTGCGGATGGGTCAGCGAGGTTTGCTGACCCGTTCGAGCAGATGATTGCGGACATCGCAGATAGAGCCTTTCGATAGGAGTTCGGGCCGTACGGCAACGTGGGTCGGCCGAGCCAGGTCCACGCCTGGCGGGGTGGTAACCGATTGCTTTCGCGCGGTCGCTGTCCGAAGAGGTAGCGTCCATCGATTGAAGTGATGTAGCCGCACGTGTCCAGCCGACCGACTTTCGGGGGTTGCATGCCATGCCTGGGCGGCAAGCGATCGATCCAGCGTTCGGGACGTGTCTGAAGGCGCTGCGGTTGAAGCGGCGCCTGTCGCTTCGTCGGCTTGGTCAGCAGATCCACTGCTCTCACGGCTACCTGTGGGATCTGGAGGCCGGTCTGAAGCGTCCGAGCCCATCCGTGCTGGCGCTTCTTGAGGCGGCGTTGGGCGCGGGCGGTGAGCTACTCGCGTTGGCATCGGTGGTGTCAGCCGACGCTGGTGAGTCGTCAGCAGCCGCGGTTACCTCCGGTCCGACCGTGATCCCGGGGCTAGAGTTCGCAGCGGATTGGCAACGCGGTGTTGCCGTGGCGACCGAGCTGTGGCGGGACGATATGCAACGGCGGGATCTGCTCCGAGGCGTCGGCTTCAGCGCGGCGGCGTTTCTTTCACCAGCCGTGCGCTGGCTGACCGCGCCATTGGACGAGCGACCCTCAAGCGCTGGTGAGCGCCTCGTCGGGGAACCGGAAATCGAAGCGGTGCGGCGCATTACCGGCGTCTACCGGTCGCTGGACAACCAGTACGGCGGGACGCGGGTCCGAGACAGTGTGGTGCGGTTTCTCGACACCGAGGTGGCTGGGCTGCTACGCGGCCGATACGACCAACGAACAGGCCGAGCCCTGATGTCCGCTGCTGCCGAGGCGACGCAGCTGGCCGGTTGGTCGTCGTACGACGCCGGCATGCACGGGCTCGCGCAGCGATACATGGTGCAGGCGTTGCGACTGGCCGCCTCAGCGGGTGATCGACCGCTGGGCGCGGAGATCCTGGCGGCGATGAGTCACCAGGCGGCTTACCTCCGTGCCTCGGCGGAGGCGGTGGATCTGGCTCGTGCGGCCGGGCTGATGGCGATTCAGGCCGGCGTCACGGCGATTGAGGCGGAGTCGGCGGTACTTGAGGCGCAGGGCCACGCGGTCGGGGGCGACGAGGCGGCGTGTGCCGCCGCGCTCGACCGGGCCGAGCGCGCCTTCGACCGCGCCGACCGCGGCAGCGGCCCGCAGTGGATTGGCTACTTCGACGAGGCGTACCTGTCGGCGAAGTTCGGGCACTGCTTCACCGCCCTGGGGCAGGGGAAGACAGCGGCACGCTTCGCGGTCCGCTCGCTCGACATGGACGGCCAGGCTTACGCCCGCGGACGCCAATTCAATCTCGCGCTCCTGGCGGTGGCTCACGTGCAGTCCGGCGAACCCGAACAGGCTGCCGTCGTAGGTGTGCAGGCGGCTACGGCAGCAGAGCAGTTGAGCTCTCGCCGAGCGCGGGACTACCTGGCCGACCTAGCCGATCGGCTCAGCCCCTACCAGGGGCTATCTGCCGTCAACGAGTTCAACGAGCGGGTCCAGCCGCTTCTGCGATCGGCCTAGATTCGCCCGGATGCCTTGGCGAGCAGAGCGGCGAGCAGACCGGTGACCGAGCCCGCGCCAACGATCTCGCCCGCGTCGATGCGTTGCTGAACCTCCGACAGCGGGATCCATCCGAGCCGTTCGGTCTCGTTGATGTCCGGCGCCGCGCCAGTGGGCTCGGCACCTCGGGAGAGGTAGACGACGTTCGGTTGATCGATGGTCCCCACCATGGGCTGGAAGGCGACCAGCGGCTCCATGCTCTTCGGTCGCCACCCTGTCTCCTCCTCGACCTCCCGGGCTGCGCACACGGCCGAATCCTCATCCGGGTCGAGGTAACCGCCGGGAAGTTCCCACACCCAGCGGTCGATGATGAATCGGTGCCGCCACATCATCAGGACCCGGTCGGCGTCGTCGAGAACAACCACCATCGCGGCAGCCGGGACACGCAGTACGTACTGCTCGAAACGCACGCCATCCGGTAACTCCACGTCGGCGACGCTGAGTACCGCGCGTCGCGTGTCGTCGATAACGCGCTCGCCGTGAATCGTCCACTCGCTGGCCCGTCGGGCGTCCGTGGTCATGGCATCACCCTAAATCAGCCATCGGTGTCCTTGCTTGTCCGGGCAGAAGCGTCGGCTGACACCGGCTGACACCGGCACCGCCCCTCTCACGCTCCGTTGGCGCGAGGCTACTGATCGACGGATGTGGTGGTCACATGCGACGGGTCAGGTGGCCCGACCCCGGTGCATTCGTCAGTCCTGCCGCCCCTCGACGGGAGATAGCAGATGACCAGCGCCACGGCAGCCAAGACCACCGCAGGGACAGACGGCACCGCGCCCAGATACAGCCGGGACGTGCTCCGCTCCTTCCTCCACGACAGGTCGCCCACCTCGAACGAGCGATGGCGCCGATGGTGCACCGGACTGATCCGAGACGCTCACCTCAGCGCGCCGGATCTGCTCGACTGGTGGACTGAGGTTGTCGAGTTCGACCCTGTGCTCCGCAGACACGTCACGCGACCCATCGACGTGCCAGACGACACGGTGGTCGTCGCCGGCAGCGGCAAGGAACAGTTCAAGACCTTCAACGTCAGCACCGCTGCGGCGATCCTCGCCGCCGCAGCCGGCACCCCCGTTGTCAAGGGTGTCTCCCGGTCGGTGTCCGCGATCTCGGGCGCCGCTGACATCCTCGACGTCCTCCGGATCAGGCCCGTGGCTGACCTGGCGAGCATCCCGGACGCGATGCGGAAGACCAACATCGCCTTCGTCTCCTACCCGCTGTTCTGCCCCCGGTACGCGGCCAGGTATGACGGCGTCTTCGACACCATCAACCCCGCGAGCTTCTTCATGCCGGTGGCGACGCTGTGCGTGCGGGCATCCCGCTTCCTGTTCGGCCTCGCCCACACCGACGTGGAGCTGTCAGCACGCGCCCTTCAGAGCATCCGGCCCGACATCCCCGCCGGGGCGGTCGTCTCGACCGACCTCACCGACGGCGAGACCGTGGACGAGTACTGCGGCGTCGGCAACGCGCACCTCGCATGCATCACCTCCGGACTGTTGAGCGCGACCATCCGCGCGAACGATGCTCCCACGAGGGAGTGGCGCGCCGCCGTTGCTCATCGACCGACCCACGCAGGCAATGCCGCACTCGCCGCCGAAGCACTCGCACCCGCCGGCGACACACCCGCCACCCGCCTTGTCGAGCTGAACGCCGCGCTCATCGTCGACTCCGGTGCAGCCGCCAAGGACTCGCTCCAGCGGGTGCGGCACGCCCGGCGATCTGGTGAAGCCATGCGCCTGCTCACGAGGCTGTCCGAGAGCCGATAACCCCACATCAAGGAGGGCAGATGCCAGCCATTTCGATGGACCAGCACACCGCCGAGGCCGTCGCCGGACACCTGGGACCGGCCGCGATCCGCTTCACCCACAACGACGGCGCCGTACCGGTCCTGGACCCTGACGTACGCGACTCGATGGCCATCGTCACCGGATTCGGCCCGACGAACGCGCCGACCGCCGGCACCCTGTCGGTCATGCTCGGCGCGGTGGAACTTCAGCGGCAGCTACACGCGCCGATGACGGTCATCATCTCCGACCTCGGCGCGTGGAACTCCCGCAACGTCGCCTGGTCGACCCTGGTCCAGGTCCGCGACCAGATGTTCGCCTTCCTCATCGCACTCGGGCTGGACCGCGACGCCACCGACCTGCGGTCCCACCTTGACCACGCCAACCTCGTGCGCGCCGGACGCATCGCCCGATACCTCTCCCGGGCCGACTTCCAGGAGCACCGCGAGAGCCTGCTGGAGCTGTACGCCGACCACGGCCTGCTCGGCAGCGAAATCGGAGTGGTCACCGACTCGCTGTACACCGTGGCCGACGTACTCGGCCCCTTCGACCACGGCGCCAAGCACGTCCTCATGGTCTCCGGCATGGAAGAGGCGTACTTCACCGACCTCGCCCGCCTCGTCCTCGAACGTCAGGCCAACGCCCGCGAGTTGGGCCTCGGTTGGACCGGGAACATCGGCGCGCTGTACTTCCGTGTGCTCGAAGGGCTCGCCGGCTACCCCAAGATGTCCAAGAGCATTCCGGCGTCGAGCATCCACCTCAACATGTCGCCCCACGAAGTGGCCGAGCGGGTGATGCGCGACGATCAGACGAGCCAACCCGCGGTGCTCTCCGCGATCGAGCTTGCCAGCGGGTGGGATGCCACCTCCGCCGCTGCCGCCCGCGAGGCGTTCGCGCACCGCGAGGCCCAGCCAGGCCCGTGGCACGAGATCCGAGCCGAGTTCTGTGCGACCTTCAACCGGTACGCCACGCTGTGGAAGCAGTCCGCCTCGTGACAACTGCGGTGGTGCTCCTCGGCGCCTCCGGGCGCCTGGGCCGTCAGCTGGTGCCGCTGCTGTCGGCCGCTGGCATCGACACGATCGCGGTGGCACGCTCACCCGGCATCGGCAAGCCGAGCGCCGCTGAGTGGATCTCCGCTGACCTCACGAACTGTGCGGACCAGACGAGGGTCGTCAACGCCGTCGGTCTGCGATGCGGTGGTCCGAAGCGGGTGGCCGTTATCGACCTGGTCCTCGACCGCAGCGGTGTCGAGGGCATGCGGCGCAGCGTTCGAGCCGCGACCGACACTGTGCTGCGGTTGCGGGATCGGCTTCGGGAGTGCGCCGCCCAGCCCCACCTGGTCGCTGCCAGCACCACCGCCGTTCTCGCCCCAGGCCTGTACCAGACGCCCTACGGGCTGGCGAAACGGCGTCAGGTCATCACGTACGCCAGCGCCGGTCTACCCGGTGTGGCACTGCTGCTCCCCGTGTTGCGCACGGGCGAGGAAGAGGCAGCTTCACCGTGCTGGCCGGCGTGGTCGTACGACCACGCCGCGCACCAGCTCCATGTGGCGGCAAGCGCGCCGCTCAGCTCCCGATTCGTCGTCCAGGTGCCCAGCTTTGTCGGTGACCACCCGGCCACGAGTGACGGGCGGGGCGGCGCAGCGACGTCGGCGGTGCTGATGGCTCACCTCCGGTGCCTGCTGACCGAACGCGACAGCATGCAAGCCCACCGGAGCGCCGCTCGCGGACGGCTGCGTTGGTCTCCAGCTCGCATCCGGCGTCGAGTCGACCATCACGTCGCACCCGCGGAGCTCGTCCGCCGCTTCGCCGACCGCTACCACGTCACGGTTCTCCGAGATCGCGATGTCCATCGTCCCGACGGAGGAGGCGTGCCACCTCATGCCTGATTCGAGGAGAAAGGTCTTGGTCGTCGGTGCCGGGCTGTGCGGCTTGGCTATCGCCACGACCGCCGCCCGGCGCGGGTTCGACGTCCTTTGCGTAGGCGACGGCCGTCCCGGAGCGTCCTTGGCGAACTTCGGACAACTGCACTCCGGCGCTGTCCTGGCACCGGTTCTACCTGACGTCGCCGAGGCCTGCTGGCAGTACAGGAACGACTGGCCAGACGAATTACTCCGCCCCGCCCTGGTAGGCGAGCCGCATGGCTACGCCCTGTTCGCCGAGACCGAGGCCGTGCACACGTACCGCACTGCCTGGCAGCACATCGGCATCGATGTCGAGGAGATCAGCCCGGACCGCTCACCCGCGAGGGCGGCTCATCCTCCCGCTGCCGCCGCCTTTCGTATCCCGGACTTCAGCGTCAACCTCGACATCCTGCACGCCCGCACCAGAGCATTCGCGCACGACTGCGGGGTGTCGCTGCTGTCGCAGCGCCGGACCACGCTGAGACGCAACCAGGAGACGACGCTGGTGACCGTCCCCGACCTCAGCGACAGCCCCGCCCTGGTCGTGTTGGCAGCCGGTGCCGACACTCCCGACCTGCTGGCTCGGGCGGGCATCGCGCACACGCTCCGGCAACGTCGCATCGCGTGGAGTCGGCACGCCGGTGCCCGACCGGATGCCCTGACCTACTGGCTCGACGGAGACCTACTGGCCATCAGCCCCGACCACGCCGACGCCCGCGTCGGCCTGCCAAGCGTCAACGGCGAGTACGGCACGGACGAAATCGAGTACGCGCGGATCCGGGCGGCGCTCGTCCGGCGCGGGCTGCACCGGTCAGATGCCGATCTCAGCCTGCAATGGGGAACTGTCTGCGAACCTGTGACAACTCGCGCTGCTCCGACCAGCTTCGTGGCGGATCTTCGTGATCCCCCCGCTGGTTGGAGTCGAGCCCCCAACCTGGTCGTCGCGGTGCCCGGCAAGTGGACCACCGCGTGGCACTGCGCCGAACGCGTCGTCAACGCCCTCGAACAGGAACGTCAGCTCAGCTGATTCCGACGGCGTCGCGGACCCGCTCAAGCACCGGCCGGGTCTGCTTGCGGGCCTTGTCCGCACCATGCGCCAGCAGGTCGTCAAGCTCGCTACCCGAAGCCACGAGCGCCTCGTACCGGTCGCGCATCGGCGCGAACCGATCGTTCAACGCCTCGGTCAGCTGCGCCTTGACCTCCCCCCAGCCCATTCCGCCCGCGATCAGCCGAGCCCTGGTCTCGGCGACCACGGCGGGGTCACCGAACCGCTCCAAGAGCGTGAACACGGAAGAGGAGTCCGGCTCCTTGGGTGCCTCTACCGGGACGCTGTCTGTCGTGATCCGACGGATGACCTTCTTCAGGGCCGGCTCCGGGGCGAACAGCGGGATCGTGTTGCCGTACGACTTGCTCATCTTCCGGCCGTCAGTGCCGGGCAGCGTGTGCGCGGTCCCTTCCTCGGGCACGACGGGCTTCGGGATCTTCAGCTTGTACCGGTCGCCGTAGATGCTGTTGAACGAGCCCGCGATGTCGGCGGCGTACTCGACGTGCTGAAGCTGGTCGCGGCCGACCGGCACCACGTCAGCCTCGACGATCAGGATGTCGACAGCCATGAGCACGGGGTAGTTGAACAGACCCATGTTCACGCCCGCGTCGAGGTCTTCCCTACCGGCCTCGCGGTTGCGGTCACGCGCCGCCTTGTACGCGTGAGCCCGGTTCATCAGCCCCTTCGCGGACATGCAGGACATCACCCACGCCAGCTCGAAGATCTCCGGGATGTCGGACTGGCGGTAGAAGGTAGTCCGGTCCGGGTCCAAGCCCGCGGCCAGCCAGGTCGCCGCGACCGACCGGGTGTAATGCCGCAACAGAGCAGGATCACGGACCGTCGTGAGCGCATGGTAGTCAGCGATGAAATACATCGACTCGTAGCTGTCCGCCAAGTCGAGCGCGGGCAGGATCGCACCGACGTAATTACCCAGGTGCGGCTCGCCCGTCGGCTTGATGCCCGTCAGCGAGACCTTACGCGCCGTAGAACCCATACCCCGACATTACTATGCGGCCGAGTCTGGTCGATGTCCTTGTCGGCCTTGGCGAGCGGTGGATGGACCTGTCAGTTGGTCGGCAAGAAGAGCATTCTCGGCAAGTCCGCCATGCTGCTGAAGAGCGCGTCAGCGCCATCGAGCGTCCGATCTCTCGCCGGCACGAAGCCGAGTACCCGCATACCCGCCGCCCGAGCAGCGGCGATCCCGGACTCGCTGTCCTCTACCACCACACAGCGCCGTGGGTCGGCGCCCAGCCGCTCGGCCGCCAGGAGGAAGACATCCGGGGCCGGCTTGCCCCGCATGACGTCGGCGGCGGTGAAGATCCTGTCCTCGAAGTAACCCGCGAGTCCACTCGTCCGCAGCGTGAGGGCCACCTTCTCGGCCCGCCCGTTCGACGCTACGCAGAACGGAAAATCCAGCAGGCGGATCACGTCCAGCACGCCGGGCACCGGACGTACCCGAGCACGAAGGGCCTCGTCAACAGAGCGCGTGAGCGAGTTGAACCATCCCACCGGGGCGGAGGTGCCCAGTAGCGCGACGACCCGATCAGTGGCCCTGTCCTGGGCCAAGCCCGCGAACTCCCGCTCGCACTCCGCGTCGGTGATCTCCACGCCGAGCTGCCGTAGCTGCTCCGCCAGCACACCCGCGACGATCGACTCGCTGTCAACGAGCACCCCGTCACAGTCGAAGATGACGAGGTCGGGCCGACGTCCATGGGTCACTTCGCTGCCCGCTTCGCGATCACCCTTCACACCTCGATTCTTCCCCGTCGAGCGGTCCCGCGGCGAGATGCGAGGACAGCGCCAACCGATGCCCTGAGGCTCCGGCAACGCGGGGCGAATCGCCTGTACCGAGGGTTGGGAGAGGGTTTTACGCTGGTGTCGGCTCTCTGCGGTGTGCGGCGAGCACGGACCCGACGACGATCGCTGCGAGCCCGAGGATTGCGAACACGCTGATCTGCTCGCGGAGGAAGGCCACGCCGAAGGCGACGGCGAAAGCGGGTGACAGGTAGAACGCCAGGGCGGCGCGGGCGGGGCCGACGCGGGTGATGAGCGCGTAGAACAGGGCGAGCGTCGCGCCGGTGCACACGATCCCGAGGACGAGGAGGGCACCTGTCGCTTCCGCTCCGGGTAGCCGCGTCGGGATCGTCGCGGAGGCCGGAACGACCACGGCTGCGGTGGTGACGAGCATGGCGGAAGTGGCGACGCCGAGGGGCGGTGCCTCGGTGTACCGGCGGTGGATCATCATCGCGCCAGCGGCGTAGCACACGGCCGCGACGAGGATGAGCGCGCCGCCGATCAGCGCCATGCGGCCTCCGCGCAGGTCGATGCCGAAGAGCATGACCACGCCGACCAGGCCGAGGATGATGCCGGTCAGGCCCTTCCAGCCTTGTGGGCGTTCGTCGGGCGCATAGCGGAGGGCGATGAGCGCGACGAACAGGGGTTGTGCGCCGACGAGGATGCCGGCGACGCTGGCCGAGACGTACTGCTGCCCGTAGGTGAGTAGCAACAGTGGCGCGGTGGATTGCACGAGCACCGTCTCGATGATCGCCCGAGGATTACGCCAGATCAGCCAAAGGGCGTCCCGGCGTACCGCGAGGGGAAGCAGGAGGAGCGCCGCGAGGAACACTCTCCCGAGGACAACGAGCGTTGGCGAGAGGTCGCGCAGGGCGACGGTGATGAGCGGATAGACCGCGCCCCAGAGGGCGGACAGGGTGACCAGTTCGATCCAGGAGCGGCGGGTCACAGCGGGTCGGGGCGTGTCGGCGTGCGCACGCGTCCTAGTTAATCAGCACCTGCCGGTAGAGGCTCTGCACGCAGTCGAGCCCAGTCCAGGGCAGCAGGTCGACCAAGAGTTGGCGGAGGCGTTTACGGTCGCGTTCGGATCCGGTGCGTCGGGCGAGGACGTCGGCCTGGGTGGCGGCGTGGCAGGCCTGCTCGATCTGGTTCATCTGTGTGTACGCGCTGGCGAGGTCGATGAATGTTCCCGAGCGCTCCCGGACGAAGTCGGCGGGTAGCAGGGTTAGTGCCTCGTACAGGGAGCGAGTCGCTTCGGTGGGGCGGTTCAGCCGGGTGAGGCATCGGCCCTTGAGTCGGGCGGCGTGGCAGTCGGCGTTGAAGAAGCTCAGCCAGGCAGGTGTGTTGTCAACGCTGACGCCGTCGAAGACCCGTTCAGCCTCGGACAGCGCGGTCATGCCCCGGCGGGGCTCGTCGAGGAATCCGTACGCCTCACCGGTGGCCTCACCCAGCCAGGAGTTGACGGCGGCCGGGATGCCCTGTCCGCCGACCTCGCGGGCGGTGCCCAGCAGGCTGAGGGCGGTGCGGCCGTCCCCGCGATGCAGGTGGATCTGGCTGAGAACGCCGAGACCGTAGGAGTGCAGGGCGCGGTCATTCGCCTTCTCCGCGAGCGAAATCGTGAGCCGGCAGTACCCGTGCGCCTGCTGGTAGCGCTGGGCGTCGATGGCGAACCAGGCCGCGAGTTGGGCGGCGTCGCCGGCAGCGCGCAGCAGCCTGTGGTGGGTGCTGGTGTTGGTCGTGCGGTTGCTGACCTCCAGCATCCGGTGCAGGTGAGCGCCAACGTCCGCGGTCACCCGGCCTGAGCCTTCTCGGTAGTCGAGGCGCCGGTAGGTGTCGGTGAGGATCTCGAAGTCCTCAACGATCCGATTGGTGACTCGGGTCAGGACCGCGCCGGTGGGCAACGGAGCGCCCGTGGGGCGCTCGCTGGTCGACCGACCGGCGTGTGTCTCCGGTTCGCTCGCGCCCAGGACCGCCGTATCGAGGTGGCTGTGGTCCTCCCCGCCGAGCAGCTCGCCGGCGGCGCACCGGTAGAGGAAGGCCAACTTGTTCAACGTGTCCAACGACGGGGCCCGGCCCGCCGAACCCGGCCAGATCTCCCAGTAAGAAATCTGCTTGGCGGTCTTCGGCGCGTCCGCGTCGGGCCACTGCTCGTTCCACCGTTGCGCCACATCGGCCTGCGTCAGGCCGTGAGCGAGGCGGAAGGCCACTCGCGGGTTGAAGCGGTACCGCTGCCGCCAATGCGAGGCGATCTGCCGGTACGTCCAACCGCTGGCGCGAAGCTCGTCGGCCTCCCGCTGATAGCTACGCGCGCTTCTCGCCATCCCCCGCCTCCGCCTCCTGGTCGCCGTGGGTTGCACGTTAGCGATCACCATCGCTGTGACGGAAGCCATCCGCGCGAGCACTCCCCGTGATCCGTGGAGTACCGGTGAGTCGGTGGTCCCCACCAACGGGGGTCGATCTTTCCCGCCCCGGACGCGACCCTCGATCACAACGCGGATCGCCTGTTCACAGGGCATTGCCTAGCGGCACGCGATCCAGAAACGGCCGCAATGCGGGTGCGGATGACGTCGCGCTCAACCAAGTTCCCGCGACCGCCGCCACGAAGCGCCGTGTCCGTGTAGTTGATCTCAATAGAGAGGATCACTGATGTACGAGCAGGACGAATTAGCTCGCTACGGCTACCGCCAGGAGTTGGCCCGGAGGTTGCGCTTCCGAGACTTGGTCGCGTACGGCCTGGTGTACATGGTGCCGATCGCGCCGATGGCGATCTTCGGCAGCGTCTATGCCGGCTCCGGTGGGATGGCGGCCCTGGCGTACGCGATCGGCGTGGTGGCGCTGGTGTTCACCGCGTTCTCCTACGCGCAGATGGTCAAGGCGTTCCCCATGAGCGGCAGCGTCTATAACTACGCCGGTCGGGGCATCAGCCCGCCGGTGGGTTTCCTGGCCGGCTGGGTGATCCTCCTCGATTACGTGCTCGTGCCTGGCCTGCTGTACCTGGTGGCGTCGATGGCGATGCACGCCACGGTCCCGTCGGTGCCGGTGTGGCTGTGGCTGCTCGGGTTCGTGGCGGTCAACACGGTCGTCAACTCGGTCGGGATCCGGATGACCGCGGTGGTCACTCGGGCCATGCTCGTCGGCGAGTTGATCGTCCTGGCGATCTTCTTGGCCATTGCCGGCTGGGCCCTCGCCTCGGGCAGGGGCCGGTTCAGCTGGGAGGCGTTCTACAACGCCGACACCTTCACCTGGTCGCTCGTCGCGGGCGCGGTGTCGATCGCGGTGCTGTCGTTCCTCGGTTTCGACGGGATCAGCATGCTGGCCGAGGAGACCAAGGGCGGTTCCCGGCAGATCGGCCGCGCGATGGCCGCCGTCCTGATCCTGGCCGGGGTGCTGTTCATCGTCCAGACGTGGCTGGCCGCGATGCTCGTCCCCGACCCAGCCGGTCTCCTGGCGAACGGTGACCCAAGCGGGACCGCGTTCTACGACGCCGCCGCCGTGGCCGGCGGGAGTTGGCTGGCGACCCTGTGCGCGGTGGCGACGGCCATCGCCTGGGGGCTGCCGAACTCGATGGTCGCGCAGGTCGCCACCTCACGCCTGCTGTACGCGATGGCCCGCGACCGGCAACTGCCCGCCTTCTTGGCGAAGGTGTCGATCCGCCGCAACGTGCCGCTCAACGCCACCCTGCTCACCGGCGCCGTGTCTCTCGCCCTCGGCCTCTACATGGCCACCCGCGTCGACGGGATCACCCTTCTGTCGTCGCTGATCAACTTCGGGGCGATGGTCGCCTTCCTGGTCCTGCACGTATCCGTGGTCGTGCACCACCTCATCCGCCAGCGCAGCGGCAACTGGTGGGCGCACCTGGTCATGCCCGGGATCGGGTTCGCGATCCTCGCCTACGTGGTGGTCAACGCGAACATCGCCGCGCAGCGCCTCGGCCTGGCCTGGCTCGCCCTCGGCATGGTCGTTCTCGCCGGCCTGTACCTGGCCGGCCGCCGGCCCGCGCTGTCGGGTCTGGCGCCCGCGCAGCCGCAGGCCCGCCACGTGGAACGGGTGTGACCGGCATGGACACGATCACTTACCGTCCGGCTCGCGATGAGTTGGCCTACACCTTCGGCGGCCGAATGCCGGTGGCCCACGTCCGCTCCGGCGACGTGCTGCGAGTGTTCACGGAGGACTGCTTCGGCGGTCTCGTGCGCGGGCCGGCGGATTTGCCGTCGCGGGTGTGCCGGATGCCGTACCTGAACCCGGCTTCCGGACCGTTCTTCGTCGAGGACGCCGAACCCGGCGACACCCTCGCGGTCCACCTCGCCGCCATCGAGCCCGCCCGGGACTGGGGAGTCTCGTCGACATTCCCGCACTTCGGAGCCCTCACCTCGACCTCGCACACCGCCACCTTGCAGCCGCCGCTCGAGGAGCGCGTGTGGGTGTACGACCTCGACCGGCAGGCCGGAACGGTCCGCTTCCATGCCACGGGCAGTGACCACAGCGTCGACCTGCCCCTGGACCCGATGATCGGCACGATCGGCGTCGCGCCGGGCGGGTTCGAGGCCCGCGCCACGATCGTCCCCGACGCGCATGGTGGGAATCTTGACACCCCCGAGGTGCGCGCCGGGAGCACCCTTTACCTGGGGGTGAACGTGCATGGGGCGATGCTCGCGCTCGGCGACGGGCACGCCCGCCAGGGCGAGGGTGAAGCCTGTGGGGTCGGGGTGGAGATCGCCACGACCACCACGCTGGTCATCGAGGTCATCAAAGGCGCGGGCTCCGTGTGGCCCCGGCTGGAAACCGACCGGGAGATCATGTCGGTCGGCTGCGCCCGTCCCCTGGAGGACGCGTACCGGATCGCGCACCGCGACCTGGTCGGCTGGGTGAGTGACCTCACCGGCTTGGAGCAGCTCGATGCCTACCAATTGGTGTCGCAGGCCGGGCGGGCGCCGATCGGCAACGTGTGCGACCCGAACTACACGGTCCTCGCCGCCCTCGACAAGACGCTGCTCCCGGCCCCAACCGCCGCCTACGGCAGGGTCCATGCCCGCCTGAGGCAGCGCGCCGCCGGGCTGCGATAGGAGCCGGCGATGACCGCGTCGATCCCTCAGCTGCCGCTGCGTGACGAGTTGTTCCTGCTCGGCCATAACGACGACACCGGCCAACCCCACGTCCACCGCCAGGCCCTCGCTCTCGGCATGGCTGCCGCGGTCCTGACTGACCTGTTCCTGGCCGGACGGATCGCCCTCGACGACGGTCGCCCGGGCGGGCAACAGCGGCTGTGGTTGCACCTGGACCGGCCCGTCGGCGACTTGATCGCCGACACCGCCATCGCCTCCGTCCGCTATGCCAACCCCGCCCCGACGCTGCGGGGATGGCTGACCTGGTTCGCCGACGATCTGTACGAACGCACCCGCGCGGGCCTGCACGCCGGCGGCATCCTGCGCCACACCACGCATCGCCGCCTTGGCGGCTTGGCCCGCGGCGACCGCTACCTCGCCACCGACACCAAATGGGCCGTCGTCGCCCGGGCCCGGCTGCGGTACCTCGCCGTCGGTCGGGACCAGCCCGACAACCACACCGCCGCCCTCGCCGGCCTCGTCGCCGTCCTCGGCCTGACCGAACACCTCTACCTCGACGAGGACACCGCCGCCCTCACCGCTCAACTGCGGGCTATCGCCGCCCAGCACCACTGGCAGGTACGCGACATCACCGCCGCGGTCGACGCTGCCGTCGGTGACCTCGCCACCGCCGCCTACCGCTAGCCACCCGAGGGACAAGGAGACCGAACCGATGGACACTGACATGCGCATCCGTGCCGCCCGCTGGGCAGACAAGGAACCTGTCGCGGCGCTGATCGCTGCCGCCCTGCATCCCACCCCGCTCGCCGCGTGGCTCGTACCTGACCCGGCCGTGCGGTGCCGGGTACTGACCGATGTCCTGGCGATCTGGGTGGAACACGCCATGTTCTACGGCGACAGCCACGTGACCGACGACCTGAACGCCGCCACCGTCGGCTTCCACCGCTACCGGCCCATCCCACCACCGGCCAACTACCGCCACCGGCTCACCGACGCCGCCGGCCCCCACGCCCACCGCTTCGACCAGCTCGACACCCTGCTGGCCGAGCCTCGGCCCAACGAGCCGCACTACCACCTGGCGTTCCTCGCCGTGCACCCCGACGCTCGAGGCGCGGGGCGGGCGACGGCGATGCTCACCCACCACCGCAGCCGACTCGACCGCATCGACCTGCCCTCCTGGACCGACACCACTACAGATGCCCACATTCTGTACACCCTCCACGGTTACACCCCACGACCACCGATCAGGCTGCCCGACGGGTTGACGCTGTGCCCGATGCGCCGCGATCCCGACCGCAGTTCCGACACTTGGCCCACCAACCGTGCCCGCCCCGCCGCAGCCGATCAGACAAGTGCCGCTCCCTCAGCGGCACGACGTTGAGGTTTCAGCGGCAGGGGATGCCGCCGCGCATGACGCCCGCATTTCGCCCGAGCTGTCGACGCCTGTCGTCGTGGCCGGGCCTTCCCGCCAGGCTGGCCAAGCGGTGAACGCCACCCACGTCCGACCATCAACGAGCTGTCCGAGGAACGTCGAGCCGATGGCCTATCCCCGCAAGTACTCTCACGACTTCATCGACGCAGCCGTCCAACGGGTGGCCGCCGCACGCGACAACGGGCACCGCGGCCCGATCTCCGCGGTTGCCCGCGAGCTGAACCTCGACCGGCGTCTCGTGCAGGACTGGGTCAGCAGGACCCGAACCACCAGCGCTGCCCCGCCCGCCCCTCCGCCCGAGGCCCAGCCGTTCGAAGACCCGTCACGGGTTGTTCTGTCAGCCGAACTTCTGCTCTGCCGCACCTGCGAACAACCCATGACGAGCACTCCTGACGGCGACCGGCTCGTCTACCAATGCCCGGGCAACTGTCGGCCGCGCGGACTCGACGCCGCCGCTGTCGCCAATACCGTCGGTCGTGCGGTCCTGCGCCACACACCCGCCATCGTCACCGCCACCGGCCACCCCAAGAGCGCCAACCTCGCCGCCGCGCACGTGGGCCGGGTCCTCGCCCGCATCACCGCCGGGCACACCGCCACCGACCTGCGCTTCACGTGGCGCGTCGCCCTCGCCCCGGCGGGCCACGCCACGCCGGCCCTTTCCGAACGGCTGCGCTCAGCCCGAACCCTCGCCGCCACCGACCCCGTGCGCGCCCGCGAGGTCCTGCGCGATGCCCTCGCCGGCGTCGACCCAGCCGCCGCCGACGCGAACCCCGCCCTCGCCGACGCCGCGCACCTGCAAGCTGAGTTACTCATCCGTCTGGGCAACTCCGCTGCCGCGATCCGCTGGGCCAGCTACGCCCACCACAGTCACTCGCACCTGCACGGACCTTCCGCCCGGCCCGTCCTCACCACTCTGCACACCCTCGCCACCGCCCACCGACAGGCGGGACATCACCAACGCGCGTACCACGCCTACCGGCACCTCGCCGACCAACTCACCGTCACCGTCGGGCCGGACGCCCACCCCACCCTCGCCACGCAGGCCACCCTCGCCCTCGTCCTGCGCGACCTCGGCCACTGCGGCGCCGCCCGACACCTCCTCGCCGACACCATCACCACGCACCGCCGCGCCCACCCCCACCACCCCGCCACCGCCCGCATGCTTCAACACCTGCACGAACTGTGGCGGCACTGCGCAGACCGCGGACACAACCACCCCGACATCGAGTTTGATGCCGCGGAAAACCAGCGGCAGCACAGCCACGCGGAGGACTGAGACCGTTCGGCACCGCCGACGGTCACGTGTCCGACCGTCGAGCAGTTGGTGCGCGTCCGACCTGACCCGCAGGCCGTCGGGATCTGTACCGTTGCGTCAATGAGCAACGAGTCCTCACAAGCGGATTCGAGGGCGGTCACTGGAGCCCAGCCATGAACGACTCGCGACCGGGGAACCCTCCCGCCATCACTTCCGAGGGCGGTCACAACGCTGAACCGCCGAGCGTCCACGTCCCCGCCCACCCCTCGGGCCGGCAGACCGATGCCGGAGCGGACCGGATCCGGGTCCAGGTGCTCGGCACACCTACCATCCTCGGCGTCCCCGACGGACAGCACATCCGCCCACAGGCGATGGAGTTCCTCGTCTACCTAATCGTGCGCGGAGGATCGGCCTACCAGCACGACATCCGCGGCGACCTCATCCCCGAGCCACCGCACCGCCTGGCCACGCAGCGGCTGCACACGTACACCTACAACCTGCGCCAGATCTTCCGCTCCATCAGCGGGGACAACGTCTACCTGCGGCTACGCCGACACCACTACACCCTCAATATCGACGCCTTCGATGTCGACCTGTGGACCATGCGCGACGCCATCACCGCAGCCCAACACGCCAGCAGCCCGGCAGCTAGCACTGCCGCCCTACGCCGAGCATTCTCCGCCTACCGCGGGCCCCTCGCCGCCAACACCGGATACCTATGGCTCGTCCGGCATCGGCAAGCCGTATCCCGGGAGTTCCTGACCGCGGCCGTCAACCTCGCCGAGGCACTCGCCGATAGCCCCACCGAAGCCAACGCCGTCCTCGACATCGCCGCCCACCACCACCCGGACGACGAAATCCTGGCCGCCGCCGCTGCCACCATCCGTCTTCGGCTGGGTTGACTGCCGCCCTCACCACCGCCGCTGCCACGAACGACCTGAAGGTCTCTGCACTAACCAAAACGGCTTCTGTCAGATTCTACGAACGCCTCAACTTTGTGATCTTGCAAGATTCATCCAAAAGGTTGACGCCTAGATCGGTGCAAATTACGACAGAACCGACACCAGTCAGTCACCATAAGGACCATCGCCAGATGTCGGTCGGACCACCATCCACTTGGCGTCAGCGAGATGCGCAGCCCCACCAATCGACTGGGACATACGACGCCCGATCCTGTCACCGTTGCGAGGCCGGACCTCCCGGAACCCACTCGTTCGCGAACGTCTCCATTTGGCGAATGACCAGGTCGACGGCCGCGCGCTCGTGGTCCGGCGGATAGTCGTAGCGAGCCAGAAGGCGGCGGATGTGGCTGCGGAGCTTGGCGCGTACCGGTTCACGGGAGAACCAGTCCACCGTGATCGACGACTGGATCGACTTGACCAACTGCCGGGCGATCTCCGCCAGGGTCCCGACACCCATGAGCTCGGTGGCCGCGCCATTCTGCGCGACGGCGTCGTAGAAGGCCAGTTCGGCGTGGTTGAGCGGGGGGTCGAACTGCTGGCCGCGCCGGGCGTCCGCAGACACCTGCTTGGCCAGCTCGACCAGCTCGACGATTAGCTGCGCGCTGGTCAACTGCTGGCGCATATAGCGGTTCATCAAGTCTTCGAGCTGGGCGGAGAACCGCTCCTGACGAACCACATTGTGCTTGGTGACCTCCCGCATCTTCCGCTCGATCAGCCGGCGCAGCGCCGACGCGGCCAGGTGCGGGGTCTCCGAATTCTGTAGGCGCTGCAAGGCGACCCCGTTGAGCTCAGTGATGTCGAGCTTGCCGAGGCCGGCCTCCTCGTAGATGTCGGTGATGTCGGCGGCATCAACCACCTCGGCGGCGAGCTGGGACAGATAGCGCTCCACCTGAGCCGTGTTGGGCAGGCCCTTGGCCCCGCGGTCGGCGGCCTCCTCCTTGACGATCCAGACCCGGACGTCACGGAAGTAGTGAATGTCGCGGCGCAGGCGCTGGATGTCACCGGCACGGTCGACGAAGTCGCGGCTGGTGGCACAGAGCGTGTAGAACCGTTCCAGCCGGCCCGCCGAGCCGCGGAAACGCTGGTGCAGCGGCTTCGTGCCGGGCTCGACGACGTTGCCGGGGGTCCGGGGGTCACGCAGGAAGTTGGCGGCCTTCCGTACCGCTCGCAACCAGCGGGTCGGGTGCGTCTCGTCATCGAGCATCGCACGCCACTTCACCGGAGCCAACATCGCCTCGATGACGGTGATCTCGTTGTGCACCTCGCTGATCGCCCGGTCGATCTCCCTACCGAGGGTCTGGTCCTCTTGGTCGCTGGAGGAGTACTCGGTGAGGGCCTTCCGCAGGTTCTCGGTCAGCGGGGCGTAGCCAACCAGCAGCCCGTCCTGCTTCTCCCGGAAACGCCGGTTAACCCGGGCTAGCGCCTGCATGAGGTTGGCACCCTTCATCGGCCGGTCCATATACATGGTGTGGATCGGCGGCGCGTCGTAGCCGGTGAGCAGCATTGAGTGCACGATGAGCAGCTCAAGTTCGTCGTTCGGGTCCTTGGCGCGAGCCTGGACCGTCCGCTGCTGTGACGGGCGCAGGTGATGCGGGCGCAGTTCCGCCTCGTCGCTCGGCACCCCGTGGAAGACGATCTTCATCTTGCCCTTGTCGACGGCCGAGTCCGCCCAGTCGGGCCGCAGCTCCTTGAGGGCGTCAAAGACGCGGACGCAGATCTCCCGGGTCGCGCAGACCAGCATCGCCTTACCCGGCCCGCCGAGCTGCGGCCGCACGAGCTCGCGTCGCTTCTCCCAGTGTTCGACCAGGTCCTTTGCAAGGGTCTCGACCCGGTCGGGGGCACCGTAGATGGTATTCATGGTGGCCGCGTACGCCTCGGCCCTGCGCCGTTCCGCGTCGTCCAGACTGGCGGTGAGCGTCGCCACCTGATCGTCGATGCTGTCCGGATCGACGTCCGGTGACAGCGCCAGCGGGATGATCCGGGGCTCATGGTAAACCCGCACGGTCGCCTCGTCGTCAACGGCACGCTTGAGGTCGTACAAGTCGATTCTCTCGCCGAAGACGGCGCGAGTGTTCACCTCGGTGGTGGCGATCGGGGTGCCGGTGAAGGCTACGAACGTGGCGTGCGGCAGCGCGTCGCGCAGGTGCCGAGCGTAGCCGTCCAGGCTGTCGTAGTGGCTACGGTGCGCCTCGTCGACGATCACCAGGATGTTGCGCCGGTCGGAGAGTTGCGGATGCGGCCTCCCGGCCTCCCGCTCTTCTCTCGTACGTCCGAACTTTTGCAAGGTGGTGAAGATGATGCCGCCGGAGTTGCGGTGCGACAGCTCGTCTCGCAGTTCGGCGCGGGAGTCGGCCTGGATTGGTTTCTGGCCGAGCAGACCTTGGCTGTCCTGGAACGTGTCGTAGAGCTGATCGTCGAGGTCGGTGCGGTCGGTGAGCACGACGATGGTCGGGTTCTTCAGAGCGGGGTGGCGCGCCGTCAGCGCCGCAGTGCACACCATCTCCTCAGACTTGCCGGAGCCCTGGGTGTGCCAGACGAAGCCCGCCTTTCCGTCGCGCTTCGATGCCCGCACAATGCACTCGACGGCCCGGATGACCGCAAAGTACTGGTGTGCCTTGGCGATCCGCTTGCTCCCCGACGTGAAGTTGACGAATCCCTCAGTGAGCTCAAGGAAGCGCCGTTGGTTAAAGAGCCCGTAGAGGGCGACGATCAGCGCCTCCGGACCGTCGTAGTCGGGAGCGGTGGCATCGACGGGCTTACCCTCGTCGTCGATGTTCCACGGCGCGAAGTGCTCGTACGGGGTAAATGGGGTCCCGTACTTCGCGGTGATCCCGTCGGAGATCAGGCACAGCACGGCATGCCGGAAGGGGAGCGGGAACTCCGCGAGGTACGTCTGGAGCTGGGCGTGCGCGCCGGTGAGGGTGGCGTTCTCATCGGCGGCGTTCTTCAGCTCGATGATGGCGACCGGCAAGCCGTTGAGGTAGAGAACGATGTCGAGCCGGCGCCGGCATTCACCGTCAATGATCGTGACCTGGTTGATCGCCCGATAGACGTTACGGCCGGGGTTTTGCAGGTCGGCCAGGCGCACGGTGGGGTTGTGCTCGGCACCGAACGAGTCGGTGTAGACGATCGAGTGAATGCCGTGGACTAGCCGCTTGTGCGCCTCCCGGTTTTCAGCGAATGCCTCGCGCGAAGCGACGTCGGTAGCGGCCCGCACCGTGTCGTTGACCGCCGCTGGCGGCAGGTCGGGGTTGAGACGCTCGACCGCCGCCTGCAGGTCCTCGAAAAGCACCAGTTCGGCCCAGTCCCGCCGCTGCCCCGACCCCGGAGCAAAGTCCTTCCCAGCCGCTGGCTCCCACCCGAGCTCGCCTAGCTGCTCAAGCGCGAGCGCCTCCCAGGCTGCTTCGTTCATCCGCCCGTCCAATCTCAACCCCTCCCCGCAAACCTTCTTGGTCTAAACGGCTTCTTCGGCAACCTTCTGAGCGTCCTTGACTCGCAGCCGCCCCGACATCAACTCCAGCAGCAGCGTGTCGCGCAGGCGTTCCAGGACACGCGACTCCTCCATCAGGGACTTCAGATGGCGGAACGCAGCCCCCACCTCGGCTCCAAAGGCTGATAGGCGGCCGAGATTCGGCCGACGCACGAAGAACTGCGCCGCCTCGGCAGCACTCACTCGCTGCCTTCCAGATGAACCAACCATCTTTCGAATCGCATGCTCCCGAAAGCGTTCATCTCGCGCGAGGAAATAAGAGAACTCTGGCGGAACCCCCTCCCTCGAACGCATCACAATAAATTCCGTCGATCCGGCTCCGGTCTCATTCTCCTTGAGAAAATCGACGTAGCCGGTCTTGCGGTTCTCTAAGCAGGGAGTAATGCGGGCTAGCAGCGTGTCGCCATTCTGGAAGCGGCTGCCGCCCTTCGGGGGCCGGCGGGTCCAGGTGCGAATGGATGATTGGCGTGTGGGTAGCGCCGCCATGTCGACGTAGACCGCGTCCTCCTGAGAAGGGCGTGGCGTACGGGGGTTGAAATCGACCAGTTCAGTCACAGGGCAGTCACCCTCCTCTGCCGTTCCGAGTTCGACGAACTTGGCCTGAAATAAGCTGTCATAGGTCGCGGCGATGCGGTCGTTTACCGCGATCTTGGATTCGATGGCCTCGAGAAGGATAATTAACTTGACTCGATCAGCGGTCGCGGGCGGGATCGAGTAGCTCAGAAAATCTTCTCGTGAGAGAGAAAGGTTGGTCGTGCCGATGGCGTGTTGGCGGCAGTACTCACGATATTGCGGTGTTCGCAGAACCCAGTAAAGATAGTCAGCTCGAACGTCGGTGGCCTTAATCGTCAGCTTCACAGTGTCTTGGGTTAGCCGCCCTACACCTACCGAGGTGGGCACCCGCGCCACGGCACCAAGTAGAGCGGCGTCCTGTGTGACATCCTTCAGGGATAGGAAAAGATCGCCGGGCCGTAGAAGTAGTTTGTCGGCTGATTCACCGCCGTAGGTCTTCAACTGCCCCTTTTTGAAACCTCCATGGCGCTGTATGGCACCGAGCCCGAGTAGAACGGGTCCCGGTTCCCCAAGCCGCCGACTCAAGTAGGTTGTGCCTCGCTGGAGCGTGACCACCTCGCCCAACGTTTGCCAGTCAGACATTGAGTTCTCCAAGATGCTCACGGACGAGAGCCTCGAGTCGGGACGATTCGTCGAAGTGGGCGTGTAGCTCCTTGGTGAGCCTGGCGATGCGGTCAGCGACTGGCTCGGCGTCCAGGTCTTCGTCAGCCTCAACGGCGCCGACGTAGCGGCCGGGGGTGAGAACGTGGTCATGGGCGGCAACCTCATCGAGGCGCGCGGAGTAGCAAAAGCCTGGAAGGTTCTCGTACGTCAGGCCCTTGGTTTTGGCGGATTTGGTACCGCGCCAGGCGTGGTAGGTGTCGGCGACCTTGGCGATGTCGTCGTCGGTGAGGACGCGTTCGGTGCGGTCGACCATGATGCCGAGGGCGCGGGCGTCGATGAAGAGGACTTCTCCGCGCCGATCGGCGAGTGCCTTTGCGCCCTGCGGGGACTTATCCTTGGTGAGGAACCACAGGCAGGCCGGGATAGCCGTGTTGCGGAACAGATTCGGTGGCAAGGCCACCATGCAGGCAACCAGGTCCGCCTCAACCATTGCTCGGCGAATCTCGCCCTCGCCGGACTGCTTAGAGGACATCGATCCGTTGGCTAGGACGACACCGGCGGTACCGCGGTCGCCGAGCTTGGAGAGTATGTGCTGGAGCCAGGCGAAGTTGGCGTTGCTCTGTGGCGGCGCGCCGAAACGCCAGCGCAGGTCGCTTTCGCGGCGGGCCCAGTCGCTCATGTTGAAAGGCGGGTTGGCCATGATGACGTCGGCACGCATGTCCGGATGCTTGTCGTCGACGAATGTGTCGGCCCAGCGGTTGCCGATGCCGATGGGGTCCATGCCGTGGATGGCGAGGTTCATCTTCGCCAGTCGCCAGGTGCGTTCGTTGGCCTCCTGACCGTAGACGGCGATATCGTCGGTGTGGTCGCGTCCGGCATGCGCCTCGATAAACTTCTTTGACTTCACGAACATGCCACCGGCCCCGCAGCATGGGTCGTAGACGCGGCCCTGGTAAGGCTCCAATACCTCGACGAGGACTCGCACTACGCTCGGTGGTGTATGGAATTCGCCGGCCCGTTTACCCTCAGCACGAGCGAACCTCTCCAGAAAGTACTCGTAGACCTCGCCGAGCACGTCCTGGGCTGGCCGGTCACCGTGTCCGGTGAAGCGGGCATCACTGATGAGGTCGACGAGTTCCTTCAAACGCTTCTGGTCAACGTTGTCCCGATTAAAGATCTTGGGAAGAACGCCGGTCAGCGCACGGTTTTCTCGCATGATCGCATCCATCGCGTCGTCGAGCAGCGCGCCGACGCCGGTGGGCGCGTTCTCCACCAGGTAGTCCCACCGAGCGGTCTCAGGGACCCAGAAGACGTTAGCGCTGGCGTACTCGTCGCGATCGTCGAGGAACTGGGCGTGGCGGTTCTCCGGGATGCCGGAAAGGCTGTCCTTGATCTGGGTGCGGCGTTCGGCGAACGCGTCCGAAACGTACTTGAGAAAGACCAGGCCGAGAACGAACTCCTTGTACTGGGCGGCGTCCATGGAGCCGCGCAGCTTGTCGGCGGCCTTCCACAGGATGTCCTGGATCTGCTTGGTGCTGGACACGCCGAACAGCTCGGCCTGTCCGTTGGCGCGTTTGCGTGGGGGCACTGTGTGTTCCGATCTCTCGTTCAGGAGTTCGTACCGTACAGAGTCGTGAGGGTGCCGTCGGCGAAGCCGGTCACGATGAGTTCGCGCAACGTGGCCGATAGGTCGGCCTGCCGCTGCAGCAGGTCATCACGTTCCTCCAGACGGCGCAGCACGTCGTCCAGGCGGGCCGCCTCGTCCCAGGCCAGGTCGGGAATCGTGGCGTCCATCAGTCTCGGGCCCCGCACTGCACCAGGGCTGCGTGTCATGTTGCGGGCGGTACCCAGGAGTGCCGCCAGCACTCGGGGGGTGAGCGGGTCGCCAAATGAGATGCGCAGGCCTCTGGCGGGGAACTCGATCACCGAGAAGCCGTCGTTGTCGAGGAGGACCCCGAACCGGGGGACGCTGGTGACCACGATGTCACCAGGTTCGGTGAGGGCGACCTGCGGGTACTGCGCGGCGAGGGTGAGCCGGTCCATCCAGCGCTTGGACGACTGCGCGAGTACCTCCGCCGCGCCGATGACCCGGTGGTGACCTCGCGGTCCGACATGCTCGGGGTTCAGGCGGTGCCCGGTGAGGGGGCGGACCCGGCGAGCCGTTCGGAGCGCCTCGCAAGAAAGCTCCTTCGGCCTGATTCCCTCGCGCTGTACCGCTCCGGTGTTCAGGAAGCCGTTCTCCTTCCCGTACCGGACGGCTTCTTGCTCAGCCTCGGTGAGACGCCCCTCGACCTCGCCGACGAGTGCGGGGCGGTCGGCGGCCAGGCGGGCGCGGAGGGTAACTGACGCTGGTCCGGGCGGCCGGAGCGCGGCAGCCCGACGCAGGTCCAGGCTCTCCAGCGGGACGATTCGGCCGTTCCGAGGGTCGTGGCCGTCGCTGCGGTGCCCCTCTGCGCGCCAGAGGAGGACGTCCTCGGCTGCGGACTCGACAGTGGTGTGGTCAAGCGAGTGACCGCTGAGGTCGGCGAGCAGCACGCGACCCTTGGTGGTGGGGAGCGGGTCTCGGGTCAGCAGCCACAGAGCGGCGCGATGACCTGGCCTGGCCGGGTAGACGCCGCCCGGCAGTTGCACAACTGCCTCGACGATGCCGCTGCTCAGCAGCGCAGACCGGCGCAACGCCGCTGGCGCGTCCCGTAGTTGGTCAACGAGGCTGCTGGCAGGGCCGACGACGATGGCCGTGCGGCTCGGACCGAGCAGATCAGCGATCGCTTCGACCCGGTCGAGGTCGGCGAGGGCGTCTCGGCTCTCCGCCGGCTGGTAGGGGAGCCGAGTGACGATGAGGTCCGGTTCGGCGAACTCCTCGTTCAGCTCATCGGCGCGCACGTCGAACTGGAACTCGGGCAACTCGGCGAGGAGTAACTGTCGGCGCACCAGGCGGGCGAGTTCCTCGTCGGCGACGACCGCGTTGAATCGCAGATTGTCGCGGTCCTGATCGGTTACCAGCGCTGTCAGGAGGTCGCCTGCGCCCGCGTTGCCGTCGGCGATGGTGACGGCGCGATGGGCGCGCAGCCGGGTCGGCACGTCGGCCACCCGACGGATTAGGGCCACCGTCTCCGGGGTGAGTGCATCCGCTGTCAGCTCGGGCCAGCCGAGGCGGTTGGCGGAGCTGAGCAGGAACTGGCAGCTGTGCCAGGGGTCGAAGGCTCCCTCGATCAGTTGCTCGACCAGTTGGGCGAGCCCGGTCGGTTCCGGGGCGTCGGCCAGCTCGTGCAGCAGAAACTCGTCATCGGGATCGAGGCGTCGAGCCAGCGGCAGAGGATCGGCGGGCAGTGCCTCGCTGGAGAGGTGGCGGAGGCAGAGCGCAGCGCCGAGGACGACGATCGTGCGTCGGCCGCCGTGCCGCCGGGCGTACGCCGCCAACGTGTGCATGGACCGCTCGGCGCGCAGGCTGTCCGGGTCGGCGTTGCCGAGCCCGGTCCGGAGTAGCCAAGCCACCACCGCTTCGGCGGGAAACAAGGGCTGTCCATGGTTGCCCGGAACGGCAGCGGGAAAGTCGGGGTGCCGCCGGCGCCAAGTCGTGACCGCAGGCCTTTTGACGCGCGCGAGCTGCGCGATTTCGCGCTGCGACATCAGCTCCGCCTCCATGGCTCACCTCCTCGCTCTGGCGGTCACGGTACGAGTCCTGGAGCGTCGAAAAAGAACGTGGATCTGTTATCCCGGGATAACAGTGTGTAGGGCAGTGTAGGCGACCAATCTGCGGTTCCCTCGATGCGCCAACGACATCAGGGGGTCTGATGAACGACACGCTCACGCTCTACCAGGAGCTCACCGACCGCTTTCAGCGGTCCCAGGTGCCCGGCCCGGTTAGCGACCTGGCTCTTGCCGCCTTCCACGGCGACCAGGTTCTCGATGACGTACTGCGAGGTGAGGCCCTTCCGCCGTCGCCCGAGCCGAGTGAGGCGGGCGGTGCAACGCCGCAGGCATTCCTAGAAGAGGTCCGGGTTGCCGGCTTCCGCGGGATCGGTCAGCAGGTCACGGTCGGGCGGCTGCCCAAGACCGGGCTGACCGTGTTCGTGGGCCGCAACGGCTCCGGGAAGTCCAGCATCGCCGAGGCCGTCGAGTACGCGCTGACCGAGGACTCCCTGCGCTGGGCGCAGCGCCCGCCGGCCTTCCGCGAGGGCTGGCGGAACCTGCATCACGACGGCGCATCGGAGATCCGCCTCAGCCTTCGGCTCGACTCGGGCCAGCAGGTGGCGACCCACCGCACCTGGCCGGCCGGGGCCACCGATCTGACCTCCGCGACGGTCACCACGACCACGGGCGGCGCCGCGATGCCGCCCGGTCAGGTGCCGCAGTGGATCGGTCAGGCCGCTAGGTACCGGCCGTTCCTGTCTGCCCGCGACCTCGAACGGGTCATCACCGCCAAGCCGGCCGAACTGTACGACGCGATCGCGCCGATCCTCGGCCTGGGCCCGCTACGCGACACCGATGCCCGGCTGCAGCGGCGGCGCAAGGTCTACGACGACCGGGCCAAGGCGCTCAAGGTGGCCTTCACCGAGCTACGCGAACAGCTCGGCCAGATCGACGATGACCGCGCTCGCGACGCCTTGAGCGCGCTCGGGGCCCGTCCGCTCCGCGCGAACCTTGCCCGGCTGGCCGAACTCGCCTGCGGCGACACCGCCAGGTCGGAGGAGCCTGCAGCGGCAGCCGCCCGGCGGCTCGCCGAGCAGGACTTGCCCGACCTGGGTGCAGCGCTGGATGCCCTCGCCGAGTCTGCGGCGGCGATGCGTGAGGCGACCGCAACCGACAGCGGCGCCGCGGATCGGAGCGCTCGGCTGCTGCGGGCCGCGCTCGACGTGCACCACGACCGCGGGAACGGCCCTTGCCCGGTGTGTCGCGTCGGGACCCTGGACCAGGACTGGCGTACGCAGGCCGAGGAGGAACTCGCCAGGATTGCCGCGGTCGCTGCGGCGGCACGCGCGGCCCAGCAGGCTCACGCGCACGCCCGGCGTACGGTCGACGGGCTGCTCGGTGACATCCACCGGCTACTGGACCCGGCCGCCGCCGCGCTGGCGCCCTACATCCCCGGCGAGAGCGCGGCGATGCGCGAAGCTCTCGCCGGCCTCGGCCCCGATCGGGCCGCTTGGGACAGTGTCGTCGCGGCGTACACCACCCTCGTGAAGGCGGCGGCCGGCTGGCTCGCCCAGCGTCACGACGCCTGGCGCGAGCCCGGCGCCGCGATCCGCCGGTGGGTCGACGCTGCGGCCGTGGTCCGCGCCGAGGCGCCGGCCCTGGCTCTGCTCACCAAGGCTCGTGCGGCTCTCGACACCGCCGAGAAGGCGATCCGGGCCGACCGGCTGAGCAACTTCGTCGCCCAGTCGGACCGGGTGTGGCAGAAGCTGCGGCAGGAAAGCAACGTCGAGCTGCACCGGCTGCAGATGGAAGGAGTGAACAACACCCGCCGGGTCCTGTTCCCCGTGGCCGCCGACGGCGTCGAGACCAACGCGCTCGCGGTGATGAGCCAGGGTGAGCTGCACGCCCTCGGCCTCGCGGTCTTCCTGCCCCGCGCCTGCGCCGAGACCAGCCCGTACCGGTTCGTGATCATCGACGACCCGGTGCAGAGCATGGACCCCACCAAGATCGACGGCTTGGCCGAGGTGTTGCGAGAGGTCGCCCTGACCCGGCAGGTCATCGTGTTCACGCACGACGACCGGCTGCCGGAAGCGATCCGCCGCCTCGACATCGAGGCCGACGTCCGGGAGGTCACTCGCCGCGAGGGCTCGATCGTCGAGGTCCGGAAGGTCTGCGACCCAGCGGACCGCTACCTCGACGATGCCCGCGCCCTGGTCGCCGCAGACATCCCCGACGAGGCGAAGTACCTGATGGTCGCCGGGTTCTGCCGGTCCGCGATCGAGTCGGTGAGCATGGATCGCTACCGGGCCGCCGAGCACCGGCGTGGCACGCCCTACCAGGAGATCCTGGAAGGACTCAGCCGAGCGCACACGGTCAAGGACCGGCTCAGCCTCGGGCTCTTCGGCCGCCTCGTACCCCGCCCGGAGCTCTTCGCTCGTCTCGACCGTGACTACGGCACCCAGGCCACCCGGACGGTCAAAGCGGTGGCGGACGCGGTCCACGGCCACCGGAGCATGCCCGCCCGAGCGATGGTCACCAAGACCGCTGCGCTCGTGGGGCGGTTGCGATGACGACGTCCCTGTACCTCGCCACCGCCGACCGGATGCTCAGCAGCGTCATCCGAGGCACCCGCGGAGCCTGGCCCCGGGCGTGCGCCTGGCTGCTTCGCCACGAACTGGAAGCAGCGATGGACCGGTACTGGGCCCGAGTCTGCCCCGAGATCGGACAGACCCGGGTGCAGCGACCGAAACTGCTGCTGCTCGCCCACTACGCCGGCCCCGACCTCGGGCGCCGGGCCAGCTACCTGTGGTGGGCGCTGTCCCGCGCCGGTCACCACCACCACTACGAACTCGGCGTCACCGCAGCCGAGCTGACCCGGCTCCGCGCCGAACTCCTCGACCTCGTCGCGCTCCTTGACCACTCGGAGGCCCCGACATGCTGAAGCGAGATCAGGCCATGCTGATCCTCGGCGTTGAGGCGCTGGCCATCGTCGGCGTCGTCTACTACCTCGTCACGCTCGATCTCATCAGCCTTGCCTGGTCGGCGTCGATCGCGATCGCCATCCCGGCCTGGCTGCTTGCCGTGAAGGCGCCGACGACGTGCGGCGTGACCACCCAGAACGGCGGCCGGTGCGGACGAAAGGTCAACGGGGTGATCTTCGGCTGCGGCCGGTCGAACCACACCTGGGCCAAATTCTTTGCCCGCTTCGGTTGGCGTCGTCAGCCAGACCCGAGCAATCGTCAAAGCCGGTCTACCGAGGCTACCGAGGTCACCGAAGTGGTGACCGTGAAGATCGCCGAGGACTGGAAGAGCACCGTGACATTCTGGCTCGCCCTCACCGCGACGACGTGCGCCCTGGTCAGTGCCACCGTCGATGCCACCAACTTTTTTCACGAGCCGCCGAAGCCGCCGGCCGCCGTCTCCCGCTGACCCTGACTTCCCCCATCGATGCGTCGAAGATCAAGTCCCGGCGAGGATCGCGCGCTACGGCCTCTTCCGCGGCACGCAACACCTGTTCGAGTTGGGCTTCAGCTGCGTCAAGCCGCGCGGCGCTGCAACATTTCGGCCTGCTCGATGAGCCGACAAGGCACAGCGGTGCTCCGGGCGCGGAGGTGAAGGTTGCTGAGAGAGGTCGTTCCGATGACGTCGGGTGTCGGAAATCGGATGCATAGATGAACGTGTTATGCGCCCTATCCTGGAGGGCTTTGCCTCGGGCCGACGGCCCGGCGGATCAGCATTGGCGTACGTCGACTGACTTGGAGACGAGATGCTGTTGACCCAACCGGATGTACTCCACCTCGTTCAACAGGCCGCTGGCCGGTGGGCAGACCAACTGATCGACTTCGGCCCGCGCAACACGCTGCTCTACTTCAAGGAGCGACAGACCACCACCCTCGATCTCGCTGACGCGGCTCCCGGCGTGGTCGCCGACCTGCTCCGAGGACAGAAGGTTCGCCTACGGACGCTGTTCCCGGACCAGGACCGGCACAACACCGCCTGCAACACTGCCCGCAGCCTCCGCCGGAAGCTGGTCGAGCTGGAGGAGGAGCAGGGCATCCAGGCCGGTTGGGTGACCCGCGGCCTGCTCTGCATGGTCGGTCCGTACACCCGCGGGTCCGTGCCGATGCAACCGCTGCGGGCACCGCTGATCCTGCAGCAGCTTGCGCTGGACAGCAGGACGGCGACCGAGAATGACTTCACGCTGGAGCTGTCAGAGTCACCTGAGATCAATCCCGTCCTCCTGTACGCGCTGGAGCGGCAGTACGGCGTGGAGGCGGACATCAGCGCCCTGGGCGAGAAGCTGAGCGCGATGTTGTCCGAGATCGCTGAACCGGACCAGCAGTTGAGCGCGGCCTACCAGCTGATCGCCGAGGCAGTCGCTCCCAGCGGCCTGTCTCTCCGGCTCGAGCCCGCGGTGGTTGCCGGCGTCTTCACCTTCGACAAGCTCCCCATGGTCGAGGACCTGCGTAACTCGGCCGAGCTGCTCGCATCACATCCGGTGATCGGCGCGATGGCGGGCGACCGCGACGCTCGGCAACAGCTGCGCACTGAACAAGCTCAGGGGTCCAGCTCCAGCGTCGATCGGATCGATCCGGCCAAGGAGTTCCTGGTCCACGACGCGGACTCCTCTCAGCAATCGGCGATTGACGCGGTGCTGGCCGGCCGGCATGTGGTCATCGAGGGTCCACCCGGCACGGGCAAGAGTCAGACGATCGCGAACATCATCGCGTACATGGCCGCGATGGGCCGCAGCGTGCTGTTCGTCTCCGAGAAGCGGGCCGCGATCGAAGCGGTGATGAACCGCCTTGGCGACGTCGGGCTCGACAATCTGGTGTTTGACCTGCACGACCGCAAGATCAGCAAGCGGCAGGTCGCCCAGCGCATCGCCAACGTCCTCACCCAAGCCGGTGCCGAACCACCCGTCGACACCGACGAGTTGCATCGCCGCCTGCACAGCCGCCGGGCCGCGGCGAAACGGCACCCGGCCGAGCTGCACGAGGTTCGGCAACCCTGGGGGGTGAGCGCTTTTCAGGTCATCGAGCAGCTCCTCGCGCTTCCGACTCTCGATGTCAGCGGCTACAACTTGCGCGCATCCGAGCTGCGGAACCTCGACCGATCGAGGCTCGAGTCCGCGCGGGAGGACCTTCGGACGTTCGTGGATCGTGGCGGCCTGAGGATCTGGCGCGGGGAGTCGCCGTGGGCGAAGGCCGCCATCCGCACTCCAGACGATGTCGGCAAGGTGCTGGTGCATCTCGACGAGCTCGCGGCCGGTGCCCTGCAGGGCGCGCAGCGCCAGATCCGGGACTTGGTCGACCGGGCGGGGCTGGACGTGCCGGACGACCTCGCTGCCTGGAGGGATCTGTTCGACCTGCTCAGCGAGGTCGACCGCACCATCGCCAGCTACGGCGAGCAGGTCTTCAGCCCGGATCTGGACGACTTCGTCTATGCGACAGCACCTGGGCGATCCCGGCCGCGCCGCTCGGAGCCGCTCGGTATCTTCCGCCGGTTTCAACTGCGCCGCGAGCTGCGGCAAACTTGTCCGGCCGCTCCCCGGAAGCGATCCGAGATGTATCAGGGCCTGGTCGCCGCAGTGGACCAGCGTGAGCGGTGGCGGAAGCTCAGCCGTCAGGACAGCGCACCCACTGCTCTGGCAGACGCCGACCTGTGCATGTCGTCCTTCACACAGGTGCGTAACCACCTCGCCGCAGTGGCGGCATGTGCCCGGATCGACGGCCTTGAGCGTGGAACCACGACCACTGCGGCCAACACGCTCGCCGAGTTGAATGCCGACCGCGGGACGTTGTTCCTGATGCCCGACCTGAACAAACAGCAGCAGCTGTTCCGCTCGTTGGGGCTGAGCCACATGCTCGATGACCTGGCCCACCGGCAGGTCTCAAGCGGCGAGGCAGCCGACACCCTGTTGCGCTCCTGGTTGCAGGTGGTCCTCGACGAGATGCGCATGCGGGTCCCGTACCTCGGTCAGTTCGTCGGGCAGCAGCATGCCGCGGTGGTCCAGGACTTCCGCGCTGCGGACAGCCGGCATATCGAGATGGCCGCCCGGCACGTGCGCCGCAACGTGGCAATGAACCTGCGGAAGGCCCGAGACGCCTATCCCGACCAGAACGGCCTCGTCCGGCGGGAGGCGGCCAAGAAGAGCCGGCACCTCTCTCTTCGGAAGCTGCTCAGCAGCGCCCCGGAGGTGCTCCTCGCCGCGTTCCCGTGCTGGGCCATGTCACCACTGGTGGTCAGCCGCATCCTGCCGCCCGAGCGGTCGTTCGACGTGGTGATCTTTGACGAGGCGAGCCAAATCGAGCCGCACGACGCGGTCGCCTCGATCATGCGGGGCACCCAGCTCGTCGTGGCCGGCGACCCGAAGCAACTCCCACCCACGCCGTTCTTCCGGCGCCTCGTTCAGCAGAGCCCGGCTGGCGAAGACGATGATCTCGGCGACGAGAGCCTCGAGGACTACGAGTCCGTTCTTGACGTCCTCGGTGGCCTCATCTCGGACCCGTACCGCTTGACCTGGCACTACCGAAGCCGAGACGAGCGCCTGATTGCGTTCTCGAACGTCGAAATCTACAACCGGTCCCTCGTCACGTTCCCTGGCGTGCAGGTCGATAGCCCGCTGCGCTTGGAGACGGTGGATGGCCGTGTCGCCCCCGGGCAGAGCGGTTCATCAACGGAGGAGGTCAACCGGGCGGTCGAGCTGATTCTCGAGCACGCCGAGCAGCGACCGACCGAGAGCCTCGGCGTCATCACCATGGGGCAGAAGCACGCCCTGCGGATCGAGGCGACCCTGCGCAGCCGACGCCGAGAGCATGAGCGCCTCGACGACTTCTTCTCCCAGGACCGGGCCGCGAGCCAGCGGTTCTTCATCAAGAGCCTGGAGAACGTCCAGGGCGACGAGCGGGACGCCATCATCCTGAGTATCGGCTACGCCAAGACCAGAGACGGTCGACTTCCGCTGCGCTTCGGACCGCTCAACCAGGAGGGCGGTGAGCGGCGCCTCAACGTCGCGGTCACCCGAGCGCGGAGTCGGATGACCGTGGTGAGCGCATTCTCCCACCACGACATGGACCCGAACCAGACCGCGGCAACACGGAACCGCGGACCCGAACTGCTCCGCCGCTACCTGGAGTTCGTCGACCTCGGCGGCGACCTGGGCGCGCGACAGCACAACGGGGTCGAGCTCAACGGCCTCGAACGCAGCGTCCTGAAGGCTCTCCAGCAGCAGGGCATCAACGCCGTGCCGCAGTGGGGCGTCTCCGGCTACCGCATCGACCTGGCCCTCGCCCACCCAGAGCAGCCCGGCCGCATGGTCCTCGCTGTGGAAACCGACGGTCACTCGTACCACCAGGCACACAGCGCCCGGGACCGGGACCGGCTGCGCCAGCAACACCTCGAGCGCCTCGGGTGGGAGTTCCACCGCATCTGGTCGACCGACTGGTACGTGGATCCGGCAGGCCAGACAGTCCGACTCATCGCCCGCTGGAAGCAGGCGGTCGACCGCGCCAACAACGCCGCGAGGAGCCACCCCATACCGCCGGCACGCCGGCCCGATCAGCCACCGTCGCCGCCGGCGACCCGCCGCGGCCCACGCCCCGACGTGCCGATCGGTCTGCGGATCACCGACTACACGCGGGAACAGCTGGTACAGATCTGCACCTGGCTGGTGAGCGACCAGCTTCAGCGTGATCGGGATGAGCGCCTCCAAGAGGCCATGAGCGAACTTGGCTTCCGCAAGCGGGGCTCAATCATCCTCCAGCGCCTGACCGAAGCACTCGACATCGCGCAGCAGCGCGCCGACCGGGAGGTGTCCCGATGATTGCCCTCGACCCGCTCACTCTGGAACGCGTCGCTCGTCTGATCTGCGACGTCGATGGTCCGTACGAGCGGACCGGTACGCAGATCGAGCGGTTCCTGCACCGAGTTCGGTGGCCTGGCGATCCGCAGTACGACGGCTCTCCGCGGATCCCCTGGCTGACAGAAGTACTCAGTTCCCATGCCGACGATGCCGCCGCCCTCGACCGGCTGCTCTGTCGCATCGGTGATCCTCTGGAGTACGACGGCGGCGTCGAGGCCGCCGAACCGATCGCGCAGGAGCTGAACCGCATCCTGGCCCCCGAACAGCTCACCATCACCTACATCGGCGGGCGTCCCGTGCTCGGGCAGCTCAGCCAGAGCAGCGACGTTCCCCTGTACGGGCCGCCGCCAGATCTCCACGAGCGGGTGCGACGACTAACCGGGAACAGCAAGGCGGTCGACGTCCTTATGGCGCGCGCCGACGAAGCGTCGATCTGCCAGAACAACGGGGCCTACGCGCTGGCGATCATCGGCATCGGCAGCTTCGTCGAAGGGCTGCTGCACGTCGTGGTGACTGATCGCGACGAGACGGTGCGAAGGAACGGCCTGGTCGGCCGGGGTGGCCGACGGGTTCCGGCCGAACGAGCGGGCCTTCACCTGCTTCTCGAGTACGCGCATCGACAGGAATGGGTCCAGACCGACGCGAAGGACTTCATGGAGAAAGTCCGGGACTACCGGAATTTTGTCCACCCCCGCCACCAGATCGAGTACGGACTCGTGCCCGACCTGGACACGGTGCGGATGTGCTGGGCGCCTGTACACGCGCTTCTCAACGACCTGGAATCCGCATCATGATCAAAAGCTCATCTCGGTGACCAGCAAGCAAGCGGATTGACCTCTCCTTGTCCAGATGCCGACCTCGACACCGCCGCTGCTACTCCAGTTTTCGAACCAAGACCAGGTGCTGGAGTGGCAGGCGGAGGTCAGCGGGGCCGCATCGAGCGAGTGCGGCGACGCGTACGGCGGAGCCCTCTCGCCTGTAACCCCTTAGGACGGCACAATGCTCGGTTTCAGGTCTGTGTTCACGACCCACCGCGAACGTAACCATCTGCAGCCACTGGTTCGGGAACAACTCGACCGGTGGATCGCAGACCTCAAGGGCTGGGATCCCTCTGCGCTCCGTGAAAACCGGTGGGCGACCATCGGTGACAACGTCAGGGCCCTGCTACTGCAGCACGAAGGGCAGGACGGATCGACGTCAACGCGCGTACGAATCGTCGAGACGAAGCCGGGCGGACAGTGGATCACCCAGCTGACCGTACATTCGCCCAACGCGAGAGAGCGTGCGGCGTGGGCCTGGGTTGACATCGAATCTCCCGACCCTGACAGCGAGGACCCACGCAGCCACCCCCGTCTCGCAGGCACTCCCCGCTTTCTTGCCCCAACTCTCGATATCATCGACGCTTGGGACGGTGCTGCCCGCCTCGCGACGCGACCAATCGTCATCCGCGGCGACGAAGTCGACGAGGTCCACCGGGCGCTCATTGACGCCGAACGGCGAGGTGTCGTCTTCGTCGCCGGCAACGACGGCTCGCTGCCGTCAGTCCCGTGGACGAACCGGATCGCCAGCCTGACTCGGTTCACCATCGGTATGGCCTCGTGCTACGTGCTGGACGGGGAGGCCACACAGTTGCTCAACGACCGGCTCGGCCAGGCCCACGCCGTACTGCCCGGCCGGCTTCGGACATATCGCTCCCAGGTTCAGCCGGACTCAGTCGTCGACGGACTGCGGCACCGGGTCCTGAGCGCCGAACGGATCATCGACGACAACGAACAGCCCCGCCTCGCGCGCGTACTCGCCTCCAACGCCCAACTTCAGGCCCTCGAACAGCCGCTACCCGCAGCGGTGGCGCGGGTGCACCGGATGCTGGAACGCCTCGCCGACGACATGTTGGTGCACCGGCTCGGGGATGTCGGCTCGAAGCGGCGTTCGCTCGTTCCGTCTCAGCCCCGGGCGACGGCAGTCGAGACGCGCGAGAGTGATCGTCCCCAAGATGACGTCAACGCGCAGCAAGGCATGTTGCTTGACTACCTAAAGATCAAGGTCGGCATCGATGATCTGACCGTCGACCGAATCGACGAGATCGTGCGTTTGATCGAGGTCGGCCGGTCGTCGCAGGAGGCACAGGAAGACATCGCATCCCGACTCGCGCAGCTCCAGGCGGAGCTCGACGAGACACAGAAGGCGTATCACGACGTCAAATGGCAGCTGGATGACGAGCAGATCGAGAACCGCGACGCGGTCGACCTTCTGACCCGGTCCGAGGAGACCGTACGGACGCTGCGCCATCGGCTGGCCTCGATGGGGCAAGCTGAGGTGGCCTGGACGGCGCAGCCGGCGGATGAGGATGTCTCTCGGCCGGGTAGCTTCGGCGAGTTGCTCCGTTGGCTACCGAAGCTCAAGCACGTCGTGTTCACCGGCGATCCTGACCACGCTGAGGACCTCGACAGCAACGACCCCCTGGGAGCCTGGGCTTCGAAGACGTGGGACGCGTTGTTGGTGCTTCATGACTATGCAGTGGCGAAGGCGGACGGGCGCTGGGGCCGCGACGTGCACGGCTTCCTTGAACACACCCCTGATGGCTGCCACGAATGGCCGACGCGACGGCACGCCCGCGATGAAAGCGAGGAGGTGCGAACCAACCCAACGTTCCGGAGTAGGCGCGTTCTGCCCGTGCCAACCTCCGTCGTTCCGGTTGGACAGGCCTTCATGGGAGCCCATTTCAAGATCGTCCAGTTCGCCATGATCAGCCCTCGGATGCACTACTACGACGACACGGCGCAGAGCGGCCGGATCTATGTCGGTTACATCGGCCGGCACCTACCGACCGGACAGACGAACTGACGGCACGCGAAGGCTAATTGCTGGACACGACATGGAGGGCTGGAGCATCCACTGCTGGCTCGGGTCGTACACCTGTCAGCTGGTGGCGCGGTAGAGCTTCACCCCGCCGCTGGCATCCGGTGGGCTGGCGACTGCGGCGTGTTCGTTGACGAGCCACGGCGTGAGGCCGGGAGCGGTTTCCCGGTCCTCGCCGGTGCGGCCGTCGAGGATGACGGGGCCGTTCGCCGTGCGGCCGTAGACGGCTCCGTGCCAGGCGGTCGTGACGGTGGGGGCGATGCGGTTTGCCTTCTTGTCGGGTAGTTCCCAGAGCCACTTCCCGCTGTCGTCGAAGGCGCCTGCCCAGTCCTGGCGTTGGTTCTGGCAGATGGTGACGCTGCGGCCGTCGTGTAGGCAGGTGATGTTGTAGGCGGTGCTGCTGGTGGCCTTTGACTCGTCGAGGAGGCGGCCGGTGGCGGCGTCGAGGAGGCGGAAGAACTGCTTGCGGCCTTGCGACGCTCCGGTCGCGGTCACGATTTTCGGGCTGCCCGGCTTGATGGCGATCGTCTCTGCCGGCTCGGTATGCCAGCGCTCGGCACCGCTGTCGATGGCGAGCGCACGTGCCACTGCACTCTTGGCGTCGGTACCGACCGCCACATCGCTAGCGATGGCACCGAGGTTGAAGTCCGGACGGCGCCAGACCTCGCGTCGATCATCAAGGTTCACGGCGACGGTGTCGGTGCCGACCTGGGCGACGACCACGGGGCCGTGCGCGCCGACGACGACCGGGTGCTTCCGGGTCAACGTGTGCTGGTCGTCGTCACTGGGCTCGATCTCGATGCGTTGAGCCTCATGCCCGGTGCCGGCATCAGCGGCGAGGACTTCGATAACCGGGCGCGGCGGTGTCGTGCCTTGACCGGGCGCGGTGGTGGCGAAAGCCGTCACCACACGGCGCTGCGCACCGAGGTCGGCCAGCACCGGCGGTTGGGCGGGGTTGCCGCCGACGAACGGGTTCTGCGTCGACGGCGACAGCGCAGGCTCGTGCGCGGGTCGCAGCGTGCCGGTGACCGTGCCGGAGGTGACGTCAACGATTTCCAGCCGGTCCACCGATGAGATCCAGACGCGCTTCCCTTCGAGTAGCACTGGTAGCGACTCGACGCGTTGTCCCCCCAGGTTGATCTTCGACAACGACGCGCTGTCAGGTAGCGGGATGGCATCAGTCGTGTCGAAGGTGCGCGGCGGGTCGAAGGTCGGGCGCTCGCTCGGCGCGCTTGCGGTCGCTTGGGCTGGTGGCTGTTGCGCCTCCGGTGCGGTTCCGCAGCCGATGGTGGCGGCAACGACGCCCAGGCTTACGCCGAACACGCCCAGATTTGCTTTGCGCACCGCGTCACGTCTCCCCGTCGCCGTTGGGTACAGCCGGGAAGTGTAGCGACTTTGGTCCACTCTTCGTGTCCCGACCGTTGCGGCCCGAAGCCGTATTTCGCAAGGCGGGAGAGGGGTAAACCGAATTTTGGGAGGCCGCTCCAAGGTCATCAGCACGTCAAGGTGAGCTCTTTGCCGGCTGTCCGTCCACAATCTTTTCCTTTACAAGGCGTCGGACATGACGTTCGGACACGCCTGCGGCCAGAGCCAACTCCGCCAGGCTGGCCAGGGGACGCTCGGCACGCAGCCGGGCTACGACGTCTGCCGTCCGCTCCGCGCGCCCCGTCATCCGCCTGCGTCGCCCGGTTCCCCGCAGGGGCGGCGCCACCTGACTCGTCGTCCGGCCGTCGGTGCCCCAAGCCTGCTGAGCTTGCTTCGCCTCAGTCGCGAAGTCCGACGGGCGCGACTGCGGTGGCAGCGTATACGTAGCGTCGAAGCCCGGCGGTTGCTTCGGGCGGGTGTCGTCTGACGTTCGATGGTCGTTGTGTGGGGCCGGTTGCGATCTCGTCAGCATCTCTACGACCAGCAGCAACGCCACCGCTGGCCACGCCGCCACGATCCGAGCGCCGAGGCTCGGCTCGGCGGCGGCGATGTTCGCCGCCACGCTGGCCGCCACCCCGACCGCGAAAGCCGTCCGGGCCGACCAGCGCACCCTCCGGCCGGCGCGCTTGTCCTCGACCATGGCCGCCGACGCGACAACCAGCATCCCGTCAACCGACAGCGGAAGTACGTAGGCAACCTCGGGACGCTCACCGAATCTCAACGCCACGGCGACCATGTGACTCCACGACGACCAGGCAGCAATCCCGGCCACCGCCACCGTGCTCACGTCTCGGGCGAGCCGGGTCGGCGTCATCGAACCACCCCCGACCCGAGCTGTCGCTCGATGGCCTGAACCTCGGCGGGGTCCACGGACGGACGTCCACCGATGTCCAACCGCGTCTGGACATCGACCCATCGCCGCCACCGGTCGACGACTTCGCCCGCGTCGAGACCGGTCGCTTTCGCGATGTCCGTCAGGTCCATGCCCGCCCGCAGCGCGGTGTGGATCATCGAAGGTTGCCAGCGAGTCCACCAGGACACAACCGCAGCGGACACGCCAGCTCCGTCAGGACGTCATCGAGTCCGGTTCCCGGCGTCCGAGCGACGGCATGGTCATGAAGATCGAGAAGGAGTTGGAACGGGTTGATCTCTTCCGTATCGGCGAACCGCACTGGCGGGTCGGACGGTTGGGCCGGGTTCATCGGGCACCGCCCGGTGCCCGTGAGCTGGGCAAAGTCAGTGGGAGCGGGTCACCGGCGATCGTGGCGGTGTGGTTCGCATGGTGGTACCTCCGGCCCACCAGCACAAACACCGGTTGATCTCGGTCCCGAGTACAGCCATTCGTGCAGCAAGCCGTCACGCCGTCCCCTCCTCGCCCAACAGCCGGTCGATTGCCGAGGCAGCCTGGCGAGCCTGGACTGGCTGCACCTGCACGACCTGCGACACGCCTTCGCGACGTTCCTGCTCGACTAGGGCGAGGAACTGCGGACGGTGATGGAGTTGCTAGGGCACCCCAGAATCCGGATGACGGCCGATACCTACGGGCACGTCCTGCCGGCTCAGGTAGGGCGACAGGCAGTCCAAACACCCTAGAAACGCCAGAGTTCTATTTGCCTGGTTTGGCTGGCTCGGGCGGCGCCCCTCGCGCCCGCCGCCAGTCGGCGACTGCCGCCCCGCCGAGCACCAGGGCGGCGGCGACGAGTCCCACCAGCGGTCTCGTCGGCATCAACAGCGGGAAGAGAGCGACCAACACGACCAGCACGACGATCCGGGCGCGCGATACTCGGCCGAACACCTCGTACTCCAAGCGCGACCGACCGACCATGAACAGCGCTGGCCCGCCGAGGACCACCGCGAGCCAGGGCGGTGGCACCTCCCCGTACGGATGGTCGATGGTGAGTTCGTAGCCAATGGAGGTCGTCACGATGCCGGCTAGCATGATCATGTGTGAGTCGGCGGTCGACCGGCCCAACCTGGCCGGCTGCTTGCTCTTGCTCACCGCCTCCGGCAGGACCTGGCCGGCCCGGTAGAAGTAGATTCGCCAGATAAGCACCGTGGTGGCCAGCGCCGCTGCGAACGCGATCGTCCGGCCGGCACTGAAGCTGTTGTCGCTGTAGGTTAGGCCGATGACCAGCACCGACTCGCCGAGGGCGATGAGGAAAAACGACTGGTAGCGCTCGGCCAGATGCTCGCCCTGGATCTCCCATTTCCAAAGCGGAGAGCGGCCCAGGCCGGGCACCGGCCAGCCGAATCGCGCGGCCCCGAACTCGATGCCCAGGGCAAGCGCCCAAAGCGCTCCTCGGCCCCACCCCGGTGGCACCAGCGCCCCGACGATCCACAAGATGCCGGTGGCGCTGAACGTGATCAGCATCCGCAGCTTGAGATTCTGCCGCTCCGAACCGCGAAGCATGATCGCTAAAACCAGGGGATGGAACACCTGTGCGGTCACGTAGGCGGCGGCGAAGGCGAGGCCCCGGTGGGTGAACGCCCCCGGTATCGCCACGCCCATCACCATGGCGGCCAACAGCCGTACGATGACCACGAGTTGGATCGCCTCGTGGCGGGGGTTGTACCGGCTGGTGGTCCAGGCCGTGACGTGCCAGATGGCCCAAAGGGCGAGCAGCAGGACGAGGGTCTTGCCGACGTCGCTAAAGATCACGCCCAGTGTGCCGGGGTCGGCGGCGAAATCCCCGACCGCCCGAGTGGTGATCCGGTTGAGCGCGAAGACGAGGACCAGGTCGAAGAAGAGCTCCAGGAACGTCGCTCGGTGCGTCTCCTCACCCTTGTGCAGGAGATGCTTCAGCTCGCGGTCCCCACTACCGATTCGCCCCGTCCTGCCGACCGGTCCAGTGCGCTAGGCGCCGCCCTGCGCCACGGAACGGTGAGCGAACGGTCCGCGCGCGAGGACCAACCCGCGCGCGCTGGACTGGGCGCTGCGGTTTTCGCCTATCGGCCAGTCGTAGCACCCTGCGGGCGGTGTGCAACGAGGTACGGACAAAGAGGTTCGGAGCGGACCGTGCGGTGGTATGAGGCGTGTGGCAAGCCGCGGCCGGTGCAAGCGCGTCCTGGCATGCCGTTGAGCCGCGATCGTTCTTTCACACCGAAGCGGTCGCCGTGCCCGATGCAGCGGTCAACACCGGTCCATAGCGGCACCCCGGCAGCCGCAAGCTGAACGGGCGTGACTGGTGGTCTCTAGGCTGGCGTCAGAAGTCCAAAGGCATCTGGACCGGAGCTTCAGCGAAGCTGGCAACCCTCAGTTTCGTCGTCGGCACCGTGACTGGAGTCATCGGTGTCTTCAAGTAGTCCGCCTGCCTGGCGTCGATGGCTGGACCCAGTATCAAGATCATGCCGTCTGTAGGCCGTCTAACGTAAGCCCGCGATAGCAACTGATGACCACCCATGACTAGTCCCGGGCCAGGTCAGAGCGTGTCTCGTCCAGTTCGGATGCCTTTGCCCGGCTGCGGAGCCAATACAACGCCAAATAGTCGGGGCAAGTGCTCTGACCCGTACTTTCACCCGGCTCGCCGCGGTCAGTAGGTGATCGCGGTAGGCCATATCCACCTGCCAGCGTCCGAACATGCGTCAAGGCTCGCTTGACCTGACGGGCCGGGCGGCGGCCCGCTCCCCAATGGGCGAATCGATGGCATACGGGATGACAGGACGCCCCCGCCAGGCCGTCGCCGCCGGAAACGCTCGGTTGCTGCTCAGTACGGCAGGTCGATGCCCCGGCGGCCGGCGAACGCACGGTGGGCGGTGATGATCGCGTCGAGCCAGCGGGCGAGCATCTCGTCGGCCCGGTGCACCCGGGCCATGCGAACCTCGAAGTACTCGCGGTCGTAGTGGTAGGCGGAGTCGACATCGAGCTGCGCGGCGAGCACCTCCTCGAGCAGGTCGTCGGAGTCGGACTCGGGGCTGGGCGGGACGTGATTGGGCTGGACGAGTAACCCCACTTCGTCGGCGAAGCCCAGCCCCCAGTTCAGGCCGTCGGAGGTGCCGACCGAGAGCTGAGCGCAGAAATCGGCGCGGGTGATCGTGAGGGTGTGCCCCCGCCCCCACGCCTCCTCAATCGTCGTCAGGACCGCCGGGATACGGTCGAGGACCGCAGTGACTGCTGCACAGGTGGCGAGCTGGTCGCCGAAGTACGAGACCCTACGCAGGTCGTCCGTGCCGCCCACGGGCTTGACATCGGGCACCGCATAGGCGGGCAGTGGAGACGGCATAGGCTCAGTCTCCCTCACAACCCGACCCGCCCGACCGCGCGGGACGCCGCACGGCGTGCCCTCAACCCGGCGAACGTTCTTGGTCAGCGCACTAGCCAGTCCTGAGCGGCGTGCCTGAACTCCCGAATCGCTATGGCTTCGCTGTCAGGACCGTAGCCAGCGGGATACGCATCAACGATGTCGGAACGATCTCCCCAGATTCGGTACAACCAGCCCACGCCCCAGAGGTGCTCGAAGTGCGGCCGCTCGAGCAGTGTCCACATCAGCTCGCCGACGGCATCGTGCGGATCTTCACCGCCGTCGAGGATCCGACGCATGTAGGGGTTGAGGCGTTCGGCTAGTCCCTCGACCATGTCCTCGGCTGGCACGTCGGTCACGCGGACAGCGTGCCAGACGAACGCGCAGGAAGGGACGGAGTATCACGCAGGTCCGGATACCGATCTTCACGCAGGTCCCGAGACCGGCATCAGCGTTCGTGCTCAGCTGCCCACTGTGGTGCGTCGTGGTCCAGGCACCGACCGCCGAAGGGCGGACCGGATCTGCGCAACAGTGTCGGAGGGGCCCAGTTCGTGCCGCAGGTCCAACAGATAGCCAGCGGGATGGCCGGCGATGATCTGCCTTCGCTGGTCGAGGGCAGCGCTTACTGCCCCGACCAGACACCCCGCGACCACGCCCGCGCTGGTGATCACTGCCGGCAGGTGGACTGTGTTGGCCAGCACACCCAACGCCGCCGGCGGTGCGAGCGTCTGAAGACTGAGTACGGCTCGGACCGGTAGCAGGCCAAGCCGACCGAGCGTACGTTCCATCTCTTCGAGTGGGTGCGCAACCTTGCTCTCCACATGGTTGCGCAGTTTGGCCGCCCGCACCTCCGGGTCCCGGACCTCGCTGATTGCCACGAAGTCCGGTGTGAGCGAGTCGAGGAATTCGCGATAGCGCATGAGCTGCGGCAGCAACCTCCGTCGCGCCTCGATGATCCGCTCGACCGGCACTTCGGCCAGGTCGCGCGGAAGAACGGTCTGCAGAGCCAGCACCGCGAACACCTGGCTGTAGTCCGTCCGGCCATCCGGCGCCGTCTCAGTGTCGTCTGCGAGCAGAATCTGTGCCATCGCCTCGATCGTCCAGCCCGAGGTGGCGGCAGAGACCAGTGGCTGATCGGTGACGGGCGTCATTCCGTTCTCGCGGGCGACGACGTCGGCCAAGATCGCCAAGTAGACCCTGGCCAAGCGGGGGTGCATCGCCAGGTCGTTGATATAGAGCACCTTTCCGTCGGACGCGCGGCGCCATTGGTAGCTTCGGGACACCAGCAACCCGTCCTCCGCCAGCCGTTGCGCCAGCCTGTAGGACATCTTGCCTGGATGGACCCTTTCTAAGTGGGAATCGAGCGGCAGCAGTTCCTCGTAAACATCCCGGGTACGAAGCGACTTGACACCGAGCGCCTCGGCCCCGTATCGAGGTATCAGCTCGTCCTTGTGTCGGTTTAGGAAGTCGTAGAACAATGCGTCAATCTGATTCTCTGTGTCCAGCCTGCGGCCATCCGTCCTCGCGAAGAGGTCGTCGTTCATCCAGGACCGGCGGCTTCCGTGCGCGGGTCGGACGTCGATGACGAAGTCGAGTTCGTCCCGGAGCCGCTTAACCGTGTCGGAGTCGCGCAGGCCGTAGTAGCCATGTGGACGGATTCGGCCGAGCTGGGGCCAGTGCAGGGCTGCGGCCTTCACCCAACTGTCGCCGGGCAGGTTGACGTACGGGAAGTAGAGGGCAACGTCATTCACAGGTACCACAATGCCCTCTTGGCGCTACAGCCGGAGAGGCAGCCCGATCGAAGCTCTGACATGCGTGCCCGTGCGCGACGGGCGTTGTGCTTGCCGCTGAAACCTATGCGGGCCGCGCGACTTACCCATGACGAGTGCGTGGGAGCGCACCTGCTCTTCGCACCCGGGCCGGAGCGTGGCGGGCGCTGCCGCGTCGAGGATGTTGCAGAGGATGTCGAGAACGGCCGGGCGGCTCCGTCTCAGGGGAGGATGCGGTCACGGTGGCCGTACCACACCAGGGAGAAGATCCAGCATGGCGATCCAGCGGATGGACAACGTCCTCATCGTTGTCGAAGACCTTGACGCTGTTATTTCGTTCTTCGTCGAACTCGGCATGGAGTTGGAGGGCAAGGGGCCGATAGAGGGCCGTTGGGTGGAGCGTGTCATCGGGATCGATGGCGTCCGACAGGACGTCGCGATGCTGCGGACCCCGGACGGTCACGGTCGAGTCGAGCTGGCGATGTTCCACACGCCGAAGGCGATCAGCGCCGAGCCGAAGGATGCACCGGCGAACACGCTCGGCATTCGTCGCATCATGTTCGCCGTCGACGACATCGAGGACGTGATTGCCCGCCTGCGCACCCACGGGGCCGAACTCGTCGGGGAGCTGGAGCAGTACGAGGACAGCTATCGGCTCTGCTACGTCCGCGGCCCCGAGGGCATCGTCGTCGGATTGGCCGAACAGCTCAGATGAGGGGCACCTGCCGTGGCGTGCCGCCGTGGTCCGCTGCGGCAGCAACTTCAGGGATGTAGGGGCCTCACAGGCGGCAGAGACCCCCACATCCCTGAAGTTGTGCGGATCTTGGCGGCGTGGTGCGGGGCCGCACCGGTAGTTGCGACGAGCACCCCGGCCGGTGGAGGTGCGACGAACCACCCGACCGAATGCTAGGCGGCTCCGTGGTCGGGGAAGGTGTCGCGCAGCGCCGGGTCCAGCGATCGGCCGGTCGTCGGCTCGATGAACAGCTCAGCGAGGAAAAGGTCGGAGAGGTAGGTAGGGTTGACGCCCGATTCCTTGCGGCTGAGTGCCTGCAGCGCGCCGCCAAGCCGTAGGGCGGCCCTTGCCGCGACGGACGGGAGGCGAGCGACCCGGCGGCGTCGGCCGACCGCCTCGGCGATGCGCCCGATCATGTCGTTCCAGGTGAGATTCTCGTCAGCGACCGGGATGTCCGCACCGCGGCGCTGCTCCAGAGCGTCGACCGCGACCTCGGCCACGCTGCGTGCCGAGGCTGCGGCGCTCCCGCCGGTGGGGGCGACCAGGGGTGTACGGGACCGCGCCCACCGGTCCAGTGGGCCCGCCCAGTTTGGCAGCCGGTCGCCGGCGCGGCCGAAGACGAAGGGCAACTCGAGTACGGCAACCGGCAAATCGGGGCCGGCGGCCTCCCGTCCCTCCCGGGCCTGCTCCACCCGGCATCGGATGTACGTGTGGCGGCCCGCGAGGCGCCACTGCGGGTGCAGCCGGTCGTAGTAGGTGTAGTAGGAGCCCATGACGACCCCGCGGGTGAGACCTTCCAGGCGCGCGGCAGTGAACAGCCGCACCACCGGCTCGACGTTGTCTCGGCGAAACACCGGATAGATCGGCTTACGCAGCGGTCGCTGCTCGTCCGTGCGGGTGGCGTAGACGACGCCGTCATGACCGGCGAGCAGCGTTCGCAGCTCGTCGATCGAGGCGGACGAGACGTCGATCAGGTGATCGACACCCGGATGGGCCGTACGCGCCACCGTGGTCGCCGCATGACCTCGCTCGCGCAGCACGTCCACGACATGGGCGCCGATCAGACCACTGCCACCGACCACAAGAATTCGCACGGTGAATCGTCCACCGTGGAGCCCACCGCTTGTCAAGGCACGATCAGCATCCGGCGGAATCAGGCCAAGCCCGGAGACCTTCTGGCCTCCGCTGGCACCGTTGCTGGTTTTCTTCAGTCCGGAACGGCTCCCGGCGCGAGTGCCAGTTGCTTGATCTGGCGCAGGATCAGCGCGGTCTCAACGGTACGGATGCCGTCCAGAGCGCCGATCTTGTCGTTCAGGTACGCGTACAGTTCCTCGGTGCCCCGGCAGCGGACGGCCGCGATGATGTTCACCCGGCCGGTGGCCGCGGCGGCGAACTCCACCTCCGCGTGCTCGGCCAGCGCGTTCCCCACCTCGGCCAGCGCAGACGGCGCCACGGTCAGCCACAGCAGCGCGCCCACCTCGTGGCCGAGATGTTCCGGGGAGTACTGCACCGCGAAGTAGAGGACGCCGCTGTCGCGCAGCCGGTCGAGGCGGCGCCGCACCACGTCCTCGGACTGGCCGCATGCTGTCTGCAGTTCGGCGAGGCCGGCCCGGCCGTCCCGGAACAGCGCGGCAAGCAGTTCCTCGTCGGTGTCGTCGATCGTGACGGTGCCGGGCGCCGCCTCGACCGGTGGGGGTCGAAGTGCCGCCTCCTGCTCGGTCGTGAGGGCGTTGACCTTCTGCAGCCAGCCGAGGCGACCGCCGTAGAAGCGGTGCAACAGGCAGTGCGCGCTGAATCCGATCACCCGCTGGGTGCGCGGCAACCGACCCAGTAGAAGTTCGTCTCGGACGGTGTGGCTGCGGGGTTTCATCGCGCAGACCACCTCGCTGCCGCCGGAAATCAGTGCGACGTAGGACGTGTCCGGGCGGCGGGCGAGCGCGTCGGCCAGCCGCTCGGCCATGTCCGGGGTGCACTGCAGCCGGACAAACCAGTTGGAGCGGCCGAGCCGGCTCTCGTCGGCCATGCCCAGCACACGCAGGCCCACCTTCGTGTGCAGGCGGCGGAAGCGCCGGGCGACGGTCTGGTCCGAGACACCGAGGGCGGCCGCGATCCGGCTGAACGGGGCGCGACCGTCGAGTTGCAGGGCCTGCAGCAGTTGCAGGTCGAGCTGGTCCAGGGGACGGGTCACGGTCTTCCTGATCGTCGGCGGCGTCACCAGCGTAAGAGCCGGTGACGCCGCCGTCTGTGGGTTGGGGAGGTCAGGCCGGGACGGTTTCTGGTAGCTGGGCCGCAGGCTGCGGGTCGCGCACCGGGCGCGGGCGGCCCAGCAGGACGATTGCGGCCAGCGCGGCGATGACCATCAGTGTGGCCGACACGGTCAGGGACAGTTGGAAGCCGTCGAGGAACGCCTTGTTGAGGGCGTTCAGCGCGCCGTCCTGCTGAGCGCCGTAGTCGACGGCGGCGACTGCTTGGAAGCCGCTGTCGTCCATCGCCGCGGTGGCGGCCTGCTGGTGCTCCCCGCTGACCCCGGCGTCGGTGAGGTGACCCGGCAGGGCGCTGGCCGCCTTGCTGGTCAGCAGGGCGCCCAGGACGGCGGGGCCGAGCGCGCCGCCGACCTGGCGGAACGCGTTGTTGCCCGCGGCGGCCATGCCGGCCAGCGGGAACGGCACGGAGCTGACCGCGGTGGCGGTCATCGGGGTCAGCACCGCGCCGAGGCCCAGTCCGAACAGGGCGAGCCGCCAGCTCAGCTGCCCGAACGACGTGTCGGCGTCGACCGTGCTGAGGACGTACAGGGCAATCGCCGCGATGAACAGGCCGGCGCTGAGCAGCCAGCGCACCTGCACGCGGTGCATGAGGCGGGCGATCAGTGGCCCCACGACGACCGGCACTGCCGTGTTGGTCAGCAGTCGCAGCGCCGCGTCCATGGTCGACAGCTGCTGGACCAGGCCGAGGTAGAGGCTGAGCACGAAGATGCTGCCGATCACGCCCATGAAGCTGACCATGGCGATCACGGCGGTGGCGTTGAAGCCGCGGCTGGCGAACAGGGCGGGGCTCAGCATCGGCGAGTCGCTACGCCGCTCGATCACGACGAACGCGGCGAGGCTGAACGCGGGCACGGCGAAGGCCAGGAGCACGATGGGGTCGCTGAACGAGCCGGCGCCGCCCTCGATGACGGCGAAGACCAGAGCGACGATGGCCAGGGCGGCGGTGATCTGTCCCGGCCAGTCCAGGTGCCGCTTTCCCGGGGCCCGCGAGTCGGTCACCAGCGGAGTGGCGATCAGGGCGGTGAGCAGCGCGAGCGGGATGGCCGGCAGGTAGATCCAGCGCCAGGACGCGTGCTCGAGGATCGCCCCGGCCAGCAGGGGGCCGAGCGCGAGGGCGAGCATCAGGGAGGTGGCCCAGAGGCTGATGTATTTGCCGCGTTTCCTCGGGTCCGGCACGGCGTGGCTGATGAGCGCCAGCGTGGCGGGCAGCAGAGCGGCCGCTCCCACACCGGCGAGCGCCTGGCCGACCCAGACCATCGCGATCGACTGTGCGGACAGCGCGACGGCCGCGCCGATCGCGCAGAACAGCAGGCCGGCCTGGAACACCTTCTTGCGCCCGTGAACGTCGCCGAAGACGCCGGCGGTCAGGATCAGGGCGGCCATCGGCAGTACGAAGGCGTCCGACACCCAGGACAGGTCGGCGGTCGACGCGTTCAGCCCGCGTTGAATCGCTGGCAGGCTCACCGACACTGTCGTCACTGGCAGGTATGCGACGAACACCCCCAGGCATGCCATGATCAGTGTCGCGCCGAGCCGGTCTCCCGACGCCTTGTCCGTTGTTGCCATCTACGCGCAGCTCCTCTTCGGCGGACCGAGTGCCCGGCCGACATGTCAGCATCCGGGCCTTTGAGGTGCACCGCTAACCGATCGCGCCGAATGCCGGAATACCGACGGGTACGCCCCGTGATCCGGGGTTTTCCGACACCCGTACGCTCAGCGGAAGCCGGAGCTGCGGGCGAACCGAAGCGACGGGAGCCCTCGGCGAGACGGTCCATGGGGCGTCCGCGCGGGGGAATCGGCCAAGATCGGCGCTAGGTGCCGGTGCTGGTCCGGTGGCCTCCGGCGGTCGCCGCGGGAGCGGCTGCGACGAGCGCGGTCCGGACGGTCTCCCGCAGCGGGTCGCCCGGGTGCTCGATCCAGTGCTGGACGGCGACCCGCAGGATGGCCAGGAAGATCGCGGCCAGGAGGCGGGAGCGCAGTGCAACGTCGGCGCCGGTGAGCCGGTGGGCGAGTTCTGCGGCCAGCTCGCGCTCGATCGCGGCGTACGCCGCGACCTGGTGTGGGGCCAGGCCGGGGTGCCCGCGTAGCTTCCGGCGTTGGGTCAGCCAGGAAGGCTCCGACCCGCCGAAAACCTCCTCGGTGAGGCGCTCGGCTGCCCGGCTCAGCACGGTCCACGGCGGCTCGTCGACGGGCTGTTCGCGGATCAGCTGCAACAGCCGGTGCAGGCGCATGGTGTCGCCGTGAAAGAGCGCCTGTTCCTTGCCTGAGAAGTAGTTGGAGAAGGTCCGCCGGGAGACGTTGGCGGCGTCGGCGATCGCCTCGACGGTCACCGCGTCGATTCCCTGTTCGGCGGCGAGGCGGAGGGCCGCCTCGTGCAGGGCGAGGCGGGTCGCCGCCTTCTTGCGCTCCCGCAGCCCGGTGGTCTCGTCCATCGCTCCGAGAGTACGTGGGGGTGACGGACTTCTCAATGTGCAAACTTGCCTAGTGGGCAAGATCGGTAGATGCTTGCTTGCGGCAACCAACTCGCGTGTGGGAGCAGACGTGGACAGCGGCGCTCGTGAACTCGGCCTTCGCCTGTACGACCTGGTCAAAACCGTTCGGCTGCTGAAGCAACGCCGGGCCGACGAGCGGCCGGCGATTCCGCCGGGCCTGCTCGGCATGCTCGTGCAGATCGATCAGCTCTCCAGTGGCTGCCACGCCCGCGAACTGGCCCACCGCACTCGGCTCGACCCGTCGACCGTCAGCCGCTCCGTCGCGGCGCTCGTCGCGCACGGCCTGGTCGAGCGGCGGCCCGACCCCACCGACAAGCGGGCGACCTTCCTGGCGGTCACCGCGGCCGGTCAGGCCGCCCTGGCCGACACCCACGGCTGGTACGGCGAGGTGCTCGAACGAGCGCTCGCCGACTGGACTCCCGACGAGCTGGCCGCGCTGAGCGCCGCCCTCGGCCGGTTCACCGGCGACATTGAGGTCGCCCTCGGAAACCACGACAACCTGGAGGCCGCGCGATGAGCGCACCCACCATCACGGCCGGCGCTGAGCCGATGACCCATCGGCGGACGCTGGAGGCGCTCAGTGGTCTGCTGCTGGTGCTGTTCGTCGCGATGCTGAGCGGCACGGTCGTATCGACCGCGCTACCGAAGATCATCGGATCGCTGAACGGCTCGCAGAACCAGTACACCTGGGTGGTCACCGCGACCCTGCTCACCGCGACCGCGACCACCCCGATCTGGGGCAAGCTGGCCGACCTGTTCAACAAGAAGGTCCTCATCCAGGTCGCCATCGTGGTCTTCCTGCTGGGCTCGGTCATTGCCGGCTTCTCGCAGAGCGCCGGCCAGCTCATCGCCGCCCGCGCGTTCCAGGGCATCGGGGTCGGCGGCCTGCAGGCCCTCGTCCAGGTGGCGATCGCGGCCATGATCCCGCCGCGCGAGCGGGGCCGCTACAACGGCTACCTCGGTGGCGTCATGGCGGTCGCGACGGTCGGCGGCCCGCTGCTCGGCGGTCTCATCGTCGACACGTCCTGGCTCGGCTGGCGCTGGTGCTTCTTCGTCGGTGTGCCGGTAGCCGCCATCGCGCTGATCCTGCTCCAGGCCACCCTGCACCTGCCGACCGTACGGCGCGAGAACGTCAAGATCGACTACCTGGGCGCCAGCCTGATCGCCGCCGGCGTCAGCCTGCTGCTGATCTGGATCTCCTTCGTCGACAGCTCGTTCGCCTGGGCCTCCTGGCAGACCGCGGCCATGGTGGGCGGCACGCTCGTCCTGCTTGCCCTGGCGGTCTGGGTCGAGTCGCGTGCGGCCGAGCCGGTCATCCCGCTCGGCATCGTGCGCCAGCACACCACCGCGCTGGCCATTCTCGGCAGCCTCGCGGTCGGCATGGCCATGTTCGGCGGTGCTGTCTTCCTCGGCCAGTACTTCCAGATCGGGCGCGGCTACAGCCCGACGGAGGCAGGCCTGCTCACCATCCCGATGATGGCCGGGGTGCTCGGCTCCTCGATCGTCGCCGGCCGGCTGATCAGCAAGAGCGGGAAGATCAAGCCGTACATCGTCGCCGGTTCGATCCTCCTCGTCGCCGGGTTCGCACTGCTCGGCACCATCGACCACGAGACGTCGCTCGTCCTGGTCGGTGCCGCCATGTTCATCGTCGGCATCGGCGTCGGCATGACCATGCAGAACCTCGTTCTCGCCGTACAGAACACGGTCACGCTCAAGGACATCGGCGCGGCCAGTTCCAGCGTCGCGTTCTTCCGGTCGCTCGGGGGCACCATCGGCGTCTCCGTGCTCGGCGCCGTCCTCGCCCGCCGGGTCAGCGACCAGATCACCCACGACCTCGCCGCCGCCGGGATCCCCGCCTCCGGCAACGGGAGTGGCAGCAGCAACCTCAACATCACCGCGCTGCCCGAGCAGATCCAGGAAATCGTCCGGGCCGCGTACGGCGATGCCACCGGACACATCTTCCTCATCTCCGCCGCCATCGGGGTCGTCGGCGTCATCGCCGCGCTCCTGCTCAAGCCGGTCACCCTGCGGACCAGCCTCGACCTGCCGGACGCCGCCACGTCGGCGGCCGTCGCCGCCGACGCGGTCGACGGCGCTCCCGCCTTCGACCAGGTGCACGTCGACGCCGCGCAGGGCGGAGCGACCCACCGGCGCTGACGCCGGGCCGAAGACCCGGGGCCGCCGCCGTCCGAGGACGGCGGCGGCCCCGGTCTGTCCAGCGAGGCCCGGCACGAGTGAACGTCACCGAATCGAGGAGTCTGTGGATATCGCGGAGCTGTCAGCGGCGCGGCCGGCGGCACCCGGGCGGCGAGCCGCTGCACTGCGTCGGGCGATGCGCGAGCTGGCGCTCGTCGCCGCGCTGTTCCTCGTCTACAAGGCGGCGCGGGTGGCGGGGGCCGACCGCGGATCGACCGCAGTGGAAAACGGGGAATGGATCTGGCGGGTGGAGCGGTTGTTCCACCTGCCCAACGAGGCCGCCTTCCAACATCCCGTGCTCTCCCACGAGTTGTTGGTGCACCTGGCCAACGGCTACTACGCGTACGTGCACTTCCCCGCCACGGCCATCTGTCTGATCTGGCTGTACGTGCGACACCCGGCGCACTATCTCTGGACGCGTCGGATGCTCGCCGGGCTCACCGCGGCGGCACTGGTGCTGCACCTCCTGGTTCCGCTGGCGCCGCCGAGACTGACCGCCCTGACCGGGATGGTGGACACCGGCAGCCGATACGGGCCCGCCGTCTACGGCCCACCCGACACGGACACGTTGAGCAACCAGTACGCCGCCATGCCCTCGCTGCACGTCGGTTGGGCACTCGCTGTCGCCATCGCGCTCATGGCGGTGACCGGTCGGCGCTGGCGGTGGCTGTGGTTGGCACACCCGCTCGTCACCTCGCTGGTTGTCGTGTGTACGGGCAACCACTACTGGCTCGACGGCATCGTCGCAGCGATGTTGCTCACCGTCGTCTGCCTGGTGCTGCCCACGCCCCGCACCGATCGCCAGTCGACCGACCCGCCGACGCGGCGTCCGACCAGATGGCCCCGCCAGCGCATGCGGGTTCCGCAGGCGCCGTCCGGCCAACTGCCCCCGCGCGCCGACGCCGGTCCTTCGAACACCGTGACCGGCCAGGAGGCGGCGCCGAGCAGCGGCCGGCGCTAGCGTTGGGGTGTCTCGAAACGGCCGTCCGACCGTCGTGCGGTCCGCGCAAACGGTCGGGCCGACGGGAGCAATGGACGCCACGGCTCTGAACGGGGATGAGGATGCCTGAACCGCGCGCCTTCTGGCTGGACGAGCAGTTCGACCGCGAGCGCGGCGCCGACGGGCGTGGTCGCTACGAGGCTGAGGTGCTCGGTCGGATCGACGAGTTCACCGACACCTGGGGCGACATCGCACCGGTCGCCTTCGCGGCGACAGCGTGGCGGCTGGCCACCGAGCTGTCACCCGGCTTCGTCCGCTGGCACCGGCGGATCGTCTCGGCGACCTGCACGCGAAGCCCGTGGGACGGAAGCATGGTCTGCGCGGTAACGGTGATTTCCCGCTGGCCGGCTGAGCTCACCTGGACCAAGCAGTGGCAGCGCGACCGTGGTTGGCGGGACTGGCCCCAGTTGTTCGGCCAGTACACGACACCCTCGGAGCAGGATCAGACGCGCAGCCCGCATCTACGCGCGATGCTTCAGGTGGACGCACCGGTCCCGCTCGATGATCTACCGCCGGCTCCCGACGGTCCGGATGATTCCGTGGCGACCGCGGCGCGCAGAGCCGTCACGGTGCTGACTCGGGAACTCAACGAACTCCTCGCACCGACGATCGGTCAGCTCGAAGCCGGGGTGCCAGCGGACTCCTGACCTCCCTCGAACCGACCGGTCACCCCTCGGCCGGCGTCGGTGGAGCGGCCAGTCCAGCCATCAGTGTCGCCCCGACCGGCCACGCATGCGCCGACCAACCAAGCCCCTCCAGCTCCTGCGTGAGACCGTGCGGGTCGCGGAACACCTTCACAATCCGATGTGCGCCGCCGTCCGCCAGTCGACGCCGTACCGCTGGGACCGGCTGATCGGCGAGAACATCCTCGTTTGCCATGTCACCCGGGGCCGAGTCGACGAAGCAGGCCCGCCCAGCCGGGGCCAACGCGTCGCCCACCAGCCTCCAGAAGTCGCCGAACCGCTCCGGCGGCACGTGGGACAACCAGAACCCGAAGAACACCGTGTCGAACCGACGAGGCGGCCGCCATTCGAAGAGGTCCGCCTCGATGAACTCCACGTCCAGGCCGATGGTCCGGTCTCGTGCCCTGGTGACCATCTCCGGGGCGGCGTCGACTGCGGTCACGCTCCGGCCACGGGCTGCCAGAAGTCGGGTCCACTGGCCGGTACCGCACGCCAGTTCCAGCACATCCCCGCCGATAGGAAGTCCTGCGGCCAGCACCTCCAGCGAGCGCAACTCCTCGTTGGTCTCGTACGCCAGGTCGTACTCGCCGGCGTGCGCCCGGTAGTACGCGGCCTGCGTACGCAGTAACTCGTCCAGCTCACCCACGGTAGCCACCTCTCCCTCGCGTCCTCGTCAACGGATCGGCTCCGGATCCCGTGCCTGCCAGTTCAGGCGGTTCCGGTGGAGCCGTTCCATGGCCATCCAGCCGAGCGAGAACGGTATGGCGCCCATGGCGACGACTCCCAGGACGTCGGATCCCGTCACGTCGAAGACGGCGCCCACCTCTCCGAACAGTTGGGCGACGGTCTGGAAGGCCAGATGAAAGCCGATGCCCGCCCAGATGTCGCCGGTGGCGACACGGAAGCCGCCCAGGAGCAGTGCGAAGACGAAGAAGAGCAGGAGTCTGTCGAGGGAGGCGGCGGCACCGACGAGGAACCCGAACAGGGTGAACAACACGGCCTGTCCGATGACGGCCTGCCAGGCCGGCAACCGGGTGGCGAGGTTGCGCTGGAGGTAGCCGCGGAAGACGAGCTCCTCCGGCAACGCCTCGTACAGGAAGACGAGTACGACCAGCAGCGCCGCCACGCGCAGGGCGTCCGTCGCGGAGGTGCGCAGGCTGATCTCGACCCAACCGAAGCCGAGGCAGAGCGCGAACCCGATGGCGGCGGGGATGAGCCAGCAGGCCATCCCGAGCAGCAGGCGCCGCCAGCCGGTGCGCAGGGAGGGCAACCCGAGGCCGGTCCAGGGGCGGCGGTCGAGCAGGCGGCGGGCAGCCACCACGAGGGGGACGACGAGCACCGTCGTGAGGATGGCCCTCGCGACATGGGTCGGACGGTCGTAGTCGCGGCCGAGCAGGGGGCCGTGGTAGAGGAACAGCCACGCCAGCACGGTGCCGGTGAACACGATGAGGATTCGCCAGTGCAGGGCGAGACGAGAGTCGGGGGACGTCCGGGTACCAGACACGTCAGGCTCGCTCCCAGCAATGGCCCGGCATGGCGGACCGCTCCGCAAGGCGCAGCGTAGCCACCGGCGTCAAAGGCAGACCGTGGTCAGGGCCAGCAGCCGGCGTACGTGCCGTTCGGGCGTCAGCGACCGAGGACGAGGTAGGCGAGGCCAATGACCCCGCGATAGCCACCGACGTACTGGCGCAGCCGGTCGTCGAGTTCCGCGCGGACCCCCGCCGCGCGGGGATCCTCCGGGTACCTCAGCAGCCACTCCTGCCGGCCCGCGAGCCAGGTGGACTCGAAGTCGTCCCACTCCCGTTGGTCGGCGGTGCTCACGTGCAGGACCCGCCAGCCGCGCTCGCGGGCGGCCTCGACGAGGCCCGGAAGATCCGTGACCTCCGTTCCGAAGATCTGCTCGACCTCCGTCGTGGGGGGACGGTCCCAGTACGCCTCACCGAACAGCAGCCGGCCCCCTGGCCGCACCACGGTGGCGAGCGCGTCGAGGGCCGCGCCGGTGCCGCCGAAGGCGTGCGCGGCGCCGATGCACAGGACCCGGTCGGCCGGCTCCTGCCAGGCCGCCGCTTCCCCCATCACGAAGGCGACGTGCCGGTTCAGGGACCGGCCCGCGGCCAGCCGCCGCCCCCGGGCGAGTGCGGCGTCGTCGGTGTCGACGCCGACGCCCCTCGTCGCGACCGGGGCCACACCGCCGGCGGCGACCGCCCTGAGCAGCAGCTCGCCCCAGCCGCAGCCGAGGTCGAGCACGCGCGCGCCGGGGCGGACGTCGAGTCGTTGCAGCAGCAGCGCCGCGTGCTCCTCGGACAGGGGAGTGTTCCAGCGCATCCGTGCGTAGCGGCTGGCGGCGAGGTCGTCGGTTGACTGCATCCGTTGAGGGTGTCAAGCCGTGATCGACGGCGCACGCCGGGTCCGGTGCCAGGCGACATCGGAAGCCGTAACCGGGTGTCGGGCCATCCGGCAGGATCGGTGGTATGGACGTGGGCGGGTCGGGGCCGTTCCGGCGGCCGACGCCGCAGGAGGTGGCGGCGGCGGCCGGCCGGGGACTGGTGGACGTCATCGGTCCCGGTCTGCGGGTGCTGTTCTGCGGATTCAACCCGGGCCTCTACTCGGCCGCCGTGGGGGAGCACTTCGCGCGGCGCGGCAGCCGCTTCTGGCCGGCCCTGCACCGTTCCGGCTTCACCGACCGGGAGCTGCACCCGTGGGAGCGCGATGAGTTGCTGCGGCAGGGCCTGGGCATCACCAGCCTGAGCAACCGGGCCACCGCCCGCGCCGACGAGCTGACGCCGGCGGAGCTGGTGGCCGGGGTGACGGGGTTGGCCATCAAGGCCGAGCGGTACCAGCCGAGGTGGGTGGCCATCCTCGGAGTGACCGCGTACCGGATCGCCTTCGCTCGGCCTCGGGCCGGGCTGGGCCCGCAGCCCGATCGGCTGGGCCCAGCCCGGGTCTGGGTCCTGCCCAACCCCAGTGGCCTGAACGCGCACTTCCCGCTGCCGGCGTTGACCGCCGAGTTCGCGGCGCTGCACCAGGAGACGCGCCGCCGCGCCTAGGCGTGCTGGGCGGCGTCGGGCGTCTCCTGGGCGGCAAGCGCCTGGTAGTAGGGCTGCATCGCGGGGTGGTACTCGTCGAATTCGGGACGGGGGGAGCCGTCCCGGGAGGCGACGAGCATGTCCAGGTAGTACTCCCAGCCGGCGCCCACCTCGGCGATGCCCTCCACGCTGGTCAGGTGTTGGACGAACCGCAGCTCGGTGCTGCCGTCGGTCTCGGACAGCGCCATCTCCAGCAACCAGGTCCCGTAGCTGTCGACCATCGACACGGCGAGGCGCTGCTCCGGATCGCACGCGTCGATGCGGACCTCACACCAGGGCTGCTGCTCCTCGTACGCCATCTGGACCCGGATGGTCCGGCCGGGCGCGGCGTCGCCCTCCCAGGGGCCGAACCAGCGGGCCGTGCGCTCCGGATCGGTCAGGCTGGCCCACACGTCCGCCGCCGGGGCGCGGAACGTGCGGGTGAGGACGAGATCGTGGCCGGTGGCGGTGCGGAACAGTCGTCCGGCGGGTGTACGCGTCATGCCGTGTGCTCCCTTCGATGCTCCGCCGGGCCGCGACTGCGGCGCTCTCGGCGGGTGCGATAGACCTCGGTCTCCAACGCGTCGAGGCGCCGCTCCCACCGCTCGGCGGCAACGAGCTCGGCGAGCCAGTCGACCAGCTCGGCGAGCGGGCCGGGATCGAGCCGGTAGATCCGGTTTCGGCCGACCAACTCGTCGCGGACGAGCCCGCTGTCCCGCAGCACCCGGAGGTGTCGGCTGATCGCGGGTCGGCTGATCGTGAACCGCTGGGCGATGTCGCCCGCGGCCAGCGGTTCGTCGCGCAGCATGGTCAGGATGCGGCGCCGTACCGGGTCCGCGATCGCGGCGGCCACCTCGTCCACCGCCAAAGCGTAACCTATGAGTTACGTTTTCCGTGGGTGCAGGAAGCCCTGCTCGGGTGGCATCAAGGCGGTCGCTGATCACGGCCCTTGACCGTAGGGAGACTTCCGACACCGACGTCGCTGCGTCGATGGTGGGCACATGATCACCTGACCTGGCACTCTTTATGCATGGCCACCCTCCGTCGCTTCCGCCTGTCCGACTGGACCGTCGCCGTACCCGTTCTCGCGGTGCTGGTGCTCATGGCCACCTGGGGACGAGAATTGCCCGGACCCGTCATCGTGGTGGTCGCGGTGCTGCTGGGCGGCGCGGTGCTCGCGGCGGTGCACCACGCGGAGGTGGTCGCCCACCGGGTGGGGGAGCCGTACGGGTCCCTGGTGCTCGCCGTCGCGGTCACGGTGATCGAGGTCGCCCTGATCGTCACGCTGATGATCAGCGGACCGGAGAAGACCCAGTCGCTCGCCCGGGACACCGTCTTCGCCGCCGTCATGATCACCTGTAACGGAATCCTCGGCCTGTCCCTGCTGCTCGGGGCGCTGCGCCGCCGGGTGGCGGTGTTCAACCCCGAGGGCACCGGCGGGGCGCTGGCCACCGTGATCACCCTGGCCACCCTGAGCCTGGTCATTCCGACCTTCACCACCGCCCGGCCCGGCCCGGAGTTCAGCCCGGCCCAGCTCGCCTTCGCCGCCGTCGCATCGCTGGCGCTGTACGGGCTGTTCGTGCTGGTGCAGACCGGTCGGCACCGCGACTACTTCCTGCCGGTCGACAGCCAGGGTCGGGTGATCGACGAGGAGGAGCACGCCAAGCCGCCGACCACCCGCGCGGCGCTGGTCAGCCTGGGGCTGCTGCTGGTGGCGCTGATCGCGGTTGTCGGCGATGCCAAGACCGTCTCCCCGACCATCGAGGCCGGGGTGGCGGCGGCGAACCTGCCCCACGCGTTCGTCGGCGTCATCATCGCCCTGCTGGTGCTGCTGCCGGAGACCCTGGCCGCGGCCCGCGCCGCCCGCCGCGACCGGGTGCAGATCAGCCTGAACCTCGCGCTGGGCTCGGCGATGGCCAGCATCGGCCTGACGATCCCGGCGATCGCGATCGCCTCGATCTGGCTGGACGGCCCCCTGCTGCTCGGCCTCGGTGGCACCCAACTCGCGCTGCTGGCGCTCACCGCGGTGACCGCGGTGCTGACCGTGGTGCCGGGCCGGGCCAACGTGTTGCAGGGCGGCGTACACCTGGTGTTGCTGGCCGCCTTCGTCTTCCTGGCCGCGAGCCCCTGACCCGGCCACCGTCGCGGCCGTAGCGACGGCCGCGACCGGCGTCGGCTCAGTCAAACGTCGTCTGCGAGGCGCTCCGCGCGGGCGTTCAGGTAGCGCTGCTGGGCCAGGTTCGTCGACCGCGCCGCCGCCGTCCGGTAGGCGTCCCGAGCGGCGGTACGCTCGCCGACCAGCTCCCACAGGTGGGCTCGGGCGGCCGGCAGTCGCGGGTCGTCGGCCAACCGGGCGTCATCGGCCAGCTCGGCGAGCAGCGTCAACCCGGCGGGCGCGCCCCGGCTCATCGCCACCGCCACCGCATGGTTGAGCGCCACGACCGGGTTGTCGGAGATGCCCAGCAGCACCTCGTACAGGGCGGTGATCTGCGCCCAGTCGGTGGCCGCCGCGCTGGGCGCCTCGTCGTGCACGGCCGCGATGGCCGCCTGGAGCTGGTACGGCCCGACGACCCCGCGCGGCAGCGCCCCGGTGATCAGGGCGACCCCCTCGGCGATCTGGTCGGCCCGCCACCGGCCGCGGTCCTGCTCGGCCATCGGCACCAGCTCGCCGTGCGGGCCGATCCGAGCCGGTGCGCGGGCGTCGGTGAGCAGCATCAACGCGAGCAGCCCGGCGACCTCGGGATCGTCCGGCAACAGCCGACGCACCAGGCGGGTCAGCCGGATCGCCTCGGCGGTCAGGTCGGCGCGCAGCAGACCGGGGCCGGCGGTGCGCGCGTACCCCTCGGTGAAGACCAGGTAGAGCACGTGCAGCACGGCGGCGAGCCGGTCGGCGCGCTCCGGGCCGGTGGGCGGGGCGAACCGCAGCCCACTGTCCCGGATCCGCTGCTTGCCCCGGCTGATCCGCCGGGTCATCGTCGCCTCCGGCACCAGGAACGCGCGAGCCACCTCGGCAGTGCTCAAGCCGCCCACCGCGCGCAGCGTGAGCGCGATCTGCGAGGCCGGCGAGAGTGCCGGATGGCAGCACAGGAACAGCAGGATGAGCGTGTCGTCGGCGTCCGCCGGCGGCCGGTCGGCGGCGGGAGCGCGCCACTGCTCGGGCAGCACCCACCGCGCCACGACGTCCTCCCGTCGCATCCGCGCCTGCTCGCGGCGCAGAAGGTCGGTCAGCCGGCGGGACGCGACGGTGATCAGCCAGCCGCGGGGATTCTCCGGTACGCCGTCGCGCGGCCAGCCACCCGCTGCGGCGATCAGCGCCTCCTGGACGGCGTCCTCGGCGGTGTCGAAGTGCCCGTAGCGGCGTACCAGCGCGCCGAGGACCTGCGGCGCCAGCTCGCGCAGCAGGTCCTCGACGGGCGGGACGATCTCCGGCACCGGTCAGCCGGCCAGGTCCTCGACGCCGTCCAGCACCGGCCGCACGTCCACGTACCCGCCCGGCTCGTCCGGATCGACCAGGCCGGCGGCGATCTCGGTGGCCCGGTCGAAGCTGGCGCACTCCACGATCGTGTAACCGGCCAGCACCTCCTGCGTCTCCGGGTACGGGCCGTCGGTGACCACCGGAGCGCCCTCGCGCACCTGCACCCGGCGGGCGTGCACCGGCTCGCTGAGGCCCCGGGCGTCGACCAGCTCCCCGGACTCGGCGAGCGCCTGGTGGTACGTCTCCATGTGCTTGTGCATGGCCGCGATCTGCTCGGCCGACATGGCCGGCCGGTCGGTCGCCCGGCCGGACAGCACGTCGTAGTCCTGCTGCGAGCCATAGAGCATGATCATGTACTTCACGGTGGTCCTCCTGTTCCGGCGCCACGACGGCGCCGCCTCACCAGAGACGTCGAAACCACCAACCCCACCCGGACAAACTACGACCCCACCCCATCGGTTTCCGCCCCCCACCGCCGGCTCTACCCCCCTCACCGCCCGTCGATCATGAAGTTAGCGTCACGACACGCCGCGCCACGAGGCAACAACCTCATGATCGACGCGCGGGGCGGGTGCCCGGGGCGGGGGAGGGCGCGGGGGCGAGGGTTGGCGGGGGGTGGTTAGCGTGGGGGGATGACTACCGTGTGGGTGGTGGTGGGGGTTTTTGTTGTGGTGGCGGGTGGGGCGTTCGGAGTGGTGGTGTGGCGTGATCGGGGGCGGTTGAGCTCCGCCGACGACGATGCCGCCGGCCGGGACGCCCGGGCCAGGCAGCAGAGGTACGAGGCCGAGCGGCACGGCGACCAGGGCGAGACCTGGCAGCGCGGGCGCGACAGCAGCGGCTGACGGGTCACTGTCCGTAGGAGAGCCGGAGCCGGTCGTTGATCAGATAGTTGAGCCGGTGCCGCAGATACCCGAGGGTGCTCTCGCCCGGCAGGTCCCCGTCCGTGGTGAGCGTCCAGCGCAGCGTGCAGCCCTGGCCCGGCGGCTGGGGGGTCAGGTCGAACCGGATCCGGTCGAGCGGCCGGTGCGGCCACAGCGACGACCAGACCACCAGCACCGGTGCGTTGCCCGCCACCACCCGGGGCGGCACCTCGTCGTCGCGCAACTCCAACCAGGGCCGGCTGCCGGCCTCGTACGGGTCGTTGAGCGAGCGCCACACGATGTGCGCCGGGGCAGGCTGGCTGCGCAGACGGCTGCCCAGCTCGTGCACCACGACCCTCCTCACCGGACGGACACCCGCCCCGGCCCATTGTGGCCGCCCGACGTCCGCGCCGTGAACCGTCCGGCACATGTGAACCGTCCGGCACCGACATGCGTGAATGTGGTGGCGGGCGTTACGGTCGTGTTGTCGGGGTACTGCCAGCGCAGCACCGACGACCAGGGGAGGCGCAGTGGGGGCACGGTCAGGACGCGACGGGTGGGGTCCGCTGGCGGGCCTGCTGATCGCCGTACTGGTGTCGGCAGCCTGCGCCGGCGGTGGGCTGGCCGAGCCGGAGGGTGAGCGACCTTCGGCGGCCTCGCCGGGGCCCAGCACCACCCGGGCCGACAGCACCACCAGCGTCGCCGAGTTCGAGCAGGACGTCGCCGACGCGCAGGCGATCGCCGAGCGGTACTGGGCGGCCCAGTTCAAGGCCTCCGGGCAGAGCTTCCAGGCGATCCGCCGGATCACCCCGTACCAGCGGGCGGGTGAGGTGTCCTGCGGCGGCCAGCCGCTGCCGCGCAACAACGCGGTCTACTGCTCGCAGGGCGACTTCATCGCCTACGACGTCACCTGGTCGGTGGCGGCGTTCCGCCAGGTCGGTGACGCCTTCGTGTTCTACCTGCTCGGCCACGAGTACGCCCACGGCGTCCAGGTGCGGCTCGGCATCCGATACAACTTCACCATCCAGCAGGAGTTGCAGGCCGACTGCATGGCCGGGGCGTACCTCGGTGACTCGGTGCGCTCCGGCGCCCTGAGCCTGGCCGAGGGTGACCTGGACGAGTTCAGAGAAGGGCTGGCGGCGGTCGGCGACGACCCGGACCAGCCGTGGTTCGCGGAAGGCTCGCACGGCACCGCCGAGCAGCGCACCGAGTCGTTCTTCCGCGGCTACGAGCGCTCCCTGGAGGCCTGCGACCTGGGCTGACCGGGGTTGCCCGGATCACCCCTTCGGCCGCCGCCGCCACCGGCCGCGTCCGACCCTGGCAGGATCGCCGGTGTCGGCCACGACCCTGGAGGATCCGCTGAGCAGCCAACACCCCGCCGCCGTGCTCTTCGACATGGACGGCACGCTGGTCGACAGCGAGAAGCTGTGGGACGTCGCGCTGCAGGAACTCGCGCGCGACTACGGCGGCGAACTCTCCATCGCCGCCCGCCGGTCGATCGTCGGCACCAGCATGGCCGACTCGATGCGGATCCTGCACGACGACCTGGGGCAGCCCGAACGTGACCCGGCGCTCAGCGCGGCGTGGATCAACACCCGGATCCTGGAGCTGTTCCGCACCGGGCTGCAGTGGCGTCCGGGGGCGCTCGCCCTGCTGCGCGCCGTCCGGGCCGCCGACATCCCCACCGCGCTGGTCACCTCCAGCGGCCGGCCGCTGGTCGAGATCGCCCTGGACACCCTGGGCCGGGACAGCTTCGACGCGGTGGTCTGCGGTGACGAGGTCGTCGCGGCCAAGCCGCACCCGGAGCCCTACCTGACCGCGGCCCGGCTGCTGGGCGTGCCGATCGGCCGCTGCGTGGCGATCGAGGACTCACCGACCGGGGTGGCCAGCGCGCTCGCCGCCGGCGCGGCGGTGCTGGCCGTACCCGTGGAGGCGCTGCCCGTCATGGCCGGCGTACGTCAGCTGGAGAGCCTGACCGGCGCGGACCTGGAGCTGCTCGCCGCGCTGCTGGTCAACCGCGCCAGCGCGACCGACTGACCGAGGCCGGCTGACCGCGACGGACTGACCGCGACCGGCGCGGGTCAGGGGCGCTCGGCGAAGACCGCCGTGACCACCTGGTAGCCGTCGAACGCCCGCGCGGCGCCCGCGTAGGCGGCCAGGTGGATGAACAGCTCGACGATCTCCTCCCTGGTCACCCCCGATTGCAGGGCGATGCGCAGCTGACCGCGCAACGGCTCGTGGGTGCCGAGAGCGGCGGCGATCGCCACCGAGACCAGGCAACGGCTGCGCAGGTCCAACCCCTCCCGGGGCCATGCCTCGCCGAAGGTCTGCACGGTGGCCAGGCGGCGGAAATCCTGCCCCACCGAGGGCTCGCCGGCGCCGAGCGGCAGCACGAGCGGCTGACCGAGCAGGCGCTCGGCGTTGTCCAGGGCCTGCTGGTACGCGTCCTGATCGGTCATGTCACCCTTCCCGGCTCGCCACCGCCGCCCGGGGCCGCTGGTCGGCCGGCACCGCCATCGTGGCAGCTCGGCCTCGGCCCGGAGGACGATTCAGCCGAGGCCGAACGTGCGAGACCCCCGGCACCGCGAGCGGCGCCGGGGGTCTCGGGGTAGGCGGTCAGTCGTGGGCGATCGCGCCCAGGACGTTGATCCGGGCCGCCCGGATCGCCGGCAGCACCGCGGCCACCACCCCGATGATCGCGGCGAGACCGAGGAACACCCCCATCTGACCCCAGGGCAGGATCAGGTCGGTGATTCCCTCGTCCTTGAGCGCCTCGACCACCGCGGCGCCGAGGCCGGTGCCGACCACCACGCCGAGCAGCGCGCCGAACACCGAGATCACCACCGCCTCGACGGTGATCATGCCCATGGTCTGCGACCGGCGCAGGCCGATCGCCCGCAGCAGACCCAACTCCCGGGTCCGCTCCAGCACCGACAGCGCCAGGGTGTTGATGATGCCGAGTACGGCGATCACGATGGCCAGCGCCAGCAGGATCTGGATCATGGTGAGCAGCCCGTCGAGCTGACCGGTCTGCTGCTTGATGAACGCGGCCCGGTCGGCCACCGACACCTCAGGGCTGTCCGCGAGCAGTGCCTCCACCTGCGGCTGCACGTCGGCGACCCGGGTGCCGGGGGCCAACTGGATGAAGCCCTGGATGGGCTGGGGGATGGCGAAGTCCTTCGCCGCCTCCGCCGGCAGGGTCACCGGGTTGGTCAGCTGCGAGGACTCGTAGATGCCGCTGACTGTGTACGTCCGCGCGTCGCCCCGGGTCAGCTGCACGTTCACCGTCGAGCCCACCGTCAGGTCCCGAGAGGTGGCGGTATCCGAGCTGACCAGCATCTGGGTCGGCCCGAGCCGGTCGATGTCACCGGCGGTGGGCTTCGCGCCGAAGATCTGCCGCAGCGACGCGACGTCGCTGCTCGCCGCGACCCAGGTGCTCTCGCCGTTGAGCTTCGCCATGTCGCCGTACTCGCCGTCGACCATCTGCACGCCCGGCAGGGCCTTGGCCCGATCCAGCACCCCCGGGTCGAAGCTCGGCGGCCGTGGGCCGCCCTGCACACCGGAGATCACCAACTCGGCCTTGATGGTGTCCTCGGCAAGCGCACTGATGCTGCCCTTGGCCGAGTCGAGGATCACCGTGACGCCGGTGACCAGCGCGATGCCGACCATCAGCGCGGCTGCGGTGATCGCGGTGCGGCGCGGGTTGCGCCCGGAGTTCAGCCGGCCCAGCTTGCCCGGCACCGACCAGGAGAAGATCGCGCCGAGCAGGCCCACCACCGGCCGGCTGATCAGCGGCGTCAGCAGCGCCACGCCGATGAAGGCGAACAGCACCCCACCGAGGATGGTGGGCAGCGTCTGACCGCTGGCGTTGCCGCTGAGCCCGAGGAAGAGCAGCACCGCGCCGATGCCGGTGATCACCGACCCGGCCACCGTGATCTTGGTCAACGGCCGGTCCGGGGTGGCCACGTCCTGCATCGCCGCGATCGGCGGGATCCGGGACGCCCGCAGCGCCGGCAGCAGCGCCGCCACCACGGTGATCACCAGACCGACGGCGAACGAGCCGATCACCGCGGCCGCCGGCACGCCGATCCCGGCCAGCGTGAGGCCACCGGCCAGCTTGCCGAACAGGAACGCCAACAGCGCGCCCACCCCGATGCCGGCTGCCAGGCCGAGCACCGAGGCGATCAGCCCCACCGCGATGGCCTCCAGCACCACCGAACCGATGATCTGCCGGCCGCTGGCCCCGATCGCGCGCATCAGCGCCAGCTCCCGGGTGCGCTGGGCGACGATGATCGAGAAGGTGTTGAGGATCAGGAAGGTGCCCACCAGCAGCGCCACCGCGGCGAAGCCGAGCAGGATCTTGTTGAAGAAGGACAGGCCCTCCTTCAGGCTGGCCGAGGCGTCCGCGGCCACCTGCTCGCCGGTCTTCACCTCGTAATCCGCCCCCAGGGTGCGGGCCACGTCGTCGCGCAGCGTCTCATCGGAGACCCCGTCGGCGGTGCGCACGGTGATGCTGCTGAACGCGTCCGGCTCGCCGATCATCAGTCGCTGCGCCACCGGAGTGGTGAAGAAGACCTCGTTGAGCCCGCCGATCGAGTCCCGGTCACCGCTGTAACCGAGGATGCCGACCAGGGTGAAGTCCCGCTTCTTCGACTCGAACGCGGTGAGCACGCCGACCTTCTGGCCGACCTGCACCTTCGCGGCGGTGGCCAGCGACTTGTTGATGACGATCTCATCGTCGGCCTGCGGCCCGCGGCCCTCCCGCAGCTGCAACAGCTCGCTCTCACCGGTCCAGTTCTCGCCCAACTGCGGCGGACCGAACGAGGTGACCACCTTGCCGTTGCTGCCGATCACGCGGGCGCCGTCGGCGTTGACGATGCCGGTCGCCGAAGCCACTCCGGGCACCTGCTTGACCCGGTCCACCACGGCGGCGGGCAGCGGGGTGGCGGTCTGCTCGCCCTCGATCTCGCTGACCTCGACCTTCGGCTTCGCCGTGACGTTCACGTCGATCTCGGAGAAGCCGTCGGCGAAGACCGAGTCGAAGGAGCGGCCCAGCGTGTCCGTGAGCACGAAGGCACCGGAGACGAACATCACCCCGAGCACCACGGCCAGCCCGGACAGGATCAGCCGGACCTTGCGGGCCAGCAGACTCTTCAGCGTCGCCCGGAACATCAGTTGCCCACCTCGGCCGGAGCGTCCAGCTTCTTCATGGTGTCCAGCACCGTCTCGGCGGTCGGCTCGATCAGCTCCGAGACGATCTCACCGTCGGCGAGGAAGACCACCCGGTCGGAGTACGCGGCGGCGGTCGGGTCGTGGGTGACCATCACGATGGTCTGGCCGTGCTCGCGGACCGAGTTGCGCAGGAAGTTGAGCACCTCCGCGCCGGAACGGGAGTCCAGGTTGCCGGTCGGCTCGTCCGCGAAGATCACCTCGGGGCGGGAGACCAGCGCCCGTGCGCACGCCACCCGCTGCTGCTGCCCGCCGGAGAGCTGCGCCGGCCGGTGGTCCAGCCGGTCCCGCAGGCCGACCGTGTCGATCACCGTGTCGTACCAGGCCGGGTCGGGCTTGCGCCCGGCGATCGACAGCGGCAGCAGGATGTTCTCCTTGGCGGTCAGCGTGGGCAGCAGGTTGAACTGCTGGAAGATGAAGCCGACCTTGTCGCGGCGGAGCTTCGTCAACCCGGAGTCACCCAGCCCCGTGACGGTCGTCTCGCCGATTTCCACCGTGCCCCGGGTCACCGAGTCCAGACCGGCCAGGCAGTGCATCAGCGTCGACTTGCCGGAACCCGACGGGCCCATGATCGCGGTGAACCGGCCGCGTTCGAATTCCGCGCTGACCCCCCTCAGCGCGATGACCTGTGCCTCACCGCTGCCGTACACCTTCCACACGTCGTTCGCCCGGGCCGCGGCCTGCGCCTGCTGGCCTACCGTCGCGGTCACGTCATCTACCTCTTCCGTCTCTGCCAATACGCGCCGCCCCCGCTGGTCCGGCGCGACTGTTCTCATCATCGGCGCTGTACGCGCCCGACCCGTCCGCCCATGGGGTGACCCGGCGCGGATTTCACGCTGCGGGTGCACCCCCATGCCGACTCAGGGTTGCCCCTGACCCGACGGCCGGTCGACCTGTTTTCCGACCGGCGAAACGCTGCCGGGCCCGACGCTAGGAGCTGACCCCACGAGAGGGTCAACCGCGCCGAGCCATCTCCGGTCACGGTAGGTGAGCGCGGCAACCTGGCCGTCACCCCGCGGAGGGATCTTCGAGTACGCCCGGTGGGGTAGTCGGGCGGGTGCGGGCTACGCCCGGGGACGGACCAGCCCCGACTCGTACGCCAGCACCACCGCCTGCACCCGGTCGCGCAGCCGCAGCTTGGTCAGCACGTGCCCGACGTGGGTCTTGATGGTGGTTTCGCTGACCGACAGCGCCACCGCGATCTCGGCGTTGGACAGCCCTCGGGCCACCTGCACCAGCACCTCGCGTTCCCGCTCGGTGAGCGCGCTGAGCGCCGACGACGGTGTCGCCGCCGGGTCGGGCAGCAGGTCGGCGAAGCGGTCCAGCAGCCGCCGCAGGATCCGCGGCGCCACCACCGCGTCCCCGCCGGCCACCGTGCGGATCGCCGCGATCAACTCCTCGGCCGGGACGTCCTTGGCCAGGAACCCGCTGGCGCCGGCGCGCAGCGCGCCTACCACGTACTCGTCCAGGTCGAAGGTCGTCAACACCAGCACCCGCACCGGCAGCCGGGCGTCGACGATCGCCCGGGTCGCGGCCACCCCGTCCATCCGTGGCATCCGGATGTCCATCAGCACCACGTCGGGCAGCAGCCGGCGGGACAACTCCACCGCCTCCAGGCCGTCGCCGGCCTCCGCCACCACGTCCAGGTCGCGCTCGGCGCCCAGCACCATCCGGAACCCGGTGCGCAACAGCGGCTGGTCGTCGGCGAGCAGGATCCGCACCGGCCGCGCCGAGGCCACCCGATCGCTCATCTCGTCTCCCTGTCGCCGCGCCGACGCCGCTGCCGCACCGGACATCCTCGCGCACACCGGCCCGTGCGTCGCGGACCACCGTAGAGGCCGGCTCGTCGCCGCGTCCCGACCGGCGCGGTACGAGCCCGGTCGGGTTTCCGGCTGAGGTGTGTCGCGGGGGTGGGGGGCGGCCGGCGCGAGCGGTCAGGGGATGCCGCTGGCGGCCAGCCTCACGGTGACTGGCGGGCGCGTCCGGAGGTCACTCGTCGGCGCCCGGCGCCGCCGGACCGGACCGGGCGTCGCGGAGCGGATCGGTGTTGGCCACCGCGACCGGGAACGGCGGCGGGGTGCCACCGAAGGTCGGACACAGCGCCTGGTGGCTGCACCAGTCGCAGAGCCGGCTCGGCCGGGGCCGGAAATCCTGCTGGGCGGTGGCCTGCTCGATCGCCCGCCACAGCGCCACCACCGTGCGTTCGAAGCGGACCAACTCGTCGGCGTCGGGCGTGTAGTCCAACACCTCGGCGTCGCGCAGGTAGAGCAGCCGCAGCACCCGGGGCACCACCCCCCGGGTACGCCACAGCACCAGCGCGTAGAACTTCAGCTGAAACAGCGCCCGCGCCTCGAACGCCTCCCGTGGGGCGCCACCGGTCTTGTAGTCGACCACCCGCAGCGCGCCGTCCGGGGCCACATCGAGCCGGTCGAGGTAGCCCCGGATCAGCAGCTCCTCGTCGACCACCGCCGAGATCAGGCTCTCCCGCTCGGCCGGCTCCAGCCGGGTCGGGTCCTCCACCGCGAAGTAGCCCTCCAGCAGCGCGGCGGCGGAGCGGAGGAACTCCACCGGGCCGGCCGGCTCGGCGCCCTCGAAGAGGCCGGCCAGCTCCGGCTGCTCGGTGACCATCCGGTCCCACTGGGGGGCCACCAGGTCACCGGCAGCGGTCGGCGTGCGGCCCGGCGCTGGCAGGTCGAACAGTCGCTCCAGCACTGCGTGCACCAGGGTGCCCCGGGCCTGCTCGACGGTTGTCCGCTCGGGCAGGCGGTCGATGCTGCGGAACCGGTAGAGCAGGGGACAGGTCTTGAAATCAGCCGCCCGCGACGGGGACAGCGAGGCCCGCACCGTGGGCGGCACCTGCGCCGGGGAGGGGGACTGTGGGGTGGTGACCGGTTCCGCCGTCATGTCCGCAAACGTTAGGGCACCGGTGTGACACCGACCGCCGCCCGCCCGGTCCGTAGCATCGTTGCGATGGAGCAGACATCCCGGCCGCCGCGTCGGCCCGACCGCCGTTCCGGCCTGAGCGTGGGCCGGGTGTTCGGGGTGCCGTTGCACCTCAACGGCTCCATGGTCCTGCTCGCCCTGCTGGTCGCGGTGCTGTACGCCGAATTCGCCCGCCGGCAGTTGGATCTGTCGCAGCTCAGCGGCTACCTGATCGGCTTCGGGTTCGTGGTGTCGCTGCTCGGTTCGGTGCTGCTGCACGAGCTGGGCCACGCGCTGACCGCCCGGCGGTACGGCATCGGTGTGCGCGGGATCACCCTGGAACTGCTCGGCGGCTACACCGAGATGGACCGGGACGCCCCGACGCCCCGGGTCGACCTGCTGGTCTCGCTGGCCGGCCCGGCGGTGTCCGCGGTGCTCGGCGTCCTCGCGGTGGCCGCCACGCTCGCCCTGCCCGAGCAGACCGTGGCCCACCAACTGGCCTTCCAGCTCGCGGTGAGCAACGTCATCGTCGCGGTGTTCAACAGCCTGCCCGGGCTGCCGCTGGACGGCGGCCGGGCGCTGCGCGCCGCGGTGTGGGCGCTCACCCGCGACCGGCACCGGGGCACCGAGGTCGCCGGCTGGACGGGCCGCGTGGTCGCCGCCGGCACCGCCTTCCTGGTCCTCCTGCTCACCCTGGCCGACTACCTGGCGCCGTTGGCGCTGCCGCTGATGCTGCTGGTCGCCGTCACCCTCTGGCGCGGCGCCGGGCAGTCGATCCGGGCCGCCCGGGTCAGCCGCCGGTTCCCGCTGATCGACCTGTCCCGGCTGGCCCGGCCGGTCTGGCCGGTGACCACCGGCACGCCGCTGTCCGAGGCCCAGCGCCGGCGCACCGAGGGCGGGCAACCCGGCGCCGCGCTGCTGGTCACCGACTCCACCGGCCGGCCGGTGGCGCTGGTCGACCCGGTCGCCGCCGAGGCGGTGCCCGCCGAGCGCCGCCCGTGGCTGGCGGTGGACGCCGTCGCCCGGTCGTTGGGCGCGCTCCCGGCGCTGCCGGTCGGGCTGGACGGGGAGCGGGTGATGGAGGCCGTGCAGACCCACCCAGGCGCGCAGTACGTGGTGACCGCAGGCGAAGATGTCGTCGGCATCCTGCACATCGCGGACCTGGCGCAGCTCCTCGAACCCAACCGGAAGATGACATCGTGACCGCAACTCCCTCCACCGTCCCGGCCGACGCCGCCACCCCGGCGCTGACACCCGTGCACCGCGGGCCTTTTCGGCCCGGCGACCGGGTGCAGCTGACCGACCCGAAGGGGCGGATGCACACCGTGACGCTGGAGCCCGGCAAGGAGTTCCACACCCACCGCGGCATCCTGGCGCACGACGCGCTGATCGGGCTGCCCGACGGCAGTGTGGTGACCACCTCCGGCGGCGGCACCGCGTTCCTGGCGCTGCGGCCGCTGCTGTCGGACTACGTGCTGTCCATGCCGCGCGGCGCTCAGGTGATCTACCCGAAGGACTCGGCGCAGATCGTTGCGATGGGCGACATCTTCCCCGGCGCGAAGGTGCTGGAGGCCGGCGCCGGCTCCGGCGCGCTCAGCTGCTCGCTGCTGCGCGCGGTCGGCACCGAGGGAGAGCTGCACTCGTTTGAGCTGCGTGACGACTTCGCCCAGATCGCCAAGCGCAACGTCGAGTCGTTCTTCAACGGGCCGCACCCGGCATGGAACCTGCACGTCGGCGACGTCGCGCAGTGCCAGGAGACCGGCTTCGACCGGATCATCCTGGACATGCTGACTCCTTGGGAGACCCTCGACATGGTCGAGCGGGCGCTGGTGCCCGGCGGGGTGTTCATCGGTTACGTGGCCACTACGCCCCAGCTCTCCGAGCTGGTGGAGGCGCTGCGGGAGCGCGGCGGCTGGACCGAGCCGAGGGCGTGGGAGTCGCTGGTGCGCGACTGGCACGCCGAGGGCCTCGCCGTCCGTCCGGATCACCGGATGATCGCGCACACCGCGTTCCTGGTCTCCGCGCGCAAGCTGGCCCCCGGGGTCACCGCGCCGCCCCGGCGTCGTAAGCCCAGCAAGGGCACCGAGGCGTACGTGCAGCGCCGACAGGTGTTGCGCGAGGCGGAGGCGGCCCGACAGGCCGCCGCCGCGCAGGCGGCAGGTGTGGATCCCGACGCGACGGGAGAGAAGGACAGGCCGTGACCGATGAGCTGGGCGCTGGCGGCGCCGAGCGGGGGGAGGCGGCGGCATGAGCCGACCGGGCTACGGCGGCGGTGACCTGCCCGCGGTGTTTCCCGACTGGTCGCCCTACCAGGACCTGGAGTCGGCGGCGCGGGCCTACCTGCGCGACCCGGACGTCGCCCTGGAGGCGCTCGGTGGGGTGCTGCGCGGCGCGTCGGTGCTCGGCTTCACCCTGGAACGCTTCGTCAACGAGGTCAACGGCGTGTGGCAGGAGGTCGTGGTCTGCGACGGCAGCCGGCTGATCCTCTGGCACGGCGAGGACGTGCCGCCGGAGGAGGGGCCACCGGGGTCGATGACGTCGTCCCTGCGGGTGGTGCCGGTCTCCACCGTCACCGAGGTCGGCTGCCGGCGTCGGCTCACCCGCTCCGACAGCGGTGAGATCCGGGTCGACAGCATCGACGTCTACCTGCTGCTCACCTCGCTGGACGAGGCGCCGCCGAGCGAGGAGATGTCCGGTACGCCGCGGCACGACGCGCTGCGCTTCGGCAAGACCCTCGACGACGGCGGGGCCGGGCAGATCGCCCGGTTGGAGGAGTTCGCCCGGCTGGTCGCCTCGGTGGTCGGCCGCCCGATGCTCTGAGGCGTACCCCGTCGTGGGGCCGGGCCGCGCGGCCCGGCCCCACGACGGCGTGGCTCAGTCCTCGGAGTCCGGGCCGGCGACCTCGACGCCGTCGCCGCGCACCACGTGGATGCAGTCGCCCGGACACTCCTTCGCGGAGTCGATCACTTCGAGTCGCAGGTGTTCGGGCACGTCGACCCGGCTGCCCGGCGCCATCCGCAGCTCACCGTCGGCGCCCTTGACGTACGCCAGGCCGTCGATGTCGAACTCGAACACCTCTGGCGCGTACTGCACGCAGAGCCCATCGCCCGTGCAGAGATCCTGGTCCACCCAGACCTGCAACTGGTCGGTCGCGACCTCGGCCACCGGTGCACCCCCCATGTTCTCGCGTCCTACGCTCCGACGGTACCCGAACGCCGGTACCGGCCCGCCAGGCCACCCTTGGCGATCAAGGTTCGGTGACGAGGGTGTTGCGTGGGACCGAATCGGCCTCATAGCGGCTAGTGTTAGGGCAGAACGTTCAAGCCCCCCGGGGAGGTGGGACGTGGCACGCAGCGACGACGCGGACTCGCGCGCCGCACGGTGGGAGAAGGAAGCCCACGATCTCTCCACGCAGGTCGCGTTCCTTCAGGAGGAACTCGCCCTGGTGCGGCGCAAGTTGACCGAAAGCCCCCGACACGTCCGGCAGCTCGAAGAGCGGCTGGCGGCCACCCAGGCACAGTTGGCGCGGCTGACCGAGAACAACGACCGGCTGGTGAGCACCCTCAAGGAGGCTCGCACGCAGATCGTGACGCTCAAGGAGGAGATCGACCGCCTCGCACAACCGCCGAGTGGTTACGGCGTCTTCCTGGCCAAGCACGACGACGGCACGGTGGATGTCTTCACCGGCGGTCGCAAGCTGCGGGTCGCCGTCTCGCCCTCGCTGGACGTGGCCGAGCTGCGCCGCGGCCAGGAGGTCCTGCTCAACGACGCGCTCAACATCGTCGACGCGTTCGGCTACGAGCGGGTCGGTGAGGTCGTGATGCTCAAGGAGATCCTGGAGGGGCCAGGCGGCGGGCCGGGTGACCGGGCGCTCGTGGTCTCCCACTCGGACGAAGAGCGCATCGTGCACCTCGCCGAGACGCTCATCGGCTCGGCGATCCGGGCCGGCGACTCGCTCATGATCGAGCCCCGCTCGGCGTACGCGTACGAGCGGATCCCGAAGAGCGAGGTCGAGGAGCTGGTCCTGGAGGAGGTGCCCGACGTCGGCTACACCGACATCGGTGGCCTCCAGTCGCAGATCGAGCAGATCCGCGACGCGGTGGAGTTGCCGTTCCTGCACGCGGACCTGTTCCGTGAGCACCAGCTCCGTCCGCCCAAGGGCATCCTGCTCTACGGCCCGCCGGGTTGCGGCAAGACGCTGATCGCCAAAGCGGTGGCCAACTCGCTGGCCAAGAAGATCGCCGAGCGGCAGGGCAAGGAGAAGCACACCAGCTTCTTCCTCAACATCAAGGGCCCGGAGCTGCTCAACAAGTACGTCGGCGAGACCGAGCGGCACATCCGGCTGATCTTCCAGCGAGCCCGGGAGAAGGCCGGCGAGGGCACCCCGGTGATCGTGTTCTTCGACGAGATGGACTCGATCTTCCGGACCCGCGGCTCCGGTGTCTCCTCCGACGTGGAGAACACGATCGTCCCGCAGCTGCTCAGCGAGATCGACGGCGTGGAGGGGCTGGAGAACGTCATCGTCATCGGCGCCTCCAACCGGGAAGACATGATCGACCCGGCGATCCTGCGCCCCGGTCGGCTCGACGTGAAGATCAAGATCGAGCGGCCGGACGCCGAAGCGGCCAAGGACATCTTCTCCAAGTACATCCTCTCCGGGCTGCCGCTACACCCTGACGACCTGGCCGAACACGGCGCCGACCCCCAGGCCACCGTCGCGGCGATGATCGACGCCGTGGTGCTGCGGATGTACTCGGAGACCGAGGAGAACCGCTTCCTCGAGGTCACCTACGCCAACGGTGACAAGGAAGTCCTCTACTTCAAGGACTTCAACTCCGGCGCGATGATCCAGAACATCGTCGACCGGAGCAAGAAGATGGCCATCAAGGAGTTCCTCACCTCCGGCCGCAAGGGGCTGCGACTGCAGCACCTGCTCGACGCCTGCGTCGACGAGTTCCGGGAGAACGAGGACCTGCCCAACACCACCAACCCCGACGACTGGGCGCGCATCTCCGGCAAAAAGGGCGAGCGGATCGTCTACATCCGCACGCTCGTCTCCGGGGGCAAGGGCGCCGAGGCCGGCCGGTCCATCGAGACCGCCAGCAACACCGGCCAGTACCTCTGATCACGCCGCGGCGGCACCGGACCTGTCCGGTGCCGCCGCTGCGTGCGTCCGACGCCCACCCCGACGCGACGCGGTACCGGCGGGCCAACGGATCCGCCCGTTCCAGCTAGACTGCGGCGACTTCTCCGACCGATCGAACGAGGACTCCCGTGCGTGCCGACGCCACCAAGGAAATGCCAGCAGTGCCGGGTGGCACGGACAAGCCGGATCCGCTAGTAAACCCCCCCACGCCGCCGGCCGCCCGGCGCCCCGGCATCGGCCCGCTGCTGGCCGTGCTCGTCGCCTGCTGGCTGGTGCCGCTCGCCGCGAACGCCGTACACGCCGCCTGGCTGTTGCCCCCGCTGGTCCTGTTCGGCACGGCCAGCCTGCTGCGCTCCGGGCGTACCCTGCTCGACCGGGTGGTGCTCGCCCTCGCCCTGCTGGCCGGCCTCACCTGCGCCGCCGGCCTGCTCTTCAGCGTCTGGCCCTGGGGCCTGCACCCGGTGCCGGTCTCCGGGTTGGCGCTCACCGTCCTGACCCTGGCCGCCGCGCTGTCCCGGCGGGCGCCCCGGCTGCCCCGCCCGGGCTGGTCCGACCTGGCCTCGCTGGCCGCCGCCGCCCTCGCCGCCGGCTACCTCGCCACTCCCTACCTGCGCGCCACCAGCTTCGGCCAGCGGCTCAACCTCGCCATGGTCGGCGAGGACAACGGACGCCACCCGGCTCTGTTCGACGTGATCGGCCGCCTCGGCGGCTACCTCTTCCTCGACCCCGACACCGCCCGCGAGCAGATCTTCTCCGGCCTGGTCCACTACCCGCAGGGCTGGCACTTCACCACCGCGCTGCTCGACGGCTTCCTGCGCAGCGCCGGCGACGCACCCACCGGGCCGGCGCTGATGGACCACTACGTGCTCTGGTGTCTCGCCACCTTCGGGATGCTGCTCATCGCGCTGATCTGGGCCGCTCAGCACGTCGCCGGCCCCCTGCACCCGCTGCGCCGACTGGTCCTCATCATCGCCGTCACCGCGCTGGTCCTCGGCACCGAACTGCCCCGGCTGCTGGTCGCCGGCTACCCCAGCGAGACGTTCGGGCTCAGCCTCTCGGCGATCCTGATCGCCCTCGTCGTCCGCCCCCTCCACCGGCTCCGCGAGCAACTCATCCTGGTCGGGGCACTGCTGATCGGCATCGGCTTCAGCTACTACCTCTTCCTGTTCCCGATCGGTGCCATGGTGCTCTGCTGGCTGGTCGCCGACCGGCGCCGGCTGCGCACCCGCCCCGGCACCGTCGCCATCATCGCGTTGTTCACCGCCGCCCTGGCCCCGCTGACCGCGCTGCTCGGCGTGCTCGTCGCCGGCCAGAGCGAGGCGCTCGCCGCCCCCGGCGGCACACCGCCGGTCGAGACCTACAACGCCATGCTCGGCCTCGGTGCGCTCGTCGTCGCCGGCATCTTCGTCCAGACCAACCGCGGCGAATCCACCTGGCGGCGCTACCTCGTCGTGCTGGCCGTCGGCCTGCTCTTCTCCGCCGCCATGGCCGCCGTGAACCTCGCCAACGGCACCCAACCCGCTTACTACTTCGGCAAGACCGCGCACCTCGTCATCGTCGTGCTCATCATCGGCACCGCCGCGCTCGCCCGACTGCTGCCCGTACCCGCGGAGAGCACCGATTCCGAGCCGCGACGCCGCCCGATCACCGGCGCACTGCCCTCCGTCGCCACCGCCGCTCTGGTGACGATCGCGCTGCTCGCCGGCACCGGTCTGATCGGCTGGACCGGCGGCTTCTTCCACCGCACCGGCAGCAACGGCACGTGGGCGAAGGACTGGGCCGGACGCGACGTGCGGGCCATCACCCGCCCCGCGTCGGTCACCGCCGCCGCCTACCGGGCCTACCCCGCGATCCCCGGCACCGTCACCCTGGTGGTGGACAAGCAGGGCCCGCATGGATACCGGGAGTCGATCTTCCTGTCCGCGATGCAGGGCACCAGCGGTCAGACCGAGCCCGGCATCTACTTCACGATCTACGAAGAGCCCGCCCGGACCGCGGAGATCCTGCGTCGCGTTCCCCGCCCGCTGCGGCTCATCGTGGCCGACCCGGCCGCCCAGCTGGCCATCGATGGGGCACTCAAGGTCGACCCCTCCCTTCGGGAGGGTCTGACGCTGGTGCCGCTCAAGCCCGCCAGGCCGCGGTAGCCGCGCCGCGCCGTGCGGCAGGGCCGCGCGGTCGGCCACCACGCAGACTAGTCTCGATGGTGTGAGCGGCGGGCACGCCGGCTCCGTGGGCGAGCGAAGCGAGTGGTCGCATGACGGTACGTCGGATCATGGGCACCGAGGTCGAGTACGGCATCTCCGTGCCCGGCCAGGCCGGAGCCAACCCGATGGTCACCTCGTCGCAGGTGGTCAATGCCTACGGGGCCCGCCCCGAACTCAACCGGGGCGGACGGGCCCGCTGGGACTACGAGGAAGAGTCGCCGCTGCGCGACGCCCGCGGCTTCACCTACTCCGGGGCCGCGTACGATCCGGCCGAGGCGTTGGCCGACGAGGACCTCGGCCTGGCCAACGTGATACTCACCAACGGGGCGCGGCTCTACGTCGACCACGCCCACCCCGAATACTCCACACCCGAGGTCACCACCCCTCGGGACGTGGTGCGCTGGGACAAGGCCGGCGAGCGGGTGATGGCCGAGGCGTCCCGCCGGGCGGCCACCATCCCCGGCAGCCAGCCGATCCACCTCTACAAGAACAACACCGACAACAAGGGCGCCAGCTACGGCGCCCACGAGAACTACCTGATGCGCCGGCAGACCCCGTTCGCCGACATCGTGGCGTACCTGACGCCGTTCTTCGTGACCCGGCAGATCGTCTGCGGCGCCGGCCGCGTCGGCATCGGGCAGGACGGCGGGCAGAGCGGCTTCCAGATCTCCCAGCGCGCCGACTTCTTCGAGGTCGAGGTCGGTCTGGAGACCACCCTCAAGCGACCGATCATCAACACCCGCGACGAGCCGCACGCCGACGCCGACAAGTACCGCCGGCTGCACGTCATCATCGGCGACGCCAACCTCTCGGAGATCTCCACCTACCTCAAGGTCGGCACCACCGCGCTGATCCTCACCATGATCGAAGAGAAGGCGCTCGGCGGCGATCTCGGCATCGCCGACCCGGTCAGCGAGCTGCGCGCGGTCAGCCACGACCCCACCCTGTCGCACCGGATGCGGCTGCGCGACGGCCGCCGGCTCACCGCACTGGATTTGCAGTGGGCGTACCTGGAGCGGGTCCGGTCCTTTGTCGACGACCGGTACGGCACCGACGCCGACGAGCAGACCATCGACGTGCTGGACCGCTGGGAGAGCGTGCTGGACCGGCTCGGCCGTGATCCGATGCTCTGCGCCGACGAGCTGGACTGGGTGGCCAAGCTGCGGCTGCTCGAGGGCTACCGGGAGCGGGAGAAGCTCGGCTGGGGCTCGCACAAGCTTCAGCTGGTCGACCTGCAGTACTCCGACGTCCGGTCGGAGAAGGGCCTCTACAACCGGCTGGTCACCCGGGGAGCGATGAAGACGCTGCTCACCGACGACGAGACGCGCAGCGCGATGACCGAGCCGCCGGAGGACACCCGGGCGTACTTCCGTGGCCGCTGCCTGGCCCAGTACGCCTCCGAGGTGGTCGCCGCCAGCTGGGATTCGGTGATCTTCGACGTGGGCCGGGAGTCGCTGGTCCGGGTGCCGATGATGGAGCCCGAGCGGGGCACCCGTGCGCACGTCGGAGCGCTGTTCGACCGCTGTGCCAGCGCCAAGGACCTGCTGGAGACGTTGACCGGGGGCTGAGCGCGGGTCCGGATGCCCGTCGGGTGCCGCAAGCCGGCGCGCGGCGGGCTTTTCGTCGCCTGCGCGAGGTAAGTTCATCGCAGACGATCGTGGAGGAGGCAGCAATGGCCACTCATGACAGCGGCGGCCAGTCGCAGTCCGGCAAGTCCCGCCAGGGCGAGGAGATCGAGGACGTCACCACCGAGGCCAACCCCGAGGTGGCCGAGCGGCACGCCGAGATCACCGAGGACGTCGACGACCTGCTCGACGAGATCGACTCCGTCCTGGAGGAAAACGCAGAAGAATTCGTGAGAGGGTATGTGCAGAAAGGGGGTCAGTGAGGCATATGTCCGACTCGTCCAACGTGTCGGACAAAGTCTGCCCCCAATGTGGTCGGTTGCTTCCCGCAGCGGGTTTCCATCGCAACCGGCGTCGGGCCGACGGGCTCGCGTTTTACTGTAAGACCTGCGCGGCGGCGCGCTCTGCGGCAAGCCGCCGCAAACAGGGTGTCGCTGCGCAGCGCAAGGCCGCCGTGCCGATCGGCGAGGGGCTGAAGTGGTGCCCGGACTGCGAGCAGATCAACGCTCTGGACGACTTTCCCCGCACTACCAGTGCCAGTGGCCGGCACAGCTACTGCAAGCCGTGCCACAACGCGAGAGGCAAGGAGAGCAAGCTCCGTCTGCATGGCGGCACGCGCGAGTACCACCTGCGGCGGCGCTACGGCATCGGGGAGAAGGAGTTTCAGGAGCTCCTGGCCGAGCAGGGCGGGGTCTGCGCGATCTGTGGCGGCGCGGACCCGCAACATCTGGACCACGGCCATCGCACCGGATGGGTGCGCGGGATAGTCTGCTTCAACTGCAACGGTGGTCTTGGCCAGTTCCGTGACAGTCCCATGAGGCTGGCCAGGGCGATCACGTACCTGAGAGGAACCACGTGGCAGCGGGCTTTGATCCATCCGGGCGTCTACCAGATGTGTTCACCAACGCGGGGACGTCCTCCTTCACCACGTTCTTGAGCCGGGCGGCCCCCGAGATGCTGCCCGGTCGGCGGCCGCTGCCGCCGGGCATGGCCGCCGACCTGGCGCCGCACGCGACGACCATCGTCGCCATCGCGGCCGCCGACGGCGTGGTGATGGCCGGCGACCGACGGGCCACCATGGGCAACCTGATCGCCCAGCGCGACATCGAGAAGGTGCATCCGGCCGACGCGTACTCGCTGGTTGGCATCGCGGGCACCGCGGGCATCGGGATCGAGCTGATGCGACTGTTCCAGGTGGAGCTGGAGCACTACGAGAAGATCGAGGGCGCGATGCTCTCGCTGGACGGCAAGGCCAACCGGCTGGCCTCGATGATCCGGGGCAACCTGGGCGCGGCCATGCAGGGGCTGGCGGTGGTGCCGCTCTTCGCCGGCTTCGACCTGGCCGCCGCGGACCCGGCGAAGGCCGGCCGGATCTTCAGCTTCGACGTGACCGGCGGCCCGTACGAGGAGACCGGCTACGACGCCATCGGCTCCGGCTCGCTCTTCGCCAAGTCCGCGCTGAAGAAGCGCTTCCGGGCCGGCATCACCGCCGCGGAAGCGACCCGGCTCGCGGTCGAGGCGCTCTACGACGCCGCCGACGACGACACCGCGACCGGCGGGCCGGACCTGACCCGGCGGATCTACCCGGTGGTGATGACCGCGACCGCCGAGGGCACCCACCGGCTCACCGACGCCGAGACGGCGACGATCGCCGAGGGCGTGGTCGCCGGCCGGATGGAGAACCCGGGCGGTTGAGCCCCGTCCACCCCCACCAGTCAGCAGTCGTCAGCACCGCGCCGTAAGGAGAACCGCCGCCGTGGCCATGCAGTTCTACGCCTCGCCCGAACAGATCATGCGCGACCGCTCCGAGCTGGCCCGCAAGGGCATCGCCCGGGGGCGCAGCGCGGTGGTCCTGAGCTACTCCGGCGGGGTGCTCTTCGTCGCGGAGAACCTCTCCAGCGCCCTGCACAAGGTCAGCGAGATCTACGACCGGATCGGCTTCGCCGCCGTCGGCCGGTACAACGAGTTCGAGAACCTTCGGCGGGCCGGCGTGCGGATGGCCGACCTGAACGGGCTCAGCTACGACCGTCGGGACGTCACCGGCCGGGCGTTGGCCAACGCGTTCGCGCAGACCCTGGGCGCGATCTTCACCGAGCAGTCGAAGCCGTTCGAGGTGGAGATCTGCGTGGCGGAGGTCGGGGCCACCGCCGCCGACGACGAGCTGTACCGGCTCACCTACGACGGCTCGGTCAACGATGAGCCGGGGCGGATGGCGATGGGCGGCCAGGCCGAGGCGATCACCGGGGTGCTGAAGTCGAACCACCGGGCGGACATGTCGCTCGGGGAGGCGGTGAAGGTCGCGGTGCAGGCGCTGAGCAGCGTCGGCGGGGAGGGCGGTGCCGCCCGGACGATCGCCGCGAACCAGCTCGAGGTGGCCGTGCTGGACCGCCAGCGGGTCGGGCGGACGTTCCGACGGATCACCGGGGCCGCGCTGACCGCACTGCTGGACGGGGAGACGGCGCCGTCGACCGGCGACCTGCCGGACACGCCGAGCGTGCCGACCGGGGAGTCCGGTAAGCCGACCAGTTCCGCGGGCTCCGCCGACCTGGAGGATCGGCCGGGTCAGGCCGACCGCTGATCGTGTGACAGAAGCGCCGGGGACCGCCTTTGCGGTCCCCGGCGCTCGTGTCTGCGGGAGTGTGTCTGCGGCGCTGGTGTCTGCCGGCGGGGGTGTCAGCGGCGCTGGAGCAGCGGCCGGGCCAGGGCCCAGTAGCCGGCGGCGACCGCGTTGAAAACGCCCATCCCGGGGGGTGAGTCGACGTTCGACGGTGCCACCCGGGCGGTCATCAGCTCGGCGATCACCCCGTCGGGCACGGTGCGCTCGCTCTGGAGCTGACGGCGGCGGGCGCCGACCCAGGACCGGTTGCGCCACAGCCAGCCCCAGCCGCGGGTCTTCTGCTTGGTCCAGCCGCCGGCGAGCGCGGCGGCGAGCATGGCGGCCTCGGTGAGCAGCAGCATCGGGGCGAGCACCACCAGCGTCCGGGTCTGGTACGCGGTGAGCAGGGTGACCAGCCGGTTGCGCTCCACCAGGTAGAGCTTCAGGTCGTTGCGGGAGAACTCGTAGTGGTGCCGGACGACGGCGTCCGGAACGTACTCCAGGCGCAGGCCGCGCTGCCAGAGCCGCAGGCTGAGCTCGGTGTCCTCGTGGTAGGCGAAGTACTCGGCGGCGAAGCCGTCGAGGTCCTGCCAACGCTGTCGGCTGATCACGAAGCAGCAGCCGCTGAGCGAGGGGACGGTGGTGCGGCTGGCGTGGGCGGTTGCGGGTTCGCCGTTGCCACCGGCCCAGGACAGCCCGGTGAAGTGCAGCGGGTTACCGGAGGTGTTGATCAGCTCGGGGGTATCGGCGAGCCGGATCGAGGCCATCGCGGCGCCGACGCCGGGGTCGGCGGCCACGGCGACGGTCTTGGCGAGGGCGTCCGGGGCGACGATGGCGTCGGAGTTGACGAAGGCGAGCCAGTCGCCGGTGGCCTCGGCGGCACCGACCCGGCAGCCGCCGGAGTAGCCGGTGTTCTGTTCGGGCCGGACCACGCGGACCTGGGGGAAGCCCTTGACGATGTCGATGCCGTCGCCGGTGCAGCCGTTGTCGACGACGATCAGCTCGATCTCGACGTCGGTGCTGGCCAGGACTGCCCGGGCGGCGTCGACCAGGTACGGCTCGGCGCCGTAGGCGAGCATCACCGCGGTCACCTGTGGGCGGGTCATCGGATGCCTCCGGATACGGCAGGGGCCACGGCTTCGTCGAGGGGCCGGGTGGGGGTGGGGGCGCGGTGGGTGCCGTCTCGCAGCAGCACCGCCATGGTGGCGGCCACGACGACGGAGCCGATGGCGTAGGCCAATTCGACCCGCAGGGTCACCGGGGCCGGGACGAGTGTCACGGCCACCAGAGCGGCGACGCCGGCGGTCCAGGCGAGCGCCTGGGCCCGGTGCCGGTCGAGGGCGAGCAGTGCCTGGCCGAGCACCATGGCCCACAGGTAGGCGAGGGTAGCGACGCCAAGCCAGGCGAAGTCGCCGTGGCCGAGGACGTCGGGCGCGTCGAAGAGAGTGCGTACCAGCCAGGGGCCGACCAGCACGGCGCCGATCGTTCCGGTGAGGCCGAGCGCGGTGACGATGCCGAGCGCGCGGCGCAGCAGGCTGTGGAAGCCGGCCCGGTCGCCGGTGGTGGCGGTGGTGGCCAGGCCGGGCAGCAGTGACGCCTGCATCGACCCGAAGACGAACAGCGGGATGCGGACCAGCACGAGGGCGGAGAGTAGGGCGCCGGCGGCAGCGGTGTTGGAAGGGGCGAGCAACTGCAGGTTGATCACGCCGATGTTCACCACGACCTGGGAGAGCAGGCTGGAGACGGTGAGCAGGCCGAGGCCACGCAGCAGGGTGGCCCAGGCCACCGGTACGCCGCCGCCGATGGTGCGGAGCACCGGCGGCAGAGTGAGCAGGACGCTGACCAGCGGGGCGGCGACCAGTACCAGGCCGTACCAGACCGGGGAGGTCACCCCGGCGAGCCCGAGCAGGGCGACCAGGATGATGCGCAGCCCGCCGTCGATGCCGAGTTGGGTGCCGTACCAGGGGAAGAGTTGCAGGCCGGAGAGGACGCCGCGGGTGGAGTAGGCGATGGCCATCGCGACGAGCGCGCCGACCAGCACGGTGACCATGGTGCCGTCGCCGGCGAAGAGCCGGTCGGCGAGCGGCTGTCGGCCGGCGGTGACGGCCAGCACCAGCACGGCGAGCACCACGGCGGCCACCGCGACGCCGCGGGCCAGCACCGGGCCCGGGGGTAGCCCCTGGCTGTGGCTGGCGGCGACGACCCGGGCGACCTCCTGCTCGACGGGCATGAACACGCCGATGCCGAGGGTGAAGACGATCGACCAGAGCACCGACAGGGAGGAGTAGTCGGCCTCGGTGAGGCTGTGGCCGGCGACCGCGAGGTGGACGTAGGAGGCGAGGCCGAGGAGACCCAGCCCGGCACCAACAGCGATGGTGCCGGGCGGGATCAGGCGCAGCAGGCGACGGATCACCGGCGGATGAGCGCCAGCGTGAGCACGGCGAACGCGCGACCGAGATAGATCATTGCCTTCGCGGGGGAGTGGCTGGGTGTGCCGGCCATCCGCTTGCGCATGGCGACCGGCACCTGCCGGATGCGGAAGCCGCGCCGGGCGGTGTGCACCAGGGTCTCCACCGTGTCGCCGAGGTATTCGGCCGGGTACCAGCTGGCGAACATCTCGATGACCCGCCGGTTGGCGGCCCGGAAGCCCGAGGTGGTGTCGGTGAGCTTGGTGTGGGCGACCCGGGACAGCACGGCGGAGAGCATCACCATCGCCCAGCGGCGGGGGCCGCGGACGTTGTAGTCGCCCTCGCCGGCGAACCGGGCGCCGATGACGAGGTCGCTGTCCTCGAGCAGGTCAACGAGCTTCGGCACGTACCGGGGGTCGTGCTGGCCGTCGGCGTCGATCTGGATGGCGACGTCGTAGTCGTTGTCCCGTGCGTACCGATAGCCGAGGCGCATGGCACCGCCGACGCCGAGGTTGTACGGCAGCGTGGCGACCCGGGCGCCGGCGGCGGCGGCGACGGCCGCGGTACGGTCGGTGGAGCCGTCGTCGACGACGAGCACGTCGACACCGGGCAGCTCGCCGCGAACCTCGCCGACCACGTCGGCGATGGAGCCCGATTCGTTGAGTGCCGGGATGATGATCAAGGTGCGCTTGCCGTTAACCATCGCTGGACACCAGTTCGTCTCGGGCCGCCCGGTCCGCGTCGATCTGCGCGCGGAGCAGGGCGAAGTCTTCGGCCAGGGTGCGGGTTTCCTCTTCCAGGGCGCTGACCTCCCAGCTCAGGTGCACGCACACCAGCAGCAGGAAGACGATGCCGAGGAAAAGCACCAGGCTGACACCGGAGGCGACACCGAGGAGTTCGGCGACGTTGTCGAGCAGCCGGGGGAACAGGGACAGCGGGATCACGATGATCAGCACGGCGAGCCAGAGCATGCCGTACTTCTCGCGCAGCTGACGACGGCGCAGCAACTCGACGATGGTGCCGAGCAGCAGTAGGCCGGTCAGGCCGGTGACGAGGGTGAGCTTCATGCGACCTTCCACGGGGCGGGTGGAGCGGGGGAGTCGAACGCGTCAACCAGGCTGGTGTGCCAATCCGGAAGCGGCGGGAGACCCGCGGCCGCCCAGCGGCTGTGCCCTAGCACACTGTACGCCGGGCGGGGGGCGGGACGCGGATACCGGTCGCTGGTGGTGGGTCGGATCCGGTCCGGATCCAGCCCGGCCAGCGCGAACGCAGCCCGGGCCAATCCGTACCAGGTCGTCTGGCCGGCGCAGGTGCCGTGGTACACGCCGGGGGCGGCGCGCCCGGCCAGTGCCGCGTCGCCGAGCGCCACCAGCCGCTCGGCGAGGGCGTACGACCAGGTGGGCTGGCCGTGCTGGTCGTCCACCACGTCGAGGTGCTCCCGCTGCGTGGCGAGCCGGAGCATGGTGGCCACGAAGTTCGGCCCGTGCGCGCCGTACAGCCAGGCGGTGCGGACCACGTACCCGGTGTCGGGCAGCAGCCGGGCGACTGCCTGCTCGCCGACCAGCTTGCCGCGGCCGTACGCGTTGACCGGCGCGGTGGGCGCGTCCTCCGGGTAGGGGGTGTGCGCGTCGCCGGCGAGGACGTAGTCGGTGGAGACCTGGATCAGGCGGGCTCCGTCGGTCGCGCACGCCGCCGCGAGGTTCGCCACGCCCTGGCCGTTGACGGCGGTGGCCGCTGCCTCGTCGGCCTCCGCGCCGTCGACGTTGGTCCACGCCGCCGCGTTGATCACGACGTCGTGCCCGGCCACCGCGGCGCTGACCGCGGTGGGATCGGTGACGTCCAGGTCGGCCCGGGTGGCGGCGGTCACCTTGAGATCGGGCCGGGTCGCCAGCACGGCGACCAGGTCCCGGCCGAGCATTCCGCCGGCACCGGTGAGGAGTAGTCGGGTCATGCGGTGGGGGTGGTCTTGAGGGGTTCCCACCAGGCGCGGTTTTCCTGGTACCAGCGGACGGTGTCGGCGAGGCCGTGGTCGAGGTCGATGCTGGGGCTGTAGCCGAGTTCGTCGTGGATTTTGGTGATGTCCAGGGAGTAGCGGCGGTCGTGGCCCTTGCGGTCGGCGACGGGGATGACGCGGTCCCAGTCGGCGTCGCAGGCTTGCAGGAGGAGGCCGGTGAGTTCCTTGTTGGTCAGCTCGGTGCCGCCGCCGATGTTGTAGACCTCGCCGGCGCGGCCTTTCTGCTGGACCAGGGCGATGCCTCGGCAGTGGTCGTGCACGTGCAGCCAGTCGCGGATGTTGGCGCCGTCGCCGTAGAGGGGGACGGTGCCGCCGTCGAGCAGGTTGGTGACGAACAGCGGGATGACCTTTTCGGGGAACTGGTACGGGCCGTAGTTGTTGGAGCAGCGGGTGACGACCACGTCCATGCCGTGGGTGCGGTGGTAGGCCAGGGCGAGCAGGTCGGAGCCGGCCTTGGACGCCGAGTACGGCGAGTTGGGGGCCAGCGGCCAGGTCTCGGTCCAGGAGCCTTCGTCGATCGAGCCGTAGACCTCGTCGGTGGAGACGTGCACGAACCGGCCGGTGCGGTGGCGCAGCGCGGCGTCGAGCAGTGTCTGGGTGCCCAGCACGTTGGTGGTGACGAACGGCGCGGCGCCGGCGATGGACCGGTCGACGTGTGATTCGGCGGCGAAGTGCACGATCACGTCGTGGTCGGCGACGACCTGGTCGACCAGGACCGGGTCGCAGATGTCGCCCTGCACGAACCGCAACCGTGGATCGTTTTGTACCGGTGCCAGGTTGGCCCGGTTACCCGAGTAGGTCAGTTTGTCGAGCACGGTCACTGCCGCCGGCTCGAGCGGCGGCACGCCGTCGGCACTGCCGAGGGGCTTGCCCAGCAGCAGGCGAACGTACTCCGACCCGATGAATCCGGCTCCGCCGGTGACGAGGATCCTCACGGGTCCGGAAGTGTACGCCAAGTCGCGCGTCGCGCGGGGCATGCGACCCCCGCGCACGTTCCGTATTCGTGCCGGTAGGCTTCGCCGGTGCGTGGAATCCTACTTGCCGGTGGCACCGGATCGCGACTCTGGCCGATCACCCGGGCGGTGTCGAAGCAGCTGATGCCGGTCTTCGACAAGCCGATGATCTACTACCCCCTCTCCACCCTGGTGATGTCCGGGGTCCGGGAGATCCTGGTGATCACCACCCCGGAGGATCAGGGCCAGTTCCGTCGGCTGCTCGGCGACGGCAGCCAGTTCGGGCTGCGGCTGGAGTACGTCAGCCAGGAGCGCCCGGAGGGCATCGCGCAGGCGTTCATCCTCGGGGCGGACTTCATCGGCGACGAGTCGGTGGCGCTGATCCTCGGCGACAACATCTTCCATGGCGTCGGCCTGGGTCGGCAGCTCGCCGGCCACGGTGACCCGATCGGCGGTCGCGTCTTCGCCTACCAGGTGGCCAACCCGCAGGAGTACGGCGTGGTCGACTTCGACGCCGACGGTCGGGTGCTCTCGATCGAGGAGAAGCCGGCCCGGCCGAAGTCCCGTTACGCGGTGCCCGGCCTGTACTTCTACGACAACCGTGTGGTCGACATCTCCCGCAAGCTCACCCCGAGCGCCCGCGGCGAGCTGGAGATCACGGCGGTCAACGAGGTGTACCGGGAGACCGGGGAGCTGTCGGTGACCGTGCTGGACCGGGGCACCGCCTGGCTGGACACCGGCACGTTCACCTCGATGATGCAGGCCGCCGAGTTCGTCCGGGTGGTCGAGGAGCGGCAGGGTCTGAAGATCGGCTGCGTCGAGGAGGTGGCCTGGCGGGCCGGCCTGATCGACGACGCTCAGCTGCGCGCGCTGGCCGAGCCACTGACCAAGAGCGGCTACGGCGACTACCTGCTCGGCCTGCTGGCCGAGAAGAGCGGCGACGGGGGCGTCTGGTGAAGATCCGGGAGCTGAGCATCGAGGGCGCCTGGGAGATCACCCCGCAGCAGCACGGTGACCCGCGCGGCATGTTCATGGAGTGGTACCGCTTCGACCGGCTCGCCGAGGTGGTGGGGCATCCGCTGCGGCTGGCCCAGGCCAACCTGTCGGTCTCCGCGCGCGGTGTGGTGCGCGGCATCCACTTCGCCGACGTCCCGCCCGGGCAGGCCAAGTACGTCACCTGCGTGCGGGGCGCGGTGCTCGACATGGTGGTGGACCTGCGGGTGGGCTCGCCGACCTTCGGCCGCTGGGAGGGCGTCCGGCTGGACGACACCGACCGCCGGGCGGTCTACCTCAGCGAGGGGCTGGGGCACGGCTTCTGCGCGCTGACCGACGACGCGACGCTGAGCTACCTCTGCTCGACCACGTACAACCCGACCGGCGAGCACGCGGTGCACCCGCTGGACGAGGAGTTGGCCATCGAGTGGCCGGCCGACGTCCCGCAACTGTCCGCCCGCGACGACGCGGCGCCGACGCTGGCGCAGGCCCGCGAGCGCGGGCTGTTGCCGGAGTACGACAGCTGCCGGAGGTTCGTGGCGAGCATCGGACCGGACGGAATGTCGCACTCAGCCGGTATGTGACCGCACCCGGGGCACGACCTGTGCTGTGACAGTGACGAACCGGCCCTCCGGGCGGCTAATGTCACCTCATGGAGCGGCGAATCTTCGGCCTCGAGACCGAGTACGGCGTCACCTGCACCTATCGCGGGCAGCGGCGGCTGTCCCCGGACGAGGTCGCGCGGTATCTCTTCCGTCGCGTGGTGTCCTGGGGTCGGTCGAGCAATGTGTTCCTGCGCAATGGGGCCCGGCTCTACCTGGACGTCGGGTCGCACCCGGAGTACGCCACTCCGGAGTGTGACTCGGTGACCGATCTGGTCGCCCACGACCGGGCCGGCGAGCGGATCCTGGAGGGTCTGCTCGTCGACGCGGAGAAGCGACTGCACGACGAGGGCATCGCGGGTGAGATCTACCTGTTCAAGAACAACACCGACTCGGCCGGCAACTCGTACGGCTGCCACGAAAACTATCTGGTCTCCCGGCACGGCGAGTTCGGGCGGCTCGCCGACGTGCTCATCCCGTTCCTGGTCACCCGGCAGTTGATCTGCGGGGCCGGCAAGGTCCTGCAGACCCCACGCGGCGCGGTCTACTGCCTGTCGCAGCGGGCCGAGCACATCTGGGAGGGCGTCTCCTCGGCGACCACCCGCAGCCGCCCGATCATCAACACCCGCGACGAGCCGCACGCCGACGCCGAGCGCTACCGGCGGCTGCACGTGATCGTCGGTGACTCCAACATGAACGAGGTCACCACGCTCCTCAAGGTCGGCACGGCCGACATCGTGCTGCGGATGATCGAGGCCGGGGTGGTGATGCGCGACCTGTCGCTGGAGAACCCGATCCGGGCGATCCGGGAGGTGTCGCACGACATCACCGGCCGGCGCAAGGTCCGGTTGGCCTCCGGCAAGGAGGTCAGCGCGCTGGACATCCAGCAGGAATACCTCGCCAAGGCCACCGAGTTCGTGGAGCGCCGTGGCGGCGACCAGGCCGCCAAGCGAGTCGTCGAGCTGTGGGGCCGGGTGCTGAACGCGGTGGAGAGCGGGGATCTGGAGCCGGTCTCCCGGGAGATCGACTGGGTCACCAAGTTGCGGCTGATCGAGCGCTACCAGCGCAAGCACGACCTGCCGCTGTCGCACCCGCGGGTGGCGCAGATGGACCTGGCCTACCACGACCTGCGTCGCGGTCGCGGCCTCTACGGGCTGCTGGAGCGCCGTGGCGAGGTGGACCGGGTGGCGACCGACCCGGAGATCTTCGAGGCCAAGGAGACCCCGCCGCAGACCACCCGGGCCCGGCTGCGCGGCGAGTTCATCCGGCACGCCCAGGAGAAGCGGCGGGACTTCACCGTCGACTGGGTGCACCTGAAGCTCAACGACCAGGCGCAGCGCACGGTGCTCTGCAAGGACCCGTTCCGGGCGTACGACGAGCGGGTGGAGCGGTTGATCGCCAGCATGTGACCGGTGCGCCGGCCCCGGCGGTGGTGTCCGCCGGCGGGGCCGGCGCTTTCGGTAGGCTGGGCGCGCCATGACGACTTCTGGACCTTCCGACCGCCCCGAGCGCGGCACCGAGCGGCAGAACTGGGTCGAACGCCGCCGGGACAAGATCCGCGCCGAGATCGACCGCAACCGGCGCGGCGATTACACCGTGCCGACGTGGGTGCTGGCCCTGGCGCTGGTGCTCATCGTGGGCGGCTGGCTCGCCCTGATCTTCCTCGCCTGATCCCACGGGCTTCCTCGCCGGTCCCGCCGGCCGACACTCCGTACCGCGCCGGCGTCCCCGCCCTGGCCGGGCTTGCCGCGACGACGCCGCTTCCGCATCGGTGCCGGTGGCTGGCCCCGGGGGGCCACCGCTGGCCGATCGAAGCCCTGCCCCGCGACAAACGCCCCCTGGTGCGCTGACCGACGGCCGACCCGCTCCGGCCCAGAACCGGGCCGGGTCAGGGCAGCAGGGTGGCGGCGTGGCGGCCGGCCGCCGCGGCGGCGAGGAAGTAGGCGTGGTCGGCGTCGAGGCCACGGCCCATGGTGGACAGCGGCACGGCGCTGGCCCGCAGCGCCGCGTCGAGGCCGGTGACGGGCACTTGGACGATCCGGTGTCGGGCCGCCAGCGGGACCAGCGCCGCGTCCACCTCGGCGGCCAGCGCCGGGTCCAGGTCGTCGGGCACCACCAGCTCCGCCGGGGCGAGCGCCACCCGGCCGTACGCGGTGAGGCTGTGGTGGGACACGCCCCGGTGCCGGGGGCGGGGGTCGGCGGCGGAGATCCGCAGTGACCCGACCGGCCGGCCGCCCAGCGTGGCGATCGCGTTGACCGCCTCGCCGACGGCGACCCCGGAGAAGCCCCACCGGGTGCCCGTGCCGAGGTTGCCGGGCCCCTGCGCGACCACCGCCACGTCGGCGCGCAGCACGTACCGGGCGGCGAGCAGGCCGCCGTGCAGGGTGGTGGCCTCCAGGTCGCCGCCGAACGCCTGCCCGACGGTGATCGTCCCGGCAAGGTCGGCGCGCAGCCCGGCCAGGGTGCGGGAGAACCAGGCCGGCAGCGCCCCACCGTCGGTCAGCAGGTACGCCACCCGGGCGTGCGGGGCGTCGGCCCGGATGCCGGCCAGGATCGCCGGCAGAGCCGAGTGCAGGTCGGCGGTGACCACCGGCAGCCCGCCCAGGTCGTCGGCGTCGGCCAGGAGGTCCCGGTGCGGGGACGCCTCCTCGTCGACGCCGAGCAGCATCGGTTGCAGCGGGGTGTAGCGGGCCTTGACGAGGTGCCCGGTGTCGCGGGTGTCGCCGGAGGCCGGCGGGTCGGGCGGCAGCCGGTCCGGTAGCGCCACCACCAGGGCGTACCCGCCGGTGCCCAGCCCCATCAGCAGCGCACCGACGTTGAGCAGCACCCGGTCGCCGGGCTCGGGCGTGCCGACCAACTCCGGGTAGGCCAGCGCCCGCATGCGGGTGCCGTCGGGCAGGTCGACGTCGAGCTCCATCGCCCCGGTCCACTGCCGCCGCAGCGCCGCCACCGTCCCCGCCCGCCATCGCACCATGACGGGCACGCTAGCCGCGCGGGCCCGGCGTCCCGCGCCCGGGTGGTCCGGCGACGTGGTTCAGGTCGGGTCGGGTGCGCCGCCGGCGTCCGGGCTCGGGCCGGCCTGGGTGTTTCGGGCCTGGCCGCAGGCGCCGGGCAGCGAACGGGTCGGGTCGAGGAAGACGTAGCGGATCTCCGGGAACCGCCCGGTGAGCCGCCGCTCGGCCTCGTCGGCGGTGGCCTCGATGGCCGCGCCGGTGGCCTCGTCACGGAAATCGACCTTCGCGGCGACCAGGATGTCGTCCGGGCCGAGCTGCATGGTCAGCAGGGTGTCGATCCGCTCCACCTCGGGCAGCCCGGCCATCTCCTGCTCGATCACGCGGCGTAGCCGCTCCGGGACCGCGCGGCCGACCAGCAGGGACAGGTTGTTGCTGGCCAGGATCCCGGCGACCGTCAGCAGCAGCAGCCCGATCAGAATCGACGCGACGCCGTCCCACACCTCGTCGCCGGTGGCCTCGGACAGGCCGACCCCGAGCCCGGCCAGCAGCAGACCGATCAGCGCCGCGCTGTCCTCCAGGAAGACCGCCTTGACGGTGGTGTCGGCGGTCAGCCGCAGGAACCGCCGGGGAGTGGTCTTCCAGCGCCGGGACTCGCGGCGGACCTGCCGCACGGCCCGGGCCAGCGAGATGGACTCGATGACGAACGACACCCCCAGCACGATGTACGAGACCAGATAGTCGCCGCTGTGCTGGTGCACCAGGATGGTGGTGACGCCGTGGGTGACGGCGAAACCGGCGCCCGCGACGAAGGTGAACATGGCCGCGAAGAACGCCCAGACGTAGCTTTCCTTGCCGTACCCGAAGGGGTGCCGGGTGTCCGCGGGCCGGGCGCCCCGGCGCAGCGCCTGGTAGAGCAGCACCTCGGTGGTGGTGTCGGCGATCGAGTGTGCCGCCTCGGAGAGCATCGCGGCCGAGCCGGAGATCAGCCCGGCGATCAGCTTGGCCACCGCGATGGCGAGGTTGGCGGCGCCGGCGACGACCACGGTGCCGACGCTCTCGGTCTTGACGCCCGCTTCCGCCTTGACGCCCACTTCCGCCATGAGAGTCACCCTATGACCGGCGACGACACCCCGCCGGGCTGCCGGCCCGGACACCCCGATCCGAACAGATGTGCGGCACGCCCGCGCGGATGCACGTCCCGGGCGCGTCGGCTGCTAGCGTCTACCCGTGTCGCGGACCCGCACCGAACGCCTGGTCAACCTGGTGATCTGCCTCCTGTCCACGCGACGGTTCCTGACCGCCGCGCAGATCGCCGCGACCGTGCCCGGCTACGAGCACGATCCCGACGACGCGCGCGACCACGAGGCGTTCCAGCGCAAGTTCGAACGGGACAAGGCCGAGCTGCGTGAGCTGGGCGTGCCGCTGGAGACCGGAACGGCCAGCGTCTTCGACGCCGAGCCCGGCTACCGGATCGCCCATCGCGAGTACGCGCTGCCCGACATCCCCCTCGAACCGGACGAGGCCGCCGCGGTCGGCATCGCCGCGCGGCTGTGGCAGCACGCCGGGCTCGCCGCCGCCGCGTCATCCGGGCTGGCCAAGCTGCGCGCCGCCGGGGTGGACGTGGACCCGCAGGCCACCCTGGGCCTGGAGCCGATGGTCACCGTCGACCCGGCGTTCGCGCCGCTGACCGCCGCCGCCCGGGATCGCCGCGAGGTCGGCTTCGACTACCGGGTGCCCGACCGGGACGCGCCCAGCCGCCGCCGGCTGCAGCCGTGGGGCGTGGTCTGCTGGCGCGGCCGGTGGTATGTGGTCGGCCACGACCTCGACCGTGCGGCGACCCGTTGCTTCCGGCTGTCCCGGGTGGTCGGCTCGGTCCGGGTGACCGGCGCGGCCGGCGGATATCAGCCGCCGGCCGGCGTCGACCTGATCAGCCACGTGGCCCGCTGGTCCGGCCCGGTGGAGCGCACCGGCCGGGCCACCGTGCTGGCCGCACCGGGCCGGGCCGCCGGGTTGCGCCGCTGGGCGGTGGAGGTGACCGCCGGGACGGACGGTGACCGGCTGGTCCTGCCGTACGCCGACCCGGACGGGATCGCCGGCCACCTCGTCGGGTACGGCCCGGACGTGCGGGTGCTCGACCCGCCGGAGGTCCGCGAGGCGGTCATCCAGCGTCTCAAGGAGATCGCCGCCCGGCACGACGACCTGGCTGTCACCGGGGGTGCCCGGTGACCCGGCCGGCTGCCCGCGGCGGCTCCCGGGCCTCCGCCGACCGCCTGGCCCGGCTTCTGAACCTGGTGCCCTACCTGCTGGCGCGACCGGGGATTGAGGTCGCCGAGGCCGCCGGCGATCTGGGCGTCACCGAGCGGCAGTTGCGCGAGGACCTTGAGCTGCTCTGGGTGTGCGGGCTGCCGGGTTACGGCCCCGGTGACCTGATCGACATGGCCTTCGACGGCGATCGGGTGACCATCACCTACGACGCCGGCATCGACCGGCCGCTGCGGCTCACCCCCGACGAGGCGTTGGCCCTCGTGGTGGCGCTTCGGATGCTCGCCGAGACACCCGGGGTGGCCAACCGGGAGGCCGTCGAGCGGGCCCTCGCGAAGATCGAGGACGCCGGGGACCTGGTGGGCGCGCCGGTGGCGGTCCGGCTGCCGGGGGACACCCGGCGGGTGGAGGCGCTGCGCGCCGCCGTAGAGGGCGGCCGGGCACTGCGGATCACCTACTACACGGCGGCCCGGGACGAGACCACCGACCGTGTCATCGACCCGCTGCGGATGCTGATGGTTGGCGGCCGGGCGTACGTGGAGGCGTGGTGCCGGCGCGCCGAGGCGGTCCGACTGTTCCGGGCCGACCGGATCGACGCGATCACCGAGCTGGACGAGCCGGCCGCCGCGCCACCGCAGGCCGTCCCGCACGACCTCACCGAGGGTGTCTTCCGTCCCTCGCCCGACCTGCCGCTGATCACCCTGCGGATCGCCCGCAGCGAGCGGTGGATCACCGAGTACTACCCGTGCGAGCGGGTGGAGGCCGGCGACGGCGACCAGTGGCTGGTCTCGCTGCGGGTGACCGACCTGGGGTGGGCCCGCCGGTTCGTGCTCGGCCTCGGCCCGGACGTCACCGTGGTCGCCCCGGTCGAGCTGGCTGAGCAGGTCCGGGCGACGGCGGCCGCCGCGTTGGACGCGTACGCCGTGCCGGTGCCCACCGCCGCACCCCGGCGGCCCGAGGCCGACCAGGCGACGCCCGAATCCGCGACACCTGGCCCGTCCGACCGGGCGGGCGCGCCCTCGGGCGACCCGGCGGTGGCCGGCCGCACCCAGTAGGCTGACCGCCGTGCTGAAATGGATCGTGCTCGCGGTGGTGCTGCTCCCGCTCGTGGCGCTCGCGCTGGCCGTGCGTCCGGTGCTGACCCGGCTGCCCCGGCTGCGCCGCGCCGCGGCGGCGTTGCAGCGACGGGCCGCCGAGGCCGAAGGGCTGCGGGAGACCGCCGAGGCGCTGCAGCAGCGCGCCGAGGGTGTCCAGCGCCAACTCGACACCGCCCAACGGCGGCTCGCCGTGATCAAGGCCAAGCGCGGCTGATCGACCCCTGTCCACGGCGCCTCGAGCGGCTGCCCGGCGGGTGGTTGACGGATCATCCGCGTTGGTCAAGACTTCACCGGCCGGGCCGGACCATCACCCCCCGGCGGGTGGCGTCCCGCCGATCCGCACGTACGATGGGCTGCGTACCACCCCCCGGACACACAGAGCGACTGGAGCTTCTCATGGGTGCCCTCAAGCCGTGGCACATCGCGGTTCTCGTGGTTGTGCTGATCCTGCTCTTCGGTGCGAAGCGGCTCCCCGACGCTGCGCGCTCGCTGGGCCGTTCGCTGCGGATCATCAAGGCCGAGACCAAGAGCCTGCAGGATGACGACCGCGACCTCGCCGAGAAGGCCGACGCGCAGGCCGGCTACCAGCCGCTGCCGCCGCACGCCGGGCAGCCGCAGCAGGCGCCGTACCAGGCCCCGCCGCAGCAGCAGCCGGTCGTCGACCCGGTGCACCGCGTCCGCGACAACTGATCGAGAGGCCCGAGCACCGTGGCCTTCGCACTGCGTAAGCGCGGCCCAAGCAGTTTCGAACGGGCCGCCGACGGCTCGATGACGCTCATCGAGCACGTCCGCGAGCTGCGCAACCGCCTGTTCCGTGCCTCGCTGGCGATCCTGATCGGCTTCGGCATCGGCATCTGGCTGGCGACGCCGGTCCGGGTGCTGCTGTCGAAGCCGTACTGCGACCTTCCGGCGTCGATGGACCCGATCAGCGGGAAGTGCAAGTTCGTCCAGCTCGGCGTTGCGGACGTCTTCCTGTTGAACCTGAAGATCGGCCTGTGGGTGGGCCTGATCATCGCGGCGCCCATCTGGCTCTACCAGCTCTGGGCGTTCATCGCGCCCGGGCTGCACCGCAACGAGCGGCGCTATGCCTACATCTTCACGGCCCTGGCGGCGCCGCTCTTCGCCGCCGGTGCGGTGCTGGCCTTCTTCGTCACCACCAAGGGCCTCGAGTTCCTGCTGAATGTGTCCGGCGATGACATCTCGACCAACCTGGAAGTCACCCGGTACATATCGTTCGTCACCAACTTGATCTTGTTGTTCGGGGTGGCGTTCGAGTTCCCGCTGATCGTGCTGATGCTCAACTTCGTGGGCCTGGCCAGCGGGAAGAAGCTGCTCGGTTGGTGGCGGGTGGCGATCTTCGTGTTCTTCGCCTTCTCCGCCGTGGTGACCCCCACCCCGGACCCGTTCGGGATGACCGCCCTGGCGCTCTGCCTCTCCGCGCTCTACTTCGCCGCGGTCGGGGTCGCGTTCCTCAACGATCGCCGGCGGGGGCGCGGCAAGGAGGTCTATGCCGGCCTCGACGACGACGAGGTGTCGCCGCTGGAGCACGATGCCGAGCCGGTCGAGGCCGGGCAGCGGATCGACATGGCCACGCCGGTCGGCGCAGCCGATCCGATCGCCCCACCGGCCCCGATCGAACGTCGCTACGACGACATGACCTGACGGCCCCGCGCCGCCCGGTCCGCCGACGCCGTCCCCGCTTGCCCGGGGGCGGCGTCGCCGCATGTGCCGGCGACGAGACCGCCACCCCCGCTGCACCGTGCGCGCGGACGCCGGCACCGATGGTGACGTCGCCGCCCCCGGTGACCGGCGGGCATCCGACCGGTTACGGTGCTGCCCGTGACCGCAGACGATCACCCGCCCGGCCCGCACACCGGGGGTCCCGTCGCCGTGCTCATCAACTCGACGGCCGGACGGGGACGGCACCGCGCCCTGCTGCCCCGGCTGCTCGACGGGCTGTCCGCCGCCGGCCGACCGGTCCGGCTGCTGTCGGCGTCCAGTCCCGGCGAGGCGGAGGCGGCCTGCCACGCCGCGGTAGCCGACGGCGCCGGTGCGCTGGTCGCGGTCGGCGGGGACGGGACCGTGCACCGGGCGCTGCAGGCTGTCGCCGGCACCGATGTGCCGTTCGGCGCGGTGCCGGCCGGCACCGGTAACGACTTCGCCCTCGACACCGGCTTCCCGGCCGATCCGCTGGCGGCGGTGACGGTGATCGCCGAGGCGCTGCGCGCCGGCCGGAGCCACCTCGTCGACCTCGCCTCGATGACCGGCGCTGACGGCGTCCAGCGCTGGTACGGGGCGGTCCTCGCGGCCGGATTCGACGCGATCGTCAACGAGCGGGCCAATCGGATGCGCTGGCCGCGTGGCCCTCGCCGGTACGACCTGGCGATCCTCGTCGAGCTGGCGCGGTTGCGGCCCCGCCGGTACACGCTGCGCCTGGACGGCGAGCCGCACGAGTTGGACGCGGTGCTGGTGGCGGTGGGCAACTGCCCGACCTACGGCGGGGGGATGCGGATCTGCCCCGACGCCGACCCGACCGACGGGCTGCTCGACGTGGTGGTGGGTGGCCGGATCAACCGGCGCACCCTGATCCGGGTCAAGCCGCGCATCTACCAGGGCACCCACGTCAGCCACCCCCTGGTCCGCACGTACCGGGCACGGACGGTGGAGCTGACCGCCGAGGGCATCACCACCTACGCCGACGGCGAGCGCTCGCTGGACCTGCCGGTGACGATCACTGCCGTGCCGGGCGCCCTGCGGCTGCTGCGCTGACCCGTACCGCGCCGATGCTGGCCGCGATGACCAGCACGATGGCGGCGCACTCCAACAGGGTCAACGCCTGCCGCAGCACCAGCCAACCGGCCAGCGTGGCGATGGCCGGGCCGAGGCTCATCAGCACCGCGAACGTGGCCGTGGGCATTCGGCGCAGCGCCAGCAGCTCCAGCGTGTACGGCAGCCCGGAGGCGAGCACCGCGAGGGCCGTGCCGAGCGCCAGCACGGCCGGGTCGAGCAGCGCGGCGCCGCCGTCGATGATGCCGAGGGGCAGGGTGACGAGCGCGGCGAGGGTCAGCGCCAGGGCCAGCCCGTCCGCGCCCGGGAACCGGCTGCCGACCCGGGCGCTGAGCACGATGTACGCGGCCCACATGGCGCCCGCGCCGAACGCGAAGGCCACCCCGGCCGGGTTCAGCCGGTCGAAGCCGCCCTGCCCGAGCAGCGCCACCCCGGCCAGCGCCAGCCCCGCCCAGCACCAGCTGGCCAGCCGGCGGGCGGTGAACACCGACAGCGCCAGTGGGCCGAGCACCTCCAGGGTCACCGCCGGGCCCAGCGGGATCCGCTCGATGGCCTGGTAGAACAGCGAGTTCATGCCGGCCAGTGCCAGCCCGAACGCGCCCGCCGCAGCCCAGGCCGCCCGGTCGTGGCCGCGCAGTCGGGGCCGGCAGACGATGAGCAGCAGCACGGCCGAGATCGTCAGTCGCAGGGTCACCGCGCCGGCCACCCCGCTACGCGGGAAGAGCAGGGCGGCCACGGCGGAGCCGAACTGCACCGACAGCGCCCCACCGAGCACCATGCCCACCGCGCCGACGCCACCGGCTCGGCCGGTCGGCGCGGGAGCGGGTGTCGGCCGGTCGGGCAGCAGGGTGTCGGTCACGGTGGCGACGCTAGGGGACGCGGCGCGGGGGAGGGAAATGCCGGTTCCACTGCGGTTATTCTCCCCAGTTATGACCGTGGAGCTGCGGCACCTGCGTGCCTTCCTGGCCATCGCCGAGGAGGGCAGCATCACCCGTGCCGCCGGGCGACTCCGGGTCACCCAGCCCGCGCTGTCGCGCACGCTCCGCCAGCTGGAGGATCATCTGGGGATCCGGTTGGTCGACCGGTCCACCCACCATCTGCACCTGACCCCGGCCGGCCGGTCGCTGCGTGACCGGGCCGCCGCCGCGGTCGCGGCCGTCGACGACGTGCTGGACCCGGGGTACGCCGCCGGGCGCCCGCTGCGGCTCGGGCACGCCTGGTCGGCGCTGGGCGGACACACCGTCACCCTGCTGCGCCGGTGGCGGCGCGCCCACCCCGACACGCCGCTGGAGTTGCTCCGCATCGACGACCGCAGCGCAGGGCTGGCCCGGGGCGCCGTGGACGTCGCGGTGCTGCGCCAGCCGGTCGATCTGCCCGACGTACGCACCGTGCGGTTGCTCACCGAGCCCCGGCTGGCCACCGTGCCGGCGGACAGCCCGTTGGCCGAGCGGGCCGTGCTCACCCTGGCCGACCTGGTCGACCAGCCGCTCGCGGTGAACACCGCCACCGGCACCACCACGCTCGACCTCTGGCCGGCGGGCGCCGCGCCGGCGACCGTGGTGCCGGTGGTGAACACCGACGACTGGCTCGCCGCGATCAGCGCCGGTCGGGCGGTCGGGGTCACCACCTCCGCGACCGCCGCGATGTATCCCACTCCGGCGGTGGCGTACCGGCCACTCACCGACGCTCCCGACATCACCGTGCTGCTGGCCTGGCGGCACCCGCCCCGACACCCGGGCGTCGCCGACCTGGTCGCACTCGCCCACGAGGTCGTCGCCGGCTGACCGCACCGCCTGGTGTGATGACCCGGTGAGCCCGGGCCGATCAGGCGCGCTCAGGCCGTCAGGGCCAGGTCCAGCACGGCGCCCAGCCCGTTCTCCCGGCCGGGGTCGGCGGCCGGCAGCACCAGCACCGCGCAGCCGGCGGCCACCGCGCCCGCGTCCGCCGGCGAGTCACCGACCATCAGCGTCTGCTCCGGGTCGACGCCGAGCATCCCGCAGGCGCGCAGGAAGATCGCCGGATCGGGCTTGCACCGCCCCACCTCGTACGAGAGCACGAACGCGTCCACCAGCCCGGTCAAGCCCCAGGCGTCGAAAAGCGGCCGCAGGTCGAAGCCGATGTTGCTGACCACCCCCACCCGCACGCCAGCGTCGCGCAGCGCGCTCAGGGTGGGGGCGGTGTCCGGGTACGGCACCCAGCCCTCGGCGATCAGCAGTCGCTCGTACAGGGCGTCGGCGAACCCCTCGATGCCCGCGTCGACGGTCTCGGCCAGCCCCGTGTACGCGCCCCGGTGGGCGTGCTCGTAGAGATCCCGGTCGGACCACAGCTCGGCCAGCCGTGGTGGCACCCGGGCCGGCAGTGGGCCGCCCGCTCGCCCGGCGGTCAACAGCCGGTCGGCCAGCGAGGTGGCCCGGACCCGATCCAGGGTGACCCCGCACGCCGCCGCGGCCGACAGCACCCATTGTCGGGGCTCCTCCACCTGCGCCAGGGTGCCGTGGAAGTCAAAGAGCACCGCCTTGACGGGCCGTCGGGACGCCCGGGGGGCGGCGGCGTCTTCGGCGCTGCCCGGCGGACGAGTCAGGGGCGGTTCGGCATGGTCCGGCACGCCGTGCACCCTACCGACCGCCCCCGGCGGCGCCTCCAGACGGCCTTGTCGGGTGTCCTGTCCCGGCACGCACTAATCTTGGAACCATGTCGAGCCCCGCCGAGCGGTACGTCGCGGCGCGCCGCCGGGCCGCACAGGCCTCAGAGTTTCCGGCGCTGGACGAGTTCGCCCTTGACCTGGGGTTCGACCTCGACGACTTCCAGCGGGAGGCGTGTCAGTCCCTGGAGCGGGGCAGCGGGGTGCTGGTGTGCGCCCCCACCGGAGCCGGCAAGACCGTGGTCGGGGAGTTCGCCGTACACCTGGCGCTGCGCGGGCGGCCCGGCGACCCGGCGGCGTCCGACGATCCGGCGACCCCACCGGTCCGGCGCAAGTGCTTCTACACCACGCCGATCAAGGCGCTGTCCAACCAGAAGTACCACGACCTGGTCGCCCGGTACGGCGCCGCGCAGGTCGGTCTGCTCACCGGCGACAACGCGATCAACGGCGACGCGCCGGTGGTGGTGATGACCACCGAGGTGCTGCGCAACATGCTCTACGCGGGCTCCAGCACGCTGCAGGGGCTGGCCTACGTGGTGATGGACGAGGTGCACTACCTCGCCGACCGGTTCCGCGGCGGGGTGTGGGAAGAGGTGATCATCCACCTGCCCGCCTCGGTCACCCTGGTTTCGCTGTCGGCGACCGTCTCCAACGCCGAGGAGTTCGCCGACTGGCTGGTCACCGTGCGCGGCGAGACCGCCGTGGTGGTCAGCGAGCACCGGCCGGTGCCGCTGTGGCAGCACATGCTGGTCGGCAAGCGGATGTTCGACCTGTTCCACGACGCCGACGCCGCCCGCAAGCACGACGTGCACCCGGAGCTGCTGCGCTACACCCGCGACACCGTCCGCCGCCTGGAGCTGGGGGAGGGGCGCAGCGCCGGACCCGGCGCCGGCCGGCGCGGGCCGCGCTGGCGTGGCCCGATGCGCCCGGACATCGTCGACCGACTGGACCGTGAGGGTCTGCTGCCGGCGATCCTGTTCATCTTCAGCCGGGCCGGCTGCGCCGCCGCGGTGCAGCAGTGCCTCGCCGCCGGGCTGCGGCTCACCTCGCCCGAGGAGCGGGCCGAGATCCGCCGGGTGGTCGAGTCCCGGGTCACCGCCATCCCCGGCGAGGACCTGTCGGTGCTGGGCTACTGGGAGTGGCTCGACGGGTTGGAGCGCGGCCTGGCCGCCCACCACGCCGGCATGCTGCCGGTGTTCAAGGAGATCGTCGAGGAGCTGTTCGTCCGGGGCCTGGTCAAGGCGGTCTTCGCCACCGAGACCCTCGCGCTGGGCATCAACATGCCGGCCCGCTGCGTGGTCCTGGAGCGGCTGGTCAAGTACAACGGCGAGGCACACGTCGACCTGACCCCGGGGGAGTACACCCAGCTCACCGGGCGGGCCGGCCGGCGCGGCATCGACGTCGAGGGGCACGCCGTGGTGGTGTGGTCCCCGGAGACCGACCCGCGGCACGTGGCCGGGCTCGCCTCCACCCGCACCTACCCGCTGCGCTCCAGCTTCCGGCCCTCGTACAACATGGCGGTGAACCTGGTCGGCACGGTCGGCGCGGAGCCGGCCCGAGCCCTGCTGGAGTCCTCGTTCGCCCAGTTCCAGGCGGACCGGTCGGTGGTCGGCCTGGCGCGGCAGGTGCAGCGCAACACCGAGACCATCGAGGCGTACGGCGCGGAGGCCGCCTGCCACCACGGCGAATTCGACGAGTACTTCGCGCTGCGGGTGGCGATCGCCGACCGGGAGAAGGCCATCGCCCGGCAGGGGCAGTCCCAGCGCAAGGCCGCCGCGGTGGCGTCTCTGGAGCGGCTGCGGATCGGTGACGTGATCCGGGTGCCGTCGGGCCGGCGGGCCGGGCTGGCCGTTGTGCTGGACCCGGCGACCGGCGGGTTCGGCGAGCCCCGGCCCCTGGTGCTCACCCAGGACCGTTGGGCCGGGCGGGTCAGCCCCGGCGACTTCACCACCCCGGCCGAGGTGCTGGCCCGGATCCGGGTGCCCAAGCACTTCAACCACCGCTCGCCGGGCGCCCGGCGCGATCTCGCCGCCGAGGTCAGCGGCACCGGCCTGGACCGGCACGGCGGCCGACGCGGTGGCCGCTCCCGGCAGGTGACCGGCGAGGACCACCGGCTCACCCAGCTCCGCACCGAGCTGCGCAACCACCCGTGTCACGCCTGCCCGGAGCGGGAGGAGCACGCCCGCTGGGCGGAGCGGCGCCGGCGCCTGGAGCGTGACACCGAGGAGTTGCGCGAGCGGGTCTCCGGGCGTACGGGCTCGTTGGCCCGGACCTTCGACCGGATCGTCGCCCTGCTGACCGAGCGCGGCTACCTCGCCCGCGACGGCGCGGTCACCGACGCCGGTCGGACGCTCGGCCGGATCTGGACCGAGGCGGATCTGCTGGTCGCCGAGTGCCTGCGCCGTGGTGTGTGGGACGGGCTCACCCCGGCCGAGCTGGCCGCCGCGGTGTCCGTGGTGGTCTTCGAGGCGCGCCGCGACGTCGACGAGCGGGCGTCGCTGCCCCGCGGGCCGGTGGCCGACGCGGTGGACGAGACGCTGAAGCTGTGGGGCGAGATCGAGGCCGACGAGGCGGCGCGCGGCCTGACCGCGACCCGGGAGCCCGATCTCGGCTTCGCCTGGCCGGTCTTCCGGTGGGCCCGAGGCGAGGCGCTGGCCAAGGTGCTCGGCAGCGGACACGAGATCGACGGGGAGATGCCGGCCGGTGACTTCGTCCGGTGGGCGCGGCAGGTGGTCGATCTCCTCGGTCAACTTGCCGACTCCGGCGGCGCGTCGCCGGAGCTGCGCTCCACCGCCCGGCAGGCGATTTCGGCCATCAACCGGGGCGTGCTGGCCTACCACACCTCCGCCTGATCATCACTTTCGGTCATCGCCGCTGAGCAATCGACGCATCACACGGTCACCGCAACAGCACCCCCCGAATTGGGCCCGGGGTGCTGTTGCGCCTGCTCCGGGCACCCTCGATCATTGCCCGGGCGCTTCCGTACGCGCCGGTAACGAATGGGGAGAAGGCCGCCGTGGCGGAGATCAATCACTTTGAGTACGGGTGGATCACACCCGCGCTGAGCTACGCGCTGTCCGTCCTCGGTTCGGTCCTCGGGCTCATCTGCGCCGGGCGTATCCGTACGGCCGGAACCGCCGGCCAGCGTGCCTGGTGGGGGCTGCTGGCCGCCTGGGCCATCGGCGGCACCGCCATCTGGGCGATGCACTTCATGGCCATGCTCGGCTTCGCCGTCGACGGCACCCGGATCCGGTACGACGTGCCGCTCACCGCAGCCAGTACGGTCATCGCCGTGGTGGCGGTCGGCATCGGTCTGGCCATCGTGGGCACCGGCCGGCTGAACCCGGTACGGCTGGTCGCCGGCGGCATCTTCACCGGTGTCGGCGTGGCCGCCATGCACTACACCGGGATGGCGGCGATGCGCCTGAACGGCAGCCTCGGCTACGACACCACCCGGGTCGCGCTCTCGGTGGTGATCGCGGTCGTGGCGGCCACCGTCGCGCTGTGGCTCGCCATGAGCGTCCGCCGGCCGCTGGCGATCTTCGCTTCCGCGCTGGTCATGGGCGTCGCCGTGAACGGCATGCACTTCACCGGCATGAGCGCCCTCTCGGTGCACCAGCACGAGGCTGAGGGTGGCGTGACCGATGTGGCCGGCACCGGGATGGGCACCCTGCTGGTGCCAATCGTGTTGGCGGTGATCTTCGGAGTGGTCGGTCTGCTCTACGCCCTGCTCGCCGCGCCGACCGACGACGACCGGGCCGCCGCCGCGTACCTGGACGCCCGGCGGGCCCCGGAGTCGGCTGTCGCGCCGCCCACCGCCGCCCCGGACCCGGTCGGGCTGCGCGCCCGATCCACTCTCGGTCAGCCCGGCACGCCGTTCCCGTCCCGGCGGGAGATGCCGCCCCGCTGACGCCGACTGTGAAACGATGGAAGACGTGGGAGCTGCGAAAACTGGTATGCCTGCAATCTCGCCGCTGGCCGGCGAGCCGATCAAACGCGCCGATGCCGAGCGGCTCGCGGGAGTGCTGAAGGCATTCGCCGACCCGGCCCGGCTGCGACTGCTCAGTCTGATCCAGGCCGCTCCGCAGGGCGAGGCGTCCGTGACTGACCTCACCGCGCCGCTTGGCCTCTCCCAACCGACCGTGAGTCATCACCTTCGGATCCTCACCGAGGCCGGCCTGCTCGAGCGCGAGAAGCGCGGCGTCTGGGCGTACTACCGCCTTGTGCCCTCCGCGATCGCGGCAATCGCCGACCTGCTGACGCCGCCTCGCAAGCGGGCAACGAAGAAGACCCGCTGAGCGCCACCACCGAGGTCGGCGGGCGTCAGCGGTTGCGCGGGACCACCAGGCCGGATTCGTAGGCGAGGACCACGAGTTGGGCGCGGTCACGGGCGTGGAGCTTGGTCATCGCCCGGTTGATGTGGGTCTTGGCGGTCATCGGGCTGATCACCATGCGTTCGGCGATCTGGTCGTTGGACAGGCCCTGCGCGAGGAGGGCGACGGTCTCGCGTTCGCGGGTGGTCAGCCCTTTCAGCGTCGCGCCGACGCCGGTGTGGAGCGGCTCGGTGACGTACCGGTTGATCAGCTTGCGGGTGATCGACGGTGCGAGCAGCGCGTCGCCGCGCGCGGCGACCCGGATGGCGTGCAGAAAGTCCGCCGGCTCGATGTCCTTGACGAGGAACCCGGCGGCGCCGGCGCGCAGCGCGTGGTAGACGTGTTCGTCGAGGCCGTAGTTGGTCAGGATGACGACATGCACCCGGGCCAGGGTCGGGTCCGCGGCGATCCGCCGGGTCGCCTCGATGCCGTCCATGACCGGCATCTGGATGTCGATGAGCGCGATGTCGGGCAGGTGTTCCCTGGCGAGAGCCAGGCCCTCCCTGCCGTCGGCGGCCTCGGCCACCACCTCGATGTCGTCTTCGACGTCGAGGAGCGCGCGGAAGCCACTGCGCAGCAGCGGCTGGTCGTCGACCAGCAGTACGCGGATCATGACGTGCGGCCCACGGGGAGTTCGGCGTGGACGGTGAAGCCGCCCCCGTTCCGCGGCTCCGCCCGCAGGCGACCGCCGAGGGCGGTGACTCGTTCGCGCATCCCGAGCAGCCCGACGCCAGGCATCGGGGCGGTGTCCGGCGTGGCCTCGCCGTCGTCGTCGACTCGGATCGCGAGGGCGTCCGGACGGTAGTCGATCCGGACCGACGCCGTCGCGGCGGCCGCGTGACGGGCGATGTTGGTGAGGGACTCCTGAACGATCCGGTACGCGGTCCGGTCCACCGCGGCCGGCACCTCGTGGCGTTGCCCTCCGATCGTCAACGTCGCGTCCAGGCCGGTCAACCGGGCCCGTTCCACCAGTTCCGGGAGATGGTCGAGCCCATGCGGCGGGGTCGTGTCGTCGTCGCGCAGCGCCTCCAGGGTCGCTCGCAGCTCCCGGGTCGCCTCGCGACCGGCCTCCCGGATCGCCAGCAGCGCCTCCGGCACCTCTTCACCCCGTTTGCGGGCCAGGTGGACGGCCACCTCGGCCTGCACCTTGATGATCGAGATCTGGTGGGTGAGCGAGTCGTGCAACTCCCGCGCGATGTGCAGCCGCTCCTCGTCGGCGCGGCGGCGCGCGGTCTCCTCCCGGGTGCGCTCGGCTTCGTCCGCCCGCCGCTCGGCCTGCCGCAGCGCTTCACCCGCGGCACCGGCGGCGACCAGCCAGGCCACCTCCAGGGCACCCCGGGCGCGAGCGAGCGCCTCGGCCACGGACATGTCCTGCGGCAGGGCGAGGGCCGCGAGCGGGAGAGCGGCCAGCATCAGCACCGCCGCCAGCACCGTGCTGACGCGGTGGCCCGCCCGTACGGCGGCGTACACCGCGAACAGGAACGCGACGGCGGGCACGTCAAAACCGACCGCCTGGTAACCCACCGCGCACAGCCCGGTGACGGCCAGGACGGGAACCGGAGCCCGGCGGCGCGCGACCAGAGCCAGCCCACCGGCCACCAACAGTACGTAGCCGAGTAGGTCAAGGTCCGTGGTGGAGTGGTTCTCGGACAGCCCGGCGACCACCAGCACCGCTGCCACGCAAACGGCGATCGCCCAATCGGTGACAGCGGCCCGATCGCCGGACCGTCCTGTGCTCATGGCCGCACCTTAGTCCGATGTCGCTGCTGGCGACTCCTGCTCACGGACGAGCGGCTGTCTACCGCGAACGCAGTACCTTCCCGGCGCCTGCGGCGTCCGCAGTAGTCGGGTGCGTCATCGGCGGCAGCGCGAATTGCCTGCATCTGCTGGACGACTGGCGGTGCGCCCGGCGACATGATCAGGCGGCTTCCGAAACCTCGGCAGGCAGCCGCACGAAAGGGGAGAGAACATGAACCCACCGGGAGCCCTGACGTCAGTCCGACGTGTACTTACCGTGGCCGGAGCCGTCCTGATCGGAGGTTTCGGGTTCGCCGCACCGGCGGTAGCGAACGTCTCGGCCCAGCCGACCGCCGCCGATGTCTACGCCATGAGCGCCGGGCGACTCGGGGCAAGCGTGGCCGCCGTGCTGGGGCTGGCCGGCGCGATCATCGGTGGGCTGGCGTTGGCCCGCCCCACCGGTCGTATCGGCACCAGCAACGGGCTCCTCGGGGCCACCATGGCCCTGGCCGGAGGGCTGATCGGCCTGGCCCTCGGCGGGCTGGTGGTGGCCACCTCCGACAGCGGCATCGGCACCGGCAACGGGCGAGGCGGGGCCTACGTGGCCCTGGTGGTGGGGCTGATCGCCATGGTCCTCGGTGGGCTGGCTCTGGCCCGCTCCCGGCGCACCGGCTGACCGGCGCACCGGCTGACCCGGCCATGGTGCCGGGTCACCGGATGCTGGACGGGTGCCGTGCGGTCGCAGCCGCCCTCAACCGGCCTGCCGTGCGTCGATCGCCTCGGTCAGTCCGTTCCGGCCCCGCACGCCGAGCTTGACGTACGCCCGCTGGAGATGGTTCTCCACGGTCCGCACCGACAACACCAACTCCGCCGCGATCGCCGCGTTGTCGTGCCCGGTCGAGGCCAGTTCGCAGATCTGCCGTTCCCGCGGAGTCAGCCCGTCCCGGTCCGTTGGCCGAGGGCTCAGGGGCGGCCAGTATCCGTCGCACCGTTCCCGTAGCAGATCCGCCCGACGGGCCAGCAGGTTCGCCCGGCGTTGGTCGCCTCGGCGCCCGCACGCCGCCTCGGCGGCGACCACCGCCTCCAAGCCGAGCGTCAGGTATCCACCGGCCTCCAGCGCGGTGCCGACCCGTTCCAGCGCCGCCGGGTCGTCGCCGGCGAGCGCGTGGGCGTAGTCGGACCACAGTCCGAACAGCGGACTGTCACAGTCGGCCGCGGCCTTGGCCAGTTGTTCAGCGGTCGCGACGCTGGGCTCCAGGCGGGAGAGCAGGTGCAGGCACTCGACCGTGACCGTCGTCGCCTGCTCAGCCCGCCCGTGCAGCTCGCGCAGCATGGCGGTGGCCGTGGCCGGCCGTCCCTCGGCGGCGGTCAGCCAGGCCGTGGTCAGCTCGGCGTCGATGGCCACCAGGCCGCCGGAGTGCCCGTCGCCGTCGGCACGGTCGTCGATGAGCTGCCGTAGCAGTCGTCTGCTCTCGGCCAGCTCACCCAACTGCGCCGCCACGTAGGCGTTGGCCGACAGCACGTAGTCCCGGATCGGGAACAGGGTGTTGGCGGCGAGGGTGCGCGCCTCGTGCAGCCAGCGCATCGACCGGCGCATCTGCCCGGCGTGATAGGCACACTTGCCCCGGGAGAAGGCGAGCAGCCCGACCGCGTCCGCGACGCCCCGAGCCACCGCGTCCTGGTAGTAGCACTGAGCCAGTCGTTCGGCCTCGTGCAGCCGTCCGGACAACAGCAGGGACTGCACGTGGCAGGCCTGCGTCGCGGCCCGCATCGTCGGCCAGGTCTCCGGGATGTCGACGTCGCCGGTGTCGAACATCCGCACCGCGCGTCCCGGCTGCCCACTGAACAGCAGCAGGTACGGGAGCAGCGCCGCGACGGCCGTCGCCAGCAGGGGGTCCCGGGGCCGATCGGCGGCCAACCGCGCCATGGACGCCCGGGCACCGCCCGCGTCGCCGCCGAACGCCGCGACCCCCACCTCCGCGGCGAGCAGCCCGGAAAGTGCCTCGGTGGGCAGCTCGCGGCGGCCCGCGTCGATCACCGCACGGGCACGGTCGGGCCGTCGACCTCCCCAGTACATGTTCAAGGCCCGCAGCGCCGTCGCCTCCGAGCGGTCCCGCGGGTCGGTGAGGTCGGCCGCCGCGCGGGCCAGGTACCCGTCCGCTTCGTCGCTGCGCCCCTGCGCCACCAGTGCTCGACCCACCTGCCAGTCGCCGCGCGCGGAGTCGATTCGGCGGCCCAGCCGTTCGGCCAGCACCGCGTCGTGCCGGCGTAGCGCGTACTCCGACGCCACCAGCAGGTCGTCCGCGTTGACCGGTAGATCCGCCTCGCAGCGCCAGGCCGCGATCCGTGCCCGGTCGTCAGTGCCGCCGTCCACCGCGGCGAGTGCCTCGGCCAGGGTCCGGCGCAGCCGGCGGGCCCGCAGCGCCCCGGTGCGGTTGCGGACCACCTCGGCGTACAGCGGGTGGCCGGTCTGCACCAGCACCGCCGCATCGTGGCGGACCAGGCGGATCAGGCCCCGTTCCTCGAGCCGTTCCGCGACGAGCGGGTCCACCGTCCGCTCGATCAGGGCCAGTGGCGCCGGTTCGGCATGAGCGACGTACTGCAGCGCCTCGGCCTCCTCCGGGGTGAGCGTGCCGAGGGTCTGCTCGATGAGGTCGGCCAGATGAGTGGGACACAGTGACTCGGCCGGCCACGTCCACATCCCGTCGCGCTGGACCAGGCCGCCGTCGCGCAGCCCACACCGCACCGCCTCACGCAGGAAGAGCGGGTTGCCCTGACTGATCCGCCACAGCGCGCCGAGGGTCAGACCGTCGACCGGGCCACCGAGCCCTTCGCGGACCAGCAGGGCGGTCTCGTCCGGGTTCAGCGGTGGCACGTGGACCCGGTCGACGGCTCGGGACCGTCGTAGCGCCGCCACCGGCGCGGCGTCCAGGGCGGCGCCGCGCACGCTCGCCACCACTCGCACGGTGCCCCCCGCCACGAGACGTTCGAGCAGTGCGGCGGACGCGTCGTCCAGCCAGTTGAGGTCGTCCACGCCGACCACCACGCCCCGGCCCGCCGCGACCTCGCGCAGGCGGCGCTCCGCGTCCCGGAAGACGTCGGCCACGCTCGCGTCCGACGGCTGCGGCAGGCGGCTGGCGAGCACGCCGAACGGTACGCCGCGCCAGCCTGGCGTGGCGGTGACCCGCAGTACGACATGTTGCCGTCGTAGCGCGTGATCCAGCACCTCCTCCAACAGCCGGCTCTTTCCCACCCCGGCATCGCCGGTGAGCAGGACCCCCTGACCCGCCGGCGCGGTGAGGGCCTCGACCGCCCGGTCCCGCTCGCGCATCCTGCCAACGAAGGGCCATCCGGCGTCTCCGTCGACGAAGCCTCCTGGTGCAGACACGGAACCCCTTCAACCCGGCCGGGTTCCCGCCCCGGGCCCGGTCGCCATCTCCGTCTCGACCCGCTCTCACAGCCGGTCGTGCGCACAGCGGTCTGGGTGGCGCGGGCCTCACCCTCACACACCCTGACGGGTGGTGCCGTCGCCTTCCAGACACGCCTGCACACCTGACGCCCCGATCCGCCGATTCGGTTGTCACGACCGTGACAGCGCCGGTCGGGGGTGAGGTACCGGCTACTCATGTGCCGGCACCCCCCTGGCACGGAGGCTGTTTCTGCCAGCGACCGCCGGGCAGGCCGGCGGTCGTCGTGAAAGGAGCCCTGAATGTCCATCACCGACATCGTCAGCAGCTGGAAGGACGAGTATCGCCGCGCCGCCTCGGCCGAGGCCGTGGAGAGCCACCCGGCCGGCGTGGTCGAGCTGGACCGTGACCAGCTGGAGACGGTGGCCGGCGGTGCCGCCGCGACCACCGGCCACACCACGGCCTGCTGCCACTGCGTCTGCTGATTTCGAACGACCGACCCTCGGGTCCGCACGGGGTCCGGGCCTGGCCCGGACCCCGTCGTCCCGCCCGAATCCACCGCCACGGGAGCACCGAATGTCCGTACCACCGCACCGCGCCGACGACGACCCAACCGCCCGCGCCGAGGAGCGCCTCCTGGCCGCGCTGACCATCACGGAACGGCTGGCCGCGCCCGTGTCGACGGAGACGCCGCCCGGCGAGCGGGCGCGGTGGCGGCTGTCCCGGTGGCGCACCGGCGGCGCGTTCACCGACGATGAGGACTGGCGACGCCGGCTGGCGGCGGAGGGTGTCGACGAGCAGGTGCTCCTCGCGCTCCTGGACGAGACGCCGGAACGGCTCGCCGCCCGCCTCGGCCGGCCCCCGGAGTGGATCCGCCGCCTGCTGGCCTGCTACGGCCAGCCGATGGGCGGGGAGATCGAACCCCAGCTGCTGCCCGGCCGCCCGCTGGACGCCTGCCTCGCCCTGGTGGCGCCACTGGTCGCGCAGGCCCGCGCCCGGGTGGCGCGACGGACCCGCCAGCTCGCCGACGACGCCCCCGACCTGCTGCCCGCCGACGCCGACCGGCTGGGCCTGACCGGCCTGCTCGACGAGTTGGTGGTGGTCCTCAGCCGGGCCGTCGTTCTGGAACTCAACATTGACCGGCTGCGCGGCACGTCGCCCGGCGAGACGCCGCAGGAGCGCTTCGCGGCCTTCTTCCGCCGGTATCGCTCGCCCGAGGCCGCCCTGACCCTGCTGGCCGACTACCCGGTCCTGGCACGTCAGGCGTACGAGCTGACCCGCAACTGGGCGGAGCGCACGATCGAGTTCCTGGAGCGGCTCAGCAGCGACGCGCCAACCCTCGGCGCGATCTTGCACGCCGGTGCCCCGGTCGGTCGCCTGGTCGAGGTCCAGGAGACCGGCGACCCGCACCGTGACGGTCGCAGGGTGCTGGTGGCCACCTTCGACACCGGCCTGCGGCTGGTCTACAAGCCCCGCCCCGTCGACATCGAGGCACGGTTCCAGCACCTGCTGGCCTGGCTCAACGAGCGCGGCGCCGACCTGCACACCTTCACCGTCCTGCCGCGCGGCGAGCACGGCTGGGCCGAGTACGTCGACCTGCGGACCCCCAGCACACCGGCCGGCCACCGCGACTTCGCCCGCCGGTTCGGCGCGTTGCTGGCCCTGCTGCAGGCCGTTGGCGCCACCGACTGCCACCAGGAAAACGTGATCGCCCACGGCGAACATCCCGTCCTGGTGGACCTGGAGACCGTGTTCACCCCGTCGGTCGTCCGGGCCGCGAGTGCCCGTGGTGGAGACGCGATCGCCGACTCGGTGCTCGCCGTCGGCCTGTTGCCACGCGCCGACGAGGCGGCGGGACCGGCCGGCGACGGCTGCAACTGCTCGGCCTGGCAGGCCGAGGGGACCGACGAGATGCGGCTGTGCGCACCCGGCCACCACCATGAGGAGGCCGCCTCCCACGACCCCGCCGCCGCTCCGCCGGTGACCGACGTCGCCCCGCATCTGCCGCAGGTGCTGGCCGGCTTCGACGCGATGTACCTCCTCCTTGCCGACGTACGCGACGAACTGCTGGCCCCGGACGGGCCGGTCACCGCGTTCGCGGCCGACGAGATCCGCGTCGTGCTCCGCCCCACCCGCACCTACCTGCGGCTGCGGGACGCCGCCCTGCACACCGACGCGCTGCAGGACGGCCTCGACACCGAACGGCTGCACGACTGGCTCTGGTCGGGGGTGGCCGAACTGCCGCTGCTGGCGGCCACCGTCGTCGAGGAACGGGCCGAGTTGGCGCGCCGTGACGTGCCGATGTTCACCACCAGGGTGGACTCCCGGGACCTGTGGACTGGTCGGGGACGGCGACTGCCCGGACTGCTGGCCCGGTCGGGCCTCGCCGAGGCGCGTCGTCGGCTCGCCCGGCTCGACGCGGCCGACCTGGCCCGGCAACGCTGGCTGATCGAGGCCGCCTTCGCCTCCCGGGTGGACGCCACCGACGCACCTCATGCACGGGTGCGCTGGCGGCTCGCGGACGTCCCACCGGCACCGACGCCTCCGCCGGCGGCGTACCTGGCCGCCGCGACCGAGGTGGCGGCCCTCGTGGCCGGGCTCGCCGGCCCGGGTGCCGAGCCGACCTGGTTCGGTCTCACGCCCAGCGCCGCGGACCCGGGTCGGTGGGCGCCAGCGCCGTTCGGTCCGCACCTCTACGACGGCGTCGCCGGGGTGGCACTCTTCCTGGCCCACGTCGGACGGCTGAGCGGTGAGCAGCGCTTCACCGACCTCGCCGATCGCGCGGCGGTCGGGCTCGCCGCCCGCGTCCTCGACCGCCGGATCCCCGGCGACCGGATCGGCGCGTTCACCGGCTGGGCGGGGCTGCTCTACACCTTCGGCCACCTCGGAGCGCTGTGGCAGACCCGCCGGTTCACGCCGGTCGTCGACGTGGCACTCGCGCGGATCGTCACGCTGGCCGCCACCGACCAGGCCCCCGATCTGGTCGACGGGTACGCCGGTGCCGTCCTCGCCGTGTCCCGCGCCGGCCTGGATCCCGAGCGGGTCGGGCCGGCCGTGCGCGCCGCTGCCCGACGACTGTGCGTCGCCGCCGACCGCTACTCGCACCCCGCCGGAGCGGCGACCGGCGTCCCCCTGGGCGGGCTGTCCCACGGTTCGGCCGGGATCGCCGCCGCGTTGGCCCAGGCCCGGCAGGCGACCGGCGAGCCCGGGTACGCCGACGCCGCTGCCCGCGCCCTGGCCTACGACCGCAGCCTGTTCCGCCCGGCGCTGGCGAACTGGGCCGACCTGCGCCGCCCCGGGCAGAGCACGGTGACCTGGTGCCACGGCGCCCCGGGGATTGGCCTGTCGCGGCTGCTCGTCCGCGACGCCCTCGGCACCGACGAGGTCCTGGACGCGGAGATCTCCACGGCGGTCGCCACCACCCTGGCCACCGGCTTCGGTCGCAACCACTCGTTGTGCCATGGCGACCTCGGCAATCTCGACCTGCTGCTGGCGGCCGCCCCGCAGCAGGTGGCGGCACCCGCCGCAGCGGTGCTGCGCGACGGTCTCGCCGGCGGCTGGCGCTGCGCGAACCCGACGGCGCTCGCCTCACCGGAGCTGATGACCGGCCTGTCGGGGATCGGACTTGCCCTGCTGCGGCTGGCCGCACCCGGCCGAGTGCCGTCGGTGCTCCTGCTGGCGCCCCCGACGGATGCGCCGGTGCGCGACCGCATCACCACCAGCAGGCTCGGCGATCGGGGGCGGCAGTGCGCCGCCTGACCGTCGTCCCGGGGTGGCCGGGCCGGCGGCGGGTGCCGCTGGTGATGCAGATGACGGACGCTGACTGCGGCGCCGCCTGCCTGGCCATGGTCTCCCGCCGGCACGGCGTACGCGCCTCGCTGGCCCGGGTGCGGGAAGGGCTGGACGTCGGCCGTGACGGGGTCACCGCGCGGGCGCTGCTGGCCGCGGCCCCGCGGTTCGGGTTGCGCGGCCGGGCTTTCCGGGCCGACGCCGGTCAGGTCGGGGCACTGCCCCTGCCGGCCATCGCGCACTGGGAGGACGCCCACTTCGTCGTGGTGGAACACGTCGGTCCGAGAGGGTTCCGGCTCCTCGACCCGGCGCTCGGGCGTCGGCTGCTCACCCCGGCCGAGTTCGCCGCCGGCTTCAGCGGAACGGTGCTGACCTTCACCCACGACCCGCAGTCCGCACCCGAGCCGCCCCCCACCCGGCCCGGTCCGCTGGCCAGGTGGCGGCGCGCTCACCCGCTGCTGCGACCCTTCCTGCCCCGACTGGGAGCCGCGTTCAGCGTCTCGCTCGTGCTCCAGGCGCTGGGACTGGCACTGCCCCTGGCCACCACGGTCGCTTTCGACCAGATCATGCCGGCCCGGGAGACCGCCCTCATGCCGTACCTGGCGCTGGGCATCGCGGCACTGGTGCTCACCCAGTTCGGTGTGGCCTACCTGCGGTCCCGGCTCCTGGTCACGCTGCAGGCGAAGGTGGACGCCGCGCTGATGACCCGACTGTTCCGGCATCTGCTGCGCCTGCCGTACGCCTTCTTCCAGCAGCGGGCCAGCGGTGACCTGATGCAGCGGCTGTCCAGCAGCATCCTGCTGCGCGAACTGGTCACCACCCAGGTGCTGACCGCGGTGATCGACGGCGTGCTGGTGATCGCGTACTTCGGTGTGCTGTTCGCCAAGGACCTCGCCTTCGCCGGACTCGCCGCCGCGATCGGCGTCACCCAGGTGGTGGCCGTCGCGGTGGTCAACGGCCGGCTGCTGCGGTTGAACCAGCGCCACCTGACCGTGCAGGCTGACGCGGAGAGCGCGCTGATGGAGGCGCTGTCGGGCATCGCGACCGTCAAGTCGATGGGTGCCGAGCGGCAGGTGTTCGACGGCTGGCTGCGCCGCTACACCACGGCACTGGACGCCGACGTCGCCCAGAACCGGCTCTCCGCAACGGTCGCCAACATCACCGCGAGCGTCCAGCTCGCCGGGCCACTGGCGCTGCTGTGGCTCGGCACCGGTCGACTCTTCGACGGCGCTGGCCTCGGCCAGACCCTGGGCCTGCAGGCGCTGGCGCTGTCCGCGCTCATCCCGCTCGCCTCCCTGGTGGCCAGCGCCCAGGTCCTCCAGTCGGTCGTGTCGCACCTGCAACGCCTGCGCGATGTCTTCGCCGCCCAGCCCGAACCGGCCGGGGACCCCGACCTGCCCGCGCCCCGGCTCACCGGCCGGATCAGTGTCCGCGACCTGAGCTTCCGCTACGACGGCGGCGCCGCGCCGGTGTTGCGGGACGTCTCCTTCGACGTCGCGCCGGGGGAGAAGGTCGCCGTGGTGGGTCCGTCGGGCAGCGGCAAGAGCACTCTGGCCATGCTGCTGACCGGCCTCTACCGGCCCACCGGCGGGGAGATCCTCTTCGACGGGGTGCCGCTGTCGCGGATCGACCCGACCGCGCTGCGCCGTCAGTTCGGTGTGGTGCTGCAGGAGAGCTACCTGTTCCGGGATTCCATCCGGCGCAACATCAGCCTCGTGCACCCGGGCGTAGGCATGCCGGCGATCCGGGCGGCCGCCGAGGTCGCCGCGATCGACCAGGACATCGCGGCGATGCCGATGGGGTACGGCACCCAGGTCGCCGAGCGGGGCCAGGCCCTCTCCGGCGGGCAGCGGCAGCGGCTGTCCATCGCGCGGGCCGTGGCGGGGCAGCCCGCCGTGCTCCTGCTCGACGAGGCGACCAGCCACCTCGACGTGGCCACCGAGCGGCGCGTCGACCAGGCCATCTCGGCGATGCGCTGCACCCGGATCGTGGTGGCCCACCGCCTGAGCACCGTCCGTAACGCCGACCAGATCCTCGTCGTCGCCGCAGGCCGAATCGTGGAGCGCGGGCGGCACGACGACCTGCTGCGTGCCGGGGGCGTCTACGCCGACCTGGTCCGGTGTCAGTTGACCGACGACGAACCCGCCCGTTCAGGAGGCGACCCGTGGATACCCGTACCGTGAGCGCCGGCGAAGCGCCGGACCGCCCCGCCGACGTCGACCCGAAGGCGTTCCCGGCGCGGCGGGTCCTCGTCGCCGCCTGTGGCTCCGCGGACGTCCTGACCCTGCCCCAGTCGATCATGGTGATGCGACACGCGTTGGGGCTCGACGTACGGGTCGTGCTCACTGCCGCCGCGGCCCGCTTCGTCCCGGCCCGTTCGTTCGCTCTGCTGACCGGACACCCGGCCCTCACCGACGAGGAGGCGATGACGGAGGTTCCGCACCTGGCCCTGTCGGCGTGGGCGGATCTGGTGCTCGTCATGCCGGCCACCGCCAACACCCTGGCCAAGGCGGCTCTGGGGATCGCCGACAACCTGGTCGGCACCTGCGTGCTGGCCGCCGCCGCTCCCGTCGTGCTGGTGCCGTCGATGAACTCGGCGATGTGGCAGCGCCCGGCGGTGCAGCGCAACGTGGCGCAGTTGCGCGCCGACGGGTACGGCGTGGTGCCGCCCGTACCCGTGCTCGCCCTGAGCACCGGCACCCTCGCCGGCCGGGGGATGCCGGCCGTCGAGGTGGTACTGGAGTGGGCCGCCGTCCACCTGCGCGGCGGGGGAGAAGGTCGTGGCTGAGGCGCGCGCTGGGTACGGGCCGCGGATCGCCGCGGTGGCCGTCGCATTCGGCGTCGTCCTGCTCGTGGTGGCGATCATCCCGTTCCTTCGCGCGTACGCCGACCCGGTCGCCCGCCGGCCCGCTGCCGCGATCGGGGTCGCCGCCGACCGGGCCGGCTGCGACCCGGAGTTGACCGACCCGATCCGCGGCGCTGGCGTCCACGTCGGCCCCGGCACCGCCGAGCCGCACGTCACCCGGATCCAGTACGACCTGGTCCCGCCGTCGTCCGGGCCACACTTCGTGGTGCCGGCCCCGACCGTGCGCCGGTTCTACACCGCCCGGGACCGTCCGCCTGTCGAGACGTTGGTCCACAACCTCGAACACGGGTACACCATCCTCTGGTACGTCGAACCGCTCGCTCACGACCAGATCGAGGCACTGCGGGCGCTGGCCCGAAAGCTCGGTGGCGACCGGTACGGGGGCAGGTTCGTGGTGGCGCCGTGGGACCCCGGGTACGGGGCGTTCCCGGCCGGCCGTCCGATCGCCCTGTCGCACTGGGGCGCGCACGCCGGGTACCGGCAGTTCTGCGCCTCGGTCAGTGGCGCCGCCGTGGAGCGGTTCGTCCTGGCGCATCCGGCGGGCGACGCGCCCGAGCCGACCGGGATGTGACGCCCAGATCGTCAATCGGGCACCCCCGCGCCGCGCCGCGGGGCAGTGGTGCGATTCAGCAGGCGGCGAGCAGCGTACGGAGCAGTCCGGCGAGTTGCTCGCGCTGCGTCGCCGGTAGCTGGTTCAGTGCCGCCGCCTGCTCGGCGAGCCCGGCGGTAAGCGCCTCGTCCACCACCTGTCGACCCTTGGCGGTCAACCGGGCACGCAGCGCACGCCGGTCGGCCGGATCGGGAATCCGCTGCACCAGCTCGGCCCGCTCCAGCTTGTCCAGCCGGCCGGTCATGCCGCCGGTGGTGAGCATCAGGGCCGCCGACAACTGGCTCGGCGACAGCGTGTACGGCTCGCCGGCGCGGCGCAGGGTGGCAAGCACGTCGAACTCACCGCGTCCGATGCCGCTCGGCGCGTACGCCCGCTCGACCCGGTCTCCCATCAGGCGGGAGATCCGGTAGATCCGGCCGAAGACCTCCATCGGGAGGGTCTCAAGCTCGGGGCGCTCGGCCGCCCACTGACCGACGATCACGTCCACCCCGTCGCCGGTTGCCGTCACTCTCTTCTGCCGCATGGTCCGATTGTGTCACACCTCATACAAGCTCAGATGCTCCTCACTAAGCTTCTTAGTACTAAGCTATCTGCAAGCTAACGAGAGGCGGCACGATGAACCGGATGCTCGTCAGCACCGCCGTCACACCGATCGTCTGGGGCACGACCTATGCCGTGACCAGCGAACTCCTACCGGACAACCGGCCGTTGCTGGCCGCGGCGCTACGGGCACTGCCGGCCGGCCTCGCCCTGCTCGCGGTGACCCGCCTCCTGCCCCGCGGATCGTGGTGGTGGAAGGCGGCGGTCCTCGGCACGCTGAATATCGGGGTGTTCTTCGCGATGCTCTTCTTCGCCGCCTACCGGCTGCCCGGCGGCGTCGCGGCCGTGCTCGGCGCCACCGGCCCGCTGCTCACGGTCGGCCTCTCGGCCGCCCTGCTCCGGATCCGACCCACCATGATCGCGGTGGGCGCTGGACTGCTCGGGGTGCTCGGCGTCTCCTTCGTGGTCCTGCGCCCGGATGCCCAGCTCGACCTGTTGGGCATCCTGGCGGGTCTGTTCGGTACAGCCTCGATGGCCACCGGCACCGTCCTGACGAAACGATGGGGACGCCCGGACGGGGTCGGCGCACTGCCGTTCACCGCGTGGCAGCTCACCGCCGGTGGTCTGCTGCTCGCCCCGGTGGCACTCGTCGCGGAAGGACTGCCGGCCGCCCTGACCGGCACCCATCTCGCCGGGTACGGATACCTGGCCACCGTCGGCACGGCGCTGGCGTACTGGCTCTGGTTCCGCGGGATCGCGGCGCTGCCGGCGACCTCGGTGGCGTTCCTCGCCCTGCTCAGCCCGATCACCGCGGCGGTTCTGGGTTGGCTGGCGCTCAGTCAGACGCTGCGCCCGGTGCAGGTGTTGGGATTGGTCGTCGCGCTGGCCGGCACCCTGCTCGGTCAGTTGCCCGGCCACCCGAGGATCGGCCTCGCCGCACAGGCCACACCGTCTCGGACTACCCCGACCGCACCCCGATCGCCGGTCCCGAGCTGAGGGTCGGGGTGTTCGCCGACCAGCCGCTGCTGAGTCAGGGCGGCGGCGTCGATGGCGCGCCGCATACGATCGCCAGATGGGAATCTTCTCCACAAAGGACGATTGGCAGCCGCCGCTACGGCCCGATTGTGCCTGCCACGAGCATCTGGAGGATGTGCTCACGCTGGTCATCCCCAGCCAGTACTGGGACGAAGACCCCACCTTCGAGCAACTGCTTGCGACCGGGTCGCTCGGCGTGCGGCCGGTGAACGCGAAAGAGCGGTTCATGACCGTCTTTGACGAGGAGCAGAAAGAGTCTCAGCTTGGCCCGCTGCACTGGGGCATGTGGGCCGCCGATGAGATCTACGGCTGTTATGACGATGACGCCGACCTGCCCGTCGACAGGTCAATCGCCGCTCGGCCGGGTGTGGACCTGGTCGAGTGGTATGACCGGGAGGAGTTCCTGATCGGAGCACCCGGTCTGTGCGAAAGCGGCATGCTCGCTGCCATTGCGCGGGCGCTGCAAGACCCGAGGGTGCGCGCTTAAGTTCTGGCGCCCGGGGAAACCCGATCTGGTGTGGGAGTTGCGGCGAGCTGAACACCTCGACGGGACGGGGCCATGACGGAATTCGACAGTCGGTGTGGGTGGCACAGCTTTTTGTCGGCGCGAGCGGACGGCTGCTGAGGTGTCGTGGCGGGTCGCGCTGCTCCGCGCGTTCCAGCAGCGCCTGATCAACCCGATCGTCCGGTTCGCGTGGGACGTGAAACTCCCGATCCCCGGCGACGCGCTGTTGGAGACCACCGGACGTCGTACCGGCCGGCTGCGGTACACCCCGGTGTGCGATGGCCTGGACGGTGACATCTTCTGGCTGGTCGCCCAGCGGGGGCGCCGCGCCGACTGGGTGCGAAACCTCGAGGCCGATCCCCGGGTCCGGGTCAAGACGGGCGGCGGGCGGAGCGCACGTTGGCGGACCGGGACGGCGCACATCGTCGACGACGATGACCCGCGCGAGCGCCAGCGGTACATCGCGCGGAGCAGTCTCGCTCGCCGGCTCTGTGTCAGCACCTCCGAGGCGGTGGCTACGAGCCCGCTGACGGTGCGCATCGAACTGGACCAACCCTGACGTCGGGCAGCACGGCGGTCGCCGCGGCCTGGGTAATGATCGGAGGACCACCGCCGAGGAAGGTCGCAACACCGATGATCAACTGAACGAACGGCGGAACCGCTGCCCGCAGGAGGACCGCGCGGGTGATGTCACCAGCGGGCCGTCACCGCACCGGAGGCGGCGGATCGGTGGTCAGGCGTCGGCGCGGGCGGCGAGGGCGTCCACCAGGCGGCGGGCGGAGCCGGCCAGGTTCCACGTCCCGGCCAGCTCCAGCAGCCGGTCCGGATCGACGGGCGCGGTCGGCAGTGCGGTGGGCAGCTCCGGCAGTGGCACGTCCAGCGCGACCCGCACCACCGTCGGCGCGACGGCCAGGTAGTCGCGGGCGGCGGCCAGCTTGGCCCGCAGGCCCGGCGCGAAGGACGAGTCCGAGTCGTCCAGGGCGGCCAGGATGCCGGCGATGCTCCCGTACCGCTCGATGAGCCGGGCCGCGGTCTTCTCGCCCACGCCCTGCACCCCCGGCAGCCCGTCGCTGGGGTCGCCGCGCAGCGCGGCGAAGTCGGCGTACCGGTCGGCCGGCACGCCGTAGCGGGCCCGCACCGCGGCGTCGTCGCAGTCGTCGAGCTTGGCCACGCCGCGCCCGACGTAGAGCAGCCGGACCGGCCGGGCGTCGTCGATGAGCTGGAACAGGTCCCGGTCGCCGGAGACCACCTCAACCGGGCCTGGCTGGGTCACCGACAAGGTGCCCAGCACGTCGTCGGCCTCGTAGCCGGTCGCGCCGACGACGGTGATGCCGACCGCGGCGAGCACTTCCAGGATCATTGGCACCTGCGGGGAGAGGGTGTCCGGCACGACCTCGCCGCCCTGCGGGGCCACCCGGTGCGCCTTGTAGGACGGCAGTAGCTCGACCCGCCACGCTGGGCGCCAGTCGTAGTCCATGGCGCAGACCATCCGGTCCGCCCCGCGACCCCGGATCAGGGTGGCGAGCATGTCGAGGAAGCCGCGCACCGCGTTGACCGGGGTGCCGTCCTCGGCCCGGGCGGCCGATTCCGGGATGCCGAAGTATGCGCGGAAGTAGAGGCTGGGTGCGTCGATCAGCAGGATCGGGGATCGGTGTGCCACGCCCGACAGCCTGGCACACCCCCCCGACGATCAGGGGTACGCCCGGCCGCCGGCGGCGTCAGCGCCGCTCGTCGTGCTGGTAGACGGTCTCCCGCCGGGCCAGGTACTGCACGACGTAGCTCGCCACCAGCAGCGGGATCGCGACCACCACCTCGACCCAGGCCGCGACACCGTCGGCCACGGTGAGGCCGATGACCAGCAGGACCAGGCCGACCAGCGCGAGAACCCCGGCCCACAGCTGTCGGCGACGGCGCGTCGCCGCCCGGTCCGCCTCGTTCGGTGCCACGTCGGTCCTCCCGGTCGGGATGCCCGCGCGGGCACCCGGATCCAGGCTATGACCCTTCGGGGCGTCCGGCCCGGAAAACCGTCGTGCGGGCCGGTCACCGTGCGGCGCAGGCCGCTCGGTACGCCGTTCTTCTCCGGCCGGACACCGACCGCCGGGTACCAGGCTGGCCGACTGCGAAAGGCCGTGCGGGTCACCGACCTCCGACGGTGACCGTCGGCGTGGCCGGGCGCGTCGGGTCGTCGCCCCGGTCGTGGTCGGTGAGGTCACGCAGGTGCCGGACGGGGGAGAGCAGCAGCACCAGCGGCGCGGCGACCACCACGCCGGCGACGATCAGCAGGGTGGCCCGGGCCCCCAGCGGCCCGGCCACCGCCCCAGCAACCAGCCCGCCGACCGGGATCGCGCCCCAGGAGACGAACCGGACGGTCGCCATCACCCGGGAGAGCAGGTCGGGTGCGCTGGCGATCTGCCGGTAGGTCCGGGTGGTCACGCTGAGCACCACCGTCCCGAGGGAGAAGACGACGTTGCCGGCGGCGAAGGCGGCGTACGCCAGCCAGCCGGTGCCCCAGGGGATCAGGAACGCGCCGGCGACCGTGGTGAACCCGGCGACGATCAGCGCGCGTGCGGTGCCGATCCGTGCCGTGATCCGCGAGGTGAACGCCGCCCCGACCAGCGCGCCGACCCCCTCGACGGCGAGCAGGACCCCGACCAGGCCGGCCGGGGCGTGCAGCTCACGGACCAGGTAGAGCGGGTAGAGCGCGAACTGCGCGCCGCAGACGAAGTTCATCGCCGTCGCGGCCCACATGCCCGGCCCCATCACCGGGTGGTACGCGACGAAGCGCCAACCCTCGCGGATCAGCTCGCCGATCGGTGGCCAGCGGTCCGGCGCGTCGTCTCGGCGGGCGGGCAGGGTGCGCAGCAGCGCCGCCGAGACGAGGTAGCTGACGGCGTCGACGAGCAGGGTGGGCACCGCGCCGAGTGCCTGTACGGCGAGCCCGCCGAGGGAGGGGCCGCTGAGCTGGGTGGCGGCGTGGGTGGCCGAGGTCAGGCTGTTGCGGGACTGCAACTGCTCGCGGTCCACGATGCTGGGCAGGAAGGTCGAGTTGGCCACGTCGAAGAGCACGTTGGCGAAGCTGATCACAAGAGCGGTGATCACCAGGTGGGCGACGGTGAGGTGGCCCCACCACCAGGCCAGCGGGATCGACGCGACGGCGACCGCGCGGGCCAGGTCGGCGCCGATCTGGGCGCCGCGCAGCGGCAGGCGCTGCACGATCACGCCGGCGGGCAGACCGATCACGAGCCAGGCGACGTAGCTGGCTGCGGCGATCAGGCCCATCTGGAACGCGGTGGCGTCGAGCACGGTGAGCGCGGTCAGCGGCAGGGCCACCGCGCCGACCGCCGACCCGACCATGCTGGTCGTGCCGGCGGTCCACCATCGCCAGAACACCCCGGCCCGCTCTCCGACGTGCATGTCGTCCGCCCCCGTTCGCGCGCACCAGTGCGTTCCAATCTGGAACGCACTATAGTCGGGGGCGGGACAGATGGGGGTGAGGGGTGCGGCGGGAGGATCTTGCCGACGCGGACTGCGGCATCGCGCAGGCGCTCGGCGTGCTGGGGGACTGGTGGACGTTCCTCATCGTGCGCGACGTCGCCGGCGGGACGACCCGCTTCGACGCGCTCCAGCGCGAGCTGGGCGTCAGCCGGCGGGCGCTGACCGAACGCCTCGCCGCGCTGGTCGAGCACGGCGTGCTGGAGCGCCGGCCGTACTCCCAGCACCCGCCGCGCTACGACTACCTGCTCACCGCCAAGGGTGAGGGGCTGCTGCCGGTGCTGATCGCACTGCAGGACTGGGGAACGAGGCACCTGATGGGCGATGGGGAGCTGACCGCGACCGCCGACGCCGCCTCGGCCGAGGCGCGGCGGGTGCACGACCTGATCGGGCGGCGGCTGCCCGAGGTCGGCCTGCCCGGGCCTGACGGCCAGTCGGTCGCGTTGACCGACGCCGACGCCTGGAGCGTCCTGTACTTCTTCCCCGGGGCGTACGCGCCGGAGACGCAGGGCTACCCGCCGGGCTGGGCGGACATTCCCGGGGCCCGCGGCTGCACCCTGGAGTCGACCACCTACGCCACTCGGTACGCGGACTTCCAGGCCGCCGGGGCGGACGTGCGGGGGATCAGCACGCAGCGGCCGGACCAGCTCGCCGACTTCGCCGCGCACGCCCGTGTGCCGTTCCCGCTCCTGTCCGACCAGGACGGTCGGGTCGCCGCCGGGCTGCTGCTGCCCACCTTCCGCGCCGGTGGGGTCTCACGGTTCAAGCGGCTGACGCTGCTGGTCGACCCGTCGGCGGTGGTTCGCGCCGTGCAGTTCCCGGTCACCGACCCGGCCGGGTCGGTGGACGAGATGCTCGACCTGGTCCGCGAGCACCGCCCGGCCTGATCCGCCGCCACGGGCGTGGGAAGGCCCCCCGCGCTACGCGGGGGGCCTTCCGTGCGGCCGGGTCAGGCCGGGAGAGTCCAGCGCTGGTTGGCGCCGGCGAAGCAGTCCCAGATCTGCAACCGGGTGCCGTCGGCCGAGCTGTTGTCGCTGGCGTCCAGGCACTTGTTCGACTGCGGGTTGCGGAGCGTGCCATTGGACTGCGCCTGCCAGACCTGCGCGCCGCTGCCGTTGCAGTCCCACAGTTGGATCTTGGCGCCGTTGGCGGTGGAGCCACTGGTGATGTCGGCGCACTTGCCGAGGGCGCGCAACGTGCCGTTGCTGGCCACGGTCCAGCTCTGCGCGGCGGTGCCGTTGCAACTCCACAACTGCACGGCCGTGCCGTTGGCGGTGCTCGCCGAGGCGACGTCGACGCACTTGCCGGCGATCCCGGTGATCGGGCCGGTGCGGCCGGTCGGCGGCGGGGTGGTGCCGCCCATGATGGTGTCGTACATCGCGCTGACCAGCGAGGTGGAGCCGGTGGTGTCCTGGGACAGCTCCCAGTTCATCACCCCGCCGGCGTTGGCCAGCGCCCACTGCGTCTTGCGCTTGACCGTCGGGATGCCGTTGTAGCACTGCTGTGCTCCGCCGACGGTGGTGCAGTCCCGGTTGGCGTTGGCCGGGTCCATACCGACCAGCGCCGAGTAGGTGTAGTAGCCGGGGCGGCTGTAGAACGGGATCCCGAGTACGGCCTTGCTGGCCGGCAGGCCGCGTGACTTCCACAGGTTGATGCTGGCGATCGACCAGTCGTAGTTGGCGTGCGGGTTGCCGCCGTCGTACGCCATGATGTTGAGCCAGTCGACCTGGCCGAACACGGCCGTCTGCACGCCCTGGACGCTGCCGCCCTCGGAGACCACGGCGGCGGTGAGCAGCTTGCCGCGGCTGTGCATGGCGCTGCCGAGTTGCGTCATGAGCTGGGTGTAGTTGTTCGCCGAGGCGCCCGGGTCCGGGTACTCCCAGTCCATGTCGACGCCGTCCAGGTTGTACTGGTTGACGAAGTTGACCAGGTTGTTGACGAAATTGGTCCGGCTGCCGGCGTTGGCGGCCAGCGCCTCGAAGGCGGAGTCGTTGCCGTCGTTCCACCCGCCGACCGCGATCGACACCTTGACGTTGTTGGCATGCCCGAGCGAGACCAGCGAGGAGAGCTTGCTCGGGTTCTCCACCGCGCGCAGGCTGCCGTCGTTGTTGGGCAACACGAAGGCGTAGTTGATGTGGGTGAGCTTGTTGTACTGGATGGTGTTGACGTTGCCGGCCCAGGACGGCATGTAGCCGACGCTCTTGAAGTTGTTCGGCAGCACCACGGCCTGCGCGGCGGTGGGAACGAGGGCGAGGGTGGCGCCGGCCGTGGCGAGCGTGAGCAGGCCGGCGGCGAGGGCGCGGCGTGGTGATGGGGACATCGGGGGCCTTCCCGTGGGCGGGGGTCGACAGCCGCCCGCGCAGGGTCGTCGCGGGCGGGGGTGCGATTGCGGTACGCAGGGACGGGTGGCCTCGAGGCAGCCAAATCTTAAAGAGTGTTAACTGTCCGCGTCAATCAACGTCGGTGAATTTCCGGGTTTTCGGCGGCCGAGATGTACGGGACGCGGCCAAGCGCCTACCCCCGGGTATCCCCAAACGACCGTTAAGCTGACCGCGTGGGAATCGACGAGCTGTACCCGCCGGACCGGCTGACCGCCGCGCAGCGCGCCACCGCCGCCGCCGGCCTGGACGCCCTGCTGCTCACCCCCGGCTCCGACCTGCGCTACCTGACCGGGTACGACGCCCACGAGGGGGAGCGGCTGACCTGCCTGGTGCTGCCCGCCGAGGGCGAGCCGACCCTGATCGTGCCGACCCTGGAGCGCCCGGCCGCCGAGGCGTCCCCGGCGCCCGCCACCGGGGTACGCATCGTCGACCACGCCGACGGCACCGACCCGTACCCCCTGGTCGTCGCCGCCCTCGACGGGCCGCTCGCGACGGTCGGGCTGGCCGACCGGATGTGGGCCGAGCAGGTCCTCGCGCTGCGCGCCGCGTTGCCCACCGCCGCCCAGCGGCTCGCCGGCGAGGTGCTGCGCGAGCTGCGGATCCGCAAATCCCCCGCCGAGATCGCGGCGCTCGCCGAGGCCGGCGCGGCGATCGACGAGGTGCACCTGCGGATGGGGGAGTGGCTGCGCCCCGGGCGTACCGAGGCCGAGGTGGCCAGCGACATCGCCGCGGCGATCCGGGCCGCCGGGCACGTCACCGTCGACTTCGTCATCGTGGCGGCTGGGCCGAACGGGGCCAGCCCGCACCACGGCACCTCGGACCGGCCGATCGGCGCCGGCGAGCCGGTGGTCGTGGACATCGGCGGCACCATGCCGTTGGGCTACCGCTCGGACTGCACCCGCACCTACGTCGCCGGCGGGCCGGCACCGGCCGAGTTCGTGGACTACTACGCGGTGCTGCACGACGCCCAGCGCGCCGCGGTGGCGGCCGTGCGGCCGGGGATCACCGGCGCGGCAGCCGACGCCGCCGCCCGGGAGCCGATCACCGCCGCCGGCTACGGCCCCGCGTTCCTGCACCGCACCGGCCACGGCATCGGCCTGGACGGTCACGAGGAGCCCTACCTCGTGGCCGGCAACGACCGGCCGCTGGAACCCGGGATGGCGTTCTCCATCGAACCGGGCATCTACCTGGCGGGCCGGCACGGCGCCCGCATCGAGGACATCGTCGTCTGCACCACGGACGGCGTGCAACGGCTCAACACCACCCCCACGGAGCTCATCGCACTATGACTGTCGACCGGATCCTCCCCACCGACGAGGCCCACGATCTGCTGGACCTCGCCACCGAGCTCGCCGACCGCGAGCTCGCACCGAAAGCCGCCGGCTTCGAGGAGCGCGCCGAGTTCCCCCGCGACGTTCTGCGCACCCTCGGCCGGGCTGGCCTGCTCGGCCTGCCGTACCCGGAGGAGCACGGCGGTGCGGCCCAGCCGTACGAGGTGTACCTGCAGGTGCTGGAGATCCTGGCCAGCCGCTGGCTCGCCGTCGCCGAGGCGGTCAGCGTGCACACCCTGTCCTGCTACCCGGTGGCCGCGTTCGGCACCGACGAGCAGCGCAAGCTGCTGCCGGACATGCTCGGCGGCGAGCTGCTCGGCGCGTACTGCCTCTCCGAGCCGCAGGGCGGCTCCGACGCCGCGGCGCTGAGCACCCGGGCGGTCCGCGACGGCGACGCGTACCTTGTCTCCGGCACCAAGGCGTGGATCACCCACGCCCGGGTCGCCGACTTCTACAACATCTTCTGCCGCACCGGCGGGCCGGGCCCGAAGGGCATCTCCTGCCTGCTCGCCGACGCCGGCACCGCTGGCGTCACCCCGCAGGCGGCGGAGCGGACCATGGGGCTGCGCTCCTCGCCGGTGGCACAGATCGCGTTCGACGAGGCGCGCGTGCCGGCCGAACGGCTGATCGGCGGCGAGGGAGCGGGCTTCACCATCGCGATGTCCGCACTGGACTCCGGCCGGCTGGGCATCGCGGCCTGCGCGGTCGGGCTGGCCCAGGCAGCGCTGGACTACGCGGTTGGCTACGCCCGGGAGCGGCAGCAGTTCGGCCGGGCCATCATCGACTTCCAGGGGCTGGGCTTCACCCTCGCCGACGCGGCCACCCAGATCTCCGCCGCCCGTGCGCTGACCCTCGCGGCGGCCCGGCTGCGCGACGCCGGGCGGCCGTACTCGATCGAGGCGGCCAAGGCGAAGCTCTTCGCCACCGACATGGCGATGCGGGTGACCACCGACGCGGTGCAGGTGCTCGGCGGCGCCGGCTACGTGGCAGATCACCCGGTGGAGCGGTACATGCGTGAGGCCAAGGTGTTGCAGATCGTGGAGGGCACCAACCAGATCCAGCGACTGGTGATCTCCCGCGCGCTCGCGCAGGGCTGAGCGCGGTCGACGGTACGTGGCGGGGCGGCTGCGGTGGGTCCATCGCAGCCGCCGTCGGTGAGGTGCGGTGGAAGCGTCGTCGCCGTCAGGCGTTTTTCCCGGTAGGTTGCTCGCCGTGGAGGAGATCGACCGCGCCATCGTCGCGGCACTGACCGATGACGGCCGGCTGTCGTACACCGACCTGGCCGAGAAGGTGGGTCTGTCGGTGTCCGCCGTGCACCAGCGGGTGCGCCGGCTGGAGCAGCGCGGGGTGATCAAGGGGTACGCCGCCCGGGTCTCCTTCGAGGCGCTGGACCTGCCGCTGACTGCGTTCGTGGCGATCCGGCCGTTCGACCCGTCGCAGCCGGACGACGCGCCCGAGCGACTGGCTCACCTGCCCGAGATCGACTCCTGCTACTCGGTGGCGGGGGAGGACTTCTACATGCTGCTGGTGCGGGTGGCCAGCCCGACCGACCTGGAGCGGGTGCTCCAGGAGATCCGCACCTCGGCGAACGTGACCACCCGGACCACGGTCGTGCTGTCCACCCCGTACGAGAACCGGCCGCCGAAGATCAGTGCCGGGGCACCGAGTCGGTCGCGGTCCCGGGTGCCGGAGGAGCCGGCTGGTTCCACCGCAGGATGACACGCCGCCCGTGCTCGTGACCGAGCGCGCTGACCGTGGCGGTGTCCAGCCGCAGCAGGCCGCCAGCGGACGGGGGCAGGCCGATCCAGCGGGCGCCGAGCACCCGCAGGCTGTGCGCGTGGCCGACCAGCGCCACGGTGCCCCGGTCGAGCAGCGGGGTGACTCGGGCCAGCACCCGGTCCAGCCGGGCGCCCACCTGCGCGGGTGACTCCCCACCGGGGCAGCCGTCGGTCCAGATGTTCCAGTGCGGGTGGTCCTCGTGGATGTCGACGGTGGTGCGTCCCTCGTACTCGCCGTAGTTCCACTCGCTGAGGTTCTCGTCGACGGCGTCGACGGTGAGCCCGGCCAGCTGCGCGGTGCGCAGCGCCCGGGAGCGGGGGCTGGCCAGCACGGTCACGAACCGCCGGCCGGCCAGGAACGCGGCGAGGGTGCGGGCCTGCCGCTCGCCGTCGGGGGTCAGCTCCAGATCGGTGTACGAGGTGTGCCGCCGGGTGGCGCTCCAGGTGGTCTCGCCGTGCCGGATCAGCAGGAGCTCTCCCATGCGGCCAGTTAACCACCGCTGGCGGGGCAGCACCCGGTGGCCACCGATGCCGCGTCCCCATCCGCTCAGGCTTGGTCAAAAACCCTACCTATCTTCCTAGGATGCCTTACGGGGTGTGCCGACCGGCACCACCGGTTTCAGCACCGGCAGAGCGGGCAAGCGAGCCGGAACAAGTCGCCAGACGGAGGAGGCGCGATGAGCTTCACCGAGAAGGCACGTAACAAGGTCGAGCAGGTGGCCGGTGCCGCGAAGGAGCGGATCGGCGATGTGACAGACAACGAGCGGATGCGTGGCGAGGGCGCCAGCCAGCAGAGTGACGCGCGCGCCAAGCAGGCCGGTCAGAACGTCAAGGAGGCGGGCAGCAACGTGAAGGACGCCTTCAAGAAGTGACCTGAACGGGTCCGCGGGTCCCCGGGCGCAGCATCGTCCGGGGACCCGTCGTGTGCCGCGGCTAGGGCCGCGGGGTGACCGTGCTCCGGTCTCTGGTGTTGTTCGCGCTGGCGGAGATCGGCGTCGCCGTCATCATGTAGGCCCCGGCGGCGGGGACAGTGAGCGGCCTTCGCGTCTGGGATGATCACCGTCGTGATCCGACCTCGGCTGCGCCCGCTGCTCGGCGTACTGGTCGCGGCGGCCGTTGTCGGCACCGCGGCATCCGCGATCGCGCTGTCCACGGCACCAGGGCCGTCCACATCGACCGTCGGCGGAGCGTTCGTCCAACCCACCGCCTCGGCAGCGCCGTCGGTCAGCGCCACTGGGCAGGAGCGCCGACCGGCTGCCACCGTCCCTGGAGCGACGCGGGTGGGGACCCGTCCGCCGGTGGTGGATCACGGACCCCGCAGCGGCAACCGGGTGGCGCTGACGTTCGACGCGGACATGACCGACGCGATGCTGCAGAACCTGCGTACCGGGCGGGTGAAGTCCTATGCCAACCTGCGCATCCTCGACCTGCTGGAGCGGGAGCAGGTTCCGGCCACCTTCTTCCTGACCGGCAAGTGGGTGGAGCGGTATCCGGACCTCACCCGGCGGATCGCCGACAACCCGCGCTTCGAACTGGCCAACCACACCTACGGGCACGCGGCGTACACCGGCAACTGCTACGACCTGCCTCGCGTGCCCCCGAAGGGCATGACCGGCGACGCGGCGAAGACCTTCGAGGTGATCGAACCGTACGGAGGTCGGCAGACCCGGTACTTCCGCTTTCCGGGGCTCTGCCACGACGCGGCGGCGCTGGCGGCACTCGCACCGCTCGGCGTGACGGTGGTCGACGGGGACGTGGTCAGTGGGGATCCCTTCGCCACCGCCTGGGAGCCGATCGTGCGGGCGGTGCTGGACAACGTACGCCCCGGATCGGTCGTGATCATGCATGTGACCGAGGCGAACGCCCGGATGACCGACGAGGCGCTGCCGCGCATCCTGGCCGGGCTGCGTGAGCGGGGCCTGGTCCCGGCGGCGCTGTCCGAGGTGTTGGCAGCCGGCTGACCGGCCCGGCACCGGTCACCAGCACCGCAACGGGTGACGCCCCCGGGAAGGTGATCCCGGGGGCGTCGCGCGGGTGGTCAGTCGTCGCGGTGGTCGGCCCACCACTGCTGCCCGCCGTCGGGCAGCGTGTCGATCGGGTCGTAGTAGGCGTAGCGCTTGTTGAGCGCCTCCAGGTCGGCGGACTCGATGGAGGTGCGGTAGTTCTTCGTCCAGTAGGAGATACCGCGGTCGCGGTCGTAGTCGGTGAGCATGTGCACCCAGCGCTTGCCGACGAATGGGACGTCGCAGACGATCCGCGGGGTGGCGTAGCCGGGCAGGTAGCCCATGATGTCGTGCTGGAGCTGCTGGGCGTGCCAGACCGGGACGCGCCAGTGCTCGGCGTTGGGGATCATGTCGCACATGTAGAAGTAGTACGGCAGGATCCCGGCCTCGCCCTGGAGCGCGAAGCAGAGGTCGAGCAGCTCGGGGGTGGTGGCGTTGACGCCGCGCATGAGCACGCCCTGGTTGCGGACGTCGCGGACGCCGACGTCGAGGGCGGTCTGGGCGGCGCGGGCGACCAGCGGGGTGAGCGACTGGGCGTGGTTGACGTGGGTGTGGATGGCGAGGTTGACGCCGCGCCGCGCGGCGGTGCGGGCGACGCGTTCGAGGCCCTCGACCACGTCGGGCTGCAGCCAGTGCTGGGGCAGGCCCATCAGGGCCTTGGTGGCGAGCCGGATGTCGCGGACCGTGTCCAGTTCGAGCAGGCGCATGAGGTACGACTCGAGGTTGCGCCAGGGCACGTTGGCCACGTCGCCGCCGGAGACGACGACGTCACGGACGCCGGGGTGGGCCTTGAGGTAGCTGATGTGGGCGTCGTAGCGCTCGACGGGCTTGAGGGTGAGCTTGAGCTTGTCGACGGTGGGTGTGGAGTTGCCGACCAGGTCCATGCGGGTGCAGTGCCCGCAGTACTGGGGGCAGGTGGAGAGCAGCTCGGCGAGGACCTTGGTGGGGTAGCGGTGGGTGAGCCCTTCGGCGACCCACATGTCGTGCTCGTGCAGGGAGTCGCGGCTGGCGTAGGGGTGTGACGGCCAGTCGGTGCGTCGGTCGGAGGCGACCGGGATCATGTAGCGCCGGATGGGGTCGGCGAGCAGCGCCTCGGTCGTGAGGGGCGCGAACGGCACCATCGTGTTGATCATCTGGGGTGGCACCAGCATCGACATGGTGGCCAGGGCCTTCTGGTCGGCCTCGAGGTCGGCGTAGAAGCTCTCGTCGATGAGGTCACCGAAGACGGTGCGGAGCTGCTTGATGTTCTTGACGCAGTTGACGCGCTGCCACTGTGCGGATTCCCACTGGTCGCGGGTGACGTGGCGCCAGCCCGGGAAGCGGGTCCAGTCGGGTTCGACCAGGGGGCGGCGGTGGTATTCGTATGGCTGCCCGGCGGTCGGAACGGCGACCGGGGCGTGACGGGGTTGAGGGATGGTCTCAACCGGTTGGGTCTGGGTCACGGCCCCTCCTCGGTGCTGCGGCTGATCACGAAACCCGAAGGCTACTGGAAAATATTCGGTGAAGAAATTAGTCTGCCGTAAGTTTTCCCGTTACGCGAGCCTTGACCGGGGCTTCGGACGGCTGAGCAGGGGAGGTGGACGTGACGTCACCGGTGGGACTGCACCGCGTCGTGGAACCGGCGGGGGTGCTGCCGCAGGCGGCCTGGCGGTTGGACACGTCCGCCGTGATCGCACCGAACGAGGTGCGGATCCGGGTACAGCGGCTGAACCTCGACGCGGCGAGCTTCCGGCAGTTGTCGGAGAAGCACGGCGGTGACGGTGACGCGGTCCGCGCCGAGGTGTTGGAGATCATCTCCACCCGGGGGAAGATGCAGAACCCGGTGACCGGTTCCGGCGGGATGCTGATCGGCGTCGTCGAGGAGGCCGGCCGGCGCTCCCCGCTCGGACTCAAGCCCGGGGAGCGGGTCGCCACCCTGGTGTCGCTGACGCTGACCCCGCTGGTGGTGACCGACGGGCTGGCGCGCTGGGACGGGCGCAGCGAGCAGGTGCCCTGCGACGGGTGGGCGATTCTGTTCGCCCGCTCCATCGCCGCGGTGCTGCCCGACGACGAGGACCCGCAGCTGTCCCTGGCGGTGCTGGACGTGTGCGGGGCGCCCGCGCTGACGGCACGGGTGGTGTCGCGCTACGTCGAGGATCGTCGCCGGACCGGTGACCCGACGCCGGTGCGTGTCGCGGTGATCGGCGGGGCGGGCAAGAGCGGCTCCCTGTCGCTTGCCGCGGCGCGGCGGGCGGGTGCCGCGCGTACCGTCGGGGTGGTGCCGGTGGCGGCGGAGCGCGACGCGCTGACGGCCGCCGGCCTGGCCTCGGCGGTGGCGTTGGCCGACGCCCGGGATCCGGTGGCCCTGTCCACGGCGGTGACCACCGCCCTGGGCAGCCCGGCGGACGTCACCGTGGTCTGCGTGGATGTGCCGGGCTGCGAGCACGGAGCGGTCCTGGCCACCGCCGACGGCGGCACGGTGATCTTCTTCTCGATGGCGACGAGCTTCTCCGCGGCGGCGTTGGGCGCCGAGGGGCTGGCGGCGGACGTGACGATGCTGGTGGGTAACGGGTACGTGCCGGGGCACGCGGAGCTGGCGTTGGGGCTGCTGCGCGCCGAGCCGGGGGTGCGTCAGCTGTTCGCGGCACGGGTCGCGGCAGACTGAGGTCATGACGAACCCCTCGACCTTGTACCGCGGCGGCGTGCTGCACTGTCCCGCCGACCCGAGCGCGACCGCGCTGTTGGTCTCCGGTGGGCGGATCGCCTGGCTGGGGACCGACGGTGACGCGCCGCCGGCCGACCGGGTGGTGGACCTGGGCGGTGCGCTGGTGACGCCGGCGTTCGTCGACGCGCACGTGCACGCCACCGACACCGGGTTGGCGCTGTCCGGGCTGGAGTTGTCCGGGGTGCGTTCGGCGGCGCAGTTGCTCGACGCGGTTGCCGCGTTCGCGGCCGGTCTGCCGGTGGACGCGGTGGTCCTGGGGCATGGCTGGGACGAGTCGGGCTGGCCGGATCCGGCACTGCCGGACGCGGCGGCGCTGGATCGGGCGGCCGGTGGTCGGCGGGTGTACCTGTCGCAGGCGTCGATCCATTCGGCGTTGGTGTCGACGGCGCTGCTGGCGGCGTGTCCGCAGGCGGCGGCCGAGGCCGGGTACGACGCGTCGGGGTGGTTGCGTCGTGATGCGCATCACGTGGTGCGGGCGGCGGCGCAGGGTTCGGTGAGCCGGGCGCAGCGTGTCGCCGCGCAACGGGTGGCGCTCGCGCACGCGGCGTCGCTGGGTATCGCGGCGGTGCACGAGTGCGGTGGCCCGGAGATCTCCGACGAGGAGGACTTCACCGGTCTGCTGGGCATCTCCGGCGCCGGGTTGCCGGAGGTGTACGGGTACTGGGGTGAGCTGGGTGGCGCGGCGCGGGCCCGGGAGTTGGGTGCGGTGGGCGCTGGCGGTGACCTGTTCGCCGATGGGGCGTTGGGTTCGCGTACGGCGCACGTGTCGCAGCCGTACGGCGACGGCGACGGGTGCGGGCACGGGTACCTCTCGGCCGAGCAGGTGCGGGATCACCTGTTGGACTGCGCGGCGCACGGCATGCAGGGTGGGTTCCACGCGATTGGTGACGCGGCGATCGGCACGGTGCTGGAGGGCTTCGCGGCGGCGGCGCGGACGCTGGGAGTGGAGCGGTTGCGCGCCGCCCGGCACCGCATCGAGCATGCGGAGATCATGAACAAGCGGATGATCGCCCAGTTCGTGGAGTACGGGGTCGTGGCGAGCATGCAGCCGGCGTTCGACCGGCTGTGGGGTGGCGCGGGCCGGATGTACGAGTCGCGGTTGGGTCTGGACCGGTCGTTGGAGTCCAACCCGATGGGCTCGATGCACGGGGTGGGCGTGGCGTTGGCGTTCGGTTCGGATTCGCCGGTGACGCCGCTGGATCCGTGGGGGTCGGTGCGGGCGGCGGCGGCGCATCACAACCCGGCGCAGCGGATGGGCGTGCGGGCGGCGTTCGCCGCGCACACCCGTGGCGGGTGGCGGGCGGTGCACCTGGACGTCGAGGGTGTGTTGGCGTTGGGTGCGCCGGCGACGTTCGCGGTGTGGTCGACGCCGGCCGGGGTGGAGCGGGGCCTGCCGGTGTTGTTGGCCGAGGACCCGGAGTTGCGGGGTCCGGAGGACCCGACGCCGCTGCCGGTGTGCCGGAGCCTGGTGCTGCGCGGTGAGGTCATCTATCAGGAAGGGTCGTCGTGAGCGAGCAGAGCGAGCGAACCGGTAAGGACAGCAGCGGGGTGCTCGCGCCGCGAAGCGGTGGCGTGAGCGGGCGGATGATCGATGTGGCGGGGGCGACGGCGTGACCGGAAAGCTTGATCTTGATCCGGTGCTGGTGGCGCGGGCGCGGGAGTTGGCGCGCCGGGCCGGGCAGCCGGTGGTGGACCTGGCGCGCAGCCACACCACGGTGTCGGTGGAGCGGGCGGTGCTGCGGTTGGCCGGGGTGAGCGGCGCGGACCCGGACGGCATCCCGTGGGTGAACCGGCTCGTCGACGCGGTCGTCGCGGACGTGGGGCTGGGTCACGGGGTGGCGGTGCCGGTGTTCGACGCGCTGGCCCGCGAGGGCATCTCGGATGTGACGCTGCTGGCGCAGAAGGCGGCGGCCGGGTCGGTGCGTTTCGGCCTGCCCACCGGTCGGGCGGCCACGGCGGCCCGGTCGGCGGCGCGTCGGTCGGTCGGCGCGGGTATCCGGCGCATCGACCGGCGGCGCGCGGAACGGGACCGCCTCATCAAGCGGCACGGGGACCCGAAGCAGCGGCCGTGGATCTACCTGATCGTGGCGACCGGCGACATCTACGAGGACATCCCGCAGGCGCAGGCGGCGGCGCGGGCGGGCGCGGACGTGATCGCGGTGATCCGCTCCACCGGGCAGTCGCTGCTGGACTACGTGCCGGAGGGCGCGACCCGGGAGGGGTTCGCCGGTACGTACGCCACCCAGGAGAACTTCCGCCTGATGCGGGCGGCGTTGGACGAGTCGTCGAAGGAGTTGGGCCGCTACGTGCGGTTGACCAACTACGCCTCCGGGCTGTGCATGCCGGAGATGGCGACCCTCGCCGGGTTGGAACGGCTCGACATGATGTTGAACGACTCGATGTACGGGATCCTGTTCCGCGACATCAACCCGATCCGCACCTTCGTCGACCAGCGGTTCTCCCGGCAGGTCCACGCCCGCGCCGGGATCATCATCAACACCGGTGAGGACAACTACCTGACCACCGCCGACGCGGTCGACGAGGCGCACACGGTGACGGTGTCGCAGCTGCTCAACGAGTTCTTCGCCCACGAGGCGGGCTTGGCGGACTGGCAGTTGGGGCTGGGGCACGCGTTCGAGATCAACCCGGAGGTGCCGGAGTCGTTCCGGTTGGAGTTGGCGCACGCGCTGCTGGCCCGGGAGCTGTTCCCGGACGCGCCGCTGAAGTGGATGCCGCCAACGAAGCACATGACCGGCGACGTGTTCCGGGGCAACCTGCTCGACGGGTTCTTCAACCTGGCGGGCGCGATGACCGGGCAGGGCATCCTGCTGGTGGGGATGATGACCGAGGCGGTGGTGACGCCGTGGTTGTCCGACCGGGACATCGCCCTGCAGAACGTGCGGTACGTGCTGGGCGCGGCCGGTGGGTTGCACGAGGACTTCGTGCCGGCGCCGGGCGGGTTCATCCGGCGGCGCGCCAACCAGGTTCTCGGTGAGGCGCTGGACCTGCTGGAGCGCATCGGGGAGCAGACGCTGCTCACCGCGATCGCCGAGGGGACCTTCGGGATCATGAAGAGGCCGGCGGACCGTGGCAAGGGCCTCGCCGGGGTCGCCGCGCACGAGGCGGACTACTGCAACCCGGCCACCGAGATCCTGGAAGGGGATGCGGCATGAGCGCCACCGACGCCGCGAAGAAGATCGTGCGGCCGTACGGGGACACCACCGGCGACGGGATGGTGCAGGTGTCGTTCACCCTGCCGGTGTCACATGACAAGCGGGCCGAGGGCGCGGCGGTGCAGTTGGCCAATCGGATGGGTATCGACCCGGCGATGGTGGTGCACGCCAAGCCGATGGGTGACGGGTTCACGTTCTTCGTCGTCTACGGGCGGGTGAACCACCTGGTTGACCTGAACGCGGTGCAGGTGGTGGAACGGGACTTCGCGCTGCTGTCGGCCAAGGACGTCAACACGGTGATCAAGCAGCGGCTGCGGCGCAAGCTGTCCGTGGTCGGGGCGTGCATCGGCACCGACGCGCACACCGTGGGCATCGACGCGATCCTCAACGTGAAGGGCATCGCGGGGGAGAAGGGCCTGGAGTACTACCGGGAGCTGAAGGTCACCAACCTGGGTGCGCAGGTCAGCGTGCCGGAGTTGGTGGAGGCCGCCCGGGTGGAGAAGGCCGACGCGGTGCTGGTGTCGCAGGTGGTCACCCAACGCGACGCGCACCTGCACAACACCCGGGAGATGTCGGCGGCGTTCCGGGAGGCGATGCCGGCCGGGCGGCGGCCGCTGCTGATCGTCGGCGGTCCCCGGTTCGACGAGACGATGACCGACGAGTTGGGCGTGGACCGGATCTTCGGTCGGGGCACCACGCCCGGCGAGGTGGCCAGCTATCTGGTGCACGCCCTGATCACGCAGCGGAAGGCGATGGTATGACCGACTCCAGGCTCGGGTTGACGGTGACGCACCGGCGGTACGTGCCGTACTCGCACGCCCACTACGCCGGCAACCTCGTCGACGGGGCGTACGCGTTGGCGTTGTTCGGGGACGTGGCGACCGAGGTGTGCATCCGTACCGACGGCGACGAGGGCCTGTTCGCCGGCTACTCCGATGTGCGGTTCACGGCGCCCATCCGCGCCGGTGACGTGGTGGAGGTGACCGCACAGGTGTCCCGGGTGGGCACCCGCAGCCGCACCCTGAAGCTGAGCTGCGCGGTGGTGTGCCGGGGCCGCCCGGACCGCTCCGAGTCCGCCGCCGAGGTCCTGGACCCGCCGGTCGTGGCGGTCACCGCGACCGGCACCGTGGTCGTTCCCGCCGCGTCGTGACACTGGCGGTCTGCGCGGACGTCGGCTCCACGTACACCAAGGCGGCCGTGGTGGACCTGGCCGCCGGTGTGCTGGTGGGCGCGGCGGCGGCGCCGACCACGGTGGGCACCGACGTGCTGCACGGCCTGGACGCCGCGGCCGCGGCCGCCACCGCCGGGCTGGGCGGGCGGGACCTGCCCTGGTACGTCTGCTCGTCGGCCGGCGGTGGGCTGCGGCTGGCCGTGATCGGCTACGAGCCGCTGGTCACCGCGCAGGCGGGCCGGCGGGTCGGGTTGTCCGCCGGCGCGCACGTGGTGCACGTGGCGGCCGGCCGCCTCGGTGCGGCGGACCTGGCGGCGCTGCGGGCGGCCCGGCCGGATGTGGTGCTGCTCGTGGGTGGCACCGACGGCGGTGACGCCGAGACGATCACCCACAACGCGACCCGGCTGGCCCGGGCCCGCTGGCGGGTGCCGGTGGTGCTCGCCGGTAACGGCGAGGTACGCGCCGAGCTGACCGCGCTGCTGGAGTCCGCCGGTGTGCCGGTGACGGCCGCGGACAACGTGTTGCCCCGCATCGGGGTGCTCGCCCCGGCGCCGGCGCGCGCGGCGATCCGCGCGGTGTTCCTGCGGCACGTCATCGGCGGCAAGCGGTTGTCGCGGGGCACCCGGTTCGCCCGGCTGGTGCGCGCGGCCACCCCGGACGCGGTGCTCACCGGTGTGGAGGTGCTCGCCGACACCATCGGCGGGGACCTGGCCGTGGTCGACGTGGGTGGGGCCACCACCGACGTGTACTCGGTGCTCACCCCGGACGAGCGGGCCACCGGGCCGGGCCGGGAGGTCGCCGGCAGCCTGTGGCGGGCCCGGACCGTGGAGGGGGACCTGGGCATGCGGTGGAGCGCCCCTGGGGTGGTCCGCGCCGCGGCGGAGGAACGGTTGCTGGCCCCCGGTGAGCAGGACGCTCTGACGGCGGCCGCGGTACGACGTGCCGCCGACCCGGCGTTCCTGGCCGCCGACGAGCCCGAGCGGGCCGTGGACCGGCGCATCGCCACCCTCGCGGCGACGGTGGCGCTGCGCCGGCACGCCCGGGGTGCCGCCACCGGGGAACGGGCCGGACGGGACCTGCGCGACGTGCGGCTGATGGTGGGTTCCGGTGGGGTGCTGCGGCACGCCCCGGCGGGCACGGCGGAGCAGGTCCTGGCGAGCGTCCTCGGCGACCACGCCGGGGGGTGGGCGCTGCCGCGCGCCGCGCGTGCGGTGGTGGACGTCGACTATGTGCTGGCCGCCGGTGGGCTGCTCGCCGAGGAGCACCGGGCGGCGGCGGGAGCGCTGCTGCGCCACCATCTGGCCACGCATTGAGACTCGCCGACCCGACACGCCGTGTCGCAACACACGACAGGCCGGGGGCGGGTTGACAGGGGGCGGGGTGTAACACGTACCGTCTTTGAGTCCTACCACGGGAAGCGGCTGTTGTTCGCTTCGTCCCTTCGTCCGCTGGCCGAGCGACATTTTTCAGCGTCATCGTCGCGGCGGCCAGGTCCAGCGGGCGGGGGTCGGCGGGGCGGCGCGAACCGGTCGCGGTTACCGGTGTACGGGCAGGGTGAGGTGCACGGCCAGTAGACAACGGCCCGGCGGGGGCAGCCAGTCCGCGTCCGGTCGGTCCGAAGGTCGGCGTGCCTCGTTCTCGCCGCACCGGCCGGGGAGGGCCTGGGAGCATCGGGGCGCGGCGCGAGCCGCGCCCCGATTTCATGTCCGCCGGGTGGTTCGTCCCCGGCGGCCCGATGCGGTCGACGCGCCCGCCGGCCAGGTAGCCTTCGCCCCGTGATCGAGGTGAAGCTGCGGTGACGACCCTGGACCGGGATGAGGCCCACGCCCCGGCGGTGCCGGCTGCGCCGGTCGTCGCCGGCCGGCCACTGCCGCTGAAGGTCGCCGCGCCGATGGCGCTGGCCGCCGGTCTGGCCCTGCTGGTGGCGTTCCCGCCGTACGGGGTGTGGCCGCTCGCGCCGGTCGGGGTGGCGTTGCTGGCCGCCGCGGCGCACCGGCGACGGTTGCGCGCTGGCGCCGGCCTGGGTTTCCTCACCGGGCTGGCGCTCTTCGGGCCGCTGCTGGCCTGGACGAACCTGCACACCGGTTACCTGCCGTGGGTGCTGCTGTCGCTGTTGCAGGCCGGCTATCTGGCGCTGCTCGGCATGGCCACGGCCTGGGTGTCGCCGCTGGCCGACCGCACCCGGTGGGCGTGGCCGGCGCTGACCGGGCTGCTCTGGGTGGGGCAGGAGGCGCTGCGCGACCGGACCCCGTTCGGTGGGTTCCCGTGGGGGCGGCTCGCGTTCAGCCAGGACTCGTCCCCGCTGCTGCGCCTGGCCGCGTTGGGTGGCGCGCCGCTGGTCACCTTCGCGGTGGCCCTCGTCGGCGGGCTGCTGGTCACCGGCGCCTGGCGTGGTTGGACCGCCGTCCGGGCAGCACCGGGGGACGCCGCTCCGGCGCGCCGGTGGCTGCCGGTGGCCGTACCGGCCGCCGCCGCGGTGGCGCTGAGCGCGGTGGGCCTGCTGGTGCCGGTCGCCGCCGTGGGCGACGGCGCCCCGGTCACCGTGGCGATCGTGCAGGGCAACGTGCCGCGCCTCGGGCTGGACTTCAACGCCCAGCGGCAGGCGGTGCTGAACAACCACGTCGACGCCACCGTGGAGTTGGCCGCGCGGGTCGCCTCCGGTGAGCAGCGCCAACCCGATCTGGTGGTGTGGCCGGAGAACTCCAGTGACATCGACCCGCTGCGCAACCCCGCCGCCGGGGACCGGATCTCCCAGGCCGCCGACGCCATCCGCGCGCCGATCCTGGTCGGCGCGGTGCTGCTCGGCCCCGGCCCCGGCGAGGTCCGCAACGCCGGTGTCCTGTGGCAGCCGGGCACCGGCCCGGACCTGACCCAGGTGTACGCCAAGCGGCACCCCGTGCCGTTCGCCGAGTACGTGCCGCTGCGCAACGTGGCCCGCATGGTCAGCGACAAGGTCGACCTGATCCGGTCGGACTTCGTGGCCGGGAGCACCCCGGGCGTGGTACGCGCCGGCTCGACGGTCCTCGGCGACGTCATCTGCTTCGAGGTCGCCTACGACGAGGTGGTCCGCGACACCGTCACCGGCGGCGCGCAACTGCTCGTGGTGCAGACCAACAACGCGACGTTCAACGTGGCCGAGGCCCGCCAGCAGTTGGCCATGGTGCGGCTGCGGGCGGTGGAGCACGGCCGGCCGGCGTTGATGGCCTCCACGGTCGGAGTGTCCGGGTTCGTGGCCCCCGACGGGCGGGTAAGCGACGCCACCGGGTTCAACACCCGGGAGGTCGTGGTGCGGCAGCTACGGCTCGACGGCGGAACCACCCTCGCCACCCGGCTCGGCTGGTGGCCGGAGGTGGCGCTCGCCGGGCTGGCCGCGGCCGCCCTGGTCGGCGCGGCGGTGCTGCGTCGGCGGCAGCGGGTCATGCCCGGATAGCAGCAGCCGGTACGCCGGCGGGAGCGGAGGAACCGTGATCCAGGCGACCGATACGGTCCGGCGTTCGGATGAGGTGCCCGGCGTGGGCCGGGTGCTGGTGGTGATCCCCACCTACAACGAGGCCGACAACGTCGCCGCGATCGTGGGCCGGGTCCGCCGGGCCGCCCCGGCGGTGCAGATCCTGATCGCCGACGACAACAGCCCCGACGGCACCGGCGCGATCGCCGACGCCCTGGCCGACGCCGACCCGCAGGTGCGGGTGCTGCACCGGGAGGGCAAGCAGGGCCTCGGGGCGGCGTACCTGGCCGGGTTCGGCTGGGCCCGTGAGCGCGGCTACCACGCCGTGGTGGAGATGGACGCCGACGGCTCGCACGCCCCGGAGGACCTGCCGGCGCTGCTGGAGGCCGCCCGCGACGCCGACGTGGTGATCGGGTCGCGGTGGACCAGCGGCGCGCAGGTGGTGAACTGGCCGCTGCGGCGGCTGCTGCTGTCGCGCTGCGGCAACCTGTACGCGCGCCTCGCGCTGGGCATGCCGGTGTCGGACGCCACCGGCGGCTACCGGGTGTACCGGCTCAGCGCGTTGGACGCCATCGACCTGGCATCGGTCTGCTCCCAGGGCTACTCGTTCCAGGTGGAATTGTCCCGGCTGGCGCACCAGGCCGGGGTACGGATCGTGGAGGTGCCGATCACCTTCGCCGAACGGGAACGCGGGGACAGCAAGATGAGCCCGCGGATCGTGGCGGAGGCGCTGTGGCGGATCACCACCTGGGGGGTGCAGGACCGGCGGCAGGCGGTGCGTCGGGGCCTGCACGGCACCCCCACCGGTCAGGTGCGGTGGCCGTGAGCGCGGCCGTGTCATGCTGGAAGGGCGGTACTTGTCCGTGTGCCGCGGGATGGCGATGAGGTGAGATGCGCCGAGGACTGAGGTTCGTACCGTTGGCCCTGTTGCTGGCGGTGGTGCTGGAGCTTGCGGTGTTCGTCCTGGTGGGGCGGGCGTTGGGGTTCGGCGTGGCGGTGCTGCTGGTGTTCGGGGCCTCGCTGCTCGGGCTGGTGCTGCTGCGCCGCGAGGGCATGCGCGCCTGGCGTGGATTCCGCTCCGCGACGCAGGCGGGACAGCCACCGGGCCGGCAGGTGACCGACGGGCTGGTCGGGTTGGCCGGCGCGCTGCTGTTGGCGGTGCCCGGTCTGGTCAGCGGCGTGGTCGGCCTGCTGCTGCTGGTGCCGCCGCTGCGGCGGTTGGCCCGCGCCGGGATGCAACGCACCACCGAGCGCCGGGTGTCGTCGATGGTCGCCGGTGACCTGTTCGGCCCGCGCACGGTGCGGGTGCGCCAGGGTGCGCCGCGACCGACGCCCCGTCCGGAACCGGAGCAGCCGGTGGTGGTCGATGGCGGCCGGGCCATCGAGGGCGAGATCGTCGAGCCTGGCCGTAACTGACCGGTAGAGACACGACGGCGCCCCCGGGGGAAACCCCGGGGGCGCCGTGTCGTGCGGTGCGGCTCAGGCGCGGCCGCGGCGGGTACGGACCTCCTGCAGCCGCTCAGCGAGGATGTCCTCGAGCTCGGCGATGGAGCGCCGCTCCAGCAGCATGTCCCAGTGGGTACGCGGCGGCTTGGCCTTCTTCTGCTCCGGCTCGTTGCCGTCGACGAGTCGAGCGACGCTGCCGTCGAACTTGCATTCCCAGGTCGTCGGGACCTCGGCGTCGACGGCGAACGGCACCTCGAACTGGTGGCCCTTGGCACAGAGGTACTCGCGGGTCTGACGCGGCGCGAGCTCCGTGTTGCGGTCGGATTCATAGCTGACCGCGCCCAGGCGGCTTCCGCGCAGCATACGCTCGCCCATGATCGACTTCCCCTCGTTCGTGGTGCTGGTCTTCTGGGTGTAACGGTGCGTTCCCGCCCAGCCATTCCCGCCCGGGGGCGTGAGGCGTCCACGGGTGGGCCGGGACCAAGGGTAGCCGGCCAGGACGACCACCCCACCAGGTGATCCCCGGCCGGTTCGCAACGGTGGAGTGTTTCGGCTGCCACCGGGGATGTTAACCGCCCGAGTGCAGCGGAGGTTGCGATGGCCCATGACGTGCCGGTCGAGCGCGGTGCCCCGACCGAGCGGACGTTCTTCGGTCATCCCCGCGCACTGGCCACCCTTTTCCTCACCGAGATGTGGGAGCGGTTCAGCTTCTACGGCATGCGGGCGATCCTGGTGTTGTACCTCACGGCCGAGACCACCGACGACGGGCTGGGCCTGGGCGATTCCAGCGCCACCGCGGTCTACGGCACGTACAACGCGATGGTGTACCTGATGGCGCTGCCCGGCGGGTGGGTCGCCGACCGGCTGATCGGCGCCCGGCGCAGCGTGCTGTGGGGTGGGGTGGTGATCGCCGCCGGGCACTACGTGATGGCGGTGCCCACGCGGTGGAGCGTCTTCGCCGGGATGGCCCTCATCGTCCTCGGTACCGGCCTGCTGAAACCGAACATCTCCACCATGGTCGGCGCCCTGTACGACCGGGACTCCCCACGCCGCGACGCCGGCTTCTCGATCTTCTACATGGGCATCAACCTGGGCGCGTTCATCGCCCCGCTGATCACCGGCCTGCTCGGCGAGAAGATCAACTGGCATCTGGGGTTCGCCGTGGCCGCAGTCGGAATGACCTTCGGCGTGATCCAGTACGTGCTGGGCCGGCGCAACCTGGGCGACGCCGGGGACCGGCCGGCCGACCCGCTGCTGGGCGCGGACCGCCGCCGGGCGCTGACCCGCGTCGGCGTGGCGGTCGCGGCGCTCGTCGTACTCGTCGCCGCGCTCGCGCTGGCCGGACTGTTCACCATCGACTCGGTGGTCAACCTGCTCACCGCGGTCACCGTGCTGGTCACCATCGGCTACTTCGCCCGGATCATGACCGACCGGGAGCTCAGCACGACCGAGCGCAGCCGGATGAAGGCGTACCTGTGGCTGTTCGTGTTCGCCGCCGCGTTCTGGCTGATCTACGACCAGGCCGGGTCGGTGCTGAACATCTTCGCCGCCGAGCGCACCGACCGGAACGTCGCCGGCTTCACCTTCCCCGCGTCCTGGCTCCAGTCGGTCAACCCGATCCTGGTCATCATCGGCGCGCCGCTGTTCGCGCTGCTGTGGCTGCGGGTGGGCCACCGGGTGTCCACGCCGGTGAAGTTCGCCGTCGGTCTGGTGCTCAACGGCCTGTCGTTCGTGCTGATGGCCGCCGCCGCGCAGGCCGCCGTCGGCGGTGACCAGGTGTCCCCGTGGTGGCTGGTGGCGGTCTTCGCCCTCCAGGTCGCCGGTGAGCTGTCGCTGAGCCCGGTCGGCCTGTCGGCCACCACCAAGCTGGCGCCGGTGAAGTACGCCAGCCAGATGCTGGGGCTGTGGTTCCTCGCCACCGCCGTCGGCGACGCGATCGGCGGGCAGGTGGCCCGGCTCGCCGACACCTGGTCCGAGCCGACCTACTTCCTCACCTTCGGCCTGGCGTCGGTGGCGTTCGGGCTGGGCGCGGTGATGTTCGCCCGGCACATCCGCGCGCTGATGGCCGGCATCCACTGACCGGGCCTGAGCACCGGGCCGGGTCAGCGGGTGGCGTCGTCGGGAGTGGCGGCACCGAGCCTGGCCAGCGCCAGGGCCAGGTCGCTGACCTGGTCGCCGAGCTGCGCCACCCGCCGCTGGGCCAGGTCCCGGTCGGTCTCGGCGGCCTCCAGCCGTACCGTCAGGGCGCTGAGCCGGCCCTCGGCGGTGGCCGCGGCCTGCCGGGCGGCGCCCACCTCGGCGGCGAGCGCGTCGCGCTGCGCGGCCGTGGCGGCCAGTTCCGCGCGTAGCTGCGCGGCCAGCTCGGCCGCCTCCTGCCGGGCGTCGTCGGCCTCGCGGGCGGCGACCTGCGCGCGGTCGCGGGCCCGGTCGGCCTGCTCCCGGGCCCGAGCGGCGTCGGCGGCCTCGGTGCGGGTCCGCGCGGCGTCGGCGCGGGCCTGCTCGATCTGGCGCCGGACGTCCTGCACCTCGGCCTGCCACCGCTGCGCCCGCTCGGTCGCCTCGGCCGCGGCCCGGGTGGCCCGCTCGGCGTCGGCGCGCACCGCGTCGCGCTCGACGGTCAGGTCGGCCACCCGCTGCCGCTCGGTGTCATGGTGCGTACGCAGGTCGCGCAGGTCGTGTCGCGCCTGGTCGCGGTCCCGCTCGGCCTGGCTCCGCAGCGCCTCGGCCGCACTGGCGTCGTGGCGTGCCTGGTCGCGGGCGGCCTCGGCCTGCTGGGTCCGCTCGTCGGCCGCGCCGGCCTGCTGTACGGCCCGCTCGGCGCGCTGCCGGGCGTCCTCGGCGTCGGCCAGCGCGCCACGGGCCTGCTCACGGGCCCGGGCCGCGTCCGCCGCCGCGTCCTCGGCGTCGCCGCGGGCCTCATCGCGTTCGGCCTGCGCGGCGGCCACCTCGGTGGCTGCCTCGGCGCGGGCCTGGGCCAACTGCCGCTGCACACCCACCGGGGACAGCTCGGCGTGCAGGGACTCGGTCAACGTCTCGACGATCTGGTCGAGCCGGTCCACCGCCTCCCAGGTGCGGGCCACCTGCCCGGGTAGGCCGGGGGCGTTGCGGTGGCGCATCCGACTGTTGCGGGAGGCGCGCTGGCAGGCGCCGTCGTTGTCCCGGCAGTAGCGGAACGGTCGACCCGCGCCGACACGCTGTGGCACGGGCTGTCCACAGTGGGCACACGGGCGGGTTTCGGTGGGGGTGGGCTGGGCGTCCATCGAGGGCGAAGTCTAGTGCCGGGCAACTGACGGCGTCGCCGCGCCGTCAGCCGGCCGTCCGGGCGGTCGCGTCCAGGGTGTAGCGGCGTTGCAGCAGCAGCGCCGCGAGCATCGCCACGGCGGGCAGCAGCCCGAACCCGTAGCGGACCGCCGCGAGCGCCGCGTCCGGCTGGACCGGCGTCTGACCGGCCGTCGAGGCCACGAACCCGCCGACGGTCAGGCACAGGGCGTACGCGTACGGGCCGAGGGCCGCGCCGGTGGCCTCGGTGGCCGTCCACACCCCGGTGTAGGTGCCGGCGCCGGTCGTGTCGGCCGCGCGGATCACGTCGGGCAGCATCGAGAACGGCAGCAGCTGCATGCCGGCGAACGCCACCCCGAGCACCGCCACCGCGCCGATCAGCAGGGGCAGGCCGGCCGGTCGTCCCACCGCCAGCACCAGCGAGCCGGCCGCGAACGCGCTCTGCGCGCCGAGCAGCGCCCGCTGCTTGCCGACCCGGCGGGCCAGCACCAGCCAGGCCGGGGTCACCAGCAGGGCCGGCGCCACGAACGCGGCCACCAGCACCGTGGTCAGGCCGGGGGCGCGCAGCTCGTACTCGGCGTAGTAGGGCACCGCGGCCAGTACCAGATGGGTGGTGGTGGACATGGCCAGGTAGGCGGCGACCAGCCAGCGGAACTGCCGGTCGCGCAGCGCGGTGCGCAACGCCCGCCACCCGCCGTGCCCCGCCGGACCGGTCGCCGCCGCGGAGCCGCGCAGCCGGGCGATGCCGGCGACGCCGACCAGCATGGCGGCCAGCATCCCCACCGCCAGGACCACACCCATCCGCTGGTAGCCGGTGCGGGTCGCGGCGTCGCCGCCGGTCAGCAGGGGGGCCAGCAGCCCGGAGACGAGGATGCCCAGGGTCAGCACCACCATCCGGAACGCCATCAGCCGGGTGCGTTCGTGGTAGCCGATCCGCAGGTCGGCCGGGGTGGCCAGGTAGGGGACCTGGTAGGCGGCGAAGAGCAGGTTGCCGGCGACGAAGAACACCGCGACCCACGCGGCGGCCGGTGCGCCCGTCAGCCCGCCGGGCACCGCGAAGATCGCGGCGAACGCGAGCGGCAGGACGCAGCCGAGCAGCAGCAGTCGCCGCCGGTCGCCCCGGCGGGTCTGCTCCACGTCGGCGCGATGCCCGACCCACGGGTGCAGCAGCACGTCGGCGACCTTCGGCAACAGCAGCGCCAGACCGGCCAGCCACGGCTCGACGGCCAGCACGTCGGTGAGGAAGTAGAGCAGCAGCAGGCCGGGCACGGTCACCCAGACACCCATGCCGATCGAGCCGGCGGCGAAGCCGGCCAACGGGCCGCGGGACAGCGTCGCATCTGTGGCGGCAGCGGGCCGCCGGTCGAGCCCGGTCATCGCCGCATCCTCTCCAGGGCAGCAGCCCACCAATCCAACGGTTGATGGATTCTAGGGGCAGAATGGCGGCCATGACCATGCCCCAACGCCGTCCGGGTCGGCCCCGCCGGGACCAGAGCCGCCCGACCCGCGAGGTGGTGCTCAGCGCGGCCACCGCGCTCTTCGCGGAGCGCGGCTTCGACGCCGTCGGGCTCCGGGAGGTCGCTGCCGCCGCCGGCGTGGACGTCGCCACGGTCGCCCACCACACCGGTACGAAGGCGGCGCTCTACGACGCCTGCTTCGCGCGGGTCTTCAGCGCCGAACGGGAGGTCCTGACGCAGGCCGCCGAGCAGGCCCGATCGGCCCTCGACGCGGGGCCGGACGCGGCGCGACGCGCCCTGCACGACCTGGTCGACGTCTTCGTCGACTTCCTGGAGGACCGTCCGGAGACCACCGCGCTGTGGCTGCGACGCTGGCTGGAACCGCAGCGGCACGCCGAGCTCGACCAGCGCTACGCCGAGCCGCTGTACCGGCTGGTGACGGAGCTGCTCACCGCCGCGGCGGCGGCCGGCGCGCTGGTCGAACCGACACCGCACATCACGGTGCGAAGCCTGGTCTGGGCCGCACACGGGCACGTGGTGGCGCTGGCCTCGGGTGCGCCGGGCGCCCGGGAGCGGCGCGAGTTTCGGGTGTTCGTGCACCGCTTCCTGGACGGGCTGTACGGACCGGCGGGCTCTTGACGGGCCGCCCGCCCACGACGATTATCCATCGGACGTTGGATTAAGTGGGGGCAGCGATGGGCGTACCACCCAGGGTGGCGGTGATCGGCGCCGGCGCGGCCGGGCTCGCCGCCGTCAAGGCACTGCGAGACGCCGACGTGCCGACGGTCTGCTTCGAGGCCACCGACCAGGTCGGCGGCCTCTGGGTGTACGGAGCGCCCGATTCGCCCGCGTACCGCACGCTGCACCTGAACACCAGCCGCGGCCGCACCCAGTTCGCCGACCACCCGATGCCCGCCGACTGGCCCGACTACCCCGACCACCGCCGGATCGCCGGCTACCTGGCCGGATACGCCGACCGCTTCGGGCTGGGCGACACCATCCGCCTGCGCCACACCGTCGAGCGGGTCACCCGGGATCCCTCGGGCACCTGGACCGTGCGGGCGAGCGGACCGGACGGGCCGGTCGAGGTCACCGTCGAGGCCGTGGTGGTCGCCAACGGCCACAACCGGGTGCCCCGGCTGCCCAGCCCGCCGTACCCCGGCGCCAGCACCGCCGAACAGCTGCACAGCCACGACTACCGGGGCCCGGAACAACTGGCCGGCAAGCGGGTCCTGGTCGTCGGGGGCGGCAACTCCGCGATGGACATCGCGGTGGACGCCTCGTACGCGGCCACCCGCACCCTGCTGTCGCTGCGCCGGGGCGTGTGGGTGGTCCCGAAGTACCTGCTGGGCCGCCCCTCCGACACCCTCAACGGGGCGCTGGCCCGCCGGCTGCCGTGGCGACTACGCCAACGCATCAGCCAGACCATGCTCAGCACCACCGTCGGCAGTCCCGCCCGCTACGGGCTGCCCGCACCGACCCACGGCTTCCTCCAGGACCATCCGACGCTCTCCGACGGGCTGCTGTCCCGGCTGACCCACGGCGACATCGAGGCCCGCCCCGGCATCGCCACCCTCGACGGCGACCGGGTCGAGTTCACCGACGGCCGCAGCGACCCGGTCGACCTGATCATCTGGTGCACCGGCTACCGGGTGGAGATCCCGTTCCTCGACCCGGCGCTGCTGAACGAGGGCGCGGACACCCTGTCGCTGTACCGGCACGTGTTCCACCCCGACGCCCCCGGCCTGACCTTCGTCGGGCTGATGCAGTCCACCGGGTCCGCGTTCCCCCTGGTGGAGGCGCAGGCCAAGCTGGTCGCCGCGCAGCTCGCCGGCCGGTACGCGCTACCGGAGGCCGACCGGCAGCGGGCCGTCTGCCGCGCCGAGCTCCGCGCGGCGACCGCCCGCTGGGGTCAGCGCCGACCGGCGATGCGGGTGGACTTCGACGTCTACCTGGCCGAGGTGACCCGGGAGCTGACCGCCGGCGCCCGCCGCGCGCGCCCGACCGCACCGCGCGGTGGCGGTCCCGACGCCACCGCGCCGGTCGGAGCCGGACGGTGACCGGGCTGACCGGCCGCCGGGTGCTGGTGACCGGGGCGAGCGGCACGTTCGGCCGTCACCTCGGCGCCGCGCTGAACGCCGCCGGCGCCCGGGTGGTCGGGCTGGACCTGCACGCGCGACCCGACGACGACCTGCCGGTGCTCGGCTGCGACCTGACCGACCCAGCCGCCGTGCCGCCGGCGGTGCGGGCTGCCGTCGACCGGCTCGGCGGGCTGGACCTGCTGGTCAACAACGCCGGGGTCGGTGGCCCCGCCCCGGCCGAGCTGCCGCCCGATGAGATGGTCCGCCGGCAGCTCGAGGTCAACCTGCTGGCCGCCTGGCGGACCACCGCCGCGGCGCTGCCCGCACTGCTCGCCACACGGGGACGGGTGATCTTCGTGTCCAGTCGGATGGCGGTGCTGCCGCTGCCGCTCGCCGCCGCGTACGGGGTGAGCAAGCGGGCGCTGGTCGCGTACGCCGACGCACTGCGCCACGAGGTGGGCACCCACGTCGGGGTGAGCGTCGTCTACCCGAGCATGGTGGCCTCACCGATCCACGACAGCACCGCCGAGGCCGGCCTGTCCCTGCAGGGGGTGTCCCGGCCGGAGCCCGTCGAGGGGGTGGTCGCGGCGATCCTGCGCGCCGCCACCGCCCGGCGGGCACCCCGGGACGTGGCGACCACCGCGCGTGGCCGGCTGGAGATGGCCGTCGGCCGGCACGCGCCAGCGCTGGCCGACCGGCTGGTACGTCGTACCCTCGCCGCCCGGCTCGCCGCCGGCGACCTGGACGCCGCGCCGCTGGCCGCCGGCATGCTGCGCCGGCACCGCGACCCGGGCAACTGACCGTACCGCCGGCTCAGGGGGTGGCGACGGCGGCGCGGGAGCGGTCGGTGGCGATCCGGACGGCCAGCGCGGCCAACGCCGTGCCGGTCACCCAGCGCTGCACCCGCAGCCACAGCGGCCGGCGGGCGAAGAACCCGGCGAGGGAGCCGGCGCTGAGCACGATCAGCGCATTCACAGTCAGCGCGACGGTGATCTGGGTCAGGCCGAGCAGCAGGCTCTGCGCCGCCAGGTGCCCCCGCGCCGGGTCGATGAACTGCGGCAGCAGCGAGACGTAGAGGATGGCGATCTTCGGGTTCAGCAGGTTGGTGACCAGGCCCATGGTGAACAGCCGTCGCGGCTGGTCCGGGGGCAGCGGCGCGGGCGTGAACGGGGACTGCCCACCCGGGCGCAGCGTCCGCCAGGCCAGCCAGAGCAGATAGCCGGCCCCGGCCAGCTTCACCGCCGCGTACAGCGTCGGCACCAGAACGAAGACGGTGGCCAGCCCGGCGACCGCCGCCGCCAGGTAGACGCCGAACCCGGCGGCCACCCCGAGCAGCGAGATCAGCCCGGCCCGGCGGCCCTGCGCCACCGAGCGGGAGATCAGGTAGACCATGTTCGGGCCGGGTGTGAGCACCAGCCCCAAGGCCACCAACGCGATGCCCAGCAGTGCAGCCGTACCCACCATGACGCCCCCCGTTCACCGATACCCGCACCGACCGTAGGCCGGGCGGGCACCCCGGCCCAGGGCCACCTGCCAGACCGTGGCCTGCCGTTCGAACCGGTCTTTCGGTCCGAACGCACCCCCGACGGAGACCGACGGGAATGGTCACGGGCCCGACCGCGCTGTCCGTTGCGGGGCGCGCCACCGTCCGGAGGCGGCGCGTTACGGTGGCCAGGGAGGTGCCGCAGGGTGACTGAAGCGTGGGACGCGGCCGTGGAGGCGCAGATCCGGGGAGCCGTGCAACGCGGCGAGTTCGATGACCTGCCCGGCATGGGCAAGCCCATCCCCGGCCGAGGGATGCCGTACGACGAGTCGTGGTGGATCAAGAGCTTCCTGGAGCGCGAGAAGCTGCCCAGCGACCTGCTGCTGCCCACCCCGCTGCAACTACGCCGGCGCATCGAACAGGTGCCCGACGAGGTCCGCGACCTGCCCACCGAGCAGTCCGTCCGGGACTTCGTGGGGAACCTGAACGCACAGATCGTGGCCTGGCTGCGCAACCCGGACGGCCCCCGGGTCGTGGTGCGGCCGGTGAACGCCGACGAGGTGGTCCGCCGCTGGCGCGCCGAGCACACCCCGCCCGCCACCAGGGCACCCGCCGCCACGCCGGCGCCCGCCGTTGCACCGGCCCGCCGGTCCCGGTGGGCGTGGCTGCCGTGGCGCCGCCGGGCGACCTGAACCGCCAGCGGCGGGTCAGCCTGACCAGCACCGTCACGGCAGACTGTGCGGATGCGAATCGAGCTGCCCGCGATGGTTACCACTTCTGCGCCGGGCCTCGTCCTACGCCCCTGGCGAGACGACGACCTGGACGCCCTGCTGGAGGCGTACCGGGATCCGGTGCTGCAACGGTGGACCCAGAACCCGGTGACCACCGTCGACGAGGGGCGGCAGTGGCTGGAGCAGGCCCGGCAGGACTGGGACGACGGCCGGCGGTTCACCTTCGCCGCGCTGGAGGACGGCGCGGACGGTCCACGGCTGGTGGCGTGCGTGGTGCTCAAGGGGGTCGCGCCCGGACGCCCGGTGGCCGAGGTGGGCTACTGGACGGCGGCGTGGGCGCGCGGTAGGGGCGTCGCCCCGCGCGCGGTCATCGCACTCAGCCGGTGGGCGTTCGACCGGTTCACCGGGTTGGCGCGCCTCGACCTGCTGCACCAGGTGGACAACCCGGCCTCCTGCCGGGTGGCGGAGAAGTGCGGCTACCTCTTCCAGGAGGTGCTGCCGGCGTACCCGCCGTTCCCGCGCGACGGTCACCGGCACTCGTTGGCCGCCCCCTCAGTGAGCTGAGGCTCGTTCAGTCCAGCGCGGCGCGCCAACTCCACGAGGTGCGCCGCGCCCGGCCGGGCAGCTCACCGCGCCCGGTCATCCACAGCAGCACCTCGGGCGCGGCGCCGGCCGGGGCGTCCGGGAACAGTCGCCGCAGCACCAGCGTGCTCAGCCGGTGCGGCGGCAGCCACGGCACGCCGAGGCCGAGGGTGATGTCGTGCGTGTGCAACAGGGTCTCCGCCACTCCCATGGCGGCGAAGCCGGCCGGGTCGCACGGGCCGAAGTGCCAGGCCCGGGTCTCCGGCGAGGCGGCGTCGACCGCGGCGGCGAGCAGGCCGGCGCAGGCCCGGACAACCGTCAGCACCTGCGCCGGGCTCGCGTCGGGGGAGACCCGCAGGTCGTACGGCAGGTAGGCGTCGTCGGGTCGGCCGGTGACCTGGCCGGCGTACCCGAGCAGGTCGTGTGCCACGTGGGCGGCGGTGGTCCAGCAGGTCCAGCGCAGCGTGCCGGCCGGCACCGACCAGTCCCGGTCCCGGTGCGGACCCAGGACCCGGGTCATCTCGTCGGCCGCGTCGCGTACGTCGGCGCCGTCCATGGCTGGCATCCGTCGAGCCTCGCAGCGCCCGCCGGTCACCGCAACGCGATTCGACGCGCGGTTGCAGGGCAGCCCGTTCGCCCGGGGCCGGCCACACTCCGACCCCGGGCGAACGGCTCAGCTGCGCGCGGGTGACCACCCGTTGGCGACGAGCCGGGAGGCGTCACCGCCTTCGCCCTGGAAGAGCACGCCGTACCGGTCCGCCGCCACGACCCGGTCGACGTAGACGCCACGCCCCTGGCCGGAGCCGTCTGTGCTGCTGCTCCACCGCAGGTGGGTGGCCTGGTCGGGCAGCGCCACCGAGACCTGCCACCACACCCGGCCCCCGTAGCCGGTGACCGTGCCGTCGGCGGTCCACCGTCGGCCGGCGTCGCGTAGCTGCATGGTCGCCGGCGCCCAGGTCTGCCCGCCGTCGTTGGAGACCTCGAACCGCGCGCTGTCGTAGCGGGGCTCGGTGTCGTACCAGAGCAGGAAGCTCGCCGTCGCGCCCCGCGCGGGCCGGCGCAGCGGCGCCGTGAGCGTGCTCGTCGCGGAGTCGCGTGGGTCGGCCCGCCAGGCGCTGGCCGAGCGCGGTCGCACCGGCATCGCCTCGGCGAGGTCACGCGCGACGGCCCGGCGGGCGACGTTGTTGCTGCCCCAGCCCCGGTCCGGGTGAACCCGGTTGCTCAGCATGACGACGAACGAGTGGGAGAGCGGGTCGATGACGATCGACGTTCCGGTGAAGCCGGTATGCCCGAAGGCCACCGGCGAGGAGAGCCCCATCATGTACCAGTGCTTGTTCAGCTCGAAGCCGAGCCCGCGGTCGCTCTCCGGGTAGGCCGACTCCAGCGGCGCGTTGTAGTTGACCAGCATCGTGCGCACCGTTTCCGAGCGCAGGATCCGCCGACCGCGGTACTCGCCACCGTTGAGCAGTGACTGGCAGAGGACGGCCAGGTCCGTTGCCGTGGAGAAGACCCCGGCGTGCCCGGCCACCCCGCCGAGGGACCAGGCGTTCTCGTCGTGCACCTCACCCCAGACCATGCCGCGCCCGGCGTACGGCTGGTACTCGGTCGCGGCGATCCGCGACCGCCGCTCCGGGCCCGGGTTGTAGCCGGTGTCGGTCATGCCCAGCGGCCCGGTCACGCCGTCGCGGACCAGCTCGGCCAGCGGCCGACCGGTCACCCGTTCCACCAGTACGCCCAGCGCGATCAGCCCGAGGTCCGAGTAGACGTACTGGGAGCCGGGTGTCGCCCCGGCCGCGAGGGGCGTGGCGAGGGTGGCGGCGAACCGTTCGGCCGGCGTCGGGTACCTGCTCCACAGCGCCGTGAACGCGGGCAGCCCCGACGTGTGGGTGAGCAGCATCCGGACGGTGACCGTCGCCTTGCCGCCAGCGGCGAACTCCGGGACGTACCGGGCGACCGGCGCGTCCAGCTCCACCCGCCCCCGCTCCACCTGCTGCATGGTGACGATCGTGGTGAACAGCTTCGACACCGACGCCAGGTCGAAGATGGTGTCGGGACGGGTCGCGATCTGCTGGTCGGCAGGGAGTTCCACGCCGACCAGGCCGGGCGGCGGCCCGACGGAGGCGTACTTCACCGCGCTGCCCACGGCGGCGTGCTCCACGATCACGCCGTCCTTCGCGGCCAGGACCACCGCGCCCGCGTACATCGGGTATCCGGGATGGTCGGGCGTCGGCTGGAGGTACGCCGCCAGGTCGGCGGGCAGGCGATCCACCTGGTCGGGGAGCAGGCCGACCTGGCGGGCGCTGCCGCGCCGCAGCGTGTCGTGTCGGAAGTGGATGTCGGCGGGCGTGACGGTCGGCGGTCCCGACGGGGCCGGGGGTGACGCGGCAACCGCGGCGGCGGCCGGCAGCGTCGTGCCCAGGACCACCAGGGCCAGGCCGAGCGCGAGTGAGCGGAGCGGACGACGGATCGACCTGGTCATGACCGCACTCCTCAGTAGAGCAGGTAGGGCCGGCGTTGCCGGTTGAAGGTGGCCAGCTCGTCGGCCCAGGCGCCGACGACGTCGTCCACGTCGGCTCCGGCGTCGATCTGGGTACGCAGTCGCGGCGAGCCGGTGAGCTTGTCGATCCAGTACGGGCGCACGGTGTCCCACGAGTCGCGTCGCCAGGCGAACGCCGGGTACTTGTGCGCCTCCACCAGCATCGCCACGCCGGTGCGGATCGGGTCGTACACGGCCCGGTCGACGACCTTGACCTCCACGCCTGCGCAGAGCTTGTTGAGCAGGTCCGGCTTCTGCCCGGCCGAGGTCGGCGAGAAGTACGCCTCGCGGAACTCGACTCCGGGCAGGTTCCGGGCGTTGAGCCGGTCACCCCAGTGGTGGTCGAAGTCGGTCGCCAGCCCGCCGATCAGCTCGAACGGGCGGCACGTGCCGCGCCCCTCGGTGATCGACGCGACGCCCTCGAACAGCCCGGTACCCGGGTAGACCAGCGCGGTGTCCGGGGTGGGCATGTTCGGACTGGGCATCACCCAGGGCACGTCGGTGTCGGCGGCGAGGTCGTCGCGCTTCCAGTGCCGGCACCGCACCACGTGCAGGTCGACCGGTCGCCCCGCCTCGGTTGGCAGGAACGTGGCGTTGAAGAACCGGGCCAGCTCCCCGACGGTCATCCCGTGCTGCTGGATGATCTCCTTCAGACCCACACCCGAGGTGTACGGCGTGGTCATCATCGGCCCGTAGGCCCGCCCGCCGATCGGGTTGGGCCGGTCCAGCACGACGTAGCGTTTGCCGACCCGCGCCGCCGCGACCATCGAGGTGTACATCGTCCAGATGTAGGTGTAGAAGCGGACCCCGACGTCCTGGATGTCGAAGACCACCGTGTCCACCCCGGCCTCGGTGAACATGGCTTCCCACCGGGCCTGCGAGGCGCCGTACGCGTCGTACACCGTGATGCCGGTGCGGGCGTCGACGCCATTTCCCTCGCTGCCGCCGGCCTGCGCGGAGCCCCGGAAGCCGTGCTCGGGGCCGAACGCCGCGACCAGCTGGACCCGACCCGAGCCGTGCATCAGGTCGACGAGGTGCCGGTACGCCGCGTCGACGCCGGTCGGGTTGGAGACGACGCCCACCCGCTGGCCGGCGAGGTCGGCGAACCCGGAGGACACCAACTCGTCGAGACCGGTGCGGACCCGACGGCCACGGGAGCTGGCCGCCGCCGGTGCCAGGGCACCGACGCCGAGCGCTCCCGCGCTCGCCCCCAGCGCGCCCGTACCGACCGCGCCGACAAGGAAATTCCTCCGCTGCATTGGGTTGCCTCCTACCAGCTCAGACCGTGGCCGTAGGGGTAGAGCACGGAGCCCGCCCCCTCGGCCGTGGGGATCGTGACGGGCAGCCGCCCGCTCGGGGACAGCTCGCCGTGCAGCGCGCGGACGAGTGCGTCCATCGCCGCCCGGGTGTACGAGTAGGTCGCCAGGTAGGTGGTCACGCCCGGCAGGTACGCGATGTCGTAGGGGTCTCGGACGGCCACGACGACCACCGGCTTGCCGGTGCCGAGCAGCGCCGCGACGAGGCGCTGCTGGGTGGCGCGCGGGTCGGTGACAGTGGTGTCCCACGCCTTGTTCACCAGCACGACGGTGAGGTCGTGCTCGGCGGCCTGGGCGGCTGTCGCGGCGATCACCGCGTCGGAGGGCAGCGTCGCCGGTCGAGCGGTGGCTCGGGCGCCGCGGGCGGTGAACCCGTCGGCGACCGTCGCGACCGGGGCGAAGGCGGCGCTGTCCCAGCCGGTGACCAGCACCGACCGGTCGGTGCGGGGCAGCGGCAGTACGTCGGCGTCGTTGCGGACGGCGGTGAGCGTCGGGTCGGTGACCCGGGCGACGGCGGCGAGGTGCTCCGGCGCGCCGACCGTGCGTACCGCCTGCTCGACGTCGACCAGCGGTGAGCGGGCCAGCCCCTGGCGGTACTTCATGCCGAGGATGCGCCGGACCGACTCGTCGATCCGTCGCTCGGTGAGCTCGCCGGCGGCGACGGCCCGCAGCACCGCGTCCCGGGCCAGCGCGAGGTCCGGCGGCATCAGGAGCTGGTCGGCGCCGGCCTTGAGCGCCAGTACGGGTACCCGCTCGTCGCCGTACTTCGCGCGCACGCCAGCCATGTTCAGCGCGTCGGTGACGATGACGCCCCGGAAGCCGAGTTCACCGCGCAGCACACCGGTGAGGATCGTCGGCGACAACGTCGCCGGGTCGCCGGAGGGGTCGAGCGCGGGGACCACGATGTGCGCGGTCATGATCGATTCGACGCCGGCCTTGATCGCCCGCCGGAACGGTGGCGCGTCGATCCGGTCCCACTCCGCGCGGCTGTGGTTGATCACCGGCAGGCCGGTGTGGCTGTCGGTGGCCGTGTCGCCGTGCCCGGGGAAGTGCTTCGCCACGGCGGTGACCCGAGCCCGGTCCTGGAAGCCGGTGACCTGGGCGGCGGTGAGGTCAGCCACCAGGGTGGGGTCGGCGCCGAAGGACCGGACGCCGATCACCGGGTTACCCGGGTTGACGTTGACGTCGGCGATCGGCGCGTACGGCTGGCGGATGCCGACCGCGCGCAGCTCCCGCCCGGTGATCTCCGCCGCCGTCCGGGCGGCCTCGGGGGACCGCGCGGCACCAAGCGCCATCGACCCGGGGAACTGGGCGGCGGGGGAGGGCATCCGTACCACCGCGCCCTGCTCCTGGTCGGTGGAGATGAGCAGGGGCACGCGGCCCTTCGACCGGTCGCCGAGCGCGGCTTGCTGAAGTCCGTTGGAGAGGGTCGCGATCTGGCGAGGACTGTCCAGGTTGTGCGACCAGGAGAAGTAGCAGACGCCGCCGAGGTGGTACCGGCCGATGACCTCGGCCGGCGTTTCGACGCCGAACGCGGCCCGGTTCGCGGCGCGGTCGGCGGCCGTGGGTGCGGTGGCGTCTGAGCCGTAGACGTAGGTGGCGAAGAGCTGCCCGACCTTCTGCTCCAGGCTCATGTGCCGCAGCGTGGAGGTGACCCAGCCGTGCTCGGCCGACGGGGGGTGTGCCGGTGCGGCCGAGGCCTGGGCGGGCAGGAGGGCGAGCGCGGTCGCCAGTGTGGTCACCCAGGTAGCTGCGGGAGTGAGTCGAGTCTGCATAGACGGCGGCCTCTCAGTCCGGGTGGCTGAAACTTAGCTACGCGTCTGCCGCACGTCAAGAAGGTAAGTTGCAAGATCGGGCGGTCACCCGGCTCGCGGGCGCGGATACCGGCGAGGTTGGCGACGGCCCCGCCGGCATGGCCCGACGTTCGCAGCGGTTCGCGGTCGACTACTCGCGCACTGGCCCCAACGCCTCGGTAGCGTTGCGGATGCCGGCGCGGATCACCTCGCTGTACGGGTCGTCCGGCAGCCGCCCGACGAAGCGCTCGGCCAGGGCCAGGTGTTCCCGGGCCCGGGCGGTGTTGCCCAGGCGGCGGTGGTCGTCGGCGAGGTTGAGGTGCAGCGACGGCAGGAAGTTGTGGACCTGAATCGAGTGGTGGTACTGCTGGGCCCGTTCGTCGGTGAGGTCGGAGACCGCGGCCAGGGCACGCTCGTCCCAGCCGAGTTCAGCTTCGGTGGTGTCCTGGAGGTCGGCCAGGTAGTGCGCGAGGGTGCAGCGGTGGAAGGCGTCGCCGGCTTCGCCGATCTGATCCCAGAGCGCGGTGAGCGCCTCCCTGGCCTGCGCGCGCTGGCCTGAGCGGCCCAGCTCCACCGCGGCGACGATGCTCGCCATCGTCTCGTCGGGTGCGGCTTGTTCGTTCTGGATGTCCATGCCGCGACCCTGGGGCCTCGACCTACCCGAGGGTCAAAATCCCTGCTCGTAAACCCGGTGCCGTGGCGGCGCCAGGGCAGATTGCAGAGGATTTCGGCTCGGGCGACGGCTTCGGGATAATGCCGCCGTGCGCTACCTGATCCCTCACCCCGACGCAATGGCCGATCTCGACGATCTCGACATCGCGCTGTACGACGGCACTCAGCCCATGGCCGAGAACCTGGACGACGTCGAGTTCTATGCGATCCCGTACGGGATTATCGATCCGCGCCTTTGCGAGCCGATCGCCCGGATGCCCCGGCTCACAGTGGTGCAGACCGTGACCGCCGGCTACGACCACATCCTGCCGTTCCTGCGGCCCGGCCTGATCCTGGCCAATGGCCGGGGCGTGCATGACGCGGCCACCGCCGAGCTGGCCGTGGCACTCACCCTGGCCGCCCGGCGCCGGCTGCCGGACTTCGTCCGGGCGGGGGGCGAGGGCCGCTGGGCCTCGGGCTGGTCGACCGGGCTGGCTGACGCCCGGGTGCTGATCGTCGGGTACGGCTCGATCGGCGCCGCGATCGAGCGCCGGCTGGTGGGGTTCGAGGTGGAGATCAGCCGGGTGGCCCGGAGCGCCCGCCCCGGCGTGAGGCCGATTTCCGAAATTGCGGAACTGTTGCCACACGCCGATGTTGTCATCCTGGCCACCCCGCTGACCCCGGAGACCGCAGGCCTGGTCGACAAGGATTTCCTCGCCAGGATGGCCGACGGCGCCTTGCTGGTGAACGTGGCGAGGGGCGGGGTGGTGGACTCCGAGGCGCTGCTCGCCGAACTCGACGCGGGCCGGCTGCACGCTGCCCTGGACGTCACCGAACCCGAGCCACTGCCCACCGATCACCCACTGTGGTCCGCGCCGAACGTCCTGATCAGCCCGCACGTCGGCGGCCTGACCGCCGCGATGGCACCCCGGGCCCGCCGGCTGCTGGTCGACCAGGTACGGCGGTACGCGGCGGGCAAGCCGCTCGAGAACGTCGTTGTCGGGCCGTAACTTTCGGTCCCGGCGGCGGGCCAATTCCGGTGCTTCCGCCAGAGACGTCGGGCCTTGCCGATGAGTTGCGGTGGCACCATCCGCTTGGTTCGCGACGAGCGCAAAACCCCCTGCACCGCGCACGGGGTGCGGCTTACCCTGCGCACCATGTTCCCTCCAGTGAAGATCATCTCCGGCGGGTTGGAGATTCGTGAGTTCGGGCCGCAGGATGCCTTATCTGTGGCGGCATTTGTGGCGACCGGGGATCGCACGGCACTGCCGCCAGGCTTCCCTGAGGCGGTCGCTGACGTGGACGAGTGGCTGGCGGACAAGGTGCATCAGCGGCGTTTGGGCGGCGAGGGCGTACACCTGGCGATAGTGGAGCGGGCCACCGGCCGGATTGTCGGCAGTACCGGGTTGCGGGACACCGACTGGCAGGCTGGTCGCACCGAGATCGGTTACGGAATACACATCAGTCAGCGAGGTCGCGGCTATGCGACCGAGGCGGCCCGGGCGGTTGGACGGTGGGCGCTTACCGACGGCGGGATGCGGCGGGTTCAGTTGCACTCCCGCGTCGACAACGTGGCGTCCCTGCGGGTGGCCGAAAAGGCCGGGTACCAGCGGGAGAGCACACTGCGGATGCCCGAGCAGGAGGGGCGCGAGGCTTATGACCTGGCCAGTTTTTCGATGATCGCCGAGGCAACCGCCGACAACCATCCGAAGGCCGACTAGGGGAGCGCGGATCTGCCGACGCGCTGGCAAGCTGCTCAGCTCGCCAGCGCGTCGTGCGGCCTTACACCCGCTGCCATGATGACGACGGGTGTTACTTCTCGTCCGTCCCGCTGATGGACTCCTGAAAGACGTCCGCGTGGGTGCGCGAGTCCTTGACCAGGTCGTCGCAGAAGGCGGCGACGTCGGTGCCGATGAGTTCCAGAACCCCCTTTCCGGCCGCGGCACCCTCCTCGAAAAAGTCGACGATTCCGGCGAGCAGGCGCCCATCAAAAAGGTCGACCGGGCCGACCTTGAACAGGTACCTCTGCATCTCCTTGTAGACGATCTGGTAGTCCGGCGGGAGCGCCTTGACCCGAGCCACGTGCGCCCGCCACTGCTTCTTGCCCTCGATGATGTCCTGGATGCCCACGTCAGCCTCCTAGCCGGCCCAATTTCCTTGCAACGTTCCTGTTCAACTGCTCGCGCCACCGGTCGCGATAGGTACGGGCACCCTCTCCGCCGGCCAACGCCGTACAAAAGCCGGGGATGTCGTCGCCGAGCACCTCGTGGATGCTCTGCCCGTCCGCCGATGCTTCTTCAAGCAGCCCCAGGGCGGCGTCGAGGATCGGCATCAGGTTGCGACCTGTGAAGCCCGTGTAGGGGAAGAGGTTGCCCTTGATCTGTTCCCATGCCGCCTGGTAGTCGGCCGGCAATGCCTCTGCCCGGGCTTCGAACACCTTCCATTCCCTGGTGAGATCGCTGCCTGTGATGGTCTCCCAGAAGCTCATCGCCCGCCCTCCTTGAGCCTGTCGATGCGTGATGAGACGTACTGCCATTTCGCCCAGAACATCGCGAGTTCCTTGCGCCCGGCGTCGTTGAGCGCATAGAACTTGCGCGGCGGGCCCACCTCGGATGGTCGCTTCGTCACCTGGACGAGTCCGTTCCTCTCCAGTCGCAGCAGGATGGTGTACACCGTCCCCTCGACGACGTCGGCGAAGCCGAGCTCGTTCAGCCGACGCGTGATGGCGTACCCGTAGGTCTCCTCGCCGCCGATGATTTCGAGCACGCAGCCCTCGAGCGTGCCCTTCAGCATCTCTGTCAGGTCGTCCATCGCGGCTCCTCTTCGACCCTCCGGTACCTCGTACTACCGAGTACCACTATACGGTACCACCGAGTAGTGCGTCCAGGTGCTCCCGACCAGCCGCGCCTTCTTGTACGTGCGCGGGCTCAATGCCGGCACGCGCGAGGCAAGCTGCCACAGCCCGCCTGGCGAACGGCCCGGTGTCAGCGGCTTCGCCGATCAGAAATCCTCCGTCACGTCGTCAGTTCTGTTAGCCTCTCGCACCGGTGGAAGGATTGATGACCATGACCGACGCCAGACTGCTGGGCGCCGACGAGGCCGCGTTCATCGCGGCGGCCCGCTCAGACGACACGGCGCGGTTTGCACTCATTACGGAGCGCCACCAGCGTGAGCTGCAGGTGCACTGCTACCGGATGCTCGCGAACTACGAGGACGCCCAGGACATGACGCAGGAGACGTTCCTGCGAGCGTGGAACAAGCGGGCGTCGTTCAAGGGCCACGCGGCCCTGCGGACCTGGCTGTACCGGATCGCGACGAACGCCTGCCTCGACTTCCTGGAGAAGCGCAACGACCGCACACCCGTACCGTCCGAGCTGGCGGACGTCGGCTCCGAGGTGCTCTACCTGCAGCCGTACCCGGACCGGATGCTCCCCGAGGACCCGCAGGAATCGGTGGTGGCGCGGGAAACGATCGAGCTGGCGTTCATCGTCGCCGTCCAGCACCTGCCGCCGCGGCAGCGGGCGGTGTTCATCCTGCGCGACGTCCTCGGCTGGCCGGCGGCGAAGGCCGCCGACGCCCTCGAGCTGACCGTCGCATCGGTGACCAGCGCACTGCAGCGGGCCCGTGTGACGATGCGCGAGCAGCTGCCCGACCGCCGCCTCGACTGGCGGAGACCCGCCACCCACGAGCTGTCGAATGACGAGCGCGGCGTGGTGAAGTTGTATATCGACGCCCATGAGCGCAACGACCTCGACGGGCTGATGGCCCTGCTGCGCGACGACCTGCGCTTCGTGATGCTGCCCGAGGCGGGCACCTCGGTCATCACGGCCAAGGACGCGGTGGACGGCTGGGTCTCCAATGGGCTCTTCCAGCCCGGCTACGACGACTGGCGCTGTATCACCACGACGATCAACCGCATGCCCGCCGCCGTGCTGTACCTCCGCACCCCCAACGACCCAAAGTACCGGTTATTCAACATCGCGGTCCTGCACATCGTCGACGGGAAGATCGCCGAGCTCACCGGATTCGACGCCACCGACAAACCATGGCTGGACCTGCCCCCGACACTGTGATCACACAAGTCCCCATCGTCGACGAGTCCAGCGCACGGGCCGGCATCACCGAAGTCACTGCGGAATGAGCACCCCGACCAGCTGAACACCAACGCGACAACGCGAACACCACCGCCCCGCCGGCGTTGCCGGCGGGGCGGCGTTATGCCCGAAGAACATCGTCACAATCAACGACGCCGTCGTCCTCATCTCCAGCAAGTCGGTCAACATCTGACTGGAACGCAAGGAAGGGCCCGGGGAAGGTTCCCTCATAGCCGAGGGTCACGGTCAGCACGTCAGGAAGGATTTCGACCCGGCCTCACGAGCCGAGCAGCTGGCCCGTGCTCATCGCCTCGTCTCGTATCGGGTCAGCACTACGCCGCCGGAAAAAGTCCGCGTCTCCACGAGGTTCAGGTTCACCCAGCTGTCCAGCGCGGTGAAGAACGGCGTGCCGCCGCCCACCAGGACCGGGTGGGTGACCAGGGCGTATTCGTCGATCAGCCCGGCCCGCATGGCCGCCCCGGCAAGCGTCGCGCCGACGATGTCCATCGGGCCGCCGTCCTCGGCCTTGAGCCGGGTGATCTCGGCGACCGCGTCGCCGGTGACCAGGCGCGTGTTCCAGTCGACCGTCCTGGGCGTCGAGGAGAACACCACCTTCGGCATGTCCCGCCAGCGGCGGGCGAACTCGATCTCCGCCTGTGTGGCGCCGGGCTGCTGGTCGGCGGTCGGCCAGTGGGAACTCATCGCCTCCCACAGCTTGCGCCCATACAGCGCCAGGCCAGTCGCCCCCACCCGGTCGGACCACCACTGGAACAGCTCGTCGCTCGACGACGAGTCCGGTCCCTCACCCCCACTCCAGCCGAGGTCGTCGCCGGGCGCGGCGATGTAGCCGTCCAGGGTCACATTCATGCCAAAGGTCAGTTTCCGCATCATGCCAGCCTCTCGTGAGTCGTTCTTATACGTACAGACGGGCGCGGCGCGGAAACCTAATCGGGTGCGCGATCTGCGTCCGGCAGGTAGTCCTCGCGTTCCGGACTCGGCACGGCGTACTCGGCTGGGCTCGAGCAGCACCCACCGGATCTCGATTTGGCAGCGGCGCACCCAGGGCCAGCTCTGCCCGACCGCTGCTGCCGTCTGCGCGGACGGGAAGGCCTTCCACGGCCACCTGCAACAGCGGCTGTCTGCTTTCGCAGAGGCGTTGCGCCCGTACTCGCGGCCGGGCTCGATGTCCTTAACGGGCATCAGTTCTCCGGCTGGTCGGGGTCGCGCAGCGGGCGCAGCTGTGGCCCGTCGCCCGGCTTGGGGAAGCTGTAGCGGCCCAGCATGTTGATGTGCGCGTACCCGAGCGGGGAAAGGCGGGCGGCGTCACACCCCAATGTGGACCCGGCCCTGGTCGCTAGCCAAGATCACCGTTAGCGCCAATTTCGGCGTGAATCTTCCTCAACCCCGGGTTCGGAAACCCCGCGGACGGATTGCCGGATAACCGGTAACGATAATCCGGCAATCCATCCGCTCAAATGGGGCATAACAGCAGCACATCATAATGACAGTTCTTGTGCGTAAGGGTTCAGGCTGGTGTATCAGCGGCCGCGGTGCTCCGAGAACGGGGCGATCCACTGTGGGCGGGAGGCAGAACTGCCCGGCTCCGACCGGGAGGCGCAGGAGATCTGCCGGGCTGGCGGTGGCGTGTTCTGGAGCAGGGCGACTGGCTGAGGTGTGGTTACGCCGAGCTCTGTTCTTTGTTCGGGGTTCCCGCTTGGCTGCGTCGGCGGTATCTGCCGGGAGCGGTGCCGTACTCCCGCTTGAAGGCGTTTGCGAAGGCGAATTCCGAGGTGTAGCCGGTCTGGGTGGCCACCTCGCTAAGTGGGGCGTCGGATCCGTGGAGCAGCCGTGCCGCGGTGGTCATGCGCCACCAGGTCAGATAGGTGAGGGGTGGTTGGCCGATCATGGCGGTGAATCGCTTGGAGAAGGCCGCGCGGGACAGTCTTGCCTGTGCGGCCAGTGTCTCGACCGTCCAGTGGTGTGCGGGGTCGCGGTGGATGGCATGCAGCGCGGCGCTGATCGCCGGGTCGGCCAGTGCCGCGGACCAGCCGGTGACGGTGCCCCGCTCGGGTTGCTCGTCGAACCAGGCTCGCAGGATGTAGAGGAGCAGCATGTCGAGCAGGGCGGGCACGATGGTGTCGGCGCCGAGACGGGGGCGATTGAGTTCGCTGCCGAGCAGGTCGACGGCGGCGCGGACTTCGGCGCGGTGCCCGAGCCGGGCGGGCAGGTGGACCATGCCGGGTAGGTCGTCCAGCAGCGGATGAGCCCGGGCCGGGTCGAGCCGATATCCGCCGCAGAGCGTCACGGTGGGGGTGCCGTGCACAGGCTGACCGATGGACGCTGAGGCGTAGAGGTCGGCCTCTTCAAGCGGATCGCAGTCGGGTTCGGCCAGCGAGGTGGCGGGGTTGTCGGCCAGGCCGTATCCGTGCCCGTGGGGGAAGAACACCACGTCGCCGACGCCCAGCGCGATGGGTGCGCCGCCGTCGGGCGGGGTGAGCCAGCACGACCCCTGCAGGATCACTTGAAAGCCCGCCGAGCCGGGGGCGGAGGGGAAGCGCTGTCCCCAGGGAGCGTGCCATTGGACGCGCGCTGAACGGGGCCGTCCGGTGCGCATGATGGCGATCACATCGCTGAGCACATCCACCGGTCGAGTCTATCGCTGACATTCCGCGAAGACGTTTGCGTATGAATCAGAGATTTCTGCGCATAGGAAGTCTCCTGCGCTCCTCGTACGGTGGATCGCAAGAGAAGTGATCAACCCCGCGGCCGTGAGCCGGGGCCGAGACAACTTGGAAGAGGCACCGTCATGGCACGGCGACACAAGATTGTGGTTACTGGGGCGACCGGCACGGTCGGCCGACAGGTTGTGACTCAGCTGATGGACGCGGGAATCGAGGTTCGGGCGTTGGCCCGCGATCCCGAATCGGCGGTCCTGCCGCCCGGCGTCCAGGTCATGCGCGGTGACCTGTCCGAGCCAGACACCCTGCATGCGCCCATGGCCGGGGTCGAGGCGGCGTTCCTGGTCTGGCCTTTTGCCACGGCTGAGGGCGTGTCCGCAGTCCTGGATGTGGTCGCCGAGCACACCGGTCGCGTGGTCTACCTTTCGTCGGCGGCCGTACGCGACCACGAACAGCAGGTCGAGCATTTGATCAAGCGGTCCGGGCTGGAGTGGACGTTCCTACGGCCCCACGTCTTCGCGGCCAACACCCTCAGGTGGACCGAGCAGATCCGCACCGAGGGCATCGTGCGCGCGCCCTACGGGGCGGCCGTCATGCCCCCGCTGCACGAGCGCGACATCGCCGCCGTCGCGGTACGCGCACTCACCGGCGACGGGCACGCAGGAGCGATCTATGAGCTGACCGGTCCTGAATCACTCACCCAGGCCGACCAGGTGCGCATCATCGGTGAGGTGATCGGCCGCCCGGTGCGCTGGGTCGAGGCCGCACCGGACACTGCGCGGCAGCAGATGCTAGCCCAGGGCTGGCCGCCCGCGGCCGTTGACGGCGTCCTCCAGGCCCAGTCCGAGTTGGTGACGGAGCCGAGGCCGGTCACCTCCACGGTGCAGGAGGTCATCGGAGCGCCGGCGCGCACGTTCCGGACCTGGGTGACCGACCACGCCAGCGCTTTCCGCGACACCATGAAGGCCGCACGTATCCACCAGTACGGCGATGCCGGCATCATCCGTTACGAAGAGGTGCTGCGGCCGGTGCCCGAGCCGGACCAGGTACTCATCCGGGTCGCCGCGGCCTCCTACAACCCCTCCGATGCCGCGCTCCGATCAGGGTTCCTGCAGGCCGTGCTGCCGGTCGACCTGCCATACACCCTCGGCTTCGATGTCTCCGGCACGATCACCGAGACCGGCAGCGATGTCAGCTCCTTCACCGTGGGCGACCGGGTGGTTGGCCGCCTCGACTACGGCGGGGCGTCGGCCGAGTACGTCGTCGCCGCCGCCGGCACCCTGGTCAAAGCACCCACCACCATCCCGTTGGCTGACGCCGCCGCGATCCCGGTCGCCGCGCTCACCGCCTGGCAGGCGCTGCATGAGCATGCCCATCCCACTGCGGGACAGCGTGTCCTGATCAACGGCGCCGGCGGAGGCGTCGGTGTCTTCGCCGTCCAACTCGCCAAGCACACCGGAGCAACAGTGATCGCCACGGCCAGCGGCCGCAGCGCTGCCGCGGTCCGCACCTACGGCGCCGACCAGATCATCGACTACACTCGCACACCCCTCGCCGACGCGCTCGACGGCCAGGTCGACGCCGTCATCAACCTCGCCGCGATCAGTCCCGAGGCGGCTGCGGAGCTTGTTCCCCTGGTCCGGCCCGGCGGCATCATCGTCTCGATCGCCACGCCGGTCGATCCGCCAGCCACCGCGCAGGTCACCGCCGTCCACTTTGTCGCCCGCAACGACATCGAACAGCTCGCCGGGATCGTCGAGCTCATCGACATGGGCGCGCTCACTGTCGGCGTCACCGAGTCCCACCCGCTGTCCGCCCTCGCGCTCGTCCACCGCAGGGGCGAGGCGGGGCAGACCCACGGCAAGATCACCATCATCCCCTGAGCGCCGAACTCGCGGCACCGGTCCTGGGCATGGGGATGACCATGCCCAGGACCCCACTCCGGGACCGATACCACCATGCGCCGGATGAGGCCGTCTTCCGACCGCCAACGGTCGGCGCGGCCTGCCCCTGTAGCGACGACGGAGGACCCCGTCATGACCTCAATCCAAGCGCCGCTGGTTGTCGGGTGGTCTCTGGCGGCAGCGAACGGTTACTTGGAAGTCAGCAGCTGCGTCAGCCGATCCAGTCCGCCCCTGATCAGCTGCGCGTACTCGTCATCGCCAAGCGCGCCGATCCCAGTCTGCGCGAGCTGGAGGTGCTCCCGGGCGCGGCCGAGATCGCCGAGCTTGCGGTAGCACTCAGCCAGGTTGAGGTGCAACGACGGATACAAGCCAGCCACGGGCAGCATTACCCCGGCCTCTGCCACCCGAAACTCCGTGAGCTGGTCGGCCGCCGTCAGCGCCCGTTGGTCCCAAACCAACTCCTCGTGGACATCGTCCTGCACGTCAGCCATCGCGTGCGCGAGGACGCACACGTGCAACGGATCGCCCTGCTCCCCGTTGATCTCATCCCAGATCTGCGCGAACAGGTGGCGAGCGGCCTCACGCTGGCCTCGACCATGGTGCAGCTCCACCCCCTGGCCGATGCGGACGAGCGTTGGATCGGTGATCATCGGCGGCTCCTTCACTGGCTCAACTCGCGACGGTGCCATGGTTCGTATCCGCGCGGACACCCCAGATCGCCACCTCGGCCAGGTAGACGCGGGTGCGTCCCTCGTGTGCGGAGCGTCAGGACTCGGCTGTGGTGTAGGTCGCGATGATGACGCCGGTGGTCGTCACCTGGCTCCCGGTGAGCCGCAGCCGCCGGAGCGTGCCGTCCTCGGGGAAGATGCGCTTGCCGCCGCCGACGAGGACCGGCTCGATGAAGATGCGGAGCTCGTCAACGAGGTTGTGCTCGATGAGAGTCCTGGTCAGCTGGGAGCTGCCGACGACGTGCAGGGCACCGCCGTCTTCCTGCTTCAGCGACGCCACGGCCTTGGCGACGTCGCCCTGAAGGACCGTGGAGTTCTGCCACGCGAGCGGTTCGGTGAGCGTCGTCGAGGCGACGTATTTCGGCCGGTTGTTGAGCACCTCGGCGAGCGTGGCGAGTTCGGCGGGAGCGGTCGGCCAGAACGACGCGAAGATCTCGTACGTGCGGCGGCCGAACAGGAAAGCACCGGTCTCGACCGTGGTCTTGGTGACCCAGTTCGTCGTGATGTCGTCCATGTGGGGCATGTGCCAGCCGCCGTGCTGGAAGCCGCCGTCGCTGTCCTCCCCGTCGTAGCCGGGGGCCTGGACGACCCCGTCGAGGGTCATCCATTCGTCCGCGATCAATTTCCGCATGTCGGTCTCCAACGGGTCGCTTGCGCTGCGCGGCCAGCTGCCGGCCGCCAGCACCGTCGCCGCCACATTCTGCCGAACAACCGATGACGTCGATGGCCGATCGGCTCAGGGATTAGCGGGCTGCAAGAGGTGACCGAGCATGGCCTCGTCGCCGCTGATGACGGCTGTGCCGGTCGTCAGTGCGGTGGCCAGTGTGATGGAGCCATCGAGGAGGGCATTGAGCGTCGTCGGATCGGTGCGCAGGCAGGCTTGCGGCTGGGCCGGCTCGCCGGGCTCGATGTGGACCTGCCCGTCCTGGGTGCGGACAGTCCACACCCGGTCGTCGAGCTCGAAGCGGTAGGTGGCCGGCGGTGCCTGGGGATTCGGGTGCAGTGAACCGCGCAGGAAGAGCAGCACCGAGGTGGCACTCAGGTGGACCGGAGCCGCGGGTAGGGGGATGCGTAGGCCCCAGCCGCCGAGGGCCAGCACGATCGGTTCCAATTCGCGTCCGGACTCGGTGAGTTCGTACACCACCGAGGCCGCGGGGGGCGGCAGTCGGCGCCGGTGCACCACGTCGCGGCTCTCCAACTCGCGCAGTCGGTCAGTGAGCATGTTGGAGCTGGCCCCCGGCAGTGCTCGGCGCAGGTCCGAGAAGCGCTGCCGCCCGAGAAGGAGCTCACGGACGACGAGCACCGCCCACCGCTCTCCGACGACGTCGAGGGCGCGGGCGATGCCGCAGGCGTCGCCGTAGGTACGACTGGTCGGCATGCCGCCTCCTCCTGACCTTGATCCGGGTTGCATGTTAAACGCTACCATCCAGTTGTTTTTTGCAACCATGGGCGCTACGGTCCCGATAGACAGGGGTCGCGCACCGGACGGCCCGCACGGGCCACGACGAACTGCCGCGAGGGCCGGAGCAGTCGGGCGCCGCGGCGCAGGAAAGGAGCACGTCCATGGGGCGGCCAGTGGTGCACTTCGAGATCATCGGGACGGATCCGCAGCGGTTGCGCAGCTACTACGGGGAGCTGTTCGGCTGGCAGTTCGACATCGGGGACGCCGCCGCCGAGGCGGTCTCGGCACCGGGCAACTACGGGTTCGTCCACCCCGACACCAGCACCGACGGCGGTGCCGGGATCCCGGGCGGCGTCGGCGGCGGCGCGGGTTACCCGCACCGGACGTTGTTCTACGTCGGCGTGCCCGACGTGGAGGCGGCGCTGCAGCAAGCGGAAAGCCTGGGCGGCATTCGCGTGTCGGGGCCGCACCGCAACCCCGCCGACACGTTGGTGGTCGGCTTCTTCACCGACCCCGAGGGCCACCTCGTCGGGCTGGCCGCCGCCGGATGACGTTGTCGGCAGAGGATGAGTCGGGCCGACCATCCTGAGGCCACCCGGTCGACCCGACTGGACGGTGAACCAACCCGCGCTGGGTCAGCCGAGCCAGCGGCCGTCGCGCAGGAGGACTCGTCCCTGCAACTCGTTCGCCTCTCGCCAGGCCTGGATGCGCCGCGGCCGGATCAGGAAGTACTGGTAGGGCTCGTCGGATTCGCGCGGGTCGAAGCCGGTCCTGGTGGCGAACGCGTGGCCCAGGTCCGGGTCAAGGTCGGCGACGTCCACCGGCTCGGCGGTGCCGTCGACGATGACGACGTCGCGCGTCGGCCCCAGGCTGAGTCGCACCCGGCCATCCGCCAGCAGGTTGCGGCTGGTGACCGAGGTGCGCGGCGTCGAAATGAGGAACGCGGTCCCGTCCCAGAGGTACGACAGCGGAATGAGGTGGACGCCGCCCGGGGAGCCTGACGTCGCGACCCAGAGATCGATCTCGCTCTCCAGTTTCGCGCGGGTGTCCCGCAGTCTCTCCGCAAAGCCACGCGGCGGCGCGCCCGTCATGTTTTCTCCATTCACTCGTGCGGCCATCTCGTGATCGGCAGACAGCAGTGACAGGTCAGGGCGTGGTTGCCAGCGACGCGGCCTCCCACGCGAACCCGTCCGGGTCGGTGAAATGCCCGGCACTGCCGCCGATCATGAGCCGGTGCGATCCGGTGCCGTCGGGAGCGACGCCGAGGTCCTTGGCAAGGGCACGGCGCCGGTACAGAGCCAGCTTGACCGGACTCGACCCAGCGGCGAACTCGACGTACATGCGGGCAAAGCTCTTGGCCACGGCAAGGCCGTGCTCGACGTAGAACCGCTTGCTCGCGGCCACGTCCGCCACTCCCAGCAGGAGCACCATCTCGTCGATCTGCCGGGTGTCCGGGCCGGTGTCCTTCTTCGCCGAGGTCGCGACCTTCCAGATCGTGCCGTCCGGGGCCTGTACGACACCGCCGTAGCCCCAGAGCGACTTCGCGGCAGGCTTCAGCGAGGTGGCACCGGCGTCCAGGGCAGCGCCGATGAGGCTGTTGACGGTGGCTGGCTGGGACACCGTGAGCGCCAGCGTGAACCCCCGGAAGCCGGTCGTCGGCGCCTCCGAGGCCCGCAGGCGTATCTGCGTGTCCAGACCGAAGGCAGTGGTGTAGAAGCGGTTGGCGGCCGTGGGGTCGGCCACGTCGAGGGTGACGGATTCGATGTTTGCCATGCCCATCACGCTAGGCGCGGCTCGGCGACCGGTGCTTCTTGATTCCTGACCGGTCTTGGGCCGCAATGGGACCGCTCAGCGAAGCTCCTGGATGCGGACCAGGTTGCCGGCGGGATCGCGGAAGGCGCAGTCGCGGATGCCGTACGGCTGCTCGGTCGGCTCCTGGACGACCTCGGCGTCGCTGGCCTGCACCTTCTCGAACGTACCGTCGAGGTCCCGGGTGGCCAGCAGGATCCAGCCGTAGGTGCCCTTGGCCATCATCTGGGTGATGGTCTGGCGCTCGTCGTCGGTGACGCCGGGGTCGGCGGCCGGTGGCGCCAGGAGGATGGACGTGCCGGGCTGGTCGACGGGGCCGAGCGTGATCCACCGCATCGTGCCCTGTCCGACGTCGCTGCGGACCTCGAAGCCGAGGGCGTCGCGGTAGAAGGCCAGGGAGGCGTCCGGGTCGACATGCGGGAGGAAGCTCGTGTGAATGGTGATGTCCATGAAGATCATGCTAGGGGCGGCTCCCCGGCACGCGGCCTATTTCCCGTACGCCCCGCGCGCCTGGGCCACCTCGGCGGGCGGCGCGCTCACGCCAACGGCGTTGGGCCTCCCGGTTGCACGCGCGGCAGACCCGACGGTAACGGGCCGTGGCGTCGTCGAGCTTGCGCTCGTGGCGCGTCAGGCGGGCTGTTGAGAGGGCACGGGGTTCGGCTGCTCGGTGTGCTCCGGCTCCGGCCCCGACGGGCGTTCTTGGTGTACGGCGACGCCGGCGACGACCGTCGCCACGCCGATGATCTCGGTGGCGGTGGGGATCTGGGTGAGCACGATGACGCCGATGACGGTGGCCGTGGCCGGCAGCAGTGACACCATCAGGGCGTAGGTGGCGCGGGGCAGGCGGGCCATGGCGAGTTGGTCGCTGACGTACGGGATGACCGACGAACAGATGCCCACGCCGGCGGCGGCAGCCAGCGCGACGGGGTCGAGGAAGGCTGACGCGGCTTGCCCGATGCCGATCGGCAGAGCGATCACCGCGGCGATCAGCATCGACAGGGCGAGGCCGTCGATGCCGGAGACGTGCGGGCTGCGGGCGACGCGGTGCCCGAGCACGATGTACAGCGCGAACAGCACGGCGTTGGCGACGGCGAAGCCGATGCCCAGCGGTTCGGCGACCAGACGCACGTCGGTGAGCAGATACACCCCGCCCACCGCGGCGCACAGCGCGGCGATGTTGCGGCGGGTCCGGGCGGCGAACGCGGCCAGCACGATGACCGGCAGGAACTCGATCGCGGCGACGGTGCCCAGCGGGAGCCGGTCGATGGCCAGGTAGAACACGCTGTTCATCACCGCCAGCACGGCCGCCCACCCGACCAGCAGCCACCGGGTAGGCCGGTCCAGGCGCTGCCACAGCCGCCACGGCCGCCGCCACAACGCGAACACCGCAGCGGCGGTCGCGATCCGCAGCCACGCCACCCCGAGCACGTCGATGCGCGCGAACAGCAGCACCGCCAGCGCCGGCCCGAGGTAGTGGAACACCGCGCTGACCACGAAGTACGCGTGCGGCGGCACCCGACCTGCCAGCCGTAGCACCGGCGCCTGACCGCCACGAGCCGAACCGTTCTCCGCCATGCCTCTATTCTCGAAAGAGATACGGCACAGGACCATGCCGGATCGAAAGTGGAGGGCAGCAGGTATGGCCTTAGGGGAAGACAAGAGGCCTACTGGCTTTCTTGAGGGAAAGTTGCCGCTTGACGCGACGAACCGGCGGCTGCTCGACGTGCTGAGCGCGGATCCCCGTGCGACCGCCGCAGAGCTGGCCCGCCGGGTCGGCATGTCCGCACCCGCCGTCCGCGAGCGCCTCGCCCGGCTCGAGCAGGCCGGCGTCATTCGCGGCTACCGCCTCGACATCGACCCCGCCGCGATCGGCCTGCCCGTCGCCGCCTGGGTGCGCATTCGACCCGGCCCCGGCCAACTACCCAAAATCGCCGAGCTCGCCGCCCGCACCCCACAGGTCAGCGAGTGTCACCGCATTTCCGGCGAGGACTGCTTCCTGCTCAAGATTCACGTGCCCGCCATCGAAGACCTCGAAGCCGTACTCGACCAGTTCCTGCTCCACGGCCAGACCCACAGCTCCTTCGTCGTGGCCACACCCGTACCACCACGTAACCCCACCACGGGACGATAAGCAGCAGCCGCCTGGAGCAGGAGTGGCTAGGTCCGGACGTACGCCCCGCGGGCCTGGGCCACCTCGGCGGCCTGGCGCTCCCGCCACCGGCGCTGGCTGTCCCGGTTGCAGGCGCGACACGTCCGTCGGTACCGCCCCGTCGACTCGTCGACCTCGCGGTCGTGCCCGTTGCGGCAGGTCGGCGCCTGCGCGCGCGTACGGCAGTTGTCCGCATGACTGACCTGCCGCAGGTGAGTGGGCTCGACGCAGTCCGGGGCGTCGCAGAGGTGGTCGACGTCCAGGGTCGGGTCATAGCCTCCGACGAAGGCGGCGTAGGCCGCGATGTGCGCCCAGGCCCGGCCCGCCACCTTCTGGTAGACGCCGCGCTCGGCGCCGTATCCACGGATGATCAGGCAGCCGTCGTCCCGTCGGACCGAACGCTCCAGGAGATAGTGGCGGAGAGTGTCCTCAGTGAAGTGTCGTGACAGACCGTTGACCCTGCTGAGCACGCCGTCACTCTAGCCCAGGGCCCGCGTGCCGGGCGTCCGCCGTAACCCCGAAGAGACCGAAGCGGGCCGCCTGTTCGGGCAGGTCCACGTCGGTGTCGTCGGCGACGTCCGCACAGGGGACCAGCCGCACCGCGTCACCCTGTGCCCGCAGATAGTCCCGCGCGCCCCGGTCACCGGTGGCCGCCGCGGCCACGCCGGCCCAGTGGTGCCGGCCGAGCAGCACCGGATGTCCGCGGCGACTGTCCTGGTAGGTGGCCACCGTGAGGGAGTCTGCGGCGGCGTCACGGGCCACCCGGCGTACCGCCTCGGGGGTGAGGCCGGGCATGTCGACCAGGGTGACCACGGCGGCCACGGCGGTGCCGGACGTCAGGGCGGACAGCCCGGCCCGCAGGGACGAGCCCATGCCCGTCGTCCAGTCGTCGTTGAGCACCACGCCGGGCAGCCGCGTGCTGGCGCGGACCAACTCGGCCTGCGCGCCGAGCACCACCACGACCGGCCGGCAGCCGGCGGCCGTGAGGATCGCCGCGGCGTGCTCCACCAGGGGCCGCCCCCGGTAGGACAGGAGGGCCTTCGGCATGCCGAACCGGCGGCCGGCACCGGCCGCGAGGAGCAGTCCCGCCGTAGCCATGCGCCGAGCGTAGCCCGCTGCTGCGGGCCGGCCGGTCACCTGGCGGAACCCGATCGGGGAGAGCTGCGGGGGTGATCCGGCCGGCCGGGGCGGCTAGCATGCATCTCGTATCTGCTGTCACGTATTTCGGGTGAGGTGCCGGATGACACCGGACGAGACGCGCCACGGCGACCGGCCTGCTCGGCGGCTGCGGGTGGCAGTCGACGCCGCCGGCGCGGACCTCGGCCCGGAGCCCGTCGTCGCCGGAGCGTTGGCCGCGGCCGCGACGGTGGATGTGCTGCTGGTCGGCCCGCGCGCGCTCATCCGCCCCCTGCTGCCCGGTGGCGTCCCGCCGGCCGGTGTCCGACTGGTCGACGCCCTGGACGTGGTCGGGATGGCCGAGGATCCGGTGGCCGCGACGTACACCAAGCGGCGGTCCTCGCTCCTGGTCGCGGCGGGGGAGGTGGCGGCGGGTCGGGCCGACGCCATGGTGACCCCGGGGAACACCGGCGCGGCGGTGCTGGCGGCTGCCGTCCGGCTGGGCCGGGTGCCAGGGGTGAGCAACCCGGCCCTGGCGACGGTGCTGCCGGTGCCGGGCGCCGGCCCGACCGTGTTGCTGGACATCGGCGTGACCGCCGCCGCCGTGCCGGAGTGGCTGGTCGAGTTCGCGGTGCTGGGCGCGGAGTACGCGCGTGGGCGGCTGGGGCTGGCCCGGCCGCGGATCGGCCTGCTGTCCAACGGCCACGAGGCGGTCAAGGGCGGGCCGGTACGTCGGGACGCGCACCTCCTGCTGACCACGATGCCCGGTTACATCGGCCAGATCGAGGCGTACGACGTGCTGGGCGGCCGGGTCGACGTGGCGGTGACCGATGGTTTCACCGGTGACGTGGCGCTGAAGATGTACGAGCGCACGCTGGACGCCACCGTCGGCCTGGCGCTGGACGCGGTGCGGGCGTTCTCGCCGATCGGCGCGCTGGCCCGGGACCGGCAGCGGCGGGTGACCCGAGCGGTGCGCGACGGGCTCGCGGCCGAGCCGGGCGGAGCGCTGCTCGGGGTACGCGGTGTGTGCGTGATCTGCCACGGGACGGCCGGGGCGGCCGACGTCGAGGCGAGCGTGGGAATCGCCGGCGAGTGCGTCCGCTCGGGTGTGGTCGGACGGATCACCGCCGCCTTCGCGGCTTCCTCCCGGCAGCGACTCAGGGCCCGACGCAGCCCCGCCGAGCGGTGAGCGGTCCATTCTTGTATCTGGCTTTACCGAGATGAGCGTTGATATGGTTCCGGCATTCCTGGCATGAGGGTGGTGCGATGTCACAACAGATGATCCAGGTCAGCGATCTGCGCCGGTCGTTCGGCACGACGGCGGCGGTCGACGGGGTGAGCTTCGAGGTCGCCGCGGGTGAGGTGGTCGGTCAGCTCGGGCCCAACGGCGCGGGGAAGACCACCACGATCCACTGTCTCACCACGCTGCTGAGACCGGATGCCGGCACCGCCCGTGTCGCCGGCTTCGATGTGGTCGGCCAGGGCGCGGAGGTACGCCGCAGCATCGCCGTCACCGGGCAGTTCGCGGCGCTCGACGAGTTGCTGACCGGCCGGGAGAACCTGGTGCTGTTCGGCCGGCTGCTCGGGCTCGACCGACGTCCGGCCGCCGAGCGGGCCGACGAGTTGGTCGAGCGCTTCGACCTGGGCGAGGTGGCGGGCAAGGCGGTACGCACCTACTCCGGTGGCCTGCGCCGCCGACTCGACCTGGCCGCGAGTCTGGTGGTCGACCGGCCCGTGCTCATCCTCGACGAGCCGACCACCGGGTTGGACCCGCGCAGCCGGCGGGCGCTCTGGGAGATCGTCCGGGAGTTGCGCGACGGCGGAACGGCCGTCCTGCTCACCACGCAGTACCTGGAGGAGGCCGACCAGCTGGCCGGGCGGGTGCTGCTCATCGACCACGGCCGGGTCGTCGCCGAGGGCACCCCCGACGAACTGAAGCGTCAACTCGGCGGCGCGGTCTGCGAGGTGCGGGTGGAGGATCCGCGGGCACGGGCGGTCGCGGCCGAGCAACTGCGCGCGGCCTTTGCGGGGCTGACCGAGGACGAGGACGTGCTGCGGCTGGCCGCCGGCTCCGGCACGCTGACCGAGGTCGTCCGGCGGCTCGAATCGGCCGGTGTCGAGGCCGACGACGTCACCGTCCGGCGGCCCACCCTGGACGAGGTGTTCCTGTCCCTGACCGGGTCCGTCGAAGCGGACCGGTCGACCGTGGCGCCGGGTGTGGCGGGGGCCGGCCGGTGAGCACCACGGCCGCTGCGGCGGCCAGCCCGCTGCGGCAGTTCGCCGTCCTGGCCGCCCGTAACCTGCGGCAGGCCCGCGCCGGCCGGTCGGTCGGCCTGACCGTCGTCTTTCCGCTGGCGTTCTTCGCCGGCTTCATGGTGGTCTTCCGGCGGCTGATGTCCGACTACGGGATCGCCTACGAGCAGTTCCTCCCGCCGGCAATCGTCGTGCAGACCACCGCCCTGGTCGCCATGTCGGCCTGCTACCTGATCGCCGGTGACGCCCGCAGTGGCCTGATCGCCCGCTACCGGACGCTGCCGATGAGCGCGGTCGTGGTGCCGTCGGCCCGGCTCGTGGTGGACGCGGCCCGGGCCGCCGTCGCGGTGGCGGTGATCCTCGTCGCCGCCGTGCTGGTCGGTTTCCGGTTCACCGCCGGGGCGGCCCGCGCGGCGGGTTTCGTGCTGCTGGCGGTCGGCTTCGCGGTGGTGCTCGCGGCCGGCTGTGCGGCCCTGGGGTTGGGCGCCCGTGACCCCGAGCAGGTGTACTCGGCGCTGACCCTGCCGTATCTGGTGCTCACCACGGTCTCCACCGCCTTCGTCCCGGTCGACGCCTTTCCCGGCTGGCTGCAACCGGTGGTCGAGGTGTCGCCGTTCTCCGCCCAGGTCGACGCGCTACGCGCGCTGTCCACCGAGGGGGCCGACCAGAGGGTGTGGCCGGCCCTCGTCTGGCTGCTGGTCTTGGGGCTGCTGTTCGGCGCGGCCGCGGCACGTTCGTTTCGGAGGAGCCGATGAGCACCGTCACGCAGGCCTCGCTGTTCGCCGGGCGTAACCTTCGCCGGTTCTTCCGGGCCCCGCCCGCGCTGGTCTACTCGTTCGCGTTTCCGGTGCTGCTCCTGCTCACCCAGTACGCGGTCTTCGGCCGGATCGTCGGTGACGGCGACCGGCAGCACTACCTGCAGCGGCTGGCCCCGCTGGTGGTGCTGTCGACCGCCGCGTTCGGGTCGCCGTCGAGCGCCGTCGGTTTCCTGCGCGACCTGCGCGGCGGGCTGGTCGACCGGCTGCGCACGATGCCGGTGACGCCAGGGGCGCTGCTGGCCGGCCGGGTCGCCGGTGACGTGCTGCGCATCGTCCTGATCGGAGCGCTCACCACGGGCGTGGCGTTGCTGCTGGGTTTCCGGCTACGGGAGGGGCCGCTGGCCGTTGTCGGTTTCTTCGCGGTGATCGCGCTGTTCGGGCTGATGTGGGCGGCGATCGCGCTGTGGCGAGGGTCGGGGTCCGGTGACGAGGAGTCGCTGCCGCCGTCGCTGACCGGTCCGGCGACTCTGCTGTTCATCTTCTCGTCGGGTTTCGTGCCGGTGTCGGCGTTCCCCTCGGTGGTGCAGCCGGTGGTGCGGGCCAACCCGTTCTCGGTCGCCACCGAGGCGCTGGTCGGCCTGTCCAGCGGCGGGCCGGTCCTGGTGCCGGTGCTGCAGACGCTCGGCTGGGTGCTCGGGTTGGGCACGGTCTGCCTGCTGGTGGCGGTACGCCGCTTCGGTCGACGCACCGATCACTGAGGCCGGCCGCACGCCGGTTCGCCGGGGGGTACGGCTGGCTGAACCGGCCTTATCCCCGGGACCGGTCAGACCGGGCTGGCCATCCGGTAGAGCATCTGCTGACCGCCGGTGGCCAGCAGCAGCCCGGTGTCCGACCAGACGCGGGCGCGGGCACCGAGCACCCCGCCGGTGGCGGCGGCGGCTTCCCCCTCCACCAGCAGCCAGCCGGTACCGTCGTCGCCGCCCTGGAAGCCCACGTACAGGTCCATGCTCGGGGCCATGAAGGTGGTCTGCTCGAACGCCTGCACGACCGCCGGGAACTGCACCACGTCGACGGCGAAGACCAGCCGGGCCGCCGCCAGCCAGGGGTCGGCGTCGGCGGGTAGCTCGTCGTACAGGCGCAGCCAGCCCCGGATGGTCGGCACGCCGTCGCGTTGCGGGGTCCAGCCGCCGGCGGGCCAGCCGGCCAGCCGCACCTCGTAACACCGCTCCCAGATCGGCAAGACCGGCAGGCCGTCACGGCGCATCAGCTCGACCAGGGTGGGCAGCTCGTCGGGCTTGGGCAAATCCGGCGGCGGCATCCAGCGCCGCTCCGGGCCGAGCAGCCCGGCGGCGATGGTCCAGACGTGCGCGGTGAGCAGGGTCCGGCCGCGTTGCCGAAGAGTGACGTGCAGGGCGGCGGCGCGACGGGTGCCGTGCACCCGGGCTACCTCGATGTCGACCTCGCCGTAGCGCGGTGGCGCGAGGAACTGGCAACTCAGGCTCACCGGCAGCATTCCGCCGGCCTCCTCGCCCGCCGCGCGCAGCGCGATAGCGGCCAGGTAGCCGCCGTTGGGCCCCCACACCGACCAGTCCTCCGCCAGGTGGGCGCGGTACCGGCCGGGTTCGGTCTGCCGCACCGCGGCGTCGTCCGCGAGACTGGCCATCGTGGACCCCTTCCGGCATCGGGACGCGTGAAAACAAGATACTGCAGATCAAAAGCAGATACGAGTACGATGCGGCGCATGGATCTGCGTGACAGCACCGAGGAGGCCGGGTTCCGGGCGGGACTGCGCGAGTGGCTGGCGGGCGTGGTGCCGGTGGCCACCGGCGCGGACGGGGCTCCGCTGCAGGGGCGGTGGGGCGACATCGCCGCGGTGCGGTCGTTCACCTCCGCGCTGCACGCCGCCGGGTACGCCGGCCTGACCTGGCCGGCCGAGTACGGCGGGCGAGGGTTGTCCCCGGCGTACTCGGCGATCTACCTGGAGGAGACGGCCCGGGCCGAGGCCGCCGAGCACATCGGGGTCATCGGCCTCGGCATGGTCGGGCCGACGATCATCGCCTGCGGGTCGCCGGAGCAGCGTGCCTGGTACCTGCCGCGAATCCTCACCGGGGAGAGCATCTTCTGTCAGGGCTTCTCGGAGCCGGAGGCCGGCAGCGACCTGTCCGCCGTGCGGACCGTCGCGCGGCGCGACGGCGACGAGCTGGTGGTGACCGGGCGCAAGGTGTGGTCGTCGTACGCGCAGCTCGCCGACCACTGTCTGCTGCTGGCGCGCACCGACCCGGAGCAGCGGCGTCACCGAGGGCTGTCCTGCCTGTTGGTGGATCTGCGGTCGCCCGGCGTCACGGTCCGCCCGATCCGCCAGATGACCGGTGAGGCGGAGTTCGCCGAGATCGAGTTCGACGAGGTCCGGGTGCCGCTCGACGCGGTGGTGGGCGACCTCGGTGACGGCTGGCGGGTCGCGATGACCACCCTGGCGCACGAGCGGGGGACCTTCGGGTTCACCCTGACCGCCCGGCTGGAGGTGGCGTTCCGACGGCTGGTCGCCACCGCGCGAGCCCGGGGTCGGGACACTGATCCGCTGGTCCGCGACCAGATCGCCGCCCGCTACGTCGAGCTGGAGGGTCTGCGCTGGACCAACCGGCGTGGCCTGGCCGAGCTGGCGCGTACCGGAGTGCCGGGCCCGGAGACCTCGGTGATCAAGCTGCGCTGGTCGCAGGCGCACCAGCGACTGACCACGCTGGCCGTGCAGTTGCTCGGCGCCGGCGCCGAACCGGACGGCTGGGACCACTACTGGCGGCACCAGATGCTGCGCAGCCGCGCCAACACCATCGAGGGCGGCACCTCGGAGGTGCTGCGCAACCTGGTCGCCGAGCGGGTGCTGGGCCTGCCCCGGTCGTACTGACCCGCGCCTCCCACGACGAGGAGAGACCCATGGACTTCGCACTGACCGGTGAGCAGGAGGCGTTGCGGGACACCGCGGCGAAGTACCTCGCCGACGACCGGTCCTCCGGCGACGGCCCGGCCTGGGCCGAGATGACCGGCCTCGGCTGGCTGGATGTGGAGCTGGGCACCGTCGAGCTGGCGCTGCTCGCCGAGCAGCTCGGTTGGGCGCGTAGCCCATCGCCGTGGTGGGCCACGGTGGGCCTGGCCGGGCCGTCGCTGCGGGCGGCGGGCCGCCCGCTCGGCGCTCCCGCGACGCTGGCCTGGGCCGGGGACAACGGCCCCGGCACCCTCGCCGACGCCGTGGCCGCCGCCCGCCGGCCGGCGTCCATCTCGGAGGTCGACTGCGCCGTGGCGGCCGACGGGACGCTGACCGGACGCAGGATCTGTGTGCCGCACGTGGCCGACGCCGTGGACCTGGTGGTGGCGGCGAGCGGCCCGGACGGCGTCGAGCTGCGACTGGTCGACGCGTCCGCGTTGCGGCCGGCACCGGCCGGCGTCGGCGGGCAGGCGCTCGACCCCACCCGGCCCGTCGCGACGGTGGAGCTGACCGGCGTACCCTCGGCGCCCCTCGTGGCCGCGGACGCCGCCGCCGAGGTGCTCGCGGCGACCCGACGGCGGACCCTGGCGCTCCTGGCCGCCGAGGCGGTCGGCGTGGCGGCGAGGGCGCTGTCGTGGGCGAGCGGGTACGCCGCAACCCGGACCCAGTTCGGCCAGCCGATCGGTGCGAACCAGGCGGTCGCCCACCCGTTGGCCGAGAGCTACGGGCAGGTCGAGACCGCCCGATCGCTGGCGTACCGGGCGGCGTGGTCGGTCGACGCGGAGTCGGGCCCGGTCGCCGACCGGGCGGTGCTCACGGCCAGCGTGGCCGCCCGCGAGGCCGCGATGACCGCCTGCGAGGCGGCCATCCAGACCTACGGCGGCAGTGGCTTCACCTGGGAGCAGCCGCTGCACCACTGGTATCGCCGGGCGTGGTGGCTGGCCACCTTCGACGGCACGGTCGCCGACGCCCGGGCCGAGCTGGCCGGACTGCTGCTGGACGGTTGACCCCGCCGGCCGTGCGCGGGATCAACCGGCGGTGGTCAGGACGACCCGGGTCGGTAGGAGCCGAAGCTCCACAGGTTGCCCTCGGCGTCGCGGATCGAATAGCCCTGACCGCCGTAGTCCTCGTCGCGGAGCTTCTGCACGACCTCGGCGCCGGCGGCGACGACCCGGTCGTAGTGCGCTGCCACGTCGTCGAGCACCACATAGGTCGCGCCGGGCCCGGTGTCCAGAACGAGCCGGCCGTCGCTGCCGTCCGTCTGTGAACCGAGCATGACCATGCCGTTGCCCCAGGTCAGCTGCGCGTGACTGATGGAGTCGTCCGGGCCGGGGACGACCAGCTCCGCGTGGAAACCGACGACGTCGACCAGCCACCGGATGGCGGCTGGAGCGTCGCGGTAGCGCAGGGTGGGGATGACTTCCGGACCTCTACTCATACACGAGAGTCTAATGAAGAAACGCGGATAGCACATGTGATGCGTCCTGGCATGTCGTGTGTTCGGCTACGCTGAGCCCATGCTTCGCTACGACTACGTCATCGTCGGCGCGGGTGCGGCGGGCGCGGTGCTGGCGGCCCGCCTGAGCGAGGACGCGGGCCGGTCCGTGCTGCTGCTGGAGGCCGGCCCCGACCTCGTCGGAGCAGCCGTGCCCGAGGCGTTGCGCACCGGCTCGGTGGAGGCAGAGGACGGCTTCGACTGGGACCTGCGGGCGACCGTCGTCGCCGGGCGGGACGCGCCGCTGCGGCGCGGCCGGGTGGTCGGTGGCTCCACGCAGATCAACGACCGGGGCGCCATGCGGGCCCCGGCCGCCGACTTCGGCGGGTGGGGTGCCCTCGGCCTGCCGGAGTGGGACTGGCCGGCGGTGCTGCCGGCGTTTCGCCGGCTGGAGGCCGACCAGCAGTTCGGCGACCGCGACTACCACGGTGCCGACGGTCCCGTCCCGATCACCCGCTGGTCGCGCGGTGAGCTGACACCGGCGATGGACGGCTTCCTGCAGGCCGCGCTCGGCCTGGGCCACGACTACCAGGAGGACATGAACGCCCCCGACGCCGTCGGCATCGGGATGTATCCGCAGAACCGGCACGACCGGCTGCGGATGTCCACCGCCCTCACCCACCTCGACCCGGCCCGATCCCGGTCCAATCTGGTCGTCCGGGGCGACGCCGAGGTCGACCGCGTGCTGCTGGCCGACGGGCGGGCGGTGGGCGTGCAGGTCGCGGGGGAGACCATCGGCGCAGGCGAGGTCATCCTCTGCGCCGGCTCTCCGTACAGCCCGGCCCTGCTGCTGCGTTCGGGGATCGGCCCTGCCGACGAGCTGCGCGCCGCCGGGATCACGCCGCTGATCGACCTGCCGGGCGTGGGCGCCGACGTGATCGACCAGCCCGGCGCGATCATCCTGGTGGTGCCCGAGCCGGAGACGGTGGGCGGCGACTGGCCGCGTACCCAGCTCATCGCGCGGCTCGCCGGCATTCCGGGCCACGAGGCCGACCAGGCGTTCTACCTGAGCCTGTTCACCGGGATGAGCACCTCCCGTGGCGCCGGCGCGGGTCTGGACCGGATCATCGGCGCCGACCAGGTCAACACCGTGATGATCGGCGACATGGCGATGGCGTCGCGGGGGCGGATCTCGGTGCGCGGCGCCGACGGGACGACCCCGCCCGTTGTCGACCTCGGCTTCTACTCCGCCGACGGTGACCTCGCCCGGATGCGCGACGCGTACCGGCACGCGTGGGAGATCGCCAACCAGGCGGCCTTCACCAAGACCGTCGCCCGGTTCGCGCTCGTCGACGACGCGGTCGTGGGCGACGACGAGCAGTTGGACCACATGTTGCGCGCCACCACGTACAGCCGGTTGAACCTGGTCGGCGGCGCGCGGATGGGCGCGGCGCACGACCCAGGCGCGGTCGTCGACGGCCGGTGCCGGGTGCGTGGCGTGGCCAACCTGCGGGTGGTGGACGCCTCCATCGTTCCGGTGCCGCTGCGCGCGCCCGCCGCGTTGACCAGCATCATGATCGGCGAGCGCGGCGCCGAGCTGATCGCCGGTACGCCCCGCTAACGGCGCAGCAGCGTCGACAGTGCCGCAGCGGGGTTGGCCACGACGGCCCGCGCGACGGTGAGGTAGCCGTCGAGCAGCCGGACGGCGTCCGTCGGCGCCAGCCGTGGCGTGTGGAACAGCACCACCCGTAGCCCGTCCCCGCGCGGGGCGAGCGCCAGCTCGGTGCCGAAGCGGCTGCCGATCGCCTCCGGGACGAGCAACTCGAACTCGGTGTCGCCGGCCCGCACGCGGTGCGTCAGCTCGGCCATCATCTGGAACACCACGTCGTCGACCCGGCCGCCCAGGTTGGCGCTGCCGGTGGACACGGCCTGGTAGGGCTGCTCCTGGTTGGCGAAGGCTGCGGCGGTCGTCGCGTGGGTCGCCTGTACCAGGGCAGCGAAGGTGGCGAACGGCGGCAGCCGGGTGCGCAGCACGACCATGTTGGCGCAGAAGCCGACGGTGCGTTGGCTCTCCGGCCGGCTCCGGTTGGCGAACAGCGAGGCGACGGCGAGGTCGCCCTGCCCGGTGACGCGGTGCAGGACGGCGTAGTAGACGGCCAGGGCCACGGTGAACAGCGTCGTGTGGTGTCGCCGGGCCAGGGCGCGCAGTCCGTCGGCGACGACGGCGTCGAGATCCCGGGCCAGCACGCCCGGGGTGGCTCCCGGTGGCGGCTCGCGGTACGGCAGGCGCGGCAGCCGCAGCCCGGTCAGCTGCTCACGCCAGAACTCGCGTTGCCGGTCCAGTTCGGTGCCGGCCAGGCGATCCTCCTGCCAGGCCACGAACTGCGGGTACTGCCAGCGCATTGGCGGCAGCTCGGCGGGCGACCCGGCGTAGAGGATGCGCAGCTCCTCGAAGAGCAACCCGCACGACCAGGCGTCGGTGACCAGGTGGTGCATGGTGAAGCAGAGGATCACCTCGTGGTCGGTGACCCGCCAGGCGGTGGCCCGGGTCGGCCAGTGCGCGACGTCCACCCGGCTGGCCAGCTCCGCGGTGACGGCCGCGTCGGCTGCGACGTGCGGATCCGGCTCACCGCGCAGGTCGACCACGGTGAGCTCGACGGGCCGCGGGTCGTGCACGAGCTGGGACAGCCGTGGCCCCCGGCCGGCGAAGGTGGTCCGCAGCGCCTCGTGCCGCGCGGTCAACGCGGTCAGCGCCCGCCGCAGCGCCGCCAGGTCGACCTCGCCGGAGAGACGGCAGAGCAGCGGGCAGTTCAACGCCCCGTGGTCCGCCCGGTAGTGCTCGATGATGCCGAGCAGCCGCTGTCCCACGGAGGCCGGTACGGGTTGGGGTGCCACGGCACGACCGTACCGCCGGTCGTTGTATCTGTCATCAAGGGTCTGGCATCTTGTGTTGTCTCTCGGTACCTTGGGCGCATGTCTGGTCTGTCGGTGACCACCCCCGTGCGTGCACAACTGACGTGGCGGTACGAGTCCGAGATGCCCCGGGTGCTCTCCCTCTACGAACGGGCCAAGAGCGCGCAGTGGAACGCCAGCACGGATGTCGACTGGTCGATCGAGGTGCCGTTCGGTGAACCGTTGCCCGACGACTCCGCGTTCGCCATGGCGTCCTTCGAGGCGTCCCCACTGGCGCGGCGGGGCCGCCCGATGTGGGACACCTTCCGATGGGAGCTGCAGTCCTGGATGGTGAGCCAGTTCCTGCACGGTGAGCAGGGGGCGCTGGTCGTCGCCGCGCGCCTGGTCGAGGTGGTGCCCGACCTCGACAGCAAGTACTACGCCGCGAGTCAGGCCGCCGACGAGGCGCGACACGTCGAGGTGTTCTCCCGCTACCTGCGCGAGAACGTGCCGCATCCGTACCCGATCAACCCGGCGCTGGCCGAACTCATCGAGGATCTGCTCTCCGACTCCCGGTGGGACATCACCGCGTTGGGTATGCAGATCGTGGTCGAGGCCCTGGCGATGGCCGCGTTCCGGCTGGCCAACAGCACCTTCCACGACCGTCTCATCTGCGACATCACCCGGCTGGTCGCCCGCGACGAGGCCCGGCACGTGTCGTTCGGGGTGCTGTCGCTGGAGGGCATCTACCGGGAGATGACCAGCGCCGAGCTGGCCGACCGCGAGGAGATGGTGCTGGACTCGGCGAGCCTGATGCGACGCCGGTTCCTGCTGGAGGACGTCTGGGAGCGCATCGAGGTCGACCGGGCCGAGGGCGTCGACTTCGCCTCGCACAACGAGCTGATGATCAAGTATCGGCAGGCCATCTTCGCCCGGGTGGTCACCGCCCTGGCCAACATCGGCCTGCTGACTCCCCGGGTCCGCGACGGCCTGGAGCGACTGGACCTCATCGGGTTCGCCGACCGCTCGATCCGCGTCCCCCGCGCCTGACCTGTCGGGAGTAGACATGCCAGTGCTGACCACGCTGACTCTGGACGGCATGTGCGCCGACGCCGCGTCGCTGCTCGAGGAGCCGGTGTCGCCCGACGACGACCTGCTGGAACGCGGCCTGGACTCGATCGGGCTGATGCGGCTCGCCGCCCGTTGGGCCGGCGCGGGGCTCACCTTCGCCCAGCTCATCGAGCACCGCAGCGTCCGGCAGTGGCACGCGTTGGCCCAACCGACGGACGAGGACGCGGCACCCGCCGACGGGCCGGCCGAGGACGACGACGAGGTGACGGTCGACCCGGCCGAGCCGTTCGCTCTGGCCACCATGCAGCACGCGTACTGGGTCGGACGCGCCGGGGACCAGGCGCTCGGCGGTGTGGGCGCGCACTTCTACAACGAGTTCGACGGCCGGCAGGTGGACCCGGACCGGCTGCACCAGGCGATCCGGGCGCTGGTCCGCCGCCACGACATGCTCCGGGCCCGCTTTCTGGACGACGGCCGGCAGCAGATCACCCCGGACGGCGCCTGGCCCGGCCTGACCGTGCACGACCTGCGCGACCTGCCGGCGGACGAGCGGGACCGGCGGCTCACCGACCTGCGCGCCACCCTGTCCCACCGCACCCTGCGGGTGGACCGGGGCGAGGTGTTCGACATCCAGCTCTCCCTGCTGCCCGATGGGGCGAGCCGGGTGCACGTGGAGATCGAGATGCTGGTCGCCGACGCGCACAGCTTCCGGGTGCTCCTCGCCGACCTCGCCAGCCTCTACCGCCGGCCCGACGAGCCACTGCCGGCCATCGGCTACAGCTACCCCCGCTACCTGGCCACCCACGAGCGGCGTCGGGCCGCCGCCCGCGAGGCCGCGGCCCGCTACTGGCGGCAGCGGGTGAGCGACCTGCCCGGTGGGCCCGACCTGCCGGTCGCCGTGGCTCCGGAACGCATCTCCGGGCACCGGGTGCTCCGGCACCACCACTGGCTCACCGGCGCCGATCGGGACCGGCTCGCCGCCCGCGCACGCGAGCACGGCGTCACCCTGTCGATGGTGTTCCTGACGGCCTTCGCCGAGGTCCTGGCCGCCTGGAGCAGCCGGCAGCGTTTCCTGCTCAACCTGCCGCTGTACGACCGGACGCCGTACCACGCGGACGTGCCGCTGCTCAGCGGGGACTTCACCAACCTGCTGCTGCTCGAGGTCGACGCCACCGACGAGGTGCCGTTCGTCGACCGCGCCCGCCGACTTCAGGAGCAGTTCGCCCGGGACGTCGCCCACAGCGCGTACTCCGGGGTGGACGTGCTGCGCGACCTGGCCCGCGCCCGGTCCGACCGGGGCGTGCTCGCCCCGGTGGTCTTCACCAGCGCGCTCAGCCTCGGCGACCTCTTCGGCGCCGAGGTCCGGGAGTGCTTCGGCGACCCGGTGTGGACCTCCTCGCAGACCCCGCAGGTGTGGCTGGACAACCAGGTCACCGAGCGCGAGGGCGGCCTCTACCTCAACTGGGACGTGGTGGCGGAGCTGTTCCCACCCGGCGTGTCGGAGGCGATGTTCGGCGCGTACGTCCGGTTGCTGACCTGGCTCACCGACAGCGACTGGACCGGGTCGCCGCTCGACCTGCTGCCCGAGGGGCAGCGGGCGGTTCGGCGGCGGGCCAACGACACGGCGGCGACACTGCCGGTGGGCCGGCTGCACGACGGTCTCTTCGGTTGGGCGGCCCGGGAGCCGGGTCGGGTGGCGTTGCTCGGTGACCAGGTGGCGGTGTCCTACGGTGACCTGGCCGGACGGGCGTTGACCCTGGCCGGCGCGCTGACACGGGCCGGGGTGCGTCCGGGGGACGCGGTCGGGGTGTGCCTACCCAAGGGCGTCGACCAGGTCGTCGCGGTGCTGGGTGTGCTCGCCGCCGGCGGCGTGTACGTGCCGGTGGGCGTGGACCAGCCGGCCGCACGGCGCAACCGGATCTGGCAGCGGGCCGGCGCTACGGTCGTCGTGGGCGACGGCGGTCTCGACCCGACCGGCGACGGCGGTCCCGCCCTCGACGCGTGCGTGCCGGTCGACGCGACGGCGCTGGCGTACGTCATCTTCACCTCCGGCTCCACCGGCGAACCCAAGGGCGTCGAGGTGCCGCACAGCGCCGCCGGCAGCACCATCGAGGCCATCCGCCAGCGCTTTCACATCGGTCCGGATGACCGGGTGCTGGCGGTGTCGGCGCTGGACTTCGACCTGTCGGTGTTCGACATCTTCGCGCTCCTCGGCGTCGGCGGCGCCGTCGTACTCGTCGAGGAGGGGCAGCGGCGCGACGCGAGCGCCTGGCGTCGGCTCGTCGACGCGCACCTGGTCACCGTCTGGCAGTCCGTCCCCGCGCTGCTGGACATGTTGCTGACCGCCGCCGAGGCGGAGGGCGGGCTGGACCATCTCCGGCTGGCGCTGCTCGGCGGCGACTGGGTCGGTCTGGACCTGCGCGACCGGCTGGTGGCGCTGCGCCCGGAGGCACGGCTGGTCGCCCTGGGCGGCACCACCGAGACCTCCATCCACTCGACCGTCTTCGAGGTGGGCGAGGTGCCCGCGCACTGGCGGTCCATCCCGTACGGGGTTCCGCTGCCCAACCAGCACTGCCGCGTGGTGGATGGGCGGGGTCGGGACTGTCCGGACTGGGTGGTGGGGGAGTTGTGGATCGGCGGTGCGGCGGTGGCGGCGGGCTATCGGGGTGATCCGGAGCGCACGGCGCAGCGGTTTGTGGGGCAGGACGGGGTGCGGTGGTATCGGACGGGTGATCTGGGTCGGTACTGGCCGGACGGGACGTTGGAGTTCCTCGGTCGGGCGGACTTCCAGGTCAAGATCCGCGGACATCGCATCGAGCTGGGCGAGGTGGAGGCGGCCCTGACCGAGTGCCCCGGTGTCCGGGAGGCGGTGGTGGTGGCCGTCGGCAGCAGTGCCCGTCGGCTCGCCGCCGTCGTCGTGCCCGACGTGTCCGACCTGGACCCCGAGGCGGTACGGGTGTTCGTCGTCGACCGGCTGCCCTCGTACATGGTGCCGGAGCACGTCGCGGTGCTCGACCACCTGCCGTTGAGCGGCAACGGCAAGATCGACCGGGGCGCGGTGGCCGCCCTGCTCGCCGACCGCACCGACCGGCCCACCACCGTCGAGGCACCCGTCGGGCCGGTCGAGACGACGCTTGCCACCCTCTGGGCCGACCTGCTCGATGTACCGACCGTCGGCCGCACCGACAGCTTCTTCACCCTCGGCGGGGACAGCCTGCTCGCCACCCGGCTACTCGGCCGGATGCGGTCGGCCGGGCTGGCCGGCGGCCAACTGCGCCGCCTCTTCGCCGAGCCGACGCTCGCCGGATTCGCCGCCGGGGTACGGCTCGACCCGAAAACCGGGCTCACCGGCACGTTCGCCGCCGACCCCGCGCACCGCCTCGAGCCGTTCCCCGCGACCGACGTGCAGCGGGCGTACTGGATGGGCCGGACCGGCGACTTCGCCCTCGGCGAGGTCGGGTCCCACTGGTACTGGGAGTTCGACGGCGCGGACGTGGACCTCGACCGGCTCACCGCGGCCTGGAACCGGCTGGTCCGGCGGCACGAGATGCTGCGGGCCGTCTTCGACCCCGACGGACGCCAGCGCGTCCAGCCCGAGGTGCCCGAGGTGCGGATCCCGGTCGGCGAGGGCGAGGCCGCGCTCGCCGACCTGCGCGAACGGCTGTCGCACCGCGTCGCCGACCCGACCCGCTGGCCGCTGGTGGCCATCGAGGCCGTCCGGTACGGCGAGCGCCGCGTCCGGCTGGCGTTCAGCTTTGACTACATCGTGCTCGACGCGCTCAGCATCGTCACCGTCTTCGCCGAGTTGTCCGCCCTCTACGTCGACCTCGACGCGCCGCTGCGCCCGATCGGCGTGTCGTTCCGCGACTACGTGCTCACCGCCCAGCCCGACGAGGCCACGGTCGAGGCCGACCAGCGCTACTGGTCGGCGCAGGCGGCCGAGCTGCCGCCCGCGCCGCAACTCCCGCTCGCCGTCGACCCGGAACGGGTACGCGCCCCCCGCTTCGTCCGCCACGAGGCCCGCCTCGACCCCGCGGCGTGGACGGCCCTGGTCGACGCGGCCCGCGCCCACGGCGTGAGCCCGGCCGCCGTGCTCGCCACCGCGTACGCCGAGGTGCTCTCGGCCTGGAGCGGGCGGCCCGACCTCACCCTCAACCTGACCCTCTTCGACCGTCGGGAGGTCCACCCCGACATCGACCACGTGCTCGGCGACTTCACCTCGCTGCTACTCGTCCCACACCGGCCCGGCGCCGCCGACGACTTCCTGACCCTGGTCCGGCGGTTGCAGGAGCGGATGTGGGACGGCATGGAGCACAACGGGGTCTCCGCCATCTGGGTGCTGCGGGAGATCGCCCGCCGCACCGGCGCCCCCGCCGCCACCATGCCGGTGGTCTTCACCAGCGCGTTGGGCATCAGCGACGACCTGGTCAACATGTCCCTGCCGTTCGGTGAGCAGATCTGGGGCGCCTCGCAGACCCCGCAGGTGTGGCTGGACAACCAGGTGATGGAACGCGACGGCGGTCTGAGCATCAACTGGGACGTGGTGGCCGAGCTGTTCCCGCCCGGCGTGGTGGAGGCGATGTTCGCCGCGTACGTCGAACTGCTGACCACCCTCACCGCCGGTGACTGGGCGCGGATCGTGCCGGTCGGGCTCCCCGAGGGGCAGCGGGCGGTCCGCGACCGGGTGAACGCGACCACCGCGCCGATTCCATCGGGTCGGCTGCACGACGGGTTCTTCGCGTGGGCGGCCCGGGAGCCGGGTCGGGTGGCGCTGCTCGGTGACCAGGTGGCGGTGTCCTACGGTGACCTGGCCGGGCGGGCGTTGACCCTGGCCGGCGCCCTGACGCGGGCCGGTGTCGGTCCGGGGGACGCGGTCGGGGTGTGCCTGCCCAAGGGCGTCGACCAGGTCGTCGCGGTGCTGGGTGTGCTCGCCGCCGGCGGCGTGTACGTGCCGGTGGGCGTGGACCAGCCGGTGGTCCGCCGGGAGCGGATCCTCACCCGGGCCGACGTGAAGACGGTCATCGGCGCGGACGGTCTCGACCCGGCCGGCGACGGCGGTCCCGCCCTCGACGCGTGCGTACCGGTCGACACGACAGCGCTCGCGTACGTCATCTTCACCTCCGGCTCCACCGGCGAGCCCAAGGGCGTCGAGGTGTCCCACGCGGCGGCCGTGAACACCCTCGCGGCCGTCAGCGACCGCCTGCGCCTCGACGCGGACGACCGGGTGCTGGCGGTGTCGGCGCTGGACTTCGACCTGTCGGTGTTCGACATCTTCGCGCTCCTCGGCATCGGAGGCGCCGTCGTACTCGTCGAGGAGGGGCAGCGGCGGGACGCCCGCACCTGGCTGCGATTGGTCGGCGAGCACGGCGTCACCGTCTGGAACACCGTGCCCGCCCTGCTCGACATGCTGCTCACCGCGGCCGGCGACGAACCGCTCGGCACGCTGCGGCACGCCCTGGTCTCCGGCGACTGGGTCGGTCTGGACCTGCGCGACCGGCTGGTGGCGCTGCGCCCGGACGCCCGGCTCACCGCCCTCGGCGGCGCCACCGAAGCGGCCATCTGGTCCAACGCGTTCGACGTGGACGGGGTGCCGGCGCACTGGCGGTCCATTCCGTACGGGCTTCCGCTGCCCAACCAGCGCTACCGGGTGGTGGACGGGCGGGGTCGGGACTGTCCGGACTGGGTGGTGGGGGAGTTGTGGATCGGTGGGGTCGGGGTGGCGGCCGGCTACCGGGGTGATCCGGAACGGACGGCGCAGCGGTTCGTGGCTTATGACGGGGTGCGGTGGTATCGGACGGGTGATCTGGGTCGGTACTGGCCGGACGGGACGTTGGAGTTCCTCGGTCGGGCGGACTTCCAGGTAAAGATCCGTGGGCATCGCATCGAGCTGGGCGAGGTGGAGGCGGCTCTGACCGGGTGCCCCGGTGTGCGGGAGGCGGTGGTGGTGGCCGTTGGCAGCAGCGCCCGCCGGCTCGCCGCCGCTGTCGTCGCCGAGCCGGGTGTCGTTCTCGACCCGGACGCCACCAGCACGTTCGTTGTCGACCGGCTGCCCTCGTACATGGTGCCGGAGCACGTCGCGGTGTTCGACCACCTGCCGTTGAGCGGCAACGGCAAGATCGACCGGGGCGCGGTGGCCGCCCTGCTCGCCAGCGGGGACAGCGGGCCGGCCGACGAGCCACCCCGACCCGGGCTGGAGCACGACCTCGGGGCGCTCTGGGCCGACCTGTTGAACTGCCCCGTCCCCGGCCGCACCCGGAACTTCTTCAGCCTCGGCGGGGACAGCCTGCTCGCCACCCGGTTGCTGGCCGTGCTGCGCGAGCGGTACGGCGTCGACCTGCCGATGCGGGGCCTGCTCGACCGACCGACCATCGCGGACCTGGCCACCGCCGTGCAGCACGCCGCCGGTACGTACGAGGAAGGGGCCATATGAACGGGCAGGACCTGGTCGCCGAGCTGGCGCAGTTCGGCGTCCAACTCTGGGAGGAGGACGGCCAGCTCCGCTTCCGGGCCCCCACCGGCGTTCTCACCGAACAGCGACGCGCCGCGCTGCGCCAGCACAAGGAACAGGTGCTGGCCGTGCTGCGCGACGCCGCCGCGCCCACTGCGGTGCCGCACCCGGAGCAGCACTACGAGCCGTTCCCGCTCACCGACGTGCAGAGCGCGTACCTGCTCGGGCGGGGCGACAGCTTCGCCTACGGCGGGGTCGGCTGCCACGGGTACGGCGAGCTGGACTTCACCGAGCTGGACGTCGGCCAGCTGGAACGTGCCTGGCACGAGGTCGTCGCCCGGCACGACATGCTGCGGGCCGTCGTCAACCGTGACGGCTCCCAGCAGGTACGGCCCGACGTGCCGGCGTACCGGATCGAGGTGCGCGACGCGGACGCGGCCGGCTTCGCCGACGCGGTGGCCGCCACCCGGGCGGAGCTGGACCACCGCCGCTACGACCCGCAGCAGTGGCCGCTGTTCGCGCTGCGGGTCACCCGCGGCCCGCAGCGCTGCGTCCTGCACTTCTCGATCGACTTTCTGATCTGCGACTTCGTCAGCATCAACATCCTGCTCGACGAGCTGGGCCGCCGGTACGCCGGTGACCCGCCCACCGACGAGCTGACGCTGACGTTCCGCGATCACCTGCTGGCCACCGAGCCGCTGCGCGGCGGCCCTGGCCACGAGGCCGACCGGGGCTGGTGGCTGGCCCGCCTCGACGACCTGCCGCCCGCGCCGGAGCTGCCCCTGCGCGGCGACGGCACCGCCGCGCCGCCCCGCTTCCGCCGCCTCGACCTGCGGCTGGACCCGACCGAGTGGGCCGGGTTGCGCCAGCGCGCCGGGCGGCACGGGATCAGCGCCTCCGGGGCGGTGCTCGCCGCGTACGTCGAGGTGATCGCGGCGTGGAGCGCCCACCCGCGCTTCACCGTCGACGTCACCCTGCTCAACCGGGCGCCGACGCACCCGCAGGTGGACCGGATCGTCGGCGACTTCACCTCGGTCAGCCTGCTCGCCGTGGAGCAGAGCCCGGACGTGCCGGTCCAGGAGCGGGCCAAGCGGATCCAGGCGCAGCTCTGGTCCGACCTGGACCACCGCCGGTTCTCCGGCGTCGACGTGGTCCGCGAGCTGGCCCGCCGGCGAGGCGCCGACGCCGCGCTGATGCCCATCGTCTTCACCAGCGCCATCGGGCTGGGCGGCGACACCGGCGTGGAGGGCTTCGGCGAGCTGGGGTACGGCATCAGCCAGACCCCGCAGGTCTGGATCGACTGCCAGAACATCGAGCGCTCCGGCGGGCTGGCCACCAACTGGGACGTCCGCGACGGCGTCTTTCCCGACGGCGTGGTCGACGAGATGTTCGCCGCGTACGCCGCGCTGCTGCGCCGGCTGGCGGGCACCGACGAGGCGTGGGAGGAGCTGGCCCCGGTCGCGCTTCCGGAGGCGAGTACCCGTCGCCGCGCCGAGGTCAACGCCACCGCCGCGCCGCTGCCCGGCGGGTTGCTGCACGAGGGGGTCCTCGCCCAGGCGCTGCGGACCCCGGACCGGGTGGCGGTGGTGGCCCGGGACGGCACGCTCACCTACCGGCAGCTCACCGGTCGCGCCATGGCGGTGGCCGCCCGGCTCACCGAGGAGGGCTGCCGGCCCGGCGCCCTGGTCGCGGTGGTCGCCGACAAAGGCTGGCGGCAGGTGGTCGCGGTGTTCGGCGCGCTGCTGGCCGGCGGCGCGTACGTGCCGGTCGACACCAACCAGCCGCGCGCCCGCCGCGACCTGATCCTCGATGGTGCGGGGATCCGGCACGTCCTCACCGAGGCCGCCCGGGTGGACGGGGACTGGCCGGCGGGCGTGCTGCCGATCGGGGTGGACGACCTCGACGGGCCGGCGCCGACGGAGCTGCCGGCGCGGCCGATCGGCCCGGACGACCGGGCGTACGTCATCCACACGTCCGGGTCGACGGGCACGCCGAAGGGCGTGGTGATCACCCACCGGGCGGCCCTGAACACCGTGGCGGACATCAACAGCAGGTTCGACGTGACCCCGGACGACCGGGTGCTCGGCCTGGCCAACCTCGGTTTCGACCTGTCCGTCTACGACCTGTTCGGCCCGCCCGCGGTCGGTGCGGCGCTGGTGCTGCCCGCACCCGAGCGGCGGGGCGACCCCACCCACTGGGCGGAGCTGGTCGCCGAGAACGAGGTGACCGTCTGGAACTCGGTGCCGGCGCAGTTGCAGATGCTCGCCGACTACCTCGCGGCCGCGCCGATGGTCCGGATCCCCTCGCTGCGGCTGGCCCTGCTCAGCGGCGACTGGATTCCGGTCACCCTGCCGGACCAGATCCGCGACCTGGTCCCCGGCCTGGCCGTGGTCAGCCTCGGCGGCGCGACCGAGGCCGCCATCTGGTCGATCATCCACCCGATCGGCCGGGTCGACCCGTCCTGGCGCAGCATCCCGTACGGGGTGCCGCTGACCAACCAGACCTGGCACGTGCGCGATGCCGCGTTGCGGCCCCGTCCGGACTGGGTCACCGGGGAGCTGTACATCGGCGGGGCCGGGCTGGCCCTCGGCTACCTCGGCGACGAGGCACGTACCGCCGAGCGGTTCGTCACCGACCCGGCCAGCGGCGAACGGTTGTACCGCACCGGCGACCTCGGCCGCTACCTGCCCGACGGCACCATCGAGTTCCTCGGCCGGGAGGACTTCCAGGTCAAGATCCGCGGCCATCGGATCGAGCTGGCCGAGGTCGAGTCGGCGCTGCTGGCGCACCCCGCCGTGGGTGGGGCGATCGCGGTGGTGGACGGTGACCGTCCACTGGAGAAGCGGCTGGCCGCCGCCGTCCAGCCCGCCGCCGTCGAGCCCGGCCCCGGGCAGCCGCTCGACCCGGCCGGGCCCACCGCCGCCGGGGCCGCCCTGGTCGCCGGCACCGACCTGGGAGCCTACGAGGCGTACCTGCACGAGCTGGACCGCCTCGGTCTCGCCGCCATGCTGGACACCCTGCGCGCCGCCGGCCTCGCCCTGGACGACCGCCCGCACAGCCTGGCTGAGGTGTACGCCGCCACCCGCGTCGCGCCCCGGCACCGCCGGCTGCTGCGTCGCTGGTTGCGGGCGCTCACCGACTCCGGGGTGCTGCGGCACGACGACGGCTACCGGCTGGTGGCCACGCCGCCGCCGGCCGCGCGGGCCTGGGACGCGGCGGCCGAGCGAGCGGCGGCGGTCGGGGAGTCCCCCGAACTGGTCCGGTACTTCCAGGCCAGCGCCGTCGCGCTGCCGGCGCTACTGCGCGACGACGAGGACCCCCTCGCGCTGCTCTTTCCCGGCGGCGAACTGGCCGTGTCGGACAACCTCTACGCCGACGCCCTGTTCAACCGGTGGGCCAACACGGTCGCGGCCTCGACCGTCCGGGCCCTCGTCGAGCGGCTTACCGGACCGGTGCGGATCGTCGAGGTCGGCGCCGGGTCCGGCGGTACGACCGCAGCCGTGCTCGACGCGCTGGACGGCCTCGACGTCGATTACCTCTACACCGACCTGTCGGCGTTCTTCCTCGGTGCCGGCCGGCAGCGCTTCGCCGACCGGCCGGGCATCCGCTTCGCGCAGCTGGACCTGGACGCCGACCTGGCCGGGCAGGGAATTCCGCCGAACAGCGCCGACATCGTGATCGCCGGCGACGTCCTGCACGCCACCCGGGACGTACCGGCCACCCTGGCGCGGCTGCGCGGCCTGCTCGCCCCCGGCGGACACCTGGTGCTGCTGGAGATGACCCGGGAGCACTACCAGATCATGACGTCGCTGGAGCTGCTGGTTCGGCTCGACGACGACCTCGGGGACTTCGCCGACCTGCGGCAGGGCACCGACCGGACGTTCCTCACCGGCGACGAGTGGCGCGGTCTGCTCGCCGCCGCCGGCGCGGCGCCCGTGCTCGACCTGCCGCCGACCGGTGACCCGATGGCAGGGCTCGGCATGCGGATCATCGCCGCGCAGGTCAAGGCCGACCGGCGGCGGGTGGTGCCCGACGAGCTGCGGACGCACCTGGCCGACCGGCTGCCCGACTACATGATCCCGGGCGTGCTGCAGGTGGTCGACGAGCTGCCCCGCACGGCGAACGGCAAGCTGGACCGGGCAGCCGTACACCGGCTGGTGGCGGCCACGACGGCCGGTCCCGAGGCGGCCGCCACGGCGCCGCTCACCGAGCTGGAGGAGCAGATCGCGGCCGTCTGGGCCGACGTGCTGCGGGTGGAGCGGGTCGGGCGAGACGCGGACTTCTTCGCCCTCGGTGGCGACTCGCTGCTCGCCGCCAAGCTCGCCGGCCAGCTCACCGAGCGGGTGCCGGCCGCCGCCGACGTCTTCTTCGACGAACTGCTGCGCCGGATCCTGGAACACCCCACCGTGGCCGACCTGGCCGACCACCTGGCCGCTGGCGGCGTCGCGGCGGACGAGCAACCGGCGGCCAGCGACACCGGCGAGGTGGTGCCGTTGGCCGGTGCGGGCCCGCCCCGGTACGTCCTGGTGCACGACGGCAGCGGCAGCCTCGACGGGTACGCCGGGCTGGCCGAGCGGCTGGCCGGCTCGGGAACGGTGTGCGGGATCGCGGACACCGGCCTGCAGCGGTACGCCGGTCTCGACCCGGCGCCGCTGGTGCAACGCCTCGCCGCCGACTACACGGCGGCGCTGGCCGAGCACGTCTCGACCGGGGCGGTGGTGCTGGTGGGCCGGGGGGAGGCCGGGGTGCTGGCGTTGGAGCTGGCCCGGCAGCTCACCGAATCCGGGGTGGACGTCGCGCTGGCGGTCGTCGACCCGTTCACCGGCGACGGCTACGGCAGTTCCCCGTACGCGGGAGACGTCACGCTGCTCTGCCCGTCCGAGCCGGACCCGGCGGGGGTCGACTGGTGGCGCGACGTGTGCCTGGGCGAGCTGATCGTGCGCCGGGTGCCGGACGACCCGGCCGGGTGGGCCGGTCCGATCGCCGGGGACGGCTGACGTGGGGACGGTAGCCCTGGTGGGCGCCACCGGCGGGGTGGGCCGGCACGCCCTGACGCACCTGCTGCTCTGGGGCACCGACACCGTACGCGCCGGCACCCGTGACCCCGCCCGACTTGTCACCGACGACCCGAGGGTCCACGTGCGGGCCGTGGATGTCACCGATGCCGCGAGCCTGGACGCGTTCTGCGCCGGCTGCCACACCGTCGTCAACTGCGCCGGACCGGCGGCCTCGATCGGCGACACGGTGGCCCGCGCGGCGGCGCGCAGCGGCGCCGCCTACGTCGACGCGGCCGGTGACGACCCGCTGCACGCGGCGGTGTCCGCCCTGCCCGCGGCCGCGGACCGGGTCGCGCTGCTCTCCGCCGGGCTGATGCCCGGGCTGTCCGGGCTGCTCCCCGCCTACCTCGTGACGCAGGTGCCGGGAGCGCGGCGGATGACCGGGTACGTCGGTGGTCGCGACGGGTTCACGCCCGGCGCCGCCCTGGACTTCCTCGCCGCCGGGAACGCCGACTACGGCGAGCCGTTGGCCGCGTGGCGGGACAGCACGCGGCGCAGCCGTGCCCTCGCAGCCCGGGCGGACGTACCGGTGCCGTTCTTCGACGAGCCGGTGTTGCTGCAGCCGTACCTCAGCACCGAGACCGAGCGGGTCGCCCGCCGGCTCGGCCTCACCGACGTCGACTGGTGGTCGGCATTTGCCGGCAGCCGGCTGCCGGCCGCGCTCGCCGCGGGCGCCCGACGGGTGCGCGACGGCGCGACGGCGGCGCAGCTCGCCGACGCGGCGGCCGAGCTGCGCCGGGCGGCGGAGCTGGACACCTTCGGTCGACCCCGCTACCAGTTGCTGGTCATCGAGGCGACCGGCCCGGCGGGCAGCCGCGTGCTGGCCTGCCGGGGGGTCGGCGCGAACGCCCTCACCGGCGCGGCGGTCGCCCTCGGCGCGCTGGCGATCGCCGCCGGCGCCGTGCCACCCGGGGTGCACCACCTCGCCGAGGCGGTGGACCCGGCATGGACGGTGGACCTGCTGCACACCAGCCCGGCGGTCACATCGCTGCAGGTCGACGACGGTCCGCTGGGGTCGCACGACCTGATCGAGGAGGGGGTGGCGTGAAACCGAGAGTGCTGGTCGCCGGCACCAAGTTCGGCCAGGTGTACCTGCAGGCGTTCCGGCAGCCCGACTTTCCGTTCGAGCTGGCCGGGATCCTCGCCGGGGGCAGCGCCCGCTCGGTCGCGTGCGCCCGGCATTACGGGGTGCCGCTGTGGACCGACGTGGCCCAGGTGCCCGACGACATCACGCTGGCCTGCGTGGTGATCCGCGGTGGCCTGCTCGGCGGGCCGGGCGGCGAGGTGGCCCGGGCGCTGATGCAACGCGGGCTGCACGTGCTGCAGGAGCATCCGCTGCACCACGACGAACTGGTCGAGTGTCTGCGGACCGCCGGCCGCGCCGGCGTCGTCTACCACCTGAACTCGTTCTACGTACACACCGCCCCGGTGCGCCGGTTCCTCGCCGCAACCCGGGCGCTGCTGGCCCGGCAGCCGGCGCGCTACGTCGACGCGGCCTGCGGCTTCCAGGTCGCGTACGCGCTGCTGGACATCCTCGGCCAGGCCCTCGGCGGGGTACGCCCGTGGGGCCTGGCCCCGGCGGTCGAGCTGCCCGAGCAGGTACGCCGACTGTCCCGGGTGGACGTGCCGTTCCGCAGCCTCGACGGGGTGCTCGCCGGGGTGCCGCTGACCCTGCGGGTGCAGAACCAGATGGACCCGGCGGACCCCGACAACTACGCGCACCTGCTGCACCGGGTCACCATCGGCACCGAGGCCGGCAACCTCACCCTGGTCGGCACCCACGGACCCACCGTGTGGAGCCCTCGGCCGGACTTCCCCCAGCAGGTGCAGGACCGGGGGGTGGGCCGGCCGCACTTCGCCGACGGGGAGAGCGCCGAACCCGACCACCTGGACGTGCCGAGCGCGCAGCCGCTGGCCGACGCGGTCGCGCCCAGCTACCGCACCGTGTTCGAGGAGGTCTGGCCGGCCGGCGTCGGGTACGCGCTGGGCAACCTGCACCGGGCGGCGCTGGGTGGGGAGAAGCTGGCCCGACACGGCCAGTACCACCTGAGCCTGTGCCAGTTGTGGCAGGACGTCACCACCCGGTTGGGGCCGCCCGACCTGGTGCACTCGGTCCCGCCGCGGATGCTCGTCGCGTCCGACGTGGCGGAACTGGCCGACGCCGCCGCCGGGGCAGTTGACGCGCCGCCGGCCGCGTCCCAGCTGCCGGAGCGGATCGGGGCGCGCCCGTGACCCCCGCCGTCCGCACCTGGCTGCGCTGCCCCCGGCCCCTGCGCTGGCCGGCGCTGCGTCTCGTCTGTTTTCCGCACGCCGGCGGCAACGCCGCCTTCTACCGGCCGTGGTCGGGCCAGGTGCCCGACGACGTCGAGGTGCACGGTGTGCAGTATCCGGGCCGGATGGACCGGGCCGGGGAACCCTTCGCGGCCGACCTGCCGACCCTGGCCGAGGGAGTCGCCGGGGAGGTGCGGGCGTTGCCGGCCGACGCGCCGGTCGTCCTGTTCGGGCACAGCCTCGGGGCGTCGGTGGCGTACGAGACGGCACGCCGACTGGACGGCCCCGGCAGCGTGCTGCGGGCGCTGGTGGTCTCCGGCCGCCCGGGGCCGGGCCGGCTGCGGGACACCAGCGTGCACCTGGCCGACGACGACACGCTGTGGGCGGAGACCGGACGGCTCGGCGGCACCGGTCGCGAGGCGCTGGAGCACGAAGGGATACGCGCGATCGCCCTGCCGGTGCTGCGCGCCGACTACCGGATCGCCGAGACCTACCGTCCGCAGCCGCCGGTGCCGCTGCGGGTGTCGGTGCTGGCCTGCATCGGCGCGGACGACCCCGAGGTCACCGCGGACGAGGCCGACGACTGGGCCCACCGCACCCGCGCCGGGTTCACCCTGCACACGTTCCCCGGCGGCCACTTCTACCTGCTTCCGCGCCGCAACCAGCTCATCGAGACGATCCTGCGCGCCACGCACCGCAGCCCGGTGCCCACCTGGTCGGCGGCCGGCCCGTGATCCCGGCGAACCTGCACTACCACCGGGCCCGGGACCTGGCCGAGGCACTGGAGCTGCGCCAGGCGTACGGCGACCAGTTGCGGCCGCTGGCCGGCGGGCAGTCGCTGCTGCCGGCGCTGAAGCTGCGCCGGGACCGCGTCGACACCCTGCTGGACCTCGGCCGGGTCGAGGAGCTGTCCTTCGTGGCGTACCGCGACGACCACCTGGCCGTGGGCGCGCTGACCCGCTACCACCGGCTGCTCTCCGACCCGCTGGTCGACCGGTACGCCCCGATGTTGGCTGTCGCGACGGCGGCGATCGGTGATCCGCAGGTGCGGCACGTGGGGACGGTGGGCGGCGCGCTCGCCCAGGCCGACCCGGCCGGGGACCTGCCGCTGGCCCTGGTCGCGTTGGACGCGGTCGTGGTGCTGCGCAGCGTGGCCGGCACCCGGCAGGTGCCCGCCGCCGAGCTGGCCGTCGCGCCCGGGGTGACGGTCTGCCGTCCCGACGAACTCGTCACCGAGGTACGGGTGCCACTGCCCGGCCCGGTGCGGTGGAGCTACCGGACCTTCGCCCGGCCGGCGCTGGAGTGGTCGGTGGTGGCCGTCGCGGTCGCCGACGGTCGGGTCGCGCTGGCCGGCATGGGCCCGACCATCCGGCGGGCGCACGGGGTCGAGGCGGCCCTCGCCGAGGGCGCCGGTGTCGCCGCGGCGGCGCGCGCCGACGAGGGGTGCGACCCACCCGACGACGTACGCGCCTCGACCGCCTACCGACGGCACCTGAGCCGGGTGCTGGTGGCCCGCGCCCTGGCCGATTCCGGCACCGTGGAGGGATCACGATGAGCATCGACGCCCGGCTCGGCACGACGAGCGTCACCGTCACCGCCACCGTCAACGGCCGCCCGGACAGCCGGCGGGTGCCGGCCCGTACCCTGCTGGTCCACCTGCTGCGCGAGGAGCTGGGGTTGACCGCCACGACGGTCGGCTGCGACACCTCCTCCTGCGGGGCGTGCACCGTGCTGCTCGACGGGCGGTCGGTCAAGTCGTGCAGCCTGCTGGCGGCGCAGGCCGACGGCGCCGAGATCCGCACCGCCGAGGGGCTCGCCGACGGCGACCGGCTGCACCCGGTGCAGGAGGCGTTCGGAGAGCACCACGCCCTGCAGTGCGGCTTCTGCACCCCCGGCATGGTCCTCGCGGTGGTGAGCCTGCTGGAGGAGAACCCGGGGCCGCTCACCGAGCACGACGTGCGGCACGCCCTCAAGGGGAACCTGTGCCGCTGCACCGGCTACCACAACATCGTCCGAGCCGTGCTCGCCCTCGACGAGGCCCGACAGGTCGGATGACCGCCAGACACCGGAAAGGAGGCCGACCATGTCGGCGCGCTACGTACTCGGGGTGAACATCGGCTTCCACGACTCCAGCGCCGCGCTGGTCCGCGACGGTGCGCTCTGCGGCCTCGTCGAGCAGGAGCGGGTCAGCCGCCGCAAGCACGCGGTGGGTCAACCGCCCGCCGAGGCCATCGCCGCGTGCCTGGCGATGGCCGGCATCGGCCCGCAGGACGTGGACACCGTCGCCATCGGCTGGGACTTCCGGGACATCCCGCTCGGGCGCAACCGGCGCTTCACCACCGACGGGCTGCGGGCCATGCTCTTCCCCGACCACGAGGACCTGATCATGCCGGCGGTCCGTTGGGTGCCGCACCACGTCGCGCACGCGGCCAGCGCCGCGTACAGCTACGACTGTGACGAGGCGGCGGTCCTGGTCCTCGACGGCGCCGGCGAGACGCAGTCGACCTCGTTCGGCCGCTACGCGAACGGGGAGATCGAGATCCTGCGCGAGTGGCCCGTCGAGCAGTCGTTGGGCTTCTACTACAACGCCGCCGCCGAGTGGGCCGGGCTGGGCTACTGGGGCACCGGCAAGCTGATGGGCCTCGCCGCCTACGGACGGCCGGGCCCTGGCGCGCCGGTGCGGCCCGTTTCCGGCGGGTACGAGCTGGTCCGAGGCATGCCGACCGCCGAGGTCCCCACCCGGCGGGCCGCGACCCTCGGCCCGCTGATGGCGTACTACCCGGCCGTCGCCGAGTCCCTCAAACCCGAGTTCGGCAAGCTGTTCCCGTACGCGCCGCGCACCGGAGAGGAGCCGATCGCGTACGCGGACTTCGCCGCAACAATTCAGCAAGGGCTGGAGGCGACGGTGCTGTCCCTGGCCGCCGAGCTGCGTCGGCGGGTCGACACCCCGGTGCTGGCGCTCGCTGGCGGGGTGGCGATGAACTGCACCTTGGTCGGCGTGCTGGTCCGCAGTGGACTGTTCGACCGGGTCTACGTGCCGCCGGTGCCCACCGACGCGGGAGTGTCCCTGGGGGCCGCGCTGGTCTCCGCGCGTGAGTGCGGTGAGTTCGCGCCGACCCGCATCGACCACGCGTACTGGGGACAGCCGATCACTACGGAGGCCGGCGAGGCGGCGGCGGCTCGAGCCGGCATGGTGCACCGCCGCCTCGGTGACGACGCCCTGGCCCGCGCCGTGGCCGGTGAACTCGCCGATGGCCGGATCGTGGGCTGGGCGCGCGGCCGGGGTGAGATCGGGCAGCGGGCGCTCGGCGCACGCAGCCTGCTGGCCGACACACGTGGCCGGCGCAGCCTGGAACGCCTCAACGTGCTCAAGGGGCGGGAGATGTGGCGGCCGGTGGCACCCAGTGTCCTGGCCGAGCACGTGTCCGAGCTGATCGACGGGCCGGTTGGCGATCCGTCGAGGTTCATGCTGGCCGCCGCCTCGTTGCGCCCGGAAGCGCGGCTGCGGGTGCCGGCGGTGACCCATGTGGACGGCTCGGCCCGGCCGCAGACCGTGCACCGTGACACCAATCCTGGCTACTGGGCGCTCATCGAGCAGTTCCGGCAGCTCACCGGCGTGCCGGCGGTGGTCAACACGTCGTTCAACCTGGCCGGTGAGCCGATAGTGAACTCGGCCGCCGACGCGGTGGACACCTTCGTGCGGGCCAAGGAGATCGACCTGCTGGTGCTCGGAGACGCGGTGGTGGCGCGCAGCGAGGCCGACCTGCCGGCCTGACGTGCGGAGGGGCCGCCCGACCGGGCGGCCCCTCCTTTCCCGCCGGTCCGGTGCTCAGGCGCGGGCCATCCGGCGGTCGCGCCGCCACACCTGCCGGAGCCGGTCGACGAAGAAGTCCCGGTTCACCCAGTAGAACTCCAGCCAGATGTTGTCCGGGTCGCGCAGCCAGATCTGCGACCCGGCCTCGTGCTTGGAGGTGGTGATGCCGGAGTGCGGGACGTCGATGGCGTCCAGGTGGGCGACCCACTCGTCCAGGTCGGCGCGCTCGGGCACGTGGTAGGCCAGATGGTGCAGCCCCGGGTGCCGCTCGTCGAAGCGCTGCGGGTCGGCCCCGCCCACCTGGACGCCGGCCGGGCCCTCGATGCAGCCCAGCACGACCGAAGCGAACGACGCCGTGTGCAGCAGGGTGCGGAAGCGGAAGCCGGACTCGGGCGGGGTGACGTCGTTGACCACCACCATCTCGAACACCGAGCAGTAGAACGAGGTGCTGCGCTCCAGGTCGACGACGGTGAGGTTGATGTGGTTGCGACCGTCCAGGCGCGGCATCGGGCTCTCCTCAGGCCGTCCGGCCGGCCGCCGCGACGGCCGGTCTGCCGGCGGCCGGTTCGCCGTCGGGAGCGGGCACGGCCGGCACGGCTTCGAGGACCGACATCGACGAGGTCGGCGTGACCCGCGACAGGTGGAACCCGGCGCCGTCGAGCAGCGCCCGGAACTCCGGCTCGGTCCGGGTCCGCCCGCCGAACAGGGCGAGTGCCTTGACGTCCATCACCTTGCCGGTGTCGTCGTGGTTGCCGTACCTGCTGACCGACTCGATGATGACCAGCCGGCTGTCGGGCCGGGCGGCAGCACGGACGTTGCGCAGGATCACGGCGGCCTGCTCGTCCGGCCAGTCATGGATGATCGTCTTCAGCAGGTACACGTCGGCGCCGGCGGGCAGCGGGTCGAAGAAGCTCCCGCCGCGGACCTCGCACCGGTCGGCGACACCGGCCCGGGCCAGCACCTCCGGCGCCTCGGCCACCACGTGCGGCAGGTCGAGCAGGATCGCGCGCAGCTCCCGGTGGCGGGCGAGCAGGCCGCTGGCGAAGGTGCCGTGGCCGCTGCCCACGTCCACCATCGTCCGGGCCGTGGCCAGGCCCAGCACCGACAGCACGGTCCGCAGCACGAACGGGTTGACGCTCTCGGCCGATTTCTCGAACCGGACGCACTCGTACGGATGGTCGGCGAAGTGGTCGTAGTACCGGGTGCCACCGTGCACGTGCCCGAAGGCCGTCTCGCCGGTGCGGATGCTGTGCGTGAGCCGCGCCCAGGAGTAGATGTCCGGCGGCATGAGCGGAAAGCACTCACGTACCGAGAACGGGTGGTCGCTGCGCAGCGGCTCGGCCAGCGGGGTGAGCCCGAAGACCTCGGGGGTCACCTCGGTGAAGATGCCCCGGCCGGCCAGCGCGCGCAGGCCCCGGGTCAGCGCGCCGGGGTGCGCGCCGACCCGCTGAGCCAGCACGTCCACCGGCAACGGGCCCTCGACCAGGTGGTCGGCGACGGCCAGGTCGCACATGACCCGGATGGTGAACGGAACGATGTAGTCGGCCAGTTCGGTGAGGCGGGTGACCGACGCGAGGTCGATGCGAGGCGTCGCGGACATGTTCGTACCGTATCCGGTCCAGCGTTGCGATACCAGATAGCATGCGAGACACTTGATACGTGCATCTCAATCTGTTCACCCAGTGCTCGCCGTCGCCGCAGTTCAAGGGGTTCTGGCGGCACCCCGCCGACCGCAGCGCCACCGGCTACCGCGATCTCGGCTACTGGGTCGAGCTGGGCCGCCGGCTGGAGGCGGCCTGTCTGGACGCGCTCTTCTTCGCCGACGTGCACGGGACCTACGACGTCTACCAGGGATCCTGGCGGGCGGCCGTACGGCACGCCGTGCAGATCCCGTCGATCGACCCGCTGCTCGTGCTGCCCGCGATCGCCGCCACCACCTCCCGGCTGGGCCTCGCCGTCACCTACTCGACGACCTACCACGCCCCGTACGAGTGCGCCCGGGTGTTCAGCTCGCTGGACCACCTCACCGGCGGACGGGTCGCCTGGAACATCGTCACCTCGTATCTGCGGTCCGCGTCCGCGAACGGCCTCGGGTCGTACCTGGACCACGACGAGCGCTACGACCGGGCCGACGAGTACGTCGAGGTGGCGCGCCGGCTGTGGGAGGAGAGCTGGGACGACGACGCGGTGGTCCGCGACGTCACCGCGAACGTCTTCACCGACCCGGACCGGGTGCGCGAGATCGGCCACGACGGGCGCTGGTTCTCCGTCCGGGGCCCGCACCAGTGCGAACCGTCGCCGCAGCGCACCCCCGTGCTGTACCAGGCCGGCGCGTCCGGGCGGGGGATGACCTTCGCGGCCCGGCACGCCGAGGTGGTCTTCCTGACCATGGCGGACCCGGCCAGCGGCGCGGCGCAGGTGGCCCGGCTGCGGTCCCAGGTGGCTGCGCACGGGCGCGACCCGCGTTCGGTCAAGGCGTTGCAGGGCAGCATGGTGATGGTCGCCCCGACCCGCGCGGAGGCCCGCCGGCGGGCCGAGGAGTACGTCGCGCTGTGGAGCGGGGACGGCCAGCTGGCCAAGTGGTGCGGCTGGATGGACGTGGACCTCGCGGCGTACCCGGACGAGACGCCGGTGGCCGAGATCGCCGGCCAGGGCAGCCAGAGCTTCGTGGGCTTCCTGCGCCGGCTCGGGCCCGAGCGCACCTGGACGGTGGGCGACGTGCGCTACCTGGTGGCCACCGCCCGCCGGCCCCGCACCAACGCCCCCGTGACCCTCTTCGGCACGGTCGAGCAGGTCGCCGACCGGATGGAGGAGTGGTGCTCGGTGGCCGACGTGGACGGCTTCAACCTGATTCCCTGCCCGACCACGCAGGGCATCGACGACATCTGCGAGCTGCTGGTGCCGGAGTTGCAGCGCCGCGGCCTGTTCCGGACCGCGTACGACCCGGCGGAGCGGACGCTGCGGGAGCGGTACTTCGGTGCGGGGGCGCCCGTGCCGGCTCGGGTGCCGGCGCTGGACCCGCAGGCGGCACCCGAGCCCGCCCCCGCCCGCGGCTGACCGCCGGGCCGGCCCTTCCGGCCCGGCGCGGTGCGTCCGCTTCCGGGGTCCGACCCCCGTCCCCACGGGGTGCGGTGCGTCCGGTTCCGGGCCGCGGTCAGAACATCGTGGTGTCGACGTCCGCGCCGGCCAGTAGAGCGCCGACCGTGGCGTAGCTGTCCCGGTTGTTGACGAAGTGCTGAGTCGCGGTGTTGATGTCGCGCAGTCGCCGTTGCAGCGGCGCGGAGTCGAACACGGTCGACGCGCCGGCCAGCGCGTACGCCGTCTGCACGGCCTGCAGCGCGGCGGCCGTGACGTGCGCGGCGGTGGCGCGCAGGCAGGCCCGGTCCAGTGCGCTGAGCACCTCGCCGCGGCGGGCGGTCTCCCAGGCCGCCTCCGCTTCGCGGTGCAGCAGTGCCCGGGCCGCGCGCAGGGCCACGTGGGCCTCGCCGAGGCGGTCGTGGAACACGGGGGAGTCGGCCAGCGAGCGGGTGCTGAACGTACGCCGGCGGCCCGCGGCGGCGTGGGCCGCGGCGTCGCGGACGGCGCCCTGCGCGATGCCGAGGTCGACCGCGGCGATGAGCAGCCCGGCCTGGGCGATCCGGAAGACCGTGCGGCGCACGTCGTCGCCGTCGCCGACCAGGCTGAAGCCGCGGTGCTCGGGGCAGGTCCGGTTGGCCGCGCGCACATCCTGGCTGGCCGTGCCGCGCAGGCCGAGCACCTGCCAGGTGTCGATCTGCTCCAGCTCGCCGGCGGGGAAGAGCACCATCCGGGTCAGCGGCGCCCCGTTGGGCAGGGTCCGGGGCGTGCGGCCGTCGAGCACGATGCAGTTCAGGTAGATCCAGCTCGCCTGGGGGCTGCCGGTCACGAACGGCCACTGGCCGTTGACCCGCCAGCAGCCGGCGCCGTCCGGTGCCGCCCGGCCCTTCGGCGCGACCGCGCCGGCGCCCAGCACGTCCGGGCCACCCGCGTAGATCTCGTCGCGGGCGGCCTCGGGAAAGCAGGCGAACAGCAGGTGCGCCAGGCCGACCTGGCCGATCAGCCAGCCGGTGGAGGCGTCCGCGATGGACAGCTGCTCGATGACCCGCAGCGCCTCGCCCAGCGGCAGGTCGGCGCCACCGTACGCGGTCGGCACCAGCATCCGCAGGCATCCCGCGGTGCTGAGGTCGGCGAGAACGTCGTCCGGGAGCCGGCCCGCCCGGTCAATCTCCGCTGCCCGCTCGGCGAGGGCGGGGAGCAGTCCGTCGACCCGGGGAAGCGTACTGGTCACAGATGCACTCTATCGCCTCACTCGTATCTTGTTTAGCCTTGTATCTGCTATCAATCTCAGATAGACGTACTGGGGGAGGAGGTGACGAGCCGATGACCGTACGCGCCGTTGCGGGCTCGCCGCTGCTGAGCTGGCTGGAGCGTCCCCGGCAGGACCGGGGTGTGCACTTCGCCGCCGGGGGCGACGACTGGACCTTCCTGTCGTACGCCGAACTGGCCGACCGGACCTGGGTGATCCTCGCCGGCCTGCGGGCGGTCGGGGTGGTCCCCGGCGACGTGGTGTCCATCGTCGAGCCCGCCGGCCCCGACTTCGTGGCCGCGCTGTTCGCCGCGATGGCCGCCGGGGCGGCGCCCTCACCGATCGCCCCGCCGCTGGCCTTCCAGGACCGCGAGGTCTACGGCGAGCACGTGCTGGGCCTGCTGCGCGCCGCCGCGCCACGGGTGGTGGTCTGTGCGACCACCCTCACCGGAGCCATCGAGCCGCTGGCCGCGACCGCCGGGGTGCGCCGGGTCCTCTCCGCCGACGAGTTGGCCGACGCCGCCGGCGGTGCCCGGGGCGCGGTCGCGGACCCGGGCCCGCTCGCCCTGCTGCAGTTCACGTCCGGCTCCAGCGGCCGCGCCCGGGGCGTGCAGGTGCCGCACGCGGCGCTGGCCGCCAACGTCTCGGCGATCCGGCGGTGGCTGGCCATGACCCCGGACGATCCCACCGCGTCCTGGCTGCCGGTGCACCACGACATGGGCCTCATCGGGTGCCTCGTCACCCCGGTGGTCAACACCAGCGACCTGTGGTTGATGCCGCCGGAGGAGTTCGTCCGCAACCCCGGGCGCTACCTGCGCTGCTTCGGGGCACGCGGCGCGCGCCTGACGTCGATGCCGAACTTCGGGCTGGAGTACATCGCCCGCCGGGTCCGCCCCGAGGCGCTGACCGGGCTGGACTTCTCCGCCTGGCGGGCCGTCATCGTCGGCGCCGAGCGCATCGACGCCGAGGCGCTGCGCCGGTTCTGCGCGCTGCTCATCCCGTACGGCTTCGACCCGCGTGCCCTGCTGCCCGCGTACGGGCTGGCGGAGGCGACCCTGGCGGTCACCGGGCTGCCACTGGACGAGCTGTACCACGCCGTCGAGCTGCGCCCCGACCGCCTGCGGCTGGGCGCGCGGGCGGTGCCGGACCCGGCCGAGCCGGTCGACGACGCCGTCGAGGCGTACCCGGTGGTGGGCTGCGGCCGGCCGCTGACCGGGGTGCGGGTCCGGATCGTCGACGAGGCCGGCGCGCCGCTGCCGGACGGGGTGGTCGGTGAGATCGAGGTGCACGGCCCGTCCGTCGCGCAGGGGTACGTCAACGAGGGTGACTCGGCGTCGCAGACCGCGCTCGGCGGTGGTGTGCTGCGCACCGCCGACGCCGGCTTCCTGCACGACGGGCAGTTGCACGTGCTGGGCCGTCTCGGCGACAGCATGAAGGTGCGGGGTCGGGCGGTCTTCGCCGAGGATCTCGAGTGGGCCATCTGCCGCCCCGGTGTGCCGGCCCAGCGGATGGCCGCGCTGCTGGGCCACCGTGCCGGCACCGCGACCGTCGTGGCCGTGTTCGAGCAGGCCCAGCCCGAGTGGCTGGCGCAGGCGGAGCGGGAGCTGCGCCGCCGGGCGGAGGGCGCGCAGGTGGTCATCGTGGACGCCCCGCGCGGCACCATCGCCCGCACCTCCAGCGGCAAACCCAAACGGCGCCAGCTGTGGCAGGCGTTCGTCGATGACCGGCTGCCCGGCACCGTGGTCACCACGGCACCGGCCGGTCAGCGGGACCAGACCGAGCAGACGACGACGGCGTCCTGAGGGACGTTCGGACAGGAGGCGGGAATGACCGACGCGACCAGGTCGACGACAGCCGAGGTGCGTACCGAGGTGGAGGTGCGCGACTCGGTGACGGCGATCGTCACCGAACTGGCGCCGAACCCGGAGCAGATCGAGGGGTCGGGTGACTCGCGGCTGGTCGAGGACCTCGGCTTCCACTCGCTCGCGCTGCTGGAGTTGGCCTTCACCCTGGAGGACGAGTTCGATCTGCCGCCGATCGACGAGACGACGGCACGCAAGATCGTCACGATCGACGCCGTGGCGGAGCACGTCAGCGACATCCTGCGATCCCGCGGCGAGCTGGCCAGTTGACCGGGCGCCCGGGGCACGCACCGGGCACGGCGACCCTGCGCCCGTCTGCGCCCGGCGACGGGGACCAGCGGGCCAGGGCGCTGTCGCTGCGGCTCTTCCTGGCCATGCTGCACACCCAGGAGCTGCTGGCTGGCTACCTGGGTGCCCGGCTCGGGCTGTACGAGGCGCTCGACCGTAGCCCGGCCGACGTGGCCGAGCTGTGCGCGCGTACCGGGATCGACGCCCGGTACGCGCGGGAGTGGCTGGAACAGCAGGCGGTTGCCGGGTTCGTCGAGGTGGACGACGTGGCGGCCGCACCCGAGCGGCGGGTCTACCGGCTGCCGCCGGGGCACGCCGAGGTGCTGCTTGCCTCGGACAGCCCGCTGTCGCTGGTGTCGCTGACCATGCTGCCGCTGGGCGGGGTGGCCGGGGCGTTGCCGGCGTTGCTGGACGCGTACCGCACCGGAGCCGGGGTGCCGGACGAGGTGTACGGCGACGACTGGCGGCACGGCCACTCGGGTGCCAACCGGGCGCTGTTCACGTACGCCCTGCCCGGCTGGCTCTCCTCGACGCTGCCGCAGATCCACCAGCGGCTCCTCGCCACACCGAGCCGGATCGCCGACATCGGTTGCGGCGCGGGCTGGGCGGCGATCGCGCTGGCCAGGGCGTACCCCCAGGCGGAGGTCGACGGCTACGACCTGGACGCGCCGACGGTGGCCGCGGCGGCCGCGAACGCCACGGCCGCCGGCGTGGCCGATCGGGTCCGGTTCCACCGGCGCGACGCCGCCGACCCGGAGCTGGCCGGCCGGTACGACCTGGTCTGCGTCTTCGACGCGCTGCACGAGATGAGCCAGCCGGTGTCGGTGCTGCGGGCCTGTCGGCGGCTGCGCGGTGAGGGCGGTGCGGTGCTGGTGCTGGATGCGAAGGTGGCGCACCGGTTCGTCGCCCCCGGCGACGAGGTCGAGCGTTTCCAGTACGCCACCAGCGTGCTGCACTGCCTGCCGGCCGGTCTGGCCGGGCCCGACTCGACGGCCACCGGGACGGTCCTGCGTCCGGCCCAGGTGCGCCGGTTCACCACCGAGGCGGGCTTCGCGGACGTGCAGATCGTGCCGGTGGACGACCGTTTCCACCGGCTGTACCACCTGACCGGCTGATGCGGGCGGTGGGGAAGGGGCGACCGGCTCCTTCCCCACCGCCCGCTCAGCCGGCCAGGTCGGCGCCCAGCGTCCGCTTGTCCACCTTGCCCACCGCGGTGTACGGCAGTGCGTCGCGCAGCTCCAACCGGTCGGGCAGCTTGTACGCGGCCAGCCCACGGTCGGTGAGGAAGTCGCGCAGCTGTCCCAGCGTGGGGGCTTCCGAGCGCGGCACCACGACCGCGCAGGTCTTCTCGCCGAGCACCCGGTCGGGGACGGCGAGCACGGCGACCTCGCGGACCGCCGGGTGAGCGAGCAGGTGCTCCTCGACCTCGCCGGCCGGAACCTTCTCGCCGCCCCGGTTGATCACTTCCTTGATCCGGCCGACCACGACCAGCTCACCGGTCGGGGTCCAGCGGACCAGGTCCCCGGTGCGCAGGAAGCCATCCTGGGTGAAGGTGCGCGCGTTGTACTCCGGCACCCGGTAGTAGCCGCGCAGGGTGGTCGGGCCGCGCACGATCAGCTCGCCCACCTCGCCGGCGGCGACCTGCCGGCCGGTGTCGTCGATGACCTGGAACTCGTCGGCGCTCGACAGTGGACGACCCTGGGTGTGCGCGGCGAGCTCCGGTGGGTCGTTCGGGCGGGTGCAGCAGATCGGCCCCTCGGCCATGCCGAAGAAGTGCGCCAGGCGGATCCCCAGCTCCCGGGTCACCCGGTCGGCCACCTCCGGGCTGAGGTTGGCCCCGCCGACCTCGACCACCAGGCCGGTCAGGTCGGCACCGAGCATCGGCGCGAGGTCGGCCCACAGCGGCAGGAAGGGCGGCATCAAGGTGGTCAGGGTGACCCGCTCGCGGGCGATCAGCCGGAACGCCTCGTCGGGGCTGGGACTGCCGGCCAGCACGGCCGTGGCGCCGACCCACAGCGCGCCGAGCACGCCTGGGCAGCCGAGGGCCGCGTTGTGGGCGACCGGCAGTGCGGCGAGATAGACCCCGCCCGGCCCGAATCCCATCGCCGCGGCGGTCGCCCGCAGTTGGTACGCGTAGTCGTCGTGGGTGCGCGGGATCAGCTTCGGCAGGCCGGTCGAGCCGCCGGAGAGCAGGAAGAACGCGACGTCCGACGGGTCCGGGGCCGCCAGCGGCACCGGATCGGCGTCCACCTCGGCCAGGGCGGTGAACTCGCCGGGGTCGCCGACCACGAACACCTCCCGCAGCGACGGCGTGTCGGCGCGTACGTCGGCGGCGAGCTTGCGCAGGTCGTACCCCTGGACCTGGTCGACGGTCACGTAGGCGACCGCCTCGGTGTGCGCGCACAGGTGGCCGATCTCGGCACGCCGGTGCGCCGGCAGGGCCAGCACGGGTATGGCGCCCAGGCGGAACAGTGCCAGGCACACCACCACGAACTCGACGCTGTTGGGCAGTTGGACCACCACCCGGTCGTACCGGCCGACACCGCGAGCCAGCAGCCCGGCGGCCATCCGGTCGGCGCGGAGGTCGAGGTCGCCGTAGGTCACCCGCTGCTCGCCGGTGACCAGCGCGGTGCGCTCAGGATCCGTGCGCGCCCACTCCCGGCCCAGGTCGGCGAGCGACTCGCCACGCCAGTAGCCCTCGGCGCGGTAACGCTCGGCCAGCTCCCGCGGCCAGCTCACACATCCGTCCAGCATCCAGTGCCTCCCGCGAACGACGGTGACAGCGACCCTGAACACAAGCTAGTGTGCAGATACACGAGATACAAGACACGTGATAGTGGAGGCGGTTGATGCTGGCGGCGCGGCCCCGTACCGACCTTGGTGCGTTGACCCGGCTCACCGAACTCGCCGACTACATCGTGCCGTTCGCCCTCCGGGTGATCGCCGAGCTGGGCGTGGCCGACCAGCTCGTCGACGGGCCGCGACCGGTGACCGACCTGGCCGAGGCCACCGGCGCGCACGCGCCGTCGCTGCTGCGCGCCCTGCGAGCGCTCGCCGGCAAGGGCATCTTCACCGAGGTCGAGCCGGAGGTGTTCGGGCTGACCAGACTCGCCGAGCCGCTGCGCACCGACCACCCGTTGTCGCTGCGCGACGCGTACCCGCTGATGGCCGCGGACGTGCGCGCCTGGGCCTTGCTCGGCCGGTGCCTGCGCACCGGGGAGGCCGCCTTTCCCCGGGTCCACGGCACCGACTACTGGTCGTACCTGGCCGGGCATCCAGCGGACAGCCTCGCCGTCGACCGGTGGATGTCGAGCCTGACCCGGCTGCATCTGCGTACCGTCCTGCCGGCCTGGCCCTGGGCGCAGGCCCGGGAGGTCGTCGACGTCGGCGGCGGCGACGGCGCGTTCCTGGCCGGCATGCTCACCCGCTGCCCGCAGCTGTCCGGCACACTGCTCGACCTGCCCCACGTGGTGGCGGCCGCGCCAGCGCTGCTCGCCGCCGCCGGGGTGGCCGATCGCTGCCGGATCACCCCGGGCAGCTTCTTCGAACCGGTGCCGGCGGGCGCCGACCTGTACGTGCTCAAGACCATCCTGCCGGGCTGGGACGACGCCGACGCCACGGCCATCCTGCGCCGGATCGCCGAGGCGATGCGGCCGGAGAGCCGGCTGCTGCTGCTGGAGGCGATCATCCCCGCCGGTGACGCCTTCGACGTCGCGAAGCTCGTCGACCTGCACACCCTGGTGCTGACCGGCGGCCGGCACCGCACCCGCGACCAGCTCGTCGACCTGCTGGCCGGCGCCGGCCTGTCACTGGACCGCATCATCGCCACCCCCACGCTCACCGTGATCGCCGCCGGTCCCGCCGGGGCGCAGCCGACGTTCCCCTAGGAGGTATCGATGGCCCCGACCCGACCCCGGATCGACATCGAATCGGTGTTCCGACTGACCGAGCTGGCCGACTACATCGTGCCGTTCACCGTGCGTGCCGTCGCCGAGCTGGGCGTGGCCGACCAGCTCGTCGACGGGCCGCGACCGGTGACCGACCTGGCCGAGGCCACCGGCGCGCACGCGCCGTCGCTGCTGCGCGCCCTGCGAGCGCTCGCCGGCAAGGGCATCTTCACCGAGGTCGAGCCGGAGGTGTTCGGGCTGACCAAGCTCGCCGAGCCGCTGCGCACCGACCACCCGTTGTCGCTGCGCGACGCGTACCCACTGCTGGAACCCGACATCGAGGCGTGGGCGCACTTCGACCACAGCATCCGCACCGGGCAGGCGTCCTTCGACCAGGTCCACCCCGAGGGCTACTGGCCGTACATGGCCGCCCATCCGCACGACAGCGCCCGCTTCGATGCCTCCCAGCAGGCGGCCACCCGGCTGGAGCTGCGGGCCGCGCTGCCCGCGTACCCCTGGGGTGAACTGGCCACGGTGGTCGACGTCGGCGGCGGCAACGGAGCCTTCCTCGGCGGCATCATGGCCCGCTTCCCGGCGTTGCAGGGCACCCTGTTCGACCTGCCGCACGTGGTCGCCGAGGCCGAGCCGGTGCTGCAGAAGCTCGGTGTCGCCCAGCGGTGCACGGTGACCGGCGGCAGCTTCTTCGAGACCATCCCGGCCGGCGCGAACGCCTACCTGCTCAAGCGGATCCTCTACGGCTGGGACGACGACAACGCCGTACGGCTGCTGAGGGCCGTGCGGGCGGCGATGCGCCCGGACAGCCGGCTGCTGGTGCTGGAGCCGGTCGTCGAGGCGGGAGACCGGTTCGACGTCGGGCGCCTCTACGACCTGCTCCTGCTGGCCATGGTCGGCGGCGGCGCCCGCTCCCGCGAGCACATCGAACGGCTGCTGGACGTCGCCGACCTGCGGCTGGCCCGCAGCGTGCCCACCATGATGTTCCCGATCCTCGAGATCGTCGCGAAGACGGAGGCGTGAGCAGTGCGACTGGTTGTGGACTTCTCCCGATGCGAGAGCAACGCGATCTGTGTGGGTCAGGCGCCGGAGGTGTTCGACGTCGGCGAGGACGACCGGCTGCAGATCACCGAGCAGCCGCTGGAGGGCTCGCTGGCCGCCCGGGTGCGGGAGGCCGCACGCCGCTGCCCCAAGCAGGCGCTGTCCGTCGTGGACGACTGACGTCGGTGGGCCGCCCGGTGACCCGGGCGGCCCACCGGGGCAGCTAGTCGGCAGCGCCCGCCGCCTCGATCGCCGCCCAGACCCGCTCGGCGGTCACCGGCATGTCGATGTGCCGCACGCCCAGGTGCCGGACGGCGTCGACCACGGCGTTCTGCACCGCCGGCGGAAACCCGACCGCGCCCGACTCGCCCAGCCCCTTGGCACCGAGCGCGTTCACCGGGGTCGGGGTCTGCATCACGACCGTCTCGAACGAGGGCAGCTCGGCCGCACCCACCATGGCGTACCGGTGCAGGTCGCCGTGCAGCGGCGTGCCGTCGGCGGCGAAGCGGACCTCCTCCACCAGCGCCTGGCCGGCGCCCTGCGCCAGCCCGCCGTGCACCTGGCCCTCGGCCAGCAGCGGGTTGAGCAGCACGCCCGCGTCGTCGACCGCCACCGCCCGCAGCAGGGTCACCTGACCCGTCTCGGTGTCCACCTCCGCCACGGCCAGGTGCGCGCCGAACGGGCAGGTCGCGGCGGACGGCTGGAAGGTCGCCTCGACGCGCAGCCCGCCGTCCGGGCCGGCGTCGTCGGCGGCCAGCTCGGCCCAGTCGACGACCCGCCCGCCGGGCGCCTGGAACCGTCCGGCGGTGAACTCCACCTCGTCTCGGGGCACGCCCAGCCGGACGGCTGCCACGTCCCGGCCCCGCTCCACCAGGGCCAGGGCCGCCTCGCGGACCGCCATCCCGCCGGTCTGCAACGACCGGGACCCGCCGGTGCCGCCGCCCTCGGCGACCGTCGCGGTGTCGGAGTGGCGCACGTCGACGCGGTCCATCGGCACGGCGAGCACGTCGGCCGCGATCATCGCCCAGGCGGTCACGTGACCCTGCCCGTGCGGGCAGGTCCCCGAGTGGACGGTGAAGCGGCCGGTGTCATCGACCCGCGCCGAGGCGTACTCGCTGCGGGTGTCCGCGCCGGTGATCTCCACGAAGGTGGACAGGCCGATGCCGAGCTGCTGGACGTCGCCGCGCGCGCGGCGGGCCGCCTGCTCGGCGCGCAGCGCCGGATAGTCGGCCTCGGCGAGCACCCGCTCCAACGCCGCCGGGTAGTCGCCGGTGTCGTAGCGGGCGCGGGTCACCGTGGTCACCGGGAAGCTCTCCGGTGGCAGCAGGTTGCGCCGGCGCACCTCGGCCGGGTCCATGCCGATCTCCGCCGCGTACAGGTCGACCATCCGCTCCAGCGCGGCGACCGCCTCGGGCTGCCCGGCGCCCCGGTACGACACCACGGGTGTGGTCGTGGTGGTGACGCTGGACGAGCTGAACTTCGCCCGCCTGATGGCGTACGGGCCGGTCAGCATGGTCCGGGTCCAGAACGGCAGGATCGCCCCGATGCGCGGGTACGCCCCGGCGTCCTGCACGACCTCCAGCGCGTACGACACGATCCGCCCGTCGCGGGTGCCGCCCAGCTCGGCGCTCTGCTGCTGGGCCCGGCCGTGCCCGGCGGCGATCATGCTCTCGCTGCGGGTCTCCGCCCAGCGCACCGGACGGCCGAGCCGGCGGCCCGCCCAGGCGACGAGGACGTCCTCCCGGCTGGCGAACGCCTTGGAACCGAACGCCCCGCCGACGTCGCCGTTGACCACCTGGACCCGCTCCTCCGGCTCGCCGAGGGCCGTCGCGAGCTGCCCGCGCCACAGGTGCACGGCCTGGCTGCCGGCCCGGTAGCGCAACCCGTCCGGGCCCCACTCGGCCTGCCCGGCGCGGGCCTCCAGCGGGCACGGTGCGACCCGCGGGTTCCGCATCCGCTGCCGGACCACCACGTCGGCGCCCTCGTGTAGCTCGGCGCGCCCGGCCGGGCGACGAAAGCCGAGTTTGAGCACCATGTTCGTGCCGGCCTGCGGATGCAGCACCAGATCGTCGGCGAGCGCCCGATCCACGTCGACCAGCGCCGGCAGCGGCGCGATGTCGAGGTCGACGAGGGCGGCGGCGTCCACCGCCTCGGCGCGGCTGGTCGCCAGCACCGCGGCGACCGGTTCGCCGACGAACCGCACCACGCCGTCGGCGAGCACCGGTGTGGTCATCTTCTGGTTCAGCACGCCGGCCTCGGGCGGCAGCGGCGGCAGGTCCACGTCCGCCGCGGTGAACACCGCGACCACGCCGGGCGCCGTCCGGGCGGCGTCGGCGTCCACGCCGACCAGCCGGCCGTGCGCCACGGGGGAGCGGACGAAGACCAGCTCCAGGCAGCCGGGCACGACCACATCGTCGACGTACGTCCCGCCGGTGGTGAGCAGGGCCCGGTCCTCGGTACGCCGGACCGGTCGGCCGATCAGTGACATCTCTGCGACTCCTGGTTCTCCCGGCCCTGGGTCTCCCGGCGCGACGCCGGCTCAGGCCGGGGTGACGGCGAGCGGGATCGACTCGTACGACCGGAACAGGGCGTTGGGCTCGCGTACCGGCTCGGCGGCCAGGTCGATGCCGGCGAGCCGTCGGGCGAGCCGGTCGAAGACGACCGCTCCCTCGATCCGGGCCAGCGCGGCGCCGAGGCAGCCGCGGACGCCGCCGCCGAAGCCGACGTGCGGGTTGGGGTGACGGCCGATGTCGACGCGGCCCGGGTCGGCGAACACGTCCTCGTCGTGGTTGGCGCAACCGAGCAGGAGGAAGACCGAACGACCGGGCCGGATCACCCGGTCACCGACCGGGATCGGCTCCAGCGCCAGCCGAGCGGTGTACTGGATCGGGGCGTCGAACCGGACGAACTCCTCGGCCGCGGTGGCCGCCAGCGACGGGTCGTCGCGCAGCCGACGCCACTCGTCCGGCCGCTGCGCCAGCGCGATGCTGCCGGTGCAGACCATGTTCATGGTCGTCTCGTAGCCGGTGAAGCAGAGAAAGACGATGTTGTCGACGACCTCTTCGATCCCCTCGGCCGGGTCCGCCACGGCGAGCATCCGGTCCAGCAGGTCGCCGTCCGAGTCGGCGCGCCGGCCGGTGAGCAGGTCACGGACGTACCCGCGGAGCCAGGCCAGCGCCTCGTCCGCCGCCGCGCGGTCGGCCTCGGGCAGGAACGGTGTGAAGGCCCGGCCCAGGGCCGTCGAGCGGGGCCAGACCTCGGCCCGGGTCCGCGCCGCCGGCAGCCCGATGAGTTCGCAGACCACGGTCGCGGCGACCGGGAAGGCCAGCTCGGCCACGGCGTCCAGACGCCCGGTGTCCAGGGCTGGCGCGAGCAACTCGTCGACCAGTTCACCGACACGGCCGGCGGTGCGCCGGGCCACGCCGGGGCTGAACGCGCGGACGATCTGCTGGTGCAGTCTGCTGTGGTCGTCCGGGTCGCGGGTGGGGATGATGCGTCGGAACACCTCGCGGGAGAGATCCTGCGCCATCCGGAACTGCGGGTCGTCCTCGGGAAAGGTGTTGCTGAGCCGACGGTCGCGCAGCAGCGCGGCCACGTCCCGGTGCCGGGTCACACCCCAGCTCGCCGGGCCGAACCGGCACAGCGGGCCGGCCGCCCGCATCCGCGCGTACGTCGGGTAGGGGTCGGCGACGACCTCGGGCGAGAGGGGGTCCATCCGCGCGGGCAGGACCCGCCCGGCCGGGCTCACCGCCGCACCGCCACGGGAACGCTGGCGTACGAGCGCAGCGTCCCGTCGGTCTGCCGGCGGGCCGGCCCTGCCGGGGTCAGTGTCGGGAAGGTGCGCAGCAGGGTCTCGAACGCGACCTGCGCCTCCACCCGGGCCAGGTAGCCCCCGAGGCAGTGGTGGATGCCGCCGCCGAAGGACAGGTGCGGGTTCGGGTCGCGGGTGACGTCGAGACGGTCCGGATCGGCGAAGTGCTCCGGATCGCGGTTGGCACTGCCGATCAGCAGGATCAGCACCCGACCGGCGCGGATGGTGCGGTCGCCGACCTCGACGTCCTCCCGGGCCAGCCGGGCGACGCCCTGGATGGGGGCGTCGTAGCGCAGGAACTCCTCCACCGCGCGGGGCGTCAGGGTCGGGTCCGCTCGGAGCAGGGCGAGCTGGTCGGGGTGGTCGAGCAGGGCGGCCACGCCGGTGGCGATCAGGTTGGTGGTGGTCTCGAAGCCGGCGAAGAAGGCGAAGACCGCGTTGTCCACGATCTCGTCGTGGTCGAGCACGGCGCCGTCGTCGTCGGTCGCGGCGAGCATCCGGGACAGCAGGTCCTCGCCGGGTTCGGCGCGACGCTGGTCGAGGATCTCGCCGAGGTAGCCGCGCAACCACTCCACCGCGCGGTCGGCGGCGGGGCGGTCGTCGTCCGGCACGATCGCCGCGAACGCCTTGCTCAGGTCCAGCGCGTACGGGCGGATGCGTTCGTGGTCGGCCGGCGGGATGCCCATCAGGGCGCAGACCACCATCACCGGCAGGGGAAAAGCCAGATCCGAGACCGCGTCGAAGTGTCCGGTGTGGGTCGCCGGGGCCAGTAGGTCGGTGACCATCGCCTCGATTCTCGGGCGCAGCCGACGGACCAGTGCCGGGCTGAACGCCGTGGCCATCAGTCGCCGCAGCCGGCCGTGCTCGGGCGGGTCGCGGTAGAGGATGATGCTGCCGAAGAAGGAGCCGGCGGCACCGTCCCCGGCCGACATCCGGTGGTAAGCCGCCGGAAACTCGCTGCCCAGGCGCGGGTCGCGGACCAGCCGGGCGACGTCGGCGTAGCGGGTGACGCCCCAGCTGCCCGGACCCATCCGGCACAGCGGGCCGGCCGCCCGCAGCGTCGCGTAGGTGGGGTAGGGGTCAGCCAGCACGGCAGGGTCGCGGGCGTCGAATCTCGGCGGCATGCCGGTACGGGCCGAGGTCATGCCCGTCAGTATGCTCAACCAAAGATACGAGAAACAAGTACTTCCGAGATACGCGAAACACTATTAGGCTTCCGAGTCATGACCGAGACCGTGGTGAGCGCTGACCCCCGGATCATCGCGATGGAGTTGCTGATGAAGGCCCCGGCCACCGTCAGCAGCCCGTATCCGCATTACCACGCGTTGCGGTCCGCAGCGCCGAAGTACCGGATGGAACAGCCCGGCCAGGGCGTGGGTTGGGTGCTCACCACGTACGACGACTGCCGTGCGGCACTGCGTAACCCGTCGCTGGACAAGTCGGCGCAACGCCCCCGGATGGGTGACTCCCGCGGCCGCGAGGGCGCCCGCACCCTGCTGTTCCTCGACGGGCCGGAGCACAGCCGGCTGCGCGGGCTGGTCAGCCGGGTGTTCACCCCCCGCCGCACCGAGACCCTGCGCCCCCGGCTGACCTCGTTCGTCGACGGCCTGCTCGACGACATCACCCGCCAGATCGGCCCCGGCGGCGGCGAGGTCGACATCGTCGGCTCGTTCGGCTTCCCGCTGCCGGTCATGGTGATCGGCGAACTGGTCGGCGTGCCGCCGACGGACTGGCCGCTGCTGCGCCGGCTGACCCGCGCCGCCTCCGGCGGGCTGGAGATCTTCGCCCCGCCAGAGGTGCTCAAGGCATCCGACCAGGCGCTCGGCGAGATGGAGGAGTACTTCGCCGACCTGGTTCGCAAGCGTCGCGAGGATCCCCGCGACGACCTCGCCTCCGCCCTCGGCCAGGTCGAGATCGACGGTGACCGGCTCTCGGTCGACGAGCTGATCCAGGTCATCGTGCTGCTCTTCGGCGCCGGCTTCCAGACCATGACCGACCTGATCGGCCTCGGCACGCACGCGCTGTGCCGCAACCCCGACCAGCTTGAACGGCTGCGCGCCGAACCGGATCTGACCCGGTCCGCCGTCGAGGAGCTGCTGCGCTTCGACTCCCCGGTGCACGTGCTGGGCCGTGCCGCGTTCGAGGACACCACCTTCGTCGACGGCACCCCGCTCGCCCGGGGCGAACACGTGATCACCCTGATCGGCGCGGCCAACCGTGACCCGGCCCGCTACGCCGACCCGGACGTGCTTGACATCGCCCGTTTCGCCGGCGCAGAACCGCCGGAGACGCCGCTGTCGTTCGCCTGGGGACCACACCACTGCCTCGGCGCGCAGCTCGCCCGCGCCGAGGGGCAGATCGCCTTCCGCCGGCTGGTGGACCGGTTCGCGGTGATCGAACTGGCCGACCCGGACGCCGACGAGATCGACCTCGAGTGGCGGCACAGCAGCACCTTCCGGGGCCTGGAGGAGCTGCGCATACGGCTGGTCCCGGCCTGAGCATCCCGAAGCACGCGCCGACCAGGAAGGGAAGTCCATGCCGGAGGCGGTGATCGTCGAGGCGGTCCGGACGCCGATCGGCCGGCGCGAGGGTGTGCTGTCCGGCCTGAAGGCCGTCGAGCTGCTACGGCACGTCCAGGTCGAGGTGATCCGCCGGGCCGGTATCGAACCGGGCGAGGTCGATCAGATCATCGGCGGCTGCGTCACGCAGGTGGGCGAGCAGAGCCTGAACGTCACCCGCAACGCCTGGCTCAACAGCGGGCTCGACTACGAGGTCGCGGCGAGCACGGTGGACGCCTCCTGCGGCTCCGCCCAGCAGGCCAACCACCTGATCGCGGCGCTCATCGCCGCCGGTGCCATCGACGTGGGCATCGCCTGCGGAGTGGAGTCGATGAGCCGGGTGCCCGTCGGCACCAACCTCTACCAGGGGCCCGGCCACTACAAGACCCCCGACTACCCGTACGACGACCCGCCGAAGGCGCAGTTCGGCGGCGCCGAGCGGATCGCGGCCCGGCTGGGGCTGACCCGCGCGGACGCCGACGCCTACGGGCTGCGCTCGCAGCAGAGGGCGGCCCACGCCCGCGCCGAGGGCCGGTTCGACCGGGAGATCATCCCGTTGCCGCTGCCCGACGGCGCGATCGTCGACGCCGACGAGGGCATCCGGGAGACCACAATCGACGGGCTGGCCGCCCTGCGGCCGGTGATCCCCGACGGCATCCACACTGCCGGCACCATTTCGCAGATCTCCGACGGCGCGGCCGCCGTGCTGTGGATGTCGCGGGAACGGGCCACCGCGCACGGCCTGCACCCTCGGGCCCGGCTGGCGCACCAGGTGGTCACCGGCGCCGACCCCTACTACCTGCTCGACGGCCCCACCGTCGCGACCCGCAAGCTGCTCAAGCGGGCCGGGATGAACCTCGACGACGTCGACGTCGTCGAGGTCAACGAGGCGTTCGCGTCGGTCGTGCTGTCCTGGGCCGCGCACCACGACGCCGACCTGGACCGGGTCAACGTCAACGGCGGCGCCATCTCGCTCGGGCATCCGCTGGGCAGCAGCGGCACCCGGCTGCTGGTGACCGCCCTGCACGAGCTGGAACGCCGCGGCGCCGAGGTCGCCCTGGTCACCATGTGCTGCGGCGGCTCGCTCGGCACGGCGTCGCTGCTGGTGCGGGAGTAGGCGGGCATGGACATCGACATGCGCGGCGTGCCGACGTCGCCCGCCCCCGCGACCCGCGACGCTGCGGCCTTCTACGCCGACGCCCGCCACGACCTGACCGGGCCGTTGCACGGCGTACGGGTCCTGGACGTCACCAAGGTGTGGTCCGGCCCGGTGGCGAGCTGCGTCCTGGCCGACCTCGGCGCCGACGTGCTGCGGGTGGAGATGCCCGGCAACCGGGAGGGGCTGATGCCCCCGGACATCCCCGGCACCGGGCTGTCCTGGTTCCGGCAGAGCGTGCACCGCAACAAGCGCAGCATCGGCCTGGACCTGCGCCGCCCCGGCGCGGCCGAGGTGTTCCTGCGGCTCGTCGCCACCGCCGACGTGGTGGTGGAGAACTACAAGCCCGGGACGCTGGACGCCTGGGGCGTCGGCTACCAGGCCTGCCGGGCGGTCCGACCGGACGTCGTGCTCGTCTCCGTCTCCGGCTACGGACAGTTCGGCCCAGACGCGGGACGGCCCGGCTACGACCCGACCACCCAGGCCGCCGCCGGCTGGATGGCACTCAACGGCGAGCCCGACGGTGCGCCGTTGAAGGCACCCACCTTCCTGGCCGACGACCTCGCCGGCCTGCACGCGGTGATCGGCGCGCTGGCCGCGCTGCGTCACCGCGACCGCACCGGCGAGGGCCAGCACGTCGACGTCAGCATGCTCGACTCCCTGCTCTTCTCCAGCAACGGCTACCTCACCCTCGGCGCCACCGGGGTGCCTTTGCGACGCTGGGGCGACCAGGCCGACTTCGTGGTGCCGGCCGGCTGTTTCCGCTGCGCTGACGGTCACGTCTACGTGGCTGTCGCCCTGGACCGCTCCTGGCGTCGGTTGGCCGAGGTGGTCGGTCGCCCCGAACTGGCCCGGGCCCCCGGGTACGCCACCAACGAGGAACGCCGCGACAACCGCGCCACGGTCAACGCGGTCCTCGCCGACTGGTGCGCCGGGCGGAGCTGCGCCGAGGTGGTCGACACCCTCGACGCGAACGGGATCACCGCCGAGCGGGTCCGTACCTTCGCCGAGGCCGCGACCGACCCGCAGGTCCACGCCCGGGCGATGGTGCAGGAGACGGTGCTGTCCAACGGCAGCACCGCGCCACTGACCGGGCCGGCGGTCAAGTTCTCCCGGACGCCGACCGCCGTCCGCTCCGGCGCACCGGAACCCGGCGCCGACACCGAACGGGTCCTCGACGAGATGGGCGTCGACGCGGCCACCCGGGAACGGCTGCGCGCGCAACGGGCCATCGGATGAGGAGGAGGTGACATGGCAACGGCAGGTGACGCGCCGCGCTGCGCGCTGGTGACCGGGGTGTCCCGAGGGATCGGCCGGGCCGTCGCGCTGCGGCTGGCCGCCGAGGGGTACGCGGTGGCCGGCTGCTACAGCACGCCGAGCGAGGCCGCGGAGAAGACCCGGGCGGAGGTCGAGGCGTACGGCGTCGGGACCTGGTTCGGGCCGTGCGACGTGACCGACCCGGCCGCGGTCGACGAGTTCGTCTCCGCCGCCGAACGGCACCTCGGGCCGCTCACCGCGCTGGTCAACAACGCCGGCATCACCCGGGACCGGCCCCTGGTACTGATGGCGCCCGGCGAGTGGCACGACGTGATCGGCACCAACCTGACCGGCACCTGGAACACCTGCCGGACCGTCGCGTTCCGGTTCCTCAAGCGACGCCGCGGGGCCATCGTCAACCTCTCCTCCGTCGCCGGGGTCACCGGCAACACCGGGCAGACCAACTACGCCGCCAGCAAGGCCGGCGTCATCGGGCTCAGCCTGTCCCTGGCCAAGGAGGTCGCCGGGTACGGCGTACGGGTCAACGTGGTGGCCCCCGGCTTCATCGAGACCGACATGACCGCCACGCTGCCGGCCACGCTGCGCGACCGGGCCCTGGGCCAGATCCCGCTGGGCCGTTTCGGCGCACCGGCCGACGTCGCCGAACTGGTCGAGTTCCTGCTCTCCGAGCGGGCCGGCTACATCACCGGCCAGGTGATCCGGGTGGACGGGGGGATCGTGCTGTGACCGCCGCACCCACGTTCAGCGCCGGGACCCGCCCCGCCGAGACGTACCAGGCCGCGGCGGCGCCGCTGCCCGCGATCGGCTGGGTCGAGGTGTCCGCCGGGCCGCGCGGCGGGATCAGCCTGCGCGCCGGCACCACGGTCGATCCGGACGACGTCTACCTGGGCGGGCACTTTCCGGAACTGACCGTCTATCCGGGCGTGTTCACCCTGGAGACGATCGGGCAGGCGGTGACCGCGGCCGTCGGCTACTGCGCGGGCCGGCTGCCCCAGCTGCACCGGTTGCGCTCCGCCCGGTTCCTCGCCCCGCTACTCGCCGGGGACACGCTCACCGTCGAGGCGTCGGTCGGCCCGGTCACCGAGGACCAGTCCTTCGAGGTCGCCGCCCAGTGCGTTCGCGGCGACGGGGTCCGCGCGGCGACGGTGCGGGCCGTGTACCGCTGGCCGGCCCCGGACGGGGAGGGCACCTGATGAGACTGGAGCACGGCGAGCTGCGCGCCCTGCTGCCGCACCGGTACCCGATGCTGCTGCTCGACCGGGTCGACAGCATCGAGCCGGGAACGAGCCTGGAGGCGGTCAAGGCGGTCACTGGCTGCGAGCCCTGTTACCGGGGGATCGCCGAGGGGCAGGCCCCCGACCGGTACGCGTACCCCGCCTCGCTGCTGATCGAGTCGTTCGGTCAGGGCGCGGCGGTGCTGTGGCTGCTGTCCCGCGGCCCGGGCGAGGCCGGGCTGCCGATGTTCACCGCGGCCCGCGACTGCGTGCTGCTGCGCCCGGTGTATCCGGGCGACGTGATCCGGCACCGGGTCCGGCTGGAACAGGTCGTGCACGGTGCCGCATTCGCCTCCGGGTCCAGCTGGGTCGGGACCGACCAGGTGGCGGAGTTCGGCTCGATGATGGCGGTCGTCCGACCGGCCGACGCCATCGCCGGAGCCCGATGATGAGAGGAAGAGGGAACCCCGATGAGTGAACGGGAACAGCACGTGGCGGAGCTGCGGGAGATCGTGGCCGAGGTGCTCGAGTTGGAGCCCGAGGAGGTCGCCGACACCGCCGACTTCGTCGAGGAGTACGAGGCGGACTCGTTGCGGGCGATCGAGATCCTGGCCCGGATCGAGAAGAAGTACCGGGTGGAGATCCCACAGGCCGAACTCAACGAGATGCGCAGCCTCAAGGCCGTCCACGAGGTGGTGGCGCGACACGCCGGCTGGCAGGACTGACCCGTGCACCGCGTGGTCGTCACCGGGCTCGGTCCGGTGTCCGGCATCGGCATCGGCGTCGACGAGTTCACCGCCGGGCTGCGCTCCGGCCGGTCGGCCGCCGCGCCCATCACCAGCTTCGACGCGAGCGGGTTCCCGCACCACTACGCCGGCGAGGTGCCGGCGTTCCGGCCGGAGGCGCTGCTGCAACGGCTGCGGGTCGCCGACTGGGGCCGCTCGGCGCTGTTCGCCGCGGCGGCCGCGCGGCTGGCCGTGACGGACGCGGGCCTGCCGCTGCCCATCACCGATCCGGGGCGCTTCGGCGCGGTCGTCGGCACCACCAGCGGCGAGTCGACGGTGGTGGAGCAGCTCACCGCGGAGCTGGTCGCGGGGGGCTACCCGGCCATGTCCGTCGAGGCGCTGCGGCATGCGCCGGCCGAGCGGTTGTCCTACGCGGTGAGTGCGGAGCTGGGCCTGGCCGGGGAGTCGGTCACCCTCACCACCGCCTGCTCGGCCAGCAACTACGCCATCGGGTACGCGTACGACCTGCTCTGCTGGGGTGAGGCGGACGTGATGGTGGCCGGCGGCGCCGACTCGGTGTGCCGCTGGGCGCACGCCGGCTTCTTCCGGCTCGGCGCGCTGACCGAGCGGGCGTGCCGGCCGTTCGACCGGGACCGCTCCGGCATCCTCACCGGCGAGGGCGGGGCCGCCCTGGTCCTGGAGACGCTGGAGCACGCGCAGGCCCGGGGCGCCCGGATCTACGCCGAGGTGCTCGGTTACGGCGTCAACTGCGACGCCCACCACATGGTCGCGCCCAACGAGGAGAGCGTCGCGGCGTGCATGCGGCTGGCCCAGGACAACGCCGGGGTCAAGCCGGAGGATGTCGACTACATCAGCACGCACGGCACCGGCACGCCCGCCAACGACCTGTGCGAGGCGCGGGCCATCCGGGCGGTGTTCGGCGACCGGGTACCCCCGGTCAGCTCGATCAAGTCGATGCTGGGCCACACCATGGGCGCGGCGAGTGGGTTCGGCGCGATCGCCACCACGCTGGGCATCCGGCACGGGTTTTTGCCACCGACCATCAACTGGGCCAACCCCGATCCGGAGCTGTCCTGGATCGACCCGGTGCCGAACACGGCCCGGGCGGCCACGGTACGGGTGGCGCAGAACAACGGGTTCGCCTTCGGTGGCAACAACGCCATCACGATCTTCGGGGCGATCCGGTGACCGGCCTGGTGACCGGCTGGGGGATTCTCTCGGCCGCCGGGGACTCCGTCAGCGAGTTGCTCGCCGCCGTGCGGGCCGACACCGTCGTCCGCACCGACGTCCGCGACCGCTTCGAGGAGCCGCTGCCCACGGCCGAGGCGCCGGCGATCACCGACTTCGACGTACGTCGGCTGCTCGGCCGCAAGGGCACCAGCTTTCTGGACCGGGCGACCGCGCTGGCCATGGTGGCCTGCGGGCGGGCGCTGGCCGACGGGGAACTCACCCCGGACGACGACAACCGGCACCGCGTCGGCGTGGTGCTGGGCACCACCACCGGCAGCCTGAAGTCGACCATGGACTTTTCCCGCGAGACGCTGGTGCAGGACAAGCCGTACCTGGTCAACCCGGTGTTGTTCCCGAACACGGTGATGAACTGCGCGAGTGGCCAGGCGGCGATCCGCTACGGGCTGCGCGGCGTCAACGCCACCGTGGCCGGCGGTCCGCTCGCCTTCCTGTACACGCTGCGCTACGCGCTCAACGCCCTGCGCCGGGGCTACGCCGACGCCCTGCTGGTCGGCGGGGTGGAGGAGTACACGCCCAACACGGCGTGGGCGGCGGAGCTGACCGGCAGCGGCCCGGCCGGTGAGGCCGCGGCCGTCTACCTGCTGCGCCGCCCGACGCCCGGCGTCACCGTGGCACCGCGCGCGGAGGTGCTCGCGGTGGCCACCGGTTTCCAGCCGGAGCAGACCGCCGACGGGCTCGCCGACTGCGTCCGCCGTGCGCTGGCCACCGCGAAGGTCCGCCCGGCCGATGTCTGGGCGGTCGCCAGCGATGACCGAGACGGCGACATCCTTTCCGACGTGGTACCGGCCGCCGCGCAGCGGCTGTCGGTGCGCCCGGCGCTCGGTGACTGCCAGGCCGCCGCGGGCGCGCTGGCGCTGGGCGTGCTACTGGCCCGGTACGCCGAGGACCCGACCGCGCGGGGACGACCCGCGTTGATCACCGGCCAGTCCCGTGACGGCGCGGTCGCCGCGGCCGTGGTGCGGGGGTAGGACATGCCGGCGACCATCACCGCCAGCGCGGTCCGCACCTGCTTCGGCGACGGCCCGGCCACCTTCGCGGCACTGCTGCGGGGTGCCTGCGGTGTCGCCCCGCTGCGGCGGGCGGACCCGGCCCGGGTGGGTGTCAGCCACGGCTACCCGATCGCCGACGACCGGCCGTTCGGCCCGAGCCGCTGGCTGACCGACTGCGTGGGCGAGGCACTCGCCGCCGCCGGTGTCGATCCGCGCCGACAGCGGGTGGTCAGCCTGGTCGGCAGCGGGCTGCGGGAGTCGGCGGAGGTGGAGCGGGCGGCCCTGGAGGGCAGGGTCGACTTTCGGACCGAGCGGCTGCACTTCGCCGGGGCGGTCAGCACCGTGGCGCCCGGCGTGCAGCGGGTGGTCACCCTGGCAAACGCGTGCAGCGCTGGCGGGCACGCCCTCGCCCTGGCGCAGGATCTGGTGGAGACCGGCGAGGCGGACGCGGTGCTGGTCGGCGGCACCGACGGCAGCACCGCCTCCATGCTCGCGATGATCGGTCGGGTGGCCAGCCGGCCGGCGCAACGGGTGCAGCCCTTCGACGCCGACCGGGCCGGCGTGCTGCTCGGCGACGGCGCGGCGGTCCTGGTGGTCGAGCCGGAACGGCCGGGCACCGGCCTGGCCCGGTTGCTCGCCACCGGGCTGTCCTGCGACGCCGGGCACGAGACGGCCCCCGACCCGGCAGGCATCCTGCGGGCCGTCCACGACGCGCACCGCCGTGCCGACCGCCGGCCCGACCAGGTCGACGTGGTGCTGGCACACGGCACCGGCACCGCGTTGAACGACGAGACCGAGGCGCGCGTCATCGAGGAGGTGTTCGCCGGCTGCGAACCCGGCCCCCTGGTCACCGCCGTGAAGGGCGCCGTCGGCCACACGTCCGGCGGGTCGGCGCTGCTCAGCGTCGCCATCGCCGTCGAGATCCTGCGGACCGGCCGGGTTCCGCCGGTGGTCGGCCTGACCCGGCCGGCGCCCGAAGCGGCCGGGCTGCGGCTGGTCCGTGACGCGGCCGTCCAGGCCGACCCGCGGGTGGCCCAGGTGGACGCGTTCGGCTTCGGCGGCCTCAACGCCGTCACCCTCCTGGAGGCGTTGCGATGACCGGCCGCACCGACGCCGCGCACCTCGCGCCGAGCCGGTCCACGCCGCCGGGCGGGTCGCCCGCCACCGAAGCGGGCCGGATCGCCGGAGCCGGCACCGATCCGGACCGGCCGGTGGCCGCCGTCCTGGCCGCTGCACTGCACCTGCCCGGAGTCGACCTACCAGACCTGGCGGGCCTGCCGGGCGGTGGAGCGGGGTCCTGGGCCGCCGACGAGGAGCCGGCCTGTCCTCCCGAGCGCGCCGCCGACCTGCTCGGCCGCAAGGGCCTGCTGGCCAAGGAGCCGGCCACCCGGCTCGCCCTCTGCGCCGTGCACCGGACGCTGGGCCTGCCGCCGAAGGCGCCGCGCAGGACCGGGCCGGCGGATCCGCGTACCGCCGTGGTGGTCAGCTCCAACCTGGGCAACGTCGCCACCGTCGGCGACATCGCGCGCCGGCTGCGCGAGGGTGGCCTGCGGGAGGTCGGGCCGCTGGAGGCGCCGAACGCCTCCAGCAACGTCATCGCTGGGGCGATCGCCATCTGGTTCCGCTTCGGCGGACCGAATCTCACCGTCTGCTCCGGGGCCACCGCCGGTCTGGACGCGATCTGGCTGGCCGGCCTGCTGCTGCGTACCGGGCGCGCCGACCGGGTGGTGGTGGTCGGCACGGAGCCGGACGATCCGCAGGCCCAGGCCCTGCACGCCGCCCGGGAGGGTGCCGTCGCCGGGCGGCCACTGCGGGCCGGCGCGGCCTGCCTGCTGCTCGGCCCGGTCGACGCGCCGCAGCGACCGTTGGCCCTGCTGGGGCCGGTCCGGACGGGCGTACCCGTCGACGGCCCCCCGCACGCGCCCCTGGTCGACTCGACCGTCCTGGCGGGTGACCACTACGGTGCCGCCGGAGTCGTGCACACCGCGCTGGCCGTACGGCTGAGCGGCGGCGAGGCGACGAGCGTGACGGTCCGCTGCGGCGACCCCGTCGACGGTGTCCGCGAGCTGAGCGTCCTGGCGGCCCGGCGATGAGCGGCACGCCACCCCCGGTCGCAGTGCACCGGCTCGCGGGCCCGGACGCCGGGGCGCCGACCGTGCTGCTCGCGCATGGCATGTCCGACGCCTGGCGGAGCTGGCGGCCCCTGGCGGCGCGGCTGCCCAGCGGCTGGCGGCTGCTCGCGGCCGAGCTGCCGTGGAAGGCCGGCACCGACCACGGCTGGCGGCGTCGGGGCACCCCCGGGTCCTGGCTGGCGGCCACCGTACGCGCCATGGCCACCCCGCCCGACGTCGTGGTCGGGCACTCGCTCGGCGCGAACGCCGTGCTGGAGATGCTGGCCACCGAACCGGACGTGTCGCCGCGCGGCGCGATGCTCATCGCGCCGTTCTACTGCCCGCCCGACCTGCCGATCACCTGGGCGGTGCACGAACGAGCGCAGGCCAACTTCGTCCAGATCATCGACGACGGGCTCCGCAACCGCCTCGGCTCCCGGCTGGCCGACCTGGACGCGGAGACCCTGGCCGCCATGCGGGACATCATGGTGGACCGGATCGGGCCGGTCGGCTTCACGACGCTGTTCGACCATTTCACCGCGACCGCCAACCTTCCGCTGCACGCGGTGACCGTGCCGACCATGGTGCTCACCGGCGGCCGGGACCCCGGCCTGGACGGCCCGCGCGTCGGCGCGCTCCGGGCACAACTGCCCGACGCGCACGTCGTCGTCGAGTCCGAGTTCCACCACTTCTGTCATCTCGACCGGGCGGCCGAGGTGGCCCGACACGTCGCGGGCTTCGTCGAGAAGGTCTGCCCCGACCCCGCGATCCGAGGAGGTACGCCGTGACCACGGCGGTTGAGAAAACATCCGTGACGCTGTCCGCCCGGCCGGGGTTCGAGGGCGCGAACATCCGCACCTGGATCGGGTTCAAACACTTCGCGTACCTGGTGGAGCAGGGCGTCCTGCGGTGGTTCCGGGAGCAGGGGCACGGCCCTGGCCGGCTGTACCACGAGCACGGGGTGGGGTTGTCGATCCGGGACTGCTCGCTGCTGCTGCCCGCCGTACTCGACGTCGACGACGAGGCCACGGTGGTGGCGACGCCCTCCGCCAACGGCCGGTTCGCGGTCCGGATGAGTGTCCGCCGCGACGCGGACGTCACCGTGTGCCGGGCCCGGGTGCGGGTCGCTTTGGTCCGGGAGGCGGACGTACCGCACAGGGCGCCGCTGCCGGCTGAGCTGTCCGGCATGGTGGAGGAGCCGGCCGCCGGCGAGCCTGGCGTCGCCGCCGGTGCGGATCCGGCCGAGACCCTGCGCGCCGTCGGCGCGGGCTTCGTGTGGCCCTGGCGGGTGCCCTACTTCTACTGCCAGTACTCCCAGCGCATGCAGCACTCCGGGTACGTCCGCCTGCTCGAGGAGGTGGTCGACCGGTACCTCGCCGACCGAGGCGTGTCGGTGGGCCGGATGCTGCGCGAGCGGGGCTGGATCCCGGTGGTCTCCCGGGCCCGGATCGAGGTGCTCGGCGACGCCCACCTCGACGAGCCCATGTGGATCACCTTCACCGTCACCGACGTGCTCAAGGACGTCACGTACGACGCACGGATGGACTGTCACGTGCTGCGCCAGGGACGCCTGGCCCGGGTGGCGACGGCCAGCATCCTGCACGGGTACGCCGTCAGCCGGGGCCCGGAGGCGGGCCGGCTGGCCACCCTTGACCCGGACACCGTGGCGGCCCTGACCGGCGAGGTTCGGTGATGGCCGCGAAGCGACCCCGCCTGTACTTCTCCTTCCGCAGCCCGTACAGCTGGCTGGCGGTGGAGCGGCTGACCCGGGCGCTCGGCCGGCCGCACGAGGTGCTGGAGTTCGTCCCCTACTGGGATCCGGACGCCCGAACCGAGGCGGCGCTGACTGCCCGTGGCGGCGCCTTCCACTACGTCCAGATGAGCAAGCCGAAGCACCTGTACCTGCTGCAGGACGCCAAGCGGCAGGCCCAGCGGCTGGACCTGCCGATGCGCTGGCCGATCGACATCGACCCGTGGTGGGAGGTGCCGCACCTGGGCTGGCTGGCCGCCCGGGAGCGGGGTGCGGGGGAGGCGTTCTACCGGGAGGTGATCGCCGCCCGCTGGCAGCGGGGCGAGGACGTGTGCACATCGGAGGTGATCGCCCAGGTCGCCGAGCGGGCCGGGGTGGACCCGGCTGTGGTGCTCGGCGCGGTCGAGGACTCCGCGGTCCGGGCCGCCGGGGTGGACTGCCTGCTGCGGGCGTACGAGGAGGACATCTTCGGCATTCCCTACCTGCGGCTGGGCCCGCACCGGTTCTGGGGCGTGGACCGGGTGGACGACTTCCTCGCCGCGTATGCCGAGCGGACCGGCACGCCGGTCACCACACCCGCGCCACCCGCGGTGCCGGCGGGCGTGGGCGGGTACGACACCGACACCGGAGGCGGCTGTGGCTGAGCGACGAGACCCGCTACAGGAACGCGCTCACCGCCGGCGGCAGTTGGCGCTGACGTTGCGTGCCTTCGCCCTGGCCGGGTTCGACGAGGGCGCCGGAGGCCACGTCACCGCCCGGGACCCGATCGAGCCGGACACCTTCTGGATCAACCCGTTCGGCCGGCACTTCGGCCACGTCCGCGACGACGACCTGCTGCGGGTCGACCACACGGGGGACGTGGTCGACGGCTCGGGCCGGATCAACCCTGCCGGGTACGCCATCCACTCGGCCATCCACAAGGCACGCCCGGACGTGGTGGCCGCCGCGCACACCCACTCGATCCACGGTCGGGCGTTCTCGGCGCTGGGCCGGCCGCTCGCCCCGATCACCCAGGACGCCTGCGCGTTCTTCGAGGACCACGAGGTCCACGACGAGTACGGCGGGGTGGTCCTGGACGGCGCGGAAGGTGACCGGATCGCGGCGACGCTGGGCACCGGCAAGGCGGTCGTCCTGCGCAACCACGGCCTGCTCACGGTCGGCGGTTCGGTGGCCGAGGCGGCCTGGTGGTTTCTGGCGATGGAGCGCTGCTGCCAGGTCCAGTTGCTCGCCCAGGCGGCCGGTGACCTGGTGGTGATCCCCGCCGACGCGGCCCGGGCCGCCCGGGCGGACATCGGCACCCCGCAGATCGCCCGACTGAACTTCCGGCCGGTCGCGGAGCACGTCATGGCCGTCAGCCCCGACCTCACGAACCGAACCACGCGCAGACAGGAGTGACGAGTGGCCGAGCTGCTGAAGACCATGGTCCGGGACCGGGCCGGCGACGTCGCGCTGACCGACGAGCGGACCACGCGGACGTGGGCGGAGCTGGACCGGTCGGTCGACCGGTGGGTCGGCGTGCTGCGCGGGGCCGGCCTGAACGAGGGTGACCGAGTGGCGTTCGTGCTCGGCAACCGGCACGAGACCTTCGAGGCGTTGCTGGCGTGCGTGCACGCGGGACTGGTGGCGGTACCGGTCAACTGGCACCTCACCGCGCCGGAGATCGCCCACATCCTGACCGACTGCGACGCCCGGGCGGTGCTCACCGAGGCGACGTACGCCGCGACGATGCGCGAGGCGGTGGCTCGCACAGCGGCGGGGCCTGACCTGTTGGTGACGGTCGACGGTGGGGACGGCTTCACAGCGGTGGACGACCTGCCGGCGGGCCCGGGGGTTCCGGCGGTCTCCGGTGGCGTGCTGCTCTACACCTCGGGCACCAGCGGACGCCCCAAGGGAGTGGTCAATCCGCTGCTCACGGTCGGCGCCCCGATCGACCGGGTGGCCGCCACCACCGAGGCGCTCGGCGGCGGGCTGGGCATCCCGACCGAGGGGCAGGCCCTGCTGGTCGGTCCCTGGTACCACTCGGCGCAGCTGTTCTTCGCCCAGTTTCCGCTGCTGCGTGGCTGCGGGCTGGTGATACGCCGCGGGTTCGACCCGGTCGAGGTGCTGCGACTCATCGACGAAGAGAAGATCACGATCAGCCATCTGGTGCCGACCCAGTTCATCCGCCTGCTCCGGGTCGACGCCGCCGCCCGGGCGGCGTTCTCCGGTGCCAGCCTCACCCGGATCTGGCACGGCGGCGGCCCCTGCCCGCCGGAGACCAAACGGGCGATGATCGACTGGTGGGGGCCGGTGTTCGTGGAGTACTACGCCGCAACCGAGGCCGGCATCGTCACCCTCGCCGACTCGCACACCTGGCTCGCCCGGCCGGGCACGGTGGGCCGGCCGGCGCCGCCCACCGAGGTGATGGTGGTCGACGACGAGGGCCGGCCGGTGCCCGCCGGGCAGGAGGGGCGGGTTGCCGTCCGGCGGCCTCCGGGCCGCGGATTCCACTACCACAACGCCCCGGAGCAGACCGAGCAGGCGCACGTCGCCCCGCACACCTTCACCGTCGGCGACCTCGGCCGCCTGGACGAGGACGGCTACCTGTTCCTCACCGGCCGCTCGGCGGAGCTGATCGTCACCGGCGGGGTGAACGTCTACCCGGCCGAGGTGGAGGCGGTGCTGCTGACCCACCCTGCCGTGCAGGACGGGGTGGTCATCGGGGTGCCGGACGAGGAGTTCGGCGAGCAGGTCCGGGCGGTGGTGCAGCTCGACCCGGGGTGGCCGGCCAGGGACATCGACCGGGTCCTGGACGCGTACTGCCGGGCCAGCCTGGCCGGGTTCAAGGTGCCGCGCTCGTATGAGGTGGTCGACCGGATCCCCCGCGAGCCCACCGGCAAGCTGCCCCGGCGGGCGTTGCGGGACCGCTACCGGCAGGCTCCGGTGTCGCCGAGTCTGCTCGCGGACCCGGCCAGCTACCTGAGCGGCGTGCCGCACGACGAGTTCGCCCGTCGCCGACGGGAGGCGCCGGTGGCCTGGGTCGACGAGGTCGAGCTGACCCGCACCGACCAGGACCGGTCGGTGCGCTCCCGGGGCCGGGGCTTCTGGGCGGTCACCCGGTACGCCGCGGTGTCCGAGGTGTCCCGCGACCCGGCGACGTTCTCGTCGGCGGCCGGCGGGGCGTTCCTCGCGGACCCCCGGACCCCGGAGGACCTGCAGCGCAACCGGCAGCTTCTGATCAACATGGACGCTCCGGAGCACGCCTGGGTGCGCCGGCTGGTGGCGGGGGCGTTCACCCCGCGCGCGGTGGGGCGCCTGGGCGAGCTGGTCACCTGGCACGCCGAGGAGGTGGTCTCACGGGCGGTGGCCGCCCGGGAGATCGACGTGGTGGCGGACCTCGCGGCCGAGTTGCCGCTGCTCGTCCTCACCGACCTGCTCGGCATGCCGCAGGCGGACCGCACGCTGCTGTTCGAGTGGAGCAACAACCTGGTCGGGTTCGACGATCCACGCTACGGCGGTGGCAGTGTGCAGCGGTACCGGGACACCTTCGCCGCCGCCTTCGGGTACGTCCGGGAGCTGGCGGCCGAGCGGCGGGCCCGGCCGACCGACGACCTGCTCAGCCTGCTGGTGCACGCCGAGGCCGACGGCCGGGGCCTGACCGACGCGCAACTGTGCCAGCTCTGGCTGCTGCTGGTCATCGCCGGCAACGAGACCACCCGGCATCTGATCTCCAACGGGGTGCAGGCGCTGCTGGAGCACCCCGAGCAGCGGGATCGGCTGATCGCTGACCCCGACCTGACCGGGACCGCCGTGGAGGAGCTGCTGCGTTGGACCACGCCGATCATGCAGTTCCGGCGGACCGCCACCCGCGACACGGTCCTCGACGGCACCCGGATCGCCGCCGGGGACAAGGTGGTCATCTACTACGCCTCGGCCAACCGGGACCCCGCCACGTTCACCGACCCCGATCGGCTGGACCTCGGCCGCGATCCCAACCCGCACCTGGCGTTCGGCATCGGCCCGCACTTCTGCCTGGGCGCGCACCTGGCCCGGCTGGAGATGGCGGCCTTCCTCACCGCGATCCGTCCGCATCTGGCCCGGCTGCGACTGACCGGACCGGTGCGCCGGATGCGGACCAATTTCATGAACGCCATCACCGCGATGCCCGCGCGCTTCGACGCCCCGCCGGAAGGGGAGTGACCTCATGCCACTGGACCTGCACTGGTTCCTGCCGTCGCACGGCGACGGCCGTGACCTGGCCGAGCCGGCCCGGGGCGGTGCCCGGCCGACCCGGGTGACCCGGCGGCCGCCGGACATCGGCTATCTGGCTCAGGTGGCCCGCGCCGCCGACCGGCTGGGGTTCACCAGCGTGCTCACTCCGGCCGGACTGTTCTGTGAGGACCCGTGGGTGGTGGCGTCCGCGTTGGCCGCGCAGACCGAGCGGCTGAAGTTCATGATCGCGCTGCGGCCAGGGCTCGCCTCGCCCACGCTGGTCGCCCAGATGGCCGCGACCCTGCAACGCCTCTCCGCCGGCCGGGTGCTGCTCAACATCGTCGCCGGCAGCGACCCGGACGAGCAGCGCCGCTACGGCGACTGGCTGGACCACGACGCCCGCTACGCCCGGGCGGAGGAGTTCCTCGCCGTGCTGGGTGGCCTCTGGGGCGGCCAGCCTGTCGACCACAGCGGCGAGCACTACCGGATGAAGGGCGCGTTGCTGGCCCGGCCGCCGGCCACCGCGCCGGCCGTGTTCCTGGGCGGGTCCTCACCGGCGGCTCAGCGGGCGGCGGCTCGGCACGCGGACGTCTACCTGGCCTGGGGTGAGACACCGGCCCAGCTCGGGGAGCTGCTGGGTCGGGCGCGTGACCTGGCGGCGGAGGGCGGTCGGACGCTGCGCACCGGAAGTCGCCTGCACGTGATCACCAGGGACACCGCCCGGGAGGCGTGGGCCGAGGCGGACCGGCTGCTCGCCGGCGTCGACTCGACGCGGATCGCCGCCGCCCGCCAGCGGTTCGCGCGTACCGACTCGGAGGGGCAGCGGCGGGCGGCGGCGCTGCACGCGGGCGGCAACGCCCGGATGGAGGTGTACCCGAACGTCTGGGCGGGCTACTCGCTGATCCGACCGGGTGCCGGCGCTGCGCTGGTGGGCAGCCACGAGGAGGTCGCGGAGCGGATCGCCGAATACCACGCCGCCGGGGTCGAGCACCTGATCCTGTCCGGACAGCCGCACCTGGAGGAGGCGTACTGGTTCGGCGAGGGGGTGCTGCCGCTGCTGCGGCACGACGGTCTCCTCGATGCCGAGGCCGCGCGACCCCCGGAGCTGGCGGTGGGCCGATGACGCCATCCGTCACGGAACGGCCGATGACCGTGCTGATCGGCAATCCGAAGCCGCACTCCCGGACGCGGACCGTCGCTCTGGCCACCGCGGCGGCCCTGCATGCCCGGCTGACCCACTGCCCGACCCCGGTCGGCGCGCCGACGATGATCGACCTGTCCGAGCTGACGGCCGAGCTGGTCGGTCAGGGCAGCCGGCCGGAGACCCTCGACGAAGTGTTGGAGGCGGTACGCCGACCAGGGCTGCTACTGGTGGCCAGCCCCACGTTCAAGGCGGCTTACAGCGGCCTGCTGAAGCTCTTCGTCGACGTGCTGCCCCGGGGCGCGCTCACCGGGGTGGTGGCCGTGCCGTTGATGACCGCAGCCCGGTCCGGTCACCGGCACGTCGTCGACACCTACCTGGGCACCCTGTTGGCCGAGGCGGGTGCGTGCGTACCCGCGCCAGGTCTGTGCGTACTCGAGCGGGAATTCGACACGGCGGAGGTCGGCATCGAGCTGTGGGTGGACCGGGCTGCGCCTGCCGTGGTGGACGCGCTGGCCGACGTGCCCGACCCGGCGGCCGAGCCCGGCGTCAGCCGGCGTTGACCTCGGTGTCGTGCTTGCGGCGCATCCGGCTGATCCAGCCCTGCGCCGTGTGCACCGGGACGTCGAAGTGCTCGGCCACCCGGCTGATCGTGCCGACCTGCTCGTAGACCGCCTCCAGGTCCGCCGGGTCGGGTGCCCGGCGGTAGGCGCGCCCGGCCTTGAGCCGACTGAGCCGCTCCGGTTCGCCGGCCCGGCGGGCCGGGCGGGGCGGTGGGGGCACGGCGGCGGCGGTCGCGGCGGTGGTCGCGGGGACCGGCCCGACCGTCACGGCCGGGCGGGAGGCCGTTGGCAGGGCGCCGCCGACCGGGCGGCTCTTCTCCCGGTCCTGCGGCGGGATGAAGGCGCGCAGCAGGGCGTCGAAGTCGACGTACGGCAGCTCGCCGGTCAGGCCGGCGCTCTGTGGCGCCCGGACGGTGAGCTCCCGCACGACTGGGTGGCCGTTTCCGGTCTCCAGACGGACGACGGTCTGCGCCACCGGGCCGGTGATCTCCTCACCGTCGTCCTGCACGGGCACGATGGTGATGATGTATTGACTCACGACGATGCCTTTCCTGCGCATCTCCGGTTGAGCCAGTGCGGCTTCCGGCCCGCCGGTCAGCCCTGTCGGGTCTGGCCGGTAGTGGGAGACAAGATATCAGATTCTGGCTGCCAGAAGGCGAGATATCCGACACTCGCCACGGTACGCCTATCCTTCATCTCCGTTTGATTGTGGGCATCACCGATCAAATCGGGTTCTCCGGGGAGTGGACCCACGATCCTCGCCAGACCCTTGATGGTTGACTGCCCCGGAGACCAGCAGCGCCGCCAGCCCGGCCCGCGACGACACCCCCGTCTTGCGGAAGATGCGGGTGAGATGGGCCTCCACCGTCTTGACCGTCACGTACACCTGCTCCGCCGCCTCGGCGTTGCTCGCACCCGCCGCCACCAGGCGGGCGATGTCCCACTCCCGACGCGTCAGGGTCAGTTCCCCACCGGCGGTCGCGTCCGGCAGACGCCCCGCCGCCCCGGCCGCACGACTCTGCTCGCTGGCCACCGCCCGCCGCAACGGCGGGGAGTCGATCAGCTCAGCGATGCGGCGTGTCTCGGCGAGTTCGACCTCCGCCGCCGCCCACTCCCGGGCCTCGCACAGGGCACGTGCCCGCACCAGCCGCGCCGACGCCTCCTCCAGTCGCCAACCCAGGGTCGCGAACGTGTCCGCCGCGGCGGCGGCCAACTCCGCCGCGCGCCGCGGATCGACCTCCAGGGCCAGCCGGGCCCGGGCGGTCCGGGTCAGGGCGCTCTGCCCCCGCAACCCCAACCGCTCGGCGTACCGCTCCGCCACGTCCAGCCAGCGCGTCGCCTCGTCCCGACGGCCGGCCTTGTGGGCCATCTCGGCCAGGGCCGAGGCCCAGCACGCACGGTTGGTCAGCTCGACCTGATCGAGATCGTCCCCGCCGCAGGCCCGCAGCAGCATCGACGTCGAGCCGGCCCGGTCACCGGAGAGGAACCGCAAGCGGATCGACACGCGCTGGCTCGCTCCGTCGTACCAGTTTTCCCGCCGGGTGCTGGAATCCAGAACGGCGATGTCGGCCAGATGGCGGGCCGCCGCCGGGCCGCTGCGCCACGCCACCCCGATCGCCCGGTACGCGCGCGCCAGCGCCACCAACGGGTCGATGCCCATGGCGACGGCCACCTCCTCGGCGTCCTCGCCCTCGACCTGGGCCCGGTCGAGGTTGCCCAGCCTGCCGGTCACCGCGCACCTGCCGATCAGCAGCCAGGGGGTCAGCGCCACCAGGCCAGCACGACAACAGATGTCCAGCGCCCGGTCGAAGTGGTGCAGGGCGGAGCGTTCCCGCTCGTGGAAGTACTCGGCCCAGCCCAGCAGGGCCAGCAGGTCCGGGTGCTGGGCGAGGTCGGTGTCGGCGAACGCGTCCACCTCGGCCGACGCCCGGTCCAGCGTCTCCCGCACCGGGATCCCGCAGTCGGTGTACGCCGCCACGAACGCCTGCACCACCGCCGCCGTCGTGGCGCAGACGGGCTCGCCGGTCTGCTCGGCCAGCAGGTCCAGGCGCCGTGCGTGCTCCGCCGCGCCCGCCGATCCACAGAGGACACCGGCGATCGCGGCCTCGACGGTCAGCGAGAAGTGGGTGTGCGGCTCGACCCCTTCGTCCCGGTGCGGCAGCAGCAGCGCGTACGCGTCGAATGGCCGGCCCAGCAGCCGCTCCACGCGCGCCCGCGCGGCCAACGCCCGCAGCCGCTGGTCGCAGTCGGCGAGCGGGCGGCGGCTGAGCTCCTGCAGCAGGGTGCGGGCCTGGCGCAGTTGGCCCGTGCCGACCAGCGCGTCGGCCATGGCGAACCCCAGCCGCGTGCGGCGTGGCTCGGTGACCTCGGCGGCGGGCAGCAGCCGTTGGACGTTCGTCAACCACCGGATCGCGTCGAGTCGGGGCACCAGCCTGGTCTCCGCCGCCTCGATCAGCGCGTCGGCGGTCGCCGGCTCGGCGCACTGCCCGCTGGCCGACAGGTGCTCGGCGTACCGGGTGACCGGATGTCCGGCGTCGCGCAGGACGCTCGCCGCAGTGGCGTGCAGGCGACGCCGCCGGCCAGGGGGGAGCGGGCGGTACACCACGGCGCGGTCCACCTCGTGCCGGAACCGCAGGGTCGACGCCTCGGTGGAGTCGGTTCGCAACAGGTCGGCGGCCACCAGCGCGTCGAGCAGGTCGCTGGTGACCTCCGGGCCGCGTTCGGCCAGCGCCCCTGCCAGCGCCGGCTCGAACCCGTCCGGGCACACCGAGACGGCCTCCAGCATCTGCCGCTGCTCGTCGGTCAGGCCGTCGAGGTCGAGCTGGACGGCGCTGGTGACGTCGACAGGCAGCTCGGCGGGCAGGTCACGCAGGGCGGCGACCGGGCCGTCCAGGGCGCCCGGCCGGTAGGCGAGAACGTACCGGGGCACACCGCCGGAGAGCCCGTGCACCCGCTGGGCGGCGCGTCCCTCCGGCAACCCGAGCAGCGCGGCGACGCTGGCGGGATCGAGTGGAGTCAGGGTGACGGCCCGGCGGCTCAGCTGGATCCCGGCGGCGAGCGCGGCCCGTACGCGGGACGGCATCTGCCGCGGTCGGTACGCGGTGATCCACAGCAGACCGGGGGGCGGCGCCTGCGCGAGTCGGCCCAGCAGCGCTGCCGTTGCGGGTGACACGGTGTGCAGGTCGTCCAGGAGCAGCAGCAGCGGCGGGCACGTCTGGGCCGCCCCGGGCAGGTCGGTTGCGGGCGGGTCCAGCAGTGTGCCGAGGGCCCGCTCGACCTGGTCCCCGTCCCGCCCGGCGGCAGCGAGCACCGGCACGCCGGCGCGTCGGGCCCGCGCGGCGACCTCGCGCAGCAGCCGCGTCTTGCCCGTGCCGGGGTCGCCCACGAACTCGATCATGGTCGGCTGACCGTTGCGGACACCGGCCAGTGCCCGGTCGAACAGGTCGAGCGCGCAGTTGCGGCCGACCAGGGACTCGAGAGGGTCGCCCGACGGTGTCGGGGCGAGTTCCTCCTCGCTGGTGTTCATCGGCCACCCACGGCGCACCCTCGCGCGGCGCCGCCCGCCGACGCACGCCGCCGGGTGGGCGCGGTCGGAGGCACGCCGTGCGGGGCGGGAACGGCCGGACGGCCTGGTCGGGCGCGACAACGCGGCATGCTTCGGTCCAGCTTCAACTGCCACCCTCCAGGATCTGTCCCGTTCGGGCCTCTCGGCATGCCCGATACCAGCGGTGCCAATTGCCGGCGCTCGGGTGAGCGGCAGATGCAACTCTATGTGAGCAAGCCAACAACAGCGATCGCGCGACCGGTTGGTCCTATTACCGAAGAGAGCAGATGTTGATACCCAAAAATCGAAAATGCGGACTTCGTTGTCGACGCAGCGCGTACCCGCCGTCGCGCTGAGTTCACGACAATGTGGGGTTTCCCCTACTGTCGCATCGGTCCTCGTCGCTTAATGTCGAACCCGGCGGTGCGACGCCTACGGGGGGACTTCGGATGACCGTTCATTACCGATCCTATCTGGACAATTCGTCGGATGCGGAGGTGATTCTGAACGACTCGGAGCGATGGCACGCATTTCAGTGTCTTTTGCCGCCCCGCGCCGCGGTGGCCGACGCGTTTCTCACCCGTGGCCTCAGCCCACTGCTGCACGACCTCCAGGCCGCTGGCGAACTGTCCGGCTGGTCATTCACCCGACAGTCCCCACGGTTGGTCAACCTCCACCTGCTGGGCAGCGAACCGCGACTGTTGTCGGCCCGACTGGCCGGGCTGTGTGTGGCGGTCGGGGCGAAGGGTCCCGTCCACGCCCCACACCTCGCTGCCCCGCCGACCCGCGACCCACGGCTGGTCGGCGTGGCGGTCGACCTGATCGGAATGACCCCGGGCCGGCAGGCCCGGCTCTCCGCCGCCGTGGACCTCGCGATGGTGGCGGCCGTGCACAACTGTCCCGCGCTGCGCGACGGGGGCGTGGCCGTCATGCCGGGCGCGCGCTGGCGGCGGATCACCGACGCGCTGGCCACCGAGTGTCACCCGTTGACCTGCTGGTCGGAGCTGCTGGAGGCGTGCCGTCGCGCGCCGGGGTACGACGGCGCGATGACGTTCGACCTGGTCCACCTGCTGCACAATCAGCTCGGGCTCAGCCCTCGTGACGAGCAACGGGTGCACGCCGACCTGATCCGCTCGCTGTCCCGACGGCGGAACGGCGCACGCCGCTCACCCCGGTCACACCTGAGCGTGCTGCATCCCGGGGTGGTCCGCCCGAAGAGTTGAGTGCGCGGCGTCAGGCCCTGGCCGGGGTCCGCGACTGGCTCATCGGCGAGGTCAGCCGGTGTGGCGTACCTCGGTGTCCCAGATCTGCGCCCACGGACGCCGCAGCCCCCGGCACACGTAGATCGGGCCACCGTTCTCGTCGTTGTCCACCTCGACCCGCTGATCCACCCGTCCGCCGAGCACGCATGCGTCGAACCAGGCGGTCAGCGGGTCGGGGCGCTCCCAGCCGACGACGATCACCACGTCGGCGTCGGCGGGTGGCCGGCCGAAGTCGACCATGCTGTTGTGCCGGGAGTACGCGCGGGGCAGGTCACGGGCCGGGCCGTAGCGGGCCAGCGCTCCGGCCTCGCCGTAGTTGCCGGTCAGGATGACCGCCCGCGAACGCTCCTCGGGTGGCAGGCCACGATGGACGGTGGCGACCGAGTCGGCGAACGCCGGCCACCCGATGGTCTCGCCAGCGTCATAGTTGACGTCGAGCACGAAACCGGGCAGCCGGTCGGCCGGCAGCACCGGCAGCAGCAGCACGACGGTGGGCAGGAGGAACGGCACCGCGCCCAGCGCGAGCAGGCCCCGACGCAGCCTCAGTGCGCCACGCGACGCCCACGCGGCGGTGACCACCGCGCCGGCGGCGGTGAGCACCAGCAGCAGCGGCGCGTCGTAGTAGCCCTTGCCGCCGGCGAGCAGCACGATGCCGACGACGACCAGCCAGGCCCAGCCCACCGCCCGGTACGCCCGCCACCGGGGCCGGCGTAGCAGCGCGACGAGGCCGGCGATCCAGATCGGCACGGCGTACGGGCTGATGATGACGAACTGGAGGATGAGCGCGTCGAGGCGGCCACTGTAGGAGCTGTCACCGTCGGAGATCGAGGCGGCCACGCCGAGCTGCGGGAAACCGTGCGCCGCCTGCCAGATGAGGTTCGGCGCGGCCAGTAGCGCGGCGAGCCCGGCGGCGGCCAGCACCCACCGGTCGCGCAACAGCCGGCGTGGCCCGGCGATGGCCAGCCCGGCGATCAGGCCCACGGCCAGCAGCGCGGGCAGCACCTTGTTGAGCATGCCCACGCCGAGCGCCAGCCCGATGCCGAGTGCCCACCGGCTGTCGCCGGTGCGCAGCAGCCGCACCGCGCACAGCGCCGCGGCCAGCCAGGCCAGCAGGTCGACGGTGGTGGTGCTGAGCAGGTGGCCGCCGGCGAGCACGATGCCGGAGAACGCGGCGAGCACCGCCGCGAAGGTCTGCCCGCCCCGGCCGGCGCCCAACTCCCGGGCGATGGCGGCGACCAGCAGGACCGCTGCGCCGGCCAGCAGTGCCGATGGCGTACGCAGCACCACCAGGTTGCCCGGCGCAATGGTGTCGAGCAGCCGGGCCAGCGCCGGGACCAGTGGACCCTGGTCGACGTAGCCCCAGTCGAGGTGCCGGCCGCAGAGCAGGAAGTACAACTCGTCGCGGTGGTAGCCGTAGCGGCCGGCGAGCAACAGCAGCGTCAGGCTGACCGCGCCGGCCACCAGCCACGGCCCCAGCGTGCGCGGGCCGGGCGACGGTGGCCCCGGCGGCGGGGACGTTGGGGCCGGATGCTGGGGGCGGTCGGTGGTGGCGGCGGCTTCGCTCACGCACACATCATCACCGATGGGCCGCCGTAGCACTGGCCCGCCGCGTGACTGCTGGGGTATCAGCGCCCGACCCGGCAGTGCGGGACCGATCCGGCGAGAGTTCCATCAGCCCGCCTGTTGTTGGCCAGGGCGACGTCAACGAATGCTCCGACGCTGACCTGCGCGGCGTCCGCCAGCAGGGCGATGAGCAGTAGTCGATGCTGAGTGTGCTCCGGTTCGTCGGGTACGTCGGTGGCCGGCGGTCGGTGGCCATCAGGGAGCAGTGCGGCCAACAACTTCCTGTCCACTCTTGGTAGCCAGGCCTCAGAGTGGTCGACCTGCGCCTCCAGACGTGGCCACTGGTCCCGCCCGTCCGGGTCGAGTTCCTCGACGAGCAGCCCTGCGGTGTCCCTGAGGACCTGGTGTGCCCACGCGTGGGGCAGCCGCAGGAGGCGCCCGGCGGACGTCTGGAACTGCCCGTGGTCCGTCCGGTTGGCCGCTCGTACCCCGGCCACCACGGCGTTCCACAGCTCCTGCTCTGCCGGTGTAGGCAGCTGCCACATCACCATCTCCTCTCTGTTGCTGGTCGGGCCGATGCCTGCTGGCCCGGACCTCGGCGGCACTATGCCTTCTGTTGGGGTGGCCGGCACGGGCCCGTAGGAGGCGAGACCCGTGCCGGCCGACGGTGATCACCCCCATCACCGTCTCCCGCCGGCGGCGGCTCAGCCGGACCCTGTCGATTCCCGGCCGTGCCGTCGCGGCGTGCTTTCGCGCCGAACAACACTCACGTCAGTACTGATCGGGCGTGTTCGTGGCGCACCTCTGGAACGTCCTGCTCCTCGGCCGCGACAGCCCCCGAAGCCGGCTGCACCGTCCGATCTCGCCCTGTCGTTCGCGGCGGCCGGGGCCAGGGCAGCAAGCGAGGCGCTCGTCGGGCGCTGAGGTCCTCGATCCAACCGAGGGCCAGAACCAGGCCGGTGAGGAGCACCAGGGCCACCACCAGGTAGCCCAGCATGCCGAGTCGCCAGACCCCGAGCAGGTCACCGACGGCGAAGCAGACCGCGATGGCGGCGTTGTGCCAGAGGTAGATGGTCAGGGCCCGGCTGTTCAACGCGGTGACCAGCCGGTCGAGTGGCCGGATCCGGGCCAGCCAGGTCATCGGTGGGGACACCCGCAACAGCAGCAGCACGAATCCGAGCGACCAGAATGCCTGCGCCACCGGGATGTCGTTGAGGTCGAGCCCGGCGCCGGGATGGGTTGCGAGCCAGCCGACGGCGAGTCCCAGGCACAGCGCCGCCAGGGCCAGCAGAGACCGGAGTGGGAGCCGCCGCAGCTGACCGTCTCGGTGTGCGAAGCCCAGGAGCCAGCAGGCGCCGAACGTGGCCAGGTCGGTCAGTACCGAATCCGCCGGCCCGCCCAGTGTCGGCGCCGCGGTCTGCAGCAGGACCACGCCGGCCAGCGGCGTGAGCACGGACCACACCGGCCAGCGGCGGTACAGCGTCAGCACCGCGGGGGAGAGCAGCACGAACCACAGGTACGCGACGAGGTACCACAGCACATCCGTGACGTCCGCCGCCCACGCACTGCCGGGCGGCTGCAGCACCGGGACCAACCAGCTCAGCAGCGCCGGCCAGGCCGGACGGTCGGACCAGCCGTGCCAGAGCATCAGGGGCAGGAGCACGATGCCCAGGGCCCACAAGGCCGGCAGCAGGCGCCGGAGCCGACCGCTGACCGCCCGCTGCGGCGAGCGGTCGAGCGAACTGGCCATCAGGGAGCCACCCAGCGCGAACATCACGCCCATGGCGGGGAAGGCGAAGCTCAGCCAGGCGGCCCCGAACATGTGGTACGTGATGACCCGAGCCAGCGCGAGCGCCCGCAACGCGTCGAACCAGCGGTCGCGCCCCTCGCGTCCGGCCGTCGCCGGAGACGCGGCGAGGCGGTTGTCGTCCACGACGTCACCGGCCCGCTTGAGCTTGCGCCAGCCCAGCCGGGAGCCGGTCAGTGCGGTCACCACGGACCGGGCCAGGACCACGTACATCAGCTGGCGGTAGGCGAACTGCTGGATCGGTAGGGTCAGCAGCGGGCGCATCCGTTCCCGGTCGAGCCGGAAGGCGACTGCGGCGGTCGCGGCCTGGACGAGCAGCATCGCTACCCAGGCCACCGCGGTCTTCGTCGTGTCCAGGAAGAAGAGGCCATAGAGGGCGAGCAGGTCCAGCACCGGGCCGAGCAGTGGCAGCACCACGCCGAAAAGGGCGAGCATCGGCAGGCCGAACCGGCCGAATCGGCCCGAGGCGCCCCGGTCGAAGACCGCGCGCCGGTGCTTCCACATCGCCTGCATGGTGCCGTAGCTCCACCGGTAGCGCTGCCGCCACAACTCGCGCACGGTGGCGGGTGCCTCCGTCCAGGCGCGGGCGCGGTCCTGGTACACCACCCGCCATCCGGCGCGGAGGATCGCCATGGTGATGTCGGTGTCCTCGGCCAGGGTGTCGCCGCTCATCCCCCCGACGCCGACCAGGGCGCGGCGGCGGAAGGCCCCGATCGCTCCCGGGACCGTGGCGATGCAGCCCAGCCTCTCGTAGAACCGACGGTCCAGATTGAAGCCGATGACGTACTCGATGTGCTGCCACTGGCCGAGTAGCCGCCGCCGGTTGGCGACCTTGACGTTGCCGGCCACCGCTCCGATCCGCGGGTCGTTGAACGGCTCGATCAGCCGTCGGATCGCATTCGGCTCGAAGACGGTGTCCGCGTCGACGGTCACGATGATGTCGTACGAGGCGTACAGGAGTCCGGTGTTGAGGGCGCTGGCCTTGCCGCCGTTGGGCTTGCGGATCACCCGGACGCGGTCCAGGCCCAGCGAGTCGACGAGGTCCGCTGTGCCGTCGGTCGAACCGTCGTCGACCACGATCACCTCGATGTCCCGGTGGTCGTTGGCCACCAGCGATAGGACCGTGGCGACTATTCCGGCCCGTTCGTTGTACGCGGGCACGATCACCGACACCGGTGCGTCGAACGCTCCCCAGGGCCAGCGATGCGCCCGTCTGCGCCGAGCGATCCTGCCGGCGATCAGGAGCAGCAGCACCGTCCGGGTCAGGACGAGGACCCCGACCACCACGAAGAGTAGGGCGAGCCCGCGCAGGATCGAGTCCGCCAGCCGGATCGCCCACACCACGGGGGCGGCCCCCCAGCGGTCCGCGGCCGACGTGGGGGCGTTGCCGACGAAAGGAGCCGCGCCCTGCCGTGCCCGGTTCATCCCGTCGCTGACCGTGGTGAAGGTGTAGCCGCGCGCCTGCATCATCGGGATGAACCGGTCCAGCGCCGCGATGGTCTGCGACCGGTCTCCGCCGGCGTCGTGCAGCAGCACCACGGCTCCCGCTCCGTCGGCCGGCGTCATGTTCCGCACGATCGCGTCGACGCCGGGTCGGGCCCAGTCCTCGCCGTCGACGTCGTTCACCACCGTCAGGTAGCCGAGTCGGCCGGCCTCGCGGATCACCGGCCAGTTCGCGTCGTCGACAGCGCCGGGCAGCGAGGAGTAGGGGAAGCGCAACAGACTGGTCCGGACGCCGGCCGCGTCCACGATCGCCATCTGGGTCTGCGCGTACTCCATCCGTTGTCGCCATCCCGGCAGCAGGCTCACGTCGGGGTGGGTGAAGGTGTGCACGCCGAGCTCGTGACCCTGCTGGACGGACCGCCGGACCAGGTCCCGGTGCCTGGCCACCTGCGAGCCGATCACGAAGAAGGTGGCCGGGGCTCGGTGTCGGTGCAGGACGTCCAGCACCCGGGGGGTCCAGACGGGGTCCGGCCCGTCGTCGAAGGTGAGGGCGATGGTCCGCGCGGGCAGGCGGTAGGAGCGGGGCTGGTCGTACCGGGCATCGATTACCGGCCCGCCGTTGAGAACGTCGGTCGGGACGGTGCCCTGGTCCTCGGGCTCCCGCACGTGATCGGGTCTGAAGCTGGAGTTGGCGTACGCCTCCACCAGCAGCACGCACATCACCACCGTCACCAGGGAGGCGCAGACGAACCGGCTGATCCCCGGGCCGATACCGCCGGGCCGACGGTCACCGGCGTGGCCGGCGGCGCGGCGGCGACGGTTCACCAGGATCATCCCGCCACCCATGGCGCGAGCTCAAGCGTGATCGGCCGGGTCGCGGCGGGTTCGGGACTGGGTTCGGCCGGGGTGGACATGGTCGGCGAGGCGGTTACGGGCGGTGTCGAGCCCTCGGGAAGTGGCGCCGGCGGCGAGGTCGGGGGCACTGGGGTGGCGGACGGACGACCGGTCGGGAGTACGTCGGTCGGGGGGCTGGGTTCGGGCTCGGGAGGTTTGGTCGACGGCACGGTGATCGGTGCCGAGTCGTCCGGTGCCGGGTCGGCCGGAGGTTCTGGACCGTCCATGGTGTCCTCCGGCTCCGGGGTGAGGTTCGGATACGGATCGGCGAGCGGCGACGGCGCCGCGTGAAGCTGTTCTCCGGTCCCGCCGCCGGGGTCGCCGACGAACAGTGGAGCGGGTTGCGCTGGCGCTGCCGGACCAGGGAGCAGGGCGGTCGCGGCCATCGGCAGGTAGCTCAGCGAGGCGACTGCGAGCAGCACGCCCGCGCGTCGAATCCGGCGGCGGCGGATGCCGGTGGCGTCCACGAACACCGGTTCGATGGGTCGGGACAGGACAGTGGGCAGAACGTGCTGAGGGAGACCCGGCAACCCATCGAAAGACATGTGAACAGCCACCGGTCGAGGTTATGGGGAGCTTGTCGGTGTATGTCCTGATTCTTGACACAGGCTCCGACGGATACTTCGCCATTCGCATATCCGGAAATACGGGCTGTCAGCGGTCGAACAGAACGATCGGATACTAAGTGACGAAACAGGATTCGAAGGCCGTACTGGTGTCTCGATCGGCGAAACAGGACGAATAGGGCGGCCACCACTGAACGGCGCACGAAGTTTCCTAGCTGGACAAACACGACATACACCCCAAGGCTCCCTCTCGCCTCGGGTCCCGCAAACGGCCGCCCCCGCCGTCAGGGTCGGGACGGCGGTGGCAGGATCGGCCAGTTCGCTCGACCGGAAGGAAGACATGCGCTATCGCACTCTGGGCGCCACCGGCACGGTGGTGTCGACCCTGTGTCTGGGCACCATGACCTTCGGCGCGGAGACCGACGAGGCGGGCAGCTTCGCCCAGCTGGACCGGTTCGTCGAGGCCGGCGGCACCTTCATCGACACGGCTGACGTCTACTCCGCCGGCGTCTCCGAGGAGATCGTCGGCCGCTGGCTGCGGGCGCGGCCCGAGCTGCGCGAACGGCTGGTGATCGCCACCAAGGGACGGTTCCCGATGGGCCCCGGGGCGAACGGTGCCGGCCTGTCCCGGGTACACCTCACCCGAGCCCTGGACGCCAGCCTCCGGCGACTCGGGGTCGAGGCCGTCGACCTCTACCAGGCGCACGCCTGGGACCCGCTGACCCCGCTTCCGGAGACGCTGCGGTTCTTCGACGACGCGGTCCGCGCGGGCAAGATCCGCTACGCGGGGGTCAGCAACTTCACCGGTTGGCAGTTGCAGAAGGCTGCCCTGCTCACCCAGCACCTCAACCTCACCCCGATCGTGACCCTGCAGCCGCAGTACAACCTGCTGGCCCGGGAGATCGAGTTCGAACTGGTGCCGGTCTGCGCGAACGAGGGCATCGGCATCCTGCCGTGGTCACCGCTGGGCGGTGGCTGGCTGACCGGCAAGTACCAGCGCGACAGCGTCCCCACCGGTGCCACCCGGCTCGGCGAGAACCCGCAGCGCGGCGTCGAGGCGTACGCGGGGCGCAACGCCGAGGAGCGCACGTGGCGGGTGATCGACGCGGTCACGCAGGTCGCGAAGGAACGTGGCGTGTCCATGTCGGCGGTGTCGCTCGCCTGGTTGGCGGCCCGACCGGCGGTCACCTCGGTGATCCTCGGTGCGCGGACCACGGCGCAGCTCGACGACAACCTGACCGCCGCTGACCTGATCCTCGACGCGGAGCAGACCCGGCTGCTGGACGAGGCGAGTGCCCCACTGGTGGGGGACTACCCGTACGGCCGGGCCGGTGTGCAGCAGCGCGGCCGCGAGCTGCCGACCACGTCCGCACAATGATCGTCTTCCCGGAGCCCACCGCCCCCGCCGGCAGCCGCACCGAGGTCTTCCTTCGCTACCTGGACTACTTCCGGGAGTCCGTGACGGCCAAGGTGTCGGCGCTGCCCGAGTCGGAGCTGCGGCGCAGCCGGCTGCCGTCGGGATGGACCCCGCTGGAACTGCTCAAGCACCTGCGCCACGTCGAGTTGCGCTGGATCGAGTGGGGCTTCCAGGGACGGGACGTCGCCGAGCCGTGGGGCGACCGCCGCGGGGACCGCTGGTACGTCGCCCCCGACGAGACCCGCGCGGACCTGGTGGCGGCGCTGCGGGCGCAGGGCGCGCACACCACGACGGTGGTGACCGCGCACGACCTGGCGGAGATCGGCGCGCCGGGCCCGCGCTGGAACGGCGCAGATCCGGCGTCGCTGGAGCGGGTGCTGTTCCATCTGGTCCAGGAGTACGCCCGCCACCTCGGCCACCTCGACGTGGTCACCGAACTCGCCGGTGGCCCGGCCGGAGAGTGAGTGAACCCGCCCCGATAATGGGCGAGTGCCGCTGCTCGTCGCGCCCGCCATGCCCGCCGGGAGCCTCGGCGCCCAGACCCAACCCCACCTTCCGGTACGTCCCGGACTGGCGCTGCGGGGGTGGCGCGACGACGACGCCTCGGCGGTCCGGGCCGCCTTCGACTGTCCGGCGATCCAGCGGTGGCACGTCCTCCGCCTCGACGACGACGAGGCGAGGGCGTGGACGGCGCAGTGGGCCGGCCGTTGGCGCGACGAGACGGCCGCCAGTTGGGCGATCGTCGACGCCGACGACCGACCGGTCGGTCAGGTGGGGTTGCGAGGCGTGCTGCTGGCCGAGGCGTCGGCGCAGGTGTCGTACTGGGTCTTGCCCGCCGCGCGTGGTCGGGGAATCGCCACCGACGCGCTGCGGGCACTGACCCGGTGGAGTTTCACGCGGGCCGGCCTGCACCGGTTGGCCCTGGAGCACTCGACCGCCAACGCGGCGTCGTGCCGAGTGGCGACCCGGGCCGGCTTCGCAGTGGAGGGCGTGCTCCGGGGGTCGGTTCGCCACACCGACGGCTGGCACGACATGCACCTGCACGCACGGCTGCGCACCGGCGGCCGGATCTGATCAGCGGACGCCAGCTAACGGGCCCCGCGCCCGGGTACGGTCCCGATCTAGTCGATGACCGGCGCGGATACCGTCGGCGTCGCGCCATCCTCGTCGGCGCGTCGCATCGCCCGTGGCAATCGCAGCGCGACGATACCGGTAGCCACCAGGCCGCCGACACCCGCGATTATCAGGGTCACTGGGGCGGAGGTTGCGTCCAGCAGCAGGCCGCCGGCGATGTAGGACGTCGCGGCGGCGACCCCGATTGCGCCGTACAGATTGCCGAAGACCCTGCCGAGCATGCCCGCTGGAACCGTACGTTGTAGCAGCGTGCTGGAGGCGACGTCCATGGCAGCCAACCCCAACCCACGGACGGCCTGCAGGGCGATCGCGGCGGCGATGGCCCAGGCGAGCCCGGTCAGCAGGTTACCGACACTGCTGACAGCGAAGCCCAATATCAGCAGCAGCGGCATCGACGCCCGCGTGCCCCACCGGGACAACATGGCATAACCGGCCACAAGTCCGAGGCCGACCGCGCCCAGCAGAAGCCCGACCGCGGAATTGCCAACCTGAAAGGTGTCCCGGGCCAGCAGCACCAGCGCCACGTCATCGACCCCGTTGAAGGCGACCACCGCAGTGAAGCCAAGAAAGATGACCCGCACCGTCGGAACACGTAACAGATAACCAATCCCCGCTTTGGCCTGTCGCAGCAAGGACGGCTGGTGCCCATCGCCGGTCGCCGCCGGGAGTGAGGGAAGCGCCGCGAGCAGCACGGCTGAGACCAGAAACGACACGGCGTCGACGAGCAGCAGACCACGCACTCCGACCAACGGGAACAGGGCCGCAGCGATCAGCGGGCCGACCGCCTCTGCTCCGTTGGAGCCGAACCCGACGGTGGAGTTGGCGGTCTCCAGGTCACGGTCACCAACCAGTGCAGGCACCGCCGCCCGAGACGCCGGTTGAAAGATCTGCGAGGCGGTGGCGCGGATCGCGACGAGGGCCAGCAACACCGGCAGCGGAGGCAGGGTCAGCACAATTACCAGCAGGACCACAGCTTGGATGAGTTCGCAGACGACCATCAGCCGCCGGAGATCAAGCCGATCGGTGAGGGCGCCGGTGAAGGGACCCAACAGGGATGGAGCGAAATCTCCGACAAGCAACAAGAGGGAGATTGCCAACGCCTGGCCTGTCGTGTCGGCGACGTGGAGCATGAGCGCGACAAGGCTGAGTGAATCGCCTGCGTAAGAAACAACCCGTGCCGAGAAGAGGGCTCGGAAGGGCCCGTTGCGGCGAAGCAGCTGGGTTGGACGCAACGACTCAGCGCCTGCCGTGGCGGCCGCCGCGCCTGACATGTCGAATCTCCTCTATCGATGAGAGCTGAGGTGAGGCACCGTAATGCCGTCGCCAAACCGGCACGCTGAGCGCGGTGTCCAACCGATGCGCGGGACGGGGTGAGCTGCGCGCGGTGCCGTTCACCGACCAGCCTGTGGCTGAAACGTAATCATCTAAGCGTCGGTGAGCGCGTCATTAATGCCGTCTGCACGAGCGGGGGTTGAGGCACTGCCGACGCCGGCGGGTTCGGCCGCTTGCGGTTGCGGGGCCGCGGGCCAGGTGAGCCGGCGTACGCCGGGGACGAGCGCGGTGCCGGCGCAGGCGGTCAGGACCAGCAGGCCGGCGATCGCCAGCGGTACGGGCGCGCCGAACGCGTCGGCGGCCAGCGGCGCCAAGGCGTAGCCCAGCGGCATCGCGCCCAGCGACACCAGCCAGTCGTACGAGGTGACTCGTGCCAGGACCTCGGGCGGGAACTGGTGCTGCACGACGGTCTCCCAGACCGGGTTGAGGTAACCGAGGGCGGTCAGCGCCACCCCGTAGGCGACGATCACCGCCGGGGCGGGCGCGGCGACGGCGAGCAGCAGCAGTGGTGCGGCGTAGCTGGCCAGCCCGAGGTTGGCCAGCAGCACCGGCCGGTGGAGCCGGACCCGCCCGGCCAGCAGCGAGCCGGTGAGCATGCCGATCGCGCCGGCCTGCAACAGCAGCACCCAGGTGGCCTCGCCGCCGAGGCGGTCGATGGCGATGGCCGGCCCGAGGGTCATCAGCACGGCGGCGGCGCCGTTCCACATGCCGTGCCCGATCAGGCTGGTCCAGAACCAGTCGCGGGCGCGTACCTCGCCGAAGCCGTGCCGCAGGTCGGCGAGGACGGAACGGCGGGGTACCGGCACATGCCGGACCCGGACGAACGCGAGCAGCGTGGCGCTGAGCGCGAACGACGCGCTGTCGATGACGAACGCCCAGCCGGGGCCGGCGGCCCAGATCAGCAGGCCGGCCAGCGCCGGGCCGGCGAGTCGGCTGGTGTTGGCGGTGATCCCCATCAGGGCGTTGGCACGCTGCCGGGCGGCCGGTTCGACGGTGCCGGCGACCAGCGGGGAGGCGGTCGGCATGGCGAACGCCGAGGCGGTGCCACCGAGCGCCGAGGCCACCACGATGGTGCTCAGCGACGGGTCGCCGCCGAGCAGCTCCACACCGACCGCGAGCTGGGTCGCGCAGCGGACCAGGTCGGCCACCAGGGCGACCCGACGGGCGTCGAACCGGTCGGCGACGACGCCGCCGAGGGGCAGCAGGAGCAGCCGGGGAACCATGGCCGCGGCGAGGACGACCGCGAGCGCACTGGTGGAGCCGGTGGCCCGCAGCACGGCCAGAGCCAGGGCGGCGGGCACCACGGCGTCACCGACCGAGGAGACGGTCCGGCCCAGGAACAGCAGCCGGAAGGAGCTGACGCGCAGAGGGTTGGTCACCACCGCAAGGTACTTCGATACCGAATATTTCGTCAACGAATATTTCGGTTGCGATAGGCTCTGCGGGTGACCACCGCCCACGACTCCGTCGACCGGCATGTCGAGCGCTGGCTGCCCGTCCTGCCCGACCTCGACGCCGACGTCGAAGGCGCCGTGACCCGGATGGGCGTCGTGACCCGGCACCTGCGCACGGTGAAGGAGCGGGTCCTTGCGGACTTCGACCTGCCGGCGCACGAGTACGACACGCTGCACGCGCTTGCCGGCCGGCAGGGGCGTGCCGCACCCTCGGAACTCGCCGCGGATCTGGCGATGGCGCCGGCCTCGATCACCGCGCGGGTCGACAACCTGGTCGAACGCGGCTACGTGCGGCGGACGCCGTCCACTGTCGACCGGCGTCGGGTGGATGTGGAGCTCACCGACGCGGGCCGGGCCGCATGGCACGGGGCGATGGACGTCCGGGGTGCCGAGGAGCACCGGCTGTTCGGCGCGCTCACCCCGTCGGAGCGCCGACTGCTCTCCGACCTGCTGCGTCGGGTACTTCTCGTCGCCGAGCAGCCGGCCAACTCGGCGGGCACATCGGACCCCGACTGAGCGCCGGCCCAGCGCACACCGATCCACCTCCGGCCGACGCCACGCGCCCGAAAATCGCCTGGCGGTCCGCGTACCGCTGGTGCAAGGGTGACCGGCGTGACAGCGAATGCTCTGGCCGGCGCCCTGGCCGACGACGGACGACGGCGGGTCTTCGCGGCGATCGTGCTCGGCGCGGCCGGCGCGGCCCAGATCGCCGAGCGGACCGATCTGCCGGCGCGGGCGGTGCACACCGCGATTCGCCGGCTCACCGACGCGGGCCTGGTGACCGGCCCCGACGGCGCCCTGGCGGCCGACGAGGTGTCGCTGCGGGCGGCGGCGCGCGAACGCCGTCCGGCCGACGACGCCGGCCCGGCCGACGACCCGGTGCTGCGCACCTTCCTACGCGGTGACGTGCTGGTGGGCCTGCCGGCACAGCGCGGCCGGCGGCGGGTGCTGCTGGCACACATCGCCGAGCGGTCCTTCGAGTCGGGCACGCGGTACCCCGAGCGGGTGGTGGACGAGGCGCTCAAACCGTGGTGCGCCGCCGGCGGGTCCGACCACGCCACGCTGCGCCGCTACCTGATCGACGAGCAGTTGCTCACCCGCGAGCACGGGATCTATCAGCGGCCCTGATCGTCCGCTGCGCGAACCGTCCCGTCTCGGAACATGTTGCTAGCCTCCGTGCATGACCTCCTGTACGCCCACCGACGGCCCGCCCGACCTGTTGTTCCTGCTCTCCTGGGCGAGCCACGCGCTCCAGGCCGAGCACGCCGCGGGCCTGGCCGAGCTGGGCATCTCGCCGCGGGCGCACTACGTCCTGGCGCAGGCCCGCATCGGGGGCTTGACCCAGCGGGAGATCGGCGAACGGTGCGGCGTGGACAAGACCACCATGGTCGTCACGCTGGACCAGCTGGAGCGGGCCGGGCTGGCCGAGCGTCGCCCTGCGCCGACGGATCGCCGCGCCCGGCTGATCACGGTGACGGCCGCCGGGGAGCGGGTCCTGGAACGGGCGCAGGATGTCGTGCGCCGCATTCAGGCCGATCTCCTCGCCACCCTGCCCGTGCAGGACCAGGAGGCATTCCTGCGCGCGCTCACCGCGTTGGTGAGCGGCCCGCTGGCCAACACCTCCCCATACGCGCCCGGCAGCCGCTCCGGATGCTAGTTCCGTAGCAGATAGTCTTGGACGGGACTATCTGCTACGGTCGCACTTGTTCGTGCCCCCCGATCGAGGAGCCGTCATGAGTGCGACCGCCGAACCAACCGTCACCACCGCCACCTCGTCACTGCGCCGTGGCGTCGTCGGCGTCGCCGCCGCCGTCCTGGCCTGCCTGGTCATCTGGGGGATCGGCGAGGTGGCCGGAGTCGACTACACCGTCGAGAGTCCGGGTCAACCCGCGTTGGTCATCGGGCCGGGCCAGATCATCGGGATCGCCCTCGGCGCGGCCCTGCTGGGCTGGGCGGCGCTGGCACTGCTGGAGCGGTTCGCGCCGCGGGTCGCCCGCATCGTCTGGATCTCGCTGGCCGTCCTGGTGACCGTGCTCTCCTTCGGCCCGCTGTTCGGCATCGAGGCCACCACCGGCGCCAAGTTCGCCCTCGGCGCCATGCATGTGGCCGTGGCGGTCGCGCTGATCGCGCTGCTGCCGTCCCGCCGCCGGTAGCGTGCCGGGCCGCCGGCACCCGCCTGGAGCCGGCGGCCCGGGAACGTTCGCCCTGCTCGCCCTGCCACCGGCGGCCCTGGGACGGCGGAAAATGCCGTTGACCGGACGCTGATGATCGACAGGTGACCACAACCGTCCGACCCGACTGGGTGACCACCACCGTCCGTCCCGATCAGCCCGATGCGGCACGGCTGCTCCGCGAGTACATGACGGAGATGGTGGTCCGCTACCACCGTCGCCCGGCCCTGCCCGGCGAGGTCGACGAGGCGCTGGCCGAGTTGCCCAGCGACGACCTGACGTACCCGAGCGGCCTGCTGGTGCTCGCCCACCACGGCGCGGAACTGGCCGGCTGCGCCGGGCTGCGGTGGTACCCGGACTGGGCCGAGCTGACCAGGGTGTTCATCCGCCCCGCTCACCGCGGCGCTGGCGGGGGCGCCGCGTTGCTCGCCGCCGTGGAGCGGCACGCCGGGGCGGCCGGGGCGGACCGGATCCGGCTGGACACCCGCGCCGACCTGGTCGAGGCCCGCGCCCTGTACGCCCGGCACGGCTACGTTGAGATCCCGGCGTACTCGCAGGGCCCGTACGCCGAGCACTGGTTCGAGAAGCGGCTCCGCTGAGGGGTTGAGCCAGCAGCGTGCTCAGCGTCCGCCCCGAGCATCGATCGTCTCCACAGAAGCACCGCCCGGCTGGTCGGCGTCCACCTCCGGCTCTCCCGCGCGGTCGGCACCGGCATGTGGATAGAGCGCGGCGAGCGCGTGGGCGGTGTCGGTGAGACGTTCTCGCAGCTCGGCGGGGGCGAGCACCTGCACCTGCGCGCCGAGTTTGAGCAGTTCGACATGACCGTGCCGGATGGACTCGATCGGCACGGTGGTGAGCAGCCAGCCGTCCGCGTCCGGCGCTCCGGCGGCCGCGTGCGCCGCCCGGCTCATCGCTGGCGGGAAGAGATGCACGGTCTGCGCCAGCGCCGCTGCGGTCATTCGTACCCGGGCCTCGGCGCGGTAGACGCTGCTCTCGTAGCGCTCGGCGTGCTCCCGCCAGCAGGCCGCCAGGTCGAACCCGGTCGGCCGGTCGACGTGCACGGCCAGCACCGTCAGCTCCAGGATGGCGCCCACCCGGTAGGTGCGTACCTGCCCGTCGGCGGCGGCGACCAGATACCACCGGCCGGCCTTGAGTACCACGCCGAGCGGGTCGAGGGTGCGGGTCACCTCCCGGGGCGCCTGCCACCGCCGGTAGCGCACCCGGATCCGGCGGTCCTCCCACACCGCGTCGGCCAGGGTGGCCAGGTGCGGGGTGGGCTCGGGCTCGCGGAACCAGCTCGGCGCGTCCAGGTGGAACCGCTGCCGGATCCGCCCGCCCCGGTCGGTGAGGTCCGCCGGCAGTGCGGCCTGCAACTTCAGCTCGGCGGCGGCCAGCACCGAACCCAGGCCCAGCTCGGCGGCCGGACCCGGAACACCGGCCAGGAACAGCGCCTCGGCCTCACCCGCGGTCAGCCCGGTCAGCCGGGTGCGGTAGCCGTCGAGGAGTCGATACCCGCCTGCGGGACCGCGCTCGGCGTACACCGGCACCCCGGCGGCGCCCAGCGACTCCACGTCCCGGTACACCGTCCGGACCGAGACCTCCAGGGCCTCGGCCAGCTCTGGCGCGGTCATCCGCCCCCGGGTCTGCAGAAGCAGCAGCAGGGAGACCAACCGACTGGCGCGCACCCGCCCGACGGTAGCCGGCGCGCCGCACCCCGACACCGGGCGCATCCCTCGGCGCGCCTTCAGGGTCTTCCCATCCGGAGCTGAGAAACTTTTTCACATGGTGTCCTCCGACGCTCCGGTGCTCGCCCGTCCGACCGCCCGACCGGCCCTGCCCGGCGGGCCGGTCGACGTCACCGAGGCCTGGCTGCGCAACCGCCGGCTGTCCGAGCACACCCGCGACGCGTACCGGCGCGACATCACCGGCTGGCTCACCTGGTGCGCCGGCCGCGACCTGGACCCGCTGCACGTCACCTTCCTGCACGTCAACGAGTACGCCCGGGCCCTGGAGTCCACCCTCGGCGCCCGCAGCGGCCGACCGCTGACCCCGGCGACCGTGGCGCGCCGGCTCTCCGCGCTGTCGAGCTGGTACGACTTCCTCGTCAAGCTCGGCGCGATGCCAGCCAACCCGGTCTCCGGCGCGGACCGGCCCCGCGTCGACCGGGACCACTCCGCCACGGTCGGCCTCACCCCGGAGGAGGTGGACGCGCTGCTGAGCGCGGCCGACGCGGACACCGGCCAGACGGCCGCCCGCAACCGGGCCGCGATCGCGCTCCTGGCCGACCTGGGCCTGCGGGTCGGCGAGCTGATCTCACTGGACCTGGCCGACCTGGGCACCGAACGCGGGCACCGCAGCGTGCGCTTCATCGGCAAGGGCGGCAAAGCACGCCGGCGCGCCCTCACCCCGGGCACCGGCTACGCGGTGGACGCCTACCTGGCCCAGCGGGCCGCCGCCACCGGCGTGCCGGTGCCGCAGCTGAGCGGGCCACTGCTGGTCACCGCCAGTGGCGCCCGGATGGACCGGCACTCGGTGTTCCGGCTGGTCCGCCGCCTGGCCCGGACGGCCGGCATCCCCGCCTGGGCGAGGCTGTCCCCGCACTCGCTGCGGCACGCCTTCGCCACCACCGCCCGCTCGGAGGGTGTCCCGCTAGAGGACGTGCAGGACGCGATGGGGCACGCCGATCCGCGTACCACCCGCCGCTACGACCGGGACCGGCACAACCTCGACCGCGACCCGTCGTACGTGGTGTGGGCGGCTCGGTCCCGCCGTCGCGGCTGAGCCGTCGTACCCCCGCCATACGGTCGATGGATGAGACACGGCCTGGAGCTTCCCTGCGGTGGCGCCTCCGTCACGGTGTCCACCCTGGTCGAGCTGGGCGAGCTCGCCGAGCGCGCCGGGTGGGACGGTGTGTTCCTGGAGGACTACGTGATCCACCACTCCGGTGACGACCCGTCCACCTACGACCCGTGGCTGGTGCTCACGGCGATCGCCGGGCGCACCAGCCGGGTGCGGCTGGGCACCACGGTCACCGCGCTGCCCCGGCGGCGCCCGGCGAAGCTGGCCCGCGAGGTGCTCACCCTCGACCACCTCAGCGCGGGCCGGGCCACCGTCGCGGTCGGTGTCGGCGACCCCGGCGACCGAGGCCTGGTCGCGTTCGGCGAGCCGACTGAGGTGGCCGTCCGGGCCGCCATGCTCGACGAGGGCCTCGACCTGCTGACCGGGTTGCTCAGCGGGGAGCCGGTCAACCACCAGGGCACCCACTACCGCGCCGACGGGGTGGCGCTGCGGCCGGCTCCGGTGCAGTCGCCCCGGGTGCCGGTCTGGGTCGGCGGCAGCACCCAGGCCGGGGCGGTGCGACGCCGGGCCGCCCGTGCCGACGGCATCGTGCCGTACAAGCTCACCGACACCGACGGGTGGTCTGACTTCACCCCCGATGAGGTACGCGAGCTGGTGGCCGTCCTGCCACCCACCCGCGCCGACGGCCAGCCGTTCGACGTGGCGATCGGCGGCCGGCGGCGCCGACCGGACGAACGCGCCGAGTGGGCCTATCTCGGTGAGCTCGCCGCGGCCGGCGCCACCTGGTGGCTCGAGTACGTCCCGGTCGGCGACCCGGCGACGATGCGGGTCGCCGTCGCCCGCGGCCCGCTGCGCTGACCCGCCGCCCAGCACCCAGCCGGCAGTGGCGGCGGAAGCCTCAGCCCTGTGGGCGGGGGCAGATGCAGAACGGCTGCCCGATCGGGTCGATGAGCACCACCCACCGTTCCCCGCCCGGCTGGAACTCCGGCTTCGACGCGCCGGCCTGGACGAACTCCTTCTCTGCCACGGCCAGGTCGTCGACGTAGAGGTCGAGGTGGTAGCGCTTACCGCCGGCCGGGTCGGGCCAGGACGGCGGCTGGTAACCCTCTACCAGCCCGAAGCCGATCGAGACGCCGCCGCCGCTGAGCATGGCGTATTCGGCTGCGCTGTGGGTGATCTCCCAGCCCAACGCGCGGTGGTAGAACGCGGCGTGCGCGGCCGGGTCTGAGCTGTCCAGGTTGACCATGGCGAGGTCAGCGGTTGTCGTCATACCGGCAGTCTGCCCTCACGTACCTGCCAACCGCTGTCAGGTACATCGGCGTTTCTCGCACCGAGAGAGGATGACGATCAGGGCGCGTCGAGCGGCCACACCGTCACCCGGGCGGCGCCGTCACGGCAGATCAGCCCGGCGCCGGCCTGACGGCAGTCGGTCAGCCCCGCCGGCAGCACCGCGCGCACCCGGGGGCCGTCCCGGCCCACCGTCGCGACCAGGGTGCGCCGGCCGTCCGACGCCGTCCCGAGCAGCAGCAGCGGCTCGGCGCCGATCCGAGCGCCCGCCAGGGTGTGCCAGCGCGCTCCGGCCGGCCACGTCCAGCGCCGCATGCCGGTGCCCGCGTCCATGGCCCACCGGCCCAGCCGGTCGCGCCCGCAGACCAGGCCCTGGCAGGGCCGCAGAGTCAGCTCGCCCGGCTCGACCGGCACCTGCCAGCGCCGCGACAGCCCCGGCAGGTCGTACCCGGTCAGCGCCGCCCCGCTGCCGGTCGGGTGGCGCAGCACCAGGTGCCCGCCGATGACCTGCGGATTGTCCGGACCGTAGTCGGCCGGCGGAAGCCGCCCCTGCCCGCGGACCGCGCCGTCGCGGGCGTCGAGCAGCCGCGCCAGCCCGTCGTCCTGCACCAGCAGCACCCGCCCGGGCGTGCCGGGGAGCGCCCTCAGCATGGCCGTCGAGGGCACCGGCACCGACCATCGGGTCGCACCGGTCGCGGGGTCGACGCCGTGCACGGTGCCCTCGACCCGGCGTCCCGGCTCAGAGGCGCTGCGGACCTCGCTCACCGCCACCGCCGCGTCGCCGGCCGCGTACACCCGCTCGGGCCGCCGCCACAGCGGCTGGCCGGTGCGTACCGACCGCGCGGTGGTCGCCGTCGCCCGGCCTACCTGGTCGCGTTCGGTGAGCAGTAGCAGGTCATCGGCCGCCTCGGCGGACCACCGGGTGGCCGGCGGCACGGTGACCCGCCACCGCGCCGGGCGGTGCGGCACGGCGGCGTCGTAGGCGCTAAGCGCCGGCGGGTCGGTGCCGGCGTCGACGACCAGCAGCAGCGGACCCGCGCTGAGCACGGTCGCACGGGCGGGCAGCGCCGGCCCGACCCGGGGCGTCAGGTGTACGGGCGCGGCGGCGCCGCCGAGCAGGGCGCACGCGGCCAGCAACAGGCCCACCCGACCTGGCCGGGAGGCCGCCGGAGACGGCGGTCCTAGGTCGTCCAGGGGCGCGCCCCGGTCGTCGCCCAGCTCGATCAGCACCGACATGGTGTCCACCCGCCCGCTCGCGCCGACCGGTCAGCAGAGCAGGTCCAGGTGGTTGTGGGCGTCCTCCGCGATCTCCTCGTGCCGCAGCCAGCGCCGCGCCCACAGCCGGGCGGCCAGTTCCGCCTGTTCGTCACCCCACGCGGCGTGCTCGACGAGCAGTGCGGTGGTCAGCGCGTACGCCAGGCGCAGCGCCAGGCCACGGGCGCCGGCGAGCACCGCCGCGGCGCCCGGGTCTGCGGTCACCGCGGTGACCGTGTCGCGTAGCTGCGCGGCGGCCGTGGCCAGGGTGTCGGCCAGTGCCGGCGACAGCGGCCGGGCCAGGTCGACGGCAACGGCGAGCCGGCTCAGCAGCGGCGCCCCGGCGTCCTCTCGGGCCAGCGCGCGCAGCACGTCCAGGGCCAGAACGTTGGTGGTGCCCTCCCAGATCGGCAGCACCTGCGCGTCGCGCAGCAGCCGGGGTACGCCGGTGTCCTCCACGTAGCCGGCCCCGCCGAAGCTCTCCACGTACTCGCTGGCGGAGCTGACGGCGAGCCGGCCGGTGGCCAGCTTCGCCAGTGGCGCCACGATGCGCAGCTCCGCCTCGGCCGCTGGGTCGGCGCCGACCTCGACCCGGCCGAGCAGCGCGAACGCGTGCCCGGCCAGGGCGAACGCGCCCGCCGCGTCGACCGCGAGGGTGCCCAGGGTGGCCCGGTGCAGCGGCGAGGACGCCAGCGCGCCGCCGGCGACGTGGCGCGCGTCCGCGTACGCCCGGGCGTAGGCCAGGCCCCGCCGCATCCCGCCGGCCGCCGCGGCGGCGTTGTGCACCCGGGTCACCACGACCAGGGTCATCGCCCGGACCAGGCCGGGCACCGCCGGGTCGCCCAGCGGCACGGCATACGCGTCGTGCAGGCCGATCTCGGCGGTGGGCAGTGCCCGGGTGCCGAGCTTGTCCTTGAGCCGGTGCACGGTGACGCCCGGCGCGGGCGCCCCCGCTGCGACCCCGTCGGCCAGGGGCGAGTCGGCGGCGTACCGGGGGACCAGGAACGGGGCGAGCACCCGGCTGCCGCGCGGGGCGCCCTCCGGTCGGGCCAGCGCCACCGCCATCGCCGCGTCGGCGGCGGAGCAGAACCACTTCTCCCCGGTCAGCCGCCACGAACCGTCCGCGGCGGGCCGGCCGACGGTGCTGGAGCGACCCAGGTCGGAGCCGCCCTGCGACTCGGTCATCCACTGCCCGCTGGTGATCGCGGTGGCCGGGTCGGTGGAGATCAGCCGGGGCAGCCATGCGTCGCGGACCCCGGCGTCGACGTCGGGCAGGCTGAGCAGCGTCGCCGCCCCGTCGGCCATCGCCACCGGGCAGGAGAACGTCGCCGACTCCGGGCCGTACAGGTGCAGCAGGGCGTGCTGCACCACCCGCGCCGCAGCACCCCAGGTGCCGCGCGCGTCCGGCAGGTAGGGCAGTGCGACCACGGCGTGCCGGGCGGCGGCGGCCCGCTGCGCCTGCCAGCCGGCGGACGTGTCGATCCGGTCGACCCGGGCGCCCCACGGGTCGTAGCGGACCAGCCTCGGCGGGTGCGCCTCGGCGTCGGCGTGCGCCGCGCGCAGCGGCCCGGCGACGTCGGCGGCCAGGTCGGCGAGGCGGCCCTTCGCGGCGGCGTGCCCGGCCGGGCCGAGGTGACGCTCCAGCCAGGACCGCAGCAGGGCGTCACCGGCGTACGGGTCGGCGGGGGGTGGTACCGGCTGCACGAAGCGGCTCATCCATCGGCTCCCTGGCACTGGGGGTGTGCGCCGACGGTAGACGATCCGTGGCCGGTCCGAACAGGGCACACCCGACCATCGGGCGCACCCAGTTTCCGGCTTGTCATGCTCTGCGCGACGACGTTCTCTACGGTCGGTAGTCGTGAGTGCCGGCCAGCCGTGGAGCCGACCGGCCCGGCGGCACCGCCCGATGCGCACCGGGCTGGCCTTCGCCGGGTTCGGCGTGGCGCTGTGCTGCGTCGGGGTGGCCGGGCTGGGCGCCTGGAACCTGCAGACCGTACGCCAGGCCGCCGGCCCGATCCGGGAGACCGCCGACGGGTTCCTGAACGAGGTGGCCGTCGGCGACACCGCCGGGGCGTACGAGCGGCTCTGCGCGGACGCGCGCACCCGTTGGAGCTCGATCGGCTTCACCAGTTGGGTGCGTACCCCGCCGATGGTCACCGACTACGAGATCACCGACGTGTCGGTGGCCACCCGTGGCGGACGCCCGCACGGCACGGTGACCGTGCGGTTGACCCGAGCCGGCGGCACCAGTGAGGAACGTCGGCTGCCCGTGATCCGCGAGGACGGGGACTGGCGGGTCTGCGGTGACCCGTTCTGAGTCGCCGGTCGTCAAGCCGGTGCGGCCCTGGTTGCTGCGCGAGCGGCGGGGTATGGAGCCGACCACCTCGACCGAGCTCTTCTTCGACCTGGTCTACATCTTCACCGTCACCCAGCTGTCGCACTATCTCATCGAGCACCCGGACTGGCCTGGCGCCGGACGGACCGCGTTGCTGCTGGCGATGGTGTGGTTCGTCTGGGTCTACACCGCCTGGCTGACGAACTGGCTGCAACCGAACGAGGCGCCGGTGCGGGCGCTGCTGATCGGGCTGATGTTGGGCAGTCTGCTGATGTCGGCGGCGATCCCCGAAGCGTTCGCCGATACCGGTCTGCTCTTCGCCGTGGTCTACGCGACGCTCCAGATCGGCCGCACCCTGTTCGCGCTGTGGGCGGTGCAGGGCCAATCGTGGTTGGCCGACGGGTTTCAGAAAACGCTGCCGTGGTTCGTCGGGACGTCGGTGCTGGTGGTGCTCGGAGGCATGGCCGCCGGGGATGTCCGGGAGGCGCTGTGGGCGGGGGCGATCGTCATCGAAGTGATCGGCCTGTCGATCGGGTTTCCGGTGCCCGGTCTGGGGCGTAGCCGCGCCGAGCGGTGGATGGTGGAGGGCGGGCACCTGGCTGAGCGGTGCCAGGCGTTCATCCTGATCGCGCTGGGAGAGTCGATCCTGCTCACCGGGAGCACCCTCACCCAGCACCTGGACACGGTGACATCGGCGGCGTTCCTGTTGGCGTTCGCCGGCTCGGTGGCGCTGTGGTGGGTGTACTTCGCGCGCTCGGCGCCGGCCGCGACGGAGGTCATCGCCCGCGCCGGTGAACGCACCGGCGGGTTGAGCCGAGTGGCGTTCAATTACCTGCACCCGGTGATGGTCGCCGGCATCATCGTCACGGCGGCGGGCGACGAGCGGCTGCTGCGCGAGCCCGGTGCGGACGCCACCACGGTCGCCGCGCTGTTCACCCTGGGCGGTCCGGCGCTGTTCCTCGCCGGGCACGCCGCCTATCAGGCGGTGCTGTGGCGGATCCGGCCGACCAGCCGGATCGCGGGGGTGGTCGTACTGCTGGCGTTGTTGCCAGCCTGCGTCCTGCTGGCGCTGCCCGTCGCGGCGTGCGCGGCGCTGGCCACCATGGTGACCGTCACGGTGATCATCGCGGACCGGTTCGCCGACCCCGCACGGCGTGAGCGCAGCGGTCAGTCGCGCGGGCCCAGGTCGCCCGAGCGGTAGTGCCGGCGGCAGAGCACCTGGTAGCGCACATCTGCGGTGTCCACGGTGTCGCCGATGACGACCTGCGCGCCCTCCCGGACCACCCGGTCGTTGACCACCCGGGCGTTGAGCAGCCCCTCCCGGCCGCACCAGCACAGCACCTCGACCTGGATGCGGGCGACCTCGTCGGCCAGCTCGAACAGCCGCTGCGCGGCGGGGAACAGGCAGGACCGGAAGTCGGTGGCCAGACCGAAGGCGAACACGTCCACGTCGTAGCTGTCGACCAGCTCGGCCATCTGCTCGACGTGCTCAACGGTGTAGAAGCACGCCTCGTCGCAGATCAGGTAGTCGACGCGTACCCCGTCGGCCCACCGGCCCCGGACCAGGGCCCGCAGGTCCAGGTCGTCGGTGACCTCGATCGCCTCGTGCGCCAGACCGATGCGCGTGGTGACCTGCGGGCCCAGCGACCGGTCGATGCGGGTGGTGACCAGCCCACGGCGGCCCTGCCGGGCGTGGTTGTAGTTCATCTGCAACGCCATGGTGGATTTGCCGCAGTCCATCGGCCCCCAGAAGAACTTCAACGCCGCGGCGTGCACCGGGCGCCCGTCGAGCCCGCGCGCGGCCGCGCACCCGGCCGGAGCGTGCGGCTGGCCGGGGAACGGGTGAGCCAGGCAGGTCGGGGCGGTGGCGTCGTCGTCGGTCACGGTCGGGCAGCCTAGCCCATCGGCAATCCTGGATCGGCGTAAGCGGGACGCTGGTCAGAGCACCCGGGGCGGGGTGTTCCCGGCGGCGACGATGGCCCGGCGGATCGGCACGGCCAGGAGCAGCAGGAAACCGACCACGAAGAAGATCAGCAGGGAGACCAGACCCACCCGGTAGGAGGCGGTGAGCTGGAACACCAGGCCGAACGCGAGCGGCCCGAGCCAGCTGGTGCCCTTGTCGCTGATCTCGTAGAAGCCGTAGTACTCGCCCTCCTTGCCGGCCGGGATGAGCTGGCTGAACAGCGACCGGCTCAGCGCCTGGCTGCCGCCGAGGACCAGGCCGATGGCCGCGCCGAGGACCATGAACGGCACCGGCGCCTCGGCGGGCAGCCGGAACGCGCCGATGATCACACCGGTCCAGAGCACCAGGCTGAGCAGCACGGTCTTCCAGGCGCCGATGCGCCGGGCCAGCGCACCGAGGCTCAGTGCGCCACCGAAGGCGAGGAACTGCACCAGCAGGATCGTGACGATCAGGGTGCTCTGCTCCAGCCGCAACTCCTCGGTGCCGTACTGGCTGGCGAGGGTGATGACGGTCTGGATGCCATCGTTGTAGACCAGGAACGCGAGCAGGAAGAACAGCGTCAGCGGGTACGCCTTGATCTCGCGCAGGGTGCGGGCCAGCTGCCGGAACCCGTCGGTGAGCACGTTGCCGCCGCGGGTCAGTGCCGCCGCGGTGGGGCGTTCACGCAGCCAGCGCAGCGGTATCAGGGTGAATGCCGCCCACCACACCCCGGCGGACACGATCGACCAGCGGGCCAGATCCAGGGTGCGTTGCGGGTTGTCGTCCTCGCTGAACAGGGTCACCGCGACCAGGTTGAACGCCAGCAGCAGGCCGCCACCGAGGTAGCCCAGCGCCCAGCCGCGGCTGGAGATGCCGTCGCGCTCGTCGGGGCCGCCGAGCTGCGGCAGGAACGAGTTGTACACCACGATGGCCGCGCCGAAGGAGATGTTGGCGACCAGGAACAGCGCCCCGCCGAGCAGGTAGCGGTCGCCGGTGACGAAGGCCATCGCCATGGTCGCGCCGGCGCCGGTGAACGCGGCGCCGCCGAGCAGTCGCTTCTTGTGCGCCGACCGGTCGGCGATCGCCCCGATGACCGGCAGCACGAAAACGGTGAGGAGCACCGACAGCGAGATCAGGTACGGGTAGTAGGAGCCGGCGGCCACCCGGATGCCCAGCGGGTGCACGTAGCCGTCGCAGTCGTCCGCGCCCAACTGACAGCCGGCGGCCAACTCGGCGACGGTGGTGAGGAACGGGCCGAGGAACACCGTGATGACGGTGGTCTGGAAGGCGGAGTTGGCCCAGTCGTAGATGTACCAGCCGCTCCGCTCGCGGCGGGTGCTCGCCGGGGGCGGGGTCTCGTCCACCGTGGGGGTCACGGTCTCGGCCATCGGGGTCCTTCGCCGGTCAGGCGGCCCAGTGGCCGCGGCTGCGGTAGACGTCGCGCAGCACGCCGACGTGATCGGTCATGATGCCATCCACACCACGATCCAGTAAGTCGTGCATTTGGGCGGGTTCATCGATCGTCCAGACGTGCACCTGAAGGCCGAGTCGGTGGCAGTAGTCGAGGAACCGGCGGTCCACCACCGGCACCCGCCCGTAGCTGGGCGGCACCTGCGCGGCGACCACCGACGGGGGCAGCCGCAGGGGGCGGCCGTGCAGGGAGGCGACCCGCAGCCGGGCGACCCCGCGCATGCCGAGGCTGGTGGCGACCCGCCCCTCGGTGAGCGCCCGCAGCCGGGTCAGCCGGGCGTCGCTGAACGAGGCGAGCAGCACCCGGTCGGCGGCGCCGGCCCGGGTCACGGTGGCCACCGTCGGCTCGACGCCGCCGTCGGCCTTCACGTCGATGTTGAAGCGGACCTGCGGCCAGGCGCCCAGCACCTCGTCGAGCCGGGGTACGACGGCCGCACCGCCGACCCGCACCGAGGCGAGGTCGTCCCAGCGCAGGTCGGCGATGCGCCCCGGTTCGCCGGTGATCCGGCGCAGCGTCGGGTCGTGGAAGATCACCGCCACCCCGTCGGCGGTGGCGTGCACGTCGGTCTCCACGTACCGGTAGCCCAGGCCGATGGCGCGGGCGAACGCCTCGGTGGTGTTCTCGTCGCCGTCGGCGGCGCCGCCGCGGTGGGCGAACGCCAGCGGCGCGGGCGCGTCGAGGTAGCCGGATCGGGTCAGCACGCGACGCAGTATGCCCGCCGCCGGTGGACCTTGGGTGACCTGCCGGCGACATTCGTCGACCGGTGGTCGCCCTCGCCTCTCCTGCCGACCGAGCCGGCGGTGCTCGGCTCGGCGCCCCGATCCGGCGTTGCGACACGTGATCGCTGTGCCAGTCGCCCGGTCAGTTGCCCGGCCGGCGGCGATGGGCGCGACTGGGGTCGCTCGGGCGGCCCGGGTCGACCTGCCGGGGCGCGTCGGGTTCGTCGGGGCGCAGTGGGGCGAGGGTGTCGGTGAGCGCGTCGATGATCCGGTCGGTGGCCCGGCGGGCGGCGCCGGGGCTGGCGGCGCTCACCTCGCCCAGGTCGACGGGTTCGCCGAAGTGCACGCGGATCACCGGGCGGCGCCACAGCGAGCGGGCGATGCCCCGCAGCGCTCCCCGGGGCGCCCGGTAGGGCAGCACCTCGTGGGCGCCCCACTGGGCGACCGGGATGACCGGGGCGGCGCAGGCCAGGGCGAGCCGGGCGGCGCCGGTCTTGCCGCGTTCGGGCCACATGCCGGGGTCCAGGCCGATGCGCCCCTCGGGGTAGATGAGGATCACCGAACCTCCTGCCACGGCGGTGGTGGCGGCGTCGAGTGCCCGGTGCACGGCGTTGGTGCCGCGGTCGACGCGGATGTGTCCGGCGCGGCGCATGAGGGTGCCGATCACCGGGGCGCGGAACAGCCCGGCGGTCGCCATGATCCGGGGAGCGATGCCGCGGGTCTGGCAGGCGGCGGCCATCACCACCGGGTCGAACGGGCTGATGTGGTTGGCGGCCAGCACCAGCGGTCCGCGACGCAGGTGCGCGGCGACGTCGCCGGTGACCTCGAGGCGGGCCAGCAGGCCGACCAGGGCCCGGGCCAGCAGTTGGGCGGCGCGCCAGATCAGCGGTGGTCGCCAGGGGGAGTGCGCGGTGTCCATCAGCGCGCCATCGTCGCACGCGGCGGCGGGGCCGCGAGGGCGGGTCGCCTGGTTGCCCGCGGCGGCCGGCGCCGGGCCGGGCGGCCGGGGTGATCAGGGTCATTGGTCCCGGGCCGGTTTGGGTCGCCCGGCCCTGCCCATCCTTCTACGACGAGCAGTAGTATTTACTACGTCTCGTAGTATGAACAGCTGGGGGTTTCAGGTGGACGCGTTGGACGTCGCCCGGTGGCAATTCGGTGTCACCACCGTCTACCACTTTCTCTTCGTGCCGCTGACGATCGGCCTATCCGTGCTGGTGGCCATCCTGCAGACCCTGTGGCACCGCACCGGCAACGAGCGTTACCTCAAGCTCACCAAGTTCTACGGCAAGCTGTTCCTGATCAACTTCGCGATGGGCGTGGTCACCGGCATCGTGCAGGAGTTCCAGTTCGGCATGAACTGGAGTGACTACTCCCGCTTCGTCGGCGACATCTTCGGCGCGCCCCTCGCCATCGAGGCGCTGGTCGCGTTCTTCCTCGAATCCACCTTCATCGGCCTGTGGATCTTCGGGTGGGACCGGCTGCCCAAGCGGGCGCACCTGGCCAGCATCTGGGCCGCCGCGATCGGCACCAACCTCAGCGCGTACTTCATCCTGGCGGCGAACTCGTTCATGCAGAACCCGGTCGGCTACCGGCTCAACCCGGACACCGGCCGTGCGGAGTTGACCGACTTCCTGGCCGTACTGACCAACAAGGTCGCCCTGGTCACCTTCCCGCACACCCTGGCCGGCTCCTTCCTGGTCGCCGGGTCGCTGGTCGTGGCCGTCGGCCTGTGGCACGTGATCCGCAACCGCGACTCCGCCGACACCGGCGCCTACCGCTTCGCCACGAAGTTCGGCTCCTGGGTGGTTCTGGTCGCCTCCGCCGCCGTGGTGTTCACCGGCGACATCCAGGGCAAGATCATGACCGACGTGCAGCCGATGAAGATGGCCGCCGCCGAAGGTCTCTACACCACCGAGAGCCCGGCCTCGTTCTCCGTGCTCACCGTCGGCAGCCTCGACGGCAGCCGCGAGGTCTTCGCCATCAAGATCCCGCACCTGCTGTCGTACCTGGGCACCGGCGACCCGAACGGCACCGTGCAGGGCATCAACGACCTGCAGGCCCAGTACGCCAGCCAGTACGGCGCCGGCAGCTACACCCCGATCATCCCGGTCACCTACTGGAGCTTCCGCTTCATGATCGCCTTCGGGTTGGCCGCCGGCGCGATCGCCCTGCTGGTGCTCTGGAGCCAGCGCAAGGGCCGCACCCCGAGCAGCAAGTGGCTGCTGCGCGCCGGGCTGGCCATGCCGGTGCTGCCGCTGCTGGCCAACTCCTTCGGCTGGATCTTCACCGAGATGGGCCGCCAGCCGTGGATCGTCTTCGGCGAGATGCTCACCCGCAACGGCGTGTCCCGCAGCGTCTCGCTGGCCGAGGTGGTCACCTCGTTCACCGCCTTCACGCTGATCTACGCCACCCTCGCCGTGATCGAGGTCAAGCTGCTGCTGCGCTACGCCAAGGCCGGCGTACCCGACGTCAGCGAACAGCCCCCCACCGACGACACCGACGACGCCGAGCGTCCGCTCGCCTTCGCCTACTGATCCCGGAGCCCATCGTGGAACTGACCACCATCTGGTTTCTCCTCGTCGCCGTGCTGTTCACCGGCTACTTCATCCTGGAGGGCTTCGACTTCGGCGTCGGCATGCTGCTGCCCGTGCTCGGCCGCAACGACCGCGAACGCCGCGTCCTGATCAACACCATCGGCCCGGTCTGGGACGGCAACGAGGTGTGGCTGATCACCGCCGGCGGCGCCATGTTCGCCGCCTTCCCCGAGTGGTACGCGACCCTCTTCTCCGGCTTCTACCTGCCGCTGCTGCTGATCCTGCTGGCCCTGATCGCCCGCGGGGTGGCCTTCGAGTACCGCCACAAGCGCCCCGAGGCGTCCTGGAAGCGCCGCTGGGACGCGGCGATCGTGGTCGGCTCGCTGCTGCCGGCGATCCTGTGGGGCGTCGCCTTCGCCAACATCCTGCGTGGTGTGCCGCTGGACGCCGAGCACGAGTACGTCGGCGGCCTGCTCGACCTGCTGAACCCGTACGCCCTGCTCGGCGGCGCGACCACCATGGCGCTGTTCCTCACCCACGGCGCGGTGTTCCTCGCCCTGAAGACCACCGGTGACATCCGCGAGCGCGCCGGCGCCCTCGCGGTGCGCATCGGGGTCGCCGCCGCCGTGCTCGCGGTGGCGTTCCTGAGCTGGACGTTGAGCATCCGCTCCAGCCCGGCCGCCGTCGTGCTCGCCGTCGGCGCGGCCCTCGCCCTGCTCGGTGGCCTCGCCGCCGCCCGGGTACGCCGGGAGGGCTGGGCGTTCACCGGTACGGCCGTGGCGATCGCCCTGGCGGTGGCGACCCTGTTCGCCGCGCTGTTCCCGAACGTGCTGCCGTCCACCCTGGACGCGGCGGGCACGCTGACCGCCACCAACGCCGCTTCCACCCCCTACACCCTGAAGATCATGACCTGGGTTGCGGTGATCTTCACCCCGGTCGTGCTGGCCTACCAGGGCTGGACCTACTGGGTGTTCCGCAAGCGGATCGGTGTGGCCAACATCCCGCAGCACTGACCACGGAGGTGCGGGGCCGGCATCGGCCCCGCACCCCGTCGGTAATTCGGCGGCTCTCGAAGATCCATCCCGCTAGGGTGTGCCGATGCCCACCGCCGTGCACGTCCGCGAACTCACCGCCGACGACCTCGCCGATGCCTGGGAGCTGGGCAGGTTCGCCTTCGGGTCCGACCCGCAACGACCTCCGCACGCCACCGAGGCGGTGCCCGGCTTGACCCGCTACGGCGCGTTCGACGACGCCGGCCGGCTCGTCGGAAAGGCCGTCGACCTGCACCACGACCAGTGGTGGTCCGGACGGGCGGTGCCCGCCGCCGACGTCGGCGGCGTGGCGGTCGCCCCCGAGGCCCGCGGCCGGGGCGTGGCCCGCGCCATGCTCAGCGCCCTGCTCCGCGGTGCCCACGAACGGGGAGCGGCGATCAGCGCGCTGTACCCGACCGTCGTCGCCCCCTATCGCGCCTGCGGCTGGGAGGTCGCCGGCGTGCTGCGCGTCGTCAACCTGCCCACTGTCTCGCTGCCCCGGCACCGGCCGGACCCCCGGTTCACCATCCGCGCCGGCACGCCCGCCGACCTGCCCGCCGTCGCCGCCCTGTACGAGCGGGTCACCCGGCACCGCAACGGTCCGCTCAGCCGCCGGGGTCAGCTGTTCGACTTCTTCGCCGCCGGTGGCGGCCTGCCCGGCGACGGGCTCACCCTGGTCGAGGACGCTGGCGATCTGGTTGGCTACGCCAGTTGGGAACGGGGCCGTGGCTACGGCGCCGACTCCGTGCTCACCGTCGACGAGGCCCTGGCCAGCACCGCCGAGGCCGCCCGGGAACTCGTCGGTGTGCTCGGCAGTTGGGCCAGCGTCGCCCCGACCCTGCGGCTGTGCCCGCTCGACGGCGACGCCGTCAGCGCCCACCTGCCGCTCGAGTCGGCCCGCGAGCACGAACGGAACCTGTGGATGCACCGGCCGGTGGACGTGGCCCGGGCGGTCAGCGCGCGCGGCTGGCCCACCCACGTCCGGGGCATCGTCGACTTCGCCCTCGACGATGACCTCGCCGACTGGAACACCGGCACCTGGCGGTTGACCGTCGCTGACGGCGCCGCCGAGCTCACCCGGATCAGCGGCGAGGCGGACCTGCGGCTGACCGTCCGCGGTTTCGCGCTGCTGTACGCCGGCGCCGCCCACGCCCGCTCGGTCGCCCAGGCCGGGCTGTTGCGGTACTCCACCGGTACCGACCCGGCCGCCCTCGACCTGCTGGGCGCTGGCGGGCCGGCGCAGCTGCTCGACTACTTCTGATCAGGTCGGCACCGCCGCCAGTTCGGTGTTCGCGCGGTCTGTGACCAGGGCGAGCACCCGGGCCGCCGTGCTCATCTCGTCGGTCGGGATGTCCGCGTACAGCCGGGCGGTGATGTCCGCGACGGCGGCACGGATGCGGCCCTGTGTGACGCGACCGCTCTCGGTGAGCGACACCTGCGGCTCACCGTCGCCCGCTGGAGCGCGGTCGCCGACCTGCGCGAGGTCGGCGTCGACGAGTTGGCCGATCACCGCGTGCACCGCCGGCTCGTCGACCTTCAGGGTGCTGGTGATCCGGTGCACCAGCCGTGCCCGGTCGACGGCGCCGTCGGCGAGGACGTTGAGCGCGAGCGCCTGGCCGAAGCTGATCCCGAGCGGGGTGATGGCTCGTTCGAGCAGGGCTCGGGTGGCGTAGTGGGCCTGGCCGATGACCTGGCCGTTGAGGATGGGTGCGGTGGACATGCCGCCTCCTTCAAACGTTGGCGAAACCAATGTTGGTGCGACCAACGTAGCATGAATCGTGGGTAGCACCAACGATTTCTGCTAGGCTGCGCCGCATGGAATCCACCGGCCCGCAGTCACCCGCCGGGCTACGCACCACCCCCAGCTGGCTGCTCAACCAGACCGCCAGCCACGCCGCCCGCCTGATCGGCGAGGGCTTCGCCGCGCACGGCCTACGCGGCTATCACTATCGACTGCTCGCCGCACTGGCCGAGGGCGGCCCGGCCAGCCAGGCGGACCTCGGCCGGCGCTGCGGCATCGACCGCAGCGACGTCGTGGCGGCCATCAACGACCTGGCCGGCCGGGGGCTCGTGGTGCGCGCCCCCGACCCGGCCGACCGTCGCCGCAACGTCATCAGCCTCACTGACGCCGGCACCGACGAGGCCGACCGGATGGGGGAGACCGTGGAACGGGTCCAGCGCGATCTGCTCGCCCCGCTGTCCACCGACGAACGCGACCAACTGACCCGGATGCTCACCCGGCTGCTCGACCACCACACCCGCCACTGACCCCGCATCAGGGGCCGGAACGGTCAGTGGACCGACGCGCTCAGCGGGCCTCGCGCAGCTCCGCCAGCCGTGCCTCGATCTCGGCCAGCTCCGCGCGCAGCTTCTCCGCCTGCTGCTCCGCCTCCGCCCGCTCGGTGCCGAGGATCTGCTCCACCGCCTCCTGCACGCCCGGCACGTCGACCAGCGCCACCATCTTCAACGCCTCCGCCGGCTTCACCACGTACGGCTTGGCGAGGGCCTTGCTGCCCTGCTGCGCCGCGACCGTCCACTCACCGTCGGCGTACGCCAGCGTCACCGTCAGGCCCGCCGGGCCCTTCGGCTTCACGGCCTTGACCGCCCGCCGTGCCGGCGCCTTCTCCACCTGTTCCACCTGCTCCACCTTTGGCTCCTCCCGCCGTGGCGTCGGCACCCGCGGCGTGTCCAACACGAACTCGGGCGCCGCCACCGCGGGCGGCTCCTCCGCCGGTGGCTCCGGCTTCGGCTCCACCACCCGACGACCGGCGCCCTTGGGTGCCATCGCCACATCCGCGGGGGAGAACGGCAACTCGTCGCGACCGAAGCGCACCACCACGAACTCGTCGGACACCTCGGGATCGGTCAGCTCCACCACCTGACCCCCCTGACCGGCGATCTGCCCCGCGGATGCGGTGAACACCACCCGCGGCTTACGCCCGGCCGCCAACGCCTCCCGCAGGCTCTGCACCTCGTCAGTGGACAAACCCTGGCCGGCATCCATCAGAACCCTCTTCCGTACACCTGTTTGATTGCTGTCTTGATATCAGCCGGCTGCGACACCCGCCGCACGGGGCTCCGGTCCGCTCAGCCGCCCAGCGCCCGCAGCGCCCGGTCCGCGTGGTCGTTCATGCTGACCTCGCTGTGGATCACCTCGATCACCCGCCGGTCCGCGCCGATCACGAACGTCATCCGCTTCGTGCTCAAGGCCCCCAACGGCAGCCGCCGCCGCACCCCGAGCTGCTGCGCGACCGCCCCGTCCGGATCCGACAACAGCGGATAGTCGAAGCCGTGTCGCGCGGAGAACTCCGCCTGCTTCTCCACGGTGTCCCGGCTGATGCCCACCCGGGTCGCGCCCACCGCCGCGAACTCCGCCGCCAGATCCCGGAAGTGGCAGCTCTCCGCCGTGCAACCCCGGCTCAAGGCCGCCGGATAGAAGAACAGCACCACCGGCCCCGCCGCCAGGAACTCCGACAGCCGCCGTGGCGTGCCCGTCTCGTCCGGCAGCTCGAAGTCCTCCACCACGTCGCCGACACTCACATCCGCCACCGCGCACCTCCGTTGTCAGACCGGACAGGCGGTGAGCGTAAGCGATCACGCCCAGAGCGTCGCCACCTCGTCCGCCACCACGGCGGCCTGCGCCCGCCCCGCCCGCGCCGCTCCGGCCCGCCGCGCCGGATCCAGCACGTTGCGGCCGATCGCCTCGCGCGCCCCCGCGTCCGGCGTCACCACCGCGACCCGCGAGCCGGCCGCCCGCAATCCGGCCACCTGCGCCGACAGCCGTGGCATCGGCCCGAACGCCCCCGACGTCGGCGCGATCACCAGCACCCGCCGGGCGCCCGCCGCCAGGTCCGCGTTCACCGCAGAGCGCATCCCACCGTCGACGTAGCGGCGCGCGCCGATCGTCACCGGCGGCCACACCCCGGGCACCGCGCAACTGGCACCCACCGCGTCCACCAGGGACACCCCGCTGTCGCCGTCGAACACCACGAACTCACCCGAGGACGCGTCCACCGCGGTCACCAGCAGCCGCCGCGCCGGCCACTCCCGGGCCGGCAGGCGAGCCTCGATGACCGCTCGCCGCGACGCCTCCGAGGGGGTACGGGCCGCCACCGCCATCGCCCCGATCCGCGCCCGTGACCGCACCGCGTCGCGGGTCCGACCACCGGCCCACACCATCCGCGCCAGCGTCGCAAACCCCAGCCGTGCCGTCCGCTCGCCGGACGGTGGCGCCAACTGCGCCTCGTACAGCTGCTCCAGCGGCATGCCCGAGCACACCTGCGCGCCGACCACCGAGCCCGCCGACGTGCCCACCACCAGATCCGCCTCGGACACCACGACGCCCCGGTCGGCCAGCCCCGCCAGCAGGCCCAGCTCCCAGGCCACGCCGGTCACCCCGCCACCACCGAGCACCAACGCCCGCTCCATGTGACTCTCCTCTCGACGACCGAGCCGCGCCGGTCACGGTAGCGTCGGCGCGACCCCTACGCGGCCCCAGGAAACAGCGGGAGGCACCATGACACCCGTCACCGTCATCACCGGCGGTGGCCGCGGCATCGGCGCGGCCACCGCCCGCCGCCTCGCGGCGGCCGGGCACCACGTCGCTCTGTGCTACCGGCGCGACCACGCCGCCGCCAGCGCCGTCCTGGCCGACCTGCACGCCACCGGCCGGCAGGCCATCGCGGTGTGCGCCGACACCACCGACCCCGCCCAGGTCGACGACCTGTTCGCCGCCGCCGCGCAGCTCGGCCCGCTCACCGGTCTGGTCAACAACGCCGGCGTCACCAGCCCCATCGGGCCCTTCACCGAGCTGCGCGTCGACGACCTGCGCCGGGTCGTCGACGTCAACCTCATCGGCTACGTCCTCTGCGCCCAGCAGGCCGCCCGCCGGATGACCGACGGCGGCGCCATCGTCAACGTGTCCTCGGCCGCCGCCACCCTCGGCAGCCCCGGAGAGTACGTGCACTACGCCGCGGTCAAGGCCGCCACCGACACCCTGACCGTCGGCCTGGCCAAGGAGCTCGCCCCGCGGGGCATCCGGGTCAACGCCGTCGCGCCCGGCATCGTGCGCACCGACATCCACGCGGACTCCGGCGTACCCGACCGCGCCGACACCGCCACCGGCCGCATCCCGCTCGGCCGCGCCGGGGAACCCGACGAGATCGCGGCCGCCATCGCCTGGCTGCTCGGCCCGGACGCGTCGTACGCCACCGGCACCGTGCTGCGCGTCTCCGGCGGTCTCTGAACCGACCTCGGGTGGGTGCCGCGTCAGCGCGGCACCCACCCGGCGGTCAGTGGGTGAACAGCTTCGCTGCCGTGATCACCGTCTGCGCCACTCCGTAGCCGAGCAGCGCCGCCACCACCAACCAGGAGATCCACAACCGGGCCTGCTGCCCGTGCCGGCCGTCGTCGCTCATCGCGTGCCACTCCTCTCCGCCGCCACCGGCGCCGTACCCTCGTCCGCGTCCCCACCGGTGGGCGGCTCGTGGAACCGCTGCGGCACCGGCCGGATCAGCAGGTTCGCCACGAACCCCACCGCCAGCACACCCACCATCGTGAACAGCGCCGGCCGGTACGCCGCCGCCGTCAACGTGCCCGGCTCGCCCTCGGCGTCGAGGAACCCGTTGACGATCAGCGGGCCGGCGATCCCCGCCGCCGACCAGGCGGTCAGCAGCCGGCCGTGGATCGCGCCCACCTGGAACGTGCCGAACAGGTCCCGCAGGTACGCCGGCACCGTGGCGAACCCGCCGCCGTAGAACGACAGGATCACGCACGCCAGCAGGACGAACAGGGCCGTGGCCGTCTGCCCGACCAGGGCCAGCAGCGCGTACAGCACCATGCCCACACCCAGATACACCAGGTAGATCGGCTTACGCCCGATCACGTCCGAGGTGGACGACCACACGAACCGGCCGGCCATGTTGAACAGCGACAGCAGCCCCACGAACCCGCCGGCCGCAGCCACCGTCACCGCCGAGGTGCCGTTGTCCCGGAAGAAGTCCTGGATCATCGGGCTGGCCTGTTCCAGGATCCCGATGCCCGCCGTCACGTTGCAGAACAGCACCACCCACAGCAGCCAGAACGACCGGGTCTTCACCGCGTTCGCCGCCGACACGTTCGCCGTGGTGACCAGCGGCTTCGCCGCCACCGTCGCCGGGTCGAACCCGGCGGGACGCCAGTCCGGCGCGGGCACCCGCACGTTCGCCACCCCGAACATCATGATCACGAAGTAGCCCAGGCCGAGCGTCACGAACAGCCACACCAGTGCGCTGCCCGACGCCGTCGATCCCGCGTTGGCAGGGTCGTAGCCCGGGTCGTAGAACGACAGCAACTGCCGGGACAGGGGAGAGGCCACCATCGCCCCACCGCCGAACCCCATGATCGCCAGCCCGGTGGCCAGGCCCGGCCGGTCCGGGAACCACTTGATCAACGTGGAGACGGGGGAGATGTACCCGATCCCCAGACCGATGCCGCCGAGCAGTCCGTACCCCAGGTACAGCAGCCACAGTTGCTTCGTGGCGATGCCCAGCGAGCCCACCAGGAAGCCCGTCGCCCAGAAGCAGGCGGAGACGAACATCGCCTTACGCGGCCCGTTCGCCTCCACCCAGGTCCCGGCGATCGCGGCGGACAACCCCAGCATCACGATCGCGATACTGAAGATCACCCCGATGGCGGTCTGACTGGCATCGAAGTGGGCGATCAGCGAGTTCTTGTACACGCTGGTGGCGTAGACCTGGCCGATGCAGAGGTGGATGGCCAACGCCGCAGGGGGGATGAGCCATCGGCTGTAACCGGGCGGCGCGACGGTGTGCCGACGATCGAGCGCGGAAAGCATCAGCTGCTTCCTCTCCGAAGCGGGCGAGAAACGTCCTCACCACTTGCCCATACATCGCGGAGCTGGCAAACCTCACGATCGCCGGACGGTCGGTCCGGTGAGCTGAGCGGTCCAGCCGCCCCGCGCGGCGCTACCCCGCGCTGCATCCGCCATTCGGCTGGCCCGGGACCGTGAAGTAGGCCTGTGCTTCCTGCTCGCCTTCCGGACGGTGCTGAGCACGGTCAACGCGATTCCGCCGGTACGCCGCCGGTTCGCCGCACAACTCGGCCAGTGAGTCCCGACCCGAGCGGCGTGACAAGCGGTTACGCGACGAGCAGGAGCACGCTGATCGCCAGCATCACCACGGCGGTGGCCCCGTGGATGCCGTAAACGGCCGCCTTGGGCCCGTTGCTGCGCAGCACGATCAGCGCGTCGCCGACGGGGATGACGGTGGCGGCCAGCATGAACCAACCCAACAGGTGGGGTGTCGCTCCCGCCAGCAGGATGAAGATGAAGAGCCCTGAGGCAATGTCGCGCACGGCCTTGACGGTCAGCCAGGCCTGGAAGTTCCGATCCTCGGTCGGCGTGCCGGGGATGCCAAAGCCTGCCGCGGCCTGCGGCGCCCAGAAGGCGCGCGCGCCGATGAGGATGATGCCCGCGCCGATCAGTCCGGCGAGCACGCTGGCGACGTTGGTGAGCATGGGTTGGGTCCCCTCCCGACGGTAGTGCCGCAGCGATTCCTAGCGGCACTAGTAGTGGTAGCGACGATAACCCTAGCCTCGACAGCATGTCTAGTGCTGCTAGGATGTTGTCATGTCCGCCATCAACGAGCGCCGTGAGCGTGAACGCGCCCAGCGCCATGAGCTGATCGTCACGGCCGCGCGCGAACTCGCGGAAGCCGAAGGCTGGGAGGCGGTGACGACGCGCCGGCTGGCTGAACGCGTCGAGTACAGCCAGCCGGTGCTGTACAGCCACTTCAACGGCAAGGACGCCATCGTGAGCGCCGTCGCCGTCGACGGCTTCGGTGAACTCGCCGCCCACCTGCGCCGCGCGCGGCAGGCCGCCCCCGAGCCGGGGCAGGCCCTGCGTGCCGTCTGCCGCGCCTACCTGGAGTTCGCGACCGAACGACCTGCCCTGTACCAGGCGATGTTCGTCCTGCCCACTGACTTGAAGTTCGCGAGCGCCGAGACACTGCCCCCGCTACGGGCCGCTTTCGACGAGTTCGTGAGCTGCTTCCGCCCGGACAACGAGCGACGCGAACTATTCGCCGAAGTCATCTGGAGCGCGTTGCACGGCATGGCTGTCCTGTCCGACAGCGGCCGCATCCCCCCGGCCGGCCAGGAAGAACGGCTCGATTTCCTCGTCACTCAGATCGCCGACACCCCGAACGGGGGCAATTGAAAGGCCAGGGATCTGAGCCGAGGCGTTAGCTGGCCGCGTCCGCGCACCATGCCCGGCACGGTCACCGCAGGTGTGGGGCGTGCCAGCCGCCGGCGAGCGCGTCGGCGTCCACCGGACCCCACGTGCCCTTGTCGTACGTCTGCACCTCCGCCGGCAGATCCAGGATCGGTCCGACGACGCGCCACTCCTGCTGGATCGTCTCCTCGCGGGCGAACCGCAGGTGCTGCCCGTCCATCGCGTCGTCGAGCAGGCGCTCGTACGCCTCCTGCCGGTGCCCGAGTGCCGCGCCGAAGTCCACGGACAGGTCAACCGGACGGCTGGCCACCTCGGCGCCCGGGCTCTTCGCCTGGATCGACATGGTGATGCCGTCGCCGCAGCCGAGCCGGAACCGCAGTAGGTTCGCGGGTGCCACGGCGCCGCCCTCGGCCGGGATGAGGGACCGCTGCGGCTGCTTGAACTCGACCACGACCTCGGTCGCCGTCCCGGGCAGGGACTTGCCGGTCCGCAGGTAGAAGGGCACTCCCGCCCAGCGGGGGGAGTTGACCGTCAACCGGGTGGCGACGAACGTCTCCGTGTTCGAGTCCGGCCGTACGCCCGGCTCGTCCCGGTAGCCGGCGTACTGACCCCGCACGGTGGACTCCGGCGACAGCGGCTCGATCTGCCGCAGCACCGCGACCTCCGCCTCGCGGAACGCGTCGGTGTCGTCGGCGACCGGCGCTTCCATCGCGATCAGCGCGACGACCTGCAGGATGTGGTTCTGCAGCACGTCGCGGGTGGCGCCCACGGTGTCGTAGAAGCCCGCGCGGCCCTGGGTGCCGAAGCCCTCGGCGAGGGTGACCTGAATGTTGTCGATGTGCTCGCTGTTCCACAGCGGCTCGAACAGCCGGTTGGCGAACCGGAAGGCGTAGAGGCCCTCGACGGCTTCCTTGCCGAGGTAGTGGTCGATGCGGAACACGCGCTCCGGGTCGAAGGCCGCGCGCAGCGTGCGGTCCAGCTCGTGGGAGGACTCCAGGTCGCGCCCGAACGGCTTCTCCACGATGACCCGGCCGCGGTCGGCCAGACCGACCGCCGCGAGGCCCTCGACGACGGAGCCGAACACCGCCGGGGGGATCGCCAGGTAGAAGATCGGACGTTCGGCGCCCTGCAGGCGCGCGGCCAGCCGCTGGTACGTGGTGGGGTCGGCGTAGTCGCCGGAGATCATCGAGAGGTTGCGCGCCAGCGCGTCGAAGGTCTCGTCGTCGACCTCGTCGTTGGCCTCGGCGACCGACTTGCGGGCGGTGGTGACGAGCTGCTGGTCATCCCAGGGGGAGCGGGCCACGCCGATCACGGGGACGTCGAGGCGGTCGCGCCTGGTCAATTCGTACAGCGCCGGAAACAGCTTCTTCGAGACGAGGTCTCCCGTGACGCCGAACAGCACTACCGCGTCTGAGCGCACGTGCATGGTTCTTCCATCCGATTGAGTGAACCTGATCTTCCAACCGGAGAACCTCTCGGCCCACGCTCGAATTCCCCCCGAGCAACCCGCGTGAGGACGGCGACAGGGCCCCGGTGGGCACGGCCGTCCAGGCGAGCACAATAAGGAAGGTTTACAGTTCCGGCGCACCCCGGGTAGCGTGCGAATCGGATCGATCACCACCGATCACCACGAAGGCCTGGAGGTATCCGTGCGTCGCCGACACACCATGACGCGGCTGCTGGTCATAGCCGCACTCGGACTGCCGTTCATCCTTCCGGGAGCCCCGGCCGTCGCCGCCCCGACCACCCCACCCCGGCAGCTGACCGACGTGGTCCCCGCACCCGTGGAGACCCGCCCCGACACCCGCGGCACCTTCCGGATCAGCCCGCTGACCGTCATCCGCACCGCACCCGGCTCGCTCGCCGCCTGGCAGGCGGGACGGCAACTCGCCGAAACCCTGCGCCCCGCCACCGGCTACCCGCTGCCCGTGCTGCCCGTACATTCGACTCCGCTGCCCGAGATCGCCCTGGTCGTCGGGGGAGCGGACGCACGGATCGGTCCGGAGGGCTACCAACTCGACGTGGCCCACCGCGGCGTGACGATCCGGGCCAACACCGCGGCCGGGCTGTTCGCCGGCACGCAGACGCTGCGCCAACTGCTACCCGCCCAGATCGAAGCACCCGACCGGCAGCGGGTCACCTGGACGGTGCCCGGCGGACGGATCGTGGACTACCCCCGCTTCGCGTACCGCGGCGCGATGCTCGACGTGGCCCGGCACTTCCACACCGTCGACGAGATCACCGCGTACGTGGACCTGCTCAGCCAGTACAAAATCAACTACCTGCACCTGCACCTGACCGACGACCAGGGCTGGCGGATCCAGATCGACTCCTGGCCCCGGCTCACCACGGTCGGCGGCGGGCCGGGCACCGGAGTCGACGGCGTCGGCCCCGGGTTCCTCACCAAGGCCGACTACAAGGCCGTGGTCGCGTACGCTGCGGCCCGCCACATCACGATCGTTCCCGAGATCGACATGCCCGGGCACACCAACGCCGCCCAGTCGACCTACCCCGAACTCAACTGCGGCGGCGTCGCACCGGCCCCGCGTACCGACACGGCGGTCGGCTACAGCTCGCTGTGCATCAACGACGACCTGACCTACCGCTTTGTCGAGGACGTCATCCGCGAGCTTGCCGAGATCACGCCCGGCCCGTTCCTGCACATCGGCGGCGACGAGGCGCACGCGACCACCGACGAGGACTACCGCACCTTCATGAACCGGGTCCTCCCACTGGTCGCCAAGTACGGCAAGCGCGCCTCCGGGTGGAACGAGGTCGCGCAGGCCGACCCGCCGACCGACGTCGTCGCGCAGTTCTGGGGCACCGGCACCACCAACGCCGACCTGGCCGAGGCCGCCGCCCGGGGCAACAAGGTGGTCATGTCGCCGGCGAGCAAGTCCTACCTGGACATGAAGTACGACGCCAACACCCGCCTCGGGCTGCGCTGGGCCGGCTACATCGAGGTGTCCGACGCGTACGGCTGGGATCCGGCCACCCGGGTCACCGGCGTCGGCGAGGACGCGATCCTCGGCGTCGAGGCGCCGCTGTGGTCCGAGACGCTGCGCACCCTGGACGACATCGAGTACATGGCCTTCCCACGCCTGCCCGCGATCGCCGAACTCGGCTGGTCCACGGCAGCCAGCCACAACTGGGAGTCGTTCCGGACGCGACTGGGGGAGCAGGCACCCCGCTGGCGACTGCAGGAGGTCGACTTCTACCCGTCCCCGCAGGTGCCCTGGCTCTGACCGGATGAGCGTGCGGGGGTCCGGCCCGGACCCCCGCGCACGCCCACCCACATCCGGGCCGGCGCCGAGGGCGAACACGCTCGCTAGGATCCCGACATGAGCCTGGCGGTTGACGAGTCAGCGGGAGCCGGACCGGCAGTCGTCTGCCTTCCCATGTTCAGCACGACGCGCGCCGCCACGGCCGCCGCCTTCGGCCCGGCGTTCGCGGGCGCCGGCCTGCGAGAGGTGTACGTGGATCTGCCGGGCCACGGCGACTCCCCAGTGACCTGCCGGCCCGCCTCCCAGGCCGTGCTGGACACCGTATGCGCCTGGCTCGACCGCCACGTCGACGCGCCGGTCCTGCTGGCAGGTGCGTCCTACGGCGCCTACCTGGCCGCCGGGATAGCGCGCCAGCGGCCCGAGCTTGTCCGCGGTCTCCTCCTCGTCTGCCCGGGCGTCACCATCGCGCCAGCAAGCCGGACCCTGCCCGAGCTCGATCCCCCCGAAGCGCCCCCGGGCTGGCTCGACGCCGCCCCCACCGGACTGCGGGCACACCTCAACGTGGCACTGGGTCACCGCACGCCGGCTGTCGTCGCGACAGTGCTCGCGGCACTGGAGTCCGGCGGCCCCGGCGACGAGAAGTTCCAGGAAGAACTCCGCGCGGGCACCGACTACGCCCTTCCCGACGAGGACGCCGACATCGCCTTCGACGGTCCGGTCAGCGTCATCACCGGCCGACAGGACGGCATCGTCGGCTACGCCGACCAGTTCCACGCCATGCGCCACTATCCCCGCGGCACCTTCACCGCGATCGACGCGGCCGGGCACTACCTCCCGTTCGAACAACCCACGCTGCTGCGGTCACTCACCCAGGACTGGCTGCACCGAACCCGCACCTGAGGACAGCCCGTCGGTCACGCGGGCTCCGGATTCAGCTCGGCCCCCGTCTGCAGACAGATCAGCGCCGTCGGGGTGCAGACCTCCCAAGGCTCGTCGACGGCGACCTCCTCACCCGGGCGGTCGAGGGCGTCGCCGATCAGGACCTCGATCGGCGGGTACGGGTTCCTGCCGTCCCGCCACGGGCGCGGCGTCAGCACCGGGATCTGCGACGTCTCCAGGTACCTCCCGACCGCATGCTCGTAGCCGGCACGCACCGGCACCGTCACCCGAGCGGCACCGGCCTGCAGGAACGCCTCATGAACAAGGTCCGAGCTGGTCCGGGTCCGCAGCGTCGCCCACCGCTCCCGACCGGCCCACTGGTACGGGTAGAACAGGTAGACCATGTTCTCCCAGTCGAAGAGGTCCTCACCGAACTGGATCTGGTCCGCCTCCGCCGTGATCTCAAGACGATTGATGCGCGGGGCTTCGTCAGCCGGGAAGGTCAGACTGCCGAACTGGTCGAACTCGTGGCCGAAGAGCACACTCTGGCAAGCCCGCTTCAACTCCAACTGTTCGACCCGCCGGTTCATCTCCGACGGCTGCTCGGACCGGTACACCGCGCGGGCCAGCCGCAGACGCTGGTCGTTGTCGTAGGCCGCCAACTGCGTCAGATAGCTGGCCCGGATCGCCTCGTACGCCCGCAGCCGCCAGGCCTCGTACGCGGCGGTGGTGCGTTCGCAACGCACCCGCACCACCACCGTGAGACCACCACGCTGATCGGCGCTGATCCCGACGGGCAGCGGCCCGGGAAGCACCTGGTCGAGCGGGACGTGCATCTGGCCGTCACCGCCGTCGTTGCTGCTGACCCGCTTCTCACCGATCGCGATCTGCACAGCCTGCGGCGGGCTGCCCTCCTCCGCGGTGTACTCGCCGTCCACCAGCCCCCAGGTGGTGGTCACGTACGCCTCGGTGGCCTCGAAGCCGGCCGGCACCATAACCTCACCGACGTACGAGCTGTAACCCCACTCCGGCTGCGACTTGTCAGTGGAGTTCTGGGCGTAGTCGAACGGCCGCGCCGGCGGGTCGGCGAACGTGACGGTGGCCGACACCTCCGGCTCGGGCGGTGGCTCGACGCCGACCACATCCCAGCGCGCCGCCTTCTCGGCGTAGTTCTCCTCATTGAGGTCGGCGACGTCGAGGAACCAACCGGCCGGCTTCGCGACCGCACCCTCGTCGCTGCTCTGCTGCGCCAGGTAGACCAGCACGGCGGCCGGCTCAGGCACGATGAACTGGAGCAGCAGCCGTTCCCCGTAGTTGTAGACCTGAGCCTGGTCGACCTTCGTGAGCCAGCGGTAGACGCCGGTGATGTTCGCCAACCCGTCGGCGTTGTCGAACCGGTGATCATTGGTTTCGGTCACCCGGGTCGTGCTGGTGATGGCGCGACGCTCGGAAACCTCGCTGCGCAACAGCTCGGAAGCCCGCTCGGTGAGCGTCTTGGAGTACGAAACGGCCGAACTCATGCTGCTCGCGGTGGTCGTGGACCGGTCAGCGTTGATGTCGACGCCGGCCTGAACCGGGCCGAAACCGCCCGAGACGCTGACCCCCAACGACATCGAGGTGCTCTGGGTTGCAGCGGTGGTCAGCGCCCGATCGAGGCTGTTCTGCTCCGTGGTCTCCAGCTCCTGGGTGGTCTCGGCGATCGACTGCGTCGACGTGGTGACCGACTCCCGGGTGCTGGTGTCGACCACGTGAGTGCGACCGCGTACCTCGCTGGCCAGCACGTTCTCGACGTGCGAGATCTCGCCGAACTCGTAGCGCAGATGCACGGTCCGGATGACCATGAGGTCGCCACGGCCGACGACCCGCGCCTGCGCGCTCAGCACCGGAACCCGTGGCGGAACGTACTCAATGTCGTCACCAACGACGACGGGCCCGCTCTCGACCAGCCGCCCCGGATCCATCGCCTCAGCCCGCCGGTCCGCACGACGGCGGGCAGCCTCGCGTTCGGTGTCGAACAGCTTGCGCAGGGCGCGCAACGTGCCGGTGGCCGGCACGCCCAGTTCGGTGGCGGCGCGGGACGCCGCCTCGATGGCCGGGACGAGGTCGGCGAAGCCGGCCGCCTGGACGTCGGCGAGCGTCGGATCCGGATTACCGGTGACGAGTGCCCGGGCAAGCAGACGCCCGGCGTGAACGGCCAGGTCTCCGAAGTGCTGGGCGTAGCCGACGTCGGCGTCGAACTGCGGCGCCGGCTTCGGTCCGGGCGGCAGCTCCAGGTCGCGGCCACCGATCAGCGAGCGGACCAGGCAGACGTCCTCGGCGTCGCTGCCAGCGAGACGGATCAGGGTGATGCCGCGCAGCAGCCGCAGGAGGACGGTCGACGCCACGCCACGCGGCCGACCCAGGAACCGGCCGAGGGCGGTCATGTCCACGGTCCAGCGCGTGAGGGCGGCTGTCGGACCGCGCAGCTGTTCCGAGGTCACCTGCCGCTCGGCCGCCCACGCGGTGATGACCTGACGCAGCTTCCCGACGGTGAGGCTGGAGTCGACGGCGGCCCGCCGCAACAGGGCCAGGGCCAACCGACCGAGGTCCTCGATCGCGTCGTCCTGCTCCTTCCTCCGGGCGTCGTACAGTGCCCAGGCCTGCTCGACGTCGCGGCTGGCCAGCGCATTCCTGACCGGTGGTGACCAGTCGTCGCGGAAGTCGAGGACCGGTCCGATGACCTTCGGTCCCGTGGAGCAGGCGCCGTCCTCAGCACCCGCGGGGTCACCCGCCCGGCGCAACTGCACGAAACGGAGCGTGGCCTCTGGTGTTGCCGGCATGGCCGATCCTCCAGTCAGAGTTGGGGCAGGCGCAGCGCGGTCGGCATGCCGTAGCGGTCGACCTGGCTGTTGAGTCGTCGCACGAGCTCGTTCCAGGCCCCGGCCGCCTCGGGTGTCGAGGCCAGCGCCCGCTGCCACTCGTCGTCCCGCAGCGCGGCCATCAGCTCGGCCAGGGTCCGCTGGTCGAACGCGATGACCGGCTCGGTCACCCGGGCGATGTCGGTCAGGGGAAACGGCTCCGCGGTCGCGCCGTACGTGGACGTGTAGTCCTGCGCGCGCGCCGCATAGTCGTAGTCGGCCTCTTCCGCGATGGTCGGGACCACGCGGTTACCCCAGCGGTCCAGCCGGGTCATGCCGCCCATCATGCGTCCGGCGTAGAGGTCGGTCAGCGCGTGATCCCGTGGGGAGAGCAGGTGCAGATTGGCCGGCTCGCTCGCCCCGGTCAGCATCGACAGCCGGCTGCTCCACAGATCCTCGTCGAGCTTCTTCCGCAACGTCCGAACCCAGCGCTGCATCTCCTTGATGAACCGCTGAGGCCTCGCGTGTTCCCACTCGTAGACACGGATGGCCACGTTCCGCGCCGACGGAAGCCGCATGGCCATCTCGAACAACTCATCGCGGGACAGCCGGAAGTACGGATCACGGCCGAACCGGCTGCGCACGTCCAGCGGATCCCCGCGCGGCGCGGTCGCGCTACGACCATGGTGATCCCACAACCGCTGCAGCTCGGCGTCGTCGCCGGTCAGGATCCGCTCGTCCTCCAACCGCGCCGCGAGCTCCCAACGCGCCTGCGTGACCGTCCGGGCGCTGGGCGGCCCCGTCTCGAACGAGAAACGGTAGATCGGGGCGTCCCCGGTGGAGATCATGTGGGCGATCTGCACCTCGGACATCAGCAGGTCAGGGTCGTAATCCCAGGCGTGCAACTCGTCCGAGCTCCGCACCTGCAACTCCCGGAACAGCTCCGGACCCCGCGCGGTCAACGGGATCTCCCGGTCCCACACCCGCGACGCCAGCACCGTGCCGATCGAGCGGTTGCCCCGGCCGGTGACCACCGCGCCGTACGCCGGGTAGCGCAGGCCCGGGCTGACCGGAGCGTTCATCGGCATGACGTTCAGATCATCGGGCAACTCGACGTGAAAACCCTCGTGGTAGCGGTAGGACCCATAGGACACCCCGCCGTCGAACGGCGTCGACACCGTCCGGAAATCGGCGTACGCCCGCCGCAGCGCGTCGACGTAGCGCGCCGGATCCGACGTGCGCAGCAGCGTCGCGGACGCCTCCCCGAGCAGCGCGTCGACCACACCGGACAGCAGCGACCCCTGGCCTGCGGCGGCCAGGAACCCCTCCATCGACATGCCCGGGAAGTCCCGGCGCACCGCCTCGAAGGCATGCTGCAGAAAACCGGACCGAAAACAGACCCCGGACCGGTCAATCAGCTGCTCGGGATCACGCAGGAACGCAGGCGACGGGACGTCCGTCCGCAGGAGCGCCCGGGCCTGGGGAGTCATGCGCTGCAACTGGCCCAGCAGTGCGAGCCGCTCCGGTACGGACAGGCCGGCGTTGGCCGGCACCCGCGTCATGGCTGACCCTCGATGCGTTCGACCAGCGAACGGGCCAACACCGCGTCGCCGGGCACCACTGCCTCCGCCGCCTCCCGCAGACGCCGGCCGGGATCGTCGCCGAGGGTCGTGACCCGCCGGCCCGAGGCGAGCAGCGAGCCGACCGCCCGTTCGGCGACCTCGGGAAGGAGCACACCACCGAGGGTGATCGCCGCCTCCAGGCCGCCCATCGGCTCGCCGTAGAGGTTCTTCCCGGTCAGCACGTACGCCGCCACGCTGCCCAGGTCACGTAGGTCGTACATGACCTGCAGGGGCGGAAACGGAACGAACTCGCCGACCGCCACGACGATGTGGACCAGCTCCTCGATCGTCGCCGCCCGTGCCTCCAGAACGGCCTTGGCGCCAACCTCGCCGTCGGCGATCAGCAGCGGCACGTCGTCGACATGCGTGACGACCTTCTCGCGGTACTGGACGACACCGTCGATGTCCGAATCTCCCGCGGCACCGAGGGGCAGGTCCAGGACGACCCGCACGTTCTCGGTGCGGACCACGGTCAACCGGAAGCACGGCGCGAAGGCCGCGGTCGTGTCCGGCGGTTCGGGCGACACCTCGCCGTCCGCGTCCAGAAAGTCGAGTCGATAAGCGAAGCGGTCCTCCGCACTCGCCGGATCGACGCGGATGCGGATCGGTACGGGTGCGGCCTCCGGCAACCCGCCGAGCCACTGGACGTAGGTGTCGAGCAGGCTCATCAACATCGCGAACACGGCATCGTCGACGACCTTCGCCGTCTCGACCAGCCAGTTCGGCTGCCAACTCCACGGGGTTCCCCGAGGCAGCCGGCGCGGGTCCGGCTTCATCAGCACCAGGTCGACGCCGTCCGGGCAGGTCTCCTGCACCGCCACGGGTTGCGGCTCGCCGAGTGCCCGGCCCATGGCGACGGCGTTCGCGACGATGTCCGGCTCCGCCAGCGGTACGGCACGCAACGGCGCGCCGAGCGGCGGCACTGTCATCGGATGACGGTGCCGCTCGAACTCGAAGCGCAGCGCCTGATCGCAGGTGACGGTGCCGTCACCCGGACGGTAGGCCGCCCGGACGACACCCAGGGCGACCTCGCCCAGCAACGGCCGCTGCGCGAACGTGACGCCCGGCGCCGCGGCGACCCGCAGCGACATCGCACCCCAGTGGAAGATCGCCGACCGGTCCGTCGCCGGGTCGGCGCCCGCCGGCGCATCGGTGATACCGAAGCCGCGCGCGGGCGCGAACGCGTACCCGAAGGGGAGTGGCTCGTATTCGACCGGCTCGCGGCCCTGGGAGAGTGTGACGGTCTCCGCCGCACCCCCGATCCTGTGTTCGACGGTCAGGTCGAAGGCGAGCGGACGCGCGGTCGGGAAATCCAGCACGGTCACGGCGGACGGGTCGAGCGGCCGGCCCAGCGAGGCGGCCGTCGCCACCTCGTAGTACCAGCCGGGCAGGTAGACGATGGAGAGGTTCTCCGGGTCGAGGTACCGCACGTGCAGCACGTTGCTCATGGCGTCGATGCAGACGAACACTGGGCTGACCGGCGACCCACGGCAGATCTCCATCCAGCGCCCACCGACGTGGTCCGGAGCGTCCACCGCCAACCAGACGTCCGCCAGCAGGCCGCTCAGGTGCCGTACCGCAGCACCGGCGGCTTCCAGGTTGGCGGCGTCGCCCATGGCTGGAGGCTAGCCCGCATCGAACTTCAACACTGTCGTCGATGCGCCAGCCGTCAATCCGGACCTGGTACAAGACCCGGGGGGACCCCGACCACCCGGGGGACCGCCCTGGCAAGGACGTCTATCTGTGTCTATCTGCGCCAGTGTGGTCGCCCGCAACCCCGCATCCGCTGCGAGTCGTTTCGGCTGGGGCGGGGGACAGGTGATCCGGCTCGTCAGCAGCCGATCCAGCGCGCCGGGCGGAGCCGGGTGCCGTTGGTGGAGCCCACGACCGTGCCGTCGTCGGCGATCGCCCAGCCGAAGATGATCAGGACGTCGGGGATGGCGCCGCGCAGCGGGACGATGCGGCCGTCGTGGTCGACCGCCCGGTCGCCGAGCACCGTGCCTCGGGCGTTGACGTCGGATGCGGGCCCCAGCGCGGGGTTGACCGCGACCGCCAGCCCGGTCCGCAGGTTCCAGCGCACCGAGGTGCTGTCCTCGTACGGGCTGCCGGCGCCGATTCTGCCGACCGCCCAGTCTCCCTGGGCTGCGAAGACAGTGGACCACCGGGCACCGGGCGCGGTGAGCAGGACGGTCGTTCCGTCCGGGCGGCGTACCCAACCGGAGCTCAGGGAACCGCCCGAGCCTCCCGCGCTGCCGACGATGGTCCCGTCGTCGAGGATCTCCGTCGCGCCGGCGTTGGGCGGGGCGTCGATCACCTCGACGGCGCCCGGCCGGTCCGCTGGCCAGAGCAGCGGCAGGGATGTCTCGGTCTCCTCGACGGCGCCGCTGCCGACGATGTCGCCGCGGGAGTTGATGCCGTACGCCGAGGCGCCGGAGACCGTCGGCGGGATGGGTAGCCACTCCAGTTGGCCGTCGCGGTAGCGCCACGGCCGGTGGGAGTTGTCGACGAAACCGCTGCCGATGATGACGCCGTGCCGGTTGATGCTCGCGAGTTGAAGCTCCGCCTCTGTCGGGACGATGGTGAGGCGCGGCTCGTCCCAGACCAGCGGCCGGCGCGGAGGGCCGTCCCGGCGCGCCAGGCCGTCCCAGAGCAGCAGCAGCGGGTGGCGGTCGTCGTCGGTGACCCGGTAGCCGACGCCGGCGGTGAACCGACCGGTCGGGTCGACCACCCGGGCGTAACCGTTCAGATCGGCCGGCAGCGGCAGCGGTCGCAGCGCGCAGACCCGGACTTTCCTGGGGTTCGGCGCGGCCGTGACGACGTCGGGCAGCCCCAGCGTCGCGGTGAGGGCGGCGGCGGTGAGGACGGCCAGGACGCTGCTCCGAGCAATCCTGATCATCTGTGCTCCCGGGAGGTGTGTTGTGGTGTGTGCTCACCAAAGCACATCGATGTCCGTACCGGTAGTCACCGTCCCGGTGCCACAGGTGTCATTTCTCAATTGACCTGGGCCACACGGATGGCTCCTGAGCTGCGGTGGCCCAAGTTAGTGAGAATCCTTGGAAAGCCATGCCTCTCATTATCTTGGGCCATGTGTAGGTTCTCTCATTATCTTGGGCCGAGTACGGGCGTCGAGTCTAGAGCCTCGCACTGAAGGGGGTCTTCCGACGTCGGGGCGAGCGCGCGTGGGCCACGGTGCTTGGCCCGACGTCGTGCGCTGATCGGATTTGCAGTGCGGTGGACATTCGGCTCTGGTTGATGGCCGTACCTCGCCTGCGGTCTCAGTGAGGTGTGTCTGTTGACGTCCGTCGCGATGCGCGGCGCGCTGCGAGTTTGTGCGCGGGGTCGCGGTCGAGTTTGTGCCGGTCGCGGTCGTAGCGTCGGGTGGTGCGGGGGTCGGCGTGGCCCATGGCGTCCTGGACGTCTTCGAGCGGAACTCCGGCCTCGCGGGCGGTGGTGGCGAAGGCGTGGCGCAGCGAATGCGGTGACAGCCTTGCCGCTGACGGAATGCCGGCTGCGGCGGCGAGTCGGCGGATCATGAGGAAGACGTTGGGCTCGGCGAGGCGGCCGGGCCTGCCGTCGACGCCGGAGGTAGCGAACAGCGGGCCGGTGAGGTTCCCGGCGCCGGCGGCCCGAACGGCGAGGTAGGCGTCGAGCGCTTCGGTGGTGTGCGCCGGTAGAGCGCGCTCGCGTTGATCACGTCCCTTGGCGACGGTGCGCAGCGTGCGGTGGCCGGCGTTGTGTCTCAGGTCGATTACCTGACAGTCGAGGGCCTCGCCGATGCGCAGACCGAGGTCGGCGAGTAGTCGTAGCAGTGCCCGGTCGCGGAGCGCTGCCAGGTGGCGAGCCCGGTGGCTGGGGCTCGGATGAGCGGCAGCGACTGCAGTTCGAGCGGCGCACTGGGTGTCGGCTTGGGCGAGTAGCTGGTCTACTTCGTCGGGGGTGAGCCCGGCGGTTGTTGCGGCTTGGGGGAGCTGAGGTCGCTTCACACTGGCGGTGGGGTTGCGGGCGACCGTGCCGTCGGTGTTGGCCACCAAGTGGCGGTACCAGCTGGACAATGATGACAGCGCGCGGGCGACGGTGGCTGGTTTTGCGGCCCGGTCTGTGTGGCCGTGCAGCTCGCGCCATACCCGAAACTGGGTGAGGTCGCTCGGCCGGGCGGTGAGCGGGTCTAGTCGCTCGCGGACGCACCAGTTGAGGTATGTGGTGAGATCCCTGCGGTAGCTGATTGCGGTGTGCCGGGAGCGGGCCCATGCTTCGAGGTTCCAGGCGACGGTGAGGCGACGGATGCTGAAGCGGCCGTCGTCGGCGGGCAGGCCCGGCAGACCGGCAGCCCACGCGACCACCTGTTGGATGCCGGTCAGCTCAGCTCCGGATTTAGGGTCCGGTCCGGGTGAGGCAGCGGTGGTGGTCTTGATAGTCATGTTTGCGCTCTTCGCGGGCGGTGAGGTGCATCGGCTGCGGGGTCGTACAGTCGCAGCACCCCGGCGGTGCCCAGGTACAGCCGGCGCAGGGTCCGCTCGCCGTCGGGGTCAGCGGGCCCGGTTGGGTGTCGCTCGTGGTTGATCCATGAGGCGAGTCCACCGTGGCTGTACCTGGAGGGGTGCGCTGGATGTCCCTTGAGGATCTCGTCGTAAAAGCGGAAGCGGTCCGCAATCTCGCCCGACGTGGCCGTGCGACGCCAGAACGGTGAGGAGATCACGGACAAGATCGTGACGACTTCGGGGTACTGCGCCGCGTAGCCGTAGGGCAAGGGCAGGAACTCCGCGTGCTCGCGGGCGTGCAGACGCCTCATGCGCTCGTTGCGTGGGGTCGGAGCAAACGGGTTGCGTGAGCCCCAGTGTTCGATAGCGCAGGCGTCGGAGAAGTAGAAGCGCACGCGGGGGTAACCGCGGCGGCGGATGAGCCGCCGCAGCCGAGTCTGCGCCTGGACAATCTCGGGCATGTCGGCCACGTCGACTTGGTCGCGTGGCTGCGAGACACCGTCGCCGACCCATAGCTGGTGACGGACGCAGACGTTGTAGTCGCATCGTGCCCAGATCGTCACGGGGCCGGTGGCGCCCGCGCATCTTCGGCATAACGGATGTCGCCGGTTGGGGTAGCTGCCGACGACCTGTCCGATCATCGGCGGTGCGTAGCGGTACGGGACGCGCTGGCGGATCTCCGGCAAGGCGTAGGCCAGCCGCGGCTCGGCGAATCCGGTGACCGCCGCGAGAGACTCCGACGCGATGGCCTCGCGGCGGCTGCCCTGGCGCCGCGGTCTCAGGTGGGCGGCGAGGTCAGCGCGGGACAGGTAGTTTCTCGCCGCGAGCCGGTCGATGTACGACTCGAGCGTCTCGTCGTGTACCGGGGCGATGCGTCTGGGCAGCCGCCGAAGCCGCGGCTGCCCCCAGCCGGCGGTCGCCGGGATCATTGTCGCGAACCGGCGCGGCGGGCGGAGGACTCGGCAGCGTGGTCAATGCGCACCGCGTCCATCGCGGCCCGCGAGATGGTCTCGGTGCCGTCAAGGATCGCGCGTATCGCCGCGGCGCGGATGAGGTACGACAGGCTGCCGATCATGCCGCTGGTGCGCTGGTGCAAGTACTTCGCCAACGAGGTCAGCGTGCCGGGCTTGTGGTGGTGCAGTCGCAGCGCGCTCTCCATGCTGGCGACGAGCTGTTTCCACTCGTCGTGGTAGGGAAACGGGCCGGTGTTGACCAGGACGCAGCGTCCGGCGAGCTGCCGGCCGCGTACGCGGCGAGCACCGCAACCCCGCCCATCTGACCGCGTCCAGGAGCCGCGCTGCAGATCCAGCTCAAGCAGCCGCGAGTGGCGAGCACGCGGAAGGGCCGATCCGGCATCTAGCTGTACTGACCCGAGAGGTTGGGGACGCGGCTGGTGGGTGGTAGGCCGCCGAGTGCGGTGTGTCCGCGGTGGTGATTGTAGGTGTGCAGCCAGGCGGGCAGGGCTTCACGGCGTTCGGTTTCGGTGCGGTAGGGGCGTGCGTAGGCCCATTCATCGAGCATGGTGCGGTTGTAGCGTTCGACTTTCCCGTTGGTCTGGGGTCGGTAGGGCCGTGTGCGTTTGTGGGTGATCCCGGCTGTGGTGAGGGTGTCGCGCCAGAGTTGGGATCGGTAACAGGAGCCGTTGTCGGTCAGCACTCGTGTGACGGTGATGCCCTGGGCGGTGAACCAGGTGTGGGCGCGTGACCAGAAGGCGGTGGCGGTTTCCTTGGTCTCGTCGGGCAGGATTTCGGTATAGGCCAGGCGGGAGTGGTCGTCCACGGCGTTGTGCAGGTAGTGGTAGCCGAGCCGGGGCTCGCCACGTCGCACGCGGGTGACGCCGGGCATGGCCGAGCGGTTGCGGGTGCCGGCATGGCGTCCGAGCACGCGGTGGCCGCCGCCGTCAGGGATGTTGCCCAGTTTCTTGATGTCGACGTGCACCAGGTCGCCGGGGTGTTCGTGCTCGTAGCGGCGGATCATCCGGCCGGTGGCCCGGTCGAGGTGGGTGAGCCGGGCGAGGCGGTAGCGGGTCAGGACCCGGTGCACGGTGGCCGGGTTCAGCCCGAGCAGGAACGCGATGCGGGCCGGACCCCACCGGCGCAGGGTCCGGACCTTGACGACACGCCGTTCGGTGCGTTGCGAGGTCCGGGCCGGGCTGTGGTGCGGGCGTGAGGAACGGTCGGTCATACCCGCCGGCCCGTCGGTGCGATATCGATCGGCCCAGCGTTTCGCGGTGGTGGGTGAGACCTGGAAACGTTCCGCGGCCCGGCGTAGTGGCCACCGTTCCTCGACCACGCAGCGGGCCAGGCGCAGCCTGCCAGTCTCGGACAACGGTGCATTACGGTGGGGCATGAGGGCCTCCGCAGGTTCGGGGTAGGACGTCGCAATCCACACCGAACCCGAAGGCCCTCACCTTTTTCAAGATCTACCCGTCACCAACGTCTGTGGTCAGTACATCTAGCCCAGGTCCCACGCGGTCCACGTGACAATCCAAGGCCGCTCGGGTCGCGTGGCCGGAAGCGGCTGATCCCCGAACAGCACTGCTCCTACCGCTTCGGCCGCCGCGCGCATCTCTGCCTCCGGGTCCCGCAGCGGATCACATATCACCAGCAGGAGATCGCCGTGAACGAGTGTCTGGGCGGGGTGGCCCGTCTGCTGCCTGATCAGTGACCGAATCTCCTTCCGGAGGACGGCAAGCTGGTCACCGGGCACCTCCCGGACCTCCGCGTACCCGCGCTCACGCACCACGCCGCAGACCACCTGGGCAACGACCGGGACCCTGCGGTCGACCGCAGGCGCGGGGAACAGGCGGTCCATCGCCGTCAGACACCGCCGGCAGGTCGGCGCGAACGCCGGCTCCCGGTACCTGCTCAGCGTGCCCCCTTCACCCCCGACCATCAGCGCCCACTCCCGGCCGCACATCGTCGTGTGCTCCCAGACCGGCTCCCGCAGCGCCTCAACGTCATACCGCCGCTGGACTGCCTCCCGCTCGCGATCCCCGCCCGTGAGGTAGTGCTCGGGTACAGCGCCGCGGCCCGGCTCCGACGGCCGGTGCCGGCGCGCGAGGTGCACGGCCTCACCACCGCTGACCGCCACGAGAAGCAGAACCTGCTCCCCAGCGATGATGACGTTCGGTCCATGCAGGCCGTCACGCATGCCAGCAGTATGGCTGCCCCTACTTGCAGGACGGCCACAGGCGAGGCTTGCGCGGCCCCGGACCCGCTGCCATTAAGTTCGTCGAGCACGACGACGCGGGACCGCATCTCCCATTGTCGCCGGCATGACACAACGTTCTCGCTTACATGGCGAACAGCTCGTCCGGCCGCTCGCAACTGCCGCTCTGCCCACCCGGCCCCGCCCGTGCCCGAGGCCGATACCGGCACTGCCCGTCCACGCTCGCCGGTGCTCGCCGCCGCGCAGGACGTACTGCTAGGGATGGCTGTCCCGTCGAGCTGCGGCCGGGTCGTCGCGCAACATCTCGGTACGTGGGCGGCGGGGCGGCTCTTCGTAACGCAGGCGATCCTGTGCACTCGGGCCGCTTATGTCCCCTCGAGTGGCGGCCTCCCGTGTCGCCTGCAGGACTTTGCCCGCGACGCACAAAGTCCTGCTAGCCTAAAGACCGCAGGACGCCCTTCCGGGCTCCCGCGCCCGCCTTGAGGCCCGCTGATGCGGGCCTCTCGTGCATCCGGATCAGTGCGGGTGGGCCATCGGATTCCAGCGGTGCGAGTGATAGCGCCGAGGCTCGACCGACTTGAGTAACTCGGTCGCAAGGTCACGGCAATCGTGTGTGGTCGGCCGACCGACGTCAACACGGACCTTGCCGAGCGCTGCCAGGAGATCCTGGCATGCCTTCTCGCAGCGCCGGCACGCCTCAGCACACACCCGGCAGTGCTCATGCATGCCGGCGTGCCGCTCGCACTCGTCGCCGGCCTTCGACAGTGCCGCTCAGCGGGCCTTCTTCGTCGCCCGCTTGCGGGGCGGCGTCAACAGCTCGGCGATCGCGGCGATCGCGGACGGCACTAGGCGGTAGTACGCCCAGACGCCGCGCTTCTCGCGCTCGAGCAGGCCGGCCTCGGTGAGGATCCGAAGGTGATGACTCACGGTCGGCTGGGAGAGATTAAGCGGCGCGGTGAGGTCACTCACGGACGCCTCGCCCTCCGGAGAGGACTGGATCAGACTGAGCAGTCGCAGCCGGGCCGGGTCGGCGAATGCCTTCAGCACTCCCGCGAGCCGCTCAGCATCGGCACGCTTAATCGGCTCGCCAGCAAGCGGCGAGATAGCAGGCGTAGCAGTTTTCGCAGTTCCCACGTCTTCCATCGTTCCACGCCGGTGGAACCAGGACCGGGTCACCGTCAGTTTGCGGGTAGGGAGCCTTGTTGATCCGTCCCGGTCGTGTCCGCCGCCGGACGGGCGAGTGTCTGCATCGGCCCAGCGTGTGGGGATCTTGGGCCGCTCGGCATGATGATCGGCGGACGGAGGGAGGTGCCGGCGTGCCCGGATCGTGTGACGTGGTGGTCGTCGGGGGCGGGCAGGGGGGCCTGGCGGCGGGCTACTACCTGCGCCGCGCCGGTCTGGACTACGTCATCCTCGACGCCCAGTCGCAGCCGGGTGGCGCGTGGCGGCATGGCTGGAACTCGTTGCGGTTGTTCTCCCCAGCGGAGTACAGCCCGCTGCCGGGGTGGGGGATGCCTCGGCAGGAGGGCGAGGAGTTCCCGACCGCCGGGCACGTCGTGGACTACCTACGGGCCTACGAGCAGCGGTACGACCTGCGGGTGCGCCGGCCGGTCCGGGTGCACGAGGTGCGGCCAGCCGGGGAGCGCCTGGCGGTGGAGACCGACGACGGGAGCTGGCTGGCCCGGTACGTCATCTCCGCCACCGGTACGTGGGACTGCCCGTACGTGCCCGACATCCCGGGCCGTGAGGAGTTCGCCGGCCGGCAGCCGCACACGGTGCACTACACCTCGCCGGAGCAGTTCCGGGGGCAGCGGGTCGTGATCGTCGGCGGAGGTAACTCCGCGGCGCAGATCCTGGCCGAGGTGTCCCGGGTCGCCGAGGCCACCTGGGTCACCCTGCGCGCGGCGCGGTTCATGCCGGACGACGTCGACGGTCGGGTGCTGTTCGGCGTGGCCACACGCCACGCGCAGCAGGGATCGCCGCAGGGCGTGTCCGACCTCGGTGACATCGTCATGGTCCCCAGCGTCCGCGCCGCTCGTGACCGCGGCGTCCTCACCGCGCAGCCGATGTTCCAGCGGCTGACCCCACTCGGCGTCGCCTGGGCCGACGGCCGGGAGCAGGTTTGCGACGCCGTCATCTGGTGCACCGGATTCCAGCCGAATCTCGCGCACCTGGCGCCTCTCGGCCTGGCCTTGGCCGACGACGGGGTGCCGACGGTGGGCACCCGGTCGGTCGACGAGCCCCGCCTCTACCTGCTCGGCTACGGCGACTGGACCGGCCCCGCGTCGGCGACGCTGGCCGGCGCGGGGCGCACCGCCAAGGCCACGGTCGCGGAGATCAGCGAGCTGCTACGCGCCTGAACGTGACCGGTGGGGCCTGACGAAGTGGTCGCAATGGTGCCAACGCAGCGGCGAGGTCAACCGAAGTGACTGGCGGATCGCCCGGACATCGGGACACCGCAAGCGAGGAATGCGGAGCGACTAAGAGAGTCCACGGGAGCAGGCGAAACCCTGACGCCGTCAGGGGAGGTCGGCGGTGTGGGCACTGACCCACAGCTGCGCGGCCATCTGCACGGCATCCCAGGGGCTGCCCAGCGGCGGGGTGTAAGACAGGTCGAGGTCAGTGAGGGCGTCGACAGTCATGCGGTGGTGCAGGGCGCCGGCGTAGATGTCGACGCGGGTGGCGACCGCGGTGTCGCGGTGGCCGATGAGCTGGGCGCCGAGCAGCTGTCCGCTGCGCTGGTCGCCGGTGATCGCGGTGGTGATCGGCTTGGCACCCGGGTAGTAGGCCTTGTGGTCGTCGACGCGGGAGACGTGCGCGGCGGGATCGAATCCGTGCTCGCGGGCGTCGGCGTCGCGCAGGCCGGTGCGGGCGGCTACGAGGTCGAAGACTTTGACCGCCTGGGTGCCCAGCGAGCCGGCGAACTGCCGGTCGCCGCCGGCGGCGTTTTCTCCCGCCACGCGGCCCTGCTTGTGCGCGGTGCTGCCGAGCGGCAGATACGTGGTGGTGTCCAGGAGCCGGTGGTAGGTGTGCACGCAGTCCCCGGCGGCGTAGACGTCCGGCACGCCGGTGCGCATCCGCCGGTCCACCGCAATCGCCCCGCGCACTCCCAGCCGGACCCCGGCGGTCTGCGCGAGCGCGGTGTCGGGCCGCACGCCGACGACGACGAGCACGACGTCTGTGACCTGGCTGAAGCTGCCCGTGTCGCCGAACTGGTCGGTGGAATGGCCGGTGACCTTCAGCCGGCCGCCGTCGCGTGCCACCTCGGTGACGGTGGTGTTGGTGACGACCCGCACGCCGTGGTGCGCCAGTTCGTCGGCGACCAGCGTCGCGAGCTGCGGGTCGACGGTGCCCAGCACCTGCGGGATCTGCTCGACCATGGTGACCTGCAGGCCGCGGGCGTGCAGGGCTTCGGCCATCTCCAGCCCGATGTAGCCCGCCCCCACGATCAGCGCGGATTCCGGGCCCCGCCGCAGCGTCTCGGCAAGGGAGAGGGTGTCGTCCATGGTGTGCAGCAGATGCACCCCGTCGGCCGGTGTGAGCTCGTGCAAGCCGGCGATCGGCGGGCGGACCGGGACGGCGCCGGTTCCGATGATGAGCCGGTCGTAGCGCAGCTCTTCGTCACGCCCGCCTGGTCCACTGACCGTGACGGTGCGGGACGTGGGATCGATGTGCCGGGCGCGGGTGTCCAAGACGAGCCGCAACCCGGCGCGTTCGAGGTCGTCGCGTGTGCGGTGGGCCAGGTCCCGCCAGTCCGGCACGTCGCCGGAGATGTGGTACGGGATGCCGCAGATCGAGTAGTTGGGGAAGGCGCCGGCGGCGACCACGGTGGTCTCGACGGACGGGTCGACCTGCTGGGCGCGCAGCCCGGCGCTGATGCCGGCGTCGCTGCCGCCGATGATCAAAATGTGGGACATGATGCCTCTGCTATCGGCGGCCGTGGGCGCGCGGACATTTTCACAGCGTAGGTTGCCGCGCATCGGGGTGCAGCTCAAGAACCCCCTGGCGCCCCGGAGCTGACTACGGGATGTCGGTCCTGCCGGACCTGCAACCGGCAGGACCGACGGAGATTCAGGAGTTGGCGGCGAGGTACCGCTCGGCGTCGAGGGCGGCGGCGCAGCCGGTGCCGGCGGCGGTGATGGCTTGCCGGTAGGTGTGGTCGACGAGGTCTCCGGCGGCGAAGACGCCGGGGATGTTGGTGCGGGTGCTGGGGGACTGCACGAGGACGTATCCCTCGTCGTCGACGTCGACCTGGCCGCGGAACAGTTCGCTGCGGGGATCGTGGCCGATGGCCACGAACACGCCAGTGACGTCGAGGACCGTGACCTCGCCGGTGTGGACGTCGCGCAAGCGCGCTCCGACGGCTACCCCGTCGTTGCCGATGATCTCCTCGACCACGCTGTTCCACACGACGCGGATCTTGTCGTTGGTGAGGGCGCGCTCGGCCATGATGCGGCTGGCGCGGAAGGTGTCGCGGCGGTGCACGATGGTGACGCTGCCGAAGCGGGTGAGGAAGGTGGCCTCTTCCATTGCGGTGTCGCCGCCGCCGACGACGGCGATGTCCTGGTCGCGGAAGAAGAACCCGTCGCAGGTGGCGCAGCACGAGACGCCGTGGCCGAGGAGTTCCTGCTCGCCGGGGACGCCGAGAGGCCGCCAGGCGGACCCGGTGGCAAGGATGACAGCCTCGGCTCGATAGGCCTTCTCGCCCACGTACACGGTCTTCAAGCCGGGGCCGGTGAGGTCGACGCGGGTGACGTCGTCGGTGATGAACTGGGCGCCGAAGCGGTCGGCCTGCTTGCGGAGATTGTCCATCAGCTCAGGGCCGGTGATGCCGTCGGGGAAGCCAGGGAAGTTCTCCACCTCAGTGGTGGTCATCAGCGCCCCGCCGGACTGGCTGCCCTCGATGACCAGGGGTGCGAGGTTGGCGCGGGCGGCGTAAAGGGCGGCCGTGTATCCGGCGGGTCCGGAGCCGATGATGATCAGGCGGTGCGGGTCGGGCACGAGGGGCTCCTGCTCAGGGGTGTGCCCGCCGCCGGACGGGCCGGCGGCGGGCAACAGACGGGGGAGGTGTGTCAGGCGGCGGGGGTGAGGTCGGCGAGGAGCTCCTCCACCCGGGCGCGGATTTCGTCGCGGATGGGGCGGACGGCCTCGACGCCCTTGCCGGCCGGGTCTTCGAGCTTCCAGTCCTCGTAACGCTTGCCAGGAAAGACCGGGCAGGCGTCGCCGCAGCCCATGGTGACGATGACGTCGGAGGACTCAGCGGTCTCGTACTCGAGGAGCTTGGGCGTCTGGTCGGTGATGTCGATGCCGACCTCGCGCATGGCCTCCACCGCAGCCGGGTTGACCGTCTCGGCGGGGGCGGAGCCGGCGGAGCGGACCTCGACGGCGTCGCCGCCGAGGTGGCGCAGCCAACCGGCGGCCATCTGGGAGCGGCCGGCGTTGTGGACGCACACGAACAGGACGCTGGGCTTGGACATCAGGAGCCTTTCTTGCTGTACGGGTCGCAGGGCCGGTTGACCGGCGCCTCGTCAGGAATCGCGGGCAGGTGTAGGTCGGGGTTGCTGTTGCGGTCGAGCTGGCGGTAGCGGCCGGCGGGACGCGGCGGGTTGAGCAGGCCCCGGTACGACCTGTCCACTCCGCTGTGCTCCGGGGTTGCGCTCATGCGTGATGGTCCAGCGCGGGGTCACGTTCGTCGGTGGGCACGACGACCTGGTCGGCGGCCTGCCCGGCGTCGGGGTAGAGCGCAGCCAGGAGACCGACGCCCACGGCGAGGCCGACGAGCTGCGCGATGACGAAGCCGGGCACCGAGGCGGGAGCGATCCCAGCGAACGTGTCGGTGAACGCCCGGCCGATCGTCACCGCCGGGTTGGCGAACGAGGTCGACGAGGTGAACCAGTACGCCGCGCCGATGTAGGCGCCGATCGCCGCGGGGGCGACGGGGGCCCGGCCGGAGCGGGCGAGGGCGAAGATCAGCAGGATCAGGCCGGTGGTGGCCACGACCTCGCCCAGCCACAGGTTGCCGGCGGCGCGGTCCTTGCCGGAGAAGTCGACGGCGGCCAGGTCGAACATCAGGTTCGCCAGCACCGACCCGCCGATCGCCCCGGCGACCTGGGCGACGGTGTAGCCGCTGAGGTCCCGGCCGGTCAGCCCGGTGCCGGCGCGGCGGCCGAGGAACCAGTCCGCGGCGGAGACGACCGGGTTGAAGTGCGCGCCGGAGACCGGTCCGAAGATCAGGATGAGCGCGCCGAGGGCGAACGCGGTGGCGGTCGAGTTCTCCAGCAGCTGGAGGCCGACGTCGCCGGGGGAGAGGGCGGTGGCCATGATGCCGGAGCCGACCACGGCGGTGACCAGCAGGGCGGTGCCGGTGAACTCGGCCAGCAGCCGCCGCCAGAGTGCGATGGTCATCAGTCTGTTCTCTCCCATTGGTGTGACTTCCCGGAGCCGGGTGTCGGCCCGGCGTGTGGTGGTTTAACGGGTTGCGGGGACGTGCAGCCCGTCGAGAAGGCGACGGACCCGGCGTTCGATCTCGTCGCGGATCGGCCGCACGCCGGCAAGGTCGAGGCCGGCAGGGTCGTCGAGGTCCCAGTTCTCGTAGCGGGTGCCGGGGAAGACGGGGCAGGCGTCGCCGCAGCCCATCGTGACGACCACGTCGGCGGCGCGCACGACCTCGTCGGTCCAGGGCTTCGGGAACTCCTCCGAGATGTCGATGCCGCGTTCGGCCATCGCCGCGATCGCCGCCGGATTCACCTCGATCCCGGGTTCGCTGCCACCCGACCACGCCACCGCGCTGTCGCCGGCGAGGTGGGTGAAGAAGCCGAGCGCCATCTGGGAACGGCCGGCGTTGTGGGTGCACAAGAACAAGGCGACCGGGCGGCCGTCACGGTGATGGCCCTCCACTCGGGCCAGGGCCCGCAGCCGCTGGCGGGCGAACCGTTCGGCGAGCAGCGGCAGGTAGTTGGGGACGCTGCCGACGGTGGCGAACTGGTCGTAGCTGGCGTGCAGGAACCGCTCCACCGTCTCGGTGCCGTAGGTGCCGTCGAACTCGGCCGCAAGGCGGGCGGCGGCGGTGCGCAGGGCGAGCTGCTGGTCGACGGAGAGGTCTTCGCGCAGGTAGGGACTGGTGTCAGTCATGGCGGTCTCCCGAACTCATGGCGGGGGTGATGACGGGGGCGACGCGGTCGACGCGGGCGGCCAGGTCGGCGAACGCGGCCTCGAACGCGGCGTCGGTGTCGACGCGGACCGGGTCCGGAACCGACCAGTGCAGGCGCGGCCGGACCGGGCCGGTGAGTTCCTCGTGGGCGTTGTCGCAAACGGCGATGACCAGATCGTCGTCCCGCAGGATGTCCGCGACGTGGGAGGTGCCGGTCGGGTTCAGGTCGAGGCCGTGCCGGTGGGCCACGGCGACGGCGCGAGGATGAACCTGCCCGGCGGGCTTCGTGCCGGCAGAGGCCGCCGCCGTCTGGGTGCGGTCGGACCAGAGGGCGGCGGCGAGCTGCGAGCGGGCGGAGTTGCGGGTGCACACGAACACCACCCGGCCCACCCGGGCCAGCGGCGGCGGAGTCAGCGTGGCCAGAGCCTCGGGTTGTAGCCGCAGGTAGGTGCGACGCCGGTCGCCCTCGGAGCGGCCCCGGACGACCAGGCCGGCTTCGGTGAGGACCTTGACGTGGTGGGCGACCAGATTCGTCGGCATGCCGAGATCGTGGGCGATCTCGCCGGGGGAGGCGTCGCCCAGGGTGAGCGCGTCCACGATCGCCAGGCGCGCCGGGTCGCCGAGGGCGGCGTGGATCCGTGCGCGCCCCGACAGGGAAGCAAATTCAGTAGTCATTGACTCAATGATTGCTGAGCGATTGAGAGCTGTCAAGCGGGACTAGTCACAGGGTGTAGCCCCGTGGCGGAGGCCAGATGTCGGATCGCCCTTGTGACCAGCCGTTGGGCAGGGTGCAGCTCCAGGTCTCGCGCCGCATGTCAGGTCCGCGGGGCGGTCAAGTCCGGGTGGCCGGCGTCGCTTTGGGCGTGAAGTCCGGTCAGCAGCAGGTCATCAGATAGGCCTGCAACTCGGTCAGCGCCGCGAGCGCCCCGTCCCGGTCGGCCCGGTAGTACACGGTCTTCCCGTCGCGCCGCGACGTCACCACCCGCCCCCGTCGCAGCAGGGTCAGCTGCTGCGACGCTGTGGCCTGACTGATGCCCGTGCGCTCGGCCACTTCTCCGACCGACAGCTCGGCGCCCTGCGCGAACAGCATCATGATCCGCTGGCGCGTCGGGCTGCCCAGCGCCTTCAGGAACTCCTGCGTGTCCGGCGCCAGCCCGGTCGGCCCGGTGGCGGGCGCCCCGGCTGCGGGCGTCGACTGATCCATGTCTCCTAGCCTCCCCCACCATCATCATATTGTCATTCAACAAAACGACGATATGATGATGGTGTGACCACCTCTCCAGAACCCGTGATCATCGTCGGCGGCGGTCAGTCCGGCCTCGCCGCCGCACGTGCCGCCCTTTCTGCCCGGCTGCGCCCGGTCGTCCTGCACGTCGGCGTCGAGCCGGTCGGCTCGTGGCCGGACTACTACGACAGCCTCACCCTGTTCTCCCCGGCCCGATACAGCGCCCTGCCCGGCATGGCCTTCAGCGGGGAAGACCTCGACCGGTATCCGTGCCGCGACGAGGTCGTCGCCTACCTGCGCCGCTACGCCGGCAGCGTCGACGCCGATATCCGCAACGGGGTCCGGGTCACCGCCGTGCATTCGCGCCCGGCCGGCGGGTACCTCGTCCACACCGACACCGGCGACGAGATCGCGGCGGCGGGCGTCGTCGCCGCCAGCGGCTCCTTCGGCAACCCGTACCTGCCCGTCCTGCCCGGCCAGCGTCACTACGCCGGCGAGCTGCGGCACGTCGCGCACTACCGTCGGCCCGAGCCTTACGCCGGCAAGCGGGTCATCGTCGTCGGTGCCGGCAACTCCGCCGTTCAGGTCGCGCACGAACTGGCTCCGCACGCCACGGTCACCCTGGCCACCAGGGCGCCGATCCAGTTCGTACCGCAGCGCATACGCGGCCGGGACCTGCACCACTGGCTCGACGTCACCGGCGCGGACCGCCTCCCACGGTGGGTGCTCACCCGCCTCGTCCGCCACGCCGCCGTGCTCGACACCGGCGTCTACCGCGACGCCGTCGCCTCCGGGCTCCTCGCCCGCCGGGAGATGTTCACCGCGTTCATCCCCGATGGCGTCGTCTGGGCCGACGGCAGCCGCGAGCCGGTCGACGCGGTCATCTTCGCCACCGGCTACCGCCCACACCTGGACTATCTCGCCCCGCTCGGGACCTTGGAGGACGGTATGCCCCGGCACGTGGGCGGGATCTCGGCCACCCACCCGGGGTTGGTCTATGTGGGGTTGGAGTTCCAGCGGTCGTTCTCGTCGAACACGCTGCGCGGCGTCGGCCGCGACGCTACCTACGTCGTCAGCGCCCTGGCCGCAGGCATGTCCGGCGGAATTCGGGGGAGGTCCCGGCTCACGCGGCGGGTGTCGGCTCCACGGTGAGCAGCGCGGCGAGCTGACGCAGGATGGCTGGCCGGGCGCGGTAGTACACCCACGTGCCTCGCCGTTCCGAGTCGACCAGTCCGGCCTCGCGTAGCGCCTTCAGGTGGTGCGAGATCGTGGGCCCGGTCAGGTCGAAGGCCGGGGTCAGGTCGCAGACGCACGCCTCCCCGCTCTCGGCGGAGGCGATCATCGACAGCAGCTGCAGCCGCACCGGGTCACCGAGGGCCTTGAATGCCGGCGCCAGCACCGCCGCGGTCTCGGCCGGCACGCGCCGCTGCGCCAGAGGTGGGCAGCACGGCGTGTCGGCAGTCAGATCGATGAGGGTGAGGGGAGCCACTTGCTTCGACATGCCTCTAGGTTGACATCTCTCTAATCAGCATGCAACTCTCTGATTCGACGGACGTCAAGACAGCCGTCCGAAGGAAGGGGAATGTCATGTTCCGGTTCGCGCGTCGATCGAAGTCGCCCGCTGCTGGTGTCCGGTTCTGCGACTCTTGCGCCGAGGTCACCACCACCGACCAGCGGGCTCAGCGCCTCTACGACGCCGCCCGCACCGCCACGTATGCGGCCTACGGACGGTTCTAGCGGAGCGTCGAACTGCTAAGCCCGACGTGACCCTGCTCGAACGCCGCAATCCCGTCATTACCTAACCAGCCGGTGACCTCGCCGCCCAGGCCACCGTCCGCCGATTGATCTGATTGTTCTCAACACAAGGAGTTCCCTGATGAGTGCCCTGGACAACCTCCCCGTCGTGGTGATCGGTGCTGGTCCGGTCGGCCTGGCCGCCGCCGCGCACCTGCACGAGCGCGGCCTGCCGTTCACCGTCCTGGAAGCCGGCGACACCGCCGGAGCGGCGGTGCGCCAGTGGGGCCACGTCCGGGTGTTCTCCCCGTGGCGGTACAACATCGACCCGGCCGCCCGGCGGCTGCTCGACGACGCCGGCTGGGTCGCCCCCGACCTGGAGGCCCTGCCGACCGGCGCGGACCTCGTGGCCGACTACCTGCAGCCCCTCGCGGAGCTGCCGCGGCTCAAGCCGCACCTGCGCTACGGCGCCCGCGTCGAGGCGATCAGCCGCCTCGGCCTCGACCGGCTGCGCACCGCGGGACGCGAGTCCACGCCATTCCTGGTCCGTCTCGCCGACGGCGAGGAGATCCTCGCCCGCGCGGTGATCGACGCCTCCGGCACCTGGGGCACCCCGAACGTCCTCGGCGCTTCCGGCCTGGCCGCCCGGGGCGAGAAGGACGCGGCGGCGTTCCTCGAGCACGCCCTGCCGGACGTGCTCGAAGCGGACCGGGACCGCTTCGCCGGCCGGCACACCCTGGTCGTGGGCGCCGGCCACTCCGCCGCGAACACGCTGCTGTCCCTGGCGGAGCTGGCCGCCGCCGAACCCGGCACCACGGTCACCTGGGCGATCCGCACGGCCAGCCCGGCCCGCACCTACGGGGGCGGGGACGCGGATGCCCTCCCGGCGCGCGGCGCACTCGGCTCCCGACTGCGGGCGCACGTCGACGCCGGCCGGATCCGGCTGCTCACCGGCTTCTCGGTGCACGCCCTCACCTCGACCGACGGCCGCGTTGCTGTCGTCGTGCGGCACGCCGACGGTGGTGAGGAGTCGATCACGGTGGACCGGATCGTCGCCGCCACGGGCTTCCGTCCCGACCACTCCATCGCGTCCGAGCTGCGGCTGGACCTGGACCCGGTCATGGGCGCCACCCGCGCCCTCGCGCCGCTGATCGACCCGAACGAGCACTCCTGCGGCACGGTGCCCCCACACGGCGTGGACGAGCTGTCCCACCCGGAGGTCGGCTACTACGCGGTCGGGATGAAGAGCTACGGCCGGGCACCGACGTTCCTCATGGCCACCGGCTACGAGCAGGTCCGCTCCGTCGTCGCGGCCCTCGCCGGCGACTGGGACGCCGCCCGCGACGTGCAGCTCGACCTGCCCGAGACCGGGGTCTGCAACAGCAACCCCGCCGACTCGGTCAACGGTGACAGCTGCTGCGGCCCGGCTCCCGTCGCCGAGCCGGCCGGGCGGGGTCTGGCCACCGGCATCGCCGGTGGGCTGCTGTCCGCTCCGCTGAGCCTTATCACCCTCGACGCCGCCCCCGCCGGCGGTCAGACCGGTGGCTGCTGCGGTAGCTGATGCCCGCCACCACGACGGTGCCCGCCGACGCCAGCGTCGGCGGGCACCACAGCACCCACGGCCGGCGGATCGTCGCGGCGCTCGCCATCACCCAAACCGTCGGCTACGGCACCCTCTACTACGCCTATGCAGTCCTGCTGCACCCGATGGCCACCAGTCTCGGCGCGTCCACCACCGCCGCCACCGGCGCGCTGACCGCGTCCGTCCTCGCAGGCGCCCTCATGGCCATCCCCGTCGGGCGGTGGCTCGACCGCCACGGCGGACGTGCCCTCATGACCGTCGGCTCGGCGAGCGCCACCGCGCTGGTCCTGGCCTGGTCCCAGGTCCACACCGTCTGGCAGCTTTACGCGGTGATGATCGGCATCGGCGTCACCGGTGCGATGGTCCTCTACGAACCCGCCTTCGCCGTCATCGTCACCTGGTTCACCCCCGAGCGACGCGGAAACGCCCTCCTCGCGGTCACCATCGTCGCCGGATTCGCCAGCACGATCTTCCTCCCCCTGACCAGCGTCCTCGTCGAACACCTCGACTGGCGCACCGCTCTGATCGTCCTCGCCGCCATCCACGGACTGATCACCGTCCCGCTGCACGCCGCCACCATCCGCAGACCACCCCACCCACCCACGCACCAACGACGGCAGGGGCGGCCGGCCTCAGCCCGTACCGCGACCGGCGACATCCGATTCTGGATCCTCGTGATCACCTTCGTCGCCCACGGCGCCGCGACCAGCACGATGGTCGTCCACCTGGTCGGCTACCTCACCAGCCGCGGCCACCCCGCGACCTTCGCCGCAGCCGTCACCGGCCTGCTCGGCGTCCTGTCCGTCACCGGCCGAATCGTCCTGACCGGAGCCCGGCGGCTCGCCTCGATGACGACCGTGGTCGCCGTGATCTTCGGGATCCAGGCCGTTGCCGCCGCGTGCCTTCCCGTCCTGGCCGGCAGCCGAACCGGCTCCGTGGTCGCGGTCGTGGCGTTCGGGCTCGGCTTCGGCGTGTCCAGCCTCGCCGCACCTGCCCTGCTCGCCGACCGATACGGCACCACCGCGTACGCCAGCATCGCCGGCATCCTCGCCCTGCCCGTCACAGTCTCCCGAGCTGCCGCTCCGCTGGCCGCTGCCGCCCTGCTCCACGCGGCGCGCAACTACCAGTCGCTGCTCATCGCCGTCGCGATCTGCTGCGCCGTCGCGACAGCCGGCATGCTGCTACGCGCACAAACCTCTGCGCAGATAGCCGCGAACGCTGACTTGCAGGGAGGTAGGTCCTAAAGCAATGAGCCAGCTCGCAGCGCGGGCCCAGCAGGCGGTGACGCGCGGGGGCGTCATGTCCCGAAGCCACCTGTCGGGCCTGGCACCTCAGCCGTCGTCGAGCACCGGCTGGGTGTTCATGTGGCGGTGGTGCATCGGTAGCGGATGACAGCTGCGGGTATGGCCGTGGCGAGCAGTCCACCGATCCAGATCAGGGCCTGCCACACGTGGGTGGCGGTCGGGCCGCCCAGGCACAGCGCCCGCAGCGCGTCGACAGTCACGGTGATCGGGTTGACGTTGGCGAAGGCTTGCAGCCAGCCGGGGAAGGTGGCCACCGGGACGAACGTGGAGCTGGTGAAGATCAGCGGGATGACGGCCAAGAGTCCGCCGATACCGGCCGACTCGGGGTCGCGGACGAGCAGCCCGAGCAGCGCGAAGATCCACGAGAACGCTATCCCGACCGCCAGGGCGAGCCCGATCGCGGCCAGCGCGGCGGCTGGGCCGGCGTGGAAGCGGAATCCGATCGCGTAGCCGACGCCGGTCATCAGGGCGAGGACGAACAGGTTGCGGGCGGCGTCTGCGGCGACGCGGCCGGCCAGGACGGCGGAGCGGGCCATCGGCAGTGCCCGGAACCGGTCGATCATGCCGGTGGTCAGGTCGTCGGCGAGGGCGACGCCGGTCTGGGAGGCGCCGAACGCGATGGCGAGGACCCAGATGCCGGGCAGCGCGTAGTCGATGTAGCGGGTGACGCCGGGCGGGTGGATGGCGCCGCCCCAGGCGTAGGTGAACAGCAGGACGAACAGCACCGGCTGCACGGTGGCGAACGCGATCAGCGTCGGTACCCGCATCAGGCGGTGCAGGTTGCGGCCGGTGATCGTGGCAACGTCGGCCAGCAGCCAGCCCGGCCCGCTCATTCGCACGACACTGCCCGGCGCGATGGTCGCGGTCATCGGACGCTCCCGGTCGTCATGGTGTCCGAGGCGGACGGTGTAGTCGTGGGCTGCCCGGTGAGGGTGAGGAACACGTCGTCGAGCGTGGGACGGCGCAGGGCGAGGTCCGATACCCGCAGCCCGCTCGTGGCGAGGCGGGCGGCGACGTCAGGCAGGATGCCCGGTCCATCGGCGACCGGAACGACGATGCGGCCGGCCTCGACGTCAACGGTTGGCGGCGCGGAACCGAGGCCGGCCATCGCTGCGGCGAGCGGGTGCGGGTTGGCGCCGGGGGGTGCCTGCAGCTCCAGGCGGTCGCCGCCGACCTGAGTCTTCAGCTCGTCGGCGGTGCCGGTGGCGATGACCCGGCCGTGGTCGAGGACCACGATGGTGTCGGCGAGGCGGTCGGCCTCCTCCAGGTACTGGGTGGTCAACACGATGCTGGTGCCGTGCGTGGTCAGCTCACCGAGCAGTTGCCACAGCCCGAGCCGCCCCCGCGGGTCCAAACCGGTGGTGGGCTCGTCCAGGAACAGCACGGCAGGCGCGGCGACCAGGCTCGCGGCCACGTCGAGGCGGCGGCGCATCCCGCCGGAGTAGGTCCGGGCGGTGCGGCCGGCAGCGTCGGTGAGGTCGAACAGCTCCAGCAGGTCATCGGCCCGCCGCCGCGCGGCGGCCCGGGGCAGTCCGGACAGCCGACCCATCATGCGCAGGTTCTCCCGACCGGTCAGGTAGGCGTCCACGGCGGCGTACTGACCGGACAGGCCGATGACCCGTCGCACCGCGTCCGCCTGACGCACCACGTCCAAGCCCATTACCCTGGCCCGCCCGGCGTCCGGGGGCAGCAGCGTGGTCAGGATCCGCACCGCAGTGGTTTTGCCCGCCCCGTTCGGTCCGAGTAGCCCGAGCACCCCGCCGGTCGGCACCTGCAGGTCCACGCCGGCCAGGGCGGGCACCTCACCGAACCGTTTGACCAGGCCCTGCGCCTCGACCGCCGGTCGTTCACCCATCTCGACCACCCAATAGCTAGGATTACTACCTATCGGCCGGACAGTAGCATAACTACCTATGCAGGGGATAGGCTCCGCTCATGAAGGTGGGTGCGCAGGAGCTCAAGGGCCATCTGGACGTGCTGCTCCTCGCCGCGTTGGAGGACGGTCCGCGGCACGGGTACGCGGTCAAGGAGGCCCTGCGGGAGGGCAGCGGCGGCCGGTTCGACCTGCCCACCGGCACCATCTACCCGGCCCTGCACCGCCTGGAAAGCGCTGGTCTGATCGCCGGGTCCTGGTCGAGCGTGGACGGCCGGCGCCGGCGTACCTACCAGCTCACCCCGGTCGGCGAGCGGCGGCTGCACGCCGACCGCAACAACTGGCGCGAGTTCGCCGCCGCGATCACCACAATGCTGGGGACCAAGCCGTGGCCAGCCACCAGCTGATCGACGCCCACCTCGGCGTCCTGGCCCGCCGCCTGCCTGCCGACGCGGTCGACGAGCTCGCCGACGGGCTGACCGAGACCTGGCAGCACCACCTCGCCGCCGGGCTGCCGCCGGCGGACGCGGCCCGAGCCGCGATCGCCGAATTCGGCACGGTCGACCAGATCACCGACGCGTTCGTCGTGCACTCCCCGAGCCGGCGGACCGCCCGGATGCTGCTGGCCACCGGCCCCGTTGTCGGTGCCTGCTGGGGCGCCACCCTCGTCGCCGCCCACGTCTGGAGCTGGCCAGTTCCCGCTCCGGCTGCGGCCGTGTTCGGGCTCACGCTGCTTGCCGTCGTCGCCGCGTTGATCACTGCGGCGACCAGCCGGCGTAGCTATCGGCGCGCTCGCCTGGGGGACGCCGGCGGTCTCGGCCTTGTCGCTCTGGACGTGGCGATGGTGGCCGCCGTTCTGCTTTTCGCCCCGACCCTGGTGTGGCCAATGCTCGTGGCGATTCCGATCAGCCTGGCCCGCATCGGCCTGACCCTGCAATCCCTGCCCCGAGCACGCGCACACTGACCGGCTTGTCGCGCGCCTGGCCGTTCGTCGCGAGGCGATTGGCGAGGCGTCGCGGCGATGGCCCCCACCGCCCGCGGGTGCCCGACTCCACGGGACCGAGGACCGCCGCGGCCGGGAAGCGCTCGGCCACTTGGTCAGCGAGGACCAGGGCCTGTTTCAGCTCCGCTTCAACGTCGAGAGCCCCAGGACACCTGGGCGGCTATAGGTAGCGGCATACCTGCTCGGGCGGGCAGGTGTCGGGTTCGGCGTTGGTGGCGGAGTGGTGGAGCTGGGCGACGGTGGCGCGCAGGGCGTGTAGGTCGGCGAGCTGGGCGTCGATGGCGGCGAGCTGGTCGGCGAGCAGTTGGCGTACGTGTCCGCAGGGGGCGTGGCCGGTGTCGCGGACGGTGAGGATGTCGCGGATCTGGGCAAGGGTGAGTCCGGCAATACGGCCGCGGCGGATGAAGTCGAGCCGGGCAACGGCGTCGCCGCCGTAGCCGCGGTAGCCGGCGCGGGTGGGAGCAGGCCGCTGGCTTCGTAGAAGCGCAGCGTCTTGGTGGTCGTGCCGGTTGCCGCGGCGAGTTCCCCGATCCGCATCCGGTGACCTCCTGTCGTCGCGCCTTGACCTTCCCCTGTACTGGAAGGTCCAGTCTGGTACCGGTAGAGCCGTGACGGCCAGGCGGTGTGCGTTTTGCCATCGAGGCCGCTTGCCGTGGGGAGGCTGTTGATGACCGCAGCGGCAGATGCTGTAGGGGCCGAGGTGGGCGAGCTGGACTGGCTCCTGGCGGAGTACCTGAAGATCATGCCGGTGCTCGATCCGGCGCAGGCGCGCCTCGCCGTCGGGTTGTGGCGGCTGCTCGCCGAGGGCACGCCGGTCACGGCCCCCGCGCTGGCCGGGCGACTCGGTGTGCCGGAGCAGCAGGTGGCCGCTGCTCTCGACGGCGTGTTGGCCGGCACTCACCACCAGGACAACCAGGGCAGGATCATTGCCTTCTGGGGCCTGTCCCTGCCCGAGATGCCGTCGCCGCACCGACTGACAGTCGACGGGAAGACGCTGTATGCGTGGTGCGCGCCGGACACCTTGTGGCTACCGCGAGTGCTGGGCAAGACCATCGCGGTGCAGTCGTCGCTGGAGACGACCGGGCAGCCGATCTCGCTGCTCCTGGGACCGGACGGCATTCAGGAAAACTCGGCCGATGGTGCTGTCGTGTCCTTCGTGCGAGCGCGCGGCAAGAGTGTGGGCGACGCGGTTGCAGCAGTGATGTCCAGCTGCTGCCGTGACCAGCTGTTCTTTTCCAGCGGGCAGGCTGCAGGTCATTGGGCTGAGGCCCAAGGACGCGAGGACATCGCGGTGTTCCCTGTCGAACAGGCCATCGACGGCGCGGGCCGGTTCATCGAGGCCCTCGTCGGATCAGCCCTGCATGGCCGGGTGAGCGTTGAGCTCCGTTCCGTGCCGGACTGTCCGAACCTTGCTCGGGCTCGGGAGGCGCTGCAGGCCGCGCTGGCCGACCTCGGGCTGCCTGCGGTGGTGACCGAGGTGGTGGGGGACTATCCGTCGCCGTCGATCCTGGTCAACGGCGTGGACGTGATGGGCGGCAGCGGTGACGGGCCGGCGGCCTGTCGGCTGGATCTGCCCACTGGTGGGCGCATACGCGCTGCCCTGCGCCAGGCGATGGGCGCCGAATCCGCTACCGCCGCGACGGAGCCCAGCCTGGCCGATTGCTGGGCACAGCCGGGCAACGCCATCCGGACCGACCGGCCCCGCCGTGCCGAGCAGCTGCCCGACAGGCTGCGGCAGGTGCACCGGGCGATCCTGCGCCACTTCGCCGCCACCGGGACTGCTCCCAGCGGCGCCGACATCCGCACTGCCGTCAACACGGCAGAACTGGACACAGCAAACGCGCTGCGCGAACTCGCTCGGCAGGACCTTGTCGCCGTAGACAGCGCCGGGCGTCTGGTCGCGGCCTACCCGTTCTCACCAACGCCAACGCCGCACGTGGTGTCGCTCGGCGATGTCGAGGTGTTCGCGATGTGTGCCATCGACGCGTTGGGCATGCCGTTCATGCTCGGCACCGACGCGGTGATCACCTCTGTCGATCCGCACACCGGCCAACCGGTCCGCGTGACCATCACCAACGGTGCCGCTACCTTCCAGCTGACGGAGGCGGTGATCGTGTACGCGGCCACCGGAACGACCGGCCGCTCGGTCGATACCTGCTGCTCCACCATCAACTTCTTCACCAACGCCTCGAACGCCCAGGCGTGGATCGCCGCCCATCCCGGTCTGGCCGCCACCGTCCTCGACCAGGACCAGGCCGTCACGCTAGGCCGCGACATCTTCGAACCGCTGCTCGCCTCAGGCCGACACCCAGCACCGCCGGCCCGCCCGCTGTCGAACCGAACAAAGGTGCCTCACATGGACGACTCCGTGAAGGGTCAACAGTTCACCGCCATGGTCGCCGCCGCCACCCGCGGCCGGGTCCTGATCCCGATCCCCTTCAACCCGGACACCGTCTGGGGAACCAAGCCCCGCCACCACATCCGCGGCACCGTCAACAACATAGGTGTGCGCGGCGTCGTCGAACCAGACGGTCACGGCTTCGCGTTCACCCTCGGCCCGGCTTGGCTACGCGGCTGCGGCCTTGCCGTCGGCGACACCGTCACCGTCACCATCGAGCCCGAGGGCCCCCAACGTGACGACCTCGCCGAAGACGTGGCCGCCGCGCTAGAAACGCATCCGCAGGCCGCAGCGTTCTTCGATTCCCTGGCCCAGTTCTACCGGCGGGCCTACCTACGCTGGATCGACGCCACCAAACGCCGACCCGATCAACGGCCCCAACGTATCGCCGAGATGGTCCAACTCCTCGAAGCTGGGCACAAGGAGCGCCCGCAGCCGTAACGATCCGGATGCGGCGTTATCGAGCGTGACGGCTTGCGCTAGCTGCTGCGCGGGGCGTACATGATGACGGCGACCCCTACGAGACACATGGTTGCGCCGATGAGGTCGTAGCGGTCGGGGCGGAACTTGTCGACGACCATGCCCCAGGCGAGGGATCCGGCGACGAAGACGCCGCCGTAGGCGGCCAGGATGCGGCCGAAGTTCGGATCCGGCTGGAAGGTGGCGACGAAGCCGTAGAACCCGAGGGCGGTGACTCCGGCCGCGATCCACCACAGCCCTCGGTTTTCCCGCCAGCCCTGCCACACCAGCCAGGCGCCACCGATTTCGGCGAGTGCGGCAAGCAGGAAAAGCAGGATCGAGCGCGCGACCGTCATACGTCGGACCGTAGCGGGGCCACCTCGCGGTCGCGCTGGTCGGCCTGGCCACAGGAGCAGTTGCCACCGGAGCAGCCGGCAGTGTGGCGGCGCTTGCTGGCCCACCACCAGGACAGGCCGGCGAGCACGGCCAAGGCGACGGCGACGCCGGGCAGGAAACGGTTGGCGGCGGCCCAGCCGGCACCGCTCAAAATCCCGGCGGCCAGCAGCAACGGCAGCACGCAGCAGGCGGCGCAGGCGGTTGCCGCGAGTCCGGTCATGCTGGAGGGGAGCAGGCGGCGCAGTCGGTCAGCAGGTGTCGACACGGTCGTTCCTTCCGGCGATTTCAACGAATGGCAGGGGGCAGCAGGAGCTGCCGGCGCAGGCGACCAGGTCGTCACAGCCGGCCGAGATGGCGGCGCGCAGGGTGTCGCGGATGACGGTGAGGTCAGCCAACTTCTCTTCGACCTCGACGAGCTTTTGGGAGGCCCGTGCTTGTAGGCCTGTGTCCGGGCGGGTGCCGTGGTGGTGCCGGCCGGCGTCGAGCAGGTCGGCGACCTCGTTGAGGGTGAAGCCGAGGCGTTGCGCGGTCTTGATGACCCGCAGCAGGGTGACTGTCTCGGACGGGTAGAGCCGATGCCCGCCGGGTGACCGCTGCGGGGAGGTGAGCAGGCCGCGGCGCTCGTAGTAGCGCAGCGTCTGCAAGTTGACCCCGGCCGCGTCTGCCAGCTGGCCGCTGCGCAATCCCGACCCGGTCATCCCTGATCCCGAAAAGCCGCAGCCCGCTCGGCGAGAGCATCGAGCACGTCGACGTGTGCCACCGGTACCCGAACGTCCAACGTCAGGGAGTCCGGAGAGGGCCGGGAGAGGTCAAAAGCGAAGAACGAGCAGCAAAGCGACTCACGGGCCGTCAGATCCCGCGCGGTCTCCTCCACCTGCGCCGCGCCGTCGAGCTGCAACCGCAGATGCTGTGCCGACAGTCGGTCGACACCCCGGACAGCGTCGCTGAAGAACTGATCGAACTCGGCGAGCCGCAGCGGCCGCTCAGCCGTCGGCAGGGTGCAGGCATCCGGAACCCACACGTCCTCTGCCGTGATGTGTTGGTTGCTCATACTGCTCATACCCCCGACAGTAAGCCTGTACCTAGGTACCAGATGCAAGCCCGAGTTGGAGTTCCTCGCCACTCAGTGGTGGTATGCAGGCCGTCGCCAGGCCGTCGGAGGTCCGACAAGGCCCACCAACGATGTAGCAGCGCCTGTAGCAACGATGACGGACGACGGCGCACGATCACGTGCCGACACAACCCGTCAAGTTTGACGGTTTCAGATCACCGGTACGTCCCCTCTCTGCGCTCCCGGCCGGAACTGTCGCACCCCCCGGCGGGCCAGGTAGGTGGCCCAGGTGCGGATCAACCGGCCACGGCGCAGGCGGCCCTCGGCAGAAGGAGGCGGGCGTCAGCGCCCGGCGGCGAGTTGCTGCCGGGCGAACCACTCGTTCATGCACACGTCCATCGCCCGAGTACGCAGTTGACGGGCGGTCGTGGCGGCGGAAGCGTCGTGACCGTAGTACGACGCGTACGCCCCGGACAGCACCCCTGCGGCGTCGAGACAGGTCAGCGCGGTCGCGCCGATGCCGAGGATGTCGGGGCTCAGCTGCAGGTGGGGCACCATCCGCGTGGAGGTGACTGCGTCGGCGAGCATCCATGGGGCGCTGTGCACCACGCCCGAAGTGTGCCGGTAGAGATTGGGCCGGTGCGGGAAGGACGTCTCGACCAGGCTGATCAGCTGCAGCTTCAGCGGCACCCGGCCATTGCGGTCGGAAAACTGTAGCCATGCAGGCCTGCCATGGGCCCCGGGCACCTCCGTGATCCCTGCACTCGCAATGCGATTGCGCAGGGCCTGCGAGCTCCGCTCCGCCTCAGTGAGCGCGTCAGGCGTCACCGGCAGCGACCCGGGGAGCGCCTTCGCCGCCTTAACCCGGGAGTCCACATCGTCGAGTAGGACAACCGCGCCACGCAACAGCCGCGTCTCGTAGTCGATCGTAGGGTCCAAGAGGTGGGCGGCCTTCGCGGCCGCCTCGCACACAACCCGCCCGACCGTCATGTGCGCGTACAGCGGGAGCTCGTCCGTAACGTCCAGCAACCGCTGGGCCGCCCACAGATGGTCCATGACGTTGACCGTGACAATTCGCGCGTACAGCATGACGTCCTGCCACAGCCGCCGCCGGTGAGCTCGCTGGGTGTGCCGCGGCGCCACGCGCCACGCGAGATTCTCCACCAAGTACGGGCAGCCCGGCTGCGGATCCTGGCCGTAGCGTTCCACCTCATCCTTGAGTGCGGCCCGTTCCAGACCCAGCGCGCGCACGGCTCGCCGAACGACGATCGGCACCGGGGTACCCGGATCAGTGGCGCGGGCAGTCATGTAGCGCACTGTAGACGTTCACTTCAGGCTCAACTCGTGGCAGCTTCGGTCTCACCTCGGAACATGAGTACCGGCCAGCCCGGTAGGGCTGTGTTGATCGCCTGTGCCAAGGTAATCCGACCGATATCCGCGGTCGATCGTGGCGGAGCACGGTGGCCAGATTCGTACGGCCTGCGAACTATGCACGAAGGCCAGCTCTCCCTCCTCGACTTCGCTCAGCACGATGACGTCGTAGATCTGCCCAGGCTACGTCTAGCTGCCGCTCCACGAGACAACCCATTCGGGCCGGACTGACGTCATCGGCTCCACACCCAACAGGGCAGCCTCGACCGCCTCCGCAGCGGCCCGCATCTCGGCCTGCTCGTGGCGGGCACCCAGCGGCCCGCACATCACCAGCACCAGGTCACGCTGAACGAAGGTCTGACTCGAATGACCCGTCCGCTGCCGGATCAGCGACCGGATCTGCCTCCGGAGCACGGTGAGCTGATCCCCGGGCACCCCACGCACCTCGGCGTAACCGTGCTCGCGCACCGCAGCGTAGACCAGCTGCGCCACGACCGGCACCCGCTGATCAACCGCGGGCGCGGCGAACAGGCGATCCATTAGCGCCAGACATCGCCGGCAGGTCGGCGCGAACGCCGGCTCCCGGTATCTGCTGAGCGCACCACCGTCGCCGCCGACCATCGCCGCCCAGACCCGTCCGCACATCGTCGTCCACGCCCAGACCGGATCCAGCAGCACCGCCCTGTCATAGTGACGCCGGATCGCCTCCCGATCACTGTTCGATGGATCGAAGTAGTAATCGGGGACGGCGCCACGACCTGGCTCCGGTGGCTCCTGTCGGCGCACGAGGTGCACCGCTTGACCGCCGCTGACCCCTACGAGAAGAAGAACCGACCCGCCTCCGCTGATGACGTTCGGACCATGAAGTCCATCAGGCATGCCAGCAGTATGCCTACATCTGTCCGCTCCCTCAGCGATGCCAGCAGAACGCAGGTCTCTTCGCTTTGGGTGACAATGCTGTCCACATGCGTCGGAGAGGAGTGGTCGCTGGTGATGGACGATGTGTCGTCGCCGCTCACGGAGCTTCTCGCCCTTGCTGTGAGCGGGACCGATGCTTATGTCGTGGGCGGCCTGGGCTTGTCGGTCGGCGGACCCGATCGCGAGACCGCTGCCCAGCTCCTGGCAGAGGACGCCATGGCTATTCGTTGTGGTGCTTCGCCCATACTCGAGCGGTGGCGGCAGCGTCGTGACGGCGGCCCAGCGGAGTCGGGCGTGCGTGCCGAGGCGGTGGCGATCTACGCGGGGATTGGATTCGGGCTGCCGGCCAAGCCGGCCAACGAGAATCACCTGCAGGGCCTCGTCGCAGAGCTGTTCTGGAACCGGCTCGTCCGCGAGCGCCGCATCTGCGCCGACGGACGCGAACTCGTTCACGCCCACTCGGTTAAGCCGGACCCCCTGGAGCCGGGTGGTGACGGGCTCGTCATCTACCGGGTCGAAAGCGACACCCTGGTGTTCCGCCTCTGGGAGATCAAGAAACACGAGGCCAACACGAAAGCCATCTCGGCGACGATCAAACGGGCGAGTCAGCAGCTGGTGAGCCGGGGCAAGGAGTACCTCGCCAAGCTGGCCGGTCCCGAAACCATCGCGCAGGGCGGTCCGCTCGGCGCGTTCTACGCCGAGCTCGTCGAGCTGTGGTTGGACCAGGACGAGCGCGCCGGCGTGGGTGTCACCGTTGGAACGTCCTCACAGCACGCACCGACCGGCCCGGGGGCGTTCGACGCCATCGCCGAGGCTTTCCCCGCCTTTAGCGGTCCCGGACAAGCAGAAGGCATAGTCGTGGCCGTACCGGACTTCCCGCAGTTCGCACTACGCGTAAGGGAGATCGTGTGGAGCGGGCTCTAGACCTGGAACTCTTGATCGCCGCCCTCGACGGGCGTACCAACCTGCCGACCGCGGACGAACTTCAGCAGCTCATGGCGCAGATGGAGGTGCAGCTCTTTCTGCAGACTTCGGAGTTGCCGGACCAGCTCCTCGACGCGGCGTGGTACCTGCACGGCATTGCGGCCGTCGCTCAAGCGCGAGATCGCTACACCCCGCAGCGGCAGCGACAGGCGTTCCTGGTCAGCGCTCATATCTTCGACTTGGCGCTCAACCAGCCCGACTGGTCCCACACTGAGCGCCTCTCCTTCGGCTTCGCCGCCGCTATCGGGTATCGCCGCGGTGGCCGGGACCCCAACGCCACCGCGATCATGAACAGGCTGCGCGATGACATCGCCACCGAGCCGCCCCTGCTCGACCATGTCGGCACGCTCGCGCTCGAAGCAGGCCTAGCCTTTCTTGGCTTCGAAACCAGAACACTGTTCCAATGGTTCGGCGCCTGGCGTCGTCAGCTCGACCTGATCGCTACCGCGTCCGAGCTGCCCGACCTCTCCACGACGGTCTTCGGACCGACACATCTCACGGTTCTGGGCGCCGACGACCTACTCGCATTCTTCGCCCGCGGCAACATCCGCCGCCTACAGCGAGGACGTGAGCGGCTCACCCGCGTCGCCATCGGCGCGGCTGGGCCCGGCGACCTCAACGCCCGCTGGGTTGCGGCTCACCTCCTCAACCTCTCCGACGAGGCCGAAGCAGGCTCGCTGTGGAACCCGAGTCTCCTGCCGCCGGACGTGCCGCAGCTCGTCCGACAGGCATTCACACTCGGCCGCCCCGCTGTCCTCACACTTTGGGAACCTCAACGGGACCTACTCGCCGGCCCACGCTCGCCGCTCGACCCCGATGTCCGACGCATGGTCCTGGCGGTACCGACCAGCGGAGGCAAGACCCTCCTGGGCCAGATCCTTTCCGTTGAGCACATCGCTCGAACCGCTACAAGCGTCTGCTACGTCGTGCCAACCCGCAGCCTCGGCCGCGAGGTGCGGCGCGCCATGGGCGACCGCCTCCGCATGCTCGAGCGCGAGACGCCACCGGAACCGTCCGACTTCCCGACCATCGAGGACCTTTTCGACTCCATCGAGAACCTCGACGACCCAGAAGTCGAAGTGATGACGCCGGAACGGCTCGCCCACCTCCTTCGGCACGACGCACCAGGAGTCCTCAACCGGTTCGGCATGTTCATCTTCGACGAGGCTCAGTTACTCAAGGAGAGCGGCCGCGGATTCATCCTCGAGTCCAACATCGCCATCCTCGACCACCTCACCCGAGAGACCGACCACCGTATCGTCCTCATCTCGGCCGCCATGGGCAACGCCGGCACCGTCGCGCAGTGGCTCAGCCCGGACGGCCAATCGCTGCGGTACGAATCTCAATGGCGAGGACCCCGACGCCTACACGCCGCCTTCACGGCGACGGCCCGCTGGGACACGACGCGCGTCGAGGAGAACACCCGCGCGACGACATGGCCCTACCGTCTCGTCACTGATGTCACCGGCCTCATCCGACTCCGGATGGCCAACGGCCATACGTCGCGACTTTTCATGAACGACACCGGATGGCAGCTGGTCCGCAAGTCGACGAGTAGCGCCCGGCGGCAGTATGGACTCCAGGTAGACGGTAGTCGATCAACGCAGCAGTACCGCATTGCGAGCGACATGATCACGGCCTTAGGGCATGCGGGCTCCGTCCTCATCGTGGCGAACACGCGCAGCCTTGCCCAGACCCTTGCTCGCGGCATCGCCGACGTCCGTGGTGAATACCCACCGGCCGCACCCCTCGTTGACTTCGTACGACTCCAACTCGGTGACGACCACCCGCTCGTCAACGTCCTGCGACGCGGCGTCGGCTTCCACCACGCCGGCCTTCCCATCGAGGTCCTCGAAGCCATCGAAAACGCCGTCCGCGACGACACGCTTCCTTTCTTGACCTGCACGTCGACGCTCACCGAAGGCGTGAACCTACCCGTACGAACGGTCATCATCTACGACCAGCAATACGCTGATCAGCCGGCCGACGCTCGCCTTCGCGGCGCCCGACTGGTCAACGCCATGGGGCGAGCCGGCCGCGCGGGAAGAGAGACCGAAGGTTGGATCGTCCTCGTCCGAGCCGCAGAGCCGACCGAGCAAGACTTCCACGACCTCAATCCAGACGCCGACGAACTCGCGGTCACATCCTGCATGACCACTGATGAGGCGCTGGAAGCCTTCGCCCAGTTCGAGGAGGCTCAGCAGGCGAACGAAGACGCGTTGTTCGAGGCCCCCGCCTCCGCAGAGTCAGCGCACTCTGTCGTAGACGACTTCATCAGCTTTGTCTGGACGTTCCTGGCCGTTGAAGAGGAGCGAGGCACCGATCCCAGCGATCTCGACATCGCGGTGATCGTTAACTCCACGCTCGCCGCCCTCCAATCGCCCGCCAGCCGGCAACGATGCCTATCCATCGCTGCATCCGTCCGCGCCGTCTACGCACGGACAGATCCGCAAGCACGCACCCGCTGGCGTCGAACCGGAACATCAGTCAGAACAGCGCGCACGCTCGACCGGCTAGGTCGAAACCTCGCTGACCAGCTGGTCGAACTCTCAAACGCGAACAAACTTGGCGACCTCACCGAACCGAAGTATGTGGCGCGCCTGCTACGGACGTTTATTGATCGGCTTCTTGAATTCTCCGAAGCGCCAAAGTGGGGGTTCCGTCAAAGCAAGCAGGGTGCCTCCATCGATGTCGCGGTCGCTGACCTTCTCACGCGATGGCTCGGGGGCGCGTCACTTCCGCGGCTGGCAGAGGAGTTTCTCGCAGCGGCCCCGAAGCCTGCCTGGCGAATCGAGCAGATGGTTGACGCCGTCACGACCCTCTTCGAGCACTACCTGGCCTGGACCCTCGGAGCACTCATCGAGCTGACCAACCTGCGCTTATCAGAGTTGGAGAACGAGCTGCGGCTCTGTCCTGATCTGGGAGCCTACGTGCGGTATGGCGTCGGCGACCCCGCCGCCCTCGTTTTGATGCGGTCGGGCGTCCGATCCCGCCGTCTGGCGCATGCCGTCAGCCGACAGCTCCCCGCCGACTTCGAACCAACCGTTGAGAATCTGCGAGCCTGGCTCGGAGGACAAGGCGTCGGCGAGTGGCGATCCGCGTATGCCGCCACAGCTCCGGAACTTCTCGACCTGCTCGACTTCACCCGCTTACGCCGACGAAGCCTATTGAAGGCGCTGCTCGAATCGGGTCAGGTCCACGTGGACCTGACCGGCCCGGTGGCACCGACTGGCGGTTTGCTGACCTTGGAGCCCAAGCGGGACGAGCCATCGCCAGCACCACTCTGCGTATATACCGATGAAAAAGTGGTAGCAACCACGGCCCCGCACGACCACGCCGACCTCGATGCGATCCTGAACACCGGACTCGAGATCGTGCTGACGATCGAAGAAAGCGACGGCGCGACACAGCTGACCATCACCGCAGCCATGCCGCCAGACACCGCCGACTGACGGTGCAACGAACGACCTCGGGGTCTCCGGGTGGGAGCCCCGCGTGGGGGCCCGGGCGCGGTGGAGAGCCGCCAAGGGCGCCATCCTGCACGGGGCTGGCCTGGTCCCGAAAACCGCCTCGGCCGCAGCGGAGACTCGGTGTCCCGCGCGGCGGCGTGACTGTCAGCGTTGTGCTGGATTCACCGTGCCAAGTGCTCCATGGATCAACGACGACGAGACGGTGACGTGCGGCGGCCGTCGATCCGAGGTCACGGTCCGGAGGTGATCATGAGGGGTCCCGGAGCGCGGGAGAGGGCGAACAGCCCGCGCCGGCAGCAGAGGTTCCACGGACAACTTGATGTTCGAGCTGCCGACCCGAGTCGCGTCGGCGCGCAGCTGCGGCGCTCGAGTGCCGCCGGCGTAGCACGGGTTGAAGGTGTCCGACAGGACGACGATCTTCATGCCCGGCCACAGGACGATCGGCAGGTTCGCCACGTTCGACAGATCGAGCGTCACGTGGCCGGAGAAGCCCGGGTCGATCCACCCTGCGGTCGAGTGGGTGAGGAGCCCCAGCCGGACGAGGCTGCTCTTCCCTTCGAGCCTGGCGGCGAGCCCGGTCACTGACCGACACCACCTCGAGCGTCGACCCCAGCACGAACTCGCCGGGGTGCAGCACGAACGGCTGCCCCTCCGGGACCACCACCTCGCTCGTCAGGTAGTCCTGCTGAACCGACGGGTCGATGTGCGTGTACAGGTGGTTGTTGAAGACCCGGAACCGGTTGTCCAGGCGCACGTCGACCGAGCTGGGCTGGATGAGCTCCGGCTCGAACGGGTCCAGGGCCAGCCCGCCAGCGGTGATCTCCGCGAACAGGCCCCGATCCGACAGTAGACTCACCGCGACCCCCCGACCGGCTGCCCGTGCCCGCGCTCCACCTCGTACACCTTCGCCGCCCAGCCGGGGGAAGGGCTTTCGCACACCTCGTACCGGCTGCGGTCCAGGATCGCGGTGTGCCGCCACGTGTCGCCGTGCCGGCCGACCAAGACCAGGCAGTTGGCGCACAGCTGCGCCGCGGACGCGGCGGCGGGACGGGTCTTCATGATGAGCCGGATCCTCCCGAGCGGGGACGCTTACGTCGCCTCGCTCGGGTCGGCACCCCAACGTCCCGAGCAGCGGGGACACCCGCCCTGCGCTGGCGGGTGGAGTGGCGCGGCTGCGACGCGCCACTGCGCTCGCTGGGGAAGGTGCTAACGGTCTGCCCGCCTCAGCACGTCGGCCTTACCCCGAAGCACCTGCGGCTGATTGACCACTTCATCGAAGGCCGCCACGCTTGATCAGTTCGCTTCCGTCCGTCCCGCCACGAGCGCGCCGGCGCGGTGGCTGAATGGTGTGCGGCAGCCGGAAAGGACACACGACCCCCATGACGATGCGATACAACCCACCGCCGAACTGGCCCCCGGCCCCGGCCGGCTGGACACCCCCGGCTGGCTGGACGCCGGACCCGGCATGGGGCCCTCCGCCTCCTGGGTGGCAGCTCTGGATCAACGAGGACATCCCGCTCCTCGGGGCCCGCGGCAAGGCGCGGGAGCTGGCCGCAGAGAACGCGCAGCTGCGAGACAAGCTCCATTCGTGGCATGCCGAGGCAACCAGGCTGCAGGGCCAGCTGGACCAGCGCCAGGGCGAGGTCACCCAGCTGCGAGCCGAGCGCGGCCGTCTGCAGTCCGAGATGCAACGGCTGGGGCAGATGGCCGCCATCGAGCTGGAGCAGTACCGCGACCGGCTGACGCAGCAGACAGCCGAGCTCGACCAGCGATTGGGCACGCTGAGCCGGCAGGTGGTCGTCACCGAGGAGACCGTGCTGCTGCAGGAGGTCGGGGTGTACGAGTACCGGCACCCGCTGACCGACGCCGTCGCCTACCAGGGCAAGCTCGCGACCGTCCAGGACCGGATCAAGGCCATGGCCATGAAGGACGGCGGCGCCGTCCAGGCGGACACCCGCGTGACCGTCTCCGGCTCGGAGGCCAAAGGACGGGCCATGATCCGGGACTACTCGAAGCTCGTCCTGCGCGCCTACAACGCCGAGGCCGACAACCTGGTCCGCGGCCTCAGGCCCTACAGGCTGGACGCGGCCATTGAGCGCCTGAACAAGGTGGCGGAAACGATCGCGCGTCTGGGCAAGACGATGGACATCCGGATTGCCAACGAGTACCACCGCCTGCGCAAGAAGGAGCTCGCGCTCACCGCGGACTACCTGGCGAAGGTTGCCGAGGAAAAGGAGCGGGAGCGGGAGGAGAAGGCGCGCCTGCGCGAGGAGCGAAAGGTCCAGCAGGAAATTGAGCGCGAGCGCGCGCGCCTGGAGAAGGAGCGGCAGCACTACGTCAACGCGCTCGCCGCCCTTCAGGCCAAGGGTGACGCCGAGGGCGTGGCCCAGATGGAGGAACGCCTCGCCGAGGTCGAGGCGGCGGCGGAGGCCGTGGACTATCGGGCCGCGAACGTCCGCGCCGGGTACGTCTACGTGATCTCCAACATCGGGGCGTTCGGCGAGGACATGGTGAAGATCGGCATGACCCGGCGGCTCGACCCGCTCGACCGGGTGCGGGAGCTCAGCGACGCCTCGGTGCCGTTCAACTTCGACGTGCATGCCCTGTTCTTCTCCGAGGACGCCGTCGGCATCGAGACCCAGATGCACACCCGCCTGGCGGACCGCCGCGTGAACCTCGTCAACCAGCGCCGCGAGTTCTTCCACGTCACCCCTCAGGAGACCAAGACGCACCTGCTCGCGCTGACCGGCAACCTCCTGCAGTACGACGAGGTGCCTGAGGCCCTGGAGTACCGGCAGAGCCTCACCAGCGCGCGGGTGGAGCCGGTGAGCAGCACCAGCAGCACGACAGCTGGCGACGGCCCCAACGCCTGACCGGCCAGCTTCCGTCCGGCCCGCCAGGCGCGGGCCGGCGCGGTGGATGACCGACGGCAACCAGCACCGAAAGCAGCTGCTCGCCGCGCCGCCAGCGGACAAGACCCTGGCGGCCGAGGGCCAGCCCGCTGCAGAGTGCTCATGGGAACGCCTGGCGGGGGAGAGGCGGAGGAGCCGTCACCCTCGCCGCCGGCGAGGGACCGGGCGTCGTCGTGTTCGAGATGTCGACCGCCGCCGCACAGGCCAACGCCCGGCTCCAGTAGCCGCCGCCCGTGCCCTGCCCGCCGACCGCGCGCTGGCGGGCAGGCGCGTTTCTACGGCTTCCCGAAGTAGCCCTCCTCCTCCCCGAGCAGCAGCGGCACGTCGTACACCGACATGTCCGGCCGCGGCCGCGCGTACCGCACCCGATGCCGCCAGCGCCCGTGCTCGAACGCGACGTCGGCGTCGATCTCCGCCACCACCGTCGGCTCCACCTGCACGTACCGCAGCGGCTCCGGCCGTTCCAGCTGCCCCGACCAGGACGCCGGCAGCGGCTCCGGCCACGGGTGCACCACGGCGGCGCGCCGGTGCTGCAGAGGGTGCAGCGGAGACAGCATCCCGGCGAGCTGCTCCCACTGGGCGCCGGTCAGCGGATGGGTTCGACCGGTGTACCGCAGCCGCCCCCTCCGATCGAACCGCCCGAGCAGCACGGTGACGGGGTTGCGGATGCTGCCGGTCACCCCGCCGACGATCGCCTCGGTCGCGAGCCTGGTCCGGAACTTCCACCAGCCGCGCCGGCCCGGCTCGTACCTGGAGCCCAGCCGCTTGGTGACCACGCCCTCGATGCCAGCCGCGACGGTCCAGTTCACCAGCCAGTCCGAGACCTGCTGCGTGTCGGTCGTCTGCGGGGTCAGGGTGAGCTGCGCCGGCGCGTCGACGAGCAGCCGCTCGAGCCGGGCCCGCCGCTCCGCCAGGGGCAGGTCCAGGATCACCTCGCCGCCGGCGTCGGCCAGGAGATCGAACAGCACGTAGTGGGCGGGGCACTCGTGGACGAGGCTGAGCAGCCCGCGGCCGGCGGTGACCCGCCGCTGGAGCAGCGCGAAGTTCGTGCGGCCGCGCTGCCACACGATCAGCTCACCATCGAGCACTACGCCGGGCGGGAGCATCCGGACGGCCCGGGTGATGTCCGGGAAGTAGGTGGTGAGGTTCCGACCGGCCCTCGATTGCAGGTAGACGCCGTCAGCCTCGCGGAAGGCGAGGCACCTCCACCCGTCCCACTTCGGCTCGTGGACCAGGCCCGGAGCGTCCGGCACGGCGTCTACCGGCGCGGCGAGCATCGGCGCTACCGGCCGGCGCAGCGCCGGTTCAGCCGCCGCGCTGGCCCGGCGCCGTGCCGGACTCACCGCCCGGGCCGGCCGTGAACATGCCTCACCTTCGTCATGGTGGGGGAGGGGAGAGCCGGTAAGGGCGAAGATCAACGAGGACGAATGCCCGGTGGCGCCTCGAACGCGGCGGGTAGAGGATCGCGGCGCGGACGACCTCGAAGCGCGGGAGGGCCAGGCCGAGCCAGCCGGGCCGCCGGGTCTGATCGTCTTCGAGGTGGGCACCGCGCGGCGGGTTACTCCAGGGCCGCGTTGAGGTTGGCGATGTAGTCGGGCTGGGGGATGTTGTAACGCGGCACTGCTGATCTCCTATCGTTCAGAGAGCCGCCAGCCGGAGTTCCAGCCGGGGGACCTGGTGGCGAGGACCGCGAACTCGAGTTCGAGTGTGCCCTCGGCCGCAGCCGGGGCAAGCATCGCGGTGGTGAAGATGCTGCCGTGCCAGACGGCGGCGAGGGTCTGGTTGAGGCCGGCCGGTTCTTGCGGCTCACGCTCGCCGCGCCGGATCTCGGTGGCGGCCGGCGGTCCCTGAGCGATCCCGACGTGGCGGGTGAGGAGTACAACGGTTGGTCATGACCACTCCCATCCCGTTGACCGTCCCACCGCCGAGCGCGCCGGTGCTCGTCCTTGATGCCACCGCATGGGCTGCGGCCCGCCCGGCAAGCTTCACCGGAGAACAGGCCCGCTCCTGGCTGATCCGCAACGGCACCACCAAGCAGCAGGCCGGCGACGAGTTTCTCCAGGTCCTCAACGCCCGCCGCGCCGCCGCCTCGGCCGGCACCTGTACCCGGCGGGAGGAGCCGTGAGCAGGATTGGCCGGCTGACCGGCGGTGACTGCTGGGGTAGCCCCAAGGACGCGATGATCGAAGCCGGTATGCCCCCCGACGAGCCGCACCACGGCCCTGGGGTCTACTTCATCGTTGAGTTCCCCGACCTGGTCAAGATCGGACACGCCTCCGATGTCCGCCGCCGCCTCGCTCAGCTCCAGACCGGCAACCCGGCCTACCTGCATCTGGCGCACGCCATTTACGAACCCGACACCGACCGGCGCCGTGCCATCGAAGCCGACCTGCAGCGCCGCTTCCGTCACCTGCACGCACGCGGCGAATGGTTCCACTGGACTGACGAGCTGTACGAGTACATCAACACTCTGTGCAACGAGGAGTGCTACCTGTGACCGACAGCTCGAACGCGACGTAGTCCGGCTCCTCGGTGACTGAGAAATCCACTGACATCCAGGCGAGAGGTCTCAGCGGGCGCCGGCGGCGTGTCGCTGGGCGGTACGTCGCTCATTCACGATAACGCAGTATTATCAGCCATCGAAGGCCAGTGCTGGCGTCGGACGTGAGGCGGATTAGTCTTTCCGACGGGCGGGTGGTTTCTGGAGGGCTCCGACTCAGGTGTGCCGGTCAGCTACGCAGTCAGCGTCGACGGGAAGACCAGGACGTCCGCCACGGTCCCCGTCGGCAGTCCGAGAGACCTGCCGGTCGGCGTGACGTGGCAGCCGGCGGCCGCGGTTACTCGTCGAGGTGGATGATGGCTGTCAGGGACGGGCGCGGTGGCGGCCTGGATACAGCCCAGCGTGTCATGACGCACGCAATGCCTCGCGGCGTCGGTAGCGCGTGCGGTCGGCCCCCAGCACCAACTACCTCTGGCGACTCGCGGATCGCGACCGGATCGGCACTCGGTGCATCACAGGGCGCGGTCCTGCCACCCCACGCCGGGTGCGGCGGACGCCCCGAACGGCGACGTGGAGGCGCTGACGGTAGCCCCGCCGTCGCCGGTTAGGCGTTTTGACCGGGTACTGCTGCCCTGGGTGGTACGCGCCCGGCGCCGCGGTCACCAGATCTGCTTGAGCACCCGCAAGATGTTGCCGCCGGTGACGGCCTGGATGTCGGCGTCGGAGTACCCCTGACGAACCAGCCAGCCGATGATGTTGGCCAGGCCCTCGGTGGGGTTCTCCACGCCGGCCACATATTCCACTGGTTCGAACGGCGCCACCAGCGGCGGGTCAGAGAAGCCAGGCGACTTCGCCAGCTCCCGGTGCAGCGCGACGTGGTCACCGTAGAGGGTGTCCGGCCCGAACGTGACGTGTTCGATCCCCATCAGGTCGACGCAGTACCGGAAGTGGTCCATCACCGAGTCGATGTCGTGCCGCGGGTGGTCCGGCGAGATGGTGGTGTGCGGCGCGGCCTCGATGCCGATCAGCCCTCCGCGCTCGGCGCAGGCGACCAGCACCTCGTCCGGCTTCATGCGGGAGGTGGGCCAGACGCTGCGGGCGCCGGCGTGCGTGATCAGCACCGGTGCGGACGACTCGGTGATGGTGTCCAGGCAGGTGCGGTCGCCGGAGTGCGAGATGTCGATCGCGATGCCGAGACGGTTCATCCGCTCCACCGCCCGGCGGCCGAACGCGGTCAGCCCACCGTCGTTACGCTCCTTGAGGCCGCCGCCGAGGGCGTTCGCCTCCGAGTAGGCGATCCCCATCTGCCGGATGCCCAGGCCGTACAGGATGTCGATGCGGTCCACCTGGTTCTCGATCGGGGTGGCCGCTTCCAGCGACAGGACGATGCCGATCGTCCCGTCCCGGTGCGCCCGCTCGATGTCGGCCAGGTCGTGCACGACATGGGCGTACGACTGCTTGGCCAGGTCGGCCAGCCGCATCCCGATGTCATAGATGGTGTCCTCCCAGCTCCACCCGGTGTGGCTGATGACGCATCCGGTGCCGTTCATCATGTTGTCGAAAACCGCGGTGAGCCCCGACGCGGCCAGACCCTCGTAGCTGGTGAACTGCCGCCCCGCTCGGTTGTACTCGCCCAGCCGGGTCATGTCGGCGGGGAAATTCTGCGGGTGCTCGTGCAGGCTGATCACGATGTTGTCGCGCAGCAACCGTGCGGCGCGTTCCGCCTGCCGCGGGTCGAGGCCCAGGTCGTACGGCGGCATCCGCCCGAACGTCGGGGCCAGTTCGATCTCCCGGTAGTCCACGCCGGGCCGCAGGTAGGAGAAAGCCCGGTAGCCTTCGTAGCTCATGACACCACCCGGCGGCGCAGGAAGTCGGCCACGATCATGGTCACCTCGGCCTCTCGTCCGTTGTAGAAGTGGTCGCAGTCCGGCACCACCACCGACTCGCACGGCCCCCCGGCCAGCTGCCGGAACTTCTCGCCGGGAAAGGTCGCCTCGGACTCGGCGTCGCCGCGAACGTACAACGCCGGGCAGGTGATCCGCGGCGCGTACGCCAGGATGTCGGGCACGGTGGTGATCCGGTCCAGGAAGCTGCGCGCGGTGATCACGTACCACCAGCCGGGCAGCAGCATCAGTTCGTCGCCGCGCCCGGCCGCCACCATCGCCTCGGCCCGCGCCCGCACCTCGGGCAGCCGGGGCCCGGCCAGCAGCCCCTCCCGCTGGGTGCGTGCCGGCCCACCCGCACCGGCCGAGAGCAGCACCAGCGCCGGGGTCTGCGGACGGGCGGCGACGTGCGGCGCGGCCATCATGCCGCCGTTGCTGTGTCCGATCACCACCGGCGCCGGATACCCGCGCGCGGCCAGCCAGTCGGCGGCGGTCGCGTGGTCGGCCAGCGCCTGCGCGGTGGTCTGGAAGGCGCCGCCCTCCATCCGTCCCTTGTCGCCGCGAACGCTGAGCACGTCGTGCGCGCGGCGATTGAAGGCCAGACACGCGAAGCCCATCGCGACCAGCGCGGGCGGCAGGAACCGGGGCGGCCCCACGTAGAAGTTCATCGTGTTGCCGTGGAAGAGGATCACCGCGCCCGCGGTGGCGCCACCGTCCGGCTCGTACAGGATGCCGTCCAGCGGGGCGGTATCGGTCGCGATCGACACCAGTTCGCCGCGCAGCACCTCCCGGATCCCGGTCACAGCGCGAACACGTGGATCAGGCCGGCCACCAGAGCGGCGCGGGCGACCGTCGGCTCGATCAGGATGTGCTCGCCGCGGGCGTGCGCGCCGTCGCCGACCGCGCCGATCCCGTCCAGCACCGGCAACTCCAGCGCAGCCAGGAAATTCGCATCGCTGCCGCCGCCCGCCGCGCACTCCCGGAGGTCCTCGCCGAGCCCGGCGGCGATCGTGCGGGCCAGGCCGTACATCGCCGCGATGCCCGGTGTCCGGGGCATCGGCGGGCGGTTCCAGCCGCCGGTCACCCGGATCGTCAGCTTCTCGTGCGCCGGGGTCAGCGCGGTCACCGCGGCCTCGATCCGGGCCGCCTCGGCGGGCGTGGTCACCCGGACGTCCAGCATCGCGCGGGCCTGCCCGGCGATCACATTGGTCCGCGAGCCGCCGGTGACCGTGCCGACGTTGAGGCTGGTGCCCCGGTCCAGGTCCTGCAACGACCGCAGGTGCAGGACGATCCGGGCGACCTCGTCGATGGCGCTGACGCCGCGCTCCGGGTCCAGGCCGGCGTGGGACTCCACGCCGTCCACCTCGATCCGGAAGATGCCGACGCCTTTGCGGGCGGTCTTGACCGCGCCGTCCACGCCCGGCTCCAGCACCAGCGCGGCGGTCACCCCATCGGCGGCGGCCTCCACCGTAGGCCGGGACGAGATGCTGCCCAGTTCCTCGTCGCCGTTGAGCACGATCCGCAGCGGCGGGCGGGTGAGGCCGACCGCGTCCAGTGCCCGGATCGCCCAGAGGCCCAGGATCAGGCCTGTCTTCATGTCGAAGATGCCGGGGCCGGTGGCGGCCGGCCCTGTCACCGCGTATGGCCACTCGGCGAGGGTCCCCGCTTTCCACACCGTATCGTAGTGGCAGAGCAGCAGCAGGCGCCGCGATCCGAGGCCGGAGAAGTCGGCGACCAGGGTGTCGCCGTACGTGCCACCGTCGTGCCGGGTCATCGACTCCGGATCGCCGAGGGTGGCGGTCAGTAGACCGGTGAGCCAGTCCAGCCCTCTGTCCAGGTGGGGCTTGCTGTCGCTGGGCGTTTCCAGGCGGACGTAGGTCTCGAGGTCGGCCAGTAGCGCATCAGTGTTCTCCACCAGCCACCGCAGGGCCTTGCCCAGGTCGGCTTCGGCGGCGCGATCGGTGCCCGGCAGATCCGTCATCACATCTGGCTCCCGCCGTTGACGCCGAGCATCTGCCCGGTCATGAAGTCACTCATCGCCGACGCCAGGAACACCGCCACCCCGGCCACGTCGGCGGGTCGGCCCATCCGCCGCAGCGGCAACTCGGCCGCCTTGGCCTGCTCGGCCGCCTCGTCCGGGAAGATGTCCTTGTTCATGTCCGTGACGATCGAGCCGGGCCCGATGGCATTGACCGTGATGCCGTGCGGTCCGGCCTCGGCGGCCAGTGACTTGGTCCAGCTCAGCAGGAATCCCTTGGTGCCCGCGTAGACGGCGCCGCGGTCCCAGGGGCGCAGGGCGAGCTGCGAAGACACGTTGATGATCTTGCCGTGGCCCTGCGCGATCATCCCCGGCAGCACCGCGTGGGTGACCCGCAGCGGCGCCCAGATGTTGAGGCCGATGTCGCTCGCCCACTGCTCCTCGGTGGAGTCGGTGAACGGGCCGACCGCCATCACGCCGGCGTTGTTGACCAGGATGTCGACCGAGCCGTACGCGGCCGCCGCCGAGGCCGCCAGCCGCCGCGCCGCGGCGCCGTCGGTTAGGTCGGCCCGCAGCGCCGTGGCCCGGTCCGGGTACTTGCCCGTCAGGTCGTCCACCGGGCTGCTGTGGTGATGCAGCACCACCGCAGCGCCCTCGTCCAGAAACGCGGCGGCGATCGCCTTGCCGAAACCCTTGCCCGCGCCGGTGACCAGCGCCGTACGGCCCGCCAGCAGGCCGCTCACCGCAGCGCCTCCGCCTTGAGCAGGCCAGCCAGCTCGTCCACGGTGCTCAACCAGCCCACCGACGCCTCGATCTGGCGCAGGCCCATCCGGTGGAACTCGTCGCCGTTCATGCTGCCGCAGCAGTCCTGGAGCAGCACCACGCCGAAGTCCCGCGCCTGGGCGTCGAACGAGGTGTGCAGCACGCAGTTGTTGGTGTTCACCCCGGCGATCACCAGGGTGCGGACGCCCAGCTCGCGCAGCACCAGTTCCAGCTCGGTGGAATAGAAGCCGCTGTACCGGAACTTCACGATGACCGGCTCGGCCGGCAGCGGCTCGGTGGCCGGCATGAACTCCGCGTACGGGCTGCCCTCGACGCACCTGCCGTCCTGGCGCAGGAAGCCGGCGCCCACGATCGGTTTGCCGTTCTGCCAGGCCATGAACGGGTTCCGGTGCTGCCGCGGTGCGTCCAGCCCGGCCGCCTTCTTCCAGGTCGCCACGTGCACCACCGGCATCCCGGCGGCGCGCGCCACCGTCAGGGCCTCTCCGGTCCGGGCGGTGACCGCCCGGGCGGCATCCGGTGGAAGCGTGTGGTATCCGACGCCGTCGACGTCCAGGTGTCGTCGTTGCATGTCGATGACGAGCAGGGCGGTGTCACGCGCGGTGATGCGGTCGGCCACGTCGGGCGGTAGTGCCACGTGCGGCTCCTCTCAGTTCACGCCGGGCAGCACCCGGTCGGCGGCGTGCAGGATGGCCTTCGTGACGGGCCCTGACAGGTCCGCCGACGCGAGGAACGCCACCGGGTCCTCGTCGGCCATGTCGAACGGGTAGTCGCTGCCCACCACGAGCCGGTCGAAGCCGACGATCTCGCCGACGTGCCGCAGCACCGCCGGGTCGAACACGACCGAGTCGTAGTGGAACCGGCGCAGGCCCTCCCGCGGCCCGCCGGGCGTCGCGTCGAACTCCGCCCGATGCCGGTAGCCGTGCTCCAGGCGACCGACGAGGTGCGGCAGCGCCCCGCCGCCATGCGCCAGCACCACGGTCACCCCGGGGTGCCGGTCGAGCAGGCCACCGAAGAGCAGTTGTGCGCCGGTCAGCGCGGTCTCGGTCGGGTTGCCCACCAGGTTGCGCAGGTGGAAGCGGGACATCCGGTCAGCGCCGGAGACGAAATGCGGGTGGATGAAGACCGGGACGCCCAGGTCGGCGGCGGCCGCCCAGAACGGTTCCAGGTCCGGCGTGTCCAGCGGCGCGCCGGCGACGCTGGTGAGCACCTCGACGCCGGCCAGGCCCAGACCGCGTACGGCGTGCTCCAGTTCCGCGGCGGCCACGTCGCCACCTGCTTGCAGCGGCACCACGGCGAACCCGATCAGATGGTCCGGGTGGGCGTGCATGGCCGCCGCCATGCCGTCGTTGACCCGGCGCGACCAGTCCACCCCCGCGTCCGGCGGCAACTCGTAGAGGACGGTGAACGGCGGAGCGAGCAGGATCCGGCGGTCCAGACCCTGCCGCTTCGCGTCGGCGACCTGCTGCCCGGCATCCAGCAGCGCCTCGGGCACCCGGACCCTGTGCCCGGACACGTGCAGGACCACTTCTCCCGCCGCGGCCGGATCCGACGACACCGGCGAGCCCGGTCCCGTGGCCGACGGCGGGAAGTAGTGACTGTGCAGGTCAACGATCATGGCTAGGCCGGGATGACCGGGAGCAGCAGATAGGACTCCTGCCCGGTGCCGAAGTGCAGGGTGTTGGTCCCGCCGAAGACGGCCGGCGGGCGGTCCCGTTCGTCGTCGTGGCGGAACGGGCCGATGCCGCGCAGCGGATACCGGGCGCCCGGCGTCGGCTCGGCGCCGTTGTCGTAGTCCCGGCCCCGCAGCATCAGGCCGATCCGGCAGCCGGCCGGGATCACCAGGCAGGTCGGCCAGATCTCGATGTCCAGTTCCACCGGTTCGCCCGGGGTCAGTGGCTGCGCCTCGTCGTGGCTGTGGAAGGGCCGGTAGGGATGCGTGCGCTCCGGATCGAGCTTGCGGTGCGAAGCGCGCAGCCAGCCCAGCCCGATCGGGGTCTTCGGGTCGTTCGAGCCCTGGAAGGCTATCTCGTTGCCGTCCGGGTCGAAGACCTGGAGGCAGGCGAAGACGTCGGCGTCGGCGGTGTCCGAGGAGAGGAACACCTTGGCCGCCACCGGACCGGTGATCTCGGTCTGGTCGGCCAGCGGCGCGCTCAGGAAGGTGATTCCGTCACCGGTCGTCTCGTACGCGACGGCGTCACCGGGCGTGAACTCGCCACCCAGGCTGCGGTCCCCGGCGTTGAGGTACAACTTCGTCCACCGGGTCCGGGCCAGCGGCCATTCCTGCTCACCGCGGTCGACGAAGACCTCGCCGGGATGCCGCACCCGCAGTGCCACCGGTGGCTGCTTCTCCCACCCGGTGTCCTCGCCCTTGAGGAAGTGCCCGAAGAACCGCTTCTGCAGGGCGACGCCGTAGTCGGTGTAGAACCCGGACGAGTGCGTGTCGCCGTGCATCTCCAGCCACTTCTGCGGCGACGCGGCGCCCAGATAGCCCTCGATGTTGCCACGCGGGTGCAGGCCCTGCCCGCCCCAGTTGCCGCAGGACAGGAACGGCGTGACCACCTTGGACAGCTCAGCCGTCCGGTCGGTGGAGAAGGAGTCCAGCAGCGGGTGCTCGAGCGCCGTCTCGTACGGGTCGACCCGGTTCTTCTCGAGTTCCTCGGCGGGAAGCGTTTCCGAGCCGGCGATCAGGTCACCGGTCACCCGGCTCACCGTGCCGTTCTCGCCCAAGCCGTACTGCACCTGCTTGATCAGGCCCTGGAACCAGCCACCGAGGAAGCGGCTCAGGATGCCGCCGTGCCGAGTGAACTCCCGGTAGAAATCGGCGGCGCCCTCCTGCACCAGCATCGCGGTCAGGTGCGGCGGCTGGAGCGCGGCCACGTGCCACTGATTCATCGCGTAGTACGAGATGCCGCTGAGCCCTACCTTGCCGTTCGACCAGGGCTGCACGCCCGCCCACTCGATGCACTCGTAGAAGTCCCGCGTCTCTCGCGGCGACCACGGGTCCAGCACGCCGGGAGAGCGGCCGGCACCGCGGGAGTCCACCCGGACGCAGACATATCCGTCCGGCACCCACTTCTCCGGGTCCACCGTCTCCCAGTTGGCGTACTTGTTCGACGTGCCCTCGGCCACCTCCGGCCAGTCCCTGACCAACTTGTCCCAGTTGAACTTCCAGCCCTCCTGGAAGGCCAGACCCTTGGCGTACGGCCCCATCGTCATCAGGACCGGATAGTGGCCCTCGGCCACCGGCGCGAAGACGTCGGCGTAGAGCACCAGACCGTCGTCCATCTCGATCGGTACGTCGAAGCTGATTCGCATCCCGTCCTGCACGACGGTCTTCATGCTGTCCACCCTCGTCCTCCTCAACTGCTCGCCGACGCCTGGGCGTACTGGTTGTCGTAGAGCTTGGACAGGTCCGCCGCGGCGAAGCCGGCCAGATCCTTGATCTGGTCGTCCTGCGCGTTCTGCAGCGTCTGCGCCAGGTTCTCCTCGTGGATCGCGCCGCTCCGGTCGGCATCCTTGGCGAAGTCGTTGACCCAGTAGTCCCAGGCCTTGTCCGCGGCCGCCTTGTCCACCTTCAGTTGCTTGGCGATCACCGTTGACACCGCCTCCTTGTTCGCTGGGTCGTGCATGAAGTCCTGGGTCGCCTTGTAGCCCTTGGCGAACCGGTCGGCCGCGTCCTTGTTCGCGTCCAGCCAGTCCCGCTTGCCGACCACCACGTATGACGCCGCCTTCTGCAGCTCGGGCACCGTGTTGGCCGCGCCGATCACCTTGGCGCCGGTGGCGGTGATCCGGTCGACGTCCGGTGGCGAGCAGAGCACCACGTCGACCGCGCCGGAGATCAGCGCGCTGACCCGGGCGCTGGTCGCGCCGCCGGTGACGAACTTGACCTCGTCCAGGCCGATGTTGTTGGCCTCCAGGAACGCCGTCGCCGAGTGGTAGTCCTCGCTGGAGCCGGCCGAGTTGACGCTGATCGTCTTGCCCTTGAGGTCGGCGACCGAGTTGATCCCCGAGCGGGCCACGACGCTCAGCGGGCTGCCGTTCATCGGGTTCAGGACCATGGTCAGCGAGGGGTCCTTCTGGTACGCGATCATCGTCTGCTGCGCGCTGGCGATGCCGAACTGGGTGGAGCCGCCCAGCACCGACGGCAGCACCTGGGCCGCGCCGCCCTGGAACACCACCGGCTCGAAGTCGATGTTGAACTGGTCGAACAGCTTCTCGTCGCGGGCCACGGCGACCCACAGGTGGGATGCGTTGATGGCGCTCAGGCCGACCTTGACAGTGGTGCGGCCGCCCGGTGCGGAGCCGGTCGACGACGTCTCGTCATTGCCGCCGCAGGCGCTGATGCTGCTCAGCGCGAGCGCGGCCGCCGCAACGGCGGCGATGGTGCGGAAGGTTCGCATGAGGGGACTGCCCTTCTTGACAGGTCTGTTTGAGGGCGTTGGGGCTTGAAGGCGTACGGCGCCGCGCGGCCCGGCTGCGCCGGGTCACGAGGGGTGGTGAGTGGGGTGTGAGGTCAGGTCATCGCCATCGAGGTGCGGACCTCTTCCTCGATGGTCTTCCAGATGTGGTCGTAGATGGCGCCGAACTCGTGTGACCGCTTGAGGTCCAGGCTGCGGGGGCGCTCGAAGGGGACGTCGATGATCTCCTTGATCTGCCCCGGCCGGGCGGTCATCACGACGATCCGATCGGCCAGGTAGATGGCCTCGTCGATCTGGTGGGTGACGAACATGACCGTACGGCCGTCGGTCTGCTGCCACATGCGCAGAAGTTCGGCCTGCATCACCTCGCGGGTCTGCGCGTCCAGCGCGGCGAACGGCTCGTCCATCAGCAGGATGTCCGGCCGGATGGTGAACGCCCGAGCCAGGTTCACCCGCTGGCGCATGCCGCCGGACAGCTCGTGTGGGTAGTACTTCTCGAAGCCCTTGAGCCCGACCAGTTCCAGGTACTCGGTGGCCTGCTGCCGGGCCGTCCTGCGGTTGACGCCCTGTAGCTCCAGGCCGAAGGTCACGTTGCGCAGCACGGTCCTCCAGGGCAGCAGGTTGTCCTGCTGGAACACAAAGCCGCGGTCAGTGCCCGGCCCGGTCTCCGGCCGGCCGTCGATGAGCAGGTCACCCCCGGTTGCTGTCTCGAGGCCGTCGACGATGCGCAGCAGGGTGGTCTTGCCGCAGCCGCTGGCGCCGAGCAGCGCCACGAACTCGCCGGGCTCGATCGTCAAGTTGATGTCTCTGAGGGCGTCGGTGCGGGTTTCGCCGCGGTAGAACGTCTTGACCAGGTTGCGGGCCTCGACCTTGGGCGTGCTCACAGAATCTTGCCTCCGTTCTTACTGCTCTCCCGCCAGGGCGCGATCTTGTTCTCCAAGATGTGCATCGCGCGGATGAAGACCACGCCGATCGCCGCCAGGACAAAGACGCCCATCCACACTGCGGCGGTGTCGAAGTTCTGCGACGAGATGAAGACCCGATGGCCGAGACCGGAGGTGGAGCCGAAGAACTCGGCCACCACCACGCCCATCAGGCCGCGGCCTACGGCCAGCCGAAGGCCGGTGACCATGAACGGGATGGACCAGGGCAGCAGGATCTTGGCGAAGCGCTGGAACTTGCTCGCACCGAACGCCCGGGCCGTCTCAATCAGGTTGGGGTCGGTGGTCCGGATGCCGGCCGTCGTGTTCAGCACAATCGGGAAAACCGCGAGCGTGAACACCACCGCCACCCGAGCGGTCATGCCGATGCCGAAGACCAGGATGTAGAGCGGGGCCAGGGCGATCAGCGGGGTCGAGTAGAGCGCCGACATCCACGGGTCGAGGAAGTCGAAAATCACCTTGTTGACCGCCATCAGGACCCCGAGCAGGACACCCACGATCGCGGCCAGCAGGAAGCCCTGGGCAAATCCGGAGAGGCTCTCCCGGAAGTCCAGCCAGAGCTCGCCGTTGCCGGCCGAGGTACGGAACGAGTCCCAGATGTCGCCGAGCGGCACGATCACCAGCGCGCTGGTGTTCGCGGCGACCACCTGCCAGATGACGCACCCGAGGATCAGGGTGGTGACGGTGTGCAGAACGGTCGAGTGGGCCCGGTAGAAGGCCAGCAGACCCTTCGGCTTGGCGGGTGGGCCGACCGCTTCTTTCATGTCGCCAGCGGTCCGCTCCGTCGTGATGGTCACGAATCCTCCTCGCGTGCGAGGCGTGGTCGCGCCGAATTCGGGGGTCGACGGGCGTTCGGGACGCGCCCCAAGGCCGCGGCGCGGCGGCCTGACGACAGGCGGAACTGAACCCGCATACGGCCGGGTCCCTTCCGCACCCAGCGGACTAATGCCTGGTCACGGGCTGACCCGCCGCTGGACGTGTACGAATTTTGGATCCAAAAAGTTGGTTTGTCAACGGCCTGACAGCAAGATGCGTTCACAGTTCACGGAGGTGAAGCGACTGTTACGGGGACGCTTCCCCGGATGTCCGGCCTGAGCATGCACGGCGTCGAGGTGTGACTGCTCAGCCGAGAACGGCCTCGGGTCCGCGCTCGCGGGTGGCCTTCTCGAACGCCGCCTTGGAGAGGCGGACGTGCGCCCGGGCGGCCCGCTCCGCCTGGTCAGGGTCACCGGAGGCGATTGCGTCCATGATCGCTTGGTGCTCACGCAGCGCCCGGAGTACACCGCCGGCCACCTGCCACTGCCAGGCCAGCCGGCTCTGCCCGCCGAGGTTGTCGGTCACCTGGGCAAGCCTGGCATTGCCGCATTCGTGCCAGATCGCGCGGTGGAAGTCGGTGTCCAGGTCGCGCAGGCCGGCCAGGTCGCCGGCTTCAGCGCACTCGTGCTGCCGGTCCAGGATCGGCTGGAGCACCGTCCGGACGAACCCGGCCGCCTCCGGGCCTGCCTTCGCCACCTTGCGGGCCGCAATCCCGTCCAGGGCCTCGCGCAGCTCGTAGATCTCCAGCATGTCCTGGAGCCTGATTTCCGGAACGTGGAAGCCGCGGTGCGGGATGGCGACGAGGAAGCCATCGCGCTCCAGCGCCGCCAGCGCCGACTTGATCGGGGTCGCGGAGAGGCCGAGCCGCTCGGAGAGCACGCGGACGATGAGCTTGCGGCCACCCGCGAGTTCACCACTGACGATCATCGCCCGGATCTCCTCGTACGCCTTCTGGGCGAGCGTCCGCTGTTCATGAGGCACATGGAATGATGGCATGCCAATCGCGGTTGCTGTCATTCCTGAAGGAGTGGGGCCGTGTCAACCCCCCTCGGCCGGGCTTCTTGTGACCGGTTTGGGCTGTTTCCCGGCTCGGTGCGGAGAAACGCCGATCCCGTACGGCGCATGATCGAGGCGCCGGGAACTGTGTGGTTGTTGGTGTGGCCGTGTTCTTCACCGTCGGTCATGGACGGTTGGCAACGCGGGTGCGGCCCGGTTGCCGGTCATTCCTTCGCCCTGCGACGACACGCGGGCCGTCGGCGTGACCCGCGCTGTCGCTCATTCACGATAAGGTTGCTTCTCGTGAATGAGATCGCGGCGCGGGGGAGCGCCGAACACGTCGACCCTGTCGACCCGAACGAACAGCTGTCGGAGTCGGCGCGGCGGCGTATCCGCGAGTCGGTGCCGGCCTCGACGCGGCGGGCGTACAGCGGTGACTGGCGCCGGTTCACGGTGTGGTGCATGGAAAACAGGCGATCTCACCTTCCGGCGACCGCGGCGACCCTGGCCGAGTATGTCTCGCATCTGGCGGACGAGGGCAAGGCGCCCTCGACAATCGAGCGTGCCATGGCGGCCGTCACGGTCGCGCACGTGAGCGCCGACGCCGAGCCACCCAGTACCCGGCCAGCACGCGCGGTTCTTCGCCGGCACCGTGCGGAACTCGCCGAGGGCGGCCGCGGAGTGCGTAAAGCCAAGGCACTGACCATCACGGCATTGCGCGCGATGGTTGAAACCCTCGACACCTCCACCCTGGCAGGGTTGCGCGACCGCGCCCTCATCGTGGTCGGTTTCGCGCTGGGCGCCCGTCGCAGCGAACTCGCGGCACTCAACATCGCCGACCTCACCTTCACCGAGGACGGTCTGCAGGTCGCCATCCGACGGTCGAAGACCGACAAGGAATCCATCGGCCGCCACACAGCTCTTCCCTACACGTCGCGACCGGCCACCTGCCCCGTACGCACGATAAAGGCATGGCTTGACGCCCTCGCCGAGCGTGGGGAGACGTCCGGACCAGTCTTCCGTCGCATCGACCGGCACGGGAACCTCGGCCGGGCACCCCACGGGCGCGGCGAAGTGAACGGTCGCATCACCGGCCAGGCGGTAGCCATCATCGTCCGGCGCACCGCACTTCGCGCCGGCCTGGACGCCGCCTCTGCTTTCTCCGGCCATTCCCTGCGGCGTGGCTTCGCCACTGAAACCCACCGGCAAGGCAAAAACCCACTGAGAATCGCTCGGCACGGCGGGTGGAAGGACGGCTCCACCACTCTGGCCGGCTACATCGAGGATGCCAACCAGTGGGAGGACAACGCCCTCACCGACGTCGGCATGTGACCACCCAACCCGCTTCTGTCCGAGCACGGTCAACGTGCACATCATGTACAACTGAACGCGAACGGCGTCGTGACGCATCGAGTCGAGCTGCTCGTTCCTGCAGTCACCCTCGGGCCGTTCCAGTTGCTCGGGCCGGGCTGCTAGTCGCGTTCGGCACCAGACCGTGCGCGCCGCGCAAGGGTTTCGGCGTGGCGGCTCGTTCCCGGACTGCTGAGTCACGGACGCCGACTAGCGGCTACCCACGTCGCCTACGGTGCGGGGTTCAGCGTCGAGGGCCCGCGGAAGTCGAAGCCGTCGATGGCGAAGGCGCTGACCAGCCGCCGGGCCTCGCCCGCCGCAACGTCGTCTCCAGCGGCAGCTGCCACCGCGATGATGTCGTGGATGAGCGGCTGGTGACGGGAGACGTTCCAGTAACGATCGCGGTTCCCGACCATTCGCTGCAGCACTTGGAGACAGGCGTGCGGGTGTGCGGCGGCGAGGGTGTGCAGGCGACGCAGCACGTGCACTCCGAGGTCCAGATCTGGGACGAGCTCGAGGGCGTCGTGCAGCTGCTCGAGCGACCAGGCATCGTCGAACTGGCCGCTTGCGAACCAGACGTTGAAGCTGGACAGTTCGGCCGGGTCGCTGCCGTGGCGGACGGCGGCGACGCGATAGTCCCACAGTCGCATGAGGCGGTCGCGGCGTTCGGCCTCGAGCGGTTCGTCGCGGTGGAGGCTGCGGCCGGCCGTGTCGATGATCGTGCTGGTTGCCTCGGTGGGTGCCCGTTCGTAGAACCGTTGCAGCAGCCGGTCGGGGTCGTCCAGGTCGAGCTGGCCGAACCAGAACCGGTTGCCCAGGTGCAGCGCGAGCTGCTGGGCCCTCGCCTGTTCCCACTCGTCGGTAGTGGCCGGGTTGAGCAGGTCGACCGCGCGCCGGTAGTGCGGTCGGAGTAGCGCCCATGCGGCGTCGGTCACCACCTGGTTGCTTAGGTGACCGTTCCAGGCGACCCGCCACACGCCAGCTTGTTCTGGGACCGCCGGCAGGATGCTATCGAGGTGGCTGGCGGTCCAATCGGGGTTCAACCGCAGCAACGTCTGCAGTCGCTGACCGAACATGCCGCGGACCGCCAACGCCGGGTCGCTTTCTGCGGCGACGTGCGCGTCGAGGACCTCCATCACTTCCGGCACGTCACTGGTGCCGGTGCGCCGCTGCGCTCGCAGCCCGTACAAGATCGCGGCGCGCAGCGCCTCCGGCCGCACGGCATCGAGCAAGGCTGCCGCCAACTCGCTCCCTTGCGGTTCGTCAGAAGCGTCGTCGGGATGTGGGTCTGGGTCCGTGCAGGCGGCACTGATGATCGACCAGAGGGCGGGTTCGGCGGCGGCGGGGATCCGGTCAGGGTCAGCGGTTGAGTCGACGGTGAACAACCGCATCACGCCATAGCGGGCGGTGCGCCACAGCCGGGCACGTCGGCGGGTCACCCCGACGGTGAGCTCAGCGAGGGCTTCACTGTCCACCCAGGTTAGAAATGTGGCCAGCCCAGTCCAGTCGAGTCGTTCGCCGGCCGATGCGGCTTGCCAGAAGCCGTCGAGGATCGACGTGACGTACTCCGAGGGCAGCCCGACGAACGCGGCGGCGTCCGACGACCAGCGGCCGGATTCCGCCTGCGCGGCGACCGCGAGCGCGGGTCTGATCGACGACCGGTCCAGTTGCCGCCAGTCCTGCTGTGGCTGCCAATCGCGCAGAAACTGCACCAATGCCGCAGCCGTCAACGACTGCAGCTCGGCAGCGTCGACGTCCGCCCCACTCCAGACCGTGAACACCGCCTGCGGCGGCACCGACAGGTCCGGAGCGGGACCGTACTGGGCGACGAGTGCCTCGTACCGGGCGCGACGGTCGTCGTCCAGCCGGGGCTCGAGGGCGGCGAGCCGGTCGCGGCGCCACCGGTCAACCCGCTGCTGCAGCAACTGCTGGACCGAATCGCCGTCGTCGCCATCGGTGTGGCGAGCCAGCCGCTGTGCCCACTCGCTCGTGTCCGGATCCTGATCGAACGTCGCGCGCAGGCCGGCTACAGCCGACGGTTCCATCCAGGCTTGGCTGGCGGCGGTGAGCAGCAGGTACTCCCGCTCGATGGCGTCGTCAACACGTCGCGCGAGGCCCCTTAGCTGCGCCACGACCAGGTCGGGTGCGTCATGACCACGAAGCTGCAGCAGGTGCAGACGGATCCTGCGCAGGATGTCCGGGCCGTCGTCGGCAAGCGCGGCGACCGTGTCCTGCACGGGGTGGACACCGGCGTCGTGCAACGCGACACCGATCCCGATCAGGGCGTCGACGAGCGCGTTGCGTGCGTCAGTGTCGCGGCGCTGGTCGGGGTCCGGCTCGATGGCCGGGCGCCACAGCTGGGAGCGGTTGGGCCGATCCGTGCTGGCGGCCCTGCTAAGCCGGTCGATGAGCAGTGCGACCACCGGCGCGCCGACGGCACGGGCCACGACGGGTACGGATACCCGTAGCACCTGCACGTAGTCGTAACTGCGCACACCCGCCACGTCCCGGCTGGGTATGTCGGCGAGCACCGCGCGAAGCAGGTCCATCGCGGAGGACGGGTGACCGTCGTCGGCCAGGCGGGCCGCAAGTTCGCCGACTTGGTCGGCGGCGATGACGCCGTAGCGGCCCGGGATGGCCGCCGCTAAAGTCGGCGCCAGTAGTACGGCGTGGTCCGGTGAAACTGCCAGGGCCAGCCTGGTCAGGTCCCACACCACGCGACTGTTCTCGGTTGGCGCCATCCCCAACACCGCCTGGACTGCGTCGCCGGGCACCTCAGCCGCCACCCGGGCGAGATACTCAGACTCCGGCCAGGACGGCATGTCAAGGTTACCGTCGACCGGGTCGAGTCGCGGCTCGGGCGGGAACCGGAAGAAGCCCTTCTCGGTCAGCGGGCCGATCCAGGCGGCCGGTGCCCTGGAGAAGAACCGTTGGCGGGTGACTGGATTCGCCGGCAGCCGCTGCTTAAGTTCATCGGCTAGCGCGGCGCTCGGCTCGCTCGCCAGCAGCAGGTCGAGCCGGTCGAACACGCGGGCGTAGCGTTCCTCGAACCGCTCCAGCACCATATCGAACAGTTCCTCAATCTGCGCGAAGAACCCCTTGAAGTCGCCGTTCAGTGGACGGGCACGTTCTAGGGCGTTCCGATGCGCACGTCCGGCAAGGTTGGCCGACGTCTTGCCAGCCTGCTGCTGCCAGAACACCACTGCGGGATGGTCGGGTGACAGCTCCAGCACCTCGCACACCGCCATGATGCTGCTGATGTGTCCGTCGTTCGACTGCTTGCCCTTACCACCCTTGTCCCTGCCACTCTTACCCTTGCTGCCCGCGCCGTTTTCCAGGTTGGCAGCACCCGGCACCGTTAGTGGTCCGAGGACATAGCGCAGGGCGCTGTCGGTCTCACGCAGCGCGTGGCTGATCAAGTGTGTGGCGCTGCGGTGCGGTGGCGTCTCGGCCAGCATCTGGCACGCGTCGCGGAAGAAGTCCGCCGCACCCTGCCCCACAAGCCGGGCGAGCTGCGCGACGATCCGTGCCTGACGCGGCGACAACGCCGTCGGGTCGTTGCTGCCGTCGGCGTCGAGCCCCGCCAAGGCGACCTCCTTCATGGATGCTTCCCCCCGGGCTGCCGGCCGCTGTCTCTTTCGGCCATCAAACGATGGCGGCGTGAATCGCCGTGCCGCGGCGCCGTCGCCTCGGCGCACCGGACAGCCATCTGTTGTAGGAGGTCCGCCAGGCCAAGCTCAGCAGGAAACGGCTGCGGGAGCGACATGCCGACCAGTGTCCGCCGCCGACAAGCCATGTGACCACTCAGTTCTGCACCGACAGATCCATTCCGCGGGGTGGCCAAGTGCCCGACAATCGACCGGGCCAGACGTCGTCAACAACCCGGAAAAACGATCGCCGTCGCAGTTCAACGTCGAGGCTCGAGGTGTGGGCAGAGGCGGCGCTGGTGGTAGCCGCCTGGAACATGAAGGCCGACGGCCGCCCAGAATGCTTGTGAGCTCCGAAAGTGGCCGCCGAGCGTGTGCCACGACAACCCGGGGTACTCGGCGCGGAGGGCGGCGAGGCCAGCGCTTGCCAGGCCCTGTCGCCGGTATCGGGTGTGGGTGTGGGGCTGCTCGACCCACCCGATCCGGCAGCGGCGGCAGATCCGATAGTCGACCGCGAACGCGAAGTCGCCGGCGAGGTTGGCGGCGCGGGTGCGCCAGCCGTGCCGTTCAGCGGAGAGCGTGTCCTGCCAGGGCGTTATCAGCACCGGCACGGCGGGCCAGCCGGCCCGACGTCCCCATCGTCCTCGGGTGAGCCAGCTGACCAGCTCCCGCCAGGGCTCGCGTCCGGACACCCGGCCTACCTCGCCAACCTGTGCCACAAGTTGGCGCACCGCCTCGCCCCGCTCGGCGTCCGTCCGGTCCGCGTCGTCGTCGCTCACAAGACGCCGCTTGATCGGTCCGGCCGGTCCCAGTACGCCACCAGCGTCCGGCGCATGCCGGCGTCGAGCATCGCCTTGACACTGCCCCGGCCGGCGGCGACGGAGCCGAACTGCCGGAAATCAAGGTCGCGCTCGCCGAGCAGCTGGTGGGCGATGAACAGCGACGGCTCCGCCTCGTCGGGGCAGAGCCGCCGCCACATCTCTTCGGCGTACCGCTCGGCGGCGTCCACCAGGCTGGCGTCCTCGCGGTCGGTCCGCGTCACCACGGCCACTAGTCGAAGTCCTGCTGCGGTGAACACTCGACTCGAATCGCGCCGCGAGGTGCGGAACTGGTGCTCGTCCACCGTGCGCAGGCGGGGCCCGGCGTGCTCGCTCAGCAGGCCAGCGCCTCCTTGCGGTACGACCGCGCCCGCCGCGTCATCCACGCCGGCCACACTACGCTCCCCGCCAGGCGGCAGGGAGCGCCGACGACACGGGACATGCGCCACCGGCCAGCCAACGCTGATTCGGCAGCGTCACCTACGGCTGCGCGGAGGCGTCACCGATCAACCCCTTGCCGGTCAGCTTCTTGAGGTCATGCTGGGCCCACTCCACCACCTGCGGCCACGGCAACCGCAGCGCTCCCTGGTGCTTGAGGATGAACGCCCACAGGGGGCTGCCCTCCGGCTGGCGCCAGGCGTTGGTCAGGGACACCAGCCAGGTGCCCTGGTCGAGGTCGGCGGTCCAGTCGCCCAGGGCGGACCGGACCAGTGCCCGGTACAGTGCGCGGGGACCGCTGCCGGAGTAGCCCCAGGTGTAGCCGGGCTCGCTGCCCGGGTTGGGCAGGGGGTCCACCTGCATGTGGCCGTCGGGGCGGGGGGTCAGGGCGAACACGGCCGCCGGGCGGCCGCCGTCGCTGGCGATGACCGTCTGCTCGCCCCAGCCGTCGGGCAAGTTGGTGGGCCACTCAGCGGTATAGGAGGTTTCGCCGGGGGCGGGGTCGCCGTCCTCGACGACGAGACGGCCGGCTGGGTCCCGGTAGAGGGCCGCCACCTCACTGACCGCGCGGTCCATCATGCGGTACTCGCGGATAACGTCGATGTTGGTCTCCAGCACCAACAACCGGGCGAGCCGGCGCGACGGCGCGGCGAGCATCTGGTCGCGCTCGACGTCGCTGAGCCGCCGCAGGCCCTTGCGCCACTGGTCGATCACCGGTCCCTCACCGCTGACGGTGCAGCGGGTCGGCGCGGCGAACACGACCTCGGCGTGGCTGCGGTGCAGGGCGACCCCGGCGAGACGGGCGGTGTGCCACAGCGCGTCGGCAACCGGGGAGTCCCAGGGCAGGTCGGCCTCCTCCGTGCGCAGCGCCAGCAGTTCCGCGGCGACGGCGTCCGGGTCGTACGGCTCGCCGGCGGCGGTGCCGACCACGTGCTCGACGTCGATGCTGGGCCAGTCGGGGCGGGCCGGGCGGGCGACGATGTACCAGCCCTCGCCGCGGTCGCGGCTGGTGCGGTGGCGGGTCTGCTCGTCGCGCAGGGTCTGCATGGCCTCGGCCGCGAGCAGTCGGAAGGCGTGCGAATAGCGCAGGTGTACCCCTGCGTCGACGGCGGCGGCCACCCGGTCACGCGTGGCGGGCCAGCCGGTGGTGGTGTCAAGCACGGTGACGGTGCCGGACTCGCCGTAGGCCTGCATCAGCCGGACCGCGTCCGGGGTGCAGGTGCGGTAGTACCACAGGGGCACCGGCCGGCCGAGGACCTGCTGGATCTCGCTGGCGTCGACGTAGCCGATGTAACTGGTTTCCACCCACCGGGGATCCACCGACGCCTCCTGGTCGTCGCCGCCCGATCCCCGGCCCGTGAGGAACCGGGGCAGCCAGCTGGCGGCCGCCGCCTCGGTGTGCGGTGCCTGCAGCCGGAACGCCTCGATGCTGTGGTGTTCCTCGTCCATGCCGAACAGGATCGACTCGGGCACGAGCACCACAGCGTCGGCCCAGAACACCGGGTGGAGCACATCGGCGGCGGCCCGCACGGCAGCCTCGGAGCTGAGCCCGAAGTCGTTGTGCCGCATGACGTACACGACGTGGCCACGCGGGGTGTCGTACACGATGACTGACACTGTCTGCGGGTCGTGGTCCTCCACGAGCAGGTCACGCCGCTCGATGATCGGCACAGGCGCGTGTGCCGGCTCCCAGTCGATCGGCCAGTCGGCGTCGTCCGGCACCGGCCGCTGTGTACGCCGGCACCAGGCGTCGATGGTCCGGGCGTGCCAGTACGGCCGGCCGTCCGGGTCATGGCCGTCAGGGTTGGCCAGCCGTCCGGCGCTCTGTAGCGCCCGGGCCCGGCTGTCGCTCATGCCGACTCGCCGCGCGTACTGGGCGAGGGTGTACCGGGCTTCGTCGCCACGTGCCATGTTCCCTCCTAAGGGGTGTATCCTCATGAGACCTATAGACGAACACCGTATCCGAGGGCGAGCGGTTCTCCAACCCTGGGCTGACGCTACCGCGTGGACAGCCTGAGAAAGTGGTCTCGGTCGGTGGCCCAGCGGGCGAATGGGGCCACGGCGAGGGAGATCAGGCGGCGGAAGCCGTCCCAGCCAGGGGCGCGCCGGATCAAGCGTTTTGCCGGCCAATTCACAGGAAACCGTCGGTGGGACCCTGGTTCGGGGGATAGACACCGCCATGCACCCTGTAGAACGGCTTCTCGTGATGCTCCATCAGCGTCAACCGCCCTGGGATGTCCGTAGGGGTTTCGGGTTTCGACGTTTTGCTGCTGATGGGGGCCGTCGTCGGTCGGTCGCCCTATCGTGTGCGTCACGGAAGACAGCTGGCCCAAGCTGTGATGTTGGAACGGCGCCAGATGCACGAAGGGCCCGCATAAGCGGGCCCCAAGGCGGGCGCGGGAGCCCCGGAGGCATCCTGCGGCTCTGAGACTAACAGCGCTTTGTTGGTCGCGTGGGGCTTCAGCCTTCCTCGACCTGGCCGAGGAGCTTTTCGGCGCCCGGCTGCTCGACGATGACCTGCGAGTCCGCCAGCAACAACGGCGAGGATGCCGCCCGGGACGCTACGTTCGTCTTGATCGGCCCGGTAACAACGTCCGCCGGTGGCACTGAATGGCCAGCACTAGGTGGAGCCGGCCGCGCGGGCCAGCGGGGGATCAGACGTCTTGGGTCCTCAACGTCCCAGGCGACGATCCGGTCATCATCAGATCGTCCATTCCGTACACCAGCGAGACTAGGGCAAAGGATGAACACCACGTCGTCACGTAGCGTAGCGGGGGGCAAGATTCCGGGCGGCACACCGGCGGCCCCGGTGGCTCAAGTTAGTGAGAGGACTCAGGCGATGGCTCGAGTTATTGAGAATGGCCCGAGATGAATGAGAAAGGACAACAGGGTGACATCCGGCGGGCGACGCGGCTCCCGCCAGCCCAGCACGACTGATTCGATAATGCACATTATGTAAAGTAAAGCGATCTGGGCGTCCCCTCGGTCGGGGCGGACGGCGACCTCATGGCGATGTGGACATGGGAACGAACTGCGTCACCTCGTACATCCCGAGCCCGGTGTAGAGCCGACGCGGGACCGGGTAGCCGTCGTCGCCACGAGGGCCGACGATCGCCTGGGTAGCCCCGAGGTCACAGGCCACCTGGAAGATCTTCGTGCAGAGCGCTCCCGCCAGGCCGCGCTTGCCGTGGTCCGGGGCGGTCCCGACCGGTTCGACGAGCACACATCCAGCTTCGAGGTCCAGCCAGGCCAACCCGAAGGCCGCGAACGAACCGTCCGCGGCGACCGCCACCACATCCAGCTCGGCCCGGTAGACCGGCGAGGCCGTCACGGCACGATGCTTGTCGAGCGAGTAGCTCGACCCGGGCTCGGTACCGGTCACCGGCAGGCCCAGCATCTCCTTGATCCTCGCCGGCGCCCAGCACCGGCGGTGCACGTCGACCCGCTCGGCTAGCTCATCGTCGCGGACAGCACGGATGGTGTACCCGTTGACGTCGGTGCGCGCCGCCAGGTCGGCAAGCTGCGTCAGGTCACGCCACAGCTGCACGAACCAGGGCCCGTCGGCGCTACGAAGGCCACGCTCGGCCAAGGCTCGAATGAGGCCCACGTCCGCCCGGGACACCTCGACGCTGACGTGGGGTGCCAGGTCAAGCAGCTCACCTACCGCGGCGGCCCGCTGCGCGGCAGTCGCGGCGGGCCCCATGTGCAGGGAGGCCTGTGCCGGCTCGCCTGATACTGCCGAATGCCACACGTCGGCGAATCCCACCAGCGGATCGCCCCAGCCAAGGGTGGCGTCCGGGACCGGGCTGCCGTCCCCGTGGGCGCCGGCCCAGGCGACATTGCCAATGTGCAGGCGCTGTTGAGGGGTCCACGATCGCTGGACGCAGGCCAGCCGCTGGCCGAGATCGCCGCTGCTCATGGGCCCAGTGAGCCCTGGCGACGGCCGTACGGTCAAGCCGTTTCCGCTGCGGACTACGTCCGGGCGACCCGCTCATGCCCCCGGGCGGCCCGGGGCGACGGCGACCACCCGAGACGACGGCTGGGGCCGCGTTGGCCCCGCTCTCCCCTCTTCTCCCCTTGCCGGGAAACCCGAAAATGCTGCATAATATCCCTTATGCATCACAAACAGGACGAATCGCTCATGGCTTTGATCGAGGAGTTCCTGACCGCCCGGGCGACTCGCAAGCCCTCCCCCCACACTCTCGCCGCGTACCGGCGGGACCTGCACGCGGTGGCTGCCCTGGTTGCCGAGGATGACACCGCTCCCCTCCCCCACGAGACACTGTTGATCACCGACCTCTCCCCCCGGGTGATGCGGGCGGCCTTCGCCCGGTTCGCCGCACCCCGGGCCGCAGCGTCGGTGCATCGGGCCTGGTCCACCTGGAACAGCTTCTTCACGTTCCTGGTGGCCGATGGGGTGGTGGCGGGCAATCCGATGCCGGCCGTCGGCCGCCCCCGGGCACTACTCCCCCAGCCGAAGCCGTTGCGCGGCGCCGACACCCCCGAGCTGCTGCTCGCCTCGGCCGCGCGCGACGACGGCCGGCAGCGCGACCCGTGGCCGGAGCGGGATGTGGCGGTGCTGGCGGTGGCGCTCTGTGCCGGGCTGCGGCTGTCGGAGCTGCTCGCGCTGCGGGTCAGCTCGCTGGCCGGTCGGCCCGGTGAACGGCGGGTCGAGGTGGTCGGCAAGGGCGGGCGGCCACGGGTGGTGCCGATCGAGGCGGACCTGGACCGGGTGCTGGTGGACTACCTGGACAGTCGGGCCCGGCGGTTCGGGTCGCGGTCGGTACGCCCCGACTCGGCGTTGCTGGTGGACCGGCACGGCGAGCCGCTGCGCCGCGGTGGGCTCCAGTACCTGGTGGAGTCGTGTTACCGGCGGGCGGGCATCGGTGACCGGGTGCCGCGTGGGGCGCGGTTGCACGCGCTGCGGCACACGTTCGCCACCCGGCTTGCCGAGGACGGGGCGAGTGCTGCGGAGATCATGCGGTTGCTGGGGCACGCGTCGTTGGCGTCGTCGCAGACGTACATCGAGGTGACGGCCGGGCAGCAGCGCGACGCGGTGCGGGCCAACCGGACCAACCGCGCGCTGGCCGCGCTCGTACCGGCCGACCAGGCGGGCGCGGCGCGGTGAGTGCGCTCAGTGGGCTCGTTGGTCGCTGTCGTTGGCGGTGGTGGGCAGTGTGCCGAGTACCGCGTTGATGATGTGGATCCGGGTGTTGTTGGTGGCCTGGTAGTCGGCGCATACGGCGTCGGCGCGGTCGGCGAGCCGGACGGTGGGGCCGGTGCGGGTGATGGTGACGGTGGTGCCGTCGAGGGTGGTTGCGGTGCCGGCGTTCACCAGGTCGTCGACTCGGTGGGCTCCCGCGATCAGGTGTGCTTTGAGCAGGGTGCGCAGCTGGTCGGTGTGGCGGACCATCAGGTCGTCCCAGTTGTCCTCGGAGAACTTGGCGGCGAAGGCGTCGTCGGAGGGCGCCAGGATGGTGACGCCGGTGCCGGTGGGCAGGTCGGTGAGGACGCCGCTGGTGCGCAGGGCCGCTTCGAAGGTGGTGAGGGTGGGGATCCACCGCAGCGCCTGGTCGACGGGTTGGCCAGCGAGGAAGGTCGGGTTTCCGGGTTCGGTGCCGGTGGGCAGGGCGGCGCAGAGCGGTCCGGTGACCTGGGGTGCCGCGTCCGCGCGGGGAGCGGCGGGGGCGCCGGTGCATGCGGTGACGGCCAGCAGCAGGGCCGGCACGAGAAGCCGGAGGAGCCGAGGGTGCCGCGGTGGGGTGCCGTTCGGTGAGGTGGGGTGCGACACGGCGGTCTCCACGGGTCGGGGTTGGGTGGATGGGGTGTGCCGGCGGCGCGGGCGTGGTGCCCGTGCCGCCGGCACGCTGGTTCGGCTAGCTGGCGGTCACAGTGCCGCGCACTGGGTGGTGCGTGGACCGTGCACGGTGTTGGCGACGCCGAGGTTGATCGGGGCGGGGCTGTTTGCGGTGCAGCTGAGCGGGCCGCGGATGGTGCTGCCGGCCAGCAGGGGTGCGTCGGTGCCGGTGGTGTTGCCGGACAGGCTGACCGGGCCGGCGATCGTGACGTCGATGATGGAGATCGCGTCGGTGGTGTCCGCGATCTGGACCGGGCCGTTGATGGTGCTGTCGGCGAGGACGACGCCGGCGGCGCGGGTGGCGCTGATCGGGCCGCTGACGGTGGTTCCGGTCGCGACGAGTGCCGCGCCCGCCCGGACGGTGACCGGGCCGCTGATGGTGGCGTCGGCGGCGCAGGTGAAGCCGGAGACGACCAGCGGTCCGTTACGTCGGCCGGTGAGGGTCGGGTAGATGCGTTCGCCGTCGGTCAGCTTCTCCACGCCCTTGGTGTCGAGCAGCAGCGGGATGAGGCCGCGTTCGGGCTGGTTGAGCGGTACGTAGTAGCCGTCGCCGGTCTTGATGACCTTCCAGCCATGTGCGGCGATGCGTTGCGCGACGGTGGTGCCCACGCCGCCTGGTCCGTCGGTGCGTGCCCCGTTGTACTGCTCGTCGGTGAGCTTGTAGGCGCACGGCGCGTTGTCGAGGATGAGGTCGGCGCGGGGTGCGTCGAGCGGCGGCGGGCTGTCGCCCGGGTGCGGGGCGGGGTGGGCGGGGATCGGCCGGGAGCCGCGGAAGACGAGGCGGCCGGTGTTGGCGGCCTGGATCTCGATGGACTCGGCGCGAGCGTCGAGGATCTCGCCGCGGTCGGCCCGGTGGTAGTCGAGGAACTGGTGGAAGGTCCACAGGGCGGAGTAGGTCTTGCGGCGCCGGTTGTTGGCGGAGTTGCCCTCGTCGGGTCGGGTCTGTCCGCCGGAGCTGCGCAGTTCCAGCAGGGAGTTGGCGACGTTCTTGAGCCCGAGGGTGTTCCGCAGGATGGTTTCCTCGCTGAGGCCGACGTTGCCGCCGCCTTCGCAGCCGTAGGGGCAGGCCCACCAGCCGGCTTCGGCGCCCTTGGCGTACATGTGGCCTTCGATCATGTCCTGGGACTGGTCGAAGATGGGCTGGGCGACGTTCTGGTGGCGGGGCGGCAGCATCGGCAGGTCACCGGCGCGGGAGTTGCCGAACTCGTGGCCGTCGTAGCCGGCGACGGGTCGGTAGTCGCGGACCATCTTGATGTACGCGGCGGTCTCCGGCTGGCGGATCAGCGAGTAGTCCCGGTTGAGGTCCTGGCCGGTGGAGTTGCCGCGGGTGTTGGCTGCCCGGCCGTCACCGTTGATGGTGGGGACGATCAGGACGTTGGTGCGGCTGAGCAGGTCCGTGATCCGGGGGTCGGTGCTGAAGGCGAGTTGCCGGGCCATGATGAGGCAGGCTTCGCGGTCGCCCGGTTCGTTGCCGTGCACGTTGCAGTTGATGGCCACGGGTGCGGTGGCGGCGACGGCCGCCGGGGTGGCCGCCGGGGTGGGGTAGCCGATGACCATCATGTTGATGGGTCGGTTCTGGACGGTGCGGCCGAGCTCGACGACGCGGACCCGGTCGCTGAGGGCGTCGACGGCGGCGGTGTAGGCGTACTCGTCGGTGTCGCTGGTGTACTGCGCGGCGTGGGCGGTCTCCCACTGGGTGCGCAGTTGCTCGCCCGCGGTTCCGGGGTTACCCCAGGGTGCGGTGGTGGTGGCGACGACCGGGTCGGAGTAGGGCTGTTCGGTGGTGCCGGCGCGGGCGCGTACCCGCCATTGGAACGTGTCTCCGGGGTTGAATCCGGAGTCGGCGAAGGTGGGTGACTGTTGGTTGATCTGGCGGTTGGGGCGCCAGATACCGACGATGGTCGGTGCGCCGGTGGGGGTGCCGTTGGCGTCGACGGCGGTGCGTTCGATCTGGTAGTCGGTCGCGCCGTCGACGGGTTGCCAGGCGAGGGTGGCGTACCCGTCGGCCTGGCGGACGGTGAGGGCGGCGACCTGGTTCGGTTCCGCGGCACTCTGCGCGTTGGCGGGGGTGGGTGCGATGGCAAGGGTGACAGCGAGAAGTGTGGATATGGCAATGACGGTGGGTCGCTGGCGTCTCATGTGGCCTCCGACTGGTTGATCGTGGCACGGCTCGCTCAGCATGATCGTCGGAGATCGTCGATGCAATGATCTTGAGGGAATCTTGCGACTCAGCCACGCCGGGTGGTCTGGGTTGACCCGTTTCAGCCGAGGTCGACCAGCAGGGGGCGGTGGTCGGAGATGGTGGACAGCGGCGCGGTGACGGCCCGTACCGGTGGTAGCTGGTCGAGGGCCTGCCGGTCGGCGAGGATGTGGTCCAGTTGGACGCGGGGTTGCCCGGACGGGTAGGTCGGGCGGCGGCCCAGTGGGCGCCAGCCGGAGATGAGTCGGGCCGGGCCGGCGGGCAGGTTGAGGTCGCCGAGCAGGACGCGGGGGCCGGGCAGCGCGCGCAGGGCGCGGATGGTCTGGCGTAGCTGGCGGGCGTTCCAGCCGGGGACGAAGGACAGGTGGGTCGCGGCCACGGTGAGCGGGCCGTGCGGGGTGTCCAGGACGGCGGCGAGGACGACGCGGGGTTCGTCGTGCAGCAGGATGAGGCCGCCGCCGGGGCCGGGGACGTAGACCGGGGAGCGGACGGGTGCGGGCTTGAGTCGGGTGACCTGCCAGCTGCGCACCGGGTGTCGGCTGATCAGGCCGATGCCGTAGCAGGGTTCGCCGTGGCCGTCGTCGTCGTGGCGCAGGGGGCGGAATTTTTCGCCGGGGGTGCCGACGACGGCGGCCGCGAAGCGGTGGTGGGGTGCGTCGAGGGCGCGGGCCGCGATGGCGGTGAGGTCGAGGTTGCCGCTGCGGCTCTGGTCGCGGTCGACCTCCTGCAGGGCCAGCACGTCGGCGTCGAGGGCGCGGACGGCGGCGGTGAGTCGGTCGGGGTCGACGAGCCCGTCGGTGAGGGATCGTCCGTGCAGCAGGTTGAAGGTGGCCAGGCGCACTCCTGCACCTTACGTCCCCGTGGCAGGGTTGCCGGGTGGTCAAGGTGCTGCTGTGTTCGGTCCTGGTGTTCGTGGCGATTGGCGCGTTGGGGGTGTGGCTGAGGAGGGCGCGGGGTCGCTGACCTCGCTCGGGGCTGGGGTGAGGCTGGCCACTTCGGTGGTGGTTGGGTGGGCCGGGGTGGGGAGAATGGCCGCCCGTGGACCCCGTTTCGCTGACCACCCTGCTCGCTGCCGCCGCCATGGCCGGTTGGGTCGATGCCGTGGTCGGTGGCGGCGGGTTGCTGCTGCTGCCGGCGTTGCTGGTGGCCGCGCCCGGCCTGCCGGTGGCCACGGCGCTGGGCACCAACAAGCTGGCGGCGATCTTCGGCACCGCCACGGCGGCTGCGACGTACGCCCGACGGACCAAGATCGACTGGCGGGTGACGGGGCCGGCGGCGGGGCTGGCGGTGCTCAGCGCGGGGGTGGGCGCCGCGCTGGCCGGCTCGGTGCCGGCGTCGGCGTACCGGCCGGTGGTGTTGGTGGTGCTGGTGTCGGTGGCGCTGTTCGTGCTGCTGCGCCCCCGGCTGGGGGTGGTGGCGATGCCGCAGCGGCGGACAACGGTGCGGGTGGCGGCGGTGGTCGCCGTGGCCGGGGTCGGCATCGCGCTGTACGACGGGTTGATCGGTCCGGGCACCGGCACGTTCCTGGTGCTGGCGTTCACCGCGTTGGTGGGCGCGGACTTCGTGCACGGCTCGGCGATGGCGAAGGTGGTCAACGCGGGCACGAACCTGGGTGCGCTGGTGGTGTTCGGGGTGACCGGGCACGTGTGGTGGCTGCTGGGGGCGGGCATGGCGGTGTGCAACATCGCCGGCGCGGTGCTGGGGGCGCGGATGGCGTTGCGCCGCGGGTCGGGGTTCGTGCGGGTGGTGCTGCTGGTCGTGGTGGTGGCGTTGGTCGCCAAGCTCGGATACGACCAGTGGCTGGCCCGGTGAGCCCGCGCTGATGCCGGTACGCGCGGAGCACGACCGTGCCGTCCTGGCCGACCTGCTGGGGCGTGATCCGGTGCTGCACGCCTACCAGTTGGGCGACCTGGACGACTTCTTCTGGCCGTACACGTCATGGTTCCGCCGCGGTGAGCAGGTCGCGTTGCTCTATCACGGGGTGGACCCGCCGACGCTGCTGGCGTTCGCGGCGCCGGCGGACACCGCGGCGCTGGCGGCGTTGCTGGCCGACCTGGCGCCGGTGCTGCCCGCCCGGCTGTACGCGCACCTGTCCCCCGGGCTGAGCGACGCCCTGGCCGGGTCGTTCCGGCTGGATTCCGGCGGCGCGCACCACCGGATGGCGTTGACCGATCCGGCCCGGCTGGCGGCGGTGCGCCCGGCGGGTGTGGTGCTCGGCGCGGCGGACCTGCCGCGGCTGCGCCGCCTGTACGCGCAGGCGTACCCGGAGAACTGGTTCGATCCCCGGATGGTGGCCACCGGGCAGTACCTGGGCGTACGCGAGGGCGGTGAGCTGGCGGCGGTGGCCGGCGTGCACGTGTGGTCCCCGGTGTACCGGGTGGCGGCGTTGGGCAACGTCACGACCCATCCGCGCTGGCGGGGGCAGGGCCTGGCGGCGGCGGTGGTGGCGGCGCTGTGCGGACGGCTGCGCGAGACCGTCGAGCACGTCACGCTGAACGTGAAGGCGGACAACGCGGCTGCGGTGCGGCTGTACGAGCGGGTGGGTTTCACCCGGGTCGCCGACTACGACGAGTACACGCTGACCGCCCGGTAGCGGCGGCGGGTCAGCGGCAGGCGGGTCAGCGGCGGCGGCTGGGCGAGTCGAAGCGGCCGGCGCGGATCTCGCGCAGGGCGCGGCGGCGGATGTCCCCGCTCAGCGTGTCGACGTACAGCTTGCCGCGCAGGTGGTCGGTCTCGTGTTGCAGGGCGCGGGCGAGGAAGCCGCTGCCGGCGATGGTCAACGGCTCGCCGTGCTGGTCGACGCCGTTCGCGGTGGCGTGCATGGCCCGGGCGGTTGGGAAGTACAGGCCGGGGATGGACAGGCAGCCCTCGTCGTCGTCCTGGCGTTCCTCGGACAGCTCCAGGGTGGGGTTGATCAGGTGGCCGCGGTGCCCGTCGGCGTCGTAGACGAACACCTGGGCGCTGACGCCGATCTGCGGGGCGGCCACACCGGCCCGGCCGGGCGCGCCGAGCAGGGTGTCCATCAGGTCGGTGACCAGGGCGCGCAGCTCGGCGTCGAAGGTGGTGACCGGCTCGCACGGGGTGCGCAGCACGGGGTCGCCGATGATCCGGATGGGCCGCATGGTCATGCGGGTCAGCGTATCGCCGTTGGTGGTGGGTTCAGCGCCCGGCCAGGGTGGCGCGGATCGGGGCGGTCTTCGCGGCGGCCTCGGCGACCTCGGCGGCGGGGTCGCTGTCCCAGGTGATGCCGCCGCCGGCCCAGGTGTGCAGCTTCTCGCCGTCGGCGGCGGCGGTGCGGATGGTCAGGCCGAGGTCGATCCGGCCGGGGGCGACCCAGCCCAGGGCGCCCATGCTGGCGCCCCGGCCGACGGGTTCGAGGGCGCCGATCTGGGTCAGGGCGGCGTGTTTCGGCGCGCCGGTCACCGAGCCGCCGGGGCAGGTGGCGCGCAGCAGGTCGGCCAGGCCGAGGCCGTCGGCGGCAGTGGCGCGGACGGTGGACTCGGCCTGCCACAGGTCGCACCAGCGGCGGACGGCGAACAGCTCGTCGACGCGGACGGTGCCGGTGCGGGCGATGCGGGCCAGGTCGTTGCGTTCCAGGTCGACGATCATGATGTGTTCGGCGCGTTCCTTGGCGCTGGCGAGCAGTTCGGCGCGGCCGGCGGCGGTGGCCGGGCGGGTGCCCTTGATGGGTCGGGTGGTCAGCTGCCCGTCGGTGACCTCGACGAGGGTCTCCGGGGAGGCGCAGCCAATCGCCCAGCCGTCGCCGGTGAGTACGCCGCCGTAGCGGGCGCCGGGTAGCGCGCCGAGGCGGCTGAGGGCGGGCAGCGGGTCGCCGGTGTAGCGGGCGGCGGCGTGTCCGACGAGGTTGGTCTGGTAGACGTCGCCGCGGCCGATGGCGGCGCGGACCGCGTCGACGGCGTCGGCGTGCTGGCGTGGGGTCCAGCTCTCGGTCCACGGGCCGAGCCACCAGGGCGGTGGCGGGCCGGTCGGTGCGGTCCGGGTGGGGCCGTGGCCGTAGACGACGACGGCGAGGTCGGGCAGGGTCGGCGTGGGGTCGGGCGCTGTGGTCGGGGCGCCGGCCAGCAGCGCTCCGGCGGCGGCGGACAGGTAGAGCGCGGCCCCGCAGGCGTCGGTGGTGGGGCGCCGGTGGTCGGCGGGGCGGGTCAGGTCGTGCAGTGGCAGGCCGTGTGCGGCGAGGAACTGCTCGGCGAGCACGGCGGGGTCGCCGCCGTCGGAGCGGTGCCATTGCAGGCGGGCGCGTTCGACGAGGCCGCCTCGGCAGGCGGCCGGTGCGGCTGGTGCATTTACCAGCACATGTGGGAGCGTTTCCACGCCGTACGGTCCGACCTTCCTCATCCGTTCAGTGGATTTCCCGTGCACCAGGCGGCTACCTGCTCGATGCTGGACACTTTCGCTTGGTACTGTGCGTCACTGGTCATGTGAACCATGACACAGTGCCCCCACAGTCCGGAGAACCCGATGTGCCAGCACCAACCGACCTGCCCCTCTGCTGAAGCTACCGACCGGGAAGCCGCCCGGGTCCTCGCTTGCTTCCCTGAGCAGGGCTGGAGCCTGCTCTGCAACGGTGTCATCGTCTTCGAGGACACAGGTGAGCTGCTCCCCGACGGCAGCAGCATCGCCCCGCACCGCGGCCCCGCCCGCCACGCCCTCGTGGCCTGATTGACCACTCAGCGTCACCGAACCGCCGCTGTCGACCCAGGCTAGTCCCCCGGTCCGGGACATTCCTGCCCAGGTCGGCGCGGCTGCCGGGGCGGCCACACCGCCCGCCCCGGCCCGCCCGTCGTCAGTCCTCGAAGGCCTCCGGCGACGGGCACGAGCACACCAGGTTCCGGTCGCCGTACGCGCCGTCGATCCGCCGCACCGGCGGCCAGTACTTCCCGGCCCGGTCCACCCCTGCCGGGTACGCGCCCACCGACCGCGGGTACGGGTGCGTCCAGTCGTCACCGCTGACCATCGCCGCGGTGTGCGGCGCGTTGGCCAGAGGGTTGTCCCCGGCAGGCCACTGCCCCGAGGCCACCTGCTCGATCTCGGCCCGGATGGCGATCATCGCGTCGCAGAACCGGTCCAACTCGGCCAGGTCCTCGCTCTCGGTCGGCTCCACCATCAACGTCCCCGCCACCGGGAACGACATCGTCGGCGCGTGGAAGCCGTAGTCGATCAGCCGCTTCGCCACGTCGTCCACGCTCACCCCGGTCGCCTTCGTCAGCGGCCGCAGGTCGAGGATGCACTCGTGCGCCACCAGGCCCTTGTTGCCGGCGTACAGCACCGGGAAGTGCCCGCGCAGCCGCGCCGCCACGTAGTTCGCCGCCAGGACCGCCACCCCGGTCGCCCGGGTCAGCCCGGCCGCGCCCATCATCCGCAGGTACGCCCACGGGATCGGCAGGATCCCCGCCGACCCGTACTTCGCCGCCGAGATCGCCGGCGTGGCGTCGACGTGCGCGCCCAGCGGGTCGCCGGGCAGGAACGGCGCCAGGTGCGAGCGCACCGCCACCGGACCGACCCCCGGCCCTCCGCCGCCGTGCGGGATGCAGAACGTCTTGTGCAGGTTCAGGTGTGACACGTCCGCCCCGAACTTGCCCGGCTTGGCGAACCCGACCAGCGCGTTGAGGTTCGCACCGTCGACGTACACCTGCCCGCCGGCGTCGTGCACCTTCGCGCACAACTGCGCGATGCCCGTCTCGTACACCCCGTGCGTCGACGGGTACGTCACCATGATCGCGGCGAGCGCGTCCCGGTGCTTGTCGATCTTCGTGTCGAGGTCGACCAGGTCGACGTTGCCGTCGTCGTCGCAGGCCACCACGACCACCCGCATGCCGGCCATCACCGCCGACGCCGCGTTGGTGCCGTGCGCCGAGGACGGGATCAGGCACACGTCGCGGTGCGCCTCACCACGGCTGCGGTGCCACGCCCGGATGGCCAGCAGCCCGGCCAACTCACCCTGCGAACCGGCGTTGGGCTGCACGCTGACCGCGTCGTAACCGGTCACCTCGGCCAGCCACGACTCCAGCTGACCGATCAGCTCCCGGTACCCGGCGGTCTGCGTGTCCGGCGCGAACGGGTGGATGTGCGCAAACTCCGCCCAGCTGATCGGCTCCATCTCGGTGGTCGCGTTGAGCTTCATCGTGCACGACCCCAGCGGGATCATGCCCCGGTCCAGGGCGTAGTCGAAGTCCGACAGCCGACGCAGGTAGCGCAGCATCGCCGTCTCCGAGTGGTGGCTGCGGAACACCGGGTGGGTGAGGAAGTCACTGGTGCGACGAAGACCGGTCGGCAGGGCCGGGTCGACAGCGCCGTCGAAAGTGGGCACACCGAACGCCGCCCACACCGCCGCCAGGTGCGCGACGGTGGTCGTCTCGTCGCAGGACACACCCACCCGGTCGGCGTCGACCAGCCGCAGGTTCACCCCGCGCTGCGCGGCGGCGGCCACCACCTCGCCGGCCCGGCCGGGCACGCGCGCGGTGACGGTGTCGAAGAACGCGACGTCGGCGACCTGCACGCCGCCAGCGCGCAACCCGGCCGCGAGCCGCACCGCCATGGCATGGGTACGCGCCGAGATGTCCCGCAGCCCGTCCGGGCCGTGGTAGACCGCGTACATGCCGGCCATCACCGCGAGCAGCACCTGCGCGGTGCAGATGTTGCTGGTCGCCTTCTCCCGCCGGATGTGCTGCTCGCGGGTCTGCAGCGCCAGCCGGTAGGCGGGGTTGCCGTCCGCGTCGCGGGACACCCCGACCAGCCGGCCCGGCAGCATCCGCTCCAGGCCCGCCCGCACCGCCAGGTAACCGGCGTGCGGCCCACCGAAGCCCATGGGTACGCCGAAGCGCTGGGTGGTGCCGGCGGCGATGTCCGCGCCGATCTCCCCCGGCGCGCGCAGCAGCGTCAACGCCAGCAGGTCCGCGGCCACGGTCACCAGCGCGCCCCCGGCGTGCGCCGCCGCCACCAGCGGGGCGTGGTCGCGCACCGCGCCGGACGCCCCCGGGTACTGCAGGTGCAGGCCGAAGAACTCCGCCGGCAGTTCCTCGACGTCCAGGTCCAGCACCCGCACCTCGATGCCGAGCGGCTCCGCCCGGCTGGTGATCACCGCGATGGTCTGCGGCAGCGCGTCGGCGTCGACCACGTACACGGCGCTCTTGCTCTTCGACGCGCGGCGGGCCAGGGTCATCGCCTCCGCCGCGGCGGTGCCCTCGTCGAGCATCGACGCGTTCGCGGTGGCCAGCCCGGTCAGGTCGGTGACCATGGTCTGGAAGTTCAGCAGCGCCTCCAGCCGGCCCTGGCTGATCTCCGGCTGGTACGGCGTGTACGCCGTGTACCAGGCCGGGTCCTCCAGCACGTTGCGGCGGATCACCGCCGGGGTGTGCGTGCCGTGGTAGCCCAGCCCGATCATCGACACGGCGACGGTGTTACGGGCCGCCAGGGCCCGCAGCTCGGCGATCGTCTCGGCCTCGGTGGCCGGGTCCGGCAGGTCCAGGGTGCCGTGCCAGCGGATCACCTCGGGGATCGCGGCGTCCATCAGCTCGTCGATCGAGCCGTGCCCGACGACCTCCAACATTCGGCGCTCATCGTCCGGGCCGGGACCGATGTGACGGGTGGCGAACTGCTCTGCGGTCATGGGGGCGCTCCCGGGCGAGGTCGACGGATCGGCCTCCCCCTCTGTCACACCCGCAGGGCGCTCCACAGTGCCTGCCCACGAGGTCCTTTTGCCTGAGAGGTTCCGGGGAGGATTTGCCCCTTCGGCGCCGCCCCGGGTGCTGTCGGGCGGTCTCTCCCACGTGGGTGGTACCGGCATGGTCAACGCTACCAGCGCCGGTGTTTCCGCCACATGTCCTACCCCCGGGCGGTCACACCCCGGCCGGGGCGACCATCGTGGCGGCATCGGCGTCGACGCCGCCGGTGGCCCGCTCGGCCAGCGCCGGCAGCAGCGCGCCCAGCGCGGCGTCGACGCTCACCGTGGCGTGGCCATCACCACGGGTCGGCCCCTGGTTGACGATCGCCACCGGAATGCCCCGTTTCGCCGCCCGGATCACGAACCGGCGACCCGACATCACCGTCAACGACGAGCCGAGCACCAGTAACGCCCGGGCCTGCTCCACCAGCGCGAAGCAGCGCGCCACCCGCTCGGGCGGCACCGTCTCGCCGAAGAACACCACGTCCGGTTTCAGCATCCCCGTGCCGCAGATCCCGCAATCCACCGGCCGGAACGCGGCCACCTGCTCGTCGGGGAGATCCACATCACCGTCCGGGTTCACGGCGGCGACGTGGGCCACGAAGTCCGGGTTGGCCTCGCGCAGCCGGCGGTCCAACTCCTCCCGGGAGGTCAGGTTGCCGCAGTCCAGGCAGGTCACCTCGTCCAGGCGGCCGTGCAACTCGATCACCGGCGCGCTGCCGGCCAGCGAGTGCAGCCCGTCGACGTTCTGGGTGATCACCGCGTCGACCAGGCCGGCGCCTTGCAGCCGGGCCACCGCCCGGTGCCCGGCGTTCGGCGCGGCCCGGGCGATCAGCCGCCACCCCAGATGGCTCCGCGCCCAGTAGCGGCGCCGGGCGAGGGGATCCCGGGTGAACGCCTGGAAGGTCATCGGGGTGTGCCGGCGGGCCACCCCGCTGGGCCCCCGGTAGTCCGGGATGCCCGACTCGGTGGACAGGCCCGCCCCGCTGAGCACCACCACCCCGCCGCCGGCCACCAGCGAGGTCAACGCGTCGAGGCTCTCTGTCACCCCTCCATGCTGCCTCAGCCGATGCCCCGCCGCCGAACCCCGGCCCGCCTCGGGCGTCAGCGGCCGGCCCACGCCGTCGTACGCCGGTAGGTTGGGCGCATGCGCGTCGTCATCGCCGGAGGCCACGGCAAGATCGCCCTACTTCTTGAGCGCGACCTCGCCGAGCGCGGCGACACCGCCGTCGGCCTGATCCGTAACCCCGAACAGGCCGGCGCGCTGCGCGCCGCCGGCGCCGAACCGGTGGTCTGCGACCTGGAACACGCCGACGTCGCCGAGGTCGCCGCGCACCTCGACGACGCGGACGCGGTGGTCTTCGCCGCCGGTGCCGGCCCCGGCAGCGGCGCCGCCCGTAAGGACACCGTCGACCGGGCCGCCGCCGCATTGCTCGCCGACGCCGCCACCCGCGCCGGCGTCCGCCGCTACCTGCTGGTCTCCTCGATGGGCGTGGACAACCCGCCGGCCGCCGACACCGACGAGGTGTGGGCGGCGTACCTGCGGGCCAAGCGGGCCGCCGAGGACGACCTGCCCGGCCGGGACCTGGACTGGACGGTGCTGCGACCCGGCCGGCTCACCGACGACGAACCCACCGGACGGATCACCCTCACCCGGCACGCCGGACGGGGCGCGGTCACCCGCGCCGACGTCGCCCAGGTGCTCGTCGCGCTGCTCGACGAACCGCGCACCGCCGGCGCGACCCTGGAACTCGTGAACGGGCCGACGCCGATCGCCGACGCCATCGGCGCCACGACCACCTGAGGGCGATCGCGTACGCCACTCGGCACACCCCATCGGCCGCCGCACCCACCGGAGGAGAGCAATGGTCCCGCAACCACTCGACCACCGCTTCACCGCGCCGATAGAGAAGGACGGCGCCTTCGCCACCTACGTGACCGTGCCCGACTCGGCCGACCTGCTCGGCACCCGCCGCGCCGTCAAGGTCACCGGCACGATCGACGGTCACCCGTTCAGCGCCACCCTCATGCCGTCGGGCACCGGCCCGCACTGGCTGCCCATCCGGGCCGCCCTGTGCAAGCTCATCGGCAAGAGCGAGGCCGGCGCCGAGGTCAGCTTCCACCTCGACCAACGGCTCAGCTGACCGCGGCAGGACGACGCACTGCCCATCCGAGCAGCCCTACGGCGCCACCGTCGTCGGTTCGGCGTTGCCGTCTCGTGCCGGATCCCGCGCCCTACGGCTCTCGGGGTCGGGTGCCGGGCGTGGGCCCTGGTCCTGGCGGTTGGTGCGGGTCGGTCGGAGTTGGAGGACGACGACGGAGGACAGCACCAGGGCGCCGCCGACAAGCTGCACCGGGGTCAGGGATTCGCCGAGGATGAGCGCGGCCAGTGCGGTGGTGACCACGGGTTCGAAGGTGGACAGGATCGCGGCGGTCGACGGGCCGGTCCGTTTCAGGCCGGCGAAGAAGGTCAGCATCGCCACGACCGTGGAGACCACGGCGATACAGGCCAGCCAGAACCATCCCGGCGGCCCGAAGTCGAGGTCGACCCCGCCGGTGAGCAGGGCGCGTGCGCCGAGGGTGCCGGCGGCGCCGGCCATCACCAGTGTGGACAGCACCACGGGCGGCAGCCGGTGCACGACGGTGTCGGCGACGATGATGTAGACGGTGTAGGTGAGCGCGGCGGCGAAGGCGAGCAGTGCCCCGACCGGGTGGAAGCTCACGCCACCGGCGCCGAGCAGAACCAGCAACGTTCCGCCCGACGCCGCCACCAGCGCGGCGCCGCGTCCAGGGGTGAGCCGGTCACGGCCGAGCAGCACCGCCGCCACGGTGACCAGGACGGGGTAGGTGTAGAGGATCAGGGACAGCAGCGACGCGTCCATCCGCTGCAGGGCCGAGAAGAACAGACTCGCCTGTGTGGCGTACCCGATGGCACCCAACGCGACGGCGGTGGCCAGCACCCGGCCGCGCGTCGTCGCCGGCTGGCTGCCCGGTTCACCCCGGTGCGGACCCGGTTCCGCTCGGCGTAGGCCCGGCCGCACGAGCAGGGCCATCCCCAGCAGCGCGGCGGCCAGGGTGAAACGCACCAGCAGCAGCGCCCCGGGCGAGACACCGGCCTCGTAGGCGAGCTTGCCGAAGATCGCCATGGCGCCGAAGCATGCCGCGGACAAGAGGCACAGTGCTGGACCCATGCGCCAAGGATCATCGACCTGAACCACCAGGTCCAGCGATGATTCATGGAGGTGATTCGTTAGGATTCCCACATGACTGCCCCGGGCGAAAGCTCCGGCAGCAACCGCGCGATGATCACAGCCTCCATCAGAGCCCGGGCGACTCACGACCCGCTACGGCCCACGTCGGTGACTCATCTTGGGAGGTTTCGTGCCCGTTGGCTATGTGATCACCGTGGCGCTCGTCGCCTGGTGCACCTTCTTCGCCGTTGTCGCGCCGCGCCGGCCCCAACCGCTGGCGACGATGAGCTTCTGGTTCGGCCTAACCCTCAACGAGGTGCCGTTCCTGGGCGTTCTGGCCCTGCTGGCCTCCACAACGCTGGCCGCCGCCCAGGGCGATCTGGAGTCACCGGGCGCCAAGGCGACGGCCGCAGTGGCCGCCGTCGCCTCCGCCGGGCTGGCTGTCTCCGCCTGGCGGGGCGTACGGACCGATCGGGTGGTCGAGCACGCCCTCGACCAGGGGCTGGGACCCAACTGGCGGGATCGGGTGCACATACCGCTGCGCCGCCACCGGCCCTGGACCCGCATTCTGCTGCTACCGGGCCTGATGCGGCGGCGTGACGTGGAGCGGATCCCCAACCTCAGCTACGGGGACGCCGGGCGCCGGAATCTCCTCGACATCTACCGCCGCCGCGACGCGCCGCACAACGCGCCGGTCCTGATCTACTTCCACGGCGGCGGCTTCACCAGCGGCGCGAAGAACCGCGAGGCACGGCCCCTGCTGTACCAGCTCGCCAGCCGGGGATGGGTGTGCATCAGCGCCAACTACCGGCTGCGGCCCCAGACCACTTTCCCCGGCCACCAGATCGACGCCAAGAAGGTCATCGCCTGGGCGCGCGAGCACGCCCCCGCCTACGGCGCCGATCCGTCGCGGCTGTTCGTGGCGGGCAGCTCCGCCGGCTCCAACCTGGCGTCCCTGTGTGCGCTCACGCCGAACGACCCGGCGTTCCAGCCCGGGTTCGAGTCCGCCGACACCTCGGTCACCGCCGCGATCTGCCTCTACGGCTACTACGGCCACTATTTCGGCGAGACCCCCGACCAGGCGCCGTCCCCGAATCAACCATGGGCGTACCTCCACCCCGGTGCGCCGCCGTTCCTCATCGCCCACGGCACCAAGGACGCCCTGGCGACCGTCGAGGCCGCCCGAAACTTCGCCGACCGGCTGCGCCACACCTCCTCCAACGCCGTGGTCTACGCCGAACTGCCCGGCGGGCAGCACTCGTTCGACCTGTTCCACTCCCCGCGCTTCGAGGCAGTCGTGGACGGCGTCGAAGCCTTTGCCGCATGGGTCCTCGCCGCCCCGCAGCGCACTCCCGACTCAGCCCGCCAGTAGGCACATCACAACAAGATCAACAGAGTTTGGGGCTCATGACACGTTTCTCACCGGCACCCCTGGATCTCCGGCGGCTGCGCTTCCTTCGCGAGTTCGAGGAGCGGGGCACCCTGGCCGCGGTCGCCGCAGCCCTGGGCTACAGCCCGTCGACGGTCTCCCAACAACTGGCCATCCTGGAGAAGGAGGTCGGCGCCCGGCTGTTCGACAAGGCCGGGCGCGGCGTGCGGCTCACCGACGCCGGACACCTGCTCGCCCAGCACGCGCGCGTGCTGCTGTCAGCGGCCGAGGCGGCAGAAGCCGACCTGGCCGCGTTGAGCGGTGAAATCCGGGGCACCGTGCGCGCCGGTGGCCTGCAATCGGCGACCCGTCGCCTGCTGGTACCGGCCCTGGCCCGCATGACGGTCGACCACCCACAGGTCCGCGTGGAGATCTTCGAGCTGGAACTCGAACAGTCCCTGCCAGGTTTGCGGCTGGGCGCGGTCGACCTGGTCATCGGCGACGAGTACGACGGCCACCCCCGCCCCCGCCCGGCCGGGCTGCGCTTCACGCTCCTACTCGAAGAGCCACTGAAGGTCGTGCTACCGGCAGCGCATCCACTCGCCCGGCCCGGAGGCCCCGTCGCGGTCGCCAAGCTGCGATCCGACATCTGGACCGCTTCCGCTGAGGGCACCGGCCACCACACCATGGTCGTCGGGACCTGCCGATCCGTCGGCGGCTACGAGCCCGACCTGCGGCACCGCTGCAGCGACGCCGACGTGCAACTCGAACTCGTCCGCGCCGCGGCAGCCGTCGCCCTGATGCCGGCCCTGACCCTACCCACCGATGACCCCGCTCTCGCGATTCGGGACATCGCCGAAGCCACTCTCCAACGCCGCCTGGTCGCCGTCACCCGGGACAACCCCCCGGCTCCCGCGCTGACCGCCCTTCTGACGGCCGTAACGGACCAGGTACACAAGCTCAGCCTCGACCGGTAAAAGCCACGGGGCCTGTTCACGGTGACCGCCGCAGGGACAGAACCAGGGCCCCGAAGTCCATGACCGCCTCACCAGCCGGGTGGGGCCCGCTCGGCGGACCCCACCCGATGCTCACCGCTGCTGGTGACGAGGCAACGCATCCTGCCCCGCCGCGCCGAGGACGAACGGCGCCCCCGGCGTCTCCTTCGCGATCCGGTCCATCGTGCGGGCCAACTGCTCACTGCCGTCGTCGAGATGCCGCGCCGCCGCCTGCATGTGCGACACCATCATCTCGCCGAAGATCCGCAGCGCCTCCCGGGTGGCCACCGTCTCGTCGAAGCTCGACCCGGCCGTGCTGCGATACTCCGTCACCGCCCGCTCGGCCTCCTGCTTCGCCTCCTCCGCCGCCGCCCGCATGTAACTCTCGTACTGCATCCGGGCGTACTCGGCGACCCGCCGCGCATAGTCGTGCGCCTGCGCGATGATCTGCTCCGCCTCCCGCTGCGCCGCGGACAGCAGATTCACCTCCTTGGCCGCCGGCACCTTCGCCGCCGCCCCCGTGCTCGGGATCACCCCGTGCCGGTGCAACTCCACCCGGTCGTTGAGCCGCTCGTTCTCCGCCCGCAGGTGCGCGACCTGAGTCGCCAACAGGTCCAGCTCATCGGCGACCTGCACCCGGAACCGGTCCACGTCGGCGTTGTCGTAGCCGCGCCGGGCGAACGGCGCCGTGCCGAACTCCCACCGCCGGACCCGGTCGGCGGTGATCCGGACCTGCACACCGCCGGAAACCTGCATCCCGTCGTACCGGCTGATCGGGGTCGCGCTCATCTGTGCCCGCCTCCCTTCCCGACTGCGGGGCTCGCAAGCTCACTCCTCGCGCTCACTGAACACCTCCGGAAGTGTCACCAGCGGTCGACTGCTCCACCGCCGTACGCCAAGCCGGGCCGTACCACTGCTTACCCAAGCCCTCATGGTGCACCTGACCCGCGTGGTAACCCGCCCGGACCAACGTCTGCACCGTGTGCGAAACCATCTCGTCCGACCCGCACACGTACACGTGTCGGGAACGCCAGTCGCCGTCGGCCAACGCCCGATCCACCGCCTGCACGAACTCCCCCGACCGGTTCAGGTCGGCGCCCACGACGTAGGTCACCGTCAACCACGGGTACGACGACGCCAACTTGTCGATCGCGTCGCTGTCATAGAACTCGCTGCGCGAACGGGCACCCACATACAGGTCCACCCGCCGGCGGGCACCCTCCGCGGCGACCTGCTCCACCAACGCCTTCACCGGCGCCCAGCCGGTACCCGCCGCCAGAAGCAACAGATCACTCGAGCCCGCCGACCACAACGCCAACCGCTCCCCCACCGGCGCGGCCAGGTGGATTCGGTCACCCACCGCCGAGCCGTACACCAGCCGCGAGGACACCGCGCCACCCGGCGCAGCCCGCACGTGCAACTCCAACGTGCCGTCCGCGCGCGGCGCGTTCGCCGGCGAGTAGTACCGCCACGACCGCACCGACGGATGCGACACCCCGATCGACTGACCCGCGGTGAACGGCAACAGGTACTGCGGACGCACCGTCAGCACCGCCACGTCGAACGCCCGCCGCTCGTGGGTCACGATCTCCGCTTCCCACCACGGCGGATTCACCGCCTCCGCGGCCTGCGCGGCTTCCTGCATCACCTGCGCGACCAGCCCGTACGCGGCCGCCCAGTCCTGAGCCAGCTCGTCGGTCCACTGTTCGGCCAGGAAATGCCGCAACGTCGCCAGCAGCGCCTCACCAACCGCCGGGTAATGCTCCGCGCGTACCGCGAACTTGCGGTGGTCCGCGCCGAGGCCCTGCAGGAAACCCACCAGCCCATCGACCTGGTCCACGTTGGACACGATGTGCCCCAGTGCGGTCACCAGACGGTCCCGCTGCCCGGCCATGTTCGTCGGGAACATCTGCCGCGTCTCGGGATGGGCCAGGAACAACGTCGAATAGAAATAGAGCGGAACCTGGTCACCATGCCCGGCGACCAGGGACCAGCTCTGCTTGAGTCGAGCCGCGTCCACCGTCAGACGCCCGGACGGGTCCCGGCGGCCACCACCTGGTCCTGCACCTGCCCCAGCACCGTCTGCACGTCGGCCAGGATGTCCGCCGGCACTCCCAGTTCGGTCAACGTCACGGTCAGGTGCTCACCCACCATGACGTAGTGCTCCACCGGGATGTTCAGCGGCTGGTGCGCCTCGGCCAAGCCGCGACCGGCGTACTCGTTCGGACCACCCAACACCACCGTCAACATCAATGTCAGGTGCCGCCGCTGACCCGGCATGTCCACCTCGGCGAAGTAGCCGGCCAGCTCCGGATCGGCGAGCACCTTGTCGTAGAACAGCTCGACGGCAGCCTTGACGGAGGCAGCGCCGCCGATGCGGTCGTAGTGCGAGACAGGGGCGGTTTCTTCGGTAACCGTCACGGTCGTTCCTTCCAGGGTGGATGCCGCGCGGGGTCGGCGCGGAGGGGCAACGGCCCACCGGAGCGACAGCGTCTTGCCACGGCGACCGCACCGGGGACCGTGACGGACCATAGCGTGTCGGCGGTTTCCGGTCAGGCCCCGGGTATCGGATGCCCGACAACAACCCGACACACAGCGTCACCTTCGCTGTCCCGGTCTTCCACAGTCGGCCACCAGAACAGCACCCACCGTCATCCACTGTGGACCGGCCGCGCTCCGGGAACGGCTGCCACCGATCTACCGGGCCTGACCCTCAGTCACCAACCGGCCGAGAAAAACCAACCGCGAAAAGCCGGGCGCGTCGACGCGCACCGGGCGGCACACCTGCGCTCAGCCGGCCCGCCGCCGCGCCCGCCGCGCCGCCAACTCGTCGCCCACCGGATCCGACTCGGACGCCACCACCGGCTCCGCCGGCCCGCTCGCCGGCTCGGCCGGCAGATGCGACAACGACCCCTGGATCTCCTTGAAAGCCCCACCGATCGCGATGCCGAACACGCCCTGGCCACCCTGCAACAGGTCGACCACCTCCTCCGGGGACCGGCACTCGTACACCGTCGTCCCATCGGAGATCAGCGTGATCCCGGCGAGGTCTTCCACACCACGCGACCGCAGCGCCTCGATCGCCTTGCGGATGTTCTGCAGGGAAACCCCCGCGTCCAACAACCGCTTCACGACCTTCAACACCACCAGGTCGCGGAACGAGTACAACCGCTGCGTCCCCGAACCCGACGCGTCGCGCACACTCGGCACCACCAACTGCGTCCGGGCCCAGTAATCCAACTGCCGGTAACTGATGCCCACCGCAGTGCACGCCGTCACACCCCGGTAGCCCACCGAACCGTCACCCTCAGTCGCCACACCCGGCGACGCCAACTCCGTACCCGGATCGGGATTCTGCGGCTCGTGCATCCGGACAACCTCCCCGTCAGTGTGGTGACGCGTCGTTTCCGGGACGCGCACCCCTCGACACGGCAACCCTATAGCCACGTTCAGGGGTTACCACGGAGGAACCGACGCGACACGCCGCGCAGCCACCGAGAAAGATCACCAACGGCACCACGACGTCACCCACAGTGACGTTCGACGCGGGACCGGACCGCCAGGCTCAGCCCGCGAAGTCCTCCGGACGCACCTGCTCCAGGAACTCGCGGAACTTCTCCACCTCGTCCTCCTGCTCATCGGGGATGACGATCCCCGCCTCGCTGAGGACCTGCTCCGCACAACGAATCGGCGCACCGACACGCAACGCCAAAGCGATCGAATCGCTCGGCCGCGCCGACACCCGCACCCCGTCGCCGATCAACAGATCCGCGTAGAAGACGTTCTCCTTGAGCTCGGTGATCTCCACCGCCTGCAACGGCGCCTGCAAAGCCGCCAACACGTCCCGCAGAAGATCATGCGTCAACGGCCGGGCCGGCTTGACCCCCTGCTGCTCATAAGCGATAGCCGTGGCCTCGACCGCGCCGATCCAGATCGGCAGATAGCGGTCCCCCTCGACCTCCCTGAGCAGGACGATCGGCTGGTTGCTGGGCAGCTCCACCCGAACTCCGACCACGCTCAGCTCGCGCACCGCCGCCTCCGTGTCGTTGTCACCTACGCCGCACCGCGCCTTTCCCTGCACGGTACACGGACCGCGACACGGCCGTCCCATGCGCTACAGCACCACGCCCGCGCCAGAAAGGGGTTACCCCGGCAAGCCTACGGCACGCTTCCCGGAAGAGATCTTTCCGCTCAGCCGCCGCCCGCCGGGCACCCTCACCGACCCAACGTCGAGCGCAATCCCACCCGCACCAACGCCGCGTGCAACTGCTCCGACAACGCCACCAACTCCCGCGCCGTCTCCGCCGCCCGCGCCCGCGCCGCTGGGTCACTCTGCCGCGCCAACGGCGCCACCAACTGCGCGAACAACCCGACCTCACGGTCCGCCGCCGTCCGGTAACCCCGCAGGTGCCGCGGCTCCAACCCGTACGCCGCCAACCCCGCCACCGCAGAAGCGATGATCAACGCATCGGCGTCGTACCACCCCGGCGGATCCGACACCAGCACACCGAGCCGCTCCAACTCCGCCAACGTCGACTCTTCGACGCCGCTGCGCGCCACCAGATCCGCCCGGCCGAGCCGCACCTGCGACGACTCGGCCGGCTCCGCCGACTCCCGACCGGGAACCGCACCATCGGGCCCCACCGCGACCAACGCCGGCCGCGACCGACCCGGCTGCTCGCCGGACGAATCCCACTCCGCCAACTGCTCACGGATCACCCGCAACGGCAGGTACTTGTCCCGCTGCGCGGTCAACACGAACCGCAACCGCGCCACATCGTCCCAGCTGTACTTCCGGTAACCCGCCGCCGTCCGCTGCGGCTCAACCAGCCCCTCGGCCTCGAGGAACCGCAGCTTCGAAATCGTGGTGTCCGGAAAATCCACCCGCAACTGCCCCAGCACCTCACCGATGCTCATCAGCGGCTGGGACCGGGCCGCCCCGGGTGGCATGGAGGCCGCAGGCTCGTTCACCCCCGGCCGGCCTCCTCCTCCGGGCGCGGACCGGCGATGAACACCACCCGGAACTTACCGATCTGGACCTCGTCACCATTGCTCAACGTGGCCGCCTCGACCCGCTCACGGTTCACGTACGTGCCGTTCAGGCTGCCCACGTCCCGCACCGTGAACGTGCCACCGTCACGGTGGAACTCCGCGTGCCGCCGCGACACCGTCACGTCGTCGAGGAAGATGTCACTGTCGGGGTGCCGGCCACTGGTCGTCACATCGTGGTCCAACAAGAACCGGGCACCCGCATTCGGGCCGCGACGAACCACCAGCAGCGCCATACCCGGCGGCAACGAACCGGACATCCGGCTCGGCACCACATCGGTCTCCGGCCCCTCCAGCACTTCGTCGAGCGAGCCGAGATTGAGCGTCGAAGTGACGTCGAGCGGGGGGAACTCGTCGTCTGGGCGCGTCATGGGACCACCTCACGGATCTGTTCGGTCGGCGTCGGGTAATGGCGGGTCTGGCCGCCGGGCACTTGAACACCCGGCGGCTGGCTCCCCGTGCCCGGGAAGGCAATTCCGCAACGCTCAACTATTGGGTTCTCGGTCGACTGGGCGAGCCTAGCCAGCGCCGAAATGCAGGGCAACCGGACGCGCGCAGACATCCCACGCACCGGATCAAGCACACTCAGCCTTCGGTGATCTCGCGGTACGCGCCCGCCGTCAGCAGACCGTCCACCGCCGTCGGATCAGCCGGAGTGATCTCCACCAACCAACCCGCACCATACGGATCAGTGTTGATCAGCTCAGGGGTGTCACCCAGCGCCTCGTTGCGCGCCGCCACCGTACCCGCCAACGGCGCGTAGATCTCCGACACGCTCTTGGTCGACTCGATCTCACCCAACGAGTCACCGGCCGCGACCGCAGCACCCGCCTCGGGCAACTGCACGTACACGATGTCACCCAGCGCGTCCTGCGCGAAGTGCGTGATGCCGACCCGGACCGAACCGGTGCCGTTACCCAACACCCACTCGTGCTCGGCGGTGTATCGCAGATCCTCGGGAATCACCAGACGCGTCCTTCATCCATCGTGCCCCGGACCACCCGGGTCCGGCGCGGCCGCGCCGGTCAGGAGACCGGACGGGCGTGTTCCAACTTGATCGGCACGTGCAGCGCCGAAACCTCGGCAACCTCACGCTCCCCAAAGGTCACGTTACCGCCGTCACCCCGGACCGACGCCACCACCCCACCAGGAATGTTCAACGCCGTACGCATCGTCGCCGGATCACCGATCACGGTGATCGTGAAAGGTCCCATCAGCCGACGCCCCTCCACCACCAACGACCCGTTCTCCCCATCCAGGAAGTACGTCGACGCGATGATCCGCACCGTCGCCCGATCGCCACCGGAGATCTGCATCGCCTCCGCGCCCGCGCCCCGCAGCTCCTGCACCGCGTCCAGCACCCGGTTCGCCGAAATCGGCTTACCAGCACCCTCGAACTCCACGGTCAACCCCGGGCCCACCGCCGGCAACGTGCCCGCCAGGATGCCCAACTCATCCGCCCGCCGGGTCGCCTCGTCCAACGCCGCCTGGCGGCCCTGCTCACCCGAGCGCAACTGCCGCTGACTGTCCTCCAACGCCCGAATGTCCTGCTGAAGGCGGTTCTCCCGGGCATCCAGATCCGACAGGATCCGGACCAGGTCCTCCTGACGCGTCGCCCCCAGCGTCGGATCCGTCGACGTCGTCTTCAACTGCACCACCAGGGTGAAGCCCAACAACGCCAACAACACCACGATCATCAAGCTGGCCGTGCTCAACCGGAACCGACCCGCCGCCGACTTCACCGGCGCCACCGGCTCCTCGGCCGGCACCGCCGACCCCTCCGACCGCGCCGCCGGCTCACCCGACCCCGACACTCCGCTCAGATCCACCGTCGCGCCGTCGTCCCCCGACGCCACCGCGGGCTCGTCATCCGGCGGCTCCGGCTCCCGCTCCGCCGGCCCCTTCGGCGCCAGCGGGCTCAACTCGTCCGGATCCGGCGCATCCGGCCGCGGATCCGGCTCACCCGCCGGCCCACCCGGCCGCGCCGGACCCGCCGGCTGCGGCCAGCCCGTCCCCGTCTCGGTCTGCTCGTCGCTCATCGCTGTCAAACCTACGCCCGGAACAGGTGCCGACGGATCGCCGCCACGTTCCCGAAGATCCGCACCCCAAGTACGACAACCACACCGGTGGACAACTGCCCGCCCACTCCCAACTGGTCACCCAGGTACACGATCAGGCCCGCCACCAGCACATTCGAGATGAACGACACCACGAACTGCTTGTCATCGAAGATCCGGTCCAGCCTCGCCCGCACCCCACCGAACACCGCGTCCAACGCCGCCACCACCGCGATCGGCAGGTACGGCTGCAACGCCGCCGGGACCGTGGGATCGAGCCACACACCAAGCACCACACCGGCGAGCAACGCCAGCACCGCGATCATCGGCCACCTCCGGAGGGGCTAACGGTCGCCGGAGAACCGGACGACCCGGGACTGCCGGACCGGCCACCCGACGTGGACGGGCTCGGACTGACCGACGGCTTGGCGTAGCGTAGCTGCGGCTCCGGAGCCGCCGGCAGGGTGAGGTCATCCGACTCCCGCACACCGAACGACAGGCCGGTCTTCTGCGCGACCTCCCGCATCAGCGCCGCGCTGCGGCTGTCCTCGAACTTCCGCCGCATCGAGCCCGGACCGACCGCCGACACCTCGTACGGCCCGGTCACCGGCCGGAAGTCCACCAGAATCGCCTCACCCGCCGACCGGATCGTCGACGTCGAGGTCAACCGCTGCCCGTTGATGGCGATCGCCTCCGCGCCGACACTCCACAACGCGTTCGCCACCCCCTGCAGGTCGCTGTAGAGCACCCGCGGCGGCCCCGCACCCATGCCGGTCACCGCGTCCTCCTTGCCCGGCGCGTCCGCCAGCCGCACCACCACACCGTCGCCGCGCACCCGGCCCAGCCCGGTGCTCGCCTCCTGGTCCCGCAGCCGGGCGGCGGCTGACCCGCTCAACGCCGCGTCGCGCTGCCGACCGACCTCCTCGCGCAACTGGTCCGCACGCGTGGACAACCGGTCGGTCTCGCTCTCCCGCTCCTTGATCTGCGCCACCAGGCCGGAGCGGGCCTGGCTGCGGCCCGGCTCGTCCTCCAACGTCTGCCGGTACGCGACCGCGAACAGGAAACCCAGCACCACCACCACGACCAGGCTGACCGAACGCGCCGACCAGGCCCGCCACCCCCGGGCGGGCTCGGCGGGCGCAGCCCGCCGACGGGCAGCCGCCGCATCGGCGTACCCCGGGTCCAGCGGGTTGCGGAACAGCTCGGTGAGGAAGTCCGGTGCGTACACCCGATCCCGGCGGCCGTCCCCGGGCCGCGGCGCGCTCACGCAACCGCTCCCGGGTCGCGCGCCGCGCGAACCAGCCGGGCCGCCTGCACCACGTACATCCCGCCGGCCACCCAGTAGAGCACCAGCCCCCACCAGGCCAGGCCCCAGCCGATCGCGGCCGCCGCCGTCGCCACGTCGGTCAACTCGGTGGCCAGCAGCAGCACCGGGAACGCCGCGAGCAGCAGGAACGTGGCGGTCTTGCCCACGTAGTGCACCGGCGGCGGCCCGTACCCGTAGCGGCGCAGCACCCCCAGCGAACCGAGCAGCAGCAACTCCCGGGCCAGCAGCGCCGCGGTGAACTGCCACGGCACCACCTCGCGGGCGGTGAAGGCGATCAGGGTGGCGAGGATGTAGAGCCGGTCGGCCAGCGGGTCGAGCAGCTCCCCGAGTCGGCTCACCTGGCGCAGCCGGCGGGCGATCCAGCCGTCGACCCAGTCCGTGGTGCCGCCGATGGCCAGCACGACGAGGGCCGCGACGTCGGCGCGAGCCACCAGGAAGAGATAGAGGAAGAGCGGCACGCCCAGCAGCCGCCCGAAGCTGATCAGGTTGGGCAGGGTGAGCACCTGGTCGCCGGGAACCTGTTCGCCGGTGTCCCGCGGATGCTCTGACCGAGCCGGCCGACGAGACACCGAACCTCCTCCGCGCACGACCCGGCGCCCGGCGGAAGTCGTACGGCTGTCGGGCCGGCCAGCGCCGGCTCCCCCTGCGGCCCCGGAACGGGACCTCTTCCCTGATTCGGCCCGCGATCTCGATGATCACGGGCCGGGTGAGTGCGGTGCCACTATATCGGGCTTCCGTCGGAGCCCTGGGGCGCCGTCGCGCGGCGGTCGGTGCGGCTGTGCCGCACTGTGGCGTGGATCACCACGCGTAAAGCGTCCTAGGATACTAGTGGACGGGTCCTGCGTCCGCTCAGGCTGTCTGCACCGCCGAGTCGGTCTGCTGTTCCGGCACCACCTGGGTCGCCGCCCGGCCGAACGCGAGCAACGCCAGCAGCAGATCATGCTGGCCCCGCTGCGGCATCCGGTCCAGCACCACCTGCACCGCGCGTTGCCGCCGCTCGGCCAACTCCCCCAGCAGGGTCTGCGCGGCGGCGGTCAGCACCAACCGCACCTCGCGCCGGTCCCTCGGATCGGCCACCCGGCGCAGCAGACCGGTCGCCTCCAGTCGGTCACAGAGCCGGCTGGCCGAGGAGGGGACCACGTCCAACAGCTCCGCCAACCGGTTGACATTGGTCTCCGGCCGGCTGCTGATCAACGCCAGCACCCGCAGTTGGGTCGGCGGCACCTGATGTCGCGCCGCGGCCGAATCGAGCACGGCGATCAGCGTCTCGGCGGCCGCGTCGATCGCCGCTGCGAGATCCGCAGGTCGCTCCACCCGATGTCCCCTGCCATTGTCGCGCTGGTGCCCGCCCGACGGACCGCCGACGACTCTCACCCGCCGTCGCTATCACCCGGACCGTGCCAGTCCAGGCAGACCACGACGGCATCGTCGCGCAGATCGGAGTCCACATGGTAGGCGTGCAGTTCGCGCATCACCGTACCAACCGCCTCGGTCGCCGGCTGCAACCGTGTGGCGCGCAGGGAACGGGTCATCACCCGCTGCCCGTACGGCTCCAGGCCCGCCGGCTCGGCCGCCCACACCCCGTCGCTGACCACGAAGACGCGGTCACCCGGCGCGAGCTGGAACTCCTGCAACTCGTAGCGGGTCTCGGCGAACATGCCCAGCGGCAGCTGCTGATCCAGCTTCACCGGCTCGACCACCGCGCCGCGCAGCCGCAGCATGTGCGGCGAGCCGGCGTCGACCGCTCGCACCCGCCCGGTGCGGGTGTCCAGCTCCAGCAGCAGGGTGGCCACGTGCCGACGGCCCCGGTGCTGGTAGTAGACCGTGTCCGAGGCCAACTCCGCCTGCTCCACCAGACCACCACCGGAACGGCGTGCGTTGCGCATCGCGTTCACTGTGGCCGCGGTCAGCAGCGACGCGGCCAGGCCGCTGCCCTCGCCGTTGAGCACCGTCACGGTGAGCCGGTCGCCGTCCAGCGACCAGTCGAAGTGGTCCCCACCCACGGTGTACGCCGGTTCGAGCTGACCGGCCAGGTGGAACGCGTGGTGTGCCACGCTGCGCCCCGGCAGCAGGTCCCACTGCATCTCGGCGGCCATGCTGAGCCGCTCCCGGCGTCGGGCCCGCCGGTACCGGTCGGTCTCCCGGTCCGCGGCCCGCATCGCCACCGCCACGACGCCGGCGATGTCCGTGGCGATGCCGGTGACGGCCGGGCCCGGCACGGCGGGCAGCTCGATCAGCAGCACGCCCAGCCGCTCTCCCCATGCCGTCAGCGGCAGGTAGAGCCGGCACGGGCCGTGCTCGGCGGAGTCGCGCACCGGCTGCTGACTGCTGAAGCAGCGTTGGGCCACCGTGTGGCAGGCCAGGAACCCGCCCGCCGGCAGCTCCGGGTCCAGCAACGGCCAGAGCCCGCTGATCCGATAGTCGGCGACGAACACGTCGGTGCGCAGCGCGCCCAACGACGAACGGATCGCCCGGTCGGCGGCCTCCGCCAGCTGGTCGGGTGGGGCCTCGCGCAGCGCACGCGACACCACACCCGGCGCGTCCTCCATGGTCGTCCTCTCCAGAAGCTTGCTACAGGGCAAGCATCATACGGACGCCCCGGGACAGCCCGCCGGCGCGGTCGAGGCGGCGTCAGTCGGCGCCGCGGGTCGCGAGCACACCGTGGAACGCGTCGGGCACCTCAGCCGGCGGACCGTCCGGCCGCCACCGGGTGACCGGCACGATTCCGTCCGCCGTCGGCGTCCATCGACCCAGCAACGGCGCGAACGACGACGACGGCCGCATCCGGAACGCCGGCCCCATCATCGCCAGCGCCTCCGGATGACCGGCCAGCTCCTCGGTGTCGAAGTCCACGGCCAGCAGGCTGCCGGGCGCCGCGGCGGCGTACAGCTCGTCGAGGGTGCGGGTCAGCGTGTCGTCGTCGAGGAACGCGGCGAGCCCGAGGAAGACCACCCCGACCGGCCGCCGGCCCCAGCCTGGGACGAAGCGGTGCAGCTGCGCCGGATCGATGGTGCCGATGTCGGTGGCGTCGCCGTAGCCGTAGCCGGCCCGGTCGCTGCCGGCGAGGATGCGCTGCCCCAGCCGGATGGTGACCGGGTCGACGTCGGTGTAGAGCACAGTGGCCTCGGCGGCGACCTCGTGCACGTTGCCCATCGTGGGCACCCCCGCGCCGAAGACCAGGAACCCGTCCACGCCCTGTCCGGCGATCGCCCGTACGGTCCGACCGAGGAACGCCCTCAGCTCCCGGAACACCGGCGCACACGGCCCGTACGCCTGCTCGAAGGCGGTCGCGGCGGCCACGTCGACCGGGAAGTGGTGATCCCCGCCAAGCCAAAAGTCGATCATGCGAGCGGTGCTCGGCTGGTCCGGTTCACCCATCGACGACGCCCCCTCCCCGACCGGTCGCCGCCAGCGTACCGACCCCGACGTCCTGGGCGGTATCGCTCCGCCGAGCCGTTCCCGCCCGCGATACTGGCCCCGGCGGGAGGTGGCCGGTGAACTCGGCGAACAGCGCAGCGGTGGTGGTCGGCGTGGACGGCTCGGAGCCGTCCCTGCGCGCGGTGCGCCTCGCCGCCGCGGAGGCCGCGCGCCGACACCGGCCGCTGCGGGTGGTGCACGGGTTCATCTGGCCGCTGCTGCACGTGCCCGTCTCCCCCGCCCCGGACGCCCCGGCCGGCGGCGGGCTGCGCCACCAGGCCGAGGAACTGGTCGCGGCGGCGGTGGCCGAGGCCGAGGCGACCGTACCGGGGCTGACGATCTCCGGCGAGATCATCGACGGTGAGGCCGCCGCGGTGCTGGTGGGCGAATCCCCCACCGCCGCTCTCATCGTGCTCGGCGACCGAGGGCTGGGCGGCTTCACCTCGCTGGTGGTCGGCTCGGTGGCGGTGCAGGTTGCCGCGTACGCCGACTGCCCGGTGCTCGTGGCTCGCGGCGTGGAACATCCCGGCGAGCCGGTGCTGGTCGGATTGGACGGTTCGCCGGCGTCCCGGCTCGCCGCCGAGTTCGCCGCCGAGACCGCCGTGGCGCGCGACGCACCGCTGTTGGCGGTGCACGCCTACCGGCACCCGCCCAGCACCCGCCCCGGCGACATGCAGCCCCTGGTGTACGACGCGGAGCAACTGCACCACGAGGAGGACCAGGTCCTCGCCGAGTCGCTGACCGGGCTGGCCGAGCGCCACCCCGAGCTGCGGCTGACCCGGCGGGCGGTGCACGGGCGGGCCGGCGCCGTGCTCGCCGAGGCGTCCCGCTCCGCCCAACTGGTGGTCGTCGGCGGGCAGGGGCGCGGCCAGGTGAGTGGGTTGCTGCTGGGGTCGGTGAGCCAGTCGGTGCTGCACCACGCGCACTGCCCGGTCGCCGTGGTCCGCGCCCCCCGCTGAGACGCGGGAATGTCCCGCTGTCAGACGGGTAGACGAGCGCGGTACGCCAACGGCGACGAAGGAGGCAGCAGATGCCAGGACCACGGCCGGGCAGTAACGCGTACGACAAGCAGCGAGCGCGAATGCGTAACGTGATCGACGACTCCGGACGGCGGGTGCCCGACGGCAAGGCCAACCAGGTTGCCAACAAGATCCTGCAGGAGGATCGCGGCCAACGGGGTGTGGTGCGCGGCGAGCGCACATACGGACCCAAGGGAGAGCGCGAACCGGGCGACCCGAAATGAGGACGGTTGACGTGGCCGACGGCGCCATCGCGGGCGCCGTCGGCAGCGCCGCGCTGAACGTGGTCAGCTATCTGGACATGGTGCTTCGGGCACGGCCGGCGAGCAGCGTCCCGGAGCAGACCGTGGACCGGCTGGCCGGGATCGCGCACGTGGACCTGGGGCCCGGGGCCCGGGCGGCGAACCGCCGCTCGGGCCTCGGGCCTCTGATCGGCTACGGGCTGGGCATCGGCGCGGGCGTGGCGTTCGCGCTCTACGCACGTGGTCGGCGGCAGCCGCTGCCGATGGCCACCGGCGTGCTCGGCGCGGGCGTGATGACCATGACTGACGGGTCCATCACCGCACTGGGCATCAGCGACCCGCGCACCTGGCGGCGCTCCGACTGGATCTCCGACATCATTCCGCACCTGGCGTTCGGGCTGACGGCCGCCGCCACCTGGAACAGGTTGCGGCGGCCGTCAGGGCGTAACCGTTAGCTGTCGTCCTCGGCGACCGGCTCACCAGCCGGGCCGTACGGCGACACCTGACCCTTGGGCACCGGCCGACCCTCGTCTCCGCGCGACGAGCCGCGGTTGAGCGGGTGCCCAGTCGGCGTGGGCACCTTGCTGTCCTGACTGGTGGCTCCCTTGGCGTTGCGCCGGAACTCCTCCTGCTGCGGGTTGACCACGGGTGTCTCCCTCCGGGTACGGCAGGCGGCATCGACCGCCTCCACCGCAGGCATACCCGCCCGGCCCGGTGCCATTCCGGCCCCGCTCGCCGCCGGGAGGGCTAGCCGGCCGCCGGGCGGGTACCCACCGGACGTGGGCAACGACCGAACGGTGGCGCGGGTCCTGCTGGACCGACACCACGACACGTACGCGGAGCAGGCGGGCATCCGGCTTTCGGACCGCCCCGGTCCGCTGTACCAGCTGCTGGTGCTGGCCACCCTGCTGAGCACCCGGATCCGGGCGTGCGTGGCGGTGGACGCCGCGCGGGAGCTGTTCGCCGCGGGCTACCGCACGCCGCAGGCGATGGAGGCGGCCAGCTGGCAGCAGCGGGTGGACGCGCTGGGCCGGGGCCACTACCGCCGCTACGACGAGCGGACCGCGACCATGCTCGGCACCGGCGCCCGGCTGTGCCTGGACCGCTGGCACGGTGACCTGCGGCGGCTGCACCGGGAGGCCCAGGGCGACCCGGCCGGGCTGCGTCGGCGGCTCACCGAGTTTCCCGGCATCGGGCCCACCGGCGCGGACATCTACCTGCGCGAGGCACAGACGGTCTGGTCCGACCTGCGCCCGTACGCCGACCGCCGGGCACTCGCCGGTGCGAAGCGGCTGGGCCTGCCGGGCTCACCCGACCGACTGGCCGGGCTGGTCGACGAGCCGGACTTCGGCCGGCTCGCCTCGGCGCTGGTCCGGGTGGCGCTCGGCGAGGAGTCCGCCGGCGAGGTCACCCGCGTCGCGGCCCGCTGAGGCAGGCGCTCACTTCACCGTCTTGTCGCCCGGCCGGGTCAGGTGCCACACCAGCAGCGCGGCGAGCAACGCCAGCACCACCAACCCGCCGGAGAGGCCACGGCCCTCCTCGGGACTGCGGCCGGTACTACCGAAGTAGATCACCGCGAGGCCGGCCAGCACCGTGACGAACGTACGCAACCCTCGGTCCTTCACGTATCGCACCATATGTGGCGCCCATCCGCTGCGGGCGAATTCGGCGGTATTGTCCCCCGTCCGGGTGGTGGAGGGCGGGCGCGGCTCAGCGTTCGGCGACGAATCCGCGTAGCCGCACCCGGCGGACCGCCCGGTCGGCGACCTCCACCACCTCCAGGGTCAACCCGGGCAGCCGCACCGTCTCCCCCGGTTCGCTCGGCAGGTGACCCAGTCGGGCGAGCACCAGCCCGGCCACCGTGGTGTACTCCCTCGACAGCGGGAAACTCAGCCGCACCCCGAGGTCGGGCAGGTCGTGCAGCGGAAAGTCACCCGCCACCAACAGCGACCCGTCCGACTCCCGGATCACTCCCCGTACGTCCCGGTCGGTCTCGTCGTACAACTCGCCGACCACCTCGGCCAGCAGGTCCTCCAGGGTGACGATGCCGTCGATACCGCCGTGCTCGTCGACCACCAGGGCCAGCTGCTGGTGCTCCTGACGGAGCTGACGCAACGCCTCGGCGACCGGCAGGGTGACCGGCAGCAGCAGCGGCGGCCGGACCCTCTCCCCCACCGTGCCGGCGCCGGCCTGCACCAGGTCGCGGATGTGCACCACGCCCACCACCTCGTCCAGGCCACCCGGGCCGGTGACCGGAGCGCGGGACCGGCCGGCGGCGGCCAGCTTCCGTACCCCCTCGTCGGCGGCAAGACCCGCCGGCAGCGCGGTCACCTCGCGCCGGGCCACCAGAATCTCCCGCAGCGTCCGGCCGGCGATGTCGAACGCGCCGGTCAGGATCTCCCGCTGCTGGGCCGACAGACCACGCTGACTGACCAGCATCTCCCGCAGCTCCTCCTCGGTCATCTCCTGCCGGCTGGCCCGCGGGTCGCCGCCGGCCAGCCGGACCACCGCGTCGGTGGCCCGGCTGAGCAGCCAGACCGCCGGACGGGAGAGCCGGGCCAGCAGGTCCAGCGGGCCGACGCTGAGCAGCGCCCAGCGCTCCGCGCGCTGCATGGCCAACCGCTTCGGGGCCAGCTCGCCGAACACCAGCGTGACGAAGGTCAGCACCACCGTCACCAGCACCACCGCGGCGGGTCGGGCCGCCGCGCCGAGGAAGCCCAGCGGGGCGACCAGCGGCTCGGCCAGCGACACCGCGGCCGCCGCCGAGGCGAGGAACCCGGCCAGGGTGATGCCGAGCTGGATGGTGGCCAGGTAGCGGTTCGGGTCGCGGGTGAGCCGGACCAGCCGGTCGCCGGCGCTGGTCCGCCGGCTCAGCCGCCGCAGCTGCCCCTCACGCAGCGTCACCAGTGCCATTTCGCTGCCGGAGAGCGCGGCGTTGACCAGCACCAGAACGGCCACCAGCGCCAACTGCCCGAGCTGACCGCCCACCGCGCACCCCCCGTCCGCCACCTCAGGCCACTCAACCGCAGCGGGACCGGCTCTGGGTGCGGTTTCCAGCCGGCCGGCGCTCAGTCGGTCTCCAGGTCGTCCAGCGAGATGGCGTGGGTCATCAGCCACCGCGCCAGCGCCGACATGCCGAACAGCCAGAGCGGGGCGGACTCGGTGGGGCCGTTGGTGGCGTAGATGGCGAACCGCAGGTCCGGGGCGCGGTACGCCTCGATCCGCCACCGGTGCTGCCGGTCCCGCCAGACCGCCGAAGGGTCCATGGCGTCACCGTAGGTGACCGTCGGTGATGCGGTGGCCGGTTGGCCGGGTCAGCCGGGTACGACCGTCAGGTGACGACGATGCGGGCGTCGTCGGGCAGTCGACGGGTCGCGCCCCGGCGGTCCAGCAGTTCCAGCAGCGGCACCGCCACCCGGCGGGTGGTGTCCAACGCCTGACGGGCCGCGGAGAGCGTGAACGGCTGGGGCAGCGCGGCCAGCACCCGGACCGCGTCGTCGAGCGCGTCGGGCAGCAGCACCACGGTGTCCGCCAGCCGCAGCAGCGCACCGGCGCGTACGGCGGCCCCGATCTCCCGAGGGCCCAACCCCAGGTCGACGAGGCGGTCCGCTTCGGGGGCGCGGAACGGGCGGTCGGCGTACTCGGCCCGGACCCGCTGCACGGCAAGCGCCACCGGTTCGGGCAGCGCGCCGGCGCTCGCCGTTCCGACCCGGCCGGCATGGATCCGCAGCGGCGGCCGGACCAGCGCCTCAACCAGCACCCGGTCGGGCAGGGCGAGGCGCTGGCGTAGCGCGTCCACCGGCATGCCGGGCTCCAGCGGGTGCTCCCGTGTGTAACGCGCGACCTCCTCGGTCACCTGGTCGCCGAGTCGCTGCCAGTGCCCGGGATCGGCCAGCCAGTCGCCGGCCACCGGCGCGGCCTGCACCGGCACCCCCATCCGGATCAGCGCGCCGGCCTGGATCAGCCGACGGCGGCGCAGCTCCCCGGCCAGGTCGGGCCGGCCGTCCAGGTCGGCGAGGACCTGCGCGCGGGCGGCGGCAGCGCCCCGGCGGGCCAGCGGCGGTGGCGCCACGTCCAGCACCCGCACCCCGCCGGACACGTGGTGCCGGCCCGGGTCGCGCAGCAGCGCCCGATCGCCGACCAGCAACGGCAGCGGGCGGGCCAGCCGAAGCCGGACGGTGTCCGGGCCGAGAGGGCGGACCCGCACCGGCACCGCCGCCGACCCGACGTGCAGGGTGAGGGTGGCCGGCAGGTCAGCCGCCGGGTCGCCGGTGAGCCGGACGTCGACGAGGTCGGCGTGGTGGAACCGGCCCGGGGTGAGCAGCGCGTCGCCGCGGCCGAGCCGGTCACGAGGCGTGCCGCGCAGGTTGACGGCCACCCGGGCCACCGCCGCCGCCTCCGGCCGGGCCTGGCCGAGTGCGTGCAGGCCACGGACCCGGACCGGTTCGTCGGTGCCGGCCAGCTCCAGCTCGTCACCGACCCGCAACCGGCCAGCGCCGAGGGTGCCGGTGACCACCGTGCCGCTGCCCCGCACGGTGAAGCTGCGATCCACCCAGAGCCGGACCGGATCGTCCACTGTGGGGGCGGGCAGCCGGGCGGCGAGCCGGTCCAGGGCCGCCCGCAGCTCCGGCAGGCCGTCGCCGGTCAGTCCGCTGACCGCCACCGTCTCCACCACGCCGAGACTGGTCGCCGCGATCTCGGCCCGGGCCCGGTCCATGTTCGGCCCCGGGTCGGCCAGGTCCGCGCGGGTCACCGCGAGCAGGCCGTACCCGACGCCGAGCGCATCCAGCGCGGCCAGGTGCTCGGCGGACTGCGGCATCCACCCCTCGTCGGCGGCGACCACGACCAGCGCCGCCGGCACCGGCCCGACCCCGGCGAGCATGTTCGGCACGAAACGCTCGTGCCCGGGTACGTCGACGAAGGCGACCGTGCCGCCCGATGGCAGCGTCGTCCAGGCGAAGCCCAGGTCGATGGTCATCCCCCGGCGGCGTTCCTCGGCCCACCGGTCGGGCTCCATCCCGGTCAGCGCCCGGACCAGGGTCGACTTGCCGTGGTCGACGTGCCCGGCGGTGGCGACGACGAACACGGTCAGTCGTCCCCGGGTACGCGCAGCACGGCCGCCCGGACCGCCTCGTCGGCGTCGGGAGGCACGCAGCGCAGGTCGAGCAGGAGCCGGCCCCGCACCACCCGGCCGAGCACCGGCTGGGCGCCGGTGCGCAGCGGCATGGCGTACCGCTCGGGCAGGCTCAGCGCCCAGGAATCCAGCTCCACGCCGGGGGCCCCGCCGCCGCCGACCACGGCGACCGCCGGCACCACCTCCGCCTTGCGACCGTCCGCGCCGAGCAGGTCGCGCAGCCGCTCCACCCGCCGGCGCAGGACGCCCGGGTCGGCGTGCAGCGCGGTCCGGGTCGGGGTGTCCGGGCGGTGCAGGGTGGCGGCCAGCGCGGCCAGGGTGAGTTTGTCCACGCGCAACGCCCGGGCCAGCGGATGGCGGCGCAGCCGGTCGACCAGCTCGGCGTCGCCGAGCAGCAGCCCCGCCTGCGGGCCGCCGAGGAGCTTGTCGCCGCTGGCGGTGACCAGCGCGGCGCCGGCGCGCAGGCTGCTCGCCGCGTCCGGTTCGTCGGGCAGCAGCGGATCCGGGGTGAGCAGGCCGGAGCCGATGTCGGCGACCACCGGCACGCCGATGGTGGCCAACTGCCGGACCGGTGTGGCCGAGGTGAAGCCGGTGACCTGGAAGTTCGACGGGTGCACCTTGAGCACGAAGCCGGTGTTCGGGCCGACTGCGGCGGCGTAGTCGGCGAGCGTCGTGCGGTTGGTGGTGCCCACCTCCCGCAGCCGGGCGCCGGTGCTCTCCAGGAGGTCGGGCAGGCGGAAGCCGTCGCCGATCTCGACCAGCTCGCCCCGGCTGACCACGATCTCCCGGCCGGCGGCCAACGCGGTGGCGGCCAGCACGAGCGCGGCGGCGCCGTTGTTGACCACGTGCACGGCGCCCGCGTCGGGCACGGCGGCGGCCAGCGCGTCGATCGCGTCGCGGCCGCGGCGGGCCCGCCGCCCGGTGGTCAGGTCCAGCTCCACATCGGTGTGCCCGGCGGCGGCCACGACCGCGGCGACCGCGGTGGGCGACAGCGGCGCCCGACCCAGGTTGGTGTGCAGCACGACGCCGGTGGCGTTGAGCACCGCGCGGGGGCCGGGTGCGGGCAGCGCGGCGACGGCGGCGTCACGGACCTCGTCGGGGCCGATCTCGCCGCGACGGGCCCGCTCCTGCGTCTGGGCGACGACCGACTTGACGCGGTCCCGCCCGAGGCTCGCGATGGCCGCGGTCAGCCGCGGGTCGGCGAGGAGCGTGTCGGTGCGGGGCACCCGGCGTCGCGGGTCCACCGGCCCCTCGCCCATCACGTCAACTCCTGCCGCGCGTTGGCGGAGACGGACGGGAATCGAACCCGCCTGGCCCGGGTCCCGGACCACTCCGGTTTTGAAGACCGGGAGGGGCACCAGCCGCCTGAACGCCTCCACCGGACATTCGATCACAACACAGGCGGGGCCGCCGGGCCAGGTGGAAGATCCATGCCATTCCGGCGAGCATTGACCCGCTCGCGTTGCGGCACCACGGTATACCGCGGATCGCGGGCGGAGGCGACGCCGCCGTGGAAGATGCCGAACCGGGTGGCGACCGACGCGGCCAGCAGCGCGGTGCCGGACAGCACGCCAACCACCCGACTGCGCCGGCCGAGCAGCGCGCCGGCCACCCCGACCGAGGTCAACAGCCGACCGGTGCGCAGCAGCCGACCGGGCAGGCCCAGCCGGTAGGGCTCGCTGAGCAGGCCGAGGCGGGTCTCCACCCGGTGCGCGCCGAACAGTTCCAGGGCCGCGCCGGCCACTGCCATCCGCCGGGCCGGCCCGGCCTGGGCCGGCGGCGCGGCGAGCAGACCCACGCCGGCGCCGCTGGCCAACGCGCTGCCCGCGAAGATGACCGGCAGCTCCGGGTACGCCTCGTGCCAGGACGGCACCGCCGTGTCAGCGAGCAGCACCCCGGTGTACGTGGCCAACGCGGGCGCGGTGCCGGCGGCGAGCAGCCCGGCAGCGTGCCCGACCGGCGGCAGCGCTCGACGGGCCAGCCCGAGCAGCCCGTGCCGGGGCAGCCAGTCGGCGGCCTCGGCGATCGCGGCGACCCCGGCGGCCGGCCCGAAGGCGGTGAGGATCCAGGTGCCCACCGACATCGGTGAGGTCAGCTTGGCCACCCGAAGCATGTGGTGGAACCGCGCCGGCCTGCCCAGGTCCTTGACCAGGAAGACGGCGCTGGCGCTGACGGCGGCCAGCGCGGTGACCCGACCGGCCCGGCGCAGTGCCGGTCGGCCGGTGAGCTGCCCGCCCGCGGCGAGCAGCGACGAGCCGGCGGCCAGCCCGCCGGTGAACAGGTACGCCGCGATGTCCCACTTCCAGACCGGCGGCTTCAGGACGGGCCGGCCGTAGTACGAGGTGAACTCGGCCTCTGGCACCCGCAGTTCCTCGCCACCACCGCGACGACCGCCCCGCCGGCCAGTCCGCCGGCCGGCGGGTTCGGCGGTCCGCGGCGGCTGCGGGGTCAGGTCGGCCTGGGCCTCGGTGCCGGCCGTTCCACGGCTCGCGGTTGCCGCTGGGCTGTCGCTCGGCGTGGCGCCGTGGCCGTTCGTCTCCGGCCGGGTGGGGCGGCCGAGCCGGTCGGGGCCTTCGGCGCCCTCGGCGGCGAGCCGGTCGCGGAAGCGACGGAACAGGTCACCCACCGGGGGACGGTCTTGACTCACGAGGAACCTCCGACGAACGCGGCGACGGTTGCCGCCGCCATGGCGAGCGCCGCCAGGCCGGCGCGCTTCCACATGGCCGGCAGGTCCCGGGTGGTCACCACCGGATCCGGCGGCAGCCCATACACCTCTGGCTCATCCAGCAACAGGAAGAACGCCCCGTCACCACCAACACCATCGTTCGGATCATGCCCGTACAACCGCGCCTCGGACACCCCCCGCTCGTGCAACGTCTCGACCCGCGCGGCAGCCCGCTCCCGCAACTCATCCAACGCCCCGTACTGGATCGACTCCGTCGGACACGCCTGCGCACACGCCGGAGTCATCCCCGCACCCAGCCGGTCGTAGCACAACGTGCACTTCCACGCCCGACCATCATCCTTACGCTGATCAATCACACCGTAGGGGCACGCCGAGATGCAGTAACCACAGCCGTTACAGATGTCCTCCTGCACCACCACCGTCCCGAACTCCGTCCGGAACAACGAACCCGTTGGACAGACATCCAGGCAGGCCGCGTGCGTGCAGTGCTTACACACGTCCGACATCATCAACCAGCGGAAATCGCTGCGCCCCTCCGCGCCGGTGCCCCGACCCGGCGGCTGCGCACCCGGCATCCCGAGGAACTCCGGCCCGGCGCCACCCCCGACCGGCCCGGGGCCACCGACGACCGGCCCGGGGCCTACCGGGTCGCCGAGCACGTCGTTCGGTCCGCCGGCGGCCATCCGCGCGGCGGCCGACGGTGACTCGGGCGGCACTCCCGGGTTCGTGCCGTTCAGATCGGTGGTGCCGCCTGCGACGGCCGCCGACGCCGCGCTGGCCGGCGTCCCGGCGGACGGCGGGGCGCGATGTCCGGCCGGGCGGGACTGTTCGATGAACGCGACGTGCCGCCACGAGTTCGCGGTCAACGCGCCCGTGTTGTCGTAGGACATGCCGAGCAGGTCCAGGCCGGAGCCGGGGACGTCGTTCCACTCCTTGCAGGCCACCTCACAGGCCTTGCAGCCGATGCAGACGCTGGTGTCGGTGAAGAAACCCATCCGCGGCGGCGCCGACGACCAACCGGCATCCGGTGCCGGATCCAGCGGCCCGTACAGGCTGTTCGGGTCAGGAACCACCGTGCCCCTCCCCGTCGCTGTCGGTGGTGACCGCCGGGGCATGTCGACCCGGGGCGATTCCGGCCCGCCGCTGGTAGTCGGCCACCAGGTCGAGCAGCGCTGGCCCGGTGGGACGGCGGCCGGGTCGGACGTCGCAGGTGCCGACCTTGCTCTCCTGGATCAGGACGTTGGGGTCGAGGCTGATGCCGAACAGGTCGTTGGCCGAGTCGCCGGTCACCAGGCCCTCGAAGCCGAAGTGGTACGGCAACCAGACCTGATGGATGACCTGGCCGTCCACGCGTAGCGGGGTGAGCCGGTCGGTCACCAGCACCTTCGCCTCGATCACCGCGCGGGCGCTGACCAGATGTGCCCAGCCGAGATGCGCCAGATTGGCCTCGGCGGCCAGCTGCGGGGAGACCTCGACGAACATCTCCGGCTGCAGCTCGGCCAGCGGGCGAACCGTACGGCTCATCGCGCCGGCGGTGTGGTGTTCGGTGAGCCGGCTGACCGTGAACACGTACGGGAACACCTGGCTGTGCGCCTCCGGCGGGCTCGGGTTCACCGAGTTGATCGGGTGCGCGTACATCTTGCGGGTCGGGTTGGCCTGCTGGCGGTAGAGCGGGTTGCGCACCGGTGACTCGACCGGCTCGTAATGGGTGGGCATCGGCCCGTCCAGGACTCCGCTGGGCGCGTACAGCCAGCCCTTTCCATCGCCCTGCATGATGAACGGGTCGTCGCCGGCGATGCCCTCCGTGCCCGACGCGCCGGGCGGCGGCCGGTACGACGGCGGTTTGGTCTTCTCGAAGTCCGGCACGTCGTAGCCGGTCCACTCAGCCTTCTCCGGGTCCCACCAGACGTACTTCTTACGCTCACTCCACGGTTTGCCGTCCGGGTCGGCGGAGGCACGGTTGTAGAGGATCCGCCGGTTCGCCGGCCAGGCCCAACCCCACTCCGCAGCGACCCAGTCCTGCTCGTGCCGGGACTTCCGGCGGGCGGCCTGGTTCACGCCGTCGGCGTACACCCCGGTGTAGATCCAGCAGCCGATCGCGGTGGAGCCGTCCGCGCGAGCCTCGCCGAAACTGGACAGCGGACTGCCGGTCGCCACGTCGTACCCGTTGATTTCCCGCAGCACGGCCTCGGCGCTCGGCTCCGCGTGCGGGCCGTGCGTGGGGTAGTCCCAGGTGAGGTCGAGCAGCGCCCGGTCGCGGGGCAGGTCCGAGCCGGCCAGCTTCTCCCGCAGCTTGCGGCCGAGGTGGTAGAAGAACCACAGCTCGGAGCGGGCGTCGCCCGGGGGTTCGACGGCCTTCTCGCGCCACTGCAGCAGCCGTTGGGTCTGGGTGAAGGTGCCCTCCTTCTCCACGTGCGAGGCGGCGGGCAGGAAGAACACCTCCGTACGGCACTCCTCAGGGACGATCTCGCCGGTGGCCACCTCGGGGCCGTTCTGCCAGAACGTGGCGCTCTCGATCATGAACAGGTCGCGAACCACGAGCCAGTCGAGGTTGGCCATGCCGAGGCGCTGGGCCCGGCCGTGCGCCGAGCCGACGGCCGGGTTCTGCCCAAGCAGGAAGTACCCCTTGATCTTCCCATCGATCATGTTCAGCACCTGCTGGTACGTCCCGTGGTCGCCGGTCAACCGGGGCAGATAGCCGTAGCAGTAGTCATTCTCTGGCGTCGCCGCATCGCCCCAGTACGCCTTGAGCAGGCTGGCGGCGAACGACCCGGCGTTACCCCAGAAGCCCTTCTGCCCGGGGTGGCGGATGCTGTCGACCCATTTGTCAAACGTCGGGTGGTCGGCGTGGTGTGGCATCGGCAGGTAGCCGGGGAGCAGGTTGAACAGCGTCGGAATGTCCGTGGAGCCCTGGATGCTGGCATGCCCCCGCAGCGCCATGACCCCACCACCGGGGCGGCCCATGTTGCCGAGTAGCAGTTGGATGATCGCGCCGGTGCGGATGTACTGCACGCCCACGCTGTGCTGCGTCCAACCCACCGAGTAGATCAGCATCCCGGTACGTTCCCGGCCGGAATTCGCCGTCCAGGCCTGCGCCAGTTCCAGGAACTTCTCCTGCGGAATGCCGCAGACGCGTTCCACCATCTCCGGCGTGTAGCGGGCGAAGTGCCGCTTGAGGATCTGGTACACGCACCGCGGATGCTTCAACGTCTCGTCCCGCAGGGTCTGGCCGCCAACCGGTGCGCCGTGCGACTCGTGCGCCAGCCCCGAGGCACTATCCCGCTCCTGGGCGGTGTGCCCGCTGCCGGAGGAGCCCTCGTGCCCCTCGTACTGCCAACTGTCCTGCACGTAGGTGCCGGTCTCGGGGTCGAAGCCGGAAAAGAACCCGTCGCCGTCCTCGGTGTCGGTGAACTGCTCGCTGACGATCGTCGCCGCGTTCGTGTACGAGAGCACGTACTCGCGGAAGTCGAGTTCGTTGTCCAGGATGTAGCGCACCACCCCACCCAGCAGGGCGATGTCGGTGCCCGCCCGGATCGGCAGGTAGCTGTCGGCGACCGCGCTGGTCCGGGTGAACCGCGGATCGACGTGGAAGACCTTGGCGCCACGGCGCTTGGCCTCCATCACCCACTGGAAACCCACCGGATGTGCCTCAGCCATGTTCGAACCCTGGATGACGATCACGTCAGCGTTGGCGATGTCCTGCTGAAAGTCCGTCGCACCGCCACGACCGAAGCTGGCCCCCAGACCGGGGACAGTGGCGGAGTGTCAAATACGGGCCTGGTTCTCGATCTGGAGCGCCCCCATCGCGGTGAACAACTTCTTGATGAGGTAGTTCTCTTCGTTGTCCAGCGTCGCCCCACCCAGACTGGAGATACCCAGCGTCCGGTTGAGCGGCCGGCCCTCGCTGTCGACGTCCTCCCAGGTCTGCTCGCGGGCGGCGAGGATCCGGTCGGCGATCATGTCGAGCGCGGTGTCGAGTTCCAGATCTTCCCACTGCGTCGAGTACGGCCGGCGGTAGCGGATGGTCGTCTGCCGCAACGGACTGGTCACCAGGCTCTTGCTGGCCGCGCCCTTCGGACAGAGCCGACCCCGCGAGATCGGACTGTCCGGGTCGCCCTCGATCTGACTGACCTGCCCGTCCTTGACGAACACCCGCTGACCGCAGCCCACCGCGCAGTACGGGCAGACCGAGCGGGCCACGCTGTCGGCATCCTCGGTGCGGGCGGTCAACTCCGCTGAGCGGGCGGACTGCGCCGCAGCGCCCCGGCCCAACGGGTCGGTGCCGGTGAGCTGCCGATAGACCGGCCAACCCTCGATGAAGGTCCGCAAACCCATCCCCCGACACCCCCTCCCACGCGAGCGACCTCATGAACATAGGTCAACCGAGACATGTTCGCGAACCGAGTGGACACCGGCTGAACAGACAGCGCCGCCCCCGGCTGGTGGGCCGGGGGCGGCGTTGGTGTCGGTGTGCAGGTCGCCTCTCGGCGAGTGGCACGACGCGGCTCCAGCCGAACGGTGTTCCGCGAAGGCAATATAGGTGAGGCCCGGGGACACTGAGTCACACCGACACTGACCACAACCAGCCTCCGGCCGGCGATGTTCCCCTGGGCGACACCCGACCAGCCACGCCGAGATCTTGGACAGTTTCCGTTCACACGTGTCCAAGGTCTCGGCGTGGAGATGCCGCTGGCCGGCACCCCGGGTTGGGGGTGCCGGCCAGCGGTCGGTTCATGCGGTGATGCTGGTGTGGGTCAGCTGTTCCAGTACTGGCCGACCAGGTCGGTGGCCTGCTTCTCCCACTGGGCGTAGGCGTCCGGGTAGGCCGACACCTGCACGGTCTGCGCGGCGTCGGTCAGCGGCATGTCCTGCCACCCGTCAACCTGCTTCAAACCCTTGAGGAACGCGGTGGTCGAGTACTCAGGATCGGTGATCTGCTCCGGCGTACCCCAACCCGAGCTCGGCCGCTGCTGGAACAGGCCCAGCGAGTCGTGGTCGTTCATGTCGCCGAGGTGGCCGAGGTTCTCCAGCTTCGACTCCTGCAGGCTCGTCGCGATCGAGATGACCGCGGCCCGCTCCGGCAGACCAGCCTTCTTCGTCGCCGCGATGATCGCCTTCACGTTGGCGGTCTGCTCACCGTTCAGGTCGATGCGGGACTGCTCACCCTGCGGCGAGACCGACTGCACGGCCACGGCGGCGGGCTTGGTGTCGACGGGGGTGGCGGCGTGCGCGGCGATCGGACCGGCGAACACACCACCGGCGAAGGCCAGACCAGCAACGGACAGCACACTCTTACGCATGATCGTGTTCATGGGGGTAGCTCCTTCACGGGGGTAAACACCCAAACCGACCGGGGGATCGGCATCACGGGTGCGAGCACCTCGTCCGGCGCTAACAAACAACAAGGGGGAAAGTCTTTTCGGCGGCCTACAAGCGGGGGGCTCGTGGCGCCGGGTCTGTGTGTAACGACCGCGGGGCCGACATCATTCCGGGCTGGCCCATCCGCCGGCACCCTGTCGAGCGGGGCGCGGGGGCGGTCGTTCAGGGGATCTGCAACGACCGGCGGGCCGAGGTCATCCGGCCTGGCCCATCCGTCGGCACCCTGGTGGAGCGGGATGCTGGGTGCGGTCGTTCGGGGATCTGTAACGACCGGGCTTGGCCTGGCATTCCAACCCCGGGGGTTGGGGCGGCGGGCCGTGGTACTGCGATCGTCAGGGTATGTAACGACCCCGGGCCGGCCCCCATTCCGGCCGACGGGTGCAGCCAGTCACACCCCAGAGACCCCCGATAACGGACATTCGACGCCCGGACCGCCCACCGCTCCCGGCGTCAGCCGGGACATTCACACCCGGACCGCCCCGCTCCCGGCGTCAGCCGGACATTCGACGCGATCGGCCACCGCTCCCGCCGTCAGCCGGACATTCGACGCGCGCTCGACCACCGCCCCCGGCGCCAGCCCGGGCCGGCTGGCCATGGTCAACTCCAGATCGCCGACATGGGGGCATCACCGCGGCGGGATACCGCGACATCGCCGACACCGAGTCGATCACCTCACGCCGCACCGGCAGGCGGGCTCGTCAGGTGCCCAGGTAGCGCACCACGGCGCGGACCCGATGCTGGTAAGCGGACACCGAGCGCCACAGAGGGATCGTGGCCATCAGGACGCCAGAGAGAACCACCACCCGAGACGGGTGCTTGGCGGTGGTCAACTCCAGATCGCCGACATGGGGGCAACACCGCGCCGGGATACCGCGACATCGCCGACACCGAGTCGATCACCCCGAAACCTCGCGACCCGGCCCGGGGTCGACAACACCCGTGATACCTCACAGGCATATTTATGCCTCACAGGTATCACGCCAACAACAGCGACCGACCGGAAGACGAGGGTTGGGCTGGGGCTGGGGCCGCCCAGCGACCGGGACAGACACGGAAGGGACCCCGCCCCACCCACGGAACGGCACGGCGGGCCATCGACCCGGACGCCCGCCCGAACCGCGCCATACCGCACTCAACAGCGTCAACAGAGACGAAGGCGGGAACGGCGTGAGCGACACCAGCATCAGCGGGCGTTACCCTGACACCATGCAGGCCGTCTCCCCCACCGCGACCGGCGTGGCCTTCCTGGCCCGCCCGGGTCGCCCTGCCGTGGTGGCGCGGACGCTCGCTGAGCTGCACGGCCCCACCCGGGGCGTGGTGGAGCTGCCGGTACGGCTGATGTGGAACGCCGAGCGCACCTTCGACCTCGGCGACCCCGACCAGCTTCTCTGGATGTACGAGAACGTGCTGCGGGAGACCACCCGCGCCGAAGACCTGCGCGTCCTGATCAATGGGCGGACGCTGCGGCGGGTGTGGCGGCTGCTCAACCTGCCCCGGGGCGTACGCCAGGCGTGGGAGAGCCGGCACCGCGGCCTGCGGGCGGCGTGATCTCCCCGCACCTGCACGAGTTCTACCGGGAGGTAGCCCGGGTGGCGCTGGCCGCGGCCGGGCCGTACCGATTTGTGCTGGGCGGCGGCGTGGCCTGGGCCGCGCACGGCCTGGTCGCCCGTCCCACCGAGGACGTGGACCTCTTCGCCGACGTGGAAGGTGCCGCGGCGGCGGCCTCTGCGGGGGTACGCGTGGCGCTGGAGCGAGCCGGGTTCATCGTCACTGACGCCGACCCGGACAGTGATCTGGGCGAACTGTTCGACGGGTACGACCGGGACATGAAGGACTTCGTGGTGAGCCGGGACGGGCGGCAGATCCGGCTCAGCCTGGCCCGGCTCGACCGGCAGCAAAGCCCGGTGGTGATGGACCTCGGCCCGGTGATGGACGTCCGCGACCTGGTGGCCAACAAGATCGCGGCGCTGGTCAACCGGCGGGAGGTTCGTGACTTCATCGACGTGGCGGCGGCCCTGGAGCATTACGACGTGACCGAGCTGCTGGAGTTGGCCCGGCAGGTCGACCCGGCGTTGGATCCGGCGGACGTGCGGGCCGCGGGGCGTTACCTGGACCGGCTGCCCGACGCGCGTTTCGGGCGCTACGGCCTGGGCCCCACCGACGTCGCCCAAGTCCGGCAGCGCCTCGGCGCCTGGCCACGCTGACCGGGTCGACCGTGGCCTGGATTCGGCCCGCCTACCCACGATGGCTGCCGAGACGGGTGGAAACCGGCGGGGCTGGCGTGGCGGGAGTGACGGCTGCTGGTTATGGTGCGCGAGGCGCCCACGAGGCGCGTCCACCCCCATGGAAAGGCATGTCATGACCTCTCCCTCCGGCCCGTCGCGTCGCCAGGTGCTCGCCGCCGCGGCCGCGGCGGCGACCGCCCCGCTGATCGCCGCCGCGCCTGCGCAGGCGGCCGGCCCGGCCCGGTCACGTACCTGGGACCTCACCCTCCTGGGCACGTCGGACACCCACGGCAACGTCTACAACTGGGACTACTACCGCGACGCCGAGTACGACGACAGCCGGCAGAACGACATCGGCGTGGCGAAGCTGGCCACCCTCATCAATCAGATCCGCCGGGAGCGGCGCGGCAAGGCGACGCTGGTGCTGGACGCCGGCGACACCATCCAGGGCACGCCGCTCGCCACGTACTACGCCAAGCAGGAGCCGATCACGACCACCGGGGAGAAGCACCCGATGGCCCGGGCGATGAACATCATCGACTACGACGCGGTGACCCTGGGCAACCACGAGTTCAACTACGGCCTGCCGCTGCTGGACCTGTGGATCCGCCAGCTCGGCTTCCCGGCGCTGGCCGCCAACGCGGTCAACGCGAAGACCGGCAAGCCGGCCTTCCTGCCGTACGTCATCAAGAAGGTCTCCCTCGGTTTCGCCGCGCCGACGCTCCGGGTCGGCATCCTGGGGCTGACCAACCCCGGCAGCGCCATCTGGGACAAGGGCAACGTCGAGGGCAGGCTGCGGTTCGACGACATGATCGCCACCGCGGCGAAGTACGTACCGATCATGCGGGCCCGGGGAGCGGACATCGTGCTGATCTCCGCGCATGGCGGCGACAGCGGCACCTCCAGCTACGGCCCGGAGTTGCCGAACGAGAACCCCACCGCGCTGATCGCTCAGCAGGTGCCGGGGATCGACGCGATCCTCTTCGGTCACGCCCACAACGAGGTCGTGGAGAAGTTCGTCACCAACGAGCGGACCGGCGCGCAGGTGCTGCTCTCCGAGCCGTCGAAGTGGGGCCAGCGGCTCACGCGGATGGACTTCACCCTCGCGCGTGAGCGCGGCCGGTGGACGATCACCAAGAAGGCCGCCACCATGTTGAACACCAACACGGTGGTGGAGGACCCGAAGGTGCTCGCCGCCGTGCGGGGCCAGCACCAGAAGACGGTGGCGTACGTCAACCAGGTCGTGGCACAGGCCACGGTCGGGATGTCCACGGTGGAGTCGCGGTACAAGGACACCCCGATCCTGGACTTCATCAACCACGTTCAGGCCGAGACGGTCACCACCGCGCTGGCGGGCACGCCGTACGCCAGCCTCCCGGTGCTGTCACAGGCCTCGCCGTTCAGCCGCACGGCGGTCTTCCCTGCCGGTGACGTGAAGATCCGCGACGTCGCCGGGTTGTACGTCTTCGACAACACCCTTGAGGCGGTCGTGCTCAGCGGCGCCGAGGTGCGCGCGTACCTGGAGTATTCGGCGAAGTACTTCCGCACCCTCGCGCCGGGTGCACCGGTCGACCTGGAGCAGATCAGCGACTCGACGGTGCCGGACTACAACTACGACGTAATCTCCGGCCTGGACTACGACATCGACATCTCCAAGCCGGTGGGCCAGCGGATCACCCGACTGGTGCTGCCCGGCACCGACACCCCGGTCGCGGACAACGCGCAGTTCGTGGTGGCGGTGAACAACTACCGGCGCAGCGGCGGCGGCAACTTCCCCGGCATCGTGAAGACCCAGGTCTACAACGCGCAGCAGGAGATCCGCCAGCTGCTCATCGACTGGGCGCAGGCCAGGGGGACGATCGACCCGGCCGACTTCTTCCAGCCCAACTGGCGGCTGGTACGCGAGGGCGTGCCGGTCTTCTGATCGAGGAGTACCGGTTTGCGGACCGGTACTGATTGCAGCGGGCCGCGGGTGGTGACACTCGCGGCCCGTTTTCGCGTTCTCAGCCGGCGTGGCGCAGGTTCCAGTGGACCATGTCGTCGAACGGATCGGGCTGGTCACTGCGCGAATCGCTCTCGGTCAGCTCCACCCGCTCGTCGGGGCGGACGGCCGGCGGGAGCTCCCCGAACCGTACGTGGCGCAGGAACGCGTACTCGTCATCGGTGAACGGCTGCTCGGCCATCAGCACCCCCTCTGCTCCCCCGTCATTGTCCAGCGTTCGGAGCGCTTTCCACCACCAGTCCGGTCGGCGCGATCTGCGCGCCATTCGGGTACGGGCGGTCACACCGCCTAGGGCATCCTAGGATCCTGGATTAATGGCAAGGGCGGGCAGGTCGGCGCGGGTCGGCAGGTCAACGTCGTCAGGTCACGGGCTGGCCGGAGCGCGCGGCCGGCGAGGGCCGGGCAGCCGATCCAGCACCGCGAGCGCCGCCCGGATCGGCCGACGTCCCAGCATCTCGTCGAAGCTCGCCCGGCCCTGACAGAACTGGACGAACATCCGCCACCCCGGCGGGGTCGCCAACAGGGCGTGGAACATCTCCGGGCGACGGGTGAACAGGTCGAGCAGCCGGTACCCCGCCCGCATCGACGGCACCAGACGCTCGGCCACCGCCCGCTCGTACCCGGCCAGGTCACCGTCGGCGACCGCCGCGCCGGCCAGCTCGCCGGAGCGCAGCGCGTAGCTGATGCCCTCCCGGCTCCACGGCTCCAGCAGCCCGGCCGCGTCCCCCACGACCAGCACCCGGCCGTGCCGCAACGGCGAATCCTCGCTGCGGCAGCGGGTCAGGTGACCGGAGTCGTGCTCCGCCGGCAGGTCGGTCAGGCCCAACCGGTCGACGAACCGCCGCAGGTAGTCGCGGGTCCCCTCCCCCGCGCCCCGGCCAGCGATCACGCCGACGGTCAACCGGTCGCCCTTGGGAAAGACCCACGCGTAGGAGCCCGGCATCGCACCCCAGTCCAGCAGCAGTCGCCCCCGCCAGCGCTCCTGCTCGGCGGGCGGCACCGGCACCTCCAGTTCCAACCCCAGGTCCACCTGCTGGTACTGGACCCCCACGTGCCGAGCGGTCACTCCCGAGGAGCCGTCCGCGCCGATCACCGCGCGGGCAGCGAGCGTCGTACCGTCGGCCAGCCGCAGGCGTACCCCCTCTGGGTCCTGTTCGATGGCGCGGACCGCGACCCGCTCACGCATCTGCGCGCCTGCGGCGACCGCCGCCGCGCGGAGCCGGTCGTCGAACTCCTCGCGGCGCACCATCGTCACCACCGGGCTGTCGTTGCGGCGGGTGAACTCCCGGCGGCCGTCGCGGGTGAACGTCACCCGGTCCACCCGGTCGTGCGCGGGCACCTCGATCCGGTCCCGCACGGCTGCCAGCGAGGTGCCGATCAGGCCACCGCCGCAGGTCTTGTACCGCGGGTGCGCGGCCCGCTCGACAACCAGGGTGCGGACGCCGGCGCGGGCGGCGGTGTGTGCCGCGGAGAGCCCGGCGGGGCCGGCGCCGACGACGACGAGATCCCAGACGATCACGGATGCAGCCTATGGCACCCCCGCCCGCCGACCCCGCCACGGCACCGTTCGAGGACCGCGCCGACCGCCCGATCGGGTGGGCATCTTCGGTCACGCAGGGGGTATCCGACGCGGCGCAACCGTCTGCGCAGAGGCGGACGAGCGAAGGAGGAGATCATGCCGCAGGTGCAACTGTCGGAGATCGAGCAACGGGTGTACCAGGCGGTCACCGCCCTCGAGGCGCGCGGGCAGGTACCGTACCCGGACCTGATCGCCGAGGAGTCCGGGCTGACCGATGAGCAGCTGCAGACCACGCTGCATCTGCTCACCGAGAAGGGCCTGCTGCACCGCGAGGATTCGCCGATGGCGGGCCTCGACTTCGGTCCACGGTTCTGCGCCCGCCAGATGGCGTGACCCGAGGAACCACCCGCGACGATTCGTCCCCCGCCGACCGGGGTAGCGGTCAGCAATGCATGATCGACGGTCAACGGGGAGCCCGATGAGTGCGGCCCAGACGCCGCAGCCCCTCGACGCGGCGGAGAACCGGCGACGCTGGCAGGCCGTCGGCGTCGGGCTGGTCGCCGCATTCATGACGCTGCTCGACGTGAGCATCGTCAACGTCGCGGTGCCGTCCATCGACCGCGCGCTGCACGCCTCCCCGAGCGACCTGCAGTGGGTCCTGTCGGGGTACGCGCTCACCTTCGGGCTGGCGCTGGTGCCGGCCGGCCGCTTCGGTGACGCCCGTGGCCGGCGCAACGCATTCGTCTTCGGCATCGTGCTGTTCACCGTCACCAGCGCACTCGCCGGCCTGGCCACCTCCCCGACGTGGCTGGTCCTCGCCCGACTGCTCCAGGGCGCCGCCGCCGGCGTGGTGAACCCCCAGGTGATCGGGCTGATCCAGCAGCTGTTCCGGGGGCCGGAACGGGCCCGCCCGTTCGGGCTGCTCGGCGCCACGATCGGTATCTCCACCGCCGTCGGCCCGCTGATCGGCGGACTGCTCATCGCCATCGGCGGCGAGGAACACGGGTGGCGGTGGGTCTTCTTCGTCAACGTGCCGGTAGGCATCGTGGCGGCGATCCTCGGCTGGCGGCTGCTGCCCGGCCGCCCCGAAGGGCAACCGGACCGGCGCCGGCTCGACCCGATCGGCGTGCTGCTGCTCGGCGTGGGCGTGGTGCTGATCCTGCTGCCGCTGGTCCAGGAGCAGCAGTGGCGCACCCCGTGGAAGTGGGCACTCATTCCGGCCGGTCTCGCTGTGCTGGTCGCCTTCGGGCTCTGGGAGCGGTGGTATGCGCGGCACCGCGAGCCGCTGTTCGACCTGCGGCTGTTCAACTTCCAGTCGTACACCCTGGGGTCGCTCATCGCGCTGGTCTACTTCGGTGGCTTCACCGCGATCTTCTTCATCTTCACCCTGTTCCTGCAGAACGGCCTCGGCTACAGCGCGCTCGTCGCCGGCCTGGCCATCACGCCGTTCGCCCTGGGCTCAGCCGCGGCCTCCGTGTTGGGCGGACGGATCGTCAACCGTTTTGGCCGGCCACTGGTCGCCATCGGGCTGCTCGCCGTGGTGATCGGGTTGGCGGGAACGGTCGTCGCGCTGCGCCTCGCGCCGGACGCCCCAGCGCCGTGGGTCACCGCCGGCCCGCTGCTCGTTGCCGGCCTCGGCAGCGGGCTGGTGATCGCCCCCAACCAGACGCTCACCCTCGCCCAGGTGCCGGTACACCAGGCGGGCAGCGGCGCCGGCATGCTCCAGACCGGTCAGCGGATCGGTGCTGCGGCCGGCATCGCCGCCGTCGGCTCGATGTTCTTCTCCGAGCTGGCCGACAGCCGAGGCAACTGGACCATGGCCTTCGAACAGTCACTCATGCTGGCCGCCGGGATCATCGGGCTCGCGCTGATCGCCGCGCTGATCGACATCCTGCGCACTCGCAACCACACCAGGAACTGACAACCCCAGGGGTACGCCGCCAGCGACGACACGTCTGGGCGTGAACATGCCGCTGGCCGGCACCCCAGATTCGGGGTGCCGGCCAGGTCGGTGTCACGGGGTTGTGCGGTGGGTCAGCTGTTCCAGTGCTCGCCGACGAAGTCCGCGGCCTGCTGCTCCCACTGGGCGTAGGCGTCCGGGTAGGCCGACACCTGCACGGTCTGCGCGGCGTCGGTCAGCGGCATGTCCTGCCACCCGTCGACCTGCTTCAGGCCCTTGAGGAACGCGGTGGTCGAGTACTCAGGGTCGGTGATCTGCTCCGGCGTACCCCAACCCGAGCTCGGCCGCTGCTGGAACAGGCCCAGCGAGTCGTGGTCGTTCATGTCGCCGAGGTGGCCGAGGTTCTCCAGCTTCGACTCCTGCAGACTCGTCGCGATCGAGATGACCGCGGCCCGCTCCGGCAGACCAGCCTTCTTCGTGGCCGCGATGATCGCCTTGGCATTGGCGGTCTGCTCGTCGTTCAAATCGATGCGCGACTGCTCGCCCTGCACACCGTGCGGGATCAGCTTGCTCGCATCGGGCTTGTCGGCCTGCACCGCAACGGCGACGGGCTTGCCGTCGACGGGGTTGGCGACGTGGGCGATCGGGCCGGCGAAGATGCCACCGGCGAAGGCCAGACCAGCAACGGACAGCACGCTCTTACGCATGATCGTGTTCATGGGGGTAGCTCCTTCACGGGGGTAGACACCCAGCCGATGGGGGTCGGCATGCGGGTGCGAGCACCTCGTCCGGCGCTATCAACAACAAGTCTTTCGGCGGCCCATGGGCGGGGGGCTCGTGGCGCCGGGTCCATGTGTAACGACCGCCGGGCCGGGGTCATTCCGGGTTGGCCCGTCCGTCGGCACCCTGTCGAGGGGGTGCTGGTGCGGTCGTTCGGGGATCTGTAACGACCGGGCTTGGCCTGGCATTCCAACCCGTTGAGTCGGGGCGCCGGGCCGTGGTGCTGCGATCGTCAGGGTATGTAACGACCCCGGGCCGGCCCCCATTCCACCGCACGGGTGCGGCCGGTCACAGGACACAGAATCCCTATACCGGATATACCACCCGGGCGTCACGGCGTCAGACCGGGCGGTGGCGGTGATCGACTCGGTATCCCCGACATTGGGGCATCCCGACGCCATCACACCGCAACGTCGCCGACACCGAGTCGATCAGCCCAACGGCGCGGTCCGGGCCAGGGTCGACAACCGGGGCCGTCGAACGAGCGCCGCGCGCACGAACACCAGGGTGCAGAAGGGCTGGCGCCCGTCGGAGTGCTCCGACGGGCGCCAGCCTGAGGTGAGATCCGGGCACTGCCCGGTCACGGTGCCGATCAGTGCGCGGCCCCGCCGAAGCGCTGGCGGCGACGCCAGGCCAGCGTCAGCAGCAGCATGACCGCGCCGGCGCCGACAAGGCCACCGCCGAGCTTCATGGGCGTGCCGATGCTGTCACCCGTGACGGGCAGCGGCTGCTTCTTGTGCAGCACCCGCAGCTCGGTGCTGGCGGACCGGTCGGACTCCCGGCCGGTGGCGGTGAAGGTCAGCAGGCCCGTCACGGACGGCTTGTAGCTCTTGGTGAACCGGCCCTGGCCATTGGTGTACGCCGTGAAGCTCAGCGGCGCGCTCGCCTGGTACGCCACCGGAGCCATGGCCACGGTGCTGCCGTCGCTGCGGCGGGCCGGCGCCTGGCCGGCTGCCGGGGCGGCCAGCGGCGTGACCGTCACGACGATCTCGACGGTCTCGGTCCGACCGAAGCCGGTGCCGGTCAGCACGACCGTCTCGCCCAGGAAGATCGTCGGCCGGTTGACGGTCAGCGACGGGGGCGCGGGCACGTACGGCGGCGGTTGAGGCGTGTCCGTCGTCGTCGGCTGCGGCTGCGGCTGCGGCTGTGCCGCCCCCGCCGCGGTCGGCACGGCCACCACGGCCAAGCCGACCATGAGCGCCATGATGATGCGGGATAGCCGCATGATTGGTTCCCTCCTACGGGTCACAGCTTGCTGCGGAATGAACTTGGGTGGTCCAAGGGCTGGCGGTGGGGGTCAGCCACAGCTCGGCCTGTCCGACGCCGGTCTTGGCGGTCAACAGGGTGACCTCCAACGTGCGTTCGGCGCCGGGGCTCGCCTCGACGTTGGCCGTGGCGACCTGGCGGCGCCGTTCGGTACCGCTGCCCATTGCGATCTCCGTGCCGTCGAGCCGAGCGTCGAGCACACTCCCGCCCGCTGGGCTGAAGATCGACACCAGCGTGCGCATGGTGTACGGATCCCCCGCCATGCCGAGGCCGAGGACCGACTCACTGAGTCCGGACTTCGGCGCCGTCGAGCGCAGAGTCACCCGCAGCCGGAGCTCGCGGCGGCCGTCAGGCTGGCATTCGCCCACCGTCAGGTTCGCCGTCGGCCGCAGGTAGTAGCCGAGCTTCGCGCCGCTGCCGTCGTTGAGGAACACGCCGACCGTCGGCACGGTGTCCTGTTCCGGAAGCGTCCCGGCCATCCGGCTGTCGCCGATTGTCCGTTGTTCCTCCGGTCGGGCACTCCAGAACAATATCCGGCGTTCCGTGATAGCACGGTCGAATGCGGACAACAACATCTTTGGGTTGACATTCTTCCTAAAGAACGCATCAAACACCGCGGCGGAGGACGCCGCGAAGAACGCGTCCTGCTGCCGGACGTCCAATCGCTGGTAGGTCTCGTTGAGCAGGGTCTGCACGACCTTCTCGCTGGCCAGCGGGACGCCACCGGGCACCAGCACCGGGCCGGTCGCCTTGAGCAGGTAGGACAGCACCACCGGGTCGACGGCGAGCACACCGTCGACCGTGGTGCCGGTCTTGCGGCGGAACATCTCCCGGTAGAGCGTGGCGGCGGTCGGGAAGTGCGGGGTCAGATTGACGTCGGCGGGATACATGCCGGGCAGGTCGGTCCAGAGGGCCCGGGTCTCGGCGGGCAGCTTCAGGGGCGGGTTGAACTGGCCCAGGGAAGCGCTGCTGCCCTGCTTGCCCATCCGGACCTGGCCCTTGTCGGCCTCGATCATCGCGTACGCCCCGAACATGCCGCCGGTGGCGCGGAGCTCGGCCGGGTTCTGCGAGACCAGCAGGTACCGTCGCGGGCCGTTCGCGCCGAGCAGCGGCGGCAGCAGCCGGGCGCCCTGGTCGGCGGCCGAGGTGAGACTGGCCAGTCGGTCGATCTCGCCACGCAGGTCGGTCAGCGCCTGCCGGATCTGGTTGACCAGCCGGTCGGCGGGCACCGCGGCCAGGTCGCCGCGGGTGCGCTGCACCGCGTCGTCCACCCGGGACAGCTCGCCGGAGACCGCGGTGAGCCGGGCCAGGTCCAGCCGACCCCCGGTGGGCACCAGGCTGGTCAGGTCCGTCCGCAGCAGCGTCGGGAACGCCTGTCGGGCCAGCTCGTCGATGGCCACGGCGATCCGCCGGACGGCGTCGACGTCATCGCCGGCGATCGGGGTACGCCGAGCGAGTCGCCAGCCCGGGTCAGCGGTTGCGGCCCGGGCCGCGCCGGACTGCTCCTGGAGGGCGGCGAGGGTCCGCAGGGCGCGGTCGGTGTCCCCGCCGACCACCTGGGCGCTCAACTCCCGGGCCAGGCCGGCGGCGTTGAGCAGGTGGGCCCGCGCCTGCCAGCCGCGGAAGCCGATCCACCCGCCGGTCGCCAGCAGCAGCGAGCCGACCACCAGGGCGCCAAGGAGGGCGCGGCGCAGTCGGGCTCGCCGGCGGCGCCGTGACCGGCTTCGCCGCCGGCGCGGTCGTTCGCTCTCCTCCGTCACACCACACTCCCGTCTGCCCGGAACCGGACAGAAGGTCCGATATCCCCTGACGTTCTTAGCACGCGTCAGCGAAGCTCGTACCGTTATGGCGTTTATCGTCCGTTACGCGAGGTTGCCTCGCGGATCGGCGACGGGCTCAGGGACCCGACCCGCTGCCTCGTGCAGCAGCCGCTCGATCCGGTCCACCCCGGCCGGCAACGACATCTCCCGCAGGTACGCCTCCCGACCTCGGCGTCCCATCTCGGCACGCGCCGGCGGGGGGATGGTGGCGGCCAACCAGAACCGGTCGGCCAGCGCGGCCCAGTCCTCCGGCGGGCAGGACAGCCCGGCCCGGGCCCGCTCGACCAGCTCGGCGGTGTCCCCACCGGCCGAGGCCACCACCGGTGCGGCGCAGGAGAGCGCGGCCTGCAACTTGCCGGGCACCATGCCGCGCAGCTCTGGCAGGTCGCGCAGCATGACCAGCTGGTAGTCGGCGGCGGCGTACAGCTCGGGCATGTCGACCGGGGACCGCCGCTCCATGAAGCGGACGTTCTCCGCGCCCAACTCGGCGGCGAGCCCCCGCACCCGCCGCTCGTCCGCGCCCGAGCCGACCAGGACCAGTTCCATCGTCCGGTCCAGCGCCGCGGCGGCCCGTACCGCCGTGTCCAGCCCCTGCCGGGCACCGATGGTGCCGGCGTGCATCACCACGCACCGACCGTCGCGGCGAACCAACTGGCGGGCCGCCGCGCCCGGCGTCGCCGGGTGGAAGATCCGCTCGTCGGTCCAGTTCAGCACCAGCCGGACGCGGGCCGGGTCAGCGCCAGCGGCGACCACCAGGTCCCGCATCGACGGCGCCGCGACGGCAACCCGTGCGGCGGACCGGTAGATCCGGGTCATCGCCGTACTCATCCGCGCCGCCCAGCGCCCGTCGCCCGCCTCGTCAGCGCCGTCGCGCGCCCAGACATCCTGCACGTGCAGCACCGCTGGCACCCGCCGGAGCAGCCGGAGCACGCCGGCGGCGGCGAACGTGGTGGCCGGCAGTTGGAAGACGTAGAGCGCGTCCACGTCGCCCAGGTACCGGCGCGCGGCCAGCGTCGCGCTGCCGGCGAAGGACAGGTAGCTGGCCATCCGGACGCCGGCGGCCCCGGGGCGGCCGGAGTACCGGGGCACCCGCCGGACAGTCAGCCGCTCACTGTGCGTCTGGTGGTGCCAGCGCTGCCGCCAGCCGGGATAGACGTGGCCGCCGGGGTAGTCCGGGAATCCGGTGAGCACCCGAACCTCGTGCCCGCGTGCGGCCAACTCCTCGGCGAGGCTGCCGGGGATGAACGCCGGCTCGGGCGGAAAGTGGTACGACAGGATGCCGATCTTCACCGGGCCACCGCCATCCGCTGCGGATCGGCGTCCGTCGGCGCGGCACCACGACCGGCGGGCACCCGGCCCGCGTACGATGCCGACAACCCCTCCCTGCGCGGCCACCGGCGTCGACGCACCGCCCTCGCGGTGTGGCCGTCCGCGTCCGCACCGACGAGAGGGGTACCGATGGCCGACCGCGTGCTGTTCGTCTGCCACGCCAACCTGTGCCGATCGCCGATGGCCGAGTACCTGGCCCGCCGGCTGCTCGCCGATCGGCCGGTCATCGTGGCCAGCGCCGGCACCGACGCGAGGGACGGGTTGGCCATGCACCCGTACGCCATGGAGGTCGCGGCCGAGAGCGGCGCGGACCCGGCGGATTTCCGCACCCGGGGGCTGCGCCCCGAGTACCTGGCCGACGCGACGCTGGTGCTGACCGCGACCCGGCGCCAGCGCTCGGTCTGCACCGCGCTGGCGCCGGCCGCGCTGCACCGGACGTTCACCCTGCGGCAGTTCGGCCGGCTGGCCGCGGCGGCCGAGCCGCCCACCGAGCCGGCCGACGACCCGCTACGGGCCGCGATCGCCGCCGCCGCCCACGCCCGGGGGCGGCTGCAACCCGCCGCCCCGGACGCGGACGACCTACGGGACCCGATCGGCGGCACCGCCGCCGACTTCCGACGCTGCGCCGAGGAGATCGAACGTTCGCTGCGACCCCTCGCCGCGCTCATCGGGGCAACCGGGTGAGTTCCTGGGTGCGGTCGGTGACGCCGTTGACCCCGGTGTTCTCGGCGTGCCGGGCGGACGTGGCCCGGTCGGTCGGTACCGACGGCGTCGCCGTGGAGGCGACCACCCGGTAGGCCTCGTACTGGTACGCCTCGGCCTTGGCCACCTTGGCCATGTTCAGCACACAGCCGAGCAGCCGGACCGAGACCGAGTGCAGCGAGCGGGCCGCTGCGGCCACCTGGGTCCGCGAGGTGCGGCCCTGCTGGGTGACCAGGAGGGCACCGTCGGCCTGCACGGCCACCACCACACCGTCGGTCACCGCGAGCAGCGGCGCGGTGTCGATGATCACGATGTCCGCCGACTCGCGCAGCGCCAACAACAGGTCCGCCATCGCCTTGGAGCCGAGCAGTTCGCTCGGGTTCGGCGGGGCGGAGCCGCTCGGCAGCACCAGCAGCGACTTGTCCCCCCAGCGCTGCACGACGTCGCCCACCTGGACGTCGCCGACCAGCACGTCGGTGAGACCGACCCCGGCGTCCATGCCCAGGTACTCGTCGACCTTGGGACGACGCAGGTCCGCGTCGACCAGCAGCACCCGCCAGCCCGCCTCGGCCAGCGCGATGGCCAGGTTGCAGGAGAGCGTGGTCTTGCCCTCGCCCTGCAACGCGCTGGTCACGGCGATGACCCGGGCCGGCTCGTGCACGTCCACGAAGCGCAGGTTGGTGCGTAGCTTGCGGACGGCCTCGGCGCGCGCCGAGGTTGCGGCGTCGCCGATGATCAGTGGTGCGGAGCGGGCGTTGCTCTCGAACGGGATCTCACCGAGCAGCGGGCTGCCGGTGGCCCGCTGCAGACCGGCGGCGTCGCGCAGCCGGACGTCGGCCACACCCCGCAGGATCGCCAGTCCGACGCCGAGCACCAGGCCGATCAGGCCGCCGAGAGTGAGGTTCTGCACCGGCTGCGGCGAGACGGGGCTGGCGCTGACCCGGGGGCCGCTGACCACCTCGATCTTGATCGGCGCCTTGCCCTCGGGCGGTGTCTCGACCTTCTGGACGAGCTCGACGAACTTGTTGGCGAGGGTCTCCGTCACCCGCAGCGCACGGGTCTGGTCGGTGTCGGTGACCGACGCGCGCAGCAGTACGGTGCCGGCCTCGGTGGAGGTGCTGACCCTGCGCTGCACCTCGTCCGCGGTGAGCCCGACCGGGTTCTCCGCCACCACGCTCTGCGCCAGGCGGTCGCTGCTGAGCAGGTCGGCGTACGACTTGACGCGCTGCTGAAGGAAGAGCCCACCCTGGTAGGCGTCGGTGACGCCCTGGTTGGGGGTGGTGACGAAGAAGGTCACCGAGGCGACGTACCGGGGTTGGGCCCGTACGGTCAGGAACGCCGACACGCCCAGGGCCACCATGACCGTGAGCAGCGCGACCCACCAGTGCCGACGCACGTGACGCAATTGGCGGAGCAGGTCCATCAGGTGCGCCTCCGTGCCGGTCCGGTTACGCCAAAGAACTTCACGAAAACCCCCAAGGTCGTCTGCAAACTCGTGAAACCATTAAACCGGCTCATACGGCTTATGTCCGGAGTTATGTGTTTTCAGCGGCGACGAGTGCGCCCGAATGACCAACCCGACAAACGTCCAATCGGCAGCGGTGACATCGGGGAAAAGTCGGCGGCCGATCGGGCGGCGTTCCATCGCCCCTGCGTTCGCCGTGACCGGCGAGCACGGATAGGGTCGGCAACGGTGTGCCGGGAAGTCTGGTCGGCGAGTGGATTCCTGCCGTCCCGACAGCCCGAGGTGAGCCCCACAGATGACCGACCGCACCCCGCCCCCCAACCGGTCGCGGCCGGCGGCGGCCCGGCTCTTCTCGCGATCGTCGTGGCCCGAGGCCCGGCACCTGGCCGACGTGCTGCGCACCGAGACCGTCGGTGGCGCCCTGTTGCTACTCGGCGCCGTACTGGCGCTGACCTGGGCGAACTCCCCCTGGGCCGACTCGTACACCCGGCTCGGCCAGTGGCAGCCCTGGCCCGGCGGCGCGCGCTGGCATCTCGACCTGGACCTGGCCACCTGGGCCGCGGACGGGCTGCTGGCCATCTTCTTCTTCGTGGTGGGTCTGGAGCTCAAGCGGGAGTTCGTCGCCGGTGAACTGCGTGACCCGCGGCGTGCCGCGCTGCCGGTGGTGGCCGCCCTCGGCGGGATGCTGGTGCCCGCGCTGATCTACGTAGCGGTCGTCCTGACGGCGGGCGGGGAAGGTCTGCGCGGCTGGGCGATCCCGACCGCCACCGACATCGCCTTCGCGCTGGCCGTGCTCGCGGTGGTCAGCTCACACCTGCCCCAGGGCCTGCGTGCCTTCCTTCTCACCCTCGCCGTGGTCGACGACCTGTTCGCGATCACCATCATCGCGGTGTTCTACACCGCCGACTTCCATCCCGTACCGCTGGTGGCCGCGCTGGCGCCGATCGGACTCTTCGCGCTGCTGGTACAGCGCGGGCGTAGTTGGTGGTGGGCGCTGATCCCACTCGCGGTCGCCGCCTGGGCCCTGGTGCACGCCTCCGGCGTGCACGCCACGGTGGCCGGCGTCCTGCTCGGCTTCACGGTGCCGGTGCTGGCCACCCGTCGTCGGGCGGGTGCCGCCCAGACCGACGGCCGCCCGCCGGCCAACGGGGATACCGGTGGACTCGCCGCGCACCTGGAGCACCGCTGGCGACCCGTGTCGGCCGGCTTCGCGGTGCCGATCTTCGCCCTGTTCGCCGCCGGGGTCACCCTGCGCGGCACCGACCTGGGCGCCCTGGTGACCGACCCGGTGGTGATCGCCATCGTCGCCGGCCTGGTGCTCGGCAAGAGCATCGGCATCTTCGGGTCGACCTACCTGCTGGCCCGGTTCACCCGCGCTGAACTGGACGAGGACATCACCTGGTCCGATCTGCTCGGGATCGCCCTGCTGGCCGGCGTCGGGTTCACCGTGTCGCTCCTCATCGGCGACCTGGCGTTCGGCGTCGGCAGCACGGCCGACGACCGGGTCAAGGCCGCCGTGCTGGCCGGTTCGGTGATCTCCGCCGGACTGGCCGCCACGGTGCTGGCCCGCCGCAACGCCGCGTACCGCCGGGTGGCGGAGCGCGAGCGGCTGGACGCCGACGGCGACGGCGTGCCCGACGTCTACCAGCGGAAGGGCGACGGCTGACCGGGACCGGCCCCGCCGGCCAGTCAGCGGCCGCGTTCGACGGGCCGGCGCTCCTCGGTCTCCTCGGACAGCGCCTCGGCCGCCGGTTCGGTGAGGTCGTCGCCGGGCACCGCCACCTCCTCGGCCTGATCCTGCTCGTCGGGCTTGCCGCCGGGCTGCGGCTCGGGAGCGGTGGCACCGCCGGCGAAGCCGTACTCGTTCGGTTCGTCGTGCCTGCTCATGTGGTCGTCCTCCCGCGTGCACCGGTTTCGCCTCGTACCGCCAACGGTAGGTGGTGATCGTCCCCGGCGAGGGGCGGTCCGGATTGTCGACGCGACCACGGTGGCGCGGCGCCCAGCGCCGCCCAGAGCAGCTGGCGCAGCGCGATGATCGCCGCCGCGCCGGCCAGGTCGGTCCAGCCGGGCCCGCCCGCGAGCCGGAGCACGCCGGCCGCGGTCAGCAGGTCCAACAGCACCCGGATGGCGGCCCGGCCAGCGCCGGTGCTCAGCACGGTGACCACACCGGCGACGAGGGCCAGCGCGGTGACTGCCGTGACCAGCACGCCGATCATGTCCGGTGCTCAGCCTCGGCCACCTGACGCTGCTCCTGACGGATCTCCCGGCCCAGGAAGTAGTTCAGCGCCGTCCGGATCGTGGCGATCGCGGCCAGCTGGCCGATCTGGTCGAACGACGGGGACACTGCGGTCCGCAGCACGTCGGCCGCCAGCTGGAACTCCAGACCGAGGGTCAGGAACCGGCCCAGGGTGAGCCGGATCGGGGTGAAGACAGCGGCGGTGCGGTGTCGCAGCCCCTCGACCACGAACCGCACCGCCGCCCAGACCGCACCGACGAAGATCACTACGGCACCGGCGACCTCCACCACGGCGACCAGCACCGCATCGCCGTGGCGCAGCAGTTCCGCCGGTTCCACCCGGAGCCGTTACCCGCCAACGAGGCGGGTAGTCGGCGGCGCTTAGGTCAGCTCGCTCACCGCCTCCAGGATCAACCAGAGGCCGGAAATGGCGAAGAGCACCGCGGCGCCGTACTTGATGGCCTTCTCCGGCAGCCGGCGGCCGAGCAGCCGGCCGACCAGGATGGCCAGAGCGTCCGCGGCCACCATGCCGACGGTGGAGCCGAGCCAGGTGCCGAACCAGCCGTACTGGGTGGCCAGGGTGATCGTGGCGAGCATCGTCTTGTCACCCAGCTCGGCCAGGAAGAACGCCACCGACACCGCGACGATCGCGGTCTTGTTGGTCTTCTCGGCCTTGCGCTTCTCCTCGTCGGTGAGCTTGTCCCCGCGCAGCGTCCACGCGCCGAAGCCGAGGAACGCCAGGCCGGCCACCAGGGAGATCCAGTCGGTGGGCAGCACAGCGCCGAGCCCTGTGCCGATGGCGACCGATGCCAGGTGCACCACCGCCGTGGCGATGGTGATGCCGATCAGCACCGGCATCGTCCGGAAGCGGGTGGCGAAGGTCAGCGCCATCAGCTGGCTCTTGTCCCCCAGCTCGGCGACGAAGATGACACCGAAGCTGATCACCAGCGCGGCGAAGAAACCCTCCATGACGTCCTTCCCGTTCACGCCGGGAGGAGGAAAAGAGGCGCCCTCGACCCGGCCACGACAGCCTGAGTCGAAGGTCTCGCCCGCCCCGGAGACCGGGGCCGCGTGGCCGGGTGCGGAACGCACCAGTATGTCGACCACGACATTGGGGGCTACTCCCCTTCGCGCGACCAGCCTAACCGATCATCGGTGGGGCTGGCCGGGGTGGGTGAACAGCCTCACCGCGCCTGGGCCAGCGTGACCCCGAACAGCCCGTCCGGGTCGGTCCAGAACTCCGTCGCGGTGAAACCCGCCGCGGCCAACTCGGCGGCGATCCCCGCCGGGCGGAACTTCGCCGACACCTCCGTGCGCAGCTCCTCCCCCGCGGCGAACTCCACGGTCAGGTCCAGCACCCGGACCCGCAACGGCCGGGTCGCCCGCAGCCGCATCTCGATCCACTCGTGGTCCGGGTCCCAGCGGGCGACGTGGTCGAACGCCTCCGGGTCGAAATCGGCGCCCAACTCCCGGTTGATCACATGCAGCACGTTCCGGTTGAACTCCGCCGTCACCCCGGCCGCGTCGTCGTACGCGGGCACGAGCACCGACGGGTCCTTCACCAGGTCGGTGCCGAGCAGCAGCCAGTCGCCCACCTCCAGCGCGGCGCGCATCTCGGCCAGGAACTCGGCCCGCTCGGCCGGCAGGAGATTGCCGATGGTGCCGCCGAGGAACACCACCAGCCGGCGGCCCCCGGTGGGCAGCCGGTCCAGCTGCCGGGTGAAGTCCCCGACGATGCCCCGGACCCGTAGCCCCGGATAGTCGGCGGCGATCTGCGCGGTGGACCCCAGCAGCGCACTGACCGACACGTCGAGCGGAACGAACGTGCCCAACCCGCCCTGACGGGTGAAGGCGTCCAGCAGCAGACGGGTCTTCTCCGACGAGCCGGAGCCCAGCTCGATGAGGGTCTTGGCCCCGGTGAGCGCCGCGATGTCGGGCGCGTGCTCGGCCAGCACGGCCCGCTCGGCCCGGGTCGGGTAGTACTCGGGCAGCCGGGTGATCGCCTCGAACAGTTCGCTGCCCCGGGCGTCGTAGAACCACTTCGGTGGAAGCCACTTCTCGTCGGCGCTCAGCCCGGCCCGAACGTCCTGGCGCAGGCCCCGCTCCAGGTCCTGCTCCTCGAGGTAGATCTCCAGCGGCTCCGCGGTCATCGGTATTTCCTCTCTGCTCGGTCAACCGTTGGGGCACGACCGGTGCGACTCACCGGGTCGGCAGCGGGCTCACCCGCACCTCGCTCGCGGTGGCGGTGACCAGGTGCCCCTCCGGCACCGGCCGCCACCCGGGGTCGTCGTCGTGCGGCTCCGAGGCGAGCAGCACGGTGCCCGCCGCCGCGCGCACCGACAGCGCGTGCCCGGCCGCGCTGGCCACCACCCGGTGCCCGTCGGTGAGCAGCAGGTTGAGCCGCGACCCGGGGGCCGCAGCGGCGACGTCGGCCACCGTCTGCGCGACCGCCTCGGCCGGGTCGACGCCGGCGCGCAGGCGCTGCCGGACCAGCGCCCAGAGCAGCGCCGAGTCGGTGGCGGCGTCCAGGGTGAGGAGGTCGCGCACCGGCAGGCCGGCGGCGAGCGGCACCACGGCGTCCGGCCAGCCGCGCACCACCCCGTTGTGGCTGAACAGCCATCGCCCCTCGGCGAACGGCGCGGCAGCGCCGTCGAGCACCGCCATCCCGACGGTGGCCGAGCGGACCGCGGCGAGGACCGCGCCGGCGCGGGTCACCGCCGCGAGCTGGGCGATGGTCGGGTCGCTCCAGATCGGCTGGGCCCGCCGGTAGCGCACCGGCTCGCCGTCACCCGGGTACCAGCCGACGCCGAACCCGTCAGCGTTGATCGTGCCGCCGCCGCGCATGTCGCGGGGCGCCCAGGACTGCCGCACCAGTGAGTACGGGGGGTCGAACAGCAACTCGGCCAGGGTGACCGGCGGCCCCAGGTAGGCCAGGTGGCGACACATCAGCGCACCCCGCCCGCCGGCCCGTCGGTCGCGCGGTGGCTCACCGGTGCGACTCGTCCGGGTTGGCGTCGCGGGCGCAGCGGAAACCGCTGAAGATCTGCCGGCGGATCGGATAGTCCCAGTTGCGGAAGGTGCCCCGGCAGGCCGACCGGTCGGTGCCGAACGAGCCACCACGCAGCACCCGGTAGTCGTCGCCGAAGAAGACCTCCGAGTATTCCCGGTAGGGGAACGCGGCGAAGCCGGGATGCCCGCCGAACGTCGTGGAGGTCCACTCCCAGACGTCGCCGATGAGCTGGTGCACGCCCAGCGGTGAGGCACCGGCTGGGTACGCGCCCACCGGGGCCGGCCGCAGGTGGCGTTGGTCGAGGTTGGCGTGCGTGTCGGTCGGGTCGTCGTCACCCCAGGGGTAGCGGCGGGACCGCCCCGTCGCCGGATCCCAGCGGGCCGCCTTCTCCCACTCCGCCTCGGTTGGTAACCGCTTGCCGGCCCACGCCGCGTACGCCTGCGCCTCGTACCAGCACACGTGCACCACCGGCTCGTCGGCGCGGACCCGGTCCCACCGGCCGAAGCGCCGGTACGCCCAGCCGTCGCCATCGCGGCGCCAGTGCATCGGCGCGCTGAGCTGCTCCTGGAGCCGGTGCGCCCACCCTTCGGCGCTCCACCAGCGCGGGTCGGAGTAGCCGCCGTCGGCGATGAACCCCTCGTACTCGCCGTTGGTCACCGGGACGGCGTCGATGACGTACGCGGGCAGGTCGACGCGATGCGCGGGACGCTCGTTGTCCAGGGCCCACGGGTCGATATCGGTGCCCATGGTGAAGGGACCGGCCGGCACCAGGACCTCCCCACCGACCCGGGCGGGCGGCTCCGGCGGCGGCGGGGCGTGCAGCACCGCCGGCCCCGAGCGCAGTTGGTGGGTGGCGAGCATCGTCTCGTCGTGCTGCTGCTCGTGCTGGACGATCATGCCGAAGGCGAACCCGTCGGCGACCAACGGCCGTTCGCTGAAGGTCACCACGTCGAGCAGGTCGTGCACCTTGTCCCGGACGGTGCCCAGGTAGGCGCGTGCCTCGGCCGGTGGCAGCAGGGGCAGCGTGGGACGGTCCCGGCGCGGCTGCTTGAACGCGTCGTACAGCTCGTCGATGTCGCACCGGACCGGCTCTCGGCCCCCGACGTCGCGGACCAGCCAGAGCTCCTCCTGGTTGCCGACGTGGGCCAGGTCCCAGACCAGCGGTGACATCAGCGGCGAGTGCTGGCGCATCAGGTCGGCGTCGTCGACCACCTCGGTCAGCAGCGCAGTGCGGGAGCGGGCCCGCGCCAGCTCCGCCGCGATCCGGCCGCGCAGTTGCTCCCCGTCGGCGTGTCCCGTCGTGCTCGCGGTCACCGCGCCACCTTTCGGTCGCGACTGCGAGGCTCGCAACCCCGGCTCACTCCTCGCACTCACCGGTCTCCCCTTTCCGCGGCGGTCAGCCGCCGCCGTACGCCTCGCTGGATCTCGTCGTGGATGCCGACCGGCAGGTCCAGCCGGGGCAGGGTGGTCAGGGCCAGGTCGAGCAGCGCCGCCGCGGCGACGGCCAGCGCCGGGTCGGCCAGGCCGTGCCGGGCCGCCGTGGACCAGCGGTGCGCCACCGGCGCGCCGATCGCGTACGCCGCGTGCACGGTGCCCGGATCGGCGAACAGGGCGGTCAGCACCGCCAGCGGGAGTCGCCAGTCCCGACCGGGCTGGGCGTCCAGGTAGCGCAGCTCCAGGTAGCCGCGCGGCCGCACCGGCGGAAAGAGGGTGCTGACGTGGTAGTCGAGGTCGTCGGTCGTAGGCGGGCGGGGCAACGCGCCGTCAAGCCAGTCGGCGAAGGTCACGCCGGGCGGCGCGGTCCAGTCCGAACCGTGCCGACGCAGGCAGAGCAGTGGCGCGGCGAGCACGTACCGGATCCAGGCGGCGGTCGGGTCCTCGTCTGGGCGGCCGGCCGCCCAGACGGGTCGGGTGCGGGCCGGGTCGATGGCCAACCATGCGGCCATCCGGGCGGACGCCCAGCCGGTACGCCGACCGGCGTGCCGGGTGGCGGAGGCGAACGCGGCGAGCAGGGGCGGGCCGACCGCGTGGGCCGCGGCCCAGCGAGCCGCGACCTGGTCCGGCTCGCCGGCGTCGAGGCAGACCTGCAGGCCGGCGGTGCTGTACATCATGGTGCGGCCGGCCGGGCCTCGCCGGTCGAAGGCGCCGCGCATCGCGCGATAGCGGGGGGTGTCCACCACCGGGTGGGGCCGACGGTGCGGGTCGATGCCACTGCGACCGAGAATCAGCCCGCCGGCGGCCAGCAGGTCGGTGACCTGGGCGATGTCGGCCTCGGTGGCCTGGATCAGCGCGGCGACCGAGGGGCGGGGTGGGGTGGAGATCTCCAACTGGCCGCCCGGCTCCAAGGTCACCGTGCCGCCGTATCGCAGCGGCTCGGCCGGGCTGGTGGCGTCCAGCGTGACGGGGCTGTGCCGCCCCAGCGCCGCCCGCAGCCGCGTCGGGTCGACGGGTCGGGCGGGATCGGCGGCGTCGTGCACGGTCCATTCCAGTTCGACGCCGGTGCGGGTGGGTGGGCCGGTCTTGAAGCAGATCCGGGCGAGGTGTCGGTTTGCGGCGGCGGACTCGTGCAGGATGGCGCTGCGGTCCAGCTCAGGTGACGTCACCACCGGTCGTGGCCCCCTCTCCGTGTGCCGGCTCCGGGACACTGTGCCACCGTAAACCCGCCCACCGACACCGTCGGGGGCGTCGACGGCGCCACCAACCTCTGTCTAACAGACGAATTTCCCGGTGCAGGGCGGAACGAACCGCCCCGCCGGTCGGACGCTCACCGCTGGGCGGGCTCGCCGGTCGATGACGGCTTGACCTTCGGCGACGTGGTCGGCTCCGCCTCGGGCACCAGCCGCTGGCAGTACGCCTCGACCTCGCCAGCGCCGCCGGCGGCGGTCACCAGGTTCTGGAAGGCCGGCGTACGCAGCGCCTTCTCCGCCTGGTCGGGATTCTTGGCCAGCCAGGCGCGGCACAACCCCCGCAGCTGCCCGGCGGGCGGTTTGCCAGCAGCCGACGGGGTGCTGGAAGCGGATGGCGTGCCGGGCGGCGGCGCCACCGACCGGCTGGGCGCGGCGGTGCGATCACCGGACGCGGTCGCCTCGACGTCGGAAGGGCTGGACGACGGGCTGCTCGGCGCCGGTGGCACCGGGTCCGGTGCCCGATCCAGACGGACCGCGGCGAAGGCGGCGCCCGCGGTGGCGGTGGCCGCCACCGCTCCGATCCAGGCCACCACGCCGGTGGTCGCTCGGCGGCCGTGTGGCCGGCGGGCCACGGTCGGCGCCGGGTTGACCTGGGCGGCCCGGAACGCGGCCAGTGCGGCCTCCTCGCCGGTCAGCTCCCCGGGCCGGGACGGGCCGGCGGCCGCGGCGAGCAGTCGTGCCACCGGGTCGGCCGCCGTGCGGTCGGGGGTGGTCGCGCGGACCTGGGCCGACGCGGCGTCCGGGTCGGCGGCCTGGCCGGCGCGGGTCGCGTCGAGCAGTCGTTCGGTCTCGGCACGGTCGGCCCGCCGGTACGGGTTCATCCGGAATCCCCTCACGTCAGCCGTCCGCCGGCTCGGCGCGCGACGTCCGCCGGGATCGAGCGCCGCGTTGACGAGGCGGCGGCATCGCCTCGACACCGACCGGCGGGTCCGTGCCCTCGGCGTCCACCGGCGGCACCGTGCCCTCGGCGTCCACCGGCCGCACCGTGCCCTCGTCACCCGGCGACGCCGCGACCAGGCCCTGCTGTTCCAGTAGGGCGGCGAGCCGCCGCAGACCCCGGTGGGCGGCGGTCCGGACGGCACCGGCCCGGCGGCCCAGTACCCGGCCGGCGGACTCCGCGTCCAGCCCGATCACGGCCCGCAGGAGAACCGCCTCGGCCTCCCGGGGAGGAAGGGTGGCGATCAGTGCCAGGGCGGCCTCGGTGCCGACCGTCTCGCCGGCCCGCTCGGCGGTGTCCGCGTCGTCGGCCAACTCGGCGAGCGCCTGCACCGGAACCGCCACCGATGGCCGGCGACGCAGCCGGCGCAGGTGGTCCATCGCCCGGTTGCGGGCGATGGTCACGGTCCAGGCGCGGAACTCACCGCCGGTGAAGTTGGGCAGGTCGCGGGATATCTGCAGCCAGGTCTCCGATGCGACGTCCTCGGCGTCCGTGCCGACCAGGGCGGTCAGGTAGCGCAGCAGGCCGGGCTGGAGGCTGCGGTAGAGGAAGCGGAAAGCGTCCTCGTCTCCGGCCTGCGCCGCGGTGACCGCGTCCGACAGCTCGCCGCTCATCCGGGGACCACGGATCGTCCGGGACATCCCGGCCCGATCCGCTGCGCCGGGGCGTTCCGGACGGCACGGACCGTCGGCCGGATCAGTTCCCGCACCGCACCGCCCTCCGCCGATTCTGATCGCGCCCGGGTCCGCGGTGGCCGGGGCTGGTGGTCTGGACCAGCGCCATGACGGTCGGTTGTCGACGCGCTGTCCCGGGCGGGCCTGAGCCGGGCTAACGCTAGGAGGGGGAGCAACGGGGCGACAAGCTGGCACCGTGTCACGGAAGAGTGACAATTATCAACCGGCTCGCGCGGCGCGTTGCCGTAACGCGCGGTGACCTACGGACGCTACGCGCGCTGCGGGACGATTCTCCGGCGTCGTGAGCGAGCGTACGGCGCCGTGTGTCGGCTTTTGTCACACGGCGTCGCTGTCTCGTCACACACCGACCACGTCCACACAGGTCAGACCGGATGGACCGTCGGTATGGACCGCCCGGCCGAGCAACCGTGGCGCGCCGTTCAGCGCCACTCTGGGTACGGTAATGCTGTGTTGTCATCGGAGGTCGTGCTCAGCGGTAGATACCGCCTGGACGAACGTGTCGCCACCGGCGGCATGGGCGACGTCTGGCGTGGCACCGACCTGGTCCTCGGCCGGCAGGTCGCGGTCAAGGTCCTGCTGCCGGCGCTGGTCTCCGACCCCGACTTCATCGCCCGGTTCCGGGCCGAGGCGCGGATCATGGCGGCCCTGCGGCACCCGGGCATCGTGCAGGTCTACGACTGCGGCGAGGACGACCTGCCCGACGGCAGCCGGGCGGACTACCTGGTCATGGAGTTCGTCGACGGCGAGCCGCTGTCCAAGCGGATCGAGTCGGCCGGCCGACTCGACGTGACCGAGACGATGTCGATCGTGGCTCAGGCGGCCCGGGCGCTGAACGCGGCGCACCGCGGCGGCATCGTGCACCGCGACGTCAAGCCCAGCAACCTACTGGTTCACGAGGACGGCACCGTCGTCCTGGTGGACTTCGGGGTGGCCCGCTCCACCAACGTCACCAGCATCACCAGCACCAACGCGGTGCCGGGCACCGCCCTCTACATGGCGCCCGAGCAGGCCGCCGGCCGGCCGGTCAGCGGTGCCACCGACATCTACGCCCTCGGCGCGGTCGCGTACTGCTGCCTCACCGGCGGTCCGCCGTTCACCGGCGACAATCCGCTCCAGGTCGCCGTCCGGCACCTGGACGACGAGCCGCCGGAGCTGCCGCACGAGATTCCGGAGGCGGTCCGCGCTCTGGTGTCCCGGGCACTGGCCAAGGATCCGCTCGAGCGGTTCACCAGCGGCGCGGCGATGGCCGAGGCGGCCCGGACCGCGGTGACCGGTGGGGAGCCGCCCACCGCGATGGCGGCGTCGGTCCCGCTGCGCGACGCCGGGCCGGGCACCCGTACCGACGTGCCGGTCGGCGCGGCGGTCGCCCCGGCGGGCGGTCGACGCGGTCGACGGGGCGCGCTGGTCGGCGCGGCGGCGACCGTGCTCGTGGCCGTGACCGGCCTGGTGACGGCGCTGGGCGCGGCGAAGAACGCGGACGCCCCGGCGGTCAAGCTGCCCACCACCTCGCCGACCGTGGCGCCGACCGACCAGGTTGACCTGCCGGCGGCGAACGAGCAGATCACGAATCCGGCCCGGCCGGACCGGCCGCACGCTCCCCAGAACACCCCGTCGGCCTCGGTGAGCGCGACGCCGAGCACACAGCCCAGCCAGACGGCGAGCCCGTCGTCGCCGTCGCCGAGCGCCACCACGCCCCCGACGACCGACCCGACGGGCGGCCCGACGACCGACCCGACGCCGGTCGAGCCGACCCCCACCACGAGCCCGACGGCCGAACCAGGGGCACTCCCGGGCAGCTGAGCGGACCACTGCCGCTCATCAGCCCCACCAGCACCGGTATCACCAAAACGGACTTACGGCACCGAAGACCCCTCTAGGCTCTCAGCAGGTCATTTCCACCATCTGCCGCGGGAGCCCGGGTGAGTGCTGAGAAGCTGGTCGTGATCGGCCAGGGGTACGTCGGACTGCCGCTGGCCATGCGCGCCGTGGAGGCGGGGCTGGACGTCGTCGGCCTCGACGTCGACGCCGACCGGGTGAAGCGGCTCGCGTCCGGCGAATCGTTCGTCGAGGACATCCCGACCGACCGGCTGGGCCGGGCGCTGGGCAGTGGGCGGTACCACCCCAGCACCGAGTACACCGACGCCGAGGGCTTCGACATCTGCGTCATCACCGTCCCCACCCCACTGCGCGACGGGACCCCCGACCTGAGCTTCGTCGAGCAGGCCGGCGTCGGCATCGGCCCGTACGTGCGGCCGGGCAGCACGGTGATCCTGGAGTCGACCACCTACCCGGGCACCACGCAGGAGCTGCTGCGTCCGCTGCTGGAATCGGCCAGCGGGCTGCAGAGCCCCGGCGACTTCCACCTCGGCTACAGCCCGGAGCGGATCGACCCCGGCAACCCGACCTGGCGGCTGGAGAACACCCCGAAGGTGGTCTCGGGCGTGGATCAGGCGTCGCTGGCCCGGGTGGACGGGTTCTACCGGCGGCTCGTGGAGCGCACCGTGCCGGTCGACTCGACCCAGGTCGCCGAGCTGACCAAGCTGATCGAGAACACCTTCCGCCAGGTCAACATCGCGCTGATCAACGAGCTGACCATGCTCTCGCACCACCTGGACATCGACGTCTGGCAGGCGATCGACGCCGCCGAGACCAAGCCGTTCGGCTTCCTGCCGTTCCGCCCCGGCCCCGGCGTCGGCGGGCACTGCCTGCCGATCGACCCGTGCTACCTGTCCTGGCAGGTGAAGCGCCGCCTGGGCCGGCAGTTCCGGTTCATCGAGCTGGCCAACGACGTCAACCACGAGATGCCCGAGCACGTCACGCAGCGGATCATGGCAGGGCTGAACAGGGCCGGCCGCTCGGTCAGTGGTGCCCGGCTGCTGCTGCTCGGGCTGGCGTACAAGAAGAACACCGGCGACATGCGGGACTCCCCCGCGGTCGACGTGGCCCGCCGCTTGCAGGCCCTCGGTGCCCAGGTCCACGCGGTCGAGCCGTACGCCGAAGCGCACCAGATCCCCGCCGGGGTGACCGTGGTCGGGCTGACCGAGCGGGAGGTGCGGGCCGCCGACGCGGTGGTGGTGGTCACCGACCACGACAGCTTCGACTACGACCTGGTGGTCCGGCACGCCCGCTACGTCTTCGACACCCGCAACCGGTGCTCCGGCTCGATGGTCGAGCTTCTGTAGGCCCGGCACTGCTGGCCGGTCCCGCCGCCGGGGAAGACGGCGGGGCCGGCCGGCGGCTGTCCGTCCGCGTCGCCGCCCGGTTCCTAGTCGCTGAGCGCCTCGACGACCGGCCGGGACAGCGCCCGGCGGGCCGGCAGCACCGAGGCGAGCAGGGCAGCCAGCACCGCGCCGCCGAGAATCAGCCCGAGTTGGCCGAGCGGCAGCACCACGTGGAAGTCCCCGCCCAGGCGGGCCAGCAGGGCCATGGCGGCGGCGCTGACCCCGGTGCCCAGCCCGACTCCGAGCACCGCGCCGACCAGTGCCACCAGCACCGCCTCCACAGCGAGCATGGCCCGCATCCGGCCCCGGGTCAGCCCGACCGCCCGCAGCACCGCGTTCTCCCGGGTGCGCTCCACCACCGACAGGCTCAGCGTGTTCGCCACGCCGAACAGGGCGATCACCACGGCCAGGCCGAGCAGCGCGGTGACGAAGGCCAGCAACATGTCCACGGTGCCGGTGAGCATCTTCTTGTACGCGCCCTGGTCCATCAGGTTCACCGTCGGGTAGCGGGCCAGCACCGCCTCGATCGCGTCCCGGGCGCGCTCCGCGCTCACTCCGGCCGCTGGGTCCGCCTCGGCCAGGAAGCCCCGCTGATCCGGAAAGAGCGCGGCGAAATCGGCGTCGGCCATCTCGATGACGTGCCCGGCGGGTGCATCACTGGCGGCCATGGCGGGCGTGTCGTCGGCGACCACCGCGACCACCCGGAACGGGCGCCCCCGGACGGTGACCGGGGAGCCGACCTGCCAACCCCGCGCCTGCGCGAGCTCCCGGTGCACCAGCACCTGACCCGGCCCGAGCCGGCCGACCTCGCCGGCCAGCACGCCGCTCAGCGTCCGGCCGACCAACGCCGGATGGGCGGCGCGGATCTCGATGTCGGCGGCGACCGTGCTGCGCTGCTCATGCACCACACCCAGTTCGGGACGGGCCACCAGCTCACCAGCGAGCGCGGCGGGGAGGTTCGAGCCGATTCCACTGACCACGAAGTCGGTCCCGATCTCGGCGTCCACACTGCGTTCGATGCCGTCCTTGGTGCTGCGTGCGCCGACCACGAACGCCGACACCAGCCCGATCCCGATCACCAGCGCGGTGGCGGTCGCGGCGACGCGACGGGGATTGCGGACCGCGTTGGCCACGGCCAGCCCGGCGGTCACCCCGACCAGACGGCGGGCCGGCCAGCCGAACGCCCGGACCAGCGCGGGAACGAGAACCGGCCCGAACAGCACGATCCCGAAGAAGGCCAGCACCCCTCCGACAGCCACCAGCAGCACCTGACCGGCGCTCGCGGCGCCAGCCAGCGCGGCGACACCGGCGGCCAGCACCACCGCACCGAGGGTCAGCCGGAGCCGACCAGCGCCCCGGCTGGGCTGCACCGCGGCGTCGGTGAGTGCGGCCACCGGCGCGACCCGGGTCCCCCGCCAGGCCGGTAGCAGGGCGGCGCCCACGGTGAGCAGGGTGCCCAGCAGCAGGCCGGTCAGTACGGTCGATCCGGTGACGGTCAGCCCGCCGGATACCGGCACGTCCAGTCGGGACGTCAGCAGCCGAATTCCGCTGGCGAGCGCCACCCCGAGCAGCACCCCGACACCGGAGGCGACCATCCCGATCACCGCCGACTCCAGCAGGGTGGCCCGGAAGACCTGCCCCCGGGTCGCGCCGACCAGTCGCAGCAGCGCGGTCCGCCGGGTGCGCTGAGCCAGCACGATCGCGAAGGTGTTGGCGATCACGAAGCCGGCCACCACCACAGCGACCGCCGCGAAGATCATCAGCACCATGGTGAACTGGTCCAGGTCACGAACCGCCTCGTCGACGGCGTCGTCGAGGATCTGCTGGCGGCTCCGCACGCTGGTGTCGGCGCCGACGGCGGCGCGTACCCGGTCGGCCAGTGCGGTGGCGGAGATGCCCGGCCGGGCCGCCACCATGATCCGGCCATATCCGCGCTCGCCGGTGACCGCGAGCGCGTCCGGCCCGACCAGGCCGATGAACGGACCGCCGACGTCACGTGTGGTGCCCGCCACGTCGACGGTCCCGACCAGGGTGTACGGGCGGGCGGCACCGCCGGTACCGCCGATCTGGACCGGGGCGCCCAGGGCGAAGCCCTCCTCGGCCACCGTCGGCGCGTCGAGCACCACCTCCCCGGCACGGTCGGGCAGTCGGCCGGCGACCACGTCGTACGAGCGCAGGGCGTCCTCGGTGGGAATGGCGACGAGCACGGTGAAGCCGAGCACCGGCCGACCGTCGGCGCCGACGATGCCGCCGGTGTTGGTCAGTTCACCGGCCGCGGCGGCCACCCCGTCGAGAGCCCGGACCCGGTCGACCAGGTCGGTGGGCAGCGGTTTCGTACCGGTCGGATAGACGCCGAGGTCGGTGTGTCGGTCGAAGGTGCCGGCCCGGTCGTACGCGCCGGCGCGCATCCCGTCGACGAAGATCAGAGTGCCGGCGATGAACGCGACACCGAGCACAACGGCCAGCGCGGAGAGCAGCATGCGCAGCGCCTCGGCGCGCAGCGAGCGCAGAGTCAGGCGGATCATCCCGTCACCGCCCCGCATTCCAGGTCACGGGTGGTGACCGCGACGCCGGTGCCGGCGTGGGTGGAAGGTGCGAGGGACACGTGGGCTCCCCGGTGGAGGTGCGGATCGGACCCCTCCGACGCTATGGCCGGCGCGGGTCGGTCGATCTCCACCTGCGCGCTCGACCTGTGTGCGTCCCGGGTCGCGGTGTGCCCGCCGGCCGGTACGACTCAGGTCGTACGCGGGGTCACCCGCCGGGCGTGACCAGCCCGCTCTCGTACGCCAGCACCACCGCCTGAACCCGGTCGCGCAGGTGGAGCTTCGCCAGGATCCGCCCGACGTGGGTCTTCACCGTCGCCTCGGCCACGTGCACCCGCGCGGCGATCTCCGCGTTGGACAGCCCCTGCGCGACCAGCAGCAACACCTCGCGTTCCCGCTCGGTGAGCTGCGCCAGCCGGGGGTCGGCGGTCGGGCCGGCACCGAACTGGCCGGCGAACCGGTCCAGCAGCCGCCGCGTGATCGACGGCGCGACCACCGAATCGCCCTCGGCCACCACCCGGATCGCGGCCAGCAGCTCCTCCGGTGGGACGTTCTTGAGCAGGAAGCCGCTCGCCCCGGCCTGCAGCGCGGCGAACGCGTCCGCCTCGGTGTCGAAGGTGGTCAGCACCAACACCCGGGGCGGACCGGCCGGGCGGTCGGCGCAGAGCCGCCGGGTCGCTTCGACCCCGTCCATGGTCGGCATCCGGATGTCCATCACCACCACGTCGGCCTCGGTGCGGGCGAGCACGCGCAGCGCATCCGCCCCGTCGATGGCCTCTCCGACCACCTCCAGGTCGGGCTGGGAGTCCAGCACCATCCGGAACCCGGCGCGTACCAGCGCCTGGTCGTCCACGATCACCACCCGGACCGTCATGCCGCGATCACCTCCGTTGCGCTGTCCGACGGTAGCGGTAGCCGGGCCTCGAGCTGCCAGCCCCCGGCCAGCCGAGGACCGGCGGTGAGGCTGCCGTCGTACACCGTCACTCGCTCCCGCATGCCGAGCAGGCCGTGACCGCCGGACGGCGCCGGGCTGACCACGGGCCGGCCGCGACCGTCGTCGAGCACCCGGACCACGACGGCGTCGGCGGCGTACGTCAGGGTCACCTCGACGCCGGCACCGACGCCGGCGTGCTTGAGCGCGTTGGTCAGCGCCTCCTGCACGACCCGGTAGACGGTCAGCTCCAGCCCCGGCGGCAGCGCCGGCGGCTCGCCGTCGACGGTGTGCCGGATGCGCAGCCCGGCGTCACGGAACCGGGCCAGCAGGTCGGGCAGCTCGGTCAGGGCCAGCCGGCGGTGCTCCGGGTCCGCGGCCACCACCGAACCGCCCGCGCCGGAGGGACCAGCGTCCCGCAGGACGCCGACCAGCCGGCGCATCTCCTCCAGGGCCTGCCGGCCGGTGTCCGCGACCACCTTCACCGCCGTCCGGGCCTGCTCGGGGTCGCGGTCAAGCATGAAGCGCGCCCCGTCCGCCTGGACGATCATCACGGCCATGCTGTGCGCCACCACGTCGTGCAGCTCGCGGGCGATCCGGGTGCGTTCCTCGGCGACCGCCGCCCGCGACTCGGCCTCCCGTTCGCGTTCGAGGGTGCTGGCCCGCTCCTCCAGGCTGAGCACGTAGAGGCGGCGGGTTCGCACGTTCAGCGCGACCAGCCAGACCGCGCCGGTGACCAGCGCGTACCACAGCGCGGTCACCCACCAGCTGATGAGGCCCGGCGTCTGCGCGGCGGCGAGCAGTACGCCAACGGCGGCGACCGCGCCGGCGAGCACCCCGTCGCGCAGCCGCTGGCCGTACTTCACCACGCTGTAGAGCGCGATCAGGACGGCGACGTCGTAGGCGAGCGGACCCCACTGTGCGATCACCTGGACCAGGGCGAGTGCCGCGATCACCACGGTCACCGCGCTCGGGTACGAGCGGCGGAACAGCAGGGCCACCGCCATCCCCACGCCGACCAGGGTGGCCGCCCAGCCGCCCGGCTGGTTCACGGCCCCGGCCAGGCCGAGGAGCGCCACCGCACCGGCGACGGCCACGTCGAAGGCGATGCCGCGCAGCGGGCGACCGAACATCGTGCGTCTCACGGTCACCCAGCGTACGTGCCGGATGGCCGAGCCCTCTCGCTCAGCCGGCGAGGACCTCGCGCATCCGGTCGATCTCGACGGTCTGCTCGGTGGCGACCGAGTTGGCGAACTCGCTGAGTGTCAGGTCGGAGCCGACCTTGAGCAGGTTGGTGGCCATCTCGATGGCACCCTCGTGGTGTTCGGTCATCATCCGAACGAAGAGCCGGTCGAAGTCGGCACCGTGGGCGGCGGCCAGTTGCCGCATCGCCTCCAGTGACTGCATTCCGCGCATGCTGCCGTGGTCGTGCCCCGGGGCCTCCGCCGGGAGGCCACGGGTCTGCAGCCAGCCGCGCATCATGCCCATCTCCGGGCCCTGGCTGGCCCGGATCCGGTCGGCGAGGGCGCGGATGGTCGGGTTGGCGGCCCGGTCGGGCGCCAGCTGCGCCATCTCCAGGGCCTGCGCGTGGTGCGGGATCATCATCCGTACGAACCAGACGTCCAATGAGTTGTGCGGGGCGGGGCCGGCGTCTCGGACCTCGTGGGCCGCGCGGGTGGACGCCGACTCGCCCGGGCGGCCGGGCGCGATGACGGTCAGGTCGGTGGGAACGGGGCTGGCCGTCGGCGCGGTGGCGGTGGGCGCGGAGACCGGCTGCGCGGCGCGCGTCCCGGAGTCGTCCCCTGTGCGGACAACGACGAACGCCACCAGCGGCAACAGGAGCGCCAGTGTGACGATCGCCAGGGTCCGTGCGCGCCGACTGGTCATGGGCCACTCCCTGGGGTCGAGGTCATCGCGATGTTATCCATTGAGGAAGACGATAGGTTGTGACCCAGGTCACATCGATGCTCTTCGTCGGACGGTAATGTGCCAACCATCGTCTCCCCCTTGCGAAGGGCCTCGCCGATGATCAGACTCCACATGCCACGGTTACGACAACTCCGGATCGTGGCCCTCGCCGCCACCGGCCTCCTCGTCGCCAGCGTCCTCGTCGCCCCGGCAAGCAACGCGCAGGTCGTGACGCAGTCGGCCCCGGTGGCCGCCGCTGCGAACACGATCCCCGGCGTCGACGAGATCGTGAGCAGCCCCAACCTCCGCCAGATCGCCAACGTCCCCAAGGTCGCACCGCTGGACGCGACCAACAGCGACATCGCCTTCCAGGGCAAGTACGCCTTCGCCGGCAACTACAACGGCTTCGTCATCTACGACATCTCGCGCCCCAACGCGCCGACGGTCAAGTCCCGCGTGCTCTGCCCGGGGTCGCAGAACGACATCTCCATCCACGGCGACCTGCTCTTCCTCTCCACCGACTCGCCGCGCAGCGACGACTCGTGCAACAGCACGGGGCTGCCGGCGACGGAGAAGCAGTCGTGGGAGGGCATCAAGGTCTTCGACATCAAGGACAAGGCCAACCCGCGCTACATCAAGTCCGTCGAGACCGCCTGCGGCTCGCACACCCACACCCTGGTGCCGGGCAAGGACCGCAAGGCGATCTACCTGTACGTCTCGTCGTACAGCCCGCGGGCCGAGTTCCCCGACTGCCAGCCGCCGCACGACTCCATCTCCATCATCAAGGTGCCGCTGAAGAAGCCCACCGACGCGGCCGTGGTCTCGACGCCGAACCTCTTCCCGGATGGCGGTTTCCCGGGCAGCGGGACCGGCTCGGCGACCACCGGTTGCCACGACATCACCGCCTACCCGGAGAAGGACCTGGCCGCCGGCGCCTGCATGGGTGACGGCATCCTGCTGGACATCCGCAACCGCGAGGCGCCCCGGGTGATCAACCGAGTACGGGACACGACCAACTTCGCGTTCTGGCACTCGGCCACGTTCAACAACTCCGGCACCAAGGTGATCTTCACCGACGAGCTGGGTGGCGGTGGCGCGGCGACCTGCAACGAGGCCATCGGCCCGAACCGTGGCGCGGACGCCATCTACGACATCACCGGTCGCGGTGACGCCCGGACGATGAACTTCCGCAGCTACTACAAGATCCCCCGCAACAACGCGGACACCGAGAACTGCGTGGCGCACAACGGCTCGCTGATCCCGGTGCTCGGGCGGGACATCATGGTCCAGGCGTGGTACCAGGGCGGCATCTCGGTCTGGGACTTCACCGACTCGGCCAACCCGAAGGAGATCGCCTTCTGGGAGCGCGGTCCGCTCTCGGCCGACACGTTCGTCGGCGGTGGCACCTGGTCCGCGTACTACTACAACGGACACATCTACTCCAACGACATGGTGAAGGGCCTCGACGTCCTGGAGCTGAACGACTGGCGCACCTGGACGGCGAAGCTGGTCAAGTACAAGGAGCTCAACGTGCAGACCCAGCCCAGCTACCTGAGCTGGTAGGCACCAAGCACTGATCTGGTAGGCACCGCGCACGACGCCGGGCCCGGTCCCCGATTCCGGGGGCCGGGCCCGGCCACGTTCCAGCGGGTACGGCGAATCAGCTCATCGGCAGCTGGTAGCGCCGCTCGCCGCCGCCGGTGGCGGTGACCAGCCGGACCTCGCCGCTGCGCAGGCCGTACGTCACCGACCAGCGGGTGTGCCCCTGCCGGACGGAGGCGAGCACCCGGTGCGCGGCGGTGGCGTCCAGCACCCCGCCGGCCCGGCTCAGCGCGGCGGCGATCTGCCCGTACCGGTGGTCCTCGCGGCGCCGCTGCTCGGAGACTCCGGCGACCGGCACGTTGGTCAGCGCCTGCCAGCCGCCCGTGCCCCGCTCCACCCGCAGCTCACCGTCGACGAACTCGATCACCGCCGACGCACCGGTCGCGTCGGCCAGCAGGTAGTGCAGCGCCGGGCCGCCGTCGAAGTCGAGGTTGTGCCGGCTGAACACGGCCACCGCCTCGTCGACCGTGGCAGCCCGGTCCAGCACCAGCCGCAGGATCCGCACCGAGCCGACGGTGGGCTTGCCCGGGTCGGCGCGGACCGTTGCCGCGTCGTCCGCGGCCAGCCCCACCGCGAGGCCCCGCTCGTTCATCCCGTCGAACGGCAGCAGCGGCGCGTCGAGCAGCCGACGGTCACCGGTCGGGTCCGCGCCGACCCCGAGGTAGGAGATGTCGACCAGCGAGATGGCCGCGTAGCCGTCCGGCGGATCGGTCCGCAACACGAGCGCCGGGTTGGCATCCCAGTCGAAGTTGCGGGCGAACAACGGTCGGGCCGGGTCGCCCGCGGCGACGAACAACGAGCAGCCGAACGGGCTGGACGGGGTCGCGTCGGTGCCCGCCGTCGGGTCGTACGCCCCGACGTAGGTCATCTCGTACAGCGGTAGGTCGTCCACCCGGCGCAGACTGGCCATGGTCCGCTCGGCCTGGGCCGCGTCCTGTCGCGAGGCGTTCGGCATGTCGTCCGGCACCGAGTTGGGCGCACCACTGGGCCCAGCCGTGGTGCAGGAGGTCAGGGCAAGCAGTAGGGCCATCGTGGCGGCCGGCAGGGTCCTCCGCATATCCGTTGGACGCTATGGGACCGATCGACGGTTGTCCACCGCACCGGTGCGGTCTGTCGGGTTCCCCGCACCGGGCCACCCCGACGGGCCGGAAGGGCGCCGACCCCGCGCTGGTGGGGCTGGTCACCACGACGGGTCCAGCGCGGGCGGCGGGCCGGACATCATGCGAACGTGGTCCGACGTGAAGCTAGCCGCCGCCGACGCGCCACCCGCCCCGCCCGAGCCGACCGCGCGCTGGCGTCCCCACCCGCTCGATCTGGTGGCGGTCGTCCTCGCGGTGGCCGGGGCGGCCTGCGCGGTGAGCGGGCTGCTGCCCCGTGCCGAGACCAGCGACACCCTGCACCGGGTCCTGCCGCTGCTGCTGTTCCTCGGCACCGTGATCGTGCTGGCCGAGCTGACCGCCGTGGCCGGGGTCTTCGACGTGCTGGCCAGCCGGCTGGCCATCGCCTCCCGGGGCAGTTGGGCGGCCCTGTTCCTGCTCTGCGGCGGCCTCGCCACGCTGACCACCCTCGTGCTCAACCTCGACACCACCGCTGTGCTGCTCACCCCGGTGCTGCTCGCGCTGGCCCGCAGCCTGCGCGTCCCGGCCGGCCCGCTCGCGGTCACCACGGTCTGGCTGGCCAACACCGCCAGCCTGCTGCTGCCGGTGTCCAACCTGACCAACCTGCTGGCCGCCGACCGGGTCGGTCTGGCCCCCTTGGCGTACGCGGCCCGGATGGCGCTGCCACAGCTCGCCGCCGTGGCGGTCACCATGGTGCTGCTCTGGTACGCCTGGTGGCGGCGGGACCGGCCGGCCGGCGGACGCTTCGTTCCGCCGGCCCGCCACGTGCCCGCCGATCCGGTGCTGCACCGCACCGCGCTGGCCGGTTGTCTGCTCTTCGTCGCCGGCATCGTCGCCGGAGTGGAGATCGGCGTCGCCTCCACCGTCGCGGTCGCACTGGTGCTGCTCGGCTTCGTCGTCCGCTCCCCCGCCACGCTGCGCCCAGGTCTGGTGCCGTTGCGGCTGCTGCTCTTCGTCACCGGCCTGTTCCTGGTGGTGCAGACCCTCGGCCGGTACGGGCTGGACGACCTGGTCGCCGGTCTGCTCGGCGCCGACGGCGGTGCCGCCGGGGCGCTGCGTGCCGGCGGGACGGGCGCCCTGCTGGCCAACGGGGTGAACAACCTGCCGGCCTACCTGGCCGGAGAGTCGGTGCTGCCGATCGGCGACGAGACCCGTCTGCTGGCCCTGCTGATCGGTGCCAACGTCGGCCCACTGGCCGCCCCCTGGGCGTCGCTGGCCACCCTGCTGTGGTTCGAGCGGTGCCGGGCGGCCGGGGTGGCGGTGCCGGTGACCCGGTTCGTGCTGACCAGCATCCTGCTCGCGGTCACCGGCACGCTCGCCGCAGTCGGCGCGCTGCTGCTGGTGAGCTGAGCACCGACCGCCCGACCGATCGCGCCGCCTCCGGCCGGCGTCACCCGGCGGCCCGCTCCACGGCGAACATGAAGCAGCCGTACACCACGTTGCGGCTGTGCAGCCGGTGCACCGCCGGGTCGGCGAACAGCTCGGCGATCACCGCCTCGGGGTCCGTGCCGTCGTGCAGCCGACCGCCGTGGATCCGGCCCTGCCGGTCGTACGCCCGCAGGACCTGGGGTCGCCCCCGCCAGGCCGGCGGGTGGCTGCCCGCGGAGTCCGGGCCCGGACAGGCGGTGGCGTGCGCGAAGACCGGGCCGATTTCCCGGTACGGGCCGGCGGCGCCCGGCGGCGGGTAGCCGAAGAGCAGCAGCGCCTCCCCCTCCTCGGCATCCCGCAGGCAGCAGCGCAGCGGTTCTCCGCCACCGGCCAGGCGCGCCTCGACGGGTTGGTCGGCGGCGTCGCAGCCGGTGCGGCGGACGGTGTCGAGCGCCGCGGCCGGCAGGGCGTGGACGTGGAACGTGGTGCTGTTCGTCATCCATCCAGCCTGGCCCGGCGACGGCGCGGATGCTGGCGGCGATCGGACCTGGCGCTGGGCGGTCCCCGCTCAGTCCCGGTACACGGCGAGCTGGAGTTCGGTCACGCCCTTCTCCGGGGTGTCCTGGCAGTAGTCCAGGTACACCTCGCGGGCGAAGCCGTCGGTGCGGTAGCCGTTCTCCTCGATCCACCGGGCGAGCGTCTCCATGCTCTGTTCGACGTCGTCCATCGCGCCGTGGTGGATGATCGTCGCGGCGGTGGCCACCGCGGGCAGGTCGACCACGGCGACCTCCCCGTCTGTTGACGCCTCGACCGCGACGGTGACCCCGGCGTGCACGACGACCGCCTCGCCGCCGGCCGCCGTGGCCGGCTCGTACCAGGCGATGGCGGGCCCGGCCGGGTGGATGCCGGCGGCGTCCAGGCGGCGGAACAGCTCCGGGTAGAGCGGCTGGATCACCGGACCGATGTCCTCGGTCTGGTAGCTGGGCGCGACGGCGGTCAGCTCCGCGACGCGGACCGCCGTGATCTCCTTGAGTACGACGTCCTGGGTGGTCATCGTTCCCTCCGACTCGATCGTCCGGAGCCTCGCCTCGACGGCCGCCAACCGGGCGGTGTCCGCCGCCAGGCGGGCCGCCAGCTCGGAGCGGCGCAGCCGCAGCATCCCGCGCAGCTCGGCGACGTCGACGGCGTCGTCGAGGATCGCCCGCACCTGATCGAGGGTGAGGCCCAGATCCTTGAGGGCGATCACCCGGTTGAGCCGGCGTAGCTGGTCCGCGCGGTAGAACCGGTAACCGGTGTGCGGGTCGACGCTGGCCGGGCGGAGCAGCCCGATGCTGTCGTAGTGGCGCAGCATCCGGACCGACACCCGGCCGAGTCTGGCGAAGTCTCCGATGGTGAACATGGTCCCCCCACGCTCGTCCCTGACACCGTGTCAGAGTCAAGCGGCCCGTACCTGCCGGCGGTGCGGCGGGGCACCGCTCAGCGGCGGGCCGGACGGGGGCCGACCAGCCGGCGGACCACCGGCGCGGCGTTCCACTTCGCCGCCCCGACCAGATCGCGGGCATGCTCCAGCACCGTGTAGTCCGGCCGGGTCAGCCCGTCGGCGATGGCCCGGTCCAGGTCGTTGCCGCACCGGGTCAGCACGGTGTCGAAGTCGCGACGGACCGGCTCCAGCAGGTCGTAGCCGAACGAGCGGTGCAGCCGGGCGAAGAGCGGCTTGTACAGCCGGACCCGCTCGTGCAAACCCGAGGAGTACGACATCGGGTTCTTCGGCCGACGCCGGATGTAGTCCGGCAGCACGTCGGCGAAAGCCCGCCGGACGATCCACTTGTCCTGCCCCTCGCGCAGCTTCAGCTCCAGCGGCAGCCGCATCGCCAGCTCCACCACGCTGAGGTCGAGGAACGGCACCCGAGCCTCCACCCCGTGGCCCATGGCGGCCCGGTCGACCCGCTGCAACTCGGTGCGGCACAGGTTGCGGATGCGGTGCAGGAAGAGCCGACGGGACGCGGTCGGCCCGACCTGGTGGTACATCGGGTACCCGCCGAACAGCTCGTCGGAGCCGTCGCCGGTGAGGACCACCTTGACCCCCAGGTCACGCAGTCGCCGGAAGATCGGCACCGAGATCACCGCGTTGATGATGTCGCCGTACTCGGTCAGCTCGGAGATCCGGATGGCCTCGCGCACGTGGGCGAGCCGGATGTCGCGTGGGCGCAGCTCGATCACCTCGTGCGGCACGACGAGGTCGGCGGCGAGCCGCCGGGCGTACGTCACGTCGGGGCTGTCCGGGACGCCGACGGTCACCGCGACGCAGTCCGGGTGCATGTCCCGCACCTGCCGCAGCGTCAACGAGCTGTCCAGCCCGCCGGAGAGCACCACCCCGACGGTGAGGTCGGTGTCCACCCGCATCCGGATCGCATCGGTCAGCGCGGCACGGACGAGCAGGGCGGCCTCGTCCGGGTCGTCGATGACCGGCAGCCCGTCGCCGATGGTGAGCAGGTCGACGAACGGGTGCAGCCGTACGTGCCCCTCCGAATCCGCCCAGCCGTGGTGCCCGGGTGGCACCTCGTTGACCGGGACGCCGTGCCCGACCAACGCCTTGACCTCGGAGGCGAGGTGCAGGCAGCCGGGTCGGCGGGACCAGTACAGCGGCTTCACCCCGAGCGGGTCGCGGGCCACGTACGCGCGCCGGGTGGCACGCTCGACGACCGCGAAGGCGTACTCGCCGCGCAGCCGGGTCACCGCCGCCTCGCCCCACTGCTGGAACGCGGCGAGCAGCACCTCGGTGTCACCCTCGGTGCGGAACACCTGCCCGAGCCGGCTCAGCTGCGCGCGCAGCTCCCGATGGTTGAAGATCTCGCCGTTGAAGCAGAGCAGCCAGCGCTCGTCGTTCGACGTCCACGGCTGCACCGCCCGGTCCCGGTCCACCACCCGCAGCCGGCGGGTGCCGGCGAGCAGCCCGTTCTCGGACCGGGTCTCGGTGACCTCACCGCGGGAGGCGAGGACGGCGAGCATCCGCCGGAAGGTCGTCGGGTCGGCTTCGGGGCCGATGCTCAGCGCGATACCGCACATCGACTCAGACCCCCATCTCGGACTCGTACGCCCGGCGCAGCCGGCGCCGGGCGGTGGGCGCGAGACACAGGTGCCAGGCCTGTCCCTCGTCGATCACGTTGAGCTCGCCGGCCTCCTGCCGCGCCAGCAGCAGCTCCGCCAGCGTGTCCCGCGCGCCGAAGCGCTCGTACCAGGCGAGTTCGACGTCCATCGAGTAGCCGAGGCAGTGCCCACTGGGCAGCATCGCGGCGTAGCCCAGCCGACGCAGCCGGTACTGGTGCTCGGTGCTGCGGACCAGGCTGGTCACCCAGAGTGGCGGGGTGACCGGCGGCGCGGCTGCGGCGAACTCCCGTCCGATGTCGTTGAGCAGCGCCACCACCTCCCGCCGGGCCCGCCGGAACAGCAGCCCGGCGGTGCGTGGGGTGGCATCCGGCCGCAGCCGGCAACGTAGCCCCCGCGCGGCCCGGCCCAGCACGGTGGAGGGCTGCTCCTGATAGCGGAAGCGCAGAAGGTCACGGCGGCGCAGCCATTCCAGGTCGACGAGGTCGCTGCTGCCGTTGACCTGGTCGTCGGTGACGAAGGTGGGAGCGTCCTGCCACCACAGCACGTCGATGCGGGAGAGCAGGTAGATCCGGACCAGCGCGGTGAGGTCCCGCGCCGAGGTGCGCTCGTTCGGCTGGTAGCGGGCCATCTCCAGCAGCAGCGTCTCGCGCGCTCCGATCAGACCCTGCGGCGTGGCGTCGAGCACCGCGGCGAGCGCCGGTTCGCGCAGCCGCTCATCGATGAGCACCTGTCGGGCGCGGGTGCTGGTCGCGTCGGCCAGGGCACCCACCTCGACCAGCAGTTCCGCGACGGCCGTCCGGTAGGCGGCCAGATCCGGGTCGGTGGCGGGAAGGCGGCGAGGGGTGGTGCCGGACGGCCGGCGGCGGGCCGGGGCGGTGGGCGATACGGGCGGGCCGGGCTGCTGTCCGGGGCTACGGCTGGGCACTCGCATGACGGGGGTCCCTTTCTCCGGTCACGACTCTCGGTGGATCGCCCTAAACACACCGTAATCAGCGGGACCGGAATGGACCGAACAATCCTCCTATCCACCCCGAAGGGAGCGGGCTGGTTGACGGCCGGCAGGCGCGTCGCGCGGTGACGAACCACCGCCGAGGGCGGGGCCGGGCCCGTCAGTCGCCGTCCGCCGCCACCAGGCCCTGCACCTCGACGTACGACGGGAGCGCCGGCGCCGCGGCGAACCCGTCGGTCCGGGCCGCGTCGGCGGTCGCGACCGCGGCGGCCAGCGCGGCCCGGAACAGCAGGGAGCCGGTGCTGACCCGGGCCACCCCGGCCCGGCCAAACTCGTCCAGTCCCGGCCCGCCCGGTTGGTACAGCGCGTTCAGCGGCGCGTCGATCCGCTCGGTGAGCACCCGCAGGGTCGGCAGGTCGACGGTGCCGGGCACGAAGATTCCGTCGGCGCCGGCGGCCCGGTAGGTCCGAGCCCGGGCCAGGGTCTGCGGCAGCGGGTCGGCCACCCCGAGCCACCAGGTGTCGGTACGGGCGTTGACGAACAGGTCCGGCACCGCCGCCTTCACCGCCGCGATCTTGTCGGCGATGCACTCGGGATCGGCCAGGGTGCCGTCGGCGCGCCCGTCCTCCAGGTTGATCCCGACGGCGCCAAGCCCGGCCAGCTCCGTCACGTACCCGGCGACCGCCGCCGGGTCGTCGGCGAACCCGGCCTCCACGTCGACGGTGAGCAGCACCGGCAGCCGGGCGAGCCGGCGGGCCAGGGCCAGGGTCTCCGCGCCGGTGGCCGCCACGCCGTCGGGTCGCCCGGCTGCCGCTGCGACCCCGAGGCTGGTGGTGCCGATCGCCGGATGGCCGCGCGCGGCGAGCGCCGCCGCCGAGGCGTGGTCCCAGGCGTTCGGCAGCAAGAAGGGTCGGCCGGCGTGGTGCAGGGCGCGGAACGCCGCACGGCGGTCGGTCATCGGGCGGTCACCTCCAGGATCGTCGGAACGCGCAGGGTCGGATGTGGCCCGTGGCGCAGGTCGGCTTCGGTACGCCGGCAGCGCTGGCGCAGCACGCCGAGCACCCCGGTGGCGAGGGCCAGGGCGTGCCGGTCACCCGGGCAGCCGCGCTCCCCCGCGCCGAAGGTCAGCAGCTCAGCGGCGGGCCGGTCGGGCCGGAACGCCTCCGGATCGGCGAACGCGCGCGGATCGCGGTTGGCCGCGTCGAACCGGAGCAGCACCGCGCTACCCGGCGGCAGGTCCTGCCCGCCCAGCCGTACCCCGGCGGTGGTGACCCGACGGGTGGCCCGGACCGGCGGGTCGAGCCGCAGTACCTCGGCCAGCAGTGCCGCGGTCCCCGAGCCCGCCGGGTCACCGGCCGGCCGGCGGGCGGGTGGGGACAGCAGGTGGTGGGCGGCGGCGCCGATCAGGCCGGCGGTGGCGTCGCACGCCTGGACCAGCAGGCCGATCAGGTTCGCCCGTACCTCCGGCGGGGCCGGCGCCGAGAGCACGAGCAGCGCCGCCACCGCCCGGTCGGCCCGACCGAGCAGCGCCGGGTCGACCCCGGGGTGGTACGCGGCGGCGACGGCCTCGACCGCCGTACCGGCGGCGGCCGGATCGCCGAAGCCGAGCCGGCCGGCCAGCACCCGCAGCGGCACCGGCCTGGCCAGTTCGCGCATGACGTCGAGGCGGTCTCCGGCCCGGTCCAGGGCCGCGGCGGTCAGCCCGGCCGCCTCCTGCCGCAGCTCGTCCGGATCCAGCGCGGCCAGCGCGGTCACCCCGATCGCCCGGCGCTCGGCGTGCCGCTCCGGCGGGCTGAACCGGCTGACCGTGGCGCGCAGCCAGGCGAGGGTGCCGGGCGGACCGGTGTCGACGGCCGGCACACGGAAGGCCGGGTCGGTCAGCGCCGTCCGGACGTCGGCGTGCCGCGTCACCCACCAACTGCCGTCAGGTTCGAAGGTGGGCGGCCCACAAGCCGGCGTCCCGGCAGCGGGCGGAACAACAGGCCAGGTGTCAGTCACCGCCCGACGTTAGAGCCCCGACCGTTCGCCCCCCACCGAACAATGCCCGGCCCGCGCCGCCCCGGCCCGCGCCGCCCCGGCCCGCGCCGCACCGGCCCGCGCCGCACCGGCCCGCCCACCCGGCGCCGCGCCGAACCGCGCCGTACCGCCAAGATCGTGCTCGATCCTGGATTTGGTGGCCTCCGCGCGCGCCGAGGCCACTAAATCCAGGAGCTTGTCTCATCCTGTTTGGGCTGCTCAGGGATGGTTGACAGGTCGTGGTGGTGTGGTTGGGGTGCTGGTGTGCGGGTGTGGATCTTCGGTGTTGATCATCTGTCTAGCGGTTGATTTCGGTGTTGGTCAGCACGAGTAGGGCGCGTAGCAGGGTGGTGGCGTGTGGGCGCCAGCCGTGGCGTAGTCGGGTGAGGATGCGCCAGTTCTTGAGGTGAGCGTGGGCGTGTTCATTGGCCGCGCGTTCGCGGCTGAGCAGGGTGTTCACGCTGTGTTGGGCGGGGGTGAGGGGTGGTGGCGGTTGCCGCGTCGTCCGGTGATGACGGTGGGGTTCTCGGGTTGGTCGTCGAGGCGGGTGTGGATGCGGTCGCAGATGACGGCGAGGTCATGACGGCGTAGCCGGGTGGGTAGGCGTAGGCGTTTGGCTTGGGTGGCTTCGTGGGTGCGGGCGCCGGCGGCGGCGGAGATCCAGAGCAGCCGGCCGTGGTGGTCGGTGAGGGTGAGTACGCGTAGGTGGTGAGCCTTGTGTTTGCCGCACCACAGGCGTCGTTCGGCGCGGCCGCTCGGGCGGTGCACGGGCAGGCAGGTGCCGTCGAACAGCAGCGGGTCCTCACTGCTGGTGCGGGCGGTGTGGGTGAGGACTCGGTCCAGGCGGGGCGCCATCGCGGCGAGAGTGGTGATGGTTTGCCGAACCCAGCGGCGCACGCTGTGATGCGACACCCCGTAGGCGGCGGCGAGGTCGGCGGGACGCTGATCATGGCGGAGCACGGCCAGCACGATGAGGGCGACCTGCTCATCGGGCAGCTTGCGCCACCGCGAGCGCACACCACGGCGATACCGGCGGATCGCTTGAGTGATCATGGTCAGCGACTTCGTCGACAAGGGCAGATGGACCTGGTAGACCAGAGCATGGCCCTCGGTGGGCGTGTTGTCGTGTGTCACGACCTGCAACCCTCACCGAGGGCCCTGCTATGAGCCACGCGCAACACCGGAACAGATCGAACCTTCCCGAGGGCAGTCGATCATCAGCGAAGATCACCACACCCTGACCAGCGCCGCGACCCCACGACTCGTCCTGTCAACACCACCCCACCAGCCCAAACAGGATGAGACAAGCTCCAGGATGTTGCGTCCACCGCTTCCTCTGACGCGGCGGCCGGGGGGTCAGGCGCGGCCGCTGGTGGGCGTCGGGGGTGGGGTGGGGGTGAGGGTGTCTTCGGGGATGGCCAGGGTCGCGGCGAGGGCGGGCCGGCCGGTCGCGGTGAGGCGGACCGCGCGGCCTGCGCCCGGGGCGGTCCAGCCCAGCTCGGTGAAGCGCCGGCAGAGCGCCGTGCCGAGCGCCCCGGCCAGGTGCGACCGGCGCTCGGTCCAGTCCAGGCAGTCGCGGACCACCGGGCGTCGGGCGGTGCGCAGCACGTCCACCGGTACGCCCAGCCCGGCGGCCCACGCCCACCCGTCGGGGGTCAGCGTCAGTCCGCTGGCCCGGTCCAGCCGTCCGTCGGCCAGCAGCGCGTCGTACATCAGCACGCCGAGCCGCCCGGCGAGGTGGTCGTAGCAGGTCCGGGCGTACGCCAGGGCAGCTCCGGTGCTGGCGGCGCGGAGCGACCCGGTTGGCGCGGGTGGGGCCGGGGCGTGCCCGACCAGGTTCTCGATCAGCTGGGCCACCGACGGCCCGGCCAGCCGCAGGTAGCGGTGCCGGCCCTGCCGCTCCTCGACCAGCAGCCCGCCCCGGACCAGCCGGGTGAGGTGGTCGCTGGCCGTGGACGGCGCGACCCCGGCCCGCCGGGCCAGTTCGCCAGCCGTCCAGGCCCGGCCGTCGAGCAGCGCGAGGCAGATGCCGGCCCGGGTGCCGTCGGCCAACAGGGCGGCCAACTCCGCCATTCCCCGGCCCTCGGTGACTGCGCTCATCGCCCCATCATCTCCCCGACCCGGTGCCGCACGGGCAACCGGGGTGCGGATGTCCAGCCCTTTACAACGTTGTATCCATCGTTGTAAGAACGAGGGCACACACCGCCCACTCCCCCGAGGCAGGTCCATATGCGACACCTCCGCCGCGGCGGCGCGCTCGCCGCCGCGCTCGGCCTGATCCTGGCCGCGTCCCCGATCGCTCCCGCTGCCGGCTCCGACGGCCCGTCCCGCTACCGAAATCCGATCTCCGCCGCCGTGGGCGACACCTTCGCCGACCCGGTCATCGTTCGCGGCGACGACGGCTTCTGGTACGCCTACGGCACGACCGACCCGCTGCGCGAGGGTGAGCGCGAGTTCCATCGGGTGCCCACGGCCCGCTCGGCCGACCTGGTCGACTGGACGTACGTCGGAGATGCGTTCGGCCCCGACCAGCGCCCGCCCTACGCAGCGCCCGGCGCGGCGTACTGGGCACCGGACGTGCGCCGCCTCGGCGACCGGTGGGTCATGTACGTGACGGTCACCGACACCACCGTCTCCACCGAGGGCAGCGACTACGCGATCGGCGCGGCCACCGCCCCCAGCCCGACCGGGCCGTGGACCTTCGCCACGCAGCCGGTTGTCGCCCCGCGCCCCGGCGGCGGCGGTGGCTACCTGTGGACCATCGACCCGAGCCAGTTCACCGACGTCGACGGCCGCAGCTATCTCTACTACGGCAGCTACTACGGCGGCATCTCGGTCACCGAGCTCAGCCCGGACGGGCTGACCGCGGTCGGCACGCCGACCCTGGTGGCCGTCGACAACAAGTTCGAGGGCAGCTACGTGCTGCGCCACGACGGCTGGTACTACCTGTTCGCCTCCACCGCGAACTGCTGCGCCGGCCCGGCCACCGGCTACTCCGTCCAGGTCGGACGGGCGCGCACCCCGCGCGGCCCGTTCACCGACCGGGACGGCGTGGCCCTGACCGCCTCCCGGGCCGGCGGCACACCGGTGCTCACCCAGAACGGCAACCGGTGGATCGGCACCGGCCACAACGGGTTCCTCACCGACCTGTCCGGCCAGGACTGGATCGTCTACCACGCCATCGACCGGGCCGACCCGTACCTGGACGAGCCGTTCGGCATCAACGAACGCCCGATGTTGCTGGACCGGCTGGACTGGATCGACGGCTGGCCGACGGTGAACGCCGGCGCCGGGCCGTCCGAGGGCACCCGGCCCGCACCGGTGACCACCGGCCGGGTCGACGACCGGTTCGACACCGCAGGGCTGGCCGGCTGGCGACGTACCGCCGGCGAGTGGCGGGTCGCCGACGGCCGGCTCACCGGCAGCGGCGCGCTGACCAGCCGTACCACCGTGGGCGGAGACGTGCGGGCGGAGGCCGACCTGCGGCTCACCGGCGCGGCCGCCGCCGGGATCACCCTCGGCGACCGGGTCGAGGTACGGGTGGACGCGGCCGGCGGCCGGCTGGTGGCCCGCGACGGCGACCGGCGTGCCACCGCGCCGCTGCCCGCCGGTTTCGCCCCAGCCGACCAGCACAACCTGGCCGTCGAGGTACGCGGCCGGAACCTGGTCGCCGAGCTGAGCCCGGCCCGGCTCGGTGACCAACTCGCCGTCGTGTCGCTGCGGCTGGACCGCCCGACTGCCGGCCGGCCCGGGTTGACCGCCACCGGCGGCGCCGCCGAGTTCGACAACGTCAGCGTCGCCCGGCTGTACGAGCCGGCGAAGCGGGCGGTGCCCGAGCCCCGTGTCGGAGCGCCGCTGCGGGCCTACTCCGACGAGTTCAGCGACGGGCTGGACGCCGCCTGGCGGTGGGTACGCGAGGACCCGGCGGCGACCGTCTCCGGTGGCGCGTTGCGCTGGCCGGTGCAGGCCGCCGACCTGACCGGCACCGGCAACACCGCCGGTGTGCTGCTGCGCGACGCGCCCAGCGGCGACTACGTCGCCGAGACCCGGGTGACGCTGGATCTGGGCGAGGAGACGGTCCGCAACTACCAGCAGGCCGGGCTGGTCGCGTACGTCGACGACGACCGGTTCGCCCGGCTGGCCCAGGTGGCGATCTGGAACACCCGGCAGGTCGAGTACGGCTATGAGCTGCCCTTCGCCGGCCAGCCGGTGTACGGCGGCAGCATCGTCGGCACCCCGGCCACCACTACCTGGTTGCGGCTGGCGCACCACGTCGACCCGGTCACCGGGGAGCACGAGTTCCGGGCCGGGTCCAGCCGGGACGGGCGTACCTGGACGTGGGGTGCGGTGTGGACCTTCCCGGCCGACACCACTCCCCGGATCGGGCTGGTCGCGCACGGCGGCGCCGAGCCGCCGGTCACTGCCGAATTCGACTACCTGCGCTTCTACCGCTGAGGCGTGCGGAAGGGTCCCCGGTCAACGGCTGGCGTTGTCCAGGGGGCCCTTCCGCACCGGCAGAGCGTCGCGACTCGGGGTGCCTCAGCGAGCGTGCCGCTCCGCGGCGGCGTGCCACCAGCCGGGCGGGGTCGGCCCGGTGACCATCGCGGTCGGTTGATCGGGATGCAGCCCGAGGCGCCGCAGAGCGGCAGCCTCGACACGGACGTCGACCCAGCCGTGCCAGTGCCCGCCCGGGCCGATGCCGCAGGCAAGGCCCCAGTAGATGTCGCCCGACCCCAAGGGCATCCAGTCGATGCCCCGGTCACGCAGTCAAGCGCGGACGGCAGCCATCGGCTGCGGACAGCCAAGTTTGTTCTCATAGGCCGCGATGGTCACCCAATCGGGGTACGGAGCGTTCATGGCGACCATGATGCCTGCTCTATTCGGCCTGCGGCAGCCCCGCGAGGCTCGGTGTGAGTGTCGATCCGGGTAATTGGAAAGTCCTGCGTGGACGGCAGGCCCAGCACCTTCCAAGAGATCTATTTCTGCGTCGAATGCCGTTCTTGCCTACTGTCGTACTCTGAAGAGGCCGCGACGCCACTTCGGCGAGTCGGGGCCCTAGCGCTCGCACCCCGGGCGGATAGAAGTAGCCGCATGATCTGGACGAGGCTCAGAGACAACCACACCGCTCACCGACTTCGCGCTGTTGGCGACCTGCAGTTTCCTGCCAGCGGGCGTCAGCGTCTACGGAATCAGTATCCCCACCTCAGCGACGACGACATCCGCCTGGTCGAAACCGCGACCCGACAGTGGTTCCGGCTCATCGTCCGCCATTCCAGTACAAGGCTATCGATGCCGTCGGTGGTCGTCGACGATCTGTGGCAGGATCTGACCCTGCATGCGCGGGATTACGCCGCCTTCTGCGACGCCGCGTTCGGGGGCATTCTGCACCATCAGCCGAGGTCTGCGATGAGCGCTGACACGGTCAATACCAATCGCGCGCCCCTGCTGCTGGCCACGCTGGGCTACGGCCGCCGGGACGAGGGTTGTGGCCCAACCGACCTTCCCTTGCTGTTCCGGGTGGACCAGGAGCTCCACGTCCGAGATGGCAACCGCTACCTGACCGATTGCGGAGGGCGTGGCGAGTGCTTCCCGGGTTCCAACCTGATCTGCCTGCAACACCTCGCAGGGCAGGGCAAGCGGCTCAGGCCACGCGGCATTCGCGGCGATCTGCCCTTCAACGACGGCCGCCACGGCTACGCCGGTGGTGCAGGCGGTGGTGGTGGCGGCGAGTTGAGCGGCGGAGGCGATGGCGGGGGCGGCGATGGTGGTGGGGGCAGCAACTGAGGCCCGCGGATCACCAGGCCGAGCGACAGCGGCCGAAGAAGTCGGGTGCGGCGGCAATGCCCGATTGTCATCTCTGCTGTCCCTGACCGAGGAGCCCACGAGTGCGCGTCAGCATGGCGACCAGCGCCGGTAGGACCGGCCGGCCGAACGAGGACTTCTTCGGCGCCGTCCCCGATGCCGCGGTGCTGCTGGACGGCGCCGGCATCCCGGGAACCGAGTCGCTCTGCTCCCACGGTGTCGCCTGGTACACGCACCGTCTCGGCGGCGCGCTGCTCGGCCGGCTGTCACGGGCCGACGGGCGAGACCTCGCGGCGACCCTCGCCACCGCGATCGGCGAGATAGCCGCCGACCACCGGGGCACCTGCGACATCACGAACCCGAGCAGCCCGCAGGCGACCGTTCTGATGGTCCGCGCCCACCAGGACCGCCTGGACTACCTCCTGCTGGCGGACTCCTTCCTCGTCCTCGACCAGGCCAGCGGCGGCCCGCAGGTCATCACCGACGAACGTGAGGTGACCGCCAGGCGCATCTGCTCCGCGCCCCTCAACGGCCTTTCCAGGGGAACGCCGGAGTACGACCGCATCCGGGACTCCTGCGCCGAGGCGCTGCGGGCTCGCCGCAACCAGCCGGGCGGCTACTGGATCGCCAAGGATGATCCGCACGCGGCGTACGAAGCGGTGACCGGCAGCCGCCCCCTTCACGACCTGAACGGCGTCGCGCTGCTCAGCAATGGCGCCAGCTGCATCGTCAGCCCGTACGGCCTGACCGACTGGCCCGGCGTACTGGAACTGCTCGGCACGAACGGGCCGGCTGAAGTCGTCCGCCGCGTCCGGCAGGCCGAAGCCTCCACAGGCCCGAATGCGCCTGTCCCGGACGACGCCACCGTTGCGCACTGGACCCACCTGCTGCGCTCCGAGGTCGACGACCTGCGGCGGCCGGCAGCCGATGGCCACCGAACAGCTCAGTCGTCCGGCTCCCCAGCGAGCTCCGCGAGTCGCTGAGCGGTCAGCTGCGGAGGACGCCAACCGAGAGCCTCTGCGTGGCGGAGGAATTCCTCCGGTAGACCCACCCGATACGTCTCCACGTAGTACGGAAGATCGTTCGGCCACGACCATTCGCCGTCGGTGAGGATGGCGAGTGGCGCGATCTCGGGCCGCGCCGGGTGCAGTTCGTCGAACGCGTAACCTGCCGCCGCGGCGAGCGTGCAGCCGCCGGTGAGATAGCCGACCACCGGAGCGACGAGGTGTTCGGCGAGACTGCCGCGAGCGTCCCGCAGGCTGATCTCCGCCGAATCGCCGTGCGGCAGATCCCTGAAGTAGCCGACGTCCCGCACTCGGACCACCTCCTCCGATGACGGCGCCACGACAGTATCCGAACCGGACGGTCGCGGGAGATCAGCGTCGCTGGCGGGTCAGCGGCGTCACCGACCGGTCCGTGCCGTCGTAACTGCGGCCCGCGACGAACGTGCCCGTCGGCCTTTGACCGCCGGCGACGGCGCGGGCGAGCCGCAGGTCCGCGTTGCGGAACCGCAGCGCCAGGCTCAGGTGCGGCACCCACGCACCCGGCGCGTGCCACGGACGATGTCCGGCAGCGTCGGTGAGCACGTCCCACACGGCAGCGTGCAGCGTGGACAGCGCGCGTGTGGGTCGGACGAGCCAGACCAACGGCGCGCTGCCGTCGAGAACGACGACGCGGTCGAGCGTGACCGGCACCGGCAGCGCGGCGTCGAACAGCTCGGCCAGGCGATGCTCGGCGCCGGGCGGGAACTCGTCCACCGCCGCGAGGGTGAGGTGCGGCCGGTTGGTCGGGTGGATGTTGCGCGCCAGGCTGGGCAGTCCGGCCGCGGCCAACCGGTCCCAGGCGGTCCGGACCGCGTCGTCCAGCTCCACCGAACAGATCAACTCGACCGTACGCACCCCCGCACGCTAGCCCGGCTGCGGTTCGGTGCTCCCGTCGAGGACGCTCACCGGACGTTCGAAGAATGTCTCGAGCACGACGATGGTCTGGGTGCTGGTCACTCCGCCGATGTCGAAGATGCTGCGGAGCGCCGCCTGCAGGTCTTCGGTGGTCGCGGTGCGGATCTTCACCAGCAGCGAGGCCGCGCCGGCGATGATGTGCGCCTCCTGGATGCCGGGTATGGCCGAGAGCGCTTCCCGTGTGTCACCCATCCACGTGTTGCCGTCGACCATCACGAAGGCCGACACGCCGCGCTCCACAGCGGCCGGGTCGACGTCGATGGTGGTGCGGCGGATCACCCCGCGTTCGCGCAGCTTGCGCACCCGTTCGTGCGCCGAGCCGGCGGACAGACCCACCGCCTTCCCCAGCGCGGCGTAGGACTGGGTGGCGTCGTGCTGCAGGCACGCCAACAACGCTCGGTCGATGTCATCTACCACGAAGCCGCTCCCCGAGATGTGATCTGCCCAGTGCGCCTGTTGACCTTATCAGGTTCGGCGCGACTAGGATCTGGCCGAACGTGGTGCACGAGATCCAGGAGGCGCGGCGATGACCGAGACCGTTCCCGCACAGTTCCACCTGCTCGACGAGCGGTTCCGTTACCTCGACGGCGACTTCGTCGCCGAACGGCTGTACACGGGCGCACGCAAGACCGAAGGTCCGGCCTACTTTCCAGCCGGCCGGTACCTGGTGTGGAGCGACATCCCCAACGACCGGCTGTTGCGCTGGGACGAGTGCACCGGCGCGGTCGGCGTCTTCCGCCACGCCTCGGGCTACGCCAATGGCAACACAGTGGACCGCCAGGGCCGGCTCGTCACGTGCGAGCAGGGCAACCGGCGAGTCACCCGCACCGAGCACGACGGCACGATCACCGTGCTCGCCGACCGCCACGAGGGTCGGCGGCTCAACAGCCCCAACGATGTCGTGGTACGCGCCGACGGCACGATCTGGTTCACCGATCCGAGCTACGGCATTGACTCCGATTACGAGGGCAACAGGGGCGACAACGAGTTCGGCGATGGCTGCTACGTGTTCCGCCTCGACCCGGCCACCGGCGACCTGCGCATCGTTGCCGACGATTTCTGCCGCCCCAACGGCCTGGCCTTCTCCGGCGACGAGCAGCAGCTCTACATCGTCGACACCCGACAGGAACCCAGCCACATACGCGTTTTCGACGTCACCGCCGACGGCGCCCTGACCGGCGGGAAGGTCTTCGCCGAATGCGATTTCGGCCGCTTCGACGGCATCCGCGTCGACGACGCCGGGCGGGTGTGGGCCGCAGCCTGGGACGGTGTGCACTGCTTCGACCCCGACGGCACCCTCATCGGGAAACTCCTGCTGCCCGAATCGGTCGCCAACCTCACCTTCGGCGGCCCGAAACGGAACCACCTGTTCATCACCGCCGGCAACTCCGTGTACGCGCTCCGAGTCACCTTCAACGGCGCCCGCTACCCCGCTCCCGCTGGTCCACCCCCGCGTCGATCATGAAGTTAGCGTCACGACACGCCGGCACCGACGTCGCCAACTTCATGATCACCGGAGCGGACGCATCAGCGCGGACCCGGCGCGGCGGCGGGGCGGGGGCGGGTTAGAGCCAGCCGTTGTTGCGGGCGGTGCGTATCGCTTCGGCGCGGTCGGACGCGCCGAGCTTCTGCACTGCGGCGGAGAGATGGTTGCGCACGGTGCCGGTGGACAGGTGCACCCGGCGGGCGATCACCGCGATCGGGGCGCCGAACTCGGCCAGCCGCAGTGTCTCCAGCTCGCGGGGGGTCAGGGGGCACGCGGGCAGGGTGAGCGCGTCGGCGGCCAGCGACGGGTCGACGTACCGGCCGCCGGCGTGCACGCGGCGGATCACGTCGGCGAGCGCGCTGCCGGGCGAGCCCTTGGGCAGGAACCCCCGGGCGCCGGCGGTCAACGCCTGGCGCAGGTGCCCCGGACGGCCGTGCCCGGTGAGCACGACCACCCCGCATTCGGGGCGGGCGCGGGTCAGCTCGGCGGCGACTCCGATGCCGTCCAGGCCAGGCATCTCCAGGTCCACCACGGCCACGTCGGGGCGGTGCGCCAGTGTCGCGGTGACCGCCGCCGGGCCGTCGGCGGCGTGGGCCACCACCTCGATGTCCGGCTCCAGAGCGAGCAGCGCGCCGACCGCGACCCGGATCAGATCCTCGTCGTCGGCGAGCAGGACGCGGATCACGACGCCACCGGCACGGTGGCCTCGAGCGTGAACACCGCGTCCTCCCGGCGCACCCGCAGCTCGCCGCCGGCGGCGGCGAGCCGGTCGACCAGCCCGCGCAGGCCGTGGCTGTGCCCGTCCGGGCCCCGCCCGTCGGCGCCGTCGTTGGCCACCGTCATCCTGACCACGTCGTCCTCCCGGTGGATGTGGATCCGGCACCAGTCGGCCCGGCTGTGCCGCAGCACGTTCGTCCCCGCCTCGCGCAGCACCGCCGCCAGCTCGGTGGCCGCGCGCTGGGGCAGGTCGGCCGGCGGCGGCACGACCGTGCAGCGCACCCCGCAGGAACGCAGTACGCCCACCACGGCGGCCAACTGCTCGCCGAGGTCGACGGCCCGGTAGCCGTGCACGGTCTCCCGCACCTCGGTCAGCGCGGACGCGGCGAGGCGCTGCACCTCGGTGGCTTCCCGGCCGGCCCGCTCCGGGTCGACGTGGGCGAGCCGCGCGGCGAGTTCGGCCTTCAACGCGATCACCGTGAGGCTGTGCCCCAGCACGTCATGCACGTCTCGGGCGAAGCGCAGCCGCTCCTCGGCGGCGGCCAGCCGGGCCTGGGCGGCCTGGCCCTGCCGGGCCTCCACGAGCACGTCCCAGAACCAGACCTGGAACCCGTTGACCGCGGCGATGCCCACCCCGACCCCGCCGGTCACGGCCAGGTGGTGCCAGACCGATCCGCCGGTCCACCACCCCACGGCCATCGACACCAGCAGGACCCCGGCCGCGACCGCCAGCCCGGCCGGGAGGCGGACCAGCAGTGGCGCCATCCCGATCAGCGAGGCACCCAGCCACGCCCAGGTCGGCCAGACACCGGCCGCCACCGGCCCCACCAGCGGGACGGTCAGCACCGCCACCCCGGCCAGGCCCAGCTGGGCGCGACGCCGCCAGCGCTGGTCGAGCCACGGCGTCACGGCGGCGTACAGCACGGCGGTCTGGGTGGCCACGAAGGCGAGGATGCCGACCGCGCCGAGCGCGACGCGGCCCGGGTCCGGCTCGCGGCTCAGGCCGACGGCGGGCAGCAGGGCGGTCGCCCAGACGCCGGTGGCCAGCGACAGCAGCGTCGCCTGCCGGGCCCGGTGCAGCCGGCGGTCCGCCCGGGGAGTCACCGCCTCGCTCGCCACGCACCGATCCTAGGACCGCCCGACGCCCGGTCCACCCCTGCGGTTGTCACGGTTGGACCGTGCAAAACGCACGGTTTTCCGGTGACGGACGAGCCTGCCCACCGCGCCGGGACGCGGGCAGGGTCTACGGCATGGAAACGACACGGACGCACTCCGACACCCTGGCCGTACCACCGAACGGGTCGCTGCCGGCCGACTCGCCGGCAGCGCCGGGCACGACGCCGGCCACGACGGCGGCCGGCCGTTCGCGGCGGCTGCTGTGGCACCTCGCCGAGATGGCGCTCGCGATGGTCGCCGGGATGCTGCTGCTCGCCCCGTGGTGGGACCTGACCGGTGCCGCACTGGGGCTGGCCGGACCGCTGGATCGACCGGAGGTGGCCGCGCTGGTGATGGCCACCAACATGACCGTGGGTATGACGGTGTGGATGCGTTACCGGGCGCACCGATGGAGCGCGGTCGGCGAGATGGCCGCCGCCATGTACGTCCCCTTCCTGCTGCTGTTCGCGCCGATGTGGGCCGGCCTGCTGGACGCCGACGCGATGCTGCTCGGTGGCCATCTGCTGATGGTGCCGGCGATGGTGCTGGTGGCGGTGCGGCATCGGCACGAGGCGCCCGCGCCGGTACGCCGACACCCGGCCGTGGTGGCGCTCGCCCGCCGCTGGCCGACCGGGTTGGCGCTGCTCATGGGCATGGACATGGTGTTCGACCCGCAGGTGCTCAGCCCCTGGACGATGCTGGCGCTGCCCGGCGGCTATCTGTTGATCGGTGTGGTCCGCCGCACGCTGCGCGGTCCGGGCGTGCTCGCCACTCAACTGGCCGGCCTGGCCGGCTGGGTCGCCCTGACGCTGGTCGCGGTCACGGCCGGCGGACGGACCGGCGCGTGGCTGGTGGCGTTCGGCTGGCTGGCGCATGCCGGGTGGGACCTGGTGCACCACCGCACCGGCCGGGTGGTGCCGCGCGGCTACGCCGAGTGGTGCGGGGTGCTGGACGCGACGCTCGCCGGCGTGATGATCCTGGCGATCCTGACCACCGGCGGCTGACCAACCGCGCGCCGGCATGGGCGGTCGGGTGGCTGTTGGGCCGGTCGGCGCAGCGGGGGCGGCGGCGTGATGAAAGGCTTGGCGCATGAGTTCCGCACCTGCACAGCACGACGCACCTACCGACACCACCCCCGACGACACCGACGAGGCGAACGCCTTCACGGAGCTCGGGCTGCGCGCCGAACTGCTGGGCGCGCTCGCCGCCCTCGGTTACGAGGAACCGACCCCCATCCAGCGGGAGGCGATCCCACCGCTGCTGGAGGGTCGGGACCTGCTGGGTCAGGCGGCCACCGGCACCGGCAAGACGGCGGCGTTCGCGCTGCCGCTGCTGAACCGGATGCCGCCGCACCGCCAGGGCGGGGACCCGGTGGCGCTGGTGCTGGTGCCGACCCGGGAGCTGGCGGTGCAGGTCTCCGAGGCGTTCCACCGCTACGGCAAGGACCTGGGGGCGCGGGTGCTGCCGATCTACGGTGGGCAGCCGATCGGGCGGCAGTTGCGGGCGCTGGACAGCGGGGTCGACGTGGTGGTGGCCACCCCGGGGCGGGCGCTGGACCACATCGCCCGGGGCACCCTGCGGCTGGGCGGGCTGGCCACGGTGGTGCTGGACGAGGCCGACGAGATGCTCGACATGGGCTTCGCCGAGGACATCGAGGCGATCCTGGAGCACGCCCCCGCGCAGCGCCAGACCGTACTCTTCTCGGCCACCATGCCGTCGCGGATCGACGGGATGGCCCGACAGCACCTGCGCGAGCCGGTCCGGATCGAGATCGGCCGGGAGCAGACGGTGGCCGGTGAGGCGCCCCGGGTGCGGCAGAGCGCGTACATCGTGACCCGGGCGCACAAGCCGGCCGCGCTGGGCCGGGTGCTGGACGTGGAGTCACCCACCGCCGCGATCGTGTTCTGCCGCAGCCGGGAAGAGGTCGACCGGCTGACCGAGACGATGAACGGCCGGGGCTACCGGTCCGAGGCGCTGCACGGCGGGATGAGCCAGGAGCAGCGGGACCGGGTGATGGGACGGCTGCGGGCGGGCACCGCCGACCTGCTGGTGGCCACCGACGTGGCGGCCCGCGGGTTGGACGTCGAGCAGCTCACCCACGTGGTCAACTACGACGTGCCGTCGGCGCCGGAGTCGTACGTGCACCGGATCGGTCGGGTGGGCCGGGCGGGGCGGGAGGGCGTGGCGATCACCCTCGCCGAGCCGCGTGAGCACCGGATGCTGAAGACCATCGAGCGGGTGACCGGCCAGCGGATCACCATCGACAAGATCCCCACGGTGGCGGACATGCGCACCCGCCGACTGGAGCTGACCCAGGCGGCGCTGCGGGAGAGCCTGCTGGAGGACGACCTGGACCCGTTCCGGGTGATCGTGGAGACGCTGACCGACGAGTTCGACCTGATGGAGGTCGCTCTCGCCGCTGTGAAGCTGGCGCACGAGGTGACCTCGCCGGGCTCGGACGACGAGGAGGAGATCCCGCAGGTGCCGGTGCGCGGCCCCCGCGAGGGTCGGCCGGAGGCCGGGGGCCGGGGCGGTGACCGGCGCGGTGGCGGTCGGCCGCGCGTGGGCGGTAACACCGTCCAGGTCTTCGTCGGCCTGGGCCGGCGCGCCGGGGTGCGCCCGCAGGATCTGGTCGGCGCGATCACCGGGGAGACCGGGATCAGCGGCCGGGACATCGGCTCGATCGAGATCGCCGACCGGTTCTCGCTGGTGGAGGTGCCGCAGGGCGTGGCCGACGAGGTGATCTCCGGGTTGCGTTCCAGCACCATCAAGGGCCGCAAGGCCACCGTGCGCCGGGATCGCGGCGGCGACCACCGCTGAGCGCGCCGCCGGCGACCGTCGGGTACGACGGTCGCCGGCGCAAGGATCAGAAGGAGTACGGGCCGAACCGGCCCCACGCCACCACCGCGGCGAGGACGAGCAGCACGGCGCAGGTCACGGCGCCCTGCATCTCCATCCGGCGCCGGTCCTCGGTGTCCTGCCTCTTCAGGCCGCGCAGGTGCACCAGAATGCCGCCGACCATGACGATGACCAGCCCGACGGCGGCCAGCGGGGTGAGCACGGTGGCGATGCCGGTGAGGGCGGGCAGTACGAGCCCGATGGCGGCCAGCAGCTCGACGGCGCCGAGTGCCTTGACCTGGGTCGGCGGAACGGGGTCAACCCAGCCCATCCGGTCGCGCAGCTTCTCCTTGGGCTGGGTCAGCTTGGCCAGGCCGGCACCGCCGAACACGACGGCGAGCAGGATCTGGATGATCCAAAGGACCACGTTCACGGGGGTTCCTCCCGGGGGCCGCCTCGTGGCGGAGAGGTAGTTGAGGGGTTCGAGCAGGACAGTACGGTTCGCTGATCGACTCGTACAGCAGGGAGCCCCCGCCGTCCGAAGACGACGAGGGCTCCCTGGTCGGATCGTCAGGCCACGGCGAGCGCCGAGCCGTCCAACGCGTCGACCTCGGCCGGGCGCAGCGCCAGGGCGAGCACGTCGGCGACGTCGGCCAGGGTGTGCACGGTCAACGCCTCGCGCACCTCGGCCGGCAGGTCGTCCAGATCCGGCTCGTTGCGCGCCGGGATGATCACCTCGGTGAGTCCGGCCCGGTGCGCAGCGAGCAGCTTCTGCTTCACCCCGCCGATCGGCAGCACCCGCCCGGAGAGCGTCACCTCGCCGGTCATCCCGAACTCCGGGCGGACCGGGCGGCCGGTGACCAGCGACGCCAGCGCGGTCACCATGGTGATGCCGGCGCTCGGGCCGTCCTTGGGCACCGCGCCCGCCGGGAAGTGGACGTGGATCCGGCGCCCGGCCAGGACGTTCGGGTCGATGCCGAACCGCCGCCCGTTGGAGCGCAGGTAGGAGAGGGCGATGTGTGCCGACTCCTTCATCACGTCACCGAGTTGGCCGGTCAGGGTCAGCCCCGGCTCGCCCTCCATGCTGGTCGCCTCGATGAAGAGCACGTCCCCGCCGGCGCCCGTGACGGCGAGACCAGTGGCCACGCCGGGCACCGCGGTGCGCTCGGCCGATTCCGGGGTGAACTTCGGTCGACCCAGGTAGCTGGCGAGGTTGTCGGTGTCGACGCGAACCGGGGTCGGGTCGGTCGCCAGCGTCACCGCCACCTTGCGCAGGATCTTGGCCAGGCCACGTTCGAGCTGCCGGACGCCGGCCTCCCGGGTGTACTCCCCCGCGATCAGCGCGAGAGCCTCGTCGGCGATGCTCACCTCGTCGGCGGTCAGCCCGGCCCGCTCCCGCTGCCGGGGCAGCAGGTGGTCCCGGGCGATGGCGACCTTCTCGTCCTCGGTGTACCCGTCCAGGGTGACCAGCTCCATCCGGTCCAGCAGCGGACCGGGGATGGACTCCACCACGTTGGCGGTGGCCAGGAAGAGCACGTCGGACAGGTCGAGGTCGACCTCCAGGTAGTGGTCCCGGAAGGTGTGGTTCTGCGCCGGGTCGAGCACCTCCAGCAGGGCGGCGGCCGGGTCACCGGCGTAGCCGGCGGCCAGCTTGTCGACCTCGTCGAGGAGCACGACCGGGTTCATCGAGCCGGCCTCGCGCAGCGCACGGACGATCCGACCGGGCAGCGCGCCGACGTAGGTACGCCGGTGGCCGCGGATCTCGGCCTCGTCGCGCACGCCGCCGAGGGAGACCCGGACGAAGTTGCGCCCGAGTGCCCGTGCCACGGACTCACCGAGGCTGGTCTTGCCGACCCCGGGCGGGCCGGCGAGGGCGAGCACCGCGCCGGAGCCGCGACCGCCGACCACGCCGAGGTTGCGCTCGGCCCGGCGGTTGCGCACCGCGAGGTACTCCAGGATGCGGTCCTTCACGTCGGCCAGGCCGGCGTGGTCGGCGTCGAGCACCGCCCGGGCCGCGCCGAGGTCGGTGTTGTCCTGGGTACGCGTGCCCCACGGCATCTCGAGGACGGTGTCCAGCCAGGTACGGATCCAGCCCGCCTCCGGGGAGGCGTCACTGGCCCGCTCCAGCTTGCCGACCTCCCGCATGGCGGCCTCGCGGACCTTCTCCGGCAGGTCGGCACCCTCGACCCGGGACCGGTAGTCGGCCGAGCCGTCCGGCTCGTCCTCACCCAGCTCCTTGCGGATCGCGGCGAGCTGCTGGCGGAGCAGGAACTCCCGCTGGGACTTCTCCAGCCCCTCCCGCACGTCGGTGTTGATCTGCTCGGTGACCTCCTGCTCGGCCAGGTGTTCCTTCACCCAGCCGACCAGCAGCTCCAGCCGGGCGGTGACGTCCGGGGCGGCGAGCAGTTCGGTCTTCTGCTCCAGGCTCAACCAGGGCGCATAGCCGGCCGAGTCGGCCAGCTCGGAGAGGTCGGTCATCCGCTCCATCGCGTCGATGACCTGCCAGGCGCCACGCTGCTGGAGCACGGAGGTCGTCAGGGCGCGGTACTCGCGGGCGAGCTCCCGGGCCCGGCCAGCGGGGGCGGGTTCGTCGAGTTCGGTCGCCTCGACCCAGAGTGCGGCGCCGGGGCCGGGCACGCCGGAGCCGATCCGGGCCCGGGACAGGCCACGGATGACGGCGGCCGGCTCACCGTCGGGCAGCCGTCCCACCTTCTCGATGGTGGCGACCGCGCCCACCGGGCCGTACTCGCCTTCGATGCGGGGCACGGCGAGCAGCTTGCGGTCACCGGTCGCGCGGGCTGCGTCGACCGCGGCCTGAGTGGTCGGGTCGAGGGTCACCGGGATGACCATGCCGGGCAGCAGCACGGCATCGGTCAGAGGAAGTACCGGAAGAGTTGCCATCGAACACCTGCTATCGCGTTGACTTGAGCGTGTCTCACTCAAGTAACAAAGCGTTCCCCTTGTTCCGGGGTGTGACCCAGGCCACTGTCCGGCTCCGGTCGGCGGGCCGGCAGCAGCAGCTCACGGGTCAGCCGTCCGCCACCGGCGATCGCCACGGCGAGCGGGATGGCGAGGCTGATCGCGGCCAGGGCGACCACGATCCGGCCGGGCAGCCCGGCGGCGGCGGCGAGCACGGTCAGCGCCGCGAAGACCACCAGAATCGCCGTCGTGGACGATCACCCCCTCTTCGTCCGCGGCCTGGAACTGCTGCTCCCGCTGACCACCGACAAACGGGCCGAGGTGGTCGGCTCGACCGGTGACGCCTCCGCCGCCGCCGCCATGATCAGCCGTTGCATGCCCGACCTGGCCCTGGTCGACCTGCACATGCCTCCACCCGGCGGCATCCGGGCGGTGGCCGCGATCCGGCGGACCACCCCACGGGTGCGGGTGGTGGCGATGTCCGGTTCGACCGACCCGGCGCCCGCCTTGGACGCGCTGCGCGCCGGCGCCGAGGGGTACCTACCGAAGACCAGCGAACCGGGGGATCTCCTGCCCCCGCTGCTCGCCATCCTCGATGGCTGGGCGGTGCTGCCGGCGGAACTGCTGCGCGCCGTGCTGCGGCCTTCGCGCGCCGCACCGGTCGACCTGGATGACGAGGAGCGCCGGCTGCTGCGGGCGATCGCCGCCGGCCGCAGCACCGTCGACATCGCCGAGGAACTGCACGTCTCGGAGCGAACGGTGAAACGGATGACCGCCACGCTGCTCCGGAAGCTGCGGGTATCCAACCGGGCGGAGGCCGCCGCCGTCGCCGGACACGCCGGTCTGCTCGGGTGAATGAAGGCGGCCAGCGCCCCGATTCGGCGTCCGTTCGCGGATTTGCTCGCCAACCAATCGCGACGCGCCGAAATGAAAAGGGCGCATATTGTTGCGGTTTCCCCGGGTGGTGGGTCAGACTTTGGACACATCCCGCCACACACAGGGAGTAATCGGCAATGGCGAGAAAAGTAATCACGGTGCTGACCGACGACCTCGACGGTGGGAAGGCAGACCGGACGGTCGAGTTCAGTCTCGACGGCGTGGCCTACACGATCGATGTCTCCGACGAGAATGCCGGCGTCCTGCGCAAGTCGCTGGATCCGTACATCAATGCGGGTCGGCGCATCGGGCGGGGCCCGGTTGAGGGCGCTCGCGCAGTCCGGCGGCCGGGGCGACCCAGCGGCGCCGGAATGGATCGGGAGCAGAACCGGGCCATCCGGGAATGGGCCGTCAAGAACGGCTACAAGATTTCCGAACGGGGCCGGATCCCGGTCGAGGTGGTTGAGGCGTACAAGAACCGCTGACCGGACGACACACAGACGGGGCCCGCCGGAAACGGCGTGGCCCCGTCAGATTGTCCGCGGCCGCCTTTCGGGCCGATGGGTCATTCCCCATCACTCCCCTCGGTAGACACGGCGCGGCGGCCGGTCACCCCGGGCTGTCCGCCCCGGGTGACCGGCCGCCGCAGGTCGACTCAGACTCAGTTGACCTCGATACGCACCGCGTCGAACGCCGGGGTCTGGTTGGCGCGTTCCATCATCGGCAGCCGGTGCGAGCCGTCGCCGGCCCAGACCGCGCACTGCGCGGTACCCGACTCCGGCAGACCCGGGATCTGGATGGTCACCTCGTCCGGCTGGGCACTACCGCGCCCGTCCTCGGTGGCCACGAAGAACGCGGGCACCTCCTGCGGCTCCGGCGGGGTGGTCAGGCTGTCCAGCATGCGGCAGGCGGTGTGGAAGTGGCCGCGGACCAGACCCTGGTCGTTGAGCAGCGAGCTCTCCACGTAGTACCCGCCCTGACCAGCCGCGAGGAAGCGGTCCCGGATCAGGTTGCGGGTGCTGACCCGCAGGGTGAAGGCCTGGTTGCGGCCGACCTCACCGGGGAACTGGGTGATCAGCAGCGACGGGTTGTTGGCGGCAGCGCCGACCTCACCGAACTCGGTGCTCACGCAGCGGTTGCCGTTCTGGAAGCCGTCGTGCGGCTGGAGCTGACTCTGGTCGCAGTCGTTGGCCAGCACGCCGAGCCCGGCACCGGGGGCGTTGCCACCGTTGTTGCCGCCACCGTTGTTCCCGCCGTTATTGCCGCCGCCGGTGTTCCCACCATTGTTGCCGCCCGTGTTTCCGGTCGGCTGCACCTGACACTCGGCGAGCTGCGCCAGCCCCTGCGGGCGGGGCCCGACCCGGTCGATGGCGGTCGTGATCCGATCCAGCACCGCACGTCGCTTGGCGGCCAGTGGCTGGAGGATCGAGCTGCGGATGAACGCCTCACCCTTGCTGCCCTCGGCGGCCAGCCGGCGGTCGGCCTCCGCGATCTGGGTCTGCAACTGCGCGAGGTTGCGGTCCACCTCGGCCCGGGACCGGTCCGGCACCTGCGGCAGCTTCGCCGTCACGTCCGGGCAGGCGATGGCCGAGCCGGTGCCCGACGTACCGTCCTTGCCGTCCTCGCACTCGGGGACCGACTGCTGCCCGTCACCCCAGTGGTTACGCACCCAACGACCGTTCTGCCAGGTCCGGGTGGTCGAACCGGCGCCAGTCGGCGCGGTCGCGCCCGGGCTCGGCTCCACGCACTGCCCCGCAGCCGGTCGCGGCTTGTTCGTCCGCCGATCCTGGGCCGACGAAATCTGGGTCACGGCGACGACTCCGCCGAAGACCACGAGCGTGCCGACAACGGCCAGCAGACGCTTGCTCCGCGCGTTGCCGGATGACCGGCGCGCCCGTGTGGACCTGCGCATCGAATTGCTCTCCTTCTCGATCCGGTAGTGGATTCCTGCCCTCGGCGGACCGACGGATGTGAGAGGGCACGCCACAGCGGCGACCACCGTGACCTACCCGGTAACGTGTCGATGGCCGACGATGCCCTTTCCGCACCGTCTCCCGCGTCCGGTCGACGCGGATGGGGAGATCCTGTTCATTCGCGCAGGAGTACGGGACGGCGACCGGGAAGGTTCAACCGGCGCACAGGAAATTGCCGCGACCCGACGCGGAGCCGGTGCGCAGAAGGGTCAGCAGGTGCGGCAGGCGCTGGTCAGTCGGCGCAGAGGTGGTCGAAGGCGAAGCCGCCCACCAGTTCGTGCCGGCGCTGGCTCAGCGCGACGATGTCCGCGGTCAATTCGGCTCGCGGTTGCAGATCGGGGCCACCGATCTCGGCGGCGCGTAGCCGTTCCCCGACGGCGACCGTGGCGAGGTCCTCGGCAAGCCGGGCCGCGTCGATGCCACAGGAGAAGCGGTGCTCGGTTACCGAGACCCGTTCCACCAGGCACGCGTCGGGGCGTACGTGCACCCAGCTCCACCCCTGCGCGGGGCCGTCCGACCAGCGCACGTGCAGCCCTCGCACGATCGGGTCGGCGAGCCGCCGGGCCACGTACGCCTCGACAGCCGCCGCTCGGGCCAACGCGCCGAGGTCGTTGACCGGGCCGGTACGGCCGTCCGGCAGCCGCCCGAGGATGTCCCGGAAGCCCACCGGGGCCGCCTCGTCCCCGGCGCCGCCCGCTGCGTAGTCGCGCGCGTCGATCACGTACTCCACCAGACGTCGGCCGTGCTCGGCCGCCCGCAGCGTGGGCGACCCGACGCGCAGCACCGGCAGCCCGACCGCGGCGCTCACCGCGTCCTTGAGCCGCTCGGCGCGCTGCTGTGCCGAGCCGGCCGCAGCGACCGGGCCGATCTCCACGGCGACGATCGGACGCCCGGTGTCGGCGGCGCAGATCACGAAGTCGAAGCCGGCCCGGCTGGCCGAGCTCCACTGGCTGCCGGTGACGCCGGGCGGACGCCCCTGGACCAGCTCGCTGAGCCGGCGCGCCGGGTGGACCCGGTGGCCGGCGCGGGTGAGCAGCGTGTCCCGCCCACCGTCGGCGGGCAGCGCCCGCAGCCAGCCGAGGTCGTCGCTGACGGTGCTCGTCATCTGCCTGATCCATCCGCCGGTCGGTCGCGCCGGGCCGAGTCTAGGCGGTCGATCATGGTGCTCGCCTCGGCGGTGCGGCCGGCGCCGCCCCAACCGGCCGGACCCGCGCGCCCACCGACCGCTACTCGGCGCGCCCATCACCGGGCCCTCGATGGTGTGCTTCTGCCGGATCGGTCAAGGAACCGAGGGGACCCGCATTGAGGCCCTCCTGGGAACGAAGGAGGCATTGCAACGTTGTAGAAGCGTCAACGGCGGCCCGCCGATGCCAGCGCTGGACCGCCACTGTGACCGGCATCACAGGAGCGTCGTGTTCCAGAGGTCCCCGCCCGGTGTATCCAGCGGGGTCGCCGGTAGCGGGCCGGCCGGGAGGTCAGCATGTCGCGACAGCAGTTCGGCGGCCTCGCCGATGGCAGTCTGGGCGCTCGCCCGCGCCAGAGTGACCGCCCTCGCCCTGCTCGCCGGCCTCGCCGGGCTGGTGATCCGACCATCCTCCGGCGACCCCGCGCTGATCGAGCTGGGCGACACCACAAACTCCCCCAGCGACCCATCGCCACCCGCCCGTCCGCCCCGACCGCCGGCCCAGCCCGGAGCGCCAGCGGCAATCCAAGCACCGGGAGCAGCCCGCGCGTTGGCGCGAACCGGCGAGAACGGGGCGCCGTCGGGGCGCCAGACGTCGCGCGGATCGCGGTCGACGCGGCCGGCCGGGTGCCGGGCGTATCCGGCGTACACCCGGCCGCCGTCCGCCTGGCCGACCGGTCCGTGGGCCTCGACCTGCACCTGGTCACCTCGTACGGGCACAGCGTGCCCGCCGTCGCCGAGGCGGTCCGGAGGGCGGTCGCCGACCGGGTATCCGCCGGCACCGGGCTCGCCGTGGCCGCGGTGACCGTCACGGTGGACGACCTGCTCGTCCCCGGCGCGGACGGCGCCGGGACAGGGCGACCGGCCAGACGGCCGGAGGCGGACATGCGGACCGCCAACCGGATCGCCTCGCTGCTACTGGCCGCCGCCCTGCTCGCCGGCGGCGCGCTGCTGGCCGTACAGGCGCTGCTGGTCACGCTGGATCGCCCGGCGCCGCTGTTCCCCCGGACCGGCGGGTACGACGCGCTGACCAACACCCAGTGGCGCGACCCGACGGTCCGGGCGATGGCCGGCGCGGCGTTGCTGCTCGGGCTGTCCATCCTGATCGCCCAGTTGCGCCGCTGGACGCCGGTCCGGCTGCGCATCGACGAGCGGGACGGCTGGTACCTGCACCGCCGCTGTGTGGAGCGCCGGCTGGCCGACGCGGCGCGTGCCGTGCCGGGCGTCCACCGGGCCCGCGTGCGCGTCCGCCGGCACGGCGACCAGTGGCGCCCCCGGGTGCGCGCCAGCGGCGACCCGGCGACCCGCGCCGAAGTCGAGTTCGCGGTGCACCAGGAGCTACACCGACTCGCCGCGCAGCGCACCGGCCGGATCGAGGTCCGGTTGCTGCCCGGAGGGCGGCCCGCATGACCGACGCCGCACACCGACTGCTGTGGACCATCATCGCGCTGCTGCTGGTGGCGAGCGGAGCGGCGGCGCTTGCCGTCAGCTTCGGCGTGCTGCCCGGCGGTGATCCCGGTGCGGTACTGCTCGGCGCCGGGCTGCTGGACCGGTGGCGACTGGCAGCGCCGTGGAGCACCCTGGCCGCGGCGGTGGCCGGAGTGCTGGTCGCCCTCTCCGGGCAGCGCCTGCTGGACCGGGAACTGCGCCGGCCCGGCCGGGCACTGCGGGGCACACTGAGCCACGCCGGGCACCGGCCCGGCCGTACCCGACTGGCCGCCGAGGTCCTCGCCCACGCGCTGGAACGCGACCTGACCGGCAACCCCGGTGTACGCCGCGCCCAGGTGATGCTCACCGGCGCACCACCGCGCCCCGACGTGTGGATCCGGGTGGACATGACCTCCGACGCCGGGGCCGCCGGCGTACGCGAGCACATCCACGCCGCGGTCCGCCGGTTCGCAACGACCGCCGACTGCCAACCGGCACACCTCGACGTGACCGCCCGGATCGAGCCCGGCCGCCCCTGACCCGCGCTGCGCCGCGCCACCCGGCATGATCGCTACCGGGACGGGTGGCGGACGGAGGTGTGCGGGGTGCGGGTGGTGTCGCTGGTGCCGTCGCTGACCGAGGCGGTGGCGCTGACCCTGCCGGGGGTGCTGGTCGGGGCCACCGACTGGTGCAGCCACCCGGCCGGGCTGGACGTCGCCCGGGTCGGCGGCACCAAGTACCCGGACCTGGACCGGGTCCGGGCACTGCGGCCGGACCTGGTGCTGCTGAACGTGGAGGAGAACCGCCGGGTCGACGCGGAGGCGCTGCGGGCGGCCGGTGTGCCGGTGCGGGTCACCTATCCACGTACCGTCTCCGGGGCGTTGACCGAACTGGCCGAACTGCTGGCCGAGCTGGGTGCGCCGGCGGAGCCGACCTGGCTGCGGGCGGCCCGGCGGGCATGGGCGGATCCGCCCCGGCTCGCGCCGCCCCGCCGGGCGGTGGTGCCGGTCTGGCGTCGACCCTGGGTGGTGCTCGCCGACGACACGTTCGCCAGCGACGTGCTCCGCCGGCTCGGCGTGGTCAACGCGTACGACCAGCAGCCCGAGCGCTATCCCCGCCCGAGCCTGGCCGAGCTGCGTGAGCGCAAGCCGGAGCTGGTGGTGCTGCCCGACGAGCCGTACCGGTTCACGGCCGACGACGGGCCGGACGCGTTTCCGGGCGTACCGTGCGCCCTGCTCTCCGGACGACACCTCACCTGGTACGGCCCGTCGCTGGCCGAGGCGCCCACACTGCTGGCCGACCAGCTGTCCCGGCCCGTGCTGGCCGGCTGACCGCGGCGGGTCAGGCGACGTCGCGACCGCGCCGGATGGCCCGGATGCTGGCCGCGATGGAGACGGCCAGGATCAGCACCACCACCGCGAGGGTCAACCAGACCGGCAGCTTGCCCACCGGCGTCTCGGCCAGGATCAGCTTGACGCCCGCGAAGGCCAGCAGCAGGGCCAGCCCGTAGCGCAGGTAACCGAAGTGCCGCAGCAGGCCGGCGAGGCAGAAGTAGAGGCTGCGCAGCCCCAGCACGGCGAACGCGGTGGCTGTCCAGACCAGGAAGGTGTTGGTGGTGATGGCGAGGATCGCCGCCACCGAGTCGATGGCGAACACCACGTCGGTGGCCTCGATGGCGACCAGCGTCACCAGCAGCAGGGTGGCCTGGCGCCGGCCGGCGACCCGGGTGGTGAACCGGTCGCCGTGGTACTGGGCGTCGGTGGGTACCACCCGCCGGAACAGCCGGACCACCAGGTTGCGCTCCGGGTCCACGTCCGGCTTCCCGCGCACGGCCAGCCGCCAGCCGGTCCAGACCAGGAAGGCACCCAGCACGAACGCGGCCCAGCTGAGCCGGTCCAGCAGCTCGGCACCGGCGAGGATGAACAGCAGCCGGAACACGAGCGCGCCCACCACGCCCCAGAACAGCACCTTGTGCTGGTAGCCCGGCGGGACTCGGAAATAGCCGAAGATCAGGGCGAAGACGAAGACGTTGTCCACCGAGAGCGCCTTCTCCAGCAGATAGCCGGAGAAGTAGGCGCTGGCCGGCTCGCCGCCCAGGCCGAACCAGACGACCAGCCCGAACAGCAGGCCGGCGCTGATCCAGACAGCACTCCAGACCACCGCCTCGCGCAGCTCGATGACGTGGCTGTCCCGGTGCATGAGCACGTCGATCGCGAGCATCACGGCGATCACCGCGCCGACCGCCGCCCAGGCCCACAGCGGCACCGCGACCGTCGCCTCGTCCACCCGGCGCCCCCCGCGTCGACCACTGTGCACCGCCGCGCTGCCCCGCCGGCCGGCCGCTCCCGAGCCTAGGCGAGCGGCCGATCCGGCGAAGTCGCTCCGGCGAAGTCGATGCCCCGGCGGCCGGCGCGCCGGCCGCCGGGCCGGCGGCGATGATCAGGCGACCGGCATCACCTGCGTCGGATCGTGAACGGTGTCATCGGCGTCGTAACCGATCGAGTTGGTCACCTGCACGACGCCACTGACCTGAGCCGCGAGCCGGCCGGCGAGGTCGACGGCGGAGCGGCGGTCCAGCCGGCCCGCCAGGGTGACCTCGCCATGGCGGACCTCGACGGTGACCAGACCGTCCCGCACCGCGAGCACCCGACGCAGCACTTCCTGCACCACGTCCTCGCGGATCTCGGCGTCCGAGCGCAGGTGCACCCGCAGCAGGTCGGCGCGGCTGACGATGCCGACCAGCCGACCCAGGTCGTCCAGCACCGGCAGCCGCTTGACCTGTTCGTGATCCAGCAGCCGGGCGGCGGCCGGCAACGACGCCTGCGGGCACGTGGTGACCGCTGGCGCGGTCATCAGATCGCGGGCCAGCAACGCCTCGCTCTTGCCCCGCGCGTCGCGCTGTCGGCGGCTCTCGAAGATCCGACGCTGCGCCGGCTCGCCGGCGCGCTCGATGCGGTGCAGCAGGTCCGCCTCGGACACCACGCCCAGCACCCGGCGGAACCCGTCGATCACCGGCACCGCGCTCACGCCGCGGCGCAGCAACAGGTCGACCATCTCCCGGTACGGGGTGTCCGCCACCACGGTCACGACCTCCCGGGTCATCACGTCGCCCACCTGCCAGGTCCTCATCACGGCCTCCCTTTCGTAACTCCACCTCGGACGCTACGACCGACCGACGGTCACGGTCAGGGTCGCCGGACCGCGCCGTGGGGGGTCCAAGGTCCCGGGCCTTTGCGGTCCGTCGGCCCTGCTGCCCGACAGTGCGACGGGTGTCCACTTGAGATGCCACCGAGAAGCGCGGTGCGAGGCAGAGAAGGGACGTGGAGACCATGACCGCGACGACCGAGCGGATCACCGCCGAGACCAACGCTCCGGCGGCGGGCACCACCCGGGAGAGGGCCGTCCGGTACATCCTGGCCGGCACCCGGATGGCGCTCGGCTGGATCTTCCTCTGGGCGTTCATCGACAAGCTGTTCGGCTTCGGGATGGCCACCGAGTCGAAGAACGCCTGGATCAACGGGGGCAGCCCCACCAAGGGGTTCCTCACCTTCGGCGTGACCGGACCGTTCAAGGACATCTACGCCAACATCGCCGGGGCAGCCTGGGCGGACTGGCTGTTCATGATCGGCCTGGCCGGGATCGGTGTCGCCCTGCTGCTCGGTATCGGCATGCGGGTCGCCGCCGTGGCCGGCGGACTGCTCCTGGTCATGATGTGGACCGCGGTCCTGCCTCCGGAGAACAACCCCTTCATGGACGACCACCTGATCTACGCCGCGGTGCTGGCGGTGCTGGCGCTGGTCAACGCCGGCGACACCTGGGGCCTCGGCCGGGTCTGGGCACGGCTGCCGATCGTCCAGCGGATGCCCTGGCTGCGGTGACCCACACCGCTTCACCCCTCGGCGGGCGTCACCACCGGTGACGCCCGCCGACACACGTGTGCCCGACCCGCCGCCGCCCCGTGCGCCCGGCGGGTCGCGCCGTTCCGCCGGGGGTGCCGCCCGCCGGCAGCGGGTTCCGCCAAAACGCTCTCGGGCCAGGTGGCGGGTCCGCCGCACATCGGTGGGGTGCGATCCGGCAGGATCGACGGTGACCGGACACATCACCCAGCACGGCAGGAGATCCCCGCATGAACCAGGCAGCAGGCGCCCGATCCGGCAAGCCCGAGGTGGGTCCGATCGAGGGTGCGCCGCCGGCCGACCTCGTGATCGAGGACATCACCGTGGGCGAGGGCCCGCAGGCCGAGCCGGGCCAACTGGCCAGCGTGCACTACGTGGGCGTGTCGCACTCCACCGGCGGCGAGTTCGACTCGTCCTGGAACCGGGGTGAGGCGTTCGAGTTCCCGCTCGGCGGCGGCCAGGTCATCGCCGGCTGGGACCAGGGCGTGATCGGCATGCGCGTCGGCGGCCGGCGCCGCCTCACCATCCCGCCGCACCTGGGGTACGGCGACCGCGGCGCGGCCGGCGTCATCAAGCCGGGCGAGACGCTGATCTTCGTCGTCGACCTGCTCGACGTGCGTTGACGGAACGTGGGGGTCGCCGGCCCACGCCGGCGGCCCCGCTCGGCCCGTCCATCAGGGCCTGAGGAAGGCCGGGTGGCCACGGTCCGGTGCGGTCCCGGTGCCACGGTCCGGTGCGGTCCGGTGGTCATGGTCTGGTGGGGCGGACGGCCGCGCGGTGCCCTGGCCCGGCGGCGATGGTCAGGCGGCCAGCACCAGGGTCGAGGCCGGGGGCATCCGGCGTCGCTCGGCCTCGACAACCCGGGCCGGCTCCAACACCGGCATCACCCGGTGCAGACCGGTGGCGCGCAGCACCCGGGCCACCACCGGGGTCGGATCGACCAGGACCAGCTCGCCGCCACGTGCCCGGACGCGCAGGTGCGCGGCGAGCAGGGTGCGCACCCCGGCGGCGGAGAGCAGCCGCAACTCGGACATCTCCAGCCGGAGCACCGGACGGGCCGGCGCGGACCACAGCGCGGACCGGAACGCGGCCACCGTGGCGATGTCGACCTCGCCGGCCACCCGCACCTGGACCACCTGGTCACCCACGCTGACCTGCACGTCCAACCGGTCGCTGTGCTCTCCCATACCGACGAATCTAGCCCCCACCACCGACAGTTTCGCCCCTCCACCGAGTGATTCCGGGTACGCCCAGGGTCATCCCCGGAGGGCACCCGCCTCCCCCTAAGGGCGGAGGCCAGGGTGCCCCCTTGGTCCCGCTGGCCTGCGGGGGACGCACGGCTGCAGGCACCCCACGCCACCCGGCGGGCGCGCCGGCCAACGGGAGTCCGAGGCGTGCTCGGCGACGGCCGGCGCGCCGCGCCGCGGCGGTGCTCCCGGTCGGCCGGGCATCGGCGGTGGAGAATGGGACGATGCTGATCCCCCGGCCCCGGCCGCCCCGGCTCATCCGGCCCGTCCGCGAGCCGGCCACCGTCCCTCCCCCGCTCACCGGAGCGTGGGCCGCCATCGACCGCCGGCTCGACCAGGTCGACCTGCTGCCGTTGCCCGACGGCGCCGTCGGCCCGGAGGACGTACTGGTCGACCCGACCGGACGGGTGATCAGCGGCGACGAGGATGGCCGGCTCTGGTGGTGGCCGGCCGACGCGCGGGCCGGCACCCGACCCCGGCTGCTGGCGGAGACCGGCGGCCGACCGCTCGGCATCGAGTTGGACCCGTCCGGTGAGGCGCTGGTGGTATGTGACGCGTACCGCGGGTTGCTACGGGTCACACCGGACGGCGCCGTACACGAGCTGACCGGGACGGCACCGCCGGTGCACCTGGCCAACAACGCGACGGTGGCCCGCGACGGCACCATCTACTTCACCGACTCCTCCGATCGGTTTCCTGTCTCGCACTGGAAGCGGGACCTGCTGGAGCACCGCCCCAACGGCCGGGTGCTGGCCCACCACCCGGGCAGCGGGCGCACCGAGGTGGTGGCCGACGGGCTGTACTTCCCCAACGGGATCGCGCTGACCCCGGACGAGTCGGCGCTGATGCTGGTGGAGACCACCACCCACCGGCTGCTCCGCGTCGAGCTGGGCGGCGGGGTGCGAGTGCTCGCCGACCTGCCCGCCTATCCGGACAATCTCTCCGCGGTGGGTGACGGGACGTACTGGATCGCGCTACCCAGCCCGCGGGTCCCGATCGCCGAGCGGCTCCTGCCGCACCCTCGCCTACGCCAGATCGCCGCGTTGCTGCCCGACGCGATGCAGCCACAACCGAAGCGCTACGGGCTGGTCGCGCTGGTCGACGGCGCGGGCGTGATCCTCCGTACGCTGCACGGCCCGGCCGGGCACTACTGGATGATCACCGGGGTACGCCAGCACGGCGACCAGCTCTGGTTGGGCAGCCTGATCGGGCCCGGGGTGGCCCGGGTACCGCTGGACTGAGCGCCCGCCGAAAGCCGGCCGGGGCCGACCTGCCGAGTCGGCGGGCCGGCCCCGGAGGCCGTCTGTGGTGTCTCAGCGACCGCTGACCGAGGGCGCCGGTGCGGGTGACCCGCCGGCCACCGCGCCCGGGTGCGCCGGGGCGACCGGTGCGGGCCGCAGCCCGGCCGGCACCGGCAGGGCGCTGCCCCGGATGAACTCGTCCCAGCTCACGTTCCACGCCGTCCAGCCGTTGCCGGCCTGCAACTCCACCTCGGTGCCCTTCACGGTGACCAGGTCGCCGACCTGGGTCACACCCATCAACCAGTCCGCCGCGGTGGCGGCGACGTTCGTGCACCCGTGCGAGACGTTGGTGCTGCCCTGGTCGCCCTCCGACCAGGGGGCCGAGTGGATGAACTCGCCACCCCAGGTGAGTCGCTGGGCGTCGTCGACGTCGACCACGTAGCCCCCGTCCGGCTCACCGCGGGTGTCGAACGTGGTCCGCTCGTGCTTCTCCATGATCACCATCTTGCCGCTGGAGGTCGGCGTGCTCGGCTTGCCCAGGCTGACCGGGATCCGGCGGACCTGCTTCCCGTCGCGCAGCACGGTCATCTGCTTGGTGTCGTTGTCGATCTCCAGCGCGACCTGTTTCCCGATCTTGGAGGTCGCGGTCCGCTCGGCGTCGCCGATCTTGTCCTTGCCGATCGGCAGTCCCTGCAGGCCGGCCCGGACGCTGATCGTGGTCCCCGGCCGCCAGAAATCGGGTGCCCGGTAATAGACCTGACTTCCGTCCTCCAGCCACGACCAGGCACCCGGCTGGGGCGGATTCGTCTTTACGAACAACCGACGCTGGACGTCCGCCCTGGCCTCTTTCGGAATTCCCGGGTCAAACGCCACGGTTACCGGCATCGCGGTGCCGTACGTCCGGTTGCCGACGAAATAGAGGGTGCTGGTGATCTGCGGTTTGGTGGATTTGGCCATGGTGGTGAATGTCGACGTGCGGGTCGTCGTGGCACCCGAGTCGCCGGTCGCGGTCACCTCGGCGGTGTAGGTCCGCTTCGGTTGCAACGGCGTGCTCGGCACCCAGCCCGAGCCATCCTCCCGCGGCTCCGCCTTGACCTGCTTGCCCTTGTCGTCCGTGAGCTTGACGCCGGTGACCCGTCCGCCCTTGACCGCAGTGCCCACCTCGGCGCTGACCGGCACCTCGCGGGCCTTGTCCCCTGGCGTCACGGTGAGTTCCGGCGGGGCGGCGTGCCCCTTGCCCGACGGGTCCCGGTCGGCAGTGCACCCGCCGACAGCCAGCGGTACGGCTGCGATGGTTACCGCCAACAGCGTCAATCGCCGCCTCAACGTCATGTTCAGTCCCCCCGTTTTCGGCTTCCCTCTGCCACATTCTCGCCGCCGCGACTGGCGTGCTCATGCCATTCGGAAATAATCGGCGTCGCATTTATCGGCGCATTTTCCGCAGCAATGCGCCGCTTGTCGAAACAAAGACACGACAGGTCCCCCCTGCGCGCCGCGCACCGGTCCGACCGACCCCGACCCACCCGCCCCACAACGTCCCGTCCGGCCCTCACCACGGCGGGCTTGCACTTTCTGCCGCAGTTGCGCGGCTTTCGCCCCGTAATGACCGGGCAGGAATCGGCGCGGTCTCGGCTCGGAGGGTGGTCCGGCACGGAGCGGCTTGCCCCACGGGGAGCGAGGGAGGTCAGGGCGGTGGCGCAGCGCCAGGGCAGGCTTTTGTTGTCTGGAGCGAAACTTCTGCTGATCGGGGCGAAGCTTTGCCTTCGTCCGGAGGCAAGGGTAGGGTCGCGATTCAGATAGAAGGTTGCCCATTCGTCGATCAGCCTGCCGCCGACCTCTGCCGGGTCGCCGCGTTCCGCTCCTGATGGGTCCGGGCCGCACCCGCGCGCCGTCCGTCACGTCCCCGCCGGATCCCTGATCCGGCCGGTTCGGCGCGCCCGGAGGCGGCAGCCGGTCGACTGCCGCCGACGGCGTGCCAGCCGTCAGGAAGGGACCACCACCATGGATCAACAGACAACCCAGGCGGAGCCGTTACCGGTCTCCGGGCCGGTCAGCCGGCGCGGTGTGCTCCGCGCCGCGACCGTCTCCGCCGCAGCCCTCGGCACCGCCGGCCTGCTCGCCGGCACGGCCACCGCCGCGTCGGCCGGGCACTCCAACGGCCGACGCCGGGTGCCGGTGGACCGGATCAGCATCCAGCTCTACACGGTGCGCGACCAGCTCGCCGCCGACCTGCCCGGCACCCTGGCCGCGTTGCGCCGGATCGGCTACCGGCGGGTGGAGCACGCCGGCTTCGTCGGGCGTACCGCCGCGCAGTTCCGGGCCGCACTGGACGCGGCAGGGCTGCGGTCCACCTCCGGGCACACCGGCATCCCGCAACCGTTCGACGCCGGCGCCTGGGAACGTGCCCTCGCCGACGCGAACGTGGTGGGCAGCAAGAAGATCGTCCACCCGTACTTCGGTCGAGACGCCAACGGGCAGCCGATCCGGGACCCGGCCGTCTACCGCGCCCTGGCCCGGGACCTGAACCAGGCCGGCCGGCTCGCCGAGCGCGCCGGGCTGGACTTCGGCTACCACAACCACCAACTGGAGTTCGTGCCACTGACCGACGGCTCCACCGGCTTCGACATCCTCACCGGGCAGACCGACCCGCGGCTGGTCCACTTCGAACTCGACCTCTACTGGACCTGGCGCGGGGCACACGACCCGGTTGACGTGATCCGGGCCAACCGCGGCCGGATCCGCCAGGTGCACGTCAAGGACCTCGACGTCGAGGGCGGCTTCGCCGATCTCGGGGACGGCGTCATCGACTTCGGCCGGATCTTCGCCCACGAGCGGGAGGCTGGCATCGAGGAGTACATCGTGGAACGCGACGATGCGGGCACCCCGCCGCGCGCCCCCGCTGACGCCCTGGACACCGCCCGGGTCGGCTTCGACTATCTCGCCTCACTCCGGTACTGACCACCACTCCTCGGGGGACGACCTGATGAACAGGACCGCATTCGTGTCCGCCCTGCTGCTGGTGACGGCCGGCCTGGCCGCACCACCGACAGCCGCGACCGCCGCGCCCGCGCCGGCCGCCGCGCCGCCGGACAGCAGCTTCCAGAAGGTGACACTGAACGACTTCCCGGGCGAGCCGATGAGTCTCGCCGTCCTGCCCGACCTGCGGGTGCTGCACACCTCCCGCACCGGCGAGGTGCGCATCCACGACCCGCGCACCGGGCTGAACACCCTGGCCGCCGACATCCCGGTGTACGAGCACGACGAGGAAGGGCTGCAGGGGGTCGCCATCGACCCGGACTTCGCCAAGAACAAGTGGGTCTACCTCTACTACTCGCCGCCCCTGAACACCCCGGTGGACGACCCGGCCACCCCCGACGTCAACGAGGGTGACGCGCCGATGGTCGGCACCGAGGCGGACTGGCAGCGGTTCCGGGGCGCGCTCCGGCTGTCCCGGTTCAAGCTGGACGGGATGCGGCTGAACCTCAGCACCGAGCAGCAGATCATCGACGTGCCCACCGATCGGGGCATCTGCTGCCACGTCGGCGGCCAGATCGACTTTGACGGCAAGGGCAACCTGTACCTGTCCACCGGCGACGACACGAACCCGTTCTTCTCAGACGGCTTCATTCCGATCGACGAGCGGGCCGACCGCAACCCGGCGTTCGACGCCCAGCGCACCTCCGCCAACACCAACGACCTGCGCGGCAAACTGCTGCGCATCCGGGTGAAGCCCGGCGGTGGCTACACGGTGCCGGCTGGCAACCTGTTCAAGCCGGGGACCGCGAAGACGCGCCCGGAGATCTACGCGATGGGGCTGCGCAACGCGTTCCGGTTCGCCGTCGACCGGCGTACCGACAACGTCTACCTGGCCGACTACTCCCCGGACGCCTCGTCGTCCAACCCCGCGCGGGGGCCGGCCGGGCACGGCCGGTGGATGCAGATCGACAAGCCGGCGAACTACGGCTGGCCGTACTGCGTGACGCCGACGATCGCCTACCGCGACTACGACTTCGCCACCGGCGAGTCCGGGGCGAAGTTCGACTGCAAGCGCCCGGTCAACGACTCACCCCACAACACCGGCAAGCGGCAACTGCCGCCGGTCGAGCAGCCGGAGGTCTGGTACCCGTCCGCCGCCTCCGGGGAGTTCCCCCAGCTGGGCACCGGTGGCATCGGGCCGATGGGCGGCCCGGCGTACGACTACGACGGGTCCAGCACCTCCCGCACCCGGTGGCCGGCCTACTACGACCGGGTGCCGCTGTTCTACGAGTGGACCCGGGACTACATCAAGGAGTTCCGGCTCGACTCCGACGGCGACGTGAAGGACATCCGTCCGGTGGTGCCCTCCCTGGTGGTGGACAACCCGATGGACATGGAGTTCGGGCCGGACGGCGCGCTCTACGTGCTGGAGTACGGCGACGGCTACTTCGCCGAGAACCCGGACGCCCAGCTGTCCCGGATCGACTTCGTCCGGGGCAACCGGACGCCGATCCCGAAGATCAGCGCGGACCCGACCGCCGGGCAGGCGCCGCTGACCGTCGCCTTCTCCAGCGCCGGCACCACCGACCCGGACGGTGACCCGCTGCGCTACGCGTGGGACTTCAACGCGGACGGTTCGGTGGACAGCACCGACCCGAACCCGACCTGGACCTTCCAGGAGAACGGTTCGTACACCCCCACGGTGAAGGTGACCGACCGCACCGGACGCTCCGCGGCGGCGACTTTGCCGCTGCTGGTCGGGCCGCGCGCGCCGATCGTCGAGTTCGTCACCCCGGTGGCCGGGCAGCCCTTCCAGTTCGGGCAGACGGTCGCGTACCAGGTTAAGGTCACCGACGACCTGCCGGTGGACTGCTCCCGGGTGAAGGTCACCTACGTGCTCGGCCACGACGAGCACGGGCACCCGCTCTCCTCGGCGACCGGGTGCGCCGGGACCATCGCCACCTTCGTGGACGGTGGGCACGGCGGGGCGGACAACCTCACCGCGGTCTTCGTCGCGGAGTACACCGACGCGCCGACCGAGCCCGGTGTGCCGCCGCAGACCGGCACGGCGACCGTCGTGCTGGATCCTGACCCGGTGGCCGGCCTGGCCGGCTGACCGCCCGTCGGCGGCGGCGGCCCGGTCGGGTCGCCGCCGCCGACGCGCGAGGGCTCAACTCCAGTCGTGCTCGTCGTGGTTACCACTCCAGCGCCCACCGACCGGTGGGGTGTCGAGCCGCATCCCGCCGGCGCCGTTGCCGGCCAGGTCGTTGTCCTCCACCCGGCAGGCCACGCAGCTACCCCGCCCGGTGATCCACAACCCGTGGGTCTGGGTCTGGTCGTCGTGGTTGTCCCAGATCCGGTTGCCACGGACCGTGGCAGAGTCGAAGTGCGCGTTGATGGCGATGCCGGCCCGGGTCTGCGGCGCGGCAACCAACTCGTACGGGGTGCCCGGCTTCGGCGTGTCACCGCTCCACCCGCTGAACGCTCCGGGGCGTACCGGAGCGAGGGTCAACTCGGTGTCGTTGTTCGCCGCCACCATCGCGACCCGCTTACCGACCCGCAGCACCTTGCCGCGGTGACCGTCGTGTGGCCAGTGGGCGGCCCGGTCCACCATCGACCGCTCGCTGTAGCGAACGCTCTCCCCGCCACCGGTGGCGGCCTCGCCGCACTGCCGTCCGTTGTTACGCAGCCGGTTGTTGAGCAGCACCGCGTCGGTCATCGGGCGGTCCACCCGGACGGCGTCGAGGCCGTTGCCCCAGAACTCGTTGCTCTCGATCACCACGTCCATCGCCGGGCCCTGGTAGCCGTGCCCCAGGTCGTGCCCGTGGTAGCCATGCCGACCGTTACCGCTGATCCGGTTACCCCGGATGGTGTACGGCCCGGGGGTGTTGCCCATGCTGATCCCGTCGCAGCCGTTGCCGTCGATGACACAGTCGGTCAGCACCCCGCCCCGCCCGGCGACGCCGGCGGTGCCCTCGGCGGAGATGTCGAAGCCGGCCTCCAGGTTGCCGGTCATCGTGCAGGCCGAGACGATCAGCCCATCGGCACCCCAGTCGGAGATGCCGAACCGGTTGCCCTCGCTGTGACAGCCGATGATCCGGTAGCCCCGCGGCGGCGACCAGTAGTCCTTCTGCAACTCCAGGAAGATCCCGTTGGTGCCGTTTGCCATGGTGGTGCAGTTGGCGATGGTCAGCCGTTCCACCGCGCCCCAACCGCCGATGCCCACCCCGATCCCGGCGCCGCCCATCTGCTCGCCGTTGTCCAGCCGCCCGCAACCGACCACCACGACGCCGTCGATCAGGCTGTCCTGGAGGAAGTCGCAGCCGAGCCCGGTGGCGGCCGTGTGGTGGATGTAAAGGTTGCGGAAGACGCCGCGCACCACGTACTGGAGGCCGAGGCCCTTGGCGAGGTAGTTGTACTCCGCCATCGCCACCCCGGACCCGTCGATCTCGAAGTCGGCGAAGGTGCAGTCGGCGATGTGCCGGTCCCGGTCGGCGCCGTGCTGCACGGTGGTCCAGAACGCCAGCGGGGTCGGGTCGGTGCGGTTCCCGACGTTGCTGAGCAGGAACCGGGTGGCGGCGGGGCCGGCACCGATCAGCGAGACGCCGCTGCGCCACACCGTGCCGGCGTCCCGGATCGAGTAGATGCCCGGCGGGCAGTAGATCACTCGGGCCCGCCCGTCGGCGGCGTAGCCGTCGCCGAGCCGGTCCACCAGGGCGGCGAGCGCCGGCTGGTCGTTCGTCACCCCGTCGCCACAGAGTCCGTAGTCGCGGGCGTCGCAGTAGAACGGCGCACCGGCGACGGCCGGCTGACGGGCCCGTACGGCGACGGGCGAAACGTGCGGCACCGGGCGCTCCTCTCAGCGGGAGGGTGGCCTTCCGGTGCGCCGGTTTCCCGGCGGCGACGGCAGGAAACGTCCGCCGGACCTCCGAGGTGCGTCGACCCCGGCGCCGCGTGCGGCGCCGGGGTCGAGGATGCGGTGGTCAGACGTTGGCGATCAGCAGCGCCGGCCGTTCCACGCAGTCGGCGACGTGCCGCAGGAAGCCACCGGCCACCCCGCCGTCGCAGACCCGATGGTCGAAGGTCAGGCTGAGCTGGGTCACCTTGCGGACGGCGAGCTGCCCGTCGACCACCCACGGCTTGTCCACGATCCGCCCCACCCCGAGCAGCGCCGCCTCCGGGTGGTTGATGATCGGCGTGGAGCCGTCGACGCCGAACACTCCGTAGTTGTTCAGGGTGAAGGTGCCACCGGTCAGTCGGGCCGGCTCCAGGGTGCCCGCCCGCGCCGCCGTGGTGGTGGCCGCCAGTTCGGCGGCGAGCTCGGCGGTGGTGAGCCGCTGGGCGTCGCGCAGCACCGGCACCAGCAGGCCCCGGTCGGTCTGCGCGGCGATGCCCAGGTGCACCCCGGCGGACTGGACGATCCGCTGGGCCTCGGTGTCGACCCGGGCGTTGAGCTGTGGGAACCTGCGCAGCCCGCTGAGGCAGATCCGGGCCAGCAGGGCCAGGATGCTCACCGGCGCGTCCGGCGTCGCCGCGTTGATCGCGGCCCTGGTCTCCAGCAGCCCGGTGGCGTCCACGTCGACCCAGATGGTCACCTCGGGGATCTCCCGCCGGCTGCGGGAGAGCTTGTCGGCGATCACCTTGCGCACGCCGGTGAGCGGCACGATCACGTCGCCGTCCCCGCCCGGGGTCAGCGCGACGTGCGGGTCCGGCACGGCGGCGAGCCGGGCGGCGGGCACGGCCTGCGTCGCCTCCACGTCGGCGCGACGGATGACGCCGCCGGGCCCGGTGCCGCGCACCGTGCTCAGGTCGACGCCGCGCTCCCGGGCCAGCCGCCGGACGATCGGCGAGATGACCAGGACGGCCGGCGCCGTGGTGCCGGCCGGGGCACCGCTGGCGGCCCGGTCGGCACCGCCCGCCGGGCTGCTCGCGACGGACACGCCGGCCGACACAGCCTCGGTGGGCTCGGGGGCCAGCGCCAGCCGGGGCCGACGCCGGCGCCGGGTCGCCCCGCCGTGCCCGGTGCCGTACCCGATCAGCACGTTGCCCGAGCCGGCCCGCTCCTCCTCGCGGTAGGTGGCGTGCCCGGCCGGCTCGTCGCCGCCGTCCAGCGGCGCGATCGTGATCAACGGCTGGCCGACCGGGCGGACCTCACCCGCCGCGCCGTGCAGGGTGACCACCCGGCCGGCGTACGGGCAGGGCACGTCGACGACCGCCTTGGCGGTCTCCACCTCGACCACGCTCTGGTCGACCGTCACCACGTCGCCCACGGCGACCCGCCACTCGACGATCTCGGCCTCGCTCAGCCCCTCGCCCAGGTCGGGCAGGAGGAAGACCTGCGTCCGCTCGACCGTGGTCATGCCGCGCTGCCCTGCACCGACCAGCGCGGGTCCGGCTGGTCGTCCCACTGCAACCGGGCCACCGCGTCGAGCACCCGATCCACTCCGGGCAGGTGGGTGTGCTCCAGCATCGGCGCTGGGTACGGGATGTCCAGCCCGGCCACCCGCAGCACCGGCGCGTGCAGCGCGTGGAAGCAGCGCTCCTGCACCCGGGCGGCGATCTCCGCCCCGACGCCGGCGAAGCCGGGCGCCTCCTGGATGACCACGCACCGGCCGGTGCGCCGGACCGAGGCGGTGATGGTGGCGTCGTCGAACGGCACGATCGTGCGGACGTCGACGACCTCCAGGTCCCAGCCCTCCTCCCGGGCGGCCTCGGCGGCCTCCAGCGCGACCGGCACGGCCGGCCCGTACGCCACCAGGGTGGCGTCGCGCCCGGCACGACGGACGACGGCCCGGCCGAACGGCTCGGTACGCGCCGGCAGCTCGGCCTCGGCGCTGGCGAAGTAGAGCTTCTTGGGCTCCATGAAGACCACCGGGTCGGGGTCGTCGATCGCCTCCCGCAGCAGCGAGTACGCGTCGTCCACGGTGGCCGGGGTGACCACCTTCAGCCCGGGGGTGTGCGCGTAGTACGCCTCGGACGAGTCGCAGTGGTGCTCCACCCCGCCGATCCCACCGGCGTACGGCACCCGGATGACGATCGGCACGCTCAGCGCGCCCCGGGTCCGGTTGCGCAGCTTCGCCACGTGCGAGGCGATCTGCTCGAACGCCGGGTACGCGAACGCGTCGAACTGCATCTCGACCACCGGCCGCAGCCCGGACATGGCCAGGCCGACGGCGAAACCGACGATGCCGGCCTCGGCGAGGGGGGTGTCGAAGCAGCGCTTCTCCCCGAACCGCGCCTGCAGCCCGTCGGTGATCCGGAAGACGCCACCGAGCTGGCCGACGTCCTCGCCGAAGACGACCACCCGGTCGTCGGCGGCGAGCGCGTCGGCGAGCGCGGCGTTGAGCGCCTTCGCCATGGTGGTGGCCATCAGGCGTCACCCTCCTCGTCGCGGGCGGCGGCCAGCTCGGCGCGGACCTGTTCGCGCTGCTCGACCAGTTGGGGGGTGGGCTCGGCGTACACGTGGTCGAAGAGGCTCAGCGGGTCCACCGTCGGCTGCTCGTTCATCCGGGTCCGCAGGTCCGCCGCATACGCCTCGGCCTGCTCGGCGACCTCGGCGACCGCCGCGTCGTCGAGCACCCCGCGGGCCCGCAGGTAGGTCTCCAGGCGGGTGACCGGGTCCCGGTCGCGCCAGGCGTCGACCTCGGCGCCGTCGCGGTAGCGGCTGGCGTCGTCGGCGTTGGTGTGCGGCTCCATCCGGTAGGTGTGCGCCTCGACCAGGAACGGCCCCTTGCCGGCGCGGGCGTGCTCCACCGCGCGGGTGAGCACGGCGAGCACCGCGACCGGGTCGTTGCCGTCGACCTGCTCGCTGGGCACGCCGTAGCCGACGCCCTTGTAGGCCAGTGACGGCGCGGCGGTCTGCCGGGACAGCGGGACGCTGATCGCGTACCGGTTGTTCTGCACGAAGTAGACGACCGGCGCCTTGAACACGGCGGCGAAGTTGATCCCCTCGTGGAAGTCGCCCTCGCTGGTCGCGCCGTCGCCGATGAAGGCCAGCGCCACGGTGTCGCGGCCCTGGTATGCCTCGCCGTGCGCCAATCCGGCGGCGTGCACGCACTGGGTGGCGAGGGGGGTGCACTGCGGCGCGGTCCGCACGGCGGCCGGGTTGTAGCCGCAGTGCCAGTCGCCGCGCAGCAGGGTGAGCACCTCGACCGGGTCGATGCCCCGGGCGACCAGCGCCATCGATTCGCGGTAGGTGGGGAAGACCCAGTCGGTGTCGCGGACCGCGAGCACGGCGGCGACCTGGCAGGCCTCCTGGCCGCGGGAGGACGGGTAGACGGCCAGCCGGCCCTGCTTGGTCAGCGCGGTCGCCTGGGTGTCGAACCGGCGGCCGAGCACCATCCGCCGGTACAGCTCGCGCAGCACCTCGGCGGGCGGCTCCGGGTAGTCGGTGCGGGTGGGCAGCGGCGTGCCGCTGGGGTCGAGCAGGCGGACCGGCTCGGCGTCCGGCAGCAGCGAGCGCGCCGGGTCGGGCGGGGTGGCCGCTCGACGGGTGCGCGGGGATGCCCTGCGGACCGCCTGGGGAGTGGTCGTCACGGCGGAACCTCCTGGGACGTGTGGTGGGCCTATGCTTCCGCCTGTCGGATGATTGACTCAAGATCCAGGTAGAACGCGGGACGGTTGGCATGCAAATGGTGCATCGGTGAGCCAGGAGGCCGGAGACGGGTCGGGCCGGACCACCGGATCGGGACGATCGGCCCGGCACCTGGACGAGGTGGACCGGCGGATCCTCGACGAGTTGGTCCGCGACGGGCGTACCTCGGTGCGCACCCTGGCCGAGCGGATCCACATCTCGCGCACCAACGCGTACGCCCGGGTGGAGCGACTGGTGCGCGACGGCGTGATCACCGGGTTTCGGGCCCAGGTGGCGCCCGAGGCGGCCGGGCTGGGCACGTCGGCGTACATCGCGTTGACGATCGAGCAGAACACCTGGCGGGAGGTGTCGGCGGAGCTGGCCCGGGTCCGCTACGTCGAGCACGTCGCGCTGCTCAGCGGCGAGCACGACGTGCTGGCCCTGGTCCGCGCGCCGGACAACGCCACCCTGCGGGACGTGGTGCTGGACCGGGTGCAGCACATCGCCGGGGTGCTGTCGACGCGATCCTGGCTGGTCTTCGAGGAGTACGACGGGACGCAGAGCCCCTGGCAGTAGGCCATAACACGAAGACATTGACAGACATGCCGAGATGCATCGTTCTTCGGCTAACCGCCCGTACTATCCCGGCGTGGCTATACCGGCAGAAATGTGGACACAGGCCAGGGCCGCCGCGCCGACACCGCCGAAGCCGGCCTCGGGCGGCTCGGGGTCCTTCCGCGGTGACATCGAGGGCATGCGGGCGGTGGCCGTGCTGCTGGTGCTCCTCGGCCACGCCGGGATACACCACCTGCCCGGTGGCTTCGTCGGTGTGGACGTGTTCTTCGTGATCTCAGGCTTCCTCATCACCGGCCTGCTGCTCACCGAACTCGACCAACGTGGACGGCTCTCACTGGTCGACTTCTACGCCCGCCGGGCCAAGCGCCTCCTTCCCGCCGCCGCGACGGTCCTCGTCGCGACTCTGGTGCTGACCTACTACTTCCTGCCCCGGGGCCGCTGGTCCACGACCGCCTGGGACGTCATCGCCAGCGCGTGCTACGCGATGAACTGGCGCATGGCCGGGCAGTCCCTCGACTACGTCGCCGCCAACGACGCCCCGAGCATCGCCCAGCACTTCTGGTCCCTGGCCGTGGAGGAGCAGTTCTACCTGGTCTGGCCGCTGCTGCTGATCGCCCTCGGTTGGGTCGCCCGCCGGAGGGCACGAGGGCGCCACGGCCTCTACCTGTTCGGGCTGGCGTTGATCGCGGTCCCCTCGTTCGGCTGGGCGCTGCGCGTCTCGCCGACCGATCCGTCGGCGTACTACGTCACCACGACCCGGATGTGGGAGTTGGCCCTCGGCGGTGCCATCGCCGTCACGGCGACCTGGCTGAGCCGGTCTCCGCGCCTGGTGGCCGTTCCCCTGGCCTGGGCCGGACTGATCGTCGTCGGCGCGTCGGCCGTGCTGATCCGCACGGAGGCCGGCTTCCCGGGGTACGCCGCGCTCGGCCCCACCCTCGGCACGGCCGCGGTGATCGCCTTCGGCCCGGCGGCCGGCCGCGCCGGGCCCGCACTCCTGCTGGGCCGGCAACCGCTGCGCTACGTCGGTGGGATCTCGTACTCGCTGTATCTGTGGCACTGGCCGCTGCTGATCGCCGCGCAGGCGCACTTCGGTGAGCTCGGCGTCGTTGCCGCGCTCGCGGTGGTGGCCGCCTCGGCGATCCCCGCCGCGCTCACCTACCACTTCATCGAGAATCCGGTCCGTCGGTCGCCGACTCTCACCGCACGGCCACCCGCGGCCCTGCGCGTCGGTGCCGTCTGCACCTGTGCCGCCGCGCTGGCCGGCCTGCTGTTCCAGCTGGCCATCCCGTCGACGGCGGGCCCGGCCTCCACCTCCGTCATCATGGGCCAGGTGCCCGGAGCCACCACCCAGGCGGCACCGCCGCCCGCGCCGGGCGCCATGGCTCTCGGCTCCTCCCCCCGCACCAGCCGCGCCGGAGCGCCCGTCGACCAGGTCGCCTCGATCACCCCCGACCCGCTGGCGGCGAAACAAGACGCGTCGCTCCAGAACGCGAGCTGCCATGTGGACCTGGTTTCCTCGACCCCGAAGGCCTGCGTCCACGGGAAACCGGATTCGACGACCAGGGTCGCACTCGTCGGCGACTCCCATGCGGACCACTGGATTCCTGCCCTGCGGGGAGCGGCGGAGACGAACGACTGGCGCCTCGCCACCTACACCAAGTCCGGCTGCCCCTTCCTGACGGCCGAGATCTCCCTGGACGACCGGCCCTACGCGTCGTGCACCGAGTGGAACAGGAGGGTACGGGCGGAACTACTCGGCGCGGACCGCCCCGACATCCTGATCACCACTCACTCCGTGTACCCGGTCCGGGGCGAGCCGGAGTCGAGGAGCCAGTCCGCGATGGCCCGCGAGCTGCGGAAGACGTGGAGCAGCCTGATCGCGGAAAAGCTTCCGGTGGTGGTGCTGCGGGACACCCCGCTCCACCTGAAGGACATCGCCGAATGCGTGTCCGAGAACCTGAAACGCCTGACGAGGTGCGCCGCACCCCGGGCCGCTGCGCTCCGCCTCGGGGGTGGTCCCGCCCAGGAAGAGGCAGCGAAAGGGCTCACCGGCGTTCACCTGATCGACCTGAACGACTGGATCTGCCCCGCGAACCGCTGCGCGCCGGTCATCGGAGGCGTCCTCGTCTGGCGCGACGCGCACCACCTGACCGCCACGTACTCGGCCACCCTCGCACCGCGACTGGGCACCGCGCTCAAGCCCGCGATCGCCGAACTCTGAGCCGTTCGACAGGCCCGAGGGCGGGCGGTCACCGCTCGGGCGGGGCCTCCAGCCCTTCCCGGTCGGCCAGCTCCAGCAGCGGCTCCAGCGAGTGCCGGTCGCCGTCCAGGCCGGCGTGCGGGTCGCCCCGCTCGGCGAACCGGGCCGGCACGGACAGCACGTCGAAGTCCTCCGGCCTGGCGTCCTCCAGCTCCGCCCAGTCCAGCGGCGCCGACACCAGCGCCCTGGGCGTCGGCCGGATCGAGTACGCCGAGGCCATCGTGTGGTCCCGCGACATCTGGTTGTAGTCGACGAAGACCGGCCGGTCCCGCTGCTCGCGCCACCAGGTCGTGGTGACCAGCTCGGGCAGCCGGCGCTGCATCTCCCGGCCCAGCGCGAGCACCGCCCGGCGGCAGTCGCCGAAGCTCCACCGCGGCTCGATCGACAGGTAGACGTGCAGGCCCCGCCCGCCGGTGGTCTTCGGGTAGCCGGTCAGGCCCAGCTCGGCGAGGAACGCCCGCACCTCCCGGGCGACCGGCACCACCTGCTCGAAGCCGACGCCGGGCATCGGGTCGAGGTCGATGCGCAGTTGGTCGGGACGCTCCACGTCGCCGGCGCTGACCGGCCACGGGTGGAAACGCAGGGTGCCCAGGTTGGCCGCCCAGATCACCACGGCCAGCTCGCTCGGGGCGACCTCGTCGGCGGTGCGGCCGCTGGGGAAGGTGATGTGCGCGGTCCGCACCCACTCGGGTGCGCCCGCCGGCAGCCGCTTCTGGTAGAACGCGTCGCCCCGGTTGGTCTGCCGGGTGGCGATGGTCGCGCCCTCGAAGACGCCGCGCGGCCAGCGTTCCAGCATGGTGGGCCGGTCCCGCAGTGCGCGCAGGATGCCGTCACCCACCGCCAGGAAGTAGCGGACCACGTCCAGCTTGGTCAGCCCGCGTTCCGGGAAGTACGGCTTGTCAGGGCTGGAGACGCGGACCAGCCGCTCTCCCACCTGGATCTCCTCCGCCACCGTGGCCACGCCCCTGAGGGTACGACGGCGGTCACGTGATCAGCAGGACGCCGACCAGGATCAGCGGCAGCCCGACGAAGAGGAAGATGCCGACGCCGGTGAGCACCCGTCCGCCGCCGGCCTCCTCGCGCTCCGGTGCGATCCCGAACGTGGCACGGGGGCCCAGCATGCCGATGCGGCTCAGCGTCAGGTCGCCGGTAACCCCGAACAGCGCGCCCACCACCATCAACGCGATCCCCAGTCGGCCGGTGAAGTCGCCGCCGTCGACCGCGACCCAGACCGCCGTCGCGACCGCGACCAGAACCGCGGCGATGACGAACAGCAGCAGCGCTTCCCGCAGACCCCGGACGACCGTCATCGCCGACCCCACCCCTTCGTCCCGGGGCGGCCCGACCGCCCCCGGTCGGACATTGTTCCCCATCGAACCGTCGGGCCGCTGTCCCGAACCGGACGCAACACCTGAACAGCCATCAGCGCCGATCGGATCCGGCGGGCGGACCGGCACAGCGACGATCCGGCACGGTTACCCCGGCGGTGCTCGGGTAGGGGGCCGACATGGCGGAACTGGCGACGCTCTGGATCATCCGGCACGGGGAGAGCACCGCGAACGTGGCGGCGACCCGGGCCGAGGCGTCGGGCGAAGAATTGATCGGGCTCACCCATCGGGACGCGGACGTGCCGCTCTCCCTCATTGGCGAGGAGCAGGCCCGGGCCACCGGCCGCTGGCTCGCCGGGCTGCCCCCGGACCGGCGCCCGGACGTGGCGGTGGTCTCGCCGTACCTGCGGGCGGTCTCCACCGCCGAGCTGGCGCTGCACGGCACGGAGGTGCCGGTGAGCCGCGACGAACGGCTGCGCGACCGTGAGCTGGGCATCCTCGACGGCCTGACCGTTCACGGGATGCAGCGGCGGTTTCCGGACGAGGCCGAGCGGCGGGTCCGGGTCGGCAAGTTCTACTACCGGCCGCCCGGCGGAGAGTCGTGGACCGATGTGGCGCTGCGGCTGCGGACGCTCCTCGGCGACCTGCGCCGGGACCACGCGGGCAAGCGGGTGCTGCTGTTCGGCCACGACGCGCTGGTCTTCCTGCTGCGCTACCTGGTGGAGGGGCTGACCGAGCCGGAGCTGATGGCGCTGACCCGGGAGTGCGTGATCGCCAACTGTTCGATCACCGACTGGTTCGACGACGGGCAGGGCCGGCTGATCCTGGGCGGGTTCAACGAGGTCGGCCACCTGCGTCAGCAGGGCGCCGAGTCGACCAGGGAGGACGAGGTCCATGCCGAGCCGGTCTGAGGTGAAGGTGATTCCGACCGCGGAGGTCGGCCGGGTTGCTCCGGGCCGACCCGGTAGGATCTGCCCGGGCCGTTACTGGCGCGTGGGGATGGAGAACCATCGGGGAGCGGCCCCGTCACGAGGACGTTTTGCCGAGCGCCTGGGCCTTCCGCACGCCTGTAGGAGGTCGCATGTCGCGCAACGCCGAGTCCACCGCATTCCGGAGTGCCCTTGAGGTGATCCGGGCCGTCGAGCCGCGGGTGGCTGACGCCATCGGCGCCGAGCTGACCGATCAGCGGGAGTCTCTCAAGCTCATCGCCAGCGAGAACTACGCCTCCCCGGCGACCCTGCTGGCGATGGGCAACTGGTTCAGCGACAAGTACGCCGAGGGCACGGTCGGGCGTCGCTTCTACGCCGGCTGCCAGAACGTCGACACCGTCGAGGCGCTCGCCGCCGAGCACGCCCGTGAGCTGTTCGGCGCCGCGCACGCGTACGTGCAGCCGCACTCGGGCATCGACGCCAACCTGGTGGCGTTCTGGGCGGTGCTGGCCGACCGGGTGGAGTCCCCCGCGCTGAAGAAGGCGCAGGTACGGCAGGTCAACGACCTCACCGAGGCCGACTGGTTCGCGCTGCGCCGCGAGTTGGGCAACCAGCGGATGCTCGGCATGTCGCTGGACGCCGGCGGCCACCTCACCCACGGCTTCCGGCCGAACATCTCCGGCAAGATGTTCGACCAGCGCAGCTACGGCACCGACCCGGCGACCGGTCTGATCGACTACGACCGGGTGGCCGAGGCGGCCCGCGAGTTCAAGCCGCTGATCCTGGTCGGCGGCTACTCGGCGTACCCCCGGAAGGTGAACTTCCGGATCCTGCGGGAGATCGCCGACTCGGTCGGCGCCACGTTCATGGTCGACATGGCGCACTTCGCCGGCCTGGTGGCGGGCAAGGTCTTCACCGGCGACTTCGACCCGGTGCCACACGCGCACATCGTCACCACCACCACCCACAAGTCGCTGCGCGGCCCGCGCGGCGGCATGGTGCTCTGCCAGCCGGAGCTGGCCGACCAGGTGGACCGGGGCTGCCCGATGGTGCTCGGTGGGCCGCTGCCGCACGTGATGGCCGCCAAGGCGGTCGCGCTGGCCGAGGCCCGCCGCCCCGACTTCGCCGACTACGCCCAGCGGATCGTGGACAACTCGCAGGCCCTCGCGGAAGGGCTGCTGCGCCGGGGCGCGAAGCTCGTCACCGGCGGCACCGACAACCACCTGGTGCTGATCGACGTGTCCGGCTACGGGCTCACCGGCCGGCAGGCCGAGCAGGCTCTGCTGGATTCGGGCATCGTCACCAACCGCAACTCGGTCCCGCAGGACCCGAACGGGGCCTGGTACACCTCGGGCATCCGGATCGGCACCCCGGCGCTGACCACCCGGGGGTTGGGCACCGCCGAGATGGACCAGACCGCGGAGCTGATGCACACCGTGCTCACCGCGACCACGGCCGGCGCCAACGCCGACGGCACCCCCTCGAAGGCCAAGTACGCCCTCGACCCCGCCCTGGCCGACAAGATCGCCCGCCAGGCCACCGACCTGCTGACCCCGTTCCCGCTCTACCCCGCCATCGACCTGGCCTGACGCTCAGACTGGCCGGCACCGGGCGCGCCGGGATCACCGTGGGTAACGCCGTCGGTGGCGCTCGCTCGGCCGAGCGCGATACCTCTGAGTCATATCGATGACTCAGAGGTATCGCGCTTGGGGGTGCACGGCGGGCGGACGCGCCTCAGGCCAGGGGGCGCTTGAGGTGGTAGCGGTGCACCTCGGTGCTGCCCTGGACGTTGTTCACGTCCTCGGCGGCGGAGACCAGCTCCCAGCCTTCCCGGCCGGCCCGGTTGAGGTGCGCGATGGCGGTGTCGCCGTAGGCGGTGATGTCCTTGCGTGACCCGTCCGGGCCGTACCAGATGAACGAGACGTGAAAATTGCGGCCCTGTCCCTGATAGCGGCGGACAAGCAAGGCGTACTCCCAGGCAACCATGCGGCCCATTATGACCGTCCACCCAGGACGGCGGCAGGCGGGTCGTCGCTCATTGCCATCCGGTGAACGCGGTGTGTCAACACACCGAGCTGGGCGCCCGGCGGGCCAACTCGTCGGTGATCAGGGCGGCCAGCCGGTCCAGCCCCAGGTCGATCTGCTCCGGTGTCACCGCACTGACCGACAGCCGCAGCGCGCACACCGGGGCGGTGTTGTCGTAGAAGTGCGCCATCGGCGTCCAGAGCACTCCGTAGTCGCGCGCCGACCGGTCCAGCAGCGCGTCGTCGACCGCGAACGGCACGGTCACCACCACGAAGAACCCCCCGGCGGGTACGGTCCACCGCACCGCCGCCGGCCGGCTCGGCCGGTCCGGGAACCGCCGGGCCAGCCCGGCCACCAGGTGCCGCAGATTGCGGGCGTACGCGGCCCGCTCCCGGGTGTTGGCGGGCACCAGGCTGCACCCGTGCTCCAACAGCCGGCCGCCGATCACCGCCTGCGCGATCGGTGCGGTGTTCACCGTGACCATGCTCTTGATCATGGCGAGCTGGTCGGCGAGCGGGCCGACCCGGCCGTCCGCTCCGGCCACCCGCTGGTCGGCGACCACGTAGCCGACCCGCGCACCAGGCAGCACGGTCTTGGCGAACGAGCCGAGGTAGACCACCCGCCGGTCGGTGTCCAACGCCTTCAGGGTCGGTGGACGCGGGCCGTCGTCGAGGTGGAACAGCCCGTACGGGTTGTCCTCCAGCAGCAGCAGGTCCTCCTCGGCGGCCAGCGCCAGCAGCCGCCGCCGGTCGTCCGGGTCGATACTCACCCCGGACGGGTTGGCGAAGTCCGGCATCAGGTAGCAGGCGCGCGGCCGGCACCCCGCCGCCCGCGCCCGGCGCACCTGGACCCGCAGGTCGGCCAGGTCCACCCCGGCCGGCCCGGCGGCGACCGGCCACACCGGCAGGTCCACCAGCCGGGCGGCGCCGGTCAACCCGACGTAGGTCGGGGCGACCGCGAGCAGCACGTCCGCCGGCCCGGCCCGCAGCGCCCGCAGCACCAGGAACATCGCCTCCTGGCAGCCGACGGTCACCACGACCGACTCCGGGTCGATGACGATCCCCTCGTCGACCGCCAGGTTGCGGGCGATCAGGTGGTGCACGATGCCCTTGGTCCGGCCGTACTGCAGCAGCAGCCGCCGGGCCTGCTCGGGCCGGTGGCCCAGTTCGTCGATGAGGTGCCGGTGGAACGTGTCCAGGTGCCGGTGCACCGCCGCCAGGTCGAAGAACTCCTCGTACGGCCGGCCGGCGGCCAGCGACACCGCCGCCGGATAGCGCTCGGACACCTCGTTGAGGAAGTTCATCGAGGTCAGCGCCGGATCGCCCAGCGCGGGGTGCAGGTCGGCGACGCTCAGGTCGACCGGTGCGGTGACGGCCACCGCTCAGCCCACCGCGAGCGTACGGAGCTCGGCCGCCGCCGCCGGGTCAGGGCAACCGGCCAGGGTGAGGGCATCGCGCAGCTCGGCGGCGAGCAGAGCCAACGCGTCCCGCGCGGCGGGTTGGCCACCGGCGGCCAGCGCCCAGAGCAACGGTCGGCCGACCAGCACCCCCGCGGCGCCCAACGCGAGCGCCCGCAGCACGTCGGTGCCGCCGCGGATCCCGCTGTCCAGCAGCACCTGGCACCGGTCGCCGACCGCGTCGACGACCTCCGGCAGCATGATGACGCTGGCCGGCGCCCCGTCCAACTGCCGGCCGCCGTGGTTGGAGACGACCACCGCGTCCGCTCCGATCCGCACCGCCTCGGCCGCGTCCCGGGGATCCAGGACTCCCTTGACCACCAGCGGCAGGTCGATCTGCTCGCGTAGCCAGGCCAGGTCCGCCCAGCTCAGCGCCGGCGCGAACGACGCCTCGGTGTGCGCGGCGATCGCGGACACCCCCGGGGCACCGGCGTGCGCCAGGGCGTCCCGGCCGTCGGGCAGGTTCGCGGCGACCACGTCATCCGGTAGCCGGAACGCGTTGCGCAGGTCCCGCGGACGCCGGCCGAGCACCGGCACGTCGACGGTGACCACCAGCGCCCGGCAGCCCGCCGCGACGACCCGGTCCAGCAGGTCGCGGACCAGAGCCCGCTCGCGCAGCCAGTAGAGCTGGAACCAGACCTCCGCGCCCGCGCCGGCGACCTGCTCGATCGGCGTGCTGCCCAGCGTGCTCGCCAGGTAGGGCACCCCCGCCGCCCCGGCCGCCGCGGCGAGGGCCAGCTCTCCGCCCGGGTGCACCAGCCGCTGGTACGCCATCGGCGCCACCCCGACCGGCATCGCGTACGGACGGCCGAGCAGCCGGGCGCCGAGGTCGACCGTGCCCACCCCGCGCAGCATCCGGGGCAGCACCGCGACCCGGTCCAGCGCGGACCGGTTGGCGGCCAGGGTCACCTCGGCCGCGCTGCCGCCGGCGATGTAGTCCCAGACGTCCGCCGGCAGCACCGCGCGGGCCCGTTCGGCGTAGTCGGCGAGCGACACCGCCGGCGACTCGGTCGACAGGTCGGTCAGCACCTGCTCAGCCACCATGCACCCCCGTACCGGCCGGCGCGGTGACCGGCCCGTCCTGCTCGGGTGGCAGCCCGAACCGCTCCCGCAGGAACGCCGCCGCGCTCTCCTGCGCCCGCCGGCCGTCGGCGAACGCGCCGGGCATGGCGAAGAAACCGTGGATCATGCCCGGGTAGTGCTCCAGCTCGACGGGCACGCCGGCGGCGCTCAGCCGCTCGGCGTAGCGCTGCCCCTCGGCGCGGAGCGGGTCCAGCTCGGCGGTGACCACCAGCGCCGGCGGCAGGCCGGACAGGTCGTCGGCGAGCAGCGGCGAGGCCAGCGGGTCCCGGGCGTGCGCCGGGTCGGCCAGGTAGTGCGTCCGGTACCAGGCCACCGAGCGGCGGTTGAACAGCGCCGGATCGTCGTCGACCGGGCCGGCCGGATCGCCGCTCTGGTCGGTGTTCGGGTAGACCAGCAGCTGCGCGGCGAGCCGAGGCCCACCCGCACGGCAGAGCAGGGTGACCGCGGCGGCCAGGTTCCCGCCGGCGCTGTCCCCGCCCACGGCCAGCCGGTCCGGGTCCACGCCGAGCCGGTCGGCGTGCCCGGCGATCCACCGGGTGGCGGCGTGACAGTCGTGCACCGCGGCCGGGAAGGGGTGCTCCGGGGCCAGCCGGTAGCCGACGGTGACCACCTGGCAGGGCACCGCGTTGGCCAGCCGCCGGCAGATGCCATCGGCGGTGTCGATGCTGCCGAGCGTCCACCCGCCGCCAAAGAAGTACAGCAGGGTTGGCAGCGGTCCTCGCCCGGCCGGCCGGTACACCCGGACCGGCAGCTCACCGGCGGGGCCGGGAATCCGCTCGTCGCGTACCTCGGCCACCGGCTCGACCACGCCGCCGCCGGCACGGATCGCGGCCAGGTCCGCGGCACGCGCCTCGGGCAGGGTCTGCGCGTACAACGGTGGGGTGCCGGCCGCGGCGCGGGCGGCCCGGTACGCCGCCACCTCCGGGTGCAGGGCCATGCCGGTCTCCTATCCGCCGGTGCTGACCAGCAGCTTGTCGATGCCGCGCAGGAAGAGGCTACCGCTGTACGTGGGCGTCTCGGTGACCGCCAGCCGGGGGAACCGGGCGAACAGCCGGGGCAGCGCGAGGCGCCACTCCAGCCGGGACACCGCCGCGCCGAGGCAGAAGTGCAGGCCCACCCCGAAGGCCAGCGACGGCGGCCCGGGTCGGGTCGAAGGCGTGCGGGTCCGGGAACCGCGCCGGGTCCCGGTTGGACGCCCCGATGATGATCAGCACGTTGTCGTCGCGGGCGACCGGCACGCCGTCCAGCACGGTGTCCGCGGGCGCGGCCCGGGCCAGGAAGTGCACCGGGCTCTCCAGCCGCAGCACCTCGTCGACGCAGCCCCGGGTCAGCTCCTCGTCGCCGGGCAGGGCGGCGACCGTCTGCGGGTGGGCCAGCAGCAGCGGCAGGCCGTTGCTGAACATGTAGACAGTGGTGACGAAGCTGGCGTTGAACAGCACGATCAGGTTGCTGATCAGCTCGTCCTCGGTCAGCTCCACCTCACCGGAGTCGACCGCCTCGACCAGGCCGCTGATCAGGTCCTCCCCGGGCGCCCGACGGAGGTGTGCCAGCAGCCCCCGGTAGAAGACCCGCAGTTCCTCCGCCGCGGTGTTCGCCGCGGCCAGCCGCTGCGGGGTCTTCCCGGCCACGTCGAGGAAATCGTCGATCCGCTCCACGCACTCGCGGTACCGGGCCAGGTCCGCCGTTGGGATGCCGATGAACTCGGCCATCACCAGGGCCGGGATGGGGTACGCGAAGTCGGCCACGAAGTCGAGGACGCCACCCCCGGCGTCGGCCATCCGGTCCAGCAGCTCGTCGACCACCCGCAGGATCACCGGTTCCAGCGCGCCCAGCCGGCGCGGCGTGAAGGTGCGGGAGAAGACGTGCCGCAGCCGGGTGTGATCGGGCGGGTTGACGAACATCATCGAGGTCTGGAAGGTACGCAGGATCTCCTGCTCCTGCCAGCCCGGCGGCGGCTGCTTGGTCCACTCCGGATCGCGCAGCAGCCCGTCGACCAGGTCGTACCCGACCGCCACGGCGGCCACCGTGCGGTGCTCGGCGCGAGCCGGCACCGCGCTGATCGGCCCGAGCCGGTGCAGGCCCGATGCGGGTCGCCCCGGTCACCGCGCGCCGGGAGGTCGACGAGTTCATCCGGCTGGCCCGCCCCGACGCCCTGGTCTACGACGCCCGGGACCCGGCCAGCCTGGGGCGGCGCGGCGGGCGGCGGCGGTCGGGGCGTGACCCCCCGCCGGCAACTGGTCGTCCTGGTCGGCGCGGACCTGATCTCGAACCTGGGCACCCGCATCTCGATGGTGACCATCCCGTGGCTGGTGCTGGTCACCACCGGCAGCCCGACCAAGATGGGCCTGGTCGCGTTCGCCGAGACGCTGCCGTACCTGCTGTCCAACGCGTTGGGCACGCCGTGGGCGGATCGGATCGGCCTGCGCCGCACCTCGATCATGTGCGACGTGGGCAGCGCGGCGGCCATGCTGATCGTGGCACTGACCCCGTGGCTGGGCTTCGCCCCGCTGGTGGCGCTGGTGGCGGTGGCCGGCGCGATGCGCGGCATCGGGGACCGGGTCAAGCACGTGATGTTCCGGCCGGCCGCCGAGGCCGCCGGGGTGCAGCTGATCCAGCTGACCTCCGCGTATGACGGGCTGAGCCGGGTGGTGACCCTGTTCGGCGCCGCCGTGAGCGGCCTGCTGATCGCCGGGTTCGGGGTGACCGGGGCGATCCTCATCGACGCGGCCAGCTTCGGGATCTGCGCGCTGCTGATCGGCGTCGTGGTCCGTCCACCGGCCGCCCCGGCGCAACCCGCCCAGCCGGAGAGCTATCTGCGCGCGCTGCGCGGCGGGTTCAGCTACCTGGGCCGGGACCGGCCGCTGCTGGGCATGCTCGTGGTCATCTCGGCGCTGAACATGGTGGCCAACGCCAGCGTGGCGGTCTACATCCCGGTCTGGGTCGCCCGGGAGCTGCACGGCCCCACCGGGCTCGGCCTGGTGCTGGCGGCGTTCTCGGCGGGGGCGCTGCTGGGCAACGTGCTGTTCACCGCGCTCGGGCCGCGGCTGCCCCGCCGGTTGACCTTCCTGATCGGGGCGTTGGTCGCCGGCACACCCCGTCTGGTCGCGCTGGCGATCAGCGACGAGCTACCGGTGGTGCTCGTGGTGACCTTCCTGTCCGGGATCGGCATCGCGGCGGTCAACCCGCTGCTCGGGGTGGCGCTCTACGAGCGGGTGCCGCCGGAGTTGCAGACCCGGGTGATCGGCATCTCCGGTTCGCTGGCCTTCATCGGGCTGCCGGTCGGCGCGCTGCTCGGCGGCTGGTCGGTGGACGCGCTCGGGCTCACCCCGGCGCTGCTGGTCATGGCGGCGGCGTGCCTGCTGGTCACCGCGTACCCGCTGCTGACCTGCACGGACCGCCCGGTCACGCCGGCACACCCCACCCCGCCATGACCCCCTGACTCCCCGGGCAAATCGGTTGCGGGCCCAGGCCCACCCCCGCAGGCTCGGACGGATGAGAACACAGCCCCTCCCCGACGTACCGGACACCAACCACCCGGTGGCGGCCCGGATCGACGTGGCACTGGTCCGCCGCCTGGTGGCCGAGCAGTTCCCGCACTGGGCGGAACTGCCGGTCCATTCGGTCGAGGTCGGCGGCTGGGACAACCGCACCTTCCACCTGGGCGACGCGATGACCGTGCGGCTGCCCAGCGGCGAGGGGTACGCCCTCCAGGTCGCCAAGGAACAGCGCTGGCTGCCGGTGCTCGGCCCACTGCTGCCGCTGGAGGTGCCCGCCCCGCTGGCCCACGGCCGTGCCGGCGCCGGCTACGCGTACCCGTGGTCGGTCTACCGGTGGATCGACGGGCGGACCGCCCAGGTCGAGCGGATCGGCGACCTGACCCGGTTCGCCACCGATCTCGCCGGCTTCCTGCGCGCGCTGAGGGGCATCGACGCCACCGGCGGGCCGGCGGCCGGCCGGCACAGCGCCTGGCGGGGCGGTCCGCTGTCCACCTACGACGCGGAGACCCGGGCGGCGATCGAGGCGCACCGCGACCGGTTGCCCGTCGACGCGGTCACCGGCATCTGGCAGGCCGCCCTCGACGCCACCTGGGCCGGGCCGCCGGTCTGGTTCCACGGCGACGTCGCGTCCGGCAACCTGCTGGTCCGCGACGGCCGGCTCGCCGCCGTCATCGACTTCGGCTGCTGCGGCGTCGGCGATCCCGCCTGCGACACCGTGATCGCCTGGACACTGCTGTACGGCGCCAGCCGGGCCGCCTTCCGCGACGCGCTCGGCGTTGACGAGGCCACCTGGGCTCGCGGGCGCGGTTGGGCGCTGTGGAAGGCGCTGATCACCCTGGACAACCCGGAGCCGGCCAAGGCCGCCGAGGCCCGCCACGTGCTCGGTCAACTGCTCGCCGAGCACGCCGTGGCCCCCTGAATCCCCGTACCGTGTGGACATGGCCAGCTGGGAGGACGTCCGCCGGATCGCACTCGCACTGCCCGAGACCACCGAACGGGCCTCGTACGACGGGCTGCCCGCCTGGCGGGTGCGGGACAAGCAGTTCGTCTGGGAACGACCACTGCGCGGGGCAGACCTCGCCGCCCTCGGCACGGCCGCGCCCGACGGTCCGGTCCTCGGCGTACGGGTGCCCGACCTCGGCGTCAAGGAGGCCCTGCTCGCCGACGACCCGTCGGTCTACCTCACCACCCCGCACTTCGACGGCTACCCGGCCGTGCTGGTCCGGCTCGACCGGATCGGCCTGCCCGAGCTGACCGAGGTGATCATCGAGGGGTGGTACGCCCGCGCCCCGAAACGCCTCGCCGCCGCCCACCGAGCCCAGCAGGAGCCAACCGACGGCTAGGCTCGGCGGGTGGAGCAGGTGGACGCGATCGTCTTCGACATGGACGGCACGCTGATCGCCTCACACGCCGCGGTGCCGGCCGCGTACCGGGCCGCCATCCTCGCTGGCGGCGGGCGGCAGCACACCGACGAGGAGATCATCGCCGGTTACCCGCTCGGCGCGCCGTCGGCCCTGCTCACCGCACTGCTCGGCCGGCCCGCCACCGAGACGGACGTCGAGCGGTACCACGCGGAGCTGGCCGCTGTCGCCGAGCAGGTCGCCAGCTACGACGGTGTGCCCGAGCTGCTGGCGGGCCTGGCCGGTCGGGCGCCACTCGGGCTGTTCACCGGTGCCAGTCACCGGGCCGCCCGCATCCTGCTGGAGCGGGTGGGGTTGGCCGGCCACTTCCGGGTCATCATCGGCGGCGACGAGGTGACCCGGCCGAAGCCGGCCCCCGACGGGGTCGTCCTGGCCTGCCGCCGCCTCGGAGTCGCGCCGCAGCGGAGTGCCTACGTCGGCGACTCACCCCTCGACCTGCGGGCCGCCCGGGACGCCGGTGCGCTGGCGGTGGCGGCGCGCTGGGGCCACCAGTACGACCCGCACACGCCCGCCGACCTGACCGTGGCCCACCCCCGCGACCTCCGCGCGCTCTTCGCCTGACCGACCGGCGGTCGCGTCAGCGGCCGGCCGGGGTCGGGGTGGCGTGTTCGGTGCCGCAGCGTGGGCAGCGCAGCCGCGCCCCGGCGGCCCGGGGCACCCGTAGCCGCTGACCTCAAGCGCAGGTGAACACTGGCCGGGTCGCCCGCAGGTATTCGTCGCGCTCGCGCTGCGGCCAGCTGCCATGGCAACGGTTGCACTTCGGCGGGTAGCTCTGGTAGTAGGCCAGCCCGAACGCGCCCGCGATCATCACGGTGGCGGAGAACGGCAGGCCCAGCAGCGCGAGGAGGGCGGGCAGCAGCGCGCCGAAGCCGTCCGACAACACCACACCGACCACTGTCAACACCACCACCGGCACGCCGAGCAGCAGGCCCGCGAAGCCCCACGTGAAGACCAGCAGGGACAGCAGGAAGACCACCCGCACCCCACCGGGCGCCCAGCGGGCCACGCCGTACCCGCCGCAGCGCGGGCAGTTCGGTGAGGCGGGATGCGGCACGGCCCGCAGCGCCTTCGGCGCGAGCCACTCAACGAGCCGCTTGACGATCTCCTCGACCAGGATGGTCGCCAGGGACTGGAGAAACGAACTGAGCATGCCTCCACCCCACCCCAGCGCGCCGACGCCGCCGCGTGGACGACACCAATCCGACAGCCCGGCCACGCCCGTCCGGGGAGTTCGTCGTGCGTTCGTCTCGTGGCCGCGCGGGCTTCGGCAAGGGCGGCTAGCGTCGGCCGTCGTCACCGCGCCCGGGCCCGGGCGGCCGGCGACAGGTCGGGCGCACGGGCCGGCACCCACCAAGCGGAACCGGGCGCTGGCCGGCACCCGGGACATCCCGCTCCCCAGCGCCAGGAGGCCGCCGCGCATGACGTCGTCACCCACCCGCCGCACCACTGCCGAGGTCACCGCCGTCCACCGGATCGGCGACAGCGCGCCGCACAGCGCGTTCACCGACCTCGTCCGGTACGCCGGGAGCTGGTTCTGCGCCTTCCGCGAGGCGCGGACCCACCTCTCCGACGACGGCGTGATCCGGGTGCTGACGTCGACCGACGGGCGGTCGTGGACCTCCGCGGCGGTCGTCCGTCAGGCCGGCACCGACCTGCGCGACCCGCGCTTCGTCCCGCGACCCGACGGGCGGCTGCAACTGCTGGCGGCGGCCGCCGCCGGAGAGGCCACCAAGACGTTCCAGACGGTGACCTGGCTCTCCGTCGACGGGCACGCCTGGGGCGACCCGATCCCGGTCGGCGAACCGGGCGTCTGGGTGTGGCGGGCGGCCTGGCACGACGGCACGATGTACGGCGTCGGCTACGCCACCCGTGAACCGAGGTTCGCCCGGCTCTACCGCAGCACGGACGGCGTCGACCTCCAGCCGTGGGTGCCGACGCTGTTCGCGGACGGGTACCCCAACGAGTCGGGGCTGGTCGTCGACCCGGACGGCACGGCGCTCTGCCTGCTGCGCCGTGACGGGGCCAACCCCACCGCGCAGCTCGGCCAGGCCCAGCCGCCGTACCGGGACTGGCGCTGGACCGACCTGGGCGTCCAGGTGGGCGGGCCGACGCTGCTCCGACTGCCCGACGGGCGGCTGCTGGCCGGGGTACGCCTGCTCGACGGCGAGGTACGCACCGCGGTCTGCGCCGTCGACCCCGACCGGGGCGAGCTGACCGAGCTGGTCGCGCTGCCCTCCGGCGGCGACACCAGCTACCCCGGCCTGGTCTGGCACGACGACCTGCTCTGGGTCAGCTACTACTCCTCCCATGAGGGACAGGCCAGCGTCTATCTCGCGGAGATCAGATTGACCGGCTGAGCGGGCCATGGCCGGGGCGCCCCGCTTCGGTTAACGTGCCGGCATGCCATCGACGCTCACCGAATCGACGGACCCGTACTGCCTTCGTCCTGGCGAGGCCGCCGAGCGGCTGCGCGGGCATCCGTGGCGGCGGTCCGTGGCGCTCGGCGACAGCGTCGTGGAGGGGATGTGCGAGCCGACGCCGGGCTACCCGGACGTGCAGTGGGCCGACCGGATCGCCGCCGAGCTGACCGCCGTCCGCCCCGGGCTGGCGTACCGGAACCTGGGCCGGCGCGGGCTACGGGCGCACCAGGTCCGGGCCGGTCAGCTCGCCGCGGCGCTGGCCTTCGACCCGGACCTCGCGCTGGTGGTCTGCGGCGGCAACGACGCCTTCCACCCGGCGTGCGACGCGGACGCGGTGGACGCCGAGCTGACCGCCATGATCAGCGCACTGCGGGACGTCGGCGCGGACGTCATCACGGTGGGCATGTTCGACGTGTCGCACAGCCCGGCGGTACCCGAGCCGTTGCGTGCCGGCCTCCGGGAACGGATGCGCCTCCTGTCCGCGCACACGGCGAGGCTGGCCGAGCGGCTGGGCACCCTGCACGTACACCTGACCGACCACCCGCTAACCGCCGATCCAAGCCTCTGCAGCACCGACGGCCGACACGGCAGCGCCCGCAGCGACGCCATTGCGACGGCGGAAACCCTCCGCCGCCTATCCACCCACCTCCTCGCCCCACACGGGGGTGATCATGAGGTATTGGCACCGACCGCGGCTTGGGGTCAAGGGGTGAGTGCAATCGTCAGGCGGCGATGAGGTGGTCCAGGCGCCCAGCATCAAAGAGGGCAAATATGCCCATCACGTACGCCTGTCGGGGTGCTGCGGGAACCTTACGACGCCCCGGCGGGGCATTGCTAGATGCAAATGGCTGGATCAGAAAGGGGGGCTGGCAGGATTGCCCCCAGCCCGTTCGGCGGGCAGGATCGGGCGGGTATGCCGGCGGAGCGTCACCGACGGATGACGCGTCGTGCATTCGATGCGCGGCCGGCGCCGAACGGCCGATGGCGACCCGCATCGTGCTCGTCCACGTGACAGTGGCCTCGCCCGAGGGCGAGGCCACCGCGTGCGGGATTGGGCGCGATCAGGTCGGCGGCGCCTCGGCGAGGACGGGGGTGGGGGTCTGGGCGTGGATGTGGAAGCGCAGCGAGCGGGCGTCGGTGAAGCACTCCCGCATCGGGCGCACCAGGTCCCGGTGCTCGGGGCTGCGTTCCCAACTCTCGAAGTCGGCCAGGCTCGCCCACTCGCTGGTGATCAGCCACTGCTCCGGGTCCGTCGACGAGCGGCAGACCTGGTCGACGAGATGCCCCGGCACCCCGCCGGCGACCAGATGCCGGACCGCCTCGTACGCGGCGAGGAACCGCTCGGTGCGCGCCTGGGGCACCCGCACCAGGAAGACCACCCGGGCCCTCTGCTCGCTCATGATGTCTCTCGCCTCGCCGGCGCGGCCCCGCGCAGGACCAGCGCGCTGTTGAACCCGTCGAAGCCCCGTGCGCAGACCAGCGCGAGCCGGCTGCGCGGCCGGCGGTGCTCGCGCAGGAAGTCCAGCTCGCATCCATCGGCCGCCTCGTCCGGGCCGGCGGACGCGGGCAGCGTGTCGTGCGCGAAGGCGAGCAGCGCGGTGGCCACGTCCAACGCCGAGCCGCCCTGGTACGCCCGCCCGGTCAACGACTTCTGCGTGGTCACCGGAGGCGGCCGGTCGGCGAAGACGGCCCGCAGCGCCTCGGCCTCGCTGCGGTCGTAGCGGGGCACGCCGAGGGCGTCGGGCAGCACCACGTCGATCCCGGCCGCCGCGACGCCGGCCCGGTCCAGGGCCAGCCGCATCGCCCGGGCGTACTGGGCCGGGTCGCCGGCGCTGTCCGCCGTGGTGTGCGCGGCGTCGTGGGTGGCGCCCCAGCCGCTGACCTCGCCGTAGATCCGGGCGCCCCGCGACAGCGCGTGCCCCAACTCCTCCACCACGAACACCGCACCACCCTCGGCCGGCAGGTAGCCGCTGGCCTCGGCGTCGAACGGCCGGTACGCCCGCTCCGGGTCTGCCACGTCGCTGAGCAGCCCGGAGCGCAGTTGACAGGCCAGCGCGTATGGGCTCAGCGGGCACTCGGTGGCCCCGGCGATCACCACCGGGGTGCCCCGCCGTACCGCGCGGGCGGCGTGCGCCAGACTGTCCAGCCCGCCGGCCGCCTCCGCGACGAGCACCCCGCTCGGGCCCTTGAACTGGTGGTGGATGGAGAGCTGCCCGACGCTGGCCGCGTAGAACCAGGCGATCGACTGGTACGCCCCGACGGTGCGCGACGAACCGCCCCAGAGCCGTTGCAGCTCCCGTTGGCCGAACAGGTTTCCGCCGGACGAACTGGCCAGGGTCACCGCGTAGCCGTACGGGTCGGGGGCCCGTTCGGGCAGGCCGGCGTCGGCCAGCGCCAGCCGGGTGGCGGCGAAGCCGAGATGCGTCCACCGGTCGGTCTGCACCAACTGCCGGCTGTCGGCGTACCCGTCGGCGGTGAAACCGGGTACTTCCCCGCCGAAGCGGGTCGGGTAGCCGGCCGGGTCGAACAGGGTGATCGGCCCGGTCCGCCGGGTGCCGGCGAGCACGGTCCGCCAGTGCGCGTCCACGCCGACGCCGCTGGGCGCGACGACGCCGATGCCGGTCACCACCGCCCGGGCCGTCACCGGGCCGCCACCGCCTCGGGCAGTCGGCGGAACACCATCGCCGACTGGAAGCCGCCGAAGCCGCTGCCCACTGACAGGGCCACGTCCACCGGGACCTCCCGCGCCTCGTTCGGCACGTAGTCCAGGTCGCACTCCGGGTCCCGGGTGGTCCAGTTGGCCGTCGGCGGCACCACGCCGAACTCGATGGCCAGCGCGCACGCGGCCATCTCGATCGACCCGATCGCGCCGAGCGAGTGCCCGACCATCGACTTGATCGAGCTGATCGGCACCCGGTACGCGGCCTGGCCCAGCGCCCGCTTGAACGCGGCCGTCTCGTGCCGGTCGTTCTGTCGGGTGCCCGAGCCGTGCGCGCTGATGTAGGAGACCTGGTCGGGGGCGATCCGTCCCTGCTTGAGCGCGTCGGTGACGGCCAGCCCCATCTCCAGCCCGTCCGGCCGCAGCCCGGTCATGTGGTAGCCGTTGCTGCGGCTGGCGTAGCCGGCCACCTCGCAGTAGACGTGCGCGCCCCGCCGCCGGGCGTGCCCGGCCTCCTCCAGCACCAGCACCGCCGCGCCCTCGGCCAGCACGAACCCGTGCCGGTCGGCGTCGAACGGGCGGGAGGCGTGCGCCGGGTCGTCATTGTCCGGGCTGGTCGCCTTGATCGCGTCGAACGAGGCGACGGTGACCGGCGAGATCGGCGAGTCGGCCGCGCCGGCCAGCACCACGTCTGCCTCACCGTCCACGATCATCTGGTGGGCGTAGCCGATGGCGTCGATGCCGGAGGTGCAGCCGGTGGAGACCACCTGCGCCGGGCCGTGCAGCCCGTGCCGGCACGCCACGTCGGCAGCCAGGCTGCTGGGCACCAGGGCCTGGTAGAGGTACGGGCCGCCGCGCGCCGCGTCGACCAGCCAGCGCCGGCCGTGCTCGCTGACCGTCACGTACTCCTGCTCCAGGGCCATCGTGCCGCCCACGGCGGTGCCGAGCACCACCCCGGCCCGGTCCCGCTCGGCGTCGGTGAGCACCAGCCCGGCGTCGGCGATCGCCTCGGCGGAGCAGGCCAGCGCGAACTGCACGTACCGGTCGGCCCGGCGCCGCTCGGCCTCGGTGAGCCCGGCGGCCATCGGGTCGAAGTCGCACTCGGCGGCGATCTGCGAGCGGAACGCCGACGGGTCGAAGAAGCTGATTCGCCGGGTGGCGGTCCGCCCCTCGGTGATGGTCTTCCAGAAGCGGTCCCGGCTGGCGCCGCCGGGGGCGACCACCCCGATTCCGGTCACCACCGTGCGGCGCCCGCTCACGACGCCACCTCGGTTCGCGACTGCGGGGCTCGCAACCCCGGCTCACTCCTCGCGCTCACGACCCGCCTCGCTGCTCGACGAGCTCGGTGTCGACGTGCCCCAACTCGGGCCGGGGTGCCAGCGGACCCAGGTGGAAGACCACCTCGGCCGGTTCGACGCCGGTGTTGCGCAGCCGGTGCCGCACGTTGATCGGCACGAACAGCGCCTCGCCGGCGGCCAACAGCATCGGCTGGTCGTCCAGGTCGACGGTGATCGCACCGCGCGCCACATACAGGAACTCCTCGCTGTACGGGTGGTAGTGCTCGGCGATCTGCTCCCCCGGCGCGAGCGCGGCCACCCCGAGGAAGCCGGAGGTGCTGCCGACGGTGCGGGGGCCGAGCAGCACCCGCAGCTCACCGCCGCGCCGCCGGTCGGCGGGTACGTCCCGGGCGGCGATCGGCCGGGTGCTCAGGTCACTCATCGTCGGCCTCCGTCGGCTCGTTGCCGGCCGGGCGGCCCTGGTCGGCGCGTTCCCGGGCGATCCGCTCCACCCGGTCCTTGATCACCGTGAGTTGGATGACGCTGTTGGTGTTGATCCGCTCGGTCATGGCGGCGTTGTCGACCGGCGCGGTCGGCTTCATGGCGAAGTCCTGCACCCAGGTCATCCGCGTGCCGCCGGCCTCCTCGGTGTAGCGCCAGTGGATGCGCATGTACTCGAACGGCCCGGTCTCCACCCGGTGCGCCCGGACCTGCCGGCTCACCGGGTCGGCCGTGCGTTCACTGACCCAGCTCCAGGCCACCCCGTTCTCGTCGGGGTGCATGGTGAGCCGGAACCGGACGGTGTGCCCGTCGCGGTGCAGGATCTCCACCACGGCGTACTCGGTGAACAGCTCGGTCCAGTTCGACACGTCGTTGGTGATCTCCCAGACCAGTGCCAGCGGCGCGTCGATGAGCGTGCCGTTCTCGGTGTGCCCGGGCGGGTCGGCGCGGCGGGCGACCAGGTCGGCCACCGCAGGGATGCTCAGCTGGCCGGCCTGCTCGGGGATGCTCACCTGCCATCGGTCGGCGACGACGGCGGAGAGTTCCAGCAGGGCGAGCGAGTCCATGCCCAGCTCCTCCAGCGACGCGGCGGGCGCCCGGGCCGCGGCGTCGGCGTCCAGCCCGCAGTGCGCCACCAGGATGTCGGTGATCTCGGCGGTCAACGGGCGACCATGGGTGACGGTCATCGGGTCCTCCTGTGGGATACGTCGGGCTCCGCGGCGGGCGCGGTGCGCGGTGCGGGGGTGGCCGCCGGCCGCTGCGCGGGCGCCGGGCCGGACGCGGCGAGCAGGCGGTCGACCAGGCCGGTGGTGTACCGGCCCTTGCGGAATGCGGCGTCGTCGAGCACCCGCCGGACGAACGGGATGGTGGTTCGCACGCCCGGCCCGGCGATGTCGAACTCCTCCAGGGCGCGCTCCAGCCGGTTGAGTGCCAACTCCCGGTCGGGCGCCCACACCACCACCTTGGCCAGCAGCGAGTCGTACCAGGGGCCGACCACGTAGCCGGCGCTGGCGTGGGTGTCCACCCGGGTGAACGGGCCGCCGGGCGGCACGAACCGTTCCAGCCGGCCGGGGGTCGGGGCGAAGCCGCGCTCGGGGTCCTCGGTGTTGACCCGGCACTCCACCGCGACGCCGTGCAGCCGGATCTCCTCCTGGCGCCAGCGCAGCGGCACCCCGGCGGCGATGTGCAGCTGCTCGTGCACCAGGTCGATCCCGGTGACCATCTCGGTGACCGGGTGCTCCACCTGGATCCGGCAGTTGATCTCCAGGAAGTGGAACCGTTCCTCCGCGTCGACCAGGAACTCCAGCGTGCCGGCGCCGACGAAGCCGACCTCCAGCGCGCCGCGCAACGCGGTCTCCGCGATGGTGTCGAGGGTGCCGGCGGGTAGCGCCGGCGCGGGCGCCTCCTCGACCAGCTTCTGGTGCCGGCGCTGCACCGAGCAGTCCCGGGTGCCCAGGTGCACCCCGTTGCCGTGCCCGTCGCAGAGCACCTGCACCTCCACGTGCCGCGCCTCGGTGAGGTACCGCTCGACGTACACCCGGTCGTCGCCGAAGGCGGCCTGCGCGGCGGCCCGGGTGCGGGTGTACGCCCGGGGCAGTTCGCCCGGCGTGCGCACCACGGTCATCCCCCGGCCGCCGCCACCGGCGGCGGCCTTCACGATCACCGGGTAGCCGATGGCGTCGGCCAGCTCGGCCGCGGCGGCGGCGGTCGGCACCGGCTGGACACTGCCCGGCGGCAGCGGCAGGCCTGCCCGGCTCATCAGGGCCCGGGCCGAGGACTTGTCGGCCAGCGCGGCCATCACCGCTGGCGGCGGGCCGATGAAGATCAGCCCGTTGTCGGCGCAGATCTCGGCGAAATCGGCGTCCTCGGAGAGGAATCCGTAGCCGGGGTGCACGGCCTGCGCGCCCACCTGCCGCGCCGCCTCCACGATGGCGGCGGCGTTGAGATAGCTGCGGCGGCTCGACGCAGGCCCGATCCGGACGGCCTGGTCGGCGAGGCGGACCGCCGCCGAGTCGGCGTCCGCGGCGGAGTAGACCACCGCCGTCCGGACGCCGAGCTCCCGGCAGGCCCGCAGCACCCGCAGCGCGATCTCGCCGCGGTTGGCGATCAGCACGGTCTCGAACATCGGTCACCCCACCCGCGCCATCAGGCCGAATCCAGCTCGACCAGCGGCTGGTCGTACTCCACCGGCTGGCCGTCCTCGACGAGGATCGCGACCACCCGACCGGCACGGTCGGCGGCCACCTCGTTCATCAGCTTCATCGCCTCGACGATGGCGATCGGCTGACCCGGGCGGACCAGGTCACCCACGGCGACGAACGGCGCCGCGCCGGGCTCCGGCGCCCGGTAGAAGGTGCCGACGATGGGTGCCCGGACCGCGGCGCGCCCGGGCACCGGCGGCCGGATCACCGCCGCCGGCGGGCCGGGCACCGTCGCGGCCGGCGGCACGGTCGCCGCCTCGACCGGCGGCGGAGCCGGGGGTACGTCCGGCCGCGCCGGATCGCCAGGGTGCCACTCGACCTCCAGCACCGCCGGCCCGCTGCGCAGCCGGATCCGGCGCACCGGCCCGCTCAGCTCGGCGACCAGTTGGCGCGCCTGCCGGCGCAGCCCGGCCAGCACCTCCTCGCCGCCCGCCCCGGCGTCGTCGGGCCGGCTGCCGTCCGGTGGACGGTCGGCGTCGAGCCGGACCCCGCCGTGCCCGTTGCCCGGTTCGGGGTGCAGGGACGCGCCGTTGTGCCCGGCGGACCGACGGTCGACGCCGGGCGTCCCGGCGGCGGACAGCGCGTCATCGCCGGGCGCCTGGACAGTCGACACCGCCCGGTCCCCGGCGGTCACCGGGCACCCGCCCGGGCACCGGTACGCGCCGCGCCGAACCGCCGGAACCGCTGTCGGCGGAGACGGACCAGCATCGCGGGCGGTACGTCCAGCAGTGGCAGCAGATTGGCCAGCAACGCGGCGCGCAACCGCCGGGCGGTCTCCGCGGGGTCGTCGTGCGCGGCCGCCGCCGGCTCCGGCACGATCTCGTCGACCACCCCGAGCCGGTGCAGGTCGGGCGCGGTCAACCGCAGCGCGCGGGCCGCCTGCGGCGCCGCGGACCGGTCGGGCCAGAGGATGGCGGCGCAGCCCTCCGGGCTGATCACCGAGTAGACGGCGTGCTGGAGCATCAGCACCCGGTCGGCGACCGCGAGCGCCAGCGCACCACCACTACCGCCCTCGCCGGTGATCACGGCCAGCACCGGGGTGGGCAGCACGGTCAGGGTGAGGATGTTCTCCGCGATGGCCGCCGCCTGGCCCTGCTCCTCGGCGCCCACCCCCGGGTCCGCGCCGGGGGTGTCGACGAGGGTCACCACCGGTAGGCCGAGCCGGGCGGCGAGGCGCATCAGCCGCAGCGCCTTGCGGTGCCCGGCCGGGCTGGCCATGCCGAAGTTGCGGGCCACCAGCTCGGCCGTCGTGTGCCCTTTCTGGTGGCCGATCACCATCACGTGCCGGCCATCCAGCCGGGCCACGCCGCCGACGACCGCCGGGCAGTCCCCGCCGAGCCGGTCGCCGTGCAACTCCACGAACCCGTCGAAGACGGAGTCGAGGTAGTCCAGAGTGGTGGGTCGACCGGGGTTGCGGGCCACCCGCACGGTGTCCCAGGGGTCGCGTGCCGCCGGCGCCGGGTCGGCGCTGGCCGTAGGTGTGCCGGCGGACGCGCCTCGACCCTCGCCGACCGGCGGGATCGTCGCGGGCGCCACCGTCGAGCCGTCGTCGGCCAGGCGCTCATGGCCCGGCGCCGGCTCCTGCCGGGGTACGGGCGGGCGCGCCGGGCGGCCGGTACGGGTCGCGGCGAGCAGCGCCGTCAACCGCCCGCGCAGCGACCGGCGCTGCACCACCATGTCGATCTGACCGTGCCGCAGCAGGAAGTCGGCGGTCTGGAAACCCTCCGGCAACGCCCGCCCGGTGACCTCGCGGATCACCCGGGGCCCGGCGAAGCCCATCCGGGCGCCGCTCTCGGCGAGCACCAGGTCGGTGTTGGTGGCGAACGACGCCGCCACCCCGCCGTAGGTCGGGTCGGTGAGCACGCTGACGGTGAGCAGACCCGCCTCGCGCAGCGCGGCGATGGCCTGGCTGACCGTGGCCATCTGCATCAGCGACAGTGCGCCCTCCTGCATCCGTGCCCCGCCGGAGGCGGTGACCAGGATGAGCGGGCTGCGGTCGTCCAGCGCCCGTTCGGCGGCCCGGGTTATCAGTTCCCCCACCGCGCATCCCAGGCTCCCACCGAGAAATCGGAAGTCCATCACCGCCAGCACGGCCGGGTGCCCGCCGATGGTGGCGGTGGCGCACACGACCGCCTCGGCCAGCCCGGTACTGGCCCGGGCTGCGGTGAGCCGGTGCGGGTACGGCAGCACGTCGACGAAGTCGATCGGATCCGCTTCCGGCAGTCGGTCGGGCAGCAGGCGCAGCGAGCCCGGGTCCACGAGCTGGCGTAGGCGTTCCGGGGCGCCGAGCCGGGCGTGCGCGCCGCACTCCGGGCAGACGTCCAGGTTGCGCCGCAGGCGTTTGCGGTACAGCAGGCTCGCGCAGCCCGTGCAGCGGGACCAGAGCTGCTCCTCGCGGGGCGCGGTGGCGGTCACGACCGCCGCCCGGCGCCCACGGCGTCGAACCGGTAGAAGCAGCGCGCCATCGCGTCGCGCGGCGACCGCCAGGTCGGCAGGTACGGCGAGACGTACGGCCGCAGCCGGTCGCTGACCCGGACGAACTCGGGATGGCCACGGGCGGCCTCCACCGCGCCCTGCGCCGGCTGCTCGGTCTCGAGCAGGTGCACGTAGAGGTCGTGCAGGCGGTACAGCGATCGGTGCCGGACGCCGACCAGACGCGGCAGCTCCGTCGCGTCCGACTCGGCGAAGATCTCGGCGACCCGCTCCTCGGCGGTCGGGACCACCTTCGCGACGATCAGCGATCGGTCCATGGCTGGGCCTCCCCCCACGGCGTCCGGGCCGGCGGCGGGTGGCCCCGGACCGCTGGACGACTCCCGACACGATGCGGCAGTCCACGTCACGGCGGCGTCACCGTGGCGGGCCGTTCTGCGACGCTGGCTGGTGACGCTGCGTTGACGCAACCTGTGTATCAGCTATGCGCCGGGAAGCTCTGCGACGAAGGACTCGCGCGGATGTTTTAGCAGTTCAGAACCGATCTCACGGTTGGCCGATCACCGACAGAAGGTCCACACTTCCGTTGACTCACCGTGACCCTATTGATAATCTTCACCGTGGTCAGCCCGGCGGCTCGAGCGGGCGGGGCCGCGCCCCGACAGCCATGGTCGTGCCCCACCGTTGGGGTCGACAGTGGCGTCACGGGCAGCCGATCCGGGACACAGGAGACAGTCGGGACGAGCGTTCCGCAGGGGGTGCCGCCGTGGCCGCTGATCCATCCGTGCCGACCGCCGGACACCCTCCCGAGGCCGGCGTCTCGCTGCATCTGCTCGGCGGTTTCCGGCTGCTGCCTGGCGCGGCGCCGATCGTGGTGCCGCGCGGGCTGCAACGGGTCATCGCGCTGATCGGGCTGCGCCCCGGCGCCACCCGCAGCCAGCTCGCCGGGCTGCTCTGGCCCGACGCGTCGGAGGAACGGGCGTTGTCGTCGCTGCGCACGGCGCTCTGGCGGCTGCGGCAGGACCCCTGCTGCCCGCTGACCGTGGCCGGTGACACCGTGCGGCTGGGCCCGGCGGTCCGACTCGACGTGGACGAACTGGTCGGCACGGCGGCCCGGGTCCGGGACGGCGACGAGCCGCGCACCGCCGCCGGAGCTCTCGCCGCCGGCCGGCACGATCTGCTGCCCGGCTGGTACGACGACTGGGTACTGCTGGACCGGGAGCGGCTGCGCCAACTGCGCCTGCACATGCTGGAGCAGTTGGCCGGGCAGCACCTGGTCGCGGGGCGGCACGGTGACGCGCTGGAGGCCGCGCTGGAGGCGATGGCCGCCGAGCCGCTGCGCGAGACGCCGCACCGGCTGGTGGTCCGCATCCACCTCGCCGAGGGCAACGCCTTCGAGGCCGTACACGCCTTCTACGTCTACCGCGACCTGCTGCGCCGGGAGCTGCGCCTGGAGCCGAGCCCCGCGATGAGCGCCCTGCTCGACGACACGCTCGCCCCGATCCGCGAGGCCAGCCGGGAGGCCGCCGGCCGGCCGTCACCGGTCGGCCGGCGTACGTGACGGTGACGTGACAGTCGCTGCGGCACGGTGGGCACCTTGGAGCACGTGGCCGTCGACCCGAGGGTCGGGGAGGCCACCGGCGGAAAGGGGGTCCCATGAGTCGTCTACTGGTCGTCAGCCGAATCATCCCGGGCGCGGAGGGGCGGGTGGCGCAGATCTTCGCCGAGTCCGACGCCAGCGAACTGCCCGGTCTGACCGGTGTCACACACCGGTCCCTGTACTGCCTGCACGACGTGTACGTACACCTGATGGAGACCTCGGACGTCGACCCGGACGCGCTGGCCGCCGCCCGCAACCACCCGCTCTTCCAGCAGGTCAACGAGCGGCTCTCCGCGCACACCTCGCCGTACCTGCCGACCTGGCGCTCCCCCCGGGACGCGATCGCCGGCTGCTTCTACCGGTGGGACGCGGCCGAGGCGCCCGCGGCGCACCCGGCCGGCTGAGCGGACGGGCGAAGTGTCCACCCCGGCACCGCACGTCCTGATCATCGGCGCCGGCACCGGCGGGCTGTGCCTGGCACACGGGCTGCGCCGCGCCGGGATCAGCGTCGCCGTCTACGAGCGGCACCGCCACCGCGCCGAGGGGTTGCTCGGCTACCGGGTGGGCATCGGCCCGACCGGTAGCCGGGCGCTGCGGGAATGCCTGCCGCCGGAGCTGTTCGCCACGTTCCTGGCCACCTGCGCCCGGCCACCGCGCTACTTCAACGTGGTCACCCAGGGGCTGCGCCAGACCGCCTCGTTCGAGCTGCGGCCGGACGCCGACCCGGTGCACACCGAGCACTCGGTGGCCCGGATGGTGCTGCGCCAGGTGCTGCTCACCGGCCTGGACGACGTCGTGCACTTCGACCGGACCTTCGTCCGGTACGAGCAGCGCGACGACGGCACGGTCACCGCGTACTTCGCCGACGGCACCAGCGCCACCGGCGACCTGCTGGTGGCCGCGGACGGCACGCACTCGGCGGTACGCCGCCAGTACCTGCCACACGCGGTCACCCGCGACGCCGGCACCATCAACATCGCCACCCGGATCCCGCTGACCGCGCGCACCCGCGACCTCGTCCCGGAGCGGGTCCGCCAGGGCATCTCACTGATCTTCGGCGCCGGCGGGACGATGGGCGTCCTGCACATGATGGAGTTCAAGTGGGACGCCGAGCGAGCGATCAAACCCGGCGTCGGCGACGCCGACGCCGCCCTGCTGCGCCAATGGCCGGGCCTGACCCACGACACCACCACCGACAACATCAACCTGATCATCTGGAGCGCGGCCCGCCGGTTCCCGGCCGACGTCATGCAGCGCCTCGGCGAGGACCTCGTACGGGTCGCCCTGGACCTCACCCCGAACTGGCATCCACACCTGCGGGAGCTGTTGACCCGCGGTGAGCCGGACAGCGCCCTACCGATCAAGGTGACCACGTCCGAGCCGGTGCCGCCCTGGAAGAGCAGCACGGTCACCCTGCTCGGCGACGCCATCCACACCATGACACCCGGTCGTGGGGTGGGCGCCAACACCGCGCTGCGCGACGCCCGCCTGCTCTGTCAGCAGCTCGCCCGCACCGTCGCCGGCGACAAGACGCTGCTGCAGGCGGTCGCCGACTACGAGGCCGCGATGGTCCCGTACGGCTTCGCCCGGGTCACCGAATCGCTGAACCGCAGCGGCACCAGCGGCGACGACCGGATGTACCGGCCGGTGGTGGGTCGGCTCGCGCTGCTCGGCGCACGTGGCTACTTCGGGGTGACCAGCCGGGTACCCCGACTGCGCCGCCGGTTCGTCGACGACTTCCACACCTACGAGGGCGACCAGGACTGATCCCCCTGCCGATCCGGGTCCGGCGTCCCCACGCCGGGCCCGGATTCCGTCGTGCCCGGCGCAACGCTGCGTCACCCATCCGGCACCCGGTGCGGCGACCGTCCCACCCGTACCGCACCCGACCGATCCTCCCTGTCGGCGTAAACGCGCATGTGCAAAGCTGCGGCGAGTTTTTCTCGTGACTTTTCTGACGACGTGATAGGGAGATTCGCCGTGGCGTGGTCTATCGGACACTCGCTGATAGTGATACTGGCACTGCTGCTGGGCCTGGCCGCTGGATGGTTGCTGCGCGGTCGGCAGGGCGTACGGGTCAGCGGGCAGGGTCCGTCGATCGTGGACGGAGATCCTGTCGCTGGCCTGGCCATGGTCGCCACGCCGGCACCGGCGGCCACCACCGACGAGGCCCGGCCGGCAGCGACCGTCGACCCGGCGCCGGCCGCGGTCGCCGACGAACCGGTCCCGGTGGACACGGTCAGCGCACCGGCCGCGGTGACCACGCCGGACGATCCCGCCCCGGCAGGCGCCCCGAGCACCGTCGACCCGGCCGACATGGCGTTGACCGACGCCCCGCCGGCCTTCTCCGCCACCGAGCGGTCCGATGCGGAGGACCTCCGGCCCGAGCCCGCCGCGGACCCGGAACCCGCGCCGGTCGCGGTCGAGGAGCAGCCCGCCCCGGCGGCCGTGATCGCCCCCCGCCAGCCGGCGGATGACGTCATGCCCACGGACGCGCCGCAGGCCGAGGCCACGCCGATCGAGGCCACCACGACCGAGGCCACCACGACCGAGGTCGAGGCCACGCCGGCCGACACGACGCCGGCCGACACGACCCCGGTGGAGACGACCCCGGTGGAGGCGGCGCTGGCCAGTGAGCCGGCGGACGTCGACGCGGAGCCGGTGCGGGCCACGCCGCCGGTCCGGCCGATCGCCGCCACCGCGCCGAACGGTGCGGACACCGGCTCGGAGGGCCCGGCGGACGACTTCCGCCGGATCCAGGGGGTCGGGCCGAAGATGGCGGCCGCGTTGCAGGCCGCCGGCGTACGCACCTACGGCCAGCTCGGCGAGCTGGACGAGCCGGCGCTGCGCGACCTGATCCGGGCTGCCGGCCTGCGTGCCGCCCCCGGGCTGGCCAGCTGGCCGCAGCAGGCCCGGGTGCTGGCCGGCGCCGGTGACGAGATGGCCGCCGTCCTGCCGGGCGACGCCCGCGGCTGACGACGAGAACCGGGCCCCCGGCGAGGCCGTCCTGCGGGGCGGCGGGCCGGGGGCTCGGCCGTTCGGGCGGAACGACCGCGCGTCGACCGCCGAGGCCCGAGTCGATCACCCTCGGTCGAGGGAAGACCGGACAACCGGGAGGTAGCGTCGTCGGCTGCTCGCTACCGTCGGTCGAGGCAGGCGGATGGCCCCGCCGATTCGACCGGCACCGCAGGAGCAGCCCGTGCACTTCGCGCCGGACTCCGGGGCCGGCCCTCCGCTGCGCGACCCGGAGGGCCCACGCCGGGTGACGCTGCTGGAACTCTTCTTCGACCTGGTCTACGTGGTCGCGCTCGCACTGATCTCCCGGGGCATGGTCGAGGACCTCGACTGGCACCGGGCCGCAGAAGCGCTGATCCTGCTGGCCGCCGTCTGGTGGACCTGGGCCATCACCACCCTGGTCACCGACATGTACGACCCGCAACGCAACGAGATCAAGCTGCTGATCACCGCGGTGATGTTCGGCGCGCTGCTGATGACCACCGCGATCCCGGAGGCGTTCGGCGCCCGGGGGCTGGTCTTCGCCGCCACCTACGTGGCGATCCACCTCGGCCGCGGGCTGTTCCTGATGCCCCTCGTGCGCAGGGAACCGCAGACCCAGCGCCGGGCGGCGCGGATCTTCGTCTGGTTCGCCGTGTCGGCGATCCCCTGGATCATCGGCGGGTACGTCAGCGACGACGCCAGGATCGCCTGCTGGGCCCTCGCGCTCGCCATCGACTACGGCGGTTTCCGGCTCGCGTACCCGGTGCCCGGCCTCGGGGTCGTGCCGGAGAAGCAGCGCAACGTCACCGCGGAGCACCTCTCCGAGCGCTATCAGCAGTTCTTCATCATCGCCCTCGGCGACGCCATCCTGACCATCGGCACCATGTTCAGCCTGGCACACTCCGAGTTGGAGAACATCGGGGCGTTCGCGGTGGCGTTCCTGACCACCCTGGTGCTCTGGCGGATCTACGTGCACAAGTCCGGCGAGCTGCTGCCGGTGGCCATCCAGGCGTCCAAGGAGCCGAGCAAGTTCCTGTTCACCGCCCCGTACACCCACCTGCTGATGGTCGCCGGGGTGGCGACCACGGCCACCGGATTCCACCTGGTGCTGCACGAGCCGACCCAGCGGACGCCGCCGGCCTGGCTGGCGGTGATCCTGGGCGGCCCGGCGCTGTTCCTGGCTGGCCGGGCCGCGTTCGAGTACGAGGTGTTCAGCCGGGTGTCGCTGTCCCGCCCCGGCGGCCTGCTGGCGCTGCTGACCATCGCGCCCGCGGCGCTCTTCCTGCCACCGGTCTTCGCCTCCCTCGGTGCCCTGCTGGTGCTGGCGGGCGTGGCGTACGCGGACTTTCGGCGCAGCCGCGGCAAGCCGCCGGAGGCCCCCGCCCCACCGCACTGAACCACCCGGTCGCCAGGCAGTCCGGTCAGCGCGCCGCCGCCCCAGCCAGCAGCCGACCCGCGTCCGGCACGTACGGCTCGACGCCCAGGCCGGTGAGCAGTTGGTGCACGGTGGCGGTGGCCGCGGTGAGCACCGGGCGGCCGAGGCGGGCCTCCACCGGCGGTATCGCTGCCAGCGACGGCAGCTGGACGCAGGCGGAGAGGACCACCGCGTCCACGTCGGTCACGTCCAGGCGGTCGGCCAGCTCCATTAGGCGCTGCGCCGGGATCCGACCCACCGCGACGTTGTCCGGCTCGCTGAGACTCACCGCCTCCGTCACCCGCACACCGTGCGCGGCGAGGTAGCCGGCGACGGTCGCGGTCAGCGGCGGCAGGTACGGCGCGATCAGCGCCACCCGGCGGGCGCCCAACGCACGCAGCCCGGCGACCAGCGCGCCCGCGCTGGTCACCACCGGCATCTCATGACCGGCCCGGCCTGCCGCGCGGCCCAACCGCCGCTGGGCACGCTCGTGCGCGCCGCTGCCCTCGCACATCACCGCCACCAGGCAGGCGTACGCGAGCACGTCGCAACGGGCGTCGGCCAGCTCGGCGGCGCACCGGAGGGCCGAACGGTTCATCCGGGCCAGTTCGTCGGGCGTCACCTGCTGCAGCCGGACCCGGCTGGCATGGGTGGTGAAGTGGACCGTCGGGTCGACGGTCTCGCGCCGGCGCAGCATCGCCGGGATCTCGGTCTCCATGGTGGTGTTCGAGCTGGGCACCACCAGGCCGATCCGGTAGCCGCTCACACCAGCGCCCCGGCGTACCCCCGGACCTGCAGGCGCTGCCCGGCGGCGCCGCCGAGGCGCACCTGGAGCCCGAGCGGCGCGGCGGCGCGGCGCACGTCGTCCAGGTGCAGGGAGCCGTGCCGGTCCACGGTGAGCACCGGCGGTTCCTCCAGCTCTCCTTCCGGTGCGTGGAAGGAGAGCAGGGTCACCGAGGTGGTGAGGTAGCCCGGGTAGGCGGCGCGGGCCGCCGCCTCGTCCCGATGGGCGAGTACCACCAGGTCGTCGAGGTGGGCGAAGTCGGCGGCGAGACCGCCGGCCTTCCAGTGCGCCGGTTCCTCCGCCGCGCCGGTGAGGTGCCGGGACCGGTTCGCCGAGGTGATGTAGAGGTGGTCCGACCCGGTCTCGGCGAGCGCCCGCTCGAAGAAGGTGTTGGACGGGCACGTCAGCCCGGGCGCGATCACCTGGGTGGTGCGCAGCCCTCGGTCGACCTGGGTGAGATGCTCGGACAGCCGGTCCGCCGCGGGGCCACGGAAGCCGAACGGGCCGGCGCCGTAGAGGGCGTCCATCAGCGCCCGCACCCGGCCGACCGGCAGCCGGGGCGAGATCCGGGACCAGTCGAACATCGCCGGGATCCGGCCGACCGCTGTGGTGATGCTGCCGACCTGGTGGATCGGGCGGCCCTTGGCCAGGTTGACCCGGCGCACGGTGGCCGGGTCCGGGCGGGTGACGATGACGTAGAAGTTGGCGAACGCCGCCGCGACAACCGCGCCGCCGGCCAACGCGCGGGCCGCAGCCGCGACGTCCTCGGGGCGGTCGATGTACAGGGGCGGTGTCGGCGCGTCCATGAGTCCTCCTCGGCGGGGCCGTGAGGCAGTTCTACGTCCGGCGACGCGTACGGCGGCCGGGTTGGTCGTCGATCCGATAGCCGGCCCTCACTACCCGATGCGGGCGGCCGATGCCCGGGCCGTACCGACGGCGGACGCCATCGGCCGGACGGACGATCCCGGTGGTGTCGCGGGCCGTTAGCCGCGAGACCGGATTGGGTACAACGCCTGCACCTCGACCCACCACATTCCTTCAGGAGGCAGCGATGCGCGGCACCTCGATACTCGGAGTCATCGTCGTGATCTGGCTGATCATCGGCGCGATCGCCGGCGGCCAGCGGGGCTACTACAGCGGTGACGACACCAACTGCGCCGAGGCCGGCACCATCCTGGTCACCATCGTGGCCGGGCCACTGAACTACATCGGCGCCAACCCCAAGGTCGACTGCAAGCTGCCCGAGCCGTCCAAGTAGGACGCCGACGCCGGCCCGCGCCCGTCCGGGGCGCGGGCCGTTCGCTGTCCGGACCATGCTCCAGCGGAACGCGGGCGCGTCGGAGGCTCCGCCGACCGTCCGTCCCTAGCCGGGGTCCACGTGGCCGTCGGAGGCACCGCACATCGCCTAAGGCGTCCTAGGAGGCTGGCTAGCTGGCCGTCCCGCGTTTGTCGGTCCCGAGGCCGGGAACCGCTCCGGCGTCAGTCGCCGGGCGGAACCGGACCGAATCGGGAGCATGGCATGCAGATCGGCTACAAGCTGGCCTCGGAGGGCTACGGGCCGCAGGAGATCATCCGCCAGGCCGTCCGGGCGGAGCAGGTCGGTTTCGACTTCGTGGAGATGAGCGACCACTTCCACCCCTGGCTGGACGTCCAGGGCCACTCGTCGTTCACCTGGAGCGTGCTCGGCGCGATCGCGGCGAAGACCAGCAACTTGCGCCTGGCCACCGGCGTCACCTGCCCGACCGTGCGCTACCACCCGGCGATCATCGCGCAGGCCGCGGCGACCATGGCGCTGATCTCCGACGGGCGGTTCACCCTCGGCGTGGGCGCCGGCGAGCGGCTCAACGAGCATGTGGTCGGGCAGGGCTTCCCCAGCGTGCAGGGCCGGCACGAACGGCTGCGCGAGGCGCTGGAGATCATCCGGCTGCTCTGGCAGGGCGGCTACCAGTCGTACGAGGGCCGGCATCTGCACCTGGAGGACGCTCGGCTCTTCGACCTGCCGGACACACCGCCGGTGATCGCGGTGGCGGCCAGCGGCGAAGCGTCGGCCCGGCTCGCCGCCGAGCTTGGTGACGGGCTGTTCGCCACCGAACCGGAGACGTCGATCGTCGAGCACTACCGGCGCGCCGGCGGAGCGGGCCCGCGCTACGCCGAGGCGCCGTTGGCCTGGGCCAGCGACGAGCAGCAGGCGGTGCAGGCGGTGTTGCAGACCAGCCGGTGGATGGTCACCGGCTGGAAGGTGATGAGCGAGCTGCCCAACCCGGTCAACTTCGACGCGGCCAGCTCGTACGTCGAGGAGAAGCACATCCGCGAGCTCTTCGCCGTCGGACCCGACCCGGAGCCGCACGTGGACAAGGTCCGGTCGTACGTCGAGGCGGGCTTCGACCACATCGTGCTGCAGAACGCCGGGCCCGACCCAGATGGTTTCCTCGACTTCTTCGCCGGAGAGCTGTCCGGTCGGCTGCGCGCGCTGGGTTGAGTCGCCGCCAGCCGTTAACGACAGCCGCCGCGAGCCGTGACGACACCGGCCGCCCGGACGATCGCCGTGATCGTCCGGGCGGCCGGCCGCGCTCCGGATGGCTGCGCGGGTCGCCGCTCAGCGGAAGCAGTGCGCGATCGGTACCGCGCTGCCCTCGCAGTTGGTCGGCTCGTTCTCGACGACCACGCTCTCGTCGTCGATCCTGGCCCCGGCGTGCTCGGCGAAGATGCCGCTCGGCTTCACCGTGGCCGCGTTCCCGGTGACCTTGCTGGTGTAGATCGCCACCGAGCCCGCGGTGGCAAAGATGCCGCCGCCCTTGGACGTCGCGCCGACCGCCTCGTTACCGGTGACGTCGCTGCCGCGAACCAGCAGGTTCGACTTGGCGGCGTAGATGCCGGCGCCGATGCCGTGGGTGGTGTTGCCGTCGACCACGCTGTCGTCGAGCGGCAGCAGGCCCTGCACGGTGGAGATGCCACCGCCGTTGACGGTGGAGGTGTTGCCGCGGATGGTCATCTTGCGCATCACCAGCACCGCGTCGGAGTTCGCGGCGCCGCCGCCGACCTGGGCGGTGTTGTTCAGCAGCTCGGTCTCGTAGACCGTGGTCCGGGCCGAGAAGCTGGCCAGCCCGCCACCCTGGCCGGCGCTGTTCTCCGCGAAGGTGGTGCTCTCCACGTCGGCCGCGCCCCGGTAGTTGCCAAGCCCTCCGCCGTAGGCGTTGGCGCTGTTGCGGTGGAACTCGGAGCGCTTCAGCGTCAGTACGCCGCCGTTGAGCAGGCCCCCGCCCTTGCCCGCGGCGCCGGCGGCGCTGTTGCCGATGAAGGTGGAGTCGGTGACCACCATGTTGCCGTCGTTGAAGATCCCACCGCCGCCGCCCTCCGGGGACAGCGAGGTGCTCTGGGTGACGGTGACCCGCTCCACCACGGCCGTGGCGCCGTGCACCACGTGCACGCTGCCGCCCTCGATGGCCGAGCGGCCGTTGTGCAGCTCCAAGTCGCGCAGGGTCAGCTCGCCACCGTCGCGGACGGTGAAGAAGCGGAACGCCGGGGCCTGGGCGTCGCGGGCGATGGTGGCGCCGGCGCCGTCAATGGTGATGGGCTGGTAGACCACCGGCAGACCAGCGGTGTCGTCGGCCGGGTTGTGCGGCGGCGCGTCCGCGTCACCGGGGGTCTCCGCGGCGTCGGCCGCCTCCCGCGCGTCGCGGATCCCACCGTCGTACTGGTCCTTCTCCTGGAACGCGTCGGTGAGGATGTACCGGCACTTGGGCGCGAGCCGCAGCTCCGCGCCACCCTCGGCGTTGGCTGCCACCAGCGCCGCCACCAGCTTCGCCGCGTCGCACGGCACCGACACGACGCCGCGCTTGCCGGTGCCCGGCGTGTTCGGTTGGCCCAGCTCGCCGCCGCGGCCCCCGTCGCGCTCCGGGGCAGTCGGGTCGGCGGCCTCCCGGTCGTCTTCACCCCGCGCCTCGGCAGCGGTCAACCTGCCCAGGCCCGAGAGGGAGAGGTCGCGGTCGGCGGCGGCGGCGACGTCGGCCGCTCCCACCACCAGGCTCCCGGCCAGGAGCCCGCCGGCTAAGAACCATCGGGACCGCCGCCTGGGTCGGGCCGGGCGATCTCCTCCACGATAAGTGGACATCAAGGTGCCTACCTTCCTGCCTGGGTGAACGTGACCGCGCGCCGATCCGGGCGCGGGGGGCTCGACGTGCCGCCGGCCACCAAAGGTCACGATAAGTCCGCAATACGGACAAGAAGGTGTGAACGTGAATAGTGTTGCCATTCACGTTCAAAGTCGTCAAACGGTGTACGGGACGGTCACCACGGTCAGCCGCCGACGTGGATACCGGGCCGGCGCAGCGGGTCCGGCTCGGTGCGGCGAATGATCTCCCGCACCACGGGCGGAGTGTCTCCCCGGCCAAGGATGAGGTAACGCAGCAGGTGCGCGATCGGGCTTCCCTCCGACCACTCGAAGTGCCCGTGCGGCCGGACCCCGGTGGCGTCGCGCAGGGCCAGCAGGATCGCGGCGATCGCGTTGGGCACGGCAGGGCTGCTGGCCCGCAGCACCCGGAACCCGCCCACCTCGACCCCGTGCACCCGCAGCACGTGCCTGAACTCCGACGGGTCGACCACGTCGATCTCCAGGAACAGCACGTCGGCGGCCCCGGGCACCGGGTTCATCCCGCGCTGCGCACGCTCCTTGATCGTGTACTCCTTCACCGACCCGCTCTGCCGCTTGTTCGCGATCAGGTGCAGCTGCCCGTCGTGGGCCAGCGACTCGGCGAGGAACCGGCGGGCCGGCTCGTCGAACTCGATCCGCTCGGCGCGCAGCTCGGTGGTCCGGGTGACCCGGGAGATCAGCGAGACCACGACGATGCCGAGAATGAACAGCGCGGAGATGGTGATTCCGTCCGGCTGCTCGATGACGTTCTCCAGCAGCGCGTACAGCAGCACCAGGGTCAGCACGGTGAAGCCGACGGCGGCCGAGCGCTGGCGACGGCGGGCCGCGGAGATGGTCACCGCCACCGCGCCGGAGACCATCATCGCCAGGATCCCGGTGGCGTACGCCCCGGCCTGGGCGTTGACGTCGGCCCGGAACGCGATCGTGATGGCGACGCTGACCAGGGTGTAGACGATGACCACCGGGCGCACCGCCCGCGCCCACTCCGGGGCCATGCCGTAGGAGGGCAGGTAGCGGGGCACGATGTTGATCAGGCCGGCCATCGCCGAGGCGCCGGCGAACCAGAGGATGAACACGCTGCTCACGTCGTAGACGGTGCCGAAGACCTCGCCCAGGTAGCGGTGCGCCAGGAAGGCCAGCGCCCGGCCGTTCGCGGCGCCGCCCGGCCGGAACTCCTCGGCCGGGATGAGCGCCGTGGTCACGAAGGTGGTCGAGATCAGGTAGACCGACATGATCAACGCGGCGGTGGTGAGCAGCCGGCGGGTGTTGCGGATCCGGGCAGCCAGCCGGGCCTGCGGGTCCGGCCCGTCGGCTGCCACGAGCGGCATCATGCTGACGCCGGTCTCGAACCCGGACAGCCCCAGCACCAGCAAAGGGAAGGCCATCACGGCGGTGAGCAGCACGTTGCCCAACCCGCCGCCCTCCGCGGTCAGCGCGGCGGTCCAGTCCGACACGATGCCCGGGTCGGCGACGATCCGGGACACCGCGACCACCACGATCACCGCGTTGAGCAGCAGGAAGACCGCGACCAGCGGGATGGCCACCACCACGGCCTCGCGGAAGCCGAGCAGGAACACCCCGCCGAGGATGAGCAGCAGCACCACCGTGACCACGACCGGAACGACGGGGCTGTGCAGGGTGTCCGGCAGCAACGGATTTTCCAGCAGGTGCACGGTCGCGTCGGCCGAGGAGAGGGTGATCGTGATGATCCAGGAGGTGGCCACGAAGCCCAGCAGCACGAGCACGAAGATCTTGCCCCGCCAGAACGGCAGCAGCCGCTCCAGCATCGCCACCGAGCCCTGCCCGTGCGGGCTCTCCTGGGCCACCCGCCGGTACATCGGCAGCATTCCGAACAGGGTGAGGGCGACGATCAGCAGGGTCGCGAGCGGGGAGAGCGCGCCGGCCGCCACCGCCGCGATGCCCGGCAGGTACGACAGGGTGGAGAAGTAGTCCACGCCGGTCAGGCACATCACCTGCCACCAGGAGTGCGCCCGACTCTGCGCCTCGGTCGCCTCCGGGCCGGGCGGCTGCACCTGGTGCTGAAAGAACCACCGGTGCAGCGGGCTCGCCGGCGGCGCCGGCCGGACCGGGCTGGCCACCCGTTCGGGCATCACGACGCCCTGCCGGCCGCCCGGGTGCGCGCGGGCCGGGTCGCGGGCGGCGCGCAGCGCCGGGTCCGGCCCGGTGGGCGGGTGGCGACGTCCGCTGCCGCGTCGTGGTTTCGCCCGGTGCTCGTCAGCCATCGCCCGTCCCACCCTCGCAGGTCCTGATCCGACCGTAGGCGGTACGTGGTGGCCCGGCCGGTGGAACCGGGCAGGCAGACGGCCTGCTCAGGGCAGGTCCGGGCCGGCGAACAGCCGCGCCAGGGCGGGCGGGTCGGTGACGGTCACCGTGGCCGCCGGGTGCCGGAGCCACCCCCCGGGCGCCAGGGCCGGCACCGGTACGCCGAAGCGCAGGCAGATCCCGCCTGCCGCGGTGCTGCCGAAGCTCACACCGCGGTCGGCCAGCGACACGTGCGGGCCGATCGCCCGCCACCACCGGTACGGGCCGCTCACCTCGACGCCGGTCACGTTGTCCCGAGCGGTCCGCAATTGCCACGGCCCGTACCGGATCAGCAGTTCCCGGTCGCTGACGGTGACCCAGGCGGTTGCCGGCCGGACGCCCAGCAGCGCCAGGGCGGGGCGGAACACCGGGTCGAAGCGGAACGGGAACCGCGTCACGGGGCCGGTCATCCCGCACCTGGCCGGATGGTGGGTCGAGGCACCGGGCCGCCCGGCCGCAGTGGGCCGGGCCGCGCGGGCCGGGGTCGGGCGGCGGGCCGGCGCCGGGCCAGGACGGTCATGGCGCGGGCGTACCCGGAACTTGCCCGGCGACACCCCTCGTCCCGCCGGATCTCCCGCCGTCCCTCCCCGCCGCCTCTCCCCCACCGGCGGCCGGCCCGCCCCGGGCCGGCCGCCGGTGTCAGCCGTTCGGCACCCCCCGGGTCGACCGGCTGTCCCCTCGGGGCCGACCGAATTCTCGGACCGGCCACGTGGAGCTGGCGGGAGGGATGCGTCCCCGCGCTCCGCCCACCCCCTGGGGCGGAGCGCGGGAACCCCCCGTCGCGGCTACTGCAGGAACGCCCCCAGGGGCGAGAGCAGCAGCCGACCGAGCGCCGCGGCGTTGTCGTCCAACCGCGTGCGCTCACACTCGCGGGCTTCCGGATCGTGCCGGCACCGCCAGATCTTCTGCGCGTTGCGCCAGGCGACATCGCGGGTGTACTCGACCAGCTCCCCCTGGTACCAGTCGTCGATGTCACCGTTGAGCATGTCGATGAGCAGCTGCCACCGCTCCAGGTAACCCCGGCGCAGGCCGGGGATCTTGTCCGCGAAGATGTTGTTGATCTCGAGGTAGTCGTGGTGCTGGTCGCTGCCGTCGACCGGCTCCGACTCCAGGTGGTCGAACGTGGTCACCAGCGCGAACGGCAGGTCGAAGTTGATGTGCGCGTTGACCCCGGCGGCCGCCGAGGGCAGCGGGCGCGCATCCGGCCCCCGCATCCGCTCGAACAGGCACGACCAGGCCTTCGGGGTGCCCGGGCTGGAGTCGGTCCACAGTCGCATCGCGTCGAAATACCGCGCCGCGAACTCGACGTCCAGCCGGGAGAGGAACGCCGGGTCGACGAAGCGGTCGTCGTACAGCCCGTCCAGCACGCTGCTGGTGATGGTCAGGTACAGCTTGTTGAAGTCGGCCAGCGGGCAACTCTCCTCCAGCGGAGGCAGCCGCACCAGCATGTCCTGGAGCTTGGTGAGGTGATCGACCACGGCCGGCACATCCGCGGGGTGGTCGGCGAGCAGGTCGACGATGTCCCGGTGCACGGGCCCCCAGACCGGTTCGGTCATCTCTCCTCCATGGTGGTCCGCAGCACCCCCGTGCCGCCGTCGACGGTGCTCAGCCTTTCAGCCGACACCCGCCCGTCGGATCAGTAGAACGACGTATCCCGGCGCGCACAGGCGCCGGCTGACGGACCGGTCGGTCAGCCGCGCCGGTTGCGCAACTGGATCGCGCTGGCCTGGACCCGGGTGCGGACCTGGAGCTTGTCGAAGATGTGCGACACGTGCACGCCGATGGTCCGCTCGCTGATGAACAGCCGCTGCCCGATCTCCTTGTTGGTCAGCCCCTCGGCGACCAGGGAGAGCACCTCGCGCTCCCGCACGGTGAGCGCCGCCAGCTCGTCGTCGACCGGCCCGGCCGCCGTACCCGGCGTGCCGTTGGTGGCCTCGCGCTCCTCCAGCGGCACCCGGGCTCGCCCGGCCAGCTCCCGGATCTCCGAGGTCAACGGCACCGCACCCAACCCCTGCGCCACCCCGTACGCCTCGCGCAGCAGCTTGCCGGCGGTGGCCACCCGGCTGCGCCGGGCCAGCAGCGCCTCGGCCTGCCGCAGCCGCGAGTACGCCGCCGGGTAGGGGTGGTTGCGACGGTCCCACTCGGCGACCGAGTTGGCCCACAGCTCCGGATCGCTGCCGTCGAGGCGACTCACCTCGGCGGCGCAGAGCGCCAGGAAGCCGTCCACCACCGAGCGCACCGGTCGGGCCGCGGACGCGCTCTTGCGGGCCACCCGTTCGGCGGTCTCCCGCAGCCGGCGCACCGCCGTCGGGTCCACCGCGACGGTGCGGCTGGCGTGCGCCTCCGCCTCCGCGCGCAGGCCGTGCCAGACCAGCGCGGAGAGGATCGTCACGTCGTCGGAGCGACTCTCGGTCAGGCCGCGCTGCACCGCCTGCCGCGCCACGTCGTGCCGGCCCTCCCACATGGCCAGCCCGGCGCGCAGGGTGAGCAGCGGGATGACGTGCCGCGCACCTCCGCCGGCAAGCACGGTGGCCACCGCGTCGAGGTCCCGGCCGGCCGCCTCGATGTCGCCGTAGCCCACCGAGAGCCGGCACCGGGCCAGCAGCAGCTCCACGGCGTCCGCGCCGGACGGGCGGTGCCGCAGCGCGGCGGCGACCACCTTCTCCGCCTCGGCCCACTGGCCCACGCGGAACAGGCCGTTGGTGGCGATGGCCAGCAGCCGGGTCTCCCAGGTGCGGCCCAGCCCCAGCTCGGCCACCCGCTCGGCGCCCCGCCGGGCCACCACCACCCCCTCTTCGAGGATGTTCAGCGGCCCGGTCAGCAGCTCCGCCAGGTGCAGGTACGCGCAGGCCACATCCTCCGGCTTACCGGCACGCTCGGCGGTGTCGAGGGCCTGGCGCATCACCGCGAGCCCGGCGTCCGGGTCCTCCAGATAGGCGTCGCTGAAGCCGAGCGCCGCACTGGCCAGCACCACCTCGGTGGCGGAACCCTCCACCGTGGCGGCCAACTCCAGCGCCTCCCGGGCCCGCTGGCCTGCATCGGCGTACCGGCCCAGGTGCAGCAGCAGCTCGGCCAGGTGCGCGGCGGCGGTGGCCCGGTCACGTGGCGAGCAGTCCGCCGCCACCAACGCCCGCTGGTACTCCTCCTCGGCCAGCGCAGAGCGCCCCGCGGCAGCCAGGTAGCGGGCCCGGCGAATGTGCAGCGCGCAGGTCGGCTCGCCACCCTGCACCGTGGCCAGCTCCTCCAGCAGGGCCAGCGCCCGAGCGTGCTCCCCACAGTGGTGGGCCGACTCGGCGGCGTGCCCGAGCAGCTCGACCCGGTCCACCGCCAGCGAGCCCGGGTCACCGGCCAGCTGCAACGCGACCGACCAGTGCCGGTGCGCCTCGGCGTAGCCGTGCAGCCGCTCGGCCTCCTGCGCGGCGGCCACCGCCGCCAGCAACGCCCGGGCCGGCTCACCGGCCAGCCGCCAGTGGTGCGCCAACCGGGCCTGGTGCAGCTCGCCCGGTGCCGCGGTCAACGCCTCGGCGTAGCGGCGGTGCAGCCCGGAGCGCTCGGCCGGTAGCAGCTCGTGTGCCAGCACCTCGGCGACGAGCCGGTGCCGCAGCCGGTAGCCGTCGTCGGCGCCGACCAGCAGCCGGTGCGCCACCGCGGCGCGGGCGGCCTCGATCAGCTCCTCCTCTGGCAGCCGGAGCACCTGGGCCAGCATCCAGTGCTGCACCGGCTCGACGCCGGTGGCCACCGCGTGCACCACCGCGTGTGCGTGCTGGGGCAGCGCGTCGACCCGGGCGAGGAAGATCTCGCGCAGCGTCTCGGACAGCCCGTCCCGGCCGTCGCGCAGGTCGCGGGCCAACTCCTCGATGACGAACGGGTTGCCGCCGCTGCGCTGCCACACCTGCTCGGACGCGTCGGCGGACAGGGTCCGGCCGATCACCGCGGCGGCGAGCCGTTCGGTGCCCGCCCGGTCCAGTGGGGCCAGGTCGAGCACCCGCACCGTCCGCAACCGGCGTAGCTCGGTGAGCACGCGGCGCAGCGGGTGGGCGCCCTGCAACGACTCGGCACGCACCGCGGCCAGTACCGAGAGCTGGAGGTCGCCGAGCCCGGCCAGCAGGTACAGCAGCAGCTGCCGGGTGCTCCGGTCGACCCACTGCAGGTCGTCCAGGATCAGCACCAGCGGCCGTCCCTCGGCGATCAGGTGCAGCCCGCGGGAGACCCGCTCCAGCAGCGCGCCCGCGCCGTCCGGGCCGGCGGTCTCGTCGGCGAACATCTGCAACAGCCCACGGACCGCCGAGGAGGTGCGGGCCTGCGAGGCGGACAAATCAGCGTCGAAGCGCCGCAATGCCTGCAACAGCGGGTGCAGCGGGGAGGCGTCGCCGATGTCCAGACAACTGCCGGTGAGCACCAGTGCGCCCTGGTCGCGCAGCCGGGCGCCGATCTCGCCGAGCAGCCGGGTCTTACCCACGCCACTCTCACCGGTCAGGAAGACGGCGGCGGTCTGCCCGTGCGAGACGTCACCGAGCAGCGCGGTCCGAACCGTCTGCACCAGCTCGGCTCGGCCCACGAGCGGTGCGGTGTCCACATCGCTGGCCATGGCACGCAGCCTAATCACACGCCCCCGAACCGTTCTACGGCCATCTCCCGCTTGTGGTACTCCTCGCGTCGACATTGCGACTAAAGGTTGCGGTGGGCCGACATACGTCGTTCTGCCGATCCCCTGTCGGCCCAGGAGTGCCAATCTCCGAAGGTCGTCAACCATCAGCTGGGGAAAGGCCGGTGCGACACCCATGATCACGACCGTCGTCGACATGCAGCGGACCGCCCACCCACACTGGCCGGTGCCGGAGGAGAGACGCACGGTAACCGTGCTCTTCGCCGACATCGTCGGCTCCACCGCGCTGGTCGACCGGCTGGACCCGGAGGACGTCCGGGCGCTGCAACGGGCCTACTTCGACACCGTCGGCGGTGTGCTGCACCGCTGGCACGGGGTGGTCGAGAAGTACGTCGGCGACGCGGTGATGGCGCTCTTCGGCGCGCGGCACTCCGACGGCTTCGACGCGTACCGCGCGGTCCGCGCCGGACTGGAGATCCAGGCCGCGCTGGACCGTCGGCAGATGGTCGGGGACATCAAGCTGCGGGTGCGGGTCGGTGTGGCCACCGGCGAGGTGGTGGTCGACCTGGGCGGCGCCGTCAGCGGCGGCCACGGCGTGGCCAGCGGCGCGGTGATCACCACGGCTGCCCGCCTGCAGGAGTACGCGCCACCCGGCGCCGTCGCGCTCTGCGCGACCACCGCCCGGGCCACCGCCGGCCTGATCGCCCAGCGCCAACTGGCGCCGGTGCCGGTCTCCGGTCGGGTGCCGCCGATGCCGGTCTGGCACGCCGTCGGCCCCGTACGACCCAGCGCCGACCGGCACGACGGCCCGCTGATCGGCCGCCGCCGCGAGCTGGCCACCCTCCGGGACCAGCTGAGCCGGGCAGTCCGCGAGCAGAACCCGCGCTGGGTGTCCCTGGTCGGCCCGACCGGCAGCGGCCGCAGCCGACTGCTGCACGAACTGACCCGTTCGCTGACCACGGTGGACGGAGTGGCGGTGCGCTGGTGCGTGGCGACCTGCCAGCCGTACCCCGACCAGGTGCTGGCGCCGGTCGCGGAGCTGCTCCGCGACTTCGCCGGGATCCGCCACGGTGACGGCCCGGCGATGGTCCGCGACCGGCTGGCCAACGCCCTGACGCCGCTGCTCCCGCCGGCCCGGGTCGCGGCGGCGGTGCCGGCGCTGGAGCGGCTGCTGACCGCACCGGACGGCTCGGCCGCGGCGCTGGCCGGCGCGGCGATCTGCCGGGACGCCCTGCTGCGCCTGGCCGCCCACCGGCCGCTGTTCGTCGCCGTGGACGACCTGGACCGGGCCGCGCCCGCGGTGAGCCGCTTCCTGCACGCGCTGTTCACCGCGGCCACCGCGCGACGGGTGCCGCTGGCCGTGGTCACCCTGCACCAGCCCCAGTGGGCCGACACCCGGCCCGGCCCCGCCCGGCGGATGGCGATCCGGCCGCTGGCCGCAGTGCAGTCCGGGCGACTGCTGCGTCAACTGCTGACCCGCGCCGGGCAGCCGGTGGCCCTGGTCGACCGGCTGCTGCCGCTGGTGGGCGGCCGACCCGGGCACGCGGCCGCGTACGTCGCATCCATCGGGGATGGTGCGGACCCGGCGGCGCTCCCGCTGCCGGAGGCGGTGCGCCGGGCCGTCGGCGCGGAACTGGACCGGCTCGACGGCGAGCGCCGGGCGGTGCTGATGGCCGCCGGCACGCTCGACGGCGTGGTCTCCGGCGCGGCGCTGGACCAAGTGCTCGGCTGGGCTCCCGGACGGTCCGCTCCCGTTCTGCGCGCGCTCGTCGCCGCCGGGCTGCTGTTCCCCCGCCGCAGCAGCGGGTACGCGTTCGCGGCGCCCGCGCTGCGCCGGGTCGCCGCCGAGCGACTGCCCCGCGCGTTGCGCGCCGTCTTCGCCCACCGGGCCGCCGACGCCGCCCGCCTCGACGCTGTCCAACTCGACGCCAGTCACCTCGACACCAGCCACCTCGACGCCGTCGACCCGGACGTGCTTCGACGGGAGGCGAGCCCCGCCGCCGACCGGCCTGCCGGCGACCCCGTCGTCGGCGCCAGGTCTGCCGCCGTTCGTTCCGAGCGTGTCGGCGCTGCCACCGCGCGCGCCGAGGTCGTGCGCCTCGACGCCGTCCGCTCCCAGGCCCGCCGCCTTGACGCCGTCTTCGCTGAGCTGGCCGCGGCGCGGCCGAGTGGGTCCATCCAGCCCGCGGCGCGGCCGCGCGGGTCCGTCCAGCCTGCGGCGCTGCGCCGACACCTCCCCACCTCGACGGCGGCGGCCCCGCCGCCCGTGCCGAGTTCCGGGATCGGCCGTCCGGCGGCCGTCCGCCGGCTCCGCGCCGTCGCGTCGGCGGGCGACATGCCGTCGACGCGTTCCTCTGCGCTCGCCGTCAACCGCGCGGCCTCCCGGCTCGGCGCGCCCGTGGCGACCCTCTCCGGGGGTCATCCGCCCGTAGCCGCACCGGCGTCGCCGACCGGTGCATGCGCCGACCCCTCGCCGGCATCGGTCCGCGCGGCACCCACCGAACCGGGGTCAGCCGGGCGACGCCCCCTGCCCGGCCACGGCGCGCTGGCCGTCGTCGGCGCTCCGCCCGGCGCGGCGCACGCCGTACCCCGCCCGCCGTTGATCCGCTGGCCGGACGGCCTGGCCGCGTCCGCCTGACGGTCCGTCGGCGGATGTGGGCTGGTGGGCGAGGTACGGAGATCTACCGAACCCCTACGGCAGTTGCAGGGTAGGCGCCGGTCCAGGCGGCAAGGCTATTGCTGCGGGGCCGAGGGTGCAGTGGGGGTCACCGTCGGAGCGTCCGCTTGGCTTCCGCGTGCCTGAGGCAGACGTCTCTGTGGACGTCGGAGCGAGGCGACCGACCAACGGGATGTGCGCCCGGGGACGAGCGGGTGGGTCAGTGGTTCGCCGTTGGACTCACGGATCTTCTGTAGCAGGAGGTGGAGCGTCGGCCACCAGTCGGGGTAGCGCTCCACCACCTCGACGAGAACCGGGCTCTGCCGCAACATCTGCGGGCCAGTGGTGCCACGAATGAGCGAAGTTGAAGGCGGGCAGGAGCGAGGCCATCTGCAGGTTGCACTCAAGTACGTCGCCGAGCAGTTCCGCGAGGGTCAACACCTTCGGCCGCTCCACGTCGTCCGCCGTGGCGGGCTTACCGTCGAAGAAGTACGGGCGTGCCGACGGGTCGTGGAGCAGCCGTTCGTGCCAGGCGCGAACGAGGTTGTTGACCTCCACGAGGGCGGCGGCCGACCCGATCCCGTTGTTGATGCGGCTCTGTCTCGCGACCTCCCGGGTCTGCAGTGCGGAGAAGCCGAGCGATACCGCGACCAGCGCCAGACCGACGACACTGAGGACTGTCTCATTCACGGCTACGTGCCCTTCGAGGACGGGAGTCTGTCCTCACGCTAGAAAAGTGCCGCAACCATCGACCCTCGTTGGGCCCGGACAGGCCCGGCCCTCAGGGGGCGGCGAGGAAAGCCAGCACCCGTGGCCAGGTCGCCGCGTCGGCGTCCGGGGCGTACTCGGCGACGTCCGGGTCGGTGAACAGGTGCCCCACGCCTGGATAGCGGAAGACCGTCAGGTCGGTGCCGGCGTCGGTCATCGCCCGCTGCCACTCGTCGACCTCGTCCGGCGCGTCGTACGGGTCCGGGTCGGCGAGGTGCAGTTGCACCGGCAGGCCGGGCCGGACCGACTCCGGCGCCCCGCCGGTGCCGTGCAGCAGGAGCAGACCGGCGCTGTCCGGACGCTCGGCCAGCAGCGCCCCGGCCACGCCGGCACCCATCGAGAAGCCGGCGAGCACCGCCTCCGCCGGCAGTTCCCGCAGCGCCGCCCGAGCCCGGTCGAGCACCACGTCCTGGCCGATCTTGTCGAGCAGCGCGAAGCCCTCCTCGACGGTGTCGGTGGCCGGAACGCCGTACAGGTCGGGGGTGACGACCCGGTGTCCGGCGGCGCGCAGCCGGTCCGCGGCGGCGCGCACGGCGGGCCGCAGCCCGTACACGGAGTGGAACAGCACGACGTGTCGCATCCGGCCATCCTGCCCCAGCTGGGCGTCGATCCGGTGCGGCCACGCGGGCCGGCCGTCAGACCAGCGCGGCCAGCCGGGCCACCAGGTCGGACGTCGGCGGCATGGCGGCGATCTCCCGGCTGACCTGCCCGGCGGCGGTCCGCAGGCGGTCGTCGGTGAACAGCCGGGTCAGCGTCTCCGGGGTGATGTCGCGAGGACGCAGCGCCAGGCCGGCGCCGCGGCGAGCCACCAGCTCGGCGTTGTGCCGGCGGTCTCCCGGGCCGACCGTGGCCATCTGCGGCAGGCCGGCGGCGAGGGCGCCGAAGCAGCTGCCCGCCCCGCCGTGGTGGACCAGCGCCGCGCTCGCCGGCAACGCCTCGTCGAGCGGGATCCAGTCCACCATCCGGACGTTGTCGGGCAGCGTACGGGCCGACCGCTGGTCCGGCCGGACCAGCACGAACTCGGCATCCACCTGGGCGGCAGCCGCCACCACAGCGGGCATCGGCCCCTTGTCGCCGGGGCCGGTCAGGGTGCTGCGGGTGACCAGGATCCGGGGGCGTTCACCAGGTTCCCGCAGCCAGGGCGGCAGCTCACCGCCGCCCACGTAGGAGGTGTACCGCATCGGCCACCCCTCCTGCGTCGCCACGCTCGGCGGTGCCACGGCGAGGGCGGCGGCCGGTGGCGGCAGCTCGCTAAGGCCGTGCCGGCGCAGCGCGGCGCCGAGCCGGGCTGAGGTGGCCTGGACCAGGTCGCGTCCGTCGAAGAGGGCGTTCTCCTGCCGGACCGCCGGCACACCCAGCCGGGCGGCGGCCACCGCGCCGGCCACCGCGAACGGCTCGTACACCACCAGGTCCGGCCGCCACTCTGTGGCCAGCTCGACGACCGGGTCGGTGAGCTGGTCGTTGAGCGCGCCGAAGAGCAGGCCGGCGCCCCGGGTGCCGGCGGTGCCGGCCAGCTCGGCCCGGGCGATCAGCGGATGGCGGGGAAAGACCCGCAGCGCGATCCGACCGAAGTCGAAGCCCGGCGCGACGTCGTGCACCGACAGGCCAGCCCCGGCGGCGGCAAGCCCACCGCCACCGGTGGCCAGCAGCACGTCGTGGCCGGCGTCACGCAACGCCACGGCGAGCGGCACCAGCGGGAAGACGTGGCCGACCAGCGGCGCGGACACCACCAACACGCGCATGGCCGGGATCCTATGTCGACGGAAGCGACGCCGGGGTCCGGCTGCGCCCCCGGAACTCCGCGACCACCGCGCCGTCGTCCCGGGTGACGGTGACGTCGTAGATGCCGCTGCGGCCGTACCGGGTGCGCTCGGTGGCACGGGCGGTGAGCAGGTCACCGGCACCGGCCGGCCGGACGAAGGTGATCTCGCCGCCGGCGGCGACGGTGACCGGGCCCCGGCTGTTGCAGGCCAGCGCGAAGGCGGTATCGGCGAGCAGGAAGACGAAGCCACCGTGGGCGATCGCGTGGCCATTGAGCATCTGCTCGGTCACCCGCATCCGGGCCACCGCCGCACCGTCGCCAGCCTCGACCAGCTCGATGCCGAGGCCACGCGAGGCCGCGTCGGCGTCGAACATGTCGTACGCCGGATTGCGCTGTTCGGTCACCTCAGCTTGCCCGCCGCTGGTCGACGATGCGCCGCATCTTGCCCACCGAGCGCTCCACGCCGTCCGGGGCGAGCACGTCGACCGCCACGCTCACCCCGATGGTGTTCTTCACCAGCTCGACCAGGGTCGCGCCGGCCCGCTCGGCGACGTCCACGCCGACTCCGGCCCGCCGCTCCACCCGCACCGTCAGGGTGTCCAGCCGGCCCTGCCGGTCGAGCACGCACTGGAAGTGCGGCGACAGCTGCGGGGTGCGCAGGATCAGCTCCTCGATCTGGGTGGGGAAGACGTTCACCCCGCGCACGATCATCATGTCGTCCGTCCGGCCGGTGATCTTCTCGATCCGGCGCATCGGGCGGGCGGTGCCGGGAAGCAGCCGGGTCAGATCCCGGGTGCGGTAGCGGACGACCGGCATCGCCTCCTTGGTCAGCGAGGTGAGCACCAGCTCGCCCTGCTCGCCGTCGGGCAGCACCGCGCCGGTCAGCGGGTCGATGATCTCCGGGTAGAAGTGGTCCTCCCAGAGGTGCAGACCGTCCTTGGTCTCGACGCACTCGGTGGCCACGCCCGGCCCCATCACCTCGGAGAGCCCGTAGATGTCGACCGCGTGGATGTCCAGCCGGTCCTCCATCTCGCGGCGCATGTCCTCGGTCCACGGTTCCGCGCCGAAGATGCCCACGCGCAGCGAGGTGGCCCGCGGGTCGACGCCCTGGCGCTGCATCTCGTCCACGATGGCCAGCATGTAGCTGGGCGTGACCATGATGACCTCGGGTTCGAAGTCGCGGATCAGCATGACCTGTCGTTCGGTCATACCGCCGGAGACCGGGATGACCGTGCAGCCCAGTTCCTCGGCGCCGTAGTGCGCGCCGAGTCCGCCGGTGAACAGCCCGTAGCCGTACGCCACGTGCACCCGATCGCCGGGGCGGCCGCCGGAGGCGCGGATCGACCGGGCCATCAGCCGGGCCCAGGTCCGCAGGTCGTCTCGGGTGTAGCCGACCACCGTCGGCCGGCCGGTGGTGCCGGAGGAGGCGTGCAGCCGGGCGACCCGCTCCCGGGGTACGGCGAACATGCCGAACGGGTAGTTCTCCCGCAGCTCCGCCTTGCCGGTGAACGGGAAGCGGGCCAGGTCCTCGAGGTCCCGGCAGTCGTCGGGGTGCACGCCGGCCTCGTCGAATGCCCGGCGGTAGTGCGGCACGTTGTCGTACGCGTGCCGCAACGACCAGCGCAGCCGCTCGTGTTGCAGGGCGCGCAGCTCGTCGACGCCGGCCCGCTCGATCGGTTCGAGCTCCTCGGGGCGAGGGGTGCGGTCCTGCATCGCCTGCCTCCTTCGCGCGACGGTCCCGGCACGGCTGCCGGTACCGTACGCCCGGCCCGGAGGGCTCACCACCGCCGCCCCCGGAGCAGGGCTGGGCGCTTGGTAGTCGCTGCAGCGCGTCGACCGGGGGCGCCAGCTCGGGGTGGCCTCCGCCTGGGCCGACGCGTCCGCCAGCGAGCGCGACCCCTGCCGCGCCGCTCGCGAAGGTGGCGCCGGGGCGGGCGGATGACCCGACCCGGCGCCACTGCGATCATCGCATTGCAATCATCTAGCAATTGCAAGTGATTGGCAACAAGGTCTGGACAGACACCTTGAGTCGTAACTAGCCTGATCGCCATGACTCCTTACATCACGAATGCGTCGGCGTGGCAGGAGAGCTGGGACCGCCAGCAGGAGGCGTACCTGCCGGACCGGGAACACCGGTTCACCGCCATGCTCGACGCTGTCGACGCGGTCCTCGACGGCCGACCGCCGCGCCTGCTTGACCTGGCCGGCGGCACCGGCACCATCTCGCTCCGAGTGCTGGCGCGCTTCCCCACCGCCGAGGTGACCCTGGTGGACCTCGACCCGGCGCTGCTGGCCATCGCCGGTGCCTCACTGACGGATCGGGCCACCATCGTCACCGCCGACCTCGGCGCCCCCGAGTGGCGCTCCGCGCTCCCCCATCAGGAGTACGACGGCGTGCTCACCGCCACCGCGCTGCACTGGCTGCCGGCCGACCGGCTCGGTGCGCTCTACGGCGAGATCCGGGACATGCTGCGACCGGGCGGGATCTTCGTCAACGCCGACCACATGCCCGACGACTCCCTGCCGGAGTTGACCAAGCCGCTGCTCGACCGGGCGCGGGACCGGCGCGCCGCCCGGTACGCCGCCGGTGCGGTCCCCTCCTGGTCGGAGTGGTGGGAGCGGGCCGGAGCCGACCCGGTGCTCGGTCCACTGGTCACCCAGCGGCACGCCATCTACCCGACCGGGCACAGCCCGGAGTGGAACCCGCCGGTCTCCTGGCACCTGGCCGCGCTCACCACGGCCGGGTTCACCGAGGTCGGCACGGTGTGGCGGGGCGGCCCCGACGCCGCCGTGGGGGCGGTTCGCTGACAGCCGGCCGGGAGCGCGAACGCGCGGCTCGTCCGGCGATATGCTGGCGCCGGAGCCAACGGGCTCCCCGGCGGTGGGGCCCGCCGTCCCGGCGCGCGCCGGGGAAACCGCGACACCACTCGCCAACGGTCCCTGCCAGTGACACCCGTGCTGGTGGGAGGGCCCGTGTCCGGATCATTCGAGCCGCGTACCGACCCGGACGTCGACCTTCGCGTCCCCGCCGACCGCGACGAGCTGAGCACCCGTCCAGCCACGGTTCTCGCTGCGGTCGCGGCCGGCGGCGTGCTCGGCGCGCTGGCCCGGGCCGGCCTGCAACACGCCGCCCCCCACGCGCCCACCGACTTCCCGTGGGCGACGTTCGGCGTCAACCTGTCCGGCTGCCTGCTGATCGGCGTGCTGATGGCGGCACTCACGCACCTCAGCGGTGGGCGTCCGCTGGTCCGCCCGTTCCTCGGGGTCGGGGTGCTCGGCGGGTTCACCACGTTCTCCACGTACGCGGTGGACATCCAGCAGGCGCTGGTCGCGGGTTCTCCGGGCACCGCGCTGGCCTACCTGGCCGCGACCGTGGTCGGGGCACTGGTCGCGGTCGGGCTGGGCGACGCCGCCACCGCCGGGTTGCTGCGTCGCCGAGCACGGCGGGTCAGCCGATGACGGTGCTGCTCATCGCCCTGGGCGCGGCCGTCGGCGCACCGCTGCGCTACCTCACCGACCGGGCCGTGCAGTCCCGGCACGACTCGGCGTTCCCCTGGGGCACGCTGACCGTCAATGTGGTCGGGTCGCTGCTGCTCGGCGTGCTCGTCGGGCTGCCGGCCGGCCCGGCGGTCAGCGCGCTGCTCGGCACCGGGTTCTGCGGCGCGCTGACCACCTACTCCACCTTCAGCTACGAGACGCTGCGCCTGGCCCATACCGGCAACCGGCTCCTCGCGCTGGCCAACGTGCTGACCAGCGTCGCCGCCGGGCTCGCCGCGGTCACCGCCGGCTACGCCCTGGCCCGCGCCCTGACCGGCTGACCGCGCGGAGACGCGCGGGAAACCCCGCCCCACCCCTACACCCGTCAGCGCCCACGCCCTGATCGGCTGGCCGCCCACAAGATACCGAGGATATATACGCGAGGTATACCCCCGGTGTATTGTCCTGGCATGAGCGTGCCACTGACACTTCTCGGCCTCCTCGAACGGGAGCCCAGCCACGGCTACGACCTGAAGCGCGACTACGACGCCTTCTTCGGGCGGGGCAAACCGCTGCCGTTCGGCCAGGTCTACTCCACCCTCAGCCGCCTGGCCCGGGACGGGAAGGTGGTGATCAGCGACGTCGCCCCCGGCTCGGGCCCCGACCGCAAGCGCTACATCATCACCGACGTCGGCGCGACCGAGGTCGAGCAGTGGCTGACCCAGCCGGTCGAGCCGGAGCCACACCTGCAGACCGTGCTCTTCGCGAAGGTCGTGCTCGCGCTGATGCTGGATCGTCCGGCCGACGAATACCTCGACACGCAGCGCAGCGCGCACCTGCGGCGGATGCGCGAGCTCACCGAGGTCAAGCGCACCGGCAACCTGGTCGACGCGCTGCTCGCCGACCACGGCCTGTACCACTTGGAGGCGGACCTCCGGTGGATCGAGATGACCGGCGCCCGACTGGACGCCCTGAAGAAGGAGGTGCGGCCGTGAGCGTCGTGATCGAAGCACGCAACCTGGAGTTCTCCTTCGGTCAGACCCCCGCACTGCGCGGCGCCAGCGTCGCCGTGGACGCGGGCGAGATCCTCGCCGTCATGGGGCCCAGCGGCTCGGGCAAGTCCACCCTGTTGCACTGCCTGGCCGGCATCCTCGTGCCCGACTCCGGCGAGATCCTCTTCGACGGTGCCCGGGTCGACGCCATGGCCGAGACCGAGCGCAGCAGCCTGCGCCGGGACCGCTTCGGCTTCGTGTTCCAGTTCGGCCAGCTCGTCCCCGAGCTGACCGCCGTGGAGAACGTCGCCCTGCCGCTGCTGCTCAGCGGCGTGCGCCGGACGCAGGCGCTGCGCAGGGCGCACACCTGGTTCGAGCGCCTCGGCCTGGACGGCCTGGAGCAGCGGCGGTCGGGTGAGCTGTCCGGTGGGCAGGCGCAACGCGTCGCCCTCGCCCGCGGCCTGGTCGCCGAGCCACAGGTGCTCTTCGCCGACGAGCCGACCGGCGCGCTCGACTCGCTCACCGGCGAGCAGGTCATGGACCTGCTCGTCAGCGCCGCCCGCGAGCAGGGCACCACGGTCATCCTGGTCACCCACGAGCCCAGGATCGCCGCGTACGCCGACCGTGAGGTCATGGTCCGCGACGGGCGCGTGAACGCGCCGGACCGGATCGCCTCATGATCGGCTTCGGGCTCCGCCTCGCCGTGGCCGGCGGCCGCGAGGCGCTCACCCGCCTGGCCGTCATCGCCGCCGCCGTCGCGGTCGGCAGCGGACTGCTGCTGACCACCCTGGCCGGGGTCAACGCCGTCAACGCGCAGCTCACCCGGTCTGCATCGGTGTATCCCAGCGCCTCGACGGGCGGCGACGTCGATCCCCTGTGGTGGTCGACCCGGGAGGACTACTTCCACGGCAAGCAGATCATCCGGATCGACGTGGCAGCCAGCGGACAAAGTGCGCCCACTCCGGTCGGCATCCCTGCCACCCCTGGCCCCGGGGAGTACTACGCCTCGCCCGCGTTGCGCGAACTGCTGGCCGCTCAGCCGGCCGACCAACTGGGCGACCGCTACCCGGGACGTGACCTCGGCACCGTCGGCCCGGCCGCACTGACCTCGCCGGACACCCTGCTCGTCATCATGGGTGGCACCCAGGACGAGGTCGCCGGGCTGCCCCTCGCCAGGCAGGTCACCAGCGTCGGCGACACTCCCGCAATCCCCGAGACGACGGTGAACCTCATCCTGGGCGTGATCGCCGGTGGGCTGCTGTTTCCGGTGCTGATCTTCATCGGCACCGCCACCCGGCTCAGCGCAGCCCGTCGGGAGCAGCGCTTCGCCGCGATGCGCCTGGTCGGCGCGACACCGAAGCAGATCTCGATGGTCGCCGCGGTGGAGGCGACCGCCGCGGCTGTCGCCGGCACCGCCCTCGGCTTCGTGCTGTTCTACGCGTTGCGCGGCCCGATGGCGGACATCCCGTTCACCGGCATGCCGTTCTTTCCCAGCGACATGTCGCTGGGCGTGATGGACGTGCTGCTCGTGGCGCTCGGCGTCCCGGCCGGCGCGGCGGTGGCAGCCCAGGTCTCGCTGCGCCGCGTGCGAATCTCGCCGCTCGGCGTCACCCGTCGGGTCACCCCACGCGCGCCGCGTGCGTACCGGCTGATCCCGATCCTCTTCGGCGTCGCTGTGCTGTTCTTCGCCATCGGCTACCGGCCCGAGTCCTCCGACGGCCAGACCGCGGTGTTCCTGCCCGGCCTGCTGCTCATCATGGCCGGCCTGGTCCTCGCCGGCCCGTGGTTGACGATGGTCGGCGCCCGGGTCATGGCCCGGTACGCCGGCCGCCCCGCCACTCTCATCGCCGCGCGACGCCTCGCCGACAACCCGAAGGCCGGCTTCCGGGCGATCAGCGGCATCATGGTCGCGCTCTTCGTCACGAGCGTGGCCGTCGGCGTGATCACCACGATCGTCGCCAACCGCGGGCCGGCGCCGATCGGCTCGACCGAGGCGGGCACCGTGTCCATGGACTTCGGCAGGGAGGCACCATCGGTGCCCGACGCGCTGTTTTCCGAACTGCGTTCGACCAGCGGCGTACGGTTCGCGGCCACGGTACGCGAGAACCCGGACAGGCTGAGCGCCAGCGAGCCCGGGCTGATCGCGTGCACCGACCTCCCGAGCGCGTACGGCCGGTGCGCCGACGGCGCAGGCGTCGCCGAGGTCGCGATGGGCTTCATCCCCTTCCGGGAATCGGCGTCGCCCACGAGGGTCTGGCAGACCGCGTCGGTCCCGCTCGGCGATCTCCAGCGGCTGCCGGTGCTGTCGATCGTCGTCGGCACGGACGGTTCCGCCGCCGCCGTCGAGCGCTCGCGCACCGTCCTCGAGGCCGCCTTCCCGACCTTCCGGGTGGCACCGAACGTGCCCGGCGACTTCGAGTCGAGCTTTGCCAACACGCTGCGCGGCTGGGAACAACTGGCCAACGTCATTATCATCGCCAGCCTCGCGCTCGCCGGTTGCAGCCTCGCGGTCAGTGTGATCGGCGGTCTCACCGAGCGCAGGCGCCCGTTCAGCCTGCTGCGCCTCAGCGGCGCACCGGTACAGGTCCTGCGCAGGGTGGTCGCGCTGGAAAGCGCCGTACCGATGCTCGCCGTCGCCGCAGTGGCCATCGGGATGGGCCTCCTCGCTGCCCACCTGTTCCTTCGGGCCCAGATGGACTACACGCTCATCGTGCCCGAGCCGCGCTTCTACGTGATCGTCGTCGTCGGGTTGGCCACCTGCCTCGGCGTCATCGCCTCCACCCTGCCGCTGCTGGAACGCATCACCGGACCGGAGACCGCCCGCAGCGAGTAGTCGTCAGGCCGTCGGCCCGGTGGTCGCGACGTCGACCACCGGGCCGAGGACGAAGACGGCGGGCGGGCCGATGCCCTCCCGGGCGGCGACAGCGCCGATCTCGTCGAGTCGGGCCGGCACCGCACGCTGGTCAGGCTGGCCGGCGTCCTGCACGGCGAGCACCGGCGTGTCCGGGGCACGGCCGTGCTCGACCAGCGCGGCGGCGATCTTGGCGATGGTGTCCACCGCCATCAGCAGCACCAGCGTGCCGCGGGCCCGGCCCAGCGCCGCCCAGTCGACCAGCGAATCGGGGTGCCCGGGCGGCAGGTGCCCGGAGACCACGGTGACGTCGTGCGCGACCCCGCGGTGGGTCACCGGCACACCGGCCAGCGCCGCCGCGGCGAACGCGCTGCTCACCCCGGGGACGACGGTCACGGGCACGCCGGCCGCCGCGCAGGCCTGCACCTCCTCGTGGCCGCGACCGAACACGTACGGGTCGCCGCCCTTGAGCCGGACCACCCGCCGGCCGGCGCGGGCGTGCGTCACCAGGGCCGCGTTGATCGCCTCCTGGTCCATCGACGGGCCACGGGGCACCTTGGCGGCGTCGACGACCAGCACGTCGGAACGCAGCCCGGCGAGCAGCCCCTGCGGGGCCAGGCGGTCGACCACCACCACGTCCGCGGCGTCGAGGAGAGCCTTGCCGCGTACCGTAATCAGGTCGTCGGGTCCCGGCCCGCCGCCGACCACCGCGACCGATCCGTGGTCGTGCTGGTCGTGACCGTGCCCGTGCCCGTGGTGGTGGTGGCCGCCGACCGGGTCGTCGGGGTGGTCGTGCGGTCGCTGCGGGCGGCCCACCTTGTCGGCGAAGCCGGGCATCAGCACCCGGTACGCGCAGGTGTCGCAGTTCATCCGGATGTCCCCGCCCAGCGCCTCGGCGTACCGCTCCAGCACCAGGTCGGCCAGCGCGTCGCAGTCGCCGATCAGGTCGGCGACCCGCACGTCCAGCTCGGGGTGGGCGGCGGCGAACTCCGCGGACTGGGCGACGATCCGGTCCGGCAGCACCCCGGCGAACAGGAAGTACGGCGCGACCACGATCCGCCGCGCGCCGAGCCGACGCAGCCGGTCCAGCACCCCCGGCACAGACGGCTCGGCCAGCGAGATGAACCCCGGCTCCACGCCGGCGTAGCCGCGCCCCTCCCAGAGCAGCCGGGCCACCTTGGCCACCTCGGCGTTGGCGTCCGGATCGGTGGAACCCCGGCCGATCAGCGCGACCCACGTGTCGGCCCGGTCCGCACCAGTCAGCGCCGTGCCGGCCCGATCCGCTCCGGCCAGCACCGCGTCGATCCGCTGTTCGAGGGCGTCGTGCAGCAGCGGGTGCGGCCCGAGCGGACGGCCGTAGCGGTAGCTCAGCCCGGGATGGCGCTCCTGCTCGCGTCCCATCGCGGCGGGGATGTCACCCTTGCCGTGCCCGGCGGCGGTGAGCACCAGCGGCAGCGCCACCAACGCCCGGTGCCCGCGCGCGACGAGCGCGCCGACCGCGTCGGTCAGCGGCGGGCGGGACAGCTCGATGAAGCCGCCCTCCACGTCACCGACGACGCCGCGGCGGCGGACCCGCTCGACCAGCGCGGCGAACTGGTCGACCCCGGCCACGCTGCGCGTGCCGTGCCCGACGATGACCAACCCGGTCATGGCATCTCCTCGACGTAGAGCAGGGCGTTGAGGGCGGCGGCGGCGACCGCCGAACCGCCCGTCTCCCCCACGTTGGACACCCCGGGCAGGCCACTGGCCCGCAGCGCCGCCTTGGACTCGGCGGCGCCCACGAAGCCGACCGGCAGGCCGACGACCAACGCCGGCGCGGCGTCCAGGGTGAGCAGTTCGACCAGTGCGGTGGGCGCGCAGCCGATCACCCAGACCGCGCCGGGCCCGACCCGGTCGAGTGCGATCCGCACGGCCGCCGCCGAGCGGGTGATCCCGGCCGTCCGGCCCAGCTCGGCGGCGGCCGGTTCGGCGACCGGACAGACCAGCTCCAGGCCGGCTCGGGTGATGCCGGCGGCGACCATCGCCACGTCGGTGACCACCGGCACGCCGGCGCGCAGCGCGGCCAGCCCCGACTCCAGGGCCGGCTCGTCGCAGACCAGCTCGTCGACGTACGCCAGGTCGGCGCTGGCGTGCACCACCCGCTCGGTCACCGCCCGACTCAGCGGCGGCAGGTGGGACAGGTCGACCCGGTCGCGCAGGATGCGGTACGACTCCGCCTCGATGGGGTGCACCACCCGGCTCACCGCCGCTCCCCCACACCGGCAGCCGACCGGGCGACACCGAACCGGTTCCCCCAGCCAACCGGGGGCGCGGTGCTGACCACGGTCGAACTCATCGGACTCCTCCACGTTCGTCGGGATCGGCGACGCGGATCGCGTCCACCGGGCAGATCTCCAGGCACTCCAGGCAGCCGGTGCAGCGGTCGGCGCGGACCGTCAGACCGCCGGCGACCGGCCGGATCGCGTGCGTGGGGCAGGTGAGCAGGCAGGCGCCGCAGCCCTGGCACGCGCCGATGGTCACGATCGCCACCGGTACCCCCGGGGCGTGACCATGCGGCCGGCGACCAGCCGGGTGTCGCTGCTGCCGACGACCACGACGCTGTACATGTCGACCACGGCCGGGTCGAGGGTGGCCAGGGTGGCCAGGTGCACGCGTTCGCCGGGGCGGCTGGCGTTGCGCACCACCCCGACCGGCGTGTCCGGGGGCCGGTGTTTGCCGAGGATCGTGAGCGCCGCACCGAGCTGCCAGTCCCGGTGGCGGCTGCGCGGGTTGTAGAACAGCGTCACGAAGTCACCCTCGGCCGCCGCGGTCACCCGCCGCTCGATGACCTCCCATGGGGTGTGCAGGTCCGACAGGCTCAGGTAGGCGTGATCGTGGCCGAGCGGGGCGCCGAGCAGCGCGCCGGCGGCCAGTGCGGCGGTCACCCCGGGGACGCCGACCACGTCGATCCGCTCGTCGGCGTACTCCTGGGCAGGGCTGGCCATCGCGTACACCCCGGCGTCGCCGGACCCGACCAGCGCGACCGCGTGGCCGGCGGCGGCCTCGGCGACGGCGGCGCGGGCCCGTGCCTCCTCCGCGCCGAGCCCGCTGGACAGAACGCGGGTGCCCGGGCGGAGCAGGTCGCGGACCTGGTCGAGGTACTGGTCGAGGCCGACCACCACGGCGGCCCGGCGCAGCTCGGCCACCGCACGCGGGGTGCGCAGGTCGGCGGCGCCGGGGCCGAGCCCGACGACGGCCAGCCGGCCGCGCGGCGCGTGCCGGGCCACCGCCGCGGTGGCCATCGCCGTCGCGGTCTTCGGCACCAGCAGCGCGGCGTCTCCCGGGCGGCCGGACGTGCCGAGCAGCGCGGCGGCCTCCGCTACGCTCGGCGTGCCGACGGCGGCGCGGACCACCTCGCTGGGGTCCGGCACGTCGACCGCCGCCAGCCGCGCCGCCGGCCAGGTCACCAGGGGTACGCCGAGCGCGTCGGCGGTGCTCTGGATGCCCGCCTCGTCGGCCTTGACGTCGGCGCTGGCCAGGCAGCGCAGGCTGGCCGGGCTGAGGCCGGCCTCGGCCAGCACCCGGTGCAGCAGCTCCGCCACCTCGGCGGCGGGTACGCCCCGGCTGGCGCCGACCCCGGCGACCAGTGACGGGGGGCGCAGCACCGCGGTCCGCTCGTCCAGCGGCACCACCCGGTCGGTGACCAGCAGCCGGTACCCGCCGTCCGCCGCGTCGGCGGTGCCGCCCTCGCCGCTCTCGGCGGTGGCGGGCTGTGGTTGGACGTTCGGTGGCAGGGCGGGCAGCGGCCAGGCGGCGTCGGCGATCAGCCGGACCGGCTCGCCGTCCAGGATGGCCCGGGACACGGCGGCGACGGCACCCTGCACCGGCCAGCCGAGGGTGTCCAGCCCCGGCAGTCCGACCGCGTCGGTGGCGGTGGTGACCACCGGCCGGGCGTCCAGCAGCGCGCCGACCTGCTCGGCGAGGTCGTTGCCGCCACCGGCGTGCCCGCCCAGCAGCGCCACCGCGTGCCGGGCCGCCTCGTCGACGACCACCACGGCCGGGTCGGTGCGCTTGTCGCCGAGCAGCGGGGCGAGGATCCGCACCACCGCGCCGGTGGCCAGGAAGGCGACCACGGCGTCGCACAGCCCCCACGCGGACCGCAGCGCGTCGGCGACGCTCTCCCCCTCGACCAGCCGAGCGTGCGGCCAGGCGGCGGCGACGGTCTGGGCGTGCCGTCGGCCGGCGGCGGTGGCCGCGACCAGCCCGATCCGGGTGTGCGAGGTCAGGTTGTGCACGGGCGCTCCCCGGTGAGGACGACCACCGGGTTGGTGGCCGCGAGGCGGATCGACCCGCCGGGCAGGTCGGCGAGGCGGGCGGCGGAGAGCTGACTGCCCTCGACCGTGTAGCCGGCGGTGCGCAGCAGGCCGACGGCCGGCGCGACCCGGTCCAGGGCGGCCAGGGTGAGCACCACCCGATCGGGTCGGCGGGCCGCCACGGCGGCGAGGACGTCGGCACCGCCGCCACCGACGAAGACCGCGTCGGGCTCGGGCAGGCCGGCCAGCACCGTCGGGGCACGCCCGACGACCAGCCGGACGTCGACGGCGTGCGCGGCCGCGTTGGCCCGGATCGTCTCGCCGGCCCGGGTGTCCTGCTCGACGGCGAGCACGGCCGCGCCCAGGAGCGCGCACTCGATGCCCACCGAACCGCTGCCCGCGCCGATGTCCCAGACCAGCCGGCCCAACCGGGGGCGCAGCCGGGCGATGACGAGGGCGCGTACCTCCGACTTGGTGATCATCGAGTCGCGGTGGGCGTACCGGGTCTCCGGCAGCGCCCAGCCGCCCGCCGGCGTGGCGGCGGGCTGGTTGTCCCACCGCATCCCGCCGAGGTCGGCCGGGGCGGTGGTGACGAGGCTGAGCAGCACGTGCGGGTCGGACCACGTCTCGGCAGCGGCCTGCTCGGGGGTCACCTCGCGGATTCGTTCGGCGTCGGTGCCCAGGTGTTCGGCGACCACCAGGCGGCGCGACCAGCCGGCCAGCCCGGCGCCCAGCTCGGCGGCGCCGGCACCCGGCGCGGTGAGCACGGCGACCAGCGGCAGCGCCCGGCAGGCGTTCAGCGCCGGTCGCGGGTCACGGCCGTGCGCGGTGACCACGGCGGCGCCGTCCCAGGGCAGTCCGGCGCGGGCGAACGCGGCGGCCACACTGGACACCGCCGGCACCACCCACAGCGGCACCCCGGCCGCGCGCAGCCGCCGGACGATGCCGAACAGGCCGGGATCCCCGCTGGCCAGCACCACGGCCGGCACCCCGGCGGCGACGGCGTCGGCCAGCCGCCGTACGGCCGGGGCGAGCGGGCCGAGGGCGACGGTGGCCGCGCCGGGCGGTACGGGCACCGCCGCCAGGTGCCGGGCGGCACCGACCACCAGAGCGGCGGCGGCCAGCGCCGGCGCGAGCGCCGGGTGCGGCGGGGCGCCGGCGGCGTCCAGACCGATCACGGTCACCGGGGTCACCGGTCCCACCGGCCCGACGAGGCGACCACCCGCGCGCCGGCGAAGTCGACCATCGCCACGTCCACGTTGACCGTCGGCCCGGCGAAGCGCCGCAGCACCTGTCCGACCCGCTGGCAGAGCAGGTCGCCGGCCGGGGCGAGCAGCCCGGCGGCCTCCCACAGCTCGTACGCGTGCCGGCCGGTGTTCGCCTGGGTCACCTCGTCGACCAGTGCCGGGTCACCGCCGGCCTCGGCGGTCACCGCGCCGAGCAGCGAGAGGTCCACTTTGGAGCGGGTGTAGTGGGTCATCAGGATGCCGGCGGCGAGTTTGGCCAGCTTGCCGGCCATGCCGACGAAGACCACCCCGGTCATCGCGTCGCCCACGGCGGCGGTGACCGCGGCGCCGGTGAAGTCGCCGACCTCGACGAAGCACACCTCGGGCAGCTCGGGCAGCAGCGCGCGGGCGGCCCGCTCGGTACGCCCGCCGGTGCAGAGCACCACGGTCCGCTCGCCCTGCGCGGCCATCACGTGCACGGCCTGCACGACGCTGGCCCGCCAGGAGGCGGTGGAGAAGGGTCGGACGATCCCGGTGGTGCCGAGAATCGAGATGCCGCCGAGGATGCCGAGCCGCCGGTTGGTGGTCTTGCGGGCCATGATCTCGCCGCGCGGCACGCTGATCACCACGCGGACGCCGACCTCGGTGAGGTCGACCACCTCGGCCACCGCCTCGCTGATCATCCGGCGTGGGGTGTCGTTGATCGCCGGGCCGCCGACCGCGAGGCCGAGGCCCGGCTTGGTGACCGTGCCGACGCCGGAGCCGCCGGCCAGTAGCAGCCCGGGGGCGTCAGCCCAGTCCACAGTGGCGGTCAGCTCGGCGCCGTGGGTGACGTCCGGGTCGTCGCCGGCGTCCTTGACCACCACCGCCTCGGCCCGGGCCGGCGGGGTGCCGGTCACCTCGCAGCGGGCCACCGGGAAGCGCACCCGCCGCCCGGCGGGCAGGCCGATCTCCACCTCTGGCTGGGCCGCGCCGGTGACCAGCGCGGTGACCGCGGCCTTGGCCGCCGCCGTCGCGCAGGCGCCGGTGGTCCAGCCGGTGCGCAGCGCGGTGGGCCGGACCTTCGCGGTCCGCGGCAGGTCCGGCTCGCGCAGCGGCGGCTCGGCGTACGTCACAGTGGGTGGCCCGGTGTGGCCGGCTCGCCGCCATCCTGGACCGCCCCGCCGGTACGGGCGCCCGCCTGGCGGCGGAGTTCGGCGCGGGCGGCCGGTTCGGCCCGACGGAAGGTGTGGAAGTGCCCGGGGTGGTACAGGTGCGACCGGGTGCCCTCGGCGGCCAACGCCGGGCCGACCAGAAAGAGCGTGTGTTTCCAGAGCCGGTGCTGCTTGACCGTGGCCTCCAGGGTGCCGACCGTGCAGCGCACCACCAGCTCGTCCGGCCAGGTTGCCTGGTACGCCACCACAGCCGGGGTGTCCGCCGGGTAGCCGCCGGCCAGCAGCTCGGTCTGCACCTGCCCGGAGCGGGCGGCGGAGAGGAACAGCGCCATGGTGGTGCCGTGCCGGGCGAAGTCGCGGACCCGCTCGCCGGGCGGCATCGGGGTCTTGCCACCCTCCAGCCGGGTGAGGATCACCGACTGGGCCACCTCGGGGACGGTCAGCTCCCGCCCGACGATCGCCGCGACGGCGGTGAACGAGGAGACCCCGGGCACGATCTCGACGGCCAGGCCGAGCGCCCTGCACACGTCCAGCTGCTCCTGCACCGCGCCCCACAGCGCCGGGTCGCCGGAGTGGATCCGGGCCACGGTCAGCCCGTCCTCGGCGGCCCGCTGGTAGAGCGGGAGCACCCCCTCGATGGGCAGCTGTGAGGAGTCGACGATCTCGGCCCCGGACCGGGCGTGACCGAGCACGTCGGCGTGTACCAGGCTGGCCGCCCAGATCACGATGTCCGCCTCGGCGATCACCCGGGCGGCCCGCAGGGTCAGCAGGTCCGCCGCCCCAGGGCCGGCCCCGACGAACCAGACCTTGCCGTCGGTGGTCACAGCTTTCCTCCTCGGTGCTCGCGGCGGGCCGGGACCAGCAGCGTCGACAGGTACGGCAGGTCGTGCTCGGGGTCGTCGACCGGGCCGATGCGTTCATCGGGCAGCCCCAGGCTGCGCCCGAGCACGGCGTCGGCGAGCCGGCCCTGTCGGCGCAGCTCGGCGAGCAGTTCCGGGTGCCGCCGCCAGCCCTTGTAGGCGACCACGGTGCCCGGCCCGGCCAGCGCGTCGGCGAAGAGCGCCAGCCCGGCGGTTGCCGGCAGCAGGGTCAGCGGCTCGCGTCCCTCGCAGAGCGGGGTGCCACTGCGCGCGGCCAGCTCCTGCATGGCGGTGACACCGGGCACGGTCGCCACCCGTACCGCCGGGCGCAGCGCCCGGACGCTCTGCGCCAGGTAGCCGAAGGTGGAGTAGACGTTCGGGTCGCCGATGGTGGCGAAGGCCAGCGACCGCGCGCCCATGTCGATGGCGTCGACCACGGCGTGCGCGGCGTCGTCCCAGGCCGCCGTCCGGCGGGCGGTCACCCCGCCCCGGTCGTCCAGGGCGAACGGCAGCCGGCGCAGCCGGTCCGCCGCCACGTACTCCCGCACGGTCCGCTCGGCCCGCCCGGCTGCGGCGTCCGGGTCGGGTCGGTCCGCCATCACGGGTACGAAGACCCGGTCGGCCTCGCGCAGCACCCGCACCGCCTTGACGGTGAGCAGTTCCGGGTCGCCGGGTCCGACACCGACCCCGGTCAACGTGGCGTCGGCCGAGCCTGCGTGGGCGGCGGCGGGACGGACGGCGGCGGTCACCGGCACGCCTCGACCAGGCGGCGGGCGGCGCCGGGGTGACCGGCCCAGTGGGTGTGCAGGTAGGAGGCGTGCACCCGGCCGGCGACGAAGCCATGCTGCGCGCCGTCCCAGCGCCACGCCGGCCGGTCGCCGTGCACCGGGTCGGTGGTGGTGCGGTGGAACTCGTGACCGCGTACCGGCTCGCCGGCCCGGGCCACCGGGGAGTCGGTGGCGGCCACCGCCTCCCGGTAGCCGAGGGTGAGCCGGCCGGTCATCCGGGCGGTCAGGTCCAGCCGGCCGCACATGGGTACGCCGTCCAGGTACCGCCCGAGGTAGAGCAGCCCGGCGCACTCGGCCACGATCGGCCCGTCGAAGGCGGCCAGCTCGGTGCGGAGCGCGGCGTTGCCGGCCAGCGCCTCCGCGTACGCCTCGGGGAAGCCGCCGCCGACCACCACCGCACGGGTGCCGGCGGGCAGCGCCGGATCGCGCAGCGGGTCGACGGTGACGACGTCCGCGCCGGACGCGGCGAGCAGTTCGGCGGTCTCCGCGTACGAGAAGGTGAAGGCTGGACCACCGGCGAGCGCGACGCGCGGTCGCTCCGAGCCGGCCGGCCCGCCGACGGCGGCGACCGGGTCCCAGGCCGGGGCGGTCAGTGCCGGGGCGGTCCGGGCCAGGGCGAGCACCGCGTCGAGGTCCACGGTGGACTCGACCAGCTCGGCGAGGGCGGTGACGATCGCGAGGGACTCGGGTGCCCGCTCGGCGACCGGGACCAGCCCCAGGTGCCGGGCCGGGGCGGCCACCTCGGCGGCCCGGGTGACCGCCCCGAGCACCGGTACGCCCACCTCGGCCAGCGCGTCGCGCAGCAGCGTCTCGTGTCGGAGCGGGCCGACCCGGTTGAGGATCACTCCACCGATCCGTACGGCCGGGTCGAAGGCGGCCATGCCCAGCGTCAACGCGGCGGCGGAGCGGCCCTGCGCGGTGGTGTCCAGCACCAGCAGGACGGGTGCCTCGATCAGCCGGGCCACGTGCGCGGTGGAGGCGTAGTCGCGGCGACCGACAGCGCCGTCGTGCAGACCCATCACGCCCTCCACCACGGCCACGTCGGCGGGCCTCGGGACGGTGGCGCCGTGGCGCAGCAGCGGGGCGATCAGCTCCGGGCCGACCAGGAACGGGTCGAGGTTGCGGCCGGGCCGCCCGGCGGCGAGCGCGTGGTAGCCGGGGTCGATGTAGTCCGGGCCGACCTTGTGCGGGCTGACCGTCAGGCCACGGCGGCGCAGCGCGGCGAGCAGCCCGGTGGCCACGGTGGTCTTGCCGTGACCGCTGGCCGGCGCGGCGACCACCACCCGGGGCAGCGGCCACGGCTCGGCGGCGACTCCGACGCTCACCACTCGATGCCCTTCTGGCCCTTCTGGCCGGCGTCCATCGGGTGCTTGACCTTGGTCAGCTCGGCCACCAGGTCGGCGGCGGCCACCAGCCGCGGGTCGGCGTCCCGGCCGGTGATCACCACATGCTGGAAGCCGGGCCGGTCGGCCAGGGTGGCCACCACCTCGTCGACGTCCACCCAGCCCCACTTCATCGGGTAGGTGAACTCGTCCAGCACGTACAGCCCGTAGCGCTCGGCGGCCAGGTCGCGCTGGATCTGCCGCCAGCCCTCCAGGGCGTCGGCGGCATGGTCGGCGTCGGCGCCTCGCTGGATCCAGGACCAGCCCTCGCCCATCTTGTGCCAGGCCACCGGTGCGCCCTGGCCGGTACGGTCGTGCACCTCGCCGAGCGCCCGGAAGGCGTTCTCCTCCCCCACCCGCCACTTGGCGCTCTTGACGAACTGGAACACCCCGACCGGCAGGCCGGCGGTCCACGCCCGCAGGGCCAGCCCGAAGGCGGCGGTGGACTTCCCCTTCATCTGTCCGGTGTGGACCATCAGCAGCGGCCGGTGGCGTCGCTGCCGGGTGGTCAACCCGTCGGCGGGCACCGTGCTCGGCTTTCCCTGCGGCATCAGGCGACACTCCTGTCTGGCGTGCTGGTGGTGCGGACTGCGGCTTGGGGATGCCGCAGGGGGTTGGCGGCGACGTCGTCGAGCCGGCGGTGGGGGGCGTGCAGTTGGAGTGCCAGGCGGTTGGCCAGGTTCAGGCGGACGGGGCCGGATTCGCAGTCGACGACGACGCAGGCGGCGCCGGTTGCGGCCAGCACTGCCGCCGCTCCCGCCGCGCGGTCCAGCGGGCGGCGGCCGGCGGTGGCTCGGCCGTCGGTGACGACCAGGACCAGGGGACGCCGCTTCGGGTCCCGCAGGCGCTCCACCCGTAGCAGGTCGGCGGCGGCAAGCAGCCCCTCGGCCAGCGGCGTACGCCCGCCGGTGGGCAGCTCGGCCAGCCGGGTCGACGCGGCCAGCACCGACGAGGTGGCCGGCAGCAGCGTCCGCGCGCCCGCGTCCCGGAAGGCGATCACCGCGACCTTGTCCCGCCGCTGGTACGCGTCGGTGAGCAGGGCCAGCACCGCGTCCTTGACGGCGGTCATCCGCTGCCGGGCGCCCATCGAGCCGCTGGCGTCCACCACGAACAGCACCAGGTTGCCCTCGCGTCCCTCCCGGACCGCCTCGCGTACGTCGTCCGGGCGCAGCCGCAGCGGGCCGGTCAGCCGTCCCCGCGCGGCCTGGTGCGGCGCGGCGGCGCGGACCGTGGCCGGCAGGTGCAGCGCCCCGACCCGGCCCGCCGGCACCCGGGCACCGGTGGTGCGGCCCCGGCCGGTGCGGGCGCGCGAACGTCGGCCGGGCACCCCGTGACCCACACCGGGCGCGGTGAGCAGCCGCGCCTTCAACCCACCCCGGGGTACGGCCATCGGCTGACCGCCCGCAGGGGCGTGCGCTCCGCCCCGGCCCGGGTCGCCGTCGGCCGCCCCGCTGGCCACGCCGTCGCCTCCCTCGGTCCGGTCGCCGCGCGGCCCGTTGTCCTGGTCGGGGCCGCTCCAGCCGTCGTCGTCCGACGCGCGCTGCGGCCGCCCGCCGTCGGAACCCTGATCGGCCCGTCCATCGAGGCCGGTGTCGCCGGCGGCCGTCTGCCCGGCCCGGCCCGGACCAGGGTCTGCTCCGTCGGGGCCACGTCCATCGGGGCCACGTCCGTTCGGGCCGCCATCGCCGTCCGGGCCCCCGCTCCCATCCGGGCCGCCGCCACCCTGCGGACCACCACCGCCGTCCGGCCCCCGGTCGTCGGGGCCGTCATCGTCCGGTTCGTCGTCGGGGTGCGCGTCCTGGGCTCGCTGCAACGCCTCGTCCAGGAGCTTCTCGTCCAGCCCGGGGGTGTCGAACGGGTCGCGGCGGCGCCGGTGCGGCAGGGCCAGCCGGGCGGCCACCCGAACGTCGTCGATGGTGACCCGGTCCCGGCCGTGCCAGGCGGCGTGCGCCAGCGCGGTACGGGCCGTGACGATGTCGGCACGCATCCCGTCCACATCGAACGCGGCGCACACCTCGGCGATCTGGCGCAGCGCGGCGTCGGGCAGCCGTACCCCGGGAAGCCGACGGCGGGCGGCGGCCACCTGGCTGGCGATCTCGGTGTCGGCGTCGGCCCAGCGGGCGGCGAAGCCGGTCGGGTCGGCGTCGGCGGCGAGCCGGCGGCGGACCACCTCGACCCGGATCGCCGGGTCCCGGCTGGCGCCGACCTCGACGGTGAGCCCGAACCGGTCGAGCAGCTGCGGGCGCAGCTCCCCCTCCTCCGGGTTCATGGTGCCGACCAGCAGGAACCGGGCGGCGTGGCTGACCGAGACACCTTCCCGCTCGACGTGACTGCGGCCCATCGCCGCAGCGTCCAGCAGCAGGTCGACCAGATGGTCGTGCAGCAGGTTGACCTCGTCGACGTAGAGCACGCCCCGGTGCGCGGCGGCGAGCAGGCCCGGTTCGAAGGCGCGTACCCCCTCGCCGAGGGCCTTCTCCAGATCCAGCGAGCCGACCACCCGGTCCTCGGCGGCGCCGACCGGCAGCTCCACCAGGCGGGCCGGACGGGTCTCGGCAGGAGCGCCGGCCGGGTGCGGGCCGTCCGGGCAGGCCGGGTCGGGCTCGGCCGGATCACAGCCGAACCGGCAACCCTCGACCCGGGGTACGGGGGGCAGCAGCGCGGCGAGGGCGCGTACGGCGGTCGACTTGGCGGTGCCCTTCTCGCCGCGGACCAGCACCCCGCCGATCGCCGGGGACACCGCGTTGAGCAGCAGCGCCAGCCGCATGTCGGCCATGCCGAGCACGGCGCTGAACGGGTAGGTGGTCATGCGCGGTCCTCCAGGTCACCCTCGCTGGCCAGGTACGTGTCGCGGAGCCGGTCGAGGGTGGCCGGCTCGGGTTTGGCCCACAGCCCCCGGTCGGCGGCCTCCAGCAGCCGCTCGGTGATGCCGCGCAGCGCCCACGGGTTGGACCGCTCCAGGAACTCCCGGGTGGTCTCGTCGAAGAGGTAGGCGGCGGCCAGGTGCTCGTACATCCAGTCGTCGACCACGCCGGCGGTGGCGTCGTAGCCGAACAGGTAGTCCACGGTGGCGGCCAGCTCGAAGGCGCCCTTGTAGCCGTGCCGGCGCATGGCGGCGATCCACTTCGGATTGACCACCCGGGCTCGGAACACCCGCCGGGTCTCCTCGCCCAGGGTGCGGGTGCGCACGTTGTGCGGCATCGCCGAGTCGCCCACGTACGCCTGCGGGGAGACGCCGGTGAGGTGGCGGACCATCGCCACCATCCCGCCGTGGTACTGGAAGTAGTCGTCGGAGTCGACGATGTCGTGCTCGCGGGTGTCCTGGTTCTTCACCGCCACCGCGATCCGGGCGAACGAGCGTTCCATGTCGGCGCGCGCCTCCCGGCCGTCCAGGCCACGGCCGTAGGCGTAGCCGCCCCAGACCGCGTACACCTCGGCCAGGTCGGCGTCGCTGCGCCAGGTCCGGGCGTCGATCAGCGGCAGCAGCCCGGCGCCGTACGCCCCGGGCTTGGAGCCGAAGATGCGCGCGGTGGCCCGCCGCTCGTCGCCGTGTTCGGCGAGGTCGGCGGCGACGTGCGCCCGGACGTAGTTCTCGGCCTCGGGCTCCTCCAGGGCGGCGACCCGCCGGACGGCGTCGTCGAGCAGCGCCACCACGTGCGGGAACGCGTCGCGGAAGAAGCCGGAGATGCGCACGGTGACGTCGACTCGGGGCCGGCCCAGCTCGGCGGTCGGCACCACCTCGACGCCGGTGACCCGCCGCGACCGGTCGTCCCAGACCGGCCGGCAGCCCAGCAACGCGAGCACCTCGGCGATGTCGTCGCCCTGGGTCCGCATGGCGCTGGTGCCCCACACGGTCAACCCCACCGAGCGGGGGTACGCCCCGGTGTCGGCGAGGTGCCGGGCCAGCAACGAGTCCGCTAGGGCCACCCCGACATCCCAGGCGTTGCGGCTGGGAATGGCCTTGGGGTCGACGGAGTAGAAGTTGCGGCCGGTGGGCAGCACGTTGACCAGACCCCGGGTCGGTGAACCGGACGGGCCGGGCAGCACGAACCGGCCGTCGAGCGCGCCGAGGGTGTTGGTCAGCTCGTCGGTGGTCCGGTCCAGCCGGGGCACCAATTCGGTTGCGGCGAAGTGCAGCACGGCGGCGACGTCCGGGATCGGTCGGCCGGTCACCTCCTCGACCACCGTGTCGACGGCCCCGGTGGGCCAGTCGAGGGTCTCCATCGCGACGACCAGCCGTCGGGCCAGCGCCTCGATCAGGTCGACGGCGTCGGCGGCAGTGCCGGCCGGTCCGTCCACCACGTCGGTCAGCTCGGTGGGCAGGGCCAGCCGCTGTCCCGGCGTCGCGAGCAGTTCCTGCTCGTCGAGCCCGTACGCGCTGGCGAGGGCCTGCCGCAGGCCGGGCAGGGCACGGGTGCCGCCCCAGATCTGCGGGGCGCGCAGCACCGCGAGGACCAGGTTGACCCGGGGTTCGCCGGTCGGCGCGGCGGCGAGGATGTGCAGCCCGTCGCGGATCTGCACGTCCTTGACCTCGCAGAGGTAGCCGTCGAGGTGCAGCACGAAGTCGTCGAAGTCGTCGGCGGCCGGCATCGCCTCGGCGTGCAGGTCGTGGTGCAACTCGGCGGCGCGCACCAGGTCCCAGATCTGCGCCCGCACGGTGGGCACCTTGGCCGGGTCGAGCGCCTGCACGGTGGCGTACTCGTCGAGCAGTTGCTCCAACTTGGCCAGGTCGCCGTAGGTCTCGGCGCGGGCCATCGGTGGCACCAGGTGGTCGATCACGACGGCGTGCGCCCGCCGCTTGGCCTGGGTGCCCTCGCCGGGGTCGTTGACGATGAACGGGTACACCAGCGGCAGGTCGCCGAGGACCGCGTCGGGCGCGCAGTCGGCGGCGAGACCGAGGCCCTTGCCGGGCAGCCATTCCAGGGTGCCGTGCTTGCCCAGGTGCACCACGGCGTCCGCGCCGAAGCCGCCGTCGGCGACCGGCGCGGCCAGCCAGCGGTACGCGGCCAGGTAGTGGTGGCTGGGCGGCAGGTCCGGGTCGTGGTAGATGGCGATCGGGTTCTCCCCGAAGCCGCGCGGTGGCTGGATCAGCAGCACCACGTTGCCGAAGCGCAGCCCGGCGAGCACGATGTCCCCGCCGTCGGTGTACAGCTCGCCGGGTGGCTCGCCCCAGTGCTCCCGCATCCGCTCGCGCAGCCCGGCCGGAATCCCTTCGAACCAGCGCCGGTACGTCTGCCCGGGCACCCGGGCCTCGGCGGCGGCCAACTGCTCCGGGGTGAGCCACTCCACGTCGTGACCCCCGGCGGCGATCAGGGCGTGGATCAGCGCGTCTCCGTCGTCGGGCACCGGGCCGTCGCCGAGGTGGTAGCCGGCGTCGGCGAACGCGGCGAGCAGCCGGACCGCCGAGACCGGGGTGTCCAGCCCGACGGCGTTACCGACCCGGGAGTGCTTGGTGGGGTACGAGCTGAGCACCACGGCGACCCGCTTGTCGGCGTTGGGCACGTACCGCAGCCGGGCGTGCCGCACCGCGATGTCGGCCACTCGCGCGGCCCGCTCCTCGTCGGCGGCGTAGACCGAGATCCCGTCGGCGTCGATCCGCTTGAACGAGAACGGCACGGTGACGATCCGGCCGTCGAACTCGGGGATGGCCACCTGCATCGCGGCGTCCAACGGGGACAGTCCGGCGTCGCTGCCGGCCCACTGCTCGCGGGTGCTGGTCAGGCAGAGCGCCTGGATGACCGGCACGTCCAGGGCGGCCAGCGCGCGGACGTCCCAGGCGTCCTCATCGCCGCCACCGGAGGCGTCCGCGGCGACCGCGCCGCCGGCCGCGAGCATCGTGACGAGCAGCGCGTCGCAGCGGGCGAAGAGCCCGAGCGGGCCGGCGCCGGCGGTCAGGCCGCGCAGTGAGCCGCAGAAGATGGGTAGCGGGTTGCCGCCGGCCGCCCGTACCGCGTCGGCCAGCACGTCGACGAAGCCGGTGTTGCCGGCCAGCGTGTGCGCCCGGTAGAAGACGATCCCCACGGTGGGCCGGTCCGGGTCGACTGAGTACTCGCCGTGCACGCCGTACGCCGGGGTGGGCGCGGGCGGGGCGAAGCCCTCGCCGGTGAGCAGCACCGTGTCGGAGAGGAACCGGGCCAGCTGGCCCAGGTTCTCCGGGCCGCCCTCGACCAGGTACGTCAGCGCCTGGGTGGCCACCCCGGACGGCACGGTGGAGACGGCCATCAGCTCCGCGTCGGGCACTGCCTCGCCGCCGAGCACGACCGTCGGCAGGCCGGTGGCGAGCACCGCGGCGAGGCCGTCCGGCCACGCCTGCCGGCCCCCGAGCAGGCGTACGACGGCGAGGTCGGCACCGTCGAGCAGGGCGGGCACCTCGTCGGCGGCGACCCGCGCGGGGTTGGCCAGCCGGTAGTCGGCATCGCTGGAACGGGCGGCCAGCAGGTCGGTGTCGGCGGTGGAGAGCAGCAGGATGCGCACGGAAGGCTCCGGAGAGTGACGTCCCCGTCGCCCATGAGGGCGACCTGGACGAAGCGGGTGGGTGCGGCGTCAGCCGGTACGACGGCCGAGCGGACGGGTCACCGACGCGGGCGTCGGGGCCGGTCAGCGCCGGGTGCGCGACTCAGCGGTGCCGGTGGCCGGCGCGGCCGTCCACCCGACCGGCGCGGCGCATGCCGGCGGGGCCGGATCCGGGTGCGGCTGCGGGTACGGCGGAGCGTCCACCGTGCGGGTCATGACGGTGCTCGTCAACGAAAGAGACGCCATGCGTCATCGGGTCCTCCTCGGGTGTCCACGCCCTGGGGTACGTCCCGACGGCCGAAGTATCCTGGCTTCCGGATCGACGCTCTCCCCCGGCCTTCCAACCGCAGACACACGGTCGTGGCGCACGAGGGGGGATCACTCCCCGGTGACAGTGGCGGGACCGCGTCGGAATCGCACCGACTTCCTTCACTGCCGTCAGGGCGCGAATGCTGCCACACCCGTCCGCCGCCGGTCAACGCTGCCCCCACCGCCGACGGCCGGGCCCAACCGATCGAGATACGCCGATCGGTACGCCTCGATTCGCCGCCCTCACAATGCCCCGCTTCAATGCCGCGCGCTCTTTGCCCTGCCGCACCCGGCGCGATAGCGGCAGCGCGTTCATCGTTGCGTTCCCGGCAACGGAACAATGGCGGGCGGACCATCCGGCCAGCCCGGGTCCCTGACGGGAGCGTTGAATCGCCACCCGCCCGCCTCGAACAGAGCGGACGTGGGTCAACGGCCACGATCAATCCGGCCCGACCCCGGGATCCGAACGCCGACCACCGGCTCCCCACCAGTGACTCCGGCCCGGAACAACGTCCGGACCGAGGTTGCCAGGACCCCGCCGGGGGCGGAAATGTGATCGTCGACGCGGTCAGCCCAGGTCAGCGAAGCAGCGGACGGCGGGACCGCCGTCGGTCATGATCCGCTGGCGGCGGGCCTCAGCGGGCGTGGCGCTCCGGGTGGGCCCGGCTCCACACCCGCATCCGCTCCGGGTAGCCGGTGCGGGCCGCCTCGTACAACGGCACCGCGTGCTTGCGGGCGATGGCGCCCGCCGCACGTGGCGTGCCCGTCCGGCGGCGGATCCACTCGCCGTCGTGTGCGATCGCCATCACGGTGGTGTCGGTCGCGGTCGTCTCCGGCTCCAGGTAGAACTCCACCCCCTGCCGGCTGGCGATGAACGCCTCCAGCGCCGCGAGGTCGTCCCGGGTCGCCTCCCGGTCCAGCTTCGTCGGGGTCGCTTCGGTGCCCCGTGCCCGTCGACTGAACCAGCCCATGACCCACCCCTCTCCTCGATGCCCTCCCAGTGCACCACCGATTCCTGGCAATACGCTGCACGTCGGGTGGGAGTGAGCTGGCCGAACCGCGGGTGGAACCCAGAGCGCGCGGGCGGTGTCATGAGTGTGATCCAACCGGAGGTCCCCCTGGACGACGACGTGCTCGTCACCCGCGCACGGGCAGGTGACCTGGAGGCGTACGACCTCCTGGTCGCCCGGCACACCGCGTCCGCGTACCGGACGGCGGTGCTGCTCGGCGCGGGCTCGGATTCCGAGGACGTCATCCAGGAGGCGTTTGTGAAGGGATACCGCAAGCTGTCCCGTTATCGGGGCGAGTCGTCCTTCCGATCATGGCTGCTGGCGATCGTCGCCAACGAGACCCGCAACCTGCATCGGTCGCGCAACCGGCGGGACGGGCTCGTCCTGCGGGCTGCGGCGGCGAACCCGGCGTCCGAGATCGCCGAAGATGGCGCGGTCGACGCGGTCCTGGCCGGGGAGCGCCGCACCGCGCTGGTGCAGGCGCTGCGCCAACTGCCGGTGCGGGACCGCGAGGTGATCGTCTGCCGATTCCTCCTCGATCTCAGCGAGGAGGAGACGGTGGCGACGTTGGGCTGGCCCCGGGGCACGGTGAAGTCGCGGACGTTCCGGGCTCTGGCGAAGCTCCGCGGCCTGCTCGATCGCGAGGAGGTCCGGCATGGGTGACCTCGAAAGGGAGCTGCGCGACCTGTCGGCCTGGCTGGAGACACCCGATCCGCCCGAGGTGACCGCGCGCGTACGCGCACAGCTCACCGCGCCCGCCCGCCGGCGACGCCGGTGGCGCTCGTATGCCGTTGCGGCGCTCGTCGCCCTGCTGGTGGCGGTGCTGCCGCCGGGACGGGGCGCCCTCGCCGACGCCGTCGCGGGGCTGCTGCGCTTCGCCGGAGTCAGCGTTGCTACCTCGCCCGCGGAGCTGCCCACCGGCACTCCGTCGCCGTTGCCCGCGCAGCGGACCACCACTCTCGACGAGGCACAACGGGCGGTGCGCTTCCCGATTCGCCTGCCGGCGAAGCTGGGCACGCCCGAGCAGGTGCTGGTCGCCGATCCCGACGGCGCAGGCCGCTACCGGGTGGCGACGCTGCTCTACGGCGGGGGCACGTTGCGCATCGATGCCTTCGACGGTCGACTCGACCTGGCCTTCCACAAGGAGACCAGCAGGCCGGCGGACTGGGTCCAGGTCAACCGCGACTTCGCCGTCTGGGTCGGTGGCCCACACACGCTGGCCTATGTGGACCGGGCGGGAGAGGTTCGGGTGGAGACCGCCCGGCTCGCCGCCTCGACCCTGATCTGGCAGGCCGGTGGCGTGAGCTATCGGCTTGAGGGCGACCTCAGCAAGACCGAGGCGATCGAGATCGCCGGATCGTTGAGGTAGGGACGTTCGGGAACCTGGCAGGCCGGTCCGGTGTCTAGAGGGTGCGACGCTGCGATTCGAGTCGCCAACGCTTATCCGGGAGGGGCGAGATGGGTTCCTGGGCCAGGTTCATGCTGGGGTCGGTGGTCCTGCTTGCGGGGTGTACGACCGGCCAGTCAGCCACGCCGGCCGGCGCTCCGGCCACCACGGCCCCGGCGAGCGCGGCCACAGGCTGCAGCTCGCGGGTCGAGACGGGGTCCCTGCCGGACTGGGCGGACGCCGGGTTCAGCGGGGACGCCCGGGCCCCGCACGTCTTCGGCGCGAGGGGCGACATCGTGGCGGTGCTGTTCGCTCACCCACTGGCAGAGGTCAGGCAGGACGGGTCGAGCAACAAGATCCTGTGGGTCTCCCGCGCTGCCACAACGTCGCCCGACACGACGTCGCCCGACACGCTGGCGATCACCGCGACGCTGGACGGCACCGACACCAGGGTGACCCGGGAGGTCGCCGGCGGTCCTGGCCCATCGATCATCGACATGCCGCGGGCTGGCTGCTGGCACCTCGAACTCCGCTGGGCGGGACACACCGACACGATGGACCTGGTGTACGCCGACCGACTGCCCTGACCGTCGTGGGATGTTGCCGCCGCATCGGTTTCCCGGCGGCAGGCCGTTGGCTGATCGCCTGATGGTGTGCGGGGGGTGTCCGTCTGGCGGACGATCAAGGGAAAGGGAAGTACCTACCCACTCCCTTCCACTCTCAACATATACCGCACCGGGGGCCTTGTGGCAAGACCCGGGTGATGCCACAGAATTGCCCGGACCAAGGCCATAACCTGCGGAAATGGGAGTCGCGAAATGCGGGTGTTGTTGTCGACGAGCGGGTCGCGCGGGGACGGGGTCTCAGGCAGATGCGCATGGCCTTCCCGCACGGTGTCGTAACGCGCCAGGACAGGGCTACCCGAGCCTGAGCGGGTGGGAGATGGCGGCGTAGAACACCGCCGCCGGTGACGCGCTGTTCGGCGCGGCGCTCAACCTCCAGACCGGCCTGTCACCGGTGGACAACGTACGCGGCCATGCCTCGGGCCGCGCGATACGCGTACGCGCAGGCCGTCCCGCGGGCCTCGACGGTGCTCGCGCGAGTGGCCATCGAGGCGATCCGTGCGCAGAGCCGCCGCGCACTCGTTCGACTGCAGGACCTCAGATCGGAGCTGATGACGTGACCTCGCTGACCACCAGCGTGTTTGATCTTCCCGACCACCTCTCCCCCAAGGCCGAGCCGGCGCTGATCGCGGGCGACGAGCGGCACTTCGCGGCCATCGCGGAACGCCTGGAGCAGTTGCTCGCCGACCTGTCCGACCGCCTCGACGCGGCGCGCAAGGCGCCCGGCGGCAAAGGCCGGCAGGCGGTGGACCGGGACATGGAGGTGCGCCGGCTGACGGCGCGTCTGCACGCACTGGGTCGCTTCGGTCTGGACCTGTGCATCGGCCGCATGGTCAGCGCGGACAGCACCGAGCCCGTGTACATCGGCCGACGTGGCCTCACGGACGACGAGGGTCGTCGGCTGTTGCTCGACTGGCGCTCCCCCGCGGCTGAGCCGTTCTTCGGAGCCACCCACGCCAACCCGATGGGTCTGGCGAGCCGCCGCAGGTTTCGCTGGACCCTCGGCCGGATCAGCGACTACTGGGACGAGGTGTTCACCGCCGACGGGCTTGAGGGGCACGCCGCGCTCGACGACCAGTCCGCGTTCATCGCCAGCTTGGGCAGCAGCCGGTCGACCCAGATGCGGGATGTGCTGAGCACCATCCAGGCCGACCAGGACGCCATCATCCGCGCGGGATCGAGCGGCGCTCTCGTCGTGGACGGCGGCCCGGGTACCGGGAAGACCGTCGTCGCCCTGCACCGCACCGCCTACCTGCGCTATGCCGACCCTCGCCTCGGTCACGGCCGAGGCGGTGTGCTGTTCGTCGGTCCGCACCAGCCCTATCTGGCCTACGTCGCCGACGTCCTCCCCAGCCTCGGCGAGGAGGAGGTGCAGATCTGCACCCTGCGGGACCTCGTCCCCGAGGGTGCCGCGGCAACCATCGAGACCGACCCGGACGTGGCCCGCCTGAAGTCGTCCGCGGACCTGGTGAAGGCGATCGACGCGGCCGTCAGGTTCTACGAGGAGCCGCCGACCGCACCGATGACGGTCACGACGGACGAGGCCGACATCCGGCTGAGCGCCGACGACTGGGCCGAGGCGTTCGAGGCGCCGGGGCCCGGCACCCCGCACAACGAGGCGCGTGACGAGGTCTGGGAGGAACTGCTCACGATCCTGACGGACAGGTACGACGGCGATGAGCCGGATGACGTGGTCCGCAGGTCGCTGCTGCGGAGCAGGGAGTTGCGCACGGCCTTCAACCGCGCCTGGCCGCTGCTCGACGCGGCCGACCTCGTCGGAGACCTGTGGTCGGTGCCGGCCTACCTGCGCAAGTGCGCTCCCCGGCTCAGCCCCGACGAGGTCCGCAAGCTGCAGCGCGGCGACGCCCAGGCCTGGACGGTGTCCGACCTGCCGCTCCTGGACGCGGCACGGCAGCGGCTCGGCGACCCGGAGGCGTCAGTGCGTAAGCGTCGGCAGGGGGCCATCGTCGCCGTCGAGCGCGAGCGGATGGCCACGGTCGTCGGTGAACTGATCGAGGCCCATGCCTATGACGACGGCGAGGGTGTGCTGTCGAGCCTGCGCCAACTGGATCTCCAGGATGCCCTGGTCGACGAGACCGCGCTGCCCAGCGCCGACCCGGACCTGCTCGCCGGCCCGTTCGCGCACATCGTCGTGGACGAGGCCCAGGAGCTGACCGACGCGGAGTGGCAGATGTTGGTGCTCCGCTGCCCGTCCCGGAGCTTCACCATCATCGGGGACCGTGCCCAGGCCCGGCACGGGTTCACGGAGTCCTGGCAGGAACGGCTCGAACGGGTCGGGCTCGACCGGATAGACCTGGCCTCGCTGAGCATCAACTACCGGACGCCGGAAGAGGTCATGGCGGAAGCCGAGCCGGTCATCCGGGCCGTGCTCCCGGACGCCAACGTGCCGACGTCGATCCGCGGCAGCGGCGTCCCCGTCGTACACGGACCTGCCTCTGATCGGGATTCGATCCTCGACACCTGGCTCGCCGCGCACGCCGAGGGCATCGCCTGCGTCATCGGCGATCCCACCTTCGAGCCGACGTCCCGGGTCCGGTCACTGACCCCGGAGCTGTCGAAGGGGCTCGAGTTCGACCTGGTCGTGCTCGTCGACCCGGAGGCGTTCGGCGCGGGCGTCGAGGGAGCGGTTGACCGCTATGTCGCGATGACCCGCGCGACCCAGCAACTGGTCATCCTCACGAACTCCTGAGGTCCGGGAGTGGGGGGCGGCGCCCCGGTCAGGAGGTCTTAGGCTGCGGGGCGTGCCCCAGGATGTGCGGGAGGCGGCGGCCCGCGACAACGCCGAATGGTGCGACGTCGTCTGCGGCACTCACGGGTTGACCGGCCGGATCGACGCCGACGCCTGGTCGGTCCCCCGCCGCTCCCCACCCTGGTACCCGGACGCGGTCACCCTGCGCCCGGGCGTCGACGCCGACGCCCTGCTGGCCCGGATCGACGCCGGGTCCGGGGCGTCGGTGAAGGACAGCTTCGCCGACCTCGACCTCACCGGACACGGCTTCCGGGTGCTCTTCGACGCGCAGTGGATCCACCGGCCGCCGGCGGACCCACCGGCCGGCCCGCCGCTCACCCGGGTCACGACGCCCGCGGGGCTGGTCGCCTGGGCGGCGGCGCACGGCGGCGGGGAGCTGTTCCGCCCGGCACTGCTGGCCGACCCCCGGGTACGGGTGCTGGCCCGGTACGACGACCGGGGTGCGGTCGTCGGCGGCGCGGTGGTCAGCGGCGACGGCGTGTACGGCGTCTCCAACCTGTTCGCCCGTACCGGCGACCCCGGCGAGATCTGGCACGGGGTGCTCACCACCCTGCCCCGGCTGCCGCTGGTCGGCTACGAATCCGGCCCGGACCTCGCCGCCGCCCGCAAGGCCGGCTTCGTCCCGGTAGGACCCCTCCGAGTCTGGCTCCGCGACTGACCCTCGACCCCGGTGATCATGAAGTTGGCGGCGCGAAACGCCGGCATCGAGGGCGATAACTTCATGATCGCCGGGGCGGACGCAGCACCGACACCAGCGCCAGCGTCGGCACCAGCAGCAGCGGCACCACCAGCAGCGCGTCCAGGGTGCCGACCCGGTCGCCGAGCAACCCCAGCAACGGCGGCCCGCCCAGGAAGGCGGTGTAACCGATCACCGCGACCACGCTGACCCGGACGGCGGCGTGCGCCTCCTCGTCGGCCGCCGCGCTCATCCCGACCGGGAAGCCCAGCGACGCGCCGAGTCCCCAGAGCGCGACGCCGACGATGGCCACCGGCCCCGAGCCCGCCAGCACGGCCAGGCTCGCGCCCACCACGGCGAGCAGGATGGTGCCGCTGAGCACCGGCACCCGACCCCACCGGTCCAGCGCGATCGTGCCCGCGGTGCGCCCGAGGGTCATGCCGACGACGAAGACGCCGAAGACCGCCGCGCCGGCCGCCTCGCTCAGGTCCCGGCCGTCCACGAAGGCGACCGCCAGCCAGTCGTTGGCGCTGCCCTCGGTGAACGCCATCACCAGCACGAACAGCCCGATCAGCAGGGTGCGGGGCTCGCGCCAGGCGGCGAGCTGTGCGCGGCGGCCGGCGGCCGGGCTGGCGGCCGCCGCCGGGGCGGCCGGGTCGACGACCGGCCGGGGCAGGAACGCCCGCGAGCCGAGCACGGTGCCGGTCAGCACCACCACCGCCACGGCGGCGAGGTGCGCGCCGACCGACACGTCGAAGCGGGCGGCCCCGGCGCCGAGCCCCGCGCCGGCCACCGACCCGAGGCTCCAGGCCGCGTGGAAGCGGGGCATGACGGTACGCCCCAACCGCCGCTCCACCACCGCGCCCTCGACGTTCATCGCGACGTCGCAGGCACCCGAGCCGTAGCCGAAGGCGACCAGCCCCACCGCGACGACGACGGCCGAACCGGCCACCGTGGCGCCCAGCCCGGCCACGGTCACGCCCACCGCGACCAGCACCGTGCCCAGTCGCACGGTGCGGGCCGCGCCGAAGCGCTGGGCGAGCAGGCCGGAGGTGGGCATGGCCAGCAGTGCGCCGACGCTCATCGCCAGCAGGAGCAACCCGAGCCTGCCGGCGGAGAGGTCCAACGCCTCGCGGACCGCCGGAACCCGGGAGAACCAGCTGCCGACGGCCAGCCCGTTGAGGGTGAAGACGACGGCGACGCCGTTACGGGCGAGCCGCACGGCACGTGACGGTGCCGGGGCGGTGTCGGGCGAAACCGATGAGCTGGTGGGGGCGGTCACGGGCGGCGGGTCCTCTTTCTCGGGGTGATCTCCTGGCACGATCGCACACCTGAGAGCGCTACCACCACAAACCGGCTACCGCCCCTTACCGGCTCCGCCTCCGGTCGGGGGATGATTCGAGGCAGGTGTTCGTCCGCCCGGACGGGTAACCGGAGGAGGGGACGATGACGGCAGCGGCACACCGACCGGCCACCCTGGAGGACGTCGCGCGGATCGCCGGGGTGTCCCGGTCCACAGCCTCGCGGGTGATCGCCGGGACCGGGTTCGCCTCGCCGGCAGCCCGGGACCGGGTGGCGGCGGCCGTCGACCGGCTCGGCTACGTGCCCAACCCGGCCGCCCGGGCGCTGGTCCGGGGCGGCGGCGTACGGCTGGTGGTGGCGGTCGCGGGGACCAGCGCCGCGGTGCTGGACGACCCGTACGTCCACCGGGTGGTCGGCTCGGCGGCCCAGGTCTGCGCGCCGGCCGGTATCGGCGTGGCGCTGCACTGGCTGCCGTTGAGCGATCCGAGCCCTCTCGACCAGCTCGCCGGGGACCGCAGCGTGTGCGGCGTGGTGCTGGTCAACACCACCGCGGAGCTGCTGGCCGCCGTGCCGCGGTCGCTGCACGGCCGGGTGGTCTCGATCGGCGTCGGCTCAGCCACCGTCCCGTCGTTCGACGTCGACAACGACGCTGGCGCCAGCGAGGTGCTGCGTCACCTGTACGGCACGGGTCGCCGCCGGATCGCCATGGTGACCGGCCCCCGCTGGCTGCCGTGCTCACAGCGCCCGGTGGTGGCGTACCGCCGGCTGATGCGCGAGGCCGGCCTGCCGGAGCGGGTGCTGCCCGGGGACTTCACCGCGGCACGCGGCCGGGCGGCGGCCGACGAGGCGTTGCGGCGCTGGCCGGACCTCGACGCGATCTACGCGATCAGCGACGAGACCGCGCTCGGGGTTATCGCGGCGCTGCGCGACAGCGGGGTGCGGGTGCCCGGCGACGTCGCCGTGGCCGGCTTCGACGACATCCCGCTGGCCGGTATGACCACCCCCGCGCTGACCACCGCGAGCCACCCGGTGGGCCGGATCGCGGCCGCCGCGGCCACCGCCGTGCTGGACGGCCGCCGGACCGTGCCGGAGACCCTCTTCCCGTCCGCCCTGGTGGCCCGCGACAGCGCCTGACCCGGTCAACCTGGCGGCCCGCGGCAGCTCCTGACCGGGCTGCCGGTGATGGCCGGCGGTTAACCCGTGGCGGGTCGGGTAACCGCGGCGCACACCCTGCCGACAGCGAGGAGCGGTGATCCGTGTCCGAACCCGCGCCGCCGGACCGCGTGCCGGCGGACGATCCACGGCACGGCCGGTTGACCGCCCGTGCCCACCCGCCGGTGGCGTCGGCGCCCACCGGGCTGATGCCGATGACCGACGCCCACGGTGGGCCGCTGGCGATGGCGTACGCCCCGGAGCCGGCCACCGACGGGACCGCGTACCGGTTGGTGGTGCTGCTGCACGGGGCGGGCGGCTCCGCGCGGCAGGGCCTGGACCTGCTGCTGCCGGTCGCGGACGCGCATCACCTGCTGCTGGTGGCCCCGCAGGCGTCGGCGAGCAGTTGGGACCTGATCGCCGGCGGCTTCGGGGTGGACGTGCGGCGCATCGACGGGCTGCTGGCCACCGTCTTCGACGGCTATCCGGTGCGTGAGGTGACGCTCGGCGGCTTCTCCGACGGCGCCTCGTACGCGCTCTCGCTGGGCCTGGCCAACGGCGACCTCGTCGACGCGGTGCTGGCCTTCTCCCCCGGCTTCGCCGCGCCGCCGGTGACGCACGGCCGGCCGCGGATCTTCGTTTCACACGGGGTGGACGACCGGGTCCTGCCGATCGACCTGTGCAGCCGGCGGCTCGTCCCGCACCTGCGCAGCCTCGGCTACGACGTCACCTACGAGGAGTTCCCCGGCGGCCACGAGGTCTCCACCCCCGTGCGCCAGTCCGCCACCGACTGGCTGACCACCCCACCCTGACCGCCCCCGGGACACACGTCACCGCGCGGGCCGAGGGCGTGGTCGGGGTGAGGAGGTGGTGGTCAGATCGCGGGGAGGCCGAGGGCTTCGTCGACACGGGTGAGGACGGTGGCGTCGTCGTCGGGGCCGAGGCCGCGCAGCAGGTCGATGGCCGTGGCCCGGACCTGGCCGATGATCATGGCAAGCGGGAGGGTCTGGGCCGACCCGAAGAGCTGCCCGGCTGTGTGTACGGCGGCCAGCGCCAACTCGTCCGCCCGGATGGCGTGCCGGTCGGCGGCCTCGTCCTGCCCGTCCAGGTCGGCGGCGAGCGCCGAGCCGGCCTCCCCGACCGCCTCGGCCAGCGACCGCAGCGCGGCACCCAGTTCGGGCGGCGCGGGGGACGGCAGCCGGCTGAGCGTCACCCCGGCACGGGCGAGCACCCGTACGTTGCGTACCACGTAGTCGATCTGCCGGATCGACTCGTCCACCGACCGCAGACGGCCGATGTGCCGGTGCCGACGCACGTTGAGCCGCAGCGCCTCGCCGGCCGCCAGCACCCCGTCGCGCAGCCCGTCGACCCGGACGTCCATGCCACGGGCCTGGGCCAACGCGGCGACCGCGCCGGCCTCGTCCCGGCGGTCCAGCGCGTCGGCAATCCCGCCCAGCAGCCCGGCCAACTCGTCGAACGTGCGCCGCACCTCGGCGACCAGCGGGGCCAGCGGACGCCGGGCGTCGACCAGCAGGCTGACCGCGAGCGCGACCACGCCGCCGATCAACGCGTCGACGAAGCGGAACGGCACCAGCGACCCGTCCGGCGGCGCGACCACCACCAGGTAGAGCGCGGAGACCGCGGCCTGCACCAGGGTCACGCCGCTGGCGCCGAAGGCCACCGCGAGCAGGACCGTGAGCAGGATGACGGTGAACACGGTCCAGGTGCTGCCCGGACCCAGCGCCTGCACCACCAGGTCCGCGACCAGCACCCCGGCAGCCACCCCGAGGACGACCTCGACGGCACGCCGGATTCGCTGCCCCCGGGCCTGACCGAGGACGATCAGCGCCGCGGCCGGGGCGAAGAAGGGCTGCGGGTGCCCGAGCAGCCGAGTGGCCAGCAGCCAGGCCACGGTCGCCGCGAGGGTCGCCTCCAGCACCGGCCGCCACCCGTGCCGCAGCCGTTCGCCGGCCACCCGCAGGCCGCTGAACCGCGCCATCCCCCACCTCCCCCACCGGTCATCAGGCCGCACCACTCCACACCCGGAGCGACCCTCGCGATCGTCTACCATCGCGCGATGGACCCGCTCACCGGGCTGCTCGACGGTCCCCGCGCCGGGGTGCCTTCCTGCTCCGCTCGGTGCTGGACCCGCCGTACGCGCTGCGGATCGAGGACCGGGCGCCGCTGACCGTGGTGGCCCTGGTTCGCGGCGCCGCCTGGCTGGTGCCGGACGACGCCCCCGCGGCGCCGCTGCGCCCCGGCGACGTGGCGGTGCTGCGCGGGCCGGACGGCCACCTCGTCGCGGACGACCCGGCCAGCCCGCCGCAGGTGGTCATCCACCCGGGTCAGCGCTGCACCACCCTGCGCGGAGAGCCGCTGGCCGAGTCCATGGCGCTGGGGGTACGCACCTGGGGCACCGGCCTGCACGGGTCGACGGTGCTGCTGACCGGCACGTACAACCTGCCCGGCGAGGTCAGCCGACGGCTGCTCACGGCGCTGCCGCCGCTGCTGGTGGTGCCCGCCGAGGAGTGGCGCAGCCCGCTGGTCCCGCTGCTCGCCCAGGAGGTGACCCGGGACGCGCCCGGCCAGGCGGCCGTGCTGGACCGGCTGCTGGACCTGCTGCTCATCGGCGCGCTGCGCACCTGGTTCGGCCGCCCGGACGCGGCGCCCGGCTGGTATCGGGCGGCCGGCGATCCAGTGGTCGGCCCGGCGCTGCGGCTGGTGGAGAACGACCCGGCTCGACCGTGGACGGTCGCCGCGCTCGCCGCCGAGGTGGGCGTCTCGCGGGCGGTGCTGGCCCGCCGCTTCACCGAACTGGTCGGCGAGCCGCCGATGGCGTACCTGACCGGGTGGCGGCTGGCACTCGCGGCTGACCTGCTGCGCGAGCCGGACGCCACACTGGGCGCGGTGGCCCGCCGGGTCGGCTACGCCAGCCCGTACGCGCTGAGCACCGCGTCCGCCGGGTTCGCGGCATCACCCCGAGCCAGCACCGGATCGGCGCCTCGGCCGACTGACCCGTTCAGCCGGTGGTGCTGGCGTCGGCGTACTCGGGTGAGGCGAGGAACCGGGTCAGCACCTCGACGGTGCCGGGTGTGAAGGGGCGGCCGTCGAGCACCCGGTCGCCAGGCACGAAGAGCATCGCGGCGCCCTCACCGAGCACCACGTCCTCCTGCCGGGCCCGGGTGCTGCCGGTGAAGTAGTGCTTCGCCCGGCCCAGCTCGGGCAGCGACTGCACGGTGAATGGGCGCAGCGGGCCGTCGGCGCGCAGGCCGGTCTCCTCCCACAGCTCCCGCTCGGCGGTCTGCTCCGGAATCTCCCCCGCCTCGGCGTGGCCGCCGGGCAACCCCCACACGTTCGGGTGGAAGGTCGCGTTGCCGTCGCGCAGTTGCAGCAGCACCTGCCCGTCGGGATCCACCAGCAGCACGCACGCGACCACTATCACCCGACCAGCCTAAGCCGGACCGCCCTGTCGGGTAGGCGCGGGAGCGGTGGCCTGAGGCCGGAGGCGTTCTACCCTCCGAAGGTATGCAGTGGCGGATCGGTCACCGGCTGCGGAACGCGCTGATCGTCGGCGGCACCGTCGGGCTGGGCCTCTTCGGCTGGCAGGCGTTGACCGCCGATGTGCCGAGCCGACCCCCTTCCGTCGACGTCTGCGGTCTCGCCCGCTCCGAGACGATCGCCCGGATGGTGCCTGCGGCGTCGCAGCCGACGGTCGAGCACGGCAACCGCGGGTACGTCTTGTGCGTCGTGTCCGGCCGGGTAGGTGTGGGCGAGGACCGGGCCGATGTGGTGCTCTGGTTCGGTTATCTCCGATCGACCCGCCGGGAGGGCGAATCCGCGGTGCAACGGGCCCGCGACGAGGTGCACCTGTGGAGTTGCACCCGCTGCCGGACACATCCGACGCCAGTCCGAATCGGCGACGAGTCCTACGAGTACGGCGACACGCACGACGACGGGCGGCAGTCGACGATCGTCCGCGCTCGGATCGGCACGGTGACGATCAACGCAGAGCTGGACACGGCGTACGCGTCGCGGGACGCCATGTTCGAGGCGGTACGGAGTCTGGTGCAGGAGGTGGCCGCGCGATGCCACGCAAGGTGCTGACCGAGTCGGACGTCGTGCTGGTGCTCGTCGTCGTCGCCCTATCCCTGGGAGGCTACGCGCTGGGAAATGTCGTCGCTGCGCCCCTGGGGCGCGCCCAGGCCGCCTCCGTGGACCGGGCGGTCGCGCCGGTCTCGATGCCCCCGTTGCCGGCGGCACCCCACTATCCACCGTCGACGCCGCGGCCGCTGCCGTCTCCCGCCGGTTCGGTCGCTGGCGCGCAGTTCGCCGCGGGCGAGGCGACTCCCTTCGGCGAGCCGGGGCTACCGATGACGGTGCTGGTGCCCCGGGACACCGAGTGGCGATGCCTGGCGTTCAGTCTTCCGGGCGTCGGCACCGCGTCGACAGCCGAGTGGGAATGCTCCGCGGGGTCCGACGACACCACCGGCCAGGAGAGCTTCCTGCGCGTGTTGCTGGCACCGTGCCCGCCGCCGTGCGGCCCCGATGCCAGGACCCGGCTGAGGCCGCCGTTCGTGGACCGACCTGTACGGGCAGTTGACGACAGCACCTGGCTCGCCGACGTCCTGACGAAGCCCGATTGGATGGGTCGCCGGACTCTGCACCTGCTGATGGAGCACGTCTGGACGGCCCCGGCCGGCGTGCTGGGACCGGGTTCCCCGGCACAGACCCTCTACGTGGCGGCGTGGCTGACCAACCGGCCCGACGACCGGGCGACGGGGGAAAAAATCATCAACAGCCTCCGCGGCCAGATGTGACGCCGAGGCGCAGAAGAACTGCACTGGGCCCAAAACTCCAGAGTAGCCATTTGTGTTGCCGGCGGCCTCATCCGAACGCGACAGCACACCGGTAAGATCGGCGACTGCGTTCTGACTGATCGCTGACTGCTCGTGGTGATAGCGATCACACACACTGAGCCCATGAACAGGAGAGTCAACCGCGGTAAGGCACTCCGCGTCGCGGTGTGTCTCCTCCTTCTCGCCGTTTTGAGCGGCTGCATGCAGCTCAACATGGGGCTCACCGTCAACGCCGACGACACGGTCGACGGGCAGCTCCTGCTGACCGCCCAGAAATCCCTGCTCAGCTCCCGGAACAAGAACATCCCGGCGGCGTTCGCGGAGCTGCGACAGAACATTCCCGCGCTGCCGCCCGGCGAGGAGACCGGCTACCAGGACGAAAAACTCTTCGGCACCCAGATCAATTACCGCAAGGCGCCGCTCGCGGGCTTCGACACCGAGAGCGTCAAACTGGTGCGGGACGGCGATTTCTACCGCTTCACGTTGCCGCTCGACCCGGCCAAATACGGCGGAACAATAGCCCAACAGAATCCGCAGCAGCAGCAGGCATTTCTCAAGTTGATGTCATTCGAGATCTCGGTGACATTTCCCGGCCGGGTGATCGACACCAATGGCACCGTCAACGGCCGGTCGGTCAGCTGGAAGGTGGACTCCAACCAGGACAAGCCGACCGAACTGCGGGCCGTCGCCGAGGCACCGCCGCGACCGTCGGCCTCGCCGGTCGACGCCGCCGACGGAGGCGGGTTCCCCTGGCTGCTGATCGTCGGCGGGCTGCTCCTCCTGCTGCTGCTCGCCGCGGTGGGCGTACTCCTGCTGCGTCGCCGTCGCCCGACGGCGCCGGCGGCCCCCGGCCCGACCTCGCCGGGCCCGCCCGCCGGCGCGCCCGGGCCCGGCTGATCCATCCGGTGGCCGGCCCCGCCGGCCACGCCCGGCTCCGGCCGCCCCGCGACGACGGCGACCGGCTCCGGTGCTCCCACCCGGAGCACCGGACCTCACCTCACCACCACCTCATCCCGGTCGCACCATCGCAGAAAAGGGGGATCGCCGTGAACGATCTCTTCACCTGGGCCGCCCTGGGCAGCCTCGCCGGCGCGAGCGCCGCCACCCTACTGGCCACCAACGTCATCGGCGGGCTGATCGGCCCCAGCGGCGACAAGGCCCGCAAGTGGATCGCCATCGGCATCGCACTGCTGCTGTCCTACGTGACCGCGGCGTTCGCCGACAACGCCGGCGGTGAGAAGTGGATCATCGCGTTCTTCAACGCCCTGGTCATCTTCTCCGCCGCGCTCGGCGTCAACCAGATTCCGCCCGGCAACCGGCAGGCGACCCAGGCGTCGCCGACCCAGCTCGCGCAAGGCCGCGAGCCCCGCATCCTCCGCTCCTGGGTCTGAGGAGTGACATCATGATCTTCGGAATCATCAGCGCGGCAGTCCAGGTCGGCTTCGGCGCCCTGTTCGGCCTCCTGGCCGGCGGCCCGATCGGGCTGCTGATCGGCGCCGTCGTGGGCCTGCTGGTCGGCGCGGTCTTCGGCTGGGCGGTGGCCTCCGCCGGGGTGTACGGATCGGACGCCCGCGGCATCCTCCTCTTCGTCGTCGACCACACGTGGAGTCTGCTGAACACGTTCGTCGGGGCCATCTACCTGGCCATGCACCTGCTCTTCGGGCACTCGCTGGACCGGCCCACCTCGCAGGGCAGCGGCCGGGTCAGCGTGGTGGAGGGGGTCTCGCCCCGCTACGCCACCACCATCGGCACCGTCTGCGCCGGCTCCAGCTCCGGCATCCAGCGGCACGAGGACGTGCACATCTTCCAGGGCCGCCTGCTCGGCCCGCTCTACATCCCACTGGTGCTGGCGAACTACGTGCTGTTCACCATCGCGCCGGTGTGGCTGCTCTACCACGACCACACCAACGCGCCGATCAACCGGTTCACCCGCTACTTCGAAATCGGCGTCTACCCCCACGTCTGGAACGAGGCCATCGCCTACCGGATCCAGGGGACGCCGCCGCGATGACCAACCACGGGCGCGGACCGATCGAGACGGCCACCGCCGAGCTGACCGCCTGGCTGGCCAGCGCGGCGGGGGGACCCGTCCCGATCGGCCCGCCCCGCACCGACGGCGATGCCGCCGGGCTCACCCTCTGGCCGCTGGAGCTGCGCCCGGCCCGGCAGACCCGCTCCAGCGGCGCGGTCCGCGAGCCGTACCGGTTCACGATCCGCTACCTGCTCTGCGCGGCCGGGCCGGCCGGGCTGCCCGGCCTGGACCGGGTGCTCACCGCCGCCACCAGCGACGGCAGCTATCCGGTGGTGCTGGAGGCCGGCGACGCCAAGCTGTGGACGGCGTTCGGCAGCGCACCCCGCCCGGCGCTGCTGATCGACGTGCCGGCGCAGGTGGACCACCCGACCCCGGCCGCGCCGCCGGTCCTGCAACCGCTGCGGCTGCGGCAGTTGGAGCTGCGCACGCTCGCCGGCCGGGTGGTCGGCCCCGAGGACCAACCACTGGCCGCCATGCGGGTCGAACTGCCCGGCACGGCGTCCGCCACCCGCACCGACCCCGACGGCCGGTTCCTGATCGTCGGAGTCCCGCACGACCCCGAGCAACCGGGCCCGGTCCGACTCCGGCTGACCGGACGAGGGCTCGTGCTCACCGCCGAGGTCGACCCCGCCGAACCCGAGATCGTCATCGTCTGCGCGCCACCGACCCACTGACGCCCACCCGCACAGGAGGACCGATGCCCAGCTACTTCTCCCCCGGCATCTACGTCGAGGAGGTCCCCGATGGCGCCCGACCGATCGGGCCGCAGAGCACCAGCATCGCCGCGTTCGTCGGCGTCGCCCCGGACCGCTCCGCCCAACTGGGCAAGGCGGTGCCGGTCAACAACTGGACCGAATTCCTCCGGCTCTTCGCCGGCGGCGAGCAGGCGGAGAGCACCGCGCTGGCGCGGGCGGTCTTCGGCTTCCTGGACAACGGCGGCGCGCGCTGCTGGGTGGTCAACGTCGGCGAAGGCGGCGCGATCACCGGCACCGGGCAGCGGCGCGGTGGCCTGCAACTACTGGAAGCGGTCGATGAGATCTCCATCATCGCCGCGCCCGGCTTCCACGACGTGGTGGCCCACGAGGCGCTGCTGAGCATGGCCGAGCGGACCCGCACCATGGTGGCGATCTGCGACCCAGCGCCGGACATCGACGACATCTCGGCGTTGACCCGGGTCGCCACGCCGTCCTCCGGCAAGCCCCCCAAGCCCGCCGAGGGCGCGGCCAGCGGTTCCGGCGGCTCGGGCGGTCCCGGTGGCTCGGGCGGTCACGACGGGGCGGCGTACCGGCCCCGGCAGTCCGAGTTCGGCGCCTTCTACTACCCATGGCTACGCGTACGCGACCCGATCAGCGGGGAGCTGGAACTCACCCCGCCGAGCGGGCACCTGGCCGGCATCTGGGCCCGCACCGACGCCCTGCGCGGCGTGCACAAGGCACCGGCCAACGAGCCGGTACGCGGCGCCGTCGACCTGGGCTACCTGGTCACCCGACCGGAACACGACGTGCTCAACCCCAAGGGCGTCAACGTGATCCGCTACTTCGCCGGCGAGGGCATCCGCGTCTGGGGCGCCCGTACGCTCGCCGCCGAGGCCAGCGAGTGGCGCTACCTCAACGTGCGCCGGCTCAGCATCGCCATCGAGCAGGCCATCGCCAACGGCACCCGGTGGATGGTCTTCGAACCCAACGACTTCACCCTCTGGCGCTCGATCCGGCGTGACATCGGGGCGTTCCTCACCCGGGTGTGGCGCGACGGCGCGCTGCTCGGGCGAAGCCCGGAGGAGGCCTTCTTCGTCAAGTGCGACGAGGAGACCAACCCGTCGGACGTCCGTGACGCCGGCATGGTGATCGCCCACATCGGCATCGCCGTCGTCAAGCCCGCCGAGTTCGTGGTGTTCAAGCTGAGCCAGTGGGCCGGCGGCACCGAGACCGAGACGATCGGAGGCTGACATGCCCACCACAGCCACCCCGCAACCGGGTGCCCCGGTCGACCCGTACCGGGCGTACAACTTCAGGCTGCTCATCAACGGCGTCACCAACGGCCACTTCACCGAGATGAGTGGGCTGGAGGTGAACATCCCCGGGCAGCCGTACCGGGAGCACGGCCTGGGCCGGATGCGGATGGTGCCCGGCCAGGCGGAGTACGAGCCGGTGACGCTGCACTTCGGGCTCACCGCGTCCCGGGAGCTGTGGGACTGGGTGAACGCCACCGCCCAGGGCACACTCAACCGCCGCAACGTCTCCGTGGTGCTGCTGGACTCCGTGGGCACCGCCGAGGTGCTGCGCTGGAACCTGATCGGCGCCTGGCCCACCCGCTGGCGCGGGGCACACCTCAACACGCTCAGTCACGAGATCGCCATCGCGTCGCTGACGCTGCGCTACGAGGGCCTGGAGTTGGAGACCGGCGGTGCCACCGCGCCGACTCCCGCGTAGCTGGCTGGCCGGCCGGCTGCGCTCGGCCGCCGGGGCCGTGCAACGCCTCGCCGGACGGGTCGAGCCCAGCGTCGCGACCGGGCAGCACTCGGTGCGCAGGCCGTCGGACCTGCGCACGGCAGCGCCGCGCCGCTTCGGGGAGCCACCGCAGCACTGGCTGGACCTGGTCGCCGCGCACGCCCCCGGTCTGCTGCAGGACCTGGACCTCGACGTACCTCCGGACGGTCGGGCCTCGACCGACGCTGCCGACACGGACACCGGCGACAGACGCTACGGCCGGCCCGGCCGCGAGGACGGTGCCGGACCAGCGGACCGGGGCCTCGGTGGTCGGACGACCGCAGTCGGCCAGGGACCGGGCGAGCCTGGTCACCGGTCCACTGCCGACCCGCAGGGTGGGTTCGGAGGGCCGACCGGGATCCCAGGTATGGGTGGGTTCGAGGGGTACGACGCTGCCGGCGGGCTCGGTGTCCCTGGCGGTACCTTCGGCGAGCCTGCCGGTACCGACGGCCCTGCCGCCGCTGGTGAATTCGGCAGGCGTGACGCTGGCGGCTTCGGAGAGCCCGGCTCGGCGGACGGATCCGGAGGGCACGGCGCGGCGGACGGACCCGGTCTGGCCGGGCGGTTCGGAGTGCCAGGTGCTGCCAACCGGTTCGGAGGATCGGGCGGGTGGCGGGCGGGTGGCGGGTCCGGGCACTCCGGCAGAGGTGGTGGACTCGGCGGATCTGGGCATGGCACCGCCGGTTCGTTCGGTGCCGCCGGCACGTTCGGCAGGGGCAGCTCGTTCGGCGCCTCCGATGCGGCGGGTACTTCTGGCACCGCCGGAGTGTTTGGCACGGGGATGGCGTTCGGCGTGGCGGGTGGAGCGGCGCTCGATGGGACGTTGCCGGCCCGACTGCGCGTCCGGCGCGGGTTCGACTCGGTGGCTGGGCCTGGTGCACCGGCGGGGTCGACTACGTCGGCGGGATCGGGTGCGTCGGCGGGATGGGGCGCATCGTCGGGACGGGGTGGATCGGCGCAGCTTGGCGCGTCCGGCGCGGTTGGCGGGATGGCCGACGACAGGTCAGCGGCGTCTGGACGGGAGAGGGAAGCCGTTGGGCCATCCCGGCCGATGATCCGCCCGGCGGTCCCCGGCCCGCTCGGCTCGCCTCGAGGCACCAGCCCCGTCGACCGCCGGACCAAGCACCCCGGAATGGCCTCGACCACCCCCCAACCCACCCCCGCGCACGGTTCGCGGGAGTCGCGCCGGTTCTTGGAAGATTCCGGGCCCCCCGGGGGCACTTTCCCTCCAAGATCTACAGCTGCGTTTGAGAGCGCCTCGGATGAGTGGGACAGAGGGCGCTCCTCGGCGGGCGGACGCGGGTTCTCGGCGAGACCGGGTGGGTTCGAAGCGAACGAGGACGGGTTCGGGATCGGCCGCAGCGGGTTCGGGGCTGGCGGTGACCCGAGCGGCTTCGGGGTTGGCGGCGGGCGGCTGGGCGGGGTTTCGGCGGCGGGTGGTGTGCCAGGCGGGCGGGACCTGGGCGAGGGCGACGGGCCAGCCGGGTGGACGGGTCCGGCGGGTACGGGGCCAGAGACGGGCGCCGGCCCGATCGGCGTGGCCCGCGCCGCTGGCCGCGGTCCCTGGCCGGCCCTGCCGGACGAGCCGGCGTCGCCCGGACAACGGGCCGGCGAGGCGGAGCCGGGTGGATCCGGGCCGGGCCTGATCGGCGGTGGGTGGTCGGCGGTGGCCAGCGGCCTGTGGCCGGCGCTGCCGGACGACCGGCCGCTGTGGACAGTGCCCGGTGAGGCGCTGGACGCGGCACAGCTGAGCCGCTTGGATCGGGAACAGGCGGGCGACTGATGGAACGCGTCGCCTTCCTCATCGACTCCTCCGGGGAGCGGGTGGACTGCCTGCTCAACCCGGAGACCGTGCAGGTGACCCGGCTCGCCGGGGTACGCCATCGGGGTGCCGCCGGTGGGCAGCTCACCGGGGCCGGGCTGGCGGACGACCCGCTGGTCTTCACCGGTGGCGGCCGGACCGAGCTGGTGCTCGACCTGCTCTTCGACGTCGACTTCGTGGAGGCGCAGGTCCGCCCGAGCGACGTACGGGTGCTCACCCGGCCGCTGTGGATGTTGGCGGAGAACTCCACCGCCGAGCACGGGTGGCTGCGGCCGCCGCTGGTCCGGCTGGTCTGGGGCAAGACCTGGAACGTGCCCGGCGTGATCATCGCGGTGGCGGAGCGGTTCGACGCGTTCACCGGCACCGGCTCGCCACGGCGCTCCTGGCTGCGACTGAAGCTGGTCCGGGCGGCCGAGACGGCCGACCAGGCGGAGGCCGGCTTCGCCGAGGAGCTGGCTGCGGCGAACACCCCGACCGCCGCCCCGGGCAGTGCGGTGGTCGCCGCCGGTGACGGCGCCGCCGAGCCGGGGCGCTCCGGGGTGCGCTTCGATCTGCTGGCCAACGACGCGCTCGGCTCGCCGCTGCGCTGGCGGTTGCTGGCCGAGCACAACCGGATCACCGATCCGCTGGCGGTGCCGGCCGGCACCACGCTGGCCGTTCCGCCGGCCGGTGCCACCCCGGCCGGCGGGATGGCGGGCAGCGGGGCGACGCTGGTTGGTGCGGTGGCCGGGGTCGCCCGGGCGGTGGCCGGCGCGGTCGGTGCTGGCGCGTCGTTCGTGGGCGCCTCGATTGCCACCGCCCCGGCGGCCTGGGGTGCGGCGACCGGAACGAGGACCACCCCAACACCGACCGGCGGCAACCCAGGCAGCACCAACCCCGGCGGCACCACCCCGGGCGGTGCGCCGTGACCAGCGTCGCGCCCCGGGCGCTGACCGTCCTCCTCGACGGCGTCGAACTGGCCGGCGCGGCCCGGCAGCGGGTCCGCTCGCTGCGGGTGGCCGCCCGGCTCGACCAACCCACCCAGGCAGAGCTGGTGCTCGCCACGACCGCCGGGGGCGGCGCGTTCGACCCCCCGGTACGCCCCGGCACGGTGCTCGACCTGCGGCTCGCCGATCATCCCGACGCGCTGTTCACCGGTGAGGTGACCTGCGTGGAGGTCGAGTACGCCGCGGACGGCGCCGCGGTGCTGCGGCTGCGGGCGTACGACGCGTTGCACCGGCTGCGCAAGCGACAGGGGCTGCGGGTCTTCACCTCGGTGACCGCCGCCGAGCTGGCCCGGGAGCTGTGTGGCGAGGTCGGGCTGACGGTGACGGCGGAGACCGACGGGCCGCGGCTGGAGCGGCTGCTCCAGCACCGGCACAGTGATCTGGAGCTGCTGCGCGAGGTGACCGGCCGGGCCGGGCTGCACCTGGCCGCCGACGGCGACGGGGTACGTCTGATCACCCTCGCCGGGTACGGCGAACCGGTGAAGCTGGCCCTCGGCGCGAACGTGCACACCCTGCGGCTCGCCACCAACCTGGACCAGGCCAGCGGCGCGACCGCCGCGTTGGGCTGGCACCCGCAGCGGGCCGAACCGATCAGCCAGCAGGCCGACGAGGCGCGCTGCGGTCGGCCGGCGGGCGACCGGCCGGACCCGGCCGACGTGGGCGCCGACGGGGTACGCACAGCGGTCGACCAGCCCGGCCGCAGCGACGACGAGTTGGCGGCGCTGGCCCAGGCCCGGCTGGACACCCGGGCCGCCGCGCTGGTGACCGCCGAGGGGGTGGCCGAGGGCGATCCGGCGCTGCGACCCGGCCGGCGGATCGACCTGAGCGGCGTACCGGACCAGGTCGCCGGGGCGTACGTGCTGACCGAGGTGGTGCACACCGTGGACGGCAGTGGCCACCTGACCCGGTTCTCCACCGTGCCACCGGCAGCCCCGCCAACCCCAGCCGGCGCAACGGCTGGAGCGGCCGGCGCGGTGGTCACGCTCGGCACCGTCACCGACGTCACCGACCCGGACGGGCTGGGCCGGGTCCGGTTGACCCTGCCGGCGTACGGGGACCTGGACGTCGGTTGGCTCGCCGTGCTCTGCCCGGGCGCGGGGCGCGGCAAGGGGCTGGTGGCTCTCCCCGATCCGGACGACACCGTGCTGGTGGTGCTGCCCGGCGGCGAACCGGCCTCGGGCATCGTGCTCGGCTCGCTCTTCGGCGCCGTCGAGCCGTACGACGCGGGCATCGACGACGGCCGGGCCCGCCGCTGGACACTGCGCACGGCCGGCGGGCAGTCGATCGTGGTCGACGACGTCCAGCGCAGCCTGCGGCTGGCCACCGAGGGTGGTAGTTGGCTGGAACTCACCCCCGATCTGGCCACCCTGCACGCGGCGACCGACCTGGTGATCTCCGCGCCCGGCCGGGCCATGGTGGTCCGTGCCCGCAGCGTGGACTTCCTGCATGCCGAGTCGACCGAGGACCCGACCACCGCGGCCGAGCAAGCGCGTGCGCTCGCCCGCGCACACCACGAAGGAGGCGGCTGATGCGCTGGATCCACCGCGACTCGGTGATCACCTGCGACCACGACGGCCGGGTCGAGAACCGGCCGTCGCAGCGGTGGGTGACCGTCACCGGCGTGCCGGTGCTGGTGGACGACGACCCGGAGGGACGGAAGATCATCGCCTGCCCGAACTACGGACCGACCATCAAGCCGTGCACCACGACGGAGACGTTGCGCGTCGGCTACAGCGAATGGCTGCGGGTCGACGGGCACCGGGTGGTGCTGGACAACCTGGAGGGGTTCACCAACGGCACGCCGCCCAACGCGGTCCACCACACGGTGCGCGACCCGCGCCAGCGATTCCTGGGGGCGGACCGGTGAGGGCGTTCCGCTTCGTCGGCGCCGGCTTCGACGCCGGCCGGTCCGGTGGGTTGGCGCTCACCGCAGCCGGCGGCCTGGCCATGACCGAGGACGACGAGAGCGTACGCCAGGCGCTGTTCCTGCTGTTGTCGACCACGCCGGGCGAGCGACTGATGCGGCCCGGGTACGGCTCCCGGCTGCACCGGCTGATCTTCGCGCCCAACGACGACACCACCGCCGGGCTGGCCATCCACTACGTCCGGCAGGCCATCGCCCGCTGGGAGCCCCGGGTCGAGGTGATCGACGTGGACGCCGGACCGGATCCGGACGACGCGTGGCGGCTGGTGATCCGGCTGGACTACCGGGTCCGGGCCAGCCTGACGCCCGGACAGTTGGTCTTCTCTGTGGACCTGCTCCCGATCGACGAACCGGCGCAGGAGGAACCGTCATGACGCTGCCCGTGCCGCACCTGGACGACCGCGCGTTCCTCGACCTGGTCACCGAGGCCCGGGAACGGATCCGGCAGTCCTGCCCGGCCTGGACCGACCTGTCGGCGCACGACCCGGGCATGGCACTGGTGGAGGCGTTCGCACACCTCACCGAGGTGATGATCTACCGGCTGAACCAGCTGCCGGAGAAGGCGTACGTCTCGTTCCTGAACCTGCTCGGGGTGGCCCGGCACGCGCCCACCGCGGCGTGGGCCGACGTCCGGTTCACCCGCAGCGGCACCGACCGGGGCGCCGTGCGGATCCCGGCCGGCCTGCGGGTCGCGGCGGCCCGCGGCGCCGATCCCCGGCCGGTCGTGTTCGTCACCACCGAGCCGGCGCTGCTGCCCGCCGGCGAGGCGTCGGTGACCGTGCGGATGCACCACTGCGAGCCGGTCGAGGCGGAGCTGCTCGGCACCGGCACCGGCCAGCCGGGCCAGGTGCTGCGGGCGGCCCACGCCCCGCTGGCGCACACCGCCGAGGCGCTGGACCTGCTGCTCGGGGTCGAGGTGCCGGGCGGCACGGTGGAGCTGGGCGCGGCGGCCCGCGAGCACGACGGCCGCACCTTCGAGATCTGGCGGCCGGTGGACAGCTTCGCCGGGCTCGGCCCGCAGGCCAAGGTGTACCTGGTGGACCGCTGCTCCGGCACGGTCACCTTCGCTCCCGCCCTCGACCTGCGGCCGCCCGCCGGGCCGGCCCACCCCGACACCCCCGGCGAGCCCACGCCGACCGATCCGGCCCCGCCCGCGGATCTCGCGGCGGGTGATCCGGCGCGGTCGCCGGTGACCGTGGCGGCGGTACCGCCGGCCGGGCGGCAGGTGCGGCTCTGGTACCGAGCCGGCGGCGGGCCGACCGGCAACGTGGCCGCGGGCACCCTGACCAGCCTGCGCGACCCGCTACCCGGCGTACGGGTGGACAACCCCGCGCCAGCGGCCGGCGGGCGCGAGATGGAGGCGCTGGAGTCGGTGCTGCTGCGCGGCCCGTACGAGTTCTTCGCCCAGCAGCGCGCGGTCACCGCCCGGGACTTCGAGGTGCTGGCCACCAGCTCCGGCGCGGTGGCGCGGGCCCGCGCGTTCACCCGCGCCGCGGTGTACAGCTTCGCCCGGCCGGGCGAGGTCGAGGTGGTGCTGGTGCCGTACGTGCCGTCGACGGCCCGCCCGGGTGGCCGGTTGCCGGTGGCGGTGCTGCGCGAGCACGAGGTGCCCGAGGCGCGGCGCCGGGTGGAGGCGGACCTGGAACAGCGCCGGATGGTCGGCATCCGGTCCCGGGCGACCTGGGCCCGGTTCAAGGCGGTCTCAGTGCAGGCTCGGGTGGTGGTCCGGCGGGAGGAGGACGTGGACGCGGTCCGCCGGCGGATCCACGACCGGCTGCACCAGACGCTCAGCCCGCTGCCCACCGCGCTCAACCCGACCGGCTGGCCGTTCGGCGAGCCGCTGCGTGCGTCCAACGTGTACCGGCTGCTGGAGCACGCCGAGCCGGGCGTGCGCTACGTCGAGTCGGTCCGGTTCGTGGTCGACGAGGCGCCCGACGCGGAGGTGCGCGCCCTCGCCGTCGACCAGTACCAACCTCGCACCTGGTACGCCGGGCGGGGCGCGGTGCTGTTCCGCTCCAGCAACGCCGGCGCGGGCTGGGAGCCGGCGGGCCGGTTCGACGGCGAGACGGTGCTGCGGGTGGCGCCCGCGCCTGCGCCGGTCCGGCCGGGCATCGTGCCACGTCCCGGCTCGGTGGCCGTGGTGACGCTGCGCGCCTCCGGCGGGTCCCGGGTGCACCTGAGCACCGACCTGGGCGAGACCTGGTCGCTGCTGACCGACCTGGATTCGCGGATCTCCGACGTGGCCTGGCTGGACCGGGACGGCGCGGGTGCGCTGCTGGTGGCCACCGACACCGGCCTGTACGAGGTGTCGCTGCTGCCCGGCGCGGTGCCGTTGCAGATCCTGGTCGACCCGTCCGACGCCGACCGGGGGTTCTACGCGGTGCGCGCGTTCGTCTCGGAGCGGGGTGCGCCCGGCGTCGCGGTGGCCGCGCAGGCGGGCTTCGGGGTGTACCTGTCGACCGCCGGCGGCCGGCCGGACAGCTTCGCCCACGTCGGTCTCTCCAACGTGGACAACCGGGTGCTGGCGGTGCAGTACGACGGCCCGGCCACGCTGCTGTGGAGCGGTGCCGGTGAGCCGGATCCGAAGAAGCCCGGCCAGGGCTGCCACCGCACCCGGTTGTTCGAGTCCGACGTGCAGTGGCAGACCGTGCAGGGCGGCTGGATCGGCGGCACCTGCCGGGACCTCGCGTTCGCCGGCCCCCTCGCTGTGGCGGCCACGCAGAGCGGCGGGGTGCTGCGGCTGGACACCCTGGCCGCGCAGCCGCAGTGGCAACCGGTGATGGTCAACTGCGGGCTGCCGCTGCGCGACCGGACCCGGTTCGTACCAGTGGACGCGATCGCCGTGAGCGGCAGCGCCACCACCGGCGCCGGTGGCCAGGCGGTGGAGCGGCTGATCCTGGCCGGCGGCGAGCGCGGGGTGTACCGCAGCGCCAGCGCGGTGGACTGGACCGCCAGCGCCAACCAGGCCACCGCCGACGTGGTGACCGTCCCGGACACCTGGCTGCTCTGCTCCGGCGAGCACAACATCGAGGTGGTGCGGCAGGATGCGACGCTCGGCGATTGAACGGCTGCTGCCCGCCGCCTACCAGCGGGCCTGCGTGCCGGGCAGCGTGCTCTGGGCACTGCTGGAGGTCATGGAGGAGCTGCACGCCCCGGACGAGGCCATCCTCGCCGAGGTGGACGCCCTGTTCGACCCGTACCGGGCGCCGGACGGGCTGGTCGCCCAGCTGACCCGCTGGGTGGCGATGGACCACGTCGTGGCCTCGCCCCGCCCGGACGCGCCGCTGCCGTTGCCGGTGGGCCGGCTGCGCGACCTGGTGGCCAACGGGGCGCTGCTGGCTCGTTGGCGCGGCACCCCGTACGGGATGCGAAGAGCTCTCGAGGTGGCTACCGGGTTGAGTGGTTTCGCCTTGGACGAACCGGCCGAGCAGCCGTTTCACGTCGTGGTGCGGGTACCGGCGGCCGCCGCCGGCCTGCTCGCCGTGATCACCCGAATCGTCGAGGCGGAGAAGCCCGCCTCGACCACCGTCGAGATCGTCGTCGCAGAGGAGTCGTCATGACCACCGAGTGGGCGGTCGTCGCCGCCGCCGAACAGTTCACCCTCGACCCGCGCAACAGCGGCGAGTTGACCTTCACCGTCTCCAACCCGGGCAACGCGCCGGACACGGTGGTGTTCGACGTGGCGCCCGGCGACGGCTCCCAGCGGGCCTGGTTCACCGTCACCGAGCCGCAGCGGGTCGTGCCCGGGCAGGGCTCGGTCTCGTTCCTGGTCAAGCTCGCCGTGCCGGCCGGCACCCCGCCCCGGCGCTACGACATGACCGGGTTCGCGTACTCGGCGAACACCGCGCCGGAGGAGAGCTCCCGCTCCAGCGGCCGGGTCACCTACGAGGTACGGGCGGTCGCCCCGCCACGGCGTACCCCGTGGCCGTGGATCGCCGCCGCGGCGGCGCTGGTGCTGGTGGTGGTGACCGTGGGGGTGGTGCTGCTGACCCGCGGCGGCGAGCCGGACCCCGGCGAGCCACGGGTGGTCACCCTTGAGGCGGAGAGCCTGGTGGACGCCGCGGTGGTGGAGTCACCGCGGACCAGCGGGGCGGTCGTGGTGGCGCAACCCAACTGCTGCGGGGTGACCTGGTCCGGGGACAAGCAGCTGTTCTTCCAGGGGCTGGCCATCGGCGACCAGGTCACCGTGACGGTGCAGATCCCGGCCGACGGCACGTGGCGCTTCGCTGCGGTACGCACCACCTCGCTCGACTACGCCAACACCGTGTTCGCCATCGACGGCAACCAGATCGGCGGGGCGTTCCTCGGCTTCACCCCGACAGTGCAGAAGACCGAGTTCCTGGACGTCGGCACGGTTCGGCTGACCAAGGGTCCGCACCGGGTCACCCTGCTGGTGGTGGGCAAGACGCAGGGCACCAACCGCTACTTCGCGGGCGTCGACGAGATCCGGTTCACCGAGCTCGTGGCGCAGGCCGTCGCGCGATGAGTGGCCGGCAGAAAGCGCTGCTGGGGCTGCTCGCCGTCCTGCTGGTGGCGCTGTTCGTGGTCGCGGTCGGCGCAGGCCGCGACGATCAGGGTGATCCGGGGGCCCGGCACGGGCTGGTCGAGCGGTTGGGCGCGCTGGGCGGCGAGCGCTCCACCGTCGACCCGGCCACGGTCAGCGCCGACTGCGCCGACGAGACCGGCCTGCTGGTCTTCTCCGGTAGCTGCGTGCTGCGGGTCGCCGACCCGGGCGGGCTGCGCACCCTGGTGCTGCGCAGCGGGGCACGGTTCACGGTCGTCGCGCCGGCGCCCGGCGACGCCGAGCTCACCATCCGCGACGAGGTCGAGCCGGCGGCGGACGGCACGGGCGCGGTGGCGAAGGTCGCCGTCGACCAAGCGACCGAGGTGGCGGTGACCTGTCCCGGTCTCGGTGGCTGCACGGTCACCGTGGCCACGTCCTGACCGAGAAGGCGGTGCCGCCGTGGGTGACCTGCGCAAGCCGTTCCTGCTGCTGGCGATGCTCGCCGTCGTCCTGGCGATCGGGGTGGAGTTGGGCGCCGGGCTGCTGCTCGGCGGCGCTGACGCCGGCACGGCACTGGTCGACAGTGCCGGCGACCTCGACGTGGAGCTCGACGACGTGTCCGGGGTCAGCGAGCCGTCCGGCCGGGGCACCGGTTACCTGGCGTTGATCGACGCGGTGGCGGTCTGGAGCACCGGGCTGTTCTGCCTGGGCCTGCTGCTGCCCGAACGGATCCAGGGCCGGGTGCAGGGCGTCGCCACCCTGATCTTCTCGATCATCCTGATCATCGTCGGGCTGATCGCGCTGATCGTGGCGTTCGTGGAACTGATGATCATGGTGTCGTTGTTCCTGGCCGTTCCGTTCGGCACGCTGGCCTATCTGGCCCTGTGGGGGTTCTTCCCGGTCGGCGAGGCGGCGGTGCTGCTCGGGCTGGTGCTGCTGCTCAAGCTGGTCTGGGCCGGGCTGCTGGTGCTGGCCCAACCGCGCTTCCTGCAGAACAAGGGCCTCGTGCTGCTGATCCTCACCACCCTGCTGTGCACGGTCGTGCTGGAGTTCCTGCACAACCTGGTGCCGGTGATCCTGGTCAGCATCGTCGACGACGTGGCGGCGCTGGTCTTCGCGGTGATCGCCATCATCTGGGGGCTGGTGCTGCTGATCGGTTCGATCCCGGCGATCGTCAAGGCCGTCCGGGTGACCGCCACGCTGCCCACCCGTTGACGTTTCGGCGATCGGCACCGCCCCGGTGGATCGTCTGTGATCCTGGCGGCGTGGACGGGACGCCGGCGTGCGACGCAGTGGAGCTGCGCGTGCACGGCGTTTCCGGGGTGACCGCGGAACGGATCCTCGATCACCCGATCGTGGTCCGGGTCGCCGGGGACACCCACGCGGGCTTCTTCCGACCCCGTCCGGGGAGCGGCGTCGCCGGTGGGGCCACCCCCGGAGTCACCGTCGAGGCGTACCACTGGGGATCCCTGACCGCCGGCGCCGCGGTCCGGTCGGCCTCGATGTTGTTGCTGCTGCCCTTCATGCTGGGCAACCTGGCCATCTGGCTGCGGCCGCCGGGGCAGGACCGGTGGGGGTTGCTCGGCGTGCTCTGCCGGCTGCTCGCCGGCACCCTCACCGCCACCTTCGTGCTGGCGATCGTGGGCGTCACGCTGGATCTGATCGGCTGGCAGTGCGTGCCCTACCCCGGGTGCCGGGCCAGCCGCCCCTATCTGGCCTGGCTCTACACGCTGCCGCCCGGACCCCGGCTGGCTCTGCTCGCGCTCGTCCCACTGCTCGCGCTGCGGGTCGTCTGGGCGATCGGCGTCCGGTCCGCGCGGGCGTTCGAGGGCTTCGGCCCGTCGTCCGCGCAACCGCCCGCCCCCGGTCAGACCGAGGGCCTCGAAGACGCCGGTTTCTGGCACGACGAGCGGACGATCGGTTGGCTGCGCCAGGTCCACGTGGCGCTCGGCGTGGGCACACTGAACGTCAGCCTGCTGGCGGGCATCTCGCCGGGCGGCGTCGGCGTATCCGGGCACATCGTGCAGTTCGTGGCGGCCGTCGGGCTGCTCGTGTTCTGCGTGGTCCTGCTCTGCCTGCCCGTGCCCGCCACCACCGCGTGGACCCGGCGGTTACTGCGATCGGTGTGGGCCGCCACCGCGGGGGTGAGTGTGCTGTGCCTCGGCTCTGCCGCCCTCGCGGGCGCGGCACCGTCCGGGTCCGGCAAGCTGCCCGGGTACGAGGGCGCGGCAGCTGGCGTGGTCGCGGCCCAGGGCGTCCTGCTCGTCGTGCTCACCGTCGTGACGTACGCCCGCCAGCGCACTGCCGGCGCCCACGCCCGCCACTTCCTGCGCGGGCTCGGCACCCCGATCATGGCGGCGTCGGCGGTGAGCGTCGGCGCGGCCTTCACCGCCACCCTGGTCTACCGGACCGCCGACGCCCTCGACCACGGCGACATTCCCGATCCGATCCGGCCCAACGCGTCGAGCCTCGGCCCGCTGGAGCCGCCGGTCGCCTACTGGTGGGCCGCACTCGCCGGGCTCGCCGCGCTGCTGGTGGGCGCGGCGGCTGCCTCGGCCACGCTCCTGCTGAGCCGGCAGCGACGACGCCGGCTGGCGGCACGCGTCGTGGAGCGGGACTACCCGAACGTGCCGGCGCAGGAGCAGAACCGGCTACGCCTGGTCCGGGAGACCATCGCCCGGTCCCGGTTCACCGAGGAGCTGGGCCCGGTGCTCATCGCGTTCCTGGTGATCGCGTCGCTCGGGCTGGTCACCGTCGCCCTGGACCTGATCGGGATCGGTCCCACCCAGCTCGCGGCCCGGCTCGGCGGACGCGGTGGCGCGCCGGCGGTGGTCGCCGCCTACGTCACCGACGCGGGTGTGTGGGTGATCAGCCTGCTGGTGATCTGCCTCATGGTCCTCGGCTTCCGCGCGTACCGGTCTTCCCAGACCCGCCGGGTGGTGGCGGTGCTGTGGGACCTCGGCACCTTCTGGCCCCGCACGGTCCACCCGTTCGCGCCGCCCAGCTACGCCGCCCGCACCGTTCCGGAGTTGGCGAAACGGGTCACCGGGCTCGCCGCACACGGGCCGGTGATCCTCTCCGGGCACAGTCACGGCTCGGTCCTCGCCGCCGCCACCATCCTGCAACTACCGCCGTCCGTGCTGTCCCGGGTCTCGCTGCTGACCTACGGCTCGCCGCTACGCCGCACCTACGCCCGGCTCTATCCGGCGTACCTGGGGCCGCAGACGCTCTGCGACCTGGGCGAGCGGATCGGGTGGCGGTGGCGGAACCTGTGGCGGGACACCGATCCGATCAGCGGGCCGATCTTCCCCGGGGCCTCGGACGCACCGCGGTCCTGCGCCGACCCGGCAGCAGACGACGTCGACATCCGGCTCCGCGATCCCCGCAGCCTGACCATCGACCCGGCGGATACCGTGCCGCCCCCGGTCGAGCGGCACTGGCCGTACCACACCCAGGCCGCGTATCAGGCGGCGGTCCGCGAGCTGACCGATCGCTCCCGCTGACCACGCCCACGGTCGGTCGGCGTCGGCGCCCCGGGCGTGCACATCGGCCTCAGGGCACCGCCCCGACCAAGGTCGCAGCCCGGTTCCGGTCGAGCGTCCCGTCGGCCACCCACACCCGGTACCGGCCGTGCCGGGTCTCGCCGGCCACGACCACGGCCGGCCGGTCGAACGCGAACGCCACGCAGACCCCCGGGTACATCGCGGTCCGCACGAACCACCGGTCGCCGCGCCCGAGACCGGCGAAGACCAGGGTGTACGCCCCGCCACCCGGCCCGACGCCGGTCAGCGCGAGCCACGGCGCCGCACTGCCGTTGACCGCCTCCTCCCCTTCGGCGTCGGCGGTGAACACGGCCGGGTCCCCGTCGGCGGCGGCCCGCCAGAAGAACCCGCCGTAGCCGGCCCCACCAGGCCGACCGTTGGTGGCCGGGCTGCCCAGGCGCACCTCCCGGTCGCCCGGGGCGGTGAGGGCGGAATCCAGGTCGAACCGCCAGGCGTCCGGCGCCACCGCTGACGCGGCCAGCCGACGGCGCTCGGTCAGCAGCGTCCGGCCGGCACGGTCACGCCACTGGAGGTCGTGCGCGTACCGGTCCGAGGCCCGCTCGACGTGACCGGCGTGCGCGATGACCCCGTGGTCGTCGCGCCAGGTGTAGCCGACGTCGCGGACGTAGGTGCGTCCGCCCCAGAGGTTGGCGCCGTTCACGTCCTGCACGGCGAGGGAGGCGCCGAGGTGCCACACGTGGTCGGCGGGCAGGGCGTCGGTGACGACCGTGCCGCCCAGGGTGCGTACCGGGTGCAGGTACGGCCGGGGACCGTGCCGCACGTCCAGCTCCGGGTCGAGCACGTACCGGGCCACCTCCGTCCCATCGACCAGCAGCCGCGCCGGCTCCTCGGTCATGGTGGCCGGGCTGGGGTCGGTGGCGCTGTGGGCGGACGGGCGCTCGGTGGTCATGGCAGCTCCGGGTGGGCGGGGAGCGACCGGCGACCGGCGACGGCGTACAGGGCTGCCACCGTGTAGCCGGCGAGGATCGGCACCGCCACCGGCGTGACCAGGACGCCGAGCAGCCCGGCCAGCGCGGTCACCCCGCTGAGGGCTGCCCAGCGGACGGGCTGGTCGAGGCAGGCGCGGGCGGCGGACCGGGCCGCCGCCCGCCACCGCCCGCCCCCGTTCCCGCCCACCTCGACGCCGACCAGCCCGGCCCACCCGGCCAGGCCGGCCGTGACCAGCGCGGTCAGCAGCAGCGCGGGCGGGCCGCCCGGCACCCGGCCGGTGGCCAGGGCCGTCAGGTCGGCGGCGAGCAGCCCGGCCACGGCGACCGCCAGCAGGCTGACCGGCACGCCGGGCAGCACCGAGCGACCGAACCGGCCCACGGTGGCCCGCGCCGGCGGCCAACTGCCGGTACGGGTCCAGTCGTGCACCGCCGCGCTGGCCGTGCCGACCGCTGCGGCGGCGGTGACCAGCGGTGCCGCCGCCAGCACCAGCAGGATGCCGAGCAGCGCCAGGTCGGCCGCGTCCCGGGCGACGTCGCGCCAGTCCCGCCGAACGCCGGTGTCCTCCGGCTCAGCCCTTGATACCACTGGTGTTGATCCCCTCGACGAGCATCCGCTGGAACGCGACGAAGAACAGGAAGACCGGCAGCAGCGACAGCACCGACATGGCGAACATCGGCCCGACCGCGCTCTGGCTGGTCGAGTCGATGAACAGGGTCAACGCGACCGGCACGGTGTAGTCCTCCAGTTGGGACAGGAAGACCAACTGCCGGAAGAAGTCGTTCCAGGTCCAGATGAACGAGAAGATCGCCGTGGTGACCAGCGCGGGACGGCTCAGCGGCAGGATGATGTGCCGGAAGATGCCGAACGGGCCGGCGCCGTCGATCCGGGCCGCCTCGTCCAGCTCGCGTGGGACGCCCCGCATGAACTGCACCATGAGGAAGACGAAGAACGCCTCGGTGGCCAGGAACTGCGGGATGAGCAGCGGCAGGTAGGGCCACTCGCCGCCGACCAGCCCGAGCGTCCGGAACAGGATGTACTGCGGCACGATCAGCACGTGTTGGGGCAGCAGCAGCGTGCCGATCATGACGGCGAACCACATGCCCCGCAGGCGGAACCGCAGCCGGGCGAAGGCGTACGCGGCCAGCAGGCAGGAGAGCCCGTTGCCGACGACGGTGAGGAGGCTGACCATCGCGCTGTTGAGGAAGAACCGGCCGAAACTGACGTCGAAGTTGGACCACCCGGCGGTGTAGTTGCCCGGGGTGAACCGCTCCGGCAGCAGCCCGACGTTGTTGACAATCTCCTCCTGGGACTTCACCGAGGTGCCCAGCATCCAGATCAGCGGGTAGAGCACCACGGCGACGATCGCCACCAGGATCAGCAGTCGCAGTGCAGACCGTCCGCCGGTGCGCCGACGCGCTGTCGGCGCCGGCCCGGTCGGTACGCCGGCCGTCGGGGTCACCGCCACCATCACCGGTCCTCCCCGTCGGAGTAGTGCACCCAGAACCGCCCGGTGCTGAAGAAGATCGCGGTGATCACCGCGATGGCGAGCAGGAACACCCAGGCCATGGCCGACGCATAGCCCATCTCGAGGTCGGTGAAGCCGGTGATGTAGAGGTTCAGCGTGTACATCAGGGTGGAGTCGACCGGGCCGCCGGTGCCGTTGCTCAGCACGAACGCGGCGGTGAACCCCTGGAAGCCGTTGATCGTCTCCAGCACCAGGTTGAAGAAGATCACCGGGGAGAGCATCGGCAGGGTGACGTTGCGGAACTGGCGGAAGCGCCCGGCACCGTCGACCGACGCGGCCTCGTACAGCTCGGTGGGCACCTGCTTCAGGCCGGCCAGGAAGATCACCATCGGCGCGCCGAACTGCCAGATGGCCAGCACCATCAGCGTCTCCAGGGCCCAGTCGGGGTCGTTGACCCACGGCTTGCCCTGGATGCCGAAGAGGCTCAGCAGCGAGTTGAACGCGCCGTCACGGTTGAACATGTTGACCCAGACGATGGCCAGCGCGACGCTGCCGCCGAGCAGCGACGGCAGGTAGAACAGCCCGCGGAACAACCCGACCCCACGCCAGGCACGGTTGAGCAGCAGCGCCACGCCGAGCGCCGCGGCCAGCTTCAGCGGCACGGCGATCAGCGCGAAGGTCAAGGTCACCCGCACCGCGTGCCAGTACGACGGGTCGGCGGTGAACATCCGTTCGTAGTTGGCCAACCCCACCCACTCCACCTCGGAGAAGGGGGTGAGGATGTCGTAGTTGGTGAAGCTCAGGTAGAGCGACAACAGCATGGGGACCGCCGTGACACCCATCAGGCCGATGAGCCACGGCGACAGGAAGACGTACCCCGCCAGACCTTCGCTGTGCCGGAGGCGTCCGGGCCCGCGCCTCTCGGCGTGGGCCCGGACGGATCCGGGGCCAGGTCGGGTCGGGTCGGGTGCCGTGGTCAACGCCACGAACAGCTCCTCTCCTCGCCTGGTGGGGCGGTCAGGCGATGGCGGACTTGCACGCCTCGATGAACTGGGCGGCTGCCGCGGCGGGGGTGGCCCGGCCGTACTGGGCGTTCTCGGCGGCCTTGATCAGCTCTGACTTGACCTTGCTGTGCCCCTTGATCGGCACCTGCGGAGACTTGCCGAACTTCTGGGTCAGCTCCGCCTCGACGGCGATGGACTGCTTCATCGCCGGGTCGGTGGTGTCGTCGCTGACCACACGACGCAGGTCCAGATTGGACGGCAGGCCCCGGTCGGTGCCGAGCAGCTTGACCGCCTCCTGGTCGTTGTTCAGGAAGTTGATCACGTCGACCGCGACGTCCTTGTTCTTGCTGCCCTTGAACACCGACCAGTACATCGAGGCCCGGGCCCACTGCGCGCTCGGGTCACCGGGGTAGGCGATCACGCCCAGCTCGTCCTTGGTGTTCTTCTTCAGGTCGGGCATCTGATTGGCCCAGACCCAGGAGGTCGCCGACTTGCCGGTGACCACCAACTGCTTGGTGACGTCACTGGAGTTGCCCTCGTGGATGACGTCGGCGGTCGGGGTGGCCTTACGGTCGCGGGCGCCCTTCCACAGGTCGAACCACCCGGTCACGTCCTCGGCGGTGAAGCCCAACTCCTTGCCCTTGTAGAGGTCCTTGCCCTGCTGGCGCAGCCACACCCAGAACGCCTTGTAGTCGGCGCTCGGGTCCTGCGTGCCGGGCACCCCGGTCTTCTTCGACACCTCCTCGGCCCAGGCGATGTGCGCCTCCCAGCTCATCCCGGTGGTGGGCTCGGGCAGGCCGTTCTTGGTCAGCAGCGTCTTGTTGTAGACCAGACCCTGGGTGTTCTCCCCGGCGGCCAGACCGGCGAGCTTGCCGTCGACCACGCCGTACTGCCAGAGGCTCTCGGGGAACTTGGAGGTGTCCAGCTTGCCGGACTCCTGGTAGGAGGTCAGGTCGAGCGTGGTGTTGCGGGCCGCGTACTCGGCCAGGTAGTTGTCGTCGATCTGGAACAGGTCCGGCGGGTTGCCGCCGGCGGTGAGCGTGGCCAGCTTGTCGAAGTAGCCCTGGTTGGCCTGCCAGGTCTTCTCGAAGGTCACGTTCGGGTGCTTCTTGGTGTAGAGGGCCAGGGCGTCCTCGGTCAGCTTGGCCCGGGCGTCGCCGCCCCACCAGAAGATGGACAGCTTGACCGGGGCGTTGGGATCGGCGGATTCGTCGTCTCCGCCGCAGGCGGCGGCGCCGAACAGCAGCGGTGCGGCGACCGTCGCGGCGAGCAGGCCGCGCAGCAGCCGCCGCCGGGGCAGCGGGGTACGGTGGGTGCGCCCGACGGACGCGCTGGCGGTGGGGGGCGTTGCGGGGTGCATGTGCGCTCACTCCTCGGCATTAGGAGGCGACGGCGTCACCGGTGGCCGCGGTCGGGGTGCCCGGGCCCGCAGGGCAATGCGGGTCCGGGCTCTGCGGCGCGGCCAGGGGACGTACCGGTCGGGCCTGCGGGCCCGGGCCGGTCGAGTCGCGGATGACCAGGTCGGTCTGGAGCATTACCTGTGCGGTGGTACGACGGACGCCGAGCGCCGTGCCGGCACCGAGCCCTCGCGCGCCGCGCGGTGATTCGGTGTCCTGTTGCAGCAGCATGTCGACGGCCGTCCGGCCGGCGGCCGCGGTGGGTGTGGCCACCGTCGTCAGTTTGGGGCGGGTGAGCCGGCTCAGGGCGATGTCGTCGACCCCGACGACACTCACCTCCTGCGGCACCCGGACCCCGAGCGCGTCCAGCCCCTCGATGAGGCCGATCGCCATCAGGTCGTTGTAGGCGAGCACGGCCGACACCCCGCTGCGGCGCACCTGCTCGGCGACGGCGGACCCGCCGGTCTCGGTGGGCGCGTTCGGGCCGAGCAGGGTCAACTCCGCGCCGCCGGCCCGGGCGGCCGTGGCGGCGGCCCGGCGCATCTCCCGGTTGGTCCACGAACTGCGTGGCCCGCCGAGGAGCGCGATGCGGGTGTGGCCCAGGCCGATCAGGTGCTCGATCGCCGCCCGGGCGCCCTGCCCGACGTCCATCAGCACGCAGGGCAGGCCGGTCACCTGGCGGTTCACCACCACCAGGGGGACCTCGCGGCTGAGCTGCTCGATCAGGCTGTTGCTCATCCGCGGGCTGCACAGCAGCACCCCGTCCACCTGCTTGGCCAGCGCGTGGACCAACTCCTCCTCGGTGGTCGGGTCCTCGTTGGTGTCGGCCACGAAGACGTGGTAGTCGCGGTGCCGGGCCTGGCTCTCCGCCGCCTTGATCAGCGGCGGGAAGAACGGGTTCGCGATGTCCGCGATGATCAGCCCGATGTTGTGCGTCCGCCCGGTGATCAGGGCCCGGGCGGCCCGGTTCGGCCGGTAGCCCAGGTCCTCCGCGCAGGCCAGCACCCGGACCCGGGTCTCCGGGTTGACCAGGTGCGGAGCGGAGAAGGTGCGGGACACGGTGGAGATGTGCACCCCGGAGGCACGGGCGACGTCCCGGATGGTGACTGGCACGGCGGCCCCTTCGTCCGATGTGGCGGCGGTCACGTGGGTGGGGCCAATTAATGCAAACGGTTGCGCCAGTGTCAACGGTGGACGATTACGGTTCTGTTGCGTCAGCGCTCCCACTGGCGACTCACAGCCCCGCAAACACTGACATTTACCGCCGATTGTGCCGCCCTCGTTGACGCGATCGGATCGCGCATGATTACTTCACTGCAAACCTTTGCAGGATCATCCGGGGAGGCGACCGAATGTCACCGAGTGCCGACGGCAGGGTCCAGTACGCCGTCGTGGGCGCCGGCGCGCGGGCGGAGATGTTCGTCCGGGCACTGGTGCTCGACCACGCCGACTCCACCGAGCTGGTCGCCTTCGCCGACGTCAACCAGGCCAGGATGGACGCGCACAACCGCTGGCTGACCGAGCTGGGGCACCGGCCGGTGGCCACCTACCCGGCCGGCGACTTCCTGGCGATGCTGGACAAGGAGCGCATCGACGTCGTCCTGGTGACCAGCGTCGACGTCACCCACGACGAGTACGTGGTGGCCGCGCTGCGCGCCGGCCGGGAGGTCGTCACCGAGAAGCCGATGACCGTGGACGCGCCGCGCTGCCGGCGGATCCTGGACGCCGTGACGGAGACCGGCGGCCGGGTGACGGTAGCCTTCAACTACCGCTACAACCCCCTGCACGAGCAGGTCCGCCGGCTGCTCGCCGACGGCGCGGTCGGCGAGATCGGCTCGGTGCACTTCGAGTGGCTGCTCGACGTGCGGCACGGCGCCGACTACTTCCGCCGCTGGCACCGGGACAAGGCCACCTCCGGCGGGCTGATGGTGCACAAGGCCAGCCACCACTTCGACCTGGTCAACTGGTGGCTGGCCGCCACCCCGGTCGAGGTGTACGCGGCCGGGCGGCTGTTCTTCTACGGCGACACCGGCCGCCGGCACGGCTACGCCCGCGACTACGAACGGGCGCACGGCTCCCCCGCCGCCGTCGACGACCCGTTCGCGCTGCGACTCGACGCGCACCCCCGGCTGCGCGAGCTGTACCTCGACGGCGAGGCCGAGGACGGCTACCAGCGCGACCGCAACGTCTTCGCCCCGGGAGTGAGCATCGAGGACGACATGGCGGTGCTCGCCCGCTACTCCACCGGCGCCACGATGACCTACCACCTCACCGCGTACGCCCCCTGGGAGGGCTACCGGGTGATGGTCAACGGCAGCCGGGGCCGGCTGGAGCTGGAGGTCACCGAGAACGACTTCGTCGACCGAGGCACCGCCGGTGCGGTCAAGGGCGCCGCGCTGCACGGCACCGAGGCGCCCGCCGAGGGCGGCGGCGCGACGCTCACCCTGCGCCCGTTCTGGGCCCCGCCCCGGCAGATCCCGGTCGAGGGTCGCACCCGGCACGGGCACGGCGGCGCGGACGCCCGGATGACCGGCGTGCTCTTCGGTGGCCACCCCGACCCGCTGGACCGCGCAGCCACCGCCGACGACGGCGCCCTGGCCCTGCTCACCGGCCTGGCCGCCAACCGGTCCTTCGAGACCGGCCAGCCGGTCCGGGTCGCCGACCTGCTCACCCCCCGCTGACCCACCCGACGAGGAGCCCAGCCCCGTGTCGACGTTCGACCACACCGACCTGCTCCTGCCACCCGAGCCCGGCCAGCGCGCGCTGGCCCGGGAGCTGTACGCGCTGGCCGCCGAGCAACCCATCATCTCGCCGCACGGGCACGTCGACCCGGCCCTGCTCGCCGAGGACCAGCCCTTTCCGGACCCGGCGCAACTGCTCATCGTGCCCGACCACTACCTGACCCGGATGCTGCTCAGCCAGGGCGTACCCCCAGCGGAGCTGGGCGTTCCCACCCGCGACGGCAGCCCGGTGGAGACCGACGGCCGGGTCATCTGGCGGCGCTTCGCCGCGCACTGGCACCTGTTCCGGGGCACCCCGTCGCGGCTCTGGCTGGAGCAGACGTTCCGCACCGTGTTCGGGGTGCACACCCCGCTGAGCCCGGCCACCGCCGACACCCTCTACGACGAACTGTCTGCCCGGCTCGCCGAGCCGGACTTCCGGCCCCGGGCGCTGTTCGAACGGTTCGGCATCGAGGTGCTGGCCACCACCGAGTCGCCGCTGGACGACCTCGGTCAGCACGCCAAGCTCGCCGCCGACGGCTGGGGCGGGCCGGGCGGCCGGGTGGTCACCACCTTCCGTCCGGACGACGTGGTGGACATGGAGTTCGAGGGCTGGTCGACCAATGTGGAGCGACTGGGCGAGCTGGCCGGCGAGGACACCGGCACGTACACCGGCTACCTGGCCGCGCTGCGGGCCCGCCGGGCCGCGTTCATCGCCGCCGGGGCGACCTCCTCCGACCACGGTCACCCCACCGCGCGCACCCTGGACCTGGCTCCGGAGGAGGCCGCGCGGCTGTACGACCGGGGCCGGCGCGGCGAGGCAGGCCCGGCCGACGCGGAGACGTTCCGGGCGCACATGCTGGTGGAGTTCGCCCGGATGTCACTCGACGACGGCCTGGTCATGCAGTTGCACCCCGGCGCGGTGCGCAACCACAACCGCTGGCTGCACGCCCGGCACGGCCGCGACGTCGGCGGCGACATCCCGCAGGCCACCGAGTACGTGCACGCGCTCGCCCCGCTGCTCGACCGTTACGGCAACGACCCCCGGCTGCGGGTGGTGCTCTACACCCTCGACGAGGACACCTTCACCCGCGAGCTGGCGCCGCTCGCCGGCGGTTACGCCGCGCTGCTGCTCGGCGCGCCCTGGTGGTTCCTGGACTCCCCCGAGGTGCTGCGCCGGTTCCGGGAGACGGTCACCGAGAGCGCCGGCTTCTACAACACCACCGGGTTCGTCGACGACACCCGGGCGTTCTGCTCCATCCCGGTCCGCCACGACGTGGCCCGTCGGGTGGACGCCGGCTTCCTGGCCCGGCTGGTCGCCGAGCACCGGCTGCCCATGGACGAGGCGGCCGAGACCATCGTCGACCTGGCGTACCGGCTGCCGAAGCGGGTCTTCAACTTTGGGAAGGAACAACAGCGGTGACGGTCACCATCACCTCCGTCGAGGTGCACGACGTGCGGTTCCCGACCGCCGCCCGGGGCGACGGCTCCGACGCGATCAACCGGGGCGACTACTCGGCGACATACGTGGAGCTGGGCACCGACGCCGGGCCGACCGGCGCCGGGTTCACCTTCACCAACGGCCGGGGCAACGAGATCACCTGCGCGGCGGTCCGCGCGCTGGCCCACCACGTGCAGGGACGCACGGTCGAGGAGATCGCCGCCGAGCCGGTGGCGTTCTGGCGATCGCTCAGCGCCGACGTGCAGCTGCGCTGGCTGGGCCCCGAGAAGGGCGTCATCCACATGGCGACCGGCGCACTGGTCAACGCGGTCTGGGACCTGCGGGCCACCCTGGCCGGCAAGCCGATGTGGCGGTTCCTCGCCGAACTGCCCACCGACGAGCTGGTCGCCAGCATCGACTTTCGGCACATCACCGACGCGCTCACCCCGGACGAGGCCGCCGCCATCCTGGACAAGGGATTGATCGGAGGGGATGGCAGGCTCGCGGAGCTCACGGAAAGTGGTTTCCCTTCGTACACCACCTCGGTCGGATGGCTCGGCTACCCCGATGACAAGGTGCGGGCGCTGACCCGGCAGGCGTACGACGACGGCTGGCGGGCGATGAAGATGAAGGTCGGCGGCCCGCTCGCCGACGACCTGCGCCGGGCCCGGATCATCCGGGCCGAGATCGGCCCGGACGCGCTGCTCATGATGGACGCCAACCAGGTCTGGGACGTCGACGAAGCGATCACCGCGATGACCGTGCTGGCCGAGGTGGACCCGTACTGGATCGAGGAGCCGACGCACGCCGACGACATCCTCGGGCACGCCCGGATCGCCCGCGCGGTCACCGAGCTGACCGACGGGCGGTGCCGGGTGGCCACCGGTGAGGTGGCCGCCAACCGGGTGATCTTCAAGCAACTGCTCCAAGCCGAGGCGATCGGCGTGATGCAGATCGACGCGTGCCGGGTCGGCGGCGTCAACGAGGTCCTCGCGGAGCTGCTGCTGGCGGCCAAGTTCGGGGTGCCGGTCTGCCCGCACGCCGGCGGCGTCGGCCTCTGCGAGTACGTCCAGCATCTGGCGATCTTCGACTACCTGCGGGTCGGCACCGGCCTGGACGGGCGGATGGTCGAGTACGTCGACCACCTGCACGAGCACTTCGTCGACCCGGTACGTACCCGGGGCGGCCGTTACCTGCTGCCCGAGCGGCCCGGCTACAGCGCCACCATGAAGCCCGCGTCGATCGCCGAGTTCCGCTTCCCGGACGGCCCGGCATGGCGGTGACCGTCGGCGCCTCCCGACTCGGCCTGGGCATGCTGCGTCGACTGCCCGCCGAGGCCCAACCGCTGGTCCGGCCGGGCACCGTGCCGGCCGGCATCGTCCACCTCGGGCTCGGTGCGTTCCACCGGGCGCACCAGGCCGTCTACACCGAGGCCGCGGTCGGTGCGGCCGGCGGCGACTGGGGCATCGTGGCGGTCGCCCCGCGCAGCACCGCCCTCGTCGAGGCGCTCGCCGCGCAGGACAACCTGTTCAGCGTCAGCACCCTCTCCGCCGCCGGTAGCGCCACCCGGGTGGTGGGCGCGCTGAGCGGGGTACGGCACGCGGCCAGCGACCCGGACGCCGTGGTGGCGCTGCTCGCCGATCCGGCGGTGCGGGTGGTGACGCTGACCGTCACCGAGAAGGCGTACCAGCTCGACCCGGTGACCGGCCAGTTGTGCCCCGATTCGGCGCTCGCCGCGGACCTGGCCGGCGGCCGGCCCCCGACCACCGTGCCGGGGCTGCTGCTGCGCGGGCTGGCCGCCCGGGCCGCGGCGGACGCCGGGCCGGTGGCGCTGGTCAGCTGCGACAACCTGCCGGCCAACGGCCGGCGGCTACGCGGCCTGGTCGACCAGGCCGTCGGCCGGGCCGCCGGGGTACCCGCCGGGCTGCTCGACTGGGTGACCGGCAACGTCACCTGCCCCGGCACCATGGTGGACCGGATCGTGCCGGCCAGCACCCCGGAGACGATCGAGGCGGCCCGCCGGGCGCTCGGCGTGACCGACCTGGCCGCGGTGGCCGCCGAGCCGTACGCGCAGTGGGTGATCGAGGACGACTTCCCCGGCGGCCGGCCGGGCTGGGAGCACGCCGGGGCGGTGCTCACAGACGACGCCGGTCCCTGGGAGCGGTTGAAGCTGCGCACCCTCAACGGCGTGCACTCGGCCGCGGCGTACCTGGGCGCGCTGGCCGGGCGGGAGACGATCGCCGACGCGCTGGAGATCCCGCACCTGACCGATGTGCTGCGCCGGCTGATCGCCGAGGATGTGGCGGCAAGCTTCACCCCGCCGGACGGGGTACGGGTGGTCGACTACGGCGAGCAGGTCCTCGCTCGGTTCGGCAACCCGGCGATCCGGCACCGCACCCTGCAGGTGGCGATGGACGGCTCACAGAAGCTGCCGCAACGGATCCTGCACACCATCGCCGACCTGCGTGCGTCCGGCAGGTCCGCCCGCTGGGGCGCGCTGGTGGTGGCCGCCTGGTTGCGCTTCGTGCTGGGCCAGGCCGACGACGGCCGGCCGCTGCCGTTGCAGGATCCCCTCGCTGGGGCGATCCGGGCCGCGCTGGACGCCGGCACGCAGAGCCCGGCCGGCGTGGTCGACGCGGTCTTCGCGCTGCGCGAGGTCATCCCTGCCGAGGTGGCCGGGGACGACGAGGTTCGGGCCGAGGTGACCGCCTGGCTGACCGCGCTGGAGCGACACGGCGTCGAGGCGACGCTGGTTGGTGCCTGGTGAACGGACACACGCCGCCGACCCGGGTGGCGGTGATCGGGGCGAACGGGCACGGCCGGTGGCACCGGCGGGTGATCGCGCCACTGCACGCCGCCGGACGGCTGAAGCTGGTCGCCCTGGTCGACGTCCGGCCGGTGGAGGACGAGCCCGCGGCGCCGGTGCCGCCCGGAGTCGGGGTGTTCACCGACCACCGGGCGATGCTCGCCGCCGCGCGGCCGGAGGTGGTGGTGATCTGCACCCCGCCGCACACCCACCTGCCGATCGCCCGGGACGCCCTGGCCGCTGGCGCGGACCTGCTGCTGGAGAAGCCGCCGGTGCTGTCGCTGGCCGAGCACGAGGAGCTGACCCGGGCGTTGGCGGCCACCGGCCGGGTGGCCCAGGTCGGCTTCCAGGCGCTCGGCTCGGCGGCGCTGACCGCGCTGACCGACGCGCTGGCCGCCGGCCGGGTGGGCACGGTCACCGGCATCGCGACGGTCGCCGCCTGGCAACGGCCGGACGCCTACTACGTCCGGTCCCCGTGGGCCGGTAAACGGACCCTGGACGGCCGACCGGTACTGGACGGCGCGCTGGCCAACCCGCTCGCGCACGCGGTGATGCAGTGCCTGGCGGTCGCCGAGGTGCTGGGCGGTGCGCCGCCGTGGCCGACGGCGATCGAGGTGGAGCGCTACCGGGTCCGGCCGATCGAGGTGGAGGACACCGCGGTGCTGCGGGTCCGGTTCCGCGCCGGTCCGCCGGTGCTGGCGGCGGTGACCCTGGCCGCCGAGGAGTTCGTGGCGGGCGAGGTGGTGGTGACCGGCACAACGGGGCGGGCAGTGCTGGAGTATCCGACGGACCGGCTACGGCTGCCCGGGGACGTGGTGACCCGCCGGGTCCCGGGGCGGCGGGGCCTGCTGGAGAACCTGCTCGCGCACCGGGCCGACCCGGACGGGGTGCCGCTGATCGCCCCGCTGGCCCGTACCGCGCCGTTCACCGCGCTGCTGGACGCGTTGCGGGCCGCGCCGGAGCCCCGGCTGCTCGACGGCGACCTGGTCGCGGACGTGGGCGAGGGCGGAGATCGGGTACGCCACCTGCGGGGCATCGTCGATGTACTGCGCCGGACGGCCGAACGGGGGGCGCTGCCGAGCGAGCTGGCGGTGCCGTGGGCGACCCCGGTGTACCGCGCGGAGCTGGCGGGTTAGGGGGCGACGGCAACCGGAGTGCAAACACCGCCCGGACTCCTACGGGCCACATCGGACAGATCCCCCGATTCCTCGACCGGTGAGGTCGGGGCAATGCCGATCGAGCCGAACAACTGCAACATTCCTGCACACACGCCATATTGACTCTCATAAAACACCGAACCTACCGTTCCTGGTGACTGCCGAATCACCACCAGCGAACGGGAAGAATCGATGCGCAGAATCCTCACCGGCGCTACGGCGATCGCCCTCCTGCTTGTCGCCGCACCGGCCGGCGCCGCGCCCCGCCCGGGCTCACCGGCCGCCGCTGTCACCGGCCCGGACTCACCGGCCGCCGCCGACCGGCTCTCCTGGTCGGCCCGCCACCTCGGTCGGCAGGCGCTGCCCGAGCGGGACGGCTGGGCGGCCGAGGGCGCCGGGACCAGCGGCGGATCGGCGGCGACCCCCGAGCGGACCCGGGTGGTCCGCAGCCGGGCCGACCTGGTCGAGGCGCTGGGCGGCGACAACGCCAGCAACGCGACCGACGCCACCCCGAAGCTGATCTACGTGGACGGTGCCGTCGACGGCTTCGAGGGACCGGACGGCACGCCGCTGAGCTGCGGCGACCTGGCCGACCCGGCGTACCGGCTGGACGCCTACCTGGCCGCGTACGACCCGGCGGTGTGGGGTCGGGTGGCGCCGGCCGGGCCGCTGGAGGAGGCCCGGGTGCGCTCGGTGGCCAACCAGACCCGGCAGACCCAGATCAACGTCGGCCCCAACACCACCATCATCGGGCTACCCGGCGCCCGGCTGACCGGGCTCACCCTCATGATCGACCGAGCGCCGAACGTCATCGTCCGCAATGTGACCTTCGTCGACGCCCGGGACTGCTTCCCCGCCTGGTCCCCGACCGACGGCGAGGCCGGCAACTGGAACAGCCAGTACGACCAGATCTCGGTACGCCGCAGCGAGCACGTCTGGGTCGACCACAACACCTTCACCGACGGCGACAACCCGGACAGCGCCCAACCGACCTACTTCGGACGGCCGTACCAGGTGCACGACGGGTCGCTGGACGTCACGCACACCGCCAGCCTGGTCACCGCGTCCTGGAACCGCTTCACCGGACGCGACAAGCTGATGCTGATCGGCTCGTCCAACACCGTCGGCCCGGACGTGGGACGGCTGAAGGTCACCCTGCACCACAACCTCTTCGACGGTGTCCTGCAACGGCTGCCCCGGGTGCGCTTCGGCCAGGTCGACGTCTACAACAACCACTACCGGCTCGGCGGCGCCGACTTCCAGTACGCGCTCGGCGTCGGCGTGCAGTCCGCGCTGTACGCGCAGAACAACTTCTTCACCCTGGACGCGGCGGTCGACCCGGCCGACCTGCTCTACGACTGGGGCGGCACCGCGCTCACCGAGCGGGGCACCTGGGTCCGCCGGGGCGGCGCTCCGGCGCGACCGGTCGACCTGCTGGCGGCGTACAACGCGGTGCACGACCCCGACCTGGGGGCCGACGCGGGCTGGACGCCGACCCTGCGCCGCGACCCGGTCCTGCCGGCGCCGCTGGTTCCGCTCCTGGTCGGGCCGCTCGCCGGCGCCGATCGGCTGCCGATCTGAGCAACCGGCCCACCATCGTTCCCACGACCGGGCCGAACGCCGTGACGGCGTTCGGCCCGGTCCCGTGCGGTCGGGTCGGCGACGCACGGGGCCATCGACATGGTGAAGATCGGCTATAAGTGACGCATGGACTTCCCGCCGCACCTGGGCAGCATGCCGATGCACGCGATCACCGAGATCCACGGCGAACCAGGCCTGCTGGAGCGCTTCCGGTTGGAGGTCCTGCAGTTCGACGACCACGCCCGGGCCCGGCTGACCGCCGCGCTCGACCTGGCCGCCGACCTGCACCGTGACGACCGGCGGGTCCGCGAGCCGTACCTCAACCACCTGCTGCGGGTGGCCATCCGGTTGATGCACCACTACCAGGTACGCGATGTGGACGTGATCGTCGCCGGCCTGCTGCACGACGCCGTCGAGGACCACCCGGCCGACCTGGCCGGCGGTGACGTGGGCACCGACCCGACCAGCGCCGCGCTGGCCGCTTTGGCCAGCCGGTTCGGGCCGCGGGTGGCCACCCTGGTCGCCGCCGTCACCAACCCGGCGTACGACCCGCAGCGCGACCGGAACGCGCAGTACCGCGAGCACCTGGCGGTCAGCCTGGACCGGGAGCCGTGGGCTCGGGTGATCAAGGTTTCCGACTTCACCGACAACGGCGTCGGGGTGATCCACACGGTCGGGCCGAAGGTCGTCTCATCGGCCCGCAAGTACCGGCCGCTGGTGCCGCTCTTCCGGGAGCTGATCGCCCGACCGGACACGCCGCTGTCGCCGGCGGTGAAGCGGCACATCTTCGGCCAGCTCGACCTGGCCGAGGAGCGGTTCAGCGCGATCCTGGACCAGCCCGTCCACCCGAACTGACCAGGCCGGGGGCATCACCCGACCGGGTTCCGCGACAAGATCTCAGATCGTCGTAGAAGCCTCTCGTATTACGGTGGGTTTCCGCCAAGTGGGAGGACAGAGCCCGCTAACCGCCGGCCATGCCGGCCCGCACCATGTGCTCCAGCCACGGCGTCGGCGCCACCCCCAGCTCCCGGCTCAGGTCGGCGCGGAACAGCTCGAACCGGCGCATCGCCTCGTTGATGTTGCGCTCCGCCAGGTGCACGGCGATCAGCGTCCGAGTGGCGCTCTCCCGTAGCGGCTCCAACTGCACGGCGGTCAACGCGACCTGCACGGCCTCACTGAACCGGCCCTGGGCGGTGAGCCGCTCGGCGAGGGCCTCCAGCGCGTACAGCTGCGTCTGGCGCAGCCGCTCCCGTTCGGTCAGCACCCAGTCGTCGTACCAGCCGGGCAGCAGCTCGCCGGTCGCCAACGCTGGCACGCCGGGACCCGTACCCACCGGTGACCCGCCGGCCAGCAATGTGGCGGCCGCCGCGCCCAGGGTGGCCACGTCGCTGGTCACCCCGGAGGCCAGGGCCAGCCGATCCTGTTCCTCCACGAGCGGCTCGGTGGTGATCCGGTGCAGCCGCCAGAGCATGGTGCGCAGGTTGGCCCGGGCACGTTCCTCGTGCGAGCCGGGCCAGAGCGTACCGGCGGCCTCGGATCGGGCGCACCGCTGGCGTACCCCGAGGTAGGCCAGCAGCCGGCGGGCGCCCTGCGGCACGGCCACCGCGCGCCCGTCGCGTTCCAGCCCGAACCCGCCCAGCAGCCGCAGCGCATACCGGGGCCGCTGCCCCGCTCCGGCGTCGTGCGCTCCGGAGCGGAAATCGTGCGTCACCTCGTTGACAGCCATCCGTGCGCCTTTCACACCCGATCGCCCCGTGGGAGTTTCACGGTCGGGTGTGGACGGTCGACGCGCCAGCGCTGTGTCGTCACACCGACCCGCCGAGCGGCGCGGATCAGCCGTTCGCCGGAGTTGGTGCCGCCCGTTCAGCGCAGCTTGTTCAGCGTCCGGGCGTACCCGGTCCACTCGGCGGCGTCGCCGACGTCGGCCCGGATCTGGGCCTCCTTCATGATGGCGAGCACCTGCTCGGCCGGCGCGTCGGCCAGCTTGCCGAGGGTGCTGATCCCGGCGCGGGCCAGCGCCGCCCGGGCCTTGGTCGGCACCCCGGTGAGCATCGCGATGTCGGCGTCCCCGACGTTCTCCAGCTCGGTCTCGATGCCGAGCGCCGCGGCCACCGCCGACTGGGCGCCGACCGTGGTCCGGACGATCACCGCCTCCCGCTCGCTCACCTCGGCGAACATCGCGTCGACGCTCGGGTAGCTGGTGTCGGCCGGAAGCACCTTGAGCACGTCGCGGATCAGCCGGCCGTCGGCCACCTCGTCCTCGCCGAAGATGCGAATGAACTCGGTGAGCTTCACCTCGCGCGGGAAGCGCTGCCGAACGTCGGAATGCTCGGCGGCGTACCGCTCGAGATGGGCGGCGCCCCGGAGCTTTGGTCCGGCGACCACGTCCACGCCGAGGGTCTCCACGGCGGGCAGCACGATGGTGCCGGCCTTGGTCTGCCAGATGCTGACCTTCTTGTCCATGAACATCGTGGTGCCCATGTACTTGCCGAAGTCGAGCGTGCTGATGTAGTTGGGGATCTGTTCGATCGCGTGCGGGCCGAGGGTGACCTTGTTCTCGTGCACCGTCGAGTGCAGCCGGTTGATCTCGGCACGGATCTCGTCGAGCAGCCGGCGCAGGCTCACCCGCATCGCAGCCATGCAGGAGAACGCCTTGGCCAGATCGGTGCCGAGGTGGTCCAGGTCGTGCTCGATGCGGTGGAACCGCTCGTTGAAGCCCTGCTCGCCGGGGGTCTGCCCGGCCTGCACGACGTCCTCGCCGTCGACCCAGTCGCTGTGCGCGAAGGTGCGGGCGAACGGCGGCGGCGCGCAGCCCGGCTCCACCGCCGGGAACGACTCGGCGTAGCTGAACACCCGCTTCGCGGTGCCCACGTTCTCGTAGATCCAGGAGGAGACCAGCACGCTGGCGTCCGAGGCCGGGATGCCGTGCTTGGTGAACGCCTCGTACAGCTCGGTGACGGTCACCCCGTCGTAGTTGATCTCGCTCGCCATGGTGGTGTCCCTCTCAGAGCTGGTCGTACACGCCGCGGTGCCGGCGCTGCTGGAAGGTGCGGAAGGTCCGGGCCACCGCTGGGCGCAGCGGCTCGGCGGCGCCGTCGGCGTCGAGGTCGACGTGGTCGCGCCGGATGCCGAAAGTGTTGATCTCCACGCCGAGTGGGCAGATCCGGGTCAGTGCGTTCATCAGCCGCTCGTACTGCGCCAGGGTCAACGCCACCCGGTCGGGCAGCTCCACCCGGAACTCGTACGGGTCGGTCAGCCCGGTGCGCACATAGGAGAGCGCCACCACCGCGACCAGCCCGGCGTGGGTGGGCCGCAGCGTGGTCCGCGCGCCGACCGCCTTGATCTCCGCCGTACCGCCGCCGAGCCCCACGGTGTACCAGCGGAAGCCGGTCGCCCGCCTCTCGGCCAGGTTCAGACCGGCCTGCGGCAGCCCGATCACACTGCACACCAGCAGCACCCGGTTGCCGGTCTCGACCAGCGGCAGCGCGGCGGCGAGGTGCCGATCGCGCAGCAGCCCGACCAGCCGGGCCAGCCGGTCGGCGGCGGCTGGCTGGCCGGCGATCAACGCGGTGGCCAGCGCCGCCGGCAGCTCGATGGTCTCCACCAGCTCGTCGGGGAGCCGGTTCAGCGCGGCCACCACGGGCGCCGGGTCCCGCACCGCCGGCAGACCGGCGGCGGCCAGCACCTGGTCGATCGGCTGCCCCGCCGGCCGGGTCGGCACGGCCGCCCACCGGGTCCGGGCCACCGCGTCGGTCAACGGCGTCCAGGCCGGCTCCCCCGCGCCGGTCCAGGCCGACGCGGCACTCGCGAGCCCAGCCAGCAGCAGTGCGTTTCCGCCCGGGTCACCGGGCGCGTGGAACTGCGCCTCGACCGCCGCGTCGACACCGACCGTCGCGCTCAGCGGCGCGGTCACCGCCAGCCCTCGGGTCGGCAGGTGCGACAGGTACATCCGGGTGGTGCTGATCCGGTGCGTGGTCGGCAACCCGCACACCCGCCACAGCCACGCCAGCTCGCCGTCGGCCGCCACGGTGGGCACGCCGTACGCGCGGGCAGCCGCGATCAGCGCCTCGGCGGTCCGGTCGGCAGTGGGCGTCCGGCCGGTGTCCAGCACCCGGTTGCGCAGATCGGTGGCCTGCGCGGGGGTCGGCCAGCTCACGTCCACACCGAGACCCAGCTCGTAGCGGCTGCCACCAGCGTCGTCCTGGGCCCGGGTCACCTGCCACACGATCGCCGAGCCGAGCGCCCGACAGACCCGCCCCGCCCGGTCCAGGGCAGCGGCCAGCGGCGGCGCGATGCCGTGCCCGCTGTCGAAGGCGTACGACTGGCGCAGGCTGGCCCGCAGCGCGGTGACCTCGGTCAGCCGGCTGGCCGGTAGCGCCCGGCCGGCGTGCGTGGTGTTGTTCGGCGGGGTGTTCGCGGGCAGCACCAGCCGGTCCCGGCGCAACTGGGCGAGGAAGTTCGTCCGGTGCTGCGGATCGCCGACGGCGACCAACCGGATCGCCACCGCGAACCGGTCGTCGTCCTCGCGCAGGGTGAACCGTGCGCCGCCGGGCAGGTCGGCGAAGAGCCCGGCGTTCGGGTCGGTGTCCGCGCCGGGGCCGTTGAGCAGTCGACGCACCGCACCCGGGGTGGGCAGCAGGAACCGCCGGTAGAGCCCGAGCCGGTGGGCGTACGCGGGGTCCGGCTCGCGGGCCGGCGGGGCCAGCCGGCGCGCGTACACCTCGCCGCTGGTCGGCTCGTGCACCAGCTCGTCGACGAAGCGGGCCACCCCGACGTCCGCGCCGATCCGGTCCAGCGCGTCACGCCGGGCGTGCGCCAGGGTCCGGTACGCGTGCACCTCCCGGGCGGCACGGCGCAGCCGGTGCTTCTCGTACGACATCAGGTAGAGCAGCCGGCCCAGGTTGCCCTCCAGCACGGCCAGCTCGACCAGCGCGGCCCGCGCCGCCCCGGTGACCGCCGTGGCGGCGGCGCCCTCGACGGCCCGCTCGACCGCCACGGCGACGGTGAACGACGCGACCAGCGGCTCGTCGGCGGTGTCCGGCGCGTACGCCGGCACCGACGCGCCGGCGGCCGACCAGGGCGCGAAGACCACCGGCGGGAGCACCCGCTCGCCGGTGCCTCCCGGGTTCACGGTGACCGTCACCCGGACGGTCTCCTCGACCAGGTCCCGGCGCAGCACCAAGGTGAGCAACGGGTGGCGGCTGGTCCAGTCCACCGCGGCGGTGCCGGCGGCGGCGATCGGCACCACCACCCGCCGCACGGTGCCCGGGTATGGGCCCTCCAACTGGTCGACGAGGTTACGTTCGACGGACGGGTCGGCCCCGTCCACCGGCACCCGGATGTCGGTCATCGCGCCCCCCGCTCAGACGATCCGGAACGGCCGGGGGTCGTCCCGGTCGACGTAGACGGGCACCTGGTTGGCGGCGAGCACCGCGTTGTCGCCGACCGGCAACCGCTGCACGCCGTCGCCGGTGGGCGCGCTGCCGGTCACCACCACCGCCGAGTCGGCCGGGAAGCGGACCAGCCGCAGCTCGCGGACGTCCGCCACGCCCGGCTCGTTCATCAGCGTCCAGATCACCTCGGCCGCCCGGACCGGCTCGCCGAAGGGCAGCTCGTCGACGTAGCGACGCAGCCGGGCGTGCAGCCGGGCGCGCAGCTCGGTGGCGGCGGTGGAGGCGTTCACCGTCTCCCGGGAGCCGGTGGGCAACGGCAGGCCGCGGATCACCAGGTCGGCCTCGACGCCGATGCCCACCTCGTCGGCCCGGTCCACCGAGGCGAAGATGCCCACCGGGCGCAGGTCCTCGATCACCGACTCGACGGCGGCGTGCAGCCCGTCCGGACCGTCCCAGATGGCCGCGGCGGTCGGCGCGACCAGCACCGTCACGTAGTACGGGTTGCCGAGGTCGCGTTCGGTGCTGAAGACCCGCTCGATGAAGTTGAAGTTGCCGAAGATGGACTGGTTGAGGTCCAGGCCGCCCCGACCGTCGAAGACCTGCACCTGGCGTACCCCGGGCACGGTGGCCACGGCCAGGCCGATCGCCTCGGCCGTCCAGATGGACCGGGGTGCGGCCAGCAGCAGCTGTCGGTAGCGGGCGTCGGAGACCTGCTGTTCGCCGCCGGTCAGCGCGACGGTGTGCGTGATCTCCACCAGCTCCTTGCCGGCGGCCTGCTCGGCGTCGTCCAGGTCGGCCAGCAGCGTGTCGGCCCGGTTCCACCGGTCGATCTTCTGGCTGGCCTGGGTGGGGTCGAGGTTGTGCGCGGGACCGGGGTAGAAGGCCGCGACGGCCGGTTCCCGCTCGCCGACGGCGGCGGAGAGCACCACCGTCTCGTCCAGCGCGACGTGGTGCCCACCGGGGGTGGACAGTCGCGCGCCACGGGGCAGCGTCAGCTGGGTGCGGCCGGTCGGCAGCGCGTCCTTCAGCTTCACCTTCACCGTGCCCCGGGCCTGCAGGTACGGCCGGGGGATGCCGAGCTCCTCGCCGAGGCGGGTCAGCGCGTCGGCGGTCGCCGACACCACGTACGAGTTGTCGTAGACCGCGCCGAGCGCCGACCACAACCGGGCGTCCTCCAGCGCGGCCAGTTCGAGGACCTTGCGCAGCACCGCACCGCTGGTCAGGTCGACGTCCTCGCCGAAGAGCAGTCGGGCGGTGGCCAGCTTCTCGGCGAGCAGCCGGGCGAAGGACTTCGGTACGAAGCCGGTCTCGACGATGCCGAAGCCGGCCGAGCCGGTGGCTCGTAGCGCGGCCGCGTCGACGGCCAGCACGTCGGCCAGCTCGGCCGGGATGGTCGGATCAGACACTGGGCAGCTCCCCGAGGTGCACCGAGAGCCGGTCGTCGGTGATGGTTTCGAACTGGACCTGCACCTGCAGGGTGCGGGAGGCGCGCAGCGCGGCCCGGGCGGTGTCGTCCTGGCCATCGCCGGTGCCGCCGGCACCGAGCCGGCCGTCGTCGAGGTTGACGTCGACGATCCGGCGGACCCGGGGATCGCGGTCGAGCAGGGTGATGATGCCGATCCGCACCTGCTCACGGATCAGGGTCGGCTCGACCGGTTCGGCCAGGGCGTTGAGCCCGTCGAAGCCGAAGGTGGCGTCGAAGACGTTCGAGCCGCGCAGCGTGGTCAACGCCACCGCGAGGCTCTGCGCCACGTTCTCGGTGCCGGCGACGAGGGCCAGCACCCGGCCGTTCGGGCCGTCGTCGAAGACGACGTCGCGGGCCAGGTCCAGCCCGGGCATGGTGGGTTCGAAGGCGAGGCCCCAGCCGAGGTAGCGGCGCTGCGCGGCCTGCCGTTCCCGCTCGGTCCGGTCCATCTCAGACCGCCCGCAGCTTGCTGTGGCCGGCGGTGGCGGCCAGGCCCGGGCTGGAGCCGTCGGTGGCGCCGCTGAGCGAGTCCAGCGCCACGGCGACGTTGCCGACCTTGAGCTTGCCGGCGGCGCCGGTGGCCGAGGTCACCGTGTTGCACTGCTTGGTGGAGTTGCTGGTGGCGATGGTGCAGCCGGCGACCGACTTGCCGCTGATGCCGTCCAGCCGCACCACTTCGGCACCACCGACGGTCAACTTGGTCTGCCCGGTCGGGGTCACCGCCCCCTGGTTGGGGCAGTGCACGTCACTTGACGTGGTGAGCACGAATGCCATCTCGCTCTCCTCAGTGGACGTTCATGGCGTTGCTGACGTGGACGTCGACGTCGTCGGCGGCGATGCTGACCGAGCCGCCGCTGATGTTCACCGCGCCGTTGCCGGCGTCCAGGTCGATCTGGGTGGCGGTGATGGTGATCGAGCCGTCCTGTTTCATCACGATCGACGACCCGCCGGCGGCGTGCTCGATGGTGATGCTGTCCGCCTCGTCGGCGCGTTCCGGACGCTGACCCCGGCCCCGCAACTGGGCCCGGCCCACCCGCACGGTCAGCTCACCCAACTCGATGACCCGGTTGCCGTCGCCGTCGGTCAGGTCGTGCGCCACCTTGCCGTCGTGGTCGGCGGGCACCACCGTGTCGCCGATGGATGACCGGCTGTTGGTGGCCACCCCGACCGGCAGCGAGAGCCACCAGTCCCCGGGCTGGGAGACCGGGGCGTGCCCGGTGGGCCAGAGCGCGCCCACCTCCACCGGGTCGTCGGGGGCGCCGTTGCGGTAGGCCAGCGCCACCCGGGTGCCCGGGTAGCGGGGCAGGATGAGCCCGCAGCCACCCCAGGCGAACGGGGTCAGGTAGGTCACCCCGGGCAGCGGCGCGGGCTGCTCCCGGCGTACCGGCAGCCGGCGGGCGCCGTTGGGTCGGCCGTCGGGGCGGGCGAGCCCCTCCCAGACCGTCTCGGTCTGCGCCGGCGGCTCGACCGCGCCGCTGGCGTTGGTGGCCGCCGCCCGCACCTCGCCGATCTCCAGCCCGCGCGACTCGCCGCGGGCCGCCCGGGCCGCGCGGCGTACCGCCTCGGCGGCGGCCACCCCGGGCGAGGAGGCCGGCGCGGCCGGGTCGGCGGTGCCCACGCCGGAAGTGTCGCTCCAGGTGTCCCAGGCCTGCGCGGGCGCGATCTCCACGCCCTGCACCACCGTCACGAAGCCGGCGGTACGCGACAGGGTGTGCCGGGCAGCGCTGAGGTAAAGCAGCTTCGCCCCGGCGCCCAGCTCGCCGGTCGACGGGGCGAACGGAGCCGCGAACGAGCCGAGCAGCGCCGCCCCGACGCTGCCCAGCGTGGTCGCCTCGTCCACCGCGGGCGGGTCGAAGCGGACCAGGTCACCCGGCTTCAGGTCGGGGCGGCCCTTGCACGTCAGGGTCCACGCCCGCCGGCGCGGTGGCGCGGTGCCGCCGGCCTCGGTGGCCGCGTACGGGTCGGTGTCCTGGCTGCCGTTCTCGGTGCACTCCAGCAGGCCCGTGGCGAGGGTGAGCGGCTTCGGCTCCCCCTCCGGGTACGGGATCGGGCGCTTGCCGACGTGCACCGTGCCGTCGCGGATCAGCAGCATTCCCCGCCCGTACGCGTTGAGCGACTGCTGCAACGCCCCACCGATCCGGTCCAGGGCAGCACGGTAGAGCAGCCCGGCGCCGAAGGTGACCCGCTCGTCTCCGGCCGCCTCGGTGGCGCCCCGGGTCATCGTGCCGTCCGGGTTGGCAGCCCAGCCGGTGACGTCGACCCGGGTGCGCTCGGCGACGGCCCGGATCGCGGCGGTGAAGTTCGCCGCCTCGAACCGCTCGGCGACCCGCTGGCCGAGCCGGGCGTACGCCTGCTCGACGAGGGTCAGCTCGGTGTCGTACGTCCGCTCGCCGGTGAGCCGGCGCACCTTGGTCACCCGCAGCACGGCGACCAGCGCCTGGGTCAGCTCGGCCGGTGACGGGCCGGCGTTGACGCCGACCAGATTGGTGAAGAACGCGCCCACGGACGTGTTCGCGTCACGCCAGTACAGGTACAGCTTCGCCACCAGCGGCGGTTGCCCATCGGCGGTGCGCAGCGCGGCGAAGTGCTCGTCGATCAGCCCCTGCACAGTGATCGTGTACGCGCCGGGACCCAACCCGTCGGGCAGCGCGGCGTCGATGGCCGCGTAGTAGTCGGCGCTGGACAGGGTCAGTGCCGCGTCCTGGCTGAGCCCGGTCGGGGTCTCCCGGTGGAAGGTCAGGGTCCAGCCGGCGTCGTTGCCGACCGCGCCCTGGCGCACCTGGCCGGTCTGGAACGGCGTGAGCGTCATCGCAGCACTCTCCGCAGCTTCTTGTCGAGCAGGTAGCGGTAGCGCAGCTTGCCGGGGCCCAGCTCGGATTCGACCCGCTGCGCCGGTGGGCGGCGGCGCCAGACGAACTCGTTGATCGGCGGCGGCCCGAACCGGTCCACCGCGCGGTCAGCGGGCCGCCAGGCCAGCGTCACCGACGAGCCGTAGTCGCCGGAGCCGCGTACCGTCCCGGCGTGCAGCAGCCAGGACAGCACCACCAGTTCCACGGCGACCGGGGCGGACCCGGTGGCGGCCGACGGGCCGGCGTCGGGGCAGACCCGGCGCAGGCCGGCGGCGAGCGGCACCGAGCCGAGGATCCGAGTGCCCTGGCGGACGACCAGTCGCAGCGGCACCCGTCCGACCAGCACCGGCGACCGGGGCGCGGCCGGCGGCGCGGGCCGGGGTGCCAGGTCGTCGGCGGAGCTGCTGACCACCGCGAGGGGTTCGGTGTCCAGCCACTGTCGGGCCAGCCCGGTGGGCAGGATCAGCACCGCGTGTACGCCGGCGCCCAGCTCGATGCGGTGCGGCAGGCCGGCGGTGAGGTTCTGCCGGACCTCGGTGAACCCGTCCGGCACCTCGATCGGCGTCTCCGGCAGCAGGTAGCGGTCGATCGGGAACGGTGGCATCAGTTGCCCAACCCGTCGGCGAGCGCGCCGACTCCGATGCTGGCCACGTCGAGCAGCTTGCCGAGCAGGCTGGGACGGGGCACGTGGACGAGGGTGATGGTGGTGTCCAGGACGTCGCGGCGGGCGGCCGAGGCGTTGAAGGTCAGCGACTGCACCTGCATGTCGGTGCGGATGGTCATCGAGGTGACCAGGATCAACCCCCCGAACTTCCCGCCGGAGTACGCGGCCAGCGCCGTGCCGCGCTTGCTCGCCTCGGCCATCGTCTCCAGGGCGAACTTCCAGGCGTAGCGTTCCGCGCCGACCAGCACCCCGGTCAGCGTGATGGTGTCGTCGTGGGTGGCCACGATGGCCTTGTGCGCGGTGGAGCCGATCGGCGGCAGGTGGTAGGTCTGGGCCAGGGAGATGGCGGTGACCGCCCAGAGCGGGATCGGCAGCACCCCGTCGCTGATGATCGCCGACGGCACCGTGTCGTACCGCATGAAGCTGCTGGTGAATGCCATGCTCAACGACCTCCGGTGGGTGGCAGCGGCACCGGTGCGCCGGTGGGTTCGACGGCCAGGCCCAGGTCGCGCAGCGCCTGGGTGATCTCGCGGACCTCGCCGGCGGCGCTGGTCACCCGCAGCCGCAGCCGACGCTCCTCCAGTGCCCGGCTGATCCGCGCCGGCCGGGTGGCCGCCGAGCCGCGTCGGTTGATCCGCTCGATCTCGGCGGCGGCGTCCTCCATCCGGGATATCGCGTCGAGGATCCGCGGGTCGGGGGTGAAGCCCGGGTCGTCGCGTTGCAGCCGGGTGATGGCGTCGCGGAAGTCGGCGGCGTCGCGGCGCAGGTTGGCGACCAGGTTGTCGGTGAGCGCGCTGACCCCGCCGACGCTGGTGGCCCGGTGTGACTTGTCGTCGACCAGCCACACCCAGCCGTCGTGGCCGATGCCGACGAGGTCGGTGCCGGCGACCTTGACGTTGGCGTCCGGCCCCTTGAGGAACAGCTCGATGCTGCTCAGCGAGAACGCGGCGGTGTACTCGCCGAGCACGCCCCGGCCGTAGGTGACCATGTCGTGTCGCAGGTAGGCGCGGAAGCCGGGGCCGTCGTCGGCGCGTCCACCCCGGTCGCGGAAACGCCGCCACAGGGTGGCCAGGGCCTCCGGGTTGTGCAGGGCGAGCTGCTGGGTGAGCCAGACGTCGCCGCCGGCCACCACGGCCCGCAACTCCGGGTCGACGATCCGCGCGAGGGCCTCGGCGAGCCGAGCCTGGCTGACCTGCAGGCCTCGGTTGCGGGCCACACCGAGGTCGTCCACGGCAGTGCGTAGCCGGCTCAGCTCGTCGGGGGTGAGCCGGCCGCCGAGCCGGGTCTCCAGGTCGGCGACGGCGGCGCGCTTGCCACCCTCGGTCTCGCTGGCCACCGCCCGCCACAATGCCTGCGGCTCCAGTGCGGCGGCGCGGCGCACGGCGGCCTGCCGGTCGGCGGGCATGGCCCGGAACGCGTCGTTGACCGCCGCGGCCGGCTCGGAGTGCAGGCCGGCTGCGCCGCCGCCGGCCTCGAACTCCCGCAGCATCGAGTCGGCGTACGCGGCCGCGTCCTCGGCCAGCCGCAGCGGCGCGTCGCCGACGATGCCGTCGCGGGGTCGGCTCAGCTCGCGCATCTCGGTGCGGAGCTGGTCGAAGGATTCGCCGAGCGCTTCCACCCGCACCCCTTCGGGCAGAGTCCCGCCCTCGAGCACGTGGTCGAGGATGCCGGCGATCCGCTCCCGCAGCACGGCGATCCGCTCCAGTCGGGCCACCGCGTTGCCCAGATGCAGGTCACCCACGTCGTCGATGACGTGTCGGATGATGTGCTCCAGTAACCGCCGGGCGCGTACCTCGCCGGCGTCGCCGTGCCCGGCCACGGTCCGCATGAAGCGGCGCAGCCGTGGGTTGGCGTCGGCGGCGGCGTGCACCGCGGCGGCGTCCAGGAAGCGGCCGGCGCGGAACCGACGGGGCGGGGTCACGGCCGCACCGCCGGGACGCGTGGCCCGGCGGCGGCGCCACCGGGTTGGGAGTCGAGCACCATGAGGAGGAACCGGGCGCCCTCCGGGCCGCCGACCGCGCTGCGCAGCATCGCCTCCCGCTCCACGTACGCCAGCACCGGCTCCATCAGCTTCTGCACGACGCGTTCCAACACCTCGTTGAGGAGGATCTCGGTGATGAACGCCTGCAGCAGGTCCCGGGAGGCCGCCTCGATGACCTGCCGGGCGACCCGGCGCGCCACGTACCGGCCGCCGGCCCGTAGCCCGGCGCGCAGCCCGTACCGCAGGGCGACCCGGCTGCCGCGCATGGCCGCGCCGCCGATGGTGCCGATCTCCGGGATCAGTGACAGCGCCAGCCCGAGGTACGCGGCGAAGAGTTCCACCTCCACCTCGGCGCGGGTGAGCACCAGCTCCGGGTCGATCAGCGCCCCGTAGAGCCGTTCCCGCCGGTGGGCGTGGACCACGTCGCCCACGGCGACAGCCACGCCGATGGCGAAGCCCAGCGGTGGGCAGAGCACCGACAGGGCGATGATGCCGACGGTCAGCGCGAACGCCGACAGCGCCTGCCGGCCCAGTTCGCTGCTGAACAGGTCGTCGACGCCGAGCGCGTAGAACCCGTTGCCGCCGAAGAACTCGCCGAGCTGCTGGTGGGTGACGAGGTGGATGCCCTGCAGGGCGTACCGGCCACCGGGGATGGTGGCGGACGGGATGTGTTCACTGATCCGGCTGGAGCGGAACGCGAACCCGGCGTCCTCGCGGGCACGGCCGAGCATCTCGGCGTTGTTGCGCCGCATGTCCTGCAGCACCCGCCACAGCTCGTCGCGGATCGCCGACCGGCCACCGGCGAAGCGGGCCAGCACGTCGGGCAGATCGGCGATCTGCTTGACCAGCGGGTCGATGCCCTCGGCCTCGCCGCGCTGGATGACCAGCGCCTGCTCGATGTCGGCGACGGTCCAGAGCACTCCGTGCGAGTCTCGGATCCGGGCCACCCCGTCCCGCTCGACGATCTCGCCGGCCGCCCCGGGGCTGGTGAGGGCGGCCTCGGCGGCGAGGAACGCGCCGGAGAGCGAGTGCGCCGCGCCGTACCAGGCGGTGGAGGGGTTGACCAGGCTGGCGGTGGCGAGCGCCTCTCCACCGGTGCTGGTGTAGGTCAGGAGCGTCCGGGCCGTCTCGTGTCGACGCAGCCGGTCGCGGAGGCCCTGCAACTCGACGTAGTCGGTGAGTTGGGAGACGATCAGCCGCTCGAAGATCGGCGCGTACCGGGCGAAGTTGGTGATCCGGGCCTGGATGCCCTGTCGGGAGGTGAGCAGCAACTGCACCAGCATGGCTTTGTTGCCGATCACGAAGATCGTCCCGACAGCGTCCTTCATCGCCGGTGTGAACTCGTGCAGGAAGTGCAGGTTCCAGGCGGCCGGGTGCTCCTGCAGGCCGCTGCGGATCCGGGCCCAGTGCTCGGGCTTCCGATAGACGGCCATGATCCGCTGGGCCAGGTGGTCCAGCCGGGGAACCACCCCGGCGAGGTGGCGCAGGAACTGGATGGCGGGCGAGGCGACCGGCTGGAAGTCCAGCGGTCCGAGCCGGCCGGTGCCCTCCGGGACCGGGCGGCTGAACCCCTCCCGTTCCGCCGCGCCGACCATGACGCCGATCGCGGCGGCTCGCGCGCGCAGCACCGCGGCGGCCTGCAGGCAGAAGGTCGCCGGATAGCGGCAGGGTTGGTTCATCTGCAGCCGGAACGCGATGTCGTCCATCAGCCGGCGCAGTTCGTCGGCGTCCGCGCCGAGCGCGTCAAACTCGGGTTCGCCATTGAGCGATCCGCACGCCGGAATCTCCGCACGTCCGCCGGTCACCAACGGGAACCGGCTCGCACCGGCGCCGGGCGGCGCGCTCGGGGCGCTCGGGTCGAAGACGAACCCGCCTCGCGGCGTACCGCCGGCTCCGTCGCCGGTGCCGCCACCGGCGCCCGTGCCGGTCCCTGTGCCGTCGCCCGCCCCGGTTCCCGTGCCACCGCCGGTGCCCGTGCCGCCGCCAGCGCCGGAGCCGGTGCCGCCGCCCGGGCCGGTACCGCCGCCGACGCCGCCGCCGGGCGGCGCGTTCGGGTCGACCGGCGTTGTCGGTTGCTGCTCGACGCTGATCGGCAGCAGGTTGGCCCGCCCGGTCCAGTGCAGCGTCGTGTCGGTGGCCTCGGTGCCGACCAGCAGCAGGGACGTGCCGCCCACCTGGACGACGATCAGGCAGGTCGGTGTCGCGCCGCCCAGCGAGCCGAGGATCCCGTCGACCCGCCGGTTCACCTCCACCTCGACGGCCCGCTCGACCTGCGCCCGGTACTCCTCGACGGTGGTGGTTTCGCCGCGCGGCTGCGCGGTCTGCAGCCGGGACCGGATGTCGGCGCCGATCTCCTCGTCCACCATGGCCACCAGCGCGGCCCGGTCGGCGACCGGTCGGCGGTCGACCGTGCCCGGCTGCGGGCTGGGCGTCCGCGCCTCGATCTCGAAGTGCGGCTGCGGGGTGGCCCGGAAGACCGTCTCACCGAACCGGTCGAAGGTGAAGTACGACAGCGGGGTGGTGGTCACCATGACCAGCCACACCTGCCGCCCTTCCGGGTCGGTGACCCGGGCGATGACGCCCTGTGCGGCGCCGGAGGGCAGGCCACCGTGCTGCCGGACCGCCTCCCGGGCCAGCTCGGCGAAGTGGCCGACGAGGTAGGTGACCGGGCGTAGGTGCCAGTCGTAGCGCACCGGCGGCGCCGCGTCGCCGTCCACCGGCACCTCGGCGGCATCGCCACCGTCGTCGTAGGACGGCACCCGGTAGACGGCCAGCAGGTGGCGCATCCGCTGCGGATCGAACAGCTCGGTCGGCGGCCGGCTCAGCGGCGCGGCCACGCCGACCGGCAACCCCGGGTCGAGCCGCGCGGCGGTCACCACCTCGTCGATGCGCCGGCGCAGCCGGGCCTCGAAGGCCCGCCGGTCGTCCGGGGACACCCGCTCGCCGGCCGCGCCGGTCCAGCGGAACTCCGGCGCTCCGGGGCGTACCTCCAGGTAACCGCCACGCGGCGCGACCACCTCGCGCCGGGAGCGTTCCAGTGCGCGGGCCAGGGCCGCGGCGAGCGCCGCGGTCACCTCCTCCGGCCGCTCGGTCACCGACCGGGCGTCCAGCCGGATCCGCACCGGCACGTGCACCGAGATGGCCACCGTCAGAACCGCCCGTCCAGGTGCTCGGCGAGCCGGGCCAGCGCGAGGTCGGCGAGCGCGTCGGCGTCGACCACGCCGCCGCCGGCGACGACCTCGATCTCCACCGGGAAGTGGTACGCGATGACCGCGCGATCGTCCTCGGCAACCTGCTCGGCCTCCGCCTCGCTGCCGGCCGCCGGCAGCACCAGCTCACCCGCGTGCACCAGGGCCAGCCCGGTACGGGTGACCCGGGCGGCACGGCCAGCTCCGGTCGCCATCTGCTACCTCCGGTTCGTCGTCGGCGGGCTGTCGTTGGCGGGTTAGGGCAGCACGGACGGGTCGCCGACCTTCGGGTCGACCGTGGCGGCCAGGCTGAACCCGCTGAAGGTCGCCGCCGGGGCGCCAGAGATGGTGGCGGTGGTCGGCGTCGCGCTGGTGATCAGGCAGTCCTGCAGCACGAACGAGGAGAATGCCCAGTCGTCGCCGGTGTGCTCCAGCAACGCGATGTCGAACAGCTCACCGTCGAGCGCCAGCTTGGTGAGCCGGCCGGCAACGTCCCCGATGGCCTTGACGGTCATCGTGAAGTTCATCGACACCGGCGCGTGGATCGCCCCCATGTGGGTCACCTCGCACGAGTGCAGCGGCTCGACGTTGAGCGAGAACGACGGGCTGAACGAGTCGATCGGGCTGATCAGCACCGTCTCGGTGCCCTTGGTGTACTGCACCGCGAGGCGGGTCTTCCACTCCATGGTCTGGTTCCTCCGGGTCAGAACTTGGCCACGAGCGTGACCAGCAGGCGGCTCACGGCCGGGCCGTACGTGACGGTGACGACCAGGTCGACGGTGCGGTCGGCCCGGGCGGCGGTGACGATCGAGGTGTCGGTGGCGGTGCGGGCGACCTCCGGGATGGTGAGGATGTCCAGCACCGGGATCTCGATCCGGTAGTCGTCGATCACCGCCTGCCGCTTGAGCGGGCCGAGGATGCCGTCCACCTGGGTCTTCAGCAGGGTCATCCCCGGCTTGGTGATCCGCGCGTCGCCGACCAGGCCGATCAGGCCGGCGCGGAGCATGAACTCGATCTGGTCGAGCGTGCGCACCAGGTCGACGTGCAGCAGGCTCGCGTCCGAGGTGAACAGCCGCCCGTCGGCAAAGTGCAGGCTCTCCCCGGTGATCAGTGTCGGGTCGATGATCGGCGTGAGGTTGGCCTCGGACAGGCCCTTGATCTCGGCCGGGCTGTACTGCTTGGCCACCGGCATGGCCACCCCACGGATCTTCTTCAGCACGATGCTGTGGTGTACCGGCAGCCCGGCCACGGCCGCCATCGCGGCGGTGGCGGCGTCGCCGTCCGCACCCCGGGCAGCGATCATCACCATCCGGCTGGTGCTGCTCTTGAGCGGGTTCGCCGCAGCGGTGATGTCGGCGACGTAGGTGGGGCCCTTCTCGGTGGCCGGGTTGACCATGGCGAAACCGAGCCGCCGCTGGCCCGCCGCCGACATCGTCTCCACGTGCGCCTTGAGCGCGTGCAGCCCCGTCGGCGCGCCCGCCCCGGCGGGGTTGCCGACGCTCGACTCGTTGGCCAACGACACCATGGTCACGTCGTCGGCGGCCTCCAGACCGCTGAGCGCGGCGGCGTAGTCGTCGCCGGCGACCTTGACCCCGTACACCTTGGCCGGGCGCGGATCCTGCAGAAAGGCCAGCTCCAGCGAGTTGTAGAGGGCGTTGCGGACCACGCTGCCGGTCTGCCGGCGGGCGAAGTTGGTGACCGCGTCGTCGAGGGTCTCGATCCGGACCGGGGTGTTCGCCGGGGCCGAGCCACCGTCAGCGGTGGTCGGGGCCTTGCCGACCACGGCGATGACGCCGGGCGAGCGCTGGGCCAGGGGCGCCGGTGGCGGCACGATCCGGACCTCGATGAACGGGAATGCTGCTGTCGGTGCCACGGGTCCTCCCGGACGGAGTTGCTGCTGCGGTCGATGGGCGGGAGTCTCAGGTCGTCAGGGCGGCCAGTCCGATGCCACTGCGGGCGAGCCACTGGCCGGCCCGGGCGAACCGGGCGGCCCGTCGTTGCACGTCGGTGCCGGTGTCGCCACCGGGCCAGCCGTCGTCGTCGAACGTCTCGATGGGCACCACCCAGACGGCGACGACCCGATGCCGCCGCCGAATGTCGTCCGGTGCGGGCACGTCCAGCCCCAACTCCTCGGCGCGAGCCCGCACCAGGCGGGTCTCGACGAGCAGGTCGGCCAGGGAGAAGCCCTGGTCGCGGATCAGCACGGCGGCGGCGAACGGCAGCGGACGCGGGGTGGGTGGGGCGGCCGACGGGGCGGCGTAGCGCAGTTGCACGGTGGCCCCAGCGGCCTGCCCGCGCATCCGCGCCACCAGGTCACCGGCGTTGGCGGCCCCCACGCCAGCCAGCAGCCGGTCCAGGTGCGCGTCGGTGAACGCGGCAGGCTGGTGCAGCCCGGCCCGCAGCCGGGTCACCAGCCGGGTACGGCGCTCGGTCTCCAGCTGCGCCGGGTCGGTCGGCAGCGCACCCAGGTCCGCGATGATCTGCGGGTCGACGTCGAAGGCGGGCACCGCCACGTCGAGGTCCTCGACCCGGTCCCGGGCCGCGCTGGTGCGCACCACCAGGCTGCCCCGCCAGAGCGCGTCGATGCGCAGCGCCGAGCCGCCGAGGCCGTGCAGCCGTACGTGCAGTTCGGTGCGGCTGGTGCCGCCGGAGCCGAGCCACTCCCCCTCGGCCAGGGTGACCGGAGCGGCGGCGAAGCCGAGGGTCAGCTCGTCGAACACCGCGGAGTACGGGGGCGCGACCGGCATCGCCTCGGTGTCGTACGCGGCCTCCACCAGGTGGGCCAGCGACGCGTCGTCGAAGACGGCGGCGCGGGTGCCCGGATCGGCCAACCGCACCAGCACTCCGTCGACGAAGTCCACCGCACCGACCTCCCCGCTACTCGCGCCGGTGCACCCTGCCCGGCTCGGCACGAGGATCGCGAAGGGCCCGTCACCCGACCGTCACCGCAACCGTCACCGCGACCGGACACGGCCCCGACTGTCGGGAACTGAGCACCCGCACAGCGATCCGATGCCCTCAGCCGACGACCCCGGCCTCCTGCCCTCAGGCGTGGCCACCCGTCGCTGGCCCCCGACTTCAGCCACCCGGGCTCCGTCATAAGGCGCGCGGCGCGGCCCGGCACGGCACGGCGCGGCGCGGCCCGGCACGGCACGGCGCGGACAGGCACGGCATGGGCCAGCACCGCAGGGGACAGCGCAGCGTGGACCGGCACCGCATGGGCCAGCGGGGCGCGACCGGCGCGGCGCGGGCCGGTGGCAATGTCGCTGATGAGCGCGATACCTCAGAGTCATTTTGATACCTCAGAGTCATCACGCTCGTCGGGACATGTGCCCCCCGGGTGCCGTCACCCTCCGTGAGACACCGTCGAAACCCGGGTGACAAACGGCCCGCAGGGCCCAGCCCCGACCGACCGGAAGGCGTGCCCGGGGGCCAGCGGTGACGGCGGCGGTTTTCGGCGCGGTGACGGCGGTGTCCGGCGCCAAGAGTGACGGCTGCGGTGTTGGACGCCCATGGTGACGGCGGTGGTGTTCGACGCCCGCGGTGACCGCGGTGTTCGGCTCCACCGGAGACGCCCCGGAAGGGGGAAATCCCGAATAAGCGGCGACCACGCGCTGGTCCGGGTAACTGTCAGGAGGGCGAGGCTTCGTGCAGGACGACGCGTAGGGGGTGCGGAGCGGTGGTGGCGAGGTTGCCGAGCACTGCGAGCAGCCGGGCGTACTGACCGGCCGGCTCGTCGGCGAGCAGCTGGCCGGCGTCGTTGATCAGCAGAGTGAGCGGGCCGGCGTCCAACCGGTCCCGAAGCACGTCGGCGAGGGCGTCCCAGGTGCTCCCCAGGTAGGTCGGTAGGGCCAGCGCGTCGGCCAACGCGGCGAAGAGCGCGGGCCTGGTCCGAGTCGCCGCGCCGGCCAGCACCGACGCGCCGGGCACCTGCGGGGCGCCGTCCCGGCACACGGTCAGCCAATCGGGCAACCGACCACGGTCCTGATCGAACATCACGTGCCTCCTGGTGTGGCCGGGCGACGGTGCTGCGGGGCCGGCCGGGTCGACCGGCCGGCCCCGGGTCGGTCAGAGCCGGTAGAAGTCGGTGTAGTGGTTGGGCGAGAACCAGGTGACCCCGGTGCTGCGGTTCACCACGATCCGGTACGCGTCCCGGGAGGCGCCCTGGGTGCGCGGGTACACGTCGTACTCGTGGTAGGTGCCGTTGGTGGGCAGTTGACCCTCGTAGTTGTAGAACCGGCCGCCGGCGAAGTTGGATTTGCCGCCGCTCCAGGAATACCAGCCGCGGCTGGTCGGGAAGCCCTTGGCGGACCAGCCCGAGCGGGCGGTACGGGCGTCCGCGCAGCGGCTGATGGTGCAGGAGTTGTAGACCGCCGCCGACGCGGAGTCGGTCAGTTGGGGGGCCACCACGGACGGGCCGACCAGCGCGGCGGCGACCAGGGCGAGGAGCAGGGCGAGGGCGGTGCTACGCCGGCGGATCGCGCCGAGCGTGGCCAGCGGGGACACGAGGGTGGACACAGGCTGCCTCCAGACCATCCGAGCCATCGATCCGCATCACTATCAGATCGGAACCAGTCTCACCGTTGCCCCCTGATCGCAACAGCGATCGCCGCGCCAACTACTCCACAATGTTCGGTGAACCACGGACGATCCACTCCTCCGCCGGCGCGGCGGCGCGGGCTCTCAACGGCGTGGCGGCGGGCATATCGGTCACGGGTTGTTAGCGTGAAACGCGGATCCGTGACCATGGAGGGGTGCCATGACAGACACCCCCGATGGGCGGCCGAGGCCGGCGGATCGGTGGAGGCATCGGGGCATCCGCGGGCTGACCATCACCCGGGACGTGAGTGTCCGCAGTTGGCGTTGGTGGGCACGGACCTGGGATCGACTGGTCGCGGCGCTCCAGGATGAGGCACCCGTGGGGCTGGGCGCCGACCCGTCTCCGTCCGGTCCGCTCGTCGAACAGCGTGACGCGCCCCGGCTGATCGTGGTCCCTGCCCGCGGCTACGTGTACTCGTTCTACATCCGCGCCACGTTCGCCTGGTCGTCGCCGTCGAGCCTCCGGTCCGAGGTGTTGAGCTGGTACGTGCAGTACTTCCAGCCGAACGCGGTCCAGCGGCTGACCCGGCTCGCCGCAGACGCCGCCCGAGACCTACCTCCGCACCGGGCAGCGGACCTGGAGTTGGCCTTGCAGCGGGCGCTCGCCGACAACCCCACGTGGGACTACCAGCGGGGCGACATCGTCATCACCTGCCAACCCGATGCCACCGTACGGCTCGACGAGCGGATCATGCCGACGTTCCAGCCGCACGTCGACCGGCTGATGAAGCTGGAGTACCAGTTCGACGAGCAGCTGCGAAAAGCTACCTACGCCCAGGAGCTGAGCCGGCGCTGGGCCGCGATCCTCGGCGAACACGTCGACGCCGAAGACGAGGACGTCGCCGACGCCCGCCAACACATGCTCACCGCACAGAGGGAGGCAGCCCGCTGGATCAGCGAACTCCTCCACCACCACTCTCAACACCCCACCGACCCGCCGGCCCCGCCCCCGATCCCACCCCAGCAAAGCCGCCCCAGCCCCGCCCCGCCGCCCTCCCATCCCAGTCCATGATCACTCGCGTTCAGCAGTTCGGCACCCTGACGACCACTCGCCAGAAAATGACCATGGGCGGGGGTGACGGACGGCGAGGATGGTCAGGATTTGCGAACAGGGGCACTGCGATCAAGCCGCTTTGTACACAGTGTCGAGGTGCCATTCCAGGAATTCGGCACGCGGCCGATCGCTGCGCCGCTCCGGAAGGGCGATCTGCTCGCCCGCCTTCGCATAGAACTGCTCGCCATTGCCGAACTCGCTCCGAAGCCGAGGACTGACCATGAGCCGATGTTTCGGATCGACGCCCAGATAACCTCGATCGAAGAGGATGTGCACGTCCGACTTGAGTAGCAGACCGTTGTCCAGCCGATGCTCGCCACCCATCGGAAGCGGACGGATGTGCGCGGCCTGTAACACAGGCTGAACTTTGTTGCCAGTGATGGCGCAGCGCCGGCCGTAGGCCCCCAGAACCACCGCCTTGAATGACTGCTGCCCGAGCCGCTGGGGCACCAATCGGGGATCCCCATAGACGGGACCAGGACGATGCCAGGGCCCGTTCAGATCCACCTCGGCCGACGTCCCGATCAACCGGTGCATCAGCAGATCGAAGTATCCCGCCACCTCGGCATCAGCCAGGTTGTAAGTCTTGCCCTGCACGACGTTCGACGCGAATGCTGGCGGTGGGTCGACGGTCGACGCATCGTGAAAGAAGGTGACGTCACGAACGAATATGCAGCCGATGGTCGGATCCTCTCCGGAACCAATCGCCTGCTTGCGGTAACGCCCGACGCTGTAACGCATCTCATCGATGCTCGCAGCACCATTGGCCTCGCCGAAGAGCTCCCAGGCCTCCGATATTCGAAGCTGGGTGAAGCCGCTGAAGAAGCCTCCACCAACCACCCGGTTCAGTGGAAAGTGCGCCTTGAAGAGGAAGGGCTCGCCTGGGGTGAGCGCGCGGAAGGCACCGCCAGAGGGCCGCCAGAAGTTGACCTCATTCAGCTCGGGACGCTCCGCGAGGAAGCGGTACCACCTCTCGTCCGTCACACCTACGAAGGCCTTCACATCGAACAGGGTGCGTGAAAGTTGATCTGAACGCCACCATCTGAACGGTCACGTGCGCTTGCGTCGAGACGCCACAGGCGCCGGAGCAAGATCGTGCTCGATCCTGGAACGAGTGGCCTTCGCAGCGACCCGATACCACTACATCGAGGATCGAGCAGGATCATCCGGACCAGCACCACTCCACGTTCGCTGGTCGGCGACGATCAGGGGCGAGCGGAGGACGTCAGCCTGCTGTCACGTCGGATGTCACGGTCGATCGGTCGAGAAGCGCTGCTGCAAGGCCGACGACTGTTCCACCGATCCACCCCGGACGCCGAGGCTGCGCCGGGCCATCCGGTAGTAGGCGTCACGGGCTTCGTTGACCCGGGTGAGCATGACGGCGATGTCCGGCGGCGGGTCGACGATCCCGCGAGCGAGCCGTTCGACCTGCCAGACCGCGTCCCGCCAGACAGCGGCGGCGGCGACCGTCGGCTCGTCGCCGAGCAGCAGCAGGTTCTCCCAGACGATGGTGCGCCTGGCGTCCGCCTCGGCCAACCGGGTCAGCCCGTCCTCCCGGTCGATGGGGTGGCTGTGCGATCCCGGCCGGTGATCGGCCGTCATCCGCAGCGCCACCGCGTGACTCTCCTTGATGGCATGCGCGTACTCGACGTACGCGTCGAGCCGCCGCTCGTCCCACCGGATGCTCTGGCTGCGCCGCCACCTTGCCCGGTCGGCCAGCGAGGTGGCGAGGATCGTGCCCAGGGCGCCGACCAGGACGCCGAGGAGTGCCGGAAGCTGCGTCAGAAGGGTGCCCACGACGCAGAGGCTGCCAGCACCGGGCAAGCCCCACCAGCCGCGGCGTGCCATGCCGGTGCACACCAGCGCTACGCGCCGCCGATCAGTGCCCTCAACGCCGCGCAGTGCTGCTCGTACGCTCGCTGCCCGGCCGGAGCTATCCGATAGGTGGTACTACCCCCACGGCCACGACCGGTTTTTGTCGAGCTGACATAGCCAGCCGCTTCCAGTGTGGACATCTGCTTTGACAGATCCGACTCGCTGATCTGCAGGTGGTCCTTCAGAAACCGAAACGAGACCGAGGAGGCGTTGGCCAGGACGGCCATGGCCGCCAGACGCTTGGGCACGTGGATGATCGGGTCCAGTCCATCGATCATCGAAGGCGTGCCCGGGTCGTGGCGGCAGCTACGGCGTAACGGCGCTCGTAGACCGCCAGGCCAACCGTCACGAGGACGAACGCCGCCCCGGCGGCAGCCGGGACGCCGACCAGCCACCAGACGAGCCCGACGAGGAGAATGACCCCCGCCAGGCCAGCCAGGTATCCACGCCACACTCCGGCGATCTCGACGGGCGGCGTTCCCTTGCCCGGCATCGGGAGCGCGCCGTGCCGACGCTGCATCCAGACAACGAACAGGGCCTCGACGGCGATCAGGGCGGCGAGCGACGCCAGGAACAGGGCCGCGTTCTCGCGCCACCAGGTGAACGTGCCGATCATGGCAGCGGCCCAGGCGCCGACGGAAGGCGCGTACCACCACGGGGTGGGCGGATAGCTGACGTAGGGCGCGGCGGCACCGCGCTCGGCCGCCTTGAGCTGTTCCTCCAGATCAATACTTTCCACGTCGGAAAGCTTAATGACCACTTTCCACACGTGCAAGTGATAGGCCCAACGCTGGCCGGTGCGGACGCCCGAGCCATCAGCCCCAGAAGATGCCGGTGGGGTCACGGCCGATCTCGTCGAACAGGATGCTGACGTCGACGGACGGCCGGGCAGGGGCTTAGCGGTGAAACCGCACATCCCGGTCCCGGTAGTCCAGGGCCTAGGCGCCGGTGGTCTTCGTGTATCGCAGCCGTGCGATGGGGAAACTCGTCCACTCCGGGCCAGTGTTCGCACCCCACGGCCGCCGCCGCTCGACGATCGTGAGATGCCGGGGACCGCCCTCGCATTCCACCCGCACCTGGTCTCGTGCCGCTTCCGGCACGCGCTCGTCGCACCAGCTCAGGCGATCGCGCCCGCCCGACGGGTCGCGAGGATGGCCAAGGTTTCGCGGCGTACCGCGTCGGCCTCGTGAACCAGCCGGCGGTGGGCGAAGCGGACCACCAGGATCCCGATGGTCGCCAACAGCGCGTCGCGCCGCAGGTCAATCTCCCGCTGGCGTGGGTCGCCGTGCGTGGTGGCGCCGTCGAGCTCGATGTTGACCTGCTCACACTCGGCGAGCATATCGAGGTACATGGTGCGCCGCCCAACGCGTATCGGGACCTGCCGGCGGAACGCCGGCATCCCCGGGCCGGTGAAGACGTGCTCGTGCCCCCAGATCTCCAGCGGGCTGCGGCAGCCGCCGGCGAGCCTGGTCAGCAGCGTTCGGAGCGCCGCCCGGCCGATCAACTTCGGCACATTTCCCAGGGCGATGGCTAGCCGCTCGGGCTTGGTCAGCCGATCGTTGACCGCTCGGATCACCGGTGCCCGCCGCTCGGTTGGCGGCAACGTCGGCCATGAGTCGACGAGGGCCTGCTCAACGCGGGTCACCATCAGCCCTCGCCGGGCCACCACTTGTGGCGGTTCGAGGATGAGGCCCTGGCGTCGGTGCACCACCACACCGGGTCGGGTGCGCAGGCCGGAGCCCGCCGGTGCGCTCAGATGCACCAGCTCGCCGACCGCCTGCTGGCGCAGCCCCCATGCGCTGAGCGTGCTGAGGTGACTGAGTGCGCCGCAACCCTCGGCCCAGGCGAGAGCCGCGCGCTCACCCAGAGCAGGGTCGAGTCGACTCAGGGCAGGGGTGCCGGGCCGAGCAGCAACCAGGTGCGCCGCTACGAACACCTCGGGCAGCACCCGCACCAGATCGCCGCTACGGCAAGCCTGCTGCAACGCCCACCGCGGCAACACCTGCCTGGCAGCCTCACGGGTCACCAGCCCCGCGCCAAGCGCTACCAACTCCCGCAGCACCGGATTCACGCCACCGACCGTGTCGCCCCACCCCACTCCCCCGCAACCCCCTCCACCTCGCCCCTGTGCACACCCACCAACCTGTGGACAGCGCCCACCGCCGCTCGATTTCTGCTAGCCGGACCGATCGGTGGCAGGTCAGCAGGGCAGGCGTCGGCGTGTCGAGTTGCTCAGCTGCCAACGATCACGAAAGCAGCTCAGCTTGGGACGTCGCGGTGGCGGAAGGCTGCGACGCCGACGGCTAGCAGCGCCGCCGCCACGCCGGCGAGCACCACCAGCGGCAGCACCGCCAGGTCGACCGCGGGCACGGACGGCACATGGGTGTACGGCGAGAGGTTGAGCGCGGCCTGCGGCAGCTCCAGCACCGCGCCGAGTTGCCCGAGGAGCAGGAAGACCAGCAGCGCCGTCCAGGAGAGCACCACCGACCGGCGGGGCAGCAGGCCGAAGAGCGCGGTCACCACTCCGGCCACCACGAGCAGAGCCGGCAGCCGCAGTAGTGCGGCCCCTCCCAACTCGATGGCCGCGCCGAGCGGGTCGCCGGTGACCAGGCCGTAGCCGATCCCGGTGGTCAGGCCGGCGAGCAACAGCAGGGCGACCGCGCCGAGCGCCGCGGCGAGCACCTGGGTGCCGAGCCATCGGGTACGGCTCACCGCGGTGGCGAGGGCGGCCTCCAGCACCCCGTCGGCTTCGTCGCCGCGTACCCGCAGCATGGCCTGCACCACGTACGCCCCGATCGTCAACGCGAACAGCCCGAGCATCGCGGCCAGATACGCGTCGACCAGGTCGGTGCCACCGCCCATCGCGTTGATCGCCTCGGCGGCGGCCGGATTCTGGTCGATCATCGCGTTGAACTCGTCGGCGGCGACGCCCATCGAGAGGCCGAGCACGGCCACCCCGACCGCCCAGCCGAGCAGCGTGCCGCGCTGCATCCGCCAGGCCAGCCCGGCAGGGCTGAGCAGCCGCGCCGCAGCGGTCGCCGGCCCGCGCCGAGGGGCGACCAGCCCGGCGCCCTGGTCCCGTCGCTCCGCGAGGGCGTACGCCAGCGCCACCCCGGCGAGCAGCAGTACGACGGGCAGGGCGAGCACCCACCAACGTTCTCCGGCGAAGGCCCGCACCTGGTTGCCCCAGCCGAGCGGCGAGAGCCAGGACGGCCAGGCACTCTCCACCCGGGTGCCGTCGGCGCCGGAGTCGCCGAGCACGTCGCCGGCGGCACGCAGCACGAAGGAGAGCCCGACGACGGCAGCGGCGAGCGCGTTGGCGCCCCGGGAGGTGACCGAGAGTTGCGCGGTGACCGCGGCGACGCCGGTGAAGGCCACCCCGACCCCGCCGACCGCGCCGGCCGCCGCGACGGAGCCGGCCAGCGGCAGGCCGGCGCCGGCCAGAGCGAGCGTGAGCAGGGCCGCGGCCAGCACGTTCGCCGAGACGACGACCAGCAGCGCGGCGGTGAGCGGCGCGTACCGGCCGACCACGGAAGCGCCGAGCAGCTCCGCCCGGCCGGTCTCCTCGTTCTGCCGGGTGTGCCGGGCCACCGTGAAGGTGCTCAGCAGGGCGACGATCAGGGCCAACGTCACGTACGTCTCCGCGACCACCACGGCGCCGAGGTCGGCGCCGGCGATGGGGCCGTTGAAGGCTCGGGCGACCAGGCTGGACGCCGAGGTGGCGGCGTAGCCGTGGCGGGCCGCCTCGTCCGGGTAGACACCGGCGACGCTGCCGGCGAGGGCGTAGCCCAGCAGGGGCGTGCCGAGGACCCAGATCGCGAGGCGGACCCGGTCGCGGCGCAGCACGAGACGGGCCAGCTGGCGGGTGCCGGTGAGGGCGGTCATCGGGCACCGGCCTGCGGGGCTTCGGCCGGTTGGTGATCGTCGGCGGCGGGTTGCTCCTCGCCGTAGTGGCGCAGGAACAGCTGCTCCAGGGTGGGTGGGGTGCTGGTCAGCGCGCGGACGCCGAAGCGGATGAGCTGGCCGAGCAACTCGTCGAAGTGCGCCGGGTCGACCTCCAGGTGGGTACGCCCGTCGACCTCGTGCACGCCGTGCACGCCGGGCAGCGCGTCCAGGCCGGTCACCGGCCGGGCCGTCTCGACGATCACCGTCGTGCGGGTGAGGTGGCGCAGCTCGGCAAGGCTGCCGGACTCGACGGTACGACCCTCGCGGATGATGCTGACCCGGTCGCAGAGCGCCTCGACCTCGGCGAGCACGTGGCTGGAGAGCAGCACGGTGGCACCGGCCTGCTTGATCCGCCGGATCTCGTCCTGGAACACCGCCTCCATCAGGGGGTCGAGGCCGGAGGTCGGCTCGTCGAGCACGTACAACTCCACGTTGGAGGAGAAGGCGGCGACGATGGCGACCTTCTGCCGGTTGCCCTTGGAGTACGTGCGGCACGCGCGGGTCGGGTCCAGGTCGAAGCGCTGCAGCAACTCGTCACGGCGACGCCGGTCGAGGCCGCCGCGCAGGTCACCCAGGAGATCGATCGCCTCCCCGCCGGAGAGGTTCGGCCAGAGGCTGACGTCGCCCGGCACGTACGCCAGGCGGCGATGCAGGCGCACCGCGTCGCGCCACGGGTCGGCGCCGAGCACCCGCGCGTCGCCGGAGTCGCGGCGGAGCAGCCCGAGCAGGATCCGGATGGTGGTGGACTTCCCGGCTCCGTTGGGCCCGAGGAAGCCGTGCACCTCCCCCGGCTCGACCCGCAGGTCGAGCCCGTCGAGTGCCCGGATGCCGCCGAACGTCTTGACCAGGTTGCCGATCGAAATGACGGGCATCGCCCCTCCTGCCATTGGATGCGTCGACCGTCCTCACTGTACTGACCGTCGGTCAGTCGAATCAACGGTGAGGTCTGCCACCGGTCAGGGCCGGCTAGGCTGGCCGGCATGACCGCCGATCCCGCGGACGACACCCGCACCCGGATCCTGCGCGCCGCGCTCGACCTCTTCGCGGAGCACGGCTACCAGCGCACCTCGCTGCGCCAGATCGGCGAGCGGCTGCGGCTGACCAAGGCTGCGATCCTGTACCACTTCCCGGCCAAGGAGCACCTGCTCGCAGCACTGGTCGAGCCGCTGGTGGCCGACCTGGAGGCGCTGCTCGACGCCGCGCAGGGGCAGCCGACCGAGCAGGCCCGGTGGACGGTTCTGGAGGGCTGGGTGGACACCATGCTCGCCCACCGCCGGCCGCTCGGCATGCTCTTCCACGACATCGCGCTGGTCGGCCGGGGCGACACGTACCACCGCCTGATGGGGATCGCGATGCGGGCCAACGACCTCATCGCCGGGCCGGACGCTGGACGCCGCGAACGGGTCCGGGCGGTCCAGGCGGTCGCCGCGTGCAGTGACCCGATCGTCTTCTTCACCGACGTGCCGGACGAGGTGCTGCGCGCCGACATGCTCGACGGCGTACGCCGCCTGCTGGCCATGCCGCCCGCACCCCCGGACGCCGCACCCCTGGTAGCGGCAGCACCGGGCGCCGGGGCGACTCCCCGCCGACGGCAACCGGGGCGGCCGCGGGCACTGGGCCGGGAGCAGGTCGAGGCGGCTCGGCGGATGCACGCGGCGGGAACGCATTCGGTGAACGCCATCGCCACCACTCTGGGTGTCTCGCGGGCCACCGTCTACCGACACCTGGACGACAGTAATGAGACGGTTTAGCGACTGTTCCGAGACGGTTGTGAACCGCCTCCCGATCGGTCAGGCCGCCAGGGTGGCGTAGCGGCCGTTGTGGTGCAGCAGGCTGTCGTGGGTGCCGGCCTCGACGATCCGGCCGTGGTCGAGCACCGCGATCTGGTCGGCGTCGCGGACGGTGGAGAGCCGGTGCGCGATGGTGATCGTGGTACGCCCCTCGGCGAGCACGTCGAACGCCCGCTGCACGGCCCGTTCGGTCTCGGTGTCCAGCGCGCTGGTGGCCTCGTCGAGGACCAGGATGCGCGGGTCGCGCAGCAGCGTGCGGGCGATGGCCAGCCGCTGCTTCTCGCCACCGGAGAACCGGTGACCGCGCGAGCCGACCACGGTGTCGTACGCGTCGGGGAGGCCGGCGATCAGGTCGTGGATCTGTGCGGCGCGGGCGGCGTCCTCGATCTCCACGTCGGTGGCGTCCGGCCGGGCGTAGCGCAGGTTCTCCCGAACGGTGGTGTGCAGCAGGTAGGTCTCCTGGCTGACCACGCCGACGATCGCGGCCAGGTCGGCCAGTCGCAGGTCCCGCAGGTCGACGCCGTCGACGGTGACCCGGCCGGCGGTCGGGTCGTGCAGGCGGCTGACCAGCCCGGCGAGGGTGCTCTTGCCGGAACCGGTCTCGCCGACCAGGGCGAGGCTGGTGCCGGCGGGCACGTCCAGGGTGATCCCGGCGAGCGCGGCGGTGTCGCTGCCCGGGTAGCCGAAGGTGACGTCCTCCAGGCGCAGGTGCCCGCGTACCCGGGTGGGGTCGAGGCGGACCGGTTCGGTGGGGTCGGCCACGTCGACCGGCAGGTCCAGGTATTCGAAGATCCGGGCGAACAGCGCCAGCGAGGCGGTCAGTGAGACGCCCACGTTGAGGAGCCCCATCAGCGGCCGGAACAGGCCGCCCTGCAGGGCGGTGAAGGCGACCAGGGTGCCGATGCTCAGCGTGCCGGCGGTGCCGGGCAGGCCGGCGGCGAGGTAGATGACCGCCGGTACGGCGGCGAAGATGATGCTCATCGAGGCCATCCGCCAGCGGCCGGCCAGCTCGCTGCGCAGCTCCAGGTCGACCAGGCGGGCCGACGAGGCGGTGAAGCGGTCGATCAGCGCGGGCCCGGTGCCGAGGGTCTTGGCCAGTTGCACGCCGCTGATCGACAGCCCCTCCTCGACGGTGACGTTGAGGTCGGCGAGTTCGCGCTGGCGCTGGGCGGTGATCTCCCGGCGCATCCGGGCGACCCGGCGGGTCAGCCAGATCGCCGGCGGCAGCACCACCAGCGAGACCAGGGAGAGCTGCCAGGAGAGTGCGACCATCGCGACCGCGGTGGCGATCACGGTGGTGAGGTTGGACGCGACGGCGGTGGCGGTGGAGGTGACCACCGACTGCATGCCACCGATGTCGTTGGTGATCCGGGACTGCACCTCGCCGGTGCGGGTCCGGGTGAAGAAGCCCAGCGACTGCCGCTGGAGGTGGCTGAAGACGTCGGTGCGCAGCCGGTGCATGACCTGTTGCCCGACCTGGGTGGAGATCCAGGTCTGGACGACGCCGAGGGCGGCGGTCACGGCGGCCACCGCGACCATGCCGAGGACCAGCCAGACCAGCAGGGTCACGTCGCCCTGCGGCAGTGCCCGGTCGATGACGGCACGCAGCAGGAACGGGGTGGCCATCGCGATGATCGAGGAGGCCACGATGATCGCGGTGACGGTGGCCAGCGCGGGCCGGTGGGCGGTGAACAGCCGGCCGATGCGGCGCAACGACACCTGGCGGGCCTGCGCCTTCTCGTCGGCGCTGACGGTGCGGTGGCCGCGGTCGCGGCCGGTGGGGGTGGGTTCCAAGGGGGAACTGCCTCTCGTCGGGTACATTGCTGAGGTTACCTCATCATGAGGGAACAACGGCATCCCCTGCTACCGTATTCCCCGTGACGGAGCGCACGGCGGACGGCGACGACGAGAGCCTGGCGGAGACCTTCTGGGCGGTGGCCGGGCGGCTGCGCCGACAGGCGCGGGAGTCGTTGGCGCCGTGGGACGTCACACCCAGCCAGTCCCGGGCGCTCGGGGTGCTGGCCCGGCACGGTGAGCTGCGCCCCGGCGGCATCGCCGAGCACCTGCGCATCGCGCCCCGCTCGGCCACCGAGGTCATCGACGACCTCCAGGCCCGTGGGCTCGTCGAACGCCGACCCGACCCGGCCGACCGGCGGGCGACCCTGGTCGCGCTCACCGACGAGGGCAACCGGGTCAGCGCAGCCATCCGGGCCGCGCGCCGGGCCGAGGCGGATCGCTTCTTCGGCCACCTGGACGACGCCGACCGCGCCCAGTTCGCCCGCATCCTGCGTACCCTGCTCGGCTGAGCACGGCAGGCGCCTCGGCGGTGACGGGGTTTGCCCACCCCGCGCCCGGGTAGCCAGCGGCCCCGTCCGGTCGACGGGACCGGCCCCGACCGGCCGGGCGACGCGACAGGAGGATGGCCGTGCCGCTGGTGTCCCACCTGACCCATCGCCCCGCCTGATGTGCGGGATCAGCGGGGAGGCACGGTTCGACGGTCGGCAGCCCGACGCCGCGGCGGTCACCCGGATGACCGAGGCGATGCGTTCGCGCGGCCCGGACGGCGAGGGGCTGTTCACCGACGGCTGGGTGACCCTGGGGCATCGCCGGCTGACCATCATCGACCTGTCCGACGCGGGCGGACAGCCGATGGTCCGCGACGACCTGGGCTTGGCGCTGGTCTTCAACGGCTGCATCTACAACTACCCGGAGCTGCGCGAGGAGCTGCGGAACGCCGGGTACGCGTTCCACTCCACCAGCGACACCGAGGTGATCCTGGTGGCGTACGCGCACTGGGGTGAACGCTTCGTCGACCACCTGGTGGGCATGTTCGCGATCGGGCTGGTCGACCGTGCCCGGCGGCGGCTGGTGCTGGCCCGCGACCGGCTCGGCATCAAACCGCTGTACCTCGCCGAGACCCCCGGCCGGCTCCGGTTCGCCTCCACCCTGCCCGCGCTGCTGCGCGCCGGCGACGTGGACACCAGCGTCGACCCGGTGGCGCTGCACCACTACCTGTCGTGGCACTCCATCGTGCCCGGGCCGCGGACCGTGCTGCGCGGCGTCCGCAAGCTGCCACCGGCCACCCTGCGGGTCATCGAGGCGGACGGGCGCGGCCGGGAGGAGGTGTACTGGCGTCCGGACTACGTCCGGGAACCGGCCGACGCCGGGATGGACACCGCCGACTGGCGGGCCGCCATCGGAGACGCGCTGCGCACGGCGGTACGCCGGCGGCTGGTCGCCGACGTGCCGGTCGGGGTGCTGCTCTCCGGAGGGCTGGACTCCAGCCTCATCGTGGCGCTGCTCGCCGAGGCCGGCCAGCAGCACCTGCGGACGTTCAGCATCGGCTTCGACAGCCGCGGCGACGAGTCCGGCGACGAGTTCCACTACTCCGACCTGGTGGCCCGCGCGTACGACACCGACCACCACCGGATCCGGCTGGCCGACGACGACCTGGTGCCCGCCCTGCGACGCGCCGTCCTGGCGATGGCCGAGCCGATGGGCAGCCACGACGTGGTCGCCTTCCACCTGCTGTCCGAGCAGGTGGCCCGGCACGTGAAGGTGGCACAGTCCGGGCAGGGCGCCGACGAGGTGTTCGCCGGCTACGGCTACCACCAGCCGCTCGTCGAGGCGCCCCGGCACGGCGCGGCCGAGACGTTCGCCGCCGCGTTCTTCGACCGCGACCACGACGAGCTGCGCCAGATCGTCGGCCCGGCGTACGTGCTGGACCACGACGCCAGCCGCGACCTGCTCGCCGGGTACCTCGCCGCGCCCGGGGCACAGAGCGCGCTGGACGCGGTGCTGCGCCTGGACACCCACCTGATGCTGCCCGACGACCCGGTCAAGCGGGTGGACAACATGAGCATGGCGTGGGGCCTTGAGGTGCGGACGCCGTTCCTCGACCAGGACCTGGTCACCCTGGCCGCGCACTGCCCGCCCGAGCACAAGGTGGCCCAGGGCGGCAAGGGCGTGCTGAAGGAGGTCGCCCGGGAGGTCCTGCCGGCCGAGGTGATCGACCGGCCCAAGGGCTACTTTCCGGTGCCGGCGCTGCGCAACGTGGACGGGCCGGTGCGCGAGCTGGTGGCCGAGGCGTTGCAGGCGCCGGCCGCGCGCGAGCGGGGCCTGTTCCGGTCGGAGTACGTGGCGCGTCTGCTCGCCGAGCCGGACCGGGCCGAGGCGGCGGCCGGCAGCAACAAGCTGTGGCAGCTCGGCCTCCTGGAACTCTGGCTCCAGTCGCACGACATCCGCTGAGCCGGGGGTCGGGTCAGCCGGCGGAGGTGCGGGCGGCCAGGTCATCGATGACCGCCCGCAGGTCTCCGGTGCGCTCCAGCACCCGCCGCTGCCGGGTCGCGCCGGTGCCCTCGCGGCGCAGCCGGGCCAGCTGCCCCAGCACATAGCCCAGATCCCCGTGCCGCAGCAGGGCCGGGGCAATCATCGTCATCAGCTCGTCGACCAGCACCCAGGCCGGCCTGGTCCCACCGGCGCGCAGGTCGATCAGCTCACCGTCGAGGCCGTCGTGGGCGGCCCGCCAGTGCGCCGCGGCGACCAGGCAGTCGCGGGTACGGGGGGCGGGCACACCGCCGCGTACGTCGTCGGCGAGGGCGGCGACCAGTGCCCGGACCAGCGCGGCGACCAGCACGGCGTCGTCCACTTCCGGGCAGACGTCGCCCACCCGCACCTCCACTGTCGGGTACGCCGACGACGGCCGGGCGTACCAGTAGACCATCGCGGCGTCGAGCATGATGCCGGCGGCGATCAACTCGTCGACGGTCCGGTCGTAGTCGGCGAGCGAGTCGAAGTACGGCGTCGGGCCGATGCTGGGCCAGCGCTCCAGTTGCATCGACCGCCAGCTGGCGTGGCCGGTGTCGTGCCCGTCGTGCAGCGGCGAGTTGGTGGTGATCGCCTGCACCACCGGCAGCCACACCCGCAGGTGGTTGCAGACCTGCACGGCCAGTTCGCGATCGGACAGCCCGACGTGCACGTGGCAGCCGCAGACGGCCGGGTCGTGCGCCACCGGCCCGTACCGGCGCGACATCGCGTGGTAGCGCGCTTTGTCGGGCACCGTCCGGTGCGGCTCGGCCACCGGGGTGGCCCCGACCGCCACCAGCCGGGCACCCGCCGCCGCGGCCGCCTCGACGGCGGATCGGCGCAGTGCCACCAGGTGCGCGCGCAGATCGGTGAGGTCGGCACAGACCGGGGTGACCATCTCGACCATGCTGTGCCGGAACTCCTGCCGGCTCTGCTCCCGGGCCGAGCCGCGCAGCGCGGCCAGCACCTGGTCGGCCACCGGCAGGTTCCGCCCGCTGTCCGGGTCGAGCAGCAGGAACTCCTCCTCCACGCCGAGCGTGAGGGCGCTCAGGTCGGGCACGGTTGCGGCGGCCGCCGGACGGTACGTCATGGCGCCCTCCATCTGCTCCTGCGGCCGGGGCTCGACGCCCCGGCCGGCGGGTGCCTCGGTTTCCCGGCCCGCCCCGCCGGCAAACGCACGGTCAGCCCGGTGACACGGCCGCCGCACGCCCGGCGAGGAAGGCCCGCTCGGCCGCGTTGTCCGTCAGCGCGGCGGCCGTCCGGTACTCGGCGGCGGCCTCCCCGCCCCGGTCGAGCCGGGCGAGCAGGTCCGCACGGACCGCGTACCGCACGTGGTAGCCGTCCAGGTCGAGGCGGTCCACCTCGGCCAGCGCCACCGCCGGTCCGGCCACCTCGGCGAGCGCGACCGCCCGGTTCAGCGCCACCACCGGGCCGGGAGCGACCGCCGACAACTGGTCGTACAACTGGAGGATCTGGCCCCAGTCGGTGTCGGCGGCGCGCGAAGCGGCACTGTGCACGGCGGCGATCGCGGCCTGGATCTGGTACGGCCCCGGCCGGTCGCGGCGCAGACAGCGGCGGACCAGCGCCTGCCCCTCGGCGACCAGCGCGGCGTCCCAGCGGCCCCGATCCTGTCGGGGCAGTGGCACCAGCTCGCCGGCGGCGGTGGTCCGCGCGTCCCGGCGGGATTCGGTGAGCAGCATCAGCGCGAGCAGGCCGAGTGCCTCCGGCTCGTCCGACATCAGCTCGGCCAGCAGCCGGGCCAACCGGATCGCCTCGGCGCACAGCTCCGCGCGGACCAGTCGCCGCCCGGCGCTGGCCGTGTACCCCTCGTTGAAGATCAGGTACAGCACCGCGAGCACGGCGTGCAGCCGGTCGGGCAGGTCGGCGTCGCGTGGCACCCGGTACGGGATCCGGGCGTTGCGGATCTTCGACTTGGCCCGGACCAGCCGCTGCGCCATGGTCGGCTCGGGCACCAGGAATGCGCGGGCGATCTCGGCGGTGCTCAGGCCGCCGAGCAGGCGCAGGGTGAGCGCGACCCGGGAGGCCGGTGCGAGTGCCGGGTGGCAGCAGGTGAAGATCAGACGTAGCCGGTCATCGCGCACCGGTCCCTCCTCGGCGGGTACGTCGGCCGCGTACAACAGGGCCGCCTGGGCGTGCCGGTCGGCCCGGGACGCCTCCCGGCGCAGCCGGTCGATGGCCTGGTTCCGAGCGGTGGTGATGATCCAGCCGGCGGGGCTGGGCGGCGGACCGGTCTGCGACCACCGCCGTACCGCGATGGTGAAGGCCTCCTGGACGGCCTCCTCGGCGAGGTCGATGTCGCCGAGGAGGCGGACCAGGACGGCGACCGCGCGGCCGTACTCCGCGCGGAACACCGCCTCCACGTTCTGCACGGTCAGTCCCCGGCTCCACCCTGGAACGGGCGTACCTCGATCGGCAGCGTGGTGGCCAGCGCGTAGCGGCGGCCCCAGTCCAGGGCGGCGTCCAGGTCGGGCACGTCGATGATGGTGATGCCGCCCAGGTGCTCCTTGCCCTCGACGAACGGCCCGTCGGTGACCAGCACCTCGCCGTCGCGGGGGCGCAGCACGGTGGCGGTCTCCGGGCCGTGCAGGCCCTGCCCGAAGACCCACGACCCGGCCCCCACCAACTCGTCGTGCAGCTCGCCGAGCTGACGCATCACCCCGGCCAGGAACTCCGGGTCCGGCGGCAGCTCACCCTGGGGCTGGTGGATGCTGAGCAGGTACAGCGTCATCGTTCCTCCTTGCGGGGGCGGCCGGCCCGTCGCCGACCCCTCATCCTCCACACGAACGCCCCTCGCCCGGATCGACATACCGCTGGAAAAGATTCGGCCGGATTCCCGCCGGCGCGACGGCGCGGTGTCGGCGGGGGTGCGGCGCGACCGGGCCGGCCCGGTCTCGGCGGGACCGGGCCGGCTCGGCCCACGGTGCGACCCGCACGGCCCGGTCGACGGCGCGACCGGGCCGGTCGGGTGCCCCGGTCAGGGGTAGGTGGTCAGGTACACCTGCTGGTTGGCCGCGTTGGCGGTGCCGCCGGTGTTGTTGATCACCCGGTTGATGGTGCCGACGCCACCGAGCGAGACGGTGACCATGTTGGTGAACCGCACGTTCGGGTTGGTGGGCGCCTCGATGGCCCGGTCGGCGATGACCGCCGGGTTCACGTTGAAGTAGCAGTAGCTGCCCATCCCCCACGCCTGGTGGCTGGTGACGGAGTCGGCCACCTTGTACGCGGCGTACCCCCGGGTCGCGCCGTTCATCCAGGCGCCCTGGTTGGGCGGGTCGTACGGCATCTCGTTCTGGTAGAAGTACGTCCGCCCGCCGTTGCCGTTCCAGACCGTCTGGTACTTCTGGTAGTGCTCGACGAAGAGGCCGTACATGGTGACGTTGTCGCCGTTGACGGTGAGCCCGGTGTCGGCGGTGTTCAACGTCCACCCGGTGGGTACGCCGCTGGCCGCGTGGTCGGCCCGCCACAGCCACATGTGGTCACCGATCACGTTGTCACTGTTGACGGTCAGCGTGTTGGTGGCCCTGCCGACGTGCGGTCCACCGATCCGGAAGAACACGTCGTGCAACGAGGTCGGGTTCGCGGCGTGGCTCGCCGCCGAGCCCGTCGGCCCGACCTCCATCAGCACCGGCGAGTTCGTCGTGCCGGCCTCGAACATGATGCCGGCCACCTTCACACCGTCCACGTCGGCCACCCGCATCCCGACGCTGCCGTTGTCGGCCTGGATGGTGGCCAGGCCGAGGCCGAGGATCACCGTGTCGGCCCGGTTGACCTGGATCGGCTCGGTGACGTGGTGCACACCCGGCGTGAAGAGCAGGTGCTTGCCCTGGGCCAGGGCCGCGTTGATGGTGGCCGCGCTGGTGCCGGGCTGGACGATGAAGAACTGCGACAGTGAGATGGACGAGCCGGCCGGGGTCTTGCCGTACCAGCTGGTGCCGGTGGAGTTGTTCCGCAGTGCCGGCACGAAGACCCGGTACTCGCCGGTGCCGTCGACGTACAGGAACGGCTTCTCCCGTACCTGCGGGGTCTGCGGGATGACGGTGTGCGACGGGTTGGGGAAGCTCGGCGGTGGTGCGCCGGTGACGCCCTGGAAGACCATGTTCCACACCGAGCCGGTCCAGCCGTTGCCGAACTCGCTGTTGCGCGAGTACCACTGCTGCTGCGAGCCGGAGACGACCAGGCCGTCGACGCGGGTGTCGGCCATCAGGCCGCCACTGGACCAGCCGTCGCCGCCGTTCCAGAGCTGGATCTGGTTCTGCGCGCCGCGCAGGTGCATCCGCCGGTACGGCGCGGCCTGGGACACCGCCCAACGCTCGACGCTCACCCCGGCCGGCAGGGTGACCGAGAGGTTCTCCGCCGCGCGCCAGAAGTTCTGGGTGGCGTTGCCGCCGAACCAGGCCGCCTCCACCCGGACGTGCCCGTTGAGGTTGACGTCGTCGGGGCTCATGCCGAGGCCGGCGACCTGGGTGAAGAAACCGAGGTTGACGTCGGCGGTGTAGGTGCCGGGCTTGAAGAGCACCGCGTAGCGCTGCGGGCCGAACTGGTTGGTCTCCTGCTGGGTGAAGAGCGTGTTCAGTCGACTCTGGATGGTGGCGGTCGGGGTGCTCGGGTCGAAGACGAAGGTGTTCGGACCGAGGTTCGGGTTGCGCGGGTCGGTCGGGTCGACCGGCGGCTCGCTGGTCCCACCGGTCGTGTTCACGGCCAGCTCCCACAGCGAGTAGCCGTAGGTGGTGCCCCGGGCGGTGCCGTACATCCGCAGGTAGCGACCGCTGCCGGTGACGGCGAGGGTCTGCGTGCCGCCGGCGCCGGTGGTGGTCGAGTAGATGGTGGTCCAGGTGTTGCCGTCAGCCGAGGTCTGGAGCTGGAAGGCCCGGGCGTACGCGGCCTCCCAGGTGAGCACCACCCGGCAGATCGACTGCGTGCTGCCGAGGTCGACGCGCAGCCACTGGGGATCGCTGGCGGCGCTGGCCCAGCGGGTGCCGGCGTTGCCGTCGACCGCGCCGGACGCGGGGGTGCCGGCGTTCTCGGTGGACGAGGCGGTAACCGGGCGACCCTGCGCGGCGTTGGTGCTGCCGCAGGTGGGCGTGCTGCCGCCGGTCTCGCCGTAGACCTGGAACTCCCAGAGCGAGTAGCCGTAGCCGGTACCCCGGGCGGTGCCGTACATCCGCACGTACCGGCCGGCGCCGGTGACGGCGAGGGTCTGCGTGCCGCCGGCGCCGGTGGTGGTCGAGTAGATGGTGGTCCAGGTGGCCCCGTCGTCGGAGGTCTGGAGCTGGAAGGCGCGGGCGTAGGCACCCTCCCACTGCAGGGTCACCTGGCTGAGGGTGGCCCGGGCACCCAGGTCGACCTGGAGCCACTGGGGGTCGCTGAACGCGCTGGCCCAGCGGGTGCCGGTGTTGCCGTCGACGGCGGCGGCGGCCGGGGTGCCGGCGTTCTCGGTGGACGAGGCGGTGGCCGGGCGGCCCTGCGACAGCAGGGTGGGGGCGGCCTGCGCCGGTGTCGGGACGCCGGCCGGGGTGAGCGCCGCGACCAGGGCCACGGTGAGCCCGAGGAGCAGGTGTCGGACGGCACGCCGGGGACGCGGGCGTGCGGATGTAGCGCGAGATGTCATGACATCGCCTGTCGATAGGGGGTTACGGACGACGCGCGGGTGGGATCGGGCTCGCCCGTGGTGCCGTGGGTGGTGCCGCCGATGCGACGCCGCGGGGCGGAGAGCGCTCTCGTAGGAGTGTTGCGGCGCGATTGCGACGGCGTCAAGACATCGATCTATAACACTGTTATTTATCCCGAAGGTTTGTTGTGGGCGAATTGCCCCTCAGCGGCGTACGCCACCCTCGGTGAGGAACCGGGCAATCGGCAGCGTGGCGGCACCCAACGCCACGGCGTCCACCCCGAGCCGGCACAGCTCGATCGACGCCTGCTCGTACGGCTGGCGCAGCGCCTGCCGGCCGGCGGCCTCCCGGACGGCCGGCAGCAGGTCGCCCAGCGCCATCGCCGCCCAACCGCCGAGCACCACCCGCTCCGGGTTGAACAGGTTGATCAGGTTGGCCACCCCGGCGCCGAGGTAGCCAGCGGTTTCATCCAGCACCCGTCGGGCGGTGGCCGAGGTCGCGGCGGCGTCGACCAGGGCGGCGAGCTGGGACTCCTCATCCTCGCCCGGCACTGGCCGGCCCCGGCGTGCCTCCCGGTAGCGGTCGATGATCGCCTCCGCGCCCACGTACGCCTCCAGGCAGCCGCGCGCGCCGCACCGGCAGGCCCGGCCGCCGTACACCAGGGTGGTGTGCCCCCACTCCCCCGCGCTGCTGGACGCGCCCCGGTAGGTGGCGCCGTTGGTCACCACCGCCGCGCCGACACCGGAGCCGACCAGCGCGAAGACCGCGTGCCGCGCACCCCGGCCGGCGCCGAACCACATCTCCGCCTGGCCGAGGGTCTTCGCGCCGTTGTCGATGTGCAGCGGCAGGTCGGTGCCGGCGCCGATCAGGCGCTCCAGCGGCACCCGGTCCCAGCCCAGGGCCTGGGCGTGCACCACGGCCTGGGTGCCCTGCTCGACCACCCCGGAGACGCCGATCCCGACGCCGAGCACGTCGCTGGTGGCGACCTGGGCCTGGCCGGTCACCGCGTCGATGCCGGCCAGCACGTGCCCGGCCACCACGTCGGGCTCGGTGCGCGCCGGGTCGAGCGGGTACTCGACGCTGGCCAGCAGGGTCATCGCGAAGTCGAACAGCTCGACCCGGACCCGGGTCTCGCCCACGTCCACCCCGACGACGAAGGCGAACCGGGGTGCGACCCGCAGCAGCATGCTGGGTCGGCCCCCGTCGGACTCGGCGGCGCCGGCCTCGGCGACCAGCCCCTCGTCGATCAGGTCGGCCACCACGTTGCTCACCGCCGGCTGGCTCAGCCCGGTGCTGCGCACCAGGTCCTGCCGGGTGAGCGGGGCGTCGAGGAAGAGCTTCGTCAGCAGGGCAGACCTGTTGCGCAGCCGGACGCTCCGGTTGGTGGCTCGCGCCAGCTCCACTCGGCACCTCGATCCCGTCGGTCGTTCGAGCGACTGTAACCGGCCCGTGCTTGACGACCCACTGGACAGCAACTTTAATGACGACATTCATTAAGCCGTGATGTAACTCCCGGGAAACGCCACCGGACCCCGGCGGCGCACCCCGAAATCCCGTCCGCAGCCGGCCGTCCGTCGCCCACCCCTATCGACGACGGAGGTCGGCGGACCCCCACCACGTACCGGAAGGGCTGACCGTGTCGAGACGACACCTCGGGATATTCACCGCCGCCGTACTGGCCGCGGCCTCGCTGACCGCCTGCGGCGGCTCCGGCGACGACTCCGCCGGATCGGGCAAGACCCTCACCTACTGGGCCAGCAACCAGGGCGCCAGCCTGGAGGCCGACAAGACGATCCTCCAGCCGGAGCTGGACAAGTTCGAGAAGCAGAGCGGCATCAAGGTCAACGTCGAGGTGGTCCCCTGGTCGGACCTGCTCAACCGGCTGCTCGCCGCCGCCGCCTCCGGCAAGGGCCCGGACGTGGTGAACATCGGCAACACCTGGTCGGCCTCGTTGCAGGCCACCGGCGCCCTGGTCGAGTTCGACGACGCCACCCTGCAGGCCGTCGGCGGCAAGGACCGCATCGTGCCCGCCGCGCTCGCCGCCGCCGGCGCCCCCGGCAAGCCGCCAGCCGCCGTGCCGCTCTACAGCATGGCCTACAGCCTGTACTACAACAAGAAGTCGTTCGCCGACGCCGGCATCACCGCACCGCCGACCACCTGGGAGCAGCTTGCCGAGTACGGCAAGAAGCTCAGCACTGGTGGCAAGTGGGGCCTGGCGATCGAGGGGGCCAACCCGTCGGAGAACGCCCACCACGCCTTCACCTTCAGCCAGCAGTACGGCGGCGAGTGGTTCGACTCGGCCGGCAAGCCGACCTTCGACACCCCGCAGAACGTCTCGGCGATCAAGCGCTACATCGACTTCATGGCCGCCGACAAGATCACCAACCCGAGCAACGCCGAGTACGCGCAGAACCAGTCGGTCTCCGACTTCGCCAACGGCAAGGCCGCCATGCTGCTCTGGCAGTCCGCCGGCTCGAACCTGAAGACGCAGAACATGCCCGCCGACGCGTACGGGGTGGCCCCGGTGCCGTTCCTGGCCAGCCCGCCGGCCGGCGGCAAGAAGGTCAACAGCATGGTCGCCGGTATCAACATGGCGGTCTTCAAGCACACCAAGAACCGTGACGGCGCGCTGAGCTTCGTGAAGTTCATGACCAGCGACGAGGAGCAGACGATCCTCAACCGCACGTACGGGTCGCTGCCGGCGGTGAAGACCGCGGGCTCCGACCCGGCGTTCACCGCCGTGGAGCAGAAGACGATCCAGGAGACCCTGGTCACCACCGCGGCCCCGCTGCCGCAGGTGCCCGAGGAGAGCACCTTCGAGACCCTGGTCGGCACCGCGATGAAGGAGCTGTTCGCCGACGCGGCCAGCGGCAAGCCGGTCACCGAGGAATCGGTGAAGGCCAAGCTGACCGACGCGCAGCAGAAGATGCGCTGACCGAGGCGTCGCCGGTGGCCGTGGTCGGGTGCTGAGCCCGGCCACGGCCACCGCCTCCGAGAGGACCCCGATGGCAACCAGCACCACCGCGCCGGACGCCGACCAGCGCGAACCCCGGGCCGGGTCGCCCGCCCGGGGGCCGGCCCGCCGGCCCCGCGGCCCCCGCCGCTCGCTCCTGCCGTACCTGCTGCTCGCCCCGGCCGTCGTGCTGGAACTCGCCATCCACGTGATCCCGATGGTGGTCGGGGTCTGGATGAGCCTGCTGGAGCTGACCCAGTTCCACATCCGCAACTGGTCCACCGCGCCCTTCATCGGGCTGGAGAACTACCGGGCGACGCTCGATGTGAACAGCGCCGCCGGCAAGGAACTGCTGCACTCGTTCTGGGTCACGCTGGTCTACAGCCTGCTCTCGGTCGGGTTCGCCTGGCTGCTCGGCATCTCGGCGGCGGTGGTGCTGCAACGGCCGTTCCGGGGACGGGCCATCCTGCGGGCGCTGTTCCTCACCCCGTACGCGCTGCCGGTCTACACCGCCGTGATCACCTGGAGCTTCCTGCTGCAGCGCGACACCGGCCTGGTCAACCACGTACTGGTCGACCAGCTCGGGCTCCTCGACGACCGGCCGTTCTGGTTGATCGGCGACAACAGCTTCTGGTCGCTGCTCGTGGTGTCGGTCTGGCGCAACTGGCCGTTCGCGTTCCTCTGCCTGATGGCCGGCCTGCAGAACGTCCCCGGCGAGCTGTACGAGGCCGCCGCCATCGACGGCGCCGGGTTCTGGCGCCGGCTGCGCTCGGTCACCCTGCCCATGCTGCGGCCGGTGAACCTGGTGCTGCTGCTGGTGCTGTTCCTCTGGACCTTCAACGACTTCAACACCCCGTACGTGCTGTTCGGCGGCTCCGCGCCGGAACAGGCCGACCTGATCTCCATCCACATCTACCGCAGCTCCTTCAAGACCTGGGACTTCGGGTCCGGCTCGGCGATGTCGGTGGCGCTGCTGCTGTTCCTGCTGGTCGTCTCGGCCGCGTACCTGCTGATCACCAACCGCCGGAGGGACGACCATGCGTGAGACCGCCGGTGAGCGCTGGGGTCGGCGCATCGTGCTGACCCTGCTCACCCTCTTCGTCGTCATCCCGCTCTATGTGATGGTCACCTCCGCGGCGAAGCCGCTGCAGGACGTGCAGAACGGCTTCACCTGGTGGCCCAGCCGGCCCACCCTGCAACCGTTCATCGACATGTGGAGCACCGTGCCGCTGGCCCGCTACCTGGTGAACAGCCTGGTGGTGTCGAGCATCGCGGCGATCTGCTCGGTGGCGGTGGCGATCTTCGCCGCGTTCGCGGTCAGCCGGTACCGGTTCCGCGGCCGGGGAGTCTTCTCGGTGACGGTGCTGTCCACCCAGATGTTCCCCGGCATCCTGTTCCTGCTGCCGCTCTTCCTCATCTACGTCAACCTGGGCAACGCCACCGGCATCGAGCTGTACGCCAGCCGCACTGGCCTGATCATCACCTACCTGACCTTCTCGCTGCCGTTCTCGATCTGGATGCTGGTCGGCTACTTCGACTCGATCCCCCGCGGGCTGGACGAGGCGGCGCAGGTCGACGGGGCCGGGCCGCTGCGCATCCTGTTCCAGGTCATCCTCCCGGCCGCCGTGCCGGGCGTGGTCGCGGTCACCGTGTACGCGTTCATGACCGCCTGGGGTGAGGTGCTCTTCGCCTCGGTGATGACCGATGAGGGCAGCCGCACGCTGGCCGTCGGCCTGCAGGGCTACTCCACCCAGTTCAACGTCTACTGGAACCAGGTGATGGCCGCCTCGCTGGTGGTCAGCATTCCGGTCGTCGCCGGCTTCCTCGCCCTCCAGCGCTACTTCGTCGCCGGCCTCACCGCCGGCGCGGTCAAGTGAGTCATCCAACCCCAGAGGAGAACGTACCCGTGCCGGATTTGTCCAAGCTGCCGCCCGACTTTCTCTGGGGTGTCGCCACGGCGGCGTACCAGATCGAGGGGGCCGTCGACGTCGACGGCCGGGCGCCGTCCATCTGGGACACCTTCTCGGCGACCCCCGGCAACGTCGACAACGGCGACACCGGCGCGGTGGCCTGCGACCACTACCACCGGTGGCCGGAGGACCTGGCGCTGCTGCGCCGACTCGGCGTCGACGCGTACCGGTTCTCGGTGGCCTGGCCCCGGGTGATGCCCGACGGCGTCGGCGCGGTCAACCCCGCCGGGTTGGACTTCTACGACCGGCTGGTCGACACGCTGCTCGCCGACGGGATCCGGCCGTTCGTCACGCTCTACCACTGGGACCTGCCGCAGGCGCTGCAGGACCGGGGCGGCTGGCCGCAGCGCTCCACCGCCGAGGCGTTCGCCGACTACTCAGCGGTGGTCGCCGCCCGCCTCGGCGACCGGGTGACCGACTGGAACACCGTCAACGAGCCGCTCTGCGTGTCCTGGATCGGGCACCTGGAGGGGCGGATGGCCCCGGGCGAGCGGGACCTGACCCGCGCGGTGCACGCGTCACACCACGTGCTGCTCGGGCACGGCCTGGCCACCCAGGCGGTACGCGCCAACGCCGCCCGGCCGGCCTCGGTGGGGCTGGTGCTCAACCTCAGCCCGATCGAGCCGGCGACCGACCGGCCCGAGGACGTCGCGGCGGCCCGGCGCGCCGACGGGCACGTCAACCGCTGGTGGCTGGACCCGATCCACGGGCGGGGCTACCCCGCCGACATGATCGCCACGTACGGAGTCGAGCCGCCGGTGCGCGGCGACGATCTGGCGGTGATCGCCACACCCACCGACTTCCTCGGGGTGAACTACTACTTCCGCCAGGTGGTGGCCGACGACCCGACCGGGCCGCCGCCGTACGCCCGGCAACTGCCGGTGCCCGGCTCGGTGGAGACCGCGATGGGCTGGGAGATGTACCCAACGGGGCTGGAGCGACTGCTGGTCGAGGTGAACGAGGAGTACCGGCCGGGCCGGATCATCGTCACCGAGAGCGGCTCGGCATGGCCGGATGAGGTCACGGCCGAAGGCGCGGTGGAGGACAAGGAGCGCACCGACCACCTGGAGCAGCACCTGGCGGCGTGCGCGTCGGCGGTGGCCCAGGGCGTGCCGCTGGACGGCTACTTCGTCTGGTCGCTGCTGGACAACTTCGAGTGGGCGTACGGCTATGACAAGCGCTTCGGGTTGGTGCACGTGGACTACGCCACCCAGCGCCGGACGGTGAAGGCGAGCGGCCTGCGCTACGCCGAGCTGATCCGCGCCCACCAGCGCGTCGCCGGTGCGACCGGGACCGCCACACCGGCGGCCTGAACGGGGGTCGGCGAGGCTGGGCACCCTGGGCGCCGCGTCGAGCGGCGCCCAGGGCGTTCCGCGCTCAGTCCAGGAGCCGGCGGGACAGCGACGGCGGCAGCCGGCCGGCGAGCAGCCAGCCGGCGACCGCGGCGAGCAACGGCAGCCCACCGGCGGTCGCGACGAGGTGAACGACCGGCACGGCGCCGAGCGGGTCGAGGTCGCGGTGCAGGGCACCGGCCAGGGCCAGGTAGGCACCGGCCACGCCCAGTACGGCACCGAGCAGGGCGAGCGCTCCGGCGGTGGTGGCGGTGAGCGTCCGCCGGACCCGCCTCGGTGCCCCGGTCGCGGTCAGCGTCCGCAGGTCCGCTGCGGCCTCACCCCGGATGAGCCCGACGGTCGTCGCCAGCACGCCGAGCGCGAGCAGCACGCCAGCGCCGGTCGCGCCGGTCCGCAGCGCGGTCAGCGAGCTCTGCTCCCGACGGGACTCGATGGTGAGCCCGGCAGCGGCGGCCAGGTCCTGGGCCGTCGCCAACTGCGCGTCGGTGAGGGCCCGGTCGGCCGCGAGGAACCAGCCGACGCGGGCCGGTTGCCAGCCGTGTCGGCCGAGCGCGGAGGAGGTGATCAGCGAGTCGGGCAGCCCCGTGTAGCCGGACCGGGGAAGGGTGCGCACGATCGGACGCACGCCGCGGGCGGGAATGTTCATCAGCTCCAGCGCGCCGGTGCGAGTGCTGAGCACATCGGTGTCGGGCTCGACCGTCATCCCGGCCACGCCGTTCAGCCGGAGCAGCCCGGGGTTGACGACGTAGAGCGGATGGGAGGTCGTGGACTCGCCGGCCGCCGCCGGGGGGCCGATCTCGACGGCCGGGTGGCCGGTCGGTCCGCCCTCCCGACCCGGGTCGAGGTGTGCGGCCACCACCGCCATGTCCAGCGGAATGACGGTGGCCGCACCCACGGTGGTCGCGATGGTGTCCGTCCGGGCCTGGAGAGCGGCGATCTCGGCCGCCGTGCGCTCCGGGATGACCGGATCCGGTTGGCCGATCCGGATCAGCAGTTGGCTGGCCGCGAGGTTGCCCAGCCCGGCCGCCTCCTGGCTGCGGTACTCCGCCGCGGCGGAGCCCACGACGATCGCCGCCGACAGCCCCACCGCGAGGCTGATCGCGGCGAGTGCGGCCCCGGCCCGGACGCGGTACCGGGCCAGATCCGCCAGGGCCAGCCGGACCGCCACCGGCAGACCTCCCCGGGCCGCCGCCAGAACCGGGATGGCCAGCGGACCGACGAACAGCACGCCGAGCGCGACGCCGACGGCGCCCACCCCGATGAGCAGCGGGTTCGACCCGTCGGAGAGCACCAGCGCCGTGAGACCGGCAGCGAGCAGCACGGCCGCGGCCACGGCGGTCCGCCGCGCTGGCGGTGGGACCGGCGGCCGGGCCGACAGCGCGCTCATGATCGGGGTACGGGCGACCGCGCGGGCCGGCCACCAGGCGGCGGCGGTCGCCGTCGCGACGGCCAGCAGCATGCCCGCGCCGATGGTGAGCCAGGGCAGGTCGAACCGGCCGATGCGGTGCCCGGCGGCGGTCTCGACGAACCCTGCGGTGACCAGCCAGGCGGCCACCCCGACGGCGGTGCCGCAGACCGCGGCGACTGACCCAACCGCCGCGCCGTTGACCAGCAGCACCAGCCGCAGGTGTCGGCGGGTGGCGCCCATCGCCGCCAGCATGCCGAGCTGACGCAGCCGGCGTTGTGCCAGCACCACGAACCCGGCGGCGGCCACGAGAGACACCAGCAGCAGGCCGACGGTGGCCAGCGCCAGCGCGGCGATGGTGAGCGCGGTGCGCTCGGCCACCGGCCGGGACTCGCGCACCAGCGGACCGTCGATGGTCTGCCGGAACTCCTCCATGCGGTCGTGGTCGCCGGCCACCAGGACGGTCACCGACTGCGGTCGGTCGGCGTGCGCCGAGTCGGTGAGGGCGAACTCGTCGTGCAGGTCCGCCGGGTTCTCCACCACTCCGACGATCAGGCGGTCGGACTCACCGAGCTGGACCCGGGTGCCGAGCCCGGCGCGCAGGGCTCGCGCCACCCCTTCGGTCACTGCCACCTCGGCGGGCCCGGTCGGGTAGCGGCCCTGCCGCAGGGCGAGCATCGGCTCGCCGTACGCGCCGGCGGGGTCCTGGGCCCGGACGTCGACCGGGTCGAACAGCCCCGGCACCGGCACGTGCCGGTGCCCGATGACGTCGATCGTGCCGAACCACGCCCGAGCGGCGGTGACCCGGGCATCCAGCGCGGCCGGATCGTCGCCGGGGATCCGGATGAGCTGGTCGGCGCGACCGAACGTGGCGTCGCTCGACGCGGCCAGGTTCCAGGTCGCCGCCAGGCCGAAGGTGGTGCCGGTGACCGCGACGGTGAGCAGCGCGATGGCCAGCAGTTGCTGCCGCCACTCGCGGCGGAACAACCGTACCGCCCAGCGAATCACCGCGCGGCGAGCCGGAAGTCCGCCGCCAGCGGGCCGGGCGGTCCTCCGGCTGCGGCCCGGGTCGGCGGTCACGACGTCGGGTCCGGGGTGAGCAGGGCATCCGGGCCGGCCGACGGTGCGGTCTGGTCGACCACCCGCCCGTCCCGAATGAAGATCACTCGATCGGCCCAGGACGCGAGCTGGGCGTCGTGGGTGACCATCACTCCGGCGATGCCGCGCTTGCAGGCCGAGCGGAGCATCCGCAGGACGGCTTCGCCGTTGGCGGCGTCGAGGGCGCCGGTCGGCTCGTCGGCCAGCAGCAGCCGCCGGTCCCCCACCACGGCCCGGGCGATGGCGACCCGTTGGCGCTCACCGCCGGAGAGGTCGTCGGGAAAGTGGCCGGCGCGGTCGGTCAGCCCCAGCTCGTCGAGCACGTGCAGGGCGGCGGCGCGCGCCGGACGTACGGCCATGCCGTCCAGCTCCAGGGGCAGGGCCACGTTCTCGACGGCGGAGAGGCCGGCGAGCAGGTTCAGGTCCTGGAAGACGAAGCCGAGCGACCGGCGACGCAGCCGGGCGGTGGCGTCGGCGGACAGCGCGGAGAGGTCGGACCCGCACACCGTCACCTGACCGGCCGTCGGCTCCTCCAGGGTGCCCGCGATGGTCAGCAGGGTGCTCTTGCCCGAGCCACTGGGACCCATGACCGCGACCAGTTCACCGGCGACCACGTCCAGGTCGACCGCACGCAGGGCGTGTACGGCGGCGGCGCCGGCCCCGTACACCTTGGACACCTGTCGCAGGCTCAGCACGACGCTCATCGCCGGGCTCCTGCCGCGTCGTCCCGGGCTGGCCGCGTCAGGCGACTCTCCTGGTCGTCCGCGGCCAGCGACGGGTCCGTGGGAGGTGCGCTGGCGGCGGGCTGCGTCGGGTGGCTGCGCAGGCGGGCGTCCGCCGCGTCCAGCCAGCGGACGACCGCTTCCAGTCGGAACAGCTCGGCGTCGACGACGAGGCCGAGGCCGATGTCCTCCGGTGCCGCGTCGGCCTTGAGGTGGGTGTAGCGCTGCATCTCCTCGACGATCCGCCGCCGGTGGGTCTGCAGGATCTCGGCGACGTCCACCTGGGTCAGGCGCATCGCCACCTGCACCTTCATCACGAGCTCGTCGCGGGGTGGCGGCCCGGCCTGGGGTGGCGTCCGCAGCCAGCTGTGCAGCTCCCGTTCGCCGTCGGCGGTGAGCCGGTAGCGCTTCTGTGCGCCGTCGCGGCCGGCGTCGTCGGTCTCGACGTGGCCCTCGCGCTCCAGGCGTTGCAGCGTGGTGTAGACCTGCCCGACGTTGAGTGGCCAGACCTCGCCGGTGCGCGCCTCGAACTCCTGACGGAGCTGGAGACCGTACTTCGGCGCCTCGGTGAGCAGCGCCAGCATGGCATGACGGATGCTCACGAACCATCACCTACAGTTAGCATACTCGGTATAATACACAGTATTATCGAGTCGGCACTCCCCCGTCCGACCACCGTCCACAGTCGTCCTCCCGTTCGGACAAACCGCCGTCGGCGGATCGCGCCGACGGTTAGCCTTCCCGAATGGCCGCAGCAGCCGACGAGGTCGGGCAACCCGACGCCGGGCTACGGATGTCCGAGACGGACCGGCTGACCGCGTTCAGCGACGGCGTCTTCGCCATCGTCATCACGCTGCTGGTCATCGAGTTGCGGGTGCCGGAATACCACGAGGGTGAGTTGCTGACGGGGCTGCTCGACGAGGGAGCGTCCTACCTGGCCTTCGTGGTGTCCTTCATCTATATCGGGGTGCTCTGGCTCAACCACCACGCGCTGGTCCGGCTGATCCGCGGCACCACCCTCGCGCTGAGCTGGATCAACCTCGGCATTCTCTTCGGCGCGGTGATCATCCCGTTTCCCACCGCCGTGCTGGCGTCCGCGTTCACCCACGGTGACACCGCCGACCGCCGCGCCGCCGTCGCCCTGTACGCGCTGGCCGCTGCCCTGATGTCGGCCCCCTGGCTGGTGTTCTTCGGCTACCTGCGCCGCCACCCGGCGCTGCTCCAGCGCGAGGTCAGTCCGGAGTACGTGCGGACGCAGCGGCTGCGACCGGTCACCGGCCTGGTCCTCTATGGGCTCAGCGGCCTGCTCGGCTGGTTCGTCAACCCCCTGCTGGGCCTGATCGGCGTCATCGTCATGGTCATGTATCACGCGTTCACCAGCGAGGGGCTGCACCGGCGGCCGGCAACAGCACGGCGGTGATCGGCGGGTCCGGCACTCGGAGCACCTCCCGCACGCAGCTACATGGGTTATTCGCCCGCATATGTACCAGTAAAGCTAGTCTGGGCCGGTGCAGGGCAGACCGGACAGCGAGACGACCACCGACGAGCGGCACTCGTCCCGGGTCACGTTCGAGGTCAACGACGCGCCACGGAAGCTGACCCTGGACAACCGCACCACGCTGCTGGACACCCTGCGCGAGCGGCTCGGCCTGACCGGGGCGAAGAAGGGCTGCGACCACGGCCAGTGCGGCTCCTGCACCGTGCTGCTGGACGGCCGCCGGGTGAAGAGCTGCCTGGTCCTCGCGGTCACCCTGGACGGCCGGTCCGTGGTCACCGTGGAGGGACTGGCCGGGCCGGACGAGCTGTCTCCACTCCAGGCTGCCTTCGTCGCGCACGACGCGTTCCAGTGCGGCTACTGCACCCCCGGCCAACTCTGCTCCGCCCGCGGCATGCTCGACGAGGTCGCCCAGGGCTGGCCCAGTGCGGTCACCGACGACCTCACCGCACCGGCCGAGCTGACCGACCCGGAGATCCGCGAGCGGATGGCCGGCAACCTGTGCCGCTGCGCCGCGTACCCGCACATCGTCGCGGCCATCCGTGAGACGGCGGTGACGACGTGAGGCCGTTCCGCTACCACCGGCCGGCCGACGTGGCCGAGGCGGTCGCCGTGCTGACCGCCGAGCCGCAGGCGGCGTACCTGGCCGGCGGGACCAACCTGGTGGACCTGATGAAGCTCGGTGTGCAGCGGCCCGACCTGCTGGTGGACGTGAACCGGCTGCCGCTGGACGCGGTCGAGGAGCTGCCCGACGGCGGGCTCCGGATCGGCGCGACGGTACGCAACAGCGACCTCGCCGCCCACCCGGTGGTCCGCCGGGACTACCCGGTGCTGGCCCGCGCCCTGCTCGCCGCAGCCTCCGGGCAGTTGCGCAACCTCGCCACCACCGGCGGCAACCTGTTGCAGCACACCCGCTGCGTCTACTTCCAGGACACCGGCAAGGCGTGCAACAAGCGCGAACCGGGAAGCGGTTGCGCCGCCCGGCACGGCCAGAACCGCGACCTGGCCGTGCTGGGCTGGTCCGATGAGTGCGTGGCCACCCACCCGTCCGACCTGGCGGTCGCGCTGGCCGCGCTGGACGCGGTGGTGGAGGTGCACGACGCCGGCGGCGCCCGCGACATCCCGCTCGCCGCGCTGCACCGCCTGCCCGGGGAGCATCCGGAGCGGGAGACCACGCTGGCCCGGGGTGCGTTGATCACCGCCGTCCGGCTGCCGGCGCTGCCGATGGCCCGCCGCTCGACGTACCTCAAGGTGCGGGACCGAGCCTCGTTCGCCTTCGCCGCTGGCTCGGTGGCCGCGGCGCTGGACCTCGACGGCGACGTGGTCCGCGACGTCCGACTGGCGTACGGGGCGGTGGCGCACCGGCCGTGGCGGGCCTACCGGGCCGAGGAGGAGCTGCGGGGTCAGCCGTTCAGCCCGGAGCTGGCCGCGCGGGCCGCCGACGCGGAGCTGGCCGAGGCGCGCCCGTTGCGGCACAACGGCTTCAAGCTGCCGTTGACCCGGGCCATCACGGTACGGGCGCTCACTGAACTGGCCGAGGGGACGCCGCCGTGAGCGCCGGCGCGGTCGGTCGGGCGTACCCCCGGATGGAGGGTCCGGAGAAGGTCACCGGCACGGCGCGGTACGCGGTGGAGTACCCGGTGGACGGAGTCACCTACGGCTGGGCGGTACCGGCGGCGGTGGTCCGGGGTCGGATCACCCGGGTCGACGCCGAGCCGGCGCTCGCGCTGCCCGGCGTGCTGGCCGTGCTGCATCACGGCAACGCGCCACGGCTCGCGCCCGGGCCCGAGCCGGACCTCTGGCTGTTGCAGGAGCCCGTGGTGAGCTACCGGGGGCAACTGATCGCGGTGGTGGTGGCCACCAGCCTGGAGGCGGCCCGGGAAGGCGCCCGGCTGGTCCGGATCGACTACGACGCCGGGCCACACAGCACCGTGCTCACCGCCGACCATCCCGGCCTGTACCGGCCGGACCACGTCAACCCCAGCTACCCGACGGACACCGCCGAGGGTGACTTCGACGCCGGGTACGCGGCCGCTCCGGTCCGGGTGGACGCCACGTACCGGACGCCGGCCTACCACAACAACCCGATGGAGCCGCACGCCACCACCGCGCAGTGGCATGGCGAACGGTTGCTCGTACACGACTCCAACCAGGGCGCCGCGCCGGTACAGGCCGCCCTGGCCGAGCTGTTCGAGATGCCCCGGGAGGCGGTCCGGGTGATCACCGAGCACGTCGGCGGCGGCTTCGGCAGCAAGGGGTACGCCAAGGCCGCGGTGGTGCTGGCCGCGCTGGCGGCCCGGCACGTGGACCGGCCGGTCCGGCTGGCGCTGACCCGGCAGCAGCTGTTCGGCCCGATCGGCTACCGCACCCCCACCATCCAGCGGGTCCGGCTCGCCGCCGACACCGACGGACGGCTCACCGCGATCTGCCACGACGCGATCAGCCAGACCTCGACCCTCCGCGAGTTCGCCGAACAGACCGCCGTCTACACCCGCAGCATGTACGCCGCACCGCACCGACGCACCACGCACCGGCTGGTGCGCCTCGACGTGCCCACGCCGTTCTGGATGCGCGCCCCGGGAGAGTGCCCCGGCGCGTACGCGCTGGAATCGGCGATGGACGAGCTGGCCATTGCCGTCGGCATCGACCCGGTGGAGCTGCGGATCCGCAACGACCCGGCGGTCGATCCCGAGCTGGGACGGCCGTTCACGGGCCGCAACCTGGTCGCCTGCCTGCGCGAGGGCGCCCAGCGGTTCGGCTGGGCCGACCGGGATCCGACACCGCGAGCCCGGCGCGACGGGCGCTGGCTGCTCGGCACCGGGGTGGCCGGCGCGAGCTATCCGGCCCGGTCGCACGCCGCCGCCGCGGCGGCCACCGCGCGCTCCGACGGCGGATTCCTGGTGCGGATCGACGCCACCGACATCGGCACCGGCGCCCGGACCGCGCTCTGGCAGGTGGCGGCGGACGCGCTGGGGGTGCCGCCGGAGCGGGTGGAGATCCGGATCGGCGACAGCGACCTGCCGGCGGCCGGGGTGGCCGGCGGGTCGATGGGCACCGCCTCGTGGAGCTGGGCGGTGATCCGGGCGTGTGACGCGCTACGCGAGAAGCTGCGGGACGCCCCCGAGGGGGTGCAGGCCGACGGCGAGGTGACCGCCGAGGTGAACACCGCCGACGAGGTGGGCGCGCAGCCCGCGCTGCCCCGGTACGCGTACGGGGCGCACTTCGTCGAGGTCCGGGTGGACGCGGACACCGGCGAGGTGCGGGTGAACCGGCTGCTCGGGGTGTTCGCCCCCGGGCGGGTGGTCAACCCGACGACCGCGCGCAGCCAGCTCATCGGCGGCATGACGATGGGGATCTCGATGGCCCTGCACGAGGAGGGCCTGCTCGACGAGCGGTACGGCGACTGGGTCAACCACGACCTGGCCACCTACCACATCACCGGCTGCGCGGACGTGGAGCGGATCGAGGCGCACTGGATCGACGAGCAGGATGCCGAGCTGAACCCGGCCGGGGTGAAGGGCATCGGCGAGATCGGCATCGTCGGCGCCGCGGCGGCGATCGCCAACGCCGTGCACCACGCCACCGGGGTGCGGATACGCGACCTGCCGATCCGGCTGGACAAGCTGATCGGTCTATCACCCTTGGCTTAAATAAGCCGGCAATGATATAAAGGTCGTCGTGCACGCCTTCGACGTGCTGGGCGATCCGGTCCGGCGCCGCATCCTGGAGCTGCTCGCCGCCGGCGAGCAGACCGCCGGCGCGGTCAGCGCGGTGATCCGTGACGAGTTCGGCATCTCACAGCCCGCCGTGTCCCAGCACCTCAAGGTGTTGCGGGACAACGGCTTCGCCACCGTGCGGCCGGAGGGTACCCGGCGGCTGTACGCGGTCGACCCGCGCCCGCTGCGCGAGGTCGACGGCTGGCTGGAGCACTTCCGCCGGTTCTGGACCCCGCCCCTGGCGGCACTCGCCACCGAGCTGGCCCGGGGCCGACGCGAGCGTCGGCGGCGCGGGCCAGGAGACCCCGAAGAGAGGTAGACACGATGATCGACGCGACCGAGCAGATCAACGCCGTCCAGCGCACGGTCGGCAGCCGCACCCTGGAGGCCGGCGAGGCCCGGGTGAGCACGGTCAGCCAGACGTACCACGCGACGCTCGAAGATCTCTGGGATGCCTGCACCAACGCCGAACGTATTCCGCGTTGGTTCCTGCCGATCTCCGGCGACCTGCGGCTGCACGGGCGCTACCAGCTCGAGGGCAACGCGGGCGGCACCATCGAGACCTGCGACCCGCCGCACCGCTTCACCGCCACCTGGGAGTACGGCAACGAGGTGAGCTGGATCGAGGTGCGGCTCACCCCGGTGGACGCCGAGCGGACCCGCTTCGAGCTGGACCACATCGCGCATGTCGACCAGGACCGGTGGGCCCAGTTCGGCCCGGGTGCCGTCGGCGTCGGGTGGGACCTGGGCCTGCTCGGCCTCGCCTCCTATTTGGCCGGCGACGGCAGCGGGGTCTCGCCGGAGCAGAGCGTCGAGTGGAGCGCCTCCGACGAGGGGCGCCGGTTCATGGAGCTGAGCAGCCAACTGTGGGGGGAGGCGAGCACCGCCGCCGGCACCGACGCCGACGAGGCAAAGGCCGCCGCCGAGCGCACCACCGCCTTCTACACCGGCGCCCCGACCGCCTGAGCACATCCCCCGCGCCGCCGCCGTCCTCCGATCGACTGCGGCGGTGCGGGTAACGTGCAGCCGCATGATCGGTTCGCCGTACTCGCACTGCTCCTACTGCGGCGCCGCCTACCCGGCGACGGCCGGGTGGCCGCGGGTCTGCGCGGGCTGCGGCGAGACCGTCTGGCGCAACCCGCTGCCCGTCGCGGTGGCGGTGCTGCCGGTCCGCACCGCCGAGGGCCTGGGCGTGGTGGTGGTCCGCCGGGACATCGCGCCGGCCCGCGGGCTGCTCGCGCTGCCCGGCGGCTTCATCGAGTACGGCGAGGAGTGGTCCGACGCGCTGGTCCGTGAGCTGCGGGAGGAGACCGGGCTGGTCGCGGCGGCCGAGGACGCCCGCCTCTTCGCGGTGCACGGGGCACCGGCCGGCGGCACCATGATGATCTTCGGAGTGCTGCCCGAGCGGCCGATCGAGGAACTGCCGCCGTCGGCGCCGACCGAGGAGGCCACCGAGTGGCTGGTGCTCACCGACCCGGTCGAGCTGGCGTTCTCCACCCACACCCGGGTGCTCGCCGACTTCCTCACCCCCAACCGCCGCGCCTGACCTCCCACTCCCCCGGCCTCTCCCGGGTCAAGATCGCGCTGCATCCTGGTTGTAGTGGTATCGGCGCGGTTGGAGGCCACTACGACCAGGATCTAGCGCGATCTTGAGTCGGTTCGGTCGGCGCGACAGCCGCGCGATCGGCGCGGGTGTCAGCGGGATAGTGCGTCGTCGGTGCCGGCGAGGTAGCCGGCGGCCTGGAGCTCGAACAGCTCCCGGTATAGACCGCCGGCCGCCATCAGCTCGTCGTGGTTGCCGTGCTGGACGAGTCGACCCCGGTCCATGACGAAGATCCGGTCGGCGTGCCGGACGTTGGCCAGCCGGTGGGTGATCAGGACGACCGCTCGGTCGGGTCGGCGGCGCAGGTGCTGGAACAGGGCGTGTTCGGCGCGGGCGTCCAGCGCAGCCGACGGTTCGTCGCAGATCAGCAGGGCGGCGTCGCGGTAGAGGCCGCGAGCGGCGACCAGCCGCTGCCACTGCCCGCCGGACAGCTCGTGCCCATCCTTGAACTCCCGGTCGAGCAGGGTGTCATAGCCGTGCGGCAGGCCGACGATCATGTCGTGCGCGGCGGCCGCTCCGGCTGCCTCCTGCACGCTGGGGCCGGGTCGCTCCGGCGGGCGGTCGTGCCGGCCGACGCGGATGTTCTGCCCGGCGGTGAACGGGAACTTCCACCATTCCTGGGTCATCACGGCCACCTGCGCGCCGAGGGCGCGTGGGTCGAGCTCAGCGGCGTCGACGCCGTCCCAGCGGATCACCCCGCCGGTCGGCCGGTAGAGCCCCGCGATCAGTTTGGCCAGGGTGGTCTTGCCGGAGCCGTTCTCGCCGACCAGCGCGATAACCTCGCCCCGCCGGACGGTCAGGCTGACCCGGTCCACCGCCGGCGCGTCGGTGTCCGGATAGCGCAGGCTCACCTCGTCCACCTCGATCGCGTCGACACCCTCGGCCACCTGGTCGCCGCCGATCGGCACGCGGGTCTGGGCGCGGTCGAGGAAGTCGCGGTAGTCCTGGTAGTAGAGGGCGTCCTCGTACAGCGAGTTGGTGGCGATGACCGCGACGCCCAGGCTGGTCCGCGCGGACTGCAGGGCGAGCAGTGCGGTGGCCGCGGCCGCGAGGGCGACCATCCCGTTCAGCAACAGGCCGCCGAGGACCGCGTACACCCCGAAGGTGGCCAGGCCCGCCACCGTGGCGCCGACCACCCGGGTGCCGGTCTGTGAGCGGACCAGGCGCAGTTGGGCCCGGGTCTCGACGGCCATCACCCCGCGATACTCGGCCAGCAGGAAGTCGCGCATCTGGTAGGCGCGCACCTCGGCGGCGGTGTGCCGGTTGGCCATCAGGTGGGCCAGCATCCACATCCGACGCCGTCGGGTGATCCGGGCCAGCATCGCCAGGTACTCCCGGCGGGCCATCCGCACCGCAGTGATCGCCTGGGGTATCGCCGCGAGCAGCAGGCAGGGCAGCAGCAGCGGCTGGATGACGGTCACCGCCACCGCGGTGGCGAGCATGCCGACCACACCGGTGACCAGGTTGACGGTGTGGTCGACGATGTACGCCGCCTCCGCCATCCCCCGGTCCCGCGCCCGATCCATCTCCTCGGCGAAGCCGGCGTCGTCGAACGCGGCCAGGTCCACCGCCGTGGTGGCCTCGAACAGCCGAAGCTCGACCTGATAGTTGATCTGCGGGGTCAGTCGGGCCTGGGCCCAGCCGGCCGCGATCGTGAGACCGCCGCGCGCCGACACCGCCGCAGCGGCCACGATCAGCGCCGGCAGGGCCGAGCGGACCCGGTCCGGGGTGGGACCCGCGGCGAACAACTCGCGCAGCACACTGGTCGTGGCGAGCAGGCCGAACGTGGTCATCACCCCGGCGGCGACGTTGAGCCCGATGGACGCGACGGTGTCCCTGCGGTTGGTGGCCCAGGCCAGCCCGACCGCCTCCCGGACCAGCCGGGGCAGCCGGCGGGCCACCGCCCAGAAACTGGTGTGCGCGAACTCCTGCGCGTGGTGCATCCAGTCGCGATCCTCCAGCTCCGGCAGCATGGTGTCGGGCGGATCGTCATCCTGGGGAGCGGTGCGCTGCCGGGCCATCGACTCCACGGACCCTCCTCCGGGCGGGATCACGGATGCCGCCCGACACTACTGCCCGCAACCGTTCGATGTCTTCAGGTAATCGGCGCGTCGCACGGGTGTGCCAATGGCGTGTCGTCACCAACCGGAAGATCCCGAGTCACCCAGGTCAGCCGGCCGGCGTCTCCGAGCGGAAGCTGTGACCCAGCTCGGCGCCGAGCCCGAAGTAGTGGCGGAAGTTGTAGATCAACGGATGCCAGGCCGCCGGGTCGACATGGTCGGTGCCCGGCACGACGACGCGGGCGTCGGCGTGCACCGCCAGGACGTGGGCCTCGACGATGAGGAACGTGTCAGTGGCGTCGGCGTGGATCCGGGTGGCGCGGGCCTCCAGGTGCAGCGGGCACTCGGCCACCCGGGGCGGCCGGACGCAGCGCGACGGCTGCGGCCGCAGGCCGGCGGCCTCGAACTTCGCCGGCTCGTGTCGGAACCGGTCCCGCTTGGCCACCGGCACCGGGTGCCGTCCGGTCAACGGCGCCAGCCGCTCGACAGCCTCCCACTGGTCAGCAGCGGGAAGATTGATCACCAGGTCGGGGCGAGCGGCGAGATTGTGCGCGGTCTGCCCCTCGCGGCCGAGGCCCAGCACGACGACCTGGCCGAGGGCCCACGCCGACGAGATCGGTGCCAGGTTGGCGCTGCCGTCGTCGTTCTCGGTGCTGAGCAGCGCCACCGGGGTGCCGAAGTACAGGATCCTCGGGTTGATCGTCAGGTGCTCGGCGGCGGTTGGGGTGTGGCTGATCGTCATGGTCGCCGACCGTACGGCCGTCATCGTTCGGCCCGCGCCGAAGCGACCACTCAAGGTCGGCCACGCCGGGCGAAGGCGATGGACGCCCGCCAACTCCGCGGATCAGGGGGTCGGCGGCGTGGCCTCGGTGACCGGTAGCAGCACCCGGAAGGTGGTCCGCCCCGGCTCGGTCTCCACCCGGATGTCGCCGTGGTGCTTGTGCACCACGATCCGGTACGAGATGTCCAGCCCCAGGCCGGTGCCCGCGCCCACCGGCTTGGTGGTGAAGAAGGGCTCGAAGATGCGGGGGCGTACCTCGGGCGGGATGCCGGGGCCGGTGTCGGTGATCTCCACGGCCAGGAGGTCGCCGACACGTCCGGTGCGGACGGTCAGCACGCCCTTCTCCCCCATCGCGCCCAGCGCGTTGTCGATCAGGTTGGTCCACACCTGGTTCAGCTCGGCGGCGTACGCGGGGACCGGCGGGAGGCCGTGGTCGTACTCGCGGACCAGCTTGACCTGGGCGGGGATCTTCGCCTTGAACATCACCAGCGTGGCGTCGAGCAGGTCGTGCACGTCCACCACCTGGTACGGCGCGCGGTCCAGCTGGGAGTACTGCTTGGCGGCGCCGACCAGGCCGGAGATCCGGGTCACCGCGTCGCCGATCTCGCGCATCAGCAGCTCGGTGTCGACGGTGTAGGTGAGCCAGCGCACCGCCGCCTCCAGGTCCGCCGGGCCGACCGCCTCCTTCACCCGACCCAGCCAGGCCGCGTCGAGCCCGCCGCCGACCAGGATCGGCGCCAGGTCCCAGGCGCCGCTCACCCCGCGCTCCTCCAGCCACTCGGTGAGGGTGTCCTCCGCGTCGGCGGTGGCCATCGGGGTCAGCTTCGGCGCGGTGGCCACCCGGGCCACCGCCTCCTCCTGCAACGCGACCAGCCCGTGCAATGCCCGGCCGTCCAGCCGGCCGTCGGCGATCATCGCGAGCTTGTGCCGCATCCCGGCGACCCGGTCGCGCAGCACCGAGGTGGCCCGCACCGCCGCCGCGGCCGGATTGTTCAGCTCATGGGTCAGCCCCGCCGAGAGTGAGCCGAGCGCCAGCAGCCGCTCCCGTTCGCCGACGATCGTCTGGCTGTTCCGCATCCCGAAGAACAGCCCCTCCAGCAGGTGCATGGGCATCGGGAACCAGGACCGCAGGGCGTGCGCGAAGTCCTCCGCCGGCAGCACGAAGAACTCCGCGTCGGTCACCGCCCGCAGGCTGTTGCGGTAGATCTGCTCGACCTGGTCGCCCAGGTACGCCTGGGTGGCCCCGCCGTACACCCCGCGCTGGTCGGTCCGGCTGGTCTCGACGTCGTCGCCGCGCACCTGCCGGCTCAACGCCACCGCGCCGCGCAGCAGCACGAAGAAGCAGGTGGCCGCCTCGCCTTCGCCGTACACCAGGGTGCCGCCGGCACGCTGCTCGACCCGGCCGTGTTCGGCCAGCCAGTCGAGCTGCGCATCGTCGAGTGCCTCGAACAGGAACAGGGTGCGCAGCTGCGCCGGCGTCAGGCGATCGGTCTCGGTGCTCACTGGGCCTCCTTGGTTCGCGACTGCGGGGCTCGCAGGCCCGGCTCACTCCTCGCGCTCACTGGGCCTCCTTGGTTCGCGACTGCGGGGCTCGCAGGCCCGGCTCACTCCTCGCGCTCACTGGGCCTCCAGGTAGCGGTGCACGAGCGACACGGCCATGGCGCCCTCGCCGACGGCCGAGGCGACCCGCTTGACCGACTCGGCCCGCACGTCCCCGGCGGCGAACACCCCCGGCAGGCTGGTCTCCAGGTGGTACGGGTCGCGCGACAGCGACCAGCCGGCCGGCCGCCGACCACCGGTCACCAGGTCGGGACCGGTGACGATGAAGCCACGCCCGTCGCGGACCAGCACCCCGTCCAGCCAGTCGGTCCGGGGCTCGGCGCCGATGAAGATGAACAGCCAGGACGTGTCGACCGAGCGGGCCTCCCCGGTGCGGGTGTCGCAGAGGGTGAGCCGTTGCAGGTGGTCCTGCCCGGCGCCGCCGACCACGGCCGTGTGCGGGTGCACCGTGATCCGGTCGATCCGCTCCAACTGGTCGATCAGGTACCGCGACATCGAGGTGGTCAGGTCAGCGCCCCGGATCAGCAGGTGCACCCTGGCCGCGTACCGGGAGAAGTGCACTGCGGCCTGGCCGGCCGAGTTGGCCCCGCCGACGATGTAGACGTCCTGCTCGACGCAGTTCGGCGCCTCGGTGGCGGTGGAGCCGTAGAAGACCCCCCGGCCGGTGAAGTCGGCCAGCCCGGGGGCGTCGAGCACCCGGTAGGAGACCCCGGTGGCCAGCACCACGGTGTGCGCGGCGATCTCGGTGCCGTCGCCGAAGCGCAGCAGCCGGGCGGAGCCGGCCTCGGTCAGGCCGACCACCTCCCGGGCACTGAGCAGCTCGGCGCCGAACTTCACCGCCTGTCGCCGGGCCCGGTCGGTCAGCTGCGCGCCGGAAACGCCGTCCGGGAAGCCCAGGTAGTTCTCGATCCGGCTGCTCTGGCCAGCCTGCCCGCCGGTCGCCCGCCGCTCGACCAGCACGGTGCGCAGGCCCTCCGACGCGCCGTACACGGCCGAGCCCAGACCGGCCGGGCCGCCGCCGATCACCACGAGGTCGTAGAAGTCGGACGCCGGCACCACGGTCAGCCCGGCCAGCCCGGCCAACTCGGCCTCGCTCGGCGCGACCAGCGCCTTACCCTCGGCGGTCACCACCAGCGGCACGTCCGCCTCGGTGGCCCCCGCCGCGTCGAGCAGTCGGGCGCCCTCCGGATCGTCGGCCAGCAGCCAGCGGTACGGCACCAGATTGCGGGCCAGGAAGTCGCGGACCTTGAACGACGGCGCCGACCAGCGGTGACCGACCACCCGGATCTCGGTGGTCGCCGCGTCCGGGGTGACCGCCCACGCCTCCAGCAGGCCGTCCACCACCGGGTACAGCTTCTCCTCCGGCGGGTGCCAGGGCTTGAGCAGGTAATGGTCCAGGTCGACCACGTTGATCGCCTCGATGGCGGCGTCGGTGTCCGCGTACGCGGTGAGCAGCACCCGGCGGGCGGCCGGGAAGATGTCCATCGCGGCCTCCAGGAACTCGACGCCGGTCATCTCCGGCATCCGGTGGTCGGCCAGCAGCAGCGCCACCTGCTCGCCGCGCAGTTTGACCTCCCGCAACGCGTCCAGCGCCTCCGGGCCGGAGGCGGCCCGCAGCACCCGGTAGCGGTCGCCGTAGTGGCGGCGGATGTCCCGGGCCACCGCCCGGGAGACCACCGGGTCGTCGTCGACGGTCAGGATCACCGGGTTCGCCATGGCGCCCATGAAACCACCTGACCGGAGTACGCCGCACCGGCCGGGGTCGGTCCGGGCACCGATGCACGCTTGGTCGGGGCCGGGACGGGTAAGCCGGGTCGCCGCGCGGGTGGCCGCACACCACCCACCCGCCCAGCTGCCGCGCACACCTCGGGGGGCCCATGGCGGACGCGTCGCCGACCGGACCGACGACGTCGGGCCGCATCGTGGAGCTGCGGGTGCACGGCGTCTCCGGCGCGGGGGCGGACCAGGTGCTGGACCGGCCGCACGTCCATCAGGTCGCCGGGGACCGCAGCGGCGGGTTCTACCGCACGCGTCCCGGCTATCCGGGCGCCACCGGTACCGACGGGGTGACGCTGGAGGCGTACCGGTGGAGCGACCTGCCGTCCGGCACGGCCGTGCGGACGCTGTCGCTGGTGTTCCTGCTGCCGTTCATGCTCTGCAACGTGGCGCTCTGGATGCGCCCGGCGGGCCGCGCCTCGAAGCACGGCATCGTCGCGCTGTGTCGGGTGCTCGCGCTCACCCTCACCATGCTCTACGTGCTGTCCATCGTCGGGGTGGCGCTGGACCTGGTCGCCTGGCGCTGCATGGGCACCCCGTCCTGCATGACCGGGCGGAGCTGGCTGTCCTGGCTCGGCGGGCGCTCGCCCGGGATACGCCTGGGTGTGCTGGCGCTGGTGCCGGTCGGCGCCGTCGGGCTCGTCTGGTGGCTGGGCGCGCGCCCCGGCCACTCGTTCGACGCGTTTCGGACCCGGGAGCCCGCGGCCTCCGAGCACCGGTTGAGTGCGGTCGGCCAGTGGGACGGCGCACCGCTGGTGAGCCGGCTGCGCTCGGTGCACGTCGCCGCCGCGTTCGCCACCCTGGACGGCAGCCTGCTGGCCGCCCGGGCCAGCCAGGGTGCCTCGTGGGAGACGGTGCTGCTGCTGGTCGCCACCGGGGCGGTGCTGCTCGCCTGCCTGGTCCTGCTCACCGTGGTGCAGAGCATCGACCGGCCCGGCCCGGCCGCCCGGATCGACGGGCTCACCCGCGGGCTGCGCACGATCGCCTGCGGGCTGACCATCCTGGTGATCGTGCACACCATCAGAAGTCCAAAGCCATGGCCGCAGAGCCACGAGCTGCCCGGGTACGGCGCCACCGTGGCCTGGCTGTTCGCCAGCCAGACCGCGCTGCTGGTCGTACTCGCCGCGCTGGTGATGTGGCGACGGGGCGGGCGGCCGGGCAGCTCACCGCTGCGCGCGCTGGGCGCGCCGGTCTTCGTCACGGTGGCCGCGGGCCTCGCCGTGGCGTTCTCCGCCGAGCTGGTCTACCGGGTGTCGGACGTGCTGGACCGCGACGGGGATACCGCTGACGGGCTGGCCACCAGCCCGCCACTGGCGTACAAGTGGGCGATCTTCGGGTTTTTCATCGCGGTGCTGACCGCGCTGCTGGTCGGCGGCGTAGTCACGGTGCTGACCCGGCGCGAGCGGTGGCGGGCCGCGACAGCGATCGTGGCCGCCGACTTCCCGCACGCGCCGCCGGAGGCGGCGGAGCGGCTGCGTCAGGTCGAGCGGACGGTGGCCCGGGCCCGGTTCACCGAACGACTGGAACCGCTCTCCATGGTCTACGCGGGGCTGGCCGCGCTCGGCCTGGCCACCAGCGTGCTCGGCCTGTTCCAGCTCTATCCCGGCGACGTGATCCAGCGCTACGTCGGGGTGCCCGCCGACCTGGTCAACTTCCTGATCGGGATGGGCAGCTACGCGATCGCCGCGATCGTGCTCGGGTTGGTGATCGGCGGCATCTTCGCGTACCGGACGGCGCAGTTCCGCCGGTACGTGGGCGTGCTGTGGGATCTCGGCACCTTCTGGCCCCGGGCCGCGCACCCCTTCGCTCCGCCCTGCTACGCCGAGCGGGCCGTGCCGGAGCTGACCCGGCGGATCACCTACCTGGTCGAGCAGGGCGAGAGGGTGTTGCTGGCCGGGCACAGCCACGGGTCGGTGCTGCTCGCCGCCACGGTGCTGCAACTGCCACCCCGGGTCACCGACCGGGTCGCCCTGCTGACCTACGGGTCGCCGCTGCAACGGGTGTACGCGCGGCTGTTCCCCGCGTACGTCAACGACCAGGTGCTGCGGGAGATCGGCGAGCGCGTCGGCTGGCGATGGAGGAACCTGTGGCGGGACACCGACCCGCTCGGTGGCTGGATCTTCGCCCGGCACCGACCCGGAGACCACGAGACGCTGACCGGGCCGATGGCGGCGGTGGACACCCGGCGGGCCGACCCACACGGCGTGGTGCCGCCGCCGTACGACAGCGTGCCACCGCCGATCCTGGGCCACTGGCCGTGCGAGTCGGAGGAGTCGTTCGTGGCTGCGGAGCGGGACCTGATTGAGCGGCTGCGCGCGGACCGGCGGCTGAGCCCCTGAGCCGCCGGCCGGATATCGTCGCCGGGTGACTCCGTCCCAGCAGCCCGAACGCCGGCTGATCGCCTCGAACAAGAAGGCCCGACACGACTACACCGTGCTCCGGACGTACGAGGCGGGCATCGTGCTGGTCGGCACCGAGGTGAAGTCGCTGCGCGAGGGGCGGGCGTCACTGGTGGACGCGTTCGCCCACGAGCGCGACGGCGAGCTCATGCTGTACGGCCTGCACATCGCCGAGTACGCCTACGGCACGTGGACCAACCACGCCCCCCGGCGCAACCGCAAGCTGCTGCTGCGCCGGTCCGAGATCGACCGGATCCTGGAGAAGGTCCGCGAGGGCGGGGTGACCCTGGTCCCGCTGTCGATGTACTTCGACAACGGCTGGGCCAAGGTCGAGCTGGCCCTGGCCAAGGGCAAGCGCACCTACGACAAGCGGCAGACGCTGGCCGAGCGGGACGCCAACCGGGAGATCGCCCGCGAACTGGGCCGGCACCTTAAGGGCCACCCCCGCCGGGCCTGACCGCCGCCTGACCGCCCGGAGACCGCAAAACGGCGGTACGCCGCGCGCGGACATCATTGACGTCGTCCGCAGGACGTGGTGTGCTCAGTTCGTGCCGTTAACGACAACGGCTTTCGTTATCGACTTGGAGGAGAACCATGTCGCTGACCGTCCCGCCCGCCCTGCTCGACGCCGCCGAACGTGGCCCTGTCGATGACGACGCCTTCATCGCCTGCGTCCGCGACTCACTGCCGTACGCCTGGGCCACCGTCAGCCGGGTGGTCGCCGAACTGGAGTCCAGCGGGTCCGACCGCGCCGACAACGCCATCCCGCCCCCGACCGACGCCGACCGGGGGCAACTGCTCCGGGCGTTGGCGAGCGACGCGATCCGGGCCGGCCTGGAGCGGCACTTCGGGGTTCGCCTCGCCTTCCAGAACTGCCACCGCGTGGCGGCCTTCCGCCCCGACACGGTGGACGGGCCGGCCTACCGCCGCTTCGTCTCACCGCGCGGTCAACTGCTCAACCAGTCGCCCGAGCTGCGCAACTGCTGAACCTCCCCGGGATGAGCCGGCCCCACCCGCGACCGTGCGCGGGTGGGGCCGTGCCCGAGATCCGCAACGACAGGGAAAGTGCCGCGACGAGGCGGCCGCAGGCAGCACCCTCCCTGCAACTGGGCTGATCCGGACACCAGGAAGAACGACTTCCGGGGCGGTCACCGACGGCCGCACCTGCGGCCTGAAAGAGGCCTCGGGGTACGTGAAAGCTGCCTTCCAGGCCCTTTCGTACTCGCAGATGCGGGCGCTAGGGTGTGGCCGTGACGATGTTTCGGATCGGCGAGGCGGCCGACCTGCTCGGCGTCAGCGCCGACACGATCCGCCGCTGGGTGGACGCCGGGCGACTGCCCGCCGGGCGGGACGCGCACGGCCACCGGGTCATCGACGGCGTCGACCTGGCCGGTTTCGCCCGCGCCCAGGCGGCCGACCCGGACGCGGGCGCGGAGCTGTCCTCGGCCCGCAACCGGCTGCGCGGCATCGTCGTCGACGTCCGCAAGGACACCGTGATGGCCCAGGTCGACATCCAGGCCGGCCCGTTCCGGATCGTGTCGCTGATGAGCCGGGAAGCGGTCGACGAGCTCGACCTGCGGGTCGGGTCGGTGGCCGTCGCAGTGATCAAGTCGACCACGGTGGTGGTGGAACGGGCCGCACCCGCCGCCCCAACCAGGGGAAGGACCGGCGGATGAGCAGGCAGGGAGTGCGCGCCGCGCTGGTGGCCATGGTGGCGGTGGCCGGGCTGGCGGTTTCCGGCTGCGCCGGGGACGAGGCCCCGGGTGGCGCCGCGGACGGCCGGGTCACCGGCACGGTGACGGTGTTCGCCGCCGCCTCGCTGACCGAGTCGTTCACCCGCATCGGCAGTGACTTCGAGACAGCCAACCCGGGCAGCTCGGTCACCTTCAACTTCGCGGGCAGCTCGGCCCTGGCCAACCAGATCAACCAGGGTGCGCCAGCGGACGTGTTCGCCTCGGCCGCGCCGACGAACATGACCACGGTGACCAAGGCCGGCAACGCCGACGGCACACCGAGCACCTTCGCCCGCAATCAACTGGTGATCGCGGTGCCCCGGGGCAACCCGAAGGGGGTGACCGGGCTCGCCGACCTGATCCGGCCAGGGGTGAAGGTGGCACTCTGCGCCGAACAGGTGCCCTGCGGCGCGGCGGCCCGGACCGCGCTGGACGCGGCCGGCGTCGCGCTGACGCCGGTCACCCTGGAGCAGGACGTCAAGGGCGCGCTGGCCAAGGTGAAGCTCGGCGAGGTCGACGCGGCCCTGGTCTACCGCAGCGACGCGCGGGCGGCGGCCGCCGACGTGACCGGCGTGGAGTTTCCCGAGTCGGCGCGGGCGGTCAACGACTACCCGATCGTGGCGCTGAAGGAGGCACCGAACCCGGCCGGCGCGCGGGCCTTCGTCGCGTACGTCCGCTCGGCACCAGCGCAGGCGGTTCTCGCCGAGGCCGGGTTCCAGGCTCCGTGAGCCGGGTCCTCGACGCCGCCGCGCCCCGTCGGCGGGGTCGGGTGCCGGCGGCGCTGCTGATCCCCGCCGGGTTGGGGCTGCTCTTCCTCGTCCTGCCGCTGGCCGGGCTGGTCGTCCGGGCGCCGTGGACGACGCTGCCGCAGCGGCTCACCGAGCCGGGAGCGCTGACCGCGCTGCGACTGTCGGTGCAGACCGCCACCCTCGCCACCGTGCTCTGCCTGCTGCTCGGCGTGCCGCTGGCCTGGCTGCTGGCCCGGGTCGAGTTCCCCGGCCGCCGGCTGGTCCGCGCCCTGGTCACCGTGCCGCTGGTGCTGCCACCGGTGGTCGGCGGGGTGGCGCTGCTGCTGGTCTTCGGCCGTCGAGGGCTGCTCGGCGGCTGGCTCGACGCCACATTCGGCATCACCCTGCCCTTCACCACCGCGGGCGTGGTGCTGGCCGAGGCGTTCGTCGCCATGCCGTTCCTGGTGATCGCCGTGGAGGGTGCGCTGCGGGCCACCGACAACCGGTACGAGGAGGCCGCCGCGACGCTGGGCGCCGGCCGGTGGACCACCTTCACCCACGTCACGCTGCCCCTGGTGGCACCGGGGCTGGCCGCCGGCGCGGTGCTCTGCTGGGCCCGGGCGCTCGGCGAGTTCGGCGCCACCATCACCTTCGCCGGCAACTATCCGGGCCGGACGCAGACCATGCCGCTCGCCGTCTACCTGGCCCTGGAGACCGACCTGGAATCCGCGATGGTGCTCAGCCTGGTGCTGCTCATCGTCTCGGTGGGCATCCTGGCCGCGCTACGGGACCGCTGGATCACCGGCCCATGACCGCACCGCTGCTCGACGCCCGGCTCGTCGTCGACCGGGACGCCTTCCGACTTGACGTGCCGTTGCGGGTCGCACCCGGCGAGGTGGTCGCGTTGCTCGGGCCGAACGGCGCCGGCAAGACCACCGCGCTGCGCGCGCTGGCCGGGCTGCAGCCGCTCAGCGCCGGGCACGTCACCCTCGACGGCGTCGACGTGGACCGGCCGGCAAGCCGGGGCTGGGTGCCCACCGAACGTCGGCCGATCGGCGTGGTCTTCCAGGACTACCTGCTCTTTCCGCACCTGAGTGCCCTGGACAACGTGGCATTCGGCCCGCGCCGGCACGGCGTCGACCGGCGGGCGGCGCGGGCCACGGCCCGGGACTGGCTCGGCCGGGTGGGGCTGGCCGGCCAGGCGCACCGCCGGCCCCGACAGCTCTCCGGCGGGCAGGCGCAGCGGGTGGCGCTGGCCCGGGCACTGGCCGTCGAACCGTCATTGCTGCTCCTGGACGAGCCACTCGCCGCGCTGGACGCCCGCACCCGGTTGGACACCCGCGCGGAGCTGCACCGCCACCTGTCCGCGCACCCCGGGGCGACGGTGCTGGTCACCCACGACCCGCTGGACGCGTTGGCGCTGGCCGACCGACTCGTCATCGTGGAGGGTGGGCGGGTGGTGCAGGAGGGCGACGGCCCGAGCGTGACCGCCCGCCCCCGCACGGACTACGTGGCCCGGCTGGTCGGGCTGAACCTCTACCGGGGCCGAGCCGAGGGGCACGGGGTACGGGTCGCGCCGGACCTGTCCCTCACCGTCGCCGATCGGCTGGACGGCGAGGCGTTCGTCGCGTTCCGCCCGGCGGCGGTGGCCCTGCACCCGTCCCGGCCGGAGGGCAGCCCGCGCAACACCTGGGCGGGCACCGTCGCCGGCGTCCAACGGCACGGCGACAACGTGCGGGTGCAGCTGGACGGACCGATCGGAGTGGCCGCGGACGTCACCCCGGCCGCCGCCGCCCAGCTGCGGCTGATCCCCGGGCAGCGCGTCTGGGTGGCGGTCAAGGCGACCGAGACGCACGCCTACCCGGCCAACGGCTGACCCCGGCCCCCGGCGAGCAGGGTCGGCGTGCGGGCGGCCGGCCTACAGCGGCTCAGCCGGCAAGCAGGTCGTTGTGCGCGGCGCGCAGCCGGGCCAGCGTCGGGTCGCTGCCGGGGATGACGCGCCGGTCCAGCTCAGCCCACGCCTCGGCCAGCGCCGCGCGGACGGCACCCAGCTCGGCTGCGTGCCGCTGACTGCTGCGCCGGTGCTGCTCGTCGAGCCGACGGGCCCAGCCGGCGGTGACCGTGGCGAGCCGGTCGGCGTCGGCGCGGGCCTGCGCACCGCTGCGGGCAGCGGCGGCCGGGACGATGGCGGCGATCGGACGGGGATCGCCGTCGCGGGTGACGACGGTGACCGCGTCGGTCAGCTCGGCCAGCGCGACAAGCTGACTGAACCGGGTGCGCGCCTCGCGCAGCGGCACGGAGCGCGGCGGGTCGGGGTGCGGGGTGAGCGCGGGGACGGCCATGGATGCATGGTGCCGCCCGGGTACGACAGAACCCTGCCGTCGTCAGTGGACGGTGGGCTACCGGGCGGCCGGCCCGGCCAGCCACTCGTCGGCCAGCACCGACCAGACCTCAAGGTCGATCCGCCCGTTCGGGCGCGGGTACACCTGGCGGAGAGTGCCGTCGTGGCGCAGGCCGAGCCGGCGGGCGAGCGCGATGCTGCGGGCGTTCTCGGCGTTGGTGCGCCACTCCACCCGCTGGATGCCGCGCTCGCGTACGGCCCAGTCGACGATTCGGCGGATCGCCGGTGCGACCATGCCGCGCCCCTGCACCGCCGGCTCCACCCAACAGCCCACCTCGCAGACGCCCAGCGCCACGTCGAACGACACGAACATCACCCCGCCGACCAGCGTGCCGCGCCACCACAGCCCCCAGATGCCACCGGAGTCGGTGGCCCAGCGGTCGGCGTACCGCTGGAGCACCGCCCGGGCCGAGGGCAGGTCGGTGGCGACGAACGACGGCGACACCCAGGGCTGGATGTGTTCCCGGGCCCGGTCCAGGTGGGCGAGGAACTCCTCGGCCCGCCACGGGTCGAGCGGGCGCAGCTCGACCTCCTCGGTCAGCGGCAGGGCGAACATGGAACCTCCACGGGGTACGGGCCGACGTCGGGTAGCAGGCTCCCACAGGCCCGGTGGGCCCGGCAGGCCGGAGGCCCGCTCAGATGATCATGTGTGTCCAGTAGCTGAGCCAGAGTACGAACAGCGCGCCCTGCACCAGGGCGAGGGCCGCGGTCAGCCACACGTCGACGGTGGCGCGGCGCGCCCAGCGGGTCAGCACCAGGGCCACCGGGAACGCGGCGAGCAGGTAGCGCAGCAGGCTCTTGTAGACCGGCGGGCCCATCGACAGCGGCACCAGCACCATGAGTACGCCGTAGACCAGGTAGGCCAGCTCCCGGCGGCGGAACCCCGCGACCAGCACGGCCAGCACGGCCACGGCGAACCAGACCCGGGCGGCGTCGCGCGTCTCCCCGGCCAACCCACCCAACAGCACCGGCACCGGGTTCTGCACCTCGATCCCCCACCCTTCCTGCTGGGCGTGCTGGTAGGCGAACCAGTCCCCACCACGCCACCGACAGAACGCCATGAAGGTGAACCAGCCGGCGGGCAGCAGCAACAGCGGCCAGCCGATCCGCAGGTATCCGAGCAGGGCGCGCGGGCCGAGCCGCCAGTCGTGCTGGCGGAGCAGCACCAGGGCCAGCGGCAGCGCGACGAGCAGGCCGACCGACCGGCTCATCGCCAGGAAGTAGCCGAGCACGCCGACCAGCAGCCAGCGGCGCCGCTCCGCGTAGTAGAACGAGGCCAGCGCGAGGCAGACGAAGAGCGACTCGGTCAGCGCGGCCTGGAACAGGAACGCGGTTGGCAGCAGCACCAGGTACCGGGTGAACCGGCGAGCCGCGTCCGGATCGCCGAGCAGCAGCTCGGCCAGCCGGTAGCCGTACCAGAGGGCCAGCAGGAACGCGACGTTGCTGATCAGCAGCAGGGCCAGCGCGTTGTCGCCGCCGAGCAGCGCGCCGACCGGCCGGGCCAGGAACGGGTAGAGCAACGGGAAGCCGAAGTCCGCCCACGGCCCGGTCAGCGGCAGCTGGCTCAGCCGCAGGTAGAGCAGCGCGTCCCAGGCGAACCAGAAGGAGATCCACCGGTGCCCGGAAACGTCCCGCTGCTCCGCCCACATCAACGCCTCGTCCGGCGGCGGTGCGCCGGGGATGCCGTCCCAGGCGTGCAGGACCAGCAATCCGACCAGGGTGAGCAGCAGCTTCGCGCCGAGGAAGAGGCCGAGCAGGTAGGGCCAGGGCGACGGCACCCGGCGGGCCAGCCGCGTCCCGGCCCGGGCCGCCCCGGCCAGGCCGGCGGCCAGCGCCGTCGCGCGCCCCCGGCCGCTCCGCCACCGGCGCATCCGCCCCGCTCCCCCGGTCCGCCCCAGACTCACCCGCCGCGGGGGTGTCGCCCCTCCCGTTGTACGCCGCCGCGCGCCCCGCCGGAGCGGAAACCGCCGTGACCCGCGCCGCCGCGAGAGTGAAGTCCGGCGCAGAACGGGTACGCGCCGCGCCTCAACCACAGCGGGTGAGCAGGGAGCGCGGGGGCATGGGCGAGCAGCACGGCACGGTGGTCATCGGTGCGGGGCCGGCTGGACTCACGGCTGCGTACGAGCTGCTCCGGCACGGGCTGCCGGTACAGGTGTTCGAGGCGGACGAGGTGGTCGGCGGGATCAGCCGGACCGTGGAGCGCGACGGGTGGCGCTTCGACATCGGCGGGCACCGGTTCTTCACCAAGGTGCCCCGGGTGGAGGCGTTCTGGCACGAGATCCTGCCGGACGAGGACTTCCTCACCCGGCCCCGGATGAGCCGGATCTACTACCGGGGCGCGCTGTTCAACTACCCGCTGAGCGCGGCGAACGCGCTGCGCAACCTCGGGCTGCCGGAGGCCGCCCGCTGCCTGGGCTCGTACGCCCGTGCCCGGCTGCGCCCGCCGCGGGACCAGTCGCACTTCGAGGGCTGGGTGTCGGCCCGGTTCGGCTGGCGGCTGTACTCAATCTTCTTCAAGACGTACACCGAGAAGGTCTGGGGGATGCCGGCGGACCGGCTGCAGGCGGACTGGGCCGCGCAGCGGATCAAGAACTTGTCGCTGGCCAAGGCGATCCGCAACGCGGTGCTGCCCCGGCGGTACCGCACGGACGTGACCAGTCTGATCGAGCAGTTCCAGTACCCGAAGTACGGACCGGGGATGATGTGGGAACGCTGCGCCGAGCAGGTGCGCGACCGTGGCGGGGAGGTGTCGACCGGCACCTGGGTCACCGCGGTGCACCGCGACCCGCGGCGACGGCGGGCGATCAGCGTGACGGTCAACGGCCCGGGCGGGCAACGCACCACACCGGCCGACCACGTGGTCTCGTCGATGCCGATCTCGGAGTTGGTGGCGGCGCTGCGCCCGGAGCCGCCGCCGGAGGTGCTGGCCTGCGCCGCCGACCTGCGCTACCGCGACTTCCTGACGGTCGCGCTGGTGGTGCCGGCCGAGTTCTCGTTCCCGGACAACTGGATCTACGTGCACGACCAGGGCGTGCGGGTGGGCCGGATCCAGAACTTCGGCTCCTGGTCGCCGTACCTGGTCAAGGACGGCCGCACCTGCCTGGGCCTGGAGTACTTCGTCTTCGAGGACGACGAGATGTGGCGTACCCCGGACGCCGACCTGGTGGCGCTGGCCACCGCGGAGCTGGAGCGGCTGGGGTTGGCCCGGCCCGGCGTGGTGGAGGCCGGCTACGTGGTGCGGATGCCGAAGGCGTACCCGGTGTACGACGAGCGCTACCAGCACAACGTGGACGTGATCCGGGCCTGGCTGGCCGAGGCGGTGCCGAACGTTCACCCGGTGGGGCGCAACGGCATGCACCGCTACAACAACCAGGACCACTCGATGCTGACCGCCATGCTCACCGCGGAGAACATCGCCACCGGCAGCGCGCATGACGTCTGGTCGGTGAACGTGGAGCAGGACTACCACGAGCAGTCCACCGGCGGCGACCGGCGGCGGGGCACGGGCCGGGACGCGCCGGTGCTGCCGAGCCGGATCATCACTGCCCCGGTCACGGTTCCTGGGGGCATCGGCGCCACCGGGGACGGCGAGCGGCAGGGGCAGGTGCCGCTGGGCTGACAGCGGTGGCGGTGCCTGGGGAGATCAGGTCAGGAAAACGCTTACCTTAAGGACTATTGACGGTTATCACTGGCTGTCAGTACCGTGATTCGGGCAGCAAGAAAGAGCCCGGCGGGACGCTCGCCCTCGCGGCCAGCCCGGGCAGCGGCACGGCGCCGCTGACCACCACCCTGACCGCGACCGCGACGGCGCCGTCCGGGCAGAGCATCACCGACTACGCGTGGGACTTCGGCGACAACAGCGCCGTCACGCACGGTGCGACGCTGCGGTCGACCGGCCACGGCTATCCGCGCAAGGGGACCTTCACCGCCCGGGTGACGGTCACCTACACCAGTGGGGAGACCCGCTCGGCCAACCTGACCATCACGGTCAACTGACCATGGTGACCGGCGGGCGGGGGAACCATCCCGCCCGCCGGTCACCGTCGGTACGCGCAGACCGGCTTGCGTCGGTCAGCCACCCGGGGTGGTTCGCCCGTCAGACGGATTCGAGTTCGTGGTGTTCCGGGTCGCCGCCCGCGGCCTCGTCGCGCTCGCGGGCCGCGACGGCCTCGCGCTGGGCACGGATGTTCTTGTTGCGGAAGGTGAGCAGGATGGCCTGGGCGTACAGGAAGATGCCGATCAGGATGCTGGCGGCGGCGATCGTAAGCCCCCAGCCGCGTGGCAGGTACATCGCCAGGAACCAGGACTGCACGTCGGTGCCGGTGAGGATGAACATGAGCGGCACCAGGCCCTGAGGGAACAGCAGGATCGATCCGCCGGCCAAGCAGAGGCCGAAGATCGCCGCGTCGCGCCTGGGCATCTCGATCTTGGTGCCGTCCGACGCCGCCGCCCGGCCCGCTGCCGTGTTCCGGCCGGTACGCATGATGTGCAGCATGTCCGCGCCCTTAGCGTTGAGCTGGCGGGCCGCCACCGAGCCCAGCCACCAGGCGAGCGCGATGCCGGTCGCCAGGCTGATCGGTCCGCCGGCCCACAGCAGCACGGGCAGGTCGAACCGATCGCCGAGGATCACGGCGGTGAGCGCCGGGGCGACCGGGATCAGGCCGATCCAGAACAGCACATTGGACTGGCCGGTGGTGTCGGCGTGTTCGAGCGGGTTGTCCGGGCGCTTGTGGGCGTCGGGACCGGGCACCATCGCGGCCACCGAGGCGTAGACGATCAGGCCGGCACCGCCGCCGAGCAGCGCCGGCACGGTGGCGGCGACCCACGGCCAGGCCCAGGTGTAGCCGCTCCAGATGGTGAAGCCGATGCTGAGGGCGATCGAGATCGGGCCGAACAGAGCCAGGTAGGCCCACTGCCGGCCACGTACGTCCGCACGTTGGGTGCCGGTCGTGATGGTCTGCCAGAGTGCCGTGCCGTCCTGGCTGTACAGGTTGCAGGCCGAGGTGATGGCGAACAGCGCGACCGCCGGGCCGGCCCACGGCAGCAGCGCCTTCGCATCGAAGGTGAGGGGCAGCAGCGCGGTGAGCAGCGCCCAGACGATCGGCACGGTGGCCGTGGTGGTCCGCTGTGGGTCACGCCACCAGGTGCGCAGCTCCTTGCGGAAGGCCGCGCCGGTCGGGCCGGCGAACGGGCCGCCGGTCGGCACGGGAACGTGGCTGGTGCCGCGGATGGTGACCCGGGAGCGGCGTGGTGTGCCGAGGGTGGCCGCCCAGATCAGCAGGAGCAGCCCGATGAGTACGGCCAGGCCGGCGAGCGCGCCGAGGACCAGCAGCCAGTCACCGTGGTCGGCGGCGTCGACGGCGACCACGCCCCAGCTCGACGGAATCCAGCGCAGCGTGGTGGAGAACGTGGACGAGAAGCCGGTGGAGAGCACGTCCGAGTAGATGACCGCGACGATGACCATCCAGCCGGACTGAGACAGGACGATCATGGCGGCGAACAGCACGCCGGTGATCGCGGCGCCGACCCGGGAGGTGGCGACAAAACCGAAGAGGGCGTACGCGACGCGCGACAGCAGCACCACGAACACGAGTTCCCCGGCAGCGGCCGGCACGGCGATCAGGGCCGGCACCACTCCCCGGTGTGCCGCGTACGTGATCAGGCTGAGGAAGGCCAGAGCCGTGACCGCCGTGGTGATACCGACGAAGGCGGCGCCGAGCAGGCCGACGGCGAGTTTGCGGCGCGGCACCGGAAGCAGCGCGAAATGGTCGGCGCGCAGCACGGCCGAACCGCCCCACAACGGGCCGACCACCCAGCCCAGCATCCACGTCACCCAGACGCAGGCGAGCAGATCGCCCAGCACGCCCGGCTCGGCGATGTCGACGAACGTCAGCCAGATCGTGGCCGCGGCGAACAGCAGCCCGAAGATGCCGCCGGTGACCATCCAGGCGGCCTTGCCGCCGCTCATGGAGTTCCGGATGATCGCCAGCTTCATCCGGATCAGGACGCCAGCCAAGACAGGCCCCTCCCGGCGTGCTCGTCGCCACCGACCAGCCGGACGAAGGTCTGCTCCAGCGTCTGCTCACCGCGGACCTCGGCCAGCGGCCCGTCCGCGACGACCCGACCCTTGGCCATGACGGCGACCGTGTCGCACAGCTGCTCGACCAGCGCCATGACGTGGCTGGACAACACCACCGAGCCGCCCGACTCGACGAACCGTACGAGGATTGCCTTTAGCGCGGCCGCGGACACCGGGTCGACCGCCTCGAACGGCTCGTCCAGCACCAGCAGTCGCGGCCCGTGCAGCAGCGCGGTGGCCAGGCCGATCTTCTTACGCATGCCGGTCGAGTAGTCCACCACGAGGGTGGTCTCGGCCTCGTGGAGCTCCATCACGTCGAGCAGCTCATCAATGCGCTCGGCGAGCACGGCCGGTTCGATCCCGCGTAGCTGCCCGATGAACGTGAGCAGCTCCCGGCCGGTGAGCCGTTCGGGCATCGCCAGCCCGTCGGGCAGGACGCCCATCATCGTCCGCGCCTGCACCGGGTCTTTCCAGACTTCTACGCCGAACACCTCGGAGCTGCCCTCATCGGGGCGCAGCAGGCCGACCGCCATGGACAGCGCGGTGGTCTTGCCGGCGCCGTTCGGGCCGACGAGGCCGAAGAACGATCCCTGCGGCACGGTCAGATCGACGTGGTTGACCGCGATGTTCGCGCCGAACGCCTTGTGCAGACCGGTCAGGCGCAACGCCGGTGGCCTGCCATCCACGTCGGATCGATCCGTTACAGGGTCCTGCGTGGCCTCTGCTGCCATGGAAGCCCCCGTGGATGTCTGTTTGATACGACCGGCATCAGTCTGCCCGAGACGGCGTACCAGCGGAATGGACGCACCCTGACGGTGGACGGTGGGCGGTGGTCGGCCGCCGCGGCCGAATCTGATCATCTAGTATCAGCGGCCGGTACGGCGTACGACATGGGGGTTGGGTTGCATGTGGCCGTTCACGAAGCGGTCAAAGGATCCGGTCCTGGACCCGACCTTTGGTGACCCGCACCGGAAGGCCCTGATCCGGGCGCTGGAGAAGCGCAACTGGAAGTTCGCCCGGGAACTGCTCACCATGGCGGCCGATCCGGACGAGATGGCCTTCCTCATGGAAGCCGTCGGCAGGGTCGATGGGATCCAGGACTGGATCGGCGACTGGATCGACGCCGAGCCTGAGTCAACTCTGCCCGTGCTGGTGGCAGGCTGTCACGCCGTGTACTGGGCGTGGGACGCACGCGGCGGCAAGCGGGCGAAATACACCACTGCTGACCAGTTCAAGGGTTTCCATGAGCGGTTGCACTACGCCGAGACGTTGTTGCAGAGGGTCCTCACCCGCGAACCCGACAACGTGACCGCGCGGGCATGGCTGGTCACCAGTGCCCGAGGCCTGGGCATTGGGGCGGTGGAGGCCCGGCAGCGCTTCGAGGCGGTGACTCGACTGCACCCGGGGCACGTGGTCGCGCACGAGCAGCGGTTGCAGTACCTGTGTGCGAAATGGTCCGGCAGTCACGAGGAGATGTTCGACTTCGCGCGGGGCGCCGCAACGGCGGCCGGACCGAACAGCCTCCTGCACGAACTGGTGGCCGTCGCCCACGTCGAGAAGTGGGACGCCTCTGAACGAGAGGAGGGCAACGAGTACATCGTCTCCGACGAGGTCCGTGCCGAACTTCTCGCCGCGGCGGACAATTCGATCTTCCACCCGGATTACATCCCCGCCGGCCCCGGCTGGGCACCCCGGGTGGCGGTGTTCGCGATGGCCTTCGAACTGGCCGACGAGTTCGACGCGGCGTGGCATGCATTCGCGCTGCTGGACGGGTTGGTCACCGAGTGGCCGTGGCAGATCCTCGGCGACCCCGTCGAGAAGTTCACCGCCTCCCGCGACTATGTGACCGCGAACCGTAGCTGACGTTCCAGGCGGCGGCCGAGGCCTACCGCAACCGTCCGTTGGTTAGATCAGTCCGGAGTCAGCGGCGTCGCCGCCACGCCAGGGTGAGCAACGCGGCGACAGCCAGCCCGAGCAGCGGGGCGACGCCCACCCCGACGAGCGTGCAGGCGACCGCCAGCAGCGCCGGGGGCACCCAGCACCAGCCGGGCACGGTCCGTGGGGTGCACCCCCGCCGACGGGCCGCCGCCTCCACGGCCATCGGCACCACCAGCACCGGCAGCGCGGCGGCCAGCAGGGTCAGCCAGGGCAGCACGAGGCGGTCGAAGCGCGCCACCGCCAGCACCCCGCCGAGCACCGCGATGGCGAGCATCGCCGTGCGGGCCGGCACTCGCGGCGCCAGGCCGCGCACCGCCAGCGCCCCGGAGTACGTCGTGGTCAGCGCCGCCGCGAAGACCGCCACCGCGACGAACAGATTGGCGTACGCGGCCAGCCCCGACCCGGCGGCGAGCAGCGCGACCACGTCCGCCGAGCCGGTCCGCAGCCACAGGCCGGCGCCGGCGAGCACCCCGAGCAGCGCCGGCCCGACCAGTAGCCCCACGCACCAGGCCAGGTCCCGCCGCCGGGCCAGGCCGACGCTGAAGTCCGGCGCGCGCAGCGCGAAGACCGCCGCGTAGCCGATCAGCGCGGCGGCGTCGGAGAGCCCGCCGGCGGCGAGGCGGACCGGTGCGCCCGGTGGTGGCAGCGCGGTCAGGCACCAGACGACCAGCACCACCGCGCTGAGGGTGGTGAGCACTGCGATCCGATTGCCGAGCCGGGCCGGCGCCCAGGAGACGGCGAGGACCGCCACCTCCAGCAGCACCGGTCCGGCCCAGCCAGGCAGGTGCGTCAACGCGGCCAGCGAAGCGCCTCCGAGCCCGACGTTGAACCCGTTCCAACCGACCATCGACACGGCCAGCACCGCCGCCAACAGCAGCCGCGACGTGGTGCCCAGGTACGCCGGCAGCACCGCGGTCAGCGTCCCGCCGTCGCCCAGCGGCCGGCGCAGACCGATCCGGCCCTGCCCCCAGAGCAGGGCCGCCATCAGCACCCCGCCGACCAGCAGCCCGGCCACCGGCACGGTGCCGCCGTGCCGGGCGGCCATCGCCGCACCGAGCACCAGGGTGGCCGGCGCGGTGCCGATGCCCAGCCAGCCACCGACGGCCGCCGGCCACCGCCGTTCAGGAGCCTCAGACAACGTGGTGCAGGTAGCCGGCAATGGCCGCGTCCAGCACCTCCGCGCCCGGCCGCGCCCACACCTGCGCGGAGAAGACCTCCACCTCGATCGGGCCGAGGTAGCCGGCCGCGTCCACCGCCTCGCGCAGTCGGCGCAACTCGATGCACCCCTCGCCGGGCAGCGCCCGACCGAGCAGCACCCCCTCCGGCAGCGGCGTCACCCAGTCACAGACCTGGAACGCGGCGATCCGCGCGCCGGCCCGGTCGATCTGGGCGTACACCGTGTCGTCCCACCAGACGTGGTACGCGTCCACGACCACACCGACCACCGCCGGGTCGAACCGCTCGGCGATGTCCAGCGCCTGGCCGAGGGTGGCGATCACACACCGGTCGGCAGCGAACATCGGGTGCAGCGGCTCGATCGCCAGCCGGACGCCGGCTGCCGCCGCGTGCGGGGCCAACTCCCCGATCGCTTCGGCGACCCGGCGGCGGGCGCCGTCGATGTCCCGGCTGCCCGCCGGCAGGCCGCCGGAGACCAGGACCAGCTCCGGGGCGCCCAGGGTGGCCGCCTCCTCGATGGCCCGCAGGTTCTCCGCCCGCCAGTCGTCGGCCTGGAAGAAACCACCCCGGCACAGCGAGGTCACGGTGAGGCCGGCGTCGCGGACCAGCTTCGCCGAGCGGGCCAGCCCGTGCTCGGCCACCGGCTCCCGCCACAGCCCGACGCCCGGCACACCGGCCGCCACGCAGCCGGCCACCACCTCGGGCAGCGGCCAGTGCTGCGCGGTGGCCTGATTGAACGAGAACCGCGCAAGGCTCATTGCGCCACTCCGGCGACGGTGAACAGCGCCCGGGCTCGAGCGGCGGCCAGCTCGGCGTCGGGCAGCAACCCGGCGGCGTCGGCCAGGGTGAGCAGGGTGGCCAGGTGCGCCGGGGACCGGCCGGACTGCGCGCCGCCGACCATGGTGAAGTGCTCCTGGTGCCCGGCCAGCCAGGCCAGGAACACGATCCCCGTCTTGTAGTGCCAGGTCGGTGCCGCGAACAGGTGCCGGGCCAGCGGCACGGTCGGCCTGAAGATCTCGTCGTACGCCGCCAGGTCCCCCCGGTCCAGCGCGCCCAGCGCGGCGGCGGCGGCCGGCGCGATGGCCGCGAACACCCCGAGCAGCGCGTCGGAGTGGCCCACCTCGTCGCCCCGGATCAGCTCCGGGTAGTGGAAGTCGTCGCCGGTGTAGAGCCGCACCCCGGCCGGCAGACGGCGACGCAGCGCCACCTCCCGCCCGGCGTCCAGCAGCGACACCTTGATGCCGTCCACTTTGGACTGATGCGCCTTGATCAGCTCAACGACCGTGTCGGCGGCCAGGTCCAGATCGACCGCACCCCAGTAGCCGGTCAGCGCCGGGTCGAACATCGGACCCAGCCAGTGCAGCACCACCGGCTCCTCGGCGGCGGACAACAGCTCGTCGTACACCTGGAGGTAGTCCTCCGGGCCGCGCGCCGCGGCGGCCAGGTGCCGGCTGCACATCAGCACCGGCCGGGCGCCGGCCGCGCGTACGTCGTCGAGCTGCTCCCGGTACGCCGCGGTGACCTCGGCCAGGGTGGCCGGGCCGACCGGCAGCTGGTCGGTGCCGACTCCTGCGACGATCCGCCCGCCCACCGCGCGGGCCTCGGCGGCGCTGCGGCGGATCAGCTCCCGGGTGGCCGGGTAGTCCAATCCCATCCCCCGCTGGGCGGTGTCCATCGCCTCGGCGACCCCCAGCCCGTACGACCAGAGATGCCGCCGGAAGGCGAGAGTGGTGTCCCAGTCCACCGCCGCCGGCGCGCCTGGCACGTTCTCCGCGCCGGGATCGGCCACCACGTGCGCGGCGGCGTACGCGATCCGGCTGGTCGCCGCTGCCGCCGGGCGGGTGAAGCCGCTCCCCCCGGCCAGCCGGTACCGCCGTCCCCCGGGCAGCACCACCTGGGCCGTCACGGGTTGAGCTCCGGCACCTCGACGCGGACACCGTCGCGGGCCGAGCGCAACCCCAGCTCGGCGAGCTGCACGCCGCGCGCCCCGGCCAGGAAGTCCCAGCGGAACGGCTCACCGGTCACGACGTGCCGCAGGAACCCCTCCCACTGCACCTTGAAGCCGTTGTCGAACTCCTCGTTGTCGGGCACCTCGGTCCACTGGGCCCGGAAGTCCTCGGTGACCGGCAGATCCGGGTTCCACACCGGCTTCGGGGTGACCGCCCGGTGCTGCACCCGGCAGCGGCGCAGCCCGGCCACCGCGCTGCCCTCGGTCCCGTCGACCTGGAACTCCACCAGCTCGTCGCGGAACACCCGCACGCACCAGGACGAGTTGAGCTGCGCGATGATCCCGCCGTCCAGCTCGAAGATGCCGTACGCGGCGTCGTCGGCGGTGGCCGGGTAACTGCGGCCGTCCTCGTCGACGCGCTCGGGCACGTGGGTGGCGGTCACGCAGGAGACGGCATTGACCCGGCCGAACAGCTCCTCCAGCACGTAGTGCCAGTGCGGGAACATGTCCACCGTGATGCCGCCGCCGTCCTCGGCCCGGTAGTTCCAGGACGGACGCTGGGCCGGCTGCCAGTCGCCCTCGAATACCCAGTAGCCGAACTCGCCGCGCACCGAGAGGATCCGGCCGAAGAAGCCGCCGTCGATGAGCCGCTTGAGCTTGCGCAGCCCGGGCAGGAAGAGCTTGTCCTGCACCACCCCGGTCCGTACCCCGGCAGCGTCCGCGGCCCGGGCCAGGTCGAGCGCGACGGCGGTGTCCTCAGCGAGGGGCTTCTCCGTGTAGATGTGCTTGCCGGCCTCGATCGCCTGCCGGATCGCCTTCTCCCGCTGCTGGGTGACCTGGGCGTCGAAGTAGATCTCGACGTCGTCGCGGGCCAGCGCCGAGGTCAGGTCGGTGGTCCAGTCGGTCAGCCCGTGCCGCTCGGCGAGCTCCCGGAGCTTCGTCTCGTTGCGCCCGACCAGGACCGGTTCCGGCCAGATGGTCGTGCCGTCGGCCAACGTCAGGCCGCCGGACTCGCGGATGGCCAGCAGCGAGCGGACGAGGTGCTGCCGGTAGCCCATCCTTCCGGTCACGCCGTTGACGATGATGCCGATCGACCTGCGGGTCATGGTGTTCCTTCCGTCGTACTGGTCGTGCCGATCCACGTTCAGTGGTTGGCGGCCGCGCTGCCGAGCAACCCGCGCAGGTCGGTGGCGAGCCGGTCGAAGCGCGGATCCGACATCACCTGCGCGTAGTCGCGGTGCGCCGGCAGCTCGACCGGGAAGGTGCGGATGATCCGGCCGGGGCGGGCGCTCATCACCACGACCCGGGTGCCGAGGAACACCGCCTCGGCGATGGAGTGGGTGACCAGCACCACGGTCGTGCCGGTCTCCCGCCAGATCCGGTGCAACTCGGCGTTCATCTGTTCCCGGGTCAGGGCGTCCAGGGCACCGAACGGCTCGTCCATGAGCAGCACCGGCGGCGAGTGCAGCAGCGCTCGGCAGAGCGCCACCCGCTGCTGCATGCCGCCGGACAGCTCGTGCGGCAGCGCCTTCTCGAAGCCGGTCAGGCCGGTCATCTCGATCAACTCGTCCGCCCGGCGGGCCGCCTGCGCCCGGTCCATGCCGCGCATCTCGGCTTGGAGCAGGATGTTGGCCCGCGCGCCGCGCCACTCCAGCAGCGCGGCCTTCTGGAAGACGAAGCCGATCTCCTTCTGCGGGCCGCGTACCGGGCGGTCCAGCAGCGACACCTCGCCGCTGGTCGGCCGGACCAGCCCGGCGACGATCTTCAGCAGGGTGGACTTGCCGCAGCCGGACGGACCGACGATGGTGACGAACTCTCCCGGTTCGATGTCCAGCGACACGTCGTCCAGGGCGGTGGTCTGCGACCGCCGGGAGCTGAACCGGACGGTCAACCCGGCCATCCCGATGGCGGTGCCGGTGCGTGCCGGCGCGGCGGTCACCGGGTCACCCCTGGGCCGCGTACGAGGCGTCCCAGTATGCGTTGGGCGCGCCCGGGTCCTTCAGCTCCGCGTAGCGGGCCATCAGGTCGATGGTCTCGGTCCACTGGGCCTCGGTGTTCACCCCGGGCGGGCCGTCGGCGCCGATCAGCGGCAGGTTGAGGGCGAGTTGCTTGGTGAGCACCTCGGCCGGGGGCTCGTTCTCGGCCAGGGCGGTCATCGCGCTCACCGCGCCAGCGGGGTCCCGAGCAGCGTCAGCCCAGGACTTCTGGGTGGCCCGGACGAACTTGCGGGCCAACTCCGGGTCCTTCTGCAGGGTCTGGGTGTTGGCGATCAGGCCGGTGCCGAGCAGGTTCATCCCGTAGTCGGCGAAGAGCAGCACGTCGACCTTCTTGCTCGTCCGGTTCTCGATGGTGGGGGCCTGGTCGTGGAAGAAGCCCATGATGGCGTCGACCTTGCCCTCGGCCAGGGCGGCGATCTTGCCGGCGGCGTCCACGTTGACCACCTTGACGTCGCTCTGCTTGAGGCCGTTCTTCTCCAGCCAGGCCGGGAAGGTCGCGTAGAGGGCGTCGCCGGGGGTGCCGCCGACGGTCTTGCCCTTGAGGTCGGCCGGGGACTTGATGTTCTCCTCCGCGAAGAACTCCACCGAGGAGGGGCCCTTCTCCAGGTACGCGCCGAGGCTACGGACCGGCATGCCGGTGGCCACCGACTTGAGCAGCACCGGGCTGTCCGCCCAGCCGAAGTCGGTCTGCTTCTGGGCGACCTGCTTGATGGTGTTGCCCGAGCCGTTGCCCGGGAGGATCTTCAGCTCGATGCCCTCGGCGGCGTAGTAGCCCTTCTGGAGCCCGTAGTAGAACGGGGCGTGCTCGCCGTAGGGCACCCAGTTGAGGGTGAGCGTGACCTCCTTGTTGCCGCCGGCGCCGGTGGTGCCGGAGGAGTCGTCCCCTCCGCAGCCGGTGGCGGCGAGCAGCAGGGCGGCGGTGGCCAGGATGGTGGTGGCGGTGCGCTTCATCGGTTTTCCTCCGTGATGGGGTCGGTCAGGAGGTGGTGAGCGGCACGCCGGCCCGACGGCTGGCATGCCAGGGAATGAGCAGCGCCTCGGCGATCTCGACCAGGACGAACAGGACGATGCCGATGGCGGACATCAGGATCAGGTCGGCGAACAGCAGCGGGGCGTCGAGGTTGCCGTTGGCCAGCAACAGGACGTAGCCGAGCCCTTCGCTGGCGCCGACGAACTCGCCGACCACGGCGCCGACCACCGCGAGGGTGACCGCCACCTTGAGGCCGGCCATCAGGTGTGGCAGCGCGTTCGGGAAACGGATCTTGCGGAAGGTGCGCCACGGCCCGGCACCCATCGTGGCGGCGAGGTCGAGCAGCTCCGGGTCGGTGGAGCGCAGCCCGGCCACTCCGGAGATGACCACCGGGAAGAACGCGATGAGCACGGCCAGGATGATCTTCGGGGTGAAGCCGAGGCCGAACCAGACCACCAGCAGCGGCGCGATGGCGATCTTCGGAATGACCTGTGCGAACAGGACGATCGGGTAGAGCGCCTTGTCCAGGGTGCGCGAGTAGGCGATGGCGACCGCGGTGGCCAGCCCCAGCGCTGCGGCCAGCACGAACCCGACCACCGTCTCGTAGAGCGTGACCATGGTGTGCCGGGCCAGCTCGGACCACTGCTCGGTCATCGTGGTCCAGACCTGGACGGGAGTGGGCACCAGGTAGTTGGGCACGTACTCCCGGGCGGCGACGAACCACCAGACGGCGAAGAACGCCGCCAGCACCAGCGCCGGACGCCAGAGCGAGTCGGCGAGGACCAGCGCCCGCCGGCCGATCGTCGGTCGTGGCGGTCGGCCACCGACACCGGGTGGTGGACCGGCCACCATGGACGATCCGGAGCCGCCGGCCGGCTGGGCGGCCGCCGGTGTGGCGGATTCACCGGCCGCCGTCGCGGCGGCGGCGGCCTTCCGGCCCGCCGTGTCCAGAGCGTTCTCGGTCACGCGGAACCTCCTCGGGGCCCGGCACAACAGCCGCGGAACGGGCCGGTCGGCAGATCAGGCAAACGCTTTCCTGGAGCGTAGGCGGCCCCTCGACGGCAGGCAAGGCCTTTCCTCGATCTGTTTCCACCGCACCTGCGCCGAGGCCACGCACCCGGCCCAACAACCATCCCTAGTGGACGGTCAAGCCGTGGCCGGATAGGTGTCGAGCAATCCGCACATGCCCAGCCGGCCCTGCTCGATCGGCTCGTTCACCGCGTACACCCCGGCCTGGCCCAGGTGCCCGGGATCTCCCCGATCGAGGGCGTCGAGCTGCTCGCCGGTGCCGGCGGCGGCCCGGCCCGCGCCGGCCGCCCACCGCTCTCGCCACCGCGCCAGCAGCGGCCGGCGCAGCGCCAGAGCAGCGGAATGGAACGCCGTCAGCGCCGGCGGCCCGCCGCTCCGCAGCGCCTGGAAGCCGGTCACCGCCAGATCCCGCCGGCGATACGCCGCGCTCACGTCGGCACCCGGCGCTCCCCCGCCCGGCAGCTCCGCTGCGGCGGCGTACGCGGCCGGGTCGGCCACCACCTCGGGCGGGAATGTGAGCACCGCGTCGCCGGCCTCGGGCAGGCCGCTGTTCTGCATCAGCACCACAATGGTCAGCCCACCGCCGTTGACCAGGCGGTGCACGGTGCCCGGCTCGAACCAGACCACCGCCCCCGGCCGCAGCGGGGTCTCCTGGTAGCCGGCGGCGGTGAGGGTCTGGACCGCGCCCTCGCCGCCGGTCACCACGTACCCCTCGGTGCAGCAGAGGTGCACGTGCGGGGTGCCGCCGACCACGCCGTCCGGCGCGACGGTGTCGTAGACGCGCAGCCGGGAGACCCCGATCCCGCCGGGCAGCGGCGCCGACCGGTCAGACACCGGCGCACCCGCCGGTGTCATGCGCCCCCGGCAGCACGGTGAGGTCGTCGAGTGGAAGCACCGCGAAGCGATCGGACACGGCCGGACCTCCCTGCGGGAAAGGGCTTTCTCTGCGGTACCGTGACGCTAGCCGGCACGACGAAACGCCGTCAACAGATCGAGGGGACGGGCCATGGCGACCCTGTCTGACGTGGCGCGTCGCGCGGGCGTCTCGCCCGCCACCGCCTCCCGCGTGATCAACGGCAGCAGCAAGCCGGTCACCGACGAGTTGCGCGAGCGGGTGCTGGCCGCCGTCGCCGAGTTGCAGTACGTCCCGAACGCACACGCCCAACTGCTGGCCCGCTCGCACCGCAGCGCGGTCGGCGTGATCGTGCACGACGTCTCCGACCCGTACTTCGCCGAGATCACCCGCGGGCTGCAACGGGTGGCCACAGACCGGGGCCGGCTGCTGATGATCTGCAACAGCTACCGGGACCCGGACCGCGAGTTGGAGTACGTGGAGCTGCTGCGGGGCCACCAGGTGGCGGCGCTGATCCTGGCCGGCTCCGGCTACCACGACGACGCGTTCACGCGGCAGCTCAACGAGAAGCTCGCCGCATACGAGGCGACCGGCGGACGGGTCGCGGTGATCGGCCGGCACGAGCACTCCGGCGACGCGGTGATGCCCGACAACCGGGCCGGTGGCTACCTGGCCGGGCGGGAGCTGTGCGACCTTGGGCACCGGGCCATCGGCGTGGTGGCCGGCCCGCGCATCCTCACCACCACCACCGACCGACTGGCCGGGTTCCGGCAGGCCCTGGCCGAGCAGGGCCGCGAGCTGCCCGAGCGGCGGATCCGGTACGCCGAGTTCGACCGCGACGGTGGCGCCGAGGCCACCGCCCGGCTGCTCGACGCCGATCCGGAGCTGACCGCGATCGTGGCGCTCAACGACTCGATGGCCATCGGCGCGCTCGCCACGCTGCGGGCCCGCTCGATGGCGGTGCCGCAGCGGGTCTCGGTGGTGGGCTTCGACGACATGCCGATCGCCCGGGACGTGACCCCGGCGTTGACCACCGTACGGCTGCCGCTGGTCGACATGGGAGTCCGCGCGATGTCCCTGGTGCTCGGCGCCGAGGCGCCGGAGCCCCGCGTCGAGGTGCTCCCCGCCGAGCTGGTCCGGCGGGACACCGCGGGCCCGGCCCCACAGCCCAAGCGGGACGCCGCAGGCTTGGCGCCACGCACTCGGCGGGGTGGTCGGACGCCCGGACGCACCTCGGAATAACGAATTGTCCGGGGCTCGTCCGGGGCTTAACCTCCCCCGGTGCTGATTCGGGAGTTCGTCGACCAGGACTGGTCGCAGGTGTGGCCGATCATCGAGGAGGTGATCCGGGCACAGGAGACCTTTCCCTACGATCCCGCGATGACCGCCGAGCAGTCGTACGGTATGTGGGCCGAGGCGGCGCCGGGGCGGACCGTCGTGGCGGTGGACGGCGAGCGGGTGCTCGGCACCGCGAAGATGGGCACCAACCGGCCCGGGCCGGGCGCGCACGTGTCCACCGCGAGCTTCATGGTCGCCGCCGATGCCCGGGGCCGGGGCGTGGGCACCGCGCTGTGCCGCGACGCGCTGGCCTGGGCCCGCCAGCAGGGGTACGCCGGCATGCAGTTCAACGCCGTGGTGGAGAGCAACCGGTCGGCGGTGGAGCTGTACCGGCGGGAGGGGTTCGACGTGGTCGGCACGGTGCCGGGCGCGTTCCGCCACCCCGCCCTCGGCCGGGTCGGCCTCCACGTCATGTACCAGGAGTTCTGACCGGACCGGCGGGTGCGGCGGAACAACCGCCGCCGGGTGCGTGGCACTGCTGCGTGCCTGTCGAGCTGCCCCAGATGTGGGGCAGGCGGTTCCCGGCCAACGGTGCCGGCGGTGCGGGCTGGTCCACCCCCGGCCTGCGGTCACTTCCACCCCGGCCTGCGGTCGCTTCCAACCCGGCCCGCGGTCACTCGAACTCGCCGGTCCCGTCAGAGGCAGCGCGCGACGGCATTGCTGCCCCATTTCTGGGGCAGCTCGACAGGCAACCAGGGTGGAGTAGACGAGCGGGCGCAGCTGGGACCGCGACGGGTACGTGCTCGGCCGGCGGTTGGCGCGGGGCGGACGGGGGCAGCGGGACGGGATCCGGCTCGTGCCGCAGCGCGGGGCGGACAGGGGCAGCGGGACGGGATCCGGCTCGTGCCGCAGCGCGGGACCGATCGGCTCGAAGGACGACCGGGGTGGAGCCGCGGCTAACCGGCCTCCCCCACCGGGATGGCGACGGGCGACCGACGTGGCTCCGCGCCGGCCCGGCGGATCGGGCTGAACAGGCCGCCGACCGCGACCAGCAGGCAGCCCGTCCCCGCGACGAGGGCGACCGTCGGGACGCCGTACCGGGCGGCGGCCCAGGTCAGCGCGACTGCGCCGGCCGGCCCGAGGGCGTAGTGCGTGCTCCAGAAGGCCGAGGTGACCCGGCCGAGTAGGTGGTCGGGGGTGATCTCCTGACGAAGCGACATCGAACAGATCCCGCCCACGCTGAGGCAGCACAGGTAGACCGCGGTCAGCACGGTGACCGTCGGCACGGTGGTCGCGAGGCCGACGCCCGCGAGGGCCAGACCGCAGACGCAGTGCGCGCTGATCCAGGTCACGCCGAAGCCGCGTCGGCGGCGCAACGGCGCCACCAGTAGCGCCCCGACGACCGTGCCGAGCGCCGCCAGGCCGAGCACCGTGCCGACGGTCCGGTCGGAACCGCCGAGGTCGTGCTTGACGTGGTAGACGAGCACGTCGGTGAAGCCGTAGGTGAGGAAGATGAACACCGACAGCAGCACGGTCAGCGACCGCAGCACCGGCTGGCGCCACAGGAACCGCGCCCCGGCCAGGAACTCGGCCAGCGGCCGCTCCCGGCCTACCGGAGCGAAGCCGTCGGGCTGGGCGGGCCGCAGCCGGATCATCCGGAGGCCGGCAGCGGAGAGAGCGAAGCTCGCCGCGTTGACGGCGATCGCCGTCGCCGGGCCGAACCGGGCCGACACCACGCCGGCGAGCAGCGGCCCGAGCACGGCCGCCGCCGCGTAGGTCGCCTGCAACCGCCCGTTGGCCTCGGTGATCCGGTCCCGGTCGACCAGGTTGCGGACCGCGGTCACCGCGGCGACCTGGAACACCATCCCGGCGGCCTCGCAGATCGGCAGCACCACGAAGAGCAACCAGACCTGCGGACCGGCGAGCCAAGCCAGCGGCACCAGGCCATAGAGCACCAGCCGGGCCACATCCGCCACGATCATCAGGGTGCGCCGATCGTACCGGTCGACCAGCACCCCACCGAAGATCCCGGCGGCGACGGACGCTGCGCCGGCCACGGCCGTGAGCAGGCCCATCTGGGTGATCGACCCGGTCGCCTGGAGCACCAGCAACGGCACCGCGAGGTAGGCGAACGAGTCGCCGGCCGCGGAGAGCGACTGCGCGACCCAGTACGTGCCAAAGGTGCGATCCCGCCACAGTGGGGTCCGGCCACCGCCGGCAGGTCGACTCATCTCGCCGAGGGTAGTGCGCGCGGTCGCCCCGTTCGGACCGCCAGGCGATCGCGTGCCATCGATAGGGTGTGCCGCTGCTGGTTGATTGGCTAAGCGATCCTATGTACTACTTTCTCGGTCATGTCGTTGCTGCGTCTGGGTTCGGCTGCGGAGTACATCGGTGTGCATCCTGTGACTTTGCGTCGGTGGGCGGATGAGGGTCGTGTGGCGGTGACGTGGGTGGGTCGGGAACGTCGGTTCGACTCTGCGTTGCTGGACGTGTTCGTGGGTCGTGGTGAGGCGGAACGGCCGCGGCGTGAGGCGTTGTATGTGCGGGTGTCGGGTGCGACGGGTCAGGAGTCGTCGCTGGTGGCCCAGGAGGCGGAGCTGAGGGCTACGGCTGCCGGCGAGGTGGTGGCGATGTTCAGGGACAGGGCGTCTGGGCTGCGGGAGAACCGGCCGGGTCTGATGCGGTTGTTGAAGGCAGCGGCGGCGGGCGAGTTCACGGTGGTGAGAGTGACCCACAGCGACCGGCTGGCCCGGTTCGGCACCGCCTGGTTGAGCGCACTGCTTGCCCGTGACGGGGTGAGCGTCGAGGTGCTGTATTCGAAGGGTTCGGCCGGTGGGATCGAGGAACTGTTAGACGACTTTATGTCCCTGGTGGCAACGTTCGCTGGCCGGATGTACGGGATTCGGTCGCGTGAGGCCAAGCGCCGGCTGCTGGCAGCCGCGGGTGAGGGCGTGGGGTAGTGGCTGGCTCCTGGCTGACGTCGACCGCGACGTGCACGGCGTACCGGGCGGTGTGCGGCGGTACGCCCGACGCGCCGGGTGTGCGGGTGCCGGTGGCGGGGCGGGTGTTTGCCGAGCGGGTGGGGTGGCTGGCGGACCTGGTGCGGGGCATGGCCGATCAGGTGATCGCCGTGCATTGGTCGGATGCGGATCTTGCGGTGCTTGCGGGTGGGGTCGGCGTTGATGGGCGGCGTCTGCCGGCGAGTGGGTGGATGGCGTTGCGCCGGCTCGGCTGGGGTGCGGTGGCGGCGGCGGGTGTGGTGGTGTCGGACCGGGTTCGTCGCATCGCCGAGGAGGAAGCCGCCCGGGCTCTGCGTCTGGGATGTCACCGTCGCGCGGTCGTTGCCGCGCTGCTGGCGACGTGGCCGGCCGATCCATTCGCCCGGACCGATGGCGAATGGTCGGCGTTGCGGGCGGCGCTACCCGAAGGATGCGATACCGCGACGATCCGCAACCGCACCCGGCAGATCGCCGGATACCTTGGCGTGCATGGGCGGCTGCCCGCGGACGTGTGTGAGTTGGAGGGTCCGCCGGTTGTGGCGCGGCAGGTGAGCCTGGCCGCGGCCGACCGGCAACAGGTCGTCGTCGACCGGGTCGACGACCGCATGGTGCGGGTGTGCTCGCAGCTTCCGACATGTGCGGGTCCGGTCTCGTACCGTGACTGGGTGTGGCATGCCTTCGACGTGGTGCTGCCGGTGATCGTGCCCGCCGGGGTGAAGGTGTGTACTCCGACGGTGCGGCCCCGCGATGGCAGAGTTCGTGTCGACCTGCCGTGGCGGGCCCCGCACACGCCGCCGCCGGTAGACGGGCACACGCGGGGGCTGGGTGTCGACTGGGGGGTGAACACCCTGCTGACCGCCACCGTGGCCGACCTCGAGGGCGGCTCCGTCGTCGTGGACGGGCGTCCGTTGCGGTTCGACGCGACCGGCGTGTCGGCGAAACTGGTGCGACTACGCCGCCACCGCGAACGCCTGCGCACCAAAGCCGACCACCTGACTCGGCTGCGGGACGGCCGGCCCGCCGACGCCCCCGCCGACTCGGCCCTGGCTGGCAAGCTTGCCTGCTTGGAGGCTGAACATGCGGCGGTGTGCGCCCGGATCCGGCACCTCAACCACGCGGTAGCCTGGTCGGCGGCGCGGTGGCTCGTCGACCATGCGACCGCGGCCGGCGCCACCGTCGTCTACGTCGAGAACCTTGCCACCCTCGAGGCGGGTGGCCGGTCGCGCAGCCTCAACCGGCGACTGTCCGGTGCGGTACGCGGCGCCGTGTTCACCGCCGTCGCCCACCTCGCCGCGAAAGCCGGTATCGCAGTCGTGACTGTGCCGGCGCGTGGTACGTCGTCGGGCTGTCCCCGCTGCGGTGCTGCGGTCACGCATGTCAAGGCACCGGACCAGTGCGTGGCCGGGTACCGGTGGGCCACCTGCTCGTGTGGCCTGTCACTGGACCGCGACCACGCCGCCGCGCAACGCATCGCCGCCCGAGGCCTGGCCAACCAGAGCAAAACCCGCCGCGACCGTAGCGGCCAGGCCGCGATCCGCACAGCCACCGACACACCCGTGCGGCGCCGGGCGCGTCGACCAACCCCAGCCGTGACAACCAGGCCGGTGCGGAACCGACGCAAAACAGCACCCACCCCGAAGCAGACCCGACCTGCAACTGCCAAAACCTCACGCCTGCTGCCCTCGCGACGGCAGGTTCCCGCCCCGACAGAACCCCCACCGGGGACTGGCGGCAAGCGTCCGGCGGGACGGACACCCCAGGAGACCAACCCGCCAGGGCCGGTCCGCCAGGTGCCGCACACGGCTTCCACCACCACCGCCCCGCGACACCCACACCGGGTCCGCAGGGCAACCCTCGGCCGCGGCTTCCACCGCCACGTACACGCCACCCCCATCACCAACCGGGACGGCGGCACCGGCACGATGTCCGCCTCGCTGAGGATCACATAGGAAACCAGAGACGCTCGCACCGTGACGCTCAAGGGAGCACTGACCTGGATCTCCACGGGCGGCGGCGGTCTTCTCATCGGGGCCGCGCTGGGCCTCCTGATGACAGTGGCCTTCGAGGACCCGCTCAAGAAACTCCTGCAGGGAGTGCGCCGAAGGAGCAGAGTTCTACGGTCGAGACGGCGCACGCCGAACGCGTCGGGCTTCGAGTTTGGCGGCGCCACGTCGCCGTGCATGATCGTGGCGGGCGATGGCACCGAGGCCATCAAAGAGGAGCTGGTGCATCTCGTCGTCAGTGACGAGCCCATCGAACTACCTGCGGAGTTGGCAGCGTGGCGGTCGGAGATCGCCGCTGAGGAGCAGGCCAGGAAGACATCTGGGTCACCGCATCACTGGAACGGTGATTGTTTCGCGGTCGAGAAACTGGTCGAGGAGCGGACGGCTCGCGACGAGGAGGTGGAGATCTTCCTCCACCTGCGACGGACGGATTACTACAGCTTTCTGGCCAGTCAGCACCTCGACAGGCGATTCAGGGACGGCACGACGCCGCGGAGCAGGTACATCGACCCGGTCGGGCACCGCAGGGCGCCCGTGTTCATGTCGCTGAGCCTCGGCACCAGCGTTCTGGTCATCACGACCGACAACCATGTTCTGATCTGCCAGAGGGGCCCGGATGTCGGGTCCCGCCCTCTGCACTGGGGGGTCTCGGCCGACGAAGGGCTCAGCGCGAGGCTCGACTCGCCGAGCGGTCTTCCGCCTCGGATACACGCTGCCGCCCGGCGCGGGCTGTGTGAGGAACTGTCCCTCGAAGATCATGAGTATCGCCTGGCTCTGCTCGGCTTCACCATCGACACCGAGCGTCACCAATGGGATTCGGTGTTCGTGGCGTACGCGCACGACCTCAGCTCAGAGCAACTCGATCGCCGGCTGCAGCGAAGCGGCAAGGACCGTGGGTTGGAGATCGAGTCCTGGGAGTTCGTCCCCTTCACTGTCCGGTCCGTCCTGCAGCGGCTGCATGGCGGGTGGCCGACGCGGGCCTGGACTCCGGTCGCCCCCGTTGCCCTCTATCTCGCTCTGGTCCACGAATATGGACGATGGCGAGTTGAGCGGCTGGCAAGGAACCATTCGAAGCGCCTCCGCAGGTGACGATCGACATGTGTCGGGCGTCACACCGCTCCCATGTCACGGACGGACGGGCGCTCCGCATCTCGTGGTCGTCAACACGAGCGGCGGAGGGGCACGACGATGAACACACCACACGGAGCCGGCACGGCGAGCACGCACCGCGTCCTGATCCTGGGCGCGGGCTACGCGGGCATGGCCGCGGCGATCCAGCTCGCGGCCCGCACCAAGCGGCGCGCCGATGTGCAGGTGACCCTGGTGAACGCGCAGGAGCGGTTCACCGAGCGGTTGCGGCTGCACATGACGGCGACCGGGCAGCAGCTCGGCGAGATGGACATCCCGGCGCTCCTGGCGGGCACGGGCGCGCGGTTCGTACGCGGCTGGGTGACGGCGGTGGACGTGCACACGAAGACCGTGCGGATCGACGACAGCCGGGTGCTGCACTACGACACCCTGGTGTACGGGTTGGGCAGCGTGGCCGACACGGCGCTGGTGCCGGGTGTCGACGACCACGCGTACACCCTCAACGGCGCCCAGGACGCCGCGTTGCTGGCCGACCGGCTGGCGCGGCTCGCCAGCGGCACGGTGGTGGTCGCCGGCAGCGGGCTGACCGGCGTCGAGTCGGCCGCGGAGATCGCCGAACGGTACCCGAAGGTGAACGTGGTACTGGCGGGCCGGCAGGAACCCGGCGCCAGCATGACCGTGAAGGCCCAGGCGTACCTGCGGGCCGCGCTCGATCGCCTCGGTGTCCAGGTGCGCAGCGGAACGGCGGTGACGAAGGTGCTGCCCGACTCGGTCGAGCTGGCGGGCGGGGAGTCCATTGCCGCCGACGTCGTGCTGTGGACGGGCGGTACGCGGGTGTCGCCGGTGGCGGCCGCCGCGGGTCTGACCGTCGACGGTCGCGGCCGCGTCGTGACCGACGCCGCGCTGCGGTCGGTGTCGCACCTCGACGTGTACGCGGTCGGCGATGCGGCCGCGATCCGGCAGGGCTACGGCGTCATGCACGGCACCTGCCAGAGCGGGATGCCGACCGGTGTGCACGCCGCGGTGTCGATCGTCCGTGCGCTCAACGGCAGGCAGCCGAAGCCGTTCCGCTTCGGCTACTACCACACGCCGGTGAGCCTCGGACGGCACGACGCGGTGGTGCAGTTCACCCACCCCGACGACAGCCCTCGTCGGGGCTTCCTGACCGGCCGTACGGCGACCTGGTACAAGGAGACCGTGAGCGCCTCACCCTGGCCGACCTATCGGCGAATGAAGAAGATGCCCTCCTCGGGCGCGTTCTGGCCGCACGGTGGCCGCTTCACCCGGTTGCGGGGCGCGCGGTGATCCCTCCGCACCCGGATCCCGACCAGCAGGTCTTCCACAACCACCGCAACCTGCTGTTCTCGGTGGCGTACCGCATCCTCGGCAGCGCGGCGGACGCTGAGGATGCGGTCCAGGACGCCTGGATCAAGTGGTCGGCGGCCGATCGCTCCCAGGTGGCCGACCCCAAGGCGTACCTGGCGCGGATCGTGTCGAACCTCGCGCTACAGCGGTTGCGTTCCAGCCGGCACCAGCGCGAGACCTACGTGGGGCCGTGGCTGCCCGAGCCGATCCTGACCGAGGGCGACACCGCCGACACCGTCACGGATGCCGAGTCGGTGTCGATGGCGATGCTGGTGGTGTTGGAGACGCTCAGCCCGCTGGAGCGGGCCGTGTTCGTGCTGAAGGAGGTCTTCGACTTCAGCCATGCCGAGATCGCGGTGGCGGTGGAACGCTCGGAGGCCGCGGTGCGCCAGGCCGCGCATCGTGCTCGCGAGCACGTGCGTGCCCGGCGGCCACGCTTCACGGCGGACCGGTCGCAGCAGCGTGGGGTCACCGAGCGGTTCATCGCCGCCGCGACCGGTGGTGACATCAACACCCTGATGGAGTTGCTGTCCCCGGACGTCACGCTGTGGACCGACGGCGGTGGCAAGGTCCGCCAGGCCCTGCGTCCCATCGTGGGTGCGCGGACGGTCGCCGCCTGGTTCGCGGCCATCGGCACCGTCAGCTACCAGGGCATCGAGCCTGCCGACATGACGGCCGAGGTGGTCGAGATCAACGGCGGCCCGGGCATGGTGTTCCGGGGTGCGGGCCGGGTGATCGCGACCGTCACCTTCGACATCGACGCTGACGGCCGCATCGCCGCCATCCACAACGTCGCCAACCCCGACAAGCTCCACGCCGTCGCCGGGGGCACCGCTCACGACATCACGACCTGACCGTCAGTCGCTCTCGGTGAACAGGGCGGCGTACCGGGTCAGGTACAGCGGCCATCCTTCGTCGTGGGCGACGCCGTCGCTGACGGACTGCCAGCCGGGTCCGTGCCGGTCGAGGTGACGGTGCTCCAGCTCCACCCGGGTGCGCTGCGGCGACTCGGCGACGAACGTGACCTCGACCTCGCTGGTGTTGTCCGGCTCGGTCTCGACCTGCCACTGGGGGCTGATGTCCCAGCTGAACACGACCCGGTCCGGTGGGTCGTAGGCGAGGACACGGGCCCAGCGGCACTCGGTGCCGTCGACGCCCCGGTCGTAGATGTGACCGCCGACCTTCGGTTCGAACACGGTCTCGGCGATGGCCGCGCCGAGGAGGTTGTGCTCCGGCGGTTTGACGTCGCCGAACCGCTGGGTGAACACGGTGAAGGCTCGCTCGATCGGCGCCTCGACAATGATCTGCCGGCGGACCACGGTGTCTGTTGCTGGGGTCATGACTTCTCCTCGGTGGGTTGTTCGACCACTTCCTGGTAGCTGGCCAGGGCACGGTTCCAGAACGTGTCGAGCTGGTCGCGCAGGGCGGCGACGCCCGCCGGGTTGAGTCGATAGACCCGGCGGGTGCCGGCTGCGCGGTCGGTGACCAGCCCGGCGTCCTTGAGCACCTTCAGGTGCTGGGAGACCGCGGGCCGGCTGATCGGCAGCGCTTCGGCGAGTTCGCCGACGGCCTGCGGCCGCTCAGCCAAGCACGCGACGATGGCGCGCCTGGTGGGGTCGCCCAGGGCGTCCCAACCATCGCCAGCTTGGTAAGTATCCACGAACGGTAAGCTACGGCTTACGGGCCACCGAGTCAACCAGCACCGACCGAGCAGACCTGTCCCACCACGGGATGAACGCACGGAGCCGGCCGCGGGAAGGATCCCCGCGGCCGGCTCCGGATCGGTGCGAAACGTGGTCAGCGCTGGCGCAGCGGTGCGAGCGCGGTGCTCCAGGCCACGACCTGGTCGAGGGTCACGCCGAGCGCGTCCCGCTGGTGCTCGTTGGGCTTGAAGACGCTGAAGTTCTCGAAGTCGGTGAAGAGCGACAGCGCGACCTGCGAGCGCACGTCGGCCATCTGGAGCTCACCGGCGATCAGACGCAGGTGCTCGACGGCCCGCGCGCCGCCGACCGAGCCGTAGCTGACGAAGCCGACGGCCTTGTTGTTCCACTCGGCGTAGAGGAAGTCGATGGCGTTCTTCAGGGCGCCCGAGGTGGAGTGGTTGTACTCCGGGGTGACCATGACGAACCCGTCAAACGACGCGATGGTCTCGGCCCACCGCAGCGTGTGCGGCTGGGTGTACTGACCCATCGACGGCGGGTACGCCTCGTCGAGGTGCGGCAGCTTGTAGTCGAGCAGGTCGATCAGCTCGAACTCCGCGTCGGAGCGCTGCTTGGCGACCTCAAGCACCCAGCGGGCGACGGCTTCGCCGTTACGCCCCGGGCGGGTGCTCCCGAGGATGATCCCGATCCTGGTCATGGTTGCGCCTTTCCAGAAGGTCCTTGCCTGGCGGATGAAAGCTAGCTACTTCTTGCTTGATCAAGCAAATACTTGTCCTATGCTTACCGTCACAGCGAGGGTGAGCAATTGCTCGGTCAAGCAACTAGGATTGGGGCATGTCCGGCAGCTCGGCAGAACCCCTGCTCCCCCTCAACCCCGACGAGGAGGCGCTGGTCCGTTCCCTGGGCCAGCTGATGTTCGTCCTGCCCCGGGCGATCGACGCGGACATGACCGGCGACCGTCAGCTGCCGCTGACCGAGTACACCGCCCTGCGGGTCCTCTCCGAGGCGCCGGGCCGGCAGATGCGGATGAACGAACTCGCCGCGGAGTGTCAGCTCTCGCTCAGCGGGATGACCCGCACCATCATTCGGCTGGAGACGCACGGCCTGGTCGAGCGGGTCCGCAGCGAGCAGGATGCCCGCGGCTGGAACGCCGTCCTCACCGACGCCGGCTTCGCCCGGTTGGAAGAGTCCTGGCCGAGCCACCTGGCCGCCGTGCGGCGGCGGTTCCTGGACCACTTCGAGGGCCTCGACCTCGCCCAGTTGGCCCGCGCCTTCCGACGGGTCGGGACGGCCGACTGAGCCAGGCGCTCACCCGCCGCCGAGCAACCGCTCGAACGGCGCCGGGTCGGCGTACGGGTCGACGGGAGCTGGTGGGTCACGCCGGTCCACCTCGCGGGCCAGCTCGCCGGCCGCCCGGTCGATCCGCTGGACCAGCGAGCCCTGCGCCGCGTCGCCGGCCCCCCAGTCCTCCGGTGCCGCGAACACCGCGGTGGGCACCACGACCGCGTGCAGGTAGCTGAAGAGCGGCCGCAACGCGTGCTCCAGCACCAGCGAATGACGCCCCGTCCCGCCGGTGGCGGCGACCAGCACCGGCTTGTCGACCAGGGCCGCGTCGTCGAGGACCTCGACGAACATCTTGAAGATCCCGTTGTACGAGGCGGAGAACGTCGGCGTCACCGCGACCAGCGCGTCGGCACGCCGGACGGTGTCCTGCACCCGCTCAAGGTCCTCCGACGGGTACCCCGCCAGCAGGTTGTTGACCAGGTCGTGCGCGTGGTCGCGTACCTCGATCAGCTCGACGTCGACCTCGGCGCCGAGCCGCTCCAGCTCACGGCGGACCGCGTCGGCCAACCGGTCGGCGAGCATCCGGGTCGACGACGGCTGTCGCAGGCCGGCCGACACGACGGCGATGGTGCGCTTCATCGCACCTCCTCCACGGCACCGGCCAGCGCCGCGGCCTTCAGCGAGGCGTGGGTGGGTGCGTCCGGGACGTGGGCGGGACGGCCCACCGCGAACTCCTTACGCAGCACCTGAACGACCTCGCCCAGCATCTCGATCTGCTCCAGCACGGTCCTGCGAGGGACCCCGATCCCGTCGACGTTGAAGACCTGCCGCTGGTAGTCGCCGCCGGCGTACTCCCGGAAGGCCAGGGTCCGGTCGATCACCTCCTGCGGGCTGCCGACCAGGAGCGCCGTCTGCTTCATTGTCTCCTCCAGGGACGGCCCGTGCCCGTACGCCGCGGAGTTGTCGAAGTACGGACGGAACTCCCGCTTCGCGTCCTGCGAGTTCTTCCGCATGAACACCTGCGCGCCCAGGCCGACGATCGCCTGGTCCGCGGGGCCATGCCCGTAGTGCTCGAACCGCCGGCGGTAGAGCCCGACCATCCGCTGGACGTGGGCCTTGGGCCAGAGCAGGTTGTTGTGCAGGAACCCGTCGCCGTAGTAGGCGGCCTGCTCGGCGATCTCCGGGCTGCGGATCGAACCGTGCCAGACGAACGGCGGCACGCCGTCCAGCGGGCGCGGGGTCGAGGTGAACGACTGCAGGGGCGTGCGGAACCGCCCCTCCCAGTCGACCACCTCCTCGCGCCAGAGCCGGCGCAGCAGGCCGTAGTTCTCGACCGCGAGCGGGATGCCGTTACGGATGTCCTGCCCGAACCAGGGGTAGACCGGGCCGGTGTTGCCGCGCCCCATCATCAGGTCGACCCGGCCGTCGGCCAGGTGCTGGAGCATCGCGTAGTCCTCGGCGATCTTCACCGGGTCGTTGGTGGTGATCAGCGTGGTCGAGGTGGACAGAATGATCTTCTCGGTCCGGGCCGCGACGTGACCCAGCAGGGTGGTGGGCGAGGACGGGAAGAATGGCGGGTTGTGGTGCTCGCCGATAGCGAAGACGTCCAGCCCGACCTCTTCGGCCAGCTTCGCGTACTCCACCACAGCCTTGATCCGTTCGTGCTCGGACGGCATCCGCCCGCTCACGGGGTCGCGTGCCACGTCTCCCACGCCGAAGATTCCGAACTGCATCCGAACTCGCCTGCCTCGCTCGCACCGGTCGTGCCTGACGCTCATCAGCAACCTCGGGCGGGCGGCACAGATTCCTTGACTGGTCAAGGAGTTTTGTGGCGGCGGTCACGTACCTGCCTGCCGGCCGAGCCCGACAGGCTCGCGGTACGCAGGAAGCCCATCTCACACCGCCCAGACGCCGGTGGCGGCGGCCGACCGCGAGGTCACCTCGGTATCAGTCATGCGTCCATTGCACCCGTTGGCGAGCGCCCTGGCCATGTGCGACAGCGTCGCGGGGATACGCGTCCGTCTCGCTCCGGCCCGGTCGGCGTCGCCGACCGGGCCGGAGCGCGTGGTCAGTGGGACGGGCCGTAGGGGGCCAGCGGGTTGGTCAGGGTGCCGACGAACTGGAGGGCGGCCGACGGGTCGGTCAGGTCGATCATCTGCTGGTTGTCGCGAAGTTGGAGCCGGTTGAGGCAGGACAACGTGAACTCCGGAGCGAACAGGTCGTAGCGGCGGGCGCGCTCGGCCAGGTGCGGCACCCGGTCCAGATAGTCGGTGGCGCAGGCGGCGACGGTCCGCCAGAAGTCCTCCTCGGCCAGTACGCCGGCCTCGGCCAGCACCGCGTTGAGGTGGCGCAGGAAGCAGTCCACCACGTCGGTGAAGATGGTCAGCAGCTTGGTGTCATCGGGCACCTCGACCCTGATCCGCTCCACCGCCGCCGGCAGCTCGACCTCGGTGCTCATCACCGCGATCTCCTCGGCGATGTCCTTGAAGATCACCCGCTCGACGGTGTCCTGCTCGTCGAGGACCAGGATGACGTTCTCGCCGTGCGGCATGAAGGCCAGGTCGTGGGCGTAGAAGCTGTGCAGCAGCGGGGTCAGGTAGGCGTCCAGGTAGCGGCGCAGCCACACCTCGGGCGCCAGGCCGGACCGGGCGATCAGCGCCGCCGCCAGCGAGCCGCCGTCGGTGTCCACGTGCAGCAGCGCGGCCATCGTGGACAGTCGCCGCCCCGGCGCCAGGCCGGGCACCGGGCTCTCCCGCCACAGGGCGGCCAACATCTTGCGGTACGGGGAGGTGCGGTCGGTGGCCGACTCGTACTGGCGGTGCCGGTAGCCCACCGCGGCCCGCTCCCGGATGACGGTCAGCCCGGTGCCGGCCAGCACCTCGTCACCGGCGATCAGCTCGGCCAGCCAGTCGTTGATCGCCGGGGTGGCCGCCATGTACGCGGCCGACAGCCCGCGCATGAAGCCCATGTTCAGCACCGACAGCGCGGTCTTGACATAGTGCCGGCTCGGCTCGGTGACGTTGAAGAAGGTGCGGATGGACTGCTGGGCCAGGTAGCTGTCCGGCCCGGGGCCGAGGTGCACCAGCCGGCGCTCGGCCAGCTCACCGGCGAAGGTGACCGCCAGCTTGTTCCACCACTGCCAGGGGTGCGCCGGGATCAGGTGGTAGTCGGCGAGATCCAGGCCGAGGTCGGCCATCGTGGCCGCGAACCGTGCCCGGGTCTCCGGGTCCAGCTCACCGTCGATCAGCGCGTCGTAGTCGAGATCGGCGGCGCTGCTGAACGTCGAGTGGTCCCGGTGCGCGGCCAGCCACTCGAGCCGGACCGGCGCGGCGGCCTCCGGGGCGTACCGGTGGTACTCGTCGACGCCGAAGCCGAGCCGGCCGTTGTTGGCCACGAAGCAGGGGTGGCCCTCGGTCATCGACGTCTCGATGGTCTGGAAGTCCGCCCCGGCAAGCTCGGCGGCGCTCGGCGCGGGCTGGGCCAGTTTGTACGCGGTGCCGGCCAGCGTGGAGGTGATCTCCTCCAGGTAGACCGGGAGCACCCGTGCGGAGAGCCCGAGGGTGTCACGCAGCTCGACGATCAGGTCCACCGCGTCGGGCGGCAGAGACGTGCCGTCGCGGTGCCGGGTGATGCTGTCCGGGTCTATCTGCCAGTGCGCCAGGGCGAGCACGCGGGCAGCGAACCGGTAGGTGACCGTGCCGTCGTCGCTGCGGATCTCGTACCACTGCCGGTCGTCGTCGGCGGCCGACACGGGTTCCGGGGTGAGCAGCCGTTCGTGGGTGAACTCGGAGAGAGCCTTGCGGACCAGCAGCCGGTTGGCCCGGGCCCAGCGCTGCGGGGTGAGATGGCCAACCGGGTCAACGGCGGCGGCCGGGACGGTGGCGGACGACTGGGTGGGGACGGCGGTAGCGGTCACGCCGGGGCTCCTTCGGCTCGGGTGGCGGCGGCGCGCTGCATGGCGGCGTGGAACTGCGCCCGGGTGCAGACGCTGAGCAGCGCGTCCTTCTCGGGCTTGGCGATGGTGCCGACGACCTCGAAGCCGACGGCGGCGTTCAGCGCGTGCACGGCGGTGTTGCGCACGTCCGGCTCGACCAGCACCCGTCGGGTCGACGGGTCGGCGAAGAGCCAGGCCATCACGGTGCTGATCACCGCCCGGGTGAAGCCGTGCGCCGGGCTACCGGTGGGCGCGCAGAGGAAGTGCATTCCCACGTCGCCGGGCTGGGCGTCGTACAGGCCGACCAGCTCGACGTGGGCAGGGTCGTAGCGTTCGGCGAGGAAGGCGGGTTGCCCGCGCCACAGGCCGAGGTACGCGTCGTGGTGCGGGTGGTCGGCGATCCGCCGGTACTCCTCGGCCACCCGCGCCGGGTCCGCGTCCTGCATCAGCCAGAACGCGGCCTTCGGGTGGGTCACCCAGGCGTGCAGCAGCGCGGCGTCGGCGTCAAGGTCGAGGGTCCGCAGCGCGAACTCGCCGAGCTGATCGTCAACGCGGGTGAAGACGACGCTCACGACGACATCCCGGCGGGCGCGCCGAACTCCTGGAACGTGATGCTCTTCTCGACCGGGTAGTGCTCCCGGCCGAGCATTTCCCGGATGATCCAGGAGTTGCGGTACGGGCCCATGCCCAGGTCGGGCGAGGTGATGCTGTGCGTGTGGGTGCCCGCGTTCTGCAGGAAGATGCCCCGACCGGTGTGGTCGATGCTGTAGTTGCGGGCCACGTCGAACCGGCCGTGGGAATCCCAGCGGATGCGGTCGCGCACCGGCGTCAGGAACTCCGGCACCTGGTAGTGGTAGCCGGTGGCCAGCACCAGGCCCTCGGTCCGCAGGGTGAAGTCCCGCTCCTGCTCCACCTGGCGCAACCCCAGCGCGTACGCCCCGTCGTGGTAGCCGGCGCTGGTCAGCTCGGTGTTGGTGAGCAGCCGGGTGTTCACCGGCCCGTCGATGCTCAGCGCGTAGAGCTGGTCGAAGATTCCGTTGATCAGGTCGGCGTTGATCCCCTTGAACAGGCCCTTCTGCGCCGACTCCAACCGGTAGCGGGTGTCCTCGGGCAGCGCGTGGAAGTAGTCCACGTAGTCCGGTGAGGTCATCTCCAGGGTGAGCTTGGTGTACTCGAGAGGGAAGAAGCGCGGCGAGCGGGTGACCCAGTTGAGCTGGTAGCCGTACCGGCCGATGTCGCCGAGCAGGTCGTGGTAGATCTCCGCGGCGCTCTGCCCGCTGCCCACCACGGTGATGCTGCGCTTGGCCCGCAGGTCGTCCCGGTGCTCCAGGTAGCGCGAGTTGTGCACCGCGTCGCCGGGCAGCCCGGCGACGGCTGCGGGCAGGTACGGCGGTGTGCCGGTGCCGAGCACCAGGTGCGGGGCGCGGTATTCGAGCGTCTCCCCCGCGCCGGTGCTGGCCCGCACCACGTAGCGCTCGTCGGCCACGTCGTACTCCACGGTGGTCACCGACTGGCCGAAACGCAGGTTCGGCAGCTTCGCCGCCGCCCAGCGGCAGTAGGCGTCGTACTCGCTGCGCAGGGGGTAGAAGCTCTCCCGGATGTAGAACGGGTAGAGCCGGCCGATCTCCTTGAGGTAGTTGAGGAAGGAGTACGGCGAGGTCGGGTCGGCGAGGCTGACCAGGTCGGCGATGAACGGCGTCTGCAACCGGGCCGATTCCAGCAGCATGCCGGGGTGCCAGGCCAGGGTCGGCCGGGCCTCCAGGAACACGCCGTCCAGTTCGTCGATCGGCGCGGTGAGGCAGGCCAGGCCCAGGTTGTACGGGCCCAGCCCGATGGCGATGAAGTCGTGGGTGGACATCCGGCCCTCCAACCGCGGGTTCGGGGACACCGGCATCAGCCGACGTGGCAGGTCAGGTCAGCGGCGGCGCGGTCGTGCACGTACCGGCCGGCGTGGGTCGCGATCAGTTCGAGCACGGGCCCGACGTCCTCGACCGTGGTGGCCGGGTTGAGCAGGGTGAACTTCAGGAAGTGCCGCCCGTCCACCCGGGTGCTGGCGACCAACGCGGCACCGGAGGCGGCCAGCGCCTCCCGGGCGTGCAGGTTGGCCGCGTCGGCCAGCTCCCGGCCCTGGCCGGTGGGCAGGTAGCGGAAGACCACCGTGCTGAGCGCCGAGCGGGTGACCACCTCGAAGCGAGGATCCTCGCTGACCAGTTCCCAGGCGTCGGCGGCCCGGTCGACCACCTCGTCGAAGAGCGCGCCGAGCGCGTCCGGGCCCATCACCCGCAGGGTCAGCCAGAGCTTCAGCGCGTCGAAGCGGCGGGTGGTCTGCAGGCTCTTGTCGACCTGGTTGGGGATCCGCTGCTCCACCATTCGCGCCGGGTTGAGGTAGTCGGCGTGGTAGGTGGCGTGCCGCAGCACCTGCCGGTCGCGGACCAGCAGCGCGCTGGAGCTGACCGGCTGGAAGAACGACTTGTGGTAGTCGACGGTCACCGAGTCGGCCCGCTCGATGCCGTCGAGCAGGTGCCGGCGGGTCGGCGAGACCAGCAGCCCGCAGCCGTACGCGGCGTCCACGTGCAGCCAGACGCCGGCCGCCGCGCAGATCCCGGCCAGCTCGGCGAGCGGGTCGATGGAGCCGAAGTCGGTGGTGCCGGCGGTGCCGACGACGGCCATCACCACCAGCCCGGCCTGCCGGCACCGGGCGATCTCGTCGCGGACGGCGGCGGGCCGGATCCGCCGCTGCGGGTCGGTGGACACCGCGATCACCGCGTCCGGGGCGAGGCCGAGCAGCTTGGCCGACTTCTGCACGCTGAAGTGGCCGGCCGCGGAGGTGATGACGCGCAGCCGGGGCAGCAGTTCGGCGCGGTCCGCCGGGCTGGTCGCGGCGGCGCACGCCTCCTCGCGGGCCAGCAGCAGCGCGTGCAGGTTGGACTGGCTGCCCCCGCTGGTGAACACGCCGTCGGCGTTCGGGCCGAGGCCGATCCGGTTGGCGGTCCAGTCGATCAACCGCCGCTCGATGAGGGTGGCCCCGGCGCTCTGGTCCCAGGTGTCCAGCGAGGAGTTGACCGCGGTGAGCACCGCCTCGCCGAGCAGCGCCGGGATGGCCACCGGGCAGTTGAGGTGGGCGAGGTAGCGGGGGTGGTGGAACCAGACGGCGTCGTGCAGGTAGACGTCCTCCAGCTCGTCCAGCGCGGCGGTGGCGTCGCCGAGCGGCCGGTCCAGGTCGACGCGGTCGACCAGGGGGGCCAGCTCGGCTGGGGTGATCCCGGTGCCGGGCTGGTCCACGGTGGCCACCCGGCGGGCGACCCGGTCGACGCCGGCGGCGAGTGTCCGCCGGTACTGCTCGACCGATCCGTCGTGGAGCAGCTGGGCTCGCGCGGCGGCCGGAGCGGCAGCCGGCGCCGGTGGCGGTGCGGTGGTCTTGACGGGGTACGTCGGCACGGTCACGGGATGTCCTCCACGTTCTCGACGATGGGCAGCCGGAACCCTCCCCCGGCGCGTTCGTGCGCGCCGGGGGCCGTGCTGCCTTCAGATGGGTCGCCGCTCAGGCGGTGGCGCCGACGAGCGCCTCGGCGCGCAGGTCTTCCTCGGATGCCCCGTGTCGCCAGTAGCCGGCGAAGGTCACCCGTCGGCGGTCGATGCCCCGCTCGCCGACCAGGTGCCGGCGCAGTGCCCGCACCGCGCCGGATTCACCGGCGATCCAGGCGTACGGGGTGCCGGTGGGCAACCGGGCGCCGCGGATCGCGGTGACCAGCAGGTCGCTGCCGGGTGGGGTGCTGCCCCGCACGATCCACCTGATCTCCGCGTCCGCCGCGGTGGGCAGCTCACCGATGTCGGCGGCGGCCGGCACCTCGATCCAGGCGCGGACCCGGGTGCCGGCAGGCAGCCAGGCCAGGATGCCGGCGGCGGCCGGCAGCGCGGTCTCGTCGGCGGCCAGCAGGACGACGTCGGTGTCGTCCGGCGGGCGGAAGCAGACGCTGCGGTTGTCCCGCACGGCCGGGCCGAGCATCAGCAACCGGTCACCGGGCCCGGCCTGACCGGCCCAGCGCGAGGCGGGGCCGGTGTCACCGTGGCTGACGAAATCGATGTCCACCTCGGCGGCGGCCGGGCGGTGCTCCCGGATGGTGTACGAGCGCATCACCGCGCGGATGTCCGGCGGAAGTGCCCGCCAGGCGCCGAACCAGTCGTCGCCCAGCTCGATCGGCACCACCGGGGCGTCCTGTCCGGGGTGCGGCAGGAACAGCGAGACGCTCTGGTCCCGGCCGCCGCCGGCGAACCCGGCCAGCTCCGCACCGCCGAGTGTGACCCGTACCAGTGAAGCCCCGACCCGGCGGGACCGGACGACGTGCGCGGCGAAGAAGCGGTACTGGAGGGCGACAGGCTCGACGGTGCTCGTACTCATGGCGTCAGCTGACCTTCTTCGCGTTCCGGATGGCGGTGGCGAGGTTTTCCAGCAGTGGCGCGGACCCGGCGTACGAGAAGCGGGGCACCGCGTCCCACGGGGTCACCTGGTTGGTCTTGACCGCCGGCAGCTGCTGCCAGGTGGGCTTGGCGGCGAGGTCCTTGGGCTGCAGGGCGGTGCTGCGGTTGTCCAGCAGGATCAGGTCGGCCGGGAACTTGGCGGTGTTCTCCCAGCTGAGCGCCTCGAAGTAGTCGCCGGCTTCGAGCTTGGTGGGGATCACGATGTCCACGCCCAGCTCGGCGAAGTACATCAGGTCCGTGCTCACCTTGGGGTTGGAGACGTAGAACAGGTCGGGGCTGCCGGAGCATGCCATCACCTTGATACCCGGGTTGGCCTTGACCGCCTGGCGAACCGCCTCGGAGGCGGCGTCGAAGCGGGCCTTCGCGTCGGTGACCTTCTTGGCCGACAGGTCGGCGCCGAGCGACTCGGCCAGGGCGGCGTACCGCTCGATCGGCTTGGTCATCGGCACCCGGGCGGTGGTGATCGCCACGCTGGGTGCCAGCGGCAGGATCTTGGCCTTGCTCTCGTCCGGCACGTACCAGAGGGCGTCCGGGTCGTACATGTGGGTGACCAGCAGTTCGGGGCGCAGCGCCGCGTACTTCTCCAGGCTGAACTCGCCCCACACGTTGCCGAGGATCTCCACCGACTCGACGTTCAGGTCACCGGCCTGCGGGTCGGCCGTGCCGTCGGCGCGCTTGGTCTCGCCGAACACGCCGACAATCTGCTTGTCGAGACCGAAGTCGACCAGGGCCGCCGCCACTCCGGTGAAGGCGACCACGCGGGCCGGGCGGGCCGCCGCGTCGATCTTCTGGTTGCGGTCGTCGGTGAACGACCAGGGACCACTTCCGTTGCTGGCAGCGGGCTTTGCGTCGTCGTCCTTGCCGCAGCCGGCGAGCAGGGCGGCCAGCGTGGCGGCGCCACCGGCGGCCAGCAGCCCACGGCGAGAGAGGCGACGGGCGGACAGAGCATCGGGCATGGTGTCGTCTTTCGATCAGGGGATGGCCGGGGTCGACCAGGACAGCGGGGTTAGGTTAGCCTAACCTCGGCCTTTGTCAACAGCGGTACGCCGTGTCGCCACACCCCCGGAGCCCACACTGGACGCCACACCCTCCGTCATCCGCTCGGCACGATCCGTGCCGGATGGGTCGGCGGCCCCACCCCCCGCACCACCGCCGGCGCGGCGCGGTCGCCAGGCGGCCCGCGCCGCCGGCCTGGTCGGCGCCGTGGCGCTGCTCGGCGTGGTCCTCGTGCTCAGCATCGCCGTCGGCGCGAAGGCCATGCCGCTCGGCGACGTCTGGTCCGGGTTGCTGCACCACGACGCCGCCGAGTACGCCGTGGTGCACCGGATGCGCCTGCCGCGCACCCTGCTCGGGCTGCTCGCCGGCGCGGCGCTCGGAGTCGCCGGCGCGGTGATGCAGGCCCTCACCCGCAACCCGCTGGCCGACCCCGGGCTGCTCGGCATCAACGCCGGCGCGTCCGCCGCCGTCGCCACCGCCGCCGCCTTCCTGGGCGTCACCGCCATCGGCGGGTACGTCTGGTTCGCGCTGCTCGGCGCGGCCGTGGTCACCGCGCTGGTCTACGCCGTGGGTGGCGGACGCGGCGCCACCCCGGCCCGCCTCGCACTGGCCGGCGCGGCGCTGAACGCCACCCTCTACTCGTACGTGAGCGCGGTGATGCTGCTGGACACCGCCTCGCTGGAGCGGCTGCGGTTCTGGACGGTCGGCTCACTGGCCAGCGCGGACTCCGCGACCGTGACCCGGGTGCTGCCGTTCATCCTGGTCGGCCTGCTGGTCGCGCTCGGCGCCGCCCGCCCGCTGAACGCCCTCGCGCTCGGCGACGACGCGGCACGGGCCCTGGGTGCCCGACCCGCGCTGATCCGGGCCGCCGTGATCGTCGCGGTCACCCTGCTCTGCGGAGCGGCGACCGCCGCCTGCGGCCCGATCGTCTTCGTCGGGCTGCTGGTGCCGCACCTGGTCCGGGCCCTGACCGGCCCCGACCTGCGCTGGCTGCTGCCGTACTGCGCGGTGCTCTCCCCGGTGCTGCTGCTCGGCGCCGACGTGCTGGGCCGGGTGCTGGGCCGACCGGGTGAACTCCAGGTCGGCATGGTGACCGCCGTGCTGGGCGGCCCGCTCTTCCTCTGGCTGGTCGCGCGCGGGCGGGTGGCCCACCCGTGAGCGAGCGCAGCGAGCGAACCAGCAGGCTCAGCACCGTGGCGCGTCGCGCCACCGCGGAGCGAAGCGGAGCTGTGGCGTGACCGTCATCCGTACCCCTGGCGGGCTTTCGCTGCGGTTCCGCCCCCGCGCGCTGGCCGTTGGCGCCGGCGCCGCGCTACTCGCCGCCGGGCTGGGCCTGGTGGCCATGGGCAGCGGCGACTACCCGATGGGCCCGGCCGACGTGCTGCGTACGCTCACCGGCGGCGGCACCCCGGCGGAGCACTTCATCGTGAACGAGCTGCGGCTGCCCCGGCTGGTCACCGCGCTGCTGGTCGGCGCGGCGCTGGCGCTGGCCGGCACCGTGTTCCAGTCGCTGGTGCGCAACCCGCTCGGCAGCCCGGACGTGCTCGGCTTCACCCAGGGCGCGTCGACCGGCGCGCTGGTGGTGGTCGTCCTCGGCGGCGGCAGCCTGGCGCTGGCCGGCGCGGCGGTGGCCGGCGGGCTCGCCACCGGCCTGTTGATCTACGCCCTCGCCTGGCGGCGCGGGGTGCACGGCTACCGGCTGATCCTGGTCGGCATCGGCGTCGCCGCGATTCTCACCGGCGTCAACGGCTACCTGCTGACCCGGGCGCCGCTGATGGACGCCGCCCGCGCGGTGCTCTGGCTGACCGGCAGCCTGGACGGGCGGGGCTGGGCCAACGCCGGGCCACTGCTCGTCGTCACCGCCGTGCTGGGGCCGCTGGTGCTCGTCGGCTGCGGCCCGGCGCTACGGATGATGGAGCTGGGCGACGACACTTCCAGCGCCCTCGGTGTGCCGGTACGCCAGCTACGCCTGATCCTGCTGGCCGCGGCGGTGCTCCTCGTCTCGTTCGCGGCGGCCGCCGCGGGACCGGTGTCCTTCGTGGCGCTCGTCGCGCCGCACGTGACGAAGCGGCTGACGCGGGCGCCCGGCCCGAACCTGCTGCCGTCGATGGCGGTCGGCGCGGCGCTGTTGGTCGGCGCCGACCTGCTGGCTCAGCGCGCGTTCGCCGGGCACCAGCTTCCGGTCGGTGTGGTGACCGGAGTGATCGGCGGCGGCTACCTGGTCTGGCTGCTGGCCATGGAACGCCGGGCGGGTCGGCTGTGAACACCCGCGACGCCCTCGAAGGAGCACCCATGCACCCCGGCAGTTCCCGGCTCGGCGGCACCGCGCTGACCCTCGCCTACGACCGGCGCACGATCGCCGAAGACCTGACCGTGGCGGTGCCCGACCAGTCGTTCACCGTGATCATCGGCCCGAACGCCTGCGGCAAGTCGACCCTGCTGCGGGCGCTGTCCCGGATGCTGCGCCCGACCGTCGGAACGGTCCTGCTGGACGGCCGGGACATCCACGACCTGCCCGCCCGGAAGGTGGCCCGCACCCTCGGCCTGCTGCCGCAGTCGTCGATCGCGCCCGACGGGATCAGCGTCGCCGAGCTGGTCGCCCGGGGCCGCTACCCCCACCAGGGGTTGCTGCGGCAGTGGTCGCGCGAGGACGAGCGGGTGGTCGAGGAGTCGATGGCCGCCACCGGGGTCGACGACCTCGCCGACCGGCCGGTGGACGAGCTCTCCGGCGGCCAGCGGCAGCGCGTCTGGATCGCCATGGCGCTGGCCCAGCAGACCCCGCTGCTGCTGCTCGACGAGCCGACCACGTACCTCGACATCGCCCACCAGATCGAGATCCTGGACCTCTGCGCCCGGCTGCACGAGGAGCAGGGACGCACGCTGGTCGCGGTGCTGCACGACCTCAACCACGCGGCCCGCTACGCCACCCACCTGATCGCCATGCGCGACGGGCGGGTGGTGGCCGCCGGGGAGCCGGCGTCGGTGGTCACCGCCGACCTGGTGGCCGAGGTTTTCGGGCTGCCCTGCCGGGTGATCGACGACCCCGAGACGGGCACCCCGCTGGTCATCCCCGCCGCCCGGCGCCGGGCCACCGCGCCCGCCCCGGAGCCGGCGTGACCCGCGCGCGCCGGGTGACCGGCGTGACCACCCGCCCGTACCGGATGGCGGCGGCGTGACCGCCGGACGCTTCCGCGACCGGTGGGGCGTGCCGCACCTGCGGGCCGACGACCCGCTCGCCCTGGCGACGGCGCAGGGCCGGGTGACCGCGTACGACCGGGCCTGGCAGATCGAGGTGGAGCGACACCGGGCCCAGGGCACCAGCGCCGCCTTCCTCGGCGTCGACGCGCTCGGCTGGGACCGCTTCGCCCGGCAGGTCCGGCTCGACGACACCGCCCGCCGCTGCCACGCCGCGCTCGACCCGGCCACCGCCGCCTGGGTGGCCGCGTACGTGGCCGGGGTGAACGCCGGTCTTGCCGCCGGGGCGGCCCGAGCGCTCGAGTTCGCCGCCGCCGGGCTGACTCCCGGCCGGTGGCAGCCGTGGACCCCGCTGGCGGTCTGGCTGGGCCACCACATCCTGTTCGCCGGGTTCCCCTCCAAGCTCTGGCGCGAGCACGTGGCGCACCGGCTCGGCCCGGCCGCGGTCGACCTGTTCGCCACCGACGGCCCGGCCGTCGCCGGCAGCAACGGGTGGCTGCTCGCCGCCGGGCGGACCGGCACCGGCGCCGCACTGCTCGCCGGCGACCCGCACCGGTTCATCGAGGATCCCGGCGTCTACCAGCAGATCCGGCTGGCCTGCCCGGAGTACGACGTGGTCGGGCTGGCGATGCCGGGCGTGCCGGGCATCGCGCACTTCGCGCACACCGGCGCGGTGGCCTGGGCCATCACCAACGCCATGGCCGACTACCAGGACCTGTACGCCGAGCAGCTGCGCCGGCACGGCAACGAGGTGCGGGCGCTCGGCCCGGACGGTTGGCGACCCGCGCACGTCCACGTCGAGATGATCGAGGTGGCCGGGGCGGACCCGGTCGAGGTCGAGGTGGTGGAGACCGATCGGGGGCCGGTGATCGCCGGCGGGCCGGACGAGCCGACCGCGATCAGCCTTCGCTACCCGCCCCGGGTCCGCGCCGAGCTCGGCTTCGCGGCGCTGCCGGAGCTGCTGCGCGCCCGGACTGTGGCCGATGTGGACCGGGCGCTGCGGCACTGGGTGGAGCCGGTCAACGTGGTGCAGGCGGCGGACACCGCCGGCGGGCTGCTGCACCGGGTCGCCGGCGCGGTGCCGGTGCGGCATCCGGAGAACGGCCGGCGGGTGGTTCCGGCCTGGCGGGCCGAGCACGCCTGGCGCGGCTGGTACGCGCCACTGCCGCGCGCCGAGGTGGTCGACCGCGCGGTGATGGCCAACGAGCGAGGGCTGGCGGCGCCGCTCGGGGTCGAGTTCGCCCCGCCACACCGGGCGCGCCGGATCGCCGAGTTGCTCGACGCCGCTGACGGCTGGACGCCCGAGCGGCTGGCCGCCGTGCACACCGACACGTACCTCGGCTCGGCCGGCCCGCTGCTGGCCGTACTGGCCGAGGTGACCGCGCTCGGCCCGGCCGCCGCCGCGCTGCGGGACCGGCTGCTGCACTGGGACCGACGGATGGCCGCCGACAGCACCGACGCCGCGGACTTCGCCACCCTGCGGGCGGCCGTGGTCCGCCGGCTGGCCGCCCACCCGGCGGTGGCCGCGCTGGCCGAGCCGCCGGCGTACCCGGAGGTGTTCGCACCCTGGTTGGCGCTGACGCCGCGGGTCGGCTACGCGCTGGAGCACCTGCTGGGCACCGCCCGGCTACCCGGCCTGGACGTGGCGGCGCTGGTGGGCGCGGCGGCCGAGGAGGTCGCCGGCCCGACCGGTGCGGCGAACGGACAGACGCGCTGGGGAGACCTGCACCGGCTGGCGCCGTGGCGGGCGCTGCCCGATCCGGACGCCGGGCCCGGTCCCCGGCTGGACGGCGACCACGACTGCGTGCTGGCCACCTCCAGCGTGCCCGGGGTCACCCACTGGTGCGCACGCGGGCCAGCGGCGCGCTTCGTCTGGGACCTGGCGCGGCGGGAGGACAGTCGCTGGGTGGTCCCGCTGGGCGCCTGCGGGGTGCCCGGCGACCCGCACCACGACGACCAGAACGCCGCGTGGTTGGCCGGCGACCTGCTGCCGGTGACCACCGACTGGGACCAGCTCACCGAGGAGCGAGATGAGTACTGACGCGACCAGGGCCGACCAGCACCACTACCGGCAGGACGTCACCGGGTTCGGGGTGGTGACCATCCGGCCGGTGCGGCCGGACGAGGACGTCGACCTGCTGCACGGCTGGGTCACCGAGGAACGGGCCCGGTTCTGGGGCATGCGCGAGGCGAGCCGCGACCGGGTGCACGAGATCTACGCGTACCTGGACTCGCTGGCCACCCACCACGCGTACCTCGTGCACCGCGACGGCGTGCCGGCGGCGCTGGTGCAGACCTACCAGCCCGAGGCCGACCCGGTCGGCGAGTGCTACGACGTGCGCCCCGGCGACGTCGGCATGCACCTGCTGATCGGGCCACCGGTGACGGTCGAGCGCGGCTTCACCGGCGCGCTGCTCGGCGCGATCCTGGACTTCGTCCTTGCCGATCCGACCCGACTGCGAATCGTGATGGAGCCGGACGCCCGCAACGACAAGATCCTCGACCGGCTGCTGCGCACCGGGTTCCAGCCCGGCCCGCTGATCGACCTGCCGGAGAAGCGCGCGCGACTGTTCTTCCTGGACCGGGCGGCGGTCACCGGCTGACGCCGTCCTCATCGAGACGCCGGCCGGGGTGCGCGGGGCACCCCGACCGAGGGGTCAGCGGGTGGGCGCTCCGAGGGCGACCAGGTCGGCCAGGCGGTCGAGTTGGTTCGGGTCGGACAGCGCGGAGCCGACCGCCACCACCCGCACTCCGGCGGCGAGGAACGCCCCGGCGTTGTCGGCGTCGAGGCCGCCGGTGGCGACGAAGCGTAGGTGCGGCAGTGGGCCGGCAACGGCCCGGAACCAGGCCGGCCCGAGGGAGATCGCGGGGAACGCCTTGAGCCAGGTGAGGCCGTGTCGCATCGCCTGCTGTGCCTCGGTCGGGGTGGCCACGCCGGGCAGGTGGGGCAGGCCGCGTCCGGCGGCGGCGTCGGCGACCGCCAGGTCCAGGCCGGGCGCGACGGTGAACGCCGCCCCGGCGTCGGCCGCCGCGGCGACCTGCTCCACGCCGAGCACGGTGCCGGCGCCGACGATCCGGCCGCGCTCAGCGCCCGCCTCGACGGCGGCGCGCAGCGCCGGCACCGCGTCGGCGGTGGCCACCGGCACCTCCACCACGTCGATACCGAGGTCCCAGGCCCGGCCGGCGAGCCGGACGGTCTCCGCCACCGGCAGGCCGCGCAGGATCGCCATCACGCGGGCGGCGCCGAAGATGTGCTCGAAGTCCTCTGTGGTCATGGTCCACTCCATCCGAGGTCGCGGGAGATCTGTTGCGTGGTGGCCAGCAGCCGAGGTAGCAGGCGTCGCAGGTCGGCCAGGGTGGCGACCACCGTCGGCGCGGTCACCGACACGGCCGCGGTGACCGCGCCGTCGGCCTGCCGCACCGGGGCCGCCACGCAGGTGATCAGTGGCTCGAACTCGCCGTCGTCGGCGGCCCAGCCCCGGTCGGCGACGGCCGCCAGCTCCGCGCGCAACGCCGCCGGGTCGCAGATGGTGCCCGGGGTGTACGCGCGCAGCTCGGTGCGGTCGAGCAGCCCGGTCAGCCGGGGCTCCGGGCAGAACGCCAGCACCACCTTGCCCACTCCGCTGGCGTGCAACGGCGCGGTGCGCCCAATCCGGGAGTACATCCGCACCTGGCCACGGGCCTCGATCTTGTCCACGTAGACCAGCTCGTCGTCGACCAGTTGGGCCAGGTGGATGGTGTGCCCGCAGTCTCGGCCGAGCGCCGCCAGGTGCGGGTGGGCCACCGTGCGCACGTCCAGGGAGTCCAGGGCCTGCTGGGCGAGGCCGATCAGCCGCAGCCCGACAGCCCAGCCGCCGTCGCGGCGTCGGGCGAAACCACCGGTCTCCATGGTCTGCAGCAGGCGCAGCGCGGTGGACTTGTGCACCCCCAGATGGGCGGCGACGTCACCGAGCTGGGCGGGCTCACGGGCCAGCAGCTCCAGCACCCGCATCGCCCGGTCGACGCTCTGCGACACGCCTCAGACCTCCGCTCGCACGCCGGTCAGGTCCAGCGGCGACCATGCTTCGACGGGGGCGTCGAGCAGCCGGTCGAACCAGGCCCACGGCGGCACCGGGGCGTTGTCGCCGCTGCTGCCCAGCGCCTGAGCCGCGACCAGGTGACCGAGGCGCAGCCGGCGTACCGGGTCGAGGCCGCGCAGCAGCCCGGCCAGGTAGCCGGCGGCGAACGCGTCCCCGGCGCCGACCGGCTCCACCACCGTCACCCGGGGAGCCGGGACGAAGACCGGCTCGGCGTCACGGGGCAGGGCGGTGGCGCCCACCGCGCCGTCCTTGACCACGACCGTCTCCGGCCCGGGCAGCAGCCGACGCACCGCGGCCGGGTCGGCGGTGCCCCACAGGGCGTCCGCCTCGTCCTGGCCGACGAAGACCAGGTCGCTGCGGTCGGCGAGGTCGCGCAGCACCGGGGCGGCCCGGTCGGCCGGCCAGAGCCGGGCCCGGTGGTTGACGTCGAAGCTGACCAACGCGCCCGGCAGCGGCCGGTCGGTCACCGCGTGCTCGACCAGGGCTCGGCAGGAGGCGGAGAGCGCCGGGGTGATCCCGGACAGGTGCAGCACCCGGACGCCGGCCAGCCGAGGGTCGGCCAGTACCGCCAGGTCCAGCCGGGACGCGGCCGAGCCGGCCCGGTAGTAGTGCACGGCGGTCGACGCCGGGCCCGGGTCCTTGACGTACAGCCCGGTGGGAGCGGCCGGGTCGACGGTCACCAGGTCGACCCGGACGCCGGCGGCGGCGACGTGCCGGACGACGGCCCGGCCGAAGGGGTCGTCGCCGACCCGGCTCACCCAGGTCGCCCGGTGTCCGAGCCGGGCCAGGTAGCCGGCCACGTTGGACTCCGCGCCGCCGACCGACACGGCGACCCGCTCGGCGTGCTCCAGTTGCTCGCCCGGCGTGGGGCAGAGCACCACCATGGTCTCCCCCACCGTGGCCACCTCGACCGGTGGGAGGCCGGCCGGGTCGGTCGCGTGGTCGGGTCGGGAGTCAGGGGTCGGCACACGTCCTCCCGGCGGGGGTTCGGGGTGCCGCCGAGCCTATGTGCGTTGCGCAGGACGAGCAACCCGTTGCGCTCTGCGCAACGGGAGTCAGGGCAGCGTCAGCCCGTACGCGGCGAGCACCTCATTGATCGGCTGGTAGTAGGTGGTGCCGCCGGAGGTGCAGTTGCCGCTGCCGCCGGAGAGGATGCCGAGGATGGTGCCGGTGGCCGCCACGTAGAGCGGCCCGCCACTGTCGCCCGGCTCGGCGCAGATGTTGGTACGGATCAGGCCGTAGACCACATCGCCGCTGGCGTAGTTGACGGTCTGGTTGAGGCCGGTGACGGTGCCGCAACGCAGCCCGGTGGTGGAGCCGCTGCGGCACACCGCCTGACCGACGTACGCGTTGCCGGCGCCGTAGATGGTCAGCAGGCCGGGGTAGGTGTAGACCGCGCTGGGATGGGCGATCCGGCCGGTGTAGCGGATCAGGCCGTAGTCGTTGCTGGGAAAGCTGGTGGCGGTACGGGTGCCGAGCACGGTGGTCTGCGCGCTGTCGGCGTACCAGGCACTGGCGACAGTGGTGCAGTGGCCGGCGGTGATCACGTAGTAGGTGCTGCCGCTGCGCACGTTCGCGCCGAGCGAGCAGCGGCCGCCACCGCCGTAGATGCCCTGTCCGGCGGCGATCAGGGTGCGCAGCGTTCCGGGCTCCCGGCGCAGCAGCGCGCCGGCCCGGTCGGCCACCGTGCGCAGTGCCACCACCTCGGCGGGCGCCACGGTGTCGTCGACGGTGATGGTCAGCCGGCCGGTGGCCGGGTCGAAGCCCCAGGCGGTGCCGGGCGTGCGTACCCCGGCCAGCGCGGCCGGGTCGGCGACGGGCGCGGCGGGGGCGGCCCGGTCGGGGACGGCGGCCTGCGCCGCGCCGGGCGCGACGAGCAGGAGTGCGGTCAGGACGAGGGCGACGAGCGGGGAGCGGCGCATCCGAACCTCCGAAGAGATCGAGATATATGGATGCCGTCAAGCATCACCCGGCGGCTGACGCCATGGCAACCTCGGGCCGGACGCGCGGGTGACCAGCCTGTGGGCGGGTCGGCGGGAATCGCCGATCCGGGGACGGGCCACGCCGGTGCCGCCGATAATCCTCGGAGACGCGGCGGGAGGCCGGGCATGACCACCGGAGGCACTGCGGCGCTGGTACGCCGCCCGGACGGGTCGGCCCGGGCCACGCTGCTGGAACTCCTCTTCGACGTGGTCTTCGTGGCCGCCCTCGCCATGGTCTCGAAGCTGATCGCCGAACGCGACTCCTGGAGCGGCTCCGGGCCGGTGCTGCTGACGCTGGCGGCGATCTGGTGGACCTGGTCGGTCACCTCGACCACGACCGAGTTCTACGACCCGGATCAGCGCCCGATCCAGGCCATCCTGATGGTCGCCATGGTGGGGTCGGTGGGGATGGCGGCGGCGCTGCCGATGCTGTCCGCCGGGCACGCGATGGTCTTCGCGATCGCCTACGTCACCACGCACGTGGTGCGCGGCGTCGTCCTGGTCACCACGTTGCACCGACAGCGGCACCGGGCGGCCATGGAGCGGGCCTCGCGGTTCATGTTCTGGTTCGTGGTATCCGGCGTCTTCTGGATCGCCGGAGCGGTGGCCGGATCGCCGAACTGGAGGCTCTGGACCGTCGCGATAGCGATCGACCTGCTCTCCGCGGCGGTCCGGTACCCGATGCCCGGGCTGGGCCGGGTGCCCCTCGACCAGTACGAGCGGACCACCGGGCACCTGGGCGAGCGGTACCAGCAGTTCATCATCCTGGCCCTCGGCGACATCATCCTGGTGCCCATCCTGGAGGTCAGCCGGACGCATCTCGACCGCTTCCGGCTCGCCGCCCTGCTCTGCGCCTTCGCCACCATGCTGATGCTCTGGCAGATCTACGTCTTCCGGGCCGGCGAGTTGCTGAAGGCCGGTGCCGACGCGAGGCGGGCGGCCCGGCTGGCCCCGTACACCCATCTGGTGATGCTGGGCGGCGTGGTCTGCACGGCGGCCTCCTTCGACCTGGTCGCCGACCGGCCGACCGGAACGACGCTGACGTCGTGGCTCGTGCTGATCCTCGGTGGCCCGGCGCTGTTCGTGATCGGGCGCATCCTGTTCACCTATCTGGTGACCGCCATCGTGCCTTGGCGGCGGCTGGTCTGGCTGCTGCTGCCGCTGCTGGCACTCCCGTGGGCCGGTGGCTGGCCGCCGCTGCTGGTCACCGTGGTCGTTGCGCTCGGGCTGGCCGGCGCCGCCCTGGTCCCGGCAAGCAACGTCCGGGTGACCAGACCGGGGCTGCGGATGCGGCGACCGCAACCCTGAGCCGCCGGGGCGGCCGGATCAGTCGAGGTGCCGACCGGTCCAGTCGGCGAGGTCCCGGGCGCAGGCGTCCACCGACTCCCGCCACGTCCGGGCCGCACCCTCCCCCGCCTCGTCGCTGACCTGCTTGACCAGCCGGCACGGCACGCCAGCCTGGTTGGCGGCCCAGGCGACCGCGTACCCCTCCATGTCGACCAGGTCGGCGCGCTGCGCCAACCGGTCCCGCGCGGCGTCGTCGGCCACGAAGGTGTCGCCGGTCGCCAGCACCGCGCCCTCGGTGGCCAGCGGCAGCGGCGCGCCGTAGGTCTGGCCGGTGAGCGTGCGCAGCAGGGCGGTGTCCAGGTCGTGCTGAAGTACGGTGGCGACCTCGTGGATGCCGGTCCAGCCGGGGCGCAACGCGCCCGCCGTGCCCAGGTTGAGCAGCAGGGCGGGGCGCGGCCCGGCGGCCAGTACCGCCGCCACCGCGCTGGCGGCGTTCACCTTGCCCATCCCGGTGAGCAGCAGCGGCAGCTCCGGCGGCAGGTACCGGGCCTCCTCCTCGACGGCGAGGACCACCAGCGGACGATCGGCGCGGACCGTACCCCGAAGAATCACCGGAGCATCGTACGGGCCGCCCCGGCGGGATACCCGGCCGGTTCGGCGGGCTCGGCGCGAGCGCCGGTCAGCCCCCGGCGGTGACCGCGGTGGCGGTGACCGTGCCGTCGGTCGCCGGGCCACCCTGCACGGTGACGCTCTGCCCGGCCTTGAGGCCGCTCAGCTTGCTGGCCTTGGTGGTGCGGACCTCGGTGTCGTCGGTGGTGCGCACGGTGACCACGGTGCCGTCGGCGGTCTCCAGGTAGAGCGTTCCGCCGTCGACCAGCTTCACCTTCCCGTTGGTGGTCACCGGTGCGGTCGCGCCACCGGTCTCACCCGTGCCGCTCGGCCCGGCGCCGCTCTGGCCACGCCCGCTGGCGCCCGGGAAGGCGGTGGGAACACCACCCGGGAAGCCGGCCCGCCCCGAGCCGGCGGTGCTCGACGACTCACCCCAGCGTTGCTGCACGTGAACCCCGCCCAGGAAACCGGCCAGCACCAGCACGAGCGCGCCGAGCGCCGGGGTTGCCCGGTTCCACCAGCGGCGCGGCGCCGCTGCGGCGAGCGCGGCGGTCAGGTCGCGATCCGGGGGGCCCGCCGAGGCCGCCGGGTGGTCGTCCACCCGGTCGAAGATGACGGTGTCGCTGCTGTCCATGTCGGTTCCTCGCATGTCGGCCTACTCGTAGCGCAGGGCGTCGATGGGGCGCAGCCGGGCCGCCCGGGCCGCCGGAAGGCCGCCGAAGAACAGGCCGATCGCGACCGAGACCCCGAGGGCCAGCCCTACCGAGCTGGGCACGACCACCGGGTGGACGCCGACGATGGTGAACCGGGCACCGATCAGTGCCGCCGCCACCCCGAGCGCCCCACCGAGCAGGCTCAGCAGGGTCGCCTCCACCAGGAACTGGGTGAGCACGGTGCGCCGGCGTGCCCCGAGCGCCTTGCGGATGCCGATCTCCCGGGTCCGCTCGGTCACCGTCACCAACATGATGTTGGTGATGCCGATGCCACCGACCAGCAGGCTGATCGCGGCCACCGCGCCCAGCAGCACGGTGAACGTCTCGGCCGTCTCGGACTGGGTCTGCAACAGCTGCGCGGCATTCTGGATCCGGTACGGGGTGCTGCCCGAGGTGGACGCCGGCAGGCGCTGGGCGAGCACGGTGGAGATCTGCCCCTGGGCGGCCGACACCCGGTCCGGATCGCTCGCCTCCACCAGCATCGAGCTGAGCGGCCCGTACCCGGTGAGCACCTCGCGTACCGCCCGCAGCGGAGCGATCGCGGTGTCGTTGGCGTCCTGGAAGCCGGTCGAGGACTTCTCCGCCAACACCCCGACCACGGTGAACAGGGCGCCGCCCACGGTCACCTGCCGGCCCACCGGGTCCACCCCGGCGAACAACTCGTCGGCCACGGTCCGACCGAGCACCACCACCCGGCGGCCCTGCGCTTCGTCGTCGGCGCTGAACGCGGTGCCGCTGGCCACCGGCGAGTTGGCCGCGGTGAACCAGCTCGGCCGGGTGCCGACGAACTGCGGCACCTCGTGGTCGGCCCCCTCGAAGGTCAGGGTGGCGCTGGTGGTGGCCAGCGGGGAGACCGACCGTACATCGGGCGCGAGCACCGGGTCGGCGAGCGCGTCGGCGACCTGGAGGGTCAGCCCGCCGGCGCTGCCGCCACGGTTGGTGCCGGTCACGGTCAGCGTGTTGGTGCCCAGCGCCTCGATCCGGTCGGTGATCGCCTGGGCAGAGCCGTTGCCGACCGCGACCAGCAGGATCACCGCGGCGACGCCGATCAGGATGCCCAACATGGTCAGCGCCGAACGCAGCTTGTTGGCGGCCACGCCGCGCAGCGCGAACCGGACGGTCTCGGCGAGGTTCATCGGCCAAACCCCGCCGCCGTATGCCGCCCGCCCTGCCGGACGTCCGAGCGGACCTGCCCGTCGAGCAGCCGGATCAGACGCCCGGCCCGGGCACCCACCTCCGGCTCGTGGGTGATCAGCACGATGGTCCGGCCGGCCGCGTTGAGTTGGTCGAGGACGGCCAGGATGTCCTCGGTGGACTGGCTGTCCAGGTTGCCGGTCGGTTCGTCGGCCAGCACCAGTGCCGGTTCGGTGACCAGCGCCCGGGCCACCGCGACCCGCTGCTGCTGGCCACCGGAGAGCTGGTTGGGTTGGTGGTTCGCGCGATCGGCCAGTCCCACGGCGTCCAGCGCGGCGAGCGCCCGCTGCCGCCGCTGGCCGGCCCGCACCCCGGCGTACGCCAGTGGCAACTCGACGTTGGCCAGGGCGCTGGTCCGCGGGATCAGGTTGAACGCCTGGAAGACAAAGCCGATGAGCCGGTTGCGGACCAGGGCGAGCTGACGGTCGGCGAGGCGGCCGACGTCCACCCCGTCCAGCAGGTACTGCCCGCCGGAGGGCACGTCGAGGCAGCCGAGGATGTTCATCAGGGTCGACTTGCCGGAGCCGGAGGAGCCCATGATGGCCACATAGTCGCCAGCGGTGACGGCCAGCGAGACCCCGCGCAGGGCGTGCACCGCGGCCGGGCCCTCGCCGTACACCTTGGTCAGCATCCGGACGTCCAGGACCGGTCGGCGTGACACGTTTCCCGACGTCATCAGCGGGTTCCGTTCCCGCCCCGAGCACCGCCGCCGGTGACGCCGCCCCCGCCGGGGAGCCCACCGCCCGGGAAGCCACCGCCACCCGGCAGGCCGCCCCCGCCGGGGAGGCCACCGGCGGCGCTGCCCGTGCTGCTGCCCTCCGGCAGCACCACCCGCTCCCCCTCGGTCAGCCCCGAGGTGACCTCGTACGCCTGGTCGCCGGCGAGCCCCACGGTGACCCGCCGGCTCTCCGACCCCGTGTCAGTGACCACCGTGACGGTGCGCCGGTCGCCGGTGCCGCTGACCGCTGCCGAGGTGACCAACAGGACGTCCGCAGCGGTGCCGGTGACCACGGCGACCCGCACGGTCTGCCCCGGCTTCGCGCCGGCCGGCAGCTTGTCGACGCTGACCGTGACCCCGTAGGTGACCACGTTGTTGGCGGTGGTGGCCTGCGGATCGACCGCGACGACCTTGCCACCGGCCTCGGCCCCCTGCAACGCGTTCCACGTGATGGTGGCCGCTTGGCCGTACTTGAGCCGGGTCGCGTCCGCCTCGGCGAAGCCGGCGGTGACCTGCAGCTTCGTCAGGTCGGCCAGCTCGACGAACCCGCTGGAGGTGGTGGACCCGGAGCTGGTGGCGCCGGTCGACCCGCTGCCGCCCTGCTGCCCGGCGGAGGTGCCCCCGGTCGAGCCGCCGCCGGTTGCTGACCCTCCGGAGGAGCTGCCCACGGTGCCGTTGACCGCGACCACCGTGCCGGCCATCGGCGCGGTCAGCCGGGTGCCGCTCACGGCGGCCTGCGCCTCGTCCACCGCCAGCTCAGCCTGGGTGACCGAGTTCTCCGCCGACGAGGTGTCCGAACCGGCCTCCTCGGCGCGGTCCAGGGCGTCCCGCGCGGCGGTCAGGTCCGCCTTCGCCACGTCGAGGTCGCGTTGCGCGGCTGCCGGGTCGACGGTGGCCAGCAGTTGGCCCTTCTTCACCCGGTCGCCGACCCGCACCGGGATCGCGGTGACGGTGCCGGCGGTGGCGAAGCTGGCGCTGGCCGTCGAGGCGCTGCGCACCGAGCCGTCGGCGGTGACGGTGGCGGTCACGGTGCCCCTGGACACACTGACGGTCCGGGTGCCGGTGGGCCTGGCATCCGCCGTCGAATCGCCGCGCACCGACAGCCAGGCCCAGCAGCCGCCGCCGGCCAGCAGCAGGACCAGGGCGGCGTTGACCGCGACGGGGGGCCGGCGCAGGACGGCCGGCAGGCGCACTCGCATGCCGGTCAGCCTCGTCGGCACGGCTGGGAGGATCTTCGGCGCAAGCTCAGAGCTGGCTCGGAATAGGTGCCGCCGGATCGTCGCCCGGCGGGGCCGGCTGCCGGGGTACGGCGGGCAACAGCACCCGGAAGGTCGTCCCCGAGCCCGTCCCGGTGTCCAGCTCGATCCACCCGCCGTGCGCGTGCACGACCGACGCGGCGATGGACAACCCCAGACCGGAGCCGCCCCCGCTGCCCCGGCCCCGGCTCGGGTCGGCCCGGTACAGCCGCTCGAAGACCCGACCGGCGTGCTCGGTGGGGATACCCGGCCCGTCGTCGTGCACCTCCAGCACGGCGAACCCGTCGGCGGTCGGCGCGGGCACCGGCCCCGAGCGGACCACCGGCCCGGCCGTCGGGGCGACCAGACGGCCGACCCGGACGGTCACCCGGGCTGCGGGCCCGGTGTGCTGCACCGCGTTGCCGACCAGGTTCGCGGCGACCTGGCGCAGCCGGTGCTCGTCGCCGAGCACGGTCGGCGTCTCGAAGGTCGGGTCGTGCTCGGCGAGCGTGCTCAGCCGCACCGGCCGGCCCGGCGTACGGGCGTGCGCATCCCGGATGGTGTCGGCGGCGATCTCCAGCAGATCCACCGGACGCAGCGTCGGCGTGCGCTGCCGGTCCAGTCGGGCGAGCAGGAGCAGGTCCTCCACCAGCACGCCCATCCGGGCTGCCTCGCTCTCGATCCGGCCCATCGTCTCGTCCAGCGCGGGACCGGGTGGGGTGCCGCCGCGCCGGTACAGCTCGGCGAAGCCGCGGATCGAGGTCAGCGGTGTCCGCAGCTCGTGCGACGCGTCAGCGACGAACTGCCGCAGCCGGCGCTCGGAGGCCGCGCGGGCGCTCATCTCGGTGCCGATCCGTTCCAGCATCAGGTTCACCGCGGCACCCAGCCGACCCGGCTCGGTGTGCGGATCGGTGTCGTCCACTCGACGGGTCAGGTCGCCGCCGGTGATGCCGGCGACGACCTGCTCCATCCGGGTCAGCGGGCGCAGCCCGAGCCGCACCACCGAAGCGGCCAGCAGCCCGAGGCCGAGCAGCACTCCGCCGGTGACCGTGACGTCGATGAGCAGCAACCGGTCGGCGGTCTGGGTCACCTCGGCCAGGGAGGCGCCGACCACCACGACCCCGCCGGTCCCGCCCGCCGGCACGGCGAGCAGCCGCCAGTCCGCGCCGCCGTGGTCGCCGGAGACGGTGTACGGCCGGCCGGCGCGGGCGCGGGCGGTCACCTCGGACAGCGATCCCGGGTCCGGTGCCGCCGCACTGGGGGCGCTGCTGTGCTCGGCGTCGCGGGTGCCGTCGGCGCGGTAGAACAGGACGAGCTGGTCCGGACCGAGCCGGGCGATCCGTCCGACCAGGGCACCGGGTGGACCGGTGCCCGGGCGGGGCTCGCCGGTGAACGGGCGGACCTGTACGGCGAGTTGCTCGTCGACCCGGTCCACCAGGTAGCTGCGCAGCAGCAGCAGGCCGGCGGCGTTCGCCCCGAGCAGGGCCAGCGTGGCGAGCGCCCCGACGACCAGGACCAGTCGGGACCGCAGCGTCCAGTGCGGCCACGGGCGCACCCGGGGCAGGCGGCTCACTCGTTGCCGCGCGGCGCCCGCAGCGTGTAGCCCACCCCGCGCACCGTGTGGATCAGCGGTGGACCGGACCGGTCGACCTTGCGCCGCAGGTAGTAGACGTACGACTCGACGATCCGCCCGTCGCCGCCGAAGTCGTAGTTCCAGACCCGGTCCAGGATCTGCGCCTTGCTGACCACCCGACCGGCGTTGAGCAGCAGGTAGCGCAGCAGCCGGAACTCGGTGGGCGACAGGTCGACCGGCCGCCCGCCCCGGCGTACCTCGTGGGCGTCGTCGTCCAACTCCAGGTCGGCGTAGCGCAGCAACCGGGTGTCCGGGGTCGGCGGCAGCTCCGACCGGGTACGCCGCAGGATCGCCCGGATCCGCAGCACCACCTCTTCCAGGCTGAACGGCTTGGCCACGTAGTCGTCCGCACCGGCCACCAACCCGGCGACCCGATCCTCGACGGTGTCCCGGGCGGTGAGGAAGAGCACCGGCACCGGCCGGCCGGCGGCGCGCAGACGCCGGGCCACCTCGAAGCCGTCCAGGTCGGGCAGCATCACGTCGAGGATGACCAGGTCCGGAGCGAACTCCTCCACGGCGGCCAGCGCGGCCCGCCCGGATCCCGCCACCCGCACGTCGTACGCGACGAGCCGCAGTGTGGCGGCCAGCAGGGTGGAGATGTTCGGCTCGTCGTCGACCACCAGGAGGCGGGCGCTTGTGGACTCACCCTCGGCGGTCGGGGCGGGGCTGGCCGTGGGCGGCCGGAGGACGTTGGTATGCACTGGGACTGGGTACCGGACCGGGCTCGACGTTCGCTGTGCTGAACCTGTGCACCGGCTGTCACCAGGAGCGCAGCACCAGCTCACCGGCGGCGATCCCGGAGGTTATCTCGGTGTACTGGCCGCCGCGCAGCCCGACGGTGACGGTGCGGGCCGGCCCGCCGTCGGCTGGCAGCACGCTGCCGGTGCGGTCGGCGCCGTCGTGCACGGCGGTGGATGGCACGCGCAGCGCGTCCGGCACGGCACCGGTCTGCACCGTCACGGCGGCGCTCTGCCCGACCAGCAGGTTCTCCGGGGCGGTGGTGAAGGACAGCACCACGCCGTAGCGGACCATCGTGCCGTCGGCGGTGCCGACCGGGTCGACCTGCACCACGGTCGCCGCGAACGTCTGCTCCGGCCGGTCGGCCAGGGCCAGTGTCGCGCTCTGCCCGACCGCGAGCGCGCCGGCGTCGGCCTCCGGGAACTTCGCCACCACCTGCATGGCGTACGTGTCGGCCAGGGTGATGAAGGTGGCACCGCGGCCTACCTGGCTGCCCACCGGCCCGGCAACGGAGAGCACGGTGCCAGCCATCGGCGCGGTGATGGTGGCGCCGTCGAGGGCGTCCTGCGCCTCGGTGAGGGCGGCCTCGGCCTGGTTGACCCGGCGCTGGGCGGTCAGGATCGGGTCGGTGCCCCGGGCGGTGGTTCCGGCGTCCCCGCCGCAGTCCGCGCCGCTCTGCCCAGGGGCGGCCGGCGTCCGGGACGCGCCCGATCCGCCGGCGGCGGTCGGCACGGGACCCCCGGGCGTACGGCTCGGTGCGGCGGAGTTCGCGGTGGGTCGGGGCGTTGGGCTGCTGCCGGGGGTGGGCGTGCCGGTGGCCGGCGTCGCCTCGGGCGTGCCGGTGGGCTGCGGCGAGCGCCAGGCCACCGGTCGTACCCCGGAACCGGTGCCGGTCTGGCAGCTCGCCGCCGGGTCGTCGGCCGCGTCCCAGGCCTTGGTCAGCGCGTCCCGCGCCTCGGCCAGGTCGGTCTCGGCATCCTGGACGGTGTCCGCCGCGTCGGCAGCGTCGGCGTCGGCGACCGCCGCGAGCCGCTGGCCGACCTTGACCACGCTGCCCGGCCGGACGCTGACCGTCTGCACCGTGCCGGCGATGGTGAAGCCGAGGCTGCGGGTGGTGGCTGGCTGGACGGTGCCCGAGGTGGCCACCTCGACCGCGACCGGCCCCCGGTCGACGGCCACGGTCACCGGTCGGGCCGGCGCGTCCGCGGCGTCCGCGGTCCAGGCACGCACGCCGGCCGCGCCAAGCAGCAGCAGGCCGGCAGCGCCGGCCGCCCACCACCGGGTCCGCCGGGTACGCCAGCGTCGCTTCAGGCCGATCCCCATGGTCGGGCAGTTTGCGCAGCGCGCCTCGCGGTCGGCTCGACCCCACCTCAGAGTTGGCTCGGAACCGGACACCGGCTCGGGTGCTCGCCCCGCGCAGAGCGGGCAACCGGTGGAGCCGGTGCCCCTGGGTCGCTCCGAGGGAACTCCGAGCCAGGTCCGAGCCGCCGACGAGGTACGGCCGGTTCGCTGAGCAACCACCGGATGAGGCGTGAGGAGCACCCGTGCCGTTGACTAAGAGGCGCCGTCGGCTGGCGGCCGTACTGACCGCCACCGCCTCGGCAGTCCTGCTGCTGGCGGCCTGCGGCGGCGGGTCGGACGACGAGTCGACCGACGCGAACGGGGTGGGAAGCTCCTTCACGGCGTACCAGGACTGCCTGCGGGACAACGGCGTGGCGTTGCCGACGATGGATCCGTCCCGCGTTCCCGGCGCGCGCGGCACCGCCCGCCCGTCAGGCATGCCGACCGCCCGCCCGTCAGGCATGCCGACCGACCGCCCGTCGGGCTTCCCGACCGCCCGGCCGTCGGGCAGCGCCGACCCGTCGCGGGGCGCGGGGCGCGGCTTCCCGGGCGGCGCTCGGCCGGAGGGGGTCGACGAACAGACCTGGCAGAAGGCGCAGCAGGCGTGTGCGTCGGTGCGGCCCAGCGGCCCGCCGGGCGGCTTCGGCGGCCCGGACGCGTCCGGCGCGCCGGGCGCACGACCGGGCGGATCGGGCGACGGGCGGTCCACCGCCTACCGCACGTGCCTGAGCGACCGCGGCCTGGATCCGGACCAGCTCGACGACAGCGACCCGAAGACCCGCGAGGCGTTGACCGCCTGCGCGGTACTCAGCCCGTCCCCGAGGACCTGACCACCACCGCGCCGATCGCGCCCAGCCAACATTCAGCTCGGTCGCATCGCGCGTCCAGCGAGGTGGGGCAGGCTGGTCCGGCGAGCCACCGGACCCGTCCGGATGCGCCATCCCGACCACGCGGCGGCGCACCCCGACGTCGGCGGTCCGGTCCGCCGACCGAGAGGTGACGACGGTGTACGACGGGCAGGATTTCCTCCGCGACAATCGCTGGTGCCTGAGCCGGCGCACACTGCTGACCGGGGCCGGTGCGGTCGGCGCGGCCGGGCTGCTCAGCGCCTGCGGTGCCGGCGACCCTCCGGCCGGTCAGACGGCCGCCGAGCCCGGCACCGTGCTGACCCGTACCAGCGACGTGCCGGTTGGCGGCGGCACGATCGTCGGCGGCGTGCTGGTCGTCCAGCCCGAGGCCGGCACCTTCACGGCGTACGACACGACCTGCCCGCACCAGGGCGTACGGGTCGGCGCTCCCCGCGACGGGGTGATCACCTGCCCTGCCCACAACTCCACCTTCTCGGCCACCGACGGCGCCCGCCTGGGCGGCCCCGCCACCCGCGGGCTCACCGAGATCCCCGTCCGGGTGGACGGCACCGACATCCTCCGCGCCTGAAGATCGCGGGCGGTCACTCGTCGGCGAAGCCGTACAGCACGAAGTCCTTGTCCGCACCGCAGGCGATCACACGGGTGTTCCAAGAACACGACGCGCTGCGGACCTCCTGGAGCTCGCCCAGCTCGTCGACCTCGCCTGACTTCGCCCACACACCTGCCAGGACGCGGTTGTCCGCCACCGTGCTGGGCGCCTTGGCGAAGACCAGCAGGTTGCCCTCGTCCAGCCGGGCCGCCACGCCGCGGCGGTCGCGCAGCACCGGCTTTCCGGCGGCGTCGAAGAGGGTGACCGTCGACTCCGGGCTGTCCCGCTGGGCGAGCAGTCGGGTGCCGAGTGGGACCAGGTCGGTCACGCCCGGCGCCGACCAGTGGATCGCCTGCTCGCCCTCGGTCGCCGCCACCACCTCGGTGCGCTCGGCGTCGCTGTTCGGCACCTCCAGCAGGCACGCCCGCCGCTCGCCGCAGGCCACCAGCTCCTTCGGCCGGTTCTGGTCGTTCCCGGCCCGGTAGAGCACCACCGGCTCCGCGTCGGAGCCCAGGTCGTACGCCAGCAGTTGGTACCCGCCCTCGTTGGCGGCCACGTAGAGCCGGTCCTCGTGCGCCACGACCAGGTCGTCGAGGTCGGCCACGCTGCCCCACTGGCGCAGCACACTGCCGGAGGACATGTCGAGCAGCCGCACCGACCGGTCCGCCCCGACCTGCACCAGTCGACGCCCCTTGCCCGTCCACGGGTTGCGGGGCGTGCCATCGAGGAAGGCCGGCCCGCCGGCCGCCTGATCGGTGCCCACCGGCCGGACGACGGTGCGACTGCCGCCGTACCGGTCACCGGGGTTGGCCTGGATCCACTTCTCGTTGCCGTTGGTCAGCCGCAGGCCGACCAGCCGGCCGCCGGCCCGGTCCACCAGCACCGCCACGTCGTCGGCGAAGTACACGTCGTCGTCGCCACGGACCATCCGCGACCAGCGCCGTTCGCCTGAGCGACCGTCGAGAATGGCCAGCGCGCGAGGGGTGCTGTCGCCCGGGGCGTCGGCGAGGACCGCGACCGCCCCCGGGACGGCGACCAGCCCTTCCCAGTCGTCGGCGGTGACGTCGGTCGGCTCGCGCCACAGCTCGTCGCCGGTGGCCGTGTCGACAGCCACCACCTCCAGCCGGTCGTCCGGCAGCGGGTACCCGAGGTAGGCCCGGTCGCCGAGCACCGCCGTCCACATGCCGGCCGGCCGCTCGGCGCCGGCCGCCGGCCGGGACAGCTCGCTTAGCGCCCGGAACTCCAGGTCCGGGTAGCGGTCGCGGGTGAGGTAGAGCGTCGCCGCGGTGGCCACCCCGGCCAGGGCGAGCCCCGCGCCGAGCACCACCCAGCGGGCCCGCCGCCAGCGCGTCCCGGTGGCCGGGGTGAGCGCCGACGGTGGGGGCGCCCCGGACCCGCCGACCAGGGTGGACGGTACGCCCGCCGGCCCGTGCACGGTCGGGGCCGACGCCCCGGGCCAGCCCGGCCCGGCCGGCAGGGTCGAACCCGGCCCGGGCTGCGACGGCAGGGTCGGTGCGATCGGTCCGGCACCGGCCGGCACGGTCGGCGCGGCGGAACCTGCCCCGGCTGGCACGGTAGGTGCGGTGGAACCTGCCCCGTTCGACACGGTCGGGGCGGGTGGGGCGGCGGGTGACGTCGGCGCGTACGGCGGTCCGGCCGGTGAGGTCGGCACCGGCGACGGCGACGGGCCCGCCGGAGCCTGAGCGGGTACGCCGACCGGGGCGGGCGAGGCGACGGGCGGTCCGGCGTACGCCGGCGCGGGCACCCCTCGGCGCAGCGGCAGATCGGTCAGCGCGCCCTCGGCCACCGGCAACTCCGGCTGGTCCAGCACCGTCGGCGCCACCCCCAGCTCGGCGTGCAGCATCCGGGCCACCAGCGGGATCCGCGACGATCCGCCGACCAGGAACAGCCCGGAGAGCTGATCGGGGCGGAGCCCGGCGGCGGCGATCACCTCCCGGGCCCGGTCCACCGCGCGGCGCAGCAGCGGCGTGGCCACGCGCTCGACGTCCGCCCGGGTCAGCCGCACCGCCTCGGCCACCCCGGGCACCGCGACCGGCGCCACGGTGGACCGGGACAGCGTCTCCTTGGCGCCCCGGACCTCGTCCCACAGCCGGATCTGGTCGCGACGCTGCGCCACATCCGTCGGCCGGATCAACCGGGCCCACTGCGCGGCGTGCCGGTCGCCGACCAGCTCGCCGACCCGCTGCATCAACGCCGCGTCAAGATCCAGGCCGCCGAGGTCGGGCAGGCCACCATCGGCGACCACGCTGAAGCCGGAGTCACCCCACGGGTCGGCGCCCTCGTTGCGCAGCACCGCGACGTCGAGCGTCCCACCGCCGAAGTCGAACACCGCGATCGCGCCGCCGACCGGCACCGGCCGGTGCAACACCTGGGTGTAGTAGCGGGCGGCGGCCACCGGCTCACGCAGCAGCCGGGTGCCCGGCGGCGTCGGCCCGGCGAGGGTGTGCTCAGCCGCCTGCGGCCAGCCCGCCTGCATCAGCGCGTCGCCGAGCACCTGCCGCCGCGTATCATCCCAGGCCGCCGGGCAGGTGACCACCGCCGGGGGCAGGAAGCCGACCGTGTTCACCGCGGCCCGCGCGACGGCCGCCAGCACCGCGGCGAGCAGTTCGGCCGGCGGGTACGAGCGGTCGCCCAGCAGCACGCCCGGCGCGTCCACCCGGCGCTTCGGGTTCGCCTCGAACCGGGCCGGGTCAGCCTGCGCCAGCCGCCGAGCGTCCCAACCGGCGTGCAGCGTGCCGTCCGGGTCGGCGTACACACCGGACGGACTGACCGGCTGACCGTCCATCAGCAGCGGACGCGTCCGCCCATCCGGCCACCGCAGCACCGCCACCGTGTTGGACGTACCGAGGTCGACGCCGAGAGCGAAGCCCTCGTGCTGTCCTGCCATCTGCCCGATACCTCCGCCGCGACGAGGGGAACTCAGCCCCGCATCGTACGCAGCCGGCACGGCCGCCCTGATCACTCGGTCACGCGGATGACGTCGGAGCCCACTAATCGGTGGAGTAGGCCACCGAACGCCAAGCACCGAACGCCCACTCGAGGTCCGCGGCGTCCGCGCTGGCGAAGACCGTCTCCACGTACGTTCCGTCGCGGAAGTTGTAGCCATAGAGGGTGAACGCCGGGTCGCCGCTGTGGCGGTAGAGCCAGGCAGCCCTGTGACCGATCCCGTCGCAGCCACCCTCACCTACCTTGCCTACTGGGTCCGGTGGCAACTCGGCGTCGAGCGAGGCGATGATGTCGGCGCCGTCGGCACACCGCCACTGGACGCCTGGCGAGACACGCACCATCCGACCCGACTCGCGCCAGGTCGCGGCACTCTGTGTGGCACCCTGCTGCGTCCAAGGACCGATCAGCTCGATTGACCAGCCATCACCCAGAGACCTTCGCACCCCTCCAGTGTGATTACCAGCCGGCGTTCCGTCGATCGGTGGAAGCATGCGTACGGGCAACCAACTCATCGTCGAGCGATCAATCAGGTCTCGTCGATCAGCCCTGTGCGGCAGGGCGGCACGGCCGTCAGTCGTCCTGAACTGGCACCGCCGGCAGGTCGAGTAGCAGTAGATCCATGGGGGTCCCATCCGGCAGCGGCGACCGGGCGACCTGCCGCCATCCGGCCCGCTCGTAGATGCGGCGCGCGGCAGCTCGCGGATCGGATGCCAGGGTGGCGTACCGCTCGGGTCGCCCGCCGAGCAGCCGGACCATCAGCCCGGAACCGACACCATCGCCGCGGCGGTCAGGGGTGAGGATCCACTCCATCACCGCGAGCTTGTCCGCGACCAGCACGTCGGCAGGCGGATCCTGGTCGCTGCGCAACCACCACCTACCGGCGGGCATCGTCCACCCGTACGCCGCCCCGATGAGCCTGCCGTCGTCCTCTGCCGCAACGAGGGTGAACCCGGGCCGGGTCGCTTCAGCAGGCAGACCATCCGCGAACCGGCTCACCTGCTCCGGCCCCTCTTCGTACGGAGGTTCGGCGTAGACGAGCGCGTACAGCTCGACCAGCGGAGAGAACAGGGGTGCGGCTGCGGTCCCGGCGCGGACGGTGTAGGTGACGGGCATCCCCGGATGCTAGGCGGTGACCCGCTCCACGAGCTCCGCGTAGACGGGACGGCGCCGTTCCGCTGTGGGCACCACGTCCGCCACCTGCAGGGCGACGGACCGCAGCAGCGCGTTGTGCTGGTCCACCGGCAGGTCGTCCAGCAGGTCCGCACGGCGATCCGCGCGAACCTGGACGGCGCCCGGTGAGCGTGCCCACCCCGAGGCAGGTCGCCGGATGGTGGCAAACCCTCGCCGAGCACCAGCAGCGTTACGGTCGATGCCCGCGCTGCGGAACTCGTGCCCGGTGTTGGCCCCGGGCATCGGCTCTGGCCGAGCTGATCGCCCACGACGTGTACCACTTGGACGCCATCGCGCCTGTCGCACGGCAATCTCCCGGGGCAGCCCGACCGTCGGCACCGTAAAGACGGCCCACAGGTCTCGGCCAGGGTGACTGCCCAGCGATGGCGCTCAGACGGTCAAGCGGGCTGCACACGCAGTAGCCGAAGCTGACCGATCTCCGCGACGTTCTTCATCAGCTCGGAGTTGACCCAGCCGATCATGTGCGTGACCGTGTGATCGGGGTCGTCCTGCCAGGGGAACGGCGCAGTGCCTTCGAGGTCGGCGTCGGTGAGGCGGTCGAGGAGACCCAGCCACTCGGTGCGCAGGTCCCGCAGCCAGGCGACAGTCGGCTCTCCCGCGCCTGGCCACTCAACGTCCGTACGCTGCCGTGGTGGTTGCCCCTGAAGGTGATCCATGGCTACGGTCCACCACCAGCCGATGTGCCACGTCAGCCAGCCGATCGTCGGTACCGGGATCGGGTCGGGTTCGGTGTCGGCCCAGTCGGGAGTCCAGCTGCCGTCAGAACTACGCCGTACGGACCAGCAGAGCGTGGCCGGCTCCCAGAGGAAGTCCGCGGGTTCGAGTCGCTCCAAGTGGTATTCGAACAGCGACCACGTCAGGTCGAACTGCCAGCGCAGGAGGGTCAGGGGAGGTACGGGCATCTGGCGATCCTGTCGCGGCTCAGCACCCCCGTCGACAGGATAATCAGCAGCTTGCCGCTGGGGCCCGCTCCGGACGGGAAGGTCGGCCGGACGTAAGGGGATCGCAAGATCTGCGGAATCGTCGACCGCAGCGGTGCTGGCTAGGCTGGCCGGGGAGGTGGCCGGTGGCGCAGCGGGTGCTCGTGGTCGACGACGACCGGACCGTCAGCGACGTGGTCTGCCGCTACCTGGAGCACGCCGGCTACGACGTCAGCCACGTCGGGGACGGGCTGGCCGCCCTGGACGCCGTGCAGGACCGGGCGCCACACCTGGTGGTGCTCGATCTGATGCTGCCCGGGCTGGACGGGTTGCAGGTGTGCCGGCGGCTGCGGGAGCGGCCGGACGGCGTACCGATCATCATGCTGACCGCGCGCGGCGACGAGGCGGACCGGGTGCTCGGCCTGCAACTGGGCGCCGACGACTACCTGGGCAAACCGTTCTCCCCACGCGAGTTGGTGCTGCGCGTCAGTTCGGTGCTGCGCCGGGCCGGGGAGCCGGCCGGGCCGGCGGCCGAGCCGCTGGTCGACGCGGGCCTGGAGGTGGCCACGGGGCCTCGGGTCGCCCGCCTGCACGGCCGCGAGCTGGCTCTGACGCTGCGCGAGTTCGACCTGCTGGCACACCTGATGCGGCACCCGGCACGGGCGTTCCGCCGCACGGAGCTGCTGGAGCGGGTGTGGGGCTGGAACTTCGGCGACCAGTCCACCGTGACCGTCCACGTGCGGCGGTTGCGGGAGAAGATCGAGGACGACCCGGCCGAGCCCCGGCGGATCGTCACGGTCTGGGGCGTCGGCTACCGGTACGAGCCGACCGATGCGTGACCTGGCGCTGATCTTCGGCGCAGCGCTCGCCGCAGCACTCGGGGTCGGCCTGGTCGGCGCGCTGACCCTGCGGCTGCTGCGCGACCGGTCGATCACCGTGCACGTGTGCGTCCTGCTCACCGTCACCGTGGCCGCCGTGGTGGCCGGAGTGGTGGTGGTCGCCCAGGCGATGTTCCTGTCCCCGCACGACCTCCAGGTCGTGCTGCTCACCGTTGCCGCTGCGGCGGTGGTGAGCCTCGCCGTCGGCTGGCATTTCGGGCGTCGGTTGGCCGTGGCCGCGGTCTGGGCGGACCAGGCCCGGGAGCGGGAGCGTCGGGTCGAGAAGGGTCGCCGGGACCTCGTCGCCTGGGTGTCGCACGACCTGCGGACGCCGCTGGCCGGGCTGCGGGCGATGGCGGAGGCGTTGGAGGACCGGGTGGTCGACGACCCGGCGACGGTTGCCGAGTACCACCGGCGGATCCGCGCGCAGACCGATCGGATGACTCGCCTGGTGGACGACCTGTTCGAGCTGTCCAGGATCAACGCCGGGGCGCTGCGGCTGACGCTGTCGGCGGTGCCGCTCGGCGAGGTGGTCTCCGATGCGCTGGCCAGCGCCGCACCGCTGGCCGAGGCCCGCCGGATCAGACTGGTGGCCGCCGAGTCGGGCTGGCCCACCGTACTGGCGAGCGAGCCCGAGTTGGCCCGGGTGGTGGGCAACCTGCTGCTTAATGCGGTGCACTACACCCCCAGCGACGGCACCGTCCGGGTGGCCGCCGGGTGCGAACGCGACGCCGCCTGGCTGGCGGTCGCCGACACCTGCGGCGGCATCCCGGAGGACGACCTGCCCCGACTGTTCGACGTGGCGTTCCGGGGTGAGCCAGCCCGCACTCCCCGCTCGGGCGGGGAGGGCTCGGGCGGGCTGGGGTTGGCGATCGTCCGAGGGTTGGTCGAGGCGCACGGCGGTCGGGTGGACGTGCAGAACGTCGTCGGCGGCTGCCGCTTCGTGGTCCGCCTACCGGCGGCGTGACCTGCGTCGAGCGGCCGGCCCGTACGGTCAGGTGCGGTCGGAGACGCGCGGGTGGACGGCGGTCAGCTCACCGAACCAGCGCCGGCCCCGGGGGAAAAGCTCCCGCACGGCCAGCCCGGCGGCCCCGGCGACCTGGTGGACGACGTGCGCGTCGAGCCGGGCCCAGCGGAACGGTGGGCCGAGCCGGAGCCGGCCGGCCGGATAGGTGGCGGCCACCCGGGCGTGTCCCTGCCAGAACCCAGCGCCGGGGGGCTCCAGCTCCACCAGCACGGTGCCGCCGGGCCCGAGCAGCGTCCGGCACCGGTGCAGCAGCGCGACCGGATCTCCACCGATGCCGATGTTGCCATCGATCAGCACCGCGTGTGCCCACCGGCCCTCGCTAGGTAGCGGGTCGAACAGGTTGCGGTGCAGGGCGACGGCGCCCCGGGCTCGGGTCAACCGCACCGCGTGCGCCGAGACGTCCACGCCGACGGCCGCCAGCCCGGCCCGGGCCAGCGCCACGGTGAGCCGGCCCGGCCCACAGCCGAGATCCAGCGTCGGCCCGACGCACCGAGCCACTACCGCGGTCACGGCCGGCTCGGCCGGGCCGTGCCAGCGTCGCACCGGAAGCCGGCTGCGCACCCCGTCGCCGTGCACCAACCACCGACCGCCCGCCGCTCGGTCGCCCAACGCGGCGGCGAAGCCGTCGGGCCCGGCGTCACAGCCCGGCGAGCCGTCGCACCCGGCGAGGCGGGACGGTGCCGCCTCGGGCGGGACGTCAACTGCCGTGTCGACCGGGTTCATCGACGGTCCCCCGGCACCAACGCGAGCTGGACCGCGGCGACCTCCCGGGCGAACCGGCCGTCCGGCACCTCTGCCGCCACCGCCAGCGCGTCGGCCCACTCGTCGACGTCACGCAGGACCGGCAGCGGCACGGTCCGCAGCCCTCGCCCGGTCAGCGCCGCCCAGGTGTCGTGGCCGGTGTCGGGCGTCGACATCGGCACCCCGCGCAACACGTCCGCGTGCCGGGGGTCGCGCAACCCCAGCGACCACCAGCCGCCGTCGCGTGCCCGGCCGAGAACCGCGTCGGCGGCCCGCAGCCGGCGTACCGCGGCGGCCAGCCGGACCGGGGTCAGCTGCGGGGTGTCCATCCCGATCTGGAGCACGGGCCGACCCGGGTAGGCCGCCGCCACCTCGGCGTACGCGTTGCTGAGCCGGTCGCCGAGCCCGGCGCCCCGCTGCTCCAGCACCGGCCAGCCGGCCAGTGCGGCGGTCAGCTCGGCGGCGTCCTCCGCGTCCGTCAGCCTGCCCGTAGAGGCCAGCACCGGGATCACCCCCGGCGTGTCCCGAACGGCGTCGAGGGTGTCGCGCAGCGCGGCGGCGGCGATCTGGGCCGCCTGTTGCGCGGTGGCCGGCGGGCAGAGCCTGGTCTTCACCGCCCCGGGCACCGGCGCCTTGGCGACGACCAACAGAACGGTCACCGGGGGCCGTCCACGGTGCGCAGCACGCCGGCGAAGTCGCGGGTGGCGCGCAGGGTGCCCCGGACCGAGCCGGACACCTTGGATCGGGTGCCGGCGGCTCGCGGCGCGTACGTCACGTCCAGCTCGTGGATCCGCCAGCCGGCGGCGGCGGCCCGGATCAGCAGTTCGAGGGGGTAGCCGAAGGCCCGGTCGGCGACGCCGAGGGCCAACAGCTCGTCGCGGCGGGCCACCCGGATCGGGCTGAGGTCCCGCAGGGGTACGCCCCGACGCCGCAGCAGCGCGGCGACCAGAGCCGTACCGGCCCGGGCGTGCCACGGCCAGACCCCGGCCCCGACCGGTCGACGCCGGCCCACGCTGAGATCCGCCGTGCCGGCCGCCACCGGGGCGACCAGGGCCGGCAGCTCGGCCGGGTCGAAGGAGCCGTCGGCGTCGAGGACGCAGATCAGCTCACCGTCGGCGGCTTCCAGGCCGGCGTGCACCGCCGCGCCGTACCCACGGCGGGGCTCGTGGACCACCCGGGCGCCGTGCCGAGCGGCTACCTCGGGCGAGCCGTCCCGGGAGCCGTTGTCCACCACGATGGCCCGGTAGCCGGGTGGCAGGGCGGTGAGCACGCCGGGCAGGGCGGCCGCCTCGTCCAGGCAGGGCAGCACCACGTCGATCTGAGTCGGCATACCGCCGACGCTAGGACGGCACCCGGCCGGCGGAGGCCGGAATGTGCTTACCGAACCCTTACCACCAGGGCAATTCTTACCGTCCGGTGACGGGCCGGCGGTTCCGCCCCGGGAGGGCGGGCTGTCGCCGTACCGTCCGGTGGTCATGACCTCGACCGCCGCTCCCGCCACCGCCCCCGGACGGGCCACGACCCGCCGCTCTCGGGGGGACCTGCTGGTGCTGGGCGTGGAGGCGGCGCTGCTCGCGGTGGCAGTGCTGGTGGGGGCGCTGCTCAACGCGCGCGGCGCCGGGCTGTACGCCGACGCCGCCCCGCTGTACGCGACCTGGCGGCCGCATGTGGGCTGGGGCAGCCCGGCCGCGCTGCTGGTCGCGGTCGCGGTGGTGGGCTGGGGCGCACGGTGGGCCCGCACCGCCCGGTGGGGTGTCCTGCTGGTCGCCGCGTGGTTGGCGGCGGTGGCCTGGACACTGTCGTTGGCCCTGGTGGACGGCTGGTCGGCGGGGCTGGCCGGGCGGCTCACCCCACAGGCCGAGTACCTGCACGAGGTTCCCCGGGTCACCGACATCCCGGCGATGTTGGCCGGCTTCACCGGCCGCATCCTGGACTTCCAGCCGGACGCCTGGTCCACCCACACCGCCGGGCATCCCCCGGGCGCACTGCTGATCTTCGTCTGGCTGGACCGGGTCGGCCTGGGCGGGGGTACCGCCGCCGCGCTGGCCTGCGTGCTGGTCGGGGCCACGGTGGCGGTGTCGGTGCCGGTGACGCTGCGGGCGCTCGGCGCGGCCGACGCGGCCCGCGCGGTGCTCCCGTTCCTGGTGCTGATGCCGGGCGCGGTCTGGGTGGGCGCCTCCGCCGACGGCATCTTCGCCGCCGTGGTCGCGGCCGGCCTGGCCCTGCTGGCGGTGCGTGGCCGGGCCGCCGCAGCGGCCGGCGGCGCGGTGCTCGGCTTCGCACTGCACCTGTCGTACGGGTTTCTGCTGGTCGGGGTGCTCGCCCTGGCCGTGCTGGCGCTGCGGCGGACGCACCGGATGGGTGCGCTGCTCGCCGCCTGCGCCGGGGTGGTGGCCGTGACGGCGGTCTTCATGGCGGCGAATTTCTACTGGTGGGACGGGTACCGGTTGGTGGTCGAGCGGTATTACCAGGGCTGGGCCGCCGACCGCCCGTACGGCTACTGGGTGTGGGCCAACCTGGCCGCCCTGCTGCTCAGCGCCGGGCCGGTGCTCGGGCCGGCGCTGCGGCGGGTGCTGCTGGCCGTCCGATCGGAGTGGTGGCGGCGCGGGCGACCGGCTCGTGGCCGCCTCGCCGGGCGAGCTGCGCAGCGCGGGGCGCTGTCGGCCCGCGCCCCCACGCCGCCGGCCGGGCCGGCACCGGGCGGCCCGCGCTTCGGTCCGGGCGCGGCGGCGAGCGGGTGGCGGGCCGCCGGCCGCGTGACCACGCCGGCGGCAGCGGCGGTACGCGAGGTCGGGCCGACCGTGCTCCTGCCGCTGGCCGCCGCGGTAGCGGTGCTCGGCGCGGACCTGTCCGGGCTGAGCAAGGCCGAGGTGGAGCGGATCTGGCTGCCGTTCGTCGTCTGGCTGCTGGTGGCCACCGCCCGTCTGCCGGCCGGCTCACGGCGCTGGTGGCTGGCCGGGCAGGCGGCCACCGCCCTGGCCGTCAACCACCTGCTCTGGACGGTGTCCTGACCACGGGCGCGGCGGCACCCCGGACGGGACGCGCGCGCCCTGGCGTGGGGGCTCTACCTCGCTGAAGCGTGATGACTCTGAGGCATCAATATGCCTCAGAGTCATCACGCCTAATGCCCACACCGCCTCGGCGAAGCTGGCCGTGCGCGGGGGATGCGCGGTCAGCCGGCGATGGCGGCCGGTTCGCGCAGCGGGTCGGTGGCGAAGCCGGCAACCCCCTCGGCGAAGCCGACCCGGGCGGTGTAGCCGAGCAGTTCGGCGGCCCGGCGCGGGTCGGCCACCACGTGCCGCACATCGGCCGCCCGGGCGCCACCGACCACCTGCGGGGCAGGTCCGCCCATCGCCTCGGCCAGGGTGACCGCCAACTCCCCCACGGTGTGCGGCTCACCCGAGCAGATGTTCACCGGCACCAGCGTGGCCGGCGGCGCGGTACTGGTCAGGGCCAGCAGGTTCGCCTTCGCCACGTCGGTGACGTGCACGAAGTCGCGCTGCTGCCGGCCGTCCTCCAGCACCCGGGGAGCCTCGCCGGCTGCCAGCGCGGACCGGAAGATCGACGCCACTCCGGCGTACGGGGTGTCGCGGGGCATCCGGGGACCGTAGACGTTGTGGTAGCGCAGCGCCCAGACCACGCCGCCGGTCTGCCGGGCCCACGCTGCGGCCAGGTGCTCCTGGGCGAGCTTGCTCGCCGCGTACGTGCTGCGCGGCTCCAGCGGTGCGTCCTCGGGCACCAGCACCGGGTCGAGGCCGAGGCCGCAGCGCGGGCAGGTCGGGTCGTACCGGCCGGCCGCGACGTCCTCGGCCCGCCGGGGCGTGGGACGCACCGTGCCGTGGCCGGGACAGGTGTAGCGCCCCTCGCCGTAGACCACCATCGAGCTGGCCAGCACCAACCGGCCGATCCCCGCCCGGTGCAGCGCCGCGAGCAGCACCGCCGTGCCGTAGTCGTTGTGCGTAACGTAGTCGGGGGCGTCCGACGGGTCGAGGCCGTGCCCGACCATCGCCGCCTGGTGGCAGACCGCGTCCACCCCGGACAGCAGTCGGTCCAGCAGCGGGCCGTCGCGGACGTCGCCGCGTACCACCTCGTGGCGGCGGGACCAGGCGGGCAGCTCGCCGCCGTGCGCCTGGGGCAGCAGCGCGTCCAACGCCACCACCTCGTGCCCCTGCTCGACCAGCAGGTCGACGACCTGCGACCCGATGAACCCGGCCGCGCCGGTGACCAGTACCCGCATTCCGGTCACGGTAGGACGGACGAGGTACCCGGCGGGCCGGTTCGGGTGACCCGTAAGGAGTTCGCAACAGCTCGGCGGCGCGGGCGACCGGTAAGTGTTCGGTAATACAGCAAACCGGCCCGAACCGTACCGGCGCGGTCTAGCCTGCCCGCAGCGCACCCGCCACCGCCCCCGGCGGTCCGGCACGCGCCGGCCGACGGCCCGCGCCGGCGTCGGTGTCGGCTCGGCGAGGAAGGAGCAACGGTGCCCAACAGCAGATCCGGCCCGAGCGGCCGGACCCCCGCGCCGGCCGCGGGTGGCTACGGCGCGCCGCGCCGGTTCTGGCGGTCGTTGGACCGGCACCGGCCACCCGGGGTGGACGCGGTCGAACGGAGTTGGCGCAGTCCGCTGCGCGGTCCGTGGCTCACCGCTGTCTACGGGTCGGTGCTGCTGGTAGCGCTGCCCTTGGTGATCATCACGGGGCTGCTCGACTACGTCGCCTACGGCCCCCGCTTCGACCAGGCGTTGCCGAGCAACGTGGGCTGGCTGCGGCTGCCCGACTTCGACTGGCCGACCCGGCCGTCCTGGCTGTTCCGGGTCACCCAGGGTCTGCACGTGACGCTCGGGATCGTGCTCATCCCGGTGGTGCTGGGCAAGCTCTGGTCGGTGCTTCCGAAGCTGTTCGACTGGCCGCCGGCCCGTTCGCTGGCCCAGGTGCTGGAACGGCTCACCCTGCTGCTGCTGGTCGGCGGGATCCTGTTCCAGATCGCCACCGGCCTGCTCAACATCCAGTACTCGTACCTGTTCGGCTTCGACTTCTACACCGCCCACTACTTCGGCGGCTGGATCTTCACGGGCGCGTTCGTGGCGCACGTGGTGCTCAAGTTCCCCCGGCTGGTGGCCGCGCTGCGGTCCCGGCCCCTGGGCGCCGAGCTGCGGACCCCGCGCACCGCGACCCGGCCCGAGCCACCCGACCCGGACGGTCTGGTCGCCGCAGCGCCCGGTGCGGCCACGGTCAGTCGGCGCGGCGCGGTCGGCCTGGTCGGCGGCGGGGCGCTGCTGCTGGCCGCGCTGACCGTCGGGCAGAGCCTGGACGGCCCGCTGCGCCGCACCGCGCTGCTGCTCCCCCGGGGCCGACAGCCCGGCCCCGGACCGAACGGCTTTCCGGTCAACCGCACCGTCGCCGCCGCCGGCGTACGCCCCGAACAGACCGGCACCGGCTGGCGACTGACCCTGCGCGGCGGCGGCCGGACGGTGACCCTGGACCGCCCCGGGCTGCTGGCCATGGCGCAGCACACCGCCGTGCTGCCGATCGCCTGCGTGGAGGGCTGGTCGACCCGGCAGACCTGGACCGGCGTACGGCTGCGCGACCTGGCCGCCCTGGTCGGGGACGCCGACCCGTCCGCCGCGCGGGTGTCGTCACTGGAGAAGGCAGGACTGTTCCGTCAGGCGGTCCTCGCGCCCAATCAGGTTCTCGATCCGGATTCGCTGCTCGCCCTGCGGGTCAACGGCGTCGACCTCTCCCCCGACCACGGCTACCCGGCCCGGGTCATCGTCCCGGCCCTGCCTGGGGTGCACTGCACCAAGTGGGTCGCCGAGATCGACTTCCGGAGCCGGGCCGATGACTGAGCTGGCCGCCCGGCTGCGCACCGGCTACGGTGCCGGCCCCCGGCATCTGATCGTGGTGACGGCCGCCATCGTGCTCGCCGGCTGGGTGGCGCTGCGGCTGGCCGGGGAGGCGACGGCCGGCCGGATGCTGCTCTGGTTCCTCGGCGCGGTCATCGCCCATGACCTGGTGCTCTTTCCGGTGTACGCGACCGCCGACCGGTTGCTGCGGGCCGTCGTCCGCCCCGGGACGGACCGCCGGGTGGCGCTGCTCAACCATGTCCGGGCACCGGTGCTCGCGAGCGCCCTGCTGTTCCTGGTTTTCGCCCCCGGCATCCTGCGGCTCGGCGAGTCCACCCACCTCGCGGCCACCGGGCAGGACCAGCGGCCCTACCTGGCCCGCTGGCTGCTGCTCAGCGCCGCCCTGTTCCTGCTCAGCGCCCTGACGTACGCCATCCGCGCCCTCGCCGGCCGACGTCAGGTTTCGCCGAAGCGGTCGGAGAGGGCGTAGCGGAGCAGCACCACGTCGCCGATCTGCCGTGCCTCGGCCAGCCGCGCCCGGCGCCCGGCGTGCCAGGGGAAACTGCCCTCGCCGACAAACCGGGGCGCCCGGTCGTCACCGACGAAGAACGGGGCGACCACCAGGTGCAGTTCGTCGGCGAGGCCGGCGGTGAGGAACTGCGCGTGCACCGTCCCGCCGCCCTCCACCATCAGCCGCCGCACGCCCCGGGCAGCCAGGTCGGTCAGCAGCCATCCGGGGTCGACCGGCTCACCAGCGTCCACCACGGTGGCCAGCCGGCCGAGCCGCTCCTGGGTCTTCTCCAGCACGCCGGTGGCGCAGTAGACGAGCCGGGCCGGGTCGCCGGCGGTGAAGAACCTGGCGGTCGGGTCGAGGTCGCCTCGGGCGGTCAGGGTGACCTTGGTGGGTGAGGCGGGTCGGCCGCATGCCACCCGCTCGGCCCGACGGTGGGCCGAGCGGACCAGCAGCCGGGGATCGTCGCGGCGGACGGTGCCGGCGCCGACCAGGATCGCGTCGCAGCTGGCCCGGACCGCGTCGACCCGGTCCAGGTCGTCCTCGTTGGACAGCAGCAGCCGCTGGTCGGAGGTGTCGTCGATGTACCCGTCGATCGAGGTGGCGCAGCTCAGCAGCACGTACGGCCGCGCCGTCGCCGGCCAGCAGCTCACCGGGAGACGGGCCGGTCGGGGGTACGGCCCGTCGGCGCCGGCGGCGCACCCTCCGCCACCAGCGCCTCAGCCGCCCCGGCCTCCGCTGCCGCCCCCGTTTCGGCTGCCGCCGTGGTCTCGGCTGCCTCGGTCTCCGCCGCCTTGGCCGCCTTCGCCGCCAGGTAGCCGGCGTTGGCCGGGGACAGGAAGACGCTGGTGGGCACCCGCTCGGCGACCGCCACGCCCAGCCGGGTCAACTGCTCGGCCTTGTCGGGGTTGTTGCTGAGCAGCCGGATCCGCGGCACGCCCAGCGTCGCCAGCATCTGCGCGGCCACGCTGTAGTCCCGCTCGTCCTCGCCCCGACCGAGCGCGAGGTTCGCCTGGTAGGTGTCCAGCCCCGCGTCCTGCAGGGCGTACGCGTCGAGCTTGGCGTACAGGCCGATGCCGCGGCCCTCCTGCCGCAGGTAGAGCAGGAAACCACCGGCCTCGGCGATCCGCTGTGCCGCCTCGCGCAACTGCGGCCCGCAGTCGCAGCGTTGACTGCCGAACACGTCGCCGGTCAGGCACTCGCTGTGCGGCCGGACCAGTGGCGGCTCACCGTCGGTGGCGAGCCGGTCCAGCGCGCCGGCCCAGTCGCCGAGGCCGAAAGCGAGGTGTTCCCGGCCGTCCACCAGGCCCTTGAACGAGAACACCCGGGCGGTCGTGGCGTAGCCATCGGGAAACGCCAGCGGCACCGTGACCTGCGTACGGACCGTGGCGACCGGCAGTGCTTCGCGCATGGGACTCCTTTGTCCAGCGTCACCGTCGCGCGGCGACGCGTACCGTCTCACAACCGGCTCAACAGCCGCCGCCGGAGGGACCTTCCCGACCGGCGGCCGGAACCCGAGCCCGCCGGGCGAGCAGCACCGCGGCCCCGGGCAGGCTGGCCACCAGCACAAGTGCACCGTAGACGGTGGCGGTGGCGACTCCCTCGGCCGCGCTGAGCCCGGCCGCGCCGAACGCCCACGCGGCCACCCCCTCGCGCGGGCCGAAGCCGGCGATGTTCAGCGGCAGCCCCATGGCGAGCAGGGCGAGCAGGGTCAACGGCAGCAGCCGGGACAGCGGGGCGTCCGAGCCTGCGGTGCGCGCCGCCACCAGGAAGGTGGCCAGGTGACCGGCGACCATCACGGCGGAGGCGAGCAGCACGCCGAACCAGGTCCGTCGGGCCAGCAGCCCGGCCCGGACGTCCGCCACGGCGGTGCGCAGCCCGCGCGCCCACCGCGACCGGCCGGCGTGCGGCAGGACCCGTGCCAGCAGCACGGCGGCCAGTCCGACGACGGCCAGCAGCGCGGCGGCGGCCGGCAGGTACGGCCGCACCGGGGACGGGAAGGCGGCCAGCACCACCAGCGCGACAACCACCAGGACCACCTGACCGGCGGCACGTTCCCAGACCACCGCGCGGATGCCCCGGCTCACGTCGCCGGCATCCCGGCCGTGCCGGACCGCCCGGTGTACGTCGCCGAGCACCCCGCCGGGCAGGGTGGCGTTGAGGAACACCGCCCGGTAGCAGTGCGCCACCGCGGTGGCCAGCGGGAGCCGTACGCCCAGGCCACCGGCGACCAGGCTCCACCGCCAGGCCGCGCAGACCGTGGTGAGTACGCCGATGAGCAGTGCCGCGGCCAGCGCTGGCGCGTCGATCAGCCGCACGCCGGCCAGGAACGGGCCGCTGCCCACCTGCCACAGCAGGACGGCGAGCAGACCCACCCCGCCGACCACTCGTGCCCAGGCCCAGAACATCGGCGCCGGTCCTCCCTGAAGATCGTCCATTTGCTCTAGTGCACGTACCCGGGGCGTCAGTGGTTCATCCCTGGGCGAGTAGGTCCCGGTGCTCGACGAGCACTCCGAGCCGGCCGGCCGCCGCGTCGGCCAGCCGGCGTTCGGCGTACGCCTGGGCAGGGCCGGCCAACTCGGGTCGCTGCTCGCAGGCCGCGCCCAGCCAGCCCCGGAACCACTCGGCGGCCAGGTCGGCCTGCTCCGGGCCGAGCCGCCACGGGCTGGGCCGCTCCCAGACGTTGACGCCTCGGCGGGCGAACGCGGCGGCGGTGGCGGCGACGGCATCCGGACCGAGCAGCCGCCGGCCGTCGACGGTACGCCGCTGGTGGTCGTTGAACGCGGCCTCGATCACCGGGTCCAGCGGGTCCGCCGGGGTGAGCCGGACCTGCCCGGTCACCGAGAGCGCGAACAGGGTGGGGCAGCCGGCGTCGACGCAGGCGGCCACCACCCGCTCGACCTCCTCGGCGGTCAGCATGTCCAGCAGCGCGGACGCGGTGACCAGCGCGCTGTCGGTCAGGTCGGTGGCGGTCAGCCGGGTGAGGTCGCCGTGCCGGGTGCTGACCGTGACGGGTGCTCCATCGGCGGCGGTGACCCCGGCCATGCCTTCGGCGGTACGGGACAGCAGGTCGGCGTCCCGGTCGTGCAGCACCCAGTGCTGCGGCCCTGGCAGGCGGGCCGCCAGCCAGCGGCTCATCGAGCCGGTGCCGCTGCCCAGGTCGTGGATCAGGGTCGGGGCGTCGCTGGTCAGCCGGGGGCGGAGGGCGTCCACCAGGTCCTCGGCACGGGCCGCCGCGTCGGGGGGCTCGCGCAGCCGCAGCCAGTCGGCGAACGGCAGGGTCTCCTCGACGGTCATTCCGCCACCTCCTCCAGCACCGCGGCTAGGCGCGCGGTGGTCACCGGCCAGTCGGTCAGGGTGTCGCGTCGGGCGAGCGCGGCACGCCGCAGCCGGGCGCGCAACTCGTCGTCGCCCAACCACCAGCTCAGCGCGCCGGCCAGCGCGGCCGGATCGTGCGGTGGGACCAGCAGCCCCGGCAGGTCACCATCGGGGGTCCGCCCGAGCGCCTCCGGTAGGCCGCCCACCTCTGTGCCCAGCACCGGCAGGCCGCGCGCCAGCGCCTCGGTGACGACCATGCCGTACGTCTCGCCCCGCGACGGCAGCACAAGCAGGTCAGCGCCGGCGTACGCGTCGTCGAGCGCCGCACCGGTCAGCGGGCCGGCCAGCCGGACCCGGTCGGTGAGGCCCGCGCCGGCGAGCCGGTCGCGCAGCCGGTGCACCAGCTCGGGCTCCCGGGTCAGCGTGCCGACGCAGACCAGCGTCCAGGGCACCGCGGCCAGGACGGACAGGGCGTCGACCAGCACGTCGTGGCCCTTGTGGCGGGTGACCGCGGCCACGCAGAGCAGCCGGTCGCCGGTGGCCGAGCCGGGGGGCACCGGCGACGTCGGCGTCACCCCTGGCGGCGCGGCCCGGACCCGGTCGGCGGGCAGCGGATGGCGGGCCAGCAGGCGGCGGCGGGTCCACTCGCTGGTGGTGACGACGGCCCGTGCGCTGGCCAGCGCACGGGCCTCGGCCTCGTCGTCCAGCGGCATGTGCACCAGGACGACCAGGCGCAGCCGGCGGGCATGCGGGGCGAGCAGGTCCGGCACGGTCGAGGCGATCAGGCCGTCGAGCAGCACCACGGCGTCGTCCGGCGCGGCGGCGAGCAGCCGGGCCAGCTCCGCCCGGGCGGCCGGGTCGGGGTGCGGCCACGCGCCGGGCACCGGGTGCTCGTGCACCGACCAGCCGTGCTCGCCGAGCCCGGCGCAGATCCGCCGGTCGTAGACGTTGCCGCCGCTGGGCGTGGCCGGGTCGTCGATGTCGCCGGGCAGGACGACGTGCACCGCGCGGCCGGGCGCGTCCGGTCGGTCGACCGGTGCCGGTCGGCCGGCACCGATCACAGCGACCGCTCGTAGCTGGCCCAGGCGACGTGCGACTCGTGCAGGGTGACGGTGATGCCGGCCAGCTCGCGCGCACCGGCGCCCAGGTCGCCGGCGTGCACCCGCTCGGCCAGCCGGTCGGCGACGGTGCGGGCCAACACCTCGGTGGTGGTGTTCACCCCGGCGAACGCGGCCTCGTCGTCGAGGTTGCGGTAGGTCAGCTCGCCGAGCACGGCCCGCAACTGCTCGGTGGCCAGGCCGATGTCGACCACGATGCCGTCGGCGTCCAGGTCGGGCCGGCGGAACGTCGCGTCCACCACGAACGTCGCCCCGTGCAGACGCTGGGCGGGGCCGAACACGTCGCCCCGGAAGCTGTGGGCGATCATCATGTGATCCCGAACGGTCACGCTGAACATGGTCACTCCCCGTCGTAGGTGATGAGGTGGCAGAGCGCGGGCAGGTCGCCCGTGCTCAGTCGGGCGAGCACGTCGGGCAGCTCCGCGAACCGGGACGCGCCGGTGATCAGCGCGTCGAAGGCGGGGTCGTCGAGCAGGTCCAGGGCGAGCGCCAGCCGGTCGGTGTAGCTGCGCCGTCCCCGTCGAGCGGGCGCGACCATGCCGACCTGGCTGCTGCGCACGGTCAGCCGGCCGGAGTGGAACGCACCACCCAGCGACACCTGCACCGGGCGGTCGCCGTACCAGCTCAGCTCGACGACGGTGCCCTCCGGTGCGAGCAGGTCCAGCGAGCGTTGCAGCCCGGCGGCGGTGGCGCTGGCGTGCACGACCAGGTCCCGGTCACCGGAGGCGTCGGCCGGGCTGGCGAACTCGACGCCGAGCGCGCCGGCCACGCCGGCCCGGCGGGCGTCGGTGTCGACCAGTTCGACGTGCACGCCGGGGAACCGGGCGAGCAGCGCGGCGACGCAGCAGCCCACCATGCCCGCACCGACCACGGTGACCCGGTCGCCGACCAGCGGCGCGGCGTCCCACAGCGCGTTCACTGCGGTCTCCACCGTGCCCGCGAGCACCGCCCGCGCGGGCGGCACCCCGTCCGGCACCGGCACCACGGCGGTGGCCGGCACGACGTACGCGCTCTGGTGCGGGTGCAGGCAGAAGACCGTGCGCCCGAGCAGTTCCGGCGGGCCCTGCTCGACCACGCCGACGCTGAGGTAGCCGTACTTCACCGGGCCCGGGAAGTCACCCTCCTGGAACGGTGCGCGCATCGCGGCGTACTGGTCGGCGGGCACTCGACCGGCGAAGACCAGCGTCTCGGTGCCCCGGCTGACCCCGGAGTAGCGCGCCCGGACCAGCACCTCGTCGGGGCCCGGGGCGGGCAGCGACACCGGCCGGATCTCCGCCGCGCCGGGCTCGCGCACCCAGCAGGCGTACGCCTCGCGGATCACCGTCGCGCACCTCACCTTTGCTCCCGGCCGAACCGAACGGCCACGTTTTCCGTGTTCCCTGTTGGGGTCGTCGATCATAAACACGGAGGTACGGTGCCCACAGTTCGAAGCGGTCCGATGATCGGGCTGGGCGCGCAACTGGTCGTGCTGGCTGCGCTGGCCGCCACGGTGGGTCTGAGCGGCGCGGGTTGGCTGGTCGGGACCGGCTACGCGGTGGTGACCTGCCTCGCGTTGAGCCGGGGCCTGCACCGGGCCGGCGCGTCGCGGCTGGGCCCGGCCGACCGGGTGACGCTGACCCGGGGTGTCCTGGTCGGCGCGGTCACCGCGCTGGTGGTGGACTCGTTCGGCCGGCCCGCGCCGGTGGGGTTGCTGGTCGCGGTGAGCGCGGTGGCGCTGCTGCTGGACGCGGTGGACGGCCTGGTGGCGCGGCGCACCGGCACGGTCAGCGCGCTCGGCGCACGCTTCGACATGGAGGTCGACGCGTTCCTCATCCTGGTGCTCAGCGTGTACGTCGCGCCGACCGCCGGTGCCTGGGTGCTGGCCATCGGCGCGATGCGGTACGCGTTCGTCGCGGCGAGCGCCGTGCTGCCCTGGCTGAGCGGGTCGCTGCCGCCGCGCTACTGGCGCAAGGTGGTGGCCGCCGCGCAGGGGGTGCTGCTGGCGGTGGCCGCGGCAGGGGTGCTGCCGGAGCCGTGGACCACGCTGGTGCTGGTGGTGGCGCTGGCGCTGCTGGTCGAGTCGTTCGGCCGGGACGTCGCCTGGCTGTGGCGGCGCCGGCCGGCGCCCCGCTCGGTGGCCCCGCAGGCACCGGCTGCCGCACTGGCGGCGGTTGCCGCACCGGCGCCGACCGCGCCGCCGGTGCGCGCGCCGCGGGCCGTGCCCGCCCTCGTGGTCCTGCCGCCAATGCTGCCGGTCGCGGTGCCATCCCCGGTCGCCGTACCGCCCCTGCTGCCGGTGCACGCTTCCGCGATGGCGGGCGGCTCGGGCGGTACGGTCCACTCCGACTGGAGGCTGTGATGACCCTTCCCGCCCGGCTGAGCCGGCTGGCTGACCGGTTCCGCCCGCGCCGCCGGACGGCGGATGAGGCGTCGGCGCGTACCCCCGGGGTGTTGGCCGCGAGAGGCGGCCGTGCGCGGCGGACGGCGGGCGCGGCGGGCAGCCTGCTGGCGGTGCTGCTGGTGTTCGCCGTGCTCGTCGGCCCGGACCGGCTGGGTCTGCTCACGCCCGGCGCCTTCCTGCGCATCCCGCTGGAGGGGCTGCTCGTCGCCGCGCTGCTGCTGGCGCTGCCGGCGCGGCCCCGGCGGGTGGTGGTGGTCGTGGTCGGGCCGCTGCTCGGCCTGCTGGCCATCGTGAAGCTCGCCGACCTGGGCTTCCGCACGGCCCTCGACCGGCCGTTCGACCTGGTGCTGGACTGGCTGCTGCTGGACGACGCGTTCGGCTTCGTCCGGGACTCGGCCGGCCGGGCCGGCGCGGTCGGCGCGGCGGTGGGCATCGTGCTGCTGGTCGGCGCGCTGCTGCTGGTGCTGACGCTGGCGCTGCGCCGGATCGCGTCGCTGCTGGCCCGCCACGAGCGGGTGGCGACCCGGGCGGTGGCCGCGCTGACCGTCGCCTGGGTGGTCTGCGCCGTCGTCGGGGTGCGGGTCGTCCCGGGCGTGCCGGTGGCCGACGCGGGGAGCACCGCGCTGGTCGGCGCGCACGCCGGGCAGGTGGACGAGCGGCTGCGCGACCGGGGGGCCTTCACCGCCCAGATCGCCGCCGACCCGTTCCGCGACGTCCCGGGCGACCAGTTGCTGACCGGGCTGCGCGGCAAGGACGTCCTCCTCGCCTTCGTGGAGAGCTACGGCCGCGACGCGGTCGAGGACCCGGAGCTGGCGCCGCAGGTCAACGCTGTGCTGGACGCCGGGACCGAGCGGCTGCGCGCGGCCGGGTACCAGGCCCGCAGCGGCTTCCTCACCTCCCCCACCTTTGGCGGCGGCAGCTGGTTGGCGCACGACACGCTGCTGTCGGGCCTGTGGACGGACAACGAGCAGCGGCACCGCAGCCTGCTGGCCAGCGATCGGCTCACGCTCAACGGCGCATTCCAGCGAGCCGGCTGGCAGACCGTCGGAGTGCTGCCGGCGGCCACCCAGCCGTGGCCGGAGAAAAGCTTCTTCGCGTACGACCGCTACTACGACGCCGAAGCGCTCGGCTACCGGGGGCCGAAGTTCAGCTACGCCCCGATGCCCGACCAGTACACGATGTCGTTCTTCCAGCGGCAGGTCCGCGCCAGCGCCGACCGACCGATCATGGCGGAGATCCCGCTGATCTCCAGCCACTCCCCGTGGACGGCAGTGCCCCGGATGATCGGCTGGGACGAGGTGGGCGACGGCTCGATCTACCACGGCGCCGCCGCCGGTGACGACAGCGGCGACACCGATGGGGACACCGGCCGGATCCGTGCCGGGTACCGGCAGTCCATCGGGTACTCGCTGGAGACGTTGATCTCCTACGTGCAGACCTACGGGGACGACGATCTGGTGCTGGTCTTCCTCGGCGACCACCAGCCCGCCCCGGTGGTCACCGGCGAGGGCGCCAGCCGGGACGTCCCGATCACCATCGTCGCCCGTGACCCGGCAGTGCTGGACCGGGTGGCGGGCTGGGGCTGGCAGGACGGCCTGCGACCCGGCCCGCAGGCTCCGGTGTGGCCGATGGACGCTTTCCGGGACCGGTTCCTGACCACGTTCGGGCCGTCGACGCCGCCGATCGCCGCCCCCCGCTGACCACGCAAACGTCGTGTTTGCTGGGCTCAGGCGACCTGGTTGTCGTATGTCGCGCGGTTGGCGAGCACGTCGTCCATGTGCGTTTCGGCCCAGCCCTTCAAGCCGCGCATCACCTGGTGCAGGGAGAGGCCGAGGTCGGTCAGCTCGTAGGTGACCGTGACGGGCACGGTCGGCACCACAGTGCGGGTGACCAGACCGTCGCGTTCAAGGGAGCGCAGCGTCTGAGTCAGCATCTTCTGGCTGACGCCGGCCAGCATGCGCGACAGCTCCGAGTACCGCATCGAGCGGGGTTCGCCGGCGCAGTCGGCGCCGAACTGCTGCGAGCCGTCGCTGCGTAGCGCGGCCAGAACCAACGTGACCCACTTGTCCGCGATTCGGTCGAGCAGCTTGCGGCTGGGACACTGCGCCACGAAAGCGTCATATTCCACCTTGGCCTGTGCCCTCTGCTGGGCCGCTGTCGTCGTCGCCATCGAACCATTCCTCCCACTGCTGGGTGCGTTACGAACCTCTAGGTGCCTACTTCCCGTCAGGAAGTTACCCCCTGATAGTGGAACAGGTATCCGCGATGCACCAGCACCGCTCAGCGCGACGCGAAAGCCAGAGGTATGAGCATGGCCTCCACTTCCCTTCCCGGCGGCACCTGGACGCTGGGAGACCTGACCGTCACCCGGTTCGGCTACGGCGCCATGCAGCTCGCCGGCCCCTGGGTCATGGGACCGCCGGCCGACCACGACGGCGCACTCGCCGTCCTCCGCGAGGCCGTCGAGCTCGGCATCACCCACATCGACACCGCCGACGCCTACGGGCCGCATGTCACCAACCAGCTGATCCGGGAGGCGCTGCACCCGTACCCCGACTCGCTGCACATCGTGACCAAGGTCGGCGCGAACCGCGACCAGCAGGGCGGCTGGCCCGCGGCCCGTGACCCGGAGAGCCTGCGCCGGTCTGTGCTCGAGAATCTGGAGAACCTCGGTCTCGACGTGCTCGACCTGGTCAACCTCCGACTCGGCAATGCCGAGGGACCTCAGCCCGGTTCGGTCGCCGAAGCGTTCGAGACGCTCGTCGAACTCCAGCGGCAGGGCCTGATCCGGCACCTCGGAGTGAGCAACGCGACGCCGGAACAGGTCGCCGAGGCGCAGACGATCGCGCCGATCGTGTGCGTGCAGAACATGTACAACCTCGCGCACCGCCAGGACGACGAGCTGATCGACGCACTCGCCGACCAGGGCATCGCCTACGTGCCGTTCTTCCCACTCGGCGGCTTCAGCCCGCTGCAGTCCTCGGCGCTCTCGACCGTGGCCGCCCGGCTGGAGGCAACACCGATGTCTGTCGCCCTGGCCTGGCTGCTGCGGCGCTCGCCGAACATCCTGCTGATCCCGGGCACCTCGTCCACGACACACCTGCGCGAGAACATCGCGGGCGCGGGACTCTCCCTCTCCGACGACGACCTCGCCGAGCTGGACAAGATCGGCCGCTAACGGAACATCCGCCGGCGGATCGCGCAAGGTTGGGCCAGGAGGGCGGGATCAAGGCGCGGCGAGTACCGCCGGCATTCGATGTTCACCGATACGGCCCCTGCGAAGATCACGGCGGATGGCCGAGACTGTAGCGATGTCGCAAGATGTCGGGGGTGCGCCGCGCACGCAGGTAGCAATCACCGCTCTGCTCATCGTCGCTGGCGTGCTCATTCTCTTCGTCCCCGCCAGTAACGAGGGCAGAGTCCTCGTGCCCCTCAGCGAAGGTCACGGACTGTCCGCCGTGGACGTGGTCGGCGCAGCACTACTGGCGTTCGGCGGCACCTGGCTGGAAGTGCTCGTGGTGCGGCGCCTACCGCATCTCGCCCTGCCCCCTCGGGCCTTGTTCGCACTCGGCCTGCTGGCTGGCCTCGGCATAGGGCTCCTGATCGCCTCGGCCTTTTCGGGATTCTTCTGGTGGTGGGCTGTCGGCGCCACCGCACTCGGCGTTGCCGTCCTCATCCTCGTGCCCCTCACAGCACGCCGTTGAGGTCGTTGACCGAACGTCCGCTTCTGCCGATGACGACGCGCTGACTCACTACGCGGACGGCTAGCCGGACAGACGCGCCGGACTACCCCTTGTCGGAGGTGGTGGGCCGGGCGCGGACGTGCAGCCGCTCCCCCTGCGGCCCGAAGAGGCTGAGAGCCTCCGTGGTACCCGGGCCGGGGTTGATCACCCGGTGCGGAATGCGGGTGTCGAACTCGGCCACCTCGCCCGGGGTCAACGTCAGATCGTGCTCGCCGAGCAGCAGGCGCAGCTGGCCCGAGAGCACGTAGATCCACTCGTACCCCTCGTGGGTCTGCTGGGTGTGCTCCCCGGTGGGCGTGTTCGGCGGGAGGATCTGCTTGAACGCCTGCAAACCGCCCGGTCGGCGGGTCAGCGGCAGGAACGTCACGCCGTGGTGGACGATCGGCTTGGGGCGTACCCGCGGGTCGCCAGTGGCCGGGGCGTCCACCAGCTCGTCCAGGGGCACCTGGTACGCCCGAGCCAGCGGGAGCAGCAGCTCCAGGGTGGGCCGGCGGCTGCCGGATTCCAGCCGGGACAGGGTACTCACCGAGATGCCGGTCAGTTCGGCGAGCTGGGCCAGCGTCGTACCCCGTTGGTTGCGCAGGGCGCGCAGCCGTGGGCCGACGGCGGCCAGCGCCGCGCTGTCGTCGTTTGCCATAACGGCAAGGATAGTTGCCACCTGGCCGGCGGCGACGGATGGTGGGCGCAGCCGACAAGTAAGGGGAACACCGGTGGACGAGATGTACGACGTAGTAGTGGTGGGCGGCGGCGCGGCCGGGCTCAGCGGAGCCCTGGCGTTGAGCCGAGCCCGACGGTCGGTGCTGGTGATCGACTCCGGCGAGCCGCGCAACGCGCCGGCCGGCCATGTGCACAACTACCTGGCACGGGAGGGGACGCCGCCGGCCGAGCTGGTCGCGGCCGGGCGCGCCGAGGTGGCCGGATACGGCGGGCAGTTCCTGGCCGGGCGGGTGGAGACGGCGGTCCGGGACGACGACGGGTTCCGCCTCAGCCTCGACAACGGGCACGCGGTGCGGGCCCGACGGCTGTTGGTGGCCACCGGGCTGACCGACGAGCTGCCCGACGTCCCCGGTCTGGCGCAGCGCTGGGGTCGCGACGTGCTGCACTGCCCGTACTGCCACGGCTGGGAGGTTCAGGACCGGCGGATCGGCGTGCTGGCCACCGGTCCGATGGCCGTGCACCAGGCCGAGATGTGGCGGCAGTGGAGCTCGGACGTACTGCTCCTGCTGCACGACACCCCGGCGCCGGACGAGGAGGCGGCCGAGCGGCTGGCCGCCCGAGGCATCGCCGTGGTGCCGGGCCCGGTCGCCGCACTGGAGGTGACCGGGGACGCGCTGACCGGCGTCCGGCTCGCCTCCTGCCGGGTGCTGCCGCTCGACGCGCTGGTGGTCTCGACCCGGACCGCCCCCCGCGCCGGGTTGCTGGTCGGGCTGGGCCTGGCCCCGGAGGAGGTGACGATGGGTGGGTACGTGATCGGCAGCCAGATCCCCGCCGACGCCACCGGGGCGACGACCGTCCCGGGCGTCTGGGTGGCCGGCAACGTCGCCGACGTACGCGGCCAGGTGATCGCAGCCGCCGCGGCCGGCCTGGGCGCCGGAGCGGCTATCAACGCCGACCTGATCGCCGAGGAGACCCACGACGCGGTGACCGCGTACCGGCAGATGGTGGCCACGACCTTCGAGGAGCCGGCGTGGGAGGAGCGTTACAACTCCAAGCCGGCGGTGTGGAGCGGCCGGCCGAACCCGCAACTGGTCACCGAGGCCGCCGACCTGGCCCCGGGACGGGCGCTGGACGTGGGCAGCGGCGAGGGCGCCGACGCGGTGTGGCTGGCCGAGCGCGGCTGGCGGGTGACGGCGGCGGACATCTCCACCACCGCGCTGGGCAGGGCCACGGAGCACGCCGACGCCGCCGGCGTCGGCGACCGCATCGAGTTCACGCACGTCGACCTGCGCGACAAGCCGCCCGCCGAGGAGGCGTACGACCTGGTGTCCGCGCAGTTCATGCACCTGCCACCGCCGCAGCGGCGGGAGCTGTTCGCCCGGCTGGCCGCGGCCGTGGCGCCGGGCGGCATCCTGCTGATCGTCGGGCACCACCCGTCCGACCTGTGGACGTCGGCGCACCGGATGCACATGCCGGACATGATGTACACCGCCGAGGACGTGGCCGTCTCACTGGATCCGGCCCGGTGGGAGGTGCTCACCGCCGAGGCCCGGTCCCGCGCCGGCACCGACCCGGACGGCAGGGAGATCAGCCTGCACGACGCGGTGCTGGTCGCCCGGCGGCGCTGAACCCACCCAGCCACGTTGATCATGGAGTCGTGGTGGGCGACAAGAGCGGCGGATCAGGGCCTTCCGGGCACCACGACTCCATGATCGACCAAGGAAGGGCGGGCTCGGGCGCCGGCGGTGGGGCGGGCCTACTCACGGCGCGGCCTCGGCGGTAGCGTTGCGCCACACTCACGGCCCGCGGGGTGCTCGACCGCCGGCCCTGGCGCCCTGATCGTCTGGAGGATGGTGCATGTCCATCGGCGCTGAGCCGTTCGCGGTACGCGACGACGCGGCCTCTCGGCCGAGCTTCGAGCTCGCCCTGCGCGGCTACGACAAACGGCAGGTCGACAAGCACCTGGAGCAGCTCGACGGTCAGCTGAAGATGCTGAGCGGTGAGCACGGGCGATCCGCCGTCCGGGTCCGTGAGCTGACCGCCGAGGTGCAGCGGCTGCGTGCCGAGCTGGCCGAGGCACACGAGCAACCGGCGCAGGTGGACCGCGCCTCGTTCCAGGATCTGGGCCCGATGATCGGGGAGATCATGGCGCTCGCCGAGAAGCAGGCCGGAATAATCACCGAGTCGGCTACCGACCGGGCGAACGAGCTACGGTCCGAGGCGGAGCGGATCCTCATGGACACCCGCGAGCGGGCCGCACAGGCCCGTCAGGACCTGTCGGAGGAACTGGCGGCCCGGCGCGCCGAGCACGAGCAGGCACACGAGGAGCGGCGAACCCTGGCCGAGGCCGAGCTGACCGCGATCCGGGAACGTGCGGAGCAGCTACGCGCCGACGGTGAGGAGGCGCACGAGCGCGCACAGCACGAGGCGAAGCGGATCACCGAGCAGAGCGCGCAGCAGCTCAACCAGACGCGGGTCGCCGCCGACGCGCTGATGAAGTCGGCCCGTACCCAGATCCAGCAGGAAATCCAGTCGGCCCGGTCCAAGAGTCAGCAGGAGCTGGCCCAGTGGCAGTCCGGGGTGGAACGCGAGATCTATGACCGGCGGACCGCGGCCGAGCAGGAGGTCGCCGAGCAGCAGGCAGCCGCGGAACGAGAGTTGGCCGAGCAGCGCAGCGCGACCGAGCAGCAGATTGCCGAACTGCTGGCCGAGGCACAGCAGCACGTGACCGAGCTGCGCAATCGCGCCAACGAGCAGGCCGCCGCCCACCAGGAGCAGCTCGCCACCGTGCTGCAGGAGCTTGCGGAGCGCCGGGAGGAGTCAGCCCAGCTGAACGACGAGCTGGAGACCGCCCGCCAGCAGCTCGCCGAGATCCGCCAGGAGGGCGAGACGCTGGAGAACGAGCTGTCCCGAATGCAGCAGCGGTTGGGCGAGGTCCGCCGGGACCTCACCGCCGAGAGCACCCGCCTGGATGAGGCCCGCCGGGCCGGGGACTCCGCCGAGCGGCACGCCAAGGAGGTCCGCGCCCGGGTGCAGCGGGAGGCGAAGCGGGTGGCCGACCTGGCCGCGGCCGCCGTGATGGCCGCCGCCGCTGGCGGTACGGAGACCGCCGAGTACCCGATGGTGGGCACCCGATCCGGCGTCGACCGGCCCGGTGTCGACCGACCCGCCACCCACCGACTCGGTGCCGACCGACTCGCGGACGACCAGCCGGCTGACGAGCAGCCCATCGACGAGCGGCTCGCTGACAACCAGCCCGGTGCTGAGCAGCTCGGTGGCGATCAGCCCGAAGCCGACCAGTCCGACGACGAGCGGGCCGGCGGACCGGTCAGCATGGACGAGCCGGCCGTGACCGCCGACCGGACGACCGCCCCGCAAGGGTCCACCGGCGATGCCGAGCCGGCTTTCGGCCGACCCGGCGGCAACGGCGACCCCACGCCCGTGCCGTTCCTGCCCTTCGGGCAGCCGATCAGCGAGAACGGCGCCGCCCGGCACTGACCTCGGCGGCGGTCGACCGGGCCGCAGGTGGAGTGGGGCGATTCTGCCGAGAACCGGGTCGACGGTCTCGGCGGAGCTGGCAGGCTGGGTTGGCCGTCGCGCACGGGCGGCCGCCGGCCCGGCCGGCGAGCGAGAGGAGCGCCCCGTGACCGACCGACCGGAGGAGTTCGACCTGCTGGTCGTCGGCGGCGGCAAGGCCGGCAAGACGCTGAGCATGGACGTCGCTCGGTCCGGACGCCGGGTGGCCCTGGTCGAACGCGGCATGATCGGCGGCAGCTGCATCAACGTCGCGTGCATCCCGACCAAGGCGCTGGTAACCAGCGCCCGCGCGGCCCGACAGCTGCGTGGCGCCGCCGCGCTCGGCCTGGTGGTGGAGGGCGGACGGGTCGACGTGGACCTCCTGCGGGCGCACAAGCAGGACGTCGTCGAGGGGATGGTCGCCGCCAACCGGCAGCAGTTCCTCGACTCCGGTCTGCACCTGGTGATCGGTCAGGCCCGGTTCGTCGGCCAACGGACCGTGCGGGTGTCGCTGGCCGACGGCGGCGAACGGCTGCTGCGCGGCGCCGACGTGGTGGTCAACACGGGCACCCGCCCGCACCTGCCGTCCGTACCCGGGATGGCCGAGGCGAGGGTGCTGACCAGCGACAGTTTGCTTCACCTGGACCGGCTGCCGCCACGACTGGTGGTGCTCGGCGGTGGCACCGTCGGGGTGGAGTTCGCGCAGATGTTCGCGTCGTTCGGCAGCACCGTGACGGTGATCGAGGGTGGTCCCCGTCTACTCAGCCGCGAGGACCCCGACGTCAGCAACGCGGTGCTGCAGGTGTTCCTCGACGACGGCATCGACGTGCGCGTCGGCGTGACGGTTGCCCGGGTCGACCGCAACGCCGACGGCACGGTCCGGGTCACTCTCGACGACGGGAGCCTGGTCACCGGGGATGATGTGCTCGTGGCGGCCGGCCGGGCGCCGGTCACCGACGAGCTCGGGCTGGATGCCGCCGGCGTCCGACTCAACGATCGGGGCTTCGTGGTGGTCGACGAGTACCTGCGCACCAGCGCCGAGCGGACCTGGGCGGCCGGGGACGTCGCCGGCACTCCGCAGTTCACCCACGCCTCGCTCGACGACTACCGGATCATCCGGGCGAACCTGGCGGGTGAGCAGCGCAGCACCGCGGGTCGGTTGATCCCGTACACCGTCTTCACCACCCCGGAGCTTGCCCGGGTCGGGCTCACCGAGAGCGAGGCGCGCCGCGCCGGGTACGAGGTCCAGGTGGCCCATCTGCCGGTGGCCGCGATCCCCCGGGCGCGTACGTTGCGTCAGACCGAGGGCATGTGGAAGGCAGTGGTCGACGCCCGCACCGACCAGATCCTGGGTGCGGCGCTGCTCGGCGCAGAGGCCGGTGAGGTCATCACGTCGGTGCAGTTGGCCATGCTCGCCGGGATGCCGTGGACCGCGCTGCGGGATGCGATCATCACCCACCCGACCATGGCTGAGGGCCTCAACCTGCTCTTCGCGTCGTTCCAGTCCCGCCCGGTCCGCTGAGCGAGTCGCGCTGCTCCAGCCAGGTGCTAGTCGGGCTGGCCGGCGATCTCGGCGCGGACCCGGTGCTGGAAGGCGCGCGCCTGGGCGCCGCTGGGTGGCGGCCCACCGTGCCGCGCGCCGACCGCCCGACGGATCACCTCGGCCGGCTCTCCGGCGTCGATCAGCCGCTGCCCGGCCGCCGCCTTTGACAGCCAGACGCCGTCGCGGTGGCGTACCAACGACCGGCAGGCACCGAGCACCGCGTCCTCCGCGCCGGGCGCCGGCTGGTCGTTCGGCGGCGTCGGCAGGGCCAGCCACCAGGTCAGCGCCTCGATCAGCAGGCGACGCAGGTCGGCCGGGGCGAGGTCCGCGAAGACCTCGCCCGCCGGCGGCCCGAGTAGCGGCAGCCCGCTCTGGTGCAGGATGCTGCGGTCCAGCCCGTACCAGAACCGGCCATCGGTCGCCGGCCGGTCCGCCGGGTCGAGGGTGCACCGGAACGTCATCCCGGAGCCGGTGTTCAGCTCGACCTCGAAGCCGGGCTCCGGGCTGCCGGCGGCGGCCACCGCCCGTTGGTACGCGACCAACTCCAGCCCGCGTGCCGGGCAGGGCAGCGCCTCGTGTCGCAGCCGCGCCACCAGCGCCCGCTTGTCGGCCTCGGTCAGCGGCCCGGCGCAGACCAGCGCCACGTCCACATCGCTGCGTCCGGCCTGGTACGCGCCGAGCCCCACCGAGCCGGCGCCGTAGGCGCCCACCAGGTCGTCGCCGAGCACACCCCGGGCGGCGTCGACCAGCTCGTCGAGGTAGCGGCGAAGATCCGTGTCCACGCCCCATCCTCACCCGTGGCCAGCACCGCCCCGAACCCGGGTCGCCCGGCGGCGGCGGCCCTACCCGGCGTAGAGCAGCAGCAGCCCGGCGACGGTGTAGGCGACCATCAGCGCCAGCAGCGGGAGCTGACCGGCCACCGCTCGGGCACGGGGGAAGAGGTACAGGGCCCGGTCGTGGGCGAGCAGCGTGCCGAGCAGGTGCCCGAGGATGATGACGGTGATCTGGAGGCTGGCCACGCCGGAGGGGGTGACCAGAGCGGTGTACGGCTGCCAGTCGGCGGTGCCGAGCCAGTTGGCGCCGGTGTCGAGGGGGTCGGAGAGCAGCGCGACGGTGCGCTGACCTTCCAGGATCAGCAGCGAGTAGTAGTGCGCCACCAGGTAGCCCGCCGCGATCGGCACGATCGAGTGGGCAAGCTCGCCCGGCACGCCACGAGCCGAGCCGGCACCGTCGACCGGGCCGGCACCGTCGACCGGGGCCGCGCCGGCATGGCCGATCCGGGCCGCGGCGACGGTGGCGGCGAGGTACGCGGCGGCGACGGCGGCGATGACCAGGATCAGCCCGACGCTGCCGGTGACCGCCGCCGGCCGGCCGTTCTCCTGGCTGAAGCGCAGCCAGGCCGGCGCGTTGGAGAGGCTGTCGAACATGGTCGAGCCGAGCAGTACGACCACCACGGCGACCAGCCCGGGTCGGGGCCGCAGCCCGGCGATCCCGTCGAGCGGGTTGCGCCACACCAGCACGCCGTCCGCGGCCCGGCCGACCGGCGCGAGTTGGCCGACCAGCCCGCTGTACACCTCGAACGGGTCGGCCCGGTCGAACCAGCCCGCACCGAACAACGCCGCCCCGGCCAGCATGACCACGGCGTACCCGGCGAGCCAGGCGGTGATGACCGGCAGGGTGGCTCTCTCGGGTGCGACCAGCTCCAGCCAGACGAACCCGAACAGGGTGACGGCGGCCGGCCAGAGCCCCAGGCCGGCTGGCAGCTCACGGACGCCGCGCGCCGGATCACGCCGCGCCGCCAGCGCGGCGAGCAGGTGCACGGTACGCAGCGGGTTGACCGTCCGCCACACCGGGCCGAGCGCCAGCGACACGGGCACCAGCCCGACCCAGAGCAGCACGTAGAGCGCGCCGGCCGTCGGGTTGTCCGGGGTGTCCGGCCCGGCCAGCAGGCCCAGGCAGAACCAGCCGGCGGCGAGCAGGCCCACACCGCGCAGTGCCCACCGGAACGCGGGCGCGTCGACGAGCCGGGCCAGGCGCTGCGGCACCGGTCGGCCGCCGGTCGCGTCCCGGTCGAGCCGTGGTTCGCGCCAGAGCAGGCCCAGCGCGAGGAACGTGACGACCAGGGTCAGGGCGGCGGCGATGACGAGCTGCGGCAGCGTGATCGGCAGGTCCTGGCGACCACCGACTCCATGCGCCAGCACCGCTGGGGCGCCGGTCATGGTGCTCAGCGGACGACGAGCTGGAACAGCACCAGCTCGGTCTCGTGCGTCTCCACCTCGAACAGCCCGGTCTTCTCGGCGCGGAACTCCACCGAGGCGGGCGTGCCGGCCGGCAGTCGGGCGCCCAGCTCGTAGCCGTGCACGTGCAGCTCGTCGGCAACGTCCGAGGTGACCGTGATCCGTACCAGTTGGCCCTTGTCCACGGTGATCCGCCCGGTCGGCGGGTTGACCCGCCGCTTGGCGATCGTCACGGTGATCTGCCGGTCCACCGCCGGCGTGCTGGCGGTGGCGCTGGGCGTCGGGCTGTCGGACAAGGCCGGCGCGGTGGTGGTCGTCGGCGCGGCGGCCGTCGGCAGCGTCGACGGGTCGGCCACGGACGGGTCGTCGCTCTGCCCGCAGCCCGTGGCGAGCAGGGCGGTGAGGACACCGGTGGCGAGGACGGCGGGAATGCGGGAACCGGGGGCACGGACGAACACGGGCGGACTCCGAACGACGCGAGGGGGACGGCTGTCGATTTGATCGTCGGGGAGGAGAACTCTACGTCTTGTTCGGCGGCGAGGAAATGACCATGATGAACGGATGCGATCGAGGCTGGTCACTGCCCGTCACCTCCTGAGCCGCGCCGTGGCGGCGCTGGCCGCGACGCTGGTGGTGACCCTGGTGGTGACGCTTCTGCTGCCGGCCGCTCCGGCGTCCGCGCACGGCCAGTTGGCGACCTCGACCCCGCTGACCGGCACGGTGGTCCGCGAGCCGTTGGCACAGGTGGCGTTGTACTTCACCGAGAAGCCGGCGTCCAACGCCCACTTCACCGTCACCGGGCCGAACGGGTCCCGAGTGGACAACGGCTGGTCGTACGGCGAGCCGAAGCGGTTGGACAAGCCGGTCCAGGAGTACTTCATGGTCAACGGGGTCTTCGAGCCGCGGCTGTACCACACCGGCTTCCCTGCCATGGTGTCCGTGGCGCACTGGCCGGCGAAGGGTCGGTACACCGCCAGCTACGTGTCGGTCGCCTCCGACGGTGAAGCGGTGCGTGGCAGCGTCACGTTCGACTACCAGGGCTCCGGCACGGCGGCGCCAGCCGGTTGGACGGCGCCCACCGACGGGCCCGCACCCACGCTGCTCGCCCTGGTCGACGGCACCCCGTCGGCGAGCCCCGGCGCCGTCGGCGCGAGCCCGGACACGGGCGTGACCGGCGGCCCGGCGAGCGAGCCGGCCGGCGCCACGGGGAAAGAGTCGGGCGGTGGGTTGCCGCCGTGGCTGGTGCCGGCCCTGATCGTCGTGGTGGTGGCCGTTGTCGTGCTGGTGGCGGCCCGTCGCCGACCCGCCGCCCGCGCCGGTGCCACTCCGAGCCGCCGGCCCGCCACCGTTGCCCGCAAGCCTGGCACCCCCGCCCGCAGACCCGGCAACCGGGCTGGTGGTCCGGCCCGGCGTGGGCGGCGGTAGGTCTCGGCACCCGCCGCACCGGGCATTTCCGGCCTACCACCGCGAACTTTCGCACAGGCATCGGGAACTTTTGGTGTATCGATGCAAAGGCATGGACAGATCAATCGAAGCCCTTTAATGTCTCGACCCATCAGCCCGGTGTTTCCGAATCGTCACTCGTCGGCGTCGAGGACGTTTCGGATCCGGGCCGGCGGCCACCGCCTCCACCACTGATCAGCGCCGGCCGTCGGATACTCCTATCCCTCCTGGAGGAACGATGGGCACACGGCTGCTGCGCCGATTCCGCAGTCCTGTCCTGGGCGCACTGGCACTCGTCCTCGCCGCCGGCTTCTGGGCCGACCCGGCAGACGCCGCCCCCGAGCAGGAACCGGGCGTCACGCTGCGCGTCTTCGACGTGCAGGTTCCGCTCTCCGAACTCTGCACGCTCAAGCCCGCGCAGACCCCGAACGTGGACAAGCTGATGTCCACGATCAACTGGACGTCGACCGCCGACTTCGGCTTCGACAACTACTTCGCCTCGCAGGTGCTCGGCAACATCACCACCACCCAGGCCGGCAGCTACACGTTCCGGCTGAGCAGCGACGACGGATCCAAGCTGTCGATCGACAACGCCGTGGTGATCAACCACGACGGCCTGCACGGCGCGACGCCGCCCAAGGAGGGCACCGTCACCCTCACCGCCGGGCTGCACCCGCTGCGCATCGATCATTTCGAGCGCGACGGCGGGCAGCAGATCACCCTGGAGTGGAAGACGCCCGGCTCGTCGTCCTTCGTGGTCGTGCCGAACTCGGCGCTGAGCACCGACGCCGGTGTGGTCCGGGTGACCGCGCCGGGCCGCAAGGAGTGCGAGGGGGTCACCGACTCCCCCGGTGACGGCCTGCCGCTGACCGCTGTGCACCCCGGCTACACGCTGACCAACCTGCGGCCCACCGGCTTCCAGCCGAAGGTCACCGGGATGGACTGGCTCGCCGACGGTCGACTGGTCATCTCCACCTGGGGCGGCAGCGACCAGTCCGGCACCTCCCAGGACGGCGAGGTGTGGATCATGGGCAACACCGGCGGCGCGACCGGGCCGGGCAACGTGACCACCAAGAAGATCGCCGGGGGCCTCAGGGAACCGATGGGGCTCAAGGTTGTCGACGGGGTGGTCTACGTCTCGGAGAAGCAGCGGCTGACCCGGCTGGTGGACACCACAGGCGACGAGGTGGCCGACCGCCTCGACACCGTCGCCACCTGGCCGTACGGCGGGAACTTCCACGAGTTCGCGTTCGGCCTGCTCTACCAGGACGGGTTCTTCTACCTGAACCTCTCGGTGTCGATCAACTCCGGTGGCGCCACCACCAACCCGCAGCCGGCCGTGAACCGCGGCACCACCCTCAAGGTCAACAAGGACACCGGCGCGGTCAGCTACGTCGCCGGAGGGTTGCGGACCCCGCACGGCATCGGCTGGGGCCCGGAGGGCGGCATCTTCGTCACCGACAACCAGGGCGGCTGGCTGCCCTCGTCGAAGTTGGTGCACATCAAGCAGGGTCGGTTCTTCAACCACTACATGAACCCGGCCGGCCCGTTCGACACCAACCCGGTCACCGCACCGGTGCTCTGGATGCCGCAGAACGAGATCGCCAACTCACCCAGCACCCCGCTGTACCTGACCAGCGGCCGGTACGCCGGCCAGTTCGTCATCGGCGACGTGACCTACGGCGGCCTCCAGAGGGCCTACGTGGAGAAGGTCAACGGCGAGTACCAGGGCGCCCTGTTCCGGCTCACCCAGGGCTTGGAGGCGGGCGTCTCCGAGGTGAACCTCGGCCCGGACGGCGCGATCTACGTCGGCGGGCTCGGCGCGGGCGGCAACTGGGGTCAGACCGGCAAGCTGTCGTACGGCCTGCAGAAGCTCACCCCGAACAGCACCAACGCCTTCGAGATGCTGGCCATGCGGGCCACCGAGGCCGGCTTCGAACTGGAGTACACCCAGCCGGTCTCGGCGGAGACCGCCGCCGACCTGGCCGCGCGCTACAAGGTCAAGCAGTGGCGGTACCAGCCGACGGCCAGCTACGGCGGCCCGAAGATCGACGAGGAGACGCTGACCGTCACCTCGGCCACCCTCTCGGCGGACGGGAAGAAGGTCACCCTGGCCGTCAACGGTCGCAAGGCCGGCCGGGTGGTCCATCTGCGCTCGCCGCGCCCCTTCACCTCCACCAGCGGCCAGTCGCTCTGGAGCACCGAGGCGTGGTACACGCTCAACGCCATCCCGGGCAGCACCCCGCCACCGACCAGCGGGCCCATCACCGGTATCGGCGGCAAGTGCCTGGACATCAGCAACTCCGGCACCTCGGACGGCACGAAGATTCAGCTCTACACCTGCAACGGCACTGGCGCGCAGTCGTGGAGCCGGGTCGGCGACACCTACCGGGCGCTGGGCAAGTGCCTGGACGTGGACAACGGCGGCACCGCCAACGGCACGAAGGTCCAGCTCTGGACCTGCAACGGCACCGGCGCGCAGGTTTGGCAGAGGCAGTCCGACGGCTCGATCCGCAACCCGCAGTCGGGCAAGGTGCTGGAGGTCGCTGGCGCGGGCACCGCCAACGGCACCCAGATCCAGATCGGCACCTGGGCGAACGGCGCCCACCAGAAGTGGGTGGTCAGCGTCGGCTGATCACCTGCCGCCGGTCGTGGGGGCGTGGTCTGACCGACAACCGGTCGGGCCGCGCCCCGGACGGCCGACGCAGGTCGTTGGTGGCGGCGGTCGGTCAGGGGCCCTGCGGCAACGGCTGGGCCAGCGCCCCCAGGTCGGCCGGCAGTTGGGCCAGCACGTCCTCGAACTCCCGGTGCCCGACCACCCGGTGCATCGTCTGGAGTACGGCCCGGACGCCCCGCTCGGCGGCGGATCGATCCGTCCCGGCACGGTCAGCCACCCGCCGCATGAACTCGTCGTAGCCGAATGCTTCCGGCGGCTCGACGGCCTTGACCAGCAGCGGGCTCAGCTCAGGGGCCAGGTGGGGGGCCAACTCGGCCGCCTCCCCACCGCTGAGCCGCTCGGTGAGGGTACGCAGAACGGCCTCGGTCAGCGGGCGTGCCTGCTCCGGCGGAACACCCGCCCGTGCCGCAACCTTGTCGACGAACGTCAGCTCGGCCATGCCCCCGCCCTTCCCGTTCCGGAGACGGGTGGCTACCCGGGCCCAGCGGCGGCAAACCCGGGCCAGGCGTCGTCCCTCTGCGCGAGAGCAGCGCGCTGCCGTACCACCTGCGTTCTCCTGGTTGGTCCGCGCGGCGCCGGCCGCGTCTCGTACGGTGAGGTCGAACGGGGAACTCGGCGGCTGCGCGACGGCGGCCTGCGTCGCAGGAGGAGCAGATGGCGGTCGACCTGCCCGACGTGATCGACCGGTACTTCCGGGCCGTCGACGACGGCAACCTGGACGCCTTCGTCGCCTGCTTCACGGACACCGCGAGCGTGGCCGACGAGGATCGGCTGCACGAGGGACGGGCCGCGATCCGCGCCTGGCGGGAGCGGACGACGGCCGCGTACTCGTACACCGCCGAGCCGGTGAAGGTCACGCCGCAGGCGGGCGACTCGTACCTGGTGCTCACCCGGGTGTCGGGCAGCTTTCCCGGCAGCCCGATCGAGCTGCGATACCGGTTCACGCTGCGCGACGGTCTGATCGGCGCCCTGAACATCCGCCCGTAGTGACCGCCCGATCCGGTTCGGCACGGCCGCCCTCCATCGCCGCTGAAACGGAGGACACGGCCGGCCGGCCAGCGGATGACATGATGTGCCGACAACGGCTGTTGCAACGAGGAAGGGTGCTGCTGACCGATGGCGCACTTCGAGGCCCGCACGCCCGCGGCACCCGGCCGGATCGTGGTGGCGCTGAACGGTGAGTGCGACCTGGCCGTCCGGGACGAGCTGACCAGCGCGCTGGACATCACCAGCGTTGGCAACCCGCTGCGTCCGACCGTCGACGACCCGCGTCTGGTGGGCTGATGCCGTCCGACCGGCGGGAGGCCCGCAACGTCGCCGAGCAGTACGCGTCCGCTCGGATCCCGGACACCATGGCGTACCAGGCGGCGACCGACCTGCACGCGCTGCGCGCGTTCGTCTGCACCGGGGCACTCGCCCGGGGCCTGCCGCCGCACCGGGTGGAGTTGCTGACGTTGGCGGTCAGTGAGCTGGCCACCAACACCTTGCAGCACACGACCGGCGGCGGCCGGGTCCGGCTCTGGGCCGAGGCCGATCAGCTGATCTGCGATGTCGTCGACCAGGGGCCGATGCGGGCGTTCGGCCGCGACATGCCGCCGGCCGACGCGGTACGGGGTCGAGGGCTGGCGATCGTCGAGCAGGTCTGCGACGAGGTCGCCGTGCTGGCCGAGCCGGAGGGGACGGTCGTCCGCATCCGGCTCGGCCTGTGACCCGGCGGCTCGGGGCAGTACGCGCACGGCCAGCGTGCCGGGTCGATCCGCACCCGTTGGGGCCACACCGGCTGCCACAATGCGGACAGCCCGGCCGGACGGTGGCGCCGGGTGGACCCCGATCAGGAGGACGGCACCATGCCGGACAGCGAACGCGAGGCGGAACTGTTCGACGCTGAGCGCACCCTGCAGGCCGCGCAGCGGGCCGGCGACGTCGCGGCCCTCGACCAGTTGCTCGTCGACCAGCTGATCGCCATCGGCCCGGACGGCGGCAAGCTCACCAAGCGGGACGACCTGACCGCGCACCGGGACCGGACCTCGGTCGTCCAGGAGCTGGTCGAGGAGGAACTGGACCTGCTCGTCGTCGGGTCGACCGGGGTGACGTTCTTCCTGGGCCGGGTGGCCGGGGTGTACGACGGCGTGCCGTTCGCGGCGCGCCTGCGGTACACCCGGACCTGGGTCCACGACGACAGACACGGCTGGCGGGTGCTGGCCGCACACATCAGCCCGGTCTGACCCGCCGGCTCAGGTCGTGGACTCCAGCTCGTCGAACGCCAGGCTCCACCAGGATTCCGGCTCGGCGAACGCCGTCGGGTCGACCTCCCGCAGGTCGATGCGAATCCGCGCGGCACGGGCCGCCCGCTCCCGGCCGCCCGGGTCGGTGACGATGAGCTGGCCCAGCCGGTACAGGAACTCCACGAACGCGGCGAAGCTGCTGTTGACCGTCTCCAGATTCGGCGTCTGCAGGTCGAGCAGCACCACCGCGCCGGTCGCCGCCTCCAGGCAGAACAGCAGCATCGGGTCCTCGGGCGAGCTGCCCAGCACGACGTACGCGCGCGGCGCCTCGTCGCCCACCTCGATCCGCAGGGTGGAGAAGAGCTCCACGTCGGGGGCGGAGACGTCGACCGTGAACAGGATCGGCACCTCGACCGGCAGGGCGCCGTACGGCGGGAACGTCTCCGGCCCCAACGGGCCCAGGATCGCGTCGAAGCGCTGGTCCGGGAAGTAGATGACGCCCCGCTCGCCCCACAGCGCGACCAACTCCTCGCGGGTGACCGTCACCGCCCGCGCTCCGCGTCGGGGTCGTCCGCCGCTTCTTCGTCGTCCTCGTCGAGCAGGCCCTGCTGGCCGAGGAAGGCCCACCATCGGTCGTCGGCGGGGGTCAGCTCGGCGTAGCCCGGGCCGAGCAGGTAGTAGTGCACGAAGGAGTCCAGGTCGGGGGCGAGCTCCTCGAAGGCGTCCGACATGAACCACTCGGTGCCGGTCGGCGTGAAGTACCAGATGGCGCCGGTGCCGCGATCCATGAAGATCGGCTCGTCGCTGTGGGTGCCGATCACCAGCCACCCCGCCCGGTCCTCGGGAATGGAGGAGAAGGCCGGCGCGTAGTCGAGGTGGTACTGGATGCCGGCGAGGGTCGATGTGGACGCCAACTCGATCCGACCGGCGCGCAGCCCGTCGGCCACCAGCAGGAGGTCCCGCAGGCCCGCCGGAAGGTCCGCCGGCAGGGCGTCGGTGGCCGCGCCGTCGCCGAACTGGGCGTATCCCAGATTTGCCGGCTGGTCCTCAACCAGGTCGGCCCGCAGCTCCTCGATGAGCTGGTGCAGCTCGGGGGTCAATCCACCACCTCTATTCGGATCGGGGTGCCGTCCGGCAAGTTCTGGATCTGCCCCCAGATCTGCGAGCCGATGTCCGTGTTGGTTCTACCATGCAGCAACTTGAGATTCTCAACGGTGTCCGGCCCACCGAGTTGGAGCTCCCACACGTGGTCCGGGTGGTAGCTGCTGAGCCGTTCACTCAGCCGGTTGGCCAGATCCTTGTCGTGTGGCCAGTACTTGTCCCAGATCTTCTGCCGGATCCGCTCCTTGTAGCCGTCGGTGATGCTCTTGTCCCGCTCGACCGGGTTGGTGGCCTTGTAGAGCTTGCCCTCGTCGCTGAGCTTCTGCAGCGCCGCCATCTTGCGCCGGAACTGCGAGGTGGCGTGGAAGTCCTTGCGCGTGACCTGGATCACCTTCGTCGGCAGGCTGTGATCCGGCCCGGTCACCCGGACCTTCGGCTTCTCGAGCTTCTTGACGGCCGCGCTGACGATCTTGCCGGCGGCCGGCTTCGGGGCCGCGCCGCGACCACTCCTCGGCTTGCTAGGCATCGAGAAGCTGCCCGATGACCTGGTCGATCAGCAGACCGACGATCTCGCGAGTGATCATCTGAAAGATCGGGATCTCGGCCAGCGTGGCCCCGAAGGTCGCCACCGCGGTCGCGATCGCCTGCGCCACCTGAAACGCGAGGATCGCCAGCTGCACGATCACCTGGATCTTCAACGCCAGGACGATCGCCGCGCAGATGATCAAGCCGGCGCCGAGAATGACGGCCGCCTGAGCAGCGTCCCGAAGCACCGACGGCCCACTCTGCTCACCGGTCCACCAGCCCTGGAACGCCTGCACCGCCGGGCCGAGGTTCTGCGACCACACCTGGGTCGCGCCCGCGTCCGCCTCGCCGGCCGTGGCGCCGATCCGGCCGGCGAAGTCGATCCACGCCTGGCCCATCTCGAAGAGCTTCTCCTCGTCGCCCTCCGGCCAGGAGTAGCCGATCCAGCTCAGCGCGGTGACCAACTCACCCGGCAGCTGCAAGCCCACTCCGCTACCCCAATCCGCCGGCCAGCGAGCGCATCGTGCCCGCGCCGTCCTCGTCGACCCGGTCGTACGCGTCGGCCATGGTGGTCAGATCGCCGCCGGCCGAGCCGATCTCCTCCGCCGCGATCCCGATGCAGTCGAAGACGTACGCGGCGACACCGGTGTAGGCGACCCCGATCAGCGAACCGATGTCGTCGGCCCCCCACGGCTCGCCGTAACCGGCCATCCGCGCCTCGAAGCCGTCCAACTCGTCGAGGAACCGGCTGGCGACATCGGAGACGGTCCCGCCGGCGTCGCGCATCGACTGCGGCTCCACCTCGAAGCCGTCGCCGCTCATTTCGGGCCGCCCCGGACCATCCGCTCCTGCGCATCGGTCAGCGCCTGGAGGAACGACCCCAGGCGCGGCACCGCCGTGTCCCGGACCTCCGCCAACTGCTCCCGCAACTGCGTCAGGTCACCGACCCGCGGGGGCACCGTGGCACCCCGCATCGCGTCGATCGCCGCGTTGACAGCGGTGGTGATGTGCTCGGTCAGCTCCACCGAACCGAGCCGCATCAGTCGGGGCTCCACCCAGAGCGAGTGCAGCCGACCGTCCGGGCCCAGCTCGGCGCGGACCTGACCGTCCGCTGCCTCGCCGGCCGGCGGGTCGGCCGGTACGCCGTCGGCCGGAGCGCTGACCGCCGCCAGCGCCTGCATCGTCGCGTCCAACATGCGGCTGAAGTCGCCGCTGACCGGATCCGCCGCCATGTGCCCTCCCCAAAGGCCGAACGGGCCGAGCCTAACCGACGGGTACCACGGCTTCACCCGACCCGGCCGACCCTGGACACCATCATGGACGGATGACGCTCGCCGGCACTAGGACGCGGGGGCCCGCTCGATGGTGACGTCGACCGGCCCGATGCGCAGGGTGCCGTCGGTGAGTGGTGTGCAGCGGATGCCGCCGGTGGTGCGCAGCGCTTTCCACGCCCCCGGGCCGACCGTGACGTCCATCCACGCGCACGGCCGGGCTGCCCGGTTGACCCGCAGGCTGACCGGGCCGTCACCGGAGTCCAGGACCAGCACCTTGCCGATCAGCTCGTCCACCGCGATGCCGGTGGTGAGGACGTTGCGCCGGACCTCCGCCAGGCCGACGCCGGGTGGCAACGACTCCCGGGCGATCACCGTCACGCTGGCGTCGCGGTGCGCGGGCTGGCCGAAGTACCGGTCGCCGACGATGCCGAGGCCGGCCCGGATCCGGACCACGTCGACCAGCTCACCGGGCGGGGCCGGCGCCGGGCCGTCGGTGGGCCGTCCCAGGAAGCGGTGCACGGGCGAGGCCAGCAACTCGACGATCTGCGGCATGGACGGATTCTACGAACCGGACGGCACCCTCCGGGCCGGCTCGGCGGACCCGGCGGTCGGCGGCTCCGCGGCCGGTGGTCGTGACGGTGGGGACGGCGGCACGGGCGCCGCCGTCCCCACGCGACGAGGTCAGGCCGGAGTGCCGGTGACGGTCAGGTTCCGCAGTCGGCCCACGTTGTCGAACGAGCCGAAGCCCACCCGCCCGGAGCCGAACGTGGTGTCCTTCGCGGTCATCAGCGGGTCCCGGTGCCCGTCGACGTAGACCGCGATCTCGCCGGTGGCCGGCAGGTGGACGACCCGTACGCGGTGCCAGTCGGCATCGGTGATCGCCGGGTTGGCGCCACGGGACCGGCCGTTCCACTGGTGGTCGATGCGCTCCCGGTCGGCATTGTCGACCTTGAAGATCCCGTTGTGCGGATAGATCGTGTTGTCGGTGGAGAGGTGGGCGTAGTAGAACTCGGTGTCCGAGCGCCAGCCGAAGACGATGATCACGTCCCGGTTGCTGACCTCCACCGGCGTGTCGAGCCGTACCCGCGCCTCGACCTCGACCGCCGACCACTCCGGACCGCCGGTCAGTACGGCGTACTCGAACGGCCGGCGCGGCCCGGGCCGGCTGACTCCGGCCTCGGCGAGGATGACCTGGTCGCGGGTGAACTGCCACTTCGCCGGGGTTACCGGCGCCCAGTTCGAGGCCCCCGCGGTGCGGCGCAGGGTGGTGTTCCCGACGTCGCCGCTGGCGAAGACCCGGGTGCCGGTGACCTTCCAGATCTTTCCGTTGGCCTTGGCGACCACATAGAGCTCACCGGCGGCGTCGGTGCCGAAGCGCAGGTCGACGCGGTTGGGGTCACCGGGGGCGCCGGGCCCGGACAGGTCCCGCATCCGGACCGGGCTGCCGGCGGTGTCGAACAGGGCAAGCTGGTGGATCGGGGCCAGGCCCCGGCCGCGACGCATCTCGTTCGCCTCGGTGTAGAGCACCCGGCCGTCGACCAGGTCACCGAAGACGTACTTCCCGCGCAGCGCGGGCAGGGCGCGACCCCGGTAGACGAATCCGCCGGCCACCGCGACGCCAACGTCGGCGGTGCAGTTCCAGCCCGCAGCGGGGTCGTGGTCATACGCGCCGACCGGGTACGTGTACCCGTACTGGTCGTCGTCGGCGGGCAGCGGGAACAGCCGGTCGCAGGGGTTCGTGGCCGTCTTGTCGAAGACGAAGGATCCCTCGCGCTCGCTCCAGCCGAAGTTGTCGCCGGCGCGTACCTCGTAGATCGCCTCGATGGCGTGCTCACCGATGTGCCCGAGGTACATCCGGCCGGTCGCCCGGTCCCAGCTGAAGCGGTGCGGGTCGCGGAAGCCCAGGGCGTAGATCTCACCGAGCGCGCCGGCCCGGCCGACGAACGGGTTCGTGGCGGGGATGCCGTACCGCCCGTTGGCGGAGGTGGTGCCGCGCGGATCGATCCGCAGCAGCTTGCCGTGCGGCAGGCCCAGGTTCTGCGGGTCGGTGTTGCGCACACCCAGGCCACCGTCGCCGACCGCGAGGTACAGCAGGCCGTAGTCGGCGTCGTGGCGCTTCGCGGTGGGATTGAAGTTGATCTCCTGGATGCCGTGCACCTGGCCGCCGAAGCCGATGCGCAGCACCTCCCGCCGGGTACCGGCGAACGTGTCGGCGGCCGGGTCGGTCGCCGTCCACTCGGTGATGACACCGTGGTAGATCGTGCCGGGCTGGGCGTAGTCCGGCGGCGTGGTCGCCGCCGAGGCCGACTCGGTGTGGATGGTGTAGAACCGGCCGTTGGCGCCGAACTCCGGGTGGAAGGCGACGTACCCGAAGCCCTGGCCCAGGCCACGGCCGGAGAAGAACTGCGGCGCGAACGTCGCCGCCACGTCGAGGTAGACGTGCGGCACGCCACCCTCGACCAGGTAGAGGCTGCCGTTCAGGTCGGGCACGGCACGCCGGCCGGAGCCGTCGGGCACCTCCATGATGGTGTTGATCCGGGCGGTGCGCATGAGCCGCTGATCGGTCGGGGCCGGGTTGGGGTACGACTGCGGGAAGCTGGCGTACTCGCTGAGGACCAGCCCGAGCCGCGACTGGATCGGCATCTCGGGGACCGGGTCGTAGACCGCCCCGGCGGCCTGGGCGGGCGTCGCGAGCAGGGTGGACAGGACCAGCACGAGGGCGGTGAGGCCGGCCGTCAGTACAGGTCTGCGGATCCTGCGGGCGCTGTCGTGGAGGGTGAGCACGCGTGTCTCCTTCTCGGTGGGACGGTGCCGAGGGTGGTCAGCGGGCCAGGTGGCGGTACTGCCTCCGCACGTCGCTCGCGGAGACCACGCTGTCGAGGAACATCAGGCCGTCCATGCGGCAGTCGCACGGATTGCGCTCCAGCGTGTCCTGGGGGAAGCTTCCGCCGATCTTGATGCCCCGGGGGTCGGAGGCGGTGGTCACGTGCGGGCCGGGCCCCGACACGAGCCACGGGTCGTCGGTGCGGGTGTAGAAGCCGTCCACCGGTTCGCCGTTGCGGTAGAGGGCGAGGGCGACGGGGGCGAAGTCGAAGGTGGCGGCGAGGTGCACCCACTCCCCTTCCGGCAGCAGGTCCCGCCAGTCCTGGCTGGCGGCGAACGTCTGCGAGTTGCCGCCGTCGAGCCGCCGGCCGAGCGCGACCAGCCGCAGCTCCCCGTTGACGTCGATCAGCTCCAGCAGGGCCCGGACGCCGTGGCCGTCGGAGTCGCCGGTCAACACTCCGGCCAGCCCGATGGCGTTGAAGCGATCGTTCGGGTCGGCGGTGGTGGAGTTGGGCAGCGGGCTGTCCATCTGCAGCTTGAACCAGCCCATCACGGTGGTGCCGGCGGTGGCGTTGAAGGCGCGGAGCGTCCGCACCCCGCTGGCCGACCAGGTGCCGGCCTTCCAGTCGTCGTTGCCGGCCACCGCCGGGTCGACCTGCCGGGTCTGCAGCGCCCTGCCGCTGCCCCGGTAGGCGTGGTCGGCCACCCGCATGGCGGGACCGCCGTTGATCAGCTCGATCTCGGTCCCGGAGCGACCCTGGTCGCGTTCCAGCGCGGGGTCGCCCGGCACCGGGTGGTCGAAGTCGTACGCGGCGACCAGGTGCGCTCGCAGGGCCGGGTGGACATCGGACGGATGGTTCCGGTCCGCCTGTGCCGGTGGCGCCCCCGTGCCGGTCAGCACGCCGACCGCCAGAAGGGAGACGGTGGCGACGGCGGCTCTTCTGGCCCTGGACATCGCGTTCACCTCATTTCGCGGCACGCCGGTGCCGACTAACGTAAACGCTTACGTAAGCGCTTACGTACCCTAGGCTTCGACAATCGTCACTGGCAAGAGATCAGGTGACATGGATGTTCCAGGGAGTTGCGAATGCCCAGGGCAGGCCAGCGACCTCGGCTCGTGGACGTGGCGGACCGCGCCGACGTCTCGCTGGCGACCGCCTCCCGGGCTCTCGCCGGCCGCGAGGGGGTCAGCGCGGAGGTGGCCGACCGGGTCCGGCAGGTCGCCCGCGAGCTGGGGTACGTCGCCAACCCGTACGCCCGCACCCTCGCCGGCGGCGCCAGCTCCACGGTGGGGTTGATCGTCCACCAGGTCGACGACCCGTACTTCTCCGAGATCGCCAGCGGGGTCATCCAGGTCGCCGCCGAGCAGGGGCTGTTGGTGCAGATCTGTCAGTCCGGTCGGGACCCCGACTACGAGCTGCAACAGCTCCGCCATCTCATCGCCCAGCGGGTCGGCATCATCCTGATCAGCGGCTCAGGGTACGACGACCCGCGGGTGGAGGCCGAGGCCCGCGCCGAGTTGGCGGCGTTCCAGGACCACGGCGGCCGGGTCGCCGCCATCGGGCGGCACGCGCTCGGCGTCGACGCCGTCCTGCCGGACAACGAGGCCGGCGGCCGGGCGCTCGCCCAGCACCTGGTGGATCTCGGCCACCGGCGGATCGCGGTCGCCGCGGGCAGTGCCGGTCTCACCACGGTCGCCGACCGGCTCGCCGGTGTCTCCTCGGCGCTGCGGCAGCGCGGGTTGCCCCCGGCCGACCTCGCCGTCGTGCACGGCGACTTCACCCGCGGCGGCGGCCGGGCGGCCACCGAGCAGATCCTGAACGAGCATCCCGAGACGACCGCGATCATCGCGCTCAACGATGCGATGGCGATCGGGGTGCTGTCGACGCTGCGGTCGCGCCGCGTCCCGGTGCCCGAGCGGATGTCCGTCGTCGGTTTCGACGACGTCTCCGTGGCGGCCGATCTCGCGCCCAGCCTCACCACCATCCGGCTGCCGATGACCGAGATGGGTCGCACGGCACTCACCCTCGCGCTCAAGCCCCGCTCGACGCGTCCCCGGCGTCGCGCCACCGGGCACCTGCTGGTCGTCCGCGACTCCACCGGTCCCGCGCCGGGCACCTGACCGGCGCAGACCGTCCGCCAGGTTCGGCGGCACGCGACCCAGGCCGGGAGCAACCGCCGTCGTCGGTCCGGTCGGTCCCGAACCGGCTGTTCCCGGCTCGCCCGCCGCCCCGCCCGCCTAGGGTGAGGCTTCAGCAGCTCGCGAGCAGGGAGGAAACGGCGATGGACCCGACGACGGAGGTCCTGTTGGACGCGCTCAAGCGAGCCGCCGAGGCGCACGGCGAGTACGAGAAGGAGCTGGGTCGGACCGACCCGGACTGGCCGCAGTGGTACGCACAGCACATGACCCGCACCCTGACCGAGGACGGCTACCGGCTCACCGGACCGAAGACCCCCTGAGCGTCGACCTCGGCCGGTGACCCGCTCGGCGCTGGCAGGATGGGTACGGGTGCTCATTCCCGAACCGCCCGCGCGGGGGATGATCTCCGGATGACAGCGATGAGGGGTGTGCGCGCACTGCTCGGGGCCCTGTTCCTGGCGGCGGCCACGGTCGGGGTGTGGTTGCTCTGGCTGGGCTGGGACACCGAGTACACCGTCGACCCGGAGACCGGGTCGTCCAGCGGCCCGTACGCGCCGTGGCAGGTGATCGGCTGCGTGCTGACCCTCGTGCTGCTCGCCGCCCTCGCCGTCCGGCGGCTCAGTCCGTGGCTGGTGGCGCCGGTGATGACGGTGGCCTTCACGGTGCCCTGGTCGTGGCAGGCCGCGTCGACCGACGACAGCGGACTGTGGGCCGTCGGGGCGATCCTGGTGCTGGTCGGGATGGCGATCGGCAGCACGCTGGTGAGCCTCGGCGCACGCCGCGTCGGCCGTCGCCTGGCCGGCCGAACCCGCTAGCCGAGGCATCCGGCAGCCCGCTGTGGTGGTGCTCGTCCACACGCCGCCCGGTCACGCTGATCCGGGCCTGATCGACCGCCGTCCGCCCATCGTGGACGGACGATATCTGTGATCTCATATTCACCATGATCACTCCGACTCCCCTCATGAGCCTGGTGGCCGGCGTCTGGGGTTTCAAGACCCTCGCGGCCGGCGTTGAGCTCGGCCTGTTCACCCGACTCGCCGACGGCCGGACGATGACCGTCGAGCAGGCCGCCGCCGAGTTCGGGTTGGCCGATCGCCCGGCCGACCTCCTGTTGGCCGCGAGCGCCTCACTCGGGCTGCTGGAGAAGGCCGGTGACGGATACCGCAACTCCGAGCTGGCCGAGCAGTTCCTGGTGGAGGGCCGCCCGTACTACTTCGGAGCCCAGGTCCGCTACTCGGACCTGCGTACCTACCTGCCCTGGCACCGCATCGGCGAGGCGCTGCGCACCGACCGGCCGCTGACCTGGGACCCGCAGGTCCAGGAGTCGATGTTCGACACCGCCGACCCGGAGATGCTGGCGCAGTTCTGGGACGCCATGTACTCCACGTCCAGCTCCACCGCCGGTGCCCTGGCCGAGGCGTACGACTTCTCGCCGTACCGCCGGCTGCTCGACGTGGGCGGCGGCGCCGGCGCGTTCCCGATCGAGCTCTGCCGCCGGCTGCCCGAGCTGCGGGCGACCGTGCTGGACCTGCCACACGTCTGCGTACGGGCCGAGGAGCGGATCGCGGGTGCCGGTCTGACCGCTCGGATCGGCGCGGTTGCCGGCGATTTTCTGGCCGACCCGGCGCTACCGGGCGGACACGACGTCATCCTGCTCAGCATGATCCTGCACGACTGGGACGAGCCGACGAACCGGGCGCTGCTGGCCCGGTGCCACGCGGCGCTGCCGCCCGGCGGGGCGATCGTCGTCTGCGAGCTGCTGCTCAACGACGAGCGCACCGGGCCGCCGGAGGCTGCCCTGATGGGCATGAACATGCTGGTCGAAACCGAGGGCGGCCGGAACTACTCGGGCGCCGAGTACGCCGCCTGGCTCTCTGACGCCGGCTTCGTCGACGCCCGCACCGTGCCGTTCGACGCCCCCGGCGCCAACGGCGCCGTGGTGGCCCGCCGGGGCTGACCGCCGACGACACCCGGCCCAGCGGGGCCGGGTGTCGCGGCGTCCTCGCGGCACTGGTGTCCGATCGGCTACCGGTACGGGTCAGGCGCGAGCCTTCGCCGGCTGCTTCATGAAGTCCATGATCGCCTTGTTGACGTCGTCGGCGTTGGTCCACGGGAGACCGTGCGGCGCGCCCTTGAGCGTGATGAGTTGGGACGTCGGCGTCATCGGCGCGAGCCGCTGGCCGGTCACCGGGTAGGGCAACACGTTGTCCTTGTCGCCCTGCACGATCAGTAGCGGCACGTCGATCTTCGGCAGATCGGGACGGAAGTCCTCCTGCCAGGCGTCCACGCTGTCATGGGTGCCCTTGGCGGAGGCCATCGCACCGATCTGCCAGTGCGCCCGGTACGCCTCCTCGCTGACCAGCTTGCCCTTGTTCTCGCTGTAGTTGAAGAACGCGTCGCAGAACTGGGTCAGGTAGGCGAAGCGGTCCTTGATGATGGCCTGCTGGAAACCCTTGAAGAGGCTCGGGTCAACGCCTTCCGGATTGTCCTTGGCTTTGGCCAGCATTGGTTGCAGCGGGCTGACCACCACGGCCCGGCTCACCCGCTGCGAGCCGTAGTTGCCCAGGTAGCGGATCACCTCGCCGGTGCCCATCGAGTGACCGATCAGGGTCGCGTCGCGCAGATCCAGTTCGGTCATCAGCACGTCGAGGTCCGCGGCGAAGGTGTTGTAGTCGTACCCGAATGCCGGCTGGGCGGAGTTGCCGAAACCGCGCCGATCGTAGGTGATCGTCCGGTATCCGGCGTTCAGCAGCGCGGTGGTCGACTTCTCCCAGGTCGCCCCGTTGAACGGGAAGCCGTGGATCAGCACCACTGGCTTACCGGACCCGTGATCCTCGTAGTACAGGTCGATGGGTGCGGAATTTTCCGTTCCCACGGTGATGAAAGGCATGTTTCACTCCTGCTCCGGTTCGGCTGTCGGACACCAGCGCTTTCCCGGGCGGTCGACGGATATGCCGACCACCGGAGTGCCCGCCGCCAGGTGTGGCGCGACACGGACCGGACAGGGGTGTCCCGACCGGGCCGCGCCGGCCTAGCCTCGGGGCGTGAGTCATCCGCCCCGGCTGCGGGCCGTCAGCGACCTGCACGTCGGCTATCCGGAGAACCGCTCGTTCGTACGGGAGCTGCACCCGGACAACGACGGCGACTGGCTGCTCGTCGCCGGCGACGTGGCTGAGCGGTTCGCCGACATCGAGTGGGCGCTCGGGCTGCTCAGCAGTCGGTTCGCGAGAGTGGTCTGGGCGCCGGGCAACCACGAGCTGTGGACACCGCCCGACGATCCGGTGCGGCTGCGCGGCGAGGAGCGCTACCGCGAGCTGGTACGGCTGTGCCGGCGGTTGGGTGTCGTCACCCCGGAGGACCCGTACCCGGTGTGGGACGGCGACGGCGGCCCGGCCACGATCGCCCCGCTCTTCGTGCTCTACGACTACACGTTCCGGGTGCCCGAGGCGAGCACCAAGGAGCAGTCGCTGGCGTTGGCGTACGAGGCCGGGGTGGTGTGCACGGACGAGGCGCTGCTGCACCCCGATCCCTACCCGAGCCGGGAGGCGTGGTGCGACGCCCGGGTCGTCGAGACCGAGCGCCGGCTGGCCGAGCGCGACCCGGCCCTGCCGACCGTGCTGGTCAACCACTATCCGCTGGTACGCGAACCCACCGACGTCCTGTGGTTCCCGCAGTTCGCCCAGTGGTGCGGCACCGTCCGTACCGGAGACTGGCACCTGCGCTTCGGCGCGGCCACCGTGGTCTACGGGCACCTGCACATTCCCCGGACGACGTTCCACGACGGCGTACGTTTCGAGGAGGTCTCCCTCGGCTACCCGCGCGAGTGGCGGCGGCGCGGGCCGGTGCCGAACCCGGTGCGCACCATCCACCCGGCGGACGACCTGCGCCGGATGCAGCTACCGGCGGGCTGACACACACCATCGCGACCGGGGGGCGGCCGCCGGTCCTCGCCGGTGGCCGCCCCCGCTCGCGGTCAGCTCGTGTAGACCTCCAGTGCCGCCAGTTGCCCGGCCGGCCAGCCCGTGTTGCCGGTGACGGTGATCCGCAGGTAGCGGGTCTGCGCGGCGGTGAACGTGAGCGTCACCTGGTTCCCGGTGGCCGGGTTGAAGGTGCGCCCGGCCGCCGCGACCAGCGTGCCGAAGCTCGCCCCGTCGGTGCTGCCCTGCACCGCGAGGGTCTGCGTCCGGGTGGCCCAGGCCGCCGCCGGTGGCAGCTTGAGCACCACCCGCCCGACCGTGCGCGCCGCGCCCAGGTCGACCTGGACCCACTGCGGGAAGGCGTTGTTGACGCTCTCCCAGTAGCTGTTCGGGTCGCCGTCGACCACGTTGCCCGATCCGTAGCTCTGGGTGTGGCCGCTCTCCGCGGTGGGCCGACCCCGGGCGAGGTCCGCGTTGGCCGGGGCGTCCGTGGTGACCGTGACCGCGTTCGACGGGGCGGAGGTGTTGCCCGCGGTGTCCCGCGCGGTAACCGTGAAGCTGTATCCGGTGGACGGGCTGAGCCCGCTCACCGTCGCCGTGGTGCCGGTGACGGTGGCGACCACTGTGCCGCCCTGGCGTACCTGGTAGCCGCTCACCCCGGTGTCGTCGGTCGACGCCGTCCAGGCCAGTGACACGCTGGTCGCCGTCCGCCCGGTGACCGTGAGGCCGCTCGGCGCGGTCGGTGGGGTGTCCGGCCCGCCGGTCGCGGCGTACACCTCGACCTGGGCGAGTTGCCCGGCCGGCCAGCCGGTGTTGCCGCCGATGCTGAGCCGGACATAGCGGGCGGTGGTGGTCGGCAGCGTGCGGGTGACGGTGTTGCCGGTCGCCGGGTCGAAGATGAACCCGGCGGCCGGGGTGATGGTGGCGAAGGAGCCGCCGTCGGTGCTGCCCAGCACGGTGATGGTCTGGGTACGCGTCTCCCAGCCGGCGGGCAGCCGCAGTACGAGCCGACCGACCTGGTGGCTGGCGCCCAGGTCGACCTGCCACCAGTGCGGGAAGCCGCCGTTGCCGCTCTCCCAGTAGCTGGCGGCATTGGAGTCCACCGCGTTCGACGCCGGGAACGGACCGTTCTGGCTGCTCGCGGAGGCGGGCCGGCCGGCGGCCAGGTTCCCGCCGGTCGGCGGGCCACCGAGCATCGGCTGGGTGGGGCGTACGGGGGTGAGAGCGAGCTGTCCCTTGAGCATCCGTCCGCCGTCGGCGGTGATGCGGAGGTAGTAGTCGGAGGAGCAGGCCACGCCGTCCTCGTCCAGGGCCCGGATGTTCGCGCCGGCCGGGGTGGTGGCCTGGGTCTCGGAGGTCTTGGCGATCTGGTTGCCCTCGTTGTACTCGTCGAACATGGACACGTACAGGCCCTGGGAGCCGAGCCGGACCATGTTGTAGATGTGCCGCCAGTAGAAGTCGCCGTGGCGGCGATGCCCTCCGGCGAGGTCACCGGGCATCACGCAGGGCTGGTAGTCAATGCCGCGCGCCACGCAGTCGGCCATGTCGGGGATGTTGACGTTGTTGTAGTACGAGTCGAGCCCTTCCAGGGTGGTGGTCCGGTAGACCATCCAAGGCGAGATCATGTTGAACGCGTGGTAGACGTCGAGGAAGCCGGGGCGGGAGTCCTCGATCCCCTGGCGCCACCAGGTGGGCACGCCACCGATGACGTAGCAGCCCTGCGCCTTGAACCAGTTGACGACCTCCAGGCAGGGCCCCGGGGTGAAGGGCCGGCTGGGTTCGCTGAAGCCGAAGCCCCAGATGCAGACGACCGGCTTGCCGTTCTGCCGGGCGTACGCGCTGGACGCGGTGTGCGCGGACATCTTGGTCGTCCAGTCGGTCTTGATCTCCGACTGCATGGTCAACCAGTCGGTGACGTCGTACATGATGTAGAACTTGCGGCCGTAGCGCTCGGCGGCCGAGCGGACCTTCTGCGTCATGGCGTCGCGGGTCGGCCCCTCGTCGCCCATCGGGTTGAACCGCTGCAGGGCGGCGGTGTCGCAGCCGTACTCCTGCATCCACCGGAAGTGGGTGTCCACCGTCTGCTGGTCGTAGGAGGAGAAGAGGGTGGCCGGCGAGCCGTTGCCGAGGTTGGGGTAGGCGGTCGGGTAGCTGCGGGTGTACTCGCGCATGTCCGGCCACGACACGATCGTGGTGTTGGCAGGCGAGGGCGGCTGGAACCGGTCACGGCTCCAGTGCCACCAGCCGCCGATGGGCGCCGAGTCGCCGGGGCAGCTGAACCAGCCCTGGTAGCCGACCGTCACCTTGCCGACCACGTCCCCGGGGGGACTGGCGGCGTGGGCCGGGCTGGCGAGGGTGGTGAGCAACTCGGTGGTGGAGGCGGCGGCGAGGGCGGACCCCGCCACCACCGATGTGACGAACCTGCGGCGGGAGACCGCCATGACGACCACTCCTTCGGGACGGAAGGCATTGACGGTCATCGTGGCAGTAGTGAAAGTGGACTCGCAAGAGTTCGACTGATCGATGAAAATATTGGTCAACGGGTCGGAAGGAAACGGGCACCTCGCCCCGCCGGGCGATCCCGGCGGGGCGAGGCCGACTCAGGCCGCGAAGTTGCGGAACAGCAGGGACGCCAGGCCGAGCGCCAACGCCAGGTTGAACACGGTGGCACTGGCGAACACCGCGACAGGCCGCCAGCCGGCCTCCCGCAGCGACGCGACCCGGACCTCCAGGCCGATGCTGACGAAGGCCAGGATGAGGAACCAGACGCGCAGGTCGTTGACGATGGCGATGGTGGCCTTGCCGTCCGCGCCCGCCGCGTCGAGGTACCAGGTGGCGATGACCGATGCGGCAACGAATCCCAGGACGAACTTCGGGAAGCGCCGCCACAACTCCCCCAGCCCCGGTCGGGCCGCGCCGGGCTGACGCTCCACCCGCAACGTGAAGTACGCGGTGAGGGCGACGGCGACCACGCCCATGAGCGCGTTCTGGGTGACCTTGACGATGCTGGCGATCTGGAGCGCCTCCTCGCCGGCGAGCGCTCCGGCGGCGGTGACCGCTGCGGTGGTGTCGATGTTGCCGCCGATCCAGGCGCCGGCCACCGCGTCGGAGAGCCCGAACACGTCGGCCAGCCAGGGCAGGATGAAGATGGACGGCAGCGCGAAGACGATCACCAGACTCGCTGTGTAGGCCAACTGCTCGCGTCGCGCCCGGACGGCTCCGGCGGCGGCGATCGCCGCGCTGACCCCGCAGATCGACACCGCCGAGGCGAGCAACGCGCGTAGCTTGTCGTCGAGCCCGAACCGGCCGGCCAGCCACCAGGTGAACAGGAAGACCCCGCTGATCAGCAGGATCGCCTGGGCGATCGCCGGGCCGGCGGCACTGGCGATGACGGCCAGGTTGATCGACGCCCCGAGCAGCACCAGACCGGTCTTGATGAAGAACTCGGTCCGGAACGCGGCGGCGATCCGGTCGCGCCACCCGAGCAGGGTGACGGCGGCGTTGCCGAGCAGGCCGAGCAGGATCGCGTAGACCGGGTACTCGATCGCCGCCCCGATGTCCTCGACGGCGGTGCCCTCGGCCCACGAGGGGACGTTCTGCTCAAGGTAGCGGGTGAGCGCGGCGAGCCCCACCACGACCACCAGGCCGAGCGCCGTCCAGGCCCAGAACGTGCCGCCGCGCGCCACACCGGCGGGGCCGGCGGGGTCAACGGTCGACGGCGGCCCGCTGTCCGAGGCGGGCTCGACCGCGTCAGCGGGCACTTCGGCCGCGCGGGTGGCGTCGGTCGTGTGGGTGGCGTCGGTCGCGTGGGTGGCGTCGGTTGTGCGGGGCTCATCGCCCGTGCGGGTCGCCTCGGTGGTCATTAGGGCACCAGCCCGGCGGGGATCGCACCGAGCAGGACGAGACCGAGCAGGACCAGACCGAGAATGGTCGCCACCCAGTCCTCGTTGAACGCGAGCCGGGACTCCCCCGCGGTTGGTGGGGTGGACGGTGACGGATCGGTGCTCATGACATACCTCCGAGGGGAAGGACCGATCCGGCCGTGACGGGATCGGGATGGGGGCGGAACGCGGACGCGCGAGGGCCTCGACGAGCGGGCGGGTGGCGCCGGACACGGGTCGGCGCGCCGAACGTGGCAGCGGGGCCGGGCGGAGGGTGCGGGCAGCGACGGCGCTCAGTCGGTCGTCGTCGAGCTGGGACAGAGCTCGGAGGCGACCCGCATCAGGTCCACGACCCGACGGGAGGTGAGGAACGGACCGACCGGCATTCACCCATTTTCCTATCGGGACGATAGGAATTCAAGCCCACGGGAGTGGTTTCTCCATCCACCCGTCGACCCCACCCCCGCCGGACAGGCGGAGGGCCGGAGCCACACCGGCTCCGGCCCTCCGTCGGTACGCCCGACCTGCCCTACGGCAGCGGGTACTGCGCGAGGTAGACCGGCACGCCGACCTTGGTCATGTCGGCCGCGTCGCCCACGCCGTTCACCACGTGGTCGATCGTTCCGGCGCTGAGGTTGACGGTCATGATGTGGTGCAGCCGCACGCCCGGCCGGACCGGGACCTCGAAGCCGTTCTCGGTGTGGATCGACGGGTTGTTCTGGTTGAAGACGTAGACCCCGCCGCCGTACAGGGTGTGGTGGCGTACCCGGTCGCCGACCTTGTAGCCGGCCCAGCCCTCGACTGCGCCGTTCATCCAGTCGGCCTGCGTCGGCGGGTCGTACGGCAACTCGTTCTGGTAGAGGATCGTGGTGCCGTGCTCGCCGTTCCAGACCGTGTTGTACCGCTGGAAGTGCTCGACGAAAAGGCCGGTGGCGGTCACATGGTCGCCGTTGATGACGGCGCCGTAGCGGCCGGTGTTGGTGCGCCAGCGCTCCGTGTCGCCGTTGACGCCCTCGGTGAAGCCCTCGACGCCGTGGTCACCGCGCCACACCCACGTGTGGTCGATGAGCACGTTGTCGCTGTTGACCTCCAGCGCCGTGTTCGTCCGGCCGATGTGCGGGCCGCCGACCCGGAAGTACACGTCGGACAGCGTGGTCGGGTTGGCCGCGCTGCTGGCGTTGTGCCCGTGCTGCCGGCCCACCCGCAGCAGGACCGGCGACTCGACGCTGCCGGCGTCGATCGTGACGCCGGCGACGACCACGCCGGGCACACCGGCAACGTCCAGCGGAATGGCGCCGTTCACCGCGGTGAGCGTGGCATGCCCGATGCCGAGCACCACCGTGTTGGGGCGTCGGACCTCGATGCTGCGCGCGATGTCGTACGTGCCGGGGGTGAGCAGCAGGTGCTTGCCGCGCGCGAGTTGGCTGTTGATGACGCGCACCGAGTCCGACGGCTTCGCGATGAAGAAGTCGCGGATTCCGATGGTCCGCCCCGCCGTCAGGCCGTCGGCCCAGGAGACGCCCCGGCTGTCCCGCTGCGCAGCGGGCACCCGGACGTTGTAGCCGCCCTTGGCGTCGACGAAGAGGTACGGCTTCTCCCGGCTCAGCGGGGTGGTCTCCAGCGTGGTGTACGGCGGGTCGGGGAAGGTGGCGTCGTCCGGAGCGCCCTCGACCCCGGCGAAGACCTGGTTCCACACCGCGTTGGACCAGCCGGCTACCTCACTGTTGCGGGTCAGCCACTGCTGCTGGGATCCGTTGGTGGTAGCCGGCAGTCGCGAGTCGGCGATGAAGCCGCCGCTGGCGAACTGGGGGCCGGCGGTGCAGTAGTCCATCAGCGACAGCCCGCCGCCGTTGATGTTCAGCCGACGCATCGACACCGCCTGGGACACCGCCCAGAAGTTCGCCGACGACCGGCAGCCGTCCTGGCCCGCCGCGTTGATGGTGAGCGAGAGATTGGACAGGGTGCGCCAGAAGTTGACCAGCGCGAGGCAGTTGCCGGTGCCGCCGTCCGCCAGGCAGCGGTTGTAGACCTCCAGCTTGCCGTTGACGCTGACGTCGGTGGGCGAGGCACCCAGACCGGAGACCTCGGTGTAGTAGCCGACCTTGGCCTGCAACGGCTGCTCCGCCGTGCCGTACGTGCCCGGCTTGAACAGGTAGGCGTGCCGCGCGGTGCCCATCTCGTTGTCGACCTGCCGGGCGTGCGCCGCGTCGAGGGTCTGCTGGATCTCGCTGATCGGCATACCGGGGTCGAAGATCGTGACGTTGGGTCCGAAATCCGGGGCGCCCTGCGTCGGCCGGCCGGCGCTGGCGGCGGTGCTGCTCATCGTGACGGCGGTGGTCAGCACCAGAGCGAGAATGAGGGTGCGTCCGGATCGCCGGCGCACCCGTCGGGGCTGGGTTGTCATGCGGTTCGTCCTCTCCGCTGGCCGGAGCGTGCTCCCGGCACAGCTGGGGCGTGAGAGCGCTCTCTGATCCCTCCGGCCGGAGGTTGGACCGGGACGAAGGGGTTGGCATGTTTCTACCTGGTAAATCGGCCGCACGCTATGACCCCGGCCCGCGAACTTCGGCCCGGGCGGGTGAGAATGGACGATGATGGTGGCGATGCGGGGAGGCGCTGACGCGGATCGACTCGTGCACAGCGAACGGGCCGGCATCGACGGCGTCCGGGTGATCCGCAAGCCCAACGGCGGCAAGGCCAGCGCCCTCAACACCGGGCTCCTGTACGCCTCGCACGACATCATCGTGACCCTCGACGCGGACACCGTCTTCGAACCGAATGCGATCCGGCGGCTGATCGAGCCGTTCAACGACCCGCGGATAGGAGCGGTGGCCGGCAACGTCAAGGTCGCCAACCGGCGACGGCTACTCGGCCAGTGGCAGCACATCGGGTCCGGTCGCGCTGCCACCGGCTGAACAACGCGTACACCGCTGACCAGGGCCCGTAACAGGCAGGCGCGTCTCGCCACGGCGCACCGACCCACTGCTGGCCATCCGCGTCCGCCCTGCACGGCTACGGCGACCAAGTAGTGAGCTCACCACGACGTCCACCATGTGGGGGATTCACGCCCGCTTGGCGTGACATGTTCCAATAGCGCTCGTTGCCCCCATTGTCACTGATCCACAACACGGGGGATTTACATGAGCGAGACCTCTGCGTCGCGCAGACGGGTTGGTATTCGTACGCGGCTGGGCGCCTTCGCGTTGCTGGCCGGCGCCCTGCTGCTCACGGCAGGCTCGCCGGCTGTTGCCGCGCCGGAACCGCAGGTGTATCCGAAGCTGGAGCTGATCAAGACCGGAACCCCGGCCACCGGTCTGCAGGCCGGCGACAAGGTCACCTACACCTACACGGTGAAGAACCAGAGCACCGGCACGCACTACCCGATCACCAACATCACCGTCACCGACGACACGGTCACTGGCATCACCTGCAAGGACACCAAACAGTCGGCCACCGAGATCGAGCATGGTCTTGAGCTCGCGCCGGGAGAAAGCGCCACCTGCACCGGCAAATACACGGTCACCAGGGCGGACGTCAAGGCCGGCAAGGTGGTCAACACCGCCACAGCGACCGGGCTGTTCCGCAAGGAGAAGGTAACGTCCAACAAGGCCGAATTCACCGTCACCACCAAGGCCAAGCGGGTGCAGGCCAGCCTGTCGATCGACAAGAAGGCCCGCATCGAGTCGGACTGCCGCAAAAAGTGCGAGAACGACGGCTTCGCCTCCAAGGGTGACAAGATCTTCTACACCTACCGGGTGACCAACACCGGCACAGAGACCATCAAGAACGTCGCCGTCGACGACAAGACCGCCGGTCCGGTGGCCTGCAAGAACACTTGGCTGGCCCCGGGCACGAGCACCGACTGCCACGCCGTCCACCCCCACGTGGTGACGTGGGCGGACGTCAAGGCCGGCAAGGTGGTCAACACCGCCAGAGCGACCGGCACCTTCTACGACAAGAAGATCGTCTCCGACCCCGCCACCGTCACCGTCTGCATTCGGGACGGCAAGTTCGACCACCGGCACGACGGCAAGGACGGCAAGCACGACCAGGAGCTGCCGGTCACCGGCGATAACACCACCAACATCCTGTCCCTGGGTGGCGGCCTGCTGGCCGCCGGTGGTCTCCTGCTCGGGGCCAGCCGGCTGCGCCGCATGGTGCGCATCCAGGCCTGATCGGAAGGGCGACAAACTCCGGGCACCGCATGCGGTGCCCGGAGTTTGTCATTCTGACGTGCTAATCAGGAGCTCGCGGTACCAGTCGACTTCCCGACTGTGCTGGTCCTAGCTAGTGCGGTGGCCATTAACGTTCGCCGGGTTGGCGTCGGTCGGGGAATTGTCGTACGGGTGGTGTTGGGTTCGGTTCGTGCCTCGCCGTCGGGATCCTGCCGCCCCTCCGGTGGTGCATCGCACGGCACGTATTGCGTTGCGGGTGACGCCGGGGCAGCGACGGCGGTGTTTCGGCCTGCTGCGTTCGGCTGGTGACGTCTGGGCGTGCGTGTTGGAGGTCAACGCGTGGCGGCGGCGCCGCCATGACGCCCCACTGGCCGGCTACCAGGAGTTGTGCCGCGAGTTGGCGACGTCGGGGCCGGGCACGTTCGGCGAGCTGGACACGACGGGCGCCCGGTCGGTGTTGCGCCGGTTCTCCGACGCCTGGTTCGCGGCAGCGAAACGCCGTAGCGCTGGTGACGAGTCGGCCCGGTTTCCGCGCCGCCGGCGGGGGTTGGTGCCGGTCCGCTGGTATCACGGCACCTTCACCATCGACGGGCACAGGGTACGGATCCCGACCGCGAGAGGCGCGCAGCCGGTGTGGGTGCGGCTGGCCCGTGATCTGCCATACCCGGTGGAGCAGGTCCGGTCGGTCACTGTGCTGTGTGAGGGTGGTCGGCTGTTCCTCGACCTGACCGCCGAAGTCCCGGTGATTGTCTACTCGCCCGGCGAGGAGCCGAACCCCGGGCGCGTGGCCGGGGTGGACCTGGGAATCATCCACCCCTACGCGGTGGCCGGGCCGGATGGTGCCGGGTTGTTGGTGTCGGGGCGGGCGGTCCGCGCGGAGCACCGGATGCACCTCGCCGACACCAAAGCCCGCCGCCGGGCGGTGGCGCGGCGGGCACCGAAACCGGGCCAGAAGGGGTCACGGCGGTGGCGTCAGTATCGCCGCCGGGCCCGTCTGGTGCAGGGACGGCACCGGCGGCGGGTCCGCCAAGCCCAGCATGAGGCCGCCCGCACTGTCGTGTCCTGGGCGGTGGGTCAGCGGGTTGGGGTGCTGCACGTCGGCGACCCCCGCGGGGTGCTCGACATCGCGGCGGGGCGGCGGCACAACCTGCGGCTGCGGCAGTGGCAGATCGGCCGGTTGATTCAGGTCCTCACCGACAAGGCCACCCTCGCCGGGATCACTGTGCGGCTCGTCGACGAACGCGGCACCTCCTCCACCTGCCCCACCTGCCACCGCCGGATACCGAAACCCCGTGGGCGCACCTTGTCCTGCCCCCACTGCCGATTCTCCGGGCACCGCGATCTCGTCGCGGCGGCCAGCATCGCCACCCGCACCCCGGGCGGCGGACCCACCACCCCCACGACAGCCGTTCCTGTGCTGCCTGGGGTGGTCACGCACCGTCGAGCCGGCCGGAACCTCCCCGGCGCCGGCCGGTCCCGGCGTGACCCCCGCCGCCCAGCCCGGGCGGCGAGAGGATCAGTTGGCCTGCGGAGGCCCGCCCCACCACCCAGTGGGGAGTCGCTCGCCCTCCAAGGCGAGGATCCACAACATCCCACCGGAACACCCGGTGAACGTTAGTGGACACCGCACTAGACCTCGTCCAGAAACTCGTCGATCATCGGGGCCAGCCAGTCGGCGCGCTGCGGGATCGTCGTGTGGGTGGTGCCGGGCAGGATGGCCAGCCGGCACCCCGGCAGGCCGGTCAAATCGCCGGGCACCGCGCCGCCGAGCAGCCGGAACATCCGCACCGCATGCTCGGGCTGAACGATGTCCGCGTCGGCCAGCACGATCATCGTGGGCGCGGCCAGCGCGCGGATCTGCTCGGTGGTCCATCGCGGCAGGTTCGCGTCCAGCACCTTCATCTTGGTGACCAGGTTGGCCCAGCCCGCCGGGTCCGGCGCGCTCCGCAGGTACTCCTCGTGGAACTCCGAGCCGTGCAGGTGCTCCGGTTGCAGGTCCTGGATTCCGTCGAGCAGCCCCGGGTGCAGGCCGGCGTCGTCGAAGCTCACCGAGGCGAGCACCAGCCGCCCGACCCGGTCGGCGTGATCGGTGCCGAGGCGCAGCCCCACCGCGGCGCCCATGCTCCAGCCGAACACGTCCGCCCGCCCGACGCCGAGGCGGTCCAGCAGCTCGACCACGTCGGTGGCGAAGTGCTCCACGGTCAGCGGACGATCGAGGTCCGGTGTGCGACCGTGCGCCTGCAACTCGACGGCGATCACCCGCCGGGTCTTCGCCAGGATCGGCAGGATCGCGCCGAACGAGGTGCCGATGCCGGAGAGCGCCCCGTGGATCAGCACCAGGGGGCGACCCTCGCCGTTGCCGTGCTCTTCGTGGTGGATGTCCATGCCCACACGGTGCGCCGGAGCGCTTACGGTCAACTTCAGGTCGCCTTACCGCGCAAGGGCTTGGTTCGGGCGTGTGGGTCGAGCCAAGCCCTAGGATGATCGCCGTGCAGTTCGGGGTGCTCGGACCGCTCGCCGTCACCACCGACGCCGGCGAGCCGGTGGTGGTGCCCGGCACCAAGGTACGGGCGCTGCTGGCCGACCTGCTGACCAACCGCAACCAGGTGGTCTCGGCGGACCGCCTCATCGACGACCTGTGGGGCGCGGACGCCCCCGCGAACCCCACCGGCGCCCTTCAGGTGCGGGTGTCCCAACTACGCAAGGCGCTCAACGACGCCGAGCCGGGCGCCCGCGAGCTGGTCGAGTCCCGGTCACCCGGGTACCTGCTGCGGGCCGGCGGGGTGGACGCCGACCGGTTCGCCGAGCTGACCCGGTGCACCGACGTCGACCGGCTGACCGAGGCCCTCGCGCTGTGGCGCGGCGACGCGTACGCCGACGTGGCCGACGCGGAGTTCGTCCGCGCGGAGGTCACCCGGCTGGCCGAGCAGCGTCTCGCCGTGCACGAGCGGCTGGCCGAGGCCCGGCTGGCCCGGGGCGAGCACGACCTGGCCGCCGCCGACCTCGCGGAGCTGGTCGCCCGGCACCCGCTGCGAGAGGGCCTGCGGGCGGTGCAGCTCCGCGCGCTGTACGCGGCCGGCCGCCAGTCCGAGGCGCTGGACAGCTACGCCGACCTGCGCGACCGGCTCGCCGACGAGCTGGGCCTCGACCCAGGGCCGGAGCTGGTCGCCCTGCACCGCAAGATCCTCGAACAGGACGCCGGTCTGAGCGCGCCGCCGAAGGCCGCGATCATCCGCAACAGCCTGCCGGCCCAGCTCGACGAGTTGGTCGGCCGGGCCGAGGCGCTGGCCGAGCTGCGTACCCTGCTGCCGCGGCAGCGGCTGGTCACGCTGGTCGGGCCGGGTGGCGTCGGCAAGACGCGGCTGGCCACCGAGGCGGCCCGCACGCAGTCCCTGCCGGACGGCGTCCAACTGGTCGAGTTGGCCCCGCTGCCGGCCGGCGACCCGCGCGTCGCCGAGCAGGTGCTCGGCGCGCTGGACACCCGCGAGAGCGCCGGCACGAGCCTGTCGGCCGCCGATCGGCTCGCCGCCGCGCTGCGCCACAGACAACTGCTGCTCGTGCTGGACAACTGCGAGCACGTGATCGAGCCGGTCGCCGAGCTGGTGGCCCGGCTGCTGCGGGACGCGCCCGGGGTGAGCGTGCTGGCCACCAGCCGGGAGCCGCTCGGTCTCACCGGGGAGCTGCTCTGGGAGGTACCCCCGCTGTCCGTGCCGGAGGACGGCGACCTGGACGCGGTCCGGCGCTCGGCGGCGGCCCGGTTGTTCGCCGCCCGCGCCGCCGCGCAGCAGCGCGGTTTCCGCCTCGACGGGCGGACGGCGCCCGCGGTGGCCCAGCTCTGCCGCCGCCTCGACGGGCTGCCGCTGGCGCTGGAGTTGGCCGCGACCCGGGTGCGCTCCCTGGGCGTGTTGGGCGTGGTGGAGCGGCTCGACGACCGGTTCCGGTTGCTCACCACCCAGCAGCGGGACGTGCCGCCGCGGCAACGGACGTTGACCGCGGTGATCGGCTGGAGCTGGGACCTGCTGGACGAGACCGACCGGCTGGTGCTGGCCCGGCTCGCGGTGTTCAGTGACGGCTGCACCCCGGAGGCCGCTGAGCAGGTTTGCCGGACCGATCTGGACACGCTGGCCCGGCTGGTCGACCGGTCGCTGGTGGTGCTGGACGACTCCGGCGTGGGCCCTCGCTACCGGCTACTCGAATCGGTTGCCGCCTTCTGCCTGGACCGGCTGACCGACGCCGAAGAGGTACGCGCGCGGCACGCCGCGTACTACACGGAGCTGGCCGAACGCGCCGATCCGCTGCTGCGCGGCGGCGACCAGCAGCGGTGGCTGGCGCTGCTGGACGCGGAGACGGCGAACCTGCGGTCGGCGCTGGTCCACGGCGGCGGGCTGCGGCTGGCCATCGCGCTGAGCTGGTACTGGTATCTGCGTGGCCGGCTCACCGAGGCGCGGCAGGCGCTGGCGATGCCCGACCCCGAGCACGAGTCCCGCGCCGCGGCCTGGCGGGTCGGTTTCGCGCTGTTGCAGGGCGACCCGATCGTGCCGGCCGAGCTCCGGGCCGCGCTGGCTGGCGACCCGGACGGCCGCGGTGCCTGGTTTGCGGCCACCGCGGTGATCGACCACAGCGATTTGGCCCTGGCATCGGAGCTGCTGCCCACCGCCGTCGCCGACCCGTGGACCGAGGCCGCGGTGCTCAGCTCCCGGGCCAAGATCGCGCACGCCAACGGTGACCAGGCAGCACTGGAGCACGCCGCGACCCGCAGCGCCGCGCTGTTCGCCAGCATCGGCGACCGGTGGGGCCGGCTCCAGGCGACCGAGTGGGTGGGTGGGCTGGCCGACATGCGCGGCGAGCATGAGCGCGCCGCCGCCCTGCACCGGGAGGGGCTGCGCTGGGCGGAGGAGCTGGCGCTGTGGCCGCAGGTGTGCAGCGAGCTGTCCTGGTTGGCCTGGCTGGCGGTGCAGACCCGCGACTACGCGCAGGGCCGGGAGCTGGCCGAGCGCGCGTACCAGCTCGCGGTGGAGCAGGCCTCACCCAGTGCGCTGGTCTTCGCGGAGATGAGCCTCGGGATGGCCGCCCGCCGCGACGGCAAGCTCGACGTGGCCGTCGCCCACCTCACCCACCTCGTCGAACAGGGCCGCGCGGAGACACAGCCCGCGCTCTACCTGCCGATGATCCTGGTCGAGCTGGGCTACGCGGTCGAGCAGGGCGGCGACCCGGATGCGGCGCTGGCCCTGCACATCGAGGCGTTCGAGGCCGCCGTGGCGATCGCAACCCCACGGGACGCCGTCAACACCCTGGAGGGGATGGCGTCGGCGGTGCGTTCCCCGGAGGTCGCCGCCCGACTGCTGGGCGCCGCGGCCGCCGCTCGGCTCGCCGCGCAGGCCCCGGCCGCCCCGGCGGAACGCGACGACACCGACCGGGTGGCAGCCCGCGTGCTGGCTGCCCTGGGGCGGGAACGCTTCGACGCGCTGGTCGCCGAGGGCGCGAAGCTGAGCCCGGGCGAGGCCCGGGCTCAGCTCTGATCGGTGGTCAGCCGGCCGTCTTCGGCCGGTACGAGGCGATGATCACGCCGTTCTTGTGCACCCGGGTGTCGACCAGCTCGAACGACGCCTTGATGTCCGTCAGCGGCGTCGTCAGGCTGGGGCCGCCCTCCAGCACGGGGTGGATCCAGAACCGGACCTCGTCCACCAGGCCCGCCCGGACCAACTGCGCGGTGACCGAGCCGTAGCCGTACTGGATGATGTCCTTGCCCTCCTGGGCCTTGAGCTTGGTGACCGCCTCGACCAGGTCGCCCTGGAGCACCTCCGTGTTGTTCCAGGTGGGGTTGGTCAGGGTGGTCGAGGCGACGTACTTCTTGACGTTGTTGAAGTACGCGGCGCCGGTGGTCGGGTCGTTCTCGTCCATGCTCGGCCAGGCGACGGACATGCCGTCGTAGGTGGCCCGGCCCATCAGCATCGCGTCCGCTGCGTTGGTCTGTTCGCCGGCGAGGCTGGCGGCCTCCTCTTCGAAGTACGGCGAGGTCCACATGGGGTTCTCGATGACGCCGTCGAGGGTGATGTAGGTCGAGTTGATGAGCTTGCGCATCGGGATCTCCTGGTTGTCGGTGGTGCTCTCGGTGACACCCAGAACTCTGTCGGGTCCCGCTTACGATTCGCTTCAGGTGCCCTTACCCGCGTCCGTAACCGGGTCGGTCAGCGGGATGGGCAACGCCTGCGCGGCCGCCGTGCCGCCACCGACCGAGTGCGCCGGCGCGGGGCGGTCGCCGGTGCGGCTGTGCAGTCGCCCGCGTCCGGCCGGCCCGGCGCGCCGGGTCACCTCGCAGGTCACCATCCGCACCGGCGGTGGCGGCACGGTGAAACGGCCCACTCCCCACCGCACCCAGATCGGGATGCGGCCGGCATCCGCCTCCGCCCGCAGCTTCTGCAAGGTACGGGCCCGGTCGGTGTGGTCGACCTCGACCACCACCGGCGGGCCGTCGGGGCGGGCGCACGCCACGTCGAGGACGGAGTGCCGCTGCTCCAGCGGCGGTGGCAACGGCAGGACGCTGGGGGCGCGCCGGTAGACCCGCCAGCCCTGGGCCTCGGCCCACCGCACCACCGACTCGATCACCCTCGCGGTGACCTCGTCGGTGTCCAGGTCGACGAAGGTCAGGTCGTCCAGCCAGCGGCCCAGGTCGGCGGCCAACCGCTCGCCCTCCGCCATGACCTCCACCGGCGCAGGATAACGCCTGAGCCGGAGGTGGTCGCGGTCACGGCGGGGTGCCGGCTGACCAAGGCGGCGGTGGCCGGCCCGTCAGCGACCGCGCTCAGCGACGCAAGCGACGCGAGCAGGGGCCGTCATGGTCGGCACGGAGCAGGCAGCGGCGGCGGCCGCCGGGCAGCAGGAGGTCGCAGAAGACGCGGTGGCGGAGGAACTGCTGATCCTCCTCGGACACCGTGGTCTCCCCCGGGTCCGTCATCGGCAGCGGGGTCAGCCAGCGGCCGATGACCCGGGCCAGGCGCTGCGCGGCGGCCAGGTCGGAGGCGACGACCGGCAGATGGACGACGTACCGCCGGCTCATCGCCGCCGACCCTGCGCGAGCCGCAGCCGCGCGACCTCCCGGCGACTCTCGGCGAGGGCCGCGTGCAGCGCGGCCATGTCGACGGCGACGCGGTCGAGCCAGGCGTACACCTCGGCGGGGTCGAGGCCGCGGCGTCCGAGCCGGGCGGCCGGGAAGCGGCGCTCGCCCACCTGCCACGGCAGCAGGCCGGGGTACGTCGAGTGTGGTCGTTGGTGACGGATACTCACGTCGGGCCGCCTTCCTGGTCGCCTGTGGTCATCCTGTGACCGTGCGCAGCGAAGACGCAACTTCCTACACCGCAATTTCCCCGTTGTGCATTGACTTTCTTTCCTGCACCGCGTACGTGTTGCGAGAACGCGTAACGCAGCGTTGCGACATGGAATCAGGGAGTGTGCGGATGGCCGAGGACATCGGATCGACCGTGCCGCGTCGGCAGCTCGGGCGGCTGCTGCGGCAGTACCGCAACGAGGCCGGGGTGACGCTCGACGCCGCCGCGGAGGCGTTGGAGTACAGCCGACAGAAGATCTGGCGCATCGAGTGCGGCACCGGCTCGGTCCGGGTGCTCGACGTCAAGGCGATGTGCGACCTGTACGGGGTCTCGCCGGACATGACCGAGGCGATGCGCGGGCTCGCCGTCGAGACGAAGTCCAAGGGTTGGTGGCACGCCTACGGCGACGCGGTGCCGAGCTGGTTCGAGCTGTACGTGGGCCTGGAATCCGCCGCGTCCCGCCTCCGCGAGTACGGGGAGACTCTGATCCCCGGGTTGCTTCAGGCACGCAACTACGCCCTCGCGCTGTACCAGGCCGGCAGCCGGATCAGCGCCGAGGATCGAGAGCGAGCCGTCGCGGTCAGGCTGCAACGACAGGCGCTGCTCAGACGTCGGCTACCACAGCCGCCGCGCCTGGAGGCCGTGCTCTCGGAGGCGGTCCTCCGCCGCGTGGTCTCCAGCCACAGCGTGATGACCGCTCAGCTCGGCCACCTGATCGAGGTATCTGAGTTGCCGAACGTCTCGCTGCGGGTGGTACCACTCGCCGCCGGCCCGCACCCGGGGGCGGTCGCTGGGTCGTTCGTGATCCTCGACTTTCCGGCGGGCAACGGCGGTCGAGCGGTGCCCGAGCCGTCGGTGGTCTACAGCGAGTCGCTGACCGGCGCGCTGTACCTTGACAAGCCCGACGAACTGCGGGCTTACGAGGACGCCTGGCAGGGGCTGGTGGCGCTGGCACTCCCCGAGGCAGAATCGAGAGACATGATCAAGGCGATCATCGGGGAGATGCGGCATGACTGACCTGACTCACGCCCTCTGGCACAAGAGCACTCGCAGCGGTGACAACGGCGGCAACTGCGTCGAGGTCGCCACCAACCTCCCCGGCGTCGTCGCCGTGCGCGACAGCAAGCACGTTGCCGGTCCGTCGCTCGCCTTCACCCCGGACGCGTGGGTGGCATTCGTCGTGGCTGTCAGCGCCTCGGGACGGCATTCGATTGGCTGACCGCCAGGCTCCGATCGCCGACCGGGACGTCCGAATCGTGCCCGCCAACGAGGCGTCGTGGGACGACCTCCAGGAGATTCTCGGCAGCGCCGACGCGGGCCGGTGCCAGTGCCAGTGGTTCAAGGTCCCGGGCTGGTTGTGGCGGGCCTCCACCCCGGAGGAGCGCGTCGCGTCGTTCCGGGAGCAGACGAGCTGTGGCGAGCCGGATGCCCCGACCACCAGTGGACTGGTCGCGTACCTCGATGACCACCCGGCGGGCTGGGTGGCGGTGGAGCCGCGGACGGCGTACCCGAAGCTGCGCAACCAGCGGGTTCCCTGGCTCGGCCGCGACGAGGACAGGGACGACGACGGGGTCTGGGCGGTGACCTGCCTGGTGGTCCGCAAGGGCTTCCGGGGTCGCGGCCTCACCTATCCCCTGGCCCGCGCCGCGGTCGACTTCGCGCGGGAGCGCGGTGCCCGGTCACTGGAGGCGTACCCGATGCTCGCCGAGGCGGGCAAGCAGATCACCTGGGGTGAGGCGCACGTGGGGGTGCGGCAGATCTTCGAGGACGCCGGGTTCAAGGAGGTCAGCCACCCCACCCTGCGGCGGGTCGTGATGCGGATCGACTTCGCCGACGACACGGGGCCAGCGGCGGCGGTCGCCCCTTCCGGCGCACGGACCGGCATGGACGCCGTGCGGGATTGAGCGCGATACCTCACAGGTATGAATATGACTCTGAGGTATCACGCTCACCGGACCACGACCACCCCCGCCGGTCCGCTCCCCGTCGACCAGCGGGACCGGGGTCAACGCCGCCGCCACCCCCAGCGACGCGGGCCGGCCGAGCCTTGTGACGTCGCCTTTTCCCGGACCACCATCTCGGCCGCCACGCGCAGCTTCAGGGCGGGCTGCTCGCCGGCCGGCCCCAGCAGCTCCACCAGTCGAATGCCGAGCCCCAGCACCATCTCGGCGCGGTCGAAGTCGCGGATCAGCGCCAGGCACTGCGCGTACACACCGTAGGTGTTGGCCATCTCCCAGAGACTGAGCGGGCGCAGCGGGTCGAGCAGCCCCTGGCGCAGCTCGCAGGCCCGCGACGCGGCGAGCGCCGCCTCCCGGATGCTGTCGCCCGAGGCAGGCCGCGTGACGGCCCGGTGCAGCAACGAGGTCGCCTGGTTGTGGTAGGCCGTGCCCATCGCCTCCCTGGTGCGCGGCCCTGCGGACGGCGGGGAGCCGGTGAGCAGCCCCACCGCCACGGCCCGCTCCACCAGCTCCAGCCGGGTGGTGGGCTGCCCGGCGGCGAACGCGACCTCCGCCAGGTCCACCAGCGCGGTGATCAGCTCCGCGAGCGCCTCGTCCCGTGGCGGGTCGGCCACGTTCCCACCCTCGGCTGCCACCACGTCGTTCACCCGCTCGAAGAGCGTGACCGCCTCACCGCCGGGGGCCATCCCGTCGGCGGCCCGACCACGCGCGGACAGCAGCATCCCGCGCCGCCACAGTGCCCGGGCCAACTGCTGCTGATCGCGCCGGTCCACCCGACCCGGACCCTGCACGGCCTGCCGGTAGGCGTCGATGACCTGAATCCACAGCCGGTCCGCTTCCGCCCAGGTGTCCTGCCGCGTCGAGTGCTCCCGCGCCCGCTCGAACAGCCTTTCCCGCTCGTCCGGTCCCATCTCCCGCACCGCCCTCCGGGGTAGCCACCCGTGACGCCCTCGCCGCTAACAGTGAACATCATCGATTCTATGGCGACGGCGGCACACCCGGCTTCACTCCGGGCAGCGAGTCTTCACTGGGTTGCGGTCACGATGCAGCGGCGCAACGGGGCCATCGCCTCGGGTGGGCCATCGACGGTGACGCCGCTCGGCTCGCCGGCCAACTCCCGGCCCCACAGCCAGCGCAGCAGCGCCGTGGGCGGGCCGCTCACGGTCACGTCGGCGGCGTCGGCCGCGCCGTCGGTCACGCGGAGCAGCCCCGGCCCGGTGCGCACCGACCACGCCCCACCGTCGGTGCGCACCGTGTACGTCCAGCCCGGCGAGTCGGCCAGGATCTCGCTGAAGGCGCTGGCCCACTCGGCCACCGAATACTCCACGAACACTTTGAGCAGCTCGTCGATGCCGTCAACGGCGAGGTCGTCCGGAACGGGCGCGACCGGCGCACCGACGCCCAACTCGGCGTCGATGCGGTGGATGACCGTCTCCTGCGCCATCCGTCGGATCCAGAACCCGACGGTCTGGCCCGGCGCGTACCAGGAGCCAGCCCGGTCCTGCGGCTCGTGGGCCGCGAACTCGGCCAGCAGCCCGGCGTACGCCCGGTCGAGCAGCGCCAGCGGCTCCTCGGCCGCAAGGTCCGCGGGCGGCCACGGCTCGGGCTCGGCACCCTCGCGAATGGCCAGGGTCTTGTGGAGGTAGACCTCGCCGACATGGTGGGTCAGGTCGGCGACACTCCAACCGGGGCAACTGGGCACCGCCGCGGTGGGGTCGATGGAGGCGACGGCGCGCAGCCGGGCGAAGTCGTCCGTGAGGCAGCCGAGGAATCGGGAAGGCTCCATGCCGGACAGTTCAGCACACGGTACGGATTCGTAGGGGGCACCACCCGCCCGGACCAGGCGGGACAGGCGGACGGGCGGCCCGGTCCGGGCCGCCCGTCCGAGTTGGTCAGGCCGTCGGGCGTACCCGGTACGCCAGGTGGGTGACCCCGGTGCCTTCGACGACGCTGATCGGCCCGTCCAGCTGGAGCGGCGCGATCTTCAGGTCGGCGAAGAGCGGGATACCGTCACCGAGCAGGACCGGGACGAGGTCGACGTGCACCTCGTCGAGCAGGCCGGCTTGGATGACCTGGGTCGCGATCGTGCCGCCGTTGACCCCGACCTCCTTGTCGCCGGCGATCGTCTTCGCCCGCTCGATGGCGCTCTCGATGCCGTCGGTGACGAAGACGAACGAGTCGTTCTCCGGTTCCCAACCGTCCGGCACGCTGTGCGTGACGACCACGACGGGCACGTCCAACGGATGCCGGCCGCCCCACCCGTTGGTCATGTCGAAGAGCCGTCGACCGACGACCAGCGCCCCGGTCCGCTCGGTGAGATCGCGGATGTGTCGCGCGCTCACGGCGGAGGTCCGGAACGTCAGTTCGGGGGTGGCCGTCGGCGTCTCGACGTCGCCGTTCTCGTACCACTGGAACAGGTACTCGAAGCCCCCATGGGACGGGTCCGCGATGTAGCCGTCCAACGACATCGTCGCCCCGGTCGTCACCTTCGTCATCGGTCCACTCCTTGGTCTCGGTCGGCCCGGCGCACCCGGCCCTCATCCTGTGGTCGAAGCCGGCACCCCGGTGCTCGACACACCGCCCGACATTCTTTTCCGCCCAGGTCCAACCGACGATCAGCGCGCGTCCAGGTCCCCTCGGTCCGGTGACACGCGCTCAGCGGATCTGCGCGGCGACGGCGACGGCGGCAGCGGTCGCCCCGGTGTCGTTGAGGTGCAGGTGGTCGCCGTGGTCGTACGCCGGGCGCAGGGCGTCCGGGTCGGCCGGGTCGGCGAGGATCCGGTCGAGGTCGACGACCGCGTCGTACTCGCCACTGGTCCGGATCCAGTGGTTCAGCTCGTCTCGGAGCGCTTCCTTGTCCGGGGTGTCGTAGCCCGTCGCGTTCTTGAGCGGCGGCATCGTGACGCCGATGACGGTGACCCCGCGTGCCCGGGCGGCCTGGATCAGTGCCCGATGGCCGTCGACGAGCTGGCCGGCGGTCACCACCGGCGAGGCGCCGCAGCCGAAGTCAGGGTAGCCGCCGGCACCGATGTCGTTGATGCCGATCAGGACGACCGCCGTCCGTACGCCGGGCTGCCCGAGCACGTCGTGCCGGAACCGGCTGACGCCCCGCTCGCCGTAACAGGGCGAGTCGGCGAGCAGTTTGTTCCCGCTGATCCCGGCGTTCACCACGGCGAGCGGGCGACCGGTGGCGACCAGTCGTTCGGCCAACTGGTCCGGGTAGCGGTTGTCCGCGCCGGGAGTGGAGCCGTAGCCGTCGGTCTGCGAGTCGCCGAACGTCACCACCGTGCCCCGGGTACGCGGCGAGCCGGCCACGTCGACTCCGGCAAGGTGGTACCAGGACTGGCTGGTCTCACCGGCGAAGGCAGCGGAGTGGGGATCGAAACGGTGGTCGCCCGGGGCGCGGTAGGTGGTGGTGAGCCCGCTCTGGTGGAAGGTCGCCGGCCCGGTCGGTCCGGCGAAGTACAGCGTCACGGTCAGTGCTTCCAGCGCCCGTACCGGCAGGAGCACCGGGTCGGACGTCTTCTCCGTACCGGCCGCCAGGGTGGTCGACAACCGGCGGTCGAAGGTGACCGGACGCAGCGTGCCGAGCTGCACCGCCGCCCCGGACGTGGGCCGGCCGACGGTGGCACCGGTCAGCCGCAGTGGCTGGCTCCCGTACCGGTTGGACAGCCGGATCCGTAGCAGGGAACCGGCGGCGCTGACCCGGACCACCTGTCGTACCGACTGGTTGGTGAAGCCCGGGACGGACCAGTTCGGACCGTCCCAGTCGTTGCCCGGCACCGGATGGTGGTGGGCCGCCGACCAGGCCGCCGACCAGCCGGCGGTGGGGTGGCGCTGGGCGGGCTCCGAGGCGGTCGCGACGCCGGCAGGGATGGCGGGTACCAGCAGGAACAGGGCAAGGAGTGCGGTGAGGAGGCGGCGTGGCGACGACGACACAGGAATGTCCCTTCGGGAGTGGGCGGATGATCCGGCCGGGTGCCCGGATCGGGGCGCTCGGCCGGTGTGCGTCCACCCTGCGCGGTGGGCTTTACGGTTTCTTTACGGTGACCTGCCGCAGGGCGAGCGGGGCCGGGGATCATGGGCCGCGCGCCGGTACCCGCGGCGCAGCTCAGAGGCCGTATCCTGGCCGCCATGCGGTTCGGGGTGCTGGGCCCGTTGACGGTGTGGACCGCAGGCGGCGCCGTGGTCGCCGTCCCGGGGCTGAAGGTCCGGGCCCTGCTCGCCGCGTTGCTGCTGCACGAGGGGCAACCGGTGCCAGCGGATCGGCTCGTCGACTACCTGTGGGGCGACGCTCCGCCAGCAAACGCCGCCGGCGCCCTGTCCGCCAAGGTCTCCCAGTTGCGCCGGGTGCTGGCGGACGCCGAGTCCGGAGGTCGAGAGCTGGTGCGATCACCGCCGCCCGGCTACCGGATCATGGTCGATCGCGACGAGGTGGACGCTGGCCGCTTCCACCAGCTCGTGTCGCAGGCTCGCAGCGAGCAGGATGTCCGGTCCAGGGTCGCGCTGTTCTCGACGGCACTGGCGCTGTGGCGGGGGCCGGCCTTCGCCGACTTCCACGACGAGCCGTTCACCCGGGCCGCGGCCGCCGCCCTGGAGGAGCAACGGCTCGTCGCCACGGAGGACTGCCTCGAAGCCCGACTGGCGCTGGGCGAGCACGCCGTGGCCGCCGGTGAACTCGGCGACCTGCTGGCCCGGCAGCCACTGCGGGAACGCGCACGCGCGCTCCACATGCTCGCCCTGTACCGGGCCGGGCGGCAGTTCGAGGCGCTGAGCAGCTACGAGGAGCTGCGCGTCCAGCTCCGTGACGACCTGGGGTTGGATCCGGGCCCGGAGGTCGGGGCGCTGCACCGGGCCATCCTCACCCACGATCCGGAGCTGTCCGCACCGCCCGTACCGGCCAGCTCGGTCATCCCGGTGGCGGCGCCGCCCGCCACGGTGCGAACGAACCTGCCGGCCGCGCTGACCGAGCTGATCGGCCGCGAGGACGCGGTCGACGAGCTGGGGCTGGCGCTGGAGCACAACCGTCTGGTCACCCTCACCGGCATTGGCGGGGTCGGCAAGACCCGGCTCGCCGTGGAGGTCGCCCGCGCCCGGACGCCGACATACCCGGACGGCGCGTCGTTCGTCGAGCTGGCTGGCCTGGACCGGTCCGAGGCGCCGGAGACGCTGGACACGCTGGCCGACCTGGTGCTGGCCGTGCTCGACGTGCGGGACGCCGCCGAGCCGGGCGCACCGGTCACGTCGGTCGACCGCCTCACCCGTGTCCTGAGCGACCGACGGCTGCTGCTGGTCCTGGACAACTGCGAGCACCTGGTGGACCCGGCCGCGGAGCTGACCGCCCTGCTGCTGCGGGCGGCACCGGGGCTGCACGTGCTGGCGACCAGCCGGGAGCCCCTCGGCCTGGCCGGGGAGGTGGTCTGGGCCGTCCCGCCGCTGCCGGTGCCCGATCCCGCCGTCGGAACGGACCTGGCCGCCCTGGAGCGGTCCGGTGCGGTCCGGCTCTTCGTCGCCCGGGCATCTGCGGCGGATCGTGGCTTCGTGCTCGGTGCGCAGAACGCGGTGGCTGTCGCCACGCTGTGTCGTCGGCTGGACGGGATCCCGCTGGCACTCGAACTGGCCGCCACCCAGGTCCGCGGGCTGGGCGTAACCGGCCTGGTCGGCGGGCTCGACGACAGGTTCCGGCTGCTGAGCGCCCGGCACCGGGGCGTACCGCCTCGGCAACGGACGCTGCTGGCGATGCTGGACTGGAGCTGGCAACTGCTCAGCGAGCCGGAACGAATGGTGTTGCGGCGGCTGGCCGCGTACGCCGATGGCGGTCGGATCGACGCGGTGCAAGCTGTCTGCGCGCCCGACGGCGTGCCCGCAGCGAGCGTCGCGGATCTGCTGGCCCGCCTCGTCGACCAGTCGCTGGTCGTCGTCGCGCCACGCGACGGCGTCCCGCACTATCGGCTGCTGGAATCCGTCGCCGCCTACGGCCTGGGCCAGATGGACGCCGCCGGCGAGCTGCGCCACATCCGCGAACGGGCCCACCGCTACCACGCCGACCTGGCCGAGCAGGCGCACGACGAGCTGCACGGCCATGGCCAACGACGGTGGCTGCGGCGCCTCGACGCCGAATCCGCCAATCTGCGCGGGGCGCTGGACGCGGCGGTGCGCCAGCATGACGGCGACCTCGCGCTGCGACTGGCCAATGCGCTGAGCTGGTACTGGTTCCTGCGGGGCCGGTTCGCCGAGGCCAGACGCTGGCTCGGGGCAGCGCTGGGCTGCCCGCCGGCCGGCGCCACCGCCGCCCAGGCCGCCCGGGCCACCGCCTGGCACCTGGGCTTCTCGCTCCTGTCGGGCGACGTGGCGGACTGGCCGGCGCGCCACCGCGCGGCCATCCAGCGGTACGAGGAGGTCGACGACCCGCACGGCCGAGCCCGGGCCGAGTGGTTCCTCGCCTACTCGGAGATCGACCTCGGTGCGGTGGCGGACACCGGTGCCCTGCTCGACCGCGTCCTGGCCGACGTGCGACTGCTGGGAGACGAGTGGGGGGTGGCCGCCACGCTGAGCCTGCGGACCAAGCACGCGCACATCCGGGGAGACGGGGCGGCGGTGGCGCAGGACGGGGCGGAGAGCGCGGCGCAGTTCCGTCGGCTCGGCGATCGGTGGGGGCTGTTGCAGGTCACGGAGTGGCTCGGCGCCCAGGCGGCCATGTCCGGCGACTACGAGCGGGCGAGCCAGCTGTACCGGGAGGGGCTGCGCGTCGCGGAGGACCTTGGGCTCTGGTTCGAGATGTCCGGCCAGCTCTGTTGGCTCGGCTGGGTGGCGCTGCAGCGGGGGGACTACCCGGTGGCGCGGCAGCTCTGCGGGCGTGGGCTGCGGCTGGCCACCGAGCAGGGTTCACCGCTCGGCATCGTGTTCGCGGAGCTGTGTCTCGCCGCCGCGGCGCGGCGGGAGGGCAGCCTCGACACCGCGGAGGCCCACCTGCGGAATCTGTTGGAAGCCGCCGAGCGGCAGCAGGACGGGCCAGGGCGGCCCCTGTACCTGACCGGGGTCCTGGTCGAGCTGGGGTACGTGGCCGAGCTGCGTGGCGACCTGACGACGGCAACGGCCTGGCACCTGCGTGCCGCCGATGTCGCCCGGGAACTCGGTGCCGACCAGGACCTGGCGCAGGTCCTGGTCGGCCTGGCCGCTGCCGGTGCCGGTGGCGACCGCCCACAGGACGCTGCCCGGCTGCTCGGTGCGGCTGCGGCAGCGCGTGAGGCGACGGCACTGGCGTTGACGCCGGCCGACCGGGCCGACGTCGAGCGGGCAACCGCGACGGCCAGCGCGAGGCTGGGTGACGACGACTTCGCCGCCGCCCACGAGCAGGGGCGGCGGCTGTCGCCCGAGGAGATCCGCCACCTCGTGCACCGGTCGGGGCCGGCAGCCCTACGCCGCTAGGCCTTCGCGGCGGCGTGCGCCAATCAGTGGGACTTCATGAGGTCGACCAGCTGGTCCAGCGCAGCGCCCCAGCCCTCGTGGAAGCCCATCTCCTCGTGCGACTTCTTCGCCGACGCGTCGGCGTGGATCGCGATGGCGGTGTACCTCGTGCCGGCGCCCGCCGGCTCCATCCGGACGACCGCGGTGAACGGGAAGCCGTCCGCGGAGATCTGCGGGCGGAAACCGGGGCCGAGGCCGGAGGTGAAGACCAGCGTCCTGCCCTCCTCCGCCACCAGGATGCAGCCGCTGCTCGGGTACTCCTCGCCCTCCGGCGAGCGCATCGTGGTGTCGAACCTGCCACCGGGCTGCAGGTCGATCTCGCAGGCGATGGTCGACCAGGGCTTCGGCGTGAACCACTGCATGAGCAGCTCGGGGGTGGTCCAGGCCCGCCAGACCAGCTCGGGCGCCACGTCGACGGTCCGCTCCAGGACGAGGTCGAGCTCCGGGTTCACGGTGTAGACGGTCATTGCTGCTGCTCCTTCAGGTCGTAGAGAAGCGAATCGAGTTGGTCGAGCCGCCGGGTCCACCGCGCGCGCTGCACGGCGAGCCAGGTGTCGAGGCGTTCGAGCGGCTGGGGCGCGAGCCGGTAGGTGCGCACCCGGCCCTTCTTTTCCGACGTCACCAGGCCGGAGCGCTCAAGAACGTTCAGGTGCTGGGTGAACGACGGCAGTGCCATGTCAAACGGGCGAGCCAGGTCGCTGGTCGTGGCCGGCCCCTGGCCGAGGCGCTCGACGACCTGGCGGCGGGTGGGGTCGGACAGCGCGTGGAACACGCCGTCCAGAGCGGCGTCGATCGGGCCGCTCCCCTCCCGCACATGCTTAGCCATGTGCCTAACTATGCCGTCGCACATCACTTAGGTCAAGCCCTAAGTGATGACGCCGCAGCCAGCCGCCGGCCACCGAAGATCCATCAAGGCCCGCCGCTCGGCAGTTCGCAGGAGATCGGAACCGGTCGTAGCGTAGGGCGCATGCGAACCACCACGCTGGGCAGTGCGGGCCCCGAGGTCGGCGTCATCGGTCTCGGGTGCATGGGCATGAGCCACGGGTACGACATCACCGGCCCCCGGGACGACGACACGTCGATCTCCGTCATCCGACAGGCGCTGGACCTGGGCGCCACCCTGATCGACACGTCGGACGTATATGGGCCGTACACCAACGAAGAGCTGGTCGGCCGGGCGTTGGCCGGCGGCCACCGGGAGCGGGCCGTCCTGGCCACCAAGGTCGGGCTGGTGGTCACCTCCCCCACCGGTGGCCCCGGCAACTCGCCGACCATCGGCAACAACGGCCGCCCGGAGCACATCCGCGCGGCGATCGACGACAGCCTGCGCCGGCTCGGCACCGACCACGTCGACCTCTACCAGCTGCACCGGGTCGACCCCGACGTGCCCATCGAGGAGTCCTGGGGTGCGATGGCGGAGGTCGTGGCGGCGGGCAAGGCCCGACAGCTCGGCCTGTCCGAGGTGACGGTGGCCCAGATCGTGCGGGCCCAGGCGGTGCACCCGGTGGCGTCGGTGCAGTCGGAGCTGTCGCTGTGGACGCGCGATCCGTTGACCGAGGTGCTGCCGTACTGCGCCCAGCAGGGCATCGCCTTCCTGCCGTTCTCCCCGCTGGGCCGAGGCTTCCTCGCCGGCCGGTTCACCTCGTTCGACGATCTGCCCACCGACGACTTCCGGCGTGGCCTGCCGCGATTCCAGCAGGACGCGCTGCGCGTCAATCTCGCCATCGTCGGCCGGGTCCGCGAGATCGCCGATCGGGCCGGGGTCAGCCCCGCGCAGGTCGCCCTCGCGTGGGTGGTCGCCCAGGACCGCTACATCATCCCGATCCCCGGCACCAAGACCCCGAAGTACCTGGTGGACAACAGCGCGGCCGGCGACGTGCGGCTCAGCGCCGAGGACCTGGCCGACCTCGACGCCCTGCCCTCGCCCGAAGGCAGCCGTTACTGAGGCTCGACGCCTCGTCACGGACCGGCCGGCGGGACCGGGGAGCGGGCAACGGCCCGCCCCCGGTCAGCCGGGCCGGCGCGCGGTGACCGGCGGGCCGAACTGCACCCCGACGCCGGGGGAATACAGCACGCTGACCGGCGGCCCGGCCGGCGCCGGCAGCCCGGCCGCGGTGACCAGTTCGTCGTCCAGGTGCAGCAGCTCGGCCCGGTGCAACGGCCAGCGCGGGTGCCAGTTCGGCAGGTGCAGCGTGCGCCCGTACGCCCGGGTGTGCAGCCCCCAGCGGGCAGTGACGAAGTGCTCCAGCGGCGTCGGGTCGGCGATCCGCTCCCCCACCCGGACCGCCATCCGGCTCGTCGTCCCGGCCGGGCCGGGCCAGCGACGGCGGCACCGATAGGTGAGCCGGTCACCGTCGCGGTCCAGGCGCATCGACGACCACAGGTACGGCAGCCGCAGCGTCGCCCGGGCGACCAGCACCGGGACCAGCCGGGACGCGTCGAGCGACCGGAACACCACCGCACGCCGGCCGGTGTCGTCGACCGAGTAGAGCCGGACGTTGGTCTCCCAGAAGGTGCCGAAGTACGGCACCCCCAGGCCCCGGCCGAGGCCCAGCCCGACCATCCGGAAGCCGATCAGGCCGACGTAGCTGACACCGTCCAGGGTGTCCGGTCGGGTGCCGGCCGGCAGCAGCGGCGCGACGAGCTCCGGCGCGACGGGCCAGTGCAGGAAGGTGAGATCCTCCCAGCGCTGCCGCAGGATGGCCCGGGGGAACGTCTGCTGGGGCTCGCAGTCGACCGGCTCGATGTCCACCCCGTCATCCTGCCCTGGCTCACGCGTGCGGACCGACAGCCACCGTCCCGATGGTCAGCGACGGAGTGCCTTCCAGGATCTGGCCGACCCGCTCGACCTGCTCCTCCAACGCCTCCCGTTGGCCGGCGCCGAGCGCCCGCAACGGCTCGACCGTGACCTGGATGGTGCGGCCGGAACGACGGTGGTGCCACACCCCGGCGACCGTGCCGTCGACCAGCAGCACCGGGAAGTTGCCGGCCTGCCCACGGGCCAGTGCCCGCTCGGCGGCCGCCCCTGGGAAGAGCAGTTCGCGCGGGTGGCAACCCACGGTGTACGCGTCGAAGTAGGGCAGCAACCGCAACCCGGTCGGCCGGTCGTCCGGGAAGTCGGTGTCACCGGCCGCCACCCACGCCCGCGTGCCCGCCACCGTCACGGCCGCCAGGTCCAGTGACTCGAACAGCTTCACCGCCCACGGCGCGGGTACCGCCAGCCACCGGGCGAACTGCGCCGGGGTGGCCGGCCCGTACGAGTACAGGTAGCGCCGGACGAGGTCGGCCAGCGCGGCCGGGCCGTCCATCGGGGCGAACCCGGGCAACCAGCGGGCCGGGCTGGTGTACGTGGTGGCGCGGGCGCGGTTGGGGCCGAAGCAGATAGCCCCGCTCCGGGTTGCGGCCCCCATGGCGGCGATCCACCGGGGCCACTTGTCCTGGAAAGCGTCGATCACCCGCTCGCCGGCCCAGGGACCGGTGCGAGCGACCACCTGCTCGGTCAACTCGGCGGTGGTCAGCTCGGCCTCGGCCAGGGCGTCGGCGATGGCCCCGATCACCTGCGCGGTCTGCTCGGTGGTCAGCAGGTTCTTCTCGTGCGCTGGGATCGGCAGCGCCGACAGCGCGCCGGTCCACATCGGCAGGTCGGCGGCGGCGAGCAGGTGCACGGTCCCGCGCGGCCCGCGGCTCTTGACCACGGTGCGGTCCGTCCACACTGCCTGGCGCACCAGGGTACGGGTGGCACCCGGCACCCGTAGCCCGACGGACAACTCGGCGGCGGCGGCGACCTGGGCATGCGCCCCGCACATCACGGACACCACGGCGGCGACCGCGTCCGCGGCCGGCTCGGATCCCGCCTCGGTCGACCCCGCCGTGAGCGCGTGCCGCTCCAGGCGCCGGGCGCACACCTGCGCCCAGCTCACGTCGGTCATCGCAGGCCCGCGAAGAAGGCACGGATGTCCGCCGCGTGCGCCAACGGCTCATCCATGGCCACGAAGTGGCTGCCCGGGTTGCCCTCCGGCCAGTGGACGATGGTGTTGTCCTGCTCGGCGAGGCGCCGCATCAGCGCGGACCCGCCGCCGTACACGCCGGACGGCACCCGCTGCTGTCCCCTGGGCCAGGCGAACCCGCCGTCGTCAGCCAGCGTGAGACGCTCGTACATGGGCCACGAGGACGACCCCGACGTGCCGGTGAACCAGTAGAGGCTCACGTTGGTGAGCAGGTGGTCCCGGTCGATGGCCTGCTCGGGGGTCGGAACCGTCATGGTGAACTCCTTGAACTTCTGCATCATCCAGGCCAGCAGCCCGACCGGCGAGTCGGTCCAGGCGTACGAGAAGGTCTGTGGCGCGGCCCGCAGCAGCGCGTGATGGTCCACGCCGCCGCTCATCCACTGCTGCATCTGCTCCCACTCGGCGCGTTCCGCCTCGGTCATGCCTGGTACGTCGGCGGCGGTCGGGAAGCCGAACCCGCCGTTGATGTGCACGCCCACCACCTGCTCCGGCGCCACCGTCGCCACCTCCGGCGCGATGTACGCACCGAGGTCGCCGCCCTGGGTGCCGTAGCGGTGGTAGCCGAGGCGGGTCATCAGCTCGGCCCACATCCGGGCGACCCGGTCGACCGTGAACCCGTCCGGTGGCGCCTGCGAGAAACCGTAGCCGGGCACCGACGGCACGACCACGTGAAACGCCTGCGCCGGGTCCGCGCCATGGGCACGCGGGTCGGTCAGCGGGCCGATCAGCTCGGTGAACTCGACCACGGAGTTCGGCCAGCCGTGCGTCAGCAGCAACGGCAGCGCGTCTGGCTCCGGCGAGCGGACGTGCAGCAGGTGCACGTCCAGCCCGTCGATCTCGGTGACGAGTTGCGGGAACTCGTTCAGTCGCGCCTCGTGCACCCGCCAGTCGTAACCGTTCGCCCAGTACTCGGCCAGCTCGCGGAGGTAGTCCACCGGCACCCCCCGGCTCCAACCGGTGCCGGGCAACGAGCGCGGCCACCGGGTGCGGGAGAGCCGGTCGCGCAGGTCGTCGAGGTCCGATTGCGGGATGTCGATGCGAAATGGCGTCATGCCGGCCACGCTACGACCCATGTAGGTCAGGTTCTGACACACATGGCTGGCATTCTGGAGCCATGTCCGACACCCCCGCCCGGCTGCTGGGCCTGCTGTCGCTGTTGCAGACCCCGCGCGAGTGGCCCGGCAGCGAACTGGCCACCCGGCTCGGCGTCAGCCTGCGCACCATCCGCCGCGACGTGGAGCGGCTGCGCGACCTCGGCTACCCGGTGCAGGCCACGATGGGCGCGATCGGCGGGTACCGCCTGGTCGCCGGCACGGCGATGCCGCCGCTGCTGCTCGACGACGAGGAGGCGGTGGCGATCGCGGTTGGCCTGCGTACCGCCGCCGGTCACGCGGTGGTCGGCATCGAGGAGGCCTCGGTACGGGCGCTGGCAAAGCTCGAACAGGTGCTGCCGTCCCGGCTGCGCCACCGCGTCAGCGCGCTGGGGGCGGCCACCGAACCGCTGCTCACCTGGGGCCGGCCGACGGTCGACCCCGAGCACCTGAGCGCGCTGGCCGCCGCCGTCACCAACCGCGAACAACTGCGGTTCACCTACCGCCGGCGCGACGGCGTCGGCGGCGAGCGGCTGGTCGAGCCGTACAAGCTGGTGTCGGCGGGCCGCCGCTGGTACCTGGTGGGCTACGACAACGACCGGGGCGACTGGCGGATGTTCCGGGTCGACCGGATCAGCGCGCAGCGGACCACCCGGACGCGTGTCCCGCCCCGCCCGCTGCCGGCCACCGACGCCGCGGCGTTCGTGACGGAGAAGCTGCTGGAGCTCACGCCCGTCTACCGGGCGGTGGTGATCCTGCACGCACCGGTCGAGCGGATGGCCGGCCCGCTCGGCGGCTCCCCGGTCGACCTGGAGCCGATCGACGCCGCCAGTTGCCGGCTGCGCAGCCACGCCGACACCCTGGACTGGCTGGCGTGGCGCCTGCTGACCCTGGGCTGCGAGTTCGAGGTGCACGAGCCACCGGAGCTGATCGCGTACCTCCGCGAGATCGGCGGCCGGGCGACCCGCGCGGCCCGCCCGCAGCCCGGGTAGGCGTGGTGGAGCTGCTGGAACGCTGATCCGTTCCGCGCGTCGTCCCCGAGTCCGCCCGCCGTCCCCGGCCGGCCCTCGGGATGCGGTGCCGGCGGACGGTCATAGGCTGGTCCCATCGCTGCACCGTGACGAAGAGGAGACCACCGTGAGCCAGACCGAGCGGATGGATTCCGTCGAGGAGTGGAACGTGGCCGAGGACGACGGAGTCCTGGACGCCTCCGACACCCTGGACGACGACCGCGTCAGCGACCCACTCGACACCGGCATCATCGCCGAGGACCACTGGACGGCCGCGAACCGGTTCGGCACCACGCCCGCCGAGGAGCGGGCGGGCGAGTCCTTGGAGCAGCACCTCGCCCAGGAGGAACCGGACCTCGACCCGTACGCCGAGGGCGGCGACGACGAGGACGAGCTGACCCGCCGGGGGTACGAGCGCGAGGCGCGCGCGGGCCGTCTCGTCGCCTACGACGAGGGCCTTGGCGAGGACGAGGAGGCCGAGTCGGTGGCGTGGGATGCCGGCATCGACGCGGGCGCCGCCAGCGCGGAGGAAGCCGCGATCCACCTGGTCGAGGACCCTGACGGGCCCGGGGACGGCCCGCTTCGCTGAGCGCCGCGCCGCCGCGCTCAGCACCACGAGGGGCGCTGAGCGCGGCGGGCGGGGTCGATCAGTGGATGACGACGGGTGCCTTGGCCAGCTCGCCCTGGTCGTCGAGCGGCTGCGCGGGCTGGCGCCGGCGCGGCAGCAGGGCAGCCGGGATGAAGGTGAGCAGCACCAGCGCGAACGCGACCCAGAACGTGGTGGCGAACGACTTGGCGGCGAAATCGAGCCCGCGCTCGATGAGCGACGGGTCCACCGGCATCTGCTGGAGCAGCTCCGGCCGCTGCTGGGAGGCGATGGCCAGCCCGGCCTCGGTGACCGGTTCACCGCTCGGGTCCACCAGCCCGGGGATCGGCCGGGAGCCGTTCAGCTCGTTGGTGAGGATCACCGACATCACCGCGGCGCCGATCGACCCGCCGATCTGCTGGAGGATGTTGACCAGCGTCGAGCCGCGAGCCACGTCGTGGGCCTGCAACGTCCGCAGCGCCGACGTCATGATCGGCATCATCGTGCCGCCCATGCCCAGGCCCATCACGAACAACGAGCCGCCGAGCAGCCAGTACGAGGTCTGCGGGTCGACCTGGGTGAAGGTGAAGAACCCGGCGACGATGAGCGCCAGCGCGAACGGAACCGTGCGACCGATGGGCACCCGGTCGGCCAGCGTGCCGGCGATCGGCATGGTGATCATCGCGCCGATGCCCTGCGGCGCCATCAGCAGACCGGCCGCCAGCGTCGTCTCGCCGCGCACCTGCAGGAAGTAGCTCGGGAACAGCAGGCCGGCGCCCATGAACGCGATGATGAAGACGAACAGCGTCAGCGAGGCGATGGTCAGGTTGCGGTTGGTGAACAGCCGCAGGTCGAGCAGCGGGTGCCGGGGCTTGAAGGAGTAGAGCACGAACGCCACCACCAGCGCGGCGCCGACCAGCATGGGAGCCCACACCTTGGTCTCGGCGAAGGTGCCCGTCTCCGGCAGTGACGAGATGCCGTAGAGGAAGAGGGCGAGCCCCGGCGAGAGCATCAGCATGCCGACGAAGTCGAACGACTCCGACGGCTCGGGGGCGTCCTTCGGCAGCGCCATCTGCGCGTAGATCAGCGCGACGACGCCGATCGGCAGGTTGATCAGGAAGATCCAGTGCCAGCTCGCGGCGTCGATCAGCCAGCCACCGAGGATCGGGCCGCCGATCGGCCCGAGCAGCATCGGGATGCCGAGAACCGCCATCAACCGGCCGATCCGGTGCGGCCCGGCCGCCCGGGTCATGATGGTCATGCCCAGCGGCATGAGCATGCCGCCGCCGAGGCCCTGCAGGACGCGGTAGCCGATCAGCTCGCCGATCGTGTCGGCGGTGGCGCAGAGCCCGGACCCGATCGTGAACAGGGCCAGCGCCACCATGTAGAGGCGTTTGGTGCCGAACCGGTCGGCCGCCCACCCGCTGAGCGGGATCACTGTGGCCAACGCGAGGGTGTAAGCGGTCATCGTCCACGCGACGCGGGCGTAGGACGCGTCGAACTCGCTCTGGAAGGTGGGCAGCGCCACGCTGACCACCGTCACGTCGAGGATCGACATGATCGCGCCGAGGACCACGACGCCGGCCACCTTGAGCACCGCGGCGTCGAGCTTGTCCGATGTCGCGACGGATTGCTGTGTCACAAACTCTCCTGAAGTCGGTTGAGCCGCCGAATGGTGGGTGGTGGCGGCGGTGCCGCGCCGACCAGGCGCGGGACGCGACGCACCGAGGCGACGACGCGCGCAGGCAGACTAACCGGCAGCACCGACGGTTCGCCGCCGGTTTTACGACCACAGCGGCGGCGCGTCCGATCAGCCCCCCGACTGGAACCGGACGTCGGGGTGTCGCTCACCGAGCGGACCGCCCGGCCACCGGCGAGGGCAGCCGGGCCAGGGTGGCCCCGATATGGAGGCGCGGCGCCGGACGGCGACCGGTCAGGCGGTGATCATCGGCACGGCGGCGGTCAGCGCCCAGTCGTGCCCGATGTCGGCCGCCGCGCGCAGCAACTTCGGCAGGTGGTCGTCGAGCAGCGTCTCCAGCGACGTCTCGGCGGCGTGCACGGTCACGTTGATCGCGGCGACGACCCGGCCGTCGCCGTCGCGCACGCCGGTGGCGACGGACCGGATGCCCGGCGCCAGATCCTGGTCGGCAAGGGCCCAGCCCTTCGCCCGGACCTCGCGCAACACGGCGTCCAGTTCACTTGGCGAGGGCTGCCAGCGGGGCGTGATGCCGGAGCGGGTCGGCTCGGCGAGCACGGCGGCCAGCGTCTCCGGCGGCAGGCCCGCGAGCAGCACCTTGCCCATCGACGTCGCGGGGGCCGGGAAGCGGGTGCCGATGGTGACGGCGAGCGTGACGATCTTCGGTACGGCCACGCGTGCGACGTAGACGATGTCGCTGCCGTCGAGCTGGGCCATCGAGGTCGACTCGTTGGTCTGGGCGACCAGCTTCTCCATGTGCGGGCGGGCAACGTCCCACATGCTCAGCGCGTTGACGTACGCCATCCCCAGTTCCAGGACACGCGGGGTGAGGGCGTGGCCACGGCCGACCGCGCGGACGTAGCCCAGCGACTCGAGGGTGATGAGGATGCGCCGGACCGTGGGCCGGGCCAGGCCGGTGGCGGCGGCGATCTCGCTGAGCGTCGTCGACGGGCAACCGGGACGGAAGGAGCGCAGGACGTCGAGACCACGGGCGAGAGCCTCGATGAAGTCGGGTCCAGCGCCCCTTCCGTTGTCACTCATGCGCTCAATGCTTCCACTGCGCCGAGCCGGCGTCCCACTCGGTGTACTGGTACGGGTTCTCCAGGATCGCGGTCTCGGGGATGTCCGGGTTCATGCCCCGCTGCCACGCCTCCTCCCCCATGGTCTCGCGGAGGTGATCGATGGTCGCGGCCACCTTGGCCCGCGCGGCGGCGAGGTCGACGTCGACCAGGCGGCCGTCGCGCTTGACCACCCGACCGCCCACCAGCACGGTGTGCACGTCGCCGCGTTGGGCCTGGAAGACGACGTGACCGTGCGGGTTCAGGATCGGGAACATCACCGGCGAGGCGTCGTTCTTGATCAGGACGACGTCGGCCTGCCGGCCCGGGGTGAGGGCGCCGATCGTGGAGTCCATGCCGAGGGCGCGGGCACCGCCCCGGGTGGCCCACTCGACGACCTGCTCGGCCCGCAGGTGGCAGTGGGTGATGGTGTCCTGCTTGGCGTGCGCCTCCAGGTGCTCCCGGGACCGGTCGGCGCCGAGCGTGCTCCGCATCGCCGAGAAGAGATCACCGCTCCACCACACGCTGGTGTCCATGGAGAGCGACACCGGGATGTCGTGGTGGCGCAGCTGCCAGGTGGGCGGGTAGCCCTGCCCGGCGCTCTGCTCACTCTCGGTCGAGACGGAGACGGAGCCGCCGGTGGCGGCGATCCGGTTGTACGAGTCGTGGGTGAGCGTCGCGGCGTGCACGTAGACGGTCGAGGGGTTCATGAAGCCGTGCTCGTGCATCAGTCGGATGCCGTCGTCGTTGGTGGCGCCCCACACACCGGCGTGCGTGGTCACCGCGGCGCCCAGTTCCCGAGCCGCCTCGAAGGCGGCCCGCTCCGGGAAGGCGGGATCGCCGGTGACGTCGAACGCCATCTGGAAGCCGGCCAGCTTGCCGCCGTCGATCCGGCGACGGTGGAAGTCGCGGAACTCCGGCGAGGCGGCCCACTCCCACGGGCCCTGCTGGATGTTGCCGTAGGCGAGCACGAACCGTCCGGGCACCGCCTCGAGGGCGTCGACGGCCGCGTCGGCATGGTCGGGTGTCTGCAGGCCGTGCGACCAGTCGACGGTGGTCGTGACGCCCGCGTCGATCGCCTCGATGGCGCCGAGCAGGTTGCCGGCGTACACGTCCTCGGGCCGGAACAGCTTGCCGGACTCCAGGTAGTACCAGACGAAGTACTGCGTCAGGGTCCAGTCGGCGCCATACCCGCGCATGGCGGTCTGCCACATGTGCCGGTGGGTGTCCACCATTCCGGGCATGAGGATGCCGTCGGTGGCGTCGATCTCCAGGGCGTCGTCGGGAGCGGTGAGGCCGACGCCGACCTCCGCGATCCGGTCGCCGATGACCAGCACGTCGGCGCCGGGCAGCACCGTGTGTGCGTCGTCCATGGTGAGAACCAGGCCGTTGCGGAAGACCACCGGCCGGTCGGTTGCGCTCATCGCCACCCATTCCTTTCGGGTACGAGGGATCCGGACCGTTGTCCGCTGTGCGGCCAGCCCGAGTGGCGCAAGTGTGGTACCGGTCACGATTCGTGTCAAGGGCATGTTTCGGCGCGGTGAACCGGCCGTTGACAGGCCCCGTGCGGTGACGCAAGCTGTTTCGGCGGACAGGTGTCCGCAGAACGGGCGGAAACATGGTGCAGCATTCGACGGGGCCGCTGGCCGGCCTGCTCGTCGCGGACTTCTCCCGGATCCTCGCCGGGCCGTACGCGACGATGCTCCTCGCAGACCTGGGCGCGCAGGTGATCAAGGTGGAGAGCCCCGGTGGCGACGACACCCGCACCTGGATGCCGCCCACCCGCGACGGCGTCTCGACGTACTACCTCGGCATCAACCGCAACAAGCGGTCGATCGCCCTCGACCTCAAGGACCCGGACGACCTGGCGGCCGCACAGGAACTGGCCCGCCGCGCCGACGTGATGATCGAGAACTTCCGGCCCGGCGGCCTCGCCCGGTTCGGCCTCGACTACGACAGCGTCACCGCCGGCAACGAGAAGATCGTGTACGCGAGCATCAGCGGGTTCGGCACCGGCGCCGGCAGGGACTTCCCCGGCTACGACCTGATGGTGCAGGCGATCTCCGGGCTGATGAGCCTCACCGGTGACCCGGACGGCTCGCCGTACCGGGCCGGCATCTCCGTCTTCGACGTGATGGCCGGCCTGCACGCGAGCATCGGCATCCTCGCCGCGCTGCACCACCGCGACGCGACCGGGCAGGGTCAGCACGTCGAGGTCAACCTGCTCAGCTCCGCGCTGTCCGGCCTGGTCAACCACTCCAGCGGCTACGTCGCCGGCGGCACCGTCCCGTTCCGGATGGGCAACGCGCACCCCAGCCTCTTCCCGTACGAGCCGCTGCCCACCGCGGACGGCGAACTGATCGTCATCGCCGGCAACGACGGGCAGTTCCGCAAGCTCTGCCAGGTGCTCGACCTGCCCACCCTCCCCGACGACCCGCGCTTCGGGCGCAACCAGGACCGCACGGCCAATCGCGAGCAGTTGCGGCCCCTGCTCGTCGAACGGCTCGCCAAGCGCACCAAGGACGAGTGGTTCCGGGACCTGCTCGCCGCGGGTGTCCCCTGCGCGCCGATCAACACCATCGACGGCGGCGTGGCGCTCGCCCAGGAGTTGGGGCTGGACCCGGTGGTCGCCGTCGGTGACGTGCCGGGGGTCCGCAACCCCATCACCTTCTCCGACACCCCGGCCCGGTACGAGCTGCCGCCGCCCGGGCTCGACGAACACGGCGAGGAGATCCGCGCGTGGCTGAAGAACTGAGCTTCCCGACCGGGATCGGCACGTCCGACCCGACCACCATCTCGCTGCTCGGACAGGACCTGGCCAGCGACCTGATGGGCAAGGTCGGCTTCGGCGAGCTGGCGTACTGGCTGGTCGCCGGCCGCCGTCCCACCCCGGGCGAGGTACGGGTGTTCGAGGCGGTGCTGGTGGCGCTCGCCGACCACGGCTTCACCCCGACGGCGATCGCGGCCCGGCTGACCTACCTGTCCGCGCCCGAGTCGCTGCAGGGCGCACTCGCCGCGGGCCTGCTCGGCGGTGGCTCCCGCTTCCTCGGCGTCACCGAGGACTGTGGACGCTTCCTCGCCGACACGCTCGCGCATGCTGGCGAGGTCACCGACTACGACGCGGTGGCACTCGACGCCGTCACCCGGGCCAAGCAGGAGCGCCGGCTGGTCCCCGGGCTCGGGCACCCCGTGCACAAGGAGCAGGACCCGCGCACCCCCGTACTGATCCGGATCGCCACCGAGGAGGGCCTGCACGGCCCTCACCTCCGGCTGTTCGAAGCGATCGGACGGGTGCACCCGCAGGTGCTCGGCCGTACCCTGCCGCTCAACGGCGCCGGCGTCTGCGGCGCGGCGCTCGCCGACCTCGGTCTCCCCGTCGAGATGCTGCGCGGTTTCGCCCTGCTGGCCCGCGCGGCCGGGCTGCTCGGGCACCTCGCCGAGGAGCGACGCCGGCCGCTCGGCATGGACATCTACCGCACCGTGGACCGCAACGCCGTCTACGAACCCTGATCCCTGCTCCAGCGAAAGGAGTGGCATGGCAACCGTCGTCGCGGTCATCGCCTCCACCCACCACCCCTTCTACTACCGGGCCAGCACGGCCACGGGCGAGGACCGGCCCCCGTTCGCCGACGAGTGGACCAGCAAGATCCTGGCCTTCCGTGAGACGTTGACGCGGGCCAGGCCCGACGTGCTGGTGATGGTCGGCTCAGACCACTTCCACCAGCTCTGGCTGGACAACATGCCGCAGTTCCTGGTCGGCAAGGCGCCCAGCTACGACGCCAACTGGTACAACGAGGAGCGCGAGTTCGGTCTGCCCCGGATGCTGCTCAAGGGCCAGGAGGACCTCTCCGGGCACATCCTGCGGGCGGGTCTCGACGCCGGCTTCGACCTCGCGTTCAGCAACGAGCTGCGGATCGACCACAGCATCACCTGCCCGATCATCACGTTGCGGCCCGAGGCCGACCTGCCGATCGTGCCGATCTACACGAACATCTTCGCGCCGCCCCTGCCGCAGCCGAAGCGCTTCGTCCAGTTGGGCGCGGCGATCCGGGAGATCGTCGAGTCGTGGCCGTCGCACCTGCGGGTGGCCATCATCGGCACCGGCCACCTCTCGCTCGAACTGGGTGGGCCCCGGCAGTTCGGCCCGCACGGCCCGGACCCGGAGTTCGACCAGCGGGCGGTCGAGTGGATCGCCAATGGCGACCTCGACGGGTGCCTGCGTGAGGTCACCCTGGACAGCCTGCACTCACCCGGCAACGCCACCCACGGCTTCATGGACTTCATGCTCATGATGGGCGTGGCCGGGGCCGGCGCGAAGGCCGACCACGTCGACACCCTCGATCTGTTCCACACCATGGAGGCGTACTTCACCTGGTACCCGAACGGAGCGCCGGCGGCATGAGCAAGTACCTGCTGAACAAGTTCCTCTACATGGTCGACCGGGATCCAGAGCTGGTCGAGCGCTACCGGAGCGAGCCGCGCGAACTGGTGGCCTGGTGGGAGGCCGAGTGCGCCAACACCGTGCTCAACTCCCACAGCGGCGAGGCGAGCACCTGGCTGCGCCTCGACGACGTCGAGCGTGAGGCGCTGGCCACCCACGACCATGTGAAGCTGTTCGAGTTGGGGGCGCATCCGTTCCTCACCCTGACCCTCTTCATCGCCGTCTTCGAGCGGGACAACACCGAGCCGCTGGAGTACCAGAAGTCCTACGGCGCGCGGCTGGCCCACTTCGCGCTGCCCTACCCGGACATCGCGACGTGATCCGCGCGGCCCTGCTCAGCGCCTGCGGCACGCCACCGACGATCGCCGAGCGACCGGCCCCCGTGCCGGCCGACGGCGAGGTGGCGATCACGGTCGAGGCGGTGCCGATCACCCCGCTCGACGTACTCTGCGCCAGCGGGACCAGCTACTTCGGCACGCCGGCCACCCCGTACGTGCCGGGCGTGCAGGGTGTCGGCCGGCTCGCCGACGGCACCGGAGTCTGGTTCGGCACCTCGGCCGGGATGAAGCCCGGGGTCGACGGCAGCATGGCGACCACGGTCGCGGTGCCCACCGCCGACGTGGTGGCGCTGCCGCCCGACGTACCGCTGACCCTGCTCGCCGCCCTCGGCCTCTCCGCCGTCGCCGCACACGCAGCCCTGACCCACGCCGGCGGCCTCGCGGCCGGCGAACAGGTCATCGTGCTCGGCGCCGGCGGTGTGGTCGGTCAGGCGGCCGTCCAACTGGCCCTGCTCTCCGGGGCGCGCCGGGTGATCGCCGTGACCCGTTCCGCCGCGGCGCGGTCCCGGGCCGAGGAGCTCGGCGCCGCGGTCTCCGTCCCGCTGCTCCCGGACGACGACGTCGCGTCCCTGGCCGACCGGCTGCGCGACGCCGCCGACGGTCCGGTCGACCTCGTCCTCGATCCGGTCTTCGGCGTCCCGGCCGCGGCGGCGCTGCGGGTGCTGCGCCCGGCTGGCCGCCTGGTCAACCTGGGCAGCGCCGCGGGCGCGACCGCGCCAATCGAGTCCGCCGTTCTCCGCAGCGGATCGTTGCGGATGATCGGCTACACCAACAACGCGCTGTCGACCGAGCAGCGGGCGGCGTCGCTGGCCGTGGTGGCCGGGCACGCGGCCGCCGGTCGACTTACCGTCGACCACGAGACCGTGCCGTTCGCCTCGGTCGCGGACGCCTGGTCCCGGCAGGACAACGGCACGGCGGCCGGCCGCCTCGTCCTCGCGCTCTGACCAGGCCCGGCCCCAGCCAGGGATCGTGAATCCCTGGATGAACCGCACCTGGTTGGGGCTCGGCGCCGGTGCCACGGTCGGTCCATGACACCTGCCACCTACACCGTCACCGGTCACTGGATCGGTGGCGAGATCGTCGCCGGCTCGGCCGGCACCCTTCCCGTCGTGAACCCGGCGACCGGCGACGTGGTCGCCGAGACCCCGGCCGGCACCGCCACGGACGTCGACCGCGCCGTCGCCGCCGCTCGGGCCGCCTTCCCCGCCTGGGCGGCGACCACGCCGCAGCAGCGGGCGGACGTGCTGCGCCGCCTCGGCGCCGGCCTCACCGCCCGCCAGGAGGAGATCGCCGGGGCGATCACCACCGAGATGGGCTCACCGATCACCATGTCCCGGACCGCCCAGGTCGCCTTCCCGGCCGCGGTCATCGAATCCGTCGCCGGCCTGGCCGAGGACTTCGCCTGGACCGAGGAGATCGGCACCTCGCTGATCGTCCGTGAGCCAATCGGCGTGGTCGGTGCGATCACGCCGTGGAACTTCCCGCTCCAGCAGGTCGTCTCCAAGCTGGCACCGGCGCTGCTCGCGGGCAACACGGTGGTCCTCAAGCCGTCCGAGAACGCTCCGCTGACCGCACGGATCCTCGCCGAGGTGGCGACCGAGGCGGGTGTGCCGGCGGGCGTGTTCAACGTCGTGTACGGCACCGGCCCGATCGTCGGCGAGGCCATCTCCGCCCACCCGGACATCGACATGATCTCCTTCACCGGCTCCACCCGGGCCGGGAAGCGGATCGCCGCGGTGGCCGCGGAGACCGTCAAGCGGGTCGCGCTGGAGTTGGGCGGCAAGGGCGCGAACATCATCCTCGACGACGCCGACCTGCCCGAGGCGGTCAGCCGGGGCCTGATGATGTCGTTCACCAATGGTGGCCAGGTCTGCGGCGCATGGCCGCGGATGCTGGTGCCCGCCTCCCGTCAGGACGAGGTCGTGGCGCTGGCCGTGGCGGCGGCGAAGCAGTACACCGTCGGCGACCCGACCGACGAGGCCACCCGGATCGGCCCGATGGCCTCCGAGGCCCACCGGCAGAAGGTCGTCGGATACATCGAGCGGGGCATCGCCGATGGCGCCCGGCTGGTGTTCGGTGGCCCGGATCGGCCCGAGGGCCTGGCGAAGGGCGCCTACGTCCAGCCGACGATCTTCGCCGACGTCGACCCGCGCTCCGCCATCGCCCAGGAGGAGATCTTCGGCCCGGTGCTGACGATCATCCCGTACGCGGACGAGGAGGAGGCCGTGGCCATCGCCAACGGCACGCTGTACGGCCTGACCAGTGGCGTCTTCGGCGAGCCCGAGCACGCGACGGCGGTCGCCCGGCGGCTGCGGGTGGGCCAGGTCGACGTGAACGCCGGTCACTGGAACCCGCTCGCGCCGTTCGGCGGCTACAAGCAGTCCGGCAACGGCCGCGAGTTCGGCCGCTTCGGCCTGGAGGAGTTCCTGGAGACCAAGTCCATCCAGCGTTGACCGCGCCGGACGTCCCCGGCCCGCGCCGTCGGGCCGGGGCCGTCCGCCGCCGCGCATCCTGGGCTTCGGTGAAGATCGTGCTGGATCGTGGATGTAGTGGCCTCGTACGCCCCGTCACACCCCTGGATCCAGGATCGAGCGCGATCTTGCGAAGGATCCGGTGGGTGGATATGGGACGCGAGGGGTCGCGAATCCGGTTTGTGGCCTTGTGTCCGTGCCCGGCGAGGCGGAACACCGTGCCTGGGCTCGCCTGTTGCACTCAACGTGCCGGTCCACCCGCCGGCACCCACCGATCGGAGACACCGTGGACCGCGCCCAACTCGCCAGCTTCCTGCGTACCCGACGCGAGGCGCTGCAGCCCGAGGACGTGGGACTGCCCCGGGGCCAGCGCCGACGTACCGGAGGGTTGCGACGCGAGGAAGTGGCCGCGTTGAGCGGGATGTCCACCGACTACTACAGCCGGCTGGAGCAGCAGCGGGGCCCACATCCCTCCGAGCAGATGCTCGCCGCCCTGGCCCGGGGCCTGCGGCTCTCCCTGACCGAGCGGGACCACCTGTTCCAGCTCGCCGGGCACGCCGTCCCGCACCGAACGGTCCGGGCCGACCACGTCAACCCAGGGATGATGCGGATCCTCGACCGGCTCCACGACACTCCCGCCCAGGTGGTCAACCACCTCGGCGAGACGCTGGCGCAGACCGCACCGGCGATCGCCCTGCTCGGCGACGAGACCCGGCACTCCGGGCTGGATCGCAGCCTGCACCACCGCTGGTTCACCGATCCACAGACCCGACAGCTGCACCCGGCGCAGGACCACGCGGCGCAGAGCCGACTCCTCGTGGCGCACCTGCACGCGGCGTACACCCGCGACGGCCGGGGCTCGCGAGCGGCGGCGATCGTCGACGCGCTGCTGGCCGCAAGCCCGGAGTTCGCGGACCTGTGGCGGGAGCACCCGGTGCCGGCCGGCTACTGCCCGCCGAAGCACTTCGTCCACCCCGAGGTGGGGCCGCTGGAGCTGCACTGCCAGACCCTGGTGGACCCCGACCAGTCCCAGACGCTGCTGGTCTTCACCGCCGTACCCGGGTCGGAGAGCGACGAGAAGCTGCGGCTGCTCTCGGTCATCGGCTCCCAGTACGCCTGATCCCCCGGCCGCCCGGTCAGCCGCGAAGGAACGCCAGCAGATCCTTGTTGACCTGGTCCTGCAGGGTGGACGTCATGCCGTGCGGGGCGCCCGGGTAGTAGATCTCCTTGGCGTTCGCGACAAGCTTCGCGGTCTTGTGCGCCGAGTCCTTGACCGGCACGATCTGGTCGTCCTCGCCGTGCATCACCAGCGTCGGGATGTCGAACTTCGCCAGGTCGTCGCGGAAGTCGGTCTCGGAGAACGCCTTGATGCTCTGGTACGCGTTCCACAGACCGGACTGCATGCTCCACAGCCAGAACTGGTCGAGGATCCCCTTCGACACCTTCGCGCCGGGCCGGTTGGCGCCGTAGAACATCTGGGCGAGGTCCTGGTAGAACTGCGACCGGTCGGCGAAGAGCTGGCTCCGCAGGTCGTCGAAGACGCTGATCGGCAGCCCTTCCGGGTTGTCCGCACTCTGCACCATGATCGGCGGTACGGCCGAGATGAGCACGGCCTTCGCGACCCGTCCCGTCCCGTGCCGGCCGATGTAGCGAGCCACCTCACCACCGCCGGTGGAGTGACCGACCAGGTTGACGTCCCGCAGGTCCAGCGCCTCGATGACCGCGGCCAGGTCGTCGGCGTACCCGTTCATGTCGTTGCCGGCGCTGGCCTGGCTGGACCGGCCGTGCCCGCGACGGTCGTGCGCGACAACCCGGAACCCGTTCTGGACGAGGAAGAGCATCTGCCCGTCCCAGGCGTCGGCGCTCAGCGGCCAACCGTGGGAGAAGGTGACGACCGGCCCCTCGCCCCAGTCCTTGTAGTAGATGTCGGTGCCGTCCTTCGTCTTGACATAGCTCATGCCGATGCCTCCTGGTCATTGGGCGGGAATCGGACGGACGGCTGGGGCCGGCACCCCGTGCCGACACCGCGCCTGCGGACACCGTCTACCGGTCCGGGGCGTCCTTCCCCGATGCTAGGTGCGGCCGCCGGAGGGCTGGGCCACATCGCCCGAATGCTGTTCACGTCGGCGCGGAGGGGCCGGGTAGCGGGCCGGGCTGACGCCCAGATGACGCCGGAAGTGGCGGGTCAGATGTGCCTGGTCGAAGAACCCCGCCCCGACGGCGGCCTCGGCGGGACGCTGCCCCGCGAGGAGCAGGCGGCGCGCGAGCTCGACCCGGCGACCGGTCAGGTACGAGTGCGGCGGCAGCCCGTGTACGTGGGTGAACGTCCGGACCAGGTGGGTTGGGTGGGCGTGCAGCAGCTCGGCGGCCTCGCGCAGCGTGACGCCCTCGACGGTCCGGGCGTCCAGCAGCTCACGCAGTCGGTCGGCGAGGCCGCGTGTGCCGGGCAGGCCGCTGGCCGGAGCCTGCTGGCGGAGCTGCCGGCGGAGCCGTTCCAGGATGAGCGCGAGCCGACTGTCGGCCTCGAACTCGTCCCCCCGTTCGGCGAGCACCTGGTGCAGGTGGTGGATCCGGTGCCGCAGGTGCGGATCGGCCAGGTTCGGCCGGTCGACCGCCCGGCCGGCCAACTCCACACCGAGCGCCGAGGTGTCGAGGTACAGGACCCGCTTGCGGAAGCCGTGCGGCGTCGCGGAGCGGCCGTCGTGCGGCACGTGCGGCGGCAGCAGGGTGACCGACGTCCGCAGCGCGCCGTGCCGGTGCCGGTCGAGGTCGAAGCGGACCGCACCGTCGTCGACGATCAACAGAGTCCACACGTCGTGGGTGTGCGGCGGGTACGCATGATCCACGAAGTGGGCGTGGAAGACCTCGGCGACCCCGGCTACCGTGGGTCGCCACGCGCTGACGTGCGAGCCCGCCGGGCGGGTGGCCACGCTAAGAACGTACAAGACCAGTCGGTGCCGAGGCTGGCAGGTTCGAGTCCATGACCGAACCGATCCGCTTCAACACCAAGATCGCCGTACTGCTCCGCAACGACCTGGCGGGCTGGCAGCGGCTGAACGTCACCGCCTTCCTGGTCAGCGGCATCGCGAACGCCGAGCCGGAGTTGCTCGGCGAGGAGTACCGCGACGCGGACGACACCAGCTACCTGCCGATGTTCCGCCAGCCGGTGCTGGTCTTCGCCGGCGAGCGGGCCATGCTGACCGCCGCGCACTCGCGCGCGCTCGGCCGTGGGCTACGCCTGGCCATCTTCACGCAGGAACTGTTCGCCACCGGCAACGACCGGGACAACCGCGCCGCCGTGCGGGCGGTCGGCCGGGAGAAGCTCGACCTGGTCGGGTTGGCGCTGCACGCCCCGCGCAACGTGGTGGACAAGGTGTTCAAGGGCGCCAGCATGCACCCCTGACGTGGCCGCCGGGCATCCTCCTGCCACAGGTCCGGGCCAGCGACGAGTCGCGAAAGTGGCCCGGTGTCCAGCGCGGACACCGGGCCACTGGTGCTCAGCCGTCCATCCCCAACGCCTCCACGGGGCTGACCCGGGAGGCCCGCCGGGCCGGCAGCACCCCGGCCAGCGCGGTCAGCACGACCAGCGCCGCGAAGAGCCCGACCAGCGGCAGCACCGGCAAGGCCAGCGGTGCGTTGATCCCGAGGACCTGCACCGCCAACCAGGCGTACGGAATGCCGAGCAGCAGGCCGATCGTCGCACCGATCACCCCGTAGAGACCGGACTCGACGGTCAGCATGCCGCGCAGGCCGGGCCGGGACAGGCCGACCGCGCGGAGCAGCCCGGACTCGCGTACCCGCTCCACCACCGAGAGCGCGGTCGTGGACCCCACACCGACCACCGCAATCAGTACGGTCAGGCTGACCAGGCCGACGGCGATCCAGAGCAGGGTGGTCAGCACCTCGTCGTGGCGGTCCCGCTCGTCGGCGAGCACCGCGAGGCCAACCCCGTCACTGCCGCCGATCGCCTGCCGCAGCGCCTGCACACCAGCGGTACGGCCGTCCTCGCCGGGGCGGGCCGCGTCGGCCAGCAGACCGCTGAACGCCGGCGGCACGCCGAGCCGGTCGAGGTCGGCACGGTCGGTGACGATGCCCGCGTGCAGGGGGCCGTGGTCGGGCAGGACCGCGGCCACGCGTACGTCGACCGTCTTCCCGGCGAGGGCGAGCGTGGTGCTGTCGCCGGCCCGCAGCCCGGCGTCCCGGGCGACCCAGCTGCCCAGCACGATCCGGCCGGGGCCACGGTCGGCCAGCGTGCCCTGCGCCGCGTCCAGGTCTTCGGTGCTCGGCAGGGCCGGCAGGTCGAGGTCGATGGTCGGGTAGCCGGACTCGGCACTGCCGAGCCGGTCGGCGCCGCTCATCAGCGTGACGTCGTCGATCCGCCGGTACGGCACCACCCGGGCCAACGCGCCGCGTGCCGCCTCGGCCCGCGTCACGACGGCTGCCGGTAGCGCTTCACCGTTGCTGGCGGTGACCTCGAAATCGGTCGGAGCGGAGAGCGCCATCTCGCGGTCGGCGAGGATCCGCATCGACGCACCGCCGATGACGACACCGGAGATCAGGGTCACGCCGAGCGCGACCACCACGGAGACCGCGGCGGCGCGGCGCGGCGTCCCTCCGATTCCGCCGACCGCCAGCCGCCCGAGCGGCCCGAACTGGCGCAGCGGCCAACCCACCACGGCCAGCACCGGGCGCACCAACAGCGGCCCGAGGGCCACCAGCGCGAAGAACGCCAGCGTGCCGGAGCCGACGAGCAGGAGCAGCCCCGGCATCGGGTCGTAGGACTCCTGGTCCGGCGCGGGCAACCGGCTGACCGTCGCGGCGCACGCCAGTGCCGCGCCGGTGGCCAGTAGCCCCCCGGACACCAGGCGCAGCACCCCGACGCCGCGGCGGCCGGCGGTGATGCTCGCCGCCCGCAGCGCCTCCAGCGGAGAGACCCGGGCGGCGGAGAACGCCGGCGCCAGGACCGCCAGCACGGTGAGGACGACGGCGCCGACCACCACCGAGACCGCGGCGGCCAGTGGCAGGCCCGGCGCCGAGACCGCCTTTCCGGAGGCGCGCAGGACCGCCGGGAGGGCGTGCCCGGCCGCGAGAGCGGCGGTGACCCCGACGCCTCCGGCGACCAGCCCGGTCAGGGCGCCCTCGGCGATCAGCGCCCCGACCAGGGCGCCCCGGCTCGCGCCGACCGCGCGCAACAGCGCGAGTTGCCGCATCCGCTGGGCGAAGACGATGCGGAAGGTCGAGGTGACCACCAGCGCCGCGGCGACGACCGCCACCGCGACGAACATGCCGACCAGGGCGAACAGTCGCCCGACCTGCTCGGCCTCCGCATCGGCCTCCGCCTGGCGGACCTCGTCACCGGTGCGGATCGGCAGGTCGGCCGGCAGCGTCGCGGTCATCCGGCCCCGCACCGTCTCCGCCGACGCGCCGGGGGCCACCCGCACATCGATCCGCTCCAGCGGGATCAGACCGGCCCACGCGGTCACCACGCTGTCCGGGGCGTACGCGTTGAAGCCACCGTCGTCGGGGGTCTCGACCAGGCCGGTGACGGTGAGCCGGGTGGGGGTGGTCAGCTCACCGCCCGTCCCGCTGGTCACGGTGCCGACCGAGAGCCCCAGCCGCTCGACGGTACGCGGGCTGACGGCGATCTCGCCGGGGCTGTCCGGGTAGCTGCCCTGGACCAGCCGGACCCTGGCCAGCGGGCCGGTGCCGGGGTCGGCCTGCAGGTTGAGGTACCCCTCGCCGAGGGAGACACCGATGGTCAGCCGGCCGACCGCCTCGGCGACGCCCGGCACGGCGCGGACGCGCTGCAACGCCGCCACGCTGGGCGGCGGCGGCTGCTCCGGATCGCCGACCACCAGGTCGGTGGCGGCGGGGGTGCCGCTGAGGTTGTCCAGCGTGGTCCGTTCGGTGATCTGCTGGGCCAGCACGGTGCCGAAGACGACGAACGACGCGACCAGGATGGCCAGACCGGTCAGGATCAGCCGTCCGGGGCGACGTGCCGCCGCGCTCACCTGGGTCCGCAACGCCGTCGCCCTCATGCGCCGGCCGCCAGATCGCGCAGCGCGTCGGTGACCGAGCCCTGGTCCGGCTTGTCGATCTCCCCGGCGACCCGGCCGTCGGCGAGCAGCACCACCCGGTCGGCGTACGCGGCGGCGATCGGGTCGTGGGTGACCATGACGACCGTCTGGCCGAGGTCGCGTACCGAGTCGCGCAGGATGGTGAGCACCTCCGCGCCGGAGCGGGAGTCGAGGTTGCCGGTCGGCTCGTCGGCGAAGACCACCTCCGGACGCGACACCAGCGCCCGGGCCAGCGCCACCCGCTGCTGCTGACCGCCGGAGAGCTCGCTGGGCCGGTGACCCAGCCGCTGGCCGAGCCCCAGCACGTCGACCAGGTGCGCGAGGAGTTCACCGTCGGGCTGCCGGCCGGCGAGATCCAGCGGCAGCGTGATGTTCTGCGCGGCGGTGAGCTGCGGCAGCAGGTTGAACGACTGGAAGACGAACCCGATCCGGTCCCGGCGCACCCGGGTCAGCGTCCGGTCGGACCGGCCCGTGAGCTCCGTGCCACCGAGCAGGACCCGGCCGGCGGTGGCCGTGTCCAGACCGGCGAGGCAGTGCATCAGCGTCGACTTGCCGGACCCGGAGGACCCCATGATCGCGGTGAACTCGGCCCGGCCGAAGCCGACCGAGACCCCGTCCAGGGCACGGACCGCGGTGTCGCCGCTGCCGTACACCTTCACCAGGTCGACCGCGGCGACGGCGGCGTGGCTGGTCTCCGGCGGGGCGTGCGTTGTCATGGTTCCTCCAGTGGCTGCGACAGTGACCGGGGAAGCCTCGCCCGCGAGGGTGGGTGGCCGCATCGGCCCGCGGTCCGGGATCACGGGCGCCGGGTCTGCCTTTCGGCCGATCCGGCCGACCCGCCGACCTGGCTACGCTGGGTCACGATGAACGCGCCGGGATTCTCGAATTGGTGGATACGCCTGGGCCAGCTCGCCGGCCTGGCAGCCATGGCCCTGCTCGGCCTCTTCGACCTGCGGTTCGGCCTGCTTCGGGGGATGGGCACAGCCTTTGCCCTGCTCCTCCTGGTGCGGGTGGGGCTGGCGATGGCGGCCACGCTGGTCTGGCTGCCCGTGCACCGGCAGGGCTCCCGGCTGTTGCCACTGGCGGCGCTCCTGCTGGGCGCCACCTCACTCGCCGTCACCGCCGGTGTCGTCGTGCTCACCGGGGCCGGTACCCGCCCCATCGGCGGCACCTGGGGTCTCGCGGAGTCCGCCGGCCTGTTGGCGGTGGTCTTCGTGGTGGCCCGGCGAGGCTCACGCCGGCTCGCGCCGTGGGCGGCGGTGGTCGCCGCGCTCGCCGCCGCCGCGCTGCCGCTGCGCGCCGGCGCCGAGAGCGTCTACGTGATCTTCGGGCTGCTCCAGGCACTCGCCGCGGTCGGCGCCGCCGCGGTCGGGATCTACCTGCGCGTGGTCGCCGCCGGACGGGAACGGACGATCGCGCTGGTCCGGGCCGAACAGCGCGCCGAGTTCGCCCGCGACCTGCACGATTTCATCGCCCACCACGTGACCGGCATCGTGGTGCAGGCGCAGGGAGCCCGGTTCATTGCCGAGCAGGACCCGCAGCGGGTGATCGTCGCTCTGGAGCAGATCGAGCGCGCCGGCGCCGAGACGATGGCCTCGATGCGGCGGATGGTCGGCGTCCTGCGCAATCCGGACGCCCCGCCGGACGCGCCGCTGGCCCCACTGGCCGGCGTGGCCGACCTGGCACCGTTGCTGGAGGGCCACAACGGCACGACGAACGCGCCGGCCCGGCTGCACGTCGACGGGCCGCTGGACGGGCTGCCGGTGGAGGTCTCGACCTCGGCGTACCGGGTGGTGATGGAGGGGCTGACCAACACTCGCCAGCACGCCCCGGACGCCCGGTCGGTGGACGTGTCCGTGCGCCGTACCCCGGACTGGCTGCTGGTCCGGGTCGCCGACGACGGCGCGACCCCGCGCACCGCGCCGGCCCGGGGGCACGGCTTCGGCCTGATCGGCCTCAGTGAGCGGGTACGTGCCCTAGGCGGCACGATCACCGCCGGGCCCGGCGTCGCCGGCGGTTGGGTGCTCGACGCGGCGCTGCCGCTGCGCCCGGCGGTGGTCCGGTGATCCGGGTACTGATCGCCGACGACCAGGCGATGGTCCGGACCGGCTTCGGCATGATCATCGGGGCGCAATCGGACATGGAGGTGGTCGGCGAGGCCGCCGACGGGGTCGTCGCGGTCGAGCTGGCCCGGCGCCTGCGACCGGACGTGGTGCTGCTGGACATCCGGATGCCCCGCCTCGACGGCCTCGAAGCGCTGCGGCTGCTCGCCGGGCCCGGCGTCACCGACCCGGTCAGGGTCGTGGTGGTCACGACCTTCGACCTCGACGAGTACGTGCACACCGCGCTGTCCAACGGCGCCTGCGGCTTCCTGCTCAAGGACTCCGGCCCGGCGCTGCTCGTGGAGGCGGTCCGCGCGGCCGTGTCCGGCGACGCGTTGATCAGCCCGTCCATCACCGTACGGCTGCTGGAACACCTCAGCCCGCCCGCTCCGGCGCGGGACCACGCCGGCCTGTCCCCCCGGGAACTCGACGTCGTGAAACTCGTCGCCCGGGGCCTGACCAACGCCGAGATCGCCACCCAGCTCTTCATCGCCGTCGGCACGGTCAAGACCCACCTGGCCAGCGTGCAGACGAAGCTCCCGGCCCGCAACCGCGTCGAGATCGCCGCCTGGGCCTGGGAACGCCGCCTCGTCGGCTAGCGGGCCCGCCGAAGCCGGGTCTGGCGCGGGCCGCGACATCTTGCGACGCTAACGCTCGTGTATGACTACGACCTGTTGGTGCTGGGCTCCGGACCCAGTGGTCAGAAGGCTGCGATCGCGGCCGCCAAGCTCGGCAGGCGGGTCGGCATCGTGGACCGCCGCGACATGATCGGTGGGGTGTGCATCAACACCGGCACCGTCCCCTCCAAGACGCTGCGCGAGGCGGTGCTCTATCTGACCGGGCTGAGCCAGCGGGACCTCTACGGCAGCAGCTACCGGGTCAAGGAAGAGATCACGGTCAGCGACCTGGCCGCCCGCACCCAGCACGTGATCACCCGGCAGACCGACGTCATCCGCAACCAGCTCGCCCGCAACCGGGTCGCGATGATCACCGGGACTGGCCGGTTCGCCGACGCCCACGCGATCTGGGTCGACGGCGGCTCCGGGCGCGAGTCCAAGGTGACCTTCGACAAAATCATCATCGCCGCGGGCACCCGCCCGGCCCGCCCGGACAGCGTCGACTTCGACGACCGGACCATTGTGGACTCCGACGGCGTCATCAACCTCCAGGCCGTACCCCGCAGCATGGTCGTGGTCGGTGCCGGCGTGATCGGCATGGAGTACGCGTCCATGTTCGCCGCGCTCGGCACCAAGGTGACCGTGGTGGAACGCCGCGACCGGATGCTCGACTTCTGCGACGAGGAGGTCGTCGAGTCGCTCAAGTACCACCTGCGCGACCTGTCCGTGGCGTTCCGCTTCGGCGAGGAGGTCGCCGCAGTGGAGAAGCACCAGACGGCAGCGCTGTGCATCCTGAAGAGCGGCAAGAAGATCGTCGCGGACACCGTCATGTACTCGGCCGGCCGGCAGGGCCAGACCGACGACCTGGCGCTGGAGTTGGCCGGGCTGCAGGCGGACAGACGCGGCCGGATCACGGTCGACGCCAACTACCGCACCTCGGTGGACAACATCTACGCGGTCGGTGACGTGATCGGCTTCCCGGCGCTCGCGTCCACCTCGATGGAGCAGGGCCGGCTGGCCGCCCAGCACGCCTGCGGCGAGCCGGTCCGGGAGATGCACGGCCTGCAGCCGATCGGCATCTACACGATCCCGGAGATCAGCTTCGTCGGGCAGACCGAGGCACAGCTCACCGACGCCTCGACGCCGTTCGAGGTGGGTATCGCGCGCTATCGCGAGCTGGCCCGTGGTCAGATCGTGGGTGACTCGTACGGCATGCTGAAACTGCTCGTCTCCCCCGACGACGGTCGGCTGCTCGGCGTGCACGTGTTCGGTACCGCCGCCACCGAGATCGTCCATATCGGGCAGGCGGTGATCGGCTGCGGCGGCACGATCGACTACCTGGTCGACGCGGTGTTCAACTACCCGACGCTCGCCGAGGCGTACAAGGTGGCCGCCCTGGACGCGTCCAACAAGATCCGCAACATCACCCGCATCGACGGCTGACACATCGCCAACGCGTGTCGGTGGTTTTCGCTAGGGTGCCGACACTGTTGCAGCGTGGGAGAAAGAGGCAGTCGTGGGCGCATCCGGGTGGAGCTACGTCGTCGCACGCGAGCATCTGGGAATCATCAAGGATCTGGCCGAGCGGAGCTGGTTCGGCCGCTGTGCGGTCCTGCACGACGTGCAGGGCCGACCCGAGGAGATCTACTTCTGGGGATACTCCGGCGACTGACGGCCGCACCCGGTCACCCGTTGGCGGGATGTCCGGCCGTCCTGGTCGGCTGCCAGAATTCGTCCATGCGACGCGCCATCGTCGGGCGGGACGAGGTGTTCGACCGTGCCTGGCAGCTGCTGAGCCAACCCGGGCCGGTGCTGTTGGAGGGGCCCGTCGGCATCGGCAAGACCGAGTTGTGGCGGGCGCTGGTCGCGCAGGCCGCGCAGGCGGGTTGGCTGGTGCTGAGTTGCGCGCCCACCGAGGCCGAATCCGAGCTTCCGTACGCGGCCCTGGCCGACCTGCTCCGCCCGCTCGCCGACCGGGTCGCCGCGCTGCCCCGGCCACAGCGGGTCGCGGCCGAGGTGGTGCTCCTCTCCGGCGACGCCCACGAGGCGGTCGACGTGCGGGTGGTCGGAGCGGCCACCCGGTCGCTGCTGGAAGCCGCGACGGCGGCGAAGACCCACCCGGCGGTGCTCGTCGCGGTGGACGACGCGCCCTGGCTGGACCGGCCCAGCGAACGCGCGTTGCGGTACGCGCTGCGCCGCGTGACCGGCCTGGCCACCCTGGTGAGCCGCCGACGCGGCCCGGGTGCGCCCGAGGACGTACCCCTCGGGCTCGACGAGGGCCGCCACGGCGACCCGGTCGGCCGTGTCGAGGTGCCCCCGCTCGACGTCGGCGCGCTGCACCACGTCCTGCGCGATCAGCTCGGCGCCACGCTCAGCCGGCCGATGCTCGTCCGAGTGGCCCGGGAGGCCGACGGCAACCCGCTGCTGGCCATCGAGGTGGTCCGGGCGGTACAACGCCTGCCGCGCCAACCCGCACCCGGTGACGACCTGCCGGTGGCCGCGTCCATGCACCACCTGCTCGCGGACGTCCTCGCCGGGCTGCCCCTGGCCAGCCGCGCCGCGGTGCGACTGGCCGCGCTGCTGACCGTACCCACCCTGGCCGACCTGGCGGCGGCGGAGGTGTCCGCCGCCGCGCTGGACGCGCCCGAGGAGGCCGGGCTGATCGTCGTGACGCCGACCGGCGTGCGCTTCACCCATCCGGTGTACGCGGCCGCCGTCCGGGCCGGCATCCCGCCGGGAGTCCGCCGCCGGCTGCACCGGCAGCTCGCCGACCTGCTCACCGATCCGGACGAGCGGGCCCGACACCTCGCGCTCTGCGCGACGGACCCGGACCCGGTGGTCGCGGATACCCTCGCCGCCGCAGCCGCGCGGTGGCACAGCCGGGGCGCACCCGACCTCGCCGCGGAGCTGCACGACCGCGCCGGCCAGCTCACCCCGGCCGACGACCGGGTACGCCTGGGCCACCGGCGACTCGCGGCGGCCCGCTGCCGATTCGACAGTGGCGACTTCCCGGCGGCCCGCCAGGCGGCCGAGGCGGTCGCGTCGGAGTTCGACGGCGACGTCCAGGCGGAGTCGCTGCTGCTGCGCGCCGTCGTCGCCTGGTCTGGCGGTGAGGCAGCCCGGGTGGCGGTGGACAACGGCACCCGGGCGCTGGCGGCGGCCCGACCCGACTCGGCGCTGGCCGGGCGCATCCACGCCCACCTCGCCGTCTTCGACGACCGGACGGAAGCGGCCCGGGAGCACGCCGAGGCCGCCGCCACGCTGCTGGACGGACGCCACGACGACCACGACCTGCTCGCCGCCGCCCTGGTTCTGCTCTTCTTCCAGGAGGTACGGCTCGGCCAGGCGCCGCGTACCGACCTGTTGGACCGGGCCCTCACCTTGGAGGGTGACGAACCGGCCTGGCTGGCGAGCACGGTGCCCGCGATCTGGTGGAAGTCGATCGACGACGCGGAGCGGGCCCGGCGGCGGCTGCACCGGATGCTCGGCCGCGCCGAGGCCCGGGGCGACGAGCCGCTGCAACACGAGCTGCTCTCCCACCTCGGGGAGGCCGAATTGCTGGCCGGGCGGTGGGACGAGGCCGAACGGCACATCACCGCGGCTCGGGAACTCGGTGACCAGCTCGGCACCGGCCTCGTCGGTGAGACCTGGCTGGCCGGGCTGCTCGACGCGCACCGGGGACGACTGGCCGAGGCGACCCGGGTGGCCGAGTCCGGCCTGCGGCTCGCCGACGAGTTGGACGACGACTGGTGCCGACGGATCCACCAGCAGTTGGCCGGGTTCGTGGCCCTCTCCGCCGGCCGGATGGAGGAGGCCGCGTCCGCGTACACCAGCCTGGCCGCGACCATCGACGCCAACGGTCTGGTGGAGCCACTCGCCATGCGGTTCGAGCCGGACTGGATCGAGGCGTGCGTCGCGGTGGGCGATCTCGACCGGGCGGCGGCCGTGCTGGAGCGTCTGACAGCCCGACACCGCCGGCTGCCGCGTCCCTGGACGACGCTCGGCTCCGCCCGGGCCCGCGCGCTGTTGGACAGCGCCACCGGCGTCGACCCCGGCGAGGCGCTCGACGCGCTGACGGTGGCGCGGGACGCCGTACCACCGGATGTGCTGCCGTTGGACCGCGCCCGCTGCCTGCTCGTGGCCGGGATCGTGCACCGCAGGTCCCGCCGCAAGCTGCCGGCCCGGCAGGCGTTGGAGGGAGCGCTCGCGGAGTTCACCGCGATCGGCGCGGCGGCGTTCGCGGACCGGGCCCGGGCGGAGTTGGCTCGCGTCGGTGGCCGCCCACCGACACCCCGGCACCTCACCGCCACCGAGGAGCGGGTGGCCCAGCTCGCGGCGCGCGGGCGGACCAACCGGGCCATCGCCGACGAGCTGTTCATCAGCCCGAAGACCGTCGAGGCGAACCTGGCTCGGATCTACCGCAAGCTCAGCATCTCCACCCGCGCCGAGCTGGGTGCCGCGATGAGCAGGGCCGACGCGCAAGCGTAGGGAAACGCCCGATTCCTCGCCACCGGCTGCGACCTAGCCTCAGGTCATGGCCGGCTACCTGTTCGCACTGGAGCAGTACGACCGCTCCCCCGACACGGACGGGGCGGCGCCAGCGTTCGGCACCCCAGACTGTCGGCTGGTCGCCGCCGTCCGGCTACCGACCGACGACGTCGTGATCGCGCTGGTCGAAGGCCCCAACGCGGAGGTGGTGGCCGCGGCCGCCGCAGCCGCCGCATGGCGGGTCGACCGCCTGATCCCGGCTCGGTGGATCCATCCACCCGGGACCGCCCCCACCAATCCGGAACTCCCCTGACCAGCGAGGGAAGCATGACTGTGCGCCGTCTGATCGCACCCGTGTGGTGCTCACTGCTGCTCATCCCGCTGGTCGCCTGCGGCGGAGCGGACGATGGTCCGGCCGCCCCGGTGGCCGACGCCGGGCAGAGCGTCACGGCCACGTCCGGCGGCGACCCGTCGGACGCTGCCCCGGCGGAGGAGTCGCCTGCCGCGCCGGCCGTCGACGCCTGCGCCCTGGTGTCCAAGCAGGAGGCTGAGAAGCTGGCCGGCACCCCGCTGGAGGAACCACTGGAGAAGCCGGCGCCGGACCGGGACACCTGCACCTACACCGGCCCGGTCAGCGGTCCGACCGCCCAGGTCGAGGTGTTCGTCGGCCCCGGCGCGAAGAAGTTCCTCGACATCGAACGCGAACTCGGGCACGAGCTGACCCCGATCAGCGGTGCGGGCGACGAGGCGTACGCCGAGGACGGCACCGTCTTCGTCAGCAAGGGCGGGGTGTGGGTCTCCATCCGACTCGTCCGCACCGATGACCCAGCCAGGTACCGCGCGGCCCTGGAGACCCTGGCCCGTACGACCGCCGGCCGGCTGTGACCCGCGGCGGAGGGGACGTGATGGCACCCGGATCCCGGCGGCACCGCGCGATGGTGGCGCTGCTCGCGGTGACCCTGTTGCTCCCGGCGGCCTGCGATCGGGGTGCAGCGGACCCGACGCCGCCCGGTCCGCCGGCCGGTGGCACCGGCGGTGACCAGCGGTACGGTGCGGCGCCCGCGCCCAATCCGGACGTGACCTATCAACCCGACGTGGTGTTCGTGGGCGGCGGCGGTGGATCGGTGCGCGGGCTCTCCGAGGATGCGCTCACCTGGCGCATCGATCCCGCCGCCAGCGGTGCCGACCGGCTCGCCCGGGGCAGGGTCATGTTCCTCACCGGTCGGGCGGTCGGGCGGGTGCTCGATGTACGCCGCGACGGGGAGGACCTGGCGGTGACCCTGGGACCGGTGGACATCACGCAGGTGATCCGCGACGGCACCTTCGCCGGTGACCGGCCGGTCTCCCTGGACAATCCGACCCGGTACGACGCGGGCACGCCGTTCTGGGCCGAGTACGACGGCGAGGCCGGCGGGGGCGGCGGCTCGGTGACGCCGGTGGTCGGGATGGCGGCCGGCACTGGGCGGCAGAGCGCGATTCGGCCGGCGGCCGGCGCGGGTGAGCAGCGGATCGACGGGTTCGCGGTCACCCCGATCTGCTGCGCGAGCGGAGTCGGCGCGCGGTTCAGCTACGACGGCGGCGGTATCCGCATCGTCGGCACGGTGACGCTGCTGATGAAGGACCCGACGGCCCGGTTCCACCTGGAGATCCGGGGTGGCGCGATCCGTCGGGCGGAACTGCAGATCGGCGGTATGGCCGGGCTGCGGATCGAGATCGCGGGTGCCACCGACGCGGGGCGGAACGTCAACAAACGCATTCCGATCCCGCTGGACTTCAGCGTGCCGGTCGGCGAGATCCTCGGCGTCCCGTTCTCCATCACCGCCAACCAGCTTGTCGGGGTGCAGACGGCGTTCAGCGCCAAGGACGGCAACATCAAGGCGGCTGGCGAATGGTCGCTGGGCGGCTCCCTCGGGTTCGGCTACGCCGACGGCGCCTTCGGCGTCACGAAACCCTGGAACCTGACCGTCCGCAACAGCATCACCGACTCCATCTACGGCCCGTCGGTCGGAGTCAGCGGCATCATCGTCCATTACCAGGCAGCCTTCCGAGCCGGTCTGGGCGCCTTCGGCTTCACCGCCGGCCTGTATGCCACGGTGACCGCCACGGTGGGGCTGACCGTCGGCTCCGCCCTGGGCGCGCCGATCGAGCTGTGCCGCAGCACCCAGCTCGGCCTGTTCCTGGACTACGGCGTCGGCTACAGCATCCCCGCCGGTCTGGTGAAGGCGGTCAACGCCTTCCTCGAACTGATCAACGCCGGGTCGATCGAGGCGAAGTCGGGCATCGGTCGGGTGGACAACGTGTTCAACAAGCTGGACATCCAGCCGGACGTCAAGATCTGCCGGGCCTGACGGCCCTGGCTGAGCGCAGTGGGGGGCGCCGCGGCCAGGGCCGGGCGTGCCCGGTTCCGGGTCGGACGGTGTGGAGGGTTCGGGGCACCCTCCACACCGTCCGGTGTGGCGTCAGCCTGCCGTGCAGGTCGGGGTCAGGCTGCCGGCGGTGCCATTGGCCTGGAAGCCGAACTCGGTGGACTGACCGGCGCCGACCCGGCCGTTGTAGGCCACGTTCGTCCAGCGCGTGGTGCCGGTGTCACCGCTGCGGTTGGCGTTCCAGGCGTTGGTGACCGTCGCGCCCGTCGGCAACGTGATCGTCACCGCCCAGGAGTTGAGGGCCGACGATCCGGCGGTCACCCGCACCGTCCCCACGAAGCCACCCGTCCACTGGTTCACCGACACCGTCGCGGTGCAGCCACCAGGCCCCGGGGGCGGGGTCGTGGGCGGCGGAGTGGTCGGGGGCGGAGTGGTCGGCGGCGGGGTCGTCCCGTTGTTGAGCCCGGCGAGCACCGCGTCGTACGCCGGCTTCTTGGCGCCGCCGCTGGTGAACAGCAACGGGTTCTGCGAAGCCCGCCACGAATCGCTGTCCCGGATGCCCCAGACGGTGATGCCGTTGCAGCGGGGCACGGCGAGACAGTCCTGAACGACACTGCGGTACGTGGCCGCGGAGGCCCCCTCGATGTCCAGCTCGGTGATCTGCACGTCGACGCCGAGCGCCGCGAAGCTGGACAACGTGGTGCGGTAGTTGCTCGGGTACGGCGAGCCGCTGTTGAAGTGCGACTGGAGGCCAACGCAGTCGATGGGCACGCCGCGCTGCTTGAAGTCCCGCACCATCGTGTACACGGCCTGGGTCTTGGCATGCGACCAGTCGTCGGTGTTGTAGTCGTTGTAGCAGAGCTTCGCGGCGGGATCGGCGGCCCGGGCGGCCCGGAACGCCGCCTCGATCCAGTCGTTGCCGGTCCGCTGAAGGTTGGAGTCACGCCGGGCACCCGAGCTGCCGTCGGCGAACGCCTCGTTCACCACGTCCCACGCCACGACCTGACCCCGGAAGTGGGTCGCCACCTGGGTGACGTGGTTGAGCATCGCCTGCCGCAGCGCGCTGCCACTCATGTTCTGCATCCAGCCCGGCTGCTGCGAGTGCCAGGCCAGGGTGTGACCGCGCACGCTCATCCCTCGGCTGCGCGCGTGGTTGACGATCTGGTCGGCAGCGCCGTAGCTGAACTGACCCTGCTGCGGCTCGGTCGCATCGATCTTCATCTCGTTCTCGGGCGTCACCGAGTTGAACTCACGGTTCAGGATCGTGGTGTAGGCGCTGTCGCTCAGCTTGTTCGCGGCCACCGCCGTGCCGAAGTACCGACCCTGCTCGGCGGCGGACGCACCGAGCGTGGTGCCGGCGGCGGCGGGAGCCGCCAGGAGCATCGCCATGCCGGCGGCGAGGGCAGCCACCCCGGTCAGCGCGATGGCGGCTCGTGATGCCGCCTTCCATTGCGGGTTTCGCATCGTGCAACTCCAGTTCTGGGTGGTGGTGTCGGGGGGTCAGGAGGTCGAACAGGCGACGCCGTTCAGGGCGAAGGACGACGGTTTTCCGGTGCCGCCCTCGTGGGTGGCCTGGAAGCCGATGTCGACCGACGCGTTCGGCGCGATGGCGGCGTTGTAGGAGACGTTGCGGGCGGTCACCGCGCCGCTCGCCGGGGAGTACTGCGCGTTCCAGCCGTTGGTGATCCGCTGACCGGTGGGCAGCGTGAAGGTCAGCGCCCATCCGTTCACCGGCGCCGCACCGGTGTTGGTGATGGTGACGCTCGCGGTGAGTCCGGTGTTCCAGGCGTTGACCGCGTACCCGATCCGGCAGGCACCCCCGGTCGGGGGCGGAGTGGTGGGCGGCGGGGTCGTGGGCGGCGGGGTCGTCGGCGGCGGGGTGGCGCCGTCCAGCCCGAAGAAGCGGAGCACCTGCGCGGCGTCGACCGGCAGGTTGTGCGAGACGCCCTGCATGCTGATCGCCTCGACCGGAGCCGTGCCGCCGCTGCTCCCGTACCGGGTCCGGTTGTAGCCGGCCTGCGGTGAGTCGGTGTACGTCGGGGTCTGGCTCAGCCCGTGCACGTTGGTCCACTGCTTGACCTGCTCGCCGAAGTTCGGGTAGCGCAGCGTCTCATCGTTGGTGCCGTGCCAGATCTGCATCCGTGGTCGCCGGCCGGTGTAGCCCGGGTACGCCTCGCGCACCAGGTCCCCCCACTGCTGCGGGGTCCTGATGAGCTGCCCGTTCGCGCACTCGCTGTTCCACTCCGAGCTGCCGCCGGTGGCGAAGCAGCCGAACGGCACCCCGGCGAAGGACGCGCCCGCCGTGAACACGTCCGGGTAGACGCCCAGCATGACGTTCGTCATCATCGCCCCGGACGAGGTGCCGGTGGCGAAGATCCGGTCCGGGTCGGCGGCGTACCGCTGTCGCACGTGGTCGACCATCGACATGAGCCCGACCGGGTCGCTGCCACCGCCCCGGCGCAGTGCCTGCGGCGAGGACACGTCCCAGCAGAGGCTGCTGCGGGTCACCGACGGGTAGATCACGATGAACCCGTACCGGTCCGCGAGGGACGCGTACTGCGTGCCGGAGTGGTACGCCGGACCCGAGCCGGTGCAGTAGTGCAGGGCGAGCAGGATCGCCGGCCGGGACGCCACCCGGTCCGGGACGTACAGGTGCATCCGCAGGTTGGTGGGGTTGCTGCCGAAGCCTGTCACCTCGGTCAACGTGGCCGCCGAGGCTGGCGCGGCGAACGCCAACGCGGCAGCGGCCAGCGTCACGGTCGCCATGAGGGCGCCAAGCATTCTTCTCTTCAGTCTCATTCGCGATTCCTGGGGAGAGTGGCGCATGGAAGGGGAGTAGATCGAGGACTGCCCTTCGCCCGACCCTGACCGCGGCTCGCGTGACTGTGTCAGCTTCAATCGAGGATGCTCGATTGTCAAGACTTCCGGAAACCTTTCGCCGCCCGGACCGGGCGGCAGCCTGCGCATCGACCGTGTTCACCGGACACCGGCGGGGACGTGTTACCGAAACATTCCCGATAGTCGATGGTTGCTCCGCTCCCGGTCGGATCGTCCGCTTCCACGAGTTCGACGATCTCCATGGCCCAACCGGTGGCTCGGCTCAGTGCTCCGGCGTGGGCTGATCCGGACAGCGGCATGCCCGCCCTCGGCACCATCGTCGCCTGACCCACCGGGTCGATGTCACCGCTCAGAGCGTGATGACTCTGAGGCATTAAAATACCGCAGAGTCATCACGCTCTTTCGTGTCCGGGCCACCCCGACGCGACACGCCGGGGGCGGCTAGAAGGCGTTGACGCCGGTGAGCGCGCGTCCGATGAGGAGCTGCTGGATCTGGCTGGTGCCCTCGTAGAGGGTGGCGACCCGGGCGTCGCGCAGGTACTTGCCGACCGGATACTCGTCGATGTAGCCGTACCCCCCGAAGACCTGGACCGCGTTGTTGGCCGACCGGACGGCGGCCTCGCTCGCGAAGAGCTTGGCCATCGACGCCTCGGTGGCGAACGGCTGGCCGCGGTCGATCAGGTCGGCCACCTGCCACACCAGCAGCCGGGCCGCGTTGGTGTCCACCGCGATGCCGGCGAGCAGTTGCTGGACGAGCTGGTGACCGGCGATCGGCTTGCCGAACTGGGTCCGCTGCCCGGCGTAGCCGACCGCCGCGTCGAGGCAACCCTGGGCGATGCCGACGCAACCGGCGGCGACCGACATCCGGCCCTTGGCCAGGGTGGCCAGCGCCAGGCGGAACCCGGCGCCCTCCGCGCCGAGGCGGGCCGCGTCGGGCACCCGTACCTCGTCGAAGCGCAGCTCCCCGGTGGCCTGCCCGCGCAGGCCGAGCTTGCCGTGGATCTCCCGCCGGGTCAGCCCGGGGCTGCCGGTCGGCACCAGGAACGCCGTGATGCCCCGGTGCCCTGGGCCACCGGTGCGGGCGAAGACCAGCGCCACGTCGGCGGTGGTGCCATTGGTGATGAACGTCTTCGTGCCGGTGAGCAGCCAGTCGGTGCCGTCGCGTACCGCGCGGGTCCGCAGGGCGGCCGCGTCCGAGCCGCTGTCCGGTTCGGTCAGCGCGAAGCAACCGAGAACGGCGCCGGAGCAGAGCCGGGGCAGCCACTCGGCCCGCTGCTCGACCGACCCGTGCGCGGCGATCGACTTCGCGACCAGGCCGAGTGAGACCGACACGATGCCGCGCACGGCCGAGTCTCCCCGGCCGAGCTCTTCCAGGATGAGGCAGTACGCGAGGTGGTCGCCCCCGGAACCGCCGTCGGACTCGGCGATGGTCAGCCCCAGAAAGCCCAGGTCGCCGAGCATGCCAACGACGGTCGGATCGACCGACTCGCGGCGATCCCAGGCCGCCGCGTGCGGCATCAGCTCCCGGTCGGCGAACTCGGCGGCGAGCTGACGGACTGCCGCCTGCTCGGCGGAAAGGGTGAGCTCCATGACGGATAAACTAGCGGTGATAGTTTTCCGCGTCCAGCGTGGACAGCGACCGACCGCCGGTCACCGGTCCGAGGTCAGCCCGGCGTGCCGCTCGGCAGCGAACGCGCGGGCAAGCTCGGTGCGGGAACGGATGCCGAGCCGGTGGAACACGTTGCGCAGGTGGTGGTCGACCGTGCGGGTGGAGAGGAACATCCGGGCGGCGATCTCCCGGTTGGTGGCCCCCTCGGCGACCAGTTGCGCGATCCGCAGTTGCTGACCGGTCAGCAGCCGTGCCGCGGGTAGGTCCGGCGGGCCGACCGACTCCCCGGCGGCGCGCAGCTCCGCGGTGGCCTGCTCGGCCCAGCAACTCGCCCCGAGCAGGATGAACGTCTCGCGGGCCTGGTGCAGGTGCCCGCGGGCGTCGCGCGGGCGCCGGCTGCGGCGCAGCTCCTGACCGAAGAGCAGCTCGGTGCGGGCGCGCTCGAACGTGCCGGCCTCCATCGGGTGCAACCGCAACGCGGTCCGGAACTCCCGCTCGGCCTCGGCGCTGCCCCGTGGCGCGAGCAGGGCGTGACACCGGGCGGAGAGGGCCCGGCGCAACGGGCTCGCGGTGCTGCTGGCCCAACGGTCGAAGACGGCGAGCGCGGCGGTCGCCGCCGGTCGGTGCGCCAGATGGGCGGCCGCCTCCACCAGGTACGGGGTGGCCATCACCTGGACGAGGACCTGCCCCCGACCGGTGCCGAGCCGGGCCAGCGACGCCAGTCGGTCCGCAGCCTCGACGTGCCGGCCGTCGACCAGGTCGAGAACCGCCAGCGCCCACCCGGCGAGCGCGTGCGGCCGGCTGCCCGGTGTCGGCGTCTCGCCGATCTCGCGGATCCGTTGCAGGCTGGCGGCCCGGTCGGCGCGGATGGCGGCCAGCACGGCGAGCATGCCCAGGTGGACGTTGGCGCAGTTGACCTGCCCGGTGGCGCGGGCGACCCGCAGCCCGGCACGGGAGGTCTCGGCCGCCGCCTCGTGCCGACCCAACCAGTACTCGGCGATGGCCCGCAGCTCCAGCGCCCGGGGCAGCATGGACAACTCGCCCCGGTCCCGGGCCAACCCGACGGCGCGCTCGGCGAGCCGGTGCGCCGCGCCGTCCACGGCCACCACCAGGCCGGCGGCTGCCGCGCAGGTGAGCGCGGTCGGGGTCAGTGCCGGCCCGGTCAACCGGCCACCGAGCACGACGGCCCGACGCAGCGCCGGGCCGGCCCGCTCGTGGTCGCCCCGCAGGGTCGCGGCCACCCCGGCGACCAGGGATGCCCTCAGCTCGATGCCCGGCGGCTCGTTCGGGCGCCGCAACGCCAGCGCCCGGCGCCCGACCTCGGCGTACCGGTACTGGTCACCGGCGAAGCAGACGGCCTCGCCGGCCCGCACCAGCGCGGCCAGGGCCAGGGCGCGGTCGGTGCCGGCCACCGCCCCGGCGGCGGCCAGCAACGTGACCGACGCACCCGAGGCGTCGTCGCACCGCAGTTCCAGCTCGCCACGGAGCAGGTCGGCGTGCCCGCTGACGACCGGGTCCACGCAAACGGCGCGGAGGCGGTCGAGCAGCAGTCGGGCCTGACCGGGTTGGCCGGCCGCCCAGGCGTACCGGGCCGCGGCCAGCAGGCGGGTGGCGGCGCGGGCCGGTTCGTCGCTGAGCTCGGCGGCCCGGCACAGCGCCGCCGAGGCGGTGGCCCAGCCGCCCTCCCCACCGGCTGCAGCCTGTTCCAGCTCGGTGGCCAGGGCCGGGTCGGTGCCCGCCGTCGCGGCGGCGAGGTGCATCGCCGAGCGCAGCCGCTGCCCCTCTGCGTCGAACACGTCGGCGAGCAGCCGGTGCGCCGCGCGGCGCTCCGCGAGCGGCGCGCTGGCCGCGACCATCGCGCGAGCCAGCGGCTGGGGGAAGTTGACGCCGGTCGGCTCGACACGGACCAGGCCGACGACCTCCGCCGGGGCGAGCGCCTCGACGGTGGTCCCGGCGGCCTCCGCCGCCCGGATCAGGGTGGCCGGCCGGCCGTCCTCGTTGAGCGCGGCGAGTAGCAGCATCCGCCGGCTGTCCGCCGGCAACTGGTCCAGCCTGGCCCGATAGGCGCGGCCCAACGCACCCTCGGCCGGCGGTGCGGTGGGCAGCGACTCCTCCCCCCGCCACTGCCCGGGACTGAGCACGCCGGCGAGGTCCACCAGGGCCTGCGGGTTACCGCCGCCGACCGCGGCGAGCGTGGCCGCGACCGGCGCGGCGGGCCGCTCGGGCAGCCGGTCGGTGAGGACGGCGACGCTCTCGCGCTCGTCCAGCGGTCGGAGCAGGTGCGCCGGGATCCCGTCGACCGTCGCGGTGACGTCCGCGGTGAGCAGGACGGCGACCGGCAGGTGCCGCAGCCGGCGGGCCACGACGGCCAGCACCTGGGTGGTCTGCCGGTCGCCCCGGTCGACGTCGTCCATGGTGCCGAGCAGGGGGCGGTCCCGGGCGGCAGCGGCGAGCAGCCCGAGCACGGCCATCGACAGCGCCAGTTGGCGGTCAGCCGGACAGCCCTCTCCGGCCAGCGCCCGCCGCAGCAGGTGCCGCTGCTGCTCCGGCAGGGCGGCGGCCCGATCGAGCACCGGATCGAGCAGGCGCTGCAAGCCCGCGTACGGGAGTGCGGCCTCCTCGGCCAGGCCGGTCCCGGCGAGCACGGTGCACCGCTCGGCGTACCGGTGGGCGTAGCCGACCAGCGCGGTCCGGCCCGAACCCGGCTCGCCGTGCAGCAGCAGAGCACCACCGCCGTCGGTCACGCCGTCGAGCAGGTTCCGGACAGCCCGGCACTCGTCGTCCCGGCCGCGCAGCACGGTTATTTGCACTCTTGATGCAGTAACCATGCATTCAGTGTCACCTATCGGTAACCGAATGGAAAGAGGTGGGCGATACCGTGCCGAGCCGGTATCAGCCGGCCGGCGCCTCGGCCAGCAGGGCGCCCACCGTCCGGGCCATCACCGCGCGGGCCTGATCCACGCCCAGCCCCAGGCCGTCGCACAGCATCGACCAGGCCGGCCACATGCTCGCCGCCACCAGCGCGTTGAGCAGCTGCCCCCGCCCCCGCCCGGCCTGCGCCAACTCGGTGGCGAAAAGCTCCTCGACCTCGTCCCGGACCCGGTCGATGTGCTTGAGCCGGTTGCGGTGCAACTGGTCGGAGACCGGCTCGCGCATCTGGGCCGCCCGCGCCGACGGCGCGATGAGCTGGAGCAGCCGGGCGCGTTGCCGGCAGTACGCGTCGACCCGCTTCGCCAGCGGCAGCCCGGACGAGATCGGCCGGTAGGCGGCGTCCTGCTGGCGGAGCACCTCGGCCCCGCTCGCCTCGAAGAGCGTCTCCATGTCCTTGAAGTTGGTCCAGAGCGTCCGCAACGAGATGCCGGCTCGCTCGGCGATGCGTTCGCCGGTCGGCCGGAGGTCACCCTCGGAGATGAGCGCGAGGTGCGCCTCGACGATCGCCGCGCGAGTGCGCTCGGCCCGGGCGGTCCGCCCGTCGACCCGGACCGGGACCTCGACCGCGTCCATTCGCCCCCGCCCCTTCACCATGTCGTCCCCCGACGCACCGCCGAGTCTAGACAGGTGATGATCAGCGGCACCCGGGCGACCGCCGGCGCCGTCATCCGGCTCGACCGGTCAACGTGACGCCACCGTCGCAGGTGATGGTCTGTCCGGTGATCCAGGCGGCGTCGGCAGAGGCCAGGAAGGCGACCGTGCCCGCCACGTCCTGCGGCAGGCCGAGCCGCCCGAGCGGGTACCGCTCGGCGACCTCGTCCTCCCGGCCCTCGTAGAGGGCGGCCGCGAAGCGGGTCTTCACCACGCCGGGAGCGACGGCGTTGACCCGGACCGCCGGCCCCAGCTCCACGGCGAGGCTGGCGGTGAGGTGGTTGAGCGCGGCCTTGCTCACCCCGTAGAAGGCGATGCCGGGCGACGGGCCGATCCCGGCCACCGACGATACGTTGACCACGCAGCCACCCCGGTCGGTCATGCCGGCGGCGCAGACCTCCTGCACCCAGCCGAGCGCGGCGACCAGGTTGACGTCGAGGATCTTGCGCGCCGCCCCCAGGTCGAGCCCGACCAGCGGGCCGTGCACCGGGTTGATGCCGGTGTTATTGACCAGGAGGTCCACCGGCCCGAACGCCGCCGTGACCTCCCGAACCGCGGCGGCCCGGTGCTCGGCGTCGTCAGCCCTCCCGGGTACGGCCACGGCGTACGCGGGCCCGCCCAGGGCGGTGACCGCCTCGGCCAGCGCCTCCGGACGGCGGGCGGTCAGACCCACCCGCGCCCCCTCGGCCACCAACCGCTGGGCGATGGCCAGGCCGATTCCCCTACTGGCACCGGTGACGATGGCGACCCGATCGACAAGCCGGCCTGAATCTGCATTCACAGTGCAGATAGTAGAAGCGGCGATCGGTGTCGGTCAACGTCCGGAGGGTCGATCGTGTCGCCGGTCACTACGCTGGGTTGGCTGGCTGGGCGCAGCCGTACGACCGGGCGTGGGCACGGCGATATGCCGCGCGACCACGCCCGGTCGACTGCCGGGGCCGGGTGTCGTCAGGAGACGGTCGGTATCCCGTTGGCCGGTGGTGCCACCGGCGCCGCGCTGTACTCGCTGACCGGTCCGTCCTCCTCGTCGGTCTCGTACGTCGGCCCGAAGTAGCTCTGCACTCCCCCGCTCACCCGGGCCAGCCGCTGCCCGCCGTAGCCGGAGTGGTCGTCGGCGGAGAAGCGCAGCGGTGCCAGCCCGGGGCCCTGGAAGCCACCCTTCTGCACCGCCTCCAGCACCTTCTCCCGGGTGAGGTCCTTGCCCGCGGCGAGCAGCACCTGCACGAAGAGGTAGCCGACCGACATGCCGTAGACGGTGTTGCCGTCGAACGGCGCATCCCCGTTGTGCTCCTTGTTGATCCTCGTGAAGAGCTGGATCCACGGATTCGCGGTGTCGTTCTGCATCGGCAGGTAGTTGGTGCCGACCACGCCCTCCAGCAGCGGAGCGGCGGCGCCGAGCTGCTTGGCCAGGGTCGGGTAATCGGAGCCGACGTTGGACACCAGCCACTGCGGCTTGAAGCCCAGCCGCGCGGCGGTACCGATGGAGAGCGCGGTGAAGCCGGGCACGGTGGCGAGCACGACGACCTGGCAACCGGCCGCCTTGAACGCGCCGATCTGCGGCGCCACGTTGGTGTTGCTGGTGACGTACGTCTGCTTGACCGCCACGGCCGTGGCGCCGAGCACCTTCTCCACGCCGACCAGGCTGTCCCGGCCGAAGTCGTCGTCCTGACCCAGGAAGCAGACCTTCTGGCCGGCCAGGTTCGCCTTCGCGTACGTGGCGAGGATCTTGCCCTCGACCGTGTAGTCCGGGTTGAACCCGAACGTGCCGGGATACTTGTCCGGCTGGTCCCAGCTGCGGCTACCGGAGGCGACGAAGAGGTCGGGCACCCGGTTGCTCTTGAGGAAGTCGAGCACGCCGGTGTGCGTCGGCGTACCGAGGCCGTTGAGGATGGCGAAGACCTTGTCCTGCAGGACGAGCTGGCGGACCACCTGCTGCGTGTTCGCCGGGTTGTAGCCGTCGTCCATGACCTTGTAGGTGATCTTCCGCCCGTGCACGCCGCCGTTGGCGTTGACGTAGTCGAAGTACGCCTTCGTCGCCGGGGCGATCTTGGAGTAGCCGGCCGAGGCCGGCCCGGTGAGCGGCATGTGGGTGCCGACGACGATCTCGCTGTCGGTGACGCCCGGCACCGATCCCCCGCCGGGACCGGAACCGTCGTCGCCGCTGCAACCGGCGGCGCTGATCAACAGGGCTATGGTGCTGGCGATCGCGAGACCGCGTCGTGCCGTACGGCGCATTGGAAACACCGACCTTTCTCGGTCCGGTTCTCAATCGAACGGTGTGGTGGTGGGGCGCCCGGCCGAGGCCGGACAGGGACAGCTCAGGACCGCCGGGCCGACCACCGGGCCAACAGCGCCCGGCCGAGACGCGACAGCAGACCCTGCACGCCGCCGGGTGCGGCGATCATGACGACGATCAGGGTGACTCCGAAGATCGCCAGCGGGAGGTTGCCCTCCAGCCGCTGCGCCACCGCGGGCGAGAGGGTGAGCAGCTCGGTCGCGGAGTGAGTGAGATCGGGCAGGGCAACCAGCAGGACGGCCCCCCACAGCGCGCCGGCGAGGCGACCGAGACCGCCGATCACCACGGCCATCAGGAGGAAGAGCGACAGGGTCAGCGAGAACGCGCCCGGAGACACGCTCTGCGCGAGCACCGCGAGCAGGGCGCCGCCGAGACCGGCGGTGGCGGCGCTGACCACGAACGCGAGCACCTGGGTACGGGCCACGTGGATACCGGCGAGGCGCGCGGCCACCTCGTCGTCGCGGACCGCCCGGAAGGTACGCCCGTACCGGCTGCGGATCAGGTTGGCCAGCAGCAGCAGGGCGAGCAGGGTGGCCGCACCGGCGAGCCAGAGCTGCCACCGCTCGTAGGGAAAGTACGGGCCGAGCGACATCGGCGGCGGCTCCACCGGCACCGACAGCCCCTGCTCGCCGTTGAAGACGCCGTCGAAGGTGACGGCCAGGGCCGGCACGACGACAGCCACGGCGAGGGTCACCCCGGCCAGGTAGGGGCCACGCAGCCGGGCCGCGGCGACGCCGACCACCGCACCGACCGCGACCGTGCTAAGCACCGCCGCGCCGAGCGAGAGCGGCAGCAGCCAGCCACCGGTCATCCCCCGGTCGGCGAACGCGTTCTGGCAGAGAGCCACGGTGTACGCGCCGGTGGCCATCAACGCGCCGTGCCCGAGCGAGAGCTGGCCGTTGAGCCCGGTGAGGACCGTCAACCCGGCGGTGGCGCAGAGGTAGGCGGCCACGGTGGCGAGCTGGAAGTTGCGGAACGGCTCGACGGCGTAGCTGACCCCGAGCAGCAGCAGCGCGGCGGCGAGCGCGAAGGCAAGGTGGCGCAGAAGGGTGGAGCCGCGCCGCCGGTCGACCGGACGGTCGCCGCAGCCAGTGCCTGCGCCGGCCAGGTTCTGCTGTGGCGGCAGGGCCGCCTGGGTGGCGCTCACACCCGCCTCGCCGTGACCGGGGCGAACAGCCCGCCGGGGCGGACCAGCAGCACCGCCAGCAGCAGGACCAGCACCGCCAACGGCGTGAGGTCACTGCCGGCGTAACCGCTGACATAGGAGAGCAGCAGCCCCACCACCAGACCACCGACCACCGCCCCCGGTGGACTGTCCAGCCCGCCGACCACCGCCGCGGTGAACGCCGAGACGAAGACCAGGTCCATCGCGTGCGGATGCAGACCGAGCTCGGTGGGGATGACCAGCATGGCGGCCAACGCGCCCACGCCGGAGGCGAGCGCCCAGCCGAGGGTCAGCATGCCGCCGACGTTGACCCCGAGCAGGCGGGAGATCTCGGGGGCGAAGGCCGCCGCGCGCATCCGCAACCCGACCGCGGTCCGGGCGAAGAGCCAGGCCAGACCAACGACCACCGCCCCGATCGCCGCGAAGACGAACAGGTCGTACGGCGAGAGCACGGCGACCCCACCCACGGTGAGGGCGGAGCGGCTGAACGGCGCGTCGGCGGGTCGGAACTCGCTGCCGTACACCATGCCCAGGACGGCCTGGATCAGCAGGACCAGCCCGAGCGCGACGATCACCGGGTTGAGCGGCGACGCGTGGTCGACGAAGCGCATCACGGCGCGGTCCACCAGTGCGCCGAGCACCAGTCCGGCGAGGATCGCGACCAGGAAACCCAGCCAGTAGGAGCCGGTCGACGCGGACACGGAGTAGGCGACGTACGCGGCCGCGACGGCCATCGCCCCCTGGGCGAAGTTGACGACCCGCGCCGCCCGCCAGATGAGCACCAGGGCGAGCGCGAACGCGGCGTACACCGCGCCCCGGGACAGGCCGTCGATGGTGAGGAAGACGAAGCGGTCCAACAGTCCTCCCTCCTGGGGGACGAGGTGGTGGTCAGAAACCGAGGTAGGCGTGTCGCAGGTCGACGTCGTCGCGCAGCTTGGCGGCCGGGGCGGCGATCACCACCCGGCCGAGGGCCATCACCACGCCCTGGTCGGCGACGGCGAGTGCGCTGCGGACGTTCTGCTCGACCAGCAGCACGGTCAGGCCGGTGCGGTCACGCAACTGGCGGAGCAGGGCCATGGTCCGGGCGACCACTCGCGGCGCCAGCCCGAGCGACGGCTCGTCGAGCAGCAGCAGACGGGGTCGACCGACCAGCGCCCGGCCGAGCGCGAGCATCTGCCGCTCGCCACCGGAGAGCTGGTGGCCGAGGTGCCGACGCCGTCGGGCCAGCGGCTCGAAGAGCTCGTAGACCTCGTCGAGGGCACGGCCGGCGTCGGCCCGGTCGCGCCGCCACAGCCCGCCGAGCCGCAGGTTCTCGTCGACGGTGAGCTCGTTGATCACGCCCCGCCCCTCCGGCACATGCGCCATGCCACGCCGGACGAGCTGCTCCACCGGTGTGCCGCGCAGGTCCTCCCCGGCGAGGAGGACCTGCCCGGCGGCCGGACGGATCATGCCGGAGAGCGCGCGCAGCAGGGTGGTCTTGCCGGCGCCGTTGGCGCCGACTACGGCGGCGATGGTGCCGGCCGGGACGGTGAGGTCGATGGCCTGCAGCACGGGCGCGGCACCGTAACCGGCCACCAGCCCGCGCACCACCAGCAGGTCCGGCTCACTCATGCCGCACCACCCTTCGTTTGCGACTGCGGGGCTCGCAAACCCGGCTCACTCCTCGCGCTCACGCCGCACCGCCCTTCGTTTGCGACTGCGGGGCTCGCAAACCCGGCTCACTCCTCGCGCTCACGCCGCACCACCCTTCGTCGTCGCGCTCATGCCGCGGCCTCGTCGATGGCGGCCCCGAGATAGGCGTCGGTGACGGCCGGGTCGTCGCGGATCTCGTCCGGCGTGCCGGCGGCGATCACCCGGCCGAAGTCGAGCACCACGATCTCGTCGCAGACCGCCATCACCAGGTCCATGTGGTGCTCCACGAGCAGCACCGCGCAGGGGTCGGCGTCCCGCTGGGGAAGCTGCCGGATCAGCTCCGCCAGCTCGGTGATGTCGTCGGCGCCGAGGCCACCAGCGGGCTCGTCGAGCAGGAGCAGCCGGGGCCGGGCGGCGAGCGCGCGAGCCAGAGCGACCCGCTGGCGTACGGCGAAGGGCAGCGTGGTCGGCGCGGCGTCGGCGTGCCTGGCGATCCCCAGATCGTCCAGGATGTCCAGTGCGTGCTGGCGCAGCCGCCGCTCGTCGCGGTCGCTGCTGGGCAGACCGAGCAGCGCCGACACGAAGCCGGCCCGCGCGGTGTGTGAGGCGCCGGTCATCACGTTCTCCAGCACCGTGAGCCCGGCGAAGAGGCCGGTCCCCTGCAGGGTCCGGGCGATGCCGAGCCGGGTCAGCCGGTGCGGCCGGGGCCGCAACGGTCTGTCGTCGAGGGTGAGCGAACCCGTCTCCGGCGTGACGAAGCCGCAGATCACGTTGAACAACGTGGTCTTGCCGGCGCCGTTCGGCCCGATCACGCCCACCACCCGGTTGGGTGACACCCGCAGTGAGACGTCGTCGAGGGCGGTGAGGCCGCCGAAACGTACGCCGATGTGGTGCAATGCGAGCCCGCGCTCCATCACCCATCCCTCTGTTGTGGCGGGTGTTATTTACACTCGCAGTGTACGTTTCTCGGGTACCGCGTCAAGACCTTCAATACCTCGCCATCGGCAGGCGGACGGGGCGGCCGCCAGCGGCGACCGCCCCGGGATCGCGATCAGGAACTGGGGCAGGTGTTGCGGTACTCCTGGATCTGCGAGCCGCTCGGGCCCGGGCAGAGGAACTGCTCGTAGCGGGTGTCGTCGTCGACGAACCGCTTGAGCCAGGCCACCATCTGCCGGGCCGTCGGCGTGTTCACCGACTGCGGGAAGAAGTGGCTCGCTCCGTTCAGCTCCAGGTACGCCTTCTCCGCCGAGGCGGGGATGCTGTTGTAGAACGGCTCCGAGTGCGACGAGACCGGCGCGACACTGTCGCTCTCCCCACCGATGATCAGCGTGGGCACCCGAAGCTCGGACCAGCTCTTGTCCAAATTCCACGGTGCGAGCGGCACCGCGGCCTGCAGCGACGGCCGCGCCGACGCGGCCTCCAGGCTGCCGCCGCCGCCCATCGAGTGACCAGCCACCGCGAGCCGACTGCCGTCGATCCGGGTACGCACCGAACTGCGCTCGACCAGGTAGTCGAGCGCGGCGAGGAGCTGACGGCCACGACTGTCCGGCTGGTCCAGCCGGCTGTTGGTCTCGATGCCGATCACCACGAAGCCGTGCGAGGCGATCCGGGGGCCGAGCCAGCTGATGCTGGACCAGGCCGCGGTGTAGCCGGGCGAGATGGCGATGGCGCCGAAGGTGCCCTCGCTGGTGCTGGTCGGGTAGTAGATGACGCCACCGCCGAAGCCGGTGACGCTCAGCGAGGACACGTTCTGCGAGGCGGTGGCGAACGGGCCGCGACTGGCCTCCAGGATCGCGGTGGTCGGGTTGGGGCCCCTCTCGTACGGGCTCGCCGCCTGCGCGGCGCCGGAGCTACCGGCCAGGACGCCTCCGGCGACCAGGGTGGCGGCCAGCACGAGCCGGGCGGCTCGGGCTGCCATGGAACGGGGACGGGTGGTGGTTGGTGACGACACGTCGGGCACTCCCTAGAGTCGAGGGATATCGACGTGCGTCAGTTTTGGCCGCTGCGTCGGCCCACGCATCGGTGAAATCACCAGTCCCGCCGGTCGGCGTCCGCCCTATCCGGGGTCGGGACGGGGACATCGGCTGTGTTTTGGCCCTCTGACCAGGGGTAGGGATGCCATCGCCTGCTCGTAGACGCTCCATGGAGGGGTTCGTTCAGTGGATTCCAGCAAGCCCGCCGAGGCGGTCAAGAACGCCGTGAAGACCGCCTCAGACAAGATCGCCGACGCCCTGACGCCAGATGTCCCCGGCGCGCCGGGCAGCGCCCCGCCACCCGTCGAGGAGCCGACGACGCCGCGCGACCCGTTGCCGCCGAAGACGGAGCAGGGTGCCCCGCAGACCCGCACCCCGACCGGCGCGGAGACCGGCGCGCCGACGACCGCCAAGGGTCAGCAGGGTGCCTTCCTCACCACCTCGCAGGGGGCTCGGCTCCGCGACACCGACCACTCACTCAAGGCCGGATCACGCGGTCCGACGCTGCTCCAGGACCACCACCTGCGTGAAAGATCACGCATTTCGACCACGAGCGCATTCCCGAGCGCGTGGTGCACGCGCGCGGCGCGGGAGCGCACGGCGTCTTCACCGCCTACGGCACCGCGGAGCGGGTGACCCGGGCCGGCTTCCTCAAGAAAGGGGCGGGAGACAGAGGTCTTCGTGCGGTTCTCCACCGTGCTCGGCTCGCGTGGTTCGGCCGACACGGTCCGCGACACCCGTGGCTTCGCCACGAAGTTCTACACCGACGAGGGCACCTTCGACCTGGTCGCCAACAACATGCCGGTCTTCTTCATCCAGGACGCCATCAAGTTCCCGGACATCATCCACGCCGCGAAGCCGCATCCGGACCGCGAGATCCCGCAGGCGCAGAGCGCGCATGACACCTTCTGGGACTTCGTCTCGCTGCACACCGAGGCGCAGCACCACACGCTCTGGAACATGTCCGACCGCGGCATCCCCCGGTCGTACCGGACCATGGAGGGCTTCGGCGTACACACCTTCCGCCTCGTCAACGAGGCCGGCGAGAAGGCGCTGGTCAAGTTCCACTGGAAGCCCAAGCTGGGCGTGCACTCCCTGACCTGGGAGGAGGCGCAGATGCTCAGCGGCATCGACCCGGACTTCCACCGCCGGGACCTGTACGACGCGATCGAGGCCGGCGCGTTCCCCGAGTGGGAGCTGGGCATCCAGGTCTTCCCCGACACCCCTGAGGAGACCTTCGCCGAGATCGACCTGCTGGACCCGACGAAGATCGTGCCGGAGGAGCTGGCACCGGTGCAGCCCATCGGAAAGCTCACCCTCAACCGGACGCCGACGAACTTCTTCGCCGAGACCGAGCAGGTCGCCTTCCACCTCGGCCACCTCCCGCCGGGCATCGACGTCACCAACGACCCGCTGCTGCAGGGCCGGCTCTTCTCGTACGTCGACACACAGCTCACCCGGTTGGGCGGGCAGAACTTCTCCCAGATCCCGATCAACCGGCCACACGCCCCGGTCAACGACATGCTGCGCGACGGCTTCCACCAGCACGCCGTGCACGCGGGGGTGGCGCCGTACCGGCCGAACTCGCTCGACGGCGGCAATCCCTTCCCCGCCGGCGACGATGAGCACGCCTTCCTCGACGTACCGGTGACGGTTGCCGAGGCGCCCAAGGTACGGGCGAACCCGGCCTCGTTCGACGACCACTTCAGCCAGGCACGCCTGTTCTGGCTGAGCATGTCGCCGGTCGAGAAGGAGCACATCATCCGGGCCTACACCTTCGAGCTCGGCAAGTGCTACCACCAGGCGATCAAGGAGCGCCAGCTCCAGTGCCTCGCGAACATCGACCCGGTGCTGTGCGCGCAGGTCGCCACCGGGCTGGGCCTACCCGCCCCGGAGCCGACCGTGCCGCTGGCCGACGTCACGCCCAGTCCCGCGCTGTCGCAGGTCGGCAGGGAGTGGCCGACCGACGGTCGCACGATCGGGATCGTCGTCGACCCCGACAGCGACCTCGACGGCGTCGACCAGGTACGCGCAGCCGTGTTCGAGGCCGGAATGGTGCCGCTGCTGATCGCCCCACACGGCGGCATGGTGGGCGGCATGCCGATGCAGCGGACCTTCGCCACCGGCCGGTCGGTCGAGTTCGACGCGGTCCTGCTGGCCGGAGCGCCGGCACCCGCACCGGATGCCATCCCGGCCCGCGACAAGGCGGGTAGGGCGCCGGCGGTGGCCGTGGATCCCCGCGTGCTGCTCCTCGTCGAGGAGTGCTGGCGGCACGCCAAGACGATCGGCGCCTGGGGCGCCGGCGTCACCGTGCTGGAGCAGGCGGGGGTGAGCGGCACTCCCGGCGTCGTCACGGCGGGCTCCGGCGTCGAAGCCCTGACCGCGGTGCAGCGGCTGATGGCCGGGCACCGGGTGTGGGAACGGTTCCCCACCTCGGTCGCCTGACGCGGCCAGCTACGCACCAGGGGCTGTCCTCCGCTCGGTGGAGGACAGCCCCTGGTGTCGCGCCGGAATCAGCCGATGTCGGCCAGCCGGGGCAGCACCTCGTCGCCGAGCCGCTGGGCGAACTCCACCGGGTGGCGATCCGGGGTGACCTGCACCTCGGTGACCCCGAGCGCGGCGTAGTCGGCAACCTCGGCGAGGAACGCGTCGACGTCGGCCAACGGTGGCCGGTGGGCGACCACGGTCTTCTCGACGGTGTCATAGTCACGGCCCTCGACGACGCAGTGCCCCCGCAGCACCTCCAGCTTGCGCGCCACCTCGTCGGCGCCGGCGGCCGTGCCGAACAGGTTGCAGGCGTCGGCGTACCGGGCCACCAGGAGCAGCGTCTTCTTCTCGCCGCCGCCGCCGATCATGATCGGCGGGTGCGGACGGCTCAACGGCTGGGGCGAGTTGATCGTCTCGGCGAGCTGGTAGTGCTGTCCGTTGAACGGCCCGTTGTCGTCACCCCACATCTGCAGGCAGATCCGCAGCGTCTCCTCCAGCCGCTCGAAGCGCTCGGCGACCGGCACCACGGGCACGCCGAGGCCGCGCTGCTCCCGCTCGTACCAGGATGCGCCGATGCCGAGCCGGGCCCGACCGCCGGAGAGCACGTCGAGAGTGCTGACGATCTTGGCGAGCAGCCCCGGATACCGGTACATCACGCCGGTGACCAGCACGCCCAGCGTCATCCGCTGGGTCTTCGCGGCGACGAAGCCCAGCGTCGTGTACGCCTCCAACATCGGCTCCTCGGCCGGGGCCACCGCGTCCATCTGGAAGAAGTGGTCCATCACCGTGAACGACGCGACGCCGGCCTGTTCGGCGGTGGTGGCCGCCTCGGCCAGGGTCGGTGCGATCGCCGCCGGCTCGGCCGGGGTCGAGTACGTCCAGTAGTGCAGTCCGAGCTTCATTTCTCGACACCTCCGAACCGAGCCTAGTGGTCGTCGACGCCACAGACCCGCGGGTCGAGCAGGCCCGACGGCGGGTGAGGTCCAGGGATTTCCATTACCGGTTCATGACAATTCGTGGATCACGCGCGGATATCCGGCTGACACCTTCTGCTGAGTGATCCCCCAGCCGACATCCACCGACTCCCGGCCCACCGGGTACGCGCCCGAGGTGGCGCGCGCCCGGTTCCGCCACCGGAGGCCCTGGACCATGTCCAGCCCCGCCCCGGGGCCACGCCGAGCGGAGTGGGCCGACGCCGCGAAGGGCGCCTGCATCATCCTCGTCGTCCTATGGCACGTCGTCGTCAAGGACTACCTGCAGATCGACTGGCACGTCGGCGTACCGGTGCCGGGCCTGTGGGGGACGCTGGGCGAGCAGTTACTGCCGCTGCGGATGCCGCTGTTCTTCACCATCTCCGGCGTCTTCGCGGCGACCGCCGTCCAGCGCCCCTGGCGGGTCGTCGCCAGCAGCCGGATCGCCGGGTTCCTCTACCTGTACGCCGTCTGGCTGCTGATCCACACCGTGATCTTCGCCGCGGCCCCGGACTTCCCGACCGACCGCGCCACGTCCGCCCTCGGTCTGCTGGAACAGCTCACGATCACGCCCTCGAACCTCTGGTACCTGTACGCCCTGGCGCTCTACTTCACGGTCGCCAAGGTGGCCCGCCGGGCGCCCCGGGTGCTGGTCCTCGTACCCGCCGCGGCGCTGTCCGCCGTCGCCGCCGCCGGCCTGCTCGACACACCGGGCAACCGCGTCGGCCTGTACCAGAACCTGATCTTCTTCCTCGCCGGCCTGTACCTGCGACCGCAGATCGAGTGGTGGGCGGCAACCGCCACCCGGCGCCGCCTCGCGCTGACCTCGGGTGCCTACGTCCTCGCGCTCGCCGCGATGGCGACGGCCGGCGCCCAGCGATGGTTCGGCGTGTGGCCGGAGGTCTCCGTCGTGGCGGTCGCCTTCGGCGTCACCGCGGCCGCCCAACTGGGCCGGTGGCCCGCCCTCAGCCGCCGACTCAGCACGCTCGGCCGCAACACGTTGCCGATCTACGTCATCCACATGCCGGTCCTGGCCCTGCTGCACCGGCTGCTGCTCGCACCGGCCTCCCGGCTGGACCGCGTCGGGCAGGACCTGATCGTGCTCGGCTACCCGATCCTGCTGACCGGGCTCGTGATCGGCGTGAGCCTGGCCATCCACCGCGGGCTGCTGGCGGTGCACGCGCGCTGGCTGTTCGCCCTCCCCGGCGACCGCCGGACCGTACTCCGCCGGCTGGAGGCGGCCGGATGAGCGCGTTGGCCGAGGCGGTGGTCGACCTCGGGGCGATCGCCAGCAATGTCCGGACGATCGCGTCGCTCACCGGCACCGAGTTGATGGCGGTGGTGAAGGCGGACGGGTTCGGCCACGGCGCGGTGATGGTCGCCCGTGCCGCGCTGCGCGCCGGCGCGGGTTGGCTGGGGGTGACCTCGGCATCCGAGGCGCTGGCCCTGCGCAGCGCCGGCATCACCGCGCCCACGCTGAGCTGGTTGCACCGCCCGGACGACGACTTCGCCAGCCTGATCAGCGCCGGCGTCGACGTCGGCGTGTCGACGACGACCCACCTGCACGCCGTCGTCGACGCGGCCCACCGGCTCGGCGTACCCGCGCTGGTGCAGCTCAAGGCCGACACCGGCATGTCCCGCAACGGAGCCCGCGGGGACGACTGGCACGAACTGGTCGCCTGGGCCCGCAAGTACGAGCGGGAGGGCGGAGTCCGGGTGCGCGGCGTGTGGTCCCATCTGACCGATGCGGACGTACCGGGCAGCCCCGGGCTGGCCCGGCAGGTGGCGACCTTCGAGGAGGCGTTGCGGGTCGCCCGGTCCGCCGGCCTCGACCCCGACCTGGTCCACCTGGCCAACTCGGCTGCCGCGCTGTCGGCACCCCGGACCCGCTTCGACCTCTGCCGGATCGGGCTCGCCCTGTACGGCGTGGACCCGTTCGGCGGTACCGGGCCCGGTGAGTTCGGGCTCCGCGCCGCGATGACGCTGCGCACGACCGTCGTCAACGTGAAGCGGGTGCCCGCGGGCACGGGTGTCTCCTACGGACCCGAGTACGTGACCTCGGCGCCGACCACGCTGGCCCTGCTGCCGCTCGGCTACGCCGACGGCCTCACCCGGGCCGCCGAGGGCCGCGCCGCGGTGTGGCTCGGCGGCCGGCGCTGCCCGATCGTCGGGCGCATCGCCATGGACCAGTGCGTGGTCGACGCGGGCGACCTTCCCGTGGCGATCGGCGACCCGGTCGTGGTATTCGGCCCCGAAGGGGACGACCTCGCCCAACCGACGGTCGCCGAGTGGGCGCGGTGGGCCGGCACCAACCCAAACGAGATCTTGACCGGCATCGGGGCCCGGGTGGCCCGCGACCACCTCCACGAAAGGGCGGACGTTTCATGACAACCCGACTGGCAGTGCTGTACGGCGGGCAGAGCGGCGAGCACGAGGTGTCCCGTCGCTCGGCGGCGAGCATCCTCGCCGGGCTGGACCGCGACCGGTACCAGGTCACCGAGGTGCTCATCGACCGGGACGGCGGGTGGCACGTCGACGGCCGTCCGACACCACTCCCCCAGGCGCTGCGCGTGCTACGCGCCCAGGACGTGGTGTTCCCGGCCCTGCACGGCCCGTACGGCGAGGATGGCACCGTGGCGTCGCTGCTGGGCTGGCTCGGCGTGCCGTACGTCGGCAACGGCGTCTTCGCCAGCGCCGCCGGCATGGACAAGGGAGTCACCAAGAGGCTCCTCAACGCGGAGGGCCTGCGGGTCAGCCCCGGGGTGACCCTGCGTCCCGGCGAGGAACTGTCCCCGGCCGACCGGCGACGGCTGGGCTTGCCGGTCTTCGTGAAGCCCGCGCGGGCCGGCTCCAGCCTGGGCGTCGTCAGGGTGACCGACTGGGCGGAACTTCCCGCTGCGCTGGAGCAGGCCCGGGAGGTGGACCCAAAGGTCCTGGTCGAGCAGGGGGCGCGCGGACGTGAGATCGACGTGGCCGTCCTCCAGCATCCCGACGGCCGGGTGCAGGCCGGTCCGCCCCTGGAGATCCGGGTGAGCGGCACGGGCTTCTTCGACTACGACGCCAAGTACGACGGCGGGGCGGTTTTCCAGATCCCCGCACCGCTCGACCCGGCCACCACCGAGGTGCTTCAGGACCGCGCGATCCGCGCCTTCCACGCCCTCGACTGCCGCGGGCTGCTCCGGGTCGACTTCTTCCTGCCCGCCGAGGGGTCCGCGGAGCCCATCGTGAACGAGGTCAACACCTTCCCCGGGTTCACCACCGCATCGCAGTTCCCGCAGATCTGGCAGCAGGCCGGGATCGGGTTCGCCGACCTGCTCGACATCCTGATCTCCGGCGCGCTGGCCGACCAGGGCCGGTCCGGCTCCGGCGGGTTGCCCCGGCCGGCACGGGCGGTCGATCTGGTGTGAGCGCCCCTCGCCCCGGTCACCTGATCGGACAGAACCGGGGCGGGCGGGCGCCATCCGGGCCGGCGACGGTGACCGGGACGAAACTGTCGGCCAGACCGGCGACCGCCGTGGTGCCGATCACGGTGCAGACGATCTGGTCGGCCGCGGTCCCCGACAAGGACATGACGGCACCCACCATCGTCACCGTGAGGCCGGGTTGGTCGCCCGTCACCGTCACCGTCACCAGGGAGGCCGGGACGAGGCCGACCGGCACCTCGCTGGTGAGCCCCTGTCTCCACTCGGAGTCGTCCGGACCCGCTGCCAACATCCGGAGCGTCTCCTCCGGCGAGGCGTCCATCTTGGTCGGGCGGATGACCAACACGAGTTGCCCGTGCGCGAGCAGGTAGAGCCTGACTCCCGCGGACGGACCGGTCGTCGCGGCGCTGCCGGTGATGACGCCGCTGGGCCGGACCCCGCAGCCCGCCACGAGCAGCGTGAGCAGAAGCCCGCCGGCGAGCAGCGCCCGAGCCGCCCGGCGGCCGGTCACCGTACGCCTCCGGCGTCCGCCGCCACCCGGGGCAGGCGGAGCGTGAACACCGCGCCACCGGTCGGACCGTTGCCGGCGACGAGACTTCCCTGCTGCCCGGCGTGCCGGTGCAGGCGGGCGTTCTCCCACGCGATGGCGAGGCCCAGACCGCTGCCCTCGGTGCGGGTCCGCGCAGTGTCCGCCTTGTAGAAGCGGTCGAAGACGTGCGGCAGCACCTCCTGGTCCAGCCCGGGCCCCTGATCGCGGACCTCGATCGTGATCCAGTCCGGTTCGGCGCGCAGGTCCACGGAGACCGGCTCGGCCCCGTGCCGGAAGGCGTTGCCGACCAGGTTGGCGACGATGACGTCCAACCGGCGGGGATCCAGCCGGGCGACGATTCCGGGCGGCAGTTCCACCCGCACCCGATCGGCCCAGCCCCGGATCCGCAGGGTGGCGCTCACCGCCGCGGCCACGTCGACGCCGTCGAGGGCGAGCCGCGCCGTGCCGGAGTCGAACCTGCTGATCTCGATGAGGTCGTTGACCAGCCGAGTGAGGTTCTGCGTCTCCTGACTGACGAGCCGGGCGGCCTTGCCGGCATCCCCCGGCAGCCGGTCGGCCTCCTCGTCCAGCACGTCGGTGACCGCCGTCATCGCGGCCAGGGGCGTACGGAGTTCGTGCGACACGTCGGCCACGAAGCGCCGGGCGTCGGACTCCATCCGCCGCAGCTCGCCGACCTGCCGCTCCAGCGTCCCCGCCGTGTCGTTGAAGGTCCGCGCCACGTCGGCCAGCTCGTCGGCGCCCCGAACCACCAGCCGGGTTGTCAGGTCGCCCTCGCCGAGCCGGCGCGCCGCCCGTCCCAGCTCGCGTACCGGCCGGAGCACCCCTTGGGCGGCCAGCAGGGCCAGCAGGACGGCGAGGACCAGGGAGAGCCCACCGGTCAGCCACGCCAGGGTGGCGAGCCGGTCGATGCTCTGTTGTTCGGGGGCGAGGCTGCGCAGCGCATAGACCTCCAGCCCGGACGGCTGGGCAGTGCCATCGGGTCGCTCGAGCCTCAGCTGGGTCCCGATGAGCAGCATGGGTTGACCGTCGCGCGAAACGCGTTGCCAGGCGACGAGGCCACTCTCGACCGCCTGCCGCAGCTCCGGGCTGACCGGCTCGGGGAACTGCACGCCCTGCGCCCGCATGTCACGGTAGAGGATTACCACGTCTCCGTCCCGGTCGGAGAGGCGCTGGGACAACGCGTCGAGCACCTCCTGGGACGGCGGGAGCTGGCGTACCGGGTAGACCTCCGTGAGCTGTTCGGTCAGCGACACCACCGCGGCGTCCTGCGCCTGCTGGAGGATCACCCTCCGGGCCTGGAAGTAGCTTCCGCTGGCCACCACCGCGGTGGTGGTCATGCCCAGCAACGCGAAGGCCAGCAGCAGCCGAACCCGCAGGCCCGACGCCTGGCCACCGGCCCAGCGCCACAGCCTCACAGCGGCCCGAACCGGTATCCGAAACCGCGCACCGTCTGGATGAAGACCGGCACCGACGAGTCGTCCTCGATCTTGGCGCGCAGCCGCTGTACACAGGCGTCCACCAGCCGCGAGTCGCCGAGGTATCCGTGCTCCCACACGGCCGACAGCAGCTGCTGCCGGCTCAGCACCTGTCCCGGCGTGTACGAGAGTTCGAGCAGCAGGCGCAGCTCCGTCGGGGCGAGGCTGACCGGCTGCCCGCCCTTGCTGACCACCAGCGCCGCCCGGTCGATGGTCAGGGCACCGTGCTGTTCCAGGCCGGACCGCTCGCCGCCGCTACGTCGCGACTCGCCAGCGGTCCGTCGCAGCACCGCGCGGATGCGCGCCTCAAGCACCCGGGGCTGCACCGGCTTGACCACGTAGTCGTCGGCGCCGGCCTCCAGGCCCGCCACCACATCCATGTCGTCGTTGCGGGCGGTCAGCATGATGATCGGCAGGTCGCCGAGCTGCCGGATCCGGCGACAGACCTCAAACCCGTCCATCCCGGGCAGCATGAGATCGAGGATCACGACGTCGGACGAGGCCGCGCGCAACCGTTCCAGCCCCTGCTCACCGGTCGCCACGGCATCCACCGTGTGGCCCTGTCGGGTGAGCGCCAACTGCAGTCCGTCGCGCACCGTCTGGTGATCTTCGATCAGCAGGACCTGGGACATGTCGCCAAGTATCGCATCATGATTTGGTTTAGCCTTTTGTCGATGTCCTGGAGGTTGGGTATCAACCCTGCGCTGTCCCGCCGTCCCGAATGTTCACTGCCGGCTCCGGCTGGGCACGATGCCGCGAATGCATCGGGCCGACAAAATCCGCCGACCGCACCAGGAACACCACCGACACCACCGACAACAGCGTCAATCCGGTCGCCGCGATGATGGCGACGAGCGTCCCCCGCTGCACCGATGCGTCCAGACCCGGTCCGACCACCAGAAGCGCCCAGACCAGCACGACCAGCCCCACCGCCCCCTCGATCAGCCCGCGCCACAGGGTGCCGCTGTCCTGCCCACCGCGCGGGCCGGTGACGCCGCCCGGATCAGCGTCCCGGCGCCAGCCCGCCAGCGCCGCCGCGGCCAGGCAGAACAGCGCCACGCCCAGCAGAACACCGCCGAGCGCGTCGCTGAACCGGTGCCAGCCCGCGATCATGGTGGCCGAGGCGATCACCGAGACGCCCACCGCGCCCGGTACCGCCAGCCATCGTCGGGCCCACCCGGGCAGGACCAGCATGAACGCAAGCAGCAGGGCCGTCGCGGCGGCGACATGACCGCTGGGAAAGCTGTTGTGGGTGGTTGAACTCTCGATCTGAAAGTCCGAACGGGGAAGCATCGACTTGACCGCTCCGGCCACCACCACCGCGGTGAGCACCATGCCGATACCCACGACTCCCGCCAGCAACCGCCGACCGAGCAGACCCACCAGCAACACCGCGCCGAGCAGGACGGCCAGGAGCACAGGGCTGCCGAAGGCCGCCAGCACGGTCTTGGACGGACCGACCAGGACGGTCTGCTGCTCGTACCCTCCGCCCCGCTCGGCACGCGGCAGGAGCAGTCCGTCCAGCCATTGGCCGGGGTAGGTCCGTACGAACACGACGCAGATCAGGCCCAGGACGACCAGGTGACCCAGGGCCGCACCGAGCAGAGGCAGGCCGAGGGGCGTGGCTGCGCGGACCGGTGGCAGCGGTCCCGCCGGCTGCGGGCCCGGTGCCGACCGCCCGACGTGGTACGACGATCCGAGGGACATGTCGGCCATGCTCCGCTCGCCAGGTCCGGGCACCGTCCGCGGATTGTCTTCGTTCTGTCACAACTTCCGGTGGGTTCCCGGCAAAACCGACGAAGCCGCCCCCGAACGGCTTGCCCGCACCTAAACGCTCATTCATATGCTTACATGCAACTATGTTTTACCCGACCGAGACGAGCCACCACTAAGGTCAGGACATCGATTGATCGATATTTTCGGTCGGCGGTGCGAAAAACCATCCGGAGCGAGTTGGGGAACCGGAAGGGGTTGGGGAAATGCAGGGGATTCCGGCCGCCTCCTTGGTGATCGGCATCGCGTCCTCGCCGGCCGAACGCCGACAGTTGGCGCGGCTGCTCGGCGGGAGCGACGCATTCCTGATTGTTTCAAGCGTCGAGCAGGCACGGGAGTTCCTCGGGGTGGTCGAGGTGCCTCCCGTCGCCACGGCGACTCCCCCCGCTCAGGCGGTGGTCGCCGAGGCGGCGCAGAGCACGCACTCGCCGCCACCACCCGAGCTGGCCGTCGATTCCGACCGCCGGGTGCTGCGGTGGCGCGACCAGGAGATCGACCTGACCCGGCTGGAGCACGACGTGCTGCTCTGCCTGGTCGACGCACCCGGACAGGTCTGGACGTACGAGCGCCTGCACCTTGAGGTCTGGGGCAACAGGCACCTCGGCCGCGGGTCCGACATGCACTCGGTCATCCGACGGGTACGCCGCAAACTCGCCCGGCTGAACGCCGCCGCGACGATCCACGCGGTGCGTGGGGTCGGCTTCCGGCTCGCCCCGGTCTGATCGCGACCGGCAATCCGGGGGCGCCGCGGCTGCGGCGCCCCCGGATTGTGTCGCTCCGGCTCACCGCCGGCGAAGCTGGTCCGGCCCGCCTGGTCAGTGACCAGGCGGGCCGGATCGTGCTACCGCTCAGACGTCAGCACCGAACGGGAGACAACCCGAAGTCCTCCACGGTGGGCGTGGTGGTGTTGACCTTCGTCTGACGGGTCTGGGGCTTCCAGCCGTCCTTGGCGACGATCATCGTGAGCGGGTTGTTCCGACGGTCCACCCAGTAGGCGTACTTGCCCTGGGCGTCGGTGGCGAAGGTCCACGACATCGCCCACGAGTCGACCTGGACCACCGCACCGGCAATCGGCGAGGTCGCACCCTGGCAGCTGGTCCCGGTCACCGTGCCCAGCAGCTTGCCCCAGGTCTTCGGAGGCGTCACGTTCATGGTCACCGCGACGGGTGCCACCGTGTACGGCGTGTTCTCCTTGATCCCCACCGAGCCGGAGTAGGTGCCCGGCTGATCGACGTTCGCCGTCATCCCGACGGTGACCGTGACCTTCTGACCCGGCGCGAGGGTGACGGCCGACTTGTCGATCGTCATCCAGCTGACATCGGCCGCCGCCTCGGCACAACCCTCGAACCCGGGCAGCACCTCGCTGTCCGGCGCCGCGTTGAAGTTGCCGGACGAGCCGCCGATCTTGTAGAAGCCGCACGCCGCGCCACCGCGGTAGCGCGCGGTGTTGGCGTTCGGCAGGTTGGACCACGAGCTGGTGGCCGGGTCGTAGGCGAAGCCGGCGTTGCTGATGGCTCCACCCTGCGAACCACCGACGACGAGGAGCTTGCCGCTCGCAACAGCGAACGAGCTGGCCCAGTTGTCGACCGGCGCATCGGCGATGGCGGTCCAGGTGTTGGCACCCGGGTCGAAGGCGTAGCTGGACTTCTGCGCGGCAGCGCCGTCATTGCCACCGGTGCAGTAGACCGTGCCGTCGATCCCTCCGCAGGAGGCGAAGGCCACCGACTTCGGGTAGTTGGCCAGCGTCTCCCAGGTGTCGCTGGCCGGGTCGTACCGGACGACACTGTTCGACATCGGCGTACAGGCGGCCGTGGTGCAGCCACCGATCGCGTACAGCTTGCCGTCGACGACCGCCTGGCCGGCAGCGGCTCGCGGCGCCGGGTTGTCGGCCAACTCGGTCCAGGTGTTGGCCGCCGGGTCGTACGACCAGGTAGCCGAGTCCGGCCCGGAGGCACCCCAGCCACCGGTGGCGATGATCTTCCCGCCCACGACGCCCACCGTCAGGGCGTTGCGGGCGCCGGGAAGGTCAGCGACCGGCGTCCAGGTCTGCGCGACCGGGTCGTAGACGACGTTCTTCGTGGTGGAGGCGCTGCCGTCGCCACCGCCGATCGAATAGACCTTGCCGTCCAGGTTCACCACACGGTTGTCCATGATGTTGGACGGGTAGTCGGTGATGTCCGTCCACGGCGCAGCCTGTGGGCTGACCGCGGCGGAGGTCGCCGTCGCCGCCTTGCCGGACGCCTTGGCGGCGAACGACGTCGGCACGGTGAGCCGCTGCTCCGGCGCGCCGCCGGAACCGAGCACCTGCTGCCTGGTCACCCGGGACCCGTCCGCCCGAAGGAGTTCGAACCCGTTGTCGCGCTCACTGAACTCGACGTCGACCGGCGCGCCGCCGGTGTTGGTCACCGTGAACGTCTTGCTGGCCTTGCCGCTGGGCATCTGGACCGTCGCGCTCAGCTGGGTCGGTGCCACCGACAGCCGGCCGGCCGCCAGCACGAAGTTCGCGGCGGTCGCCCAGTCTGCCTGGACGTCGACCTGCTTGCTCTGGCTGACGTAGTTGCCGGCCTTAGCGGTGAACTTGTGCGTGTCGGTCAGCGTCGAGAAGATCCAGTAGAAGCCGTCGGCCAGTCCCGGGTCGTCCGGGGTCGCCACGGTGACGCCCTTCTCGGCGGGCCGGTCGTCGCTGGTGACGGTGGCACCGTTGATGTAGCTGTTGTCGTTCTTGTCACGGACGTTGCCGACGACAAGACCACCGTCGACCGGCACGCAGGTGACCTGGCTGCCGATCAGTACGTTGTCGACCTCCCACCACCACTCGTACGAGGCGTCGTAGTAGTGGAACCGGACCTGGACCTGCGCCTGGCCGGCCGCCTGCGGGATCGGGATCTCGGTGACCTTCGGCCCCCGGACGTCCGTCGCCTGCCGGAGCACGTTCGTCCAGGTGGCCCCGCCGTCGATGCTCAGATCGACATCGCCGCGGTCGCTGGCCAGTTGGTTGAAGTCCTGGTTGAACCGGATGACCGGGGCGGTGACCCCGGTCAGGTTGACCACCGGGCTGACCAGCGAGGTGTCCTGGCTCCCGCCCGCGCCGTACGCGTCACTGTCGATCATCGCGAAGTTGCCGGTGCCGCCGGTCAGGTTGCCGCGGCTGCCGTCGTCGGTGAACTTCCAGACCTGGCCGTTGCCCTTGTTGTCCACAACGGACCAGCCGGCCGGCACCGTGGTGCCGTCGAAGGTCTCGTACTCACCGTCGGAGCCGAAGGTGTATCCGGGCGCCGTCGTACAGGTGGTGGTGTTCACCGGTACCGCGACGTTGGCCGTGACGTTACCCGACGCGACGACCACCTCCTTGGTGACCGTCTGGTAGCCCGGGTACTGCGACTCGTACTTCAGCGTGTAGGTCTGCCCGGCCGGCAGCTTGATGCTGTAGCGGCCGTTCACCGGCGTGGTGTAGTCGTACACGCCGGACACACCCTGCACGGTGACCTTCGCGTAGAGCGGCCAGCCGTGTCCGGAGCCGTCGGTGACAGCTCCGGTGACGTTGACGCTCGCCACCGCCGTCAGCGCGACGTCGAGCGTCGTGGTGGCGCCATCGGTGACCGTCGCCGGCTTCGTGGTGCTGCCGTACCCGAACGCCGCCACGGCGACCTGGTAGTCGCCGACCGGGAGTTGGGTCGAGTACTTCCCGTCGGTACCGGTGGTCACCTCGCGCGCGGTCGGGCCGGTGAGCGTCAGGGTCGCACCGGCGATCGGGGCGCCGGTGGCCGCGTCGGTGACCGTGCCGGCCAGGGTGCCGGTGTCGCCGGTCGGGGCGGCGTTGAGCAGCGCGAGCGCGTCCAGCAGGCCCTCGCCGTAGACGTTGTTGTCCGCAGGGGTGCCACCGCACTGGGCGTCGGCCTTGTCGATCGCGGCGCCGTTGAGCAGCGCACGAGTCGCGTCGATGTCACCGACCAGCGACGGCGCCGCCGAGTACAGCAGCGCGATCGTACCCGCGAGGTGCGGGGCGGCCATGGAGGTGCCGCTGGCGCTGCCGTAGGCGTTGCCCGGAAGGCTCGACCGGACGTTCACGCCGGGCGCCGAGATGTTGGGCTTGATGTCGCCGTTCTGCCCGGGACCCCGGCCGGAGAAACCGGCGATGTTGTTGTTGATGTCGTACGCGCCGGTCGAGTAGTTGCTGACGGAACTGCCCGGCGAACCACTGGTCTGGCATGCCGGCCCGCTGTTGCCGTTGGACCAGACTCCGAAGATCCCCGACGCGGCCCAGGCCAGCGTCACGTCCTCCATGAAGGGCTCGGTGGAGGGGTTCTGGCTGCCCCACGAGTTGTTGATGACGTTCGGTCGCTTGCTGGCGTCCGGGTTCTGGCCGTTGAGGTCGACCGGCTCCAGCATCCACTGACCGGACGTGATCAGGGCGGCGTCGCTGGGGCAGCAACCGTTCGCCGCGATCCACTTGACCCCCGGGGCGACACCGATCTGGTTCGCGCCGTCGGAGCCGGCCATGGTGCCCATCGTGTGCGTGCCGTGGCCATCGCCGTCACAGGGTGCGGTGGCGCAGGTCCCGGCGGCGTTGAACCAGTTGTAGTTGTGGTCGAACGTGCCGTCGCCGTTGTTGCCGCGATAGGAGTTGACCAACGCCGGGTGGTCGAACTGCACGCCGGTGTCGATGTTCGCGATGGTGATGCCCTCGCCGGTGACGCCGTACTGGGACCAGACGTCGTCGGCGTTGATGTTCGCGATGCCCCACTCGAGGGCGTTCACGGTCTTCTCGTCGGTGCCCTTGGTGGTCTCGGGCACCTTGTAGGCGACCGGGGCGTACAGGCCCTCGACCTCTGCGTGGGAGGCGAACTTCTGCACCATCGCCAGGGAGCCGCTGCTCACCTTGATGGCGTTGGTCGCCCAGAAGGTCTGGTACTTCGCGCCCGAGCCGTCAAGCTCGGCCCGGATCTTGCCCTGGCTCTCGGCGGCGGTCTTGCGCAGTGCGTCCGCAACCGCCGTGCCACGCTTCGCCCAGTCCTTGATGGCGCTGGCCTTGCTCAGGTCCGCCCGGTCCTTGAACCGGATCCAGAAGTCCCCTTCGCTCTTGGCCTGGAGCTGCTTTGCCAGCTCCGGTCGGATCTTGTCTCCGACCGGGGTACCCGTGCCCATCCCGCCGCCGGGCGCGGCCTGCGCGGGCGAGCCGATGCTGACCATGCATGTTGCGGCGAGGATCATCGCCGCACCAGCGCTCACCAGTGATCTGGCTGTGCGCCGCCATTGTGGACGTCTGAACATCGGTGCTGCCTCCCTCAGAACGACCCAGGGTGAAATGGGCCATGTGAAGGTGCAGAAGGTTCGTCTCGATGGACCGAGTGAACGAACCCTTCCATGCCCCCCCATGCACCGCGCGGGTCACGCCGGTTGCCCGAGTGGACACTATGATCGAGAAGAAAGGACGATCAAGAACTTGCCGTGAGCAACTTGTCGCTAACCGTTGCCAGGCTGGGCAGCGTGCCTGCCAATCATTGTCAGGGGCGTGACAAGAACTGGGCAGGTATGCCCATCGATCCCGGGCGGTGCTGTGGCCGAGGACGACGAAGCGATGTTGGATGGGGCTGATCCGGCCGACGAGCCGTTCCCGCTGCTGATCGCGGTGACCCCATCGCCGACCGAGCGCATCCGGCTCGCGGAGCGCCTCGACGGCATCGCACCGCTGCTGCTGGTGGCCGACCTCGACGAGCTGCGCCGGCTGATCGCTGCTCCGCAACAGCTGGCCGGGACGCCACCCGAGCCAGCACCGGCCGCCGCGAGCGACGCCCTGGTCATCGACTCGGCCCGATCCACCGCCCGCTGCGAGGGCCGCGAGATCGACCTGACCCGGTTGGAGCACGACCTGCTGACCTGCCTGACGACCGCGCCGGTCCGGGTCTGGAGCTACGAAGAGCTGCACCGGTCGGTCTGGCGCGACGAGGGGCTGGAGCGCAAGGCGGACGTCCAGTCCCTGGTGAAGCGGCTGCGGCGCAAGCTACAGGACCTCGGCACCGGTGCCACGATCGAGGCGGTGCGGGGTGTCGGGTTGCGGCTGACCGACCGTCAGGAGCCGCGGATCGGCCGGGCCTGACCGCTGCCTGATGTGGGCAGTTCCGCGCTGCCTCACCGGAGTCACCCTGGCGACGACGGGTCAGATCAGCCCGGCCCGGGTCCACAGCAGACGCCCTGGCCCGGCCACCAGTCCAACGCCCGCCAGGTTGGCGTGCACCCGCGCCGCCGACCAGCGCAGGGTGGCACGCCAGTGCGGGTTGGCGCGGGCAGCGGCCCGGCCGACCGCCGGTGGGATACCCACCGCCGCGTACGCGTCGGGATGGACCAGGCGGTTGGCGATCGTGTAGGCGGCCCGACCGACCAACAGTCGGGCGTACGCCATGCCCACCGGGCCGGTGGCCGCGACCGCGCCGGCCAGCTCCTCGCGGGCGAACCGGACGTGTCGCGCCTCCTCGACCACGTGGATGCGGGAGACCATCCGGATGAGCGGCTGGAGCGACTCGTCTGCCATGATCTCGCGCTGGAACGCGTCGAGGATCTCCTCCGCGATGAGGATCGCGGCGTACATCCGGGGACCGCTGGCGGTGGCCTTCAGGAAGCGCCCGAGGTGGTGATCCACCGTGCTCGCCCGGTAGACGGGGCAGTCCATCGCCTCGATCAGCCGGCCGAACATGATGGAGTGCCGGCACTCGTCAGCCACCTCGGTCAGCGCGTACTGGGCCTGCGGACTGGTCGGGTCGGCGCCGTAGTACTCCCGGATCAGCATCTGCATGAGGATCGTCTCGAACCACAGCCCGGCGCTGGCCGCGCTGGCCACCTCGTGCTTGGTGAGCTCGACGCGCTGCTCCTCGCTGAGCTGCTCCCACAGCGGCGTGCCGTAGAGGCTGCTGCGGTGCGGCGGGAGCCAGTAGGCGCCCGGAGTGTGCGGGGCATCCCAGTCGATCTCGACAGTGGGGTCGTAGCTGGTCCGCAGTGAGGACGTGAGTAGTCGTTCGGCGACCGCCGCGCGCTCGGTCTCCGTCGGTGCGGCCTCCATGGCTCCTCCATATTGACGTGACGACCGGTAACTGTTACGAGTAGTAGCATGCAATCGCCGCTCACCGATGTCAATGCAACCGACCCGCCGCCCCCGCCATCTGACGGCGATCCGAAGGCAAAGGGGAACGGCCGCCGGGACCGCTGGGCCGACCATCGTGAGCAACGAAGGCGGGAGCTGGTCGGGGCCGCCGTGCAGGCGTTGCTGCGGCACGGGCCGGGGGTCGACATGGACCAGGTGGCCGCCGCCGCAGGCGTCAGCAAACCGGTCCTCTACCGCTACTTCGCCGACAAGTCGCAGCTCTGGGTCGCGGTCAGCGAGGTGGTGGCGGCGCGCGTGGTCGACACCATCGCGCCGGCGGTAGCGCAGGTCCGCGAGGAACGTGACCTGGTCGAGGCGACGATCGACGCGTACCTCGGGGTGATCGAGTCGGAGCCGAGGCTCTACCGGTTCCTGATGCACCAGTCTGGCGACCCCGGCATCCACCAGGTGGTCGCCGGCACCAGCCGGCAGGTGGCCGCCGGGCTGGCCCGGGTGATCGGCGACCGGTTGCGTTCGCTGGGCCTGGACGCCGGTCCGGCGGAGCCGTGGGCGTACGGCCTGGTGGGCTTCGTGCAGGCGGTCGGCGACTGGTGGACCACGCACGGCCAGCCGATCAGCCGCGCGGCCCTCACCGATTACCTGACCGCTCTGCTGTGGAGCGGAATCGAGGGGGTACGGGCCAGCGCCGACCTGCCGCGCGAGCTCACCCGCGCCCACGAGCGGATCGTGCCGTGAGCTACCACGGCCCTGCGGGCGTCGAGGGCACCTCGGTCCGGGTGCACCTCAGTGGACGGTGGGAGCCGGTCGACGGCCGCTACCACTGGGGTGGGCGGATCGAGCCCGAGCCACGGGTGGCCCGCCTGCTGCGCTCCGGCCGGCGCGACGTCGAGTTACGCATCGCCGACCGCGTCCGGCCCGCCCGACTGGCCGAGGTCGACCCGTGGGGCGGCGTACGGATCACCGGCGTGGGCGATCCGCCCTGGCCGCCGTTGGCCGAACCGGGTGCCGTGTCCGAGCCTCTGGAGGAGTGATGGAATCAGACGTTGCCATTATCGGCGCCGGTTTCGGCGGTCTGGGCGCCGCCATCCGGCTCCAGCGGGCCGGCTTCACCGACTACCTCGTCTTCGACCGGGGTGACGACGTCGGGGGCACCTGGCGTGACAACAGCTACCCCGGCTGCGCCTGCGACGTCCCGTCGCACCTCTACTCCTTCTCCTTCGCCCCCAACCCCCGCTGGTCGAACACCTTCTCCAGCCAGCCGGAGATCTGGGACTACCTGCGCGGCTGCGTCGACCGCTTCGGCATACGCCCGAAGTTGCGGCTGCGCCACGAGGTGCGGGTTGCGAGCTGGGACGACCAGCGCCAACGCTGGCTGCTGCGCACCTCCGGCGGCGACCACACCGCCCGGGTCCTGATCTGTGCGGCCGGCCCGCTCAGCGACCCCGCCATCCCCGACCTGCCCGGGATCGACGAGTTCGCCGGTACGGTGTTCCACTCCGCCCGTTGGCCACACGACCACGACCTGACCGGCCGCCGCGTCGCGGTCATCGGCACCGGCGCCTCGGCGGTCCAGCTCGTGCCACAGATCCAGCCGACGGTCGAGAAGCTGACGCTGTTCCAGCGCACCCCCGCGTGGATCATGCCGAGGCTGTCGCGCCGGATCAGCCGGGTCGAGCAGGCCGTGTTCCGCACCGTGCCCGGCGCGCAGCGGGCCGTCCGGGCAGGGCTCTATCTGGTACGCGAAACCATGGGCCTGGGCTTCCTGCACCCGGCGGTCAACCGGCTCGCCTCGCGGCTGTCCCTGCGTACGCTGCGGCGTCAGGTCACCGACCCGCACCTGCGGGACAAGCTCACCCCTCGGTACGCGATGGGCTGCAAGCGGGTCCTGATCTCCAACGACTACTGGCCGTCGCTCACCCGGCCGAACGTCGACGTGGTCACCGCCGGCATCGCTCGGATCGTGCCGGATGGCCTGGTTACCGCCGACGGCGGACACCACCGGGCGGACACCATCATCCTCGGCACCGGCTTCCACGTCACCGACTCCCCTGTGGTGCGGCGCATCCACGGCCGTGGCGGACGCAGTCTGGGCGAGGCCTGGACCCCCAGCATGCACGCGTACCGGGGCACCACCATCGCCGGCTTCCCCAACCTGTTCTTCCTGCTCGGCCCGAACACCGGGCTCGGGCACACCTCCGTGGTGTTGATGATCGAGGCGCAGCTGCACCTGGTGCTCGCGGCCCTGCGGCACATGTGGGCCAAGGGCATCCAGGCCATCGAGCCCACCGCGGAGGCGCAACGACGCTGGACCGAACGGATCGACCGGAAGATGACCGGCACCGTCTGGCAGACCGGTTGTTCGAGCTGGTACCTCGACGCCACCGGCCGCAACACCACCATCTGGCCGGGCTTCGCCACCAGCTTCCGGATGCGGCTGCGCCGGTTCCGCCCGGCCGACTACCGGATCGCCACGCCCGGCAACACCCCCAACGATCCGGAACGGGAGCACGCCGATGCGGTATGACCTGGCGGGCAAGACCATGCTCATCACCGGCGCGGCACGCGGCATCGGGGCGCAGATGGCCCGCGAGGCCGTCGCCCGCGGCGCCCAGGTCGCCGTCGTGGGTCTGGAAGGCGAGCTGCTCAAGCAGCTCGGCGCCGACCTCGATGCGCACTGGTACGAGTGCGACGTCACCGACCAGGCGGCGCTGGACGCCGCGGTGGCCTCCACGGTGGACCGCTTCGGCGGCATCGACGTGGTCGTGGCGAATGCGGGCATCGCGAACCTCGGTACCGTCGCCGTGGGGCCGGTCGACGCGTTGGTCCGTACCGTCGAGGTGAACCTCTGCGGCGCGATCCGCACGGTCAGCGCGGCGCTTCCCCACGTCACCGCCGCCCGTGGCCACGTCCTGATCGTCTCGTCAGCCGCCGCCTTCACGGCGATGCCCGGCATGGCCGCCTACTGCGCGTCCAAGGCGGGCGTGGAGCAGTTCGCCAACGTGCTGCGCCTGGAGACCCGCCCACGCGGCGTCACCGTCGGCACCGCACATCCGATCTGGATCGACACCGACCTGGTCCGCGACATCCGTGACGACCTGGCATCGTTCCGCACCGCGCTGCGCCGGCTGCCGTGGCCGCTGTCCACCGTCGTACCCGTCGAGCAGTGCGTCGACGCCCTGCTGCGCGGCATCGAGCGCCGCAAACGCAAGGTGTACGTGCCACGGTCGCTCGCCATGGTGCAGGCGCTGCGACCGATGGTGCTGAGCGGCCTCTCGGACGCGTTGATCACCCGGTTCGGTGGCCAGACGATGGTCGGCCAGTTGGAGGACGAGGTACGCCAGCTCGGGCGTTCCTTCGGCAGGACGTCGGTGGGAGGGCAGCCATGACCGTTCACTTCCGTCGCGCGGGTAGCGGTGAGCCACTCGTGCTCATCCACGGCATCGGTCACCGCCACCAGGCCTGGGAGCCGGTGTTCGACCGGCTCACCGCCCACCACGAGGTGATCGCGCTCGACCTGCCCGGCTTCGGGAACTCCCCGGTGCCCGGCGCCGGCATGCCCGCCGACATGGCCGCCACCGTGGCCTCGGTCCTGCCGGTCCTGACCGGGTGGGGGCTGGAGCGTCCGCATGTGGCCGGCTACAGCCTCGGTGGGGCGATCGGCCTGGAGCTTGCCGCCACCGGGGCGGTCGCCTCGGCCACCGCCTTCTCCCCCGCCGGCTTCTTCACGCCGGCGGAGCGCCGACGGGCGCTGGCCATCCTCAAGATCTTGCGGGCCAACTCGTACCTGCCCACCCCGATCATGCGGCTCGCGCTGCGCTCGGCGTACCTGCGGGCGTTGTGCTTCGCGCCGCTGATGGCCCGCCCGGCGCTGCTGGACGTCGACCGCGCGCTGGGCGACGCGCTCGCCCTGCGGCGAGGGCTCGGCTTCAACGCCGTGGCCCGAGCCGCCCGCCACTACCGCTTCGACTGCCCCCGGCTGTCCGACGTGACGGTGCCGGTGACCATCGGCTGGGGCGACTGCGACCGCATCTTCGGCGTCCACCAGGCCGAGCGCGCCCGGGCCGGCCTGCCGGCAGCCCGGGTGGTGACGCTGCCCCGCTGCGGGCACGTGCCGATGAGCGACGACCCGGACCTGGTCGCCGCACTCATCCTGGAGACCACCGGCGCCGTGCCCCGCACCGAGCGACCGGACCCGTCGGTGGTCGCCTAAAGGACGTCTCGTAACTCACCGAAGGTGTTGCCCCGCCCGGGCTGGTGGTTCAGCCGGCGAGGATGATGTTGTGGAGATGGGCGATGCCGGAAGCAGCGTCGGTCAATGTGTGGGCGGCGCGGCGGTAGTCGCGGAGGATCTTGAAGCACTTCATCCTGGCCAGGGCGTGTTCCACCTGTGCTCGGACGGTGCGGTGCTGTCTGTTCAGGTCTGCCTTCCACTCGGGTAGCTCGCTGTCGTCGGCTGGCTTGCGGTACGGGATGATCACCTCTGGGTTGCCGCGGTAGGCGCCGTCGGCCATGACCGGCCGTCCGGCCAGCTTCTGGTCGATGCCGCTGGTCCGGTAGACGATGGTGTCGTTGCGGTTGCCGGGTTGTGGGTCGCCGAGGGCCACCACGAGGCGGGTGTGGGCGTCGATGGCGACCTGCAGGTTCGTCGAGTAGCGGTAGTTCTTGCTCGGGGCGGCCAGGCGGTGGTCCCGGGTCGGGATGAGGGTGCCGTCGACGATCGCGATCTGGTCGACCCGGCGCCGGCGAATCGGGGCCAGGGCCAGCAGCGGGCCGAGGGTGTCGATGACCCGGTGAGCGGCGGAGTGCGACACCCCGAACAACGGGCCGATCTGGCGCATCGTCAGGTTCGTCCGCCAGTACGCGGCGACCAGCAGCACCCGGTCGGCCAGGTCGAGAGCCCACTGCCGGCCTGGCCGGCCGTCAGCGATCGCGTCACCGCCACGCTCGGCGACCAGGTGGACCAGCCGGCGGAACTGGGCGGGCTGCAGTCCAGTGAACGGAAAGATCCACTCCGGGTGCCTCGCGGTGATCACCTGCACCCAGACATCCTCGATGACCGTCCTCAGCAGACAGACGCCGGGATTACGAGACGTCCCTTAGGCAGCGCGGGTCAGGAAAATCACTTCACAGACTAAAAACTTGCAGCCTCCGCAAGTTGGCTCCTAGCCTCGCTCGCGTGACCGACACCGACCACGCTGCCACCGGGCGTCGGGACCGCAAGAAGCGGCTGACGCGGGCCGCGCTGACCGCCGCCGCGCTGCGGCTGGTCGCCGAACGCGGCTTGGAGCACGTGACGGTGGAGGAGATCAGCGAGGCCGCCGACGTCTCCTCGCGTACCTTCTTCAACTACTTCACCTGCAAGGACGAGGCGCTCACCGACGACCCGGCGCTCGACGGCACCCCGGTTGTGGCGCGTCTGGCCGCCGTCCCCGCGCAGGTGCCGGCGTTGCAGGCGGTCCGGCTCGCCCTCGACGAGGCGATCGACACGATGCAGGCCGACCGGGAGTTGTGGAGGCTGCGGCTGGCGGTCATCGCCCAGAACCCCGCGCTGCTGCCGCGGCTGATAGCCGGCAACATCGCGACCGAGCGGGCCATGGTCACGGTCATCGCCACCCGCCTCGGCGTAGGTCCCGACCACGGCCTCCCGCCGCTGATCATCGCTGTCACCAGTGCCTCCTTCCACACCGCGATGCTGCGCTGGGCCGCCAGCGACGACACCCGCCCCCTGCGCGACTTCGTGGACGAGGCGTTCGCCGCCGTCGCCGCCGGCCTTCCGGATCCGCCACACCCCTCCTGACCCCACCAGTCCCCGCCCCGCCGCATCAGCTCCGGGGCCAGTCACTCCGCTACAAACCCGACAAGGGAGCGTCAATGACCACAACCGCCCCGCCCGCCGACACCGCCGATGTCGGCACGCGCATGTCGCGTCGGGAGGTTCTCCAGGCCCTTTCCGGCCTGATGGTCGGCATGTTCGTGTCCATCCTCGCCTCCACGGTGGTGGCGAACGCGCTGCCGCGGATCATCGCCGATCTGAACGGCAGTCAGACGGTCTACACGTGGATCGTCACCAGCGAACTGCTCGCCATGACGGCCACGGTGCCGCTGTGGGGCAAGATGGCCGACCTGTACAGCAAGAAGCTGCTGATCCAGCTCTCCCTGGGACTGTTCGTGGTGGGTTCACTCATCGCGGGCTTCACGCCGAACGTCGAGGTGCTGCTGCTCAGCCGTGTCGTCCAGGGCGTTGGCGCCGGCGGCATGACGGCGCTGGCCACGATCGTCATGGCGGCGATGATCCCGCCGCGTGAGCTGGGCCGCTACGCCGGCATCTTCGGCGCGGTCTTCGGTGTCGGCACCATCGCCGGTCCGCTGATCGGTGGCCTGCTCGTCGACACGTCTTGGCTGGGCTGGCGGTGGTGCTTCCTGATCGGGGTCCCGTTCAGCATCATCTCCATCGCCCTGCTGCAGCGCACCCTGCACCTGCCGGTCGTCCGCCACAAGGCCAAGATCGACTGGCTGGGCGCCCTGCTCATCACCTCGGGCGTCTCCACACTGCTGATCTGGTCGTCCCTGGCCGGGAACAAGTTCGACTGGGTCTCCGGCTGGACGGCCCTGATGGTCATCGGCGGTCTGGTCCTGCTGGCGCTGGCCGTGGCCGTCGAGTCGCGGGCGGCGGAGCCGATCGTCCCGCTGGACATCTTCCGCAACCGCACGGTCTCGCTGGCCACGATCGCCAGCGTGCTGGTCGGTGTGGCGATGTTCGGCGGCACCGTCTTCCTGTCCCAGTACTTCCAGATCTCGCTGGGCAAGTCGCCGACCGTCGCGGGCCTGATGAGCCTTCCGATGATCTTCGGTCTGCTCGTCTCGTCGACGGTGGCCGGCCAGCTCATCACGAAGTACGGCCGGTGGAAGGCCTATCTGGTGGCCGGCGCCGCGGTGATGACCGTCGGGATGCTGCTCCTGGGCACCATCGACGCCGACACCAGCGTCGTCGTCCTGTCGATCTACATGGCCGTGCTGGGCATCGGCGTCGGCATGCTCATGCAGAACCTCGTGCTCGCCGCGCAGAACGACGTGCCGGCCAACGAACTCGGCGCCACCACCTCGGCGCTGACGTTCTTCCGCAGCATGGGCGGCGCCATCGGGGTCAGCGCCCTCGGCGCGGTGCTGGCGAGCCGGGTGACCTCGCTGACGGCCGAGCGGCTCGGCCCGGCGGCGACGGCCGGCGGCGGCTCCGCTGAGGTGCCCGACCTGTCCACCCTGCCTGAGCCGGTGCTGCGCATCGTGCAGGACGTGTACGGCATCGCCACCGCCGACCTCTTCCTGGTCGGCGCGCCGTTCGCGCTGCTCGCGCTGGTCGTCGTGCTGTTCATCAAGGAGAAGCCGCTGCACACCCTCAGCGGGGACGAACGACGCGCCCAGGAGGAGGCGGCCGCAAAGGCCGCGATTCACTGAGCCGTACGACAGCACAACGGGGGCGGGCCGGTTGGCCCGCCCCCGTTCTGCGCCCACACCGCTGGCCGCCCCGTGACGTGGCCGCGTTTTTCGGTATCGACAAGCTGTGAACCGGTTGCCACGTAACGTGAAGTACAGCCGGCCAACGGCTGACGCCGGACGTGCGCCGGGCCGCCACTGTGGCGGCACCGCTCGGCCAACTGCCGGGAGTCCGGCGAGATTCCCGACCCGGCCTGATCCGGGTATGCGCGGATTCTGCCCAGTAGGCAGGACGACGTTGCGAGGCTTCGGACAGCTCTGCACCGCCGCCGGCCTACTCAGCCGCAGGAGGTGCGGACCATGCTGTCGGTATTCGATCCTCGGCACACTGTCGCTCCCCCGGGATACAGCCGCTGGCTCATCCCGACCGCGGCACTGGCCGTGCACGTGTGCATTGGCCAGGTCTACGCGACGAGCGTCTACAAGAACTCCCTCATCGCGCACTTCGACACCAGTCAGACGGCGATCGGGGCGATCTTCAGTATCGCCATCGTCATGCTGGGTTCGTCCGCGGCCGTGGGTGGCAGGTGGGTGGAGCGGAACGGACCGCGCCGGGCGATGTTCGTCTCCGCCTGTTTCTGGGCCGTGGGGTTCCTGGTCGGCGCGCTCGGCATCGCGACCCATCAGCTCTGGCTGCTCTACCTCGGATACGGCGTCATCGGCGGCATCGGGCTCGGCATCGGCTACATCTCGCCCGTCTCCACACTGATCAAGTGGTTCCCGGACCGGCCCGGCCTCGCCACCGGGCTTGCCATCATGGGGTTCGGCGGTGGCGCCCTGGTCGCCGGCCCGCTCGCGCGCCAACTGCTCTCCCTCTACGACTCCGGCTACAACCCGAACAACCCTGCTGCTGTGGCGTCGGGGCATGCCCTCGTGGCACTCTTCGTCACGTTCGGCATCGGCTACTTCGTGATCATGATGTTCGGCCCGTTCAACGTCCGGGTTCCTCCGCCGGACTGGCGGCCCGCCGGGTTCGACCCCGCGACCGTCGCCACCCGGCCTCTGGTGACGAGGGCGAGCGTGTCCGCGACGAACGCCGTACGTACCCGGTCGTTCTGGCTGCTGTGGATCGTGCTGTTCTGCAACGTCACGGCGGGCATCGGCATCCTGGAGCAGGCCAGCCCGATGATCCAGGACTTCTTCCGGGACAACGGGACCACCGCCATCTCGGTGTCCGCGGCGGCCGGTTTCGTGGGGGTGCTGTCGCTGTTCAACATGGCCGGGCGATTCGTCTGGTCGACGACGTCGGACCTCATCGGCCGCAAGCCCATCTACATGGTCTACCTCGGCGTCGGCATGGTGCTGTACGCACTGCTCGCCGTGGCCGGCCACTCCGCGACCGCGGTCTTCGTGCTGATCGCCGCCGCGATCATCTCCTTCTACGGCGGTGGCTTCGCCACCATGCCCGCCTACCTGCGCGACCTGTTCGGCACCTTCCAGGTCGGCGCCATCCACGGCCGGCTGCTGACCGCCTGGTCGGCCGCGGGCGTCGCCGGCCCGTTGATCGTCAACGGGATCCTCGACACGCAGGGCAAGCCCGGCACGCTCACCGCGTCGGCGTACCGGCCCGCGCTGTTCACCATGGTCGGCATCCTCGCCGTCGGGTTCATCGCGAACCTGCTGGTCCGTTCCGTGCCAGCGCGGTTCCATGAACCCGACCGGGGACCAACGTCCCCCGTGGCGCGCGCCAGCGTCACCGAGCCGGTCGCCCTCGGCCCGGAGAGCAGGCCCCCGGTGCCCGAGCACGTCGGTACCCAGACCGGGCGGCTCTGGTTGTCGTGGCTGCTGGTCGCGGCGCTACTCGGATACGGCATCGTCCAGACCGCCATCACCGCCGCGAAGCTGTTCACCGGCTGATGTCGTCCGCACCCGGGCGGGGAGGGTTGTCGAGCTGCGGCCCGCCGGCGGGCCAAGGCGCTCAGGGCTGGTGGAGCGCAGCCGAGCCGTTCTGATCGAGCCGCTCCCGTTGTGGCACGACCGTGTACTTCGGATCGCGTGCCGACGCCCGTCCCGCCTCGAAGACGCCGAACCGGGTGGCGACGGACGATGCCACGAGGGCCGCGCCGGAGATCGCCGACAGGAGCCGGTTGCGTCGGCTGAGCAGCGCAGCCGCGGTGCCCACGGCGAGCAGAGCGCGTCCCGCCTTGACCGTCCGGCCGCTGCGTCCGTGCGCGTAGGGCTCGCCGGTCAGTCCCTGCCGCTCCAGCTGACGCCCGCCGCCCAGCTCGATGGCTGCGGCGGCCAGGGCGAGTCGTCGCACGGGGGCGGTCTCCCCGGCCGGTGCCGCGATCAGTGCGACCCCGGACGCGGCGGCGAGCGCGCTGCCGGCGAAGACGAACGGCAGCGACGGGTAGGCGTCGTGCCAGGACGGTACGGCGGTGTCGGCGAGCAGCACCCCGGTGTACGTGGCCAGCGCCGGCGCGGTGGCCGCGGCGGCCAGACCGGCGACGTTGCCGACGGGCGGTGCGATCCGGCGGGCGAGGCCGAACACACCGTGCTGCGGGAGCAGCGGCGCGAGTTCGGCGACTGCGGCCACACCGGCCAACGGCCCGAACGCGGCGAGGATCCAGGTGCCGACCGACATCGGTGAGGTCAGCTTGGCCACCCGGAGCATGTGGTGGAACCGGTCCGGGCGCCCAAGGTCGTGGACCAGCAGGTACGTGCTGGCGGCGACGCCGCCGAGGGCAGTCCACCGGCCCACCTTGCGCAGCCCGGGCCGCCCGGTCAGTTGGGCGCCCGCTCCGATCAGCGCACTCCCGGCGGCGAGGCCGCCGGTGAACAGGTAGCCGGCGATGTCGTGCTTCCACACCGGCGGTTTGAGGACCGGCCGGCCGTAGTAGGAGGTGAAGTCGGCCGGCGGCACCGTGAGCTGCTCGCCGTCGCCGCGCCGCCTGCCGGGCTGGCGCTTCCCGTCGGGCCGGTCGAGGCCGGCCTGGAACTCGCGGAACCGGGCGCCGACCGGCTCGTTCGATGGTGTCGCGTCGGTCATGGCCGCCTGCCCAGGAACGCGACCGCCATGGCGACCGCCATCGTCATCGCCGCCAGGCCGGCGCGCTTCCACATGGCCGGCAGGTCCCGGGTGGTCACCACCGGATCCGGCGGCAGCCCATACACCTCGGGCTCATCCAGCAACAGGAAAAACGCCCCGTCACCACCAACACCATCGTTCGGATCATGCCCGTACAACCGCGCCTCGGACACCCCCCGCTCGTGCAACGTCTCGACCCGCGCGGCAGCCCGCTCCCGCAACTCATCCAACGCCCCGTACTGGATCGACTCCGTCGGACACGCCTGCGCACACGCCGGAGTCATCCCCGCACCCAGCCGGTCGTAGCACAACGTGCACTTCCACGCCCGACCATCATCCTTACGCTGATCAATCACACCGTAGGGGCACGCCGAGATGCAGTAACCACAGCCGTTACAGATGTCCTCCTGCACCACCACCGTCCCGAACTCCGTCCGGAACAACGAACCCGTTGGACAGACATCCAGGCAGGCCGCGTGCGTGCAGTGCTTACACACGTCCGACATCATCAACCAGCGGAAATCGCTGCGCCCCTCCGCGCCGGTGCCCCGACCCGGCGGCTGCGTACCCGGCATCCCGAGGAACTCCGGCCCGGCGGCCATCCGGGCCGCCGCCGGCGGCGAGCCGGACGGCAGGCCCGGATCCGTCCCGGTGTCGGTGCTGGTGTGCGCGGCGACCGCCGCCGTTTCCGGGCTGACCGGCGGTCCGTCCGGGTTGTCTTCGAACGCCGGGGTCGCCCAACCGAGCGGGCGGGACTGTTCGACGAACGCGACGTGCCGCCACGCGTTCGCGGTCAGCGCCCCGGTGTTGTCGTAGGACATGCCGAGCAGGTCCAGGCCGGAGCCGGGGACGTTGTTCCACTCCTTGCAGGCGACCTCGCAGGCCTTGCAGCCGATGCAGACGCTGGTGTCGGTGAAGAACCCCATCCGCGGCGGGGCGTCCTCGTAGCCGGCGTCGGGCGCTGGGTCGAGCGGTCCGTACAGGCTGTTGGCGTGGGGCATCGGTCAGACCTCCGGGTCGCGGCCGCTGTCGGCGGCGTCGGTCGTGACCTGCGGTGGATAGTGCGGGCTGAGATCCCCCGACCGCCGCCGGTAGTCGACGAGAAAGTCCAGCAGGCCCTGGCCTCTCGGGCGTCGACCGGGCCGAACGTCACAGGTCCCGACCTTGCTCTCCTGGATCAGGACGTTCGGGTCGAGGCTGATGCCGAACAGGTCGTTGGCCGAGTCGCCGGTCACCAGGCCCTCGAAGCCGAAGTGGTACGGCAACCAGACCTGATGGATGATCCGGCCGTCCACCCGCAGCGGGGTGAGCCGATCGGTCACCAGCACCCGTGCCTCGATGGCCGCGCGGGCGCTGACCAGGTGGGCCCAGCCCAGGTGGTTGAGCCCTCGTTCGACCGCCAGTTCCGGCGACACCTCGACGAACATCTCCGGTTGCAGCTCGGCCAGCGGGCCGACCGTGCGGCTCATCGCGCCGGCGGTGTGGTGTTCGGTGAGCCGGCTGACCGTGAAGATGTACGGGAACACCTCGCTGTACGGCTCCGGGGGGCTCGGGTTGAGCGTGTTGATCGGGTGCGTGTAGACCTTGCGGGTCGGGTTGGCCTGCTGGCGGTAGAGCGGGTTGCGCACCGGTGACTCGACCGGCTCGTAATGGGTGGGCATCGGCCCGTCGAGCACGCCGGTGGGCGCGTACAGCCAGCCCTTGCCGTCGCCCTGGAGGACGAACGGGTCGTCACCGGCGATCCCGGCCACGCCTGAGGAGTCCGGGGGCGGCCGGTAGGACGGTGGTTTGGTCTTCTCGAAGTCCGGCACGTCGTAGCCGGTCCACTCGGCCTTCTGCGGGTCCCACCAGACGTACTTCTTGCGCTCACTCCAGGGTTTGCCGTCCGGGTCGGCGGAGGCGCGGTTGTAGAGGATCCGCCGGTTCGCCGGCCAGGCCCAACCCCACTCCGCGGCGACCCAGTCCTGCTCCGCGCCGGGCTTGCGGCGGGCGGCCTGGTTGACGCCGTCGGCGTAGACGCCGGTGTAGATCCAGCAGCCACCGGCGGTGGAACCATCGTCCTTCATCTCGGTGAACGTCGACAGCGGTCGACCACTGGCCACCTCGTAGCCGTTGATCTCGTACAGCACCGATTCGGCGCTCGGTTCGGCATTCGGCCCGTGCGTCGGGTAGTGCCAGTTCAGGTCGAGCAGCGCCCGGTCGCGGGGCTGCGTCGACTGTGCCAGTCGTTCCCGGATGATGCGGCCGAGGTGGTAGAAGAACCACAGCTCGGAGCGGGCGTCGCCCGGGGGTTCGACGGCCTTCTCGCGCCACTGCAGCAGCCGTTGGGTCTGGGTGAAGGTGCCCTCCTTCTCCACGTGCGAGGCGGCGGGCAGGAAGAACACCTCGGTACGGCACTCCTCGGGCACGATCTCACCGGTCTCGATCTCCGGCGCATGCTGCCAGAACGTGGCACTTTCGATCATGAACAGGTCACGGACCACCAACCAGTCGAGGTTGGCCATGCCGAGGCGCTGGGCGCGGCCGTGCGCCGAGCCGACGGCCGGGTTCTGCCCGAGCAGGAAGTACCCCTTGATCTTGCCGTCGATCATGTTGAGCACCTGTTGGTAGGTGCCATGGTCGCCGGTCATCCGGGGCATGTAGCCGTAGCAGTAGTCGTTCTCGGCCGTCGCCGCGTCGCCCCAGTACGCCTTGAGCAGGTTCACCCCGTAGGCACGGGCGTCACCCCAGAAGCCTTTCTGGCCGGGGTGGCGGATGCTGTCGACCCACTCGTCAAGGCTCGGGTGGTCGGCGTGGTGCGGCATCGGAAGGTAGCCGGGCAGCAGGTTGAAAAGCGTCGGGATGTCGGTGGAGCCCTGGATGCTGGCGTGCCCGCGCAGGGCCATGACCCCACCGCCCGGGCGGCCGATATTGCCGAGCAACAGTTGGATGATCGCGCCGGTGCGGATGTACTGCACGCCCACGCTGTGCTGCGTCCAACCCACCGAGTAGATCAGCATCCCGGTACGTTCCCGGCCGGAATTCGCCGTCCAGGCCTGCGCCAGTTCCAGGAACTTCTCCTGCGGAATGCCGCAGACCCGTTCCACCATCTCCGGGGTGTACCGGGCATAGTGCCGCTTGAGGATCTGGTAGACGCACCGCGGATGCTGCAACGTCTCGTCCCGCAGGGTCTGGCCGTTGACCGGTGCGCCGTGCGACTCGTGCTCCAGCCCGGCCGCGGTCTCCCGCTGTGTCTCGGTGTCGCGGGTCGGGACGTTCTGCCTCTGCCCCTCGTACCGCCAGCTGGACTGGTCGTAGCTGGCGTTCTCCTCCTTGAAACCGGAGAAGAGCCCGTGCAGATCCTCGGTGTCGCGGAACTCGTCGGTCACGATCGTCGCGGCGTTGGTGTAGGCGACCACGTACTCGCGGAAGTCGAGTTCGTTGTCCAGGATGTAGCGCACCACCCCACCCAGCAGGGCGATGTCGGTGCCCGCCCGGATCGGCAGGTAGCTGTCGGCGACCGCGCTGGTCCGGGTGAACCGCGGATCGACATGGAACACCTTCGCGCCGCGCCGCTTGGCCTCCATCACCCACTGAAAGCCCACCGGGTGCGCCTCAGCCATGTTCGAACCCTGGATGACGATCACGTCAGCGTTGGCGATGTCCTGCTGGAAATCCGTCGCACCGCCACGACCGAAGCTGGTCCCCAGACCGGGAACGGTGGAGGAGTGTCAAATACGGGCCTGGTTCTCGATCTGGAGCGCACCCATCGCGGTGAACAACTTCTTGATGAGGTAGTTCTCCTCGTTGTCCAGCGTCGCCCCGCCCAGACTGGAAATACCCAACGTCCGGTTCAGCTGCCGACCCTGCGCGTCGACGTCCTCCCAGGTCTCCTCTCGGGCCGCCAACACCCGGTCGGCGATCATGTTCATCGCAGTGTCGAGATCGAGGTCCTCCCACTCCGTGCCGTACGGCCGGCGGTAGCGGACCGTCGTCTGCCGCAACGGGCTGGTCACCAGGCTCTTGCTGGCCGCGCCCTTCGGACAGAGCCGACCCCGCGAGATCGGACTGTCCGGATCGCCCTCGATCTGACTGACCTGCCCGTCCTTGACGAACACCCGCTGGCCGCAACCGACGGCACAGTAGGGGCAGACGGACTTGGCCACCGAGTCGGCCGTGTCGGTGCGGGCGGTGAGCGACAGGGAGCCGGCGGACTTGGCCGCGGCACCTCGACCGAGCGGGTCCGTGCCGGTGAGCTGACGGTAGAGCGGCCAGCTTTCGACCCAGCGGCGCACCCCCATCGCTGCACCTTTCCGACGAAAGCGATAAAACATGAACAGACTGACAATAGATGAGTAGCCGTCCGGCCCGCAGCGGATCCCGCAGCAACCGCTCGTAAGCCAGGGTGCGGCGACCACCGTGCCGATCGCGCGCGGTCGATCAGGAATGGTGGATCGGGGTTTCCAGATCGGTCAGGGGGCGACCCGAGCCGCCCCAGGCCTGGGCGACGATCTCGGCGGCGATCGCCACGGCCGTCTCCTCCGGCGTTCGCGCGCCCAGGTCCAGCCCGATGGGCGAGGAGAGCCGGGCCAGCGCGGCCTCGCTCACCCCGGCCTCGCGCAGCCGTCGCAGCCGGTCCACGTGCGTACGCCGGCTGCCCATCGCGCCGATGTAGCGAGCCGGGGTGTGCAGGGCGACCTCAAGCAGCGGTACGTCGAACTTCGGGTCGTGGGTCAGGACGCAGAGCACCGTACGGTCGTCGACGGACGTCGACTCCAGGTACCTGTGCGGCCATTGGACGACGAGGTCGTCGGCGTCCGGGAAGCGCGTACGGGTGGTGAACACCGGGCGGGCGTCGCAGACCGTGACGTGGTAGCCGAGGAACCGGCCGATCCGGGCCATCGCGGCGGCGAAGTCGATCGCCCCAAAGATGATCATGCGGGGTGGGGGCACGTACGACTGCACGAACACGGACACGTCGTCGAGTCGCTCCTCCCCCTGCCGACCCAGGTGCACCGTGCCGGTGGCGCCGAGGGCGAGCATGCCGGCCGCCTGCTGGGCCACCGCGTCGTCCAGGTCGCCCGCGCCGAGGTTGCCCGCGACCCGGTCGGGCCAGATCACCAGTTGCGCGTTCTCCACCGAAGCCGTGGCGACCGGCCGGCCGTCGCGGATCGCGGCGAGCACCTCGTCGGGCTCGGTCAGGGCGACGTCCGGCTGGACCAGGATCTGGATGGTGCCGCCGCAGGTCAGGCCCACGTCGAACGCGTCGTCGTCGCTGACACCGAAGGTCTGGGTGCGGGCCTCGCCGGTCTCGACGGAGGTCAGGCAGAGGTCGTAGACGGCCCCCTCGACGCAGCCTCCGGAGATGCTGCCCAGGACCTCGCCGTGGGCGGAGACGGCCATCGCCGCGCCGGCCTGCCGGGGCGCCGACTGCCAGGTGCGGACGACGGTCGCGACGGCGAACGCGACGCCGGCCGTGCGCCAGCCCGTCAACCCGTCGACGATGTCCCGCATGGCCGCACGATCCGTGAGCCTCGGCGGCACCGTCAACGGCGACCTAAGCAGTTGCTTAGGTCGCCGTTGACTTTGGCCCGCGCCGGGATGAGATTTTCCCGGACTGCGGAGGTGCGACATGCAGGTGCCGGCACCGTTCGAGTACGAGCGAGCCACCAGTGTGGACCATGCAATCAGCCTGTTGGAGCGGCTGGGCGGCACAGCACGCCTGATCGCCGGCGGGCACAGCCTGCTGCCGATGATGAAGCTGCGGCTGGCCAACTTCGACTACCTGATCGACATCAACGATCTGCACGCCGAACTCGGCTACATCGAGACAGGCCCGGACGAGGTACGGATCGGCGCGCTCACCCGGCATCGGGAGCTGCTCGACTCCACCGAACTGGCCGCGGCGTTCCCCATCTTCGCCGACGCCGAGCGGGTGATCGCCGACCCGGTGGTACGCAACCGGGGCACGCTGGGCGGCTCGCTCTGCCAGGCCGACCCGTCCGAGGACCTCTCGGCGGTCTGCACGACGCTGGACGCGCGGTGCGTGATCCGTGGTCCGGGCGGTGCGGAGCGCGTCGTGTCCATGGAGGAGTTCCACGTCGGGCCGTACGAGACGGCCGTCGCCGACGGCGAAATCCTGGTCGAGATCCGGCTGCCGGTGCGGCCGGGCTGCGGCAGCGCATACGAGAAGGTCGAGCGCCGGGCCGGCGACTGGGCCGTGGTGTCGGCCGGCGCGGCGGTGTGGCTCGACGACGGCGCGATCGTGGACGCCCGGGTCGGGCTCGCGGCAGTCGGCCCGAACACGACGGGCATCCCGGAGATCTCCGCGACGCTGCGCGGCCAGGAGCCCTCGGAGAGTCTGTTCGAGCAGGCCGGGGCGATCGCTGCGGGTAGCTGCGACCCGGCGACTGACCAGCGCGGCAGCGCCGACTACAAGCGGCATCTGGCCGCCGAGCTGACCAGGCGGACCCTGCGCCGGGCCGTCGAACGGGCGAGGAGCTGAGCATGCAGGTCACGATGACCGTCAACGACGTCGAGGTCACCCGCGAGATCGAGGCCCGGCTGCTGCTGGTGCACTTCCTGCGGGACGTGCTGGGCCTGACCGGCACGCACTGGGGCTGCGACACCAGCAACTGCGGCACCTGCGTGGTCTGGCTGGACGGCGAGCCGGTGAAGTCGTGCACGGTGCTCGCCGCGATGGCCGGCGGCCACCAGGTGCGCACCGTCGAAGGTCTCGCCAAGGGCGCCGAGCTCGACCCGATCCAGCAGGGCTTCATGCAGTGCCACGGCCTGCAGTGCGGCTTCTGCACGCCGGGGATGATGATGACCGCGCGGGCGCTGCTCGACCGGAACCCGGACCCGAGCGAGACGGAGATCCGCGAGGCGATCTCGGGTCAGATCTGCCGGTGCACGGGTTACGCCACGATCGTCCGCTCGGTCCGGTGGGCCGCCGTGGCCGAGGCGGAGGCCGCGGCCCGGGTCACCGAGACCACCGAATCGACCGAAGCCGGCGAGATCGCCGACGCCGGCCAGCCCGCGGAGGCCGTCGCATGACCACCGTGCACGAGCGCGTGGACACCTTCCACGACAACGACCAGAAGCCCGTCGGGTACGGCCGGATGCTGCGCAAGGAGGATCCGCGGTTCATCCGCGGTCGCGGCCGGTACGTCGACGACGTTCAACTGCCCGGCATGCTGCACCTCGCGATCCTCCGGTCGCCGGTGGCGCACGCCCGGATCATCAGCATCGACACGAGCGCCGCCGAGGCGTCACCCGGGGTCAAGGCGGTGGTGATCGGGGCGATGCTGGCGCAGCAGGGCCTAGCCTGGATGCCGACCCTGTCCAACGACGTACAGGCCGTGCTCGCCACCGACAAGGTGCGCTTCCAGGGCCAGGAGGTCGCGTTCGTCGTCGCCGAGGACCGGTACGCGGCGCGCGACGCGCTGGAGCTGATCGACGTCGAGTACGACATCCTCGACCCGGTGATCGACGCCCGTCGCGCGCTGGAGCCGGGTGCCCCGCTGATCCGCGACGACCTCGCGGACAAAACGAACAACCACTGCTTCGACTGGGAGACCGGCGACGAGGCGGCCACGGAGGCGGTGTTCGCGCGCGCGGACGTCGTGGTGACGCAGGATCTCGTCTATCCCCGGGTGCATCCGGCGCCGATGGAGACGTGTGGGGCGGTCGCCGACTTCGATGCCGTCGACGGCAAGCTGCGGCTCTGGTCGACCACCCAGGCGCCGCACGCGCACCGCACCCTCTACGCCATCGTGGCGGGCATCCCCGAGCACAAGATCCAGGTGATCTCGCCGGACATCGGCGGCGGGTTCGGCAACAAGGTGCCGATCTACCCCGGGTACGTCTGCGCGATCGTCGCCTCGATCGTCACCGGCAAGCCGGTGAAGTGGATGGAGGACCGGTCGGAGAACCTGATCAGCACCGGCTTCGCCCGCGACTACATCATGCGCGGTGAGATCGCGGCGACCCGCGACGGCCGGATCCTCGGCATCCGCACCAACGTGCTGGCCGACCACGGCGCCTTCAACGGCACCGCCGCGCCGGTGAAGTACCCGGCCGGCTTCTTCGGGGTCTTCACCGGCAGCTACGACATCGAAGCCGCCTACTGCAAGATGACGGCGGTCTACACCAACAAGGCGCCCGGCGGCGTGGCGTACGCCTGCTCGTTCCGGATCACCGAGGCCGTCTACCTGGTCGAGCGGATCGTCGACTGCCTCGCCGACGAGCTGGGCATGGACCCGGCCGAGCTGCGGCTGAAGAACTTCATCCAGCCGGAGCAGTTCCCGTACACGACGAAGACCGGCTGGGTGTACGACTCGGGCAACTACGAGCCGACGATGCGGCTGGCGATGGAGATGGCCGGCTACGACGAGTTGCGCCGCGAGCAGGCGGAGAAGCGGGCCCGGGGCGAGCTGATGGGCATCGGCATCGCGTTCTTCACCGAGGCGGTCGGCGCCGGCCCTCGCAAGGACATGGACATTCTCGGGCTGGGCATGGCGGACGGCTGCGAGCTGCGCGTCCACCCGACCGGCAAGGCCGTGGTACGGCTCAGCGTGCAGTCCCAGGGCCAGGGGCACGAGACGACGTTCGCGCAGATCGTCGCCGAGGAGATCGGGATCCCGCCGGCCGACATCGAGGTGCTGCACGGCGACACGGACAACACCCCGTTCGGCCTCGGCACGTACGGCAGCCGTTCGACGCCCGTGTCGGGTGCGGCGGCGGCCCTGGTGGCCCGCAAGGTCCGGGACAAGGCCCGGATCATCGCCTCGGGCATGCTCGAGGTCTCGGTGGCCGACCTGGAGTGGGACAAGGGCGCGTTCCACGTCAAGGGCGACCCGGGCACGTCCGTCACGATCCAGGACATCGCCCTGCGCGCGCACGGCGCGGGTGACCTGCCCGAGGGCATCGAGGGTGGGCTCGAGGCGCAGATCTGCTACAACCCGTCCAACCTGACGTACCCGCACGGCGCGTACATCTGCGTGGTGGACATCGACCCGGGCACCGCGCAGGTGACGGTGCGGCGGTTCATCGCGGTCGACGACTGCGGCACCCGGATCAACCCGATGATCATCGAGGGGCAGGTGCACGGCGGGTTGACCGACGGGGTCGGCATGGCGCTGATGGAGATGATCGCGTTCGACGAGGACGGCAACTGCCTCGGCGCGTCGCTGATGGACTACCTGATCCCGACGTCGCTGGAGGTGCCCGACTGGGAGACCGGCTTCACCGTCACCCCGTCGCCGCACCACCCGATCGGCGCGAAGGGTGTGGGCGAGTCCGCCACGGTGGGTTCGCCGCCGGCCATCGTCAACGCCGTCGTGGACGCCCTGAAGCCCTTCGGCGTACGGCACGCCGACATGCCGCTGACGCCGTCGCGGGTCTGGGACGCGATGCGCGGCCAGGCCCGTCCGCCGATCTGAGGGAGGCGACCATGACCACCATCGCGGAGCGCGCCCGGGAGCTGACCGTCTCCCGGGAGCCGTTCGTGCACGCCACCGTGGTCCGCACCCAGGACCCCACGTCGGCGCGGCCGGGCGACGCCGCCGTGATCCGGTCGGACGGCTCGATCGAGGGCTTCGTCGGCGGGGTGTGCGCCGAAAGTTCGGTGCGGGCGGCTGCGCTCGACACCCTGCGCGACGGCACCGCGCTGCTGCTGCGGGTGATGCCGGACGGCACTCCCCCGTTCCCCGAGGCGCCGGGGGCGCGGGTGGTGGTCAACCCGTGCCACTCCGGCGGCGCGATCGAGGTCTTCCTCCGGCCGATGCTGCCGCCGCCGGCACTGCGGGTGGTCGGCGACACTCCGATCAGCGCCGCGGTGGCGACCCTCGCCGCGTTCCTCGACTTCGACGTCGTCACCTCCGATGAGGACGCCGGCTGCACGGCGGTCGTGGTGGCTGGGCTCGGCCGGGGCGAGCAGGAGGCGATCCGGGCCGCACTGGACGCCGGCGTGGGGTTCGTCGCGCTGGTCGCCAGCGGCAGACGCGGCGCGGTCGTGCTCGACGAGTTGGAGTTGACCGACGCCGAACGGGCCCGCGTCCACTCACCGGCCGGACTGGACATCGGGGCGTGTACGCCGCAGGAGATCGCCCTGTCCATCATGAGTGAGGTGGTCCGGGCGATCCGGGTGGACGGGCTGGCTCCGTCCTCGGGTGCGCCGGCGGCCCGGCCGCAGCAGGCCGTCGACCCGGTGTGCGGGATGACTGTGCTGGTCGGGTCGGAGACACCGCACGCGCGGGTCGACGGGCAGGACTTCTGGTTCTGCTGCGCCGGCTGCCTCGCGAGTTACACAGCGGCGTAGCCCGTGTTCCTGACCGGCCTGGTGCTCGCCGCAGGGGCGTCGGTGCGTCTCGGCGAGGCGAAGCAACTGCTCCCGTACCGGGGGCGCACGCTGCTCGACGCGACCCTGGAGCTGGCCCGCTCGTGCGGCTTCGACCAACTGCTCGTGACCCTGGGCGGCGCGGCGGGCGGGATCCGCGCCCAGGTGGACCTGACCGGGTGTCAGGTCGTCGAGAACTCGGCGTTCAGCACCGGCTGCGGCTCATCGGTCAGCAGCGCGGCGCGGGCGGTGGACCCGCGCGCCGACGCGCTCGTGCTGCTGCTCGGTGACCAGCCCGGGGTACGCGCCGCCGACGTCCGGCGGGTCGCCACGGCGGCCACTCCGCTGGCCGTGTGCCGGTACGCCGACGGGCTGGGCCATCCGTTCCGCTTCGGCCGCGAGGTCCTTCCCGAGCTGTACGACCTGCACGGCGACAAGGCCGTCTGGAAGCTGCTGCATTCCGGCCGCTACCCGGTGACCGAGGTGCCCGCCGACGGGCCGGTGCCGATCGACGTGGACACCTGCGCGGACTACGAGCGACTGCTGGCGGGCGAGGCATGAAGGACGCGCTGAGCGTCCGGCACCGCCTCGACGCCGTCGACTACCTGGTCGACGACGGCATGGCGATGGCCCTGTTCCTGGCGCTGCGGCTCGGCCGGCCACTGCTGCTGGAGGGCGAGCCGGGTGTCGGCAAGACCGCCGCCGCCAAGGCACTGGCCCGAGCGTTGGAGACGCCGCTGATCCGGCTGCAGTGCTACGAGGGGCTGACCGCCGGTGAGGCGCTCTACGAGTGGAACTACCAGCGGCAACTGCTGGCGATCCGGCTCGCCGAGGCGCAGCACGCCAGGCTCACCGACGCGGACCTGTTCAGCGCCGAGTTCCTCCAGGAACGGCCGATCCTGCGGGCCGTACGCCATCAGGGGCCGGTACCGCCGGTCCTGCTGATCGACGAGATCGACCGCGCCGACGACGAGTTCGAGGCGCTGCTGTTCGAGTTCCTCGGCGAGGCCGGCATCACGATCCCCGAGCTCGGCACGTTCGCCGCACGCACACCGCCCATCGTGGTGCTCACCTCCAACCGCAGCCGGGAGCTGCATGACGCGCTGCGTCGCCGCTGCCTGTACCACTGGATCGACTTTCCCGAGCCGGCCCGGGCCGTGGAGATCGTCCGCCGGGCCGTGCCGGGCGCGACCGAGCCGCTGGTCCAGACGGCGGTCCAGTTCATCGGCGGCGTACGCGGCCTGGAGTTGGAGAAGTCACCCGGGATGGCGGAGACCATCGACTGGGTGGCCGCGCTCTCCGTGCTGGGCGCCGCAGACCTGGCCGCCGACGACGTCCCCCGGACCCTCGGCACCATCGCCAAGACCCCCGACGACCGCGCCGTGGTCGCCGCCGCGCTCGGCGCCTACCAGGAGAGTCAGCCATGAAGATCACCAACGAGTTCGCGGTCACCGTCCCGATCGAGCGGGCCTGGGCGGTGCTCACCGACCTTGAGGGGATCGCGCCGTGCCTGCCGGGTGCCCAACTGACCGGCGTCGACGGCGACGTCTACCGGGGCAGGGTGAAGGTCAAGGTCGGGCCGGTCATCTCGGAGTTCGCGGGCACGGCACAGTTCGTCGAGAAGGACGACGCGGCGTACCACGGGGTGATCGACGCGAAGGGCCGCGACGCCCGGTCGACCGGGAACGCCTCGGCGCTGGTCACCGCCCGGTTGCGGCCGGACGGCGACCGGACGCTGGTCAGCGTGGACGCCGACCTGAAGATCTCGGGAAAGCTGGCCCAGTTCGGCAGCGGCATGATCAAGGAGGTGTCGGGCAAGCTGCTGGCCCAGTTCGTCGCCAACCTGGAGGCCAAGCTGGCGGCGGAGCAGGCGACGCCGGTCGCCGGGGGCACCGCGCCGGTGCCCGCCGCCCGGTCCGACTCCGAGCCCGTCGCGTCGGCGTCCGCCGCGGCGGTCGCGACCACGCCCGGCACCGCTGCCGTAACGCCCGCACCAGTCGAGCCGTCGCCGGTAGCGCCGTCGGCCGCCAACTCCTCCCCCGCAGCGCCTTCCCCCGCCCGGCCGTCGGTCGCCGAGCCCTCAGCCGCCGACCGGTCGGCCGCCACCAGCCGGGCCGCGCCGGCCGTCGAGTCGGCGACCGCCGGCACGCGGACCACGCCGGCCTCCGAGCCGGAGGCGCTCGACCTGCTCAGCATCGCCGGGGGTTCGATCACCAAGCGGCTCGTACCGGTGATCGTGGGTCTCGTCGCGGTCGGCGCGGTGATCGCCTGGCTGGTCGCGCGTCGGTGAGCGCGGTCCTGCTGCGCGGGATCGACCGGGCCGCGTTCGCCGTGGCCCTCGCCGGCCGACTGCGGCACGCCGGCGTCCCGGCCGGGCTCACCGACGTCGACGACTTCGTCCGGGCGCTCGCCGCCAGCCCGCCCGACTCGATGTCCACGCTGTACTGGACCGCCCGGATCAGCCTGGTCCGGCGGCACTCCGATCTCGCCGCATTCGACCGGGTCTTCGCGGCGGTCTTCGCGGACCCGCCACCCCTGCTGCCACCCTCGCGGTCCGCGCCCCCGGCGGAGGGTCACGACGACGTGTACGTGCCGGTGCCCGCCGACACGGACGACACCGGGCCCGGCGGCGGACTGCCGTGGGCCACTCTGCCGCCGGCCGTCGCCGAGGCGACGGAAGCCGACAGCGCGCTGCGGCTGCCCGAGCGGCGTCCCAGCGCCCTCGCCGGGCTCGCCGACCGGCCGTTCGACGAACTCGACGCCGCGCAGGTCACGATGCTCGGCGACGCTCTGCGCGCGGCCGTCGCCGACTGGCCGACCCGGCGCACCAGGCGGCACTCCGTCGGCTCGGCCGGACCGCGAATCGCACTGCGGCCGACCATCGCCCGTGCTCGGCGCACCGGATGGGAACCCGTCGAGATCGTCCGCGAGCGGCCGGTGCGGCGCCCCCGCCGGGTCGTGCTGCTCTGCGACGTCAGCGAGTCGATGCGGGCGCAGGCGACCGCGTATCTGCACCTGATGCGGGCGTTCGCGGTGGTCGCCGACGCGGAGGTGTTCGCGTTCGCCACGAGACTGACCCGGCTCACGGTGGTGCTGCGACACACCTCGGCCGCCGAGGCCGTCGCGCAGGCCAGCGCCGCCGTGACCGACCGGTACGGCGGTACCCGGATCGCCACGAACCTGCGCGCCCTGCTCACCTCCCATCACGCCGACGTCTTACGCGGGGCCGTGGTGGTGATCGGCTCGGATGGCTGGGACAGCGACCCGCCCGACGAGTTGGCCGCCGTGATGGCCCGGCTGCGCCGCCGCGCGTACCGGATCGTCTGGTTGAATCCACGTGCCGGCGCCCCCGGCTTCGCTCCTCGGGCGGCGGGCATGGCCGCCGCGCTCCCCTACTGCGACCGGCTGCTGCCGGCCGGCACGTTCCAGGACCTGCTGGTCGCCGCCCGTCAGCTCCAGAGCGTCACGTGCACCGACGGCTTGAAGTGGCCGACGTTGACGCCCGCGCCGCGCATCATCGCCTGAATCGCCCGCGGGGTCGACGAGAACCGCCACAGCTCGTTGGCAGCCGACAGCGGCCCTGGGTTGGCGAGCACCTGCGAGTGCCACACCGCCTCAACAGTCGCGTGCGGCCCCACCACCTGCTTGAGTTGACCCTCGCGGAGGTCCGGCGCGACGGTGAACGCGAGCGCCGGTGAGACGCCCCGGCCCCGCTTTGCCTCGCCCAGCGCCGCCGCGTGGCTCTGGAAGATCTGCTGCCGGTCGTCGGGCACCGCCAGCCGACGCAGCATCGCCGGGACCGCACCCAGGTCGGTGGCCGCCGACGGCCCGAGCAGCCAGGTCTGCTCCCGCAACTGCCCAGGGGACGCGGGCACGCCGGCGAGCGGATGGTCCGGGCCGGCGACGAGCACGAGCCGGTAGTTCATCATCGGCCGGCAGGCGATCGCCTGATCGACGACCGGCGGCTGCGGCCCGATCGCGATGTCCGCGGCGCGGGTCAGCAGCAGCGACTTGAACGCGCCCGGGTCGCCCACGCTCAACTCGACATCGAGGTCGGCGGCCCGCTTCGCGAACAGCTCGATCAGCCCCGGCGCGGCGAACTCGGCGAACAGGCTGGACGCGGCCACCCGCAGCAGCCGCCGGCCGCGCTTCGCGCCGCTCACCTCAAGCATCGTGCGGTCCTGTAGGCCCAGCAGCTCCGCCGCGCGGCTGGCCAGCCGGAGCCCGCCGGGGGTGAACGCGAGCCCCGCCGCCGTCTTGGTGAACAGCTTGTCCCCGAACTCCTTGCGTAGCTGTGCGACGTGAAGTGACACGGCCGACTCGGAGACCTGAAGCTCCGCGGCGGCCTGCTTGACGGACCCCAGCCGGACCACGGCGACATACGCGCGCAGCTGCGTCGGGGTCATCGGCGTCACCCACCTCCCCGCCCGATCGCGTGGTTCGGCTCTCCATCGAGACGAACCACGATCATCTCCCGCTGAGCTGCCCCTCCGCCAGCATCGGTTCACCCGAACCAGTGGCGGCGCTTCACAGCGTCTCAGGCCTGGTCCACGGCGACGGGAACGCGCTTTTTGAGCCTGTTGACACCGCATTCGACGGTGTGCCGACGCTGGTAAATCGTGGGGTCGAAGGTGGATGGCCGGTCGCTGCGGGCGGTCGCCTCACTGGCCGGTCGGACTGCTTCCCACCATGAATAAGCTAACAGTGATCTTGCGCGACCGGTATCGGGCAGACGACCGACTGCCCAGGTCAGCAATGGTGGCTAGGTTCGTCCAATGCCCACCAACATGATCACTGCGAGATCCGCCGGCACCTATTCCCTCGGAGACCTGACCGTCAACCGGATCGGATTCGGCGCGATGCGCCTGACGGGCAACGGCGGCGCGGCGAGCGACCGCGCTCGGGTCATCGGCGTGCTGCGCCGGGCGATCGAGCTCGGCGTGAACCACATCGACACAGCGGCGTTCTACTTCACTCCGCTCCGGTCGGCGAACGAGTTGATCAACACGGCACTGTCGCCGTACGCCGATGACCTGGTCATCACCACGAAGGTCGGGCCGGGCCGCGACCCCTCGGGGGAATGGCTGCCGCTGGCCCGGCCGGACCAGCTGCGCGGGCAGGTCGAGGAGAACCTGCGCCAGCTCGGCCGCGACCATCTCGATGTCGTGAACCTGCGCCAGCACGGGCTGGACTCCGTCGCGGAGCACTTCGGCGCGCTGGCCGACCTGCGTGACGCCGGACTCATCCGGCATCTCGGCCTGGCGAACATTCGCCCGCAGCACCTCGCGCAGGCGCAGGCGATCGCCCCGGTGGTCTGCGTGCAAAACCCGTACGGCGTCGACACCCGCCGCATCCACGACCAGTTCGTGCGCGCCTGCGGCGAACAGGGTGTCGCGTTCGTGCCGTTCTTCGCCATCGCCGGCGACAAACGTGAGGCCGGCGGCGTGGCCGCCAATGCGGCGGTGGAGGCCATCGCACGCACGCACGGCGCGACGCCGGCACAGGTGCGGATCGCGTGGACCCTCAGCCGCGGGCCGCACCTGCTGGCCATCCCCGGCACCGGCAACCCCGATCACCTGGTCGAGAACCTGGCCGCCGGTGCGCTGAGCCTGTCGCCGGACGAGTTGGCCACCCTCGAGTAACGGCGCCCGGGAGGGTGCAGCCCTGCAACGAGCCCACGATGGTCGACGAGAGGCCCGTCATTTGCCGACAGAGACGACGTCCATTCCCATCCCGCCGCCGAACAGATCATGGCTCGTTGCCCGAGGACTCATCCCCGCTCACGGCCCTCGCCGCGTCCTGGCCTTCGCGACCTTCGTCAACATGCTCGGAAGTGGCATCTTCATGGCCAGCGCCGTGCTCTTCTTCACCCGCTCGGTCGGGCTCCCCCTCGCGCAGGTCGCCCTGGGCATGGGCATCGCGGCCCTCGTCGGGCTGCTCGCCGGGATCCCGATCGGGCACCTGGCCGATCGGCGGGGCCCGCGCGAGATCTATCTGCTGACTCTGATCATCCGAGCCGTCACCATGGCCGCACTCGCCTTCGTCCACACGTTCTGGCTGTTCGTCGTCGTGATCTGTCTGACCCAGCTCGCCCACTCAGCCGGCGGGGCGTCCCGCGGCCCGCTCGTGCGTGGCTTCGGCGGCGCAAACCTGGCCCAGTACCGGGCTTATCTTCGTTCGGTCGCCAACCTCGCCGGATGCTGCGGTGCTCTCGCCGCCGGCGCCGCGGTGCAACTGGACACCCGTGCGGCTTACCTGGCCCTGGTCGTCGGCAACGCCATCAGTTTCGTGGCATGCGCCGCCATCATCACCCGGCTGCCCTCACTGCCACCGATCCCGGTGCCCCACCTGACCGGGCGCTGGATCGCACTGAAGGACAAGCCCTACATGGCAGTCACCGTGCTCGACGCCATCATGGGAATTCAGGGCCAGGTACTGGTCTTCGCGCTGCCGTTGTGGATCATCTTGCAGACCGACGCGCCACGCTGGTTCATCGGGGTGGCCGTGCTGGTAAATACCGCCCTCGTGGCGGCGCTCCAGGTCATAGCGAGCCGGGGAATCGACACCAGTCCAGCGGCAGGTCGAGCCATGCGCCGTTCCGGGTTGGCGTTCCTGGTCGGGATGGCCCTGATCGCCGCCACGTCGACGATGCCCGGATGGCTCGCGGTCACGGTGATGACGCTCGGAGTCGCCGTGCACACCGTCGGCGAGCTGTGGCACGCGGCGGGCTCGCTCGAGTTGCAGTTCCGACTCGCGCCTCCGCACGCCCAGGGGCAGTACACCGGAGTCTCCGTGCTCGGCACGGGCCTGGCGAACGTCGCCGCCCCCTCCATCCTGGGCCTGCTCTGCGTCGCCTGGGGCGCCCCCGGCTGGTTGCTGATGGGCGGAATCTTCGTCGCGGTCGGGCTGGCCGCCCCGACGGTCGTCCGGTGGGGCGAGCGAACACGTCCGGACCCGGCGGCGGCCGTCTAGGGTCGTGGACCTACGGAATCGGCTTGCTGGCTCGGGGGTGCGGGCCTACCGTCGTGGGGCACCTCCCGGTGCGCAGGTAACGGCTACTTCCGCTCTCAACGGGGAGACGTGGGTTCGAATCCCACCGCCACTTCGGGTGGCGTCGACCAGCGGCCCAGGTCACCTTGGCCCGCAAGGGCCGGTCGCCGTCGCCGCTTCGATCTCGGGAGGCGCGCTCACGCCGCACGCCCGGTGCGACGGACACGGCTACTTCTATGGTGCAGGCCCTGCAAGGGCCCCGCGGTTCGAACCCGCGAAAACCGTGTCCACTTTTGATCTCGGGTGTGCGGCGTGACCACTCGCTACCGCTCACAAGATCGCAAACTCCGTTGCCCGGGCGTCGGCGCCACCGCTACGGTCGTGACCGCACTTCCCGGTGCGCAGGTGACGGTTACATCTGGAGGGGTTCGGACCCGGTGAAGGACCATCCGTCGCCGACCTCGATCTCGGGAAGCGCGACCAGACCACACACCCGGTGCGCAGGCAACGGTTACTTCAGGGTTCCGCAGATGGGGGTTCGAGTCCCCCGACACCTTCGGGTGGATGGTTCAACGGACAGAACGGCGGACTAGTCCGTGGCCGATTCTGATCTCGGGTGTGTGGTGCGGTGGCGCCTTCCCGGCCGACTGACGTGGGGGACGTCATGGCCAAGTTCAACATCAAGCTGCGCAAGAGCCGACACCGGCCGGTGACCGCCGAGGGCGCGCCAGGCTTCACCCGTGAGCCGCGCATCGAGCTGTTCCTGCTCGGTGTGTCGAACATGGTCGGAGAGGACACCTTCTACGAGGGCGCCACCGACCGGGATGCCCGCTTCCGGGACCTGGTCGCCGCCGTCGCCGTCACCGATCCCGGCTGGTTCGCCCGTTTCGTGCCGTGGCTGCGCTCCGGCGCGATGATGCGCTCGGCGTCCGTGGTGGCGGCACTGGAAGGTGCCCGCGCCCAGGTCGCCGCGGAGATGCCGGGGTCGCGGGCGGTCGTGGACGCCGCGTTGCAGCGTGCGGACGAGCCGGGCGAGGCTCTGGCGTACTGGCTGGGTCGCCACGGCCGGGCGTTGCCCAAGCCGGTGAAGCGGGGCATCGCCGACGCGGCGGTCCGGCTGTACACCGAGCGGAGCCTGCTCAAGTACGACTCCGTCGGCAGCCCGGTGCGGTTCGGTGACGTCATCGACCTGACCCACCCCACCGCGAAGGACGAGCGGCAGGGTGACCTGTTCCGGCACGCGCTGGATCGGCGGCACCAGCGGGACAACCCGCTGCCGGCGTCACTTCGGATGCTGGCGGCGCGGGACGCGCTCATGGCGTTGCCGGTCGCGCAGCGCAGGGAGGTCACCGATCCGGCCGAGCTGGGCGCGGCCGGTATGACGTGGGAGGCTCTGGCCGGCTGGCGACAGAGCGCGATGGACGCCGCGGCGTGGGAGTCGATCATCCCGAACATGGGCTATCTGGCGCTGCTGCGTAACCTGCGCAACTTCGACCAGGCCGGAGTCAGCGACGCCGTCGCGGACACGGTGGCGGCCAAGCTCTCCGACCCGGGGGAGGTCTCCGCCTCGCGCGTGCTGCCGATGCGCTTCCTGTCGGCGTACAACGCGACACCGAGCCTGCGGTGGGCGTACCCGCTGGAGAAGGCGTTGCAGCACGCCCTGGTGAACGTGCCCGCCCTGGACGGACGGACCCTGGTCCTCATCGACACCTCCGGTTCGATGCAGAGCTCGTTCAGCAAGGACGGCACACTGCGCTGCTGGGACGCCGCCACGGTGTTCGGCCTCGCGCTGGCCGCCCGGGCACAGGCGGCAACGGTGGTGTCGTTCTCCCATGCCAGCCGGGTGTTCCCGGCGGTGGTGGGTGAGTCGGTACTGGCGGCGGTGCGCCGGTTCAAGGACGGCGGCTACTTCTACGGCATGGGAACCGACACCGAGAAGGCGGTACGGCAGCACTACGACCGGCACGACCGGGTGGTCATCCTCACCGATGAGCAGGCCCACTGGCACGGGGCCACCGACGTCGCCGCAGCGGTGCCCGCTGAGGTGCCGGTGTACACCTGGAATCTGGCCGGGTACCGGGTCGGGCACACGCCAACCGTTGGCAACCGGCACACCTTCGGCGGCCTGTCCGACGCCGCGTTCGCGATGATCCCACTCATCGAGGCCGGATCCCGCGACCTGTGGCCCTTCTGATCCGCGCGGCGGGGCTGGACGTGCCCCGCCGCACGGATCAGCCTCTCGCTCACCTCATCGAGCGTTCAGCGACGGGTGCCGCGTCGACGCGCTGCCCAGACTCCACCGACGATTGCCGCCGCGGTTGGAAGGAGACAGCAGAGGGTGAGGAGGAACAGGTGCCACGGCTTGATTGCTCCCATGGCTGCGAGAGTAGGCACCGGTGACCAACGCTGCCAGCACGGCCGAGCAAGCTGTCAGTGGCGGGCCCACCGGCTAACGGAACGAGCGGAAGAACGTGCGCACGTCCGCGGTCAGGAGGTCGGGGGCTTCCATGGCGGCGAAGTGGCCACCACGGTCGAACTCCGACCAGTGGGTGATGTTGTTGCCGGGCTCGGCGTACCGGCGGATCGCGATGTCCTGGGCGAACACGGCCACACCGGTCGGCGTGGTGGCGGGTCTGGTGTGCCAGGTGCTGGAGTGCATGTTCTCGTAGTACAGGTGGGCGGCTGAACCTGCGGTGCCCGTTAGCCAGTAGAGCATCACGTTGGTGAGCATCAGGTCCCGGTCGACGGCCGTCTCGGGCAGGTCGGTCGCGGGGTAGGTCCACTCCTTGAACTTCTCGACAATCCAGGCGAGCTGCCCGACCGGCGAGTCGTGCAGGCCGTACGCCAGGGTCTGCGGCCGAGTGGCCTGGATCTTGAAGTAGCCGCTCTCGTCGTCGGTGAAGTTCTTGAGTCGTCCCAGCCGGGCCTGCTCCGCGTCGGTGAGGGTGGCCCGTTCCTCGTCGGACACCGTCCCGAACGGGATGAACCCGAACGTGGCCGCGTTGACGTGCACGCCGACGACCCGATCGGTGGCCCGGCCCAGTTCCGGGGCGACCAGCGCGCCCAGGTCGCCGCCTTGGGCGCCGTAGCGCTCGTAGCCCAGCGTGCTCATCAACTCGGCCCAGGCCCCAGCTACTCGCCCGGTGTTCCAGCCGGTCTGCCGGGTCGGCCCGGAGAACCCGAACCCGGGCATCGAGGGAATGACGAGGTGGAAGGCGTCTGCGGGGTCGCCGCCGTGCGCGGCCGGGTCGGTCAGCGGACCGACGACTTTCAGGAACTCCACGACCGAGCCCGGCCAGCCATGGGTGAGGATCAGCGGCATCGCGTCCGGTTCGGGCGAGCGAACATGCAGGAAGTGGACGTTTTCCCCGTCGATCTCGGTGGTGAACTGCGGGATCTCGTTCAGCTTGGCCTCGTGCTTGCGCCAGTCATAGGAGGTACGCCAGTAGGCGGCCAACTCCTTCAGGTAGTCCAGCGGAACGCCACGGCTCCAGCCGACGCCGGGCAGTTCGCTCGGCCAGCGCACGGCCGACAGCCGGGCACGCAGGTCATCAAGGTCGGACTGGGGGACGTTGATCCGGTATGGAGTGATCGTTCTGCTCATGCGGAAACGCTAACAACACTAGCGGACAGCTTCGGTCCTATAGTCGTGGCAGACTGAAATGGTGAAGGAGACCTCCGCCCGACTGCTCCGACTGCTGACACTGCTGCAGACCCGCCGTGACTGGTCCGGCCAGGACCTCGCCGACCGGCTCGGAGTGACTACCCGCACCGTCCGCCGCGACGTCGACAAGCTGCGCGATCTCGACTACCCGGTGCACGCGAGCAAGGGCATCGCTGGCGGTTACCGGCTCGGTGCCGGCGCCCAACTTCCCCCGCTTCTCCTCGATGACGGTGAGGCGGTCGCCATCGCCATCGCGCTGCGCACCGCGGCGTCCAGCAGCGTGTCTGACATCGGCGAGACGGCACTACGTGCCCTCGTGAAACTCGAACAAGTCCTACCCTCGCGGCTACAGCACCAGGTCAACGCCCTGCAACTGTCCATGGTCCGCCCTCCCGGCTCGCGGCCAACGGTGGACACCGAGGTCCTCACCGCCATCGGCACGGCGTGCCGTGACCGGCAGGTTCTGCGGTTCGACTACTCCGGCCACGGCGGCACCGCCAGCGCCCGGATCACCGAGCCACACCAACTCGTCACCTGGGGCCCGCGCTGGTACCTGGTCGCCTGGGATCTCCAGCGCCACGACTGGCGCACCTTCCGGGTGGATCGGATGCGACCTGCGGCCTCCACCGGGCCACGCTTCACGCCCCGCGAAATTCCGGGCGGCGACGCAGCGGCGTACGTCGCGCGCGGAGTTGCTCAGATCTGGCCATACCAGGCCATCGTCGAGCTACACACCCCGGCCACATCGGACGCAGCTCGGGACGCCGCAACCTACGGACGAATCGAACCCATCGATGAGCACAGGTGTCGCTTCTATTTCGGCGCCGAGAACGTCCGCGGAATGGTCTTTCTCCTCGGTGCTCTCGACGTCGACTTCCGTATCGAGGATGCACCGGAGCTTGCCGAACATCTCCGGCAGACTGCCGACCGGTACCACCGCGCCATCCAGTCCCCGGCTCTCTCGTAGCGCAAAGACCGGGCTACCGCTGCCAGACGTCGATGGTCTGCACGCCGTCGCGCACGACCCGGTCCAGGATGGCGGCGTTGCCGCTGGTGCCCTCCCAGCCCTGGTCGTGAAACACGGTCACTGCTCCGTCGACACGTGCCACGGCGATCTGGCTGGACGCGTCGCGGCCGGTGCGTTCGCCGTTCAGGCTCTCCTCGGCCCACCTCCGGGTCAGCAGCAACGCCTCGTCCCCGACGCCGGGCAAGGCCCGGCTCTCGACCTTGACGGGGTTTCCACCCCGGTCGTAGGAGGGACACGCTGAAACAGCACCGAGGAGTCGTCGCATGTAGGCCGAAGCGCCGTCGCCGTCAAAGGTGAAGATGGTCTGATGGATCATGCCTTGCGGCACGTTGCTGGCTGGTTCCCCGGCCCTTCTGTAGGTGAGCGTCATCGAGGCGCTCGCGGTGACCTGTCGGCCTCCGGTGCCGAACTCATTGCCGCACAGCGTCGGCAGGGCGTCCGCGACGGGCGTCGCCCGCCGCGGGGACTTCCGCAGCTCGGGTGGCAGTTCACCGAAGGCCGACATCGGGATGGTCGCCCGGGTGCTCGCGCTCGGAGACGGTTGGCCCACCTGGCCTGTCGCTGCGGGCGCGGTCGACGGTGGCGCGGTCGACGGGGCCGGATCGGTCCGGTCCTCACCAACGGTGCAGGCGGTGGTCAGCGCGACGGTGCCGAGCAACGGCAGGATCAGCGCAACCACCCTTCGCGCTCGGGCGGCCGGTATCGACGTTTAGTGGCTCATCATCGGTGTCGCGGCGTGGATACCCCTGCCTTCAGGCGGGGGAGGAAACGCCGCTCCCCTCAGGGATAGACTTACATGAACTACTGGTAGGATGTGAGGCATGGGTGAGGTGGTGAAGCGTGCGTACAAGTACCGCTTCTATCCGACCCCGCAGCAGGTTGAGCAGTTGAACCGCACTTTCGGGTGTGTGCGAAAGGTGTACAACCTGGCCTTGGATGCGCGGACCCGTGCGTGGGCCGTTGACCGGCAGCGCAGCACCTATGTGCAGTCGTCGGCGTGGCTGACGGAGTGGAAGCGCACCGAGGAGCTGACGTTTCTCAATGAGGTCAGTTCCGTGCCGTTGCAGCAGGCGCTGCGGCACCTGCAAGCCGGGTTCGCGGCGTTTTGGGGCAAGCGGTCGCGGTATCCGCGTTTCAAGTCCAAGCGTAAGTCCCGGGCGTCGGCGGAGTACACCCGCTCGGCGTTCCGCTGGCGTGACGGGCAGCTCACCCTGGCCAAGATGGACGCGCCGCTGACCATCGTGTGGTCCCGGGCACTGCCCGACGGCGCCGAGCCGTCCACGGTCACGGTGTCCCGTGACGCGGCCGGTCGGTGGTTCGTGTCCCTGCTGGTCGAGGATCCCACCGTGACACCGCTCCCGCCGGTCGACACGGCGGTAGGGGTGGACGCGGGCATCACCAGTCTGCTCACCCTGTCCACCGGGGAGAAGATCACCAACCCGCGTCATGAGCGCGCTGACCGGCGCAAGTTGGCCAAGGCGCAACGGAACCTGTCCCGTAAGGGCAAGGACTCCGCCAACCGGGCCAAGGCTCGGCTTGCGGTGGCCCGCATCCATGCCCGCATCGCCGATCGGCGGCGGGATCACCTGCACAAGCTGTCGACTCGACTCGTCCGCGAGAACCAAACGGTCGTGATCGAGGATCTCAGTGTGCGCACCATGCTGCGCAACCACAGTCTGGCCCGCGCCATTTCCGACGCGGCGTGGACGCAACTGCGCAGCATGATCGAGTACAAGGCCGCCTGGTATGGGCGGACCGTTATCGCCATCGACCGCTGGTATCCGAGCACGAAGACCTGCTCGGCATGCGGGCGGATCAACACAGCGATGACTCTCGGCGTTCGTGTCTGGACGTGTCCCGGCTGTGATGTCGTGCATGACCGAGACGTCAACGCCGCGAGGAACATTCTCGCCGCCGGGCTGGCGGAGAGGTAAAACGCCTGTGGAGGGCCGATAAGACCCGACCCGCGAAAGCGGTGAAGGCACGGCCCGGTGAAACAGGAACCCCCTCGGGCGACCGAGGGAATCCCCGCCCTTCAGGGCGGTGGAGTATGTCAACACCTCCTCGTCTGGCCCGAGAGTTCCCTGCAACGGCCCGACCGAAACGACTATCGCCGACGGACGTCAGCTCGCGTCGGGCAACCACGGCCCGAGCATGGTGGGATCGGCGACGGCCTTCTCCACCTCCGTACGCTCTTGCGCGGTCAACGTCAGCGCCTGGAGGCGGCTCCCCCAGTCGGGCACACGCTCCAGCTCATCCAGCGCGACCGACAGCTCGATCAGCCCGGCGAGCGCCAACGCCTGTTCGACCGCCGGTGCGTCGTCGCCGTGCCGGCGCAGGCCCGGGTTGAGTGCCCGGAACGCCGCCCGGTCGTCCATCTTGAACTCCCGTAGGATCCGGGCGTTGTCGAGCACTCGGGCCAGCCCCTGCAACTCCTTCGAACCGCCGTACTCCACCGCCGGCTCGTCCCGTTGGATAAAGGTGATGGTGTTGCCCGACGGGTCGACGATGCCGAAGCGGGACGCGCCGGCGCGGTAACGGGTGATCCTGGGCAGTCCCTTGGCGAGCACCTTGCCGTAGGTGCGGCGCATCGCCTCGGTGAACGCCGCGTGGTACGCCGCGACCTCGTCGACCATCACCAGGCAGCCGCCGCTGGTCTCCGCCGTCGGGTCCAGGTCGCTCGGCGCGCGATCGTAGTGCAGGTGGATACCGCTCCACCCGAAGGCCAGGTAGACGTACGGCTTGGTCTGTTCGTAGTGCACGTCGAACCCGAGCGCACGCCAGAACGCCAGGGTCGCCTCCGGCGACACGCAGTGCAGCAGTGGCACGATGGTCTCGTTGGGCTGGATCCGGTCCTCGTTGATCGTCATGGCCACTTCCGATCCCGTAGACAGGCCGGCCATTGTGCCAGCAGAGACGAGGGGCCATGACCTCGTTTCGTCTCCTACCCAGGGAGGAGACGGCGCTCCGACCTCCGGCCGCAACCGGGGCTCGCGGTCGGACGCGGCCACGGGGCTCGGTCGGGAGCATCTACAGGCATGACTATCGCTCTGCGCCGGGCGGCACACTGGCACCGCCCACTTATGGTTTTCGTCTACGCCATGGCGGTGCTCGCCGTCGTCTCCGCGGTCGGGATGCTCGTCGACTCGCGCGTCCTCACCGGAGTGCCGATCTGGCTCAAGCCGTTCAAGTTCGCCGTGTCCTTCGTGGTGTACGGCACGACCCTCGCCTGGATGCTGTCGCTGCTGCCGCGCCGCAGCCGGATCGCCGAGTGGGCGGCCACGGTCATCGTCGCGACATCGGTGATCGAGATGGTGGTGATCGTCGGGCAGGTCATCCGCGGTACGACCAGCCACTTCAACGACACGACCCCGCTGAACGCCGCCCTGTTCGGCGTGATGGGTGCGTCGATCATGGTGCTGTTCTTCGCACACTTCGTCATCGGGATCGTGGTGTTGCAACGGCGGATCCCCGATCGGATCGCCGCCCGCGCGGTCGGGTGGGGGCTCGGCCTGTCCCTGCTGGGCATGCTGGCGGCGGTACCGATGGTGCTGCCCGCCCAGGATCCGGGGATCGAGGGGATCAGCGGGGCGCACAGCGTCGGGGTCACGGACGGCGGGGCGGGGCTGCCACTGGTCGGCTGGAGCACCACCGGTGGCGATCTGCGGATCGGTCACTTCGTGGGGCTGCACGCCCTCCAGGCGCTGCCGATCCTGGCGATCCTGCTGAGCCGGTTCCTTGGCACGCGGCTGGACGAGCGCACCCGGGCACGGCTGGTGGTCGTGGCGGGCGCGGTGTACGGCGTGCTCACGGTGTTGTTGACTTGGCAGGCCCTGCGCGGTCAGCCGCTGCTGCGTCCGGACGCGCTCACGCTGGCGGCCGTCGCGGCCCTGGTGGTCGTGACCGCGACCGCCACCGGCCTGGTGGTGGCTCGTCGGCGCGGCCCGGAACTGGCGCTGGCCGCATGACCGCGACGCTGTTCACCCTGACGTTCGCGGTGGCCGCGCCGTTCTGGGCGCTGATGATCCTGCTGCCGCGCTGGTCGTGGACCGCCCGGATCATCTCCTCGCCGCTGATCGTGCTGCCGGTCGTGGTGATCTACGGCCTGCTGGTGATCCCGGCCTTCGGCGAGGTGCTGCCGGCCGTGACGTCGCCGACCCTGGACGGCGTGCGGGATCTGCTCGGCACCTCGGACGGCGCGGCGGTGGGCTGGGCGCACATGATCGCGTTCGATCTGTTCGTCGGGCGGTGGGCCTGGCTGGACAGCCGGGAACGGGGGGTACCGGCGCTGGTCATGGCTCCGGTGCTGGTGCTGACGATCCTGCTCGGGCCGCTCGGCTTGGCCGCCTACCTCGGGGTCCGGGCCAGGTGGCCACGGTCGGCGGTCGTCGCCCCAGCGCCGCAGCCCCTAGGCTGACCCCCGTGGGGTGGGCGGGACGGCTGTTCGACATGCGGAACACACTCGTGCGGATGGTGCTGCTCGACCTCAGCGGGGTGTGCTACCTGGCCTTCGGCACCCGGGCCGGGCCGACGCCGACGGTCACGCAGTGGGTCCTCGCGGTGGTCGCGTTCGCCGTGGCGCTGGTATTGCACCGTCGACCGCTGGCCAATCTGGTGGTGCAGGCCGGGCTGCTGGCGATCGCGATCCCGTTGATCGACGACTTCACGATCAACCAGGTGGGCGCCAGTTGGGCGTTGCTGGAAGTGACCATGCGGGTGCGTCGAGGACGCACCATCTGGCTCGCCGCCACGCTGCTGGCCGTGGTCGATCTGACCGACTCGATCGGTGACCCGCTCGGCCGGGTCGCCTCCGGCCTCGTCGGGCTGACCCCGGAGGTCGGCGTACCGCTGTTGCTCGGTCTGGTCATCCGGACCAACCGGGAGCTCAGCCGGCAGGCCGTGGAGCGGGCTGCGGCCGAGCAGCGCCGGCACGAGTCGGAGAGCCGCGCCGCGCGTGCCGACGAGCGGAGCGCCATCGCCCGCGAGCTGCACGACGTCGTCGCGCACCACGTGGCGTCGATGGTGCTGCGGGTCGGCGTGGCCCGGCACGTCCTCACCGACCTGGACCCCCGGGTGGGCCAGGTGTTCGACGACGTACACGGCACGGGGACCGCCGCCCTGGCGGAGCTGCGCCGGCTGGTCGCGGTCCTGCGCAACCCCGGTGGGGTACGCGGTGACGCCGCGCTGACCGCGATCGAGCCGTCGGCGCTGCCAGCGGCGCTCGGTGCGACCGTCGACCGGGCCCGCCAGGCCGGAGTCACCGTGGAGGCCGAGTTCGACCCGGCGATCGGTTCGCTCGACGCGGTGCGCGGCCTGGCCGTGCTACGCCTGACCCAGGAGGCGCTGACCAACGTGGCCAAGCACGCCGGGACGTCCGCGCTGGCACGCCTGGTGGTTGCGGTCCGGGACGGGGCCGTGCACTGGGAGGTATCGGACAATGGGCGCGGCGGGGTGCCGGCGGTGCCGCCCGGTGGCGGTCACGGCATCACCGGCATGCGCGAACGCGTCGAGGTCCTCGGCGGCCAGTTGGAGGCGGGCCCGACCGACACGGGGTGGCGGGTGCGTACCGTCCTCCCGGCCGTGCCGGCCGCGTCCGCCGCCGGACCGTCGGCCGTGTCGGTGCCCCGGGACCGCGAGGCACCTGCCGGGTCGCCCGCGCCGGAGGCGGCGTGATCCGCGTCCTGCTGGTCGACGACCAGCACCTCATCCGCGCGGGCCTGCGGATGCTCTGCGATGCCCAACCCGACATCGAGGTGGTCGGGGAGGCCGACAGTGGCCGCGACGCGATCCCGCTCGCCGCGCGACTCGTCCCCGACGTCGTCGTGATGGACCTGCGCATGCCCGGTGTCGACGGGATCACCGCGACCAGCCGCATCCTCGCCGACCGCCCCGCCACCCGCGTCCTGGTGCTGACCACGTTCGGTGACGACGACCACCTCTACGCCGCCCTGACCGCTGGCGCCTGCGGGTTTCTGCTCAAGGACGCACCCCCCGCCGAGCTGCTGGACGGCATCCGCCGGGCCGCCGTGGGTGACAGCCCGTTCAGCCCGGAGGTGCTGCAACGCCTGGTCCAGCGCGCGGTGCACGCCCGTGCCGAGACGCCGCGGCCGGTGCAGGGACTGACCGCCCGCGAACAGGACGTGTTGAACCTCGTCGCCGAGGGCCTGTCCAACACCGAGATCGCCGACCGGCTCCACATCGGTGTCACCACGGTCAAGACGCACATCACCAACCTGATGACGAAGACCGACAGTCCCAATCGGGTCCGCCTGGCCCTGTTCGCCCGCGGGGCCTGACCCGTGTTCGCGCTCGGTGGACGGCTATGACCTCATTCGCGAGGACACGGCGATGACGAGCACCAGCGGCACGATCAGCAGCGCCGGCGCCAGTACCGGTAGGTGCAGGGCGACCAGGGCACCGACCGCGGCACCGGTCATCAGGGCCAGCAGGACCTGGGCCTTGGGCCGCAGGCTGCGCCACGGGCTGCGCGCGGCGACGCCGGCGATCAGACTCGTGAGGGTCCCGGTCAGATACGTGGAGGACAGGCCCGGTACGCCGAACCGTTGGATCGCACTGCTCTGCACGCCCAGCGCCGCCGCCGACAGCATCAGGAGCGCGAGATGGACGTGCTCGTCGTGGGTGGGAAGGCTGATCTCCCAGACGACGAGGAACACGACGAACACCACGAGCTCCAGGACGAGCGCCCAGGTGACCCGTCGCGGCCAGACGGGATCGTCCGGCCGGGCCGAGCCGACGACGCGGGCGCCCGCGAGGACGCCGACGATGAAGCTGACGATGGCGCAGCCGGAGGTCAGGGCGAGTTCGGCCTCGCCCCGGCCCGCCGAGAGTCCGAGGAGGACCATGTTGCCGGTCATGACGCTGGCGAAGGCTCCGCCGAGGGCGAGGAAGCCGATGGCGTCGGCACTTCCGGTCAGGAAGGTGAGCACGACGACGAGGGCCTGCCGCCGCCGCAGGAGGTGCTGGCTGTCCTGCGCCGCGGCGCGGGGGTGAATGACGCGGGGCGCTGTGCTCGACACTGTCGGCCACCTCCATAGATTGTTCTTCGTATACACTTTGTCCCGACAGATCACGGAAAGGCGATCAGGTTGGCTGAAGACCTGCGGGACAAGCTCGGCGCTCAACACCTACCGCTACGCGACCAGGTCCTCGCCGCACTGCGGACCGCCATCATCGACGGCGACTACCTCCCCGGAGAGCGGCTGACCGAGGACCGGTTGGCCGAGGACTTCGGCGTCTCCCGCAACCCCGTCCGCGAGGCGTTGCGCGTCGCGGAGGCGGAGGGCTTCGTGGTGATCCTCCCCCGCCGTGGGGCAGTCGTCGCCTCGCCCAGCAGCGGGACCATCGGGGACATGTTCGCCGTCCGCGAGCGCCTGGAGACACTGGCCGCCCGGCTGGCGGCCGAGCGGGCGAGCGCGGCCGACGTGGCGGCCCTGCGCGCGCTGCTCGACCAGGGCCGCGAGGCGACCGAGCGGCATGACCTGCCCCGGGTCGCCGAGCTGAACAGCGCTCTGCACCTGCGTATCCTCCAGATCAGCGGAAACCCCTGGCTGTCGTCGATCGCCAAGTCGCTGTACCTCCATGTCCAGTGGGTCTTCCGGCTGGGTGCGGCGGAACGCGCTCCACACTCGTGGGCCGAGCACATCCAGCTGGTCGACGCCATCGAGTCAGGTGACGGCGACCGCGCCGAGCGGGCCGCACTCGACCATCTCGACGCCGCATCCGCGGCCGCCTACGAGAACGCCGAAGGCGGATACGGATCGGCCCACTAACGGCCGCACGCGTAGCCCTGCATGCCCCGGGGGTTCGCTCCGGCGGCGAGCACGCCCGTGTCCGGATCGCGGGTCACGGCGCAGAGCCGGCCGAGGCTCCACGCGTCGGACAGTCGCACCTCGTGCCCGTACGCCCGCAGCGCCGCCAGCGTGTCCTCGTCGAGCCGGTCCTCCACCACCAGGACGCCGGGCTCCATGTCGCGCGGGTAGAACGACCCCGGCAGGCTGACGGTGTGCCACGCGGGCGCGTCGATGGCCTCCTGCAGGGACTGGCCGCCGACGAGATGCCGAAGCAGGAACGGCAGCTGCCACTGGTCCTGCTGGTCCCCGCCGGGTGTGCCGCACGCCAGTACCGGCTCCCCGTCGCGGTGCACCATGGTCGGGCTCAACGTCGTACGCGGTCGCCGACCCGGGGCGAGCGACGAGGCGAGGCCCTCCTCCAGCCAGAACATCTGCAGCCGACTGCCCAGCGGGAAGCCGAGCTCCGGAATGGTGGGCGAACTCTGCAACCAGCCGCCACTCGGGGTAGCGGAGATCATGTTGCCCCAGCGGTCGACCACGTCCACATGGCAGGTGTCACCGCGGGTCACCCCGTCCGACTGCACCGTCGGCTCCCCCGTCGTGGGATCCGTCGGGGCGGTCGGACGCCCGGCACCCGGTCGGACGTGCGCCGGCAGGCGGGGTTCCGCCCCGTCGGGACGCCCCGGCCGCAGCTCCGCTGACGCTCGGGAGCCGATCAGGGCGGCCCGCTCCCGCGCGTACTCCCGGGAGAGCAGCGCCTTGGCGGGCACGTCGCCGCCGTCGCCGAACCAGGCCTCGCGGTCGGCAAAGGCGAGCTTGAGCGCCTCGACCTGGGCGTGGATGCCGGTCGCGGTCGCCGGGTCGTACGCGCCGGGGTCGTCGAGCGCGTCGAGGACGGACAGCGTCTCCAGCAGCACCGGCCCCTGGCCCCAGAAACCGGTCTTCGCCACCGAGTAGCCGTGCCAGTCCAGGGTGGCCGGTTCCTCCCAGGTCGCCGAGTAGCCGGCCAGGTCGGCGCCGGTGACGAGACCGGCGTGGGGACTTCCGCTGGAGTCCTGGAACGGCTGCCGGCTGAACTGCTCGATCGCCTCGGCGACGAACCCCGTACTCCAGGCCCGACGAGCGGCCTCGATCTGTGCCTCCCGGTCGGTGCCGGCGGCCTGCCCGGCCTCGACCAGTCGTCGCAGGGTCCGCGCGTACGCCGGGTTGGCAAACATCTCCCCCGCCGCCGGTGGCCTGCCGTCGCGCAGCCAGAGCTGCGCGGAGGTGGGCCAGTGCTCCTCGAACAGGGACCGCACGGCCGCCACGGTGTCACCGACCCTGCCCACCAGCGGGTGGCCGGCACCGGCGTAGCCGATCGCCGGCTCCAGCACCTCCTCAAGGGAGAGCGTGCCGTGCTCGCGCAGCAGGAGGAGCCAGGCGTCCACTGCGCCGGGTACGGCCGCCGCGAGCGGGCCGGATCCGGGGATGAGGTCCATCCCGAGGGACCGGAAGTGCGCGATGGTGGCACCGGCCGGCGCCGGCCCCTGCCCGCACAGCACCTTCGGGTTCGGGTCCTGGGCGGTCGCCACGATGGCCGGCACCTCGCCGCCGGGGCCGTTGAGGTGTGGTTCGACGACGTGCAACACGAACCCGGCGGTGACCGCGGCGTCGAAGGCGTTCCCGCCGCGTTCGAGGATGCCCATGGCGGACTGGCTGGCGAGCCAGTGCGTCGAGGACACCATGCCGAAGGTGCCCTGGAGCGTCGGTCTGGTGGTGAACGTCATGACAACACCTCACTCGTATCTGCGGCCCGGACGTCAGGCCCGGTGCCGTCCGGCTGGACCATGACCGTGCAGAAGACAGCGACCGCGGCCACGGCGGCCCGGAGCGGACGGCGGCGGGGCAGGCTCGTTTCCCTGAAGGTGAGGTTCGTCATCGGGAGCTCCTCGAGTGGGCGATCCCGGGGAGCGTATGTTGTATACGATGACCGCCGCAAGACCCTTGGAGGGCTCTCGAACGCCCGGTCATCGTGGACAAAACCCGGGCCCGCCTCAGCCGGCGGGACGCGCCCCGGCGCGGGCCGGGCCATCCCGCACCAGGCTGACCAGGACGACCAACGCGAGCACCGCCACCACCGCACTGAAGAGCTCGGCAGCGGCACGCAGACCGGTCACCTGGATCAGCAGGCCGACACCGACCGCCGGCACGCCGAGCATGGCGAACAGGATGGCGAAGAAGGTCGACACCACTTCGGCCTGGCCTTCCGGCGCGGTCTTCATCGTGATCGTGGTGATGCCGTCGCCGACCGCGACCCCGGCCGCGACACCGGTGATCGTCGAGCCGATCAGCAGGGTCACCAGCACCGCCATCCACATGCTGAACGCGAGCAGGCCGGCCGCCACGATCAGGCCAGCGCAGGCGCAGGCCAGCGCGGTACGTGAGGACAGAACACGGGTCAGTAGCTGACCGAACGCGGCACCGGCGAAGGCCAGGAAGACCACCAGCGCGGCCAGGGTGTGCGACTCCTCGTGCAGGACCATGCCGAGAAACAATCCGCTCACCGCCGTGAGCACTCCGAGTGCGGCGAAGCCCGCGCCGGCGGTGGTCGCGGAACGGACGAAGTCGCCGCGGATGTTCGGCGGTACGCGTAACCGCTGAGGTCGCAGGGTCAGCGGGGAACGCTGCGCCACCGTCTCCGGCACCCCGATCATCGCGATGATCCCGACCACCGCCAGGACCAGCACGATGACCCAGGGCAGCCGGAGCGGCTCGGGCGCCACGTCCGACACGATTCCGGCCAGCAGGGTGCCGGTGGCGAGACCACCCAGGTTGGCGAAGATCGCCACGGTGGCGGCCCGCCTGGGATGCCGCGGATCCTTGATCAGCTCTGCCAGCGCCGCGGTCGCCGCCCCGATGACCAGTGCGGCGGAGAGACCGGCGAGCACGCGGCCCACGACGAGCATCGCCAGGTCCACGGCGGCCAGGAACACGGCGTCGGCGGCGACGGAGAGAACCAGTGCGGTGAGGATGACCGGCCGACGGCCGATCTGGTCCGAGAGGCGGCCGAAGATCAGCAGACCGACGACCACGCCAAGCGCGTACACCGCGTAGATCACGGTCACGGTCAACGACGAGAAACCGAACTCCATCTCGTAGAGCGGGTAGAGCGGGGTCGGCACGGTGGTTCCCACGAGCGTGATCCAGAACGCGAAGGCGACCCGTACGGCGCCTGACGTGGAACCGGACCGCGCCGTTCCGCCATCGGCCTGGCTGGCGTTGGACATGACCAGTCCCCCCCGGGCTCAAACCCCTGCTGCGGGCCGGCGCCGCCCGCACCCTCCCGTCGCGGCTGCTGTCCCTGTGTGCAGCATGGCCGCGGCCCTCGGCCGAGGTGCGGTAACAGCCCTAAACGCCCTCATCAGGTGGTGCGCTCGGGCTCACGACCGACGGGGTCGGTCGTGCAGGGCGGCCCGCAGCGCCGGCCCGAAGACGCGCCGGACGTCGGCCGGGGACAGCCCACCGATCGAACGGATCGGGTTCAGGTACCGCGTGAAGATCAGCCCACCCAGCACGCCGACCGCGGCGGTGGCGCGTTGCGTCGCGTCGGGCCCGCCGAGAAATTCAGCGATGCGGAGGCGCAGCTCACCGTCCAGGTAGTCACGCAGGGCGCGCATTGTGTCGTCGTCCTGCACCGCCATCCGGTTCTCGGCTGGCACGGTGGCGTCCCACAGGCCGGTGACCGAGTCGAGCAGGCGGTCGGCCAGGCCGGCCTGGTCACCCCGCAGGGCCTGGTCGAGAGCGGCGGGCTCGACGCACAGCAGGTTCAGCGACTGGCTGAAGAGGCCCTGCTTGGAGCCGAAGTGGTAGCTGATGAGCGCCGAGTCGACGTCAGCGGCCGCGGCGATCGCCCGGACCGTCGTGCCCGGATAACCGTGCTTCAGGAACAGCTCGCGCGCGGCCTCGGCGATGCGGGCCTTGGTATCGGGGTTGCCTCGAGGTCGACCCCGGGTTTTATTCAACACGATTGAATAATGCGCCTCTCCGGTGGCACGGTCAACGTCGTCAACCCCGCAACGAGGAGTGAGCACATGCGCACTGTCGTCTTTGGCGCCACCGGCCCCACCGGCCGCCAGATCATCGAGCAGGCCCTGGCCGCCGGCCACGAGGTCGTCGCGGTCACCCGCCGCCCGCACAACGTCCAGCCCCGCGCCGGCCTCGCCGTCGTCAGCGCCGACGTCGCGGACCTGGACGCCGTCCACCGGGCCGTCGCCGGCAGCGATGCCGTCCTGTCCAGCCTGGGTGTCCCGCTCACCCCGAGGCCGATCACCGTGTACTCACGGGGCAACGCGAACATCGTGGCCGCGATGCACCGACACGGGGTGAAGCGCCTTGTCACAGTCAGCTCCAGCGTCATGGATCCAACGTGGCGACCGACCGGCGAGTTCTTCTTCAACAACGTGCTGGATCCGCTGTTCAACCGCAGGGTGGGCCGCACCGCGCACGAGGACATGCGTCGCATGGAGTCGCTCGTACGCGACAGCGACCTGGACTGGACCATCGTCCGGCCGTCCGGGCTGTTCGACCACCCGGCCGCCACGCGCTACCACGTGGCCGAGAACGTCGCGGACGGCCTGTTCACGGCACGTGCGGATCTGGCGGCGAGCATGGTGGCGCAGTTGACCGACGACCGTTTCGTCCGGCGGGCGATGGCGGTGATCACCACCGAGGTGCGGCCGAGTATCGCGGGTCTGATCTGGCGCGAGGCCGTCATGAGGAAGAAGTGACGCACCAGCCCGCGTCCTGGCCCGCCGCCCGACGGTTGCGAGGGCCCGTCGTCCCGCTTGCCGTGCTGGTCGCGCACGGCCAGCCGGACCAGCGCGCCGACCGTGCGGTCCTGGTTGCGGACCGTCGTGCCGCCTCAACCGGCGGTCGACGTCCGCCGTGCGCCGGGAGGCCACAGCACGGTCGTCGGGATGTGGCGCTGCCGCGCCCAGCCCACGGTCCGGTCGGTCGCCGCTTCGTGGCAGCCGGTCTCCCCGTCCCAGACAGCCACCACCCGGTGCACCCGGCGGAGCAGCTCCCGGTTCGCCGCCACGTAGGCCGCCGTGCCGGAGTGCCGGCATCCGGTGTGGACGACCTCGGCCGCCTGGTCGAGCAGCTCGTCGAAGGCGGCGCGGCCGGCTGCGGGAATCGCCCGGTCACGGTAGTCGGGAGCCGGCAGGACCACTTCGTACGTGCCTCCGGTGGCGAGCACCGCCCGCGCGAAGATCTGGTCGGCGCCGGTGGCCAGGCAGGTGACGCCCCGCACCGGCCGCTCGCTGATCCGTCGCAGCTCGGTACGGAGTGCGTCGTAGACGAGCCGCTCGGTGGCGGGGGTCAGGTTGGTGTGCCCGGTGATCCCCACCCGGACCGGCGCAGGGTCCAAGGTCATCAGACAATCCTCTCCCCCGAGGCGTCGCCCGACGCGCGCGGGGAGCCTTCCGGGCCACCGGCCTGGCGGGGCGGCCCCGGCGGGCCGGTCGGGTCGGGGGTCAGCCGGATCATCTCGAACCCGGCGTCGGACAACACCTCCGGCAGCGCCCGGATCTCGTCCCGGTTCGTCTCCTGGACGTCCCACGGCAGCTCGTCCCACGGTCGTAGCGCGGGGTGCCGGCGGCGGGTGTCGTCCCGCGGCTCGCCGTACACCCAGCCCTCCCCCCGCCGTTCCCGGCACCACCGTTCGTGTTCCAGTTGGGCCAGTTCGTCGATCCGGTCGTCGATGGCCCGGACGGCGTCCGGGTCCGCCGCCCCGGCGGTGGGGCCGTGCCGGGGCGCCACCACGCAGCCGAGGCTCAACAGCTTGGCGGCGATGTCCTGCACGTGGGCACGGTTGGCCCGGCGTAGCGACTCGGGAAGCCGTGCCCAGTCCACCATGGCGGGTGTGTCGCCCCGGCGCACCCCGGCGCGCTCCTGCGACTGGAGGTACTTGTCGTGGATCTGCCGGGCCAGCCGTTCGGTGAGGTCCTCGGCGATCAACTCGGCGTCACAGGCCCGGGTCAGCACCGGATAGAGCTGGAGCCGGCCGTGCACCTCGTCGAGCAGGTCGTGCCGGCGGTCGCCGTGGAACGCGGCGGCGAGCGCCGCCTGCCGGTACACGGGTACGAACACCGTGCTCTCCGCCCGCTGCCAGAGTTCGGGGTTGTCCAGCGCCAACTGGAGCCCGTTGCGCTCGTCCACGGCGCAGACGTAGAGCCGGTCGTAGCCGCGGCGCAGCATTCCCGAGTCGACCAGACCGTCGAGGTCCAGGTCGTACGCCCGCACCTCGCAGGCGGTGGGCAGGAAGGGGTGGCGGGTGGTCGCCAGCGCGAGCTCAGCGGTCGCGTCCGGGGCCACCAGGTCGACGTGCAGGGGTGGCACGGGCCGACCGGCCGGCGCTTCGGCCTGGCGCAGTTGCCAGTGCCGTGCGGTGGCCACGAGCGCGGCCCGACGGAAGCTGCCCCGACCAGCGATGAGGATCCGGACCGGGCGTCCCGTCGTCGTGGGCAGGGGATGGTGCCGGTACAGGGCCCGGGCGGCCACGTCGTCGACGTGGAAGTAGTCCAGCCGCAGCCGACTGGAGCCGGCGGCGCCCAGTCGTCGGGCCTGCAACGACAGGCACATCTCGGGGTCATGGACCTGCACGTAGACCCGGGCCGGCTGCCGTCGGTCCTGGATCAGCCGGCTCGCGGCGTTGGCGATGGCATGGTTGCGGTCGTCGTCGTCCGTGCAGGCGTAGACCGTGCGGGCGTGCGGCAGGCCGGCGCCGCGCAGCACCTCAGGGCTGGTCGGGTCGCCGGTGACCCCGAGGTAGCGGTGCCGGCGGTACTCCAGTGGCCCGAACGGCTCGGCGCGCACCACGACCACCCGCTCGCCCTCGCTGAAGAGCCGGTCGGCGAGCATGTGGGCGAACTGCGAGTCGCCGCAGACAACGGCGTGCCCCCTGGCCCGGCGGGCGCGCAGTCGCCGGATCTCGGCCGCCAGCAGCAGCCGGCTGGCCTCCACGACCGCGAGGAGGGTGAACAGCGGGGCGGCGAACCGGGCGACCTGCAACTGCCACGGGTACGGGCCGGGCTCCTGCAGCGGCTCCGCGCCGAGCACGAAGAGCTGGAGGTCGTAGTAGATCACGTCGTACAGGTCGTGGCCGGTGTCCGGCTCGGCCCGCAGCAGCCGCTCGAAGCCGATGAAGCCGAGCACCAGCGCGAGCAGTCCGATCACCGCGAAGACCGCCCGCAGTGACCGTCCGGCCGGGCGGTACGCACCGGGGACCGGACCCGTCATCGACCAACTCCCTCGTCCGCGGGACCGTCTTCGCACCAGTGTCGCCGGCCGGCGGCCGGGTGCCCACCGACCGCCCGGACCGTTCCCGGTGATCACGCGGGATCGGTCCATCCCGAATCGTATTCGACGCAGTCGATCCGACCGGACCAGCGGCACCCCGGCTGATCGGCCCTTTTTGCAGGTGAGCGCCGCAGTCTGCGGCTGCGTACCGGTCCCCTCCGGTGGCTACCGAGGGCTACGATTGCAAGACGGGCCGGAGGGGGCGCACGAGCGGGTCGGCCTCGGGTCCCCCGACACCTGGCGCCCAGGCCGGAGCTACCGGAGGATCAGGGAGATGGACGCACTCGGAGGTCCACCGGCGGTAGGCCCGGTCAATCCCTTCTCACCGACCGCCGTGGCCCGGGTTACGGAGGACGGCACGGGCGGCAGCACGGTGATCACCGCTGCCATCCGCGACGCGACCGCCCAACTCGACGACTACCTGCGCACCGGCGACGGTGCCGTCGTCGCCGTCGTCGGTGACTACGGCACCGGCAAGACCCACCTCGCTGTCGAGTTGCTCGCCCATACCCGGCGGGTCACCGGAGCCGCCGGGCGGGCGATCTACCTGGACGCGCCGGGCGACACGTTCCTGTCACTGCACCGGCGGTTCCTCACCCTGCTGTCCCGCGACGTGGTGCGCGACCTGCTGACCCGGTACCGGACGGACCCGGCGGGCCGCACCACCTCGACGGATCTGCTCGTCCTGCGGCTGCGCGAGGAGCTCGCGGAGGTCACCACCGACCCGGCCTTCGGCACCGCGCTGGCGATGCTGCTCGACCCGGCCACCGAGGCGGCCGCCTGGGACTGGTTGTCGGGTCACCCGCCGGGGCCGGCGCTGGTCGCCGCCGGCGTGACCCCCAGCGCGGACGTGGAGGCCACCGCCGTCGAGGCGATGGGGGTGCTGGCCCTGCTGCACGGCCGGCGGCACGAACGTTTCGTCCTGGTCCTCGACGAGCTGGACAAGATCCTCACCGCGGGCGGCCGGCCCGGGCAGGAGACGATGGCCCGCCTACAGCGGCTGCTCGGCGTGTTCACCTCCGCCGGGGCCTTCCTGGTGATCGCCGGGCTGCCCGACATGCTCCATCTGCTCAGCACCGACGTGCGGCAGCGGATCGGGCCGATCGTGCGGATGTCGGCGCTGAGCGGTGCGGACGTCCGCACCTTCATCCGGCAGACCCAACTACGGGCGCTCGGTGAGGCGCGGCTCGCACCCTTCACCGTGGAGACCACCGAATACCTGGCCAACCTCGCTGACGGGGTGCCCCGGCGGGTGATCCGGCTCTGCTACCACCTCTTCCAGCGCGCCGCCCAGGCCGGTACGCCGGTCACCCACGTCATGGTCCGTGAGGTGGTCCGGGTCCAGTTTGACCTGGCCAACCGGCAGGACGTCGCCGCCGACGTACGGCGGGTGCTCACTCAGGACGGCTGGTCGTACCAGCGGGACCATCTGGTCGGGTCGATGCGCGACCTCCCGGTGGACTTCTGGATACCCCTGGAGGAACGCAACGCCGGCTGTTGCGTGCTGCTCACCGAGTCGGTCCTCAAGTCCGAGGAGGTCGACGAGCTCAACCGGCGGGTCGTCGCGATCCGGGCGGCGGTCCCGGACAGCGAGGTCGTCCTCGTCGTCGTCGGCCACCTGCCCGCGGAGTTCGCCGCGGACCTCGCCGGCACGTTCAGCGTCGAACCGATCGTCCACGATCCGCAGTCGTTCGCCGAGGATCTCTCCGGCAGCGTCAAGGCCCTGATGCGCCGGCTGGAGCAGGCGATCGGCGCGGACGCCCTGACCTCGGTACGGCAGCGGGTCGAACGGATCCACCGGCAGCAGAGCAACACCCAGCGCTCCATCGAGCAGCTGTCGTACCAGCTCGACGAGATCCGGGGCGAGCTGCGCCAGGACCTGGCCGGCCCGGCGGGACGGCTGAGTGTCGTACCGGAGCGGCACGACGCGGCGACGGGGGTGACGTACCCGCTGCCGGGGCGGGTTGCCCGGGTCTTCGTCGAGGCCATCACGGCACTGGACCAGCTCACCGGTTTCGAGCGGCGGCTGCGGGACGCGTTCGCCCCGCACCGCGTGGCGACCGTCGCTGGCGCCGACGGCGGGCAGGCCCTGCGGTCGCTGCTGCGGTCCCGGGACGTGCAGCGCGCGGTCGGTACGTCGGTGGTCCTCCGCCGGTTGATAGAGGCGTTCCGGGAAGGGGCCGAGCAGTGGTACGCCGGCCACCGCGCGAATCCTCAGCCGACGGATCTGGAGCGGTTGGACCTGCTCTGCGAGACCTACGACGGGATCGCCGAGTACCTGCCGCTGTTCCAGTTGGACACCCTGAGCGGGCTGGCCAAGCCCGGCGCGGGTGGCGAGGACGGGGCAGACCCGGCCGATCGGTCGCGTACCTGGTCGCAGGCGCGGTCGGTCTTCGACGGGCTGGGTGGTCGGGTCCGTCAGTTGCTGCTGGCCGGCTGAGCGTCGCCGGTCGGGCTCAACGGTCCGCTTCCAGGGTGCGGGCCGGTGGGACCTCACGCATCCGGGGCGGCCCGGTCGGGTCGGCGTCCGGCCGGGGCGCGACCATTCCGGGACCGCCGGGGCGACGCCGGTCGAGCAGCGCGGTGGCCAGGGCGTGGATGACGTTGATGACCACGATGGCCGTCGCCACGATGCCCACCGTGCCGGGGAAGTCCCGTTCGAGGACGAGGGCGAGGATCACCGCGGTGATGCCGTTCTGCTGCCCCCAGGCGAGGTAGCGCCGGTCGGACGTGGGTAGGCCACGGGTGATCGGCACCGACACCACCAGTTGGGCCGCCACGGCCGCCAGGCCGAGCACCACGCCGGGGACGACGTCGACCCCCTGCACGAGCAACAGCCCGAGCAGGAAGGTGGCGACCAGGTACGCCGCCTGGGTGGACCGGCCGACGACCGGGCCGAGGCGGGGTCGGAAGAAGAGCCCGGCGATCGCCACGCCGAGCATGAGGAACTGCCAGGCGGCGAAGAGGACCAGCGCGACCAGCAGCGCCACGGCCAGCCAGTTGAGCGCCGACCGGACCCGAGGTCGCACCGGGCGGGGCCCGTCCTCCCGCAGGCCGGCGGCGCGCAGCAGCAGCCACAGCAGCCAGGCGCCCGCCGCGAAGGCGATGTTGGCGAACAGGTCAACCAGGAGCTCCAGCGGCCGATCGCTGATCGCGCCGGCGAGCGCGCCCCCGTCACCTCCGCTGAGGTCCAGGGCGAACGCGGAGACGTAGACGGTGAGCAGCACGGTGATCGGGTCGTCGAAGGACGCCCAGATCGACAGGATGGAGCGGGCGCGGGCCGAGGTGCGGTCGGGACGGCTCATGGCGGCCACCGCGAGCGGGTCGATCTGGGCGACGGCCACACCGAGGACCAGGAATGCGGGGTCGCGGAAGGCCAGCACCATCACCCCGGCGATGAGCGCGGCCTTGGCGACCACGCCCACCGTGACGGCCAGCAGCACGGTGCCCAGGTGGGCACGGACCTCGGCGAGGCTGATGTCCCGGGTGCTCCCGACCAGGCCCACCGCCAGCAGGACCGACGCGAGCAGGAGGTACTCGGGGGCGCGTTCGAGCCCGTCGATGTCGCCGGCCCAGGCCACCAGCAACCCGGCCAGGGCGGCGGCGACCACGGCCGCTGATCTCGCCAGTACGGTCACGGCCATCCAACCGACGCGTCGCTCCTGATTGATCCGAGGTGACGATACCGACGGCGGAGAACCACCTCAATCACGAACCACGTCGATCCCCCCGGACAATTCAGGCCGGCACCGCGAGTCGTCGGGCCACCGTCGCCATCTCCTCGTCCGCGCGGGCGACCAGGTCCTGGTCGAGGGTGACGCCGAACAGGTAGTCGTCCGAGGAGAGCCGGTAGTAGTAGATCGCGCCCATCTCCACGTCGAGGACCAGCCGGGTGACGTCTCCGGCGACGGCCCGGCGCAGGTCCCGACCCACCTGCAGGGCCAGCAGCGACAGGTCACCGGCGAGGCGCTGGTAGCGGTCCCGCCGATCGGCCACGGTGATGCCCCGGTTGAAGAACGGTTCCAGATCGGGGTGCTCAAGGATGTCGACCGCCGCGTGCTCACCCATCCGGTGGTGGCTCAGGTAGTGCAGGCCCGCGGGGCGCAGTGCGGCCGTGAGGGCCCCGTCGGGCGTGGACGACCCGGTCACGTGGGTCGGGAAGTCCTCCCCCGGCGCCGGGTCAGGTGTCGGTTCCCCGTCCGTGTCCGCGTTCCAGCCGCCGGGGTTCTGCGACCGCTGCCGCAGCAGCCGGCGCAGGTCGGTGGCGAGCTGCGAGGCTGCCCGGTCGACCACGCCGACCCGGCTCGGGTCGGCCACCGGCTCGGCGTCCGCCCCGGGTACGGCGGCGAAGCCGACCACGTGTTCGTTGCCCACCACAGAGTTGCAGAAGACGAGACCGGACCGGGTCTGCACGACCGTCCGGATCAGTGCCCCGGTGTGCAACTCCCCCAGCCGGCGGTGCAGCTCGCTGACCCGGTACACCAGTTGGGCGCCGACCCGGCGGTGCACCTCGCGGCGTTGCGACGGGTCGGCCTCGTCGCTTGGCGGCGGGGCGGACGGATGGGCGAACAGGTCCAGCGCGAAGTCGAGCACCCCGGTGGTGTAGTAGGCGACGTGGTAGACGCCGCAGCCGCTGAGCAGCAGTCCTCGGCAGAGGTCCCGCTTCTTGAGGAAACCCGGGACGTCCTGCTCGGCCGTCTCCTCGACCAGGGCGTCGTGCAGCTCCGGATCCGTCACCAGGTCACTCCCTCAGCTCTGCGGCACATCGATGTCGGTGTCGGTCAGCGCAGCGGCGGCGTTCGGGGCGTCGTCGCGCAGCGCCTGGATCGCGGCGAGGTTGGCGAGGGCGTCCCGCGTGACCGGGTGGCCACGGCCGAGATACTGCAGGGAGGTCACGCATGTTTCCTCCTGGACCGGCAGCGCGCTGTCGAGGTCCCCACGGGCGGCCAGGTTGCCGGCCTGGCCGGTCGTCGCCGCCAGCGTCCACGGGTGCGCGTCACCGAGCTTCGCCCGCAGCGAGCGCAGGCCGCGCTCGCCGTACCAGACGGCCTGGTCGAACTCCTTCGAGCCGCGCTGGAACAGGCCCAGGTTGACTGAGCAGATCGCGGTGAACGGGTGCCCCGACGCCAGCTTCCGCTCGTAACCGCGCAGGCACCGCATGGCGTGCTTGACGGCGATCCCGGCGTCGCCGGCGTGGTAGTAGTCGGCCGCCAGGCTGAGCAGGCTGCCCCGGGTGTGCGGGTGGTCCTCGCCGAGGTGCTCGACGTAGCCGCGGAACGTCTCGGTGCTGCGTTTCTTGGCCGGGATGGTCAGGCCGAGTCGGCGCTCGGTGACGGCGAGGCTGCGATTGACCCGCAGTTCGTCGAGGAGGCGGCCGGTGGGCAGCTCGTGGATGCGGGCGAGCGCCTCCCGCAGGGTGGCCAGCGACAGCTCGTACTCGCCGATCTCCCGCTCGCAGGTGCCGACCTGGCACGACGCCCGCCAGGTCCGCGGGTCCTCCGGGCCGAACAGCAGCATCCGGCGGTCCCGTTCCAGGCGGGCGAGCCGCAGGGCCTCCGGGGCGTCGCCGGTGAGCAGGAAGGAGATCCCGAGGTTGTTCATGGCCATCCGGGTGTTCGGGTGGTCGTCGCCGACCGTCTGGCGGAAGCCATTGAAGGTGGCCTGGTCCTCGACCAGGGCATCCTCGAAGCGGCCCAGGCCGCGCAGGTCACCGCCCCGGCCGCGACCGGCGATGAGGGTATGGAAGTGGCGCAGGCCGTAGCGGCGGCGCTGCTCGCTGAGCACCCGCTCGTCCAGCCGTAGCGCCTCCTGGTGGTTGCCCAGCGCCCGGTACAGGTTCGCGGTCTGGACGAAGAGCCGCATGGTCAACTGGTCGGTCTCGTCACCGCGGTCCCACCGTTCGCACGCCGCCGAGGCCAACAGCAGCGCCGAGCGCCAGGCATCGCTGTCGTTGGACAGGAACAGGTGGCGCACCTGCTTGACGACCCAGTGCCGGACCCGCCGGTCGTCGGACTCCAGCGCCCCGGCCGGTACGAGATGCCGTTGCAGCTCGTCGAAGACCGCCGCGTAGCGGTTGTCGTCGGCCTCCGGATCGGTCGGAGCGTAGCCGGCGAGGCCGTGCAGGAGCTGCCGGTGCCGCTCCCGCCGCTCCGGCTCAGGGATGGCCTCCCGGAGCAGGACCTGGATGGCGCGGTGCATCCGCAGTGCCGCACCGTGCCCCCAGTCGACGTCATAGAGCGCGAAGCGGGCGCCGACGGTGAGGACCAGGTCCACCTCGACGGCGTTGATCAGCAACTCGTCGGCGTCGGTGCCGGACGCGGCGGCGAGCTGGGTCAACATCGGAGTGGAACGCAGCAGCGGCAGCCCGATGCCCTCCGGCGAGAGGAAGGCGCTGAGCTCGGCCAGCCGGATGGCCAACTCACCGAAGGGCGTGGCGCGCAGCGCCTCCAGCGTGATCCTGAGGACCCGGGCCACGCTGGCGGTGTGCGACCCGGGGATCTGCTCGCCGAGGTCCTCGTCGGACTGTCCCTCCAGCGCGGCCAGCAACTCCCGAACACCCTGGCCCACGGCCTCCAGGCTGGGCACCCCGCCGTGCTCCAACCGTACGACGCGCTGCCGCATCCAGGCCGTGGCCAGGCGCAGCGCCAGCGGCAGGTGCTCCAGCGCCACCGCGATCGACCGGGCGTCCTCGGTGCCGATGCCGAGCACCCGGCGCAGCATCGCGACGCTCTCGTCGCCGGTGAAGGCGGCAACCTCCAGCGGTGAGGGCAGCCCGGAGGAACCGTCGTCCCGGGAAGTGATCAGGACGTGCCCGGCGCCGTCGTGCGGCAGCAGGCCGGTCAGCACATCGGCGTCGTCGGCGTTGTCGTAGATCAGCAGCCAGCGCGGGAAGGCACCGTCAGGTGCGGAGAGCGCCTCCAGGGCGGCCTCCGCAGCCCCGGTGCTGTCCACCGCGTTGATCTCGTCGGCGAGCGCGCCGAGCCCGTTCTGGACGGTCTCCCGGTCCTGGGCGGGGATCCACCAGACCACGTCGTAGTCGTAGGCGAAGCGATGCGCGAACTCCCGGGCCAGCTCGCTCTTGCCGACCCCCGCGCCGCCGGTCAGGGTCAACGGGCGGTCCTCGCTGGCGAGGTGGTCGCGCACCCGTTCCAGGTAGTCGTCCCGGCCGACGAAGGACGGGTTGCGGGGCGGCACGTTGAACCGCAGTCGCCGGTCGGCGTCCGCCGGGAAGCGCGCGACGTTGCGCAGGTCGCCGGCGGGTTGGGCGGAGGCGATCAGGCCGAGCTGGCTCAGCAGCAGCGACTGCGCCCGGATGGCGTCAGCCGCGCGCAGATCGATGACCCGCTCGGGGTCGAACCGCTCCCGCCACGCGTCGCCGGCCACCAGCACGCCGAGCACCTCCGCCGACTGGTCGGCGGACTCCGGACGCAGCCCGGACAGCTCCGCACCGGCCCGGTCGGCGAGATCCGGCGAGAGGACCGCCAGCACGGTGGCGTTCGGCCCGAAGTCGGGCTCCACGCCGGGGCGTACCGCCCACAGGTGGGGCCGGACCCCGGTGCGGCGCAGTTGCCCGCTGATCCAGTCCGCCCACGGCCGGTCGACCGGGTCGTACGCCACGGCGATGTCGCCGAGACTCTCCGCCGGCTCCAGGAGCACCGCATGCCGGTAGCGCTTGCGGATCCGCTCCGGCACCGGGGCCGCCCGGGTGACCTCACCCCCGGTGATCCACTCTGTGATCCGCTCGTACGCCGCCAGCGGGCTGCCCGCGTCGTCGGGCTCGTCGGCGAGCACCGACAACACGTCCTCGAAGGTGTCGTAGTTGCGCCCCGGCACCTCGACGATCCCCACCGCCGCGGGGTCGGGGGCGTCGGACGGCTTTTCGAGCAGCCGGGCGAAGGCCTGGCGGACGAAGTCGCGGGACTCCCCGCGCCAAGGCTCGGGGACCTCGTGCAGGGTTGGCGCGGCCAGCACCCGGATCCCGCCGGTGGCCCGCTGCCGCAGCTCCGCGGCGAGCCCGGCGGCCTGCTGCACCGCCGGCCGGCGAGGTGGCATGCACACCACCGCGACGTCGCTGAGCATCGCGCCGTGGGTGATCCCCGGCTCGGTCAGGTCGACCGGGGCGTCGATCAGGACGTAGTCGTACTCGGCCTGCTGGAGCAGCTGCCGGAGCCGGGCGGCATCGCCGGTGGGCGGGCCGGCGGCGGTGGCGCCGAGACCGACCATGGCGAACGTGGCGGTCGAGCCGGACACCGCGTACCGGTAGAGGGTGCCCTGCTCGGGCGCGGTCGGTGCGATCATCGTCGCGGGTGGCACCGGCGGCGCGTCCGGTGCGGGGGTGAGCACGGCGGCGAGGTCGTCGCCCAGCTCCCGGGCAGCCGGGACGGCGTCCACCTGGACTGGGCGCAGGAAGTCGTAGACCCGAGGGGTCTTCGGGCACCAGTCGACGGCGAGCACCTTCTTGCCGTTGCCGGCGAGGATCCAGGCGACGTTGGCCACCGCGCTGCTGCGGCCGGTGTCGTCGGCGGGCGACACGAACGAGACGATCGTGGCGATACCCGGTGTCGCATCCCTGCTGATGTTCATGGCTCTCCCCGGCCCGGGCGGTGGTGCGGGTCGCCAGCGTCGGCCGCGGCGCCCGTGGGGTCAGTCGTCGCCATCGAGGGCGCTCTCGAAGCCTGCGTACTGGTCACCGGGGGCGGCGGCGCGGCGGTCGAGCCGTCGCAGCGCGGCTACGAGGACGCCGACCGGCAGAGCGTCCAACTCGGTGAGGTCCAGGTCGGTGAGGTCGATCAGCTCCGAACGGAAGTCGTCCTCTCCGGTGTCCATCCCCGACCACCGCCTGTCTCCGTGTCGCGTCGCGCCCGGTCCGCTCCCCACCGCCGGGCCAGACATTGACCGGTGGCCAGATCCGCTGAGTGTGCTCATGATAACCGTGCGCCGCACTTCGGGCGGACAGCCGGACGGCGGTCAGACCAGGTACGACGGGTCCGCACCGGCACCCGCCGGTCGGCGGCGGCACGCGGAACGTCGCATGTCGATGTATGCTCCACTCTGGTCAGGTGGCCGGATCGGCGACCGACAGGACGGCGGAGCGTCTGATGCCCGGACCCGTTGGCGGCCACCAGCCGTCGCTCGGCGCGACGGTCCGCTCCGCGCCGCCGAGGCGACCGGTCCCCTTTCGACAGTTCGTGGTGAAGCTGCACAGCCGCTGCGATCTGGCCTGCGACTACTGCTACGTCTACACGATGGCCGACCAACGCTGGCGGTCCCGACCCCGGGTGATGTCGGCGGCGACGCTGGCGCGCACCGGGGAGCGGATCGGCGAGCACGCCCACCGGCACGGGCTGGAGGGGGTGAGCATCGTCCTGCACGGCGGCGAGCCGCTGCTGTCCGGGGTGGGCGGCGTCGCACGGGCCGTCGAGCTGCTGCGGCGCGGGGCCGCGCCGGTGCCGGCTCGGGTGAGCGTGCAGACCAACGGCGTCCGGTTGGACGACTCCTTCCTGCGCCTGTTCGACCGGCTCGACGTCGGGGTCAGCGTCAGCCTCGACGGGGACCGCACCGCGCACGACCGGCACCGACGGGGGCCGGACGGGCAGGGCAGCCACGACCGGGTCGAGGCCGCGCTGCACCGGCTCACCGGGTCGTATCGGAGGCTTTTCAACGGGCTGCTCTGCACCGTCGACCTGCGCAACGATCCGCTCACCACCTATCGCAGTCTGCTGGCCCACCAGCCCCCGGTGGTGGACTTCCTGCTGCCCCACGGCACCTGGTCGGCGCCGCCCGCCGGCCGCCCACCCGACCCACTGCACGCCCCGTACGCGGACTGGCTCATCGCCGTCTTCGACGAGTGGCACGCCGACGGCGGGCAGCAGACCCGGGTCCGCCTCTTCGACGAGATCATCCAACTCCTGCTCGGTGGTTCCTCCCGCCTGGCGGGGGTGGGGGTCAGCCCGGTCGCTGTCGCCGTGGTGGAGACCGACGGGGCGATCGAGATGGACGACACCCTCGGCGCCGCCCACGCCGGTGCCGGGCACACCGGCCTGCACGTGGACCGGGACACCTTCGACGCCGCCCTGGACCAGCCCGGCGTCCGGGCGCAGCAGGCCGGGGTGGCCGGGCTCTCCGCCGAGTGCCGCGCCTGCGACCTGCACCGGGTCTGCGGCGGCGGCCTCTACACGCACCGCTGGCGCGCCGGTAGCGGCTTCGACAACCCGTCGGTGTACTGCGCCGACCTGTACCGGCTCATCGGCCACATCCGCCGCACCCTGCGCCGGGACGTGACGGCGCTGCGGAGGGCGGCGCGGTGACGCCGGCCGGGCACCGGCTGCCGCGATCCATCCTCGACGACCTCGCCAAGGGGCAGGGCGGCTCGGCCGCCATCGAGCTGCTGAGGGCCGCACAGCACAGCAAGAACCTGATGCTGATCCGGGCTCTGGTCGTCCTCACCCACCGGGTGGACCATCCGGACCGGGCAGCGGTCGAGGCGGCGTACCGGATGGTGGGTGGGCTGACCCGGGACCAGCGCCGGGCGGCGTGGGGCCATCCGCCGGTGGCCGCCTGGGCCTTCGGCACCGCGTCGCTGCTGCGCCGGGGCGGACGCGCGGCGGCGTACCCCGGTCTGCTCGCGGCGGTGGCCGCGGCCGCGGCGGTGCGGGCCCGCGCGGACGCCGACCTGGACGTGCCGCTCGACCCGGCCACGCCGGGCCGGCTGGACCTGCCCGGCCTCGGCACCCTGCGGGTCGACCCCACGGCGACCCGCGCCCGGGTGCGGTGCGCCGGCGGGCGCGCGGAGGTGCGCTGCGCCGGCGAGCGGATCGAGATCGGGTACGACCACGTGCCCGACCACCGGTGGCGGCCCTTCCCCGAGCTGCGCGCCACCCACGGCGGGCTTTCGCTGCGACTGCTGCTGGACACCGGGACGTGGCGACACGTGCCGATGACGGTCGAGGTCGGCGCCCACCCGATCGCCGGTCCCGTCTCCGACCCGGGACGGTGGCTGCACCGGTTGCGCGGGGCGTGGCGCCTGCTCACCGACGAGCATCGGGCGGTCGCCGAGGAGCTGGCGGCGGCGCTCTGCGCACTGGTGCCGCTCGCCGCGCCACGGGCCGGAGTCCGCAGCGGCACGTTCCACCACGGCTTCGGGTCGGTGGCGATGTCCCTGCCGCCGGATGCCCGTTCCACGGCGGTCACCCTGGCCCACGAGATCCAGCACCTGAAGCTGGCCGCGCTGACGGACCTGTTCCCGCTGGTGGAGCCAGGGCCGGAGGAGTCGTTCTACGCGCCGTGGCGACCCGACCCCCGACCGCTGGACGGCCTTCTGCACGGCGCGTACGCCCACCTGGGGGTGGCCGGCTTCTGGCGCCGGCAGCGGCTGGTGGAGCATGACCGGGCCGCCCGGCACCACGCCGAGGTCGAGTTCGCCCGGTGGACCCGGGCCGCCGGGGAGACCGTCCAGGTGCTGACCGCGCAGCCGCGACTGACCACGGTCGGCCGATGCCTGGTCGACGGCATGGCACCGGTCCTCGACCGCTGGGCCCGGGAACCGGTGACCCCGGACGCGGCGGCCGAGGCCGGGCAGCTGCTCGCCGCGCACCGGGCCCGCTGGGACCGGGAGCGGGCCGGGGCGCGACCAGCGTGACAGCGAGACTCGCCGAGCTCCTCTACGCTGTCGCGCATGGGGGACGGTAACGAGCAACCCACCCGCCGTGAGTGTTTCGTGATCGCTCCGATCGGCCCGGAGGGCTCCGAGATCCGCCGGCGTAGCGACCAGATCCTCAAGCACGTCATCCGCCCGGTGGTCGAAGCGCGGGGGTTCCAGGCGATCCGGGGTGACGAGATCGAACGCGCCGGCCTGATCACCTCGCAGGTGCTCGACCGGATCATCCAGAACGACCTGGTCATCGCCGACCTCACCGACCAGAACGCCAACGTCTTCTACGAGTTGGCCGTGCGGCACGCGCTGCGTAAGCCGTTCGTGCAGCTGATGGCGAAGGACCAGCAACTCCCCTTCGACGTGCAGGGCATGCGCACGATCCTGGTCGACCACACCGACCTGGACAGCGTCCACTCCGCCATGGAACAGCTCGGCCGTGCCATCGACTCGATAACCACGGACGCCGACATCGTCACCCCGATGTCGGTCGCCCTGACCCTGCAGGACCTGCGCGGCTCGTCGAGCCCGCACGAAACCGGCCTGTCGCAGATCATCGAGACGCTGCCGCAGATGATGGACATCCTCCAGGACCTGCAGCGGCACATGGGCACCGGCGGCCCGGTCGAGCCCTCGGAGGCGGACGACCACCGGCGGCTGCGCGGCCTCATCGTGTCGTTGACCGACCGTGGAATGGTCACCGAGCAGGATCTGACCGGCCTGCTCGGCGGGGCCAGCGGCAAGTTCGACAAGTGGGTCCAGCACCTCATCCAGCGCTCGAACGGTGCCGGCTGACCGTTCTGACACCACGGGCGCGCCGACGTCGGGGCGTCAGCGGGCTGACGAACCTCTGTGCACCGGTCAGGCCAGGGTGAGGCGGCCCTCCTGGTCGAAGCGGAGGCGGCCACTGGTCAGGGCGACGTGGAGCCCGTACCGGAGCAGCTTGTCGATTTTGTCGGTACGGCGGCGGTAGCCGAGCCGCTCCAGGCCGGCGCGCAGCAGCCGCTCCTCGTCCATGCTCGGCGCGTGCTGCAGCACGTGCACGAAGGCGTTGGCCACCTCCTCGGGCGGCACCTCCTCGAACGCCCGGTCGTTGCTGGCCTGGGTGACCCGGTACGCGCGGTACGTCTGCGGGTCAGCCCCGTCGGGCCAGGCGTACCGGCTTACGGTCGGGTGCGCGTACAGCCGGCGGGAGTCGACGAGGGCGAGCACGGCGGTGCGGCGGTCCTCACGGGTTCGGAGGAAGCCGAACCGGGCGAGGGCCAGGCGCGCGAGCCGGTGCTGCTCGACAGGTCCCTCCGCCTCGATGATCTCGCGGAGCGCGGTCCGCATCAGACTGCGTACCCGCTGATCGGTGGCGAGCAGGTCGAGGTCCGCCTGGTCGCCGAGCGGCGTCGGGACGTAGGGAACGAACGGGCTCGCCGTGATGGTGCCTGACGCTCTCGCGGGCGCGACCGTCACCGAAGGCGGTGCGGACACGGCGGCGAGTCCGGTGACGGGCGCCAACGACGCGCCCCGGAGGGGCTCCTCGTCCGCGGCGAGGCGCGACTGTGGCAACTCGGCGTCCGGCGCCGGGCGCGGCGGCGACGGCTCGATGTCCGTTGCGGCGCGCGGCTGCGGCAGCTCGATCTCGCCGTGTTGCGCCTCTTCCGGCTCGGGCTCCGGTTCGGCTGTCGCGGGGGCCTCGGCTCGGGTGACCGCCTCGTCGACCTGGTCGAGCAGCGCCGACCGGTCGTGGATCCACGCCGGCAGCCAGAACCGCACCACCTCCGGCCAGCCCATGATCGTACGAAGCAGCGCGGGCGCCGAGTCCCGGTCCGCCACCGTCGGGCGGGCGCTCCAGTCGGGGCCGTCGAGCATGATGGCCACCTGCCACCGCGGCGCCCCTGGCATGCGGACGGCGAGGTCCACGGTGAAGTCGGAGAGGCCGTGTGAGGTGCGGACCTTGTGGCCGCGGTCGCGCAGCGCGGCGGCCACCTCCTCGCGAATCCGACTGCGCCGCTCGGTGCGGTCGGTGGCCAGGTCACCCAGACGGTCCGCACCGGCGGCGGCCATCTCGCAGTACGCGCGCAGGTGCTGCGTGCCCAGAGCGGACGTACGGGACAGGTCGATGTCCGACGGGTCGAAGGACGAATACAGGACGACCTGGCGGCGGGCGCGGGTGATGGCCACGTTGAGCCGCCGCTCGCCCCCTGCTTGGCTGAGCGGGCCGAAGTTCAGTGGGAGCTGGCCGGTCTCCGGGTTGGTGGAGAAGGCCAGGGAGAACAGGACGACGTCCCGCTCGTCGCCCTGCACGTTCTCCAGGTTCTTGACGAAGATCGGCTCCGCGACCGCACCGGAAAGGTGCTCGCGGATGATCGGGTCGACGCTCTCCTCCAGCAGGTTGAGGATGAGGTCTCGCTGCTGGATGTTGAAGGTGACCACGCCGACGGACTGGGTGGCGGTCGTCGGGTCGTGCAACCGCCGGGTGATGTCCGCGAGGATCGCCCTCGCCTCGACCTCGTTGGTCCGTGATCCGCCCCGGTCGTACTGGCCGTCGACGCGCCGCCAGGTGACGCCCGCGGTGCTCGTGGCACCGGGCGACGGGAGGCTGGAGAGTTTGTTGTCGTAGTAGTAGCGGTTCGAGAAGGCGATGAGGGACTCGTCGTGGCTCCGGTAGTGCCAGGACAGCCATCGTTGCGGCAGTCCTGACTCGACGGCCTCGCTGAGGATGCTCTCCAGGTCCTCCGGCACCGGGCCGTTGCCCTCGTCGACCTCGTCCACGGTGTGGCTGGCTTGCATGATGCTGCTCGGCGGCATCTGCCGGGAGTCGCCGACCACCACCACGGCGCTGCCCCGGCCCATCGCGCCGATCGCCTCCGCCACGCGGATCTGCGAGGCCTCGTCGAAGATGACAAGGTCGAAGCGTTGGCTCCCCGGTGCCAGGAAGTTCGCTGCGGACGCGGGGCTGACCAGCACGCACGGGGTCAGTGCCAGCACGGCGTCCGGGTACTGCTCGAACAGTTCACGGAAGGACCTGCCGCCCCGCTTGCGGCGAAGCTCCGCCGCGAAGTCTGCGAAGCGGCCACGCCGGTCGGTCGGGCTGAAGGGGCGGCGACGGACCAGCACCGACGGCAGCTGTGTCGGCAGCGCGGACCGCAGCTCACCGGCGGCCGCCTCGAACTGGCTGATCTCGTCGTCGTGCAGCTCCGGGTCGAAGTACTGCAGGCCGCCGGCTCGTACCCGCTCGGCCAGGGACGCCGTTGCGACTCCCCGCCGGTAGACCTCCTCAGCGAGCTGCCCGGGCACCTCGGCACGCAGCAACTGGTCCCGATAGTCGGTGAGGCCGGCCGAGGCGAGCACGTCGGCGTGGGCCAGGACGGTCGCCCAGCGGCGCAGCGGGAACAGCTCCTCGCTCTGCAACTCGTGCAGCCAGGCCACACCGTCGCGCTGCCAGGCGTCGACCCAGTGCGAACCGGCAGCCCACAGGCTCAGCTCCGGCTCGCTGGAGCGCAACACCCCACGCCAGGCCCGCCACCGCGAGGCGAACCGGTCGAGAAGGGTCGCGCCGACATCGGTGAACCCGCTGTGGAACAGCTCCCAGGCCTGCGGGTGCCGGGCCAGGAGCGTCCGGCCGGCCCGGGTCGCCTCGACCGCCTCGGTCAGCCGCTCCTGCGCGTTGGGGTCCGTGGGCTGCCACTGCGGCAGCCGCAGCCCGCCCACTGCGACAACATGCTGGTGGAGCGCGACCGCCTGCGCCTGGGCGGCCACCAGCCGACCGGTGGCAACCTCCACCCGATCGACGTCGAGCGTCGCACCGGCAACCAGGTGCACCGCCAGCCGATCCACGATGGCCTGCCGGCGCTTGCGCTTGCCGAGCAGCTTCTTCGCCGCCTCCTGGGCCTCACCGTGCCAGGCGGTCAACTCCGGGCGGGCGAACACGTCCGGCCGGAAGGTGGCGAGCTCGCCGGCGAAGCCCTGCCGGAAGGCCGCCAGGTCCGCCTGGAGCCGGGCCATCGCCTCGTCCCACCGTCGGTCGCTGGCGTGCAGGGTGGTCTGCCGGTCCGGCAACATTCCGCGTACGGCGAGCCAGGCGCCCGCCTGCAGCTCGCTCACGGTCTCCGGGGCGGGCAGCGTCCGCAGCAGTTCGACCAGGTGCGGGTGGGTGGCGAGGTCGGCACGGAGACGTTCGAGCTCGGCGGCGATCTCGGTGACGGCGGCGCCGTGCAGCCCGTCGAGGTTGCGGCATCCGCTGAGCGCCCAGGGGTGCGCGGCCCGGATCCGCGCCGAGCGTGCGGCCGCTGGGAATTCCCGCAGGGTTGTCTCGACCCGAGCGCGTGCCTCGGCGGGTGCGTGCAGGTAGGCCACCGGAATGGGGGCGACCGGGCCGTCTCCGTACGCCAGGACCTGCTCGTAGGCCGACCAGAGCGACATCCCGACGGGGTTGGTGGTGTGCACCTGAGCCGGGTACTCGGTCAGTGGGGCGAGCCGGGTCCGGTAGGCGGTCTCGACGGCCGTCCAGGTGCCGTCGCCGCCCTGGTCGTACTGGTCGAGGGCGTCGCGCAGCTGTTGGCGGATGGCGTTGAGGGACTGCTTGCGCCCGTGCAGGTCGAGGGCGAACGGCCCGAGGCCGATCTGCTTGAGGCGGCGCTTCACCACCTCCAGCGCGGCCTGCTTCTCGGCGACGAACAGCACCGACCGGCCGGCGCTGACCGCCCGGGCGATCATGTTGGTGATCGTCTGAGACTTGCCGGTGCCGGGCGGGCCCTCCAGGACGAAGGAGTGGCCGCGCTCGGCGCGCACGATGGCCTGCATCTGCGACCCGTCGGCGGGGATGGGCAGGTGCAGGTCCGCCTCGTCGACAGCGACATCGACGTCGTGCTCGGGGCGAGCCGGGTCGTCGAACGTGGCGCCGGACGACTCGACCAGGTGCCGGACGACCGGGTTCTCCATGAACCGGGGCCAGTGGTCGGTGAGGTCCCGCCACATCTGAAAGGTGGAGAACTGCAGCAGCCGGAGGCTGGCGGTCTCGTCGATGCGGTAGTTGAGCCGGTTGTCGAGCAGGCCGGTGTTGATCGCGGCCAGGGTCTTGGCGATGTCGATGCCGTGCTCGTCGAGGACCGGCTGTTCCAACGCCGGGATCCGGACGCTGTGCTTGACCCGCAGCCACTCGATCAGGCAGTAGTTCGGGCTGGCGACCTCGGTGCCGTCGATGACCATCGCGTAGGGGCGACGGCCGCTGCCGCCCTCGATGCGCACCGGTAGGAGGAACAGCGGCGCGTACGCCTCTCCCCCGGTCGTCTTGGTGTGCACCAGGGTGCCGATGGTCAGGTAGAGGTAGTTGCTGCCGGTCTCCTGCTCCATCGTGCGCGCCTCGCGCTGCAGCGCCCGCATCGCCGTCTTGTAGCGGGCGTCGGTGACCGCGCCGTAGACCCGGCGGTCGGTGCGCAGTTCCCGGGTGAGGATTTCGGCGTCGAGGTCCTGTGCCCGGCGTGCCCCGGCCAGCTCGTGGACGTGGCTGATGTCGTCCTGCGGGATGACCTGCACCTGGCGGCCGTCGTGGATGAGGTCGTCGAGCAGGGCCAGGGCACCCGCCGGCACGTGCAGGTCCAGGCCGCGGCCACGCTTGGGCAGGTTGAGCAGCGGGTTGCGCAGGCTCAGGTCGAGCAGCGACTTCTTCCACTGCTGGACGCGCGCCGGCGAACCGTCGGACTGCTGCGGCACCTCGTCACCGTCGTCGGCGAGCTGTCGCAGCTTCGCGGCGGCGACGCCGGGCGGAAGGTCGAGGGATGCCCCTGCGTCGGCGGTCGATTCCTTGACCAGCGCCGGGGTGACCAATTCGTCGGCTGACGGCAGCGGGCGGATCCCCGAGCGATGGGCCAGGTGTACGTCGACGACGCCCTGCATGCGATCACCGTCGCCGCGGAAGTGGCCGAGCCCGACCCGTACCGCCTCGGTGAAGGTCGCCGACTGCGCGCCCGGCCCGATGCGGGTCAGCTCGACCGGCACCGCCCGACCGGAGTCCACCATCGAGATCAGCAGGTTGCTCTCGGTCACCGCAGCCGAGCCCAGCCGCTCCTCCTCCAGCAGGAAGCCGCCGAAGGCGTGCCCCTCGCTGATGAAGATGAGCGGGTGCAGCCCTGCCGCCTCCAGGCACGCGGCGTAGGTAACCGACAAGTCGAGGCAGTTGCCGAGCCGGCCGTCGAGCACCGCGGCTGTCGTCCGTACCTTCTGGCCGGTGTTCTCGAAGGACGCCGGCAGGGTCTGGTAGGTGATCTCGAGTTGGCGCAGCGCCTCGTACACGGCACCGGCGATCAGCGCCGCCCGCTCCGAACCCTCCTGGTAGCCCTGCAGCGAGCCGGAGCGGGTCCGCGCGAGCAGGATCTGGGCGGCAGCCCGCAGGACCGCCTCCACCGCCCGGGTGTTCGGCTGCACGAAGGCCGCGAGGCTGTCGTACAGGGCGGGGCTGTTGAACCACTCGTTGTGGGCCAACACTCTTGACGGGGCAACCAGCGTCAACGCCTTGTCATCTGCCTCGACTGCCTCGACGATGAGGCGGTAGTCGACCGGGAACGCCTCGTCGGTGCGGTACAGCAGCACGCGGTCGGGCGTGAAGTCCCGGAAGTCGTCCCAGCTCGTGCTCGCCCCCGGACGCAACGGGGCGGTCAGCGTACGCGTCCACGGCTCGGTCAGCGCACCGTCCGGGCCGAGCAACTCCAGCGTCAGCGTCACGTCGTTCAGCGGCACCGCGCCACGGTTGACGAGCGTGAGGTGACGGACCAACGGCACCCGGTTGTGCACCAGGGCGGCGTTGATCGCCGGCTGCACGAGCAGCCCGACGGCGAGCTGGTCGTCGTCGGCGCTGAACTGCGCGAAGACGCTGTCGGACATGGGCGTTTCTCCAGGTGGCGAGGCCAGGAATGGTCAGCCTAGCGGTCACCCGACCGGTGGAGAGGGCCCCGGCCGTGCGCGGCGTCGGACCGACCAGTCGGCGGGCCGCCGGCGGCAGCCAGCCGAGGTCCGCTCCAAACCGATGACGCGCGGCGCAGCTGGCCCCATGCGCAGCTCGTACAGGTATGTCCACGGCCGGAATCGCCGGCTACGGCCCGATAGACGGTTGTAAAGGTCCGCGTCGCCCAGCATGATCGTTCTGTGGCGCGGTGGGCACCGTGTCGCCGGGAGACTCGGGCAGCCCCTTCGGGGTACCGCTGCGGTGACGCAGTGAAGAGGCGACGGGAGGATCTCATGCAAGGGGAGCTGCAACGCCTTGTCGACGCTCTCGCCGTGTACGCGGGCCGCCCGGCGCTGATCGAGGACCGCCGTCAGCGGGTGGTGGTCTACAGCGAGCACACCGGGTTGATGGACGACGTGCGCAAGGCGTCCATCCTGCGCCGGCAGACCACCCCGGAGGTGATGGCGTGGTTCCGGGACGTCGGCATCATGGACGCCCGTACCGCGGTGCGCACGCAGGCGTCGCGAGAGCTCGACCTGCTGCCGCGGGTCTGCGTGCCGATCCGTCACCAGGACCTGCTGCTGGGGTTTGTCTGGTTCATCGACCCGGACGGCACGATGGCCGACGCGGACATCACCGCCACCGGTCTGATGAGCGAGCTGTCGCTGGCGCTGTACCGGGAGAACCTCCTCGGTGAGCTGGCCTCCCAACGGGAGAGCGAGGCGGCGCGGACCCTGCTCTCCGACAGCGAGGCCAGCCGGGACCAGTCGGTGCGGACCCTGCGCGAGGCCGGCCTGATCGCCGGGGACGGGCCGGCCACCGCGCTTGTCGCGCAGCTGGTGCCGTTGCACGGCGAGCTGCCCGACGAGGTGGCCCGGCTGGCGCTGGAGCAGGCGCTGGTCACCACCCGGCGGTGGATCGGCACCCGGGAGGCGCTGCACCTGGTCCGCGACGACCACGGGGTGCTGCTGCTCTGCGGCGAGCGGGGTGCCGGGCGCCCCTCTCCCGAGGTCGTCGCGAAGCTGCTCGACGACAACCTGCGGCAGGCGACCCGCGGGCTCGGCTCGGTGGAGCGCGTCGTGGTCGGGGTCGGGCAGCCGCGGCCCCGGCTGACCGAGGCGATCGCGTCGTACGGGGAGGCGCTGCAGTCGGCCCGGGTGGGCGTGCGGTTGCCGGCGCTCGGCCCGGTGGTGTCGTGGGCGGGGCTGGGCATCTACCGGGTGCTGTCGCGGATGGAGGGTCGGCACCTGGACATCGCCGATGTGCACCCCGGGCTTGAACGGTTGCTGCAGGAGCAGCCGAACCCGGTGTTGCTGCAGACCCTGGAGCGCTATCTGGATCTGGCCGGGAACGCGCACGCCACGGCCGAGCAGCTACGCCTGCACCGCACCACGCTCTACTACCGGCTACAGCGTATCGAGGAGCTGGCCGACACCGACCTGAAGAACGGAAACGAGCGGCTCTGTCTGCACCTGGCGCTGAAGCTGGGCCGGTTGACCGGCGCCTACCGGCCGCAGGAGTGACACCGGTGGGCAGGGCCGCCGCCCCGCCCACCGGGTCCCCGGTTACAGGCCTGCGGCCACGGCCGCCAACCGGCCACCGACGATCGGTAGCTCGATCCGGCTGCGGTCGAAGTGGACGGTGATGTCGGCCCGGTTCTGCTTCGCCCGGCTGCTTTGACGATCTCTCCGCCCTAAAGGGCGGAGTTTCCCTCCACGCTGCGTGTGGAACACGCGGCGTGCGGGCGGATTCCTGCTTCGCGGCGCGGTGCCGGCACGGGTGCCGGTCTTACCTGCGCTCCACAGGCGTTTAGGCTCTCGGCGCGTCCCGCCGCGAGTATGTTGATGGCCGCGTTGACGTCCCGGTCGTGGGTGCTGCCGCACGGGCAGTCCCACGCTCGGACGTTGAGCGTCATCTTGTCGTTGATCCGTCCACAGTCGGAGCACATCCGGGTAGATGGAAAGAACCGGTCCACCCGGGCGAAGGTCCGCCCGTACCGTACAGCCTTGTACTCCAACATTCCCGTGAACGATGCCCAGCCGGCATCGTGCACGGACTTCGCGAGTCTGGTTCGGCCGAGACCGGTCACGCACAGGTCCTCGACGAACACCGCTTGGTTATCGCGGATGATCGCCGTGGACAGTTTGTGCTGCCAGTCCCGCCGCGTGTCGGCCACCCGGGCGTGCGCCCTGGCGACCGTCACGACGGCTTTCTTACGGTTCTGACTGCCCCGCTGCTTGCGCGACAGGTCCTGCTGCAACCGCTTGAGCTTGCGGGCCGCGCGGCGCAGGAACGTCGGCGCAGCCACCTTCGTGCCATCGGACAGGACTGCGAAGTGGGTCAACCCCAGGTCGATGCCGACCTCGGAGTCCACGGGCGGCAATGGTTCGTCGGTGGCCTGCACAACGAACGAGGCGAAGTACCGGCCCGCGGCGTCCCGGATCACCGTGACCGAGGTGGGCTCGGCCGGCAGATCCCGCGACCAGCGCACCTCAACGTCGCCGACCTTCGGCAACCGCAGTCGACCATTGGCGCAGACCTTGAACCGGCTGTTCCTGGTGAACCGGATGGCCTGCCGGTTGTCCTTACGCGACCGGAACCGGGGTGGGGCCACCTTCCGACCTTCACGTTTGCCGGTGACCGAGGCGAAAAAGTTGCGGTACGCGGTGTTCAGGTCCGCGAGGGCCTGCTGCAGCACCACCGACGACACCTCGCCCAGCCACGCCCGTTCAGGTGTGGCCTTAGCCGCAGTGATGACCTGCCTGGACAGTTCCGCGTCGGTGACGTACCGCCGTCCGGCGTCGCGGGCTTCCTGCCGCGCGCGGAGCCCGTCGTTGAACACCACCCGCGCGCACCCGAACGCCCGCGCCAACGAATGCTGCTGAGCAGCCGTCGGGTAGACGCGGTAGTTGTAACGGAGCTGCACAAACACAACGTACCAATGGTTTACGACACAGATCGAAGGCATCCGCACCGGCCGACACTGTGCTTTCGCTCTGCACCGCTCATTTGGTCTTCGTGACTAAGTTCCGGCACGAAGTGTTCGCCGACGCGCACCTCGCCCGGATGGAGGAGATCGTGCGGACGGTGTGCGTCGACTTCGAGACCGAATTGGTCGAATTCAACGGCGAGAACAACCACGTCCACCTGCTCGTGAACGTTCCAACCACAGTCGGCCCTGGCGAAGCTGGTCAACTCCCTCAAGGGCGTGTCCAGCCGACGGATGCGCCAAGAGTTCCCCGACCTACAGCGGCACTACTACCGGGCCAACAAGCTCTGGTCGGGTTCGTACTTCGCAGGCTCCGTCGGCGGAGCACCGCTCACTGTCGTGCGACGGGCCGGCGGTGCGGCAGTTGCCTCGCACCCTAGAAACCGATTCACGGATGGTCATCGGACAGATGCGGGAGGTGATCGTCGTCCGGTCCTACGTCTGTCGCATCTCGACAGGCGTAGGACTGGACTGCGGGTGATTCCAACAGGTGCCCGATGACGCGCCGGCCGCCCGGCCATAGGTTCGCCGCACCACCTCCGCCGGTCGACCCGACCGTCACCCAGGGTCACCGGCGGAGCCCATCGGCGGCATCGGAGACGAGCGCGCCACCGGTTGCCGGGCGACGGGAAGGGCGGGATGTGCAGTTCTCGGGCCCAGCCGTGATCCCGCGGTTCATTGGGCGGTTCCTGGTGCCGGCGGCGTTCGCGGCGCTCTTCGCCGCACCACTGTGGTTCATGGTGGTCGGCTCACTACGACCCGCCGGCCTGCCCCCGCCCCGCACCTTCGAGGTACTCCCACCCGAACCGACCGTGGCCGCGTACGCCCGGCTGCCGGAGCTGATCCCGCTGTTCCGGTATCTGGCCAACTCGGCGCTGGTCGTCGCGGTCGCCGTGCCGCTGACCGTCATCGTCGCCTCACTGACCGGCTTCGGGCTGCGGCTGTTGACGCCGGTGGCCCGCCGCCGGGCGGTCCTGGGCCTGCTGGCGGTGCTCCTGGTGCCGGTCACCGCGGTGTGGGCCACCCGGTTCGAGCTGTTCCGGCTGGCCGGCGTGGTCGACACGTACGTCCCGTTGCTGGCCCCGGCGCTGCTCGCCGGCAGCCCCTTCCTGGTGCTGCTCTACGCGTGGAGCTTCGGCGGCGTGCCGGACACCCAGCTCGGGGCGGCCCGGCTGGAGGGCGCCGGTTGGTTGACGATCTGGCGCCGGGTGGCGCTGCCGCAGGTGCGCCCGGCGACGCTGGCCGTCGGCGTGCTCGCCTTCACGCTGCACTGGTCCAACCTGATCGACCCGCTGCTCTACCTGCAGAGCGGTGACCGCTACACATACCCGCTCGGCCTGCAGTTCCTGCGGCTGCTGAACCCGACGGACTGGCCGCTGCTGATGGCCGCCTGCGTTGTCGCGACAGCGCCGTGCGTGGTGGTGTTCCTGCTCGCTCAGCGAATCCTGCTCAACGACGATCCGCTGGCGGCACTGAGATCTGGAGGTCGTAGATGAGCACGGTCCGCGCTCGACGATGGGTTGCCCTGATCACCGCCGCGCTGCTGCTCGGCTACGCGGCCGGCTGCGGCGCCGGCGACCGCGCGGCCGACCGGCCAGGGATCACGGTCGTGCTCTTCGGCGACGCTGAGGAGATCGCCGGCTACCGCAGCCTGGTCGCCGCCTTCGAGCAGGCCCACCCCGACGTGCCCGTCAACCTCTCCCCCGTCGCCACCCAGGACGATCTGATGGCCCGCCTGACCACCTCGTTCGCTGGCGGGCAGCCACCCGACGTGTTCCTGCTCAACTACCGCCGCTACGGCCAGTTCGCCGCCCAGCAGGCGATCGAACCAGCGCAGGCGTACCTCGACCGCAGCGCGGCGCTGAACGAGAGCGACTTCTCCCCGCGGGCACTGGACGCCTTCCGGTTCGACGGCAAGACGCTGACCTGCCTGCCGCAGAACATGTCCTCCCTGGTCGTCTACTACAACGCCGACCTGTTCGCGGCGGCCGGTGTGCCACTGCCGAAGGCCGGCTGGACCTGGGACGACTTCCTGGCCGCCGGGCGGGCCCTGACCGGCGACGGGAAGTACGGCGTGGGCGTGGAGCCGTCCCTGCCGCGGCTCGCCCCGTTCGTCTGGTCCAACCGGGGTGAGCTGGTCGACCACCCGGACAAGCCGACCACCCTGACCCTCACCGGCGACCCGGCCAGCCGCGCCGCCGTCGACTGGTTCCTCGACCTGCAACTGAAGCACCACGTCGTGCCGCCGGACGCCGAGGAGCAGAGCGAGTCGAGTGAGGCCCGGTTCCTGCGCGGCACGCTCGGCATGTACCTCAACAGCCGGGTCGCCGTGCCGACGCTGCGCACCATCGACGGCTTCACCTGGGACGCGGCGCCGCTGCCGATCGCGCCGGGCGGCGTACCCGCGTCGATCCTGCACAGCGACGCCTACTGCATGAGCGCCGGCCTACCCGACCACGACCAGGCCTGGCGGTTCATCGAGTTCGCGATGGGCGGGCAGGGCCAGCGGATCCTCGCCGGGTCGGGCCGCACGGTGCCGTCCCGGCTCGACGTGGCCAACTCCCCCGACTTCCTCGACCCGCAGCAGCCCCCTCGGTCGTCGCGGGTCTACCTCGACGCCGAGCCGCACCTGCGCGCCACCCCGCGCACCGGCACCTGGTCGCGAGTGGAGCGCGAGGCCGGCGGCCTGCTCGCGGAGGTCTTCTACGGCCGGATCGGACGCGAGGAGGGGCTGCGACAACTGGAGGAGAAGCTCCGGCCGCTCTTTACGCTCACGGTAGGCGCCGGTGGCTGAGCAGGGCGTGATCCGACTCGAATCGCTGACCAAGTCGTACGGGAAGGTCGTCGCCCTCGACGGCGTCGACCTGGCGGTGCGCGCCGGCGAGATGGTCACCCTGGTCGGCCCGTCCGGCTCCGGCAAGTCGACGATCCTGCGGCTGATCGCCGGCCTGGACCGGCCGGACCATGGCCGGGTCGTCGTCGACGGGCAGGACGTGGCCCAGGTGCCACCGCACCGCCGCGCGGTGGCAATGGTCTTCCAGGACTACGCGCTCTACCCCCACCTCACCGTCCGCGGCAACCTGCTGTTCGGGCTGCGGGTCCGCCGCGTCCGGCGCGCGGAGGCCGACGAGCGCGCCCGGGCGGCGGCCGACCGGCTCGGCATCGCCGATCTGCTCGACCGCTACCCCGACGAGACCTCCGGCGGGCAGCGCCAGCGCATCGCCCTCGCCCGCGCGCTGCTGCGCGAGCCGACCGTCTACCTGCTCGACGAGCCGCTGGCCAGCCTGGACGCGCCGCTGCGCTTCGCCACCCGCGCCGACCTGCTCACCCTGCACCGCGAACTGGGCACCACCACCATCCACGTCACCCACGACCAGGCCGAGGCGATGACGCTCGGCGACCGGGTCGTCGTCCTCGACCACGGTCGGGTCCGCCAGATTGGCCCGCCGCAGCAGGTCTACGACGAACCTGCGGACACCTTCGTGGCCGGCTTCCTGGGCAGCCCGCCGATGAACCTGGTACGCGGCGGCGGGGTGCTGGGCGGCGGCACCGACCTGACCCTCGGCGTACGCCCGGAGGATCTGAGCCTCGACCCCGACGGACCGGTGGCGGCGACCGTCGAGGCGGTGGAGGCGCTCGGCAGCGAGGCCATCGTGCTGACCCGCTGCGACGACGGCACGCGGCTGACCGTCCGCACCGGCCCCCGGCCCGGCGTATGGCCGGGCGACCAGGTACGACTGCGCGCCGACCCGGGCCGGATCCACCGCTTCGACGCCGACACCGGGCGACGCCGGTGAGCACCGGCCGGGTCAGCCGGCCGCTGACCGCGTGGGCGTTCCTCGCGCCGTACGCGGTGGCGGTCGCGCTGCTGATCGCGCTGCCCGCACTGCTCAACCTCGGCTACGCGTTCACCGACCACACCGGACTGACCCGGGACCCGCAGTTCGTCGGCTTGGACAACGCGCGCCGCCTGCTCGCCGACGGCTTCCTCGCCGACAGCATCCGGGCCTCCGCGATCCACCTGGCGCTTGCCGTACCGCTGCGGCTGCTGGCCGCCATCGGGCTCGGGCTGCTGTTGGCCGCGCCCCGCCCTGGCGGCCGCTGGTTCCGGGTCGCGATCTACCTGCCGACCGTCGTACCCGACGTGGCCCTGGCGGTGCTCTTCCTGTGGGTGCTCAACCCGCTCTACGGCCCGCTCAACCAACTGCTCGGGCTCTTCGGCCACCCGGGCATGAACTGGCTCGCCGAGCCCGGCTCCGCACGGGTGGCGGTGGCGCTGATGCTCGCGTTCCCGATCGGTGAGGGATTCATCGTCGTGCTCGCCGCCCGACGGATGCTCGACGGACGGCTGTACGAGGCGGCAGCGCTGGAGGGCTGCGGCCCGTTCGGCCAGCTGCGCCGGCTCACGCTGCCGCTGCTCGCGCCGGTGCTGGTGCTGCTCGCCGTCCGCGACACGATCCTCACCCTGCAGGTCAACTTCGTGCCGGCGTACGTCCTCACCGACGGCCGGCCCGCCAACGCCACCCTCTACCTGCCGGTCTACATCTTCGACCAGGTCTTCGAGTTCTCCGGCTTCGCCTACGGGGCGATGATCACGAGCGTCCTCATGGTGGTCACCGGGGTCATCATCACCGCGCTGCTGCTGATGGTGCGACGCTGGCGGGTGCTGCGCTGAGCGTGACATCCTGCTGCGGTGAGACTCCGGATGTTCGCCGTCGTCGTCACGGTTCCGCTGCTCGTCGCCTGCGGCGGCACGGACGCCGGGCAGCCCACCGACCGGGGGCCGGGAATGCTCGCGAACCTGCCCAGCTGCGACCGGGTGCCGCTGGACGCCGACGCCGAGGTTGACAGCCAGGTCACCGGCCTGCTCCTGCCGGAAGGCGCGCGGGTCACCTCGGTGGTCGAGCAGGGCGCCCTGACCACAGTCGCGGCCACCATCCGGATGACCCCGCTGGACGTCCGCGCCCACTACGAGAGCCGTGGCGACATCGACCTGCTGCGCGCCGAGGATGAGGTGTTCGAGGCCGAGGTGCTGATGCGGGCGCAGGAACGACGGACGTATCTGCGGGCCACCGCGCTCTGCGCGGACGGAACGACGCTGACCGCGGTGGTCGGGCCGGACTCGGAAGAGGCCGGCCTACCCGAGTTCCAGAGCAACTGACCATCGAACCGAGCTGGTGCACGCCCACCCGAACTGGGCGTCCCGTGCACGTCGGCGCGATCGGGCCCGCTCGCTCTCGACAGGTGTCCTAATCAGACCGGTCGAATCGCAACACGTGCTGGGTGACGTAGCCCACTCCACTGTCTAGCGTGCGCACTGTAGACCACTTTCCGGTCGCCATGGCGCGTGGACAGGGAGACTGCATGAGACTCACGCTCGTCCGAAGGTACCGCGGCCTCGCGATGACAACGAGCCTGGGGCTGGTCATCGCGCTCGCGCTGACCGCCTCGTCCGCACCCCGGCCGGTCCAGGAGTCGCTGGCCACCAACTCGCCCACCGGTCCGATGGAAATCCCCGACGAGTGGATGACCGCCCAGCGGATGAGCGACGGCAGCCGGGACCTCTCGGTGGCCAAGTACGCGAAGGCTCGTGGCGAGGCCCACGATCTCAACCTGCGCACCCGCCTTCTCTACCGCCACCTGGCGCAACGGGAATGGAACTTCTTCGGTCCCAGCAACATCGGCGGCCGGGTCGTGGACATCGCCGTCGACCCGCAGGTCCCCGACCAGATCTTCATCGCCGCCGCCTCCGGCGGCGTCTGGAAGTCCGACGACGCCGGCGCCACGTTCGAGACGGCCTGGCCGGACGACGGGACGCAGAGCATGGGCGCGGTCGCGATGACCAGCGACGGCGTCCTCTTCGCCGGCACCGGCGAGGCCCAGCCGGGTGGCGGCTCGATCACCTTCGGCGGCGACGGCATCTACCGCTCGAAGGACCGAGGCAGGACGTGGCGGCACGTCGGCCTGAAGGACAGCCACGCCATCGGCCGCTTCGCCATCGACCCGAGCAACGAGGACCGGATCTTCGCCGCCGCCAGCGGCAACCTCTTCGTACCGGGTGGTCAGCGCGGCGTCTACCTCTCGGAGAACGGCGGGAACAGCTGGACGCAGGTGCTCGCGCCGCCGAACGCCACCACCGGCGCCACCGAGGTCGTCATCGACCCGAGCAACCCGCGCCGGATGTACGCGGCGATGTGGGACCACCTGCGCGAACCACATCAGCGCACCTACGGCGGGCTCGGCTCCAGCCTCTGGCGCTCCGACGACGCCGGCCGCACCTGGTCGCGGATGACCAACGGCCTGCCCACCGACGCCGACCAGGGCCGCTGGGGCATCGCGGTCGCCCCGGACAACCCCCAGCGGCTGTACGCGTACGTCGGCACCGCACTCGGCCCGTTCCGCGCCTTCTACCGCTCCGACGACGGCGGCGACAGCTGGACGCAGACCCCGGTCACCGCCGGCCAGGCATCCCAGTCCACGTTCAGCTGGTGGTTCGGCAAGCTCTTCGTCGACCCCGGCAACTCCGATCACGTCTTCCTCACCGGGGTCAACCTGATGCGCTCGACCAACGGCGCGCAGAGCTTCTCGTCGGTAAGCGGCGTGCACGCCGACCAGCACGCGATGCGCTGGGACCCGAAGGTGCCCGGGCGGGTCTACCTGGGCAACGACGGCGGCCTCTACCGATCCGAGGCGAACGGCGCGAGCGGCTGGGTCAAGGCGACGTACGAGCCCTACACCCAGTTCTACACGGTGGACGTGGCGCAGACCGATCCGGTGCTGAAGGTCGGTGGCGCGCAGGACAACGGCTGCAACCGCGGCTACAACGGCGTCGGTGGCCCATGGAACGCCATCGGCTGCGGTGACGGCCTCCAGGTGGTCATCCACCCGGATTCCCCGAACATCGTCTTCGGGTGCAGCCAGTACGGCTCCTGCTACCGGTCGGAGAACTCCGGCGGCACCCCCCGCCAGAACATCGGCACCGGCCAGACGACCTCGCAGCGGCGCAACTGGCTGACGCCCCTGCAGTTCGACCCGAGCGACCCGAACGTCATGTACTACGCCGGGAACATCCTCAACCGCTCGACGGACAACGGCCGCACCTGGACGCCGATCAGCCCGGACCTCACCGGCGGCGGCCCCAACGACCCGAACGGCTACCCGTGGGGCACGATCACCACCGTCGCCGCCGCGCCCACCGACGGCAACAAGCTCTACGTCGGCACCGACGACGGGAGGCTGTGGTGGACCGACGACCTCGGGCAGAACTGGCAGCAGGTCGACCCGGGGCAACTGCCCGGAACCTGGGTCACCCGGGTGGTGGTGAACCCCGCCGACAAGAACATCGCCTACGCCACCTTCTCCGCCTTCCGGTCCGGTAGCGACCGGTCGCACGTGATGATGACCCGCGACGGCGGCCGTACCTGGAGCAACATCGGCCGGGGTCTGCCGGACGCGCCAGTGAACTCCGTCGTCCCGACCGCCGACGGCCTGCTGCTGGTCGGCACCGACGTCGGGGTGTTCATGTCGGCGTGGAACGGCGGCGAGTGGGCGGCGCTGGGCACCAACCTGCCGCAGGCGGCCGTGATGTACCTGCGCTACCACGAGGGGAGCCGGCAGCTCACCGCGGCGACCTTCGGGCGGGGCGTCTACGACCTCGCCGTGCCCCGCTGCCCGGCAGCGTCGACCAAGCTGCCGCTCAAGCAGACCGGTGTCGGCGTGATCGGCGTGCTCGCCTCCTGCCGAGCGGGCTGATCAACCGGTGAATCGTCGCGTCTGACGCGGCTCGCAGGCCACCTCCCGGAAAGGGAGGTGGCCTGCCCGTTGAGGCGCAACGCATTCGACACCGAAGCCCTTCGGCTGGTCGGCCAGACCGGTTCGGTACGCCGTGTCACGGCCAGCGCCGCCCTGCCTGCCACCAGGCCGACAGAGCCGTCCGGGCGTCCGCCCGGCCGGACTGACTCGCACGCCTGTTGCGCCTTCTGCCAGGTAGCGTCGACGACCCCTTCGGGCGGTCCCACCCCACGGCCGGGATCGCCGGACATGTTCGGGCTCCAAACGGCCGCGCGGTCGGGCTGGCTCAGACATTCCTGGTACGCCGCGAAGCCATTCTGGCCCTGGCCGTCACCGCCTCCGGTAGCCGTGGCGTCCGACCCGCCGCAGGCGCCCATCATCAGCACGGTCGAGGCGGCGGTCAGTACGGCCGCCACCAGGCGACCCCTTCCGACCGAGGGTTGACGGTGGTCAGCCGGCCCGTTGCGAGCCGGCTTCTCCGTGGCTAGTGCTCAGCGCCGGCGCTTGTTCAGACTCGGCAGGCCGCCGGACACGGTCCGCACGCTGCCGTCCGGGTTGCTCCGGCCGGGCTTTTGTTGGGCCTCTGTCACCCGCCGCCCGGCCAGGTCGGAGGCACTCAGGTTGACGGTGACCCGGTCTGACCGCCGCCAGCTCTGTAGGTGAGCCAGAGCTAGCTGGCTGTCGGCGATGCCGGTCAGCGCACGAATCGCCGGCATGGCCCTGGTCGCGTCCGCGAGCAGGAGATGAGCGACGTCGGCTGGGCTCAGATTGCGCGGTGAGGCGTTGCCCGCCGGAACGAGGGACCCGTGGATTTCCCCATTCTCAAGCCACAGCCACACCGGCCGCTTGCCATCGCCGGCCCGCATCACCGGAGTTGTCGACGGGGTGGCCGGTCTGGGCGACGGCGTGGACGAGGCCGGCTTGGCCGAGAGATGGGCTTTCAGTGCGGCCGGCGGCTGCACTCGTCGCCGCCACTGTGCAGGGACGTCGACAGTCGGGCGGGGCGAGGCCGCGCCCGACGACGTCCCCGCGCCGGGTTGCGGCGGCTCGGTCGGGACCGCTTGCCGTTCCCCCACGAACCAGCCGGCGAATTCCCACTGCTCCGGCGTGAACCTGACCGGGATGACCTCGGTCAGGTGTGGTGCCGACGGGTCCTGAACAGTGAGTTGCGCGCGTCGCTTCGCATGGTCGGCTGCGGTGAGTGACCCGATATCGAGGATCGCGGCCAGCGGTATCCGCCTGACGTAGGCCTTCGGCCACGGCAGCAACCGCCAACGCCGGAGGGCAAGGTGTTCCTCCTCGAACCAGGCGTCCCAACGCTGAGCGACCATCCCCGTCACCTCCCGTGCTGCGCACGTTAGCGGCCTGATGATCACGACTGCACTCGGCTCATCGGGCAGTTGAGATGACGGATCATCTGGTTGTGTCAGCGGTGCAGGCGGCGCGAGCAGTCGTCATCGTGACGGCCGCGGAGCACCGGGCACCGACTACTGGTGGCGGAGGAACTGCCGGCCCTCTCGGGCACGGTCATCTACGCAGCCGGCGGGCGCAGGGGCCGTCGTGGCTGTCGCGGAGGAGGCAGCGCCGGCCGCCAGGTAGCCGCAGGTCGCAGAAGACCCGGTGCCGGAGGAACTGCTGGTCCTCTTCGGAGACGGTGGTCTCCCCCGGGTCAGCCATCGGGAGCACCAGCATCCACCGCCCGATGACCCGGGCCAGGCGTTGTGCGGCAGACAGGTCGCTGGCAACCACGGGCAGGTGGATGACGTACCGCTGGCTCATCTCGTGTTGTCCCGCTCGTTGCGGGCACGGGCCTGGTCGGTCTGCCAGCGGCGCAGCGCGTTTTTGATCCGGACAGTCTCGAGGCGGCTCTCGGCGAGAGCGGCGTAGACGGCGGCCATGTCGACGGCGACCCGGTCGAGGAAGGCATACACGTCGTCGGGGTTCAGACCGCGACGGCCGAGCCCGGTCGGCGCGAAGCGGCGCTCACGCACCTGCCACGGCAGCAGGCTGGTGTACGTCGAGGAGCGATACGTCGCTCCGACCTCCCGTGCCGGTCGTTCGTTGCGGGCAATCATCTACTCGACCTGCCTTTCCCTTGATGGAAGGGGTGGGCCTTGTTCACACCGCTCACGCGGGCCCACCCCGCCTGCCACCGCGGCTTCGACTAGCGGCACGGCAGCAGGTTTGCTGTACGGCGTCACTCGACCGGGCTATAGATCCGCCTCCCGCCTTGAGGCTCTGCCGCCTCGACAAATATACGGACAGGGGCACAGGGGCACAACCAGTACGGCCCACGGGGGGACAAGGCTTACCAGGCATGACCGTCGATCCGCGCTCACACACGCCCGTCTACGTGCAGGTCGCTGACCTATTGCGGAGGCGGATCGAGTCCGGCGAGCTGGCGCCCGGGGTATCGCTGCCGAGCGAAGCCCGGCTGACCCAGGAGTACGGCATCGGCCGTGAGGCCGTCCGGATGGCGATGTCGATCCTGCGGTCCGAGGGGCTGGTCAGCACCGTTCGCGGTCACGGAACACGGGTGCGAAGCACGCCCGAGCGGCAACGGGTAGAACTGCCGGCTGGCGCGTCGGTCATCGCTCGGATGCCGACCGGCCGAGAACGGAACGAGCTGCACCTGGACGAGGGCGTCCCGGTACTGGAGATCCGCCACGGCAAGGGCGAGGTAGAGGTCAAGCCCGGCGACCAGGTCGAGCTAACCCGCCCCACCGAGGGCTAGGCCCTCGGAAGAATCACACAGACAGCCGGAGTGAGCGGCGAATCAGAGAGTGCATGCAACCTTGCTATCGGCCACTCTGAACGGAAGCTGGACGACTGACGAGCTTCGGCAGGAACTCGCCAGATATCACGAGGCGCTCCTTGCCGCCGGCAACCACCGTCCGAACACCATCGGAACCTACATCCAGCACCCCGAGCGCTTCATCGCGTTGTTGGAGGGCCGTTACGATCCCCGGCAGCCGCAGGGGCGCAACGCTCGCGGCCGCTTGTAGGAGCTCGAATGCCTAAGCACCGGTAGCCGGTGTGCTCGTCGCGGTGACGCATCCACATCACCACGTCGAGGACCCTGAGCAGGGTGATGGTCTCTTCCGGCAGTCCGGCTTGCGTCCGGAGTTCGGCAAGGCGGCTGGCGAGCATCACTTGCTGCTCCGACAGGCGGCCGTGCAGCCAGGGCCAGAAATCCTTACGTGTCCGAAAGGCGCATGCGACGACCTCGTCGTAGACCGGTACGAGCAAAGGCCGCTTGCGGGCGAGCAGTTTCCCTGCCACGACCCAGCCGATCCCGTCCGCGTTCCGCAGCAACCGCCAGGCTCGGTCAGCTCGTCAACGCCCCGTCTCTTTTCGATGAGAGGAGCCGCGTCAGGGTGTCCTAGCGGAACATTCGTTGGTATCTCACGCAGCTCGGCCGCTACGGCCCTTCCCAGCGAGTCCTGCAAGAGATCGAGGCTGGTACGCGGCGGTACCCTGACGCTGAGTAGCTCGACCGCGACCAAGTCCTCCGCCGTGATGACGTTGCAGGTCTCTGCCCGATCTCCGCCGCGTCCCAACCGTTCGAACTGCCCTCCAGTGAACGCCGATTGGCCGGCGACCCCGAAGTACCGCTGCAGATCGGCGACAGACTGCGGTTCGTCCAGGACCGCGAGGATCTCGGCGAGGGTCAGTGGCTGTCTCACGCCTCTACCTCGGTTGCGACCCGCCGCCGGATCTCCTTGAGTGAGACCACGTCACCGGCTCGGGCATCCTCTGCCGACCAGAAGTCGAGCCCGTCAGTGGCCCGCCGGGTCGCGGTGATCGACGGCCCGTACACGTCGATCTTCACCGCCTCCCCAGCCGCGCTCGGGGATCCGAGAGTCCGGCCGCCGTAGCGGATGCTGCCGTCGGCGAGTACCTCGGCGACGTAGTGCTTGCCGAGGTACTTCCCGTACAGCTTGCTGCCCGGGCGCAACCGGCCTGCCCTGATCAGGTCAATAACCTTTAGCGCACGTTCGGCGTCGGACACCGGCCGCTTGGGCGCACGCCCCTTGCCGGAGCCGACCGGCGTCAGCTGCTGAGGCACCGTAGGGGTGGCCGGTGGACGCACGATGTGCACCGTCTCGGCGTGCCCGACGACGCGAACGGGACCGACAGGGGTGACGGTGGCGGGGGCGGCGGACGACGGAAAGTCGAAGGTGGCACGGACCCTGATGAGACTGGACCGGACCTCGTCTCGGGTAAGTCTGGACAGGCGACGATCGAGCATCGCCACCAACTCCGCCTCCGGCTCACCGTCACCGAAGAGTTCGAGCAACTCCCCGTGGACCTGGCGATCCACGAAGTAGCCCTTCCACAGCTCCTCGATACGGTTGTCACGCATGTTGTCCTTGCTGAGCAGCGACAACAGCTCCACCGCTTCGTCGAGGCCCTCCTCGAGGCGGACCGCACGGAACAGCTTGTGCTCAATGGGCACGGGCGCATGGGCGTTGTAGATCCGCCACTCCGCGCCGTCGGTCAACGCCACCCATTCGACGCCGGCAACCGTGGCATAGCTGATGGTCTGGTTGGCCCACCGCGGATCATCGAGATTCTCCCCGAGACCCTTCGCTTCGATGAACAGCCGCGGCGTGCGTAGCAGGAGGAGGGCGTAGTCGACGGGGTTGTCGGTGCCACGTCGACGGTACTCCCGGTGCACCTCGTCCGGGTCGAACAGGTCCCAGCCCAGCGCCCCGATGACCGGTTCAATCAGCCCGGCCTTGGTGTTCTGCTCACCGATGCGCTGGTGTTGACGGCGGAATCGCGCCACCCGCTCGACACACTGCTTCAGTGCGTCTTCCAGACCGAACATGCTCATCCCTCACGCCGCCCGTTCGTCTCACCGGTCGCGTTCTCGCCCAGTCGACCGAGGTGCATCAGCAAGGTCCCGATTTCCACCGCCGCTGGCGACTGCGGCCCATACAGGGCGCTGACGTCTCGAAGCAGATCCGTGAGGTGGCGCCGAGCCCCGGTCACGTCACCGACCCCGGCGGCGAGCATGGCGACCTGCTGCCGCAGCGGGAACAGCTCAGGCGACTCCGGTGACAGCGCCCGCTGCTCCTCGGCGAGCAGCGAACGCAGCTCGTCCAACGCCGTGGTCGCCTCGCCCAACTCCGCCTGACACACCGCCGCCTGTTGCCGGCATTGCCAGATCAGCTCCTGGTCGGGCGCCGGGCGGGTCGCCAGGTCCGGAATGAGTCGCTGGAACTCGGGCAGCGCCTGCCGGAACGCGCCGGCGAGGACGTACAGGTTGGCCAGGTAGAGCCGCAGCTCCAGGATCCTCGGCTGCCTGGCGCCGTGCCCCTTCCGGACCGGCCGCAGGGCCGTCTCCAGCAGCTCGGCGGCCTGGGTGAACCGCTCCTCCTCGGCCAGCTCCCAGGCCCGCTCCTCGACCTCACTCAGCTTATCGATAGAGAGCGCCTCGACGACCTCCGGAGCGTTGCGGGGCCGCACAACGTCCACCCTCGTGGGTGCCAGTGGTGCCCGAGGCGGCAGTGGCCCGAACGGGTACCGGTACGGCATCGTGGGGTCGACTGGTTCACCGCCCGCGACCGTCAGCGCCAGGTCGGCGGCCAGCTCACGCTCGACTGCCCCGAGGGGAGCCAGTAGCTCATACACCTCCGTGGCTGATCCCGGACGGTGCTGCGGGTCCTTGGCGAGTAGTTGCGCGACGAGCCGCACCAGCTCTTCGGGCACGCCCCCGCGGTGGTCTGCAACGGAGGGCACCGGGTCATTCATGTGCCGGTGCAGCATGCCGAGCGGATTGTCGGACCGGTAAGGCGGATTGCCGGTCAGCAGCTCGAACAGCACACAGCCGAGCGCGTACAGGTCTGCTCTCGGACCTACCGTGCTGCTCAACGCCTGTTCGGGTGCCATGTACGTAGGCGTGCCGAGGGTGTGCCCGGTGGCGGTCAGTCGAGGGACGTCAGCCGGCCCGAGGAGCGCGGCCACGCCGAAGTCGAGGACCTTGACCGCGCCGGTCGGCGTGAGCATGAGGTTCTGCGGCTTGAGGTCGCGATGCACCAGCGAGGCGGCGTGGGCCGCCGCCAGCACGGAGCAGATCTGCGCACCGATCGCCGCCGCCCACGGCACGGAGAGCCATCCCCGCTCGGCAATGAGATCAGCGACGAGCATGCCCGGCACCAGCTGCATGACGATGTAGATGTCGTCGCCCTGAACCCCGACGTCGTGGACGCTGGGCACGCCCGGATGGTCGAGGCGGGCGGTGACTCGCGCTTCCCGGATGAAGCGTTCGACTGCGTTCTCCCGCTCGCTCTCCGGAATGGAGAGCTTGCGGAGGAACTTGATGGCGACCGGCCGGTCGAGCTTCTCGTCGAAGCCGGCCCATACCTCGCCCATACCGCCGTGGCCGACCGGGTACGTCAGTTCGTACCGTTCAGCGACACGCTCCTGCGCCCGCATCAAGCCCCCATTGCGCGTCGCGTTCGATTACAGCAGTCATCGATGTAGCTAGGATTTGTCACCGTACAGGTCGCCCTACCCCTGGAACTGGTCCTGAGGTGGAAGCGGTGATCGGACGGCGACAAGCGTCCTCCTCGCTGGCAGGTGTGCCGGTTAGGCGATGCCCTTGCGACTGCGGATCATCTGGTAAGCCTGTCGACGTGCGAACTGGTTGAGCTGCGACCGCAGGCTCTCGTCATCCAGGTAGCGCTGCATCAGCTTGCCGTTGTCGTCGTGGCGGGACAGGATCACGTCCTCGATCCGTTTGTCACAGACCACGCCGAAGTTGCTCTCGTCGTTGACCATCGCGGCGGCCTCAAGGGTGCCGTCCTCGGCGAGGGCAACGATTTGCTGCTCGACCCAGACCTTGTCCGACTCGCCCAGCCCGATGCCGAATCGGTCGTTGAACGCGTCGATCAGCTCGGACAACACGACCTTCTCCAGGTCACGCTGCTGGCCCGCTGCCCCGCCGAGGAAGCCGGGCAGCATCTGCTCGCCTTCGGGCGACAGCGACGCGTCATGCTCGCCGGTCTTGCTGACCCGCAGGTGGGTCAGCTCCACCTCACCAATGTCGACGGACGGGTCCTGCCGCCGGGGCAACCGGTTGAGCAACGCCCGTCCGTACAGGTAAAGCCGTTCCAGATCCTCGTCGTGGTAGGGCACGACCTGGCTAAGGAAGGCGTACATCCGGGTGTAGTCGCGCAGCGCGGACCGGAAGGTGTCCGCGGCCTCCGGGTCGTCGGCGGCCAGGGCGTTGAAGCGCTGGACGGCCGGCTCAGTGAAGCGGTAGAGGGCGCCGTGAGCCCGCTGAAGCGCGGTGTCGCTGGTTGCCTTCTGCTCGGCGGCGAGCAAGGCGTCGGCGTACGCCTGCATCTCTGAGTTGACCAAGACCGGGTAGCCCGTCACCGCGTTCTGCGCCGTGTAGAGCAGGTTGGGGTCGGTAGGCGTGGTGGCGGCGGTCTCGAAGTACGGCTTGAAGTGCTCGGCAATGTCACCGGCCTCGTTGACGAAGTCGAGGACGAAGACGTCACCCTGAGCCTTGAGCGGATGGGTGCGGTTGAGCCGGGACAGCGTCTGCACGGCGGCAACGTTCTTGAGCAGCTTGTCGACGTACATCGTGGTGAGCAGCGGCTGGTCGAAGCCGGTCTGGTACTTCTCGGCGACGACCAGGATCCGATATTCGGTCGGCTGCTTCGCCTTGGGCGTGCCAGCGTGCTTGTCGTCGGCGGCGGTGTAGGCGAACCGCTCAGGCAGCTCGCCCTCGCTGAAGCCGTTGCTCCGCGCCTCGGTGTGCTCAACGCCGTCCACCTCCAGATCGCCGGAAAAGGCGACCAGGGAGTCGCATCCGACGTAGCCCTGCATCTCGACGTACTTCTTGATGGCGGTGTGCAGGCGTACGGCGGCCTCGCGGGATCCGGTGACCACCATGGCCTTGGCGCGGTTACCCAGGCGCGGCGCGGTGTGCTTGCGGAAGTGCTCGACGATGATCTCGGCCTTCTGGGCCTGCATCGTGGGGTGCAGGCTGGCGAAGCGGGCGAGCTGGGCGCCGGCCTTCTTCGGATCGACCTCAGGGTCGTCGGGGTTGGCGTTGGCCAGCTTCCAGTAAGACTTGTAGGTCAGGTAATTGCGCAGCACATCGAGGATGAAGCCCTCGTCGATGGCCTGCCGCATCGAGTACGTGTGGAACGGCTGCGGGTTGCCCGTGACCGGGTGCGGCGTGCCGAACAGCTCGAGGGTCTTCGGCTTCGGCGTGGCGGTGAACGCGAAATACGACAGCGTCTCGTGCCGGCCCCGGGCCAGCGCCGACGCGGTGAGCAGGTCACCCGACTCGTCCACGTCGTCGCTGCCCAGCTTGAGCAGCACCTTCTTCAGAGCGGCGGCAGAGTCACCGGACTGCGACGAATGCGCCTCGTCGACGATGACCGCGAACCGCTTACCGCGGAGCCCCTGCACCTGATTGAGGATGTAGGGGAACTTCTGCATGGTCGTGATGACTACCTTGGCCGTCTCGCCCTGGAGGGCGGCGGCGAGCTGGGCGGAGTCCTTGTCGATCCGCTGCACCACGCCCGGCACATGCTCGAACTGGAAGACGGTGTCCTGCAACTGCCGGTCCAGCACCACCCGGTCGGTGATGATGATGACCTTGTCGAAGACCGGCTCGTTGGGGCGCAGCCCCTTGGCACGGGCGTCCTCATCGAGGGTGGGTGCGGTGTGCAGGCTGGAGAGTCGGTGCGCCAGCCAGGCGATGGTGTTGGACTTGCCCGACCCGGCCGAGTGCATGACCAGGTAGTTGTGGCCGGATCCGTTGCGGGCGGCGTGGTCTGCCAGGTTGGTCACCGCGTGCCACTGGTGGTAGCGCGGGAAGATCAGCGCCTTGGACTCCTTGTCGGTGTGCAGGAACCGGCGGATCAGATCCATCCAGGTGTCCGGGTGCCAGATCTGCTCCCACAGGTAGGAGCTGCGGTAACCGCTTTCGCTGGCGGGTGGGTTGCCGGCGCCGCCGGACACGCCCGGCCCGTCGGAGCCGGTGTTGAAGGGCAGGAACCGGGTTTTGTCGCCAGCGAGCTTCGTCGTGACGAAGACCAGGTCGGGGTCCACGGCAAAGTGCACGAGGGTACGCCTTGCGAAGAGCAGTTCCTTCGGGTCGCGGGTCTCGCGGTACTGCGTCTTGGCGTCCTCGACGGTCTGGCCGGTGAGCGGGTTCTTCAACTCGGCGGTGGCGAGGGGAATGCCGTTGACGAAGAGGACCAGGTCGAGGGTGTTGCTGTTGCTGGTCGAGTAGGCGAGCTGACGGGTGACTGTGAGACGGTTGGCGCGGTAGACCTTGAGCGCGTCATCGGTGATGGCGTGGGCCGGCTTGAAGTACGCAAGCCGGATCAGGACGCCCTTGTCCTTGACGCCTCGTCGCAGGACGTCGAGCGGGCCGCGCTCGTCAATTTGCTTGGCGAGATACTGGGCGAAGTGCCGCTGCGCATCATGCGGATTGTTTCCGTGATAGGACACCAGCTTCGCCCACTCGTCTGGCTGACTTGCCGAGATGAAGCCGAAGAGCTCGGCGGTATCGATGGCGAGTGGGCGGCTATAGTGATCGACCACGCCGCGAAGCCATCCAGCGCCTAACAACGCACCCTCTACAGCCGCCTCGAACGATCGCTCATCTTGCACTGCCACAGGACCTCACCACGCTAGTCTCGAACCAACGGTCGGTCTTCCCGCTCCGCATGAAATAGCTAGCCGAGCCAACGAACGCACTCGGCCCTGTAACCTCTCGGATGACCTCTATTCGGCTTGAAGGCCACCGCAGTGGCCTCACCTATATACTCCCACTCGGCGGGGTCTGCTAGATCTCGAAGGTGGTAGAAATAGTCGTGACCCGCATAGGCGACAAAGCCAAAGTATTTGTCCAATATAACGAACTTGACCACGCCAATCCGCCGGTCAAGCCAACCTTGATCGACTGCACTCAGCCTATCGTACAGCTGGCTTTGAAACTCCTTAGCTTTCCGTACAACGAAGTTTTCATCGGACAGTTTCGCAATTTCTGCGGCTATCATCCCCAGCTGGACCATACGATCGCGCGATTCGTCTATAAGCAGGCCTACGGGCGCAGTCTTTGCCAGTTCCGCTCCAACCTCCAACGCATGCAACGCGCCGTCAAGGTCCCTCTTATCACGGTCAGCGCTCGCCCAATAAACTGCGGACCGGAAAGCGGTTATAACGGCCGGCACTAACTCGGGTTGGTACGGAGAGCCGGTCGAGAGAGCGTGCTCAGTAACTTGAATTGCAGAAGCATAGTCTTCTAGCCGCAGATGCGCCCACGCTATCTGACTAATGATCGCAGTGTGAGCCGTGTCTACACGCGCTGCAGCTTGCAGCAGATCGAGTCCTCGAGCAGGGTTGTCACCCTGGTCTAGGAGGAAGCTGCCGAAGAAGTAGTTAAGTGTGGGCGACAGGGGAGCTAGCTCATGCGCTCGTTCATAAGCGGCCCGCGCCGCGCCGAAATCACTGCGGAGCACTTGGATGTGGGCCTCCACCCGCCACGCCTCATGGTAGGTAGGAGCAAGAAGTTGCGCTTCACGGCAGTTCAACAAGCCCTCGTCCGTGTTTCCGCGGCCTGCCGCTAGGAGAGCATCACGGAGCAGTCGGGCGACGTTGAAATCGCCAGTTCCTCGAACATCAACTGTTTCTGGCGAATAAGGGCTGGCCGAGCCCTCCGCGCGCAAGTCGGCGCCAACACTATGGAGTTGTTGATGCCGCCGAATTAGATTCGCCCTGTCCCCCGCGGAAACAGGGTGCCGGCTATCCAGATATTGCTTGCCGAAATCGGTCAGCTGATATGTTGTATCGACTACCTCAGAAGCGTTCGTGCTCTGGCTTCGCATCTGGACAAAGTTGGTCGTGATGAGATCTAGCAATGCCGCCTGCATCCGAGTAGCTGAGAAGTCAGTCAGGAATGCAAGTTCGCCTTGGTTGCGGGCTCCTGGCAGCACCTGCATACAACGAAGCACGCTTTGGGCGTCTACCTTCAGATAGCCGTATACGTTTGACATGCAAAAATCGAGGAGCAGCGCGTTATCGGAAACAAGATCTTCCGGCCTCTTGCCCGCTTGGACGCCAGCAACGAACCACTTCAGATAGGCCGGATGCCCACCCATCTTCCTAACATAAGCCTGAATATTTTCATTGGACAACTCCGTTAGCACCCGTGCTCCGCGGATCCCCGCAACAGCCCGAAGAAGGCGGCCGCCCTCGTCCTCAGATAACGCCCCCAAGCTGACCGGATTCTCGATTCCTAATCCGATTCTACTTGTGATGATCACTTTGCTCCCGACCGGGAGCTCTAGCAGAAAGTTGCGAAGTCGTTGATCCAGTACCGTCTCAAGGTTATCAAGGATTAATAGGATGCGGAAGTTCTCCAAATAGCTGAGTACTTCCTCAACGGGATCAGTGTCGGGGGCGAGAACGCCGAGTTCCTCCGCTGCCCGGGTGAACAGCCCTAGCGAATCTTTAATAGCGCCGCTGATACGGCGAATCTCATTAGGTGTAAGGACGGTCGCCTTAGCACTGACCCAAACGAAAGCGTCGAACTGTACGGCTTCGTCATCAAGGAGGTCATAGGCAGCCTTTAGCGCGATCGATGTCTTCCCAATCCCGCCTTCGCCGAGAACGGAAACAACCGGGTAGGCACCTTTGATGGCTCTCTTAATCCGCGTCAGTTGCTGTTGACGACCAAAGAAGCCGGTCTCGTCGAAATCCGGAACGGGCAAATTGTGTTGAGGACTCCGTGTTGGATCAATAGGCAGATCAATCCTCAGTCCGAGGACATAAGCAGGATCCCGCCCAAGTCGTGTACGGGTCTCAGCCAAGCCCGTCCAGTGGTTTCCGTTCCGGTCAACCAATTTTCCCACAACATCAAGCAGTGAGGGAAGGTCATCTATCTCCATTGGCCGTGTATGCGCAACCCTGTTTCGGATCGCCGCGATACGACCAAGCGCGGGCGCTAAATTCGCTAGCTGCTCCGAAATCGCCGGATCCAAGTCAGCTTTTCGCGCAAGGAGCACCTCGTAGCTATCAGCAAAGTCAAGGTACGGAAGAAGCGCAACGTCCGATCGGGCCGCAGCCTTCCCGTGGTCTCTGGCTCGCCTATCTTGGGCCTTGGCAGCAATTGCAGGCGGCAGGATCGCATTAACTCCTTGCCCTCCGTGGAGGCCCTCGATCTCAAGGCGCAGATCCTCCTCGAGAGCCGAGATCAACGCGAAGCAGGTAAGTCGAGCGGCACTGAAACTCACGATAACCTCCCGAACCAAACTCCTGAAAGAAGGTGATTTGCTCTCGGGAGACCTCCTCCCGCTACACGACCTTCTGCTGATGCTAACCGACACTCACCCGAAAGTCCCTATGCCGTCGTTAGGTCGATCCGACCGGCGACGGCCGCCGTAATTAAAGCCTGACGCCGCTCACCTAGGAGGCGATCCTGTTCCTCTATTCGACTGATTGACTTGTCGATGGGCTCGATGGCCTCTTCTATCTCGGAGACGAGTCGTTGCTGGTCCGGCAGCGACCGCCGAGGTACCGGCATCGCTTTCATAGCAGCCACATTGAAGTGGGACTGGATGCTGCCCACTGCAAACTCCGCCACCCGCCGCTTGGCATAGCTCGAGTTCAGTAGATACTCCGCGAACCTCGGAACGATCAGGGGTCCAGGTCGAACAATCACCAGGTCAATACAGTTGGCGCCGTCGAATTCTGGAGTCACGATGGCAGCTGTACCGGCCTGACCGGTACGTACTACGACTAGATCCCCAGTCCTTAGTCGAGATTTGCTGTGAAGGAGGTGTCCCTGAGGGCTGATTTGTACAAGATCCTTCGCGTCGATTCTTCCCGACTTGACGTTGATCCCGCGCAGCGCCGGCACTCCGCCGCCCTCCACATACCAAGCGGCCGGAGTGATGACGATCCCCACCGTGACACGCTCGACAAGGTACTTAAGAGGGACTAGCTCAGGCTCGCCGTTATCATGGCCGATGAGGTGCTCGATTACCCGCGCGCGCTTGAGTTGGAGGAGTTCCTTCATCCGAGCCCTGGCTGCGCGCACTCGGTCGAGCCGTTCTGTTTCTACGTCGAGGAAGTCGGCGATGCGCCGCTGCTGCCCGATGGGCGGAAGTTCGATCTTGAAGTTACCTAGATCGCTTGCGTTAATCGCGGGATAGCTGACCCCGACTGACCGCGACACGACATATTGAACAAATGGTTCGGAACGGCAGAGATATGACAGGTAACCTGGATCGACTTGCGATCCAGCCTCTAAGACGGCAAACCCCGTAGAGAAGACAAGAGTGTCTTCCAAGTTTGGAACGCGGCCGATAGCTCGCAAGTACGTGCGGACGGTCGACACGATTGTTGCGCCCGGTGACGCAAGGCGCCGCGCTCGCGATGGGGCTTCACCGAAGGTAGTCGCAGCTACTGGGACCGTCACGCCGCCGAGTGCGTCGACAGCAGCAATGTCAACGTACTTGAATTCGTAGCCTGGGTCCGTTGTCTCAGGGAGAGTTGATTGGTTAATCTGGGCTACGTCTTTGATTCTCATCTCGTAACCCGACCCAGAAGCGCCTGAATTTCCTCCTCCAGCATTTTTATTTCGGCGTCGATCTGTCCGAGCGGCCTCGGGACTTGGTAGACGTAGAAGTGCCGGTTGAAAGGGATCTCGTAGCCGATCTTGGTCTTGATCTCATCGACCCATGCGTCAGGCGCGTGCGGCAGCACCTCGCGCTTGAAGTAGTCGTGGATCTCCTCGCCCATTGGCACGTTCTCGTTGTCCCGGAGGTCGGCGTCCGCCAGCGGCCTGCCCTTACGATCCCTCTGCACCTCCCCCTCCGGGTCGCTGACCGAGAATGCCTCCCACACCGCTTTCTCAACCGCCGTCGGCAGGTTCCCCAACCCGCTCAGCTTCATCGCAAACTCAGCACGTGTCTTCGATGCCGTGCTCAGAAGCGAGTTCGCCGCCGCCAGGAGCGCCTCACGATGGGCATACTTGAGCACCGCCCGCGCCTCCGCGAGCAACGCGATTGTCTCTTCTGTGACCTCGAAGCGCAGCCGTAGCGGGCGCTCGACGGTGATGCGCTGGTAGCCGAAGTCGGTGGTCTTGAAAACCTTCACCTGGGCGTGCTGCGGGTGCTCCGGGTCATCCGCGATGGACAGCGCGTCCACGTATGCGCGCGTCAACTCGGCGATGTGCTCGTCGGTGAGCATCTTGCGCTTGTCGCCGAGGCTCTTGCGCATCTTGGTCCAGTAGTCGCGACCGTCGAGCAGCACCACCTTGCGCTGGCGGGCCGGGTCCTTGCGGTTGGTGATGATCCAGAAGTACGTGGAAATGCCGGTGTTGTAGAAGAGCTGTTCAGGCAGCGCGACGATGCCTTCCAGGAGGTCGTTCTCCAGGACCCAGCGGCGGATCTCCGACTCCCCCGATCCGGCAGCGCCGGTGAAGAGCGGCGAGCCGTTGAAGACGATCGCGAGGCGACTGCCGCCGTCATCGGGGCGCTTCATCTTTGAGATCATGTGCTGAAGGAAGAGCAGCGAGCCGTCGTTGATCCGCGGCAGGCCAGCACCGAACCGGCCGGCGTGGCCGCGGGCGTGCTCGGCCTTGATGAACGGCTCGACCTTCTTCCACTCCACCCCGAACGGCGGGTTGGCGAGCATGTAGTCGAAGCGCTCGTCTTCGTGGCCGTCCTGGTTGAAGGAGTTACCGTAGGCGATCTTTGTCGGGTCGCCGCCCTTGAGCATCATGTCGGAGCGGCAGATCGCGTAGGTCTCGCCATTGAGCTCCTGCCCGTACACCTCGACGGTGGCGTGCGGGTTGTGCTCCTGGATGTGGTCCTGCGCCTCGCTGAGCATGCCGCCGGTGCCGCAGGCCGGGTCGTAGACCTTGCGGACGATGCCCGGGGTGATCAGGTCGTCCTCGTCGGGGGCGAGCAACAGGTTGACCATCAGCTTGATGACCTCGCGCGGGGTGAAGTGCTCACCGGCGGTCTCGTTGCTGATTTCGGAGAAGCGGCGGATCAGCTCCTCGAAGACGTAGCCCATCTGGTGGTTGGAGACCACGTCCGGGTGCAGGTCGATGTCGGCGAACTTGGCGACCACCTGGTAGAGCAGGCCGGCCTCGGAGAGCCGGCTGATCTGGGTGTCGAAGCCGTACTTCTCCAACACGTCGACCGCACCCGGCGAGAAGCCGCCGATGTAGGCGCGCAGGTTGAGCGCGACGTGGTCCTGGTCGCCGAGCAGCTTGCGGAATGACATCTCGCTGGTGTTGTAGAACGACAGCCCGGCGGTCTTACGCAACACCGGGTCCATGTTCTGTACGCCCATGTCCTTGAGCTGCCTGTGCCGGGCGAGCACCGCGTCCTTCGTCGGCTCCAACACGCAATCGAGCCGACGCAGCACGGTCAGCGGCAGGATCACCCGGCCGTACTCGGACTGCTTGTAGTCGCCGCGGAGCAGGTCGGCGACCGACCAGATGAAGTTCGCGAGCTCTTGGTGCTTGGTACTCACCAGGTTCCTTTCGATTGCCTTAAGTCAGGAGTATTGCTGCTGGTCCGCGTCGTCGGGGTCCCCCACTCGGTGGAGATGATCAACCGAGTGTCAGCGGGTCGTCGCTGACGGGCGATTCATACTTCGCTAGGCTCGAGAGTATGAGTCGGCGTGTGACGATCTCTGTCCCTGATGACGTGGCCGAGCAGCTGGATGCACTCCCGGCCCGCCAGGTTTCCGCGTACGTCACCGAAGCGCTGCGCCGCCGTCGGGTATCCGACGACATGCGCGCCGCTCTGCGGGCGGCCGGGCACGGCGAGTTCCCGTACGACCCGGAGGGCGCGGCGCGCCGGCTGGCGGCCCGCCAGGTAACACCAGAGATGCGCGAAGCGGCGATAACCCGTGTGGCGGAGCTGTTGGAGCGTCCGGTCGACGAGGTCCGCGCCGACTTCGACCGGCCGAGTGCGGCGTGAGCGCACCGGTCTACGTGCTCGACACCGGCGCCCTGATGGCCTACGCCCAGGGTGTCGACGCCGTCGGTGAAGCGATGGTGGAGGCGGCCGATGCCAATGCGACGGTTGCCGTGCCCCTGGTCTGCCTGGTCGAGGCATACAGCCTGCTCGACCACACCGAGCACGAGTACCTGTCGATGCTGCGTCGCAACCCGGCCGTACGGGTCATCACACCGGCCCTGCACGTCGACCGAGCCGACGACTGTCCGGTCGTCGGGGGGATGGCCCGGCAGGCCGGCCGCCTCGGAGCCGGCCACGCGGCCTTCGTTGCGATCAGCAGCGCTGCCGGCCTCATCACGTCCCGGGCCGATCAGGTGCGAAAGGTGCTCGGCGACGACTGGCCCATCGTCGAGGTCTGACCTCACCGCGGGTCGTCCGGCCGGATTGAGCCGCGCGCCAGGCCGTCGGCGGTGAGTTGGGCCAGCTCCGCTCCCAGCGAGGCGGCCTGCCGGATCGCTGACTCAAAGGCGTCGAGGCGCCGGAACGCGTCCCCGTGCGCTCGCTGTTCGTCGAGCGACAGCCGCCGCACCTGCGCCCGTCGGATGTCGAAACGCATTGTCCCCGACAGACTCGACGACTGCTTCTCGTTCGTCGACGTCCGCAGCTGCCCGGCCAGGAACCACGGATCCAGCGCCGCCGGGTTGGGTCGCAGCAGGTAGAGGTTGCGCCCCAACAGCGCCCCCTCGGCGGTGACCACCCGCGCGGTGAGCTGCCGCGCGATCATCGGCACCACCACGTCCCCCACAGCGAGGGGGATCTCCTGACCGAACCGGTCGTCGACCCGCCCGGACGCCTCCACCCCAGCGAGCACGTCCGGCACGGTGAGCACCGGCGGCCCGTCGGGTGCGGGTGTGGACGTGCCGGCACGGACCGGGCCGATCAGTTGGAGCGCCCCGGTCTTCGCCAGCTCCCCCACCGTGAGGAAGAGGCCGTCCGGCCCGTCGGGCGCGGGTGTGACCTGCGGGATCAGCGCCGGTAGATGGCCGACGATGGCGGCCAGGCGTTCTCTGGTGCGTACCAGATGCTCTCCCGAAGCCTCGCCCGCGACGGCCGGTTGCCGGCGCGCGGGGGTGAGGTCGACATCCTCGTCGAGCAGCTCGATGACCGGGACCGCGCGGGCGAAGCCGGCTTCCTCGACGTCGCCGTCCGGGGCGCCGGCGAAGGCCCGCCACGCGGCCAGCACACGCGGCGCGGTGTCGGCCAGGTCGCCGCCGGCGGCGTCGATCAGCAGCGTCCGCGCCGGTGGCGGTGCGTCGGCCGCGGCCCGCCGCAGCACCCACAGGTGCAGCGGTACGCCGTGCGGCGCCGCCACCCCCGGCGGGAGCGCGATGACGGCGCGCAGGTGACCTCGGCGTAGTAGCTCGCTGCGGATCCGCTTGCCGGCGCGCCGGCTGGCGACCGTGGGCGGCATCAGCAGTACGGCGTGCCCGCCGACCCGCAAATGGGCCAGGGCGTGTTGCGCCCAGGCCAGCTCCGGTTCGGTACGGGGTGTGGTGCCGACGATCCAGCGGGGGTCGTGGCCGAGTTCCTCGTCGCCCCAGTTGGTGGCGCCGAACGGTGGGTGGCAGACGACGGCGTCGATGGCGCGGCCGGCGAAGGCGTCGGCGCGCAGTGAGTCACCGGTGCTCACCTCCCCTGGTACGTCGTGCAGTGCCAGCCACAGGCCGGCAAGCCTGGCGAGGTCCTCGTCGAGTTCCTGCCCGTACACCGAGGTGCCGCCGGCGCGGACGGCGGCCCGGAGGATGGCGCCGGAGCCGGCGGCCGGGTCGAGGACTGAGCCGCCGCCGACGCTGGCGAGCCCGATCATCAGGTCGGCGAGGTCGTCGGGGGTGGCGAAGGGGCGGCCGGGCCCCGGTGCCGAGAACCGCTGCCACAACTCGTCGAACGCACCCTGCGGACCGAGCTCGTCGGCGAGGGCGTCGACGTCGGGCAGCAGCGGTGCGAGCTGTGCGTCGGAGTGGCCGCTTCGGGATCCGCGCTGACGGGCCAGCAGGAGAGCGCCGACGGCGGCGAGACCGGCGGCCGGGGAGTCGCTGGCTGCGGCGAGGTGCCGCCAGAGCCGGTCGGCGGTGGCGAGCTCGGGGAGCTTGCCCTGGGTGCGTAGCCACTGCTCGACCTGGATCAGGTCGAACTCGGGGCTCGCCGTCGTCCCGCCCACCGGGGCGGGGAAGTCGGCGTGCCGTTTGCGCCAGTTGCTGACCGCAGCGCGGCCGACCCCGGCGAGCCGGGCGATCTCCGCTGCCGTGATGGTCGGGTTCTCCTGCACGCCGAAAGTCTCGCACATCTGTCAAGCACGAAATTGTCTGTTGACACCGTTCTCGGACGATGCTCTTATTGACGCCGCAACGTTCACATCAGGAGGACAACGATGCGCAAGACCACCACTCTCGCTCTGATCGCCACCGGCCTCATCGCCTTGGGCTGCGGCTCCGGTGCCACCGACAAGTCCACGAGCTCCAGCGACGGCGGCAAGGGCGAGGACGCCCCGGCGAAGACCGCGAAGGTGGGCGAGGCGGCCCGCGACGGCAAGTTCGAGTTCACGGTGAAGTCCGCCAAGTGCGGCGTCGCCAAGATCGGCACTGACCTGATCGGCGCGAAGGCGCAGGGCCAGTTCTGCCTGGTCACGGTCAACGTGAAGAACATCGGCAAGGAAGCGCAGATGTTCGACGGCAGCAGCCAGAAGGCGTACGCGGCCGACGGCACCGAGTACTCCGCCGACGGCGCCGCCGCCATCTACGCCAACAAGAACGCCGAGACGTTCCTCAACGACGTCAACCCCGGCAACCAGGTCAGCGGCGTCGTCGTCTTCGACATCCCGAAGAACGTCAAGCTCACCAAGCTCGAGCTGCACGACTCGCCGTTCTCCGGCGGCGTCGACGTCTCCCTCGGCTGACCTCATCCCGCAACCCCGGGGCGGGTCTGAACGATCCGCCCCGGCTGTTCACAGCCCACATGTTCACACGAGGAGCCTGGTGATGACCGACCCGACCACTCCAGATCCGAACGAGAGCCCCCTGGCTCCAGACCCGACCGCTGGCACCTCGGCCAACGGCCCTGAGGATGACGGCTCCAGCGCGAACAACGCGCCGCACCGGAGGCGTCGCTATCTGATCGCCGCGTCGGCAATGGTGATTCTGCTGGCTGCGGCCACGAGCATTCTCTTCCTGGTGCAGCGCGATTCACCGTTGGAAGCCGCCCGAGAAGCCTGCGGTGCCGGGCGGGACGACTGGGCGATGCTGGGCGACGACGGTAGGTCGCTGACGCTGCGGAGCGTCGGTGAGGAGCGAACCGGCCTCAAGCTGGAGCAGTTGCACTGCTACTGGACCGAGCTGCACGTGCCCGATGCCGTCGTTGCGGAGGTCAAAGTGACGCGTGCACTGGACGGGCGGCAGTCCGGCGAGTGGGAGGACATGAAGGCCTCCTGGATCTATCACCCGGATGACGGCCTCCAAATGATCATCACTCTCTCGGACTGACACCTCCCTCAATCCGCAGATCCGCCGGCATCTCCTTGCCCTTCGCCGGTCCGGCACTCCGCCGCACCGCTGCCCTCCCGCGCCCTGGAGACGACCATGGCCATCCCCCACCCGTACGGCACCCTCCGCTGCTCGGCGGGGACCGTCCACCTGCGTCGAGCCGTCCGCACCGCCGGCGCCCTGCTCACCACCGCGCTGCTGGCCACGATGCTCACCGGCTGCGGGGACGAACACGGCCGGACTTCAGCGAGGTGTGGGCGGCGAAGCCGACGTCCTGCGACGCCCAAGCGGAGATCTATCCCGTGACCGACACCGAGAAGGCCGCGCTGAAGACGTCCAAGTACGACGACGGGAACATCACGACCCTGTACGAGATGTGCGCCGCCGTCGACCCTGAGGACACGTACCTGGAGGCGGACTTCGCCGCCAGCAGCGAGCAGATCCCGGAGATCAACGCAGCCCTCCTGCTCTGCCCCACCTACCCGTACGCGAAGAAGTGGCGCGAGACGGTGAAACGCGGGCAGGTCGACGTGGACCTGGCGGCCCAGGGCCGACTCTTCGGCTCCGGCACGTTCCGCGTCGGTAAGGAGATCAAGCCCGGCACGTACGTCACCACCGACGTCGACGGCTGCTACTGGGAGCGGCAGAACAGCTCCGGCGGCACCATCGACAACTACTTCACCAACAGCGCCCGCCGGGTGCAGGTGACCATCCGCTCCTCCGACTACGCCTTCAGCTCCGAAAACTGCGGCGAGTGGCGCCCCGCCCGCTGAGACCGCGCACCTCATTCCACCGCTCACGCCGGGCGGGCCGACGAGTCGTCGGCCCGCGGACACCACACGCCTGGAGACGACCATGACCCAGCCTCCGCAGCCCACCGCGCCCCTGATCGAGCTGATCTTCGACCGGCTGGCCGCCGCTGACGACGTACCGACCGAGACCGCCGAGCTGATCCTCGCCGCGCTGACCAGCGAGGACGACCTGAGCGCCGCGCTCGCCGGCACCCCCACCCGACTCGACCCGCGCTCCCCCACCGGAGACGGGTCGGCGGAACAGATCTGGCTGAAGTCGGTGACCGTCGCCGGGTTCCGTGGCGTCGGCCGGGAGCGAACTCTCCAGGTCGACCCCGGTCCGGGCCTCACCCTAGTCGTGGGGCGCAACGGCTCCGGCAAGTCCAGCTTCGCCGAAGCCGTCGAGCTCGCCCTCACCGGTGACAGCGCCCGGTGGGCCGACAAGACCAGCGTCTGGCGTACGGGGTGGCGCAACCTGCACAGCCAGGACCCGTGCTGGGTTGACGTGGAGCTGCGCGTCGACGGGGTGGCCACGCCAACCCGGGTGAACCGCGCCTGGCCCATCGGCGCCGAGTTGGCCGACGCCGAGGTGACCGTCACCAGCGCCCGGGGTCGACACAACGGCCTCTCCGAGCTGGGTCTGGCCCGCCCGCTGGAGCTGTACCGGCCGTTCCTCACCGCCGCCGAGCTGGGCAAACTCGCCGCCGGCACGCAGAGCCAGCTCTTCGACGCGCTCTTCGCGATCCTCGGCCTGGACGCGCTCACCGACGCCGACCAGCGTCTGCTGCGCGCCGCCCGGCCGCACGACACGACCATCAAGGAGGTACGCGCACAGCGCACCGCCCTGGTCGACGCGCTGTCCGGGATCGCCGACGACCGGGCCCGGCGGACCGCCGCACTGCTGCGCGGCCGGGGACAGGTCGACCTCTCCGCGGTGACGGCGATCCTCGACGAGCCGGACGAGGCGACCGCCGACCGGGAAGTGCTGCTCTGCCGCGAACTCGCCGCCCTCGCCCCGCCGCTGCTCGACGAGGTGAACCGGCTGGCCAGTCAGCTGCGAGAGGCGGCGGCCGAGGCCCTGCGCTACGACGGCGGCCGGTCCCGGGCCGCGCTGCGCAGCGCCGAACTGCTCCGCCTCGCCCTCGAATACCACGAGGACGAGGGCGACGGGCCGTGTCCGGTCTGCTCCACCGGCACCCTCGACGGTGGGTGGCGTACCGCCGCCGCGGAGGCGCTGACCGACCTCCGGCAGCGCAGCGTCGCCGCTCAGACGGCGGCGACCCGGCTCACGGCTCTGCTGCGGCAGACGCATCACCTGATCGACGACCTCGCGGTGCCCGAGGGTCCCGGGTCGGAGGCATCGGTCGGGGTGCTGCGCGATGCCGTGGCCGCGCTGCGGCGCGTACCCGGGGAGCCGGCCGACCTGGCCGACCACCTGGCCGCGCGGTACCCGGCGGTGGTGGAGGCGGCGGACGCGGCCCGCGCGTACGCCGAGGGGTTTCTGCGGCAGCGCGACACCGGCTGGCGGGCGGCGGCGGCCGAGGTACGCGAGTGGGTGGCTGCCGCCGGCGGGTTGCCGGCGCGGGAGGCCACTCTGGCCCGGTTGAAGGCCGCGCGCGGCTGGCTGAAGGACACCGGTACGGAGGTCCGCAACGAGCGGGTTGCGCCGTTCGCCGGGCACTCGCAGCGGATCTGGGCTCAGCTGCGGCAGGAGAGCAACGTCGAGTTGGGTGCGATGACGCTCGAAGGGGCGAACACCCGGCGGCGGGTGGTGTTCCCGGTCAGTGTGGACGGCGCCGACAACGGCACCGCGCTGGGTGTGATGAGTCAGGGTGAGATGCAGGCACTCGGGCTGGCCACCTTCCTGCCGCGCAGCTGCGCTCCGGAGAGCCCGTTCCGGTTCATCGTCGTGGACGACCCCGTGCAGAGCATGGACCCGTCGAAGGTGGACGGTCTCGCACGGGTGCTCGCCGAGTTGGCTGAGCAACGGCAGGTGGTGGTCTTCACCCACGACACGCGCCTGCCCGACGCGGTCACCCGACTCGGCCTCGGTGATGCCCGCATCGTGGAGGTGACCCGCGCGGAGCGGTCGGTGGTGACGCTGCGGCCCGGCTCCGATCCGGTGACGCGCTACCTGGACGACGCGTCCGCGCTGGCGCGCAACGACGAGATCACCGCCGAGGTACGCGGGCCCGTGGTCGCTGAGTTGTGCCGCTCTGCAGTGGAGGCGGCCTGCCACCGGGCAGTCTGGCGGATCCGGGTGGCGCGGGGCGTTCCGCACGCCGACATTGAGAACGCGATCGAGGACGCGTCCCGACGGCTCGCCACCACCGTCGCTCTGGCGGCGTTCGATGACGCCGAGAAGGGCGGCGACGTGCTCGGCTGGCTCGGCCGCCGGCACGGGCGGCGGGCTGTCAACGCGTACCAGGCATGTCGCGAGGGCGTGCACGGGGCGTACCTGGCGGACCTGCCCGGACTGGTCACGGACGTCCGCCTCCTCGCGGCGGCGCTGTCGTGACCGGGCCGACGCCACAGCGCTGCCTGGCGGCGGCCGATCAGCTCCTGCGCGGGTCCGGTCTGCTCGGTGCCACGGCGGTCACCGCGGGCTGGTGGCCGCGGGCCTGCGCCTGCCTGATCCGGCTCGCTCTCGAAGGTGGCATCGACGCCTACTGGCGGCGGGTGAAGCCGACCGTGGCGGCGTGCCGGCAGGGCCGCGCGAAGCAGTTGATGCTGCGTGGCCGGCTCGGTCCGGGCACCGAAACCGCCCGCCGGGTGGCGTTCGCCTGGGCGACGCTCTCCGTCGCCACGCACCACCACTGCTACGAGCTGGCTCCTACGGCGGCGGAGCTGCGTCGCCTGCACACCGAGGTGAGCACCCTGCTCGCGCGACTCCAGCCGACCGCCAGCACCACGAGCTGACCCCTGATGACTCAACCAACCACGAGGGATACCGCCTTGTCCTACCAGCCTGGATACGACCCGACCCGCCCGCAGCCGCCGATCTCGGCCGTTCCCGCCAGTCCCTACCCGCCGATCCACTACCAACCGCTGCTGCCCCAGGTGGTCGTGCAGGCCCCGCCCTCGTCCAGCACCGCTACCGCGTCGATGGTCCTCGGCATCCTCGGCGTCCTCGGTGGCTGGTGCCTCTTCGGGCTGCCCTGCGTCCTCGCGGTCATCCTCGGCCACGTCGGGCTGTACGAGACTCGGAACGGGACGAAGTCCGGACGGGGTATGGCCGTGACGGGCCTGATCCTCGGCTACGTCTTCGTGGGCCCGATGATCGCGCTCACGGTCATGGTCTTCTTCGGTGGTGTGATCGGCGCGGCTACGCCGACGCCGACGTCAGCCCCGTGAGTACAACGGCCGCCGCCGGTCACTGTGGCGACCCGACCCGCTCGCACCACGCGCTCGGTCTGTTCAGCCACTCGCGTCTGGACACTACGCGCGATGAGGTACCAGTCCGGATGAGCCGGGGTGACCACGTTGACACCTACTGTGATGCTCTCGCTGTCGATCATGAAGGATGTGGGATGGCGCCTGAAGCCGAGGGATCCGAGAACGAACTTCCCATACCCGTCGACGACGTGCCCGACGCGCGTGGTCACGCCCTCGACGTACCGGTTCCGGAAGCAGCCGAACGTGGGCAGCGAGTCCTCGACCTCCTGGACAAGGCAATCGACGTCCAGGGCGCACTGGTGCGCAAGAACATTGCCCGGGCCCGCCAGCGGAATCCAGAGGCGACACCAGCAGAGGTGATCCGCAATCTGGAGCGGATGTACGTCAGCGCCCTGGCCGGGACGGGTGCTGCGGTTGGAGGGGCTGCAGCGGCGCCCGGCGTCGGCACGGGCATCGCACTGGCGCTGTCGGCCGGCGAATTCCTCTCATCTCTGGAACTGAGCGCTCTCTTCGCGCTCTCGATCGCCGAAGTCCACGGAGTCCCCATCGACGAGGTCGAGCGCCGACGAACGATCGTGATGGGAATCATGCTCGGCGGGTCCGGCTCCGCCACCATCACCAAGGTCGCCGAGCGTACGGGGCAACACTGGGGACGTCAGGTTGTCGCCAAGGTGCCCGCCGAGACGCTGCGTCAGATCAACAAGATCTTGGGGAAACACTTCATCACGAAGTACGGGACCAAGCAGGGAATCATCGTTCTCGGCCGAGCGGCACCGTTCGGTATCGGCGCTGTGATTGGTGGTGGCGCCAACGCTGCCCTCGCCACTCTGGCTGTGCGGGCGGGTCGTCGCGCATTTGGTCCACCCCCGACGACGTGGCCATAGCTGACACGCAGCACCCCGCAAACGTCGCGCGGTAGGGTCCAGTCACGGTCGACGAAAGGCAGATCAACCATGACAATCCCCCACCTGACGGCCGCCGACGGCACGACGTTGCCGGCGATCGGGCTCGGCACGTACCGGCTGAGCGGCTCGGCGGGCGTCGACGCCATGGCTCAGGCGATCCGGGCGGGCTACCGGTTGATCGACTCCGCGGTGAACTACGAGAACGAGGGCGCGGTGGGCCGGGCCGTCCGGTCGGCCGGCGACGTACGCGACGAGTTGGTCGTCACCTCGAAGCTGCCGGGCCGGCACCACCACTTCGACGAGGCGCTGACCACCATCGAGGAGAGTGTGTTCCGCACCGGCCTCGACCGGATCGACCTGTACCTGATCCACTGGCCCAACCCCAAGGTCGACCTGTACGTGCAGGCATGGCGGGCGCTGATCGAGGCCCGCGAGCGTGGTCTGGTCCGGCACATCGGCCTCTCCAACTTCCTGCCCGAGCACATCGACCGGCTGGTGGCCGAGACCGGTGTCGCCCCGGTGGTCAACCAGATCGAGGTGCATCCGTACTTCCCGCAGCAGGAGGCGATCGACTACCACCGGGAGCACGGCATCCTCGTGCAAGGCTGGAGCCCGCTCGGTCGTGGCAACGACCTGCAGCAGCACCCCGTCATCTCGGAGATGGCGACCGCCCACGGCGTCAGCCCGGCGCAGATCATCCTCGCCTGGCACGTGGCGCGTCAGGTGATCCCGCTGCCCAAGGCCGCGTCCGCGCAGCGGCAGCTGGAAAACCTGGACATCTTCGGCATCAAGCTCACCGATGACGAGGTCGAGGCCATCTCCGCGCTGGGCCGCCCCGACGGGCGCCTCGCCGACCAGGACCCGGCGGTGTACGAGGAGTTCTGAGCGGCCCGATCTCGGGTACGGGCGGGCACGATCGTGTCGCCGGCCGATCCGGTGGATAGGGAATCACCCGATTCCCCGCTGGCGGATCCGGCTTAGCGTCGACGCATGCATCGCCACCGGCCCGACTCGGCACCGATCGGAGAACCAGAATGATCAAGGTGAGGCTCTTCGCGTTGGTCGTCCTGTCGAGCGTGACGCTCACCGCAGGGCGGGGGCAGCAGCGACGACGACACCACCGCCTCGTCGTCCCCCGAGGCGAGCGCCGAGGTGAGCGCCGCGCCGGCACCGTCGGTGACCACCGGAGCGGGAACCGAATCGGGTGGGGTCACGGCGACGGCCCTCTGTGACTACCTGCGCGGTGAGTTGCCGGCGCTGCGCAAGGCCCCCGGAGAGATCGAGGTGATGGCGCGGCTCGCCACCGGGCTCAGCGGGTGGTACGACCAGCGCGGCGGGGTGCCCGACGGTTCCCAGATCGACACCCTCACCAGGGAGCAGTGCGCCGACGTACGTACCGAGGCCCTCAAGCTGGCCGGGGTGCAGAGCTTCCTGCAGTTGTAGCGCGCTGGTGCGTCCGCGACCCCCTGGGCGTCGCGCGACCCGGGCCAGCAGCGGCCCGGGTCACGCGACGTCGCTCAGACGAGCCCGCCGAGGGAGGGGTCGCTGATGCTGTCCTTGCCGTTCTCGACGTGGCCCGCGTAGCGGTAGGCGAATTCGGCATCACCTGCGACGGTGACGGTCAGGTCGTACCAGCCGTGGGTGCGCGAGAGCGTCCACGTCGCGCGCTCCGTCTCGCCGGGCCGCAGCGACAGCTTGACCGGACGGGTGCGGTAGCCGTCCCGGACCGTCACTTCCACCCGCTTGGCGCCACGGTTCTTGAGCGTGAGGGTGACCTTGTCGTTCCGCTCGTCGTACGAGGGGGCGATGTCGAGGTTCGTGGCGTGCCGGCTCGACGGGCCATCGGTGAACCGCCGGAAGAACCCGTTCGGCCCGTGCACCGACAGGTCGTACCCGGCCGTGGCCGCCCAGGTGTCCGTCAGGTGCTTGCCCGACTCGACGGTGTAGCTGCGGGGGGCGTCCGCGCTGCCGGCCTGGCGTACCTGGAAGACCGCCGCGGCACGGCCGGAGTTGCGGAAGTCGACGCGGATCGCGCCGTCGCTGACGCGCCCGTCGGCGTGCAGGGTGTACGGGATCGCCCGCGCCGGGCGTACGCCGCGCTCCTGCTTCGGCAGCCGCTGGTCCGCTGGCGGGACCGGCATCTCGTCGGGGTGCCGGACCAGCTCGTCGGGCTTGAAGTCGTCGGTGTCCGGGAGGGTGGGGTGCTGCGACCGGTTCGGGTGCCGGAAGTCGAAGGCCGTGGTCAGGTCACCGACGACAGCGCGCCGCCACGGGGTGATGTTCTGCTCGATGAGGTCCGGGCGGCCGTGCCCGAACCGCGCCTCCAGGAACTTGATCAGTGAGGTGTGGTCGAACACCTGCGAGTTGACGTAGCCGCCCCGCGTCCACGGCGAAACGATGATCATCGGCACCCGGATGCCGAGGCCGTACGGGCCGGCCGGGTGGTCGGCGTCGCCCGGGAAGATCTCGTTGGTGGTCGGTACGGTCGACAGCCCGTGCTCGCGGGTCTGCGGCGGCGTCGGCGGGACCACGTGGTCGAAGAAGCCGCCCTCCTCGTCGTACGTGATGAAGAGCGCCATCTTGCTCCACACCTCAGGGTTCGACGCGAGGATGTCGATGACCTGCGAGATGTACCACGAGCCGTAGGCCGGCTCCCAGTTCGGGTGCTCGGTGTACGCCTCGGGTGCGGTGATCCAGGAGACCTGCGGCAGTCGTCCGGCCTCGACGTCGGCCCGGAAGTCGGCCAGCAACGCCTCCGGGTCGCGGCCCTGGGTCCTGATCTCGGTGCCGGTCTTGGCCCGGTCCGCCAGCGGCGTGCCGGGCTGCGCGTTCTGGTACTGGTGGAAGTAGAGCAGCGAGTTGTCGCCGTAGTTGCCGATGTACGGGTCGTTCGTCCAGCCCCAGGAGCCGGCGGCGTTGAGGCCGATGCCGACGTCCTGGTAGATCTTCCACGAGATGCCGTTGCGCTCCAGCCGCTCCGGGTACGTCGACCAGTCGTAGCCGGCCTCCGCGTTGGTGATGACCGGGCCGCCGCCCTTGCCGTCGTTGCCGACCCAGCCGCTCCACATGTGGTAGCGGTTCGGGTCGGTCGGCCCCATCAGCGAGCAGTGGTAGCTGTCGCAGACCGTGAAGGCGTCGGCGAGCGCGTAGTGGTAGGGCAGGTCCTGGCGGGTGTGGTAGGTCATCGCCGTGACGCCCTTGTTCGGCACCCACTGGTCGAACCGGCCGTCGTTCCAGGCGGCGTGCCCGTCGTTCCAGCCGTGCGGAGGGTCCGGCAGGAAGGTCTGGCCGAGGTCCTTCACCTCGGGCCGGAACGGCAGCAGCTCGTCGGCGCCGTCGGGCTGGTGCCACACGTCTCTGCCGGACGGCAGTGTCGCCGGATGCGGGTCACCGAAACCGCGCACCCCGCGCATGGTGCCGAAGTAGTGGTCGAAGGAGCGGTTCTCCTGCATCAGGATGATGACGTGCTCGACGTCGTCGATCGAGCCGGTCCGGTTGTTCGCCGGGATGGCGAGCGCCTTGCTGAGGTCCAACGGGAGCGCCGCGCCGATCGCGGGGACTCCCATCGCCTTGAGGAATGTGCGCCGATCCACCGTGGCCATAGCTCACCCTCTGTACGTCTGGTCGGGAAACTGGCGACCGGACGCTACCGACGGCGGGTTGACGGGAGATGGCTGCAGTTGGTTGGTTTTGCGACCACTCGACGACCGGCGGCGGGTGCCGTGGCGGTGTGCGAGCAGCGTTACAGGTGATCTGCCGGCATCCCGGAAGCCCTCCGACGTACGGTGAGATCGTGCCGACGAAAGACGTACTCACCAAGGCTGACCTAGCTGAACTCCGCCGCTCTGCGCTGGGGGCGGCCGACCCGCTCGGTGTCGCCGCCGATGTCGCCGAGGCGGCGGAGCAGGGCCGGCTGGAGGATCCGGACGACGCCGGGGACGCGCTGACCCTGGCCGCCGAGATCGCCGAGATCCGGGCCAGACCGGATGCCGCCCTGCGGTACGCGGACCAGGCCCTGGCGGCGTACCCGTCGGGCGACGACCCCCGGGCCGGGTTGGCCCGCGCGCTGCGGGCCCGGGTCCTGTTCCGGACCGGTGGTCGGGACGACGAGGCGATGGCGGAGCTGACCGCGCTGCGCCCGCTCCTGCTCGTGCAGCCCGACGCCCCCGCCTACCTGAGCGCGGCGCTGGACGCCGGTGGTCGTTCGGCGACCGCCGAGACGTGGCTGAGCGAGGCGGTCGACACCCTGCTCGGCGAGCGTGCCGCCGCCGGGGCGGCCGCGCAGGCCATCACCGCAACCGACCCGGTGGTGGATCTCGGCCCGCCGGAAGCACCGGGTGTCCTCTTCTTCCTGCTGCAACAGCGGCACCGGGTACGCCGGGACCTCAACCTGCCGCACGACCGGCAGGACGATCTGGCGGACCGGCTGGAGAATCAGCTCGTCCGCCGGGCCGGGGAGCGCAGGGGCGCCGAGTCTGATCTGCTCTTCTGGCCGCGGGCCGAGTTCGATCGTCTGCTCTCCGAGCACGCCGCGCTCACCGAGGTGTACGGCCCGGATTGGGACGCGCACCGGGCCCGGCTGGAGAAGGAGCTGGTGCGTCAGACGAGTGCCGGTCAGACCGGGCTGGGTGTGTTCAGCGCGACCGTGGCCGGGTTGAACGCCTTCGCTGTTCGACGCAACGGCGACCCGGCCGATGCGGCGATCCGGGCGGGCTACGCGGCCGAGGTGTCGGCTCGGCCCAGCGCGCGGATCCCCTGGCCGCCGGAGCGCAACGACGCCTGCTGGTGCGGTTCGGGCCTCAAGTACAAGAAGGACTGCCTGCCGCGCTCCCGTAGCTGAGGGAGTCAGCTATCGAGCTGCCGTGTGGCGCTGGTAGTGCCGCGCGACGCGGGCGCGGTTACCGCAGGAGGGCTTGCACCACTCCTGGCGCGGGTGGTCCTTGACGAAATAGCGGACGCAGCGTGGCGCGGGGCAGGCGCGCAACAGGTCGCGGGCCGGACTGGCGAGGAACTCGATGGCGGCGCGTGCCAGCCCCGCGGAGAGCCTCAGTCCCGCGTCAGCCGTCTCGCCTTGCCAGGTGAGCGTCGGTGCGCCCTCCTGCGCCCAGCTCAGCACCGGCCGGACCGGCAGCGCCGCGGCGGCCTGGTTGAGCCGGTCGACCGCCTCCGGCGGGGAGAGCAGCGAGGAGGAGTCGGCCCGGCTCGGCGGCCCCGGGCGGACCGCCACCGCGAAGAGGGTACGTGCGGCGCGCCGCACCGCCACCACGTCGAGCCGGATCCGCTCGTCGACCACGCTGGCGAGGGCGTCGAGCCCGCCGACGTACTCCCGCAGTGGCTCGGCCTGCTCACGGAGCCAGGCGGTCAAGCCCGCGACATCGCCGAGGTCGTCGGCGACCCCGCCGTTGCCGTCGTGCCGGATCGTGCTGGCCAGGGCGAGCGCGAGGTGCGGTGACATGGACTCTCCTCCCCGATCCGGCTTGTGCGGCCGGCGCGGCCCAGAGTAGCTTCCCTAACGCCCTTAACGGTAGTAACCATTAGGAGAGCCCTCGTGCTGGTGATCGCGCACCTCAGTGACACCCACCTCGACAGCCATCCCCGATCGGCCGAGCGAACCGCCCGGGTGATGGACTACCTGCACACCCTGCCGCGACCGGTCGACGCGATCCTGATCACCGGGGACATCGCCGACCACGGCGAGGTGGCCGAATACCAGACTGCCGCGAAGCTCTTCGAATCCCCGCTGCCGGTCATGGTCTGCCCCGGCAACCACGATGTGCGCGACGCGTACCGCAAGGGTCTGCTCGGTGACGACCGCGGCGGCACCGGCCCGATCAACGCCCGCTACGACGTGGCCGGAGCGGTTTTCCTCCTCGCCGACTCCTCCGTGCCCGGCGAGGACGACGGCCACCTGGACGAGGAGACCACGGCGTGGCTCGCCGACGAACTGGGCTCGGTGCCGGCCGAAACGCCGACGTTCATCGCCTTCCATCACCCGCCGGTCGTGCTGCACCACCCGGTCATCGACCCGACCCGGCTGCTGCCCGCCGATCCTCTGGCCGAACTGGTCACCGCCCACCCGCAGGTCGTCGCCGTGCTGACCGGGCACTTCCACACCGCCGCCGCGAGCACCTTCGCCGGCCGCCCGCTGCGGATCGCACCGGGCGTGGTCTCCACCCTCCGGATGCCCTGGGAGGGCGATGGGCCGCTGACCACCCAGACCCAGCCGCCCGGCGTCGCATTCCACGTGTACGACAACAGCGGCCTGCTCACCACCCACTACCGGGTAGTGGTCTGAGCATGCAGGAAGTCGCGGTGCTCGGCTTCCTTCTCGCCGTCGCGCCGATCACCACCACGCCGGGAGCGAGCCTGACCCTGGTCGTCTCGCGGGTCGCCGCCGGCGGGCGCCGGCAGGGGTGGTGGGTGATCCTGGGTACGGTCACCGGGATCTACCTGCATGCCACCCTGGCTGCCGTCGGCCTGGCCGCGCTGGTGCTTCGCTCGTCGCAGGCGTTCTGGGTCGTCAAGCTGGTCGGCGCCGGTTATCTGGTCGGGCTCGGGCTCTGGCTGCTCTGGTCCGCGTCCCGCCGCCCCACGGGCGCGGGACGGCCACCGACGGTTCGTGCCCGGAGGCTGCCGTGGCACGTCCACCATCCATACCTGCAGGGGCTGCTCGGCAACGTCCTGAACCCCAAGGCCGCCGCCATCTACCTCACCCTCGCACCGCAGTTCCTCGAACCGGGCCGACCGGTGCTGGTGCCGATGTTGCTCCTCGCCACGGCACACGCCGCGCTGCACACCTGCTGGCTCGCCGGCTGGACCGCCGTCTCTGGCGCCGCCGCCCAGCTGCTCCGTACAGCAACTGTGCGACGCATGCTCGATCGGCTGACCGGTGTGATCCTGCTCGGCCTCGGTGTGCGTACAGCGGTGACCTGAGTCCGACGTCGTTCCCGGCCGCCGCCGGCGCGGCCGCATTAGGCTGTGACCGCTGAGCGACCGGTACCCATCCGGCGGTCAGCACGGTGGCCGGCCGGACGGGCGCTGCCGGCAATCTTGGGGGCTGACACGCCCTTCCGGTACCGATAGCGTCCATGCTTGGACGATCGAGGCCCGCTCGTCACCGTCAGAGGAGACGCCGATGTTCGAGGAGTTCATGGGCATTCCCGCCCACCCTCTCGTGCTGCACGCCGCGGTCGTGTTCGTGCCGCTGCTGGCCCTACTGACGATCGGTTACGCGCTCGTCGCGCCGATCCGTCCGCACACCCGCTGGGTGCTGGGGCTGCTCGCCCTGGCCGCACCGGTCTCCGCGCTCCTGGCGAAGCTCACCGGTGACGCATTCTTCGACCGCATGCGGGCCGCCAACCGGGTCACCCCCGAGTTCGTCCCGACGATCGAGGCGCACCAGCAGTTTGGCGACATCACGCTCTACGCCACCATCGGGCTGGCGGTCGTGGCGCTGGCACTGGTGTGGTTCGTCCCGCCGCGGACTGCCGAGGCGAGCGCCACCGGAGGCGCCCGGCACGGTCGCGCGCTGACCCTGTCGTTGCAGGTGTTGTCACTGGTGGCCGCGGGCATCGCGCTGTACTACGTGATCCGCACCGGCGACTCCGGCGCGAAGGCGGTCTGGACGGGTCAGTGACCCCCCGTGGGTCAGGGCCGACCGGGCCGGCCGCAGCCACGGAGCGTCAGCGTTGGCTGGCCCGGTCGACGCCCTTGTGCACCCGCGCCGTGCGGTCGATCAGCTCGCGCAACGCGCTCCCGTCGACGTCGTCGAGCCGCTTCAGGTAGAGGCATCCCTTTCCGGCGCGGTGTGGACCGAGGCGGGCGAGGATCGGGCCGTACCGATCCTCGAAACCACCCACCAGGTAGACGACAAGATTCTGTTTGCGCGGCGAGAAGCCGGCCAGCGGCGCCTCGCCCGAATGCCCGCTGGCGTAGGTGTAGCGGTACCTGCCGAAGCCCACGATGCTCGGGCCCCACATCACCGCCGGCTCGCCGGTCACCTCGCCCATGATCGCGCGGAGCCGCCCCGCGTCGGCCCGCTGACGTTCGTCGGGGATGGCGGCCACGAAGTCGTCGACGCTGACCTCGGTCGGGACCGTCACTGGCTGCTTCGATATGGCCATGAGCTGATGCTGCCACGCGAGTACGACGAAGCGCCGCCGTGGTCAGGACACCTCCTCGCGCGCTCGCCAGGAGAGGGCCACGAGCCAAGCCGAGATGATCACCGCTCCGACGGCGAAGCGGATGCTCGCGCTCTCCTCGCTCCACGGCAGGGCGGTGAGCACGAACGCGACGACACCGCTGGCGGCGCTGTAGACCGCCCAGCCCTGTCGCCCCTGCCCCGCGAACCGCCGGGCGAGCAGCAGACCGGCCGCGATCAGCGACAGGAACGCCGCCGCGCCGCAGACCGTGTGCAGGATGCTGCCCGTACTGGCGTGCTCGGGAAGCCCCGCCGGGGCGCCCGGCGGCCAGCCGAGCGCGGGATCGGGGACGAACACCCCGCCGCCGACCATCGCCACCCCGTACACACCGACCAGCAGCGGCCCCAGCGTGGCCGCCCGGCCCGGGCGCAACGCCCGCCGCAGGCCCACCGCGAACGCGACGGCCAGCAGGCCGGTGCCCACGAACGCGATGAACTGCAGCCAACCGAGGTCACCGAGGGTGAGCGAGCTCAGCGCGTGCCGACGCAGGTCGAACCCGGGTCGGGTGAAGGCCTGCCCGAATGACAGAGCCGGGAAGAGGATGCCGGCGACTGTGCCGCACCCGAGGAGGTACCGGGTCCGGCGGCGCCGGGCCGACACCGACCCGTCGGGGGCAGCGGTCAAGGACGTCATGTGCGGACCTCTCGTCTCGTCGTCACGTACTGCCGTCACGACGAACGAGACCCCGCCGGATCGACACCTCCGGCGAAAGAAGTACCGGGCACCGGATCTACGACGGGCGCGAGCCTGGTAATCCATTGTGAACAAAGGGCGCATCCCTACTCGAAGGGATCGACGGGAAGGTCAGCCGGACTTAGCATGAGCACGAATGGATCTTCGGGATCCTCCACCGAAGGGAAACGCGCGTGCGTCGAACCCCCTTGGCACTACTCGGCGTCGGTGTGTCCGGCGCCCTACTGATTACCGCAGCTCCGGCGGCATCGGCCGCCCCGCCTGCGGCGACCCCGCCGACCGGCATCGTGGTCAGCGACGGCATGACCCAACCGGTGTTCTCCTTCGCCGACGCGATCGAGGAGCGGGTGTTCGTCCAGACGCCGCTGGACACCGACCACGACGGTCGCCCCGACCGGGTGGCGATCGACATCTCCCGCCCCAGGGAGACCGCCACCCAGGGCTTCAAGGTGCCGGTCATCTTCGAGCACAGCCCGTACCGCAAGGGCACCTGGGGCGACGTGCCGTACCCGAGCGTGCTGGTCGACGACCTGCCGCAGAACGGCTCGACGAACCGTTCCGGGCTGCGGGCGGCCGACGTGGAGGCGCAGCGGGCGCAGGCGAAGGCCAACCTGCCCGGCTCGCTGGACGACTACTACGTGCCGCGGGGGTACGCGGTGGTGCTCGGGCAGAGCGTCGGCACCGGCGACTCGGACGGCTGCCCGACCAGCGGCGACCAGGCCGAGACGCTCGGCACCAAGGCGGTCATCGACTGGCTGAACGGCCGGGCGAAGGGGTACGACGCGAACGGCGCCCCGGTCACCGCCGGCTGGACCACCGGCGCGGTCGGCATGACCGGCGTCTCCTACAACGGCACGCTGCCCAACCAGGTGGCCACCACCGGCGTCAAGGGACTCAAGACCATCGTGCCGGTCTCCGCGATCAGCAGCTGGTACGACTACTACCGGGCCAACGGTCTGGTCGTCGCGCCCGGGACGTTCCAGGGCGAGGACACCGACATCCTGGCCCAGTACACCGCCGGGCAGGCTCGTGCCGAGGGGCAGTGCGCCGACGAGATCGCCGACATCACCGAGGAGCAGGACCGGGTCACCGGCGACTACTCGAAGTTCTGGCAGGATCGCGACTACCTCGACGCCCGGGACGTGCGGGCGAGTGTCTTCGTCGTGCACGGCCTCAACGACTGGAACGTGAAGACCGAGCACTTCGCCGGCTGGTGGGACGAACTGGCCAAGCGCGATGTACCGCGCAAGATCTGGCTGCACCAGGGCGGGCACGGCGGCCCGGGCAGCAGCGCGTCGGTGACCCTGCCCAACGGTCGGACGTGGACCTACAAGCAGACCGAGAACCGCTGGTTCGACTTCTGGCTGTGGAACGTGCGCAACGGAATCATGGACGAACCGACCGCCGTGCTGCAGCGGGAGGACCGGGCCTACACCACGTACGCCAACTGGCCCGACCCTGCCGCCCGTACGGTCGGGTTGACGTTCGCCACCACCGACGCCACCGCCCCGGGCACGCTCACCTCGGGTAAGGCGCCGAAGGCCAGGATCGAGCAGGGCTTCGTCGACGAGGGCCGGACCATCCACCCGGACACCCTGGTGGCCAATCCCGATACGGCGAGCCCGAACCGACTCGCCTACCGCTCCCCCACCCTGACCCAGAACGTCCGCATCTCCGGGCGCCCGGAAATGCGGCTGCGGATGGCGATCGACAACAAGCCGGACGCGAACCTCACCGCGTACCTGGTCGACTACGGCCCGGCCGGCTCGACCGCCGCGCCGACCGTGGTGACCCGGGGCTGGATGGACCCGCAGAACCGCAAGGGCCCGGCCCGCACCGAGCCGGTGAAACAGGGCAAGCTGTACGACTACCGGTGGACCCTGGAGCCGAAGGACTACATCTTCCCGGCGGGCCACCGCATCGGTGTGGTTGTCTTCTCCAGCGATCAGGAGTACACCCTGCTGCCGCTGGGTGGCACCGAACTACGGGTCGCGCCGAACGACAGTGAGCTGCGGCTGCCGGTGGTCGGGGGCCGGTCCGCGCTCGGGTTCTGACACAAGTTTCTCCCGAACAGGTGGGGCAGTCCGACGCGTCGGACTGCCCCACCTGCGCGTTCCGACCGCCCCTGACCCGTCCGGGCCGCCAAACGCGGCCCTTCCGTCCCGCGTTTGGCGGCCGGAGGCGCGGGAAGACCTCGCCGATCGGGCCCAGGCGACCCGCCACGTCCGTCGTCCGGCAGCGCTGGCGATGCCGGCGAGACCCGAGGAGGAGCGAGGATGAGCCCACGCAGGACAACCGTCCCGGCGCGCAGGTCACCCGGGCCCACCAAGGCCACCGGAGCGACGAAGATGCCACCGAGCCGGAAGGTGGCGGCCAAGAAGGTCGCCGCTGCCACGAAGCGGGCCACCGGCGCGAGCGCGGCCAAGACGCCTGGCGAGAAGCCCACGCCGACCACGCCCCGCGTCGCCCGGAAGAAGGACGTTTCCGCCACCACGGCCTCGCCCAGCCGCAGGCCGACGGCGAAGGCTGCCGCCGCAAAGAAGGCACCACCGAAGAAGGCGCCTGCAGCGAGGGCCGCCGCGAAGAAGGCGCCCACGGCGAGGGCCGCAGCGAAGAAGGCGCCCACGAAGAAGGCCGCGCCGACCCGGGCCCGCACCACGTCCGCCACCAGGGCTCCGGCCAAGAAGGCGACCACCATGGAGTCGTTCGGCAACCGGCGTACGGCGCGGAAGACCTGAGCTTCGACGCCTACCCCGCCCCACGTCACATGCGCGCCCACGTCCTATGCGCGCCCCACTCACGCGCGCTGAACGGGTCATAAGCGCAGGCCGCCGTCACACACGCGCGCCCCACTCACGCCCGCTGAACGCGTCATGCGCACGGGCCGCCGTCACACGGGCACCCCACACCACGTCGGCGGCCCCCGCCACACCCGCAGCCTGCGTCACGCCCGGCGGGCCCGCGCCACGCCCGCGACCTCACCTCCGTCACCCAGTCCCTCGCGGGCGGTGAGCCCTGCTGGGAGACCGACAGTCGGGCGGGTCGACGGCGGGGGGACACCCGCACTGTTGAGCGTGATACCTGAGAGTCATTTTGATACCTCAGAGTCATCACGCTCAAAAGCACGCACCCGGCCGACGCACGGCGGCGGCCTCCTAGGTCTGCGCATTTCCGGGAAGGTGTGGCCTCGGCGCGTCGGGAGGCAGCGTTTTCCCGCGGGCTGGGGGTGTCGTCCCGTTTGGGGTGGGCCGTCCCGTGGTCGGGGCCACCCTCAGCGTGGAATCGGGGGCCGGCCCGGGTCGTTATACCGGGGGATGCGACCGTGGCCCCCTGGCCCGGTGCGCGGCAGCCGCCGGGAACACCCGACCGGCCGGCACGGTTACATCCCCGGAACCCCGAGCAGGTCCCCCCAGATCGCCGAACCGTTCCCCCCTTCTTGAACTTCCTTGACGCGGCACCCCCCTGCCGCGCGCACCCCCGATGCAGAGGAGCACGCCATCATGCGTACCGATCTGATTCGTAAGACCGCTCTGACCGCTGCTGGACTCGCCTTCACCGGCGGCGCCATCGCCGGCCCCGTGACCGCCGCTTACGCCGCGTCGGATGCCAAGCCCGCTACGCAGACCCAGTCGGACCGGAAGTCGTCGGGTGAGCGTCAGCTGGGTGTGCGCTACGAGGCGCAGCCGAACTTCTACTACTGCGGTCCCGCCGCCGCCCGCAACGCCCTGTCCGTGCAGGGCAAGGACATCAGCGTGGACGCCATGGCCAAGGAAATGGGCACCACCGAGGCCGGCACCAACTCCATCAACGACATCACCCCGGTGCTGAACAAGGAAACCGGTAAGAACGACGCCTACCGCAGCGTCGAGATCAGCACCCCCGCCGCTGACAGCAAGCAGACCGACAAGCTGCGCGCCGACGTCGTGAAGACCGTCGATGACGGTCGGGCAGTGGTCGCGAACATCGCCGGCACCAGCGTCGACACCGACGGCGTGAGCCACTCCTTCGAGGGTGGGCACTACATCAGCGTCGTCGGCTACCGCGACAACGGCAACATCGTCAAGATCGCCGACTCGGCCGATCCGAACCAGGCCTCCTACGAGGTCACCGTCGAGCACCTCGCCGACTGGATCGCCACCCGCGGCTACGCCACCAGCTGACACCCAGCAACCAACGCGAAGGGCCGGATCCCCACCAGGGGTCCGGCCCTTCGTCGTCATTCCCACCAACTGCGGCATGTATTGACAAGTGTCGACGTCGGGGTGAGGCTGGGACGGGAGAGCGCTCTCTCGCACCCGGGCACAACAGACCACCACCAAAGTCTGGCCAAGGGCAAACTCCGATGTCTTCGGCGGCGGCGCCGGAGCTGTCCCTGACCCGTCCCCCCGACAGGAGTCACGAGATGGACAGGGCCGCACCCCTCTCCGGCATCCACCGCCGGCTGCGCCTCGCCACGGCGATCGGCGCACTGCTGGCGCTACTCGGCACGTACATCGTGTCGACCACCGACCGGGCCGACGCCGCCCCGGGCGTCAACGTCATCCGGGTAGCCGAGTTCCCCGCCGACTGCACGTACAGCCACCGGCTGCCGGACGACCCGATCATCTTCCCCGGCCTGCCCGGTGCCTCGCACATGCACAGCTTCTTCGGCAGCACGGTGACGAACGCCCACACCACGCTCCCCGACCTGGTGAACTCTCCGACCACCTGCAACCCGCGGACGGACGTCTCGTCGTACTGGGTGCCGACGCTCTACAACAACAACGTGCCGGTCGAGCCGGCCATCTCCACTTTCTACTACCTGGGTGAGGGCGTACGCGCCGACGTCGTCGCGGCCACCCAGCCCATCCCGCAGGGGCTGCGGATCGTTGCGGGCAACGCTCGGGCGACCGGGCCGAACGAGAGCATCGCCCGCTGGTCGTGCCTGCACGCCGGGCACGTGCCCCCGTCGAAGGACTTCGTCAACTGCCCGTCCGGCACCATGCTGGAGTCGTACCTGGACTTCCCGCAGTGTTGGAACGGCCGCGACCTGGATTCGGCCGACCACAAGAGCCACATGGCGTACCCGGTGAATCAGGCCTGCCCGGCTACGCACCCGATGCACGTGCCGAAGCTGCGGCAGGTGCTGCGGTACCCGGTCAACGGCAACCCAGCGCGGTTCCGGCTGGCCTCCGGTGCGGGCTACACGATGCACGGCGACTTCTTCAACGCCTGGCCGGTGGCGGAGATGGCACGCCGCGTCCAGGACTGCATCCGTCCGGTGATCAAGTGCGGGCACGACGGCCGACCGATCTGAGCCGACACGTTCGACCCGAGGGCGGGCCCGGTCACGCCGGGCCCGCCCACCCGGGCGGAAAGGAGGTCGGATGCGAGCCCTCGTCGCCGCACCGCCCACTCTGCTCATCGCAGTTCTGCTCGTCGCCGGCTGCGCTGCCGGGTCACCGGCCCCGGCCGGCAGCACCGCACCGTCCGCGATCGTGCCCCCGGCAGTCGCAGCGCCGAGCGCGGTGCCAGCCACGGGTACGGCAGGACCGTTCAGCGGCACCGACATCGCCTGGCTCCAGCTGACGGTGGCGATGGCCGAACGACTGCAGCCGGTACTCGACCTGGTGCCGGCCCGGACCACCGACCCGGCGTGGCGGCGGCTGGCCGCCCAGGTCGGGGCGTCCCACCGCGCCGACCTGGACCGGTCCCGCCGGCTGCTGGCCGACTCGGGTGCGCCGGAGACCAACCCGCACGACGGGCACGACATGCCCGGCATGATCACCGCTGAGGAGCTGACCGCGCTGCGGTCGGCCGCCGGGAAGCCGTTCGACCGGCTGCTCGCTCAGCACCTGCGCGCGCACCTGGCGCAGTCGGTCCGGATCGCCGCCGCCGAGCAGCAGGGTGGAGTCCACCCGGCGACCACCGCGCTGGCCGCGGCCGTGGTCCGGGGCGGCAACGCCGAACTCGCGCGGCTCGACGGGCTGGACGGTGCGCCGAGCCGCTGACCCCTCAGCCCCGGTTGGTGACGATCTCGTCGAGCAGCGCCGGACACTCGCCAACCGAGCCCGCCGAGCCCGCCGAGCCCGCCGACGGCGACGCTCAGGCGGTGTAGCGGGCGGCCAGGTCCACGGTGCGTCGGGCTGCGGCGACCATCGCCCGGTCGGCGAACCGGCCGTCCGGCAGCACCACCGTCCCCGAGTCCCGCCGGTGCGCCTCGGCCACCGCGGCCAGCAGCTCCGCGGCGCGGGCCACCTCCCGATCGGCCGGCCGGAACGCCTCGACGATCACCGGCAGTTGGCGCGGGTGGATCGCCGCGCGGCCGAGGAAGCCGAGCCGCCGACCCACCGCGCAGGAGGCGGCCAGACCGGCGACGTCGGCGACGTCCGCGTACACCGACATCGCCGGCGGGACCAGTCCGGCGGCGCGGGCCGCGACCACCACCCGACCGCGCGCCCAGAGCAACCCGTCGTCGTCGCTCACCCCGAGGTCTGAGCGGAGGTCGGCCTCGCCGAGCCCGATCGAGGCCACCGCGGGGTGGGCCGAGGCGATCGGGTACGCCGCCTCCAGCCCGAGCGCCGACTCGACCAGCGGGTGCAGCGGCACGTCGACCCGGTCGGCGAGCGCCGCCACCGTCGCGGCCGACTCCACCTTCGGCAGCCGCAGCCCGGCCAGCCCGGGCCGACCGGACACCGCGGCCAGGTCGGCGTCGACGTCCGGCCCGGTCAGCTCGTTGACCCGGACCTGCACCGGAACCGGCTGCACCTCGGCGAGGAACTCGGCGACCGCGTCCCGGGCGTACGCCTTACGCCCGACGACAACGGCGTCCTCAAGGTCGAGGATGACCGCGTCGGCACCCGAGGCGACCGCCTTGGCGAACCGGTCCGGGCGGTCGCCGGGCACGTAGAGCCAGCTGAGCAGCATCAGAGCACGCCCCGCTCGCGCAGCGCGGCCAATTCGTCGGCGCTCAGGCCGAGCGCGCCGAACACCTCGTCGGTGTCCTGGCCGTGCCGCCGACCGGCGTGCCGGATCTCCCCCGGCGTGTCGGTGAGTCGGAACGGCACGTTCTGCATCCGCACCTCGCCCAGCTCCTCGTCCGGGACGCTGCGCACGGTGCCCAGCGCCGCGTACTGCGGGTCGGCGAGGATGTCCCGCACGTCGTAGACCGGCGCGACCGCCGCCTGCGCCGCCTCGAACGCGGCCACCACCTCGTCCCGGTCCCGCTTCGCCACCCAGGCGCTCACGGCGGCGTCCAACTCGTCGGCGTGCTCGGCTCGGCCGCTGCCGGTGGCGAACCACGGCTCGTCGATCAGCTCGGGTCGGCCGACCAGCCGCAGCACCCGCTCGGCGATGCTCTGCGCGCTGGTGGAGACCGCCACCCAGCGCCCGTCCGAGCATCGGTAGGTGTTGCGCGGGGCGTTGTTGTTGGACCGGTTGCCCAGCCGGGGCTGGATGTAGCCGAGCTGGTCGTACCAGGTGATCTGCGGGCCGAGCATCGCCATGATCGGCTCGATGATGGCGAGGTCCACCACCTGCCCGGCGCCGGTGGCGTCCCGAGCCCGGAGGGCCAGCATCACCGCGTACGCGGCGGCCAGCGCGCTCACCGAGTCCGCCAGCCCGAACGGGGGCAGGGTGGGTGGGCCGTCCGGTTCCCCGGTGGCCGCGGCGAAGCCGCTCATCGCCTCGGCGAGGGTGCCGAAGCCGGGCCGGCGGGCGTACGGGCCGACCTGCCCGAAACCACTGATCCGGGTGATCACCAACCGGGGATTGACCGCGTGCAGCTCGGCCGGGCCGAGCCCCCACCGCTCCAGCGTGCCCGGACGGAAGTTCTCCACCAGCACGTCGGCGTCGGCGAGCAGCCGGCGCAGCAGCGCGGCGCCGCCCGGGTCGGACAGGTTGAGGGTGACGGTCCGCTTGTTGCGGCCGAGCACCTTCCACCAGAGCCCGACGCCGTCCCGGGCCGGGCCGTGACCCCGCGACGGGTCCGGCTTGGCCGGGTGCTCCACCTTGATCACGTCGGCGCCGAAGTCGCCGAGGAACGCGGCCGCGAGCGGCCCGGCGAAGAGGGTGGCCAGGTCGACCACCTTCACCCCGTCGAGCGGGCCACGGGTGGCACGCCCGGCCCCCGGATCAGTCGCGGCGGTCACGGCGTTCCCTTCGTCGGGTCGAGGGCGGCGAGGAAGACGTCGCCGTTGCCGAGGGCGCCGCCGCCCACCGGCGCTCCGGCGGTGAGCCCGCTGACCAGCAGCCGGCCGTCGGCGCCGAGGGTCGCGTAGACGTTCTCCTCGCCGAACGGGTCGGCTGCGTCGTCCCGGACCGTGCCGTACTGGGCGACGCCGAGTTGGCGTCCCCGGGCGTCGAGCCGCACGGTCAGCACGTCCGCGCCGCCGACCGGCAGCCCGAGCGTGCTGTTGGTGAACCCGACCACGGCGACCGCGCCGTCGGGCAGCGGCACCACCTCCGCGCCGGCATCGGCCCCGTGGCCGCCGGTCACGGTCCGCCAGCCTTGCCGACCGGTCGAGGTGTACGCGACGGTCAGCACGTCGCTGCCACCGTTGGTCGCCTCGCCGCCGGTGGAGCCGGTGGCCAGCACCGTGCCGGTGGAGCTGATCGCGACGCCGCCGAGCAGGTCGTCTCCGGCGCCGCCCACCGAGGTCACCCAGCTGCTGGTGCCGGCCGGGTCGTACCGGGCCAGCCAGCCGTCTGCGCCGCCAAGCGCCGTCGTGCCCGGCAGGCCGGCCGAGGTGCCGCCGGCAACGTACACGCCCTGCGCGTCGGCCATCACCGCGTACGCCTTGTCCTCGCCTGGCCCACCGAACTGCCGGCTCCAGGCGACGCGCCCGTCCGGGCCGATCCGGGCCAGCACGGCGTCCTTGTCGCCGGCACCGGTCTCGCCGGCGAACGAGCCACTGGTGTAGCCGGCGACGTACGCACCGCCGTCCGGCGCTGGCGCGACGGCGTAGAACCGGTCCGCCTTCGTCGGGTCACCGGCCTGGGTCAGCCAGGCCCGCTGCCCGGACCCGGTCAGCCGGGTCACCAAGGCGTCGTCGGCCGGGTTGCCGGGGTGCTTTCCGTCCAGGTCGCCGCGGGTGTAGCCGGCGGCGATGACCCCGCCGTCGGCGAGCGGCATCAGCCCGTAGAGGCGGTCGTTCGCGGCGGTGCCGAACTGGGTCGTCCACCGCGCGGTCGTGCCGTCGGCGGCGAGCCGGCTCACCACCGCGTCCAGCCCGCCGGCGTACGGCTGGCCGTCGACCGGGCCGGAGGCGGCGTAGCCGATGGTGGTCGTGCCATCCTGGTGGGCGGCGACGCCGCCGGCCCAGTCCGTGCCCGCGCTGCCGTGCACCGGCCCGGGCAGCCCGGCCGGCGGAGTGACGCTCAGCGTGCCGGCGAGGTGCTTCAGACCGTCCACGAAGGCGGGTCGCCAGACATCCCAGTCGTGCCCCCCGTCGAGCACCCGCAGCTCGGCGGCGACCCCGTCGGCGCGGCGCACCGTGTTGTAGAGGGTGGCCGCCTCGTAGTCGAGGTCGTGCGCGGCGTCGGCCGGGTCGGGGTTGGCCCACTCGTCATCGCCGACCGCGACGTACATCCGGACCGGGGACTCCGGGTCCAGGCCGGGCAGCAGGGCGGGGTAGTTCAGCTGCTGGTAGACCTCGTCGGAGAAGCGCTGCGCGCCCGAGCCGAAGGCACCGAACTCGCGCGCCGACGAGTCGGCCGGCGGCAGCGGCCGGTAGACCGCCGGGCTGAGCACCAGCGCGTTGGCGAAGAGGTCCTGGTGGGCGAGGGCGTAGCGCAGCGCCCCGGCGCCGCCCATCGAGTAGCCGCCGACCAGGCGGGCGCCGCGGTGCGCGGCGGTGCGGTAGGTGGCGTCGACATGCGCCACCAGGTCGCGGGTGAGCGCGGTCTCCACCGGCCGGCCCGGGTCGTCCGCGCCAGTGTAGGAGGAGTCGACGTACCAGTTACCCCGGCTGCTCCACGGCGCGTCGGGCAGCACCGCGATCACCGGCGACACCTCGCCGTCGGCGATCATCCGGTCCAGGTCGGCCTTCACCTGGGTCCACGCCTGCATGGTGTCGCCCCGCCCGTGCAACAGGTACAGCACTGGGTAGCGGGCGGCGGTCGCATTGGCGTACCCGTACGGCAGGTAGACGGTGTAGTCGATGGTCCCGTCCAACGCCGGGGACGGCGCGGACGCGGTGGTCAGCGTGCCCGCGCGGAGGCGCTCCGCACTCGCCCCAACCGGTACCGCGCCGGTCAGTCCCAGCGCGAGGAGCACGGCGGCCACGCCGCCGCCGATCCGCCAGCGTCTGCCCATCAGGTCACTCCTTGGGGGTCGGAAGGTTTGCGGCGCAGCGGAAGCCCACCTGGTCTGAGCGGGTGAGCCCGGCGCCGGTCAGTAGCAGCTTCACCGAGGCGTCCGCCGGCTGCGGGCCGCCGTCGAGGTACCAGTCGGAGCCGTCCGCCCGGTACCCGGCGCCGCCCTTGAGGATGACGAATCGGGTACGCCCGTCGGAGTGCTCGCTCTCGGTCAGGTTCCACACCAGCGGCTCCCGGCGGACGAGCAGCCCTGCCTCGGCGGCCACCTGCCACTCGTCCTCGGTGGGCAGCCGCAGCCCGGCCCACGCCGCGTACGCCCGGGCGTCGGCCAGGTCCACCCCGGTCACCGGGGCGTCGGCCGGTCCGTGCCCCGCGGTGAACCGCTCGGGGCGCACCGGCCGGTAGTCGGTGGCCCGCAGGAACTCGGCGTACTCGCCGTGGGTGACCTCGTGGGTGGCGATGGCGAACCGGCCGAGCCGGACGCTGCGGCGCAGCGTGCCGGTGTGGTGCAGGCGGGGCGGCAGCGGCTTCCACTCGTCGACGTAGGGCGCCTCGCCGTACAGCCCGGTCTCCCGCACCCGGTGCCGGACCACCAGCTCCCGCCGGCCGGCCTCGACAGCGGCCATGCCTCGCGGCAACTGTGGCCGGAGTGCCCATGGAGTCCGGACGCGTACCGCGGAGCGGGCCGGGAAGGACGGATCGCCGGTGGGTGGCTCGTGCCGGTGCACGGCGGAGTCGGTGACGACCACGGCGGCGATCGCGCCGGCCGGCAGCGGACCGCCCACCGCCAGCCGGCCGTCAGCGGTCTCGGTGACGGTCAGCTCGGCGCCGGTGACCAGGTCGACGAATCGTCGGTCGGCCCGGGCCTCGGTGACCAGCCACGGCCCGTCGTGGTCCGCGCCCCGGTTCACCACCGTCCACAGGGGCTCGTCTTCGTGCGTCCAGCGGGACGCGTACACCTGGCCCTGGCCGGCGTGGTCGGCGAGCGGGACCCAGTCCTCGGCGCGCAACCACGCCGCGTGGCTGGCCTGCACCCGGCGCATCGCCCGCAGCACGGCCCGGTCCCGGTCGTTCCAGCCGACCCAGACGCCGAAGACGCTCTCCCACACCAGCACCCCGACGCCGTTGAGCCAGGCCGAGTGCAACTCGTCGAGGTGGTCGCGGTGCCAACGGCGGGTGTAGTGCAGCACGTGCCGCCGCTCGAACCACTTCGCCCGCAGCACGCCGGGCACCTCGGAGTCGGCGAACCACTGCGCCCACGACATCGAGTGGTCGGCGATCCGGGCCAGCGGGACCCGACTCTCGCCTTCGAGGACCATGCCGGGGCGGACCGCGTCCAGCGCGGCGCGCAGCTCTCCGGCACCTTCCTTGAGGGTGTCCAGGAAGACGCCGTCGACGCCGAGCTTGCCGGCCAGCGCCGCGACCTCCTCGGCGTCGCTGCCCGGCTCGCGGCGGGTGCCGGTGTCCCACGGGTTGTAGTCGATGAAGACCCGCACCCCGCGCTCCTGGAACGCGCGCACCACCTCGGGCAGCTCCGGCACGTCCCGGTACCAGTCGAACTGGTTACGCTCGTCCAGGCCGATCACCGGGTACGCGTGCCAGAGCACCACCCCGTCGAAGCCGCCGAAATCCTGCCCGGCCGCGTCGAGGAAGTCGTCGACGGTGAAGACGCCGCGCTCGTGGTCGTAGAGCGCCTCGTCCCAGAGCCAGGTCAGGCAGACGCTGAAGCAGTCGCCGGCGATCTCGTCGTAGTGCGTGCCGGTGTAGCCGATCCGGGCCCGGGCGTCGGCCCGCCAGCGGGTGAGTTGCTCCCGCCAGGCCGGCCAGACGGCCGGGTCGGCCGGCGCGGCGAAGATCTTCGCTTCGTCCAGGGTGGTCAGGTCGGCGTGCCCGCCGAGCGGCACCTCGGTCGGCCGGTCGATCGGGCGCGGGACATACGGGTTGAAGCTCACGGGGTACCTCGGTAGGTCGCGTCGTAGAGGGCGTCGATGGCGGACCGCTCAGGCAGGGCGGTGGACGCGCCGGGCCGCTGAGCGCAGGCCGCGCCGGCAGCGCACGCCCAGCGCAGGCTCGCCGTGACGGTGTCTTCGGTGCTGGCGCCGCCGCGCTCGGCCCAGCCCACGGCGAGCGCGCCGGTGAAGGCGTCGCCCGCGGCGGTGGTGTCCACCGCGTCGATGCGCGGGGCCGGGACGGTCAGGCGCAGACCTCGCCGGTCGGCGTACGCGGCACCGCGCGCGCCGAGGGTCAGCACCACCCGGGGCACCAGCTCCAGCAGGGCGTCGAGCAGCACCGGCGGGTCGTCGGAGAAGACCCCGGCCACGACCGCCGCCTCGTGTTCGTTGACCACCAGCACGTCGACCAGGTCGAGCAGCTCCGTCGGCAGCACGGCGGCCGGCGCGGCGTTCAACACCACGGTGGTGCCCTCCGCCCGGGCCCAGTCGGCCGCACGGACCACGGCGGCCAGCGGCACCTCCAGTTGGAGCAGCAGCACGTCCGCCGCGGCGACCGTCGCCCGGTCGTCGGCGTCCAGCTCGGTCAACGTGCCGTTGGCGCCGGGCGCGACCACGATGAAGTTCTCCGCGTCCCGGTCGACGGCGATCAGCGCGATGCCGGAGGGACCGGCGACGGTCCGCAGGCCGCGAACGTCGACCCCCGCGCCGACCAGGCTCGCCCGCATCTGCGTACCGAACTCGTCGTCGCCGACCGCGCCCACGAAGTCGCAGGCGGCACCGGCCCGTGCGGCGGCGACCGCCTGGTTGGCGCCCTTGCCGCCGGGCACGGTCCGAAAGTTCTCGCCGAGCACCGTCTCACCGGGGCGGGGCAGCCGCGACGCGGTCACCACCAGGTCCAGGTTGCTGCTGCCCACCACCGCCACGCGAGCGCTCATGCCGGGCTCCTTTCCGTCCACCGGTGCTGGTTCACGACCCGCTCCCCGACTGGGCCAGTGCCTGGGTACGCTCGGCCAGCTCGTCGAAGCCGATCCCGTCGAAGTCGGCGATGCTGCTGGTCAGCCGGTTGCGCAGCGGGGCGACCCACCGCGCCGGCAGCCCGGACGCCCCGGTGAGCGCCCCGGTGACCGCACCGACCGTCGCGCCGGTCGAGTCGGTGTCCCAGCCGCCGCTGACCACCGCGGTGATGGATCGCTCCAGGTCGCCTCGGCCGTACGCCAGCGCGGCGGCCACCAGCGCGGCATTGTTGCGTACGTGCACCCAGTGCAGGTGGCCGTGCCGGACATACAGCTCGTCGACCACGCGTTCCCAGTCGTCGGCCCCCTCGCCGAGAGCGCGCGCCTCGCGGACCGTGGCCGCGAACCGACTGCGCGGCGGCAGCACCGCCTCGGCGGCGTCCAGCACCTCGTCCATGCTCGCGGCGACCGGCGCGGCGGCGGCCAGGGCGGCGGCCCAGATCGCGCCGTGCACCCCGCCCCGGACGTGGCTGACGGTCGCGTCCCGCCAGGCCAGCTCCGCGGCCCGGTCGGGCCGGCCGGGGTTGACCCAGCCGTACACGTCGGTGCGGATCTGCGCACCGATCCACTCCCGGAACGGGTTGTGCCGACGGGCGCTCTCTGGTGGAGCGAGCCCGAGCAGCAGGTTCCGGTACGCCACCCGCTCGGCGGTGAAGACCCGCCCGGCGGGCAGCCAGTCCAGCCACGCCTGCGCCACGTCGGCGCTGGTGAAGTCCCGCCCGTGCGTCTCCAGCACCCGCAGCGCCAGCAGCGCGTAGTTCAGGTCGTCGTCCTCGGGCATGCCGTCGATGTTCTCGGCGAGGCTGGTCGGTGCGCTGCGCCGGTTCCACGGCCAGCGGGCGGCGACCTCGGCCGGCAGCCCCTTCGCGGTGAACCAGTCGCGCAGCGGCCACCGGTCGGTCGCCGTGAGGATCTCCCGGATTCCCTCCCGGGGGATCTTCTCCACCGGCTTGCCGAGCAGGCAGCCGGCCGCCCGGCCGAGCCACGCGCCGTGCAGCCGGTCGTGCGTCACGTCGGTCGGCAGCGACCAACTCGTCGGCCATTCGGCCCGGAGTGCGGCCAGCTCATCCGGCTCATCGTCGGCGGCGACGGCGGGCAGCGCGTCGGCGGCGTCCAGCAGCTCCGCCGCGAGCGCCCGCAGCGCCGGGGACGCCGGGGTCGGCGACGCCCCGCTGACCGGCGGGGTCAGGTCCCCGCCGGCCACGGCCCACCGCTGGGCGAGCGCCGCGACGTCGCGCCCCTCGTCCCGGCTGGCCGCCAACTCGTGCGGCAGCAGGTCCTCCGGCTGAACCCAGGTGATCCTCACCGGGTCGACTCGCCGTCGGATGCGTCCGCCACGGCCCGACCGGCGCCGCCGGCCAGCCCGGCGAAGCGCTCCGCCCGCCGGGTGAACCGGGCCTGGTCCCGCTCGAAGACCTCGCCGGCCACCGCCGCGAGAACCCGGGCCGGCTCCACCAGGTCGGTCCGGGAGGCGGTGGCGACCACCTCGGACCACTCCGCCGGCACCGCCGCGGCGCCGCCGAGCGCCCCGGCGATGGCAGCGGCCATCGTGGCGGTGGAGTCGGCGTCCCGGCCGTAGTTGACCGCACCGAGCACCGCCGGGCGGAACTCGCCGCCGGCCACCACGAGCATGCCGATGGCCACCGGCAGCTCCTCAATGGCGTGCAGCCGACTGGGCCGTCGCGCGCCGAGCCCGGGGCTCCGGTACTCCTCCCCCACCGTGTCGTAGGGGGCGACTGCGGCGCGCAACGCCGGAATCGCCTGCTTCCAGTCGTGGTGGCTGCGGGCCTCCTTGACGACCGCGTCGATGGCCGCCCGGGTGCCGTCTCGGGCCAGGTCCAGCGCCGCCGTGACGACGTCCTCGACGCCCGCGCCGGGGGTCGCCGCCGCGGCGACCGCCGCCGCGAAGACGGCGGCGGCCTCCCGCCCGTAGCTGTGCTGGTGCGCTCCGGCGATCTCCACCGCCTCGGCGTACGCCCCGGCCGGGTCGCCCGCGTTGACGATGCCGACCGGGGCCATGTACATGGCCGCACCACAGTTGACGATGTTGCCGACCCCGGCCTCGCGCGGGTCCGCGTGAGCGTGGTGCAGGCGGGTGACCAACCACCGCTCGGCGGCCGCGAGCCGGTGGAAGGTCACCCCCTCCCGCTCCAGGTCGGGGATGTAGACCACCCGCTCGATCAGATCGGGGACCAGCAGCTCCACCACGTCGTACGCATCGAGGTGGTCCCGTTTGGCCGCATAGGCGCGGACCAGGGCGTGGGTCATCAACGTGTCGTCGGTGATGTGCCCGTCGCCCTTGTGGTACGGCGCGAGCGGTCGCGCGGTGGACCAGTCGGCGTGGTACGGGGGCACGATGCCCTCGACCCAGCCGCCGAACCGCGCGCGGATCTGCTCCGGCAGTGCCGTCTCGGTGGCGCCGCCAAGGGCGTCTCCGACCGCGGCGCCGACCAGGCAGCCGACCGATGTGTCGAGCAAGAGTGACATGTCCTACCTCAGAACCTGCTTGCCACCATCGACCAGCTGCGTACCGAGCTGATCAAGGGTGATCTTGTTGGCGAAGTACTGCTGGAGAGCCGGGGTGGCGTACTTGGTCTTCCACTCCGGGTAGCCGTCGGCCTGCTGGAACGGGGCGACGGTCAGGTCCGCGGCGCTGTCCGCGGCGACGTCCCAGCCTTGCTTGCCGGCGGTGAGCTTGACCAGTTCCTCGTTGGCCTGCTTGCCGGTCGGTACCAGCCAGTCACCCTTGGCCAGCGCGGCCATGTTGGTCGGGTTCAGGAAGTACTCGAGGAACTGCGCGGCCTGCTTCTTGTGCTTGGAATCCGCGGAGACGGACAGCGTCTGCGGGTTGGCCGCCTGCTTGGCGGAGAGCCCCTTCACCGGCGGAAGGGTGACCCATTCGAAGCCGGCCGGCGCCTGCTCGACCATCTGCTGACGCAGCGACACCGAGCCGGGCAGCATGGCGTACTTGCCGCCGAAGAAGCCGGGCAGGGTGTCCGCGCCGCTCATGCCGAGCGCCTCCGGGGAGGCGGACTTCGCGGTGTAGATCATGTCGTGGATCCGCTTCGGGATCTCCTTCTCCGCGTCACCGACCCGCACCTCGGTGCGCCCGCCGTCGGTGTAGAAGAACTTTCCGTCGTAGTTGAGCGCCAGGTTCAGCACCCGGTTGGTCGGCGACTTCAGCGCCCAGGCCACGCCGTACTGGCCGGGCTTGGTGAGCTTCTGCGCGTTGCCCTGGAACTCGTCCCAGGTCCAGCCGCCATCTGCCGGCGGCACCGCGACACCGGCGGCGTCGAGCAGCTTCTTGTTGGCGATGACGACCTGGGACTCCAGCAGGAACGGAATGCCGGTGACCTTGCCGTCGACGGTGGCCGTGTCCCAGACGCCCTGGTCGATCTGGCCCTTCAGGTCGTCGGAGACCAGCCCGGAGAGGTCGGCCAGGTAGCCCTGCTTGCTGAACTCGCCGATCGCGGACGCCTCGTAGTGCACGATGTCGGGTGCGTCGCCGCCCTCGAAGGAGGTCAGCAGCTGGTCGTGCACCGAGTTCCAGTCACCCTGGACGTACTCGACCTGGATGTCCGGGTGCTCGGCGTTCCATTTGGCGACGAGGTCCTTGTTGACCTGCAGCGACTCCTTCTGCCAGGCGAGGCTGAGGAAGCGCAGCTTGGCCGGGCCGGACGTGGCCTCGTCGCCGCCGCTGTCACCGCACGCGGTGAGCGCGCCGAGGCCGACGACCGCGACCGCGGTGGCCGCGGCGAGTCGACGAAATCGGGTAGGGAGCATGGGGGTTACCTCCTTGGTGGTGGGTGGGGGACGGTTCAGCCCTTGACCGCGCCGGCGAGCGACCCGGACGAGAGCCGGCGTTGCATGAACGCGAAGAAGATCAGGCTGGGCAGCGTGGCCAGCAGTGAGCCGGCGGCCAGCGGCCCGAGTCGGGCGGTGCCCTCGATGCCGACGAACCGGGCCAACGCGACCGGCAGGGTGGCCAGCTCCGGGGTCTTGATCAGCACCAGCGCGAAGAAGAACTCGTTCCAGGCCGAGATGAAGGAGAACAGCGCGGTCGCGACCAGGCCCGGGGCGAGCAGCGGGAAGACCACCCGGCGCAGGACCTGCACCCGGCTCGCACCGTCCACCGAGGCGGCCTCCTCCAGCTCCCGAGGGATGTTGCGGACGAAGCCCTGCAGCATCCAGAGCGCGAACGGCAGCGCCCACACCACGTAGATCAGCACCAGCCCGGCGTGCGTGTTGGCCAGGCCGACCTGCCGCAGCACCAGGAAGATCGGGATGATCAGCAGCACGAACGGGAAGAGCTGGGACAGCAGCACCCAGCCCAGCGCCGCGGTGCCGAGCTTGGAGCGGAACCGGGCCAGCGCGTACGACGCCGGCATGGCGACCAGCACGGTCAGCACCGCCGAGGCGAGCGAGACCTGGAGGCTGTTCAGCGCCGCCCGGCCCAGCTCCTGCTCGGTGAAGGCCTGGACGAAGTTCTGCACCGTCGGGTTGTCCGGGATCAACGTCGGGTGCAGTCGCACCAGCTCCCGCGGCGGCTTGAACGCAGTCGAGAGCAGCCAGACCAGCGGGAAGCCGAGGAAGATCAGGTAGCCGGTGAGCGCCAGGTACTGCAACACACGCCCGGTGCGGCTCGGTTTTCCGAACATCAGTTCGCCTCCCTCAGCCGGCGGCGGAGATAGACGGCGAGCAGCGCGATGATGAGCACGACCATCACGTTGCCGAGCGCCGCCGCGTAGCCGTAGTTGCCGTAGCGGAACGCCTCCTCGTAGGCGAAGAGCATCGGCAGCATCGTCTTGCCGCCCGGCCCGCCTGCGGTCAGCACGTAGACCAGGCCGAACGAGTTGAAGTTCCAGATGAAGTCCAGCGAAGTGATCGCCACGATCACCGGGGCCAGGGCGGGCAGCGTGACGTGCCGGAACCGATGCCAGGTGCTCGCGCCGTCCACTGCCGCCGCCTCGTGCAGCTCGCGGCCCACCCCCTGCAGACCGGCGAGCAGAACGACGGTGGTCTGCGGCATGCCGGCCCACACCCCGACGAGGATCACGGCGGGCAGCGCGGTACTGAAGTCGCCGAGCCAGTTGGTCCGCAGCCCGTCGGCGCCGATCTGGTGGAAGAACTCGTTGATCAGTCCGGCGTCCGGGTGGTAGACGAGCTTCCAGAGGATGCCGACCACGACCGGCGGCATCGCCCACGGCACCACGGCCAGCACCCGGGCCACGCCCCGGAACCGCAGCTGCTGGTTGAGCAGCAGGGCCAGCCCGAGGGCGAGCAGGAACTGGAGCACGGTCACCCCGACCGCCCAGAGCAGCCCGATCTTGAACGAGTTCCAGAACAGCTCGTCGCCGAGGAGTTCCCGGTAGTTGGCCAGGCCGGTGAAGCTCACCTCGACGTTGCGCCCGGCCCGGGCGTCGGTGAAGCCGAGGTAGATGCCGCGCAGCAGTGGGAACACCGACAGCACCAGAATCGGCAGCAGCGACGGCAGCAGCAGCAGGTAGATGGTGGTGCGGTCGGAGCGGAACCGATTCGGCCGACGGGCCGGCTCGGCCCGCTCGACGTCCGGCTGCTCGGCCAGCGTGGTCATGAGGTCACCCCTTCGCTGGACGGGTGGGTGGTCGGTGGGCCGGCCGGCCGAGGGGTCGGCAGCGTCGTGCCACTGGACGCGCGGACGGCGAGGCTCGGTGGCACCTGGTCGCGCCGCGGCGGCAGGGTCGGGTCGGCAATGCGTTGCAGGAGCAGTTCGGCGGCTCGGCGACCGCGCTCGGCCGAGCCGAGCGAGACGCTGGAGAGCTGGGGAAACATCATCCGGGCCAGCTCGGTGTCGTCCATGCCGACCAGGGCGACGTCCTGCGGCACCCGGCGTCCGGCAGCCAGCAAGGCGTGCAACGCGCCGACCGCGATCAGGTCGTTGGCACAGAACAGGGCGTCCGGGTCGGTGCGGGCGAGCAGCCGCTCGGTGGCGGTCCGGCCGGCGGCGTACTGGAAGTCGCCGACCTCGATCAGGTCCTCGTCGAGCGGGATGCCGTGCCGGAGCAGGGCGGTCCGGAAGCCGGCGTCACGCGCGATGCCCGGGACGGTGTCGAGCGGGCCGTTGACGAAACCGATCCGGCGCCGGCCGGTGGCGACGAGGTGGTCCACGGCCAGCGCCACACCGTGTCGGGAGTCGGTACGCACGTTGTCCACCGGGGCGTCCGCGCCGAGCTGGCCGACCACGACCACCGGCACCGGGCTGTCCACCAGCGCGGTCAGGTGGTCGTCGGTGACCCGGATCGGCGAGACGATCATTCCGTCCACGTAGCGGTTGGCCAGCCGTCGCAGCAGGGCGGTCTCGTTGTCGATCCGCCCGCCGGTGGCGTGCACCAGCAGCTGCCGCCCGGAGGAGGCGACCACGGCCTCGATGGCGCGCATCATCTCGACGTAGACCGGGTTGCCGATGTCCTCGACGGCGAGCGCGACCAGGCCGGTGCGCTGGGACTGCAGCGACCGTGCGATCGCGTTCGGCACGTAGCCCACCTCGGCGGCCGCAGCGCGTACCTTGCGGATCGTCTCCGGGCTGCCGCCGATCCCGTTGAGCACCCGCGAGGCGGACGCGATGGAGACACCGGCCCGGGCGGCGACCGTGTGCACCGTGGGCCGGCCGTCAGCCGGTTCCTGTAAACGTTTACGACCCACGTCTGGCACCTCCACCCGATAGCTGTAAACGTTTCCGGGAGTCTGCGCCGCCTGCGGCGGAGAGGTCAAGGGCTCGTTACGAAAACGTTTCCAACGGCCGACGGCCCGATGGCGGGAGTGATCTCCCGGCCCGGCCAGACGACAGCGGGCCGCGGCGACGGCGGCACGACAACTCGCCGCCGGCGATCAGCTCAGGGTGTGGCCGCCTCCGGCCTCAGCTTCCGCCCATGCTCGACGAGCTGTTGTCCGACGAGTTCCCCGGCCGCGAGGTGTATCGGCCCGCCCGTCGCCCAGCCCGCGCACGACGCCCCAGCATGCTGATGATCAGCAGCAGCACCAGGGCGAAGAGCAGGATCGAACCGCCCAGCATCGCAACGATCGTTCCAACCGACATGCGCGACCGCCCCTCTCCGGCCCCGACCCTTCCGGCCGGGTGAGCAGATCCTGACACGATCAGGCGGCGCGGGCACCTGCCCGGAGGGAGTCGATGGTCAGGTCGAGGGCAGCCTCAAGGTGGTCGATCCTTCCGGTGGAGAGCAACAGGAGTACGCCGCCCTGGATGCCGGCCAGCAGGGCCGCGGCGGCGCGATCGGCGTCCACCTCAGGGGCGATGTCCCCGGTCGACTGCATGTGCCGGATGCCCTCGGTGATCGCCTTCTGCCAGCGCGACATGAGCCCGGTCACCACCGCCTGCGCGCCCGGCGCGCGCCGGCCGGCCTGACCGAGCAGACCGTTGAGCGGGCACTTCACGCCCTGCGCGAGGTAGCGCTCGATCAGCCGATCGCGCCACGCCAGCCAGGCTGGCCAGGACGTCAGGTTGCTGAGCATCGGCTCCTGGTCGATGAGCACCTGATCGGCCTCGTGCTCGGCCACCGCGAGCAGCAGCTCATCCTTGCCGTCGGGGAAGTAGTGGAAGAGCTGGCCCTTGCTGGTGCCGGTACGGGCCATGACGTCCTCGAGACGTACCTCGTCGACACCGCGGTCGCGGATCTCGGCGGCCGCCCCGGCGACGATCCGCGCCCGGGTAGCCTCGCCCTTGCGGGTCAACGCGCGAGTCATGCGACCTCCCGATGGCGCCTGCGGCGCCGATTCTCGTCTGGACCTGCCGGTCCAACCGTAGCTCGGTTTCTGGACTTGCAGGTCCATTTTTGCCGAGCAAGAGTCTGGACCACGCGGCCCGCTCCGGGCCGGACAAGCGATCGGAAGGACGCGACCATGAACCACTACTACCTGCTCGGGCGGTCCGGTCTGCGGGTGAGCCGTCTGGCTCTGGGCACGATGAACTTCGGCGTCGACGGGTTCCACGCCGCGTACGGCAAGACCGAGGAGGAGGCCGAGCCGATCTTCCGGCGGTACCTGGAGGCGGGTGGCAACTTCATCGACACGGCGGACTTCTACACCGCCGGGGAGAGCGAACGGATCCTCGGCCGCCTGATCGACCGGGCCGGTGTCCGGGATCGGCTCGTGCTCACCAGCAAGTTCACCAACACCGTCGACCGGAGCGACCCGAACGCCAGCGGCAACGGTCGCAAACACATCGTGCGGGCCCTGGACGCCTCGCTGCGCCGGCTCGGCACCGACTACATCGACCTGTACCTGCTGCACACCTGGGACCGGATCACCCCGGTCGAGGAGGTCGTGCAGACCTTCGACGACCTGGTGCGCGTCGGCAAGATCCGGTACGCCGGCCTCTCCGACGTACCGGCCTGGTACGCGGCTCGGGCGCAGAGCTACGCCGAAGCGCACGCGCTGACCCCGATGGTGACGCTGCAACTCCCGTACTCCCTGGTCGCGCGCGACATCGAGGCGGAGTACGTGCCGATGGGCCAGTCCCTCGGCATGGGCCTCACCGCGTGGAGCCCGATCGGCGGCGGCCTGCTCAGCGGCAAGTACCGACGGACCGGCGACGGCCTGAGCGGGACCGGTCGGTTGACCAATCCGGCTGCCCCGGGTCGGGAGATCAGCCCTCGGGACTGGCAGGTGATCGAGGCACTGGAGAGCGTGGCCGCCGACCTGGATCGGAGCATGGCCCAGGTCGCCATCAACTGGGCGGTCACCCAGCCCGCCGTCGCGTCGGTGATCATCGGGGCGAGCAGCCCCGAGCAACTGGACAGCAACCTCGCGGCGCTCGACTTCGAGATCCCGGTGGACGCCCGTCGTCGGCTCGAGGAGGCCAGCGCGCCGCACGTCGGAATGCCCCACGTGATGTTCACCCCGGAGTACCAGTCGTGGGTGGTGAGCCCCGGCCTCGGCATCGGCGACAAGCCGGCGGGGTACGCGCCGCCGGTGTTCAACGGCGCCACCCAGCCCTCCGCCTGACGGAACCCGACCTGCCTGTCAGGCGAGGGACACGGCGACCAGGGCGACGGCGGAACCGGCGAAGACCACCGTGTTGCGGAGGTAGGTCTGGGCGCGCACCCAGCGAGGGAAGGCGTTCTCGGCGGCCTGGAGGAAGGGCTTGACCTCGACGCGGGTCAACTCCGGGTCGCCGTTGCGGCGGAAGGCAGCCTCGACGGACTTCACGGCGGTGAGGTTGCTGTAGACGATCACCACGTTCATCAGCACGACCAGCGAGGAGAAGATCCAGGTCAGCGGCTGGGCCAGGTCGGAGCCGGCGAGGTGCAGGGCGGCAATGGTGGTCATCACCGCGGCAACGGCCACCGGGGCCGCCGTCTCGTGGCCGCTGGCATCGAACCGGAGCTTGTTCTCCGCCAACACCTCGGGGCGGACGTTCTGGCGGCGAAGCTCGGCCTCGGCGGCGGCCTTCGCGACAGGGCCGAAGCGGTGACGGACCACCGGGATGCTGACGAAGGCGGCGGCGACGAGCAACTGCATGACGGCGGCGAGGGTGTTCATGGGACTCTCCTTGGAGTTGCACTTAGTTCAACTGACTGGCGGAGATGACGGTAGCCGGCTACTTGAACGTTGTGCAAGCCCTGGGTTGAACTATGTGCAAGCGACTGCGTACCGTGAGGGGCATGGCACGCGACACCCTCACCCGAGAGCAGATCGTCCGCACCGCCGTCGAACTCCTCGACGCCGAGGGCCTCGAAGGCCTGAACATGCGCGCCCTGGGCAAACGACTCGACTCCGCCGCCACCGCCATGTACTGGCACGTCAAGAACAAGGACAACCTCGTCCTGCTCGCCACCGACCAGGTGTGGGGCGAGCTCAAGCTGCCCGACCTGGACGCCGTCGACTGGCGTGCCGCGACCACCGCCATGGCCGTCGACCTGTACGAGATGTTCACCCGACACCCCTGGCTGGTGCAGGCGTTCGCCGCGCATGTCCTCTACGGCGAGGGCAAGGCCCGCCACGACGACCACAGCCTCGCCGTCCACGAGGCCGCCGGCTTCACCGGCGCCCAGGCCGACCAGGCCGCCTCCGCCGTTTTCACCTACGTTCTCGGCAACGCGGCAGGCGCCGCCGCGACCGCCTCACTCACCCGGAAACTCACGCGGGACGACACCACCGCCGAGGAACAGTTCCAGGACGCCATGGGCAAGGCCAAGGAGATCGCCATACGCTACCCGCGCCTGCGTACCCGCCTGGAGACCCCAGCGGCGACCGACTATGCCGCCGCGCCCGACGACGCCTTCGAGTTCGGGCTCCAGGCTCTCCTCGACGGCCTGGAGCGGCAGCTCACCGCCTAGGGCGTGTCCTGCCGATCATGGAAGCCAGATGATGGCGGCGATGAGGACGAGGCTGGCGCGGTAGAGAGATGCGCGTTTGGCGTAGCGGGTGGCCAGGTCACGCCATTGCTTGAACCGGTTGAAGCAGCGTTCCACGACGTTGCGCTTGCGGTAGATCGCCTTGTCGAAGGCTGGTGGCCGCCCGCCGTTGCTGCCCTTGGCGGCGCGGCGGGCGACCTGGTCGGATCGTTCGGGGATGACGTGCCGGATCCCGCGGTGACGCAACGCTCGGCGGGTCGAGTCGTGCGCGTAGCCCTTGTCCGCGATCAGCACCTCGGGACGTTTGCGGGGTCGACCCGGTCCGGGCTCGTTGACGCAGATCGCGTCCAGCAACGCCAACAGTTGAGGGTTGTCGCCGGCCTGGCCGGGAGTGAGCAGGATCGACAGCGGCCTGCCGCGTCCGTCGACGGCGAGGTGAATCTTCGTGCTCAGTCCTCCGCGGGATCGGCCGATGGCCTCGCCATCTTGCGTACCAGGCGTCGCCGCACGTGTTGCGGAGCCCCTTTTGCGGGCGCCAGCGGCATGCTGGTGCGCCCGCACGATCGACGAGTCCACGCTGATCGTCCACTGCACCGGTGTCCCGTCGTCATGCACCTGTGCCGCCGCGAGGATCCGATCCCACGTCCCGTCGGCCGTCCAGCGCCGCAGCCGCTCATGGCAGGTCTTCCACGGCCCATACCGTTCGGGCAGGTCACGCCACGGCGCACCGGTCCGCAGCTTCCACAAGATCCCGTTAACGACCTGACGGTGATCGCGCCACCGCCCCCGCGCACCGCCCGGCTCCGGCAGCAGCGGCGCGATCACCGCCCACGCTTCATCGGTCAACTCACCACGACGCACCACCGGCACATCGTCAACGATCAACCACTACAAGATCGGCAGGACACGCCCTAGCCCGGCCGCCGAGCAGGTTCGGCCACGCCACCCGAGGCGCAGCCGGGCCGACTTCGCCGGCCGGTTGTTCACGCGCGTTGCCGGTGATGGCCCCTGGTGTCGGCGGGTACGCCCTGGTAGCACCAGGGCGTACCCCGATCAGTCAGTCCTGACGATCGTCGGCGGCGACCAGCGAACCGGGCGTGCCGACGGAGCCGGACGGCGTGGCGGCTGCCGGTGCGAAGGCGACCCGGGAGCGCAGCTGCCGAAACCCGGTTCGTTCCAGCTCCGCCAGCACCGCCACCCGGTGGGCGTCCACGTCGGCGATCACCTCCCGGGCGCCGCCGGCGGCCAGCACCCGGACCGCTTCGGCCAGCAGCTCAGCCCGGACGGCGTCGTCGAGCAGACCGAGGTAGGCGATGAGCGGGAAGCAGGCGTCCCCGGCCGTCCCGACCAGTCCGACCGGCTCGCCGTCGGCCAACGCGACCCGCCAGTCGCCGGCCGGGCCGCCCAGCCAGGCCAGTGGGTCGGTGGCCAGGTCGACGCCGCCGACCGCCCGCGCTATCTCCACGCCGGTCAGCACGTCCGGCTCGGTGACTCGTGCGACCAGTTCGTTGATCTCCGTCGGGTCGGCGGCCGGGCGGAAGGCGTACCGCCCGGAGGTGGCCGGCAGCGGCGTGCCCGTCCAGGAGCATCTGAGCCGCTCCCCGCGCTCGACCAGCCCGGCGAGCCGGGCCGCCGCCATCGGCGCCTTCATCACGGCCAGCACCTCCGGCCGGCGCCGCCAGTGCGCCGGCATGGCGGCGTAGTACAAACCGGGACCGCCCAGCGCCTCGTGGGCGGCGCGCAGCAACGCGGCACCCACCTCCGGCTCGGCGTCCAGGTCGAACCGGTCCAGCCAGGGCGCACCGACGGCACCCGGCGGGAGGAGCCAGGCCGCCCGGCCGACCACCCGGCCGGCGCGAAGGGCGACCCAGGTGTTCTCGGGCCGGTAACCGCCGCCGGCGATCCCGTCGGCGTAGCCGACCTGGCGCAGTTGGGGCAGCGGATCGGGCATGGAGTCGAACAGGTTTTCCTCGCCCGCGACGAGCGGGCGGATGACCAGATCGGTCATGGGTTGATCCTCCGGAGAGCGAGCGCCCCGGGTCAGATCCGCGTGGACGCCGGGGCGCGGAGGGGGCGCAGAACATCGGACATTGTTCTGACCTCCTCCCGGCTCGATGGCGTGCCGAAAACCTACTCGACGCGCTCGCCGGCACGCAAGACCGGCACACGGCGGCGGAGTCGGGCCGAGCGACGGCTACAACGCCGGATTGGTCTCCGGTCCACTCCTGTGGGACAGCCCGTCGTAGATGGCGATCCCGGCCAGGATCAGCCCGGCGCTGACAGTCGCCGCGACTGGCGGAAGGAACACCATGGGCGGCGCCGCCACGGCCAGTACCAGCGCACCGACCATCAGCACCCGGCAACGCGACTTGGTCTCGGACGGCCGTTCCAGGTAGGTCCTCCCGATCAGGAACAGCACTGGACCCCCGAAGATGATGACCACCAGCGCCCAGTCGATCGGCGGGTCCGGGTCCTCGATGACCTGCCCGAAGCCAACCGCGGTGCAGATGATGCCACCGACGATGAGCAACAGGCTGAAGCTCGCCCACCAGGACAGTTGCAGCCCTTCCCCGCCCAGACTGCCGGTCGAGGGCCGGCCCGGCCCCACGTGGTAGAAGTAGATTCGCCAGAACGACACCACCGCCACGAACGCGGCGACGAGGGTAATCGTCCGTTCGGTCGAGAAGCCCGGGAAGCTGATCGCGGCACCGGCTTCGAGCACCACCTCGGCGAGCGCGATCATGAAGAACTGGTTGTACCGCTCGGCGAGGTGAACGTAGGAGACCTTGGCTTAGGTGCTGCGCCGGTCCCCGCCCACCCCGGGGACGGGCCAGTTGGCGGCCGCTCCGCCGACCTCGATGGCGAGGGCGAGGGTCCAGAAGACGCCGCGGCCGAGCCCTCCGCTGATGCCACCGGCGATCCAGAGCACACCGGACACCGCGTGCCAGCTCAGCACCCGGGACGAGACGCCCTGCATCGGGTGGCCCCGCAAGGCCAGCACCAGGTAGAGCGGGCGGCCGACCTGGATGAGGACGTACGTGCAGGCGAAGATCGCACCCCGCTCGCCGAACGCCTGTGGCAACGAGACCGCCAGCACCAGCGTGCCGAACATCGTCGCCAGCAGCAGGATCTGGATATCCGCGCGCCGGGGGTCATAGGTGCTCGACATCAGGGCGTTGAGCGACCAGATCATCCACATCGCCGCGAAGAACAGCAGCGTCTGACCCGCCTCCGACAGCAGCGAGTGCCGGACGATGGTCAGGTCGTCCGCGACCCGCCCGGCGAGGCGGGCGAGCGCGAAGACGTAGACGATGTCGAACAGCAGTTCCAGGACGGTCGACCCGCGCGGGCTGCTGCTGTCCCCCAGCCCACGCAACCCGGCGCGTGTCAGCACGAGGGGCGTCCGCTCAGCCGGCCAGGGCTGCCGGCACCGGCACGCCGAGGTGGGCCAGGAGCCGCCGGGCCTGGTAGCGGTGTCCGGTGACCTGCCCCGCTGCCATCGCCCTGGGTCTCCTCGCCGACCGGCCACGTCATTGCTGTCGGCGAATTTTATCCCGACCTTTCGTACTCCTGGAGGTTATGCCCGGATACCACGACTGTTTGGGTTCGCGGCGTATCGGCGGTGTGAAAACAGGTGCGTCGGCTGTCCAGAACGCGTGAAGATCCTTGTCCGGGTCGAGCGGATGGGATGTGCTGGACGACGTCGGGGTGAAGGACCACCCCGAGCGAGGTGAGAAGGACGACGGTGGTTAGGTCCAAGCGGCGCATCCCGGCGGGCGTGTACGAGCCCGGCCGTGGCGTATGGACGGTCGGTGCGGCCCAGACAGCGCCCGAGCGTCCCCCGCTTCCGGGCTGCGTACGTCCGTAGCCCTGTCGCTCTCACCGCGCCGCGCGACGGGCCTGGGTCGGTTCGACCCGGCCCGTCGCGCCCACCTCGGCGGTACGCCGGATCATGCGTGCCGTCACCCTCCGGTAGGAGCGCGGGTCGACGGGCAGCAACCACTGACGTGCCCGGGTCAGCCGGCCGAGGTTGAGCCCGAGTTCGTCGAGCACCTCGTCGACGTTGTGCATCGAGAACGGAATGACGTTCGTGCCCCGGGCGTGCCGCCCGCTGGTCCGCGCCGCCATCCACGCCAGGCGCGCGTGCACCTCCGCGCGCATCCGGTCCCGGGATGGCAGCGTGATCCCTCCCCGCAGGTGGGCGGCGGTCCACACCGCTGCCATCTCCGCGCTGAGCGGGCTGAAGAACGAGGAGTTGTAGCCGGCGAAGGTCAGGCGTGGCACGTCGATCGGCAGGATCTGGCGGTACAGCATGAAGTTGCCCGCGTCGTCCTGCAGCCGGGCGTGCAGCGCGTCGTCGAAGAACGGGACGTGCTGCCGGAAGCCGGTGCCACAGATCACCAGGTCCGCGGCGAGCATCGTGCCGTCGCCGAGGCGGGCGGCCGGTCGACCATCGTCGACCAGGAGTTCGGTGATCGTCTGGTCCCGATGGACGGTGATCCGGCCGTCGGCGACGCGCTCGAAGCGCCCTCCGTGGCGAGGCTGACGGTGCTGCGGGCGATGTCCTGAAAGGTTCCGTTCGGCACGAGACCCAGCTCGCGCAGCTTGAGCTGCCTCGTCGCGACCGACCCGACGCTGTCGAGCAGGGTGCGGCGCAGGCCGTCTCCCGGACCGTGCAGGAACCGCTCGAAGCCCTTCAGGTTGAGGTACCGGAACAGCGCCTCGCCCATCCGGGTGAGCAGGAGGTACTTGTAGTTGAGCGCACCGCCGAGCTTCCTGGGCATCTTCCAGAGCAGTTCGCGAGCGACGACGTGGGTCTGGGTGGCGACGTCGCTCAGCGGGACCGCCACGTCGCAGGACGACTTGCCGTACCCGACGACGAGGACGTTCTTTCCGCGGGCCGCCGCGAGGTCGTGCAACTCCCCCGCGGCCAGGACGCGTCCGCCGGCGGCGGTGAAGTCCGCGCGGCCTTCGAAGGACGGGACGAGGGGCTCGGAGAAGATGCCGTTGGCGACGACGAGGTGGTCGTACCTCTCCAGGGTCATCGGGGCCTGGGCGCCGGCCGGTCGCGACGTGAGCAGCCACCCGGTCTCGTCGTCCACGAGTTCGGCGGAGACGACCTCCGTGGCGAGCCGCAGGGCGACGCCGAGCCCGAACATGTCCACGTAGCTTTCGAGGTACTGCTGGACCTGCTCGCCCGTCGGCCACTGCGGGTAGTGGGCCGGCATGGGCAGGTCGGAGAGGTGGTAGGTGCCCTTGTCGTTCTGGGTGCGGAGGCCGGGGTAGCGCCGGGTACGACTCCACACCCCACCGACGTCGGGCGCCTTCTCGAACACGGTGACGTCGAAGCCACTCTGCCGCAGCACCTTCGCTGCGCTCAGGCCGGCGAATCCAGCGCCGACGACGGCAATCCTCATGGCGGCCTCCGGAAGGTGTGACCCGCTGGCGGGAACGGCGGCGGCAGGGGCGCCGGCGGTGTCCGTACGCTAACGAGCGCGGTGCACGGGCCGCTATCCGCTGCACGCGGAGTGTGTCCGCGGTGCGCAGTCGAACCGCTCCCTGTCGGGTCGCCGCCTTTCCCGCCCCCGCACCCCGGTCGCGTCCTAGGGTCAGCGCATCAGGACGCCGTGGGAGGTGTCGGATGGATGCCGTGACGGTCCGGACGCGCGACGTCGAGCACGCGCGTGCCGAGGTGGGTCGCGTGTTCTGTCCACACCGGCTCACTCCCGAGCCGGGCGTCCACAGCGTGCGGCTACGGATGGCGGCCCGCCGGGTGGGCGGCGTGGGCATCATCGACCTCGACTACGGCCAGGCGGTGCGGATCCAGCCCACCCCGCTGGAGACCTTCTACCTCGTGCAGATTCCGCACAGCGGTGGCACGGTGGTCCGGCACGCCGGCCATGCGGTGACCTCGACGCCCGACGTCGCCTCCGTCCTGTCGCCGTACGACGCCTCGGACATGCACTGGTCCGAGGGGTCGCCGCACCGGATCTTCTACGCCGACCGGCGCGCCATCGACCGGGAGCTCGCCCGCCTGCTGGGCCGCCCGGTGGACGGCCCGATCCGCTTCGACATCGGCATGGCCATGACCACGCCGACCGCGAGGGCGTGGGCGCGCGGGGTGGACTTCCTCGCCGCGGAACTGTCGCAGCCGACGGACGCGTCCCTCCTCGACCACCCACAGGTCGCCGCTCGGTTCGAGCAGGGGCTCATCGGCAAGCTGCTACTGGCCCACCGGCACACCTATTCCGACCTGCTCGCCGAGCCGGCGCGCCACCCGGCCCCCGGGCGCCTCGTCCGCCAGGCCTGCGCCCTGATCAGCGACCACCACGGCGAGGCACTGACGGTTGGGGATGTCGCGGAGGCGCTGCGGGTGAGCGTACGAACGCTGCAGGACTGCTTCCGACGCGAGTTGCAGACCACGCCCACCGCTTACCTGCGCGCCTGCCGGCTCGACGCGGTGCACCGCACACTGCGCACGAGCGACCGCGGCATGTCCGTGACGACCGCTGCCCTGCAACACGGGTTCGTCCACCTCGGCCGCTTCGCCAGCGACTACCGGGCCCGCTTCGGCGAGGCGCCGTCCACGACCCTGCGTCGCTGACGACTGCGGCCCTGCCCGGGCTCCGGCGGCTCGCGCCAGGGTCACCCGGTCCGCCGGCGGAGCCGCCGGACCCAGCCGAGCCGGCCTCGCGGCGTCCTGCCCGGACGCCGGCCGGCCCTCCGGACCGGGCGGACCGCACGGCCCGCTTTCAGGCCGGCGCGTCCAAGCAGCCGAATCAGCAGCCAGCAGAACACCGCCAGCATGCCGAACAGGACACCCGTCACGATCCGCCAGCGCATGCTCTCGACCTGCAACACCTCCGGCACCAGCGCGGCGACGCCGGCAACCGCGGTGATCGAGAACAGCCACTGGAGCCGCTGCTGGAACAGCGCCGTCTGCAACCCGAAGAGCTGGCTCAGGTTGCTGCGGAGCAGTTCCAGGCGCTGCCGGGCGGCCTGAAGGTGCCGGGGCACCCGCAAGCCCTCGATCAGGAACGTGGCCACCGTGATCCGCATCGGATCCCGGTACATCAGATCCACGTTGCCAACCTCGGCCAGCCCTCGGCTCAGCTGCAGTTGCACCCGTGCCAACTGGGTGATGCGGGCGCCGAGTGAGTGCCCCGGCCCGACGAGTTCGTCGCGGTCATTCGGATCCACCCCCATCCAGAGCTGGCAGAAGAACCACTCAGCATGGATCTGCCCGTACATGTCCTGAACCATTCGGACGGCCTCCGGGCCGCCCTCGACCCCATCGTGCAGTACGGCCACCGTGGACCAGCCCGTGGGGGCACGTAGATGTGATCGATGTCGAGGCTCACCCAACCATTCTGGTTGCCGCGCTCAACCGCGGGCTGCCCTGCCGTCCGGTGGGCGTCAGCGGTGCATGTGCAGGCGGATCGTGGTGGCACCGGGCCTGGTGTGGACGCGTACGAGATCGCAGAGTTGGTTGACCAGGATGAGCCCTCGGCTGCCGGGCTGCCGCGGCGGCACCGGAATCCGGCCGGCGAGCGGATTCGTGATGTGCCCGGTGTCGCTGAACTGACAGATCAGTCGCGTGCGGTCGGTCCACACCGCGAGGGTGCCGCCGGCGGCGGTGTGTCTGACCGTGTTCGTGGCCAGTTCGTTGACCGCCAGGGTCAGGTCGGAGACCCGGTCCGGGGCCAGTCCGGCCGCGATGGCCTCGGCGGTCACCAACCGGCGGATGGCCGGAAGGGCAGGTAGGTCGACGATGATGGTGGCCGCGTGGGCGGGCGGGTCCCGCAGCGGCAGGTTGAACCCAGCGGCCACCACGACTGGGTCGGCGTAGTGCGGGCTCTCCCACACCGCACCGCCCATCTGCACCGTCGGATGGGTGCGGTAGGCGTCGTCAAGCCAACTGCGGGCCAGGCTGCTGGTGTCGTAGGGGCAGAGGATGGTGGCCGGTCGGCCGGCGAACGCCGCGTTGATGAGGGCCTCGTGCTGGGCGCAGGCGGGGTATTCCGTCGCGGTACGGCCGGCCCAGATGGGCTCACCGATGATGCGTACCCGCTTGCCGGGGTGGGCGGCGGCGAAGGCCAGCAGGACGCCCGGAAGGATTCGCCCGGGGTTGCGCCCGGCCACGCTCATGTCGTGCAACTGGACCCGGTCTGCGTCGCTGCCGAGCGTGGTGCGGATGTGGTCGAGGTTGTCCCCCGGTACGGCGACCATGACCGGCTCACCGGCGGCGAGCCCGGCGTGGATGAACGGCACCGTGCCGGCCAGGTACTCCTCGTGATCGCCGTAGAAGAGGGCGGGGTGCGCGAAACCGCCAGCCCTGGTGGCGACGGACGGACTCATGCTGCGGCCTGCGGGGTGGGTGATCCGGAGTCGCTCAAGGGAGACTTCTGTCGGCCGCGTGGATGGCGAGCAGGGCGATGTCGTCGGTTGCCTGTTCGCCGGCGAGTTTGGTCATGATGCGGGCGCAGACCATTTCGGCGGTGCCCGGTTCGATGGCCGCGCGGAGCCGTTCGATGCCCACGTCGATGACCTCGCCGCGGCGTTCGACGAGCCCGTCGGTGTAGCAGATCAGTACCGCATTGGAAGGGAACTCGACCTCGGTGTACCGGCGGGCCGGCTGACGAGGGCCGATACCCAGCGGAAGATCAACTGGAATGGTCAGCGTGTCGGCCAGGTGCCCTGGCGTGGCCAGGATGGGTTGCAGGTGCCCGGCAAGGGACACCTGGATGGTGGTCCGGTCCGGGGAGATCATGGCGTACAGGACCGTGGCGAGGTTTCCGGTCTCGAAATGGTGGACCTTGCGATCGAGGAGCGTCAGCGCCTCCGCGGGGTCATCGCAGACCAGCGCGTAGGCGCGCAGCGCGCTGCGGAGGCGCCCCATCACGACCGCCGACCGCAGTCCATGTCCGGAAACGTCACCGATGACGACGCCCAGCCAGCCGGAGGGCAGGGTGAACACGTCGTACCAGTCGCCGCCGACGCCGACGTCGTGACCGGGTACGTAGCGCGCGGCCATATCCACACCGGGCGCGTCAGGTAGGTGGGTGGGCAACAGGCTGCGTTGCAGCGCGAGGGCCGCGGTGCGGTCGAGGCCGCTGGCCTGCGCGCGGGTGGCAAGGCTTGCCCGGTCGGCGGCGAGTTGCAGCAACTGCACGTCGGCGTCGGTGAATCGGTGCGGTCGCAGGCAGCCGACATGTATGACGCCGATCACGTCGCCGCCGGCGAGCATGGGCACGCCCAACAGCGAGCGGACTCCCTGGTCGAACAGGGCCGCGTCGTCGTCCGCGGCGAGGTTGTCCAGTCTGACGGGCTGCTTCTCCTGAGCGATCCGGCCCGCGAAGCCATGGCCGACGGGGACCCGAGCACCGTGCCGGACCTCTCCCCTCAACCCCTGCGTCGCAGTGGAGACGAACTGCTGGGCGTGTACGTCCAGCAGCAGGATGGACGCGGTTTCAACCCCCAGCACCTCTCGGACACGATCGAGGAGCTCGGCCAGAAGGTCCTTGACGTCGAGCTGGGACAGCGCGGCGTCCGTTACCGCCTCGATGCGACGCAGCCGCTCGTCGCTCCCGCTACCCTGCACGTCAATCACGTGCAGGAGCCTAACTCTTCCCGAGCCCAGGGCAGGCCAGGAGCACTTCCTCTATCGGTCCAGACCGTCGCCGATGACACCACCTATAAGGTGCATTTCGCCTGTTTGGTGTTTCCGTCCCGACCTGCGCGAGGCTGTCGGCCCACGCGGTGAGCGTCAGATGGCCTCCGCCTTGGCCACCTTCCATTCCCCGTCGACCGGGACCAGTGTGAGCACCACCCGGTTCTGGTCGACCTTCTCCCCCGCCGTGTTCACGTTGCGCCGGTACTGGTTGAGGTACACGAGCAGCTCGACCCGTTGGGCGGTCGCGGTCACCACGCCCGTCGCGGACACCTCCGCCGCAACGACCGCCTGCTGCGTGGCCGCGGTCTGCTTCAACGCCGCTGTGGTCTGCTCGTACTCCTTGCCGAACGGGCCGGTCGCGAAGGTGCGGCCGTTGGCGACGCTGTCGTCAAAGGTGCGGTAGTCGTAGGAGAAGATCGCCTTGGCGGCGGCGGGCGCGGTGGCCAAGGCCTGTCGTACGGCCGCATCCCGCTGCCCGGCGCGGTGGTCGCCCCACCAGCCGAGACCGGCGACGGCGGCCGCGAGCACGATCGCGACGGCCAGGGCCGGGACGAGCCGGATCCGGGCCGGGCGCCGCCAGAGGACGCGCGGCCGTCGCACGAATTCGACCAAAGTACCCACAGGTCCTCCCTCTCTCAGCCGACGAACTGCAGGCGGGACACGAGCCACCGGCCCGATTCGTTGTCGCGGACCAGGTCCAGCTGGATCCGGTAGTGCGACGGCCGCCCCTCGGGTGCCTTGACGTTCTTGACGGTGGCGTCGACGGCCACCAGCACGACCGCCCGGCGGCGGTCGCCGGAGACCAGCCCGGCCCGCAGCACCGACCCGCGCGAGTCGACCTTGTTCTCCACGACCGCAGCGCGCACCTGCGACTGCCCCCGGGTGAACTCATCCCGGAAGTCGCCGGTGGCCCCGGTCGTGATCCGCTGGATGTCCCGGTCGACGCTGGCCGCGCTGACCGAGACAAAGTTGACGCTGGCCTGTCTGGCTGCCGCGACGGCCGCCTGCCGGGCCTGCTCCGTCGCCCGGTCGACGTACCACCGGCGCCCGGTCACGCCGGCGGCGGTGAGCGCCGCAGCGAGGAGTACCACGAGCACGACGATGGACATCCGTCGCCGTCCCGCCGGCACGGCCCTGGCCGGCTCGCCCTCGGAACGCTCACCGGAGGGCTTCTCCAGCGGACCGTCCGCGCTCGCCGGGTCGTCCCCGCCCACCGGATCCTCGAACTCCGTCGGGTCCTCGACCGGTTCCTGGTCGAGCCGCCGCAACAGGTCCTCGATCGGCTCCGTCGGTCGGGGAAGCTGGCGGGGGACGATCCGGCGCTGCGACGCCCGGCCCGGAGCCCCAGCCTTCGCCCCCTTGATGACTTTCAGCGTGTGGTCCCTGCGGGCCCGCATCGCCACCTCCTTCTTCGCGCCGGTCACCGGGTCACCCCGGCGAGCAGCAACTGCTTCCACGACTGGTCCCCGGCCATCCGGGACTGACCCCCGGTTCCGCCGAACTGCAATGGCCGGCCGTCCGAGCCGAGCACCAGGCCGGTCGCGGGGTCGTACCCGCCGGTCCCGGTCCCGGCGGGCGGGGCGGCGGCTGACGGCCCCGGGTCGGGGGCTGGTTCCCGGCCGCCCGGTCGGGGGGCGTTGGCGGCGCCGCGCACGCTGGCGCCGCCCGCGCGATCCCCTGCTCCGCACGTAGTTCCGCCGCCGCGGTACACGCAGGACGGCGGATCGTTGACGTTGAGGACCAGGCCGAGGTGGGCGGTGCCGTCGCCCGGCGTGACGGTGAAACCACCGGCGACGGCGATCGGGTACACCACCAGCAGGTGCTCGATGCCGGGCAGCCGCCGGGCGGCGATGCCGTTGACGGTCACCAGGTTGCCGAGCAGGGTGCCGACCGTCGGTTCCAGCCCGCGCAGCAACGCGACCAGTTCCCGCCCGGCGGGAGGCCCGGCGGCGAGCAGCCGCCGCAGGTCCGGGTCGGCGTCGCGGACGGTGGCCGCCAGCTGGGCCAGTCCTGCCGCCCACCGGCGCAGCGCCTCGGCCGACTCGGCCTGGGTGGTGAGCACGGTTCGTCCGTCGTTGATCAGCGCGAGTGTCTCCGGCAGGCGGGTGGTCGCCTCGGTCAGCAGCGCGTCCCCGTGGTCGAGGATCCGGGCCAGGGCCAGCTCGTTGCCCTCGAACGCGGTGCCGAGTTCGGTGATCAGGACGGTGAGATCCTCCGGGTCGACGGAGCGGACCAGGGCGTCGAGGTTGCTCAGCAGCACCTCCGGCGCCAGCGGGACACCGGTCCGGTCGGCCGGGATCACCGCGCCGTCAGCGAGGTACGGCCCGCTGTCGCGCTCCGGACGCAGGTCCACGTACTGCTCGCCGACGGCGGAGCGTTGCGCCACCACGGCCCGCAGGTCGTCCGGTACCCGGACGTCGCGCTGCAACCGCAGGTCGGCGCGGACCCCGTCACCGCGCAGGGCGACTGCGGCGACCCGGCCGACGGGCACCCCGCGGTAGGTGACCGGGGCGTTGGGGAAGATGCCGCCGGCCCGGGCCAGGTCCATGTGGACGACGTAGCTTCCGCCGAGCAGCCGGTCGCCCAGCCCGACGTAGCGGATGCCGACGTAGCTGACGCCGAGGACGCTCACCAGCAGGAACGCCAGAACCTGCACCTTCGCGGTACGTCCGATCATGGCTTCAGCCCCCCTCCCAGGACGTCCGGCAGGCTGCCGATCTGTCCGATCACCGCGCCGGTCAACGGCAGGACGCACTGCGCCGACATGACCGTGCCCGCGGGCAGTTCGGTCTCGACGGGAAAGACCGTGCCCGGTGGTACGAGGCCCTTCGGCAGGATCAGTCCGCCGATGGGCACCGTCGAGCCGGGCTTGAGCAGGACGCAGCCCTCCGGCAGCAGACAGTCCTTCGGCGGCGTCCAGGTCGCGGGGAAGTTGCGCGGGTCGGGCAGGCACTTCAGGATCGGCAGGTCGGGCAGCGGACGGGACCCGCCGCGAGGTCGCGGGGTGGCAGGTGCGGGGCCACCCGCCGCTGGCGCCCCGCCGCGGCTAGCCCCCGGTGACGGCGTGGCCGGACGGGCCGGGGCGGCGGGGGCCGCGGCGACCAGGTTCGCCAGGATCGACGCCGAGTCGAGGTCGGCGGTGACGGAGAGGTTGACGAAGTCGCCGACGATCGCGCCGGTGACGTTCGGTGGGAACGGGTAGGACAGCATGAAGTCCAGCGACTTCGGCAGGTCGTCCCCGGCCCGTGCCAACTGCTCCAGGATCGGTTGCAGCGCCCGGACGTCGGCCAGGGTGTCGTCGCGGCTCCGGTTGACGACCTGGGTGCCGACGTCGCCCAGCTGGTCCAGAGCGGTCAGCGCCCGGGTCAGTTGGGCGCGCTGGCCGGCCAGCACGGTCAGGCCGGGGGCGAGGGAGTCCACGGCCTCGCCGAGCACCTGCTTCTGCCGGTCAAGCCGGCCGCTGAGCCGGTCCAGGGCGTCGAGGGCGCGGACCAGATCGGCCTTCTGCTTGTCCAGCCCGCCGATGAACGTGTCGAGCTGGCGCAGCGCGTCCCGGACCGCGGGTTCCCGTCCGTCGAGTGCGGTGCCGAGCTCCTGGTTGATGGTCCTCAGTTGCGCCAGACCGCCCCCGTTGAGCAGCAGCCCGAGGGCGGCGAGGACCTCTTCCACCTCGGCGCCGCGAGCGGTCCGGGACAGCGGGATGATGTCGCCGTCGGCGAGTCGACCGCTGGCGGCGCCGGTGGGCGGCGGCGCGACGGTAACGTACTTCTCGCCCAGCAGGCTGCTCTGCCGGACGGCGGCCGTTGCGTTGGACGGCAGCCGTACCTCTGCGCCGATGCGCAGGGTTACCTGGGCGGTCCAGCCGGCCAGGGAGATCTTCTCCACGCTGCCGACCGTCACGTCGTCGACCTTCACAGCGGCGTGCGGCACAAGGTCGAGCACGTCGCTGAACTCGGCGGTGACGGCGTACCCGTCGCCCTTCGGGGCGCCGCCGGGCAGCGGCAGGTCGGTGAGGTCGGGCAGGCCGCATCCGGCCGGCAGCATCGCCACTACGATCGCGCACGCCAGGGTCCGCAGTGTGCGGGCGGTCATGACAAACCCCGCAGGATGCCGCCGAGGGTGGGGTCGCTGGTGATGCCGGGGCCGCCCGGCGCCTGGTCGGGGATCGGCGCACCGGGGGAATCGAGGGGAGGATTTCCCGGTGAGGACCCGCCGGTGGCCGGGGCGCCGGGCGGCAGCTTGAGGAGCTTGCGCAGCTGGTCGGTCATGGGCAGCCCGCGGGAGTGCAGGGTCTGCGCGAGTGCCATGCACTTGGCGGGCACCTGGGCCGCGGGCAGCTGGTCCATCATCAGTGAGCAGGCGAAGCCAGCAGGGTCGTAGGGACCCATTACGTTGTCGCGGGTGTCCAGGGTGCCGGATCGCGGGTTGTAGGCGAGGCTGAGGTTGCCAAGGGCGAGCGGGGCGACGTCGAGGATGTCGATGACGGCCTGCTGCTGGCGGACCAGGATGCCGGTGATGTCCGCCAGCGCGGCGACGTTGGAGGTCAACGCGTCCCGGTTCTGCCGCACGAACGTGGTCACGTCGGCCAGCGCGGTGGAGAGGTTGCGCAGCGCGGCGGCCAGTTCGTCGCGTTCCCCGGCGAGTTGTTCGGCGACGTCGGCCAACTGCTGGTTGAAGGCGCGCACCTCCTGGTCGCTGCGGGCCAGCGCGGTGGTGAAGCGTTGCAGGTTGACCACCGACCCGAAGAGGTCCTGCCGCCCGGCGGAGAGGGTGGCCAGTGCCTGGGACAGGCCGTCGAGGGTCTCGTGCAGGTTCTGGCCGTTGCCCTCCAGGTTGGCGCGTCCGGTGGCGACCAGGTCGGACAGGGCACCATCGCGGTTGGCGCCCTCCGGGCCGAGGGTGCGGTTGAAGTCGTCGAGCGCCTGGTAGATGTCGTCGATCTCCATCGGAGCAGCGGTCCGCTCCAGCGGTATCTCGGCCCCGTCGGCGAGCGCGGCTCCGCCAGCGTAGGCGGGGGTGAGCTGGACGTAGCGGTCGCTGACCACGCTGGGCGGCACGATGAGCGCCTGCGCGTCGGCGGGAACGGCGATCCCGGGGTCGTAGGACATGGTCACCTGGACGGTGCGGCCCTGCGGGGTCACGGCGACCACCTCGCCGACGCGGACGCCCAGCACCCGCACGTCCGATCCGGGGTACACCCCGACGGCGCGGGTGAAGTGGGCGACCACCCGCTGCGGGGGTGTGCCGCCGCGGAGAACGACCACGCCGGCGGCGACGGCTACCAGGAGGACGGTGGTGACGGCGATCGGTCGTCGCCACCGCTGGATGGGACCGGGCATCAGCGGCCTCCCGTCGTGGGCTGGTACGGCTGGAGCAGACCGGAGACGTACGAGTCGAACCAGCGGCCGTTGCCCACCACGTTGGCGAACGCGGTGACGAACGGCCCCATCCGCTGGATGGTCTTCTCCAGGTCGTCCCGGTTGCGCTGCAGGATGGCGACCACCTCACGCAGCTCGCGCAGCGCGGGAGCGAGCTGGGCGCGGTTGTCGGTGACCAGTCCGGACAACTGGGTGGCGAGCTCGTCGGTGCCGACGAGCAGCTTGTGGATGGCGTCCCGACGCCGGCTCACCTCGCTCAGCAGCGCCTCGCCGTCGGTGACCAGTTTGCGGAACTCCTCGTCCCGAGCGGCGAGCACGGCGGTCACCTGACGGGCGCGGTCGAGCAGCGCCCGCAGTTCGGCGTCGCGTCCGGCGACGGTCCGGGAGAGCCGGGAGAGTCCGACCAGGGAGGCGTTGACGCTCTCGGGCGTGTCGGCGAAGGTCTCGGACAGGGTGGTGAAGGCGGCGGCGAGCTGGTCGGTGTCGACCTTGTCGAGGGTGTCGGCGAGTCCGGTGACCGCCTGCACCACGTCGAACGGCGCCGCGGTGCGGGCGAGGGGGATCTGCCCGCCCTCGCGCAGTCGACCCGGCCCGGCCGGCGAGAGGGCCAGGTACTTCTGGCCGAGCACCGTCTTGATCCTGATCGTGGCGCCGGTGTCGGTGCCGAGCCGGACGCTGTCGTCGTCCACCCGGAACCGGACCCGCACGTAGGGCGCGCCGTCGCGGGCGAGTTCCACGGCGGTCACCTTGCCCACCCGCACCCCGGCGACCCGCACCTCGTTGCCGGTGACGAGGCCGCTGGCGTCGTGGAAGGCCGCCTGGTACCTGCGTCCGGTGAGGTCGGCCAGCCGGTCGAGCTGGAAGGCACCCAGCAGCACGGCGACGATCAGCGCCAGCCCGAGCGTGCCGACGACCACGGGGTTGCGTTCCCGAAACGGTGTCACTGGCTGCCGCCGGCGCATCGGGCGGCCGGGGCGCTGAAGGTGGGCAGGTCGAGCGGTGCCCGGCCCGACACCGCCACCTTGCCGTCGAAGTCGCAGAGGTAGAAGTTGAACCACGAGCCGTAGGACGCGACGCGGGTCAGGGACTGGTACCGCTCGGGCATCCGCCCGAGGGTGCTGTCGATAACGGCCGCGTTGCGGTTGAGGGTGCCGGAGAGTTCGCCCAGGGCGCGCACGTCCGCGGCGAGCGGTGGTCGGACATCGCGCAGCAGCGACGACGTGGCGGTCGTGAGCTCGCCGATGCTGACCAGCGACTCGCCGATGGCCGTGCGGTCGGCGGACAGCCCGGAGACGAACTGCTGCAGCTGGCTGATGCTCTGGTCGAGGTTCTGGTCCCGTTCGGCCAGGGCGCCCAGGACGCCGTTGAGGTTGGTGATGACCCGCCCGATGACGGCGTCCCGGTCGGCGAGGGTGTTGGTGAGCGACGCGGTGCGTTGCAGCAGGCTGCTGACCGTGCCGCCCTCGCCCTGCAGCACCTGGATGATCTCGTAGGCGAGCTTGTTGACGTCGTCCGGGTCGAGCGCCGTGAACAGGGGCCGGAACCCGCTGAACAACACCGTTAGGTCCAGCGCCGGGGTGGTCTGGCCGAGCGGGATCAGGCCGTCGGGCCGCAGTGGTCGCCCCTCCCCCGGGCCCTCGCTCAGCGCCACGTACCGCTGGCCCACCAGGTTGCGGTAGCGAATCTTGGCGCGGACGCTGGTGGCCACCGGGACGTCGGTGGTGACGGTGAAGGCCACCTCGGCGGCGGTGTCGTCGACCACCTTGATGCCGCGGACGCGGCCGACCTTCACGCCGGCGACGCGGACGTCGTCTCCGGTAAGCAGTCCGGTGACGTCGGTGAACCGGGCGCGGTAGGTGACGCCACCCGGCGGGAAGGCGCCGAGGGTCTGCGCGAGCAGCGCCGTCAGCAGCAGGGTCACGGCGGCGAAGACCACCAGCTTCAGCAGGGGCACCATCATCCGGTTGCTCATCGCGCGTGCACCACCCCTCCCCTCAGCAACGGCCCCCACAGCAGGACCGCGATGTCGGGAACCTCCGCGGGCAGGATGCCGGTGACGGCGCCGACCAGGGGCTTGACCAATGCGCGCTCCTCGCCGGTGGCGGCCCGGCCCATCGCCGGGGAAGCGCCGGCGGGCGCGGTCGCCGGCAGGCCGACGGGCAACGGGGTACGCGGGCGAGCACCCCCGCGGTCGTAACCGTCGTTGACGGGCACGTCGGGCGCCGGCTGCCCTGGTTGGGGCAGGCCGCGGCACTGCGGCCCGCCGTGCGCGCCGTAGACGGGCTCGTCGCGTCCCTTCTCGTACTTGCCGCCGTCGCGGGTGACCTCGAGGGTGATGTGCATCCGCCCGCCGGAGAAGACCTCCTCGACGCGGGGTTGCAGGGCGACCAGGCCGCTCATCAGGCACGGATACTCGGGGGCGTACGTGGCGAGCAGTTGCAGCACCGGGCGACTCACCTGGCCGAGCTCGATGAGCTGGTCACCGTGCCGGTCGAGGAAGCTGCGGGTGGCGTCGGCGGTGTCGGTGGTGTCGGCGAGGAACGCCGCCAGCTGTGCGCGCTGGTCGGTGACCGTACGGGCGGTGACGGTGACGTCCCGCAGCAGGGCCAGCAGATCGGGTAGGGCGGCGTCGTAGCTGTCCAGCACGACGGCGAGCTTCCGGACGTCCTCGGCGATGGTCGGCATCGCCGGGTTGAGCTGCCGCAGGTACGCATCGAGCCGCTCGACGTTGGCGCCGAGTTGCTCGCCGCGACCTTCGAGTGCGGCGGCGATCGCGCCCAGCGTCGCGGCGAGCTGGTCGGGCCGCACCGCCTGCAGCAGCGGCAGCGCCTCGTCGAGAACCCGTTCCAGCTCGACGGCGGTGCTGCTGCGGTCCTGGGTGATGACGGCGCCGTCGCGGATCGGTACGGCGTTGCCGCCGACCGGCGGGACCAGCTCGACGTACCGCTCGCCGAAGAGCGTCTTGGGCAGCAACCGCGCGCTGACGTCGGCGGGGATCCGCGGCGTCGAGGTCGGGTCCAGGGCCAGCCGGATGGTCGCGCCGACGCCCTCGCTGCCGACCGAGCGCACCTCGCCGACGACGACCCCGCGGACCTTGACGTCGGCGCCCGGGCTCAGCTGCAGTCCGGATCGACCGGCCTGCAGGGTGACCCAGTCGACGGGGGTGAACGCCTTGCGGTACTGCAGCACGGAGGCGGTCAACGCCGCGGTCAGTACGGCGATGAAGACGATGCCGAGAATGCGATGTCTCATGCTCACCCCGCGATCCGGACGGTGGTGGTCGCGCCCCAGATGGCCAGCGACAGGAAGAAATCGACGATGTTGACCGCGACGATGGCGAGCCGGACGGCCCGTCCGACCGCGACGCCGACGCCGGCGGGCCCGCCGCTGGCGGTGTAGCCGTAGTAGCAGTGCACCAGCACCACGATCACGCTGAACACGAGCACCTTGCCGAAGGACCAGAGCACGTCCTCGGGTGGCAGGAACAGGTGGAAGTAGTAGTCGTAGGTGCCGGCCGACTGGCCGTAGTAGTGCACGGCGATGGTGCGGGTGGCCAGGTAGCTGGCGAGCAGCCCCACCACGTACAGCGGGATGACCGCGAGGAATCCGGCGATCATGCGGGTGGTGACCAGGAACGGCAGCGAGGGCACCCCCATCACCTCGAGTGCGTCCACCTCCTCGGAGATCCGCATCGCCCCGAGCTGGGCGGTGAACCCGCAGCCCACGGTGGCCGACAGGGCCAGCGCCGCGACCAGCGGGGAGATCTCCCGAGTGTTGAAGTACGCCGAGACGAAACCGGTGAAGGCGCTGCTGCCGAGCTGGTTGAGCGCCTGGTAGCCCTGCAGTCCGACCTCGGTGCCGGTGAAGAACGTCAGGAAGCAGATGACACCGACGGTGCCGCCGAGCACGGCGAGCGCGCCGGAGCCGAAGCTCACCTCCGCCAGCAGCCGTATCACCTCACGCTTGTAGCGGCGCACCGTTCGCGGCGCCCAGGCGAACGCCCGCAGGTAGAAGGCGAGCTGTCCGCCCAGGTTGTCGAGGTACCGCAGCACCAGCACGTCAGCTTCCCTTCTGCGGTACGACCTGGAAGTACACGGCCGTGACGATGAAGTTCAGCGCGAACAGCAGCATGAAGGTGATCACCACGCTCTGGTTGACCGCGTCGCCGACCCCCTTCGGGCCGCCCTTGGCGGTCATCCCCTTGTACGAGGCGACCAGCGCGGCGGCAGCGCCGAACAGCAGCGCCTTGACCTCACCCACCAGCAGGTCGGGCAGTTGCCCCAGGGCCTGGAAGCTGGCCAGGTACGCGCCAGGTGTGCCGCCCTGCAGGACCACGTTGAACAGGTAGCCACCCGTCACCCCGACCACGCTGACCAGGCCGTTGAGCAGCACGGCGACCAGCATCGAGGCGAGCACCCGGGGCACCACGAGGCGGTGGATGGGATCGATGCCCAGCACCTGCATCGCGTCGAGCTCCTCGCGGATCTTCCGAGAGCCGAGATCGGCGCAGATCGCCGAGCCACCCGCGCCGGCGATGATCAGCGCGGTGACGATCGGCCCCGCCTCACGGACCACCGCGAGCACCGACGCCGCGCCGGTGAACGACTGCGCCCCGAGCTGACGGACCAGCGAGCCGAGCTGCAACGCGATGACCGCGCCAAAGGGGATGGAGACGAGCGCGGCGGGCAGGATCGACACCGAGCTGATGAACCAGGCCTGCTGGACGAACTCGCGGACCTGCACCGGTCGCCGGCCGAGGCCGCGCAGTGTGTCCAGGCAGAACGCGAAGAACTCCCCGGTGTGCCGTACGGCGGTGACGGGGCCGCTCATCCGGGGACCCCCGCTCCCTGCCGCCCGTCCCCGGCCGGCGGTCCGTTCAGCGCGACGGTGGGCTCTTCGGCGTCGCGTAGCCCGGCGAAGGAGCCGGGTGGCGGGGTGACGCCGTGCTCCCGGCACCACTGCCCCGGTGGCCGCTCGGCGGCGCGGGGCAGTCCGTCCGACGGCGGCAGCTGCAGCGGGATGGGCGGCAGCGGCGGCAGTTCCACGCCGGCGTCCGCCTCGGCTCGCAGCTCCTCGGCGTCCTTCTCCTCGGCCATGCCGATCGGTCCGATCCGCTGGGCGTTGAGGAACTGCCGCACCACCGGCTCGGTGCTGGACAGCAGCATCTCCCGCGACCCGAACATGGCCAGGTGCCCGTGGTAGATCAGGCCGATGTTGTCGGGCACCGTGCGCGCGGTGTTGATGTCGTGCGTGACGATCAGAAAGGTCGCCCCGGTCCGCTGGTTCAGATCGATGATCAGCTGGTTCAGGTACGCGGTGCGAACCGGGTCCAATCCGGAGTCGGGCTCGTCGAACAGGACGATGCGGGGGTCAAGCACGAGCGCGCGGGCCAGGCCGGCCCGCTTGCGCATCCCACCGGAGATCTCCCCCGGCAGTTTCTTCTCGGCGCCGACCAGGCCGACCATGTCGAGCTTCTCGGTGACCACCTCGCGGATCTGGGACTCGGACTTGCGGGTGTGCTCCCGCAGCGGGAAGGCCACGTTGTCGTAGATCGTCATCGAGCCGAACAGCGCGCCATCCTGGAACAGCACCCCGAACAGCTTGCGCACCTCGTACAACGCCCGCTCCGAGAGCCGGGGCAGGTCCTTGCCCTCGATCCAGATCGACCCGGCGTCGGGGCGTAGCAGCCCCACCAGGGTCTTGAGGAACACCGACTTGCCGGTGCCGGACGGGCCTAGCAGCACGGATATCTCGCCGGCCGGCAGGGCCAGGCTGACGTCCGACCAGACCGGCTGGCCACCGAAGGACTTGGTCAGCCCCTGCACCGCCACCTCGACGCCCATCCGCCCTCCCTTCCCGGGTCGCTACCTGAGACATCGCGGCGATCCGGCCGGGCGCAACAACTTCTTTGCGCTACGCCACCAACACCGAAGGTGAACTAGGCAAAGTGGCGTACGTCTCGATAGCGTGCGGTTAACCGGCCGGTAACGAAGGTGTCTCGCGTCCCCATGACCACAGCGATCGAGCCAGAGCTCGTCCACCTGGCCGCCCACGGTGACCGGGCGGCGCTCGCTGCCCTGCTCACCACCGTGCGGCCGGGGCTGGTCCGCTACTGCCGGGCCCGGCTGGGCCGCGTCGGTGGGGCGTACACCACCGCCGACGACGTCGCCCAGGAGGTCTGCCTGGCGGTGTTGAAGGCCCTTCCCCGCTATCGCGACCAGGGCAGGCCGTTCTCCGCGTTCGTCTTTGCCATCGCCGCGAACAAGGTCGCCGACGCCCTGCGCGCGGCGGTCCGCGGCGCCGCCATCGCCGTCCCCGACACCCACCTTGAGCAGGCGGACACCACACCGGGTCCGGAGCAGCAGGCTGTCGCCACCGATCTGGCCCGCCGACTCTCGGTGCTGCTGCACCGCCTCCCCGACGTCCAACGGGAGATCATCACCCTCCGGGTGGCGGTCGGTCTCACCGCCGAGGAAGTCGGCTCGATCCTCGGCATGTCGGCGCCGGCCGTACGGGTGGCCCAGTCCCGTGCCCTGGCCCGGCTCCGTACGCTTGCCGGCGACGGACTTGACGAGGTGGCGGCATGAGCGAGCCCCGGCCGGACGGTGGCGAGGAGTTGGACCTCGCCGCGATCGACCATGACGACCTGCTCCTCGCCGCGCTCGGCCGCGGCGAGCAGGTGGCCGACACCGACGGCCTCACGGCAATGCTGGCCGCCTGGCGCGCCGACGTCACCGCCGACCTGCCGGACACCGTGGTCGACGGCGCAGTCCGCGCCGACCCGCCACCTCCCGACCGTCGGGTCCGGAAGCTCCGGGCCGGCGCCCCCACCGGCCCCGTCCCCGGCCCGCCCCGGTGGCAACCGCTCGGACGGCGAGCCCTGGGGTTGGCCGCCGCCGTGGTCACCGCCCTCATGCTGGCGACGGGGCTCGGGGTCGCCAGCCGCGACGCCGGGCCGACCAGTCCGCTGTGGTCGCTGACCAAGGTTCTCCATCCCGAACGGGCGGAGGTGCTCGGCGTCGAACACACCACCGGCCTCGCCCGCGAGGCCGTCGCAGCGGGACGGTACGACGAGGCCCGACAGCTGATCGACCAGGCCCAGCGGGACCTGGGCAGGATCACCGAACCGGCCGACGCCACCCGCCTGCGCGCCGACATCGATGCCGTCCTACGGGACCTGGCCGCGCACGGATGCCCCGGCTGGCCCCGCTGCGCGACGTCCCCGCTGGCACCGACGCCGTCACCCGCGGCGTCGACGGCCGTCGCCCCCGAGCCCTCCGGCGCCGCGACACCGGGCGGGACGGCACCAGCGCCACCGCGTCCCGCGCCGACGGACTCGCCGACATCCGGCGCCAACCCGACGCTGCCACGACTGCCGCTGCCGTCGGTGCCGCTCCCGTCGGTGTTGCCGTCGCTACCCGGACTGCCGCTGCCACTGCCGACCGGCGATCTGCTCGGCTGACCTCCCCGCCGTAGACGGCCACCGTGCTCCGGTAGACCCACGGCGCGAAGCGCTGCCCATTACAAGCAGCGATGGCACTTTTGTGAACAACCAATACCGTCTCGCAGAAAAGACGTATAGACGACGTCATCTCGGACGGTAACGACCCAGACGGCCTGCCCGAACGCAATGCCCCGTCGCTGCGGCCGATGCCTTCGCCGGCGTCTTTGCCCAGGTCACCCCACGCGCTTTCGCCAATCGGACCGCGCCAGCCTCGTTGACGATTACCGTTCGTTAACGTGACCGGCTATCGGTTTACCGCAGTGACGCTCAGCGCCATCCTGGTCCTGCCCGCGGTGGCGGTACTGCCACCAACACCGGCGGTGGCCGCGCCGTCCGTGCCATGCCCGGCCGTGAAGCCACCGGCGCCGCCGCCCGCGATACCGTCCCCACCACCGGTCGACCCCACCGACCGGGCGGTCGGCGGGCAGGCGCTGGCGACGGCAGGGCTGGCCATTCCCGCGGGTGCGCCGATGACGCCGGCACTGACCGCCACCTCATGGCTCGTGGCCGACCTCAACAGTGGTGAGGTCCTGGGTGGGTGCGGCCCCCACGAGCTCCGAACGCCGGCCAGCGTGCAGAAGCTGCTGCTGGCGGCGTCCCTGATGCCCCGCCTCGATCCGGCCCAGATGGTGGAGGTGACCAGGGCGGATCTGCGCGATCTCGACCCAGCCAGCTCGCTGATGGGGGTCGTCGAGGGTGGCCGGTACTCCGTCGAGAGCCTGTGGCTGGGGCTCCTGCTCAAATCGGGAAACGACGCGGCCAACGTGCTGGCTCGGGTCGGCGGAGGTGCCGCGGGTAGGCCCGGCGGGGTCGAGGCGATGAACGACGAAGCACGTCGACTGCGCGCGAACCAGACCCACGCCGCGACGCCTTCCGGCCTGGACGGCCCCGGCCAGTACACCAGCGCATACGACCTCGCGCTGATCGCGCGGGCCACCTTCGCCAGGGAGGACTTCCGGCGATACATCGCAACGAGGGTGGCGCAGATACCGGCACAGCCGGGAAACCCGGCATTCGCCATCACTCACGACAACACGCTGTTGGGCAGCTATCCCGGGACGCTCGGGGGGAAAACGGGCTTCACCGACCTGGCTCGTCAGACGTACGTCGGTGTGGCCGAACGCAACGGTCGACGGCTGGCGGTGACCCTGCTCGGAGCGGAGACCGCTCCGCTGGGGAGTCTCGGAGAGGCGGCGGCCCTGCTCAACTGGGGCTTCGCCCTGCCTCCCCACGCGTCCGTCGGACAACTGGTCACGCCCGAGGAGGAGAAGTACGACAGCCCAGTGGTCCCGGTCAAGGGCGAGCGCCATGCTCAGGCCGAGGAATCCTCGATCCCGCTGCTCACCGGGGTGAGCCTCGGCACTGCCGTCCTGCTGGCCGTCCTGATCCTGGCGGCCCCGTGGCGGCGCAGAGCTGCGCGGCAGCAAGCCGCCCGACGGTAGCGAGCCGCCGCCTTGCCTTGACGCTGGCGACAAGGTTTAGCGTGCTTGCGACGGGCTGGTGGAGGAGGTCGGATGCTGATCGGCGAACTGGCTGAGCGTGCCGGCACGAGTACGCGCACCCTGCGCTACTACGAGGCACACGGGTTGGTACGGGCACAGCGCTCCGCCAACGGCTACCGGGTGTACGACGAGGCGGAGCTACGGGTCGTCCGTGAGATCCGAGGGCTGCTCGCTGTCGGCTTCGGCCTCGACGACGTCCGTCCGTTCGTCGCCTGTCTTCGGGCCGGCAACACGTCCGGCGACGTCTGCCCGGACTCGGTGCTGGTGCTGCGACGCAAGCTCGTCGAGGTCGACGCCGTCATCGACCGGCTCGGCGCCGTACGCCAACAGCTACACACCCAGCTCACCCATGCCATCGCGCACCGGGAGGAAACATGCCCCAAACGGAAATTGGCTCGCTAGTCACCGTCACCGACGACACGTTCACCGAACTGGTGCTGGCCAGCGACCGGCCGGTGGTGGTCGACTTCTGGGCGGAGTGGTGCCCGCCCTGCAAGGCGATCGAGAAGAGCCTTGCCGAGCTGGCCCAGGAGTTCGGCGACCGGATGGTCGTGGCCAAGCTCAACTCCGACGAGAACCCGACGGCCACGCGCAACTACGGCGTCATGTCCCTGCCGACGCTGCTGGTGTTTCGCCGGGGCGAGGTCGTCGGATCGACCGTGGGGTCGAGGCCGAAGAGCTACCTGCGACAGACCCTGACCGCACAGGCCGAGTTGTAACGCGGGCCTACCGCCGGTGCGGTTCAGCGGGGTACGAGCACCACGTGCAGGTGCCGGGGGCCGTGCACGCCCTCGACCCGGTTGAGTTCGATGTCGCTGGTGGCGGACGGCCCGCTGATCCAGGTGAGCGGGCGGTGCGGGTCGAGGCGCGCGAGGGCGTCCGGGACACCCGCGACGACCTGATCGGTACGCAGGACGCAGATGTGCACGTCGGGCAGCAGTGTGATGACCCGCCGCCCCTGGTCGGGGGCCGCGTCGAGGATGACCGTCCCGGTCTCGGCGACGGCGACCGCCGCCGCGGTGACCACCCCGTCGGCCGCCGCGACCTGTTCCCTCGGGAGGTTGTCGTCGGTCAGCACGTCGACGGTGTCGGGCAACCAGTGCCGGGGCAGCCCGGGCGGGACGACGACGCGTCGGCCACCAAGGATCGTGTCGACGGCCTGCGCCACCTCGCCGTCGGCACACCGGTGCACGGTGGCCCGGTAGTCGGTGAGCCGGTGCACCAGCACGTCGAGGTCCACGGCACCGCCGGCTGGCCGGTAGCCCCGCGGCACGTCGCCGGAGGTGGTCGGCGTCGCGCCGAGAGCCGCACGGAGGCGGCCGAGGATCAACTCACGGGAGGTCATCGCTGCGCCCACCATTCGCGGAACGTCTGCGGCGGCGGCTGCGGCAGGTCGCGGCCGATGGTCCAGCCGGACAGCGGCGGGGGCAGGCCGCGGCCTCGCCGGCCGGCGAGACGGGCGGCCCGCGAGGCGCGCTGCGCGGCCTCGTACATCGCCGGGTGGTCCATGGTGTACGCGGCGGCGGCCATGGTGATCGCCTCGGCGCTCGGCAGGCGGTGCTCACTGCGGTAGGCCGCCACGTGCTGGGCGCGGAGGTGCACCAGGATCGACGGTATGTCGATCTTCACCGGGCAGGCGTCGAAACACGCGCCGCAGAGCGAGGAGGCGTAGGGCAGGGAGGCGTTGTCCTCCACGCCGGTCAGCTGCGGTGACAGCACCGCACCGATGGGCCCGGGGTAGACGGAGCCGTACGCGTGCCCGCCGGTGCGCTCGTAGACGGGACAGACGTTGAGGCAGGCGGAGCATCGGATGCAGTGCAGCGCCTGGCGGCCGACCTCGTCGGCGAGAACCGCGCTGCGGCCGTTGTCCAGCAGCACGAGGTGAAAGTCCTGTGGCCCGTCGTCCGGCATGACGCCGGTCCACATGGAGGTGTACGGGTTCATCCGCTCGCCGGTGGAGGCCCGGGGCAGCAGTTGCAGGAACACCTCAAGGTCTGCCCAGGTCGGGATGACCTTCTCGATGCCCATCACGGTGATCAGGGTGTCCGGCAGGGTGAGGCACATGCGGCCGTTGCCCTCGGACTCGACCACCGCGAGGGTGCCGGTCTCGGCCACCGCGAAGTTCGCCCCGGAGACCGCGACGCGGGTGCTGAGGAACGTACGACGCAGGTGACGGCGGGCCGCGGCCGCCAGGATCGCCGGGTCGTCGGTCAGCGCCGGGTCGACGCCGGGCATCTCGCGCAGGAAGATCTCACGGATCTCCGCGCGGTTGCGGTGGATCGCGGGTACCAGGATGTGGCTGGGCTTGTCCCGCCCGAGTTGGACGATCAGCTCGGCGAGGTCGGTTTCCACCGGTTCGATGCCGGCCGCCTCCAGTGCCTCGTTGAGGCCGATCTCCTGGGTGGCCATCGACTTGACCTTCATGACCCGGTCGCTGCCGGTGGCCCTGACCAGGTCGGTGACGATCCGGTTGGCCTCGACGGCGTCGGCGGCCCAGTGCACGGTGCCGCCGGCGGCGGTGACCGCCGCCTCCAACTGTTGGAGCAGCTCGGGCAGCCGGGCCATCGTGTCGGTCTTGATGGCCCGCCCGGCCTCCCGCAGTTCCTGCCAGTCGGGGACCTCGTCGATGACCGCTGCCGACTTGGCGCGGATGGTGGCGGTGGCGTGGCCGAGGTTGCGGCGCAGTTGGGCGTCGGTGAGGCTCCGCCGGGCCGCGACCGGGAAGGGCTCCTCGCCGCGCAGGTGTCCGACGCCGCGCGGCGCGGTGGCGGGCATACCGAGGAAGGTTCGGGTCACGCCCGCACCCCGCCGGTCTGCCGCTGCGCCTGCTCGACTGGGTTGCCGGTGGGCTCGGTGCTGGCCAGGATCTCCGCGAGGTGCACGGTCCGCACTCCGGCCCGGAGGCGGGACAGTCCACCGCCGATGTGCATCAGGCAGGACGCGTCCCCGGCGGTGCAGACGTCAGCTCGGGTGGCCAGCACGTGGCGCATCTTGTCGGCCAGCATCGCCGTCGAGGTGTCCGCGTTCTTCACGGCGAACGTGCCGCCGAAGCCGCAGCACTCCTCGGCCTGCGGCAGCTCCACCAGGTCCAGGCCGCGGACCTGACGCAGCAGCCGCAGCGGCTTTTCTCCCACCCGGATCATCCGCAGCGAGTGGCAGGTCGGGTGGTACGTCACCCGGTGCGGATAGAAGGCGCCGACGTCGGTCACCCCGAGCACGTCGACGAGCAGCTCCGACAGCTCGTACGTGCGGCTGGCGACCTCCTCGGCTCGACTGGCCAACCGCTCGTCGCCGGCCCTGCGGGCCACCATCGCGTGCTGGTGCCGCACCGAACCGACGCACGAGCCGGAGGGGGCGACCACCACGTCGTACGGGGCGAAGGTCCGCACGTGCCGGCGTACCAGCCGCAGCGCGTCGTCCGGGTAGCCGGTGTTGATGTGCATCTGCCCGCAGCAGGTCTGGTCCTGCGGAAAGACGACCTCGTGACCGAGCCGTTCCAGGAGCCGCACCGTCGCCTTGGCCGCCTCGGGGAACATAGTGTCGGCCAGGCAGGTGACGAACAGCGCTATTCGCATCCTCAGTCCTCCCATCCGAGACGCTGGGCTGCCGCCCGCCACGTCGTCTCGGCGCCTCGTGGCTCGTAGCGCACGATCTGCTGGGTCTCGCGCAGCACGGCCCGCAGCGCCGACAGGTCGCCGCCGACGATGCCGAGAGCGCGGGCCTGCACGAGTACGTTGCCCAGCGCGGTGGCCTCGACCGGCCCGGCGAGCACCGGCAGGCCGCAGGCGTCGGCGGTGAGCTGGCACAGGAGTTCGTTGCGAGCCCCGCCGCCGACGACGTGCACGGCGTCGACGTGGCGACCGGCGAGCAGTTGCGCCTGACGGACGGCGCGCCGGTGCGCCAGCGCGAGGCTGTCGAGGATGCACCGGACCGTGGCCGCCCGGGTCACCGGCACCGGCTCGCCGGTACGGCGGCAGGCGTCGGCGATGCGGGTGGGCATGTCGCCGGGCGGCAGGAACGTGGGGTCGTCCGGATCCACGACGGAGCGGAAGGCCGGCTCCCGGGCTGCCTGCCGGAGCAGGGCGGCCAGGTCGGTGGTGCCCCAGGTGCGCAGCGACTCCTGTAGTGGCCACAGGCCCATCACGTTGCGCAGGTAGCGGATCGTGCCGTCGACGCCGGACTCGTTGGTGAAGTTCGCCCGCCGGCTCGGCTCGCTGAGCACCGGGGCGTCGAGCTCGACCCCGACCAGCGACCAGGTGCCGCAGGAGATGTAGGCGAAGTGTTCACCGGCTGCCGGCACGCCCACCACGGCGGACGCGGTGTCGTGTGATCCCACCGCCACCACGGCGGGGTCTCCGGGCAGGCCCAGTGCGGGCAGGGCCGGGCCGATCCGCGTGCCCGGCTCCCGCAGCGGCGGGAACAGCTCGCTGCGGATCCCCGCGTCGGCCATCAGGTCGGTCGCCCAGGCGCGGCGACGCAGGTCGTACAGCTGGGTGGTGGAGGCGTTGGTGACCTCGGCGCCAACCTCGCCGGTGAGCCAGTACGCGATGAGGTCCGGGACCAGCAGCAGCCGGTGCGCCATGTCCAGTTGCGGCGTGTTGGCGGCGGCGACGAGTTGGTAGAGGGTGTTGAACGGCAGGTGCTGCAGCCCGGTCGTGGTGTAGAGCCGTTCCTGCCCCAACTGCTTCGCCACCCGGTCGCCGACGCCGTCGGTACGCCCGTCGCGGTAGTGCACCGGATTGCCGAGCAGCGCACCGGTGGCGTCGAGCAGCCCGTAGTCCACCGCCCAGGTGTCGATGCCGATGCTGGCGACCGGACCGGCGGCGTGCAGGCCGTCGAGGACGCCGCGGTAGAGCGCCAGGATGTCCCAGTGCAGGGTGCCCGCCACCCGCACCGGCTCGTTGCGGAACCGGTGCGCCTCGGTCAGCTCCAGCTTCCCGGGGCTGACGCGCGCGACCATCACCCGGCCGCTGGACGCACCGACGTCCACGGCGGCGAGGTGCGCGGCCGCACTCACCACATCGTCCTCATCTCCGCTGAACCGTACTCAGCGGAGGAAGGCCGCGGCGACCCCGGCGTCCACCGGGATGTGCATCCCCGTCGTGTGCGACAGCTCCCCGCCGGTGAGCACGAAGACCGCGTTGGCGACGTGCTCGGGCAGCACCTCCCGCTTGAGCAGCGTGCGCTGGGCGTAGAACTCACCGAGCTTCTCCTCCGGCACGCCGTAGACGGCGGCCCGCTTGGCACCCCAACCACCGGCGAAGATGCCGGAGCCGCGGACCACCCCGTCCGGGTTGACGCCGTTGACCCGGATGCCGTGGCCGCCGAGTTCGGCGGCGAGCAGCCGGACCTGGTGGGCCTGATCGGCCTTGGCCGCACCGTAGGCCACGTTGTTCGGCCCGGCGAACAGGGAGTTCTTGCTGGAGATGTAGACGAGGTCTCCGCCCATCCCCTGCGCCAGCAGCACCCGCGTGGCCTCCCGGGAGACGAGGAAGGAGCCCTTTGCCATCACGTCGTGCTGGACGTCCCAGTCGGCCTCGGTCGTCTCCAGCAGCGACTTGGACAGCGACAGCCCGGCATTGTTCACGACCAGGTCCACCCCGCCGAAGGCCAGCACCGCCTCGCGCAGGGCGGCGGCCACGGCGTCACCGTCGCTGACGTCGGCGGCGACGGCGACGGCCACGTCGGTGCTGCCGATCTCCGCGGCGACGGCGGCGGCCGCCCCCGCGTCCCGGTCGGCGACCACGACGCAGGCGCCCTCGGCGGCGAGCCGGTGGGCGATCGCCCGGCCGATGCCGGAGCCGCCGCCGGTGACGAACGCGATCCGCGTGGCGAGGGCCTTCGGCTTCGGCATGCGCTGGAGCTTCGCCTCCTCCAGTGCCCAGTACTCGATCCGGAACTTCTCGGCCTCGTCGATCGGCGCGTACCTCGACACCGACTCGGCGCCACGCATGACGTTGATGGCGTTGACGTAGAACTCCCCGGCGACCCGGGCGGTCTGCTTGTTGGCACCGAAGCTGAACATGCCCACACCCGGCACCAGGACGACGGCCGGGTCGGCGCCGCGCATCGGAGGGCTGTCCGGGGTGGCGTGCCGCTCGTAGTAGGCGCGGTAGTCGTCGCGGTAGGAGGCGTGCAGCTCCTTGAGACGGGCGATCACGTCGTCGAGCGGCGCGGCGGGTGGCAGGTCGAGCACCATCGGGCGGACCTTGGTGCGCAGGAAGTGGTCCGGGCAGGAGGTGCCGAGGGCAGCGAGCGCGGGGTGCCTCTCCCGCGCCACGAAGTCGAGCACCACGTCACTGTCGGTGAAGTGACCCACCTGCGGTCGATCGGTGGACGCGAGGCCACGCAGCACCGGGAACAGCGCCGCGGCCCGCCGCCGTCGTTCGTCGGTTGGCGGCGGTTCGTAGCCGCTGATGACCGGGCCGAGCGGCTCGGCCTTTCCTCGCTGGTCGAGGAACGCCTGCGCGGACCGGATGATCTCCAGCGAGTTGCGCTCGCACTCGTCGCTGGTCGTGCCCCACGCGGTGATGCCGTGCCCGCCGAGGATCACGCCGATCGCCTGCGGGTTGGCCCGCGCCACGGCGGCGATGTCCAGGCCGAGTTGGAAGCCGGGCCGCCGCCACGGGACCCACAACACCCGGTCGCCGAAGATCTCCTTGGTCAGCTCCGGCCCGTCGGCGGCCGCGGCGATCGCGATGCCGGCGTCGGGGTGCAGGTGATCGACGTGCGCCGCGTCGACCAGTCCGTGCATCGCGGTGTCGATGGACGGCGCCGCCCCGCCCCGACCGTGCAGGCAGTAGTCGAAGGCGGCGACCATCTCGTCCTCCCGCTCGATGCCGGGATAGACGTCGACGAGGGCGCGGAGCCGGTCCAGCCGCAGCGCGGCCAGACCGGCCTGGGTGAGGGTGCCGAGGTCACCGCCGGAGCCCTTGACCCAGAGCAGCTCGACGGGGCCGCCGGTAACCGGATCGGTGTCCTCGCCCTTCGCGGAGGTGTTGCCCCCGGCGTAGTTCGTCGTCGTCGGGTCGGCACCGAGCCGGTTGCTGCGCGCGATCAGCGCCTGAACCTCGGATTGCATCGTTCTCACGTCCCCAGTCTGCGTTCTTCGGTGTGGTCAGGCGCCCCAGCCAGCCTGCTGGCCGTCGGCGCGTTCGGCGCGGATCCTGTCGAAGTATCCGGAGCGGGCGTACGCGGCCATCGGGTCCGGGTCCAGGCCCAGGTCCGTCCGAAGCTCGGCGAGCAGCGGCCGGACGTCGGTGTTGTACGCGTCCATCAGCGCGGCGTTGGCGCCGAGCACGTCGCCGGTCCGCTGGGCGGCGGCGAGCGCGTCCGGGTCGACGAGCAGCGCCTTGGCCGTCGCCTCCTGCACGTTGAGCACCGAGCGGATGATGGCCGGGATCTTCGGCTCGATGTTGTGGCACTGGTCGAGCATGAAGGCGATGCCGGCCTCCGGCGCCAGCGCGTCGCCGCGGACGATCTCGTGCATGATCCGGAACAGCTGGAACGGGTCCGCGGAACCGACCATCAGGTCGTCGTCGGCGTAGAAGCGGGAGTTGAAGTCGAAGGCGCCGAGCTTCCCGGCGCGCAGCAGGATCGCCACGATGAACTCGATGTTGGTGCCCGGCGCGTGGTGCCCGGTGTCGATGACCACCTGCGCCTTCGGGCCCAGCTCCAGGCAGTGCGCGTACGCGGTGCCCCAGTCCGGCACGTCGGTGGCGTAGAAGGCCGGCTCGAACAGCTTGTACTCCAGCAGCAGCCGTTGGTTGTCGCCGAGCCGGTCGTAGGTCTCGCGCAGCGCCGTCGCGAGCCGGTCCTGCCGGGCCCGAATGTCGTCCTGGCCCGGGTAGTTGGTGCCGTCGGAGAACCAGAGCTTCAGGTCGCGGGAGCCGGTGCGGTCCATGATGTCCACGCACTCGAGCAGATGGTCGATCGCCTTGCGGCGCACACCCGGATCCGGGTTGGTGACACTGCCCAGCTTGTAGTCGTTGTCCTGGAAGACGTTGGCGTTGATCGCGCCCAGGCTGACTCCGTGGTCCCCCGCGTACGCGGCCAGGTCGGCGTAGTCGTCGACGCGGTCCCACGGGATGTGCAGGGCCACCGTCGGCGCGACGCCGGTGAGCTGGTGCACGACCGCAGCGTCGGCGATCTTCTCGTACGGATTGCGCGGCACGCCCTCCTGCGGGAACACCTTGAACCGGGTTCCGGAGTTGGCGTACGCCCAGGACGGGGTCTCGATGCGCTGGCCGCGCAGGGCTTGCTTGACCCGGTCGAGGGTCTGCGCGTCGGGCTGCGTCATGGTGTTTCTCCCGTCTCCGCGGCGAGCCGCGTCTCAGGCTCGGTGGCGAGCCGCGTGTCAGGTTTCGCGGCGAGCTGCGCCTCAAGGTTGAAGACCTCGTCCAACGGCCGCATGGCGCGGTCGGGGGCGCCGTTGTCGAGGTCGACGAAGTACGGCGCCATCTCCGCCTGCCAGCGGGCGTTGACGTCGCTTTCCTGCATGGCGGCCTGGGCCGCCGCGAAGTCGTCGGTTACCAGGTAGCCCACGAGCAGGCCGTCCTCGCGGAGGAAGAGCGAGTAGTCGTGCCAGCCGCTCTCGGCCAGGGCGGTGAGCATCTCCGGCCAGACCCGCGAGTGGCGGGCGCGGTATTCGTCCAGTCGGTCCGGGTCGACCTGGAGGGTGAAGCAGACGCGGGGCATGGTTCTCCCGTCGGCTCCCCCGGTCGGTGCGGCGCGGCGTGCGCCGGCACCGACCGGGAGGGCGGTCAGAACTGGAACTGGTCGATGTTGCTCTTGTCGAAGACGGTGGGCGGGCCGAGGATGACCACACCGTCCTTGCCGACGGTGAACTCGCCGAGCTTGCCGGCCTTGAACTTGTCGCCCTCGGCGCCGGTGATCTGGCCGGAGGCCAGTGCCGCTCCGGCGTACGCCGCGAGGTAACCGAGGTCGGCCGGGCTCCACAGGGCGAACGCGTCGACGGTGCCGTCCTTGACGTACTGGCGCATCTGGTTCGGGGTGCCCAGCCCGGTCAGCTTGACCTTGCCCTTGTACTGCGACCCGCTGAGGTAGCGGCCGGCCGCCGCGACACCGACCGTGGTCGGGGAGATGATGCCCTTGAGGTTGGGGTACGACTGCAGCAGACCCTGGGTCTCCTGGAAGGACTTCTGGTCGTCGTCGTTGCCGTACGCCACGGTGACCAGCTTGATCTTGCTGTACTCGGGCTTCTTCAGCTCTTCCTTCATGAGCGCGATCCAGGCGTTCTGGTTGGTCGCGTTGGCGGTGGCGGAGAGGATGGCGATCTCGCCTTCGCCGCCGATCTGCTGCGAGATGAGCTTGACCTGGTTCTCGGCGATGCCCTCGGCGGTCACCTGGTTGACGAAGATCTGGCGGCACTCCGGCTTGGTGTCGGAGTCGAAGGTGACGATCTTCGCGCCGGCCGCCTTGGCCTGGTTGAGCGCCCCGCAGATCGCGTTCGGGTCGTTGGCCGAGGTGACGATCACGTCCATGCCCTGCTGGGACAGGGTGTTGATGTAGCTGACCTGGGACGAGGCGCTGGCCTCGGAGGGGCCGACCTCCTTGAACTCGCCCTTGATCTCGGTGACCGCGTCCTTGCCGCCGTTGTCCGAGACGGTGAAGTAGGGGTTGTTCAGCGCCTTCGGCAGGAAGGCGATCTTCAGCCCTTCCTTGATGGCGGCGTCGGGATTGGCGGCGCCGCTCGCCTGGTTGCCAGCGCCGGCATCGTTGTTGGAGTTGTCCCGGGTTGTGCCGCCACAGGCTGCGGCGCTGAGCAGCAGTGCGGCGAGGGTGAGGCTGGTGGCCCCGACACGGAGGCCTCTGCGGTACGCGGACATCGTCATCCTTCCGGGGTGGTTGGTACGCGGGGGACGTCACGAAGCGACGGGGTGCCGCTGTCGTCGACGGTGCAGCCGGGCGCGGATGTCCGCGACGGCGTTGGGCAGCACGACGGATGCGATGAGCAGGCTGCCGGTGACGATCGTCAGCGCGTTGGCGTCGACGTCGGCGAGTTGCAGCGCGTTGCGCAGGACGCCGAGGAGCAGCACGCCGGCCAGCACACCGAGCAGCGCGCCCCGACCGCCGAAGATCGAGACACCGCCGAGCAGCACGGCGGTCACCACGGTCAACTCCAGGCCGGTGGCGTTGTCGCCACGGGCGCTGGCGTACCGCAGGGTCCAGAGGATGCCGACCAGCCCGCACACCGCACCGGAGACCACGAAGAGCCAGAACTTCGTCCGGGCCACCGAGACGCCGGTGAAGGTGGCGGCCTGGTCGTTGTTGCCCATGGCGTAGAGCGCGCGACCGGCCGCGGTGGCGTGCAGCACGACCCCGAAGATCACGGCGAGCACCAGCAGCGGCACCACCACGACCGGGATCGACGTGCCGGGGATGTTGCGCACCACGGCGGCGGTCCAGTCGGCCGGGAAGTCCGCGACCGCCTGGTCGCCGAGCACGACGAAGGACAGCCCCCGGTAGAGGGCGAGCGTGCCGATGGTCACCGCCAGCGACGGCAGGCCGAAGCCGGTGACGAAGAGGCCGTTCACCGCGCCGAGCACGGCGCCCAGCAGCACCACGAGGACGCAGATCAGCTCCAGGGACAGTCCACTGGAGAGCCAGAGCTGCCCCATCAGGGTGCTGCACAGGCCGACCATGCTGGCCACCGAGAGGTCGATCTCGCCGGTGATCACGATCAGGGTCATCGGCAGCGCGATGAGCGCCAGCGGCATCAGGTCGAGCAGCAGGAACTGGGCGTTGCGGCCGGTGGCGAAGTTCTCCACGGTCAGGCTGGCGACCAGCACGGCCACCACGACGGCGGCGACGATCACCGCGTCCCAGGAGCCGAGCAGCCCGCGCAGGCTGGCGAGGCGGCCCGCGCCGGGCTCGGCCTCGGCGGTGGGCGGTGCGGCGTACAGGCTGTCATGCGCCATGCGCGCTTCTCCCTCGGAGCCGGGCCGCCACCCGCAGGGCCAGGAGCCGGTCCAGCCCGATGGCGGCGAGGATGAGTGCGCCGACCACGGCCTGCTGCCAGAACGGGTCGATGCGCAGGACGGCGAGCGAGCTGCCGATCGTGGTCAGCAGCACGGCGCCGAGCGCCGCGCCGTAGGCGCTGCCGCTGCCCCCGAAGATCGCCACCCCGCCGACCACGGCGGCGGCGACGACCTGGAGTTCCAGGCCGGTGCCGGCGGCCGCGTCGAGGGTGCCGAACCGGGCCGCGTACAGCACGCCGGCGAGCCCGGCGAGCGCGCCGTTGGCGACGAACACGGCGAACACCCGTCGACCCACCGGGATGCCGGAGAGCCGGGCGGCGGCCGGTTCGGAGCCGATCGCGTACAGCTCCCGGCCGCTGCGGTAGGAGCGCAGGTAGAAGCCGACGGCTACGACGACGACCAGCGCGACGAGGAACAGCACCGGTACGCCGAGCACCGTCTGGTTGCCCAGCCGCAGGAACGACGGGGGCATGTCGGCGGCGTTGATCTGCCGGCCGGACGCCCAGTAGTAGTCGACGCCGCGGAAGGCGTAGAGGGTGCCGAGCGTGATCACCAGGGCGGGCACCCGGGCCACCGCGATCAGGCCGCCGTTGACCGCGCCGCACATCGCGCCCAGCGCGACACCCACGACGAGCGCCACGGGCCACGGCGTACCGGGTGCGGAGAGGAACAGCGAGCCGGTGGCGAAGGCGACCAGACCCAGGATCGAGCCGACCGAGAGGTCGACGTTGCGGGTGACGATGACCAGGGTCTGGCCGACCGCCAGGATCACCAGGATCGCGCAGCCCAGCAGCAGGTCCTTGATGCTCTGGCCGCTCAGGAACCGATCATTGCGCAGGGTGGTCACCAGGACCAGCACGCCGAGCGCGATCAGCAGGCTCAGCTCGCGTACGGCGAGCAGCCGCTCGGTGAGGCCACGGCGCTGCCGACCGGGGTCGGTCGGGGCGCTCCCGGCGGCCCGTTCGGGAGCGCCGGCGTCGGTGAGGCTCATGCGGTCGCTCCTTGACCGGTGGCGGCGAACATGATGGAGGTCTCGTCCGCCTCGGCCCGGGGCAGCTCGCGGACCAGTCGTCCCTCGTGCATGACCAGGACCCGGTCGGCCATGCCGAGCACCTCGGGCAGTTCGCTGCTGATCATGAGGATCGCCAGGCCCTCGCCGGCCAGCTCCGAGAGCAGCCGGTGCACCTCGGACTTGGTGCCGACGTCGATGCCACGGGTGGGTTCGTCGATGATCAGGACCCGTGGTTCGGTGGCCAGCCACTTGGCGAGCACGACCTTCTGCTGGTTGCCTCCGGAGAGGGTCGCCACGGGCGCGCCGAGCCGGGAGGCCTTCACCTGTAGCCGCCGCGTCCACTGGCGGGCCTCGGCACGCTCCGCACCGCCGAGCAGCAGGCCCAGCCGGCTCAGTGCCCGGCGGCGGGCCAGGGTGGCATTGCGCTCCACCGACAGCTCCATGACCAGGCCCTGCTGCCGTCGGTCCTCGGGGACCAGCGCCATGCCGGCGGCAATCGCCCGGCCCGGGTTCCCCGCCGGGACGGCCCGGCCGGCGACCAGCACCTCGCCGGTGTCGTAGCGGTCGACGCCGAAGACGGCGCGGGCGACCTCGCTGCGCCCCGCGCCGACCAGCCCGGCGAGTGCGACGATCTCCCCGCCGCGGACAGAGAACGACACGTCGGTGAAGACACCGGCGCGGGTCAGCCCGCTGACCTCGAGCAGGGTGTCCCGCAGCTCAGCGTCCTGCTTCGGATAGAGCGAGGAGACGTCCCGGCCGACCATCCGCCGCACCACCTCGTCGACGCTCAGGTCGGCGGCGTGGTCGCTGGAGACCCAGGCGCCGTCGCGCAGCACGGTGATGCGGTGGCACAGGTCGAACACCTCGTTGAACCGGTGCGAGATGAACAGCACCGCCGCCCCACCCTCGCAGAGCGACCGGGCGACCGCGAAGAGCCGCTCGACCTCCACACCGGAGAGCGCGGCGGTGGGCTCGTCCATGACCAGGACGCGGGCGTCGAACGAGATCGCCTTGGCGATCTCGACGAGCTGCTGGTCGGCGATGGAGAGCCCACGCGCGGGGCGGGTCGGGTCGATCCGGACCCCCAGCCGCTGAAACAGTCGCTCGGCGTCGCGGTTCATCGCCGCTGTGTCGATGCGACGTAGGCCGCGCAGCGGTTGCCGGCCCATGAAGATGTTCTCCGCCACGGACAGGTCCGGGAAGAGCGTCGGCTCCTGGTAGATGACCGCGATGCCGGCGGCCCGGGCGTCGGCGGGACCGCGCAGTCGCAGCGGTTGCCCGTCCAGGGTCATCCCGCCGGAGTCCGGTGCGTGCGCGCCGGCCAGAATCTTGACCAGGGTGGACTTGCCCGCCCCGTTCTCGCCGACCAGGGCGTGGGCCTCGCCGGAGTGCAGCGCCAGGTGCACTCCGCGCAGCGCGGCGACGGCCCCGAAGGACTTCGTCACGCCGTCGAGGACCAGCAGCGGAGCGCTGTCCGTGCCTGGTGCGTCGGCGGTCATCCGATCCCCTCCTGAATCGTTTCATGAGTCGTGCATGGACCGTAGGGGCCGGCCTTCGAGAGCGTCAAGAGTTTCGCCGTGATTTCTTCCCTGTTGCTGATGCGCCGTGCCTCCGCCGGCAACGGCGGCGGCCGACCGGGACTGTTCGTCGGCTCTTCGCTTTTTACGAGCGGCATGATGTCGAGAAGCGCCGGCCGGCTCCGCTCACCAGATGAAGGGCCTCGACGGGCGCGGCCCACGACACCAGGAGACCACGATGCCGAAGTACCTGCTCCTCAAGCACTACCGCGGCGGCCCGGAGCCGCACCGTCCCGTGCCCCCGATGGACCAGTGGGCGCCCGAGGACGTGGAGGCGCACATGGCCTTCCTCCGGCACGTCAGCGAGCTGCTCGAGAAGAACGGCGAGTACGTCGACGCGCAGGCGCTCACGCCGGCACGCACCTGGGTGCGCTACGGCGGTCCGGGCGCGGCGCCCGTCACCACCGACGGCCCGCACCCCGAGACCAGCGACCTGGCTGCGGGCTGGTACATGATCGATGTCGAGTCCCACGAGCGCGCGGTCGAGCTCGCGGCGTACGTGTCCTCCGAGCCCGGTCCCGGCGGCACGCCGCTGTACGAGTGGATCGACGTCCGGGAGGTCATGTCCGGAACGCCGTCGGAGGACTGACCCGGCGTGACCGACGAACCGGTGCAACGACGGGACGAGGGCGCGTTGCGTGCCCTCGTCCCGCGGGTACTCGCGGGCCTGGTCCGCCGGGGCGAGGGCTTCGACGCCGCCGAGGACGCGCTCCAGGAGGCGCTGCTGGAGGCGCTCCGGGTCTGGCCCGAGCATCCGCCTCGCGACCCGCGCGCGTGGCTTACCACGGTCGCGACGCGGCGGCTTGTCGACGCCCACCGCAGCGCAGCCGCGCGACACCGCCGCGAGGAGGCGACGTACGCGCAGCCGCGGCCGGCCGCCACGGAGGAGGGCGACGACACCCTCTTCCTGCTCTTCTGCTGCTGTCACCCGGACCTCGCGCCCACGTCCCAGGTGGCGCTGACCCTGCGCGCCGTCGGCGGCCTCACCACCCGGGAGATCGCCGACGCCTTCTACGTCCCCGAGGCGACGATGGCGCAGCGGATCAGCCGCGCCAAGCGCACCCTGCGCGGGCGCCGCCTGGACCAGCCCGGCGACCTCGCCGTCGTGCTGCGCGTGCTCTACCTCGTCTACACCGCCGGCCACGCGGGCCGGGTGGACCTGGCCGGCGAGGCGATCCGGCTCGCCCGTCAGCTCACCCTGGCCACGGAGGAGCCCGAGGCGCGTGGGCTGCTCGCGCTGATGCTGCTGAACCACGCCCGGCTCCCGGCGCGGCTCGACCCCGAGGGCCGGATCGTCACGCTCGACCGGCAGGACCGCGGTCGGTGGGACACGCGCGAGATCGCCGAGGGCGTGCGCGTCCTGCAGTCGGCGCTCGCCATGCAGACCGAAGAGCGGCGCCCGGGCCGCTACCAGGTCGAGGCCGCGATCGCCGCCCTGCACGACGACGCGGCGAGCGCCGAGGAGACCGACTGGCCGCAGATCCTCGCCTGGTACGACGACCTCGTCGCGCTGACCGACGACCCCGTGCGCCAGGACCCCGCCGCGGTACTCGGCCGCGCGGTCGCGGTCGGCCACGTCCTCGGTGCCGCCGCCGGGCTGCGCGAGACGGACCGGCTGCGCGAGGTGATCGGCGAGCGGCACCGGTGGCACGCCGTGCGCGGGCACCTGCACGAGCTCGACGGCGACCTGCCCGCCGCCGCCTCGGCGTACGCAGAGGCGGCCCGCCGGGCCACGAACGTCGCCGAGCGCGACCACCTGGTCCGCCAGGCCGCCCGCGCGCGAGCTTGTCCTGCCAGCGGATCGGCTCGCGGAACGTGATGTCGGACGATCGGCGGCCGAGATGAAGGCGTGCGATCCGCTGCGCGGCGGCGCGGCTCGGCTGGATGAAACGTTTTAGCAGCTATACACTGCCGGGGCGACCCGGTCGAGCCGTCCCGCGCGACGTGTTCGGGGGTCGCCGCGACCGCGAAGCCCGCGCCGGGCGTGGGGCCGCGACCACCGTACGGAGCGTCGAGGGAGCCATGGCAACGGCGAACATCAAGGAGGTCGCCCGGCACGCCGGCGTCTCTCTCGGCACGGTGAGCAACGTGCTCAACCGGCCCGACATGGTCGCCCCGGCCACCCGCCAGCGGGTGCTCGACGCCATCACCACCCTCGGCTACGTCCGCAACGACTCCGCGCGTCAACTGCGCGCCGGGCACAGCCGCACCGTCGCCATCGTCGTGCTGGACGTGGCCAACCCGTTCTTCACCGACGTGGTCCGGGGCGCCGAACAGGTGATCGAGGAAGCCGGCGCCATGCTCGTCGTCTGCAACAGCGGCGAGGACGGCGCCCGCGAGCGCCGCCACCTGGAGCTGCTGGAGGAGCAGCGGGTCCGTGGTGTGCTCATCACCCCCGTCGACCACGGCCCCCAACCCAACCTGGACAGGCTCATCGACCGGGGCATCCCGGTGGTGCTGGTGGACCGGGGCACCGGCCGGGTGAACCGGTGCTCGGTGGCGGTCGACGACGTCCTCGGCGGCCGGCTCGCCATGGACCACCTGCTGGACCAGGGCCACCACCGCATCGCCTACCTCGGCGGCCCGCTCTCCATCGCCCAGGTCGCCGACCGGCACGCCGGCGCCGCCGCAGCCCTGGAGGAACGGGGCAGCGACGCCGAACTCCGGGTGGCGGTGACCACCAGCCTGACCGTCGCCGCCGGCCGGCGCGCCGCCGAGGAGCTGCTGACGCTGCCGGCCCGGCAGCGCCCCACCGCCGTCTTCTGCGCCAACGACCTGATCGCCCTCGGCGTACTCCAGGAGCTGACCGCGCGCGGCCTGCGGGTGCCGGCCGACGTGGCCATCGTCGGGTACGACGACATCGAGTTCGCCGACGCGGCCGCGGTGCCGCTGTCGTCGGTGCGCCAGCCCCGTGACCAGCTCGGCCGTACCGCCGCGCAGCTGCTGCTGGAGGAGGCCGAGGCCGGCGACAGGCACCAGCACCGGCACGTGGTGTTCCAGCCGGAGCTGGTCGTCCGCCGCTCCAGCGACCAACCCCGGCGCACCCGGCGCTGACGACGGCCGCTCCTCGACGACGAGGAGCCGGGCGGTTGCCCGCCCGGCTCCTTGTCAACGCGCGCTTGGGTCAGCCCGCCGGGACGGCCGTGGCCCAGACGTCGGCGATCGACGGGTCGTAGCCGACGCCGGTGTCCCGGAACCGCACCCGCACGGCCCCGTCGCCGGTGGCCTCCGGCAGGTCGACGACGAACTGGTAGCTGACCGTGCCAGCCCCGCCCGCCGTGCGCTGCCACGAGCGGGTGTGCGCCACCACCCCGTCCACCACCACCTCGTAGTCCTTCAACTGCGGCCCGTCGTACGTCTCGATCGCCCGCAGCACGAACGGCTCGCCGGGCCGGACGGCGAGGTCGAACTCGAACCAGCCGCCGGGACGGGTCGTGTCGGTGTACCGGCGGGTCAGCCCGGCCTCGCTGCTGGTGGCCGAGTAGGTCGAGGCCGCGAGACGGTGCGCCTGCTCGGACGCCGCGGCGCCGAGGTCGACGTGGTCGTACGCACCCGGCGGCGGGTTGTCGAACCGGACCGGAACCGTGAGGGCACGCCGTTCGGCCGCCGTGGCGCCGGTGGCCACCGTGACCTCCACCGGCCCCTGCGTCACCGACACCGGCGCGGTGAGGACGGTCGACACGGTGGTCTCCGCGCCCGGGGCGAGGTCGTACCCGGCGCTGGCCGGGGCCACCCGCCAGCCGTCCGGCGCGGTGACGGCGAGCTGCCCCGTCACCCGCACGCCGGCCCGGTTGCGCAGCACCGTGCCGACCGTCGTCGCCGCGCCCGGCGTGACGTCGGCCGGGACCGGGGCCGCCGACACGATCTGCACCGCTGGCGCGACAACGATCGTTCCCGCGACGGGCAGGGTGGCCGTGCCGCCCCGGTGGCGGTAGCTGGCCGAGCCGTCGACGGACCAGGTCGCCGGTGCCTGACCGGCGGGGATCCGCAGGTCGTAGCGGTGGCTGACGGTGCCGCCCGGCGCGACCGTGGTGGCCCGCTTGCCGACCGGGGTCACCGTCCAGCCGTCGGGCACCCGCAGGTCGGAGGTCACCCCGGTCAGCGGGTCCCGCCCGCCGTTGGCCACCGCGACGGTGGCGCGTACGACCTCGCCGGGCAGCCGCTCCCCCACCGGCAGGTCGAGCTTGACCACGGCGCCGATCAGGCTCGACGACGCTGCGGAGAGACGCTGGTCGACCCGGGTGAGCAGCCCGGTGAACCGGTCGGCGTGGGCCTGGTCGAGGCGACCCGCCGCGACCTGGGTCCGCAGCCACCGGGCTGTGTCGGCGGCGGTCGCCAGTGCCCGGTGCACGTCCCCGGCGGCGGAACGGGTGTTGCCCGCCAGGTACGCCGTCCGCGCCGCCGTCGTCTCGGCGGACAGTCGGCCGAACCGGCCCCGCAGGTACTCGGCCGCCGGTCGACCCAGCTCACCGGCGAGCTGGTCGGTGAGTGTCACCAGCTCCCGTGCCGTGTCGTTGGCGTCGCCCAGGTCGCCGAGCACCCGGTCGATGGCGAAGGAGTAGCTGCCGGACCCGATCTCGTAGACGGCGACCGTGCCGTCCATCCGGACGAACCGCACACCGTCGGCCCGCTCAGCCGGTCGGCCGCCCTCGGTGACGGCGTTCCGCCCGGGTGCCGGCAGGCGTACCGTCGCCGTGGTGTTCGCCGGCAGGGTGAGGCGCAGCCGCATGTCCCCGTGCTCGTCGAGGGCCCAGTCGCTGCCGATCGACCCGTACGCCGAGCGGTACCTCGCCTTGGCCGAGGTGAGGTCGCCACCCGGCTGGGGGGCGAAGGTGAGGTGCGAGTACCCGGGGTTGCCGGCGTCGGGGGCGATGCCGGCCACGGTCCGGTACATCCAGTCGCCCACCGCGCCGTACGCGTAGTGGTTGAAGGAGTTCATCCCCACGTCGCCGAAGCTGCCGTCGGGTTTGATCGAGTCCCAGCGCTCCCAGATCGTGGTCGCGCCCTTGGCGATCTCGTAACCCCACGACGGGTAGGTGTCGTTGAGCAGCAGCCGGTACGCGACGTCCAGGTGCCCGGTGTCGCTGAGCGCCGGCAGCAGGTCTGGAGTGCCGAGGAAGCCGGTGGAGAGGTGCCAGTCGTGCCGTTGCACGTTGGCGACCAGCCGGTCGGCGGCCTTGGCCCGCACCGGGTCCGGCAGGAGGCCCATGCCGATGGCCAGCACGTACCCGGTCTGGCTGTCGCCCTGCACCGTGCCGTCGGCCGAGACGTACTCATCGACGAACGCCTGCGCGATGTCCTTGGACAACGCCGTGTACCGGGCGGCGTCGGCGTCCTTGCCGAGGGCGCCGGCCATCTGGGCCAACAGCCGGATGCTGTAGGCGTAGTAGGCGGTGCCGACGACACCGGCGGGCGTCGGGTCGTCGAGGTTGAGCCAGTCGAGGTACGGGCCGGCGTTGGTGCGTAGGTTGCCCGAGCTGGTGCTCTCCAGCCAGGACGCGTACCGCACCATCGACGGGTAGTGGTCCTCGACCACCCGGGTGTCGCCGTAGCGCTGCCAGAGCGCGTACGGCACGGTGATCCCGGCGTCGGCCCATCCGGTCGCGCCGTCCCCGCAGCAGGCGCGGGGGGCGACGTCGGGGTAGGCGCCGTTGGCCGACTGTGCGTCCCGCAGGTCCTGCAACCACTTGGTGAGGAACGTCAGGCTGTCCATGTTGAACGTCGCGGTGTTGGCGAAGACGTTGATGTCTCCGGTCCAGCCGAGCCGCTCATCCCGGGCCGGAGTGTCGGTGGGGATGGACAGGAAGTTGCCGCGCTGTCCCCAGGTGATGTTGCTGTGCAGCTTGTTCACCATGGCGTTGGAGGTCTCGAACTCGCTGGTGAGCTCCCCGTCGGTGTGCATGACCAGGCCGGTCACCGACGACAGGTCGGGGGTGCCCGGATAGCCGGTCAGCTCGACGTAGCGGAAGCCGTGGAAGGTGAACGTGGGCTCGTAGACCTCCGCCCCGCCGCCGCGCAGCGTGTAGTGGTCGGTGGCCCGGGCCGAACGCAGGTTGGCCGTGTAGGCGGTGCCGTCCGGGTTGAGCACCTCGGCGTGCCGGATGCGGACCGTGGCGCCGGCGGCGCCGTCGACCTTCAGCCGGACCTTGCCCACCATGTTCTGGCCGAGGTCGAAGATCCAGGTGCCGGGGGTGGGCTGGGTCAGCGCCCGGGCCGGCAGCTCCTGGGTGACCCGCACCGGCGGGTCGACCTGGGCGACGATCCGGTCGGTGGCGTCGACGTCGTCGACGGTGGCGGGCGACCAGGCGGAGTCGTCGAACCCGGGACGGTCCCAGCCGGCCGGCAGCAGCCGCGCGTCGTAGGTCTCACCGTGGATCAGGTCGCTCTGCACGAACGGCCCGGCCGTGGCACGCCACGAACCGTCGGTGCCGATCGTCGCGCTGCGCCCGTCGGTGTAGTCGATCAGCAGTTGCGCGCTCAGGTGCGGCCGGGAGCCGTAGATGCCGCTGCCGAACCAGGCGATGCTGCCGGCGTACCAGCCGTCGCCGAGCAGCGCGCCGAGAGCGTTGTCGCCCGAGCGGAGCTGACCGGTCACGTCGTACGTCTGGTACTGCACCCGCTTGGCGTAGTCGGTCCAGCCGGGTGCCAGTTCGTGGTCGCCGACCCGCTGACCGTTGAGCGACAACTGGTAGACACCGAGCGCGGTGGCGTAGATCCGGGCTCGGGCGACCTTGCCGTCGACCCGGAAGCCCCGACGCAGCAGCGGATTCGCGTCCAGCGCGGTGAGCATGGCCTCGGTGTCGCCGCTGACCCGCAGGCCGCCCTCGGTGGCCGTGCCCGCGCCGAACGGGTTCGCGCCGTCGGTGAGCGGCGCCGCGAAGAGGGTCTCGCTGCCGCTGGTCACCGAGAAGTCGGAGAACACGCCGGTCTCCAACCCGTTGGTACGCAGGCCGACCGAACCCGCCCGGTGCGCGGTGCTCTGGGTGACGTCGACCTGGGTGCCGTCGACCCAGGTGGTGATGGTGTCACCGGATGCGGTGATGCGCAGGGTGTGCGGTGCGGTGAGCTTGTCGGCCGGTACGACCCCGCCGAGCGGCACCTCCTTGAGCAGGGTCCAGGCGCCGTTGACCCGTACGTGCGGGCGCAGTTTGGCACTGCCGCCGGTGCTGGAGAACTGCCACATGTACGCGTTCGCCGGGCCGCTGGCGCGCAGGTAGATCCCGGCCGCGTCGCGTTCCAGCCGTACCGTCGTCTGCACCGTGTAGTCGGTCCACGACTCGGTGGGCGACGGCATTCCGATCCAGTCGGCCTGCCAGCCGTCGCCACCCCGTACGCCGGTCTCCCAGGACGCTGGCGCGCTCCACCCGGAGGCGCGGCCGGCGGCGTCCCAGACCCGGACCTGCCAGGCGTACCGGGTCCGTGGTCGTAGCTGCGGGCCGGCGTACGGGACGAGGGTGCTCTCCCGCGACCGAACCCGGCCACTGTCCCAGACGTCGGCGTCACCCAGCCGGCCCGGGCTGGTGGCGACCCGCACCTGGTACGACTCCTGGAGCATGCCCCGGGCGGTGGCTTCGATCCGCCAGCCGAGGCGGGGCTTCGCCACGTCCAGCCCGATCGGATCGGTGGCCCGTTCCGTGGTCAGGCCGGTCGCCGTCAGCGTTGGGGCCGCTGGCTTGGCGGCGGCTGGGCCCGGCACCACCATCGGCGTCAGGCCGAGCAGTAGCACGAGAAGCGAGGAGAGTGCGGCGCGGCGCCGCGTCGTGCGCATCATTCCAGTCCTCATCCTTTTGTGGTGTGGTGGCTGGGCCGATGGACGGCCCCGAACGGGGAGTCAGCGGGGCTGGGCCGCCGGACCGGCGACCGGGTGGAAGCTGGACCGGCCGGAGCCCACCTGGAAGACGGCGCGACCGTCCTCGATCCCGACGAAGGTGGCCTTGCTCGGACCAGCGGCCCGGTAGGACTTTCCGGGGGTGACGGGCAGCGCGACCCGGGCGGTGGCGTTGACCGGCACGTCGAGGTCGACGCGGAGGCCCACGCCGGTACGTCGCCAGTCGAGACGGACCGGGCCGCGCTGGGTCGGCACCGTGCCGCTCGCCCGGTCGAGCCCGACGGCGGGCGGGACGACGTCGACCACCGCGGCTCCCGGGCTGGCGGTGCGAACGCCGAGCAGGGTCTCCTGCACGTCGACCACCGCCTGCGCGCCCCAGCCGTGCGACTGGCTGAAGTTGCTGCCGGGATCGAGGGTCCAGGCCTCCCAGGTGAAGGTGCCGCCCTGGGCGAGGATGTTCGCCCAGCCCAGGTCGTCCGGGTTGGTCAGCAGCCGCAGCACCGCGTCGGGCCGGTCGGCGTCGGCGAACGCCCGCAGCAGCCAGTGGGCGGTCATCGGCCCCTGCTTCATGCCCATCGACGCGACGTGGTCGGCCAGCGCCGGCAGGTCGACCCGAGGGGCCAGCCCATGGGCGATGGCGTACGACGTGGCGTGCTGCCCGGCGTGGCCGCTGCGCTCGCCGGTGGCGGACAGCCCGTCGACATAACTGCCGTCGGCGGCGCGCAGCGCGGTGTTGACCGCGTCGGTGAGGTCGGCGGCCCGCCCGTCGTACGCGGTCACCTCCTCGGCGGGCCGACCGAGGGCCTCGGCCATCCGGGCGGTGGTCCGCAGCACGTCGACGCCTTGAGCGTTGATGGTGGTCCGGGCGGCGGTCGTCATGTCGTAGCCGAAGCGGCCGGGTTCGGGCCAGTCGATGATGCCGTAGCGGTAGGCGCCGCTCCCGCCGGACAGGTCGGTGACCAGGCCGGCGGTGGGGCCGGTGGCCGGGATGTGGCGCAGCACGTACTCGGCGGTGTCGCGGATGGCCGGGTACGCCTCGGCCAGCAACTCCCGGTCGCCGGTCTCGGTCCAGTACCGCCACACCCAGTCGACGAACATCAGCGAGTAGTCGGGGATGTCCCGCTTGCCGTCGCCGTTGGGGTAGACGGCGTTGTAGCGGCCACGGTCGGCCTCGGCGGTCCAGTAGCGGGCGGCCGAGCGGAGGAACTCGCGGATGGCCTGCTGGGTGGCGTCGCGCTCGCCGAAGGCGGCCATCGTGGCGTACGAGATGTTCGCGGCGTCGCCGAGGAACTGGCCCTTCTCCCGGGTGGGAGTGTCGACGAACGCCTCCTGCACGGAGTAGATCGCGGACCGCTTCATCATCGTCCACACCGCGTCGAGGGTCGCGTTCGAGCTGGTGAAGCTCGCCTCCCGACCGGCGGGGACGTCGGTGTGCACCACGACGGCGGAGACGTCGCGCGCCGAGATTTCCTCACCGGCGCCGGGGATCTCCAGGTAGCGGAAGCCGAGGTGGGTGAAGGCCCGGAACTCCTGCGACCCGTCCTTCTGGAGGTAGGGGAAGCTCATGTTCGTGCCCTGAGACTCCAGGGTGGACGTGGCGACCCGGCCAGTGTCGGTGAGGGTGTAGCCGGCCCGTAGGTCGACGGTGCGCCCGGCCACGCCGGCGTCGAACCGGACGACCGGACGGGCGGGGATGACCACGCCGAAGTCGGCGACCACCGTGCCGTCGACGGCGGTGCGCAGCGCGACCGGCGCGACGCTGGTCTCGACCAGCCGGGTCTCCTGCCCGATCAGGTGCGGAGACGACGCGGTCGGATGTGCACCGAGCACCTCGGCGGCGGTGAAGCCAGCGGCATTGTCGTCGTAGCCGGGCCGCATCCAGCCGGCGACCTCGGCGCGGGCGTCCTGCCGCTCGACCCGGTCACCCTCGCCGTTGCGGCGCTCCGCGTTCGCCACGAACTGCGTGTCCCGGGCGACCCGCCAGGAGCCGTCGGTGGCGTACACCTCCCGGGTGCCGTCGGCGTGCTCGACGACCAGCTTCACCAGCAGGCCACGGGCACCGGTCGGGCGGCCCTGGCCGCTGCCGTACCAGTGGTAGCGCACCCCGATCACGAGCGGCTTGCCGGCTTTCACCAGCCTGGTGACGTCGGCGGCCTGGTAGTAGTCCTCCCCCGGGTAGGCGAAGGAGGTGCCCCGGTCGGCGCGGGTGCCGTTGAGGTAGAGCTCGTAGGTGTGGTCGGCGGCCGTGTAGGCGCGGGCCCGGACCACGCGGCTGGCGTTGGGGCGTACCTCGGTGCGGGCCAGCGTGTAGTCGTCGGCCTCGGTGCTGACGCGCCGGATCCAGCTCGCGCCCTCCCACTGGGTGTCGGCGATGCCGGTCTCGAAGGCGCCGGTCGCGGGCGGGGACTGCCGGTCCGTGCGGTCCCAGGTGCGGACCGTCCACTCGTACGCCGCGCCCGGGCGCAGGGCAGGCCCCGCGTACGCCACGTAGGACTGCTGGTCGGACGCGACCTTGCCGGAGTCCCAGACCCGGTCGCCGCCGGTTGCGGTAACGGTGATCCGGTACGCGGTCTGCGTCTCACCGGGATCGGCGTCCCGGGGCAGCCAGCCGAACCTCGGGACGCCCTCGACGTTGAGCGGGCGACTTCGGTCGCCGACCGTCAGCGAGACCGGTGCGCCCGGCGCGTGGCCGCGGGATGCCAGCGCAGGTGGGGCTCCGGTGAGGACGACCGCCACGACCGTCGTCGCTGCCAGGAGCACCGCTGTTCGGCGCCGTCGAGCCGCTGGCTGAAATCCGAGAATATGACGAGTCACGCGGGCCTCCGCTCAATGAATCGTTTCAGGCAGGCTACGCGCTCGTTGTGGCCAAGTGAAGATGTTCACTGCGGTCGGTTCCGGCCGCGCCGGAAACTGTTATCCCGGTCCGGCCGGCCGGTCTCCTGAAAGGAGGCGTTGGCGGGCTTCCCCGTCACCGCCTCCCAGACACGACCACGTGAAGGAGACGAGACGATGCACGGACCCGGTCAGGGTGGAGCCGACACCGGAGCGGTGACCAGGGGCACCCACGCGAAACGTCGACGCGGGCTGCGCGGCCGCCTCCCGCTCGGCGCGACGCGTGTGCTGTGGCCGATCTCCGTGGCCGCCGTGGTCGCCGTACTGGTGATCGGGGTGCTCGTCGTGGTCCAACCGACCGGATCCGCACCCGCCCCGGCCGCGACGCAGGCGGTCGATGCCAGGGCATCGACGACCCCGCCGGCCAGCTCACCCACCGCCACCTCCCCCGCCGCCCCTGCGACCCCGACGGCGGCCCCGACCACCCCGACGCCGAAGCCGACGACCGCGCGCCCGGCCGTCCCGGCGGCGCCCGGGGTGACCTCGAAGAAGAAGGGCGTCGGCGTCTGGACGTTCGACGGCGTCAGCCAGGCACTGGCCAACTCGACGGCCAGTTGGTACTACACGTGGAACGTGGGCCACCAGGGCGTCACCACCCCGAAGGGCAGCGAGTTCGTCCCGATGATCTGGGGGGCGAAGAGCGTCACTGCCAGCAACCTGCAACAGGCCAAGCGGAACGGTCGACAGCTGCTCGGGTTCAACGAGCCGGACATGGGCGGCCAGGCGAACATGAGCGTCGAACAGGCGCTGGAGCTGTGGCCGCAACTGGAGGCGACCGGCCTCCCGCTGGGCAGCCCGGCGGTGGCCTGGGGCGGGGACCGGCCCGGCGAATGGCTGGATCGATTCATGTCCGACGCGAAGGAACGCGGCTACCGGGTCGACTTCATCGCGCTGCACTGGTACGGCGGCGACTTCACCACCGCCAACGCCGTCAACCAGCTCAAGTCGTACCTCCAGGCGGTCCACGACCGCTACCGGCTGCCGATCTGGCTCACCGAGTTCGCCCTGATCGACTTCTCCAACGGCGTCCGCTTCCCGAGCCAGGCACAGCAGGCCGCGTTCCTCACCGCGGCGACCCGGATGCTGAGCGGGCTGACCTGGCTGCACCGGTACGCCTGGTTCGGCCTGCCCGCCACCGACAAGGACCAGACCGGGCTCTTCCGTACCGGCAGCGCAGCGACCGCCGTCGGCCGCGCCTACCAGTCCGCGCGCTGACTCGGGCTACGTCGGGTTGACGTGGTTCCGCCACGAGTGGCGCGGCTCGTAACCCAGCACCCGTCGCGCCTTGTCGATGCTGAGCAGGGTCTCGTGCTCGCCCAACTCCTTCCGGACCTCGACGGCCGGGTAGACCTCGGCCATCAGGCTGGCACTGGACCGGCTCATGACCGTGTCGGCGTTGGCGATGATGAAGACGTCAGCGCCGGGCTGGTCGTAAGCGAGTGCCCGCTCGACCGCCTGGGCCCCGTCGCGGGCGTCGATGTAGCCCCACAGGTTCCATCGGCGCAGCTGCGGGTCCGCGTCGAACGAGGGGAACGGTGCGTAGTCCTCGACGTCCATCACGTTGGAGAACCGCAGGCCCACCATGACCAGCTCCGGGTCCCAGCGGCAGAAGTGCCGCGCCATCTCCTCCTCCAGCGCCTTGTTCAGCGAGTACGTCGACTCCGGTCGCGGCGCGTACTCCTCGTCGACCGGCGCGTACGGCGGCGGGGTGTCGAACGGCAGCCCCAGCACGGTCTCACTCGACGCCCACACCACCCGCTTGATGCCCGCCGCCCGGGCCGCCGCGAAGACGTTGTACGTCGCGGCAGAGTTGTTCGCGAAGGTGGTCGCGTTGGACTGGAGCCCGGGCGCCGGGACCGCCGCCAGGTGCACGATCGCGTCGACGCCGCCGGCGTGCTCGTCGGCGCCGCCGGTGAACGCCTCCACCACCTGCCCGTAGTCGGTGAGGTCGACCAGGAGGAACTCGCCGTCGACGTCACGGGGGTCGCGTCCGCCCGCGCGGTCGACCGCCAGCACGTCGACGCCCACGGCGCGCAGGTGCGCGACGACGGCGCGCCCGAGCTTGCCGGTGGCACCGGTGACGACGACGCGGTTGGGCAGTGCGGAAACGGTCATGACCACATCTTCTCCGGCGTGGTGCGACGCCTCGCACGCGGGTGCAGCCCGCCTGGTGACGACAGGCACCGCTCGGCAGACACCGACTATCCGGCTGTCAGCTGCCCGACATCGAATGGCATCGATCTTTACCCATTGGTAGCTTAGCGAAGTTCGTCGATGCGGGACCGAACTGCTCAGGGCACCTGTGTGCCGTGCGGCAACCGGGCTCGGTGGCGTCCAACGGCACCATGTCCACCCCGTCGGCGACCCGTCCATCGGAGCAACGCCGCACCACGGGGAGGGCACATGCACCACCGCACGTCACCGCGTCATCGTACGAGGGCCTGGTTTTCCAACGCCGCCGCGGCACTGGTCATCGTCGCCGTTGCCGGAACACCAGCCACCGCCGCACCGGCGTCACCGGCCTCGGGGAAGACCGGCGCGCAGTGCGCGCCGACATCCTCAGAGTGGCTGCGCTGCGTGACGGTCACCGCGGCACTCGACCGGGCACCGGCCACCGGGCAGACCGCCGCGCGGCCAGGACGGCCACGAGGTCGGCGACCTGGCGCTCGGATCGCTGTTCCAGAACACGATCGACTACGGGTTCCGCCGAGCGTTGACCGACGGTTCCGAGGTGACCGCCACGACGCCGCCGAACGACCAGAACTTCCGGTACGACACGCGGCACGAGGCATGGTCGGTCGTCGCGGTCCGCCCGCCAACGGGCGGCGACGACGACGTGACGCTCTTCGACGACCGGGCGCAGACCCAGCGGCTGGAGGAGAGCCTGCTCGGCGTCGACGTGACGGACTTCGTCGCGGTCGACTCCACGGCCGGGCGGCGCCCGCTCGGCGACTACTACCCGCGGGTGCACCGGGTCACCGGCACGGGGGCGTACACAATCGAGCTGGCCGACAGCGGCCAGACACTGGTCGACACCGCGAAGCGGCAGATGGGCACGGGTGACGTGGCCGCGATCTGGAACTCCTGCCTCACCGCCGGCCAGCAGGTGACATTCACCGTCACGCCGGGCGACCCGAGCCAGGACGCCGAACTGTTCGTGGTGTCCTCGACGGCCGGTGCGCCGGCCACGTACGTACGGGACCGGGCCAGCGCGGCGGCCGCGACCGGGGCCGGGACGGGCCAACCGGAGTCGCTCGCATACACGGCACCAGCCGACGGCTGCGTCGGCGTGATCATCGTCAACCGAGCGGGCAACGGCACCTACACGCTGACCCGTTCCTGATCAGGTGAGGTTCCGGCGGGTACCCAATCTCGGGTGCCCGCCGGAACCCGTACCGGCAGATGGAGCGTCCAACGGTGATGACCCGACGTCTGCTGCTCTGCGCGGTCCTCCTCCTCACTGCCTGCGGTGACCGACCGGCAGCCCGGCCACCGACCGGCGCGGACACCGTGATCGCCGAGGTCGACCGGCACGGCGGTTTCGCCCCCGCCGCCGAGCAGTGGGCGCTGCCGGCGCTCACGCTCTACGGCGACGGCACCGCCGTGACCCGAGGTGACGACCGGGGTGCGCTCCTGACGGGCCATCGCCGGACGCTCTCGGCGGCACAGATCGACGCGCTGTTCCGGCGGGCGGACGACGCGGGCCTCTTCACGGAGCGCGACTATCCGCAGGACGTCACCGACGCGGCCCTGCTCACCGTGCGCTTGACCACGACCGGCGGTACGTACGAGACGACGGTGACACAGCCGTCGCCCGACGAGGGCGGTGACCGTGGCGAGGTGATCGCGTTCGCCAAGGCCGCTGCGGCCTCCGGCGTCGACGCCGGCGAGTACCTGCCGCAGCGGGCGGCGGTGCTGGTGGTAGCCGATTCCGAGGACGACTCCGACGTACGGCCCTGGCCGCTGGACGTGCCCCTGTCCGCGATGGACGGCGCACCCCAGCGGCCCTGCCACGTGGTCGACGGCGCGCCGCTGGCGCCGCTGCTGGCCGAGGCCGGCGCGGCGCGCGGCGAGACCCGATGGCAGGCCGAGGGACACCGGGTACGCCTGGTGGTCCGGCCGCTGCTGCCGCACGAGCGGACCTGCGCGGACCTCCGCTAGAAGGGTCACGACGTTGTCGGCGTGTAGCTCGGCCCCGGTGAGGTCGGGAACGACACGGAGCGCCACCGATTGGTAACGTGGCGACGCTCCCGGCGATGATGGCCGCGCCGATGTCCCTGGGGAGGGCCGACATGTGGGCGGACGAAGCTGCGTTGGACGCGGCGGGCCGTCGGCTCGACGAGTGGGAGTCGTCCCTCGCCGAGCCCCGCCCAGTGCGGACATGTGCAGACGTTCGTGCAGGGTCAGCTAGCGAAGCGACCGGAAGGCGGCGCGAAGCTCTTCGGAAAGAAGTTGCGGCTGTTCCCAGGCGGCGAAGTGCCCGCCCTTGTCGAGCTTGTTGAAGTGGATGAGATTGGGATACGCCTGCTCCGCCCAACTCCTCGGGGTCTGATACATCTCGTCGGGGAAGACGCTCACGGCAGCCGGGACGGAGACGCCCTTGGCGGAGAAGAAGGAGAGCTTGTTCTCCCAGTAGATCCGAGCCGCGGAAGCTCCCGTGTTCGTCAGCCAGAAGAGCGTGATGTTGTCGAGGACGTCGTCCCGCGTAAGGCCGACGGGTTGTCCGGCGAAGGCCTGGCAGATCAGCTCCAGGCTGGCGGCGTCATGGTCGATCATGTAGCTCGCCAGAGCGATGGGCGAGTCCGCGAATCCGGTCAGTGTCTCCGGGCGCGTCCCCATCATGGCAGCGTAGGCGGAGTGCTTCCAGAAGAAGTTCAGCTGCTCGCACGCCCGCTTTTCCTCGTCGGAGAGGTTCGACGGCAGCGAGGCCAGCGCGTTGCCCGCTCCGGTGATGTCGGACTGGAGCAGCGTATCGATGTCGGGCGGAATGATACCCGGCATGTTGGTGTGAATGCCGAGCAGTTCCGGTGGCGCCTGCAGACCCATGACATCCGTGATGAGCGCACCCCAGTCGCCGCCCTGGGCCACGAATCGCGTGTAGTCGAGGCGCTTCATCAGCTCGATCCAGGCGCCTGCGATGCGCTCGGGGCCCCAGCCGGGCGTGCTCGGCTTGCCCGAGAAACCGAAGCCGGGCAGCGATGGAATCACCAGATGGAAGGCGTCCGACGCGTCCGCGCCATGCGCCGTCGGGTCGGTGAGCGGACCGACGATCTTCAGCTGCTCGATGACCGAGCCCGGCCAGCCGTGCGTGACGATGAGCGGCAGCGCGTCCTCGTGCTTGGATCGGACGTGGATGAAGTGGATGTCGAGCCCGTCGATCTCGGTGATGAAGTTCGGCAGGGCGTTCAGCCGCGCCTCGACCTTGCGCCAGTCGTACTCCTTCTCCCAGTAGCGCGCGAGCGCCTGGCTCGTTTCGAGCGGCACGCCCTGCGATTGATCGTCGACGGTCTGCTTTTCGGGCCACCGCGTGGCCGCGATGCGCGCACGCAGCGCCTTGAGGTCCGCCTCGGGGACCTCCACCCTGAACGGCCGGACCCCTACGTCCGGTCGCGCTTCCGTCTTGACAGCCATGTGGGCCCCTTTCCGTTTCGAGCTCATTGGAGGTCGAGCAGGGCTTCTGCCCTCCTGCCGCGACAAACGGCATGCCTCGGCTCCTGCTGCGGAAGGGGCATCTTCAGTGAAGGCGCAGCCCGGACCTGTGCCAGGTCGGCAGAGGCGCGCCGGCACATCTCCGTCCAAGCGTAGAGAGCCTCTCCCCGTGTCGGGGCCATACGAGCAATCATGGATGGCGAGGCGTTTCTGGCCTTGCTCGCAGCCCAGGTGCAGCTTCGTGGTCAACCCACCGCGGGAGCGGCCGAGCGCGTGGTCGGCCGGCTCGACGCTGACACCGCCGGGTGGTTCGGCCTGCACGTCGCGCCATGGGGCACCCACCCGGATCCGCCACCGGATCCCGTTGATCAACTGCCGCCTACTCCATGACGACGGTCGACCCGGGCGTTTCGGCGCCGGCAGCAACGGCTCCAGCATCGCCCACTGCACGTCGGTCAGGTCGAACCGCCTCGTCACCGCTAGGGTGTCCACGAGGTCTCCGGTTTGAGGTTTACTTGGTCGCTGAACCATCTTTCGGAGACCTCGCCATATGCCGATCTTCGACACGCCGAACGATCACTCCAGTTCGGGCACCACCGCCGACTCGACGGGCCCTAGCATCGTCGGCATGGCAACGCGACTTGTTCAGATCAACATGAAGGCTCGCGACGACTCCGCGCTGGGCGGTTTCTGGGCGAAGGCGCTCGGCTGGGGAGTCTCCAGCGAGGGACCCGGCGTGACCAACCTCGAACCCGAGGGCTTCGTCTACCCCGACCCCGTCGCTGTCTGCCTTGACCTCGTCGTCTCCCCGGAACCCAAGACGGTGAAGAACCGCGTGCACGTCGACCTCGCCACCACCTCGGCGGCCCATCAGGCGGAGGTGGTCACGCGCCTGAAGGATCTCGGCGCAACACCCGCTGACATAGGCCAGGGCGACGTGCCATGGACGGTCATGGCCGACCCAGAGGGCAACGAGTTCTGCGTGCTGGACCCCCGACCGCTCTACCAAGACACCGGACCGATCGCCGCGGTAGTGGTCGATTGCGCGGATCCGCGAGCCATGGCCCGCTTCTGGGGCAAGGCCATGGACTGGACCCTGCACGAGGTGACCGACCACAACGCGGTACTGCGTTCCGCAAAGAGCGTTGGCCCATATCTGGAGTTCATCCGCACACCCGACGTGAAGACCGTGTGGAACCGCGTCCATCTCGACGTCCGCCCATATCCAGGTGACGACCTAGAGGCCGAGGCGACCAGACTGCGGACTCTCGGCGCCACCGCCATCGACCTAGGCCAAAACGATGTCCCGTGGAAGGTCCTCGCCGACCCGGAAGGCAACGAGTTCTGCCTCCTCACCCCAAGCTGACCGGAGCTGATGATGGATGTGGACGAGCCGGCGCTTGGTGCGGCATTACCCGGGCGAAATGGCAGGATGGCGCCATGGCCACGGTCGCTGTGATCGGTCTGGGTGGAATGGGTAGCCGGATGGCCCACCGGTTGCTCGATGCCGGCCATGACCTCGTTGTCTGGAACCGCACGCCGCAGAGGGCCAGCGATCTGGTGGCGCGTGGCGCGGTCGCTGCCGACAGTCCGGCAGAGGCTGCCCGCCGGGCGGATTTGGTCATCACCATGCTGTCCGACCCGGCCGCGCTGCAAGAGGTGGTCGAGGGCCCGAAGGGCATCCTCGCCGGTGCTACCGCGTCGACGACGCTCGCTGAGATGTCCACCGTCGGGCCGTCCGCGGTGCGATGGTTGGCCGCGCAACTGCCGGATGGTGTTGGCCTGCTCGATGCGCCGGTGCTGGGCAGCGTCTCGGAGGCCGAGTCGGGTTCGCTGCGGATATTCGTCGGTGGGCCGGAGCCGCTCGCCCAACGGTGGATGCCGGTGTTGGGCGCGCTTGGCTCGCCGATGCATGTCGGACCGCTCGGTGCCGGCGCTGCGGCCAAGCTGGTCGCCAATTCGACCCTCTTCGGAGTGCTCGCTGTTCTCGGTGAGGCGCTCGCCCTCGCGGATGGCCTTGGACTGCCGCGTGACACAGCGTTTGAGGTCTTGTCCGCGACTCCCGTTGGCGCGCAGGCGGATCGGCGACGACCAGCAGTCGAGTCCGGTCAATTCCCGCTCCGGTTCGCGCTGTCACTCGCCCGTAAGGACGCCGATCTGGTCGTGTCGGCCGCCGAGTCGGCAGGCGTCGAACTGCCGGTCGCGGTGGCCGCGCGGCAGTGGGTCGCGTCAGCCCAGGAGGCCGGCCTTGGCGACCGGGACTACTCGGCCGTGATCGCGCACATCACCGACACTGCCCGATCAGCCTGAGACCTGGCCGTGCGGCAGGCCCGTCAGGTGACCGTTGAACTCTTCCTCGCCTGCCTCGACGGGCCGATCATCGTTCACCTGGTGTGAACTGGCCGCCAGGTTCAGCGTGGTCGACTCAGCCACTCCCAGGCGCGGCGGAGGCCCACCTGCACTGGGTCGTCACCCGCGGCCTCGACCTCTCTGGCCGGCGTGTCCTCGCCCGGCTCGTGCATTTCGGCACCGGGCACCGACAGCACGACCCCCCGCTCGTACAGGTCGGCGATCTGCTCCCGGTGGGCGAAGCGGTGGGACCGGTACGGCTTCGGCGGGGCCACGATGACGCCGTGGAAGATGTCGTCCCGTTCGTCGGCGAGCACGTGCTCGACCACGCCGACGGGTGCCGATTCGACGTCGTAGACCCGGGTGCCGACGGCGAGCGCAAGGTACGAGACCTTCGCGCCGAGATCCTCCACGGCGTTCACGTTACCCGCCGCCTGATCACCACGGGCCCGATCACTCGTGGTCGGTGCGGACGCCAGGGCGGTGCGCGGCGGGCAACCGCCACGCCGACCCACGGCGGGTCACCCCGGACACCACCACCATGCCGTTCACGCCGTACGCAGCCAGTCGAGGGTCTTCATGGTGGAGAGGCTGGTCGCCTTGAGGCCAGCGGCGGAGACGGTCCAGAGCACTCCGTCGACCACCAGTGACCGGCGGATCGTCGTCATACCCTCGAGACGCCCCGTGCCCAGCGTGTGGTCGACCGCGCCGACCTCGGTGAACCCGCCGTCGCCGGCTCGCAGGGCCAGCGCCACGTTGCTCGGCATGCCTGTGCCGTGGACGGTCAGTGGGACCACGATCAGGCGTTCGGCCGGCCAGTAGAGGAACGCATGCGGGTCGAACTCCGCCTCGGAGTGCCCCTGCTTGACGTGATGCTGGGCGATCCGGGTCGGCTTGGCCGGATCGGAGACGTCGAAGAGTGAGAGCTGGGTGCCCTGGACACGGCCCTGGTCGGACGCCTCCTGCCCGACGCCGAGCAGCCGTCCTTCGCCGGCCGGGTGCAGGTACGCCGAATACCCGTTGATCTTCAGTTCGCCGCTCACCTTCGGCGCCGTCGGGTCACGCAGGTCGACGGTGTAGAGCGGGTCGGTCTGCCGGAAGGTGACGACGTACCCGGTGCCGCCGACGAACCGTACCGCGTATATCCGTTCCCCCTTGCCCAGTCCGGTGACCTTGCCGACGTGGGTCAGCGCCGTGCCGTCGGCGCGCAGGACGTACACGCTGGACGTCGAGTTCGGCTTGTCGCCCCAGGTACGGCCACTGGTGGTGGCCACTCTCAGGTGACCGTCCCACTCGGACATGGCGTACTGGTTGATGAGCCAGCCCGGTACGGAGGCGGCGGCGACGTACCGCGGGGCACCGGCGCCCGAGATGTCGAACTGATAGATCTCGGTGGTCTCGTCCCTGGGATCGGGTGCGACGTTCCGCGCGGTCAGCCTCGGCAGCACCCGCCAGCGCTGGTCGTTGGCGACGTATAGCCGGGGTCCGTTGCTGTAGACGGTGTCGCCGTCGGCGATCACGGTGACCGGGTCGCCAGCGCCGAGCGTGGCCACACCGAGGTCGAAGCTGAGCACGGTCACCAGCGACGTGCCGGAGTAGGCGGCCGGCCGACTCACCCGTTCACAGCCGACCCGTCCGGCGCTGGTTCGCCCGCCGGAGGTGACCTCGTACCGGGGCAGCCAGTCGTCGGCGGTGGCGTTGTCGATGATCTCGCGGTTGGCGACTGCGCGCTGCCCGTCGGTGGCCCCTTCCCGGCGCGGGAAGTTCAGCCGGGGCGCGGAGCGGACCACGACCCGGACCGTCGTGCCGACCTGGCGGGCGTCCACCAGATTGCCGTCGATCCGGTATTCGCCGATGACCTTCGGCTCGCCGGACAGGTCGACCATGATCAGCCAGGGGCCGACGATGCCGTCCGGCATCAGGGCAGCGCCGCCGTCTGCCGGGGCGGGGCGCCCGCCTCCCTCGGGGACGGCGTCTTTCGGTGTTCCAACCCACCCCTCACGGAGCAGCACCAGCGCCCGGTCACCCTGCAGCAGCAGGCTGTCTTCGGCCCCGCCGAACCCGCCGGGTGCCAGTTTCAGTTCCCCGGTCAGCTGGCGGGTGACCGGGTCGATCACGTACAGCTTGCCTTGGTTGACGGTGACGATCCGCTTGCCGTCGGTCTTGACCAGGTCCGGTTCGTCGACCCCGGCCTCGTGGGTGTTGGTGCCCGAGTAGCCGGGGCCGGCGGCCCCGGCCGCCGTGTCGCCCGGGGCCGCCGCGTTGGCCCCGGACGCCGCATCCGCCCGCTTCGCTCCGGCGGGCGCCCCGGCCTGCTCCGCGCCGCCGAAGGTGCGGATGTCCCCGTTCGGCCCGAACCCCCAGGGCCCGACGTACGCCTTGGCAGCCGTCCTGAGCTGCTGCAGCGCCTCCGCGCAGGAGTCGAACGCGACGAGCCGGAACCCGCCAGCTGGCACTCCCTGGTCACGTGGTGGCGCGGGGACTGGCTCCGCCGTACAACCGGTGACCAGCGCCAGGCCGGCGACCAGGGCCAGTCCCATGACGCGAGCTGGAGTCATGACTCGGGGGGCGCCGATGGCGGCCGTTGGATGGGACACGTGGGCGCTGCTACCCGTCATGCCCCCTACGACGTGGCTGCCCCGGGCTGGGTTCCCAGCATGCAGACCCCGCGCCGAGTAATCGACCGGGGGTGCGGGTGTCGATCGCTCAGGCGGAGGCGGCGCGACCCATCTCGGCGAGGATCCCGGTGCCCTGACCGAGCTCGATCAGATAGCCGTCCGGCCACACTGAACGCGGTCATGAACGGCCACGGCGTCCACCTGATTGTGAGCGCGGTGATTTTCACCCATGCAGTCTGGTCCACCGGCAAGGTGGCCGGGCCTGGATCACCCCGGCTACCGCTTCCGGTCGCACCACCGCGACGGCCCGGCGAGGCCGGCCGGGCCGACACGACACCTTGTCGCCAAGGATTGAATGATGGTTCAATCCTTGCGTGGCGTACCGAAGCACCGAGCGGGTGAAGGCTCGGCTGAGCGCCTCCCGGGAACGGATCATCGCCGCGGCACTGGGAATCATGGCCGAGCACGGGTACGCCGGCTGCTCGGTCGCCGCCGTCGCCGAGCGGGCCGGCGTGGCGACCGGCAGCGTCTACCGCCACTTCCCGACCAAGGCCGACCTGTTCGCCGAGGTGTTCCGCACGGCCTCCCAGCGCGAGGTGGACGCGGTCGCGCGCGCCGCAGCGCTGGAGACCTCCGCCGCCGAGCAGATGGCCGCCGTCGTCGAGACGTTCTCCGGCCGCGCCCTGCAGTCCCCACGGTTGGCGTACGCCCTGCTCGCCGAGCCGGTCGACCCGGCGGTCGACGCCGAGCGGCTCGTCTTCCGCCGCGCGTACGCCGAACTGATCGCCGGGTACGTCGCGGCCGGTGTGGCGAGCGGTGAACTGCCCCCGCAAGATCCGGAGCTGACCGCGACCGCGCTGGTCGGCGCCCTGGCCGAGGCCATGGTCGGTCCGCTGGCCGCCGGGGTCGCCGGCCCGGAGACCATCCCCGCCCTGATCGCCTTCATCCACCGCGCGCTGGGAGTATCGCCGTGACGACACACGAGGTCTTCAACCAAGTTCCCCCGCTCGCCGGCTACGACGCGGCGGACGACCCGGCACTGCTCGACGGGCTCGAGCGGGAGGGCGCCGGCTGGGCCGCCGCCGAGCTGCACGAGCTCGGCCGCCTGGGCGGCGCCGAGCAGGCCATCGAGTACGGGCGGCTGGCCAACGAGCATCCGCCGGTCCTACGCACCCACGACCGCTCCGGCCATCGGATCGACGAGGTCGAGTTCCACCCCGCCTGGCACGAGCTGATGCGCACCGCGGTCACGCACCGCCTGCACGCCGCACCGTGGGCGGACGACCGACCGGGCGCACACGTGGCCCGGGCCGCCAAGTTCTACACGTGGCGCCCCGACTCCGGCCACGGCTGCCCGATCTCGATGACCTACGCAGCAGTGCCGGCGCTGCGGCACAACCCGGAGCTGGCCGCGCGGTACGAGCCGCTGCTCACCGCCACGACGTACGACTTCGGGCTGCGTCCGCCGCTGGCCAAGCAGGGGCTGCTGGCGGGCATGTCGATGACGGAGAAGCAGGGCGGCTCGGACGTGCGCGCCAACACCACCACCGCCCGCCCTGAGCCGGACGGCACCTACCGGCTCGTCGGGCACAAGTGGTTCACGTCGGCGCCGATGTGCGACATCTTCCTCACCCTCGCCCAGGCACCGGGCGGAATCACCTGCTTCCTCGTCCCGCGTGTCCTTCCCGACGGCACCCGCAACCCGATGCGGCTGATGCGCCTGAAGGACAAGCTCGGCAACCGGTCCAACGCCTCGGCGGAGGTCGAATACGAGCAGGCGGTCGCCTGGCGCGTCGGAGACGAGGGCCGTGGCGTGCCCACGATCATCGACATGGTCAACCTGACCCGCCTCGACTGCGTCATCGGCGCGGCGGCCGGGATGCGCCAAGGCTTGATCACCGCCGCCCACCACGCCACCCACCGGCAGACCTTCGGCCGGTACCTCATCGACCAGCCACTGATGCGCAACGTGCTCGCCGACCTCGCGGTCGAGTCCGAGGCCGCCACCATTCTCATGATGCGCCTCGCCGGAGCGACCGACCGATCCGCGCGCGGCGACGCCAGCGAGACCGCGTTCAAACGGCTCGCCCTCGCCGTCGGCAAGTACTGGGTCTGCAAGCGCTGGCCGGCACACGCCGCGGAGGCCCTCGAATGCCTGGGCGGCAACGGCTACGTCGAGGAGTCGGGCATGCCGCGGCTGTTCCGCGAGTCGCCGCTGAACTCGATCTGGGAGGGCTCCGGCAACGTCGCCGCCCTGGACGTCCTGCGTGCTCTCGTCAAGGAACCCCAGGTCACGGAGGCGTTCCAGGCCGAGCTGAGCGCCGCTGCCGGCGCCGACGCACGGCTCGACGCCGCGGTCCGCCAGGTGCAGGCCGACCTGTCCGACCTCGACGACCTCGAACTGCGGGCGCGTCGCGTCGTCGAGCGGCTCGCCCTGGTGCTGCAGGGCTCGCTGCTGGTGCGGCACGGCCACCCCGCCGTCGCCGACGCCTTCTGCGCGTCCCGGCTCGGCGGCGACCACGGCCAGGCGTACGGCACCCTGCCAAGCGGCGTCGACTTCGCCGCGATCATCTCCCGCGCCACCCCAAAGGTGAGCTGACAGAAACCTCCCCGGTGGCCATCACCGTCCGGACCGGTGTCGGCCATACCAGACGCGGCGGAGTGCCGGCTGGTCAGCCGGACGTCCGGCGCCGGCTCTCGGGACCCAGCGTCAGGTCGCCGGTCGAACGATGGCAAGGAACAGGGCCAGGGCGACGGCCTGGATGCCGGCCACGGTGATGATCAACGCGGTGATCGAGTAGTCGTAGAGGGCACCGGTGAGCAGCCCACCGACCAGGGTCGCCCCGCCCAACCCGGCGGCGAAGATGCCGTAGGCGGTGCCCCGCCGAGCGGCGGGGACAATGTCGGCGATGGTCGCACGCATGGTGGATTCCTGAATGCCGAGCACGGCACCCCAGGCCAGGACCCCGGCGACCGCGGTCGCCGGGGTGGTGGTGAAGGCCGCCAGCGGGATCAGGGCGGTCAGCACGGGTACGGCGGCCAGTACCCGGACGCCGGCCCGGTCGTACAGCCACCCGGAGGCCAGCGCGGCGAGCGCGTCGACGCCCATCGCGGCGGCGTACACGACCGGGACCACCGCCACGGGTACGACGTGCCGGGTGGCGAGGTGGAAGCTGAGCACCCCGAAGGTGGCGTAGCCGGCCGTGGTCACCGCCGTGAACGCCAGATAGGTCCAGAACACGCGGGGTAGCCGGCCGCCCGGCGGGGCGGGCGGCGCGCCGGGTCGAGGGCCCGGTTCGAAGCGACGCGGGTCGGGCACGCCGGCGCGTAGCCACAGCAGCACGAGCATCGCCGCCACGGCGGGTACGGCCAAGGCGAGGAACGCAGGCCGGTAGTTGTGGGCGGTCGCGGCCAGTACGGCGGCGACCAGCAGCGGCCCCGCCACGCCGCCGGCCTGGTCGAGCGCCTCATGGACGGCGAAGCCCTTGCCGCGGCCGACTGCCGCAGCGGCGTGCGAGAGCATGACATCCCTCGCCGGGCCGCGGATGGCCTTGCCGGCGCGCTCCGCGACGAACAGCGCCGCAGCCAGCCACAGTGCGGTGGTCAGCCCGAGAGCGGGCACGGCGACCATGGTCACGGCATAGCCGACCAGGACGAGCGGCCAGTAGGCGCGGGTCCGGTCCGCCAGGGGTCCGGTGGCCAGCCGCCCGGCCAGGGCGGTCGCCTCGCCAGCGCCGGTGACCAGCCCGACGACGGTCGCGGATGCGCCGAAGGTGGCCAGATAGGGGCCGATGACCGACCGGGCGCCCTCGTACACCACGTCCGACAGCAGGCTGACAACACCGAAGGCGGACACGAACCGCCACGGCGTCCACCTGATGGTGAGCGCGGTGACTCTCACCCGTGCAGTCTGGCCTACCGGCAAGCTGGCCGGGCGTGGATCGCCCGACTACCGTTTGCCGGGGAAAACCGAGGAGCCGAGCCATGCAGGCAACCACAGTCGTGAACCTGAAGGGCCACCGCGACGACCCGGCGTACGCCGACGTGGTCTACGTCGGGCGCGCCATGTATCGCGGCGGCTGGCAGCTCCCCCGCTCCCCGTTGTCCAGCCCGTACCGCCCCGGCCCGGACGGCACCCGGGACGAGGTCGTCGAGAAGTACCGCGCGTACCTGCTCGACAGCCCCGAACTCCTCGCACTCCTGGCGGAAGTGCGCGGGCGCAGGCTCGGCTGCTGGTGTGCGCCGGAGCGCTGTCACGCCGAGGTGATCGCGGAACTCGCCGACTCGCCGCCGGCGTCGAGCCTCCGGTAGGAGGCCCGGCGGAGCTGTCTGATCGACGTGGTCTGCCGACGAGCTGCTCAGCTGTTCTGTGGGAAGCCGAGGTTCACGCCGCCGTGGGACGGATCGAGCCACCTGCTGGTGACCACCTTGGACCTGGTGAAAAAGTGCACGCCGTGCGGCCCGTACGCGTGCGAGTCACCGAACAGTGAGTCCTTCCAACCTCCGAACGAGTAGTACGAGACCGGAACCGGGATCGCCACGTTGACGCCGACCATGCCGACCTCGATTTCATTCTGGTACCGCCGCGCGGCGCCGCCGTCGTTGGTGAAGATGGCGGTGCCGTTGCCGTACGGGTTGGCGTTCACCATTTCGACCGCCGCGTCGTAGCTGGGGACCCGCACCACCGAGAGCACCGGACCGAAGATCTCGTCCGTGTAGATGGACATGTCCACGTCGACGTGGTCGAAGAGTGTCGGCCCCAGCCAGAAGCCGGCGTCGTCACCGTCGATCGATTGACCGCGTCCGTCGACCACCAGCTTCGCGCCCGCGGACCGGCCGGCGTCCAGATATGACCGCACCCTGTCGCGGTGCGCCCCGGTGACCAAAGGTCCCATCTCGCAGCCTGGGCGGCGACCGTCGCCGACATGCACTCCGGCGATCCGCTCGTTGATCTTGCCGACCAGCTCATCGCCGACCGGATCCACCGCCACGACGACGGAGATCGCCATGCAGCGCTCACCGGCCGAGCCGAAACCGGCCGAGACGGCGGCGTCCGCGGCGAGGTCGAGGTCGGCGTCGGGCAGCACGACCATGTGGTTCTTCGCGCCGCCGAGCGCCTGCACCCGCTTGCCGTTGCGCGTTCCGGTTTCGTAGACGTACCGGGCGATCGGCGTCGACCCGACGAACGAGACCGCCTTGACCTCCGGATGCTCGAGGATCCGGTCGACCGCCTCCTTGTCGCCGTGCACGACGTTGAACACGCCATCCGGTAGCCCGGCCTCGGCGAAGAGCTCCGCCAGGAAGTTCGCCGCGGAGGGGTCCTTCTCGCTCGGCTTCAGCACCACGGTGTTGCCGCAGGCGATGGCGTTGGGCACGAACCACAGCGGCACCATCGCCGGGAAGTTGAACGGGGAGATCACCCCGACCACGCCGAGCGGCTGCTGGATCGAGTACACGTCCACCTTGGTCGAGGCGTTCTCGCTGAACCCGCCCTTGAGCAACTGCGGGATGCCGCAGGCGAACTCCACCGCCTCCAGCGCACGCTGTATCTCGCCCGCCGCGTCGGAGAGCACCTTGCCGTGCTCGGCGGTGATGATCTCGGCGAGGTCGGACTTCTGGGCGTTGAGCAGTTCGCGGAACGCGAACATCACGTTCGCGCGTTGGGCGAGGGAGGCGTTGCGCCACCGGGAGAAGGCTTCGCGGGCGGCGGTGACCGCCTCGTCGACGTCCGAGGCGCTGGCGAAATCGACCTGCCCGCCGACCTGACCCGTCGCGGGGTCGTACACGTCACCCGTGCGCTGGGCGATGCCGGTCCATGCCTTGCCGCCGATCCAGTGCGTGATCCTCATGCCGACACCGCCTCAATTGCCTCAGCGAGGATGCCCAGCGCCTCGTCGGCCTCGTCCTCGGTGAGCGTCATCGGCGGCGCCAGCCGGATCACGTTGCCGTACAGGCCGCCCTTGCCGACCAGCAGTCCGCGACTGCGCGCTTCCTCCAGCAGGGCGGCTGCCGCCGCGGGATTGGGTTCGCCGGCCGGGCCGACGAACTCGAGGGCGAGCATCAGACCCTTGCCGCGTACGTCGCCGACCACCGGATGCGTCGCGGCGACCGAGCGAAGGCCATGGATCAGGCGGTTTCCCAGCTTTGCGGCGTTCGCCTGCAGGTCGTGGTCGAGGAGGTAGTTGAGGGTGGCAAGGGCCCCCGCGGTGGAGATCGGGTTGCCACCGAAGGTGGAGATCGAGTTGGCCTGCAGGCAGTCCATGAGTTCCGCGCGCGCGACGACACCGCCGATCGCCAGACCATTGCCGAGTCCTTTGGCGAAGGTCATCGCGTCCGGCACGACGTCGTGCGCCCGGATGCCCCAGAAGTGCTCGCCGGTACGGCCCCAACCGGTCTGGACCTCGTCGGAGACGAGCAGGATGCCGTACTCGTCGAGCACCTTCTTGAACTCGCGGAACAGGCCGTCGGGCGGGGAGGCGAAACCGCCCACGCCCTGGATCGGCTCGACGATCATGCACGCCACGTCGCCGGCGGTCGCGGTCTCGATCACCTCGCGCAGGTCGGCGACGCACGCCTTGACGTAATCGGCGTCCGACAGGTCCTTGAAGGGGCTGCGGTACCGGTAGCCACCGTGCACCCAGCTCACCTTGATCGGGCTGAGCTCACTGGCCGACCAGCCGCGGATGCCGGTGATCGCGACGGTGGCGAAGGCGCGCCCGTGGTACGAGTTGCGCAGCGCGAGCACCTGCCCGCTGCGGCGGTACTGCGTGGCGAGCATCAACGCGGTCTCGTTGGCCTCCGTACCCGAGTTCGTGAAGAACACCTTCGCGTCCGGGATCCCGGACAGGTGCGCGATCTTCTCGGCGAGCTCGACCTGCGACTCGATCAGGTACAGCGTCGAGGAGTGCAGCACGCCGGTGTCGAGCTGCGAGCGGACCGCGTCGCTGATCTCGGCCACGTCGTAGCCGACCGAGTTGGTGAGAATGCCGCCGAAGAAGTCGAGGTACGTGCGGCCCTCGCGATCGGTCACCCGGCGACCGTGCGCGCTGGCGATCTCAATTGGCTCCTCGTAATAGAGGGCAAGCCACTTCGGCAGCACGGACCGGTGTCGATGCAGCAACTCCCGATGCGCCATCGCGTCCTCCGTATCTCGTAGCTCAGCCGAGTGTCCCGAGACTTCGGTGGTCGCCGCCACCGACAACCTGTACGGGTCGGCATCGATGGCGCTACGTTGTGTGCAACCGCGCAGGGGAGGCGGCATGTACCCGACGGTCGCAGAAGCGGTGGCGCTGCCCGTGATCCGGCGCGGTCGGCCACGCGTCGTCGCGGGGTCCGCCGGCATGCAGCGGCCCGTCCGATGGGTTCATGCGGCGGAGGTCGCCGACATCGCTCATCTGCTGCGCGGCGGCGAGCTCGTGCTGACCACCGGCATCGCGCTGCCGGACGAGGAAACGGCACTGACGGCGTACGTGGACGACCTGGCCGCGGTCGGCGCGGCGGGGCTCGTGGTGGAGTTGGTCCGGCGCTGGAGCGACCACGTGCCGGACGCGCTGGTGGCGGCTGCGGAACGACACAGGCTTCCATTGATCACGCTGGCGCGGGAGACCCAGTTCGTGTCCGTCACGGAGGCGGTCGTCGCGTTGATCGTGGACGCGCAGCTCGCCGAGCTGCGGGCGGCTGAGCAGGTGCACGAGACGTTCACCGCGCTCACGGTCGCCGGCGCGGAGCCAGCCGAGGTGTTGCGCGAGGTCGCGAGGATCTCCGGGCTGCCGGTCGTCCTGGAGACGCTGGGGCACGACGTGCTCGCGTACGACGCGGCCGGGCAGGACCCGATCGAGCTGCTGACCGACTGGGGGCAGCGATCCCGGTCCGTGGCGGTGTCCCAACGGACCGCCTACGACGAGGAAGCCGGCTGGCTGATCACCGCGGTCGGCGCGCAGGGCGCCGACTGGGGACGGCTGGTTCTGCTCTCGCCAGCCCCTCCCCCGCACCGTCACGTGGTGGTCGCGGAGCGGGCCGCGTCGGCACTGGCGGTGCACCGGCTCGTGGCGCGGGATCGGGAGAGCCTGGAGCGGCAGACGCACCGGATGTTGCTCGCGCAACTGCTCGGCCAGGCCCTGCCTCCTCCTGATCTGACCACCCGGGCGGCCGCGTTGGGCGTTGCGCTGGAGCGGCGGAAACTGGTCGGGGTGGCGATCCGACCGGGGAGCATCACGCCGCGCGCCCCCGCACTGGCCACGCAGGAGGTGTTGCGGGACCTCGCGGAGGCCACCGCGTTGGCCGCGCGACGGGTGAGTGTGCCGGCGTTGGTGGGCGTCGTGGACGACACCAGCGTGCGCGCGTTGTTGTCGTTGCCAGCGCAGGCGGAGGTCGATGCGATCCTGCGGCGGTTGGCCAGAGAAGTTCACCGCTCGGCGGCCAGTGCCGTGGTGGTGGCCGTCGGCACGACGGTGTCGCAGGTGTCCGATGTGCGGCGCAGTCTTGGCGAGGCCGCACACGTCGCCGGTGCCGCGCTACGCTCCCCCGGCGCCCAGGTCTACCACCGGCTGGACGACGTGCGACTGCGTGGCCTGCTGCACCTGCTGCGCGAGGACGAGCGTGTCCGGGCCTTCGCTCACCGGGAGCTCGGGCCCCTGTTGGCGCGCGATGACAGCCAGGGCAGCCGGCTCGTGGAGCTGCTGCGCTGCTTCTGCGAGCAGGGCGGGAACAAGTCGGCGGCGGCCGGCGCCGCGCACCTGTCACGTACGGCCTACTACCAGCAGCTGTCGCGGATCGCGCAGGTGCTCGGGGTGTCGCTGGAGGACCCGGAGTCGATGTTGTCGTTGTACGTGGCGCTGCTGGTGCACGAACTCGACGACGCGTGACGGGTCAAGGGTCCGGCAGAAGGCCCGAATCCATCCACACCGTGGCGATTGACAGCTCCGTGCGGGCATGCCCGTGGACAGAGTGTGCCCCGATCATGGCAAGCGTGGACACTTTGCCGCTGCCCGTGGCGGGTCCGGGACGCCCACCATTCCGAGATAAAGATCGTGCTGATCCGCCCCCACCCGCAGCACGCGCCGGTTGGACGGCCGCTGTTGCGGCAGCGTGACAGGGAGGTGACCGATGGCCGTTGAACCCCTGCCCCCCGCCGAGACCACCGCGGTCGAGCCGGGCACACAGATCACCCATCCGGATGGCCGAGTCGAGCTGCGTGATTTCTCCACGATCGCCGACAGCCCGTACTTCAACGAAGAGCTCGCCCCGGTGCCCATCGAGAAGCGCACCTGGACCACGTACAACTTCGCGGCGCTGTGGATCGGCATGGCGCACAACATCCCCACCTACCTGCTCGCCGCCGGGCTCATCCAGCTTGGCATGAACTGGGTGCAGGCGTTCCTCACGATCACGCTGGGCAATCTGCTCGTCCTGATCCCGATGCTGTTGAACAGCCACGCGGGCACGAAGTACGGGATCCCGTTCCCGGTCTTCGCCCGCGCGTTCTACGGAGTCCGCGGCGCGAACCTCCCGGCCCTGCTCCGCGCCTTCATCGCGTGCGGCTGGTTCGGCATCCAGACCTGGATCGGCGGCGAGGCGATCTACGCGATCGCCGGCAAACTGCTCGGCTCCTGGTGGGTCGACGCGGCGACGGTGATGGACTACCCGTGGACGCTGTGGGCCTCGTTCTTCCTGTTCTGGGCGATCGAGATGGCGATCATCTGGCGGGGCATGGACACCCTGCGGCGCTTCGAGAACTGGGCCGCACCGTTCGTCATCGTGGTCGCCGTCGCCCTGCTGATCTGGGTGATGGTCGAGGCGGGCGGGCTCGGCCCGATCCTGTCCGAGCCGTCGAAGCTGGGCTGGGGAGCCGACTTCTGGAAGCTGTTCGCGCCGTCACTGATGGGGATGATCGCCTTCTGGGCGACGCTGTCGCTGAACATCCCCGACTTCACCCGGTTCGGCGGCAGTCAGCGGCAGCAGGCGTACGGCCAGGTCCTCGGCCTGCCGACCACGATGTCGTTCTTCGCCATCCTGTCGATCATGATCACCTCGGGCACGGCCGTGATCTACGGTGAGGCGATCTGGGACCCCATCCAGCTCGCCGCCAAGTTCGAGAACCCGCTGGTCGTCGCGCTCGGCCTGTTCACCGTCGTGGTCGCCACGCTGTCGGTGAACGTCGCGGCGAACACGGTCAGCCCGGCGTACGACTTCTCCAACGCCGCGCCCCGACTGGTGAGCTTCCGGACCGGGGGCCTGATCACCGGCGTGCTCGGCATCCTGATCCAGCCGTGGCGCCTGGTGCAGGACCCCAACATCTACATCTTCGTCTGGCTCGGGTTCTACGGCGGCCTGCTCGGCGCAGTCGCCGGCGTACTCATCGCCGGGTACTGGATCCGCCACCGCACCAGCCTCCAACTGCCGGCCCTCTACCGCCCCGAGGGCAGGTACTGGTTCGCCGGCGGGTGGAACTGGGCCGCCATCGTCGCCACCGTCGTCGGCGCGGTCCTCGCGGTGGGCGGCGCCTACTCCGCGCCCGGCAAGGGGCCGTTCCCGTCCGACGGGCTCATCCCGTTCCTCAAGCCGCTCTACGACTACAGCTGGGTGGTCGGCCTGATCGGCGGGTTCCTCGTCTACCTGGCGCTGTCGATGCCGCGCACCGCGCACGCGAAGGGGGAAAAATGAGCAACATCATCCGAGCCGGGCTCGTGCAGCAGAAGTGGACCGGCGACAAGGAGTCGATGATCGCCAACGCGGTCGAGGCCATCCGCAGCGCCGCCTCGCAGGGCGCACAGGTGGTCTGCCTGCAGGAGTTGTTCTACGGCCCGTACTTCTGCCAGATCCAGGACGCGGACTACTACTCGTACACGGAGGCCATCCCGGACGGGCCGACGACCGCGCTGATGCGCGAGGTCGCCGAGCAGCACGGCGTGGTGCTGATCGTGCCGATGTACGAGCAGGAGCAGCCCGGTGTCTACTACAACACCGCCGCCGTGATCGACGCCGACGGCACCTACCTCGGCAAGCACCGGAAGAACCACATTCCGCAAGTGAAGGGGTTCTGGGAGAAGTTCTACTTCCGGCCGGGGAACCTCGGCTATCCGGTGTTCGACACCGCCGTGGGGCGCATCGGCGTCTACATCTGCTACGAGCGGCACTTCCCCGAGGGCTGGCGGGCGCTCGGCCTGGCCGGCGCGAAGATCGTTTTCAACCCGTCGGCGACCAGCCGCGGCCTGTCGGAGTACCTGTGGCGGCTGGAGCAGCCCGCGGCCGCGGTCGCCAACGAGTACTACGTCGGCGCGATCAACCGGGTCGGCGTGGAACCGTTGGGCGACAACGACTTCTACGGCCAGTCGTACTTCGTGGACCCGCGCGGGCAACTGGTCGGCGACGCGGCATCGGACACCGAGGAGGAGGTCGTCGTCCGCGACCTGGACATGGACAAGCTGGCCGAGGTCCGTGACCTGTGGGCCTTCTACCGCGACCGCCGTCCCGACACGTACGAATCGCTGGTGAAGCCGTGAGCATCGTCATCCGCAACGGAACCATCGTCAACGCCACCGGGGCGTACCCGGCGGACGTGCTGGTCGAGGGCGAGCGGATAGCGGCGCTCGCCGCGCCCGACTCCGGTCTGGCCGAGCAGTGGGCGTCCGGTGCCGAGCGCGTGATCGACGCCGCCGGGAAGTACGTCGTGCCGGGCGGCATCGACGGCCACACCCACATGGAGATGCCGTTCGGCGGCACGTTCTCGGCGGACAATTTCGAGACCGGGACGATCGCCGCAGCCTGGGGCGGCACGACGACCATCGTCGACTTCGCCGTACAGGGCAAGGGCACATCCGTGCTGTCCGCGCTGGACAAGTGGCACAGCAAGGCCGACGGCAACTGCGCGATCGACTACGGGTTCCACATGATCATCTCAGACGTCAACGACACGTCTCTGAAGGAGATGGAGGCCTGCATCGACGCGGGCGTCAACACGTTCAAGATGTTCATGGCCTATCCGGGGGTCTTCTACGCCACCGACGGGGAGATTCTGCGGGCGATGCAGAAGGCCCGGGACACCGGGTCGATGATCATGATGCACGCGGAGAACGGCATCGCCATCGACCAGCTCGTCGCGCAGGCGCTGGCCAACGGTCAGACCGACCCGGTGCAGCACGGCCTGACCCGGCCGCCCGAGCTGGAAGGCGAGGCGACCTCGCGGGCGATCGCGCTGGCCAAGGTCACCGGCGCGCCGCTGTACATCGTGCACCTCTCCGCCGCGCACGCCCTGGACGCGGTCACCCAGGCGCGTGACACCGGGCAGAACGTGTTCGCCGAGACCTGCCCGCAGTACCTGTTCCTGTCGCTGGAGGATCTGGCCAGGCCCGACTTCGAGGGCGCGAAATACGTCGCCTCTCCCCCGCTGCGCCCCAAGGAGCACCAGGCGGAACTGTGGCGGGGCCTGCGCACCAACGACCTGTCGCTGGTGTCCACCGACCACTGCCCCTTCTGCTTCAAGGACCAGAAGGAGCTGGGCCGGGGAGACTTCTCCAAGATCCCGAACGGGATGCCCGGCGTCGAGCACCGGATGGACCTGCTCTATCAGGGCGTCGTGAAAGGCGAGATCACCCTGCCGCGCTGGGTGGAGATCAGCTCGACCACGCCCGCCAGGATGTTCGGGCTCTACCCGCGTAAGGGCGTCATCGCGCCGGGCGCCGACGCGGACATCACGGTGTACGACCCGACGGCCCAGCAGACCATCTCGGCCAGCACGCACCACATGAACGTGGACTATTCCGCGTACGAGGGCATGGAGCTGACCGGAAAGGTCTCCACCGTGCTGTCCCGTGGTCGAGTCGTGGTCGACGACAACGCCTTTCACGGCGCGGCCGGGCACGGCAGGTTCCTGAAGCGCGATCTCAGTCAGTACCTGGTCTAAAAGGAGGAGCCGTGGACTTCGGTGTCGTACTCCAGACCGACCCGCCGGCGCGCGACGTCGTGGCCGGCCTCACCGCCGCCGAGGACAACGGGTTTCGCTACGGGTGGACGTTCGACTCCTGCGTGCTGTGGCAGGAGCCGTTCGTCATCTACTCGCAGGTCCTCGCCGCAACAAAGCACCTGATCGTCGGGCCGATGGTGACCAACCCGAGCACCCGCGACTGGTCGGTCACCGCGTCGCTCTTCGCCACGCTCAACGACATGTTCGGCAACCGCACGGTGTGCGGGATCGGCCGCGGCGACTCGGCCCGGCGGGTCATCGGCCAGCCGCCGGCGAGCCTGGCCACGCTGAAAGAAGCGATGCACGTGATCAAGGAGCTGGCCGAAGGCAACGAGGTCGAACACCACGGCACGCCGGTGCGCATCCCGTGGGTGCGTGACGGCAGGCTGGAGATCTGGATGGCCGCCTACGGCCCGAAAGCGCTGCGGCTGGTCGGCGAGCAGGCCGACGGCTTCATCCTGCAGACGGCCGATCCCGACATCGCCCGCTGGACGATCGGCTCGGTACGCGATGCGGCCACCGCAGCAGGTCGAGATCCCGACTCGATCACGATGTGCGTGGCCGCGCCGGCCTACGTGGGCACCAACGTCGCGCACCAACGGGATCAGCTGCGCTGGTTCGGCGGCATGGTCGGCAACCATGTGGCCGACCTGGTCGCCCGCTACGGTGATTCCGGGGTCGTGCCGAAGGCGCTCACCGACTACATCAGGGGGCGCGAGGGCTACGACTATGCACACCACGGCCGCGCCGGCAATCCGTCCACCGACTTCGTGCCCGATGAGATCGTCGACCGGTTCTGCCTCGTCGGCCCCGAGTCAGCCCATGTCGACCGGCTGCAGGAGCTCAAGGAGATCGGGGTGCACAACTTCGCCCTCTACCTCATGCATGACGACAAGGAGAAGACCCTGTCCTCGTACGGCAAGAACGTCATCACGCAGGTCTGATCCGGGCCACTCGACGTACGCCTCGCACGTTCCCTGAGCGTGATCGGTGGAGCTCAAACAAGCCGGCTGAGGCGGTCCACGTGGCCGCCGGAGCGGTCTGGGGACGTTCTTGAAGGGACGGCGGTGCGGGGACATGGAGGGGGCCGTGCCATGATCCCGACCCTGATCCTCGTTGGTGATACATCACCGGTCGCGCCACCCTCGGCGACGGCGGAGCCTTCATCGGCCCTTTCCCTCCACGCGCCCCACCAGGTGTGTCATGTCCGCCCATCCCCGGTCGGCGCCTCTTCCGCCGGCTCCGGCGGCGTCGGGCCGTCCACCCGTTCCCGCTCCCGGCGGTCCCGCCGTTTCTCGACGAGGGCTGCGAGCAGCAGCGACCCGACGGCCGCCGCCCGGCCCCAACGGCGCAGGGCGGCGCGGATCGGCCCGGGCGGTGGCGCCGGCGGCGGTCCGGGCACCACCACCCGGTCGACCCCCGGGTACGCGAGCCGGGAGGCCGAGATCGCTTCCTCCTCCGAGCGCAGGGCCCGGTTCCCGCCGATGACGAGGTGCCGGGCCTCGTCGCGGTAACGCCAACGCCACAGGTCGCCCTCCGGCCACAGCTCGATTCGCTCCCCCGGCCTGTCCAGGGCGGGTGTTTCCGGTTCACCCTCGCCCTCGGGCGGGTGAGGCGAGCGGTGGGCGGCCCGCCGCAGGTCCGCGCGGGTGAGTTCGCCGACGCCTGCTGCGCCGCCGCGGTGCAGCGCCCGCGCGGTCAGGAAGGCGAGCGCCCCGGCCAGGATCGGCAGGACGAGCACCAGCACCTGGAACACCGACAGCAGGTCGTAGATCGGTACCCGCAGCAGGCGGGCGATGATGTCGTCGCCGGCCGCCACCGTGAGTACCGCGTAGAAGGTCAGCGCGGCCACACCGATGCCCATCCGGACGGGATGGTCGCGGGGCCGGTCGAGCAGGTGGTGCTGCCGGCGATCGCCGGTACGCAGCCGTTCGACGAACGGCCACGCGTAGAGGACGAGGAAGGTCAACCCGCCGAGCACCACGCCGGGGAAGAACGGCGCGGGCACCAGATGCCCGGCGACGCGGAACTCCAGCGGCGGGAACAGCCGCAGGGCCCCATCACCCCAGGCGACGTACCAGTCGGGCTGGGCCGGCGCGGTGGACTGGGCCGGTTCGAAGGGCCCGTAGAGCCAGACCGGGTTGATCTGGATCAGGCCGCCGAGGGCGAACAGTACCGCCAGCACCCAGGCGAACAGGGCGAGCGTGCGCAGGGTGTAGCTCGGCCACAGCCGGGAGCCGACGACGTTGTGCTCGGTCCGCCCCGGACCGGGGAACTGGCTGTGCTTCTGCCGCACCAGGATGCCCATGTGCAGCGACACGAGGGCGACGAGGACGGCCGGCACCAGCAGCACGTGGGCGACGAACATCCGGGGGATCATCTCGTCGGAGGGGAACTCCCCGCCCAGGGCCAGGGAAACCAGCCACGCCCCGACCAGGGGGATCGACTCCACCACCGAGGTGATGATCCGCAGGCCCAGCCCGGAGAGCAGGTCGTCGGGCAGGGAGTAGCCGGTGAAGCCGTTGGCCAGGGCGAGGGTCAGCATGGTCACGCCGATCAGCCAGTTGAGCTCACGGGGTTTGCGGAACGCCCCGGTGAAGAAGATCCGCGCCAGGTGCAGCACGATGGCCGCGACGAAGACCAGCGCGGCCCAGTGGTGGGTCTGCCGGATCAGCAGGCCGGCCCGGACGTCCCAGCTGAGCCGCACCGTCGAGGCGTACGCCGCGGAGGTGGTGGCGCCGTCCAGCGGGGCGTACGCACCGCGGTAGACCCGGTCGGCGGAGCTGGCGTCGAAGAAGAAGGTCAGGTAGACGCCGGTGAGGATCAGCGCGATGAACGAGTAGAGCGCGATCTCGCCGAGCATGAACGACCAGTGGTCGGGAAAGACCTTCACCAGCGCCCGGCGGGTGATCGGCGAGAGCCGTAGCCGGTCGTCCAGGGCCCGGGCCAGCCGGTCGGTGATCATGGTGAGCTCCAGAAGCCCGCGCCGGGCGGCACGGTGAAGTCACCGGTCGCGCGGAGGAAGCCGTCCGGTCCGACCTCGATCGGCAGCCCTGGCAGCGCCCGGGCCGCCGGACCGGCCACCGGCCGGGCATCTGCCAGCAGGTCGAAGGAGGACTGATGGCAGGGACAGAGCACCTGCCCGGTGCCCTTGAGGTAGATCCGGACCGGGCAGCCTGCGTGCGTGCAGAGCAGCGAGTAGACGACCAGCCCGTTCACGTGACCGGCGGAGGGCGGGCGGGAGAAGCGTTCCGGATCAAGGCGGACCGCGAAAGCGGGGCCGTCCCCGGTGTCGAGGTGGCCCTCGGGAAAGATCCCGACCGCGGTGCCGGCGGGCACGTCCTGCAGCCGCAGTGGCCGTCCGTCCGCGGTGACCAGCCGCACGCCGGGTCCCCATGGGGTGTCTCTGCGTGCCTGGAGCGGGTGGGCCCGTCCGGAGGGCAGCAGGGAGCGCAGCGGGAACAGCGCGGCGGCGCCGAGCGCGCTCAGCGCGAGCCCGAGCGCGGCGAGCAGGCCCCGCCGCCGCACCGGGCTGTCCGGCGCGGCGAGCACTGCGGCGGTCATCGCCTGCTCGGTCGGAGGCGGCGCGAAGCCCTCGTGCTCCTCGACGTACCCGTCGACCGGCACGAGCCGCCGGCCCCAGATGGCGAGGCCCACGGCCAGCCCGGCGAAGGCCACCGCGAGACAGACCCCCTCCCAGCGGGTGTCGCCGCCCACCGCGTACGTCACCGCGAAGCCCACCGCCCCGGCGGCGCTGACCAGAAACGCGACGACGGTCCGGCGACTGGCCGCCCGCTCGCTCGCCGAGGGACGCCGCGCGCTCACTCCCCCGCCCTCCTGCCCAGCCACCGCGCGGCTGCCACCAGCAGACCCAGGACGGCCACCCAGGCGACCAGTCCCTCGGCCAGCGGGCCGAGCCGACCGAGGGGGTTGCCGCCCCGGTCCAGCCGCTCGCCGCGGAGCCGCTGCACGTACGCGGTGAGGTCGTTGACCTGCTGGTCGTCGAGCACCTGGCTGGGAAAGACCGGCATCAGCCCGGGGCCGACCCGGACCGCCTCGGCGACCTGCGTCGCTGTGGCGTCGTACAGCGGCGGGGCGGTCCAGCCGTCGGTCAGCGCGGTGCCCGCGCCGGTGGCCCCATGGCAGGGTGCGCAGTTGGCGGCGAAGATCTCCTGACCGGAGGCCAGGTTGCCCGGGGCGACCCGGGGTATCTGCGGACCACCCCCGCCGAAGCTGCCGACGTGGCCCACCAGTGCGCGGATGTCGTCGGCCGAGAACACCGGTTCCGCGCGCCGGGCCTGCTGCTCCTCCCGCGACAGGGGCATCCGTCCGGTGGAGACCTGGAAGTCGACCGAGGCGGGGCCGACGCCGATCAGCGACGGGCCCCGCTGCGTGCCCCGCCCCTGCTCACCGTGGCAACTCGCGCACTGCTGCAGGTAGAGCTCGGTGCCCCGGTCCGCTGGGTTGGACGACGGCGTGGACGCGGCCGGGGTCGCCGCCCCGGGGGTCGGCTCGGGGGCGAGCGCCACCGGACCGGCGGCGAGCACCAGCACGGCTCCGACCGCGAGCATCCGGCGGGGATGCAGGGTGAGCCGCCGGGCCGCGGCTCGTGAGTGCCGCATCGGTCAGTCCAGCGTGTAGAGGTAGGCGGCGATGTCCTGGGCGTCGATGGCACTGATACCGAGGTTCGGCATGGCGGTCCCGGGCTCCACGGCCTGGGGATCGGCGATCCAGCGCCGGAGGTTGTCGGCGTTGTTGGGCAGTTGACCGGCGATGTATGAGCGGGCGCCGAACCGAGTCAGGGGCGGGCCGACCAGGCCGTCGGCGCGGTTGATGCCGGGGATGGTGTGGCACGACCCGCAGCCGTACTGGGCGATCAGCTCTGCGCCGCGGTCGGGCCGTCCGTTGCGCGACTCCGGTGGTGGCGGTGGGGCCGTCGAGGCGCAGGCGGTAACCGCGACCATCGGCAGGATCATGAGGGCCGCACCGAGTGCCCAGAGCCGGCGGGGCAGCATCATGGCACCATCCCTTCCGCTTCAGCTGTGGTCGCCATCGGGCGGGTCCCTCCGGGTGGCGGCCCCCCGCGCAGGCCGTCGGGCCGGTCGCGGTCCATCCGCAGCAGCCAGCCCAGGAACACGGTCAGCGCCACGACCAGCACGGCCAGGTCCATCGGCGCCCACATCAACAGGCCGGCGAGTTGCTGGTCGGCCAGCGGGTCGGCGCCGAACACCCGCCGCGGATAGATCGGTTGCGGGGCGAAGGTGAGCACGGCGCCGAGGGCCGAGGCGGGCAGCATGGTGCCGGCCAGCAGCAGCACCGTCACCGGGGCGGGGGCGCGGTGCCGTGGCGAGCCGAGCACCGGCGCCCAGAACAGCCAGGCCGTGGCCAGGAAGCACAGATGCTCGGTGGCGTGCACGGCGGGACGGTCGACCGCGGCCGCGTACGGCCCGGGCAGGTGCCAGAACCAGAGCACGACGGTCTGCCCGCCACCGGCCAGCAGGGCGTACGTGCCCGGGTGGCGCAGCCGGCGCATCGGCGGCGCCACCCGGCAGCGGGCGAGCAGCCGGCGCAGCGGGAGCGGCACGGCCATGCTCAGCGGCAGCCCCGCCGCGCCGGCCGCGAGCAACGGCCCGGCCACCAGCAGGAGCAGCATGTGCTGAGCCATGTGCCCGGCCAAGGAGGACTCCGCCATCTCGTGCGCCGGCCCGTGCTCAGTGCCGAGCACCACCAGCAGTCCGGCGCCGAACGCGGCCACCCGCCGGCGGGGGACCACGTGCCCCGCGCCGCGGCGCGACCACAGCTCCTGGACGCCCCGCCCGTAGCCGGCTGCCAGCAGGCAGACCGTGACGACGACGAGCATCGCCAGCAGGCTCTCGGCCAGCGGGCTCTGGCCGGGCCCGTGTGCCTGGTGGACGTTCAGAGCTGACATGGCGGCAGCACCAGCACGGCGACCCCGCCGAGCACGATGATCGTCAGGAACAGCAGGTTGACCCAGACGCCCACCACGGCGAGCATCCGGGACCGGCCGTATGCCCGGTCCTGGGTGCCCGTGGCCTGCGCGCGGGCGGTGCGTCGCCACGCCAGGGCGGCGACCGCCAGTGAGCCCGCGGTGACCAGGGCCGGGACGATCACCGCGAGCCCGACGACCCGCCCGAGCGGCATGGCGAGGACGCGGTCGGAGCCGGCGGCGCAGGCGAGTTCGTCGAGGCCCCAGGCGGCGAGCACGTGTACGGCCCAAGCGACGGCGCCGCCGAGGACGCCGTACCAGAGCAGCACCCCGCCGGTCAGACGGGCCCGTGGCCCGGGTGGTGTGGTGGTCATAGTCGTGGGGAGAGGTAGATGGTGAACAGGATGGCGGCCCACACCGCGTCGACGAAGTGCCAGTAGATGGCGGTGTTGCGGACCCGCTCGCGCCGGTGGGCGTCGATGGTGGCGCCGCTCAGGGCGGCGGCGAGCAGCCAGCCGATCATGGTCAGGCCGACCAGGACGTGCAGCCCGTGGAAACCGGTGATCAGGTAGAACAGCGACCCGTACACGTCGGTGGTCAGGGTGAAGTGCCGGAGCTTCTCGGCGTACTCGATGGCCTGCAGGGTCAGGAAGGTCAGCCCGAGCACCATGGTGGCGCCCAGGCCGCACCGCAGCTGCCACCGCCGGCCGTGCCGGCTGCCGCGTTCGGCCCACACCATGGGCAGACTGCTGGGCAGCAGCACGGCGGTCATGATCAACGGCTTGAGCAGTTCCGGGGCCCCGATGGCGCCCGGCGGCCACTGGGGGCCGTACTGGAAGCGGAGGTAGAAGTAGCTGCCGAGCAGGCAGGCGAAGAGGGTGGCCTCGGTGGCCACGAACATCACCATGCCCCACCAGCCGGTCGATCGACCGGCTGGCAGCTCGGTGCTCAGCGCCTCGGCGCCGGTGGCCGCCATGATCCCGCCCCGATCCGTCATGGTGTCGCCACCCCGCTCGTCCGGCTCGGTCCAGCTGGCCAGAGCCAGACCGCGATCGTCGCGGCCACCACCACCGCGGCGACGGCCGCCACCGGGTACCAGGCGACGAGCAGAGCGGCGAAGAGGACCAGCAACGCGGCGGCGAGCACGAGGGGCTTGAGCGTTGACTCCGGCATCGGCACCGGGCGTTCGACGCGGGCGTCCAGTTCGCTGGTGAGCAGTGTGTTGCGTCCCTCGCTGAGGATGCGGTCCGCGGTCGCCCCCTCGCCGGTCGACTCGGCGGTCCGTTCGTCCCACACCGGGTGCAGGCTGTGCACCCGAGGCAGGACGGGGAAGTTGTACGGCTCGGGCGGCGACGTGGTGGCCCATTCCAGGGTGTCGGCGCGCCAGGGGTCCGGCGGGGCGGGCCGACCCCGGCGGACGGCGTGCACCACGCCGACGAGCACGAGCAGCAGTCCGAGAGCGAGCACGTAGGAGCCGATGGTGCTGACCAGGTTCCATCCGCCCCAGCCCGGCTCGCTGGCGTAGGTGTAGACCCGGCGGGGCATCCCGAACAGACCGTAGAGGTGCATGGGGAAGAAGGTGACGTGCATGCCCGCGAAGACCAGCCAGAACGCCCAGCGCCCCAGCCCTTCGTGGTACATCCGCCCGGTGATCTTGGGCAGCCAGTAGTAGATGCCGGCGAGCATCGGGAAGACCGCGCCGCCGATCAGCACGTAGTGGAAGTGCGCCACCACGAAGTAGGTGTCGGTGACCTGCTGGTCGAACGCGGTCAGGGCGAACATCGTGCCAGTGACGCCGCCGAGCACGAAGGTCACGATGAAGCCGACGACGAACAGTAGCGGCACCCGGATGACCAGCCGGCCGAGCAGCATGGTGGCCAGCCAGGCGAAGATCTGCAGCCCGGACGGAATGGTGATGATCGTGCTGGCCGCGCTGAAGAAGCTGTACGACAGTTGCGGCAGCCCGGTGGCGAACATGTGGTGCACCCAGACCCCGAACGAGATGATCGCGATCGCCACGATGGACAGCACGATCAGCGGGTAGCCGACCACGCCCCGCCGGGTGAATGCGGGTAGCACCGCCGAAACGATGCCCAGCCCCGGCATGACGATGATGTACACGTCGGGGTGTCCGAAGATCCAGAACAGGTGCTGCCAGAGCAGGACGTTTCCGCCGGCCGACGGGTCGAAGAAGTGGGTGTCGAACCGGCGGTCGAGGAACAGCATCGCGTTGTCGAGGTTCAGCGCCGGCAGCGCGAAGATCACCATGAACGCGGTAGCGACGATCGCCCAGACGAACAGCGGTACCCGGTTGAGCGACATTCCCGGTGCGCGCAGCTTGAGCGCGGTGACGATGAAGTTGATCGAGGCGGCGGTCGTGGATATGCCGAGGAAGAGCAGACCGAGGGCGTAGACGTCCATGTGCAGGCCGGGGTTGTGCTGCTCGGAGTTCAGCGGCGCGTACGCGAACCAGCCGCTGTTGGGGGCGGCGCCGAAGGGCAGGCTCGCCCACATGAACAGGCCGGCGAACAGGAAGACCCAGTAGCCGAAGGCGTTCAGTCTCGGGAACGCCATGTCCCGGGCGCCGATCATCAGGGGTACGAGGTAGTTCCCGAAGCCGAAGAGCATCGGTGTGGCGAACAGGAAGATCATCGCCGTGCCGTGCATGGTGAAGAGCTGGTTGTACTCCTCGGGCGACAGCAGTCCCGCCTCGGGTCGGGCGAGCTGGGTGCGCATGGCCAGGGCGCTGAGTCCGGCGAGGACGAAGAAGACCCCGGCGGTGACCAGGTAGCGCCGGCCGATCCTCTTGTGGTCGACCGTGCTGAACCAGCCGCGTAGCGAGCGCGACTCCGCCCAGTGTTCCGTCAGCCGGGCCAGGTCCACCCGGCTGACGCCGGGCGACGTGCTGGTCGTGGCCATAGTTCCCCCTGCCCGACCTAATCCAGCGACCGCAGGTACGTGATCAGGTCGGGCAGCACGGCCGCGCCGACCGGCTGTGGGGGCATCGCGTTGCCGGGCTTGACCGTCTGGGAGTTGACGATCCAGCCGCCGAGGTGTCCGGCGTCATTCGGTACCGCCCCGGCGCCGAGGCTCCATCGGGAGCCCACGTTCGACAGGTCGGGCCCCACCTGGCCCTGGGCGCCGGTGCCCCGTACCGCGTGGCAGGCCGCGCAGGTGCCCTGCACGAACGCCTGCTGGCCGCGGCGCTCGGCCTCCGTGCGCGGCTGACGGGCCGGGGCGTTCAGGCGGGTCAGCCACGCGTCGAAGTCGGTGCGGGGTTCCGCCACGACCAGGAAGGCCATGTGGGCGTGCTGGGTGCCGCAGTACTCGGCGCACTGGCCGCGGTAGCGGCCGGCCCGCTCCGCCCGCAACCAGGTCTCGCGGGTCTCACCGGCGATCAGGTCCGTCTTCGGCATGAGCTGCGGCACCCAGAAGCTGTGCAGCACGTCGTCCGTGCGCAGCCGGACCTTCACCCGCTCCCCCACCGGAATGTGGATCTCGTTCGCGGTCGCCCCGGACGCCCCCGGATAGCGCACCTCCCACCACCACTTGTGGCCGGTCACCTCCACCGTCGGGGCGTCGGGGTCGGGATCGGCGGCGAGCGCGGCGAGGTCCCGCAGCCCCACCCCGTAGACGGCGACGAGAATGACGAACGGCAGCCCGGCTCCGGCGATCGCGACGAAGCGGAGCGGCTGCCCGTGGCGCACCCGGACGTTGCCCCGCCGGAACACCAGCGCCCAGATCAGCAGCGCCATGACCTCGGCGACCACCGCCAGCGAGATCCAGAAGAGCAGCCACCACAGGTTGGCGACCCGGGCGGCGCCCGTGCCGGCGGGGTTAAGGGCGGACGGCGGGTCACCACCGCATCCGGCGAGCAGGGCCAGGCCGCACAGGGCCGTCAGCACCGGGAGCGGGCGCGGTTGCCGGCGCCGCCCGGCGGGTCGGGCGGCGCTCATGGTCATCCCTGCTGTCGTGTCCACCGAGAGCGACACTAGGCCCTTTCGAACCCCGTTCATCCCTGTTTGCGGCTGATAACCAGACGAGTGCGACTGGACCGATTTATGGTGATACCGCAATTCGATCCGCAAGCGCCCCGGGGGCGCGGACAGGGAGATCATGCGAGCCTCCACCGTGGACCTTGTCGCGGACACCGGCAGAGCGGCCGCCGGCCGCCGGACCATGGCCTGGCTCGCCGGCGGGCTCACCGCGGCGGCGACGGTGGCCGGCGGATGGCTGGCACCCCCCGACGAGGTGCAGGGCCAGGCGCAGCGACTGATGTACCTCCACGTCCCCGCGGCCTGGGTTGCCTTCGCCGCGTTCGCCGTCGTGCTGACCGCCAGCGGCGCGTACCTGATCGGGGGCGACCTTCGCTGGGACCGGTTCGCGCGGGCGGGCGCCGAGATCGGCGCGGCCCTGACCGCCGTCGCGATCGCCACCGGGTCACTGTGGGGGAAGCTGGTCTGGGGTGCCTGGTGGGCGTGGGACCCCCGGCTGGTCAGCACCGTCCTGCTGCTGCTCGCGTACGCCGGCTACCTGGCCCTGCGCCGCTCGCTGGCAGAGCGGACCGGCGCGCGAGACGGAGGCGACCACCGGGTGGCGCGGCCCGCCGCGGTCGTCGGGATGGCCAGCTTCCTGCTCGTCCCGGTGGTGCACTTCTCCGTCGTCTGGTGGCGGTCGCTGCACCAGCAGGCGACCGTGCTCGCCCCGCAGCGCCCGCCCATCGACCCCAGGATGGGCGTCGCCCTGCTGCTCGCCGTCGCCGCCGCGACGCTCGCCGCGCTCTGCGTCCTGCTGTACCGGGTGGTCCAGCTGGAACGCCGGCTGACCCCCGACACGGCCCCCGACCGCGTCCCGGTCCGTGTCGGATGATCCGTCGCCGCGGGGGCCGGACCGCCGTCGTCACCGTGCTCCTCGCCGCCGGCGCGCTGCTGGTCACCAGCGCGCTCCGGGAGACCCTGACCTATTACCGCACTCCGGGCGAGGTGCTCGGCGATCCGGACGCGACCTCGGAACGGGTACGCCTCGGCGGCGACGTGGTGCCCGGGTCGCTGCGGCGCACCGGCGACCTCGTGGTGTTCCGCCTCGCCGAGGACGGTCACGAGATCACCGTCGAGCAGCGCGGCGTCCCACCGGAGACGTTCCGGGAGGGCGAGGGGGCGGTCGTGGAGGGCACCCTGTCGCCGGACAGGGTGTTCCGCTCCGACCACGTCGTGGTCCGGCACGGCAACGAATACCGCCCGTCCACCGCCCCGCCTGGGTCGGTCGATGCTCGCTGACCTCGGCACCGCCAGCCTCACGGTCGGTCTGCTCTGCGCCACCCTGACCGCCCTGCTCTGGCTGCGGGTGGCCCTGTTCGCCACGCCCACCCGAGCGGCCCGCCTCGGGACCGCCGCGACCCTGGCAACCGCCGCCGTCGCCTGCGCGCTGCTGGAGGCGGCCCTGCTCCGGCACGACTTCAGCGTCCGCTTCGTGGCGGAGAACGGCGGACGCCAGGTGCCGTTGTACTACACGCTGACGAGCCTCTGGTCCGCCCTGGACGGGTCGCTGCTGCTCTGGCTGCTGATCCTCGCCGGGTACGCGGCACTGCTGGCCCACCGCCGGCACCCGCCCCGGCTGCACGCCTACGCGATGGTGGTCGTCAGCACGGTGACCATGTTCTTCTTCGCGCTGTCCACCTTCGCCGCGAACCCGTTCCGCGAGGTGAACCCGGTACCCGCCGACGGCCCGGGGCCGAACCCGCTGCTGCAGCAGCACCCGGCGATGGGCGTGCACCCTCCCCTGCTCTACGCCGGCTACATCGGCCTGGTCGTGCCGTTCGCCTTCGCGATCGCCGCACCACTGGCCGGCCAGCAGGGGCGGGGCTGGGTACGGGCCGCCCGACCCTGGGCCCTGGCGGCGTGGGCGGCGCTGACCGCCGGCATCGGGCTCGGGGCCTGGTGGTCGTACGCGGTGCTGGGCTGGGGCGGCTACTGGGCGTGGGACCCGGTGGAGAACGCGTCGCTGCTGCCCTGGCTGACCGCCACCGCCTTCCTGCACGCCACCCTGGGCCGCGCCGCCGGCCGGGCCGGCTGGAACCTGGCCCTGGCATCCGCGAGCTTCGTGCTGGTGCTGCTCGGCACGTTCCTTACCCGGTCCGGCGCGGTAGCCAGCGTGCACGCCTTCACCGACTCACCGTTGGGGCCGATGCTGCTCGGCTTCGTGCTGCTGACGGTCGTCGTGTCGACGGTCCTGACCGGATGGCGCGATCCCGAACCCGCCCACCGCAGGAGCACACCGCTGCTGTCCCGAACGACGGCCGTCCTGGTCAACGGCGTGCTTCTGGTGACGATCGCGGCGGTGGTGCTGATCGGCACGATCTTCCCGCTGCTCTCCGAACCGCTCGGCGGCGTGCGCACCTCGGTCGGACCCGGCTACTACCAGCGGACGGCGGTACCACTGGCGATCGCGGTGCTGCTGATGATGGGCGTGACGCCGGCCCTGCGGGTCCGCGACCGGACGCAGGCGCTGCGGCGACTCGCCCTACCCGGCGCCGTGGCGCTCGCCACCGTCGCCGTGGTGGGGCTGCTCAGCCGGCCCGGCCTGCCCGCGCTCACCGCGTTCGGAGCGGCGGCGTTCGTGCTCACCGGCCTGGCCGCAGAGCTGGCCGACCGGCGGCCGCGCTCCGGCCGGAACCGGAGACCGGGCAGGGCTGCCGGACTGGTCGCGCACGCCGGGATCGCCCTGGTCGCGGTGGGTGTCGCGGGATCCTCCGCGTACGGCCGCGACACAGAGCGAACCATCCACACTGGGGAGGCGCTGCGAGTGGGCGACGTGTCCGTGCGCCTGGTCGGCGTGGACCGCAGCGGCGCCAGCGGGGGTATGACCGTACGGGCGCGGCTCCAGCTCACCGAGGCAGGCGGCGGGGAACGAACGGTCCGACCCGCCCTACGCTACAACCCCACCCGGGACACCGCCGTCACGGTGCCGGCGATCCAGACCGGACTGCTGCGAGACACGTACGTCACCCTGATCGCGGTCGCCCCGGACAGCGGCAGCGCGACCGTACGGCTCGCGGTGAACCCGCTCGTCGGGCTGCTCTGGGCCGGCGGCACGCTGACGGCCGCGGGGGGACTCCTGGCGGCGATCCGCACCACCCGTCCGCGACGCCCGGACGTCGTCGCGGCATCGCCTGACCCGGTCGCCGCCGGGGCCCGGTGATGACCGCCCGCCGCCTGCTGCGACCTGGCCCGGCGCTGGTGCTGGTGCTCACCGTCGCCGTTGGCACCGTGGTCGCCCTCGGCCTGCGGTCACCGTCGACGCCGCTCGACGCCGGCGCCGCCAACGGCGTCACCCCCGCGCCGGCCCCGGCGCTCACGGGCGCCACCCTGGATGGTGGCCGGTTCGACCTGACCGAAGCCCGTGGCCACGTGCTGCTGGTCAACGTGTTCGCCTCCTGGTGCGGCCCGTGCCGCGACGAGCTGCCGCTACTGGTCGAGACGGAACGGCAGTGGTCGCCCCGTGGGCTGCGGCTGGTGGGGCTGAACGTCCGGGACGGCGCCAAGGCGGTCCGGGCGCTACTTGACGAGACCGGCGCACGGGAGTTGACCGTGCTGCCAGACCCGGAGGGCACCCGGGCGGTCGACTGGGGCGTCCGGGCAGTGCCGGAAACGTTCGTGGTGGACCGGGACGGCCGAATCGTCGACCGGCAGCAGGGTGTGGTCACCCGGCAGTGGCTTGAGCAGCGGGTCGCGCCGTTGCTGGCCCGATGAGGTGGCGCGCGGCCGTCGGGGCACTCGTCCTCACGGCGCTGATCGCCGCAGCGGGCGCGGGGCTGGTCCGGTCGACCGGCGGCAACGATCGGGAGGACCCCGTACGCGCCGTGGCAGTGGGTCTACGCTGCCCGGCCTGCCAGGGTGAGTCGGTGGCGGACTCCCGGTCGCCGATCGCCGCGGCCATGCGGCAGGTGGTGGCGGACCAACTGGCCCAGGGGCGGGACCGCCACGAGATCCGCCGCTGGTTCGTCCAGCGCTACGGCCCGGAGGTGCTGACCGACCCGCCGACCCGCCGGGCGGAGCTGCTGCTCTGGGCCGTACCCGCGCTGACCTTGCTGGCCGGCGGCTACGCGGCCCTGCGCACGCTGCGTCCCCGCCCGACCCCGTCCGCTCGGGCCACGGCGGTACACGCAGCGCCCACCCGTCGGGCCGCGCGCCGGGCGTGGCGCGCGGTGTCGGTGGGAATGGTGAGCCTCGTCGCGTCGGTCACGGTGGCCGCCAGCCGCCTGGACCGGCCGGGCCAGGATCCGGAACCGGCCGATCCCGTGACGGTCGCCGTGCAGCTGGCCCGCGACCTCGAGGGGCAGGCCCGCTACGACGCCGCAGCGCGGATGTACCGGGAGGCCCTGCGCGACCGCCCCGACGATACGATCCAGCTGCGGCTCGCCTTCGCGCTGCTGCGGGCCGGCGACAACGCCGGCGCGGAGCAGTCGGCGCGGGAGGTGCTGACCCGCTCCCCAGACTCCCCGGACGGCCTGCTCGTGCTCGGGCTTGCGCAGCGCGGCAGCCGGTCCGCCGAGGCGGCGCGCACCCTGCGACGCTTCCTGACCATCGCTCCGGAGCATCCGGCCGCCGGAGAGATCAGCCGGCTGTTGGCCGCCGGCCCGTAACACCCCACCCGAACCCCATGGATCCACGGTCAGCTTCTCGACCCTGAAGGGCCGAGCTTGCGGATCGTGACGGCTCGTGGTGATGGGCACGAGGTCGCGCCGCGTTCGGCAGGCTGACGGCTGCCCAGCGCGTAACACCGCGTGCGGCGATGTTGCGGGCTGCGTTTCGGTCGGCGTGCTCAGCGAAGCCGCACGACTGGCAGTGGAAGGTGGATTGGTTGGGCCGGTTGGCCTTGGCGACGTGTCCGCAGGCGGAGCATCCCTGCGAGGTGTACGCCGGGTCGACGTGCACGACCGCCACTGCGGACCGCTTCGCCTTGTAGGCGATGTACTGGCCGAGTTGGTGGAACGCCCACGAGTGCAGCGTGACCCGCTGGGGCCGTCGGAGCCGTACCCGGTCGCGGATGCCGCCCAGGTCTTCCAGAGCGATTCCGCGGCCGGTGCGTTCGGCCTCGGTCACGATGCTCTTGGCGATGCGGTGGTTGGTGTCGGCGGCAAACCGGGATTCCTTGCGGCGGCGTTTCTTCAGCAGCCGCTTGGCGGACTTGGTGCCGATGGCCTGGAGTTTCGCGCGCAGGCGCTGGTTGCGGTGCCGGACCCGGTTTGTGGCTTTGCCGCTGTGGTGGCGGCCGTCGGAGTCGGTGGCGAGGTTGGCGATGCCGAGGTCGACGCCGAGGAACCCGTCCGGCTCCTTAATGGGTACGTCGGGGATGTCGCAGGTGGCGTACAGGAACCACTTGCCGTCGCGGCAGATCAGGTCCGACTCGCCGCGGCGGTGCGCGACCAGGGTGGCGTGCTGCTCATCGGAGCAGCCGAGGCGGATCGGCCCGGATCGGCCAGCGACCGTCCAGATCGACACGGTGCGGGCAGCCAGTTGCCAGGACAGGCAACGGTCGTCGAACGGCTGCGCCGCGTCCCGGCGGAACCGGATCGGCTTGCCCTCTGCTGCCTGCCGGCGTTTCGAGCCGGCCGGGCCGAGGTTCCCCGCCCGGATGTTGGCCTTCAGGGTGGCGTACGCCCCGGCGACCTTACGGGCGACGTGGATGGCGGGCTGGGCCGACAGGCCCATATCCTTCAGTTGGCCGTAGGTGAGCCGCTGCAACGACTGCTTGGCGAACACCCGCCGCTGGTACGCCAGCCCGGAGGCGACGTTCGCGGCGTCGTTGCACAGGTCCAGAGTGGCCCGCAACGCCGCCTGCTGAGCGGCGTCCGGGAACAGCCGGACCTGCACGACAATCTTCACCAGGCGTCTTCGTCGTCCGCGCTGGCCGCGTGGCGGCGTCGCGCTTCGGTCAGCCAGCCGGGCCTGTTGTCACGCAGCGACCGCACGTCCCTCTTCGTCCAAGGGCGGTCGAGTTTCGGCAGGTCCGCGTAGTCGATGCCGAGGACCTTGGCCGCCCATCTCGGCTTCACGACCTTGTCCAGTTCCGCCGGCACGCCCACACCATATCATCTTATCTATGTCACCACGATGGACCCCGGACCCGAATATTCGCAGAGGCAGAAGCGTTGTCTACAACCTGCACGTACATCTTGTCTTCGTCACCAAGTATCGGCGGGACGTCCTCAACGACGCGATGCTCACCCACTGCGAACAGATCATGCGGCAGGTCTGCGCCGACCTGGGCGCCGAGCTGCGCGAGTTCAACGGCGAGGACGACCACGTCCACCTGCTCGTGCACTACCCGCCCAAGCTGCCGATCTCCACGCTGGTCAACCGACTCAAGGCCGTCTCGGCGCACTACCTACGCAAGGAGTTCACCGACCGGATCAACCGGCACATCATGCACGGGCACCTGTGGTCCCCTTCGTACTTCGCCGCGTCCTGCGGCGGCACCCCACTAGAAGTGATCAAGGACTACCTCAAAGAACAGAAACATCCCGGTCCATGACGCGACTCCTCCCGGCCCTGAAGGGCCAGGATTCCCCGCTAATCCAGTTGAGCCGGGTCGCGCACGCATGGGTGCTGGCCCGCACCGATCGCGGCCGATCCTTCGAGATGCTGCTGACCGCACTCGGCACCGACCTCGCGGATCCGGAGCACAGCTCGACGCGGAACGGCATACACCTCGGCGCCACTGCCGGAACGCTGGACATCCTGCAACGCTGCTACACCGGCCTGGAGGCCCGCGGCGACGTGCTTTGGCTCAACCTGCTGCTGCCCGAAGGGCTCGACCGGCTCGACTGCGTGATCCGGTACCGAAACCAGCTGATCTCCCTGCATGTCTACCACGAGCGGTTGCGGATCTCGGCCGCCCCCGGGTCGGGGCAGCCCGTCCCGGTGGCCGTCCGGGGCAGGTCCTTCATGCTCTGCCCCGGTACGACCGTCGCCGTCGCGCTGCACGGCCGCGCCGAGCCCGCGAGTCGACCGGATCAGGGCAGTGCACCGCCCGATGCGGCGGAATCGTGACGAGACCTGGCACGGGCAGCGGGCCGCCCGATGCCGGCGAGATGGCCGTCCCCGGGCGCAGTTGATTCAGGCCGGTGCTCGACCTCATTCTGGAACCGGCGAGCTGCGCCACCGTCGTTGGTGAAGATCGCCGTACCGTTGCCGTACCGGTTGGCGTTGACGAGTTCGACGGCGGCGCCGTAGCTGGGCAGCCGGAGCACCGAGAGGACCGGTCCGAAGATCTCGTCGGTGTATATAGACATGTCGCTGTCGACATGGTCGAAGAGAGTCGGTCCGAGCCAGAAGCCGGCTTGCTCACCGTCGATCGGGTGGTTCCGCCCGTCGACCACCAGCTGCGCCCCCGCGGACCGACCAGCGTCCAGGTATGACATCACCCGGTCGCGGTGAGCGCCGGTGACCAGCGGCCCCATCTCGCAGCCCGGGCGACGGCCGTCGCCGACGTGGAGTGCCGCGATCCGTTCGCTGATCTTGCCGACGAGCTCGTCACCGACCGGGTCGACGGCCACGACGACGGAGATGGCCATGCAGCGCTCGCCGGCCGAGCCGAAGCCGGCCGAGACGGCGGCGTCGGCGGCCGAGGTCGAGGTCGGCGTCGGGCAGCACGACCATTTGGCTCTTCGCGCCGCCGAGCGCCTGCACCCGCTTGCCGTTACGGGTGCCCGTTTCATAGGCGTAGCGGGCGATCGGAGTGGAGCCGACAAACGAGATGGCCTTGACCGTCGGGTGTTCGAGAATCCGGTCGACCGCCTCCTTGTCGCCGTGCACGACGTTGAGAACGCCGTCCGGCAGCCCGGCCTCCGCGAACAACTCCGCCAGGAAGTTCGACGCGGACGGGTCCTTCTCGCTCGGCTTGAGCACCACCGTGTTGCCGCACTCGATGGCGTTCGGCACGAACCACAGCGGGACCATGGCCGGGAAGTCGAAGGGGGTGATCACCCCGACCACGCCGAGCGGCTGCCGGATGGAGTACACGTCCACCTGGGCCGAGGCGTTCTCGCTGAACCCGCCCTTCAGCAGTTGCGGGATCCCGCAGGCGAACTCGACCGCCTCCAGCGCACGCTGGATCTCCCCCGCGGCGTCGGAGAGCACCTTGCCATGCTCGGCGGTGATGATCTGGGCGAGGTCGGACTTTCGGGCGTTGAGCAGTTCCCGGAAGGAGAACATGACGCTCATCCGCCGAGCGAGGGATGCGCTACGCCATCGGGTGAACGCCTCGTCGGCGGCGGCGACCGCCTCACCGACGACCGAGGCGGTTGCGAAGTCGACCTGTCCGGAGACCTGGCCGGTGGCGGGGTCGTAGTCCGCCCCGGCCCTGACGGCACCCGAAACGAGATCCTCGACAAGTACCGGGCGTACCTGCTCGGCCGACCCGACCTCCTCGCCCTACGCCCCGACCTGCGCGGACGCCGGCTCGGCTGCTGGTGCGTGCCGGAGCGCTGCCACGCCGAGGTTATCGCCGAACTCGCCGACTCGCTGCCAACGTCGAGCCTTCGGTAGGAAGCCCGGCGGAGATCTGCCTAGTGGACGTGGTCTGCATCGGGCACGGTGTCGAGATAGAGGAAGTCGGTCACGCCGATCACCCCGACGAGCTGGCGGACGACCGGCGGCATGTCCCGGCGGGTGGGGTCGTGCACGAGGCGGGGACGGGTGAGGGGCACTCGCCGGCCGCGGATCTCCAGCTCACAGCCGCCGGCCGCCAGTACGTTTCTCGCCCAGTCGGTTACCCCGTAGGTCAGCGCGGCGACGTAACCGTCGGACGTCCGGAAGATATTGATCGGAGTCCGGTACTCGCGACCAGAGCGGCGGCCCCGATGGATGATGACGCCGAAACCGGGCAGCCGCCCGGCCAGCGGACCGGTCACGCGGTTGGTGACGACCCGGTTGAACCGCGCCAACCGTCTGGGTAACACCATGGCCACCATGTTCCCCCGAGCGCGACCGAAGCGTCGGCCGACACTTCGATCGCTGCACTGGTTTTGCTACCCGCCGACCGGGGCGGCATGGTGCTGCCAGGATTCCAGGACGCCCACATTCACGCGCCCTTGGCCGGGCGCAACCGGCTACGGGTCTGGCTCAACGACCTCGCGGCCCGGCAGGCGTACCTAGACCGGATTGGGCGCGGCGGCCACACCGACAACTGCGGCCTGACGTACGTCGATGCCGAGCTGCTCGCCGCCGCGGTGACCGAGCTCGACGCCCCGTTCCTGCCGGAACAGGCGCTGCCGCTACCCATCGCGTTCACCGCAGACTCGGCGTACGTCAACCATGACGCCGACACGATCGCGGTCGGCAAGCGCGCGGACCTGCCGGGCTCCACCGCAACCTGTTCGCTACCGGCGCGGGACTACCCGCCGACGCCCGCCTCACCCACATGATCGCCGACGGCACCGTCGTCTACGAACGCTCCTGAAGCGGCCGGGTCGGTCGTCTGCCGACCGGCTCGCCGAGTGCGGCGGCAGCAATAGCCCGATTAATACCATTTGGCGGCACATGTGGCGTTGCAAACATAGCCAGCGGGTCCTCGCCTGGCTCGTGCATCTCGGCACCGGGTACCGCCCTGATCACCAGGGGCCCGATCACGATGGTTGGTCTGGCCGTGACCAGGGGTGCCGGCGGCGCCTATCGTCAGGCTCAGGCGGAGGCGGCGCGACCCATCTCGGCGAGGATCCCGGTGCCCTGACCGAGCTCGATCAGGTAGCCGTCCGGATCACGTAGGTAGCACCGGATCTCGACGCCATGGTCCTTCGGCTCGGTCAGGAACTCCCCACCCCGTGACCGCCACTGCTCGTAGACCGCCCGGACGTCGGTGACCCGGATGTTCATGGCGCTGCTGAGCGTCCGCGAATCCGGCGGCGCCTGTGCCTGCACATCCGGCTTGTCGTCGGTCGGGCCACCCTCGTCGTTGATCACGATGTAGCTGTTGTGGAACCGCAGGATCGCCGGCTGGCGTTCCCGCACCACCGTCGCTCCCAGCACACGCTGGTAGAACTCCCGTGAGCGGTCCACATCCCGCACGATCAGCAGGTGCGTGAGCACCAGCCCAGCCTCGGGCTGGAAGTAGTCGGGCGCCTCGCTCGCCATCACGCCTCCCCCGGGTCCGATCGGCTGGGCGTACCCGCGTGCGGCGCCGGCACACCCATCGGCTCGACGACGCCCAGCCACAACGAGTCACCGTGTCGCGTGTCGGCTGTTACGGTCGGGCCTGTGCCCGCCGACGAAATCCGGCATCGGGTCCGGTCAGCCAGGGTGGCCCGGCTGACCACCGTCCGACCGGATGGGCGTCCACACCTGGTGCCCGTGTGCTTCGTCCTGCTCGACGACGTCGTCTACCACGCGGTGGACGAGAAGCCCAAGCGCCACCGGCGGCTACGCCGGCTGGAGAACATCCAGGCGACGGGGCATGCCTGCCTGCTGGTCGACGAGTACGACGAGGACTGGTCGCGGCTGTGGTGGGTCCGCCTGGACGGGCTCGGCCGGCTGGTGGAGGACCGCGCGGAGGAGGCCACGGCCCGCGCCGCGCTGGCCGACAAGTACCCGCAGTACGTCCAGCGGCCCCCAGCCGGGCCGGTGATCGCGATAGCGGTGACCGCCTGGTCGGCGTGGTCCGCGGCGGACGCGGCAGCCGACCCGGCCGGGTGAGCGCCGGCCGGGGGTGTCAGCGGGTCGGAGCGAGGGCGTCGAGCACCTCGTCGGCCCGGCGCAGCGACGCCTGCGCGTCGGCGCGGGGTGAGCCGATCTCCGGATCGAAGTTGAGATCGACGAACACTTCGGTGATGCCGGCTTCGGCAAGTCTGCCGAGATCCGACCGGATCTGCCCGAGCGTGCCGGTGAGCGGCTCGCGCCCGGGCGGGCCCATCGGGCGTACGCGGACCGCGCCGCGGCAGACGAATCGCAGCGAGCGCGGATCTCGGCCCGCCTCCACAGCGGCGGCCTTGACGGTCGCGACCGCCTCGCCGATGCCCGTCAGGTCCGCCTGGCTGCCACTGACCCAGCCGTCGGCGAGCCGGCCGGCCCGGCGCAGCGCGGCTGGCGCCTGGCCGCCGAGCAGAATCGGAGGGTGTGGCCGCTGCACGGGCTTCGGCTCCAGGCGCGTCGGCGGGACCTGGTAGAACTCGCCGCGATGCTCGGCGACGTCGTTCTGCCAGAGAGCGCGGAGAACAGCGAGGAACTCCTCGGCCCGACGGCCCCGCCGATGCTTGCTCACCCCCGTCGCCTGATACTCCTCGTCCGCCCAACCGAGGCCGAGTCCCACGTCGAGCCGTCCGCCGGCGAGGATGTCGAGGGTCGCGGTCTGCTTGGCCAGCAGCACCGGAGAGATGAACGGCATGTTGAGCACCGCGACGCCGAGCCGGACCCGCGTGGTGTGGGCCGCCAGGAACGCCAGCGTGGTCAGCGGGTCCTGGACGCTGTGATAGGTCTCGCTCCAGCCGAGGTCGGCGGGGACCAGGAGGCGCTGGAACGTCCAGAGCGAGTGGTAGCCGAGCTGCTCGGCGCGGCGGGCGACATGGATCATGCGCTCCGGTGTGGCCCACGAGCCGGAGACGGGCGGGGCGAATCCAACCTCCACCCGCGCACCGTACCCAGATCAGGCGAGGAAGTGGCTCGGTTCAAGCCCCGACGCTGCGCCCCACCGGATGGAGCAGCTGCCGGATGTCCTTCGGCAGCTCGGATTCCAGACTGCCAAGGTCGTCCGTCACGGCGTCCGTGCTGCTACCCGTGGCGCTGCCCGCCGCCGGCACCCACCGGTTCGATCACCTGCTGGAACTCCTTCGGAAGCTGGGCCACCGCGTCCTCGAACTGGTCACGGGAAACAGCCTCACGGAGCGTGGTGAGCACCGCGCCGACCCCGGCAGCGGCGAGCGCACGGTCGACGGCCGGACGGTCCGCCACCCGCCGCACGAACTCTTCGAGCCCGAACGACTGGGCATGTTCCTGCCTTCTGTGCGGTGGCGGTTTGCGCAGTTGATCGTCAAGCCCATCGGGAAGCTGATAGGCAAGGTTCTCAGCCTGGCCGGCGCTGATCCGATCTGCCAACGTCTGCAACGTGGCGCTGGTGAGTGTCACCGCCTGATCGGTCGACACCTTCGCCCGCGTGGCCACTGCGTTGATGAAATCCTCGTATTCCACCTGATTCTCCTCTCCGACCCAATCGCCGACAAACCGCCAGTTACGAGCCCCTGACCTCAGTGCGCCGCGCTCGCACCTCTCGGGTGCCGAGTGAACTGGTACCTCGACAGCCTCCTGGGACAGGGGGTGACCCTGCCTCATCCCCATCGGGCGAATCACCAAGGCCCGCTACGGCGACGCCGGACTGGTTTCCGGTCATGGCAGGGACCGTACGAATTACCGGGCGGGGTGCACATCCGCTCGACGAGGTACTCCGTGCGATGTGCCTAACCATCCGAGCGTGATCGCGATCGGCGGGTGCGTAACGTGCAGGGGTAAACGCCGACGCGACGAGGAGACTTGATGTCCAAGCCACCGCTGCCCGAGCCCGCGATCGCCATGCTGCGGAAGCCGAACCCGGCCGTCATGACCACGCTTCAGGCGGAGGGTCAGCCGGTGTCCGCCGCCACCTGGTACCTGTGGGAGGACGGCCGGATCCTGGTGAACATGGACGAGGGCCGTCGCCGGCTGGACCACGTCCGAAACGACCCCCGGGTCTCGCTCACCGTGCTCGATGAGGCCGGCTGGTACACCCACGTCAGCATCATCGGGCACGTCGCCGAACTGCGGCCCGACGAGGGCCTCGCCGACATTGACCGACTGTCCCTGCACTACACGGGGAACGCGTATCCACGGCGGGAGCGCGCTCGGGTCAGCGCCCTGATCGAGATCGACCGCTGGCACGGCTGGGGCGCGCTCAAGGACAACAACCAGATCGGCTGACCAACACAGCCCGGCCGGCGGCACCGCCGGCCGGGCTGGCGACGCCTCGGTATCAGGTGGTGGTGGCGGCGGCGGACGGGGCGCCGACTCGGGTCACCAGGTAGCCGAAGGCCGCCGCGGTGAAGAACATGACGATGCCGTAGACGGCCCCCGGGATCGCCATCTGCGTGCTGTCGAGCAGCGCCGGGCTGAGCGCGATCGTGATGGCCAGGGTGCTGTTGTGGATGCCGATCTCGAACCCGGCCGCCGTCGCGGCGCTTCGATCGACCCCGGCAAGCCGCGGCACCCCGTACCCGATGGCGAGGCTCAGCAGGTTGAACGCGAGCACGGCCAGGCCGACCGAGACGAAGTAGTCGGCGATGTTCTCGCGCTCGCCGAGCACAGCACCGGCGATCACCGCGACGAGCACGACGACGGACAGAATCCGGACCGGGCGGTTCAGGCGCTCGGCCACGCGGGGTACCCGGGCCCGGATCAGCATGCCGATCGCCACCGGGACGAGCACGATGGCGAACACCTGCAGCACCTTGTCGAACTGCAGGCCGATGCTCCTGCCGTCGGGCAGGAAGTACGCCGCCGACAGGTTGACCAGGATCGGCAGGGTGAACACCGCGATTATCGAGTTGATGGCGGTGAGGGTGATGTTCAGGGCCACGTGCCCGCCAAAGAGGTGGCTGTAGAGATTGGCCGTCGTGCCACCGGGGGAAGCGGCCAGCAGCATCATCCCGACGGCCAGCTCCGGCGCCAGGTCGAAGGCGACGACCAGCCCGAAGCAGAGCGCCGGTAGCACCAGCACCTGGCACACCAACGCGATGACGGCGGCCCTGGGATGCTGAGCCACCCGACGGAAGTCCTCAGTGGTCAGCCCGAGACCCAGGCCGAGCATGATGATGCCGAGGGCGATGGGCAGTCCGATCAGGGTCAAGGCTGAGTCCATGACACGACATCGTTACCACCCGGTAACGCCCCCACAATCCCCCGTGCGGCTGGTGGCTCTTGACCTCAGACCGTGATCGGCTTAACTTCATCGATCAGATAAGTCTCTTTACTAATTCCGCTCCATTCCTCGTGGGAGTGCCGATGCGACAATTCCGTCACCGCCGCCTCACCGCCATCCTTGCCCTGGCGACCATGCTGGTCACCGCCGCCCCGCCGACCGCCGCGAGCGCGGGCGACAAGCCCGACCACCGGGCCGGTTACCACCGGGTCGGCTACTTCACCCAGTGGGGCATCTACGGCCGGGCCTTCCCGGTCAAGAAGCTCGACACCTCCGGGGCGGCCAGCCGCCTCACCCACGTCAACTACGCCTTCGGCAACGTCAGCGAAGACGGACGCTGCTTTGTGGATGGCGGGCCGGGCGAGGGCGACGCCTGGGCCGACTACCAGCGTCCCGTTCCGGCGGAGGAGAGCGTCGACGGCGTCGCCGACGGCCCGGGTCAGGCGCTCAACGGCAACTTCGGCCAGTTGGCCAAGCTGAAGGCCAAGCACCCCGGCCTGAAGGTGCTGATCTCGCTGGGTGGTTGGAGCTGGTCGACGTACTTCTCGAACGCCGCCCGTACCGACGCCTCCCGCAAGGCGTTCGTCGCCTCCTGCATCGATCTCTACCTGAAGGGCAACCTGCCGGGTGGGGACGGGAGCGCGGGTGGCCCGGGTGCCGCCGCCGGCGTCTTCGACGGCATCGACCTCGACTGGGAGTGGCCGAACTGGGCCGGTGAGCCAGGCAACGTCATCCGCCCGGAGGACCGGGAGAACTTCACCAAGCTGCTCGCCGAGTTCCGCCGGCAACTCGACGCGTACGGCCGCAAGACCCGCGCGCACCACCCGCTGACCGCGTTCCTGCCGGCCAACCCGGCGACCATGGACGCCGGGTACGAGGGTCGCAAGATCTTCAAGTACCTGGACTTCGCCACGGTGCAGGGGTACGACTTCCACGGCGGCTGGGACGCGGTGGCCAACCAGCAGTCGGCGCTGCGCGTGCCGGCGGGCGCGCCGGACAACCCGGACTTCTCCGTCGAGGTGGCGATCGACGGCTGGATCGCCCGTGGCGCGCCGCGCGACAAGCTGGTCCTGGGCATCCCGTACTACGGTCGGGGCTGGACCGGCATCACCGGGGGCGGCAACGGTCTGTTCAAGCCCGCCACGGGCCCCGCGCCGGCCACCTTCGAGGCCGGGTACGAGGACTACAAGCAGCTCAAGACCCTGGCCGGCAACGGCTTCACCGTGCACCGCGACCTCCGCGCCGGGCACGCCTGGTTGTTCGACGGTACGACGCTCTGGACGTACGACGACCCGGCGGTCGTGCTGCAGAAGACGCTGTACATCCGGCGGGCCGGACTGGGTGGCGCCATGATCTGGTCCTTGGACGGCGACGACGACAACGCCACGTTGACCAAGACGATCGGCCTCGGGCTGACGACCTGGTAGCCGTACCCCGCTTGCGGCAGTCCCCCCGGCCCGTCGCTGACCGATTCCTCGGCCGGCGGCGGGCCGGTGGTCCATGCGACGGCCTACCGCTGGGCGGGTGCCACCGCGTGTACCGCGGCCTCGATCAGCGCGGTCACCTCGTCCATGTCACGAGCCCGGCGCACATCCAGCTCGGCCGACCATCCGTCCGGGCCGGTGAGCTTCACCGTCACGTCGTCGCGGCGGTGGGTCAACCAGCCGGCGACGGCCTGGACCAGCACCATGACGACGCCGCCGCTGTCGACGGCCACCAGCAGCGCGTCCGTGCCATCCGCCGACCTCTCGTCGGACGGCGTCGTGGCACCTGCGGCGCGCGGCGCCGTTACCTTTTCGCGCAGCCGGTCCTCGGACCGCAACCAGGACGCGAGAGAACGCCGAGAGTCGGCGGACGGAAGATCCGGATGGACCGAGAGCGTGATCGTCTCCAGAAACGCCGGCATTGTCTCCTCCTTCCGGGCGAGGACAACGAATACGGGTTCCCCCGTCATCCTGCCAGCCGGCTCCGGTGTCGGCATCCCATGCAGTCACCGAAGTCGATCAGACCTTGACCGGGCTATCGACGGTTCATAGGCTCCGGCCACTGTGAGGCATTTCCCGAGAAGGGAAGCACGAGACATGGCCCGATCGAGAAGTCCGTTCTGGACGGTTCCCCCGAAGCGGCTGGCGAGTGCCGCCGCGATCACGCTCCTACTCGGCATGACTCCCCTGCTCAGCGGCACGGCCGCGAGCGCCGCGCGGCCCTCCCCCTGCAGCAACGACCCGACCGCCCGGCTAAGCACCGTGCCCACTCCGGAGGCCGTGCTCGGTTTCCCGCTCGGGGTCGGCCAGGAGCGGGTCGTCACCAACGACGAGGTGCGCGGATACCTGGGGGCCGTGGACGGAGCCTCCGACCGGGTCGTCACCGGCGTGATGGCCACCAGCGTGCTCGGCCAGCCGCTGCCGTACGCGGTGGTGTCCAACGAGCGCAACGTGCGGCCGTCGGAGCTGCGAAGGATCGCCGACGACGTCCGCGACCTGCGGGACCCGCGCCGGACCAGCGCGAGGACGGCCGCCCGGACGGCGAAGGACAGCCCGGCCATCGTCTGGGTCACCGCGAACGTGCACGGCGGCGAGAAGAGCGGCACCGACGCCGCGCTCAAGACGCTGTACGAGCTGGCCGCCGGACTGTCCTGCGCGGTCGCCCAGCGCAACGACAACCTGGTCACCATCATCGTGCCGACTCAGAACCCGGACGGCCGCGACGCCACCCGGCGGCAGAACGAGTTCGGCTTCGACATGAACCGGGACTGGTTCGCCCGCACCCAGCAGGAGACCGACGGCAAGCTCGAACTCCTGCGCCGGTACCCGCCGCAGGTCTTCATCGACGCCCACGAGATGGGTGGCCGCCAGTACTTCTTCCCGCCCAACGCCGACCCGATCCACCACGAGATCGCTGGCGAGGCGGTGGATTGGATCAACCGGATCGGCGAGGCCAACAAGGCCGGCTTCGGCTACAACGGCGCCTGCGCCGACGACGACGCCACCGAGTGTTACTTCAACTACTCGACCTACGACATGTTCTTCATGGGCTACGGCGACACCGTGCCGACCACCGGGTTCGGTGCGGCCGGCATGACGTACGAGAAGGGCAGCGCGTCGGCGGTGGCCGACCGGGTCCAGCAGCAGTTCAACACCCAGTGGGCGACGCTTGGTTGGGCCGCCGCGAACAAGCACGAGGTGCTGACCGACTACTTCGACATCTGGACCGACGCGCTCGCCCAGGGCAGGGCGGGCACGCTGGAGCCGAACGAGGTGGTCGAGCCCACCAACGAGGTCCAGTTCCCGGTACCCGACATCAAGATCCGTTCGTACTTCCTGCTGCCCGACCGGCAGCTCGCCGACGTTCGCCAGCTCGTCGAGCGGCTGCGCCGGATGGACGTCGAGGTCTACGAGGTGCAGAAGCCGACCCGGGTGCCGACCGCCCGGATCTTCGGCGGCCGGTCGGCCAGCAACGTGACCGTGCCCAAGGGCGCGTACTGGATCCCGATGGACCAGCCGCAGAAGCACTGGATCCAGGCGATCATGGGCGAGGACCCGTACACCCCCTTCCCCTACTTCTACGACGTCTCATCCTGGAGCAACCCGCTGCTGATGGGCGTGTCCACGATCTACACCGGCGACAACGTCAAGCCAAAGGCCCAACTGGTCCGGAAAATCTCCGGCGGCCGGACCGCGCCGGCGTGGCCGTGGGGCTCGTACACGTACCCGCTGGACTCGGCGGCTGCCGCGGAGCTCACCTTCACCCTGCTCGGCCGTGGTGTGCCGCTCGTGCGTGACCTGAACACCAGCGCGGTCGCCCTACCGGCGAGCAAGCTGAGCCGCGAGGTCGACGAGCTGGCCGAATCACTCGGGGTGACCCTCACCCCGGGTGGGCGGGCCACCGGGACACGGCTCGCCCTGCCGGACGTGGGGCTGTTCCAGGGCACCGGCATCTCCACCACGTCGGGCTCGCACGGCGAGGCCCGGTACATGCTCGGCAAGCGGTGGGGGCTCGACCTGAAGCCGGTGACCACGGCCGACATCAACGACAACACCGAGGCCTTCACCGGACGTACCGTGCTGCTGGTGCCGGACGGCAGCAGCCCCACCGGCGGTCTGACCGCCACCGGGCAGGCCAACCTGCGCGACTGGATCGCCCAGGGCCACACCTACATCGGGCTGCGCAACGAGGGCACCCGGGTGGCCCGGGCCGCCGGGCTCACCTCCACCACCGAGAAGCCCAAACCGGCCGGCTACCAGGTGCTCGGCTCACACCTGCGAGTCGACGTCGACCACGACAGCCCGGTGGCGCTGGGCCGCCCGGCGGAGGACTTCGAGTTCAACAACAGCGACCCGATCCTCAACCCGAGCACGACCGGGACCAACGTGCTCCGCTACCCGACGGGTGACACCTTCTGGGCCAACGGCTACACCGTCGGCGGCGACACCCTGAAGGGGACGGCGGCACTGGTCGACGAGCCCACCGGAGCGGGTCGGGCGGTGCTGTTCGCGTTCAACCCGCTCTTCCGGGCGTACAACGAGAATGGTCTGCACCTGGTGGCCAACGCGCTGCTCTACCCGGCGGGCGCGGGCGCGACCACCGCGCCGGACGCCCGACGCTCGCCCGGGGTCGACGCGGCACGCGCGAGCGCCGCAGCCGCGCCGGTGACGCCGGAGCTGGGCGGCGGGTGGCGGCCAACCACCATCGAGGTAGCGGCCACGGACCTGCCGCGTACCCGGGCGATCGTCGAGCGTTTCACCACGGACGCGCAGGCGTCCGAGGCGGACGGCTCGGCCTACCTGGTGATTCCGAACCCGGAGGGACGCCAGGCCGACGAACACCCGTTCCTGGGTGATCTGGTACGCGCCCTGCACGACGCCCAGGTGCCGCTGCGGTCCGTGGTGGGCTGACGCGGTACCTGTACAGCGAAGCGCCCGTCCCCGCGTTGGGGACGGGCGCTTTCGTGCGTTCCGAGATCGGCTACGGCCGCCCGGCGACCTGGGCGACGAACGCCCGCCACGACACCGGCCCAAAGACCAGCCCGACGTGGCGCTGCGGGACGCGCGGCACTGGGCGACCGGCCGATAGTCGACCACTCCACGCAAACACCACCTCGACGTAGCTGCGCCGTCGATTCCGCGCGGATCTTGGACAGTTTCCGTTCGCACGTGACGGAAACTGTCCAAGATCTGGTGGCGCGGTGTCGATCCGGCGGCAAGAGTTCCCGGAATGCTGCCCGCCGATGACGCTGACGTACTCGACTGGCTCGCCTTCGAGCAGGCGGGCGTGCTGACTACCGCGCAGGTCACCCGCCTGCTCAGCGAGGGGACGGTGCGGGGCCGTGTCCGCTCCGGTCGGTGGCGGTCGATCTGCCGAGGGATTCTGTTGACCGGCAATGGCCGGCTCAGCCGTGACCAGCAGCTGTGGGTAGCGGTCCTGGCCGCCGGTACGGGGGCGGTGCTGGCCGGTGTGACCGCCGCCGCCGAGGCCGGCGTACGGGGGCTGCGCCGCGAGCCGCTGCACGTGCTGGTGCCGGCTGCCCGTCGCGCCGCGCGGACCACCCTGCGTCGACTCCCGATCGACATGCCTGCGGTCCTGGTGCACCGCACGTCGGTGCTGCCGGAAGCCCATCTCCAACTCGCGCGTCCGCCGCGCACCACGACGGCCCGAGCCCTGGTCGACGCGGCGGGTTGGGCAGCCGGCGTAGACGAGGCGCAGGGGTTGCTGGCCGCAGGCTGCCAGCAGCGCCGGGTACTGCCCGAGGAGTTGAACGCGGTGCTCGACGTCCTGCCCCGAGCACCCCGTCGGCGGCTGATCCGAGAGACGGCTGGCGACATCGTGGGCGGCGCGCAGGCGCTCTCCGAAATCGACTTCCTGCGTCTGTGCCGCCGGCATCGGCTGCCCGCTCCGGATCTTCAGGAACATCGGGTCGACGCGGCAGGACGGAATCGCTGGCTAGACGCGTACTGGCAGGAGTGGCGGGTACAGGTGGAGATCGACGGTGCGCACCACATGGACGCCCGGCAGTGGGCAGACGACATGCGCCGGCAGAACGACGTCTGGACCAGCGGCGACCGAATCCTGCGCTTCCCGGCCTGGCTGGTCCGCGCCCGTCCCGACGAGGTCGCCGAGACGGTCCAGCGCGCCCTCGTCGCGGCCGGCTGGACCCCAACCCCGCCCCGCCGGGTAAGACCAAGGTGAATCTTGGACAGTTTCCGTTCGCAGGTAACGGAAACTGTCCAAGATCTACGGGCGGAGGCGGAGTACCTGGTCCAGCAGTCCACCGTGCGATAGGAGGGGCCTGGCCCGCCAGGAGTGCGAAACGCCACGAGAGCCGACGTCCGGAGCCCTCGGTGGCCGGCGGTTCGGGCGTCTCGTCGGGGCTGCGGTCCGGGCGACGCTCGCCGAGCCGACGTACCTGCATCGTGGACGCCGCGACACAACACGACGGTCCGGCCGGCCCTACGAATGGGCCGGCCGGACCACGCTGGCGGCGTCAGGCGGTGGTGCAGACGGTGCCGTTGAGGGTGAACGCCGTCGGCAACACGTTCGGGCCGCTGTACGCGCCGACGAAACCGGCGCTCACGCTGCCACCGGCGGCGATCTGCCGGTTGTCGTCAGTCGGGGTGACCCGCACGGCCGCACCGACCTGTTCCCAGGTGGCGCTCCAGCCGCTGCTCACCTGCTGCCAGCCGGTGGGCCAGGTCCAGGTGAGCGTCCAGCCGTTGATCGGGCTCGTCCCGTTGTTGATGATCTCCACACCGCCGATGTAGCCGTTGCCCCAGTCGCTGTTGGTGGTGAAGCGGACGGTGCACGCGCTCGCGGACGGGCTGCCGGTGGTGAAGGTAAGCGGCGGCGAGGACCAGGACACCCTGCCGGCGGTGTCGCGGGCCAGCACGTTGACCGTGTACCTGGTGCCCGGCACCAGGTTGCCGACCGTGAACGAGGTGGCCGCCGTCTCGCCGAGTTGCTCGCTGATCGCACCATTCTGCCGGTACACCTCGTACTTCGCGATCGGACTGGCGCCCGGTGCGGCCGCCGGCCAGGAGATCGTCGCGGTCCGGTCGGTGACGCCGCTGGCGGTGGGCTGACCCGGTGCCGAGGGCCGCCCGGCGGTCGAGCCGGCTGGGCGGAGCACCAGTGTGGTCAGTGAGTACGGCGGCAGCTTCCGGCTGGTCGCGGAGCCGGACTGGCCGGTGGCGATGCCGGTGGCGCCGTTGGCGAGGGTGGACACCGTTGGCGCGCCGGCGGACGGGATGAACCCCGCGTAGCCGATGGTGACCGGATGCGCCGTGTCCGGGTCCTTGTTGACCAGCAGCACCGCGAGGTCACCGTCGCCCCGGCGGACGGCGTGCGCGGTGACCAGCGGCTGGTCGGTGCCGGCGCGGACGAACTGGTCGCCGGGCTGGGCGAAGCGCTTCATCATGGTCAGCCCGTGGTACGGCGCGAACGCCGTGTTCAGCGGCGGCTCGCAGACCGAGCCGTCCTCGGTGCAGGCGCCGCTGGAGAGCATGCCGAAGTCGCCGTAGTCGGTCTGGCCCGCCACCTCCGACACGGTGCCGATGCCGTTGTGCACGTTCCACCAGTGGGCGGTGAAGACCCCGTTCTCCAACAGCGCGCTGTAGGCGTCGGCCAGGAAGAGCGCCGCCGGCTGGGTGGTCCGGCCGGCGTCGACGTTCAGCTCGGTGAAGCTGATGCCGATGCGTGCGGCGTTCGGGCCGGCGTACCGGGTGAGCTGCTCCCGGAGCAGGTGGGTTGCGTCGGGGATGTGGCTGGTCCGGGCCAGCGACTCCGCGGCGGTGCCACCCGGGTACCAGTGCACGTCCACGAAGTCGATCTTTGGACCGGCGAGGGAGAGCACGGTCTGGTTCCAGGGGCCGGGGTCGCTGCCGGCGGTGATCCCGTCCGGCCAGTTGCCCGGCATCGTCAGCACCGCGCCGACCTTGATGCTCGGGTCGACGGCCTTCATCGCGTCGGCGTACTCGACGACCAGCCTCGCGTACTGGGTCGCGCTCTTGTCCGGGTGGTCGTCCGCCTCCCAGGCTGCTCCATAGTGGCCGTTGCCGTAGTTCTCGTTGCCGACCGTCCAGTATTTCGCGCCGTAGCCCTTGGTCACGTTGGCGTACCGCACCCAGTCGGCGGCCTCTGCCGGCGAGCCGGTGCCGTAGTTCGCGATGATCATCGGTTGCGCGCCGGCCCGCCGGACCGCCGCCATGAAGGTGTCGAAGTCGGTCCCCGGTGCGACGTACCCGCCGGGCGCGGTGTGGTCCTTCCAGTGGTAGATGTCGGCGTACGAGCCGCCGGGGTAGCGCATCATCTGCACGCCGGCGCCGCGCAGCAGGTCCGACGTCTCGGCGCTGCCGAGGTGCTGGTCCCAGATGGCGTGGTTGACGCCCAGTGCGGTGTCGGGCACTGTCGCCAGCCCCGCGCGGGCGTTCACGGTCACGGCGACCGGGTCGGGTGCCGCGCTGGCGGTCGGTGGGTTGATGCCGGAGAGCGCGCCCACTGCGAGCAGCAGGCTCGCCAGGAGGGACGCGCGGGCTTTCGGGTTCTGCATGGGCTGGGTTCCTTCGCGGAGGTGGGTCGCCCAGCCGGTCAGGGTGCGGCGCGGCGGTGGGCAGACTCGTGGACGGATGGCGCTCTTTGGTCCATCGCTCGTTTCACCCGTCCCCCGGAATCCGTGCTGGATCCCGGCTGCCCATTGGACGGACGTCAGCCCCGCGCGCGCGGCATGTCATCGACGCACAAGAATCTCATGCTCGGTTCGACGACCTCAAGGGAGTACGCGCCGGCCTCGTACACCGGCGCCGCTGCGTCTCAAGGACGAGCGTCGTCATCGTCTCGCCCACCATGACCTGAGCGGCGCCCCCGGACACTGACGGCGGCCAGCAGAGTGACGACCGCTGCCGTCAACTGCAGCACGCCACCGAGCAGATCGACCAGGCCGGAGATGGCGGTAGCGTCGGAAACAAAGTCCATGGCGGCCTCCGGGTTCGCGCCCACCGTCCGCTTCCTGCGGAAGGCCCTCCCCCGGGCCCAGCGGACAACCGCTTGAGCGCCGCCGTCATTGTGGCACCCTCCCGCATCCAGGCGGAAGGCGTGGACTGCGGGCGGCCAGACCGCCCGGTCCCGGTCGTCGCGACCGGAACCGGAATAATCCGGCGGCATGCGGGGACGATTCGGTGCGGTCAAGCGGTGGTACGGAAAGCGTCGGCGGTTCGTCCGCTACACGCTCCTCGCGCTGGTGGTTGGTGCGGTGCTGCTGACCGGCGGCACGGTGGCCAGCGTGGCGTGGATCCGCGGTGACGCCGAGGGCCACCTCTACAGCGAGGCCGACGTACCGGACGCGCCGGTCGCCCTGGTATTGGGCACCAAGGTGGACGCGGATGGCACGCCGTCTCCGTTCCTCGCGGCCCGCTTGGAGATCGCGCGGCGGCTGTTCGATGGCGGCAAGGTCCGGGCGATCCTGGTGTCCGGCGACAACATGAACCCCGACTACAACGAACCCGCCGCGATGCGGCGCTGGCTGGTCGACCGGGGCGTGCCGGCGCGGAAGGTGGTGCTCGACCACGCCGGCTTCGACACGTACGACTCCTGCGCCCGGGCGGAGCAGATCTTCGGGGTGACGCGCGCGACGGTCGTGACCCAGTCCTTCCACCTCCCCCGCGCCGTGGCGCTGTGCAGGCGTCTCGGCATCGACGCCAACGGCGTGGGCGACGAGACCGCGAAGCGGTACGCCCAGACGTGGCGGGTCAGCTCCTCCCGCGAGCACGGCGCCTGCCTCAAGGCCGCGCTGGACCTGGTCTCGGGTCGGGACCCGGCCCACCTCGGCCGCCGAGAGACCGGCATCGACGACGCCCTCCGGAGCGGCTGAGAACGAACGCCGACCTGCGCGGAGAGTCCTTCCGTCAGGGGTGCCGGGGTCGTGCGGCGCTATCGCGGAGGACGAGTTCGGTGGCGAGTTCGAGGCGCTGGATCTCGGTCTTCTCGCCGCCGGCGAGCCGCAGCACGGTGCGTGCGGCCAGCATGCCCATCTCGGCCAGCGGTTGACGGACGGTGGTCAGCGGTGGGGAGCACCACCGGACCTCCGGCAGGTCGTCGAAGCCGACCACGCTGATGTCGTCGGGCACCCGGAGGCCGCGTTTGCGGACGGCCTCGTAGACGCCGAGTGCCATCTGGTCGCTGGAGGCGAAGATGGCGGTGGGCGGCTCGGGCAGGGCCAGCAACTGCGCACCGGCCGTGTAGCCGGCCTCGTGGTAGAAGTTGCCAGCGCGGATGAGGGAGTCGTCCACCGGGATTCCGGCTGCGCCGAGGGCGGCCCGGTAGCCGTCCAGCCGCGCCCGGCTGCACGTCAGGTGCGGTGGCCCGGCGATGAAACCGATGCGGCGGTGGCCGAGGCCGAGCAGGTACTGGTTGGCGCTCAGGCTGCCCGCCCAGTTGGTGGCGCCGATCGTGGGTGACTCCTGCGGATCGACCCCGGCGGGGTCGATGATGACCACCGGGAGGCGGAGCCGGCGCAGCTCTGCCTGGAGGGGCGGGTTCACCATCGAGGTCACGAAGATGACACCCGAGGAGGTGCGGGTACGCATGTTGTCGAGCCACTGTTTGGCCGAGGAGATGCGCCAGTGGATGGCCGAGACGACGGTGCCGACGCCGCTGCTCAGCGCGACGTCCTCCACCCCACGGATGATCTCCACAGCCCAAGGGCTGTCCAGGTCGTTGAAGACCAGATCGATCAGGGCGGCGGCAGTCCGGCGGCCCGCCGAACGGCGGCGGTAGCCGTACCGGTTGAGCAGTTCTTCGACCCGTTCCCGGGTCTGCGGGCTGACGTCGGAACGGCCGTTGACGACCCGGGAGACCGTGGGCACGGAGACGCCGGCCAGCCGCGCGATCATCGTGATGGTGACGTTTCGGGCGTTGTCGGAGGCCACGGTCCGTCCCTTCGTCTGGTTGGCAGCCTGTGGTCGGCTCGGTCGTTCCCGGAACTTTCGGCTTCCTGCCGGAATTACCGATCGATGGCCGGACGCTACGAGCCGTTTGCACGCTGGTCAAGGTCTCGGGTCCTATTGCGAAAGTCCGGCCGACGTACGCAGGGTTGGCGACGGTGCGGGTACCCAGGTTTCCGGAAGTTCCAGCCGCCGGACGGCGACTGCGACGGCCCTCGTAGGGTGAGGGCATGGCTGAGCGATCTCTGACCCTGATGGCGGTACACGCCCACCCCGACGACGAGGCGACGAGCACCGGTGGCATCCTTGCCCGCTACGCGGCGGAGGGGATCACGACAGTGCTCGTGACCTGCACCGACGGGCGATGCGGTGACGGCCCCGGTGGGGTCAAGCCCGGCGACCCGGGGCACGATCCGGCCGCCGTCGTGGCGATGCGCTCGGCCGAGCTGGAGGTGAGCTGCGCGGCGTTGAAGGTCACCCACCTGGAAACGCTCGGCTATGCCGATTCGGGGATGATGGGCTGGTCGAACAACGACCAGCCGGGCTCATTCTGGACGACGCCCGTGGACGAGGCGGCGGACCGGCTGGCGGACCTGATCCGGCAGTACCGACCGGACGTCGTCGTCACCTATGACGAGAACGGCTTCTACGGCCACCCGGACCACATCCAGGCCCACCGGATCACCATGGCCGCTGTCGCGAAGACGGACATCCCCGCGAAGGTGTACTGGACCACCGTGCCGCGCACGATGTTCGCGGAGTTCGGCCGGATCATGCAGGAACTCGGCGTCGAGTGGGCCGATCCGGACGCAGCGGACGAGCCGGGGCCGCAGCTCGGCCTGCCTGACGACGAGATCGACACCTGGGTGGACACGAGCAGCTACGGCTCGCAGAAGTTCGACGCGTTGGCCGCGCACGCCAGCCAGACCGAGAACATCTTCTTCCTGCAACTGGGCCGGGAGCGGTTCACCGAACTGATGGGCGTCGAGACCTTCGTCCGCGTCCAGGACACCACTGGCGCGCCGCTACCCGAGGACGACCTCTTCGCCGGACTGCGCTGACCGGGCAGGTGCTACTCGTCGCCCGCTCGATGACCCACCTCGGTGGCAACCACGCCGTTTGCCGTCTCGCCGCGTAGGTCACGCCTACGGAGTACGTCACGCAACGCTCGAAGGAAGAACCACAGCACGCCGACGAGGACCGGAACGACCGTCCATGAGCGCCAGCTACCCTCGGCCAGGATGTCGGGGGTACGGATGCCGGAACAGAGGACCATCAGACCCGCGACGAACAGCTTGCCCCATGAACCGCCAGACCTCACCATGCCACCTCCACATCTCGAGCCAGCCTGTCAAGGAAGCGGCCGGCCGTCACCACGACCGACCCGGCCCGGAGCTGCGTGCCTCAGCGACGGCACGAACGAGAAGACCCTGACTTTTAGCATGACCGCATGACGATAGATCTCTTCGCGGGCATACCCGTCCGCGACTACACGACGGCAGCGGCCTGGTACGAGCAACTCCTCGGCGCCCCGCCGTCGTTCCTGCCGAACGACACCGAGGCGGTATGGGAACTGGCCGACCATCGGTACGTGTTCATCGAGGTACGGCCCGAGCATGCCGGGCACGCCATGCACACCGTCTTCGTCAGTGACTTCGACGCCCGCCTCGCCCAGATCGCCGAACGCGGCCTGGAGCCGGCCGAGCGCGAGACCTACGGCAACGGTGTTCGCAAGGCCACCTTCCGCGACCCGGACGGCAATGAGATCGGCTTCGGCGGCGCGCCGACCGCCGCCACCGTTTGACACCGAATAGACGTGCTGCTGTCTGGTAGCGCGCACGTGGCTCCTCGCGACAACCGACGGTTGGATGTGTGCATCACATCAGCCACGCCGGAGTGGGATCAAACAACCGATCCACGGCGAGCCACAACGATCAGTTGTGCGCGCCTAAGGTGAACCAGTGGACACCGAGGCATTGCGATCGTTCGTCCGGGCGGCCGAGCTCGGACAGTTGCAACATGCGGCCGATGAGCTGGGCGTGACGCAGCAGGGAGTCTCCAAGCGGATCGCCGCCCTGGAACGCGAGCTGGAAGTCCGTCTGTTCAAACGTACGGCCCGAGGAGTTGAGCTGACGCTTGATGGTCAGGCATTTCTCCCCCACGCGCGGAGCATCGTCGCGGGTGTCGAGCGCGCCATCACCGCGGTCAGGCCGGGCTTCCGGGCCCTTCGGATCGACGTTCTCGGCCTGCGAAGCGCGCAGGCCGTTGTTCTGCACGACTATTGGCGGTCGCATCCCGAAACCAACCTCGACGTGGTGACCCTCCGGGTCAACGACCCACGCGTGGCCGTCGCCGCCGTCGAAGCGGGCGATATCGACGCCTCGTTCCGTACCGTCACCGCCCCGGACACACTGCCGCCCGACGTGCAAATGATTCACGCGTTCGACTCTCCGCTGGAGCTTCTCGTCGGCCCGAGACATCCGCTCGCCTCCGCGCGCAGACTGACGCCACTGCAGTTGCGTAAGCACCGGATATGGGTGCCGGGTATCGCGCCCCGAAGCGAATGGGCAGATTTCTACGATCAGCTCGCCACCGAATTCGACCTACGCATCGATGCGGCAGGCCCGCACTTTGGAGACGAAGTACTCCTGGACACCCTCGCGGATTCCGCGGACGTGGCCACCCTCGTTGGGGCACGCGACCGGTACATCTGGCCGACGAACTACGACCTACGCCGCATCCCTATCGTGAATCCGACCCTCGCATACCCACTCTCTCTCGTCCTGCCCAGAACGAACCCACATCCAGGACTCCGGGCAATCATCGCCCACCTCGGAAGCCTGCCAAGGCTCCCTGAGACGGTCTGGCTCCCGTCCTGGGCAACGACGCCACGGCGCGGCGACCGCGACATCGCAAATGCTCGCAGGTCCCAGACCCGACAAGGGTGACCCGACCGGCTGCCGACAGCAGCCTCCACCAGCGCCTAAAGGACGTCTCGTAACTCGCTGAAGGTGTTGCCCCGTCCGGGCTGGCGGTTCAGCCGGGTCTGTGGATCTAAAGGTGTTTCCGGCCTGACCTGCCGGGCGTTGTGCCTGGTGAGGAGGGTGCCGTGATGACCGCGACACTGAACGACCAGACTGGACGTAAGAAGCGGCCCGAGCCGTCGGCGGAGGCGAAAGCCGCGGCCGAGTTGGTGCGGGCCGCGAAGGAGCAGGGCCTGTCGCTGACCGGCCCGGATGGGCTGCTGAAGCAGTTGACCAAGACGGTCCTGGAGACCGCGTTGAACGAGGAGATGACCGAGCACCTCGGCTACGAGAAACATGATCCGGCCGGCGTCGGCGCGGGCAACATCCGCAACGGCACCAGGCCGAAGACGGTGCTGACCGACGCATCGGGGCCGGTGCCAATCGATGTGCCGCGGGATCGGGCTGGCACGTTCGAGCCCCAGATTGTCCGTAAGCGGCAGCGCCGCCTGTCGGGGGTCGACGAGGTGGTGTTGTCGTTGTATGCCAAAGGTTTGACGACTGGGGAGATCAGCGCGCACTTCGCCGAGATCTATGGCGCCTCGGTCAGCAAGGAGACCATCTCCCGGATCACTGACAAGGTGATCGAGGAGATGACCGACTGGTCGCACCGGCCCCTGGATGAGATCTACGCGGCCGTGTTCATCGACGCCATCGTGGTCAAGGTCCGCGATGGGCAGGTCGCGAACCGGCCGTTCTACGCCGCGATCGGGGTCACCCTCGACGGGGAGAAGGACATCCTCGGGCTGTGGGCCGGCACGGGTGGTGAGGGTGCGAAGTTCTGGATGAGCGTGTTGACCGACCTGCGCAACCGGGGCGTGAAGGACGTGTTCTTCCTCGTCTGCGACGGCCTGAAAGGCCTGCCGGAGGTCGTCACGAACGTGTGGCCCCGCACGGTGGTGCAGACCTGCATCATCCATCTGATCCGCAACACGTTCCGGCTGACCTCACGCAGGTACTGGGACGAGTTGAAGCGGGACATCAAGCCGATCTACACCGCGGTCAACGCCACCGCGGCCCGGGCCGCGTTCGACGACCTGGCCGACAAGTGGGGCGGGCGGTATCCCGCGGTGATCCGGTTGTGGGACAACGCCTGGGCCGAGTTCATCCCGTTCCTCGACTACGACCTCGAAATCCGCACGGTCATCTGCTCGACCAACGCGATCGAGTCCCTCAACGCCCGCTACCGCCGAGCGGTCAAAGCCCGTGGGCATTTCCCGAACGAGCTGGCCGCGTTGAAGTGTCTGTACCTGGTGACCCGGTCCCTGGACCCCACCGGAGCAGGCAGAACCCGATGGACGATGCGCTGGAAACCCGCGTTGAACGCCTTCGCCATCACCTTCAGCGACCGCTTCCCAGCCGCTGAAACCTACTAACCAAGATCGCCGGAAACACCGTTAGCGAGACAGCCCCGTTCAGCCGGCGAGGATGATGTTGTGGAGATGGGCGATGCCGGAAGCAGCGTCGGTCAATGTGTGGGCGGCGCGGCGGTAGTCGCGGAGGATCTTGAAGCACTTCATCCTGGCCAGGGCGTGTTCCACCTGCGCTCGGACGGTGCGGTGTTGCTTGTTCAGGTCGGCCTTCCACTCGGGCAGCTCGCTGCCGTCGGTTGGCTTGCGGTACGGGATGATCACCTCTGGGTTGCCGCGGTAGGCGCCGTCGGCCATGACCGGCCGTCCGGCCAACTTCTGGTCGATGCCGCTGGTCCGGTAGACGATGGTGTCGTTGCGGTTGCCGGGTTGCGGGTCGCCGAGGGCCACCACGAGGCGGGTGTGGGCGTCGATGGCGACCTGCAGGTTCGTCGAGTAGCGGTAGTTCTTGCTCGGGGCGGCCAGGCGGTGGTCCCGGGTCGGGATGAGGGTGCCGTCGACGATCGCGATCTGGTCGACCCGGCGCCGGCGAACCGGGGCCAGGGCCAGCAGCGGGCCGAGGGTGTCGATGACCCGGTGAGCGGCGGAGTGCGACACCCCGAACAACGGACCGATCTGCCGCATCGTCAGATTCGTGCGCCAGTACACGGCGACCAGCAACACCCGATCCGCCAGGTCGAGAGACCACTGCCGGCCCGGCCGGCCGTCAGCGATCGCGTCACCGCCACGCTCGGCGACCAGGCGGACCAGCCGGCGGAACTGGGCGGGCTGCAGGCCAGTGAACGGAAAGATCCACTCCGGGTGCCTCGCGGTGATCACCTGCACCCAGACATCCTCGATGACCGTCCTCAGCAGACAAACGTCGGGGTTACGAGACGTCCCTTAGTGAGTTTTATCCAGTCACCGATACACCAGAAAGGATCGTGGCGTGTCCAGCGACCGTCTCATGCGCATCCACAGCGCCGGGTTCCAGGCCATGGCCGAGAGGGTCCTGCGGGTCACCGAGCTCACCTCCCGCCTGAACGGGCCGAAGGCCACATTCATCACTGTCGGTCACCCGGTCGATCCTGAGGAGCGACGGGGGTGGCTGAGCGGCGCGCCCATCGATGTGGCAGAGAACGTGTGGATCGGCGCCGGGGCCACGATCCTTCCTGGCGTCAGCATTGGCCGTGATGCCGTGGTCGCCGCTGGCGCGGTCGTGACCGATGACGTTCCGCCGGCAAGCCTGGTGACCGGCAACAAGGCAACCGTGCACCGACGGTGGTGACGACCTCTCCGGGGCCACACAACGGCTAGGGTCCGCCAGGGCTGCTCAGTGGACGACGGCGGGCGCCGTGGCCTGCTCGACCTGCTGCCGCAGGGTCGGTAGCGCCGGCGCCAACGCCACGAGCATGCACAGACCACTGAGCGGGAGCAGGTCAAGGGTGGCTACCGGCAGGACGATCCCGACGAACAGCAGTGGCGCACTCCACCACCGCAGCTGCCGCTTGGCGGCCAGCATGCCCGCGAGGATGACCAGGCCGAGGAAGAAGAACTGGGGTACGACGTCGTAGAAGGCAACCTCGACCCCGGGAATGTCCTTGAAGTCCGCGGCGAGCGCGGACATCTCCGCCCGGTCCGCGGCCATCAGCCCTTCCACGATGTCGGCGCCGAACTGCACCATCGTGGCGGCGAGCCCGACCAGCGTCAGGACGACCACCCCGACTCGCCAAGGGCTGCGCGGCAGCAGGCGGGAGAGTGCGAGGACAGCCGGTACGAAGAACACCATGCCCGCGAGGCCGAGCAGATGTGCGGCCTGCCAGTCGAACCCCGGGCCGTACACCTCGTCGGACTTTCCCCACAGTCGTACCAGTCCGTAGGCGGCGATACACACGGGGCCAGCGATCACAAAGAATGCAGCGCGTCTCATGCCGGGAATCATCTGCCCGCCGACACCGCTCCAGCCTCCGGGCAGAGCCCCGGTACGGCCCTTGATTCTGTCTCAGGTCTTCCACCGAGCGACCCTGAACAGGGACCCGGACAAGCGGCGGTCAGCGCCGGTTGAGTTCCGCCTGAAGCCGCTGGATGAGCGTCTTGCGAGCCTTGCCGGCGTGCTCGTTGCGCAGGGCAGCCTTGAGCTGTCGAGTGTCGAGGCCGTGGACGAGTTTGGCCGCCTCGACGACCGGTAGCTCCGACAGCCGTCCGGTCGACGCGGCATCCCTGCGCGCCCGCTTGGCCGGCCCGGTGTTCGCCACGTACTGCTTGCCGGATCGCGACGCCTCGCGCTTCTTGGTGTCGGTCGCGCGCTTCTGGTCATCCGACAGCTGCTCCCAGGCACGCTTGGGCAGGTACCGACTCGTCGTACCGCCACGACGTGCTCGGGTGTCGCCCTGTCTGGTCTGCCAGTTCTCGTTTCCCCACCGCTGCAGAGACTTCTGCCGCTCGTCCTTGGGGCCCTCGAATCCCCCGCCACGCCTCTTGTACTCCTGCGTGAGCAGCTGCGACTTACGTGCCGACCACTGCCCCTGCCTGCCGCCCTTGTCGGAAGCCTTGATCTCTTCCTTGATCTGCTCTCTGAGTTCGGGCTTCGTGTAGCGCGCCATGAACGGCAGCTACCCGGGACCGCACCGCCTATGCCTCCCGCGCGCCGGGCTTGACCTCAACCTCACACGAGGTTCTAACCTGCTCGCGGAGGTACGGCATGAGCATGGAAGTTACCGCGTGGACGTCCCTGCACCACGCGATGAACGCGCAGGACGAACGACCACTGTCCCGGGCCACCCTGAAGCGCATCGCGCGGTTCGCGCGACCGCACCGTTCCCTGATCATCAGGTTCCTGCTGTTGAGCGTGGTGACGGCGGTCCTCACGGTGGCGGCACCGGTCCTCGCCGGTCGGGTGGTGGACGCGATCGTCGACGGCGCCGACAGCAGCATCGTGATCCGGTTGGCGGTGCTGATCGCCGTGATCGCCCTGGCCGAAGCCGGCCTGGGTCTGGTGACGCGGTTCCTGTCCGCCAGCATCGGTGAGGGGCTGATCGTCCAGCTGCGGACAGCCGTCTTCGACCACGTCCAGCGCATGCCGGTGGCGTTCTTCACCCGGACCCGTACCGGTGCGCTGGTCAGCCGTTTGAACAACGATGTGATCGGCGCGCAGCGGGCCTTCAGCGACACCCTGTCGGGTGTGGTCGGCAACGCCGTCACACTGCTCCTGACGCTGGCGGTGATGCTCAGCTTCTCCTGGCAGATCACACTGCTGGCGCTCGTACTGCTGCCCATCTTCGTCCTTCCGGCCCGCCGGATGGGTTCGCGGCTCGCCCAGTTGCAGCGCGAGGCCGCCGAGCACAACGCGGCCATGAGCACCCGGATGACCGAACGCTTCTCGGCACCCGGCGCGACACTGGTCAAGCTGTACGGGCGTCCGGCCGAGGAGTCGGCCGAGTTCGCGGCGCGGGCGCGACGGGTGCGCGACATCGGCATCCGCGCCGCCATGCTCCAGTGGGTCTTCATCACCGCGCTCACCGTCGTCGGCTCGCTGGCGCTGGCCCTGGTCTACGGGCTGGGCGGTCTCTACGCCCTCCGGGGCAGCCTCGACGCCGGCACCGTGGTCGCGCTCGCGCTGCTGCTGTCGCGCCTCTACGCGCCGTTGACGTCGCTGGCCAGCGCCCGGGTCGAGGTGATGAGCGCGCTGGTGAGCTTCGAGCGGGTGTTCGAGATCCTCGACCTCAAGCCGCTGATCCTCGACAGGCCCGACGCCCGGCCGCTCCCTGACGGACCGGTCGCGGTGGAGTTCGACGCGGTACGGTTCGGGTACCCGTCGGCCGACAAGGTGTCGCTGGCGTCCCTTGAGGATGTGACGAAGCTCGATACGCGCGGCGGCGAGGAGGTGCTGCACGGCGTGTCGTTCCGCGCCGAAGCGGGGCAGATGGTCGCCCTCGTCGGCTCCTCCGGAGCGGGCAAGTCGACGATCGCCCAACTCGTGCCGCGCCTGTACGACGTCGAGGATGGCGCGGTGAAGCTCGCCGACGTCGACGTACGCGACCTGTCGGCCGAGTCGGTCCGAACGGCACTCGGCGTGGTGACCCAGGACGGGCACCTGTTTCACGAGAGCATCCGCGCCAACCTGGTGTTCGCCCGGCCGGACGCGACCGAGGAGGAGATGTGGGAGGTACTGCGGCGGGCCCGGCTCGACGCCCTGATCCGCTCACTTCCGGATGGGCTCGACACCGTCGTCGGTGAGCGCGGGTACCGCCTGTCGGGCGGCGAACGGCAACGGCTCACCATCGCGCGGCTACTGCTGGCCCGCCCCCGGGTGGTCATCCTCGACGAGGCCACGGCGCACCTGGACTCCACGTCGGAAGCCGCCGTACAGGAAGCCCTCGCCGAGGCCCTGACCGGCCGGACCAGTGTGGTCATCGCGCACCGGCTGTCCACCATCCGCGCGGCCGACCAGATCCTCGTCGTCGAGGACGGACGCATCGTCGAACGCGGGCGACACAGCGAGCTACTCGCCGCCGGTGGCCGGTACCAGGAGTTGTACCGCACCCAGTTCGACCAGGACGAGCCGGCGGCCCAGGAGGAGCCCGTCGCGGCCGTCTGAGAAACGCCTTCGTACCGCCGCCCACCACGGTGAGCCCGTGGTGGGCGGCGGCAACACGGCGTCAGTCGTCGTCGCCGGACCTGTCGTCATCGTCGTCGCCGGACCTGTCGTCATCGTCGTCGTCGTGGTCGTCGTCGACCGGCTCCTGCTCGGCCTTGACCACCGTGCCGTTGTCCCGGTCGACGTCCACCTCGTGCTCGGTGTCACCGGCGACGATCTCGACGCTCCAGACCGGGCGGCCGTGCTCCTGCTCTGCCTCGATCTCGACGATTCGGCCGCCGCCGGCCCTGGCGAGCGCGATCTCGCCGGCGCGCTGCTCGTTGACTGCCCCGCCCGCCGGCGAACTGCCGCCCGACGGGGTGCCGCTCGACGGCGTACCGCTGGCCCCCGGTGCGGCGGGCGTACCGCTGGTGGCGCTGTCGTCCGGTGCGTCGGTGGCCGTCGGGTCGGCGGTGGCGGCGGCGAGTGCCGTGCCACCGACCGGCCGGGATTCGTCTGCGGCGCTGACGCCGAGCGCGACCCCGGCCACAGCGAGCACCGCCGCCCCGCCGACCGACGCCAGGAGCAGAGAGTTGCGCTTCATCGTGGTGTCCACCTTTCCTCGGTTGTCGACATTGAGGATCGGCTGGATCGGGATAGTGCCGCGCTGTCCGGAGGCTAAGGCCGGGTTAAGCCGTTCTCGTCCGGCCCGGACCCGCCGTCTGTCGGCCGCTGCTGCGGCAGCGGCGGTCCGAGCCGGAGCAGTACCTGAGCCCCGCCTCCCGGACCGGTACGCAGCTCCAGCCGTCCGCCGCCGGCCTGCGCGGCGCGTCGGGCGATGTCCAGGCCGAGGCCGGTCGACCCGGCAGCGCTGGCGCCCCGCCGGACCGCTCCGGCCGGCATCCCCGGGCCTTCGTCGGTGATGGTGAGCAGCACCTGCCCGGCCTCCGGGGCCAGCCGGACGGCGAAGGGCGTGCCGTCGGGGGTGTGCGCGAAGACGTTGCCGAGCAGGGCGTCCACGGCCGCTGCCAGGTCGTCGGGGGGCACACCGACGGGAAGCGGGCCGGGCGCCAGGTCGAGGGTGACGGCACGGCCGGTGTCCTCGGCCAGCACCGACCAGAACGCCACCCGGTCACCCACGATCGTCGCGGCGTCCGCGGTGACCGCTCCCGCCGGTGGGCGGCGCCACCGGGCCTGCCGGATCAGTCCGGTGACCGCCCGTTCGAGCCCGTCGGCGGCAGCGGTGATCCGGGCCACGTCGTCCGGGTCGCGCAGCGACTCCGCCTCCAGCCGCAGCGCCGTCAACGGTGTACGCAGGCGGTGCGACAGGTCGGCAACCTGCTCACGTTCCTGCAGCAGGAGCACCTGGATCCGACCGGCCAGGTGGTTGAGCGCACCGGCCACCTCGCGCAGCTCCGCCGGGCCGGCCGGCACGACCCGGGCGTCCAGCTCGGCGTTCGCCAGACGGTTCGACACCGCGGAGAGTTCGCTGATCGGCCGGACCAGGGTGCGCGCCAGCCGGTCGGCGACGGCCAGCCCGATCAGCACCAGTACCACTCCGAGCAGGGCCAGCACCAGCCAGGACCGGGTCACCCCGCTGGTCAGCTCGTCCCGCGGAACCACGGTCCGGATCACCCCGGTGCCGTCGGCCCTGCCCTGCACCGCGATGACCACCTCCCGTCCGGCCGCCGACTCGCCGGTGAGGCTCTGCCCTCGCTCGGCCAGCGCCACGGCGGGCGTACGGGGTATCTGGGCGCCGAGCACCGTGCCGTCCGGCAGAAAGACGCTCACCGGCCGGCCGGACTCCGCGGCGAGCTGCTCGACGGTGAGCCGGATGGTCGCCGCGTCGGCGGTGCCGACCACCGGCACCAGGCTCTGCGCGTCGGCGGTGGCCCGGACCGTGGCGCGGTCCTCCGCGACGGTGCGGACCAGCAGTGCCAGCGGCACCAGGAACGCGATCAGGGTGAGCACGCTGACCGCGGCGACCAGCAGCGCGAGGCGCGCCCTCACCGCTGCTCCCCCGGTGCCTCCAGCCGCACCCCGACGCCGCGTACGGTGTGCAGGTAGCGAGGCTGCACGGCGCTCTCGCCCAGCTTGCGACGCAGCCAGGACAGATGCACGTCGACGGTCTTGTCGGCGCCGCCGTACGGTATCTGCCACACCTCGGTGAGCAGTTCCCGCTTGGTGACCACCTGACCCGGCCGACCGGCGAGATGGTGCAGCAGGTCGAATTCGCGCGGCGTCAACTCCACCGCCGCCCCCTCCAGGGTGACCTGCCGGGCGCGCGGGTCGATCCGCAGCCCACCCACGACGAGCGACGGGTCCGCCGCATCGGCTCCGGAAGGGCCCCGCCGGAGCACCGCCCGGACGCGGGCGTCGAGCTGTGCCGCGGTGAACGGCTTGACCACGTAGTCATCGGCGCCCGCGTCGAGGACCCGAACGATCTCGGCCTCGTCGTCGCGGGCCGTGGCCACGATGACCGGCACCGAGCTGACCGCGCGCAGCATCCGCAGCAGCTCCCGCCCGTCCAGATCGGGCAGGCCCAGGTCGAGCACGACGAGGTCGGGCCGGTCGTCCAGCGCGTCGCGGAGCCCGGCCATCGCGGTCGAGGCGGCGGCCACCGCGTGCCCGCGTTCCCGTAATGCCCGGATCAGCGGCGTACGGATCGTCAGGTCGTCCTCGATGAGCAGCAGGCGGGCCACAGGTGGCAGGCTAGCCGCTGCGGCCGGGGCCGGGGCGCGCGTTAACCCTGCCTTAGCGTCCGGATGTGCCGGCCACAACCATGGATCGGGGATAGTCAGGGGATGGGCCGTCGTTCGATCCTCGTCGCCACCGGGTGGGTGGCCACCGCCGCCGTGGCCACCCTGATCGGGTTGGGCGCGATCCGTCTGGTGGGTGAGAGCATCACCGGAACCCCGGGCGGGGTGCGCAGCGAGGCGGAGATCGAACGGGCACTCGCCTCGCCGGAGCCGGCGCCCGCCAGCACGACAGACGCCTCACCGTCCACGCCGGGCGCGGCGAGCGCCGCGCCGACCGCCAGCTCCGGGGTCCGCCGGGGGTTCGCCACCGCGGGCGGCACGGCCGTGGCCGAGTGCGGCGCCGGCGGGGTACGCCTCGTCTCCTGGGCTCCCGCGCAGGGCTACCGGGTCCGCGACGTGGATCGGGGCCCGGACGACGATGTCGAGGTCAAGTTCGAGGGGTCGGCCGGCGAGTACGAGCTGAAGGTGCGCTGCATCGGCTCGGAGCCGGTGGCCGTCGCCGACGACTGACGTCGCCGCAGGTCGGCGCCCTGAAAGGTTGGGGCCACCGCGCCTACTAACCTGCTGGCCACTCACGATCTGCGGCCCTGCCCAGGGCGACCATGCGCAGCGTCTCCTCTCGACGGCGGACGAGCAGTGCCCCGGCCAGGAAGGTCGCCGGTGGGACGAGAACCAGCATCGCCCACTGCGCTGGCACCAGGGGGATGACGTGTCCCATGTGCATCGTGGAGGTGGCCCAGCCGGCGAGAGCGCCGTCGATCACCAGGGCGAGTGCCGCCACCGGCAGGAGCATGACGACGATCCGTCGGCGTACCCCGGGGGCGAGCGTGGCCAGCGCGACAAGCATGGTCAGCGCGGCGACCCCCAGACCAGCGACGTAGAGCCAGAGGACCAGTTCACTGCTGGCCTCGATGCCGTAGAAGACCTGGTAGGACGCCCCGTCGACCGGGTCGAACGTGGGACTGGTCACCCGGTTGATCTCCAACAGCGCGACCATTGCGGCCGGCGCGAGCAGCAGTGCCACCAACCGGCGTACGCCCAGGAGCGCGAACAACCGGTAACGCGGCACTGGCACGGTCAGCGCGGCGGCCGCCACCACGGCGAGCGCGAACTGCGGCAGGGTGTCCACCACGTACGTCGGATTGCCGTCGGCCTGCGGGGCGACCAGCACGCCCCAGCCGATCACGCCAGCCCAGGCCAGCGCGGCGGCAATCCAGCGCAACCCGACCAGCGCGGCCACGCAGACACCCGCCCAGCCGGCCACCTGCAGCCAGTCGACCAGGTCGGGGCTGCCGGGCCGGAACCCCGGCGGCAGATTCGGATCCCGGGTGCTCTGGTCGAGCAGCGATCTCCCGGCAAGAGCGAGCAGGACAAGCCCGATCAGCAGGCCCGTTACCGCCGCCGCGTCCGCCCAAGCCGACTCGGTGAACCCCCGTGCGCCCACCCGCAGCCGAGCCCGAAGCCCGGCGCCGACCAGATTCAGCACGTCACCGGCGGAGGGCCGCCGCTGGCCCGGTCGAGCGCCGGCGACGAGCACAGCCAGCATCTCGTCCTCGTACGCTCGACGGTGCTCCCACGGATAGACGGCCAGCAGCCGCCGGTATCGACGCTCCAGGTCGTCGCTGCTCACGCCGTGCCCCCCTCGATCCGCAGGCCGCCACGGCGCAGCCGCACGCTGGCGGCGTCAGCGTTGTGTCGCAGGCGGGCGACCTCATCCGCGAGCCGACGCGCCCCCATCGGTGTACGACGAGTCGGTGTGGCCGAGGCCGGTGTACCAGGACCGGCCGCCGGAGTAGTTCTGACACCAGGAGATCGGGTGGTCGGACCCCATGCTCCCGCCGGTGTAGGTGCTCTCGTCCAGGGTGGCCAGCACGTGCACGTTGCCCCGCGGGTTGGCGCGGTAGTTGTACCACTCGTCCAGCTTGCTCCACCGCTGCGACAGCGTCACGGTGGAGGGGTGCACCTGGTCGGCGACCTTGATGGTGGCGGTCTGGTCGGCCGGGTGCGAGGCGAAGTACGCCCCGATCAGCCCGCCGTACCAGGGCCAGTCGTACTCGGTGTCGGAGGCGGCGTGCACGCCCACGTACCCGCCACCGCCCTGGATGTAGCGCTCGAACGCGGCCTGCTGGGCGGCGTTGAGCACGTCGCCGGTGGTGGACAGCCAGATCACCGCGCCGAACCGGTCCAGGTTGGCGTCGGTGAACTGGGCCGAGTCCTCGGTGGTCTCGACGGTGAACCCGTTGGCGGCGCCGAGTTGCTGGATGGCGGTGATGCCGGGGGTTACCAGCAGGTGCCGTGTCGGTCACCTCTAGCGCTCTTTCGGGCCTCTAGATTGCTGGGGTGAACGTGGAGGAGTGGGCGGCGTCGCAGGGCGTTGCGTGTGTGACCCGCGCGGCGGCGGTACGCGGTCGGCGCGCGGCGGGTTTGGTGTGGCGCTGGCGCGAACGGTGCCCGCCGGGCTTTCGACGCCGTCACTGACCCCGGTGGTGGGGTGTGAAGACGTTGCAGGCGTACCGCTTTGCGCTGGACTTGACTCCTGGTCAGGAGCGGGCGGTGTTGGGGCATGCGGGGGCGGCGCGCACGGCGCACAACTGGGCCCTGGACCATGTCAGGGCGGTGATGGGTCAGCGGGCGGCGGAGCGGTCGTACGGTGTCGCTGAGGAGTATCTGACCCCGTCGATCGGCTGGTCGTTGCCGGCGTTGCGTAAGGCGTGGAATGCCGTGAAGGATGAGGTGGCGCCGTGGTGGCGGGAGTACTCGAAGGAGGCGTTCAACACCGGTCTCGATGCGCTGGCGCGTGGTTTGAAGAATTGGTCGGATTCCCGCTGCGGCATACGCAAGGGCCACAAGGTGGGGTTTCCTCGGCGTAAGACCCGCCGGCGAACGACACCGTCGGTGCGGTTTACCACCGGCAGCATCCGCGTCGAGCCGGACCGCAAACATGTCGTGTTGCCGCGCCTGGGTCGGTTGAAGGTGCACGAGTCGGCCCGCAAGCTGGCGCGTCGGTTGGAGGCCGGCACTGCGCGGATCCTCTCGGCGACGGTGCGCCGCGAGGGCGGCCGCTGGTATGTGTCGTTCACCTGCGAGGTCGTTCGGGCTGCGCGCACCCCGACCCGACCGAACTCTGTCGTCGGGGTGGATCTCGGGGTGACGCACCTGGCGGTGCTGTCCACCGGCGAGCAGATACCCAACCCCCGTCACCTCGTCGCGGTTACCCGGCGGATGCGCCGGCTGGCCCGTACGGTGTCGCGCCGGATCGGCCCGGACTGGCGTGTCGGGCGCGACGCGTCGAACCGGTGGGAGCGGGCCAGCCATCGGCTGGCCCGGGCGCACGCCCGGGTCGTGAACCTGCGCCGCGACGGCCTGCACCACCTCACCACCCGCCTCGCCCGCGAGCACGCCACGATCGTGGTCGAGGACCTGCACGTGGCGGGGATGCTGCGTAACCGGCGGCTGGCCCGGCACATCGCCGACGCCGGCTTCGCCGAACTCCGTCGACACCTGGCCCACAAGACCGAATGGAACGGTGGGCGGCTGATCGTGGCCGACCGCTGGTTCCCGTCCAGCAAGACCTGCTCCGGCTGCGGCACGGTGACAACCAAGCTGGCCCTGTCCGAGCGGACCTACACCTGCACCACCTGCGGCCTGACCCTCGACCGGGACCTGAACGCCGCGATCAACCTCGCCGCCCTCGCGCGCGAGGCCATCGACGACCGGAGTGGCCGGGAGTCGCTAAACGGACGCCGAGCCGACCGTAAGACCCCGCCCGCGGGGCCGGTGGCCGTGAAACGTCTACCCGGCACCGCCACGGCGGGTAACACCGGGACCGTCCCACCGCAAGGCGGGACTACCCCTCGACCGCTCGCCAGAGCGCACTGAGAGGTAACGGTGATGGATCCGTGTCGGAATCCGGCGGTCTTGCTGAACACCAGCACGGTGAACGGTGCGGCGCTGGCCGTCGGTGGCACGGCGACTATGCCGCCCACCACGAGGATCGCGCTCAGCACGGCGCCGAGCCACGATCTCAGGGATCTGCGCACGCTAGGTCTTTCGCGGTGCGGGGAACGGCGTGCGCCGATCACGCCTGGTGGTGGGCAGGTGGTGGTGCCGAGCATGGTTGCGGTCGCCCGGCGTGCCGTTCGCCGCCGCGAGCACAAGACATACAAATGCATCGTTGCGGCTGGATCACGGGCGCGTCAAGCACTCTCCCACCATCGTGAGAGCGCTATCTCCGCACCTCAGGACAGACTCCAGCAGGCGAGATCAGATTACGGTTTTCCGGCCCACCGTCCGCCACGCGCAGGCCGCCGCGCGGCATCGGATTCTTGATGCATTCAAGAACATAATGGGTCATAATACGCACCATGGCCATCTCGGACTTCGATCTCATGCTGCGCGGGGCCGCGCTCCGCGTGACTCGTCCGCGAATGGCGGTGCTGACCGCGGTGCACGCACGTCCGCACGCCGACACGGTCTCGATCTTCAGTGCCGTACGCAGAGAGCTTCCCGAGGTGTCCCATCAGGCCGTGTACGACGTGCTGCGTGCGCTGACGGCCGCTGGCCTGGTGCGGCGCATCCAGCCTTCCGGCTCTGTGGCCCGCTACGAGTCGCGGGTCGGGGACAACCACCATCACGTCGTATGCCGGTCGTGCGGCGCCATCGCCGACGTCGACTGCGCGGTCGGCGGGACTCCCTGCCTGACCGCGTCCGACAACCAGGGCTTCTCGATCGACGAGGCCGAGGTCACCTACCGGGGAGCTTGTCCAGCGTGTGTCGCGGCACCAGCCACCAGTGACAGAACGAGAGATCGACAGGAGAAGGACCGACGTGTCTGAGAGCGAGAACCCCGCAATCCCCGCCCCGACTCCGAAGCCGAGTCGGCCGAGGAGCAACCAGGACTGGTGGCCGAATCAGCTGAACCTGCAGGTTCTCCATCAGCACTCACCCCGGGCCGACCCCATGGGCGAGTCCTTCAGCTACGCCGAAGAGTTCAAGACCCTCGACGTCGACGCACTGAAGCGGGACATCATCGAGGTGATGACGACGTCGCAGGACTGGTGGCCGGCCGACTACGGCCACTACGGGCCGCTCTTCATCCGGATGAGCTGGCACTCCGCCGGCACCTACCGCATCGAGGACGGTCGCGGCGGTGGTGGCGATGGCGCCCAACGCTTCGCCCCGCTGAACAGTTGGCCCGACAACGTGAACCTCGACAAGGCGCGCAGACTGCTCTGGCCGGTCAAGCAGAAGTACGGCCGGAAGATCTCCTGGGCCGACCTCCTGGTCTTCACCGGCAACTGTGCGCTGGAGTCGATGGGGTTCAAGACGTTCGGCTTCGGCTTCGGGCGCCACGACATCTGGGAGCCCGAGGAGATCTTCTGGGGGCCCGAGGACACCTGGCTCGGCGACGAGCGCTACAGCGGCGACCGGGAGCTCGCCGGCCGTCTCGGCGCCGTACAGATGGGGCTGATCTACGTGAACCCGGAGGGGCCCAACGGCACTCCGGACCCACGGGCCTCGGCACGGGACATCCGCGAGACCTTCCGCCGGATGGCGATGAACGACGAGGAGACCGTCGCCCTCATCGCCGGGGGGCACACCTTCGGCAAGACCCACGGCGCCGCCCCCGCCGAGTACCTCGGTCCCGAGCCAGAGGGCTGCCCGGTCGAGGCCAACGGCCTCGGCTGGCGGAACACCTTCGGCAGCGGCAAGGGCAAGGACACGATCACCAGCGGGCTCGAGGGTGCGTGGACACCCACCCCGATCACCTGGGACAACAGCTTCTTCGAGACCCTGTTCGGCTTCGAGTGGGAGGTCACCGAGAGCCCCGCCGGCGCGAAGCAGTGGCGTCCGAAGGACGGCGCCGGTGCGCAGGCCGTGCCCGCCGCCCACGACCCCTCGGTCAGGTACGCGCCGATGATGGCGACGACGGACCTCGCGCTGCGCGCCGATCCCACGTACGAGCAGATCTCCCGGCGCTTCCTGGAGAACCCGGATCAGCTAGCGGACGCGTTCGCCAGGGCCTGGTACAAGCTGTTGCATCGCGACATGGGACCGGTTTCGCGCTACCTGGGCCCGTGGGTCCCGGAGCCGCAACTGTGGCAGGACCCCGTCCCGCCGGTCGATCACGAGCTGATCGGGGACGGGGACATCGCGGCCCTCAAGGACACGCTCCTCGCATCGGGACTGACCATCTCCCAGCTCGCCCAGACGGCGTGGGCGTCGGCCGCGAGCTTCCGGGGCACCGACCTGCGTGGCGGGGCCAACGGGGCGCGGATCCGCCTGGAGCCGCAGAAGAACTGGGAGGTCAACGAACCGGCCCAGCTCGCCACGGTGCTGCAGACGCTGGAGCGGATCCAGCAGGAATTCAACAAGTCGCAGTCCGGTGGGAAGAAGGTCTCGCTTGCCGACCTGATCGTCCTCGGCGGGTGCGCGGCCGTCGAGCAGGCCGCCAGGACCGCCGGGCACGACGTCACGGTCCCGTTCGCACCGGGGCGCACGGACGCCTCCCAGGAGCAGACCGACGTGGAGTCGTTCACCGTGCTCGAGCCGACGGCGGACGGCTTCCGCAACTACCTGCGAGCCGGACAGAAACTGTCGCCGGAGACCCTGCTGCTGGACCGGGCCAACCTGCTGGCGCTGACGGCTCCGGAGATGACGGTCCTGATCGGCGGCATGCGGGCCCTGAACGCCAACGTGGGACAGACAGGCCACGGCGTCCTCACCCACCGGCCCCAGACGTTGACGAACGACTTCTTCGTGAACCTGCTCGACATTGGCACGGAGTGGCAGGCAGCCACCTCGACCGAGAACGTCTACGAGGGTCGGGATCGCACCACGGGCGAGGTCAGGTGGACGGCCACCGCCGTCGACCTCGTCTTCGGGGCGAACTCCCAGCTCCGCGCCATCGCGGAGGTCTACGGCAGTGGCGACGGGCAGGACAAGTTCGTCCGGGACTTCGTCGCGGCGTGGGCCAAGGTCATGAACCTGGACCGGTACGACATCGCCTGACGGAATGGGCCCCGGCTCCTACGAGCGAGACCGGGGCCCTCGCCCCTGCCCTGGCGCGGTGGGTCGGAGCAGGGCGCGGGCGACCAGTTCGACGGTGAGGACGACGGCGACGGCCTCCACGGCGAGCAGTCCGACGAGCACGACCAGCTGCGTCACCCCGGCGGCGAGCGGGCTCGCCCCGCCGAGCAGCATCCCGACGAACGCGCCGGGCAGGGTCACCAGGCCCACCGTCCGGGTCTGGTCCAGTGCCGGCACCAGTGCCTGGCCGGCCGCCGGACGGCACACCAGCAACACCGCGTCCCGGGGCAGCAGACCCAGAGCCAGGCCGGCCTCCACCTCACCGCGCCGACTGGTCAGCTCGTCCAGCGCCCGGCGGCCGGCCAGCGAGGTCGCCGTCATCGCCCCGCCAATCAGGATTCCCGCGATCGGAATGATCGCGATACCGCGCAGCGGCACCAGACCCGCCAACAGCAGCCCCACCACCACCAGCATGCTGCCCACGACGATCGGCGCACCGGCCCACCAACCCCGCCGGCCGCCCGTGACACGTCGGCCGGAGGTGGCCGTGGCCACCGCGCACATCAGGGCCACGAACGCGGCCGTGGCCCACAGTGACGCCACGATGGCCGCGATCAGCAGCGACACGGCGCCCAGCTGGATCGCGGCACGGACGGCGGCGACCATGACCTGCCGGCCGTGACCCAACTCCCCCACCGTCACGACGACCGCCGCCACGAGGGTCAACACCACCAGCGCCACGCCAAGCTTCGGGCCGACCACCAGCATCGTCGAGGACATGGGTTCAGTCTTCCGCCGTTGATCGGCGATCACCATGCCGCGCTGTCCGTTGCATGGTTCAGCTCGCGACGGCGACCGGCTCCGGCTTCGGGTCCCGTGAACGTCGCTCTGCCGCGAAGCTGGCGGCAGCCAGGCCCAGCCCGAGGACCGCCAGGACCACGCCCACCCGGGCCGGCGCGAGGTAGCCGAGCCCGGCGGCGATGGCGACGCTGCCCAGGGCAGCGCCCAGGCTGTTCGCGATGTTCATGGCCGACTGGTTCATCGCCGCACCCATCAGCTGGGCTCCGGGGGCGACCGTGATCAGGCGCGCCTGCAGGACCGGGCCGAGGAAGAGACTGGTCGCGCCGACCAGGAACGCACCCACGAACAGGCCGACCTGCGTCGACGCCATGAGGCTGAACGCGGCAATGCTCACGATCATCGCGATGAAGCCGACCATCATGCTCCGGCGCAGGTCCCGGTCGGCGAGCCAGCCGCCCAGGGCATTGCCGACGGTCATGCCGAGACCCACCGCCACCAGCGCCCACGGCACCGTCGTGGTCGAGAGGCCGGCAACGTCGGTGGTGACCGGGGCGATGTAGGTGTTGACCGCGAAGAATCCGGCGAAGCCGACCGCCCCCGTTGCCGCGACCAGCCAGACCTGCGAGGTCCGCAGCGCCCCGAGTTCGGCGGCCGGCGAGCCGTCCACCGCGGCGGCGATCTCTGGGACGACCGCCACCACCGCCAGCAGGGTGAGCAGGAAGACTCCGGCGATCACCAGATAGGCCGTGCGCCACCCGGCCGCCTGCCCGAGCCGGGTGATCAGCGGTACGCCGACCACGTTGGCCGCGGTCAAGCCGCTGAGCACCGTGGCGAAGCCACGGGCCTCTCTGCCGGGGCCCATCAGGGCCGCCGCGAGCAGGCCGGCCGCTCCGAAGTACGCGCCGTGCGGCAGCGCCGCGACGAACCGCGCCACCAGCACCAGGCCGAACGTCGGGGCGATCGCGGACGCGATCGTGCCGACGGTGAAGAGGACGAGCAGACCGAGCACGAGCTTCTTGCGGGGTACGCGCGCGCTCAGCACGGCGATCAGGGGAGCGCCCACGACCACGCCGAGCGCGTACGCGGTGATCATCCAGCCACCCCGGGCCACCGCGCCCGACGACGACTGGGCGTACTGCTCGGGGAGCAGGCCGCGCGCGATCTCGGGCAGCAGGCCCATCGCCACGAACTCCGTCAAGCCGACCGCGACGCCACCCAGCGCCAGGGCCGCCACCGCCGCCAGGCGCCGACCTCTGCTCAATCCGTTCATGGGAGAGAATTTAGCAACAGCGTTGCGTAATATGGTGGTGAGATGATTCGCACCACTGCCGACGTGACGTTCCTTCGCGGCTACAACCAGGCGCTCGTCATGGCCGTGGGGCGCACCGTGCGCACGTTCGAACGGTCGACCATCGTCAACGCCACCGGCCTGACACCGCAGGCAGTCTCCAAGGTCATCGCCCGCCTGGTCGCCGACGGCCTGATCCGTTCCGCCGGCGTCCGCCGCCCGGGCATCGGCAAGCCCGCGGTCGTCTACGAGTTGGTCCCCGACAGCCGGTACGCGATCGGCGCCCACGTCGCCCGGCGGACCCTTCGGCTGGTCCTGGTCGACCTTGCCGGCACCGTGCACCACTCGGCGGTCAGACCGCTGCCCAGCGACTTCACCCCGGCGCAGCTTCTGGACGCGTTGAAGTCCGGCATCGACGCGATCACCGGCATCGACAGTCTCCGTGACCGGCTGACCGGCGTGGGCATCGGCATGATCGGCCCACTGGACCACGAGAATGGCCTGGTCCGGGACGCGCACGGCCTGCGGCACTGGCACGACGTACCGCTGCGCGAGATCGCGGAGGCGCACCTCGGCCTACCGGTGCATCTCGACAAGGAGGTCACCGCGGGGATCACGGCGGAGGCATGGCGGCACGGCGGAAAGTTCGGCGACGCGGCCCTCATCATGATCGAGTCAGGCATCGGCGGAGGCTTCTGGCTGGGCGGCGCCGCCCACCGCGGCGCACACACCAACGCCGGAGAGTTCGGCCACACCGTCGTCGATCTGGACGGGCCGCTCTGCGTCTGCGGGCGGCACGGATGCCTGGAGATCGTCCACAGCCACGCCGCCGAGGCTGGCGACATCCCACGCGCGGCCCGCGTCCTGGCCGTCGGCGTCGTCAACCTGCTCCAGACACTCGACCTCGCCCACGTGGTGCTGGCGGGCGCAGACCTGCTGCGGCACGCGGAGGTCTACCTCGCCGCGGTCGAGAAGGCCGTCCATGCGGACGTGCGACGCGCGGACTGGCTCACCACGGACGTCACGCTGTCGAGCCTGGGCGCGGACGTGATGGCCGCGGGCGCTGCCATGCAGGTCCTCGACGAGCACTACGGCATTCCGGGTCTCGCCCAACTCCAGCCGCACGCCTAGGGCCCACGTCTTCCACGGCACCGTCACCGTCGCCGCGATCTGGCTCTGGCTTCGTCCATGTTCCGCCGGATGCAAGCCGGCGGTGAGGCGCTCGAAATACCAGTGGTGCAACGCCGCTGTGCGCCATTACCGTGCTGCGCAACCAAGCCGTCTAGGCAAGGACGTGCCGTTGTACACCCTGTGAGACCTCCCGAGCGCTGATTTGTCGCGCGTCGCGCATGTGCGCCGCGCTCCTTTTTGCTGCGGACTTCTCACTGAAACCGGTGTACTTCTGTGCTCAAAAACTGGGTGGTCGTGCCCACCTGCCTGCCGCTCGTTCGCCGCCGTTGCCACGCGTGCGCGTCCGAGCTCTTCCGGGCGAGCGGTAAATTTCGCGTCAACGCCAACCACAAACTCATCGACGTCTGGCTCCTCGCGCTCTGTACCGGTTGCGGGGCAACGGCAAAGCTCACGGTCCTGGAGCGGTCGACTGTGCGCTCCATACGACCTGAGCTGCTGGACCGGCTGCATGACAACGACCCTGGCCTGGCAGCTGAGCTGCTCCAGGATCCGGTCGTGCAGCGCCGTAATCGCATCGCCCTCGACTGGGACAATGCCTGGCGCCTCGACACCGGCGGATCGGATCACCTGGACCGCGAGGTGATCGACGTCTCGGTCCGCTTTGCGGCGCGGATCCCTGTCCGGCCGGTGCGACTGATCGCTGAAGGGTGCGGTCTTTCGAGGGCCGAGGTCGAGAGACTGATCAAGGAGGAAAGACTCGTCTCGGCAGTCCGGCTGAGCGGCAAGCTCTCCGGCGACTTCACCTTCACGCTCAAGCGCTGACCCCTCCTCGGGACCACGGGCCTGTCCGGCATATCCGCCGGACAGGCCCGTGCGGCAGCGGGCCTTCGCGCGTCGACACGTGGCTGGCAGCTCCGTCCCTCGTGGACGCGCCGGAGGGCCGTACACCCAGCGTTCCGGCGGTGGCCACGCTCAATCGATCATGAGTTCGGGTGTGCTTCCTACCGTTCCGAGCATGACTGTCCTTCCCGCATCATCGCCGCTCGGCCGTGCCGCGACGAGGTTCGTCGCGACACGTACCCGGGCCGCCGCCGTCATCGCCGCGCTCGCCGTCACCGGCGCGGCCGTCGCGGTGGCCGTCGCCACCTCCTCGCCCGCCACCGCCGAGCCGGGCAGCGTCGTCGTCTCGGAGAACTTCAACTCCGGGTCACTTCCCGCCGGTTGGAAGGCGATCGACGGCGCCTGGAAGGTCGAGAACGGCCGCCTGTACGGAACCTCCGCCAGCTCGGGCGCGAACAACAAGATCACTTTTGGTCGGCACCTGAACGACTTCCGGCTCGAGGCGACCATGCGTTTCGAGTCGGTCTCCGCCGCCACCCGCTGGGCCTCGCTCGGCATCGACATCCCGGCCGACGGCGCCACCCCGTGGTGGATCGCCACCATGCGCAGTGGCACGACCGCCGCCAACGGTCTCGAGTTCGCCCAGCGGACCACGGCCAACGCCTGGGTGGTGACGAACACCGCCTCCGCCCCGTACGCCGCCGGCACCGGTCGGGAGGTCCGCGTCGCCGTCGAGGTACACGGCAACCAGGCCCGCTGGATCTTCGACGGGCGAGAGGCGATGCGTACGAACAGCCTCCAGCGCTCCACCGACGGCGTTCAGGCGCTCTTCGTCAACGGCGCCACCGTCTCGTACGACGACGTCATCGTCACCGAACTGCCCCCGAACGGCTACATCCGCCCCGAGGGCAGCCCGTTCACCGTGATCGCGCACCGCGGCGCGTCCGCCGCCGCACCGGAGAACACCCTGGTCGCGCAGGAGATCGCGCGCAGGGGCGGCGCCGACTGGATCGAGAACGACGTCCAGCCGAGCAAGGACGGCGTCCCGTTCATCCTGCACGACGGCACGGTCGACCGGACCACCGACGGGACCGGCGCCATCCGCGACCTGACCGCCGCGCAGATCAAGGCGCTCGACGCCGGTTCGTGGTTCGGCCCGCATTACCTTGGTGAGCGGGTGCCCACCCTGGCCGAGCAGCTCGCCGACCTGCGTACCCGGGGCGGCAACCTGCTCGTGGAGATCAAGGGCAAGCACACGAAGGACGAGGTCGCGACGATCATCCAGGTGATCCGGGACGAGCAGATGATGGGCCGGGTCTTCATCCAGAGCTTCGAGGTCGACGCGCTCCGGTACACCTACGAACTCGCCCCCGAACTGCCGCTCGGCCTGCTGCGCAGCAGCCTCGACGCCGACCCGGTGGCGATCTCGAAGGAGCTGCACCTGACCGCGTACAACCCGGACGGCAACGCGCTGCTGGCCAAGCCGGAGATCGTCGCGCCGTTGCACGCCGCCGGGGTGGCAGTGATGGCCTGGACGATGGACTCCGCCGGCCTGTGGCAACGGTTGGAGCGGATCGGCACCGATGCGGTCATCACCAACCGCGCATCCGAACTGGTCGGCTGGAACTCGGCGTTCATGCAGCGGCCTTCCGCCGACCCGACCGTGGAGATCACGTCGCCGGCCGACGGGGCACGGCTCGACCGGGCCCAGTCCCCCGTGATCGCGGTCGCCGCGACCAACGCGGACACCGTCACCGTCACGGTCGACGGCGGGAAGTCGGCCGCCGGGCGCACGCTCGACCTGGTCAAGCTGACCGCGGGTAGGCACACCGTCCGCACCGAGGTGACCGGGCCCGAGGGCACCGCGACCGCGACCAGCACGTTCACCGTGACGGTGAGCCAGGCCGGGCTCGGCTACCTGATCCTCACCTCCGGCGCGGAGCCGGCTGCCATCACCGCGATGACGACCAAGCTGGCCCACGCCCAGTACGCCCAGTTGGCCACCTACGTCGACCGGCAGGCCGGCAAGCTGGTACCGGCCGAGGTGGCCAGTGTCATCGCCGCCGACGCTCGGACCCTCGCCCTGAAGTAGCCCGTCGCCACACTGTGGAGTCCCCGCCGTCGATGTCGACGGCGGGGATTTTCGTCGGGCCGCTGCTACTCCCCCGCCTCGGCCTCGTCACGAGCGGATGGTGAACCGTGTCGCGCCTCAGGCGCGCCAGACTGCGGGCGCGCTGGCCAGGGCGGCCTCCTGGTAGGGCGTCCGCGGCGAGTTGCCGACGAGGACCTCCACCGGCCACTTCTGCTTCAGCGAGATCCACAGCTGCGTCATCACGCCCGAGTACGTCGCAAGCTCATCCGTGCCCTCGGCCACCTGCAACACGTACAACCACGCCGCCGCGTCGGGTGCGCCGTCGAGCGGGGCCCGCCAGGCGCGGTGCAGGCTGCGGCCGTGTCGGCGCGGGGCATCGGCGGACAGGAGGGTGTCGGCCGGAGTCGGGTCGGGGGCGTCCGCGGGGCCGATCGGGCTGAACCGGTACGGCGGTGCAGGCACCTCGGCGATGAGCGGCACGTCGGCCAGGTCGGAGCCGTCGGGGTCGCCGACGAAGGAACGCATCAGCGTCTGTTCCTCGAGGGTGATGCCGACCCCGTAGTAGGCGAGGCTGAGCAGGAGCGTGTTGTCGGCCAGGTCGAACTCACCCGCGGCATAGTTCTCGCGCACGGTGCCGAGGATGTCGTCGGACAGCCGGCCCGCGAGCCGCCGGCACACCTCGGTGACCGTCGCGTAGGTCTTCGCATCCATCGTGTTCATCTCTTCTTGTACTCGCCGAGATCGGTCGTCGTGACGTTGCCCTGGGCATCCTGGACCACCCTGATGATCCTGTTCCCCTTCGGGCCCTCCCACGTCCAACTGCCGTTGCCGCCGACATCGGGATTACTGTAACGAGGCGGGACGGCATTCGGGATTCCCTGCGGAGCGGGGTTCGGCGCCGCCGGATTGCTGATGACGCCCGGATTGGTCTTGTCCGGGGGGTAGGCGGTGCGGATCTCGCCGTCGGCGAGCACGGTCGTCTTGACCTCGACGCCGTCGACCACGCCGACGTAGTCGTAGGCCCACACCGGATTGCCGTCCGCGTCCTTGGTCGGGTAGGGCCCCTTCGCCGGCGGACCCTGCTGCGTCACCCTGTGCGCGGCGTCGAGGATCTTCGCCTCATCCCAGCTCTTCGGGAACTCCGTCTTGTTGGAGAAGCCGGTGCCCGCGAGATGGCCGCCCTGCCGCCCGCCGTCGCCCTCGATGATGTGTTTCTTCGAGGCGTCGCTGTGGTGGATGTCGCCAGCCGTCGGCGGCGTCGTCGGCGCGGGAGGCCGGGTGGGCCTCGCCGGATTGGAGTTGGTGGAACCCTGGCCGGCGACGCCGGGCGCGTGTCCCTGAGTCGCCGCATGGGCGGTGGCCTGCTGCGCGCTGGTGATGCCCTTGCCCGCGTTGATGCCGCCGTAGTTCTTCGGGGGCTTTCCGGAGCCACCACCGCCACCTCCGGGGCCACCACCACCCGGACCGCCACTGCCGGGATTTCCGGGCTTCGACATGGACGCCTTATCCGTTCAGGAGGCGGGTGAGGTTGGTCAGGCTGGTGATCAGTGCGCCGATGTACATGAGGATGCGGCCGGCCCACTTCACGACGGCCGTCACGATCTGCGCGGCGACCACGGGGATCGTGACGACGAAGATGGCCTCGACCGCCCAGACGATCACGCGTGCCACGAGGTCGGCGATGAGGTCGCGCACGATGTCGCGGGTGAAGGCCACCAGGTTGCCGGCACCCTCGGTCGCCGCCGCCATCGCGGCGGAGACCGCACCGAGACCGCCGAGGGCCTCGACGTTGTGGTCCATCAACCCGTGGTACGCCATTGCGGCCTGCCCATACCACTCGGGCAGGTCGGCATCGAGACGCGACCGCAGGTCGGCGGCCATGCTGTGCAGCTCGACGGCCATGTTGTTCCAGGTGGCGGCGTGCGAGGCGACCACGTCGGGCATTCCGGTGAGCTCGTCGAGCATCTCCCGCAGCGGCTCGAAGTACTCCATCGCCCAACCCAGGCCGTTGGCCAGCAGCGCACTGAACGGATCCATCACGCTCGCGGCGACATCGAGCCCGAACGCGGCACCCGCCAGCAGGTCGTCGACCCAGCCCTCACTTCTGATCGCGTCGACCAGACCCTCGACGCTGTCGGCGAGGGAGGCGCCGGTCCAGACCTCCCGAGTCGACGTGACGTCAGCGACCAGCGACAGGTCGGTCATCGCGCCGTCCTCACGGGGTCAACTGGCTTCCCACCCCGTTGATCAGGGTAGCGTTGTCGTCGTCGACCGCGTCGTAGCCGTCGGCGGTCTGGCGCAGGCCCGCAGCGGCCAGCCTCAGATTCTCCTCGACGTCGGCGAACAGCTCGTCCTGCCGAGTGTGCTTGCCCTCCAGGACCCCGGAGATCCAGCCGCACAGCAGCCCGTACGCCGAATCGTCCTGGGTGATGTGCGCGCTGGCGGCCTTCACCGCCGCGAAGCGCTCCGCCAGTGCCTCGATGTTGTGCGCGTGCGTGCGGATCTCCTCCGCCTCGACTGCGAACCCGTCGTCCATCAGACTCACCGCCAACTACGGTCGTCGTCGCCGCTCTCGGCGACCGGGCCCGGGCGCAACTGTTGCCCGACCCGCTCGGCGATCTCGCGCGCCGCCGCCGACTCGGTCCCCACGGTCTCCGCGATGATCTCCTGCGAACGGTCGGCCAGCTTCTCCCGGGCCGCACGAATCGTGTTCATGATCGTCCTGGCGACGACGTCGGGCTCGACCCGCTGAATCTGTCGGCTCAGGTGCAGATCCACCAACGCACCGGCGGAATCGATGGTGACCTCGACCATCCTGTTGCTGTCGGCCTCAGTGATCCGCAGTTGCTGGAAGCGGTCGCTCATGGCTTTGGTGTCGGCCGCCAACTCGCCGATCCGCCCCTTCCACGCCGCGATCCGCTCCATCGCGCCGTCCGGGTCCAGCACACCACCACCGCCTGGATCGCCGGCCCTCATGGCTGCCCCCCTGTCATGATCATCGATGGCGGAGTTTAACAAGCATCCGCCGTCGCGGGGACCCCGGCTCCGGGCCTGCTCCCCGCCTTTCGCCCCTCCTCAACTCGCGCCGGTGCCGCGGGCCGGGGTCCGCCTGCGGCGTACCGGTCAGCGAGGTCAACGTACGTTGATCAGTGGGGTGTAGTCGGCGCGGGTGAGCGGTTCGGTGGACAGGGAGCCATCGGCCCGGGGTACTCCCAGAGGCCTGCCGTCGCGCAGGAAGGCAACGGTGTTGACGTCGTCGCGACTGGTGAGAGTGCAGACGATCTGGCCGAAGGCGAGAACCTCGTCGCTGCGGCCGGTGTCGGCGCCGGGCCCCACCACGACGATGCGGGCTTGCGTGCCGGTCACCGTCGCACCCGCGGCGTTGACTGCTCCCGGCAGCGCGCTGGCGAGGTCGTCGTTGCGTTCGCCCGCCGTTGGCCCGGCGAGTAGGTGCCGCAACTGCTCCTCGGGCGTGAATGGGCGGTCGACACGACGGACCACCGGGACGATGTGATTGTCACGGACGAGGCAGAGCGTCTCGTCGAAGCGCCCGGCCGGTGCGGTGGTCGCGGCCGGGACCGGCGCGGGGAACGGGCCTGGCGGGGGATGGACCCTCCGGGGGGTGTCTTCGGCGGGCACACCGCAGCCAGCCAGCAAGGTGGCGAGCACCAACGGGGCGAGGTGACGACGTTTCATGGCAGGCTTCCCGGCAGGTCCACGCGGAAACGGGCGCCTCCGCCCGGGCGGTCGGCAACGGTGGCGTGCCCGGCGTGGGCGGCAGCGTGTTGGGCGACCAGGGCGAGGCCGAGGCCGGTGCCGTCGCCGGTGCCACGAGTGTGGGCGGCCCGCCCTCGAACGAAACGGTCGAAGATCGCCTCACGATCCTCGACGGGCACGCCCGGGCCAGCGTCGTCGACCTCGATGACGCCGGTGCTGCCATCGCGGCCAAGGCGCACTGCCACGAGGCCGCCGCCGTAGGTGACGGCGTTCTCGAGCAGGTTCGCCAGCACCTGTGCGATGCGCCGCCGCTCGACCCGCCACGTCGGGGGCGCATCCGGCGCGAGGTGGACAAGGGTGGGGTGCAGGTCGTACGCGGAGCAGGCTTCTCGGGCGAGCGCCACCACGTCCACGGGGGCTCGGTGGGCGGGCTGGTCGCTGCGGGCCAGGTCGATCAGGTCGTTGACCAACCGTTGAAAACGGTCGATCTCGTCAGCGACGAGCCCGGCGGCGGTGACCGTTCGTTCATCCTGGTGCTCCCGGCGACGGGCCAGGACGCTGGCCGCCGCGGCAAGGGTCTGCAACGGTGAGCGCAGTTCGTGGCTGACGTCGGCGGCGAAGCGGCGATCCCGCTCGATACGACGGGCGAGTTGGTCGACCATCTGGTTGAACGACGAGGAGAGACGGGTCAGGTCGGGGTCGGTGGCCGGGTCGAGGCGGGCGGTGAAGTCACCGGCCGCGATCTTCTCGGCGGCGTCGGCGACCGCCGTCAACGGGCGTAACCCGTGCCGAGTGGCATACCAGCCGAGGGCGGCGCCGGATCCGGCGATCACGACCGCGACGGTGGTCAGTGCGAGCGCCAGAACCTGGAACGTGTGCTCCAGCTCGCGCAGGGAGTTGACCTCGAAGTACGCCGCCGACATGGACAAGGGCACCCCGACCACCAGGGCGGGTTGACCGTCGATGCGTACCCGCTGCACCGCCGGCTCCCCGGCGGTGACGACCCGTCGCAGGTCGCCGGGTATGGCGGCGGTGGTGCCCGGATCGGCGGTCCGGGCATACCACTCGCCGTTGAGGTGCAGCACGGGCCGCCGAGCGCCGCCCGTGTCCAGCGATCGGAGCACCGCCACCACGTCGGGGGTCTCGGTGTCGAGGCCGGCACGCACGACGGCAGCATCGAAGTAGGCGGCCCGCAGGGCGGTGCGTTCCCGCTCGTCGATCAGAGAACGGCGGGTCAACTCGTAGGAGACCAGGGCCATCGACGCGGCGAGCAGGAGCGCGCCGACGGCGAACGCGGCGGTGACCCGGGTACGCAGTCCGAGGCGCCTCATCGCTGCAACTTGTAGCCCAGACCCCGCAGGGTCACCAGGTGCCGGGGGTTTGCCGGGTCGGGCTCGATCTTCTGCCGCAGCCGGCCGACATGCACGTCGACCAATCGCTCGTCACCGCTGTCGTACCCCCAGACCCGTTGCAGCAATTGCTGGCGGGACAGCACCCGGCCGGCGTGTTCGGCCAGCTCACACAGCAGCCGGAACTCCGTGCGGGTGACCGTGACGGGCTGGCCGGCGCAGCGCACCTCCCCCGCCTCCGGGCTGATCTCCAACTCTCCGAAGGCGACCACCGGCACGGGATTCGGCGCCGGCGCCACCACCGGGCGGGCTCGGCGGCGCAGTGCCCGAAGTCGAGCGGTCAGTTCCTTGATCGCTACGGGCTTGACGACGTAGTCGTCGGCTCCGGCCTCGAGGGCGGCGACGATGTCGTGGGTGTCGTCGCGGGCGCTGACCACCACGATCGGCACATCGTCGTCACGGCGCAGTTGCCGGATGCACTCGAAGCCGTCGAGGCCGGGCAGCATCAGGTCGACCAGGACGTAGTCAGCCGGGTGGCGGCGCTGGGCACGCAGGCCTTCCTCGGCCGTGGCCGCGCCGAGAGCGTCGTAGCCCTCGTCCTCGAGTGCGAGCAGCAGCGCCAGGCGGATGCGGTCGTCGTCCTCGATCACCAGTACGGCCGTCATGCCGGCATCATCCCCGGGCAGCCCACCAGGCTGCCAACCGCGCTCGTCGGCTGGCGGTTTTGTCACGCAACTGTCATAGATCCGCGCAGTGACCGCCAAAGCTGCCAAGCACGGTGGTAGCGGACCAGGACCATGAGGGAAGGGGTACGGCCATGACGACGCCGCTGGCGCCCGCGCCGTGCACGCTGCCGCTGGTCGAGGTCCGCGTCACCGAACTCGACCTGGCCTGCCTGCCGGAGGCGGGCGCCGTGTTCGACCGACTCCTGGCCCTGCACCCCGCGCAGGTCGTGGTCGATCTGTCCGGCTGCTGGCACATCGACGCCGCCGCCATCGGCCTGCTACTCGACGTACACCGGCGGCTGGCCCGCGCCGACGCGGTCCTCACCGTCCGCAACCCGAGCCCACGGGTCGGACGCATCCTGCGGATCGCCCGCCTGGACCATGTTCTGTCGATCGTCACCGATTCCGCACCGGTGCCGCCCGGCGTCCCGGGAGCCACCCGGCACCAACCGGACGCCGAGGAAGGACCACCAGAATGACCGTCGTCCCGGACGACCACCTGATGACCCTGATCTGCGACACCTGCGGCGACACCATCCGGGGCACCGCCTGCGTGCTTCCCGACGCCGAGGTCGTCTGGACCCTGGTGGCCGAACACGGCTGGAGCGGCTCCCCGTTCGCCACCGGGCCACACCAATGCCCGCACTGCAGCCTCCTGCCAACCTCCGGCGGTGGGCACGCGTCGTGCGCCGACCACGGTCCCGGCGGCATCCTCGGAATCGACCATCTTGATGATGTGACCGTCATCGCCGCCACCGGCGACATCGACCTCGAAAGCGGCGACACCCTGCGCACCGCCCTGCGCCACGCGGCCGACGTGGGCGGAAACATCGTGGTCGACCTCGCCCGGGTGCACGTCATCGACTCCACCGGTCTCGGTCTGCTCGTCCGCGCCCACTGCGACGCCCGGGACCGGGGCGTCACGCTCTGCCTCGCCGCACCGTCGCGGTTCATCCGCACCGTCCTGCACACCATGCGCCTGGACGGGGCCTTCCTGATCTTCGAGAGCCGCGACGAAGCCCTCACTCACTTCTCCCGTCGCGGGGTGTCCGCCGCCACGGCCTCGACTGCTGAGACAGCCGGGTCATCCGCCCGTTAACGAAAGGACACTCCCTCATGGTCACGCCCTGGCCGTACCCCGACGAACACGCCCGGCCGGTCCAGCCGCCGCCACCCGGGCAGGGCGGGCCAGCCGACGAGGACACCCGCATCGCCGCGGCGGTCGCCCAACGAATCAGCAGCGACGGCACCACCCGACGCCAGCAGATCGCCGTGAGCGTGCAGAACCGAGTGGTGATCCTCACCGGCATCGTCACCGACCCAGCTACCCGGCAGGTGGCCGGGGACATCGCCTGGGAGGTCGCCGACGTCTTCGACGTCTGCAACGCACTGCGGCTGGCGCGCCCACGGCGACTGGCCCGCTGACCCGGGGTACCGATCAGGAACGGATGGTGGGCCTGGACGGCTGCGGACCCCGGTGCGGGCGCTGACAGTTGGCGAGCATCGCTCATGCTGGAGGGGTGATTCGCTTCGTACTGAACGTGCTGTGGCTCATCTTCGGTGGTGGCATCGTGCTGGCGGTCGGCTACGGCTTCGCCGCGCTGATCTGCTTCGTACTCGTCATCACCATTCCGTTCGGCGTCGCGTCGCTGCGCCTCGCCGTCTACTCGCTGTGGCCCTTCGGCCGCACTCTGGTGCCCAAGCCTGGCGCCGGCGCCGCCTCCGGGCTGGCGAACATCCTGTGGGTGGTGCTGGCGGGCTGGTGGCTCGCGCTGTCCCACATCGTCGCGGGCATCGCCCTCTGCGTCACGATCATCGGCATTCCGTTCGGCATCGCCAACTTCAAACTCGTTCCGGCCGCGTTCTGGCCCCTCGGCCGCGAGGTCGTCGACATACCTTGAACGGTCCTGTTCGAACAGTCCCCCGGTTACTGGTCGGCGCTGCTCAGATCCGGTCTCAACGAGTCGCCGCCGTCATCGAGGTCGCCGACGAGCGAATCCGGCACACGCATGCGCCACGCGTCGGTGACGAGTTCCGTCAGACGATCGACATCCACCCGCTCCAACCGCAGCATCACCAGGGGCAACCCGTCGTACGCGGGCGTGGTGAAGAAGACCTCGGGCTCGCCGAGGAGCAGGGCCTGCTTCTCCGCTTCGTCACCGACGTACAACACCGCGATGTCGGTCCGGATGACGCGAGGGACACCTGGTCTCCGCTCGGGATAGGACCAGATGAACCCCTTGTCGGCGACCCGGAAGTCGAAGCCGGCACTGTCGATCTCGACCACGTGAGGCAGTGCCAGTGCCAGGTGACGGACATCGCCAGCGTCAGCCATCGAGGTTGCTCCAGGGCGCCGCGTCCTGCATAGGCACAGGCTAACCGCTACGCCGGACACGGTCCTCGGCCGGCTGAGGGTCGCGGCAGCTAACCGGCGAAACGAGTGAGGAAGGCGTCGTACACGGGTGCGCCCGGCAGTTTGTCGTGGATGGCGAACACCACGTGGTCGAACCGGTCGACCGTTCGCAGCGCGTCGGCGAAGGCGCCCGCCACTGTGGCGGGATCGTTGCGGAACACCCCGCACCCCCACGCGCCCAGCACGATGGTTCGATGCCCGTGCGCGGCGGCCACCTCGAGGACCCGCCGTGCGCGCCGGGACAGCACCGCCGGCACCTCGGCGGCGTCCTCGGGCTGGTTGCGGATGATCGCACCCAGGTTCGGCGCCGCAGCGGTCAGAAACGAGGTGAGATGCGGCTGGTCGAGCAGGTCACCCTTGTCGTTCCGGAAGACCGGCACGCGTGGGGAGTAGATGACCCGGTCGCTGTAGCGCAGATCCCGCTGCGCACGTTGGAACGCATAGAAGTCAGGTGCGGCAAGCAGGCATGGGTACAGCGCCGACGAGCGCGCGATGCTCTCCTCCTGCGCCTTCGCCCCACCGAGAAACCCGCCGCCCGGATTCTTGGCCGACGCGAACACCAGACACACCGCGGCGGGCCCGAGCCGGCGGGCTGCCTGCAACGTCGACTCGTGTGTCACCTCGACGACGCCGGCCCCGGCATCGACGCCGCCCACCTCGAACACGTCGTCCGGCAGGTGGTGCCGTGTGCCGGCGACCGCACTGCGCACCGCCTCGTCGATGACGACCTCATCGCCGGCGCCGTTGCGGTACCGGCCGGACTCGGCGATCGCCACGGTCTGGCGCGCTATATCGCGGAGGCGACTGCTCACCGGTACGCCCGGCGAGAACGAGAATATGAATGGAGGGCCTGCACAGCCAGCAGGTTAAGCAGCGGGCGCCACACCAACAACTGGTTTCCGCTACTGCCGCCGACGACCGGAGGCGACCGCAGCCTGGTCCTGCACACACCCAGCGCGAACCCGACCTCAGCGCCGGCTTCCTTGCTCAGACCTGCAAAACCTGCCCGAACCGGCGTCGGTTGCGGGCAAGATGAGATGGATTCGCCCAGCGACACGGTGAGCGGGGGTCGGCCGTGAACGACGGGTTGGTGACCAGGCGGAGCGCCCATGATGTCGGAGAGACAATCTCTGCGCTACGGGCTGAGGCGGAACGCGTGGGCGCTGCGGTGGCGGCGGTGGTGGTCGACCATGCGGCGGCCGCTCGCAAGGCCGGGCTGGATATGCCCGACACACAGGTAATCATCGGTGTCGCGGCGTGGATACCCCTGCCTTCAGGCGGGGGAGGAAACGCCGCTGCCTTCAGGGATAGACTTACATGAACTACTGGTAGGACGTGAGGTATGGGTGAGGTGGTGAAGCGGGCGTACAAGTACCGCTTCTATCCGACCCCGCAGCAGGCCGATCAGCTCAACCGCACCTTCGGTTGCGTGCGAAAGGTCTACAACCTCGCCTTGGATGCGCGCACCCGTGCGTGGGCGGTTGACCGGCAGCGCAGCACCTATGTGCAGTCGTCGGCGTGGCTGACTGAGTGGAAGCGCACTGAGGAGCTTTTGTTCCTCAATGAGGTCAGCTCGGTGCCGTTGCAGCAGGCGCTGCGGCACCTGCAAGCCGGGTTCGCCGCGTTTTGGGGCAAGCGGTCGCGGTACCCGCGTTTCAAGTCCAAGCGGAAGTCTCGGGCGTCGGCGGAGTACACCCGCTCGGCGTTTCGCTGGTGCGACGGGCAGCTCACCCTGGCCAAGATGGACGCGCCGCTGGGCATCGTGTGGTCGCGGCCCCTGCCCGAAGGGGCCGAACCGTCGACGGTCACCGTGTCGCGAGACGCCGCTGGCCGCTGGTTCGTGTCCCTGCTGGTCGATGACCCCACCGTCAAGGCACTGCCCCCGCTGTTCACGGTGGTCGGGGTGGACGCGGGCATCACGAGCCTGCTCACCTTGTCCACCGGGGAGAAGGTCACCAACCCGCGTCATGAGCGTGCTGACCGACGTAAGTTGGCCAAGGCGCAGCGCGACCTGTCCCGTAAGGGCAAGGACACCAAGAACCGGGCCAAAGCCCGGCTCGCGGTGGCCGGCATTCACGCCCGCATCGCCGACCGGCGGCGGGATCACCTGCACAAGTTGTCGACTCGACTCGTCCGTGAGAATCAAACGGTCGTGATCGAAGATCTCAGTGTGCGTAACATGCTGCGCAACCACAGTCTGGCCCGCGCCATTTCCGATGCGGCGTGGACGCAACTGCGCAGCATGATCGAGTACAAGGCCGCCTGGTACGGGCGGCAGGTGATCGCCGTCGACCGCTGGCATCCGAGCACGAAAACCTGTTCGGCATGCGGGCGGATCAACACCGCGATGACCCTCGGCGTTCGCGCCTGGATGTGCCCCGGCTGTGATGCCGTGCACGACCGGGACGTCAACGCCGCGAAGAACATTCTCGCCGCCGGGCTGGCGGAGAGGTAAAACGCCTGTGGAGGGACGATAAGACCCGACCCGCGCAAGCGGCGAAGGCGCGGCCCGGTGAAACAGGAACCCCCCCGGGTGACCGAGGGAATCCCCGCCCTTCACGGCGGTGGAGGATGTCAAGCAGGCCCGTCCCGAGATCGCCATCGACCTGCCAATGCGACTCATGGTGCGGGACGACGGCCAGCCGGGCTCGCTGGTCACCTGGCAGGACCCCGCGTACCTCGCTCAGCGGTACGGACTGAGCGAGAATCAGCTTCCACCCCTGAACGCCCCGGCCAAGATTGCCTCCGCGGTCGACGGCCGCTGAGCACGGCCCGAATCGGCCGCCCACACAGCCCGCCGGGCCGGGTCAGCTACCCCGGTCCAGCCGCTCCAGCGTCGCGGCAGCGACCAGGCCATACGCGACGTACGGTAAGGCATCCTCGGGCCAGCCCTCAGTGCCCCAGCGACGCGGGTCCGTCACCCCGAGCGCGGTCATCGACCCGTCGGCGACCAGATTGCTGAACAATTCGCGGGCGGACAGGCCGTTCCGTACGTGGAGTCTCCCGCTTTGCTGGACACGCTTGACTGAGCATATGGACGTCACCAGAGATGGGCGGAGCTGGCGGATCGGCACGGCCGACAACGTCGCCTGGCTCGCTGACCAGACCACCCACGGCCTCTCGATCACCACGGCGATCCCGCCGGTGTTCCGCGCCTACGCCACGTTCTACCCGCCCGACGGCGTCAGCGTCGAAGCCCATGAACGGGCCGTGGTCGACGAGCTGACCCGGAACACCCCTGCGCAGCCCTGGTGGCTGGGCTACCTCGACACCGGCGCCCACGACATCGTCTTCCCTTTTGCTCCGACGGTGTCCCTTTACGCGGGCTGGCCGTACGTGCTCGTCGAAGCCGGCCCCGAACAAGCTCTCACCTGGCGGACCGGGCACATGCGCGGCGACGGACCGCTGCCCGATCTGTTCTTCCCCGCGGATCACTCCTGGCTCGTCTCCGCCCTCTGGGACGACGCCTGGACCGACATCGGCGGGACTACCGCCTTGATCACCGCCCTGCACCGGAACCCGCTGGTCAGCGCCCGCCCGGTCGGGCCGGACGAAGACGCCCTCCCGCCCGGGCTCACGCGCGAATAGGCGCCGGCCCGGTGCCCTCAGGCACCTGGTCAGCCTCGTGCGTCTCCGATCGCCACAGCGGAGGTCCAGGCCGGGTCGCGGCCGGTGAGCCCGATGACCCGATCGAGCAGCGCGGCCTCGGCCGGCAGGGTGATCGACGGCCCGAACAGGCCCGGGGTGCCCTCACTGCTCCCTTGCTGCGACACCAGACCGTGGACCCACTCGACGGTCTGCGGGTCGACGTCGTACGTCTGACCGGTCGCTCGTGCGAGATCCCAGGCGTGAATCACCACCTCGTTCAGCGCGACGACGCCCATGATCTGCGCCGGCAGCACGACCCCACCGGCTGCGGTGTCGCCCGTCCAGGCGCTCGGTACGCGCCACGCGGCGACCAGGTCATCGAGCTGTGCGGGCAGAATCGTGCGCCACTCGGGGTCGAGGTTGGCCACGGTGGGATTGCCCGGACCGCCCGGCGCGGCGTCGGGCGCCTTCTCCGCAGCGATCCGGAACGCGATGGTGAGCCCGACGAGGTGGTCGAGCAGATCACCCACGACCCATCCCGCACACGGGGTAGGGAGGGTGAGCTGATGGTCGGTCACCCCGAGCAGCACCGAGGTCAACGCGCGCGACGCGGGCTCGAGGTCCGGGGAGGTGTTGAGGTCGCTCATCCAGTTGCTCCGTCCGGTTGATTGCCCGGCACGCTAGCCGAGGGGACCGACAAAGTCGCCGCATCGCCAGGAGGCGGGGCCACCTGTGCCTGGCTGCTCTCCTGGTCCGACAGGAACGACGCCAGCGCCCGACCCTGCTCGGCGACCTCGGTGCGGTCGGCGCGGGAGAGGCGGCCCAACGGAGTGACGATCACCGTGCCGGCCTCGACGCTCCAGGTCGCGGCGACCCGGCCGTCGACCAGCACGGCGCGTTCCCCGGCGACCGACAGGCCGCGGTGAGCGTCGTCGACGACCCGGCTGCGGTCGTGGTAGCCGAGTATCGCGTTGTCGAACGCCGGCAGGAACCGTACCGGGGCGGGTGTGTCGGGGTCGGGACGCGGCGCGTCGGGGAGGTCGATCAACTGACGGCCACGCTCGTCACGGAAGGTGACCAACTCCTCGCGCATCGCGGACACCGCGGTCGGCAGTCCGGCGAGGCCGCACCAGGCGCGCAGGTCGGCCGTGGCTGCGGGGCCGAACGCGGCCAGATAGCGCCGTACCAGCATCTGGCCGACCGGATCGGAGCCCTCGACGGCCGGCGGGTCGATTTCCCGGCCCAGCCAGGAGGAGAGCGGGACGTTGCGTACTCCTGCCCGGGTGCGCCACAGTCCGCGCGGCGGCAGTTGCACCATCGGGACGAGGGCGGCGACCACCATTTCGCCCAGCGCCCGCGGTCCCGGCGTCGGCCAGCGTTCGGCGAGCGCCCGCGCGATCTCGGTCATCGAGCGTGGCTCGTCGTCGGCCATCACCGCCCGGGCTGCCGCGGCAAGCTCGTCGAGGTCCACACCGTCGAGCTCGGCGCGGTAGACCCCGAGCACCCGTTGGCGGAGCATGGCGTCGTGACGCGCCCGCCAGGCCACGGTGTCGTCGGCGGTGAGGAGGTGGACGGTACGGCGCATGAGGTGTGTCCGCACCACGCGTCGCTGGGTCAGCAGGTCCGAGAGCACCGCCGGGTCGAACGCGCGCAGCCGCGACCAGAGCCCGACGAACGGTTCCTGCGGTTCCTGCGCCTGCAGGCCGCCGAGGTGTGCGACGGCGTCGAGGACCGGTAGGTCGGCGCGATCGAGCAGGAACTGCCGGGCGAGTGTCGCGCGGTTGAGCGCCCGGGTGCCGAGAACGGTCATCGGGTCAGGTCGCGGCGAACTGGCCGGCCGATCGGCGGCGTAGTGAACATACTCGTTTCCTCATCGCATGGTCGTTGGCGATCGATCGCGTGGCCGGGCGTGCGTCTCCCGGTCGGCTTGACGTAACACTCGCAGGTGAAGCGGACAGGGTGTGACCGCTTCTCATGGCAACATCGGGCTCATGCCGAAGACCTCAGCGCGACTGCTCTCACTGCTCTCGCTGCTCCAGGCCCGTCGGGACTGGCCCGGGGCGTTGCTGGCCGAGCGGCTGGCCGTCAGCCCGCGCACCGTGCGCCGCGATGTCGATCGCCTGCGCGAGCTCGGCTATCCCATCCACGCCACCAAGGGCCCCGACGGGGGGTACCGGCTCGACGCAGGTACGGCACTGCCGCCGCTGCTGTTCGACGACGAGCAGGCCGTCGCCCTCGCCGTCGCACTCCAGATCGCCACCACCGCCGGCGCCGGCATCGAGGAAGCCGCGGTGCGCGCGCTGAACACCGTCCGGCAGGTCATGCCCGCACGGCTGCGCCGCCGCATCGACACGCTCCAGGTCACCGCCGTCGAGCGGCCCGGGATCCGGTCGAACCCCCGGGCCGACACCGGCGTACTCGTGGCGCTCAGCGCCGCCGTCCAAGCCCGCGAAGTGCTGCGCTTCGACTACGCCCCCGCTTCCCCGGTTGGAGCCGGCGACGACTGCGCCGACACTCCCCCGCGCCGGGTGCAGCCTCACCACGTCGTCACCTGGGGCGGGCGCTGGTACCTCATCGCCTGGGATCTCGACCGCGACGACTGGCGCACCTTCCGCGCTGACCGGATCACGCCGCGCACCCCCACGGGCCCCCGCTTCACCCCGCGTGAACTGCCCGGAGGGGAGGTGGCCGCCTTCGTCGTCAGCAGGTTCCAGGGCTCTGGCGGCTGGCCCTGCCGCGGGGAGGTGATCCTCGACCTCCCCGCCGAGGACGTGTCCCGCTACACCAGCGACGGGCTCGTCGAGGCTCTCGGCCCGGACCGTTGCCGGCTCGTCCTGGGCTCGTGGTCGTGGCCCGGCCTGGCCGCCAGCATGGGCAGGTTCGACGCCGACATCGAGGTCGTCGGGCCGACCGAGCTCAAGGACGCCTTCGCGCACCTGGCCCGCCGGTACGCCGACGCCGCAGCCGGCTGACCCACCTTCGCCCCCACCCCTCGCCCCCACGGTCTGGGGTCCGGGCACCCGACGACCAAAAACTTTTGGTGGTTTCCTACAACTGAGGAGCGATTGGTTCGGTGATTGCACCATGGCGCTGCCCGCCGGGAGGGGGAAGGGTGCTTACTGCCGGGGGCCGTCGTCTCGCGGTGCGCTGATCATGGATCTACCAAAGGGGTCATTCGGGTGTTCAACCGTGTCGCCATCGTCAACCGTGGTGAGGCCGCGATGCGGCTCATCCACGCGGTCCGAGAGTTGGCTGCGGAAACCGGCATCCCGATCGAGACCGTCGCCCTGTACACCGACGTCGACCGCACCGCCACCTTCGTGCGTGAGGCGGACATCGCCTACGACCTCGGTCCGGCGTCCGCCCGCCCGTACCTCAATCTGGTGGCGCTGGAGCGCGCCCTGACCGAGACCGGCGCCGACGCGGCGTGGGTCGGCTGGGGTTTCGTCGCCGAGGACCCGGCGTTCGCGGAGCTGTGCGAGAAGATCGGCGTCACGTTCGTCGGCCCGAGCGCGGAGGCCATGCGCCAGCTCGGCGACAAGATCGGCTCGAAGCTGATCGCCGAGGAGGTCGGCGTACCGGTCGCGCCGTGGAGCCGCGGTGCCGTCGAGACCCTGGATGCCGCTCGGACGGCGGCGGCCGAGATCGGCTACCCGCTGATGCTGAAGGCGACCGCGGGCGGCGGCGGGCGCGGCATCCGCGTGGTCAGGAACGAGGCCGAGCTCACCGACGCGTACGACCGCACCAGCCAGGAGGCGGCGCGGGCGTTCGGCAGCGGCATCGTGTTCCTGGAGCGCCTGGTCACCGGTGCCCGGCACGTCGAGGTCCAGGTGATCGCCGACGGGCAGGGCACCGCCTGGGCGCTCGGTGTCCGCGACTGCTCGGTGCAGCGACGCAACCAGAAGGTCATCGAGGAGTCGGCATCGCCGGTGCTGAGCCCGGCGCAGGCGGCCGAGCTCAAGACGTCGGCCGAACGGTTGGCCGTGGCGGTCGGTTACCGCGGTGCGGCCACCGTCGAGTTCCTCTACCACCCCGGCGACCAGCTGTTCGCGTTCCTCGAGGTCAACACCCGCCTGCAGGTCGAGCACCCGATCACCGAGTTGACCACCGGGTTCGACCTGGTCAAGGCGCAACTGCACGTCGCCTCGGGCGGTCGGCTCGACGGCGCGCCGCCGGCGGAGCGCGGGCACGCCATCGAGGCCCGGCTGAACGCCGAGGACCCCGACCGCGACTTCGCGCCGTCACCGGGCCGTATCGCCCGGCTGGACCTGCCCGCCGGCCCGGGCATCCGGGTCGACACCGGTGTCAGCGAGGGTGACACCATCCCGGCCGACTTCGACTCGATGATCGCGAAGATCATCGCGTACGGCCGTGATCGCGACGAGGCGCTCGGCAGGCTGCGCCGCGCGATGGCGAACACCACGGTGATCATCGAGGGCGGTGCGACGAACAAGAGCTTCGTGCTCGACCTGCTCGACCAGCCCGAGGTGATCGACGCCAGCGCGGACACCGGCTGGATCGACCGCGTCCGTGGCGAAGGCCGGCTCGTGGCGCACCGGCACTCCGCGGTCGCGCTGGCGGCCGCCGCCATCGAGACGTACGAGGAGGAGGAGCGCGTCGAGCAGCAGCGGCTGCTGTCAACGGCATCCGGCGGGCGCCCGCAGGTACAGCACAAGAGCGGCCGGCCTCTGGACCTCAAGCTGCGCGGCGTCGGCTACCGCATGCGCGTGGCGCGGGTCGGCGCGCACCGGTTCCGCGTCGGCATCGAAGCGGCCGGCGCCGTGCGCACCGCTGACGTCGAACTCGACCGCTTCGACCGGCACACCGGCCAGATCGTCGTCAACGGCATCCGGTACCGCCTGCTCACCGGCACGTACGGGCCGACCCACCTGGTCGAGGTCGACGGCGTGACGCACCGGGTCAGCCGCGACGAGGGCGGCGTCGTCCGCTCCCCCATGCCCGCGCTGGTCGTCGCCACGCCGCTGGAGGTCGGCGCCGAGGTCGAGGCGGGCGCGCCGGTGCTGGTGCTGGAAGCCATGAAGATGGAGACGGTGCTGCGGGCGCCGTTCAAGGCCCGGCTGAAGGAGTGCGCCGTCTCGGTGGGCAGCCAGGTGGAGGCAGGTGCGCCGCTGCTGCGGTTGGAGCCGCTCGCCGACGAGACCGCCGAGACCGTGGACGATCCGGCCGCCGCCTCCGTGGAGCTGGACCTGCCCGCCGCCACCGAGGAGATTCCGGCGTACCAGCGCAGCCGGCGCGGCCAGGAGGACCTGCGCGGCCTGCTGCTCGGCTTCGACGTCGATCCGCACGACGACCGGCGGGTGCTCGACGACTACCTCACCGCGCGACGGGCGGCCACCGAGGAAGGCCACCGGCCGCTGGCCGCGGAACTCGACCTGGTCACCGTGTTCGCCGACCTCACCGAGCTGAGCCGCAACCGCCCGACGGGCGAGGACGGCGACGGCCACGTCTACAGCGCCCGCGAGTACTTCCACACCTATCTGCAGAGCCTCGACATCGAGCGGGCCGGTCTGCCGAGTTCGTTCCAGGCCAGGCTCGGCAAGGCGCTCGGACACTACGGCGTCATCGACCTGGAGCGCTCCCCCGCACTCGAAGCCGCCGTGTTCCGGATCTTCCTCGCCCAGCAACGCGCGTCCGCCGACGCCACGGTCGTCGCGACGCTGCTCCGCGCGTGGCTGCGGGAGTCCCCGCCGGACGAGACGCTGCGCGAGCCGGCCGGCCTCGCGCTGGAGCGGCTGGTGGCCGCGACGCAGGTCCGCTTCCCCGCGGTCGCCGACCTCGCCCGTGGTGTGGTGTTCGCCTGGTTCGCCCAGCCGCTGCTGCGCCGCAACCGCGCCCGCGTCTACGCCGAGGTCCGCGGGCACCTGCGTCACCTGGACGCGCACCCGGACGCGGCGGACCGCACCGAACGCGTCGCGAAGATGGTACGCAGCACCGAGCCACTGGTACGGCTGCTCGGCCAGCGGCTCGTCCGCGACCACCTCGACAACGCGGTCATGTTGGAGGTGCTGACCCGGCGGTACTACGGCAACAAGACGCTCACCAGCGTGCGCACCCGCGAGGTCGCGGACTGCACGTTCGTGGTCGCCGAGCGCGCGGACTCAAGCGTGGTGTCCGCCGCGGTGAGCTTCGACGCTCTGGGTGGCGCGCTGCGCGGGCTCGCCGGGCTGGCGAGCGACGAGGATGCCGTCGACGCCGACATCTACCTCGGCTGGGAGAACCAGCCGGAGGACTTCGACGCGATGGCCGCCGCGCTGCTCGAGGTCATCACCGCGCACCCGCTGCCGCCCCAGGTCCGCCGGCTCACCACCACCGTCGCGGGTCGCGGTGGCGCCGTGATGCACCACCACTTCACCTTCCGCCCGTCCGACTCGGGGACGACCGAGGATCGGCTGATCCGCGGCCTGCACCCGTACATCGCGCAGCGGATGCAGTTGGAGCGGCTGCACAAGTTCGACCTGACCCGGCTGCCGTCGTCGGACGAGGAGGTCTACCTCTTCCAGTGCGTGGCCCGGGAGAACCCGTCCGACGAGCGCCTCGTCGCGTTCGCGCAGGTGCGTGACCTGACCGAGCTGCGCGAGCAGGACGGCCGGCTGGTCGCGCTGCCGACGACCGAGGCTGCCATCGCCGCGTGCCTCGACTCGATCCGCCGCGCCCAGTCGCGGCGACCGTCGAAGACGCGCTTCAACACCAACCGGATCGTGGTCTACGTCTGGCCGCCGAGCGAGCTCACCCGCGAGGAGATGGAGATGATCGCCGGGCGTGTGCGCCCGACGACCGCGGGCGCCGGGCTGGAGGAGATCCTCTTCATCGCGCGGCAGCGCGACCGCCGGACCGGCGAGCTGACCAAGATCGCCGTACGGATCTCCTTCGGGGCCACCGGCGGCGCCGAGTTGACCGTCGGCGAGCCGCCGGTCGAGCCGGTCGAGCCGCTCGACGAGTACCGGCTGAAGGTGCTGCGGGCGAGCAGCCGCAACACGGTGTACCCGTACGAGTTGACCGGGCTGCTCGGCGACTTCGTGGAGCACGACCTCGACGACGACCACGCGCTGGTGCCGGTGGAGCGGCCGAAGGGGCGCAACCGCGCCGCGATCGTCGCCGGCGTGGTCACCACGCCGACCACGCGGCATCCGCAGGGTGTCAGCCGGGTCGTGCTGCTCGGTGACCCGACGAAGTCACTGGGCGCCCTGTCCGAGCCGGAGTGCCGCCGCGTGATCGCCGCGCTGGACCTGGCGGAGCAGATGCGGGTGCCGCTGGAGTGGTGGGCTCTGTCCGCCGGGGCACGGATCTCCATGACCTCGGGCACGGAGAACATGGACTGGGTGGCCGCGGCGCTCAAGCGGATCGTCGAGTTCACCCAGGCCGGCGGTGAGATCAACATTGTTGTCGCGGGCATCAACGTCGGCGCGCAGCCGTACTGGAACGCCGAGGCGACGATGCTCATGCACACCAAGGGCATCCTGGTGATGACGCCGGACTCGGCGATGGTCCTCACCGGCAAGCAGTCGCTCGACTTCTCCGGTGGTGTGTCCGCCGAGGACAACTTCGGCATCGGCGGCTACGACCGGGTGATGGGGCCGAACGGGCAGGCGCAGTACTGGGCGCCGAACCTGACCGCCGCGCGGGACGTGGTGATGTCGCACTACGACCACTCGTACGTCGCGCCCGGCGAGGACGCGCCACGGCGGGCACCCAGCACGGACCCCGTGGACCGCGACATCTCCGCCTTCCCGCACACCCTGGCTGGCAGCACCTTCAGCACCGTCGGGGAGATCTTCTCCACGGCGGCCAACCCGGACCGCAAGAAGCCCTTCGACATCCGGACGGTGATGCGGGCGCTCTCCGACCAGGACCACCCGGTGCTGGAACGCTGGGCGGGCATGGCCGACGCGGAGACCGCGGTCGTGCAGGACGTACACCTGGGTGGCATCCCGGTGTGCCTGCTCGGCATCGAGTCGCGGGCGGTGCCGCGGCGCGGCTTCCCGCCCACCGACGGCCCGGACACCTACACCGCGGGCACGCTGTTCCCACGGTCGTCGAAGAAGGCCGCGCGGGCGATCAACGCGGCCAGCGGCAACCGGCCGCTGGTGGTGCTGGCGAATCTGTCGGGCTTCGACGGCTCACCCGAGTCGATGCGCAAGCTGCAGTTGGAGTACGGCGCCGAGATCGGCCGGGCGATCGTGAACTTCCGCGGGCCCATCGTCTTCTGCGTGATCTCGCGGTACCACGGCGGAGCGTTCGTGGTGTTCTCCAAGGCGCTGAACCCCAACATGACGGTGCTGGCGCTGGAGGGCTCGTTCGCCTCGGTGCTCGGTGGCGCCCCCGCCGCCGCGGTGGTGTTCTCCGCCGACGTCAACGCACGTACGGCGGCCGACCCGCGCGTGCGCGACCTGGAGGCCCGCGTCGCCGCTGCGGCTGGCACCGAGCGCGCCGCGTTGACCGCGGAACTCGACGAACTGCGCTCGTCGGTCCGGGCGGAGAAGCTCGGCGAGGTGGCCACGGAGTTCGACCGCGTGCACAACATCCAGCGCGCCGTCGAGGTCGGCTCGGTGGACGCTGTCGTCCGCGCCGCCGACCTGCGACCACGCATCATCGATGCCATCGAATCCCGTCTGGGCTAGGTGGCGGGAGGTGCGGGCAGAGCGCCAATGATCACCCACCGGAGCATCAGGTGGGGTCGTCCCCGCGCGGGGACGACCCCACCTGCCGGGCGGGATCGTTCGTACGGAAGTCTCCGCCGAGTCCTGGCCATCTTGTGCCTGATCGCCGCCGCCACGGTGCCGGCCGGTTCGTCGGTGACCGGCTCGTCGGCGGCCGACACCCCGGCACCCACGGTCCTGCGGGTACTCCAGATGAACCTCTGCAACAGCGGCCGCGCCGGCTGCTACACGGGCCGATCGGTGACCGAAGCCGCCACGGTCATGAGCGTAGAGGTGCCCGATCTGGTCACCCTCAACGAGATCTGCCAGGACGACGTGACAACCCTCGAGCGCACGTTCTCGCAGGTCCACAGTGGTGACACGGTCGTGTCCGCCTTCATGGCCGCCGGAGACCGCCCTTCCGGCGCCGTCACCCGCTGCCGCAACGGCCAGCCGTACGGCATCGGACTACTGACTCGCCTTGAGGCGCCGGACACGCGGCACACGGTGCACAGCGGAATCTACCCGACGCAGGATTTCACGGATCCTGAGGAACGAGCCTGGCTCTGCGTCGATGTCGCCGGCGTGCTGCATGCCTGCACCACACACCTGGCCGCCACGAGTTTCACCGTCGCGCTCGCCCAGTGCGGTCACCTGCTCGACACGGTGGTACCGACGATGCGCAGGAGTGCCGGATACGCGCCCACCGTGCTGCTTGGCGACCTCAACCTCCGACGCGGCGGCTCCCCCGACGTGCGGTCCTGCGTGCCACCGGACTACCTGCGGATCGACGACGGCGCGCTGCAACACGTCATGGCGACAACTGACGTCAGGATCTGTTGCGGCCGGTCGGTGGGCATGCACGGGGCGACCGACCATCCGGGGCTGCTGGCCACACTCACGATCGACGGAGACCCCCCGCCGTGACGGCCCCGTAAGTTCGGCGAGGTGGCCACGGACTGCGGTCAGTTGTCCTCTTGACCGGGACCGTCGTGGTGACCTCGCCGGTCATCCCCGTCGCCGGGATGCATGCCTCGCATCCCGGCGGCGGGCTCATCACGGCTAGGCCCACCATCCCGGGCGGGTGCCGCAAGCACCAGCAGTGCGATCGCGAGGACTGGCACGAGCGCCAGCAGCGGTTCCGTGACCAGGCCTGGCGAGAAGAGGTCGTCGAGCGCCGTCATGCCCTCCACATCGGAGCGGAAGCCCGCCTGGAGGAACACCGCCTGGTGGCTGAACAAGCCCAGCTCCTGCCGGTTGACCGGCCGGACCGGCCCCGCGGCCGCCAGGTCAGCGGCGAGTACGGCAGCGGTCAGCAGCAACGCGCCCAGCATGGCCGGGACGCCGAACCGCCACTGCCGACCGGCGGCCACCACGAGCACCGCAAGCCCGGCGGCGACCACCACCATCGTTGGTAACTGGACGCCGAGCGTGACCAACAGCCGGGCCAGTCTCCCTCCGCCCAGGTCGGCGACCAGCATGACGGCCACCCCCGCGACGGCGGCCCAGGCGATCCACCGTAGCCATCGTGCGTCGGTCCGCGGCCGGTCGGCCAGCGTCACCACCGTTCCCACGCAGATCAGCGGTATGCCCAGCAGTGCCGACCAATGCTGCGTGACCTGCGCCGACATCGCCTCACCCAGCCACGCGAGATCGTCGCCGACTGAATACGGGCGCGGCGCGCTCAGCGGCGCGTAGAACGGTGACAGGTACCGTGGCCCGCCCGAGTCCGCCGCCGACGTCACGGCGTCGACGGCGAGCAGGCCGATACCACCAGCGACGGCGAGGCGGCCGCGCCCGGCGCCGAGCAGCACGATCGCCGCGAGAGCGGTCAGCGCCACCCCGGTCGCCTGCCCCGCGAGGACCGACGCGTCCGACAGCACGCCAAGGACATGCACCACTGCGGCGCCGGCGATCACCGACCAACACACCGATCCGGGAGACAGCCGCACGGCGCACATCCAACCACGGTGCCGCCCCCGCCGTCAGGGACCGGCCCCGGCGATGGGATGCCCCGTGGCGTTTCCTCCCGGTCAGGTGACCTTTTGGACGCTCTCGGCGAACGCCGGAACGTCGGCGTGGCCGAACAGCCCGGGAACCCCGCCGGTGTGGATGAAGACGGTCGTGTTGCCCGGTTCGATCTCGCCGCGCCGAGTTGCCGCGATGAGTGCCGCCATCGCGCGCCCGGTGTACGTGGGATCGAGGATGATCCCCTCCAGCCGGGCGACAAGGGTCAGCGCCTCCTCGACCGTGTCGGTGAGGCTCGGGTAGCCGCTCCCGATGTGGTCACGGTCGATGCGCAGGTCGTCGGCACGAACATCCGGCGAGAGTGCGGCGACGAAGGCCGCCACGCGCTGTCGGGAGTCGTCGACCGCCCCGACATCGACGCCGAGCGTGCGGTCCGGGCCGAGGCTCGCGACGAGCCCAGCCATCGTGGCGCCCGAGCCGAGGGCCACCACGGCGGTACGCAGGTCGGGCACCTGGGACATCAACTCCTCGCCGCACCGTGCGTAGCCGCGGGTCGCCAACGCGCTGGACCCGCCGAACGGGATGAGGGCCGGACGCGCCCCTTCGGCACGCAGCCGGTCGCACACCCGCGTGGCGGCGTCTGCGAGTGCCTGCTGACCCGTCACCCCGGTGAAGACGATTTCGGAACCGAGGAACGCATCGAGAACGAGGTTGCCGGATCGCGCCACCCCGGGTTCACCCGGGAACACCAGCACGGCGCGTAGGCCGAGGCGCGCGGCGGTCGCGGCGGTGAGCCGGGCATGGTTGCTCTGTGGTCCGCCGGTGGTGACGAGCGTGTCGGCGTCATTCGCGAGTGCTTCGGCGGCCGTCCATTCCAGCTTGCGGATCTTGTTGCCGCCGCCGCCGAGGCCGGTGAGGTCGTCCCTCTTGATCAGGAGGTCACCGCGACCGAGCCCGAGAGCGGCGGCCAGTCGGGGCATCGGCTCCACCGGTGTGGGCCACGTGCCGAGCGTGAGCGGAACGATGGGTTCGGACATGCTGCCATCTTGGCAGGACCATCCGGTCGACAGCCGCCGAAGGATGCCGGGCGGCCGTCCGGCGTGGCCGCCCTCGGCGCTACTTGAGGAAATCCAGCAGCTGCCGTGTGGTCTCCTCGGTCCGCCTCGTCCTTCTAGTAGTCCAACGTCGCGGCCGCGCGGAACTCCTCGCAGATCGCGTGGACGATGGCGGGATCGCTGAACTGCTTGACGTATTCGGCGCGTACCTCGGCCAGGAACGCGTCCTTCACCTCAGGCCACGTGTCGAGCTTGACATCCTCCACCGCCGTGAAGGGCGGGGATTCCCTCGGTCGCCCGAGGGGGTTCCTGTTTCACGGGGCCGTGCCTTCACCGCTTTCGCGGGTCGGGTCTTATCGGCCCTCCACAGGCGTTTTACCTCTCCGCCAGCCCGGCGGCGAGAATGTTCTTCGCGGCGTTGACGTCCCGGTCATGCACGGCATCACAGCCGGGACACGTCCAGGCGCGAACGCCGAGAGTCATCGCGGTGTTGATCCGCCCGCACGCCGAACAGGTCTTCGTGCTCGGATACCAGCGGTCAACGGCGATCACAGTCCGCCCATACCAGGCGGCCTTGTACTCGATCATGCCGCGCAGTTGCGTCCACGCCGCGTCGGAAATGGCGCGGGCCAGACTGTGGTTGCGCAGCATGTTGCGCACACTGAGATCCTCGATCACGACCGTTTGATTCTCGCGGACGAGTCGAGTCGACAGCTTGTGCAGGTGATCCCGCCGCCGGTCGGCGATGCGGGCATGGATGCGGGCCACCGCAAGCCGAGCCTTGGCCCGGTTGGCGGAGTCCTTGCCCTTACGGGACAGGTTCCGTTGCGCCTTGGCCAACTTGCGCCGGTCAGCGCGCTCATGACGCGGGTTGGTGATCTTCTCCCCGGTGGACAGGGTGAGCAGACTGGTGATGCCCGCGTCCACCCCCACCGCCGTGTCGACCGGCGGGAGCGGCGTCACGGTGGGATCCTCGACCAGCAGGGACGCGAACCACCGACCGGCCGCGTCGCGGGACACCGTGACCGTGGACGGCTCGGCGCCGTCGGGCAGGGCCCGGGACCACACGATGGTCAGCGGCGCGTCCATCTTGGCCAGGGTGAGCTGCCCGTCACGCCAGCGGAACGCCGAGCGGGTGTACTCCGCCGACGCCCGGGACTTACGCTTGGACTTGAAACGCGGATACCGCGACCGCTTACCCCAAAACGCCGCGAACCCGGCTTGCAGATGCCGCAGCGCCTGCTGCAACGGCACGGAACTGACCTCATTGAGGAACAAAAGCTCCTCAGTGCGCTTCCACTCCGTCAGCCACGCCGACGACTGAACGTAGGTGCTGCGCCGCCGGTCAACGGCCCATGCACGGGTGCGCGCATCCAGGGCGAGGTTGTAGACCTTTCGCACGCACCCGAAGGTGCGGTTCAACTGCTCAGCCTGCTGCGGGGTCGGATAGAAGCGGTACTTGTACGCACGCTTCACCACCTCACCCCCATGCCTCACTTCCTACCAGTAGTTCATGTAAGTCTATCCCTGAGGGGAGGGAGCTGCGTTTCCTCCCCCGCCTGAAGGCAGGGGTATCCACGCCGCGACACCGATGAAATTGACGAGGATGGCGGGCGCCGCGTCGATGAACTGCTCGGGCACCGGCTCCGGTGCCGCCAGGAAGGACCAGACCCAGTAGGAGAGGCTGAACTTCATGTCGGCCCGGTCGTACGCGTCGCCGCCAGGGATGACGTCCATGACGGCGAGCCGGGTGACAGCGTCTGGCTCATCGAGCGCCAGACGATAGGCGCACCGGGCCCCGCGATCGTGCCCGACGAGCCTGAACTGCTCATAGCCCAGACTCCGCATGGCGTCGATCTGGTCGCGAGCGATCGCTCGCATGCTGTAGGGCTCATGATCGGCACTGCTCGGCGGTTTGCCGCTGGCGCCCCAGCCCCGCATGTCAGTGACGACCACGGTGTAGTTCTCGGCCAGCTGCGGCGCTACGCGATGCCACATGAGGTGCGTCTCAGGAATGCCGTGCAACAGAAGTACGGGGGGTCCACTTCCGCCGCGGCGTCCATGAATCGTCGCCCCAGGCGTAGGAATGTCGAACTCCTCGAATCCGTCAAACATGACCCCGGACCCCTCCGCGACTCCTCAGTGCCTGACCACAACGCTATCGACAGTCGGCCCGCCCCCTGAGCAGATCGCGGGAACGACCAGCCGGGTTCGGTCACCCCTCGGCGGCCAGCGCGAGGACGTCTCGCGCGGTGGGCAGCGCGGCGTCGCGGTGTGCTGGGACGAGACCGATCCGGGTGCGTCGGTCGAGCAGGTCGTCGACGGTGAGGGCGAGTTCGTGCCGGGTGGCCCAGAGGAGCTCTGCGCCGGTGACCGGGATGTCGGGGCTGATCGGCTGGCGGAGTTCGGCGGGCGCCTCGGCCAGGACGTCGACCGCCTCGGTGCCGTACCGGTGGACGAGCCGGCGTGGTGCGGGGACTCGGGCCAGCTGCGCTCTGCTCGCGGCGCCGGGTAGGGGGAGGTCGCGGGTGCGGCAGGGGCCGGCACGGAGGCGGCGATGACGGACGGCGGTGTCGACGGCGTCCTCGGCCATCCGGCGGTAGGTGGTGAGCTTGCCGCCGATCACGCTGATGATTCCGTCGGGGTCGTCGATGACAGCGTGTCGGCGGGAGAGGTCGGCGGTTCGGGTGTCGGCGTTGGCGAGCAGCGGCCGTAGCCCGGCGTACGCACCGAGGACGTCGGCGGGTTGGAGGGGCTGGTCGAGGACGCTGTTGAGGACGTCGAGCAGGAAGGCGATGTCGGCGTCGGTGGGTTGCGGCACGTCGGGGACGGGGCCGGTCACCGGCTCGTCGGTCAGTCCGGCGTACACCAGGCCGTCGGTCTGGGGCAGCGCGAAGACGTAGCGGGTGAACTCACCGGGGACCGGGATGGTCAGGCCGGCCCAGAGTCCGCCCAGGCGGGCGGCGGACAGGACGATGTGGGTTCCTCGCGATGGACGCAGACGTACGTGTGGGGTCAGGCTGCTGGCCCAGACACCTGTGGCGTTGATGACCGCGCGGGCGGCGACGTGCATCCGCGTCCCGGTGCGGGTGTCCTCGATGGTGGCGCCTTCGCGGTGCAGGCTGATCGCCCGGCAGCGGGGCAGGATGCGGGCGGACCGCGCCGCGGCCGCGCGCGCCAGACCGACGACAAGTCGCGCGTCGTCGCAGAGCTGCCCGTCCCAGGACAGGTGTGCTCCGCGCAGGCCCGCCGGCCGCAGCGCGGGCGCGATCGCACCCGCCTCGGCCGAGCCGAGCCTGCGCGTTCCCGGAAGGGTCCGTCGGGAGGTTCCGGCGCAGGTACGCAGCACGTCTCCGGCGCGAAGGCCGACCGCCGCGGCGCGCGCCTGCCAGCGGCTGGTGTACGCCGTCGCCGGTAGCAGCATCGGCAAGGGGCGCGTCAGGTGCGGCGCAGTGCGGGTCAGCAGCAGGTGGCGCTCGGCGGCACTCTCGTAGGCGATGCCCACCTGGCCGTGTGCGAGATATCGCAGGCCACCGTGGACCAGCTTGGAGCTCCAGCGGGACGTGCCGTTGGCCAGGTCATGGGCGTCGACGGCGACCACGGACAGCCCACGGCTCGCGGCGTCGAGCGCCACTCCGGCGCCGGTGACGCCCAGCCCGACGACCAGGACGTCGACGGGCGTGCCGGCAACCAGTTCGGTGAGGTCACGTTCCCGGCGGGAGACGGTCAGCGAGGTGTTCACACGCCTCCTTGCGATGTAGTGACATTGAATGTCACTCTGTCACACATGAATATGGAAGGGGAAGCATCGCCCGTCGGATGGGCCCGCTGGGGCACCACGAAGAACGCGCAGGTGCTGCCGGAATCCGCTTCGACGCTGTTGGCGCAGGTCCTCGAGCTGGCACCCCCGCCGCCGGTCGTACCGCTGGCCGAGGTGGCGGTGCCGGACTGCGAGCTGGACGGCGCGGTCCTGGGCGCGTTGCGGCAGGCGCTGGGCGCCGGGCACGTGGTCACCACCCCTGACGCCCGGGCACGTCACGCGTCGGGCATGTCGACGCCGGACCTGCTCCGCCATCGACAGGGCCTGGTACGGACGGCCCCGCAGGCCGTGCTGCGCCCGGCCGACCACGCCGAGGTGGTGTCCATCCTCGACATCTGCTCCCGGTTCGGGGTAACCGTGGTCCCCTTCGGTGGTGGCACCTCGGTCGTGGGCGGGCTGACGCCGTCCGCGGAACGGCACGTCGCCGTCGACCTGAGTCGGCTGAGCAACGTCGTCGCCGTCGACCCGACGTCGCGGACCGCCACGCTGCAGGCAGGGCTACGCGCCCCTCGGGCCGCCGAGCTGCTCGCCGAGCACGGGTTCACCCTCGGCCACGTCCCGCAGTCCTACGAGTACGCCACGATCGGTGGGTTCGCCGCCACCCGGTCATCCGGCCAGGCGTCGGCCGGCTACGGCCGCTTCGACGACATGGTCATGGCGCTGACCGTCGCCACGCCCCGGGGCACCGTACGGGCCGGCCGCGCCCCCGCCTCGGCCGCCGGTCCCGATCTGCGGCAACTGTTCCTGGGCAGCGAGGGGACGCTCGGCGTCATCACCGACGTGACCGTCCGGATCCGCCCCCTCCCAGCCGAGTCGCACTACGAGGGCTGGCGGTTCGAATCGTTCGCCGAGGGCCTGCATGCCGTGCGGCGGCTGGCACAGGACGGGCCACGGCCCACGGTGCTGCGGCTGTCCGACGAGGTCGAGACGATGATCGGGGCGACCGGCGCCGGCCGCTCCGACGGCGGCTGCCAGCTGATCGCCGGGTACGAGGGCGCGGATGTCCGTTCCACCGTCGAAGCGACCGCCGCCGTGCTGGCGGCGCACGGCGGCGTTCCACTCGGCGAGGAGGCGGGCCAACAGTGGGCGCGGCACCGCTTCGACGCCCCGTACCTGCGGGACGCGCTGCTCGACGCGGGGGCGTTCGCGGAGACTCTGGAGACCGCGGCGTACTGGTCGGTGCTGCCGGAGGTGCACGACCGGGTGCGGCAGGCGATCCTCGCGGCCTTGCCGGACGGGGCGCTGGTGCTGGCACACGTGTCCCACGTCTACGAGACCGGCGCGTCTCTGTACTTCACGGTGATCTGCTCCCCCGGACCGGATCCGGTCGACCGCTGGCGGAAGGCGAAGGCTGCGGCCAGCGACGCGATCGTGGCCGCGGGTGCCACGATCAGCCACCATCACGGTGTCGGCGCGGACCATCGGGCCTGGTACGCCGCCGAGATCGGCGACGTCGCCGTCGACCTGCTCCGGGCGGTCAAGCAGCAGCTGGACCCGGCCGGCATCCTCAATCCCGGCATCCTGGTGCCGTAGGTGCGGTCCTTCGCAGTGATCCTCGGGCCCACCGCGCGCCGAGGACTGTCCCGCCTGATGCCGGTGGCCCATCTGCTCCGCGGCGCCGGCGCCCGGATCCGGGTCGAATACACGCAGACGGCCGAGCAGGCCCGCCAGCGCGCCACGGCGGCGCTGCACGGCGGTGAGGTTGTCGTCGCCGCCGGGGGCGACGGCACCATTGGCCTGCTCGCCGGAGCGGTCGCCGACACCGGCGGTCTGCTCGGCGTCATCCCCGCCGGTCGCGGTAACGACTTCGCCCGCCAGCTCGGGTTGCCGCACTCCCCCGAGGCGGTCGCGGACCTGCTGCTGCACGGACGACCACGGCACCTCGACGTCCTCCAGGTCGCGGGGCAGATCATCGTCGGCAGCGTCTATGTCGGCGTCGACGCGGCGGCCAACGAACTGGCCAACCGGTCACGTCTGCCCGCAGCGCTGGTGTATCCCACCGCCGGGCTGCGGGCACTGCTGCGCTGGCCGCGCACCCGGTACACGATCAGCGTCGACGGCCGGACCGAGCACCGGCACGCCTACACGGTGGTGATCGCCAACTGCGGGTACTACGGCGGTGGCCTGCACGTCGCCCCGGCGGCGCAGCCCGACGACGGGACCCTGGACGTCGTGGTGATCGGCCACGCCCCGAAGGTGCTGTTCCCGATAGCGCTGCGGCAGATGCGCACCGGCCGGCACGTACGGCGCGGGCACGTCTTCTCCTACCGTGGCACGTCGGTCACCGTGCGCGCCGACCGTCCGATGACCGTGTACGGCGACGGTGATCCCGTCGGTCGCGCCGACGAGGTAACCGTCGAGGTCCGCCCGCAGGCACTGCACGTCATCGCCGGCTAGGTCCCGTCCGGTCGCGGCTTCGGCATCCGGATCATGTCGGTGGTGAGCACCAGAATGGGTGGCATGAGTGACCAGGTGCAGTTGAGGGATGTCGAAGAGGCCGATCTGGAGGCGTTCCACCAACAGGAAAACGATCCCGAGTCGGTCCGTCGGTCGAGGTTCACCCCACGCGACCGGGAGACCTTCATGAAGCACTGGGCGACGAAGGTCCTCGGCGATCCCGGTGTCTTCGTGCAGACGGTGACCGTCGACGGTGCCACGGCCGGCAGCATCGTGGCCTGGTGGATCCAGGACCAACGGTTCATCGGCTACTGGCTCGACCGCCAGTACTGGGGTCGGGGTGTGGGGACCAGGGCGTTGCGGCTGTTCCTGAGTCGGGAGAAGACCCGGCCGCTCTACGCGGACCCGGTCGGCACGAACACCGGCTCGGTCCGCCTGCTGGAGAAGCTCGGCTTCGAGCAGATCGACACCGTGCGTCACGGAGAAGACGAGCACGTCCTGCTCATGCTGGCCAGTCACACCAGTGCACCAACCGGACCTCAGGACCCGCGAGACAACCCCTAGCCCGGCTCCAGGTAGCCGTCGACCAACAGCGCCAACTCCCGGTCGAACTCGGCAACCGGCACGTCGTCCGCGACCGTGCGCACGGACAGCACGAAGGACTGCGTGGTCAGGAAGACCGCGCGTGCCATGACCTCGGGCCTGCCGGGCCGGACGGAGCCGTCCTCGTGCCCCGCGACCAGCGCCGCCGTGAGGAACCGCAGCATCTCGTCCTGGCCGTTGCCCCGCCGGTCGAGAAGGTACGGGAGCAGCACCTCCGGATCGACGTCACGGATCTTGCACAGCAGCGGGTGTTCCCGTAGCTCCCGCGCCACCGCCACCACCCGCGACACCAGGCGGGACCGGCCCGAGCCGTCTGTCTCGGCGGCCGCGGCGGCCATCAGCACCTGATGCCACTCCCGGCTCATCAGGTCCCCGATCAGGGACTGCACGTCCGGCCAGCGCCGGTAGACGGTCATCCGCGACACGCTGGCGCGTCGCGCCACATCCGTCATCGTCGTGCGACGTACGCCGTAGGCCAGCACGCAGTCACGGGCAGCGTCGAGAACCGTGTCGTCGACGCTGCGCTCGCCGGACTGGCTCACCTCCACCACGCGGATTGTCTATCACAGGGGCGATGTGTCCAGAGCCATCCTTGCGTTATGACGGCCGCCCGCCGAACGCCCAGTTGTGCACCTCGATCTCGGCGTACCGGCCCGGGGTCAGGACGGCACGCGCCCTGTCCGGGTCCGGCACCCGGACCAGCGCCGCCGTACCCAGCCAGGTGGTGTCGTCGTCAGACAGCAGCGGCCCGTACGCGATCAGCTCGTCCCGGTCGGGCGGCACGGCGAGATCGGCGGCCTGCCCCGCTCCGAGCCCGAGCACCAGGTACCGGCTGCCACCCGTCCGGCCTCCGGAGAAGTCCCACATGGTGCGGCCCAGCGTGTTGCGCCACCGGCGCAGCAGCACATCCCGGTACACGCCCGCCTGGTAGTTGGGCTCGTCGAAGGCGAACGCGCGGGCAGCGGCAGCATCGGGGAGGTCGATGATGTGCACGCTGCCGGTGGGCGTGTCACCGTCTTCGGCGAAGGTCGGGCCGCGCGCGATCATCTCTTCCGCGTACCGATCCATGTACGACCAGTGCTCCGCCAGCAGCTCGTCGCGCAGTGCCAGGGAGTCGTGCCGGTCGCGGTGGTAACAGAAGAACTCCATGCCCCAAGTCTTGACCAGTGCCCGACAGCGATGCGTGTCGGGCCGCCATGGCGCTGTGGCAGCTCAGCGCACCGCGGCATCGGTACGAGGTTCGGGGCTTCCGACGTCCTGCAGATGGCGCAGCCCCTCCGCCCAGGAGCGGCCCAGACTGGTTTCGTGGTAGCTGATGTCGTGCTCGGCGCAGAACCGCTGGATCAATGGCCGGGCGCGGCCCAGGTTGGGGCACGGCATGCTCGGGAACAGGTGATGTTCGATCTGGTAGTTCAAGCCACCCAGAGCGGCGTCGAGGAGCCGCCCGCCACGGACGTTGCGGGAGGTGAGCACCTGCCGCCGCAGGTAGTCGAGGTTGTCGTCGGCGCCGAGGATCGGCATGCCCTTGTGGTTGGGGGCGAAGGAGCAGCCGAGGTAGAGGCCCAGCAGGCCCTGGTTGACGACGATGAACACGACCGCCTGCGCGGGGCTCAGGACCAGGAACACGGCGGCGAGGTAGCCGCCCAGGTGCAGGGCCAGCAGCCCGGCTTCGGCGGGTCGACGCGCGAGGCGACGTGGGCTGAAGACGGCGCGGAGGCTGATGGCGTGCAGGTGCAGGCCCTCCAGCAGGAGCAGCGGGAAGAAGAGAAACGCCTGGTGACGGACGAACAGTGCGGCCAGGCCACGCCGTCGCCGGGCCTGGTCGGTGGTGAACGACAACGGCGCCACGGAGATGTCCGGGTCCTTGCCTTCGGTGTTCGGGTGGGCGTGGTGCCGGTTGTGCTTGTCCACCCACCAGCCGTAGCTGATCCCGGTCAGGAGGTTGCCGTGCACGATGCCGATCAGGTCGTTCGCCCGGCGCGAGCGGGCTATCTGCCGGTGTCCGGCATCGTGGCCGATGAACCCGGCCTGCGCGATGACCACCGCGAGGGCTACTGCCACTGCGAGCTGCCACCACGATTCGCCCAGTCGAGCGAACAGGACCCACAAGCCGGCGAATGAGCCGACGACGAGGCCGATCCGCAGCGCGTAGTAGCCTGGCCGCCGATCGAGCAGACCCGCTGCACGGACCTGCCGGGAAAGGTCTGCGTAGTCGCTGCCCCGCTGGCGGTCGACGCCGAGACTGATGTCGCTCACTTTGCAGCTCCCGCTGGTCCCTGTCCGCCGGATCTCTCAGCGGCGTCGGCTCGACCAGCCGGTCAGGCGGGCCATGAGCTGTTGACTCTTCTGCTGCGTGCTGGGTTTGGCCGCCTGGCGGCCGGCTCCCGCTGGATCAGATTACGCCTCCGTGGATCGTTGAGCAGGCCGTTGAACAGCTTGCGCCGGAAGGGATTACGCGGATTACGCGGGACCGCGGGCCGGGCGTCGACGGCGAAGATCAACCTCCGCTTCCGGCCGAGCATTTGTCTAGCGCCGACCCTACATGCCTGACTAAAGTCAGCTATATGAGATCGGAGTTCGTCGCCGCGGTGCGGCGTTTCAACCGGACGGTCACCCAGCGAGTGGGGGCACTCGACGACGAGTACATGGCCTCCGGACGCCCCCTCGCGCAGGCCCGGCTGCTGTGGGAGATCAGCCCCGACGGGGCCGAGGTGGCCGCGCTACGGGCCCGACTCGGGCTGGACTCGGGTTACCTCAGCCGGCTGCTGCGTGCCCTGGAAAATGACGGGCTCGTCACCGTCGGACCGGCCGACCAGCCCGGCGGCGACGCACGGGTACGGGTCGCCGCGCTCACCGGAGCCGGGCAGGCGGAGTGGGCCAAGCTCGACGAGCGCTCCGACGAGTTCGCCTCGGCTATCCTCGCACCGCTCACCGAGCCACACCGCGAACGGCTCGTCGCGGCGATGGCCCAGGTCGAGCGGCTGCTCATCGCGTCGATGGTGGTCATCGAGCCCTGCCCGCCGGGTGACCCACGCGCCCGGGCGTGCGTGCGCGCCTACGCCCGGGACATCAACCGGCGGTTCGACGGCGGATTCGATCCGGCACTCAGCAACCCCGTCCACGACGAGGAGCTCATCCCGCCCGCCGGCGTGTTCCTGCTCGCCACCCTCAACTCCGAGCCCGTCGGCTGCGGCGCGGTCAAACTCCACCCCGACGCACCCGCCGAGATCAAACGGGTCTGGGTGGCAGACACCGTGCGCGGGCTCGGCATCGGCCGGCGGATACTGCGCGACCTGGAGCGGTACGCCGGCGAGCGGGGCTGGACCACCGTCCGGCTGGACACGAATCGAAATCTCACCGAAGCGATCGCGATGTACCACGCGGCCGGGTACCAGGAGATCGAGCCGTACAACAACGAGCACTTCGCGCACCACTGGTTCGAAAAGAAGCTTGATGGGCCAGGGCTGCCGGGAGAACAACCACCTCAGCGGACGAACTCGAGGCGGGAATCACGCCACGATCCGTGAACGTGCGCCGGCAACGGGTATCGCAGGTGACGCGACACCGGGACGCGGGCGCCGTCCGACGCCGTATGCGTCACCCGGTGCCGCCCGCTATCGGACCGGGAGGAACGATCATGAGAAAGACCGAGCTGGCCGACGGTGGCCGGCGGGTCGTGGTGGTCGCTGTGGACAAGGGTGAGGACGCGGTGGCCGCCATCCACCAGGCGGCAACCCAGAGCGATATCCGCGGCGCGCGGGTCACCGCTGTCGGCGGGTTCCACTCGGCCGAGGTGGGCTACTTCGACCGCGAGAGGCGTGACTACGTCCGCATCCCCGTGGACGAACAGGTCGAGGTCCTGTCTCTGCTGGGCGACATCGCGGATGACCGGGGCAAGATCGCCCTGCACGTGCACACCGTCCTCGGCCGCCGGGACGGCACGACCGTCGGCGGGCACCTCATGCGGGGTGAGGTCTGGCCGACGCTGGAGGTCATCCTCACCGAGGTCGGCGCCAGCCTCACCAAACAGGTTGATCCAGAGACCGGCCTCGCCCTGCTCCCGGCAACCACCTACGGGCCACCATCCGCTGCGTGAAATCGCACTGCCCGGTGCGGCGGCAGTTGCAGCGGTGGGGCGTCATGCCTCCGGCCTCAGCGCGCGGCGCCGCCCGGTCGACCCGGGGCGGTCCCGGAGGGCCGGTGACCGACGCGTGGAGCCCGTACCACCGAAGAGTTGCCCGATCCTGGGCGGAAATCCCGTGCCGCACTGGCCACCGTGTCGTCGGGATCACGCTCAAGTGCGTACCGGATGTGCGCCGGGATGACCTCGGACTTCGCCATCGCCAGGCGGACCTGCACCGAACGGTCGTCAACCAGGAGTTCCAGATCCGCCTCGTCCAGCTCGACCGCACGGACCAGCGCGGCACGGACGTCGACCACGGGGTCCTGGGCGAGCGCGCGGCGCTGCTCGGCCGTGGTCCGCGGGTTGCGGGCGACCCCCTTGCGTACGCGTACGGTGCGATCGGCCAGCAGAGCGGTGATCACATCCGGATCGTGGCTGTGGGTGGCGAGTCGTTCCCGTACCTCGGGTGAGACGTCGTCGATCAGCTTGGTGGCCAGCTCGGGCTCCAGCTCCCGCGTCTCCGCGAGGAGACCACGAAGCTCCTTGTCGGGTGCCTCTGACATCACACGGCGAACGGACTCGTCGCAAGCCGGGTTGCCGGCGACCGCCCAGCGGACCCACCGGTCGGCGTCCTTGACCAGTCGCAGGAGATTGGCGATCGAGGTCGAGGGGTTTCTCGCCACGGCCTCCCGGACGTCACGATCGGGGTCCCGGGTCAGCGGGCGCAGTGCCTGCGCGGGTGCGTCAATCCGGACCGCGACCGCCTTACGGACCACGGGCGACGGGTCGGACGCCAGGTCGAAAAGGGTCATCTGTGGCGTTGCGGGGTCCTGTGCGAGGGCGAGCCGCGCGTCGGCGCCACCACCGATCTCCCGGTAGGCGGTGGAACCTGACCCGTTGTGACGGTCGGGCCCGCCGACGTCCTGCTGCTTTGCCATGGGTCCAATCATGTCACGGGCTGACCGGGGGCAACGCGAGCCTGACCAGCGCCTCGATCTGGCCGAGAGAGTGCGTCAGCCGGTGGTGGGCTGGTCAGACCGCCGAGCATGACCTTGATCGCCTTCGCTCGGGCTACGTCGCTGTCGGCGCTGAGGGTCATCCTGCCGAAGGCGGCGATGTCCCCGGCGGTGATGCCGGGTCGGGCGGCCGAGACACCGGCGTGCCGACGACCGACCGGCCCAGCCGGGCAGTACGTCGACAGTGGACGTGGGTACGATGCCAGTGATCCACACAGGATGACATTTCTCGAGGGGAGCCTCGCATGGCTAGCCTGGAATCCGAACTCGCCGCGAAGCTTCAGCCCGACGTGCCGCACGCGGCACGGATCTGGAACTACTGGATGGGCGGCAAGGACAACTTCCAGTCCGATCGGGCGGCCGGTGACGGTGTGGCCGAGGTCTACCCGGAGATCGTCCTCATGGCGCAGCAGTCTCGCCGGTTCCTGGTGCGAGCCGTACGATTCCTGGCCGCCGAGGCCGGTATCCGCCAGTTCCTGGACATCGGCACCGGCCTGCCCACCATGCAGAACACCCACGCGGTCGCCCAGGAGGTCGCGCCCGAGTCGCGGATCGTCTACGTGGACAACGACCCGATGGTGCTCGTGCACGCCCGGGCGCTGCTGGCCAACACGACCTCCGAGGGCGTCACCAACTACGTGCCCGCCGACTACCACGACCCCGAGAAGATTCTCACCGAGGCGGCGGCGACGCTGGACTTCGGCCAGCCCATCGCCGTGATGTACATGGGCGTGATGGGCTACGAGCCCGACATCAACGTCGTGCGATCGATCGTCCAGCAGACGATGAACGCCACCGCCTCCGGCAGCCACCTGGTGCTGTGGGACGGCACCGACACCAGCCCGGCGGTGGTCTCCGGCGCTGCGCGGCTGGCCGAGAGCGGGGGTGTCCCGTACATCCTGCGCAGCCCCCAGGAGCTGGCGAGCTGCTTCGAAGGGCTGACAATGGTGGAGCCCGGCCTGGTGCCGATCCCGCTGTGGCGGCCGGACGAGCCCGACGCACAGGCAATCGACGCGTACGGCGCGGTGGCCCGCAAGCCCTGACCGTTCACCTTCGGTCCGGGAGCCCGGGCCGGTCTCGCACCGGCCGGGGTTCTCGTCAGGTCGATCTCCCTACCCAGGCAGGGAGATCGACCTGCGATTGATGTAGACGACCTGGGCGGCGAAGGCCAGCAGAGCCAACACGCTGCCGACGCCGATCGCGAGCCCGGACGACAACCCGGCAAGTCCGACCAACAGCGTGACCACGAGCCCCGCCAGCAGTGCGTTCACGGCACCGACCAACGCCGCCGTCGTCAGCAGCAACTGCGCTCGCCCGGGCGTGCTGCCAACCGCCGCCCAGGTCGCCTGCGTGGTGACCTCGCCCTGCACCGCGTCGGCGAAGAACTTGTGATCGCCGGCCAGTCGGCGGTGGTAGTAGGCCCGGATGCGTTGGATCCGCGCGAGATCCAGCTCGTTCTCCACCATGTTCTGCACGAGCCGCAGGAATGTGAGCATTCCGGTGATCACCAGCGTCGGCAGCACCGCCCCGAGGTATGGCCGGACGAGCGCGGCGTTACTGGCAACGAAGCCGAGCCCGATCAGCGCGGCAGAGAGCATGGACAGGAAGATCGTCGCCCGGCCCACCGACTCGGTGATGGTCGCGCTGCGCGAGGTCTGCAGCACGAAATGCTCGGTGGTGAGGGCGCTGAGCAACGCCTGTTCGCGTTCGCCGTCGTCCATGCACCTCACCGTCCGTGACTGACCGGGGTCATCGTCACGATACGAGCTTCGGGAACGGCCGGACGGAAAACTGACGGTCATGCGCGGGACATTGAGCGTCGCCACCGCGACGCCGCCCGGCCGACCGAGACGCTGGGCCGACTCAGGAACTGGGCAACACCTGGTCAGTGGTGCTGGCCCCGGCGGAAGCGGTCGGCTCGCGCAGCGGAATGCCTCGCAGGTTGAGCACCATGACGAGGCCGACGCCGACGACCAGGGCGATATCAGCGACATTGCCGACGAAGAATCCGGCGTAGTCGATGAAGTCCACAACGTGTCCCCGGGCGAAACCCGGCTCGCGGAAGAGGCGGTCCAGCAGATGCGTCGCCGCACCGCCGAGCACCAACCCCAACGCCACCGCCCAGGGCCGCGAGGTGACCCGCCGCGCCACGACCGTCACCCCGACCACCGCCGCAGCCGCAGTGATCGAGAAGATCCAGGTGGACCCGGAGCCGATGGAGAATGCGGCACCGGGGTTGTAGACCAGTCGCAGTTGCAGCAGGTCACCGACGACGGAGATGGTCTGGCCGGCGGACAGCGTGGACTGGACCCAGTACTTGGTGGCCTGGTCTGAGACGAGCACCAGGGCAGCGATCATCACAACGGCGCGGAACACACCGGAACAGTAACGGGTCGCCTCCAGAGCACACCAACGATGACCGTCAGGCGGTGGGGCGGTAGGTAGCGATGATCACGTCGGTTGTCGTCGGTACAGCCTCGACCAGTTCCAACGTGCCGTACGCGTCCTCACCCTCGGCGAACAGCTTCATCCCGGTGCCGAGCGTGAGTGGGTGGATCGACAGCGTGTAGACGTCGACCAGGCCGGCTCGGGCCAGCGACCGCACCAACTCGCCGCTGCCGAGCACGATCAGGTCGCCCTCGACGTCGCGCTTGAGCGTGGCCACGGCGTCGGCCGCGTCGCCTTCGAGCAGGGACGAGTTCTCCCAGGGCAGCGGCTCGGCCAGAGCGCGCGAGGCGACGTACTTGCGCCTCCGGTTGAGGACCTCGGTGTACGGGTTACCGTCGGTCTGCTTCGACCAGAAGCCGTAGAACTGCTCGTAGGTGCGGCGGCCGAAGAGCATCCCGCCACCCTCGCTCATGCCCTTACCCATCGTCTCGGCCATGACCTGGTCGGCATACGGGCGGGCCCAGCCGCCATACGGGAAGCCTCCCCGCGTGTCCTCGTCGGCCCCGCCCGGCGCCTGCATGACCCCGTCGAGCGTCACGTTCTGGACCACGACGACCTTGCCCATGATGCTCTCCTCGCGTAAGCGGCCGGCCCGTCGCCGGCCTCTCACCAGCTACACGAACGACCCGCCCCCGGATCGACAACACCGGGAAAAGCCACCTTGCCCGCAACTGTTGCGTCGCTTCGACGGATCCGACGCCTGGCAAGCCTTCCCCCCGCGCCTGGCAGCGCAGCAGGTCGTGCCTCGCGCCCTACCTGGCGTCGGCCATCGCTGACGCGAACCAGCCGGTGATGGTGGTGGGGTGGGTGATCGCAGTGCCCACCACCACCGCCCACGCGCCGGCCCGCAACGCCTGCGCCGCCTGCGCCGGTGTGTGGATCCGGCCCTCCGCGATCACCGGCACGTCGATCGCGGTGACGAGCTGGGCGACCAGATCCAGGGCCGGGCCGGGCTGCTTGCTGGTGTACGACGTGTAGCCGGCCAGGGTGGTGCCCACCAGGTCGGCGCCCGCCGCGGCGGCGGCGATTCCCTCGTCAAGGGTGGAGCAGTCGGCCATCACCATGGCTCCGGTCTGCTCGTGCACGGCGGCGACGGTCTCGGTGAGGGACCGGCCGTCGGGCCGTGGTCTCGCGGTGCCGTCGAGCGCGACGATGTGCGCACCGGCCCGGGCGACGGCCAGCGCGTGGTAGAGCGTGGGAGTGATGAAGACGTCGTCGTCCCCGTCCTTCCACAGCCCGATCAGCGGGAGGTCGACCGCGTCCCGGATGGCCGCGATGTCCGCCAGGCCCTGGGCGCGGATGCCCGCGGCTCCGCCCTGGACGGCGGCGAGGGCGACCCGGCGCATGGTGTCCGGGTCGCGCATCGGCTCACCGGGATACGCCTGGCACGAGACGACCAGCCGGTGGCGGAGCTGCGCGATCAGTGTGTTCATGCCAGGGCCTCCCAGGCCAGCGAGGCGGCACCGAGAAGTGGGGCGTGCGAACCGAGGGCCGAGGCCAGGACAGGCACGTCGTCCAAGCTGGGCAACGTCTCCCGCTTCACCCCGTCACGAAGTGCCTGCCACCAGAGCTCGCCCAGGCCGGTGACACCGCCGCCGACCACGACCGCGTCGGGGTCGAGCATGTTGACCAGCCCGCCGACGGCCGAGCCGACAGCGGCCCCGCCCAGCAGGATGATCTCTCTGGCCGTCTCGTCGCCGTCTTCGGCGAGTGCGGCCACGGACCGCAGGTCGTCGACCGACTGACCGGTACGCCGCGCGTACTCGGTGGCGAGGCCGGGCCCGGACGCGATCGCCTCCAGGTGGCCCTGTCCACCGCAGGTGCAGCGCAGTGACCCGGCGTACGGCGAGGACTGGTGACCGGCGTGGCCGGCCGCGGAGTGCGCGCCGGCGAGCGCGGTGCCGCCGACGACGAACGAGGCGCCGATGCCGGTGCCGACGGCGATGAAGAGCACCGTTTCGCACCCGGCCGCGATGCCGTGGCGCGCCTCACCGAGGGCGTGCGCGTGCACGTCGTTGATGACCGTGACGGGCAGCCCCAGCCGCTGGTGCAGGGTGCCCCGCAGATCCGTGCCGGCCCAGCCGGTCAGGACATCGGTGGCCGAGAGCACCCGGCCCGTCCGGCTGTCGATCACCCCGGCGCTGCCGACCCCGAGAGCCCGGACGGCCGTGCCCGCCGACCTCGCCATCAGTTGGCCGACAAGGCCGGCGGCGGTGTCGAGTACGGCGGACGCCCCCGCCCTGCCCGGGGTCGCGGCAGTGACAAGGTCGACGACCTTCCCCTGCCTGGTCACGATGGCGGCCGCCGTCTTGGTGCCCCCGATGTCGAGCGCGGCGACCGCCTCGACGGAGACCGCGCTGGGCTTGCTTGCCTCGGTCATGGTCAGAGGAGCCCCGCCAGTTCCAGCTGGGTACGCACGCGGGCCGTCTCGTCCGCGTCGAGCGGTCGCATGGGAAGTGACACCGCGTTGGTGGCGATGACACCGAGCAGTGCCAGCGCGGTCTTGAACGCGCCGACACCCCTGGTCGCTCCTGCCGACGTGGCGGGGTCGGCCGCGTCGACGATGCGGAACAGTCGAGTCAGGCGGTCCTGCTGACGGCGGGCGGCCTCCCAGTCGCCGCCGATGCTGGCCTGGTGGAGTCGCACGTAGCCGGCCGGGTCCACGTTGCCCAGCCCGGGGACTGAGCCGGAGGCGCCGGCCAGCATCATCGCGTCGACGACCACCTCGTGCCCGGTCAGCAGACTGAAGCCGGTGTCCGGCGCCTGGTCCGCGATCGACAGCACCAGCTGGCGGAAGGCGACATCGTCTCCGCTGGAGTCCTTGACACCGGCGAGGACCCCTTCCGCCGCCAGACGGGTCAGCAGGTCGGTGGAGAGCTTGGTGTGCACGCAGACCGGAATGTCGTACGCGAGCAGGGGCAGCTCCGCCGCCGCGGCGATCGACCGGAAGTGCCGCTCGATCTCGTGGGGGCCGACGATGGCGTAGAACGGGGCGGTCGCGACCAGCGCGTCAGCTCCCAGCCGCGTCGACGCCTCAGCCCGGTCGAGGACCCGGCGGGTGGTCGGCTCGATGCAGCCGGCGATGACGGGTACGGCACCTCCGACGGTCTTCACGACGGTCTCGAGAGCCTGGTCCCGTTGCCGGTCGGTGAGGAAGACGGTCTCGCCCGAGCTGCCGAGCGCGAAGATGCCGTCGACGCCGGCGCCGAGCAGCCGCTCGACGAGCCGTTCGAGGGATCTGACGTCGACCTCGCCCTCCTCGGTCAGGGGGGTGACGGTCGGCGGAACGACTCCGGCGAACCGCGGGGCTGAGGTGCTCACGCTGTCTCCTCGACATGTAGGGGGGTGCTGCGACCCGTCACCGCGCTGGCGAGTTCGACCAGCTCGGCGTTGCTGGTTCCGGCAGGAACGGGGTGGTAGCACCGGAACTCGTGGAAGTCGCCGCCGTCGGCGTTCGCGCCCTGGACCGTTGGCATCTCGGTGGCGCACACGTCGGTGGCGTTCCAGCAGCGGGTCCGGAACGGGCATCCGCTGGGCGGTCGGGTGGCGGATGGGACAGGGCCGACCAGTGGGATGGGGTCGATGGGCGAGAGCAGACCCGGTGTGGCGGAGAAGAGCGCACGGGTGTACGGATGCTGAGCCCCCTCGGGCAGCAGGGCGGCCGGCGCCTGCTCCACGATCCGGCCGAGGTACATCGTGACGACGCGGTCACTGATCCTCTTGACGGTCTGGATGTCGTGGGAGACCAGGACCATGGCCAGACCGAGCCGGTCCTTGAGGTCCAGCAGCAGATTGAGGATCTGGGCCCGCACCGAGACGTCGAGGGCGCTGGTGGGCTCGTCAGCGATGACCAGTCCCGGTTCCAGCGCCAGCGCGCGGGCGATGGACACCCGCTGGCGTTGACCTCCGGAGAGCTGGCTCGGCAGGACGTCGGCGACCGAGCGGGGCAGGCCCACCAGGGTCATCAGCTCGGCGACCCGCTCCTCTCGCTGTTCCCTGGTGCCTCGGCGGTGCACGTCGAGCGGGTCGCGCAGGATGTCGCGTACCGCCATTCGGCGGTTCAGCGACGTGGCGGGGTCCTGGAAGATCATGCCGACGCCGGCGCCGATGTGCTGGCGCCGTTCCGCGGCGCTCATCGACCACACGTCCTTGCCGGCGAAGGAGACCGTGCCGCTCGTCGGCCGCTGGAGCCCGACCAGCACCTTGGCCAGAGTGGACTTACCGCAGCCGGACTCACCGACGATGCCGACGGTCTCCCCCGCGCTGATGGTCAGGTCCGCACCGGTGAGCGCGTACACCCGCTCACGGTTGAACATGCCACCCCCACGGGTGCGGTGAACCACGTGCACGTCGCGCAGCTCGGCGATCGGCTCTCGCGGGGCTGTCGCGCTCATCGGGCCAGCTCCTTCTCGCTGACGGGTACGGCCGGGTGGTGGCAGGCGTACCCATGGGCGGCAGTGCCCTCCAGGCGGGGTGCCGTGTCGCGACAGACCTGGGTGGCCATGGGGCAGCGATCGGCGAACCGACATCCCGGTGGGAAGTCGGCCGGCGACGGCACGACCCCGCGGATCTGGGTGAGCCGCTCCGCGCCGGTCTCGAGGGAGAGGACGGATCCGAGGAGCCCACGGGCGTAGTGGTGCGCCGGCGCCTCGATCACGTCGGCGGTGACGCCGGTCTCGACGATCTGCCCGCCGTACATGACGACGACGCGGTCCGAGACGTCACTGACCAGAGCGAGATCGTGGCTGACCAGGATCAGGGCGAAGCCCAACTGCTCCCGCAGTCGCAGCAGCAGCTCCATCACCTGCGCCTGGATCGTGACGTCGAGCGCGGTGGTCGGCTCGTCGGCGATGATGAGGCGCGGATCCCGGGACAGGGCCATCGCGATCACCACTCGTTGCCGCTGCCCGCCGGACAGCTCGTGGGGGTAGGCCGCGAGCGTGCGCTGCGGGTCCAGACCCACCAGCCGCATCAGTTCGTCGGCCGACCGGGTGCCACCGCGCCGGATCATCTGCGCCAGTTGTGTCCCGATGCGCAGTGCGGGGTTCAGAGCCGAGAGGGCGTCCTGGTAGACCATCGCGATCTCGCGCCCCATCAGGGCACGGCGCCGCTTCGCGTTCAGGGACAGCAGGTTGGTGCCCTGGAACGCGACCTCCCCGCGCACCCTGGCCCCCTGCGGCAGCAGCCCCATGACGGCGAGGGCCGTCAGGGACTTGCCCGAGCCCGACTCCCCCACCAGGCCGACGACCTCGCCGGGACGGACGTCGAAGGAAAGTCCGTCGACGATGTCGACGCCCTGATGGCGCCCCTCGAAACCGATCGACAGGTTCTTGATCTCAAGGACGGGCTGGCCCTGCGGGAGGGGACGGGCCCGCTCGCGGAGCCGCTGCGCCGCCACCGTGAGACCGGGCAGACTCACGACCTCGCCGACGCCCGGCTGCGCCTGCTCCAGCGCGTCGCCGGTCGACACGTTGGTGGCGCGCCGTGCCGCCGGGGCTGCCCAGGCGTCGGACACCCCTTCGGAGAGCACGTTCAGGGCCAGCACGGTCAGCAGGATCAGCAGGCCGGGGAAGAACGTCGCCCACCATCCACCGATCTGCACCATCTCCTTACCGAAGGCGATCACCGAGCCCCAGGAGGAGGCCGCCTCCTGCGGGGCCAGCCCACCACCGATGAAGGAGAGAGACGCCTCGAAGACGATGGAGTCGGCGACCATGACGGTGACGAAGACCAGAATGGGCGCGGCGCAGTTGCGCAGGACGTGTCGCCAGAGGATGTGCGGTCGACGGGCGCCGATGATCCGTTCAGCCGCCACATAGTCCTCGCGATACTGCGACAGCACGTTGGCGCGGACGATGCGCGCGACCGACGGGGTGAAGACGAAGCCGATCGCGATCACGAGGACCAGCAGGCTGTTCTTGCCGAAGGAGATGATCAGCAGGGCGGAGAGCACGATGGCGGGGAAGGCCATGACGACGTCGAGGCAGCGCATCACCACCTCGTCGACGGCGGCCCGGCCGGTTCCGGCCAGGGCGCCGAGGATCGAGCCGGCCAGCAGGGCGAGGCCTGCCGCGCCGAAGCCGACGATCAGGGACCGCCGGGTGCCCGCCACCAGCCGCGAGAAGACATCCCGCCCGAGCTTGTCCAGACCGAACCAGAAGTCGCCATTCGGGCCGGTCAGCGCCGGGCCGAGCCCGGTCTGGGTGGGGTCATGCCGGACGAGGATCGGGGCGAAGATGCCCACCAGGACGATGAGCAGGACGAAACCGAGCGCGAGCCGGGCAGTGAGGCCGAGCCGTTTGAAGGCGACGCCGGGGCGGGACAGCCGGGCGACGAGTGTCTGACGCATCAGTGGCCTCCGCGCAGTCGAGGGTTGGCGAAGACGTAGAGGATGTCGACAACCAGATTCACGAGGACGAAACCGAGGGCGATCGTGAGGACGGTCCCCTGGGCGAGGGCGGTGTCGTTCTGCTGCACCGCGCTCATGATCTGGGTGCCCATGCCCGGCAGCGAGAAGATGGCCTCGATCACGACCGTGCCTCCGATGAGGTAGCCGATGCGCAGGCCCAGCGCGGTGAGCGGATTGACGAGCGCGTTACGCAGCACGTTGCGTCCGATCACCACTCGGGGCGGCAGTCCGGCACCCATCGCCGTCCGGACGTAGTCCTTGTCGAGTTCTTCGACCATCGACGTCCGCACGATTCTGGCGAGCGAGCACCCGACAGGTACGGCCAGCGCGAGTGCGGGCAGGGCGACGGACTGCAGCCAGAGGGAAACCGAGTCCGCGGGGTTGACGTAGCCACCGGTCGGGAAGATCGGGCGCCGGACCGCGAGCTCCTGGATGAGCAGGAGCGCCAGCCAGAACGACGGCGTGGCGATCCCGGCCATGGAGACGAACCGAATGACCTGGTCGGGCCAGCGGTCCCGGTACAGCGCGGCGGGGATGCCGAGGGCGAGCGCGATGACCAGCGCGCCCAGCACACCCATGACCGTCAGCTGGATCGTCAGGGGCAGGGCGGTGGCGATCTTGTCGGCGACCGGAACCGATGGCGGAAAGGTCATGCCCAGGTCGCCTCGGATCAGGTCGCCCAGGAAGTGGAGATACCGCAGCGGCAGCGGGTCGTTGAGGCCGTTGGCGGCCTTGAACGCCGCGACCTGCGCGGGCGTCGCCTGGTCGCCGAGGACCGACAGCGCGGGGTCGATCGGCGAGAACTGCATGATCACGAAGACGAACAGCGTGATGCCCAGCACCAGGGGGATCAGGGTCAGGAGTCGTCGCGCGACCAGGCTCAGGACGGTCAGCATGGTTTCTCTTTCTCGTCGCGGGACGCGGTCGGGCCGGGCCCCAGAGCGCAGGGTCAGCCGCTTCGGCTGGCGCCGAGGAAGTACAGGCCGGTGGTCGCGGCGCCCGAGAAGCCGGTGAGCTTGGCGGGGTCGTACGCGGTGACGACCTTGGTGTGCAGGATCGGGTAGAGCGGGGCCTCCTCGGCCGCCATGTCGAGGGCCTGCTTCCACAGGGTCTTCCGGGCCGCCTCGTCGGTGGTCTGGGCAGCCTTGTCGAGCAGCCCGACCATGGCCTTGCGGTCCGCCTCGTTCCAGCGGTAACGCTTCCCCGGCCAGGTCTCACCGGAGTAGAACCAGCGCATCAGCAGATCGGTGTCGACGCCGAAGACGCTGGGGTCACCGGTTACCATCAGCACCCGGAAGGTGTCCTTCGGAACCACATCGCCGTAGATGGCCGCGGAGGGCACCGTGTTGAGGCTGGCGTTGACGCCGATCTTCTTCCACTGCTCGATGACCAGCGGCGCGACGTCCTTCACGACGGAGCTGTCCGTGGTGTCGAGCTGGAGCGTCAGGTTCGTGACGCCGGCCTCCTGGAGCAGGGCCTTGGCCTTGTCGGGGTTGTAGTCGTAGACCGTGGCGGCCTTCTGGTAGTCCTTGTTGCCCTCGTCGAGGTAGCTCGTCGCCGGGCTGCCGTAGCCGTTGAGCGCCGTCTTGATGACCGCGTCCTTGTCGATGGCGTAGTGCAGGGCCTGGCGTACCCGCTTGTCGTTGAACGGGGCCGCCGCCGTGTTGAACATGAGGAAGACCTGGTTGAAGGCCTGCTTCACGTCGACGGTGTACTTTTCCTTGATCGAGTCGACGTTCAGGTACGGCACCGACTCGATGGTCTGGACCCGACCACCCTGCAGGTCCGACACCCGGGCCGAGGCCTCCGTGGTGGTGTTCCACGTCATCGCGTCCACCGTGGCGCCACGGGAGCCGTTGTAGTTCGGGTTCTTGCTCAGCTTGATGCCGGATTCCTTCGAGGCGCTGTCCATCTTGAAGGGGCCGGAGCCGATCGGCGCGGTGTCGAAGGCCTTCGACGCGGCCGCGTCGGCCGTCTTCGCCTTCGGGACGATCTTGATGACCGCGATGCGCTCGGCGAACAGCGCGAACGGGTACTTCAGCTTGAACTCGGCCGTCGTCGCGTCCTTGGCGGTGACCGAGTCGATGAACGGGATGAACCCCTGCATCAGGGGCGGCGCTGCGGGGTCGGCCGGCTTCAGGACCCGGCTGAAGGACCAGGCGACGTCGTCGCCCGTGACGGGGGTGCCGTCGGAGAACTTCGCGCCGTCCCGCAGGGACACCGTGTACGTGAGTCCGTCGGCGCTGGCCACGGGATCGGCCTTCGCGAGAGCCAGGTACGGTTCGCGGGTGATCGGGTCGAGGTCGACGAGACCTTCGAAAATGTGCTGGTTGACCGCCGTCGCGACCGCCGAGGAGGCGTTCGCGGGGTCGAAGCCGCTGGAGAGGGTGAAAGCCAGCGTCGCCTCGATCGTCTTTCCGCCCTTGCCGCCTCCGACGGCGTTCGTCGAGGCGGGGCCACCGCTGCACGCTGCCAGCCCTAGCGCCAAGGTTGCCGCGCCAGCCGCCATGGCTAGCGAGCGAACTCGGCGCGGGGCCCCGAGTTGCCTCCTCAACGGCTTGTCGGTGGTGCTCACGTAAATGCCTCCATAGGCTCTGCATGCGCTCCGCGTGACAGCTCAGCGCTGCGGGGGGTAGAGGGTATGGGGTCTGACGTCTGACGTCTGATGCCGCTAGGCTGAGCGTGACAGATCCGTAAAGGAAGGGCAAGGGGCAGATGACGACGATTGACGCGAGCCCGCTACGCGGGCAGGAGCGCCCGGGTCCCCGTCGACAGGAGGTCGTGACAGGGATCAAGGAGTACATCCTGCGCAATCGCCTCAAGCCGGGAGACCTCCTCCCCACCGAGACGGAACTGTGCGAGGCCATCGGAGCCAGCCGGTCCAGCGTCCGCGAGGCGGTCAAGATCCTCTCCACTCTCGACATCGTCGAAGTGCGACACGGCCACGGCACGTTCGTCGGCCACATGTCCCTCAACGCCCTCGTCGAAAGTCTGGCTTTCCGCGGCCTGCTGAGCGCCGAGGAAGACCACCAGGTGCTGGGCCAGGTCGTGGATGTCCGGCAGACCCTTGAGCAGGGCCTCGCCGCGGACATCATCAAGGTCCTCGACGCGGAACACCTCGCAGACCTCTCCGCGCTCGCCGACCAGATGGCGGATCTCGCCGCCCAGGACAAGGACTTCCTCGAGGTCGACAGGGCCTTCCACCTGAAGCTGATGGAGCCCCTGGGCAACGACCTGATCCTCCAACTGACCGAGGCGTTCTGGCAGGTACAGGCCATCGTCGCCCCTACCCTGCGCACCCAGCCGGAAGACCGGGTGATCACCGTACAGCGGCACCGGGCGATCGTCGACGCGATCACCGGAGGCGATCCGGCGGTCTTGCGGTCCGCCATCGCCGACCACTACGCGCCCGTCCGCGCGAGCCTCGCACGCTCCGTCCAGTCCTGAGCCAACCGATCGCCGAGCAGCATCGCCCTGCCGTCCGCCGCCCCTAGCCGTCGGACGGCGGACGGCGTGACTGCGCACCCATCGCCAGCGGTGGCCGACGCCGCCAGAAGCAGCCGGTCCTGAGCTCAGGGTGAGCCATTCCACCGCGTTCCCGGCTTGGCGGCCATCCCGATTCGGCGCCTCCGCCTGCGCGTGGTGTGAGCTGGACGGCCGTGCCGAATCCGGTGCGCGGCTCCGTTGCGGAGCCAGTCGGTCCACAGCGGCCAGCAGTGGCAGGCCGGCCAGCTGCCGGCCTCACCGGCGGGGCGGCAGAGCCGTCCTCATGGCGTTCGTCGAGCGGATGACCGTGCGCGTGACCACGACCGCGCATGTTCATGCTCATCTATTGACGATCCTCGCGGTGGCCCCTACCGTCGTCTGACATCCGATGTCATATGAGTGACTCGACCCCTCGTTCCGCACCCCGTCCCCCGGAAGGAACTCCATGCCTCCTATCCGCGCAACACTGCGCCGAGCGGTAGCCGTCGTGGCCGCCGTCCTCGGCCTGGCCGCGGTTCTGCCCGCCACGCCAGCGCAGGCCGCTCCCGCCGGAGTGAACGCGACAGTCAGCGCCGACTGCACCACCGGCCGACTGAACCTGCTGCTCGACAACCGCAGCACCACGTCACAGGCCTTCACCGTCACCTGGGCCGGGCGCTCCGGCTCGCCGTGGACCAGGACGGTCCCCGCCAACAGCAGCACGCAGATGTACTGGACCCTGACGGCCGGCACGGCGTACACGCTGCGAACGACCACCCCGACCGGGCTGGACGACACCTCCGCCGGCATATTCCACTGCGGCACCGGCATGTCCGCGTTCACCAGCTTCGACTGCACGGCCAGTCGCCTTCAGCTCACGCTGGAAAACCGCGCCACGACCGCCCGGGACTTCACCGTCACCTGGCCCGGACGCACCGGCTCACCGTGGACCCGCACGGTCGCCGCCGGCGGCAACTTCCTGCACTACTGGACGGTCGACGCCGGCACCCCGTACAGCCTGCGGGTCACCGCTCCGGGCTTCGACAGCACACAGCGAGGCACCGCCACGTGCGGCATGGCCGCCGGAACCCCGCAGATGAACACGACCACGCTGCTGACCACGCAGACCGTCATCCGCAACCTCAACGGTGCCAACGGTCGCTACGACGGCACCGCGGCCTCGGTCCGCATCCCGGGCATGGCCGTCACCAACAACGGCACCGTCGTCGCCGTCGCCGACGCGCGGGTCGACGGCTCGTACGACCTGGGCGGCGGCACCAACAACATCCAGATCGCCATGATCCGCAGCACCGACGGCGGCCGCACCTTCGAGCAGCCACGCGTCATCCACGCCCCCGCCACCACCCGCGAGGGGGTGGGCGATCCCAGCGTGCTGGTGGACCGCGCGACCGGCACCGTCTACTGCTTCTTCACCTACTCCCCCAGGCCCGGCATCAGCTTCTGGTCGGGCTCCTCCGGGGTCAACACGGCGGATGACCCCAACAGCATGCACCTGCGGTACATCACGAGCAGGGACAACGGCGCCACCTGGAGCGCCGCCGTGGAGCTGAACCCGGCGGTCAAGGACCCGGCGTGGCAGCAGGTGTTCTTCTCCTCCGGCCACGGCATCCACACCAGCACCGGCCGCCTGGTCCAGCCGATCGCGTACCGGGACGCGGCGGGCACCAGCCATGCCGCCAACATCTACAGCGACGATCACGGTGTGACGTGGCGACGCGGTGGGTCCGCCGGTGGGACCATCAACGAGAGCAAGGCAATCGAGCGCAACACCGGGACCGTCGTGCAGAACATGCGCCACAACGGCACCCGCAGCCGGTTCTACGCGACGTCCACCAACGGAGGCGCAACGTTCGGCCCGGCCACGGCCAGTGCCGTGCTGACCGATCCGCTGTGCAACGCCGACGAACTGTCCTACCTGCGCCCGTCGGAGGTGGGCACGAACGGTGCGCCGATCCGCACCCGCACCGCTCTGTTCAGCAACAACGCCCACCCGACCGCGCGCAATGACCTCACCGTCCGGCTGTCCACCGACGACGGCGTCAGCTGGCCGGCCCGGGCGCTGATCAAACCGGGCGGCGCGGGCTACTCCACGATGGCCGTGCTGGCCAACGGACAGATCGGCAACCTGTACGAGGTCGGCAACACCGGCGGCATCTACTTCGCCCGCTTCAGCCTCGACTGGGTCAAGGGGGCCTGAGAGTTGTGAATTCTCGGCGTGGTCTTCGCCGGCAGTGTCAGCGAAGACCACGTCCTGGTGTCACCGGGTGGCCGACCGGCCCTGAGCGGCCGACCGGCTCTGCAGACGCGAGCGGCCGTACGCGGCAAGGGCGTGGAAGGCGGCCTTCGGCGTCCACGAGCCGTCCGGCAGCACCCGCACGATCCCGCGCGCGGCCAGGTCGAAGTCGCGCTCCGGGTCGTCGGTGGTCGGCAGGTGCCGGTTCGCGAACGTGTACACGAACGCCGCCTCCACCCCGCCGGCCTCGTAGTCGCGCAACAGGTCCACGACGTAGCGGGCCTGGCCCTCCTCGTCGCGCTCCAGCCCCGTGGTGAGCTTCGCGGCGCGGCCGTACTCGTCGTACGTCACCGGCTCCGCCCCGCCCGCGACGTCGGCCGCGCCGCGGAACGTGCAGCAGCCGAACTCGGTGGCGGCGTACGGCTTGCCCTGCCCCACCGCGGCCGCCAGGGTCTGCGGGACCGCCGCGGCGTTGGTCGCGTCGCGGTACCCGGCGTCGCTGGCGATGATGTCGAACGGCGCCCAGTTCACGGCCTCCAGCGGGATCGAGGCTTGACGATCTCTCGGCCCTAAAGGACGGAGATTCCCTCCACGCTGCGCGTGGAACACGCTGCGTCCGGGTGGATTCCTGCTTCGCGGCGCGGTGCCGGCACGGGTGCCGGTCTTACCTGCGCTCCACAGGCGTTTAGGCTCTCGGCGCGTCCCGCCGCGAGTATGTTGATGGCCGCGTTGACGTCCCGGTCGTGGGTGCTGCCGCATGGGCAGGTCCACGATCGGACATTGAGCGTCATCTTGTTGTTGATCCGGGCGCAGTTCGCGCACATCTTCGTGCTCGGGAAGAACCGGTCCACCCGGGCGAAGGTCCGCCCGTACCGTACGGCCTTGTACTCCAACATTCCCGTGAACGATGCCCAGCCGGCATCGTGGACGGACTTCGCGAGTCTGGTTCGGCCGAGTCCGGTCACGCACAGGTCCTCGACGTATACCGCTTGGTTGTCGCGGATGATCGTCGTGGACAGTTTGTGCTGCCAGTCCCGCCGGGTGTCGGCCACCCGGGCGTGTGCCCTGGCGACTGTCACGACGGCTTTCTTGCGGTTCTGACTGCCTCGCTGCTTGCGGGACAGGTCCTGCTGCGACCGCTTGAGCTTGCGGGCCGCGCGGCGCAGGAACTTCGGTGCGGCGACCTTCGTGCCGTCGGAAAGGACGGCGAAGTGGGTCAACCCGAGGTCGATGCCGACCTCGGAGTCCGCGGGCGGCAGTGGTTCATCGGTGGCCTGCACGACGAACGAGGCGAAGTACCGGCCCGCGGCGTCCCGGATCACCGTGACCGAGGTAGGCTCGGCCGGCAAACCCCGCGACCAGCGCACGCTTAGGTCACCGACCTTCGGCAACCGCAGCCGGCCATTGGCGCAGACCTTGAACCGGCTGTTCCTGGTGAACCGGATGGCCTGCCGGTTGTCCTTGCGGGACCGGAACCGCGGCGGAGCGACCTTCCGACCTTTGCGTTTGCCGGTGACCGAGGCGAAGAAGTTGCGGTAGGCGGTGTTCAGGTCGGCGAGGGCCTGCTGCAGCACCACCGACGACACCTCGGCCAGCCACGCCCGTTCGGGTGTGGCTTTGGCCAGGGTGATGACCTGCCTGGACAGTTCCGCGTCGGTGGCGTACCGCCGTCCGGCGTCGCGGGCTTCCTGCCGCGCGCGCAGTCCGTCGTTGAACACTACCCGCGCGCACCCGAACGCCCGAGCCAGCGAATGCTGCTGACTCGGCGTCGGGTAGACGCGGTAGTCGTAACGGAGCAGCACAGGCAAAACGTACGATTGGTTTATGGCTCAGATCGAAGGCATTCGCACTGGCAGACACTGTGTTTTCGCTCTGCACGCTCATTTGGTCTTCGTGACTAAGTTCCGGCACGAAGTGTTCGCGGACCGGCACCTCGCCCGGATGGAGGAGATCGTGCGGACGGTGTGCGCCAACTTCGAGACTGAGTTGGTCGAATTCAACGGCGAGAACAACCACGTCCACCTGCTCGTGAACTTTCCACCCAAAGTCGCCCTGGCGAAGCTGGTCAACTCCCTCAAGGGCGTGTCCAGCCGACGGATGCGGCAGGAGTTTCCCGACCTGCGGCGGCACTACTACCGGGCCAACAAGCTCTGGTCGGGATCGTACTTCGCAGGCTCTCTCGGCGGGGCACCTCTCAGTGTCGTACGTCAGTACATCGAGCAGCAGAACCGTCCGGTTTAGAGCACTGCTCGGGCTTAGCGCCCTCCCAGCGCGGGTCTCCACCCCCGCCCTGAAGGGCGGAGCACTGGCCCGCAACCCGGTAGCCGACGGGCCCTGCGAACCGCTCCCGCACCGTGGGCACCGCCTCGGCGAGGAAGTCGCGCACCGCGGCGCGCGCGGCCGGGACCGCCTCCCTTATCCGCATCAGTTCGGTGAACAGCGCCATGCGCTCGGCCAGGTCGCGGCCGGGCAGGAAGCCGTCGGTGACCATGGCGATCTCGGAGCCGGTGAGGTACACGACCGACGCCCCGATCTGCCGCAGCCGCTCGGCCCGCTCCGCGCCGTCGAGCACGAACGCCATGAGCCCGTCGCGGTCGAGGCCGTCGGTGAACGGGCTGTACCACACCTCGAGCCCGGCCTCGACGGCGAACCTCGCGGTCAGCTCGAGCCGGTCCTGGACCCCGCCGGTGATGCGCACCGCGTCGCAGTGCAGCTCGTCGCGGATGACGCGCAGGTCGCGCCGCACGATCTCGGGGTCGAATGGCTCGTGGGCGTGAGTGAGTCCGGCTACGCGGGGATGACCATGGACCGGGTCGCCGCCCGGGCCGGGACCAACAAGAACGCCATCTACCGCCGGTGGCCGCACCGGGCGGCGCTGGGCATCGCGGCGTACCGCCACCTGTCCGACGCCGTGCTACCGAACCCGGACACAGGCACTCTGCGGGGCGACGCGCTGGAGATGCTGCGGCGGGCGAACGAGACGTGGTCGTCGCCGTACGGGACGATCCTGCGCGGGTTGCTCGCCGCCGCCGCCGACGACCCCGAGCTGCTCACCCTCATGCGGGAGCGGTCCGGCGCGGACACCATGGACCGCGCCTGGCTGGCGATGCTGGAGCGCGCCGCAGCCCGGGGCGAGGCACCGGCCGCGGCCGTGCACCACCGGGTGGCGACGACGCCGATGATGCTGCTGCGCGCCGAGTACGCGATGCGCGGCATCCCCTCCGTGCCCGACGAGGTGCTGGTCGAGATCGTGGACGAGGTGTTCCTACCGCTCGTGCGCGGCCGCCACTGAACGTGCGCGGCGGCCGCGCGGAGGCTGGTCGGGGTGATACCGCTGCTGGCCGACCGCGTATCCGGACTCAGCCGGCCTTGGAGCGGAAGACCGGGTAGTAGCCGCCGGACTGACCGGCTGCGGTCGGGTGGTAGGAGATCCCGATGCTGGCGAAGTTGAGCGCGTGCAACCACTTCGTGCCGCCGCTGCACAGCTGGTGCCCGACGAACTGCGACCGGACGTCGGCGAAGGTGAACCCGGCGGCTGCGGCGGCAGTGCGGATGATGTCGTCCACCAGGTTGATGCCCTCGTTGATCTTCGTACGCGAGGTGACACTGAGCCCGACACACGTCGTGCCCAGCTGGTAGAAGACCGGGTAGCCGACGACCACCACCCGGGCCGAGGGCGCTCGGTTCCGGATTCCGGTGTAGACGTTGCGCAGCAGGGTGGGCAGGTCGGCCCGGGCCTTGTCTTCGGCAGCCTGCACGGCGGCCACGCAGTCGGTGGTGCCGTAGAGCACGCAGGTGGTCATGATGTTGGCGAAGCCGACGTCGTTGCCGCCGACCGTGACGCTGACCAGGGTCGTGGCGGCGCTGAGCGCGCCAAGCTGCGTGTTGATCACGCTGGTGGTGGTGGCGCCCGAGCAGGCGACCGAGCGGTACGACGCAGGCTGCACATTGGTGGCGTACAGCGCCGGATACGCCTTGGTGCTGCGCTGGCAGGAACCGCTCTCGGCGGTGTAGCTGCCGGCACCGACCCCGGAGGAGTAGGAGTCGCCGAGGGCGACGTAGTGGTCGCTGGGAGCGGCCTGGGCGGGCGCTGCCAGGGCGAGGGTGGCGCCCAGAGCCGTGACCAGGCTCAGGACGAGGGTTGCCAAACGGGATCTCCGCACGTTGCACTCCGGTGGTGTAGGAGGATCGGTGGGAGATTGATATCACCTAATATTGATGCTGGAAAGATCCTTCCGGCAAGTTCCGTGGTAGCGGCAATTTCCGCCGGTGGGCGCAGGGGTCCAATGTGGACAGTCGCGGGCAACTCCCGCGGAACCGGTCGTCCAGAACGGCTCGGCCACCCCTGCGAGGCGCCCATCGGGCGCGCCCGCCACCGCTCCGATCGGCACTCCGGCAGGATCCGTTGACCCCCGAGGAAGGTGGACCACCTCATGAACCACCCGCAAAACGAAAGGTTGAGCCGACGCCGCGTACTGGGCGGAGCAGCCGGACTGGCAGCGGGCGCCGCGGTCGTCGCGGCGGGGCTGCCGTCCGGCGCCGCCGCCGCTCCCCCGCGGACCGCGCCCGACGTCGCCCGCTGGCACCGGCAGGCGGCGCACGTGACCATCACCCGCGATGACTGGGGTATCCCGCACGTGGTCGGCAGGACCGACGCCGACGCGGTCTTCGGAATGATGTACGCCCAGGCCGAGGACGACTTCAACCGGATCGAGAGGAACTACCTGGTGAGCCTTGGCCGCCTCGCCGAGGCCGAGGGTGAGGGTGCGATCTGGCAGGACCTGCGCCAGCGGCTGTACGTCGACCCCGGAGCGCTGAAGAGGGACTACGCGCAGAGCCCGTCCTGGCTGCGCAAGCTGATGCAGGCCTGGGCCGACGGGCTGAACTACTACCTAGCGACACACCCCGAGGTGCAGCCACGTGTGCTCACGCGGTTCGAGCCGTGGATGCCGCTGAGCTTCTCCGAGGGCAGCATCGGCGGTGACATCGAGCGGGTGCCGCTCACCCAACTCGAAGCTTTCTACAGCAAGCGCACGGTGCCGATGACCGATGACGAGCGCGGTCTGCTGTTCCGCGAGCCCAGCGGCTCGAACGGCATGGCGATCGCTCCGAGCCACACGCGCAACGGTCACGCCCTGCTGCTGATCAACCCGCACACCAGCTTCTTCTTCCGCTCCGAGCAGCACGTGACGAGCCGGGAGGGGCTCAACGCCTATGGCGCGGCCACCTGGGGCCAGTTCTTCATCTACCAGGGCTTCAACCCGAACACCGGCTGGATGCACACGTCGAGCGGCGTCGACAACGTCGACGAGTTCGCCGAGACGATCGTGACCCGGGCGGACGGCCGACACTCCTACCGCTACGGCAACGCGCTGCGGCCGGTGACGACGAAGACGATCACGCTGTCGTATCGCACGACGGATGGCGGGCGGGCTCGGCGTAGCTTCACGACCTTCGCCACCCACCACGGCCCGATCGTCCGGGAGGCGGACGGCAGGTGGATCGCGTTCGCGCTGATGAACAAGCCGGTCGAGGCGCTGCAGCAGAGCTTCCTGCGCACCAAGACGCGGGACTTCGCGGACTTCATCCAGGTGGCGGGCCTCAAGGCCAACAGCTCGAACAACACGCTCTTCGCGGACTCCAAGGGTGAGATCGCCTTCCTGGTGCCGCAGTTCATGCCGCGCCGCGACGATCGCTTCGACTACCGCAAGCCCGTCGACGGCAGCGACCCGGCGACGGACTGGCGCGGACTGCACAGCCTCCGAAGCCTCCCGCAGGCGGTGAACCCGAGGAACGGCTGGGCGTTCAACGCCAACAACTGGCCCTGGACCGCGGCCGGCCCGGACAGCCCGGACGCCGCCGACTATCCGCGCTACTTCGACCAGGCCGGCGAGAACCCCCGTGGACCGCAGGCGATCCGGGTGCTCACCGCGCGCGACGACTTCACCCCGCAGACGCTCATCGCTGCCGCCTTCGACACCTACCTCACCGCCTTCGCCCGACTCGTGCCCGGGCTGATCGCGGCATGGGACAGGCTGCCCGGGGGCAACCAGCAGAAGGCGGCGCTCGCCGACCCGATCGACCTGCTACGCGGCTGGGACTACCGCTGGAGCGCGCAATCGACCGCGACGTCGCTGGCCGTGTTCTGGGGCGAGGCGCTCTGGGCGCCGCTGGCCCAGGCGGCGAGAGACGCGGGCATGTCGATGTGGGACTACCTGGCCGAGCGCGCCACCGATGCGCAGCGACTCACCGCGCTCGAAGCGGCGACGCAGCGGCTGACGCAGGATTTCGGCAACTGGCAGGTGCCCTGGGGCGAGATCAACCGCTTCCAGCGCAACGACGGCGCGATCGTCCAGACGTTCGACGACGCCAAGCCGAGCAGGCCGGTGCCCTTCACCTCCGCGCAGTGGGGCTCGCTCGCCTCCTTCGGGGCGAGGCGCTACCCGGGAACGAAGCGCTACTACGGCACCAGCGGCAACAGCTTCGTGGCGGTCGTGGAGTTCGGCCCGAGGCTGCGCGCCTGGGCCGTGACGGCGGGGGGCGCGAGCGGCCACCCGGACTCGCCGCACTTCAACGACCAGGTCGAACGCTACGCGAGCGGCAACCTCCGGCCCGTCTACTTCTATCCGGAGGACCTCAGGGGCCATGTCGAGCGAAGCTACCGGCCGGGTAGGTGATCACTCGCCCACAGTCAGGTCGTCGACGCCGTCGCGTGCCCAGGCCGGCCATCCGGTCGGGCACGCCTCGGCGCCGGCTGCCTACTCCTCCGGGATGCCCGGCCCGACCTCGCCACGCCTCAGGTGCTCGGCGTTGCGGTCGGCTTCGCTGTTGGCGTGCGCCGCCCCGGCGCCCGGGTCTCTGGTTCGGCGTCCTTCGGCGTCCTGATACACCTCGCCGCTTTCGAGTGCATCCTCCTGCTGCCGCCGGCTCTGCTCAGGTGTGGTCACAACGCCCAGTTACCCTGCACCCACAGCAGCAAACGGCAAGATCCAGACTATCCTCCGGGCCATGACCTCGATTCCACCCGATCGGCGCGGCGTCGACTCGGCCCTGGACCCCTCCACGGAGCAGATCCGGGACATGGTGGCCCGATCCGTCGACTGGGTCACCGCCCACCACGACTCGATCCGTGACCTGCCCATCGCCCCGCGCACCTCCGCCGCCGCGCTGAAGGAGACGCTCGCCGAGCCCCTGCCCGTCGAGGGCCGTGACTTCGCCGACCTGCTCAGGGTCTTCCGTGAGGTGGTTGTGCCCGGCACCCGGCACAACGGGCATCCCCGCTTCTTCGGGTACGTCTCGGCGCCGGGCACCGCCGTCGCCTCGGTGGCCGACTTCCTCGCGTCGGCGCTGAATGCCAACCTCACCGCGTGGCGGTCGGCACCGGCTCCCGCCGAACTGGAGCATGTGGCCATCGACTGGATCAAGGAGGCACTCGGCTGCGACCCCGGTGCCGGAGGCCTGTTCATGAGCGGCGGTTCGATGGCGAACTTCACCGCGCTCGCCGCCGCCCGGCACCGCCACTGCGGTGACACGGTCGCCACCCACGGTGCGGCCGCCCACCCGGCGCCGCTGCGCGTCTACGCCTCCACCGAGACCCACCACTCGATCCACAAGGCCGCCGCGCTGCTCGGCATCGGGCGGGCGAACGTCCGCGACATCCCGGTGGACGCCCGTTTCCGGATGGACGTCGACGCCCTCGTCCGCGCCATCGAGGAGGACCGTGCCGCCGGGGCGGAACCGCTCTGCGTGGTGGCGAACGCCGGCACCGTCGTCACCGGCGCGGTCGACCCGCTCGCCGACATCGCAGCGGTCGCGCGGGAGTACGGGCTGTGGATGCACGTCGATGCCTGCTATGGCGGCTTCGCGCGGCTCTCCCCCACGGCCCGTCCGCTCTTCGACGGCCTGTCCGAGGCCGACTCGATCGCCCTCGACCCGCACAAGTGGCTCTACCTGCCCGCGGACTGCGGCTGTCTCATCTACCGCGACCCCGAGGCGGCGCGGCCCGCCTTCAGCCTGGACGCCGACTACACCCGGGTCACGCAGACCGAACCGGCCGAGGCCTTCGCCTTCTGGGACTACGGCCCCGATCTGTCCCGACGATTCCGGGCACTCAAGGTCTGGATGACGCTGGCGCACGCCGGTTCGCGAGCTGTCGGCGACGCGATCGAGAGCAACCTCGACTGTGCCCGGCACCTGGCCGAACTCGTCGAGGGCAGCGCCGACTTCGAGCTCCTCGCCCCGGTCGAACTCTCCATCTTCTGCTTCCGCTACCTGCCGTCGAACGCACGGGCCGGTTCACGGTCGCGCACCGAAGAGGAGCAACTCGACCGCCTCAACGAACGGATCATGCTGGCAGTCCAGCAGGCCGGCAGCTCGTACCTGTCGAACGCCACCGTCAACGGCCGCTTCGCGCTGCGCGGCTGCGTGCTCAACTACCGCACCACGCGGCGCGACATGGAGATCCTGCTCGACGACGTACGCCGCGCCGCCGAGCAGGTGGTCGAGAAGACCCCTGAAGACTCGACGGACGCGGCGTAACGCGCGTCAGCGTGGCGGCCGTCAGATGGCGGCGGTGCCCGTCAGCTCATCGCGGACGTCGCGGCGGTCAGCATCGACGTCGGGTGCCTTCGCGAGGTGAGCCGGAGGGGCCGCCTTCGTCGACTTTTCCCGGCGCCGCAGCCAGAGGTCGACCACGAGGTTCAGCGCAAGGCCGATCACACCCCAGATCGCGATGACCAGCAGGTTCCGGCCGACCCCGTTGCCGTCGAAGTAGATCAGGGATCGAGCGGTGTCGACCGCGGCCGGCAGCGGCAGGATGTCCTGCAGATGCCGGAACAACTCGGGCACCATGTACACCGAGAGTCCGCCGCCGGACGCCGGCACGCCCGCCAGCATCAGCACGACCATCACCGGGATGATGGCGGCCAGGCCGAGGGTACGTGTGAAGACAGCGGTGGCGAGGGACACGGCAAGGATGGTCGCCGCGCCGAATCCGATCATCTCCCAGGCGTGCCCGTTGACCGCGCCGATGATGACGTCGAAGAGCACCCACAGCCACACGGACATGCCGATCGCCCAGCCGCCGAGCAGCGGCAGGAACTGGCGCAGGCGCTTGAGCTCCGGCGCACCGCCGCGCAGTACGGCCAGCATCAGGAACCCGGCCATGATCCACGACATGCCGACGTACAGGCTGTTGCTGCCCATGGTGTCGGTGTCCGTGAGTGGCGTCACGTCGGTGGTCGTCAACGGGGCCTGCTGCTGGGCGGAGATCTGCTGGAACATCGCCTGCACCGCGCTCTGCTGGCTGACCCCGGCAGCTGAGGAGGTGTAGAGCGTCGCCGCGGCGTCGGGCGCCGCAGGCAGGACGTAGGCGGCGACCACGTCCTGGGAGCGGATCCGGTCGGTGGCGTCGTCGACCGACGTGGCCACGCCGACGTCGAGGATGTCGCCCAGGTTCGACCTGAGTCCGGCGGCGACCTGGTCGGCCTGCTGCGCGTTGGCGCTGACCACGATGACGGGAAGGCTGTGCACCTGCGGCTTGTGCATGGAGAAGCCCATCAGGCCGACCACCATCACCAGGATCGACAGCGGGAAGGCCGCCACCGCCAGGTACCGCGTCCACAGCGGTCGATTCGGACCACCGGCCAGCGCCGGCATCGGCGTGCCGGGGTGGACGCCCGGTGCCACGCCCGGAATCGCCTTCCCGCTGACGCGCTCCTTGAGCAGGGACAGCAGCAGCCCCGCGACCAGCCAGATGGCGAGCGTCAACAGGTGCCCGCCTGCGCCGCGACCGTCGAAGTAGAGCAGCGAGCGCAGCGCTTCCCCGGCGGCCGGCAGGGGAAGGACGCCGTGCAGGAACTGGAAGAAGCCAGGCATCACGTCGATCGACAGCGCCAGGTTCGACGACGGCATGCCGAACACGACGTACAGCAGCATGCCGACCAGGACGGCGAGCGGACCCATCAGCTTGGTGAACAGCAGCTGGGCCGCGCCGACAGCGCCGACGGTGAGCATCCCGACGCCGAGGAACTGCAGATAGTGGCCTTCGACTGCGCCGACGATCGGCCCGAGGATGAGCCAGATGATCGTGCTGGTGGCCGCCGCCCAGCCGGTCAGCAGCGGCACGAACCGCCGCAGCGACAGCAGGTGCGGGGTGGCGATCACCAGCAGGCTCAGGGGGACGTACCCGGCCAGCATCATGCCCATGGCGGCGAACAGCACCGAGATGCCGGCCAGGTCGCCCTCGGGCAGCGGGGCCACGTCCTGAGTGGTGGTGGTCCAGTCCTGCTGCACGGCGATCGGGGCAAGTAGTTGCTGGGCGGTGGTGGCCTGGGAGGCGCCAGCCGCCATCGCGGTGTAGACGGTCGCCTCGCGGGAACCGGCGGCCGGGATCTCGATCGCCCCGGCGATCTCACGTTCTTCGAGCAGCTCGACGGCATCACTGCCGGAGGGGACCAGGCGTGCGTCGACGGCCTGGCCTGACGCGGAGTTCAGCCCGTCGACGACTGCCTGAGCCTGCGCGCCCGATCCCACCACGGCAACCGGCATGTCGCGCGGCTGCGGGGAGTGCATGGTGGCCACGTAGGTGGCGAACATCATCGTGACCATGAGGAACGGCATCACGAAGAGAGCGACATACCGGGCGATCCGGGTCTTGCGGTCCTCGACAGGCGGGCCGGTGCCAGCCTCGGCGGCGGGAGCAGAAATGGTCGAGCTGTCCAAGGGGATACTCCAGGCGGGTTGCGGGAGGCGTCTGCGTCACACGTGGAACGGAAGGCTTGCCCCGCGTAAGCCACGTGACTTATAAGAGTAAGTCACGTGGCTTGTAATGTCTTGGAACGGCTACCTTGATGTAGATCACACCGCCACGCCACCTGGAGGAGAGGGCTGCGATGACCCAGGCAGAACCGGCTCGTACCGCACTGCTCGACGCGGCGGAGCGCCTATTCGCCGGGTCCGGCATCGCGCAGATCTCCGACCGCAAGGTGGCCGAGGCGGCCGGAAACACCAACCATTCCGCGGTGCGGTACTACTTCGGGGGCCGGGACGGGCTGTTGCACGCGCTGATCCTTCGCCATGCGGCCGCGCTGGAAGAACCGCGCCGGGCGATGTTCGAACACTCCGACTCGGTTCTCGGCGACGTCCGCAGCCTGGTCATGCCGACCATGAAGGTGCTCGCCGGGCTACCGCAGCCGACCTGGCGCGCCCGGTTCCTCGGTCAGGCCCTGCACGATCCGGCCACCAGGCCACTCCTGATCGAAGCCGCGGACGCCGTGCCCACCGCGAGAATGATCGTCCGGTCACTCGCAGCGCGCCTCGAGCACCTGGATCCGGACATCGTGGCCGCCCGGGCAGGGCTGATCACCATGATCGTCTCCACGGCCGCCGCCGAGGTCGAGGCCCGCACCGAACGCAGCGGTCAGGATGCCCGCTGGGCGTCAGTGGGCGACTTCCTCTGCGACGCCATCGCCGGCATGCTGCTCGCCCCCGTCACCCAGGCAACAAGCAGTAACCCGCTCACCGAGGACCCCGCATCCGCCGACACCGCGGGGTGACCACCGCGTCGACCCGCGGCTCCGGCCGAGGGCGCGTTCAACCAGACGGCAGGAGCGGACGACGGGCCAGCCGCCGTGCAGACTGAACCGGATCTGCTCGACCGGCCCCGACCGCCTTGGTGCCGCTGTACGCAGCTGCTGCCGCTGAGGTCGCCGGCAGTGGTCGACGTGGCGGCGGGTGGGCCGACGCATGGCGGAACGCCCAACCCGTCAAGGGTTGGGCGTTCCCCCCGTCGCGAGGCGACAGGTCACTTCTCGTCGTTGGGTCAAGCGTCCCCGTGGTCGTGGCCCTTGTCCCGGTTCTCGTCGCCCTTGTCGTCGTGGCCCTTGTCCCGGTCCTTGTCGCCCTTGTCGTCGTGGCCCTTGTCCCGGTCCTTGTCGCCCTTGTCGTCGTGGCCCTTGTCCCGGTCCTCGTGGTCCCGGTCCCAGTTCTTCTTGAACTCGTTCCAGTCCCGGTCCTCGTCGCTGCTCCACCACGAGTTCCGGTCCTCGTCCTTGTCGCGGCTCCGGTTCTGGTCCCGCTTGTCGTCGCTCTTGATCTGGCCGCGGATTTCGCCGTTCGGGTACTTCTTGGTGTGCACGTTCACGTAGGTGACGCCGGCCTCGATCGCGTCGACGAGTTCGTCGAACTCGCCCGGCTCGATGCCCTGGTCGGCGGGGCCGACCACGTCATCGGGCTTGATGGTCCCCTTGATGGTGGCTGGGGCCTGGGGGCAGGACTGGACGTCGTGCGACGCGCCGCCCTTCGCGTCCTTCAGGTTGGAGCACAGGAAGACGGCGATGCCGCCGCTCTGGTGCCTCCCTCCGAAGTGGATGTGGGCCTGCTGGACGTCCTTCAGGTCCTCGTAGCTCAGCTTGAACTCGATCTTCTTGTCCCGCTCGTCGATCGTGGCTTCGAACTGGCCGGAGCCGGGCGTCGAGATCGGCTTTGGATCTTCCTCGAAGCCGCTGAGCTTGGCCCGGACGTTCACCTCCTTACGGTCCCGCGAGTCGCTCCAGTCCCGCGAGTCGCGGGAGTCGTGTGAATCCCGCTTGTCGCCCGAGTCGTCCCGGCCGTCGCCCAAGGCGGCGGTACCGATGGCGGTTACCGCCACCGCTGCGCTGGCCGCCATCGCGACCGCCCAGAGTCGGGTACGTCCCATCATTGCTGCTCCCTTCTCCGTGGAGTCCTGAGCCGCGGGATCACCGGCGGACGAACCACTCGTGACCGGACTCAGGCAGGCAAAGGTGCCGTGCGCCGGAGGTCGTTGTCGTCGAGACCGTCCCACGCTCGGTTCGATTGGCACCCTTTGTGAAATTGTTCCACGTTCGCGGCAAACATGAGCCAGCTTCCCTGATCCGACCGTCAGGGATCTTCGGGAGGTGTGGATCGGACTGGGTGCTGTGCGGCCCGCCCGGGCGGTTCGATTGATCGACTCGGTGTCGGCGATGTCGCCGTATCCCGACGCGAGGATGCCCCCACGTCGGCGATCTGGCGTTGACCATCACCAGCGGGCCCGACCGGCTGCACCCGTGCGGGCGGTACCCTCCGGCGTGCTCATCCGGCCCGACGGCCGCGAAGACGTACGGCGCCCGTCCCGCCCGGGCTCGCCGCGGCGATCAGGTTGGGTACGTGGGGCAGGCCCTGGCTGCGCGGGTCCATGGGATCCTCGCCTGCCGCCGACACGGCGCGGTGACCCTCACGCCGACCCGCGGCTCCGGCCGAAGGCGCGTTCAATCAGACGGCAGGAGCGGACGCATGAAGGTCCGCTCGTAGCGCATGACACAACCCGACTCGTCGCGAATCCGATCAGCCGCGACGAACTCCGGGTCATCGCCGAACCGTGCGCGGTAACGCTCGTAGGCCGCCAGACTCTCGAAGCTGAACAACGCTTCGGCCTGGTCGCTCGCGCCCTCGGCCGGCAGGAAGTAGCCGTGGTGCACACCACCGTGCTTGGCCACCAACCGCATCCACTCCCGGGCGAAGCGCTCAAATGCTTCGATCTGTGCGGGATCGATGGTGTAGTGCACCACGCAGGTGATCACGCATTCACCATACGCGCGCGGTGGCCGAGCGCTGAGCGCGCTCGGCCACCACGACTGACGTCAGGTCAGCGCTGACCCCCCAGGTACATCGCGTTGAACAGCAGCCGGTACGTACCGTGCGACTGAGCCCGGTGCTGCGGCTTGAAGCCGATCATCACGACCTGCCCGTCGCCCACCTTCGCCGTCACCACGGCCGCCTTGCCACCGATGACGTCCTCACCGAGGAGGAAGCCGCTCTTCAGCAGGTTGGTCTTCGGCCAGGTGGCCGCCACCGTGACACCCTGCGCGCCGTCCTCGACCTCGAACGCCGGCCCGTCGGCGACGAACGCCGACGCGGTCGATCCGAACCCGGCGGCGACCGGGTCACTGGCGTCGACGTTGAGGTTCAGCACCGAGCCCGGAATGTTGTAGCTGGTGTCCGGCACCCCCTCGGTGACGTCCTTGACCGGCACGTCGAACGCCTTGATCGGCAACTCGGCCGCCTTGTTGAGGGTGACCACCGTGCCGCCCGCCTCGACGAACGCCTTCAGGTTGGCCACGCCGGCGTCGGTCATCCCGCCGGTGTACTCCGGCGGCAGCGAGCCCGCCGCCCGGCCGTTGCGCATCGAGTTGTACGTGGCGTCGGGCAGCACGATCGTGTCGAACTTCGCCCGCAGATCGCCGGCCCGGACCGACGCGTTCGTCAGCTTCTGGTAACCGAAGCCGAACTGGTCCAGGGCCAGCCGGGTCCAGCCCTCGTCGTAGTTGTTGAAGCCGTCGTACAGTCCGATCCGAGGCGCGACGAGCTCCCGCACCTTGGCCGGCTTCGCATCCACCGCGGCGATGCTGAGCCCGTACCGGGTGGCGAGCGCCGTCACCCGAGCCTCGGTGCCCGGACCGGGCGTCACCAGGAACGTGCCAGCCGGCAGCTTGCCACTGCGGGTGGTCACCTCAGCGCTGCTGAGGAAGACCTTGTCCCCCGCCGCCAGCAGGGAATTCACGGCGGCGGAGCTGTCGTTGACCCGGGGGTCGAGGGCGTACGCGTACTTCGGCGCGCCGGCCACCACACCCGCCGGTACCTTCGGCGAGTCGACCCGGACAGTGCTGGCCTGCACCGCCTGGCCGAGCTTGTCGACGGCGACGCCCATCTGGAACGACAGGGTGTAGCCGGTGATGTCGTACGGCGGCTCCAGCGGGCCACCCGGGTAGAGCCGCCGGTCCGGGTAAACCTGCGGGTTCAGCAGGTCCAACACGGCTGCCCGGTACGGCTGGGCCTCCCGCACGAGGTAGCTCCCGGCCGGGTAGGTGCGCTTGCCGACGGTGAAGGAGTTCACCGCACGCTCGACCTGGATGTTGTTCCAGCGCAGCTTGTCCACCAGTTTGGTGGCGGTCGGGAAGTCCGCCTGATCCGCGGGGATCACGTAGGTGGTGCCGGCACCGTTGCGGGCACCGTCCCGGGCCATTTGTGCCACGCCGTAGAGCAGGCCCTCGCGGTCGTCGCTGGCCACCCGCAGCATCGCCCAGGAGGCCGTCTTGATGTAGTCGCAGCTCTGCGACAGATGCCACTCGCCGCCCTTCCAGGGGCTGGGGTAGAAGACCGACGGCTCGCTCGTCGAGGTGCCGTCCGCGAAGGTCTTCGGGAAGGTCGCCGGGTCGTACACCCTGGGGGTCGCCGAGGCGTGCGCGGTCTCGGTCAGGATGCCGATCTGGTTGTGGTAGTACGGCGCGGTCCGCGCGCCGCCGTTCCACCAGATGTCGTACGACTGGCGGGCCAGTGCGCCGACCTTGCCCTCACGATCCAGCCGCTGCCCCATCGCGTCACCGACGAGGTTGACGCCCCGGACCACCTGGGGGTTGATGTTCGGGTTCAGCGGGTCCTCGTACGGCGGGATGCTGATCCGGGCGGGGAAGACCGCGGTCTGGTGCACGTTGTGCATGACCTGCGGAATCCACTCGTGGAACAGTTGACGCCCGACGTTCTGCGTCTCCTGCAGGTTGAACATGTACCAGTCCCGGTTGTTGTCGTGTCCGGCGTACTTCTGGTACAGCTCGGGATAGCCGGCATCCTGGTAGGGCCCACCCAGGTTCTTCTTGTACCACTCGGCGACCTTTGTGCCGCCGTCCGGGTTCACGTTCGGCACCAACAGGGTGATGACGTTGTCCCGGATCGCTCGCGCCTCGGGCGTCTCGCTGGTCACCAGGTCAAACGCGAACTGCGGGGCGGTCTGGTGGCCGGCCACCTCGGTGGAGTGGATGCCGAAGTCGACCCAGGCGATGGCCTTGCCGTTCTTCGCCAGGTCACGCGCCTGAGACTCGGACAGCGAGTCGCCCTGGGAGAGCCGCACCGAGGTTTCCCGGTAGCGCTTGAGGTTCGCGTCCTTGAGATTCTTCTCGGAGGAGACGATCGCCATCAACTGCGGCCGTCCCTCGCTGGTCTTGCCGATCTCGACCAGCTTCATCCGGTCGCTGGCCTTGTCGATTGCCCGGTAGTACTCGGCGATCTGCTCGTAGGTGGCGAGCTTGTAGTCGGCACACGGCGCCCAGCCGATCACCGACTCCGGCTTCGGTACGCGGTTCGAGGCGGTAGCGGTGGTCGCCGACGTCAACACCGGCGTACCGACCAGAGCCAGCGCGCAAGCAACCGACACCGTTGTCCGAGACAGTCTTCGTTTCACCTGATACCCCTTCGCAGTACGTACACGACGGAAAAGGGTCCGGTAGGGGCGGCCGCGCCAATCGGATAGCTTGATTCAACAGGTTTCGATCGAGGTCCGGAATGCTCAGGATGGCAGTTGAGGAAATCTTGAGACTCACCACTGTGCCGGATCGGACCAGGACCAATTTTGTTTAGGCACGACAATTCCACCAAGGACTTAATGGACAGTCCTCGGTGTTGGCGTGGCCACAAAGGGCGGGCATTGAATGCCCGCCCTTTGCACGTCACTGGCTGAGCTCGGCGACCTCCTCGGCCGTCAGGCGGAGCGCTTCGGCGGGAGCTGCGCCCCGCGCGGCGGCGGTGGGCGGGTCGGCCGGCCGCCGCAGATGCCAGTCCGTCACCGCCTGGTAGGCGGCCACCACGGACAACAGCCGGTCCTCGGCGTACGGGAGGCCACCCAGGATGGTGCCGACCGGTAGCCCCGCGGTGGTGAACCCGATCGGGAAGGCGATCTCCGGCAGGCCCAGGATGTCGAAGGGCACCGGGTCGGTCTGCACCACCACGTCGCAGTCGTCGAAGAGGTCGTTGAGCACCCGGTCCATCAGCAGCAGCTTGGCCCGCTGACCGGTGATGAACTCGTTGCCACCCATCAGCGCTCCTTGCAGCCAACTGGTCACCGACACACCGAAGCCGCGCAGGTCGGTGCGCAGGTACGGCATGAACGGCTCGGCTCGCTCGGGCAACCGGATGTTGTTGAAGGTGCTGCCGGTCAGCTGACTCCACTCGGCGGGCAACTGCACGTCCACCAGGGTGACGCCCGGGATCGCGGCGAGCTGCGCCAGGTACGCCGTACGGGCCAGCGCACTGGACGAGGTGCCGTTGGCGAAGCCCGGCAGCACGCCGATCCGGGTTTTCCAGCGCAGCTTGACGCGGCGTCCCTGATAGACCGGGCTCGCCGCGTCGATCAGGTTGGGTACGTGGGGCAGGCCCTGGCTGCGCGGGTCCATGGGATCCTCGCCTGCCATCGCAGTCAGCATGATCGCAGCGTCCTTGGCGTCGCGCGCCAACGGGCCCGGATGGTCGCGGCTGTACGTGAGCGGAATGATGCCGGCCGCCGAGACCCGACCCATGGTCGGCTTGAGGCCGGTGAGGTTCTGCGCGTTGGACGGGGCGGTGATCGAGCCGCCGGTCTGCGTGCCGATGCCCGAGGTGGCCATCCGGCCGGCAACCGCGGTGGCGGTGCCGGTGGAAGACCCGCCCGGGTCGACGCCGCGGTCGGTCGGCGTCCAGGCGTTCACCGTGGTGATCACACCGGCCGGCGTGGTGGCACGGGTGGTCGCCAGCGGGCCCATCTGAGTCTTGCCGAGCACGATCGCGCCGCTTGCCTTCAGCCGGGCCACCGCAGTCGCGTCGTACGGAGGCACGAAGTCCTTGAAGAGGAACGAGTTCGCGGTGGTGGGGACCCCTTCCGTGTAGTAGTTGTCCTTGATGGCCAGTGGGATGCCGTGCAGCGCACCGCGTCGGGGCCTGCGTCCGGCATCTCTCGCGGCCGCAATGGCCGCGTCGGCGAGCACCCGGTTGAACGCCTGGTAGCTGCCGTCGTACCGGGAGATGCGATCCAGGTACGCCTCGACCAGGTGCTCGGGGGTGAGTTTGCCGGCGCGGATGAGCCAGGCTGCCTCGGCGATGGTGAGCTCGGACGGATCGGCGAGCGCTGCCGGCCGGGGTTTGGTGTAGGCGTTCGGCTGGTCCAGCGGCCGTCCCCCCGCTCCCGGCTTGGCGTTGGTGGACAGGCCGCTGCTCGCCAGCGCGACCGAGGGCAGTCCAACGTTGACGCCCACGGCTGAGACGGTGGCCAGAGCCGCGGCGCGGGCCAGAAACGCGCGGCGGTCGACCGTACGGTCGAGCGGTTCGGACGTCATGCCTTCCGCCATTCAGTGCTGTTGGAGGGGTAGAGGACCGGCACGTGCTGCTGCGACAGCGCCTTCGCGGTGTCGGGATCGGTGCCATCGGGAGCGGGCAACTGGTATGCGGCGAGCGTCGCCACGGTGCCCCGCATGAAGGAGCGCAGCGAGGCGAGGACGGAGTCCCGGCCGGGCGAGCCGGTCTCCGGGTCGGGGCTGGTCCCCGGCGGAAGTTGGTCGAGGTCGATGCCGAGGGCGGCGAGCCGGGCACGGATCAGAACGTTCAGCTCAGCATCCGTGGGCGGAGTAGGTGCCATGATGCTCCCAAGTCGTGCGACAGGGGGTGTCGCGGGTCCCGGTCGAAGTGACCTTGACCGTAGGCCGGTAGCAACTCGCGGCGGCCGGGCGCGCGTACAAGTTGAGCAATATTTGAGTTTGCCGATCATGTGGCAGCCGGCACCCGTCGGGAACTGGTCGTCAGGGCGACCCTGTGCCGGTCACAATGAGCGCCGTGCAGAGATCAACGCAGCGTCTGCAGACAGAGCGACGGTGGTCCGGGACAGCCATCGACTCGGACCTGCTGTTCGACACCACCCGCAACCTCACCGCGCGAGGCGAGGCGACCACAGGCCTGTTCGCGGTGGCGCTGGTCCGCGAGGGCACGTCACTCGGCTGGCCGGAGCCGTGGCGGGACCTGCTCCGTTCGCTACGGGAGCACCCGGTCGCCGACGTCCGCGATGCCGCCTTCGACATCTCGATGGAGGCAGTCTGACCGTACCCACCGCCTGCCCTGCCCCGTCGTCCGGCCCGGCGCCGGTCAGGTACTGCGGAACGCGCGGCGGTAGGCCTGCGGGCTGGTACCGGTGATGAGTTTGAAGCGGTCCCGAAAAGCGGTGGCGGAGCCGAATCCGACCTGGGCCGCGACGCGGTCGACGGGATGGGCCGTGGCCTCCAGGAGGTGCTGCGCCTGGTGGACGCGCACGCGGTGCAGCCACTGCAGAGGCGTGGTGCCGATCTGGTCTCGGAAGCGGCGGTTCAGGGTGCGGGTGCTCATGCCGGCGTGCTGAGCGATGTCGGCGAGGGTCAGTTCGCGTCCTGCGTTGTTCCGCATCCAGGACAGCAGCGGCTCCAGGGTGACCCCGTCAGGGGTGGGCGGTTCGTGCGCGATGAACTGGGCTTGCCCGCCAGCGCGTTCCAGCGGCATGACGGACAGGCGGGCGGCGTCGGCTGCCACGGTGGCGCCGTAGTCGCGCCGGATCATGTGCAGGCACAGGTCGAGTCCGGCGGCGGCGCCGGCGGAGGTCAGGAACTGGCCATTGTCGACGTAGAGGACGTTCGGGTCGACCTGGATCTGCGGGTACTGGGCGGCGAGCTGGTCGGTGGCGATCCAGTGCGTGGTGGCGCGGAGTCCGTCGAGCAGGCCGGTGGCGGCCAGGGTGAACGCGCCGCCGCAGATCGACGCGATGCGGGTGCTGTTGGCTGCGGCGGCCCGCAACGCGTCGAGGGCCTCGGCGGGTGCTGCGGCGGTGGGGTCGGCGACGCCCGGCACGATGATGGTGTCGGCCTCGACGAGGATGTCCAGTCCCCACGGCACCGCGACGCTGAACGCGCCGGTGGTGACCTTCGGCGTCACGGCGCAGATCCGGACCTGGTAAGCGGCGCGGCCGTCGTGCAGACGGGTGCGGTGGAACACCTCCATCGGGGTGGCGAGGTCGAACGGGACGACGCTGTCGAGAGCGAGCACTGCCACGGTGTGCATGGCCGAAATCTAGCCAGCTAGGGCGTCACGGTGACGGGTTGCGCGGGTCTGCCCGCATCGGCGGGGCGGCGGCGGCTGAAACGGTGGTAGAGGTCTTTGATCGACGGGCCGCCCACGAAGCACCACAGGGCGATGACGGGATCGCAGATGGCGCAGCCGAACGACGAGTCGTGCAACGACGGGATGAGCGGGGTGCCACGGCGGTGGTGCATGACGTCCCAGGCGGTGTGCAGAAGCCACCCGATGCCGATGAGGGTGTAGGAGTTGAGCGCGGCGTAGCCCACCGCCACCAGCAGGGCGCAGAAGGCCAATTCCCACAGGCCGAATCCGCCGCCGCTGATGTAGGCGGCGCCAGCGCCCGTAACGATGAGTGCATTCAGACGACGTCGGTGCGGCTCGGGTACGAAGGAAATGAGCCCGACGTAGACCAGCCCAATGACGACTGGCATGACATAGCGAAGCACGATCTCAGTCCTGTCACCTTTTCCGGAATGCCGTATCGAAAGGCAGCCTACGGAGGCGTAAGCCCGGTAGCGAGAGGCGAAAATGCCACACCCCGACGGATTCTGGCCACGCCAGGCGGGAGTCAGGCGGTGGGCCGAAGGCGTTGCGCGTTGCTGGAGGCGGTCTTCCGGGAACGGGTCGGGGCCCTGTGCGCCCTCGCCCGCGACCTGACCAGCAGGGCCGACACCCGGGCCGCACTTCTGGAGTGGCTGAGCGCCGTCACCGCGTCCGCACGCTGGTCACCGGCATTGCCCTGGCAACGGAACACCACCCGGACCCGCCGCCGAAGCGGCTCGACTGCTGGGCCTGACCGTGGCGGGGATCAGCCCCCGTCAGGATTGAGGCAGCATATGTAGAATCCGTCTCACCTTCGGGCCGCGCCGGTCCGGCCTGTCAGGAGGGTGCGCTGTGTCCGTACCCACCGTGACCGGCCCCGCGACGCACTCCGCCGCGGGCCGCGACGGCGAGCGGCTCGGCAGGCGGGCCTGGACCTCGCTGGTGCTGCTCGGCTTCGTCGGCCAACTGGCCTGGACGGTCGAGAACATGTACCTCAACGTGTTCGTCTACGACACCATCACCGACGACCCCAATGCCATCGCCACCATGGTCGCGGCGAGCGCGCTGGCCGCCACGATGGCCACGCTGCTGATCGGTGCGATCTCCGACCGGTCCGGCCGCCGCCGGGTCTTCATCGCCGTGGGCTACGTCGTGTGGGGTGCCACCACGGCGGCGTTCGGCCTGCTCACCGTGGATGGCGTGGCCACACTGGCGCCGGCAGCCGACGCGGTGCTGCTGGCCGTGATCGCCGTGATCGCGCTGGACTGCCTGATGTCGTTTCTCGGCTCCGGCGCCAACGACGCCGGGTTCCAGGCCTGGGTGACGGACGTGACCCGGCCGGCGAACCGGGGCCGGGTGGAGTCCGTGCTGGCCGTGATGCCGCTGCTGGCCATGCTCGCCGTCTTCGGCGGGTTCGACGGTCTCACCCGGGCCGGCCAGTGGCGGACGTTCTTCCTGATCGTCGGTGGGATCATCGCGATGGTCGGGGTGCTGGCCTGGTTCCTGGTACGCGACGAGCCTGTGCCCGTCCGTCGTGGCGAGCGCCTACTCGGCTCTGTGCTGCACGGGCTGCGCCCGGCGACCGTACGCGCCAACCCCGGGCTGTACCTGGCGCTGGCCGCGTGGTCGATCTGGGGTGTGTCGACCCAGGTCTTCCTGCCGTACCTGATCATCTACGTGCAGCGCTACCTCGACATCGACGGCTACGCCCTCGTGCTCGGTGTCGTGCTGCTCGGCGCATCCCTGGTGAGCGTCATCGTGGGCCGGTTCCTCGACCGGGTGGGCCGGGTCAGCTTCCTCCTGCCCGCCGTCGGCGTGTACGCGGCCGGCCTGCTCGCGATGTACCTGGCCCGCGGCACGGGCCAGGCGATCGCCGCCGGGCTGCTCATGATGTCCGGGTTCATGCTGGTGCTGGCCCCGATCGGGGCGCTGGTACGGGACTTCTCACCGCCGGAGCGCGCCGGTCACGTGCAGGGCCTGCGCATGATCTTCGCGATCCTGGTGCCGATGCTCATCGGGCCCTATCTCGGTGCGGCGGTCATCACCGGCGCCGGTGAGACCTACGCCGACCTGGGCGTGGTCAAACAGGTGCCGACGCCGAACATCTTCCTGGCCGCGCTGGCGGTGCTCGCCCTCATCCTCGTACCGGTGCTCACCCTGCGCCGCCGGCGGTACGGCTCGGCGGCGCGAGCATGACCCGGCCGCTACTGACCCCGTGGGGCGAGGCGCTCGACCCCGACCGGCCGTTGCCGGAGTATCCACGCCCGCAGATGGTCCGCGACAGCTACCTCAACCTCAACGGCCGCTGGCAGTACGCGATCACCGACAGCGGCCGGCAACCGGACGAGTACGACGGCGAGATCATCGTGCCGTTCTCGCCGGAGACACCGCTGTCGGGCGTCGGCCGACAACTCCAACCAGGCCAGACGCTGTGGTACCGCCGGATGTTACGGCTGCCCGACGGGCTCCGACCCGATCCGTCGGCGCGGGTGCTGTTGCACTTCGGAGCCGTCGACCAGACCTGCGAGGTGTTCGTCAACGGCACGCTGGTGGGCGGGCACACCGGCGGCTACCTGCCGTTCCACTGCGACATCACCGACGCGCTGCGCGACGGTGACAACACTCTGGTCGTCGCGGTACGGGACGGCACCGACACCGACCACCACTCGCGCGGCAAGCAGCGGCTCCGCCGCGGCGGGATCTGGTACAGCCCACAGTCCGGGATCTGGCAGACCGTGTGGGTCGAGTGCGTGCCCGCGCTGCACGTACGGCGGCTCACCCTGACCCCGCTGCTCGGCGAGGGCTGCCTCGATGTGACGGTCCACGCCGGCCCGGACGCGCCCGACGCGACGGTGACGATCCTGGCCGGCGACGATGTGGTGGGCGTGGCGCAGGCACCTGCCGGACAGCCGGTACGCGTTCCCATCCCCCAGGCGCGACGGTGGAGCCCCGAGGACCCGTACCTCTACGGTGTGATCGTGGACCTGGGCGACGACCGGGTCCGCGGCTACGTCGGCATGCGCTCGTTCGGCGTCGGCCCCGGCCCGGACGGCACACCACGGCTGCTGCTCAACGGCGCGCCGTACTTCCACGCCGGCATCCTCGACCAGGGCTACTGGTCCGACGGCTGGTACACGGCTCCGTCGGACGAGGCGATGGTCCACGACATCGCGACCATGAAGCGGCTCGGCTTCACCATGCTCCGCAAGCACATCAAGATCGAGCCAGCGCGCTGGTACCACCACTGCGATCGCCTCGGCATGCTGGTCTGGCAGGACATGGTCAACGGCGGTGGCCGTTATCGGCCACTGGTGGTCACCGCGCCCGCGGTCAGCCCGCTCCGGCTGAACGACCGTCACCGGCGGTTGTTCGCCCGCGACGACGACGCCGGGCGCGACCAGTTCCGCGCCGAGCTGCACGACACCGTCGAGCACCTGCGCAACGTCGTCAGCATCGCGGTGTGGGTGCCGTTCAACGAGGGCTGGGGCCAGTTCGACGCGGCCGCGATCGCCGCCGAGCTCGCCGCGCTGGACCCGACCCGCAGCGTCGACCACGCCAGCGGTTGGCACGACCAGGGCGGCGGAGACCTGCGCAGCCTGCACGTCTACTTCCGCCGCTTCCGGGTGCCGCGGCGCGGGCGTGACCGCCGGGTGCTGGTGTTGTCCGAGTACGGCGGCTACAGCCTCGCCGTCAGCGGGCACACCACGACCGATCGCGAGTTCGGCTACCGCCGTTTCCGCGACGAGGCGTCGCTCGGTGCGGCTTTCCGCCGCCTGCACGCCGAGCAGATCGCGCCGGCGATCGCCGATGGCCTGAGCGCCACCGTCTACACCCAACTGTCCGATGTCGAGGACGAGGTCAACGGCCTGCTCACCTACGACCGCCGGTTGCTCAAACTGCCGGCCGAACTGGTGGCCGAGGTGAACCGGCAACTCCGTCTCTGACCGGAGCTACCAGCGGTTGCGCGCCTCCTCGGCCCAGCCGACGAGCCCGTCGAGACTCACCTTCGTCCCGTCGTCCGTCTTCGCCCAGCCGGAGAAGTGCCCGAAGCACTGGTGCGTCTCGTTCCCGACGACACCGAGGTTGGTGCGGGCCACCTTCTCGTGGAACGGCCGGAACTCGGCCTCGACCCGTTCCCCGCTGATCCGCCACGGGCGTAGCCAGTCCGACCGGTCGTAGGTCCAACGCAGCTCGTCGCCGATCTTGTGTAGCCGGCCGTCGACGAACAGGCCGTTCTCGGTGACGCCGGTGCCGTCGGTCCACTGACCGCCGAGCTGGATCGCACGTCCCGGTGCCGCGCCGGCGGCCCAGTTCCACGTGATCGAGTACGGCCACCTGCCGCGACCGTGGTCCAGCACGGCAAACGCGTCCGGCCCACCGATCTCGTACGCCTGGCCGTGCAGCTCCAGGATGCCGAGAACAGGGCGGCCGACGTCCTTGACCGTGTACTGGAACTGGGTGCGGCTCCACGGCACGACCACGCCGAGTGACTCGTGACCGGCCGGCAACGGTACGTCCACCTCCAGCCGTACGCCAGGGGCGCTCGCCGAGATGGTGGTGCCGTCCGGACGCTGAGCGATCCGGATCGCCAGCCCGTTACCCCGCGCACGAGCCTCGCCGACACCGCTCTGCGGCGGTAGCACCGTCCCGCGCGCCAGCGGCACCACCACGTCGGCCTTCGTCTCGACGCCGGTGTCCCGGTCGAGCACGTAGACGCCGTGCACACCGGCGTAGTCGAGCGACGAGGCGACCAGCCCGACGATGTGCTGGGGCGTGACGATGCCCCAGTACTCCCACCGCTTGGTACGGCCCCAGCCGCGCAGGTTCGCGGTGTGCAGGGGACGGCGGGTCCAGCCGACCGCCGCCGGATTGAGCCGCCCGTTCGACTGGCACAGATCGACAGGTGAGTCCAGTTCACGTTCGTGCGTCACGACGTGCAGGATAGCCCCCGCCGCCATCCCCAGCACTCGATCACGGCCCGAGACTGCGCGCCACGGTCCGTCGCGATCCTGTCCAGGAAGGACCGCCGGCACTCAGGAAACCCCGACTGCGGGTGCAGCCAGCTGCGCACTCGCCAGAGTTCCACCACAGCTGGCCGCGATCCCACAGCCGGTCGGCTGGCAGGTCCGCGACGTGGCCACGTCCCAGTCCTGTTCGCCGATCGGCGTCCGGCTCGGCCGACCGGAGCACCTTTTGGCTCATCTCGTTCTAAGTGAGCCGTAATCGAGGCTATCTGCGGCAAGTTGCTTGGTCAACGGCAAGTATTAGAACCATTTTCGTCTTAAAAACGGTATGGTCACGTCGTGACGCCGCCTGATGTCCCCGCCATTCCGAGCCACGGCACCACTGGCAACGAGCGGCTGGTCCTCGCCGCCCTACGGGGCGGAGTCGTTCTCAGCCGTGCGGAGTTGAGCGCCACGACCGGCCTGCCGAAGACGACGGTGACCGGCATTGCCAATCGCCTCCTGCAACGGGGCATGGTGGTCGAACACACCGCCGACGCGGGACGGCGGCACCAGGGTCGCGGCCGGCCCGCGAGTGGACTTGCGTTGGCGGACCCCGGCGGCCTGGTTGCCGTCCTCTCCTTCAGCCACACCACGATCCGGGCCGCGGCGGTCGGCTGGGATGGCACCCTTGCCGCCTACCGGGCGATCGACATCCACGGGGATCGCGACCAGCAACGCCTGACCGACCAAGGGCTCAGCCTGCTCGCGGAGGCGTTCGCCGAGACGGGGTCGACGCCAGAGCAGGCAGGCTTTGCCGTCATCGGCGTTCCGGCAGCCTTCGAGCAAGGGGTGGGGGCGGTATTCGGCCAGGTGCCCGACGCAACCCGCAAGGCCGTACCCGAGCTGGAGAAGCTCTTCGGGTGGTTTCGGTCGGACCCGGTACCCACCGTCACCGAACGACTCGGCATCCCGGCGATGGCGGAGAACTACGCCAACCTCGCAGCGCTGGGCGAGGCGACCGCTGGCGCGGGGCGCGGCCTGGACGACTTCATCTACATCAAGCTGGTCGAGGGAGTCGGTGCCGGGCTGATCCTCGGTGGTCGGCTGCATCGGGGTGCGCGCGGGCTGGCTGGGGAACTGGCGCACGTACAGGTGGTCCGCAACGGACGATGGTGCCTTTGCGGGAGTCGCGGCTGCCTCGCGGCAACCTATGGCGGCTTCATGGAATCGATCGGCCGCTCAACGTATCCGCGACCGTTGAGCGCCGCGGACATCCGCGGGCTTGCCGCCGTAGGCGAGGTGGGCACCCGGCGCATCCTGGCCGACCTCGGTCGGGGCTTCGGACGGGCGCTCGCCGACGTCTGCGTGATGCTCAGCCCGGAAGCGATCATCGTGGACGGAATGCTCGGTGCGGCCGCAGAGCCGTTTCTCACCGGCATGCGCGATGCGATCGACCACCGCATGCCGAGCGTCATGGCCCAGGCCGTGCAGCTGCTTCCTGGTGCGCTCGGGGAGCGGGCCGAGATGCTCGGCGCGGTCGCGCTTGCCCGGGCGGGACAGCTGCCCGCCGCGACCGCCGGCTGGTAGCGGGTAGGTTACGGCTGCAGCTTGTCCGCGACACTCATGTTTCCCACGTGTTGCGAAGTCCCCTGGCAGAGGATATGTTCTGCCCCACAACAAAGTCTTCCTCCGTCCTCGGCCGGCCGGGGGAAGCGCCAGCGTCGCGACCGTTCCACTCCGGCTCCTTGCCCGGTACTCGCCTGAACCGTCGCCTGGCCTCCTTCACGGGCCGGTGCACCCGTCAACCGGATGCACCTCCCGTTCAACGTGGACTCCCCCGTCCACGACCAACTGCGGCACCGGACCCGGTGCGAGCCGGGGACCTCCCCTGCCGCAAAAAAGGGAGGTACGACCACCGATGAAAATCCGACCGACCGCTCGATGGGTGGCGGGGATGTCAGCCGCAGCGATCGTTGCGCTGACCGCCACCGCGGGCCTGCCCGCCGTGGCGAACTTCGCCAGCCCGTCGCGTGGCGCCAGCAGCTACCCCGGCCAGTCCCCCGTCGTCCAGACCGACAAGGGCGCGGTCCAGGGTGCGGCCAAGAGCATGGTGACCTCCTTCAAGGGCATCCCCTTCGCCGCGCCGCCGACCGGCGACCTCCGCTGGAAGGCGCCGCAGCCGGCCGCCAAGTGGAAGGGCACCAGGGACGCGACGCAGTTCGGCGCCTCCTGCGTGCAGGGCACCGGATGGGACCCCGGATATGACAAGCCCACGCTGACCGAGGACTGCCTCTACCTCAACGTGTACCGCCCCAGCGACGCCTCGAAGAAGAACCTCCCGGTCTTCTTCTGGATCCATGGCGGCGGCAACACCGCCGGCGCCGGGCGCGACACCAACCCGGACAAGTTCGTGACGCGAGAGGACGTCGTCTACGTCACGATCAACTACCGGATCGGCGCCATGGGCTACCTCGTGAATCCGGCTCTTGAGGCGGACAACCGCGACGGCTCGGCCGGCAACTCCGCGATCCTGGACCAGCAGGCGGCACTGCGCTGGGTGCAGAAGAACATCAAGGCCTTCGGCGGCAACCCCAACAACGTCACCGTCGCAGGGCAGTCCGCGGGCGCCGGCAACACGGCCGTGCAGCTCGCCTCGCCCTCCGCGCGAGGTCTCTTCGACCGCGCCATCCTCCAGAGCGGAGGCGGCAGCCCTCTGCGGACGTTGCCGGCGGCCCGGCAGAGCGGCGAGCAGTTCAGCTCCGAACTCGGCTGCCCGACGGGCGCGGGCCAGGTCGACTGCCTTCGCTCGAAGAGCCCCACCGAGATCCTCGCGGCACAGGCCAAGGTCCGTCAGTCGGGCGCTGTCGCCGGCACTCGCGTCGTGCCGACCGACCCGATCGACCTGATGAAGACCGGCAAGCTGACCGATCTGCCGGTCCTGGTCGGTGGCACCTCCGACGAGTCGCAGCAGAGTGTCTTCGCCGCCTACGACTACCTCGACAAACCGCTCACCAACGAACAGCTCAACACCCTGATCTCCACCACGTACCCGAACGGTGCCGACCAGATCCGTGCCGCCTACCCGGTGGCGAACTACAAGTCGCCCACCGTCACCTGGGGTGCGATCCAGAGCGACCAGCGCGCGTGCCGGGACCAGACGCTGCGCGACCGGCTGGCGACGAACACCAAGACGTACGCCTACGAGTTCGCCGAGAAGAACGGCCCGGCCTTCGTCTCGATCTGGCGCCTCAACACCGACTATCCCTTCGGTGCCACCCACGTCAACGACCTCGGCTACCTCTGGGACTACCTCGGCACCGCCCTGCCCTTCAGCACCGAGCAGGTCGACCTGTCCAACCAGATGATCAGCTACTGGGGCAGCTTCGCCCGCGACGGCAACCCGAACGTGCGGTTCGCGCCGATCTGGCCCCGGTACGCCCCGCAGGGTGACCTCCTGCAGTTCGCGGCCCCCAGCGCCCAGCGGGCCACCCACGCCCAGATCGACAGCTCGCACAACTGCTCCCTGTGGGACGCGGTCAGTCCCGCTGTCTGACGACGTCAGCGAGGTCCGCGATGTGGTGTCTCGGCACCACATCGCGGATCCCGGGAAGGAGCGCAGCCGGCGAGCCGCTGCTGCGCGGAACCCCTCAGTCCAACCGAAATGGAGTGTTACGTGAGACCTCTCTCCAAGCGTCGCCTGGCCACCTGGGCGGCGGCCGTGGTCGCTCCCGTGCTGCTGCTCGGCGCGGGTGTCGGCGCCGTCGCTCAGGCGGACGGCAAGGGCGACGGACGCGGCGGTGACCCCGTCGTGCAGAGCCAGAGCGGGCTCGTCCGTGGCGTCGCGACGCCCCAGTTCGACCAGTTCCTCGGGCTGCCGTACGCGGCGCCTCCGGTACGCGAACTCCGGTTCGCCGCTCCGGCCGCGCCGGAGTCGTGGCGGGGAATCCGGTCGGCCGATCGGCAGTCCCCGGCGTGCCTGCAGTTCGAGCCGACCGGCATCCGCGAGGAGCAGGCGGTCAGCGAGGACTGCCTCTACCTGGACGTCTACCGGCCGCGCAACGTCGCGAAGAACGCCAAGCTGCCGGTCATGGTCTGGTTCCACGGCGGAGGTCACACCCAGGGCACCGGCGTCATCTACGGCGGCGGAACGATGGCCGACAAGACCGACACCATCATCGTCTCGGTCAACTACCGCCTCGGGGCGCTCGGTTTCCTGGCCCACCCCGCACTCAGCGCGGTCACGAACGGCGGCTCCGGCAACTATGGCCGGATGGACCAGCTGGCGTCTGCCCAGTGGGTCCGCGACAACATCGCCAACTTCGGCGGCGACCGGAACAACGTGACGATCTACGGTCAGTCCGCCGGCGGACAGGCCGTCTGCGACATGCTGGCCATGCCGGCGGCCAAGGGGCTGTTCCACAAGGCGATCGTGCAGAGCCAGCAGTGCCTGGCCACCCGGAACACGCTCGCGGCCGGTGAGCAGCGGGGCGTCGGATTCGCCGAGTCGGTGGGTTGCACCGATGCCGCCACCGTCGTGAACTGCCTGCGCGCGGCGTGGCCCGCGAAGCTCATCGCCAACCAGGCAAACTACCTCGGCAACTCGAAGGTGGGCGGCTCGCTGCTCCCCAAGTCGTTCCCCGACGCGCTCGCCGACGGCACCTGGAACAAGGTGCCGGTGATGACCGGCACCACGCGCTCCGAGAACCGTCTCACCGAGACCGCCCTCGCCGGAATCACCGCGCAGGGCTACGTCGACACGATCAAGCGCGAGTACGGCGACAAGGCCGACAGCGTCCTCGAGCTGTACCCGCTGAGCAAGTTCAAGAGCCCGTGGGACGCCATCACCCAGGTGCACACCGACGCCGGGCGCGCGTGCCTCACCGAGCGGGCCGCTCAGGTGATCTCGACCAAGACCCCGCTCTACCGCTACGAGTTCAACGACCCGACCTCGCCGACCCTCTACGGGTTCCGCGTCCCGGGTGAGGACGTCTCCAACGGACACAGCGGCGAGCTCGCCTACCTGTTCGACTTCACCCTCGGGGAGCGGCCCCTGACCGCGCAGCAGGAGCGGCTGTCGGACCAGATGATGCGGTACTGGGGCGCCTTCGCCCACAACGGGAACCCGAACTACCGGGGTGCCCCGGCGTGGCCGACCTACGGTGCCGAGAACGTGCTGCAGCTGCGCACCGGCGGAGCGAGCCGCGTGATCAACACCTTCTCGGCGGACCACAACTGCGGCTTCTGGCTCAGCTGACCTCGCGCGGCGCGCATCCATAGCAGAACAGTGCGGGCCCGCCCCGAACGGGGGCGGGCCCGCATCACGCCGCTGGGCGGTCAGGCGAACTGTGGCACGCGAGACTCCTGGCGCGGTTCGAGCGAGATGTACGCGGACAGCGCGCGGAGGAAGTCGGGCGCGTCGAAAATCTCGCCAGCGGAAGCGACGCCGCTCACCCTCGTCTGACTGCCGAGAATGCGATGGACCGCTTCCACCGCCAGCGGTGCGCTGATGGCGTAGATGTCCTGGCCGCTGGCGACGACGCGTCGCTGCGTGTCGCCGGAGCGCACGATGACGTCCACGGTGAACGTCTGCGCGGACCGGCCGCGCTCGTCGACCGCAGCCGGTGCGGGTGTGTCTCGCGCGGCCAGGTCCTTGGCCGCGTCGGTGGCCATGTACGTCCGCACCTCGGGGATGGACAGGTGGCTGGGGACGGTGACGACATCGGCCATCGCGAACTCACCGAGGACCGTCCGGGTGCCCATCGGAGCGGGGAAGTCCCACTCCAGAATCGGCAGCTCGCGCTCGTCGAGGTAATACTCCAGCCGGCCACCGGTGTAGCGGACACGTTGGCCATCGCGCCGTTGCCGGGAGACGGTGCCGGAGGCGAGGGTCCCGGCCGTGGGGTGCCAACTGCTCAGGCCGTACGCGACGTGCGCCTCGTCGGCCGCCACCCAATCGCCCATCGCCGTCGTGACCAGCAGATCGCCGAGTCCGCCGAAGAAGGCCATCGCCGGGACCACCGCGACGCCCGCGGCCTGAGCGCGGTCGGTGAAGTGCGTGAACGTGTCGAGGTTCGCCTCGATCTCGGCCGCCACGTCCACGTACGGGACCCCGGTCCGCAGGGCGGCCTCGATCACCGGCGCCGCCGTCGAGGCGAACGGGCCGGCGCAGTTGATGACCGCGGCCGCACCCCTCAATGCCTGGTCGAGCGAGGCCGGATCGTCTACCGACGCCACCCGGTACTCGAGCCCCGGATGCGACGCCGCCAGCGCCTGGAGCTTGCCCGCGTCGCGACCGAGGAGAAGCGGGACGTACCCGCGATCGCGCAACTCCGTCACCACGAACCGCCCGGTGTGTCCGTACGCACCGAATACCGCCACGGTCTGACCCGAACCCATCTGCGGTTCCTCCATGCTTTTCGAAAGATCGACTGAAGAGAGCCTGTCAGCAGCGCCCGGCTCGGACGAGTGTCTGGAACGCCATGCCCCGTACAATTTCGGACATGGCCACTATCGCGCTCGCCGCCACCGAGGGGATGCTGCACTTCGAGCTCGCCATGGCCTGCGAGGTCTTCGTCCGCGACCCCTCCGGCCTGGCAGACCCGTGGTACGACCTCGTGGTCTGCGGCCCCGGCCCGGTCCGGATCGGCACATTCCTTGTCGACCCTGACGACGGGTTGGACCGACTCGCCCGCGCCGACACCGTGATCATCCCTGCCGTGGAAGACATCGACGCGGACGTGCCTTCCGACCTGCTCGACGCCGTCCGCACGGCCCACGAGGCGGGCGCTCGGATGGTCTCGCTGTGTACCGGTGCGTTCGTGCTGGCCGCAGCCGGGGTGCTGGACGGGCTGCACGCGACCACGCACTGGGCCCACACCGAGGCGCTGGCCGCCCGCTATCCCCGGGTGAAGGTCGACCCGGACGTGCTCTACGTCGACAACGGCAACGTGCTCGCCTCTGCCGGCAAGGCCGCCGCGATCGACCTGTGCCTGCACCTGATCCGCCGCGACCACGGCTCGACGGTCGCCAACGCCGTCGCCCGCCGCCTGGTCGTCCCGCCGCACCGCGCCGGCGGCCAGGCCCAGTTCGTCACCACCCCGGTGCCCGCCCGCGACGACCATCCCCTCGCCAACCTTCTTCCCTGGGCGATGGAACGACTGAACCGTCCGCTGACCGTGGAGGACCTGGCTCGCCAGGCGAACATGAGTTCGCGAAACCTGGCCCGCCACTTCAAATCGGTAACCGGCACCACCCCACTGCACTGGCTGTCAACGCAGCGGATCCGCCGGGCCCAGGAACTGCTGGAGAACACCGACAACAGCATCGACGCCATCGCTCAGGCGGCCGGTATGGGAACCGCCACGACGCTACGCCGACACTTCAACCGCACCGTCGGTGTACCTCCGGACGCCTACCGTCGCACCTTCCGCAGCGCCTGACCCGCACGCCCACCGAACGGCGGGTACATTGATCGAACAATCGACCAACTCAGCAACGGGTGGGCCACGAGATGAGCAAGCTGCAGTATCAGTGCGCCATGTCTCTCGACGGCTTTATCGCCGGCCCAAACGGCGACATGTCCTGGCTCAGCAGCCAATCCGACGACACCCCCACCGACACAACCGAAACTGAAACCACAAACCCTCTCGTAGCGCAGGTCGGCGCGGTACTCACCGGGAACCGCACCTACCGTGGCGACGACCCGAACGCCGGCACTGACAAAGAGGGCGGCTATGACGGGCAGTACTTCGGGCCGTCTATTGTGCTCACCCACCACATACCGGAAATCGCCGAACCCGGCGTTACGTTCGTCGACAATCTCGACAAGGCCATATCCATGGCCAAAGAGGCCGCCGGGGAAAAGCTGGTCAGCGTACTCGGCGCCAACGTCGCCCGCCAATGCATCGAGATCGGCGCGCTCGACGAGATCCTCGTCTACATCACACCGGTACTCCTTGGCGACGGCGTCCGGCTCTTCGATCACCCCGGCGGCTCTCTCGTCCGGCTCGAAGTCCTGGAAGCAGACAACCTGAGCATCCTCAGCCGCATCGTCTACTGACCGAGCGGCGCCATTTGAATGCCGCGCTGCGACCCGCACACAAGCACGCCGATCCGTTCCCGCCGGCCGTAGTCTCACCAGCATGACGAAAACGCAGACGCACACCCTCTCGGTACCCGGCGCCGACCTGGTCTACGACGTCCGCGGCCCGCTATCCCCGTCTGGCGGATCCCCCGCGCTGCTCATGATCGGCCAGCCGATGACGGCCGAGGGCTTCGAGGCGCTCGCCGAACACTTCACGGACCGCACAGTCGTCACCTACGACCCGCGCGGCCTGGGCCGCAGCATCCGCACGGACGGCCGGTCCGACCACACCCCGCAGCGTCAGGCGGCCGACCTGCACCTGCTGATCGAGGCGCTCGGCGCCGGCCCGGTTGACGTGTTCGCCAGCAGCGGCGGTGCGGTGACCGCACTCGAACTGGTCGCGACGCACCCCGGCGACGTCGTCACACTGGTGGCGCACGAGCCGCCGATCAACGTTGTGCTCCCCGACGCCACGGCCGCCGAGCGCGCCCGGGCCGCCTTCTACGAGGCGTACCAGGCGAAGGGCACCAGCGCAGGGATGGCCGCCTTCATCGCGATGACTTCCTGGCAGGGCGAGTTCACCGAGGCCTACTTCGCCCAGCCCACGCCCGACCCGGCGATGTTCGGCATGTCGACCGACGACGACGGCACCCGCGACGACCCGCTGCTGTCGAAGAACTCGTGGGCGATCAGCGACTACCGCCCCGACGCGAGCGTGCTCACCGCAGTACCGACCCGGATCGTGATCGCGGTCGGCGAAGAGTCGGCGGGAACGTACACCGCGCGTACGGCCCTGTGCACTGCGGCGTTGCTCGGCCAGGAGGCCACGGTGTTCCCGAGCCACCACGGAGGCTTCCTCGGTGGTCAGTTCGGTTACGCCGGCAAGCCCGAGGAGTTCGCGGCAAGGCTGCGCGACGTGCTGGACGCCGGCTGACCGTCGCGGGCCTGCGCAGCAAACGGGACGGCCACCGGCGACCGCCTGTCGCATCGCTGGTCGGTCCGCACGGACACGCCCGCAGCACCCCTGACTAGCCTGCGTAGGGTGATCATTCGAAGAGACGAAGGGGTCTGACGATGAGCCACGAGACGCCGGCTACCGATCACCCGCTGACCACCGCGCTCGCGGAGGCCGCCGGAATGGCCGGCCACGCACCCTCGGTGCACAACACCCAGCCGTGGCGCTGGACGGTCCTCCCCGACGCGCTGGAGCTGCGGGTGGTCCACGACCGCCAGCTCAGCGCGACGGACCCTGAGGGCCGGCTGCAGGCGATCAGCTGCGGCGCCGCGCTGCACCACGCCCGGGTGGCGCTGGCCGCCAAGGGCTGGACACCGGTGGTGGAGCGGCTGCCCGACCCCGCCCAGTCCGACCTGCTGGCCCGGCTCACCAGCTTCCACCACACCGGCGCCGACCCGGACGCCACGCGTCTGGTCCAGGCCATTGAGGTGCGGCACACCGACCGCCGCCCGGTCAGTGACGAGCAGATTCCCCCGGCGATGCTCGGTGAGATCGAACGGGCGGCCACCCGCGAGGGCGCGAACCTCCAGGTCCTCGACGACACCCAGAAGCTCGAGCTGGCCAGCGCTGCCCAGCAGGCCGCCGCTGTCGAGGCGGCCAGCCCTGGGCTGCGCGAGGAGCTGGCGTACTGGACCAGCCGCGCCGGCGCCGGCACCGGGCTGCCGCCGGAGGTGCTGCCCGAGCAGGCGCCACAGACCACCGTCCCGGTGCGCGACTTCGGCCGCGCGGGCACCCTGCCGGTCGGCTCCGGCCACGACCAGGCCGCCGTCTACGGGATCCTCTGGGGCAGCGAGGACGAACCGGACAGCTGGCTGCGCGCCGGCGAAGGGCTCTCCGCCGCCTGGCTCACGGCCACCCGGCTCGGGGTGTCCCTGGTGCCGCTCTCCGGCGTGGTGGAGGTCGACGGCACCCGCCAGACGCTGCGGCGAATGCTGTCCGGCCTGGGCTTCCCGTACCTCGCCATGCGGCTCGGCGTGGCCGACCCGACGCACGCGGACCTGCCGCACGCCCCGCGGCTGGAGACCGCGCAGACCGTCGACACCTCGGCGGTGGCCGGCCAGCTGCCATAGCACCGACGGTGACGCCGATCTCGTCCTGTCATGCGGGCAGCCGCAGACCTGATCGGAAAGGATGGTCGGGTGATCAGTGGTAGTGATGGCCGCATGACCAAGACCGGCTCGGGCGATCCGGTCGCCTGGCACGCCGTCGCAGCAGACGGCGTCGCCACGGCCTTCGCGGTCGAGCCACCGTACGGGTTGACCGCGCTGGAGGTCGAGCGGCGGCGGAGTCAGTACGGGCTCAACCGCCTCGCCGAGGCACCCAGGGAGCCGTGGTGGAGGGCTCTCCTCCGGCAGTTCCAGGACCTGCTCATCGTGATTCTGCTGGTGGCGGCCGTGGTGAGCCTGCTGGTCAGCAGGGAGTGGGAGACACCGGCGGCGATCGCCGTCGTGGTGTTGCTCAACGCGACGATCGGGTTCGTGCAGGAGTCTCGGGCGGAGGCATCGCTGGAGGCGCTCAGACGGATGCTCGTGACGGCGGCGACCGTGCGCCGGGACGGTCGGCTGCTTCGGGTCAACGCCGAAGAGCTGGTGCCGGGTGACGTGGTCGTGGTCGAGGCGGGCGACCGGATGCCGGCCGACGCGCGGTTGCTGCAGGCGATTTCGCTGGAGGTGCAGGAGTCGTCCCTGACCGGCGAGGCGCAACCCGTGACGAAGAGGGCGGAGGCCGACGTGCGGCCGGACGCCGCGCTGGGTGATCGCGTCACGTTGTTGTTCATGAACACAATGGCGACCCGCGGTCGTGGCGAGGCAGTCGTCACTGCCACGGGGATGGATACGGAAATCGGTCGGGTAGCCGGGTTGTTGCACGAGGCCCGGGCCGGTCTGACCCCGCTGCAACGGCAGATCAACGCCCTCGGTCGCACATTGGCGGTGACCGCCGGCATCGTCATCGCCATCGTGTTCGGCCTCGGACTGGCGCGAGGGCAGCAGTTCCACGAGCTTTTCGTCACCGCGGTCTCGCTCGCAGTGGCGACCATTCCCGAGGGACTGCCGGCGGTCGTGGCGTTCACCCTGGCGATGGGAACCGGCCGTCTCGCCCGCCGCGGAGCGATCATCAAGCGGCTGGCGTCGGTGGAGACGTTGGGCAGCACGTCGGAGATCTGCACGGACAAGACCGGCACGTTGACGTTGAACGAGATGACGGCGCGGGAAATGGTCTTCGCGGGCCGGCCGTTCACCGTCTCTGGTGAGGGTTACCGCACCGACGGGCAGATCCAGACCACCGACGGCGGCGTCGGGCCGGGTGGGCTGAAGGACGCGCTCACCGCGATGGCGCTGTGCAGTGACGCGGTGCTGCGGGACGATGCGCTGGTCGGTGACCCCACGGAGGGCGCCCTGGTGGTGCTCGCGGAGAAGGGTGACGTCGATGTCGCGCGCCTGCGCGCGCAACGTCCCCGACTCGCCGAGGTGCCGTTCGACGCCGATCAGAAATACATGATCACCTTCCACCTCTGGACCGGCGAGAACGGAGAGGAAATCGTCCGGGCCTTCATCAAGGGCGCGCCGGACGTCCTCGCCGAACGCGCCGACCGGCACCTTGACGGGGAGCACGTCGTCGCCTTCGACGACGACGCGCGGGTGCGATACGGCGAGGCCAACGCGGACCTTGCACGGCGCGGACTGCGAGTACTCGCGATCGGTGTGCAGGACCTGCCGGCGGCGGACTTCGATGCCGCAGCAGACCTGCGGAAACTACTCGATCGTGTGGTGTTGCTCGCGCTGGTGGGAATCGTCGATCCGCCACGCCCGGAGGCCCGCGACGCGATCGCCGCCTGCCGCGACGCCGGCATCCGAGTCCGGATGATCACCGGCGACCACGCCGTCACGGCAGCGGCGATCGCCGAGAATCTCGGCATCCAGGGCAGAGCCGTCACCGGCAGGGACCTGGACCGCATCGGCGACGACGACCTCGCCGACTACCTGGCCGACATCGGCGTCATCGCCCGTGTTTCGCCGGCCCACAAGATCCGGATCGTGCAGGCACTGCAGAACACCGGCAGCGTGGTCGCCATGACCGGCGACGGCGTCAACGACGCCCCCGCGTTGCGGGCCGCCGACATCGGCGTGGCGATGGGCGTCACCGGCACGGAGGTGGCCAAGGAAGCCTCCACCATGATCCTCACCGACGACAACTTCGCCACGATCGTCCGCGCCGTTCACGGAGGGCGGGGCATCTACGACAACATCGTCAACTTCACCCGTTTTCAGGTGTCCACCGCGTTCGCATTCGTGATCACCTTCCTCGTCGCGTCGGTGACCGGCATCGCCGGCGGGGCACCCTTCACCGCTCTGCAAATCCTGTTCGTCAACCTCGTCATGGACGGTCCTCCCGCCATGTCGTTGGGTGTCGACCCGGTCAGCCCGGACGCGATGCGCCGACCACCACGGCCTGCGGGGGAACACATCCTCAACCGGCAGCGAATGGGTCGGATCGTGCTGGCTGCGGCCGTGATGGCTGCGGGAACGGTCGCGGTGCTGCAGTTGGCGCCCGGGCCCGCCCCGGCGGCGGCGCACGCCACGATCGCCGGCACCATGGCGTTCGTGACGTTCGTCTTCTTCCAGGTGTTCAACCTGCTCAACGTCCGCAGCTTCACCCGCAGCGTGTTCTCACGGGAAACGCTGCGCAACCGGTCTGCCTTCGTCGCCACCGGCGTGGTGGTGGCCCTGCTCGTGCTGGTCGTGGAACTCGACGTGCTGAACGGACTGTTCACCACGACCGACCTCAGCGCAGGCCAGTGGCTGGCCTGCGCTGCTGTCGGGTCAACGATCCTGATCGCCGGTGAAGTCGTCAAGGCACTGACGCGCAGCCGTCGGCACCGGCAGAGCCTGGCCGCCGGGGCTGGCGTGTCGTGACAGCACCCTAGGGGCAGGTGCCCTAGTCAGCTTCGTTGGCAGGAACCTCAGGGACCACCAGGACGGGCCGGTGGGCGCGGTGCAGGGTGGCCATGGCGACGCTGCCCAGCAGAATCTTGCGCACGGCCGAACGTCCGCGCGAGCCGACCACGAGCAGGCTCGCCTTTCGGTCCGCTGCGACCGCGGCCAGCGCGTCGGCAACGGCCCGCCCGGGGGCCCCAGCTCCGGCGCGCACACGGACGGTAGTCACGTGCTGATCGCCTGGCGCCGCCACCGCAGGGCTCTTCTCGCTGTCGCTGTCGCCGTCGCTCTCGACAGAGACCAGAACGACATCACGTTCGGGGAAGAGCCGCCGGGCGGTGGTGAGCGCAGCCTCGGCGCTTGCCGAGGAGTCCCAGCCGACCACGATCGGCCCGTCGGCGAGCGCGGCATGTTCGTCGGTCAACAGCGGGTGTGGCACCACCAGCACAGGACGCGGGCTGTAGTGCACGGCCATGTCCGACACGCTGCCGAGTACCGCCCGCGCGCCGCCCAGCCCTCGGGAGCCGATCAGCAGCACATCGGCCTGCTTCTCGTCGGCCGCCTCGGCCAGCTGCAGCCCTTCCCCGCCGTAGCTGCGGCACACGAGAGGCTCAGCGTCCCAGCCCGCGGCCCCGGCCAGCATCACACCCATCGATGTCAAGCGATCGGCCTCGCGGCCGCCCTCACGCTCGACCGCCTGCACATACACATTGATGTTGCGGGTACCCGTCCACAGCCGCCGCCGCAACTCCTCGCTGGCGAACGGAGGCGTCCACAGATGCGCGATCCATGCGTGAGCCCCAGGAAACAACAGCCCCCCGGCTTCGATCGCAGAGCTCGCGGCCGGAGACCCGTCGTAACCCACCACTACTCGTCTGACGTTCGCGCCACTCACCGCACAACCTCCCTAACGTGCCCGAACAAAGCCGCGCCCCGGATGAGAGCGCGCGCCGCATGCCGATACCGACGCCTGCGGTGGCCGGCCGGCTGGATAAGTACGGCAGAAGGGCACAACCTGATCATATCTTCGGCGCAGGTCAGCACCGGCTCTCGCCCTGGCGCTACCAACCGGCGGCCCTGCCGCGAAGCCTGACCGACCGCCGCGTCCGACGTGGCGATCACGGCGCCGCCCAAGGGGCCGATCAACGAAGACCAGCGCCCGACGTCGTTGGCAGTCGGGTGGTGATCGACCTCGCCGACAAGCACTACTTCGCGCAGGGCGGCCGGGCCTGACGGAGAAAAGCCGTGGAGACCGGTCAGAGCATCTGACCTGTCTCCACGGCCGCCGGAAGGAATCGTGCAGCCGACTCCCCCTGTGGCTCCGCGGTGCGCTAGACCCGGGTGACCCGGACGGCGTCGGCCACGACGTAGCCGGCGGCGCTGGTCCACCGACTCACCGCGACCAGGTTGCGGTCGCCGGCAGCAAGCGAGAAGGTGCCGAGCGAACGCCAGACGCCACCGTTGGCGCGCTGGTCCACGTTGACCGTCTGGGTGCCCGAGGCGGTGGCGATGACGTGCGGGGTTGAGCTGTTGTACCCCGGATCGGCCGGGTGCCGTACCTCGATCCGGTAGTTTCCGGCCGCCGGGATGTCGACCTTGAACCAGGCGGCGTCGCTGGCGGGGGTGGGGTCGGCGAAGCGGTAGTCAGCGCCGTAGCGCTGGCTGGAGTAGCTCGAGGTCCCCCAGTTGGTGCTCGCCGTGAACCGCCCTGCGGTGGCGTTGTCCACGATGACGCTGAAGGTGGGCGGGGGGGTGCTGCCCAGCCCCAGATAGCTGGCGATGCCCTGAGCGTGCGCGCGGGCGGTGGCGGTGATGAAGTCGGCCCGTTTGAGCAGGTTCGCGTCGGCCAAGGTGTCGATGAAGAGATTCTCGGTGAGCACCGCGGGCATGTTCGTCTCGCGCAGCACGTGGAAGTTGGCCGTCTTCAGCCCCCGGTCGGTGACCGAACTGACCGACCGCATGCCGGCGATCACCTTCGGGTGCAACGCGTTGTGCAGATTGACGGTGGCGGCGTCCGCCGTCGGGTACCGGTAGCTCTCGAAGCCGGTGCCGCCCCCGGAGTTGATGTGCACACTCACGAAGAGGTTGGCACCCCAGGCGTTGGCGTCGTCGGTGCGGTAGGCCAGGCTGCGAGTGATGTCGGTCGTCCGGGACATACGGACGTCGACGTTCCAGCTGGCCAGCAGGATACTGCGCAGTTGCAGGGAGATGTCGAGCGTCAGGGCCTTCTCCTGCAACCCGTTGCCGACCGCCCCAGAGTCGGTGCCGCCGTGGCCGGGGTCGATGTAGATCTTGGGCAACGCGGCATGCGCGGCTCCCCCGAAGATGGGGGCGGCCGCAGCACCGGCGAGGGCCGCCAGCAGGGTACGCCGCCGTAGCGCCACGTCATCGAACATATGCACCTCTCATGGGGAACCGAAGAGATCAACGATGGACGGAATATAGCGGACCGTCGATGGATATGAAAGATGTCTTCGCCTAGCGATCTGACCGTCGGAGGTTTCCGCCACTGCGCCGCCGGTCAACCAACCGTGGGACGACGCAGGGCACTCAAGCGCACGGCGAGCAGTCCTCTTCGGATGCAGCACCGCAGCCACCGGCGGTCGCGGTAGGTTGCACAGTCATGGCCACGACCGCCGACGTCCGCCACGAACTCGCCAGCCTCGCCGACCCACGTCGAGCGGCGGCATCGAGCCAGTTTCTGCAGATGGCCCCGGGTGGGTATGGCGAGGGCGACAAGACCATCGGTGTCTCCGTGCCGGAACAGCGCAAGGTGGCCGCCCGCTACTGGCGCGAGCTCTCGCTGGCCGAAACGGCGAAGCTGCTGAGCAGCGGCGTGCATGAGGAGCGGCTGACGTCGCTGTTCATCCTGGTGCGCAAGTTCACCAAGGCAGATGAGGAGGAACGCGGCCGGATCTTCGGCATCATCCTGGCCAACACCGGCCGCATCAACAACTGGGACCTGGTGGACTCATCGGCGCCGTACATCGTCGGCCCTTGGCTGATCGACAAGGACCGGAGCGTCCTGGACCGGTTGGCCGAGTCGAGCCTGGTGTGGGACCGGCGCATCGCCATCATGGCAACTTTCGCCTTCATCAAGGTCGGTGACTTCCAGTGGACCTTCCGCCTCAGTGAACGGCTCCTGCGCGACCCACACGACCTCGTCCAGAAGGCGGTGGGCTGGATGCTGCGCGAGGTAGGCAACCGTGACAGAGCGGCGGAGGAGGAGTTCCTGGCCCGACGCTACCCAGTCATGCCGCGGGTCATGCTGCGCTACGCGATCGAAAAGTTTGAACCGCAGCGACGCAGGGAGTACCTGTCCGGCGCGGCCTAGATGATTGATGCCCGCCGATTCAGGGCAGCGGGACGAGGTAGGAGTCGACACGGGCGATGAGCCCGTCGCGGAATGTGAACAGGTCGTTGAAGGCGAACCGGAACGGCCCGTGCTCGACGCTGGCGCCGCGGCCCTCGCCCGTGGTGACGACGACTGGGCCGTCCTCGTGGACGCGGTGGACGTCGAGCTCGGGGCTGCCGGTGAACGCCGGATTCTCGATCTCGCCGTCGAACTCGGCCTTGCCCCGGGTGGTCCGATGGCCGTGGATGACCCACTCGACGTCGTCGGTGAGGGTCGCGAGGATTCGCGGGTGGTCGCTCGTCCGGAATCCGTCGAAGTACTCGGCGACGAGGTCGCGTTGGGTCGTCGGTGTCATGGCGTTCTCCACTCTGGTGTGGCCTCGTGGTGCTGCAGGTGTGTGGCGAGGGCGTCGAGGATCGAGGCGAGCCCGTCGGCTGCTTGGGCGATCCGGAGCTCGGGGGGAAGCCTGCGCTGGTGGACGATGAGGTCCGTGCCGCCGTTGGCGGGGCGGACGGTCACGGTCGTGCGGAGGCCGGTGACGGGCTCATCGAACACGAGTTCGTGCGGTGCGGTGATGCTCACGTAGACGAACCGGAGCCGGCGGGTCGCGCCGTCCGGCGCGCGGGTGTCGAGTGCGAACTCTCCCCCGGGACGCAGGTCGACGGTCACGGACTCAGGGGGCACGGTGGCGTGTGAGCCACCCCAGAACGCGGCGATGCTTGCCGGCGAGGTGAAGGCGGTCCAGACACGTTCAGGGTCCGCCGGGAGGTGGCGTTTGGCGATCAGTTCGTCGCCGCGGAGCTCTGCGCTGGCGGTCAACGGACGGCTCCGTCGCCGGTGAGGTGCTGTTCGAGGGCGTCGAGCCGGTCGTCCCAGGCGCGGCGCTGGTCGTCGATCCACGTGCTGAGCAGCGACAGCTGATCGGCCCTCAGTCGGCAGGGGCGTCTGGTGCCCTCGCGTCGCTGCTCGACCAGGCCGCACCGCCGCAGGACACCGACGTGGTGGGAGATCGCCTGTGGGGTCAGGTCGAAGGGTTCAGCCAGCTCTCCCACCGTGGCGTCACCCCGCGTGAGGCGAGTCACCAGGGCGCGACGGACCGGGTCACCGAGAGCGGCGAAGGCCGAATCGAGGTCTGGGCCAGGTGTCGCGAGCGAGGAGGGCATGGCTTCACCATAGCGCAAACGATCGTTTGCGCAAGCCATCTTTTTCAAAGATGGACCGCCGACCTCCACCCAAATCCAGGGCGGCCTGGCCCCACGACTACGGTCCGCTACGAAGCCGTCAGCGCTTGGCTGTGGCGAAGCGGAGCATGGCCCGGTACATCCGGGCGGGGCCGGCAGGGGCTCGGCCGCCGTGGCGGCGCATGCCTGGAGGAAGTACGCGACCAGCCGGCGCGACGTTTCGGGTGCGGCGTCGGCGGTGGCGGTGAGGACGCCAGCGTTGGCCATCAGGAACATGGCCATGTCCTCGGCGACCATAACCCCGGCGGGAGTTGCGGCCGGCGGTGTTCAGTGTCGAGGTCATCACGGCACCCTGCTCACCAGGCGCAACGCCTGGTGGGTCAGGCCGGAAACACCGCTAGATCCACTCCCCGCCCCGACGAGGCACCGCGCGGAGCAAACGTGTAAACGCCGGATAAGCGGGTAACGGCTGCCTCGGCATCAGCGCCGCGCGGCGAGGGGGACTTTGATGGAGAGCCGAGCCAAGGTCATGGGACACGGCATTCACCCAATGTTGATCGTTTTCCCGTTGGGGCTACTGGCCACCTCGGTGATCTTCGACATCCTGTATCTCATCACGGATCGAACCGGCTTTCAGATCTCCGCCGCGTACACCATCGCCGCCGGTGTGCTCGGCGGTCTCCTCGCCGCGCTGTTCGGCATGATCGACTGGAAAGCCATCCCGGCCGGGACTCGCGCCAAACGGGTCGGGGCCGCTCATGGGCTCGGGAACGTCGTCGTGGTGCTGCTCTTCGGCATCAGTTGGTTGTTGCGGCTGAATGCGGAGAACTGGGAGCCCCCTGCGGCGGCACTGGTCCTGAGCTTTGTCGGAATCGTTCTGTCCGGTGTCACGGCCTGGCTCGGTGGCGAACTCGTCGAGCGTTTGGGCATCGGGGTGAGCGCGGATGCCGGCGTCAATGCCCCGAGCTCCCTGGCCCGCTAGAAGCTGTCGGGATTGCGGGATGGGCGTGGTCATCGCACGGTCTCCTGATCAACAACCGGGGCATCCCGGATCGCGAGTGCGGCCTGGATGAGCGCGGCGTGGGTCAGCGTCTGCGGGTAGTTGCCGAGGAAAGCGCCGGTTGCGGGGTCCAACTCTTCGGCGTAGAGGCCGAGTGCGTTAGCGCGTCCGAGCAGTTCCTGGAACAATTCGACCGCCTCGGTGCGTCGTCCGGTGTGGGCGAGGGCCTGCACGAGCCAGAATGAGCAGGGCAGGAACGCGCCTTCGGAGCCGGGGAGGCCGTCGCGTCCTGACGGGTAGCGGTAGAGAAGTGGGCCGCCGGCAGAAAGCCGGTCACGAATGGCGTCGATGGTGCCGCGTATGCGTGGCGACGCAATGTCGTCCATGCCCAGCAAGGGCAGGACGAGCAGAGCCGCGTCCAGTGCCGGTGAGCCGTAGCTGCCGACGTAGCTTTCCTGCGACGGGTCGAAGGCCCGGGCCCGGACATCGGTGGCGATGGCATCCCGGGCGCCCTGCCACCGGCGGCGCTGCCGCTCGGAGAGCCGGTGAGTAGCGGCGATGCGCAGGGCCCGGTCGAGAGCGAGCCAGCCCATGAGCTTGGAATGCACATGCTGGACGGGCTCGCGCACCTCCCAGATGCCGGCATCGGGCTCCGGCCAGCGCTGGGCGACCAGATCGGCAAAGCCGCGCACCGCCCGCCACGTCTCCGAATTCAGGCGGTGCCCGGCCTGCACGAGCACCCACGCGGCGTCGACCACCCAGCCATAGCCGTCGAGCTGGTGCTGCTCGGCGGCGGCATTGCCAACCCGTACCGGCGTGCTGTCGAGGTAGCCACCCCAGCCGGACAGCTCCCGCTCTCGCGGTACGTGGCGGCCGTCCAAGGTGAGCAGCGCCGGCAGGCGCGGTCGCTGCAGCCGGCTGGCGTGCAGCAACCACGCGAGGAATCCGTTGGCCTCCCGGAGTTTGCCGACGCCGAGGAACGCGTTGACATTGATGCTGGCGTCTCGTGGCCAGACATAGCGGTAGTCCCAGTTGCGCACCCCGCCCGGATCCTCGGGCAACGATGTCGTCGGTGCGGCCACCGGCGCCTGCGACGGAGAGTAGGTCAACAACCGCAGGGTCAGCAGACTGCGTACGACGCTCTCCCGGAACGGCAGCGACGCGTCGATTTCTGCGGCCCAGTCCCGCCAACGGCCCTCGTCGGCGACGACAATTTCCCAGGCCGCGGCCGGCTCGACGTGGATCAACGGTTCGCGATAGGCGATGGCCAGGACGAGGGTGACCGGACGACCCGGCATGACGGTGACCGCGGTGGGCGTACCCGGTTCGACGGTGACTCCGGGTGCGCAGCCCAGCGACACCGCGAGCGACCCCCACTCACACACGAGATCCCGCCCGCGATGGTGGACCCGGGGTCGGCGGTGCTGGGCACCGAGCCGGGGATCGAACTCCACAACGGCGTCGACTGGACCTCCCTCGGCCGACAGACGCCGCACGAGCATCGTCGTGGGCAGCAGACGTCCGGCGAGCTCGGCCACCATGGCCTCGGTGAGGGTGAGCCGGCAGCCGTCCACCATCCAGGTCGTCTCCAGCGTGGCGGTGTGCTGCCGGTAACGCCGCTCGACGACTGTGGCGGGTCTGGCCGGCCCGACCCGAAAGGCCCCCGCCGCCGGGCCACCGACCAGCCGGCCGAACAGGGGATCGCCGTCGAAGCGGGGCACGCAGAGCCAGTCAATCCCGCCGTCACTGGCGACGAGGGCAGCGGTGCGGGTGTCACTGAGCAGCCCATAGTCTCCGATCGGCGCCGGAGGCCACTGACGGGTCGAGGGGACGGCAGTCATGAGGAACCTCCAGCGACGAGCTGCCGGCGGCGGCCGCGCGCCAGCCAGGAATGCTCATCGCTGCCGGTGCAGGTCAACGAGCCTGAAGGAGTAGCCCGAGGACCACCCCGTAGACGACATGGACGAGTGCCGTGACCGTCGGAGTCTGAACGCCATAGTTGAGGGCGAACAGGCCGGGCGGCTCCAGCACGGCGGTGCTGGCCGGGCCGGCCCGATGTGACGCCATGCGCGGATGGACACCAGGCAGCAGGGGCAGGAGCACAGTCAGCGCAATCGCGACGTGGAGTGCACCGAGCAGCGCTCCGATCCACCAGGTGGCGCGATGCAGCATGGCGAACACGGCCGCGTACCCGAGCGCGAAGCCCTGACCGGCAGCGAGGTGGATGAAGAACCCGACGACCCGGGCCCGGTCGGGATCCTCGGTGACGATGGTCCCGAGCACCAGAGGAAGGTCGAGACGGGTGAGCCCGGCCATCTGCGCAGTGATCGACGTCGCGGTGAGCGCCACGGTGGCGACCAACCCGAACAGTGCCCATCCAGCCCAGTCCATCTCAGCGAGAGCAGGCGGCCAACGCTGGCCCGGCCTGGCAGACATGCGCGGCCGCGCGTGAAGGTGACCGTGTCGGTACCGGTCGAACAAGCGCCGCCCCGCCCATCCGTACGCGGCAACGCGAATTGATCCCGGACATCGCACGCCTTCCGGCTAGCACAGGAAGAGTCATGTTCGGCGCCGTCCGTAGCGCATGTCTTCGCACAGCTATCAGCCACGGTGGTCGCCCGGGTCTTACCCTAGGCGCACGGCACCTGCAGGACCGGCGGTTCGCCGGACGGCCTTGTTGAACACCAGAGCGACCGTGAACATCCGAAAGTTCCTCGGTGCTGGCTTCCTTGCCGACGCGGCGATCCTCCTCGTGGAGGCGACTAGTTCCCTCCGGGTACCTGGTCCTTGACCTCGTCGTAGCCGGCCTTGGTCGGTGCCGCGGTCGGCGAGTAGATCACCCGGATCACGCCCGTCGGAAACGCCTCCGTCGCCGTCAACTTCAGGTGGTACGCCGTATCGCCCTCGTCGAACAGCTTGCGGCCCTTACGCGCCGCTACCGGATGCACCAGCAGGCGCAGCTCGTCGACCAGCCCCGCGGCCAGCAGTTGCTGCACCACGGAGATCGACCCAGGGATGAGGATGCCCTTGATGCCGGCATCAGCCTTGAGCGAGGCGACCGCATCGAGGAGTTCGCCCTTGATCAGCTCGGAGTTGCGCCAGGAGAACTCCAGCGGCTGACGCGAGACGACCACCTTGCGTACGTCCCCGAGTTGCTTGGCGAACTGTGCATCCTCCCCACCGGCGGCCTCACGGTCGGGCCAGGCTCCGGCGAAGCTGTCGTACGTCTCGCGGCCGATGAGCAGCACGTCAGAGGTGTCATAGTCCTCGCCGACGGCGCGCCCCATGTTCTCGTCGAAGTACGGAAAGTGCCAATCGGGGTCGATCTCGGCCACACCGTCGGCCGAGATGAACAGCGTGGAGATGACCTTTGCCATCGCGGTGATCCCTTCGAGTCAGGTGGTATCGGCGGGTACACCGGCGCATCATCCCAAACTCATCGGCCAGCCACGGTCCGCCGCTACGAAGAGTTCGCGTGTCGAGCTCGTGAACGCCTGTCGGCGGCATGTGCGGACGCCCGCGCTACTCGCTCAGAAGCTGCTCGCGCAGGATGTCTGCGTGCCCGCCGTGCTGAGCGAGCTCGCGCAGCACGTGGAGGTACACCCAGCGCAGCGGGAGCGGGCCGCGCCGGTTGCCATGCACCGTGTCGTCCAGCCCGAGGGGTGACGTCGCACGGCGTGACGCTTCGCATGCCTCGGCATGTGCTCGCCGAAGGGTAGCGATGGTGTCGTCGTCATCGAGGATGAACGACTCGTCTGGCGTCGCGGGGATGCCGATCTCGGCGCGCGATCGGCACGTGACGGCTTCGTCGAACCAGACCTTCTCGACGAAAGTCGCATGCTTTACCAAGCCCAGCAGCGTCGTCCGGGACGGCACCAACGATCGGCGCGCCTGCTCCTCGGTCAGCCCGTCCAAGCAGTCATTGAGCACGCGGCGGTGCTCATCGAGAAACGCCTCGAACTGGGCCTTCGCCGGCTGATTGATCACGTCTTCGGCGAATGTCGGCGGGAAGGAAGACATCTGCGCAGCATCTCAAGACCCGCCAACCAAGAGCAACTAGAACGGCTCTGGTGATTCAAGCTGGCGGGTGCCACGCTAGGCACCTGGCGAGGGAAAGCACGTTCATGGCGGATAGTCGTCGGCGCGGTGGTCAAACCCGCCGGGCCAGGCTGACCAGCCTGGCCCGCCATAGGAGGTCGTGATGTCGGTAGAGAATCGAGCGGAAAAGCCGAAGCTTCCGCCACGCTGGTTCATCCGGCTGGCCTGGCACGTTCACCGGGGCCTGTATCGGGTCTTTCGCGGCCGGGTCGGACTCTGGCGGCCCCGCGCCAACCGCTGGGGCACCGTGCGGCTGACCACCACCGGGCGCCGCACCGGCCAGCAGCGCAGCGTCATCGTCGCGTACCTGGAGGATGGGCAGAATCTGTTCACGCTGGCGATGAATGGATGGGGTGAGGCTGAGCCCGCCTGGTGGCTCAACCTGCAGTCGCATCCGGATGCGACCGTCGACCTGGTCGACGGGCAGCGGCTGGTACGTGGGCGCGCCGCGACAGGCGAGGAGCGGGTGCGACTGTGGGCCCGGTGGCGCGAAATCGACACGAAACTCGACGCTTTCGCGGCGCTGCGGTCGTCCGAGACCGCTGTGGTGCTCCTGGAGCCCCGGCCTGCCGTCGAGCACGTTACCGAGTAGTTGCGGCCCGGGTTCACGACGCGGATCCGACGGGGTCTCCCCCGGCGCCCGGTGACAACTGGCCTTGATGGCCGGCCCGACGCTGTGCCCTGCTGGCCTACCGCAGCCACCGTTGTGCGGCGTCGGCAGTGTCCTCGGGGCTGCTGTTGAAGGCGATGGCCGCCCCGGGAGCACGCTGCCGAACGAGGTTGACCACCGTCTCGAAGAACTCGAGCAACGGCTCATGCTTGCGGATGCCGCCCCCAACCACCACGCAGGCGTAGTCCTTCCGGGTCAACGCCTCGACGATCGCTCCCTCGGCGGTCTCGTCGGGCACCACCAAGCACAGGTCGGCCTCGATATCGAGATCAACGAAACGGGCCTGACCGCGTGCGATCGCCGCTACGACCGGCTCAGGGTCCCAGCCCGGGATCCTGACGGGATCGAGACCGATCACCAACACTGGCCCCCGTGCCATGCGTCCTCCTTCTTGCCATCGAAGGGTCTGGCCCTGGCGCTCGGTGCCCACAGGCATCGAGCGCGCGGAACACCGACACTTCGTCGGACGGCCATGTCACACGTCCCGATGCTGCCACAGGCGGCACCAGAGGTGCTGGACTCCCGACCGCCGCAGCGGACACCAACCGTTCCCTCGGACCAGGCCATGTCAGTGGCCGTGTCAGGGGCGTGTCAGGACCGTGACAGGCCGGCTGCCGACAGTGGGCACATGACAAGTTCTGCGATTGCAGTTTCAGGGCTACGGAAAGCCTTCGGGGACAAGGTGGTGCTCGATGGCATCGATCTGGATGTGCGTGCGGGCACGGTGTTTTCCCTGCTCGGTCCGAATGGGGCGGGTAAGACCACGACGGTGAACGTGTTGACCACGTTGATGAAGGCCGACGCCGGGACGGTTCGGGTTGCCGGGCATGATGTCGCGACCGAGACCAAGGCGGTGCGGGCGGCGATCGGGGTCACCGGTCAGTTCGCGGCGGTGGATGAGCTGTTGACGGGGCAGGAAAACCTGCAGCTGATGGCGGACCTGAAGCGTCTGGGCTCTACCGCCGGCCGGCGGGTCGTCACCGACCTGCTGGAACGCTTCGACCTGGCCGAGTCGGCGCTGAAGCCGGTGTCGACCTATTCCGGGGGTATGCGCCGGAAGCTGGACCTGGCGATGACCCTGGTCGGCAAGCCCCGCATCATCTTCCTGGACGAGCCGACGACGGGACTGGACCCGCGCAGCCGCCGAACGATGTGGGACATCGTCCGCGAGCTGGTCACCGACGGCGTGACCATTTTCCTCACCACCCAGTACCTCGAGGAAGCCGACCAGCTCGCCGACCGGATCGCGGTCCTCGACCAGGGCCGCCTGGTCGCCCAGGGCACACCCGACGACCTCAAAGCCCAGGTCCCCGGCAGCCACGTCCGACTCCGGTTCACCACCGCCGGCGAACTCGACACGGCCGCGCGGGTCCTCACCGACTCCACCCGCGACAACGAAGCACTGACCCTGCGAGTGCCCAGCGACGGCGGAACCAAGTCACTGCGGGCACTGCTCGACAGGCTCGACGAAAACACGATCAACGCCGAAGCGTTCTCCGTGCACACCCCAGACCTCGATGACGTTTTCCTCGCCCTGACCGGCCGCACCACGGAGGTAGCAGCGAAATGAGCACCCCATCCCACTCGATGGTCATGTTGCGTCGCAACTTCAAGCACATCGCCCGGAACCCGACGTCGGTGTTCAACGCGGTCCTGATGCCGATCGTGCTCATGTTGATGTTCGTGTACATGTTCGGAGACGCTTTCAACGTCGGTGTCGACTACATCGACTACGCCACGCCGGGGCTGATGCTGCTGGCCGTGTGTTACGGGCTGGGGGCCACCGCCACGGCGGTGAACTCTGACATGACCAAGGGCATCATCAACCGGTTCAAGGTCATGGACGTCTCCCGTGGTGCGGTGTTGACCGGTCACGTCATCGCCAGCCTGCTGACCAACCTGATCGCCATCGGATCCCTCCTCGGGGTGGCTTTCCTGCTGGGATTCAACCCGTCGGCGACTTCCCTCGACTGGCTCGCCGTGCTCGGCATCATCGTGCTGCTCGGGTTCGCGGCCGGCTGGCTCACCGTCGCCCTCGGACTGTTCGCCAAGTCCCCAGAAACCGCTGGCCTGGCCGCCGTGCCACTGGTCATGCTGCCGTTCTTCAGCAGCGCGATCGTCCCGGCGGAGAAGATGGGGCCGGGCCTCCGGCAGTTCGCCGAGTACCAGCCGTTCACGTCGATCATCGAAACCCTCCGCGGGTTGCTCAACGGCACACCATCCACCAGCACCACGATCACCGCCATCGCCTGGTGCGTCGGCATCGCACTCATCGGATACCTCTGGGCAGGCTCCACGTTCAAGAAGCGCGCGTGACCTTCCGGGCGATGACCTTCCGAGGACTGTGATCGGGCCGACCTCCAAGGCCGTGATCGACAGCTGATACGGCGCGCGCTCGCCAGCGACGAGCGCGCGCCGTGGCCGTGCGGATCGATGCTTCACCGGCTGGGGCGGCTCAGCCCCCACCACACGGACCAAGGATGAGACAAGAGGAGAGTTGTCATGCCTACCTTCGCCACGCCAGAACCCATCGTCGCCACCGTTGTTGTCGCCGGTGCTCAGGTGCGGGTCACCGCGAGCGAGCGGACCGACACCTCAGTGCTGGTCGAACCCATCAACAAGGCGAGCCAGTCGGATGTCAAGGTTGCCAACAAAACCAAGGTCGACTTCGCCGGCGGTCAGCTATCGGTCAAGACGACCGCGTCCGGAGACAAGAACGGTTCGGTCGCCATCACGATCGACCTGCCCGCCGGCTCCAGCCTGGTTTCGTACCTGACGTACTCGGATGTGCACGCCGACGGCTCGTTCGGAGAGTGCGAGCTGCACATGGCATCGGGTCGGGTCCACCTCGATCGCATCAACGCGCTGCGGGCGAACATCACGGCCGGTGAGGTCACGATCGGCCACATCGCCGAGTGCGCCACCATCGACGGTGCGTCGTTCGCAATGCGGATCAGCGAGGTCAAGGACACCGTCAAGCTCTCGAGCTCGGGCGGGCAGATCTGGATCGGCCACGCATCGTCCGACCTTGATCTCAGCAGTGGCAGCGGCGGTTTCGACATCGACCGCGCCGACGGCAGCGTCACCGCCAAGACAGGCGACGGCGCCATTCGGATCGGCCGGTTGACGCGCGGTCAGGCGGAGCTGCTGAACGGCTCGGGAAACATCGAGGTCGGCATCAGCGAGGGCACCGCCGCCTGGGTGGACGCCAACAGCGAGCGAGGGTCGGTGCGCAACTCCGTTCCGTCCCCGGAAAACCCTGACACGTCGGACAACAAGGTCACGGTTCACGCCCGCACGCGGCACGGCGACATCAGCATTCAACGCGTAGCAAACTGACCGTGGGCGCCTGCCCCGTTCAGGCGGCGAGTGTGACCGTGACCAGTTGATGCCAACTCGTCTGCGTACCCTCCCGAGTCGCCTCAGCGAACCGTGTGTCGCCGAGGCGGAGCCGCGCGGCCTGCTCGATCCGGGCCACGTCCGGCTGGGAACGATCCGGCAGCCCGCGCACGGCGGCGCTCGCCGCGAGCAACCGCGCGGCCTGCTCGTGTTGTTCACAGCGCAGTGCCAGGTCCGCGATCCCGACGAGGACCTGCGCGATCACGGGTGCGTGCCCCGCCTCGGCCGCGGCCTGGCAGGCCGCTGCGCGGTATGTGCGGGCCTCGCCGAGGTCGTCGGCGAGGTAGCCGAGCAGATCGTGTGTCACCGCGCGGATGTGCGCACGCTCCGCAGTGTCGCCCAGCATGGTTGTCGCGACGCCGAGTTGCTGGTGTGCCTCCTCCGCGTCGCCGCCCCAACGGGCGAGTTCCGCCTTCGCCAGGGCCAGCTCGGCCAGCGCGTCCGGCCAGGTGACCCGTGCCGCGTGCCGTTGCGCCTCGGCAATCGCAGCCGCGCTGGACTCCTTGTCGCCCAGCAGCCAGTACAGCTGAGCCTGTCGCGACCGCATGCGGATGACATCCTCGATGGCACCGACTTCGGTGACGACCGCGATCGCCTGTTCGAAGTGCTCGCAGGCAGCGGCGAACTCGCCGCGCGCGGCGATGCGGTCCGCCAGCTCGGTCTGGGCGAAGGAAATCCCGAACCGTTCGCCGATTGCCCGGAACTCGGCGAGCGCCATCTCGAGATGCGCGTCCGCATCCCGCCCGTCCTGGCCGAGGATGATCCGCATCTTGCCGAGGTGGAGCCGGGCCATCGCGCGGACCCAGGGGTCTTCGTCGTCCAACAGTGCTTCGAACGCGGGCAAGATCTCGTCCGGCGCCTGCAACATGCGTTCCATGGCGGCGACGAACGCCAGCGCCGGGTGTCGGCCCTGGCCGCGCTGACTGCCCTGGCCGAACCGGTACGCCTTGTGGATCCACTCCTCCGTCTGATGTTCGTCGCCCCGCCCGGAACTCAGGAAATGCCCGACAAGGGCGTACACCGTCGCCCGGATCTCGTCGGTCACCTCGCCGGGCGTTTCGGTCGCCGCGGTGAGCAGCTCGATGCCTTCGGCCCGGTGCCCGCCGAGCCACCAGTACCAGCCGGCGTTCGCCGCGAGCCGCATCGTCGCGTGCGCCTCGCCGGCCGTGATCGCACCACGCATCGCAGAACCGATGTTGTCGTGCTCGACCTCGAGCGTGGCGAGCCATCGCACCTGCTCGGCGCGGCGAAGATGCGGCTCCGCGGTCTCGGTGAGTTCCGTGAAGTAGGCGAGATGCGCAGAGCGCGCCAGGTCCGACTCCCCCGCCTCCGCGAGGCGGTGCCCGGCGTACTCCTTGATCGTCTCGATCATCCGGTAGCGCGGTGCGCTGTCGCGATCGGCGACCAGGAGCGATTTCTCGGCCAGCGCGGTGAGCAGATCGAGCACCTGCTCCCGCTCGACCGTATCGCCGGCGCAGACCCGCTCGGCCGCTTCCAAGCTCGCCCCGCCGGAGAACACCGAGAGCCTGCGCAGGACCATCCGTTCGGCGTCGGTGAGCAACTCCCAGCTCCAGTCGACCACCGCGCGCAGCGTCCTGTGGTGCGGCAACGCGGTACGGCTACCGCTGGTCAGCAGGCGGAACCGGTCGTCGAGCCGGTGGGCGAGCTGATCGATCGACATGGTGCGCAGCCTGGCCGCGGCCAGTTCGATCGCCAGCGGCATCCCGTCCAGCGCCCGGCAGACGCGCACCATCGTCGACAACGTGTGGGCGTCGAGCGCGAGATCCGTGCGCACCGCGCCCGCCCGGTCCCGCAGCATCTGGACGGCGGGAGAGGACTCGATCTCGCCGGGGCTGGCGTCCCCCTCCGGCAAGGTCAGTGGCTCGACCAGCCACAGCGCCTCCCCGGTGATGCCGAGCGGTTCCCTGCTCGTCGCCAGGATCCGCAGTCGCTGACACTCCCCGAGCACTCGATGGGCGAACGCCGCCGCCGACTCGATCACATGCTCACAGTTGTCCAGAATCAGCAGCGCCTCCCGATCGCGGATCGCGGCGATGAGCCGGTCCGTCGGCTCCACGTTCGGTGCCCCGCCGAGCAGAGCATCCCGGAGGCCGAGCCCGGCGAGCGCCGACTGCGCCAGGTCAGCATCCGCGCCGATGGCTGCGAGCTCCACCAGCCAGACCCCGTCCGGCAGGTCGCCGAGCAGCGTGCGCGCGGTTTCCGTGGCCAGCCTGGTCTTCCCCGAGCCGCCCGGCCCGATGAGAGTGGTGAGCCGATGCTCGGCGAGGAGTTCGCGGACCGCGGCGATATCGGCGTCCTTGCCGATGAAGCTGGTCAGCTCGGCACGCAAGTTGGTCTTCCGGTTCTCCTCCCGCCGTCGTCCCAACCCGCCCCGCAGCAGCGCGACGTGCAATGCGGACAGCTCCGGAGAGGGGTCGACGCCCAGCGCGTCCGCCAGTGCCTCTCTCGCGCGCTGGTACACGAGCAGCGCGTCGGTGTCGCGGCCGGCCGCGACGAGGGCACGCATCAGCGCGGCGACAAGCCGTTCTCGCACCGGATGCGCGGCCACCAGGTCGGTCAGCTCCGTGACCAGCTCCACACCGTGGCCGAGGCGGATCTCGGCATCGAACCGATCCTCCATGGCTGTCAGGCGTAGCCCTTCGAGCCGGGTGACCGCCGCGTCCAACGCGGCACTATCCGGCAAATCGACGCCCTGCATGGCCGCACCGCGCCACAGTGCGAGGGCCTCGCGCAGCAGCCGTACCCGCCGCGGATCATCGTCATTCTGGACCTGGCCCGCCGTAATGAGGCGTTCGAACTTCACGGCGTCGACAGCGTCGGGTTCCACCGTCAACCGGTAGCCGTCCGGCTGCCCCTCGATCCAGCCTTCCGGCAGCGCCTTGCGCAGCCGGGAAACCAAGCGTTGCAGGGCATTCGTCGCGTCGGAGGGCGGCCGCTCACCCCAGATCCAGTCGATGAGAGTCGCCTTCGGGACCACGTGTCGTGGTTCGAGCGCGAGGGCAATCAACAGACCACGCAACCGGGCACCCGGCACGTCGGCCAAGACGCCGTCGTCCGCACGAACCTCGAATGGTCCAAGCATCCCGATCTGCACCTGGCAGATCTTGCCACGGGCGATTGGCAGCCCCGCCGACGGTGAGCTGGGCGGAGGTCGAATCCGGTGCCATTGGGGGTACTGCCGCATTTGCCGACCTGACCCAGCGAGGCGGAGCCGGTACTGCCGGTGGCGGCGTTGACCGCTAGGTGTCGGACTGGGACTGCGCGCGGACGAGATCGTCGCCGGTGCCGGTGCGGTAGTACAGCACTGAACGGCCTGATCGTCGCCGGCTGACCAGTCTCGCGTCCAGCAGCACCCGCAGGTGGCCGCCGACCGAGCCGAGTCCGTACCCGGTCAGCGCCACCAGCTGGGTGGTGCTCTTCGGCGTGCCCAGTGCGGTGAGGATGCGGGCACGTACCGGTCCCAGCAGCCTTGCCAACGCCTCGGGCGTCGCGCCGGTCCGCGGCCGGGCGAGGAGCCCTGAGCACGGGTAGATGACGGCATAACGGCGTTGCCGCGGGTCGGACGCCACCCAGCCGCGGCGGGTCGTGGCGGGAATGAAGACCAGCTCGGCCCCGGAGATGTCGCGCGGCGGGTAGTCGTACGTGTTGATCTGCAGCCGCCCGTCGCCCAGCCATCGCATTCCCGGTCGCATGCCGTCCAGCGCGGTCGCCCAGCCACCGGAGCTGAGCTGGTGCGTTCGGGCCACGACGTCGGCCTCGAACGCCCGGGCCCGCCACGGCTAGTCCGGTTCGACACTGCGGGTCCAGATCCACGACAGCAGGTCGGCCACTCGGGCCGCGCCGTCCGGCACCCGCAGCGCGTCGGGCACCGGACCCTGCAGGGCGACGGCGAGGTCGTCGAGGTAGGTGCCGGACGGGGTCGCGGCGAGCCTGCCCAGCTCGTCATCGATGGAGCGATCGCCCGGCCGCGGCGCGTCAGGAAATCGGGAAGCCATGCCCGCCGGAACGCCACCTTCACGAACGTCGCCGCGAACGAGTCCGCCGCGATGCGCTCGCGGTAGGCGAGACGGTCCACGTCCAGTTGGCTGCCTTCGCCGGCCGGTGCCGGCCGTCCGATGAGCACCACCAGGCGCCCGACCGTCTCGGCCAGCGGCGACAGGGTGAACCGGCTCCGCGCGAGCGTGTCGGAGCCGATCAGCCACACCCCCACGTTTCGTCTCCACAGGAAACTTTAGGGCCTCACCGAGCCGCCCACTGAGACTGCCGGCCATGAGTACGTACCGCGAATTGTTTCGTACACCGGAATTCACGCCGATGTTCGCCAGCGCCTCAGCCACCATCGCCGCCCGCACGGTTAGTGGCCTGGCCCTCGGCACCCTGGTGTACGGGGCGACCGGCTCGCCGCTGCTGTCCGCGTTGAGCATGTTCGGCTCATCGTTCGCCCAGATGATCGGCATTTTCACCGTGCTGTCGGCCGCCGACCGACTGCCGCCGCGGGCCGCGACGGCCGGCATCGCGGTTCTCTTCGCCGCCGGTACGGCGGTCCTGGCGGTGCCTGGCCTCCCGGCGTGGGGCATGGTGCTGGTCGTCCTCGGCATCGGGCTGGTCAACTCGGTCGCCGGCGGCGTGCGCTGGGGTTTGCTCCATGAGATCCTGCCGGCCGAGCGTTACCTCCTGGGGCGGTCGGTGTTCAACATGGCGGTCGGGGTGACGCAGATCGCCGGCTTCGCCGCGGGTGGGCTGCTACTGGTGGTGCTGTCGCCCCGCCAGGCGCTGCTGGCCGCCGCCGGGCTCAATCTCCTCGCCGCAGCCGTGGCCCGGCTCGGGCTCAGCGGCCGCCCGCCGCGCGCCGCAGGCCGCCCGTCGATCCGCAGGACCTGGCAGGTCAACGGCCAACTGTGGGCGTCGCCAGCACGCCGCGCCACGTACCTCGCGATGTGGTTGCCCAACGGCTTCATCGTGGGTTGCGAGGCGCTGTTCGTCCCGTACGCGCCCGCTTCGGCCAGCGCGCTGTTCGTCGTAACCGCGTTCGGGATGTTGACCGGTGACGTTCTCGTCGGCCGGGTCCTGCCGCAACGGCACCGCCGGCGGCTGATCACGCCGCTACAGATCCTGCTGGCGGCCCCGTTCCTGCTGTTCGCACTGCCTCTACCGTATGGCGTCGCCCTGACCGCCGCGGCACTCGGAGCGGCTGGCTACAGCGCCGGTCTGCTGCTGCAGGAACGCCTGCTCGCTCAGACCGGCGACGACATCCGCGGCCAGGCGCTCGGCCTGCACTCGGCGGGCATGCTCACGATGCAGGCGGTCGGCACCACCATGGCCGGGGCCGTAGCGCAGATCCTGCCGGTCGGCGCCGCGATGGCTGTCATGGCGCTGGCATCGCTGTGCATCAGCGCCACCCTCGCCGCAGCGATACGCCGCCCGATCACGGTTCCGGTCCACGTCGGCTGAGCCCGCACGGTCTACGGGACACACTGTCCTCATCAGCATGATCGGGCGTACTCCTGCTGGCCCGGACCGGGGGGCGGTCCGGGCCAGCAAGACCTCTAGCCTGACGCGTTTGTGGTCAGCGGAGCGAGCGGAAGAATTCGCGCATGTCGTCGACCAGGAGATCGGGTGCTTCCAGGGCGGCGAAGTGACCGCCGCGGCTGTACTCGGCCCAGTGCACCACGTTGTGGTCGCGTTCGGCGAGGGGTCGGATGGTGATGTCGTTGGGGAACACCGCCACCCCGGTCGGCACTGGCGACCGGGTCTGGGCCTGGCCCCAACTGCGGGCCCCTTCGTAGTAGATGTGGGCCGCGGATCCGGCGGTGCCGGTCAGCCAGTACATCGAGACATCGGTGAGGATCAGGTCGCGGTCGATGGCGTCCTCGGGCAGGTTCGCGCTCGGGTCGGTCCATTCCTTGAACTTCTCGACGATCCAGGCGAGCTGCCCGACCGGTGAGTCGGTGAGGGCGTAGGAGATGGTCTGCGGACGGGTTGACTGGACGATCGCGTATCCGCTCATGTCCTGGCCCCACGTCGACATGAGCGCGAGTCGGGCCTGATCGGCCTCGGTGAGGTCGGCCAGCTCAGCCGGATCGCCGGAGGGGAAGGTCCCCAGGTTGTTGACGTGCACGCCGATCACCCGGTCGGGGTCGATACGGCCGAGCTCGGGGGACACAATCGCTCCGGTGTCCCCGCCCTGGGCGCCGTAGCGGTGGTAACCGAGGCGTTCCATCAGGGTGGCCCAGGCCCGGGCTACCCGGCTGGTGTCCCAGCCCGGAGCGGACAGCGGGCTGGAAAAGCCGAAGCCAGGCAGCGACGGGGCTACCACGTGGAAAGCGTCGGCAGGGTCGCCGCCGTACCGGGCGGGATCGGTCAGCGGGCCGATGATCTTCATGAACTCCACGATCGAGCCGGGCCAACCATGGGTGATGATGAGCGGCAGCGCCCCCGGCTCGGGCGAACGGACGTGCAGGAAGTGCACGGTCTGGCCGTCGATGGCAGTGGTGAACTGCGGAAACTCGTTCAGCTGCGCCTCATGGGCACGCCAGTCATAAGAGGTGCCCCAGTAGTCGGCCAGATCCTTCAGGTAGCCCAGCGGCACCCCGGCCTCCCAGCTCGTGCCCGGCAGTTGGCTCGGCCAGCGGGCGTCGGCGAGCCGCCGGCGCAGGTCGTCGAGGCGGTCCTGAGAAATCTCGATCTTGAATGGGGTGATCTCTTCGCTCATGACTGCCACGCTACGGACCAGCTAGGACAGGTTCCGCCCTAGGCGCATGACAAACTTCTGAGCATGTTGGAAACCTCCGCGCGACTGCTGCGGCTTCTCGGACTGCTGCAAACCCCGCGCGACTGGACCGGCGCAGACCTTGCGCAGCGCCTGGAGGTCGACGTACGGACTGTGCGGCGTGACATCCAGAAACTGCGTGATCTGGGCTATCCAGTGCACGCCATCGCTGGCGCGGCCGGCTACCGGCTCGGCGCCGGGACGAAGCTTCCGCCGCTGCTGCTCGACGACGACGAGGCCGTCGCCGTCGCCATCGGGCTGCGCACCGCCGCAAGCGGCACGGTGACCGGTATCGAGGACAGCTCACTGCGCGCACTCGCCAAACTCGAACAGGTCCTGCCCTCGCGCGTACGACACCGCGTCAACCTGCTGCACTCGGTCACCGTCACGGTCCCGGCCAGCGGACCGACCGTGGACCCAGCCGTACTCACCGCCGTCGCCGCCGCCTGCCGCGAGCACCACCGGCTCCGCTTCGACTACCAACGCCACGACGGCACGAGCTCGGTACGCGACATCGAACCGCACCGACTGGTCCACACCGGCCGACGCTGGTACCTGATCGGCTGGGACACCGACCGGCGCGACTGGCGCACGTACCGCGTCGACCGGATCCGTCCCCGCATCCCGACAGGCCCGCGATTCACCCCGCGACAAGCGCCCGACGTCGACCTCGCCGGCTACCTCACCCGCGGCGTATCCACCGCCCCATACCGTTACCAGGCCCTGATCACCCTGCACGCGCCAGCCGAGACCGCCGCCGAACGGTTCCCACCCACTGTCGGCGTCATCGAAGCCATCGACCCGCACACCTGCCAACTACACACCGGATCCAACTCCCTCGACGAAATCGCCATCTACGTCGCGCTGTCCGGCTTTCCCTTCCAGATCCACGAACCACCCGAACTGATCGCACACATCCGACACCTCGCCACCCGACTCATCGACGCCACCATCCCTGTAGGGCACGATGTGCAGGCCAAGCGTGCGGCAAGGTCAACTGGGGAGAACGTGGGCGCATCAGGATGGTCATACGGCGTCACCTACCAGCCGGACGTCGCCGCCGCGCTTGAACAGTTGCGCCAGGACGTGTACGCCCGAGGTGCCTACTACAGCGAGGAGCCGAACCCACTCCTTGCCCTGACCGCAGACGAGTTTCGTGCCACGCTCAATCCCGCGGACAACGAGAGCGGGATCAACGAATTCCTCCTCGACGAGTGGCGCGCCGCCCAGCAGCGACCCAAGCCGACTGACCCGGACACGTTGTTCGCAGCGCAGCCTGACTCCGGGACGCACTCCATCATCGATATGGCCAACGGCGTGTCGGCCGAGCCGGCGCTGTTCACCGTCTCTCCGTTGACCGACGAGCAGATGCAAGGGTTCTTCGGGACCCTGACGCCCGCGCCGGACCAGGTCATGGAGTGGATGAAGAGCGACGCCCCATACTCGGTACGCGAACGATGGCACGGCATCTACATCGTCAGTTACGTCGACGGACGTCCCGAGCAAATGGGTCTGTAAGAAGAACGGTGTAACTCCTGATCAAGGAGCGGCACCTGATGACCGAAACGACGATGGCCGTGGATACTTCCGCGGTGGCGAAGAAGAACAACCCGGTGGGTAAGCCGGCGGACGGTGTGGACGCGGAGTTGGTCGGCCGCCTGGTCGAGCAGGCCCGCGCAGCGGGCTTGCAGCTGACCGGCGACGGCGGTCTGCTGCAGCAGCTCACGAAGCGGGTGATCGAGGCCGCCCTGGACGGTGAGATCTCCGACCACCTCGGTTATGACAAGGGCGATCCAGCGGGCAACAACGGCGGCAACTCGCGCAACGGCGCCCGCGGTAAGACGGTCCTGACCGAGGTCGGCCCGGTCGAGATCACCGTGCCGCGTGATCGTGACGGCAGCTTCGAGCCGCAGATCGTCAAGAAGCGGCAGCGTCGGTTGACCGGGGTCGAGGACATGGTGATCTCGTTGTCCGCTAAGGGATTGACGACCGGTGAGATCGCCGCGCACCTGGCCGAGGTGTATGGCGCTGACGTGTCACGCCAGACGATCTCCACGATCACCGACAAGGTCATCGACGGCATGACCGAGTGGCAGAACAGGCCCCTCGACCCGGTCTACCCGGTGATCTTCCTCGATGCCGTGCACGTGAAGATCAGAGACGGCAAGGTCGCCAACCGGCCCATCTATGTCGCCTTGGCGGTCACGGTTGATGGGACCCGCGACATCCTGGGCCTGTGGGCGGGTGACGGCGGGGAGGGCGCCAAATTCTGGCTGCAGGTGCTGACCGAATTGAAGAACCGCGGTGTCGACGACGCCTGCATGGTCGTCTGCGACGGGTTGAAGGGACTACCCGACGCGATCGCCGCGACCTGGCCCCTCGCGGTGGTCCAGACGTGTGTCATCCACCTGCTCAGAGCCTCGTTCCGGTATGCGGGCCGGCAACACTGGGACGCTATCGCCAAGGCGTTGCGGCCGGTTTACACCGCACCCACCGAGGCGGCCGCGCAGGCCCGCTTCGACGAGTTCGCAGAGGCCTGGGGCGGCCGATATCCGGCGATCATCAGGCTGTGGACCAACGCCTGGGCGGAGTTCGTGCCGTTCCTGGCCTTCGACGCCGAGATCCGTACCGTCGTCTGCTCCACGAACGCGATCGAGAGCGTCAACGCCCGGATCCGGCGGGCCGTCCGCGCCCGCGGACACTTCCCGAACGAGGCCGCCGCGCTCAAATGTGTCTACCTCGCGGTCATGAGCCTGGACCCGACCGGGCAGGGCCGCAAACGCTGGACGATGCGCTGGAAGCCAGCGTTGAACGCCTTCGAGATGGCCTTCGAAGGCCGACTCGCCGCAGCCCGCAAGTAGTCCTCAACAACCCGTGTTACACCGTTTTCTTGACAGACCCGAGCAAATCCACTTCGCTGGGTTTTCCGGCGACTGAAGGACGCCGCGCGTGTGTGTTCGACGCCGGGCTAGCCGACATCTCGGTCGTCTGGTGTTAGCTCGCGGTGGTCCCGTCCAGGATGTGCAGCATTTGTTCGACTGTCAGGGCCGGGTTGGCCGCGGCGGCCTCGGCCAGTTCAGGATCATTGAGGAGTGCGGCGATCCGCGGTGCCGAGAGGCGAGGGCTGGTTGCCATCGCCTGCCGCACGGTGGCGTCCGGGTCGGTGCTGAGCCGGTCGACGAGTTCGGGATTGGCGTGCGGGTCGAGGGCAACGAGCCGCCGTACTGCCGGGTCGGGGTCGTCGGCGAAGCGGGCCAGTCCTTCGGTGGGAAACTGCGGTAGCTCGCTGAGGCGGTCGCGGCCGCAGCAGTGGTACTCCAGGAAGCAGCGCAGCAGCAGCGCTGGCGGCGCGGCCGGGTGGTGCTGGGCGAGCAGGACCCGTACGCCCAGGTCAGAGTCGTCGGCGAGGATGGTGACCGTTTCCACCGGCAACTCGGCGTTGCGGGCCGCTCGGCGGCGCAGCAGCGGATTAACCGAACGGGCCCAGCACAGCGCCTCAGTGAGCTGCGGCGAGGCATCGTCGGGATACGGGATCGAACGGCAGCGGACGTCCGCGGAGCCGAAGTGTCCGTCGTCCCGCACAGTGGTCACGTCGATGTCGATGTCGGCCCGCTGTAGCTCGGTGAGGCCAGGATGGGTGGAGACCGCAGTGCGGACCTCGACCACCGGATCATTGGCGAGCCTGACGAGTTGGTCGCCGGTCAGGTCGACGCGACCGGTGACTCCCTGCCGCACCGACGGCTCAGGGTGGCGTAGCAGCGTCTCGACCACGTCCGGCGGGAGCGTCGGGTTCTCACCCATCACTCGCAGCGCAGCCGTGTCGCCGCTGGCGAGCACGTGATCGACCAGCGCTCGGGAGAGGGGACGCTGCAGCACGTACCAGAACGTGTGACAGTGCTGATCCGGCAGATCCGCAGGCTCCATCACCTGCTGCCGGTGCGCGACGGATGCCTCGGCCGCCGCCCGCACCTCGGGCGCCTCATCGTCCAGCAACGCCTGGCGCGACCGCTCGTCCAGCCAGTACAGGGAACCGGCCGCGAACCGGCGCACACCCGGCCGGGGGTGTGCGGCGGCCAGCCGGAACAGACGCCGGTCATACCCCATTGCGTCGAGCAACTCGCCGATCAACTCCTCCCGCGTGAACGGCATGTCGGAGGGTCGGCCGTCGAGCTCGGTCAACAACCTGACCAGCACGTCGTCGGGCAGCGGCTCCTGTCCGGGTCGGCCAAACGCGCGTATTCTCACCCGCCACGCCGGGTCAGCCAGCAGCTTGGCACGCACCAGAGGGTTGACTCCCGGGTGGGCGGCCAGCGCTCCGCGGATCCTGGGCGAGGGATGGCGCAGCATCGCGTCCCGCACCGGCGGTGGCAGCTCGCGGCGACGGCGTAGCCCCTCGCACACCTGCTCCGGCCATGTCTCCACCAGTCGGAGCAGCACGCTGCTCGGTGCTGCCGGGTTCCTCGCCAGACCACGCAGCAACGGCGAAGGCGACGAACACCGATCCAACCAGGCATCCCCGATCACCGGCCGCACCTTACGCCCGGGCAGGTCGCACCGAAGCCCGCTTATCGGCCTCTGGACTCTTCGCTATTGCGGGGCCACGGGTCGGAGGTCGTCAAGCTTGATCACCCTCGCCACCTCGCTCAGGTCACTGTCCAGCTGGTGATCGCGCCCGGGCAGCAGGTGCAGCTGTGCCTGCGGGATGACGCGGGTGTAGAGGTCGGCATGCGACGGTGGAGCAGTTTCGTCCTGGAGTCCATGGAACACATGCACCGGCACGCCTTGCGGCAGCCTCGCGCCGAGGTTGTGCGGCGGCTCGAACTCGCCGCCGGGCCAGCCGCCCGCACCGACGAACGGAGCGGCGATCAGCACGATCGCCTTGAGCTTCCGCTCCGGTGGCCGCTCGGCGAGCGCGTTGATGAGGATCGTCCCGCCCACTGAATGGCCGGCGACGACCGCCCCGTCGTCCAGGGCCGCGATCTCCCGCCGGATGGCCGCGCTCCACTTGGCGTAGCTCGGGTCGCCCTCGTCGGGCATGCGCGGGTAGCGAACCTCGTACCCGTCCCCGAACTCCCGCCTCAAGCTGTCGAACAGCTCGTTGTCCCATTCGTCGTGCACGTCGGCGCCGCCACCCTGAATGAACAAGATCTGCGGGGTCACCGCCATGACGATCCTCCTTGGGCACCGCCTGCGGGAAGAGCAGCGACGGCCTCGCGGAGTTGGCTAGCTCGCCACGCCAACGCTTCGCGAGAACGGTTTCAGTCTGCAGCGGACAACAACAAAGGGAAGCGATCCCACTTTAACGTATATCGCACCGGGGGGCTTGCCGCAAGGCCCGGGTCTTGCCGCAGAATCGTCGGCCGGAGCCAGGAACGGACGAAGAAATGGGGCACGACGTGCGTGTGTTGTTGTCGACCTACGGGGGGCGCGGTGACGTCGAGCCACTGGTGGCATTGGGGGTCAGTCGAGTGCAGCGAACGACGGCTGCCTCGGAGGTATCGCGATGATCGAGCAGTACGTGTTGGGTCTCCAAGAGATCGACGAGACGCAGGTCGCGGTCGTTGGCGGCAAGGGCGCGCACCTGGGGGCGTTGTCGCGGATCGAGGGCAGCCGCGTGCCGGCCGGCTTTTGCGTGACGACGGACGCCTTCCGGCGGATCATGGCCGAACGGCCGTCGATCGACGATCGGCTCGACCAATTGTCGCGCCTGAACCCGGGCGACCGGGAGACGATCCGCACGCTCAGCGCGGAGATCCGTCGGACCATCGAAGGGATCGTCCTCCCCGACGATGTGGCGGCGGCAATCACCCGGGCCCTCACCCAGCTCGGTGAGCGAACTGCCTACGCCGTCCGATCCAGCGCGACGGCGGAGGACTTGCCGACGGCCTCCTTCGCCGGCCAGCAGGACACGTACCTGAACGTCATGGGGCCGGCGGCGATCCTCCAGCACGTCAGCCGGTGCTGGGCCTCGCTCTTCACCGAGCGGGCGGTGACCTACCGTCAGCGGAACGGCATCGACCACCGCTCGGTCCACATGGCCGTTGTCGTGCAGCAGATGGTCTTCCCGCAGGTTGCCGGCGTCCTCTTCACGGCCGACCCCGTCACGGGCAACCGGAAGGTCGCCACCGTGGAGGCCAGCTTCGGCCTCGGCGAGGCCCTGGTCTCCGGGCTGGTGAACGCGGACGCCTACAAGGTCCGCAACGGTGAGATCATCGACAAGGCGATCGCCACCAAGCGGCTTGCCATCCACGCCCTGCCGACCGGCGGGACGCAGGAACAGGCGATCAGCTCGGAACAGCAGGAGCAGCCGGCGCTGACGGATGCACAGGTCGTACGGCTCGTGCAGCTCGGGCGGCGGATCGAAGCACACTTCGACCACCCGCAGGACATCGAATGGTGCCTGGTCGACGATGACTTCCAGCTCGTCCAGAGCCGGCCAATCACCACGCTGTTCCCCGTTCCCGAGACCGGCGACGGTGAGAACCACGTCTACGTCTCCGTCGGTCATCAGCAGATGATGACCGACCCCATGAAGCCCCTGGGGCTCTCCATGTGGCAGCTGACGGCCATGGCGCCGATGCACGGCGCCGGCGGGAGGCTGTTCGTCGACGCCACCCGGGCCCTGGCCTCGCCCGCGAGCCGCGCCGGCCTGCTGGAGGCGGTGGGGAGGGGCGATCCGCTGATCAGGGACGCGCTGGAAACAGTCCTCGACCGCGGCGACTTCGTCCCGACGCTCCCCGATCAGGGTCCAGCAGGGCCGCCCGCTGGCGGCTCGCCCGCCCCCATCGAGACCGAACCGGCCATCGTCACCGAGCTGATCGAGCGCAGCCAGGCATCCATCGCCGCCCTGCGGCGCGACATCCGGACGAAGACCGGACCGGCACTGTTCGACTTCCTGCTGGAGGCCTTCCAGGAGCACAAGCGAGTCCTCGGTGATCCATTGAGCATGCAGGCGATCATGGCGGGGATGGAGTCCACCTGGTGGCTCAACGACCAGCTGCAGGAGTGGCTGGGCGAGAAGAACGCGGCCGACACCCTCACGCTGTCCGCCCCCGGCAACGTCACGTCGGAGATGGGACTGGAGCTCCTGGACGTCGCTGACGTCATCCGCCCGTACCCGGAGGTGGTGGCCTTCCTGCAGGAGGTCGAGGACGAGGGCTTCCTGGACGAGCTGGCCAAGCTCCCTGGCGGCCAGGAAGCGCGCGACGCCATCGAGGCCTACCTCGACCGGTACGGCATGCGCTGCGCCGGCGAGATCGACATCACGAGGCCACGCTGGAGCGAACGCCCCACCACGCTCGTGCCCGTCATCCTCGACAACATCAGGAACTTCGAGCCGGGCGCTCGCAAGCGACGCTTCGAGCAAGGGCGACAGGAGGCGCAGAAGAAGGAACAGGACGTCCTGGAGCACTTGCGGGCCCTGCCGGACGGGGAGCGGAAAGCCGAAGAGACCAAGCGGATGATCGACCGAGTCCGGACCTTCATCGGCTACCGGGAGTACCCGAAGTACGCCATTGTCAGCCGCTACTTCGTCTACAAGCAGGCCCTGTTGGAAGAGGCCGAACGCCTCGTACAGGCCGACGTGCTTCGCGAGAAGGAAGACATCTTCTACCTCACGTTCCAGGAGCTTCACGACGTCGTGCGCACGAACCAGGCCGACGATCAGCTCATCCACCGCCGCAAGGACGCGTTCAGTTCGTATCAAGCGCTCACACCGCCCCGGGTGCTCACGTCGGAAGGTGAGGGCATCACCGGGGCGTACCGACGCGACGACGTGCCGACCGGGGCGCTGGTCGGCCTCCCGGTTTCCGGCGGGATCGCCGAGGGCCGAGCCCGCGTCATCCTGGACATGGCCGAGGCCGATCTCGAACCAGGCGACATTCTGGTCACCGCCCACACCGACCCGAGCTGGTCACCCCTGTTCGTCGGGATTGAGGGGTTGGTGACGGAGGTGGGCGGCCTCATGACCCACGGCGCGGTCGTCGCCCGGGAGTACGGCTTGCCCGCCGTCGTCGGTGTGGAGCATGCGACGAAGCTGATCCTGGATAGGCAGCGGATTCGCGTGCACGGAACCGACGGGTACATCGAGATCCTGCCTTGACGGCCACCGACCGAGAAGGCTGTTCATAGCGTCCGGCCCAAAGCAACGCTAAGCAGGGTCCACCGAACTACAGCGCCGTCCAGTAGGCGCGCCCGCCGCCGGGTGGTCGGGCAGGCTCAGCAGGCGCCGCGGTCCCTGGCGGCGCCGGCGAACAGCCTGGCGGCGGGCGGCGTCACGTTCGATGTCGTTCGTTCACCAGATGTGGCAGCGGCGGCGTAACCGGCACCTCAGTGGGCAAGTCGCGATCAGGCGCCACGGCACCTGTTCGGCCTGTGACCATGGCCTGGTGAGTCAATACACCGTTTCTCCAGAGATTTCGAGGTGTGAGTAAGACGGTCATTCGTCGCGGTGGGCTGACTGCCGGATGTCACTGAAAATGGACACGCGAGTGCGATGGTGGCGGGGCGCCTCGATCTCGTCGATTGTCGCTACGGCCAAGTCGGCGTACGAGAGATGTGCGACCTCCTGGTCCGGGACGTGCTCCCCGCCGACCTGGTAGCGGCCGGTGCGTGGGGCGTCCATGTGCAATGCGGCGGGTGGGGTGAGCATGAGCCAGTCGACCATTGTGTCTGCTGCCTGGAGTCTGTCCAGACCGGCTGTGTGGGCAAGGGCGAAGGGTCGGAAATCGACGGGTAGTACGGCGGGATCGTCGAGCAGGAGCCGACCTTCCGCATCCTTGAGGTTGGCGAACAGGCCGATCACGATCAGTCGGGGTACGCCGGCTTGGGACAGTCCGTAGAGAAGAGCGTCAGCGGCCTTGGCGAAGAAGCCCGGATCGAGGTCGAGGGTGGCGAGCGCCTCTGGTCCGGATGCGGGGCTGACCGCGTGGACGACGGCGTCGTGGCCGTGCACGATCGCGGAGACTGATTGCGGGTTGGTGACGTCACCGCGTACCGCGGAGGTGATGTCGGGGTATTTGTTGGGGTTCCGGACTATCGAGGTGACGTGATGTCCGCGGCGGTGTGCCTCGGCGGCTACGGCGCGACCCGCCCGGCCGCCGGCTCCGAAGATCGCGATGCTGGTCATGGCGCGACGCTAGTCGGCTGGGGGCCGGTTACTGCAACGGTACTGGGGTAGGTTCGAGCGGTGACGTTGAAGCTTGACGCGGACATGTTCGATCCAGCGTGCCCGTCGAGTGTGCTGCCGTTCCAGATCGGTGACAAATGGACTGCGATGGTGGTGCTGTGCCTGGAGCATGGGCCGCGTCGGTTCAGTGAACTCCGGGTGCCGTTGCGGACGGTCACGCCGAAGGTTCTGACCGAGACACTGCGGGCCATGGAACGGAACGGCACCGTCACCCGTACGTCTTACGATGAAAACCCGCCGCGCGTTGAGTACGCACTGACGCCGCTTGGTCGGAGCCTGCTGACTCTTATCGAAGCTGCGCGGTCCTGGACCAGAGAAAACAGGTCCGAGCTGGTGGCCGCCCGAAAGTCGTATGACTCGCGCTTGTCGTGATTCGTCAGAGGCGAGGACGCTAGAACGTCCTGGGAGCAAACTCCCATGAGTCGAGAGCTGTAGTTCGCCGGTCCGGAACCGCCGCGGCTACCGGAGGCTGCGGTCTTGGTTGGCGCAGCAGGCATCAGTGCAGCCAGGGCCGCAGCCGCAGCTCGCCGCGCCGTCGGTCTCGCCGCCAACGGCGGGCAGGGCGCAGTCGTCGCACTGCTCGCCGCGCCACGCCTCGACGCCTTCGCGGACGGCGACGGCGGCGATGACCAGCGCCGCGATGGGATCGGCCCACCACCAGCCGAGGGTGGCGTTGGCCAGCAGACCAACGAGCACGATCGCGGACAGATAAGTGCAGAGCATGGTCTGCATGGAGTCGGCGACGACGGTGGCCGAGCCGAGCTCGCGCCCGGTGCGCCGCTTGGCCCAGACCAGCAGCGGCATGACGACGACGGAGACGGCGGCGATGCCGATCCCGATCGGCGACGTCTCGGCCCGCTCGCTGCCGAGCAGGCTGCGGGCGGCGTCGACGGTGACCCAGGCGGCCAGGGCGAAGAACGACACGGCGATGAGTCGCAACGCCAGGCGCTCGCGGTTTTCGGGGACGCGGGAGCGGAACTGCCAGATGACGACCAAGGCGCTGGAGACCTCGACGAAGGAGTCGAGGCCGAAGCCGAGCAGCGCCGTCGAGGACGCCGCCGCGCCAGCGGCGACGGCGAAGACGCCTTCGAGCAGGTTGTAGCCGGCTGTGACGTAGGCCAGGTGCAGGCTGCGCCGATTGAGCTGAGCGCGCCGAGGTGGGCTTGGTGCCGTGCGGAGCGGGACACTCACCTCGTCACCGCAGGGGTGTCGGTGCCGTAGGTGGGGCAGAGCGCAACGGCGGAGCCGGTCGCGGCGAGCACGCCTTCGGCGGCTTGCAGGAGGTCCATCAGCTCAGGCCTCGTGAGGGCGTAGAACGACTGCCGGCCCTCGGCGCGGTAGTCGACCAGGCCGCAGTCACGCAGGCAGGCGAGATGCTTGGACACAGTGGACTGGGCGAGGCCCAGCTCGCCGGTCAGGTCCACGACCCGGGCCTCCCCGGCGGCCAGCCGCGCCACGATCCGCAGCCGCGTCTCATCGGCCAGGGACCGGAACAGCGCTACCGCAGGGCTCATCCCGCCCGCAACTGCCGCAGTCACACACCCGTCGTCCATCATCGCCATAGCGCGATAATAGCCCAGTCAGGCGATGCCGGGTGGTGGACCCTTCGGGGTCGGGCCGCCATAAGCACGTGGCGGACTATGCAGCGCTGTTCAATCCGCTGGCCGCGTCCTTGATCAACGATGCCACCGCACCGGGCTGGGACACGTAGATCGCGTGACTTCCGGCGACCTCCACCACCGTGGAGCCGGCACGCTCGCTCATTGCCCGCTGCGCGGGTGGCGGGATCATCCTGTCCTCGGTGGCGACCAGGTACCAGCTCGGCTTGCCGCGCCAGGCGGGTTCGGTCACCTGACCGGCCAGCGCGTCCGCGCCCCACGGCACCTGCGAGGCAGCCATGAAGGCGGCCTGCTGCGCGGGGAGGTCGCCAGCGAACGAGTCGGCGAACTTCTCCCGGTCGAGCATCAGGAGACCGTCCCTGGGAGGCAGGATCGGCGGCACGGGGGCGCCGGGCGGCGGGTTGGCGATCAGAGTGTTGACGGATTCCCCCTTGTCCGGGGCGAATGCCGCGATGTAGACCAACGCAGCAACCTTGGGGTGGTTTCCCGCCTCGCTGATGACGACGCCGCCGAAGGAGTGGCCGACGAGGATGACAGGCCCGTCCTGCTCATCGAGGGTCCAGTTGGTGGCAGCCACGTCGCCCGCAAGCGAGGTGGTCGGGTTCTGCACAATGCTGACGTTGTAGCCGTCGTTGGTGAGCTCGTCGTAAACGGCCTGCCAGCCGGACCCATCCACGAAGCCGCCGTGTACGAGGACGACGTTCTTCGTCGTCGAGTCTGCACTCACTGTGTTCCTCCTGTTGCTGAGCGACGCCGTCCGGCGCGACGTTGACAGTAGGGCGACCCGATGACCGCCGATTCAGTCTTTTGACTGGCATCTGGGCGGGCCCAGCGAGGGGCGAAACGGCGGACCCCGGCCAAGCAGGCGCCCGTTGTGGCATCGGCCAAACTCGGCCCAGCGGGTACTTACCTGCTTTTCCCGCCTCCATGCCTGGATGACGTCACGGTCGCGTCCAACCGCTGCGCACCATCCAGCGGCGGCGCTTACCCGGCGGCCGGCAGATCAGCGACCCGTGTGCCGAGATCAAGCTCCAGCGACCCCCGGGTCTGAAAGCCCCGGCCGAACAACTCCTTCGACCGGTCCTGCACCTCCGGGGCGGCGACCAACTCCTGGAACCGGCGGCCGTCGGCGCGTACGGCCTCGGCCGGTGGCAGTGTCAGCTCGTTGATCGCCCGCTTCGTGGCCTGAATCGCCGCCGGGGGAAAGGACGCGATCCGCCGGGCCAGCGTGGCCACGAACTCATCGAGCTCGGCGTCCGGCAGCGCCCGGTTGATCCACCCATACCGCTCCGCGAGGTCGGCGTCCGCGTCCTGCGCGCCGAGGATCATCTCGAGGGCCCGTCCTCGGCCGAGCCGGCGCGCTAGATGTTGTACGCCACCAGCTCCGGGTGCCACGCCGAAACCGCACTCGGGCTGGCCGAGCAGCGCGTTCTCCCGTGCCGCGAAGCACATGTCGCAGGCGAGCACGAACTCGCTGCCCGCTCCCCGAGCCCGTCCGCGCAGTTTCGCGATCGTGACGACCGGCACCTCGCTCAGCTTGCGCAGCACCATCCCGAGAAAGGCGTCCTGTGGACCCCCGCCCGCCTTGGCCGCCTCGGCCGTGTACTCGGCGACCTTGGTCAGATCGACGTGGGAGATGAAAAAGTCCGGGTCGGCGGTGTCGAAGACGACTACCCGTACCTCTGTGGCTCTGGTCAGGCGGTCAAGCAGAGTGACCAGGTCCCGCACGAACTCCGGGCCGATCATGTTGATCGGCGGCGCGTCCAGCGTCACCGTCAGGACGCCGCCGGTCAGCTCGGTACGCAGGGTCTCGAACGAGGTGTTCATCCGCCTGCTCCTCTCCGTCGCGAGACCGAAGCCGCGGGCAGCGGCGGTGAGATCCGCGGGGCGACCAGCGCCGGGGCCTCACGTCATGCGACGGATCGGTGCCCGATGGTCGCTGTCGATGGTACGGACTGGCTCCGCCCAGCCGTGGCGCTTCACCAGATCCCCAGGGCGCACCGCGCGACTCCTCAGGGGCGGCGGGCGTCGAGCAGGTGGTCGAGGCTCACCGCCGTGCCAATCAACGAGAGGTGGCTGAACGCCTGCGGGAAGTTGCCGGTCTGCTCACCGGTGGGTGCGATCTCCTCAGAGTAGAGGCCGAGAGGACTGCTGTAGGTGAGCATCTTTTCGAAGGTCAGCGTGGCGTCGTCGAGCCGTCCGGACTCGGCGAGGGCCCGGACGTACCAGAAGGTGCACATGGTGAAGGTGTTCTCCTGGCCGGGAAGGCCGTCGGGCGAGGCGGTCGGGTCGTATCGGTAAACCAGGCTGTCGGACACGAGATCCGCGTCCATCGCCCGCAGCGTGGACTGCCACATCGGATCCATTGATGAGACCAGTCCGACGCCGGGCATGGCGAGCAGCGACGCGTCCAGGACGTCGGTCGCGTAGTGCTGCACGAAGGCACCGCGTCCGGGGTGGAAGCCGCGGGCCATGATCTGGTGGTAGATCTGGTTTCGGTTTTGCACCCACCGGGCGGTGTCGGCCGGTCGTCCGCTTCGGTGCGCGAGGCGGACAGCCCGGTCGAGGGCGACCCAGGACATCAGCCGCCCGTAGGTGAAGTCCTGGCGGCCGCCCCGGGTTTCCCAGATCCCGTCTTCGGGCTCGTCCCAGTGCTCGCAGACCCAGTCGACCAGTCGCACGGTGTTCAGCCACAACTGGTGAGAGGTCTGCAGACCAAGGCTGGCGGCTTCGTGGAGGCCATTGAGTAGCTCGCCGTAGATGTCGAGTTGCAGCTGGTTCGCGGCGGCATTGCCGATCCGCACGGGCGCTGATCCGCGGTAACCCTCGAAGTGGTCGAGCACCTCCTCGGAGAGATCGGGTGAGCCGTCGATGCGGTACATGATCTGCAGCGGCACCTCCCGGTCCCTGGCCTCCCGGACCCGTTCGTCGACCCAGTGGATGTACTGCCACGCCTCCTCGGTGAAGCCCAGCTTGAGCAGGGTGTGTACGGAGATTGACGCGTCGCGGATCCAGGTGTAGCGGTAGTCCCAGTTGCGTTGGCCGCCGACCTGCTCGGGCAGCCCGGCGGTGGGGGCGGCGATGAGCGCGCCGGTCGGCGCGTACGTCATGAGCTTGAGCGTCATCGCCGACCGCTCGACCATCTCCCGCCAACGACCGGTGTAGCGGGAACGGCCCAGCCAACGCCGCCAGAAGTCGCGGGTTTGCTCCAGCAACTCCTGCACCTCGCCGGGCGTGTAGAAGCGTGGCAGGTCAGGCGACACTCCTGTTTCCAGAACGGCACCCCCGGCCTCGCCCTCGCGCAGCGTGGCGATAGCCCAGATGCCATCGTCCTTACGCTGGACTCCCTGCTCGGCGGGCTGGGTTTCGGGGTATCGAACGAGGCTCACGGCGAGGGAGAGCGCAGAGCTGCGGAAAACGTGACCGGCGGGGTACGCGTCGAGTTCGTGCGGATCCCGCCCGTAGTTGAAGCGGGGTTGGCAGTCGACACGGAACCGCATGACACCTCGAACAACCCGCAGCATCCGCACCAGGCGGTGGCGGTCGGTGGGCTGATCCCCCGCGACGGGCATGAAATCCACCAGCTCACCCACGCCGTCCGCGCTCAGGAAGCGGGTGATCAGGATCGGTGTGCCGGGCAGGTACAACTGCTTACTGACGTAGTCGACGCCCTCTGGCGACACCTGGAAGTACCCACCCTTGTGCCGATCGAGCAGGCCGCCGAACACGCTCGGCGAGTCGAACCGAGGGGCACAGAACCAGTCCAGCGTCCCGTCCTTCGCCACCAGCGCCGCGGTCTGCAGATCACCGATCAAGCCATGGGCTTCCAACGCAGGGTACGAATCCACCCATGCCTCCCCAAATTATCTCAGCATTACCAGACTACTCCCTACCGGACGAAGCACCTATAACGCACCACTGTACCCGATGATCTTCAAACAGCCACTGGGCGCGGTAGGCATGCCGCCAGCCGCTGATTGGCTCTCGACCTGGAAAGGCCCGCCAGGGAGATTGCAGATCTGGTGCCGTCCTTGAGGGAGTCGTGATGCAGGTAGCCGTGGTGACCTTCGACGGGTTCAACGAGCTCGACAGCTTCATCGCTTCCGCGCTGATCAACCGGTGCCGTAAGGGCGGCTTGGAGGCCTTCATTACGACGCCGACGCCGGTGGTCACGTCGATGAACGGCGTCGAGGTGACCGGACAGCGCCCGATGGAGTTCGTGACCGAAGCCGACGTCGTGCTGATCGGTAGCGGGGTGAAGGCGCGAGACGTGGTCGCCGACGACCAACTGCTCTCCAGGCTGCTGCTCGATCCCTCGCGACAGCTGATCGGTGCGCAGTGCTCCGGCGCGCTTGTGCTCGCCCGGCTCGGGTTGCTGGCCGGCATGCCGGCTTGCACAGACATGACGAGCCGGCCCTATGTCGAAGCCTGCGACGTCACCGTGCTGGACGCGCCGTTCCACGCCGAGGGAAACGTCGCCACGGCGGGCGGTTGCCTGGCGTCCCAGTATCTCGCCACCTGGGTGATCAGCCGAATGCTCGGGGAGGACGCCGCGCGCGACGTCCTCGATTACGTGGCTCCGGTCGGCGAAAATCAGGAGACTGTCGAGCGCGCCGTACGCGCCGTCCACGCAGGTGAGGTTGCACTGCGCTGACGCCCTCGCGATGAGCCTTCCCGGGCCTGCCTGCAGTCATAGCGGCGACTCCTGAGCGCATTGGAGGGATTTCGTGTCGGTGGCGCCGTCGAGTCGGCGAGTCCGACAGGTGGCCGACTTCCGTCGTAGGCTGCATCTCGCACGCGATGGGACAGGAGGCTGAGGTGGCCGACACGACGCTGACCGAGACGATGGTGGCCGAGGTGATGACCGAGCTGGCCGAGCTCGAGGACCCGAAGACACGCGAGGTGAACGAGAACCACGGTGACGATCACGGTGTGCACCTCGGCAAGCTGCGCGCGCTCGCAAAGCGGCTGAAGACGCAGCAGGAACTCGCGTGCCAGCTCTGGCAGACGGGTGACACCGCGGCGAGGCTGCTGGCGATCTTGATCTGCCGCCCGAAGGCGTTCGGGCGTGACGAGTTGGACGTCATGTTGCGCGAGGCGCGCACACCCAAGGTGCACGACTGGCTCGTGAACTACGTGGTGAAGAAGAACCCGCACTCCGAAGAGCTGCGCCTGGCCTGGTCCGCCGATCCGGATCCAGTGGTCGCGAGTGCCGGCTGGGCGCTGACCACCGAACGCGTCACGAAGAAGCCCGAGATCCTCGACCTCCCAGGACTGCTCGACGTCGTCGAGACGGAGATGAAAGACGCCCCGGATCGCCTGCAGTGGGCGATGAACCACTGCCTGGCTCAGATCGGAATCGAGCACGCCGAGCACCGCGCCCGTGCAATCGACATCGGTGAGCGCTTGGAGGTGCTCAAGGACTACCCGACTTCCCCGGGCTGCACCTCTCCGTTCGCGCCCATCTGGATCAGCGAGATGGTGCGCCGACAGCACGGTAGGTAGAAGATGCGAACCGGCTTCGCTCAGCCCACGAGCGCTCGTACGACGTCGGGCCGGTTCAGGGCCGCGACACACCAGGCGAAGTGGCCGTCCCTGCCCTGGGCGTCGTAGGCGTTCGCCGTGATCAGGGAGTACGCCGCACGGTAGACCAGGAGCGCCTCCCGCTCGTAGCCCAGGCGCTGCTCGATGTGCGCGTAGAGACCGAGCTCGGTGTCCAGGGCGTGCTTTCCGTACATGTCGAAAATCGAGGCTGCCACGGAGGCGTCGAACACCGGGTCGCCCTCGGTCGTGAGGAAACACCAGTCAAGAACCGCAGTAGGACCACCGGCGTCGTTCACCAGGATGTTGCCCGGGATCATGTCGCCATGGACGACGGACCGCCGTCCGCTGTCGACATCACGCAGGCGGTCCTGCAGCGCGTTGAGCTTCTTGTCGAGGTCCTCGACAGCCGGGTCGAGCACCGGCCGGAATCGGGCGACGCGACGCTTCACCAATGCGTGGAGCGCATCCGGGAAATCGTCCTCCGCGTCGTAGAGCGACACGTCCTCATCCATGACCGACAGCGCCCGCCCCTCGGGCAGGGGCCCACTTCCCGCCAACTGAGCCAGCACGTCGACGAACGCCGACCTGGCCTCGTCAACGCTGATGCGACCGGCCTCCAGTTGGTCGGTCATGGTCGTGCCGGCCAGCCGCTGCTCGATCGTGACGCAGCGGTCCTCGATCACATGGACCTCGTGGATCCGCGGGACCGCGAACTCGAAGGGCTTCCCGGCCAACGCGTCGTAGAACACCCGGGTGCGCTGCAGCGACACCTCCGACTGGCCGAACCAGACCTTGGCGACCCGCTCCTGGTCGATCTCGTAGACAAGCCCTTCCATCCCCCGACCCAGCAGTCGGGGGTCCGCCTCGCCCGTCCAGCGGCGCAGGAGCCGGACCACTTCGTCATTGGTCGGGTAATCCATAAGGTCGCATTCTCTACCCCCGCACGTGGGCGGGCCGGTCGTGGGCGGTGACTCGCGCCCCCGCACGCGCCTCAGCCGCCGTACACCGCTATTTGTCGAAGCGGATCTCGACCCGGCGGTTCTTCGCCCGGCCGGCCGGTATGTCCCTACCTTCCGGGGTGGTCTCCACCGCGATCGGCTCGCTCTCGCCGTGACCGGCGGCCTGCATGGTCACCGGAACGCCGGCCAGCAGCGCCGCGAGCGCGACCCGAACGGTCTCGGCACGCCGCCGCGACAGTTCCTGGTTGTCGGCCGGGTCACCGATGCCGTCCGTATGTCCGTCGATCCGGACCACGCCCTTGGCCTGCTGACGGATCCGGTCTGCGATCTGTGCCAGCCGCTGGTGCGCGGCCGGGGACAGATCGGCCTTGCCGAACGCGAACAGCACGTCCGCGCCGAGGGTCAGTTCGACCCGATCGGTGCTCTCGGCCTCGGTGCTGTCACCCTCGACGCTGCCGGTGACGACGAAAACATCCACCGCCGGCGCCACCACGTCGACCACCGGAGCGGTCACCTGCCCGTCGTCGGCTTCCAGCCGTGGCCCGCCCACCGCGATCGTCGGCGGGTCGAACGCGGCTCCGGGCGCCGCCCACGCCGCCGTGGGGCAGAGGAGCAGCAGGCCGGCGGCGATCGTGACTGTGACCCGCCCGAGCGGGCGGCTAACCGAGCGGGACATTCTCGAACACCGGAATCTGCGGGATGGCCAGGTCGAGGGCGGTCACGTCTGCCGGCGGAGCCCCGAACGTGGCGAAGAGTTCGGCCGCCTGCTGCGGCTTCACGAACACCGCGTTCAAGTTGGCCGAGGCGAGAAACTCCTCGTTGGCGTTCCGCGCCACCAGGTACTGCTTGTGGTTCTTCCGATCGAGCAGGTAGACGCCGGAGAAGCTCTGCTTGCCGCCGACGCTTCTGGTCGACCCGGCGAAGGCGTCGTTGATCTGCCAACCCAACGACGAACCCTGACCCTCCGGCGTCAGGTTCGTCACCCGGACGTTGACCGTCACGAACCCTTGGTCCCGGCGCGGCCCAAACAGCTCGACCTTGAGTGGCACGACATGGCCCGCGTGGCTGACCTGCGCCTCCACCGTCGCGATCACCGGTGCCCGCTCGTCAGGCTTTCCCGGCGCCCCACCGCCTGCGGCGGCCTGCTCCCGTTCCGGCTTCGACCCGGGCATGCAGCCGGTGGTCAGCAGCGTCGCGGCCAATGCCAGCGTGATCGCGGTCATCGCCTTGGGCACTCGCACGGTGGTCCCTTTCATTCGTGTCCCCTTGAGTATTGAGCGACGACCGCTCCCCCACCCGCGGCAAGGTCACGAAGTGTCACTGCCGCGGGTGGAGCGCGATGTAGCTGCCCGTCAGAGGCATGGGCGCCGAGGCGATACGCACCCTGCCCCTCGACGGACAACGGGTCAGGCGCTGTCGAGGGCCCAGGCGCTGCAGGCATACGGAGAGCCACTGGCGCCATCGGTGAGACAGACCCGGTAGCGCACGTCTCTGCCTTCGGGAATGTCGTAGTCGTGGACCGCTGTCCAGCCGTTGCCGTACCCGTTGTAGAGACCGCTGGACGGGGTGACCCAGTGCCAGCTCGAGTTGTAGTACTGCTGGAGAAAACCCTTGACGCCGTGGCCATCTGCCTCGACATCGAGAACCTTGAGGATCTCGTCACTCGATACGAAGTTGACTTCGCCCGAGCAGAACTCGCCGCCGTACCACACGGTGCACACGGATCCGCTGGCCTGGGCCGGCTGCGCGGACAAGCCCACCATGAGGGTTGCGCTTGCGATGACTGCCATTACGGACCACTGTCGCTTGGCCATCGTGCTCCTTCTTGTCGTCGGGTGCTCGTCCAACGTTCCTCAGCAGTCGGACCGCTTCGCTGCGTTGTCGTTCCACCAGGCGGCCTTGTCCTCGCTGCCGGAGACGTAGTGAATGTCGTCCCACAGGCGGATGTTGAACAGGTAGCAGCCCCGGCTGCTGGAACGTTCGTTGAGGTCATAGGAGCCGCCCTGGCTGGCCCGCCGGGTGGTGCAGTTGCCGTTGCCGGACGCCTGGACGCTGTAACCGGCGCCGGTGAAAATGTCGTGGAGCACGACGTTGACGTGCGCGCCGTCGGCCTGGATGTCGCAGACCTGGACGATGTCCCCGTCGGGCCAGAAGTCCACGCGGCCACCGGGATTGCCGTCGTTGGTGTACATCCAGTAGTGCGGTCCCGAGTACGCCTGGGCCGGACTGGCGATCACCGCCGATGCCGTCAGGGTGGCTACCAAGGCGACCAACGCGGTCGCAATGCGTCGTAGATTCACTGCGTACTCCTTTTTGAAGGGTGTGCACGGCGTCCCGTCACGGCAGCCGCAGGTTGGATGATTTCCTCCACCGAATGCAGTCCGCTTGCAACCGCCTTGCAGTGCGACGGTTCGAGACGTACTGATCCTGGGCCCCGGCAAAGTCGTCAGTTGATGCCCCGTACGGCCGTCTGAGGACGCAATTCCACTGTGCCGACGGACCGGAGCTGACCGGCGGTGGATGCGGGGCGGTGACCGCCCCGCATCCACCCCACCGGCGTCAGCCGATCGGCGTCAGCGTCACATCACGTCGTACCGTGCCGTACGGCGCGTCGAGCCGTTGTTGCGCGGTGCCGGGGAAGTGACCGGCGGCGTCGACCGCCAGGTCCCACGTGCCCAGGGGCACCCGCAGCGTGAAGGTGCCGGTGGCATCGGTGACGGTCTCCTCCTCGACCTCCTCCAGCCGCAGGAACTCCACCGTCGCCCCCGCCAGCGGCGCGCCGGTCGTGGCATCGGTGACGACGCCGGTGACGGTGCCGGGCGGCAGGAACCGCACCGACTGTCCGGAGCGCAGCCACTCCTCGTTGTAGCTGTACTCCTGTGCGTACGAGGAGTCGGCGTCCTCGATGCCGACGGTGGCGCCGTCGCCGCGCCCGTCCGCGGTGTCGGGCAGGGACCGATGCTGCACGTCGATGCGGCCGTTTTCGTGCAACACCGCGTCGACGCTGAGTCGCTCACCGTCGAGCAGCATGTCCTGCCAGGAGACCATGAAGCGCCGGTTCGGCGCGGTGCCGGCGGTGCCGTGGGCGACCCGGGACGAGCCGTCCATGGCCAGGCTGTCCCAGAAGGCGTATACCGCCGCGTCCGGGGCGGACGCGCTGTTGCTGGGCAGCGTGCTGTTGGAGCCGCTCTGGTAACTCGCCGGCTCGAACGTCAGGTAGCCGTAGCGGGACACGTATGCCGTACTGAACTGCTGGCCGTACAGCCGGAACGGGAACGGCAGCGGGACCGCGGTCGGTGCCCCGTACTCGCTGGTCGTCACCGTCGTGGTGGCGAAGCTCGGCTCCACCGCGCCCAGCAGGCACTGGTGGCCGAACCCGTCGGCGCCGTCGATCACGCCCATCGGGGAGACCACCGTGATGTCGTTGACCGCGTCGCCACCGATGATCGTCGGCAGGTAGAGCCGCCCGTCACGCTGACAGCTGTTGACGCTCGCGTAGACGTACGTGGCCACGTCGGACTCGGGGACGTTGGTGAACCGGTACGCCCCGTCCGCTGCGGTGGTCATCCGCACCGTCGGCAGATCGCTGTGCGCGAGCCACACCTCGGCGCCCCGGACCGGCTGTCCGAGTGAGTCCCGGATGACGCCGCTGACCGTGCGCTCGTTGAGTGACAGCCGCACGTCGTGGCGCATCCGCTCCCCGCTGGTGTCGAGCACGATGGTGGAGCGGTGGATCCCGAAGGTGACCAGCGAGACGTCCACGGTGTACGTGCCCAGCGGCAGGTGCAGCACGTACGTGCCGTCGGCCGCCGCGGTGGTGGTCACCGCGGAGGTGTCCCCCGTGACGGCCGAGATCAGCGCGTTGGCGGCCGGTGACCCGTCCGGCTTGGTGACGGTGCCGTGTAGGGATCCGGCCGCCCGGAACGTGATGGCGCTGTTCGGGCGAAGCGCCGCCACATCGCGGGAGTATTCGAGCCCGATGGTGCCGGCCTGGTTCTCCACGCCCACGCTCGCCCCCGCGCCCCGGGCCACGGCACCTGTGGTCAGGTCGCGGTAGTGCACGGTGACCGCGCCGGTCTCCGAGAGCTCGATGGCGAACGTGACCCGCTGCGTCCCGTCCTCGTAGAACGTCACGTTGCGCCACTCGACCACGAACCTCCGGTCGGGTGCGGCACCGTAGCTGGCGGTGCGCACCTCGGCCTGGGCGTCGACGATCAGGTCGTCCCAGAACCCGAAGACCGCCGCGTTCGGGGTGGACGGGTTGGGCACCTCCCGGTTGATGGAGTTGTCCGTGGCCCGGTCGAAGGTGAGGAATCCGTTGGTGGCCACCCACATGGTGGTCTGGTTGCGGCCGTAGAACGGCACCGGGAAGGGCAGGCTCACCTGCGTCGACTCGTCGTCGCCGGTGAGCGCCAGGGTGGTGGTGCCCGCCGGGAACGGCGCGGTCGTGCCGTTGCACTGGTAGCCGGAGGCGTCCACCTGGGCGGGCGGGCGCAGGTCGACCGTCTCCGCCCCGTCCACCGTCACCTGCCGGCTGCCCGCGCTGAGGCAGCGGCCCGCCCCGAAGGTGAGGGTGTACCCACCGACCGGCACGCCGTCGATGCGGTAAGCGCCGTCGGGCCCGGTGACTACCGCAGGCAGCGGTGTGGCCAGCAACTTCACCGCGATACCGGGGGTGCCCAAGCCGCCCGGGTCGCGGACCACGCCGGTGATGGCGTGCCGCGCCAGCGCGACGAGGTTCAGGTCGGTCGTCGCGGTGCTGTTGGCGGTCACGGTGGCGGAGATGGCGCCGTCGCTGAACCCGAACGCTCTGACCGACAGGGTGTAGGTGCCGGGCGCCACGGTGACGGTGTAGCGGCCGGCGGTGTCGGTGGTGGCCACCCGCTCGGTGCGGTTGGGCCCGTTGAGCCGCACCGACGCGCCGACAACCGGTCCGGCGGGCCCTCGGGCAACGCCGGTCAACGTGCCTCGGGGGCCGTGCGGCGCGGCGACGACCGCGGCGTGCACGTCGAGGCGGCCCTTGCCCCAGACGGGATTGTCGGCCACTGTGCCGCCGCACTGCGTGTCGGCGACGTCGACCGCGCCGCCGTCGAGCAGGGCCCGGGTCGCGGGGATGTTGCCGATCAGTTCCGGTGCCGCCGACCACAGCAGCGCCACCGCCCCGGAGACATGCGGCGCCGCCATCGAGGTCCCGTTGTACGCCTCGTAGCGTCCGCCCGGCACCGAGGACACCACGGCGACGCCGGGCGCGGCGATGTCCGGCTTGATCTCCGTGGCGGCCGCGCCGCGGCTGGAAAAGTCGGCGATGGCGTTGTCGGCGTCGAACGCGGCCACCGCGTACGCCTGGGTGTAGTCGGCGGGCGAGCCGACAGTGTCGCAGGCGGGGCCGCTGTTGCCCGCGGAGAAGACCGGCATGATGCCGACGTCGATCCACCGGCTGACCACCTGGCTGTAGAACGGGTCGCTGACCGGCGAGCCCCACGAGTTGTTGACGATGTGCGGGGCGAGGTCGGGACGGAAGGTGAAGGTGTCGTCGAACGGCGCCATGACCCATTCGCCGGCCAGCAGCAGGGCCAGTTCGGTGCAGCCGCCGCCGACGCAGCCGCGGGCGGCCACCCAGCGCGCGCCCGGCGCGACGCCGATCTGGGTGCCGTCGCCGTCGTCGCCGACCATGGTGCCCATGGTGTGCGTGCCGTGGCCGTGGGTGTCGCAGGGCGCGGTGAGGCACTGACCGTACGGGTCGTACCAGTTGAACCGGTGGTCGAACACGCCGTTGCCGACGTTGCCGCGATACTGGCGGACCAGCGCGGGGTGGTCGAACTGCACGCCGCTGTCGATGCTGGCGACCACGATGCCCTCGCCGCGCACGCCGAACTGCGACCACACCTGCGGGGCTTTGATGCGGTCGATGTTCCACTCGACGGCTGCGGCCGCCGCGGCTCGCTGCGCCGGGGTCGGTTCCGGCAGCTGGAAGGTGCGCATGGTGCGTACGGTGCGTACCTCGGGCCGGCCGGCCAGCTCGGCGGCGAGCTTCGCGTCGGCGTGCTCGACGTGGACCGCGTTGACGATCCAGAACGGATGGTGGTCGACCTTGCGTTGGGTGAGCAGCTGCCGGATGCCGCGCTGGCTGCGCTCGGCCAGCGTGGACAGGGTCCGCTGCCCGTAGGCGGTGCGCTGGGCATGTGTCCGCAGCCCGCGGGCCGCGCTCAGGTCGGCGCTCTCGGCCAGCTCGACGATCAGATCGGCGGTGCGCCCGCCGGTCAGCGCCTGGCGCGCCGCCGGTTGGAGCTTGTCGGCCGCGGCACCAGCCGCAGGAGCGGGAGCGGTCAACAGGGTCGTTGCCAGTACGACGGCCACCGCGGCGGCGAGCCACCGCACGGGCCGCGACCGTGGCGCGGAAGGGGAGGTATGCATGGAGTCCTCGTCTGGGCGTGGGGCGGTGGCGGGCGCGCGTGCGCCCGCCACCGCCGGAGAGGGAATCAGCCGACGTGCGTGTCGAGGTACGACAACGCCTGGTTGGCGGTCAGCCCGGACAGCGCCGGGAGGTTCGCCTTGCCGAGTTCGGTCTCGATGACCGAGGCCAGCGCGCCGCCACCAGCCGCCCGGTCGGCGGCCGCGTAGTCACGTAGCAACGTCTCCACCTCGGCGAGCATCTCCGCCCTCACCACTGTGGCGTCGCCGTCCGGTGTGCCGACGGTCTGCAGCACCGGTTGCAGCGTCTGCATCGCGTGGGCGGTGCGCCGGCGCAGGTCGTCGTCGGCGGCCATCAGCGCGATCGCCCGGTCGCCACCGTCGGCGTAGACGACCTCGTAGTGCCGCAGCGCCGGGGTGCGCCCGTCGGCGAACAGGTCCCGTACGTGCAGCAGCGCGCCGAGCACCGCGTCCACGCCCGGACCCTGCGGCTCCAGGCCCTCCGGGCCCACCCCGGACAGCGAGGTGTCGGCGATGCACAGGCAGTCCTGTCTGGCCTGCTCGTACACGCCATCGACGCCGACCGCGGTCCACGCCGCGGCCGACTCTTTGGCCTCGGTTGAGCCCTTGCCGTAGAGCTTGTTGGCGGACTCGATGAACCCGACCCGGGAGTCGGTGAACCGGGCCCGCGGCGACAGGTAGGTGGTCAGGGTGCGGTAGGCGATCCGCGCGGCTTTGTCGATGCCGATCTTCTGCGACAGCAGGTAGAACGCCTTGTTCTGGATGCCCGAGTTGGTGTGCACCCCACCCATGTCCAGGCAGCTGCGCTCGAAGTCGCGATAGTGGCCGGGATCGCCGTACAACGACGGGTCGGCCATGCTGCGCAGTGCGCCGCCGGGGATGCCGGTGCCGACCAGCCAGTCGTTGCTACCGGTCGCGAACTTCTCCACGGCCTCGGCGAAGATGTCGGAGAAGCTCTCGTTGAGAGCCCCGGACTGGTACATGTACCACAGGTCGGCGGTCTCGAAGGTGACCCCGTGCGTCATCTCGTGCGCCACCACGTCCAGCTTGGTCATCTCCTCGCCGAAGAGCATCGTGTCGATGACATCCGGCACGAACGCCGCGTTGCGCATCGGCTCATCCGGGTCCTGGCGGACCCGGACCAGCGCCCGTAGCTGCCCGCCGGAATCGTCGAAGCTGTCCCGGCTGAACGTCTGCTGGTAGTAGTCGTAGGTGTGGCCGAGGTTGACGTACGCCTCGTCCACGTCCTGGATGCCGCTCGCTCCGTCGCCCTCCTTGCGCTTCGGGAACGCCGGCACCTTGTCGTCGGAGAGCTTGTTCAGGTCGTAGATGCGCCGGTCCTTGGCATGCGCGGAGCGCGGCAGCGCATACACCAGCCGCCCGGTCGCCGCGTCGACGAAGTACGACGTCGACACGCCCTCACCGACGTCGGTCAGCCACACGTGCCAGGCCAGCACGGTCGGCGTACGGCGGCCCGGGTCCGCCGCGGCGGGCAGCAGGTACAGCTTCGCCGGCTCCACCAGCGAGCCATCCGGCAGCGCGACGCGGGCGTTCGCCGTCGCGGTCTGCGCGCTGACCGAGGCGCTGCGTCCGTCCACGACCAGGTCCGGCTCCAACGAGTTGGTCAGGAACTCCACCGTGCGCCCGGCGGCGTCCAGGTGCACACCGACCCGGGAGCCGTAGACCGGCACCCCGCCCACGTGCTGCTCGAACCACACGTGCCGCTCGCCGGTGCGCTCCCGCTGCTCGCGTAGCGGCCGTAGCTGGGCACTCGCGTCGGCCACGCCGAACAGGCCCGAGTTGCGCCGCAGCCAGCCCGGCACATCCCCGCCGAGGCGGCTGGACAGGCTCAGCATCGACGGCGTCCCCCGCCACGGCTCGAACGCGACGACCGGCGCCTGTCCCTGCTCGGTCCCCACACGTGCGAGGGCGTCCGCGACCCCGGCCCGCTGGTAGCCGCCAGGCGCCGGCGTCGGGTCGCCCGCGAATGGCACCACCCGCTCGGCCGGGGACCGCGCCGGCTGCGCCGCAGCGGGCTGCCCGACCACCATGCCCGCAGCTACCACCACCAGGGCCAGCACGCCGGCCCGGGCCGGCGTGGCCAGCCGCCTCGCCGCGCGTGGCGCCAGCGCGGCCGCAGCCAGCTGGGCGAGTGACGCCCAGGCCAGCGCGGCCAGCGCAGCGAGCCAGGCGGGCGACGCGAGGTGCACCAGCGGATCCGTCGCGGTGGCGGCGCCCGTGGCGGACAGCCCCCCGATCAGGGCCGCATAGCCGCCCGCGACCAGCGCGGCCTGACCGAGTGACCGCCGGCGGCGGCCGGCCCGCCAGGCCAGCAGCACCGCCGCGGCCAACGGCCCGGCCACCAGCAGCGCCAGCTTCGAACCGCTCAGCAGCATCGAGATCGGGTACAGCCGGCCACCCGTGGCGCCGATGCTCCAGTCCAGCGGCGCGCCCGTACTCGCGGCGACGGCGGCGGCAAGCCCGGCCAGGTCACCGGCCAGGTAGGCGCCGACCGGCCCGGCCGCGCCGCCGGCCAGCGACCGCAGCACCAGCCAGCAAACGATCACGGTCAGCGCCGTGGCGAGCAGAGCGTCACCGCCGGCAACCAGCCACGGCCGCAGACGGCGTACGAACACAGGCACGATGAACCTCCCCAGTGGACACGGTGCCGCGTCAACCCCCGTCAGGGAGATGGCTGACGCTCCCACCGATGTATCGGCCCTCATGAGTTTCAGGCGTGCGGAGGATCGCGCCATCCGCTTGCAGAACGCCTGCAGACGGCTTGCGGTGCGACGGCCATACCGAACGGCCGGGGGGTGTCCAGGTGGAGCTGTCCTGGCGGCTGGCACTGCACCCGGGCGAGAGCGGCGGCGCTCGCGGGCGTATGTGCCGTTACGCCGGCAGCAGGCTAGAGCGCGAGGTCGTCCAGGTTGACAGCGTCGGCCATGGCCTCGGCACCCTTGTCGTTCAGGTGCATGCCGTCGCCGCTGTCCAGCGCGGGGTGGATGTAGTCGGGGGCATGAGGGTTCGCGACGGCTCGGGCCACATCGAGGACGGCGTCGAAGGCGCCGGTCGTACGGATCCAATCGTTCACGTCGCGTCGGATGGCAAGGCCCTCCGGCGTGCTGATCCCAGGGTCGGCGCCCGCGAAGGGACCGATGGTGGCGGCGAGGATCTTCAGGCCGGCCCGGTGGGCACGGTCGGCCAGAGCGGTGAAGCCTTCGATGAGGGCGTCGGCGGTGGCGGGAGGTTCGCCCAGCATGCCGGGCAGACCGAGGTCGTTGATGCCGAGATGCACCAGGACGTGGGTCAGGGCCGGTATCGAGAGAACATCGCGGTCGAAACGCGCCAGCGCGTGTTCGCCGACGCCGTGGCGCAGGAGGCGGTTCCCGGCGATGCCTTGGTTGACGACCCACCCGCGCACGAGGGGCCGCGCCAGCCTCGGCGGCCGTGGTCGAAACCCTAGGCATCGCATCTGCACGATCGGCGGGTCAGGCGCAGGGTGACGGGGTTGTGGAGCGTACGAGGGGGTGGGTGCGGTGGCGGCGGAGGATGGCGCGGAGCCGGTCGGCGTCGGGATGGCCCAGCGCGCCGAGAATGTCCAACGCCCGCATCCAGGCGAGCCGGGCGGCCTCCGGGTCGCCCGCCGCCTGGTGGCTCTCCCCCGCGTGGGTGAGCGTGTCGGCCTCGTAGTAGCGGTCACCAAGGTCGCGGAACAGCTCCACCGCCCGCTGGTAACAGGCGGTGGCCTGCTGGTAGTCGCCGAGGTGGTGGTGGGCGTAGCCGAGGCTGTCCCAGGTGTTGGCCTCGCCGAAGCGGTCGCCCACCTCGCGCACCAGGCGCAGCGCCCGCCGACAGTGGTGCAGGGCCGCACCGTGGTCGCCGAGCTGGGCGTACTGCCAGCCGACCGAGTTGAGGGCGCGGGCCTGCAGGGCGCGGTCGCCGACGGCTTCGAACAGCTCGAGTGCGTGCTGGGCGTGGGCCAACGCCTCCCGATGACGCCCCTGCCGGGAACAGACCCAGGCGATGCTCCGGGCAACGTGCGCCTGGCCGGTCACGTCGCCCAGTAGGGCGTACAGGTGGGCCGCCTGCCGGAGCTGGGCGTGCGCCTCGGCGAACTGGCCCAGTTGGGCGCGGGCACGGCCGAGGCCACGGCGTACGCTCGCGGCAGCCCGACGGTCGACCAGCAGGTCGGCGGCGGTGAGCGCGGTCTCGTGAGTCGCCGCCCAGTCCTGCCAGTGACCCTTGCGGTCGAAGAAGTCGGCCATGGTCCAGGCCAGCCGCCAGGCGTGCGCGTACAGCCCGTCGTCGGCCGCGCGAGTGACGGCGTTGAGTAGCACCGGGTGCTCCGCGATGAACCAGGCCATCGCCTGCTCGGCATCGACCGGCGCCACCGCTGCGACGCCACGGCGGGCTGGCTCCAGGTCGATCGGATCGCGAAACGGTTGGAGTAGCCGGGCACCGGCATACGCGACGTGCAGGTAGGAGTCGAGCACCCGGCGCACAGCAACCTGACGCTCACTGTCGCTGTCGAGGTCGTGGGTCAGCTCGGTCGCGTAGACGCGTAACAGATCGTGGATCGCGTACCGGCCGGGCGCGTGCTCGTAGAGCAGGTGGGCGCGGGCCAGCTCGGCCAGCAGCATCCGTGCCTGGCGCAGCGAAATGCCGGCCAGGCTGGCCGCCGCGGGTACCGCGATGTCCGGACCGGGATGCAACCCCAGCAGCCGGAACACCCTGCCGGCCGCCGGGCTCAGCGCCTGGTAGGACCAGGAGAAGACGGCGCGTACGTCGGTGGCCGGGTCGCCGCCGTCGAAGGCGTCCAACGCGTCGGCCGCGTCGCGCAGCTCGCTGGCCAGTGCCGCCAGCGGGAAGCCGGGGCGGGTGGCGGCCCGCGAGGTGGCGACGGCCAGCGCGAGGGGCAGCCGGGCGCAGCTCGCGATGATCTGGTCGACGGCGGTCGGCTCGCCGGCCACCCGGTCGCTGCCCAGCCGGCTGGCCAGCAGGTCCCGGGCCTCGGCCGCGGGCAGCAGGTCGAGAGCGAGCGGCTGGGCGCCCTCGCTGGCGACCAGGGAGGTGAGCTGGTTGCGGCTGGTCACCACGGCAAGGCAGCCGGCCGAGCCGGGTAGCAGTGGGCGGACCTGCTCAGCGTCGCGGGCGTTGTCGATCAGGACGAGGACCCGCCGGCCGGCCAGCAGGCTGCGGTACAGCGCGGCCTGGGCGGACAGGCCAGCCGGAATGCACTCCACCGGTACGCCGAGAGCGTCCAGGAATCCGCGGATCGCGTCGGCAGGATCCAGCACCGCCCCACCGGCGTCGAAGCCGCGCAGGTTGACATAGAGCTGGCCGTCCGGAAAGCGGTCGGCGACCTGGTGAGCCCAGTGCACGGCCAGCGTGGTCTTGCCCACCCCCGGCGTGCCGGAGACGGCCGAGATGACCATCGACGGCGGATCGGGCTCACCCGGCCGGCCGAGTCGTTCGTCGAGCCAGCGCAGTTCGTCGCGACGACCGGCGAAGGCGCGTACCGCCGGGGGTAGTTGGGCTGGCGCGGACGCCCGGACCGCGACCGCGACCACCTCGCCGGCCGGCGCGGACCAGGCGAGCGCCGGGTCCTGCGACAGGATGGCGCTCTCCCGGTTGCGCAACGCCGGGCTCGGCTCGATGCCCAGGTCGTCGCGGAGCGTGCGGCGCAACCGCCGGTACGTCGCGAGTGCGTCGGACTGCCGGCCGGCCCGGTAGAGCGCCACCATGAGTTGGTCGTGGATGTGCTCGTCGAGGGGATGTTCCTGGGTCAAAAGCTCCAGCTCCGGTACGAGCTGCGCGTGCTCACCGAGCGCCAGTCGGCTGTCGACCAGTGCCCGGACCGCGACCAGCCGCAGGTGTTCCAGGCGTTCGGCCTGCTCGTGCAGCCAGTCGAAGCTGGCGACGTCGACCAACGATCGACCCCGCCACAGCTCAAGGGCGCTGGCCAGCACCGTGCGGGCGTGCCCGTGGTCGGTCGACCGGGTGCCTTCGCGGATGAGCCGCTCGGCCACCTCGACGTCGGTGGCCTCGCCCGGCAGATCCAGCACGTACCCCGGAGAGCGACCCACGATCGCGCTCCGGGCGCCGATGATGCGCCGTAGGTAGGAAACGTGGCTCTGCAGGCTGTTCGGCGCGGTCGCGGGAGCCTGGTCGCCCCAGATCACGTCGATCAGGCGGTCGGTGCTGACGATCACGCCCGGGTGCAGGGCAAGCACCGCGAGTACGCCTTTGCGCCGGATTCCGGAGACCGAACCGGCCGTGGTGCCTTCGGCCACGTCGACCGGTCCGAGAAGCCTGACTCGCATTGGTCCGCCCCCGCCTCAACCACTGTATTCGGCTCAGGTTATCGACGGGACAGGCGCTCTGGACGGCTCAGTCGGACACCGGACGGTGCCGGCATTTCAGCGCCACGTCAGCCGCGCAACAGCGACCGCTGTCAGAGTTCGTCAACTGCAACAGCAGAAATCATCCACACTTTTCAGCAGGAGGAAGTCAGCATGAGATTCCGGATCCCAATCGCGGTCGGGGGCGCTCTCGTCATGATGATGATGGCGCTGGGTGGCGGTACCGCCGCCAGCGCGGCCCCGGCCGCCAAGGCCGGCGGCATCGGCATCAACGCTGTTCAGAAGTACACGATCTTCGTACACACCGCGAACATCGACGGGGCCGGCACCGACGCCACCGTGCGGATGAAGGTGTACGGCACGCTCGCCGAGTCTCCCGGCTACGTCAACCTCGACAACTCGGCCGACAACTTCGAGCGCAACAGCAACGACTATTTCGGGCCATTCTCGTGGTTCGACATCGGACGCCCTGATTTCATCGGCGTCTACAAGGGCAGCAATGGTTCCGAGTGGTACCCGGAGTACGCGCAGATCTACGCGCACGCCACCGGGACCTGGTACCGCTGCCCGATGAACGCCTACTACGGCGATGGCGAGGAGACCCGCTGGTTCGACTGCCCGTGAGGTCGAATCCGATCCAGTGATCACGGTGCAACCTCAGCTACGAAGGTGTCCCCGGCCGACTGACGGCCGGGGACGCCGCCGTGCTCCTGCCCGAGATTGATGTAAAGCTCTCTAGACACGAGGTCAAAGATTCGCTACCTTGCTGGTGTCAAAGATTCTAGACACCGAAGGGGCTGATCATGACGCACGACGAGAAACGCGCGTGGATCGGGCTATTCGTCGCCGTGCTCGGCTACTCCGCCTACGTGGCCGTCATCGCGAGCCGCGCGGACGGACGCTCGCTGCCTGACGTGCCGTACGCGAGTACGCTGTTGTGGACGGTCGGCGCGGCCATCGTCGCGTCGATCGTGGCCGAGATCGGCATGGCCATCGTGATTCCAGGCGCGTCCCGCGCCAGGGACGTGCGGGACCGCGAGATCGGGCGGCTCGGCGACCATGTCGGCCAGTCGTTCGTCGTCGTCGGCGCGGTCGCGGCGATGCTCATGGCAATGGCGGACTGGGACCGGTTCTGGATCGCCAACGTGATCTACCTCTGCTTCGTGCTGTCGGCGGTCCTCGGCGGCATCACGAAGGTCATCGTGTACCGCAGGAGCTTCCCGCAGTGGTGAAGCCGACGCAGGTCACCAACTGCATCCGTGCGCTGCGCTTCGCGCACGGCGAGATGACCCAGGCCGAACTCGCCGAGCGCATCGGCGTCACCCGGCAGACCCTCATCGCCATCGAGCAGGGCCGCTACTCGCCTTCGCTGGAGATGGCCTTCCGGATCGCCCGGGTGTTCGGCGTACCGCTCGACACAGTGTTCCAGTACCCCGACTCCCCCGAGGAGAACTCATGAAAGCGATCGCCCGCGACAGGTACGGCCCGGCCGACGTGCTCGAACTCCGCGACATCGACACGCCCCCGATCGGCGAGGACGAGGTGCTCGTCGAGGTGCGCGCCGCCGGCGTGGACCCGGGCGTGTGGATCCTCATGACCGGCCGACCCATGGCCGCGCGCCTCGCGGTCGGGCTGCGCCGGCCCAAGGTAGCGGTGCTCGGTCGGGCCGTCGCAGGTGTGGTGGCGGCGGTCGGCGCCGGCGTGACCCGCCTGCGTCCCGGCGACGAGGTGTTCGGCACCTGCGGGAGCGGCTCGTTCGCCGAGTACGCGACGGCGCGGCAGCACCGGCTGGCGCCCAAGCCGGCCAACCTCACCTTCGTGCAGGCGGCAGCGACGCCCATCTCCGCGGTGACGGCGCTGCAGAGCGTCCGCGACGCCCGGGTGCAGCGCGGGCAACGGGTGCTGGTCACCGGAGCGGCCGGAGGGGTCGGGTCGTTCGCCGTCCAGCTTGTCAAGGTGTACGGGGCACACGTGACCGGCGTCTGCAGCACCTCGAAGATCGAGTTGGTGCGTTCCATCGGTGCCGAGGACGTCATCGACTACACCCAGCACGAGATCGACCGCGGCGGTGCGCAGTACGACATCATCATCGACACCGCGGGCAGCCGGCCGTTGTCGTTGCTCCGGCGCGCACTCACGCCGCGTGGGACGATCGCCCTCGTCGGCGGCGGGCACGCCAAGGGCTGGCTGCTCGGCGGCTTCCAGCGCCAGATGGCTGCGCCGTTGCTCTCGCTGTTCGGCGGCCAGCGGGTATGTGGCGTGACCGCTCGGGAGCGCTACGAGGACCTCGAGGAACTGACCCCGCTCATCGAGTCGGGCTCGGTCACCCCGGTCATCGACTGCACCTACGCTCTCGCCGACGCGCCCGACGCGATCCGTTACCTCGCCCAGGGTCACCCCGCGGGCAAGGTCGTCGTCACGGTGTAGCGCGCCGGCCGCCCGCCGATGGTGGATGCTTTCGGTGTCCTGCTCTTGAATGTCCTGTGTGGAGATCGTGTGAGGACGATGTCGGGCAAGACCTGCCTGGTGACCGGCGCGACCAGCGGGATCGGCAAGGAGACAGCGCTGCGGTTGGCCATGCTCGGCGCTACCGTGATCATTGTCGCCCGCGACGCGGCACGCGGTGAGACGGCCCGCGACGAGATCCGCCGGCACGTACCGCTCGCGCAGATCCAGACCGTGACCGCGGACCTGTCGAGCCTGGCGCAGGTACGCCGACTGGCCGACGACGTCATGGCCCGGTACGACCGGCTCGATGTGCTGGTCAACAACGCTGGCGTGATCTCGATGCGCCGGCAGCTGACCGCCGATGGGTTGGAGACTACGTTCGCGACCAACCATCTGGGGCCGTTCCTGCTCACCAACCTGGTGCGTGGGCTGTTGGAGCGCAGCGCTCCCGCACGGGTGGTCACGGTCTCGTCCGCCGCCCACAAGCAGGCCCGGACAATCCCGTGGGATGACCTGCCCCGCGGAGCGCAGGCCGGGCAGGCGCAGACCTATCCCCTCTCGAAACTGCTGAACATCTTGTTCACCGTCGAGTTGGCCAAGCGTCTGACCGGCACCGGAGTCACCGCAAACTGTCTGCATCCCGGCTTCGTGCGTACCGCCCTCGGCCGCGACGTCACCGGTGCGCTCGGCGCGGTTGTGCGGCTCGTCCTGCGTATTCAGCCCGGCCCCGCAACTGGTGCCGAGACCTCGGTATACCTTGCCAGTTCGCCGGAGATCGCCGACGTGACCGGCGGCTACTTCGTCAGGTGCAAGCCTGCCGAGCCAAGCGCTCTGGCCAGAGACGCCCGGGCTGCCGCGAGGTTGTGGGCGCTCAGCGAAGAACTTGCTGGCCTTGACCCAGGCCGGTAACCAACAAGACGACCGGAAGCCGGACCAAGGGACAGGCCGCGACGTCGTTCCCCGTACCGAACTGGATAGAGCGCGAAATCCAGCGCCGAAATACCTTGCGGACGTACCAGACAACTACACGGTGCACGACCGGGTCGATGCGCCTTGGCTGGCCAGCCCTTCGATGATCGAGCCGTGGAGCACACCGGCCGTCGCTCGGCGTAGCAAATTCCTCGGATCACGATCCGTCCGGAGGGTTGGCCGGCTGCTGTCCCGGCCAGAACGGCCACTCCTCGAACGACCGGCAACGTCCGTCGTCGGCGAATCGCATGATCCACAGGTCGCGGTACTCCTGGTCGACCGGGTCGCCGTAGCGGACCTCCTGGCGTGACACCGCGGTGTCGCCGTCAACCGCAACGATCTCGCTGGTCATCTGGAACACCTCGTCGGGACCTCTGCGCTGCTTTTCCCACATTCGGGCGATGGCCGGCAGGCCGACGACGGGCGTCCAGTACGGCCCCTGCTGGTAGCTCGCGTCCTCGGTGAAGATCGTTGCCAGCGCGTCCGTGCCCGGCGTCCGCCAAATCTGCTCATAGGCGGCGAGCCAACCGGCGACGTGCTTCCTGTCCATGGACATCCACCTTGCCATCGGCGGGGCGGGCAGGCGGCGAGAACCGGCCAGCTGCGGGCATGCACTCGTCAACCAGCCGCCAATGTCAGGCGTGACGGCCGCAGAGCGACAGCGGCAGCGGCCAGCGCGCGCAGGCGGCGGCCTGTGCGGCCCGTTCAGGGTCGTCTTGAAGACGTACAGAGATTTTGAGCCACTTCGCCGGCAGCCGGCTGTCCGACTCCGGATGATGGGTTACACGGCGGGTTCAACCGGTGTGCGCAAGGAGCTCGGCGAGCTTTTCGGATGGTGTCATGTAGCCGAGGGTCTTGCGGGGGCGGGTGTTGAGGCTGCGGGCGAAGCGGGCGAGGTCGTCGGCGGTGTGGGCCGATAGGTCGGTTCCTTTGGGCATGTACTGGCGGAGCAGGCCGTTGGTGTTTTCGTTGGATCCGCGCTGCCATGGCTTGTGTGGGTCGCAGAAGTAGACCTGGATGCCGGTGGCGGCGGTGAATTGGGCGTGCTGGGACATCTCCTTGCCCTGATCCCAGGTGATGGTGCGGACCAGTTCGTCGGGCAGGGTGGCGATGGCCTTCCGCATCGCCTGCTCGACGCTGTGCGCGGTACGGCCGTGGGGTAGGTGCAGCAACAGCAGGAACCTGGTGCTTCGCTCGACCAGGGTGCCCACCGCGGACTTGCTGTCTTTGCCGAGGATCAGATCGCCCTCCCAGTGGCCGGGCACTGCACGATCGTCGGCCTCGGCGGGGCGTTCGCTGATCATCACCATGTCCGGGATCCGCCCGGTGTTCTCAGGCCGCTGGCGGGCACGGCGCTTGATTCGGCCGGTGCGCAGGCAGCGGGCCAGCTCTCGGCGTAGCTCACCGCGGCCCTGCACGAACAGCGCCCGATAGATGGTTTCGTGGCTCACCCGCATCAGAGGATCGCGGGGGAACTCGATTGGCAAGCGACGCGAAATCTCCTCCGGGGACCACCAGTCCTCCAGCCACTCACCGACCCTCCCGGCCAGCCGCACACAGGCCAGCTTCGGCGTCTTCGGCCGTCGGGCCCGCGCTCGCGCTCGCTGGTGAGCCCGCCAGGCACGGTAGTCATCCCGGCCACCGTTACCCGCCACTTCCCGTGACACCGTGGAGGTGGCCTTGCCGAGCCGGGCAGCGATCGCCGTAAAAGACTCGCCGCCACGAAGGCCAAGACTGATCTCCTCCCGGTCGGCAAGGGTGAGCCGCCCGGGCCCCGGCTGCCAAGAGTCGGATCGAACAGGGCGTTTCGACTCGCGGCGCACGACGGTTCGAACAATCTCATGCGAGCAGCCGACCTGGCGGCCGACCTCCCTCAACGACAGGCCCCTGGCGCTCAACCGTCGGGCCAACTGTCGTTGCTCCACCGTCAGATGGATGGTCACCAACATCTCCCTCGATCGAATCGATGCATTCTCGTCGACTCGTCGAGCGCGTTGCGCTGACCAGTTGAACCCGCCCACCGTGGCTTCACTTGATGGGTGACACGCCGCGGGGCCGGGATCGCTATCGTGCGACGGTGACCGCTGGTGCTGACCGTCCCTTGCTCTTCCTCGACGTGGATGGACCACTCATCCCGATTGGCGGGGAGCCGCCGCAGCACTCCGAAGGGCGTGCAGCCAGGGCCGAAGCCACCGGCCAATGGGACGAGCTATCCAACCCCCTCCTGTCGAGGCTCAATCCGATGCACGGTCAGCGGCTCAGCATGCTCGGGTGCGAGCTGGTCTGGGCCACCACGTGGATGGCCGATGCGAACGAGGAAGTGGCACCGCGAATCGGCTTACCAGAACTGCCTGTCGTCGACTGGCCGGAGGAGGACGAGGAGCAACCGACCCGAAGGCTGCACTGGAAGACCAAGGCCCTGGTCGCCTGGGCGGCCGGACGGCCCTTCGTGTGGGTCGACGACGAGATCAACGACGTTGACCGAGCCTGGGTAGCCGCCAACCATCCCGGACACGCACTTCTCCACCGTGTTGACCCACGGGTTGGAATTTCCGATTCCGACTTTGCCGCCATCGAGCGATGGCTTGCCCCACAGGCCCTGTCTGACCAGAAGATCGTCTAGCCGGAACTGTCGCCCAACATCTGACATCGATCCGTCACTCATCAACCGGAGCCCGACAATTCTGGTGAGGGTGTCCGGTCTCAAGACCTGCGTGACACCCGGCCGCGCGCTGTCACAGCGGGCGCGGACACTGATGGTCGTGAACTTGGATGGGTTCTGGCAGGCTGTGGAGCGGGCACGAACGGCGGCAGGTCCATCGGCGGATCGGCCCGCAGAGACGGTCAGCCGAGCGCGGTCGCTGAGGCGCTTGTGGCGGAGCTGAACCAACTTCCCCTGGCGGAGATAGTCGCCTTCGACCAGCTGCTCGGCCACATGCTCGACCAGGTCGACAATTGGGATACCTGCGCAGCGTGCTGGGTTGTCGAGCATGGCTTCCTGTCCGACGACGGGTTCGCCGACTTCCGGGCAGGACTCGTCGGCCTGGGCCGAGGCACGTTCGAGGCAGTGGCCACCGAACCCGACTCCCTCGCCGGGCACCCCGCCGTACAAGAGATCAGCGCCTCGAACGAGCAAAGCCTTTGGATTGGTACCGAAGGGCTGCTGTTCGCAGCGCAGAAGGCGTATGAGCGGCGGACAGGCGACCCCGACGCGTTCTGGGACGCCGCCAACGCTGCGGAGGTGGACACGGCTCGACCAACGAGCAGCCCTCAGCCTGCCGACAACCGCTGGGGTATTCGCGACGAAGAAGAGTGGCAACGCCGCCTACCCAGACTCGCCGCTCTGTTCCTCGCCCACCGGCTCCCGCCGAAGTAGCCCGGGCACGGGCCGTCACACGGCGCTGTCCGGTCTCCGGGACCTGCGCGACAGATCGGTATCAGGACCTGCGCGCTGCAATGGATCTCAGCGCGTCCCGTGGGGTATTGGTGTCGCCCAGGTCGAACAGCTAAAAGATCAAACTAGGCCAGCGCCGCGCGGCGGGGGGCCGCCACCGTACTTTTGATCATCGCGCCGAAGGACGGGATCGTTTCCGGGGACGGCCAGCCGGCCGGGTCCCAGACCGAGCTCCGCTTCAGGGACTGGCAGCGGAAAGGTCTCCGTTATATCCACACACCCCGTTGAAGCAGTGCCTGCGGGCGCGGACGGCTTAGCGGATGCGGGCCTTCACCCTCTGGACGAGTCGAGGCGCGCCGGAACGCGCGAGAGGGTGGCTGACCACGAATCGGCCCAAACTTGACAATTCCTCCCTTAGGTTACTGCGCAGGAGGTGTGTCGAGACCTGGGGGCGATGTGGAGAGCTATCCGGCGATCGAGGATCACGGGCTCATCGGAGACCTGCAGACCGCCGCGCTGGTGACGTGCGACGGGACGATCGACTGGTTCTGCGCGCCACGCTTCGACTCGCCGAGCATCTTCGCCGCGCTGCTGGACCACGAGCGGGGTGGCTACTTTCGCATCGCCCCGCACGATGTCCGGTACGTCACCAAGCAGCTCTACCTGCCTGGCACTCCGATCCTGATCACCCGGTTCATCAGCGCGGACGGCGTCGCCGAGGTGATGGACTTCATGCCGGTCACCGGCGATCAGGCCGTTGACGCGCACCGCCTGGTCCGCATGGTCAACATGGTCCGGGGCAGCATGCGGTTTCGGGTGGAGTGCCGGCCCCGGTTCGACTACGCCCGGGAGAAGCACCAACTGGAGCGCCACCGCAATGGGTACGTCTTCCGCAGCCGGTCGGCGGTGCTCACCTTCAACCCAGTTGACCCGGTGCGGCAGTTGATGTCGCAGGGAGGCGACATCCGCCTGGAGGACGACGACCTGGTCGTGTACGGCACCCTGAACGAGGGTGACACCGGCGGGGTGGTCCTGGAGACGGCCGGCACGGAGCCACGGATCATCGCGCCGGCAGAGGTCCAGGGGATGTTCGAGTGGACCCGGGACTACTGGCGGCGCTGGGTCGAGCGCTCCCGCTACACCGGGCGGTGGCGGGAGATGGTCGAGCGCTCGGCCATCACGCTCAAGCTCATGACGTACGCGCCGACCGGCGCGATGATCGCCGCGCCCACCGCCGCGCTGCCCGAGCTGGTCGGCGGCACCCGCAACTGGGACTACCGCTACACCTGGGTACGCGACACGTCGTTCTCGGTGCACGCGCTGCTCGGCCTCGGCTTCACCGAAGAGGTCAGCCGGTACATGAACTGGCTGGACGAGCGGATCCGCGAGGCCGGTGACCACCAGGACCCGCTGAAGATCATGTATCGGGTGGACGGCTCCTCCGATCTGCACGAGGAGATCCTCGACCACCTGGAGGGCTACCGCGGCTCCCGACCGGTGCGGATCGGCAACGGCGCCGCCGACCAGCTCCAACTCGACATCCACGGCGAGGCGCTCTACGCCATGCACCTCGCCGACGAGCAAGGCATCCGCGTCTCGCACCAGGTGTGGAAGAGCACCGTCCGGCTCGTCGACTGGCTCTGCCAACACTGGGACCAGGCCGACGCCGGCATCTGGGAGAGCCGCCACCACCCCCGCAACTACACCTTCGGCCGGGTGATGTCCTGGGTCGCGCTGGACCGGGCCATCCGCCTCGCCACCCGCACCGGCCGCCCCGGCGACATCACCGGCTGGGCCGAGCAACGCAACCGGATCTACAACCAGGTCATGGCCCGCGGATACAACCGGGAACGCGGCAGCTTCGTGCAGGCGTACGACGAGAACGTGCTGGACGCGGCGCTGCTCTCCATGCCGGCGGTCGGCTTCGTGACGCCGAGCGACCCCCTCTGGCAGTCCACCTTGAACGCGATCGAGCGGGAGCTGGTCTCCGACAGCCTGGTCCACCGGTACGACCCGGTCCACTCCCCCGACGGCCTTCCCGGCCACGAGGGCACCTTCAACATGTGCACGTTCTGGTACGTCGAGGCGCTGGCCCGCTCCGGCCGCCTGGACGACGCCCGGCTCACCTTCGAGAAGATGTTCACCTTCAGCAACCACCTCGGCCTGTACGCCGAGGAGATCGCCGCGACCGGTGAGCAGATCGGCAACTACCCGCAGGCGTTCAGCCATCTCTCCCTGATCAACTCGGCGCTGGCGCTGAACGACCTGCTCGACGCCAAGGCCGACGCCCGGCGCCGCCAGTAGAGCATTCTCAGCCCCAGACGCGCTCGCCTCCCAAGAGGGCTGATCAGAGTGGCGGGTGACCTGCGGTTGTGCTGGCCTACTTCGGCAGTTCCGGGTCAGGTGCCTGGTCGCCGCCGTCTCGCAGGCGGATGGAATGCCACGCCGCGCGTACGTGGCTGCGCATGACCGACTCCGCCCAGTCGGGGTCGGGCGCGGCCAGGGCCGCCACCAGTTCGTGGTGGTGAGCCAGGCTACGGCGCAGCGCGTCCGGGGTGTACCGGGAGAAGGTGCGCCAGACGAGCGGCATCTGGATTACCGAGGAGACGACGCCGGCCAGTCGGCTGTTGTCGGACGCCTCGAGGATCATCCGGTGGAACCGGTTGTTCAGCTCGGTGAGCTCGTCCACGTCGGTCGGCCGTCCATCCGGCGCGACCTCGTCCATCCGGTGGGCCAGCGCGTCTAGCGCGTCCACGTCGATGGTGCCCCTGGTGGCCGCCAGTCGGCAGCCCCACGGCTCGAGCACGGACCGCAGGCTGAAGATCTCGTCGAGATCGTGGATGCTCCATGCCTGGACCTGCACGCCGCGGTTGCGTTCGTGGCGGACCAGTCCCTCCGCGGTCAGGCGTCTGAGCGCCTCCCGGACGGGCGTCCGGCTCACCCCGATCGACTCGGCCAGCTCGCCCTCACGGAGCCACTCACCGGCCGACCGCTGCCCGGACAGGATCTGTTCCCGGATCAGCCGATAGGCATCGTCGGCGGCGTGGCCGTTGTCGGCCTCCCGCAGCGGCGTGTGGTCACTCATGATGCTCGGCACCGTAGCAACACGGCTGGTTGTATGCAATCAACCCGCCAGGCATTGACACCGGAGGACCAGAAGCCTACTTTCCCAGCACAACATGCTGTAACGACAGTCACAGACCTGCCGATTGCATGCAAAGAGACGCTGATTGAGGGATGCATGAGCACTCCACTGCCGCTTGACGACATCCGGGTGATCGAACTCGGCCAGCTGCTGGCGGGGCCGTTCTGCGGTCAGCTCCTGGGTGACTTCGGCGCCGAGGTGATCAAGGTCGAGGACCCGGGTCAGGGTGACCCCATGCGGCAATGGGGGCGCGAGAAGCCGTACGGCAAGTCGCTCTGGTGGCCGGTGGTGGCGCGGAACAAGAAGTCCGTGACCGCGAACCTGCGGACCGAGCAGGGTCAGGACCTGGTACGCCGGCTCATCGCGCGGGCGGACGTGCTGATCGAGAACTTCCGGCCCGGCACGCTGGAGCGCTGGGGGTTGGCCCCGGAACAGCTGTGGGAGATCAACCCCGGCCTGATCGTCACCCGCGTGACCGGCTTCGGGCAGACGGGCCCGTACTCGTCACGCGCCGGATACGGATCGATCGGTGAGGCGATGGGCGGAATCCGGTACGTGACCGGCGACCCCGACCGTCCCCCGGCCCGGGCCGGCGTCTCCCTGGGCGACTCGCTGGCGGCGACGTTCGCCTGCCTGGGCACCCTGGTGGCGCTGCACCAGCGCGGACGTACCGGTCGAGGCCAGGTGGTGGACTCGGCCATCTACGAGGCCGTGCTGGCGATGATGGAGTCGCTCATCCCCGAATACCAGATCGCCGGCTACCAGCGGGAGCGGACCGGAACGACCCTTCCGAACGTGTCCCCGAGCAACGTCTACCCGACGGCCGACGGCGAGATGGTGCTGATCGCGGCGAACCAGGACACGGTGTTCCGCCGGCTCGCCGAGGCGATGGGGCGAGCCGAGCTGGCCACCGACGAGAAGTACGCCACCCACAGCGCCCGAGGGCGGTGGATGGAGCAACTGGACGGCCTGATCGCCGAATGGAGCTCGACGTGCGCGTCCGACGAGCTGCTCGAGCGGCTGCACGCCCATGGCGTTCCGGCAGGCCGCATCTTCAGGGCCAGGGACATGCTCGAGGACCCACACTTCGCCTCGCGCGAGGCGATCGTCCGGCTGACCCACCCCGGTCTGGGGGAGTTCGCCATGCACAACGTCGTACCCAAGCTTTCTGACAGCCCGGGACGGGTCCGGCACGTCGGCCCCGAGCTCGGTGAGCACAACGACGACATCTATCGCGACCTGCTGGAGCTCGACGACGACGCGATGGCGTCGCTGCGTTCTGCCGGCGTCATCTGAGGAGGAACCATGACCTACCGACTCGGCGTGGACGTGGGGGGAACGTTCACCGACATCCTGCTGATCGACGAGGCGACCGGAGAGACCTACCGCGCCAAGACCTCCTCCACGCCCGAGGACCAGTCCATCGGGGTGCTGCGTGGCATCGAGCGGGCCTGCGAGGCCGCCGGCGTGCCCATGTCGGAGATCACTGAGGTGTTCCACGGCACCACGGTCGCCACGAACGCGATTCTCGAGGGCAAGGGCGCCCGGGTCGGGCTGGTCACCACCGACGGCTTCCGGCAGGTGCTCCAGATCGCCCGGTCCTTCGTGCCGGGTGGCCTGGCCGGCTGGATCATCTGGCCGAAGCCGGAGCCGCTGGCGGCCCTGGAGGACACCGTGGAGGTCGTCGGCAGGATCGGCGCCGACGGCGCGGTGGTGACCGAACTCGACGAGGCTGACGTCCGTGCGAAGTTGCGCAAGCTACGCGCGCAGGGCATCGAGGCATTGAGCGTCAGCCTGATCAACTCCTACGCCAACCCGCAGCACGAGCGCCGCGTGGCCGAGCTGTCCGCCGAGGAGCTTCCGGGCGTACCGGTGTCGCTGTCGACCTCGGTGTTGCCGGAGCTTCGCGAGTACGAGCGGACCATCACCACCGTGGCGAACGCGGCCGTGCAGCCGCAGGTGGCGCGCTACGTGGCGAACCTCGAAGCGCAACTGCGCGAGTCCGGGGTGGACGGCCGGCTGTGCATCCTGCGCAGCGACGGTGGTCTGGTCTCCGCGGCCGTCGCCGCGGACAACCCGGTCAACCTGCTGCTGTCCGGTCCCGCCGGCGGGGTGACCGGCGCGACCTGGGTGGCGGAGCAGGCCGGCTACCCGGACTTTCTGACCTTCGACATGGGCGGCACCTCCACCGACGTCGCGCTTGTTCAGGGGCTCACGCCGCGGGTGGGTCGGGAGACCACCGTCGGGAGCCTCAAGGTCCGCGCCACCTCCGTCGACGTACGAACCGTGGGCGCCGGGGGCGGATCCATCGCCCACGTACCACCGCTGACCCAGGCGCTGCGGGTAGGGCCGCAGTCGGCCGGCGCCGCACCCGGTCCGGCCGCGTACGCGGCGGGCGGTGACCAGCCGACGGTGACCGACGCGAACGTGGTGCTCGGCTACCTGCCCACCGACCTGGCCGGAGGCGAGATCAGGCTGGACCGTGCGGCGGCACGAGCCGCGGTGAAGTCGATCGCTGACGCCACCGGGCTGGAGTCGGTCGAGGCCGCCGCCGCGGGCATCATCGACATCGTCAACGAGAACATGTTCGGGGCGTTGCGGCTGGTGTCGGTGCAGCAGGGCTTCGACCCGCGCGACTACGCGCTGGTGGCCTTCGGTGGGGCCGGCCCGCTCCATGCCAACGCGCTCGGCAAACTGACCGGGGCCTGGCCGGTGATCATCCCGCCGTCGCCGGGAGTGCTGTGCGCCTACGGCGACGCGACGACCAACCTGCGCGACGAGTCGGTGCGGACGTTGGTGCGCCGCCTCAACGAACTCACCGACGAGCGCCTGCGCGCGATACTCACCGAACTCGCGAGCAAGGCGTGCTCCACGCTCACCGAGCAGGGCGTCCCCGAGGATGAGCAGCGCGTCGTCTACTCCGCCGACCTGCGGTACCACGGACAGGGTTTCGAGATCCCGGTGGCCATCGACATCGACACATTCGACGGGACCGGCGGTGGGCTCGCGGCCCTGCGGTCGGCGTTCGACGCCGATCACCAGCGACTGTTCTCCTTCGTTCTCGATGCCGAACACGAACTGGTGACCGTCCGGGCCACCGCTCACGGTCCTCGGCCCGAGGTCGCCGCGCCCGAACTGGAGCACGGTGACGCGGACCCGAGCCCCGCGCTGCGGGCCCACCACCGCATCTGGGTCGAGGGCGCCGAAGTGGAGGCCGGCGGCTACGACCGGGCTCTGCTGCGAGCGGGCAACGTCGTGCCCGGTCCGGCGATCATCACCGAGATGGACTCCACCACCCTCGTGCTGCCCGGACACACGGCGGTGGTGCACCCGAGCGGCAGCCTCCTCATCCGCCCCGTCGACAGCCACAGGGAGAACTGACCATGGCACGCCTCATCGAGACCGCTACCGGACCACTTCGCTCCGTGGATGTCGACGTCGTCACCCTCGACCTGATCGAGAATGGGCTGCGCAACGCCCGCTACGAGATGGACGAGGTGCTCTTCCGGACCGCGCTGTCGCCGGGGATCCGTGAACAGCACGACGAGTTCCCGCTGATCGCCAACCCCGAAGGCAAGATGATGGTGGGACAGTTCGGGCTGTCCATCCCCGACTTCCTGGAGAACTTCGATGGCGACATCGAGGAGGGCGACGTCCTGCTGACGTCGGACCCGTACTCCTGCGGCGCGGCGATCAGCCACGCGAACGACTGGCTCGTGGTGCTGCCCATCTTCTTCGAGGGCCGGATCGTGGGCTGGGCGGCGATGTTCGGGCACATGTCCGACGTCGGCGGCAAGTCGCCGGCATCGATGCCGACCGACGCCCGCACCATCTTCGAGGAGGGCGTGGTGATCCCGCCCTTCAAGCTGTACAAGAAGGGCGAGCTCGCCGAGGACGCCCTGCGGATCATCCTCAACCAGGTGCGTAAGCCCGACTGGAACCGCGCCGACCTGAACGGAATCGTCGCGGCGTGCCGGACCGCTTCCCGGCGGGTCCAGGAGATGTGCGCCCGGTTCGGGGTGGACACCTACAACTCCGCGCTCGACCAACTCCTGGACCGCAACTACCGGGCGATGAAGACCCTGCTCGGGGCGGTCTTCAAGGAGGGCGAGACGCTGTCGTTCACCGACTACATCTGCGACGACGGCCTCGGCTACGGCCCCTACGAGCTCAAGCTCAGCCTGACCCGTACCGGTGACAAGGTGCTGCTGGACTTCACCGGCAGCAGCCCACAGGCGCAGGGTCCGATCAACTACTACATCAACGAGAACCTCGTCCGGATGTTCTTCGGGATCTACATGATCACCGTGGCCGACCCGCAGATCCTCTGGAACGACGGCTTCTACCCGCTGGTCGACGTCACGATCCCCGACGACTCGTTCTGGAAGCCCAAGTACCCCGCCGCCCTCAACGCGCGGAACCACGGCATCGGTCGCGTCTTCGACCTGTTCGGCGGCCTGCTCGGTCAGACGAACCCGGGGCTGCTCAACGCGGCCGGCTTCTCGTCATCGCCGCACTTCATGTATTCGGGCACCTACGGGCCCGGTGAGCGCAAGGGCGAGTGGTTCCAGCTGTACTCGATCGGATTCGGCGGGATTCCCGGCCGGCCGGTGGGGGACGGCCCGGACGGCCACTCGCTGTGGCCGTCGTTTGTCAACATCCCGTGCGAGTACCTAGAGTCCTACTACCCCCTGCGAATCGAACGCTGGGAGACCATCGCTGACACCGGCGGCGCTGGGCTCCATCGCGGCGGGAACGGCGTCGACGTGGCCTACCGGTTCCTGGAGGCCGGCACGATCGCGATCCACGACGACCGCTGGCTCACCTATCCGTGGGGGGTCAACGGTGGCGAGCCCGGTGCCCGCGGCCGTAAGTGGCTCGTACGCGCCGACGGCGGCACCGAGATCCTGGGCAGCAAGGTGCACGACGTGCCCGTGGCTCCCGGAGACGTGCTGCACTTCGTCACCTGGGGTGGCGGCGGCTGGGGTGACCCACTCGCCCGCGACCCGGAACTCGTCGGCCTCGAGGTCCGCCGTGGCCTGGTCACCCCTGCGGGTGCCCGCCGCTTCGGCGTGGTCTGCGACGAGGCCGGCACCGTCGACGTCGCGGCCACCGAGGAGGTACGGGCCGAGCTGCGCCACGGACGCCCGGACCCACTGCCCACCTTCGACATGGGGCCGCCGATGCAAACCATCCTGGACCGGTGCCTGGAGGAGACCGGTCTTCCTGCTCCTCGGCCGCCGGTCGCCCGATGAGCCCCGTGCCGGACAGCAGCGACGACGGATTCGGGGGCGCGCTCCTGCCCGGTGCCCGTCCCGCCGTGCTCGTCATCGACCTGATGCGGGCCTACTTCGACCCGGCCAGCCCCCTGTGCCTGCCGTCAGCGGACTGCCTGCAGTCGGCTGGCCGGGTCATCGCCGCGGCCCGCGACCACCGGATTCCCGTGCTGCACACCCGCGTCGCATACGGGCCCGGCGGTGTCGACGGAGGCCTGTTCGTCCGGAAGGTCACCGCCCTTCGGCAGCTCTTCTCCGGCGGTGGCGCGATGGGAGAGCTGATGCCGCAGGTCTCCCCCGCCGAGGATGAACTGGTGCTGGTCAAGCAGTACGCCAGCGCCTTCTTCGGCACGTCGCTGGCTTCCACCCTGCGGGCGGAGCGCATCGACACCGTCGTGCTGGTCGGCGTGAGCACGAGCGGTTGTGTCCGCGCCACCGCGGTGGACGCGATGCAGCACGGGCTCGTCCCGCTGGTGGTCCGGGAGGCGGTGGCGGACCGCGCAACCGGCCCGCACGAGGCGAGCCTGTCCGACCTGCAGGCCAAATACGCCGAGGTGATCAGCGAGGCCAGTGCCGTCGCGTACCTGTCGGAGGAACGATGACAGCAATGATCGACATTATCGAGGTCTCGCCCCGCGACGGCCTGCAGAACGAGGCGACGCTACTCACCACCGCCGACAAGATCGAGCTCATCGAGCGGGCGGTGCGAGCGGGCGCCCGGCGAGTGGAGGTGACCAGCTTCGTCAACCCCGCCCGCGTTCCGCAGATGGCGGACGCGGACGACCTGATGGCCGCGCTCCCCCGCCACGACGGCGTCCGGTACGCGGGCCTGGTGATGAACCGCCGCGGCCTGGACCGAGCTCTGGCCGCGGGCGTCGACGAGATCAACGTCGTCGTCGTGGCCACGGACACCTTCTGTGGCCGCAACCAGGGCATGACCACGGCCCAGGCCTGTGACACGGCGGCGGCGCTGGTGCAGGCGGCCCGCGCGGCAGGGGTGTTCGCGACGGTGACCATCGGCGCCTCGTTCGGATGTCCGTTCGAAGGTGAGGTCCCGCTGAGCCGGCTGCGGGAGGTGCTCACCCGGGTGCGGGACGCAGGTCCGGATGAGCTGGCTCTCGCCGACACCATCGGGGTGGCCGTACCCTCCGATGTCACCGATCGGCTGGCCCTCGCCCGGGAGGTCACGGAATCCCGGACACCGCTGCGGTTGCACCTGCACGACACTCGGCACACCGGCGTGGCCAACGCGGTCGCGGCGGTCCAGGCAGGCGTCACGACCCTCGACGCCAGCATCGGCGGAGCAGGCGGTTGCCCGTTCGCGCCGGCGGCGACCGGAAACGTCGCCACCGAGGACCTCGTCTACCTCTTCGACCGGATGGGGCAGCCCACCGGCCTGGACCTGGAGGAGGTCACCTCGGCCGTCTCCTGGCTGGAACGGAGGCTCGGCAATCACCTCCCGGGCGCTCTGCTCCGGGCGGGCGGTTTTCCCGCCTGAGCCTGCGCCGAGGGCACCTGCCCGACGAGGGTCTGACCGTCCAGCGTCACCTGCGGTCAGGCCCGTGGACCAAGCTGGGCCAGGATCGTCGGGTCGGTGATCTTCTCGTCCTCGTTGAGCAGAAGCACCTTGCTGAGAATGATGCTGGTGATCCGGTCCTCGTCGGCGAACGGCAGGAACAGGCTGGGATGGGCCGTACCGCCGAACGAGGCTGGTACCACGCACAGGTAGCCACCGGGCTCGACATGAATGCTGCCGCTGTTGAGGTGCACTCGATAGGTGGCCCGGGAGCCACGGACCACGGCCGACGTGCCGTCGACGGTCACCCGGGCCAGCCCGAGATCATCGATCAGGCTGGCGAGCAATTGGGCCCGGCTCGCCCCGTGTAGCGGTGAGGCGTACCCCGCCGGGTCGGTCCCGGCGACCGACACGACGAGGTCCAGATCCCGCATGACCTCGGAGAACGCCACCGGCGGCACGTCGGCCAGGGGGACTACCGAGCCTGCGGCCAGGAAACGCAACTCGCCGACGACCACCTCTCCCCCACCGAAATAGCCGGGCAGGTCGCAGACCAGCGCGGCGGTGATCTCGGTGGTGACCGGCCGGGTTGCCTGGTGCTCCTGATACTGGCCATGAGTCGACCAGCCGCGCCCGGACAGCAGCTGACCCGACACCTTGCCGTCGACCGTGTGTCCGGCGAACCGTCGCGACACGTCGACAGCGTCGCGTTCGGCCGGAGTCAACAGATACAGCTCCCGGAAGGCCTGTTTCACGGGTTGTCGGATCCGGTGCCGGACGACCTCCGCCTGCCAGTGGGCGAGCAGGCCCCGCTCGTACAACAGCGACGGATGCACCACGGTGACCGGACCGTCGAGGTCGACCTGGTCGAGCAAGCCGATCGTGCCCACCTGGTCCTGCCAGATCAGCGCGGGGAGCATCACCGCGCCGGCCGGCAGGCTCCGCAGGCGGGCGAGCTCGTCAGGCGCGAGGGTGCCGCCGGTGGCGACGAGTCGCTCGATCAGCCCGGTACGCATGCGGCGGGCCTGATCGCGTAGCCGTTCCTGGTGTTCGCGGACCTCGGGGTACCGCGGGTCGGTGCGTACGGCAGCCGGCACCGACGTCAGCTGCTTGCCTGCCTTGCTGATGGTGATGAGCGGCTCGGCATCGGACAGCCGCAGCGCGACGGCGTAGTCGCCGATGTGCCACTCGCCGGGCGTCTCAGTGGCGATGCGGGCCTCGCAGTCCCACTCGAGGCGCTCAGCGTTTGGGAAAGCGGTCACCTGGGCGAGATGGTCGAGGGCGACGGCGACCGCGGCGGCGTGGCTGTGCCTGCGGTTCGGACCCAGTTTCGGACCCCGCTTCGCCACCTCCCGCAACGCCATGTAGCGGTCGAGCACCGTCTCCCCGTCGGCCAGCGGCAGCAGGCCGAAAGCGGCGATGCCCGCCAGCGCGTTGTGCTTGACGCGCTTGGAGACGGCTGCGCGGTTCCAGCCCAGCGCGGCGGAGACGATCTCGCTCGGGCAGATCCGCAGCAGCCGGCGCGCACCGTCGACGCCGGCCTGCCGCACGGCAGCGAGGATGGCGCTCCTGTCCTGCCGCACAGCTTCCGTTGTGGAGGTCGCCTGCACCAGCCGCAGCAGCGGCTCCGCGCCGGGCAGCCCGAGCAGTGGCAGCAGCACCCCGGCGTCACCCGCCGGCAGCCGTAGGTCGAAGGCGTACCGCCGTTCCTCTGCCGGCCGATCGCGCAGGTGTTCCACCAGCGCCGTCCGCTCGCCATCGGTCAGCTCGGCGGCGCCGAGGCGCACGGCCATCCGGCGATCCGTTGGTCGCTCCATGGCCCGAAGCACGAACCGCAGGCCTCGTGGCACCAGCACCTCGGGTAGCGCGGCCCACTCGGGCTCGGGTGGCGAGGTCAGGCGCCAGGCCACCTCGTCGAAGTAGTCGCGCACAGCGGGCGTGCAGGCGTGGGGCATCGGCCGTGCGGCGCTGTCCGCCGGGGAGCGTCCGACGATGGCGTTGCCCAGGTACTCGTCGTCGGTGAACGCCTGCTCGATGATCTCGACATCGAGCGCCCCCACCTCTTGCAGAGCGTCCAGGACCCTCACCACGGTCTCCCGACTCGCGCGGCCCAGCGGACTGCGGACCAGCAGTCGCAGCAGGTGAACGTCGTTGGCGGCGATTGCGCGGTCGACCAGGGGCTCAAGCGGTGGTTTCGGCCAGCCCACCTGGTCCACGATGGAGGCGAGCAGGGCCGTACGGCTGGCGGTCGGCCACGGCGTTTCCAGGACGTCTGCCGGATCGTCGGGGTTCTGCACCGGAAACGCCGCATCGTAGATGTCGTCCAGCGCCGCGTAGATGTCACCGACGTTCGAGTCCAGATGCCCACCGGTACGGTCAATGCTGTTGCCGGCTTCCAACCCACGCCGGATCTCCTTGGCGTGGGCCCGCAGACCTGGCAGGTCATCATCCTTCGCCAAGGCCGAGGCCTCGTCGACCATCCCCCACAGGGCGTCTCGCTGGCGACGGACCTCGTCGGCGTACATCTCCGGTACGTCCACCACGGGTCACCCACCGACCAGCGCGGTCAGCCGAAGGAACACGACGGGCTCGCCGGGGCGAAGCACGATCTCCTCGTCGAGCCGCTCGACCTGGCGTCCTCCCACGAACAACACGAACACGCTCCGCTCGAACGCCCGGCACGCCCGAGCCACATGCTCGGCGACGTCCGGCGGATCGAGCTGCGGTGAGGGCATCCGGACCATGCCGGTGGATGCCTGTGCCCGGATCTCCGCCGCGGAAAGATACTGGCGATCGAGCACGGTCTGGCAACGCGTGGCGTCGGCGCCCAACGACCGGATCTGCTCCTCAACCGCCCTGCGGATCAGCTCCCGCACCGTCGCACGCTCGCTCGCGAGCTCGACCAGAACGTCCGGCATGCCGGACCGATCCGAGCCGGACACCACTGCACGCACCTTCACCTGCAACACCGACATGTGTCCATCCTGTCAGCCGCAACTCAGCACCGGCGCATCGTGCTGGCGCTGCTGCTGCTACCAGGGTCGGTGCGATGGTCTGCCGCAGCGGGCCGGAGATCTCCGTACATGGGGTTGAACGGTTTGGCACCGCACCCCTCTGCGAGGCCCTGGGCGGGCTCGGCCTTGCACCGAGCCCGCCCTTCCAGCTCCACTCGATCCTGATCGCGAGCCACGACAACGTTCACCCGATTCGGCGTACGCCGTGGCCGGCGGATATCAAGAACACCTGAGCGGACTGTGTCACGCCATTAGCGCTGCAGTGTCAGTAGACCCGGCCGGTAAGGCAGGAGGCCGTAGTCGCCGCCGGAGTTCGGGGCACGTCCCTGGTAGAGCAACTGCAGATTGCAGGGATCAACGGTCATGGTCTGGTCGGCGTTGCCGCGAATCAGTTCGCCGTGGCTGATGTCGTTGGTCCAGGTGGCGCCACTGTTGGCCTTGCCGGCGAAGGGATTGCTCTCGGTCGCGGCCTGCGGCGTCCACGAACCGCCCAGACTGGTGGCCGTGAACGAGCGGAAGTAGCGACCCTGCGAGCCGATCGCCTCGACGAGCATGAGGTACCTGTTCTGGCCCTGGAGCTTGTAGACCTGAACGGCTTCGAACAGGTTATTCGTGGTGTCACTCATGATCACCGTCGACGTCGAGCCGAAACTGCCAGGGAAATTTCCGATCGGCATGCTGGCCCGGTAGATCTTGCCGTTGTCCCCCGCGAAGAACAGGTACATGTTCGTGCTGTCCCCGATGAGCGCCTGGTCGATGGGTCCCGTACCAGAGCCGGAGATGCTTCCCGAGAAGAGCACCTGCTCCGATGACCATCCATTCGGATTGGTGGGGTCACTCGACGTCCGGTAGGAAAAGGCGGTCCCGCCCCACTGATAGGCCAGCACCCAGATGTTCCTCGGGGCGAAGTAGAAGAGCGTAGGCGCGACCGTGGAGAAGGACATTGTGTTCTGGCTGGCCGAGGCCATCTCGGACCAGTTCGTGAAGAGGCCGAAGTTCATCGAACCCCACCTCGTTCCGGTGTCGTGCGTCGTCGCATAGACAAGGTGCCTGCCGTTGTAGGGGGCGTAGGTGAAGTCCTTGAGCGAGACCCACCCCGACTTCGGGTTTGCCAGCGAGCCCGTCGATGTCCAGCGGTACGTCGACGGCAGAGCGCACGTGCCGGGCGGCGGCGTGGTGGGGTTACCCCCGCCGTCGACGCGGACGAGTTGCCACTGCTGGTTGCTGCCGTTCCAGTCGTCGTACTGCACGATGTTTCCTCCGTCGGCGGTCGAGGCGCCCTGAACCTCCACCACCTTGTTGCTGTTTCGGTTGATCAACCGGACGTAGCCACCATCGGAGTCGGCCAATCGGAACTGCTGGTTGGTCCCGTTGCCGTCGGTCCACTGCACGATGCTGGCACCGTTGGCGGTCGAGAAGTTGTAAACGTCCAGAACCTTGCCGGACAGCCGCGACCGCAACCGGTAGTAGCCACCGCCGGAGTCCACGAACTGCCACTGCTGCTGGTTGCCGTTGTTCCGTGCCCACTGCGTGATCCGCGCACCGTCGTTTGTGGCCAGGTTGTACACGTCCAGGGCCTTGCCGCTGTTGCGGTTGATCAACACGTACCACGCGCTCGTGTCGACCGTCGCCGCGGCGGCGGGTGTCGACACCACCGCCGCAGCGGCAACACCGGCCACCAACGCCGCCGCGCCAGCGGCGACGACCCGTAGCAACCGCCCTCGCCGCCGCAGCGGTGGCAGAGCTATCGATGGAAATCTATCGAAGGCAGACATGATCCTCCTCTAATAACGAAGAGCCGAGCGGTATACCCGAAGATGGGCGCACCGCGCCGCGTGGCCGGGCGCAGGCAGAGATTGTCAGCGCTAACAAGGCGTCTGCATGGCCTTGGCGCACGCCTGATTCGAGGCCGACGAAGCGGGCTTGCCCGGTAAGCCACAGGTGCCGTCGTCCTTAGCCATCGACTGTGAGCGATAACATCCCGTACGTCAAGTCGTAATGTTCGGGGTTCACCAGCCGGTGGCGCACCGCAGCCGACGTCAGCGGGCGGGATCGACGAGGACGCCGGGGTTGAGGATCCAGGACGGGTCGAGGGCGCTTTTGGCGGCGAGCAGTGCGAGCGCGATCGGGTCCGGACGCTGCCGGTCGTACCACGGTCGGTGGTCGCGGCCGACGGCGTGGTGGTGGGTGATGGTCCCGCCGGCGGCGAGCAGCGCGTCGGAGACGGCATGCTTGACCTGGTCCCACTGTGCGAGGGTGGCGCCCCAGCGGCCGGTGGCGTACACACCAAAGTAGGGGGCGGGGCCGTCCGGGTATACATGCGTGAAGCGGCAGGTGACCACACCGGTCGCGGCGACGGCGCGCAGCGCCTCGCCGGCCGCGGCGAGCACGGCCGCGCGCAAGGCGGGGAATCGGTCCCAGGTGCAGGCGGTCTCGAACGTCTCCACGATCATCGACCGGGCGGCGAGCGCGTCGCGCTGGTACGGCATCCGCAGGAACGCTGACCGCCAGGCGTCGGCGGCGGCGGTCCGCTGCCGTGGGCCGGACGAGTCGTCGCTGCGGGATGGCTCCGGCAGGGTTCCGCCGTGGTCGCGGCACAGCTCGACGGCGCGGTCCAGCCATGGTGTGACCGGATGGTCCGCGGACTCGAATCCCAGAACGAGCACGCCGCCGGTGGTGGCGGCGCCCGCGTTGAGGAGCGCCTCCACCGGGTCGAGCAGTCGGCAGTTGCTCGGGTGCAGACCGGACTGGGCGATGGCCCGGGTGGCGGTGACGGCCCCGTCGTAGTCGGTGAAGTGCACCGAGGCGCCCGCCCGCCAGCGGGGCCGGTCCTGCAGCCGCATCCACGCCTCGGTGATGACGCCGAGCGCGCCTTCGGAGCCGAGGAACAGACGGTCCGGGGACGGCCCGGCGCCGGAGCCGGGCAGCCGGCGCGACTGGCTGGTGCCCGCTGGGGTGACCACCCGCATCGACTCCACCAGGTCGTCGATGTGGGTGAGGACGGTGGCGTAGTGACCGCCGGCGCGGGTGGCTAGCCAGCCGCCCAGGGTGGAGAACTCGAACGACTGCGGGAAGTGCCGCAGTGTGAGGTCGTACCGCCGGAGTTGGTCCTCCAGCGCCGGGCCGAACACTCCGGCCTGGATGCGGGCCGCCCGGCTGGTCGGGTCCACCTCCAGCACCCGGTCGAGGCGCCCAAGGTCGAGGCTGACCGCCGCGGGATACGCGTCACCCAGCCGCGGCTCCACACCGCCGACCACTGACGAGCCGCCGCCGTAGGGGATTACCGCGATGTCCCGGCCCGCGCACCAATCCAGCACGTCGACGACGTCCTGCTCGGTCACCGGCCGCACCACCAGGTCCGGCGGGTCGTGGACATCCCCGTGCAGGTTGCGGACGACGTCCCGGAACGCCTTGCCATGGGTGTGCGCCGCCCGGTCGGCCGGATCCGTCGAGCACATCCTGGCGAGTGACGTCGGCGGATTGACCCGCGGCGGGCGCAGGCCGAGTTCGTCCACCGGCGGCGCAACGTGCTCGGTCAGGTCGACGTCGGGCAGCAGGGTACGCACCCGGGTTGCCAACGCCGTCGCCTCCGCGCCGGTCACTGCGTCCTCGACGTTCCCCCAACCCCACCACGAACGGTGTTTCCCGGCCATGCGGCCTCCCCGCCGTCCACCATCGCCAGATCGACTCGCCGGTAACGTACATCGACGGCCACCACCGCGTCGATGCTGTCGTGCTGGTCAACGCCGCCTTTCAGCCCCGGATCGCCCGGTTGCCACCGCCGCTGCTCCTACTCCTCCTCGGCGAACACGACCTCGCGGCGCTTGCGAATCGTCGGGAGGACGGCGACGACGAGCGCTGCCACGGCCAGGGCCAGGAGCACTGCGGAGATCGGTCGGGTCAGGAAGACCGACGGGTCGCCGCGGGAGATGATGAGTGCCCGCCGCAGGTTCTCCTCAAGCAAGGGACCGAGGACGAAGCCGAGCAGCAGTGGCGCCGGCTCGCAGCCACACTTGATCAGGATGTAGCCCAGGATCCCGAAGAACGCGATGGAGTAGACGTCGTACGCGTTGAAGGCCAGGGAGTACGTGCCGATCGCGGCGAACAGGATGATCATCGGGAACAGCACCTGGTACGGGATGCGCAGCATGCGCACCCACAAGCCGATCAGCGGCAGGTTCAGCAGCAGGAGCAGCACGTTGCCGATCCACATCGACGCGATCAGGCCCCAGAACAGCGCTGGTTCGTCATTGATGACGTTCGGGCCGGGGGTGATGCCGTGGACGATGAACGCGCCGACCATCAGTGCCATCACCGGGTGGGCGGGCAGACCCAGGGTGAGCAGCGGGATGAACGACGTCTGTGCAGCGGCGTTGTTCGCCGACTCGGGGCCGGCGACGCCCTCGATCGCACCACGCCCGAACTCCTGCGGCCGCTTCGAGATCCGCTTCTCGACGGCGTACGAGGTGAACGAGGCCAGCACGTGGCCACCGCCGGGCAGGACGCCGAGCGCGGCGCCGAGACCGGTGCCCCGCAGAATCGGGGCGACGATCCGGCGCCGGTCCTCGCGGGTCGGCCAGAGGTTCTTCACCTTGCTGACGACCGCCGTTCGGGTCTGCTCGTTCTCCAGGTTGCGCAGGATCTCGGCCACCCCGAACATGCCGACGGCGACCGACACGAAGTCGATGCCGCCGTACAGCTCGCGCTGGTCGAACACGAACCGGGGCGTGCCGGTGTAGATGTCCTGGCCGACCGTGCCGAGCAGCACGCCGAGGGCGATCATCGCCAGCGCCTTGAGCGCCGTGCCACGCGCCAGCGCGATCGACACGATCAGGCCGAACAGCACGAGCGAGAAGTATTCGGCCGGGCCGAACTTCAACGCGACGCTGGCCAGCGGTGGGGCCGCCACGGCCAGCGCGACGGTGGCCACCGTACCCGCGATGAAGGACCCGACCGCAGCGGTGGCCAGGGCCGGGCCGGCCCTGCCCTGGCGGGCCATCTCGTGCCCGTCCAGCGCGGTGACCGCCGCCGACGACTCACCGGGCAAATTGATCAGGATGGCGGTCGTCGAGCCGCCGTACTGTGCGCCGTAATAGATACCAGCCAGCATGATCAACGCCGTCACCGGCTCGAAGCTGAACGTGATCGGCAGCAGCATCGCCACCGTCGCCGTTGGCCCGATGCCGGGCAGCACGCCGACCGCGGTCCCGAGCAGCACTCCCACGAAGCAATAGAGGACGTTCTGGACCAGGAAGGCGGTCGAGAAGCCCAGCGCGAGGTTGTCGAGAAGTTCCATGCCTCAATCCGGATGCCGCGTCAGAACCCCAGCCAAGGGCCCCATAGCGGGATCCGCAGCTGAAGTCCGACGACGAAGATGAGCGTGCTGGCCACGGTCAGCCCGGCGGCCACGGCCAAGGCCGTGACCAGCCGTACGCGTGAGCTGGCCAGCGTGGTGAGCAGGGCGGTCACCGCCGACGTCGGTACGAATCCGAGGCGCCGGACGGTGAATCCGAAGAACACGACCGCGAGCACGATGGCGGCGACCGCGCGCCACGGGATTGGTCCGAACGAGATCACCTCGCCGGCGATCAGTCCCTTGATGACGATCGCCAGGCCCAGGACGGCCACCGTCGCGCCGACCAGCAGCGGGAAGGCGCCGGGGCCCATCCGCAGTGGGGTGCCCAGCTCATAGCCGAGCGACCCCACCACGAATGCACCACCGATCAGGACGAAGACTCCCCCGGCGAGGACGTCCGGGAACGACCGACGGCGCTCCACCTCAGGAGACCTTGACCCCGGCGTCCGCGATGATCTTCCCCCAGGTGCCGAGCTGCTCCTCAAGCTTGGCCCGGTGCGCCTGCGGGGTCGCGTCCTGGGCCGGGACCGGCGCGGTGCCGAGCTTGGCCATCTGGTCGATGACCCCTTGGTCGGCCAGTGCCACCTTCAGCGCCTCGGACAGCTTCTCGACGATCTCCTGCGGCGTGTCGGCCGGGACGTAGAGACCGTGCCACACGCTGACCTGAAGCTGGGGCAGCCCGGCCTCGACCGTGGTGGGCAGGTCGGGAAGGCTCTTCACCCGCTCGGGCGTGGTGACCGCGTACGCCTTCACCTTTCCCGCGGTGATCTGGCCGCTGGTGTTGGTCGTCTGGTCACACATGAAGTCGACCTGGCCACCGACGAGGTCGGTCAGCGCGGGGCCGGTGCCCTGGTACGGGACCTCTTGGAGCTTCACACCAGTGGCGGTCTGGAACAGTAGGCCGCACAGGTGGGACGCGGCGCCGATGCCGGCGTTGGCCAGCGTGACCTTGTTGGCGTTCGCCTTCACGTGGGTCACGAGGTCCTGGAGTGTCGTGGGCGCAAAGTCCTTCCGGGCGACGACCGTCATCGGCACCTCGGTGACGAGCCCGACCATCTCGAAGTCCTCGAGCGGCTTGTAGCCCAGGTCCTTGTACAGGGCGGGTGCCGTTGACATGCCGATGTGGTGCATGAGCACGGTGTAGCCGTCCGGTTCGGCCCGCGCGACCTCGCCGGCGCCGACCGTACCGCCCGCGCCCTCGACGTTCTGGACGACGACCTTGCCACCGAGTTTGGCGGCCATCGGCTCGGCGATCATTCGGGTGACCGTGTCCGTCGGGCCGCCCGCACTGAACGGCACGACGATCGTGATGTTCTGGTCCGGGTAGCCTGCGGCGTCGCCTCCGCCGTTGGCGCCTCCGTTGCCGGAACAGGCGGCAACGAGCGTGACGACGCCGATCGCGGCGATCATCCGCGCGGCGGCCCGGTACCTGCTGGTCTCTCTCACAGCGGCCTCCTCATCAGCGCATGCACATACCTCGGTGAGTGAGTGGCCCCCAGTCTCGACTGGTCGGGACGCGGATGGTGTCAGAGAAATCCCAAGAACTCTCGGGCTGACACGAGGGCCGGCCCGGGCCGTACAATCCGCTGGTATGCGGATAACCGTCATCGAGGATGACGACCGCGTGGCGCTGGGTCTGGTGACCGTCCTGACCCAGGCGGGCTTCGAGGTCCACCGCATCGCCACCGCCGCGGAGGCCGTGCGTGCCGCACCGGCCGACGTGGTCCTCGTTGACCTGGGTCTGCCCGACGGCGACGGGCTCGACGTGATCCGGAAGCTGCGTGACCACCCGGAGACCGCCGTCATCGCGGTGACCGCACGGTCCGAGGAGCACGAGCGGGTCCGTGGCCTGCGCGCCGGCGCCGACGACTACATCGTCAAGCCGTTCGGCATCGCCGAGTTGCTCGCCCGGATCGACGCCGTCCTGCGGCGTACCCGGGCGGCTCGTGCCCTGAGCCACTCGGACGAGCCGCTCCTGCTCGGCCCGATGCGGATCGGCGTCGGCACCCGCGAGGTCACCGTCGACGGCACGCCCGTGGCGTTGACCCGCAAGGAGTTCGAACTGCTCCTGCTGCTGGCCCGGCGGGCACCCAACGTGGTCAGCCGCGACATCATCCTCGACCAGATCTGGGGCGCGACGTGGGAGTCGTCGAGTCGCACCCTGGACACCCACATCGCGGCGTTACGGCACAAGCTGGGGACGGACGTGGTCATCCGCACGATCCACGGCGTCGGCTATCGGCTCCTGGCCGACCAGCCGGAGCTGATCGGCTGACGCGCCGTGCACCGCCGCCTGCTCGTCGTCCTGGTTCCCCTCGCGGTGCTGCTCGTCGCGGCGCTCGGGGTGCCGCTCAGCATCACTGTGGCCGAGCGGGAGATGCAGGAGACGTACGTCAACCGGCTCAACGACGTCGGGCGGTTCGCCTCGCTGGCCGAGACCGCGCTGTCGACCGGGCGGACCGAGGCGCTGCAACAGGAACTGACGCGCTACCACGAGCTCTACGGCATCCCGGTCGCGCTGGTCGACACGTCGGGCAATGTGTTGCTCGGACCGGCCGATGCGTACCGGGAGGCGGCACGGACCGAGCCGACGTTGCCCCGGATCGTGACCGCGGCGCTGGCCGGGGCGCGGTCCGAACCGTCCTGGGAATGGGCGCCGTGGGACGACTCCGCACTCGTTGTGGCCGAGCCGGTGGGTCGGGACAGTGAGGTCGTCGGCGCCGTCGTGACGATCTCCGACCTGTCGAAGACACGCGAGACCATCCTCGTACGCTGGGCCCGGCTCGCCGGGCTCGGGCTGCTGCCGTTGATCGCATTGGCGGCCGTCGCCTGGCCGGTATCGGCGTGGGTGCTGCGGCCGGTGCGGAAGCTGGACGCGGCGACCTCGCGGATTTCCGAAGGCGACCTGACGATCCGCGCCGACGCCGAGGCCGGCCCGATCGAGCTGCGGCGGCTGGCGGCGTCGTTCAACACCATGATGGACGCCGTCGAGAACGCCGCGCAGCGGCAGCGGGCGTTTGTGTCCGACGCGTCGCACCAGTTGCGCAACCCGTTGACCAGCCTCCGGCTCGCGGTGGAGAGCCTCGCGCCGCACCTGCGGCCGGAGGGCAACGGGCGGCAGGTGTACGACGTCGCCGTCGACGAGCTGAAGGCGATGCAGCGGATGCTGAACTCGCTGCAGGCCAGCGCGCGGATGGAGAGCCTGCGGACGGCGTCGCCGGTGGATCTCGACGAGGTGCTGGCGACCCGGGTGGACCGGTGGCGGGCGTTGACGGCGACGGCGGGGCAGACACTGACGGTCGACGTGCCGCCGGGGCTGCGGCTGCTGGAGCCGCCGGGCGGACTGGGCAGCATCCTGGACGAGCTGATCAGCAACGCGTTACGGCTGTCGGGCGCGCAGGCGGTGGAGGTGACCGCCCGCGTTGTTCCCGCTGATGTGGGCGAAGGAAACCGCAACAGCTCCGCGGCCGGAGGCGTGGTCACCGTCGCTGTCCGCGACGACGGGCAGGGGATCGACGTTTCCGAGCGGGCCCAGGCACTACGACGGTTCTGGCGGTCGCCGCGGCACCAGAACGTGTCCGGAACCGGCCTGGGACTGGCGATCTGCGCCGACCTGGTCGGGGCGGCCGGGGGCGAGCTGCGGCTGGAGGAGGGCCTGCCGCGTCCAGACGGGTCCGGGCACGGGTTCGCCGCGGTGGTCGCGTTGCCGGTCGTTCCGCAGGTGGCGTCGTCGTCCGGCGCCCCGACTCCGTCGCCGGTCTGAGGACCCGGTCGCGTCGCTGTCTCTGGTCAGCGCTTGCGGTCGCGGAACCAGGCCGCCGCGCCCGGATGGAGCGGCACCGATGCGGTGGAGATCCCGGTACGTACGTTGATCTGCCACGCTTCGGGAACGGCCGCGGCGTCACCGCGACTGGCGGAGGTGATCGTGCCGGTGTGCGTGAAGATCGTGTCGGTGATGGCATAGACCAGGTCGTCGGGCAGGTCGTTGCGCGCTAGCAGCACGTTCGGTACGGCGACGGTGCGGGTGGCCGGGACGCCGGCGTAGGCCGTCGCGTGGATCATGGCGGGAGCGTAGGGACCCGGGTACGCCCCGAAGAGCGCGTCCGCCTGTGCGTCCAACGGGATCAGCCGGATCGGGTGCCGCTGCGCCAGCTCCGTGATGGCGGGTGTCGGGACGCCGGTCAGGGAGAACATCGCGTCGATCTTGCCGTCGCGCAGTGCCGCCGCCGATTCCGCCTGGCTGAGGTACCGACCGTCGGCGTTCACCGGGCCCAGCTCCAGAACCCGCAGAGACGTGAACTCGGTGCCCGAATTGCGGGCACCGAGGGATATGCGCTTGCCCTCAAGATCCCGGAACTCTTCGATCGCTGAACCGGCCATGACCACGAGATGCAGATGACTGTCGTAGAGCCGGCATACCGCCGAGAGCCCCTCGGGCGCGCTGCCGTCGGTCGTGATCAGCGCATCCAGGCTCGTCAGCCCGAGGTGCGCCTCGCCGGCCCGCAGCATCCGGATGTTGTCGGTGGACGCCCCGCTCGGCACGGTGGTCACCGTGGCACCCGGCACCTGCTCGGAGATGTGTTCGGCCAGCGCACCGCCGATGCGCCGGTATACCGCACCCGCCGGCCCGGTGGCCAGTCGCAGGTGGACCTCGTCGGCCTCGGGCTGCGGGGAGCAACCGACGAGCAACCCTCCGGCGGCCAGGAGCACCGCCCGTCGGCTGATCCGTGGCTCCAGGTTCAGCACCATGCCGAGATGATACGGACGGTGACCGTCGGTCGCCGATGACCTCAGGGCGTCATCAATGCATCGCTACCACGTCACCCTGCGCCGCCCTCCGGCAAGGTCTCATCGACGTCAATCCGGCGCACTGGTGCAGCCCGCCGGGTCTCCCCCAGCTCGCCTCCCGACGGGCCCTTCCGGCGTGACCGGTTACCGCGTCACGGGCAGGGCGTCCGTGCGCAGACGTCGATGACCTTGCCGGTGAGTAGGAACATCGCCTTCTGTTTCTGGGCTCCGGCCTGGGCGCGCGGGAACTCGTGCGGATCGTCGCCGTACTCCGGCCCGGCCGGGGCGAGGTTGGTCGGCGGTGGCGCGTAGGCCGCGCCGCTGTTCCAGATCACGATCGCCGAGCCGGTGTACGGGTACCTGCGGATCGGCGTGATGCCCCAGTACGGGCGCACGTCCAGTGACCAGCCGTCGGCGAGCGCGGGGGTGTGCAGGCGGGCGCCGATGGTGCGCGCCTGGACCTCCGCCGCGGCTGGCGACACCTGCTGGTCGCCGAAGGCCACGTGCATCAGCACCTGGTGCGCCGGGGTGCCCGGCAACGGCTGGTCGGTCATGTGCTGGGCGTACCCGTTGGCCTCGGACCGGTCCCACAGCATCTGCAGCAGCGCGAGGATCAGCTGCTGGTCGGCCTTGTCCGGGTAGTAGCCGTCCATGATGGTCTGGAACGGGGCGAAGTCCACGCTGCGTTGCAGCAGCGTGGAGTAGTTCATCGCCGGTACGCCGAGCACCGACCGGGTCCAGTCCTGGGCGATGGCGGTGAGCGCGCCGCCGTTGATGCCGCCCTGGCTGTTGCCGTCGTAGTGCAGCCCGCCGGCCACGTTGATCAGCGGCCGTGCGCTGGCGTCCCGGAACGCCGGGTGGGCGGCGAACCCGCCCGGGTGGATCATCGCGCGGCCCAGGAAGAGGAAGTTCAGGTAGCTCTGCTGCAACCGGTCCGCCACTGCGGGGAAGGCACTGAGGTCGGTGAAGGCGCCTGCCACGTAGGGGACGTCGGCGGCGGCCATGCCGATCCAACTGGTCGCGCAGAAGGTGAAGTCGTACGTGTTCGACATCGTCTTGACGTTGCCGGCGTTGATCTCGGTCGGCCTGCCGAGCAGGCCGTGGCCGTAGAGCGAGAGGTGCGCCGGCTTCACGGCCGAGGCACTGCGCGGGATGTTGCAGACGAAGTCCGCCGCCACCGTCGCACCGGACGGCGTGGGCAGGGCGTTCGGCGTCAGCGGCGTCCCACCGCCGCCAGCCGGCCCGTAGTGCAGCCGGGAGCCGGGCCCGCCGTCGCCGGTCAGATAGGACGGTACGCCGATGGTGCCGGTCACCTGCCGAGCGATCAGCGGATCCTGCTCGGGCGAATAGTCGGTCACCTGGGTGACGGTGAACGACGGTGCGGCCCGGCGGAGGGCGGCGAACGCGCCGTCCCGGACCGCCAGCATCCGCCCGGTCAGACCGTGCCGGCTGGCCACGGTGAAGTCCCAGGCGAGGTAGAGACTGTGCCGCTTGACACCGGTCCTGGACAGGTCGGCGATGATCCGCTTCATCTGCGGGACGCGACTGTCCCGATGGCCGAGGCCGGCACCGGTCACGTACGACGTGAACGCCTTCGGCGCCGGGATCAGCGCCCCGTTGCCGTCGCGCAGGCCGCGCAGGCCGACGACGTACCGGGTGCCCTCGGTCAGCGCCACCGCCGGCCGGATGATCAGCAGCTGCCGATCCGGCTGGCCGGCGGCGTGCGCGTCCAGCTCGGCCCAGTACGGCGTGCGCTTGCCGGTCCGGGCGTCGAGCAGCACGATCGGCGCGTCCGGCGCCAGCGAGCGGCCGATGTCGGTGACCGGCGCGATCCCGGTCGCCGCGGCGTCGAGGCCGGGCACGCGCACCAGGATCGGTGAGCCGGGGCTGAACCCGTCCTGCCGGTTCCATTCCGTCGGGTCGATCGGCGTCCCCTGCACGTTGGCGGGCATCGCGGAGGCCGCGATCCGCACCCGCTTGCCGGTGGGGCTGGTCCGATCCGGCACGGTGAAGTAGTCGTTCGGGAACGGCAGCAGGCAGGCCGTCGGGTCGATCGGGTCGCAGCTCCGGTGCCCGGTCGATGCGGGAGTCGCGGGCGGTGCCGCGGCGGCGGCCGGGCTGAGCAGGACGGCGCCTGCGGTCACCAGCACGGACACGGCGAGACGGAACCGTCTGGGTGTGGTCACGCGCATCTCCCTCGACACAGGACGGTGATTCGACGCAGGGGTCGACGGTGGTGGTTGGATCGTCGTGTACTTCCTACGCTCGTGAAACGATCTCGGCAAGAGGGTCACGGAGAGGACCGAGCACCCGCCGCGTTGAGGTAGGTGAGGACGGCGAGGACGCGGCGGTGACCGCTGTCGGTCACGGCGAGGCCGAGCTTGGCGAAGATGTTGCCGATGTGCTTGTGTACGGCGTTGTCGGTGATGACAAGCTGCTGAGCGATCGTGTCGTTGTCGTGTCCCTGCGCCATCAACGCGGTTACCTCGCGTTCGCGGGGGGTGAGCGCGGCGATCGGGTCGCCGGCGCGTTGGACGAGTTGCGCGATGACCTCGGGGTCCATGGCGGTGCCACCGGCGGCGACGCGGCGCAGCGCGTCGACGAATTCGTCGACTCGGCTGACGCGGTCCTTGAGGAGGTAGCCGACGCCGCCGCCGGTGGTGGAGAGTAGTTCGGCGGCGTACTGCTGCTCGACGTATTGCGACAGCACCAGGACCGGCAGGCCGGGGTGTTCTCGTCGGGCCTGCAGGGCGGCTCGGATGCCCTCGTCGCGAAATGACGGCGGCAGCCGGACGTCGACGATGGTGACGTCGGGTTGATGGTCCCGCACGGCGGTGAGGAAGCCCGCCGCATTGTCAGCGATGGCGGCGATGTGGAAGCCCACGCGGTTGAGCAGCAGCTCCAGTCCGGTGGACAGCAGCACGTTGTCTTCGGCGATCACTACCCGCACAGCAGCTCCATGGTGATGGTCGTCGGCCCGCCGGCCGGGCTGTCGACGTCGACGGTGCCGTCGAGCGCGAGCACCCGACGACGGATCCCGGCCAGGCCGGTGCCCCGCCGATCGTCGGCGCCGCCAATGCCGTTGTCAGTGATCATTACCGACAACCGGTCTGCCGTGCGGCTGACCCCGACGCCGGCCGCGGTCGCGTGGCTGTGCCTGACGACGTTGGTCAGTGCCTCGGCGACGGCGAAGTAGACGACAGCCTCCACTGCCGCCGGGACCCGTCCGAGGTCACCGATGTCCAGTCGGGTCGGCACGCCGCAGCGGGCTGTCACGGCGGTCAGAGCGCCGTCGAGGCCCCGGTCGGCGAGAATCGGCGGATAGACGGTACGGATCACCTCGCGTAGCTCTGTCATCGCCTCTTCGGTTCCCTCATGTGCGTCCCGCAGAAGCCCTTCCACGAACTGCTCGTCCCGCGGATTGTCGGACAGCGCCTGCCGGGCCACGGCCAGCCGCATCGCGATGGCCACCAGCCGGGCCTGGGTACCGTCGTGCAGGTCGCGCTCGATCCGGCGCAGCTCCGCACCGTGTGCGTCGAGCACGTCCGCCCGGGTGCGGGTCAACACGGCGACCCGGTCGGCGAGTTGTTCGACCGTCGAGTGCGACAGCACTCCCAGGCAGATCCGGGCGTGCGCGCGAGCGATCGGCGGGAAGACCAGGTACGCCAGCGCGGCGAGCAGCAGGATCTGCAGTGGCCCGAGGGTGAGCGCCGTCGCCCAGCCGGTCACCGGAATATCGATGAACAGCCGTGGCCGGTCCTCCAGCCGGAAAGCCCACCAGAGTGGTGTCGCGATCGTGGCGAGCAGGACGTTGCCCGCGCACAGCAGCGCGGGCAGGCCGAGCGCCACCCCGGTCATGGCGTTAACTGGCAGCCAGAGCAGGTCGCGGCGCGTGGTCGGATCGGCCCAGGCCCGGCGTCCCGTCGCGCGCAGGGCGGGACGCGGTGCCGACGGCGTACCGAGCAGCCGGCCGGCGCGGTCACGGTGCCGATCCGCCCAACGCCGGGCGAACCGCGGATGGCACAGCAGCGGCAGCACGAGCACCGTGGCGATCCCGGAGGCCAGCGATCGCAGCAGGTAGACCCCGCCGCGCCACACCTGCACCCACCGCCGACCCGACGTCACAGGATGCCCTTTCTGCGCACCCGCCGAGGCAGCGTCCCTTCGAGTTCCCGACACGGCGTGAAGTCTGCCCTGTGGCCGCCGCCCGCGGCACTACAGCCAGCTGTACCTCAGATCCGGTGGTAAGGGGTAGCGGTTCGCGCCGACATGACTCGTAGCGTCGGACGGCATGAGGTTGAACAGCAGAAACCCATCGAGGCGACGCGTGGCACTGGCCGAGGCCACCGCGACCGACTCGCTACAGCCGGGTGCAAGGACGTCGTGTACGTACGCGGTGCAGTTGGATTCGGTGTCCAAAACATACGGGTCGGGGAAGAACGAGGTACGCGCTCTCGACGGGGTGACGGTCGGATTCCGGCGCGGTACGTTCACCGCCGTCATGGGCCCGTCCGGCTCCGGCAAGAGCACGTTTCTGAACTGCGCGGCCGGTCTGGACCAGCCGACGTCGGGCCGGGTCGTGCTGGGTGACACGGAGTTGTCCGGCCGGTCGGAGACAGAGCTGACCGAGCTGCGCAGGGACCGGATCGGGTTCGTCTTCCAGGCGTACAACCTGCTCGGTGCACTGACCGTGGCGGACAACGTCACGTTGCCCGTCCGGTTGGCCGAGAAACCGGTCGATCCCGAGCAACTGGCGAGCGTCCTCGCCGCGGTCGGGCTCGCCGAGCATCACGACCGCCGCCCGAGCCAGCTCTCCGGTGGCCAGCAACAGCGGGTGGCGATCGCCAGGGCGCTCATCAACCGGCCCGACCTGGTGTGCGCCGACGAGCCGACGGGCGCGCTGGACAGCCGCAGCGGGCGCCAGGTCCTGGCACTGCTCAGGAAGATCGTCGACGACCTGGGGCAGACCGTGCTGATGGTGACGCACGATCCGGTCGCGGCCGCACAGGCCGACACCGTGGTGTTCCTCGCGGACGGCCGGTTGGCCGGCGAGATGCCCCGACCGTCCGCCGAGCAGATCGCCGAGCGGATGACTCACCTGGGGGAGGCGTGAACCGCCGAATGCTGGCATTGGCCTGGAGCACGATCAAGGGACGGAAGGGCGGGTTCGTCGCGGCGTTCGTTGCGGTGCTGTTCGGCTCGGCGGTGATCACGGCCTGCGGGATCCTGCTGGAGAGCAGCGAGCGCTCGGGCGTGCCGACCGAGCGCTACCAGGCTGCCGACCTGGTGGTGGGCGCCCCGCAGGCACTGCCGGTGACCGACGACGTGGATCCCAGGTTCGGCGAGCGGGCCACCCTACCGGCTGACCGGGTCGGCGACATCGCGCGAGTGCCTGGCGTCCGGGCGGCGATCGCCGACGTCAACGTCCCGGTCAGCCTCGTGACGGCGGACGCCGAGGTGCTCGCCGGCACCTCCGCGCTGGGGCATGGCTGGCAGTCGGCCGCGCTCGGCCCGTTCACCACGACCGCCGGCCAGGCCCCGACCGGGCCGGACGACGTGGTGCTGGACTCCGCGCTGGCCGAGCGGGCCAACGTCACCGTCGGCGCGTCGGTTCGGCTCGCGGTCGGCTCCAACACGTCGATCTACCGGGTGACCGGCATCGCGGGTCTGCCTGGAGGCAATCTCGCCCGGCAGCCCACACTGTTCTTCACCGAAGACCGGGCCCGGGAGTTGACCGGCCAACCGGACCGGGTGGACCTGATCGGTGTGCTGGCCGCACCCGGCGTCAGTGCCGACGAGCTGGCACGCGCCATCGAGGCGGCGGTCTCCGACGTGGTCGTGTACACCGGCAGTGACCGCAGCGAGGCCGAGTTCCTCGACATCGGCAGCACGCGTTCGTTCATCAGCGAGCTGTCCCTGGCGTTCGGCGGCACCATGGTTGTGGTGATCATGATCGTCGTGGCGAGCACACTCGCTTTGTCCGTTCGGCAGCGGCTGCGGGAGCTGGCGCTGTTGAGGGCGATCGGCGCGACCCCGAAGCAGATGCTTGGCATGATCGCCGCCGAGACCATGGTGGTGGGCACGCTCGGGGCGGTGCTCGGGGTGATTCCAGGCATCGGGCTGAGCTTCCTCCTCCGCGAAACCTTCACCCTGGTCGGCGCGATACCGGACGACTTCGAGCTGTCGATCAGTCCGCTGCCGGTACTCGTGGCGGTGGTGCTGTGCCTGGTCGGTGCCCGTCTGGGCGGTTGGATAGCCGCACGGCGCGCGGCCAGGCTCAGGCCGGTGGACGCGCTCGGCGAGGCCGCGTTGGAGCCGCCCAAACTCGGATGGCTCCGGTTGACCGTCGGCTTGCTGCTGGTCCCCGCCGGTCTCGCCATGGCGTTCGTGCTGCCGCTGGTGCTGCCCGGTGAAGGGGCCGCTGAAAGCGCGGCCTTCTCGGCGTTCCTGCTCATCTTCGCCATCGCGCTGCTGGGGCCGCGGCTGCTCAGTGGCGCCGTCACCGTGCTGGGTCCCTGGCTGAACCGCAGGTCGGGCGTCAGCGGGTTCCTCGCGACCGCGAACGCGCACGCCAACTCCCGGCGGCTCGCCGCGGCGACCACTCCGCTGATCATGGGCATCATCCTGGCCGCCGGGCAGCTCTTCAGCGGGACGACCGCGAGCGCGTCCGCGCAGGATCAGGCCGAGGACGGCCTGCGTGCGGACTACGTCGTCACGTCCACGTCCGCCGGTGTGTCGCCCGAGGTCGCGGACGTGCTCCGGGACGTGCCCGGCGTCTCGGCGGTGACCCCGGTCGTCCGTACGCGGATGCTGGCGACCTTCGCCTCGGGAGACAGCCCTCAGATCAGGACCTACTCGGCACAGGGGATCATCGGCGACCGGCTCGCCGAGACTTTGGATCTCGCCGTTCTCGAGGGCGATGTCGCGGAGGTGCGGGGCAACACGGTGGCGTTGAGCCGGATCGCGGCGGGCACCCTCGGCGCCGCTCTCGGCGACACCGTCGACCTCCGTCTCGGTGACGGCACGCCGATCAAACCCACGGTGGTGGCGCTCTACGAGAGAGGACTCGGCCTCGGTGACGTCACGCTGCCGCACGACCTCGTCCTGGAGCACACCACCGACCGCCTGGACTTCGCGGTGCTGATCGCGGCGGCCACGGGAACCGACGTCGGGGCACTCGGCGACGCGTTGCGATCCGCTGTCCAACACCTCCCGACCGTTCAGGTCAACAACCGCGAGTCGTTCGTCGCCGCGCAGCGCGATGCCGCCGCCGGAGAGTCGGCGGTCGGCCTCATCCTCAACGCGGTCCTGCTCGGCTACCTCGCCATCGCCGTGGTGAACACCCTGGTGATGGCGACCGCCGCACGCTTCCGCGAGTTCGCCCTGCTCCAACTGGTCGGCGCCACCCGTCGCCAGGTGTTCGCGATGATGCGCAGCGAGACGAGGATCATCGTCGTCGCCGCCGTTCTCATCGGTACCCTGGCCGCGATCCCGTCGTTGATCGGCACGAGCCTCGGGCTGACCAGGACACTGATTCCGTCCATCCCACCGCTCATCTACCTGGGAATCGTCGCGGTCGCCGCGCTGCTCGGCTGGGCCGCCATCATGATCTCGACCCGGACCGCCATGCGGTCGCAGCCGGTCGATGCGATTGGCGTTCGCGAGTGACGCCGGCGGCACTGGTAGCCCAGATGACGTCCGAAGACCTCAGTCTCCGGTGGATCCGGCAGCCTCGACGACCGAGACGGGAGTGCCAAGTTCGACGGTACGGGAGACCGTGCACAGTCGTTCGTGCGACTGCTGCAGCGACCGGGGCAGCGCCTCGCGCGCCCGGTCGCCGTCCCCGCCCACCGGGAACGTCACGGTGAACTCGACCTTGAGGTTCTGCATCCGGTTTCCTCCGGCCTCGTCCCGGATTTTGTCGCCACTGACCTCGACGGAGAACTGGGTCGGCTCGGCGCGGCGGCTGGTGATGTAGTCCACGTCCACCGCAGTGCAGCCACCGATGGCAGCCAGAAGCAGTTCCACCGGCGTAAAGCTGGCGTCCTCGCCCGTGCCCATCGACATCGACCCGCCGCGGACATTCCGCGCGACGTAGTTCCCCACGCTGGTGCGCTCGATCTCCACCGAGCGGAAGGTGTCCTCACTCATGACAGGGAAACTACCCCGGGCCTCCTGGTCCCCGAGCCACCGGCCCGCCGGCCGATCGTCATCCCCGACAGGAATCAGACGTCGGCTTCGAGGGCAAAGTTCTTGCCGCGTGGTCAAGGCCTTGCCCGCCCGCGCCTTTCCGGCGGCAGATCCGAACACGTGACCAAGGCAACTCCGTACGGCGGCGGTGGCAACAGCCGTCACGGTGACATTCGGGTCATGGATCAGGCCGGTCAGGCGGCCGGTTCGATGGTGGGCGACCGGTGGCCTCCGTGGCACGCGACCAACGCGTCTGCCACGAGTTCAGCGTCAGCTTCTGCGACGTCCGCTGGATACTCCGGCAGCAGGTCGTCCCAGACGACCAGCCACGACCCGAACAACTGGGCCTGCCCCTCGGGCCGAGCGAAGAACCAGATGTGCAGGTGGGCGCCACCATCTCCGATGCGGTAGACGTGGGCCCGCGAGACGTGCGGCAGCGCCTGCATGTGGCGGACGATGCGAGTGCTCAACAGCCCCAGCTCGGCGGCCAGTTCGTCAGGTAGATCCGCCATGTCGTAGTGATCGCGCGGATACAACATGAGCACCAGCGGGACGCCCACTCCCGGAATCCGGACCAGCCGCCAGTGTTCGTTGAACCAGATCCCCTCGTCCCGTTCGCGGCAGGCGTTGCAGTCCGACGGATCCTCGCCGTGCCGCGCGGGCTCCGGGAGCACCGGCGGGCGCAACGGCGCTACGCGGAGCCCGTCCGGCTCGAACGGGCTGATCTCCCATCCCGTCATGCGTGCCAACGGGAGTCGGCGTTCGCTGTCCGCGACGGCGACTGCGTGGTCATAGAACTCGTCCGGTCGCAAGGCCATGCGGCGAAGACTAGTACGACAAGATTCCAAGTGATCAATAGCCCCTTGTGGCTGCCAGGCACCAGGGCCCGCCGAAGAGGCCGGATGCCAACCATCCTGGGAGCAGCGCACTGCTCGTGAAACAGGAAGCAGCACCGACCCGGACGACCCGTTCACAGAGCGGATGAACTCACTACCGAAGTACGTCGTGACGAACACCCTCACGGAGGGTAGTTGGCACCCGACGACCGTGCTCCGCGGCGACCCGATCCAGACCGTCGGCAAGCTCAAGGTTCAGCCGGGACGGGAACTCCAGATCCACGGGAGTGCGCGACTCGGCAAGGCCCTGTTGTCGGCCGGCCTCGTCGACAAACTCCGGCTCGTCGTCGCCCCCACTGTGACCGGTTCCGGGCGGCGGCTGCTCGACCACCCGAGTGCACCCGTCGGCCTCCGGCTCGTTCACCACGAGGTGACGGCGAACGGCCTGCTGTTGCTCGAGTACGAGTGTGTCGGCGCCGCCCCGGTGGCGGAATACGAGGGCGTCACGGCCTTCGTATAGTCACCGCGCTCACAATATGGCCGGCCACCGACTGATCCCCGGCGGCGCTGTCCTCTCCCCCGGCAACGCGGGCCGCCCCGGTGCCGGTGATGTGGGCGGCCGAAGGCCGACCCGAGCGCCCCCACGACGCGCCTCGATCCAAGTTGGGCGCTATCCCTGAGCGGCGACGAGGAACATCGGCACGACGACGAAGATCCGGTTCGCGCGGGCGCGCTCGGCCTGCTCGGCGAGCCAGCTTTCCTCGTCGGTGATCCGTTGCAGCAGGGCGTACGCGGTGTCGTCGGTGAACACAGCGGTGTGCACCTCAGCGACCGGGTCGGTGAACCCGGCGTCGAGCAGCAGGTTGCGATACCTACGGGCAACGCGCGGCGACGGAAGCGAGTCCGCCTTGGCGTGGACCAGCCGACGTGTGGTCTCCGGCTCGTCCGAGTCGATGGCGATCGTGTCCCAGTCCTGGCCGAGCAGCACGGCCCGGCCGCCCGGTGCGAGCACCCGGCGGGCCTCGGCCACGGCTCGCGCTGGGTCGTCGAGCATGTGCAACACCTTGTCCGCGCGATAGTAGGTAACCGAGCCGGTCTCGAGCGGCAGCTCGTAGGCGTCGCCGACATGGAACTCACCGGCCGGCCAGCGCTCCCGAGCCACAGCGATCACCTCGGGGTCGAGGTCGACGCCGACCGCGTGGGCTCCGCGCTCGGCCAGCTCGGCGACGGCGCGGCCACTGCCGCAGCCGGCGTCAACCACGGTTCGGCCGGTGAGGTCGCCGAGCAACTCATAGGAACGTGCGCGCAGCTCGACGGCCGCGGACTCTCCCTCGACGGCGTCGAGGACAGCAAGAAGACTGGACATGCCCGCCATGGTCGGACTTAATGTCGACATGAAGTCAAGACCGATGACGATCGGCGAAGTGGCCGACCATTTCGGCCTACCAGCGCACGTACTGCGGCACTGGGAATCGGTGGGCCTGCTCTCCCCCGCCCGCGTCGAGGGCGGCCGCCGCCGCTACACCCGCGACGACCTGTTCCGAGTGGCGTCGATCGTCCGCGCGAAGGAGGCCGGCCTGTCGCTGCCGGACATCCGGGCGTTCCTCGCGGCGCGCGACCCGGCCACCCACAAGGACGTGCTGAGCCGCAACCACCGCGCGCTGCAGGACAGGATGGCGGCGCTGCGGTCGGCGCTCGATCTGCTTGAGGCCGGACTGAACTGCTCGCACGAGGACATCGCCACCTGCCCGAACTACCGCGCCCACCTCACGGAGCTGGTGGACGTTACAGCACTCGAAGTTCCGGGTTCACGGTTGGTACGGTGATGCAAGACTCGCGTCAACGTATCTCACGAGAAGGCAGCCATGCCCCGGACCGCTTCCGCGAACGCATCATCCCCCGGCCCGTCCGAGGCAGGTCGCGACGGGCACACCGCAGAACCGCTGCTGTCCGCGCTGGGGACCGCGTCCGGCTCGAAGTCGTTGCTGGAACGCGCCTTCAGCGAGGCGCTGGAACGCGCCGACGACAATGACGAGGTCACCACGCGGGTTCTCGATGCCGCCTACGAGCAGTTCTGTCGTATGGGCATCCGGCGGTCCACCATGGAGGACGTGGCCCGTCGGGCCCGCGTCTCCCGGATCACGGCATACCGCCGGTTCGCCACCAAGGACAGACTGGTCGAGCAGGTGGTCCGCCGGGAGTTCCGTCGCTACTTCGACCAGTTCCTCATCGACATCCAGCAGGCCGCGACCGTCGGCGACCGGGTGGTGCTGGGCTTCGTCAGCGCATTGCAGGCTCTCCGCCGCAACCCGCTGATCGGAGGGCTGATGGCCGCCGAACCGGACGTGCTCATCCCCTCAATGATCAGCGACGGCGGGCGGACGCTGGCCACGGTGCAACGGTTCGTCGCCGGCCAACTCCGCAGCGAGCAACGCGCCGGCAACATCTCCGACAGGGTGGACGTTGAGGTGGTGGCCGAACTGATGACGCGGCTGTCCTGCTCCTTCCTGATCACTCCCAGCCACGTCGTCGATCTCGATGACGCTGAACAGCTGCGCGCCGTGGCCCGGCAGTTCCTCGTGCCAATGCTGGAGTACGGTTCACAGGCCAAGTGACCGGCCGATCACCTCTTTCATGATCTCCGTGGTGCCGCCGTAGATCGTCTGGACGCGGGCGTCCAGATACGCCTTGGCCACCGGATACTCGCGCATGTAGCCGTAGCCGCCGTGCAACTGCAGGCAGCGATCGACGGTGCGGTGCTGCAGCTCGGTGCACCACCATTTCGCCATCGCCGCCGTCTCCGCCGTGAGGGCGGGCTCGACCAGGCACTGGTCGACGAAGACGCGGCCGAGGCGCAGTTCGGTGGCGAGTTCGGCCAGCACGAACCGGTTGTGCTGAAAGCTGCCGATGGGTCGGCCGAATGCCTGGCGCTGCTTGCAGTAGGCGACGGTCTGCTCGAACACCGTCTCGGCGCCGGCGAGCGCCGCGACGGCGATCGACAGCCGCTCGAAGGGCAGGTTGCGCATCAGGTAGGCGAAGCCCTGGCCCTCCGCGCCGAGGAGATTGGCCGCGGGCACCCGGACGTCGGCGAAGAACAGTTCGGCGGTGTCCTGCGCCTTCTGCCCGATCTTGTCGAGGTTGCGGCCCCGCTCGAAGCCGGCCATGCCTCGCTCGACCACCAGCAGGCTGATCCCCCGGTGCCCCGCTGCCGGGTCGGTGCGGGCCACGACGATGACCAGGTCGGCCAGGATGCCGTTGCTGATGAAGGTCTTCTGCCCGTTGAGGACGTAGCTGTCCTCGGAGCGCACCGCGGTGGTCGTGATGCCCTGCAGGTCGCTGCCGGCGCCGGGTTCGGACATGGCGATCGCGGTGATGATTTCGCCGGAACAGAAGCCCGGCAGCCATCGCTGTTTCTGCTCGTCGTTGGTCAGATCGGTGAGATACGGCCCGATGATGTCGTTGTGCAGGCCGAACGCCGGGCCGCTCGCGCCCGCCCGGGCCATTTCCTCGGTGAGGACGGCGTTGAAGCGCTGGTCCGTCACCCCGCCACCGCCGTACCGTTCGTCGACGAAGAAGCCCAGCAGGCCGGCAGCGCCAGCGGCCCGCCACACGCCGCGGTCGACGATGCCGTCGGCTTCCCAGCGGTCGTGGTGCGGTGCGATCTCCTTGTCGATGAAGGCGCGCACCAGTTCGGCGAAGGCGAGGTGGTCGGCGGAGAAGATGGTGCGATTCACCATGTACGTCAGCTCCTTGTTGCGCAGGTCCCTACTGGGCCATGTCCTTTACTGCGGCGATGAGGCGCCGCGGATCGGAACCCAGCGGCGTGACGTTGAGGATCGTGACGCCGGCGTCGCGATAGGCCTGGACGCGGTCTCGCACGTAGCTCTCCGGCCCGATCAGGCTGGTGCGCTCCAGCAGTTCCGCCGGTACGGCGGCGGCGGCCTCCTCTTTGCGGCCGGCCAAGTAGAGGTCCTGGATACGGTCCGCCTCGGCGGCGTAGCCGTAGCGGCACAGCAGGTCGTGGTAGAAGTTGCGGCCCTTGGCGCCCATTCCGCCGACGTACAGGGCGATCAGCGGCCGGGCGAGGTCGCGCAGGCCGGTCACGTCCGGGCCGATGGCCAGCGGGCCGCCGGCCACGACCTCGAGCGGTCCGAGATCGTCGGACCGCTTACCCCGGCCGGATGCCAACGCAGCGCCCCAGACATCGGCCGCGCTCTCAGGGTCGTAGAGGAACGGCAGCCACCCGTCGGCGAGCTCAGCGGTCATCTGCACGTTCTTGTCGCCCAGGCTCGCCACGTAGATCGGAATGCGGTCGCGGACCGGGTGGGTGAGGATCTTCAGCGGTTTGCCGAGGCCGGTGCCTTCCCCGGCGGGCAGCGGCAGCCGGTAGATGCCGTCGTGGACCAGCGTCTCGCGTCGCCACACCTGCCGGCAGATCCGGATCACCTCGCGGGTCCGTGCGAGCGGCCGGTCGTAGGCGAGGCCGTGCCATCCCTCGATCACCTGCGGTCCTGACGCGCCCAGGCCGAGGATGGCGCGGCCGCCCGAGATCGCGTCCAGGCCGGCCGCGGTCTGTGCCAGCAGCGCCGGGGTTCGGGAGTAGATGGGCAGGATGGCGGAGCCGATCTGCAGCCGGGTCGTCTTTGCGGCGAGGTAGCCCATGACGGTCGGCGCGTCGAAGCCATAGGCCTCCGACACCCAGACCACGTCGAGGCCGTCATGCTCCCAGGCGGCCACGGCGTCCGCGCCGCTCCTGGGGTCCGTGGCATAGGCGAGCGGTGTCGCGATACGCATCAGCGAGCTCCTTGTGTCTGGCTGACGGCGCCGTTGTCCAGCCACCGCCGTAGGTGTGCGCCGAGACTCCACTCGGTGAGCACGGTCTCGGTGTCCGCTCCCGGCACCGGCGGGCTGCCGCCGATCACCCCCGGTGTCTGCGACAGGCGGGGCGCCACTGCGGGCTGCCGAACGCCGAAGTGCTCCTCGAACGTCGCGCGCGCCACCAGGTGCGGATGGCGCTGCGCCTCGGCGAGCGACAGCACCGGCGCCACGCAGGCGTCGGTACCCTCGAAAAGCTTGGTCCACTCGTCGCGGGTGCGGTCGGCGAAGACCTCCGCGAAGCGCGCGCGGAGCACCGGCCATCCGGCGACGTCGTGCTGGGCCGGCAGATCCGCGTCGGCCAGCCCGAGCAGCCGCAGCAGTTCGGCGTAGAACTGGGGTTCCAGTGCGCCGACCGCCATGTGCCCGCCATCAGCGGTCGGGTAGACGTCGTAGAACGGTGCCCCGCCGTCAAGTAGGTTGCGGCCACGCTCGGGTTGCCAGGCACCGCCCGCGAGGAGACCGGCGAACATCGTGGTGAGGTGCGCCGTGCCGTCGACGATGGCGGCGTCGACGACCTGCCCGCGGCCGGTTGTCCGGGCCACGTGCAGCGCCGCCAGGCAGCCGACGACGAGGTAGAGCGCGCCACCACCGAAATCACCGACGAGGTTGAGCGGGATCTGCGGCGGCCCGCCTGGGCGGCCGATCGGGTGCAGTGCCCCGGCGACGGCGATGTAGCCGATGTCGTGACCGGCGGCGTGGGCCAGCGGCCCTTGCTGTCCCCATCCGGTCATCCGTCCGTAGATGAGGCCCGGGTTGCGCTCCAGCGCGGCCTGCGGCCCGATGCCAAGCCGTTCGGCCACCCCGGGACGCCAGCCCTCGATCACGATCGCGGCCCGATCGGCCAGTCCGAGGACCACCTCGGCCCCGTCGGGATGCTTGAGGTCAACGACGACCGACCGCTTGCCCCGGTTGAGCAGGTCCCGCCTCGGGTCGCCGGCCGGCAGCGCGCCCGGCTCCGGTCGGTCGACCCGGACGACGTCGGCCCCCAGGTCGGCCAGCAGCATCGCCGCGAACGGGCCTGGGCCGATCCCAGCGAGCTCCAGGACCCGGACCCCGGCCAGCGGGCCGCTCATGCGCCGGCCCGCGCCGCAAAGCGGGGAGCACGCCCCTGGACCTGGCTGGCGAGGGCCTCACCGAAGTCGGCGCCGCCGAGGGATGCGGCCATGAGCCGGTTGGCGTCGGCGGCCGCCTGGGCGGCCCCGGTCTCCAGGCCCGACCACACCTGCCGTCGGATTACCGCCATGGACGCCGGCGAGCAATGGGCGGCAAGATCGGCGGCATAGGCTTGCGCCTCGGCCAGCACCTCGTCGCGTGGGAGCACTCGTTGCACCAGCCCGATCCGGAACGCCTCCGCCGCGTCGATCTTGCGGCCGGACACCAGCAGATCCAGCGCGTTGCCCACGCCGACCAGCCGGGGCAGCAGCCAGGCGCTGCCGTTCTCGGCGATGAGGCCGAGCCGGCTGAACGCGGCGGCCAGGCGTGCCTCCGCTGCCAGGAAGCGCACGTCGGCATACAACGCGTGGACCAGGCCGAGGCCCGCGGCGCCGCCGTTGACCGCCGCGACGATCGGCGTTCCCAGCGTCATCGGCAGATGTGGTTCGAAGCCGAACTCGTCCACCAGCCGGTCGCGGTGACGCTCGTCGAGCAGCGCCTGCAGCGCCTCCGGGTCGGCACCCGCGCAGAACCAGTCGCCGGCGCCGGTCACCACGATCGCCCGTACCTGCGGATCCACGTCGGCGGCAAGCAACGCGGCGTAGTAGTCGCGGAACATGTCCAGCGTCATCGCGTTTCGCTGGTCGGGCCGGTCGAACCAGATCGTGCGGACTCCGTCGCGGGTGGCGGCCCGCAAACCACAACCGGCCGGTTCGGCCTCAAGCATGGACAAGCTCATCGGCACATCCCTGTGACATTTGACATTTGATACTCTTGCCTGTGTGGCGGAGCGGAGCAAGGCACAAGACGTTTCTCATCCTCAGCTGTCAGAGACGGTGGCGAGCCTGCTGCGCGACCGGATCATGTCCGGCCAGCTGCGCCCCGGTGAACGGATCCGGCTCGAGGAGGTCGCCCAGGAGACCGGGCTGAGTATCACGCCGGTGCGCGAGGCCCTGCTGATGCTGCGTGCGGAGGACATGGTCGAGTTGCAGCCGCGCCGCGGCCACGTGGTCGCGCCGCTGTCCAGGCAGGACATCATGGACGTGTTCGGCCTCCAGGGCCACATCGCCGGCGAGCTCGCCGCCCGGGTCGCCGTCAGCATCACGCCCGACCAGCTCAACGACCTGCGGCAGCAGCACGAGCGGCTGCGCCGGGCGGCCCAGGCCAGGCAGACCAGCCGGGTCGAGCAGCTCGAGTTCGAGTTCCACCGCAGCATCAACCGGCTGGCCGACGCGCGCAAACTCTCCTGGATGCTGCGGACCGCTACGCGCTACACCCCGTCGCGGTTCTACGCGGCCAACCCGGAGTGGCGGGCGGGCATGATCGCCGATCACGAGGCCCTGCTCAGCGCGCTCGAGGCCCACGACCCGGTCGCCGTCCGGCCGATCATGGCCCGCCACTTCACCGACGGTGCCGAGCGGTTGGTCAAGCATCTCGATGCTCTGGGGGTGTGGAGCGGATGAGTCACGGGCGACCATGACGCCACTTGAACATCGCCAGCGAGGCCCGCATGGCGGAAGCGGTCGGCTGCAGGGTCATCAGATCGATCGGCGGCCGGAACCGCTGCCACGTAACCGACCGTGGCCGGCTGAACTCACGCAGGCCGTCCGCGCCGTGGACCCGCCCGAAGCCCGAGTCGCCGACGCCGCCGAAGGGCAGTGACGGCACGCCGGCGTACCCGAGCACCGAGTTGACCGAAACCGCGCCCGCCCGTAGCCGTGCGGCGAGCGCCAGCCCGTGGCGACGATGTCGCGTGAAGATCGAGCCGGAGAGCCCGTAGTTGGTCGCGTTCGTCCGGCGCAGCGCCTCCTCGGCGTCGGCCACCGGGTTGACCACCAGCACCGGACCGAACGTCTCGTCGGTGACCGCCGCGCTGTCCTCGGGGACGTCGGCCAGCAGAACCGGCTCGACGAACGGGGGCCGCACCGAACTCGCGTCACCGACCACCGCCCGGGCACCCCGGTCGATCGCGTCGGTGATGTGGCTCAGCACGATGCCGGGCTGAGCCGGCGTGCTCATCGGCCCGTACGGCGCATCCGGCTCGGCACCCGGCCGGACCTGCCGCACCAGCTCGGCCAGCTTGGCCACGAACGGCTCGTACACGGCCTGCTCGACGTAGACGCGCTCGACTCCGGCGCACGTCTGCCCGGCGTTGCCCAGCCCGCCGAACACGGCCGCCTGGGCGGCCGCATCGAGGTCGGCGTCGGCCGTGACGATGAGCGCGTCCTTGCCTCCGCCCTCGATCACGACTGGGGTCAGGCGCTCGGCGCAGGCGGCCATCACCGCACGCCCCGTCGCCGCCGATCCGGTGAACGCGATCTTGTCGACCGCCGCGCGACACAGCGCGGCCCCGGTCGTGCCGTCACCGGTGACGACCTGCAGGACCGGTCGATCGGGAAGCAGTTCACTCCAGCGCTGCGCCAGCCATACACCGACACCGGGGGTGAACTCGCTGGGCTTGAACACCACCGCGTTGCCGGCGGCCAGCGCATGCGATATCGCCCCCATCGGCGTGTAGACGGGGTAGTTCCACGGTCCGATCACGCCGACGACGCCGTACGGCACGTACTCCACCGAGCTGGCCTGATTGAACGCGAGCATGCCGGAGGACACCGCTCGCCGTTTCAGCACCCGCCGGGCGTGCCGGGCGGCCCAGTCCAGGTGTTCGATGGCGAGCATCACCTCAAGCTGGGCCCCCGCAACCGTCTTGCCGGTCTCGCTCCGGATGAGCTCGGCCAGCTCGTCGATGCGGCTCGCGACGAGCGCCTTGTATGCGAGCAGATGACGCCGCCGCTGCCGGGCGTCCAGGCCGGCCCACCAGTCTGCCGCCTCGCGCGCTTGTTGGACGGCGGCGTGTACCGCAGCTTCGTCGGCAATGTCGTAGTCGGTGCGGGACTCGCCGGTTATCGGGTCGACGACGTGGAGCCGGCGCGGGTGCTCAACGAGAGACGTCATCGGCAGCCTCCTGACATTTGATATTCGATAGTCTAGCCTTGCTGTCAATCCCTTTGCGACGCTGGAGGTACAGCTGTGGAATGGAGCGACGAGCAACGATCACTTGTCGCGGCAGTGCAGGACTTCTGCCGCCGTGAGGTCGGAACCCGTGAGCAGCGGCAGAAGCTCACCAACGGCGGACGGGAAACCCACAGCCCGGAGTTGTACCGCAAGATGGCCGATCTCGGCTGGCTGGGTCTGTCGCTGCCGGAAGAGTTCGACGGCGGCGGCGGCGGCATGGTGGAGCTGTGCCTCTTTCTGGAGGAGACCGCCAAGGCGATGGCACCGCTCAGCGGCTTCACCACGTCGATCATCGTCGCCGCCACCTACGAGCGGTTCGGTTCATCGGAGCAGAAGAAGCTCATCCTGAGCGGGGTGGCCCGAGGCGTCGTCGAGGCGGTCGCGATGTCCGAGCCCGAGGCCGGCTCAGACGTGGCCAACCTGAGCTGCCGCGCCGAGCGCCGGGGCGACGGATTCGTCATCAACGGCCAGAAGACCTGGTGTTCCAACGCTCATCTCGCCGAGCACATTCTGCTGGTCGCCCGCACGTCGGGCCGGGCTGGCGACCACAACGGCCTGACCATGTTCCTGGTCCCCACCACGGCGCCCGGACTGACCATCTCCGGTATTGAGACCATGGGCGGCCGCGAGGTCAACGACCTCTACTTCGCCGACTGCATGCTGCCCGCCGACGCCGTGGTCGGCCAGCTCGACCACGGCTGGCGGCAGCTGATGGCCGGGCTCAACATGGAGCGGCTGATCCTCGCCAGCGCGATGCTCGGCACCGCCCAGCGGGCATTCAACGACGTCGTGGACTACGTCAAGAACCGGCGCCAGTTCCGCCGGCCGATCGGGTCGTTCCAGGTGATCCGGCACCGCCTGGCCGACTTGGCCACCGAGATCGAGTGCACCCGGCTTCTGGTCTACAACACCGCCGCCCAGGTCGACCGATCTCCGAGCACGGTGCTACCCCGGGAGAGTTCGATGGCGAAACTCAAGGCCACCGAGACCGCCCGCCGCGTGGCCCTGGACGCGATGCAGATGATGGGCGGCTACGGGTACGCCACCGAGTTCGACATGGAGCGCCTGGTCCGGTCCTCGATCGTGTCCACCGTCTACGGCGGCACCAGTGAGATCCAGCGCGAGATCATCGCGAAGACCTACGGACTGTCCGACCAGTTGCAGTAAGGCTTATCCACGACCAACCTGACCACCGTGTTGCCGCAGGTCAGACGCGGGATCTCCGCCATCGTGACCGATCCTCAGTGACACGCCGTCGGTGAACACGTCCACCGACGGCGTACACCCCGGCCGACGAGTGTGCCGAACACTCACCGGCCGGGGTGTTTTGTTAGGCACTGTTCGCCGGAATGGTCCGCTGGTGCCCGCCCATCCACAGGGCGCGGTCCACGACTCTTCCCAAGAAGTTACGTGTGATTTACAGTGCCGTAAGCACGAAGATGATGCCCGCGCTATCGATCGCGGGCCGATCGCCTGTCACCGCCGGTACCGCCGGTCCGGTCACGCACAGGTCCGGCGGTGCGCCGTCCTGGGCATTCGCCGACACCGCCAGCCACCAGCGGCGACGTCTGACGGAACACCGCAGGACAGGCCCGTCGCATCACGGAGAGCCGTTCGGTCGGCCGCCTCGAACCGTTGACGGCACCGACCATCGCGTCGAAATGAGGATCCATGCATAGAGCCCCTGCCGTCCTCCGGGCTTCAACCATTCTCGTCGCCGCCATGGTGGCCGCGACCGGCTGCGCTTCGGACACCCCGAGCACCCAGAGCACGACCTCCACGCTGTCCAAGTCACCGATCACCGTGGGCTTCCTCAACCCGTCCGGCGGGCCGGTCCCCCAACCGGGCACCGACACCGGGGTCAAGGCGGCGCTGTCCTACATCAACGGTGAGTTCGGCGGCATCAACGGCCACCCGCTGGAGGTCGTCTCGTGCGACACCGACACGACACCTGAGCGGGCACAGTCGTGTGCCAACATGTTCGTCGAGAAGAAGGTGGTCGCCGTCATGGACGGCTACAACCTGTCCTCGAGCGCGACCCTGCCGACCCTGACCGCCGCGCAGATCCCGCTCGTCGGCATGATTCCGTTCGACTCCGTGACCGGCGCCAAGGCGGAGAACCGCGTGTTCTTCGCCGCACCGCAGGCCGCCTTCCTCATCGGCGCGCTGCAGGCGTTCAAGACCGAAGGTAAGAAATCGGTGACGCTGGCCCTCGTCGACACCCCGTCGTCGCACCAGACCATCGACAATCTCCTTCCGGTACTGGCCAAGGCGCTCGGGATCGACGCCAAAGGCGTCTATTTCTCCCCCACAAATCCCAACTTCACCGCCGTGGCCTCCACGATCGCCCGGGACAACCCCGATGTGGGCGGCTTGGTCGCCGCGCCGAGCGAGGCCGTCTGCACAGCCCTGGTCAAGGCATTGCGGCAGTTGCGGTACCAGGGCGAGATCTTCACCGCCGCGTGCACCGACTACGTCAAGGGTGCCCCGGAGCAGGCTGCCGGTGGTGCCCTGTACTCGTCGAACTGGCTGCCCGCCGCCGCCCGGTACGCACCCGCGGAGGTCCAGAGCGATCTGGCGCTGGCCGAAAAGCACATCTCCGCCGTGTCCGGCGGGACCGCCGGTTACTACGCGTTCGGTGAGTTCGCGCTCTTCATGAACTTCGCGAAGGCGATGTCCACGGCCACCGACGCCGACCTGACCGGCCCCGGTGTCCTCAAGACGCTCAAGGCGCTCAAGGGCTTCCCGAGCTTCCTCGGCCCCAAGGTCACCTGCGGCAGCGCCACCTCACCCAACTGCACCACACAACTACTGCTGTTCGTGGTCCAGCCCGACGGTTCGATCAAGCCCGTCACGGACACCTGGATCACGCCCATTCCCCAGGTCGTCAGCGTCATTCCCGGCGCGGTGTAAGCCCCCGGCGACGGCGTGCGCGGGCCGCACGCCGTCGCCCACCGTCCATGTCAGGGCCAGCACAAGGAATCGACCATGGATCAGCTCTTGTTGTTCGTCACGCTCGGCTTCGCCGGCGGGGCGGTGTACGCCGTGATCGCCGCGTCCATCGTGTCCCTGTACGCCGCCACCGGAGTCCTCAATTTCGCACAGGGCTCCCTGGCCCTGTGGGCGGTGTGGGTGGTGGCCGAGCTGCGGCAGAGCGGCACGCTCGTGTTTCCCATCGGCGCGGTGCAGCTCAGCTCGCAACCGCTGCCGGCCTGGCCCGCTGTCGCGCTCGGCGTGCTCAGCGCGGCCGGGCTGGCATTCGCCGCGCACTGGCTGGTGTTCCGGCCGCTGCGCACCGCACCACCGTTGTCACAGGTGGTCGCATCGGTCGGGCTGATGCTGGCGGTCGCTGCGCTGGTTCCGCTGCGCTTCTCGACCAACGGAGTACTCGCGCCCGCCCTGCTCACCGACCGGACGCTGTCCGTGGGCGGCACCGTGGTCAACATCAGCGACCTGGTGCTTCTGGTCGCGACCCTGGCGGTGGCGCTGGTGCTCTCGGTGTACTTCCGGTTCACCCGGTGGGGCGTGGCGACCCGGGCCGGAGCCGAAGACGAGCTCGCCGCCAGACTGACCGGGTTGTCGCCCGACCGGCTGGCCAGCGTCATGTGGCTGCTCACCGGCGCGGCGACGTCACTGGTGGCCGTCCTTGCCGCCCCGACACTCGGCCTCGATCCGATCGGCTACATGTTCTACGTCCTGCCCGGCCTCGCCGCCGCCCTTCTGGCCCGCCTGACCTCGATCATCACCGCGTGCCTGGCCGGTGTGGGTATCGGCGTCCTTCAGTCGGTGCTGCTGTTGTTGAGCAGCTTCGATGGTTGGCCGGTCTGGGCTCAGGCTGGCCTCGGCGACGTGGTGCCGTTCGTGCTCGTCATCGTCGCGTTGGTCGTCCTAGGGCGTGTCCTGCCGATCATGGAAGCCAGATGATGGCGGCGATGAGGACGAGGCTGGCGCGGTAGAGAGATGCGCGTTTGGCGTAGCGGGTGGCCAGGTCACGCCATTGCTTGAACCGGTTGAAGCAGCGTTCCACGACGTTGCGCTTGCGGTAGATCGCCTTGTCGAAGGCTGGTGGCCGCCCGCCGTTGCTGCCCTTGGCGGCGCGGCGGGCGACCTGGTCGGATCGTTCGGGGATGACGTGCCGGATCCCGCGGTGACGCAACGCTCGGCGGGTCGAGTCGTGCGCGTAGCCCTTGTCCGCGATCAGCACCTCGGGACGTTTGCGGGGTCGACCCGGTCCGGGCTCGTTGACGCAGATCGCGTCCAGCAACGCCAACAGTTGAGGGTTGTCGCCGGCCTGGCCGGGAGTGAGCAGGATCGACAGCGGCCTGCCGCGTCCGTCGACGGCGAGGTGAATCTTCGTGCTCAGTCCTCCGCGGGATCGGCCGATGGCCTCGCCATCTTGCGTACCAGGCGTCGCCGCACGTGTTGCGGAGCCCCCTTTTTGCGGGCGCCAGCGGCATGCTGGTGCGCCCGCACGATCGACGAGTCCACGCTGATCGTCCACTGCACCGGTGTCCCGTCGTCATGCACCTGTGCCGCCGCGAGGATCCGATCCCACGTCCCGTCGGCCGTCCAGCGCCGCAGCCGCTCATGGCAGGTCTTCCACGGCCCATACCGTTCGGGCAGGTCACGCCACGGCGCACCGGTCCGCAGCTTCCACAAGATCCCGTTAACGACCTGACGGTGATCGCGCCACCGCCCCCGCGCACCGCCCGGCTCCGGCAGCAGCGGCGCGATCACCGCCCACGCTTCATCGGTCAACTCACCACGACGCACCACCGGCACATCGTCAACGATCAACCACTACAAGATCGGCAGGACACGCCCTAGGTCGGCACATCCCCGCACGGGGTGCGTTGGGCACGGTACGCATGCCGGCAGTAGAGCTGCCCCGACGGCCGTTGCCGGCGGCCATGGCGCTGGCCGGGGCGGCTGCCCTGGCCGTCGGGCTGACGTCGGGCAGCTGGCGGTTCGGCGTCGTCACCTCGATCATCATGGCGCTCATCGCACTTTCGCTGGTCGTGCTCACCGGCTATCTGGGCCAGATCTCGCTCGCCGCCATGGCCTTCGCCGGTACCGCCGGGTTTCTGCTGTCCCGCGCGACGATGTCCTGGCACATACCGTTCCCGCTGTCGATCGTGGTCTCGGCCGGCGCTGCCACGCTCGTCGGTGTGGTCGTCGGCCTGCCGGCACTGCGGGTCCGCGGGGCGCAGCTGGCGGTCGTGACCCTGGCCGGTGCCGTCGCCCTGCAGCAACTCGTCTTCGCCAACCCGGCGCTGACCCCGTTCGAGGGCAACCTCATCGCGGACCCCACCCTGTTCGGCTGGGATCTGGCGGTGCGCCGCGGTACCGACCTGACGACCTCCGCGTTCGCGACCACAGTGATCGTCATCGTCGGCCTGCTGACCCTGGCCGTCGCCCGGATCCTGGCCGGCGCGACCGGCCAGTCGTTTCTGGCCGTCCGGTCCAACGAGCGGGCGGCGGCAAGCGCCGGCATCAACGTGGCCCGCGTCAAACTGACTGGCTTCGCGCTCTCCGCGTTCCTCGCCGGTGTCGGCGGATGCCTCATCGGCTACAGCCGCTCACAGCTGTCGGTCGAGTCGTTCAACATCATCGTGGGACTCAGCGTCCTGTGCATGGCCTACGTCGGCGGGATCACCCGAATCAGCGGTGCGCTCATCGCCGGACTCGTCGCCCCCCTCGGCGTGCTCTACACGCTGCTCAACGGCACGCTCGGCCTCGGTCGGTACTACACCCTCATCGCAGCCTGCGCCCTGGTCGTGACCGCCGTACTCAATCCGGCGGGTATCGCCGGCGGCGCCACTGGCCTGCTGCGCGGACACACCCGTCGGGAGGTCACCTCGTGAGTGAGACCCAGCCGCTGCTCACCACGACCGGCCTGACCGTCCGCTACGGCGGCGTTGTGGCCAACAACGACATCAGCATCCATGTCAACGAGAGCGAAGTCGTCGGGCTGATCGGACCCAACGGCGCCGGCAAGACCACCTTCGTTGACGCCGTCACCGGATTCACCCCGGCCCGGGGCACGATCAGCGTGGCCGGACGACGGATCGACCGGCTCGCGCCCCACGAGCGCCGCCGTACCGGTCTGGCCCGAACATGGCAGGCGGGAGAGCTCTTCACCGACCTGACCGTGCGCCAGAACATCGCGATCGCGTCCGGCCGGGGGCCGCTGCACAACCTCTGGAGTGACCTTGCCGGTCGTCGCCGGCCCGACCACGACGTCAACGGCGTGATGGAGATGTTCGGCCTGCACTTCATCGCCGATCGCCGCCCTGGCGAGCTGAGCCTCGGCCGGCAGAAGATCGTCGGCGTCGCCCGAGCCCTCGCCGGCGCCACTCGCGTCCTCCTGCTCGACGAACCGGCCGCCGGGCTGGACACCAACGAGAGCACCGAATTCGGCGGCCACGTCCGTGCCATCGCCGCATCGGGTCGGGCGGTGCTGCTCATCGAGCACGACATGAACCTCGTCGCTGACATCTGCGATCGCGTGTACGTCCTGGACTACGGGGCCGTCATCGCCTCCGGAACGCCGCGCGCCGTGCTCGCCGACCCGGCTGTGCGTACCGCGTATCTCGGATCGGAGCTCGTGCCATGAGCGATGTCCTACGACTGCACCGCGTCACGGCTGGCTACGCCGGTGTCCCCGCCGTCCGGGAGCTCGACCTTCACATCGCCGAGGGCGAGGTCCTAGCCCTGCTTGGCCCCAACGGTGCGGGAAAGACCACGGCGCTGCTGACCGCTGCTGGGGTCATCCGGCCAATGGTCGGCACCGTCACCGCGTTCGGCCGGCCGCTGCGTGGACGGCTGGAGCAGAATGCCCGCGCCGGCCTGATCCTGGTGCCTGACACGCGAGGGGTGTTCCACAACCTGTCGGTACGCGAAAATCTCGCCCTCGCCCGAGGGTGGCGCTCCAGCCTCGGGCACGCCCTCGACCTCTTCCCCGCTCTGAAACCACTGATGTCACGTCGGTGTGGTCAGCTGTCCGGCGGTGAGCAGCAGATGCTCGCCATCGCCAAGGCACTGGTCTGCCGGCCACGGGTCCTGCTCATCGATGAGATGAGCATGGGTCTGGCCCCGATCGCGGTCCAGGCCCTGCTGCCCGGCATCCGAGCGCTGGCCGACCGGCACGGTGTCGGTCTCGTCCTCGTCGAGCAGCACATCGACCTCGCTCTGTCCATCGCCGACCGGGCGATGGTGCTTCACCACGGCCGAGTCGTGCTCACCGGGTCCGCCGCCGAACTCCGCGCCGACCGGCGCAGCGTCGCCGAGGCCTACTTCGGTACCGCCCCCGCGCCTGGCGCCGGCCACGCGGGACCCCACCCACCGCTCTGAACGGAAAAATCATGGAATTATCTGCCAAACAGCGCGCCGCCCTGGCAAGCATCTGCGACACATTCGCACCGGGCGATGGGGCCGACCTGCCGTCGGCCAGTCAACTCGGCGCCGTCGACATCATGGCCGCGATGGTCCTGCACAACCCTCGCGCCGCCGAGGTCAAGCAATTCCTCCGGCTGCTGGACCTGTGGGAGTCCCCCGCCATCCAACTGATCCTCGGCGGAGGCGCACGACGGTTTTCCCAACAGAGCCAGCAGCGCCGCGAGCAGATGCTGCTCACCCTGGCCGAATCGAGTATCACCCCCAAGCGGGCGCTCTTCCAGGCACTCAAGGGCGCCGCCACGCTGTCCTACTACATGGCACCAGGACCGACCGGTCATTCGCCCCTGTGGCACGCCATCGGCTACCCCGGCCCGCTCGGCACCAGGACCGACGCCCCCGAGCCCGTACTGGCTCCGCTCCGCCCGTCTGAGGTGACCACCCTGGACTGCGACGTCGTCATCGTCGGGTCGGGCGCCGGCGGCGGCACCGCTGCGGCCGTACTCGCCGGCCGCGGCCTGGACGTAATCGTCATGGAGAAGGGCGAATACTACGACGACAAGGACTTCGACGGCGGGGAATTGTCCGGACTGTCGCGGCTGTACGCTCCAGGCCCCGCAGCCACCGCAGAGGGCCAGCTGAGTCTTCTCCAGGGACAGTGCCTCGGTGGCGGCACCGTCGTCAACTACACCACGTCGTTTCGCACCCCGCCGCGCGTTCGGGACGAATGGGCTGCGCTGGGCGTGCCGCAGTTCGCCACGGATGAGTACGACCGCTGCCTCGACGCGGTGTGGTCCCGGCTCGGTGTCAACCGCGACCACGGCCAGATCTCGTCCCGCGACGCGCTAATGGAACGCGGACTGGCCAAGCTCGGCTGGCACGTCGACGAGATGCCCCGCAACGTCGACGGCTGTGACACCGGCATCGAGTGCGGGCGGTGCGGCCTGGGCTGCCGCATCGGCGCCAAGCAGTCCACGACCAAGACCTGGCTCGTCGACGCCCAGCGTTCAGGTGCGCGACTCGTCGTCGGCGTCGACGTACGCACTGTCACCGTCAAGGCCGGCAGGGCGACCGGCGTCGCCGGCCACACGGCCGACGGTCACCCGGTGACCATTCACGCCCGCGCCGTGATCGCCGCCGCCGGCAGCGTGCAGACCCCGGCCCTGCTACGCCGTTCCGGCCTCACCAACCCGAACATCGGCCGGCACCTCCATCTGCACCCTGCCACCGGCGTCTGGGGCGTGTTCGCCGAGGAGATCCGACCGTGGGAGGGCGGGATACAGACCCGGTACTCCACCGAACATGCCGATCTCGACGGCCATGGCTACGGCGTCATCTACGAGACCGCCGCCACCAACCCGGCCACCGCCGTGTCGTTCATGAGCTGGACGGGCGCCCAGTCCCACCTGGACCAGATGCGATCGCTGCCGAACCTCAGCGGGGTCGGCATCATCACCCGCGACCGCGACAGCGGACAGGTCAAGGTCGGCAGCGACGGCGAGCCCGTGGTGCACTACCGCATCTCCGACTACGACGCCGCGCACATGCGGGCCGGGATCGAGGGCGCCGCCCGTATCGTCGAGGCTGCCGGCGCCCTCAAGCTGTTCTCCGGACATCAGCGCGGCAAGATCTGGGAACGCGGCAAGGGCTCCATCGACGACTTCATCCAGTACACGGACGCCTTGGGGACCGCGCCCGGCCAGATCGCCATGGCCGCCCTGCACATCATGGGCGCGGCCCGCATGGGCGGCAGCAAGGCGACGTCGGTCGCCGGGCCGGACGGTGCCACCTGGGAGATCCCGAACCTGGTCCTCGCCGACGCGTCCACCTTCCCGGCGTCGTTGGGCGTCAACCCGATGATCTCCGTAGAGGCCATCGCGTACATGAACGCCCAACGCCTCGCCGCCGCCCTCTGACCAACTATTCGAACCGCTCGCCCCGTTCGGCCATGGCCAACAGTTGCTGGGGCGGGCTGAACCGGTCACCGTAGCGCTCCGCGAGCACCCGCGCGCGGGCGACGAAGCCCGGCAGCCCGCCCTCGTACTGGTTGATGTACTGCAGGACGCCGCCGGTCCAGCTCGGATAGCCGATGCCCAGGACCGAGCCGACGTTGGCGTCGACCACCGAGGGCAGCACGCCCTCTTCGAGGCACCGCACCGACTCGATCGCCTCGATGAAGAGCAGTCGCTCCTTGAGGTCGTCGAAGGGCGTGTCGAGGTTCGTTCCGCCGAAATTGTCCCGCAGGCCCGGCCAGAGCCCGACCCGCTTGCCGTCGCGGTAGTCGTAGAAGCCAGCGCCGCCCGAGCGTCCGGGCCTGCCGCAGCCGTCGATCATCCGGTCGATGACCGCGTCGGCGGCGTGCGGCTGCCAGGTGCCGCCGGCGGCAATCGTCGCCGCGGCCGTCTCCTGCCGGATCTTGCGGGGCAGGGTGAGGGTGAGCTCGTCCATCAGTGCGAGGACCGGTGCGGGGTATCCGGCCTGGCTACTGGCCTGCTCGATCGTGGCCGCCGGCACCCCCTCGGCCAGCATCGCCACGCCCTCGTTGGTGAACGTCCCGATGACCCGGCTGGTGAAGAAGCCGCGGCTGTCGTTGACGACGATGGGCGTCTTGCGGAGCCGACGTACGATGCCCAGGGCCCGCTGCAGCGTGGCCTCGTTGGTCCGCTCGCCGCGAATCACCTCGACCAGCGGCATCTTGTCCACCGGCGAGAAGAAGTGCAGCCCGATGAACTCCTCGGGCTTGCTGACGCCCTCGGCGAGCACCGTGATGGGCAGCGTGGACGTGTTGGAGGCGATGAGCGCGTCCGGCGCGACCTGCTCGATCTCCGCGTACACCTTGTGTTTGAGCGCGGGATCCTCGAAGACCGCCTCGATGGCGAGGTCGACGCCGGCCAGGTCGGCCATGTCCTCGGTGGCCTGGATCCGGGCCAGGATCGCGTCGCGCTCGTCCGGTGTGGACACGCCGCGGGCGACGGCCTTGTCGAGCAGGCCCACCGAGTACGCCTTGCCCCGCAGTGCTCCCTCGACGGTCACGTCCTTGAGCACGACCTGCATCCCGGCCCGGGCACACACGTAGGCGATGGCGGCGCCCATCATGCCCGCACCGATGACAGCCACCCGCTGCACCGGCGGGTGGCCCTCACCGACGTCCCGCGAGCTGGCCGTCTGCACGTCGAAGAAGAGCGCTTTGATCATGTTCTTGGAGATTTGGCCGGTGGCCAGCTCCGTGAAGTACCGCCCTTCGATGCTGAAGGCGGTGTCCAGGTCGACGTGCGCACCTTCGACGGCGGCGGCGAGGATGCTGGGTGGGGCGGGATAGGGCGCGCCCTTGAGCTGCTTGCGCAGAGTGGCAGGCATGGCCGGTAGCTGGACGGCGAGCGCCGGGGTGGACGGGGTTCCGCCGGGAATCTTGTAGCCCTTGCGGTCGTAGGGCTGCGTCGCGTCGGGGTTGGCAGCGATCCAGGCGCGGGCGGCGTCCATCATGCCCGCCTCCTGGGCGGCGATCTCGTTGACCAACCCGTGCGCGAGTGCGTCCTGCGGTCGGCGCCGCTGGCCGCGTAGCAGCCAGTTGACCAGCGCGTCGGCCACGCCCAGCAGCCGGACGGTGCGCACGACGCCGCCGCAGCCGGGCAGCAGACCAAGGGTGACCTCGGGAAAGCCGATCTCGATGGCGGGGTTGTCGAGCACGATGCGGTGGTGGCAGCCCAGTGCGAGCTCCAGTCCGCCACCGAGGGCCGATCCGTTGATGGCGGCCACGACCGGACGACCGAGTGTCTCCAGCCGGCGCACGGCGTTCTTGAGCAGACGTGTGTTGGCCTCGGAGGCCTCGGCGTCGGCCGGCGTCAGCCGCAGCAGGGCGTCCAGGTCGCCGCCGGCGAAGAACGTCTTCTTGGCCGAGGTGATGATCACGCCAGCGATCTGGTCGCGCTCGGCCTCGAGCCGATCCACCGTCGCCACGAGGCTCGCGCTGAACTCGTCGTTCATCACGTTCGCCGAACGCCCGGGGTGGTCGAGGGTGAGCAGGACGATGCCGTCATCGCCGTACTCCCACCGGATTGTGTTGACCATTCGTGACTCCTCAGATTCGTTCAATGACGGTGGCGATGCCCATGCCGCCGCCGACGCAGAGCGTGGCGAGCCCGTAGCGACCACCGCGTCGCTCCAGCTCGTCGACGAGCGTGCCGAGGATCATGGCTCCGGTGGCCCCCAGCGGGTGCCCCATCGCGATCGCACCGCCGTTGACGTTGACGATGTCCATGCTCAGGCCCAGGTCAGCGACGAACCGCAGGACCACGGCCGCAAACGCCTCGTTGATCTCCACCAGGTCGAGGTCCTCGACGCCGAGGCCAGCCTTGGCCAGCGCCTTGCGAGCGGCCGGAGCCGGGCCGGTGAGCATGATCGTCGGATCGGCACCGCTGAGTGCGGTAGCGACGATGCGCGCCCGCGGGGTGAGACCGGCGGGCGCACCGACCGCCTCGCTGCCGATGGCCACCAACGAGGCGCCGTCGACGATGCCGGACGAGTTGCCCGCCGTGTGAACGTGGTTGATGCGCTCGATCCAGTGGTACTTCTGGAGCGCGACCGCGTCGAAGCCGGCCTTCTCACCGATGCGAGCGAAAGAGGGACGAAGCGCGGCGAGACCCTCGGCGGTCGAGTCCAGCCGGATGTGCTCGTCGCGGTCGAGGACGGCCAATCCGTTGCGGTCCCGCACGGGTACGACCGAGCGGTTGAAGTAGCCGTTGGCCCACGCCTTCGCCGCCCGGGCCTGCGACTGCAGCGCGTAGCCGTCGACCACGTCGCGGTCATGGCCGTCGAGGGTCGCGATAAGGTCCGCGCTGACGCCCTGCGGCACGAAGCCGGTGCGGAAGTTGGTCTCCGGATCCAGCGCCCACGCCCCGCCGTCAGACCCCATCGGCACCCGGGACATCGACTCGACGCCGCCGGCGAGCACGAGATCCTCCCAGCCGGAACGCACCTTCTGTGCGGCGATGTTCACCGCCTCCAGGCCCGAGGCGCAGAAGCGGTTGAGCTGGACGCCGGCCACCGTGTCGGGCAGGCCGGCGACGAGGGCAGCGGTCTTGGCGATGTCGGCGCCCTGGTCGCCCAGCGGGGACACCACCCCGAGCACGATGTCGTCGATCAGCGCCGGGTCCAGGCCCGGCATCCGCCGCAAGGTCTCCTCGATCAGACCAGCGACGAGCGAAACCGGCTTAACCCCGTGCAGCGATCCATTCGGCTTCCCCCGGCCGCGCGGTGTGCGCAACGCGTCGTAGATGAACGCCTCGGTCGTCATGGCCAAGCTCCTCGTTGCTCGCCCGGATGCGAATTCAGCCTAACTTTCGTGGAGTTCACGGTGGCTTGTCAAGGAGCCTCGGCACGCGAAGCGCGCTGGCCGCCTTCGGCCTCGTCCCCGCACGGCGAGCGAGAAGGCCGACCGTCGCCGCAGCCTTCTCGCGAGGTGGGGCTAACGTGTAGGGGTGCGACCAGCAGCGAGCGGCACGGGCCCCGTAGCGACGAAGCGGCCGAAAGACCGCAAAGACCGCATTGCACTGGCCGGTGCCGAGCTGTTCTGCGAGCGGGGCTACCACCGGGTCTCCGTCGACGAGATCGCCGCCGTCGTCGGCATCAGCGGCCCGGCGGTGTACCGGCACTTCCCGAACAAGTACGCGATCCTCGTGCACGCCACCCGGGAGGTCGTCGGCGCCATGCTCGCCGCGACCGCCGACCCGCTGACGAGCACCACCGAAGGCGTCCTCGACGAACTGCTGAGCACGCTCGCCGGAATCGCCGTGAGCAAACGGCGCGTCGCCGGGCTGTACCAGTGGGAGGGCCGCTACCTCACCCCCGAGCATCGGCAGGAGTTCGCCGCGACCCTTGCCACGCTTATCAGCCGCCTCGCCGGGCCCCTGCGCGAGCTACGGCCCGAGCTGACTGCCGGACAGGCGGAACTGCTGGTCAACGCGGCGCTCAGCGCCTTCGGCAGCGTGACCACCTACCGCGCGGCGGCAACCGGCACCGACACCGAGCAGCTGCTCACCCGGGTCGCCTGGACCCTGCTGCGGGCCGACGCGCCCCAGTTGCCGCCACAACAGCGTGCCACGCCGGGCACGGCGCCGGTGCGCCCGGCGTCGCGCCGTGAACTGCTGCTGATCGAGGCGATCCGCTTGTTCCACCGCCACGGCTACCATGCGGTGGCCGTCGAGGACATCGGGCGCGCGGCCGGCATGCAGGCCTCCAGCGTGTACCGACACTTCCCCAGCAAGGCCGACCTGCTCGCGGCCGCCTACTACCGCGCCGCCGACCGCCTCGCCGGTACCACGATCGCGGCGATCGCCGAGGCGAGCGACCCGGCCGACGCCCTGCGCCGGGTGGTGCAGGCCTACGTCGCCTATGCGTTCGGCCAGAGCGACCTTGTCGCGGTCTACCTGGCGGAGAACAACAACCTGCCCGACGAGGACCGTCACCAGCTGCGCGGGGCGCAGCGCCTGCACGTCGAGGAATGGGTGCGACTCGTGGGCACGGTGCGACCGGACCTGCCGGTAGCCGACGCCCGCGTGCTCGTGCACGCCGCGCTCAACGTCATCACCGACATCGGCCGGCTCGGCCGCTTCGACCGCACCGAGGGCTACGACGCCCAGACGGCCCGCCTCGCCCTCGCAGTGCTACAGGCCTGACCAGCGGCCAACCCGGTCATATCGCGCACGCACTCCAGGCCCGCCGAGACTTCGAGGGCCTCAATGGTGCTGTGATTGACTAGCACGTATGCTCTCGTGCCCACCCACGTCTGATCGACTGGTCCGGTGACCACCGGGCCGACTGCCGCCACCCGACCGCGCAACCGCAAGCAGGTCATCGTCGAAGCGGCCGGCCAGGTGTTCAGCGAGCGCGGCTACCACGGGGCGTCCATGGAGGAGATCGCCGCCGTCGTGGGTATCAGCGCGCCGGCGCTGTACCGACACTTCCCGAACAAGTACGCGTTGTTCGCCGAGTGCGCCAACCTCATAGTGGACAATCTCGTCGCGGTCATCGACGAGTGGCCGCCCGAGGCGGCCCTGCAGGATGTACTTGTTGCCCTCACTCGGGTCACGGTCTCGCACCGCGCGTCGGGCAGCCTCTACCGGTGGGAGGCCCGGTACCTCGAGCGTGCGGACCGCCGGCTGCTCCGGACGAAGTTCGCGCACGTCGTGGGGCGGGTGATCGAGATGGTGCGGTGCGAGTACCCGCTGCCCGACGAGCGCCTGCGGGCCGTGGCGGCCCTCGGAGTGATCGGGTCCATCACGATGCATCACACCTCGATCGCCCAACGCCGGATCGAAGAGCTGTTGCTGGCATCCGCCATGGGCGTGGTCGCCACCGATCCGGCGGCGACCGCCGGCACGGCGCGCCTGGTCGAACTGCCCGCCCAGCCCGTGCCGCGCACCCGGCGCGCGGAGATCCTGGCGGCGGCCATCCCGTTGTTCGCGCGGGACGGGTTCGCCAACGTCACGAACGTGCAGATCGCTCAGGCGGTGGGGCTCGCCCCGTCCGCGATCTATCGCCATTACCCCGGCAAGGTCGACATCCTGGTGGCCGCTTGTCTGCAGGCGTCGGGACTGCTGGCCCAAGCTGTGGACCGGAGCCTTCATCAGGCGGCCGACCCGCGTCAGGCCTTGGTCGCGCTGGCGGCGGCGTACGTGGCCTATTGTTTCGAGCACAATGCGCTCAACAGTGTCGCCGAAGCCGAGGTCGCCAGTCTTCCGGCCGACCTGCGGCGGCCCTTGATCCTCGCGCAGCGTGAGCACATCGCCGTCTGGGAGCAGCAGTTACGGACGGTCCGTCCGGAGCTGGACCCGCGACAGGCCCGGCTGCTGGTCCATGCGGGATTCGGCGTGGTGGTCGAGGCCGGGCGCGCCCTGCGATGGCAGGACGCCCCCGGCCACCGGGACGCGGTCACCGCCCTGGTAACCGGCGCCCTGACCCTGTGAACGGGGGTCGTCCACTCAGCTGCCGGGCCGGTTCACAGTCGGAATGGTGATGGGAGTCTGGGTCGGTGAGCTGCCGTTGTTGAGGAACAGCATCGCCAGGCCGCGCACGAACCGATCGAACATGGTGAAGGTTTCCGGCATGACCGGCGACAACCCTTCGCGGAACCTGATGTACGTCGGCCAACCGACCTCGATCACACCACGCGAGACGAGGTGGCGCGGCAGCTGCAGCCAGTTGCCGATCTCGTCGCTCAGCAGGTAGCGCGCGAACTCGCGCTGGAATCCCTTGGTGACGCCCAGGTCGACCGATGAGGTCAGGTTCAGCAGGATGTCGGCCAGGTCGATGCCCTCCCGGGTGGGAGCGAGGAGCGGCGTCAGCGCGTACTCCGACTGTTCGTCCGCGGCAGCCCAGGTCGCGGGGATGAATTCGTCCCGTACGCCCAGCAGGTGCAGCGCGACCTGCCACATGTGCAGGAAGGCCTCCTCCTCCGCTGTCGACATCCGCAGGCCGAAGCGACGCCACTCGACCAGCTTGCGGTGCACATAGGTGCCCAGGCTGTGGAAGGTGATCAGGATATCGCCGTTGCTGATCGGAATTGGGTGGTCCGTGACGCCCCGCCATTTCGCTGACTGCGGCAGCAGGTGCCGCACCGCGGCGTGCGTCAGGCGGGTCTTGTGGGAGGTGACCATGAAGTAGCCCGTGGGCTTGAAGGCGTCGGGCGCGTTGAGGTCGTAACCGTACGTGAAGGTCTTGGCCGCACGCGCCTTCATGTCGGCGCCGCCCTCGGACCAGTAGACGTTGCGGGCCTCCCGCGGGATCACCGTGCTCATGATTCCGCTGCCCAGGCCGTAGAGCAGGAACAGGTACATGCTCATGCGCTTGTTGAACTGGGCGGCCCGGTCCAGCTTGGCCGGGTCGGCCCAGGCCGGCAGGGTGTTGACTTTCCTCAGGTAGGTGGTGAGCGCGGGCGGCAGGCCGCTGGGCAGCGGGTCGCCGTTCCTGCTCCACGACTTGAACGCGTTGTTGACGGCGGGGATCTGATTGTTGTCCAGCAGCGAGACGAGGAGCGGGTCGGTGTCGTCGTCCCAGACCTCCCACGGGTCGGTGACCGTGTCGGTGCCGGCGATCGAGTTGGCGGACGACCACGCCCACGCTTTGGCAGGTTCCGTCGCGGCCACCAGACCCAGCGCGGCACCGAGGGTCAGGATGCTTCTTCTGCTGAGATTTTCCATTCGCACGTCTTCTCCCGGTCGGCCGGACAGCGCCCTGAACACCGGCTTGCGGAGGTGCTACGAGCAGGTTTCAAGTCATCCGGGTGTGTGATTTTCTATTAACATAGATGAGCATCACGTTGCCGGCAAGAGGGCATGTTCGACGCAAAGTCGTATCGATCAACTTCGAGCTGGCGGGCGGCTTGGCGGCCCGGACGGGGCGACAGGGGCGACGGGTGTTTCCGACGCCGGGCGGCAGTCGTCGAGGTGGAGCGGGCGGGCACCGTCACCCGACTATGCGTTGGCGCTGTCCCTCAGCCAAAGGTGAGGACGGGTTTGATCGCAGTGCCGTCGCGCATGCCGGCCACGGCGTCACCGATGTTCTCGAAGGGGAAGGTGGCGATGAGCCGATCCAGCGGGAAGAGGCCGCGCTGGTAAAGGTCGACCAGTGCGGGGATGAAGCGCGCCGGGTCCGCGTCGCCCTCGATCACGCCGTGGACACGGATCCCCTTGCTGAGCAGGCTCATGACGTCGAAGGCGACTGTGGTGCCGATGCCGACGAGGGCGAGGTCGCCCCGGGGCCGCAGGGCGCTGACGGCCTGCCGGAGCATCTCCGGTCGGCTGGTGGTGTCCACGATGTGGTGTGCGCCGCCGCCGGTGAGGTCGAGCACGGTGGTGACGAGGTCGTCGGCCGCACTCGGGTCCAGGGCAGCCTTGGCGCCGAGCTCAGTGGCCAGGGCGCGTCGCGAGGCGACCGGTTCGATGACGATGACAGGGTCGCAGCCCAGGACGATCGCGGCCATCAGCGCGCTGAGTCCGACCCCGCCAGCACCGATGACGACCAGGGAGCCGCCCGACTCGGGGCGCAGACGGTTGAACACGGTGCCCGCCCCCGTCTGCACACCGCAGCCCAACGGCGCGGCAACGACGGCCGGCAGGTCGGCAGGAACCCGGATGGCGTTGCGCTCATGGGCGACCGCGAACGTGGCGAAGCTGGACTGGCCGAAGAACTCACCGTGTACGAGGGCGCCGTCGCGGGACAACGGCGTGGTGCCGTCGCCACGGCGGCCGGAGGTGTTCAGGGTCCGCTGGGAGTGGCAGTAGGCCGGGTGGCCGGCCGCGCACTGCTCACACAGACCGCAGCTGTTGAAGGTCAGGCAGACGTGGTCGCCCGGCGCGAGGCCGGTCACTTCCGCGCCGACCGCCTCGACCACACCGGCCCCCTCGTGGCCGAAGACCATGGGTGTGAGCCGCCGGGGCCAGATCGCCTGCATGCTGAGGTCGGTGTGGCACATGCCAGCCGCGGTGATCCTGACCAGCACCTCGTGCGGCCGTGGGGCTTCGAGATCCACGGCCCGGATGACGAACGGTCCACCCGGGGTGTCGGTGACGGCTGCTCGGATCCGCATGACCAACTCCTTCGTTCGAGCGAACTCAGGCGACGCGCTCGAGAACGAAGTAGTAGAACGGGCCGTCGGCGGAGAAGTTCTTGCCGTTCATGATTCCCATGAGCGTGTTCTCGTCGACTCGCTTGAAGTGGTCGAAGATCGGCTGGCCGTCGTAGACCATCGTCGCGGTCGACTCGCCGCGGAACTCGACGGTCCACAGGCTCGCCTCGCCCTTGCCGAGCACGGTGTTGGAGTACAGCTCGCCCTCGTCGTTCCGGCAGATCAGCGGCTTGACGTCCTTGAGGGTGACGAAGGTCTTGCCGTACCACCTCACCTTGTCCAACTGCCCGTTGACGGGGTGGCCCGTGTCGAACTCGCTGCCCTTCCACTCGCCGAGGATCTCTTCGGGGCGGACAGTGTCCAACCCGGACCAGATCTCGTCGAGTTCGGCGGCGGAAATCTGGCCATCCTGTCGGCGCAGCTTGGAGAAGCGGGCTCGGGCCTTGCTCGCGTTCATGATGGCTTCCTCTCGCCGTACGCCGGAGCGTGGGTAGCGACACCGGCCTCGGCTGACAGGATAGACATCGAATATCGAATATCAAGTCTCCGCAGGGCCGTGAAGATCCAGGTGACGAAGATTCGGACATGACGACGTCCGTTGCATCCATCTCATAGAAGTGATTCGATTCGGCCAGGGCGCCACACCCGGCCTGGACACGAGCCGCGCCGTCGCCGAATCTGCTTGGGAGGTGGTCGCGATGGGTGGCGGTCGATACCGCTGGTTGCATCGAATCGAGGCGCTCGATCCGGTACGCGACCATCACGAGATCTACCGGATCTCGGTCGGGTACGAGTTCCCCTTCGACTACCAACGGGCGCTGGAGCTCGCACTGTTCCGCACGTACTGCGTACCGAGCATCTCCGCACTGCTCGACGCGACCGGCGAGTTCCGGCTCCGCGCGCAGCAGAGGTACGACGACACCGCGTTGCTGATGGCGGAGATGGCGGAGCACGGGTACGACTCGCCGCGCGGCAAGCAGGCGCTGCGGGTCATCAACCGGGTACACGGCCGGTACCCGATCTCCAACGACGACATGCTCTACGTGCTGTCCACGTTCGTGTACGAGCCGATCGAGTGGCTGGACCGGTTCGGCTGGCGTCGGCTGCACGAGCACGAGCGGCTGGCCGCGTTCCACTACTACCGGGCGGTCGGTGCGCGGATGGGCGTCCGCGACGTGCCGGACGACTTCGACGCGTTCTGGGACTTCAAGCGCGAGTACGAGCGCGCCACGTTCCGCTACGCCCCGACCAATCAGCGAATCGGCACCTACACCCTGGGCCTGTTCAGCTCGTGGTACCCGGCGCCGCTGCGCCGGGCCGCGCGGCTCGGTGTGCTCGCGTTGCTTCCCGCCGAGCTACGCGCCGCCTTCGGGTTCCCGGCCGCGCCGCGCTGGATGTCCGGAGTGGTCAACGGTGGGCTGCGCACTCGGGCCGCGGTGGTGCGGCTGTTGCCACCGCGTACCGCGAGCCGGTTGACACACGCGCCGCACAACCGGACCTACCCCGGCTATCCCCAGGGGTATCAGCCCGCAGATCTGGGTCCGCCACCACCGCCGCCCGACCACGACCCGAAGTGACTGGCCCGCCCGTACCAGCAACCGGACTGCCGGTCTGACCTGACGCGTCGCGCCTGAGGGCTTGGCGGGGAAGGGCGTGACATGGCCTGACCCTCCACAAGGGTCAGAGCATGACCAAACCCGGTGCGGTTCAGGCACGCCCGCTCGTCATCGGTCAGTTCCACCACCCCACGGCGGACGACCCGCCGCCCCCGACAGCCTCCTACCTGCCGGCGAATTGACGACTCAGGCTGTTCACCCGTCAACCTCGCGTGGAGGACTCAACGAGCCGCGCCTGCCGACTGGTAGAGGGTGTCGATGCTCTCGCTGTAACGATCGACGATGACGCGGCGCCGCAGCTTCAAGGTGGGGGTCAGCTCGCCCGACTCCGGCGTCCAGGCCGACGGCAGCACCTGGAAGGTCTTGACCTGCTCGGGCCTGGCGAGCTTGGCGTTGGCGGCGTCGACGGCAGCCTGGATCTCGGCGAGCAGCAGCGGCTCCGCGGCCAGGCCGGGCAGCTGCGCGTCGCTGATGCCGTGCGCTCGCGCCCACTGGGGCGCGACCTCGTCATCCAGCACGATCAGTGCCGTGATGTACGGCCGCCGGTCGCCGATCGCGACCGCCTGACCGATGAGTGGATGCGCCCGAAGCAGCCCCTCGATGTGCGCCGGCGAGATGTTCTTGCCGCTGGAGTTGATGATGAGTTCCTTCTTGCGGTCGGTGATGGTCAGGAAGCCGTCGTCGTCGATCACGCCGACGTCGCCGGTGGCCAGCCAGCCGTCCGCGTCGGTGGCCGGCTCGACGCTGCCGTCGCCACGCAGATACCCGGAGCACACCAAGGGCCCGCGTACGAAGATCTCGCCATCGGCAGCCAGGCGCGCCTGCATGCCGGAGATGGGCCGACCGACGGTCCCGGTACGGAACCGGTCCAGGGTGTTGATGGTGGCGGTGCCGGTGGTCTCGGTCATGCCCCAGACCTCCAGCACGTCGACGCCGAGCCCGGCCAGGAACCGCAGGACGTCGACCGGGATCGGGGCGGCGCCGCTGCCGGCCCAGACCATGTTCTGCAGGCCCAGCGTGGACTGGAGCGGTCGCAGCACCGTGGCTTCGGCCTGCGCCACCCGGGCGGCCAACTCGTCGGGCACCGGCTTGCCCGCCGCAAGCAGCTCGTACGCCTCCAGGGCCACAGCGCTCGCGGCGCTGAAGGCGTCCCGCACCATCGGTTCCGCGGCGGCCAGATGGGCCTGTACGCCGGCTGCCATCTTCTCCCAGATCCGCGGGACGCCGAAGAACGAGGCGGGGCCGACCGCGCGCAGGGTTGCGATGAGCTGGGTAGGGTCGGGGCAGATGGTCACGTGACCCGCACGGTAGATGGTGTTGTAGATGCCCAGCATCCGCTCGGCGATGTGGGCCAGCGGCAGGTAGGCCACCGACGGCGCGTGATTGGGCACGGGCACGGTGGCCTCGAGGGCCACGGCCTGGTAGATCACGTTGTGGTGGCTGAGCACGACGCCCTTCGGGTCGCCGGTCGTTCCCGACGTGTAGAGCAGCGTCACCGGCTGCTCGGGTCGGACCTCGCGCCAGCGACGTTCGAAGGCGTCCGGGTCGGCCTGGTGCGCGGCCTGGCCGAGGGAACGTACCTGCGACAGCGGCACGATCTCCGGGGTCGTGCCGCTGGTCTCGGCCTCGTCGACCAGCACGATCCGGCGGAGCTTGGGCAGGTCCGGCAGGATCGAACGCCAGCGGGCCAGTTCGTCGGCGCCTTCCAACACGAGCACCTGGGCGCCGCTGTGCACCGCCAGGTACCGCAGCTGATCAGTGCTCAGCGTCGAGTAGACCGTGGAGGGCACCGCGCCGAGATGGACCGCGGCGAGGTCGATCAGCCAGTGCTCCGGCCGGCTGGACATCATGATCAGCATGTGGCTGCCTGACTCCAGGCCGATCTCGGCCAGGCCGCCGGACAGCTCGGCGACCTCATCGCGCAACTCGGCCCAGGTGCGGGTGTCGTCGCGGTTGAGCGTGGTCAGCGCAGGCAAGTCGGCGAACTCGGTGGCGTTGCGGTGTAGGAGGGCGGGAATGGTCAGGTCGGCAGCCGTCTTGGCGCATTGGTCGGCAAGGGTGTCGGCAGGGTCCATGAGGTACTCCTTCAACCGTAACCGGGCCTGGTGGTGGCGTGAGTTAAGGCCGGCGTACCCCTCATCGTGGTGCCGTCGAGGGCGCCGCAGCCCATGACAGCACTGTAAACGAGGGTTAACTTTCTGGGAAGGAGCGATTGGGAGTACGTGCTCACCTGAGTCTCAGGTGTGATCGGTGGACGAACGCAGACTAACCAGATCGGCCGGGACCGCCGGTTGTCATTGCGCCGTCCAACCACCGTCCACGTGCAAGACGCTGCCGGTGACATAACTGGCAGCGTCCGATGCCAAGAACGCGACAGCGCCGACAACCTCACGCGGCAGGCCGAACCGGCCCATCGGGATTCGCTCGCGCAACCGCTTCGACCACTGGTCGTGGTTGCGCAATCCCTCCGTCATCTGCGTCTCCAGGTAACCAGGCGCCACCGCGTTCACGCGTACACCGGCAGCCGCCCACTCCAGCGCCAGCGTCCGGGTGAGCTGCTCGACTCCGCCCTTGCTGGCGCTGTACGCGGCCAGTCGCGGAAGGCCAACCTGGCCGTGAACCGAGGACATGTTGATGATGCTGCCCGCGCCCTGCTCGATCATGAACGCGCCGGCGGCGCGGGCGCAGATGAACACCCCGGACAGGTTGGTGTCAATCACCTGCTGCCAGTCCGCGACGCTCAGCCGCTCGCTGCGTTGCAGCGCCGGACTGATCCCGGCGTTGTTCACCAGGATGTCGAGGCGACTCCATCGCTGCCGGGCCAACGCCACGACGGCGTCGGCAGTGGACTCGTCGGTGACGTCACCGGTGACGATGTCCGCCGTGCCACCGTTGGCCACAATCTTGTCCCGCACCGCCTGCAGCGCGTCCAACCGGCGCGACTGGAGGATCACGGACGCGCCGGCCTCCGCCAGTCCTTCGGCGATCGCCGCTCCCACGCCTTGGCCGGCGCCCGTCACCCAGGCGACCTTGCCCTGAAGTAGTCCCTTGACCATGGTCATCGTCGGATTCCCTCTCTGTGGAGATCTCGCCACGAACCCAGCGCCGCGACGCCCTGCCCGTCGACGACCCGCGGACCCATCTCCACGCGCGCCGCCGATGCCGCCAGCAAAGTCTGCTGTGTCCGATCCCATTTGCCTGCCCCGGAGATGGCGGAAGCAGATCGATCCATGATGGCCCGTGAGCTTGATGCAGGTGAGAGGGTGTGCGGCTTGGACGTCCGCGCGGTCCGGCTCGGGCCAAACATAGACCATCGTCATGATCAGTCTTGTGATCTCCGACACAGTGTGCTCTCATGTGAAACATGGACGCAACATGCGTTTCATCGTATCAGTGGAGTCGACCTTGAGGAGGAGCGAGGCGTGGAACCACTCAGCAGGCGCAAGATGTTGAAGGTCGGTGGGGCGTTTGGCGCGCTCGGCGCGTTGGGTGTCGCCGCGCCGGCGCAGGCCCAGTCGGTGTGGACCTGGTCCCCCTCGGGTTCCGTGGCGGGCGCCGGGGCGGGCGTCGACCCGCGGTGGGTGTGGGATGAGGAGGCCGACCCGCTGGTCGCCTCGCTGCTCGACCGGGGCGACGTGCCCATGGTCAACGCACTGCTACGGACCTGGACCACGAACGGTCAGCCCTTGCCGGACGGACTGCCGGGGGATGTACGCAGCTTCATCGAGCACGCCCGCCAGCTACCGTCGTGGGTGGACCAGGGCAAGCTGGCCACCGCGGTGCAGTTCAACCAGAAGCGAGGGCTCTACCTCGGCGTGCTCTACGGGTTGGCCAGCGGCATGATGAGCACGGTCATTCCGAAGGAGGCCCGCGCCGTCTACTACTCCCAGGGCGGCGCGGACATGAAGGACCGCATCTCCAAGACCGCGAAGCTGGGGTACGACATCGGGACGGCGAACGCCTACCAGCCCGACGGTTCGATGATCGTGACCGCCGTCAAGACCCGACTGGCGCACGCCGGCGTGCGTCACCTCCTGCCGCAGTCGCCGGACTGGGCGGAGGTCGCCCCCGAGGACATCCCGATCAGTCAGCGGGACCTGATGGTCACCTGGCACAGCTTGCCGACCACGGTCATGCGGAAGCTGACCGACTGGAGGGTTCCGGTCCCTGCCCGCGAGTCGGATGCCTTCCTCCACCTGTGGCAGGTGGCCGCCCACATGCTGGGCATCAAGGACGAGTACATTCCCGCGTCGTGGAGTGAGGCCAACGCCCAGGCCAGCGAGGTCCTCGACCCGGTGCTGGCGCCGACGCCCGAGGGCATCGCGCTGGCGGACATCCTGCTCAGCCTCGGTGAGGAGATCGACGCCGGCCTCCTGAGCAAGCCCATCCTCGGCTCGTTCACGCGGTTCATGCTCGGTAGGCAGATCGCCAGTTGGCTTCAGATTCCCCGAGAGCTGCTCTGGGACTCGCTGTTGCAGACGTTCTGGGGGCCGTTCATCGCCGTCCGGGAGGGCCTGCTGCCGCTCCCCCTCGCGCCGGAGTGCTACTGGCTCTTCGACGAGTTCCTGCGCAAGTTGGCCCTGCTCTTCCTGTCCGAGGGGCGGTCGATCAACATCGAGATCCCGCTCGGCAACCGCGAGTTCTGATTGGGAGCGTCGCAGCTGAGGGCGCGGGACGGTCCCGCGTCCCTGGCTCTTCCCGGCGCACCGCCGATGCACCGCAACTCAGCACGCCGGCCAACAGTGAATCGGTAGGGAGTTGAGGGCATGACTGAGCTGAGCAGGCGCAAGTTCTTGCTGGCGGGCGGGTGGACGTGGTCAGTTCTTCCCCACCAGGGGCCACGAGACCAAGATCGAAGTCCCCACAACGAACTGCCCCGAGTAAGCCACCATGGCTGAACCCATCCCCCGGCAACGGTTCCTCGGGTACGTGCTGGCTGCCCCGATCCTCGTGACCGCGGCTGAACTGGCGGCGACGTCCACAACAGACGCCAAGCTGCCGTCGTCAGACGTGACAGAGCTGCTCGGCCTCAACGACGTCATGACTGCGGCGGCCCTGCCGACATCGGGACTGATCTCGGTCGAGGTCAGCCAGGATGGGACCGTGTCGTTCGCGTTGCCCCGAGCCAAGGTGGGACAGGGCATCACCACCTCGACTGCCATGCTGATCGCCGAGGAACTGTCCGTACCGCGGCAGCGGGTCCGTGTCACGCTGACCGATGCCTGGCCGGAATCGGTGTTCAACCAGGTGATCGGCGGATCGAACACGACCGCCTCGACCTACACCCCCGTCCGGGTCGCCGCGGCCGTAGCCCGTCAGCGGCTGTTGGAAGCCGCATCGGCCACGTTCGGCTCGCCCGTCGCCTACCTGCGGCTCAACGCCGGCGTCATCACCGATGGCTCCGGTCGGCGCCTCGACATCGGCGCCCTCGCCACGAAGGCCGCCAGCACGAGCACCGTCGCTGTGGCGTTGGAACTCTCCCGGCGGGAATGCTCCACCGTCACCAGCCATCCCGCAACCGGGTCGGCGCGCGGCAGGCGGTGACCGGGCGCAAGACGGTCGCCGATGGACCGCCCAGCTATGCGGTCGCACTGAGATCGCCATCCGCGGTTCATGGATCTCGACCGGGTCGACCTCGCCTGACAGGCACCACCCGACGAGCCCCGCCGATCCCTCAGCGATCGACCGGGCTCGTCGGCTTGAACCCGGCCGCGCCGACGGGCGCCGGCCGGCCCGGGATACTTAGACACCTGAGTATCCGTCACCAGGCTTCTGGCTCGACGGTTCAATAGTGTGGCCGCGTGGTGACATTCCTGCGTCGGTGGACCCTACGCTCCGCGAGCTTCGCCCTGACCTGGCTCTACACGCTCTACCGGATCCATCCGGCGGTGTGGCGGCTCACGGCACGTCAGTACCGTCCGTACATGGGTCGCTTCGCCCGGCTGCACGCCTGGATGACCTGCCAGTTCGCCGCGATCGACGTGCCCGCGTACGGCGACTTCCTACGCCGCAACCATTGGCGGTTCCGGTGGTTCGACCTGTCGTCGTACCCGCAGACGGACAAGCGGTCGTACGTGCAGGCGTACCCGGAGGCGCAGCGTTGTTGGCACGGTGAGATCGAGATCGCCGGCAGCGTGGTCGATGAGTCGTCGGGCTCGTCCGGTCAGCCGTTCAACTGGATCCGCAGCCGCCGTGAGTTGCGCTCGGTCCACAAGAACCTGGCCGGCTACGCGACCATGGTGTTTCCGTCGAAGCGGCGGTTCGTCATCAACGCGTACTCGATGGGCGCCTGGGCCACCGGCACCAACACCGGCATCGCCATGTCCACGATCGCGATGGTGAAAAACACCGGGCCGGACCTGCAGAAGATCGTCGACACCCTGTTGTACTTCGGGCCCGGATTCGACTACATCGTCACCGCGTATCCGCCGTTCCTCAAGCACCTACGCGACAAGCTCGACGCCGAGGACTTCCCATGGGCCGAGTACCGCATCAGCGGTCTGGTCGGTGGTGAGGGGATGACCGAGGCGCTGCGCGACTACCTGCAGGAGCGCTTCGTCAAGGTGCGCTCCGGCTACGGAGCCAGCGACCTCACCATCGGCATCGCCGGGGAGAGCGACTTCAGTGTCTGGGTCCGTCGACGACTGCGTACCGACGCCGCACTGCGGACCGCACTGCTCGGCGCCGACGAGCACCGGCTGCCGATGGTCTTTCAGTACAACCCGCTTGAGACGTACCTGGAGACCACCCCGGACCATGAGGTGCTCTGCACGATCAACTCGACGGCGGTGCTCAATCCCCGGGTCCGCTACAACATTGGCGACGAGGGCCGGCTGATCTCGTACCCGGACGTCCTGGCCGCGATCGCCGACCCCGCGGCGAGGGCCGCCGCGGACCGCGCCTGGCAGATCGACCGGATGCGGTTGCCACTGCTCTTTTTGTACGGCCGCAAGGACAGCACCATCTCGTACATGGGCGCCAACATCTACCCCCAGGACGTCGAGTACGGCCTCTACACCGGCAATTCCCAGGCGCACCTGCTGCAGAGCTTCTGCCTGCAGTTGACCGAGCAGGCCGACCTGGAGAGCCGGCCGGTCGTCAACCTGCAACTTCGCGAGGGCCTGGCGCTCAGTCCTGATGAGCGGCAAACCCTCATCCACACCTGCCGCGCGGGGGTTTTGCGTCACCTCGCCGAGGTCAGCCGGGACTTTGCCGAGTCCCTCGCCGAGGACCCGTCCGCCGCCGACCTGCGGGTGGAGGTCCACGAGTACGGTACCGGCCCATTCGCCGACGCCGCCTCCAAGATCAAGAACGTATACCTGGTGAGGGGCGTGACGGCGTGAGGACCACCGACTTCTCCGCAGCGCCTCCGGTCGGCCAGGCGACCGCCATGTTCGTCGGCGCCACCCGCTACCGCGGGCCGCGCTCGATTCTCACGCTCACCCGGACGTGGTTCAAGATGGTCCGGCAGATGAGACGGATGGACGGGTACCGGTGGCACACCGTGTATTACCAGTTCCCGTTCACGCTCGGCACCATCGCCTTCTTCAGCGACCGCGACGCGCTGCTGAAGTTCGCCCGCAGCCGCCACCACCGCGACCTCATGTGTTGGGTGACCGATCACGGCACGAAGAACGCGACCGGTGGCTACATCCGCCTGTACGGTGCCGAGCCCGAGGGTTACAGCAACGGCATCTGGCGCGCTGAGTCGGACGGCATGGCGCACGTACCGACCTTCACCCCGCTGTCCACCGAGACGTCCGGCCCGCCGGTGCATCGCGCATGAGACTGGTTCCCGTGCAGTCGCGGGCCGACCTGCGAGCGTTCGTCGACTTCCCGCTCCGGCTCCACCCGACAGACCGGTACGTACCCCTGCTGTCATCGGTCATCGCGACCCACCGCCGCACCGCCGAGCTGTTCCTGGTCCGCGACCGCAACGGCGTCGTCGTGGGGCGCACCAGCATGCACCGCAGCGCGGCCTTCGACACCAAGGTGGGCCCACGGCAGCTGTTCGGGCACACCGAGTTCGTCGATGACGACGACGTCTTTGCCGCCATCATGGACGCCGTCGAGACCAGGGCCAACGGCCGACCACTGTTCGGACCGGTGGCACTGCTGCCGAACCAGACCGGTGGGGTGATCACCTCCGGCTTCGCCGACCGCGGCTTCGTGGACTCCGCGTGGAACCCCGCCTACTACCCGGACATGTACGAACGGCACGGCTTCCACCGTCGCTTCGAGGCCGACACCTGGCTGGTCGACCTCAACGGCACGGCCACGGGTGCTCCGGTCGCCGCCGGTGCTCCGCTCGCCGCCTGTGCTCTCGTCGCCGCCGACCATGACCACGGGTTCGCCTTCGACGACGGCCGGATCGCCGCCGAACAGCTCGTCATCCGGCACGGCTCCCGGTGGCACCTGCGCAGCCAACTGCCGATCCTGCGGCGGATGCTCAACGCGAGCTTCGCGCAACTCGGCTACTACACCGACATCTCCGCCGATCAGCTGGCGGAGCAGACCGACGGCCTCGCGTTCCTGCTCGACGAGGCGCTGCTTCTCTGGCTGGAGAAGGCCGGCCGACCCGTCGCGTTCGTCGTCACCGTGCCGGACATCTCCGAGTACCTCATGAGCGTCGGTGGCCGGCTCGGCGTCATCAATCAGCTCCGCCTCCTCGCCACCCGCGGCCGGTACCGGAGCGACGCCGTCCTCATCATCAAGGGCACCATGCCCGACGAGCAGGGCAAGGGGTACCTGACGCTGCTGTCCAGGGAACTGCACCGCAACCTCGCCAGCAACGGGTACCGGACACTGCGCAGCACCTTCGTCGAGCGGACAAACGTCGCCTCGGCCGCTCAGTACCGGCGCGCCGGCGGGCGGCCCCTGCACGGGTACACCTTCTACGAGAGAGGGGCGGCGGCGTGAGCTGGGTCGAGCAGTTGCGGGCCAACGAGGCGGTCTGCCGCCGGGCACCGAGCGCGCACAACACGCAGCCGTGGCGACCGGAGTACCACGCCGACGAGATCGTCATCGGCGTCGATCCCGCCCGCCGCCTGCCCGACTCCGACCCGACCGGGCGTGACCTGGCCCTCGGCATCGGCGCATTCGTCGAGACGTGCCTCATCGTCTCCGCCGAACTTGGCCTCACCATCACCGCGGCGCCCGGTCCGCGACTGATCCCCGCAGCAAATCGGTACGCGACTCCGTTCACGATCGCCGACGTCGAGGCCCGCCGGGTCGCCCGTGGTCCATACGCGCCCGGGTACGTCGACGCCGCCGTCATCGCCGACCTCGGGCCCGGCATCGCGCACGTTCCGACCCGAGATCTCGCTCCGGATCTGGCGGTCGCCGACCGGTGGCTGTTCGGCACACCAGCCGTAGCGGTCGAGTTGCGTGACTGGCTGCGCCTCAGCCCACACCATCCCCGATACCACCTCGACGGGCTCACCGACCGGGCGCTCACCCTGTCCCGGTACGAAGCGCGGGTCCTGTCCGCCGCACTTCGGGCGTACCCGGTCACCCGCCGGCTGGGCCTTCCGGCGCTGCTGGCCGCCAGCGGCCGCGGCCTGTTGCGCTACGACGGCAGCATCCTGGTTCTACTCGCCGACGGCGACGACCACATCGCCGCAGGCCGGCGTCTTCTGCGTACGTGGCTGACTCTCGCCCGGCACGGCCTGGCGGTCCATCCACTCAGCCAGCTCATCGACTGCCCGGCGACGGCCAGTCGGCTCGCCGAACGGGTGGGCGGCGAACCGCTCGCGGTGTTTCGCGTCGGTCGTCCCCTCGCCGAGCCGGTCCGTTCGGCCCGATGCTAGCGGGCCGTCCCCATCCGACCCCTGTGCTCGGGGATACGACGATTCAGCGGATGGACCACATCGGCTTGCAGCCGGTGGCACAGGATCGGCCCAGTTCCCTGGGACACGGCTCGACTGAGGTCAACAGTCGTACTCAATCAGATCCTCCACGGCCTGCCGAAGCCAGTCGTAGAAGCCGCCAACGTCTGCATGGTGCTCCCAGCCGGGCGACGCGAAGTCGTGCACGATGACGACTCGCCCGCCTCGGTCGGCGTCCCAGCAGGCCACGTCATCGTTGTCGATGCGGCGCGCGAACGGCACCAGCACCCTGTTCGGATACCGTCCGCGAAGACCACGATGGCGATCGTAAAGATCGTCATCATCCAGGATGAACCACGGTTCGAGGTCCGTGAGTCCAAGCTCAACGACCCGGATGAACTCCTGGGGATAATCAAACCCTGGCGGGAGGTCATCAATGCCAAGCAGTAGCGCCATGTCAGCCCACCCATCCCGTCCATGGTGATCCGTTCGGCCACGCGTTTCGGTAGCGGACCGTGGTCGCCGACCCTATTCAAGATCGCCTCACCCCTACTAGCGGCTCGGACAACTGGTGACGGCGTACCGGGCGGCCATCCTGCCCCATCACCTGTGCTGCAGCCACCACGGGTCCCCGGGGCCCGCCCAGAGATCAGGCAGGGTTCGGCTCAGGAAGAGCTGATCGGCAGTGTCGACGAGGCGACGGAGTTCGCGAGCCGCCCGCGATGCTGGTATCGAGCCAGCGACCTCTTCGGTGTGAAACAGGACGCCACACCGACTCTGACCTGCGAAGACTAGAAACTGCTGGTAGGGGTGGGTGCCGGGTGTTGTTCTGAGCGCCGAAGAGGCCTCCAAGCCGAAGAGCCTGGTCACAGCGTTGCCCGTGGGATCGGCGTCCCAGATGACGGCACGGCCGGCGGGCCCTCGGCACGTCCCTCCTGCGGGGGAGCGCCTTCCCCTGTCGGCGGGGGCCGCCCACGTCGGGGCGCCGGAAGGATCGGGTGCATGACGACATCGGCATCGATCGTTCGCAGGACCGGCCACGGCCTGACGTACGCAGTGCTCGGCTGGGCCGTGGCATACGGGGGTGTGCGTCTGGCGTGGACGATCGGCGAGGCTCCGGACTTCGGGCAGTTCGGGTCGGACCTGCTCGGTTTCACCGGCTGGCGGTCGGTGGCGTTGTGCGTTGCCGCGGGTGCTCTGGCGGTTGCGTTGGACCGGGTGGAGACCTGGCGGCCGGCGCTCGCAGGTGTCGCCTGGACGGTCGCTGGTGCACTGATCGCGGCAGCCGCGATCCTGCTGCCGGAGTTGGTGGGCCTCCTGCTGTTCACGGTCGGCCCGTACTTCGACCCGGTAGCGTTCGCCAGCCGGCTCGGTTGCGTCACCGGAGCGGTCCTGCTCAGTCTGGCCACCGCCCACTATCAGCGACGCACCCGGGGCGACTGTCCGGACTGCTGCCGGACAGTCCGACCGGGTCTGCGGCGCTCAACACCCGCGCGGTGGGCACGGTGGGCCGCGTACGCCGCGGTAGCCGGCCTCGTCACCCGCTTCGCGGCCCAGATCGTGGTGGGATTCGACGGCCTCACGCAGGACGCCTCCGTGATCGGGTTGGAGATCGGCCTGTTGCTGGCTGGAGTGCTGTTGCCGCTGGCGCTGGTACACCGCTGGGGCGAGATCTGGCCGGGGTGGGTGCCGCTGCTCGCCGGCCGCACGATCCCTCGCCTGCTGTTACTGGTGCCCGGCTTCGGGCTCGGGGCGGGCATCGTCGCCTACTTCGGCATGGGGCTGGTGCAGTTGACGTCGGGATCGATCAGCCAGTTCTCCGACACGTTCCTCTGGGTGGCGATGTCGGCGTACTGCATCCTGGGACTCGGCCTCATCTCGGCGTCAAGCGACTACCACCTGCGCACCCGCGCCACGTGCAGGGCCTGCGGCCGGTGACAGGTTCTACTCGGGCCCCTACCGCGGGATCCTCCGGGCCCGGAGTCTCCTCGGCCAACAACGAGATCGTCTACGGCTTCGTGCGCGACCCAGTCGGCGTCGAGGACGCCGAGACGGGCCCTGATCGCCCGCAGCCAACAGGAAGATCAGGCGTCGAAGCCGGCACCCCGACCGAGCAGGCCCGCATCCGCGACGCCCGTCCCGCCGGATCCCCACCCACCCCGGCAACCCAGCCACTGCGCGTCGAACGACGCGTCAGGTGCCGCCGCACCCTCGTCATCGCCGGCCAGAAGATCCACGTCGGCATCGGCCACGCCGGCGTCGGTGCGGTCAGTGGTCTTCGGCGTAGTGGGAGTGCACGGCGGGTTGTCCGGTGTAGTTGGCACCAGCGCGATCGTCGGCGCCGAGGTAGCGGTACGGGAGGCGGACTTCACGGCGGCCGGTGCAGCTGATCCGGCGTCGACGGGAGTCGTAGGAGAACCCGGCGGCGCGGAGTCGGGCGGTGAGGCGCTGCCCAGCGGGTCGCCCGTCAGGAAGCCGGATGCTGGACAGGTCCAGGTCGGCCACGAGCCGGCCGGTGGGAGTCAGCCAGCCGGCGGCCCGGGTCAGGACGGCGAGCTTGTCTCCGACGTAGTGCAGTCCGTGCAGACAGGTGATCAAGTCGAACGTCCGCGTAGGTGTCCAGTTGGTGACGGAGGCGCAGATCAGCTCCAGGTTCAGCGGTGGTGCCGGTACGGGATCGAAGGCGTCGACCAGGTCGACCCCGACGAGGACCGTCCGCTCGGTCAGCCCTGCCAGGCGCAGCTCCCCGGCAGCCTGGATCAACGCCCGACCAGTGCCGCAGCACAGATCCAGCCAACCAGCGACTGCCGAAGGTTCGGCCCGGTCGGCGGCGGCGAGAACGTCGAGAGGGTTGAACCCCAACTCCCGGGTGTAGCTGTTGACCCCGGACAGCTGCCGCTCGCGGTTCATGGCGCAGTTGGCCACCACTGCCGACCGCTCCAAGGCGTCGTTGCCAAGCAGTTCGAAACCGGCGCGCTGGTCAACCACTGGAACATCATTCCAGAGACAGTTCCTCAGACTGAACCCCCGACCATCTTGTGTCTGAAGCGACCCAAGCCCTCTATTGCTGTTCATCGATTCGTGGTAGAAATCTTTCGTGGTGCCCGTTCCGAGGCGAGGATTTCTTCAAACGGAGGCAGCGTGAGAGTCATTGCCGGATGGCTAGCGGGTCTCACCGTTGCCGCGGGACTCGTGGCGCCGATCGACTCGATTGCTGTGGCCGCGACACCCGCACAAACATCGACTGCAGTGACGCCGCTGGCCACCGGCCCGCAACCCGGCACCTTTACCGGCCGGGGATTCGACACCTGCGCCGCCCCGTCACAGGCTGCGATGAACACGTGGCGGGCCAGCTCGCCCTACGGCGCGATCGGCATCTACATCAGCGGGGCCAGCCGCACCTGTTCCCAGCCCAACCTCACCGCGACCTGGGTGGCCAACCAGACCAGTAACGGATGGCGGCTACTCCCCATCGAACTGGGGTACCAGGCACCGTGCGGCACCCGGACGCCGAAGATGTCCGCCGATCCCACCACCGCCCGGTCACAAGGCGTCTCCGCGGCGAACAGCGCCGCGAATGCCGCCCAGGCACTGGGCATCGGCAGTGCGAGCACCATCTACAACGACATCGAGCAGTACCCGTCGAACGCGTCGTGCCGGGCTGCCGTGCTGTCGTTCCTGTCCGGCTGGGTCGAGCAACTGCACGTACGCGGCTACCTCGCTGGCATGTACTCCAGCGGCTCGTCCGGCATCAAGGACGTCTGCGACGCGTACGGCAACCCGACCTACACGCGACTCGATCAGATCTGGATCGCCTGGTGGAACGGGGTTGCTGACACGGACGCCGGAAGTTACTGCGCCGATGCCTACTACGCGAACCAGCAGCGCGTGCACCAGTACGCCGGCGATGTCACCGAGACCTGGGGCGGCGTGACGATGAAAATCGACCGCAACTACCTCGACGTGAGGGTTACGCAGACCCCGCCGCAGCAGTGGACCACGACCATCGACAACAGCACCTCGGGCGGGTTCACGGCGAGCACCGAATGGGGCACGTCGGCCTACTCCGGCCAGCGGTTCGGCACCGACTACCGATTCGCCAACCCGTTGTCCTCCAGCGACGTCGCCTGGTACCGGTCGACCATCCCAGCGACCGGAAACTATGAGATCTCGGTCTGGTACCCGGCCGACGCGGGCTACAACAACCTGACGCCCTACCTTGTGGAGACCACCACCGGGAGCAAGTCCGTGTCCGTCAATCAGCGAGCCAACGGCGGCCGATGGGTCTCGATCGGCGTGTTCACCCTGGTGGCGGGCACGGGCAACAAGGTCGGCGTGAGTCGCTGGACCAGTGGCACTGGATTCGTGGTCGCCGACGCGGTGCGGATCACCCGGGTCTGAACTCCCTCGCTGGCCGAGTGACACCTGGTCGAGCCGCGAACTCGAGTCCGGCCCGGTCCGCCACCACGCTCAGGCCGCGTCGTGCCGGATTCCTCGATGGCGCGGACCGGCCGCTTGCACGATCAGTTGACGCCGACGGGCGCGCTCATTCGGGGCGCCGTCGGCACGACGCACGGCGATGGTGTCGGGTCTCACCGCTGTCTCTCACCGGACCGATGTAGGGGGGCCGGTACTCTTGATCAGGTACAGACTGTACCCATATGTCCACCATCCCGAGGGGTGACCATGCCCGATCACGCGTCTGGCCGCATCGACCTCGCCCGCCTGCAGGAAGTGCTCGACGGACCGTGGGCCGAGGTTCGCAACGCGCACCGGGATCACCTCGACGAGCGCTTCCTCCCGGTGTACGGCGAGACCGGTGACCAGGCACGTGAGCGGATCAGCCGGCTGCTCACCGAACTTCCTGTCGAGCTGGGCATCGCGTCGGGCTTCCCCACCGAGTACGGCGGCAGATCCGACGTCGGCGGCTCGATCGTCGCCACCGAGATGCTGGCGCAGGTCGACCTGTCGCTGATGGTCAAGGCGGGCGTGCAGTGGGGCCTGTTCGGCGGCGCGGTCGCGGCCCTCGGCACGCCGCGGCACCACGACGCGTACCTACGGGACATCATCTCGGGCAAGATCTTCGGCTGCTTCGCGATGACCGAGACCGGCCACGGCTCCGACGTCCAGCAGCTGCGCACCACCTGCACGTACGACCCGCAGACGCAGACCTTCGATCTCCACACCCCGCACGAGGCGGCCCGGAAGGACTACATCGGCAACGCGGCCCGGGACGGGCGGATGGCGGTGGTCTTCGCGCAGCTGATCACCAACGGGCGACGGCACGGCGTACACGCGTGGCTGGTCCCGATCCGCGACGCGCAGGGCAACCCGCTGCCCGGCGTGACCATCGGTGACGCCGGGCCCAAGGCCGGCCTGCTCGGCGTTGACAACGGGCGGCTCAGCTTCGACCACGTACGAGTGCCGCAGGACATGTTGCTGGACCGGCACGGTCAGGTCGCGGAGGACGGGACGTACTCCAGCCCGATTGAGAACGACTCCCGGCGCTTCTTCACCATGCTCGGCACCCTGGTCCGCGGCCGGGTGAGCGTGGGCGGCGCCGCGTCGGCGGCCACCAAATCGGCGCTGACCATCGCGGTGCGCTACGGCGACATTCGCCGCCAGTTCGGCACGCCCGACGCGGACCGGGAGGTGCTGCTCAACGACTACCTGGCCCACCAACGCAAGCTGCTGCCCGCCCTGGCCACCACGTACGCGCTGAACTTCGCCCAGGCCGAGCTGGTCGCCGCGCTCAGTGAGGTGCAGGGCGGCGACGGGCCGGTCGACGAGCACCGGCAAAGGGAGCTGGAGTCCCGGGCCGCCGGTCTCAAGGCCGCGCAGACCTGGCACGCGACGCGCACCATCCAAATGTGCCGCGAGGCATGCGGCGGCGCCGGCTACCTGGCCGAGAACCGGCTACCCAGTCTCAAGGCCGACACCGATGTCTTCACCACGTTCGAGGGCGACAACACGGTGCTGCTGCAGCTGGTTGCCAAGGGGCTGCTCACCGGCCACCGGGACGAGTTCGGCTCGTTGGACGGCTGGGGGCGCGCCTCCTTCGTCGCCGAACAGGTCCGCGAGATGGTGCTCGAGCGCACCGCCGCGCGGTCGCTCATCGAGCGGCTGATCAGCGCCGTGCCCGGCCGTGACGAGGAAGTCGCCGTCACCGACCGCGGCTGGCAGCTCAAGGTTTTCGAGGACCGCGAAAGGCACCTCCTCGACGGCGCGGTCCGCCGCCTCCGCAACGGCGCGGCCACGAAGAAGGACCGTCCCTTCGACATCTTCAACGACGTTCAGGACCACGTCCTCGCCGTTGCCACCGCGCACATCGACCGAGTCACCCTGGAGGCGTTCGTCGCCGGCATCGAAGACACCGCAGACCCGGCGGTCCAGGCGCTGCTCTCCCGAATCTGTGACCTGTACGCGCTCAGCGTCATCGAGACCAACAAGGGATGGTTCCTGGAGCACGGCCGTCTCACGCCGGCCCGCGCCAAGGCGATCACCGCCGTGGTGAACGGTCTACTCAGAGAGCTGCGCCCGCACATGCGGACGCTTGTGGACGGTTTCGCCATCCCGGACACGTGGCTGCACTGCGCCGTCCTGCGCGAGGAACCCCGCCGGCAGGAGACCATGGTCGCCCATGACGCCGCCGGTGATCCGCAGGCAGTCCCGGCGTAGGCAGAAGGTTCGTCCGGCGTGCCGGCCGGAAGTCCTCGTACTGGATGTGCTTGGGCTTTCAGCCGGTGCGGCGAAGGGGGTTGTTGGCAGTTCCCGATTCTGTGATCAGGCATGCGAATATGTGAGTGTTAGTGTCGGTGTCGTGAAGCTTGCTGAGTGGGCGCGCCGCAACGGGGTGCACCCACAGACCGCGTACCGATGGTTCCGCGAGGGAACCATGCCGGTGCCCGCTCGGCGTCTTCCGTCGGGAACGATCATGGTGGACGTTGTCAGTGTCGACACCCAGGGCCAGGTGGTTGTCTACGCCCGGGTGTCGTCGGTCGATCAGCGAGGCGACCTTGACCGGCAGGTCGCCCGGGTGGCCGCCTGGGTCACCGGGCAGAACATGGTCGTCTCCAGCGTGGTGACCGAGGTCGGCTCCGCCTTGAACGGCCGAGGTAAGAAGTTCCTCGGGCTGCTGCGCGACCCGTCCGTGACGACGATCGTGGTCGAGCACCGGGACCGGTTCGCCCGGTTCGGCGCCGAGTACGTTGAGGCGGCGCTGGCCGCCCAGGGCCGCCGGCTGCTGGTCGCCGACCCGGCCGAGGTGGACGACGACCTGGTGCGGGACGTGACGGAGATCCTGACCAGCCTGTGCGCCCGGCTGTACGGCCGCCGGGCCGCGGCGAACCGGGCCAGCCGCGCGGTGGCCGCGGCCACCGCCAAGGACGAGTCGTGAAGCGGTACGAGCCGCCGGCCGGCTGGACCGTGCAGGCATACCGGTTCGCCCTGGACCCGAGTGACGCCCAGGTTCTCGGCCTGCGCCGCAACACCGGTGCGGCCCGGTTCGCCTACAACCATATGCTGCGCCGGGTCAGCGCGGTGAAGGCGCAACGGGCTGCCGAGGCCAGCTACGGGGTGGCCGAGGCCGACCTGACGCCGTGGCAGGGCTGGTCCCTGCCGGACCTGCGGCGCACCTGGAACGAGATCAAGCAGTGGGCGGCGCGGTGGTGGGCGCAGTGCTCCAAGGAGGCGTTCAACACCGGGCTGGCGAACCTGTCCGCGGCGCTGGGCAACTGGCACGCCTCGCGTACCGGTGCCCGCAAGGGCCGCCGGATGGGCTGGCCCCGGACCAAGAGGAAGCACGGTCGCAGGTCGGCCCGGTTCACCACCGGCGCGATCCGGGTCGACCCTGGCTACCGGCACGTGGTGCTGCCCCGGCTGGGCCGCATCCGCACCCACGAGTCCACCCGTAAGCTGGCCCGCCGGGTGAAGGCCGGCACCGCGACGATCCTGTCCGCCACGGTCACCGAGACCGCCGGACGGTGGTCCTGCTCGTTCCAGGTCGCCGTCCGGCGCACGGTCGGACGGACGGCGCACGCGCCGAAGGCCGGCCGGGTGGTCGGGGTGGACGCCGGGATCAAGCACCTGGCCGTGTTGTCCACCGGCGAGATGGTGCCGAACCCGGCGCCGTTCAAAGCCGCGTTGAAGAAACTCGGCAAGGCGCAGCGCCGTGCCGCCCGGCGGATCGGCCCCTACGACCCGCAGGCCAGGCGCAAGCGGACCGCGTCGAACAGGTGGCAGCGGGCACAGGAGGCGGTGGCTCGACTGCACGCCACGGTCGCGGCCGTCCGCGCCGACTCGTGGCACCAGCTCACCACCCGCCTGGCGCAGCAGTTCACCACGGTCGTCGTGGAGGACCTCCACGTGGCCGGGATGGTTCGTAACCGCAAACTGGCTCGGTCCCTGACCGACGCCGCCCCGGCGACGCTGCGCCGGCACCTCGGCTACAAGACCGGCTGGTACGGCGCCACGCTGTACGTCGCCGACCGGTGGTACCCCAGCTCCAAGACATGCTCCGCCTGCAAGACGGTGAAACCCAAGCTGTCACTGGCCGAGCGCACGTTCCACTGCACCGCGTGCAGGCTGTCCCTCGACCGGGACGTCAACGCCGCACGTAATCTTGCCGCGCTCGTGCGGCACGTCGACCTGGAGTCGCTGGGCGACGCAAAAACAGGACGTGGAGCCCACGTAAGACCCGTAAGACCTGCATGCGCAGGCGGGGCGGCGGGCCGTGAAGCGTCTAGACCGGCTCATCCGGTCAACGTCGCCCGGCAACGGACGACTGCCAATCAGGAGTCACGTTTGCTCACTGAAAGGTAACGGTACCTCCCTGCTCGAGCGAAGCCGGGAGCATGGGGGCGCGTGCCAGGCGTCGCGACGGGGCGAGCGTTGCCTGTCGGGGCACTAGCGTGTGGCGAGCCGCTCCAGCAGGGCGGCGCTCCGTGCCAGCAACGCCCGCTCCTCATCCGTGAGTTCGGCCTCGATGGCCTGCGCGAGCCAACCGGCCCTGCGGCCGCGCTCCGCTTCGAGCGCGGCCCGGCCCGCGTCCGACAGCTCGACCAGCGACTTGCGTCCGTCCGTGGGGTGCGCCCGGCGCGTGATCAGGTTCTGTTCTATGAGCAGCCCCACCGTCCGGGCCATCGACTGGGGGCGTACGCGCTGATCGGCGGCGAGGTCGCTGGTAGTCATGGTGCCGTCGCGGTCGAGTGCACCGAGCACGGCGACCTGGCCCAGCGGGATGCGGTCCTCGTGTTTGACGCGTCGGGTGAGCTTGCCCATCGCGGTGCGCAGTTCGGCGGCGATGGCGGCGGCTTCCGAGGTGGGCATAGGGCACCTTACACCATTGGTCAGCAAAGCTGTGCACCTAACCTGCACAGCAACACTGAGCAGCATTGCTGTAGGTTTGCCGATGTCGGGCTCAGCGCCAGCGTTGTCGCAGCCGGGGCCACGGCACGACAACGACAACGGGAAGGACCTCCCATGTCCGCAAAGGCAGTCGGAACCGTCAACGCCGCCATCGAGACCGTCACCGCCCGCCGGATCATCGACAGTCGGGGCAACCCCACGGTCGAGGTCGACGTCGTCCTAACGAACGGGTCCCTGGGGCGCGCGGCTGTCCCCTCCGGCGCCTCCACCGGTGCCCGGGAGGCCGTGGAACTTCGCGACGGGGACTCCGCGCGCTGGCACGGCAAGGGCGTCGACCGCGCGGTGGCCCACGTCAACGGGGAGATCGCGGCGTCCGTGCGCGGGCGGGACGCGGCGGACCAGGCGGGTCTCGACGCCGTGCTGGTCGCCCTCGACGGCACCGCCACGAAGTCTCGGCTCGGCGCCAACGCGATCCTCGGCGTCTCCCTCGCCGCCGCCAAGGCCGCCGCGGCGGCCCACCGCCAGCCCCTCTACCGCTACCTCGGCGGCGTCGACGCCCACCTCCTGCCGCTGCCGATGATGAACATCGTCAACGGCGGCGCCCACGCCGACAATCCGCTGGATTTCCAGGAGTTCATGATCGCGCCCGTGGGCGCGGACACCTTCGCCGAAGCCGTCCGCATGGGCAGCGAGGTCTTCCACACCCTGCGCCACGATCTGCTGGCCGCCGGGCACTCCACGGGCGTCGGCGACGAGGGTGGCTTCGCGCCCGCGCTGCCTACCGCTGAGGAAGCGCTCGACTTCGTGATGACCGCCATCGAGCGCACCGGCTACCGCCCCGGCACGGACATCGGCCTGGTCATGGACCCGGCGTCGTCGGAGTTCTTCCGCGACGGGGTGTACGACTACGCGGGCGAGGGGGTGCGCCGCACCCCCTTGGAGCACGCCGACTACCTCGCCAAGCTCATCGACGCCTACCCGGTCGTCTCCATCGAGGACCCGATGGCGGAGAACGACCTGGACGGCTGGCGCGAGCTGACCGCCCGTGTCGGCGACCGCTGTCAGCTCACCGGCGACGACGTGTTCTGCACCAACGAAACGCTGCTGCGCGAGGGCATCCGCACCGGCGTCGGCAACTCGGTCCTGGTCAAGGTCAATCAGATCGGGACCCTGACCGAGGCGCTGGCCGCGGTAACCACGGCCCACCAGGCGGGCTGGACGGCTGTCATGTCGCACCGCTCGGGCGAGACGGAGGACACCACCATCGCGGATCTGGCGGTGGCGACCGGCTGCGGTCAGATCAAGACCGGCTCGCTCTCCCGCTCCGACCGCACGGCGAAGTACAACCAACTGATCCGGATCGAAGAGGAGCTGGGCGACTTGGCGCGCTTCGCGGGCCGCTCCGCACTGCGTCGGGCGTGAACAGCAGGCAGAGGTAGAGACCACGCGGGCCCCCCGATCACGATCGGGGGCCCGCTCGCGTGCTGGGGAGACAAATCTCCCTGGGCTGTTCAACCCCGTGTGACCTGCGCCTTCCCGGACCGGTCGGCACTGCCGGTCGAATGGAACCAGCCAGTGCCGGATCAGACATGCTGGTTGAACGCGGAGTCGAGGTCGATCACGTCATGGCCTACCGGTGGGTGCAGCGGCTCACTCCACTGCTGGCCGACGATGGGAGCGTCAGTCCACGTCGCGCCGAGCAGTAGCCATGTCCGAGATGGCGCTCGCCAGATCCTCTGGCAGCGAGGGTCGGATTTCGTCCGCTATCTCTTCGACCAGGCGCGCCATGTCGAGGATGGCAGAAAGTTCTCGGCCCTCGCTCAGGGCACTTCCAAGGCCGGCCAGCGGTGTGCCGAGTTCCCGGTCAACTCGGTCCGGCAGCCCATCGAAATAAACCATGTCCTCGGTGAGCACAAGATCGACCAAGGACTGAGCGGCCTCCCGAAACGCGTGGGCAGCGTGTGTGCGTTCCATGAGCCTACGAACCTCCAACAACTCGACCGCGTGGTTGGTGCACGTCTTAAGGCTGCCAACGGCGGTGCGATATCGCACCGGGAGTCAAGGTGTACGGCGCAGGAGAGCGATCCTTTGCAACCCTTCTTCGGACTGGCGGCGCTCGCCGCGGCCGGGGCTGTCGTTGGCCGAGGGGTCGACAGGCTAGTTTGCTCGGATGAGTCTCCTCGATGACGTCGCGAGGCGTGACAGTTGGCGATGCTGGGTGTGCGACGAGCCGGTCGACGCCGACATGTCGGTGAACGACCCGCGTGGTCCCAGCGTCGACAGCCGCACCGCCGACAAGAAGGCCAAGGTCGCCGAGCGACTCGCGCACCGTGCCTGCAACACTCGCAAGGGCGCGGTCAAGGTGGTCATCGCCTGGCCTGACCGTCTGCACGTGGTGGAGCCCGCGCCGCTGATCACCGTCGCCGAGCGACTCGAGCGCAAGGGTGGCCGCGAGCTGGTCGCCCGCTGTCCGAGCAAGAAGGACGCCCAGGAGGCGGCGGACTGGCTGGTCGACCGGTTCTCCCGGCTGGTGCCCGGACTGCCGGTGACCTCAAGCGTCGACGCAGGCGGCGGACAGTACCTCGTCGCCCTGGCCACCGGCCGCCGCTGACCGGTGGCCCTGGTCGGCGGACCGCCGCCGACCCAGGCCAGCCCGGACCCGAGCCACCACCAGCGCTGCTGCACCACCCACGACACCCCCCGCCGCTCACAGTGCCTTGACGGCAGCGAGCGGTTCGAGCGTTCTCAGCGGCAGAAGTACGCGCCCGCTACAGGCTCGCGGAACGTCTGCCCGTGGCCGCACGCTTAGATCTGCGTTCTCGCCTGCTCGATGTGCCGCACGATGGCGTGAGCACCGTGCGCACGTGCGATAACGAGCGCCTCGTCGAGTGTTGCGAGCGCGTCCGCGCGGCGGTCCTGGGCGGCGGCGATGTAGGCCAGCCCGATCATGTTGGAGGCCACGCCCGGCAAGGCCCCGACCTCCCGGCGCAGCCGGGATGACTCCTCCAGCCGCTCGCGCGCCTCGTCCAGCCGGCCAGCCGCGTGCGCCACGATGCCTAAGTGCCGTAGCGCCTCGGACCGGGTCGGCTTGTCACCGGTCTGCGCCGCCAGCCGGCAGGACAGCTCGAGGTAGGGAACCGCAGTCTCATTGTCACGCCGGATGAACTGGTGGAGACAACCGATCCAGAACAACGCCTCGGCCTCGCCGCGCGTGTCCCCCAGTGCCCGGTACAACTCGAGCGCGCGCTCAAACAACGGCAGTTCAGCGGGATCCTCGGCGGGCAACGAGCCGGCGTCGGCGGACGCGCTCTGAAACCGCGCATGCAGAATGAGCCCACGCGCCAACGCCGCATCGGCCTCGACCGCGTCCAAGCCCTGTTCGGCGTCGATCAACGCGCTGGTATCGCCGCCGAACACTGCCCGTTCATAGACCTCTCTGGCCCGTTCGATCCGATCGTCGGTACTCATCGTCGCCCCCGCCGGCATCGCCACTACCTGCCAGACCCGGCAGTCCAGTCAGCCTAAGCCTGTACGCATGCAGCTTCGTCAGATCGAAGTTGACCGTCTTCTGACTCGCCGGGTTGCCTCCGTGGGATCCGTCCACGTCCCGTCGGTCTGCAGGGTCAGTTCGAGGTCGTGAAAGATGGCAAGGACTGTGCGGATGCCGTCTTCCCGCGTGGCACGTACCGCACCGACGGTTACGAAGACAGGCACCGTCCTGACGCGGCCGGCCAAGCGCCCTGGGGCCCGCGACGGATTTCCCCTTCGGGCCCGGCCTTGGGCACTGGGTACTCTGCCGGCATGTCAGCGAACCCGCGAAGTGGCCTGCGACGTGATGCGGCGGTCAATCGAGAGCGTTTGCTGGAGGCCGCCCGTCATCTGTTCGCCGAGCGCGGGCCTGACGTGGCGCTCGAGGAGGTCGCTGCTGCCGCGGGGGTGAGCCGTACAACGCTGTATCGCAACTTTGAGACACGAGAACAGCTGGTGGCCGCAGTGTACGAAAGCGCGGTCGAGCTGATGGAGGTACGGGCGAAGGAGCTCGCCGATCGGCCGACCGGCGTTGTCGAGCTCTTCGACTTCGTGCTCGACCTGCAGCGGGCCAACCGCAGTCTGGTGCGTGTGCTCGCCGGAGCGGACATCTCCTGGTTCGAAGGCCTGGCGGAACGGACGGTGCACGCGTTCGAGGCGGTGCTCGTGCGGGGTCGCGCCGGCGGGGTGGTGCACGCGGGCGTCGGGATGGCCGAGATCTTTCTGGCGTTGCAGATGGCGGAGGGCGCGATGGCTCAGAACGAGCGCGCAGGCCGCGAGCGCTGGGACGAACGCATTCGCGAGATGCTCCATCGGGCGCTCTTCGTGGCCTGACGTGGTCCACAACGCGATTTTGTTGCGGCCGCATAGCTAAGCGTACAGTTGTGTACGGATACTTGAGTCGCCGTGCGGCGCGCCGGATCGCAGATCAGCCGTGTCTCGGTGCCGTCGCCTGAGGGTCGCCATCGGGCCCATCACCGGAAGGAGTCAGCGCATGAAGGCTTGGCAGTTCGAGGGGACGGGCAAACCGATCGCTCTGAACGAGGTGCCGGATCCGCAGCCGAGTCCCGGCGAGGTGGTCATTGACGTGAAGGCCGCCGGGCTCTGCCACAGCGACCTCATGTACATGGAGATCGGCGAGGCCACGATGCCGTTCCTGCCCATGACCCAGGGGCACGAGAACGCGGGTGTGATCAGTGCCCTCGGTGAGGGAGTCGAGGGCTGGAAGATCGGCGATGTCGTCGGTGTCTGCTCCTCCGGGGTCCGGCCGCCGCTGGGCATGTTCACGCACGGTGGCTTCGCCGGCAAGCTGGTCGCCGACGCGCCGGACCTCGCCCGCGTCCCCGCCGGGCTGGACCTCTCCCTGGCCGCCCTGGCGACCGATGCCGGCATGACGTCCTACCACGCGATCATCAAGGCCGGCGGGGCGACGGCCGGCATGAAGGTCGGCGTCATCGGCTACGGCGGCCTCGGCCAGATCGGTACCCGGGCCGCTGTCCTGGCGGGTGCCGAAGTGCACGTCGCGGAGATGAAAGAGGAGGTCTGGGGCCTCGCCACGGCCGCGGGCGCCGCGACGGTCGTCCGTGACGCGGCCGAGTGGCCCGCTCAGGACTTCGATCTCGTCGTCGACTACGCCGGGTTCGACACGACACAGAAGGCGCTCGCCGCTGTGAAGCGTGGCGGCAAGGTGGTACAGGTCGGTCTGGGCCGGCCAACCTTCACGATCGCGACCCCCACGATCCTCGGCAAAAGCATCGTCGGGTCGCTCGGGGGCACGGTGCAGGACATCGAGGAGGTCTTCGACCTGCTGCTCAGGAGCGAGATCGAGCCCACCTACACGGAGATCGCGTTCGAGGAGATCGGCGCCGGCCTCGAACGGCTCCGCAACAACGAGGTCACCGGCCGGCTCGTCGCCCGTTTCGGCGATTGAGCTTCGTGATGCACCTTCTTCACCGTGGCCAGGGCTGCACCGCCTGGCCACGGTGAACGCCAGCCTCCAGGGAGTAGTGCATGGCCTGGGTCGCGGTCATCGACCGCAGGTCGAACCGTTCGAGGATATTGAGCGCCTCCCCGACGGTGGTGCCTCCGCTCGACGGGGTCGCCCAGCCGTACACCTCGGAGATCGATCCTTTCCTCAGTCACTACGCCGGGGCTGCCTTGAAGAGGAGTTTCCGGGATGGTGTCGTATCAAGGCGCAGCCGTTCGTGGAACCAGTGTGCGGCGGCCAGCCCGGCCGCCGGACACAAGGAGTCAGGAACGGCCCTCGTCCCGGGACTGAGAGGAGACGACCATGACGGAGTACCTGATCACCTTCAACGATGAGTGGGTGCCCGAGCACACTGCGGAGGAGCTGCGCGAGAAGGGCACGGCCGCCCGGGCCGTGATCGAGGAGATGCAAGCCGACGGTGTCCTGATCTTCACCAACGGCGGGCTCGACCGCTCCACCGCGGTGTGCAGTGTCGAGCCGGTTGACGGCAAGCCCGTCTTCACTGACGGCCCGTACGTCGAGACCAAGGAGCACCTCGGCGGCTTCGCCGTCGTGGACGTGCCCGACGACGCGGCGGCGCGATACTGGGCCGGCAGGCTCGCGACCGTGCTCGACTGGCCGCAGGAGGTGCACCGGTTCCGAGGTCCCGGGCAGGCCCGGCGTAACGGCTCTGGGGAGAAGTGAGCGCGGTGCCCCGGTACCTGCTGTCCGTCTACGGACCGGCCGAGCGCACGTACCCCTCCCAGGAGGCCATGCTGCAGGCGTTGGCCGACGCCGACGCCTTCACCGAGAGGCTCCAGAGGGACGGTCACTTCGTCTTCGCCGACGGCCTGGAGCCCGCGACGACCGCCACCACCGTCGATGGGCAGGGCGAGAAGCCGGCCTTCGCCGACGGGCCCTACCCGGAAACGAAGGAGTACCTCGGCGGCTTCTGGGTCATCGAGGCGGCCGACCTCGACGTGGCCCTGGCGCTTGCCGCCGAGGGGTCGAAAGCGTGCCGCGGCACGGTCGAGGTGCGTCCCTTCCGAACTGAGGAATCCGTCCGAGTGCTGCTGGAGCCGTGACTGGTCCCACCGTCGAGCAGGCGATCACCCGTGCCCACCACGAGGAGTGGGCGCGGGTGGTCGCCGGCCTCGCGCGCCGTTTCGGCGATCTTGATGTCGCCGAGGAAGCGACGGCCGAGGCGTTCCTAGCGGCTGCAGAGCGGTGGCCGCGCGAGGGCGTACCGCCCAATCCCGGCGGTTGGCTCGCCACCACCGCGACCCGCAAGGCGATCGATCGGCTCCGTCGCGAGTCGCAGCGCGACGCCAAGCACCAGGCGGCCCGGATCGTGTACGACGACACCCCTCCTGAGCCGACCGGCCCGGTCGAGGACGACCGGCTCAGACTGGTCTTCACCTGCTGCCACCCAGCGCTCGCGTTGGAGGCCCGGGTGGCGCTCACCCTGCGCCTGCTCGGCGGCCTCACCGGTCCCCGAGATCGCCCGCGCCTTTCTGGTGCAGGAGACCACGATGGCGCGACGGATCACCCGCGCCAAGGCGAAGATCAAGGCGGCACACATTCCCTACCGGGTGCCCTGGGCTGACGACATCCGCGAGCGGCTCGCCGGCGTGCTCGCGGTCGTCTACCTCGTCTTCAACGAGGGCTATCTCGCCAGCGAGGGGGACGACCCGGTGCGCGTCGACCTCACCGACGAGGCAATCCGCCTCGGCCGCCTGCTCCGAGCTCTCCTCCCGGACGACGGCGAGGTGGCCGGCCTACTTGCCCTGATGCTCCTCACTGACGCCCGGCGGCCGGCGCGCGTGTCCCCCACCGGCGAGCTGGTGACCCTCGACGAGCAGGACCGCGGCGCATAGGACCGCACCCTCATCGCCGAGGGCAACGCCTTGGTTCGCGAGCGGCTCGAGGCGGTGGCGGTCGGCGGTGGCCCAGCCGGGCGCTACCAGCTGCAGGCCGCGATCAACGCGGTCCACACGGATGCTCCGTCCGCCCGAGACACCGACTGGTCCACCATCGTCGCCCTCTACGGCCGCATGATGCTGCTCGACCCCTCACCGATCGTGCGGCTCAACCGGGCGGTCGCGGTCGCCGAGGTCGACGGCCCCGGGGTCGGGCTCGCCGAGATCGACCGCCTCGCCGAGGTCCTTGACGGCTACCACGCCTTCCACGCCGCGCGCGCCGACCTGCTGCGGCGACTCGGGCGCGGCGGCGAGTCGCGGGCGGCGTACGACCGGGCCATCGGTCTCGCCGGCAACCCCGCGGAGCGGGCCTACCTCACCCGCCGCCGCGACCAGCTGGCCGGCTGACCGACACGTGGAGCCAGCCCGTTCCAGCACCGTTCGTGGGAGATCAGTACACCTGACCTTCGTCGACGCCCAGCCATGGGTGAGGCAATGCGCCCGGCAGCTATCCGAACGCATTGACATCGACAGGGTCGCATACCGGCCGTCTTCAGCCGGTGGCGGCGGCGATCACTTTCCTGGTCAGAAGGGAGGTGCGTCCTCGCCCATCAACGCCAGCACGACGCCTCCCTTCCCGCTCTTGAGGCTCTGGACCACGACCTTGCCGGTGCTGCCGTCGGGCAGCTCCAACGTGAAGGTCTTCCCGACCGCGTTCTTGGGGCCGTTGCCGGCGCTGTTGGCAGGTCGGAAGTCGCCTGCCCACGGCGGGGTCTTACCCTTGCGGGCGGGCTCGGCGAAGAGGGCGGCGGTGCCGGGGGTCCTGGTGCCGTCCGAGGAGAGAAGCACTGAGGCGCTGCGATAGGTAGCCATATACGCCAAGGCTATCCCGGACTGCGCTCGTTCGCGCCACGACATCGGCCCCGTAACGCGAACGGCCACGGGGAGCGACCCTGATCTGCTCTCACCCCTGGGTTGGCCGTGCGTTGGCGAGGCCCGAGCTAGACCCGGTAGCACGTGACATCAGCCGCCGCTGACGTGACGGAGGACGGCCAGGACGCGGCGGTTGTCGCTATCCGAGGACGGCAAACCGAGTTTCGCGAAGATGTTCGCCACGTGCTTCTCCACGACTCCGGAGGTGATGACAAGAGCCGCCGCGATCCCGGCGTTGGATCGTCCCTCGGCCATCAGCGAAAGCACCTCACGCTCCCGGGGGGTCAGCGACGCCACCCCGGCCGTGTCCTGCCCGGCCCGCATCAGGTGACCGACCACCTCTGGATCCAGCGCGGTGCCACCGGATGCCACCCGGGTCAGCGCGTCCACGAAATCGGCGACGTCGGCAACGCGGTCCTTGAGCAGGTATCCGACGCCGGCCGGCCGGTCGGCGAGCAGGCGGGTCGCGTAGCGGGTCTCCACGTACTGGGAGAACACCAACACACCGACGTCGGGATGGTCGCGTCGGATGTCGATTGCGGCGCGCAGTCCCTCGTCGGTGTGCGTCGGTGGCATCCGGATGTCGATGATGGCTACGTTCGGTGCGTTGGCGGCAATCGCTGACCGCAACGCATCCGCGTCGGCCACCGCCGCGCACACCTCGAAACCGCGGTCGGTGAGCAGCCGGATCAGCCCTTCGCGCATCATCGCGGCATCCTCCGCGATCACCACCCGCATGTCGTCGCCTCCGTTCACACCCGTGTGGGCAGCTCGATCTCGACCCGGGTCGGACCACCCGTCGGGCTGTGTACGCGCATCCGGCCGTCCACGACGGCGATGCGGCGGGCCAGGCCGGACAGGCCGGGGCCGTCCGGGTTCGCTCCGCCGATGCCGTCGTCCTTGACGGTCAACATCAGGCGCTCGCCGGATCGGACGACGCCGAGCCTGACACGGGTCGCCCGGCTGTGTTTGGCCGCGTTCGCGAGCAGCTCGGAGGCGCAGAAGTAAGCGATGGTCTCGATCGCGGGCGCCGGGCGGTCGGGCAGCTCGACGTTCACCGCGACCGGGATGGCACTGCTTGTCGCGAGCGTCGCCAGCGCGTCGCCGAGACCGTTGTCGAGGACCGGCGGGTGGATCCCGCGCACCAGGTCGCGCAGGTCGGCGAGGGCATCCTTCGCTCCGCGGTGGGCGAGCGCGACCAGTTCGCGGGCCTGTGGGAGGTCGGGTGGCGGGCCGTCGACACCGAGCTTTTCGGTCGCCATGCCGAGGTTCATCGCCAGCGTGGCCAGCCGGATCTGCGCGCCGTCGTGCAGGTCCCGTTCCAGCCTGCGCATCATCGCGGCCGCGTCGTCGATCGCGCGGGCCCGGGTGACCTGCAGTTCGCGTACCCGCTCGGCGAGCCGACGCGGGCCGAGCAGCCGTCGCATCGCGGCAAGGTCCAGTGTCGTACCGGCCCGCATCAACCACGGTGCGACCAGCAGCATGGCGAGGCCGGCCGCGGCGATGAGGAACGTTCCGGCGAACGTCCGCGTACCGATGGTGCCGAACGGTGTCAGCGCCCACACCGGTCCGAGGCGCGTGCCGGCCGGGTGGTTGCGAAACAGCGGCCACCACACCGGATAGCTGAGGTTGACCAGGCCGAACACGTAGCAGAACGCACCGTAGCCCTCGGGGATGGCCAGTGGCACCTTGAGCAGGCCGTACCCGGCGGCGCGCCAGCCCGGTCCGTCGGAGACCACGGCGCTGATCCGCTTCGAGAGCCGGGGCGGTGGGGCGTCCATGTGCACGTCGAGCAGCCGGTCGGCGAGTGAGCGATGCAGGGCTCCCATCGCGCGCCCGGTCGGGGCGGCCAGCACGACCAGGAGCGCGATGGTGAGCGGAAACAGGACCAGGAACAACGGTGCGACGGTAGGTGCGGGCTGGTTGGACATGGCTCCGGTCGCCCAGAGGATGAGGACGCCCAGGGCCGGCACGATCGCCGGTACGCTCAGGATCGCGGCCGCACTGACCACGCCGACGACGCAGAACACCGCCCGGCGCAGGGCGAGTGTGGTGAACGGAGCGCGCAGCGCGATCATCAGCTCATTGTCGCTGGTCACGCGTCGCGATGGCGGAGCAGCATGCCGCCGCACAGAATCGCTACCGCCGCGTACCCGCACATCAGCAGCGCGCTGATCCAGCTGGAGAACAGCCCGGGTAGCGGCGAGGTCACCGCGATCGAGTTGAGCAGCATCAACAGCGGGACGAAGCGGCCGACCTGGATTCCGCTCTCGCCGAACAGGCCGGCCACGATCATCGGGACGAACATCAGTCCGAACAGCGTGCCGATCGCGGCGCCCGAGTGCCGCACGATCGTCCCGATGCCGACCCCGATCAGCGCGGTGACGCCCAGATAGACGCCGGTCAGCACGACCGCGCGCAGGATCGCCGGGTCTCCGAGGGATGCCGCCGGGATGGCGGTGCCGCGGATCGCGAGCTGCCCGCCCAGATATCCGGCGAAGCTCGCGACCAGGCCGACGGTGAGAGCCGCGCCGCCGCACACGGCGACCTTCGCGGACAGGACGATCCGACGCCGCGGGACGGCGGCGAACGTCGAGCGGATCATCCCGGTGCCGTAATCGCCGGTCACCACCAGGACGCCGAGCGCTCCGAGAAGCAACTGGGCCACAATGGCGCCGCCGAGGCTGTTGTTCAGGATCTGGGCGGCGGTGGCGATCGGGGTGTGCGATCGGTACCCGAGTCCCACCCCGGCCCCGGCCGCGGCCATCGAGACCACCGCAGCGGTCGCCAGCCACCACGTCGACCGGACGCTGCTCAGCTTGATCCGCTCCATCCGGGCCACGTGCCGGAATCCGTACCCGTTCATGACGCTCCCACTCCGCGATAGTCGGTGGCCTCTGAGGTGAGCCGGAAGAACACGTCCTCCAGGCTGTCGTCGCCGGCGGCGAGTTCGGCGACGGTCGTCTCGGCCAGCAGCCGGCCGCGGCCGATGACCACCAGCCGGTCGGCGGTCAGCGCCATCTCGGCGATCAAGTGGCTGGACACGAACACCGTCCGGCCTTCGGCGGCGAGACCGCGCAGCAGGTCCCGGATCCAGCGGATGCCCTCCGGATCCAGTCCGTTGACCGGCTCGTCGAGCAGGAGGACGCTCGGGTCGCCGAGCAGGGCCACAGCGACGCCGAGCCGCTGGCGCATGCCGAGCGAGTACGTACCGGCGCGCCGCGTTGCCGCGTCGGACAGGCCGACGATGCGCAGCACCTGCTTGACCCGGGAACCGGGGATGTCGTTGCTCGCCGCCAGCGCGGTCAGGTGCGCACGGGCGCTGCGGCCGGGATGGAACGCCCCGGCATCGAGGAGCGCGCCGACCGTCTTCAACGGCCAGTTCAGGTCCGGGTACCGGACGCCGCCGATCAGTGCCTCGCCATGGTCCGGGGCATCCAGGCCGAGGATCATCCGCATGGTCGTCGACTTGCCGGATCCGTTCGGGCCGAGGAAGCCGGTCACCACGCCCGGCTGCACCCGGACACTCAAGCCGTCGACGGCGACCCGGCCGCCGTAGCGTTTCGTCAGCTCACGTAGTTCGATCATACGAACGACGCTAGGCAACGCCGTCGGCGGTCGGAAGCCGGAAACCATCCGCCTCCGCCTGGAGGTTTTCCCCCATCCCGGTCCCGACCCAGTTGGTGTCCCAGACCGTGATCGGTTTACTTTCGAGTTGTTCGCGACGTAGACCGATGAGGTTCACGGGACACCACGTCGACGAGCCGGGAGGCTTCGCCATGGCGCGGTCGTCTGCCCTGAAGCAGTTGCGCGCCGCCACGTGGTGGCAGGATCTCCCGTATGGACGGTGTGCTGCCGCATCGAGCGGCCCAACTCCTCCGCGACGCCCGCCGTGTCGTCGTCCTCACCGGCGCCGGGATCTCCGCCGAGAGCGGTGTGCCCACCTTCCGTGACGATCTCACCGGCTTGTGGGCGCGTTTCGACGCCCAGCAGCTCGCCACTGCCGAGGCGTTCCACGCCGATCCAGACCTGGTCTGGGGCTGGTACGAATGGCGGCGCAGCAGGGTACGCCGAGCCGAGCCCAATCCTGGGCACCTGGCCATCACCACCATCGGGGCCCGGGTACCCGGCACCACCATCATCACGCAAAACGTCGACGACCTGCACGAGAGGGCCGGAACCCAGGCTGCGATCCACCTGCACGGCAGCCTCTTCATGCCCCGATGCGTGGCGACGGCCGCTCACCCGGCAACCTTTGAGGACCCACAGGACAGCGACGTCGCGCAACCGCACGAAGGCCGCCGGATTCCGCCGCCGCGGTGCGCGTCCTGCGGAGCACTCGTCCGCCCGGGCGTGGTGTGGTTCGGTGAGGCGCTGCCCGAGGCGGCGTTGACTGCGGCGGTCGAAGCAGCCGCCGCGTGCGACGTGCTCCTGACGGTCGGCACCTCCGGCGTCGTGTACCCGGCCGCCGAGATCCCCCGGATCGCGGCACGCTCCGGCGCGACCGTGATCCAGGTCAACCCGGAGCCAACCCCACTCGACCGGATCTCCGCCATCAACCTGCGCGATGCCGCAGCACGGGTCCTCCCGACCCTCGTCGCGGCCGCATGGAAGGAAACCGACAAGACATAACGGCGGCGGGCGGGGTCGCGTGCCACCACCGCAGTCACAAGCAACCGGCACCCACCGCGGTGTCAGCTCCCGGCCGCCGTCCCCCTCGTACGCTCCCCTGCCATGCAGGCCGGCAACCCGCGGTGCGGCCAACGCGGCGAGCGCGACCGGGGCCGGCCACGAAAAGCCGAGGGTACGACGTCCGCGGCTCATCGCTCGGCCCGCACGGGTGCGGTTTCCCGGGCGAAGCGCAGCAGCGCGGTGAACGCCAGCGCGGACGTCACCGCTCCGCCAGCGAGGCGTACCCAGTGGCCGGCGACGAACTCCTCGGCGACCTGGCGCAGGTACTCCGGGGAGTGTGTGCCGACCGGGTCGACGAACATGATCTCGTTGCGCGGCCAGAAGAACACCACGGAGAACAGGAACTCGCAGGCGATGAAGACCGCGGCGGCGCTGGCGACGTGCCAGCGCAGCCGGCGGGGACGGCGACATCGCGTTCCTGCACCCGGTGCCGCACCTGTCCGTACCTGCCCTCGACGATCACCGCAGGTACCTGTCCGAGACCCGGCCGGAGCTGCTGCACCGGCACGACCACCCGGACCTGGTGGTGGCGATTCAGGACGCGAAAAACGTGGTGCAGACCCTGGACGGCACCCGCACCGACGCTGACGAGCCGACCGGCGGCCTCGTCTCCCGTGACCCGGGGCAACGTCCACATGCTCACCAATGTGGGCGGCACCACGTACCTCGCGCGCCTGGTCGAATTGAAGTAGCCGCTGGCACGGCGGTCCGACGTGGAATCCGTCATTTCGGTGAAAGTCGGCGCATTAGGTGCGTAACGTGCCGGACATGGTCTCTCGCACTTGGCGTAACCTGTTGCTCACAGCGGTCGGGATGGGCGTGCTCGCCGGTGCCGGTCAGCTCGGCATCGCGTTCAGCTTCGGCATCGTCCAGCTCACCGGCGCCTCCGCCGGTGCCACCGTCAACCAATGGCCTTCCCAGCTCGTCTGGGTGGGCTGGTTCGCGGCACACGCCGCCGTAGCCGGCACCGTCGTCACCGCACGCCTGGCCCGCCGGTACGGGATGCTGGGGAGCACGGGCAGATTGGCGGCCGTCGCCGCCGCCGCCGCGCTGGGCGCCACCGTTGTGGCGCCGCTCTGCGTCCGGCCGGCCCAGGCCGCCGAGCGCTTCTCTGTGGACCCGATCTGGGCCGTCGCCATCTGTGCGACCATCGGCGCGCTGGTCGGCGCGGGTGCCGCGATCGCCGTACTGGTGAAGCCGCCGCTGGGCTGGAACATGGCGGCGGTGGGCAGCGTGGTCTGGCTGCTGGCGCTCGTCTCGGTCGTCCCGTCGCTCGCAACCGGCGGGCCGTTGCCCGCCGTACGACTCGGTGTGCTGGAGCCGGCCGGGCTCGACGCCGACACGGCACACCGGCAGGCGATCCTGATTCTGCCGGCGGTCGCCCTGCTCATCGGCGCGGCGACCGGCGTGCTGGCCCGCAGGCGCGGGCATCCGCCGCTGGTCAACGGCGCGACCGGCACGGCCGGCGCAGCGCTGGTCGCGTTCGCCTACCTGACCGCCGGTCCCGGCGACGCCGTCGACCGGTACCAGATCACGCCGTACTACGTCGCGCTGCTCGCCGTCGCCGCCGGTGTGCTCGGTTCGGCCGCCGCCGCGTCGTTCCGCTGGCCGTTCCACCCACGCACCGCCGAAGCGCGGGTCGTCGAGCCGACCGACAGCCACCGTCCGCTGTCCGCCGACCCCGCCGTGCCGCAGGCCATGACGCCGGCCGCTGATGTTTCGACCGACGAGCCGGAGCCCGTCGACCTGGCCGGCACGGGGCCGGTCGCCGACACGACCGCAGCGAAGCTCCCGACCGCAGCCGAACCGCTGGGCTTCGGTACGTCGGCTGGCGACCGGGACGCCAGCGCCGTACCGGCCGACTCCGCGACGCTGACCGCCGCACCGGCCGCTACCGCCGCATCGGCCGCACCCGCCGACCTCGCCACACCGGCCGACCACGACGACACCCCGGAGACATCGGAACCGGTCCCCGCGACGGCGGCCTACCTTCCCGCGGGACCCGGCGGGGACGGCTCCGGGACGGCGGAGGCCGAGGCCGACAACACCGAACCCGATGGGATGCCTTCCGACGGGGCACTCGTCGCCCCGGGGACCCGCCGGATATACCAGCCGCCGAAGACCGACCGGACGCGGGTTCAGGCGACCCGGCCGGTCGTTCCGGCGCGGCGGGTGCCGCCCTCGACCGAGCCCGCTCCGGGCGCCGAGGCGACCCACTCGGCCGGCACGCGAGAGAGGCTCGAACCGGCGCTTCCACCTCGGATCCGGCCGCCGTTGCCCAACCTGAACCAGGCCGCGAACTGGGACGCCCTCGCGACCGCCCGGCGCGCCGGGCCCCCGCCCACGACCAACGCCGCGCCGGCCGGCCCCGCCGGGACCGGTCCGGTGGCCCAGGTCCCCGCGCCGGCCGCCCCGGCATCCGTCGTCGAGGCGGGACGGGCCAGCGGGCGGGCCAGCGGGCGGCTGGGCCTGTTCCGGCGCAACAAGTCCCGGGCCGACGGGGACGGCGCGGGCACCCCGGGGAACGGCGAGCTGCTGCCGAGACAGGACGCGGAGTTCGTCGACTGGGTGACCCGGCTGGGCAAGCCGGTGGCCGACAACGAGCGGGATCAGGAGAGCGGTCGCCAGTCAATCCGCTCCACCGGCCACGACCACGGCGACTGACCTCCGCTGTCAGGCCCGCCGCTGCCCAACGACCTGATCGCGCTCGGTGTCGGCCTCCACGGCGGTTCCCCCGACGCCGAGCGCCCGCACCAGCAGGGCCCGCTGCGGATGGGTGGCCACCTCCTGCGCGCCGAACCGGCCCTGGTCGACCCGCGACTGCACGTACGTGTGGTCGCGGGTCAGCTGGGACCGCTCGCCGTCCAGCAGCGCGTACGCCCGAGATATCGCCGACGTGCACCAGCGCGAGCCGGCCGCCGGAGCACAGCATCGCCGCGAGCGTGGTGACCGGCTGGTGGCCGCCGACCGCCGCACGGCGGGATCCGCGTCAGCGACCGCGTCGGCCAGCATGCCAAGCAGGTCCGGGCCCGCCGCGACCACCGGCTCCAGCCGGGCGAGGGCATCAACGGGCGCGGCGCTGGCGGCGCCGCCGGCTCCGTCGCCCCTTCCTGGCGATCTTCGAATGTCCAGGTCACGGCCCGGGGCGGCCCGTTTCAGCACATCGTGGACATGGACTGCTCCACGGGCGTGGGACGTGCATATGCTCCGGGCAACGGTCGCCCACCTTCAGGGGGCACACCATGCTCAAGACCCACACAACGAGCCAGAATCTTCGTCACTTTCCCGTCGAAGCCCAGCGGATGGCCGACGCGGCGATCCAGGAGCGCGAGGAGCGTCTCCGGACGATCAGTAACGCGCGCAACCGTAAGGCCGCGGAGGTGGCGGCCGGCGCCAGTGACCGGCTGCGTCGCCTGCTGGGGGACGACAACTGGGCGGACCTGACGACGCTGATGCACCAGGAGCGGCTGGCGCTTCGTGACCTGCTCCAGCCGCCGCACGGCTTGGAATCGACCTTCGCTGACCTGAACGAGGCCCGCAAACAGAAGGCCGACGCGTTTCTCCGCGCCCGGAAGGTCCGGCGTGACGAGCTTGCCGAGATCAGGGAGGACTACCACGAGGCGATGGCCGACGTCCTCGCCCCGGTGGATGCGCACGTCACCCCGGGCTTCCACCTGTCCAGCCACCTCGACAGGTGGCTGAGGCTGTCCCCGTTCCACGCGCACGCGCTTCCGTGGGGGGTCATCATCGCGGACGGAGACCCGGGCCCGCACCGGTGGGAGGTCCACCGTCCGCCGTTCTTCGGGTTCAACTTCGGCTTCGTCCCGGTACGCAATGACAACTTCATCGTCGACCGGCTGCACACGTTGAATCCGTCGCTCGGAGACGTCGGCATCACCGTCACGATGGACGACGGCGACGCCGGCGACTTCGACTACGCCTCGGGCGACGGCTTCAGCGCGATAGCCTTCTCCTTCACACCGCCGACGGCAGGTCTGGTCGAGGTGCTCATCGACGCCCAGTCCGTTGAGGCGACGCACCGGTTGAGGACGGAGAACGAGTGGGGGTGGTCGAACTCCACCACCGGCCAGGGCAACTTCCTGATGCTCGACGTCCTGCATCCCAGCGTGGCCGAGCCGTCGTACGCCCAGATGTCAGCCTTCCACCTGCAGACCGACGACGATTCCAGCCATGTCCGCGAGAACCTGACCCGGGGCGCCCATTACTTCGCGCACCTGTTCAGCGCCGGTCCGGTGCCCGCGAATGAGCCCGTGATCGTGTGCGCGGGGACGCGGTCGTTCGACTTGAGCGGCACCAACGACGTCTCCATCCACAGCAGGTCCGACTTCCGGTGGTTCATCAGCTCGGTGGAGGTGCGGATCTCGCCATAGTCGACGTCCTTGGCGGTGGCGTACGGCGTCGGCATCATCAGGGGTGGACCTCGTTGGGAGGCTCCTCCTGCTGCTTGCGTGGTTTCCCGTCGCGCTTAGGTGGCGGGTGGGTTGATGGCGGCCTGGATGGCGACGAAGGCCGCGATGACCATGACGAGGTAGGCGAAAGCGCGGCTCAGGTGCCGAGCGGGTACCCGAGAGGCGAAGCGTGCGGCGGCGAGGGACCCGATGATCGCCGCGACGGTGAAGGCGCCAGCGATGCGGTAGTCGAGTGTGGCGTCGCCGGAGTGGGCGGCGAATCCGGCCGCAGAGTTGATGACGATGATGACCAGCGACGTGCCGACGGCGGCGGGCATGGGCAGGCCCAGCAGCAGTACCAGGGCGGGGATGATGAGGAAGCCGCCGCCGACGCCGAACAAGCCGGTGAGGAAGCCGACCGCGATGCCCGCGCCGACGGACTTGGGCAGGCAGCCGCGCCAGTTGACGCCACCGCCGGGCAGGGCGCAGTCGCCGCCCGCCTCGCCTTGATCCCGCAGCATCCTCAGCGCCGCAGCAACCATGAGTCCGGCGAAGCCGATCAGGACGACGCGGGGGTCGAGCAGTCGGTTGACCGCAGCGCCGGCGAACGCCGCTGCGGCACCGGCGGCACCGACAATCCCGGCGATCCGCCAGCGGATCTGCCCAGCACGGAGCCGGGGCAGCAGTGCGGTGGCCGAGGAGATGCCGACGACCAGCAGCGACGTCGGTACGGCGGCGCTCAGCGGCAGCCCTGCGCCGTAGACCAGAGCGGGGACGGCGAGGATGGAACCGCCGCCCCCGAGCAGGCCGAGCAGAATGCCGATGACCGTGCCGAGCCCGAGGGCAGCGGTCACGACCGCGGGCCGGCCAGGGCCGCGACGACGCCTTCGAGGTCGGTGCGCGGGCCGCGGTTGTAGGGCAGCTTGGACAACAGCATCCCCATCGCGCAGGTGTTGGTCACCGCGGCGACGGTCAGGCCGGCGCCGATGAACGCGGCGACCCATTTTGCCGGGGGGAACACCATGCTGACCAGCACGGCGACGAGCACGATGGACCCGGCGGTCAGGCGTACCTGGCGTTCGAGATCCCAGCGGGCTCTGCCCGTGCGGATCGGCGCGCCGGCGGCCTGCCAAGCGGTGATGCCGCCGTGCAGCACGCGCACGTTCGGCAGGCCGGCGGCGGCGAGCGCTGCTTCGGCGGTGGCGGCGCGTTGCCCGGAGCGGCAGACGAGCACGACCTGTTCGTCGAGGTGCGCGCGCAATTCGTCGCGGTGTTCGCGCAGCAGGTCGAGTGGCACGTTGTAGGAGCCGGGGATGTGCCCGGTCTCGAACTCGCCCGGGGTGCGCACGTCGATCAGGCGTGGGGCGTTGCCGGTGCTGATCTGATGGTGCAGGTCGGTGGCTTGGACGGTGGCAGGGGTGCCGGTGGTCATACAGTCTCCTTACTGGTGATGATGGTCAGGCCGGTGTTGGCGGCCTTGGCGTAGGCGTCGTCGATGTGCACCGCAGTGCGGCCGGCGCGTTGCAGCAGGCTGGTCGCGGCGGCGGCACGGTAGCCGGAGCCGCAGTGCACCCACACTGTGCCGGCGGGCACGTCAGCGAGGCGGTGCGGCAGGTCGGGCAGCGGGATGTGCACGGCGCCGTCGATATGCCCGGTGCGCCACTCGTTGGTCATTCGCACGTCCAGCACCACCTCGGGTGCGGGCAGGCTGTGCGGGACGGCTCCGTCGCGGGCGGCTGCCAGGTCGTCGAACGTGGCGGTGGTGAGTTCGGCCAGGCGAGTGTCGTCGCCGTCCGCCCAGTCGTCGGGGTGGCCGGTGGCTGCGGCGGCCGGCCGGTCGATGCCAATGCGGGCGAGTTCGCGCTGGGCGTCGGCGACCTGCTGCTCGCTCTCGCCGAGCAGGGTGATGGGCGCGCCCCAGGGTGCCATCCAGCCGAGCCAGGTCGACATCGGCCCGTCCAGGCCGAAGCTGAGGGTGCCGGTCAGGTGCCGGTGCGCGAACGCCTTGCGTGAGCGTAGGTCGACCACCCACTCGCCGGCGGCGATGCGATCGGCGAGTTCGGCCGGGTCGGCGCGGCGGGCCGGCGTCAGGTCGATCAGGTCGGCACCGTCGGTGTTACGGGCGCCCATATGCGCGTAGTACGAAGGGTAGGCGTCCAGCCCGGCGAGGGTCTCGGCGACGAACGCCTCGTTTTCCAGGCGCAGCGCCGGGTTCACCTGCCGCTCACGGCCGATGGTCGAGTCCGGGGCGTCGGACTGGGTGGCGGAGCAGAAGCTGCCGAAGCCGTGTGTCGGCCAGACGTGAGCGCCGTCGGGCAGCAGATCGGCGAGCCGCCGCACCGAATCGTGCTGATGCCCGGCCAGCGTGTGTGCGTGCTGCTCACCGAGCAGGTCGGTGCGCCCAGTCGTGCCGAACAGCAGCGACCCACCGGTGAACACCCCCTGCGGCCCGTTAGGGCCGTGCAGGACGTAGGACACGTGGTGGAACGTGTGCCCGGGGGTGGCGACCACGCCGATCCGCATCTCGTCGGACACGGTGATCTCGTCGCTGTCGGCGGCCGGCAACCGCTCGAAACCCACCGTGTCGGCGCCGGCCACCAGGTAGGTGGCACCAGTCAGCCGGGCCAGTGCCAGGCCGCCGGAGACGTAGTCGTTGTGCAGGTGCGTCTCGGCCACGTGTGTGATCTGGACCCCGAGCCGGCCCGCGAGGGCCAGCACCCGGTCGATGTCGCGCTGCGGGTCCACCACGACCGCGACCCGCCCGTCGTGCGCCAGGTAACTGCGGTCACCCAGTGACGAGGTGTCCACGACCTCCACCTCAATGCCAGCCATCATCGTCTCCGATCTTGGATTTCTGTGGTCCTGCTGCGGCCGCCGCTCATCGGGTCGCGCCTTGCTCGATCGGGTGACCGGCGCGCACCCAGGCCTGCGTGCCGCCGGTCAGCGACCACGCGCGGGCACCGGCGGCGTCGAGGACCTGCGCGGCCATCGCGCTGCGCCCACCGGACGCGCACACCGCCACCACGTCCTGCCCGGCGAACCGCCGAGCAGCCCCGGGCAGCTCGTCCAAGGGCAGATTCACCGCGCCCGGCAGGTGGCCTGCCGCGAACTCGGCCGGGCTGCGTACATCCAGCACCACAGCGCCCTCACGTCGGCGCAACTCGTCCAGGTCGATCTCCCGAACCGTCACAGGTTCACTCCTCGCGGTGAGTACCCCGGGGGGTATGTGTTGAAGAGAATTGTGTGAAGTGGGCAGGCGACATGACCCCGCCGAAGCGGGGCAGCCCACTCAGGTCAGGACAACGCCATGAACAGCTTCTCCAGCTGCTCCTCGGTCATCGGCGGCTGCTCGCCACGCTCGCGCGCCTGCTGACATTGCCGCATCCCCGTCGAAATGATCTTGAAGCCAGCCTTGTCCAGGGCGCGCGACACAGCGGCAAGCTGAGTCAACACCCGCTCACAGTCGTCACCGTTCTCGATCATGGCGATCACCGCGCCCAGCTGTCCGTTAGCGCGCTTCAACCGCGTCACCGCGTCCGACAGCACCTTGGCGTCCATCTCCACGTCGCCCCACCTCCGTGATCCAACATACCCCCGGGGGTATCCATCGGGCTGTGGAACACCTCACGCACCGTTGCCCTCAGCCCACAGATGGGATCGTCACGGCGGAGTCTGGGCGGGTCCAGCCGCAGGAACGGACACGGGTGTGCTCCCGGACGTGTGCCGTAGGGGCGGAAGCGGTCGCCGAGCGGACCGGCGCAGCTGGAGTTTGTGCTCGAACTCGAGCCATTCGTCGGGCGAGACGGCGCGGTACTCGCTGGAATCGCGGGCTGATCCGCCGACCCGACACAGGTTCAACACGTCCGCCGGCCCCCCAACGCGACACGCCCCGCACCGAGTCCCAAGCCGGCTGTCGCCCGACCTCCCGCATGAACCAGGGCGCCGACTGATACCCGCCGGGGGTATGCTGTCGGCGCTCATGTAGTACGGCTCCGTCAAATGCGAGGAACCCGTGACCTACCTCCTACGAGTAGAAACACCTTCCGTTGAGGTCTATCGGCATCTGCGGGTCGCCGCCGGGCTAAGTCCTAAATCCGTTGACGCCGCGACGAATGGCCTGGCGGGAACCTGGCACGCTGTCGTCGTCTATGACGATGACCATCCAGTGGGCATGGGCCGGATCATCGGCGACGGTGGCACCGCGTTCCAGATCGTTGACATGTGCGTTCTGCCCGAGCACCAGGGGCTAGGAGTCGGCAAGAGAATCATGGCTGCACTGATGGAGCGGCTCGTGGATCGGGCACCTCGCACCGCCTACGTCTCACTCATCGCAGACGGCAAGGCGCGCTACCTCTATGCGCAGTACGGCTTCGCGGAGACCGCGCCGGAGTCGGTGGGCATGGCTCGCCAACTCTGACGACGTTGCGCTGCGGGACGGTCGTCCGCGTCGATCTTCGGGTATTCAGCGGCACGAGAGTGTGTCCGCCAGCAGGACCAGCATCGAGCAAGACCGTCGCGCTCGGCGCGGCACCGGTGGGAAGGCCATCTCACCTACCGGAATGCGCCGCCAAGCCCTCTGTTTCCGATGCACCTCGATGCCGAGGCCTCGCTCAGGGTGGCGCCACGGACACTTCAGGTGGGTGAAGCAGGGACACCGCCACTGGCGCAGCCCCGCTACGCGTTGGCCCGCGTGTAGGCGGCCAGGACGGTCTCGGAGATGAGGCGTGGTGCGTCCGCCTGCTCTACGAGCCCGTTGGCCACGTCCACCGCCGCACCCTTCAGCAGGTGGTGCAGGACGCTGGTCAGCCAGGTCGCCGGGAGGTCGTCTCGAAAGGCTCCTTCGGATTGGCCGCGCCGGATCAGCTCGTCGACGCGCTGGGCAGGTTCCGCGTGCAGTTGCTGTACCCGTCCGGGAGGGAGCGCCGCCTGCGCCGCTGCAAGGACGGCGCTCGCCCGGGCGATCAGTAGCCAGCTCGACTCGATCAGGACGCGCAATGCCCGTCGAGGGTCGCCTGAGAGATCCAGACTCGCCAGGACCGTCTCCCCCTCGGATATGACTCGTACCAGCGCGGCCTCGATGAGGGCGTCCCGAGTCGGGAAGTGCCCGTAGAGGGTGACTCGACCCACTCCCGCAGCCTGGGCGATCTCGCTCACGCTCGCGTCAGCGTTTCGACTGAGGCTGGCGATCGCTGCATCCAGGATCTTCTCCACGTTCTGCCGAGCGTCGGCTCTGCGGGCCTGGCTGGTTCCCGAGCGGGACATGCAACTCCCTCAAGTCGAACAGTGCTGTATGAGTTATGGTAGCCGCTACAACTCGAACATCACTGTTCAACTTACCTGAAGGAGGCGGATAGTCATGGCCGAAACCATGGCCCCGACGAGTCCGACCCGCGGTCCCAACCCGCACCGCTGGAAGATCCTGGGACTCGTCGGCGTCGCCCAATTGATGTTGATCCTGGATGTCACAGTCGTCGCGATCGCCCTTCCCCACGTGGGTGCGGACCTCGGCCTCGAGCGGGAGACCCTCACCTGGGTGGTGAGCGGCTACACCCTCGCCTTCGGTGGCCTGCTGCTACTCGGGGGCCGCGCCGCCGACCTGTTCGGAGCCCGACGCCTTGTCATCATGGGGCTCCTGTTGTTCACCGCCGCGTCCCTGCTCGCAGGACTGGCAACCAACGGCCCCATGCTGCTGGGCGGTCGCATCGCTCAGGGCGTTGCTGCGGCGATCCTGTCCCCCGCCGCGCTCTCTCTGGTCGTCACGATCTTCGAGGGCGACGAACGCAACAAGGCCCTCGGGATCTGGTCTGCGTTGGGCGGTAGCGGGGCCGCCCTGGGGGTCCTCCTCGGTGGCCTGCTGACCGCTGGACCGGGCTGGCCGTGGGTGTTCTTCATCAACGTCCCGGTAGGACTCGTCCTGCTGCTCATCCTGCGGGTGCAACTCCCACCGCAGCAGAGCACCGGCGCGCCGGGTCGGCTGGACGTACCGGGCGCGGCGCTGGTGACCGCTGCCACCGGTACCCTGATCTACGCCCTGATTAGGGCTGGAGACCAGGGCTGGGGCACTCCGACGACTGCGGCACTCCTCGCGACGGCTGTGGCTCTCTACGGTGGTTTCGTCGTCCGTCAGCGCCTCGCGGCGAGCCCGCTCATGGATTTGCGACTGCTGCTGCGCCGACCGGTGGCGACCGGGACTCTGCTGATCCTGGTGGCCACCGCCCTGATGATCACTGTCTTCTTCCTCGGGTCGTTCTACCTTCAGGACCACCGCGGGTACGGCGCCCTCCAGACCGGGTTGCTCTTTCTCCCGGTAGCGCTCGCGACCATGCTCGGGGCCAACGCAGCGGGCCGCGTCATTGGTCGTACAGGCCCGCGCACCCTTGCCGTGCTGGGACTTCTCCTCGCCGCGGCAGGCTTCGTGATCCCCGCGCTATGGGGCGGGACCGTGGCGATGGTTTCCGGCGTCAGCCTTGCCGCCGCCGGCACCGGGGCCGTCTTCGTCGTCGCATCCGCGACCGCTCTAGCGCAGATCGATCCACGAGAGGCCGGGCTGGCCTCTGGAATCGTCAGCACGTTCCACGAGTTCGGGGCATCGCTCGGCGCCGCTGTGGTGTCGAGCGTGGCCGCGGCGAGTATCGCCGGGAACAGCACTGACGGGTTCTCCCGCGGTTTCACCACCGGCGCCATCATCGCGGCCGCCGCCGCTGGCCTGGCCTTCATCATCACGCCCAGGCCACGCTCCAGTAACTGATCCCCGAACATGTCGCCGGTGGAGTGGGACTCCACCGGCGACACGTTCGGCCAAGGGCAGGCGTTCGATCGCGCTGACCGACAGCAGCTTCCGGTACGCCTGCTGTGAGCCCACTGTGAGCAAAGCGTGAGCGGGCGGCCTCAATCTTGGCCCTGGTCGGCAGACCGATGAACTCCAACTGAGAGGTCTCGGGCCATGATGCGGTGGATCGTCGGGTCAAGCGTCAAATATCAACGGCTGGTGCTCGCCATCGCCGTGGCCCTGATGGCCGTCGGCTTCGTTCAGCTTCGCAACACGTCGGTCGAAGCCCTGCCGGAGTTCGGGCCGGTGCGGGTGGACGTGCAGGTCGAGGCCCTCGGGCTCTCCGCCGAGGAGGTGGAGAATCTGATCACCAACCCGATGGAGAACGAATTCTTCAACGGAATCCCGTGGCTGGCCAAGCTCGAGTCCCGCACGCTACCGGGATTGTCGTCGATGGAGATGACGTTCGAGCCCGGCACGGACCCTATCCGGGCCAGGCAGGTCGTGCAGGAGCGCCTGACCATGGTCGCCATGCTGCCGGCCGCCTCGTCGAGGCCGCCGCTGGTGGTGCAGCCCCTCTCGTCGACCGGCCGGCTCATGATGATCGGTCTGTCGTCCCAGGATCGCTCACTGATCGACATGTCGTTGCTGTCGCGCTGGACGATCGTGCCCCGCCTGCTGAGCATCCCCGGCGTGGCCAACGTGGCCATCTGGGGGTTCCGCGACCGGCAGCTGCAGGTGCAGGTCGATCCCTCCAAGCTGATGCAGAGCGGCATCACGCTGGACCAGGTCCTGCGCACGTCGGCGAACGCGCTGTGGGTCTCGCCGCTCACCTTTGTGGAGGCGTCGACGCCCGGGCTGGGCGGTTTCATCGACACCCCCAACCAGCGGATCGAAATCCAGCACAACCAGCCGATCAAGACTGCGGCGGATCTCGGCAAGGTCACCGTTCAGGGCGCCGAGGACCGCGGAGTGCTGCTGGGTGATGTCACCCAGATCGTCGAGGACCACCAACTCCTCATCGGCGACGCGGTCGTCAAGGACACCCCGAGCCTCATGCTCGTGGTGGAGAGGTTCCCGGGCGCCAACGTGGCGGCCGTGACCCAGGACGTGGAGGCTGCACTCGACGAGCTGCGACCCGCCATGCCGAGCGTCGAGATCGACACGACGGTGTACCGGCCGGCCACCTTCATCGAAAAGATGGTCGACCACCTCACCACGACGCTGATCCTCGGCGCGATCCTCCTGCTGCTGGTGCTCTGCGCCTTCCTGTTCAACTGGCGCACCGCGCTGGTCAGCCTGCTGACCATCGCGTCCTCCGTGGCGGTGACGGTGCTCGTCCTGTCCTGGTTCGGCGTGACCCTCAACATGATGTCCCTGGCAGGGCTGGTGATGGCCCTCGCCATCGTCGTGGACGACGCCGTGGTCTGCGTCGACAACATCCGGCGACGGCTGCGGCAGCACCGCGAGGAGGCGTCCGACGAGGCGGTCTCCGACACCATCCGTACGGCCATCCTCGAGATGCGCGGCCCGCTCTTCGTCGCAGCCCTGATCGCCGCGGTCTCGGTGGTGCCCCTCTTCATCCTCGACGGGGTGCGCGGGGCGTTCCTCACCCCGGTCGCCCAGGGCTTCCTGGCCGCCACGGTGGTCTCACTGGTGGTCGCGCTGACGCTGGCCCCCGTGCTGGCCACGCTCCTGCTCTCCCGGTCGTCGCTGCAGCACGGCCAGTCGCCGCTCGCCCGAGCTTTGGAGCGGGCGTACGGTGCGCTGCTGCCCCGGCTGCTCCGCCGGCCCGTCTGGTCTTATGCCCTGGTCGGACTCCTCGTGGTGGCGGGCCTGGCCGCTCTACCGTTCCTCGGCTCGCGGCCGCTGTCCCCGACGCTTCAGGAGCGCGACCTGCTGATCACCTGGGAGGCGCCGCCCGGCACCTCCCGGCCGGAGATGAACCGGATCACGGGTGCGCTCAGTGCCGAACTGCGGGCCATCCAGGGAGTACGCAACGTCGGCGCCCACACCGGGCGGGCACTGGCGTCGGACCAGGTCGTCAACATGAACTCGGGCGAGGTGTGGCTCAGTGTCGACCCGGAGGCCGACTACGGCCGGGCCCTGACCGCCGTGCAGCAGGTGGTGGATGGCTATCCCGGGGTGCAGAGCGACGTGATCACCTACTCGGACAAGCGGATCCGGGAGGTGGTGACCCGCGGTGCCACGGAGGACCTCATCGTGCGCATCTACGGCAACGACTACACGGTGCTCAACGAGAAGGCCCAGGAGGTCCTCGGCGTCATCGCCGCCATCGACGGCGTCACCGAGCCACGGGTACGGTCCGCAGAGGTCGCGCCGACGGTGGAGATCGAGGTCTCCGTCGCCAAGGCCGCGAAGTACGGGCTCAAGCCGGGCGACGTGCGCCGGTCGGCCGCCACCCTCGTCTCGTCCACCGTCGCGGGCAACCTCTTCGACGACCAGAAGGTGTTCGAGGTCGTCGTGTGGGGCGTGCCCACGGTGCGCCAGAACCTGTCCACCATCCAGAACCTTCTGATCGACGCGCCGGTCGGAGGCCCGCGTGGCGGCCCGACCCAGGTGCGGCTGGCTGACGTTGCCGACGTCAGAGTCGTGGCGAAGCCGGAGGTCATCACACACGACCAGGTCTCCCGCAGCATGGACGTCGTCGCGACCGTGCGCGGGCGTGGTCTGGGTGCCGTCACCAGCGAGGTCAAGGACCGGCTCGCGCAGGTGACCTTCCCCCGTGAGCACCATCTGGAGGTGCTCGGAGAGGCCCAGGCAAAGGCGAGTTCCGACTTCCGCGTCTGGACCTTCGTGATCGGCGCCGTGATCCTGATCTTCTTCCTGCTGCAGGCCGGCTTCGGTAGCTGGCGGGTGGCGTCGCTGTACTTCCTGCTCCTGCCGATGGCACTGGCGGGCGGGCTGCTGCTGGCGGCCATCGACCGGTCGGCCGTCTCGGTGGTCGCGCTGCTGGGGCTGCTCACCGTGCTGGCCATGGCCGTTCGGGGCGGCACGCTGCAGATCATGCGGTACCAGCGGCTGGAAGAGGAAGGCCACACGCCAGGTGCCGAGCTGGTCGAGCTCGGGTCACGGCAGCAGTTCATCCCGGCCGTGACGGGCATCCTGGCGGCGGGGATGGCTCTGCTTCCCATGGTGATCTACGGCGGCGTCTCCGGCCTTGAGATCGTGAGCCCGCTCGCCCTGATCATCCTCGGTGGCCTGGTCACGACCGCGCTGCTGAACCTACTCGTCCTGCCCGTGCTGTATCTGCGGTTCGCCGTCCGGTCTCCATCGGTGGCCGGGTCGGAGCCTCGGACCGGATCGATACCCGCGCCCAGGCCAGAACCCGGTCCGGCGGGCAAGGAAACCCCTTCAAGCCCGGCTCCGGCCTGACCGGAACCAGGAGAGTCCCATGCACAGACAAGGAGGCGACCACATGCGACACAGTGGTCGGTGGATGGCAGCGATCCTGATCACGCTGGGCTTGGCGGCCTGCACGACGCCCGCATCGAACACCTCGGGTGGCCACAAGGAGAGCCCGGCCAGTGTCGAGGCGATGCCGGGCAAGGACGTCAAGAAGGTGACGCTGACCGAGCAGGCGGCGCGCCGGGTGGGCATCGCGACGGTCACGATCGGCGCGGCGCAGACCGCGCCGCCGGTCGGGCCGACCCCGTCGCCGGGCACGCCGACGACCGTGGTGCCGTACTCGGCAGTGCTCTACGACCCGACCGGCCTGGCCTGGGTCTATACGGTTCCCCAGCCGTTGACCTACGTCCGGGAGAAGGTCGTGGTGGCGACCGTGGGCGGGGCGCGCGGGACCGACGCGTTCCTTGCGCAGGCACCGCCGGCGGGGACCTCGATCGTGACGACAGGCGTGATCGAACTCTGGGGAGCCGAGCTCGGGGTCGGCAAGTAGTCCATCCAGTCGCTACGAGGGTAGGGACCCCACACCATGATGCGTTGGATCATTGGAACGAGTCTGAAGCTCCGGTTCCTCGTGGTTGTCGGGGCCTCCATGTTGATGTTCTTCGGCGTCCTGCAGATTCGCGACATGCCCGTCGACGCGTTCCCCGAGTTCGCGCCGCCCCGGGTGGAGATTCAGACGATCTGCATCGGACTGTCCGCACAGGACGTCGAGGAGCTTGTCTCCGTCCCGCTGGAGCAGGGGCTCACCGGGATCGAGGGCCTGGACGTGATGCGCTCCAAGTCGGTCTCCCAGCTCTCCTCGATTGTCCTGATCTTCAAGCCCGGGACTGACCTGATGGCGGCCCGCCTGCTGATCCAGGAGCGCCTCACCTCCATCACTCCCAGACTGCCGCGCTGGGCCAACGCCCCCTTCATGATCCAACCGCTGTCGTCGACCAGCCGGGTGATGAAGATCGGAATATCCCAGGCGGACAAGTCGGATGCGGCTCACGTCGAGATGGCGCTGCAGGCCTATTGGACGGTCCGGCCCCGCCTGATGCGGGTACCCGGGGTGGCGAATGTGGCCATCTGGGGCGATCGGTGGCACGTCAAGCAGGCCCTCGTCGATCCCGAGCTCATGAAGCAGCACAACGTCACCCTGGCCCAGGTCATGGAGGCCGCCGGAGACGCGGTGGACGTGGGTCAGCTGAAGTTCAACGGCGGGTTCGAGATCGGCACCGGCGGGTGGGTCGACACCGCCAACCAGCGGCTCCAGGTGCAGCACCAACTGCCCGCCCTGACCGGGCAGCAGCTGGCCGAGATCCCCATCGAGGTGCCGAAGGGCGCCAAGCCCGTCTACCTGAAGGATGTCGCCTACATCACCGACGACATCATGCCGCCGTCCCTGCTCACGGGGGACGCGGTCATCAACGGCGGCCCCGGCCTCATGCTCATCGTCGAGAAGCTGCCCTGGGGCAACACCCTTGAGGTGACCCGCGGGGTCGAGGCCGCACTGACGGAGATGGCGCCCGGTATGCAGGGCCTCGACGTCGATACCGAGATCTTCCGGCCGGCGACCTTCATCGAGACCTCGGTCGAGAATCTCGGTCGGGCGATGGCCATCGGATTCATTCTGGTGGTCCTGATCCTGGTGCTCTTCCTCTTCGAGTGGCGGGTCGCGCTGATCAGCGCCATTTCGATCCCGCTCTCGCTCGTCGCGGCGGGACTCGTCCTGCATTGGACCGGGGCCACGATAAATACCATGATCCTGGCCGGGCTCGTGATCGCCCTCGGCGTGCTTGTCGACGACGCCATCATCGACGTTGAGAACATCGTCCGCCGCATCCGCCAGCATCGACGAGCGGGCAGCACGAAGTCGACCGCCGCCATCGTCCTCGACGCGTCGGTGGAGGTCCGTGGTCCCATCGTCCAGGCCACGATGATCATCCTGGTCAGCACGGTCCCGATCTTCCTGCTCACCGGGCTCACCGGCTCGTTCTTCCGGCCCATGGCGTTGGCCTACGGGCTGGCCATCCTGGCCTCGCTGCTGGTGGCCCTGACGGTGATCCCGGCGCTCGCCCTGATGCTGCTGGCCCGGTCACCGATCGAGCGGCGGGAATCGCCGCTGGTGCGCTGGCTCCAACGCGGCTACACCGCGTTGCTGGCACGCATTATCCCGCGTCCCGCCGTCGCCTACGCGACCGTCGTACTCGTCCTGGCCGGAGGCGTCATGGTGGTACCGATGCTGGGACAGAACCTGTTCCCCGCGTTCAAGGAGCGGGACTTCCTGATGCACTGGGTGACCCAGCCCGGCACGTCGCGTGAGGAGAGTGTCCGCATCACGGAACAGGTCAGCAGGGAACTGCGGGCGATCCCCGGAGTCCGGAACTTCGGCGCCCACATCGGGCAGGGCACGTTGGCCGACGAGGTCGTCGGCATGAACTTCACCGAGAACTGGATCAGCATCGACCCGAAGGTCGACTACGACAAGACTCATGACGCCGTGCAGAAGGTGGTCGACGGCTATCCCGGCCTGCAGCGCGATGTGCAGACCTATCTGAAGGAGCGCACGAAGGAGGTGCTCACCGGCTCCAGCGACGCCATCATCGTCCGCATCGTCGGCGACGACCTCGACGTGCTCCGCGACAAGGCCAACGAGGTCAAGGACCTCGTCGCCGGGATCGACGGCATCATCGACGAACACGTGACGCTGCAGACCACAGTTCCCCAGGTCGACGTCCAGGTCGACCTGGCCAAGGCTGCCCAATACGGGATCAAGCCCGGCGATGTACGCCGAACGGCGGCCACGTTCATCGCCAGCGAGGAGGCGGGCGACATCTGGCGAAACGGCAAGAACACCGAGGTGCACGTGTGGAGCGTGCCGAGTGCCCGGTACAGCATCGAGAGCGTCCGTAACCTCCTGATGGACGCGGCGGACGGGAGCAAGGTCCCGGTGGGTGAGCTGGCCGAGGTCAAGATGGTGCCCACGCCCAACCAGATCCTGCGAGAGAATGGATCGCGGTATATCAATGTGGGTGCCAATGTGGCCGCGGGGAAGGCCCTGAGTGACGTGGCGGCCGAGGTTGAGCGCCGCCTGGTGACGGTGGACTTCCCGCCCGGCTACCACCCACAACTGCTCGGTGAGTACAAGGAGGCGACGAGCGCCCAGGAGCGGCTGCGGCTCTTCGCCGGCGTCGCGGTGATCGGGATCCTCTTCCTGCTGACCACCGCCTTCAACAGCTGGCGGCTGTCGTTCCTCGTCCTCCTCACGCTGCCCATGGCTCTGGTGGGCGGGATCCTCGCGGCATACGTCGGTGGCGGCATCCTTTCGCTCGGCTCGCTGGTGGGATTCTTCACCGTGCTGGGCATCGCCGCGCGCAACGGCATTCTCATGATCAACCATTTCCAGCATCTCGAGCGGGAGGAAGGGGAAAGCTTCGGCCGAAACCTCGTCCTCCGTGGCGCGAAGGAGCGACTCTCGCCGATCCTCATGACCTCGTTGGCGACCGGGCTCGCCCTGGTTCCCCTGGCCATCGAGGGCAGCCTGCCCGGTCACGAGATAGAACACCCGATGGCGGTGGTGATTCTGGGTGGCCTGTTCACCTCGACTCTGCTGAACCTGCTTGTCCTCCCGTCGCTCTATCTGCGTTTCGGCCGACCCAGGGATTCGTCCACGCGCCGGCCGCTTGCAGGGCGGGTGTGGCCCACAGCCCTGCGGCCCGGAAGGTCCCAAGCCTGAGCGGTCACGGCAGGTCAAGTGCAGGATCGCCGCGAAGGATCGCCCTCTCCAGCTTCTGTAGCTGCGGCGAGGTGTCGAGTCCGAGCTCGTCGACCAGCCGACTCCGTGCGAGCCGGTACGCGACCAGCGCGTCGGCGGCGCGGCCAGCGCGGTACAGGGCGAGCATGAGCTGCGCGAGCAGTCGTTGCCGGTACGGATACTGCCCGACGTACTCGGCGAGCTCGTCGAGGACGGCCTCGTGCCCGCCGAGCCGCAACTGCGCGTCCAACCATTCCTCCACAGCCGTCAACCGCGCTTCCTCCAGTCCCCGGCACAGCTCTTCGACTCGCGGGGTCGCCACGTCGGCCAGCGGGGGTCCGTGCCACAGATCGAGCGCGCGCCGCAACATCGCCGCCTTCTCCAGGTCGTCCGTCTCAAGACGAGCCCCGGCGAGGAGGGCGCGGAAACGGTGGGCGTCCACGCTCATCGGGTCGGCCCGCAGGACATAGGTCCGGCCGCGCGTGGTGATCCTTACGCCTTCACGGTCCGCACCGGCCATGGCCAGTACGTTGCGCAGTTGCGAGACGCGGACGTGGATGGCATGACGTGCGGTCGGGGGCGGCCATTCAGGCCATGTCAGGTCAACGAGGCGGTCGAGCGGCACGAGCTGGTTCACGTTCAGCGCGAGGATCGCCAGCACAAGCCGCTGTTGGCGTGGCCCGAGATCGACTTGTTGATCCCCCGCCCATGCCTCCACCGCACCCAAGAGCCGGAACTCCACGACCCCCTCCCCCCGTGATGCGTCTACACCTCCTCCGCCTCGCTGCGCAGGGCCTCGGATCCAGGCCGTCGATGCTCGTGATGAATGGTGGGCCACGTTCTCTGCATTCCGCCGACACCAACTCACAAGTGGTATGCACCCGCCGAGGTCTAAATATAATTTGTGACACTAGAGGCCGATTCAGTCCGTGTTCACGGGCAAAAGCGAGTAATCATCAGAAATCCGGGTCACCAGTACCTTTCATTGCCTACCAGGACGCGCATTTCCGCAACAGGCAAGTGCACGTGCCCCGCCTTGCCCTCCTCACAACATGCGTTTGCCCATAAAGGTGGATTCACCGGGCCTTTCCCAGCAAGGCGGTCAATTAGCGCGCAGGTAGGCGGATGACGAACCGTGCACCGCGAGGCGCGTCCTCGACGTCTATCGAGCCTTCGTGTGCATCGATGATCTCTCTCGCGATGGCCAGACCGAGACCGGTGCCGCCCGTGCGCCGGCTCCGATCGTCGTCGAGGCGCGTGAATCGCTCGAAGACGCGCTTCCGGTCCGCGGGCGGAATCCCCGGCCCGTCGTCGTGGACGATCAACGTGACCCGGCGGTCGTCGCTGTCGAGCTCGACGCTGACCGATGACGAGGCATGGTGCTCGGCGTTGTCGAACAGGTTGCGTACGGCCCGGGTCAGGTCGTCGCGACGGCCGTCGACGGCAGCCGCCGAGACCGCGCCGGTGTCGACCCGCAGGTGGCCGCTGCCACGAATCCGGGCCGCCTCGGCCAGGACGATGTCGTCGAGGTCGACGGGACGGGCTGGGGGGCGGGGAACGCCGGCGTCCGCCCGTGCGAGGAACAGCAGATCCCGGACCAGCCGCTCCATGCGACGGTTCGCCACGAGCAGATCAGCGGCGGTTTCGTTCCATTTGGTGCGGTCAGGGTGGGCGAGCGCGACCTCCAGATCGGTACGCGCCGCGGCGAGCGGGGTCTGCAACTCGTGCGAGGCGTCCGCGACGAAGCGGCGTTGACGCTCGGCGGCGGCATCCAACCGGTCGAGCATCATGTTCATCGTGCCCGCGAGCCGACTGATCTCGTCGTCCGTGGTCGGCACGGACACGCGCCGGTCGAGGGAGCGTTCGGAGATGTCGGCGACCTCGGCCCGGATAGCGTCCACCGGCCGCAGGGTGCGACCCGCGACCGTCCAGGTCGTGACGGCGACGAGTGCCAGCAGCAGTGGAGCACCGGTGGCAAGGGCGCCCTGGAGAACGTCGACGACGTCATCGACCGGGGAGAGACTCGCCGCAACGTAGACGGTCACCGGTCCTTCGGGCGTATTCGTGGGCAGTGCGATGACCCGGTAGCCGCCGGCCTCGCCGAACGGAAGGCCGTCCACTGTGCGCACCTCGGACCCCGCCCCCGGGAGGAACCGGGCGAGAGACTGATCGCGCCGAAGTCCGGCGGTGGCGGCCACCACCCGGCCGGCGCCGTCCACGACCTGGGCGATGCTTCCGTCGTCACCCTCGACGGCCAGCTCCGTGGGGAGCGTGCCCTGGCGGGCCAGGGTCGCGATGTCGTGCGCACGTACCCTCGCAATGTCGTCGACGCGTTCGACCAGCGAATGACGCAGAAACATCACCAGGCTCACGGCGGTGACCACGAGGGCGACACCGACGACGATCGTGGCGGCCACGGTGGTGCGGGCACGCACCGTCGTGAGGCGTGCCCGAGGCCGAGGGTTTTCAGCCGCCATCGGGGTCCAGTCGGTAGCCGACGAGACGGACGGTCTGGATCGCGGATCGACCGAACGGCTCGTCGATCTTCCTGCGGAGGTGCCGGACGTAGACCTCGACGATGTTGGGGTCGCCGTCGAACGCGAAGTCCCAGACGTGGTCGAGGATGGTGCCCTTGGAAAGCACTTCGCCCGGACGCCGCATGAGGAACTCGAGAAGGGCGAACTGGCGCGGAGTGAGTGAGACCTCCGTTTCCCCACGCCAGACCCTGTGGGCGGCGGGGTCGAGCCGTAGGTCGCCGACACTCAGCGTGGCCGGGCGCTCCCGCGAACCCCGGCGCAGCAGCGCCCGAATTCTGGCGACCAGGACGACATAGGAGAACGGCTTGGACAGGTAGTCATCGGCTCCGGTATCGAGAGCTTCCGCCTCGTCGAGCTCGCCGTCCTTGGCCGTGAGCATGAGAATCGGGGTCCAGTTGCCGGCCTCACGCAACTCGGCGCACACCTGGAAGCCGTTCTTGCCGGGAAGCATGATGTCGAGAACGATGACATCGAAGTCGCCGTCCGTGGCCCGCCAGAGGCCGTCGATGCCGTCGAGTGCGTTTCAGCAGCGAACCCCTCGGCCTCCAGTCCACGCTTGATTGACCGGGCGAGGTGCTTGTCGTCCTCGACCACGAGGATGCGCACTTCCCAAGTGTGCCACTCGCCGGCTTACTGCCCGCTGAAGCCGCCGACGCAGACCTCCGGCTTCGTCCGGTTCAGCCGGCCTTCAGCGAACCCTCCGTACTGTCGCCATGACGTCCTGGTCGAACGGACCGCGGGTGGCGCGCCGCCACCTCGCACACGGCGAGAGGGGGACGCTCATGGCCAGCGCGCAGCTCGATGCGGTGCGGCTCACCAAGCGGTTCGGGGACCGTACGGCGGTTGACGGGTTGAGCTTCACCGCACGACAAGGCGAGGTCGTGGGACTGCTCGGGCCCAACGGGTCGGGCAAGACGACCACCATCCGATTGCTCACCACGGTGCTCGCGCCGACGAGCGGGGAGTTCTCGGTGGCTGGTGTTCCCTGCACCCGGCCGGGCGAGATTCGACGGCGGATCGGCGTGTTGCCGGAAAGCAGCGGCTATCCCGGACACCAGACGGGCGAGGAGTACCTGCGCTACCACGCGCGGCTGTTCGGCAACGCCCGTCCAGACGCCGCGCGAGTCGCCGCGCGGCTACTGGCGGAGGTAGGCCTGGCCGAGCGTGGCTCGTCGCGGATCTCCACGTACAGCCGCGGCATGCGGCAGCGGCTGGGTATCGCACGGGCGCTGGTCAACGATCCCGCTGTCGTGTTCCTCGACGAGCCGACGCTCGGGCTCGACCCGGCCGGGCAACGTCAGATGCGGGCGATCGTCCGCGAGATCGCGGTGGTCAGGGGAGCGACGGTCATTCTCAGCACCCATACCCTTCCGGACGTCGAGGAGATCTGCACGAGCGTGCTGATCCTTCACAAGGGAAAGGTCCTCGTCTCCGGCACCTCCGGCGAGGTCACCCGCGCTGTCCCCACCCAGCGGTACGCGCAGATGCGCGTACCGATCGAGTTGGTCGGTCGGGCCCGGGACGCCCTCGCGGGGGTTGCCGGCCTGACGTTGGAGCCGGCCGATGAACGTCCCGACATCCTCAAGTTCTCCGTGAACGACCGGTCGGTCGCCACGCAGGCCGGCGCGGATCCGGGGATGAATGGACCGCTACGGGCGGTGCTGAGCGCCGACGTGCCGGTTCTGTCCTTCGAGGTCGAAGGCGCGCGGCTCAGCGACGCGTTTCTAGCCATGACCGGGGAGGGTGTCCGATGACGACGGGTCTGCGGGGGCTGGTCCGGAACGCCGAACCCAGCGCGGGCGGGGTTCGCGGCGATGGCCCGGGTTGGCGGGTCATCGCCGAACAGGAGTGCCGCGATCTGTGGGTGAGCGGGCGCGGCCCGGTGTTGGTCTTCGCGTTCAGCGTCGTCCTGAGCGTCATGACCTACCTTGCCGGTACCAGTCAGGTGCTCAACTTCCTCGAGCAGCGGGAGGCGGTGAACCTCACCCTGCAGGTTGCGGTGGCGGTCGGCGTCCTCGTCACGCTGGTGGTCAGCGCCGACGCGATCAGCGGGGAGCGGGAACGGGGCACGTTGGAGAGCCTGCTGCTCGCACCCGTCTCCCGCCGGGCGATCGTGCTGGGGAAGTTCGCCGCCGCCTTGTCGCTTTGGCTCGCGGCCTTCGTCGTGAGTGTGCCGTATCTGTGGGCGCTCGGACGCGGAGTGTCCATCGTCGGGCAGGCGCTGGTGCTGGGCCTGCTCGTCGGCACGCTGCTGGCCGTCGCGCTCGCCGCGCTCGGTCTGCTGATCAGCGCCGTGTCGAGCTCCAACAAAGTCAGCCTCGCGGTGAGCCTGTTCCTGCTGTTGGCGCTCTTCGCACCGACCCAGTTGCCCGGCGGCGCGCCGAAGGGCTGGTTCGGTGATCTTCTCGTCCGGCTCAATCCGGTCGGCGCGTCGCTGCACTACCTGACGGCTGTGCTCGTCAACGGGCACAGCTGGACGCGGGACCTGTCGTACCTGATCTCTCCGCTACTCATCGCGGTACTGACCGGGGGCGTCCTGATTGCCGCCGGCACCCGGATCGTCAGGCTCTATGGAGGGGTGAGCGGAGCATGAAGACAGGGCTGGCCCTCGCCGGGCTGTTGTTGGCGCTGACGGCTCCCGTCGGCTTGACCGCTTCGGCGGCAGCCGCTCCGCCGCCACTGCCGGGCGCCGTTGAGGTCGTATTGGAGCAGAGCCGACTCAACACGGTCGTTGGTGAGCGGCTGACGCTTGAATCCCGCGTGGTCAACTCGGGTGACGCGCCGACCGACCGGCTGGTGGCCCACCTCAACGTCGCGAGCCTGGACGGCGTCTACGTCGACCTCGAGGACTGGTCGGCGGACGTGACCCGGGAGGTTCCGCCGGTGGCGCCGGGCAGCAGCACGTCACTGTCCTGGCAGTACCAGGCCGTTAACACCGGCAGTTTCGACGTCTACGTCGTGCTCATGCCCGGCGGCGACTCCACGGCGGGTACGGGCCCGCTGGTGGTGAGCCAGCCGCTACACGTGAGCGTGGCCGGAAAGCGGACCCTGACCGCAGCGGGCTCGCTGCCGGTTGCCATCGTCGTTCCGGTCGTGCTCGCTCTGCTGGCCGCAGCTGCCAGATATCGCATTCGGCGTATGAGTTGACGGGAGGAACTCACCCTCGCGCAACGGCGTCGTCGCTGGGTCAGGCCGAGGGCAATCTGGCCAAGTAGGCCCAGGGTCGGGCGGGTTTCCGTACGCTGCGCTGAGTGAAATGGGCACGTTCCTTCGTCGCGCTGGCGGCGACCCTGACTGTTACGGCGTGCGATGCCGTCCGGACCCCGCCGGCCGCTGCGCCCACCCGCTCCGCCCCTGCGGGCTCCCCGTCGCACCCCGCCGAGATCACCTTGGCCTTCGCGGGCGACGTGCACTTCGCCGACCGTACGGCAGATCTGCTGGGCGACCCGGCGACCGCGTTCGGGTCGATCTCGTCGACGCTGTCGGCCGCAGACCTGGCGATGGTCAACCTGGAAACGGCGGTCACCACACGCGGCACTCCCGAGCCGAAGGAGTTCCATTTCCGGGCGCCGGCAAGCGCGTATGACGCGGTGAAGGCCGCCGGCATCGACGTCGTGTCGATCGCCAACAACCACGCGTTGGACTACGGGCGGACAGGGCTGGCCGACACCGTGGACGCAGCCAGGGCCGTCGGGTTGCCGGCCGTCGGGGCGGGCGCCGACGCGGCGGCGGCGTACGCGCCGTGGATCACCGAGATACGCGGTACCAAAATCGCTGTCCTCGGCTTCAGCCAGGTCTCCGAGCTGTGGTCGGAGTGGAGAGCCACAGACACCCGTGCCGGCATCGCGATGACCCGCGACTTACCGCGCGCCGTCGCGGCGGTGCGCGCCGCCCGGCGCCAGGCCAGCGTGGTCGTCGTCTACGTCCACTGGGGCACGGAGGGCGACGCGTGTCCACCCGCCGAGGCTCGCGCGTTCGCTGGCGAGATGGCCGAGGCCGGTGCCACGATCGTGGTCGGCACCCACGCCCACCTACTGCTCGGCGACGGGTGGCTCGGCAAGACCTTCGTCCAGTACGGACTCGGCAACTTCCTGTGGTGGCGTGACGACGCGTACAGCAACGACACGGGGGTGCTGCGGGTGACCCTCGACGCTTCCGCGATCTCGAAAACGGAACTGGTGCCCGCGACGATCTCCCGCCGCACCGGTCGACCCGAACTCGCCGGCCGCGAAGACACGGCCCGGATCGGCCAGGAGTACGCGGGCCTGCGCGCCTGCACCGGACTCGCCGCGAGCCCCGCCCCATAGTCGGGCGAAACACGGCCCCGCAACGTGGAACCCAGGGGTGAAATTCAGCCGACTTCGACACGCGCAGCTAAAACGGCCGGAACCACAACTCCGGAAGTGCAGCTACTGCGGCGGCCGGCCGCATGCCCACCTGCCCCAGCCGTGGACGTGGTGCCCGCCGATTGTGGGGTCGGCGGGCACCGTCGTGGTGGTGGGCATCAGCTGCCGCAGCAGCCGCCGGCCTGACCACCAGCGGGGGCGGCGTCAAGGGTGACCAGGTTCAACGGTGCGGACAGCAGGCCCCCGGAGATGCCGGTGGCCAGTCCGCGCGCTGCCGGCTCGGCGGTCGGCGCCGGCCCGCAGCAACTGTCGCCGGCGGCGGAGTCCGTGGGGTTGCTGTTGCACACGCCGGTTTCGGGCAGGTCGAGCTGGACGTCGCGGGCGGCGTCCCAATCGCCGGCGAGGGCGGCGACGACGGAGCGGACCTGCTCGTAGCCGGTGGCCATGAGGAACGTCGGCGCCCGGCCGTAGGACTTCATGCCGACGGCGTAGTAGCCGGCCTCCGGATGGACGAGTTCGTCGACGCCGTGTGCGGGCACGGTGCCGCAGGAGTGCTCGTTCGGGTCGATGAGCGGCGCGAGCGCGCGGGTGGCGCCCATGATCGGGTCCAGGTCCAGGCGCAGCTCGGCGGCGATCGAGTGGTCCGGTCGGAAGCCGGTGGCCGCGACGATCCGGTCCACCGTGACCGACTCCTCGCCGCCGTCGCCGTGCCGCACCACCACACTCACCCGGCCGTCTGTCGGGGTGAGCGCGTGCACGGAGAAGCCGGTGAGCAGCCGGATCCGGCCGGCGTCGACGTGCGCGCGCAGCCGCGAGCCCAGGGCACCGCGGGCGGGCAGCGCGTCGGCGTCCCCGCCGCCGTAGGTACGCGCCGGTGAGGCGGTCCGGATCGCCCAGGTCACCTCGGTGCCCGGCGTGGATTCGGCCAGCTCGGCCAGGGACAGCAGCGTGTTCGCGGCGGAGTGGCCGGCCCCGACGACGAGGGTGTGCCGGCCGGCGAAGCGGTCCCGGGCCGCGCCTAGAACGTCGGGCAGCGCGTGCTCCAGGAACGGAGCGACAGTGGTCTCGCCGCGGGCGGGCAAGCCGGAGGCGCCCAGGACGTTCGGCGTGCCCCAGGTGCCGGACGCGTCGATGACGGCGCGGGCGAGTAGCTCTTCGCCGTCGGCGAGGCGGATCAGGAACGGCGTGGACTCACGGCCGGCGGTGCGCAGTCGGTCCAGGCCCAGACGGCTGATCGCTTCGACCCGGGCACCGTAGCGCAGGTACGGCTTGAGCTGCGGAAGCTCCGCGAGGGGCTGGAGGTAGTCGCCGGCCAGCTCCGCTCCGGTGGGCAGGGCCTCCAGGTCAGGGGCGGCCCAGCCCGCCTCGTCGAGAATCCGGCGGGCGGCCGGGTCGATGTTGTAGCGCCACGGGGAGAACACCCGCACGTGGCCCCACTGCCGCACGGCGGCACCCGGGGTGTCGCCGGCTTCGAGGACGGTGAAGGCGATGCCCCGCTCGTTCAGGTGCGCGGCGGCGGCCAGGCCTACTGGTCCGGCGCCGATGACCACGACAGGCAGCTCGTTCAGGGTGCTCACCGGTCAAACTCCTCTGTGTTGAGAACTATCGAATCAAGTAGGTGGACGAGGCCCTGCTTGTGAGGGGCCAGGGTTGGTCAGGTGACGACGGGACTGCGCCGCTCGAGCAGGACGACGTCGCGCCAGCGGCCGTGGTGGCGACCAACCCGCTCGCGCACGCCGATGACCCGGAAGCCGGCCCGCTCGTGCAGGGTGAGGCTGGCGGCGTTTTCGGGGAAGACTCCGGACTGGATGGTCCAGATGCCGGCGGCTTCGGTGGAGGTGATCAGCGTGTCCAGCAGCAGCCGGGCGACGCCGCGGCCCTGCGCGACGGGGTCGACGTAGACGGAGTGCTCGACCACGCCGGCGTAGACCGTGCGCCCCGAGGTGGGCACGACAGCGATCCAACCGACCACCGTGTTCCCGTCGATCGCCACGAAGCGGTGTTCGGGCAGCTTTGCCGCGTCGAACGCCGCCCAGGTGGGTGCGATCGTCTCGAAGCTGGCGTTGCCGGCGTCGAGTCCGGCCTGATAGATCGCCAGAACCCGCTCGGCGTCGTCGTCCCGCAGGGGGCGCACCGTGATGTCGGCCATCAGCAGGCTCCATTCGGGTGGGGGGCGGGTCGGCCCATGACCACGTCCGCGGCGGACGGGAAGCAGTCGACGCAGGCGTCGTTGATCCGGTAGTGGCGGGCGGTGCCGACCGGCTCGACGAAGACGAACCGCACCTCGGTGAGGATCTTCAGGTGCTGCGAGACGGTGGACTGCGCCAGGCCGACGGCGTCGACGATTTCTCCCACGCTCATTGGTCGGGCGTGCCGGGCGAGGTATTCGACGATCTGCACTCGGGTCGGGTCGGCCAGGGCCCGGAACCAGGATGCGTACGCCTGCGCGGTGGTCCGGTCGAGCATCTCGGCCGCCACATCTCCCCCTTCATCGTTTATCGCCGATCGGCGATGAAAGTGTAGCGGGTGCGGGCGCAGCGAGGGACACGGTCGCGACAACCAGGCGGGCGATGGCCGTCAGGGTGTGCGGGTCGACGCGATCCGGGGTGTCGGCGGGACTGTGGTAGCCGGCCATTCCCGCACCGATGCCCACAGCCGCAAGCCCGGCGGCGCCGTAGCGGCGGTTGTCCGACGCCACGGGCCCGGCAGTTAGGGGAAGGCCGGTGTGTCGGCCGGCTTGGTCGAGCAGGGCGAGCAGCCGGTGGGCGGGGCCCCCGGCCTCTACCGCGGCGGCCTGGTCGAGGCGGCCGGCGCCGTCGACGTTGATGACCAGCGGGTTGCCGCCGCTGGCACGCAGTCGAGAACTGTGGTGGGCGGAGCCCAACGCCCCGATTTCCTCGGCGTCGAGCAGCGCGACGGACAGTCCGAGTTCGTCGGGGAGCACGGCGGACAGGACCCGGGCGGCCTCCAGGACCACGGCGACGCCGCTGGCGTTGTCGGACGCGCCGGGCTGGCGCAGGCCGGGGTGGTCGCCCACCCCGTCGTAGTGGGCGGTCAACAGCAGCTCTACCGCACGGGGCGAGGGTCGGTCGAAGGTGGCGTAGATGTTGGTCCCGGTGGCGTCGGCGCGACGTAGTGGGGTGTTCGCGCTCATCCAGCCCTCACCGGCGGCGCTCAAGACGACAGAGTGCGTGCTCGGGTCCAGCGTCAGGACCGGCAGGGGTCCCGGGTCCGGGCCCGCGAGGGTTGTGTACTGCCATCCGTCGGCGTCGACCGCGCGGCTCAGGAGCAGACCGGCGGCGCCTCGGGTGTCACGGTAGGCGTCGAACAGAATCATCCCCGCTGGCACCACCAGCCAGCGGCCGGTCGGGTCATCGCTACCGGCCACACCCAGCAGGCCACGCCTGACCTCGATGGTGTCGGTGGAAGCCGGGTGGATCGACACCTCACGACCGAAGGTCAGATCCGCCGACACGTCGCCGACACCCCATGTGACGGTCGGTGCGGCGTAGATGTCGGGCACGGCTCGGACCGGGAAGTCGTCGATTTCGACCCTCGCGCCGAGCGCGGTGAGGTGGTCGGCGAGCCAGGCGCGGGCGGCAGCCCCGCCCGGCGTGCCGACCCGCCGACCGGCGAAGTCGTCCGCGGCCAGGGCGGCGACGGTCGTGGTCATCCGCTCGGCGGACACGGCCGCGAGCCGTGCCGCCATGGTGGCGGGCGGGCCGGCTGCCGGGGTCATCCGCAGCACCCCTGTCCGGTGCGCATCGCGTCGGCCTTCGCCGTGGTGCCGCAGCAGGAGTCGGCCGCCTCGGCGGTCTGTTGGGTGCCGCAGCACGGGCCGCCGGTCGTCGCTGTCTCGCCAGCGGGCGGGAGGATCGAGCCGACCCCCTGCGCGGGGCTTCCGCAACAGGAGCCCGACCCGGTCACGGCCAGGGCGGCGCCCGGGTCCCCGGTGAATCCGCCTGCCCTCTGGGTGTCCTCGCTCATCGTGTTCCCTTCCGCCTGTCTTGACGTTTGTCTAAGCAGAGAGTTGCACGTTGATTAGAAGGATGTCAACCTAGAGACATGTCGAAGCAAGGCGCGCCTCTCGCCCTCGTGGATCTGACCGCTGATACGCCGTGCTGCCCTCCACTGGCTCAGCGCCGGGTGCCGGCCGAAACCGCCGCAGTGCTCGCTCCGGCGTTCAAGGCCCTGGGCGATCCGGTGCGGCTGCAGCTGATGTCGATGATCGCCTCGGCGGAGGGCGGGGAGGCGTGCGTCTGCGACCTCACTCCCGCCTTCGACCTCACCGGGCCAACCATCTCGCATCACCTCAAGACGCTGCGCGAGGCCGGCCTCGTCGATGCCGAGCGACGCGGGACGTGGGTCTACTACCGCGCTCGCCCGGCCATCCTGCGCCAGCTCGCCGCGCTGCTCACGGTCGAACCGACCCCCACGGCGTAGGCCGCGGCCCCCGGGTGAACATCCACCCAGCCGGGTGCACTCAGCGCGCCCCACACCGACCACCGACTCGTCGCCATTTGACAGCGGCAAAGTTGCTCAGCAATAGTTGACTCAATGACTATTGAGCTTGCTTCCCTGCAGGGGCGCGCCCGCATCCACGCCGCGCTCGGGGATCCGGCGCGCCTGGCGGTCGTCGACGCGCTCACCCTGGGCGATGCCTCCCCTGGTGAGATCGCCCAGGACCTGGGGATGCCGACGAACTTGGTCGCCCACCACGTCAAGGTCCTCACCGAAGCCGGGCTCGTCGTCCGCAGCCGGTCCGAGGGAGACCGCCGTCGCACCTACCTGCGGCTGCGGCCCGAGGCCCTGGCCATGCTGATGCCGGCGCCGTTGACCGAGGTGGGTCGGGTGGTGTTCGTCTGCACCCACAACTCCGCCCGCTCGCAACTCGCCGCCGCCCTCTGGTCCGACCGCACCCACACCTCGACTGCGTCCGCAGGAACGCAGCCCGCACAGCGGGTTCATCCGCGGGCTGTCGCCGTGGCCCACCGGCACGGACTGCGGCTGAACCCGACCGGCACGTCGCACGTCGCGGACATCGTGCGCGACGGTGACCTCGTCATCGCCGTCTGCGACAACGCCCACGAGGAACTCACCGGCCCAGCCGCGCCCCGACTTCACTGGTCGGTGCCCGACCCGGTCCGCGTCGACACCGACGCCGCGTTCGAGGCCGCGTTCGCCGACCTCGCCGCCCGCGTCGACCGCGTCGCCCCCAACGTCGCCCCCGCCACGAGTTCGGCCGGCCGCCATGACTGACACCAACCCCTACGTGCGCGATGAACGAGGGCAACCCGGCGCCCAACTGCACCCCGTAAGCACCAAGCCGCAGCATCGTAGGGCGGACGAAACGTACCGAGGCCTGGTGAATCCGTCGCGTCCCGCCGGCCGTTACCAGCGTCTCGACCGCAACAGCGACCCCGCCCGCACCCTGCCGGCGATTCCCGACCAGGCACCGGTCAACTGGCCCCGCGATCCACACTGCAAGGAGGGCTTCTGATGTCCGACAAGCCGAGCGTCCTGTTCGTCTGCGTCCACAACGCCGGCCGCTCCCAGATGGCCGCCGGCTGGCTGCGCCACCTCGCCGGCGACGCCGTCGAGGTCCGCTCTGCCGGCTCCGCCCCGGCCGAGACGGTCAATCCCGCCGCGGTGCAGGCCATGCGGGAGGTCGGCATCGACATCACCGACCAGACGCCGAAGCTCCTCGAGTACGCCACGGCGCAGTCCTCGGACGTCATCGTGACCATGGGCTGCGGCGACGCCTGCCCGGTCTTTCCCGGTAAGCGCTACGAGGACTGGAAGCTCGACGACCCCGCCGGCAAGGGCGTCGAGGCCGTCCGCCCCATCCGCGACGAGATCCGCACTCGCGTGGAGAAACTCCTCACCGAGTTGCGCCCTGTCGCCTGACCCCGAGACCGCCCCGCGCGCCCGCTACTGGACCCACTACCGACTCCGGCCCGAATCGCTCCGCGCGCTCGGTCAGTGCATCACCTTCGCCGACCAGGCGCCCACCGGCGCCGAGGGCAGACGGCCCTGCGGGCCCGACGCACCCGCCCAGGAACCAACAGAGGAACGAACCCCATGACGGCACTGGCCACACCGGCGCGCACCACACCACGGCTCTCGACGCTGGACCGGCTCCTGCCGGTATGGATCGGCGCCGCCATGGCCGCCGGGCTGCTCCTCGGCCGACTGATCCCCGGACTCGACGACGCCCTCGACCGGGTCAAGATCGGCGGGATCTCCGTACCCATCGCCCTCGGCCTGCTGATCATGATGTACCCGGTCCTGGCCAAGGTCCGCTACGACCGCCTCGACACCGTCACCTCCGACCGGCGCCTGCTGATCTCCTCCCTGGTCATCAACTGGCTCATCGGCCCCGCCGTCATGTTCGCCCTGGCCTGGCTGCTCCTACCCGACCAGCCCGCGTACCGCACCGGCCTCATCATCGTCGGCCTCGCCCGCTGCATCGCCATGGTCATCATCTGGAACGACCTCGCCTGCGGCGACCGGGAAGCCGCCGCCGTCCTGGTCGCGCTCAACTCCGTCTTCCAGGTCCTCGCCTTCGGCCTGCTCGGCTGGTTCTACCTCACGGTCCTGCCCGGCTGGCTCGGCCTGGAGCAGGCCGGACTGTCAGTCTCCGGATGGGACATCGCCGGCAGCGTCCTGGTCTTCCTCGGCATCCCCCTGACCGCGGGCTACCTCACCCGCAAATTCGGCGAACGCGCCAAGGGCCGCGACTGGTACGAGGCGAAGTTCCTGCCCCGGATCGGGCCGGTCGCCCTGTACGGGCTGCTGTTCACCATCGTGCTGCTCTTCGCTCTGCAGGGCGACGCGATCACCGCCCAGCCCTGGGACGTCGCCCGCATCGCACTCCCCCTCCTCGCGTACTTCGCGATCATGTGGTTCGGCTCGTTCGCCATCGGTCGGGCGATCGGCCTGAACTACGAACGCACCACCACGCTCGCCTTCACCGCGGCCGGCAACAACTTCGAACTTGCCATCGCCGTGGCGATCGGCGTGTTCGGCGTCACCAGCGGCCAGGCCCTCGCCGGAGTCGTCGGACCACTGATCGAGGTACCGGTCCTGGTCGCCCTCGTCTACGTCAGCCTCGCCGCCCGCCGCCGGTTCTTCCCCACCGGAGTCACCAACGCCTAGCCGGGCACAAGCAACGGCTCCGGCAGCCAGCGGCGCGAGGCCGACCGTCGGCAGCCGTTCGGGGCCACATACTCCGTTCACCGGCGTGTTCGGCCCGGAAACCGTCGAACGGTACGCCTTCGAGTCCTACATGTATCTGCACCGCACCGTCCGCTGCCGATCATCGGAGATCGGGTGCCCACGCTCAGACTCGCTCACGGGAGCGAATCTTGCATCAGGCAGGCCACGACGTCCGCACATCAAGCGTCCACGATTCGGCACGATCGACCGCGCGTCCCGCAGCATGACAGTGCGTGCGCCCGTGAGAAAGTTGGTGTCATGGCAGCTGAAGCGACTCCGGGCCGCGAAGTTGTCCTCGAGACGGATCGCCTGCTGCTCAGACCTTGGCGGGTAGCCGAGGCTGTCGTCCAGCGCGAGCTGTGGACCGAACGTGACCCACGAGTGCCGCCGCACCGCCGAATCGACGCGGATGGACACCCCACGGTCGCGGAACTCGAGGATTCGATCCGCACCAACCAGCCATCGTCGACCGGGTTACTGGCGATCGAGCGGAAGGCCGCTCGTGACGTCATCGGCTACTGCGGGCTGATCGACGGCGGACGAGGATCGGAAGGGGAACCGGAACTGGCGTTCGAGCTGCTACGCCGATTCTGGGGTCAGGGATACGCGACCGAGGCCTCGTTGGCGGTTCTGGACTGGGCGAGATCGTCCGGGTACGAACGTCTGTGGGCCACAGTCTGGGAGTGGAACACCGCTTCTCGCCGTGTGCTGGCCAAGGTCGGGTTCACCGAGACCGATCGGAAGGAAGTGGACGCGGTCTACGGGACCACCCTGTTCACCACGAGACGGCTCTGACACACCCGGTGTTTCGCCTGCGGCTCCGAGCAGCGACGGCAGGCGTCAGCTGCCCCATTCCGAGTTCGTGCTGCGGTACACCACAAGCGGATCGATCACCGAACATGGTTGCGCGCTGCCGAACTGCCCGGTGATAACGCTGCAAGGTCCCCTGCTCGGGCAGATCAACAGTACGGACGATTCGTGCGGGCTGACGGGAGCTTCCAGGCCGGCACCTGCCCTACAACGCCTGCCCCCTTCTGACCTCACCTAGTAAATCCTCCTCCCAATCGACGGGTGGTCGGTGTACGGCGCTGCCCCGCGACGGGATTTGCTGCGACCCCCATGGAAGGGGCGAGTTCGCCACCGCAGGTGTGTACGAGGACCGGTGTGTTACCGGCGAGCACATAGGACGTGTGGAGGCCAGCGACAGCGGGGTCACGCATCGTCTTGTGACCGGTAACGGCCGGCGATCTTGCTTCGACGCATGTGCCGGACTGGTCGCAAGCCTCGGAGTCGAACCGAGCAGGCCGCCGTTATGAGCAGCAGCTGGACCCACGTCCGCCTGCGCCTTACTCCGCAGTGGATGGCATCTAGAGGCCGTAGCCGGACTCGAACCGGCGTGCGCGGTTTTGCAGACCGCTCCCTCACCCCTCGGGCATACGACCGTGCGCGCCCCCGGACCGATTCGAACGGCCGGCCTGCGGTCCCGGAAACCGCTGCTCTATCCGCTGAGCTACGGGGGCATGGTGCGCGTCCCTGGTGCCGACCCAGGTCTGCTCGAAAGCGCCGGCTTTACAGGCCGGGGGGCGTGCCGCCGCCCACGACGCGCTTGGGGTGACTGGCGGGACTCGAACCCGCGACAACCCGGGACCACAACCCGGTGCTCTACCACTGAGCTACTACAACCACCATGCTTCTAAATCTCCGTCGACCCAGGAATCAAAAAGTCATCGGCCATCCGAACGAGCGACCGTTGGCCGTTGACCGGTGGGGCGATCCGCAGGTACGCCGACGATTTCCCGACCTCGCTGACCGGCACAAGGTAGACGCCAGGCCGTCCCGGGACTGCGACACCGAAGTAGTCGACCAGCCCGACGTAGGTCGTTCGTTGTTGAGCGTAGTTCTTGGAGGTAGTGGCGAACTCGATGACCGAGCCGTTCCGGACCAGCCGGGCGGTCTTGCACTGGACCGACTTCATCCCGTCGCCGGTCTCGATCACCAGGTCTGCTTTGCCCACCCCGAATGGAACGTAGCAGGGGTAGCCAGCATTAGTGAGGGCGGCCAGTACGCGACTCTCCACGATGGCTGCGACGGCGTTGGAGTCGTTCGCCGTAAGCGCAGTCGGGCGAGACGGGAACGCGATTGGCGGTCTAACAGACGTGGCCGTCTTCGGCGCAGCAGCGACGCGACGACGGGATTGCAGCCCATGCTTCTTGAGCCAGTAACGAACGTTGACCTGAGAGCAGCCGTGGCAGTCGGCGATTTGGCGCTGGCTCAGCCCTTTAGCCAGCGCGGATTCCAATAGCTCTTTGTCCACACGGGCAGTGTAGCTCAACCCTGTGCCCTGCTGTTGCGCTACGGCCACACTCGCGGCCCGAAGGCCAGTACCCGCAGAGGGATTTGAACCCCCGACCTGCGCCGTGTGAAGGCGCTGCTCTGCGCGCTGAGCTATGCGGGCTTGGCTCCCCTGCCTGGACTCGAACCAAGATCAGCCGGTTAACAGCCGGCCACTCTACCCTTGAACTACAGGGGAATGGCAGCGCGGACGGGACTCGAACCCGCACATGTCCCGGGTGAAAGCCGGGCGACTCTTCCATTCGTCCACCGCGCCAGGTGGGTACGTGCCGCGAGCTGGGATCGAACCAGCGACCTACGCCTTGTCGAGACGTTGCTCTCCCGCTGAGCTACCGCGACGGGAGCGGGACCGGGATTCGAACCCGGGTACCTCTGGGTTATGAGCCCAGCGCGCTTCCATAACTGCGCCATCCCGCAAGGGGGCCGCCAGAGGATCGAACTCTGGACACTCCGATTAAGAGTCGGAAGCTCTACCAACTGAGCTAACGGCGCATGGCGGAAGGTGAAGGAGTTGAACCCTCGGGCTTTCACCCGGTGCCGGTTTTCGAGACCGGTCGCGGACCTGTTCCGCACTACCCTCCATGCGTCGGGTTGACAGGATTCGAACCTGCGTCCTCGCGGTCCCGAACCGCGCGCTCCACCAAACTGAGCTACAACCCGTTGAGTCGGGATAGCCGGATTCGAACCGGCGACTTCCGGTCCCCCCAGACCGGAGCGCTACCTGACTGCGCCGTATCCCGAAAGAGCCCCCGACTGGAATCGAACCAGCGACACCGAGAACCGTAATCTCGTGCTCTTTCCACTGAGCTACGGGGGGATGTGTTGCAAACGAGGGAAGCCGGCCGGTACGCCGGGTTCTGCCCCGCCCCGGCGGCCCGTGCCGTCGGCTGGAGTCGAACCAGCGCATCTCCTCGTTATCAGCGAGGTGCCTTAACCAGCTTGGCCACGACGGCTTGGCGGAGGGACCGGGATTCGAACCCGGGCCGGGGTTGCCCCCGGTCTTCCTTAGCAGGGAAGCGCCATAGACCGCTCATGCCACCCCTCCATAATCTTGCTGCGCGGCGCCGACGGGACTCGAACCCGCAACCCCCGCCTCGACAGGGCGGTGCTCTGGCCAATTGAGCTACGACACCTTGGCGCGCGACTTCCAGCCGGCTCGGCTTTCCCACAGGGAGATCGCATACACGGTCCACCTATCGCGCTTCGGCGGACCTGCGGTCACGAACTGGCCGGCATGGACAGTGGATCGACCCGGTTTCGAACCGGGCACACGAGGCTTGCAAAGCGACACTGGGCACCAGCCCTCGACCCATGCGTACCCGACCGGGGAATCGAACCCCGCACCTCTCGGACCTGAACCGAGCGCCTCTTCCTCTGGGCCAGTCGGGCATGTACTGCGAGCCGCCGGTTGGCCTCGAACCAACCACCTGCGCCTTACGAGGACGCTGCTCTGCCTGATGAGCTACGGCGGCGTGGACCCGGCGGCCGGGCTCGAACCGGCGGCCCTCCGCTACAAGGCGGACGCTCGGTCCATCTGAGCTACGCCGGCGTGGTGCCCTCGGCGCGATTCGAACGCGCACTGTCGGCCTCCTCAAGACCGCGCCTCCTGCCGTTGGGCTACGAGGGCATTGCGCTCCGAGAGGAGGGCTCGAACCTCCAGCCTTCCGATGCAGAATCGGACGTGCTGCCAGATTGCACCATCTCGGAATGGGCCGGCGAGCCGCGGTCTCGCCGGCGGGGAGGGTCGACGCTGCACGGTGCTCGACCAGGTGGAGACCTGCGGCCGGAGCAGCAGGTCCATGCCGGCCTCGGCGAGGGTGAGGTCCGCCTTGCGCTAGTTGCACGAGTAGCACGCGCTGACGGTGTTCTTCCAGGTGTTACGCCCGCCGCGGGAGCGGGGCTGGATGTGGTCGACGGTCGTGGCCGGGGCCAGGCGGTAGCCGCAATGGTGGCCGTCGCGCCGGAGCACGCCGGACTTGGACCAGCTGGGCCGCTCGTCCTCGTGGATCTCGGCGACCTGGCGTATGAGCCTCCTGCCTTTGGGCTACCGAGGCGAGAACCGCAGGTTGCGGCGTCGAGTACCGGATCGACCTGACCGAGAAGAGCCGGAGCAGCTTCGAGGAGCATCTCGCCCCGTTCGTTGATGCCGCCCGCAGGGCCTGGCAGGGGGCAGGCCCTGCGGCCCCTGGGGCGATGAAGTCCCAGAACGCCGAGCGGGACCGTCGACGGATCATCCGGGAGTGGTGGACGAAGAACGAGAAGCTCGTCGGCCAGAAGGCCACCGAGCGCGGACGCATCCCCGCCACCGTGATCGACGCGTACCGGCAGCACGAGACGCTGGTCAGTCCTGCCACGAGCAGGTCATCCGGCGTGATTCCAGCGGCGACGGGCTCCGCGCCTGGGGTGTGAGCTCCGGGAGCAGGAATCGAACCTACGTTTGTACCGGGATTCAAAGTCCCGTCGCCCCTGCCAGCAGAGCAGCCCGGAATGGTTGAGCGGTCGGCGGGCACCGACCCCGCTTCTTCGGTTTGGAAGACCGACGTGTCCGCCGAGTTCACCACGACCGCATGGCATTTTCCTGCGTAGGCCGTACGGGATTCGAACCCGCAACCTTCTGGCTGAGAACCAGGTGAGCTGCCAATTGCTCCAACGGCCCATGGAGCCGACGGGGGCTGGGTTGTGCGCCCGGGCACTTCCCCCGCCAACGTGCTCTCCCCCGACTTGAACGGAGCCCTCGGGGACTTCACTCCTGTGCGCTACCAGTTACGCGAAGAGGGCATTGGTACGTGGAGAAGAGGGGACTCGAACCCCTGGCCTCCGCCCTGCCGAGGCGGCGCTCTCCCATCTGAGCTACATCCCCATGGTCCGGGACCGGGGTGTCGAACCCCGTGTCTCCTGCTCCCAAAGCAGGCGGGTTGCCGTCTCCCTCGTCCCGGAGGGTCTTGCCCCCGGCCGGCCCGTGTGGGCGCAGGCCGGGTTCTTGCTATGCCATCCACTGACGTGATCTCAACATGAATCCGGTAGGTATCGGTATTCGAAATGGGTGAGATGGAGAGCGGCGCGGACGATGTCGCCGACCTGTCGTGGGCTGGCGGTGCTGTGGCGTAGTGTGCGCCAGCGGCCGGTGAGGATCGCGAAGCCGCGTTCTCCGAGGCATCGCATGGATCGAAGGGCAGCGTTGTAGGTGCGGTTGTCGACCGCGAGGCGGCGGCCGTCGGCGGGTTGCTTGTACGGGGTGTGGATGCCCTGGCCGGCGCCTTCGTAGCCGGAGTCGGCCAGGGTCGGTAGATCCAGCGCCGACGCCGCCCAGTAGAGCGCGCCGGTGATGTCCAACTGTTGGGCGCAGGCCAGGTCGTGAAGGTGTCCGGGCATCGCACTCGAGGTCCAGACTGGTAGTCCGTCCGGGCGCATGACCGCTTGGATGTTCGCGCCGAAGTCGCGGTGTTTCCCGGAGTACCAGGCGTCGATCGTTTTGCCCTTGACGCTGGTGGTGGTCTCGGCGAGCCGGTCGGTGTCGAACAACTTGCCGTCGAGGATCACGTGGGACCAGCCGTCAGCCGCGACCTGGGTCAGGGCGTCGTGCAGGGTGGGGGTCTGCGCGGTGAGGACGCGCACGGCCTCGGCGACGTACCGGTAAGCAGTTGCCCTCGACACCCCGAACCCGACCCCGAGGGTCGTCTTGTCCTCGCCCTTGCGGAACCACACCAGCACCAGAAGCGCCTGGTAGAAGCACGTCAACGCCCGGGCTCGGCGGCGAGTTCCCACCGCCCGACGCTCCGCGTGTAGCAGACGCGCCACGTGACGCACGAGTTCCCTGGGGACGTCGAGCCTGGCAGAATAGGTGATCACGTGGAGCCCTCTCGGAGACTGATTCTGTCGCAAGAACCTGTCTACCGATGGCTCCACGTCCTTATCCCACACTGTCCGCTATGGACGCTACGCCCGTGCCATCCCGAATCCCGCCCGAATCCTTGCTGAGATCACCTCACTGTGGAGTTGAGAATTTGCAACGTCGCCGGCCGCGGCCAGGACGAAAAGCAGGGGCGACAGGACTTGAACCTGCAACCTTCGGTTTTGGAGACCGGTGCTCTACCAGTTGAGCTGCGCCCCTATGAACTGTTCGAGTAACGAAAAGCCGCCCTATCCCTGTCGGGGTGGGCGGCTTCGCAGCTTGCGCTGACGCTATTCGCGCCGCCACCCCGGCTTCCAGTTCTGCTCGCTCGCGCACAGATCGTGGGCTCGCCCGATCGAGGGCAGCACGACACCGCCGCGCGGCATGAACCGCGTGGTTTCGGTGGAGGCGTACTGCAACACGGGGAACTCCTTGGGTTGGTCCGGTTGACCTTGCTCATTAAAGGTAGGCGCGGGGTCCGACATTGGCAATGGATATTTCGAGGCACATTCATGTCCTTCGCCAGTGGCCGCCGTCAGTCGAGGTAGGCGTCCTGCGCCTGCGACTTGAACACCATCGGCAGCGCGGGCTGACACCTCCGCAGCGCCGGTAGTTCGCGCCGTACCCCGATGCCTTTCTTCCCGTCGGCGGAGAGCCCAGTAGGTCGCGGCAGCCTTCACGTCAGGATCGCGGGCGCTGCTCACGACGGCGGCGATGGCTTCGGCCACTAGGAGGCGGAGTCGGGCGCGCGGAGCACGGCTACCTGCTCAGCTGCAGCCGCACGACCTGGCCATGTCTCGGGTTTCTCTGCCGCTGCGGAGCAGGCAGAGTTCGGCTCAGGAAGAGCTGATCGGCAGTCTCGACGAGGCGCCGGAGTTCGCGAGCCCGCGCTGCGCTGATCCACCCTGGGCATGGGTTCTTCCGGGCAATGGCGGTCGGCAGCGGCCGAAGTGGCTTCTCAGGCGACTGCGGTGGCCATCCGCCGCACCGCCTCGGTGATCAGCTCCGGTGCGGTGGCCAGATTCAGCCGGACGTGGCCGGCGCCGCCGGTGCCGAAGGCCGAACCGGAGTTGAGCGCCACCCGGCCACGGTCGAGGAACACGGCAGCGGGGTCGTCGCCGAGGCCCAGGGCGTGGCAGTCGAGCCAGGCGAGATAGGTGGCCTGACCGGGGTGGTAACGGATGGCCGGCAGGTGCTCGGCGAGCAGCGTGGCGAGGAGCCGACGGTTGTCGTCCAGGCCGGTCAACAAGGCGTCGAGCCACTCGCCGCCGTCGCGGAAGGCGGCGGTGTGGGCGATCACGCCGAGGTGGCTGGTGCTGACGCTGGCCTCGAACGGAACGCGCGCGAGATCTGCGGCCGCGGCCGGGCCGGCGATGAGGAGCGCACCGCGCAGGCCGGCCAGGTTCCACCCCTTGGTGGCGGACATCAGCGACAGGCCGTTCTCCGCGCCGGGCACCGAGAGGTACGGCACAAAGCGCACTCCCCCGGCCACCACCGGAGCGTGGATCTCGTCGGCGACCACCCGCACCCCGTGCCGCTCGGCCAGACTGGCGACGGCGGCCAACTCGTCGGTGGTGTGCAGGACGCCGGTCGGGTTGTGCGGGCTGCACAGCAGGTACGCCGCTGGCCGCCCACCGGCCCGAGCCTGCCGGAACGCGTCCTCCAGTGTGCCGAGGTCGATCCGCAGGTCCTCGCCGAGCGGCGCCTCCACGATCCGGCGGTCGGCGTGCGCCACGAACTCGTAGAACGGCGGGTAGACCGGGCAGTTGACGACCACCGCGTCCCCCGGCTCGGTGACCAGCCGCAGCGCCTCGACGACACCGTGCATCACGTCGGGTATCAGCGCGGTGCGCTCCACGGCCAGCCCGTCCCATCCCCACCGCCGCCGGGCGAACTCCGCCAGCGCCTGCGGGTACGCCGTACCGGCGGTGTAGCCGGTGTCGCCGCGCGCGACAGCGTCGGTGATCGCCTGCGCGACCGGCTCGGCCAGCGGCACGTCCATCTCCGCCACCCAGAGCGGCAGCACGTCGTCCGGGTACTCCCGCCACTTGAGGCTCGTCCGTTGCCGGAGCTGGTCGATCGTGAGCTGGCGAAGGGGATTCACTGCGGCACCACGAAGCACAGCGCTCATCGATGAACCCTAGTCCACTCCCTGCCACCTCGCGATCACGGCCGAGGGACGGTCGGCATGCGAGTCAGGTGCGCAGCCGCGTACAAGTGATCCTGCGCAGCGGTGAGGATTTGGCCGTGCCGTTCGGGATGACGCTCGATAGCGGGGCTGTGCGGTGGCGCGGTCGCGGCCGTGTTGGTCAGGTGATGTCTCGGCGCATGGGGATGAGGACGGCGACGGCGCAGGCACCTATGGCGTACGCGGTGAGGAGGAGTGCGCCGGCTGCTGGCGGTAGGAGTTGGACGGTGGTGTTGCCGAGTTGTGCAGACATGGCGTCGGCGAGGTAGGTGAAGTCGGTGAGGGCGGCGGTGGCGCCGCCGGGCAGGATCGGATAGAGCGTGTTGACGCCGGGAATCAGCATGAGCAGTGTTTCGCCCATGTAGAGGTAGCCGATCACGACGCACAGGGCTGCGACCTGGTTGCGGATAAGGGCGCCCATGCCGACGCCGATGATCAGATACACCACCATGGCGGCGGCGATGCGGGCGAGCAACGCGAGCAGGGTGTGGGCGGGCAGGCCGAGTGGGACTTGGCGGGCGGCGGCGACGGTGAACACGGCTGCGGCGGCGGTGCCGGCGAGGATGAGGCCGTAGGCGAGCCCGGCGACCGTGTAGGTGGCGAGTTTGGCGGCGAGTACCTGCCAGCGGCGCGGTGCGACCAGGAATGTGACGGCGGCGGTGCGGTGCCGGTATTCGGAGGTGACCGCGAGGGTTCCGGCGGCGGCCGGGACGAATGCGGTGTAGCCGAGGATGCCGAGGATGGAGCGGACGCCGGTTTCGGTGTCCAGTCCGGGCATGGGTGGGTCGAAGTTTTCCGGGCCGATCAGCGCCATGCCGCCGAGCATGCCGCCACCGATCAGGGCGGCGACGACTAGGAGTCCGCCCCACATGCGGGTGGCTAGTAGCCTGCGGAACTCGGCTTTGATCAAGAGAGTCATGGGGTGGCCGCCTTGTCGGTGGTCGGCGTGTCGGTGGTCAGGTGGAGGAAGAGTTGTTCGAGGCTGGTGTTCTCGGTGACCAGTTCGTGTACGCGCAGGCGGTGCGCGGCGGCGAGGTCGGCGACGCCCGGCGCGTTCAACCCGTGTATCCGCAGCCTGCCGGGCCCGACCGTTTCGACCCGTGGCGTGGTGCCGCTGTTGGCACGGCTGGCCTTCAGGGTCGCGGCGAGGGCCTCGGCGTCGGGTGAGGTGACCAGCACGGCTGGCGGGCCGGCGAGTTGGGACCACGGTCCGGCCGCGACGAGTTCGCCGCGTCGGATCACCACCACGCTGTCGACGAGCTGCTGGATCTCGCTGAGCGCGTGGCTGGAGACCAGGACGGTGCGCCCTTCCTCGGCCAGCCGGCGCAGCAGGGCCCGCAGCCAGGACATGCCTTCCGGGTCAAGACCGTTGCTGGGTTCGTCGAGCAGCAAGACGCGGGGGTCGCCGAGCAGCGCGGTGGCCAGGTTGAGCCGTTGCCGCATGCCGGTGGAGAACCCGCGGGTACGCCGGTCGGCGGCCTCGGTCAGGCCGAGCAGGTCCAGCAGCTCGGTGACGCGGTTGTCTGGGTGGCCGCCCATGGCGGCGTAAACGCGTAGGTGGTCGCGGGCGGTGTGGCCGGGGTGGAACGCGTTGGCGTCGAACACCGCCCCCACGGTGTTCGAGGGCCGGGCCAGCCGGCGGTAGGGCTGCCCGCCGATGGTGGCGGTACCACTGGTAGGCGTCACGAGGCCGGTCAGCATCCGCATCGTGGTGGTCTTACCGGCGCCGTTCGGGCCGAGGAACCCGGTGACTACACCCGGTGCGACGGTGAAACTGAGGTCGCGGACCGCGGTGACCTCGCCGTACCGCTTCGTCAGGTGCGCCACCTCGATCGTCAGGCGGGCGCCACTCATCCGCGGGCCGCCAACGCACGCCCGATCGCGTCCGCCAGGTGCGGCGCGGCCGGGCTGGAGAGCACGACCTCGTCGAACGCACCGCCGGCCGTCCGGTCCAGGATCAGGTGCAACCCGCGCTCGCCGCGGCGGGCCGCCACGAGCTGCCGGGGACCGCCGAACAGGCCCCAAACGCCGATCTTGACGACACCGGACACCGCGAGCCCGCGCCGGCCGCCGCGCGCCAGGCGCAGCGGATCGTCGACCGAGGCGGCCTGCCGCACCACGGCGACGGGCAGCACGAGCCGTTCCTGCCCGATCCACAGTCGCTCCCAGCTGGTGAATCCGATGTCGATCACATCGCCGGTAACCATGACCGAAGCCATCAGTCGTCCCCCTTCGTCGTCCCCGAGTTGTCCACGGTCTCGGCTGTTGGCGTGTTGTCGCTCGTGGCAGCCGGCTGGTCGGCTGGCATCAGGATCGTCGCCAGCAACCGCGGTATTCGCCCTCCACCGGGCTCATTGGCCAGCAGCGGGCCGACCAGCGCGTTGAGGTCGGCGGCGAACTGGCCCAGCTCGGCGTCGGTCAGCTGCAGCACGAGCTGGTGGTAGCCGACGCCGTCGGCGGCGAAATCGATCCGCTCCCGGGCCAGGTAGCGGGAGAACTCCGACAGCAGGCTCGACACGAACGCCGTGAAGTAGCGAGCGTGGTCCTCGGCCGTGGCTGTGGCCAGTGCCGCCGGGTCCAGCGTGGCACCGTGCGCCGGTAGCGCGTAGACCCGTTCGACGGCGCCGCGTACCTTGCGCTCCTCGACCACGTCCAGCAGCCCGGCCTTGACCAGCGTCGCCAGGTGCCGGTACAGCGTCGCCTGCGCAATGTCCGGCAACAGTTCAACGAGGTCACGCGTGGTCAGCTGGGCAGCTGCGACCGCGCGCAGGATCCGGATCCGGACCGGGTGCAGCGCCAGCTCGGCCCACCGCTCACTTGGCATCTCCACGTCGCAACGTTATCACTATCGAAAGTGATAACGGTAGGACCTAGCAACCACCGACCTTCGTGGGCCTTCCGGGAGTTCGAGGCCGCGTCTCCGACCCCTTTGGACACCGCGCTTCGCCGCACGTACGGGCACGCGTCCGGCACAAGCGGGAGCAGGTGATCTCCTCAGCCCGGCCAGAGAGCGGATGCTGTCACCGCTCGGCAACGCGGAACAAAAGCTCAGGAGGGCTAGTGCCCTGACCACAAACGTTGGCCGGGTCGGGTGACACACCGAGCCGGGTCCGCGACGTGGGCCCGGTGTCGGTCGAGGCTGTGGGGGTGGCAGAACCTGTTCGAGTACGCCGATTAAGCGATCCTGAAGGTCAGAAGCTGCAACGTCTCGTCCGTCGGGGGACGGGCTCAGCGGTGCGACTTCGCCGGGCGATGGTGGTGCTCGCCTCGGCTGGCGGTAATAGCGTGCCGGTCATCGCCCGTCTGGTCCAGGCCGACGAGGACTCCGTCCGCGGTGTCATTCACCGGTTCAACGAGATGGGCATGCCCAGCCTGGACCCTCAGTGGGCGGGTGGCCGTCCCCGCCAGATCAGTCCTGACGACGAACAGTTCATCGTCTCGACGGCTAACACCCGCCCGACGAAGCTCGGGCGACCGTTCACTCGGTGGAGTATCCGCAAGCTCGTCGACTACCTGGCCGGCAACCCCGACCGGACCGTAGTCGTGGGCCGCGAACGGCTGCGGCAGCTCCTGCGCAAACACGAGATCACCTTCCAACGGACCAAGACGTGGAAGGAGTCGAACGACCCGCAGCGGGAAGCAAAACTGGCCCGGATCGAGCACGTCATGCACCATTTCCCGCAGCGGGTGTTCGCGTTCGACGAGTTCGGGCCGCTGACGATCCGTCCGCAGGCCGGCTCGGGATGGCAGCCGAAGAACCATCCGGACCGGCTCCCGGCGAACTATCACAAGCTGCACGGCGTCCGGCAGTTCCACGGCTGCTACTCCGTCGGTGACGACACCATGTGGGGTGCCATCCACCGGCAGAAATCCACGGTCAACACCCTCGCTGCCCTCAAGTCGATCCGCGCGAAACGGCCGGACGGTGCGCCGATCTACGTCATCCTCGACAACCTGTCGGCACACAAGGGCATCGCCATCCGGCAGTGGGCGGCCCGGAACAAGGTCGAACTCTGCTTCACCCCGACCTACGCGTCCTGGGCCAACCCGATCGAAGCCCACTTCGGGCCGCTACGCACTTTCGTGGTCGCCGGATCCGACCACCAAAACCACGTCGCACTGGGCCGTCACCTGCACCGATACCTGCGCTGGCGCAACGCCAACGCCCGCCACCCCGACGTCCTGGCCGCTCAACGCCGCGAACGCGCACGCGTCCGCAGCGAACGACAACACCGCTGGGGCCACCCGACAACGAAAGCGGCGTAACCAACCCGGCCAACGTTTGTGGTCAGGGCACTAGCCGAGGTGGCGGTCCCACGATCCCCCAACGCGAGCCCGACTCGCGCTGTGGCCGGGGGCAAGGTCGAGGACCTCGATCAGCGTCGGATCTTCCTCGATCGAGTGGTAAAGGTGCCCGATCTTGCCGCTACTGCCAGCATCGGTCGTGCCGATGAGCTGCCAGATCCCGTCGTCAGCGTCGTTCGCTACGAAAAGGACAGGCTCGCGACGCTCAATGACTTCCAAGGTCTGGATGCAGTGGGTGCCCAGCAGCCAGTGCCGCATCCACCGCGCCCGACGGTCACGCTCCATTACCTGGTCGGCAACCCACCAGACAAAAGGTAGATCTTCGTGCGCACGAGCCTGGTCCGCCGTCAGACTTGGGCCACCCTGTGGTACCTGCTCGAACGGCTCGTCGGTCAGGGAGAAGGCGTGGCCGTCCTCGTGCTGGAAAATCACGGCGTGAAACGTGCCCCCGCCCGGATTACCGACACCAATCCCGATCGTTAGCGCAGCGACGCGTGGCTCGGCGCCGGTCGTCCAACCAAATGCGTACGAGGCGAGTTCACCCTGGGGACCAACGAACTCGCCGAAGGCGCGGCGGTCCATGCCCGCGACCTCGGCGCTCGGCAGCTCGACGAGCGCACCCTCCACAACCTCAACATCCACTGGGCCAACCTAACCGACACGCGAAAAGGGCCGGCTTATGCCGTACCACTTCGCAGATCACCGCAGGCCACCTGAGCCGGCGGCGGGTCGGAGGGCTCCCGGACGGGGCGACGCCCCGGCCTCCGTGGGAGGCCGGGGCAGTCGAGGTAGGGGCCTTGCAGCGTCAGCCGACGGTGGTTGCCCGGGTCGACTCGGGGGCGGCGAACGCCTCGCTGCGCGGGGTCCGGAAGGCGTGCACCAGGCCGGCGAATGAGAGCAGCAGGAGCAGCGCGGCGCCGAGGTACATGACGGTGGCAGCCTGTCCGGCCTTCACCCCCATTTCGCTGAAGCCGTACGAGGTGAGCAGTAGACCGCGCAGCGTCTCACCCTTGAACACGGTCTCGCGCTGGCCGCTGACCTCGGCGAGCTGCTTCTGCAGGTCGGCCAGGGCCGGGTCGTTGGTCTGCTGAGCCGTGGCGACCTGCTCGCGTAGCTGGCTCTGCGGCTCACCCAGGTCGGCGTAGGTCTTACCGCCAGCCATGTTCTTCAGGTGCAACCCGATGTACTCGTTGGCGTAGCACTCGGCCTGCTTGCCGGTGGTGAGCCTTTTCCCCGCGTTCTCGACCAGGCACTCGGCCTTCTTCTCTTCCTCGTCGAGCTGGGCGGCCGGCGTGAACGTGATGTTCTGCGCGCCTAGCTGGTCGCGTACATAGTTGCTGGCGAAGGTGGCGTTCGACGTCAGGACGATGCCGACGACGAGCAGCAGGACTGCGAGGCCCAGCCCACCGATGCTGAACAGAAGGTCGAGGGTCCTGCGCTTCATGGGAGTCTCCGAGGGATGTTGACGGCTGATTCGGTAACCATCACGTTGTCAGCTTCCCCGCCCCACCCGGCAGGGCCGTCCCCCCTTAACCGGCGGGACCTTCGGCCCCCCCGGCGGCCCGGGTCCACCGCCGCAGGGGCGGCGTCGACAAGGGACTCGGCCTCCCGGAAGGGTGATGGCAGAAGGGCCCTCAGGTGGCAGATGGCGTCAGGTTGGCTCGGCCAGGAGGCGACGCAGCGCGGTCGGCGTGTGGCCCAGGTGTTCGCGGACGGTGCGGCACAGGTGTGCCTGGTCGGCGAAGCCGAGGTCCGCGGCGAGCGTGGCGAGGCTGGACTCCCCGCCCTCCAGCCGGTCCAGCGCTCGGCCGAGGCGGACCCGATTTCGGTAGCGGGTCAGCGACACCCCCAGCTCCCGAGTGAACGCCCGACTCAACCGGTACGGCGAGACCCCCAGCAACTCGGCGAGCGGGAACAGTCCGTTCGCGGCCGGGTCGCCCTCGCCGATGACGGCGCGCGCCGCCGCCACGAGCGCGTGATCGGCCTTGGCGGGACTCGCACCCATGGGCGTCGGGCCGGTGACGACCTGCTCGACGACGCGGCTGAGCAGGTCCATCAGTCGCTCCGTGAGCGCGTAGTCAAGGTCCCCGGCGCTGGCGGCGGTGAGGACCCGACGGTGGGTGAGGTCAAGCCGAGGGTCGACATAAACGACCGGCCTGGTTACCCGCGCCGCGTCACCTGCCAGGGCACGCCACAGCGCCGGTGTCAGCCTCACCGACGTACACACGTCTCCCCCCGCGGGATGGGCGAAATGCTCCTCGTCCCCTGGCAGGCCAACGTATGCGAGGGTCGGATCAACCTCCGCGGGGACACCGGCGGTCCTCCTGCGGAATCGGCCACGACGAACCAGCACCACCCGGTAATCGTCCGGCGACTCGACCTCCGACCACCCCTTGTGGTCGTCGCGACAGGTCACCGCCGTCACCGTGAAGTCGGGCCGGGCAGCGAGAACACGGAACGAGCGCACGCCTCGAAGCTATGCCCGAGGTCCGACAACCAACGCAAGGATCTTCAAGACGGCACGCGCCGCGGCGGGCAGGCTGCTCCATGAGTCCATACGAGTTCAAGGAGTAGTCGACATGCCCGCATTGGCTGAGTTCACCACGGTCATCCTTGACTGTGCCGACCCAGGCCCGCTCGCCGATTTCTACCGAGCGGTGACCGGCTGGGAGGTCACCTACCGCGACGAGGACTGCGTCCAGTTGGGCAACGGTGGCCAGATCCAGCTCGGTCTCCAGCGAGTCGACGGCTACCGGCCCTCGGGCTGGCCCGACGTGGCCAAGCACGCCCACCTCGACTTCAAGGTCATCGACGTGGGGCACGCGGTCAAGGAGCTGCTCGCGATCGGTGCGACCATGCCCGAGTTCCAGCCTGGTGGGGACGAGTGGGTGGTGCTCGCCGATCCACAAGGGCATCTGTTCTGCCTCGTCGGCAGCGACTGAACTTCCCTGGCTGCCGCTACAGCTCTAGCAGAATCGGAGACCGAGCAATGGCTTCCATCCGCAAGGAAATCATCATCGAGTCCAGCGCCGACAAGGTTTGGAACGTGATCCGCGATTTCAGTGCCGGACCGTCGCGCATGGCGCCCGGCTTTGTCGTCGATACCCGCATGGAGGCAGCCAGTCGGGTCGTCACCTTCGCTGATGGCACGGTGGCCCGCGAGCGTCTCGTCTCGATCGATGACGTGGCTCGTCGGACCGTCTACTCGGTCGTCGGTGACACGATCCGCCCGACCCACGACAACGCCTCCATGCAGGTCTTCGACCAGGGCGAAGCCCGCAGCCGGCTTGTCTGGATCCACGACGTCCTGCCCGACGACCTCGCCACATCACTCGACGCCGCCATGGAGCAAGGCATGACCGTCATCAAGCAGACGCTGGAGTCTGAAGCCGCGCACGCCTAACGGACGACCGCGTGCTGCAGGGTGTGCCGGCCTAGGGGTTCTGCCCATAGACGTTGGTGACAGGACTTAGATCTTGAAATGGGTGAGGGCCTCCGGGTGAGGTGGAGCTTTTCGAAGGTTCCGCACCACCCGGGAGGTCCTCGTGACCCACGCTAATGCACCCTTGACCGAACGCGGGAGACTGCGTCTGGCCCGCTGTGTCGTCGACGACGGCTGGCCGCTGCGCCGGGCCGCGGAACGGTTCCAGGTCAGCCCGACAACAGCGAAACGCTGGGCCGATCGCTACCGCGTCGCATCACCCACCCCGCAGCGTCTACGTCCGCGAAGACCACATCCTCGAACAACTCGACCCATGGCTCGCCCGAGCCTTCTCACCCAGCCGACTCAGCGCAACTGTCCACTCCATGGCCGAAGCGCAACACGACGACGCCGAGCAACAGACGATCAAGGCAGCACGGGAAACCGCCACCTGCGCAACCCGGCTAGACCGCTACCGCGCCGCTCTCGACGGCGGCGCCGACCCCACCGTCGTCAGCTCATGGATCGCTGACGTCCAAGCAGAACAGGTCACCGCCGAGGCCAAGCTGCGCCGCCTCACCAGACGTCGGACCATGAGCCCTGACGAGATCCGCCACATCCCGGCGCGAGCCGCTCGCCCTTTCCGGCGCTCCAGGCCCTCATGATCGCCTCCGGGCGGCCCCAGACCCAGGGCCGGCTCGGACTCTACATTCGGAGCCCAGTGCGCATCGAGAAGCTCGAGCACGAGAGGTGATGGTATTGCCCGGTTTGCCAGTTCGGTCGCGCTCCAGTCGCTGGTTGACCGCCTTGTGTTCGTGGCAGTCGCTAGCGCCATGCGAGTGCCCAGTCCTGGAGGCCGCCTCTCGCGGCTGATGTGAATTTTCCGACCAAAGTGGATCGGGATCAGGTGCGCCGTCACGTGACGTTCCCTCAGCCTCGCGTGCACACGCCGCAAGGTACTCCGGCCATGGTCCGAGGTCCGGGAACTCACCGAGCAGTCCCGGCGAGTGCTCGCCAGGCATCGGCAGCCAGATGCCCATCCAGTTCTGCCTGGCAGCCCACCTCTTGATCTTGTTCAACTCGGTGGCTTCTACGATGTACGACTGGCTCCTCATCCACTGCTGCTCGACCGCAGCCCTCGATCGACGAGGCCCTTCACCCAAGGTTTTCGACGCTGTGTTCACCGCCGAGGGCATCGAGGTGATCCGGACTCCGCCGCAGGTACCTCGGACGAGTCTTCACGGGAGCGGTGATTCTCGCTCGACCAGGGTTTCGAGCGGAGTGCGAGACGATGCCGGTGCAGCGTCCATGAGTTGATCGAGGGTCGTCGCGGCCTTGATCAGTGCGAGGTGGCTGAAGGCTTGGGGAAAGTTGCCGACTTGGTCGCCGGTCGGTCCGATCTCCTCCGCGAAGAGACCGAGGTGGGTGCTGTAGGTCAGCATCTTCTCGAAGGTGATCAGCGCGTCGCTCAGACGTCCCGAGCGGGCCAGGGCTTCGACGTACCAGAAGGTGCACATGCTGAAGGTGCCTTCGTTGCCGGGCAGACCGTCGGGCGATGCGGTGGGGTTGTACCGGTAGACGAGGCTGTCCGAGACGAGTTCGTCGTCCATCGCCCGCAGTGTGGACTGCCACATCGGATCGTCGGGCGCGATGAACCCCACGCCCGGCATGACGAGCAGCGCCGCGTCCAGGACGTCGCTGTCGTAGTGCTGCACAAACGCCCGGCGTGCGGGGTGGTAACCCCGGTTCATGATCTGGTGGTAGATCCGGCCGCGCTCGGTGCTCCAGCGGGTGATTTCGCCGGGTACCCCGTACCGCTGAGCGAGGCGGATGGCCCGGTCGATAGCCAACCAAGACATGAGGCGGCCGAAGGTGAAGTCCTGGCGGCCGCCCCGGGTCTCCCAGATCCCTTCATCGGGTCTATCCCAGTGCTCGCAGAGCCAGTCGATGAGCTTCACCGTGTTGAGCCACGCCTGATAGGAGCTGCGCAGTCCATACGCGTCGGCGAAGTGGATGGCGCTCATCGCTTCGCCGTAAATATCAAGCTGGAGCTGGTCGGCAGCGGCGTTGCCGATCCGCACCGGGCGGGAGCGTCGATAGCCCTCCAGGTGATCCAGGAGTTCCTCGTCGAGGGCGGTCGAGCCGTCGACGCGGTACAGGTGGTGCAGAGGCGTCGCCCCGCCGGCCGCCTCGCAGATGCGATCGTTGAGCCAATGCAGGTATCGGCGCGTTTCCTCGGTGAAGCCGAGACCGAGCAGGGCGTAAACCGAAGCTGAGGCGTCGCGGATCCAGGCGTAGCGGTAGTCCCAGTTCCGCGTCCCGCCGATCTGCTCCGGCAGGCCTGCGGTCGGAGCGGCGATCAGGGCGCCAGTCGGCGCGTACGTGAGGAGTTTCAGCGTCAGGGCGGAGCGCTCCACCGCTTCCCGCCACCGTCCGCGATAGCTGGAGCCGCTGAGCCAGGCCCACCAATAGTCCCGGGTCTGCTCGTACATGGCCCGTATTTCCTCAGGCCCGATGAGCCGGGGTGGCTCACCCGAGCCGGTTTCGACGAGGACCCCGCCGGTGGCACCCTCGCGAAGGGTGGCGAAGGCGCGCACCCCGTCGCCGTCGCGTTCGATCTCGACTTCGTCTGGGGGCTGGTCGGCGTGGCGGACTCGATGCACCGTCATACTGAGCGTCGGGCTGCGGAAAACGGCGCCGTCGGCGTACATCTCGACTTCGTGCCGGTCGCGCCCATAGTTGAATCGCGGCTGGCAATCGATCCGGAACCGTATGGTGCCCCGAACCACGCTGATGAGCCGAACGAGGCGATGACGATCGGTCGGCGTATCGCCGGCGACCGGCATGAAGTCGATGACCTCACCCACGCCGCCGGACGTCAGGAAACGAGTGATCAGGATCGGTGTCCGCGGCAGGTACAACTGCTCCTTTCTGACGTCGCCGCCGCCATCGGGTGCGATTCGGAAATACCCGCCCCGTTTGAGGTCGAGCAGTCCGGCGAACAGGCTGGGCGAGTCGAACCGCGGCGCGCAGAACCAGTCAAGGGTGCCGTCGTCCGCGATCAGCGCCGCCGTCTGCAGGTCCCCGATCAGGCCATGTGACTCGACGAACGGATACGACTCCACTCACCAGCCTCCTGTCAGGGCTCCTGCAACTGCTCTCACCGTATGTGCTGGCGGGAGCTCAGCGGCGCACATCGGTCAGGACCAGCGCGCTGCACGAAGCCCGGGGCCAGCGCCGAGGAGGTAACAAGCTGTCCCTGACTCACACGGCCGCACTCGCCGCTCGCGCTCCTCGGTCCTCCGTTTCGTGATTGAGTATCAGCACCGACGGGTGCCCTTGGGCCTGCCCGAAATGCCAAGCGGACTGCGGCTCACCGTCCTCGATATCGAAGCCTCGTGGCCCAATGTGGGTCGGAGCAGTGGACGGTGATGACGTGCGGATCGCGGTGTCACTCGGCGCAGGCGAGGCGCGCGGCTATGCGCAGATCGGGGCGATCCAGGTCCTTGAGGAGCGTGGGTTCGGCATCGTTGCGATCGCTGACCGGGACCAGCCACCGCCCGGCGAACGACGAGGCTGACCGATCAAGGCGGACAGAACAGGCGACCGATGACGAACGGTAGGTTCGGGGCACTGCTGCGAAGACCCGGCCAGGCGCGGCCGGCGTTCCTGGAACTGTTCTTCGACCTGGTGTTCGTCCTCGCGTTCTTTCGGCTCTCCGAGGAACTGCTGGCGCATCTGACCTGGACTGGCGCGTTCCAGACACTGGTGTTGCTGCTTGCCGTGTTGGCGGTCTGGGTCTCCACGGCGAGGTTTCTGGACGCGTTCGACCCTCAGCATCCGCTGGTACAGCTGCTGACCATGCCCATCATGTTCGGCACCCTCGTGATGGCGGCTGCGACGCCTGAGGCGTTCGGTCACAAGGGCCTGGTATTCGCAATTGCGTACCTCGCCATCCGCGCTGGTGGCCTCGCTGTCGCCACCTTCTTCCTGCGTGGCCACGAGGCACAGCCCAGCGCGGTGCGGCTGTTGTTCTGGGTCGGCATGGCTGCGCTGCCATGGATCGCCGGAGCGCTCCTACCCGGCTCGGCGCGTGGAGCCCTGTGGATCACGGCGGCGGCCGTGGAGTACGCGGGGATCGCACTCGGCTTCCCCACGCCGCGGCTGGGCCGCAGTGGCGAGCGTCGACTCGAGGTCGTGGTTTCCGAGGAGCACACGGCTGAGCGGTACCAGCAGTTCTTCATCATCGCGCTCGGCGAGCCCATCGTGGTGGTCGGACTGACGTTCGGAAGCCGCGAGTTCGGGGCGGGCCGCACCGCCGCGACCCTACTGGCGTTCGCCACCACGGCACTGCTGTGGCGCATCTACATCCACCGCGCCGGAGCACTGCTGGCCGGCGCCATCGTGGCGACCAACAACCCACGCCGCGTTGCGATCCTGACGATCTACTCCCACGTGATCATGATCGCCGGCATCGTCGCCATCGCCGTCGGCGACGAACTCATCATCACGCACCCGTTCGGACACCCGGACCCGGCCTGGATCGCCGTCATCCTCGGCGGACCCGCCCTGTTCCTCGCCGGACGAGCCACCTTCGATTACGCGGTGTTCGGCCGCGTGTCCCAACCTCGCGTGATCGGCGCACTCGCCCTCCTCGCCCTCACCCCAGCAATGAGGTCGGCACCGCCGCTCGCGGTAGCCACCGCCGCCGCCCTTATCCTCGCCGGCGTCGCCGTAGCCGACACGCTCCGCACCCGAAGGTTCCCATCCGAGCAGCCGTGACCACCTGGTTAGCCGCTTCCGGATGCAGCGGTCTTATGGGCGGACACCGTCGAGCGCGGGTAAGGGCCGCAGGCAGATCTCGTGCGCGTCGTCGGGCGGCAGACCGAGCGTGCGCAGCAGGTCCTCGGTGACCTGGTCGGTTGCTGCGGCGTCGTCGCGCTCGGGGTGGTCGTGCAGCAGTTGCCCGAGAACCAGCGCGGCGCCGGCAACAATCACCGTCGCCAACTCGGGGTCGCGTACGCTGAACCGCCCGGCACGGACGCCGTCTTCGATGTCGCGCAGGGCTCGCGGCGCGAGCCCCTTGTCGGAACCAGCCAGGGCCAGGCCGTTGCTGAGCAGCACCTTGCTCAGCTCGGGACTCCGGCGATGGAGGCGTCCGGTCAGCCGGAAGCTCTGCGCGAAGACGTGGGCCGGGTCGTCCAGGCCCACTGTCAGCTCGTCGAGCAGGGCACCGTGGCGCTCGAGGGCGTCCTCCACCGCGGCCTGGTAGAGCTGTTCCCTGCTGTCGAAGTGGTTGTAGAACGAGCCCATCCCCACGTCGGCGGCCTGGGTGAGCTCGAGGATCGGGACGTTCTGCTTTCCAGCCGCGATGAAGGTCTGGGCGGCTCTAACGAGCGCCGATCGGGTGTGCGCCTTCCGCCGTTCCAGGCGGTTAGGGGCATGCGTGGTTTGTTGCGCCATGCCTACTTGTTCACCTCTCCCAGGTCGGTCTGCGCCTACCTTAACCCCGACGACCCTCAGATATGACGGATTCGTCATCCGTCCTTGACTGACGCCACCCTCGTAAGTGACGATTTCGTCAGCGCTAGGAAGGAGCGGGACATGATCAAGCGGCACGACCCGCACACGGGTCTGCACAGCGAGCAGGGTGCGCTGCCGGGCGAGCACCCCGGGAGGGCGCGCAACCCGCTCATCAAGGTGCACGACCTGGCCTGGTTGGAGTTCGAAAAGCCCGATCTTGAGCGGGCTGAGCTGTTCGCCCGGGCCTTCGGCTTCACGACGTCGTTGCGTACCGCCGACGAGCTGCACCTGCGGGGCACGGACCCGGGTTCGCCCTGCGTGCTCATCCGCCGGGGCCGCCGATCACGGTTCATCGGCCCCGCCTTCCGGGCTGCCGAGCCGGAGGACGTGCTGCGGCTTGCGGATGCGACCGGCACGGCGATCGCACCGCTGCCGGAAAGCCTGGGCGGGGTGACGGTGGATCTGGTCGACCCGAGCGGGGCGCGGGTACGCGTGGTCGCGGGCACGCACGAGCTCCCCGCGCTGCCCACGCAGGCGCCTCTGACGTTCAACTTCGGGCACGACGTGAGGCGGGCGAACGGCGTCCAACGGCCACCGCGGGAGCCGGCCAAGGCGCAGCGGCTCGGTCACGTCGTGCTGCAGACGACCCGGTACCTGGAGACGCTCAACTGGTATCTCGAGAACCTGGGCCTGATTGTCAGCGACTTCCTCTACCACGAGGGGCAGCGCGAGCGCGGCCCGATTATGAGCTTCATTCGCTGCGACCGCGGCGGCACGCCCACGGACCATCACACGCTCGCGATGACCCTCGGCCCGGCGAACCGGTACGTGCACTCGGCCTACCAGGTCCCGGACCTCGACTCGCTGGCCGCCGGCGGGGAGTACCTGCTCGACCGGGGCTACCAGCGGTCCTGGGGGATCGGCCGGCACATCCAGGGCAGCCAGATCTTCGACTACTGGCGCGACCCGGACGACTTCCTCGTCGAGCACTTCACCGACGGCGACCTGTTCGACTGCACGCTCGAGCCGGGCTGGGCACCGATGAGCGCCTCCGGGCTCGCCCAGTGGGGTCCGCCCGCCACCAAGGATTTTCTCGGCATGAGACCCGGCCGGGAATCGCTTCGCGAGCTGCGCGCGGTCATCAGCGCGCTGCGCGAGGAAAACGAATTCGACCTCCACCGCCTCCGCGGCCTGATGAAAGCGTTCAACTCATGACCACCTCCGTCCTGCGCACCGCCGACGCCTGGTGGGTGCTCACCCCCACCGGCGCCGCCAAGGTGCACACCAGCGCCACCACCACCGGGGAGCTGTTGGCCGACCGGCCGGCGATCGTCGCGGCCGCGACGAGCAGCGACACCGTTCCGGTGGACGACCTTGCGCTGGTCTCCCCGGTGACAGCGCCCTGCCGCGTCGTCGCCCAGATGACGAACTTCGCCTCGCACGTCAAGGACACCAACGGCAATCCCGAGACCGTCCCGCTGACCTTCTTCCGCAAGACGTCGGGCTCGGTCAGCGGTCCCTTCGCCGACGTGGTCCGTCCCACCCACGTGACGCTGCTGGACTACGAGGTGGAGATCGGGCTGATCTTCGGCCGCGAGATGCCCGTCGGCACGACCGTCACCGCGGACAATCTCGCCGACTACGTCGCGGGCCTGGTGGTCACCAACGACATCTCGGCACGTGACGTCCAGCTTCCCAAGACCCAGTTCTACGAGGCCAAGTCCTACCCGACCTTCACTCCGGTCGGCCCCGCGCTGGTGCTGCTCGACGCCGACGAGCTCAAGCGGTTCACCGACCTGCGGCTGAAGCTGTGGGTCAACGGCGAACTCCGGCAGAACATGACGGCCGCCGACATGATCTACCTGCCGGTCCAGGCGCTGCAGGCGCTGACCCGCTTTCAGCGACTCGACCCCGGCGATCTGTTGCTGACCGGCACGCCCGTCGGGACGGCCTTGAGCGCACCGCCGAAGCCCGTCGAGATCATCGCCTCGCTGCTGCCGCCCGCGGTGAAGTGGAAGATGTTCTTCAAGGGCCAGGCCCGCAACCCTAGGTACCTCAAGGACGGCGACGCCGTCGAGGTCACCGTCGCCACCGACGACGGCGCGATCGATCTGGGCCGGCAGCGCACGGTCGTGAGGTACGCCCGATGACTGGACCCCTGCTGTGGCCGGACTACGCCACGGCCGCGGACCTGGCCGCGATCGAGGCCGTGCCGCTGGAGGCGCGGGGCCTGCCCGAATCGACGTACGCGCTACTGTCGCGGGCGGCGACGCACTGGCCGGATCGCGCGGCCATCACCGTCCTGCCGGACGCCGCCCGCTGGCGGGAGCCGCTCCCCCGTACCTTCGCCGAGCTCCTGGCCGACGTCCACCGGGTTGCGAACCTGCTCCACGACCTGGGGGTGCGGCGGAATGACGCGGTCGCCCTGATGTCGCCCAACTGCGCCGAACTGATCACCGCGACGATGGGCGCACAGCTCGCCGGGATCGCGGCGCCCCTGGGCGGCGGACTGTCGCGGCAGCACCTCGCCGAGCTCCTCCGGCGCTCCGGTGCCCGCGTGCTGGTCACGGCCGGGCCCGAGCTCGCGCCGGACATGTGGGGCACCGCGCAGGCGCTCGCCCGCAACGGCCTGCTCGACGCGATTCTCGTGCTGCGGCCCACCGGGGCGTCGGGCACGCCCCACCCTCTACCGGCCGTCGGCGGCGTACGCGTCGGCTACCTCGGCGAGCTTGCAGCAAAGAAGGACCCGTCCGCCTTCGGCGGTGAGCTGCCCCGATCCGCCGACCTGGCCGCGATGTTCCACACCGGTGGCACCACGGGCGCGCCGAAGCTGGCCGCGCACACACACGCCAACGAGGTCGCCGACGGGTGGATGCTGGCCGCCAGCTCCCTGTTCGACGAGCAGACCGTGGTCTTCGCGGCCCTCCCGCTGTTCCACGTGAACGCCCTCGTCGTCACCCTGCTGGCGCCCCTGTTCAAGGGACAGACCGTGGTGTGGGCCGGTCCATCGGGTTACCGCGACCCCGCACTGTTCGGCGAGTTCTGGAAGATCGTCGAGCACTACCGGATCGCTGCCATGAGCGCAGTGCCCACCGTGTACGCCGTACTGGCGCAGGTCCCGATCGACGCCGACATCAACAGCCTGCAATTTCCGCTGGTGGGGGCCTCGCCGCTGCCCACCGCGGTCCGGGACAACTTTCAGGCCCACACCGGGATAACCCTGGTCGAGGGCTACGGGCTTACCGAGGCAACGTGCGCGAGCGCGCGTACCTTTCCCGACGCGTCGCGGCCGGGCTCTGTTGGGCAGCGCCTGCCCTACCAGCGGGTGCGGGTGGTCGCCGCTGACGGCACGTGGGAAGACCGACCCTTCGGCGCGACCGGCGTGCTGGCGATCAGCGGCCCGACAGTCTTCCCCGGCTACGTCACAGACCGTGACGAGAACGGGCCCGTCCTCGACGGACTCGGCAAGCTCGTCGACGGCTGGCTGGACACCGGGGACCTCGCGCGCGTTGACGAGGACGGCTTCGTCTACCTCGCCGGGCGGGCGAAGGACCTCATCATCCGCGGCGGACACAACATCGACCCCGCGATCATCGAGGACACGCTACTGACTCACCCGCAGGTCACCGCGGCCAGCGCGGTCGGGCGCCCCGACGTCCACGCCGGTGAGGTGCCCGTCGCCTACGTCACCCTCATGCCAGGCGCCACCGTAACGGAAGACGAGCTGCGCGACTGGGCAAGCGACCGGGTGCCCGACCGCACCGCCGCGCCCAAGACCGTGACGATCCTCGACGAACTGCCCGTCACCGCCGTGGGCAAGCTGTACAAGCTCGCCCTGCGGAAGGAAGCCGCCCGCGCGGAACTCCGTGCCGCGCTTGACCAGACCGCCGGAGTACAGGACATCGAGGCCGCGATCGAGGGTAACTCCATCGTGGCCACTGTGAAAGTTCATCCCTCTGCCCAGGAGGGGGCTATCAAGGCGATCCTGGGCCGGTATGCCATTGAATGGCGATTGGTGGTTGTGTCATGACGCTCGCTGCGTCCATCCTCGCGGTGCTGCTCGCGCTGATCTTCTCTGCCCTGGGCACGGCCAAGATCCTGGCCCTGCAACCGATGCGTGCGCTGGCCGCGGAGGCCGGTTTTCCCGTCGCGGCCTATCGCCGCATCGGCCTGCTCGAGGTCGCCGCGGTGATCGGGCTGCTCATCGGATTGTTCCAGCCGCTGATTGGCATCCTCGCCGGCGCCGGGCTGCTCCTCCTGCTCGGCGGAGCCCTGGTCGTGCACCTGCGCAAGGGAGACGGCCCGCGCAAGTACGCCCCGGCCGTCGTCTGCGGAATCCTGGTCGCCAGCTACCTCGTTCTTCGGGTCCTGGCCACACAATGAGCGTCGTTCCGGTAGTGATCGTCGGCGCAGGCCCCACCGGGCTCACCGCCGCGACGCTGCTCGCCCAGCACGGCGTGGAGTGCCTGATCCTCGACCGTTGGGAGTCGGTCTATCCCCTGCCCCGCGCCGTCGCCCTCGACGACGAGGTCCACCGCATCCTGGCGCGCCTCGGGCTCCGGGACGAGTTCGCCGCCATCGCCAGGCCACACCGGGGCCTTCGACTCATCGACCGCAGGATGCGGGTGCTGGCCGAGTTTCAGCGCGACGTGGCGCCGGGCCGGCACGGCTACCCCCAGGGGAGCATGTTCGACCAGCCGGAGCTGGAGGAAATCCTCCGTCGGAATCTCACGCAGTACGGCAGCGCCACCCTGCGTGGCAGCACCGAGGTCACCGCGCTGACCCAGGACGCCGAGGGCGTACGGCTCGACGTCACCGACACGGCCACCGGCGAGCACCAGGTCGTCCGCGCGGCGTACGTCCTGGGTTGCGACGGCGCCAACAGCCTGACGAGGGCCGCGATCGGCGCCAGCATTCAGGACCTGGGGTTCACGCAACGCTGGCTCGTCGTCGATGTGGTCACCAACGCCGAACTCGGCCAGTGGGAAGGCGTGCACCAGCTCTCCGACCCGGCCCGCGCTGGCACGTACATGCGGATCGGGAAGACCCGCTACCGCTGGGAGTTCCGGCTGGCGCCCGGTGAGACCGCGGACGACTTCCGCAAAATGACCCGGCTGCATCCGTTGATCTCGCGATGGACGGGGAACATCCCCGCTGGGGAGTTGGAGGTGGTCCGTGCGGCCGAATACACCTTTCGGGCGCAGGTCGCCGACCGGTGGCGCGACCGCCGGGTGTTCCTGCTCGGCGACGCCGCCCACCTCACCCCGCCGTTCATCGGCCAGGGAATGGGTGCCGGGCTGCGCGACGCGATGAACCTCGCCTGGAAACTCGCCGGCGTGCTCGACGGGTCCCTGCCCGAGACCGTGCTCGGCACCTACCAGATCGAGCGCAAGCACCATACCCGCGCCATGATCAGGCTGGCGAAGTTGATCGGTACCGCGATGACGGCCGGCGGCAGAATGGGCGACATCATCCGCCGCGCGGTGGCGCCACGGCTGCATCTTGTGCCTGGCCTCACGGCCCTGGCCACGGACAGTGAGACACCTGCGTTGCGCCGCTCCGCTCTGGTGCTGCGGCCACGTCTGCGCCGCGCCCTCGCGGGTCGACTGTGCCCGAACGCCATCCTCGACGGCGAGCGCCGCCACGACGACGTGGCCGCTGGGCGCTTCGCGATCGTCACGTCCACCGAGCCGCCCGCCACCCTACAGTCAGACGTCGAACGGTGCGGCGCAGTGCTCATCACTGCTCGGCCCGGAAGCGAACTACACCGATGGCTGAGAGACGGCCGCGCCCACGCAGCAGTCGTCCGCCCGGACGGCACCGTCCTCAGTGCCGGCCGAGATCTGCCCGCGCTCGTTGCCATCCTGCCCGGCTTCAGAGGGAAACTCCCCCGCCCCACGACCAGCACCAGCGAGTAGCCGTCAGACATCAGCTGTGTGCCAGGGGTATAGCCCTTCCAGTGCCTGGCACGACATCACAGCCCGGCCGGGCCGGTTCCGGCTGGCCTCCGCCTTCGCACCCGAGAGCATCGAACAGACGATCACCGCGATGGCCGACGCCCAGCCCTCCGGGGCACCCATCCACTCCAGCCATCGCAGCGAAGATGATCATCATCGAATGCGCCGCCAAGCTGGAGCGCTACCGGGCAGCCGCCGCCGCGGCCCTGTCCCGCCTTCCCTGAGCTGGCGTCGCCCGTGCAGGGTGACTAGGTCATGAATCGGGCATCTGGTCCCCGGTTTCGTGGTTGAGTGTCCGCACCGACGCGTCGATGAGCCCGCCCGCTATGTCCTACGACTGGGCTCGACTTCTCGACGTCAAAGCCTCGTGGCCCGATCCGGGTCGGAGCGATGGACGGTGGTTACGTGCGGATCGCGGTGGCACTCGGCGCCGGCGGCGCGCGTGGCTATGCGCACATCGGCGCGATCCAGGTTCTGGAGGAGCGCGGGTTCGACATCGTCGCCGTCGCCGGGTGTTCCATGGGCGCCCTGATCGGGGGGCTGTACGCGGCGGGCAAGCTCGGCGCCTACACCGACTGGGTGCGTACGATCGGCCACCGCGAGGTGTTGCGCCTGCTCGATCCGGCGGTGGGCGCGCCGGGGGCGATCTGGGCCGAGAAGCTGATGGCTCCGGTCAGGGAACTGCTCGACGGCGTACGTTTCGAACAGTTGCCCGTGCCTTTCACGGCGGTCGCGACCGACCTGCTGGCCCGTCGAGCCGTATGGTTCCGGCACGGTCCGGTGGACGTCGCGGTGCGGGCCTCCATCGCCCTGCCACCCGCCATCACCCCGGTCATGGTCGACGGTCGGCTCCTCGCCGACGGTGGCCTGATGGAGCCGCTGCCGATGGCGCCGACCACGTTCATGCCGGCCGACGCGGTCGTCGCCGTGTCCCTCAAGGGGGCCCGGGCCCAGCCGATGGCGCCTGTCCGGGGTGGCCAGTCTGCGAACCTCCCCGTCGACCTGGGCGCGCTTGATGTCATGAGCCTGTCGTTGGATGCCGTGGCGGACCTCCTCATCCGCTACCAGCTGGCCGGATACCCGCCGGACTTGCTGATCGAGGTACCGACGGACGCCGCCCGGACGTATGAGTTCCACCGCGCTGCCGAGATGATCGAGGTCGGCCGGCGGGCGGCTCTGGATGCCCTCGCGTCCAGGCCGTTCCCCTGACCCTTCGCGACCCTTCGCGGTTGGTGAGGACAGCGCCGCTGGTGTTTCGTCAGACCCGCCGCGCATCGACTACACCTGCATCGTCACCATCCTTGCAGCACAAGGCTAACTGCTGCGTGACCTCGTCAGGTCCGCCGAAGAGGTCAGCTCGCGACCCACGCCCTCAAGCCCGTCGAGAATGGGTGGGTCAGCCCCTCGCTGCAGCGCGCAGCTCAACGGCCGGCTGCGCACCCGCCGGCCGAGCCTTCCACCAGCTGACTGCCTCGGCTCAGCACCATCCATGGCGACCAGGCCGTGCCTGCTCCGACTGCACATCCCCACCGCCGAGCCGGCCAGGCCGCCGCGTGACCACCAACGTTGCCACACACGACCTGCTCAATTAGCCGGTGACATGCCGAAGCGCTGTAGGCGTGGATCAGAGCCGGACCGGCACGCCGCGCAGGCCATTCACCTGATGATGAAGGCGCGACGCAGCCGGCCTGACCGGGTTACCAGCCCGAACGCCATGCTCGTTGGTCCTCCAGGTAGCCGGCATGCTGAGCGGCCTCCCATTCGCTCATGCTCTCGTAGCGGTCGCCGCAGTACCGCTGGCGCAGATGTGTGGTGAACTCGCGCCGCTCGTCGTCGTTGCCCAGTCGTAGTCCACGATCGTCACGCCCGGCCCGCAGGAGGTAGCTTCCGTCGGGATTGCTGCTCAGGGTGGTCTCGCCGCCGCCAGGCTGGCCGCTGCTGGCCGCCAGGTAGGCGAAGTAGATGTACCGGTAGTCGAACTCGTCGTGCGCCTCGTGGATCCAGTCCAGCCATCGGTCTACTTCGCCGAGGGTGTAGGGCTGCATGTCACTTCTCCCTGCGTGTTCTGGTCTGCTCATTCTGTTCGCTGCGATGGCGAACTGCCCAAGCGGTGGTGCTCGACGACGATCACCTCGCACCGCCCCAGGGGAGTTCGAGTGGCCTCGGTGTCGGGAGTGCGGCGGGTCCATGCAGTTCCTCGCTCAGATCCGCCTTGCTGACGCCGAAGTTGGCAGTGCCGGCCTGCTGTCGGTCTTCATGTGCCAGAACGAGCCGGGGTTCTGTGACGAATGGGATGCCGCCGCAGGCGGCAACAAGGCCTTCATCTTCGGATCCGATGCGACACCAGTCGCCTCTCTGCCCGATGAAGGCGTCACGATGCTCGACGAGACGTCCGCTATCAGGTTCCTGCAAGTCGAGGGCGATGACTATCTGGAAGCGCGGGACCGGTGGTCCGGCGAGACCGGTCGATCGGTGCCATGCCCAGCTCGGTGAGCACATCGGGGCATTGGCGTACTGCGAGCAGGCGCTCGAACTTCTCCAACAACTCGGCGACCGCGCGGGCGAGGCCGCCACCTGGGACAGCCTCGGCTTCGCCCACCACCACCTTGGCCAGTACGGCGAGGCCGTGGAGTGCTACGAACGCACACTCAGCTGACCCGCGATCTCGGCGACCGCTGGAGCGAGGCGGATACTCTCAGCCGGCTCGGCGACACCCGCGACGCCCTCGGCGACCCCACCTCCGCGCGGGCCGACTGGCATAGGGCGCTGGACATCTTCACGGCCCTGAACCACCCGGACGCCGCCACCGTCCGCGCCAAACTTCAGCTCCCGTGATCGAAGCGTCCCCTACCGAGACGACGCCGGCCCAGGACGGACCTGCCGTGGATTCGCCGCTTGCGCCCGTCGACAGGCGCGGGCGTGTGTCCGCAGCTTCGAGCTGTGCGCGGGCTCACCACGGCAGGTGTCCTGCCTCGTCCTGGAAGGTGCCGGTCGGGCCGGTCGCGTCGAGGGTGGCCAGACGTACGACGACTCGGGCGCTCTCCTCGACCGGTCGTCCGATGCCGAAGGCGGCGGTCATGTCGGTGGCGGTGGTGCCCGGCTCAAGGGCATTGAACTTGATGCCCGGCTGTGACTTGGCGTAGTGCACCGTCAGCATGGTGGCTGCGGACTTCGACGCCGAGTACAGCGCGAGCGGCAGACCGAACTCCGGCCGCTCGGGGTTGTTCACCGCCCAAAACGACCCGGCGCTGCTGGAGATGGTGACGACGTTGGCGTTCGGGGACCTGCGGAGCAAGGGCAGTGCCGCCTGCGTGACACGCACGATGCCGACCGCGTTCGTGTCGAAGGAACGCAGCGCCGCGGGGCCGTCGAGCGCGGTCTCCAGGACGCCGGCGTTGTGCACCAGGACGTCGAGACGGCCCTCGGCCGCGTCGATCGTCGCCAGTGCGCTGCTGACCGAGGCGTCGTCGGTCACGTCGAGCTGGACGAACCGCGCCCCGAGCTCGGCGGCGGCCTTCTTACCGCGTTCGGCGTCACGCGCGCCGAGGTAGACCTCGTGCCCCAGCTCCCGCAGCTGCCTGGCGGTCTCGTAACCGATGCCCTTGTTGGCTCCGGTGATCAGTGTGACGGTCATGACTCCCCCTCGGGTTACGTGGCCCGGACGGGCCGTCGTGAACGCTATGAGCGGCACGCCGACTCACCCAGAGCCCTCTGCAGCCTGGGGTGCGACAGGACCCCCTCCGATCGCTGCGCAGAGAGCTAGGGTCGCCCTCATGAGCGAGTCGACGAACGCCCTCGGGGCCTACCTGCGAGCCCGGCGCGAGCTGGTGACGACGCAGCAGGCAGGCATCCCCGACATCGGTGTGCGGCGTGTGCCGGGGCTGCGGCGGGAGGAGGTCGCCATGCTCGCCGGCATCAGCGCTGACTACTACCTGAGGCTCGAACGCGGCCGTGACCGCAACCCCTCCGTCCAGGTGCTCGAGTCGATCGCACGCGTGCTGCAGCTCGACGACGACCACTTCGCCCACCTGCTCACCCTGGTCGCGGAGGTTCCCCGGCGGCGCAGACGCCGACCGCGCAAGCAGACACCGCCGGCAGGAGCGTTGAAGCTCCTGGAGAGCCTCGTGCAGCCTGCCTTCATCGAAGACCGGTACTTCGACATCCTGGCCGTGAACCGCATGGCCACAGCGCTCTCACCCGGCCTTGCCGTCGGCGGCAATCAGTTGCGCGACCTGTTCCTGGACCCGGCCGAGCAGGCGCTGCATCCAGAGTGGGAGAACGTGACGGAGTGCTTCATCGCGAACCTGCGGCAGGCCGTGGGAACCCACGTCGACGATCCCCGCTTCATCGAACTCACCGGCGAGCTTTCGCTGGCGAGTCCGCGGTTCCGACAGCTCTGGGCCCGGCACGAGGTGCGCGGACAGCGCGGGACCCCACTTCGGCTCGACCACCCGCAGGTCGGCGAGATGACCCTCAACCGGGAGCGACTGGCGATCAACGGCACCGAGGACCTGATGCTGGTCGTCTACCACCCGGACGCCGGCTCCAGCGATGCGGACAAGCTGGCTCTACTTGCCTCTGCCGTCCTGCCCACTTCAGGTGCGAAGGACAAGGTCGTGAAGCATGCATGACGACTATCGGGATCATCGGCGCCGGCGAGGTGGGTAGCCAGATCGCCCGTGCAGTCCGCGGCCGCATTCGGCGCCGCCGGTGCTCTACTCGCTGAACTCGGTCACGGAAAGCGCCTTGTCCAGCCGACCGGCGGCCAGGTCGTCGTGGCGGATCACAAAACTCCCGTAGTAGAACTCGTCGGCCACGGGAAAGCGGGCGAGCGACACCCACTCGCTCGTCAGCCGGTGCTGCTCCTTCTCCACATGGGAATACCACTTCGCCACGGGGATGACGATCTCGCCGGACTTCTCGCGACCCGCGAGTGTCTGCTCCGCAATACTCGTGATCACCTCATCGTCGGCATACGGCAGCCCCAGCGACCTTCCGGCCTTCTGCGCCAAGATGGTCGAGGAGTTCGCCCAAGGCGAAGACGTCCGCCAGATGGCGACGGCCTGACCGATGGGGCTCAGGGTCGGGAGGATCAGGCCGGGCCTGAGCCCCGCGGCGGCTATCCTGCCGGCCGAAACGCCGCCGCTCCCGCCGAGCAGCGGCTGTTAGACCAACCAAAGCGGCGGCCATACGGTGCCCAACAGCCGGCGGGCCGTCCTCCGGCGGCTGGCGCGCTTGGTACGGGTGCACGGCAGGTATGTGTTCGACGCACCTGGTCGCTTGGCTGGCCGTACCGCTGCTGGTGTTCGCGGCCGTGACATCGTGCTGAGCAGCGGGATAGGGATCGCCGCAGAGGAACCTCCATGCAGCGGTCGATGGGCGGCTTGAGGTGGTTTCCGAGGGGTATCCGGGCCCCTACGGGTCGCGCCCGGACCGTCGTGAACGGGAATGCGCGGCCGGTGCGACCGGATACGGAGGCTACCCGTGACTCAACTAGCAACCCGAGAGGCAGTAAAGGGCAGGCAGGACGAGGTGCAGTGGCGGGGGCGCGGGCTCGGCTGGGTGAGTCTCGGGCTGGGCGTGGCACAGCTGGCGGCACCGGACGCGGTGCGCCGGATCAGCGGCGTGGACGACTCGCCGACGTCCCGGACGGTGGTGCCGTTGGTCGGGGCGCGGGAGTTGGTACACGCAGCCGGGCTCCTGACGAGCCGGCGGAAGAGCATCTGGGCGTGGACCCGGGTCGCGGGCGACGCGATGGACCTGGCCTCTCTCGGGGTGGCCATCGCCCACCGGGGCGGGCGCCGCCGGCGTCGTCTCGTCGGTGTCACTGGCGCCGTCGTCGGGATCACGGTGGTGGACCTGCTGACCGCCGTGCAGGCCACCCGGGCGAAAAGGATCGGGGCGCTACGAGGCTCACGCGAAGGAGGATCCATGGAGCTGACGGCCACGACAACCATCCGCAAACCCCCACCCAAGGTCTACGCGTTCTGGCGCGACCTGGACAACCTCCCGACGTTCATGGCCCACCTTGAGGAGATCCGCCCCACCAGCGACCGCACGAGCCACTGGTCCGCCAGCGCTCCGTTCGGCAAGAACGTCGAGTGGGACGCGGAAATCGTCGACGAGGCACCCGGCGAGAAGATCGTGTGGCGGTCGACCGGGAACGCGGATGTGCCGAACGCTGGCACGGTCCGGTTCGTGCCCGCCCCGGACGGTGTGAGCACCGAGGTGCACGTCGTTCTGTCGTACGACATCCCGGGCGGCGCGATCGGCAAGGCGGTCGCCAGGTACTTCGGCGAGGAACCGCACCAGCAGCTCGACGACGACCTGCGCCGGCTCAAGCAGGTGCTGGAGACCGGCGAGGTGGTCCGGTCCGACGGCGCCCCGTGGGGCAAGCGGGCCCGCAAGGAGTTCCCGCAGCGTCCGGCGCAACCGCTGTCGGATGCCGAGCTCGCTAAGGGGCCGGATGCGTGAGGGCGAACACCTGGGCCGGCCGCAACAAGGTCAAGGTTCGCGACGTGCCGGACCCGAAGATCCTGAACGAGCGCGACGCCATCGTACGGATCACTTCCACGGCGATCTGCGGCTCGGACCTGCATCTGCTCGATGGGTACGTGCCCACGATGCAGGACGGCGACGTCATGGGTCACGAGTTTATGGGCGAGGTGATCGAGGTCGGCCGGGGCGTCGATCCGGGTCGGCTGCGCGTCGGGGACCGGGTCGTCGTGCCGTTCCCGATCGCCTGCGGCGCGTGCGGCGCCTGCGCCGCCGAGCTGTACTCCTGCTGCGAGAATTCCAACCCCAACGCCGGGATCGCGGAGAAGATGTTCGGTCACCCGGTCTCCGGAATCTTCGGCTATTCGCATCTGACCGGCGGCTTCGCGGGCGGTCAGGCACAGTACGCGCGGGTGCCGTTCGCCGACGTCGGCCCGCTGAAGATCGAGTCCGACCTGACCGACGAGCAGGTGCTGTTCCTCTCCGACATCCTGCCCACCGGCTACATGGGTGCCGAAATATGCGACATCCAGCCCACCGATGTGGTGGCGGTGTGGGGCGCCGGCCCGGTCGGCCAGTTCGCGATGGACAGCGCCCGGGCGCTCGGCGCCGCGAAGGTCGTCGCCATCGACAAGGAGCCCTACCGGCTACAGATGGCCGAACGGGCGGGCCACACCCCGGTGAACTTCGAGGAAGTGGACGTGCGGTCCCGGCTGCTGGAACTGACCGGTGGGCGGGGACCGGACAAGTGCATCGACGCGGTCGGTATGGAGGCCAGCCACGGCAGCGCGCACGTGCACGCCTACGACCGGGTCAAGCAGGCGGTCCGTTCGGAGACCGAGCGCCCGCACGCGCTGCGGCAGGCGATCCTGTCGTGCCGCAGCGGTGGCATCGTGTCGGTGATCGGCGCGTACGGCGGTCTGCTGGACAAGTTCCCCGCCGGCGCGTGGATGAACCGGGCGCTGACGCTGCGTACCGGTCAATGCCACGTGCAGCGCTACATGAAACCGCTGCTGCAGCGCATCGAACGCAGGGAGATCGATCCGACCCGGGTCATCACCCACACCCTGCCGCTCGACCAGGCAGAACGCGGCTTCGAGATCTTCAAGAACAAGCAGGACCACTGCGAGAAGGTCGTCCTCAAGCCCTGACCACCACCCGCATCCGGCTACCGCGGCGCGCGCCGGGTGGCCGGATGCAGCGTATCGGGAGACATCGATCTGCAGGCCCGTGCATTCGCAAACCGAGCTGCCCAGCTGTTTGCCGCAGACGACCCTGGGTAGGCGCACTCGGTGAGCGGGCCAGACACGGACCTAGGCACCCGATCGGACACCAGCCGTGCCGTGGCTTTCAGCGATGCCATCTTCGCCATCATTATTACGCTGCTGATCCTGGACCTCCGGGTGCCGGACGTCCCGCCTGGCCGCCTCCTGTCCGGCTTGCTTAGTCAATGGCCGTCGTACGTCGCGTATCTCGCGTCCTACTCGTACGTGGCCGTCGTCTGGCTCAACCACAAGGCGGCGTTCAACCGCATTCAGCAGGTCGATCGCGGCCTGCACTGGATGAACCTGTTCGTGCTGTTCAGCACGGCGCTGCTCCCGTTTCCGACCATCGTCGTGTCGCACGCGCTGCAGGAGCACAACAACGCGGACCAGCGTGTAGCCATCGCCTTCTACGCGCTGATCGGTGCGTTGCTGTGCGCGACGTGGCTGGCGTTCTACCACTACCTGGCCCGGAACCCCGACCTGCTGAAGGACCAGGCCAAGGACGGCTTCTTTCCGGTCGAGCGGGTCCGGGCCATTGCCGGGGTCGTCCTGTACGTCCTCGCAGGGATCGTCGGCTACCTGGTGGCCCCCTTGATCGGCCTGGTCATTTTTCTTCTCCTGCCCGTCTTCTACGCGATCACCAGCGCCGGCCTGTACCAGTTGCGGGTGACCCACCGGATCACCCATCGTTCTTCGCCACCACCCGATTGAGGGCGAGTTCGGGCTCGCCGAATTCTTCGAACGGGTGCAGTCACGGGCGGGGATGGATCGCCAGGTGGCCTCCTACGGAGCGCGGGCCGTGCTGCACACCCTTCGTGAGGCGGCCAGCGCGAAAGAGTACGGGGACTCTGTCGACCAGTTGCCGGCTGAGTTCTGGCAGCTGACCGGGCCAGGGTCGGGACGGCTCGAGACCCGCCGGGTCGGCACCTAGGCCACATCCCTGGCTGCAGCGGCGCCCGACCATTGCTTTGCGGTGGTCGGGTAGACAGGCAACCCCACCGGCCGGCTCGCTTACGTCTGACCCGGCGTGGCACTAGCGAGGAATCGCCGGTAAAGCGCCTCGTAGCTGTACGCCATCCGGGTGGTCGAGAAATTCTCCGCCACGTGCGCCTCGCAGTCCGCCGGGTCGAGCCGCTCCACGGCGCGCAGCGCGTCCGGCAGCTCCTCGGACCGCTCGCAGACCAGCCCGGTCACCCCGGAGCGGACCACCTCCGGCACCGCACCTCGGGCGAGCGCGACCACCGGCGTACCGGTCGCCATCGCCTCCACCATCACCATGCCGAACGGCTCCTCCCACCGAATGAGGATGATCAGTCACCGGGCCTCCACCAGCATCCGCAGGGCGGCCTCCCGATCGGCGTTGAAAACCACGGTGATGTCCTCGCCGAGCATCGGCTCGACCACCTCGTCGTAGTACCGGCGTTTGGCCGGCTCGTTGCACTTGCCCGCGAGCAGCAGCGGCACCCCGGCCGCCCGACACGCGCGAATCGCCATCGTCGTCGGTGAGTACGAACGCGCCTTCCACGGCCAGCAGCTTTCCCTGCCCGTCCGGCGCCGACCCGGCACGCAACCCGCGCCGCAGCGGCCAACGCTGGATGCTGCTGACCACCGTCGCGGCGATCCTGGCCAACCCCCGCTACACCGGCCGGCAGATCTGGAACCGGCATCGCACCGACCACGACGACATCGAGCCTGAGGGCACCATCACCAGGCACCATGAGATCCAGCGCTGGAACACCGCCCCGGACTGGGTCATCTCCCGCCAGATCGCCCACCCACCGCTGGTCACGGTGTGCCGGTCAGCGTCGACGAGCTGATGTTCCAGGGTGCTGACTCCGTCGGTGAAGGGACTCCCGCGAAGGAAAGTGACCAGGGTGGTGAACGCGGCGCCGGCCTGTTCGGCGCTGACGAGCGGTGCCAGCCGTGCCCGCAGCGCCGGACCCGGGGTGCTGGGCCGCGAGACCTGTGACGGGCCGGTTGCGAACCCGAGCCGGGCTAGCAACGAACGAGCGGTCTGCGATGTGAACCGTTTTCGGGCGATCCCGGAGCCTGCCTCCAGCGCCTGCTTGACAGGGAAGCGTGTGCCATCGACGTCCACCCAGTGCTTAAGTACCTGCTCGGGAACCCGGTCGCGCAGGTGTGCGGCGATCAAGCGCCGGTCGAGGTCAACCGTTTCGCCGTCGATCTTGAACTGCATCGGTGATCTCCTGTCGAACACCGGCACCATATCGGGGGCTTCGCTGCTGTGCGGCACAGTTGACACCAACTCGCCGTGGGCTGCGGTGTAGACGTCAACCGGTGCCCCGGCTCTGAAGCGCCCCTACCGCTGCTGGGTGAATAGGCGGTTCTGCGGGACTACCGTTGCTCCGCATGACCCACGTCGAGATCGAGGTTACGGCGGAACTGGTCCGGGATCTGGTACGCGACCAGCATCCCGACCTCGCCGATCGCCCGGTTCGGCTAGGCGCGCGTGGATGGGACAACCAACTGTGGCGGCTCGGTGACGACCTGGCCGTCCGGCTTCCCTGGGCGACCGGATCCGCGGACGCGCTGCTGCGCAAGGAGTACTCCTGGCTACCCCTGCTTGCCCCGCGCCTTCCGCTGCCGATCCCCGTCCCGCAGCGATTCGGCGAGCCCTCCGAACGATTCCCTCGGCCCTGGCTCATCACCACCTGGGTTCCGGGCACACCCGCCGACCGGAACCCCGTTACACGTGCTGCAGACGCGGCCAAGTCCTTGGCCTCTTTCCTGACGGCTCTTCACCAACCCGCCCCCGGCGGCGCGCCCGCCGGCCGAGACCGCGGCGGGCCACTGGCAGATCGCGCCGAAGGATTCGCCAAGGCGCTGGCCTCCGCCACCGAGCGAGGGCTGATCAACGACCCGGACGCCGTCCGCGCCGTCTGGCACGACGCGGTCACCGCGCCTCAATGGACGGGCCCGGCGCTATGGCTCCACGCCGACCTGCACCCGGCCAACGTCCTTACCGCCGACGGCACCTTCTGCGGCGTCATCGACTTCGGCGACCTCTGCGCCGGCGACCCTGCATACGCCCTCGCCGCCGGGTGGCTCCTGCTACCAGACGGCACCACCGACAACTTCTACACGGCCTACCAGCCGATCCCGGACACCGCCACCATGCGCCGCGCCCGCGGCTGGGCAATGGCACGCGCCCTCGGCGGCATCCTCATCGGCGACGCCGGCATCCACGGCCGCCCCGGCGGCAAGCCCACCTGGGGCCCACCCGCCCACGCCGCCCTGCAACGCCTCATCGCCACAACCCGCTGACCCCGCTCGCCACTGCGTCCGACAGGCGGCATGATCAACCATCCGCACATCGGCACGAGCGGTCGGCTGACTCGTCGGTCTCGCAGGTGCGGCCCCCGACGCCCGGGACCTCTCTGGGGCCGGCAGGTTGACATGAGAGGTGCCGTTAGCGAGACAGCCCCTAGGCAGGTGGGAAAAGGCTCGATCCATGTTCGGCAATAGCCGCCACTGTTGCCCAGCGGCAAGCTGCAACGGCTCAGAGTGGAAACTTTCGGAATATCTTGTACAGTCCCGATGAACAGTTCGCTACCCGCGCCGCATGCGCCGGTCCCGACCCCCAGCTCGATCGTCCATCCCCCTGCGAAGAGGACTTGATGCCAGATCAGACGGTCGCCGGCATGGCGCTCGCGAACCTGATCGAAGAACGCCGAAGGCAGCTGAGCAGCCCGAGCTACCGGGCGATCGCCGAGAGCGGTGGCCTGAAAAGTCACATGACGGTCTACAACCTCGCGACCAAGCCGCTGAAGGCGATGCCCGAGGCGGGCACGCTGGAGGGCCTGGCCCGCGGCTTGGACCTGGACCTGGCAATTGTGACCCGAGCAGCCCAGTCAGCGTGCGGCTACCACGTCTGGGAGCGGGCGCTACCGGACGACCCGACCAAACAAATGATCATCGCGAACATCGAAGATCTGGAGCCACACGAGCTGGAGGCAGTAGCAACTGTTGTTCAGGCGTACCTGCGGTCCAGGAAGTAAGGCTCGCCGGCACCGCCCCCGTCCCATTTCCCTCCTCCCCGAGGTTGCACCTTGAAGATCGTCCGGTTGAAGACCGGTTCGACGTGTGTGACCCTGCCCGATGAGCAGGTAATTTTCGTCGACCCAGCCCTGACCCGCGAGGGCATGGCAGAGGCCATTCGAACAGCGCTGCCTAAGGTCCACCCCGACGCCGTCGGGCACTGGGTCGAGGCCGCGATGCCCTCCACGACCCCCCTCGCCGTCCCTCAACTGAACCGGCGGGAGCGCCGGGCCAAGAGTGGCCGGCACGCCGCCAGCAGGGTCGGCCGTGCCGGCATGCAGCTGACGTCGATGGCTGCGGCAGCCGCCCTGGGGGTGGTCGTCGTGCCGCTCGTCCAGGGCACGCGGGCAGCGCCTGTGGCCGCCGCCGAAGCCTGGCAGAACCCCGTGTTCAGTCGGGTGGAGGTCGGGTCCGCCTGGGACTGCCAGGGCACCGACAACTCCGACCTGGTGGCTACCTGCACCACGCCGGACGGCACGGTGATGCACGCCGAGGCGTGGGTTGGACCGAACTCCTTGACCTTTATCTTCACCTACCGAGACGCCAAGACCGGCCTGCAGCACCGCAACACCCTCAAGGTTTTCGCCTCCGAGGGTGGCGTGCAGGCGTGGGTCAAGACGATCCCAACGGACAAGGCCCTGCTGCCGGACCTCGTCGTCGGCGACCGGTGGCTAATGTATGGCAGCGATCGGGACCGGCTACAGCGGTGGGCCGAGCGGCTGAGCGAGGACGTCATCCTGCCGGCGGATATCTCCGAGGTGGCCTTCAAGATGGGGCTGCTGCCCGCCCCAGACCGGGTAGAGTCGAACGCCCGCGAGATGGCCCACGTGGACGAGATGATCCGCAAGACGGCGGCTCGGATTCTCGTCGGCGATGAGTCGCTGCCGATCCCTACGACGACCCCGGTCGACGTCATGCCGGGTCAGGGCGGGGATGAGGTGGTGCTGACGCCAGTCCAGGAAGGTCCGGTGGCCGGGGTAATCCCGCCCCCGCCGGCGACTCCGGCCGAGCCGCCGCCGACGCCCGCTCCCCTTCCGGCCTCCCCGCCCCCGCCCGCCACCGGGCCAACGACCGAGCCAACTCCACCGCCGGCCACCGAGCCAACTCCACCGCCGGCCACCGGTCCCGGCGACGAGGCGCCGGTTGACCAGCCGCCGACCGACGGTGAGCCCGGTGGCCAAATTCCGGGTGGCGCGCCCGGCGACGAGACGCCCGGTGCCGACGTGCCCGAGGATGAGGCCCCTGGCAATGGGGGTGGCGACGAGCCGGGCCGGCCGATCGATCCGGTAGTCGAGCCCACCGGGCCGGACGAGCCGGCGGGTGACGGGTCGACCGGTCAGCCGCAGGAAGGCATCGGCGGAGGTGAGCCGGGGGAGGGGCCGGCTCAACCCGGCGAGCAGCCGGCCGGGGATCCCCTGGCTGACCCAATCGAGGTGCCTGAGGATGAGTCCATCCCGGTCCTCGACAGCCTCGTGGCCGACAGCGCTCTGAGGCACGGCCGGACGCCTCAGCGCACCGAGGGCGACCCCGGCACCGCGTAGCAGAAATACCTCAACAGGGCCCCCAGCAGCCGGCTGGGGGCCGGTCGATGGATGCGCGGTTGACGAGGCGGCGACAAGCTGACGCGGATCTCGGCTTCCGTGATCGCCGCAAAGTCGAGCTCGCCGAGCGGCACGCCGACGAGGTGCGCCCGCTTGAGCATGAGGATCGAGCGCCTGCTCGACATGCTGCCGTCGGTTGGTGCACCCGGACTCGGGCCGCTGGTACGGGTCGCGTGCTCCTAGACCCAGAAGAGTCGGTGGACATCGGTACGGGCGATGTGACGACCTGCCCTCCGGCCACCAGCGCGCGGAACTGACACCTGTCTGGCATGTCGCCCACCTCCGTTGCGTTTTGGCGTCGGCCGATACAGGTGGGGTAGGGGCGAGTGGCCATCTCCCGGCTCAGAAGGGGAACGCCCGTCCGGCCATGGTCAACACGGGCGCGCCGTACGTTGCTGGCGAGGGTCCGGTAACCGTGATGGGGGCCGAGGGAAGCAGAGCCCCGGCGGGGGACCACTCCCCATCCCCGCCGGGGCTCCGTCTTGCTCCGCGCATAGCGCGGTAGTCAGTTGATGGCGCCAATCTCGGCGTCTGGTGCGTACTGGACCTCGGTCAGCGCTTCATCCTTGGGTACCTCGAAGTACAGCCAACCGCGGACGCACTCGCCCACTCCGATCTTTCTTGCCCTCGGGGCACTCGGGCCGCATGGCCGCTCGTTCCCGTCGACGCGTATCCGCCATCGCCGAACTTCATCGACCACGGGTAGCCGCTGATCTCGGCCTCGGTATAGCCGGGCGGGAGCTTCTTCAGGCAGTACCGGATGTCGAGCGCCGTACACCGTCTTCGGGTCGTCCGTGCTCCCTACCCGTCCGGGAATGCGAACGTCTTGCCGAACGTCAGCGCGGGCGCGCGGGTCGGCGAAGGGTTCGCCGAGGCTGGCGCGGCCGGCGTGGCCGCGACGATGCGGGCGCGACCGACGGCGTCGGCGACGCCTGTTTCGCGTCACCGCCGCCGAACGCACCCGCCGAGCGCGAGCCCGGCGAGCGCGATCGGCGCGATCCGGCGCAGCCGCATCAGGACACCTTGTCGACCTTGCAAGTGATCTTGCCCGTGACCTTCTGGCTCAGCAGGATCGAGCCCTCCTCGACGGCCTTCTGGCCCGGCCGCACGTCGGACACGATGCTGCTGGTGTTGCCGACCCGGGTGCCCTTGGCGTCGTACACGAAGACGTCGATGAAGTAGGTGTTCTGGTTCTCGCTGGAGTTGTTCACCTCCAGGTCAAACTTCACGTTCGGCAGGAGGTCGCTGTCGGCCGAGTCGATCTCGCACGTCTTCAGCGCGACGTGCCCGGCCTTGGCCTCCTGATCCTTGCTGACGTCGCTCGCCGCCTTGCCGACCAGGGCGGTGCACGCGACGATGCCGCCGCCGCACAGGATTACCGACAGGCCGGCGATGATCAGGAAGACCTTCAGCCCAGTCGACATCCTCTTCTTCTGCGGGGGCGGCGCAGGCACGTGGCCCGGCGCGGGGCTCTGGTTCGACATTCGCTTGCCTCTCAGTCGTGGTGGTTGACCTTCCGGAGCCTTAACAGGCCGAAGGGTCCAGCTGGCAGTGCGCTGCGGCGGCCGTCATCGACGAAATTCGGTGTATAGCACCAAGGAACGTCTGTACAGCGTCAGGGAACATAGCGCTGGCGAAATGGCCCGTCAACTCCGCCAGCGAAGTCGTCAGGATTGCCGGCTGTTTCCTCCGGAGGGACCGCTGGCCGTTCAGCTCATCGAGACCTCGACAATTCTGCGCGAACTGGGAACGTAGCGGTCAGTGATCCAAAAGGGACCAAAAAGTAACCATCTGACCCGCCGCCAGCCACCGCCCCGCACGCCGAACTGTTCTACGGCGCCCTCAGCACCAGCACCAGGTGTTCGGCTGCGTGGCAACCGCCGTCGGGTACTGGGGTAGGTTCCCTTCGCCCGCGGCCCCTACGCCAGGGCGGCGGGCCTCATGGTGATCGGCGGGCTCGGCTGGACGGTCCTCTGGTCCATCGATCGAGCGGAAGCGCGCGTACGAGGCATGGTGCAGGACGACCTTCAGGCGATGGCGCACCGGCTGGCGGAGTTGGCCAGCACGGCGAACGCCATACAGGCGCAGCTCGACGAGCTGGCCGCGCCACGGTCAAAGTTCGCTCCGCGGTCAAATGCCCGCGAGGATCTACGCGCCGCGGGCCAGCCCGGGCGACACCGTCGACATTCCACCGGGCACGGTGGACGGAATGACCGAACCGTCTGGGCCAGCCCTGCAACGGGCGCGTGATGACGGCATTGAGGAGGGCTTCGACATCGGGTACCGCGCGAAGCTGGCGACCACGGGCTGACCCCGCTCCCCCGGGCTCGACGGCCGCGACTAGCCCGTGTTTCATAAGGTGCGGAGGTACTGGTTGATGGCCGCGATGGTCAGGGTGGCTTCGTAGCGCACGGCCAGCTTGTCGTAGCGGTGGCCATGGCGCGGTGTTGCTTGAGTTGGTTGATGCCGCAAGGCGATCGAGTGCGGGCTCAACCGCAATCACGGTGCCGGATGGCTAGTGGAGTCCGCCGATCCCGAAGCGGTGCACTATCTGCGGCCGGTGCTGGTGCACCCGGCCGGGCACCGGCCCGAGTTTCGCCGCACTGGCGGTGCATGCTGTTGTTGACGACGCGCGACGGCCAGCAGGTCTTATCCCTACTGGATGTCCTGCCCGCCTCGTTCGAGGACCTGCCCGAGACCCTGGACGCGGCCGCGAAGACCGAGGTCACCCACCGGCTGGAGTTGGGAGGCCTACTGACGCAGGCGCAATGGGCCGATCTCAACCCCTGACCTCGGTGCTGGTTGGCGGTGACGTGCCGCTCGGCCGATACTCGGCCGGTGATCTATGCGGCAGCGGGCGACTCGGCACCGGAGGGCGACGACGCCGAGCCCGTCAACCTCGACTGGGAGCGGGGCGGCAACCTCAACCGCTGTCGCGAGCCCGGGGATGTCGACGCGGCCTTCGACCGCGGGGAAGAGCACGTTGGGGTCGCGCTGATCGCTCTGGTCCACAACAACCCCGACACGGACGCAGTCCTGCCCAGGGTTGCCCGGGGGTTGTCGCCGAATCCGGAGACCCGCCGGCAGAGCCTGCTTGCCTTGATGCACACCGCCCGGCTCCACGGCCGGGTGGATGCCATCACCGTGGAGCTGCTCCACGGACTGCTGGACGACCGCACCCCGATCAGCGTCGGGAGCCCGTTGCTGGTTGACTGGAGTGCCTGGCATGATCTGGGCATGATCGAAAGAATCGAGTCCTTCGTCCGCCGGTGAGCGTGACACCCGAGCCTGGACTGCTCGGACCTCAGATATCGTTGTTTGATTACGCGTTGCGGTTGCATCGCGAGGATCCCGACTCGCCTCTTTTCCGTGATGGTGAGCCCTATCCGGATCACGAGCAGCATCGAGGTCGGAAGTCTCGTCCTCGAGCGCCGGAGGATCAGCGTTGCGGCGGCGCTGACGTCGCCGCCGTTTTGGACGCGCATTTCGCCGAGCCGTCTGCCGTACCAGGCGATCTCGCCGAGGCGTTCCATGACGTCTATGTTCCGATCCATCCCAATGAGCACATCGCGGCTGCGGCTTGTCGCGTGGAAGCTGAACGTGTCCGGGCAACCGGTCGCTGGCTTGTCCGCCATTCCACCGATCGCTGCGCTGCGACTGTTGGCCTGGCTTTGCTGGCCACCCTGTGGGATGACGACGACATCGCGTTGATCAAGACGATCGGGTTGTTGTCGAACCGCTTCGGTCCATTGGCCGCCCGCGCGCTGGAACGGCGGCGTGGCGGCTCGGACGCATTGCTGTGGCTGGCCGAGCGGGTCACGGGCTGGGGACGGGTGTATGTCGTGGAGGCCTTGTGCAAGGTTGGCGGCGCTGCGGCGCGACCGTGGATGCTGCGGCGTGCATGTGATGGGGACTACCTCAACCGCTACTTCGCCGGACAGGTCGCAACCGCGGCGCACCTGCATGAGGCGATCACCGCGGCGAGTCCCGACAGCGAGTTGGTCGATCACACTGGTCTGCTGCTGACCATCATGGCTGACAGTGGAGGCATGGGCATCACACTCGATCATTATCCGCCCGCCGCCGCTGTCTTGGAGGCCCACTACGAACACGCCGGTCGTCTGGAGCCGTCGGTGGAGCGTTTTGTCGTCGCCGCGCAATTGGCTGCGTATCTGCATCAGTCAGCAGCGGGACGAATGGGTTGGCCCGAGGGTGGACGAGAACGAATCCTGGGCGGCTACCTTTCCCTGCTGAATCGCGAGGACTGGTCCGCAGTCGCCCGCGCTGGGCTGGCCGCTGGTGATCACCGTTTCACCTGGCTTGCCGGGGCGCTGGCACCGGGCCTAGGGCTTCGGGCGTTTACCGACGGCGTGGACGACGAGTAGCGTCCCGGAGGCGGGCAGTGACGCGAACCGGTGGGTGAGGTCCAGCGCGTCGGCGCGGATGGTGCCCGCCGACACCCGCGCGACCGGGATCCCCACCGCGACGGCGAGCCGCTCGAGGCGGCGCACGTGGGCGTAGACGGCGGTGGGCTCCCAGCCGGTATCGGCGAAGACCGCCGCGTTGAACGTGGGGATCTCACCGCGCACGGCCAACAGCAGAAGGCAGGAGCTCTGCACTCCAGCCCCGAGACTCAGGTAACGGTGGGCGGGCGCACTCACGCGACCACCCCGCCCGCACAGCTGTTTTTCATGATGCCTGATCCCGGGTCGGGTCGCTCTGTGGCTTGCCGAGGACCAGGACGTCCTCGTGTGCGATGAGGTGCATCGGCACCCCGGACGAGCGGGCCTTGCGGACCTGTTGGAGTTGGAAGAACGACGGCCGGGCGACGAGCTGCCCACCGCGAACGGCGGCGAGCAGGGCGACGCACCGCTCGAGCGGTATGAAGCCGGCGGCGGTGCCGGCCGCCAGGACCGCTGAGGGCAGGTCAACCAGGTCGCCTCGCTTGCGCCACGGACGGGCGGTCACCACGACTACTCCGCCGGGGTGCAGCAGGGCGCGGCAGCCGCGCAGGATGTCGGTGAACCCGTCGACCAGCCCGGCCAGGGACGAGCGGTAGGCGAGATTGCCCTTGTCGTCGCCGTAGCGGTTGTCGAACTTGGCTACCCCGTCGGTACCGGGGCGGACGAGGCCGTGCACGGTCGGCCCATACGGTGGCGAGGTGCCGACCCCGCAGTCGTCACCACATGGATCGCGCCCAGGTCACCAACCTGGAGACGCTGTTCAGCACGATGCTGGCGGGATTCGAGTCTCAGCCCGCTACCCCTTAACAACGCCAGCCCGGCAGCCCCCAGGGCCGGCTGCGGTGGCTGGCAGGACTGGAAGGACCTGGCCCAGGCAAAGGAGCGCATCAGGGACGACGCCTGACTGCAGATGAGCGACGTGCAGCGAATGATCGAGTACTACCGTCCCGACCGGGCGGATCTTTTCCTCCGCACTGCCGGACGGGTAAAGGGCGTCGAGGTCATGCTGATCCGCGGATCGACATCCGACCCGGCCGGCGGCATAGTGCTGGTGATTCGCGTGCACGGCCGGACGCCGATCGTCGACTCGTGGAACCGGCGCAGCGGAGAGGACGGGCCTTGCCGTACTGCTTCCGGCTCGTCTACGACCGCACCCTCAACGATGGACCGGTCGACGGCCGCCATCCAGCCGAGCTGGTGGAGTGCCCTACCACCGCACCGATCAGCATCCTCGCGAGTTCCGCATTGCCTGCCGACGCTAACTGCCGACTGCCTTCCGGTAAATATGTCCGTTAAGCGACCGATCCAAGGCACGGTCGCTGGATCCGATGTTCGACCTCTTCAACGGGGCCTGACGAACACCCCCACCGCCAGTCGGCTGTTACGGCTGCCGCTCTTGTTCCAACGGCGACCCATCCGGGTCGGCGGACCTGGCGCTTGCCAGCTCTCGCCGCTGAACAGCGGGCGGTGACACGTCGAGTGCTGAGAGACCTGGGCGTGACCCCCTTACGCCTTGGCCCGTCGGGCTCGGCCGGTCACCTTCGTCGACGTGGTCGACGCAGGCTCGACGTTTGCCGAGCTGTTCGACCTTTTGAACGACTGGATCGTCGAGGTTCGCGAGCCCTGGGATGTCGTCCGGCGGAAGCTGCGCTTCGTCGGTGTCACGATGCGCCGCCAGACGAAGCCCGAAGACTTGGCGATGGCAGCTGCACGCCGACTGGACCCAGCGGCTTCCGGCGGGGGCGGTGGTCAACGTTTCCCTTGACCGCGCCGTCTTGGGAGTACGTCGGTAACCACCAGACGAAGCTCATTAGCTCGTTCCGGCCGGACCGGTGGCTCACAGCAGCGAAGGGGCCTGACCGCGACGACACAGGCCGACAGGCACTCGCCGAGGCCATCGCCGTGGTGGCCTACGGCCGCAGCGTCGCTGGACGTCGCGCACTCGAGCGGGCCGTCAACGGCGACCCGAGCCGTCGCCAAACGATGGCTACGGTCCCCGTCTACACCGTCCTAGGAGGCTGGGTATCCAGGGGTGCCCGGCAATGGACGCGAATCGCCCTCGCGTTGCTCCGGACGCGACTACGGTCAGACCAGTGGTCGATGACCTCAGCGCGGTGGAGGCACTCAAGGCGGACCCGGCCCTGTCCGGGTTGCGCCGCTCCCTGCAGGCGTACTACGGCAACCCGGCCCGCGAGGCGGCGATGGACGCGTTCTACGCGCCCCTGGTCCGCCCAGGGGACCTGGTCTTCGACGTCGGCGCGCACGTGGGCGACCGGCTCGGCAGCTTCCGGCGGCTGGGCGCCCGCGTGGTGGCCGTCGAGCCGCAACCGCTCTGCACCCGGGCCCTGCGCGCCCTCTACGCGCACGACGACCGGGTGACCGTGGTGGAGGCGGCGTGCGGGGCGTGTACCGGGCCGGTGCGGCTGCACGTCAACTCGGCGAACCCGACGATCTCCACGGCGTCGGCGGGCTTCCTGCAGGCCGCCGATGGGGCCGGCGGCTGGGAGGACGAGATCTGGGACGTCGAGATCGAGGTGGCCGGAACCACACTCGACAGCCTGGTCGCGGCGCACGGCGTGCCGGGCTTCGTGAAGATCGACGTGGAGGGGTTCGAGGACGCCGTGCTGGCCGGATTGAGCCGTCCTCTGCCAGCGCTGTCCTTCGAGTTCACCACCATCGAACGGGACCTGGCCGCGCACTGCCTGGACCGGCTCACCCGGCTGGGCTTCACCACGTTCACCGTGGCGCTCGGCGACGAGATGGCGTTCGCTCTTGATGGCTGGCGGCCGGCGGGCGAGGTGGCGGCGTACCTGCGGGCGCTGCCCCACGAGGCCAACTCGGGCGACGTCTACGCCCGCGCCCGGCCCGCCTGACCCTGCTCTTGCCGGAAACCTCGTCCGCCCAGGTCACGCGGCATGTTCGTACTCGTGAAGGATGCCGCCCAGGCGTTCACGCCTACGTAAGTCGAGGCGGGCGATCTGGCCTAGATCGGTGATCGCCCGAGGCAAGGGGTGCAGCGGTCGGGCGTTCGCGATGCGCTGATGCGGCCCATGGGAGTTGTAGAACCGCTCGAACTCCCGCAGGGCTTGGCAAAGGTGGCGCTGGTTCCAGATCAACGCGCGGTCCAGCAACTCACGCCGACAGGTCTGCACCCTGCCCTTGCCGAATACCTAATGGCATGGTGGGACCAGCTGTAAGCGGACCCTAACGGCGGGCGCAGGAGCCCGTTCCTCTCCCGACTGTCTCTCCCACCCGCGGCATGATGATCGGCTGTGCTGCTTCGACTGGCCTATCTCGGTGTGACGAACGCGTTCGCGTTACTGCGGCTGCTTTCGATGAGCGACCGGGACAAGGACGTCGGGATCCTGGCGCTGCGCCACCAGATCACCGTCCTCGAGCGACAGCTGCAGAAGCCCAGAGGGGTGTGCTAGCGGTCCAGCAGCGACCCCTCCTGGCGTAGATCGTTAGTCGTCGTCTAACGCACGAGGGTCGTCGATGGAGTGTCTCGTTAGCCGTGGTAGATGTTCTCGCGGTGCCAGGTGAAGTAGGCAGCGCTACGGGTTGTGTGGGCGTCCACTTTCCGGCCAGCCAGCAGTGCCAGCCGTTCAACTAGCCCGGGCGGATGCCCCGGATGGTCGGTGGCGATCACGTCGCCGGTGGAGTCAACGGCGATATATCCGGCCTCGAAGAGGGCGTCGCAGCCGAACAGGCATGCCGGCATGGCGATGTGGTCGAGGTCGCGGGCCTCCTGTTCCCTACAGACCGAGCGCTGTTTGATGTGAGCGGCTCGGAGGAACCGGGCGGGGTAGATCTCACCGCAGATCGCGCAGGCCGCGTCGGTGGCTGAGCCGAAGAGGCGTTGGCGCAGCAGGGCTTGCTCACCACGGTGAGTGGTAGTGGCGGACCGCTCGAGGTCGCCTTCGAAGGTGAAGGCGCTGGTAGTGGTGCCGAGCTGCGGCGCAGCATCGAGGCTGCCGACGAGGACGAACAGATCGCCCTGGCCGCGTCCGGGGCGCTGACCGAGCGCCGGGGCCGCTGGTTCGATTCCAGCCGGGGGCGAACACGGTCGAAAGCCCGAGTGGTCAGGGGCCTGCATGCAAAGCGGGTGCACGCCGGTGACCTTCGTCCTGTCCCGGCGCTGACTGGGTTTCACCGCGTATCGCAGTCCGGGCCGACCCGCGGCTCCGCGCGCACATCGGCGCAGGTGCGGCACTGGATGACCAGGTGCCCGCCGCAGTTACCTCCGCCTTCGCACCCGAGCGCATCGAACTGACGATCACCGCGATGGCCGACACCCAGCCCCTGGAGCACCCACCCGCTCCGACCATCGCCCCAAAAACGATCATCACCGAATGCGACGCCAAGCTGGAACGCTACCGGGCAGCCCTCGACGCCGGGGCCGACCCAGCGGTCGTCACCGCATGGATCGCGCAGACCCAGGCCGAACGCGCTCGCGCCGAGGCCGACGTCTACGCGAACGCGGGCAACAGCCCGCGACGGATGAGCCGAGCAGAAATCAGGAGCTTGGTCCAAGCGCTCGGCGACGTCGCCGCCGTGCTCCGCGACGCCGATCCCGCCGACAAGGCCGAGGTCTACCGGCAACTCGGACTCCGGCTGAACTACCAGCCTGAAACGCAAACGGTGCGCGCTGCAGTCGATCACAGCGCGCACCGTGGGGTAATGGTTTGTGTCCGAGGGCGACACGAACCGTTGCCCCACCGCCGATCACGATCGGCAAGACCTTGAGGCTCACACAACTTTAGGTGCTTGGTGGCCTCTTCGGGCCCGCCGAAGTAGTCACCGAGCAGGAGGCCCTGGTCAATGCGTTGCCGGCGAGATTGGCGTCGGTTACCTGACTGGGTTAAGGCCGCGCCGGAGCACATCGACTGTTTCGGCGGCTTGGCGCCGGGATACGGCCGCGCCCGTGATGGTGGCCGATCGGTGGAAGGTGCCGGGGAACAGGTGCAGCTCAACCGACACGCCGGCATTCAGCAGGCCGGATGCGTAGGCCAAGCCCTCGTCACGCAGCGGGTCATTCTCGTAAACCGATACGTACGCCGGGGGGAGGCCGGAGAGATCGTCGGCGCGGGCCGGTGCCGCGTAGGGAGGAACGGCCCCGTCACGGCCCCCCAGGTAGTGCCGCCAGCTCAGCACCGCGTCACCATGGTTCCATAGCGGGGTGTCGCCGAACGTACGCATCGAGGTTGTGTCCAGCCGGTCATCAACCTCGGGGGCGTCGAGCAGTTGGAAGCACAGAGGTGGTCCGCCGCGGTCGCGGGTGAGCAGCGTCAGTGCTGCGGCGAGGCCGCCGCCGGCGCTCATGCCGTACACGCCGATCCGTGCGGCATCGACGCCGAGTCCATCGTTTTCGGAGGCGATCCAGCGCAACACGGCCTCGCAGTCATGCAGGGCAGCCGGGTACGGATGCTCAGGGGCCAGCCGGTAGCCGACCCCCACGACGACTGCGTGAACTTGGGTGCACAAGTCCATGGCCTGTGCGGTGACCGTCTCCAGGTCGCCCATAACGAATCCGCCGCCATGCAGCAGGAGCAGAGCGGGAAGTGGGCCAGTGACGTTGGGCGGCGTGCAGACCCTGACTGGCACGCAGTTGCCATCCATACCAAGCACCTCGTGGTCGGCAACGATGACCTCGCCCCGTGGGGGCCGTTGCGCGCCCGCAGCGAGCTCCCGCATCCGGGCGCGGGCCCCGGCGAGGTCGTGGATGTGCAGGTCCGGCAGCGTGGGCAGGGCTGCTGCCAGCTCGGGATCCAGGTACACGCTGCGACCCCCTTGCCAACTGGTGACAGTGTCCTACGGGGCAACCCGGCCCTGCCACTGCCGTTGACGTTCCTGGCGCAGAGACGGACCAGGCACCGGTCCTCGCGCAGATCGGACTGCTCACGCTGAACCAACTTCCAGCCCTGAGCCGTGGTCAAGCTTCCGTTCTCACCGACGACACCAGCAGGCTGAACCACCCGAACCGGTCACCAGCGCACTGAACGCCCGTCAGTCGCCGTAGACCGCGCTGCCACGCGCTGATCCTGCTTCTCTGCTGGCAATGTACCAAGTAGGCCACGCGCCACGAGCTGTATCCCGGTGCGCCCCGCACATTTGGCCGCTTCCCACCGGAGCGTTAACTCACATTTGTTCGCGCCGTACGCGAGTCGTGGAGCCTTGTCCTCGTCGCCGCGTCCCAGCGGGGGCCGTGAGCCGTCCAGGTCTACTTGGCGGATTCGGCGACTGACTGGCTCCCGCCCGGCGGCGTCGCGTCGCCGTCGCCGAGTGCGAAGCGAAGCTCGGGCGGTACCGTACCCGACCAAGCCCCGGGCCGACGATCAGCCCCGCCGCACGCGCAGCCGGGGCGCCGTTGGAACCGAACTTCTGGCACTCCGCTCGCTACCCGCGCCGATCGCCGATCCAGACAGGATCATCCATATCGACATACGCTGACGTGATCGGCTCAGCGGCGTCCTCCACGAGTACCAACATGCCGCCTGATGCGATGACCTGTGCGGATGGGGTTTTCGGCAAGGGCAGCGTTGGAGCGGCTCTTCGCGGCGAACGTGACCAGCCTGTCCGACGGCAACGGCGCATTGGGTGGGCGTCGCCCGGCGGCTGCTGGCGGGAGTGGTGTGCGTGGCGAAGTACCTGAACGCGATCACCTGGTTCTGGGACGGCGTCGACGTGCAGTGGGCGAACACGAACGGCCAGACGTCCGCCGTGCTGCGGCGCGACGGCAACGTGTACGTGCTCACGGTCAGCGCCTCGACCGACGGCATCAATCACGTACTGTGGATGACGAACCCCGCGAAGACCGCAGCGGTGTCCGGACCGGCCTGATCCGCCGACGTCACAAACCAGCGTGCTATCCGGTCATAGCTGGCGACGGCGAGAGGAACGGAGGACACCGTGCAAACGATTCTGGTGGTCGGCGGCGGCTACGCCGGCTTCTACACGGCCTGGAAGCTGGAGGAGAAGCTTCGGCGGGACGAGGCACGGGTCGTCGTGGTCGATCCGCGCCCGTACATGACGTATCAGCCGTTTCTCCCCGAGGTGCTGGCCGGATCGGTCGAGGCGCGGCACGCCGCGGTGTCGCTGCGCCGGCACCTACGCCGGGCCACGCTCATTTCGGGTACGGTCGTCGCGGTCGACCATGCACACCGGACGGCTACTGTGCAGCCGGCCGAGGGTCCGGAGTTCGCGCTCGGCTACGACATCATCGTCGTCACCGCCGGCGCGGCGACCCGCAAGCTGGCCATTCCCGGCGTGGCGGAGCAGGCGATCGGTATGAAGCACGTCGAGGAGGCGGTGGCGATCCGGGATCGGCTGCTGACCGCCTTCGACCGGGCCTCGACGCTCGAGCCGGGGCCGCTGCGCCGGCGGCTGCTCACCGTGACGTTCGTGGGCGGTGGGTTCTCCGGCGTCGAGGGCTTCGGTGAGCTGCTGTCCTTGGCGACGTCGCTGATGCGGGCGTACCCCGAGCTGAACCCTGCCGAGCTGCAGTTCCACCTGGTGGAGGCCCGGGACCGGATCCTTCCGGAGGTCTCCGACGGACCCGGGCAATGGGTAGTGCGGTCGCTGGAGAAGCGCGGGGCACGCATACACCTCAATGCCCAATTGATCTCTGTGCGCGACGGTCACGTGGTGCTGTCGACCGGGGAGGAGTTCAACTCCGATCTGATCGTGTGGACCGTCGGCAACGCCGCCAATCCGATGGTGCGCAGCCACACCGACCTGCCCATCGACGGGCGCGGGATGCTGATCGTACGAGCCGACCTGCGGGTCGGCACCGAGAGCGAACCAGTGCCGGACGCCTGGGGTGCCGGCGACGACGCGGCGATTCCGGACCTTGCCGTGAGCCGACCCGGCGCCGTGACGGTGCCGAACGCCCAGCACGCCGTGCGGCAGGGAAAGCTTCTGGCGAGGAACATCGTGGCCACCCTCCGCGGGCGGACGGCGAAGCAGTACGTGCACCGCAGCCTCGGCACCGTCGCCACGCTGGGCCTCGGTCGGGGCATCTTCCAGTACCGGGGCATCGTTATCAAGGGGCTGCCGGCCTGGCTGATGCGCCGGGGATACCACGTCCTCGCCGTACCGAGCTGGGAACGGAAGACCCGGGTGCTGGCGGTCTGGCTGACCGCCGCGGTGTTCGGCCGCGACATCGTCTCGCTGGCCTCGCTGCAGGATCCCCGCCGCGCATTCGTCACCGGCGACGACCCGGTGGAGCCACCCGCGCACCCGCCTATCCGGTCCCAGCATGTTCAATCGGCATGACAATGTCATGCGCAGGTTCGCCGAGGCCTGCCGACTAGGAGACATCGCCGCCCTCCGTGCGGCCCTGGGCGCTGACGCGATCGCGGTGTGCGACGGCGGCGGGCTGCTGCCCGCCGCGATGAGTCCCATTCACGGCGCGGAAGACGTTGCCCAGATGGCCGCGGTCCTGCTGGCCGGGCAACCGGACGCCGAACTGACCATCGAGGCCGTCAACGGCCGTGCCGGGCTGGCCCTGCGCCGCTCCGGCCAGGCTATCGCGGTGGTCGGCATCAAGACGGCCGACGCCAGGGTCGCCGTCCTCTGGATCGTGCTCAACCCGGCCAAGCTGAGCGGCTGGCACCGCCGTTGACCAGCCTTGTATCAGCGATACATGGTTCCGAACGGCCAGTGGGCCCGGCTTGAACCGTTGCACTCCGCAGCCGGAGCTAGACGCAGCAATGACATGGCCGACAACCTAACACTTAGGATCGCTTAGCCAATCGGCCTGCGGCGGGTACACCCTGTCCAGCTGATCCTCCCGGACTCTCGTCGTGCCGGATGCCAGCCACCGATCACACGGGCTTGACCACTCGGAATCGTTCGGCAACGACGAGAGTGTCATCGTCAATGACGGGGGTGCGACCCAGGAACTCGCTCACGCCATCACCCTGGAAGAACTCTTCGTGGGCTGCCCGCCACTGTGCAACGTCGGAGTAGCCGCGCCCCTCGGCTCGCGCGAAATCATCGTCAATTTCCTTCATGGGAACGACCCGTACGTCGACGAGCTCGATCGTGACGGCCGGACGACCCTCGGAATCGAGCACTGAGAACCGCTGGCCGGTCTGCGGCACTACCTCTCCGGCGTGCTCATAGATCTCCAGGAGGCCCGTGAGCGCGGTCTTCTGACCGCTCACGATCGCCGCCACGCCACGGTCACGTTCTGGTCCGGGAAAAGCGAGTTCAAGAGTCGGAAGATCGTCATGTCCCATCGGGAGAGGGTACGAAGCCCGGTCGCGTTGATCAATGCTCATCGCCTCGCTGGCCCCGACACCCACAGCAAGCACTTTCACAGCACACCTGATATGTAAGCCGATGGCCCCACGGGACGTACGCCACGATGGTGCGCAACACCGCCCGCCACGGATGCCGCGCCTGAGGAGTGGTGCTCGGATCTACCACGGGAAACCTTCCTGGGTACGGTCGTCGGCTGGCGCCGACATGGCGGTGGCCGAACAGCACGCGGCCGAGGTGCGGGAGCGGATGGAGCGCCAGGTTTCACTGGGGCCGCTGGGAGTCGGGCCGGTCGCGATCATGCTGCCCGAGGCGGCGAAGGCCGCCGGCGTCGAGCGGGTGGCGTGGTTAGCGGCGATCCTCGCCGTCGCCGGCGCGATCACCCGCGTGCTGGCGGTGCCGTCCGTCAACGCGTTCTTCCAGCAGGTGTTCCCGCCGCTGGCCGCCGCTCCGAAGACCGAGCTGCGGCGGGAGGCGTGAGGATGTGGCGTGGCGGTGGCCTCGACCGCCCGGTGGCGACACGTCACGGCTCGGCTCACCGGCACAGCCGCGGGATGCCTGGTCAGGTGGCCTTGACGAACGCCTCGGTGACGAGGGGATAGAGCTTGGCGACCATCGCCTGGGACTTCTTGAGGTCCCCGTCGCCGTCGGAGGCATCCAGGTTGAGCACGTAGGAACCGCGCGCCATCATGATCGTGCACTGGCTGAGAGGGCCGTCGTCCGTCTGCTGGCGCTCGCAGAAGGTCACCACGTCCGGATTCGCCGGTACCCCGGCCGGGGTCCATGGCACGATCGTCGCGGTCCGGCCTTCGCCCGTCCGATACGACCGGCACGTCTGCAACACCGTTCGTAGCTCGCCGATCAGCTTGCGGCCGGGCACGGTCAGGTAGCCGATGACGTACTGGCGGATCCAGATCGGCGACTTCACCCAGCGGCGTTCGCGACCAGCGGAGGCGAGCCGATCCGACGGCAGGATGTCGCGACAGAGCGAACGCAGCCGCCAGTCGTCGGAGTTCTCACTGGTGTGCTCCGCAGTCTCCTGGCGAAACGTCGACAGGTCCGCGAGCGCGAGCCGCGCCTGCCGGCCCGCCTCCTCCTTGTTCTTCGGCGCGGGTCGAGGCGGTGGCGGCGCCGGCTTGGCCGTCGGCGAAGCGGGGGCCGCCGCCGCCTGCCACCGCGCCCCGGCCGGCTCCGCAGCGCCACAGGCTGCGAGCCCGCCTACGACCAGCAGCAACAGAATGATCGGCACAACAGGGCGACGCATCGCGGGACGTTTCCTTCCGTAGGTGGACCGGGCCCGCCCGGGGGCCCCAGTCCACCTGCGTCGCCGCGCCTCGCCGCGTTACGTCAGGCCGGCAGGTAGTCGAAGCTCCGGCCGGTGGGGGCGCTTCCTGCTGTTCGGGCTACTTCACCCGCCAGCGCGGCGGCACAGTCTCGCTCTCTGCCGCGTACTCCACAAAGACCGGCCGCTTCTTCGCGGGTACCGGGAAGGTGATCCAGCCACGAACGCACCGGCCCGGCGCCAACTCCTTCTCACCCCACGGGTACTCCGGGCCGGCGATCTGCAGCTGATATACCAGACGGTGCTGAACCAGGCTAATTCGGCCACGGACCTGTGCCGGTGGCTGCACGGTCCGACGCTGCAGCGCTTGTGGCCAAGCTTGTGGCTCCCGGCCCGGCTGCGGGCGTTATGGCAGGCACGCTTCCCTGAGCTGACCACGCCGCCCCAGGCGCTGGCCGGTTCACCTCCGCCTGGCGGAGATCGGGCTGCGGGTCGCTGCCGCTACGGGTTCGCGTTGGCCGGCGGGTACGCCGCGCAGGCCCACGGCATCCTGGACCGCCCGAGCGAGGACGTTGACCTGTTCACGGCGTGGGAGCGACGTGGCGAGTTCGCCGCAGCAGTGGACGCCGTCACGCCGCCGCTGTCTGCCTGGTGCTGCTGCTCGGCGGCGCCGTGCTCTCCAGCGGCGGACTCGACGACATCCTCGACCAGGACCAGAACCAGGACCGGCTGCCATCGGCGCGGTCTACCGCCAGGGCGAGAAGGCACGCCAGGCGTTGGAGGACTCCGGAATCACGCTGCCGACGGAGCCGACCTGCGAGGACGCCTTCCACCGGACCGGTGCCGACACCGAGCGCAGCTCGGTGACTCGGCGGACCGGTGACAACAAGGAGGACACGGCCTTCGCCGAGCTGCGCAAGCTGTCGTTCATCAACGGCTTCCTCGGCCGGCCGAACAACCTGCCCGCCACCCCGCTGCCCTCGACCCCGGCGGCATCGACGTCGGCGAACTGACCGACCCGCACCCCCTCCGTGAGCAAGTGCGTATGGCCAATCGACGGCTTATTTGCGGATTAAATCTGCCATAAGCGGCGCCCGGGGGTCAGTGGGCGCCGATACTCTTCACCGCGCGGAAGGTCGGGGTCCGAAGGACGGCCGCTCCCGAGCCGCTCGAGGCAGTCGACCGCCAAGGGCAACGACCCCGGCCCTTCCGTCCAAACGTCAGCCGCCGGCGTTTCAGCGGATCCGTTTCGCGGCGTACGCCTTGCGCCGTACCGGCGTCACGCCCGCCGCGACCGCGGATCCTGCCCTGGTCCCCAGCACTGATCGAGCTGAACCCGGGAACAGGCTCCCGCTCACCTGACTACGGCCAGACAGGGCACCCCTACCCGCTCCGGCGCAGTCACGTCCTTCTACCCGCGCCGACGGCCGAATATGCAACGCGCGGTTACGGGAAGGTTCCAGGTGCCGCTGTCCTTGAGCCCCCCGGCAGGCGCCGATTCGACAATGTCCTCGAACACGCGTCTTGGCACATATTATTCGCGGTCTTCGTCGAGTTTGACGATCATCACGACGACCTCCAGGCTGTTACACCTCCCGCTTGCCGCCGCGCTGGTGACGATCCTCGCCGTACGCTGACGGCCAGCTCAGGCCTCGAGGATCCGCCAGCAGGCCTCTCGCGCGGCGGCCAGGTACTCCGGGTCGAGGCCGGCGAACAGCCATACGTACCGGTCCGCCGACGGCCGTACCGGGGCGTCGCGGATGCCGGAGAGCGCCTCGGCCACCATCGGCGCGCCCTGGATGAGCGCCGGTTCGACCGGGGGTCGGCCGCGTCGGGTCGGGCGCTGACCAGCCGGTCCAATGCGCGGGCGGCGGTGGCGAGGGCGACGACCGCCTCGTACCCGGGACGAGTTGCGCTGGTACCAGGAACTCGGCCAGCGGGCGGGCGGGCAGGCGGTCCGGACGGGACCGGCCGGCTGTCCGGCGCTTCGTCCGGCTCCACCCGCACGGCCGGTGGCTCGGCCTGCGGCTGCCAGACGACGCTGAGCGCAACCGCGGACACCGATGCGGCAGTCGGCCGGCACCGCGGTGTACCTCCGGGTGGGCCCTCAGATAGACGCAGTGGCACAAAGTGGTTCGGCTGTGACAGGCCGGTCGGTACAGTCTCCAGGATGCGGCTCACCGTTCTCGGCGGCTGTGGTGTCTGGCCCGAGGCGGGCCAGGCATGCAGCGGCTACGTCGTGGAACATGACGACTTCCGGCTGCTCGTCGACGTCGGCTACGCGACGATGCCGCGGCTGCTGGAACACCTCAGCGTCGACCAGGTCGACGCGGTGTTCATCAGCCACGGCCATCCCGATCACTGCGCAGATCTCAATCCCCTGCTGCGGGCACGTACGCTGCGCGACGCGCGTCCCCCACCGCTACCCGTGTACGCGCTGCCGCGTGCGCTGGACGCGGTGTTGGCGCTGGACCGTCCCGGCATGCTGGACGACGGCTACGTGCTGCACGAGTTCACCGCCGGCAGCGAACTCGAGATCGGCCCGTTCCGCGCCCAGACCCGGCTGCTGCCGCACTGGGTGCCAAACGCCGGCGTGCGGCTGGCCGCCGGCGGCCGAGTGCTCACGTACACCGGTGACAGCGGCCCGAGTTCCGACGTGGTCGACCTGGCCCGCGGCGCTGACCTGCTCGTGGCCGAGGCAACCTACGTGCACGAGGTGCCGGAGGACTCGAAGGGTTACCAGTCGAGCGCGCTTCACGCGGGTCGGCAGGCTGCGGCGGCCGGCGCCGGACGCCTGCTCCTGACGCATCTGCGGCCGGGTACGGACCATGCCACCGCCCGAGCCGCGGCCCGCGACGAGTACGACGGTGAGGTCGCTGTCGCTACCGCGGACATGATTGTGGATCTTCCCTAGACCTGGGCATCCGGGCCTCCCTGCACCGACGCAGGTCTACCTGACCTGCGGCCAAGCCGTTGGCCGCGGTGAAGAGGCCCTCGGTGAGTTCGTCCCACGGCCGGAGCCGGGGCATCTTCTGGCCGAGGGCCTCCGCGAGGAAGTGGAAATCCTTGCAGGCGTGGAGTCCGTCGCCTCCACCACCGGCCTCGGCACCCAGCTCGACGACGGCGGCACTCTCGAGACAGTGGACGCGACGGCCCAGGCGGCGACGGGCAACCCGACCGGCGAGCCACTGTGGGGCCTGCAATGGGACATGCCGCAGATCCACCTGCCCGAGGCGCACGCAGTGACCACCGGAAGCCCCAACGTGGTCGTGGGCGTGCTCGACAGCGGCATCTCCAGCACCCACCCTGATCTGGCCACGCAGATTGCGAAGGACAAGAGCACTTCCTGCCTCGGCGGCATGATCGACACGGCTGAGGCCGCGTGGAATCCCACCACATCGGACCATGGCACCCACGTCGCCGGCACGATCGCCGCCGCGATCAACGGTGTCGGTGTCGCCGGCGTGGCGCCCGGCGTGAAGGTCGCCTCGGTGAAGGTCGTTAACGACGACGGCTTCATCTACCCCGAGGCGGCGGTGTGCGGCTTCATCTGGGCCGCCGAGCACGGCATGCAGATCACCAACAACAGCTACTTCATCGACCCCTGGGAGTTCAACTGCCGCAACGACGCGCGCCAGCGCCCGGTGTGGCAGGCCGTGCAGCGGGCGATCCGCTACTCGCAGAACAAGGGCGTGCTGAACATCGCCTCCGCGGGCAACTCCAACGTCGACCTGCAGCACAAGTTCATCGACAGCGGAAGCCCCAACGACGGCAGCTTCCCGGTCGAGGAACGCACCATCACGGGTGCCTGCGTCGACCTGCCGGCTGAGGCGCCGGGCGTAGTGACCGTGTCAGCGGTTGGCCCGACGCAGCAGAAGAGCTACTACTCCTCCTACGGGCAGGGAGTCGTGGAGGTGACCGCTCCCGGTGGGGACACGCGATTCCGCACCGGCGGTTCGCCCTCGACGCTGCCCGACGCCATCTTGTCAACCACCTTCAACACCGTGACGAAGACCAACGGCTGGGGCTACAAGCAGGGCACGTCGATGTCCGGCCCGCACGCGGCCGGTGTCGCGGCGCTCGCGCTTTCGGCGCACCCGAATATGCAGCCTGCCACGCTGGCGTCGTTCCTGCAGCGCACCGCTGACGCGCTGCCGTGCCCGGCGGGCGTCTACAACCCGGTGCCGAAACTCGCCGGCTTCGAGGAGACGTCCAGCGGCGGGGCACGTAACAGTGTGGCTGACACAGCCGACCGGGAGCGCGGTGCTGCTGCCTTCTCGCTGCCCTGCGTCGGCCCAGGCGCTGTCATTGTCGTACGCGTCCAGCGCTCCGAGCGCACTGCCGGGCATTATCGGTGGCGGGCGACGCGCAGCGACTCGGCAGCTGTCAGGAGAGCGGCACCGAGGAGCACTGTGTCCTTCAACAGGAATTGCCCCAGCTGAGAAAGGCTGAACATCCCCTGCCCTTCCTGCCGAGTCCCGGGCGCCGTAGCCAGGAAACTGAGCGTGGTGAGGAACATCCCCGCCGCCCCGAAGCTACCGATCGCCGACGCTTTGGGCGCAAACGGCTTCGCGGCGATCAGAGAGCCCACGGTGATCTCCGTGACCCCGATGAGTCGGTTGAGCTTTTGTGCGCCCAGCTTCTCTCGAAACCGCGAGAACAGCGGACTCGAGGTGACCAGGGGCTCGTCGTTTTCGACCTCGTACTGCTTGAATTTGAGCGCACCGATCCACAAGATGTTCGTCGCCAGTGCGGAGCGCAGGACCGAGAAGCCGACGGAAGCGAGGTCATCGGCCGAGGCGTGTCGTGTGCCCATCGCTCGCTCCTAGTCGCTGTGTCGACGGCTGGCGTGCCGGGGACCATTACCCGCTGGGACCCGCCACACACACCGAAGGGCTTCACAGGTGGGCATCCGCGTACAGCAGTGAGCTGCTCCTCAGCTGGCGGTTGCCGCCTTCTCCTGCCGTTCACCCACCGGCTCCTCATCACCGTCCTGATCCTGGCTGCGCTTCACCAGCCGATCCAACTCCCATACGACGCGCACCCGGGCCGCAGTCCGCCACCACCGACCGTCGAGGATCATCGCGATCTGTTTCGACAGGTCATGAATCAGACGCGCCTTGTGGTGCCGGGTACGGGTCGACAGCATGATCCCCTGCACGCCGCCGGTGCCATTTGTTGATGGCGGTCAGGCATCATGGTGACCATGAACGCCCCGAGCGCAGATTGGGTCACCATCGTGGCCTACGAGAACACACCCGGCTGTCTGCAGCCGATGGCTGCCGTCCGCGCTTGACTGCGTGATCGGGGCATCGATTGGATGCCTCTCGAGCTGGCCGAGATTCGCTGGGATCTGGCCTGCGGCGTCGGCGCTGACGGTCACTGGCACGGCTGGGTGAGCATCCGTATCCCGGCTGCTGCTCTCCGCCGCCTCGGGTTGCATCCCAGCCAACCGACCGCGACCGTTAGCGGGCCATTCCCACCGGCGTGGTGGCATGCCGCCGCAGAGCGCAACGCCCATTGAGATACAGCGATCACTGTTGCGGCGGACCTTGCCGGCGTTGATGAGGTCGAGGTCGACCGCATCGCCCTGGGCCTCGGGCCCCATGCCCAGCATGCCGTTCTCCGTGTGCAGCACGATGCCGCTGCCCGGGGAGAGGTGGTTGTTGATCCGGGTCGGGAGCCCGATCCCGAGGTTCACGAAGGCTCCGCGCGGGATGTCGCGCGCGACGCGGGCGGCGAGCTCGTCCTTGCCGAGCCCGCGCCGCCTCTCCCCCGTCACTGACCCGCTCCGACCGGCTCGGCACCGGCCCGCCGGATCGTTCCCGCGCCCACTCGGTGGCCGAGCCCCACCAGTTCACCCTGAATGCGACGGTGCCCCCAGCCCGGATTCTCCCGAGCCAGCCGCACGACGAGATCCCGAACCTCGTCGCTGACCGGCGGACGGCCCGGCCGGTTCGGATACGTCCAGTGCCGCTTTAGCAGGCGGCGGTGCCAGGCCAGCAGCGTGGCCGGGGTGACGATCCGGTGCGCAAGCAGTGCGCGGGGCAGCAACCGCGTCAGCGCGGACAGCACGGCGCGGCTGAACAGCCGCCGCCCGCTTGTAGGGTCGGGAACGTCGACATGGCTGCGGACCCACCGAATGTCGATGTCCGCCTCGCCGCGTAGGCGGCAGTACCCGCCGCCTGACGGCCCTCGCCCTCATCAGCATCGTGAATGCCGCGTCGCCGAGAGGACGCCACGATGCCTTCCGCGTGGAGCCGCGACGCGGCATCCGACCTGGGAGTTTGCCGCGTGTTCGCGCAAATGTCTACCGCCACCTGCGAGGCATTCGCACCGGAGGACTTGGGTCGGGTCGTACGTATGGATCTTCAGCGGAAGGACGTTCTCCCTTGACCTCCTCCATCTCCCGTCGCAACCTGCTGCGCTCCGGCGCGGCGGGTGGCCTCGGCATCGTCTTCGCCGGCAGTATCGAGGCGATCGCCGGTTCCGGTGCCGCCCAGGCCGCCCGCGGGTCGGTGGGCTACGGCGCCCTCGTTCCGGACGCGGCCAAGCTGCTCTCCCTCCCGCCCGGCTTCTCCTACAAAATCGTCGCCCAGGCCGGGGTGACGCTGCTCGAATCGGGCGAGCCGACCCCGAGCGACGCCGACGGCACCGGCTTCTTTCGCAGCCAGAACGGCGGCGTCCTGGTCAACAACCACGAGATCGGCGGCGACGAGCCCTACGGCGTGCCAGCCCTGCCGGGCCTGACCTACGACCCGGGTGCGCGCGGCGGCACCACCAACATCGAGGTGGACTCCGACGGCAACCGGGTCCGCGAGTACGTCAGCGTGGCTGGCACGGTGCAGAACTGCGCCGGTGGTATTACCCCCTGGGGCACCTGGCTGACCTGCGAGGAGACCGAGCAGCGTGCCGGCGGGGCGTTCCAGAAGGACCACGGGTACGTCTTCGAGGTCGACGCGTTCGATCGCGAGGCCAACAAGAACCCGGTGCCGCTGAAGTTCCTCGGCCGGTTCGCGCACGAGGCCGTCGCGGTCGACCCGGACACCCACGCGATCTACGAGACCGAGGACGCGGGCGGCCCGAACGGGCTGTACTTCCGCTGGACCCCGCCGGCCGGCTTCCGCGGTGGCAAGGGCGCGCTGCGGGCGCTCGCGCTCAGCCTGGGCGGCGACACCGCCGGTACATTGCAGGCGATGAACTGCTTCAAGGGCAGCAAGCACATCGCCGATCTGGCCGAGGCTACCCAGCCGGGCACCCGGTACAACGTGACGTGGGTCGAGGTGCCCGACCGCAACGGGACAGCCGTTTCGGTGCGCAAGCAGTTCACCGACGACCAGGTCACCCGGAGCCACAAGCTTGAGGGCGCCTGGTGGTCTGACGGTGGGGCCTACTTCGTCGCCAGCTTCGCCCGGCACGACGACGGCAGCGTGAACGAGCACGACGGGCAGGTGTGGTTCTACGACCCGAAGTCGGAGACGATCACGCTGAAGACCATCTTCGGCGTGAACTCGGACCCGGACCAGGACACCAACTACGATGGTCCGGACAACATCACCGTCTCCCCGTACGGTGGGGTGATCCTGGCCGAGGACGGCGAGGGTCTCTCGCACCTGGTCGGCGTCACCGACGAGGGCAAGGCCTACCCGATCGGCCGCAACGAGCTCAACACGAGCGAGTTCACCGGCCCGACGTTCAGCGAGGACGGCAAGATCCTCTACGCCAACATCCAGACCCCTGGCTACGTGTTCGCCATCACCGGGCCGTGGGGTCGGCCGAGCAACGCCGAGCAGTGATCACCGCATGACAGCATGGTGCCGCCCCGCTCGGCAGACCGGGGCGGCACCGCGCCAGCCGGCGGGCCTGAGATCAACCCACACGTACCGGCGGGTCAGAAATCGCCGTCGGCGGGTCCGTTGCGTAGCCCGTGTCCGGGGACTGAGGCAGGCTTGACGGGTGAAGCGGTCGAGTCGTCGTCGCTGGTCTCGGCCGAAGTCGGCGTTCGCCGGGTTCCGGTTTCCCGCGGAGGTGATCGTCCTCGCGGTCCGCTGGTACCTGCGCTACAACCTGTCCTACCGGGACGTGGAGGAACTCCTGGCTGAGCGCGGTGCCGAGGTTGACCACGTCACCGTGTTCCGCTGGGTGCAACGGTTCACCCCGCTGCTGGCCGGCGCCGCCCGGTTCGCTCGCCACTCACCAGGTGACCGGTGGTTCGTCGACGAGACCTACGTCAGGGTCAACGGCGTGTGGCGCAACGTCTACCGCGCGGTCGACCAGCACGGGCAGGTCATCGACGTGCTCGTCTCGGCCCGCCGTGATGCCGCCGCGGCCCGGCGGTTCTTCCGGCGTGCGCTGCGGATGCTGAAGGTGACGCCCAGCGAGGTCGTCACCGACGCCGCACCGGTCTACCCCGCGGTGCTCGACGACCTGATCCCCTCGGCGTGGCACCACGTCGAGCAGCACGCGAACAATCCGATCGAGGCCGATCACAGCCAGCTCAAGCACCGATTACGACCCATGCGTGGGCTCCGGACCGACCCAACCGCACAAGTGATCATCGCCGGACACGCGTTCATCCAGAACCTCCGCCGCGGGCACTACGAACTCGGGCTCGACAGTCAGCCCAAGCTTCGAGTCGCTTCGGCTTTCAGTGAGCTCGCCCGGGTGATCTGACCGCGGACCCGACCCGGGCGTAACGCGTCTCCCGATCAGATAATGCAACGGCACCACCCGCGCTAATGGGCGTCCTGATCGGAGCGGCCGCATCGGCGAGCAGCTCAGCGAACAGGTCGTCTATCGACTGGTCGGCAAGTGCTGAAACCGGTCGACGTGAGGTGGTTCTATCGGGGCCGCGTGCGCTAGGCCTACACGACAGCCTTCGGAAGCTTCTCGCAGCGTCCGACATCATCGAACGGCGCTACCACGGCCTACCAGAACGTGATGGCTCATACCTCGTGGTGGTCGAGGAACCAGACGGCAGCCGGCGGCTCCTGCGCGACAGCGAAGCAGGCGCCCGGGGCCTGTTCGCTTGGGGCTACGGCGGCACCGGTCCCCACACCTTGCCCGACGTCCTCACCGACGACATCCTTGCCGACCTCAACCGCTGCCCTCACTGCTTCGGCGCCATCAAGTGCGCCGCCGGTCTCATACGCTGCCGGACCTGCCACAACACAGGACTCCGGGTGGAACGGCGGCACATCGCCAGCGCACTCGTCCGCAGGGTGATCTCCTCGTTGCCCGAGCATCCGGCAGCCACGCCAGCCATCCCCGAGGCCGAGTGGTCCCTGACGCGCTCAGCACTGCTCGCCGAGGCATGCCGGATCCAGACGGGCGGCCACGATGACCGGGTGAATTCGGCACCTTGATCGGGCACCAGTAGGGCAGGTTCTTTGGGCGCCAGGCTGGGTCGGGGTTGATCGACGGTGAGTGATCGTTAGCTTGTTTGGGCGCCACCTGCGGCATGTTCGGGGTCGCCGTAGCAATGGCCGCAAAACAACGGATATCCCTGACCAACAGTGATGATGGTCTGCCCGTTGGTCAGCCTTCCTCGACGATGGTTTCGGTAGCGGAGCCTTCGCGGTGTTTGCGGAGTTCTCGGTACAGCGTGGAGCGGCTGATGCCGAGGTCGGCGGCGACTTGCTCGGGGATCGCACCGTCCTTGATCCGCTGGGCGGCTCCGGCTGGAGCGTGCCGCCGGCGCCCGCCCGGCCAAGCAGGCCCGCGGCCTGCCGACCGGGCGCCCGGCGAAGCTCCCGGGCGACGAGGTATGAACGACGCGAAACCACGTTGCACGTTCACGACGTCGCCACCTTGGGCTCACTGGGGCGCCAACCCGACTCGATTCAGTGCACTCCATGATCCGAACTCTCCGCAGCCTGGGCCGCGTCACCGCGGTCCTCGCCCTCCCTCTGCTCACGTCGCTGCCGGCGTACGCCGCCGTGCCGGACTCCCTACCGGCGCAGGCGGCGCCGGCGGCCGACCACGTGATCTTCATCGGCCTCGACGGCTTCGACTACGACTACCTGGGCGAGGTGCCGACGCCCAACATCGACCAGCTCGTCAAGCGTGGCAGCGTCACCGAGTCGACCGGCGTCATGCAGTCGATCACCAACCCGTCCTGGTCCTCGATCGCGACCGGCGCCTGGCCGGAGCGGCACCTCAACACCGCCTACGTCTACGACCCGGTGTCGCACACCGCCCGCGGCCAGGAGCGCGATCTCGCGGTGCCCACCATCGCGGAGGCGGTCCGCGCCCAGGGCGGCACCGTGATGTCGTCGCAGTGGTTCATCGTGCAGAACCACGGGACAGCGTTCGGCGACCCGGAGGGCATCTACACCCAGCCCGGCGGTGACTGCTCGCGTCGCGTCGACGACATCGTGAAGGTGATCAAGGGCGAGCCCGTCAAGAGCGGCGCCACCATGGTCACGGCCCCGAAGATCCCCGACCTCATGGCGGTCTACTGCGACGCGCTCGACGCGATCGGGCACGAGGGTGGCGACCACGACCCGCGGATCCCGGGCGCTCTGGCGGATCTCGACGCCCAGATCGGCCGGATCGTGCAGGCCACCAAGGACGCCGACATCTTCGGTCGCACCACCTTCGTCATCACCGGCGACCACGGCATGACCACGTTCACCAAGGGCTTCGGCACGCAGGTGATCGACGCGATCGCCGAGGCCGGCTACAAGGCCGAACTCCTCGGGACCGGCAAGACGCCGCAGCCCGACACCGACGCCGTCATCGTCGTCGGCGGCATCGGCAGCCTGCACCTGATCGGCGCCGCGAAGAACGACCCGCAGGCGGTCGCGAAGATCAAGGCCGCGCTCGAGGCGACCCCGCACGTGAGCCAGGTGTTCGACAAGGCCGCCCAGCAGGCGATGCACATGAGCCCCCGCTTCGGTGAGCTCGTCATCGAGCCGGAGCCCGGCTGGTCGATCGGCGGCGACCCGGCGGGCGGCGTCGCCGGCCGTCACGGCGCCACGACCGAACTGCACATCCCGCTGGTGCTCTCCGGCGCCGGCGTCCTGCCCGGTGTGCACCCCGTCGACCCGCACCACGTCGACATCGCCTCGACGATCGCCGCACTGCTCGGCATTCAGCCGCCGTCGGGCGCGCAGGGTCGGGTGCTGAGCGAGTCGGTCCGCGACTGACGCCGGAGCGTCGGAGGCTCAGGCCCGGCCGACTGCAGGTGGGGCGGTCCCTGCCGCCGGAGTACGGCTTGGATGGCGGCGGCTACGCCACGTCGTAGATGGAGGTCGACGTGCCCAAGGGCGCGATCTTCGACACCCGCAATTGCCTCGCCGGCTGGAAGTGGCTACACCCGTAGCTGACGCACATCCCCCAACAACACGGCGACGGCCCCCGGTTCGTGCGCGGGGGCCGGCCGTGTTCAGGGGTAGAAGGGCGCTGAGCCATTCGCCCTGCCCGATCTGCGCCCGCGGCGCCGTGCCGGTCCGGCACGATCGCGGCAGGGGGGCCGGATGAGCGTGGTGCGCTGCGTGGGTGGCTCGGCCCGGCCGGGGTGAGCCTCGGCCGGGCCGAGCCGGTGCTGCGTCGGCCGGTCGCCCCGATGCTCTCCGCGCCGGTGGACGCCGTGCCGCAGGGGCCGCGCCTGGCGTACGAACCCAAGTGGGACGGGTTCCGCGCCCTCGCCTTCGTCGAGGCGGCCGGCGTCTACCTGCAGTCGCGCGCCGGCAAGAACCTGACCCCGTACTTCCCGGACATCACCCGGGCGATCCGCCAGGCCCTCCCGCAGGGGGTGATCCTCGATGGGGAGCTGATCGTGTGGGAGCGGGGGCGGACCAGCTTCGCCCGGCTGCAGCGCCGGGTCACCGCCGGACGGGGCCTGCTGATGATGGCGCGGGAGTACCCGGCGCACTACGTCCTGTGGGATCTGCTTGCCGACGTCGGCGGCCAGGTCGTGATCGACGCGCCGCTGTTTGAGCGACGGGCCCGGCTTGCGGAGCTGCTCGCGGATGCGCCCGCGCAGCTGACCCTCACGCCGCAGACCACCGACATGGACGAGGTGGGCGATTGGCTGACCGCGTACACGGCGGCCGGGATCGAGGGTGTGGTCGTCAAGCGGTTGGACGGCCGGTACGAGCCCGGCCGGCGCGGCTGGCAGAAGTTCCGGGTGCGTGCGGTGACCGAGGCGATCGTCGGCGGGGTGACCGGCAGCCTCGTCAATGCGAGCACGCTGCTCCTCGGTCGATTCGATCGGCGGGGACATCTGCGCTACACGGGAAGGACGCATCCGTTGGCGATGCCCCAGCGTCGGGAGCTCGCGCCGCTGCTGTCCCCACTCCGGTTGCAGCGCCGGGGCATCGTCGCGCACCCCTGGCCGCAGCCGCTGCCGTCGAGCTGGAGCGGGCAGCTGGACCGGCCCGAGCCGCTGCGCTACGTGCAGGTGGAGCCGACGGTGGTGGCTGAGATCGAAGTGGACACCGCTTTCGAGCACCGGCGATGGCGCCACCGGGTGTGGTGCGTGCGTCCGCGGCTGGACCTGTCGGTGTACGACGTGCCGCTGCTGCTCGGCGACGAGGCCGACCCGTTCTGGGACGCCGCGGCCGGAGCGTGAACAAGTTGGTGGCTCAACGGCTGACGGCCGGGTTGCCAGATCGGGTGTTTCTCGAGCTGACCGGGCGTGTGGGTCAGGCCAGCCGGAGGACCGTTGCCTGAGGCAAAATGTGTCAGGGTGGAAAGTATTGCGCTCAACTAACGGGGCAGCGCGAATCAAGACCTGGGAGAACACCACTCAATGACCACCCCCTACGACCCTGCGCAGAACCAGCCGCCGGCCGGCCAGCAGCCGATGCCGCCCACCGCTCAGTTCCCGCAGGTGCCCGCCGGCCAGTTCCCGCCGCCGGCGCCCGGGCAGTTCCCTCAGCAGCCCGGCCAGTTCCCGCCGCCGCCCGGCGCGCCAGCGCCCGCCGCCCGCAAGCGGCCCTGGCTGATCCCCACCCTCATCGGCGTCGGCGCGTTCGTGGTGCTGTGCTGCGGCGGCTCGATGGTGATCGGCCTGGTCAGCGGCGACGACAAGAAGACCGATGTGTCCGTCAGCAGCGACATCCCCGCTGCCAGCCCCAGCACCTCCGCCCCCGCGGCCGTCGCCCCGAGCACGTCGGCCCCCACGCCGGCCAAGCCGGAGCCGGCGAAGACGACCGCGGTGCCGGCCCCGGCCAAGCCGAAGACCTTTGGCGTCGGCGACAAGGTGCGCGGCGGTGACTTCGAGTTCACCGTCAACGGCGTGAAGTGCGGGATCTCCCAGGTGGGCAGCCAGTTCCTGAACACTAAGGCGCAGGGCACCTTCTGCAAGGTCAACGTGACCGTCAAGAACGTCACGAAGAGCGCGCACACCTTCCACGCCGACGGCACCCTCACCGCCCAGGACGCCACCGGCCGGGAGTACGAGGCCGACGGCGAGGCCGGGATCTACGGCAACACCGACGGGCAGGGTTTCCTCGACGAGATCAACCCGGGCAACTCGGTGAAGGCGAACGTCTACTTCGACGTGCCGAAGGGCACGAAGTTGAAGACGATCACCTTTGACGCCGGCCTGTTCACCTTCGCCGAGGACGCCGTCGTCACCCTGTGACCGGCCCCCAGCCGCGAAATGCGTGACTGGCGACAGCAGCGACAGCCCGGAAAACCCCGAGCTGTCGCTGTTTTACCGTAGATCGGCGGCGATCCGGTCGGCGTCGGCGGTCAGGGCGTCGTAGCCGTCGGCGGTGAGTTTGCCGTCGCGTCGCAGCTCGCTGAGCTTCTCGAGCAGCTTCTTGAGCTGGTCCTCGGCATGGTCGGTGTCGCTCTCGGCGATCTCTTTCGCGATCGCGTCCACCTTGGTGTGCAGGTCCTTCGCGGCATCCGGGTTCAACCGGCCGGCTTCCACCTGCTCCCGGATCGACTGGCGCGTGGCGGCGATCGGGTCAGCGGGTGGGGTGGGGCTCGGCCTTCGGGAGGTGGCCCGAGGGCTCGGTGTCGGGCTGGCCGGGGTGCGGGTGGCGGACGCGACGGCCCGCACGGTCGGCGTAGCGGGCGCGACGGTGACCGGCACAGCCGGCACGCGGGGCGCCACGACGGTGGTGGCCGATGCCGGCGGCGTGGTCGGTCCCGCGACCGAGGTGTGGTCGTCGCGGTCGAGCAGCGTGAAGCCGGTCAGGGCGAGCAGCGCGACGCCGAGCAGGGCCGCCGCCAGCAGCGCTTCGCGGCGACGCCGTGCCGGGCGGTAGCCCGGCCTGGGGCGTGCCGGGCCGACTGCGTCCGGCCTGGGCGGAGGAGCGATCACCGGCGTGGACCGTCCCGGCTGGCCCGGATCCGCCGGCGTGACCGGCACGAGGGGAACCGGAGTGCCGGCCCGGGGCAGCAGGGCTGCGAGGCGGTCCCGGACGTCGGCCGCGTCGCCCGGCCGGTCGGCGGGATCTTTGGCCAGCAGTTCGGCGACCAGCGCTTCGAGCTCGGCGGGTACGTCGGGCCGGCGCTCGCGCAGCGGCGGGGGTGGCTCGTTGACGTGCTGATGCAGCACGCTGAGCTGCTCGCCGACGAACGGCGGACGGCCGGCGAGCATGGCGTAGAGGGTGCAGCCCAGCCCGTACAGGTCGGTGCGGTGGTCCACCGGCCGGCAGAGGGCCTGCTCGGGAGACATGTACGAGCTGGTGCCGAGCTTGGTCGCCGGCTCGGTGAGGGTCTTCTCCCCCTCTGCCCAAGGAAGTCGGGCGATGCCGAAGTCGCAGATCTTCACTGTGCCGGTGGCGGTGACGATCAGGTTGCCCGGCTTCACGTCACGGTGCACCACCCCGGCCGCGTGCGCGGCTGCGATCCCGTCGCAGGTCTGTACGGCGATCGACAACGCCTGCAGGACGGGGAGCGGGCCGTCGGCGATCAGGGCGGACACGGTCCGCCCCTCCACCAGCTCCATGATCAGGTAGGAGTCGTTCTCCTCGGCGCCGAAGTCGTGGACAGCGACAATGTGCGGATGGGTCAGCCCGGCCGCCGCACGGGCCTCGCGGTCGAAGCGTTCCGCGGCCATCGGCTCCTTCAGGCCGGCCTCGGCGAGCACCTTGATCGCCACCGGGCGGTCCAGGCGCAGGTCGCGACCGCGCCACACCTCACCCATGCCGCCGCTGCCCAGTAGCTCCTCGGCCTGGTAGCGGCCATCCAGCAGACGTCCCAGCACGGGGCCTCACTGCTCCAACCCTGCGCGCCGCTACACGGGGGCGATGACGTGGCGGCCGGCATCGGGGTCATTGAACGAACCCTCAGGGGTTCCTCGTGGTGGACGATCCCCCACTCTGGTCAACGCGCCATCGGCACCGAGGACACGACCGGCGTCGCCGACAGCTTGGAGGAATGGGGTCCTGAGCGTCGGGCTTGGGACTGCTGGCACAACAACCCGGGGCCCTGAGCTGCGGTTCTCGGCCCCGGGTTGAAGTTGGCAGGTCACCCAGGCGTGCCGCTGGCGACGCCACCTGCAACTGTCACATCAGCTGGCAGCGGCGCGGTAACGGCTGAGCATGACCAGCGCCGTGGCGGCGGCGCCCAACAGTCCAGCGAGCGTGACCAGCCAAAGCCCGGCACCGACGCTCACCTGGGTGGCGGCGCTGATCGCCTTGCCGATTCCCAGCGGGTCATCCTCACCGGACATGCTCTCCCGCATCTGCGCCTCTGTCGCCTGCAGATCCACAATCTTCCACACGCCGATTCCGAACAATGCGAGGGCGGCGAGGCCAGCGAAGATCGGCGCGACGATGGGCACGCTCTGGCGCCGCAGACTCAACCCGCCGTAGGCAGCCACCACGAGGCCGAGTACAACAACGATCCAGCCGTCCTTCCCATCCGTACCGGACAACGACATGCTGCCCAAGATCGGCGCGGTGACCTTCGCCCAGGGTATGAACGAGCCAATGACGGCCGCGATGCCCGCAGCCAGCACGATCCATTCGCGGACCGGTCGCGTTGCGGCCGGCGCCAGGGACGGTCCACCTTCGACGGGGGAACTTCCTCACGGGGTCGGCGGGTCGGGGCGGTCGTGGGGGTGCCCGACCCTGGGGGCGGGCGACGTGCACCTTCTGGTTGGGCGCGGAGCGGCCCACCGATTCACGGTGGGCCGCTCCGGCGATCTGCGCTGCCGTGTCGGGAGCGCCGCGGCACCCGCTGGTGCGGGTTGTCAGGCGACCGGGAGGGAGGGGTGCGCGGCGCCTGCCGGGACGGTGTTCGTGGTGATCGGGGAGGGCTTGAAGCCCTTGACGACCAGCCAGACGCCGAGCGACAGCTCCCAGGAGAAGATCGGGGCGGCCGCGATCCCATGCCACACGGTGCCAAGCTCGTAGCTGCCGAAGAAAATGGCGGTGACGTCGGCGAGGAGTAGGACGCCTCCGATGAGTCCCATCGTGGGGATGAGGCGTGGCACGAGTCCGGACCGGTACATCAGGGTGCCGAGCAGGAGGGCGTTCAGCGCTGCCATGAGGTTGGGTCCGAGCAGGAACGTCCAATCACGGACCGCGACGAGCGACTGCCCGACGGCGACGAGCGATGCCTCGTCCGCTCTCGCCGTTCCCGCCAGGTTCTGCCGCAGTGTCACGACCGACAGAAGGCTGACGACGCCGATCACGATGATGGCGGCTTCGAGGAGGCGGGTGGTGACGAAGCCGAGCGCGAAGCCTTCGTGCTGCCGCTTGACCACCGAGTACAGGGCGACGGCGGTGCCGATACAGGCGAGGGCGTTGACCACGTCGAGGAAGCAGCCCAGGAGCACGCTGGTGTCGGCGCCGGCGCTGACGATGTAGTCGGGGTTGCTCAGCACGGGACTGAGAAGGAACACCGCGGGGATCGAGCTGGCGAAGGTGATCAGGTAGAGCGCGCCCGCTACCAGGGAGGTCTTCCTCGTCGAGTCCACCGGGACTCGCGTTGGCGCTACGATTCCTACGGTCGTGGTCATGTCAGTCTCCTGGGTGTGAGTCGTCGGGGTTCGGTGGCGGGCACGTCGGCTGATCGGTGTCGAGCTGGGCGACCGAGAGCAGCGGCAGACCGATGTCGCGCACCTTGTGCAGCAGTCCGTGTAGCGCGGCCTGGTCCGCGACGGGGCCGTCGAGGACGGTGGTGCCGTCGCTGTTGGCGGTGAGGGTCATCCCGTCGAACCAGGTGGCCCAGCGGGAGGCAAGGTGTCCCTTGATGCGGATCTCGTACCGCCCCGGCTTGTCCGGGTGGCCGGCTGATGTGTCGCTCATGGTGCTCCTCTTGCCGTGCTGGTCCGCAGGGGTCTCCGCCGGCTTGGCGGACCTTCGGGATAACCGCACGTTAGGAGCGGACCTGATTAGCGGACATCACCACGTGTGGTGACGAGCGTGGTGAACTATTGGATCGAGGCCACCGCGAGGTGGGCGCCCCGGCAGGCGACGACGCGCGGCCGGGCTCCTGGAGCGTGTGGTGCCGAGGTCACCGCTCACGGGTGCGCGACAACAGGTTGAGCTCCCCGGCTTGACGCACCGCTGCCCGTCGGCTGTTGACGCCGAGTTTGGCGTAGATGTTCCTGGTGTGGGTCCGCAGGGTGTTCAGGGACACCACAAGCTCACGCGCGATGGCTGGGCCGTCCAGGTCGGTTCCGAGCAGCCGGAGCACCTCCAGCTCGCGTTCGCTGAGGGGCTCTACGAGGCCCTGCGTGAGGCGCCGGGGCTGGTTGACCGGGGTCTCGTCGGCGTGGCCGCAGGCGTTCACGAGTCGATGAACGTAGTCCCAGGAGACCCGCTGTTTCGCGACCGCTTTGAGCAAGGAGACCATCGGTGGTCCCTCGCCCGCGAACACGCGGACATAGCCCTCCGGTTCGGCCAGGGTCAGCGCACGTTCCAGCGGGGCCAGGGCACCCGGGGTGTCGCCGCGGGCGTGGTGGGTGAGCGCCTGGAGCACCAGGATCTCGATGACGCTTCCCGTCCGCTCCCCCGCTTCCGCAGCCGTCAGGAGGCGCTCCAGGAGTCGGGCCGCCTCGGTGGCGGAGGCTCCTGCGCGGTGCGCCGTGTACTGCGCCAGAAGCACTCTGGCCAGGGTGACGTGCTCGAACTCGCGCAGGTAGGACACGTCGTCGTCGACGGACAGACCCTGCTCTCGCGCCCAGCTGAGCGCTTCGCCGATCCGACCCTGCATGGCCAGCAGGCGTGCCGTCAACGCCGGGACCGGCCGCACGTTCGGGGAGAAGTCACCCACGTACACGTGCTGTGCCTCGTCGAGCAGTTGGAGTGCGCCGCGCAGATCGCCCTGGGCCTGCAGGACCCGGGCCATCGAGACTCGCCAGCGATAGCGGTTTTGCGGCAACCCGGTGTGCTCGCCGAGCTCCTGGCTGCGCCGAAGGTGCTGGGTGGCGGCATCCAGGTCGTTGCGCTCGCAGGCGATCTGACTCATTCCTACGTACATGTCCGCCATTCCGCGCAGCACTGGTCCGCCGTGGTGGGAGGCGAGCTGCAGAGCCTGCTCGTAGGTGCGCAGCGCCTCGCCGAGGCGTCCCTGCGTGATGCGGGTGTCCGCCAGCGTGATCGAGCAGCCGAGGACGTCGGAGATGTGCCCGACCCGCCGCATCCCCTCGACACAGGCGGAGTAGGCCTGATGCGCGGCCTCGAGGTCTCCGTTGCCCCAGAACGCGAGCCCCAGGAGGGCCGATGCCCCGGCCCGCGTGAGGTGGTCGTCGACCGCCGTCCGGTCGATCGCACGATGGGCATGCCTGATGGTGGCGGGTGTGTCGCCTCGAACCAGTGCCAGCGCGGCTCGGTACATCTGGATCACCCCCGGGAGGCGGAGGAGCTCCTCCTCGTCGACGACGACCATCTCCGCGCGGTCGGTGGGGGGTTTGTCCAGCAATTGCTCGGCGTCCCGCAGTCGGTCCTCGATGCCCTCGAACTCGCCTCCCGACATCAACGCCCCGATCAGGCCGACGGCAAGCACTGGCCTGACCCGGACCACCTCGTCGGGGATGGCGTCGAGCCAGCCACGGATCGTGGGATCCTGCCTGTTCCGGCGCAGAGCCGGCATCGCCAGCTCGACCAGTCCCGCTGCGCGCTCGACGTCCCCGGCAGCCAGGGCGTGGCGAACTGCGGGCGACGGCTCACCGTTCTGGTCGTACCACTGGCTCGCGCGGCGGTGCAGGTCCGCGGCCTCGTCGGCGCGTTCATCCAACAGATGCGTCCGCAGGACGTCCGCGAAGAGGTGGTGGTAGCGGTACCACCGGCGGCTGTCGTCGAGCGGGACTACGAAAAGGTTGGCGCGGTCCAGCGACTCCAGCATGGCCTTGCCGCCGTGCTGCGCGGTGACGGCGTCACACAGCGGACCGCTCAACCGGTCCAAGATCGAGGTCTGGACCAGGAAGGTCCGGACATGGTCGGATTGGCGCCTCAGAACCTCCTCGACCAGGTAGTCGACGATGTATCGGTCATCGCCTGCGAAGCCGGCGATGAAGCCGGCGACATCGGCTCGTCCCTGCATCGACAGCGCTGCCAGCTGGAGCGCGGCGATCCACCCCTCCGTGCGACCCTCAAGGGCTGCGATGTCGTTCGCGGTCAGGTTCAACCCGATGACCTCGTTGAGGTAGTCCGTGACCTCGTCCAGGGTGAAGCGCAGCTCGGCGGCGCGGACCTCGACCAGCTCGCCGCGAGCCCGCAGCCGCGCCAGCGGCAGCGCCGGGTCAGCCCGGCTGCTGATCACCAGGTGCACGTGTGGCGGGAGGTGCTCCAGCAGGAACACCATGCCGGTCTCGACGTCGGGCCCGTCGACGAGGTGATAGTCGTCGAGCACCAGGTGGATCTCGTTCGGCACGGCGCTGAGCTCGTTGAGCAGGGTGGCGAGGACGGTCTCGATCGGCGTCTGGGCTGACTGCAGGAGCGGCAGCGCGCCGGCGCCGACGCCTGGCACGACGTTCTGCAGGGCGGTGATCACGTAGGTCCAGAACAGGCCGGGCTGGCTGTCGCTCTCCTCGAGGGAGAGCCACGCCACGGACCGTTGCTCAGCGCCTGAGGCCAGCCACGCGCTCAGCAGTGTCGTCTTGCCGAAGCCGGCGGGGGCGGAGATGAGCGTCAGCCGCGATTCTGCCCCGCGGCTCAGGCGCTCGCTCAGTCGCTGGCGTGCCACCAGACTGTGGCGGAGCTTGGGGATGTACAGCTTGGTCTCGACCAGGGGGCTTGCCATCACAGCTCCCCTCGTGGGCCCTCGGCGGGGATGCGCCCGAGAGTAGAGCACCCAGCCGTGCCGCACGGCACTCTCGAGGGCTTACACCGCCGTTGAGCCGGAGGGGGAAGGCCTGAAGACCGACCGCAAACGCCGGCTCGCCACCACCGGCCTGCGCGGGTAGGTGGTGGCGAGGCCGCCCGGTTCCCTCTGCGTTCGGACGGTTGGTCGTTCGCTGGGTGAGTGCGACGCTGTGCTACGTGAATCCGATGGCGCCCGCGAAGCGAAACAGGGTGCTTTGGGCGTACGGAAGATCGATCCAGTGGGCAGTGCTTCGACGTGCCGTGGTTCGCGCTCAGATGGTGATGGCGACCTTGCCTCGTGTCTTACCGTCCCCGGTCGCGGGTGTGGCTCAGGGTGTGACGAGTGGATGGTTCGCCGGCGCGATGCCGACCGGTGCGTTCGTGTCGACCGGTGGTTTCGGGTCGGCCGGCGTCCGGGCGCCCTTGATCAGCAGGTAGCCGACCATCGAGACCTCGGCGATGGTCACCAGCGGCACGACAACGATCGGTGAGACCGCCGCCGCGAAGCCGGGCGCGAGGAACTGCAGCGGCACGTCGATCAGGTACGCGGCGGTGGCGACCATCAAGATGACACCCAGCGGCCGGGGGAACATGCCGGATTGGTAGGCCAACCAGCCGAGGGGGAACAGCCAGAGCCCGAAGAAGATCTGGGCGACCAGGAAGCCGCTGTGCTGCATGTCCATCAGCAGCAGTACCAGGGCGTCCGACTCGTCGGCGGCGAAGACGCTCGTGTAGGAGGGCTCGGTCGCGACCAGCAGCGCGGCGAGCTGGTGGACCAGATTGAGGCAGGTGATGCCGACCTGGAGCACGACGAAGAGGACCATCGCCCGGGCCACGTTCCTGTTCACGTGCTGCAGCAGGTGCGACAGCGCCAGGACGAGGAACAGCGCGAACGTCGCCTGCACCAGGTCGGCCACGAAGCTGAGCCTGACCAGATCGGCGTTCGAAACCACGTTGGCCGCGGTGGCTACCGCATCGTCCGGGACGTAGACGTTCTCGCGCACGATGTGCGCGAAACCGGCGAAGATCGCGACAACCAGGTAGTAGGCGCCCGCGATTCTCGCGAGGCGTAGGTGGAGCATCCGAAACTCACCGAGTACCTCGCCGGGCAACCCGGACCGGGTCGTCGTGGTGGGCCGGGAACGTCTGCGGCAGATGTTGCCTCAACGACAGGGCGATCAGCGCGGCAGACAGCAGCGACAGGAACACGGTCGTCCGCTCAACGGACGCGGTGATCCAACCCGACCACGAAGCGGGCGGCCGGAAGACCGGCTACGCCGACGTCCGCGGTGAACACGGCTCCGGACAGCTCGGCGCCGTCCGACCGCGCGGTCGTGACGAAGAGCCATCGATAGCCGGGACCGCCGAACGACATGTTCGTGACCAGCGGCGTGGGCAGGCGTAGCGTGCGGTCCGGAGCGAGGTGGGGCGTGTAGCCGAACACCATGCCGGATCCCCACGAGGCCACCCAGACCCCGCCGTCGGCGTCGACGGCGATCCCGTCGGGGTGCGCAACCCGCACCGCGGCAACGGGGCGGCCGTCGGGCCCGTACGCGGTGACCGTGTCGGCGAAGCTGTCAGCGTGGTAGAGGAGGCGCCCGTCCGGGCTGGTGTCGACGCCGTTGGATGCGCCCACGTGCCCGGCGAGGACGCGATGGTTCAGGTCCGGCTCCATCACGTACAGGGCGGCGCGATTGGCCCGGGTACGGTCGATCGACCCGACGTAGAGGTTGCCGTCGCGTCCGCACACCGCGTCGTTCAGTGCCAGGTCGGGCGGCCCGGGCAGGGACAGCAGAGGTTGGAAGGTTCCGTCGTCCGGGTCGAGGGTGCCGATGTCCCGCCCGGACACGCCGAGCCATCCCCCGTCGGCCCGCGGCACCAGGGCGGTGACCGGCCGGTCGCAGGTCGCGCCGGAGGCGGTGCCGGAGGCAGGATCGAGGGCCCAGAGGCGTCGGCCGTCAATGTCCACCAGGTGCAGGCGGGCCGAGGCCTCGTCCCAGACCGGGCACTCCCCCAGCTCACAGCGCACGTCGGCCAGCACCGCCCAGTCCCTGGATGTCACAGCCATCTCGCTCGCAGGTCGGGGCGGAGCCACGCCGCTGGTGAGGCGATCGACAGGCCACCGTCGACGGGCAGCACGACGCCGGTGATGAAGTCCGCTGCCGGCGAGGCGAGGAACGTCACGGCGGCGGCGACGTCGTCGGGTCGGCCGACCCGCCGCAGCGGGTAGCCCTCGGTGACGGAGGGCAGGTCGGCCTTGCCGATCATGCCGGGGGCGACGGCGTTGACGCGGATGCCGGCGGGACCGTACTCGAGCGCGAGCTGGCGGACGAGTCCCTCCACGCCGGCTTTCGCGGCCGCGTAGCCCGGCAGGCCGGGCGCGGCGAGGCTGGCGTTGACGGAGCTGACCGCGACGACCGCGCCGCCGCGCGGCAGCAGGGGCAGGGCGGCGCGGACGACGTAGAACGTCGAGCCGAGGGTCACGTCGAGGGCGGCCCGCCACTGCGCGTCGGTGGTCCGCGTCGCCGGAGCGACGGGCATGACCGCGGCGGCGGGCACCACCACGTCGAGTCGGCCGAGTGTGCGGTGGGCATCGGCGACGGCGCGGGCTGCCGCGTCCGGGTCGGCGCAGTCGGCCACCAGTTCGGCCGCGAAGGCGGGGTCGCTGTGCTGTTCGAGGGAGACGCCCACGACGCGATCGCCGGATTCGGTGAAGGCGCGGGCGATCGCGGTGCCGATCGGCGAGGAGGCGCCGATGACGAGGATCCCGCGTCCGCTCACCGGGCAAGCCCAAGGTCGGCGAGGATGGTGGCGAGTGAGTCGCGGCTGGCCGGGTCGAGCGGGCGGGCCGGCGAGCGGACGGTGGCGTCGGCGATGAGGCCACGGCGCACCAGCACCTCCTTGTGCACCGCCCAGGCGATGCCCTGCTGGAGGCCGAACAGGATCAGCGGCAGCAGCCGGGTGAAGCCCGCGCGGGCGTCGGTGTGCCGGCCGGCCTGCCAGTCTGCGAGCACCGGGCCGAGCAGGTCGGGGAACTCGCAGGCGGGCATGGTGCCGATCGCTCCGCGGGCGTACTCCTCCAGGCAGAACTGGGCGTTCTGGCCGCCGAGCACGGCGAAGCGGTCGTCGGCGCGGGCGGCGACCACCGCGACCACCTTGGGCGCGGTCGGCGGCGATTCCACCTTGACGGAAGTGACGCCGTCGAGCTTGCCGAGCTCGGCGATGAGGGTGGGCGGCATCGTCACGCCGGTGGCGCCGGGCGCGTCCTGGACCATGACCTCGGCCCCGGCGGCGGCGGCCACGTCGCCGTAGAAGGCGAGCAGCTGGTCGGACGTCGGCTTCACCATGAACGGAGGAAGCACCATCAGCGTGGTCGCGCCGCCGGCCACCGCGGCACCGGCCTGTTCGATCGCGGTCACCGTCGACGTGCCGTTGACCCCGGCGACAACTGGGACCGCGCCGGCGACCACCTCGGTGACGGTGGCGAGAATCCGGGCCCGCTCCTCGGTGGTGAGCGCGAAGCCTTCGCTGGCCATGCCGAAGACGGCGACGCCGGTGACGCCGCTGGCGAGCTGGAACTCGGTGAGCCGGCGCAGGCTGGGCAGGTCGAGGGCGCCGTCGGGCCCGAACGGGGTGGCGAGGATCGGCACGAGGCCGTGCACGGTGTGGGGCACTCAGGACTCCTTGACCAGGGCGCGAACCGTCTCGGCGTCGACATCGACGCCGAGACCGGGACCCGCGGGCAGATCGAACGCGGCCGGGTGCACAGGCACCGGCCCGGTGAGGATGCGGGATCCGACCTCGGTGGAGGTCGGCTGGTACTCGAACGCGGCGAGGTCGGCGACCGCCGCAGCGACATGCAGGCCGGCGGCGAGCGAGACACCCATGCCGACCGAGTGGTGCGGTGCGACGGGCACGTGCCGGGCGGCGCACAGCTCGGCGATCGCCATCGCCTCGGTGATGCCCGTACGGGCCACGTCCGGCTGGGCGATCCGCAACGCCCGCGCGTCCAGCCACTGCGCGAACTCGTACCGGTTGCGCAGCGTCTCCCCCACGGCGATCGGCACGGTGGCGCGGCTGACGAGTTCGGCGTGCCCGGCGATGTCCTCTGGGGCAAGCGGCGCCTCCAGGAACCACGCGCCGCGATCGGCGAGACCACGCGCCAGCGCGGTTGCCTCGTCCACCCCGTACGCCCAGTGCCCGTCCACGGCGATGCGCAGGCCAGGCGCGGCCTCGCGGACCGCGTCGACGGTGGCGAGGTCGGCGGCGACGCCGTGCCCGAGGTGCAGCTTGACCGCGGCGGCGCCCCGCTCGGCCCAGTTCCGGGCCAGCGCCGCGCGCTGCGGGTCGGTGGGGCGGGGCAGTCCGGAGACGTACGTGGGCAGCCGGGTGCGGAAGGCGCCGCCGAGCAGCTGGGCGACGCCGAGCCCGGTCAGCCGTCCGGCGAGGTCCCAGAGCGCGATGTCCACGGCGGCGAGCGCGTCGGCCTGGTGGCCGACCAGGTGCCCGCGCTCGCGCATCAGGTCGCGCAGCCGGTACCAGGCCGGGCGCGGCGCGGTGGCGTCCATGCCGACCAGCACCGGCGCGAGCAGCAGGTCGACCACGGCCGCCGGCACCTCTGGCGCCACCGGCGCGAGGGCCTCCCCCCAGCCGGTGGTGCCGTCCTCGGCCACCACCTCCACCAGCAGCGTCTCGTAGCGCGACGAGTAGAGGCTGCGCCACGGTTCGCGGACCTCGTAGCCGCCGCCGATGGCGCTCCCGTCGCTCTTCGGCCCCAGGTAGGCCTCGTCAGCGCGTACCTTCAGCACGTGCGTGCGCACCTCGCGGACCCGCATCACGCCTCCTTCACGCAGGACAGCCGCACCGGCCGGGACCGCCGGTCGCCGATCTGCACGATGTAGGTGAACGCCGCGGACAGGTCGTCCACGGGCACGGTCCACTCGTTGGGGTGCACGGTGCGGTCGAGCTGCCGCCAGGTGGTGCCGTCGTCGAGCGACCAGTGCAGGGTCGCCGGCTCGCGCCGGGTCGCCTGCACGTAGGCGTGGTAGCGGCTGCCGTCCGGCTTGGGGATCAAGATGCCGCGCACCGGACCGACCGGGCCGTCGTCGAAGTGGTGCGCGCCGACGGGGGCCGCGTCGGTGCGGTGCAGCGGTACGTCCAGTGGGCCGACGCCATGTACGACGATCGCGGTGATGCCGTGCCCGGACACCTGGACGGTGAGCTGGTGGTCGAGCACGGTCGCCTCCTGCGGTGCGCGGCCGTCGCGGATCACCGTCGCCCGGTACGGGGTGGCGGCCGCCATGGGCACCCGTACCGGGTCCAGCGTGACGGTGACCGTGGTCGGGGTGGCCGACGCGTTGGTGAGGCTGACGCAGAGCCGGTCCCCGCCTTCGGCGGCGATCCAGTTGACCTGCTCGGTGTCCAGCCGCACCAGGCCCTTGGGCAGCCACAGCCAGACGCCGTCCTCGCCGTGGAAGCGGCCGGGCCGATGGCCGTAGACGTGGTAGACGAACCAGACGTAGTTCTGCTCGAACTGGGCCGGGAAGGCGATCGCGCCGCCGGAGCGGGTCTCGTGCTCGGCGATCAGGTAGTCGATGGCCATGCCGAGTTGGGCGGGTGCGTGGTGGTAGTAGATGGTGGTGTTGCCGAACGGGCCGGTCCAGGGAAAGTCCGGGCGTAGATGGTGGACCGTCAGCTGCCGGTAGTAGTAGCCGGGGTAGTTGGTGAACCGGCCGACCAGCGCGTTGTGCGCCACGTCCCGCAGCAGGTCGTCGCCGGTGTGCGCGGCGAGGCGGAGCAGGAACGGCGCCCACGCCGGGTTGAGGGTGAACCCGTTGAACCGGTAGGTGTTCACCGCCTCGATGCTCAGCCCGGTCGGTGACACCTGCCAGGCGGGCACCACCTCGTCGGGCACGTCGCGGGCCGGGTAGTCGTACAGGGCGGCGGGGTCCCACCAGCCGGTGAGCTCGATCTGCCGGTCGACGAAGAGCGGGCGCTGCGGCACGGGCACCGGGCCGTCCGGCACCGGGCGGGCGAAGATCATGGTGACGAACCGCTTCGCCTCCCGGTACGCGGCGTCCAGGTAGCGCCGCCGGCCGGTCTCCTCGAACATCTCGAGCAGCTCGACCCAGGCACGGCAGTAGTAGATGGCGAAGTCGTGCGGGTCGGCCGCGCCGCCGTACGGCTGGTCGAGCTCCTCGGCGATGTAGCGCTCGGCGGCCTCCTCGGCCTGCTGCCGCAGCTTCGGATCCCGCGTCATCCGGTAGGCGGCCAGCGGCTCGCTCATCGGGGTGCGCTTGAGCCAGTAGTCCTGTGTGTCGAGCGAGGAGAGCGCGAGCTCTCGGGCGGCGGTGAGTGTGCCCCGGGACAGCGCGTACAGGGGGCCGAGGGCGGGCGCGCCGAACGGGGTGCCGCACAGCTGGTGCTTCGTCGGGTCACCGTAGACAGTGGCGTCCTCGCGTGGCGTCCAGCCGTACCCGTTGCGGGACAGGTGGAACTCGGTCGTCGGTAGCGCCCGTGTGTCGTACAGTTCGTCGTCGCCGGTCAGCTGGTAGGCGCCGAGCAGCACCCCGGTGGTGGTCGCGCGGACGGCCTGGTCGTTCTCGATGTCGATGAAGCCCTTCGCCCGGCTCCACCAGCCGCTCGGTGACCCCTGGTAGTCGACCTGGTCGTCGGTGTCCGGGCCGGCCTTCATCAGGTCGATCAGGTTGTGCACGGTGTCGGTCAGCGAGGCGTGGACGTTGCGCCGGTACGCGGTGTAGCCGTACTCGCCGCGCAGCAGGTCGCGGTACGCGTCGTACAGCTCGGCATGGGCGGCGTACACCCCGACGGTGAACCGGTAGGGCTCGCCGGCGCGCCGGTCGGCGCGCCGGCCGTACTGCGGGGCGTAGAGAGTGGGCTGCACCGTGCCCTCGGGGGTGCCCAGGCTCATCCCGAACGGCTGGTCGTCGTCGCCGCGCGCCGACTCGTATTCGAACGGCAGCTCCGCGGCCGGGGCGAACAGCCCGGTGGTGACTGGGCCGCGCTGCAACAGGCACAGCGGCGCGAACAGCTCGTCGCGGCCCACGGACGCCGGTCCGCCCACCATCCGGGCGTGCTGCAGCGGCCCGCACAGCACCTCGTCGATCTCGTCGACGGGTGCGGCGGCGAAGGCCCGGTAGGCGATCACGAACCTGCCGTCGACCTGCGTGGTCAGCTCGATGTCCACCGTGGGGTGCGGTCCGGACAGCCGCCAGGTGACCGTGAGGGAGAACAGCTCTGGGTTGCCACCGCTCAGCCGGACCGCGTCCGGGCCGAGCAGCTCGAACTGGTCGAGCACCACCGGGTGCCGATCGAGCGTCCGTTGTGGATTCCGGCGGCTGCCGCCGCCGCCGTGCAGCACCAGCCACCGCTCGCCGAACCGGTCGCCGCCCACCGGTTCCCAGCCGCCGTCCGCCCGGATGGACAGGTCGGCGGCGTACCCGGACCCGCCGTCCCACCGCAGCGCGGCGATCTCCAGGCGGTGCGCGGCCCCCTCGACGGCGGCGTACGGCTCGACCACCGCCTTGGTCAGGTCCGGGCTGGCGGTGTCGGCGCGGTCGGCGGCGGGCGGCGTACCTGGGCCGAGGTCGACCACCTGCACCGGGGCGAACCCGGCGGCCATTCCGGTGGCCCCGACGCCGACCCCGCCGCCGTCGAGCGGCTCGGGGTCGGTGACGGTCACCGGGGTGCGTCCGTCCACCGTGATGGTGAGCCGGCCGTCGACGACGGTGACCTCGACGGGCAGATACCGCCCGAAGTCGAAGGACACGATGTCGTCGGCAAGCAAATCGTCGCGCCCGCCGGCGTGCCGGAGCACCGACAGGTACCGCACGCCGGTGCGGATCCGCAGCCGGATCGCGTACCAGCGCTCGGCGTTGGCGTTGACCCGCAGTTCGGCGGTGCTGACACCGGTGCCGTGGCGCGGTTCCGGCACCCGCACGGCGGTGCGGACCACGTAGTTGCCCGTCATCGCCGGCAGCGCCGCGCTGAGCAGGTGCCGCCCGTTCGGGTGGCCGTGGCCGTCGACCTCCGTCGGGCCCTCGAAGGGCAGGAATGCAGGCTCAAATGTCATAGGACCGCCCCCGTGGCGCGGTTCTGCAACTCGCATGCAATCGGCGGTTGACACGATGCAGCATGGGGGTCACTCTGGCACAGCAATGGATGGGACGTCCAGAAGGAGCTGCCGGTGGCGAGTGATCAGGGCACCAACCAGAGCGTCGAGAAGGCGGCCGCCGTGCTCAACGCCTTCCTCGGCGGCCAGCCCGCGCTGCGGGTCTCCGATGTCGCCCGTCACGCCGGCCTGGGCCAGTCGACCGCGTCCCGCCTACTGGCCACACTCGAGGCCTGCGACCTCGTACAGCGCGACCAGGTCAGCGGCCTTTACCAACTAGGCCCCGCGCTCATCACGATGGCCGGCGTCGCCCTCAACAGCCACCCGGTGCACCGCGAGGCCCGCCAGCGGGCGCAGAACCTCGCCGCCGAACTCGGCCTCGGCGCCAACGTCGCCGTGCGCCGCGGCGCCACGCTGTTCTACCTGTGCAACTTCGAGGGCACCCTCGCCCCGCGGTCGTTCGTCCTCATCGGCCAGCACAACCCGCTGCACGCCACGGGCATCGGCAAGTGCCTGCTCATCGGCACCGACCCCGAAGAGCGCCGGGCGCTCCTGCCCGATCTGCGCGCGTACACCCCGTCCACCATCACCGATCACGCCGCGCTGGACGAGGCCATCGCTCAGGCCGCCGAGCGCCGTTACGCCACCGAGGTCGAGGAACTGGCGCTGGGCCGCGCCTGCATCGCGTCCCCGATCCTCGACCACACCGGCACCGTCTGCGCAGCGCTGTCGGTCTCCGGACCGCTCTCCGCGATCGCCCTGGACACCCGGGAGGCCGACCTGTCCCGCATGGTCATCGAAGCCGCCGACGCCATCAGCACCGACCTGGGCTACCTCGGCCCCGCCGACCGCGTCCTGACCCGCTTGCAGGCCAGCCGATGAGCACCGAGACGACCCGTCGCGGGACCGCCGGCCGCGTGCCGGCGTCCCCGCCGGGCGGCGAGCGGCCCCCGCGACGGCTCGGCGACGGCGCGTTCGCCGCGCTGCTGATGCTCCCCGCCCTGGCGATGCTCGCCGCGATCGTCGTCTACCCGCTGGTCGCCTCCCTGATCACCGCGTTCTTCGAGCAGAGCCTGGTGGAACCCGGCCGCACCTTCGTCGGCCTGCAGAACATCACCGACCTGCTCGGCGGCGACTTCTGGCGGCTGCTGCGCCAGACGCTGGTTTTCACCGTCGGCGCCACCATCGCACCGTTCCTCGTCGGCCTGGCCCTCGCACTCGCCCTGAACACCCGCATCCGCGGCCGCGCCACTCTCCGCGGCCTGCTGCTCATCCCGTGGCTGGTGCCCAGCGTCGTCGTGTCGTTCCTCTGGATGTGGATCTTCAATGCGAACTACGGCCTCGCCAACGGCGCGCTGGAGGCGCTCGGCCTGATCGATGCCCCACAGGCCTGGTTGGCAGGCTCGGGCACCGCGATGACCGCGGTCATCGTCGCCAAGACCTGGGCGAGCTTTCCGTGGATCATGGTGATGATCCTCGCCGGGCTGCAGACCGTACCGGTCGAGTTGCACGAGGCGGCCGAGACCGACGGCGCCGGCGCGGTCCAGCGGTTCTTCGCCGTCACTCTGCCGCACCTGCGCGGCATCATCGGCATCGTCCTGCTGCTGGAACTGATCTGGAACTTCCAGCACTTCGACCTGATCTACGTGATGACCGGCGGCGGCCCCGCCGGCACCACCGAAACCTTCGCCACCGCGGTTTACGAGACCGCCTTCCAGGGCTTCGACCTCGGCCGTGCCGGTGCGCTCGGCCTGCTCTGGATGGTGCTGCTGCTCGTCATGGTCGCGGTCTACGTCCGTCGGTCCGAGCGGGAGGGACAGCTGTGAGGAAGCGCTCCGCTCGGGAGAGCCGCGGTTCCCGCGCCGCGGCGTGGACGGCCGTCGTCGTCCTCGGCGGATTCGGGCTGCTGCCGGTGTACTGGATGCTGGTCACCGCGTTCACCCCGGCTCAGCAGACCTTCCGCTACCCGCCGTCGTTCGTCCCCACCGAGCTCACCCTCGACAACTTCACCCGCCTCGCCGACGAACCCGCGCTGGCCCGGTACCTGGTCAACAGCCTGATCGTCTCGATCGTCACCGCGGTGCTGAGCGTCGTGGTGTCGGCCTACATGGGCTACGCGTTCTCCAAGTTCCGCTTCCGCGGCCGGCGCAGCCTGATGTACTTCGTGCTCTCCTCCCAGATGTTCCCCCAGGCCCTTCTGCTGGTCACCCTCTACGCCTTGTTCAGCGCCTACCACCTGCTCGACACCTACACCGCGCTGGTGCTGTCGTTCACCACCTTCACGCTGCCGCTCTGCGTCTGGATGCTCAAGGGCTTCTTCGACACCATCCCTGACAGCCTCGTCGAGGCCGCCCGCGTCGACGGCGCATCGCGGCTGCGCACCATCCACTCGGTCATCCTGCCGCTGTCGGCGCCCGGTCTCATCGCCGCCGGGCTCTTCGCCTTCGTCCGCGGCTGGAACGACTTCATCTTCGCCCTCACCCTCGCCGGACGCGAGAAGACGACACTGCCACCCGGCCTGGTCAACGCCTTCCTCGGCGAGGCGACCGCGCAGTGGGCCGAGCTCATGGCCGCGTCGCTGATCGCGTCCCTGCCCGTCGTGCTCGCGTTCATCGCGCTGCAGCGGTTCCTTGTCGGCGGCATCACCGCCGGCGCCATCAAGGGATAACCACCACCCGTCCCGGAGGTCCAGCAATGAACAGCAACGTTTCCCGCAGGGACATGCTCCGCCTCGTCGGACTCGGCGCCGGCGCCCTCGGCCTGGGCGGCGTGGCCGCCTGCGCGCCGAGCGCCGACGCCCCCGAGGCGGATACCGCCAAGTCCGCCACCAACTTCTCGTTCGCGTCCTGGAGCCTGGCCGACAACGCCTCCAAGGCCAAGATCGAACAGCTGATGACCGGATACGGCAGCAAAGCGGGCATCACCGTCAACGGCGTGCCGCTGGCGTACAACAGCTACCTCAACCAGCTCACGCTCCAGGTGCGCGGCGGGCAGTTCACCGGCGCCGCGCAGATGGACATCGCCTGGCTCGCCGGCCTCGCCGCGCTCGGCAAGCTTCGCGACCTCGGTGACGTGGCCAAGGACGCCGGCTACACCGCGGCCGCCCTCAGCTCGGGGCAGGTCGAGGGCAAGCAGGTCGGCCTGCCCTGGACCACCGCCGCCATCGGTCTGATCGCCAACCGGGACCTGATGCAGAAGGCCGGCATCACCACCGCGCCGACCACCATCGACGACTTCGAGGCCGCGCTGCGGGCGCTCAAGGGCACCGGCGTCATCCCGTACGCCGCGTCCACCAAGGTCGCCCAGCTCAAGGACATCCTCATCTGGATGCAGACCTTCGGCAGCCCGCTGCTGGACGGGGACAAGGTCGCCGTCGGCGACGACGCCAGCATCGAGGCGGTCGCCTGGTACAAGAAGCTGTACGACGCGAAGCTCATCGCTCCGGACGTGGAGCGGGTCGACGCGCGCACCCTGTTCGCCCAGGGCAAGGCCGCCATCTACGACGACGCCATCGTCGGCCGCGACTTCGTCGTCAAGGGCTCCCCGGACAAGTCCATCGCCGACAAGCTCGACCCGGTCGCCCGGCCGGTGAAGAACGCCGGCGACAAGCCGCGCGCCGTGCAGTGGGGCCACGCCGTCGTCGTGGTCGAGGGCGAGGGCGCCAACACCGCCACCGACTTCGCGAAGTGGCTCACGTCCGACGAGCAGACCGTCCTCGGCTACTTCAAGGACCTGTCCCTGCCGCCCACCACCACGGCGGCGCTGGCCTCCGAGCAGGTGAAGACGGACGCCTTCACCTCCCAGTTCAGCGAGCGGATCACCGCCACCGCCACCCCGAACCCGTTCTGGAAGTACCCCCAGTACGCCCAGATGGAGACCGCCATCTCGGAGCACGTCCAGGCGGTGCTGGTCGGCAAGAGCAAGCCGGCGGACGCGATGCGCGAGGCCGGCGCAGCGGTGCAGGCCCTCATCAAGTGACCAGCGCGCCCGGCACCCGGCTGGTGGCGGCGATCGCGGACGCGACCGCCGCCACCACGCCGCGGATCTGGGGCTTCGGCATCGGCGGCACGCTCACCGCCCTGCTCCGCGCCGGCGACGCGCTGCACCGCCCCGACCTCACTCAACGGGTGGTCGACCTCATGACGCCGTCGCTGACCGCACCGCCGGACCGCACCGACCACCTCATCGCGGTCGAGGCGCTGCTCGCCCTCACCGACCGCCGACCCGACATCGACGTGACGGACGCCTGCCGCCGCTGGCTCGCCGCCGTCCGGCACGCCCGACCGGCCCGCCCCGGCGGGCCTCGCCTGCACCGTCCCGACCTGCCACCCTGGTCGTCAACGGTCTGGGTCGACTGCATGCACACCGACGGACCCGGCCTCGCCACACTGGGCCACCCCGATGAGGCCGTCACCTACGCCACCGAGTACGCCAACGCGCTGCAACTGCCCAACGGGCTGTTCCAGCACGGCTACGACACCCGGGCCGAACGGGGCAATGGCGTCGCCTGGGGACGCGGGCAGGCGTGGGCGCTGCTCGGCCTCACCGACACCCTGATCCACGCCCCCGACCACGGGCTCGCCGAGCGGCTCACCCGCCTGGTCGACGCGCTCGCCACGCATGAGCGCGACGGCGAGTGGACCACGGTGGTCGACGACCCGGACACCCCGGTCGAGGCGAGCACCTCCGCGTACCTGGCCTGGGTCGTGCCGCGCGCTGTCGACGCCGGGCTGGTCGACCCCGCCCACCGGGCGATGGCCGACCGGGCCTGGCACAGCACCCTCCGCCGACTCACCGGCGGCGCCCTCACCGTGTCCGAGGCGACGCCCGTCGGCACCGCCCTCGACTACCACCACCGGGCCCTCGGCGTCTTCCCCTGGGGCCAAGCCCCGCTCCTGCACGCCGCCCTGGAGCGAACCACAGCCAAGGAGAACGGATGAAGGTCGTCGACGTCCGCAGCTTCGCGGTACGCGCCAAGCCCGCCGAGACGTACTGGGGCGCCCGGGCGTGGAGCGCCGAGCACGGCAGCGCCTTGGTGGAGTACCCGCCGAGAGAACGCCGCCGCTACGTCTACAGCGAGACCATCGACGCCGTGCTGGTGCGGGTCGAGACTGCTGACGGGGTCGTCGGCTGGGGCGAGGCCAAGGCACCCGTCGGGGCCCGCGCCACCGCCGCCATCCTCGACGACCTGATCGCACCGCTCGCCGTCGGCTCCCGGCTCGACGAGATCGGCCGCACCTGGGACCGGGTCTACACCGGCATGCGGGTCCGTGGTCACGACAGTGGCTTCTGGCTGGAGGCCCTCGCCGGCCTCGACATCGCTCTGTGGGACGCGTTCGCCCGCACCCTCGGCCAGCCCCTGCACGCCCTGCTCGGCGGCCGCTACCGCACCACCCTGCGGCTGTACGCCTCCGGCGTGCCCGCCGCACCCGCCGGCTCCGGCGCCGAGGGCCAGCGCCGGGTGCGCCAGGAGGCCGAGCGGCTGCGCGAACTGGGGTACGACGCCGTCAAGGTGGCCATCGGCGCCCGCCCCGAGGACGACATCGCGTCCGTGCAGACCGTCCGCGAGGTGTTCGGCGACCAGGCCGCCGTCTACGCCGACGCCGCCGGGCAGTACGAAGTCCCGCAGGCGCTGCGGGTCGGCCGCGCCCTCCAGGACGCCGGCGTCGGGTTCTTCGAGATGCCGCTGCCGCCGGAGGACCTCGACGGGTACGCCACCGTCGCCGCCCGCCTGGACATCCCCCTCGCCCTGGACTCCCTGGCCACCCGGCACCGGGCGCTGGAGTTCCTCCGCGCCGGTGCGCTCCGCGTGCTCCAGCCCGATGTGTGCCGGGCCGGCGGCATCACCGAGACGATGCGGATCGCCGCGCTCGCCGACGCGTTCGGCGCGCAGGCCACCCCGCACGTCAGCATCGGTTCGGCCGTGCACTGGTACGCCAGCGTGCAGTGCGCCGCCGCGATGCCGAACTTCGCAGTGCTCGAACACTGGATCGGCACCAACCCGCTCACCGCCGTCGCCCCGGACGCGGTCGCCCCGGTTGGCGGGCGATTCGAGGTGCCGGGCGGCGCTGGCCTCGGCATCACGGTCGACGAGGACGTCGTACGGGCGTTGGCGGGCGCCTGACGACAAGCCCGTTGTCCGCCGGTCCCGTTGAGACCCCAGGGGGACGGAATCCGGCCGGGGATCTAACCTGCCCCGCCTCGGCGAGTTCCCGGCCAGCCGGGGCCGGGGAGCCGGATGCTGGCGATGACGCGGCCAAGCTGGGCGGTCAGGACACGACCTCAGCGGCGACGGCCTGCTGGGGCACGACGTGGGCTGGCCCGACGTATCCGAGGTTGATGCTGACGGAATCGGCCGCCTCGATCACCGACTGGACGAGTTCGGTCTCGCGGTTGGGCAGGTCGATGGCGGAGAGCGGGCCGGACACCGAGAGGGCCGCCACCACCTCGCCCGAGCCGTCGCGGATGGCGGCGGCGATGCAGGCGCGGCCGAGGGCGAGTTCCTCGATTTCGGTGGCGTAGCCCCGGGCGAGGGTGCGGGTGAGTTCCTCGTCGAGCTGTTCGTGGGTGGTGATGGTGCGGTGGGTGTAGGCGTGCAGGGCGGTGTCGGGTAGCAGGGTGCGCCGCTCGTCCCCGGTCAGCCCGGTCAGGAGTGCCTTGCCGAGCCCGGTGGCGTGGAGCGGGTTGTACTGTCCGGCGAGGAGGAACGGGCGGGGTGCCTGCCGGCCTTCGAAGTTGAGCAGGTAGAAGAGCCGGTCGTCGCGGCGTAACGCCACGTTGACACCGAGGCCGAGTTCAGCGGCGAGGTCCTGGGCGGTCTGCCGGGCCTCTCGGTGGACGGGGTGGTTGTTGAGTACCGCCCCGCCAAACGAGACCATGTCGAGTCCGAGCCGGTACAGGCCGCTGACGGGGTTGCGGTCGACGAAGCCCATCCCTTCGAGGGTGGCGAGGAGCCGGGAGGCGGTGGAGAGGCCGAGTCCGGTGGCTCGGGCGACGTCGGAGACGCGGAGTTCGGTGCGGCCGGCCGCGAGGGCGCGGAGCACGGTCAGGGCTCGCTCGACGCTCTGGTTACTGCCCGGTTCGGCCGCCATGCCAACCCCTCCCTGGAAGCTGCTTGCGATATGTGGCACCTAATTCTGCACCGTGCACGAGATTGACCATGATACGGGGTGAAACGGGTGACGCGAGACGGGCGTGGCGCCGGGCGGCCCAGCCGCCCGGCACCGCGAGCGGGTCAGGCGTCCGGACCGTCCTGGTCGATCTGGTCATTCCCGCCGCCGCCGACGACCACGTCCCGGTCAGCGCCGCCGTGGAGCCGATCGTCACCGGGGCCACCGACGACGACGTCCGGACCCGGCCCGCCGAGCAGGGTCGCGCCGCCGGGTCCGCCGACCAGCCGGTCCGCGCCCCCACCGCCGCAGATCACGTCATCGCCGCCGAGACCGACGATCACGTCGTCGCCGCCCCGGCCGGCGATCACATCGGCCCCGGCCGTGCCCACGAGCCGGTCCGGGCCGTCGGTTCCGATGATGGTGGGCTCCCGACCCGCGCACAGCGGCGCCGCGACGGTCACGGTGACCTGGCGCGCGAAGTAACCGAGGCCGTAGGAGACGGTCACCGTGTCGCCGAGCGTCGCGCCGACAGCGGCCAGCTCCAACTCTGCCGTGTACGTGGTGGCGTTCAGCCCGTCCTGCACCGCGACCAGCCGCTGCGGTGCGCGGTCGCCGACCCGGACCTCAAGGTCGCCGTGGTCGAGCGCGGCCGGGTCGAGGTTCAGGGGCGCGGTCAGGCGTACGCTCGCGCGGCTGCCCTCCGGCACCCGGTCCACCGGCCCTCCGGCGGTGTCCACCACCCGTACCGTGGTGGTGTCGGCGGCCCGCCAGGCCAGTGTCTCGTTCCAGGCGGTGTTGAAGGTGACCCAGCCCTCGGAGTGGCCGATGTTGCCGGCTCCCGGGTTGTACGGGTAGTGCCCGTTCTTGGGGCTGCCGTCGAGCACTCCGCGGGCGCCCTGGAGGCGACCCGCCCCGCCCTGGAACTCCGAGTACCAGCCGCGATCCACGCCTTCGAAGCCCCATTGCTCCGTCGGCCCGCGGTACGAGGCGTGCCGTCCGGTGGGGTTACGGCCGAAGACGTTGTCCACATGCGCCACCGCGATCTGCCGCAACCGTGCGGCGAGCGGATCGTCGCCGAGCACCTGCGCGGCGGCCAGCGCCGGGGCGGCGAAGCCGGCCACGTTGCCCGTCTCGTTGGGGTCGCTGGCCGAGCCACCGCCGGTGAAGGACGGGATGGTCCACCGGTCCGCGGAGTACCTGCGGAAGTCCCACAGGTTCGCCGAGCGTTCCGCGACGACCTCGGCCCAGCGGCGGATGAAGTCCCGGGTGCCGGGCGGCGCCTGGTCGCGGTGCGACAGCAGCAGCCGTGCGAGGCCGGTGACCAGGTGGTACTCGCCCTGCCGCTGACCCTTCGTGACGGTTGGGTCGGCGACGTCGAGGTTGCCGACCAGCCAGGTGGCCTGGGCCTTCGCGGCGGCCAGGTACCGGTTCGCGTCAGCGCGACCCTCCCGCTTGGCGACCTCGTACATCATCACGTTTGGCCACACCGAATGGCCGGGTGGCAGCTCCCCCTTGCCGGAACCCACCTGGGTGTAGACCTGCAGCAGGTCGGCGGTGTGGGAAGTGGTGTCGTACCAGGCGAAGCGATCTTTCGCCGGGTTGTCCCAGATCGGGAAGAGGTAGTCGCGCGCCCGCTCGTAGACGCTGTGGGGGATGTAGTCCGCCAGGTACGGATAGGCGTAGAGGAAGGCGGCCAGCTGTTCCTTGAGCAGCGTGTGGTTCACCCGTCCGCCCAGGTACACCTCGACGGCCCAGTGGATCAGCCGGACGATCTCCGGGGTGTCCGTCGGCAGCTGCACCGGCAGCCCGACGTACCGCGCCTCGGGGTCCTTGATTTGCGCGAACGCGGAAGGGTTGGCCAGGTACATGTCGATCAGCGACGGCAGCTCAAAGGACATCTGGTGCGAGTCGCGCCAGCCGACGCCGAGGTAGCAGTTCTGCGGATCGGTGCCACCGTAGACCATCCTGCTGAAGTCGCCGTAGTAGCAGCGCACGTCGGTCATGAACTGCACCGCACGGCGGTAGGAGACGCGCTCGATCCAGTCGGCGCCGATACCGAACGGATCGGACCGGCCGGTCCCGGCAGCGCCCTGGACCTCCACCGTGTACGGCCCGGATTCGGCCGGGTCGAAGTCGGTGAAGTCGCCGACCTGGCCGCGGACGGTGCCCTCGTGGCGAACGTTGCCGGCGGCGTCGGTGATCCGGAAGTGCTCGCCGTCGACGGCGCGGGGTGCGGTGAACCGCTTGGCCTGGCCGAGGTTGTAGCCGCTCTGGTTGACCAGGATCGGCTGGTCGACCTCGGGCTCGCCCGGCTCGGTCCAGGAACAGCCCGATGCGGTCGTGGGGTGGTCGGCGGGCACGGTGGGCAGCGCGGTGACCGCGACGGCGGCGAACGACGCCTGGGCGTGGTACACGCCGAGGCCGATCGTCCCGCCGGCGGCGGGCGCGGCCACCACGGCAACGCGTTGGGCGTCGATCTCCACGACCGAGATGTTGTTGGCCCGGCGGATGACCAACTCGTGCCACTCCCCCTGGCGCACAGGGGCGGGGCCTCGGCACACCGTCTGCGTCACTGGACGGGAGATCTGCACTCCGGACCAGCCGGTCAGCTGCGCAGCGAAGTTGTTCTGGGTGACGGCGTACGGTTCCCGGAAGTCGGTGAGCACCGAGACTGCGGGTGAGTCGCTGGCCGCATCGACGCGGACCCTGGTGCGCAGCTCGTACGCGTCGGGCAGGCCCACCCGCGTGACCGGGGTGATGTACCGGCCCGACGGCTGGGTGCGGCTGTCGATCGAGACGTAGGGGAACTCGGCGGTGGTGGTCGTCCACTCCGTCAGCGCTCCGGTCAGCTCCCGCCACCGGCTGAGCCCGGTGGTGAAGTCGTCGGTGAACACCGGTGCCGCTGGCGCTTCCGGGGCGGCGGCCGCGGCGGGCGCCGCCGTCAGACCCACGGTCGCCATCAGCACCGACGCCATAGCCGCACCGGCCCACGCTCGCACAGGTGTCGTCAACAGAATCTCCTTGTCAGCGTGTCAGGTGACCTTCACGGTGAAATGCGCCAACCGGCGCCCGTCCGCGGCCTTCACGACGACGATGTAGGCTCCCGCGACGCCGGCCTGCGTCCTCAGGACGGTGTGGACGCGGTTCTGGTCGTCGGTCTCGAACTCCAGTTGCCGTTCGGCGCCGTCCGGTGCCGCCTGCACCACCTCGGTGACGACGCGGCCGGCGGGGGACCCGGACTGATCCACAAGTCCGAACCGCACGGGCACTGCCCGGCCGGTGACGACCGGCCCGGCCGGCCGGACGTCGATGACCTCGAGGCCCCACTCGGGCGAATCAGCGTCCGAGACCACGTAGTCCAACCCCGCCTCGACGGAGAACTCGATCGCCCCGGTGACCGGGTTCCTGCTGAAGGCGATGTCGGCGCCCGACGAGTCGCGAACGACGATGTCCTCCGCCGACCACGAGGTGTTCTTCGCGGTGATCCGGCTTCGGGCGTGTCCGTCGCTGCTGGTGAAGGTGAAGGTGGCGCCGGGTGCGGCGACGGGGTAGACGCTGGCCCGCACGTCCCCGGCGGCGACGGCGTCGCCCGGATCCCGCGCTCCGGGATCGTGCACGAGGATGCCCGTACCGCCGACGAAGGCGGGAATCTTGCCGAACGGCTGCTGGTAGGCGGTGAGGGTGATGGGGCCGGAGAACCGCTCACCGGTCTCGATGTCCATCCACTCACCGGCCGGAAGGTAGACGTCACGGGACATGGCCGTGTCGGTGTCGCCGCCGTACAGCGGCGCTACCAGCAGTGACGGACCGAACATCCACTCGTACTGTTTCCTGGCTGCGGACGCCAGGTCGCGGACCCGGGGGTCGTCGGGGAACGCCACGGGCAGCGGCGTCGCCGTCGAGGGGAAGCCGGTCTCGTACGAGGTGACGGCCGCCGAGTAGATGTAGGGTTGATACTCGGCGTGCCACTGTGCGGCCTTTCGGGTCGCCGCCACCAGGGCGGGGTCATTCATCCGCCACGGCTCGTTGCCGAAGGACATCGCCGGCGACATGGCGGCCATCATGGCGTTCCGGGTCAGGTACCGCTGCTTCGAGGTGTTGGTCTCCAGGTCGCCGATGATCCGACCGCCGATGATGTCCGGATAGAAGTTGGGCTGACCGCTGGCGGCGTAGGCGAGGCCGTTGACGACCGTGCGGTCGCGGTCCCCCGGCCCGTGGTTGTAGTCGGTGTCGTTGATCCGCAGGATGGAGCCCGCCACCGAGAAGGCGCTGTTGCGCACCATCATGAGCTTGCCGTCGTCCTCGAGGCCCTCATTGATCGGGTTCACCAGCGCGTTGTTGACGTACCGGTTCGCGGTGCCGTCGAACATGTGGTCTTCCTTGTACCCGTCTGCGCCCCACTCCCGGCTGCGGGTCACGAACCACCGGACAGCCTCCTCGTTGTGCGGATCGATCAGGTACATCGCGGTGTTGGGGAACGACACCGGCCGGAACACCCGCGGCTCGCCGTTCGCGTCCTTGATGAAGTAGCCCCGTTCGATGCCCACGGCGGTGCCGTCACCGTCGAGAGCGGGGTCGTACGTGCCGCCGTCGGCCGGCAGCGCGCGGAACGACTGCCGGGCTCCGAGCAGCAGTTTGATCCCGTTGTCGTGCAGGAACTTCTTGTAGCCGTCGGGATCCGGGTACTTCGCGCCCCAGAGGCCGAAGCTCGATGTCGTGCCCTGGGCGCTGCCCGAACCGTACGGCCAGAACCCCGAGCCGGTCACCACCCAGCTGAGGGGGAAGCCCTTGTCCAGGTACGTCGTCACCGAGTCGGTGATGGTCTGCTGGTTGGTGTTGTAGCCGAGCGCCCCGTAGGACTCGTAGCCGACGCCGAAGAGCGTGTAGTCCGGCTTGGAGTCGACGTAGCCCGCGCTGCGCCGGACTTCCGCGTAGCGCCGGTAGATCGTCTGCATGTCCCCGAAGAAGTAGTGCAGCCCGGACATCTGCGGGCCGTTGACTCCGAGCAGGGTGGCGGCATTGTCGACCTGCACGGCCAGGCTCCCGTCCGAGAGCACGACCTGGGCGAGCTTCCGGCCGGGGAAGACGGTGAACGTCGAGACGAAGCGCTGGTTCGTCGTGCCCGCGCTGTTCTGGGCGTAGTAGTCGAGGTTGCGGATGCCGTAGACGTTCAGGTCGGTCCGGAATCCGCCCAGGTCACCGAGCCCGTACGCGGGGTTCATGCCGCCGGCCACCTGCGCGCGCACGCTGCCGGTGCTCGCGTCCGCGGCAGTGACTCGCAGGTTCACGGAATGGTCCGCCGGTACCACCGTGACGTCGGACCGACGGCCGTTGGAGAAGGTCACGGAGAACCGCGCCCTCGACGCGTCCGCGGCCGTGAGTGTCGCCGCGACGGCGTCGCACGGGGCGCGGCCCGGGACGGCCAGTTGCAACCCGGCTGTCGGATGCGGCGCCGCGGCCGGCGCGCCGTCGACCTGGAGTCCGTAGCGGAAGCCTCGACGGTCGATTGACATGGTCCAGCCGTCACCGGCCAGCGAGACCATGGTGCCGTGCTGCGACAGCCGGTAGGAGGGGAAGCGTTGTTCGGCCGCGTCGACGATCGGTGCCGCCGTGTCGTCCGTACCGCAGTCGGCGACCGGTTCCTCGTCGTCGGCCACCTCGAGCAACCGCACCGCGTTGGCCCGGGTGATGACGTTGAGGTTGGGGGTGGTGACCGCCGGACCCGCGGTCGCGGTGACGGTCAGGGTGTAGGTCTGCCCCTCGTCGAGGTAGGTGGAGCCGATCTGGCGCCAGGCGTTGCCGCCGACGGCCTGGTTGACCACCGTCGGGGTGTCCGGTCCGCCGGTCCAGGTGTACTCCACCTTGGCGTTGTCCACGCTCGCGCTGTAGTAGACGGCCAGGTCGTACCTGGCGGAGGCGGGTGCGACGACGGTCCAGGTGGCCGTGGAACCGGGGGTCCGGCTGTACCGCGAGGGAGAGCCGTCGTAACCGGGGTCCCTGGCGTTCGCCCAGGTTCCGGTCTCGGAGTAGGCGCCGGGAGTCGAGGGGGTGACGACGACTGCCTCGGCGGCCGCTGCCGGGGACGACGGGACGACGACTGCGAATGGCACCAGGAGCGCCGTCATCATCGTGAGAAGGACGCGACGTGGTGGACGGGCGAACATCTGTTTACTCCATCCTCGGGCGATGGGCTACCGCGGTCATCCGGTCGGCGTGAAGCGGACCGCATCGGCGCGGGTGGTGCCCGAGCCGGAGGTCAGGGTGACCGGCGTGATCCCCTCGGTCAGCTGATGCGTGCCGATCGAATGCCATTCGCCGCCGGTGGCGCACTGGTCGACGGGGACGCTCGTGCCGGCGACGGTGTACGTCGTGCTGGTGCTGCAGCTGGTGTGCTTCGGTGACCAGACGTCGACCTGGTAGGTCCCCGCAGGCAGGTCGGCTCGCCAGGTAACGGTCAGGCCGGCGGTCGAGGTGTAGCGGGTGCCGGAGCCGTCGAAGCCCTTCAAGCTGCTCGACAGCCAGCGTCCCTGCTCGCTGTAGGCCGGATTCTCGGCATCGCAGGTCGGCGGCGTGCCTTCGTTCGTCACGACGAGCGCCGCGACACCGCCACCACCGGTCGTCGGCGCGATCACGTGAGGCGCGGACAGCGGTCCGCTGCCCGCGCTGTTCGCTGCCGTCACCCGGTACGTGCCCGCCACACCGTCGCTGCCCAGTACCAGGCTCGTGCCGGACGAGGAGCCGATGATCCGTTCCGGGGCGGCGGCGCAGGCCTGCTTCAGCGATGCGGTCACGACGTAGCCCCGGGCGTTGTCGGTGGCGTCCCAGTTCAGTGTCGTGATTCCGTCGACCGTGTGGTGCCCGACTCCGGTGACCTGCCCGGGAGCGGTGGTGTCCAGCCCGACGGTGTGCTCAGCGGTCCCACCGCCGACAAGGCGGTAGGTGTGGCCCACGGTCACCGGGAACCGCAACGCGCCGGTGACCTGGTCGACCCGGTACGCGACCGGCTGCCCGCTCGTGCGGTCGACGACGGCGAGGGAGCCGGTGTCCCAGCCGGTGTTGGCATTCTCGATGGTGATCGCATCATCCCCACGCCCGGCGGTGTAGCGGGATCCGGTCGACACCGGGTACACCTCGGCCGTCAGCGCTCCAGCCTGCGTGGTCACCAGAACGCCCTTGCCACCGGCGAACGCGGGGATCCGGTCGGTGCCGATCGCGTAGTTCCGCAGCGTCGTCGGCCCGTGGAACACCGCGCCGCTCTGGACGTCGATCCACTTGCCGGCCGGCAGGTACACGTCCCGGGCCTGCGCTGTCTCGAAGTCGGCGCCGAACACCGGCACGGCGAGCAGGGACTCGCCGAACATCCACTCGTACTGGCGGGTGGTGTCGTTCGCCAGCCCGTAGGTGTTCGGATCGTCGGGATAGGCCAGTGGCAGCGGGGTCACGGCGGTGGGGAAACCGCTCTCGTGCCCGTCCAGCACCGCGTCGTAGATGTACGGGCGCAGCGCCTCGTGCCACAACGCCATCTTCTTCACCGCTGCCGCGTAGTCGCCGCGGCCGAGTTCCCACGGGCCCTTGCCGAACGCCATCACCGGCAACATGGCGCTGAACTGCGCGTTGCGGACGAAGTACTGCTGGTACGCCGGGTCCCGCATCGACGGCCCAGCCGTGCCACCCACGTAGTCGCCGTACAGGTTGCCGGCACCGGATGCGGCGTAGTTGAGGAGGTTGACCGGCATCCGGTCCGGGTCCTCGTGGTAGACCTCGCCGGTGCCGTAGATGGTGTCGTTGATCCGGACGATGTCGCCCGGCACGGAGTACGCGGCGTTCCGCACCATCACCAGGTCGCCAGCATCGTGCATCGCGGTCTGCACCGGGTTCCAGTTGCCGTCGAGGTGAAGGTTCGGGTCGTAGAGCATCGTGTCCTCCTTCCACCCGTCCACACCCCAGGCGCGCAGCCGCTCGACGAACCAGCGCACCGCCGCCGGGTTGGATCCGTCCAGCACGTAGCTGGCGCCGGCGGGGAACTGCGCCCGCGTCACGACACGGGGCGTGCCGTCGCCGTCGCGTAGCAGGAAGCCGCGCTCCAGCGCCTCCTGCAGGAACGGCCCGTCGTACCGCAGGTTGTAGTTGCCGCCGTCGGCTGGCAGAGCCTTGATGTTGTTTCGCGCCCCCAGCAGCAGCTTGATGTCGTTGTCGGCGAATAGCCGCTTCAACGCGTCGGGATCCGGGTATCGCGGGTTCGGCAGTCCGTCCACGCGCCCGTCCTCGGCGGTGTCGTCCCACATGCCAAAGCTGTTCGTGGTGCCCTCGACGTTGTTGCCGCGGGGGCCTGGCCAGAAGCCGGATCCGACCACGCCCCAATTGAGCGGATAGCCGTGCGCGAGGAAGTCCTGCACCGTCTCGACGACGGACGACTGGTAGGTGTCCCAGCCGAGTGCGCCGTACGCCTCCCAGCCGAGTCCGAAGAACGACTCGTCCGGCCGGGAGTCCAGGTAGCCGTGCCGGTTGCGGACCTGCTTGTAGTCGGCGTACACCTGCGGCAGGTCCCGGCCGACGAAGTAGTACAGGCTGTCGACGGAGTCCACGTCGGCGGCGCCGAGCCGGTTCTCGGTTCCGGTGAGGCCGACTCGCTTCCGTCCGTCCTCGAACCACACCTGAGCGAACCGCTGCTTGGGGAACACGGTGAAGTTGCTGACGAAGCGCTTGCAACTGCCCTCGTTCGTCAGGTTGTCCAGTACCAGCCCCGTCAGCTCGGTACTCGGCCTGGCCTCGACGTTTCCACTGCACGGGGTCCCCTGCTCGGGTTGGCCGTCGGCGAACGACCCGTAGTCCCCGAGCCCGTAGGCCGGGGCGACCGCACCGGTACGGAAGTCGATCGTGCTGCTGGATCCGGGCAGGTTCGGCACCAGGATCCGCGCGTAGCTGTCGGATGGAAGCACGTGCACTTTGACCTGCGACCCGTCCGTCATCCTCACGTCCAGCACGGCTGTGCCGGACCTCGGACCGGAGACGAGCCGAGTGTCCTGGGCGTCGCTGACGTCCTGCCCGCCGGCGTACCTGATCCGCAGACCGGAGTCCGGGTGGGCCGGTGCAACCGTGGCGCCGGAGGAATTGTCGAACGAGTATCGGAAGCCGTCCTTGATGATCCGCATCCGGTAGGTCTTGCCGGTGATCACGATGCTGTCACCGGTGTCCACCACTCGCTGGCGCGGCGGGTCGCCGCCGGTCCGGCCGTCAGCGGGGACCGCCCCGACCAGGCCCGACCCAACGGTGACCGCGGCGACGAGGAGAACCGACAGTGCGGGGCGTTTCAGCATGGTGGCTCCTAGCTGAGAGCGTCGCGATGCGGCAGGGCGGGTTCACGCCGAGCGTGGTGGGAAGTCGGCTGCGGTAGGACGGCGACGGTGGGCTGTGCCGGCGTGTGGGGTGCAGCTTTCGGTGCGAGGGACCTACGAGCATCCAAACGGGAATCCACTTGCCTGGTACGGAAAGATATCCCGCATGCTGCATGCGGTCAACCACCCAGGGGAAGCCCGGGTGAGGATTGAGCGCGCCGAGACGTAGATCGTGGTCCTCAGCCGCGTCCATTTCAGACCAGGTGGGGCGGCTGGGAGCGGCCGCGCCGGCGCTAATAGCTCGGCGGGGCCGAGCCGTCTTCGGACGGCTCGGCCCCGCTTCCGTTTCGTCAGGGGGTCACCGGGTGGCTCAACTGGCGCGCGCCCGGGCGCGCAGGGCGTTCACGGTGTCGACCGCGGTGGCGACGTCGCGGCAGGTGACGAGCCGGCGGGTGCCGTCGGTCAGACGCAGGGCCAACACCCGGCCGGGCAGCAGCGGCAGCGTCTGGTCGGTGGCTCCGCGCAGCATCCCGCGAGTGAGCCAGGTGGCCGCGTCGAGGCGGGTCTCCTCCGCTGCCGTGATGGCGCTCAGGGGCAGCCGCCACCGGTACAGGCCGAAGGTGAGCCGGACCCTGCCGAAAACCCCATCCGCCCTGGTTAGGGCCGGCGTGGGGGTTTCGGAGATGTTGGTCCGGTTGCTGGGCATGGGTAGCTGGTGATCGATGCGGCATGATGGGCTGCCGTGCTGCTGCGACTGGCGCACCTGGGTGTGACGAACGCGTTCGCGATGCTGCGCCTGCTGCCGATGAGCAATCGGGACAAGGATGTGGAGATCCCTGCCCTGCGCCACCAGATCATGGTGCTGGAGCGCCAGCTGGGCAAGGAGAAAGTGCGGTTCGACGCGGGTGATCGGGCGTTCCTGGCGGCGTTGCTGCACCGGCTGCCGCGGGACGTGCTGCGCCGAGTGCAGCTGCTGGTGCGCCCCGACACGGTGCTGCGCTGGCACCGCGACCTCGTCGCCCGTCGTCACGCGGCCGTTTCCCGACCCAGGCGCCCGGGCCGGCCGCGCACTGTGCACTCCGTCCGCGCCCTGGTGCTGCGCCTGGTGCGGGAAAACCCTGCCTGGGGCTACCGGCGCCTGCATGGCGAACTGCTGGTGCTGGGGGTGAAGGGTGGCCGCGTCCACGGTCTGGGAGATCTTGAACGAGGCAGGCATCGACCCGGCGCCCGAGCGGGCCTCCAACACCTGGGCCGACTTACTGCGCTCCCAAGCCGACGCCCTGCTGGCATGCGACTTCCTCGAGACGGTCACCCCCACCGGAGCGCGGATGTACGTGCTCGCGGTGATCGAGCACGCCAGCCGCCGAATCCACATCCTGGACGCCACCCCGCACCCAACCACCGCATGGGTGGTACAGGCCGTGAAGAACCTTGTCATAGGCCTCGAAGACAACGGCTCCCGGGCGCGGTTCATGATCCGTGACCGGGACGGCAAGTTCCCCGATTTGTTCGACGCCATCCCCGCCGACGCGGGCATCGACGTCGTGCTCAGCGGCATCCAGGTGCCGAGAATGAACTCGATCATGGAACGGTGGGTCCAGACCTGCCGCCGCGAACTACTGGACCGGACCTTGATCTGGAACCAGCGGCACCTGCTCCACGCCCTACGCGAGTTCGAACAGTTCTACAACGGACACCGCCCACACCAGGGCATCGCGCACGCACGCCCGCTATACCCGTTGCCCACACAGATCACCGACCCGGACAGGCTGGCCCGTCTCAACGTCCGAAGACGCGAGCGCCTCCGCGGCATTCTCCACGAGTACGAGCATGCCGCCTGACCTGCACGGACGAGGTTTTCGGCAAGAGCGGCCGCGAGCACCCCGCATGAACGCCTTCGCCGAACGCTGGGTGAAATCCGTCCGAGTCGAATGCACCGACCGGATGCTCATCGCTGGCGAGCGACACCTTCGAATAGTCCTCGACACGTATGTGCAGCACTACAACCGAGGCCGCAGCCATCAAGGCGACGGAATCAGCCTCCGCGCTCCCGACGACGGCAACAACGTCATCGCCTTCCCCGCTCCGACCGACCGCATCCGGCGCCGAACGATCCTCGGAGGCCTGATCAACGAATACGAGCCAGCCGCCTAGAAGCCCTAATCAGACCGTGCGGCTACGTTTTGGACCAGCACAGGGATGGCACCTGGCACTGTGTCGGAGAAGGGCTACTTCGCGCCGGTGAGTGCCTGCCGCATCCGGTTGATCTCGGCGCCCTGCTCGACGACGACGCTGCTGGCCGTCTCGTTGACGATGACGTTGACGCCGAGCGCCAGTACCTCGCCCGCCATGTCGATCGCGCCCTGATGGTGCTCGACCATCATGTCGACGAACATCCGGTCGAACTCGGCGGCTCGGGCGGCGGTGAGGAGTTCCAGCGCCTCCGCCGTCTGCATGCCGGCCATGCTGTGCTGGTGGCCGCCACCGCCGGAGTTCCGGTCCAGGCCTCGGTCCGTCAACCAGGTCTCCAGTGTCTTGATCTCCGGTTCCTGGGCCGCCAGGATCCGGTCGGCAATGATCTTGAGTTGCGGGTTCGCCGCCCGGTCCGCCGCCAGTCGGGCCATCACGAGCGCCTGCTCGTGATGCGGAATCATCATCGTGACAAACCGGATGTCGGCGTTGTTGTACGTCGGACGCGGCGCGGGCGACTTCTCGTTCGCCCGGACGGTCTTCGCCGGCTCGCCGGGCGCCGCGGGCATCAGCACCGGCGCGGTCGCATCCGGCAGACCGGGCAGGTCGAGAGATGCCTGGGGGCTGGCTGTCGCGGCCGATTCCGGGCGGCCCTCGGGCCACCAGACGACCACCGCTGCCCCGACGGCCAGCACGGCGAGCACCGCCAGCTCGACGAGGACAATCGCCCGCGAGCGTCCCAAAAGCGCTCGGATCCGTACACTTAGCACAACTCGACTCCCGCCATCTGACCGAGGTTGGCCGGGATGTTAGCGCGAGCCTGACCTGCACGGGGAAGATCACGGCAGCGAAAAGATTCTATTAGCCCCACCTGCGGTTATTCGTGCCGCCGCATGCCCACCAGGTTAACGCAACCGTGATCAGAGGCCCACGCAATTTGTGAGCTGGGTCACAATCTTGGCGCCGGACACCGGGTTATCGTCCCGTTACTGTGCCGACCCGATGAACGAGGGGTGTCCACAATGTTAAGACGAACTCCACAAGAGAGCCGGAGGCTGGCCATCGGTCTGGCCGCCACGGGCGCCCTTCTCCTCACGGCCGTCGTGGCCGCGGCGCCGGCGAGCGGCGCCACCGATTCCAGCGGCAGCACAGACATCTGCGAATCGTTTGAGGCCGCCGGCGACAACTTCGCCGAATACTGCATCGCCGAGGAGGCGGCCAACGACGTGGCCGCCGCGAACACCACTCCGGGCGTCGACGAGATCGCCAGCAGCCCCAACATCCGGCAGATCGCCAACATCCCCAAGTTCGGCGGGTTCGCCAGCGAGGGGGCGTACAACTCGGACCTGGCCTTCCAGGGCAACTACGTCTTCGCCGGCAACTACGAAGGCTTCAACGTTCTCGACGTCAGTAACCCCAGCTCGCCTCAGGTGGTTAGCCAGGTGGTCTGCTCGGGCTCGCAGGGCGACCCGTCAGTCATGGGCAACCTGCTGTTCCTCGCGGTCGACGCGCCCCGCAGCAACGACTCGTGCAACAGCACGAGCGGCTCCTCCGCACAGCAGAGCTCGTGGGAGGGCGTCCGGATCTTCGACATCAGCGACAAGGCGAATCCGCGGTACGTCAAGTCGGTCCGGACCGACTGCGGTTCGCACACCCAGACGCTGGTGCCGAGCAAGGACGGAAAGAGCGTCTACGTCTACGTCCAGTCGTACGGCCCGTCGAGCGGCGCCTTCTACTGCAAGCCGCCGCACGACAAGATCTCGATCATCAAGGTGCCGGTGGACAACCCGGCCAGCGCTTCCGTGGTCGCCACCCCGGTTCTCTTCCCCGGAACCAACGGCGCCGGCTCCACCAGCGGCTGCCACGACATCACCGCCTACCCGGAGCTGGACCTGGCCGCCGGCGCCTGCATGGGTGACGGCGTCCTGTTCGACATCTCCGACCGGGAGAACCCGGTGATCCTCAGCCAGGTCCGGGACACGAACTTCGCGTTCTGGCACTCGGCCACCTTCAACAACGCCGGCACCAAGGTCGTCTTCACCGACGAGCTCGGCGGTGGCAGCAGCGCGATCTGCACCAGCACCTACCGGGCCAACCAGGGCGCGGACGCGATCTACGACATCGTGGGTTCCGGTGCCGACCGCGAGCTGGTCTTCAAGAGCTACTTCAAGATCCCACGGCTGAACACGACCCTGGAGAACTGCGTCGCGCACAACGGCTCGCTGATCCCCGCCATGGGCCGCGACGTCATGGTCCAGGCCTGGTACCAGGGCGGCATTTCGGTAATCGACTTCACCGACTCGGCCAACCCGGTCGAGATCGCCTACTGGGAGCGGGGCCCGCTCTCCGACACCCGCCGCATCCTCGGTGGGGCGTGGTCGACGTACTACCACAACGGGTACATCTACTCGAACGACATCCAGAAGGGCTTCGACGTCCTCAAGCTGGACGACCCGCGAACGAACAACGCCCGGGCGGTCTCCTTCGCCGAGCTGAACGTGCAGACGCAGCCCAGCTACCCGGCCTGCACCACCGTCCTGCGCAACCGCCAGAACGGCGGACTCACCGTCACGTCCGGCATCACCTGCCTGGACGGTGCGACCGTCAACGGCAGGATCAAGGTCGCTCCGGGCGCCGGGCTGATCGCCTTCAACGCGACCCTCAACGGCTCGGTCACCGCAACCGACGCCTCGGTAGTGTCGATCGTGGAGAGCCGTGTGAACGGCTCGGTGCACGCCCTCGGTGGCACCGTGCGGGACAGCAAGGTCAACGGTTCGGTGACGACGAGCTGAAGCACGGCCCGTCAACAGCATGACGGCTCCGGCCCGGCGGATCTCCGCCGGGCCGGAGCCCGTCTCCGAGGCGACGCCGTCACCACCGTTACCGGGCCTGCGTCAGCGTTCTCGAGGGCAGTGAGCCCACCGTCATCGCCAACGCGGGCGCGGCGACGTCCTGCACCGCGCAGCCCATGTACCGGTGTCGTCCTGGTCGGTGCCGAACTCGGCGTCCGCCAGGCGGGGCCCGACCGACGTGACGTAGCCGACGACCACCGCGCCGCGCACCTCGACCGGGTGCGCGTCGATCCCGCGGGCGACGCCCTGCGGGTCCTCGGTCTCGGTGCACCGGCACTGAGCGGTCAGGCCCGGCGTCGCGTCTCGGTCGCGGGGGTAGCGCAGCTGCTGCCGCCCAGGCGCCCGTAGTGCGCCCGGTAGTAGTCGGGGCCGCAGGTTCGCCGGCACCTCCCGCCCGTCGGCGTCGCGGCGCTCGGGCCAGCCTCGTCGTCGCCGCTGCTGCGCCAAGTCTTCGTCGGCGGGGCGTTGTCCATGGCCACATCGGCGACCTGTTCGGTGATCGCCTGCACCCGGCGGGCGACGACCTGCTCGTGGCCCTTACGCGGTCGGAACTGGGTACCCACGGTCCACCTCCGGTGGGACGGCCACGGCCTGCACGTCGACGAAGTCCACGTCCGGGGCTGAGCAGGCGGGAGCGCCGCCATGTGGTTCGGGCCGAACGGCTTCGCCTCGGTGGTCTACGGGCTGCTGGTCCTCGACGCCGAGGAACATAAGGGGTCACTATCCTGCAGCTTCGCCGCCGGTGACGCGGACAGTCCTCCGCACCTCCCGCATGGTGACGTGGGAATTCAAGTCCGTGGGGCGACGTCGACCACAAGTCCATGGTCGTCGTTCATGGTGACCTACAGCTCACGCCCAGATGGCCCTGTGTCGTTCGGAAACTCATCGCTGCTGCTCGGAGTGGGTATGGCGCGCCACGAGGGCCTGCTGGAAGCTTGTCCAGGTGATCGTCTCACTGGTGTACCAGGTAGCACGCAGGCTGCTCGCGGTCCCGGCGGTGTTGCTGCGCCGGGACGCGGCCAAGGATGCCGAACTGCTCGTGCTGCGGCATGAGAACGCGGTGCTACGCAGACAGCTCACGGGACCGGTGCGGTACAACCCTGCGGACCGACTGTGGTTCGCGACGCTGGCCTCGCTCATACCCCGACGCCGGTGGGCGCAGGTGTTCCCGGTGACGCCCGCGACCCTGCTCGCTTGGCACCGCAGACTCATCGCGAGTAAATGGGACTACAGCATGCGCCGGGGCAAACCCGGCAGGCCGCCGACCGCGAGCGCGGTGAAGGCACTGGTGCTACGACTGGCTCAGGAAAATCCGCGCTGGGGCTGCCGTCGGATCCAGGGCGAACTTGTTCGCCTCGGGCATCCCATCGGCACCACGACAGTGTGGGAGATCCTTACGGTGGCCGGCATCGATCCCGCCCCGCGCCGCAGCGGCCCGACCTGGCGCGACTTCCTGACCGCACAGGCCGAGGGCGTCATCGCCTGCGACTTCGTACACATCGACCTGGTCGACCTGCGCCGGGTGTACGCGCTGGTGTTCCTCGAACACGGCACACGCCGACTGCACGTCGCCGGGGTGACCGCGCATCCGACGGCATCCTGGACGGTGCAGCAGGCAAGAAACCTCGCCACCGAGTTGGGCGTACGGGTCAACCCGCTACGCTTCCTGATCCGCGACCGGGACACGAAGTACACCAAGCCATTCGACGCGGTCTTCGCAGCCGACGGCATCGAGGCCGTGAGGACCGCGCCGCGGGCTCCTCGGATGAACGCCCACTGCGAACGAGTCATCGGAACCATGCGGCGCGAAGCGCTCGACCACCTGCTGATCTGGGACGAGACCCACGCCCGGCACGTCCTCGACGCCTACGCCCGCCACTACAACCGCCATCGACCGCACCAGGCTCGAGGACAGCTCCCTCCCCTCGCCCAAGAGCACCCCGCGCCGGTGACCGACCTGACCGCTCACCGACTCCTACGAACCCAAGTGCTCGGCGGCGTCATCAACGAGTACAGATACGCAGCCTGACCAGCAGCGACGAGTTTCCGAAACGGCACAAGATCTCCACGTCCACTCGAACAACCGCCAACGCCGCATGAGCCGAACCGAGATCAAAGACCTTGTCCAGGCACTCGGTGACATCGCCGCCGTACTCCGCGACGCCGACCCCGGCGACAAGGCCGAGGTCTACCGCCAACTCGGACTCCGGCTTATCTACCAACCCGAGACGCAAACGGTGCGCGCTGCAATCGATCTCAGCGCGCACCGTGGCGTAATGGTTTGTGTCCGAGGGCGACACGACCCATTGCCCCACCGCCGATGGCGCTCGGCGCGACTCTGAAGATCAGGCAAGTTTAGCTGCGTTGGTGACCTCCCTGGCGCCGCCGAGGAGGTCACCAAGCAAGGGCCTAATCAGGTGCTTGGGGAGCAGCGTTCCAGACAGGCGGAACCGCCGCCGACACCAGTACGGCCACCCACACCGCTATGCATGGATCGACGCCGCTCCTGCCCCCTGGACTGGTCGAGGTTGCGTACGCAGGATGCGGCGGGAACGCTCAGCGGCCGAGTTCGCCGCGGGTTGAATCCTTGTCCGTCTTTGCGGCACACGCCGAGGCAGCGGTCGACTGTGGTTCGGGTGCGGAGGGCGCCGACCTCGCCGGCACCCTTGAGTAACTCGCAACGTTCGTGGTGCCATGCCTACCGGCGCCGTCCCCGCGCGGCGCCAACGACGGTCTCGCCCGTCGCCGGAGTGGGTCATCCCTCAGCAGTGGGTCGGCTATGCACCACCAGCTCATCGATCTCCAACCGTCCGACGCGCAGCTCCCGCACGACCGCCCGGCGGATCGCTAGCCGCCCGATGACCAGCGCCCCGACGGCCAGCGCCCCCACGGCGAGGGCACCGAGCGACGCCGCCCCCGCAGCCCGCGCACCTGTCGCCGCCGCGCCCGTCGCCACCGCGCCGTTGGCGCGCGTCCCGGTCAATCGCATCAGGCGTACCTCTCGCTTCATCCCCCCATTGTCCGCGTACCGCCGGCCGCCCGCTCCCCACAGACCCGAGACCCGCCCACAAAGGCTGACGCACCCACAGCCGCGACTTCGGCGGCGCAACCGAGGCCCGATCCCGGCATACCGGCGGTCCAACTCCCCATGCCACCGATCAAACTCGACGCCGGTCACAGGAGGACCAACGAACGCGAGCCGAACTCGGCTCGCCTACTGCCGATGGCGTACTAGCCCGTTGCGACGGAGGCGATCCTCCTGAACCCCGGGCTCGGCCCTCAACAGCTGGGCGTCCACGCTTGGAGATCAACTGGGCTAGGCTGCCGCGACATCTTCTTGATTCAGAGGAGCAGCATGGCGACGATCCGCCGCAACCGGACCGCCCGGATAGCCCCCGCGATTGCCTCGCTGCCCGCGGTAGCAGCACTCCTGCTGTCAACCGCGTGCACGGCAGCAGCACCCACCCCGCCGACGCAGCCCAGCACCCCATCGCCTCGAAAGCTGCACACGCCAGAGACCCTCCTCGGGATGCCCAAGAATATGACCCGAGGTCTGACTGACAGACCCATCTCGCTGCTGGAAAAGCTGAAGCGAGAGGTCGGAACACCAACCAGCGCGGTCGGTTGGGCGTATGGGGGCGAGACCGAAACCGCCGACGCGGTGCTCGTCACCGGCGCGTCGGGAACCGTCGCCGACCCGGCAGCAACCCTGAGACGCGTACTCACCCTGTACGGGCCCGTCGAGACCACGGCGGTTGACGCAGGCCAGATCGGGGGGAAAGCCCGCTGCGGGCAAGGACGCGCTGAACTCGGCGGCTACATGACGATCTGCGGCTGGGCAGACAAGGAAACGACCGGAATCGTTGCCTTCGTCTCCGACCTCCCACAAGGCGACCCCACCGCCGACTTCCTCACAGTGCGCAACGAGCTAGAACGCCCGACCACCTGACATCGTTAGCCCATGATCCCTCACGTCTAGAGCGCCTGGGACTGGCCAACCACGTCCCACATGCCTGCGTCGCCCGTACGCGCCACATCGCTAAGCCACCTCTCTGGCGGCATCGATCAAACCCGGCTACCTACAGTCGGCTCGTAAAATTCGGAACCTTCGCCAGCGTCGGCATGCTGCTCTGTGCGGGATTTGCCTGCCTCTTCCTCGTCGCCCGTGGGCCTGCTCGCGGTCTCGTGGAAGCCCAAGGGCTAACGGCGCCAGTTTCTGAGCCCTAAGATGGCGCCTCAGTTCTAGCTGACATTGATGGCGGAGACAGCTTAGATTGGCCGTAGCCCAAAAGCCATGGACCGGTCCGCGCGCCCAATGCCGCCGCGCACCCCAAGCGGGTAAACAGGATGAGGCGCACCAACGCGGCGAGGAACGTCAGCATAATCCTTAGCACAAGAGCCGGTGAGCGGCTGCTGCGAAGCCCCGCCAGGAGATTCCTGGCGGGGCTTCTCACTCTCTCCCACTAGAAACGAGGCCATGGTGCGGGATTTGTGTAACGAGGCCACAAGAATGCCCTGGGACGCCGCACAGGCCATGACCAACATGATTTTCGAGGATCAGCGTCTGCACGGACCATACGCCGAAGTGCTCTACGGGCTGGAAAACGCCGAGGCGCTACGGCTGCATGTCATGGCCGCCCGCAGCAGCCGGTTCCCCTACAACCGGGACACGATCATGAAGGTGATCGTTGATCAGGCCGACCCGAACGACGACGACGCCCGAGCAGTCCTGCGCGATGCGATCGAGCGACTCGATTGGGACCACCCATTCCGGGACGAGGCGATCCGCGCCCACGGCGGCTTCATGCATGCAACGAATAACCGGCGCGGAACCACTCCGAGCCAGTCGCGCTCTCGACCGCGGGCCGGGAGGTGACATCGACGGTGCCCTCCGCAGAACCTGCGGAACTCACGGATCCGAGGTCATCACTCCGTGCGCTCAGACTCTCCCAGGGCGCAGCGGCTGGGAATGCCGACTTGCGGTCCGACCTTGTGTGCCGACCTCCGGTCCGACTTAACACTGAGCTGCGCGCCCGGTCGGGCGCGAGAGTTCTCCTACCGCTCGTCGCGGTGCCACGCAGAAAGCGGTGCGTACGCGTCGGGGGCAGTTGGCGTGCAGCGTGACGGTGCGGGTTGTTGCCGGATACGCGTCTACTGATCCTTGGCGGAACGTTGTTCTCGCCTGCATGCCGGGCGCAGCCGCAGGCACCGCAGAAGTGGATCTACGCCGTGCAGGCCGTTGGGTGGCCCTGACTTCTCGCGTTGACCCCACCAGGACGGCTTGACCTTGTCCCCGGGACCGTGCGAGCACCGCCATACGACGTCCGCTGTTTCCGTCGCCACTGAGTGACCGCTGCATCGGCGGCGCGTAGCGCGCTTCGCGGCAGATGAGTGCGTTCACACTCACCGAACTCGGTCAGACTCTAGGAGGGGAATCGTCCTCGCTCGGGCGGCCCAGGCATCGACGATGCGGTCCAGGGTGCGCCTGCCCCACCGGCTCATCGTCGGGTTGGAGTCGAGGTAGTACCAGACCAGCCCCATCGCCTGCTGGAACGCCCAAGCCATCCCGCGCCGCCACTGGACGTCGCCGCATCCGAGCTCACGGCGGAGGATGCCGCGCTGGGTCTCGTCGAGGAGGTGCCAGGCCGCCACGAGGTCGAGCGCCGGGTCCGCCGGGCCGAAGCCGCCGCCGTCCAGGACGCCGACGAGACGGCCGTCTTCGACGAGGACGTTGGGCGGGATGAGGTCGCGGTGGCACATCGCGTCCTCGTCGACCTCGGGCAGCGTCCGAAGCTCCGCCCAGATCCGCCGCAGGAGGGGTACGTCGAGCAGGTCCTCGCTCTGCCGGAAGCATGTCTCGAGCCACTCGTCGTGGTCCGGAAGGTGCCCGCCGCGACCGACGCCGTCGAAGCGTCGCCCACGGATGTCGTCGGCGCGCATCCCGGCGATGAGCTCGGCCAGGTCATGGGCGAACGCGTTCGACCCTGCGGGGTCCTCGACCGTCGCGTCGTGGCCGGACAGCCAGGTCTGGACGCTCCACGGCAGCGGATAGCCCGCGCCCGGCTCCCCGATCGCCACCGGCTCCGGGGTGGGCACGGTGGCGGCGTCGGCCAGTTCACGCGCGGCCTCGGCCTCGGCCGCCAGCGACGCGCGGGCCTGCGCCGGGTCGTGACCGACCAGCGGGAAGCGGGCGGCCAGGTCGTCGCCGATCCGGAAGATCGCGTTCACGGTCCCGGGCGTGCGCAGCTCGGTGACCGGCAGTCCGCGCCACTGAGGGAACTGCACCTCGACCAGCCTGCGGACGGTCTGCGCGTCTACGTGGAGCTGGTCGGCGTGCATCGTCATGCCGCCATCCTCCCGTCGGCGACCGCGGGTGTCCTCCGACTTTCGCGCGGCAGGCTCGGCGCCGTCATTGCCCGACCCGCCGCCAGCGCCCGGTCGAGACGACGTCCACCTTGTCGCCGCGGACCCGGATCGCGGAGTCGTCGTCGAGCAGGTAGAGCGGGAAGTCCACGCTCGCCGCCAGCCGGTCCGCCCATGCTCGTCGCGGTTGCGGAAGGACGGGGAGTCGAGGTGCGGCTTGACGTACCAGTCGAACAGCGGGCAGGCCGGCTTGATCCGCTCCTCGCCGACGAGGTGGAGGTCGGCTAGGTCACCGAGCAGGTCGGCCGCCCGCTCGTCGAAGCGCCGGCTGAAGATCATCGAGCCAGCGCTGGTGCCGACGTACACCTTCTCGCGCAGCAGCCTCGGGAACGCCTGGGACAGGCCGGCGCGGGCGATGCTCTGAGCGAGATGGAACTGGTTGCCGCCGGTGACCCACCAGACGTCGGCCCGGCCCAGACGTCCCTCCAGCACGTCCCGCGTCAGGCCGTTGAGGTCGAGCACGTCGAGCTCGCCCCAGCCCATGCCGTGCAGGTCGGCGAGCGCCTCGACGAACCAGCCGTGGTCGCCGGGTTCGCCCAGCGAGGCGGTCACGATCGCGGCGACCCGGGCCTCGGCGCAGGGCTTGCCCAGCAACTCCGCAAACGCCTGTCGCAGTGTGTCGTTGGCCAGTCCGTTCGAGGTCAGCAGCATCCGCACGGCCCCGATTCTGTCGCACGCCGGCCAGAGACGGCGTGGCCGGCCGGTCAGGCGGTGAACAACTCGGCGATCTGGCGACCAGCGTGTTGACGAATGCGTCCGGTAGGCCGCGATGCCGCCACCCCAAAGGTCCACTCACAGCGGAACAGCTCGAGCCCGACCGGGTGCCGTTGCCTTCTCCTCGCAGCAGCACCACACAGCCGGGTGCCTCGTCAGGACTTTGACGCGGCCGGTCGCACGTCCGCACATCGGCATGACCGAGCGGATCGCGGCGGATCCGGATGCCGTCGCCCAGAGATCTCGGACGTCGTCCGACACGAGGTCGGTGGCCGTCACTCAACAGGCAGAGCACCGGCGTTCGACGGAGGTTGAGGGTTCGAGACCCCCGGCCATCCGGCGCCTCAGGGCTGCCGGCCGACATGGCGGCAGCAGCGGATGGCTGGCGCCGCCGATGGTGTGGCAACGGTCCGGCTACCCGGCTGCCGCCGGCGCCCGTGCGGCCGTGTTCTCGGCTGCCGCGGCTCTACGTTCGACCAGCAGGAATAGCGCCACGAGGCTGATCAGCCCCCCGGCTACGCAGGTGAGGAACGTGCCGGTTGCGTGGGCGGCGAAGGTTTGGCCGGTGGGCGCCCACTGATCGCCGGACAGGATGGTGGGCATGCTGAGGAAACCGGTGCCGACCATGCCGCCGGCACCGAGCCACGTCGCGATCAGGGGCAGCGTGAACCGCCGCTCCTTGCCCCATCTGTGGACGAGCACGAGTACGCCCAGGACAGCGCACAAGATCTGCATCGCCGCCACAACGTCGCCGAGCCGCAGCCAGACGTCCCGCGGCCCGGGGTGCAGCCCGACGGTAGCGCCGAACGCCCAGGACAGCCGCAGGCCGGCCAGGCCGGTGGCCAATACTGCGGCTGCCCACGCCAACGGAACCTGCGCCAGGTGCGTTGAACCCGCCGGCACCTGCCCCACGGTGCCCAGCAGAGCAGTGCGGAACCGGGCCCACGCGTAGACCGGGAAGGCGACCGCGAGTCCGGCGCCCAGCACGATGAAGCTGCCGTAGACGATGACGAAGGTCCACGGCTCGAGTGTCGGTTCAGTGCCATCTGCAGCCGTGGTTGGGGGTGCCCACCAACCGGCAGCCACGAATACCGCGGCCGCCGGCATGAGGACGATGAACGGAGCGAGCAGCCCGGCGCCGACCCACATCGGCACAGCGATCAGCCAAAGTGGGATGCGCATTCCCCAGGAACGTACCGTGGCCAGCGCCACGATCGCCCCCACGATGCCGAGGCCGGCGGTACTGATGTTGCCGGCCATCCAGTCAGCACGGGCGAGTCCGCGCATCTCGCTGATGCCGAGTCGATCGACGCTATCGCCAACGGGAGCGGCGCGAAGACGACCAGGATCAAAGATCTGGGTACGGACGCCGTTTCCTATGAAAGCGACGGCGCTCGGGTGCTGGCCGTCGCCGTGCCCTACGAGAAGGAGCTGCGACTGCTGTTGTTCACCGGCCCAACGATCGTGCCGCAAAGCAAGTTCGCCGAACTCGCGCAGCAGGTCATCTCCCAGATCTGAGTGCCGGGGCGCCGCTCGGACAGGACACACATCTCAGGCTGACGCCTGTCTTGCCGCGCGAGCCGAGCCGGGGACCAGGGCTGCCCGGGTGGTGTTTCAGCGGCTTTTCGCCTCCATCGCCAGCAGGCCCTGCGCCTGGACGACGGGGAGCGACAGGGTCTTGTAGCCGACATCGTCGAAGAGCACGGTCATGCGGTCGTTCTCGTAGCCGAGGACCATGCCTGATCCCCATTTGGCGTGCCGCACGGTGCTGTGGAGTGGGTACGGCCCATCATCCGGTAGCACTTCTGAGGTGCCGCCGTGGCAGTTGTCGCAGTGCCCGCAGGGGCGGCTCATCTGCTCTCCGAAGTAACCCAGTAGCGACTGCATGCGGCAACCCCGACTCTCGGCGAAGCGGCGCATCATGTCGGTGCGGGAACGCTGCCCGGCCTGATAGCGGCCGTACTCGGCCAGTGCCTCCCGCGCCGCCTGATCGGGCAGGGGCGCGTATCGAGCGACGTTCAGTTCGCCCCTTGGCCCCGTCGTCACCGCGCCGACCTGCTCAAGCAGAGCGATGTGGCTGGCGACCTTGCGCTGGCCAAGACCGGTGACCTTTGCCAGCGCGGTGCGCGTCACCGAGCCGCTGTGCAGGACCGCTGCGACAGCCCGCAGCTCTTCCAGCTCGGGTGCCCCACCGGTGAAGAATCGTTGCAGGGCGACGTCCTCGGCTCGGTAGAGCAGCAACGCCTGTGCTGGCTCACCGTCGCGCCCTGCACGCCCGATCTCCTGCAAGTAGCTGTCCGGTGAGTCGGGCAGCGCAACGTGCGCCACCCACCGGATGTTCCGCTTGTCGATGCCCATGCCGAACGCCGACGTGGCGACCATGATCGACACCCGGTCAGCAAGGAAATCGTCGTGGCGGCGGTGACGCATGCCGGCCGCCATGCCGCCGTGATAGGCCTGCGCGGAGAAACCCGCGTCGGACAGCCGCTCCGCGAGTTTCTCGGCGGCACGGCGAGTCGGCACATACACGATGCCGGGCGGGTCGGCCGCCTTAAGCATGGCGAGCAGCTTGCGCCAGCGCTGGTCCTCACTGGGGCAGTGCGTAGCCGCGACGAAGAGATTCGGACGGTCCAACCCGGATAGAACGAGCCGCGGCTTACGCATGCCGAGCCGCGCGGTGATGTCGTCGCGCACCGGCGGCGATGCCGTGGCGGTCAGCGCCACAACCGGCGGGCGGCCCAAGCCGCGGATCAGATGGCCGATAGCGAGATAGTCAGGGCGGAAATCGTGCCCCCACGACGAGATGCAGTGCGCCTCGTCAACCGCCACCAACGCCGGGTGTAGCGCGCGGATCTCGGCCAGCCGCTGCGGCGAACTGAGCTGTTCCGGCGTGATGAACAAGAACTTCGCGGCGCCCGAACGCAGCTCGGCCAGCGCTGCCGCCTGTTTGCTCGGGCTCTCCGCGGAGCTGATCCGGACCGCCCGCAACGCCGGATCACGCCGCTCGTTGAGGTTGCCGATCTGGTCCTGCTGCAACGCCAGCAGCGGTGAGATCACCACCGTGGGGCCGCGCAGCAGCGTGGCAGGGACCTGGTACACGGCAGATTTCCCGCCCCCAGTGGGCAGCACGACGAGCGCGTCTCGGCCCGCCAGCAGCGCACGCATCGCGTGCAACTGCGTAGCGCGCAGCTTCTGCCAGCCGAAGTGTCTACGGGCCGCGCGGCGTAGCCGCAGCGAGCGAAAGATCAGCATCATCGCCGGGCATGCTAACCAACAGCAAAGATGAACCTGGATCACCCCAAGGCGTTCGCACGCCTCGTCCTCGGCGACGCCGCCGGGCAAGACATGCCCTCCCCGGCCAGACCGCGTCCCGCGCCGAACGCCGACAGCTACTCCGAGGAGTCGGTGACGATCGCCAACCCGGCGGTGGGCGCCCGGAAGGTACACGTCGACGGGTAATCCGTGCCATCCGGCTCCACCAGCGACAACTACCTCGACGTCTTCACCAACTAAGTCACGGGGGGTGGCGGTGACCGACGCCAACGCGCGGCGCGCAGCGGCACCTCCTGAACGATGCCCGGGTCGGTGACCACCGTGGCCGCCCCGGCCAGCGGCCGGCTGCTTCACGGGACCGTGCAGGTCCGAACATCCTGATTGGCAGCGTGACGTGGTGGTGCGGATCGTCGGCTGAGAGTTCCGCGAAACAAGAGGCCCGTCCCGGGTTAGCGGCCTCCTGCGTTCCGGGCTCAACAGGGTCCGGCGCCAGTTGGCGCTGACGCAACTCAACGAGGCGGAACAAGATCGAGGCGGAGGCCAGGAACCGCGCGATGGAACGCGATCCCGGCCTCCGCATGAGGCAGGGGCCCCCCAGCTCAAAGCAAGCCTCCGGTCAGGCCCCCAGGAACCCACCATCCACGCTGGTGTACGCGTCGCCGTGTACACCGAGGTCCCCCGAGACGCTGCCAATACCATGCACCGTGCCACCCAGGTCGCCCATCACCCCGCTGACCCCCAACCCACCAACAGCGCCGTCCAGCGTGCCGCCAACATCACCGGTCACGCCACCAGCCAGGCCGGTGACACCGTGCACCGTGCCACCCAGGTCACCCGTCACCCCGCTGACCCCAACCCACCAACAGCGCCGTCCAGCGTGCGCCAACATCACCGGTCACGGCACCAGCCAGGCCGGTGACACCGCAGGGTGGGTTATGCCCTCGACGCGGACGAGCTGGACCAGACCTGCGCGCAGCATCCAGACGCCGTGTGCGCGCTGATCTCGGCCGCCTGCACCATCGCTGCCGCCGACGCGCAGATCGCCGTGCTGACCGCTGCCGCGAACCTGCTCGCTGACGTTCACGCCGGCGGCGACGCCGCCACGGTCATGTCCCTGCGCCAGCGGCTCGACCGCGTCGCCGACATCCTCACCCGCGCCCTCGCCCAGCGAGGCACGGCCCCCAGACTTCCTGACACCGGCGACGCCGCCGTCGCCGGCTCCGCACCTTCAGGAGCGGACATAAGTCGCGCACCTAGACCCACCCTCGGCCGTCGACCTCCGCCCACACCTGTCAGGCTTCAGTTGATGCGTTACGGATCGATGTCACATGATCCGTAACCATGCCGGCTAGACGATCTTGAGGGAGAGCTCGGGACTTGGTCGCATAAGCAAAAGCGGACGGATACGCTGATACCGATCCAAGATCGGTAGGAGCGGGCGGGCCGGTGACGACGAGTGGAAGCAACAGACTGGTTCGCAAGCTCGAGGACATCGCGCGAGCGTCGTTCCTGGAGCTGTTCTTCGATGTGGTGTTCGTCTTCGCGCTCCGCGCGCTCGCCCAGCAGCTGCTCAACAATCTGACCTGGTCTGGCGCGTTCCAGACCCTGGTGCTACTGCTGGCCATCGGATGGGTATGGGCCCTCACCGCGCGGGTGACCGGAGAGTTGAACCCGCGGCGGCCGCCGGTACAACTGCTGGTCCTCGCCACCATGGTGGGCGCCCTGGTGCTCTCCGCGGCGGTCCCCGAAGCGTTCGGCAAGACCGGCTTGATCTTCGCGGTCAGCTACCTTGCCATCCAGATCGGCCGCAGTCTGTTCCTCGTGGTCCTGTTGCGGGGCCAGGAGTTGCAGCATGTTGCTGGACGGGCGGTGATCTGGCATGCCGCGACCGGGGTGCCCTGGCTGGCCGGGGCGGTCGCCTCAAGCGGAGTACGCACGGCGCTGTGGACGCTCGCGGTTGTTCTCATCTACGTCGCACGGTGGTTCAGCTACCCCCTGCCACGGCTCAGTCGCCTGGCCGGTGCGCAGGTGCCGGTCAGCGGCGAGTATCTGGCCGACCGCAACCGGGCACTGTTCGTCATCGCCCTCGGCGAGGTGATTCTGGCCATCGGATCGAGCCTCACCGGTCGTGGCTTTGCTACCGACGAGACCGTGGCGTTCGTGGTGACATTCGCCGTCGCGGCGTTGGTCTGGCGGATTTACATTTTCCGTGCCGGCGAAGACGTCGGGCCGGCCATCCAGGCCTCAGCTGCCCCCGACCGTCTCGGCATCCTGGTGGCCTACGCACATCTGGTCATGATTGCCGGCCTCGTCGTCGGCTCGGTCGGCGCCGAACTGGTCATCGACGACCCGCTCGGCCGTCCACGCGCGACCGCGACCGTCACCATCCTCGGCGGGACCGCGCTGTTCCTCGCCGGTCGGACCCTCCTGTCGTACCTGGTATTCAGCCGCCATTATAGAAGTTGTGTTATTGGGCTACTCGCCCTCGCCTGTCTCCTGCCGCCGATGTTGTTCCTGCCACCGCTCGTCAACGCCTTCGCTGCCGGCGCAGTCCTCGCCGGCATCGTCATCGCCGACAACATTCGCGTACGACGGCACCCCGCACCGATCTCCCCACCAGGTCCCCACCGCCCCAGCAACACGTGACAAGACCGCTGCGCCACTCTCCCCGTCATCGTCACGATCGGCGGGTGCGTCGCGCATCATGCGGAACCAATCTGTAACCCATCAAGCGCGGAGTACGACAACCTTCGCCCACACCTCATGTGTGAGGTGAAGCTAGAACGCGCACCAGGAGCCGGTGCAATCTAGTGTCGCGTGTCTGAAGTGATTTGACAGATGGGGTGTGGGACAGTGGGGCATGTCCGACCCGGCCTGGAACCCGCCTACCTCGGCCGCACGCCACAGTGGGCTACATCGGTGGCCAACACGTCGGTTCCACATGATGAGTCGCACTCCGCCGAGTATTCGGTGGGGTTGACGTAACGGAGCAGTGGTCCTTTTGCGTCGCAGACCCGCCGGCTGTCAGCCGAACAGAGGAAGGTCAACGACAACCACGTCCATGGCCGTCGGCGTTGTGGCAGCGTCACCCAAGAGAGGGCGTGACGGAAGCGGCATTCCAGTGCCGCGATCTGCGGTGAGAGGGGATCCCCACATGAGCTCGTCCACCGGCCTGCTCGCCGCGGAGGGCCCCGGCTCCGTCTCGCAGGCTCCGAACCTGCCGAACGGGTTCACGGACACGTTCACCAGCCGGTACGTCGAGGCCGGGGCACTGCGTCTGCACGCGGTCATCGGAGGCGACGGGCCGCCGCTGCTGCTGGTACACGGCTGGCCCCAGACCTGGTACGCATGGCGGCTGATGATGCCGGCGCTGGCCGAGAACTTCGAGGTGATCGCGGTCGATCAGCGTGGTATGGGGCTGTCCGACAAGCCCCGGGACGGCTACGACACCGCAACCGTCGCAAACGACCTTGTGGCATTGATGGACGCGCTCGGCCACCAGCGGTTCGCCATGGTCGGCTGCGACACCGGACTGCTCATCGGCTACGCCCTGGCCGCTGATCACCCCGACCGGGTCGACCGCCTGGCCCTCGGGGAAGCCCCTCTTCCGGGTGTGTCTCCCACGCCGCCACTGTTCCTTCCCGCGCCGCTCAACGAACGCCTGTGGCACATCCCGTTCAACGCACTTCCAGAGGTCAACGAGAAGCTCGTCAGCGGGCGGGAGGACATCTTCTTAGGCGCGAAGTTTTCGGCCGCGGCCGGAAAGAAGAACCTGTCCACCGACGCCGTCAAGTACTACGTCGACCTCCTCGCGGCCGACCCGGAGGCGCTGCGCGGCAGCTTCGAGCTCTACCGCGCTTTCCCGGTGACCCAGGCGCAGAACGAGCAGCGCAAGACCCGGCGGCTGACGATGCCCGTCCTGGCGATCGGCGGAGCGGAGAGCTTCGGCGAACAGGTCGGCAAGACGATGGAACTCGTCGGGGACGACGTGCAAACCGTGGTCCTGCCCGACTGCGCACACTGGGTCGCCGAGCAGGCTCCGGACGCGATGCTCGCCGCCCTGATCGGGTTCCTGGCCCCGTACCGGGACGGGTGGCTCGCGGCCCGCAATCCGCGCTGAGCCTGTCGGGTGCGGTCCGGGAAGCGCGTCGCTTGCTCGACGGAGGTCGCCGGCCGATGCACAGGTTACCGCGCACGTCGGTGAAGGCGGTCGGAGCGATGCAAGGTCCGGGCCCCGAATGCCGCGATCAACATGAGTAGACACGGCAAAGCGACACGATCGATCCGCGTCTGTGAGAGGAATGCCAGGGTCTTCTACGGATGCGATATGCGGCCGAGACGATCAGGCTAGCGTCGCGTGTCTGAAGTGATTTGACGGATGGGGTGTGGGACAGTGGGGCATGTCTGTTGCCACGCCGCTGGTTCTTCGTACTGGTGACGGTGCTCGTCTGCGGGCTCTGGTGCGCTCGTCAACGGCGCTGGCCGGGCATGTGCAGCGGGCGCGGATCGTGTTGCTGGCGGCGGAAGGGCTGTCGAACGCCGAGATCGGCCGGCAGGTCGGAATGACCCGGCAGACGGTGATCTCGTGGCGTGCCCGGTACGGGGCCCGCGGCATCGACGCTCTGGCCGATCTACCCCGCTCGGGTCGGCCGCCGGTCGTGGATGAGGCAGCCGTGGTGGTGGCCACGCTCAACCCGCCGCCGGCCGGGCTGGGGATCACGCACTGGTCGGCCCGGCTGATGTCCGATCACTTGCGCCGAGAAGGCAGGCCGGTCAGCTTCGCCGAGGTGGCCCGGATCTGGCGGGACTGGGGCCTACAGCCGCACCGGATCGAGACGTTCAAGTTCTCCACCGACCCACGGTTGGAGGCGAAGATCCGCGACGTGGTGGGCCTGAACGCCGCTGCTGCTCTCGCCGGGAGAGAGTGATCTCGTATCCCTCGTGCTGGCACACAGAGGACGTGCCTGCTCTCACCAAACCCACCCTGCCACCAGCCCGGGCCGCGATGCCCGACGGCCGCGGCCCCGCTCTTGCGTTGGCCAGGACCTCTCTGTCGCGAAAGTAGGGGGAAGAAGGCCTGGCACGGCGTCCCCGGTGCCGGAGTTCCGACGGGTGCTCCCCGTGCGTTGCTACCGGATCGGCCGACGCAGCCCGTGGCGACTACTCCCCAGTTCACGGCTCCGCCGGTTGCGCTGATCAGCATTACGGTCAGCCCTTCCGGCGGCGGCCGGGTTTGCTGGGAGGCCGCGCGGCGCGGGGACGAGGGAATCCGCCCAACGTCACGACGGCGACTTGATCTATCCGGAAAGTCGAGCGTCACTCGTCGCGGCCGCCGCCCCGGCGAACCCGACAGCGGGTCCCCACACCGCTGGCCAGGGGTGGCGGCCACCCGAGTCGCACCCGCACCGGAAGGGCAGCAGCTGATGTCGCAGCCGCACCGCCGCGCCGTACCGCACCACGTCACCGACGTCCTGCTGTGGCTCCTCGCCACCGACGTCGCCGCCCAACATCTTGCCGACCCCGAACGGCCCGGCCACTGCGCGAACCTGCGCTGCCACGAGGAGGCATACCCGTGCCCGCCGGCACGCGACGCCCAGCATGCCGGCCGGGCCGCGACCCGACCCACGCTGCTCGCCCGCAGCCGGGCGGGTCTCGCACCGGCCGCCGCCGCGGCGGCACGGATCGCCGGCTGGTTCGGACCCCAACAAATCCTGGCAAGGCCACCGCAGCGGCAGACTTCGTCACCGCGAGCCGCCTGACCTTGGCCGCGCAACCTGCGACATCCGCCGCCGTCGCGCCCCCCGTCCACGCCGGCGATGCGACCAGTCGCCGATCCCCACACCAACCGAGAACTTATGAGATCAAGTTGCTCACCATGGGCCAGTGGATGGCACGGCGACCTACGCATTACGAGATCAAATTGCCCACCTCGGTCTACCTGAGTTCCCCCCGCTTTGATGGAGCGGTGGTTACCTGCTGCCGGCTGGCGCAGGGGTGACGATAGGTGGCGCGGCTGGGTCGTGCTGGCGGGTATGCCAGGCGGTCTCGTATTCGTCGGGGCTGAGGTAGCCGAGTTCCTTCTGGATGCGGCGGGTGTTGTACCAGCCGTCGATGTAGGCGAAGATCGCGTTCTCGGCCTCGTCGCGGGTCCGCCAGCTCGTGCGGTAGACGAGTTCGATCTTCAACGTCGACCAGAAGTTCTCCATCAGCGCGTTGTCGAACGAGTCGCCGACAGAGCCCATCGACGGCAGAATCCCGTTGTCCTGTAAGCGCTCCCCGAAGCGGAAAGACGTGTAGTTCGATCCCCTGTCGCTGTGATGGATCAACTGGCCGTCACGGACGTCGCGAGACCAGATGCCGTATTCGAGGGCGGCGAGGATCAGGTCGGTGTCGCAGCGGTCGGAGGTCTTCCACCCGACGATTCGGCGGGAGAACGCGTCGCGGACCGCGGCCAGCCAGAACACGCCCTCGCCGCAGGGAATGCGGGTGGCATCGGCGACCCAGAGCCGGTTCGGCCCGGCGGCGGTGAACTGCCGGTTGACCAGATCCGGCGCCAGCGTGTGCCGTGGATCCTGCTTCGTGGAGCCGCCGCGCCAGCCGCGGCGCAGGAACGCGCCCTGCCAGCCCTGGTCGGCCATCAGCCGCTCCACCCGCTTGCGGCCGACGCGAATGCCGTCACGGCGTAGCTGCCGGTGCACACGGTCCGCGCCGTAGGTGTGCCCGGACGCGGCCCAGATCTCGTGGATGTTGGAGATCAGCCCCAAGTCGACCACATCGCGGTCGCAGGGCCGTTCGGCCTGCTTGACCCACGCGTAGTACGTCGAGGCGCCGATGTTCAGGACCCGTAGCAGGAGCGCGACCGCGAACTGGTCACGGTGTTCATAAATGAACGTCATGACCGTCGCCGGGTCGGGTCGAGCTCCGCCGCGAAATACGCGCTCGCCGCCTTCAGGATCTCGTTCGCCCGACGCAGCTCGGCGACCTCTTTGCGCAGCCGCCGGTTCTCCTCGGCCATCTCGCTGGTGGGCCGGTCGTAACGCTCACCCGCGTCGGCCTCGGCCTGCCGGATCCAGTTCCGCAACGCCTCATGATGCACGCCGAGCTGCTCGGCCAGGCGCCGGATCACCGGCTTCGGGTCCGACTCGCGGTACAAGCGCACAGCGCGCTGACGTAGCTCGTCGGGGTACTTCTTCGGTGCTGCCACGGACGACTTCCTCCCCACGGCCATCAGACCATGATCAAGAAGCTCCATGAAAGCGGGGGTGGCTCACGGTCAGGCCGTGAGCCATAGCCCGGGGGCACCCTTTCGTCACGCGGGCACCGGTAGCGGTAGGTCCAGCTCCTCGATGAGCCAGCGGGCCCCGCTCTGGACCGCAAATCAGGTCACTCAGCCGGGCGGCTGGTGGCGGTTTGGACGCAGAGCCAACCGCCCTGCTCCCAATCTGCCGGGTCGCGGGTTGGCTGATCCTGTTCACCCGGACACCGTCGGCCAAGGAGGTGGAGATCCTTGTCCTGCGCCACGAGAACGCGGTCCTGCGACGGCAGCATCCGAAGCCACGACTGAACTGGGCGGATCGAGCTGTCCTCGCGGCCTTGATCCGGCACCTGCCCCGGGTGTTGCGGGCGCACCGGCTCGTCACTCCGGCCACGGTTCTGGCCTGGCATCGCCGGCTTGTGGCCGCCACTGTACCTACCCGCAACGGCCGGTCGACCGCCGACCGACCCGACGGTCGTAGCACTGGTGGAGCACCTTGCCAGGGAAAATCCAGGCTGGGGCTACCAAAGAATCCAAGGCGAACTGCGCGGCCTCGGCCACCGCCTCGGCGCCTCGGCGCCTCCACGATCCGCCGGATCCTTGCCCGTGCGGGCATCCCCGCAGCGCCTGTCCGTCAGGACCGCACCACCCGGCGTCAATTCCTGCGCACACAGGCCGCAACGACGCTGGCGTGCGACTTCTTCCCCGAGGTCCGCACCTGGTGCGCAGCCAACCATGTCGACCTGGTGTTCCTAACGACCTACGCGTCCTGGCTGAACTGGATCGAAGCCGAGTTCGCCGCCGCCCGATACTTCGCGCTCAACGGCACCGACCACCGCACCCACGCCGAGCAGGACACCGCCATCGGCGCGTACATCCGTTGGCGCAGCTACCGCGCCCAACCGAAATCCGGATTCGCCATCAACTCCAAGATCCGCCACCCGGACTACCCGTTCAAGGCTCCATGATGAGGCGCTAGCCGGACTGCCGCGCCAAGTTGTCGGCGGTGCGCTGTCGCTCTCCGGTGGGCTGTCCGGGGACCCGGGCGAACCGCGTCCAGGCGGAGATCACCTGGACGGCGGCGTGCCACGGAACCGGGTCGGCGACCTCGGAGGGCTCGGCGGGCCGGGTCACCGTCACGCCCCAGTGCCGCAGCCGCTCCAGGCTCTCCAGGAAGGCGGGGTGCTGGGCGAGCGCCGGATCCGGGGCCGGCACGGCGACGACCGGCAGGCCGACGGCGATCGCCTCGTTGAGCAGCCGCAGGCCCAGGTTGTCGTTGAGGCCGTACGCCCACTTGTTCACCAGGTCGAAGCTGGCCGGCACGACGGCGAAGGCGTCGGCCGGCGGCAGGGGATGGAGCGTCTCCGGCTGGTCGTCCTCGCGTACCGGATGGTGGGTGAGATAGGCGAGCCCGTCCCGGTCGATCGAGTCGACCGCGTCCGGGGTGGCGATGAGGTGGACCTCCCACCTCAACTCCTGGCAGGCCGTGATGAACGGTCCGAGCTCGACAGCGGGCTCGGCGTGGCAAACGACGAGGTGCAGGACAGGCGATCGTAACTTCCCGGGCATGGCGCTCCTATCGGCCTGAGAGGTCCCCGGCGCCAGTCGTGGCGAGAGCCGGCTGCGCGCCGGGACGTCGATCGCCCGCGTCACCGGCGATCTCGCCGATCGAGTGGCTCCGGATGTCCGTGTGGATCCCGAAGCCGAGAGTATCGAGCCGGCTGCGAACGCGAGCCGTTATCCAGTGAACCGGCTGGATGGATGTGGCGCCGCTCCATCCGAGGAGCTGACCGAGCGGTCGGCCGGGCGTCCTTAAGTGGAGGAGTCGGCGGCGCGCCGCCGGGAATCAGGTCGCGGACCAGGACGTGCAGGCGGTTGAGGACGCGAATGCGTTCACCGGCCAGGTCGTCACGGCGTTCGGCCAGCAGCCGCAGCTGGGTGGTGTGGTCCTCGGCAGCATGGGCCCGGCTCCAGCGGTGTCCGGGGTCGTCTACCGGGGATCCAGCACGGACGTGAAGATGTCGGATCCGTCGGTGAACGAGACTCGCACTCCGGGGCGTCTCTTTCCATCGGCGGCGACACCGTACGTCGCTACGTCCTTGACGTCGGGGTGGTGCGCGCCGGCCACGACGGCGGTGATGGCTTCGGCCCATTCAGCGGCGGCCTCCGGCGCCTGCGGCACGGCAACCTGCGCGACCTCAGCTTCGCTCCCTGGCCAGGTCCCGGGCGCGTCCGCCGCAGCCGGTCCCGCGCTCGTCCCGCCGCGGACCATCTGCACCATGACCGACACGCCACCCGGCCTCGGGTCCGCGGCCAGGCCGACGGGCTTCGGGCCACCCTCGCTGAACCGGGCAACCATGCTGACCCACTGCTGGCCGGCAAGCAGGTGGGCGAGCCACCCCTCGGCTGGTGGTGTACGCGCCGGGAACCGGCCGCGGCGCCGAGGGCGAACCGCCACGGGCCGTCGCGACCGGCCGGTGGCGGGAGCGGATACGGCGGGCGGGCCCGCACCGGTGATCCGGTACGGGCCCGCCGTCGGCCGCCGTGGCGGCTACTTGTTTCCGGTGTTGCTGACCCGGAACGTGTAGTCCGCGTCGAGGAAGGTCAGGTCGCCGGTCGGCAGGTTGGAGACCAGGACGGCGAAGTCGTCCTGGTTGCCGTTGGCGCACCTGGTCTTCAGGTTGCTGGCGGTGAACTGGTCCCCGGTGGACCGGTAGACCCAGTTGCCCGCGCCGTCGGTGGTCTCCCCCGCCGTGGTGGTGCCGGGCGTGAGGTCACAGTGCGCGACCACCTGGACGGTCCAGTTGTTGTCCTGGGTGCCGGTGGTGGTGAACCAGTCACCGGTCGCCGAGGAGAGGGCGGCGTCGGCGCCGTTGACCCGCACGTCGTCGACGAACCAGCCGGTGTCCAGGTAGGCGGCGTCGGTGGAGTAGCGGAACCGGACGTCGGTGGCGCCCGCCGGCACGGCGGCGGTGAGGTGCACGTAGACCGGGTCGTCCACGAAGTACGCGCCGCCGGAGGTGCCGGTGAGGCCGTTGCCCTCGGTGTTGTTGCCGTGCGGGTTGTCGCCGGTGGTGACGACCTGCCCCGCGTCATTCCGCAGCGGCACGGTGACCCAGTCGCCGCCGACCAGGGCCTCGACGAAGCCGTAGTCCCAGCCCTCCTCGATGAAGTTCCAGCTCCAGAAGTCCAGCGAGGTGACCGGGCCGGCGCTGTCGACGTCGAGGATGTTGTCGGACTGGCTCTCGTAGCCGGCGTACCAGTGGGTGGTGCCGGTGTGCGGGGCGATCGTCGTCTCGTCCTCGCCGTCGAAGGCGAGCGCGACGGTCGGGCCCGGGTTCCGGAACCGCTCGACCGACATGCCGAACGGCACGGCGGTGGTGTCCGGCCGGTTCTTCAGCCGGGCCCACTTCGCCTCCGGGGTGGCTCCCTGGTAGCTGCCCCGGCCCGCCCAGAAGGAACCGTCGGCGATGTCGATGGTCCACGACGTGTCGGCCGGGTCACCGAAGTTGAATGCCTTGATGTCGTAGACCGTCGAGTCCTCGTCGTCCAGGTAGACCGCCACAGACCAGTCCCGGAACAGCGCCTCGGCGCTGCGCAGGTTGGCGCCCGTCGCCGCGTTGAAGGTGTTGATGGCATTCTGCACGCCGGCCATGCCGTCGGCCTGCTCTTCGAAGATGGTCTTGATGAGCAGGTCACCGCCGGCGGCGTCGTACTGCTTGTCCGGGGTGTAGGTGCCGTCGCCGTTGCCGCCGGCCTGCTCCCAGAGGTACTGGAAGTAGGTGAACGCGGCGCCGTAGTTGGCCAGCGTGCCGCCCCACCGGGTCAGCGAGGTCTCCTCGTAGAAGACCTGGTGGTTGGTCAGGTGCGAGCCGCCGGCGTCGAGCCCGTTGAGGAAGATAGCGAAGTCGGCCAGCCCCTCGTCGACCCAGGAGAGCTCGCCCGGGTCGCTGTAGTTGTGCAGCAGGTGCTCCAACTCGTGGGCGACGGTGCCCTCGTACAGCTCGGGCCGGTCGTTGGCCGGGTCGGCGTCGCGCCACGGCGCGTCGTTCGGCCCGACCCGGTTGGCCCAGTCGAGGGCGTCGACCACGATGACGTTCATCCCGTTGCTGTCGATGAAGTCCGGGGCGAAGTAGCCCGCCGTGTAGGACGTCTGCGCGCAGTCGTAGTACGCCTCGTCCTGGATGTTGTAGAGAACCATCACCAGCGAGTCGCTGGCCGGCTCGTCCGGGTCGGCCGCGTCCATCAGGCCGAAGTGCTCCTCGTCCACGGCGACGATCTGGCCGGCGAGCTTGTCGCCGACGTAGTCGATCTGCCCCTGGGTGAGGGCGAACTGGGCCGCCGTGGCGGTGGCGCAGGGGGTGAACCCGTCGCCCGGGTTGTGGTCGAATTGCGGGTCCAGGCTGGCCACCCCGGCCGGCGCGGAGCCGTCCAGCGGGGTGCCCTCCGGGACGTAGATGTAGACCGGGGTGCCGTCGGGGGTGGTGTTGGCGTACACCCGGGTCAGGTCCTGGTTGTACGTCCCACCTGCCGCGCTGTCGTTGATCGGCAGCGTGATGGTCGGCTCTCCGGGAAGGTTCAAGTGGTCGTGCGCCTGTGCGGGGGCCGAGACCGTGAAGGCGAGCGCGGTCACGCCCGCCATCGCGGCCGCGATCCGGCTCGCTCGTTTCATTCGCACGCGGCTGCCTCCTACGGGTGAGGCTGGGCAGATCGGGCCGCCCAGTCGTCGATGTAACACTCTTGAGCCCTGCGACGCTGCCTCAAAACCGCGCCTGACCAGGGAATATGGGCTCAGCAGACCACTTCGGGCGGTGACTGCGCAGGCCCCCCAGGTCACAGCTGCGTCACGAAGACGAGTCATCCGGCGGGTTCGGTGATTGCCCGGCGGCGCAGCAGCCGCCAGGTCGGCGCGACGCTCGCCGCGAGCGCGAGAAGCAGGCACAGGCCGACGACGCCACCGATCACCGGCCACGGCACGACCAGGTCGATCGGCGTCCCGATCTGCTCGGCGAGGCCGGCCCGGATGCTCAGCAGACCGGCGAACGCCACGGACCCGCCGAGCACCGCGCCGATCAGCACCACCAGCGCCGACTCCGCCGCGACCAGCCGGACGACCTGCCGCCGGGTCGCCCCGGCCAGCTGGACCAGCCGCAGGTCGGCGGCCCGCCCGGCCGCGGCCATCAGCAGCGTGTTGACCACCGCGATGCCCCCGTAACCGGCCGACACCCCGATCAGCAGCAGGGTGGCGAGCCAGACCAGCCGGTCCTCTGCCTGGTCCGCCTCGGCGGCCCAGGCGGCCACGTCGACCACCCGCGCCCCGGGCGGCGGGTCGACCGGTTCGGCCAGGTAGACCGCCGACGTCAGCGCCGAGGAGTCGTGCGCCCGTACGGCGGTCCGGGGCAGGAGCAGGTCACCGTCCGCAAAAGCTGGTCGGCTGCACGACCAGGGTGTGGAAACTACGGCGATCGCCGGACGGCCGGTCGCGTTGACGACACCGATGCCGTTCACGGTGACGGTTCCTCGGCCGGCGTGCCTTTCATGATGGTGACGCGGTAGGCGCGGGTGTGCCGGGCGGGCCAGCCGAGGAACCGGTCGAACATGTCCGCGGCGCTGCCCGTCACGCTCGGGTTGAGCCGGTGCAGATCGTCGATCGCGTCGTGCAGACAGGCGGCCAGATAGAGGAACAGGCTCACCGGCGCGTCCTGGTACTCGGCCAACAGCGCGAGTGCTGGCGCGGGCCACCCCGGACGTCCGCGAGCGCTTCGAAGCACTGGTGAAAGCGGGTACCAGCGGTGCACTTGCGGATCCAGCGACGCTACCTGTCACGGACACGCACACTCATACTGGCGAAGGCGGCATTCACGACTTCGACTCGGACGGCGACGTGCGGCGCAGAACTCTCCTGACGGGCGTGACGATCAGCGGCATCACCCTGCCGACCGTCGCAACCCTGCTCGAAGCACTGGTCGCACCACGACCTAGTGCCCTGACCACAAACGTTGGCCGGGTTGGTTACGCCGCTTTCGTTGTCGGGTGGCCCCAGCGGTGTTGTCGTTCGCTGCGGACGCGTGCGCGTTCGCGGCGTTGAGCGGCCAGGACGTCGGGGTGGCGGGCGTTGGCGTTGCGCCAGCGCAGGTATCGGTGCAGGTGACGGCCCAGTGCGACGTGGTTTTGGTGGTCGGATCCGGCGACCACGAAAGTGCGTAGCGGCCCGAAGTGGGCTTCGATCGGGTTGGCCCAGGACGCGTAGGTCGGGGTGAAGCAGAGTTCGACCTTGTTCCGGGCCGCCCACTGCCGGATGGCGATGCCCTTGTGTGCCGACAGGTTGTCGAGGATGACGTAGATCGGCGCACCGTCCGGCCGTTTCGCGCGGATCGACTTGAGGGCAGCGAGGGTGTTGACCGTGGATTTCTGCCGGTGGATGGCACCCCACATGGTGTCGTCACCGACGGAGTAGCAGCCGTGGAACTGCCGGACGCCGTGCAGCTTGTGATAGTTCGCCGGGAGCCGGTCCGGATGGTTCTTCGGCTGCCATCCCGAGCCGGCCTGCGGACGGATCGTCAGCGGCCCGAACTCGTCGAACGCGAACACCCGCTGCGGGAAATGGTGCATGACGTGCTCGATCCGGGCCAGTTTTGCTTCCCGCTGCGGGTCGTTCGACTCCTTCCACGTCTTGGTCCGTTGGAAGGTGATCTCGTGTTTGCGCAGGAGCTGCCGCAGCCGTTCGCGGCCCACGACTACGGTCCGGTCGGGGTTGCCGGCCAGGTAGTCGACGAGCTTGCGGATACTCCACCGAGTGAACGGTCGCCCGAGCTTCGTCGGGCGGGTGTTAGCCGTCGAGACGATGAACTGTTCGTCGTCAGGACTGATCTGGCGGGGACGGCCACCCGCCCACTGAGGGTCCAGGCTGGGCATGCCCATCTCGTTGAACCGGTGAATGACACCGCGGACGGAGTCCTCGTCGGCCTGGACCAGACGGGCGATGACCGGCACGCTATTACCGCCAGCCGAGGCGAGCACCACCATCGCCCGGCGAAGTCGCACCGCTGAGCCCGTCCCCCGACGGACGAGACGTTGCAGCTTCTGACCTTCAGGATCGCTTAATCGGCGTACTCGAACAGGTTCTGCCACCCCCACAGCCTCGACCGCCACCGAGCCCACGTCGCGGACCCGGCCCGGTGTGTCACCCGACCCGGCCAACGTTTGTGGTCAGGGCACTAGCAACGCCGAGCCAATCACCTTGCCGCTCCGGCAATTCGCTCGGGACGTCGCCGCCGCGAAAATCGACTATCAGGCGTGCCGTTACGAGCAGGTTCTCGCCGGGCTCGTGGCTCTGTTGCCCGCCTTGGAACCAACTCGTGCGGACGCCGAGGGTGAGCAGCGGGCACAGGTCGATGCCTTGGCCAGCGACCTCTACCATGTCGTCGGCAGTGTGCTCCTCAAGGTCGGTGACAAAGGCATGGCCTTGGTCGCCGCAGAACGCAGCACCCGCGCCGCTGCGATCAGTCAGGACCCGGTGGCGATGGCTGCAAGCGCCCGGATCATGACCCACGCCCTGATGAGCAACGGCCACAGCAATCAGGCACAGCAGCTCGCTGAAGACGCGGCCGAGACCCTCCGACGCGGCACCCGACTCGCCTCGACCGACGCGGTCGCCGTCTATGGCGCGCTGCTGCTGCGCGGTGCTATCGCCGCCGCCCGCGACGACAACCGCGACAGCGCACAGGCCATGCTCGATGAGGCCTCCCATGCCGCCGACCGCCTGGGCTACGACGGCAACGACCGATGGACCGGCTTCGGCGCCACCAACGTCCTGCTGCACCGCGTCAACATCACGCTGACCCTGGGCGACGCATGCACCGCCATCGCACTGGCCCGCGAGGTGCCGCTGGACAAGATCGGCCTTACCGAACGCAAGGCCTCCCTGTTCGTCGACGTGGCCCGGGCCTACACGCAGTGGGGACGCTACGAGCACGGCCTGAACGCGCTTCGTAGCGCGTATGAGGTGGCACCGGGGGAGATTCGGTGCCGGCCAACGGTCCAGCACATCGCCAGCGACCTGGCAGTCCTTAGCCGGGGGCACGTTCGCAGCGCTGTCCTTGACTTCGCCCAGCACGCTGGGATCCGCGCATGACTCGCGCCCACCTGCAGATCGTCGTCTGCGCTGCCGGGCCCGCCGCAGACGTGACACAACTGGTCACCACCGCGACGCAACAGTCGTGGACAACGGCGGTCACCGCCACCCCCAGCGGCCTCGACTTCATCGACGCCGAAGCGATAGAGCGGCTAACCGGGCACCCGGTCCGGTCCGCCTACCGGTCGTCCCCCGGCACACGCCGATCCCTCCCCGCCGCAGACGCGCTCATCATCGCCCCCGCCACCTACAACTCCGTCAACAAGATCGCCCTCGGCATCGCCGACAACTACGCGATGACGACGATCGCCGAACTGATCGGCCGGCATGTGCCCACCGTGGTCGTTCCGTTCGTCAACGCAGCACTGGCCGCCCGCGCCCCCTTCCAACGGGCCATAGCGGACCTCCGCAACGAGCGCGTCCGGGTCCTCCTCGGGACGGGCGACGGATGGGAGCCACACCCGCCCGGCAGCGGCAACAGCCGGCAGCAGGCCTTCCCTTGGGCTACGGCGTTCGAAGCAGCAATCCGGTTGGCCGCTAAAGCGCCGGGCGGTAGCAGCGATTGCAGCTAGACATCTCTCAACGGCAAAGCGGTTCACCGTGAGGCCGGCTGGGCGTAGGCAGGTGCCGCCAGGAAGCTGCATGCTCCCAATCTGCTCCCAATTTAAGGGCAACAGCGCGAAAGCCCGTTACCGGTGGTTCCGGTGACGGGCTCGCTACCTGCAAATATTCATGGTGGGCGAAACTGCGATCGAGCCAGTGACCTCTACGGTGTGAAACAGGACGCCGCACCGACTTTGACCTGCGGAAACGCTAAGCCGCAGGTGGGGGTGGGTGCAGTTGAGTGCTGTTCACTGCGGTTGGATGCCGTTCGGAGCCGTTCAGGGCACCCGGATGCTCCCAATCCGCTCCCCCAAACCGGGCCGGCACCGGGCTGTTGCCGGTCGGCCCGCAGGTCGTCCGAACGCGTGCAACCAGGCCCAGGCCCAGGCCCAGGCCCAGGCCGGATCGGATCGGGCCAACGCCTGGGCGGGGTGACCAATCCTGCGTTCCCAGATTGCTTCCGCAGCCCGCCGGCCCCTGACGGTTGGAGCGGCATGCCCATTGCGAGAATGAGGGCTCCTGGATCAGGTGTGTCTGGCAGCCAGCAGATGCCGCCCGGCCGCGTAACGTGGCGAGACTGGTGAGGGCACCTCAACCGGCGAGGCAGAAGCGGCAGCCTTCTGATCCGTAGACAGATGGTTGTCTATGCATTGCAAGGTCGTCTCCGGCAGCCCACCCAGTCCCACTCGGTCCAAGTACGTCCCGGCCCACACCAGCAGGTCGGGCGGATCGTTTATCCAGACGACGGCTCCGAATTGCCCTCGAAGAGACGGAAGTCCGGTCAGGTACCCGGCGCGTCCGCGTCAGTTCGCCGACGTCCGATCACCATCCGAGCACCATGGGAGCCTCGGCCGCTTCACCGTCTTCCGGGTGGTGAAGGTATCTCGCCGCGCCCGCCGAGGTGGTCACCGACGCCGCACCGGTCTACCCGGCGTGCTGGATGAGCTGATCCCGCAGGCGTGGCACCACGTCGAACGGTATGCCAACAATCCGATCCCAGCCGATCACAGCCAGCGGAAACACCGGTTGAGACCGATGCGCGGGCTGCGAACGGACAAGAAGGCACAGGTGGTCATCGCGGGCCACGCGTTCATGCAGAACCTCCGCCGCGGCCACTACGAACTCGCCGTCGACGCCCCGCCGGCAACGCGGGTGTCTGCGGCGTTTTACCGAACCCGCCCACGCGATCTGACCTCGGACCCGACACGCGTTCAACGCGTCCGTCGATCCCACAACGCAACGCCGCCCCTTCGCCTATGCACCCCGCGACGGCTGCGCCCCGCGTACTGCCGAGGTGTCCACGACCTGCTCAGCGGGCATCCGCGGGGTGTGCGGCGGGCCGGCGTGCGCCGGGCCGGCGATCCCCAACCGCAACACCAGGTACGGGTAGCCCAGGCCGGCGAGCATCTGCCGCAGCGTCTGGCGGGTGCCGACCGTCTCGATCACCCCGCTGAGCGGCACGACCGACACGCCCAGCCGGGTGGCGGTCAGCCAAGCAGCGGAGAGTGCCTCCCCGGCCCGCAACCAGCTCTCCGGCTCGTCCTCGTCGCCGAACAGCAGCGCGTAGACCGCGGCCCGGTCGTGCCCCGGTCCGACCGGCAGCGTGCCGGGCCGGGCGAAGTCGCGGGCCGGGACGGTGGCCTGCGGCGGCTGCTCGGGCAGCACCTCCGGGGGAACTCCGGTGCCCGCCGGTCCGGCCCGGCCGGTCCAGTACCGCAGTTCCTCGCGGATCTGCGGGTCGGCGGCCGCCACCGCCTCCGCCCTAGAGGCGGCCGCAGCCAGCCCCATCACCTGGTCGGCGCTAAGGATCTGCAACCGCGCCCCCTCGGCGTGGCCGGCCTGAACGATTGCCTTCACGGACTCGTCCGATACCGGTTCGTCGCTGACGGGCCGCCGGTCGGTGTGCCGTACCTGCATGCACTGCACCAGCCGCATCGCCTCGCGCGACGCCGGGGCCCGGCCGTTGGCGACGATCCGGGCCAGCAGATCCGGGTGTGCCGGATCGGGGAGCCGGTCCACCCGCATCGCCCAGCCCTCGGCGGCGAGCTCCAACCGGGCGTGGTGCAGGGCCGCGCCGCAGCTGAGCGTCATCAGCCGGCCATCGAAGTCGATGGCGGCGAGCTGACGGTCGCGGACGGCGAGCAGCTCCAGCCCGTCCGGCAGGACCCGCCAGCACCACGGCTGAGTGTTGTGCACCGAGGGCGCGCGCCCGGCCACCGCGGCGACCTGCGCCAGCGCAGTGGTCAACGCCCGGTCGGGCTGCCGCGTCTCGTCTGTCATCTCACAACCTTTCCACCCCTTGCCATCGTGCCGCACTAGGCGCTGATCCGCGGTTACTTGCCGCGCCAGTTTGCGCTCGACGACGTCGGCACACCGGCCAACGGGCCCCAGCCGGACAGAGCGTTCCGCCCGTCGCCCGGTGGATTTCCCGGTTCTCCGGCGGCGTGACAAGGCGATTGAGACGCTGGGTGCACCCGCTGCCGTTCCGACCCGGAACAGGCGAGGAGGAACAGAAGTGAGGGCGCTGGTCTACCACAGTCCCGGACTTACCTGGTGGACGGGGTGCAGGCGGAGTTGACCCGGGTGCCATTCGCGGACCTGTCCACGTACAGATTGCCAGACGGCGTCTCCGACGAGGCCGCGGTGATGCTCGCCGACATCCTGCCCATCGCGTATGAGGTGGGGGTGCTCAACGGTCCACCCGGAAAACGATGACAGGGCTCCCTCCTATGTGACGGTGGCGCGCAAGTCGACGAGGCTGCCGAGATGGCCGTAGAGGAAGCCCTGGCTTTGGGCGCAGCTGATCGCGGCAATCGCGGCGTGCTGCCGGTCGTTCTCTACGCCCTCGGCCACCACCCGCAGGTCGACTGCGCCCTCCGGGCTGTTGACCATGGTGACAGTGGCGCACGCGCCGGGCGCCGTCGGCGCCGAGCCGTCGGTGTGGGTGGCGTGCTGCGGGCCGTACTCGGCGATGCCGATGCTGGCCGACGGGAGCAGGCCGGCGTCGTCGCTGTCGCAGAAGGGACGCAGCGCGGCGAGCGGCGCTGGCTGCGCGGCCGGGTCCTGACGGCAGGCCGGGCCTGGCACAGCACCTCCCTGGTCTCCGGGTCTGCCCCACATCGCTCTCGGCGCGCTGTTCCTGGCCTTTGACGGCACCGCCGGACTGTTCGGCGGCCTCGGACTGACCGACGTCGAGGGCGCCGCGCAGGAGAGGTTGACCGGTACCCTCGGGTCCGTCCCGCACGCGGTGGTGCTACTGGCCGTCGCGGCGATCGCGCTCACAGTCCTCGCGATCCGGTGGCGGCGGCGAAACCACCCGGAACAGGGCGACCCACCGGTCGTACGGCCGGGCCGCCGGAGATGACGTGCGGGGGTGCCCGGCGCTCGCGCACCCCCGCATATCACGTCCGTGCCGGTCTCACCGCCGGCCGGTGACCAGGACGCCCCGCTCGGCGTGCCGTCCGGCCCGCTTACCGCGCCGGACGAGCATCGTGGCCACCACCGCGGCGGCGGCCAACCCGGCGAGCGCCCACAGCAGCGGGTTGCTGCGCAGGCCGGCGGGCGCCTGCTGGACGAGGACGAACACGCCCATGACCACGACGAACCAGCCGAACGCCTTGCGGAGGACGTCCTCCGGGATCCGGCCGACCAGCCGGCCGCCGAGCAGGCTGCCGGCGACCGCGGCAGCCGTGACGGCGGCGGCCAGCCCCCAGTTGATGCTGACGCTGGACAGGTAGCCGGCAAGCCCGGCGAGGGACTTCATCGCGATGACGACCAGCGAGGTGCCGACCGCGACCGGCATCGGCAGCCCACCGAGCAGCGCGAGGGCGGGGACGACGAGGAAGCCGCCGCCGGCGCCGACCAGCCCGGTGACCATGCCGACCACCACGCCTTCGAGGATGACCTTCAGCACCGGCAGTTCGTGCGGCACCGGCTTGACCTCGCCGCTGCGCCGGCCGCGGATCATCGCGACTGCGGTGGCGAGCATCATCAGCGCGAAGGCCGTCAGCAGGACGGTGGCCGGGACGAGCTCGGCCAGCCGGCCGCCGGCATAGGCGCCCGTCATCCCGGCGACGCCGAAGATCAGTCCGGTACGCCAGCGGACCCGGTGGGCGCGGGCGTGCGGGAGGACGGCGACCGCGCTGGTGGCGCCGACGACGAGCAGCGAGGTGGCGATGGCCTCCTTGGCCGGCAGGTCGGCGACGTAGACCAGCAGCGGGACGGCGAGGATCGAGCCGCCGCCGCCGAGCAGGCCGAGGCTAACGCCGATCAGTACCGCCCCGGCGACGGTCAGGACCAGGCCGGTCACGACCAGCTCGCGGTCGGTGTGCCGTCGCGCAGCTGCCCGACGATGGTGTCCAGGTCGCAGCTGGCGCCCCGGTTGTAGGGCAGCTTGCCCAGCAGCATGCCCATGGCGCAGGTGTTGGTGACCGCGGCGAAAGTCAGGCCGGCGCCGATGAACCCGGCAACCCATTTGGCGCCGGGCACGGCGACCGAGGCGAGGACGCTGACCAGCACGATCGAGCCGGCGACGAGACGGACCTGCCGTTCCAGGTCCCAGCGCGGCTTGCCCTGGTTGACCGGAGCGTTGGCCGCCTGCCAGGCAAGGATGCCGCCGTCGAGGACCTTCAGGTTCGGTAGGCCGGTCTGGGCGAGGGCCTGCTCGGCCTGGGTGGCGCGGGCGCCGGAGCGGCAGACCAGCACCACGTCCTCGTCCAGGTGGTTTCGCAACTCGGCGCGGTGCTCTTTGAGCATGTCTAGAGGCACGTTGTAGGAGCCGGGGATGTGGGCGGTCTCGAACTCCGCCGCGGTGCGGACGTCCAGCACCCGGGGTGCACGGCCGGAGTCGATCAGCTCGCACAGGGCCGCCGCGTCGAGGGTGGCGGTGGTCGTCGGGGAAGTGCTCATGTCTCTCCTCGTTCAGGTGGGGTCGCACGGAAACGGGCAACACGGTGTGCCGGCCGGCCGGCCAGGTCACGGCCCGTCGCGTACGTCGGAAGGGGAAGCCGTCCCTGGGGTGGCGCCGGGGACGGCGGGTCGTCAGGCGGTGGGGGCCATGGTCACGCCGGACTGCTCGGCCTGCCCGAACATGTCGTCGATGGCCACGACCTCACGCCCGGCGTTGGCCAGCAGCGACGCGGCGGCTGCGGCGCGGTAGCCGGAGCCGCAGTGAACCCACACCGTGCCGGGGGGCACGTCGGCCAGCCGCTGGGGCAGATCAGGCAGCGGGATGTGCACGGCGCCGTCGATGTGGCCGGCGCGCCACTCGTTGGTCATCCGCACGTCCAGGATGACCTGCGGGGCGGGCAGCCCGGCGGGGGTGTTCCCGGCTTGGGCGGCGGCCAGCGCCGGGAAGTCGGCGACGGTCAGCTCGCGCAGGTCGGCGTGGTCGGTCGCCCACTGGTCGGGGGTTCCGGTGGCCCGGGCGGCGGGCCGGTCGATGCCGATGCGGACGAGTTCCCGCTGGGCGTCGGCGACCTGCTGCGGGGTCTCGGCGAGCAGGGTGATCGGCACTCCCCAGTCGATCAGCCATCCGAGCCAGGTCGACATTGGCCCGTCCAGGCCGAGGCTGACGGTGCCGGCCAGGTGTGAGGCGGCGTACGCCTTGCGGTGGCGCAGGTCGACCACCCACTCCCCCGCGGCAATGCGGTCCCGCAGCTGTCCGGCGTCGGCGCGGGCCACCGGGCTCAGGTCGACCGGCGCCGGGCCGGCGGCGTTGGCGACTCCCATGTGGGCGTAGTACGCCGGGTGGGCGTCGAGGCCGGCGAGGGTCTCGGTGACGAAGTCGTCCGCGGCGAGGCGGAGCACCTGGTTGGCCTGCTTCTCCCGGCCGATGGTCGACTCGGGGGCGTCGGCCTGGCTGGCCGAGCAGAAGCTGCCGAAGCCGTGGGTGGGCCAGACCTCTGCGCCGTCGGGCAGCAGGTCCGCCAGCCGGCGGGCCGAGGCGTGCTGGTGGTGGGCCAGTTCGTGGGCGTGCTGTTGGCCGAGCAGGTCGGTACGCCCGGTGGTGCCGAACAGCAGCGACCCGCCGGTGAACACTCCCACCGGGGACCAGCCGCCGTCGCTGGCCTCGTCGAGGACGTACGACAGGTGGTGGAAGGTGTGTCCGGGCGTGGCGACAACCCGGATTCGCAGCTCTTCCGACACAACGACCGCGTCACCGTCGGCCACCGGCATCCGGTCGAAGCCCACCTCGTCGTAGGCGGAGACTAGGTACTCGGCGCCGGTCAGTCGGGCCAGTTGCAGCCCGCCGGAGACGTAATCGTTGTGGATGTGCGTCTCCACCACGTGCGTGACGCGCACCCCGAACTCGCCGGCCAGGGCCAGCACCCGGTCGACGTCACGCTGCGGATCGACCACCACGGCCACCTGGCCATCGGTGGCCAGGTAGCTGCGGTCACCCAACGACGACGTCGCGATGACGGACACCTGCACTGCCATTTACCCACTCCTTCTCCGAAACCCATATACCCGGGGGGGTATGCGAGGAACAGCGTTTACCCTTGGTCGAATTCGACACGCGCCTACCCGCCCACGCCACGGACACGCAGCGTGGGCTTGCGCTTCTTCAGCCGTGGCGGGTCACGCCAGGGCCAGGAACAGCTTCTCCAGTTCCTCTTCGGTCATCTCGGGCTGCTCGCCGCGATCGCGCGCGTCCGCGCAGTGCCGCATGCCAGACGCGATGATCTTGTAGCCGGCCCGGTCGATCGCCTTCGACACGGCGGCGAGCTGCGTCAGCGCCTCCCGGCAGTCCCGACCTTCCTCCATCATCTCGATCACCGCGTTCAGCTGCCCACGGGCCCGCTTGAGCCGGGTCAGCGCCTCGCCGGTCATCTCGGGTCGAAGTTTCATCTCGCCACCTCCTGTTTCACGACCATACCCCCCCGGGTATCAACCTGCCACCTGCCGTACCGAATCGGCCGATCGCCCACGTCGCCCACACTCTGCCGGGGTCACTCACGTGACCAGGTGATCGCCCCTTGGAAAAGGCAAACGTTTGGCCGCGAGGTGGACCGAGGCGGACGTATGGTTGCTGCCGGGGGCAGAGCCAGCGTTGCACGGGGGTAGGTGCGGTGGGCGAGCCACGCGAGGCGTTCGTCGAGTTGCAGGAACGCCTGCGCAGGCCGGGAACACGGATGCTGGATCGGCTTCGGCAGGCGCAGGCGGAGGACGGTCGCGTCGACGCCGAGGACCTGGAGCGGGCCGCCGGCGAGTTCGGCTGGCCTGTGGCGGCCGTGACGGGGGCGGCGTCCTACTACGCCGACTTCGCCGAGGGGCGCCGTGGCCAGCGTCATGTCCGGGTTTGCGAGGGAACCTCGTGTTTCGTCAGCACTCAGGGTCAGCACATCCCACGTCTCGAGCGGGCGCTCGGCGTTCGTCTGGGTGAATGCGCCCCGGACGGGTCGGTGTCGCTGCAGGGCGTGCGGTGTCTCGGGTACTGCTACGACTCGCCGGCTGTTCTGGACGGGGAGCAACCGGGCAGTGGTGAGCAGCTCGGCGGGCTGTTCGGCGATCCGCGCGCCGCCGAGCGGCGGACGAGGCCCGGCTGGGCGGAGCCGTTGAAGATGCGGGCCGCGCAGATACCGCACGCAAGCGTGGTAGATCGTCCGGTGGTGCTGGCCGGGTTGGTCGGCGACGAGGGCCCTTGGGAGGTGTGGCCGGGCGTCGTGGCTTCCGGTTCACCCGATCAGGTGATGGCTGAGGTTGCCGCGTCGGGCCTGCGTGGGCGGGGTGGGGCCGGTTTCCCGGTGGCGAAGAAGTGGTCCGCGACCGCTGAGGAACCCGGACCGCGGTATGTGGTGGCCAACGGCGACGAGGGGGATCCGGGCTCGTTCTGCGATCGGCTGCTGATGGAGAGCGATCCGCACCGGATCCTGGAGGGCCTGGCCTTGGCGGCCTTCGCGGTGGGAGCGCGGCATGGTCTGATCCTCGTCCGGTCGGAGTACCCGACGGCCGCCGAGAGGTTGCGCGCCGCAGTGTCGGAGGCGCGGGAGAGCGGCCACCTGGGCAAGCGGGTACACGGCTCGGACTTCGACTTCGACGTGGAAGTTGTGCGGGGCGCCGGCTCGTACGTCGCCGGGGAGGAGACGGCGTTGCTGCACGCCGTGGCCGGCCTGCGGGCCGATGTCCGGGCCCGGCCCCCTTACCCCACCAGCCACGGGTACCTCGGGCAGCCGACCGCCGTGAACAACGTAGAGACGCTGTCGGCCGTGCCCTGGATCGTCCGGCACGGCGGGGCCGGGTACGCCCGCCTCGGTCATCCGGACGAGCCGGGCACCAAGCTGGTCTGCCTGAGCCAACTCTTCCGCCGCCCCGGGGTGTACGAGGTCGAGTACGGCGTGCCGCTGCGCCATCTGGTCGAGGATCTCGGTGGCGGGCTGCGCGAGCCGCACACCCTGCGGGCGCTGCAGGTCGGCGGACCGATCGGCGGGTTCCTCACCCCGGATCAGCTGGACCTTCCGCTGCTGTCCCGGCCGCTCGCCCAGGCTGGTGTCGCGTTGGGACACGGCAGTCTGGTCGCGGTCGATTCGGCGATACCTGCCGCCGCGATCCTGCAGCACGCGTGGGCGTTCGGGGCCGCGGAGAGCTGCGGGGCCTGTACGCCATGCCGGGTGGGCACGCGCCGTGGCGTCGAACTTGCCGAGCGGATCCGGGAACCGGCCCAGGCCGAGGCGGCACTTGCCGCCCACGAACCGCTGCTCGAGGTGCTGACTGTGGCGAGCCTGTGCGCCTTCGGGCGCGGGGTGTCGTGCGCGGTCCGCAGTCTGCTGCGCATTTATTCGGACGAGCTGCGCCGGACGGGCGAGTAGATGCGGCTGTCCGTCAACGACGTCAGTGTCGAGGTGGCCGACGGGGCCAGCGTGCTGGATGCCGTCAAGGCGGCAGGGGCAGTGGTGCCGACCCTCTGCTACGACGAACGGCTCACCCCACAGGGGTCGTGCCGGGTCTGCCTGGTCGGCGTGAAAGGACGGGCGATGCCGGCCTGCACGACACCCGCCACCGACGGCATGGTCGTGCACACCGACGACCCGGCCGCCCGCAGGTCGGCGCAGCTGTCGCTGGAACTGCTCGTTTCCCAACTGCCCGCCCGGGCGCTCGACGTTCCCGCCGACCGCAGCGAACTGGTCCGCGTCTGCCAACATTTCGGCGTGACCGGGAGCCGCTTCGACGGCGCCATCCGAACGCGGGGCGTCGACCACTCCCACCCGTACGTGAAACTCGACCGGGACCTGTGCATCGCCTGCAACCGGTGCGTGCGGATGTGCGCGGAGGTGCAGGGCACGTTCGCGCTCTCCCTGGCCGGGCGCGGGTTCGACACCGTCGTCGCGGCCGGCACCGACGGCGACTGGGTGTCCTCCCCGTGCGTGGCCTGCGGCGGCTGCGTCGACACCTGCCCGAGTGGTGCCCTGTCCGAGCCGGGGCTGCTGGACCCGCGCCCGATCAGCCGGATGACCACCACCACCTGCGGATACTGCGGGGTGGGATGCACCCTGCAAGTGCACGTACGCGACGACGAGGTGGCCGCGATCACCCCCGTGCACGGCGCTCCCGTCAACCGGGGCCACGCCTGTATCAAGGGTCGCTTCGCGCATGCCTTCACCCGGTCCCGGGACCGGCTGACCACACCGCTGATGCGTCGCGGCGGCCGGGACTCGCCGTTGGAGCCCGCGTCCTGGGCGGAGGCGCTCACCGTGGTGGCGACCCGGCTGGCCGAGATCCGGGACCGGCACGGGCCGGACGCGATCGGGATGATCTCGTCGGCGCGGGCGACGAACGAGGAGAACTATCTCGCACAGAAGTTCGCCCGTGCCGTCCTCGGCACGAACAACGTCGACAACTGCTCCCGGCTCTGTCACGCCCCGTCGGCGGTCGGGCTGACCGCCTCGTTCGGCTACGCCGGTGGCACCAACTCCGTGGACGACCTCGACGGCACCGACTGCATCCTGATCGCCGGGGCGAACCCGACCGAAGCTCATCCGGTCATCGGGGCGCGGATCAAGCAGCTGGTACTGCGCGGAGCCCGGCTCGTCGTCATCGACCCGCGTCGCATCGACCTCGCCGAGATGGCCGACGTGTACGTGCAGGCCACACCCGGGTCGAACGTCGCCGTCTTCAACGGCATCGCCCGAGTACTGCTCGACGAGGGCTACGCCGACGAGGAGTTCCTCCGCACGCGAGCCAGCGGGCTGGCTGAACTCACCGAGTTGCTCCGCGACTACCCGGTGGAGCAGGCCGCGCGCCTGGCCGGGGTCCAGCCCGAGACACTCACCATGGCAGCCCGCCTGTACGGGACCGCGCGACGCCCGGCGATCGTCTACGGGCTCGGCATCACCGAGCACGCCCACGGCACCGACGGAGTACGGACCCTAGCCAACCTGGCCATCCTGAAAGGCGCCGTCGGCACCCCCGGCTGCTGCGGCGTGCTATCGATGCGCGGGCAGAACAACGTCCAAGGGGCGTCGGACATGGGCGCCCTGCCGGACATGCTGCCCGGCTACCAGCACGTCACCGACCCGGACGTCCGTGCCCGCTTCGGCCAATCCTGGGGCGTGGACGTGCCCGACCGACCCGGGCTACGCATCCTCGAGATGTTCGAGGCGGCCATTGCCGGCCGGGTGCGAGCGATGTACGTCATCGGCGAGGACATCGCGCAGACCGACCCCGACAGCGGCAACGTGCGCAAGGCCCTCGCGGCCTGCGACCTGGTCGTCAGCCACGACCTGTTTCTCTCCCGCACGGCCCAGCTCGCCGACGTGGTGTTCCCGGCCGTGTCCTTCCTCGAAAAGGACGGAACGTTCACCAACTTCGACCGGCGGGTGCAGCGGGTCCGCCCCGCACTGACGCCACCCGGACAGGCCAAGCCCGACTTCGACATCCTGCACCTGCTTGCCCGGACGATGGGCGCCGACCTCGGTTGCCCCACCCCGGCCGACGCCATGACCGAGTGCGCCACGCTGACCCCGACTTTCGCCGGCATCTCCCACGCCCGGCTCGACCGGGACGGGCCGCTGCACTGGCCGTGCCGCGCAGCGGACCAACCAGGGGAGGGGCGCCTCTACCTCGACTCCTTCGCCACCCCCGACGGGCGTGCTGCCCTGGCCGCGCGACCGTACCTGCCGCCGGGCGAACAACCCGACGCCGCCTTCCCGTACGTCCTGATCACGGGTCGCCGGCTGGTGCACTACAACAGCGGCTCGATGAGCCGCCGCACCCCCAACATCGAGCTTCGCCCACGCGAGGTGCTCGACCTCCATCCCGACGACGCCGCCCGGCTCCGGCTCACCGACGGAGACCTCGTCGAGGCGAGCAGCCGCCGCGCAGCCGTGACCTTCTCCGTCCACCTGACCGACACGGTCGCCCCCGGCCAGATGTTCACCGCCTTCAACTTCCCCGAGACCCCCACCAACGCCCTCACGTCTGACGTCACGGACACGGTGACGGGATGCCCCGAATACAAGCTGACCGCAGTATCACTGCGTCCCGTCTGACTCCCAGCCGGCCGGAGGCGGCACATTGAGCAGCGCCGCCGGTCGCACACCGGCAGGCGGTGCCGGCCGGCCCGCCCGGCACCCATGGTGACAGGAGGCTCGCATGCGGAAGAGCCCCAGCCAAGGGCAGGTGAAGACCCCGAGGCTGTGGTGGGACTGGGCGCTGCTGATCGCCGTCACCGCAGCGGTGCTCACCGGGGCAGCACTGTGGTTCGCCGACCGGCGCGGCGCCGCAGACCTGCTATGGGCCGGGGCAACCGCCGTCGCCCTGCTACCCGCGATCACGTGGGTCGTCCGGTCGTTACTGCACCGGCGGGTCGGGGTCGACGTGATCGCGGTCCTGGCACTGGCCGGGGCTCTCGTCGTACGCGAGTACCTGGCCGGCGCGGTGATCGCGCTCATGCTGGCGACCGGCCGCACCCTGGAGGCGTACGCGGAACGGAGAGCGTCACGGGACCTGCGCGGACTCCTCGAACGGGCCCCCCGATCGGCACGCCGACGAACCACGCAGGGTGCCATCGAAACCGTGCCGCTCGACGCGGTACAGCCGGATGACCGCCTGCTCGTCGGCCCCGGCGAGGTGGTCCCCGTGGATGGCCAGACCGAGGCTCCAGCCGTGCTTGACGAGTCGGCGATCACGGGCGAATCAAAGCCGGTCGATCACAAGCCGGGCGAAGGGGTGACCAGCGGCGTAGTCAACGCCGGGCCGGCGTTCGGCATGCGGGCCACGGCCACGGCGGCGCAGAGCACCTACGCCGGGATCGTACGTCTGGCCGAGGAGGCGACGGCCCGCAAGGCGCCGATGGTACGGCTCGCCGACAGGTACGCGGCTGCGTTCGTACCGTTCACCCTCGCCCTGGCCGGCGTCGGCTGGCTCGCCTCCGGCGAGCTGCTGCGGGCGGTTGCCGTGCTCGTCGTGGCGACCCCGTGCCCCCTGATCCTGGCCACCCCGGTCGCGATCGTCTCCGGGCTGTCCCGGGCGGCTCGCCGCGGGGTCGTGGTCCGCGACGGTGCGGCGCTGGAAACCCTCGGCCGGGCCCGCACTCTGCTGGTCGACAAGACGGGCACGCTCACGAAGGGCCGGCCCAAGGCGGCCGAGACGGTCACCGCGCCGGGCACGGACTGCGACGAGATGCTCCGCTTGGCAGCGTCGGTCGAGCAGCTCTCCCCACACGTGCTCGCCGCTGCGGTCGTACAGGAAGCGACCAGCCGCGGACTGACGCTGTCGACACCCGCTGCCGTTACGGAGGAACCGGGCAAAGGGGTCACTGGCCGGGTCGACGGACGGCGGGTGCAGGTCGGGCAGTTGACCGGTGAGCTCTCGCCGTGGGCCGAGGAAGTGCGGCAGCGGGCCGAGGAGAAGGGGGCGGCGACCGTGTGGGTAAGCCTGGACGGCGTCCCCTCCGGCGCTCTGCTGCTCCAGGACCCGATCCGGCCCGACGCGCGACAAACGGTATGCCGGCTCCGGAACGCCGGGTTCACCCGCGTCGTCATGCTGACCGGCGACCGGCCGCGCGTCGCCGCCGAGGTCGCCCGGGTGGTGGGCGCTGACGACGTGGTGGACCGGTGCACCCCGGGTACGAAGGTCGACCGAGTACGCGCCGAGTCGACACGGGCGACCACCGTGATGGTCGGCGACGGAGTGAACGACGCACCCGCCCTGGCTGCCGCCGACGTCGGCGTGGCGATGGGCGCGACCGGTGCGACAGCCTCGGCTGACGTTGCCGACGCCGTCCTGACCGTTGACCGGCTGGACCGGCTTGCCGACACCGTCGAGATCGCTCGTCATGCCCGCCGAATCGCCATCCAAAGCGCGACAGTGGGAATGGGCTTGGCGCTGACCGCCATGAGTTTGGCCGCAGTCGGGCTGCTTCCCCCAGTCATCGGCGCGTTCCTCCAGGAAGGCATCGACGTCGTGGTCATCCTCAACGCCCTACGCGCATTGCGTGGCGGCGTGCGCCGGGGGGCACTGGCCGGACAACCGGGGCAGACAAGGCACTTGTCTCCGACACAAGCTGAGCGCGGAACCAGGAAATGGTGAGGATCCGGCCGCCGTCGCGGATGCGGGCCAAACCCTGCTGGACGATGAAGAACGGCTCCCTGACGTTGACGGCGACGACCTTCGTCCACGGCGCCAGGACGCACCCCGCCGGGACCAGGCAGGCTCGCTGGCTGCCACCGCCGATAATCCGCTGGTCAGCCACTTCCCTTTCACTTCGGCCCCTAACCGCGACACCCACGTCTCAACGGCCCGCCCGGGATACGGACAACGAGCGATAACGCCGCCCCAAGGAGGTCGACCGTCGCTGCCACCGGCGAGGCCGGAGACCGAAACGCCCGCCCGTGGTCGGGTGGTACGGCAGCCTGAAACCATGGCACGGCAATCACCTCGGGATGCGCGTGGCAGTGCGCTGCCTGCCGGGCACGACCCCCGACAGCCGGTCGAACAACACCTCCACGACTTGAAGACAAGCCTCGATGGCCTCTCGACGGCGCAGGCGCACCAGCGCCTGGCAGAGTACGGGCCGAACGAGCTACGCCGGCAAGGCGGGACCCGCTGGTGGCGAGACCTCGTCCGGCAACTGATCCACCCGCTCGCCCTGCTGCTGTGGCTCGCCGCCGCCCTGGCCTGGATCGCCGGCACACCCGTACTGGCAGCGGCGATCGTGGCCGTCATCCTCATCAACGCCGTGTTCGCCTTCGCCCAGGAACGCCACGCCGAACACGCCGTCGAGGCATTGAACAAATACCTACCCCAGCAGGCCAGTGTCCTGCGCGACCAGCGGCGGCAGCAGATCGACGCTCGACAGCTTGTGCCCGGCGACATCCTGGTCATCGCCGAGGGCGACAGGATCTCCGCCGACGCCCGGCTCCTGGACGGCTCGGTCGAGGCTGACATGTCCGCCTTGACCGGCGAGTCGCAACCCGTCTACCGCACCGCCGGCGACACCGACACCCGCGAACCACTGATCCAGGCGTCCAACCTCGCATTCAGCGGCACAGTCTGCCTCGGCGGAGACGCCCGGGCCCTCGTCTACGCCACGGGCATGCACACCGAACTAGGGCATATCGCCGCGTTGTCCCAGCGCGCCGGCCGCGAAGAAAGCCCGCTAGAGAAACAGATCAAGCGCGTCGCCCGGCTCATCGCGGCGGTCGCCGGAATCGCCGGTGCGATCTTCTTTCCCATCGGGGTGTGGGCGGCCGGAATGCCCATCTCCGACGCGTTCAGCTTCGCGATCGGACTCCTCGTCGCCAACGTCCCCGAAGGCCTGCTCCCCACCATCACCCTCGCGCTCGCCATCGGGGTGCGCGGACTCGCCCGACGCGGAGCCGTCATCAAACGGCTCAGCGCGGTGGAAACCCTCGGAGCCACCGCCGTCATCTGCACCGACAAAACGGGAACGATCACCGAGAACAAGATGCGGGTCGTGACGGCATGGTCAGCCGGACGCCTCATCCCGGAGGCTGACCTGACCAGCCCACACCAGCCCGCCGCCGTCCGGGACCTCGCGCGGACCGTGGTGCTCTGCAGCAACGCACAACTGGAACCCGGGCCGGGCGCGGAGGCGAGCGGAGACCCGACGGAAATAGCCCTGATGCGGTTCGCCAAGGGCGCCGGTGTCGACACGTCACCAGATCAACGCCCCCGATGCCGGCGCGGCGAGTTCCATTTCGACCCCAAGCTGCGGCTCATGTCCACCGTCGATACCGACGAACAGGGCTTGTGGATACACACCAAGGGCGCCCCCGAAGAAGTCATCGCCCACTCCACCACGATCGTCGAGGCCGACGGCGCAGAGCATCCCCTCGACGACAACACCCGGCAGCAGCTGACAGAGGCCGTCACGGCGCAGGCCGCGAAGGGCACGCGGATCATCGCGGCAGGCCGCCGCCGCGTCCCGGAAGTCCCCGCCACCCGCGACGAAGTCGAACGCGACCTCTGCCTCCTCGGCTGGGTCGCCATGCTTGACCCGCCTCGTCCCGAGGTCGCCAACGCGGTGGCCCGCTGCCACACCGCCGGTATCCGCATCATCATGATCACCGGCGATCACGGACTCACCGCCGCCGCCATCGCCACCCAGGTCGGCATCACACAGCCCAACCCAACAGTCGTCAACGGCGACCGCGTCGACGCCATGCCCGACGACGAACTGACCCAACTCCTCGTCCGGACCCCGGATCTCGTCTTCGCCCGTACCTCACCCGAGGCCAAACTTCGCATCGCCAAAGCCCTGCAAGACACCGGCCACGTCGTGGCCATGACCGGCGACGGCGTCAACGACGCCCCCGCCCTGCGACGCGCCGACATCGGCGTGGCCATGGGACGCACCGGCACGGACGTCACCCGCGAAGCCGCCACCCTAATCCTCACCGACGACAACTTCGCCACCATCGTCGCCGCCGTCCAATCAGGCAGACAGGTCTACGACAACGTCCGCAAATTCATCCTCTACATCTTCGCCCACGCCACACCCGAGGTCGTACCGTTCCTCATCTTCGCCCTCTCTGGCGGAACCGTCCCCCTACCACTGACCGTCATGCAGATCCTCGCCATCGACCTCGGCACCGAAACCCTCCCGGCGCTGGCACTCGGCCGCGAAACCCCCGAGCCCGGACTCATGAAACGACCACCCCGCAAACACGGCAGCACCATCATCGACAGACACATGCTGATCAGAGCCTGGGGCTACCTCGGCATCATCTCCGCCATCCTCGTCATGGCCGGCTTCTTCCTCACCCTCTACCGAGCAGGCTGGCAACCCGGCGACCCCACCGGCCCCGGAACCCCCCTACACCACACCTACCAACAGGCCACCACCATGACCTTCCTCGGCATCGTCGCCTGCCAGATCGGCACTGCCCTCGCCGCCCGCACCGACCGCGCCTCACTCCGCTCCGTCGGCCTCCTTACCAACCGACTCCTGCTGTGGGGAATCGCGTTCGAACTCGCCTTCGCCGCCGCCATCATCACCGTGCCGCCGCTACAGGCGATCTTCGGCACCGCCCCGCCCGACCCCCTCATGCTTGCCATCCTGATCGCCTTTCCGATACTCGTATGGGCACCGGACGAGCTACGGCGAGCATTACTACGCCACACCCGAAGACGCTGAAGTCAGCTCGTTGTGGTCCGCACCAGGATCAGCGCCTCACCGTCGTCGGCCGGTTCGGTGATGGTGAACGTGAAGAACGAGCAGCACCCCGTCTCCCGGGCGGTCAGGTCACGGACCGCCGCCGCCGTCAGGCCGGCCTCGCCGATCAGCGTCATGCGGGCGTGCGTCGCGGTGAGGGTCTCGACCCGGCGCACGGCGGTGGCAAACAGCTCGTCGAACTCGGCCAGCCGCAGCGGCTGCTCGACGGTCGGCAGCGTGCAGGCATCAGGGACCACGAACGACATCACAGGCTCCTTGAGCAGGCGGTGCAGCGCCCCATCGGGCGCTGTCTCTCGACGGTAAGCCTGTACCTGGGTACCGGATGCAAGTCCCGCGGCGAGGATTTCGGCCGGTACACGCTGCGCCGATCGTGTCGCAGCTGGCGGAGCTGGCCCGGCGTCCTGTCGGCTTGCCACGCACGTGGAGGATGTGGCGCCGGAAGGGACGGTGCCTCGGATGGCGGCGATGCAGGGAAGGGCGTCGGCTCCGTGCCAGGGGCGGTGTTGTTCGGTTCGGTGGTGGTCGTGAAGGGTCAGTTGCGGGCGAGCTGGTCCACCACCGCCGCACTGGGGTTGACCAGCCATTGTCCGGCGACGTGGACGGTGGGGACGGTTTCGTTGCCGTCGGCGACCGCGCGGACGGCGGCGGCAGTGTCGGGGTCGGCCCAGATGTTGATTTCGGCGAACGTGATGTCGCGCCGGCGGAGCCCACGACGCAGCAGGAAGCAGTACGGGCAGCCGGGCCGGGTATAGACGGTGACCGGTGCGTGCGGTCGCGCGGTGCTCACGGTTTCGCCGCTTCCACCGGCGCGGTGGCCGTACCGCGGATGTGCGGGGCCGCGGGACTGCTCGGTCCGGTGGCCGGGAACGTGAACCGGCACAGCTCGTCGACGACGAACCCGGCGGCGGTGATGGCGGCAGCGGTGTCGCGGCTGGTGTGGCAGCCGGCGAGCAGCAGCGGCCAGAGGGTGGCGTCAGCGGCGCGTTGGACGCGGCGCAGCAGCCCGGGGTGTTCGGCGGCGACGTGTTCGAAGAACCGCAGGTGCCCGCCCGGGCGCAGGACCCGGCGGATCTCTGCCAGGGCGGCGGTCTGGTCCGGGACGGTGCACAGCACGAGGGCGGTGACTGCGGCGTCGTACTCGCCGTCGCCGCCGGGTAGCGCTTCGGCGACGCCGTCGAGGACCCGGACCGGTACCGGGGCGCTCGCGGCAGCCGCGAGTGCGGCGGCGCGTAGCCGCGGTTCGGGCTCCACGGCGACGACCTCGGTGACCGTGGGTGGGTAGTGGGCGAACATGCGGCCGTTGCCCGCGCCGACCTCGATCACCCGGCCGGCCAAGCCGGCGACGAGGGCCCGGCGGTGTTCGGCGCCGCCGGCCCGGTCCATGGTGACGCTGAGCCGCTGGTAGACGCGGGCGAAGATCGGGTGCGACACCCGCGGTGTGGGCTGTTGCGGCGACATCAGTGATCCCTTCAGGTGGGTGGTGCGGCGGCGTCGGCGCGGCTGCTCGCCGATCTGTCGTTGCGTGATGTGGAGCGGTTCACCACGACGCTGGAGCTGCTAATGGACCGGTTCGCGACCGGCGGAACGCCCGGCGCGGAGGGTTGAGGGTGGTGGCACGGCGGTCACCTTGAACGGTGCGGCGATGCGGGTGCGGTGGCTCGGTTGAGCAGCGCGGCGAGCATGGCGGTGACGGTCGCGTCGTCGGCTGCCGGATCTGCCGCGCCGGCGGTGGGCGGTGCGGGGTCGAAGTGGCGGTGCACGGCCCACAGGGTGACGAGTTCCACGATGGTACGAGCGAGCAGTGTCGCCGGGCCGGGCAGGGCGATCGCGCCGGTGTCGGCGCGGCGGGTGAGGTACTCGACGAGCGCGTCGACGTGGGCGCGGCGGCCGGTGCCGAACCAGATCTCGGCGAGGTCGGGCAGTTCGGGGGCGCACCGGTCGACGAGTTTGATCGCTACCCGGTGCCGGGCGAGCCGCTGGTAGAGGTCCGTGACGATCCCACCCAGCTCGTCGGGATCGGTGTCGGCAGTGCCGTGCGCCGGTTCGGCGAGGGCACCGTGCAGGCGCAGGTCGGCGATCTCGGCGCCGAGCCGCCCCGCGACCAGTGCGGCGACTTCGGCGTCGGCCGGTGCGGGCACCGGCAGGTCGGTCACGGCGGGCAGGGGCTCGTGACCGTCGGCGTAGCGGACGGCGGCGGCGAACAGGGCCGCCTTGTTCTGCGCGTACCCGTAGAGGGTGCCTTTGGCCAGGCCCAGCGCGTCCGCGACGTCCTGGACCTGCGTGCGACGGTAGCCGTGGGCGATGAACACCCGCGCAGCAGCGTCAACGACGACGGCGAACCGGTCGGCAGGGATCGAGCGAGCCACATCTCCACAATAACCGACCGACCGGGTCAGTCAATAGGCGGTCTGGGGGTGCAGGTCGGGTCGGCGAACAGCCGAGCCAAGGGTTTGCCCACGAGGCCGGTGCGGACCTCGAAACGATGCAGGACCTGCTCGGCCGCCAGGATCGTGACCATGATCCGCAGCAGTGGACGGCGAGGGCTGCGGTCACCGGGGTGGTTCCTGGATGCAGCACCCGTCGGCGCAGCCGTCCGTCGCCGCTGCACCGGTGGCCAGCGCGGCGGTCGGGGCGCAGCAGGCGTCGCCGCGCCAGGCCTCGCGGCCTTCCTTGAGCGCCACGGCGGCGATGACCAGCGCGGCGACCGGGTCGGCCCACCACCACCCGAATAGTGCGTTGACCGCCAGGCCGAGCAGCACTGCGGACAGGTAGGTGCACAGCAGGGTCTGCCTGGAGTCGGCCACCGCCGAGGCCGAGCCCAGTTCACGGCCGGTGCGGCGTTGCAGCGCGGACAGCGCCGGCATCACCGCGAGCGATACGGCGGCCAGCACCAGACCGATCGTCGAATGATCGGCGCGCTCCGCGCCGAGCAGTGCCCGCACCGACTCCACCGTCACGTACGCTGCCAGGGCGAAGAACGACACAGCGATGATGCGCAGCGCGGTGCGTTCGCGCTTCTCGTGGTCGGTGCCGGAGAACTGCCACGCCACGGCGGCGGCCGAGGACACCTCGATGACCGAGTCCAGGCCGAAGCCGATCAGCGCGGTGGAGGACGCCAGGGTGTCGGCGGTGATCGCGACGACGGCCTCGACGGTGTTGTAGGCGATCGTGGCGGCGACGAGCAGCCGCACCCGACGGGCGAGGGTCGCCCGTCGCTGCGGCGAGGGTCCGACCGGCGTGACCGGCAGCAGCGGGAGGTTCATCAGCAGCAGTCCTTGTCCGCGACATCGGGACATGCGGCCGGGTCCACGGCCAGGACCAGGCCGAGCAGGTCGCCCAGGGCGTGCGCCAGCCGGGCGTCGGCCAGCTCGTACCGGGTACGCCGGCCTTCGGGTGCGGCGACGACCAGGCCGCAGCCGCGCAGGCAGGCGAGGTGGTTGGACAGGTTCTGCCTGCTCGTGCCGAGCAGCTCAGCGAGGTCGGCCGGATACCCGGGCCCTTCGCGCAGCGCGAGCAGCAGCCGGGCCCGCAGCGGATCGGACAGGGCATGGCTAATGTATTCAGCCTATGATGTATCGATGTCTCTCGCGCTGGCGAGGGTGTGTGCATGGTGCCGGTGGTCCGTGGTGACCGATGTGCCGGGGCGGTGCAGCGCGTTGTCGGGGTCATGCCGTGGTTCGGCGGTGCGCCACCGGATGATCAGCGGATGATGGCCCGGGCGAGTATTCCGGCGAGCAGGGAGAGACTGCGGACTGTCAGGCCCGGCGGTGTGTCTCGTACATGCGCCCCCACGCGAGCAGGCCGGACGCGGCGGTGAGGGCGGCGACGACCCAGGTCGCGGCGCGGATCCCGGCGAGGTCGGCGACGATGCCGGCGAGCAGGGCTCCGACGGCGAAGCCGCCGTCGCGCCAGAGCCGGTAGACGCCGACGGCGCGGGCCCGCCATGCGGGGTGGGCGACGTCGCTGATGGCGGCGAGCAGGGTGGGGTAGACCATCGCGGTGCCGGCGCCGAGCAGCACCGCGGCGACAGCCCAGGCGGTGAAGCCGTCGGCGAGGGCGATGACGGCCAGGGCGACCGCCTGCAGCAGCATCCCGGTGACGATGAACGGTTTGCGTCCGTAGCGGTCCGAGGCCGGGCCGGTGGCGAGCTGCCCGAGGCCCCACACGGCCGGGTACAGGGCGGCGAGGGCGCCGATCTCGGTCAGCGACAGTCCGGCGGTGGCGAACAGGATCGGGAACAGGCCCCAGGCCAGGCCGTCGTTGAGGTTGTTCACCATGCCGGCCTGGCTCGCCGAGGACAGGGCGGGTTCCCGCCAGCTGGCCAACGCGAACACCTGCCGGGTCGACAGGCCCGCATGGTGCTCGCCGATGGTGTGGATGGCGGCTTCGTGGCGGGCGTGGCCGCGGGTCTCTCGCACGAAGACCGCGGACAGGCCGAGGCCGAGGGCGATGTAGGCGGCGGTGAGCAGGAACGGCGTCGGTCGCAGCCCGTTGGCGGCGGCGAGGGCTCCGGTGGCCATCGCCGTGGCGGCGACGGCGACGTACCCGGCGGCCTCGTTGAGGCCCATCGCCAGGCCACGCCGGCCCGGCCCGGCGAGGTCGATCTTCATGATGACGGTGGTGGACCAGGCCAGGCCCTGGTTGACCCCGAGCAGCACGTTCGCCGCGACGATCCACCCCCAGCTGGGTGCCCAGATCAGCATGGCCGGGATCGGAATGGCGACCAGCCAGCCTGCCAGCAGGACTGGTTTACGGCCGTAGCGGTCCGACAGGGTGCCCGCGAAGAAGTTGGTGACGGCCTTGGTCGCGCCGAACGCGAGGATGTAGGTCAGTGCCGCGGTGTAGGCGGTGAGGTGGAACTCCTGCTCGGCCAGCAGCGGCAGCACGGTGCGTTCGGAGCCCAGCACGCCGCCGACGAGGGCGTTGACGACCACGAGCAGGGTGAACTGGGCGGCGTTGGCGGCGAGTCCGAGCCGCAGCGTACCGGTCATGGTGGTGCTCATGATCCCTCCTGCAGGCGGCGGCCGGTGGCGGTGGCCCAGTCCTCGGCTCCGCCGACCAGCACGGCCAGGTCGTGGCGGCCGGTGCGCTCAAGCAGCGTGGCCGCGGTCATCGCGCGTTCGCCGTGCCCGCACATCACCACCACTGGCCCGTGCGGTGCGGCGTGCGCGGTGGCGGGTAGGTCGCCGAGTTCGAGGTGGACGGCGTGGGGCAGGTGCCCGGCGGTGTATTCACCGGCCTGACGGATGTCGAGCACCGGGGCGTCGACCTGGTCCGGGCGGACCAGGCGGGTGGTGGTGACCTCGCCGGTCCAGGCGGCCATCCCGCCGGTGAGCTCGCCGACCAGGTGGTCGACGCCGATGTTCAGCGCCGGCCACAGGATGTCGGCCGGGTCCTGGTCGCCGTTGCGCACGATCATCACGGGGGTGCCCGGGTCGACGAGCCAGCCGAGCCAGGTCGCGAACTGCGCCCGCAGCGGGATCGCGATCGCGCCGGGGATGTGCCCGGCGGCGACGTCGGGCACCGGGCGCACGTCCACGACCACCGCGCCGTCGGCGAGGAACCGCCGGACCTCGGCGGCCGACAGGCCGGGCAGGTGCGGCAGGCCGTTGACGACGGCGGGGCCGCGCCGGTTGGCTTCGGCCAGCCACCGGAAGTACGCCGGGTACGAGCCCAGCGACGCCACGAGCCGGTCGACGAACGCGTCGGCGTCCGGGGCGGCCAGCAGCGGGTTGCCGGCCTTCTCGGCGCCGATCGTGCTGGTGCGCGCCGCGCCGGGCGGAGCGGAGCAGAACGACCCGGCACCGTGCGTCGGCCACACGCCGGTGGCGTCCGGCAGCGCGGCGAGACGGTGCAGCGACGCGTACTGCGCCCGGGCCAGCTCGACGGTGCGGTCCTCGCCGAGCAGGTCGGTGCGGGCCGCGGAGCCGACGATCAGCGACCCGCCGGTGAACACCCCCACCGGTGTGGGGCCGTCGAGCAGCAGGAACGTCAGGTGCTCGTCCGTGTGCCCCGGCGTGGCCAGGGCGCGCAGGGTGAGCCCGCCGAGGTCCACCTCGTCGCCGTCGGTCAGGCCGCGATGCTCGAACGCCCGCATCCCGGCGGCCGAGGCCAGGATCTGCGCGCCGTCGGTCGCGGCGAGCTGTACCGCCCCGGACAGGAAGTCGGCGTGCAGGTGCGTGTCCGCCGCCCACGCCACCGTCAGCCGCCGCTTGCCGGCCGCGGCGCGCAACGCCCGCAGGTCCCGAGGCGGGTCCACCGCCAAGGCCCGGCCGTCACCGACGTCGAGCAGGTAGGCGCTGTTGCCCAAACCCTCGTCCACCAGCGGGACCAGCCGCTCTCGCTCCATCTGCACCACAACCCTCCGACCCGGGACGCGTTCCCCGCCCAACTCCTACTACAATATTCCACAGAATATTGGAGGAGTGTCATGGGTGATGCGGTCGCCAAGGCCGAGCTGTTCGACTCCCTCGCCCGCGTCGGCAAGGCCCTCGGTAGCGGCACGCGCCTGGAGCTGCTCGACCTGCTCGCCCAGCGTGAGCGCAGCGTCGAGGCTCTGGCCCGAGCTGCCGGCGTCGGGATCACGACCTGCTCCGCGCACCTGCAAACCCTGCGGCAGGCGGGACTGGTCGCGACCCGCCGCGACGGGACCAAGATCCACTACAGGCTCGCCGGTGCGGACGTGGCCGCCCTGTACGCGCTGCTGCGCGACGTCGCCGGCACACACTCGGCGCAGGCCGCCGCCGCCCGTGACAGCTACCTCGGCGCCGATGACACCGAGGCCGTCGACCGCGACGAACTGCAGCGGCGACTCGCCACCGGGCAGGTGATCGCCGTGGACGTGCGCCCCGCCGAGGAGTACACCGCCGGCCACATCCCCGGGGCGCTGTCCATCCCCCTGGAACAGCTCACCGACCGGCTCTCCGAACTCCCCGACGACGTCGAGGTCGTGGCCTACTGCCGCGGGGCGTACTGCGTACTCGCCCACGACGCCGTCCGGCTCCTCGCCGCCCGCGGCCGTCGCGCCGCTCGCCTGGTCGACGGCATGCTCGAATGGCGCCTGGCCAACCTGCCCGTCGACGCCGCCACGTGAACACCCCGGTCGTGCTCGACGGCGGCGACCGCCGCTGCGTGCAGCTGCTCCTCGAGCTGCGGCGCCTGACCCTGCAGGTACCGGCCGGCACCGTCGTGCATCTGATCGCCACGGACCCCGCCGCACCGTTGGACCTGCCCGCCTGGTGCCACCTCACCGGGCACACCTACCTGGGTCCGCTGCCCGCGACCACCCGACCGACCTACGCGATCCAGGTCACCGCCGACGCCGCCGCAACCGACCCGGACCGTCCATGGCGGCCGGCGCCAACCGCGCCATGAGCACGTCCAACGTGGCGAGGACCTGCAGCATCTGAGTGGCCGGCAGCCCGGCGAACAGCGCCATCAGCCGGCGTCGTGGTCCGACCGCTAGCTGCCGGGTGACCTGCGGGGCGGCTTGCTGGGACCTCGTCGTTTCGGCTACCCCGGCTGGTTGGTCAGTGTGGGAGCGGTCCGCCGGCCAGGGCGATGATGACGCCGATGGTGCCGGCGCCGAGCAGGGTCGGTCGGCGTAGCGGTAGCAGCAGGATCGCCGCGCCGGCGAGCACGGCGTACTGCCATGGTCGGGTCAACGCGGTGGCGAGGATGATCGCGGAGCCGAGGATCGCGCCGATCGCGGCAGGTCCAGCGCCGTCGAGGAACGCCCGGACCCGCTGGTTGGTGCGGAGACGGTCGAAACGGTGCGCGCCGAGCGCGATGAACGCGAACGACGGCGTGAACGCCACCGCGGAGGCGAGCAGGCCACCGCCGATGCCGGCGGCGGCGTAGCCGACCACGGCGACGGTCTGTACGACCGGGCCGGGGGTGATCTGGCCGAGCGCGACGGCGTTGAGGAACTGGGCGTTGCTCATCCAGTGGTAGTGGTTAACGGCGTCGGCCTGCATCAGCGGGATGATCACGAAGCCGCCCCCGTAGGACAGGGCACCGACTTTCAGGGCGACCCACGCGATCGAGAGCAGCACACCGCCACCGAACCCGCCAGCGGCCAACAGCGGCAGCGAGAATCTGGGGGCGGTGTCGGGCTCGTTGCGTCCGACCCGCTCGGCGACGGTCTCGATCAGGCCGCAGGCGAGCAGGACCAGCACGAGCCAGGGGCCGACGGTGGCCGCGGCCGCGATACCAGCGGCCAGGTACAGCGACCAGCGCAGCCCGTTGCTGGCCTGCGGGGCGCGCCGCCAGCTCGCGGGGATGAGGCTGGACCCGGCCTGCACGGCGACCGCCGCGACGGCCGCACCCGCACCGGCGCCGGCGCCTTTGACCCACAGCGGTGGGGTGCCGGCCAGGAACAGGACGGCCAGGGCGAGGATGAGGATCAGGCCGGGGACGATGAACGCCGCCCCGCCGACGAGGGCGCCGACCCGGCCGCGGACCCGCCAGGCGCAGAAGATCGCCAGCTGGGTGGACACCGGGCCGGGCAGCAGGTTGCACGCGGCGACCGCGTCCTCGAACTCGGTGTCGTCGAGCAAAGCCGGCGTTCGACGCACAGCTGTTTCAGTCGGGGTGTTCCTGCATCCGCAGGAAGCGTCCGTGCCAGCTGTGGTACCAGACCGCGCCCGAGGTGGCGTGCACGGACAGCATGCTGACGACCTGATCCCCGCGCATGGTGTGCAGGGTGTAGTAGCCGGGGAACGCTTCGGCCTGGTCGGCGTGCTCGCCGGGGCGGTTGTCGCGGAGCCACTGGTCGGCGATGCTCCGGGCCTGATCCAGCCCGACCGTCGCGGTGCGGTCGCCGCGGGCCGGGTGCATGCCGTACGCGGTGTTCCACATCATCGCTGGCCCGAGCTCGATCTGGACCGCGCCGCTTTGCGGGTCGATGAGGACCTCGGTGGCGCCGTTGCCGGCCGGGTCGACCAGTTCGGCGTAGAAGCCGTTGTCGAACTGCATCACCTCACCGACGTGCAGCCCCCACCGCTCGGCGAACCGCCCGGCGGCGCGGTCGGCATCGACCATATTCCGCACCGGCCCCTCACCGCGCAGCCCGGGCCCCATCGTCCCGGCCGTCGGCCGCCAGGCGGCGCTGCCTGCGGTCCAGACGACGGAAGCGACCAGGGCGGCGGTCGCAGCGACCAGCACCGAGAGGGGCATCCACTTGCGCCCCAGCCAGGTCATGACGAGCCCGGTTCCCGCCCGGCCAGGTGGGCCCGGGCCTGCCTATATGCCTCGACGTCGATCTCGCCGCTGGCGAACCGGCGGTCGAGAATCTCCTGCGGCGTCTCCCGACCCTGCCGACCACGCTCGCCGTCGTCGGGACGCCGGACAAGCCTGATGACGGCCCAGACGATCACGGCGATGAGCACCACCCACAACAGCGGCATCAGCATCATCCAAGCCCAACCCGGCCCATATCCCCACATCATCGTGCCACCTCCGACGGGTACGCCTTGCCTCCATGGTCACTCACCGGACGGCGTGCTGTCAGGGGCATTGGTCTCGTTCCGGGGGTCCTCTGGCAGCCGCGGCAGCGGCAGCGGCACCAGGCCACGGTGTACGGGCCGACCCGCCCCGAGCCTTGGCTACCGACCGCGCCGAGCCGTCCGAGAGCTGATGAGAACCGCGAAACTGGCCAGCATGCGTGTGCCGTGCCAGAACTGTTCGCACAAGGTGTGAGCTGGCCTTTCGTGGCTGTCGAGCAGGATGCCTGCAGGGTTGTTCGGCTGCTGTACCTGACCGCGATTCGGATATTCAGCTGGTTGCCGCAGATCACGCTCGGCGAGTCCGCGATGGCCGCCGAGCTGTTGGTGCTGCGCCATGAGGTCGCCGTGCTTCGGCGCCAAGTCGGTAGACCGCGCCTGTCATGGCCGGACCGGGCGGTGCTGTCCGCGCTGGTCCGTGCCGTACCACGCGAGCTGTGGAAGCATCGGATCGTCACCCCGGCCACGCTGCTGGCCTGGCACCGACGTCTCGTCAGCCGGCACTGGACCTATCCGAACCGGCCGGGCCGGCCACGGATCAGCGACGAGGTACGTGACCTCGTCGTGCGCCTAGCCCGGGAAAATCCTGGGTGGGGGCACCGCCGCATCCAGGGGGAACTGGTCGGCCTGGGCCACCGCGTCGGCGCCGGTACTATCCGCCGCATCCTCGCCGCCGGCAGGATCGACCCAGCGCCACGTGAGGTCGACACCAACTGGCGCGCCTTCCTGCGCACGCAGGCATCCGGACTGCTCGCCACCGACTTCTTCCACCTCGACACCATCACCCTGCGCAGACTGTACGTCCTGTTCGTGATAGAGATCGCGACCAGACGCGTACACATCCTCGGCGTCACCGAATACCAGACAGCTGCGTGGACTAACCAGCAGGCTCGCAACCTGGTCATGGACCTCGGCGACCGGATCACCGCGTTTCGGTTCCTGATCCGCGACCGCGACGCCAAGTTCGCCGGAAGCTTCGACGCCGTGTTCGCCGCCGAGGGGGTTGAAGTGGTCAGGACTCCACCGAGGACGCCTCGGGCGAACTGCTACGCGGAACGGTTCGTCCACAGCGTGCGGGCCGAATGCACAGACCGGGTGCTAAACCGCGCAACCCGCTTGAAGCGACGGATCGTGGCGCAGCGCTACTACAGTTTCCTCCGTGAACGACGACACGATGCACCTGACCTACCAAGGCCCGCCCGCCCAAGTGGGTGCGCTCGCGCAGATGCTGCGCGCGGAGGGTCTGCAGGTCGACTACCAGCCGCCAATGGAATACAAGGATCTCTCCGTCGCGCAGACGGTCGTCGACCTCGCGGTGCAGGGCGCGCCCTACCTGGTTGCCGCCGTCGTCGGCCGCTTCACGGCCCGGTTCGGCGGCACGAAGATCGGCGGACTCCCGGAGCCGGGCGTTCCCGAACGTCTCAAGAAGCTCGAAGAGCTCCAAGCGCAGGGTGTGATCACGGCCGAAGAGTACGCCGAACAGCGCAAGCGGATCCTCGACGAACTCTGACACGGCGCCGGCGAGCGCCGACTCGATGCCGCGGAATCACGGGTGCCCGCAGCCGGCCCCGACCACAGCCGTCTACATTCGATAGCCGACCTTGACGTGCCAAGCGAGGATTCGCGTGGGCGGTCGGCCGCCTATCGCCCTCGCTGGTGCAGACACCGTCAAACCCAGGGCCGCCGCTGCGAACCACCACCACCGCCGCTGCCCGATCCGACGACCCTGACCGGCCGCAGTCCGTCAACTCAGATGACCACGCGTTCGTCCGTCAGAGAGACTTTCGCGACCTCGACCAGATGGTCCAGTGCCATGCCCCAGCCCTCGACGAAGCCATGTCCTCGTGCGACTTCCTCGACGAGGCGCGGCGTGCATCGCCATGGCGGTGTACTTCGTGCCGCTGCGATCCACCAATCCAGCCGCGGCCACCCCCGCGCCGTGAGCAACCTCGCGATTCAAGCGCTGATCACCGCGTTCGCCGACGGCAAGGCCATCGCCGGCGAGTCCTCCACCCGCGCCGCCATCAGCGAAGTCACGGCCGATAAACCGAACCGGCACCGCGAGCACCACGACCACCAGCACGTCACCGTGATGACCAACGGCCACATGGGGGTCTGTAAGAAGAACGGCTCTGGCGCAGAAACGGTGGTGGGTCCGTCCTCAGTAGCCTGTCGTGATGTGGAAGGCTGACGCCGGTGTGACTTGCAACCTGATCAAGGCCTTGTTCCCTCAGCTGTCTTCGCTGGTCATCGACGAGGTGGTGGAGCAGGGGCTGGTCCTGCGGGTGCGCGCCCGGACACCGGGGACGGTGGTGGCGTGCCCGCAGTGCGGTCAGCCGACCGAGCGGGTGCACGCCTATCACCAGCGCCGGCTGGCTGACCTGCCCGTCGGCGGTCGAGCCGTTATCATCGACTTGCAAGTCCGGCGGCTGCGCTGCCCGAATACGTCCTGTCCACGGCGCACGTTCCGGGAACAGGTTCCCGCGCTGACGTGTCGGTGGGCGAGGCGGACCTGCCAGTTGGGCGGGTTGATCGGTGACCTGGCGGTGGTCGTGGCCGGTCGTGCCGGAGCAGCCGTGCTGGCCCGGCTGGGTATTCGGATCTCGCGGTCCACGGTGCTGCGGGTCTTGATGGCCATGCCCACCCCGGCGGGGCCGGCGCCAGCGGTGCTGAGCGTGGATGACTTCGCGCTGCGACGTGGCCGACGGTATGGACCTTGCTGATCGACGCGGTCACCCACCGCCGCGTCGACGTGTTGCCGGACCGCAAGGCAGCCACCCTGGCCGCGTGGCTGCGGGAGCACCCGGAGGTGGAGGTGGTCTGCCGCGACGGCTCCGCCGCGTATGCCGAGGCGATCCGCGCCGGCGCACCGCATGCGGTGCAGGTCAGCGACCGGTGGCATCTGTGGCACAACTTGGCCAAGGCGGTCGAGAAGACCGTGATCGCGCACAGCCGCTGCTGGCATGACAGTCCAGCCCGCCCGGACCGGCCTCTGGATGAGCGCACCCGCGAACGGCACACGGCCGTGCATACCCTTCTCAACCAGGGCATCGGGCTACTGCAGTGCGCCCGTCGGCTGGGCTGGGCGCTGAATACGGTGAAGCGGTACGCCCGCGCGACCACCGCCGAGGACCTGCAGCGGCCACCGCGCTACCGCGAAACCCTGGTCGACCCGTTCCGGGCTCACCTGCCCCGCCGACGTGCCCAAGACCCTCAGGTTCCGGTGACCCCGGCTGCTGGCCGAGATCCGCGCACAGGGCTATGCCGGCAGCGCCAACCTTCTGGTGCGCTACCTCAACCAGGGCCGCGCCGACGCGGAATGTGCCCCGCCGTCACCGCGCCGCCTGGTCTCCTGGCTCATGACCAAGCCCGAGACGGCTTTCTTCGCGTTCATGCCAGCCTGATCGTGGTCCGGCGGGGTTCGCTCGTTTCTTTGCTGCCCCGGCCTTCGGCTGGTGGCTTTTCGTTGATGTGCGGCCCCGCCGGATCCTGCACCGGGCCGCGGTGTGGCTTGATAGGTGCGTGCCGATGCTCGATGAAGGCGTGCCCCCGCTGCCCGGCTGAAGGTTTCAGCTGCTCAAGGCGAGGGAGACGGCATGGTCGTGATCGGGGTCGACGCGCATAAGCGCAGCCACACGCTGGTGGCGGCGGACGAGTTGGGCCGCAAGCTCGGCGAACGAACGGTCGGAACGACCAGCGATGGGCATCTGCAGGCGGTGCAGTGGGCCGCGCAATGGCCGCAGGTCCGCTTCGCGCTGGAGGACTGCCGGCACCTGACCCGCCGTCTGGAAGGCGATTTGCTGCGCGCCGGGCACCAGGTGGTGCGGGTGCCGACCCGGCTGATGGCCGCGGCGCGTCGGAGTTCGCGGCAGGCCGGCAAGTCCGATCCGATTGACGCGCTCGCGGTGGCGCACGCGGCGCTTCGCGAACCGGACCTGCCGGTGGCCCGGCTGGACGGCCCAGCCCGGCAGGTGAAACTCCTGTCTGACCACCGCCGGGACCTGGTCGCGGAGCGGACCAAGTTGGTCAACCGGCTGCGGTGGCATCTGCACGAACTTGACCCGGGCCTGCACATCCCGTCTCGAGGTTTGCGCCGCTACTGCGTCATCGACGACCTCAACGACCGGCTCGCCGGGGCTGAGGGCACGGTGGCTCGGATCGCCCGGGACCTCCTCGTGCGGTGTCGGGAGCTGACGGTGCAGATCAACAGCTTGGAGCGGGAACTACGCGACCTGGTCCGCGTCCTGGCGCCGAGCCTGCTTGCAGTTCCCGGCTGCGGTGTCCTCGGCGCGGCGATGATCCTGGGCGAGACCGCCGGCGCCGACCGGTTCCGTTCCAGGCACGCCTACGCCCGGTTCAACGGCACGGCCCCGATCCCGGTCTGGTCAGGCAACACGGTGCGGGTGCGGCTCAACCGTGGCGGCAACCGGGTCGTCAACACCGCCCTGCACATGATCGCCGTCACGCAGGCCCGCGGCGTCGGCCCTGGCAAGGACTACGTCGACAAGCAGCTCGCCGCTGGCAAGACCCGCACCGAAGCGCTGCGGCTGCTGCGCCGCAGGCTGTCCGACCGGGTCTTCACCGCCCTCCTCGCCGACGAACGCCGCGCATCCCAGTCCGCCCGAACCGTCACGCCGTTGCCTCCTACCAACCTGACAACCGTGATGACGGCGGCGGCTTGACATAGGAGCATCAAGGAGACCCGGTGAACGTGTATCCGTTCATCGAGGCGGAGAAGGCGCAGCAGGGCAATGTGAAGCGTGCCTGCGAGCTGTTGGAGGTCTCCCGGTCCGCCTACTACCAGCACCCCGGCGCCGGCCCGTCCACGCGGGTCCGTCAGGACGTCGAACTCACCGAGAAGATCATCGAGGTGCACGACGCCTCCGCTGGAACCTACGGCTCCCCGCGTGTGCACGCCGAACTGCGCGCCCAGGGCCGCCGGCACTCCCGCAAGCGGATCGCCCGGCTCATGCAAGCGGCCGGCCGGTGCGGTCGGGCGCCGAAACGGTGGCGGACGACCACCGTGCCCGACCCGGCGGCGCCCGCGCGCCCTGACCTGATCGCCAGGGACTTCACCACCGCAGCCGTGGCGGTGAACACCCGCTGGTGCGGAGATATCACCTACATCAACACGTGGGAGGGTTGGATGTATCTGGCCACCGTCATCGACGTGGCCTCCCGTCGGGTCGTCGGCTGGGCCACCGCCGATCATCTGCGCACCGACCTGCCCGCTCAGGCGCTGTCCAACGCCGTGACCAGCCGCCGCCCCGACCAGCCGGTGATCTTTCACAGCGACCGCGGCTGTCAGGGCGGATTCAACCGGCCGTCGCAACACCTTGTCGGAGAGGTGGAGCGATGGCTTACGGGCCAGGGCAGAAGCGGGTTCGGGAGTATCGGGGTCAGATGCCTTCGCCGGGACGGCCGACGGTGGCGTGGCGCGAGGACCGGGTCAAGTTCTGGGCTGCGATCCGATCTGGTGTGATGACCGAGGATGCCGCCGCGGCGGCGGGCGTGTCGTCGCCGGTCGGGTTCCGGTGGTTCCGGCACGCTGGCGGCGTGAATCCTGCGTTGCCCGCAAGTGTGTCGGGCCGGTATCTCCCTCTTGGTCAGGATGGGGTGAGACACCGCGTGTGAGTGCGGGGTGCTGACCGAGGGCGGGATCGGAGATCCTGGTGTACGTGTCGACATCTTCTGAGGACCAGCCCGTGCAGGGTGTGCCGGGCGGGTCTGATCCGGCGCCGAGGCCGTCTCGGCGGGCGTTCAGCCCGGAGTTCAAACTCGCGGTCCTGACCGAGTACGAGAACGCCCCGCATGGGGAGAAGGCCGCGGTCCTTCGCCGCGAGGGCTTGTACTCGTCGCATCTGATCGAGTGGGCCCGAGCCCGTGACGCGGGCGCCCTCACCGGCGGCGGCGAGAAGGCGTCTCCGGCTTCTCGGCTGCGGAAGACCGCCGAGCAGGTCGAGTTGGAGAAGCTACGCCGGGAGAATGAGAAACTGCAGGCGGATTTGAAGAAGACCCGGATGGCGTTGGACATTATGGGAAAAGCACACGCGCTCTTGGAAGAACTCTCCGAGAGCGCGGACAACGGTCCGCCGTCGAGCAGATCCTGACCACCGCCTTCACCGACCTGCGGTCCGCCGAGCTGTCGGTGCAGCGTTGCTGTGCGCTGACCGGAACGTCACGGGCGACGCACTACCGGCGGAAGAATGGTCTTGGGTCGGTGCACGGGCCGTGGCTGCCACGAACCCCTCCACCGTCGGCGTTGAGCGACACCGAACGGGTCCGGGTCCTCGAGGTGTTGAACAGCCCCGCGTATGCGGATCTGGCGATCCCGCAGGTGTGGGCCCGGGAACTCGACGACGGCCGGTACTGGTGCTCGCTGTCGACTATGTACCGCATCGCCCGCACCGCCGGGCAGGTCAGGGAACGACGCCGGCAGGCCACGCACCCACCGCGGGTGCGCCCCGAACTCGTCGCGACCGGGCCGTCGCAGGTCTGGTCCTGGGACATCACGGCGTTGAAAGGACCCGTCAACGGAACCTGGTACCGCTGCTACGTCATCATCGACATCTACTCCCGCTACGTCACCGGATGGCTCGTCGCAGCCGGCGAAGACGCGGTCCTGGCCCGGGACTTCCTCTCCGACGCGGTCACCCGCAACGGCGTCGAGCCGCACACCATCCACGCCGACCGCGGCGGCGTCATGGTGTCGAAACCCGTCTCCGAGATGCTCGTGAACCTCGGCGTGCTCCGCTCGCATTCGCGGCCCCGAACCTCAAACGACAACCCGTACTCCGAAGCCCAGTTCAAAACGATGAAATACGTGCCCGACTTCCCCGACCGGTTCGGATCCCTCGCCGACGCCCGCGCCTTCTGCGACAGCTTCTTCACCGCCTACAACCACGAACACCGCCACTCCGGCATCGGCCTGCACACCCCGGCGTCAGTCCACTTCGGCACCGCCGAGCAGATCCGGGCGCACCGCCAGACGACCCTCGACCAGGCCTACGCCACCCACCCCGACCGGTTCACCCGCCGCCCACAAGCAACCCGGGCACCCGACATCGCCTGGATCAACAACCCGGCCCGGCAAGAACAACCCACCCGCTAACGACAACCTGTCTCACGTTGACTTGACAACTACCGTCTGTCGTTCAGGGAACGCGAGGACATCGCTCTGTCGCGGGCGAAGGGCATGGGCGTTCGTGAGATCGCACGCCGGCTCGGCCGGGACCCGTCGACGATCTCGCGGGAGTTGCGGCGCAACGCATCGACCAGGACGTACCGGTTGGACTACAAGGCCACGATCGCGCAGTGGCACGCCGAGCGTCGAGCCCGCCGGCCGAAGACCGCGAAGCTGCTGGCCAATGAGCGGCTCCGAGAGTACGTCCAGCAACGACTTGCGGGCGTGATTCGGACAGCGGACGGCCGGCCGGTCGCTGGGCCGCAGGGCCCGCAGTGGAAGGGCCGCAACAAACCCCACCGCGGCGACCGGGCATGGACGACCGGGTGGAGCCCGGAGCAGATCTCCCGCAGGCTCAGGGCCGAGTTCCCGGGAGATGAGTCCATGCGCATCAGCCACGAGGCGATCTACCAGGCGCTCTACGTCCAGAGCCGCGGCGCCCTCAAGCGCGAACTCGTCACCTGCTTGCGGACCGGGCGGGCGCTTCGCGTCCCCCGAGCCCGCGCGAAACAACGCGCGTGGGCGCACGTCACGAGCGACACGCTGATCAGTGAACGGCCCGCTGAAGTCGCCGACCGTGCCGTCCCCGGGCACTGGGAAGGGGATCTGATCATCGGGTTGCAGCGCTCCGCGATCGGGACACTGGTCGAGCGGACGACGAGGTTCACGATGCTGATCCACCTGCCTCGCGAGGCCGGCTGGGGGGTGATCCCGCGGACGAAGAACGGCCCTGCTCTCGCCGGCTATGGGGCGATCACGATGAGCAAAGCCCTCGCGGCGACGATCAACCAGCTGCCCGAGCAGCTCCGCAGATCGCTGACCTGGGACCGGGGCAAAGAGTTGTCTGCGCACGCACGCTTCACGGTCGAAACCGGAGTCCCGGTGTTCTTCGCCGACCCCCACAGCCCCTGGCAACGCGGCACCAACGAAAACACTGTGAGTCTGTTGGTGGCCCGGGAGGGTCAGACCGGCAGGCTGGTGCCGGCTGCATGAGGTGACTCTCGAGAACACTGGCCACCGACAGGTGTGCCTTGCGTTGGACCCGTCCCCCGAGCAGCCGACACCGGCCTGACCCACTCGTCTTGGCTTGATCAGGAGCTTGTCCGCCCGCAGGCGTGACTCCTCACAGTGCTGCCGCGACAGGTGACCTCTCCCAGGTCGGCGTCGACCGGCGCTCGCCCTCGGGAAGGACAACCGGATGGTAATGCTGGCAGAGCACTACGACTTCGTCATCGGTGGTGACCCCGACCGCGACACGATCGACCTGGCCATCCTCGACACGGTCACCGGCGGGGTCCGTGGCCACCTCGCCGACCGAGCGGATGGACCCGGCTACCTGCGGCTCTTGGCCTGGGCCCGCGAACACGCGCCCGGCCGTCGGGTCTGGGCGCTGGAGGGCACCGGCAGCTTCGCCGCCGGACTGGTCATGGTCTTGGCCGAAGCAGGCGAAGACATCGTGGAGATCACCGGTGGAAAGCGATCCCGCGGCGCGAAGAACGACCGTATCGACGCAGTCCAGGCCGCTCGAACCGCATTGGCCAGGAAGACCAAGCCGCGCCCCGTGAACGGGGCCTGCGTGAAGCGCTGCGTCAGATTCTCGTTACCCGGCAGGCAGTCCTGGTCAGCCGAACCAAAGCGATCAACGAACTCAAGAGTCTGATCGTGGTCGCGCCCGAGCATCTACGCGCACAGTTGCGAGGGCTTCGACTGATCAAGCAACTGGCCCGCGTCGAACAGCTCCGCAGCCCCGCTGGCGCGAGCGTCGAGCACCGGATCACGATTCTGACCCTGCAGTCGATCACCGCCCGGATCCGGTTCCTACTCGCCCAGACCGCCGAGCTCGACCCCGAGTTGCTCGCCCTCGTCAAGAGCCACCCCGCGGGCCCGGTCCTGCTCGCCGAACCCGGCGCCGGTCCGGTCGTCGCCGCCCAGCTGCTGGTGAGCTGGTCGCACCGCGGCCGGGTCCGCAGCGAGGCCGCGTTCGCCACCCTCGCCGGCGCCGCCCCTCTGGAGGCCAGCAGCGGGCAACGCACCCGCCACCGGCTCAACCGCGGCGGGGACCGTGACCTCAACCGCGCCCTCCATACGATCGCGATCACCCGCCTACGCTGCCACCAAGAGTCACGCGACTACGAAGCCAACCGCACCGTCCAGGGCAAAACCCACCGCGACGTCCGTCGCAGCCTCAAACGCATCCTTGCCCGCCGGCTCTACCGCCGCATCCAAGCCGCGACCCGCCAGCCGACACCCTCCACCAACCTCCCGCACGGAGCTTGACAAACATAGGAGCGTCCAACGGCCTGCTGCGGCAGTCTTCTCTGGCGCACACGGCGGGAAGGCCCGCTTCGAGTGGCGACCCACGGAGATACCCAGGCACGGATACGGCCGATGTGGCGAATTGCCACATCGGCCGTATCCGTGTTCCGGTCACCATCGGAGCGGGTCCCGGTCGTGGCTCCTGGGACGCCAGGATCGGCGGGGCCGACGCCGCCCTGGTCCTCGGGCAGCTCGACCTGCTGATCTCGGGCACAGTGCCGGGCAGCTGCGCCTCGTGTGCGATGTGCTAGCTGCCGGGTTGGAAGCGGCGCAGCCGGAGGCTGTTGGCCACCACGAACACCGACGAGAAGGCCATTGCCGCGCCAGCGATCATCGGGTTGAGCAGACCGGCCGCGGCCAGCGGCAGAGCGGCCACATTGTAGGCGAAGGCCCAGAATAGGTTGCTCTTGATGATGCGCAGGGTTCGGCGGGAGAGCCGGATGGCGTCCACGGCAGCCGTTAGGTCACCGCGGACCAGGGTCAGATCCGATGCCTCGATCGCCACGTCGGTGCCGGTGCCCATGGCCAGGCCCAGATCGGCCTGGGCCAGCGCGGCGGCGTCATTGACTCCGTCACCGACCATCGCGACAACCTTGCCGTCGGCTTGCAGCCGCTTGACCACGTCGACCTTGTCAGCCGGCATGACCTCAGCGATCACCTCATCGATGCCGACCTCCGCCGCGACGGTCCGGGCGACGGCGGTGTTGTCGCCGGTGAGCAGCACCGGGGTCAGCCCCAGTGACCGGAGCTGGCCGATCGCGGCTCGACTGGTCGGCCGGACCACATCGGCGACCACCAGCACCCCGCGGGCCCGACCGCCCCAGCCTGCCAGAACCGCTGTGTGACCTGCCGTCTGCGCGTCGGCCGCGGCCTGCTCGACCTCGGGCGGTACGTCCAGGCCGCGCTCGCGTAGCAGCCGAAGCCGACCGACCAGTACCTCGCGGCTGTCGACGGTGCCGCTCACGCCAAGCCCTTCGGCGTTGGCGAAGCCAGCCACCGGCGCCAGCGCGCCGGCCTTGGCGGCGCCAGCGGCGACCGCCTGGGCGATCGGGTGCTCGCTGGCGGCCTCCAGCGCGCCAGCGAGGCGCAGTAGTTCGTCAGCGTCCTGCCCGTTGGCGGGGACCACGTCGACCAGGGTCATCTTCCCGGTGGTGACCGTGCCGGTCTTGTCCAGCACCACGGTGTCCACCCGCCGGGTCGATTCCAGCATCTCGGGTCCCTTGATAAGGATGCCGAGTTGGGCGCCGCGGCCGGTGCCGACGAGCAGCGCGGTCGGGGTGGCTAGGCCCAGCGCGCAGGGGCAGGCGATGATCAGTACCGCCACGGCGGCGGTGAACGCGGCGGTGAGGCCACCCTCGTTGCCGATCCAGAAACCGAGGGTGCCGGCGGCGAGCGTGATGACGATCGGGACGAACACGCCGGAGATCCGGTCGGCGAGGCGCTGCACCGCTGCCTTGCCGGTTTGGGCCTGCTCGACGAGCTTGGCCATCTGGGCGAGCTGGGTGTCCCCGCCGATCCGGGTGGCGGTGACGACCAGCCGGCCGCCCGCGTTGATCGTGGCGCCGACCACGCCATCGCCCGGGCCGACCTCGACCGGCACCGACTCGCCGGTGAGCATGCTGGCGTCGACGGCCGAGGTGCCCTCGTCGACCACCCCGTCGGTGGCGATCTTTTCGCCGGGGCGGACCACGAACCGATCGCCGACGGCGAGCTGCTCCACCGGGATCAGGGTCTCCACCCCGTCGCGCAGCACCGCCACCTCCTTGGCGCCGAGTTCGAGCAGGGCGCGCAGGGCGGCGCCGGCGGTCCGCTTGGACCTGGCCTCGAAGTAGCGGCCGGCCAGGATGAACACCGTCACCCCGGCGGCCGCCTCCAGGTAGATGTTGCCGGCGCCGTCGGTGCGGGTGATGTCGAAGCGGAACGGGTGCGTCATCCCGGGCATCCCGGCGTCGCCGAGGAAGAGCGCCCAGAGCGACCAACCGAACGCGGCGAGGGTGCCGAGCGAGACCAGGGTGTCCATGGTCGCCGCGCCGTGCCGCAGGTTGGTCCAGGCGGCCCGGTGGAAGGGCAGCCCACCCCAGACCACCACCGGGGCGGCCAGGGTCAGCGACAGCCACTGCCAGTAGTCGAACTGCCAGGCCGGGACCATGGCCAGCAGGATCACCGGCACGCTGAGCGCCACCGAAACCCACAGCCGGGTCCGCAGGCTGTGCAGCTCGTCCACCGGCTCGGCGGCGTCGGACGACTTGGCCGAGGGCGGTGGGGGTAGGACCGCGGTGTAGCCGGTCTTTTCGACCGTCGCGATCAGGTCCTGCGGTGTGAGGGTGTCGTCGTAGCGGACAGTGGCCTTCTCCGTGGCGTAGTTGACGGTGGCGCTCACGCCGTCCAGGCGGTTGAGTTTCTTCTCGATGCGGGCGGCGCAGGAGGCGCAGGTCATCCCGCCGATAGCCAGTTCGATCTGGTTCGGCGCAACGCTCAGCGGCTTGGCGGGTGAGGTCATGACAAGCTCCGCTTCAGTTGTGGCCATGGCCGGGTTCGCCGTGCCCGGCGCTCTCTGACGGGGTTGGCGTGGCAGGCGCCGCGGGTGCGGCGGGTCCGGCCGCACCCGCGGCGTCGCCAGCGGTGAGGGTGAACGCCGCGGTACGGACGGTGCCCTGATGCTGGAAGTCGAGGAACAGCCGGTATGTGCCGGCGGATGGGACCTCGGCGAAGAAGGTGACCTGCGGGCCTGAGGTGGTCCGCCCGTCGCCGGGCTCGCCGTCCGGGTGTACGTGCAGGTACGCCAGGTCGCCTTGACGCAGCGCGACCAGGTGCCCGTATGCCCCTAGGTAGGGCTGAAGGTCGGTCACGGCAGCGCCGTCGCGGTTGATGGTCAGGGTCAGTTTGGCGGTGCGGCCGGGCTGGAGGGCGCCGTCGATGGTGACGGTGTAGCCGCCGACGCTGCTGCTGGTCGCGGGGGCGGGCAGCGGGCGGGGGGTGAACGGGCCGGGTACGGGCACGTCCACACCGAGGGTCAACGGCTGGGCTCCGCTGGGCGTGAAGTCGGCGAAGGCGCGCCACGTGCCGGGCTCTCCGAGCGGCGAGGCGACCCGCCATGTGCCGTCCGGGGCCATCTCGGGGTGTACGTGCCGGAAGCCGGAGAGGTCACGCCGGGTGACGATCAGGTGCATTCGCTTGTCGTGCGCCTCGTCGAAGGTCGTGACGGCCCGCCCATCGGGGCCGGTGATCCGGAAGGCGAACTCGTTCGCTGGGGCGGTGACGGGGGTCAGGGTGTAGCCCCGGTCGGAGACCAGCAGCCCGCCGGGGGTCTGCCGGGCAGCTTCGGATCCAGTGTCGTCGTGGCTGGCGTCGTCGTGCCCGGCGGTGTCGTGGCGGCTCTCGGCGGCCGGCGCGACGGGGTCGGCTACCTGGCCGACCCCGTACGCCGCGCCGAACACCACCGTGAGGCCGAGGGCGAAACCACTCAACTTTGTCGCCGTGTTCATGTGATTGGCACCTCGGTTCTGCGGCGTGGGTGGGAATTGTCAGGCGTTGACGAGGTCGTAGCCGGCCTCGTCGACGGCGGCCCGTACGGCCGCCGGGTCCAGGGGCGCCTCGCTGGTCACGGTGACCTGCCCACTGGCGAGGTCCACCGTGACGTCGCTGACGCCGGAGATGGCGCCGATCTCCGTGCTGACCGAGTTGACGCAGTGCCCGCAGGTCATCCCCTGCACCTGGTACGTGGTGGTGATCATGCAATTCCCCTCTCGCACACGCTCACGATATACCCCCGGGGGGTAGTTACGGGAAGGACACTCCCCGCCCTTGACGTTCTACATACCGGGAGGGGGTATCCGTCCCGACGACCGTAGCATACCCCCAAGGGGTACGCTATCCTTGGCTGCATGACCACACCCACGCCGACCCCGACCCGGGGATACACCGCCAGCAAGGACCAGTTGCTCGCGCGGCTGCGCCGCGTCGAGGGGCAGGTCCGGGGCATCGAGAAGATGGTCGATGACGACCGTTACTGCATCGACGTGCTCACCCAGATCTCCGCGATCCAGGCCGCGCTGGACAAGGTGGCGCTGGGGCTGCTCGACGGGCACGCCCGGCACTGCATGCACGAGGGGGCGGCTGAGGGCCGCGCCGACGAGATGGCCAGTGAGATGATGGCCGCCGTCGGCCGGCTGATGAAGCGCGGCTGATCGAGCCCGACCGTCGGCCTCACCTGCCCTGAGTGACCGACCGCCGCCGCGCCGACCGGGCGGCCTTGTGCAGGGAGGCGGACCAGCGGACAGATGCCGCAACAGGCATCTGTCGCCGCTGCTCGTTGTGGTGGGTCTTCCCTGGGCCGACTGGAGCCGGGCATGCAATCGGGCCCACGACCGCACGGGGCACGTCCTGGCGCATTCCGAGACACCGCGTCGATCGCCAAGTCAGGTGAGGCAGTGCGGGTGCGTCTTAGCAATCTCACCTCAACGCCCTGCCCGGAAGACGTGAGATGCTGCGGCAGGGCGGACGCTAACGTCGAGTAGAGCCAGCTTGCCAAGTCGTCCAACAAGAGCTGCGACTTCGGTGCACTGCACACACTAGGGCGCCGGCCGTAAGGGCCGGCGCCCCAGCACTGTGATCAGACGGCGGGACGAGGACGGCACTGCCCTCCGGTCTTGTCATTCACGGCGGCGGCGCCGTTGGCGGTTCTGGCGTTCGTCGCGTGGTCGTATGTGCGGGCCGAAGGTTGCACATAGCGGTCTCTTTCTCGAGGCCGGGTCGATCGCGATGGGTGCCACAGCCGAGCCGTCAGTGGACCCGGGCGGCTTCGGCGTCGGCGATGTTCTGCGGACGGGGCGCGGCGGTTCGTAGGGTGATCGCGGCGATGCCAGCTCCGACGGCGGCGATGACGCCGGCGCCGATGAAGGCGGCGGAGTAGCCGTCGGTCAAGGCCGTCAGATTATCCAGCCGGTCGGCCCCGTGAGACGCGGCGACCGCGGTCATGGCGGCCAGACCGAGGGCCGAGCCGACCTGGTAGCTGGTGTTGACGATGCCGGAGGCCAGCCCGCCCTCCTCGGGGCGAGCGCTGGAAATCGCCGTGCCCAGGGATGGAATGAAGGCGAGCGACATGCCCAGCGCCGCGACAAGTGACGCGGGCAGGACGTCGGCGAGGAACGTGCCGTCGGGACGGATCAGCGCGAGCCATCCGAGGCCGGCGGCGAGGACCGCGAGGCCGGTCACCACCAGGGGCTTGGGGCCAAACCGGTTGATGGCGCGCGGAGCCAGGCCGATCATTCCGACCATGATGAGGATGGTCATCGGCAGCAGCGCCGCTCCGCTGGGGAAAGCGCTGTAGCCGAGGACCTGCTGCAGATACAGGTTGAGGTAGAACCACATCGGAATCCACGCCGCGCCGAGCAGCAATTGGGCGACGTTGGCGGCGGCGAGGTTCGGGGCGCGGAAGATGGATAGCCGCATCAGCGGCTCACGACGGGCCGCCTGGATGGCGAGGAACGCCGCCAGCGCGACGACGGCGCCCGCGAGGACCGTCCACGTCTGGGCAGAGGTCCAGCCGACCTCGGGAGCGCGAACGATGGCGTAGACGGCGGCGCCGAGACCGGCGGTGACGGTGAGCGCCCCGGCGACGTCGAGGGAGCCGCGGCGGGCGCCGCCGGCCGGCATCAGCGCCGGGGTGGCGAGGACGGCGAGCAGGGCGATCGGGATGTTGATGTAGAACACCCAGGGCCAGTTGACGTACTCGGTGATGACGCCGCCGAGGAAGACGCCGGCAGTGCCACCGGCGGGTGCGGCCGCCCCGTAGAGGGCCAGCGCTTTGGTGAGTTCTCGCGGCTCGGCGCCGAAGAGCATCATCAGCAGGGTCAGCGCTGAGGGTGCGATGAGGGCGGCGCCGGCGCCCTGGGTGGCGCGGGCGGCCAGCTCCACGGCGACGCTGTCGGCCAGGCCTGCCGCGGCCGAGCCGACCAGGAGGAGCAACCAGCCGGCGGTGAACACGCGGCGGGCGCCGAACAAGTCCGACAGCCGGCCACCCAGCAGCAGAAGGCCGCCGAAGGCGACGACGTAGGCGTTGAATACCCAGGACAGGTTCTCCGGCGAGAAGCCGAGATCGGCCTGCATCCGAGGTAGTGCGACGCCGATGATCGAGGTGTCCATGATGACCATGAACTGGGCGAGCGCGATGAGGCCGAGGGCCCACCACCGCTTGGATCCGTGTGACATCACAACCACTCCTTAATGCCCCTAGGGGGTATGGGTAAGTGGTAGATGTGTACCCCCCGGGGGTATGTGGTGTCAAGTGATCGACGTCTACGACGCCCGGACATGCGCCTCCTCGCGGTGCACTCGCCCCCGGGGTGTGGCATTCGTCCACTGAGGAAGGCGGCCTGTGACGGCGCACCGGCACTGGGCGGATCGGGCGGGACACCGCAGGTTCGGCGGACCGAGGGACAGGTTCGCGGGTGGTTGAGCGCTGGTCCGGCGTCTGCGCCACGGCCGCCGACGAAGCCCACGCTGCTGTGGCCCGAGGGTTGAGCCCACGGATGAGGACCTGCGGAGCCACCTCACCCGGCGAGAGGCAGCTTCACTTAGCGACCGGCGTACATCGGCTGGCAGGAACGCCTACCGCGGCGCAAGTCGACGTCGGCTTCACGTCGTGGCCGGGCCGGTCCCGTTTCGCGGAGTCTGGATCGCGGTGCGGCTTCCTTCACGCCAATGGCTCAATTCGGCGCGCAGTTGCAGACGTGGCCAACCCAGGCGCGGGATGAGCAGGACGGCGGGTGCATGCGCACTCGACAGGCATGGGCCGTCAGAGCCCTTCAGTCACTGCTCCCGATGCTGCCGCAAGCTATGCCGTCGGGCGGTCAGAGGTGAGGACGCGCTGCAGGCCGGCCGGATCTTCGGTGAGCATGGATCACGATGGGGACGGAGTCGCCGTGATTGAACCGCTGGTCTGCGTGGGGCTCGGTGTGCTGGTGGTGGTCGCACTGGGGGTGGTCGTGGGGCTGGGCGTCGCCGTTGGACCGGGCTTGGTGTTCGTGGGAGTGGGCTTCGGCGTCGTGCTCGAGGTCGGGCGTGGGGTTGGGGTGGGGGTGGGCCGTGGGGTTGGTGGCTTGGATTCCGTGGGCTTGGGAGTGGGCTTGACGGGGGGTGTGGTGGGGGCCGGCACCTCCTGGATGACCCTGGTGGCGGCGAAGAACCGTGACCACCAAACGGTAGAGACCTTGACGACGTCACCGGTGGTCGGCGCCTGAACCATCTTGCCGTTGCCGATGTACATGCCCATGTGGTGAATACTGCTCCAACTGGTACCGGAGGCGAAGAAGACCAGGTCACCGGGGAGCAGGGAGTTGCGGTCGACGGTGCGGCTGCGAGTGGCGTTGTACTGGTCGCGTGACACCCGGGGCAGCTGGTCGTAGTCGGCGCCCTTGGAGCGGTAGGCGGCCCAGATCAGTCCGGAGCAGTCGTAACGATCCGGACCTTCGGCGGCCCACTCGTAGGGCTTGCCAAGCTGGGCGAGGGCGAACCGCACGGCGGCCAGGGCCCGCGGGTGCGCCGCCTTCCCCCCGATGCTGCGACTTACGGTTACATCAGCGCCGAGGCGCTGCTCGGCGGCTTCGCGTTGCCGCTCGATCGCGGCCAGCTGATCAGCGTTGCGTCGTTTCAGCGCGAGCAACGCCGCTTCACGTTGCTTGTAGGTCGTCTCTAAGGAGGCGTATCGGCCGCGGGCCGCCTCTTCAGCCGCGACTGCCGCACCGTGACGGGTGTAGGCCACCTGTTCTACGGCCTGCGCTTGGCGTAGCTCGCGGGCGGCGTCGTCGATATCGCCGTCGTCCTGCTGTCCGCGGTAGGCGCGGGCCAGCTCGCCCAGTTCGTGCAGGTCGGCGCCGACGGTGCCGGGTGGCACGGCGGCGGCTCGCTTGAGGGCGTCGGCGGCAGCGGGCACGACGGTCTGCTGTGCCTGCTGGAGACCGTCGCGCGCCTCGCGTAGCTGCCGTTCGGAATCCTGCAGGGAGAGGCTCGCACGTGTCTGGTCCTGCCGCAGCAGAAGCAGTTGCTCGCCGAGGGTCGCTACCTCGGTTTCCAGGGCGAGGATCTGCCCTGCGAGCGGATTCGCCGGCGGCGAGGAGATCGGACCGCCGGGGGCCGGCGCTGTCGGCGCTTGGCCGCCGGGCAGTTGTACAGAGCCAGCGGGTGATGGTCGCGTCCCCGTGTCGGGGACGACATTGGGCAGTGGCGGATCGGCGTGCACCGGGCTGGCGAACGCCACCGTCACCGCGGCGGCCAGTAGAGCGGACCATGCGACCGGACGTAGGACTGCCAAGCTCTCCTCGTACCGCCTGGAGCGCTTAGACCCGTTACTCATCGATCTCGCTCCCCGCCCGGAGTACGCGCCGCATCAACTACAGCGGCGACATGTGTTCGGGGCCTGTCGTCAAGCAGTAACGGAGCGACAATAGCGGGTATCTACGATGCGGCGATAGTAGAAGGGGCCTGGGGTGGGAGATTGTGGGCGCCGATCAGTGGGAGCACGTGTCCGCATCGGATCGACGAGCGCTTGACCGGTCAGCAGGGCGCGGCGGGGATGAACGCTGCCGCAACCGCTGGCTCATACGGTGACAGCCGCCGCCGGGTGGCGACCCGCCACCGGCTACGGATTCGTGGGAGATGGCCAGCAGGTGCCGCAGGTGAAGGGTCATCCCTGTCGTCGCGATGGCCAACACGGGCGGTGGGGCCACCTGTCTGGGTCGGTCATCAGCGCCCGGCGCCCGGGACACACTTGTGTGCACAGCACGTTTGGCGATCGATGGCTCTGGTCTAGGTCGGTCATCAGCGCCCGGCGCCCGGCGCCCGGGACACACTTGTGGACAGCACGTTTGGGCGATCGGTGGCTCTGGGGCCCACCTGTCGCTCTGCCGTTTGAGGGACCGATCGCGTGGCGCCAGGGACGGCATCGGCGATGGACACCTGCTCCTCTTTGACCGCCGGCGCGCTGGCCGCCTCGCCGGAGTCAGGCGCAGAAGACGACAGCGGTGACGGCGCCGATCATTGCCGGCGCGATTGCCGCGACCAGCGGAAGTACGACACGGGCCGCGATCCGCTGGTGCGGTGTGGCTGTCTGCAGGCGGTGCAGCCGCGTTGGCACGTCGGCTCCGGCCATGGGCAGGGCGTGCGCGGGGTGCGCGGCACCGCTGAGGGCGATCAGCGCTCCGCGGACCGCAGGCACGCCGCAAGTGCGGACGGCAGCCGCGTCGGCGCACAGCTCGACCAGTAGCCGCATGGCGCGCGGCGCGCGGCGGGTCAGTGGTACCCACGGTGCGGCCGCGGCGAGGACCTCCGCGATGGCGACGATCAGATGGTGCCGGCCGCGTAGGTGCGCCCGCTCGTGACACAGCACGGCCGCGCGTTGCGCCGGCGGTAGTCGCAGGACGCCAGCACTGACGACGACCATTCCTCGGCGGCCACCGACGCTGTAGGCCAGCGGTGCGGGATGCGGAACCCGCAGCACCGGTTCCTGTTCTGGTGTAACGGTTTCGCCGAGCAGCGTCACCAGGTCATGGTGCGCTTGGCGAGACTCGCGCTGGGCACGCCACTGCCGAACCGCCACGACCACTGATCGTGTGGCCAGCGCGCAGACCGCCACCGCGCCGGCCACGCCGAGGACTTCATCCTGGGCGGGCAGCTGGCCATGCCGGACCGCGAACCAACAGTGGTGCGCCACATGCTCCGCCCAGTCCCCCAGACGGTCGACCGGTGCGAGCAGCAAGGTGACGCCGGCGGCGAAGGTCAGCAGCACGGCGGCCAGGGTGCCCCACCAGGCGAGCAGCACCGCGATCGGATCACGGACCGGGCCGACGACCCGTTCCAGCAGCGCTGGTGCGAGCCAGGCCACGGCGAGCGCCCCGACGATGAGGGCGAGGGCGGGGCTCACCGGGAGTCGGTCCGTTCGTCAAGTACCTGCCGCAGCACCGCCAGTTCCCGATCGGAGGCCGAGCGGGCGAAGTGCAGCAGCACGACATCCGGTTGGAGGCTGGTCTCCAGCATGCGCCGCAGGGCCCGGGCGACGAGTTCCTCCCGGCTGCCGGCGGGCCGGTAGTGATAGGCCTTGCCGGTCTTGTCGCGCAGCACCCACTGTTTGCGGTGCAGGTTGTCCAGCACGGTCATGACGGTCGTGTAGGCCAGGGTGCGTCCGGTCAGTCGATCCAGCACCTCACGTACGCGCAGGGGCTCGTCCGCCTGCCACAGCACATCCATGACGGCGGCCTCCAGCTCACCCAGACCGTTCACCGACACACCGCCTCCCACATTTCCGCCAGCCTACGCTGGGCCCGCGTCGCCGTGACGCAGTCTGCGGGTAGCGCGGCGTCAGGACGAACGCGGCGGTCCCTGATTTGTGCTTCAGGGACCGCCGCGTTGCTCAAGTGCCCACGTCAGGCCGAGTAGCCGCGGGAAGCAGCCCACTCGGCCAGCTCGCCGACGGACATCCAGTAGGTGCCGTCGCCCACCGGCTGCCACGGGTCGGCGATCTTTACCTGGTCGCCGTCGTAGGCCACGACGGTCACGTAGTGCCCGACCGGAAAGTCGCGCGACAGCCCGTCGACGTCGGTGCCGGATCCGATGACGTTGACCACGGCAACGCGGTCGTTGTCGATCGCGGTGCTCAGGTCAGCCTTGAGGCGCTGCACCTCGTCGGTGGTGGCTGTGTCGTTGGGGATCTCGCCGGTCTTGTAGACGTCCTTGCCGAGTTCCTGGTTGAGGACACGGGTGATGTCGAACGCCGAGGCCGTCCCGGCGACGGTGGTGCCTAGCTTGGCCGCCAGTTCATCCTGACTCTGGATCTTGCCTTGGGCGCTGAGCGCGATGCGGGTCGACGCCGGGCCGCAGAAGTAGATGTTCGGCTGCTCCTGGAAGCGGTAGTCGACGCGCTTGTCCGACTGCTTTTCTGCCATCTGCACCGCAGGTACCTGCGTCGGCGCGGCGAGCGCACTGGTCGCCGGTGCGGCGACGCCGGCGGCGACGAGGGCCACTCCGGCCACTGCGCGCGCGCTCTTGCGAGCGACTGCGGTACGAGCCGCGGTCCATTGCGTGAGCGTGTTCATCGTTGTCACCTTTCCTCGGGGTGACCAGACCGATGTCGGGCTGGCATCACGGGGACACGCCATCTGGCCTCCAGGGGCCGGATATGGCGAACGCCGGGGCGTGCTGCTCCGGCGTACACCGGCGCAACCGGCGACGGCCGGCCCGCATTCCGCGTTCATGGCGGGGGAAGGCTGCGGCGACGTCCCGGGGCCGTACAGGATTGGGCAGTCGTCGCAGGCTGGCCGATACGGCGAGTCGTTCCCGGCACCAGGTGTCGTGGCCCACAGAGCGGCGGCCGGACCCGATGTGGGTCCGGCCGCCGTCCTTTCGTGGTTACAGGCGGTCGAGGATTTTCTGCAGGGTCTGCACCTCTGCGGCCTGGTCCGCTTCGATCTGCGCGGCGAGGGCCTTGGCCTCCGGATTGCTGCCGTTGGCCTGCTCGGTCTTGGCCATCTCGATGGCGCCGTTGTGGTGGGCGATCATCATCTGGGCGAACATCTTGTCGAACTCGCTGCCCTTAGCGGCCTTGAGCTCGTTCATCTGCCCGTCGTTGGCCATGCCCGCCATCGCGGACGTGCCGGACGAGCTCGTGCCGTGCATGTCGTGCCCCTCGGGCGCGGCGGTGGGCTTGCCCCACGCGGTCAGCCAGCCCGTCATCGTCACGATCTCCGGGTCCTGCGCGGCCTTGATCTTCGCCGCGAGTTCCTTCAACTCAGGATCGTTGGCGCGGGTCGGCGCCAGATCGGCCATCTCGACGGCCTGGCGGTGGTGCGGGATCATCATCTGGGCGAACATGACGTCGGCGTCGTTGGCGGTGGCGGTGGCCTGCGCCGACGCTGAAGCGGTGACCGTTGGGCTGTTGCCGCTGCCGTGGTCCATGCCGCTCATATCGTCGCCACATGCCGCGGTGGTCACGAGGAGAGCGGACAGGGTGACGCCGGTCAGCAGGGCGCGACGCATCACGATGGTGCGCATCATGGTGAAGGAATGCCTTTCAGGTTGTTGGTGTGCGAATAAGGGATCGACGGTCGGTTGACCGGCGGCGTTTCCTATATCCGCAGCACCGACACCGCGGCGACGCGCAGGCCGAGCAACAGTGCGGGCGGGCTGCGCCCGCCGCCGTGAACTGCGAGATGCGTCCGTGCATCACAGCGTTCACCGTGGGATCGCACCCGCAGTAGTGCCAGTCCGACGGCCAGTCCGAACGCGCCGAGCACAGCCAGGCAGACCGAGAAGAGGCCCAAATCCGCGCTGCCACTGGGGCGCGGCTCGCGGATCTGGGCGATCAGACTCAGGCGACCGGAAACATCCTGACCAGGACCGGAGAGCGTGTCGTGCGGCATGACCGCCGCTGTGGCGTCGTGGCCGCTCGTGGTGTGCCCGCCGTCGCCGTGGCCGAAGGTGTGCATTCCGGCGACGCCGAGGGCCAGCAGGACGAGCAGCAGCACCCGCGGCAGGCTGACGAACCTGCCCGGGCGCTGGCGTGCTGTCCTGTTCATACCAATCCAGGATAGAAGGTGGCATAAGGGGCGACCAGCCGTGCTGGAGGAAAGCGGTGCGGGATGGCGGCTTCTCTGGTCGGGGCGGGTGAGGGGCGGGTTTTACGGCGTCAGGTTGGGGATGTTGAACCAGGAGAACGGCGCCCACGGCAGGTTGCGCAGCACGGTGGTGTAGAGCAGGAAGCCGGCGATGTAGGTCCCGTAGGCCCAGGTGGGCAGGCGTAGCGCGGGCAGTTCGCGTCCGAGCCAGGCCGAGGCGACGAAGCGGACGCCGAGGTAGGCCACGAATGGCACCGCTACCAGCGCGGCCAGGTGGTGGCGGGCGGCCTGGGTGAGATCGCCGTGCAGGAGGTAATAGACCATGCGGGTGCCGCCGCAGCCGGGGCCGTTGATGCCGGTGAGGGAGTGCCACAGGCACGGTCCGGTCGGGTCGGCGAGCCGGTCGGTGGGATCGAAGCGCAGCACGAATCCCGCCGCCGCGGCCAGTACCGCAGCCATCGCCACTGAGGCTGCGCGCCGCATCGTCCGGTCAGGTGCTGCCGTGACCTGATGCACCGGTAGCCTCCTCGCCGCGCCATCCGGAAGGCGCCCACCCGAGCGTCGCTGCCACGTCTGCACCGTGACGCTCCCGACGCTACTACTATCGGGCAATAGTAGATGGCTTATGATCGGGGGGCAGCTGCGGGATCGGCATGCGTTGCCGCCGCGGATCATCGAATCGAGGCAAGGGAGCGGGTGTGGCCCTCAAGGGGCAGAATCGGATGGCGTGGATTGGCGTCGCCGTCGGCGTCCTCCTGCTCGTCACGGCCGCGGCCACTGCGGCCGGTTGGCGTGACGACCCCGCCCCGTCGACCGCCTCGACGGCGTCGGACAACGGCCGGCTCAGTCATGTGCACGGGATCGGCGTGAATCCCGCCGATGGGCAGCTGTATGTGGCCACCCACCACGGAGTATTCCGGCTTTCCGAAATGGCGGCGGACCGGGTCGGGGACGGCCGACAGGACACCATGGGCTTCACGGTGAGCGGCCCTAACGAGTTCCTCGCCTCCGGTCACCCAGCCCCAGACGAGGACGGGCCGGCGCGCCTGGGGCTGATCCACAGCAACGACGCCGGCCGCTCCTGGCAGGGTCTGTCTCTGGCCGGGCAGGCCGACTTTCACCTGCTGCGCTTCTCTGGCGGCGTGGTGTATGGCCTCGATTCGAGCAGCGGCGCCCTGATGGCCAGCAGTGACCGGATGACCTGGGAGAACCGCTCCACGCTCGAGGCCCACGATTTGGCGGTCGATCCCCACCGCCCGGGAACCCTGCTGGCCAGCACCGATCAGGGGCTGCGCCGCTCGATCGACGGCGGCCGCACCTGGACGCCGGCCGGCGGCCCGCCTGCGGTGTTGCTGCACTGGTCCTCGCGGGAGCTGGTGGCGATCACGGTGGACGGCACGCCGGTGCGCTCCGTCGACGCGGCGGCGACCTGGTCGTCCGCCCCTGGCCGGGCACCAGGTGCCGCGGCCGCTCTGACCGTGCACGAGAACGTGATCTACCTGGCCACCCGGGACGGCCGGGTGCTGCGTAGCCCCGACGCGGGCGTGACGTGGCAGTCGATGCTGCCCTGAGCCGGGGCCCAGGTGGCTTGCCCCCGCCGTTGTGCCGGCGGCCCGGTCGGATGATTCCGATCGGGCCGCCGTTTCTGCCTGGTCAGTGCTGCCCGGGAGTGAGCTTGACCCGGCGCAGCAGCTGCGCGTTCAGCGCCACCACGATGGTGGAGACGGACATCAGCACCGCTCCCACCGCCGGGCTGAGTGTGACCCCGGCCCAGGCCAGCGCGCCAGCCGCGAGGGGAATGGCCACCACGTTGTACCCGGCGGCCCAGGCCAGGTTCTGGGTCATCTTGCGGTACGACGCCCGGGACAGCCGGATCACGCCGGTGACACCACGTGGGTCCGAGGATGCCAGGATCACCCCGGCGGACTCGATCGCGACGTCCGTGCCGGCCCCGATGGCCAGGCCCACGTCGGCGCGGGCCAGGGCGGGAGCGTCGTTGACGCCGTCGCCGACCATCGCCACGGTCAGACCCCGGGCCTGCAGGTCGGCGACCGCCTGGTCCTTGTCGGCGGGCAGCACCTCGGCGAACACCTCGTCCACCCCGGGCCGGAAGCCCAGGTCGGCGGCGACCGCCTCGGCGACCGAGCGTGCATCTCCGGTGATCATGACGATCTTCTTGACGCCCTGTTCGCGTAGCTCGGCAATGGCCTCGCGAGCCTCGGGACGGACCTCGTCCTCGAGGGCGAACGCGCCGACCGCGGTCGCCTGACCGGCCTGCGGCAGGCGGATCAGGTGCAGCACCGCCGCGCCGCGCGCCGACCAACCTTGCGCTGCGCTCGCCAGCTCGTCGGGGACCGCGGCGCCAAGCTCCCGTAGTAGAGCTGGGCCGCCCACCGCCCAGGTGGCGTTGTCGACGACAGCTTGGACTCCTCTACCGGTCAGGGATCGGAAGTCGCGGGCGCTCGCCCGCAGCCCGCGGTCCTGAGCGACCTTGACCAGAGCCTTGGCGAGGGGGTGTTCGCTGTCTGCCTCGACCGCGCCGGCGATGCGCAACACGTCGTTCTCGTTGACGCCGCTGGCCGCGGCGGTGGCGGTGACGGTGTGCGCGCCCTTTGTCAGGGTGCCGGTCTTGTCGAACAGCACCGCGTCGACGGTGCGCATCCGCTCCAAGGCGAGGCGGTCCTTGATCAGGATGCCGGCCTTCGCCGACACCGCGGTGGACAGTGCGATCACCAGCGGGATCGCCAGCCCGAGTGCGTGGGGGCAGGCGATGACCAGGACCGTCACCGTCCGCACCACGGACTGGTCGAGATCACCCAGCGCCCACCATGAAGCGAAGGTGACCAGCGCGGCGGCGGTGGCGACGTAGAAGAGCATCGCGGCGAACCGGTCAGCCAGCACCTGCGCCCGGCCGCTGGAGGCCTGTGCCTGCGCCACGAGCCGACCGATGCCGGCCAGAGCGGTGTCGTCCCCTACGGCGTCGACCTGGACCCGTAGCGCGGAGTCGGTCGCCACCGTGCCGGCCACGACCCGGTCCCCGACGCCCCGCGGCACCGGCCGGGACTCCCCCGTGATCATCGACTCGTCCAATTCCGCGGTCCCGTCGACGATCCGGCCGTCGGCCGGTACCCGGGCACCAGAGCGAACCAGTACCACGTCGGCGACCCTCAGCTCGGACACTGGCACCCGATGCACGGCGCCGTCGTCGTCGACCCGTTCGGCGTCGTCGGGCAGCAGTGCTGCCAGCGCGGCGAGGGCGCCCTGTGCCTGGCCGATCGCCTTCATCTCCTGCCAGTGGCCCAGCAGCATGATGGTGACCAGCGCGGCCAGCTCCCACCAGAAGTCCAGATCGAACGCGCCGAGGCTGGTGGCCAGCGACGCGATGTAGGCCACCGTGATCGCCATCGAGATCAGCAGCATCATCCCCGGAGCCCGGTCACGGACCTCGCGGACGCCGCCGAGCAGGAACGGCCAGCCTCCGTAGAAGAAGACCACGGACCCCAGAACCGGGCCAACCCAGCTCATGCCGGGGAAGTCGAGCGTGTAGCCGAACCAGTCCATCACCATGTGGCTGGTCGCCACGATCGGAACCGTCAGCGCGAGGCTCAGCCAGAACTTGCGCCGAAACTGCTCCGGGTCGTGCCCCGCGTGCTTGTCATGACCCCCGTGCCCCCCAGAGGATCCGTGCCCCCCATGATCGTGGTGCCCGCCCTTGTGGCTGTCCGTGGGTCGGGCACCGCCGGCATGCCCGCCATGCGATCCGCCCGTGGGTTGCTCGCTCACCTGCACCTGATGTCCATCGTGTCGCGCCTCAGCGGGGATGACCGTCGGTTCGGTGTGGGTCGTGTGTTCGTGTCTCATGCCGTCCACCTCCAACCGGTACCATATACCCCCTAGGGGTATCCGGCAACCAGTCACGTGGCGAAGGGCCGCTACCTGCGGCGACGCAGTTTTGCGCAGTGAGGTGGGGTGTGAACAGGTACCCCTACCCGGGACCCGTATGGATGCTGCAGCCTTGCCCGGCGGGCTCCTTGCGTGTTGACGAATCCACGGTGCAGCGGGCTGAATTGCTCGGCCGAACGGGACGGCAGGGACAGGCCTACACTTAGGCATTGCTGCCATTGCACTGGCCGTTGTGGTCATCAGGGCACTAGGCACTCAGTGCGGCGGGCAACTCTTGGGATGGCGGCTTCGGGCGCCGAGACACCAAATAGCCACCCAAACAGGGCACACACTCGTGAAATCCCCCCATGTTCCGCGCCGCCGCGGCGAGACTCGCACATGACATCACGGCCCAGGCCGACGACCGCTCGGCCGCCGTTTCGGACCGAGGAGCTGTCATGACGCCCGCCATCAGCCGCCGTCGGTTGCTCGTCGGATTGGCGGGCGCGGTGGGGGTGGCTGCAAGCACCGACACCGCCGCCTGGGCCGACGGCGCTGTCGGCCCTCCGGTCGTGACTCCGCATGATGACCTGGTGCCTCGCGTCGAGGTGGGCCGTCGGCGGCCCGGCGCGGGCACGGTGACCGCGACGCTGCATCCACGGCCGGTCACTGTCGACCTGGGCGGACCGCGGGTGCGGACCTGGGGATACACGGACGACCTGCCTGGCCCTCTGATCAGGGCTCGCGCCGGTGACCTTATCCGGGTCGATGTGCTCAACGGACTGCCCGCCGACACCAGTGTTCACTGGCACGGCATCGCGCTGCGCAACGACATGGATGGCGTTCCCGGTCTCACCCAGGCGCCGATCTCCCTCGGCGCTCAGCACCGCTACGAGTTCATCGTCCCCGACCCGGGCACGTACTTCTACCACCCGCACTCCGGGCTGCAGCTCGACCGGGCGCTGTACGGGGTTCTCGTCGTTGACGACCCGCACGACGCCGGCGGCTATGACCACGAGTGGATCGTGGTGCTCGACGACTGGGTCGACGGCACCGGCCGCACCCCGGAGGAGGTGCTCGCCGCGCTAACCGCGATGTCCGGCCACGGTGACATGCCGGAAATGGATCATGGCGGCCGGGGCGACATGCCCGGCGTGGGCGACGGCGCCATGGACGGCACGGGCCCGGGCGACATGGGCGGGCACGGGGATATGGCCGGGATGGAGACGATGACCTCGCCGCTGCTGGGCGGCGCCGGGGACGTCGCTTACCCCCATTACCTGATCAACGGCCGTGTCCCCGCCGCACCGGTCACCTTCCGCGCCAGGCCGGGGCAGCGGGTGCGGATCCGGGTGGTCAACGCCGGCTCCGACACGGCGTTCCGGGTGGCGCTGGGTGGGCATCGGATGACCGTGACGCACACTGACGGTTTCCCTGTCGTCCCGACGACGACCGACGCGCTCGTGCTCGGGATGGGCGAGCGGGTCGATGTCACAGCGGAACTCGCTGACGGGGTGTTCCCGCTGGTCGCCGCCGCGGAGGGAAAGCGTGGGCGAGGGCTCGCCCTGGTGCGCACCTGCGCGGGGGACCCGCCCTCGGCTATGGACCGGCCGGTCGAACTGGACCGGCGTGTGCTCCTCACCCACACGCTGCGGGCCGCGGACAGCGTGGCGCTGACTGGGCAGCGACCGGACCGGGTGCACCGGCTGGTGCTGGGTGGGTCGATGACGCCCTACCGATGGACGATCAACGGCGTGACCTTTGACCACGCTGACCCGCTCCTGGTCGAGCGAGGCGAGCGGGTGCGGCTCGAATTCGTCAACCGCACCACGATGTTCCACCCCATGCACCTGCACGGGCACACCTTCGCCGTAACCGGCGGCGGCGCCCGCAAGGACACCGTCATCGTCACCCCGCACCGGACGGTCGCCGTGGACTTCGACGCCACGAACCCCGGTCAGTGGATGACCCACTGCCACAACGTCTACCACGGGCAGGCGGGCATGATGGCGAATTTGGCGTACCGGCGGTGACAGCCCGTCCCGCCCAACGATGGACGCGGAGCACCGGCCTTTGCTCGTGGCGAGGCCAATGAGAAACCGCCTGACCCCCGGCCTTCCCGCCCCGCGCCAACCATTGCCGCAGTCGTGGCGATCCTCGTCCGGGACGCGGGCGGCCGCATGTGGATCCCCGCCGGCTTGCCCCTATGGGCCGCTGGCCACGGTCCACACCACTCCCCCGGCCAGACCGGCGGCAAGGCTGAGGGCGGCGGCCGTGACCGCGGTGATCGGAGACCATTGCCGCCGAAAGCGGGTCTCTCCTCGCGCGGACGCGTCTCGTTGCGGCTGACGGTAGGTGGGGACAATCCAGCGCAGGTAGTAGAACAGGCTGAGCAGGGTGTTGATGAAGACGACGACGGCGAGCCAGCCGTGGCCGCCGTCCCAGGCGGCGGTGGCGGTGGTGAGCTTGCCGACGAACACCCCGGTGGGTGGGGTGCCAACCAGTCCGAGGAGCGCCACGACCAGGGCGGCGGCGAGCCATGGGCGCTGGGTCGCCAGGCCTTGGTAATCGCCGAGATCCCGGCGGTCGGGCAGGGCGGCGGTGACGGCGAAGGCGGCGATGTTCGTCACCGTGTAAGCGGTGAGGTAGACCAGCAGCGACGGCAGCGCCAGGTCGCTGTTGCCAGCCACCACCACGGGCACGAGCACGAACCCGACCTGACTGACCGTCGACCAGCCGAGTAGCCGCCGCGGGTCGGATTGCCAGTACGCCGCCAGGTTGCCCAGGGTCATGCTCGCCACCGCGACGGTCGCGATCAACGCCGGCCAGGGCACCGCGTCGGGCAGGATGCCGACCAGGCGGTACACCGCGACCATCGCTCCGATCTTGGGCACCGTGGTCAGGAACGTCGCCGCTGTGGCATTGGCACCCTGCGCCGCGTCGGGCACCCAGAAGTGGCCGGGTACCCCGCCGGCTTTGAACATCAGCCCGGCCACGAGCGCGACGAGGGCCCCGGTCACCGCCGCCGGTGGCACGTCAGCCAGAGCGTTGGTGAGTTCGGCGTAGCCGGTGCTACCGGTGAGTCCGGACAGGATCGTCACGCCGAGTAGGAGCAGGATGCCGAACAGCGCCCCCATGAGATACGTCTTCATCGCTGCCTCGGCGCCTCGGGCGGTGAACACGAGACCGATGAGCCCGTAGAGCGGGATGGTGGCGAGGAGGAAACCCGCGGCGAGGACGAGCAGGTCGTGGGCGCCGGCGAGCAGCACGGTTCCCGCGGCGCCGAAGAGCAGCAGCGCGCAGGTCTCGCTCTCCCGTGCCGTTCCGGCGATTTCGTCGGCGGCCAGCATGAGCACCAGCAGCGTCGCGGCCGAGGCGAGGATCCGGGCCACGCCGGTGGCGGTGTCGACGGTGTAACTGTCATCGAAGGCTGTCCGTGCGGGCCCGGCCATCCCTATCGCGGCGGTGACGATGACCGCGAGGAGGACGCCGGCGGTGAGGACCCGAATCATCCACTGCTGGTGTCGGGGGACGAACGAGCCGCCGAGCAGGGCGGTGAGCGCTCCGACGACGAGCAGCATCTCGGGCAGCAGCAACAGCGGCCGCATCATCTCCGTCTCCACCGGCTACCTCCCGACGAGGTCGATGACGCTGGCGGCGGCGGGTTCGATGACGTCGAGCAGCGGACGCGGCAGAACGCCGAACAGCAGGGAGAGCAGTAGCAGCGGGCCGACCGACCACACCTCGGCGGGGTGCAGGTCGGTGAAGCCGACCGAATGGCCCCTGGTGTCGCCGGTGAAGACGCGTTGCAGCGCGCGCAGGAACAGCGCGGCGGTGATCAGGATGCCGAGGATCGCCACGGCGGTGGCTGGGGCGGCGGCGACGCTGCCGGTGAAGATCTGAAACTCGGCGATGAAGCCAGTGAACGCCGGCAGGCCCAGGGAGGCGAACGCGCCGACGGCGAAGAGCGCCGCGAAGCTGGGTGCTGTGGCGGCGAGTCCGCCGTACTCCCGCATGTCGTAGCTGGCGGCGCGGTCCCGTAGGACGCCGGTGAGCAGGAACAGCGCGGCGGTGATCAGGCCGTGGCTGACCATCTGGGTGACCGCGCCGGTCACCGCGATTGTCCGGGCCTGCGCGGTGTCGGTGGCTACCAGGCCCGCGACGCCGACGGCGAGGACGATGTAGCCCATGTGGTTGACCGACGTGTAGGCGATCATGCGTTTGAGGTTGGTCTGGGCCAGGGCAACGAGCGCTCCGTAGAGCACCGACACCACGCCCACGACGATGATGACCCAGGCCCAGGCGCGCCACGACTGGGGCAGCATCGGCATGGCGATGCGCACGAAGCCGTAGGTGCCCATCTTCAGCAGCACCCCGGCCAGCACCGCCGAGCCGACGGCGGGGGCGTCGGTGTGTGCCGGCGGCAGCCAGGTGTGGAAGGGAACCGTGGGGGTCTTCACCGCGAGGCCGATCAGGATCGCGGCGAGCACCAGCCCGCCGGCGAGGGGCCGCCCGGCCAACGGTGTGGCCGCGGCGAGCGCCGGCATGTCGAAGGTGTGCGGATCGGCGGCGACGTACAGGCCGATGAATCCGACGAGCAGCGCCAGCGAGCCGAGGAACGTGTAGAGGAAGAACTTCATCGCCGAGCGCCCCGGGTCGCCGTGGCCCCATCCGGCGATTACGAAGTACATGCCGACGATGGACAGGTCGAAGAAGACGAAGAAGAGGATCAGGTCGGCGGCGATGAACAGACCGAGGCTGACGCTCTGCAGGAACAGGAACAGCGCGGCTTGCACGCGCGGGCGGTGACGGTTGCGCAGCGCGTACACCGCGCAGGCCAGAAAGATCACCGTGGTCATCGCGACCAGCGGTAGGGACAGACCGTCGACGCCCAGGTGGTAGCTGCTGTTCACGCCGGGGATCCATGCCGCCTGCTCCTCGAAGGCCAGACCACCGGGTGCCGGGGTGTCGTAGCGCAGCCAGAGCCCGACGATCAGCGCGAGGTCGACGGCGGTGACCGCCACCCACGCCCAGCGGGCGATCCGGTCGCTCAGCCGCGGGAGGACGGCCAGGATCAAACCGGCGACGAGGGGCAGAAAAATGATCACGCTGAGCACGGCTCACCCCAACGCCACGAGGAGGACGACGCCGACGAGGAGGACCACGACGGCTTGCAGGTAGTAGTGGTGCAGTTGGCCGGTCTGCGGCCGGCGGGCCAGCCGACCCAGCCGACGCACCCTGGCGGCCAGGTGTTCCACCGCCTCGTCGAGCCACCGGTCATCGGCCCGCGCCGCGCGCGCCGCGACCCGCATCGACAGTTCGGAGGTTGATGTCACGGCACGGTCAACAACCCGGTCGTCGAAGCGGGCGGCGCGGCGACTCAGCGACACCACGGCCCGAGCGGCGCCGGTGATTGCGCGGTCCACGACCCGGTCGTCGAACCGGGCCAGGGCGTTCGCGCAGCGCAGCGTGGGGCGCGTCACGAGCACTGACGCGGCCGCCTGCAGCCCCATCCAGCGCAGCGCCCAGCGCGGCTCCGGCAACCGTCGGCGGGCGAGGACCACCATCAGGACCCCGAGGGTGACAGCCGCCGACACGACCAACTCCCGGGCAGAGGCGTGAAAGCCGCCGGCCTCGCCGACGGCCCGGGCGACGGTGCTGGCGAGCGGCGGGAGCGCCAGCAGACCGGCGTACGCGGCGCCCACCGCCAGCAGCACCAGAGGTACTCGCTGCAGCAGCGTCACGCGCCGGTTGCCCCGCTCCTCCTCGTCGAAGTGGGCCTCCACCTCGGCCCGGCGGTCGGCGGGTACCCGCGGCCAGATGACGACGAGGATCTTCGCGGCGTAGGCGGCGGACAGCGCCGACGCGGCGAGGCCGGTGGCATACAGCCAGGGCGACTGCTCGCCGACGGCGGTGAGGACGGCGTCCTTGGTCGCCCACAGCGACAGCGGTGCGATCCCCGCGAGAGCGAGCGCACCGACCGTGGCCGACCAGCCGACCAGCCGCCACCGCCCGACGACCCCGCGCAGGCCGGCGAGCCGCTTGGTGCCCAACGCGGTCAGCCACACCCCGGCGGCCAGGAACAGCAGCGCCTTGGTCGCGGCGTGCGCGACGAGGTGCGCGGCGCCGCCGGCGACCGTTCCGGCGCCAGCGGCCATCACCACGAAGCCGAGTTGGGCGGCGGTGGAGGCGGCCAGCAGCTGCTTGAGGTCCCGCTGCGCCACCGCCACCGCTGCGAGCAGCAGCGCGGTCGCGGCACCGAACCCGGTGGTCACCGGGCCCGCCCACCCGGTGGCGGCGAGCAGCGGCTGGACCCGCAGCAGCAGGTAGCCGCCCATCGCCACCATGGCCGCCGAGTGCAGCAGGGCGCTCACCGCGCTCGGGCCGGCCATCGCCCGGGAGAGCCAGAACGAGAACGGCAGCTGCGCGGCCTTGCCTAACGCGGCGACCAGGATGCCGGCGGCGATCACGTGCCGCCATCCCGGGCTGCTCTGTGATAAATCCGCCAGGGCCAGGCCCGCGCCGCCGGCGAGCGCTGCCCCGGCGGCGGCGTAGAGGCCCAGGTCGGCGGCGCGGGTGGTGAGGAATGCGGTGAGGCCGGCTGACATCCGGTCCTCGTCGCGCCACCGAAAACCGATCAACGCGTACGACGCGGCACCCATGATCTCCCACGCCAGCAGCAGCGCCGGCAGTGTCGCCGCCGCCGCGGTGAACGCGACCGCGGCGGCGAAGATCAGCATCAGCCCGTGGAACCGGGCGGTCGACGCGTGGATCTCCCCGGTCGAGGCGAGGAGCACCAGCAGGGTCACCACGGTGAGCGTGGGCAGGATCAGGGCGGCGAGCCCGTCGACGGCCAGCGCGAGGTCGGTGCCGGCCAGGAAGGGCACCGACACCGCCGGGCGGGCGGCTGCCACCACCGCCGACAGGCCCACCATCGCGGTGGCGGTCGCCAAGGAGATGGGGACGGCGACTCGGTTCGCCCGCCGGGCGGCGGCGAGCAGAGCACCGACGCCTGCCGGCAGGACCACCAGCAGCCACAGGCACACCTGCGCCAAATCCCTCATCCGGAAAGGTCCGCAGCCATGTCGGTCATATCGGCCCGGCGTAACCGGTGCAACAGGGTGGCCACCGCGAAGCCCATCGCCATCTCCACGGTCATCGCCGCGATGATCACCAACAGCAGCACCTGCCCGGATGGATCCGGGGCGAGAAACCACCAGAAACCGGCGGCGGCCAGGATGAGACCGTTGAGCATCAGCTCGAGGCCCATCATCACCATCACCACGACCTGCTGGGACAGCGCGCCGTACAGGCCCACGCTGAACAGGGCCGCCGCCACCAGCAGCACGGTCTGCAGGGTCATCGGCCGACCCCACCCGGTTGCGGGTCGTGTGCGGGACGGCGGCGCAGATCGTCACCGAAGCGGTCGTAGCGGGTACGGTGCGCTGCCAGCACCACGCCAGCCACGATCGTGACCGCCATGACCACGCCGACGGTGATCATCGCCAGCATCTTCGGGCCCATCAGCTCCTCACCGAGCGCGGCCGTCACGTCCTCGGCAGGGGCGCCGCGGCGGGCCGGCCACGGAACGAGCAGCACCCCGGCGGTCAGGGCGACAAACACACCGACGGCCACAGCCAGGGCGTATCGCTTGTCGTGGACCATGCTCATCGGCATCAGCGCCGGGTTCATGCCCATGAACATCACCATGTAGACGGCCATCACGGCCATCTCCATCACCATCATCAGGATCGTCACCACACCGATGTAGTTCTGCTGAAGCAGCAGCACCTGCACCCCGACCGCGATGAACGACAGCGCGAGCGAATAGCTGGCCCGGGCCATCGAGTTGACCCAGAAAACGGCGGCCCCGCTGAGCACGGCGACGACGGCGAGCACCCAGAACGAGATGGCGGTGATCATCGTTCAGGTTCTCCACACTGCGACGACGGCGACGAGTAGATCCTGGACAAGCACGGCGGGTAGAAGCACCACCCACCCGACCTCCATGAACAGGTCCGGCCGGAGAGCGGGCAGCCGGCGGCGCAGCCACACAAAGACAGCGAGCAGGGCGCCCGTCTTTACCAGCACCCAGGCCCAGCCGGGCAGCAGCGGACCGTTGCCACCTCCCAGGAACATCGGTACGGCGAACGCGGCTCCCGCGGCCAGTAAGGCATAGCGTCCGCCCTGGAACACCAGCCGGTCGACGCCGGACAACTCCGTGGTGACGCCGCCAGCGATGTCGGAGCCCAGCGCTGGCGTGAACGGTCCCCAGACCGCAATCGCGACTACCCCAGTGCAGAAGACGAGGAACGCGACGGGCATCCATACCACGAACCACAGGCCCGCCTGCGCTGCCGCAACCGCCCCGACGTTGAGGCTCGATGCGGCGACCGCCGGCGCCACGAGCGCGAACATCAGCGGGAGTTCAAAGGCCAGTCCGTGAGCCAGGAAGCGGTAGCCCCCGATCAGCGAGTGCGTGGAGTTGGCGCCCCACCCGGTCAGCCACACGAACGCCCACGCCAGGACGTCCATCGCGTTGAACCACACCACCCCCACGTCGAGGTCGAACAGCGTCCACTGCCCCAGTGGCACGACCGTCACGATCATCAACGCCATGAACAGCAGACCGGAACTGCCGATCCGCCACAGCAAGGTGTCGGCCGCGACAGTCGTTCTGCGCCGCTGCCGAACAAGCCGCGCCGTCTCCCCCAGCGGTCGAGTCATCCCCGACGGCCCGACGCCCGCTGTCCGCGCCGAGAAAAGCCCGTCAAGAACCGCGGCGAAGGCCACGAGGAGACCCAAGATCGCTGCCGCAGCGAGTGCCCACCCGGCGGAAATCGTCGTGACGGTCGAGTCAGGCATGCGCCACCCCGCTCGCCGCCGACAGCGGGTCGAGGTCAAGGCTGGCGACGACCAACCGCGCAGTGGCGATGTCCAGCCCCTGCACCACATCACCGACCTTGACGATCGGCACGTGCTCGCTGGCGTCGCTGCTCCCGCTGTCAGAGCCGGCGATGTCACCGGCCGCTCGCTGGATCATGGAAAGCAGGCGGTCGTGGGTGTCTCCGCGCAGATGGCCGGGAAGATCCAGACGCGCGAGGTCAGCCGCAGAAAGGTACCCGACTCCTCGCAGCGACCACCGCAGCAGCCACGAACGCTTGACGCGGCGATGCAGCCGGTCGAGGTCCCGGGCCGTCGTCCGCCGGTCCCCGTCGCTCAACAGCCGGTCACGCAGACGCCGGGCGCGGCCGGCCGCGTCCTGCCAACCCGTGAGGGCGAGCAGTCCTGCGGCGTTGTCGCAGCGACGCGCCGCACGATGGTGAGTGCGCCTCACGCCAGCGTGGTGGCGCGCGTCGTGGGCGTCGACCAGGGTGACCTCTGCGTGGACGATGAGGTCGCCCTGCAACGAGCAGCGTAGGACAAGGCCCGTCGGCCAATACGGCAGCACCGGACCCAGACGAAGGTGCAGGACGTCCAGCTCCAGGCCGTCGCGGTCCTCGCCTCCGCGAGCCATCGGGATCCCGGCCGGCGCCATGTCCATGCCGCCGTGACTCATCCCGCCGTGACCCATGCCGGCGTGGCCCATGTCCATGCCGTGGCCCATGCCACCGCGATCGCCACTTTCGCCATGACCTCCGGCCTCGCCATGGTCCATTGCGCTGTGTTCAGCGTGACCGCCGTCGTCCATCTCGCCCTTGCCGACATGAGTGCCATGGCGGCCGTGTTCGTGGCCGCCGTCGCGCCCCTCCGGTTCGTTGTCACGGGGCTGCTCGCCATCAGGCGTGGCCGATCGATCCTGGCTGTCGTCGCGCTGCAGGCTCAGATCGAGGAGCTTGGCGGCGGCGCTCTCAAACGCCGCCGCCGCGAGGTGCGGTGCATCGATCTGGACCCGGGCGCGTGGCCTGGGCAACTGCTCCCACAGCCTTGCGGCAATCGCTGCCATCTCTGGACCCGGGGTGCCGCAGAGTGCCAGCACGTCCGCGTCCGCGGGCGACGAGGCGAACAGCCAGCCCCGGGCAAGGAGGTGCTGCTCGGCCGCGGCGCGCGTCAGCCAGTGTCCCGGCACCTCCACGAGGAGGACGTGGGCGTGGTTAACCGCGTACCTGGCCAGCGCGTTGCTCAGACCCACCGCAGAGCCCCCTCCCTCCAGGCCCACACCACCGCGACGAAGACCGCACCGAGGAAGAGGAACATCTCGACGATCGCCGTGGCGCCCATCTCGGCAACGACGACCGCCCAGGGGTACATAAAGAGCATTTCCACGTCGAATGCGAGAAACAGCAGGGTCGAGAGGTACCACCGGACGTGGTACCGGGACAGCGCGTGTTCCTCGGGCCTCCACCCGGACTGGAACGGCAGCACCGCGAGGGGGTCGGGCGCGAGGGCGAGCAGGCGGTGCAGGCCGTACAACCCGGCGACGAAGACAACCGCCACCAGTGCCATCGCGGCGGCTCCTGCATACATTTCGCCTCCTCCTGATCATTACGAGCATGCCCGTCCGGGAGGATCAATGGCCGCATATCCGCCCGAAGGTGAGGCGTGCGCCAGAGACATCAGCCGGCCACCGAGCTGCCACAAGCAGGCGTAGCGCAAGGACAGCCGGTAGCACGGTTAGAAACAGCGGACGGCGCTCGCCCGGTGACGCCATCTCTGTCGGCAACGATGAGGTGCCACCCCCGCCGCGGATTGACGCTCCTGCCGCCTACTATCTACTGATAGTAGGCGGTGCGGTAGACGGGGGTTGCAGTGCATCCGAGGACGGCGTGTCGCAGCAGGTTGGTGCCACAGGGCCACCGTCGGCCAACGGCCTACATCAACACACCTTGGGGCTCTTGTTTGACGGCGCAGGAGTAGCGCGTTCTCGGTCGCGGTGTGTGATGGCGCCGCCTGCAGTGCCGCTACAGGTGATGCCCAGCGAGCCGCGCGCGTCGAGGTGGGCACTCCAACCAGGAATCAGGCCAGTCGCCGACACCGGCCGCCTCAACCGTTGGGAGACTCACAGTGGGTGCTGACCACAGCCGTCCCGCCCCGTCCACCCCGCGGGTGCGACGGATCCTCGTCGCGACGGTGGTCCCCCTCTTCGTCATCACCGTGATCGCCACCCTGGTGCTCTGGCCGCGCGATACCCCCGACGGGGAGCAGAGTGACCCCGTTCCCCGTTACCACGGCACGGTCACGAAGGTGGTGACGGAACCCTGCCCGCCAGCGTCAGAGGTACCGGAGGGCAGCCCGGCCGCGCAGGACGGGCCGTGCGGAACGGTCGCCGTCCAGGTCGAGCAGGGCCCGGATAACGGAGAGCAGGTGGAGATGCCCGTGCCGTCTGGCCCGGGCGCTCCCGAAGTCGCGGTCGGGGATGAGGTCGTCCTTGTTCAGCTGATGGACCCGGCCGACCCGACGGTAAGCACCTACAACATCGCCGAGCACCAGCGCGGCAAGCCGCTGATCTGGCTGGTGGCGCTCTTTGCGGCCGCGATCGTGGCGTTCGGACGGCTGCGGGGGCTAGCGGCGCTAGCCGGGCTGGGGGCGACCTTCGCGATCCTGCTCGCCTTCGTCGTGCCCGGCATCTCCGCTGGCGGCTCGCCGTTGCTGATCGCGGTCACCGGCTCGGCCCTGATCATGTTCGTGGTGCTGTACCTGACCCACGGCGTCACCGCACAGACGTCGGTGGCGGTGCTCGGCACGCTGGGCAGCCTGGTGCTGACCGGCCTGCTTGGCACCCTGGCCACCGCCGCCGCCCACCTGACCGGGTATGGCAGTGAGGAGGCCACCACGCTGTCGATGTTCCAGGCCGACGTCGACCTGCACGGCCTACTACTGGCCGGGATCATCATCGGCTCCCTCGGCGTTCTCGACGACGTCACGGTCACCCAGGCGGCCACGGTCACCGAGCTGGCGCACGCCAACCCGGCGCTGTCCCGGCTCCAGCTCTATCGCGCGGCGACCCGGGTCGGCCGGGCCCACATCGCCTCCACCGTCAACACCATCGTGCTGGCGTACGCGGGCGCCTCGCTGCCGCTGCTGCTCCTGCTCACCGCCGACTCCCGGTCGGTGAGCCAGATCATCACCAGCGAGTTCCTGGCCCAGGAGATCGTCCGCAGCGTGGTCGCCACACTCGGCCTGATCGCCGCCGTACCGCTGACCACCGCACTGGCGGCGCTGGTCACCACGGCTGGGCGCGGCCCCGCAGTCGACGCCGTCGATGGTGGGAACATTCCACAATCTCGTATCCCACAGGAGCGGTCCGCAAGGCAGTGGCCGTCGGGGCGGAACGTCGCGCTCGAGGCCCTGAGCGGGGGTGATCCCACCGATGGGCGAGCCGGTCCAGGCAGCGACCCAGCGCCGAGTGGGCTCGACCCGCAGGGACGCCGGAATACTGAATGGTGATTACCGCCATCATCCGTGACGCACCTGATCATGAGAACGCTGATCAGTCGGAAGGAGACCTGTGACGGCACGCCTGCGCCGCTGGATGACACCGGTGGTGGCCACGCTGACCGTTCTCGCCATCGTCATCGGCCCCGCCCCGGCGACGGCTGCGCCTTCGACGCCGACGCCATCGGGTCACGAGGATGACGGCGAGCCGCGGCTGCTCAACGACGTCATCGAGGGGGCGAACCGCGCCTACGCCCGGGCCAAGGCGAAGCTGGAGAAATCCAGGAAGCGCCAGCTCGAGCTCGCGCTGCAGGTCGACCGCGCCCAGGCTGAGCTGGACGCCTTGAGGCCGCAGGTGAGTCATATCGCCATGCAGTCCTACCGAACCGGTCGGCTCGGTGCGGCCGCCATACTGCTGGACAGCAACGCCCCTGATTCGTTCGTCCAGCGCGCTGTCGCGCTGGACGACCTGAACATGGTCAATGCCAAGAAGCTCGCCGAGGTCAACGTCGTCAAGACCCGCGCCGAGCAGGCGAAGCTGGCGCTCGACGCCGAGGTGCGTGAGCAGCAGAAGCTCACCAATGACATGGCCCGGGACAAGCGCGAGGCGGAGAAGGCGCTCGCGCTCGTGGGCGGGCAGGGCTTCACCGGTGGCCTGGTGTCGGCCACCTCGCCGGTTGCCCGGATCGCCCCTGGCCGCACCTCCGACGGCGACTGGAAGTCCGAGGGGTGCAGCGAGAAGGACCCCACCACCGCCGGCTGCGTCACACCGCGCACGCTGCACATGTACAAGGAGGTTAAGCGGGCCGGCTTCAACCGGTTCGTCGGCTGCTACCGGCCGGGCGGTCCGTGGGAGCACCCCAAGGGCCTCGCCTGCGACTGGTCGCTGCAGAACAGCGGCTTCAGCCCTTGGCGCAGTAAGGACACCCGGATGTACGGGAACAACCTCGCCGCGTTCCTGATCCGCAACGCCGACCGGCTCGGCGTCTACTACGTGATCTGGAACCGGCAGATCTGGTTCCCGGCAACCGGCTGGAAGTCCTACAGCGGACCGTCAAACCACACCGACCACGTCCATGTGTCATTGCTCTAGCCACAACCGCGGCGAGCACCGGACTGGCCCGCCGGTTGGCGCGTCCTTGTCGCATACGGCCCCGGTCAGCCGCGGATGATCAACGGGACGGGCGCTGGCGACTTGCCGGCCACGGCGCCCAGGTGCGGCACCTGTGCCGGGGCCGGCTGTAGCCCGGCGGGTACGCGGCAGGGCCGCGAACCCAGCGGCTCTAACTCGCTGTCGTGACCCTCGCCCATCCGCTGACCCTCGACACCCGAACCGGCCGCCGTCACGTCCTTTTCGAGGCTGCGGGGTCAGGCGGACCCGCCGCAGCAGCTGAGCGTTGAGCGCCACCACGATCGTGGCGACCGACATTAGGTTCCACCCATGCACCTGCACGGACACACCCTCGCCGTCGTCGGCGGCGGTGTCCGCAAGGACACCGTGATCGTCGTGCCCGACCAGACGGTGACCCCTTGACTTCGACCCTGACCACCCGGTGCGCTGGTTCGGCCCAGCCACAACGCTTACCGCGCTGAGACTGGGATCGCCACGCTGGCCTACCGGACTTGACCGCCCGCAACCGCCGAAATCGATAGCGACGCAAACGTTCCCCGACACCGCGTTCCCCGTGCGCTGAGGAGCCCGGCGTCAGCAGCCACGGTCAGGCGAGGATGGCGTTCACCACCTGGTTGGCACGCCACTCGTGCTGGGCGTACAGCCACCCGAACGCCGATACCTGCACGGACTGGGCCGCGACGGTCAGCGGGAGGTCCCGCCAACCCGGAATCGCCAGCAATGCGCTAAGGAACTGCCGGGTCGCATACTCCGGCTTCATCAGGTCCCGCACCGCACCCCAGCCGGTGCTGGGCCGCTGCTGGAAGAGCCCGACGGAGTCGTGGTCCCAGCCGATGGCCTGGTGTGGGTAGTTCTGCGACTCGGGCAGCACTCCGCTGGCGTAGTTGTAAAGGTTGCTCTCCTGCATCGCCGTGGCCACCGCGATCACCAACGCCCGGCGCGGCACATCCATCTCCTCGCCGGCACGCACGATCATCTTCGCGTTGTTCATCTGGGCCTGGTCCAGCCCCGCGACCGGAACGACCCGCTTGGGCTTCGGCTTCGACGTCGCCTTCGCCTTCGCCTTGGGGGTGGACTTGGCCGTCGGCAAAGCGGAGCTTCCGCGGCTTTCCGCGGTGGGGCTTTCGGTGACCGGCGCGGCGGACTCTCGGCCCCTGTGTTGTTCGGAAACTCATCGCTGCTGCTCGGAGTTGGTGTGGCGCGCCACGACGGCCAGCTGCAACTCTATCCAGGTGATCATCTCACTGCTGTACCAGGTGGCGCGGAAGCTGGTCGCGGTCCCGGCGGTCCTACTACGCCGGGACACGGCCAAGGATGCCGAACTGCTCGTGCTGCGGCATGAGAACGCGGTGCTGCGCAGGCAGCTCACGAGACCGGTGCGGTACGAGCCGGCGGACCGACTGTGGTTCACGGCGCTGTCCTCGCTCATACCCCGACGCCGGTGGGCGCAGGTGTTCCCGGCGACGCCCGCGACCCTGCTCGCTTGGCACCGCAGACTCATCGCGAACAAGTGGGACTACAGCATGCGCCGGGGCAAACCCGGCAGGCCGCCGACCGCGAGCGCGGTGAAGGCGCTGGTGCTACGGCTGGCTCGGGAAAATCCGCGCTGGGGGTGCCGTCGGATCCAGGGAGAACTTGTTCGCCTCGGGCATCCCATCGGCACCACGACAGTTTGGGAGATCCTTACCGCGGCCGGCATCGATCCGGCCCCGCGCCGCAACGGCCCGACATGGCGCGAGTTCCTGACCGCGCAAGCTGAAGGCCTCATCGCCTGCGACTTCGTACACATCGACCTGGTCGACCTGCGCCGGGTATACGCGCTGGTGTTCCTCGAACACGGCACCCGCCGACTGCACGTCGCCGGGGTGACCGCGCATCCGACGGCATCCTGGACGGTGCAGCAGGCGAGAAACCTAGCCGCCGAGTTGGGCGTACAGGTCAACCCGCTGCGCTTTCTGATCCGCGACCGGGACGCGAAGTACACCGAGCCCTTCGACGCGGTCTTCGCGGCCGACGGCATCGAGGTCGTGAGGACCGCGCCACGGGCTCCTCGGATGAACGCCCACTGCGAACGAGTCATCGGAACCCTGCGGCGCGAAGCGCTCGACCACTTGCTGATCTGGGACGAGACCCACGCCCGGCACGTCCTCGGCGCCTACGCCCGCCACTACAACCGCCATCGCCCGCATCAGGCTCGAGGACAACTCCCTCCCCTCGCCGAGGAGCACCCGGCGCCCGTGATCGACCTGACTTCTCACCGACTCCTACGAACCAGAACACTCGGCGGCGTCATCAACGAGTACAGATATGCGGCCTGACCAGCAGCGACGAGTTTCCGAACGGGACAGGCTACACACTGCGGGAACTCGCCCCTCACCCCAACCCCGCCAAGGCGGCCGACGGCAAGAACCTTCGCGGACTCACCCCAGATCCCCAGACCGCCCTCGTCGTCCGTCGGATCTTCGACGAGTTCCTCGCCGGCTACGGGCTCTTCGCCATCGCCGAAGGACTCACCGCCAACCACGTCCCCTGCCCCTCGGCACGACCGCGCACGGAATCCACACCGCAGCGGCATCGCCTGGTCCAAGAGCGCCATACGCGTCATCCTCACCAACCCCCGCTACACCGGCCGGCAGGTATGGAACAAACAACGCACCGGCGAAGTCCTCCTCGACGTCGATGACGTAGCACTGGGCCACACCGGGGTCATGCGCTGGAACACCCGTGACAAGTGGGTGATCTCCACAGACATCACACACCCACCCCTGATCGATGACGACACCTTCGGGCAAGTCCAAGCCCTGCTCAGCCGTCGCGCGCGAGCCGTCGACCGTCAGGAACGCCAACGCCGCACCCGCAACCCCTATGTCTTCCGCGGGATGATCTACTGCGCCGCCTGCCAGCGCCGTATGCAAGGCCAGTACAACCACGGTGCCGCCTACTACCGCTGCCGTTTTCCTCAGGAGTACGCCCTCGCCAACGAGGTGGAACACCCCCGCAACGTCTACCTGCGCGAGGACGCCCTCAGCGACCCGCTTGACCAGTGGCTGGCGTCCGCATTCGCCCCGGACTACCTCGAACAAACGATCACCGCCATGGCCGACGCCCAGCCCGTGGATCAACTCACGCCAGTTACGGCCGCAGCCCGGGCCACTATCGCGGCCTGTGACACAAAGCTCGCGCAATACCGGTCTGCCCTCGACGCCGGCGCAGATCCCATGGTGGTCACCAGCTGGATCACCCAGACCCAGGCCGAACGGGCACGAGCCGAAGCCGATCTTCAATCGAGCCAGCGAGCGGAGCCACGCCGGATGAGCCGCTCCCAGATCGCCGGCTTGGTTCGAGCGCTCGGCGACATCGTCACCGTGCTGCGCGACGCCGACCCCGACGACAAAGCCGAGGTATACCGGCAGCTAGGTCTCCGGCTGACCTACCAGACAGAAACGCAAACGGTGCGCGCTGCAGTGGATCTCAGCGCGCACCGTGGGGTTATCGTTCGTGTCCGAGGGGCGATCGATACCGCTGCCCCACCGCCGTTGACGCTCGGCGCAACGCTGAAGCTCACGCAAACCTAGCTGCGGTGGTGGCCTCTTCGGATCTGCCAAAGAGGTCATCACAGAGAATGCGCTGTCACGGCGCCTCGCCCACGGCGACCACCTGCACCGGTACGGCGCGCTCCCCGGCGTGCACCGCGTCGAAACCGAACCTCGACGACGTCCTCGTCGGCCTTGGATCGCACACCTACCGCCGCTACGGAGGTGAGCGGTCCCGGGAACAACTCCGCCTCATCGCCGACACGCTCCAGCCTCAGGGATCACCGAACAGCAGCCTCGTAGAGGTCGATGTATCGGAGGTACAAGGCGTCCTTGGCCGGGCCGAGAGACGCTAGGTCGATCGCCTCATGGCCGACGTTCGCCTCGGGCGGAATTTCATACGACCGGAGGCAGATCCCGTTCGCTTCGGCTATCGCGGCCGGCACGGATGTGGCGCGTTTCAAATCGATGAAACGGTCACGTGGCGACGTCACCACCGCTACGTCGCGCAGTGCGGGCAGCGTCGGATTGATATCCAGCAGGAGCGACAGGCGCATGAACTGCGCCAGTACGGCGTAGGAGAAGCCGACCGGGTGTCTACGATCCGGCAGGATGCGGAATCCATACAGAACCGCCATCGGTTTGACGAACACCGACGGAGCCTGCTCGGAACTCGGCCGGTAGAACGGCGCCACGGCGAGTAGCCGATGCACCTGCTCCGGCCGCGTGGTCGTCAACCACGTCGCCAAGAGGGCGCCGGCAGAGCTACCGGCCACACCGGCCTCGCTGCCAAGGGAGGCGGTGACGTCCATGGCCGATCCCGCGAATGCCGTCAGCTCCTGCGCGGTCAGCGCCGTGTGCCCGTCGGGATCGACCGTGCCGTGTCGAGGCAACAACGGCATGTACACGTTGTAACTGTGCTCGTGGTAACGCATCGCCAGCTCCGCGAACTGTGCGGGGCAGCCTAGATATCCGTGCAGCATGAGAACCGCCTTGGCAGTGACCTCGGGATGTAGCAGTGCACGGGAACGGCACTCCGCGCGGATTCCGAGGTCTGCCTCTTCCGCTCTGGCTTGAGCTGCGATACGTGCGGTCGCGGCGGCGAAGGTGAAACGCTGCGAAGCCGGCGTCAGTTCGTCATCGTCGAGCGGCCAGGTGTATACCGCACCGGCGGCGATCGCGACGAGCGCGACAATGGTGGCCAGTGTGATGACCAGTCGGCGGGCAAAGAGGGATGCACGGAAGGACACAAGACTCCGGTGTTCGGCAGGCAGGCGACGGCGCTCGCCGCATATTGAGTACGTCGGCTACTACAACGTGGCCCGGTGCCGCCGGTTCAACGGTGTGTCATTGGTGACAGCCGCAACTTTCGGCGAGTTGAGTTCACCGTGGATATGGCCGTAGGGATTGACCCGACTGACGGACCCCGCATTTCGGACGAAGTAGCGTAAACGAGAGTCGCCGATCAGCGGTTGTTACGGGTGTGCACGCGCCACCATCCGGCTACGATGGAATAGCGACGACTGCCCCATTGCTGGTTTCCGTCAGCGGGATAACCTGCGCGCCATGCCGGAGAATCTGTCATCTCTTCATACCGATCGGTACATCTTTGCCGGCCTGCTGGGACAGGGCGGAATGGGTCGGGTGTGGAAAGCCCGAGACACGATGCTCGAGCGTGACGTGGCCGTCAAGGAGATCCTTCCCCCACCCGGACTGACCGACGAGGCGCGGCAGGAGTTGCGGGTACGGTCGCTACGCGAGGCACGGGCGATCGCCCGGCTCGATCACGTCCACGCCATCCGAGTGTTCGACGTGCTGATCGGCGAGAGCGGCGACCCGTGGATCGTGATGGAGTACGTACCGTCCCGGGCGCTGGCCCAACAACTCTCCGCCGAGGGCCCCGTCTCGCCGACCCAGGCGGGGGCCATCGGACTGGCCGTGCTGAGCGCGCTACGGGCAGCTCACCGCGCCGGGGTCGTGCACCGTGACGTCAAACCCGCGAACATCCTGCTCGGCTCCGACGGCCGAATCGTGCTCACTGATTTCGGCCTGGCCACCGCCGCCAACGACACCAGCCTGACCCTCACTGGCATGGTGCTGGGCTCGCCCGCCTACCTCTCCCCGGAGCGTGCAAGGGGTGGCACCGCAGGGCCTGAGGGGGATCTTTGGTCGCTCGGTGCCACCCTGTTCGCGGCGGTCGAGGGTCAGGCGCCGTACGCCCGACCGTCCAGTCTGATGAGCCTCACCGCTCTCGTCACCGAACCGCCGCCGGTGGCGAAGCGCGCCGGCCTGCTGGCGCCGGTCATCGAAGGCTTGCTCCGTAAGGATCCGGCCGAACGGCTGGATGCCGAAACCGTCGAACGGTTGCTGCGTGAGGTGGTCGAGGCCGGTCCGGCCGGTGCGGCCTGGCTGGCCGGTGGCAGTGCCCTACCCCGTGTGGCCGCCGACAATACCGAAGCCCATGCGACGCCGGCACCCGGCGGGCCCGTCTTCCGGGTCGAACCGGGGAGCGAGGCCGACCCCTCAGGCGGACGGCGTGACGACCATTCGACGAAGTCTTCAACAAGGAACGCAGTGCCGGAGGCAAAGGAGCCCGCGGGTGGTGCACCCGGCCAGGCGGATGTGGCCATGCCGCTGGGTGCCTCGTCCCACCGGCTGCGACGGGCCCGGCTGGTTGCGGCGCTCGCGGTTCTGCTGATCGCGCTCGGCATCGGGGTCGGGGTTCCCCTGCTCGGCGACGAGGCCGCTGACAGCACCGAGGGAGCGCCCCTGGCGAGCGGACCATTGCCCGAGGTGTCCGCATCTACGGTCTCCGATCCGAGGGCGCCGGCAACCGCACTAAGCTGGTCCAACTATCGGGACGGCAGCGGATTCACGATGCCGGTACCCAAGGGGTGGAAGGTCGCCCGCAAGGGCGGCCAGGCTGAGTTTCGAGAGCCGAACGGCGACCGGGTGCTCGTCGTTCGCCAGACCGACACGCCACCGTCCGATCCAGTAGCCGAGTTGACCGCCCGCGAGAAGGATCTGTCGGCCTCCGGCCGGTACCGGGACTATCGCCGGATCAGCATCGTCGCGGTGAACTACCAGCGCAGTGCGGCCGACTGGGAGTGGACGCACACCGCCGGCCCCGGTCGGGTGACGCACGTACGGCAGCGCTCCTTCATCACCGGGGAGCGGAAGGCGTACACGATAGTCTGGTCAACGCCCGAGTCGGCTTGGGCTGTCAGCGAGGCGGCTTTCCGCAAGGTGGTCGATGGCTTCCGGCCCGCTGAGGCCCCCCGGCCGAGCAGCACCTCGGCGAGCCCGCCAGCGGCCAAGCCCTCGACGACGCCGAGTACCGCGCCCTCTCGCCTGCCCGGGCACCGGATCGTCGGCGTCGAGAGCGGTCGTTGCCTGGACATCGGTGACCCGGACTCGGCCGTTACACTCCGCGTCCGGATTATGGACTGCGACGATGCCCGAGCCCGGAGCCAGCGGTGGACCTTCAGCGCGAACGGCAGCATCCGGTTGGCTGGCAGGTGCCTGGACGTGGCCAACGCGTCGACCGAAGATGGAGCGGTCATCCAGCTCACCACCTGCAACGGCGGGTCCGCCCAAAGGTTCACGCTCAACGTTGAACGGCAACTGGTCAACAGCGGCAGCGGGAAATGTCTCGACGTGACTGACTGGGGGAGCCAGAGCGGCACCCCGATTCAGCAGTGGACCTGCAACATGCAAGCGGGCCACCAGAAATGGCGGCGTGGGTAAGGGGGCGTAGGCAGCCGGGGCGGGGAGGTAGTGACCCAGGAAATCTGTCTCTTGGGTCCGCCTCGCGGCTACGGACCTTGAAAAGAATCAGCCTCTCGGTTCGTTCGTCGGACCGATCCGTCAAGCGTCGGCGCGGCCCGTGCGAGCGAGCGAGAGACCGAACGAGCACAGTCTTCGGCGTCGTCGAAAGAAGCCGGAAGCTGGGGAGCCGGCCTATGGATTGTCGCGGGCAAGGTGGATCACAGTCACAAACCTCACGGCTCGCGTGAACGCGCGCCTCATCGTTTCGTTGTAGGCGGTAGTGGTTGCTTCCGGCTCCCCCGTGCCGGAAGCAACCACGCATACGCCTCAGGTCCCGCGGGTGGTCGCTTACGTCACCGGGGGAAGGTCCGGGCCGAGATTGCCCAGGTGTTCCTCGGCCACGACCCGCTCGACCGGCCAGGTGACGCCGGGCGGTGGCCATGGCTGTCCGGTGGCGTTCAGGAAGCTCGCCGGAGGTTCGTAGAGTGGCGGCTGTGCGCCGTCCGGGATCAGGCTCTCCCAACGGGTTCCTTCGGTCCGGCTGGTGAATTCGCCCTTCATGGCGGCCAAGCGGTCGGGTTGCGTGATGAGGTCGATCGCGGTAGCGGCGAGGTATTTCGCGGAGGCAACAGCGGCTGCGTGGCCGATTCCTGCACCGGCGCCGGCCGTGACGGCCCAGTTGTGGTGTGGCACGCCGGGCGGGAAGGCCGCCGTCAGGATGAAGACCGTTGGGGTACGCCAGCTGACGTCCGCCGAGTCGGTGGAGGGGCCGCCCAGGAACGCGGCCGGAGGAGGGCTCAACGGGACGACGGCGGTGGGGAGCCCGATCTGCGGCTTGCCAAGAGCACCTTGCAGTTGTCGGGCCAAGTTCTGGTCGGCTTCGGTGAACTGCGATGGCCCGATGTGCTGCATGTTGTCGTTGGCCAGTTCGGCGCCGGCCCTGTTGCCGAGCGAGTTCCACGTCGCAGTATGAAACTTGTGCAGCAGGCGTGTCTGGCTGGCGGTCGCTGCCGCGTTTGCGGCGGTGGTGATTTTGTCGTAGAGCACCCGGGCGCGGGCGGGACTGCCCTCGCGGACGAAGAACCAGACGGAGCAGGTGTCCGGTGTGACGTTGGGTGCGCCGCCGCCGTTGATGATGGCGTAGTGGAAGCGCCCGGCCGGGCCTACGTTCTTCTCGCGCAGGTACTCCGCCATGGTGGCGAGCATCAGTGCGCCGTCCAGGCCGCTCTTGTTACCCAGTGGCGAGCCGCCGTGACCTGCCGCTCCGAGGAACGTGAAGGTGGCGGAGATCAGGGCGCTGGTGGTGTTCCAGGTCGCCGTGGTGACGTTGAAGGGATGCCAGTCCAGGTAGGCGTCCAGGCCGTCGTAGACGCCGGCCTTCACCGCGTACGGCTTGCCTACCAGTTGTTCCTCGCCGGTCGAGCCGAAGACCTTGACGGTGGCCCGGTGTCCGTGCGCCGCGATGGCCTTGCTGACGGCGATCGCTGCCGCTACCGACGCGGCACCCAGGGTGTTGTGGGCGTCGCCGTGGCCGGGTCCCACCGTCGGGCCGTACGCGTCGTAGTTGTAGACCAGCGGGTCGTGTCTGCCGACGTTACGTTTCTGCGAGAGCCCTGGTAGTGCGTCGTACTCCGCGTTGAAGCCGAGGACCGGGCCGCCGGAGCCGTAGGTGGCGACGAAGGCCGCGGGTAGCCCGGCCACACCCCATTGGATCCGGAATCCGTGCTGACGCAACAGGTCCGCGGTGGCCAGCGACGACTCCCACTCGCGCAGCGACAGCTCGGCGAGCTCCCAGATCCGGTCGCTGAGGCGGATCAGTGCGGCGGAGTTCGCGGTGATCCACCCCAAGGCGGTGTCTTTGGCCGGGTCCGCCTTCGCCAGTCCGGTCGGCGCCCGGTAGGTGACCGGATCGAACCCGGTCCGCTCGTCGTATCCGAGAGTCGCACCGAGCACCGGATCGGCGGCCATCATCGCCGCCGTCGTCGCGCCGGCGCTCAGGCCGAACATCTTGAGCACCCGGCGGCGGTCTGTCCCAAATTCGTTCATACCCGTATCGACGGACGCCGACAGGCCGGGTTCAGCCGTCACGCCGGGGAAAGAATGGCCACCGGGACCGAAACTGCCGGCGTGGAGAGATGGAGCGGTCTCCGCCCTCTCAGCCCAACATGTCAAGGCGGCTTCAGTTCAACCAAGTGTCCTCTTTGCCCCCGCATCGCGGGCGGGTGGTTCGGCTGGGCTCAGGTTGTCACCAACACACCCGCGTACGACACCCCAGCGACAACAATCCACGCGCTCAGCCCCAGAACGGCTGCCCGGCCCCCGGTCCGCGCCAAGGTGGGTAAGTGCACCGCCGTGCCGAGCCCGAACAACGCCGCGGACAGCAGGATCTGCTGCGCCACTTCCATACCGACGAGCACACCTTCGGACAACCAACCGGTGCTTCGTAGGCCAACCATCGCGACGAAGCCTATGACGAAAACGGGAACGAGCGCCGGCCTCTTGCCGTGCGGTCCGGTGCCGGCGGAATCCGGCACATACCTGTTGGCGTACGGGACCCGGCGGCGCCGCAGCGATAAGGTCACCACGGCTACCAGCGGAGCGAGTAGCACGATCCGCATCATTTTCACCACGATGGCGTCGCCGACGGCCAGCGGTCCGGCGGTGCTCGCAGTCGCGACCACCTGTCCCACGTCATGCACGCTTGCCCCCACCCAGCGCCCGAACTGTAAATCATCGAGTCCAAGCGGATGCTGGAGCAACGGAAGCACGGCAATCGCCAGCGTGCCGCACAGCGTCACCACAGCTAGCGAGGCTGCGGCGTCATCCTCGTCACTGCCCGTCGCCGCGCTGACCGCTCCGATCGCTGAGGCCCCGCAGATCGCATAGCCGGAGGCGATCAGCAGCGGCTGGTCACCGTGCAGTCCGATACGGTGGCCCAGCCACCAGGTACCGATGAAGGTGACAGCCACCACGCCGACGACCATTACTGTGGTCGGCAGCCCCACCTCGCGCAGTTCCCGCAGGCTCAGGTTGGCCCCCAGTAGTACGACCGCCAGCCGCATCAGCCGCTTGCTCGCGACGCTCAGTCCGGGTCGAGCGCCGCCGCGCACGCCGTCGCGGACGACGGGAAGGTGGGCGGCCGCGACACCCAGCACCATAACGGCGGTCAACGCCGGCACGGCGGGCAGCGCCCAATGCACCGCCCAGGCAGCAGCAGCGCCTACTGACGCGGCCGTCAGCCCCGGCACGAGGCGCGTCATCGAACCCGGGAAGGTACGCCGGCAAGACGCCCTCATCGAGGTGCCCGTCGCGACGATCGGGTCCTCGGCGACCGCCACCCGGCCGTCGCCGGCCGTAGCGGTGCGGTCTGGGTCCACCTGTCCGTGGGCATCGGCAGATACGCGCCTGCCCGGAGGTTGGACTACGGTCGCCCTTGTCGGCTCTGTGCAGGCATTCGGGTTCTGTTCGCGACTCATTGGTGTGCTGGTCCGTACACCCGACGGATACTCGACCCGCGGGCGGATATGTCTACTCCGTAGATGTGCAGAGACACCGCCTTGCCGTTCCCTCCGTTCCAGACCCGATGAATGTCGCCCGGCGGTGCGAAGCCGCATACGTCGCCCTGCCGGTTGACGACCTTTTCGGTCGCAACGAGCGCACTGGTGTCGCCCGGGGCCACGCTGAAGCGCTGCTCCTGCTCCTCGCCCTGATGGACTCCGGTGACGCACCAGGCGAGATGGTCGTGGATCTCGGTGCTCTGTCCGGGGAGCCAGACAAGGGCCACGACTGAGAGCCCGCGCTCGGTGTGCAGCAGGTGCTGACGGTATCGATCTGGATGACCTTCACTCTGCTGAGCGGTGAGCAGATCGGCCGCCCCCAGGTGAGCGGCGAGTTGTTCTCCCACCAGGCGGGCCGTCAAGCCGGGTGGCATGCCGGCGTCGACGATTTTGCGGGCTTCTTCGATGTACCGGGCAAGGCGGGGTGTAGCGGTGGACGTGCCTGAGAGGGCTTCCGTAGCGGTCATGAATCCAGCCTGCCCATTCCGATCGATTACGTCCAACAACAGTTACTTGGGCAGTAGCGAAGATCTGCTTATGCATGCCCGGCAACGCGCCACCTCACGAAAATCCGTCCGAGGGAATGGTCTTGCGTCCGGCAACCGACGACAACGCCTCCAGTACTCGGGCTGTCGCGGGGATGCGCAAGTGCTCGCGCAGGACGTAAGCGGACACCCGGCGCCGGGAGGTGGGCGACAATGAGCGGCCCATGACCGTGTCACGGCGAAGGAACGAGAGAGTCAATCCGGGCATCATCGCGACACCCAGGCCATGAGCGACCAGTGACTGGATCGTGAGGATGTCGTCGATGGTGAACATGATGTCGGGTACGAATCCAAGCTGGGCGCACTCGTGCAGAAGGTTCGTGCGGCACCGCGGACACCCGGCGATCCAACGCTCTTCAGCGAGGTCCGCGAGTTTGACCGCACGACGTTCAAGCATGGGGTGCCCAACGGGCAGCAGGACTGTGAGCTGGTCCTCCAGCAACGGAATCTCCACCAGGTCGTCCGGCGTCTCATCCTGAAGACCGGGGTACGTGAAGGCCAGCGTGAGGTCGCTCTCGCCTTGCGCTACACGCCGCAGCGAGTCGGGCGGCTCGTCCTCCAGCAGCTCCACCCGGATCCCGGGGTTCTCGACAGCCAGCAGCGCCATGGCCTCCGGGATGAGTGTCGCGTTGGCACTGGGGAACGCGCACACCCGGACCCGGCCAGTACGTAGCCGTGCGATTGCCGTCATCTGCTCCCATGCGACTGACATGCTGCCGAGGATGTTCTCCGTATGACGAGCCAGTGTCTCGCCCGCGTCGGTCAGCCGAAGCCCTCGCCCGGCCCGGGTGAACAACGGAGTACCGGCCGCGCGCTCGAGCGCCTTCATCTGTTGAGTGATCGCGGGCTGGGTATAGCCCAAGGTCCGTGCCGCCGCCGTATACGACTGAGTACGCACCACTTCTTGAAACGTCCTGATATGGCGAGAGTCAAACACGATCAGGATTCCGTCCAGTTCCTGGAGTAGCCGATATGAGGAGAACGTCGGCCTCGGATTTCACATCCGGAGGCTCGCATTGCAGCACAGCGCCCACTCCTCTACCTGGGAGAACGTACGATCACCCTGGCCGTTCAACCGGTTACCTCAGAAGATTTGCGTAAGCGGTCACATGACGATGCGACGGCGCCGCCTGGGACTGCGTAGATTTCCGTGTTTGACCTGGGTGTGGTCCGTTGGACAGGACGTTGATCCTGTCCGGGAAGGACCACGTCATGGCAGACAAGAAGAAGGCGGTTCAGCTTCCTGAACCGATGGCGGCTGAGGTCGAGTTCGCGCAGCAGTTGGTCGAGCGGGCTAAGGCCGACGGAGTTTCGTTGGTCGGGCCGGGAGGGCTGCTGGCGGGGATCACCCGCACGGTCCTGGAATCAGCGGTTGATGCGGAGTTGGATGCGCACCTCGACGAGGTGGGCGTCGACGGGGTGTCGGGCCGGCGGGCCAACGTTCGTAACGGGCACGGGGCGAAGACGGTGCAGACCGAGGTGGGGCCGGTGCGGATTCAGGTTCCTCGGGACCGGGCGGGTTCGTTCGCCCCGCGAATCGTGCCCAAGCACGTCCGCAGGTTGGACGGGTTCAACGAGGCGATCCTGTCGCTGTATGCCAAAGGCCTGACGACCGGGGAGATCTCCGCGCATCTGGCGGATGTGTATGACGCCGACGTGTCCCGGGAGTTGATCAGCCGGGTCACCGACAGCGTTGTGGAGGAGATGGAAGCCTGGCGGCAGCGGCCGCTCGACAGGGTCTATCCGGTGGTGTTCATCGACGCCCTGGTGATGAAGATCCGCTAGGGGCAGGTCGCGAACCGGCCCGTCTATGTTGTGGTCGGTATCAGCCTCGACGGGGAACGCGACGTGCTGGGCATGTGGGCTGGCACCGGCGGGGAAGGTGCCAAGCAGTGGGCCGGCTACCTCACCGAACTGCGCAACCGCGGTGTCGCCGACGTGTTCATGGTCTGCTCCGACGGCCTGAAAGGCATGACCGACGCCATCGAGCAGGTCTGGCCGCAGGCGGTGCACCAGCAGTGCGTCGTGCACCTCGTGCGGGTCAGCCTGCGTTACACGAATCGCAAGGACTGGCAGAAGATCACCCCGGCGTTGCGGGAGATCTATACCGCCCCCACCGTCGCGGCTGCCGAGGCCCGGTTCGAGGCGTTCGCCACCGAGTTCGGCGACCAATACCCCGCCGTTATCCGGCTCTGGTGCCAGTCGTGGCCGCAGTTCGTGCCGTTCCTCGACTACGACCACGAGGTCCGCAAGGTCCTCTACACCACCAACATCATCGAGAGCCTCAACGCGCGGTTCCGGCAGGCCGCCCGCCGGCGCGGGCACTTCCCGACCGAGCAAGCCGCGATGAAGGTCCTCTACCTCGTCGTCCAGCAGAAACGCAAGGGAGGCGGGAGCATCACCGGCCGGGTCTACGGTTGGGCCAAGGCCCTCAACGCCCTGATCCTCGCCTACGGCGACCGGATCGTCATCTAACAACCTCGATCACATCACAGGCCCAAACACGGAAATCGACACACTCCCGCTTCACGATCGCCGGATATTTCTTGCCCCAGACGTCGGCGAACTCCATGAACCGCTCCGTGGCGGCGTCCTCGGTGGGAGCGGTGTAGACCGGCTTGAGCGCTTTAGCGATCTTGTCCCGGTCCTGCCGGGCTGCGTATCGGAACGAGTTGCGCAGCAGGTGCACCACGCACGTTTGCACGATGGTGCGTGGCCAGACCGTCTCGACCGCCTCGGGCAGGCCCTTGAGGCCGTCGCAGACGAGTATGAGCACGTCGGCGACGCCGCGGTTCTTCAGCTCGGTGAGCACGTGCAGCCAGTGCTTCGCGCCCTCGCCGCCGTCGCCGGCCCAGATACCGAGGATGTCGCGGTGGCCGTCGACGGTGACCGCCATCGCGAGGTAGATCGGTCGGTTCGCGACCTGCCCGTCCCTGATCTTGACGTTGATGGCATCGATGAACACGACCGGGTAGACGGGGTCGAGGGGTCGGTTCTGCCACTCGGCCATGCCGTCCATGACCTTGTCCGCGATGGTGGAGATGGTCTGCTTCGACACGTCCGCGCCGTAGACCTCGGCCAAGTGGGCGGCGATCTCGCCGTGCGTCAACCCTTTGGCCGACAGCGACAAGACCATGTCGTCGACCCCGGTCAGGCGCCGCTGCCGTTTCCGCACGATCTGCGGCTCGAACGTGCCCGCCGCGTCGCGGGGAACGCGGACCTCGACCGGTCCGACGTCGGTGAGCACGGTCTTGGTCCGGCTGCCGTTACGGGTGTTTCCACTGCCCCGACCTGCCGGGTCGTGCTTGTCGTAGCCGACGTGGTCGGTGATTTCACCGTCCAGAGCCGACTCCAGTACCCGCTTGGTCAGCTGCTGCAGCAGCCCACCCTCGCCGGTCAGGTTCAGCCCGTCACCACGAGCCCGATCGACCAGCATCGCGATCAACTGCTCATCCGTGACCGCACCCACCGACCCGCCGGTCGGCTCCTGCCCCGAGGTGATCTCGGTCGTCATCTGGCGTCTCTCCCTTGATCGGTCGATCAGCCGCTATTTGTACAGTCCCCGAACCCCGTTCTACGCCGCGATCGGGGTCACCCTCGACGGGGAGAAGGCTCAACCGGTCGCAATGCCCGAAACGGCTGCTCGCGGCGACCGGTCCCGGTTACCACCCGTGCCCGCTCGTGACCGCTGGACCTCGCGGCAGCCCGCTCAGTTCCGGAAGCTGATCCGGCTGGTGGCCGAGCGTGGCGGTGACGGCATCGCCGACGGTCGGCCGGGCCGGCAGTGGGGCCCTTGATCTCGCCGACAGGGTGTTGCTGGTGGCCAGCTACTGGCCCACGAACCTGACGATGCGCCAGATCGGCCCGCTGTTCGGGGTGTCGCACTCCGCGGCATACCGGGTCATCGATACCCGCGCGCCGCTGCTGGCCCTGGCGCCGGTGCGTAAGCGGCCGGTCGAGCAGATCGCGATCGCGCAAACCCTACGGCGAAACGGCCGGAACCCGTACCGATCCGTAGAACTACTCGGACTCGACTAAACGGACATACCTCTACCTTGCGAACGCCCTGGCGGACAGAGCCGTTCTATAGCTGAGTGGCAACCGCAACCCCATCCGCGAGGAGCAGCGAAGTGGCTTTGCCGATAGATGCGCCGACAGATCCTAATGAAGAAGTTTCCCAACGTCTTTGGTCCCTAGCCGAACGGGCCCTCGAACGTCGAGGCGCCCAAGGGGCGAGGGCGCCTCTTCTGGCCTGGGCGATACATCGCCAGCACCATAACTTGGATCGGCCATTTCCTCGGCAAGAAGAAGTTCCGCCCAACTCGCAGCCAACCGTCGAGTACTACGCTGATGCTATCTGGACGGAAGTTACCATGCTGCGACGGCATGGCAACGCATCAAATTTCCAAGAAGGCCTAGATCAATTCGCCAGACAAAACGCCGAATACCTTGCTGCGGATGCGCTTCAGCGAGGCGTATCGGCCTATGAACAAAACCAATTTCAGGCGGCACGAGAACACTTTCACGACTGGGCCGTAACGTCTCAGGAGCAGGGGATTGGGCCCGGAATCGACCTGGATCGACCCCTTACCGGCCAGCCTTTGACCGCCTGGCAGGCTGCTGCGCACGTTTGGGAGAACGTTCTCGAGGCGCGCCAGGCGGCAAACACAAATCTCCGCCGGGGCATAGCGCTCTACGATGAAGGCCGAACCTCTGAAGCAGATAGCAATTTCAGGCAATGGGCCACGATTTTGCAGGACAACGGAATTCAACCTAGGCTCCCCAACTCGGCGCAGTCTTCGCCCGGCCAACGGCCGACCGCCTCGCAGGCTGCTGCGCAGGTTTGGAGGAATGTTCACTATGAGCGTGAGGCAAACGAACATCTCGGCCGGGGCATAGAGCTCTACGATTCAGGGCGAACCTCCGAAGCAAATAGCAATTTCAGGCAATGGGCCACGATTTCGCAAACCATCGGAATTCGACCTGAGCTCCCCGACTTGGCGCAGCCTTCGCCCGACCAACGGCCGACCGCCTGGCAAGCTGCCGCGCAGGTTTGGAGCCAAGTCGCGGCGGAGCAGTCATCGATGAACCGTCCGCAAGGCCACGATGCGCGAGTCTCTTCAGTCTCCGCTGTCGCCTCCATGCAGAGCACTGCCGCCCCGCATACCAGCCCCTCTGGAGGAAACGGAAGTCCAAGCGGTTCGCGGCCAGGACGATCATCGTCTTCTCGTAGTTCCCACACTTCATCAGGGCCGACTCATCGAACACTCTAGATGATTGGGGGGTCTGTGGATTTAACGGCACCTCTCTGTGTCAAGGCGTTGGCAACAGAGAGGTCTCCGTGTCCTTGATCATGGTTCGGTAGACGACGTCGGCGAGGCGGCGTTTGAGGCAGCGCATGGCTTCTTTGTGGGTCTTGCCGGCAGCTCTTTTGCGCTGGTACTAGTCCTGGCCCGGGGTCGGTCGTTTGATCTGGGCCATGGCCATGACGTGCAGGGCGTAGTTGAGCTGCCGGTCACCGGCCCGTGAGAGGCGATGCCGTTGGATGTCACCGGAGGAGACTTCTATCGGCGCGACACCGCAGTACGAGGCGAAGGCGGACTCCGATCGGAATCTGCTGACGGCGCCGGCGCGGGCCAGGATCTTCGCAGCGGTCACGTCTCCGATGCCGTGCAGTTCGGTCAGGGTGGTGCCTGAGGCGGTGACGGCGGCGGACAGGGTTGCTGTTGCCTCGGTGATGCGCCGGTCGAGGCGGCGGACTTCGCTGAGCAGGTCCACGGCGACCTGCCGCAGAGTGCGGGCCAGCGCGGCGCGGGGCCGGATGCTGCGCAACGCGGCGGCTGCGGTCTCGGCGGTCAGCGCGCGGGGCAGTCCGCCGGCGATGAGCTGGGCGAGCAGCGCGTGCAGCCGGTTGATGGTCTGGGTTCTGGTGCGGACCAGGTCGTCGCGGTGGTCGGTGAGGCATCGCATGGCGGCGATCGCTTCGTCGATGACAGCGGTGTTGAGACGGGTGGCGGTGTGCGCGGCGATGCCGACCGACAGGGCGTCGGCCTGGTCGGTTTTGCGGCCGTGTCCGGTCGAGAGCATCCGGACGCGGCGGGCGAGCTTCGCGGGCACATCGACCACGTCGATGTGGTCGGCGGCTAGTTTGGCGGTCAGCGCGGCGCCGAGGCCGGTGGCGCCTTCGATTGCCCGTGAGGCGTGTGACCAGCGGCTGGCGAAGCGACGCAGCTGCCGATAGCCGTCGCGGTTGACCTCGACGCGGATCGCGGCCAGGGGCTGGAGTCGGTTGTCGACCGCGACCGCGGTCCAGGACGCCTTATGGGGATCAACCGCGATGATGACCGGAGCTGGTGCTGAAGGCAGGGCGGGGGCCACGGAGGTCTCATCGGGGGGCCGGGGGAAGGGGGATCCGGCGAGGAGGGCAAACCAACTTCGGGCTAAACAGACCTCTCTCGAGCCACTCTCGCCGGCGGTCGTGGCCGGGGCGCAGGCCGTTCGAGGGCCAGCCCGTGGGCGGCAGGTGTTTCCCGAGCGACCCCGACCACAACCTCGAAGATCATGGCTGCAGACCCTGACCTCCGCTGCCAATTCAACAAGTTGGTGTTTCTGGCCTGACCTGCCGGGCGTTGTGCCTGGTGAGGAGCGTGCCGTGATGACCGCGACACTGAACGACGCGACTGGACGGAAGAAGCGGCCCGAGCCGTCGGCGGAGGCGAAGGCCGCGGCCGAGTTGGTCCGGGCGGCCAGGAACAGGGTCTGTCACTGACGGGCCCGGATGGGCTGCTGAAGCAGTTGACCAAGACGGTCCTGGAGACCGCGTTGAACGAGGAGATGACCGAGCACCTCGGCTACGAGAAACACCAAACGGCTAGTGGCGGCTCGGGCAATATCCGCACTGGCGCCCGGTCGAAGACGGTGCTGACCGACTCGTCGGTGCCGGTGCAGATTGATGTGCCGCGGGACCGGGCCGGCACGTTCGAGCCGCGGATCGTGCGTAAGCGTCAGCGTCGCCTGTCCGGGGTCGACGAGGTGGTGTTGTCGCTGTATGCCAAAGGTTTGCTGACAAGGTGATCGAGGAGATGACTGTCAATCCCCTGGAACCGTGGAGGGTTGTTTAAGCTGCCTGGGCCCGGCGGGCGTCGGCGATGAAGTGTTCGTAGTCGATGGGTGACATACCGTCGCAGGCGCTGTGACGTCTGCGGACGTTGTAGAAGTCGACGATCCAGGTGGCGATCTTGAGTCGGGCCTCGGATCGGGTGCGGAACCGCTGCCGGTGGATGTACTCGACCTTGATGGTGGAGTTGAACGCCTCGGCGGCGGCGTTGTCCAGGGCGCAGCCGACGCGACCCATCGACTGCAGGATGCCCAACCGCCGGCACGCCTTGGTGTAGTCGGCGGCGGTGTACTCGGTGCCGCGGTCGCTGTGGAAGATCACCCCGCCGATGGCGCCGCCGCGGGTCGCGGCGGCCATGCTCAGGGTGGCGACGGTCAGTTCAGCGTCGTGGTGGGCGCTCATCGCGTAGCCGAGCAGCCGGCGGGAGTACAGGTCGATCACGGTGGCGAGGTACAGCTTGCCTTCGTCGGTGGTGATCTCGGTGATGTCGCCGCACCACAACACGTCCGGCGCGACCGCGGTGAACTGCCGCCGCACCCGGTCCGGCGCCACGGGGCGTTTGCCCTGCTTGGTGAGGCTGCGTCGGCGCCGTGGGGTGCGTCCGGCCAGGCCCAGCGCGGCCATCCGCGCCGCGACGGTGTTGACCGACACCTGCCACCCGCCGGCGTGCAGGTCGAGGGTCACCCGCGGCGACCCGTACGTACCCCCGGAGGCGTCGAAGGAGATCCGGATCGCCTCATCGAGCTCATCGCGGCGGGTCTGCCGCGCCGTGGGCTGCCGGTCGCGCCACTTGTAAAACCACGACTCGGACAACCCAAGCGCCCGGCAGGCGACCGCGTGCGGCACCGCGTGCTCGGTCCTCTGAGCAGCGACGAAGCCGGCCACGCTCACTTCGTCGCCTCCTTGACCCACAGGACCACGGATCGCTTGAGCACGTCACGCTCCATCGCCAGCTCCGCGTTCTCCTTGCGCAGCCTGGCCAGCTCGGCGCGTTCGTCCTCGCCGAGACCGCCGGCGGCGGCCTCACCCCGGGCCCGCTTGTCCTGCGCCACCCAGTTCGCCAGGGTGCCGTCGTTGATCCCCAGATCCCGAGCGACCTGCGCGATCGGCTTACCGGTCTCCCGCACGATCCGCACCGCCCCGTCACGGAACTCCCGGTCGAACCGTCTCCTCATTTCAGCCATGACCATCTATCCCCTTAGGTCCGGCCTCCACGCTAACGGGGGAACCTCATGACCGACTGGTCCCACCGGCCCCTGGATGAGATCTACGCGGCGGTGTTCATCGACGCCATCGTGGTCAAGGTGCGGGCTCTGTCGCTGATCTTGTGATGTGGACGGTCCTGTCACGGCTGCGCCAGCTTCGTTGACCATGTTCAGCGTGTTCACTTGTGGAGCAGCTACTGCCGCATCTGTCGGGTCTGTCGATCGAAGTTGTAGAGCAGCGCGACGGCGTCGTGGTGCTGTCGGGTCGGGCTCGGGCCGCGACTGCGCGTGCGGCCGCTGCCAGCAGCGGTCAGGATTCATGGGTGGTATCAGCGGCGGCTGCGGGATGTCGCGGTAGCGGGGATGGTGCTGCTGCTCCAGGTATGGTCAAGGCATTACCTGACCCGCCGAAGACGCTGATCACGGTCCTTGGTGTCGACGACTTCGCCTTCCGCAGAGGGCGTCATTACGGCACCGTGCTGGTCGACATGATCAGCCATCGTCCGGTCGACATGTTCGACGGGCGTGACGGCGACAGCCTCGCCGCGTGGCTGCGGCAGCACCCCGAAGTTGGAGTGATCTGCCGGGACCGCGCCGGCGGCTATGGCGAAGGCGCCCGCACCGGCGCCCCGGACGCGGTGCAGGTCGCGGACCGCTTCCACCTCTGGCAGAACCTGGGCCAGGCGGTCGAGAAGACCGTAAACGCGCACCGGGTCCGGCTCGTCGCACCAGCACCGCCGCCGGCAGACGACACCATGCCCGCCGAGGTGCAGCCGCTACCCGAGAAGAAAATCGTTACCCGTCTTCGTGAAACACCACACCGCCGTTCACCAATTGGCTGCTCGCCAGTGTCGCCGAGCTGACCGCCGTGACCGAGCAACGCGCGCACCTGGTCGACGACTACATTGCCTACCGGCACCAGCGCTGGAACGAGGGAGAACGCAACGCCACCCAACTGTTTCGCGAGATCAAAGAGCAGGGCTATCCCGGTGGAGAACTCGCCGTTCAGCGTTACCTGCGCCGCTTCCGCAAGGGCCTCGGTCACGCCCCGCACCTCGGCCCGAAACCACCATCGGTGCGCCAGGTCACCTCATGGATCATGACTCACCCCCGACCACCTCGACCCCCGCGACATGGTCAAGCTGCGCGAAGTTCGCAGCCGCGACAGCGACTTCAACCGGCTGGTCACACACGTGCGAGCCTTCGCCGTCATGATGACCGGCCGCCACGGCGAGCGCCTCGAGCAGTGGATCAGCACCGTCGAACACGACACCCTCACACCCCTGGCCGGGTTCGCCCGCAACCTCCGCCGTGACCTCGACGCCGTCCGCAACGGCCTGACCCTGCCGCAAAGCTCCGGCCCCGTCGAAGGCAACATCAACCGCCCGTGCTGGTCGTCACCGACGCAGACGGCTTCCCGGCGCGGCCCGCGGGACCGCTGGCGGGCGGCCGCGCCGGGACCGTCAGCGGAGCCGGACCGGGAGGCTGCGCGGGCCGCGCATGATCCCCGCCGGGATCCACGGCACCTCGTCGAGCGGTACGGCCGGGCGCAGCTCGGGGAAACGCCGAAGCAGGGAGCCGATCGCGATGCGGGCCTCGAGCCGGGCGAGCGGCGCGCCCAGGCAGTGATGGATGCCGTAGCCGAACGCCAGGTGCCGGGCGCCCTCCCGGGCCACGTCCAGGACATCCGGGTCGCCGCCGTCCGGCTGGGCGATGTCGCGGCTCGCCGAGCCGAGCATGACCACCACGACGTCGCCCCGGCGGATCCGGGTGCCGCCGAGATCGAAGTCCTCCGCGGCGTAACGCATGGTGGTCTGCTCCACCGAGGGGTCGAACCGCAGGAACTCCTCCACCGCCCCGGGCATGAGCTCCGGCCGGGCGCGCAGCAGGTCGGCCTGGTCCGGCCGGCGGAGGAGGCTGACCATGATGGTGCCGAGCAGGTTGACCGTGGTCTCGTGGCCCGCGACCACGAGCAGCACGGCCGTGCCGATGAGCTCCTCGTCCGACAGCGCCTCGTCGCCCCGGAGCCGCGCCTCGACCAACGCGCTGAGCAGGTCGTCGCCCCGTTCGGCGCGCCGTCGTTCGAGGGCGGGGCTCGGCTCGGTGAGGCGCAGCTGGATCTGGTCGCTCATGTATCGGTTGAGGCTGAGCGCGCCGGCCCGCTGCGCGTCGGAGGGCGGGCTCAGCGCCGCGGCGGTCCACTCCCGGAAGTGGTGACGGTCGTGTTCCGGCACGCCCAGCAACTCACTGATCACGGCGATCGGCAGCGGCGCGTTGTACGCCTCCACCAGGTCCACCTCGTCCCCCATCGCGTCGAGCAGCTCGTCGGCGATCTGCTGGATGCGCGGGGCGAGCTGCCGGGTACGCGCGGGGCTGAACGCGCCGGCCACCAGCCGCCGCAGCCGCGTGTGCGCGGGCGGATCCGACTCCAGCATGTTGCCGCCCAGCCCGACTCCGGGCCGGTTGGCGGTGAATCCGACGGCGGCGAGCGTTTCCTCGGCCGGGGACGCGTCCTTGCGCAGCGCCGGATGCGTCAGCGCCTGCCGGGCCTCCTGCTCACTGAGCACCATCCAGGCCTGTAACCCGTTCGCGAGCTGGGCGCGGTGCACCGGGCCGAGCGCCCGCAGCTCGGCCAGCCGGCGGGGCGAGTGGGTCTTGAACTCGGGCGTGAAGGTCAGCACCGGCGTGGATGTCACGTCACCCGACATGGGGTCTCCTTCGTTCAGGCGGGGGTCGTCCGTCATTGGGGCTGACGGGACGCGGCCGCCGGAATTCGCCGCCGTGGCAGGTGTCACACGAGCCGATCCGCGCTCGAGATGCTGCGCCGGTTGCCGCTGCCGCAGACCTCGGACGTCGAAGCGAAACTGGCGCGGCTGCTACCGCTCTACCCCCGCCGGCCGCGGACAGCAGTTCGTCGATGGGCGAAAGCAACCATCCGCCGGAGCCCAGCTCGACGTGGATCCGCCGCGCCTCCTGCCAGGCCCGGATCGCCTCGAGCGGCCGGCCGGCCCGCAGATACAGGTCACCGAGCGCGCGTTCGTTGTTCGCGACGTCCCACTCGTTGCGCGCCTCGCCGAGCCGGCGGCGGGCCCGGTGGCGCCACTCGATGGCCTCGTCGAGGCGTCCCATGTCCTCCAGGGCCTTGCCGATCACCATGGCGCAGCCACCGACGCCGTTGGGGTGGTCGAGCTCCGCAAAGATGCCCGACGCCCGGCGGAGTCGCTCGACAGCCTCCTGTCCGTCGCCCGCACGGGCGAAGCTGTCGCCCATCCCGAAGAGCGTCATTGCCTGGCCTTGCCGATCACCCTCACGCGCGAAGAACTCCCACGCGAGCTCGTAGTAGCGCAGGGAATCGGCGGTCGATCCGTGGGTGAGCCAGGCATAGCCCAGATTGCAGAGGACGAACGCCCGCTCGAACGGCTTGCCGAGCTCGTCGAAGATCGCCAGGGCGCGCTCGAAGTGGTTGATCGCCGACGAGCCGCGTCCCTGCAACACCTTCGCCCCGGCGATCATCCGGTGCATGTGCGCCAGGCCCTCGCGGTCGTGGCGGGAGCGCGCCGTGCGCAGCGCGGACGCGGCCACGGTCTCCAGCACCCGGAACATCCCCGAGCGCTGATAGAACGGCAGCATGCTCTCCACGATCCGCCACGCCGGGAAGTCCGCGACCGGGTTCTCCGCCACGACCGCCTCCAGCACCGCTCGCTCGGTGGCGAACCACGTCATCGCCTCGGCGGGGCCGGTGATCGGCTCGGGCGTGACCCCGTCCCGCGGATCCGGCGGCCGGGAGTGCAGCTGCGTCATCAGCAGACGGCCGGCCGCGTACGCCGTCTGCCGCAGGTGGTCCAGCAACCGGGCGAGGGCGGCCTGACGCTCCGCCGCGCCGTCGACCTGCTCGCCCAGCTCGACGGCGTACAGATGGATCAGGTCGTGGAAGACGTACCGGCGCGCCTGGTGGCGGATCAGCAGCCGGGTCCGGGTCAGCTCCTCGATCAGCGCCTGCGCCTCCCGCGGCGGAACACCGGCGAGGGCGGCCGCGGTCGCGGGGCCGAAGCTCGGGCCAGGGTGCAGCGCCAGCAGCCGGAACAGGCGCGCCGCCGGCCCGGTCAGCATGCGGTACGACCAGGAGAACACACTGCGCACGTCGCTGCGGGGGTCGTCACCGTCGAAGACATCCAGCGACCGGGCGTCGCGCAGCTCCCGTGCGATCTCGCCGAGCCGCCAGTCGGGGTACGCCGCCGCCCGCGCGGCCACGACCGCGATCGCCAGCGGCAGGCGGCCGCAACCCTCGATGATCTCGTCCAGGGCGGCGGGATCGTCGGCGTCGCGCCCGGCGCCCAGCCGGGTGCGCAGCCCGGCGCGCGACTCGTCCAGGGTGGGCAGTTCCAGCGCCAGCCGGTGGGCGCCCTGGTGCACCACCAGGCCGGTGAGCTGGTTGCGGCTAGTCACGACGACGAAGCAGCCGGGTGAGGTCGGCAGGAGCGGGCGGACCTGCTCGGCGTCCCGCGCGTTGTCGAGGATCACGAGCATCCGGCGGCCGGCCGTCAGCGTCCGGTAGAGCGCGGCCTGCGCCTCCACCGTTGCCGGAATCTCCGCGCGAGGGCCCGCGAGCGCGCCGAGGAAGTAGGTCAGCGCCTGTTCGGTGTCCACCGCCTCCTTGGCGTCGTAGCCCTGAAGGTCGATGAAGAGCCGGCCGTCCGGGAAGCTCTCCGCGACGGTGTGCGCCCAGTGCAGCACCAGGCTGGTCTTGCCGATGCCGGGCAGGCCGTCGACGGCCACCGTGACCGGCCCGGCCGGCGCCCGGCCGGCGGCCGACAGCACGTCGGACAACCAGCCGATCTCGCGTTCCCGCCCGCTGAAGAACCGGGTGCTCAACGGCACCTGGGTCGGAGGCGTACGGGAAACCGGCTCTTGCGGGGTTGCCGGCCCGGCCGTCGCCCGTTGCTGGCGGAGCACCTGGTCGTAGGCCGCCCGCAGCTCCGCGCCGGGAGTCACGCCCAGCTGGCCGGAGAGACCGAGCCGCACCTTCTCGAAGGCCATGACCGCCTCCGCCTGCTTGCCGTCCGCCGCGAGCACCAGCAGCAGCCGCGCCTGCAACGCCTCGTCGAACGGATGCCGGTCGGCGATCGGCCGCAGGAGCGGCACCAGCTCGGTCACCCGCCCGCCGGCCAGGGCGACGTCCGCGGCCGCGCACGCGGTGGCGGACCTCTCGTGGTCGAGCGCCACGAACTCGGGCAACAGCGCCGGCGCGGGATCCAGGCCCGCGGCGCAGTGCCCGTGCCACGTGCGCAGCGCGGCGAGGTAGTGGGCTCCGGCGGCGTCCCGGTCACCGGCCCGGGCGGCCTGCCTGGCCGCGTCGGCCCGGGCGCGGAACCGCATCACATCCGAGGACTCCGCGTCCACGTGCAGGCGGTAGTCGCCGCACTGCCCGTCCACCCACCGGCCGGGCGCGCGCGGCGCGAGGCCGGGCTCTAGGATCCGCCGCAGCGCCCCGATGTGGCGGTGGACGATGTTCACGGCCCGGGCCGGCGGGTCCTCGCCCCACAGCAGCGCCACGAAATCCGCGACCGCGACCGGGCGGCCCGCGCGCACCAGCAACAGGGCCAGCATGAGGCGGAGCTGCCGGGGCCGCAGGTCGAGCTCTTCATTCGCGCGCCAGGCGCGGACCGGTCCGAGCACGGCGAAGCGCACCCTCGCTCCTCACTACTGGCCGACGGATGATCCTGCCCCAAAGTACCCGTCGGCGCGGGTTGAACGCCGGGACCGGATTTCCGTTGGAGGGTGGTGTGGAACACGCATCGAACGACCCCGGCCGGGACGGTGTCCTCGTCGACGGCGCGGTCACCCGGCCGTCGCGCCTGACGGCCCACGACCTGGGCCGGCTGCCGCAGCGGACCGTCACCTGCACCTTCCGGGGCAGCTCCGGCACGCGAACCCACACGTACGCCGGACCGCTGCTGCTCGACGTGCTGCACCAGGCGGAGCCGCGGTTCGACCCGCGGATCAAGGCCGACCCGGTCCGGTACGTCATCACCGCCACCGGCAGCGACCAGCAGCAGGCCACCCTCGCCTGGGCCGAGATCGACCCGGACTTCGCGGGCCGCGCGGTGCTCGTCGCCCTCACCGAGGACGGGCGGCCGGCCGAGGGCGGGCGCCCCCGCGTCGTCGTGCCCGGCGACAAGTGCGGCGGCCGTTACGTAGCCGGCCTCGTCCGCCTCCACCTCAGCGCACCGTTCCCCGGCGGCGGCGCGCGTCCCTGATCCGCGTCACCCCTCCGGCAGGAACACCGACTAGTGCGAGGCGGCGAACTCGGCGAACTCGCCGGGGTCGGGGTCACGGGTGATGCCGACGACCCCGTTCATGGTCGGGAACGGAATGCCCGTGACGAACTCGGCCGCGCCCGGCCGGTCACCCGCGCGGATCCGCCCGGCTGTACCTCGGCGAACATCGCGATGGCGTCCAGCCAGCCACGCGCGGCCACGTCGACGGCACTCTTCACCTGCTGCATGACATCTTTCATACCCTCATTGACGGACCGGGCCCCGATCGGTTCACCGCGGCAGCGCGATCCGGTCCAGCCGCGTGTCCATCGTCCGCACGTCCTCCTCGGAGCCCAGCGCGACGAAGATGCGCCGGGCCTCCTGCCAGGCCAGGGCGGCCTCGCCGGAGCGCCCCGCGCGCAGATAGACGTCGCCGAGTGCCCGCCCGTTCTCGGCGACCTCCATCTCGTTGCGGGCGAGGTGGAACAGGCGCTGGGCCCGGCGGCGCCACTGGATGGCCTGGTCGAGCCGGCCCTGGCCGTCGAGGGCGTCGCTGATCACGGACGCGCAGTCGGCGCCGCTGTTGTAGTCGCCGAGCCGGTCGCAGATCTCCGACGCGCGGCGCAGCACGCGTACGGCCTCGGCCAGTTCGCCCGTGCGCACCAGGCAGTAGCCGATGCCGAGCAGCGCATGGGCCTGTCCCGGCTCGTGCCCCTCAGCGACGAAGACGGCGCCGGCCTGCTCGTAGTGCTCCTTGGACCGGCCGATGTCGCCCTGGCTGTACCGGACCCAGCCGAGGTTGCTGAAGACGTACGCCCGCTCGATCGGCCGGCCCAGCTCCGCGAAGAGGATCAGCGCCCGCTCGAGGTGGTTGACGGCCGAGATCCGGCGGCCGGAGGCGTTCTTCGCGCCGGCGATCATGCGGTGCATGCGCGCCTGGCCCTCCCGGTCGTCGCCGTCGCGGGCGGCCCGTAGCGCCATGCCGGCCACCGTTCCCCACGAGTGGTACATGCCCCGGCGCTGGTAGAACGGCAGCAGGCACTCCGCCAGCGACCAGGCCCGCAGCTCCGGCCGGGCCTGGTCGATCGTGGCCTCCAGCACCTCCAGCTCGGCCGTGAACCAGGCCATGGCCTCGGCGACGTCGTCCGGCCGCCCCGGGGTGACGCCGTCCCGGACCGGCGGCGGCGTGTCCAGCACCGGCGGCATCAGCAGCCGGCTCGCCGCGTGGGCCGTCTGCCGCAGGTGATCGACCACCCGGGCCTCCGCCTCGTCACGCTCGGCGGGGCTGTCGAACGCCTCGCACAGCTCGATGGCGTAGCGTCGGATCAGGTCGTGGAAGACGTACCGTTTGTAGCGGTGCTCGGTGATCAGCCGGGTCCGGGTCAGCTCGGCGATCAGCACCCGCGCCTGCTCGCTTGGCAGACCGGCGAGGCTGGCGACCGTCGCGAGACCGAAGTCCGGCCCGGGGTGCAGCGCCAGCAGCCGGAACAGCCGCGCGGCCCGTTCGGTCAGCATCCGGTAGGACCAGGAGAAGACGCTGCGCAGGTCGGTCCGGGGCTCGTCGCCGCTGAGCACGTCCAGGGTCTGCGAGTCGCGCAGTTCGGCGGCGATCTCGCTGAGCCGCCACTCCGGGAAGGCGGCGGCCCGGGCGGCGACGACGGCCATCGCCAGGGGCAGCCGGCCGCATCGCTCGATGATCTCGTCGAGCGCCGCGAGGTCGCCGGCGTCCCGGCTGGCGGCCAGCCGTACGCGAAGGCCGGCTTGTGCCTCGTCCACCGACGGCGGATTCAGGGCGATGTGGTGGGCGCCCTCCTGCGCGATCAGGCCGGCGAGTCGGTTGCGGCTGGTCACGAGGACGAAGCAGCCCGGCGCGGCCGGCAGGAGCGGACGGACGTGCTCGGCGTCGCGGGCGTTGTCGAGGATCACCAGCATCCGCCGCCGGGACATCAGGGTCCGGTACAGGTTGACCTGCGCCCCCAGGCTCGCGGGGACGTCCGCCTGCGGGACCCCGAGCGCATTGAGGAAACACATCAGTACGCGCTCGGTCTCCAGCGCTTCCCGGGTGTCGAAGCCCTGGAGGTCGATGAAGAGCTGCCCGTCCGGGAAACGGTCGGCGACCAGGTGCGCCCAGTGCACGACGAGGCTGGTCTTGCCGACCCCGGGCAGTCCGTCCACGGTGACGGTGACGACCGCCGGCGACGCCTCGTCGGGCAGCAGCGCGGACAGCCGATCCAGCTCGTTGCGCCGTCCGTTGAAGAACCGCGTGCCCGGCGGCACCACCGCCGGCACGACGTACGGCTCGGGCGGCGCCGGGCGGGCGGCGCTTCCGCCCCCCCGTCCGGAGGCGGCGGCGGTGTCCTGGTGCAGCACCCGGTCGTAGGCCGTCAGCAGCTCCGGGCCCGGGTCCACCCCGAGGTGCTCGGCGAGGCCGGCCCGTACCTTCTCGAACGCCCGGACCGCCTCCGCCTGCTTGCCGTCGGCTGCGAGCACCAGCAGCAGCCGTGCCTGCAACGCCTCGTCGAACGAGTGGTGGTCCGCGACCTCCCGGATCAGCGGCACGAGGTCGCGTACGTCGTCGCGGGCGAGTGCCACGTCCGCGGCGGCGCAGGCCACGGCGGCGCGCTGGTGGTCCAGCGCGGCGAACTCCGGCATTAGCTCCGGACCGGGATCGAGCCCGGCTGCACAATGTCCGGTCCAGGTGCGCAGGGCGGCGAGATACTGCGCACAGGCGGTCGCTTGGTCACCGTCCGCGGTCGCCTGCCGGCCCGCTTGTGTGTACGCGTGGAACTGCCGCAGATCCGACGACGGAGCGTCCAGCCGGTAGGCCCCGCCCTCCGAGGTGATCCACCGGCCGGACGCCCGGGCCGGCAGTCCCGGTTCGATCAGCCGCCGCAGGGCACCGACGTGGCGGTAGACCACGTTCGCCGCGGTCTCGGGCGGGTCCTCGCCCCACAGCAGGGTGGCGAACTCCTCGCGGGTGACGGTGCCGCCGGACCGTACGAGCAGCAGGGCGAGCATGAGCCGCGCCTGCCGGGGCCCGAGCTCGACCTCCCGTGCGCCCCGCCAGGCGCGCACAGGACCCAGCACCGCGAAGCGCAGCTCGTCCCGCCCGGCCGTTTGCACGTTTCAACCCCCGCTCGACCCGGCAGACGGCCCGCCCGGCGCAGGACGGCCGGCCGACGGTGCCGGGGCCGCGGGCCCGCTGGGTGACCGGCCACCCAGCCGGGGGTCTGCCTGATAGGTGTCGGCGTACCGGTGGTCCAGCGCGACGAAACCGCGCAGCGCCGCCGATTGCGGCATCTTCCCGGCCCGCTGCACCGCGTCCGGCCCCCAGCGGAAGGCGGCCAGCGCCAGGTCGTACGCGTCAGCGCCGGACCGAGCCTGCTGCGCCACGAACGCGCACATGACCGCGCCGAGCGCCTCGATGGCGGGCAGGGGCTCCCACAGTGACGTGGCGCGGGCGGACGGGGCGTACTCGGCCGGGACCGCGATCGGCGCTCCCACCAGCGCATCGGCCGCCTGCACCAGAACGCGCGTCTCGGCCACGGACAACCTCTCCCGACGGTGGATGCCCGGCGCACCCCTCACCTGTGCTGACGCAGAGAGGACCGTGTTCTTCAGATGGCTCTCGAAATACGGTCAGCCGGGAACCCATCGAGGGCCTCTACCGAAGGCTGAGTCGCTTGCACTGAACCGCCCCGGATCTTGTTGAGACTTCCCGGTTTGGGAAGGTTCGAGGGATGGCAGGTATGAAGCCGTATCCGCAGGAGTTGCGGGAGCGGGCGGTGCGGATGGTCGCGGAGGTGCGGCCGAACGCCCGGCGGCGCGGAGGGACTCTTCGTAGAGGGGGGAGATGAACCCCGGCCGGGTGTGCAGGTAGACAACTGGGGACCCGAGCGTTTCGACGAGCGCATGTTGGGCCTTTTCCGCAAGTACGGTGTGGAGGCTGTTTAGCTACTCCGGCAGCGAATGTGCCGAACTCATCCGCCGTGAGGTTTGCCTCGCCTTGCCATCAAGCAAGGCGAGGCGAGCACGCGGCCACCACGGCACGAGGAAACGGTGGTGCCCGACGTCGAATGGCGGCTGACCGCGCCGTGGACGTCACCAACTGCTGAAGGCGCCGAGCTGTTCGCCCGCGAAATGCTCGGGCCAGTCGGGATTTCGGGTGTCGTGCAATCTGCTTCCAACGGCGTGCGTTGGTGAATCAGGTCCGGCTGTCAGATGAACCTGCGGGAACCTTGTCCGTCCTATGGTGTGTACCCTACCCACGCGGCAAGGAGCTCCCGACATGAGCATCTCTCTCTTCGCGGTCGGTGACGTCTTCATCGACCGGCCCGACCCTGAACAGGCCTACCGCGACGGTGCCCGATATCTGCGACGGGGCGACATCCTGTTCGGCAATTGCGAAGGGGTGTTCAGCGACGACTGGGATCGCGCGCCCAGCTCGGGACCGCCGGTGGTAGCACCTGCCAGCAACGCGGACCCGCTGGCGCGGGCCGGATTCGATGTGCTGTCCCTGGCCAACAACCACATCGGCGACGGCGGTCACAGGGGCCTGCGGGACACCATCCGAGCGCTCAACGGCCTGGGCATAGCGACTGTGGGGGCCGGCGGTGACATCGCCGAGGCGCGCCGCCCGGCCATCGTCGAACGGGACGGGATCCGGGTCGGCTTCCTCGCCTACGCCAGCGTGTTCCCCTACGGCTACGAGGCGCGGGGATCGGTGCCGGGGCTGGCTCCGATCCGCTCCTATACCCACTACAACCCGCCGACCGGCAATCTCTGGGACCCGGGCGCCGCGCCAAGCATCACCACTGAGGAGGTCCCCGAGGACGCCGAGGCCCTGATCGACGACATCACGGCCGCCCGCGAACGGGCCGACGTGGTCGTGGTGAGCGTGCACTGGGGCGACATGTACAAGCCGTTCGTGCTGCGGGACCACGAGCGGCGCATCGCGCGACTCGTGATCGACGCCGGCGCCGATGTCGTGCTCGGGCACCACCACCACATGTGGCGCGGCATGGAGTTCTATCGAGGCAAGCCGATCTGGTACGGCCTCGGCCACCACCTGTTCGACCTGCCCGACATCGAGAAGCGGATAGCCGCAGACGGTGACGCCATTCCCCCGATCGGGCCAGCCGACGACGCCGGATTGGACCGGTATTCGGGCAGCTACCGGCTCGGTCATCGCGCCGGCTATCCGCTGCTGCCCTTCCATCCCGACGGCCGGCTCACCGGCGTCGCCATAGTCCGTGCCGGTCGAGATGGCGTGGGCGCCGTGGGCTTCGCGCCGGCCGTCATCAACCAGGCCAATGAACCCATCACCGTGGCACCCGACAGCGACGAAGGACGCCGAGTCCTCGACTACCTGAAGGAATGCTGCACGAGCCAGGGCCTACGGGTCAGGTTCGGCACACCCGAGGCGAGCTCTGGGCTGCCGCCGGGCTGCGTCCAACTCCTGCCGCCGGACGGGACAACCCGATCGACGGGTAAAGAAGCCGACGTCTTCCCTTGAACCAGCCGCGCCGCCGCACGTCGTACCTGGAACCGCCCCGGACGGCCTGGCGCAGATCGCCGGGCGGCTGCTCGGCTCACCCGCGCGCGCCGAGGAGGTCTACCGGTTGAACGCGGGGCGGCGGCAGCCGGACGGGCGCGCGCTGCTGGACACCCGGCAACTGCGGGCGCAGTGGCTGCTCGTGCTTCCGTGGGACGCGGCCGGCGACGATGTCCGGATCGATGCTCTGCCCGCCGGATCGTCGGGCCCCTGCCCACGCTCCGGCGGAGGACCGGCCTGCGCAACGCCGGTCCCGGCACCCGGTCCGCGCTCCGACTGGCAGGCGAACGCATCACCACCGCGCAGGCGTGGACAAGGACGCAGGGCGAAGGCGTGATGGTCGCGATCGTCGACTCCTGTGTGGATGCCCGGACGGGTTGCCCTCGGTGCCGACGTGACGTCGGGGACGGCTCCCGGCAACCGCGACCGCTCGGCTCGGGCACGGCCATGGCATCGCCGCCGCCGGTACGCCCGGGATCGCGCCGGCGGCGACCATCCTGCCCCTGCGAGTGGTCGGTGATCTGCCGCGGGCCGATTCGGCCCAGGTCGCCACGGCCATCGAGATCGCGGTGACCGCAGGATCCCGGGTCATCGCGCTCGGTGCGTTCGCCGACCTGTCCGACGTCGCGGTGGCGGCAGCCGTCCGGGCCGCGACCGCCCACGACGTGGCGGTGCTGGCGCCGGCCTCGACGCCCGGCCGCGGCCAAACCGCGGTCGCGCAGCGGTTCGAGTACGCCGTCGCGTTCGTCGCCGGTACGGCCGCGCTGGTCCGGTCGGCCTATCCCAACCTCGATGCGGCGGCGGCGCACCGCATCAAGGCCACCGCCGACGGCGCCTCGGCGGGCGTACCCGATCGCCGCATCGGCTGGGGAACCGTCGACCCCGACGCCGCGGTGAGCGCTGTCGTGTCCGGCGAACAGCCGCCGACGACCGGTGGCGAAGACCGGTGGGATCGGCCGGGTGGCGCTGCCCGCCGGCGCGGCCCTCGGCGTCGCCGCCGTAGCCGTCGCCGGGTCAGCGTTCCTGATCCGCCGCCGTACGGAACCGCACATGAACCCCGTTCCTCCGGAAGGGCCTCTGCTATGTCGATCACCAAGTATCTGCCGCGCATCGCGGCCGCGACCGTCACCCTGCTGATGGCCGCGGCCGCCGCTGTCCTGGTGACGGTGGTGACCGGTCCCGTCCCGTTCGATCAGCGCACCGGCCCGCCAGCGGGTGAAGAGACATCCTCGGCAACAGCGGTGTTGGTGACCTGCGCCTTGGACAGGTAGTCCACGACAGCCGCCACCGTGGCGGGATCGCGGAGGATGCGCCGGTGGCCCAGCCCCGAGGTGGTCCTTAGCTCCGCATGGGGCCACGCGCCGCTGATCGCCTGTCCATCGCTGTACCGGACCTCCTTGTCCTTCCTGTCGTGCACGACAAGCAGGGGCGGCAGGTCGGTCCGGCCCGCCGCCCGGGCAACGAGGTCGAAGTGCGACATTTGGCGACCCGACCGCTCCTCGAGCCGCCGTACCAGGCCATCGTGAACGCGGTCGCGGAAGCCCATCAGGTGTGCGAATTGCCGGGTGTAGGTCCGTGGATCCGCCACCGGGGCGACGAGTACCAGTCGCTCGGCGGGCAGGCCGTCGAGCACCGCCACCGCCGTCGCGGCTGAACCGGCCGAATGCCCGACGATCGCGTACGCGGGTCCCACCGCCCGGACGGCTGCGGTGAGCGCGTCGCTGAACTCGGGCTGCAGCGCCCGTCGGCGCCCGAGGACTCCGGGCGCCGACGCGCCATGACTCGGCGCATCGAGGGCGACCACCTTGAAGCCGGCACCGACGAGCGGGGGTACGAATACGTCCAGCTGACCGCTCCAGCCGCCCCAACCGTGCATCAAGTACACCGCGGGTCCGTCGCCCCAGCTCTGGGCGGACACCGAGTGGCCGTTCACCGGGATCTCGAAACGGTGACCAGGCGGATCGGTCGGCCGGACCGGCCCCTGAGGGACGGTGCTCCACAGGCGCTCGGCCAGCGCCGCGCCGGTTGCCGGGGCGAGACGTTCGAGCATGCCGAATGTCGTACGCAGTGTCTTCACCGTCATGAATCGGACGGTCGTCATCAGGGTGTCGCGCCAGCTGGGCATCGCTAGTCCTCTCTCTTTTGTAATGCTCAGGTGGCGACGTATCGCAAGTCGCCACGTTCGATGCTCATGCCAATACGGCTTCCCGCAGGGACCGGAGAGCGTAGTGAATTCGCGACCGTACGGTGCCGACCGGCACGCCCAGTCGGACCGCGACATCGGGAATCGTGCGATTCTCGAAGAACACCTCGCGCAACACGTCGCGGTGCGCCTCGCTCAGGTTCGCGACTGCTTCGCGAAGGGCGTGGTTCGCCAGCGCCGCTGAGGCCGTCCCGTCGCCTGTGCCGGCGAGGTCGTTCTCCAGTGAGGCGACCTCTGCGGGCCGAGCCTGGCGCTTGCGTACCTCATCGATGAGCAGGCGGCGAGCCACCGTGAAGAGCCACCGTCGGCTGCCGTTTTCGTCGGACGGGAACGTGTCGAGGTTCCGCCACGCGCGAACCATCGTCTCCTGCACGACGTCTTCGGTCGTCTGACGATGGCCCCGCGTCAAGCCGTAGACGAACCGGGTCAATGGCGTGCCGTGCTCGGCCAGCATGTGCCGTATCCGGGTATCGGGATTGAGTTGAGCTGCTGCCAAACAAGACATCGAAGGTGCTTCCTGTCGTTGGTGAACGGCCGACGGATTGCGGCTCACCGCAGAAGCTAAGGAGAAGGCACACACCTTCTTGTGATGAATGAGTGACGTCGCATTCTGTGATGGGCCACTGATTTTGTGTAACAACAACGTGTCGTAGGCATCGCGGAACGGGCCGCCCGCAGGCTCATCCAGTGAGGGTGTCCGACTTGCTGGTCCGGCTGAAGGTGGAGGTGACCGCCCGCATCAGCGAGATGTGACCGACCGGCAACAGACGGGCCAGGGCATCGGGCATTTTCGCGCTGCCGGCGATGAGCAGGCGGGCCTTGCGTCTGGCGACGGCGTCGAGGATCTGCCACGCGGCCTTTTCCGGGGGATAGGTGAGCAACGCGGCCGCGCGCCGGCCGTGTGCCTCGATCTCTGCCGTCGGTACGCCGCTGCCGATGCGCGCGTTGCGGGCGATGCGGGTCCGGATGCCGCCCGGGTGCACGGTGGTGACGCCGACGCCGTTGTCCGCGAGTTCGCTGTGCAGCACCTGGCTGAGTCCGCGAAGGGCGAACTTGCTGGCGCTGTACGCGCTCTGCCCGGCCGGGGCGATCAGTCCGAACAGGCTGGAGACGTTGACCAGGTGACTGCCGGGTGTGGCGGTGAGCGCGGGCAGGAGTTGGTGGGTGAGCAGCATCGGGGCCTGGAAGTTGACGTTCATCACCCTGTCGAATTCCTCGACTGTCACCTGGTCGAACCGGCCGCTGAGGGCGATGCCGGCGTTGTTGATCAACAGTCCCACGGACGGGTACTGGGCGAGGACCGTGACGGCGACGCGGTCGACCTCGGCGCGGTCGGAGAGGTCGGCGACGATCGCTTCGACGTTGCGCTCGGGTGGTTCGCGTGGATCCGCCGGGTGACGGCCGTCAGCCGGCGCTCGTCGATGTCCACCAGCACGAGGTCGCTGCCGCGGGTGGCCAGAAGGTAGGCGAGTTGCTCACCGATGCCGCTCGCGGCGCCGGTGAGCACCCCGGTGCGGCCGTCGAATCGGTACCGGGCAAGCCTGGTCATGAGGTGTTCTCCTTGTTGTCGGGCGCGAGGGCCGGCCTGGCTGCCGACCTGATCGGACGCGACGTCGGCTCCATCACCAGGGCCGTCCAGCGTCTGCCGCCCCGGGCTCCGGCTGCCGGATCGTTGCTGATCATCGTGGATCTCCGCACGGTGGGGTGGGGGGTCATCAATGCAGACGTGCTGAGCGGGCCGAGATTCATGTCACCGGGCGAGGTTGGGCCACTTCAGGACGGCCCGGCTGACCCTCGGGTCGAGCGTGCCGAGGACGTCGGAGACGTCGCCAGGGGCCGGGCGGGGCTAAGTCACTCATCATGGTCGGCGTGGGCCGCGAGGAGGTGCGCCACGGCTCCGGTCACCTGCTGGGCGTAACCAAGGTTGAGGGCCCGGCTCATCAGGGGAAGTTTCAGGCACGAGTCGTGGGACGCGAGCACGGGAGAGCTGTCGGTGGGCAAAGGTCGGGGGATCTGATCAGTAGGAAAAGCCGGCCCGGCTTTACCCGATGCCGGCACTCAACTGGTCACGTCCGCGCTGGTGGTGTAAGTGCGTGTTTGAGAAGGCCCAATATGGACGGTGTGGCGGCGTGACGATGGCCGCCGGGGCGGGCAGGGTGTCCGGGTGTCGTCGCCTCGTCGTGGATACCCGTCGGACCTGACCGATGCCCAGTGGGCGTTGATCGAAGGGTTGTTGCCGGAGCCCAGCACGGACGGGCGGCGGGAGAAGCACCCTCGTCGGGAGATCGTCAACGCGATCTTGTACGTGGTCCGCTTGGGGTGTCCGTGGCGGTACCTGCCGGCGGATCTGCCGCCGTGGCAGACGGTGTACTGGTACTTCGTGCGCTGGGAAGACGCCGGTGTGACCGAGAACCTGCTGGCCACGCTGCGGGTCAAGGCGCGGGTGCAGGACGGGCGGAATCCGGAGCCCTCGGCGGGGATCATCGACTCGCAGTCAGTGAAGGGCGCCGACACCGTCGGGCGGCAGACGCGTGGCTACGACGCGGGTAAGAAGGTCAACGGCAGGAAACGGTTCATCATCACCGATACCGCCGGGCTGTTAGTCACCGTGGCGGTGATGGCGGCGTCGTGGCAGGACCGCGACGGCGCGAAGATCGCCCTGCTCAGCGCTTATCTGGCCACCCCGATCCGGCACGTCTTCGCCGACCAGGGCTTCGCGGGCCGTCTCGTCGACTGGACCCGTGACACCTTGAAGATCACGCTGGAGATCGTGCGGAAGCCCGCTGACCAGCGGGGCTTCGCCGTGCACCCGCGCAGGTGGGTCGTGGAGCGGACCCTGGCATGGCTCACCGCCTGCCGCCGGCTGGCCCGCGATTACGAACGCCACCCTGAAATCTCCGAAGGCATCGTCAGGTGGGCCGCCATCGCCGGCATGACCCGCCGCACCACTCGCGGCCGGCCAGCCCGACGGCAGGCAAAGCGCACCTTCATCTGGACCTGATCAAGTCCTCTCAAACACGCTCTAAGAGACGGCCACCGTCGGATCCGGTTTGATGTTAGGCGGCGATCGGGGTCGGGTCTGGTCTGGTCTGTGTCGTGTTGGTCGGGCTGGACAACGATCATTCGGGCTTTGGCGAGGAGTTCCAGGCCCATGTAGCGGCGGCCTTCGGTCCATTCGTCGGTCTGTTCAGCCAGGACGGCGCCGACGAGTCGGATGATCGCGGGTCGGTTGGGGAAGATGCCGACGACGTCGGTGCGGCGGCGGATTTCCTTGTTCAGGCGTTCCTGCGGGTTGTTTGACCAGATTTGGCGCCAGATCTCGCGGGGGAAACCGGTGAAGGCGAGGAGATCGTCGCGGGCGGCGTCGAGGTGCTCGGCCGCTGCGGGGAACTTCGCCTCGATCGTGGTCACGACCCGCTGGAACTGGGCGTGGACGGCGTCGGCGTCGGGCTGGTCGAAGATGGTCCGGACGAGGGTGGCGATCCATGGCTGCGCTGACTTCGGCACCTTGGTCAGCAGATTCCGCAGGTAATGGGTCCGGCATCGTTGCCATGAGGCTCCCGGCATCGCCGCGCCGATGGCCTGCACGAGGCCGGCGTGGGCGTCGGAGATGACCAGTTGGACACCGGACAGCCCGCGGGCGGTCAATGAGCGTAGGAACGCCAGCCAGCCGGCGCCGTCCTCGTCGGAGGCGACGTCGAGGCCGAGGACTTCGCGTTGTCCGTCGGCGTTGACACCGACCACGATCAGCGCGTGGACGTTGATGGTGCGCCCGTGCTCGCGGACCTTCATCGTCAGCACGTCCATCCACACGAACGTGTAGTGCTCTGAGTCCAGGGGCCGGTTGCGGAACGCCTCGACCTGCGCGTCCAGGTGCGTGGCCATCTCGGAGACCTGCGACTTCGACAACTGCCGGACGCCGAGCTGCTCGACCAGCTTCTCCACCCGGCGGGTCGACACCCCGAGCAGATACGAGGTCGCCACCACCGACACCAGGGCCTGCTCGGCCCGCCGCCGGTGCGTCAGCAGCCAGTCGGGAAAGTAGCTGCCCTGCCGCAGTTTCGGGATCGCCAGGTCGAGCGTCCCGGCCCGGGTGTCCCACTCCCGGGCTCGGTATCCATTGCGGGAGTTGACCCGCTCGTCGCTGCGCTGCCCATACGCGGCGCCGCAGATCGCGTCGGCTTCGGCGGACATCACCGCCTGCGCGAACGCCTTGATCATCGCCTGCAACACATCAGGCGACGCGCCCGCGATCTGCTCGCACAGCAGCTCAACAGGGTTCGCACTCTCAGATGCGGCCATCGCGCATCACTCTCCTTCGTTCGACTTAGCCGTCTCGAAGGATCGCGCGGTGGCCGTCTCTCATCTACGCAACACGCCCATCACGGGCAAGTCGTACACCACTCCCGTGGACGCAACCCCTCCAAAACACCCACTGAAATTGTGGCGGGTGAACCGAGGTGGCCAGGCATCCGTTCCGAGATGTAGTTGCACCTCTATCAAGGTGCCAGTCTCGAAAGGACTCGCCGTGAGCTCGCCAAGCCTCCCGAACCCCAGTAACGTTCAAAGCATTACGAATGCGCACGACTCAGCAGAAAATTCCGAACCGGGCGGCTTAGTAGCCGGCAACAATTCATCTAGTGATACTGTCGCTCCTCTTAATCCGTTCGCCCAGCCTATTCCTAACCCCTACGCACAGCCCTGGGCTGCTACCCCGTTTCAGTCCGTAGCTCAAGGCGGGCCAGGGCCTAACGTTTCCGTGGGCGCGGCGGTTGAGCACAACGATCCCGGCGCATGGAAGCGATATCTAGCGACTCAGGAAGCGACTCAGGAAGCGACTCAGACGCCCCCTATTTCCACCGATACCAATCCTTTCGCGCAGCCCTGGGCAGCATCGGGAGATTACACTCGTTCCATGTTGCCGAACTCCTATCCTGATTCTTCGGGAAATCTCCCATTGCCGATATCTTCCGTGGGTGCGGCGGTTCAGCACAACGATCCCCGCGCATTGAGTCAATTTGCAGCGGCTCAAGCGACCACCACATATGTCCCAGTGCCGTCCGCGTCCGGAGCGTCCGTGCGGCCGAGCGCCCAGGCGAACTTGCCGCGTCAGCAACAACGCGGCCCAGAGGGACCCGCGAGGTAACCCGGCGATAAGCGCGCGGGGGCGTGATGTGGGCTCTTCGAACTTAAGGGGGGATGGTCTGGACTTCCTTGGCTGGCAAATCCAGCGTCACGCCAAGAAAGGCACCACAGATCGGCGCTACGTCTACACCTACCCGTCGAAGACGGCCCTGGCCAACATCACGCGGAAGGTCAAGGCGATGTGCCGACAGACCACGAGTCAAGACCTAACTTGATCTTTAACCTGTGCGGCGTGGACGGGGATTGACGGATTTCGTCTTTTTTCCGGCCGGTGTCTTGGCGGTCGTGGTGGTCGCGGTGTGGACGTCGTGGCGCGGGGTGGGGTGGTTGTTGCGGCGGCCGGGTGGTCGCCCTGGTCCTGGTCGGGAGGGTTTGGGTGCACCGGCCGGGCAGGTGGCCTTCGCGCGCAGGTGCCGAAATCCTCGGCGGACGCGGGCGGGTGACAGACGCTGCGGTGGTGCGGGTTTCTCCCAGGGGCGGCGTAGGTCGGTGGCGAGGGCGCGGGCCAGCCGGAGCTGGGTGTAGGCGGCGAGGATCATCCAGGTCCAGCGGTCGGCTGCTTGTGGGGTGCGGATCTTGGGGCAGGTCCAGCCGAGGGTCTGTTTGAACAGGCGGAACGTGTGTTCGATGTCGAAGCGGCGGAGGAACGTCTGCCAGAGCCGGTCGACGTCGGCGCTGGTGGCGTCGGTGCCGGACCACCACAGCCAGACCGGCTTCGGGGTCGCGCCGCTGGGCAGGTGCTCGACTTCCAGGCGAATGACGGTTCCCTCGATGACCGGCAGCACTTTCGTCGAGTCGATCCAGGCGGATCGGTGGGTCAACCGTGGGTGCAACCGGTCCCAGGCTCGCGCTGTCGCGGTGCCGTAGAGGCGGGTGTCGGCGACGGTGGCGGCGTCGGGCTCACCCCAGGTGGCGGGATCGCCGAAGACGAACTCGCCGCCGTGGCGGGGTGGACGTCCGGTCGTCCCGGGCTGTCGGGGCGGCACCGCCCGGCGCAGTACCCGGTCTGAGCGCATCCGCGCCAGGACCTGCACGGGCAGATCGGCCAAGAGGAACGCCAGCCGGGGCGCGTCGTAGCCGGCATCGGCCACGACAAGGATGTCCGGGTCACCGGACCGCCAGTGACCAGCCGTGACCAGCCGCCCCACGACGTTCCGCAACTGCCCGGCGGTCACCGTGGCGGCGTCAGCACCGGGGGCCAGCCGCACCGCGTCCAGCGGCGCGGTCCATGAACTGCGGCCCGACTCCAAGGCCACGACCATCGAGTACGGCCAGCCCGGCACCATGATCGTCTGGTCCTTCCCGCGCCCATAGGTGTGGCACAGGATCCGCTGCGACGAGGTATGCGCGTCCGGCCGCAGCCAGCAGGTGATGTCAACCGCCAGGACCAGACGCCCGTCAGCCGCCCTGGGCAACGGCACCGCCGCGAGGGCGGTGCGCAGCCGATCGATGTCCAGCCGCCCGCACGCGAGTCCGGGGTGGAGCTGGCCGACCACCTCCACCCCGGCCGCCTGCCGTCACGGTCCGTGTGACTCTGCCGTGTTCTTACGGGCACGGTTGGCGCGTTTCAGCGCGGCCCGCCACAACTTCTCCTGCGCGGACGCGTCCGCCGCCCGGCCCGCGTCGACGTCGGCCAGGGCATCACGCACCTCCGCCACCGTCCACCAACCCGCGAGCAACGCCGCCAGCTGGTGAACCAGAGCCTGGCTCCAACTGGCCCTCACCGGCATCGATCTGCTCGCCTGGACCCAGATCCTGCTCCTGGACGGCGACCTTGCCACCGCCGAGCCGAAGAAGCTGCGCTATCGGCTGCTGCACGTTGCCGCCCGTATCACCCGCACCGCCCGGCGGACCCGCCTGGCCATCGCCGCAGGCTGGCCGTGGACCGATGCCCTGACCAGCGCATTCAGCAGACTCGCCGCACTGCCCCAGCCCGCCCGCTGACCTTACGCCCACGTTCCGACCAGCGATCACGGAGGAAACCCGGCCCCGCGCCGGGCCCTCGTCATGCCAACAAACGGTACCGAAAACGCAAACCCGATTCATCAAATGACGGCTATGAATCGGCGGTCAAGCGAAAGACCAAGGCTAGCCGAGCATGTTCCAGCCGGAGCCATTACGCGCAGAACCTTTGCTCACGTACTTAACTCTGGCTTGGCGCTTGTCCTTGTTGCTGGCCCCGAGCACGGCGGCTGGGACGATTTCCGGAGCGACCGTGGTTACCACTGGTGCTTGCTCCCTCGTAAAGCGTGCTCATCGAGGCCGCAGCTTGTGATTGACCATAGTTGGGTAGCGCTGAGCGGCGATCTCCCCGTCTCGCCACGGCTTCTTCTACTGTTTGCGACTCATATCGGCTCACGGCTGCTGCTGCCTCTCTCTCCTGATTCTTCCGCGGTCTCACCATAGTGTTTAGCTGTGACAGGATTCCTGCCGTTTTCATTACAAAATCAGTCGTACGCTTAGTTCCCTTCAGTCCGTTGCGGAAAGTTTTGTCCGATTCTTCCGTAAATTCCTCCCCTCTGGCACGTACCTTTTCGGATTCCAAGGCGGCCATTAGCTCAGTGACGAAAATCGACTTTTGGGTAGGTTCACCGCCGAGAAAACCGAACGGCTTTCCTTTGATTTGCGCGCCGAGCTGCGCGGCAGCAAGGACGAAACCGTTCGGACTATTGCCAAGCTCGACCGCATGGTCCTTGAGTTTTTCTCGGAATTTTGTGCGAGTTTCGAACTGGATAGGGCTCCGTTCGCCACTACCGATAAAGGGATCTCCAGCTATGTTGGCATGGTACATCTCTAGACGGTGTACACGGAAGTCCTCAATCATTTCGCTTGTGACCTCCGCAACGCTGCGGATGGGGGGTGGCGGAGCTTCGGCGTAGTCTCCATACTGCGGGTCCATGGCGCTCCCTTCGCTGCTGCTTATACCTTACGCAATTTGTGTTGATGGTCGTCGATCCGCCTATATGTTGCGTCCTTTGGAGATCGTTCTGGCCGTCCGAGCCGGGGCCCCAGGAAGTACCCGCCCACGAAGAGCGGCAGTTCACTCCCCGGACTCGACAGGTGGACGGTGTCGCCCGACTGGACGAACGCGAGACGGGCGCGGGCCTTCAAACCGACTGGGCTCAACGAGGTGCAGCAATCGAAAGATTGCCCGGCCACCCGCCGGGTGCGGCGATACCACGGCCGCTTTCGGACTGGTGCCGACCGGGCTCCGGCGCAGGCGCTGGTGGCCCCCGGAAAGGGCGTGTTCGGGGTTGACATCCGTCGACGCCGGTCCGCTTCCCGGCGCCTCGGGCGGCGCCGGGAAGTAGCCGGAAGGGGCCTTTCAGTGACGGCCGGTCAGGAAGACGTTGCGGGGAAGCTCGGCACGCTGCACGTCGGTGTTGAGCACGATGAGATCGGCCAGCGTCCTGCGGTAATCGATCCCGTACGCCCGCCGGATCTTGGTGAGCGCGGGGTCGTTCAGGTAGAAGAACCGGTCGCCGTCACGTGTCGCCTCGAACTGCCGCTTCCAGATCGCCAGCTGCAGCTCACCCAGCTCGGTGCCGGGCACGTGCGGTTCCGAGACCATGCCGGTGACGGCGTCCAGGTCGGCCGTCGTGTCGTAGATGGCGGCGAGCCGGGCGGCAAGAGTTGTACGCCGTACCCCGGCCACCGCACGCTCGCTGCCGGGCGGCACCGCGTTGCCCTCGCGGTCGAGGACACGAAGGAAGTCGAGACTGTCCGGATCGTTGATCTCATCGCCGGGACTCAACTCCGGGTCCGCGGGGAACGTCTCACTCGCCTCGCCGGTGATCGACCGGAACGTCGGCTTCGGCGCCAGTCCGTACGCTCGGCGAAGCTCGTTGTAGGACGGCATGCCGTGATCCCGTCCCCGGGCGATGTCGATCGCGGAGATGTCGAAGATCAAGATCTGGCAGCCCGCCGACGGCAATTCGCACCCGACCGGGTTGTGTACCCGGATGTTGCGGGTGATGTCGCCGATCTGCTCGTCGTTCTTGCCCTGCGGCCGCTCTCCCAGGCCCTGCAACAGGGGGCCGAGGCCGAGCTCACCGACGAACTCGGGATTGAACGCGGCGGCCTGCGGCGGCACGGTCACCGTCACCGTCACCGTGCCGTGGTCGGCGGTGACGACCAGGCCACGTGCGCGGAAGGCGTCGAGTTGCGCCGCCGAGTAGCGCTTCTCGGCAACCCGAACCGCGAAGTCGCCACGGACCATGCTGTGTGCCCGGAATCCCACCGTGGCGAACTCGTTGCCGAGCCCTGCGTTGACCTGTGGCCGGTAGCCGCGGTACTCGGCCGGCCGCACGCCCATCGCCGGAAGGAAATCCTGGTACGTGATGTACTGCTCGGTCGCGATCACCACGCGGCGGGCGATCTGGAACTTCTCCTCCTCGCTCAGCGTGGACGGCAGCTCGGCGACGATCCGGTTGTGCTCCCGGGCGAACAGGGTCTGCACCGCGGTGAGCCCGACGTTCTCGCCGGCCCGGATGTCGCCGGCCACCACACCCTTCTCGAGGAGGAGGGCGCCAGGCGAGTCCACAATGGGCGCTGAGCCGGCATCGCCCCGCGCGTCCCGTCTGGGCAGCAGGTTGCCCGGCATCAGCAGCCGGGCGCCGTTGTTGCCCAGGTCACCGTCGACCGGGCCCTCCCGCATCCACTCCAGCCGCTCCGCGGTGCCGCCGTAGACCGCGAAGGCGTCGAGGTATGAACTGTTGAAGTTCACCGGCTCCCGCGGACCGGTGACGCCCGTGCCGGGAACGACCTTACTGCGGCCGGCCGGGACGAACGGGATGTTGGTCTCGGCGGTCTCCAGCGGATCCGTGACGTCCAACGGAATGTTCAGGGCTTCGTCGCTGTCCTCCCGCAGGCCGACGGTGTGCAGGACGTACTGCCCCCAGACCTGGGCCCACTGGCTCACGCCGCGCTCGGAGTACAACTGCTGCCCGGTGTCGTTGAAGATGCGGTTGCTCACGTACCGGGGTGACGGCCCGCCGACCGGCTCCCCCACACCGTCGACGTAGCGAGCCGGCGCCACCCGCGGATACTCGGTCCCCACCCGTCCCCAGCGGGTGTGCGCCCGGTTGTTGCCGCTGCCGTCCAGGGTCTGCAGTTCTACCCCGTCGAGCGGGCTCCGGCGGCCGGCGTTGTCGTCCGCCGCGGCCGGCGAGCCAGGCACCGAACACAGCAATGCCGCCACGAGCGACACGCTCACCGCGGCCGTCCATCGTCGTCTCGTCATGGACACGAGATCCCCTTCCATCGAAGTACGTTGCCCACTACGACGGATAACTCCACAGTCCCTTCAACAGCTTGATGGTCAACCTGCGGAGGGCCCGGGCCCGGCTCGCTCAGTCACGGGTTCACAAGTCCATCTCTACTCGCGGTGGGTGGGGCCTAACCTCGGTCTTTCACTTGAGTGTGGGTCCATAGCTGTTGTTCGATGAAGCTGATTCGGGCTTTTGCTGCTACTTTGTTGGCATCCCGAAGGTCCGGCGCTGGGCCGGGTTCCTCCGTGGTGCTGGTCGGGGCGTGGGCTGCAGGTCAGCCGGCGGGCCGGGGTAGGGCGGGCGAGTTGGTTGAATGCGCTGGTCAGGCCGTCGGTCCAGGGCCAGTTGGCGGCGATGGCGAGTCGTGTCCTGCGGGCGGTGCGGGTGATCCGGGCCGCGACGTGCAGGAGTCGGTAACGTAGCTTCTTCGGTTCGGCGGTGGCGAGGTCGCCGTCCAGGAGTAGGGCCTGGGTCCAGGCGAGTAGGTCGATGCCGGTGAGAGCGAGTTGCAGCCATGCCTGGTTGATCGCGAACACCCGGGACGGGAACCGGCCGAAGCCGGTGTTCTTGCCGGTGCGGATGCGGTCTTCGACGCGGGCGTGGGCGCGGTGGCGGGCCTCGAGGTACTGGATGCTGCCGCCGCCGGATGGGGTGCCGGTGGCCACGACCTGATGCCGCCAGCCTTCGATGGTGTCGAACAAGGACAGCTGGGCGCCGGGGTGTGGGTGTTCCCGGCGGACCAGGAACCTGGTGCTCTCCGGCCAGCCGGTGGCGTCGAACAGGCCCGTGATCTCGCAGACCTCGGCATGTTCTCGTAGGTCACCATCGGTGTCGACGGCGGGAACCCAGCCGGTCGCAGCCCGGATCGCCTCCCGCACGGGTTCGGTGATCGCGGCGCCGACGGAGAACCGGATGTCCAGGTGCTGCTCGCGCGGGCTGCGGATGTGAGCGAGGAAGCCGTGGCTGGAACCGGCCGAATCGGCACGCAGCAGGATCGGGGTGCCGTGCCGGTGGGCGTCGGGGATCTGGGTGAGGGCCTGGTCGAGCACGGTGATGTGGTCGGTAGTGGTGTTGGATCAGGCCCGGCCTTCCCTCAGCAAGCCGGCGAGGGCTTCGCCGGTGTTGTCCAGGAAGCACAGCAGCGGTTGGAACCCGAACGTCTTCTTCCAGGCCCGGGTCGCCGATTCCTTCTCGGAATGGCAGATCACGATGGTCGCGTCGATGTCCAGGACCAGACCATCGACCTGCTGGCCAGCCACCAACGGCTGCGGCAGCCCGCTGCGGACCTCGGCATGCTGGGCCCAGGCGACCTCCCGCGCCTGCACCCGGGCGGATCGCAGTTCGGCCAGCACTGTCTCGTCGAGCTGTGACAACAGCCGCCATGCGGTCGGATCCGACGCGACCGACCCGAACAGTGCCTGCTGGTTTCGCAGGACTGCCAGGTCAGCGATGGCCTCACCGCCGTCGGCGAGCATCACCGCGAGATCCACCGCGATCCGGCCCGGGTCGTGCCCACGCGGGCGCTGCCGCAGCCCCGCGAAGGCTTGGCTGAACGCGCTGTTCAGACCAGTCGCATCGGCCAGATCAGTGAGCAGCCGGGCACCAGCGTGACCGACCACGCCCTGCCCGTCTCCGGTCACCATGATCTTCGGACGTGTTGCGGAAACCTTCACCCAGCAAGTGCCTTCCGTGACAGGAACATGGGACTCTCGACAAGCCCTATTTTCCCTGATCAGAAGGCTCTTCTTCGCTCTCCGCCCACACCGACCGGAGATCGGTCGTGACGTGCGGCGCCGGTGAAGCTTGGCTTCATCCTTACGTCTTCTCACGGTAGGGACCGCTAGAGGAGGAATTTGATGAGCCGCGACACCGTACTCGTCTCTGCCGAATGGGCCGAGAAGAATCTCGATACGCCCGGGATCGTCTTCGTCGAGGTCGATGAGGACACCACCGCCTATGACGGCGGCCATATTCCGGGCGCGATCAAGATCGATTGGAAGTCTGACCTGCAGGATCCGGTCCGGCGTGACTTCGTCGACCAGGAGCAGTTCGCCCAGCTCCTGTCGGAGAAGGGGATCGCCAACGACGACACCGTGATCCTGTACGGCGGTAACAACAACTGGTTCGCGGCGTACGCGTACTGGTACTTCAAGCTCTACGGTCACCGCGACGTGAGGCTGATCGACGGTGGCCGCAAGAATTGGGAACTGGACGCCCGCCCGTATTCGACGGACGTCGCGGGCCGGCCGGTGACGCGGTACCAGGCATCGGCGCCGGATCTGTCGATCCGCGCGTTCCGCGACGAGGTCGTGCAGTCCATCGGGATGAAGAATCTGGTCGACGTACGCAGCCCGGACGAGTTCGCCGGGCGGCTGCTCGCGCCGGCGCATTTGCCGCAGGAGCAGTCGCAGCGCGGTGGGCATATCCCGACCGCGATCAGTGTGCCGTGGAGCAAGGCGGCCAACGAGGACGGCACGTTCAAGTCCGACGATGAGCTCGCCGAGATCTACGGCGCCGCCGGCCTGGACGGTAGCAGGGACACCATCGCGTACTGCCGGATCGGTGAGCGTTCCTCGCACACGTGGTTCGTGCTCAAGGAACTCCTTGGCCACGCCAATGTGAAGAACTATGACGGTTCGTGGACCGAGTACGGTTCGCTCATCGGCGTACCGATCGCCATCGGTGACGAGCCCGGGAAGGCGTGACGCCGGACACGTCGACGTCCATTTTCGGTGGTCAGACTGAGCTCGGGCCGTCGCCATCCTTCTGTATCGACAGAGCTGACAATCTGAAGACACGGCCGTGGCGGCACGATGACCTGGACCTTTTGCAGGCGTCCGAGTCGATCTTCTCGCCCGAGACGTACCCTCGGCGCTTCCTTGCTGGTGATCGTCGCTTGCGGCCGCTCCATCTCAGGGTGTCGGGGCAGATGTCCGAGCGCGGGCGCCGTTGGATGGGGCAGGTGGCGATCGATGGAGATCGGCTGGTCGCGCTCGCGGAGTGCGGCTGGGATCCAGCAAACCCGCAGTCACCGGCTTTGCCGTCATGGTTGCCGACGCATGGCAGCAACGTGGCCTCGGACGCAGGGTGCTTCGCGAGCTTGTGCGTCGGTGCCTGGGTGCAGGACTGGTTGTTTTCAACCTCGACTAGGTGGCTTCGAACGCCACGCTGGGGACCCTCGTGGAGTCGTTGACCTCCAACACTCGGCACCGCGGCGGCTGTGACCTCGTTCATAGACGTCTCGTAGCGCCTGACTGAAGACACCGGTCGTGGTGACGTTGTAGAGATCGGGTGGCGGCCATCCCCGTAGGGCCGCCACCCGCCCCGCTGCCGACAGCCGGGTTGAATCATCCAACTCGAAGTCCGTTGGTGTCCATTAGCGGCCTTCTCCACAACGTCGAACGGAGATCTCGTGTCCCAACGTGGCGAAGAGCACCGGCTTTCCGGTCTCGACGGCTTCGCGTTTCCGGTCTCCTGCACCGCAGGCGGTGAGACGCGTGCTCGTGCGGTAGCGCAGCGGATGGAACGCGCTGTGGCGTGGCTCGACGGACAAGTGGGCACGCCGTCGGTTCCGGCGCTGTTCGTGGTGGGCCCCGAGGAGTGGGATGGGATCGCCCTCGGTCTGCCGTACGGCATGCCGCACGTCGAGGACGGGCGCATCGTGGTCGGGCAGCGTCCGGGGCCTTTCTGGCAGACCCTTCTCGACGCTGCCGCTCCCGGTCTGCCTGCCGAGTCGCGGCAACGGCTTGCCGCGGTCTACGGCGAGCCACCGGATCTCGGCACCTTCGCGGATCTACTGGTAGTGCACGAACTGGGCCACGTGACCCACGGCGAGGGCTGGCCAGGCCATTCGGTCGGCTTCTGGCTGCGCGAGCTTGCGGCGAATCTGTGTCTGCACGGGTACGTCGCGGAGGTCGAGCCGGAATCGATGCCCGTGCTGGAAACCGTCTACGACGTGATCTGGGAGACGGGGCCTGGTCCCTGGCCGGTGCGTGATCTCCACTGTATGGCGGATTCGCTGGCAGGCGACGGCACAAACTATGTCTGGTTCCAATTCGGACTGCAGATCCTCGCGCGCCGGCTGTGGGAGTCGGCCGACACGACCGCTCTGCGGGGCGTCGTCGCTCTCCTGCGGGGACCTGCCCAGCCGTTCGGCAACGTCGTCGACGTTCTCGCGACTTTCGACCGGCATGCCGCTCGCGCGGTCCTCGACTGGCCGCACCTCGGTAACGCCGTCACCCGCGACGAGGTGCGGAACGCGTCCAGCGCGTAGGGCCCCCACGAGGTTGGCCGGTTGGCTCTTCTGCAGTAGGCATCGTGTTCGGACCCGGGGCGGTTTGCTGCCCGCCGGTGGGACGACGAGGTGCTACCGAGCCTGTCGGCGCTCGTCGGCATCTGCCCGGGTTGTCGGTACGTGCCCGCGTCGGTGAACCTTGCGCTATTCCCACGTTGACTGGCGGTAGGCGCTGAGGATGGACGGCATTGTCAGGGCCTCGGCAAAGTCGTGAGCGTGTCCGGCTTGGGGTGATTGGTGAAGACGCGCCCTTGCTGGTGGCAGCAGGACGGGCATGACCGTTTCAGAAGATCATCGAGGTTCTCGAGGCCTTGTTGATCTATCCGAAGTGAGCCATGCCCGCGTCACCATCATCGCTGATCTCTGCCCTGTCGTCTCCACCGGCGGGTGCCACCGTGCCCGGCCGTCGGGACCGTCGGGACAGTCGGGGCCGGTGCGGACAGCGTTTGAACGGCGTGCGAAGGGTGCCGCCGGCGCCTTGGTATGCCTTGTCGGCGAAGGTCATGACGTTCGCGCTGCTCAGCGCGTTGGTCAGGCCGTGGGTGCGGGCGAGGCCCAGATCAGGCGACCCTTGCAGTCCGCGATGACCTGCACGTTCACCCCGTGGCGCTGGTGTTTACCGGAGTAGTACGGCCTCTGGTCGGCGACTCGGTCGATGGGGATCAGGGTGCCGTCGAGAATCGCGTAGGCGAGCCGGCCTACGCGCCGTATGGCCACGTTCAGGTTCTCGGCGTGTACGGCGAGTAGGTCGATGGCTTCCCGGGCGTACCGCCAGGCCGTGGTGACGCTGACCGCGCAGCCGCAGGCCAGACGGGTGATGGTGTCACCGTTGCGGAGCTGGGCCAAGGCGAGCAGGGCCTGCCGGCCGGCGTCGAGGCGCCACCACCGACCTCGGCGCCGCGCGCGTTCGGCGCGGAGGAGGTCGGCCAGGTGGTTCAGGGCGCGGCTGGACAGCGCGATCGCGGACGGGTACGACAGCACAGCGAGGCTCCCGGTTGGGGCATCGGACTGCTGTCTCACCGGGTGCCCCGTCCTATGTCGACACCAACAATCTTCTGCGCCCACCGTGACCAGGCACATCACGATGAAAAGGGCTCATGGTTGAGCGCCCGGGGTCATTCCGTCGGACGACAAACGCGTCGAGGGCAGGCGGGCGCGGACGACCACCTGCCCCGTCGTCGTGAGTCAGAAGGCGCGGAAGCTGAGCCAGCTCCCGGCTTCGTAGGTGCGGAGCGTCCCCACGCCGGTCGCTTGACCGGTGCAGTCTGTGGTGCGGTAGAAGATGACGTCGCGGAAGCCGCTCCGACCGATGTGGCCGTCCGCCGTCAGAGGCAGCGCCGCACAGGCGATGGGGGCTGCCGGGAAGTTTGCGACTTCGGTGGTGAAGGCTCCGCTGTAGAAGGTGAGGCCCGACGGCTGAGCCGAGGCGGGCGAGGCTGCCAAACTGAGCCCGGTGACGGCGAGGACGGACGCAATCAGCGCCGACCCGATCCTCATTGACGCCCTGGTCATAGATAACCTCCACTACATCCATACGCAGACGGGTTCGCGCCACGTGCAGTTGATTGTGCAATCTTCTGGAGGCAAAGACACAGCTGCGGTGAAATGCGGCAGGAACGGGCAAGGGACCGCCACTCTTGAGCAAGTGGCTCGTTCATCTGACTGATACGTAGCACGCGTGCGCCGGGCGACCCGACCGACGCCTTCGCTGCCACTCCACGGTTCTGGTCGAGATCGAACGTCGCCGCATAGTGCTCGACCCACTGTGGAGCGACCCGGGATCGCAGGTCCCGGGCGTCGGTCCGAAGCGGCTGCTGCCGATGCCGGTGGCGCTGGCCGACCTGCCCCGGCTGGACGCGATCGTCATCTCGCACGACCACTACGGCTACCTCGACATGCCGACGATCCGGGCACTCAACCACACTCAGGAGGCGATACTCGTGGCTCACCCTCGCCGCCACCGAGTCTAGCCACTCAGGTCGCGCGTTCATTGGCCGCAACGAAACCCTGTGGAGTTCGTGGGTGATCGTCGGCAGCATCGGCTGGTCTTCTACACCGGCGATTCCGGTTCCTTCGACGGCTCGCCGACGTCGGCGAGCGGCATGGTCTTTTCGACGTGACGCTGATGCAGATCGGCCCGTCGACGCCGGCACCCCGCCCGAAGTCGCCCCCCTGGTGGCGGGCCTTCCCTGACGCCGCACCAGCTTCGGAGCCTGGGAAGCTGTGGAGGCCGCGCGAACGCCGGCGGTCAGACGACCGCCGGCACCTCGGCCCGGGTGATGCCGTGCAGGCGGGCGGCGTCCTGGCTGGGAGGCGCGCCGAACTGGCGACGTTTGATCAGGGGCGCGAGCACCCTGACGTCCCGGGGCCGGTCCAGCAGCCGCAGCAATCGGATCACCACATCGCCGGATTCGTCGGGAGCGTCGCTGACCACCATCCCCGACCGCGTCGTGCCGGCCAGGGGCGGCAGGTCGCCCGGCGCGGCCTGCAGCAGCATCTCCGCGATCGTGGGCGGGTGCGACGAGGACGTCGCGTACGCGACCCGACTCTGGGCCGCCAGTGGCCAGGCGGAGCTGCACCTGTGGACCGGCGGCTTCCACGGCATCTCGGCGCTGTTCCCGCACATCCGCGTCTCGGCCGCGGCACGGCGTACCCAGGCCGACTGGCTCGCCCGCGTCCTGAATGCCAGCCCCGAGCACAAGGACTGAGCCGGGTCCGTCGGCGAGGATGGTGACCTTCTTCAGCCCGACCGGTGGAACGTCCAGACAGGTCCGGACGATGTTGTCAGCCGACGGCAGGGCCGCTAGTTCGACCCCTGCGCGGCGCATGCCGGCCGCGGATTACGCCAGCTTCTCGGCGCTCTCGGCTGCATTGAACACAGCGTGCGTGAACCAGATCAGGCGTCCGCCCTGCGGCGGCGACGATTGTGCCCTCGCGGGCGGCGCGCCGGGCGTGCTCGTCGAAGTCGGGGGCCGTGCAAATGAACAGGGTCCGTCCGGTCTCGCCTCCGAGGGCGCAGGCGTAGGCGTTAGCGCCTGGCCGGATCTCGTCGGTGATCTGCCCGCCCTCGATGACCCGGATCACACGTCAACCGATGGCGTCAGCCACCCACAGGCCTCCGTCGGTGTCCAGGCACGAGCCGTCGGCGCGGTGAACGTCATACACGCCGTCATCTGCGCCCAGTGCGTCGGCGAGCGGGTGCATTCACGGCGACCGCGCAGACCAGCCGCGGCGACCGCCGCGCGCCGGCAGCTGGCCCATCTGCGCAACGGCGACACCTCCACCCGCCTCGCGGCCGGTTTCGAGATCGGGTCGCTACCGCCGGCGCTACGTTCAGGAGGCGATAATCCTGCTCAGCACAGCCGCCGATGACCTGGCCACCGCGATGGTGCGCATCCGCCAACTGGCGTACGCCATCCTGGACGGCAAGATCCACTCAGACCGGGCCGCGGTGATCACCTGCACCCCGGGCATCCTGCCCGACCATCCTCACGAGACAGACGCCAGGGTTACGAGACATCCCTCAGGTACATAACGTCAGAGATGTCACGTTCCGTGAAGACCAACATCAGGCCCGGACCGGTACCGGCCCCTCCGCCATGGCCACCCTGCGTAACACCGCAATCGGCTGGCACAGCATCAAACGCGAAACCAACATCGCCCGTGCCAATCGACGACCACACGACCACACGACACGGTGACCAGCAGTAGCGCTATAACGCAATGACCCTGGCCTGGAGTCACTGCTGACGTCCGTGGTGGCCCGGCACGAACTGTGAGCCGACAGCCCAAGTGCATCCGGTGTAATTCGGATAGTCCGATACACGAGCTCGCAGGACTGTTCCGACAACCGTGAACCGGATGCCGATCCTGCCCGTTGCACATTTGGGTTCCGAGTACCCACCGGGAGTTCTAGCGTGAGGGGAAGTCTCCGTCGATGCTTCACAAAGGCAAGCAGCGAGTTGCAGTGGCCATCGCGCTGCTCGGTTTGAGCGCGGTCACCGCTCTGGCGGTGGTCGGACCCACGCCCACTACGGCCCGCGCCGAGCCGCAGACTCTGACCCTCACCTGGAGCGATGAGTTCAACGAACCCGCCGGCAGCGGCCCTGACCGCAGCAAATGGCGGCATGACATCGGCGGTAGTGGTTGGGGCAACAACGAGCGACAGTACTACACCGACAGCAACCGCAACGCCGCGATGGACGGCGACGGGAATCTCGTGATCACCGCCCGCCGGGAGAACTCCGGCAATCTGCGATGCCACTACGGGCGCTGCGAATACACCTCCGCACGACTCCTCACCGCAGGCCTGTTCACCCAGAAATATGGCCGATTCGAAGCGCGTATGAAACTGCCCCGCGGGCAGGGCCTGTGGCCGGCGTTCTGGATGCTCGGCGGCATGTCGTGGCCGGACCGCGGTGAAATCGACATCATGGAGAACATCGGCCGCGAGCCGCGCGACGTTCACGGCACGCTCCACGGGCCCGGCTACTCCGGCGGCGGCGCCATCAGCTCCCGCTATGTGCTTCCCGGTGACCGCGCCTTCACCGACGAATTCCACACCTTCGGCGTGGACTGGGCGCCAAAATCCATCAGCTGGTACGTCGACGGGGTCACGTACGCCGAGAAGACACCGGAAGATCTCGGCGGCGCACCATGGGTCTTCAACCACCCCTTCTTCATGATCCTCAATCTGGCGGTCGGCGGCCATTGGCCCGGACATCCCGACAACAGTACGCAGTTCCCGCAGCGCCTGCTGGTCGACTACGTCCGGGTCTGGTCCGGCCACGAGGGCGGCACGGCCGTCGGCGACCGCATCCTCGGGTACGGCGATCGCTGCATCGACGTACCGGGAGCCATCGCCGCCGACGGAGTTCAACCACAGATCTGGAAGTGCAACGGCACGGCCGCCCAGGCGTGGAACATGCCCGGCGACGGCACGATCCAGGCGCTCGGGAAATGCATGGACCTTGTGGACGGATCCACCACCAACGGAACCGACGTCAAGCTCGCCACGTGCAACGGCAGCATGACCCAGCAGTTCCTCCTCAACGAGGCCGGCGACCTGGCCAACCTGCGGTCTGGCAAGTGCGCCGACGTCCGCGACCGGGTCAACGCAGACGGGGCGTTACCTCAGATCTGGCGGCGCATCGGCGGCGCCAACCAGAAATGGCGCCGCGGCTGATTCGAAAATCGTGCGCAGCACAATCCGTGAACTAAGCTCCGGTTCTCTCGCTACCTATAGCGAGGGAACCGGAGCACCGTTCGGACATGGGAATCGAATGCCAACCACTGATCCAGCACCGTCGCGTTGGGCAGATAGCGAACATTCAACCGGACGACTCGCCCTCCATGACCCCGGTCATACAGACACGGCCGCTTTGGCGAGACCCGATTTGATCGCGTGAAGTTGAACGAACACTCATTCGTCTCGTCAGTGGCGATGTCGGGACTTCTGAAAGACCTGATTGCGGGGGAACGGGAACAAGGAAAGTCCGCTCATTCGTGCGAACGGCTGCCGGCGAGCAGTCCCGGAAATCTCCGCACCCGTTGGTGCGATCTGGCATTTCAGGAGGCGTCTTTACATGTTGGGTGGCAGGCGCAGACCCCGCGCTGTGGTCGCGGCGGTGCTGGTGGTTGTCGTGGCCCTGGCGACCACCGCCGTGATCTCGTTGTCGGTCATGACGGATCAAGCGTCCCCGAGGGACGTGCGGCACGCGGTGCCGGTGCCGCGCAGTCTGGTGCAGGCGATTCCGGCGGCGGCGCTTTCCTGCCCGGTCCTGACCCCGGCCAGGCTCGCCGCTCAGGTGATGGAGGCGTCCGGGTTCGACCTCAATGGCGGAAAGACGGACGCACCCTGGGACGTGGCCGGGCTGTCCGACGATGCCTGGCGCGCTTGGCGCCCGGCGGCGTCCTCCAGCCGGACCGATGCGACCGCTGGTGTCGTCGCGCTGGCTCGTTACATGTGCGACCTGTCCGGACAGGTGCGAGCGGCCGGTATCAGCGGCGACGGCTGGAAACTGGCACTCTCCGCGCACGAGTCCGGGCTGGACAGCGTTCGTGCCGTCCGGGGCATTCCGGAGCGGGCTCGGCCATACGTCAAGCGCGTCTCGGCCTACGCCGAATGGTACGCCCGTCAGCCAGAACTGGCTCCCGTCCCCCGGATGTCGTCCGAGGTGCGCGACGCCGCCACCAAAGCCGTCCCCGTGCCGGAGGAATACGTCGCGGCCGTCCTGGCCGCCGGTCGACGGTGCGAGGCAGTGACCCCCGCTCGAGTCGCCGGTCAGCTGATGGCAGCGTCGGCGTTCGATCCCAACCTGCACGGCCCGGACGGCGGCCAGGGTGTCGCTCAGTTCCTGCCCTCGATCTGGAAACAATATGTCCCGGCTGCCCCGGGGTCGTCCCCGTGGACACCGCGGCCGGCGATCGAAGCACTCGGTGCGGTGATGTGCACCTTGGTCGCACAGCTCAAAGAACCCGGGGTCGATTCGTACGACCTCGCGCTGGCGGCGTTTCGCCGAGGCCCGGACGCGGTCAAACGCGCGCGGAAGGTGCCCGATTCCGCCGTGCTGCCCCAGTTTCTCGTTCAGGTCTACACCTACGCCGCCGTCTATCAGGCCGATCCTCGACTGAGCGAGAACCCGCCCACCGGGCCCGCCCCCGTCGAGCAATTCCACGGGCCGGTGGCCCCCCGGCCTCCGGTCAGCATCTCACCGACGAACCCAGGGCTACTGGCGGCGGGCCCGGGGCGCCGCCCGGCATCCGGCCCTATCGTCACGTCCTCGCCGGATCGCACCACGTCCGCGGGCAAGCCCGCCCCCGTTAAGCCCGCCCCCGTTAAGCCCGCCCCCGCGAAACCCACGCCCACCAAGCCCCCGGCCGCCAAGCCGGTAAGCGGGCCGCACGAAATCGTCGTGCATTCCAGCGGCCGCTGCCTCGACGTCACCGACGGCGCGTACGGCAGCAATCCGCAGCTGCAGATCTGGAGCTGCAACGGCGGGCCCAACCAGGCCTGGACCTTCTACTCCGACGGCACTATTCGCGCCTTCGAGCGGTGCATGACCGCGAAAGGCGGGGCGACCAAGAACGAGACGAAAGTCATCCTGAGTACCTGCTCCGGCAGCGCCGCCCAGCGATTCACGCTCAACGGTTCGCACGACCTGGTGAACGTCCGCGCGGACAGGTGCGTCGACGTCATCGACAAGGGCACCGACAACGGCGCCAAGCTTCAGCTCTGGGACTGCGCCGGCACCGACAACCAGAAGTGGAGTCGTTGACACCAAGCTCCCGCCACGGTACGGACGACTCCCCCATGATAGAGCCATCGTGGGGGAGTCGTCCGTACCGCACGACGAGCTGATCCGGCAGGCTGAATCGGACGTTTGAGCGACCGGGCCTCTGAAGGAAAGGCCAAATGGGCCCGGTGCCCCGGCTTTCTCGCCGGGCACCGGGCCCATCACCTCGCGCTGAAGCCCGGGGTGCAACGGACGCCCATTCCGCGAACGATCAGACCTTGCCGCCGGACTCGACGAATGCGGCCAGGCGCAGCAAAGCCTTCGGCACCTGGCGGGCCTCCGCGCCGATACGCCATGGCTCGATCCATGGCACGCGCCAGACCGGCGCGACCGACCGCAGGACCCGGACTCGCCGCGCCAGCGGGCGCGGCAGTGATCCCGGCGCATCCGCCACCAGAACCAGGCCCAGAAGTTCCATCCCCGGCGGATGCCGGCCCTCGCGCAGAGCACCCATCGCCCGCGCGGCCGACTGGAGTCCGCCGCTGTGGGTACGGGCGACGAGCAGGATCCGGCCGGGCTCGGCGCGCGATTCGTCCGGCCACCGGCACCCGAGGTCGTCACCGCCCAGAGCCGCCGCCAGCGTGCTGGTACCGGCACCACCGTGGGCCGCAACCCAGCTCAGGCCGGTACGCGATAGGGCCGATTTACGGGTGGTCAGCGTTGCGGTGGTGGTGGACCCGCTTTCCATGTCAGTCACCTCACTCTTGAATCGACTCACGTCTGCGCGGAGTCCGCGTACTCGGGTGGTGGCCCGGCGGGCAACGGCCCGGTCCCGTCGTCGGTCCAGTGGGGGCCTTCCCCGCCGTCGCCACCGACCGCGAGCGGGATGCGCTGAATCTGCGTGAGCTCTGGGTCGTTGAACGGGTCGTGGTCCGACGTCCAGATGTGGCGTAGGCACCGGGCCAGCAGACCCGTGACGAGCAGCATGACGAGCAGGACCCCGAAGAGGAGCAAAGTACGTTGGCCGGAGAGTTCCGCGTCGCTCGATCCCGCCGACCTCGTGGGACCTCCGCTGTCCGGCGGATCCTGCGCCACGGCCGCACCGGGGTTGATCATCCCCCAGCCGTAACGTTCGTCCGGGGACAGACCATCGCTGAGCGGATCCGCCGTGGCCATGATGCGGTCACAGACCTGTTCAGCCGTCAAATCCGGATAGGCGGCGCGCACCAGGGCAACTGCTCCCGCGACATGGGCGACGGCGATGTGGGTACCGCCGCCCTCGGGTCCGGAGCCGATGACGCCGGGTGCGACGACGTCGACCGCATCCTTGGCGTAGTCGACGACAGTTTTCCCTTCGACGCCCACCCCGCCCGCTCGGAGCAGACCGGGCTGCCGCTTCTCGCCGACCGTGGCGCCGACGATGACGATGTCCTTCTTGGTGGCCTCAGCAACGGCCTCTCTGAAGCCCGGCTGCGCAAGGTCCACAGCCTGGCCCAGCGCCACGACGGTCGCGCCGGCCGCCGTCGCCGCCCTGAGCGCGGCGATCTGGTGGGCGGCCGTCGCCTTGGCTCCGGCGGAGGTGATCCGGATCGGCAACACGGAGGCATCCGGAGCGACGCCGCTAGGAGCGGTGTCGCTCGTCGACCGGCCCGCGATCAGCCTCGCCATGGTGGTACCGGTGCCAACGCAGTCGGTGTTCGCGCCCGCTCGGCGGTTGGTGACGTCCACACCGGGCCGCACTCGCCCGGCGAGCTGCGGCACGTGCGCGGCGATTCCCGTGTCCACGACCGCGACGACCTGGCCGGCACCCTTCGTACGCGACCAGGCGCGGTCGGACGCGACCCGCGTCGTGGCCCAGTCCGGTCCGGTCAACGCCGCCGGCGCGACACAACCCAGTGGCCCCGTCCCTTCCGAACGATCCGGCGCCCGCGGCGGCGCACCGGTAGGCAGCTCACCGCGCTCGACACCGCTACCGACAGCATCCCACGGCAGGATGAGCAGCCAGCCCGGACGCAGACCGAGCGCGTCGGTCAGCACACCGCCGTCCGGCTGCTTACGGCCGGCGTTGAGCCGCAAAATGTCGATGAAGCGGGTCTCGGTGCCGAGAAACCGAGCAGCGATCTCGTGCAGCGTCTCCGGCGTGCCCTGATAGGACGAGCGGACCACGTAGTACTTCGTGACCTCCGGTTCGCGCGTGGTCGCCGCGGCAGGCATCGCGGCGACAGCCGCCAGCGCGACCGCCACAACGCCGAGCAGAGCTTTGCCGAGCGGTTGTCTCATCGAATTTACGCCTATTCTGGTCATCCTCGGCCGGCGCGGCAACACGCTGAATGACAGACGATTCGAAAAACCCGGCGAGGCGGCGAGAGCTTGCCGGCCGGCCCGGCACCATCGGTACGCTCGAGGTCTGTCGCGCCGTGTCTCAGTCACGCCGATCCACGAAGAAGCCGCGCATACTCAACGCGTTGTGCAGGGCGCGGAGGGCGTGAAAGGTTCGCGACTTGACTGTCCCCTCGGGCACGTCCAGGACCTCCGCCGCCTCCGCGACGGAATGTTCCTCGTAATAGACTTCCACCAGAACGGTACGAAGGCGCTCCGGCAGTGCGGCGATCGCGGAGCGGATCTCGCGCCCGTCAATCATCCGTTCGACCTCGTCGCGTTCGGTCGGAATCTCCGCGGTGTGCTCGTCCGACGTCTCGGGAGGACGCGCCTGGGCAGCCCGAACGTTATCGATGACAATGCGCCGGGCGACGGTGCACAGCCATCCACGGGTCCAGCGCCCATCCGCATTCCGCGCATCGGGATTCCGCCAGGCCCGGACCATTGTTTCCTGCACGACATCTTCCGCCCAGTGCACATCTCCCCCGGTCAGCCGCACGACATAGGCAAGCAGCACAGGCCGGTGCACCTGCTGCAGGTGCACCATCCCAGCTTCCTGTCCTTCGTCGTCGATCCTGTCCTCAACGGCCTCGCCAACCGTCCCCTCGGGTGTTCGATCGACAAACGTCGACGCTCCAGTGGCGCGGTTCGCCGCTGCGCTCGCACCATCGTCAAGAGGCTCGAAACTTCTCACAACGGATACGACGATCCGTCCGGCCCCGGCTTCACCGTGTTCGATCAATATTGGTCACAACTTCGAGAAGACGTCCTGATTCACATATTTTGGCGGTTATGCGTGTTTAGTCGTATCGCCAGGTTGGGGTGGTTTCGGCGGTGAGCCGTTTGGCGAGGTTGTGGATCATCGCGATGGTGATCATGCTGGCGGAGTTGTCCGGTCGGCTTCGTGGTCGCGCACGAGCCGCCGGTGGTGCATGAGCCAGCCGAGGGTGCATTCGACGACCCATCGGCGTTTGACCACGCTGAAGCCCTTGACCCGCGGGTCCTTGATGACGATCTCGACGTCGACGCCGCGTTGTGCGCCGTGTTCGACGACGCGGTTCTTGACTCCGGCGTCGACCCAGGTCTTGGTCAGGGTGGGGTAGACGGGAGTCGCTTGGTCGAGCAGGTCCATGCCGATGGTGTTGTCGCTGGTGCTGGCGGCGAGGAGCAGGCCGAGGGTGTCGGTGATGATGCCGCGTTTGCGGCCGACGACCTTCGTCCCGGCGTCGATGCCCTGCGTGGACAGTGGGGCGTTGGTCGAGGTCTTCACGCTCTGGCTGTCCATGATGGATCCGTCGGGTTCGATCGTGCGGCCGTGGTGGTCACGGAGAAGGCCGGTGAGGTCGTAGTTCAGTACGGTGAAGATGCCTTCCTTGCTGCAAGCGGCGAAGTAGCCGTAGACGGTGCGGTAGGGCGGAAAGTCGTGGGGCAGATACCGCCAGGCGGTGCCGGTGCGGCTGACGTACAGGGTGGCGTTGAAGATGTCGCGGAGGTCGCGGGTGGGAGCGCGGCCACTGACGCCGGCGTCGGTGCGGGCCTGTCGCCAGGCGGTCAGGCGCGGTGCGATCAGTGCCCACCGGGCGTCGGACAGGTCGGACGGATAGGCTCGCCGTGCGGTCATGAAGTAGGCGTAGGGCGTCCGAGGGCCGTCTCGACGGACGGCAAGTCCGTCAATTGCGGATGAAAGTGAACCAGACAAGATCGCGGGGTTAAACGCCCTGACTGCGGTCAGACTTGGGCCGCGAAGAGTGACTTAATTCCGGTCATGGCCGGCATCTTGGACTACCGGAATCGAGACGTGAATGCGCCATTACTGACGCGAAGGTGAAACAAACGTGCAGTGAATCACGAAGGATGGTCGTGAAGCGGCACAGTGATTTCGATCCGCGCGGCAGGCTGCATCAGAGTGACCGAAACCACATTGGACAAACGTTGTGCTATCCGACCGGCCCACTCCCGTTCCGTACCGGTCGCGGTCCACCGAACTACCGGCATACTCCGGCCATCGGCTGATACGGCGGAGAGCAGATAACTCGCCCCGGGTTGCATTCCGCTGACGGCGGACCGGATGAGGAGGCCTTCCGCGTCTTCGGTGGCGAATATCGACACCGCGATGCCGCGCGCTTCACGTGCGGCCGTCGCCGTGGCACCGGCTGCGGGCGTGTCCCAGGCGCCGCGCAGAAGCGCTACTCCGGACAACGTCATGACCAGAACAGCGGCGACGAGCAGGAACCCGGTCGAGGCGAGCGATCGCATCCGATTCACCCGGTTCGGCGGCCGCCAGGGCAGTCCTCGGGCAACCCCGCTGCCACCACTCCCGCTCGACGGCGCCGTACGCTTCGCCAGCCCCTGAGTGCTCCTCCATCCGACCGCGAGGTCGTAGTTCCAGTCGCTGGTGACCGGCCCCGGACCGAATTTCTCGAATGCGGCGGTCGGCGGGCCGCTGCGGTGAAGAGCACCGAAGTCCTCGAGGAGGGTGCGACGTCCTTCGTCGTCGACGAAGGCCAGCACCGCGACCGCTTCGACGATCTCGTGGACGGCCGCCCGGCACAACTCGCAGCCGCCCAGATGACTTTCGATGTCGCGGTTCTCCTCGAGCGACAGGGCATCCAGATAGTAGGCGCCCAGCAACTCGACGACGTGCCTATCCCTTGAGCTGTTCATCCCGGGCTTTCGCTACTCGGTCTCGGGTCCCACCGTTCGGCTGAGGACACCCCTCCGGCATGACACACCTAAAGACTTCCCCGTCCTCGGTCGGCGCCTCTTCGTTCCGGCCTATCCGGCTTTCGGCTCGGACCTTTCGAGGGCGGCTTCTGCGTTCCACCCACGCTCTGGCTCTGGCTCTGGCTCTGCGCCGCTTCAGCGACGCGCTGCATCGGGCCCTGTTCACGTTCGTCCCGTGCGGTGCGGAGAGTCAGCACTGCTTGGCTCAGTGCCCGACGGAATGCCTCTCGTGCCCGGTCGGGATCGGTAAGCACCGGAGAACCGTCGTACGCGTCGAGCCACGCCCACGCGACAGCTGCAGCCGACAGGGGCTTACTTTGTTGGGCGGCGCGCTGCGCCTCCCGCTTGATGCCCTCGAGCTGTCGGCGTTCAGCCTCAGCGTTCTCACCCTCGATCATTTTGTTGAGAACGTCCTCGAAGTCCCGCGGCAACAACTTCGCGACATAGCTAACGACCTCCTCGGCGTCCTCCTCCGTCATCGTCATGCCGGTTCCTTCCTACGCAGGGGGTGGGGACGGGATGGGTTCGACGTACGGGATTTCCTTGTCGCGGTGACTACCGCGTTTGCAGCCGGCGAACGGGCCCGACGGGTCACGCAAGGTTGTCATGCCGACGTCGAGATGGTCACGGATCCAGGAGGATATCGATTGCATGTCCCTGCCCGGTGCATTCGCATCCTGCCAGGCGAGCCACAGCGCGTGCAGCCGCGCCACCGCCTCGGCGTGCGCCCACCATTGTGGGCACCAGGGGGCCGTGGTCGTGACCTCCCGCCCGAACACCGGCAGCAGCAGCCCTTCAACCCACATCGCGAGGCGTCTGAGCTCCTCGGACAACACCGGGCCCGCCATGAACAGGATGAATGGAGAGGACGGCGCGGGTGCGGCCTCCTCTGCGTTGGCTGTCGGCTCGCCGTCGGGGCGTGGCGAGGACGGCCCGGGGCCAGTCCCCTCGGCCGCCGGCCCGCTGTCTGTCGATGCGGGAGCTGTCGGCTCTTTGTCTGTCCGTGTAGTCATTGATCGCTCCTTGAGGTAAATCAGGTCAGGGGAGGCCAGAGGCCCGTACCCGCCCGGCCGGTGGCAGCGGGCGTCGCACCGGCGTTGGCCGCGGCGGCCCGCTCGGCGATGGCCCGTTCCTCCTGCTTCGCGGCCGCGGAGATGGGTCCCGCATTCGGCTCCTTGTACCAGGGCCGCAGACGGATGAGCGCGGGCCGGACCCCGGTCGCGAACAGCAGCGCTGTGCCCTTCGGCAGTGCGCGGATCTTGTCGGCCGGCAGGATCTGCTCCTGCCGGTACGAGGTCGAACGCGACGTGCCGTCCCGTCCGCGGGACACGCTGAGCGTTTTCACGTCGTGCTGGCCCACCAGACGGGCGACCTTGTCGACGAAGTCGGCGTCGTCGAGGCCGGCTCCGAGCAGCTTGATGGTGGCCGCGCCCCACAGCGCGTCCATGCCGGCCTCACCCCACACCCGAGCGCCCTGCTTGTAGCTCTGCAACAGGGTGACGATGTTGATGCCGCGCGAACCGAGGTGGCTGTAGAGGTCCGGCAGGTCCGAGATGCGGCAGACGTTCGCCGCCTCGTCCAGCACCGCCGTCATCGGCGGGTCGAGGCGTCCGCCCATGCCCTCGGCCGCCATGACACCCGCCCGCAGGGTCGTGTCGGCCAGCCCGGCTATGACACCGGCCGCGGAGCCACCGCCGTCCTTCGAGAGCAGGTACAGCGTGTCCTGGGTGAGGACGTGCTGGTCCGGGCGGAACTCCGGCACCTGCGGATCGGGCGTGACCCATGCCGCGATGGCCGGGTCCAGCAGGCAGGACACACACTGCCGCGCGGTCTCGTAGATTCCGTCCCGGGTTTGCACCGCGCCGCGGATCGTGCCTTGAAGCTGTTCCGCCATGGCGTGCAGACCGACGTCCCGCAGCAGGTCGATGGGGGCACGGTCGCCGGGATCGGCCAGCCACCCGAGCATGTCGGTCACCGGCACGCCGTTGCGGGCGGCCGCGAGGAACAAGGAGGTCAGCGTGTTCTGCGCCGCCGAGATCCAGAAGTCCTTCTTCGCGGTGTCATCGTTGACCGAGGCCACGAAATGACCGGCCAGCCGCCGCGAGCCCTCGACGGTCACGCAGGCGGCCAGCATGTCCCACCACATAGCGCGATTGGTGTGCGTGACGCCCTGCGGGTCGAACGTCCATACCGTGCCGACCTTCTCCCGCTGTGCCCTCGTGACGGCGAACACGTCCGACTTGTTCGAGGTAATCAGGACTGACCCCTGCGCCCGGAGTACCCGGGGAACAGCGATGCCCGTCGACTTGCCGGCCCGCGGTGCCATCAGGTCGAGCTCGACGTCCTCGAACGATGAGCGCAGTTCGGGCCCGGACGGGTGGAGGTCACCCAGTAGGTTCCCGGTCTGGTCCGGCGTCGGTTTACGCACGCCCTCTAGCGACGGGCGCAGGCCGCGGGCGCGCTGGACAACGGCTTCCCGGCTGAAGGCTGCGAGATCGCGCGGCGTGGCCAGTCCGTTCGCCCTACCCAGCCGGGCCCGCAGCGGAGCGACCACGAGGGCCGCGAGTCCCGCCACGATCAACACGAGCAGGGCGATACCGCCGTACACGGCCCATGCCGCGGTTTCCGGCCACAGGACGGTGGGGCCCGCCTCGACCATCCGCCGGACCGAACTCATGGTGACCGGCGGCGGACGCCAGCCGCCGCCGGCCAGGGCGGTCCCGAAGGTGCCGCCCAGGAACACCGCGCCGCAGGCCGTCGCGCCGCAAGCGACCAGCACAACAACGGTCGCGCCGGCATCGTTGCCGGATCCGCCCCTCACGGCCAGTTTTCCGCTCCGGACACCGCACTACGCGGGAGGGAAAGCTGCTCGGCGTAGTCGTTCTGCACCCACCGGGTGTTCGTGTCGTGCAGGTGGCGTTCGGTGTCGGTGATAGCCATCCGGATCGGGATCCCGGGGCGTCCGCCGACCTTGATGAGGAAGCGGCCACGGCCGGGCGGCTCGTCGTTCACGCCGGTACTCGCCCAGCCCGGCGGGGACGACCAGGAGGACACCAGGTCGATCTCGCGCTGGGACAGCCCCACGATGCGACCGAGTTCCTCCATCTCCGTACGCGGAAGGCCCGCGCAGACCACCATGCCGGCCCGTTCGACGAAGCCCCGGGCCTTGGCCCGGTCGGCCTCGGTCCCCACCGCCTCCGCGTCCTTCAGGGTGTGCGTGATCTTCGCGTCGCCTAGGCCGAGGGATCGGTTGAGCCGCGTCAGCGCGTCGATGCGGTCGACGATGCCCGATGCCGCCCGCAGGGGACGCCACAGCTCGTCCAGCACGGTGAAGAACCATCGCCGGGGAGTCAGTCCCGCATCGGCGAGAGCGTGCACGGCGGCCACCGTGCCGAGGCCGTCGGACCAGGCGGCCAGCATGGCCGCGGCAGTGAGCTGGGTGTCGGACTCCCCGATCCGGGAGATGTCGATGCAGACCGCCGGCGCGTTCGGGTTGATGTGCGTCGAGGTCTCGGACGAGAACGTGTCCCCCAGCGGTCCGTCGAGGATGCCCAGCAGCGATCGGTGCAGCGGGTCGACGGCCTCGCGGTAGCGATCGTCCTGGCCCCGGTCCAGGGTTACCGCGCGGACCGGTTCCGGTCCTTCGGCCAACGCTGTGACCAGGTCCGGCAGGAGAATCGACCGGCCCTCGGGGGTACGCTCGCGCATGTGCCTCAGGCAGGCGGACAGCACCGACTGCTCGTGGTCGTTGATCGGCTGGCCGCGCACGATGGTGAGCAGGGCGGCCAGCATGTTGAGCACCCGCCCGTGCGTCTCCGCGGCCAGGGACTCGCCCGCGCGGCCGCCGATGCGACGGGCCGCGGCACCCATCGCTCCCGGGTCGAGCACGTTGATCCCGCCGACGCCGCGGCCGATCGTGATGACCTGGCCGCCGAGGGCACGCACGGTGTCCGCGTAGTCCGGCTTGAGGTCGCCGAGCACCAGCGGTGTCACGCCCTGCGCGGCCAGCCCAATCAGCATGCGGTTGACCAATGTGGACTTGCCAAGGCCGGGCATGCCGAGCATGAACAGCGACGGGTTGGAGATGTACCGCGCTCGCATGAACCACGACAGCGGGTCCCCGCAGACGGTGGCACCGGTGACCAGATGCTGCCCGAGCGGAACACCGCTCATCGGCGCCCCGGAGCCGGCCGCGAACGGCCACAGCCCGCACGCCTGAACGCTGGTGGCACGCCACATCGTCGGCGGATCGAGGTAACCCACACGGCCGCTGCTCGTACCCGCCGAGCCCCCGGCCGGGACCCGGGTTCTCGTCGCCTGACCCAGGATCGAGTCCTCGACGGCAGGTACTACGGCCGGCGCGGCGTCCAGCGCCGTCCGCGGTCCCGAGGCACCCTTGCGCCAGCCTGCTCCCAGCCGGAACTGCCTGACCCGCGCCACGGATGTCACAACGCCTCCTGGAACTCGTGCGGGACCAGCGTGTGCTCCCACGGCAGAATGCCCGCCGGCAGCGAACACGCGAACGCGGCGGCCTGCATGCGGTTGGCCGGCCGCATCGACAGCCGGGAGCCCGCGATCAGGTTGCGTACCGTGACGTTGGCGTCCACCAGTTCCTCCGCCGAGTCGACCGTGACGGTGAGCAGGAGGGAGAACTCAACGAGCCCGGCCCCCGAGGCCTCCTCCGCGGCAGCCTGCTCGGCCGCCGCCACCTCAGCGGCGGCTCGGGCCCGCACCATGCCCCGGCCCGAGGTGGCCATGAACTGCGCGTTGCGGCGATCGGCCTCCACGATCCGGGCCGAGGTCGCCGGGTCGATCGGCCGGTAGATCAGTGCCACCCGCTTACGGCGTGTGCCGGGAGCGGCCTCGAGCACGGTACGCAGCACGCCCGACCCCACCGTGCCGCGCGGCGCCATCGTCAGCACCCACGTCCGGGACACACCCGAGTCGTGGGCGTATGCGTCCGTCGTCTCGACGCATGCGGCCGGTCCGGCGTCTTCCCATTCCAGCCCTGTACCGCCGTACGCGGCGCGCGCCTCCATGACCTCGGACACCACCGCTGGGTCGTAGGCGATGCGGATGACCTCGGCGATGCGCTCGGCCGAGAGCGGCTCCGCCGATCCTCCGCCGGCACCGACAAGGCCGCCGCACAGGCCCGGCATGCGGACCGCCAAGTCGGCGATGACGTCCTCGAGCTCATGCTTCGTCCCGCCAGGAGCGGCATAGGTGAGGGTCACATAGGTGTGCATCTCGGAGGACGCAGCCGGATAGCGGTCCACGACCTCCTCCATGACGGCGCGTGCCACCTCAGGGGCGTCCGGGGCCAGACGCGGCAGCACCTCGGCGGCCAGTGTCATACCGGAATCCGGTGCCGTTTCCACGACGACCGACGCGCCCCGCAGGTTCGGCTCGTGCGACAGCCGTGCCAGCCAGTCGCCCCACATCGCCACCCAGACGTCGACCTGTTCCTGGTCCACGAGCCCACCACCATCGGGTACGCACTCTAGGACCACGGTGAAGCGATTGCGACCGCGATGATGCAGGACGCCGAACGGCCGGTCGAACGCGTCGTGCCCCTCCCCCATGGTCACCCGGCTCAGCAGCCCCGGTGGCGGGAACCGGCCGCCGGGACGCTGGGACAGCGGACCTGACACGTAGAGGTGCTCGCCGTGGGCGACGCGCCGGCGCCAGCCGAGCCGCACGGCCAGGATCTGGTAGAGATTCCGGCCGTCCTCGGTGCGCAGGGCCAGCGGACCGAGCAGCACGACCAGGGGCACCAGCACCACCAGAGCGGCGGTCAGCGAGATCAGCGAGGCGAGCAACACCGCCACAATGCCGCCGAACGTGCCGATCGTGCCGATCAGACCCAGCGGCCCCAGCCCGGACCGGCGCGGGCGCCGCCAATTTCCGTACGTCCTCTGCGGAACGCTTCCGCTCGACATCGCTACCTTCCGTTCCTGCTCCTGCGGGACACCGAGTCACCTACCACGTCAGTGGTCCGCATCGTCGCGGCCGCCTGACACCGCGCCGGAGGCCAAGTTCGTACCGTGTTTCACCGTGGTGCTCGCCGCCCGCGCGGCAAGCAGCGCAGAGCCGCTCAACGCCCCGGTCGCCACTCGCGCCGCACCCGAGGCCATCCGGCGGCCCGTGCTGCGGCCACGGTTGCCGGCGCCGCCACCGGCCCCGCGCGTGCCTCCGCCTCCCGCCGAGGCGCCGCTCGGACCGGACGAACCCCGCCCGCCCGACTGCCCGCCGCCCGTTGCGTATCGCCACCCGGGCCGCGCGGCCGCACCGGTGATCGCCCCCGCCGCGCCGGTGGCCGACGAGGCCGCCGACGCCGCCCCGTCGGAGGATCCCAGCGCGGCGGCCGCGGGCACCACCAGGCGCAGCAGGCTCGGCAACGCCACGGCGGACATCAGCAGCACACCGCAGCCGGCGATCTTCTGATGCGTCGCGTTCGTACCGGTATAGGCGATCATCGTCGTCCCGACGTAGAGAATCAGTCCCACCGCGGGCTTGAAGATCAGCCAGGCGACGAGCCAGGCGATGTGCTTGCGCCACCACGTCGACCCCCAGCGGGTCATCGAGGCAGAGGCGGCTAGCGGCAGCGTCCCGACGAGCAGGACCATCACGCCCAGCCGGATGTAGAGAAGGATGATGTGGACGATACCCGCGATGATCAGCAGAATCCCGATGATGATCAGCAGGAAGGTCGCGATGCCGCCGTTGTCGCAACTGGCGATGCTCTGAAGCTGCTGCCGCACGCCGGCCTCGTACAGGTGCGCGGTGTACCGGTCCGACAGCAGGACCAGTTCACCGAGTACGAACGACCCCGCGCCGGCGACCAGCATCAGCCGCAGGAGACCCTTGACCGCCGCCATGCCGGCCTCGCTGCGCATCTCCAGGGCCATGCGGACCGAGGCGAAGAGCAACGACGCCACGGCGATCGTCACCACCAGCCAGTTGGTCTGGAGCCCGATCTTCGAATTGATCTCCTGGTCCGGCGACAGCGTCGGCACATTCTGCGCCAGATCTCCGAAGAGACTGGCGGCGGCATTCATGATCGAAGAGGCGATCTTCCGGAGAATGCCGTCGATTCCCTGGTCGATCAATTCGGTCAATCCGCCGAACGCCCCGAAATACACGACATCGCCATTGCTGCAATCCGGCACGTCACTTCCCCCACAAAATGAAACCAGCGGTATCCGCGACCGGCGTCAATGGCGAATACAGGTCGCCCGCAGTGGACGGCTCCATCTTCCAGTCGCCGCCGGACCACGCCACCCGGTACTCCGTCGCGGCATAGCCGGCGGATCCCACCCGGATCAGCAGACGAACCGTCGCCGCCTCCGCTGAATAGAACAGCAGCGAGAACCCTCCGACGGAGCTCGTGGTGTAACGCACCGAGGAATCCGCGATGGACGAGCGCATGGCGACGAAGAGGTCCCGCCCCGCACCGGACACCACCTGCTGATCGACAATGGTGCGCCAGTCGTTGCCGCTGAGCTGCCGCGGAATCACATGGGCAGCCATGACCGCACCCGCCGGGGTGCGCGCGAAGCACCACATCAACGGTCCATCGGTGCGGCGCGGCCCGGCCGAAGCGGACAACGGTACGGGTGCGCCGTTCAGTTCCCGCCACGTGACGTCATCCGGCGGCCCCACCGGCGCGTCCTGCCGAGAATCGTCCGTGTGGCAACCGACCGGCCGATCACCCTCGAACGGCGCGCCCTCGCTCAGCGGTCCGGCAAGCGTCACCGGCCGCGCCGGAGCGGGCGCCCCACCGCGGAGGCTCACGACAACCGTAGCCAAGAGGATGACGGCGAAGAAGGCTGCGGACAACTGCCATCCTCGCTGCCGCCAGAACGGTCGCGCATCGACGTCGTAACTGACGCGCCATCGGCCTTTCATCAGCGGACTCCATGTCGGGCTGGGAGAATTGGGAACGACACATCAGTTGAAGAAGAACTGCACCAGGGGTCCGGCCGTGGCGACCAGGATGCAACCGCCGAGAACGAGTCCCAGCTGACCCATGTGCTCCGAACTGTCGCCACGCTTGTGGGAGATGGCCATCTTCGCGCCGGTGACGAGCACCCCCGCGACGCCTGCCGCTGTACCGCCCCACGCGATCAGGCTCAACCCGGTCGTCACCAGGGTGACCAGCGCCGGGGGGGCCGAACCGCCGTTCGTAGGCTGTGGCACCTGCACTTGCGGAACCAGCCGAAGTGCGGCGTTCATTAAGTTCAAGCCGAACAAAGGTCCTCCTCCTGAGTCAGTTCAGCAGCGCCCGGCGGACGCGCTAGGGCAACGGGATATTCAAGAACTGCACGATCGGACCCGCAGCCATCGCCAGGAAGCACGACATCACGATCAGAAAAACGCGCCGCGCGAACGACGATCCGAAACCCATCACACCCCGGTGAAGCTGCAGCGCCATGTTCGTTCCGACGACGAGAAGGCCGGCGACACCGGCGGCGGTGACACACCACGCCAGCAGGTTGAGCAGTGTGAGATCGGCACGCTGACCGTTTTCGTCCGCTGCCGATCCCGGATCGAACGGGGCAATGGATGGAACCGGCGGAGCACTCGCCGCTCTTTCCACGTCCTCACACTCCATCTTTCCACCCTGGACGGTGCCCGAGAACTTGCACCACTTTCTCCCCGATACGTCGTACGCCTCCTTTGTGGGTCCCAAGCCGATTTTGAAGTCGACGTACGCGCTGCCGTCCGATTCAAGGTCAACGGTGAGGTTGACCTCTTGATTGACGAGCAAGTCTCGGCTGCGACAGTGAATGGCCCCGCCAGCGTCTCGCCGCTCATTCGGGGTCTTATCTCCGGTCCACGGCACGGAAAGGCTGTTTCGCAGACACAACTCGGCGACCACGAAGGCGCCTTTGTTCTCGAATCGAACCGTCAGTTGACCACCCGGACTGGGAGCCGGCGCCGCGGCGAACTGCCGCACGCGGTCAACCTGGCGCCCGGCAGCCGATGCTGCGCTCGAAAACCCGAGCACGACCTGAACCATGGCGGTCGCGACCAGCACCAAGACGGAGACGGATCGTGGCAGCCGGACGCACGGTCGAACATGGGCCGCATGCATGAACTACCTCCCGTTCCTCTCCAGTCGTTGTCAGCCAGGTCGCCGGCCGCGTGGTCCGCACGTCCACTGAACGGAGCGGACCGATCCCCGGTTCACGATCGCTGAAAATTGCGAGTCGTTCGCTCTTGCCGTCCCCTCGGCGCTCCGGCCACAACGGCCCGGACGTGGGTACTCCCGGCTGAGCCACGGCGGGTCCGCCCGGCAGATCCATCGACGCCGCGTCGTGAACCGAGAGGGTCCCGGCTCCGTTATCACTGCGACAGCCGCGGCGCGAGGCGCAACGAGTGCGAGGATCGATGGGCAATCAGTCAGGAACCAAGCCGCCGGACACCGTCCAGACGATCGGCATCGTGGTAGCCCTGGTCGGGCTCATCCCCTTCACGATCCTGGCCCTCATCTGCCTGGTATCCATCGTGGTTCTTCTCGCCGGCGGCGTCGTGCAGATGACCCAGCCGAGTCCTGGCGGAAGCTCCGCACCCGTGACCGGAGAACAAGCGGGCGGAAGCTCCGCACCGGTGACCGGAGAACAAGCGGACAGCCTCAGCGGGGCTCAGTTCCAGCAGATGTTCCCGGGCCGAAACCCGTTCTACACATACCAGGGCCTGGCCGCCGCGATGGCGCGTTACCCAGCGTTCGCCGGCACCGGTGACGACACCACGCGAAAGCGCGAGGTCGCCGCGTTCCTGGCCAATGTCAGCCACGAGACCGGCGGGCTCATCTACGTCGAAGAGATCAACCGCTCCGCATGGGGCAACTACTGCGATCCGGGCCAGCCATACGGCTGCCCGGCCGGGCGTACCGCTTACCACGGCCGCGGCCCCATCCAGCTGTCCTGGAACACCAACTACCACGCGGCCGGGCAGGCCTTGGGCATCGACCTGCTCAATAATCCCGATCTCGTGAAGAACGACCCCACGGTCGCCTGGCAGACCGCTCTCTGGTTCTGGATGACCCAGCGAGGTGCCGGAAACATGACACCGCACGCCGGGATCACCGGCGGGGCCGGCTTCGGCGAAACCATCCGCAGCATCAACGGCGCCCTCGAGTGCAACGGCGGCAACCCAGGAGCAGTCCGCAGCCGCATCAGCGCCTACCAGAGATTCGCCGCGATCCTCGGCGTCACACCGGACCCCAGACAGAACTGCTGAGCAGCCGTCTCATTCCGGTCGGCGTCTACCGTGGACGCCACAGCGCCCTATCGACCGTCCCATCCCGTACAGATTGAAGGGCTCGGCTCATGAAGAGTGGAAGTTCGGTGAACCGCGCATCGCGGTAGCCGTCATAGAGCGAGGAAACGTCTTGAGCGGATACGGAGCATAACCAATGACACAGCCCGATGAGCTCGCAGGCCAACTCTCGTCTCATACGCCGAGGAAAACATAAAGGGGTTCAGGTGTGTCGGTGGCGGGTGAGTCTGCGGGCCATCACGATGATCCTGTCCCATGGGAGGGATTGCCCCCGGTTCAGTTGACTCCTGACCCGTGAGGATGTGTTCCTCGCTGGAAGGATGTCTGTCATGCCGAAAGCGTTTCCCCTGGAGTTCCGTCGTGACGTAGTCGCGGTCGCCCGCAAGGGCGAGGCGCCCATCGCGCAGATCGCGAAGGACTTCGGGATCTCCGAGGCGTGCCTGCACCGCTGGCTCAAGCTCGCCGACGTCGAGGACGGCGTCCGCCCGGGCGGTGCCGCCAGTATCGAGTCGGCCGAACTGCGGGAGCTGCGCAGGCGCAACAAGGTCCTGGAGCAGGAGAACGAGATCCTGCGCCGGGCCGCGGCGTACTTCGCCAAGGAGATCTCCCCAAAATGACGTACCCGCTGGTCGGGTGACCTGGCCGCGGACGGGATCCCCGTCGCGGTGACCTGCCGGGTGCTGGGGTTCAGCAAGCAGGCCTACTACGCGTGGCGCACCGAACCGGTCTCGCAGCGGGACTGGGACGACGCCCATTTGATCAACGCCGCCCTCGACATCCACGCCGACGACCCGGCGTTCGGCTACCGGTTCATCGCCGACGAACTGCCCTACCCACGGGATCACCGCCGGCCCGAACCGCGTCGCCAGGTTGTGCTCACAGCAGCGGATCTGGTCGGTGTTCGCCAAGCGCAAGGGCCTGACCAGGCGGGCCGGGCCGCCGGTGCACGACGACCTGGTGCGACGCCGCTTCACCGCCGACGCCCCGGACCGGGTATGGCTGACCGACATCACCGAGCACCCCACCGCCGAGAGCAAGCTGTACCTGTGCGCGATCAAGGACGTGTACTCCGGCCGGATCGTCGGCTACTCCATCGACTCACGGATGAAGGCGTCCCTGGCCGTCACCGCGCTGTCGAACGCGACCCGGCTGCGCAGCCCGGCCGGCACCATCGTGCACTCAGCCAATTTCGGTCCAGAAATTTCGTGAAAGCGTTGCACCGTAACGGATTGGTGGGCTCGATGGGCCGGGTCGGCGCCTGCGGCGGCAACGCCGCCATGGAGTCGTTCTTCGCCCTACTGCAACGCAACGTCCTCGACCGGCAACGCTGGACCACCCGCCATGAGCTACGCCTGGCCATCGTGACCTGGATCGAACGCACCTACCACCGCCGACGACGGCAACGACGCCTCGGCCGGCTCACCCCCATCGAGTTTGAGACAATCAACAGGCCCGCACACGCGGCCTGAACCGTTCAGCCCTGCGAGTCAACCAAACCCGGGGCAGTCCCCAGCATGTTGCCCACCTCGTCGGCGGCCGGAAAGCCGAGGGCGCGGAAGTCGTCGTGGCCGATCGGCCGGTAGACGACGGGTTCGTGAAGGGCGTCACTCAGCGCGCTGGCGATCTCCGCGCCGGTGACGATGTCGCCGGCAATGCTGAGCGTCCGGCCGACGAACTCATCGCGGCGCCGGAAGATCTCCAACGCGACCTTGCCGCTGTCGGAGGCCGCGATGCCGGCGATCGGTGAATCACCGATCGGCATGGTGAGTATGAGGCCCTCTGGGGTACGGACGGGCGCCATACCGGCGGTCAGGTTTTCAAATTGGAAGGTGGTTCGCAGGAACGTGACCGGCACGCCCGCTTGATGGAAGAACGCCTCGGCCTCCGCCTTCGCGTCGAAGTGCGGGATCTTGTACTTCTCCTGCAGGCTCGGCATCCGAGGGTCGTCGACGGGAACGTGAATCCGGGTGTCCTCCAGAGTCGACCAGATGACATGCCGCACGCCCGCCTTCGCGGTCGCCTCGGCCAGGTTACGGGCCTGGTCCGGTTCCCGTGCGGCAGACATGTGCGACCAGAAGTCGGTTACCAGGAACGCGCCGTGGACGTCGGCGAAGGCCTCTTCGAGCCCTGCGCCGGTGGTGTGATCGGCTGATACGACCTCGGCGCCCAGTTCGGCCAACTTCCTGGCCCTCACCGAGGATATGTCCCTGGTGATGGCCCGGACCGAGAACTCACGGCCAGCGTCCGCCAGGATAGCTCTCACCAGGCCGCTGCCCTGGGCCCCGGTGGCGCCTGTCACCGCAATCGTCAATGCCATGGGTGCTCCTTCTTTCGTGGCGGTCTGGCCATGGACCGCCGCACATCAAGGGCGACGGGGCGGCGCCGACAGGGTTCATCGCTCACGACGCGGAACTGAGCGCTCACCGACCGCGCCAGCTGCTCTTCGACGCGCATGCGCGCCGGAGAGCAGCTGGCGCTCTCACCCGCAGCCCGGTGGTTGCCCGCCGTTATTCCGCAACCGGGAAGAGCTAAGCGAGATCGACCAGACGGTGAGGCTGTCCGCGCCGGGCGTCAGAAGTGCGTCGCGCGGATCATGTCGGCGGCCTTCTCGCCAATCATGATCGTCGCGGGGTTGGTGTTGACGCTGACGATGCGGGGCATGACGGAGGCGTCGGCCACACGCAGCCCGTCCAGACCGTGAACGCGCAGGTCCGGACCGACCACCGCCTCCACATCGGTGCCCATCGCGCAGGTGCCGACCGGGTGGTAGTAGGTTCCGGTGCCCCAGCGCAGATACTCGCGGAGGCCCGCCGGATGCCGCACGTCCGGTCCGGGCAGCACCTCGCCGCCGCGCCAGCCGTCGAACGGTTCGGTGGCGGCGATCGTCCGAGCTACCTGGATCCCTTCGACGAGGCGCCGAATGTCGGAAGGGTGTCCGAGGTAGTTCGGGTCGATCAGCGGCGCGACCCCGGGATCAGCGGATGCGAGGCGTACCGTTCCCCGCGCCTCGGGCACCGTCGCGACGCCGAGGGTGAAGCTGTTCGGCGGGGCCTGCAGCGCGGGCTGGTGGAACGGGACGTGGATGAACATCAGTTGCATGTCCGGGCCGGGCAGGCCAGGGTCGCTGCGCCACTGCATGGACGTCTCGGCGTGGTTGTTCCGGCCGGCCGGGACCGGCTGCTTCGCCTCGTACACCACGCTGGCTAGCGGATGGTCGTGTAGGTTCTTGCCGACTCCCGGAAGATGCTGCACCACCGGTATGTCCAACTGGCGGAGGTCCGTGGCGTCGCCGATGCCCGAGTGCATCAGCAGCCGTGGCGAGTCGACTGCGCCCGCGCTGACCACGACCTCGTAGTCCGCGTACGCTGAAATCACCTCGCCGTCCCGCGCGAAGACGACGCCGACGCACCGTCCCCGCTCGATGATCAGCCGGTGTGCACGCGCGTCGGTCAGTACGGTCAGGTTGGGGCGCCGTTCGGCTACCGGGTGTAGGTAAGCGGCTGCGGTACTCTGCCGTCGTCCGTCGGCGATGGACAAGTCATGCCAGCCCACACCTTCGGCTGTCGCGCCGTTGAAGTCCTCGGTCCTCGGATAGCCGGCCGCGACGGCTGCGTCCACGAACACCCGTGAGAGCGGGTTGGGCTCGGCCGCGGCCGCCGGCCGCATCGGGCCACTGGCGCCGCGGTACGCCGGATCACCGCGCTCGACGGTTTCCATCTTGCGGAAGTACGGCAGTACAGAGGCAAAATCCCAGCCGTCGCAGCCCTGCTTGGCCCAGTGGTCGAAGTCGGCGGCGTGACCGCGCAGGAAGACCATCGCGTTGATGCTGCTCGAGCCGCCGAGGGTGTGTCCCCGCGGCCAGTTGTGCACGGTGCCGCCGACGCCGGGTTGCGGGACCGTGACGTAGGAGTAGTCGACAACGCTGCCCCACAGCGCGGGCCAGGCCGGCGGAGCCGAGATGTCAGGCAGGGTGTCGGCCGGACCGGATTCAAGCAGCAGCACCCGTGCGCGGGGGTCCTCCGACAGGCGGGCGGCGACGACGGAGCCGGCCGAGCCTGCCCCGACCACGATGAAGTCATAGTGAGTTGACACGAGGACCACGGTTTCTCGGCACGGTCGCTGGGAGTTGACGATATCCGCCCTGGTCTTTGACCGCTGGCGCCTGAACCTTTCGGCTCGGGACACGTCTCAGATGACATGACGTCATCCGTTGTCGAGTTGTGGCGGCAGTCCCTCGGCCAGACGTTCGGCCGCCTGACCCCAGATCATGCGGACGAGCCGACCGGCACGATGTCCGGCACGGCGCTTGGTCCGCTGATCGCGTATCAGATCAGTGGGAGCCCGCAGACCTTGCGCCGTACGCCGCTGGCCGCGCGGCAGGAACCGATCGATCGCCTCAAGCTCTGTATGCAGCTGGACGGGGCCGCGACCGTAACCCAGCATGGCCAGCAGGTGCATATCGGGCCTGGGCAGATGGCGCTCTACGACACAGGGCATCCTTACGATCTGCGGCTCGAGCGGCAATGGTCGTGCGCCGTGCTCGCCTTCCCGCGCGGCGCCCTGTCGCTGCCGGACAATGTCGTCCGGCAGGCCATGCAGCATGCCCATCCGTTCGGCGCGGGTCCGGGCGCCGTGCTTGCGGACTTCGTCGCCGCCGCGGTGGGTGAGCGGACGTCGATCGGCGCCGCCGCCGGACGCCTCGGCGAGGCGGGACTGCACATCATCGCCGGGGCGCTCAGCATGACCGAACCGGCCGACGGCGAGGCGGTGGTGGACGCGCAACGGCTCCGGATCCTTCATTACGCCCGGGAGCATCTGTCCGACTCGGGCCTGACCCATAATCGCATCGCCGCCGTCCACCGAATGGCCCCGCGCACCCTCCACCGGCTGTTCGAGCATGAGCTCTACACGGTCACCGAGTACATCCGTCTACGCCGCCTGGAGTCGGCACACCGGGACCTGACCGATCCGATGCTGAGCCATCTCAGCATTGCGCGGGTGGCGGTCCGCTGGTGCTTCATCAGCCAGGCTCATTTCACGCGCGCGTTTCGGGCGCAGTACGGGGTCTTGCCGTCGGCGGTGCGTCGTGCCGCCAGCCCGCGTGCCTCGTGAACCCCCGGCGGGGTTTGGCGTCGTCATCACACATACACCCCTGTGATGTCCATCGCATCAGGCGCGATCACTCCTAGCCTCGGTCTTTCATGAGTGATTGATCTTGGTTGGGGGATTGCCGTTAGCGGTTTTTCTGTTGGCGGGCATGGTGGTGACCCGGCGTGTGGCCGGGTTCCTCCAGGCTGTTGTAGGGGCAGGGTTCTGGTTCAGGTCAGCGGTCCGGGCAGTGCTGCGAGCCGTGCGAACGCGGTGATGACCTCGTGGGCCCAGGGCCAGCCGTCGGCGATGCGTAGCCAGGTCCGTCGTGCGGTGCGTGCGATTCGGGCTGGAACGTGCAGCAACCGGTAGCGCAGCTTCTTGGGCTCCGCGCGGGCCGGATCGCCTTGCAGGAGGATCTGCGAGTCGTTCTGCCAGGACGGACGGCACGAGGTCTCCTCTTCTAAGGCGTGTTTCATAACGCGAGGTCAGAGCCACTCGGTGATGATGGTGATGGTCAGGACGGCTTGGAACCGGACGGCCAACTTGTCGTAGCGGGTGGCGACGCCGCGGTGGCGTTTGAGCCTGTTGATGCCGTTCTCGACGGCGTGGCGTAGCCGGTAGAGCTGCGGGTCGAACGCCGGTGGGCGCCCGCCGCGCGAGCCTTTGGCTTTGCGGTGAGCGTCCTGGTCCTTCTTGCTCGGGATGCAGGCCCGGATCCCCCGAGAGCGCAGGTATCTGCGGTTGGTGCGGCTGGTGTAGGCCTTGTCGGCCAGCACCAGCACCGGCCTGGTCCTGGCCCGGCCGACACCGAGGCGGATCACGTGGATGCGGCGCAGGACCGGGATGAACTGCGGGCTGTCCCCGCGATGCCCGGCGGTGACGATCAAGGACAAGACTTTCTGGCCCTGCTCACAGGCCAGATGCGTCTTGGTCGTCAGCCCTCCACGGGAGCGGCCCAGCCCGTGATCGGCCGGTTCGTCATGAACCCCACCGGGCGGTTCCTTCTGCAGATGGCCGTCGGTGCGGGCACCTGCGGCGTGCTGGTGAGCGCGACTGGTCATCGAGTCCACGCTGACCGTCCAGTCGATCCGTCCCAGGGCATCGCCCTGGGCCTGCAACGCTGACAAGATTCGGTCCCAGGTTCCATCGCGCTGCCACCGACGGAACAGTCCGTAGATCGTCGGCCAGGGCGCGTACTCCGCTGGCACGTCGCGCCACGGGGCACCGATCCGGATCCGCCACCGGATCCCGTCGATGAGCTGCCGTTTCTCCCACTTCGAGCGCCGGCCGGTAGACGACGCAGCAGGCAACAACGGGGCCAGGACAGCCCACTGCGCGTCAGTCAGGTCATGCCGCCGCGTCACCGCTAAGGTGGCCACGAGGTCTCCGGTGCATGGTGCTTCTTGGTCGTTGTACCAAGTACCGGAGACCTCTTCAGTTATCGATCACCGCCACGCCGTGACTTCAACCGGCCAACCCGAGTTACGAAACACGCCTTAGGGCCGACATTCGGACAGCGTCGGCCCGGGAGGCAATCACGATGTCGAAGGGGCGCTTCTCGAAAGCGGCCTGTTCCAGAATGGCCACGACTGGCCGGATCGTGTCGTCGCCGCCCAAGTCGTGGTCCAGCCACAGCTCGTCCAGGCGCCCATCCCGGTGCCGATGAAGGACCTCGACTCCGGCAGCGCTCGTACGGGCCACCTCCGCGCTGCGGCCATCCACGAACGAACGAAGGTCGTCAACCAGGACGATCGTCCAGCGGGCACCCACGCGATGATGATGCCCGGCACCGTCACGATCCGCCATCCGGATCTGCCGCGTCGACGCGATCACCATCATTGCCAGGATGAGTTGGAGCATCGGCCCACAGCACGGAGCATCGACACGACAAACGTGACAAAGGCGCCGTTGACGATAACGGCGCCTTCGTCGTTGCTACGTCAGTGGCCCGATCACTCGCGACCGGTCACCGCACGGTCGCCGGCACCGGTCGACCTCCAGATCCAGTTCTGCCGGTCGTAGAGCGGCACAAGGCCGCCGCGCAGCATGTTGTTGAGTGAGTGGTTGACCGACCCGGGGCTTGGTCGCCAAGTCTGCGTCACCAACCACCGACAGCCAGCCTCGGCCGCCGCGCGGGCCCGGGCCGCAATCAACGCTGACTGCGCGCCCCGGCCCCGGTGATCCGGCGCGGTCGCCGCTCCAGCAAGTACCCCGACCTCGCCATGGACGAAGAGGGACGCTGCCGCGACCACTCGGTCACCGTCCCAGGCGCCGTACGTGTGAAGGCGGGGATTCGCCACCGCCGCGGCCACGAGTTCGGCCACCGAGCCGCCCCTCGGCCACTTGAACCCCTGCGCGAACACGTCGGCCCACTGGTCGGCGTCGCGCGAGGGGACCAACCCGATCCTCAGGTCGGTCACGCCCTCGATGCGGAACGCGTCGAGTTCGCAGGCGAGCTGGATGATCACCGAGCCGGGCTCCAGACGCTCCGCCGCCCGGATCTCATCCCAGTCCGCCGGCAGCCGGCCCGGGGCGATCTGGATGGTGGCGACCTCGGTGCCCTGCTCCCGGTAGAAGGCGAAGATCCGATCCATCAGGTCCTGGGTCACCGGCTCCGCGAAGCCGAATCCGAGCGCCTTGCTCCAGTAGTGGGTCTCCCCGTGGCGTGTGGAGAGGGCGACACCGCCGCCGATCCCCGTGTCAGCGGTGCCGAGCGCGGACGAAACCCGTTCGGGTACGTCAACCACGTACCGGACCATGAATGCGGCCTCGGCCAGCTCCGCGAGCCGGCTAAGTTCTTCCTTATCCATCGGACAGACTGCTCCTTCAGACGGATCTAGTGGGTTCGCGAGCAGACGCGCGAAAGCGTTTCGCGCTCTTTTAATCGTTCCGCTGCCGGGGCCGGACCACCAAGCTCCAGCGGTGTGAGTAACCGCTCCGAAGCACAATTGAACATTCGGCCACCACCGCACACCGACCCCCGTCCGGCGCCCGGCCGTCGTCTCGGGAATCATCCCTCGGCCAATCCACTGGCACCCGGGGGAGATGGAGCAGGCGCACCCGGGTCCGGCCTTCCCGCATGATGTGCAGCCAGACCACGGCGGGCGGACAATGAGGTGATCTCAACAAGAATTTGGTAGGTATCGGTATTCGAAGTGGGTGAGGTGGAGGGCGGCGCGGACGGTGTCGCCGATGCTGCGAGGACTGGCGGTGGTGTGTCGTAGTGTTCGCCGTCGACTGGTGAGGATCGCGAAGCCGCGTTCTCCGAGGCATCGTAGGGATCGAAGCATGGCGTTGTAGGCCTGGTTGTCCGGGGCGAGACGGCGGCCGTCGGCGCGTTGCTTGTACGGGGTGTGGATACCCTGGCCAGCGCATTCGTAGCCGGAGTCGGCCAGGGTCGGCAGATCCAGCGCCGAAGCGGCCCAGTAGAGCGCGCCGGTGACGTCCAACTGTTGGGCGCAGGTCAGGTCGTGCAGGTGTCCGGGGCATCGCATCCGAGGTCCCGATCGGTAGCCCGTCCGGGCGCATCACCGCCTGGATGTTCGCGCCGAAGTTGCGGTGTTTCCCGGAGTACCAGGCGTCGACGATGTCGCCTTTCACGCTGGTGGTGGTCTCGGCCAGCCGATCGGTATCGATCAGCTTCCCGTCGAGAATCACGTGCGACCAGCCGTCGGCGGCAACCCGCCGCAACGCGTCATGCAGGGTGGGAGTCTGCGCCGCCAGGACGCGTACGGCCTCGGCGACGTACCGGTAGGCGGTTGCCCTCGACACCCCGAACCCCGCCCCGAGGCTGGTCTTGTCCTCACCCTTGCAGAGCCACATCAACACCAGAGCGCCTGATAGAAGAAGTCAGAGCGCGGGTACCCGATCGGGTGCCGACCACGCGACGCTCGGCGCGTAGCAACCGCGCCACGTGCTGCACGAGTTCCCTGGAGACCTCGAGGATGGCACGATAGGCAATCACGTGGGGTCCTTCCTGATAGATCAGATTTCGTCGCAAGAACCTGCCTACCGAGGGCCCCCCGTCCTGTCTCCGTGCCGTCCGCTATGGACGCCGCGCCCGTGTCATCCCGAGCTGAGCCCGGACTCTTGTTGAGATCACCTCAGTGAACGGCAAGAGAGGGACGAGCGAAACGCGACGGGCTTGCGCAGCCGGGACCGCTGCGCAAGCCCGAATTCACCCGTGTATGCCGCGCTCAGTCGCCGAGTGGGTTGATCAGGTCGGCCTTGCCGTCGAAGGTGAACAGCAGCAGATCCACCATGGTGAATCGGTCCTTACAGTCGCCTAGGAACGGCCGCCAGTCCGGGTCACGCACCGTGGACACCCGGCTTCCCGCGATCGCCCGGTGGAAGACCTCGACGACGATGCGGCCGCCGACCGGGCCCAACCGGCCGCCACTGACCTCAGCCTCGCGCAGCACGTAAAACCACAGTGGAGTTTCGTGGGCCATCAGGTCACGCTGCTCGGTGGTCAGCTCGCTGAGATCCGCTCCGCCGTCGGTGTCGAGCAGCTGGCCGGCGGTTAGACGGTCGCAGCCGAAGAGGTCGGCCATCTGTTGACCGGTTGCCAGATCGACCATGCCGGCCCGTGTCAGGTTCCGGAACGCCAGGTTTCTTTGTACTGGTGGGGTCGAACCACCGCCCCCGAACGAGCCCTCCGGCAGCGTGCCCAGCGGGTCAACCAGAAGCGTGTCGATCCGCTTGGCCAGGTTCAGCCCTGGTCCGGCCAGGTCCTCACGCCCGGCCTCGGAGAAGTCGAACAACCGGCGGAAGTCAGCGATCCAGTTTGTAGGCAGGCGCTCGAAGGATCCGCTCTCCGGATCGTCCGGACTGCCGTCCGGCGACAGCGTGCCGCTGGTGCCGCTGAAGTTGAACAGCAGCGGGAGAGAGCCAGGCGCCAGGGCGTCCGGGCCGGAGTGAAAGAACCGGTTCCACTCGTACGTCTCCCGGATCATGCTGTGACCGAGCCGGTACGCGGCGACGGAGAACTCGATCGGCATCGTCGGCGTGGGGCTGTTGTTCCCCGGGTCGACGAACCGTCGCCTGTTGGCGAAGACGTCCTCTACGATCGTGGGGGAGACGATCCGCGGCAGGAAGTCCGTGCGCAGCATCCACTGATAATGCCGCTCCACACAGTCCCGGGCCTCGTCGAACAGCCGATCGGCGGGCACGCCTTGCTCGACCAGGTAGTCGACCACCCGGTTGTGGAAGCGGATGAACGCCAGGTGGACCTGCGCCACGATGAGGTTCTGGTCGTTACGCGTGTCCGGGATCTCCGCCATCCGCCGTGTCGCCTTCGTCGCCCCGACGCCACGCCGGGGCAGATCGAATCCCTCCAGGTCCAGCGACGCGACCGTGTCGTCCCCGTCCACCCCCGCACTGGTGCCCACCCGCAGCCGGGCACCGTCCGGTTGGTAGAAACGCGCGTGCTCGTCGTCGCGCGGACCGCGGCCGTACAGCGAGTCCAGGTCCAGCGCGGGGGACCGGCCCTGCAACAATTCCTCGTCCGTCACCTCCTCGCCGAGGGAGGTCGCGGTAGCGTCCATCGTCAGGTCGTGATCGACGAACTGGCCAAGGTAGGTGAAGCCGGCCGGGACGACCGGATTCCGCGAATCCGGCGTCGTGCTGGAGGTCATCGCGGTGGCTAGCGCGACGACCAGTTCGTTCTCCGGCTGGCGAGGCGACTTGGGCCCCAGCCGGGAGAAGCGGAACCGCCGGTCCCCGCCCTCAGGGTCGACCTGACGAGTCACCGGCTGCCCGCTCGCGTCGAAAGTGATAATGCCCTCGCGCTCGACCAGGAACTCGTCTCGCTCGTGTCGACGCACCGTTACCCCTTCCTGCCGGCTCTGAAAGAACCGGATTCATCGGTTGATTGCCTTCAGTGGAGACGACGGCTCCGATATGCGCGCGTTCACACGTCGACACACTTTCGGTGGCGCTGTGGTGAGTGTCCTGGAGCGTGAGGTCTTCTCGGAGGCGGAGGCTGCCCGGCTGCTGCGGGTGGCGCAGTCGACGCTGCACTACTGGCTCGAAGGGGACGAGCGCAAGGGGCGCCGACACAAACCCGTGCTGCGCACGGAGCCGCGCAGCGCCCGTTCGGTGACACTGGCGACCGGACCCCAACCCACGGTCCCCGGTGCGGATCCTGCCGGATGTCCGGTTCGGCCGGCCGTCGATCAAGGGAATCAGCACCGAGGCGCTCTGGGAGCAGGACGAGGCAGGGCTGGACGTCGAGGAGATCGCCGAGACGTGCCAGCTCGACGTGCCCGACGTGCGATGGGCGCTGGCGTACGAGAAGCTCCCAGCGCGGCGTGAGCAGGATCAAGCCAGCGGAGGTCCGGTTCTACATCGATGCCGACCTCCTCGGCCTCGCGCGCGTCCTCGCCGGTCTCCGCTCCGACGTCACCTATCCCGGCGACCCCGGCATGGTCATCCACAAACGCCAACGCCCGCTTGCCCCATCGCCTCGCCCGCGGTGAAGGACCCGGAGTGGATCCCTGAGGTCGCGGCCCGGGGGTTGGCTGATCATCACCCGTGACCGCCACGTCCAGGAGCACCGTCTGGAGATCGCCGCAGTGCGAGAGCACCGGGCCAGGATGGTCGCTCTGACAGCCGCCGACGCGGGCAGCGTCTTCGGCCAGTTGGAGGTCGTGATGAGTCGTTGGCGCAATATCGAGCGTTGCCTCACCGAGCCGCCGCCCTTCATCTACGCAGCTACCCGAACCACGATGAGGGAGATCCCGCTGACCTGACTGTGCGGTAAGTTTGGCTAGATCCCAACAAGGACACGCCGGACCGACCAAGCACGGCCAGGGCATGACTTACGTCCGCTCTGCTGATCTTCAGCAAGCGAGCACAGCAAAGCGCGTGTGCGACCCCGAACACGGAAAACAGAATAGGAACCCGCAGGCCATTTGCCTGCGAAAACAGATAGGGCACCGTCTTAGGAAACCGATGCTCTTTAACCCGGGACTACACCGCGAACCTCCTGCGGCCGCTGCCGCAGCAACGCTGGCCGCTGAGCCCGGGACGGGTAGGGCGGTTTAGCCGAGCGCGGCGATCGCCTCGCGCAGCTCTCGAGCGAGGACACCCTTACCGACCCGCTCGACACCTGGCTGGCCTCCGCCTTCACACCCCACCGCATCGAACAGACCATCACCGCGATGACCGACGCCCAGCCACCGAACCAACCACCACCACTCGCCGCAGCGGCCCAGACGATCATCACCGAATGCGATGCCAAGCTAGAGCGCTACCGAGCCGCCCTCGACGCCGGCGCGGATCCCGCAGTAGTGACCGAATGGATCTCACAAACCCAAGCCGAACGCGCCCGCGCCGAAGCAGATCTCCACACCCACTCGAGCAACCGCCCACGCCGCATGAGCCGAACCGAGATCAAAGACCTAGTCCAAGCACTCGGCGACATCGCCACCGTACGTCGCGACGCCGACCCCACCGACAAGGCCGAGGTCTACCAGCGACTAGGACTCCGGCTCACCTACCAACCCGAAACGCAAACGGTGCGCGCTGCAGTGAATCTCAGCGCGCACCGTGGGGTTATGGTTCGTGTCCGAGGGGGGACTTGAACCCCCACGCCCTATACGGGCACTAGCACCTCAAGCTAGCGCGTCTGCCATTCCGCCACCCGGACCTGCACGTTCAGCCTACCTCGCCGACCTGGATGATCTTGACACCCGAGGGTCGGCGCAGCGGGCCGCACGGGGAGTTACTGTACACGGCACTCGTGGATCATGCACATCGCCTTCCGACCCCTCCTTGAAGGCGCTCCCACCGCTGCTCAGACCGCCTCACCAGCCGTCTCCGAAGCACCGTCGAAGGCGTGTCCGGGTAGCGTGCGGCGGCCCTCTGGCGGCAGCATTGCCACGTGCCCCAACCCTCTCCCCTGGCAGCCGCCCAGCACCGGGCCCTCGCCCTGCGTACCGCTGGCGACCTCAGCTCCGCCCGGCAGCTGCTCGCGGAGGCCGTCGGTTCCGCCCGCCCGCCGTACGGCCAGGACCACCCCGAGGTGCTGCACACCGCGCACCTGCTGGCCCGCCTGCACCGGGAGGCGGAGGACCCGCTCGCCGCCCGTCGGGTGCTGGAGGAGGCGTTCGCGGCGGGCGAGCGGCGCTGGGAACACTCCGACCCGGTGATGCTCGCGCTCGCCTTCGAGCTCGCCGAGGTCGCCGAGGAGTTGGGCAATCGGCACGAGGCCCGCCGCAACTACACCCGCGTCGCCACCGCGGGGCCCGCCGCACTCGGGGAGCACCACCCGGCGGTACGTGCCGCCCGCCACTACCTCGGTGAGGCTGCACCAGGGCCGGCCGGGCGGCACGGCTCGCCGCCGACGCCCCACCCGGTCCCGGCCACCGCAGCGACTGATTCCGGCACCCGGTCAGCGCTGTCCGGTCCGACCCTGTCTCTGGCGACCCTGGCCGCGATGCGGCCGGGAGCGGGCGGCCCGGCCGCCGAGTCACCGTGGGCTCCGCCGCAACAGCCGCCCACGCCCCGGCCAACCCCACCGGTGGTACGCGCGTCCACCGGCGCCGGCGCACCACCGGCAGCGGCTCCCGCCCCCCGGGTTGCCCCGGCCCAGCCGCCGGTGCGGTCGGTGTCGACCTCCGTCGCGCCACCGCAGCCCGGCCCGCCACCCACGCCGCCCGCACCTCCCGTGCCGCCGCGCCAGCGCGCCGCGGAGCAGCAGCCCCGACCGGCGGTAGATCCAGCACCCCGGCCACCGGCGGAGGGCCAGCCGACGAAGCCGGCGCACCAGGTCGGACAACAGCCGCCACCTCGGCAGCCGTCCGGCTCGGCGATACCGCCGCGTCAACGGACAGGCGACCAACCGACCCACTCAACGGTCGACGCGCCGCCGTCCCCGCCGCCGACGTCCTCCGCCCAGGCGTCAGCCGCCGCGCCGCCGGGTCCGGCGCCCCGCTGGGACAACCCGACGATCCGGGTCCGGCAGATCGAACCGCTGCTGGCCGAGGAGGCCGCTCGCATCGCGGCCACCCGCGTCGACGCGAGCGGTTCGGGCAGCGCAAGCAGCGCCGGGGCGGCACCGCCCCAGCAAATCCAGCCCATCTCCGCACCACCCGGACACCCCTACCCGGTGTCCGGACCGCCGGCCCAGCCTCACCCGGTATCAGGGCTTCCTGGCTACGCCCAACCCGTCTCCGCGCCACCCGGCCAGCCGTACCCCGTCTCCGGACCGCCGGCCCAGCCCTACCCCGTGTCGGGGCCACCTGGCTACGCCCAACCCGTCTCCGCGCCACCCGGCCAGCCGTACCCGGTCTCCGGCCCGCCGGCCCAGCCCTACCCCGTGTCGGCGGCGCCAGCTCAGCCCTATCCGGTGTCGGGGCCTCCCGGCTACACCCAACCCGTCTCCGCACCACCCGGGTACCCGGTGTCCGCGCCGCCCGGCTACGGCCAGCCAGTCTCTGGAGCAGGCCACCCCTATCCCGTGTCCGGACCGCCGGGCCAGTCCTACCCGGTGTCGGGGCCGCCCGGTTACGGTCACCCGGTCTCCGCGCCCCCGGTGAGCGCGCCGCCCGTACCGCCCTGGGGGTTGACCGCGCCGCCGTGGAGCCGCACCGCGCCGTCGCAACCACTGCCCACAGCGGACGGCGAACCGGCAGGCCAGACCCCCATGGACACGGACGGGACCGACGGTGAGGTCGAGCCCGGCACGGTAGCTCCGGCGAGCGCGCCGCCGCACCAGGCGGGCGTCGACCCTGCCCAGAGCGAGGTGTGCCCGCCCGTCCGGTCGTTCAGCAGCGACCCGGCCAGACCCGACGTGGGCCCGAGCCAGCCGACCGCCGCCCCGTCGAACCAGGCCGCCCGGCAGCCCGGCCCCGTCGCTGCTCCTGCCGAGTCGGCACCGTCGTCCTGGCCACCGGGCGCCGACCCGGCCCCGATGACGCCGACCGCACCAGGCCCCGGGGGGTACGCCGAGCCGGTGTCGACTCCACCGGCGGCAACGGGGCCTCCCCCGGGTCCGTTCATGTCACCTGCCGACGCAGCCTCGCCCTACCCTCTGCCGCCGACCGCCCCGGCGTCCCGACCGACCCCAGAGCCCTATCCGCCTCAGGAGCAGTACCCGGCCCAGGAGCCATACCCAGGCCAGCTGTACCACCCGGGCCAGGAGGCGTATCCGGCCCAGCAGTACCAGCCAGGCCAGCAGTACCAGCCGGGTCAGCAGTACCAGCCGGGTCAGCAGTACCAGCCGGGTCAGGACGGGTACCGGTCGGCGGCGTACAGCGATGAGGGCGGGTCGACGGGCCGCAGCCGGGCGACGCTGATCGCCGCGGTGGTGGCGGCCGGGGTGGCCGTGGTGGGCGTGGCCGGCCTGGGCGCGCTGGTCCTGACCCGCGACGACTCGCCGCCCTCGACGGGGACCCCGCCGGCGGCCACAGCGCCGACGGCGGCCGGGCCTCCGCCGGGCGACCTGAAGCTGCGGGACGACTCCGTCACGATCACGCTGAGCTGGACGGACCCGTCCGGCGGCTCGGTGCCGTTCATGGTTGCCGGTGGTCGGGCGGGGCAGGCGCTGGGAGTGATGGCCACCGTGGACCCGGGCCGGCTCAGTTACACGGTCAACGGGCTGAACTCCCGGGTGGACTACTGCTTCACCGTGCTGGCGGTCTACTCCACCGACAACTTCGCCACCTCGGGACAGGTCTGCACCCAGCGGGAGCGCGCCACCCCAACGAGCTGACCCAGCCAGACCGGCCGTCACCGAGCTGAGCTGGGAGTCCACAACGCACACGCTCGGTATCCACAGGGGTGACCGTGCGGGTTCCCCCGTCACCGGCAGAGCCATATGATGGCACCCGGCTCAGGGGAGGGGTCGCCGCGAGGCGCGCCACCTGCCACGACTCAGGGGAGGCAGCCGGCTGTGGCCAGCATCGACGATGCCGTGGAGACCGACACCCCCCGTTCGCGGTCCAGGCTGCGCGGCGGGCTGGTGACAGTTGGCACGGTGACCGCGCTGCTGGCCGCCATGGGGCTGACCGTCCTCGGGCTGGGCGCGGCCGACAACGCGGTCGCCAACTACGACGCGAGTTCCTGGCTGTGGAGCGCGGCGCGCAGCGAGCTGGCCCGGGTCAACGGGGTCACCGCCCGGGTCGACACCCGCACCGAGGTCGCGGGTGCCCGCCGGCACCCGATGCAGGTCACCCAGACCGACCGGCTGCTGATCCTGCGTGACCTGCAGACCGGGCAGGTCAGCTCACTGGACCTGGCCACCCTGCAGCTCACCGCGACCACCCGGACCACTCCCGGCCTTGGCGTGAGTGTCGCGCTGCACGAGGACGCGGCGTTCGTCGTCGACGCCGTGCAGGGCATCGTGCGGCAGCTCGATCCGCGTTCTCTGACGCCGGTCGGCGAGCCGGTGCGCTATCCCCCGGGCATCACCGGCGGCACCTTCGACGGGGAGGGCCGGCTCTGGATCGCGGTGCCCAGCGAGGGCACCGTGTCTGCGGTCACCGCCGCGAAGCTGCCGTCCGCGCCGGCCTCGGCCGCGCCCGCCGGCGGCGGGCTCAGCCCGGAGCGGGTCGAGACGTACGAGGTCGCGGAGGCCAGCCACGAACTGGTGGTCTCCACGCTGGACGATGGGGTGGCGGTGCTCGATCGCACCGCCGGGAAGCTGGTGCGGGTGCAGCGCGGCGAGGTGCGCCCGACGCCGCTGACGTTGACCGGGCCGGCGGCTCTGCCGGCCCGCACCAGCGGGCCCCGCATCCCGGTCACCGTGCCCGCCGAGCGGCGGGTGCTGGTGGTGGGCGAAGCCGGCGAGGAGCGGGCGTTCACCGTGCCGGGCACCGGCGAGCGGCTCAGCCCGGCGGTGGCCTGGGCGGACCGCTTCTACTGCGCCGACGAGGCCACCGGCACCATCTACTCCTTCGACGCGGCCGGCCAACTGGTCGACACCGTCCGCGGTCGGGCGAACGGGCCGCTGGAGCTGGAGGTACGGGAGAACCACCTGTTCATCAACTCCCCCGACTCAGCGACCGCGCGCGTGGTGGACGACAAGCACCAGGTGCGCGAGGTCAACAAGTACGCCAACGACGTGCTCGGCGGTGACCCGCCGCCGACTCCCCCACCGCCGCCTCCGCCGAAGAAGCCCCGGGTGGGCAAGCCCAGCGCGCCGCGCAGCGTCACCGCCGCCGCCGGCAACGCCCAGGCCCGGGTGAGCTGGCGGCCGGCCGCCGCGAACGGCGCCGAGATCATCAAGTACGTGGTGCAGGGTGCCGGCCAACGCCTGGAGGTGGGCGCCAACCAGCGTGCGGTGGAGGTCAAGGGTCTGACCAACGGCGAGACGTACCGGTTCGCGGTGCACGCCGTCAACGCCAAGGGCGACGGCCCGTCGCGCAGCAGCAACCCGGTGACGCCGACGGCGGCGGTGCCCGACCCGCCGGCCAGCGTCACCGCCCAGGAGCGGCCGGACGGCACGGTGCTGGTGAAGTGGCCGGCCGCGAACGGGCAGGGCAACAAGATCGCGAAGTACGCGGTGACGGCCAGCTCGGCGGGGACGAACGCGCCGGCCGGTGAGTCGACGAAGACGGAGCTGGTGGTGCCCGCCGGGGAGCTGGAGTTCGGCACCCAGTACGCGTTCACCGTGGTGGCGGTCAACGACAAGGGCGCCGGCTCGGCGGCCTCGCCGGTCAGCAACACGGTGGTGCCGTTCGCGGCACCCGGACGGCCGGTCGACCTGCAGGCCGGCACGGTCGCCAACCAGCCGGGCGCGGTCACGGTGCAGTGGGCGCCGGCCGAGGCGAACGGCCGACCGGTGACCAAGTACCTGGTGGATGTCGGTGGGCGCAGCAGCGAGGTGACCGACACCAGCACCACCGTCACCGGGCTGGGCAACGGCCAGAACGTCACGGTGAAGGTGAAGGCGGTCAACGAGGCCGGGCCCGGCCCGGAGGCGACCGCCACGGCCCGCACGGTCGCCGAACCACGGGTCACGGTGACCGGCTCGTCGGCGACCGCCACCTCGGCGACGGTCACGTTCACCGTGGACGCTGGCGGCGGTCAGGCCACCTGTTCGGTGAGCACGCCGGGCGAGCCGGCGAAGGCCGGGGCATGCTCCAGCATCACGGTGCCGGGCCTGACGCCGGGCACGGCGTACACGTTCACGGTGACCGCGAGCAACGCCGCCGGCAAGGGCACCGCGACCAGGGCGCAGGGCACCGATGCGCTGTACGGGATTGCGACCTGCCGCAACGGTGCCTCCGGGCCTGAGGCGACCTACTGCAACAGGGACGTGAGCGGCCGCAACGGCAACGAGGTCTTCTCGGTCCCCCGGCAGGACAACGACAAGCAGGTGGGCTGGGCGGAGCCGGGCACCCGACTGCAGGCGTACTGCAAGAAGTCGGGCGAAGAGGTGTACGCCTACATCTACAACAACGACAAGCGCAGCACCTGGTGGGTGCAGGTCAACTACAGCGGAAAGAACTACATCCCCTGGGCCTGGCTCAACCTGGAGGGCGGCGACAACATCAACGTCCTGCCCACCTGCTGAACCAGCCAGGCAAGGAGCACCACCGACCGTGAACACCCACGAGCCGCTCACCCAGCCGGAGGTGCAGGGCTTCGCCGCCCTGGCCGCCCGGCTGGCCGAGAACATCAACGCGGTGGTGCTCGGCAAGCCGCAGGTGGTCCGGCTGGCGCTGACCGCGCTCTTCGCTCAGGGTCACGTGCTCCTGGAGGACGTGCCCGGCGTCGGCAAGACGACCCTGGCGCGGGCCATCGCCGCCACCGTGAAGGGTCAGTGGCGCCGGATCCAGTTCACCCCCGACCTGCTCCCCTCGGACGTGTCCGGGGTGACCATCTTCAACCAGGCGACCCGCGACTTCGAGTTCCACCCGGGGCCGGTCTTCGCCAACATCGTCATCGCCGACGAGATCAACCGGGCGTCGCCGAAGACCCAGTCGGCGCTGCTGGAGGTGATGGAGGAGCGCACGGTCACCGTGGACGGGGTCCGGCACCCGGTGCCGGAGCCATTCCTGGTGGTGGCCACCCAGAACCCGGTGGAGATGGACGGCACCTACCGGCTGCCCGAGGCGCAGTTGGACCGTTTCCTGGTCAAGCTCTCCATCGGCTACCCGGACGAGGCGGTCGAGGTGGAGGTGCTGCGCGGCGCGACCGTCCGCTCCCCCGAGGCGCTGACCCCGGTCACCGACACCGCCACCGTCGGGGAGATGGTGCGGATGGCCCGCCGGGTGCACATCGCCGAGCCGCTCTACGCGTACGCGGTCCGGTTGGCCGCCGCCACCCGCACCCACCAGCACGTGCGGGTCGGGGTGAGTCCCCGGGGCGTGATCGCGCTGACCCGCGCGGCGTGCGCGTACGCGCTGATCGACGGACGGGGTTGGATCATGCCCGAGGATCTGAAGGCGCTCGCCGAATCGGTGTTCGCGCACCGGCTGCTGCTCACCCCGGACGCCCAGGTGCGCGGGTTGACCGCCGTGGAGGTGCTGCGCCAGGCCATCGCCTCGGTGCCGGTGCCGCTGCCGTCGGGGCAGCCGGCGCCGGTGCAGGGCTGACCGGCAGCAGCGCCATGGGGATCACCGCCCGCGGAGTCGGGCTGCTCGCCTCCGCCGTCGTGCTGCTGGGCGTGGGTTTCCGGTTCGCGTACCCCGAGTTGACGCTGCTCGGCGCGGCGGCCGGCGCGGCCGTCGGCTACGCCGCGCTGACCGCGGCCTGGCGGCCCCGGCTGACGGTGACCCGTCGGGCCGACCCGGACCGGGTGGCCCGTGGCGAGGCGGCGAGCATGACGCTGACCGTCCGCAACACCGGCCGGCTGCGCTCGGCGAACCTGCTGGCCGAAGACCGGTGCGGGGCCCGCACGGTGCCGGTGCCGCTGCTGCGCCTGCGACCCGGCCGGGACACGGAGGTCCGCTACGAGGTGCCGACACATCGCCGTGGGGTCGTGCCGGTCGGGCCGCTGCGGGTGACCCGGCGCGACCCGCTGGGCCTGGTGGCGCTGGCCCGCCCGTACGGTGCGACGGCACCGGTCTGGGTGCACCCCCGGATCCACCCGCTGACGGCGGTGCCGACCGGCGCGGGGCGCAGCCTCGACGGCCGGGTGGACGGGGTGCCGCACGGGTCGATCACGTTCGACTCGCTGCGGGAGTACGTGGTGGGCGACGACCTACGCCGGATTCACTGGCGGACCAGCGCCCGGGTCGGCGAGCTGATGGTGCGGGAGAACGTGGACACCAGCCTGCCCCGCCTGGTTGTGCTGCTGGACAATCGCGCCGCCGCACACCCGAAGCGGGTGGATGGGGTGGCGGAGTCGTTCGAGTCGGCCTGCGAGGCGGCAGCCTCGATCGTCACCGCCGCGCACCGCGCGGACCTGCCGGTGCTGTTGCTGCTGGTCGCCCCGGAACCGGCCACCCCGGCCGAGCGCGGGCACGGCGACCGGACCGCCGATGAGACGGGCGAGGACCCGGGCGGCGGGCACCCACTCGGGCCACTGGACCGGCTCGCCGCCGCCGAGCTCTCCGGCGACGACGACGCGCTGCGCGCGGCCACCACCCGGCTGCGGCAGGACCGGCTCGGCGACACGTTGATCTTCCTGACCGGGCCGGGTGGTCGGGGCGAGTTGGGCCACGTCGGCGCGCTACGCGGCGCGTACCCCTCGGTGGTGGTCGGGGTGTTCGGCGCGACGGAGCCGACGCCGGCCGGCTCGACCGGCCTGGTGGTGGTCGACGCGGCCGACGGGGCGCAGTTCGCCGCCGAGTGGGACGGGGTGCGCCGGTGGTGACGGACGTCGGCCAGCAGCGGCACGGTGGTGCGAGCACCGTCGGCCCGGCGGGCCCTGCCACGAGCCCGGAGCCGCGCGCACCGCAGCGGAACGCCGGGCGGGTGCTGCGGGTGCTGCGGGCGTCCGTCGTCCCGCTGGCGTTGATCGGCCTGACCGCGTTGGCCGGGGTGGTGCTCGGCCGGGTGTACGCCGGCGACCTGCTGACCCGGCTGGTGATCGGTGCCGCGGCCGGGTCGGTGCTGGTCAGCGTTGCCGCCCGGCGGCTGCCGTCCTGGCTGGTGGCGCCACTGTCGGTGGCCGCGATGGCCGGCTGGACGCTGTGGTCGCTGCGGCTGGCCGCCGCTCGGGCGGATCTGCCTGGCGGCCTGCTGGAGGTGACGGCGGATGCCGCGCGCAACGGCATCCCCCGGCTGCTCACCGCGATGATCCCGGTTGAGCCCACGCCGGACACGGTGCTGGTGCCGGTGGTCGCCGCCTGGCTGGCCGGGCTGGCCGGCGCGGAGGTGGCGCTGCGCACCGGCCGGGTGCTGCTGGGCTACCTGCCGGCAGCGGGGCTCTACGCCGCCGCCCTCTACGTGGTCGGCCCGAACGCCGAACCGGCAATCGGGGTGACGCTGGCGTTCGTCGCGGTCGCGGCGGTCGGCCTGGCGACGCCCACCGGTGTACAAGCGGCCGGGGGTGATCCGAGCGCTGACCTCGCCCCCCGGGTACGCGCGGCGGTGCGGGTCCGGCTCGCCATCACCGCGACGCTCGGGGTGGCGCTGGTGGTCGGGCTGGTCGCGCTGCTCGGCCCGGTGCTAGCCGGTCAGGTCGACGGCCGGCCGGTGGACCCCCGCCGATACGTGGAGCCGCCGCAGGTGCAGACGCTGGACGAGAACCCATTGATCCGGATCTCCGGTTGGGCGCTGCACCCGGAACAGAAACTGCTCGACGTGAGCACGGTTCGTTCCGGCGCCCCGACACCGCCGGCCGGTGGCGTCACGCCGAGCGCCGACAGCACCGGGCCGGACGGCGGCACCGAGGACGGGCCTGAGGCGGCGGACGGCGCCGGGGGCAGCGTGCGGATCCGGCTGGCGGTGCTCAGCGACTACGACGGGGTGACCTGGCGGGTCGGCGCGACGTACCGCAACGCCGGTCGGATCCTGCCAACCTCGACGCCGGCCCGGGACAGCGTGGTGGAGACCGTCCGGCAGCAGATCACCGTGGCTGAGCTGAGCGGCCAGTTGCTGCCCGCCGTGGCCACGCCTAGTGAGGTCAGCGGCGCCCGGGTGGCGTACGACCCGGCGACCGGGACGCTGATCCGGCCGGAGGGGCTGACGCCGGGGCTGCGATACACGGTGACCTCGGCCCGGGAGCGCCCGGACGCCAACCTGCTGGCGACCGCGAACGTGCCGGCCGGCGCGGAGGTGGCGCGGGTGCTGCGGGTCGCCGACGGGGTGCCCGACCCGCTGCGACGGCTGGCCGCACAGCTCGCCGAGGAGAACGGCGCCCCGTACGCGCGGGCCACGGCGATCGAACAGTTCCTGGCCGAGCACTACCGGGTGGCGGCGGACGCGCCGAGCGGGCACGCGTACCCGAACCTGGGCTTCTTCCTCTTCGGACCACGCAACGGCGGCGGGCAGGAGGGCACCTCGGAGCAGTTCGCCGCGGCGTTCGCGGTGCTCGGGCGGCTCTCCGGGCTGCCCACCCGGGTGGTGGTGGGCTTCGAGTCCAGCGGGCAGGGGCCGGTACGCGCCGGCGACGCGTACGCCTGGCCGGAGGTGCTCTTTGACGGCCTGGGCTGGGTGGCGTTCGACCCGATGCCCCGCCCGGACAACGAGCCGAGGCCGGTGGAGGAGGACTTCCGCCCGACGCCGGAGGATCCGCCGCCGTCAGAGGCCCCGGCACCCACCGTGGAGCCGACAGCGTCGCCGGAGCCGGCCGCCGCCCCCGGCGGGTCGAGCGACCAGGGCGGTGTGTCCACTCCGGTGCTGGTGGCCGGCGGCAGCGGTGGCCTGCTGCTGCTGGTGGGGGCGCTGCTGCTCACCCTGCTGACGATGCGCCGTTCGCTCACCCGCGCCCGGCTCGGCCGGGGTGAACCTGGCCAGCGCATCGCAGGCGCCTGGCGGGAGGTCACCGACGCGTTGCGGCTGGCTGGTCGGCCGGTCGGCGACGACCTGGCGGCCACCGAGGTCGCCGGGCAGGCTCGGCAGGCCCTCGCCGACGCCCGCACCCACCGAACCGGCGAGGGCCGGACGGGCGACGGGCCACCCATCCCGAACGACATCGCCACCGGCACCGGCACCGGCACCGGCACCGGCACCGGCACCACCGAAACCGGTGGCGTCGAAGAGTTGGCCGACCTGCTCAACCGGGTGGCCTTCGCCCCCGGCGCGGCGACCCCGGACCAGGCGGCCCGGGCCGCCGAGGTATCCACCGCCTACGTGTCGAGCCTGCGCTCCGCCCGCCCCTGGTGGCGCCGCGTCATCTGGTCGACCCATCCCGCACCCCTGCGCCGCCGCACGGCGACCGACCCACCCCGGTGATCAAGAGGTTCGCGTCACCTCAGGTCCGTTTCCTGACGCGAACCTCTTGATCACCAACGGATAGGCCGGGGTGGAAGGGGGGTCAGGCCGTTAGGCGGCGGACGAGCTTGCGGAGGCCGGCCTGCCAACCGTCCGGGTCCTCGGCGCGGCGGCGCGCGTAGTCGGCGACCTCCGGGTGCGGCAGGATCAGGAAGCGCTCCTCGGCCAACCCGGCGATGGCCGCGTCGGCGACCTGGTCCGGGGTGAGCACCGCGCCGGAGGCGGCGATCACCCGGGCGCCCAGGTGACCCTCGACGATCCCGCCGGCGAGCATCGGGGTGTCCACTCCCTGCGGGCAGAGGGCGCTGACCCGGATGCCCCGGTCCCGGTAGGTGATGGCCAGCCATTCGGCGAACCCCACCGAGGCGTGCTTCGTCGCGGTGTACGCGGCGTCGCCCACCGCGGTCAGCACGCCCGCCGCCGAGCAGGTGTGCAGCAGGTGGCCGCCGCCGCGGGCGAGCATCCCGGGCAGCACCGCGCGGGCCGAGTAGACGTGGGCGAGCACGTTGACCCGCCACGCCCGGTCCCAGCCGGCGTCGTCGACCTCCACTCCCCCGCCGGTGGTCACTCCCGCGTTGGCGCAGAACAGGTCGATCCGGCCGTACCGTCGCTCGGTGTCGTCGACCAGCGCGCGGACCTGATCCTCGTCGGTGACGTCGAGTGTGGTGGCGTGCGCGACCGGGCCGATGCCCTCGGCGACCGCGCGGGCCGCGTCGCCGTCCAGGTCGGCGATCACCACGGCGGCGGCGCCTTCGGCGGCGAACCGGCGGGACAGTGCCGCACCGATGCCGCCAGCGCCGCCGGTGACCACCACGATCCGGTCGGTGAGGTTCACGCGGACGCTCCTACGGGGTCGGTGCCCAACTGGGCGATGAGGGTGGTCAGTGCGGCCGCCCCGCCGGCGGTCACCTCGGGGGTGGGCAGCAGCGCGAACACCGGCACCTCCACGCCGGCGTCGGCGTAGCGGCGCACCTGGGCGCGGCACTGCTCCGGTGAGCCGTGCAGCACCAGCGCGTCGACCACCTCGTCCGGCACCGCCGCGCTGGCGCCACGCCGGTCACCGGCGGCCCAGGCCTCCCACATGGGCGCCAGCACCTTGTCGCGGCCGAGCCAGCGGTGGAACTCGGCGTACGCCGGGACGGTGAGGTAGCTGGTGATCAGCCGGCGGCCGAGCGTCCGGGCGTACCCGGCGTCCTCGGTGGGGCAGACGAAGATCCGGGCGGCCACCTCGAAGCCGGCGCGGCGCTCGCCCAGCTCGGCCAGGGCGCGGGGCACGTCGTCGGCGCTGAGCCAGTTGAGGATGACCCCGTCGGCCTCGGCGCCGGCCAGCCGGAGCATCCCCGGGCGCAGCGCGGCGAGCAGGATCGGCGGCGGCACCGCGAGCGGCCTTTCCAGGGTGAACCGGCGCACGGTGAAGGTGTCGTAGACCTCGTCCACGGTCTCGCCGCGCAGCGCGGCGCGCAGGAAGCGCAGGACGTCCCGGGTCCGCCGGAACGGCTCGTCGAACCGCACCGCGTTCCAGTCCCGCACCAGCACCGGCGACGACGCGCCGATGCCGAGCGAGAACCGGCCCGGCGCGGCCTCGGCCAGCGCCGCCGCGCTCATCGCCAGCAGCCCGGGCCCCCGGGTGAAGACCGGGGTGATCGCGGTGCCCAACCGCAGCCGGGGCTGCCAGGCCGCGGCGAGCGCCAGCGGGGTGAACGCGTCGGTCCCCGCGACCTCGGACGACCACACGTCGGTGAACCCGGCACGGTCGAGCGTCGCGTAGACCGCGGCGTGGTCGGCCAGCGGGATGCCGCTCAACGGCACCGTCATGCCCCATCGATTCGTCACCGATCGATCGTGCCCGTTGACGGGGCCTGCGAGCAAGATCCCCGAACCGGGCGGATTTGCCGGTATCGGGCCGCAGGGGCTGTCGCCTGGTGCTACGACTGCCAGGTGGACCGGACCGACGGCGCAGGCCGCTGACCGTGGATTCCAGGGGAGTGGGACGCCTGGAGCCGTTACCCGCGGCGGCCGCCCCCAACCGGGCGACCTTCCTGGAGCTCTTCTTCGACTTGGTCTTCGTCTTCGCGCTCACCCGGATCTCCACGCGCGCGTTCGAGGATCTGAGCCACGATCAGGATCGGGTGCAGGGCTGGGGGGCGGTCACCGGGGGCGGCAAGACACTGCTGTTGCTGCTCGCCCTCTATGCGGTCTGGCAGGGCACCGCGTGGACGACCAGCCGCTACGACCCGTACCGGGTGCCTCTGCAGACCGTGGTGATGATCGCGCTGGTGTGCAGCCTGGTGATGGGGGTGGCGATCCCCCGGGCGTTCAGTCAGACCGGGTTGATGTTCGCGGTGGCGTACGTGGTCGCGCAGATCTCCCGGCCACTGATCCTGGTGATCGCGCTGAGACCGAATCCGCACCGCCGGCTGAAGGTGCGGATGGTGGTGGTGTTCTCGGTCAGCGGGGTGTTCTGGATCGGTGGGGCGATGCTGCCCACCAACGGGAAGGTAATGCTCTGGACGGTGGCGCTGCTCATCGAGTACGTGGCCGCCCGGGTTGGCTGGCCGGTGCCCGGGCTGGGCCGGTCGACGGTCTCGAGGTGGGACATCGCCGGGGAACACCTGGCCGAGCGCTATCAGCAGTTCTTCCTGGTCGCGCTGGGCGAGACGATCCTGGTGGCCGGCTTCGCGTACAGCAAGGGGCCGTACCAGGCTTGGCACGCGTGGGCGTTCGCGCTGGCGCTGGCCACGTCGATCCTGCTGTGGCGGATCTACATCCAGCGCGCCGGGCAGATCCTGGGCGAGGCCGTCGCGCAGGCCCGGCACCCGGCCAGCATCGGCCGGTCGGCGGCGGACACCCACCTGCTGATGGTGATCGGCCTGGCCGCCACCGCGGTCGGCTACGAGCTGATCATCGAGCATCCGCTGGACCGGATCCCCGGGTCGTGGCTGGCCATGGTGCTCGGTGGGCCGGCGCTGTTCCTGGCCGGCCGGGCCCGCTTCGAGTACGAGGTGTTCGGGCGCGTCTCCCCGTCCCGGTGGGTCGCCATCCTGGTGCTGGCGGCAGGGGCGGTGCCGCTGCTGTTCCTGCCCGGTCTGGTCGCCACCGCCGGCGGGGCGCTGGTGCTGGCCGCCGTTGCGGTCAGCGACGCCCGCCGGGCGCACGGCGCCCCACCGGAGGCCGCCGCGACGCCGTTCTGAGCCATCCGCGGAGGGCAATGTGATGCCGGCGCGGCAGGTTAGTCTCGGCGGGTGACCTTCTCCCTCGTCGCACGCTCCGCCGACGACCGCCTGCACGGCGTCGTCGTGGCCAGCAAGTTCCTCGCCGCCGGGGCGCTGGTGCCGGCCGCGGCGGCCGAGGTCGGCGCGCTGGCCACCCAGGCGCACGTCAACCTCGCCTACGGTCCGCAGGGGCTGACCCTGCTGCGCACCGGCGTGGCCGCCGCCGACGTGGTGGCCGGCCTGATCGCCGCCGACCCCGAGCGGGAGCACCGCCAGCTCGGCGTGGTGGGCACCAGCGGTCCGGGCGCCAACTGGACCGGGCCGGCCTGCCACCCGTGGGCCGGCGGGCGGACCGGCGACGGCTGGGCCGCGCAGGGCAACGTGCTCACCGGCCCGGAGGTCGTCGACGCGCTGGGCGACGCATGGCTGGCCGGGTCCGCGCTGCCGTTCGCCGAGCGGCTGGTCGCCGCGCTGCGCGCCGGTGACGAGGCCGGTGGCGACCGGCGGGGCCGGCAGAGCGCCGGCCTGCTGGTGGTCGAGCGCGGCGGCGGGTACGGCGGCCGCAGCGACGTGCTGGTCGACCTGCGGGTCGACGACCACCCCGACCCGGTCACCGAGCTGGGCCGGCTGCTCGCCGTGCACACCCTGCTGTTCAGCCGGCCCGACCCGGCCACCCTGCTCGACCTCAGCGGCGCCGTCGCCGACGAGGTGGCGGCGCTGCTCAGCGCGCTGGGCCACCCGGTGGCCGACGACGGGCCGGAGGCGGCACTGACCTCCTGGGCCGGTTTGGAGAACCTGGAGGAGCGGCTGGTGCCGGGGCGGATCGACCCAGTGGTGCTGACGCACCTGCGCCGCGTCGCCCCGCACGTGCCCGCGCCCCGCTCGGCCAGCTGACCGGAGTCAGCGGCCGAAGGCGAGCCAGCGGAAACTGGCGGCGTCGATCGAGGCCCGTTCCGGGCCGGTCAACGCCGCCCGCCCGGTGGTCTTGCGGATCAGGGTCAGTCGATCCCAGCGCAACTCGGCCGGCACCGGTCGCCCGCCGGTGAGCAGGTCGGCGATGACCGTCGCCGCCTGCGGGGTGAGCCACGGCGGCCGGACCAGCGCGGCGGCCAGGTCCAGGCCGTGCACGCCCACCTCGAGCACCCGGGTCCGCAGAAACTCGGTGACGCGCATCGCGTCGCCGTGCCGGGTCCGGACCACCCGCCCGGACGGGGCCGCGGCGACCGCCGCGTCGGCGGCCCGCCAGGCCCGGTCGAACTCGGTCGACAACGCCGCCCGGTCCACCTGCCGCGCGTCCCGCCGGCCGCCGGAGATCCGACCGGCGTCCACCTCGGGGGTGAACTTCGCCGCGCCGAAGTAGCCGGCGGCGTCCACCTGGGCGCGCGGCGGGGCCGGCGCGGCGAGCATGTCGGTCAGTCGGCCGGCGCCGGTACGCACGTGCGCGATCAACTCTCGAACCGTCCACGGCGGGCAGTCGGTCACCCGGTCGAGGTCGGCGTCGTCCAGCTCGGCCAGGATTTCGGTGAGCCGTGCGCACTCGGCGCGGAACGCCGCTCGGACCGGATCCACTCGTCCGCTCAGCCCTTGACCCGGGGCACCAGCCGGTGCACGACGGTGAGCACCAACGCCATCACCACGGCCATCGTGCCGGCGATGCCGGCGGCGCTGCCGGCGTACCCGGCGAAGAGCGGCCGGCGGGCCAGCTCGTCCGGGCCGGTGCCGCGCAGGTCGACGAGCCAGGACAGGGCCAGCCCGCAGGCGATCAGGGCGATCGCACCGGCCGCCCCGAGCAGCAGCGCGGCGAGTCGGTGCGCGTCACCGTGGGCGACCTCGGCCTGCTCCCGCTGGGTGATCAGCAGGAGCAGCCCGGCCAGCGCCGCCCAGACGCCCACCACCAGGTATGCGGCGACCGCGTCGCTGGGTCGGTGCCAGCCAGCGGAGAGGGTGGCCACCCCGGCGACGGCGGCGTAGCCGGCAGCGAGGAAGGCACCGACGGCCCGCACCTTGGGCGGCAGCACGAGCACCAGCGCGACCGCCACCGACGCGGCCACCGTGGTGTGGCCGCTGGGCAGGCTGTTTCCCACCGCCGCACGTTCCGGGTCGAGGCCGTAGTCCGGCCGGCTCAGCCCGTACTTGAGCAGTTGGGTGGAGACGTTCGCCCCGGCGATCAGCAGGGTGGCGGTGATGGCCAGGGCGATCCGCCCCCGGATGAGGGCGATGAACCCGATCATCGCGGTGGCGGCCAGCAGGGAGACCACCGACATCGCGTTGAGGAGCTTGTCCACCGGACCGTCGATGCGATCCTGGCCGATCCGATTACCGGTCAACGCGACGGTGTCGATCCACTGGCCGATCTCGGTGTGCACGGCCACCCGCCAGACGGCGACGAAGACGACCGTCTGGACAAGGGCCAGCGCGACCAACCAGACCGCCGTCCAACCCCTTGCCGTCGCCCGCATCCGCACACCGTAGCGGCCGGTGCCGGCCGACCGGCCAGTGGCCCACCGACGGCTGACGGCTACGTTGGGACGGAGGCGAGGAGGTGGCGGTGGGCGGCACACCGGAACGGGACGCCGGCCATGCCGCGCCCGACGCGGACAAGCGGACTGGGGTCGACGCGGGCCCTGACGGGCCGACTCGGGCCGAGTCGTTGGCGGACCTGCTGGGCGGCCGGCGCGGCGCCATCGATGCCACCCTGCCGCCGCTGGCGTTCGCGGCGGGCTGGCTGCTCGGCGGCGAGTCGCTGGGAGCCGGGGTCGGCGCGGCGGTGGCCGTCGGCGCCGTGGTGGCCGGCGTACGGCTGCGTCGGGGTGACCGGCCGCGCTCGGTTCTGATCGGGTTGCTCGCCGTCTGCGTCGCGGCGTTGATCGCGGTGCGTACCGGCCGGGCCGAGAACTTCTTTCTGATCCAGGTGCTCTCCAACGCCGCCAGCGCGCTGGCCTGGACGGTCAGCATCGTGGTGCGGTGGCCGCTGCTCGGGGTGCTGGTCGGTGCCGTGTTGGGCCAGCGGGCGCGGTGGCGGCGCGACCCGGCGCTGCTGCGCGGGTACGGCCGGGCCAGTTGGGTGTGGACGGCGACCTACCTGCTGCGGTTGGCGGTGTTCGTGCCGCTGTTCCTGAGTGGACAGGTGCTCGCGTTGGTGGTGGCCCGGGTCGCGCTGACCTGGCCGCTGGTCGCGTCGGCGCTGGCGCTGAGCTGGGTGGTGCTGCGCCGGTCCCTGCCGGCCGGGCACCCGGGGTTGCGTCACCCGGTCACCGGGGAGTCTGCCGCGCCGCCCGTCTGAGCGGACCCGGCAGGGGCGCTGGTGGGTAAAAAAGTGGAGAGGCCGCCACGGGGGGAGCGGCCTCTCCGGTGACGTACGTTACTCCGTCGCGGTCTCCGGCGTGATCCCGTGACGGCCCGAATTTCTGGGCTTTTTCGCGGCACACTCCAGTCCGGGCGGTGGGGCGGGCCAGCCGATCCGCTGCGTTGGCCGGATGGCCGGCCCACCCCGGCCTGACCGTGGGAGTCAGGCCATTCGCCGGCCGGGTCCCGTCGTTCCCCCGGACCCGGCCGGATCCCCGGGATGGGCGGGCACGCCACCCACCCCGGAGGCGCGGTCAGCCGTTCGGGAACAGGTTGCCGTAGTCGGCGTACGCCATGGCGACGTCGGCCTGGGCCCAGAACCGGTGGTAGTTGAAGCTGGGTTCCGCACCACCGTTCAGGTACGCCTGCACCTTGGGCCAGTCCGGGTCGTTCTTGTAGAACGACCGGATGTCGACGAAGCTCTTGCCGGCGGCGATGGCGTCGCCGTTGGGCATCGTCCCGGTCCAGCCCGGCGGGACGTAGAGGCCCTGCCCGCTGGCCGCGTCGTAGGTGTCGTCGAAGCGCCGGTAGTCGCCGCGCTTCTCGGTGGTGGAGACACCCTTGGCGTCGCTGGCGGCGTGGAGCGCGTCGAGCAAACCCTTGGCGGTGTCCTTGGCTGCCACGTTGCCCGACTTGGCCGCGTATGCGATCAGGGTCCGGGCGTAGGCGGCGGCGACGCCGACGTCCTGGCCCTTGACGGTGACCTCGACGTGCAGGTTGGTGTTGGGCTGCGGGCTGGCCGGGTTCCAGGTGGTCGGCTGGCCCGTCCACCTCATGTCCGACGGGATCGACCAGTTGGCGCCGACGGTGGTGTTGGCGATCGCCCAGGGCACCCACTTGTCGAGCAGCGCCTTGGCCTTGGTGTTGCCGGTCTGCAGGTACAGCTCGGCGATCCGCTGCATGGACCAGGCCTGCATGCCGAACCACTGGTTGGACGGCGGGTCGTTGTAGACCGGGTCGACGTCGTAGTACATGCCGTAGAAGGTGCTGGTGCCGGCCGGCGGCTGGCCGTAGTTGCCGCCCCAACTGTTGGTCGCGCCGCCGGCGATGCCGCCCTCCGCGGATTGCAGCCAGGTGTAGAACTCCAACTGCCGCTCGAAGCTCTTGGTCCAGTCGGCGGCCGCGGTCGGCGACTGCGGCTTGAGCTCCGGGGTGTTGGTGAGCGCCCAGGCCGCGAACGGGTTCTGGTAGCCGAAGTGGTTGTGGCTGGAGCCGATCCGCCAGGACCAGTTCTGGTTGGTCTCGTACGCTCCGCCCCAGGCGTAGTACCAGGACATCAGGTAGTGCGCCGAGTCCTTGCCGCTGCCGGCCGCGCAGGCACTCGCCCCGACGCAGTTGCCGATCTTCTTGAAGTACTTGTCGAACATGGCGTACCGCAGGTAGTCGCCCATCTTGGCCGCCTTCGCCACGGTGGCCGCGACGTCGGCCTGCTTGCCCTGCGCCTTGGCCCAGGTCAGCGCCCAGTACGCCGCCTGCACGGCGCGGGCGTCGGCGTCCGGGGCGTTGGTGTACTTCCACTGCTTGGCCGGGGCCGCCGACTCCTTGATGAACAGATCCAGGTAGCCGTACTGGCCGCCAGCGGTGAACGTGTCGCAGGACGGCTGGGGAACGGTCTCCCAGACCGACTCCTGGGTGCCCCGCTGGAACGTGTTGATGTACGCCGGGCGGGTGGTCTTGTCGCCGCAGCGGCCGAAGCCGTACGTGTTGTCCACGTCGATCAGCCAGTGCATGCCGTAGATGTCACCGGTGCCGTAGGTGGACTGGAGTTCGCCGCGCAGCGGGTCCTGACCGACCGACACCGACGGTTCCAACTGCGAGGGGTACTGGCTGGGCAGGTCGTGCTCGGCGGCGTACTGCGGTGTCCCGGCTGCGCCAGCGGTGGGCTGGTCTGAATGATTCGGAATTATATATTTTTCCATCACCGTCCAGGCGTTGTTGAACGGTGCCCAGTTCTGCGTGACGCGGCCGTACTGGGCCTCCAGCCAGAGCCAGAAGCTGAACGCCTCCGAGGTGGTCTCGTGCCCGTGGTCGGGCGCCTCGACGATCAGCGTCTCCACCGAGTGGTACGGAACCCCCTCGGGGCTGAAGTAGCCCGAATTCTTGATCTTGCCGTACTGGTCGAGGAAGCGGGTGACGTACGTGTTGTCGCCGCCGGGGGTGTCGTTGTCCGCCTCGGTGGCGGTGATGGCGAGGGGCGCGTAGCCGGTCGCCGAGGCGGTGACGGTGGCGGTGCCACCGGCGGTGTCGGCGTCCTCGGCCGCGGCGACGGTGACCGTGGCCCCGGTGTTCCAGTTGCTCGGGGTGAGGTTGACCGTGGCGGGCGTGACGGTGATGTCGGCGTCGCCGGTGCGGGTCAGGCTGACCGGCACGGTGGCGGTCGGGGCGGCACTGAGCTTGAGGTTGACCGTGGAGCTGCCGCCCTCGGCGACGGTGACCGCGGACGGGGTGGCGATCAGCGTCGGCCCGGAGGCCGCGGCCACGGTGAAGGACTTCTCGGCGGTGGCGCTGAGGTTGGCGTTGTCGTACGCCTTGGCCTGCACGGTGTAGGCGCCCGCCGGCAGGTCTTCGAGGGTGTAGCCGTACGGGGCTGTGGTGTCGGTGTTGACGAGCAGGCCGTTGCGGTAGAACTCGACCTTGCTGATGGTGCCGTCCGGGTCGGTGGCGGTGGCGGTCAGCGGCACGTCGGCCGGGGCCTCGAACGGGCCGGCCGGCACGGTGAGCCCGACGGTCGGCGGCTGCTGTGCGGCACCGCCGCAGGTGACCCCGTTGACAGCGAACGAGGTGGGTTTGGCGTTGGTGCCGGTGTAGGAGCCGTTGAAGCCGATGTTGGCGGTGGCGCCGGTACCGAGGTTGCCGTTCCACGACTCGTTGGTGGCGGTGACCTGGTTGCCGGTCTGACTCCATCGCGCCGACCAGCCCTGGGTGACCCGCTGGTTGCCGGGGAAGGCGAACGTCAGCGTCCAGCCGGTGACCGGGTCACCGAGTTTCTTGATCGTCACGTTGGCGCTGAAGCCGGTGCTCCAGTCGTTGGTCGCGTAGACCACGTCGCAGGCCGGTGCGGCCTGCGCGGCGCCGGCGGGCAGGGTCACCCCGCCGACGGCGAGCGCGGCGGCGGCGATGATCGCCACTCGACGGCGTCGTGCCAGATGTCTCATGTGCGCGGTGTCTCCTCGGACCAGGCCGGGTTGGTCCCCGGCGGGGCGCCAGCCCGCGAAGGTGGTGGTGCGCGGGGGATTCGAGGCGCCGGGAAGGTGGTCGCCCCGGGCCCGGCCGGGGATCGGCGGTTGCGGCCCGCGCGGGAAGGGGGTCCCGCCGGCTGCGGTCGGGTGTCCGTGACCGGAAGTGGTGCTACCGGCTGCCCTCGGCGGACCCGCGCCACGCGATCTGGCTCCTGTCGCGTTGAATCGACAGTGTGCCATGGAAGCGCTCCCACAACAAGCGCGCGGCAGGCCGATTCAGAGCCTTGTTTCGATCTCGTTTTGGGTCTTTCACAAAGGCGTGACGGGCGTTACAGTCGCAGCATCGTCGATGGGAGCGCTTCCATCGACAAGGTTCCAACTAGAAGATCACCGGGACCGTCTCTGACGGGCCCGGTGAACCAGCCCGAGGGCCGACGACGGGCCAGCCCGGACGCCGTCGTCAGCCATCGTCCCGCCACACGGAGGGAGGTGGAACCAGAGCCACTCGCGTGGCCCGGCTCCCGCGCGACACGCACGGCAGGACCCAAATTCCGCCCGTGTGTGTGCAGTTACGGTGGGGACGGGGGTTGCCCTCCCCCGTCCCCACACTAAACCCCCGTACACGATGGGAAAAGAGGCCGACGGGACAGGCGCGCCGCGCCGCCCGGTCGGCCTCGTTCGCTGTCCGGGGCCGCACCGCCCTCAACCCGCCACTACCGGCCGACACGACGGCCGGCTGACCGGGCTCGCCGCCCCTGACCTATCATGGGAGCGCTCCCGAATCTCGGCGGTGGCCCCGTATCCACGAGGAGAATCATGTCGATACCTACCGGGCCCGCCGGCCCGCTGCGCTTTCCCCGCGACTTCGGCTGGGGCGCGGCCACCTCCGCGTACCAGATCGAGGGCGCCGCAAAGGAGGACGGCCGCGGCGAGTCGATCTGGGACACCTTCAGCCGCGCCCCCGGGCGCACCCGCAACGGCGACACCGGCGACGTCGCCGCGGACCACTATCACCGGTACGCCGAGGACCTCGACCTGATGCGCGACCTCGGGCTACGCAGCTACCGCTTCTCCATCTCCTGGCCACGGATCCAGCCCGACGGCACCGGCGCGCCCAACCAGCGCGGGCTCGACTTCTACCGCCGCCTCCTCGACGGCCTGCACGAGCGCGACATCGCGCCGATGGCCACCCTGTTCCACTGGGACCTACCGCAGGCCCTGCAGGACGCCGGCGGTTGGGAATCGCGGGACACCGCCCACCGCTTCGCCGACTACGCCGACGCGGTGTTCCGCGCCCTCGGCGACCGGGTGCCGGCCTGGCTCACCATCAACGAGCCCAAGACCGTGGTGCAGAACGGCTACCTCAGCGGCCACCACGCCCCCGGCCGGCAGGACCCGGACGCTGCCTACCTGGTCGCCCACCACCTGCAGCTCGCCCACGGGCTCGCGGTCCGCGCGCTGCGCGCCGCCGGCGGCACCGGCCGGATCGGCCCGGCACTCAACCTGCACCCCTGCTACCCCGCCGACGACTCGCCGGAGGCGGCCACGGCCACCCGCCTCTACGACGGCTACGAGAACCGCCTCTACCTCGACTCCCTGCTCAAGGGCAGCTACCCGGAGGACGTGCTGGCCGACCTCGGCCCACAGAGCCGGATGGTCCGCGGCATCCGCGACGGCGACCTGGCGGTCATCTCCTCGCCGGTCGACCTGCTGGCGGTGCAGTACTACACGCCGATCTACGTCACCGCCGACGGCCGCACCGAGCAGCGCTGGCCGACCTCCGAGGCCGAGTGGCAGCAGATCTACCCCGACGGGATGTACGACATCCTGACCCGGGTCACCCGCGACTACGGCCCGATCCCGCTCACCGTCACCGAGAACGGGCTGCCCACCCCGGACGCCCTGGCCGCGGACGGCACCATCGACGACCCCGGCCGGATCAGCTTCCTGCGCGACCACCTGGCCGCCGCCCACCGGGCCATCGCCGACGGTGTGCCGCTGGAGAGCTTCCACGTCTGGTCGCTGCTGGACAACTTCGAATGGGCCGAGGGGTACGACCAGCGGTGGGGACTGGTCTACGTGGACTACCCGACCCAGCGGCGGGTGCTCAAGCGCAGCGCCCACTGGTACCGGTCGGTCATCGCCGACGGCGGCCTCTGAACGGGCCGCCCGGACGGCCGGGCCCGGACGGCTCGGCTCCGTTGAGCCGGTGACCGTCCGGGGCACGGCCGGACCATCAGCGAGGCAGCGCCTGCTGCAACTCCGCCCGCAGCGCCGGGGTGAGCATCTCCCCCGCCTGCTTGGCCAGCCGGGCCATCTCGTAGCCCACCACGCCGATGTCCGCGTCCCCGGCGGCCAGCGTGGCCAGGATCGACCCGTCCCGCACCTGCATCACCAGAAAGTAGCCCCGGCCCATCTCGACCACCGTCTGCTTGACGACGTCATTGTCGAACATCTGGGCCGCGCCCGCGGTGATGCTCATCAGGCCGGAGGTCACCGCGGCGAGCTTGTCCGCGTGGTCGCGGGGCAGGTTGTCGGAGAGCGCAACCAGCAGCCCGTCGGAGGAGACCACCACGGCGTGCGCCACACCCGGCACCCGCTCCGCGAACGCGCTCACCAGCCAGCTCAGGTCCCGTGCCTCCTGGCTCAACGTCGTCACTGTCGTCGTCCCCCTTCGTCGTGCCCCCCGAAGGGTGGCACGGGTATCTCGGTGGTGTCCTCGGCCTCAGCACGCCGTACCCCGCTGTAGAGCCGGGAAAGCATGCCACCGACCGCCTCCGGGTCCAGATCGTCGCGCGCCGGCGCCGATTCCGGCCGGGCCGGGCGGGTGACCGCGGAGAGCTGTGCCATCGGTACCCGCATCGGCAGGCCCCGCTCGTTCGTGCCGGCGGTCACCGGGATGGCCGGCGGCACGACCGGCCCCGGCCCCGCCGGCCCGACCGGACCCTCCGGGGACCACCAGCCGCCGCCGTTACCCGACCGCGCCGGGGCGAGCACGTCTCCGGCCCGGACCGACCCCTGGCGGGGCACGGCGATCCCCGGCGGGCGGCCTGCCACGGGCAGGTCCAGTGGCGCCACGGCCGGCCCTGGCACGCCCGCCGCCCGGGTGGCCCCGGGCACCCGCTGCGCACCAATGCCCCGAGCCGCGCTCGTGGCCAACATCCGGGCTGGCGCCGGCGGATCCAACTCCACCGCCCCCGCCGGGGCCAGCAACGCGGCAGGCAGCACGAGCCGGGCGACGAGACCATCCTCGCCGCCGTCCAACCGCACCCGCACACCGAGCCGGGCGGCCAGATGGCTGACCACGAACAGACCCATCCGCTCGACCGCCGCGACGTCCGCAGCCGGCGGGCTGGCCAGCACCACGTTCGCCTCAGCCAACCCGGTCGGGCTCATGCCCAGGCCACGGTCGGCGATCTCGATCAGCGCGGACGCGGCCTCGACCCGGGCGGTCACCACCACGACCGTGTCCGGCCGGGAGAAGGCGGTGGCGTTCTCCAGCAACTCGGCCAGCATGTGCACGAGCTCACCGACGGCGTGCCCGACCACGTGCACGTTGCCCACCGACTCGAGGCGGACACGCTGGTACTGCTCGATCTCGGCGGCGGCGGCCAGCAGCACCGCGCCGAGGCCCACCGGCCGGTTCCACCGGCGGGTGGACTCAGTGCCGGCCAGCACCAGCAGGCTCTCGTCGTTGCGGCGCATCCGGGCGGCCAGGTGGTCGAGCTTGAACAGGTTCTCCAGCTGGTCCGGGTCGCTCTCCTCGCGTTCCAGATCGTCCAGCAGCTCCAGTTGGCGCTCCACCAGCACCTGACTGCGCCGGGCCAGGTTGACGAACATCGCGTTGACGTTGCGGCGCATCAGCGCCTGCTCGACGGCGACGGTGACCGCGCTGCGGTGCACCGCGACGAACGCCTCGGCCAGCTCGCCGATCTCGTCGAGCGAGCGGACCACCGCCGGCGGGACCTCGATGCCGGGCACCCCGCCGGTGACGGTCCGCAGCCGGTCCAGCGCGTCCGGCAGCTCGATCTGCGCGATCCGCAGCGCCTGGCTGCGCAGCAGCCGCATCGACCGGGCGACCGACCGGCCGACGAGCAGCGAGATCAGCAGGGCGACCAGCAGCACCGCGACGATCCCGCCGACCACCAGCAGGGTGGCGCGCAGCTGGCCGGTGCTGGCGTCGTCGGCCTGTCGCACGGCGTCGTCCAGCACCCCCGCCTCGACCTGCCGCAGCAGCTCCTGGCGTTGCTGGCTGGCCGCCCACCACTGCTCGGAGGGCAGCACCTCGGGCGGTGCGTCACCGGCCGGCAGGCTGCGCTCCTCCAACCGGGTGGCGACCAGGAACAGCGGATCCACCGAGCTCTCGTCGTACCGGCGGATCTGGTCGCTGGTGGCGGCCACCCGGAACGCGCCGAGCGCGGTCAGTTGCTGGGCGCGCAGGTCGGTGAGCAGCACCCGGTCCTCGGTGCCGTACCGGCCGGCGCGCGCGGCGGCGTAGAGCTGGGCCCGAACCCGCGAGGAGAGCTCCTTGACCCGGGCCAGCTGGACGTAGCGCAGCACCGCGTCGCTCAACGCCGGCCGCTCCTGACCCGGCGTCGGCTCCGCGAGCAGGTCGAGCAGCACGTCGACGGCCCGGTGGTAGTTGCTCAGGATGGTGTCGTTGCTGAGCACCGCCGGCGGGATCGCCGGCCGGATGTCCACCACCTGGTCGTACGCCTCCAGCACCTCGGAGAAGGCGACCCGCCAGGAGGCGTCGGCGTCGGCCAGCGGCTCGGCCGCCCGCCGGAGGTCCACAATGGCCCGGTCGGTGGCCGACTGCAGAGGCTTCAGGGCCGCAGCCGAGGTCTCCCGGTCGCCACCGCGGCGCAGCTCCCCCAGCTCCCCCGCGGAGCGGTCCCGCTCCTGCTGGAGCTGGTGCACCACCGCGGTGATCTGCCGGCCGATGCCCACCTGACGGGCGAAGTCGTTCAACGCCGTGGTCCGCCCCACCAGCGCGCTGGTCTGCACGCCGGCGAGCACCAGGAACGCCACCGACGGCACCACCAGAACGGTGGCCAGCTTGGTGCTCATCCGCCAGTCGCGCAGCCGGAACGGCGAGCGGCGCCGGTGGGGAACAACCCGGACATCGAAGCGACGCCGGCGATGGTTCGACACCGCGCCGTTCCCCGGGTCGGAACCTGCCGCCACCCTGCCTCCTCCGTCCTGCCGCGTCCACCGCGGTCCGGGGAGCGCAGTCCATCCAACCAGGCTCGGGAGCGCTGTCAACGGTCCGAACGTGGCGGCGGTTCAGGAAGGATACTGCGGGTGCGGAGGTGGTGTCGTGGTCGGTAAGACCAGCTCGTCCGTCCGGCCGATGTCGGCGAGCTCCACCGCGTCACCGTAACGGCCCAGCGCCACCAACGCGGCGCCGGTGGCACCGATCTCCGGATTGCGTTGGTGCGACACCGGTCGCGGCGCGAGCGCCGTCGCGAACGACTGCCGCCACCACACCGACGCGGCCACCGCGCCACCGCCCAGCACCACCTCGACCGGTCGGTCGATCGTGGACTCCAGCACCGCGAGGTCGTGGGCGACCAGCTCGCACAGGCCCTGCATCAGCCCGGCCAGGATGTCCACCGCCGTGGTGCCGAAGCTGAGCCCACGCAGCTCGCCCGTACCCGCCGGGGCCAGCCCGGGCGCCCGGTCGCCGCCGAAGCGGGGGTCAGCCGGCCGGCCACCGCCCGCCGGCACCAGCGCCAGCGCCGCGTCCAGTTCAGCGCCCTGGGGCAACCGCAACTCCCGGTCGGCCCAGGCGAACAGGTTGCCGCCACTGGAGTACGCCGCGCCGGTCACCACGTGGTCGTGGTCGACCCGGTAGCGCCAGAGCCGTTCGGGCAGCCGGGGCAACGGCTCGCCGGCCGGGATCCGCTGCATCAGCCGTACGGCTGCGGAGGTGCCGACGGTCACCGCGGCCCGGCTCGGGTCCACGCAGCCCGAGCCGACGTTCGAGGCCCCGCCGTCGCCCACCGGCGGCGACCACCGGGCCTCGGCCAGCTGCGGCCAGCGGCGGGCGCGGTCGGCCCGTAGCCGGCCATGCCATTCCAGCTCGCCCAGGGGCGGCAGCTCCTGCGGTCGCGCCCCGGCCAGCGTCAGCGCCTCGTCGTCCCAGCGCAGGCTGCCCAGGTCCAGCAGGCCGGTCCCGGAGGCCTGGGACACCGACATGGGTGCCCCTACGAGCAGCTCTCCCAGCACGTACTCGGGCAGGCCGACGAACCGGGCGATCGGGCTGCCGGACTGCTCGCGCAGCCAGGGCAGCCGCACGGTCCAGTAGTTGCGGTGCCACCAGCAGCCGGTGCGCTGGTGGAAGTCGTCCGGGTCGGCTGGGCCGGGCGCACCGTCGCGCGGCGTCGGCCGGGTGTCCAGCCAGGTGAGCACCGGACCCAGCGGGGTGCCGTCGCGGTCCAGCGGGAGCACCGAGTGCCACTGCGCCGAGACCGCGACCAGATCGACGTCGTGCAGGTGCCCCGCGGCGGCCAGCTCGTCGAGGCACTCGATCAGGGAGGCGAGATAGTCGGGACCGGAGAGCGTGCCGGTGCCGTTGTCGCCGATGGCGAGGTTGACCTTCCGCCGGGCCAGGGCGCCGGGCATCGGTTGGGTGTCCCCGTCCAGCACCAGCCCGCGTACCGAGGAGGTGCCCAGATCGAGCGCGAGAATGTTCATCGCCGGTCAAGTTACCCGCTGCCGACCGTGCCGGAACGTCGGTCGGGCCGGGCGCCACCGGGACGCGCCATCGGGTTCCGGGCCCGGCTGCGGGCGCGTAGGGTGGATCGCATGCTCGCGCATCCGACCTGCTGGTGGCCCGCCGACCCGGCGGCCACCCCCCGCGCGTAGCTCCATCCACGCGGCCGCCATCGAGGCGGCCGCCGGATCTCCCGGCCCGGATGGCCGCCCCACTGGCGGCGCCCGGCCCCACGGAGAATCCGATGACCCACCTGACCGACCTGCTCGCCGCCGTCGCGCGCGGCGTCGACCCAGGCCCCTTCGCGCTGCTGCGCCGCGAGGGCGCCGACGAGCTGGAGCTGTTCACCGGCCCGGTCGACACCGTCGACCGGCTGGCGGACATCCCGCTGCAGCCGGGCGCGCCCGGGGCGCGGACGCTGGCCCTGGTGCCGTACCGGCAGATCACCGAGCGCGGTTTCGCCTGCCGCGACGACGGATACCCGCTGGAGTGCCTCCAGGTCCGCGAGCACCGACGGATCGCCCTGGCCGACGCGCTGGCCGCGCTGCCCGACGAGCCGGTGCGCGCCGTCGACGCCGCGTTCGACGTCACCGACGAGGAGTACGCGCAGACCGTGCAGCGGGTGCTGTCCGAGGAGATCGGTCGCGGCGAGGGTGCCAACTTCGTCATCCACCGCACCCTGCATGCCACCGTGCAGGGCCCGCCGCTGGTGGCCGCGCTGGCCGCGCTGCGCCGGCTGCTGGTCGCCGAACGTGGGGCGTACTGGACGTTCGTGGTGCACACCGGGACTCGGACGCTGGTCGGCGCCAGCCCGGAGCGGCACGTCAGCGTCGACGACGGGCTGGTGATGATGAACCCGATCAGCGGCACCTTCCGGCCCGTCGGCGGCACGCCGGACCGGGCGGCGCTGCTGCGCTTCCTCGCCGACACCAAGGAGGTCGAGGAGCTGTACATGGTGCTCGACGAGGAGCTGAAGATGATGGCCACCGTCGCGGAGCACGGCGGTCAGGTGATCGGCCCGTACCTCAAGGAGATGTCGCACCTGGCACACACTGAGTACCTGCTCGCCGGTCGGGGCACCCGCGACGTGCGGGAGGTGCTGCGGGAGACGATGTTCGCCCCCACCGTGACCGGCAGCCCGATGGAGAACGCATGCCGGGTGATCGCCCGGCACGAGCGCGTCGGCCGGGGCTACTACGCGGGCGTGCTGGCCCTGCTCGGTCACGACGAGGCTGGCCGGCAGACGCTGGACGCGCCGATCCTGATCCGTACCGCCGAGATCTCCCCCAGCGGCCGGCTGCGGGTGCCGGTGGGCGCCACCCTCGTCCGGCACTCGACGGCGGCCGGCGAGGTGGCCGAGACGCACGCCAAGGCGGCCGGGGTGCTGGCCGCGCTCGGCCTCGGCCCGGCGGCACCCGCCGGCGACGGCCGGCCGGTCGCGCGGCTGGCCGACGACCCGGCGGTACGCGAGGCGCTGGCCGCGCGCAACGCGCCGCTGGCGCGGTTCTGGCTGGACCAGCGAGCGCCGGACGCGCCAGGGCTGCCCGGGTTGATTGGCCGCCGGGCGCTGATCGTGGACGCCGAGGACACCTTCACCGGCATGCTGGCCCACCAGCTGGGCGCGTTGGGTCTCGCGGTCACGCTGCGGCCGTGGCACGCCAGCGGCCCGGTCGACGCCTATGACCTGGTGGTGGCCGGGCCCGGACCGGGCGACCCGGGCAGCGAGGACGAGCCGAAGATGGCGGCGCTGCGCGGGCTGCTGACCGGGCTGCTGGCGAGCGGTCGCCCGACCCTCGCGGTCTGTCTCGGCCATCAGGTGCTGGCCGGGCTGCTGGGGCTGCCCCTGCACCGGCGCGAGGCCCCCTACCAGGGGTTGCAACGGGAGGTGCCGCTGTTCGGCCACCCCCGTCGGGTGGGCTTCTACTCCACGTTCACCGCCCGCGCCGAGGTGGACCGGCTGGATACCGCGTACGGGCCGGTGGAGCTGGCCCGGGACGTGCGCGACGGCGCCGTGCACGCGCTGCGCGGGCGCGCCTTCGCCGGGGTGCAGTTCCACCCCGAGTCGGTGCTCAGCCCGGACGGGCTCGCCGTGCTGACCGAACTGCTGGGCGACCTGCTGCCGGCCCCGCGCCCGGACGAGCTGTCGGCGGCAGGCGGGCGAGCATAGTCACCGCGCCCGAGGGTACGGCTGGATCGACCGGTGGTCGGACGGGACCGAGAGCCCTCGCCCGGCCACCGGTCACCGGTCGGCTCAGCCGGCCAGGCCCTTCTTCAGCGCGGCGCCGATCTGCACCGCCCGTCGGGCGGTGAGCGCGGCGGCGCCCAGCGCCACGGCGTCCGGGGCGATCTCCCCGTTGTTGCTGGTGTGCGAGGCGCCGTACGGGTTGCCGGCAATGAACTGGCTGGTGTCGGTGTAGCCGGGGGTCACCACGACTCCACCCCAGTGGTAGAAGACCGTGAAGAGCGAGGTCAGGGTGGTCTCCTGACCGCCGTGGGAGGTCGCCGTCGAGGTGAACGCGGAGTAGACCTTGTTGGCCAGCGCGCCCTGGGCCCACAGCGGGCCGGTGGTGTCGATGAACTGCTTCAGCTGGGCGGCGACCATGCCGTACCGGGTCGGCGCGCCGAAGATCACCACGTCGGCCCAGGACAGGTCGTCGATCATCGCCTCGGGCACGTCCTGGGTCTCCAGGTGGTGTGCCTGCCACCCGGAGTTGGAGCGGATCGCCTCGTCCGGCGCCAGCTCGCGCACCTTGCGCAGGCGCACCTCGGCGCCGGCATCCCCGGCGGCCTCGCACACGGCCTGCGCCATCTGGTACGTGATGCCGGTGGCGCTGTAGTAGATCACCGCTACCTTGGTCTGGGCAGCCATAGATGTTCCCCTTCTCGTCAGAGTCAGCTCCGGCGACTACCCGTTGCCCGCACCGTCAAACGGCAACCCGCGCGCGCTGCCCCGCCGATCGGCGGCCGCATCCTCAAGTTTTCCGCAAGTTCCGGGGCGTTCCGACCCTCGGGTGTTCACGGAGAGCGATCCTGATGTCACCGGCACCGACGGGAGTACTCCGCCGCCCCCGCGCCGGGCACCTGAACGGGGGATCGCGCTCCGCCGGCAACGGGGCGGGCGTAGCGCGATCAGGGGCCCGTCCGCCGGTCACCGCCTCCGCTCAGCGGACCAGCGCCGCCATCAGCCGCTCCAGCTCCGCCGCCGGGTCGGCGGTGAGCCCGGTGTGCACCGGCCCGGTCTGGATCATCGTGCTGCGTGGCGCGGCCAGCCAGTGGAACCGCTCGCCGAGCCGCATCCGGGTCGCCGGTCCGTCACCGGCGCAGGTCCGGTCCCAGGAGTCGAGCACCGCGGCCACCGCCGGCAGGTCCACGTCGGGCGCCAGGGCGCGGACCCGGTCGGCGTCCAGGTGCGTCCGCGCGGCCAGGAAGTCGCGCTGCTGGCAGTAGAGCAGCACGCCGACGTTGATCTGCTCGCCGCGCTCGATGCGGGGCACCAGCCGGATGACGGCGTACTCGAAGGGTTGCCTCATGCCGCGCTCCCCTGCGGCAGCCAGTCGGCGGTGCGCGCGACCCGGGCGGACAGGTGCGCCAGGTACGCCTCCCGTGCCGCATCGGCCGAGTCGAAGTCGGCGGCGGTCAGCCACTCCTCCGGCACCAGCGCCAGCACCTCACGGAGCAGCTCCGGGGTGACCCGGGGGGCCAGCTCGGCGTCGGCTTCGGCGAGCCGGTCGGCGTACGGCGCGAGCACGTGGTCCTCGGCGCGGTACGCCCGGTGCACGGCGGCACCGGCGCGCGGCCAGTTGTGGTGGAAGTACAGGCAGGCGCCGTGGTCGATGAGCCACAGCTCCCGGTGCCAGACCAGCAGGTTCGGGTTGCGCCAGCTCCGGTCGACGTTCTCCACGTACGCGTCGAACCAGAGCACCCGCGAGGCCAGCATCGGGTCGACAGGATGCGCGACCGGGTCGAAGCCCAGCGCCCCGGGCAGGAAGTCCATCCCCAGGTTGGCGCCGCCGCTGTTGCGCAGCAGCTCCTGCACCTCCTGGTCGGGCTCAGCCCGACCGATCACCGGGTCGATGTCGAGCACCACCAGCGGTGGTACCCGCAGCTCCAGGCGGCGGGCCAGCTCACCGCAGATCACCTCGGCGATCAGCGCCTTGGGCCCCTGCCCGGCGCCGCGGAACTTCGCCACGTACGTGCCGAGGTCGTCGGCCTCCACCACGCCCGGCAGCGAGCCACCCTCGCGTAGCGGGGTGACGTAGCGGATCGCGGTGACCTGGCGGAGCACGTCGCCCACCCTACTGTGATCTCCGGCCGCGCCCGCCGGAGCCGTCGCGCGACGCGGCCGGCGAGCGCGCCCCGGCCCGGCGCGTCGATCGTGCGCGTCGGTGAGCGTCAGTCGAGCTTGTCGCGGAGGTCGTCGACCTGCTGTTGGAGGCGGTCCACCGCACCCTCGTTGTTGATGAAGGTGGAGATGCCCGCGGCGAGGCCCAGTCCGATGAGCACCGCCAGGATGCTCAGCACCAGGCCACCGATCGCCACGCCCCGCCCGGTCACGCCCGGGCGGCGGGACATCTTCAGCCCGACGATGCCGAGGATGACCCCGATGATGCCGAGCACCAACCCGATCCAGGCGAGAATGGCGGTCAGCACGCTGATCAGGCCGGCCACGCCGAAGACCAGGGCGAAGGTGGCGGCCGCGCTGGTCTTCGCGCGGGCGTCCGCCCGATGGGTCCGGGACCCGGCCGGCGCGCCCGTACCCCGGGCCGGCTCGTTTGCGGCAGTCATCAGACTCCCTTCCGCACGCGCGGCGCGCGTACTTCCGACGCGCCGCTTTCCCGCTGCGCCGGCCGTTACGCCCCCTGGGCGCGAACCGGCGAGCGACAGGCCACGGGCGCGGGGGCGGCGGATGCGCGGGACGCCGCGTCAGGCGGAGTCGTCGGTAGGTGGCCCTAGGCTGGCAGCCCGGCAACCGGAAGGGGCACGACCCATGCCTGTCGACCTCAGCGCAGCCGACGCGCTGGCGCTGCGGATGAGCAGCCTGCTGCTGCGGCCGCACCCGGGCGTCCGACCCGGCAGCGTCGCCGAGGTGGTCGAGTGGTTCGGCGCGATGCAGGCACAGGACCTGGCCAGTGGGCTGTGGTCGCTGGGCGCGCGGCTGCCCGGGCAGACCGTGACCGACGTGCAGGCGGCGTTGGAGAAGCGGGAGGCGCTGCGCACCTGGCCGATGCGGGGCACCGTGCACCTCGTCCCGCCCGCCGACGCGCGCTGGATGCTGGAGCTGACCGGCGTCCGGTCGCTGGCCGGCGCGTCGACCCGGCGGGCGCAGCTCGGGCTCACCGACGCCGACGCGGACCGGGCGGTGGATGTGCTCGGCGCCGCGCTGGCCGGCGGCGGTCGACTCACCCGGGCGGAGTGCCTGGCCACCCTCCGCGCGGCCGGCCTGGCCACCGACAGCCAGCGCGGCTACCACCTGCTCTGGTACGCCAGCGTGCGCGGAGTGACCTGCCTTGCGCCGAACGTCGGCACCGAACAGACCTTCGCGCTGCTCGACGAGTGGGCGCCCGGGCCACGGCAGTTGGACCGGGACGAGGCGCTGGCCGTGCTCGCCCACCGCTACGTGCGCGGGCACGGTCCGGTCACCGCCCGCGAGTTCGCCGGCTGGACCGGCCTCACCCTGACCGACGCGCGGCGTGGGCTGGCCGCCGCCGGCGACGTGCTGACCGTGGTGCGGGTCGACGGTGTGGAGATGCACGTCGACGCGGCGCTGGCCGACGCACCGCGCCCCCCGGTCGACGACGTGCTGGTGCTGCCCGGCTTCGACGAGTACCTGCTCGGCTTCCGGGACCGCTCGTTGATGCTCGACCCCGCGCACCAGGCCGCCGTCGTGCCGGGCAACAACGGCATCTTCCAGTCCACCGTGGTCCGCGCCGGCCGGGTGGTGGGCCTGTGGAAACGTCGCGTCGCCCGGGCCGCGGTCACCGTGACAATCCAGCCGCTGACGCCACTGGACACCGCCGGACGTGCCCGGGTCGAGCAGGCCCTGGGCCGGTACGCCGACTTCCTCGGGCTGCCGCCCCGGTTCGAGTGGCCGGCCTGACCAGCGCGGCGTCGGGCGTCAGTCCTCGTCCGGGCTGGCAGGTCGCGGGCGGGCCGCGGTGAGCACGTCGACGACCCGGGCCACCTGGGGGTCCGCACAGATCTCCGCCACGGTCGCCGGCAACGGCAGCCGCCAGTTCGGATACTCGTCCACCGTGCCCGGCATGTTCGGCTGACGCACCTCGCCCAGCACGTCGTAGAGGGAGACGCCGAGCAGCCGGGTCGGGCTGGCCGCGAGCGCGGCGTGCATCGCCACCACCACCTCGCCGTCATCCGGCGCGGCCGTGTCGGGCAGCAGCGCCTCGGCACGCAGCATCGTCAGCAGCCGCTCCCGGTCCGCGTCGGCCCGGGCCCGCTCCACCGCCACGTCGGCGCCGAGCAGCTTCAACTCGTCGCGTACCCGGACGTGCTCGCCGGTCAGGAAGCCGGGAGCGGTCGGCAGGTCGTGGGTGGAGATCGTGGCCAGCGCGTTGCGCGGCCAGCGGGTCGGCGGAACGAAGTCGCCGTCGTCGTCCTGGGCGAACCACAGCACGGTCGAGCCGAGCATGTTTCGCCCGCGCAGCCCCCGGGTCACCGCCGGCTGGACGGTGCCAAGGTCTTCGCCGACCACCACCGCCCCGGCCCGGTGGGCCTCCAGCGCGAGGATGCCGAGCATCGCCTCGGCGTCGTAGCGGACGTAGGTGCCCTCGGCGGCCCCGGCACCCGGCGGCACCCACCACAGCCGCCACAGCCCGGCGACATGATCGACCCGCAGGCCACCGGCGTGCCGCAGGGTCCGCCGCAGCATGTCCCGGTAGGCCGCGTAACCGGTGGCGGCGAGCCGGTCCGGGCGCCACGCGACGAGCCCCCAGTCCTGGCCGAGCTGGTTGAAGTCGTCCGGCGGGGCGCCGACCCGCACGCCCTGGGCCAGCACGTCGGCGAGCTGCCAGCCGTCCGCGCCACCCGGGTCGATGCCGACGGCCAGGTCGTGCACCACGCCGACCGGCATCCCGGCCGCCCGGGCCGCCGCCGTGACAGCGTCGAGCTGCTCGTCGCAGAGGTGTTGCAGCCAGGCGTGGAAGGCCACCCGGTCGGCGAGCTGGCGGCGCTGCTCGGCGACCGCCGGGGCGTCCGGGTGGTGCAGCTCCGCCGGCCAGGCCCGCCAGTCGTTCCCGTGCCGCTCGGCCAACGCGCACCAGGTGGCGAAGGTGGTCAGCGCCGGGTCCGCGCCCAGGTCCACCGGCTGGGCGTACGGATGCAGCAGCTCCAGGGCGTGCCGCTTGGCGGTCCACACCTCGTCGTAGTCGATCAGGTCGCGCCGGTCGGGGCGCAGCGCGTCGACCACCGCCCGGGTCGCCGGGTCGGCTGCCCGGTACGCGGCGGTCTCGCTGACCCGCAGGTAGAGCGGGCTGACGAAGCGCCGACTGGCCGGCGAATACGGTGAAGCGGCGACCGGATGCGCCGGCCCGACCGCGTGCAGTGGGTTGAGCAACACCAGCCCCGCGCCGGTGGCACCGGCCCAACCGGTGAACTCGGCCAGGTCACCGAGGTCGCCCATGCCCCAGGAGCGTTCCGAGGTGAGCGCGTAGAGCTGAAGCATCCAGCCCCAGGTGCGCGGCGGCACGGGCAGCCGGCGGGGCACCACCACCAGCGTCGCCTCCCGGCCGGCGCAGGCCAGCCGGTGCCAGCCCAGCGGCAGATCCGCCGGCAGTTCGCCGTCGACCGCGCGGTGGCCACCGTCCTCCAGGGTCACCACGCCCGGGCCGGGAAGCACCCGAGTGGCGCCGTGGGTGAGCACCACCGTCTCCGGCAGGGCGGCCCGGTCGACCGCGCGGGTGGCGGTGAGCGCGTCGGCGATGGCCGCCGGGCTGGTGGCATCCACGCCGAGGAGGCCGAGCACGCCGACGACGGTCTCCGGCGCGACCTCGACGCGCCGGTGCCGCCAGTCCTCGTACCAGGTGGACACGCCGTGCGCGTTGGCCAGCGCGACCAGTCGTCGGTTCATCCGTCCCCCGCTTCACGACGCGACCTGCGACCACCTTGTCACGGCCGGGCGTGCGGCGCAGGACCCGACGGGGCCGGCGGGCGGACCGCCGGCCCCACCACGGTGGACGCTGTCAGTCGGCGAGCGCGCCGGCCGCCCGGCCCTCGTGCAGGGTGAGGTTGCGCCCGTTGGCCGGGTCGAACAGGTGGATCTTCTCCAGGTTGAACCAGACCCGGCGCGACTGCCCCTCCGCCACCGGGGACTCGGCCGACAGCCGGGTGACCAGGTTGCTGCCGGCGCCACTGAAGTCGGCCGAGCCCGCGTCCGCGGCCAACTCCTCCAGCTCGGCGGCGCTGGCCTTCTCTCCCTCCACGGTGAAGTAGACGTACTTGTCCGAGCCCATCGACTCGACGATCTCCACCGGAGCCTCGAACTCCAGGCCCCGGCGGCGGGTGTCCTCGTCGACCAACTCGGCGTCCTCGAAGTGCTCGGGGCGGACACCGAGGATCAGCTCCCGCGGCGCGTCGGCCGCCTCCAGTTCCCGGCGGACCCGATCGCCGAGCGGCACGTCGCCCAACGCGGTATGCAACCCGCCGTCCTGCACGACGGCGTGCAGGAAGTTCATCGACGGCGAGCCGATGAAGCCGGCCACGAAGAGGTTGCGCGGGTGGTCGTAGAGCTCCTGCGGCGGGCCGACCTGCTGCACCGCACCGCCGCGCATGATCACAACCCGGTCACCGAGGGTCATCGCCTCGGTCTGGTCGTGCGTGACGTAGACGGTGGTGGTGCCGAGCTGCTTCTGCAACCGGGACACCACCGTGCGCATCTGCACCCGCAGCTTGGCGTCCAGGTTGGACAGCGGCTCGTCCATCAGGAACGCCTTCGGCTGCCGGACGATCGCCCGGCCCATCGCCACCCGCTGGCGCTGCCCACCGGAGAGGTTGGCCGGCCTGCGGTCCAGCAGCGGGGTCAGCTCCAACACCTTGGCCGCCTCGTCGACCTTCTGGTTGATGGTCTCCTTGTCCAGCTTCGCCAGCCGCAGCGGGAAGGCCATGTTCTCCCGCACGGTCATGTTCGGGTACAGCGCGTACGACTGGAACACCATGGCGATGTCCCGGTCCCGGGGGGCCTTGTCGTTGACCCGCTGACCGCCGATGCGCAGCTCGCCGGAGCTGATGTCCTCCAGCCCGGCGATCATGTTGAGGGTGGTGGACTTGCCGCAGCCCGAAGGGCCGACCAGGATGACGAACTCGCCGTCGGCGATCTCCAGGTCGACGTCCTGCACGGCGACGGTCCCGTCCGGGAACTTCTTGCTCACCTTGTCGAGCACGATGTCAGCCACGACTACCACCTATCCCTTGACTGCGCCGGAGGTCAGGCCGGACACGATGCGGCGCTGGAAGAAGAGGACGAACAGAATGATCGGAATGGTGATCACCACGGCGGCGGCGCAGATCGCCCCGGTCGGGTCCTCGAACTGCGACTCGCCGGTGAAGAACGACAGGGCGACCGGCACCGTACGAGCCCGCTCGGTGGAGGTCAGCGTGATGGCGAACAGGAAGTCGTTCCAGCAGAAGATGAAGACCAGGATCGCCGTGGTGAACAGCCCGGGTGCGGCCAGCGGGGCGATGACCCGCCGGAACGCCTGACCCTGGGTCGCGCCGTCCATCTTCGCCGCCTTCTCCAGGTCCCACGGGATCTGCTTGAAGAACGCCGACAGCGTGTAGATCGCCAGCGGCAGCGCGAAGGTGATGTACGGCAGGATCAGCCCGGGCCAGGTGTCGAAGAGGCCGAGCTGCCGCTCGATCTCGAACAGCGGCGACACCAGCGACACCTGCGGGAACATCGCGATCAACAGGGAGACGCCGACCAGCACCCGCTTGCCGGGGAAGTCCAGCCGGCTGATCGCGTACGCCGCCATCGCGCCGAGCACCACCGCGATCAGCGTGGCGATCAGCGCGATGCCGATCGAGTTGACCAGCGCGCGGACGAACTGGTCGGTGTCGAAGATCGTCCGGTAGTTGTCCAGCGTCCACTCCCGGGGGATGAAGTTCCCGTCGGTGAGGGTGGCCGGCGTCTTGAACGACAGCGACGCGATCCACAGCACCGGGACCAGCGCGAAGACGACCACGAGGACGTCCAACAGGCCCCAGCGCAACCGGGCGCGGGTGGTGGTTTCGGTACCGGTGGCCATGTCAGCGCCTCTCCCCGTCGTCGCTGCCTGGGGCAGCGGTGCCGAACAGCTTCACGAAGACGAAGGCGATGATCGCCACGGTGATGAAGATCAGCACCGACATCGTCGAGCCGATGCCGAGGTTCAGGCCCCGGATCAGGTTGTTGTAGGCGAGCATCGACACCGACGAGGTCTCGTTGCCGCCGGCGGTCAGCACGAAGATGTTGTCGAAGACCCGGAACGCGTCCAGGGTGCGGAACAGCAGCGCGACCAGGATCGCGGGCTTCATCACCGGCAGCATCACCTTGGTGAACCGCTGCCAGGCGGTCGCGCCGTCGGTGGACGCGGCCTTGAGCAGGTCCTCCGGGACCAGCGCCAGCCCGGCCATCAGCAGCAGCGCCATGAACGGGGTGGTCTTCCAGATCTCCGCGAGCATGATGATCGCCAGCGAGCTGGCCCGCTCGGTGAGCGGCGCGCCGTCGCTGAACAGGTCGGCGAGGTAGCCGGTGCCCGGCGTCCAGGCGTACCGCCAGGAGAACGCGGCGACCACGGTGACGATCCCGTACGGGATCAGCGCCGCGGTCCGCACGATGCCCCGCCCGACCAGCGTGCGGTGCATGATCAGCGCCAACCCCATGCCGAGCACCAGCTCGACGGCCACGGTGACCACCGTGATCAGCATGGTCACCCCGAACGCGGTCCACCAGAACTCGTTGGTGAGCACCGTGACGTAGTTCTCCAGCCCGATGAACTCGCGCTGGTCGGGAAAGCGCAGGTCGAAGCGCTGGAGCGACAGCCAGACCGAATAGATGATCGGGTACGCGGTCACCGCGACCATCACCAGCGCGGCGGGCGCGCAGAGCAGCCAGCCGAGCTTGCGTTCGGCCTTCTTGTTCTCGCTCAGCGGCGCCTTGCGACGGCCGGTGCGCTGGGTGGGGACGGTGGCGTGCCGGTCGGTGGCGCGGGTGGTCTCCTCGGCGGTCACGTCCGCCCCGGTCGGCGTGGCGGGCAGGCTCACGGGAGGACCCCCTTGGACTGGAGAGCGTCGGCGATGGCGCCGCGCAGCTCGTCCGCGGTCTTCTGCGGACGGATCGCCGACGGCGGCGACAGGATCGCCGACATCACGGTGGAGATGCTCTGGTAAGCCGGGGTCAGCGGGCGGGTCGCCGGCTCCTTCAGCTCCTCCAGGATGGTGTCCTTCATCGGGTACGCCTCGACCATCTCCGGCTCGTCGTAGACCGCCTCGATCGTGGGCGGCACGCCGTCGTTGATCGCGGAGAACTTCTGGTGCTCGGCGTTGCGGATGCAGCGGGCCGCCTCGAAGGACAGCTCCGGGTGCTTGGAGTAGGAGCTGACCGCCATGTTCACCCCGCCGATGGTGACCTTGCTCGGGGTGTTCTCGTCGATGCCCGGCATCCGAGCCCAGCCGACCTGCTTGGCCAGCTCCGGGTTCGCCTCCTGCAGTGCCGGGTAGACGAACGGCCAGTTCACCTGGAACGCGCCCGCGCCGGACTCAAACTCCAGCCGGACCGGGTCCTCGGTGGCGTTGCTGAACGACGGCGAGGTCACGCCCGACGTGGCGAAACGCTGCAACTGCTCCAGCGCCCGGACCGTGCCGGCGTCCATCACGGCCTGCGTACCGTCGTCGTTGAGGATGTTTCCACCGGCGCTCTCGGCCAGGGTGTTGTAGAGGACGACCAGGCCCTCGTACTGGGCACCCATGGTGAGCACCTGGTAGGGCTTGTCCTGGTCCTTGAGCTGCTGCGCGGCCGTGATCATCTGGTCCCAGGTGGTCGGCGGCTGCGGCACCAGGTCCTTGCGGTACCAGAGCAGCTGGACGTTGGTGTTCTTCGGCGCGGCGTACAGCTTGTCCTCGTAGCGGGCGGTGTCCAGCGGCCCGGCGAGGGTGCCCTGCTCGACCTCGGCCTTGTCCTGGCCGGTCCACTCGCGGATCCAGTCGGCGCTGGCGAACTCCTGGGTCCAGGTGACATCCAGACCGAGCAGGTCCATGCCGGTGTCCTCGGCGGCCAGCCGACGCACCATCTGCACGCGTTGCTCGTCGGCCTGTCGGGGCAGCACCCGGTAGGCGATCTTGTACCGCCCCTGGGCCTGCGCGTTGCAGTCGTCGACGACCTTCTGCAGGTTCTGTTCCGGCGGGTAGTACAGGTTGAGCGTCGGTGGGCCACCAGCGTCACCGGAACCACAGGCGGCCAAGGGCGCCACCAGCGTCAACGCGGCGGCAGCCGCCACCACGCGGACCCGTGGTCGCCGTCGACGTCGGGCCTCGTCAGGGTCGTTCATCACCCCTCCCCTCTTGTCGGCCAGCAGCCGGGAGAAGGCACCGTGCCCCGGCGCACGGCGAGACGGTCAGGGCGCTGGGCCAGCGGCGCGGCAACCCCGGACGTTTCGTGGCCTTCACACTGCCCGAGCTGGGAAGTCACGAAACCTGCGCGAAACCCGACGCCGCTGGACCGGGGGTGGCGAGGCGCGGTGTGCGGGAGATCACCACAGCGCCGGCCCGGCGACGAGCAGGCTCGCCGCCGGGCCGGGCATCCTGGGACGGTGCTAGCCCGTTTCAAGGATCTCTGTCTGGACGCCGCCGACCCGCACACCCTGGGTGCCTTCTGGGGGCGGATGCTCGACGCCGAGGTCGTGGACCTCGGCGACGGCGACACTCGCCTGGACCCGCGCTCCGCGCGCTCGAACGCCGAGTCGATCTGGGTGAACCGCGTGCCGGGGCCGCGTACCGGCAAAACCCGCGTACACCTGGATCTGCGGTTGGCCGGCGCGGAGCCGGCGGCGCTGCTCGCCGCCGGCGCCCGGCTGCTTCGCGAACCGGACGGGGAGGTCGGCTGGTGGGTGCTGGCCGACCCGGAGGGCAACCCGTTCTGCGCCTTCCCGGCCCGGGAAGGCGCCCGACCGGGCCTCTTCGAGCTGGTCGTGGACGCGGCCGACCCGGCCGCCCAGGCTGCCTGGTGGAGCGGCGTGGTCGGCGGCACAGTCGAGTACGGGTTGGGTAACGCGTCGGTGGTCGGCGCGGCCGGGTTCCCCTGGGACCACTGGGTGTTCAACGGGGTGCCCGAGCCCAAGACCGTCAAGAACCGGCTGCACTGGGACGTCGACCTGGTCGACCCGGAACCCATGGCGCTGATCGAGGCGGGCGCGACGCTGCTGCGGGAGCCAATTGACGAGGCCCACTGGTGGTGGGTGCTGGCCGACCCGGAGGGCAACGAGTTCTGCGCCTTCGCGCCGCGTCCCATCGGGTGAGCGAACGACTACCCAGCGCGCGCACCGTCGACTAGCGTCTTCCTAGCGCCGCAGCCAACGCGTTCGCCGCCGACGTCGACACGCCTCTGGCCGACCCCAGCCTGCCCGATCGGTTGGTAATCGCGGGAACGTCCCACCGCCGCTCCCGCGGTTCGGCAGGATCGTCCCAACGAGGAGGTGCCGTCGTGCAGGACACCCGCGCTCTCGCCCTGACATTCGAGGTGAGCGGCCTGCCACCGGTCAAGACCGAAGCGTTGTCCATCTTCGCCGCCGGGCACCGGCAGGCGACGAGGGTCCGCACCCTGCTCCAGGCCGCCCTGGCAGCGGCCCAGCGCACCGGCTGGACGCCGTTGCCCGGGCCGGTCGAGGTCGACCTGGTCCTACGCTGCCCGCCCGGGCACCGCACGGCCGACGCCAGCACCCTGCTGGGCGGCGTCTGCGCGGTGCTGCAGGACAAGAAGCGGGTGTCCAGCATCGGCCTGGCCCACCTCGGCGTCCTGGTGGACGTCGCCCTCTACGACGACGACCGGCAGATCCGCCGGTTGTCGTACCAGGAGGAGCCGGCGGAGGACTTCTCGTATCAGGTGCGGGTCGCCGCCGTACCGACCGGGGTTTGACCGACGGCTGCGGTGGGGTACCGCGGACGCCGACGAAGGGAGCACCGATGTCGGAGCCACATGTCACGCTCGACCCGCGCGGGCTCGACCCCGTGCAGCAGAAGCTGCGCGGCCCGCTGGAGGACCAGCTGACCTCGGCGCTCCAGGCAGCGATCGAACGGGTCCGCGGCGGCTACGCCGGCGAGCCGGTCGAGCAGGTCTGCCAGCGACTGTTGGACGAGACGCGGTCCGGGCTGCATCCCGACATCGCGGCCGGCTTCAACCCGGACATGGACGAGTTCTGCCGGGTGGCGGTGGCCATCGTCCGCGGCGGCAAGGTCTCCTGAACCGGACACCCCGCCTCCGCGGCGCAGGTCAGTATCGGCCGAGCTGGGCGTACGGGCTGAGCACGATGCGCGGCGAGGCCGTCGGGTCCAGCCAGTTCAGCACGTCGACCAGGTTGTCGTGGGAGAGGGACACGCAACCGGCGGTGGCGTTGCCGGCGCTGGTGCTGAACTGGTGCAGGAAGATGCCGCTGCCCGCGTTCGGGATCGGCGTCGGCACGTTCGGCGCCATGTTGTAGGTGATGACCGCGAAGTGCGTGTACGCGGGCACCTCCGTCCACAGCGCCTCGCTGGCCCCGCCCGGGTTGGTCGAGCTGTGTTGGAAGGTGTTGTACCGCGACGACGACGGGTTCTCGTTCCACCAGTCGCCGCTGACCAGCCGGTGGTACGGGTACCGCATGCCCGGGTTCGCCGCGATGCCGTACATGGTCGGGCCGATCGAGTAGACACCGGTGGGCGTGGTCGGCACACCTTCCACGTGGTTGTCGCTGAAGCCCTGTGAGCCGATCCGTGCGGGCAACGACGCCGAGGCGGGCTGCCAGCGACCCCTGATCTTCACGTACGCCTCAAGGGTGGCGTAGTTGGTGGTGTAGCTGGCGGAGCTGACGATGAGCACCTGCTTCGTCTGCGGCGGCAGGGTGGTCAGCCGGGCGGCCAGGTTGTGGCGCGGCAGCGTCGGGCGGGTGGATCGGGGAACCGGCGCCGTGCCCCAGGCCGGCGCCGGCGGCCGGCTCGCGCCGAGCGCGGGCGCCGCAGGGGCGATCACGGCCGGCACCGCGAGGCCTGCGGCGGCACCGAGCAGGAGGGATCTGCGCTTCATTCCGTCATCCTGACAGTCGGCCCGGCTCGCGTCTGTCCCGCTCGCCGGGGGTGGTCGTTTGGGGGCGTGGTCAGGGCCGGGTCCGCAACTACCCGGCCCTGACCTCCGGCGGACCGGCAGGGAAGCGGACAGCTCCGGCGCCCCGTCGCACGCGCGTGCGTGGCACGACGCCTCGCGGCTCGACGGAGCGAGCCGGCCGCTCCGCACTCAGCTCCACGGTGCCCACCCGCCGGACGCCGGTGCGCCCCCGGCACACCCCGAGAGGCCGTGAGCGCCGACCCAGGTTAGGCGCGCCACGACGGGCCGGACAAGGCGCGGCGAACCGCCAGCGGCGTGACTGATCTCAAGGTGGAAAAGCGGCATGTCGGCGTAACGCGACCATGATCGCTGGCGCTGTTCGGCTTCTGGACGGTCAGAAGTGCCGCAGCAGATCGCGGAACTCGGCCAGCCGCAGAACGCCCGCGTCGGTCGGGTCCAGTTCGTCGTCCTCCAGCACCCAGGTGTTCTCGTTCGGAATGAACACCGCGTTCAGTCCGGCCGCTCGGGCCGGCAGGATGTCCGACTTCGGGGAATTGCCGATCATCCACGCGCCGGCCGGGTCGAAGCCGTGCTCCCGGATCAGCCACCGATACGTGTCGACCTTCTTCTCGGCGACGATGTGCGCGGCCCGGAAATGGTGCAGCAGCCCGCAGGCGTCCAGCTTGCGCTGCTGTTCCACCTGGTCGCCCTTGGTCAGCAGCAACAGCTCGTGCCGACCGGCCAGCTCGTCGAGCGCGTCGGCCACCCCGGGCATCAACTCGACCCGGTGCTCGACCAGGGCCACCGCCAGCCGGTCGATCTCCTGACGCTCGGCGTCGGTGGCCGGCCGCTCGCGCAGCCGCTCCAGGCACTCCGCGAGGCTGCGCAGGAAGACCTTGCTGCCGTAGCCGTGCGCCACCGCGTTGGCCCGCTCGATGTCGTCGAGGATCGCCCGGGTCTCGGCCCGGTCCAGAGTGGGATGGTCGAGCCAAGCCAGGAAATCGTCGATCACCCGCTCGAAGACGACGTTGTTCTCCCAGAGGGTGTCGTCCGCGTCGAAGACCAACACCTGCGCCTGCCGCCGGGCCATCGCGTCCACCGTCATGCCGCCACCTCCTTGTGATCAGCTCCTCCGCCGATCCGGGACTCTAGGACGTATCGCGCGGCGAACCCAGCGACTTTCCGGCCCGCCGGTCAGGGCCACCGCAGCAACCGGTCCGCGATCATCGCCTCCCGTTCCTCCTGCGCCTCGGGGCGCAGCCGACCGCCCCTGGTGAGCATCACCACGCCGTGCAGCAGACTCCAGCCCACCTCGGCCAGGGTGTCCGGGTCACGCCCCTCGGCCAGTGGGGCCAGGGCCGCCCGCAGCTCGGCGAAGACGGCCCGGGGCGCGGCCGGCACGCCATCCACGCCGAGGGCAAGGTCGGGGGTCAGCGCGAGCATCGCGTCGTAGACCTCCGGATTCGCGTACGCGAAGTCGAGGTACGCACTCACCACCGCCGGCCAGGCCCGTTTCGTACCTTCGGTGGCCTCGGCATGACCTTCGGTGGCCTCCGCGTGAGCCTCGGCCAGGTCGGCGGCCAGGTCGGCGAAGGCGCACACCGCGACAGCGGCGAGCAACGCCTCCTGATCGGCGAAGTGCCGGTAGAGATCGCCGACGTCGACCTCGGCCCGCTCGGCCAGCCGCCGGGTACTCACCCCCGTCCAGCCCTCGGCCTCGGCCAACTCCCGAGCGACCGTGACGATGAAGTCACGTCGGTCCTCTTCGGTGGCGCCTTCGGTAGGTGCGGACACGCCCACGAGCGTAAGTCGAGGACACCAGACGTAGCGGCGCGGTGACGGATTGGTGACTGTGCGGTGCCCGTTCAACGCGCAGGTCAGGACGCCTGACCCGATGATCGTGCTCGATCCTGGATCCAGTGGCCTCGCAACACCGGGGATGCCACTACATCGTGGATCGAGCACGATCATGGACAGTCACACGTGCGCGCTCAGCTGACGGCGGCGCCGAACCACCTGGGTAGGTGGCTGAGCAGGTCCTGCTGATCGTCACCGACCCACGCCACGTGGCCGTCCGGCCGCAGCAGCACGGCGGGCAGGTCCAGTTCCTCGCTGACGTCGACGACGTGGTCGACCCGGTCGGCCCAGCCCGTCACCGAGAGCCGGCCGGTCTGGTCGAGCAGCAGTCCGCGGCCGCCGTGCATCAGCTCGTAGAGGCGCCCCCGCTTCAGCCCGATGTCGCGCATCCGCCGGCCGAGCAGTTCATGGCCCTCGCCGAAGTCGTAGCGGACTGCGATGGCGGTGATTTTCTCGGTGAGGTACCGGTTCACGTCCTCGAAGTTCATCAGTGCCGACACCAGCCGACGGACCGCCTGGGGGCCCGGCTCGGTGGATATCAGCTCGCTCTGCGCGCGGGTGTTGTCCAGCACGTCGGCGGCCACCGGGTGCCGCTCGGTGTGGTAGCTGTCCAGCAGCCCCTCCGGTGCCCAGCCGTTGATCTCGGCGGCCAGTTTCCAGCCGAGGTTGAACGCGTCCTGGACGCCGAGGTTGAGACCCTGCCCGCCCATCGGTGGGTGGATGTGCGCCGCGTCGCCGGCCAGCAGCACCCGGCCGACCCGGTAGCGCTCGGCCAACCGGGTGGCGTCACCGAAGCGGGACAGCCAGCGCGGTGAGTGCACGCCGAAGTCGGTGCCCGCGTACACCCGCAGTTGTCGCCTGAACTCCTCGATGGTCGGCGGGACCGCGCGGTCCTCGGCCACCCCCTCTGCGGGCACGACGACGCGGTACGCCCCGTCCCCCACGGGCCCGACACCGAACCGGAGTTGGGTCTTGCGAACCTCGGCGACCACGGTGGCCACCGTCTCCGCCGGCGCGGCCACCTCCATCTCGCCCAGCAGCGTCTCGACCCGGCTGGGCTCGCCGGGGAAGCCGACGCCGAGCAGCTTGCGCACCGTGCTGCGGCCGCCGTCGCAGCCGACGAGGTAACGCGAGTGCAGCCGCGTGCCGTCGGCCAACTCGGCGGTCACCGCGTGGTCGTCCTGGCTCAGCCCGACCAGTTCGCAGCCGCGGCGGAACTCGACGCCGACCTCGACGGCGTGCTCGGCCAGCAGACGGTCGGTGCTGGTCTGCGGGATCCCGAGGACGTACGGATGTGCGGTGTCCAGCCGGGCCGGCGACGGCTTGGGGATGCCGGCGAAGAAGCCACCGACCGGGTACTGCTGGCCGAGCGCGAGGAACCGCTCCAGCAGACCGCGCTGGTCCATCACCTCGACACTGCGCGCGTGCAGACCGAGCGCCCGAACGTACCTGGCCGGCTCCGTCTCCCGCTCCAGCACGAGCGCGTGCACGCCGTGCAGCCGCAACTCACTGGCCAACATCATGCCGGTCGGCCCACCACCGACGACGATCACGTCAAACATTGGAATCCCCCTCTGCCCCGCGAGTCCCACCGGCGGCTCGGCGTACGCGAGAGCCACGTTGACAAAGCGCACGTAGTTCGCGAATCGCTGATTTCCACAGGTTTTGCGTTCGGGGGGAGATTCTGCGGCAGGACCCGGGTCTTGCCGCAAGGCCCCCGGTGCGCTATATGTTGAGGTAGGCAAGGAGCTGGGCTCCCTGCCTTTCTTGTTGTCCACTCCGGACGGTGGGGCCTCCGGCCGGCGGCTAGTCAGTGTGTGTCACCGGGAGCCGGGACTGCGTGCTCGGCGGTTCGGCTGACCTTCTCCCAGCTCGCCCAGGTGTCCATTCGTCGGCGTGAGATGTCGAACGCCAGGTCGTACACCATGCTGCCGAGCAGGAGCCGCAGCGGCGGGTCGTCGCTGTCGACCAGTTTCAGCAGCGCGTCGGCGGCCAGTCGGGGTTCACTGTCGATCGAGCCCTCGGCCCACTGCCGCTCCAGTTCGGCGCGCAGTGGACCATAGGCCTCCATCGGGGTGGTCGAGGTCATGCTGGTGTACAGGTCGGTCCAGTAGCCCCCGGGCTGCACGATGCTGACCTTGATGCCGAAGGCCGCCGCCTCCATCGCCAGCGCCTCACTCAGACCTTCCAGCGCGAACTTGCTCGCGCTGTACATCCCGGTGCTCGGGAAGCCGCCGAGCGCGGCGATGCTGGAGATCTGCACGATGTGCCCGGCACGTTGGGCGCGCAGGTGCGGCAGAACGGCCTGGCTGACCCAGAGCGCGCCGAACACGTTCACCTCGAACTGGGCCCGCGCCTCCGCCTCAGTGAACTCTTCGACCATGCCCATGGACATGGTGCCGGCGTTGTTGACGACGATGTCGAGCCGCCCGAATTGCTCGACCGCGGTGGCCACGGCGGCGAAGACCGCCGCCCGGTCGGTCACGTCGAGCCTCAGGACGAGCAGCCTGTCACCGTGGCGCTCGTCGAAGTCGTCGCGGGCGATGGTCCGGGCGGCGGCGACCACTCGATCACCGCGTTCGAGCGCCGCGACGGTGAACGCGCGGCCCAGGCCGCGGCTGGCGCCGGTGATGAACCAGGTACGCGGTGCAGTGCCGGATGAGGTGCGCACAGTCGATCTCCATCCCTTGAGACGAGACGGTCCGTCTCGCTTCTGCGATGACGGTAGGCCGTGCCGCTTCGCCAGTCAAGACGAGACGGTCCGTCTCGTGTTTCTGGTAACCTTCGGCGCATGACCATGCAGCACCGAGCCACGCCGAACGCGGCCCGCCGGAAAGAGGCCTCGCGGCAGGCCATCCTGACGGCGGCGTTCGACCTGCTCCGGGAGGTCGGATACGCCAAACTCAGCATCGAGGGCATCGCCGCGCGCGCCGGCGTCGGCAAGCAGACCATCTACCGCTGGTGGCCATCCAAGGGCACGGTCATCTTCGATGCCTTCCTTCTCCTCAGCGCCAGCGAGGGCGAGCCTCCGGTACTGCCCGACACCGGCGACCTGGAAGCCGACCTGACAGCGGTGCTACGCGCCACGGTCACGGAGTTGAACGATCCGCAGTACGACCAGCCGATGCGCGCGTTGGCCACCGAGATCGCGCACGACCCCGAGCTGGCCGCCGTCTACGTCGAACGCCTGGACGGGCCGTTGAAGGAAGCCAAGCGGCAACGGCTACGCAGTGCCCAACAGGCCGGGCAACTCGCCGAGGACCTCGACCTCGACGTGGCCGTGGAGATGATCTGGGGTCCCCTGCTCAACCGCTGGCTGCAACGCAGTGGGCCGCTCACCGCCGAGTACGCCGACCGCGTCGTCACCACAGCACTCAACGGCTTGCGCCCACGCTAGTCCGACGATTGAGCCGACGTGGCGGGGTCTCGCAGAGTGCACTCGACCTCGCGGGCAGGCCACGGTCCGAGGCGTCCGACGTACGTCATCCCAGGCCGCGCTGCCGGGCGAGCAGTTCGACGGCGTCCTTTGCCTCCCGCAGACCGACACCGGTCGCCTCGCGGTAGATCTTGATGGCCTGGATCTTGCGGCCGGCGAGCAACTCCTGCAGGACCGCTCCAGGGGCCTCGGGCTCAGGCTCGCGGATGCCGAGGTGGGCCATGATCAGATCCAACTTGCGCTCGACCACGGCCAGCCTGCGAGCCTGCTGATCCACGTTGGAACGGCGGCCACTCGCGGCGAGCAGAGGCACGAGCACGAGCACCAACACGACGGCGATTGGCACGATCCACTCCATACCCGCCATTGAACACTGGCGAGAACCCCGATACCACCGCCCGGCACTGGTCGCGGTTCAGCTCTGCGGAACGACGCCGTCGGCCATCGCGCCCAGGCGGGTCCGCACCACCAGGTCGTGCAGGGCGTTCACGGCTTCCGGGTCCGCTCGGTCGGGCAACGCCGACGCGTCCCGGGCCGCCTCCAGCTCGGCGCGCAGCCGCGGCACGTCGGTGGCGAGCCGCTGCGCGGCGCCAGTGGGGAGCGGTCCGTGTTCGGCCTCCCGCTTGGCGGCGATGAGGTCCGGCACGTACGCCAACCTCGTCGCGAGCACACCGAGGTCCGTCTCCAGGCGGCCGGTCCGCATCAGGTGGATCCCGGTGAGCAGGACCCGCAGCGTGTACAGCGCGGGCTTGAGCTGCCCGGTCTTGGCGTACAACTTCTCCTGGCCGGCCGCGAACCCGAGATAGTGGTGCGCGTGGTGACGGGTGATCAGTCCCGGTGCCAGAGACATGAGCTCGGCGTGCACCGCGGTGGTCACGACCACCAGCGGTGACAGCAACTGCTCCAGCACGTACCCGTTGCGGCTGTTCAACAGCTTGGCGAACTTCAGCAGATCGTGACTGACCACGTCCAACTCGACACCGTCGCGCACGCCGGTGTGCTGCAACGTCTGCGGGCCGGTGCGCAACCCGACCACCTCACCCGGCGACAGCAGGTGCGCGGCCCGCAGATCCAGGTCGGAGTCGACAGACGCGAACCCGTACAGGTGGGCACCGCTGACGGTGGCGAACAACAGCGGGCGGGGCAGAGCGCGAGCGGCCTCGCCGGCCCACGACGGCACCTCGGTGGTCACTACAGGTTCCTTTCCCGTACGGCGGTGAGCAGCCGGTCCACGGCTTCCCGGTCGGGCTGTACCGGCAGCGCGGTGGTGGCGGCGGCGTCGGCGAGGTCGGCGAGTAGGTCCGCCGCCCAGGCGCCGACCACGTCCCACGGCAGCTCACCGCGCCGCACCGCGAGCAGCCGGTCGCGCAGGTGCCGCACGTCGACCAGAACCTCCCCGGTACGCAGCACATGCGCTCCGGCGACCAGCAGCCGGATCATGTGCATCGCCTGCTTGTGATTCGTCTCCCCGGTGCGCTCCCGGCGGGCCGCCACCCGTTTCAGCTGATCCCGGGCGTAACTGCCGTACGTCTCGGCCACCCGACTCGACAGGAACGCCCGCCGCGCCGCCAGCAACCGCTCCCCGTCCTCGGTGATCGTCTCGACCAGCGGGGACCAGAGCACCTCCAGAACCGTCGGGTTGCCCTGCAGGGCAAGCACGCAGAAGCGTTCGAACTCCCAGGAAAACTGCTCCGCTGCCGGCCCGTCCACGTGGGTGGGCGGCTTGTCCAGATGCCAGAACGCGCGGGTCGGTGCCGCATACACACCACGCCGGTCGTAGTCGGAGCCCGGGCCGTGCAGCCCGTACGCCCGCGACCCGACCACCACGGCGAGGACGGTATGCCGCTCGACAAGCTCGATCACGCTCGGCAACGCTACCCAAGCCCCACCCCGGGCGCGTGATCTTTTCCGGCAGGCCTCGGCATGGCATCCAGCGACGTCAACCAGGTGGTGTGAAGCTGGACAATGGTGGTGGCCGGCGGAGTGATGGCTCCGGGAGGCACTGGGAGGTTCGTAGCGTCCCAGGACCGTCCGCACCAGGCGACGGGCACACCCGCCCCGCATGGTGGCGCCGTCTGCTCGGGTCGGCCCGCTGACGACCCGGTGGCACCACCAGTCATGCGAGTCACGGATTCAGCGGTGCAGGGCGGTCTCCCGCTGCATATGCGACAGCTTCTCGGGATTGCGCACAGCGTAGAGCCCCGTGATGAGGCCGTCGTCGATGCGTAGCGCCACGACCGTGTCGATCTCGCCATCGAGCCGGAGGACCAGCGCCGGGTAGCCGTTGACCTCGGCCGGCTGTATCGACATGGCCGCGATCCTGACCTTCCTGGTGACCAGCAGCCGGGCGACCTTGCCGGCCCCCGTGACGGGCCGCAGCAGCGCTTGTTTGACTCCGCCACCGTCACCCAGGAGCACGACATCCGGCGCGAGGATGTCGAGCAGGCTCTGCATGTCGCCGGTCTCGACCGCCCGCTGGAACGCCTCAAGCGCACCCCGGGCCTCGGCCGGCGAAACAACCCCGCGCGGCCGGCGCGCGGCGACATGTACTCGTGCCCGGTGGGCGATCTGGCGGACCGCCGCCGGGCTCTTGTCGACGGCTTCGGCGATCTCGTCGTAAGCCAGATCGAACACCTCGCGCAGTACGAACACCGCCCGCTCGGTCGGGGCGAGCGTCTCCAGCACCAGCAGCATCGCCATCGAGACGTTCTCGGCCAACTCGACGTCGTCGGCGACGTCGGGCGTGGTCAGCAGCGGCTCGGGCAGCCAGGAGCCGACGTAGGACTCCTTGCGGCGGCCGAGCGTACGCAGCCGGTTGAGCGACTGGCGGGTGGCGATCCGGACCAGGTATGCGCGCTGGTCCCGCACCGTCTCAAGATCGACGTCCGCCCACCGCAGCCAGGTCTCCTGGAGGACGTCCTCGGCGTCGGCGGCCGAGCCGAGCATCTCGTAGGCGACGGTGAAGAGCAGGTTGCGGTGGGTGACGAATGCTTCGGTACCCGGATCCGCGCTCATGACTGCGCTCCCGGGTTCCGGAATGTGCTGGCCACCGGCGGCTCCTGTCCTCGATCTCGGCTGCGTCGCTCACAAGACACCGCTCCGCTGGTTTCGGTGACAACAGGCGCTTGTGACGGGCGTCACCTGGCCGAGCTGTCACAGGAATCGAGCCGGCGGCATCTCCTGCCCGAGCCGATGGCGACGCTGACTTCGAGACCAGAGTCGCCAACAACCCTGCGAGGAGAAACCTCATGAACGTCACTCTGTGGGTCGCTGCCGGACTGCTGGCCATAGTCGCCCTGGTTGGCGGCATCAGCAAGACTTTCGTGCCCAAGGAGAAACTGGCCGAGGCCCCCGGCGGAGGGTGGACCGAGCACGCCAGCGTCGGCTTCGTGAAGACCCTCGGGGTCCTCGAACTCCTGGCTGCGGTCGGTCTGATCCTGCCGGCCGTGCTCGACATCGCACCGGTCCTGGTGCCGGTGACCGCCGTCTGCTGGATCCTGCTGATGGTCGGCGCGGTGATCACCCATCTCCGGCAAGGCGACGGCAAGTTCATCGTGCTGAACCTGGCCTATCTCGCCCTGGCCGCCTACGTGGCCTGGGGCCGCCTCGGCCCCGAATCCTTCAACGGCTGACGAGCAAGGTCGCACAAGGCTGAGCGACCCGCAAGATCGTGCTCGATCCAGGATCCAGTGGCCTCGGGGCGACGGGATGCCACTACATCATGGATTGAGCACGATCATGCCGCCGGCGTACGCCGGGCCACCCGGCGGCGGTGGGGTCAGCGGCGCAGCGTGAGGATCAGGTCGGCGACCAGGGCCGTCCAGCCGGTCTGGTGCCAGGCGCCCAGCCCGGCCCCGTTGTCGCCGTGGAAGTACTCCGGGAAGGCGATCAGGTCCCGCCAGTCGGGATGGGTCTGGAAGATCCGGCACGCACCGTAGATCGGCCGTCGACCCCAGTCGTCCTGGGTGAACAGCGAGATCAGCCGGGCAGAGAGGTCGTCGGCGACCTCGTCCAGCGTGCGCTTCACCCCGGAGCGGGTCGGATACTCCACCTGAAGGTCGTCGCCGAAGAACGCCGCGTAGTCGCGCAGCGCGCTGATCAGCAGGAAGTTCGTCGGCATCCAGATCGGGCCGCGCCAGTTCGAGTTGCCACCGAACAGCCCACTGGTCGACTCGGCCGGCTCGTAGCCGACGCAGAACTCCTGCCCGCCGAGGGTGACCGAGAACGGCTTGTCCAGGTGGGCGCGGGACAGTGTGCGCAGGCCGAAGTCGGACAGGAACTCGTCGGGGTCGAGCATCCGGGCCAGCAGCCGAACGACCTGCTCCGGACCGACCATGGACAGCAGCCGCTGCTGGCGGCCGTCCGGGCCCAGCCGGCGGGTGCCGATCACCTCGGCGTACTCCGGGCGGTTGGTGAGGAACCAGCGCAGCCGCGCCCCCAGCTCCGGCAGCCGGTGCAGGGTCCGGGCGGTGAGTCGGGTGGTGGCGGCCAACGGCAGCAGCCCGACCACCGAGCGGACCTTCAACGGCACCTTCGTGCCGTCAGCGAGCCGCAGCACGTCGTAGAAGAAGGCGTCCTCGTCGTCCCACAGCCCCTGCTCGTACGCGGCGGCGGCGATGTACGCGAAGTGCTCGAAGAACTTGGTGGCGGTGTCCACCCAGGTCCGGTCGTGCTCGGCCAGCACGATCGCCATGTCCAGCAGGTTCAGCGCGTACATGGCCATCCAGCCGGTGCCGTCGGACTGCTCCAGCACACCGGCCACCGGCAGCGCCGCCGACCGGTCGAACGGCCCGACGTTGTCCAGCCCGAGGAAGCCGCCCTCGAAGACGTTGTTGCCGCCGGTGTCCTTGCGGTTGACCCACCAGGTGAAGTTGAGCAGCAGCTTGTGCATCACCCGGGCCAGGAACTCGTAGTCCCGGCCGCCGTCGATCTCGAACACCTTGAGCGCCGCCCAGGCGTGCACCGGCGGGTTCACGTCGCCGAACGCCCACTCGTACGCCGGGATCTGCCCGTTGGGGTGCAGGTACCACTCGCGCAGCAGGAGCAGCAGTTGCTCCTTGGCGAAGCCCGGGTCGACCCGGGCGATGCTCACGCAGTGGAAGGCCAGGTCCCAGGCCGCGTACCAGGGATATTCCCACGGGTCGGGCATGGAAATGACGTCGAAGCTGGTCATGTGCCACCAGGCACTGTTGCGCCCGTGCCGGCGTCCGGCCGGCGGCGGCGTCGAGCCCGGATCGCCGTCCAGCCAGCGCTTGACGTCGAAATGGTAGAACTGCTTGCCCCACATCAGCCCGGCGATGGCCTGCCGCGCCACCAGCGCCTCGTCGGGAGTGGCGGCCTCCGGGATCACGCTGGCGAAGAAGCGGTTCGCCTCGGCCCGCCGCGCCCACACCACCGCCTCGAAGCCGTCGCCAAGATCCGCGCGGGGCGGCGGCGCGGCGGCCGGCGGCGACGCGGTGCGGGTCAGGCGCAGCCGGATCTGGCGCTGACCGCCGGCCGGCACATCGAGTACGTAGTGCAGCGCCCCCTTGGTGCCCTCCCCCGCCGGGTTGACCGTCGCCGCGCCGTTGACCACGTGGTCGTTGATGCCGTCCTTCGGGTAGCGGGACCGGCCGGGCAGGCCCCAGAGCCGTTCGGCGTTGGAGTCGTTGTCGCAGAGCAGCGGCACGGGGTCGCCGTCGCCCTCCAGCAGCAGTTGGCCGAACACCCGGTGCTCGCCGACCAGCCTCGCGCCCTCACCGGTCAGCCGGGGAATCCGGTCACCGCCGGGCAGCCCCCAGGCCCAGGTGTTGCGGAACCACAGGCTGGGCAGCACGTGCAGGGTGGCCGCCCGGTCGCCCCGGTTGGCCACGGTCACCACCATGCACAGGTCGGTGGGGGACGCCTTGGCGTAGTCGACGGTCACCGCCCAGTACCGGTCGTCGTCGAAGATCCCGGTGTCGACCAGCTCGTACTCGGTGTCGTCCCGGCCGCGCAGCGCGTTCACCGCGACCAGTTCGTCGTACGGGAAGGCGGCCTGCGGGTAGTGGTAGCGCCAGCGCATCCAGGAGTGGGTGGGCGTGGAGTCCTCGTACCACCAGTACTCCTTGACGTCCTCACCGTGGTTGCCGCCGTCACCGCCGAGGCCGAACATCCGCTCCTTGAGGATCGGGTCCGTGCCGTTCCACAGCGCGAGGGCGAAGGCGAAGGTCTGCCGGTCGTCGCAGACGCCAGCCATCCCGTCTTCATTCCACCGGTAGGCTCTGGACCGCGCGTGGTCATGCGGGAAGTAGTCCCAGGCCGTACCGTGCTCGCTGTAATCCTCCCGCACCGTCCCCCACGCCCGTTCGGACAGATAGGGCCCCCATGCGCGCCAGTCCTGCTCCCCCGAGTTGGCCTGAGCGAGCCGGAGCCGCTCAGCGTCGGGTGGCGAGGCGTCGGAGGACGATCGGTCAGTGATCACGTGCACATCTTTGACGTCGCCGCGGTACTTGACCACAGCGGCCATTCTCGTCGTGGCGTGTTACACCCCGCCGCCGGTGGAGGAAAGTTGATCGACATTCGCTTCGGCCCGCAGGTCTGCGGCGACCTGACCAGCGCCGCCAGCCGGGAGTGGCTGGTGCCCGACGGCATCGGCGGCTACGCCATGGGCACCGTCGGTGGGCTGCGGACCCGCCGCTACCACGGACTGCTGGTGGTGCCCGGCGAGACCCCGGCGTCCCGTCGGGTGGGACTGATCAGCCTGGACCCGGCGGTCACCCTGCCGTCCGGCGCGCGGGTCCGGCTCGGCGCGCACGAGTGGTCCTCCGGCGACGTCGACCCGCGCGGCTTCGAGCTGCTGGAGCGCTTCGACCTGGTCGACGGGCTGCCCCGGTGGCGGTGGCGGATCGGCGCGGTGGTGATCGAGCGCGAGCTGGCCATGCTGCCCGGCCGCTCCTGCGTGGCGGTGGTGCACCGGCTGGTCGCCGGCGGGCCGGTCCGGCTGGAGCTCTCCGCCGCCTGCACCTGGCGCGACGCGCACGGCGAACGGCGCGCCGACGGCCCGACGCCGCAGGTCGAGCCGGTGGCCGGCGGCGCGGTCGTCGAGGGGGCGTACCGGCTCGCCGGCCCGGGCTGGGCGCCGGAGGGGCAGTGGTGGCTGGGCGTGCACCACCGCGAGGAGGCCACCCGGGGCCTGCCCGCCGACGAGGATCTCTGGTACGTGGGACGCTTCGCCGGCGAGTTGGCGCGCCCCGGCGACACGGTGTCGGTGCGGGCCTGGGCCGGCCGGCTGGATGAGGAGCCGCCACCGGCCGAGGAGATCGTGGCGACGGCACGGCGGCGTAACCGGCAGGTGGTGGCCGCGGCGAAGCCGGCCGACCCGGTGCAGGCGACGCTCGCGCTGGCCGCGGACGCGTTCGTGGTGCGTCCCGGCGGCGGCACGGCGATCGACGTGGTGGCTGGGTACCCGTGGTTCGGCGCCTGGTCGCGGGACACGATGATCTCGTACGAGGGGCTGTTCCTCTGCACCGGCCGCGCCGAGGAGGGTCGGGAGCTGCTGCGGGCGTACGCGGCGACGCTGTCCGAGGGGATGCTCGCCAACACGGCCGACACCGGGCGGGTGGAGTACAACACCGTCGATGGCACGCTGTGGTTCCTGCACGCGGTGAGCCGGCACGTCACGATCACCGGCGATACCGACCTCGGCGACGAGCTGCTGCCGGCCCTGCGCACGGTCATCGACGCGCACCTGGCCGGCACCCGCTACGGCATCGGTGTCGACCCGGCCGACGGGCTGCTCGCCCAGGGCGCCCCGGGCACCGCGCTGACCTGGATGGACGCCCGGGTGTACGGCGTGCCGGTCACCCCGCGTACCGGCAAGCCGGTCGAGGTCAACGCGCTGTGGATCAACGGGCTGGCCGGGCTCGCCGAGCTGACCGAGCTGGCCGGGCAGGACGCGGGCGAGCTGTGGCGACGGCACGGGCAGGCCACCGCCTCGTTCCGGGACCGCTACCCGACCCCGACGGGCTGGCTGCACGACGTGCTGGACGCGCCCGCGCCGGCGTACCCGCTGGGCGGGGCCGCCCTGCACGACGACGACGCGCTGCGCCCCAACCAGTTGCTGGCCTGGTCGCTGCCGTTCGCGCCGTTGGAGCCGGACGAGCCGACGCTGCGCCGGGTCGCGGCCGGGCTGCTGACCCCGCTCGGGCCGCGCAGCCTCGCGCCGGATTCGGCGGAGTTCGTGGGCCGGCACCGGGGTGGCCCGGCCGAGCGGGACGGCGGCTACCACCAGGGCACGGTCTGGCCGTGGCTGCTCGGCCCGTACGTGGACGCGTGCCGTCGGGGCAATATGTCGGTCGATGACGTCTTCATCGGTATTGAGGCGCATCTGACCGAGTTTGGGCTAGGCTCGGTGAGCGAAACGGCCGATGGCCTCGCGCCGCATGCCGCGACCGGCTGCCCGTTCCAGGCGTGGTCGGTGGCCGAGCTGCTGCGGGTGCGTCGAAAGGGCCAGTAGCGCTTTACACGACCGCAACGGCGGTGTCTCCGCTGGTTATCTCGACCCCGGCAGGATGGGTCGGAGATCCAGACGCGACGGTAGGCACCGGCTCCGGTGCAGGTCGGCGCGCGCCCGGGGACAACTCAAAGGGGGCCGCAATGTCACCCGACGCCCACGTGATCGACATCCACCCCGCCCGGCAGCTGCGGGTGCTGATGCTCTCCTGGGAGTACCCGCCGGTGCTCGTCGGCGGCCTCGGCCGACACGTCCACGCTCTCTCCGTCGCCCTCGCCGCCGCCGGCCACGACGTCACCGTCGTCACCCGGCACGCCGACGGCGCACCCCTCGAGGAGTACGCCGACGGCGTCCGCATCCTGCGCGCCCCCGAAGACCCCGTCACCTTCCCCCTGGCCACCAGCTCCCTCCTGGCCTGGACCATGGCGTTCAACCACACCCTCACCCGCACCGCCCTGCGCGCCACCGAAGCCGGCACCTACGACGTCATCCACGCCCACGACTGGCTCGTCGCCCACACCGCCATCACCCTCGCCGAACACCTCGACCTGCCCCTGGTCACCACCATGCACGCCACCGAGGCGGGCCGGCACCAGGGCTGGCTGCCGGAGGAGATGAACCGCACCATCCACGGCGTCGAGCACTGGCTCAGCGGCTCATCCACCCGGGTGATCACCTGTTCGGGGTACATGCGCGAGCAGGTGACCGCCCTGTTCGACCTGCCGGCCGCGCTGGTCGACGTGGTGCCCAACGGGGTCGACGACCGGGCCTGGCGCGCCCGACCGCGCGCGGTCGCCTCGGCCCGGGCACGCTTCGCCGGAAAGGGCCCGCTGATCGGGTACGCCGGGCGGCTGGTCTACGAGAAGGGCGTACAGCACCTGGTGCACGCGGTGCCCCGGCTGCGCGAGCGGCACCCCGGGCTGCGCGTGGTGATCGCCGGCGACGGCCCGTACCGCCCCGAACTGGAGGAGGAGGCCCGGCGGCTCGCGCTCTGCTCGACCGTCCGGTTCACCGGCTTCCTCGACGCCACCCAACTGCCGGCGGTGCTCGGCGCCACCGACGCGACCGTGGTGCCCAGCCTCTATGAGCCCTTCGGCATGGTGGCGCTGGAGGCGGCGGCCGCCGGGGCGCCACTCGCGGTGGCCCGCACCGGCGGGCTCGCCGAGATCGTCGAGTCCGGCGTGACCGGCGTGACGTTCCCGCACAGCGACCCGGACGCGCTCGCCGGGGCGGTCGGCCAACTGCTCGGCGACGAGGTCTTCGCCCGGCGGATGGCCCGACGCGCCCGCACAATGGTCGGCGAGCGGTACGGCTGGGCCACCATCGCGGCCCGCACCGCCGCCAGCTACACCACCGCCCGTCGCGAGCACGGTCCACTACAGGCCCGACGGGCCGCCGCCCGACTGGCGGGCGGACGTACCCGGATCGCCATCCCAGAGGGCAACCTGCTCGCCGGGGCGGACCACGCCGCCTGCTGAGCCGAGGCGGACGACCGATAGGTCTCTCCCGATCCGCTGACTAGGGTGTATCCCGGACAGCGGCTGAGGAGGAGTGTGCACAGGTGCTGATCGCCGGTCGGTACCGGCTCCTCGACCTGGTGGGCCGCGGGGGCATGGGCCTGGTGTGGCGGGCCCGCGACGAGATGTTGCACCGCGAGGTCGCGGTCAAGGAGGTCGTGCCGCCGAGCTGGCTGGCCGACCACGAGCGGGCCGAGCTGCGCTCGCGCACCCTGCGGGAGGCACGCGCCGCGGCCCGGCTCAACCATCCCGCCGTGGTCCGGCTCTACGACGTCGTCCCGGTCGAGGGCAGCCCGTGGATCGTGATGGAGTACGTCCCGTCGCGCACCCTGCAGGACGTGCTGGACGACGAGGGGCCACTGGAGCCGGCCTGGACGGCCCGGATCGGCCTGGCCCTGCTCGGCGCGCTGCACGCCGCGCACGCGGCCGGGGTGCTGCACCGTGACGTGAAGCCGCAGAACGTGCTCATGGCACACGACGGGCGGGTGATGCTCACCGACTTCGGGCTGGCCACCTTCGACGGCGGCGACGGCGCGATGACCCGCCCCGGCATGGTGCTCGGCTCCCCGCAGTACGTCGCCCCGGAGCGAGCCGCCGAGGGGGTGTCCACCGTGGCCGCCGACCTGTGGTCGCTCGGGGCGACCCTGTACGCCGCCGTGGAGGGCCGCTCCCCGTACGCCCGCAGCACCGCGATGGCCACGCTGAGCGCGCTGGCCGCCGGACCGCCGGACCCGGCCTCGCGCGCCGGACCGCTCGCGCCCGTGCTCGCCGGGCTGCTGTGCCGCGACCCGCGCCACCGCGTCGACCACGACGAGGCCCACCGGTTGCTCACGGCCGCCGCAACCGGCGTCACCGGCCCGCCCCCGGTGTCCGGCCCGCCCCCGGTGCCCGACCCGTCCCCGGTGCCCGACCCGGACGACCAGCCCACCGTGTCCGATCAGGACCCGACCGTCCGGCTGTCCGAGCCCGACCAACCCACCGCCACCGGAGCCGACGCCCCGGACGAGCCGGATGTCACCGCCGACGCACCGGCTCGGACGTTCGGCCGACCGGCCGGGCGGCGTGCGGCGCGCCAGGCGGGCCTGGTCGTCGCGGCGTTGCTGGTGGCGGCCGCCGCCGGCGTCGGCACCGCGCTGGCCGTCACCGGTGACGAGCCGACGGGGACCGCCAGCCGGCCGACGCCCACGCCGTCTGCGGACCCGTTGCCCGGCGGTGGCGGCCCCGACCGTGCGCCCGGTGGTGGTGGCCCGGCCGGTCCGTTCGGCGATGGCGGCAACCGGCCCCCACCCTTAGGCGGGAGAGACCTGCCCCCGCCCCCGTTTCCGTGCGTCCGCCCGGACATCATCGGCGCGCCGGTGCCGGCCAGGTCGCCGGCTCCTGGCGAGGAGTTTCGCCCGCCGGACGGCTGGGTCTGGCACGCCGACACCAACGGCTTCCGGGTCTCCGTGCCGGCGAGCTGGCACTACTACCGGGACCGAGCGGTGGCCTGCTTCCAGGACCCGGCGACCGGCCGGGTGTTCAGCGTCGCCGAGGGTGGCGCCGCGGATCCGCTCGCGCGGTTGCGGGCGCTCCGCGAGGCGGCGGCCGGTGACGGGGCGCTGCCGGGCTACGACGAGATCCGGCTCGCCGCCAGCGGCGGCGGGGCGGAGTGGGAGTGCCGGTGGGACGCGCCGTACGGCGCCCGGCTGCACGCCCGACAGCAGGTCGTCGATCCACCCGCCGGGGGCGGTCGCTGGATGCTGGGCTGGACCACCGACGACCGGGACTGGACCGCCGCCGGCGCGGACTGGACAGTACTGCGAAACAGCTTCCGATCACCCCGCTGACCTGCACCGTACGGTCGTTCTCCCGACCACCGTCCGGCGTGGATCGAGGCCGCTCAGCGGATGAGAAAACCCGCGTCGGTGGCTATCGTGTAACCCGGGGTGACCGAGGGGAAGCGGCGGTGCAGCAGTTGCTGATCGCGGGTCGGTACCGGCTGCTCGACCTGGTCGGCACCGGCGGGATGGGCCGGGTGTGGCTGGCCCACGACGAGATGCTGCATCGCGACGTCGCCGTGAAGGAGGTCGTGCCGCCGTCCTGGCTGGCCGAGACCGAACGCGCGGAGTTGCGGCTGCGGACGCTGCGCGAGGCGCGCACCGCCGCCCGGCTCAACCACCCCAACGTGGTCCGCATCTACGATGTCGTGCACGACCGGGAGAGCCCCTGGATCGTGATGGAGTACGTGCCGTCCCGCTCGGTGCAGCAGATCATCGGCGACGAGGGGCCGCTGAGCCCGCAGCGCACCGCCCGGATCGGGTTGGCCGTGCTCGCCGCGTTGCGGGCCGCGCACAGCGCCGGGGTGCTGCACCGCGACGTGAAGCCGCACAACGTGCTGGTCGCCGACGACGGTCGAGTGGTGCTCACCGACTTCGGGCTGGCCACCTTCGACGGCGGCGACGGGGCGATGACCGGGCCGGGCATGGTGCTCGGTTCGCCGCAGTTCGTCGCCCCGGAGCGGGCCCGCGACGGGGTGTCGAACCCGCGTACCGACCTGTGGTCGCTGGGCGCGACGCTCTACGCGACGGTCGAGGGGCATTCGCCGTACGCCCGGTCGAGTGCGATGGCGACGCTCAGCGCGCTGGCCATCGAACCGCCCGACCCGATGCGCCGTGCCGGGCCGTTGCGTCCCGCGCTCACCGGGCTGTTGCAACGCGACCCCTGGCGGCGGTTGACCGCCGCCGAGGTGGAGCCGCTGCTGCGGAGCGCGGCGACGGACGACGACGAGCCCGCCGAGCCGGCCCGCTCCGCGGCGGTGGCGGCGGTGCGCAAAGCAGGCCGCGCCGCCGTGCCCGCTCTGATCGACCAGTCGGCCCAGCCCGCCGACCCGGCGAGCCGGCGACGCCGGCCGGCGCCCCTTCCCGGCCGCCGACGTCGGCGGCTGCTCGCCCTGGGCGGTGCGGCCACCGTCACCACGCTGCTCGCCGCGGTGGGCGTCACGCTTGCACTGATGAACCGCGGCGACGGACGAACGCCGCCGTCCGGCTCCGGGGGCGGCGTCACCACCCCCCGGCCGGCCGCGTTCGCCTGCGCGACGCCCCCGCCGCCGACGGCCGTCCCGGTGCCGTCGGTGCCGCCGCCGGCTGGCGCACGGTACCGGCTGGTGGAGGGCTGGACCTGGCACGACGACCCGGCCGGCTTCCGGATCGCCGCGCCGGTGACCTGGCTGCGCTGGACCGAGGAGGCGGTGACCTGCTTCCGGGAGCCCGACGGCCCTCGGGTGCTCAGCGTCGAGGCTGGGCCGGCCCGACCCGATCCGGTGGCGTACTGGAAGGCCGAGGAGGCCCGGCTCACCGGCGGCGAGGCGCTACCGGGCTATCGCAAGGTGGACATCTCCGCGCTGGACATCTTCGAGGGCGGCGCGATCTGGGAGTGCGCCTGGGAGAACGCGGCCGGCGACCGGGTGCACAGTTTCCGGCTGCTGGCCAACACCTCGGCCGGGCGCGCCTACACCGTCTCGTGGTTGACAAAAGAGTTCGACTGGCAGGTCAACGCGACATACTTGCCGATGATCCGGCAGAGCTTCACCCCCGCACTCTGAGACCGTCCGTTGTGGACCGTCCGGGTGATGCCCCTGCGGCGCCGACGCTGACTACAGTGGCGTAGTTTTGGCGCTCAAGATCCCTGGGGAGGGTGAGCCGACATGATGGGACCGTCGCACGCGCTGTCTGGCGCGGCGGTATGGCTGGCCGGGTCCTGGGCACTGGACCAGTTCGCTGACTACCAGCAGTCGCCGCTCGCGTTGGCGGTGGGCACCGCCGTGTGCGCCGGCGGCGCGCTCTTTCCCGACCTCGACCTGTCGGGCAAGGTGACCCGCAACCAGGGCGGCGCCACCGTGGCCCGCACCTTCGGGGTCTTCTCGCTCTTCGTCGCCGAGGTGATGGAGAAGATCTCGCTCGGGGTCTACTACGCGACGAAGCTCAGCAAGGATCCCCGGCGCAACAACGGGCACCGGACGCTGACGCACACCATCCCGTTCACCCTGCTGGTCGGCTGGGGCACCACCGCGCTCTGCACCGCGTACGGCAAGTGGGCGGTGATCACCATCCTGTTCTTCATGTTCGGCCTGGCTCTGCGCGGGCTGTTCGACGGTTGGGCTGAGCGGGCCGGCTGGGTGATCGTGACCCTCGCCTCGGCCGGGGCGGCCTGGTTCACCTTCGTCAACCTCCCGGGCGGGCGCGGCTATCCGCTGATCGGCGTGGCCGTGGGGGTGGGCTGCTTCGTGCACATCCTCGGCGACATGATCACCCGGGCCGGGGTGCCGATCCTCTGGCCGATCCCGATCAGACGGCGGATGTGGACGATGATCGGCCTGCCGAACAGCATCGCGCTGCGTACCGGCAGCAAGACCGAGGTGGTCGTGCTGCGCGCCGTCCTGACCGTGGTCGCGTTGCTCTCCACCGCGGGTCTGATCGCTCCTTCGGTGCTGCAACGGTTCAACATCGAGATATGACCGACCCGGCGCCGCAGCAGTCACCGCCAGCAGCGGATGAGCAGGTGCCGGAGTTCTGGCGCGCGCTCGGGCTGCCCGGGCTGGCCGACGTGCACGTGCACTTCCTGCCACCGCGGCTGCTGCGCCGGGTGTGGGAGTACTTCGACGCCGCGGGGCCGCTGGTCGGCACCGAGTGGCCCATCCGCTACCGGTGGAGCGACGCCGACCGGGTGGCGCACCTGCGCCGGCTCGGGGTACGCGCGTTCGGCGCGCTGGCGTACCCGCACCGACCGGGCATGGCGGCGGAGCTGAACCGCTGGACGCTGGAGTTCGCCCGGACCACCCCGGGCTGCCTGCCCTCGGCCACGTTCTTTCCGGAGCCGGAGGCTCCCGGTTATGTCGAGGCCGCGCTGATCGGCGGGGCCCGGCTGTTCAAGGTGCACGTGCAGGTCGGCGGTTTCTCGCCGACCGACCCGGACCTCGACCGGGTATGGGGGATGCTCGCCGACGCGGGTGTACCCGTGGTGGTGCACGCCGGGCACGCCCCGGTGGGGACCACGCACACCGGACCGGAGCCGTTCGCCGCCCTGCTGGCCCGCCACCCCCGGCTGACCGCCGTGGTGGCGCACCTCGGCGCCCCCGACTACCGGGCGTTCCTGGACCTCGCCGAGGCGTACGAGCGGGTCCGGCTGGACACCACGATGGCGTTCACCCCGTTCTTCGACCGGTTCGTACCCTTCCCGGCCGACGAGCTGCCCCGGCTGCGCGAGCTGGGATTGGCGGGCAAGGTACTGCTGGGCAGCGACTTCCCGAACATCCCCTACCCGTACGCCGATCAGTTGACCGGGCTGGCCCGGCTGGACCTGGGCGACGACTGGCTGCGCGCGGTCTGCTGGGACAGCGCCGCCGCCCTGTTCGACCTCTCCTGACCCCGCGGCCTCCGCCGCCCGGGTGGGCAGGGCGCCGCCGTCGGGTGCGCGGCCCGTCGGGTGCCGTCGCATCCAAGATCGTGCTCGATCCTGGAGCTTGTCTCATCCTGTTTGGGCTGGTGGGGTGGTGTTGACAGGACGAGTCGTGGGGTCGCGGCGCTGGTCAGGGTGTGGTGATCTTCGCTGATGATCGACTGCCCTCGGGAAGGTTCGATCTGTTCCGGTGTTGCGCGTGGCTCATAGCAGGGCCCTCGGTGAGGGTTGCAGGTCGTGACACACGACAACACGCCCACCGAGGGCCATGCTCTGGTCTACCAGGTCCATCTGCCCTTGTCGACGAAGTCGCTGACCATGATCACTCAAGCGATCCGCCGGTATCGCCGTGGTGTGCGCTCGCGGTGGCGCAAGCTGCCCGATGAGCAGGTCGCCCTCATCGTGCTGGCCGTGCTCCGCCATGATCAGCGTCCCGCCGACCTCGCCGCCGCCTACGGGGTGTCGCATCACAGCGTGCGCCGCTGGGTTCGGCAAACCATCACCACTCTCGCCGCGATGGCGCCCCGCCTGGACCGAGTCCTCACCCACACCGCCCGCACCAGCAGTGAGGACCCGCTGCTGTTCGACGGCACCTGCCTGCCCGTGCACCGCCCGAGCGGCCGCGCCGAACGACGCCTGTGGTGCGGCAAACACAAGGCTCACCACCTACGCGTACTCACCCTCACCGACCACCACGGCCGGCTGCTCTGGATCTCCGCCGCCGCCGGCGCCCGCACCCACGAAGCCACCCAAGCCAAACGCCTACGCCTACCCACCCGGCTACGCCGTCATGACCTCGCCGTCATCTGCGACCGCATCCACACCCGCCTCGACGACCAACCCGAGAACCCCACCGTCATCACCGGACGACGCGGCAACCGCCACCACCCCCTCACCCCCGCCCAACACAGCGTGAACACCCTGCTCAGCCGCGAACGCGCGGCCAATGAACACGCCCACGCTCACCTCAAGAACTGGCGCATCCTCACCCGACTACGCCACGGCTGGCGCCCACACGCCACCACCCTGCTACGCGCCCTACTCGTGCTGACCAACACCGAAATCAACCGCTAGACAGATGATCAACACCGAAGATCCACACCCGCACACCAGCACCCCAACCACACCACCACGACCTGTCAACCATCCCTGAGCAGCCCAAACAGGATGAGACAAGCTCCTGGATGTAGTGGCCTCCGGTGGGGTACGAGGCGACTACATCCAGGATCGAGCGTGACCATGGCGTTCGGCGCACCACCAAGGGGCGGGTGAGGGACGCGGCGCGGCCAGTACGGGCAGCACCGAGGGGCCTTAGGGCAGCCCGACTTTCTTTTCGACATCGGCTATTGACGTCGTCGTAACGGGTGGCCTAGCGTCTGTCGAAACGCTTCGTCGAAACGCTTCGACGATTATTCGGGAGCGATCCCACGCTGGGCCGGAGGAGGTGCGCGATGGCCACCATGCACGACGTAGCCCGCCTCGCCCGGGTCTCGGTCAGCACCGTGTCGTACGTGCTCACCGGCACCCGGCCGATCTCCCAGGCCACCCGGGACAAGGTGCTCGCCGCGATGGCCGAGCTGGACTACCAGCCCAACGCGATGGCCCGCGGCCTGGCCAGCCGGCGCAGCCGGATCCTGGGCCTGCTGATGCCGATGGACGAGCGCGGCCTCGGCGCGACCGAGACCGCCTTCGTCACCGGCGCCGCCGCCGCAGCCAGCGCCGCCGGCTACCACCTGGTGCTCTCGCCGGTCGGCGGCGGCGACCTCGACGACCTGCGGCGGCTGGCCAGCCAGCGGATGCTCGACGGGGTCGTGCTGATGGAGGTGCAGCTCGCCGACGAGCGGGTCACCGTGCTCCAGGAGGCCGGCGTTCCGCTGGTCCTGATCGGCCGCACCGGCGACACCACCGCGCTCTCCTACGTCGATATCGACTTCGAGCAGACCGTGCGGGAGGCCGTCGCCCACCTGGTCGGGTTGGGCCACCGGAGCATCGTCTACGTCAACCACTCGGCCGCCACCCTGGCCAGCGGCTACGGCCCCGCGCTGCGTACCCGGGACGCCTTTGTGTCGGCGATGGCCGGGCACGGCCTGGAGCCGGTGATGATCCCGGCCGAGGACAGCGCCGCGGGCGGGCGGGCGGCCCTGGCCGCCGCGTTCGCGCAGGCACCGGAGTTGACCGCCGTGCTGGCCATGAACGAGACCGCGATCTTCGGCATCCTCGGCGAGCTGACCGGCCGAGGGCTCTCGGTGCCGGAGGACGTCTCGGTCGTCTCGATGGTCACCTCGCGGCAGGTCGCCGAGCTGGCCACCCCGGCGTTGACCGCGATGACGTCTCCCGGTTCGGCCATGGGTCGGATCGCCATCGAGGCGCTGCTGCGCCACCTGGACGGGTCCGGCGACGAGCGCCACCAGCAACTGCTGCCATGTGCGCTGGAAGTCCGGGGATCGACCGCCGTGCCACGACGGCCAGCACCGGACGCACCCGGGCGGTCACCGACCAACGGGGGTTGACCAGCTAAAACGGCCCGCCGCCGCGCTGCAACGCGACGACGGGCCCAGTGAAGTACCGGCTAGATACTCAATGAGGAGGATAGCAATGCAGCGATTCCGCCGAATCGTCGCCGCGCTCGCCCTGGCAGCGACCGCGACGACCACCATGGCCGCGTGCGGCGGTGGGGACAGCGGGGACGACAGCGGGGCCAAGACCCTCAAACTGTGGCACTACGAGAGCGCCAACAGTGCCATGGGGGTCGCCTGGGACCGGTCGATCGAGATCTTCAAGGCCGAGCACCCGGGCGTCGAGGTGCGCTTCGCGCGCAAGGCGTTCGAGCAGATTCAGCAGAACGCCGGCATGATCATCAACTCGTCCGAGGGCCCGGACGTGATGGAGTACAACAAGGGCAACGCGACCGCCGGCCTGCTCTCCTCCCAGAGCCTGCTCACCGACCTGACAGCCGAGGCCGACAAGCGCGGCTGGGCCGGCAAGCTCAGCCCCAGCCTGCAGACCACCGCCCGCTACAGCGACAAGGGCGTGATGGGCTCGGGCAACTGGTTCGGCGTGCCGAACTACGGCGAGTACGTGACGGTCTACTACAACAAGGACCTCTTCCAGCAGCACGGCATCAAGGTCCCGACCACCATGGCCGAGATGACCTCCGCGATGGACACCTTCGTCGGCAAGGGCGTCACCCCGCTGGGCATGGCGGGCGCCGAGTACCCGGCCGGTCAGCTCTTCTACCAGTTGGCGCTGGCCAAGGCGGACCGGCAGTTCGTCGACAACTACCAGCTCTACAAGAATCCGGTCGACTTCAAGGCCGACCCGCTGAAGTCCGGCGCGGAGACCTTCGCCGACTGGGTGAAGAAGGGCTACGTCGCCAAGGACTCGGCGAGCCTGAAGGCCGAGGACATGGGCACCGCGTTCATCGGCGGCAAGACCCCGATGATCGTCTCCGGCAGCTGGTGGTACGGCCGGTTCAAGGCCGAGATGAAGGCCAACTGGGACACCTTCCTCTTCCCCGGCAACACCCTGCAGGCCGGCTCATCCGGCAACCTCTGGGTGGTCCCGGCGACCAGCAAGGCCAAGGGCCTGGCGTACGACTTCATCGACATCACCCTGCGTCCGGAGATCCAGGACCTGATCGGCAACAACGGTGGCGTGCCCGTCGCCGCTGACCCGGCGAAGATCAGCGACCCCAAGGACCGCAAGCTGATCGAGGACTTCAACACGGTCAGCAAGCAGGACGGCCTCGCCTTCTACCCGGACTGGCCGGTTCCCGGCTACTACGACGTGCTGGTCTCCGGCTTCCAGGGCCTGATCAACGGCTCCAAGTCGCCCGACCAGGTCCTCGACTCGATCGCCAAGCCGTACGCCGACGGCGTCAAGGAGATCACCGGCAAGTGACACGGCGAGCGGCGGGCGTGACCGGCACGACCGGCGCGCCCGCCCGCCCCGCCGGGAAGGATCTTCCATGGCAGTCTCCGAGACCGTCGCCGCCGCACACCCGGCGACGACACCGACTCAGCCCGCGCCAGGCCGGAAACGTCGCGGCCGCAACGCCTCGTACTGGCTCTACCTGCTCCCCGGAGCGGTGCTCTTCATCCTGGTCATCGGCGCACCGCTGGTCGGCACCGGCTACCTGTCGCTGACCAAGTGGTCCGGGGTCGGCGACCCCACCTGGGTCGGCCTGGACAACTACCAGCAGTTGCTGCACGACGAGGTGTTCTGGGCGTCGTTCCGGAACACCGTCGCGATGCTCATCGCGATGGTGGTGGTGCCCACCCTGCTCGGGTTGGTGCTCGCCTCGGTGCTCTTCGACATCATCGGCCGCCGGTTCCGGCCGCGCACCGCCGCCGCGCTGCGGGCCGCGTTCTACCTCCCGCAGGTGCTGCCCGTCGTGGTGGCCGGCATCGTCTGGGGCTGGATCCTGCGCCCCGACGGCGCGTTCAACAGTCTGCTCGACGCGGTCGGTCTCGGCGCGCTACGCCATGACTGGCTCGGCGACCCGGACACCGCGCTGCCCGCCGTGATGGCGGTGATGATCTGGGTGCAGATCGGCTACCCGGTGGTCGTCTTCATGGCGGCGCTGCAACGGGTCGACCCCGAGCTGTACGAGGCGGCCGAGGTCGACGGCGCGAACTGGGTCCACCGGTTCCGGGCGATCACCCTTCCGCAGATCCGGCCGGAGACCTTCGTGGTGGCCCTGACCTGCACCATCGCCGCGTTGAAGGTGTTCGGGCCGATCTTCGCCCTGACCCGCGGTGGCCCGGAGAACGCCACCAACGTGCCCTCGTACTTCGCGTACTACACGTTCTTCAAGAAGCTCCAGGTCGGCTACGGCTCCGCGATCTCCACAGTGCTCACCCTGATCATCGTGGTGGTGGCCGTGCTGTTCATCTGGATGCAGTACCGCAGCGAGCGCCGGGACCGGGGGATCTGACATGGCCGTCACGCTCACTCCGGCGGACCGCGCGCCCGCCCCGTCCCGAACCCGTCCGGTCCGCGACCGGCACCATCGCGGCGTCAGCCGCTGGGTGGTGCTCGCCCTGGTCACGCTGGGCGCGCTGGTGATGCTGGTGCCGTTCGCGTTCATGCTGCTCAACGCGTTCAAATCGCCCAGCGACTACTCCAACGGCGGCCCGCTGAGCTGGCCGACGGAGTTCTACACCACGGGTCTGCGGACGTACTGGACCACAGTGAACTTCCCGCTGAAGCTCTGGAACTCCACGCTCATCGCCGGCTCCGTGGCGGTGCTCGGCGTGGCAGTCTCACTGCTCAACGCGTACGCCCTGGGCATCGGCCGGGTCCGCGGACGCCTCTGGATCGTCGGGCTCTTCCTGCTGGCGAACATGCTGCCGCAGGAAGCGTTGATCTACCCGCTCTACTACGTCGCGAAGCAGGTCGGCCTCTACAACACGCAACTCTCGGTGATCATCATCTTCACCGTCATCCAGAGCGCGTTCGGCACCTACCTGCTCGCCTCGGTGATGAGCACGTTCCCGCGCTCACTGCTGGAGGCCGCCTCGTTGGACGGCGCCGGCAAGTGGACGATCCTGTGGCGGGTGGTCTTCCCCAACCTGCGGCCCACCCTCGCGGTGCTGCTCATCTTCTTCTTCATCTGGACCTGGAACGAGTTCCTGATCCCGCTGGTCATGCTGATCGACAACCAGACGCAGACCATCCCGGTCGCGCTCGCGTCGTTGCAGGGCGACCGCCTGATGGACGCCCCGACCACCAACGCCGGCGCGCTGATCAGCCTGGTGCCGGCCATCATCTTCTTCCTCATCTTCCAGCGCACTCTGGCGCGCGGCATCACGGCAGGAGCCGAGAAGTGAAGTTCACCGACGGGTACTGGCAACTGCGCCCGGGGGTCAGCGTGCTGCGCCCCGGCACAGTGGAATCGGTCGAGCCGGACGAGCGCGGCTTCACCGTCTTCGCGCCGGCCGGTCAGATCACCGGACGCGGCGACACCCTCAACCGGCCGGTGGTCACCGTCCGGTTCTTCTCCCCCGCCCCCGGCGTCGTCGGCGTGACCATCGGCCACCACAGCGGCGGGCTGCCCCAGGAGCCGCACTTCGGGCTGGCCACCGACGACGAGCACCCGATCCACGTCGACGTCACCGGGATCAGCGCGTCGTTGACCACCGGCGAGTTGACCGCCCGGGTCGCGCTCATCGACGGGTGGCGGGTCGAATTCCTGCACGGCGACCGGCTGGTCACCGCGTCCACCGGGCGCAGCGTCGGCATCGTCACCGACGGCGAGGGCCGCCGGCACGTACACGAGCGGCTCGCCCTCGGTGTCGGCGAGACGGTGTACGGGCTGGGCGAGCGGTTCGGCCCGTTCGTGAAGAACGGCCAGACCGTCGACATCTGGAACGCCGACGGCGGCACCGCCAGCGAGCAGGCGTACAAGAACGTGCCGTTCTACCTGAGCAGTGCCGGCTACGGGGTGTTCGTGGACCACCCGGAGCACGTCTCCTTCGAGGTGGGCTCGGAGGTCGTCACGCAGACCCAGTTCAGCGTCGAGGGCCAGTCGCTCACCTACTACGTCATCGACGGGCCCACCCCGAAGGACGTGCTGCGCCGCTACACCGCGCTGACCGGCCGACCCGCCCGGGTTCCCGCCTGGTCGTACGGGCTGTGGCTGTCCACGTCGTTCACCACCTCGTACGACGAGAAGACGGTGACCGAGTTCGTCGACGGGATGGCCGAGCGCAACCTGCCGCTGTCGGTGTTCCACTTCGACTGCTTCTGGATGCGCCAGTTCCACTGGGTCGACTTCGTCTGGGACCCGGCGACCTTCCCCGACCCGGAGGGGATGCTGCGCCGGCTGCACGAGCGCGACCTGAAGGTGTGCGTCTGGATCAACCCGTACATCGCGCAGCGCTCGTACCTGTTCGAGGAGGGCCGCGAGGCCGGCTACCTGGTCCGCAACGCCGACGGGTCGGTCTGGCAGTGGGACAAGTGGCAGGCCGGCATGGCGTTGGTCGACTTCACCAACCCGGACGCGGTCCGCTGGTTCACCGGCAAGCTCAAGGCGCTGCTGGACATGGGCGTCGACTGCTTCAAGACCGACTTCGGTGAGCGCATTCCGACCGACGTGGTGTGGCACGACGGTTCGGATCCGCAGCGGATGCACAACTACTACTCCTACCTCTACAACAAGGCGGTCTTCGAACTGCTGGAGGCCGAGCGCGGGGAGGGCGAGGCGGTGCTGTTCGCCCGCTCGGCCACCACCGGAGGCCAGCAGTTCCCGGTGCACTGGGGTGGCGACTGCGAGTCGACGTTCGTGGCGATGGCCGAGTCGCTGCGCGGCGGGCTGTCCCTGGCCGCGTCCGGCTTCGGCTACTGGAGCCACGACATCGGCGGCTTCGAGGGCACCCCCGACCCGACGGTGTTCAAGCGGTGGATCGCCTTCGGGCTGCTCTCCTCGCACTCCCGCCTGCACGGCTCCGGCTCGTACCGGGTCCCGTGGGCGTACGACGAGGAGGCGGTTGACGTGCTGCGGCACTTCACCCGGCTCAAGCTCAGCCTGATGCCGTACCTCGCGGGCGCAGCGCAGGAGGCGCAACGCGACGGGGTGCCGATGATGCGGCCGATGATCCTGGAGTTCCCGGACTACCCGGCCGCGGCGCACCTGGACCGGCAGTACATGCTCGGCTCCGACGTGCTGGTCGCGCCGGTGCTCAGCGCCGACGGGGAGGTCACCTTCTACGTGCCCGCCGGCACCTGGACCCACCTGGTCACCGGCGCGCAGCTCACCGGCCCGGCCTGGGTCACCGAGAAGCACGAGTTCGACAGCGTCCCGGTGCTCGCCCGGCCGGGCGCGATCATCCCGTTCGGGGCGCGCTCCGACCGGCCGGACTACGAATGGGCGGACGGCGTGCAACTGCGGCTCTACACACCGGCGGAGGGGCAACGCCAACGGGTACGGATCCCGTCGCCCGGGGACGGGCCCGGAACGGAGTTCGAGGTGAGCTTCCGCGACGGCGTCGCCACCGCCGAACTGGTGGCGGGCGCCTCGTCGGCGTACCACTGCGTGGTGGCCGGGACCGAGGTGGCGGCGCGATGATGTCCCGTACCTTCCCGGAGAGCTTCGTCTGGGGCTCGGCCACGGCGGCGTACCAGATCGAGGGCGCGGCCACCGAGGACGGCCGCGGGCCGTCCATCTGGGACACCTACAGCCACACCCCCGGTCGGACGCACAACGGCGACACCGGTGACGTGGCCGCCGACCACTACCACCGCTGGCCGCAGGACCTGGACCACATCGCCGGGCTGGGCCTGGGCGCGTACCGGTTCTCCATCTCCTGGCCGCGGGTGCAGCCGGGTGGCGCCGGCCGGTTCAACCAGGCCGGCCTGGACTTCTACTCGCGGCTCGTGGACGGCCTGCTGGAGCGCGGGGTCCACCCGGTGGCCACCATGTACCACTGGGACCTGCCGCAGGAGCTGGAGGACGCCGGCGGGTGGCCGGTGCGGGAGACCGCGCTGCGCTTCGAGGAGTACGCGGCCGGGATCGTCGCCGCGCTCGGCGACCGGGTGCACACCTGGACAACGCTGAACGAACCGTGGTGCTCGGCGTACCTGGGCTACGCCTCCGGCGTGCACGCCCCGGGGCGTACCGAACCGGCCGCCGCGCTGGCGGCGGTGCACCATCTCAACCTGGCGCACGGCCTGGCCGGTCGGGTGGTGCGGGAGTTGGCGCCGACGGCCGAACTCTCGGTGACGCTGAACCTGCACGTGATCCGTCCGGAGTCGGACTCGGCAGCGGACGCCGACGCGGTGCGGCGCATCGACGCGCTGGCCAACCGGTCGTTCCTCGGGCCGATGCTCGGCGGGGCGTACCCGGCCGACCTGCTGGCCGACACGGCGAGCGTCACCGACTGGTCGTTCGTCCGCGACGGCGACGAGAAGGTGGCCGCCGTGCCGCTGGACGTGCTCGGCGTCAACTACTACTCCAGCACCCTGGTCCGCGCCTGGGACGGGCACTCGGCCCGGTCGGACGCCGACGGTCACGGCGCCTCGGCGCACTCACCGTGGGTGGGCGCCGACGACGTCGACTTCCTGCCCCAGCCCGGCCCGCACACGGCGATGGGCTGGAACATCGACCCGGCCGCGCTGACCGGCCTGCTGCTGCGGCTGCGCCAGGAGTACCCGGGCCAGCCCCTGATGATCACCGAAAACGGCGCGGCGTTCGACGACGTCGTGTCGGCCGACGGCACGGTGCACGACGAGCGGCGTGTCGACTACCTGCGCCGGCACATCGCCGCCATCGCGGATGCCCGCGAACAGGGCGCGGACGTCCGGGGCTACTTCGTCTGGTCGCTGCTGGACAACTTCGAGTGGGGCTACGGCTACGACCGGCGGTTCGGGATCATCCGGGTCGACTACGACACCCAGGAGCGCACCTGGAAGGACAGTGCGCACTGGTACCGGCGCCTGGTCGAGACCGGGACGCCGGACCAGCCGACGGACTGACGGCAGCCGCCGGGTCATCCCCGCGCCGGCCGACCCGACGGGCAACTGCCCGCCCGGCCGGCCGGGTCACGGCGCGGCCACGGCCCGGTTCGACCGGCGCTCAGACGCCGACGCGCTGCGGCGGAACGGTGAGCCCGTAGAGCGCCATCAGCTCCGGGGTGTCGACCCTGCTGCCGTCGGCCACCGAGTCGCACGCGATGTCGACGATCTGGTCCTTGTGCGCCAACAGGTAGGGCCGGGCGCCCACGTCGGCGCTGGCCAGGGTGGCGATGCCGGACCAGTGCCGACGGCCGAAGAGCATCGGGTAGCCGCGCAGCCCGTCGTAGGTGGCGCAGACCAGCACATCCGGGTACGGCAGCGCGGCCACCCGCCGGACCGCGACCGCGGTCAGGCCCGGCATGTCGACCGGGACCACCACCACCGCCTCGATCCCCTCGTCATCCATGGCGGCCAGGCCGGCCCGGATCGACGAGCCGACCCCGGTGCCCCACGCTTTGTTGATCACTACCGTTGCCTTGCCCAGGTCGGCGGTCTCCCGGACCTGTTCGGCGGCGGCACCCAGCACGACCACGATCTGCTCGCAGCCCGCCTCGGTCATCGTGTCGATCATCTGGTTGACCAGGGGTTTCTCCCCCTGGTGCAGCAGCGCCTCGGGGCCACCGATGCGGCGCCCCCCGCCCGCGGCGATGATCATTCCTGCGATCCGGTTCAGCTGCGCCCCCTCCACCGTGGAACGGACCGGGCACGGCGGTACCCGGTCCATCCCGTCCTACGGACACCGGATGCAACGAGTGCGGCCAGCCCCGGGTAGCGGGGCAAATAGGAAAATTGTGCGCTATGCCGCGTCGGCGTAGCAGTCGACGATGGACAGATCCAGCGGAAACCGCACCGGGGTGTCGCCGAACAGGAGCCCCGCGGCCCGCTCGCCGCTACGGCCCACCGCCGCCGCCACCGCCTCGGCCTGCGCCGCCGGACAGTGCACGATCACCTCATCGTGCTGAAAGAAGACCAGCTCGGCGTCGGTGCCGGCCAGCTCGGTGCGCAGCGTCGCCAGCAGCGTGGAGGCCCACTCCGCAGCCGTGGCCTGGATGACGAAGTTACGGGTGAAACGCCCCCGCGACCGCGCGGCGCGAGCCCGAGGACTCTGCCGGTCGGCTGCGCCATCCGGGTCGGTCGGCACGTCATCGGGGTCGCCGAACCCCGCCGAGCCGGGCGGGCAGGTGCGCCCCAGCCAGGAGCGCACCAACCCGCCCGCCTCACCGGTGCGCGCCGCCGCCTCGACGTAACCGAACGCCGTCGGGTAGCTGCGCTTCAACACCGCCAGCGCGGGCACCGCGGCCCCGCCGGTCTGCCCGTACATCGCCCCGAGCAGGGCCACCTTGGCCTTGGCCCGGTCACCGGCGAAGGCGTCCCGGGCCAGTGCGGCGTACAGGTCGCCGGCCCCGCCCGCCGCCGCCAGCCTGGCGTCGCCCGAGACCGCGGCCAGCACCCGGGGCTCCAACTGACCGGCGTCGGCGACCACCAGCCGCCAGCCCGGGTCGGCCACCACCGCGCGGCGGATCACCTTGGGGATCTGCAAAGCGCCACCGCCCCGGGTGGCCCAGCGGCCGGAGACCACCCCGCCCGGGACGTACTCCGACTGGAACCGCCCGTCACGGACCCACTGCTCGCGCCACGACCAGCCGTGCGCCGTCCAGATCCGGTAGAGCTCCTTGTACTCCAGAACCAGCGGCACCGCCGGATGGTCCACCCCACGCAGCACCCAGGCCCGCGTGTTGGGCAGCTCCACCCCGACCCGGGCGAACGCCTTCAGCAGCTCCGCCGGGGAGTCGGCGTGCAGCCGACGGACGCCGAACGCGTCGGCGATCCGGGCGGCCAGCTCGGCCAGCCGGCGCGGCGGGCCGCCGACCGGAGACGGCTCACCCAGCAGCTCACCGAGGATGGCGTCGTGCACCTCGGCCCGCCAGGGCAGCCCCGCGACGCCCATCTCCACCGCGATGAGCGCGCCGGCCGACTCGGCAGCCACCAGCAACCGGAACCGGCCCGGGTGCTCGGTGTCGGCGATCCGGGCGAGCTGGTCGGCGTACACCTGAATCAGGGCGTCGATGCCCGGGCCGGCCGGGCCGGGCAGCGCGTCGAAGAGCGCGCCCTGACCGTGCCCGGGCGGAGCGGCCGGACGCGGCGGCGGATCGGGCGGCACCGGCGCGCCGCTGAGCCGGGCCCAGGCCGCGGCGAACGATCGTGGCTCGCCCCAGCGGCCGGCGTGGCCGAGCAGCAGCGCCTCGGTCAGCTCCACATCGTGGCAGCGCTCGACGCGCACCCCGGCCCGCAGCAGCGCCGGGTAGACCGCACCGGCGGTCGGCCACACCCAGCGCGGATGCCCGGCGGCCTCCCACCTGGCCACCGCGGCGGTCAGGTCGGTGACGATCTCGGTCGGGCCGGACGGCCGGCCGGCGGCATCCAGCGGACGCAGCTCTCCCCCGCCCCGCTCGTCGGACACCACCGCCACCAGCACGGATGCGATTCTGCCTCGCCCCTGTGACATCGGCCGAGCCCATCCATCGAAACCGGGCCGGCGCGCGCGGTCGGGCGCGCGAAAACCGGACAGTGGATCGTGGGAAGGCTCGGTAGCGTGGCCGGGTGCCCCCGCAGATCCCGCATTCCGACCCTGGCATTCCGGACACCGGGGGGCCAATGCGCTATCTCTGGTGGCTGGTCCGCCGCCAGCCCTGGCGGGTGCTGCGCGGCAGCCTGCTCGGAACGGCCTGGATGGTCGGCTTGTCCCTCCGGCCCTACCTGATCGCCCGCGCCGTCGACGACGGGCTGCGCGCACACGACAGCCGTGCCCTGGCACTCTGGGTCGCGGCCATCGTCGTGGCGGGCGTCGGGTTGTCGTACCTGGGCATCATGCGACACCGCACGATGACCTTCATCCGGGAGGACGCCAAGGCCCGCTCGGCGGCCGTCGTGCTGCGCCAGGTGTCCCGCATCGGCGCGGTACTGCCGCGCCGGGCCGCCGCAGGCGAGGTGGCCACCATCGGCGGCTCCGACATCGACTGGTCGGCGCAGGTGCTGACGCTGACCGGGCCGGGGGTCGGCGCGGTCGTCGCGTACGCGGTCATCGCCGTGCTGCTCTGGTCGATCTCCCCGGTCCTCGCGCTCTGCGTGCTGCTGGGAGTGCCGGCGGTCGCGCTGGTCGTCGGGCCGCTGCTACGCCGCCTCGAACGGGCGGAATCGGTCTACCGGACGCAACAGGGAGCGCTCACCGCCCGATCCGGCGACATCGTGGCCGGGCTGCGAGTGCTCGCCGGGGTGGGCGGCCGGGACCTCTTCGCCCGCCGGTACGCGGCCAGATCCCGGGACCTGCTCGCCGAGGGTTACCGCGTCGGCGCGGTCAACAGCTGGATCGACGCGGCGACGGTGGCCATCCCCGGGCTGTTTCTGGCGGCGGTGGTGTGGCTCACGGCGCGGATGGCGGTGACCGGTGACGTCACGGTCGGCGAGTTGGTCGCCGTCTACGGTTACGTGGCGACCCTGATCGTGCCGGTCTGGTTCCTGCTGGAGGGCAGCCACCAGCTGATTCGCGGCCGGGTCGCCGCCCGGCGGATCGTGGCCCTGCTCAAGCTCACCCCGGACGACGTCGGCGGCCCGGGTCGGCGGGGCCGGGGCACCGTGCCCGACCCACGAAGGCCGGATGTCAGGGCCGCGCCCGACCGCCCCGCCGACCTGCACGACCCGATGACCGGGCTGACCGTCCGTACCGGCCGGCTGACCGGCGTGGCCGCCGACGATCCGGCGGCGGCGCTGGCACTGGCCGATCGACTCGGCCGGTACGTGGCCAGCGAGTCCACCTGGGGCGGCGTGCCGCTGACCGGGATCGCCCTGGACGAGGTCCGGGCCCGGATCCTGGTCGCCGACCACGACTCGTACCTCTTCGCCGGAACGCTGCGCGACATCCTGCTGTCCCCGCCGGACGGCCACCACGACGATGCCCGGTCGGGAGCCGACCACGATGCCCGGTCGGGAGCCGACCACGACGCCCGGCCGGAGGCCGACGACGACCGGATCCGCGCGGCTCTGCGGGCCGCGTCGGCCGAGGACGTCGTCGATGCCCTGCCGGCCGGCCTGGACACGGTGATCGACGCCCGAGCCCGCACCCTCTCCGGCGGTCAACGCCAACGGGTACGCCTGGCCCGGGCGCTGCTGGCCGAGCCGGAGGTGCTGATCCTCGTCGACCCGACATCGGCGGTGGACGCGCACACCGAGGCGCGGATCGCCGACCGGCTGCGTACCGCGCGGGCCGGGCGGACCACCATCGTGCTCGCCACGTCGCCGCTGCTGCTGAGCCGGGCCGACCTGGTCGCCCACCTGCGGGCGGGCCGGATCGTCGCCACCGGCACCCACACCGACCTGCTCGACCAGGACCCCGGGTACCGGTACCTGGTGGCCCGGGGCAGTGCCGATCCCGACATCGACCGGTCCGCCGACGCTGCGGGGGTCCACCCGTGAGCCGGCTGCCGGTGGCCGAGCGCGGCACCGTCCGCCGGGCGCTGCGTGACCTGATCGGCCGGCACCGGCGCGCGGTCGGCGTCGTGCTGGCGCTGCACAGCGCCGCAGCGGTAGCCGGGCTCGCCCCGCCCTGGCTGCTGGGCACCATCGTCGATCGGGTCACCGCGGGCGCGGGTGTGGCCACGGTGGACCGACTGGCGCTGGCGATCGGTGGTTGTGTCCTGGTGAGCGCGTTGCTCTCCCGGTACGCCCAGTACGCCGGCCACCGATTCGGGGAGCGGGCCGTCGCCGAACTGCGCGAGGAGTTCGTCGACCGGACACTCGGGCTGCCCGTCTCGGTCGTCGAGCGGGCCGGCTCCGGGGACCTGGCCACCCGCAGTTCGGTCGACGTGTCGACGGTCGGCACCACCGTCCGGGACGTGGTGCCCACCATGGTCATCGCGTCGGTGCAGCTGTCGTTGCTGTTCGGGGCGGTCTTCCTGCTCCACCCGCTGCTCGGGCTGGCGGCGCTGGCCGGGCTGCCGTCGATCTGGGCGGTGACCCGCTGGTACCTGCGGCGGGCCACCTCCGCGTACCTCGCCGAGGGGGCGGCGGCCGCCGAACTGACCGAGACGCTGACCACCACCGCCGAGGGTGCCCGGACCGTGGAGGCGCTGCGGCTGGCCGACGACCGGATCGGGCACGGCACCACTCGCATCACGCGGGTGTGGTGGGCCCGGCGGGCGACTCTCGCGCTGCGCACCGTGTTCTTCTCGGTGGTGGAGGCCAGCTATCCGCTGCCGATCGCCATGGTCCTGCTCGTCGGCGGGTACCTGCTCTCCCGGGAGATGGTCTCGCTCGGCGCGGTGATCGCCGCCGCGCTCTACCTGCAGCAGGCGATCGATCCGCTGGACCGGCTGCTGCAGTGGACGGAGCAGGCGCAGCGCGGCTTCGCGTCGTTCGCCCGGGTGCTCGGCGTGGGCCTGGTCCCGCCGGAGCCGCCCGGCACGACGGCCACGTCGCGGGGTGAACGGCTCGTCGTGCGCCAGGCGCGGTTCGCCTACGCCGGCGGGCACGACGTGCTGCACGGCATCGATCTGGAGGTACGGCCCGGCGAGCGGCTGGCCGTCGTCGGCCCGTCCGGGGCGGGCAAGTCCACCCTGGCCCGGCTGCTGGCGGGGATCGACGCGCCGCGCCGCGGCGTCGTCAGCATCGGTGGGTGCCCGGTGACCGACCTCGACCCCGCCGAGCGTCGTCGCCGGATCGCCCTGGTCACCCAGGAGCACCACGTCTTCATCGGCTCGGTACGCGACAACCTCGCCTTCGCCGCGCCGGACGCCTCCGACGAGCAGATGCGCGCCGCGCTGGCCACCGTGGGCGCCGACTGGTACACCGAGCTGCCCGACGGCCTGGACACCCCGCTCGGCGACGGTGCCCGGCCACTCGGCGCGGCCGAGGCCCAGCAACTGGCACTGGCCCGGCTGGTGCTCGCCGACCCGCACACGCTGATCCTTGACGAGGCGACCGCCGCGCTCGATCCGACCACCGCCCGGCGCACCGAGCGGGCGTTGGCCGCCGTGCTCGTCGGGCGGACCGTCATCGCGATCGCGCACCGGCTCAACACCGCGCACGACGCCGATCGGGTCGCCGTCCTGGCGGACGGCCGGATCACCGAGATCGGCAGCCACGACGATCTCGTCGCGGCCGGCGGGGCGTACGCCGCCCTCTGGCACTCGTGGCATGCCGACGAGCGTCCGCAGTCCCGGAAGGAGTGGCCATCATCCTGACCACTCCTGCCGGAACCCGCGCCTACTGAGCGGCGGCTACTTCACCGCGCCGGAGGTGAGGCCGGCCTGGATCTGACGCTGGAAGACCGCGTACACGATGATCATCGGCAGGATGGCGATGGTCAGCGCGGCGAACAACCCGGACCAGTCCGCCTCGTAACCGGCGTTGACCGAGATGTCCGCGATGCCCTGGGTGAGCACCCACTTGTCCTTCGAATTGGAGAGCAGCACCAGCGGAAGTTGGTACTGCGCCCACTGACCGATGATGTTGAAGATCGCCACGCTGATCAGGCCCGGCTTCGCCATCGGCATCATGACCTGGAAGAACAGCCGGGTGTGCCCGCAGCCGTCGATCAACCCCGCCTCGGCCACCGAGGACGGCAGCGTCTTGAAGAACGCGGCCAGGAAGAAGATCGTGAACGGCAGCGAGTACGCGATGTAGACCAGCACCACCCCGGTGTGGGTGTCCAGCAGGCCCAGGTTCTTCACCACGAAGAAGAGCGGCACCAGGGCCAGGAAGACCGGGAAGGCCAACCCCGAGACGAAGAGGTAGTAGATCGCCCGGTTGCCCCAGAACTTGTACCGGGCCAGCACGTACGCCGCCATCGAGCCGAGCAGCATCGTGCCGAAGGTGCTGCACGTGACCACGATGACGCTGTTGAGGAAGTACCGACCGACGTTCGCCTTGGTCCAGGCCCGGCCGAAGTTCTCCCACCGCAACTCGGCCGGGAGCGTCCACGGGCTGCTGAAGATCTCGCTGGTGTTCTTGAACGCGGCGAGGAAGGTCCAGAGGATCGGCACGATCACGATCACCGCCCACACGGCGAGCGCGATGTGCCCCAGGCCAGCGAAGAGCCGTACCTCCGAGCGGGGGCCCTTCCGCCCTCGCCTACCGGAGGCACCCGGGTCGCCGGTCTTCGGCGGTTTCGCCGCCGGCGTCGGCGGCAGCGTCGACTGCGGGTTCATCAGTACTCCACGCTTTCCCGCTTGCTGAGCCGCAGCGTCAGCGCCGCGAACGTGAGGGTCAGGAAGAACAGGGCCACGCCCATGGCCGAGGCGTAGCCGTATTTCGAGTAGACGAACGCGTTGCGGTAGATCTCCATGGCCAGCACCGTGGTGGCGCCGTCGGGGCCGCCGCCGTCCACCGAGAGCACCGCGACGATGGCGAACGCGTCGAACGCCGCGATGCCCAGGTAGACCCAGGCCACCTGGAGGGTGTCCCAGAGCAGCGGCAGCGTGACCCGGAAGAACAGGGTCACCTTGGTCGCCCCGTCCATCTCGGCGGCCTCGTAGATCTCACCCGGGATGGAGGCCATCCCGGCCGAGAAGAGCACCACGTAGAAGCCGACGGCCTGCCAGACCAGCACCGCGATGATCGACCAGAGGGCCAGGTTCGGCCGGACCAGGAAGAGCACCGGGTCGAAGCCGAGCTTCATCAACACGCCGTTGATCAGGCCGGACTCGTTCGGCCGGTACACCATCTGGAACAGCACCGCGATGATGGCCACCGCCAGGACCTGGGGGAAGAAGAACACCACCCGGTAGAACTTCGCCCCCCAGACCCCCTGGCGTTGCCCCCCGCTGCTCTTGCCACCCACGTTGAGCAGGAAGGCGAAGAACAACGCGATGGCGATGGTGATCAGCGGCAGGGCAAGCAGCAGTACGCCGTGGTGCTGGACCGCCTTCCAGAAGGCGCCGTCGTCGAGAAGCCTCCGGTAGTTGTCGAAGCCCACCCACTGCGGGGCCGACAGCCCCCGCCAGTTGGTCATCGAGATCTGGAACGCCTGCGCGTACGGCGCGATGACGAAGACCACGTACAGCGTGACCGGGGCAAACAGGAACCCGATCACGAATGGATACTTGCCGTGCCGCATGACCCCTACGCTCCGATCGATCAGCGCTTGAACTTGGCGACCGAGCTGTCCTTCTTGATCGCGTCGGCGCGCTTCTGGATCCGCTCCAGGTACGCGTCCGCGTTGATCCGGCCGAACATCAGCTCGTTGGTGGCGGTGCGCGCCTCCGTGTCGAGCTCCTTGTACCAGCCGTCGAAGTACAGGTTGAACACGTCCTGGCCGGCCGCCTTGAGCGCGGCCTGCGAGCTGGCCACACCGGGCGGGAAGGCGAAGCCCTCCGAGCCGGCGGTGACCACGGTCGGGGCCTTGACCACCTCGGTGAAGCCCTTCGCGCCCGCCTTGGAGAGCATCTGGCGCATGTACTCCAGGCCGCCCTTGGGGTTCGCGCTCTTCGCCGAGACGAAGTAGCCCTCGCCCGCGGTGGCCCGCAGCGCGGTGGCCGGCAGCTTGTCCGAAGCGGTCAGGCTCGGCACCGGCATGAGCTGGTACTCGAAGCCGGACGGCGTGTCCTTCTTCTGCTCGCCCTCCAGCCAGTCACCGCTGGGGTACAGGGCCACCTTGTTCTGGTTCTGCCGCAGCTGCACGTCGGTGTGCTTGAGCCCCTCGAAGCTCTTGTCGATGAACTTCGAGCCGACCTCGGCCCACGCCGTGGCCGCCTGCTTGACCGCGTCCTGCTTCCAGGCGCCGTCCTCCAGGTTGTCGATGTTCTTCAGCACCTCGACGCCGCCGATCTTCGCGGCCTGGGTGAGGATCACGTTCCACTGGTAGTAGGCCGCGTTCGCCCCGGCGTAGCCGTACGGGGTGATGCCCTTGGCCTTGATGGCGGTGAGCAGGGTGATGAACTCGTCCCAGGTCTTCGCCGGCGCCCAGCCGTTGTCCTTGAACAGCTTGCCGGAGTACCAGATACCGAAGACGGTGGAGACGTAGTACAGCACGTACGGCTTGCCGTTGAACGAGCCCGCCTCGATGGTGCCGGGCACCACGGTGTCGCGGACCTTCTTGGCCGGGTCGTCGACCGACGGGGCGTCCCACAGCTCGGTGAGGTCCTGCAGCTGACCGTCGGCGACCAGCGCGCCGAAGTCCATCAGCTTCTCGCCCGAGTTGTTCACGAACTCCGGCGGCTTGCCGGAGGCGAAGCGCGGCTGGAGGATGGTGGAGATCGCCTGGGTGGACTGGTGCTTGATCTCCGCCTTGGGGAACGCCTTCTTGTACAGCGGCTCGTGCACGTCGGTGGCGTACTTCTCGCCGTAGCCGCCGTTGAAGATGACCACCTCGATCGGTGCGTCGTCCTTGACGCCGAGCGGGTTGGTGGCGCTCTTGGTGCCGCCGGCGACCTGCTCGTTCTCCTCGTCGCCGCCGCTGGTGGCGCAGGCGCTGAGCAGGCCGATGGCCGGAGTGGCGAGCATGCCCACGGCGGCGGCGCGACGCAGCACCGTGCGACGGTCGAGTGCGGCCGGGTGCTCGGGGGTAATCGACATCGTCGTCTCTCCTTGTGGAATTCGGGTCAGGCGGTACGCCGGAGACGTCCGGCGTACCGCGACTCGAGGGCGATGTTGTGCTCGTCCCCGCCGGGGACGTTGGCGGAGAGGTAGATAGGGGGCACCTCTCCGGCCTGGTGGAACCGTCGTACGACCTCCGCGGTCAGCAACTGCGCCAGCAGCGCCGTGGTGACCGAGGAGACCGCACAGACCGCGCCGCCGCCCTCGAGCGGCAGCAGTGCATCGCCGTACGGCGCGCCGTTGTCCAGCACGACGTCGGCGAGGTCGGCGAGCCGTTGACCGGACGGGTGCCGCGGGGCGACCCGTGCGGTGTGCTCGACGGAGGTGACCGCGATCAACGGGTGACCGCGCTCGGTGACCAGCGCCGCCAGCTCGACCACCGAGCCGTTGATGCCGGATTGGGACGCCACCACGAACACGTCGTGCGGCTGCGGCGCCGCGAGCGCGTAGATCTGGTGGGCGATGGAGGGGTCGCGTTCCAGCTTGGGGTCGGCGAGGACGTCCCGCGGGGCGTCTCCGTGCACCACCAGGTCACGTACCGAGAGCCGGTTGGTGGGGACCAGCCCGCCGGCCCGGGCGACCAGTTCGGCGGCGAACGCCTCAGAGTGCCCGGCGCCGAACGCCTGGAGCACCCCGCCGGCGCGCAGGCTCTCGGCGATCAGGTCGGCGGCCCGGGTGATGCCGTCGGCCTCGGAGTCGAGCAGCCGGTCGAGCACCGGGCGGACCGCGTCGGCGTACCCCTGGGCGCTGATCATGAAACGGCTCCCTTCGCGGCCTTGTGCCCGTCGACGGCCTGCGCGGTGCGCCGGAAGGCCGCGTGCGCGCGGTCGTGGGTGCGCTGGGCGACGGCGATGTAGAGCAGGTCGAGCACGACCAGCTGGGGGTGGCGGGCGGAGAGCGCGTCCGGCCGGAAGGTGGTCGCCTGGCTGGCGGTGAGCAGCACGATGTCGGCCAGCTCGGCCAACGGCGAACGGGGGAAGCCGGTCAGCGCGATGGTCGTGGCACCCCGGCTGCCCGCCTCGGCGAGCATCTCGATGGTTTCCCGGGTCTGCCCGGTGTGCGAGATGCCCAGCGCCACGTCAGCGGCGCGCAGCAGCGCGGCGCTGGCAAGCCCCTCGTGCACGTCGTTCCAGGCCCACGCGGCCACACCGATGCGGTGCAGGCTGAACTGCATCTCCTCGCCGACCAGCGCGCTGCCGCTGGCACCGAAGATGTTCACCCGGCTGGCGCCGGCGATCGCCACCGCGGCCCGCTCCACCTCGGCGAGGTCGAGCAGCGTGGCGGTGTCGTGCATGGCCCGGGTGTCGGCGGCCATGATCTGGTCGAGCACCCGGGCCAGCGGGTCGCTCGGTTGGATCTCGCGTCCGATGTCGATGGTCCACCCGGCCGAGCGCGCCCGCCCGGTCTCGGAGGCGATGCCCAGCCGCAGGTCGGCATAGCCCTCGAAGCCCATCGCCCGGCAGAAGCGGGTGATGGTCGCCGGGGAGGTGCCGCTGCGCTCGGCCAGCTCCACGATCGTGGATCGGGCGGCGGCCTCCGGATCGCTCAGCACGTGCTCGGCGACCCGACGCAGCGCGCCGGTCAGCTCACCGAGACCGTTGCGGACCCGGGCCAGCACCCCGTCGGAGGCCGACCCGAGCGCGCCCCGCCGGTCGAACGCGTCGGCGTCGACCACCGCGGTCCCCGCGGCGGTGTCCACCTCGTGATCAACCATGGGACGCCTCACCTTTCCGAAAAGACTGTTAACTGTTAGTGGTAAAATTTCTTACTGAACGACCGTCTATGTCAAGACCGTGGGCGAAGTTTTCAAACTGTTACCTGGCGCACACCCTGCCGGGCCCGCCGGATCTTGCCCTCTGGGACGACGCCGACCAGCATGAACAGGCCGATCGCCGCCCAGCGCAAGGAGGCCGTGCCGATGTCCGACACCGTCGTGGTCGGCCTGGACGTCGGCGGTACGTCCACCCGGGCGACCGCCCTGACCCTGACCGGCGAACGCCTCGGCACCGGTCGCGCCGGCGGCGGCAACCCCACCAGTCACGGCGCCGACCAGGCCGCCGCCGAGTTGTTGACCGCGCTCCGCGGCGCGCTCGCCGACGTCGACCCGACCCGGGTGGCGGCCGGCACGATCGGGCTGGCCGGGGCAGCCCGGCTGCTCGCCGATCCGGCCGGACGAGCCGCCTTCGACCGGGCCTGGCACGACGCCGGCCTGCGCTGCCCGTACGCCGTGTACGGCGACGCCCTGGTCGCCTACGCCTCCGGCACCGCCGCCCCCGACGGCACGATGCTCATCGCCGGCACCGGGGCGATCACCGCCCAGGTCCGCGACCTGCGACTGGACCGGGTCGCCGACGGCCACGGCTGGCTGCTCGGCGATGCCGGGTCCGGCTTCTGGCTCGGCCGTGAGTCGGTCCGCCGGCTGCTCGCCGACCTGGACGCCGGCCGCACCCCCGGCGCACTGACCACGGCGGTCCTCACCGAACTGATGGGCAGCGCCGAGATCGCCCCCCGCTCCCGGGACACCGTGGACGCCACGATCCAGACGGTGACCCGCCGGCCACCGGTCGAGCTGGCCCGCCTGGCGCCGCTGGTCGTCACCGCCGCCGCCGACGGCGAACCCGTCGCCACCGCGCTGGTCACCGAGGCCGCCGCGCACCTCGCCGAGAGCGTGGACCGGATCCGCCCAGCCGGTGCGGTGACGCCGGTCGTGCTCGGCGGCGGGCTGCTCACCGGGGACACCCCGCTGGCGGCCGCCGTCCGAGCCGAGGTCGGCCGGCGCTGGCCGCAGGCCCCGCTGCGCACCGCCGGCGACGGGGCCGCCGCCGCGGCCTGGCTCGCCGCCCGCGAGCTACCCGAGCTCACCGACCCGGCCACCCTGCACGCCCGACTCTTCCCCGCCACCCCCTGACCATCCACGGGCGGCCCGCCGCCGCACGGCGCGCGGCCACCACGCGATGAGCGCGCTCGATCCAGGATGTAGTCCCCTCCCGCCACGAGGTGGGGACTCTTTCCAGGATCGAGCGCGATCAAGGGCGCGAGGCGCGATGAGATCAGGATCGGTCAAGCGCCCGCCGGGGCCGGAGGATGAGACTCCGGGGTCGGCACCGGCCGTATTACTTGAGCTGGCCTGCGGTCAGCCCGGCCTGCACCTGCCGCTGGAAGCCCACGTACACGGCGAGCACCGGCAGCACCGCGATGCTCAACCCGGCGAAGAGCCGGGCGTAGTCGCCGGCATAGCCCTGGCTCACCGACAGGGCGAACAGCCCCTGGGCGAGCACCCACTTGGACTCGTCGCCCTGCATCAACACCTGCGGCAACAGGAACTGGTTCCAGTGGCTGAGGAAGTTGAAGATCGCCACGCTGATCAGTCCCGGACGCGCCATCGGCAGCATCACCCGGAAGAAGAGCCGGAAGTGACCGCACCCGTCGACCATCGCGGCCTCCGCCACCGAGGTCGGCAGGGTCCGGAAGAACGCGGTCAGGAAGAAGACCGTGAACGGCAGCGAGTAGGCCGCGTACACCAGGATCAGCCCGGTCCAGGTGCCGAAGAGACCGGCGTTGCGGACCACGAAGAAGAGCGGCACCAGGGCGAGGAACACCGGAAACATCAGGCCGCCGACGAACAGGTAGTAGACGAACTGCCGGCCGCGGAACTCGTACCGGGCGAAGACGTACGCGGCGGTGGCACCCATCAGCATGGTGAGGCTGACCGAGCCGGCCACCACCACCAGGCTGTTGAGGAAGTACCGGCCGATGTGCGCGCCGGTCCAGGCCCGCACCCAGTTGTCCCAGTGCAGCGTCTCGGGCAGCCCCCACGGGTCGGCCAGGATCTCCCCGTTGGTCTTGAACGAGCTGATGAACATCCACAGCAGCGGCAGCACGGTGAGCAGGCCCCAGAGCAGCAGGAAGCCGTGCGAGAAGGCGTTGGCCACGCCGAACTCCCGGCGGACCGGGCGGTCCCGGCCAGCGCCTGGTGTCGGTGCGGTGGCGGCGGGGGCGGGCTTGTCCAGTGTGGTCACGAGTACTCGATCCGATCGCGCCGGCCGGCCCGCAGCGACAGCGCCGCCACCGAGAGGGTCAGGAAGAACATCACCACGCCGATCGCCGAGGCGTAGCCGAACTTGGTCTCGCTGCCGAAGGCGGTGTCGTACATCCGGACGCCGATCACGTCGGTGGAGAAGTTCGGCCCACCGTTGGTCATCAACTGCACGAGGATGAACCCGTCCAGGGCGAAGATGGCCAGGTAGACCCAGGCGACCTGGACGGTGTCCCAGAGCAGCGGCAGGGTGACCCGGCGCAGCGTGGTGAAGCGGGACGCACCGTCGAGCAGCACCGCCTCGTAGATCTCCTTCGGCACGGCCGACATCGCGGCGCCGAACAGCACCACGTAGAAGCCGACGTTGCTCCACACCATCACCGCGAGCACGCACCAGAAGGCGGTCGCCGGATCGCCGAGCCAGGTCGGCGCGGACAGGCCGATCCCGTGCAGAGTGGCGGTGAGCAGCCCCTTGTTGGGGTGGTAGACCTCCTTCCAGAGCAGCGCGATGATCACCACGGAGAGCACCTGCGGGAAGAAGTAGACCGTGCGGTAGAGCGCGCCGCCGCGTACCCCGGTCACACCGGCGCGGCCCTTGCGTCCGCCCATGGCGAGCATGGTGGCGAAGAAGAGCCCGAGCACGATGGTCAGCACCGGCACCAGGGCCAGCAGGATCGCGTTGTTCTTCAACGCGTTCCAGACGTAGTCGTCGTGCCACAGGGTCTTGAAGTTCGCCAGGCCGACGGAGTTGGCGTCGGGCGAGTAGCCGAGCCAGTCGGTGGTCGAGATCTGGAACGCCTGCAGGTACGGCGAGACCACGAAGACGACGTAGAGCAGGACCGGCGGCACCAGGAAGGTGACGATCAGCGGCCACTTGCCATGTCTCACAGTGAGGACCTTTCCCCGGAATACGGCCGGCGGGGGTGGGTCCACCCCCGCCGGCCGGGCTGTCAGGCCGCTCGCTTGTACTTCTTGATCGAGCTGTCCTGGGCGATCGAGTCGGCGCCCTTCTGGCACTGCTCGAGGAACTCCGCCGGGCCGATCCGGCCGCTGAAGAACTCGCCGCACGCGGCGTCGACGAGGTTGCGCTCCAGCTTGCGGTAGTAGTTGTTGTAGACCCAGTTGAAGCCGTTGGCGCCGGACGCGTCGAGCGCCTTGACCACGCTGGTCAGCCCGTACGGCAGCTCGACGCCCTCGGTGGCGCCGGCGACCACGGTGAGGCTGGCGACCTTCCGGGTGAAGTCCTGGGCGCCCTTCTTGGAGAGCATGGTCCGGAAGTACTCCAGGCCACCGGCCACGTTGCGGGCCTTGGCCGGCACCATGAACGGCTCACCGGCGGTGCCCCGGATCGCCTCGAACGGCAGCTTGTCGCCGCTGCCCAGGCTCGGCGTCGGCGCGATGGTCATGTTGAACCCGGCCGGGGTGACGTCCTTCTGCTCGCTCTCCAGCCAGGAGCCACAGGAGATGAAGGCGGCCTTGCCCTGGCACCAGGCGGTCTGCGACTGCTTGTGGTCCAGGCCGGGCGAGCCCTCCAGGATGAACTTGTCCTTGACGATCTGGTGCCACGCGTCGGCGGCGGTCTTCATCGAGTCGGACTTCCAGGCGTTCGGCTCCAGGTTGTCGATCGCCGTGGCCACCGAGGGGCCGCCGAGCTTGATCGCGGTGGCGATCACCGGCCAGCTCATGTAACGGGGGTGCAGGCCGGCGTACGTCCAGGGGGCGATGCCGGCGGCCTTGATCTGCTTGCAGAGCGCGATGTGCTCGTCCCAGGTCTTGGCGTACTCCCACTTACGCTCGGTGAGCAGCTTGTTGGAGTACCAGATGCCGTAGGCGGTGTAGGTGTAGTTCAACACCAGGAACTTGCCGTCGTACGAGCCGACCTCGACCGCGCCGGGCAGGAGGGTGTCCTTGACCGTCTTGCCGGGGACGTCGAGGCTCGGGGCGGCGAGCAACTCGCCGAGGTCGGCGATGGCGTTCTGGCTGACCAGGCCGTTGAAGTCGATCTGACCGGCGCCGGAGTTGTTGACCACGTCCGGCGGGGTGCCGTCGACGAAGCGCGGCTGGAGGGTCTTGCTGATCTCCTGGGTGGCGGAGTGCTTGACCTTCGCCTTCGGGTACTTCTCGGTGTACATGGCCTCGTGGGCCTTGGCGTACTCCTCGCCGAAACCACCGCCGAAAATCACCACCTCGAGCGGTGCGTCCTCCTTGACGCCGAGCGGGTTCTGCTCGCTCTTGGTGCCCTTGTAGGCAGCGTTGTCGTCCTTGTCACCGCCGCCGCTGGCGCAGCCGGTCAGCAGGGCGGCGGCGGGGGTGGCCAGCAGGCCGGCAGCGGCGCTGCGCTGCAGGATGTCACGCCTGTTCATGGGTTCTCCTCGGGTCGGGTCGGGCGGTCGCCGGGTGAGTGGGGGAAGGCGTCCGTCTCGCGAGGCACGTTGATTCTCTTCAGTTCACACGATGTTACTGAAGAATTTCTACGACAGCCGGGGCCCGACTTCAAGTCCTGACAGCGAACCGTTACACCACCGGCCGGTGCCGGGGCGCATAGCCTGAGGCGATGGGCCGCCTGCGCCAGCTCGCCGAGCGCACCCCGGCCGACCGGGAGCGGTACATCGATCTGCTTCGCGCGCTCGCCATCACCATGGTCGTTGTCGGACACTGGGGCGTCACGGTGATCGAGCGGGACGACGCCGGCCTGCCCACCGGGCACTCCGCGCTCGGCGACCTGCGGTGGGCGTACCCGCTGACCTGGATAGCCCAGGTGATGCCGGTCTTCTTCCTGGTCGGCGGCTACGCCAACGCGGCCTCGCTGACCCGGCTGCGCGCCCGGGGCGGCGACGCCGCCGGCTGGCTGCTCGACCGCAGCGCCCGACTGGTCCGCCCCACCAGCGTGCTGGTGCTGGTGCTCACCGTCGCGGCTGCGCTGGCCCGGCTACTCGGCACCGACCCGACCCAGATCCGCGAGGTGGTCTGGTTCGCCACCATCCCGCTCTGGTTCCTGGTCGCCTACCTGGCGGTGGTCGCGCTCACCCCACCGATGTACGCGCTGCACCGCCGCTTCGGTCTCGCCGTCCCGCTGCTGCTGGTCGCCCTGGTCGGTCTCGGCGACCTGGGACGGCTGACCGGGCCGGTGGAGCTGAGCTACGGCAGCTACCTGTTCGGCTGGCTGGCCGTACACCAGCTCGGCTTCGCCTGGCACGACACCCGCGCCGCCTCGGCTGCCGTCGGTGAAACCACCCCGCCACGTGCGGTGGCCGACGCCGCCGGGCCGTCGGCTGCCGGGCATCCACAGGTACGCCGGCGTCGGCTGCCCACCTCCCGCCGGGCCGGCCTGGCGTTCCTGGCCAGCGGCCTGGCCGCGCTGCTGCTGCTCACCGTGCCCGGCCCCTGGCCGGTGGCCATGCTGAACGTGCCCGGCGAGCGGCTGCACAACGCCGGGCCGCCCAGCCTCGCGCTGCTGGCCGTCGCCGCCGCCCAGCTCGGCCTGATCCTGCTGCTGCGCGGCCCGGCGGAGCGCCTGCTGCGCCGCCGGCGCCCGTGGCAGCTGGTGATCGGGGTCAACCTGGTGGTGCTGACCGTCTTCCTCTGGCACCTGACCGCCGCGATCCTGCTGATCGGGCTGCTCGACGCGACCGGGACACTGCCCACCCCGGCGGTCGGCTCGACCGCCTGGTGGGCGTGGCGGGTGCCCTGGCTGCTGCTGCTCACGGCGGTCCTGGCGGTCCTGGTCGCGATCTTCGGGCCGGTGGAGGCCCGTAGCGGTCGGCACCGCACCGGGCGCCGGGCCGGCCGGGGCACCACGACCCGCACGGTGCTGACCGTGGCCGGCTACACCGCCGTGGTGGCCGCGCTGCTGATCAACAGCGTGACCCCGAAAGGCGCCCCGGAGCCGCTCGGCATGCCCGCCCCGGCGCTGCTGGCGTACCTGGCCGGGGCGGGCGTGCTGCGGCTGCTCAGGTCTGGGTGGGGAACCCGAGGTTGACCCCGCCGTGGCGCGGGTCCAGCCACCGGCTGGTGACCACCTTGCCGCGGGTGAAGAACCGCACCCCGTCCTCGCCGTGCGCGTGCAGGTCCCCAAAGAGCGAGGACTTCCAGCCGCCGAACGAGTGGTACGCCATCGGCACCGGGATCGGCACGTTGATCCCGACCATGCCAACCTCCACCTCGTGCTGGTAGCGCCGGGCCGCACCGCCGTCGTTGGTGAAGATCGCCGTACCGTTGCCGTACGGGCTGGCGTTGACCAGCTCCACCGCCTCGTCGTACGAGCCGACCCGGACCACGCCGAGCACCGGCCCGAAGATCTCTTCGGTGTAGATCGACATCTGCGGGGTCACCCGGTCGAACAGCGTCGGGCCCAGCCAGAAGCCATCCGGGTCGCCGTCCGGCGTCACGTCCCGGCCATCGACCACCGGCACCGCTCCGGCGGCCACCCCGGCGTCGACGTAGGACCGTACCTTCGCCGCGTGGGCGGCGGTGACCAACGGACCCATGTCGCAGCCCCGCCGGCCGTCACCGGTGCGCAGACCGGCCATCCGCGCGGCGATCCGCCCGACCAGCGCGTCCGCGACCGGCTCCACCGCCACCAGTACCGAGATGGCCATGCACCGCTCCCCCGCCGAACCGAACCCGGCGTTGACCGCCGCGTCGGCCGCCAGGTCCAGGTCGGCGTCGGGGAGCACCACCATGTGGTTCTTCGCCCCACCGAGCGCCTGCACCCGCTTGCCGGCGGCGGTGCCGCGCTGGTAGACGTACCGGGCGATCGGGGTGGAGCCGACGAACGACACGCCCCGCACCTCCGGGTGGTCCAGCAGCGCGTCCACCGCCTCCTTGTCCCCGTTGACGACGTTGAGCACCCCGTCGGGCAGGCCCGCCTCGGCGAACCACTCGGCCAACAGCAGCGCCGCGCTCGGGTCCTTCTCGCTCGGCTTGAGCACCACCGCGTTTCCGCAGGCCACCGCGACCGGCACGAACCACAGCGGCACCATCACCGGGAAGTTGAACGGGGAGATCACCGCGACCACCCCGACCGGCTGCCGGATGGTGTACGAGTCGACCTCGGTGGAGACGTTCTCGCTGAACGCCCCCCGCAGCGCCGAGGGCAGGCCGCAGGCGTACTCGATCACCTCCAGGCCGCGCTGCACCTCGCCGGCGGCGTCGGCCAGCACCTTGCCGTGCTCGGCGGTGATCACCTCAGCGAGCCGGTCCCGGCGGGCGTGCACCAACTCCCGGAAGGCGAACAACACCGCCGACCGCTTCGCCAACGACGCGTCCCGCCACGCCCGGGCGGCGCGGGCAGCGGCCTGCACCGCGACGTCGACGTCCGCGGTCGAGGCCAGCTCCACCTCGGCGGTACGCCGACCCGTCGCCGGGTCGAACACGTCGCCGCGCCGCTCGGAGGTGCCGCCGACCCGCTTACCGTCGATGAAGTGTCCGATACTCATGCCGCCACCCCCGCCGAGGAGCGGATCGCGTCGACGAGGATCGCCAGGCCCTCGCGGGCCTCCTCCTCGGTCAGCGTCAACGGTGGACCCATCCGCAGCACGTTGCCGTACAGGCCGCCCTTGCCGGTGAGCAGGCCGCCGGCCCGGCACGCCTCGAACACCCGGTTGGTCAGCGCCGGGTCGGGCTCGCTGGAGCCCGGCCGGACGAACTCGACGCCGAGCATCAGCCCCTTGCCGCGTACCTCCGCGACGCAGTCGAGGCTGCCCACCTCGGCGCGCAGGCCGTCGGCGAGGATCGCGCCGACGCGGGCCGCGTTCGCCTGGAGATCGTGCTCAAGCAGGTAGTCGAGCACGGCGTTGCCGGCCGCCGTGGAGATCGGGTTGCCACCGAAGGTGGAGAAGCTGATCGCCGGCACCGACTCCAGCACCTCGGCCCGGCCGACCACCCCGGCCAGCGCGAACCCGTTGCCGATGCCCTTGGCGAAGGTGAGCAGGTCGGGGGTGACCCCGTGTGCCTGGTAGCCCCAGAAGTGCTCCCCGGTACGCCCCCAACCGGTCTGCACCTCGTCGGCGATGAACAGGATGCCGTGCTCGTCGAGGACCTTCTTCCAGCCCGCGAAGAGGCCGTCCGGCGGGTGCACGAAACCACCGACCCCCTGGATCGGCTCGGCGATCAGCGCGGCCACGTCACCGGCGGTCTGCGTCGCCAGCACCTCACGCAGGTCCTCCACCGCCGCGTCGACCTGCTCCTCGGCGCTCAGCCGGGCCAGCAGACCGCGTACCCGGTCGCCGGAGTGCAGCCAGGCCACCTGGAGCGGGTTGAGCCCGCTGGCCGACCAGTTGCGGTTGCCGGTGACGCCCATCGCCGCGTAGGACCGGCCGTGGTAGCTGTTGCGCACGGCCAGGATCTGGTGCGAGCGGCGGTGGTTGGTGGCGACCAGCAGCGCCGCCTCGTTCGCCTCGGTGCCGGAGTTGGTGAAGAACACCCGGGCGTCCGGGATGCCGGAGCGCTGCGCGATCTTCTCGGCCAGCTCCACCTGCTGTCGGATCAGGTAGAGCGTCGAGCTGTGCACGATGCCGGTGGCGAGCTGACGCTCGACCGCCTCGCGGATCTCCGGAATGTCGTAGCCGATCATGTTGGTCAGCACGCCGCCGAAGAAGTCCAGGTAGCTGCGGCCCTGGGCGTCGGTGACCCGGCGACCCGAGCCGGCGACCAGCTCGATCGGCTCGGCGTAGTACAACGGCATCCAGGACGGGAGCACGGCCCGGTGCCGGGCCAGCAGGTCGTCGGTCATCGTGGCAACCCTTCAGCGGCATTCGTGGATACCGCACGCTCCCACCGGCGGCCGGTGTGGACAACTGCCACTGTGTAGCGCAGGGCGCGTTCGCTCCTGACAGTGCGTCAGCCGGGCGACGGCAGTGGTCAGCCGGCGGTGGGCAGCGCCGAGCGGCGCCGGGCCACACCGCCGGGAGCCGCCGCGTGCAGCGCCACGGCCACCAGCGCGAAGGCCACCCAGCCGGCCGCCAGCGCGGCGACCGGCGAATCGTCCTGCCACCGGTGGTACGCCGTCAGGAAGCCGACCAGCGCCAGGCTGTTGCGGGCGAAGTGCCCGGTGAACGCCACCAGGTCGCGGCGAGTCTCGATCGCCACCAGCACCCCGGAGTAGGGGAAGGTCACCACCATCGCGCGCAGCAGTTCGCCCAGCAGCCCGGTGGGCGTCGCGCCGAGCAGGATCACCAGCATGCCGGACCGACCCGGTCAGCGCCGGGTCGGCGAAGCAGATCGGCCATCGACGTACCTCCCGGGCGCTGGCTGCCGCCAGGGTAAGCCGCCCCGCCAACCGGACCGGGCCACGCCGGCCCGCGCCGGGACCACCGCTCGGTACGATTCGGCGGTGCCCGAGATCCCTGCTCCGCCACCGGTACGGACGGCGGATGGACCGATCGGAATTACGCCGATGACCTCCGGATCGGTACTCGTCGGGCCGGACGTGGCGCTGCCCGCCGGGACCGTGGGCGCACCGACCACGGCGATGATCGCGGGGATCGACGGGTGGATCGGCGCCGACCCGCTGCGCCGGCTTGTCGCCCGCTTCGGTGGCACCTGGCCGGCTGGCGACCTCGCCGACACCCTCGGGTTCCTCGACGAGTTCTCCGCCCGGCACTGGGACTTTCGGGGCGGCCGGGAGCGGCCCGACGCCCGGGAGCCGGACCTCGACGCCGGCACCGTCGAGCTGGTACGCGCCGCCGCCGCCGCGCTCGGGCTCGTCCGGCCCGTGGCACCGGTCAGGTCGGCGTACGCCCACCTGGTCGTGCTGGGCGGTCTGGCGCACGCCTGCCTGCGTCGCGTCGCGTACGCCGCGCACCTGCTGCGACGTGGGCTGCGGGTGACCGGCGAGGTGGCGGTGCTGGGCAGCTTCCGGCCGCTCTCCGACCTGGAGCACCGGACGTTGGCCGCGGCGGGCGTGCCCGGCTGCGAGACCGAGGTGGACGCCCTGGACGCGGCGGTCCGGCTGGCGTTCGGGGTGACCGCCCCGGCGCAGGAGGACGGCGTCGACGCGGGCCACGTGCACCACTCGTGGTCGTCGCGCACGTACCTGCCAGCCGCTCTGCCGCCGGTGCGGGTGCTGGCCGCGCCGTCAAGCGAGCCGCAGCGTCGGCGTGCGCACACCGCGGACACCCAACGGTTCTGGGCCGGACACGTCCGGCTGGCCCCCGGCGACGCGGTGCTGCTGGTGACCGCGCCGATCTACGTGCCGTTCCAGCACTGCGACGCGCTGCGCACCCTGGCCGTGCCGTACCGCTGCGGGATCGACACCGTCGGGGTCGACCCCACCCTGGCGGACCTTGCCCGGCTGCCGGAGCCGACCCTCAGCCCGGGCCGCTACCTGCAGGAGATCCGCTCGGCGATCCGGTCGATGCGCGCCCTGCACACGGTGCTGACCGCCGGCTGACCGGCGCCCGTCGAGGGCCGGCGCACGGCGGATCGCCGCGCACCGGCCCGTGGGCCGTGGTCAGTTCACGTAGACGGGGCTGTTCCCCTTGGTGGTGTCCCGCACCGGCGAGTACGTCGCGGAGAAGTACGCGGTGCCGAAGCAGAGGGACGGGCCGGAGAACTTGTTCAGCGGCTGGTTGGTGAAGGTGATCGAGTTGGTGGCGTTGGACGCCGCGCCGGTGAGGCTGTTGGTGCTGGTCCGGTAGACGCAGGTGATCTGGCCGAGCAGCGTGTTCAGCACGACGGTGCTCTGGATGGGCGCCGCCGCCGTACCGGAGATCGTGACCACGCCGGCGCTGGTGACCGAGGTGGTGTACGGCAGGTTGTTGACGGTCACGCTGCTCACCCCGGTGGTGCCGAACACGTTGGTGGTGCAGCTGGTGAAGGTCTGGGCTGTGAGGCTCTCGGTGGCGGTGCCCGGGGCGATCGGGTTGGTCAGCACCTTGGCGCTGAAGCTGGACACGGCGCACTTCAGGCCGGTGGTGCCGCTGGCGGAGTTGTAGAAGGTGGCGTTGGTGCCGGTCTTGAGGCTGGCCTGGATGACGTCGTTGACGGCGACGGCGGTGCCGCCGGGCGTGGGGTAGGTCAGCACGTTCCCGGCGAGCGAGGACGACGGGTCGGCGGAGGCCGGCGCGGCGGCTACGACACCGGCCAGCAGTGCGAGGGCAGCGAGACCCCCGCCGATTCTTCCGTACCTGGGCATGGTTCTTCCTTCCGGTGGTGGGACGGGATTGAGCGGACCGCACAGGCGGTCACCGCCGGGCGGGGAGACCCGGGCGGCGATTGTGGCCATCCGCAGTGGACGGCGGTGGTGGAGGGCGTGCCGGGCGGCCGTCGGGGCCGGCTGGCGGTGATGGAGGTGCCGCTGCGTCAGCGGGCGGGCCGGCGTGGCGCACTGCGGCTGAGCCGCGTCACCTGCGCCTCTCCGACCTTGGGAGAGCGCTCGTGGTCGGCGATAATGGCAACCATCGAGCCCTCCTTCGACGAGCCAGGGTGACCATCCGGGGAGATCACCAACGGTGACTGCGTGCCAACTGAGCGTGCAGAAAGTTATAAACCCCGGAGGGTCGCAAAGTCAACGCATCAACGGAGGTCGATAAGTTGACCACGCAGGGCCACCCGCAGCCGGCGCCCCTGCCGGGCGCACGTCCCGGCCGTGACCCGGACCGCGCGATCAAGCGCGGCCCGCGCCGCGTCTCCGCCGAGGTGGTGGCCGCGACCCAGCGTGACCGCCTCTTCGACGGGCTCGTGCACGAGGTGGCGACGAAGGGCTACGACAACGCCCGGGTCAGCGACATCTGCCACGCCGCCGGGGTGACCCGGCCGGCCTTCTATGCCCTCTTCACCGGCAAGGAGGACGCCTTCCTCGCCGCGTACCGGCACGGCATCGCCGTGGTGTCACAGCTGATGGAGGGCGCCTACCGCGAGGCCGGCCCGGCCTGGCCGGATGCCGCCCGCGCCGCGCTGCGCACCCTGCTGGAGGTGTTGGCGAGCGTGCCCGCGTTCGCCCGGATGGCGCTCGTCGAGGTGGACGCGGCCGGCCCGGACGCCCGCCGGGAGCGGGACGTCCTGCTCAGCAGTTTCCGCCGGTTCTTCGCCGACGCGGGCCCGGGGCCGGCGGTCGCCGGCGTGGACCGGGACGCGCTGGTGTCCACGGTGGTCGGCGGGATCTACGCCACCATCCGTGGCCGGGTGGCGCAGGGTCGTGCGGCGGAGTTGCCACAACTGCTGCCGGTGCTCACCTACGCGGCCACCGCGCCGTTCCTTGGCACCGACGGCGCGGCCCGGGCGACGCGGCCGATACGCCCGGACGACGGCCCGAGCACGACCGCGCCATGCGTGTCGCCCAGCGAGGCGACCGTCCACTCCTGATCATTCGGGGTCGGAAACCGCAGCGGTTTTTCACTTTGGCCGCATTTTACAAATGCCGCCCAACTGTCTGCCACACGCTGTTGACCCGCCCTTTACTCGGCGGTAACTTCGGCTCTGCGCCTCGATGCGCCTTCATCCCGGGTCGCAATTCCCATTGTCGCCAGTGAATTGATCTCAAAGGGGAGCCGCCATGTCGGAGCAGACCGCACCGATCGAGCCCGGTCCACCACGGAGCGGTGTGCGCTGGCGCCGGTTCGCCGTCACGTTCGGCACCGTCGTGGCGGGTGCGGCCGGCATGGTCGTGCTCACCGCCCAGGGCGTACTGGGCGCGCAGTTCGCCATCTCGGGCATGCCGTTCACCGTCACCGCCGACAAGCTCACCGGCACCGGGTTCGAGCAGTTCGCCACCCTCGACCAGATGATCCCGGACAGCCCCAACCAGGGCGACACCGGCGGGCAGGTGCTGGTGATCGTCTCGGCGATCGACCGGGCCGAGCTGACCAACCTCTGCCAGAGCATCAACCTGGGCGGCGTCTACCTGAAGATCACCGCCGGCGGCGCTGGCACGCCGGTCACCGCCCGGACCCTGGTCGTCGACGGCGACGAGATCGCCGGCAACGCCTCGTTCCGGAACATCGACGTCGGGCAGGACGCCAGCACCCTGGACAAGGTGCCCGGCGTGAAAGGTAACCCCGGTGTCTTCTCCCAGCAGGCGGACACGGTGACCATCGACAACCTGCGGCAGAACAACTACGCCACCACGGCCGCCGTCTTCAATCTGCCCAACCTGCGCATGGCGTTCACCTCCGACGGGTGCTGACGTGACCGCCGGACGACACCAAACGGCGCCGGCCGCCCGCCGGACCGGCGGGCGCTGGCGCCGCTGGCGGCGGGGCCGTCCGCTCACCGCCGGAGTGCTGATCGCCCTCGGGGGCGCGGAGATGCTGGTGACCCTGCGGGCGCCGCTCGGGGTGCTGCTGCACATCGGGCCGCAGGGGCTCGCCGCGTACCTGGTGCCGACCGTCCTGGTGATCTGCGGGGTGCTGCTGATCACCGCCCCGCAGCAGCGGGTCTTCTACGCTCTGGTCTCGCTGGTGCTCGGGCTGGTCTCCTGGTTGACCTCGAACCTGGGCGGCTTCCTGATCGGAATGCTGCTGGCCCTGGTCGGCGGGGCACTCGCATTCGCCTGGACTCCGGACAAGCAACGCCGGTCGGCCGGTGCCCCGGCAGAGCCCGTGGCACCCGCACCGCGAGAGCCTGCGGACGACGACGACACGGCAGTGCTGCCCCTGACCGAGACGGCGGACCCGACCCCGGCGGACCGGAGCTGAGTCAGCGGGCGGTGTCCGCGACCGCCTGCGCGAACACCTCCGAGCGGTGCTCGAAGTTGCGGAACCGCCCGTAGCTCGGGGCGGCCGGCGAGAGCAGCACCACCCCGCCCGCGGGGGTGAGCTTGCGGGCCAGCCCCACCGCGGCGACCAGGTCCTCGGCGAGCTCGGTGCGTACCGCCGGCAGCCCGGCGAGCGCCTCGACGATCCGGGGGCCGCTGTCCGGGATGCCGATGACGGTGATCTCACGCTCGGCCAGGTGCTCCCGGAGCGGCGTGTAGTCGAGCCCTCGGTCGCTGCCCCCGACGATCACGGTCAACGGCCGCCCGTCGTACGCGTCGATCGCGTGCATGGCCGCGTACGGGCTGGTGGCCAGGGTGTCGTCGACGAAGGTCAGCCCGGACGGGTCGGTGATCTCGGTGAGCCGGTGGGCCAGCCCCTGGAACTCGGCGACCGCGACGGCGAGGCTGTTCCGGTCGGCCACCACGTCCACGCCGAGCGCGTCGAGCACGGCGAGCGCGACGCAGAGGTTGCCCTCGTTGTGCCGGCCCACCAGGGGCAGCACGGCGCGCGGGAAGAGCGGCTGGTCAGCGAGGTGGAACCAGGGCGTGCCGTCCGCGCCGGTGGCGACGTGGGTGGTGTCGGTGCGACCGGCGCGGACCGCCGGCCGATCACCGAGCTCAGCGGCGAGCCGGGGGTCCGCGCCGTTCACCACGATCGTCTCCGGGCCGTGGGCGAGCAGGTTGAGCTTGTCCCGGTAGTACTCCCGCTCCCCGCCGTGCGCGTCCAGGTGCTCGGGGAAGAGCGCGGTGACCACGGCCACCCGGGGCGAGTCGGTGAGGTCGCTGCACTGGTAGCTGGACAGCTCCAGCACGTACAGCTCCGCCTCGGGCAGGTCCAGGGTGGGCACGCCGATGTTGCCGCCGAAGACGTTCGGCCGGCCCATCGCGGTGAGCAGGTGGCAGATCAGGCTGGAGGTGGTGCTCTTGCCCTTGCTGCCGGTGACCCCGACGGTGCGCGCGGCGTGGTCGGCCATCCACAGCGCGGTGCCCTGGGTGACGGTGACGCCGCGCCCGCGCAGCTCGACCAGCCACGGGTGGGTCTGCGGCACGCCCGGCGAGCGGACCACCACGTCGGCGGCGGCCAGTCGCTCGAAGCCCGCCTCGCCGGTGACCAGTGGGGCTGCCTCGGCCAGCGGGCCGTCCCAGGGCAGCGAGAGGAAGTTGGCGCTGTCGTCGACGGCGACCAGCTCGGCCGGGCCGTGCGCGGCGATCGCGGTCACCGCGGCCCGGCCCTCCCGGCCGGTCCCCCAGACGGCGACGGTACGTCCGCGCAGGTCAGACAGGCGCACGGGGCTCTCCTCAAGGGTCGCGGCGGCGGTGGGGCGGGCGCGGTCCGGCGCAGCCGGACACGGCCGGACGAACCAGGGCCTAGTATGGCGTGTGCCCAACGAGCAGCTCCGGCGGATGGACGCCTTCACCTTCCCGTCCTACTCGATCGACTTCGCCACCGGCGAGGTGTTGTTCGACTACGCCTTGACCGGCCCAGCCGGCGAGCAGCGGTTCACCGAGGTCATCACCCTTCCGCTGCCTGCCGAGCCGCCCTCGGACGAGACGGTGGCCACCCTCGGCCGGGTGCTGGAGGTGCTGCACCTGGTCGCCGGGGTCAGCTACTACAAGGCCGCCGCGCCGCCCCGTCTGGTGCTGCCGGCGCCGCTGGGCGCGGCCGCCGTCGACTACGTCACGGCCATCTACACCCAGGGCCTGGCGGAGTACGCGTACCGCAACCAGCTGCCGCACGTGCTGGAGCTGCGCCCGGAGGTGCCGGCCGGTGAGGTGCCACCGGCCCGGGTGTACGACGACTCCGACCGTCGCCCGCTCTCCGCGGTCGGTGGCGGCAAGGACTCCATCGTCAGCCTGGAGGCGCTGCGCCGGGCCGAGCTGGACCCGGTGCCGTTCTCGGTCAACCCGAACCACGTGATCGTCTCGGTCAACGAGGCGTCCGGGCTGACCCCGCTGGCCGCCCGGCGCCGGATCGACCCGGTGCTGTTCGACCTGAACGCGGCCGGCGCGCTGAACGGGCACATTCCGGTCACCGCGATCAACTCGCTGATCGCGGTGGCAACCGCCGTGCTGCACGGGCTCGGCCCGGTGGTGATGTCCAACGAGCGCTCGGCGTCCGACCCGAACCTGGTCTGGAACGGCCACGAGATCAACCACCAGTGGTCCAAGGGTGTCGAGGCGGAAGGGCTGCTGCGGGCGGCGCTGGCCGAGCACGCCGGCCTGACCGAGCCGTACTTCTCGCTGCTGCGCTCGCTGTCTGAGCTGCACATCGCCCGGCTCTTCGCCGAGTTCACCCGGTACGACGACGTGGTGACCAGCTGCAACTCCGCCTTCAAGCTGCACAACGCGAGCGAACGCTGGTGCCGCGACTGCCCGAAGTGCCGGTTCGTCTTCCTGGCCATGGCGCCGTTCATGCCGCGCGAGCGGGTGGTGGGCATCTTCGGCGGCGACCTGCTGGCCGACGAGTCGCAGATCCCCGGTTACCGGGAGCTGCTGGGCGTGGACGGGCACAAGCCGTTCGAGTGCGTGGGCGAGGTAGAGGAGTCGGTGGTGGCTTTGGGCCTGCTCGCCGAGCAGGACCAGTGGCGCGACGCCCCGGTGATCCGCGCCCTGGTCGACGCCGTCCCGGCCACCGCCTGGTCCGCCGTGGCCAACTCCGACGTCTTCACCCCAGGCGGCCCCAACCACATCCCCCCGACCTACGCCAAAGCCCTGACCACCCTCACCTGACCCACTCACCCTGGGTGGGGGTGAGTCAGGGGGTGCGGACGGCGTCCAGGGCCAGTAGGGCCACGTGCAGGGAGAGGCAGGCTTCGACCGAGTCGAGGTCGACGTCGAGGATGCGGGCGATACGGGCCAGGCGCTCGTAGAAGGCCGGCCGGGACAGGTGGGCGGCGGCGGCGCCGGCAGACTTGTTGCGCCCCTGCTCCAGGTACGCGCGCAGGGTGTCGAGCAGCCGCTCCCGGGGGTGCCGGGCGTCGTACTCCAGCAGCGCCCCGAGTTCGCGCTCCACGAAGGTCTGCAACCGGGGCTCGTCGCGCAGCAGGTGCAACAGGCCGGCCAGACCCACGTGCGGTAGGCGGAAGATCGGCAGGTCACGCCGGTCGCGGCGGGCCGCCTCGGCGATCTGCCGCGCCTCGATCAGCGATCGTCGGGCCTCCCGCAGGCTGCCCACCCCGGAACCCGCAGCCACGATCACCCCGCCCACCGACCGACCTACTCCGTCGGCCACCACCCGGGACGCGTCGGCACCGGACGCCACCGGGGACGCGTTGGCGCCGGACGCCACCCGGGACGCGCCTGCGTCGAGGCGTACCCGGCGCAGCGCGGCGGCGAACGCGGACAGCGCGCGGTCCTCGGCGGCCGGGTCGGGCAGGGCCAGCAACGCGCCGACCGAGTGGTCGTCGACCGCGCTGGTCAGTGCGGTCAACTTCGCCTCCCGCAGCGCCTGGCCGACCGCCTCGGACAGGTCCCGCAGCCGGGCCGGGCCGGCCTCGGGACCGCCCTCGCCGGCCGGGTCGTCGGCCCGGTGCCGGACCATCACGCCGACCAGATGCCGGCGGTCGAGCACCACGCCGAGCGCCTTGGCCCGCAGCGCCACCTCGTCCACCGATCGGGAGTGGTCGAGCAGTGCGGTGAGCAGGGTGCGGTGGATCTGCCGTTCCAGCCCTTCGGCGTCGCGGCGGATCAGCCGGCCCAGCGCGAGGGTGGACGCGGCCCGCTCGATCAGGATGGTGAGCCGGGTCGGCGGCCCGGGGCTCGGGTCGGGCCGCGCCGGGTCGGTGCCCCGGCGGGTGGGCAACTCCCCGCCGCCGGGCCAGCGCAGCAGCAGCCGCCCCCAGTCCTGCCCCCGGGCTCCGACGACCGTCACCAGCCAGCCGCTGTCCGGGTCGTACGCGGTCCGCCCGGCCGGCCGGATCCGCCGGGAGTGCTGCTCCCAGCCGTCCAGGAGCAGTTCGGCGCTCTCCCCCGCCGGGTCGTACCCCAGCACCTGCCGGGACAGGTTCTCCAGCACCACCGGGCAACCGGACAGCTCGGCGGCCTGCCGGATCACCTCGGTGGCGTCGGCGCCCTCGACCGAGAGGTCGGTGAACCGCTGGTGGATCTCCTCGGTGGCGCGCAGTTCGGTGAGCTGCGCGTCGACGATCAACGCGTGCACCGCCTCGGTGATCCGCACGAACGGGGTGGCCCGGCGCAGCTCCACCAGCGGCAGGCCGCGCCGCTCGGCGGCGGCGGCCATCACCCGGGGCACCCCGCTGACGTACCGGCGGCCCAGCTCGACGACGAGCCCGGAGACACCGACGTCGGCCAGATCCCCGATGAACGCGCGCAGCCCCGCGTCGTCGCCGGGCAGCCCGATGCCGGTGGTGAGCACCAGCTCGCCACCGCCGAGCAGGGTGGCGATGTCGGGCACCTCGGCGACGTGCACCCAGCGGACCGGCCGGTCCAGCCCGGCGTCCCCGGCGACCAGGCGCGGCGCGCCGTGGCGGACCGGGTCCAGGGCGAGGACCTCACGGACGGTAGGGAACACGGCCGCCACGCTACCGTCCGTGACGCCGGAACTCGACATCCCGCTGTGGGGGCATCGTTCGAAGATCACATCGAGTAGCGTGCCGCTGATTGTGATCTTTGGGAGGGGGAGGCATGAACAGGACGACGATCAGCAGGCGCGCCTTCGGCAAGCTGGTGGGCGCGGCGGGCGCGGGGACCCTCGCCGCCGGGGCGTTGGGCGGGTCGCCCGGCCAGGCGGCACCGCAGGCCACCTGGGTGGCCAGCGGCACGGCGGTGGCCGCGCTGTCGGCCTTCGACAGCGCCATGCAGACCTTCATGCAGGCCCGGCACGTCTCCGCTGGGCAGCTCGCCGTGACCTACAAGGGTCGGCTGGTGCTGGCCCGCGGCTACGGCAACGACTCCCCGCAAGTGATCCAGCCGACCTCGCTGTTCCGGGTGGCCAGCCTGTCGAAGTCACTGACCGCGGCGGCCCTGCTCCGGCTCGCCCAGGACGGCAGGCTCAGCCTCGGCGACCCGGTCGGCAGGTACGTCGACCTGACCCCGCCGGCCGGCCAGGCGGTGGACCCGCGGCTGGCCAACGTCAGCCTGTGGCGGATCCTCCAGCACACCGGCGGCTGGGACCGGAACCTGACCAACTTCGACCCCCTGTTCAAGGACCTGGTCATCGCCCGGTCGCTCGGCGCGCCGCTGGAGCTGACCCACGCCGACGTGGTCCGGTTCATGTCCGGCCAGCCACTCAGCCACGACCCCGGCTCGTACGTGTCGTACAGCAACTACGGCTATCTGCTGGCCGGCCGGGTGGTCGAGGCGGTGACCGGCCAGCCCTACGAGACGTACGTCCGGCAGGAGCTGCTCGCGCCGCTGGGCATCACCCGGATGGCGAACGGCTGGTCGATCGCCCGGCACAGCGGTGAGGTCGGGTACGAGTCGCAGTACACCGGCACCACCGTGCTGGACAACTCGGGCACCATCGTGGACTCCCCGTACGGCACGTTCAGCATGCGAATGCACGACGCCAACGGCGGGTGGATCGCCTCCGCCGTGGACCTGGTGCGCTGGGCGTCGGCCTTCGACACCGGCAGCCCGATCCTGAACAGCACCTCGCTGGGCCGGGCGTGGGCGGTGCCGAACCCGACCGGGGTGAGCGCCAACGGTTGGTACTACGGCCTCGGTTGGCAGGTGCGTCCGGCGACGACCGGCGGCACCGGGCGTAACACCTGGCACACCGGTAGCCTGCCGGGCACGTACAGCATCGTGGTACGCACCTACCACGGGCTGAGCTGGGCGGCGGTGTTCAACCGGCGCGACGACGAGTCCGGGCTGACCTACGGCGACATCGACCCCGCGCTCTGGGCCGCCTCCCGCGCGGTGACCAGTTGGCCGACCCACAACTTCTGGTCGAAGTACTTCGCATGACGCCGGTGGTGAGGGCGGGCGCGCCCTCACCACTGCCCCGGCAGCGGGGTTGCTGACCCGGCCGGATCAGTCAGACGTCTCCGCGCGGAGCTGTCGGAAGAACGTTCGGATGTCAGCGACCAGCAGATCGGGTGTCTCCATCGCAGCGAAATGCCCGCCTCGGTCGAACTCCGTCCATCGCACGATGTTGTTCGTTCGATCGGCGATGTGCCGCAACGGAATGAAGTTGTCCCGTGGGAAGGCGGCCAAGGCTGTCGGTGCGGTGGACGGCTCCGGCGGCGACCCCCAGTAGTCCGCATGTGCCCGCTCGTAGTAGATGCGGGCGGACGAGCCGGCCGTTCCGGTGAGCCAGTAGAGCATGACGTTGGTGAGCAGGTGATCGCGGTCGACGGCGTCCTCCGGGCGGGCCGACGAGTCCGTCCACTCCTTGAACTTCTCCGCGATCCAGGCCAACTGGCCGACCGGGGAGTCGGTCAGGCCGTAGGCAAGCGTCTGCGGCCGCGTGGACTGGATAACCGCATAGCCCGCGCTGTCGCGGTCCCACTGTTGGGTGCGCCGCCACGAGGCCAGCGTTCGCTCCCGTTCCGCCGGGCTCAACGTGACGAGCAGGTCGGCGTCCGGTTCCTCCGTCACGGACGAGTTCGGCAGCAGGTTCAGGTGTACGCCGATGACGTGGCCGGTCTGGGTACGGCCGAGTTCGCGGGAGATGACCGACCCCCAGTCACCGCCCTGCACGCCGTACCGCTGATAGCCGAGACGCCGCATCATCTCGGCGAATGCGGCGGCCACCCGCCGAAACTCCCATCCGGTCTCCCGCGTCGGCCCGGAGAACCCGAACCCCGGGATGCTCGGCATGACCAGGTGGAAGGCGTCGGACGGGTCGCCGCCGTGGGCCCGCGGATCCGTCAGCGGCCCGGCGACCTCGGTGAACTCCACGATTGAGCCCGGCCAGCCGTGCGTGATGAGCAGCGGAGTCGCGCCCGGCTCCGGAGACCGGATGTGCGCGAAGTGAATGTCCGCCCCATCGATCGTGGTAGTGAACTGCGGCCACTCGTTGAGCCTGGCCTCCGCGGCACGCCAGTCGTATTCGTGCCGCCAGTACCGCACCAGGTCCATCAGGTAGTCCCGCGGGACGCCGTACTCCCAGCCCACCCCGGGCAACTGGTCGGGCCACCTGGTGCGATCGAGCCGCTCGTACAGGTCGTCGAGATCGCGTTGCGGAATGTCAACCCGGAAAGGATGGATGCTCGAATCGGGCGAAGTTGTCACGACTGCGGATACTATGTTCTGTCCCGTCGAGCGCCCACCTCACAGGGGATCGTCGCGACCCAACTCCCAGAAGGCGACCGCGGCTGCGGCGGCAACGTTCAACGAGTCCACTCCGCGCCGCATCGGGATGACCACCCGTACCTCGCTGGCTGACTGGGCCGCCGCGGTGAGGCCAGGGCCTTCGGCCCCGAGGAGCAGCGCCGCCCGTGCACGCTGCGCCGCAGTGAGCCGCTGGATCGGTACGGCGTCCGGAGCCGGCGTCATGGCGAGCACGGTGAAGCCCGCTTCCCGCACCTGGTCCAGGGCCACCGGCCAGCGCTCGAGCTTGGCGTACGGCACCGCGAAGACCTCGCCCATGCTGACCCGTACGCTGCGTCGGTAGAGCGGGTCGGCGCAGGTGGGCGAGAGCAGCACCGCGTCGATGCCGAGCGCGGCGGCGCCCCTGAAAACCGCGCCGAGGTTGGTGTGGTTGTTGACGTCCTCCAGGATCACCACCCGGCGCGCGGTGGCGAGCACCTCGGCCGCCGTCGGCAGCGGACGGCGGTGGAACGACGCCAGCACCCCCCGGTGTACGTGGAATCCGGTGGCCCGTTGCAGCACGTCCTGCGTCGCCGCGTAGACCGGCGCGTCGCCGGTGTCCAGGTCGGCGAGCTGGTCGGCCCGCTTGGCGTCGACCAGGTACGACCGGGCCGGGTAGCCGGCGCGCAGCGCGCGGCGCAGCACCAGCTCCCCCTCGGCGATGAACAGGCCGTGCGGCGGCTCCCAGCGGGTGCGCAGCTCGACGTCGGTGAGCGCGCGGTAGTCGGCGATCCGGTCGTCGTCGGGATCGGTGATCTGGTGGACGGGCACCCGACGATTCTGCCGGACGGCCCGCCCGGCACTCCGGGGCCGGTCGAGCCCACCCCACCCGGGGCGTTTTGTCCGGAAAGGAAGGGGAATGGCGGGCGGAGTAAAGGACTCAACCGGAAGGACCAGCCAGGTGAGCCCAGACCACGCCGCGCCGGGCGAAGCGGGTGCCCTGCCCAAGCACGCCACCGTCGCGGACCACATCGTCGCCCGCCTGTTCAGCTGGGGCGTGCACCGGTACTTCGGCTACCCGGGCGACGGCATCAACGGCCTCACCTCCGCACTGCAACGCACCAACGAGCGGGCCCAGTTCATCCAGGTGCGACACGAGGAGACCGCCGGCTTCGCCGCCTCGGCGCACGTCAAGTACGGCGGCGGGCCGCTGGGCTGCGCGCTGGTGACCAGCGGGCCGGGCGCCATCCATCTGCTCAACGGCCTGTACGACGCCAAGCTCGACCACCAGCCGGTTGTCGCTCTGGTCGGGCACACCGCGGTCACCGCCGAGGGCGGCGGCTACTACCAGGAGGTCGACCTGCTGGCCCTCTACAAGGACGTGGCCGCCGCGTTCCTGGCCCAGCTCGACCACCCGGCGCAGGTCCGCCATCTGGTCGACCGGGCGTGCCGCACGGCGCTGGCCCGGCGTACCGTCACCGCCCTGGTGCTCCCCTCAGACCTGCAGGACGAGCCGGCCATCCCGGACCCGCCGTACGCGCACGGCTACTACCACACCAGCAACGTGCCGAGCAGCCCGCCGACCGTGCCGCCGGAGGCGGACCTGCGCCGGGCAGCCGAGGTGCTGCGCAGCGGGCAGCGGGTGGCGATGCTGGTGGGGCAGGGCGCGCTCGGGGCACCGGACGAGGTCCGCGAGATCGCCCAGCGGCTCGGCGCGGGGGTGGCCACCGCGCTGCTCGGCTTCACCGCCGTCGACCACCGGGAGCCGTGGGTCACCGGCTCGATCGGGCTGCTCGGCACCCGGCCGAGCTGGCAGCTGATGACCGGCTGCGACCGGCTGCTGATCGTCGGCAGCAACATGCCGTACTCGGAGTTCTACCCGCCGCAGGGGCAGGCCCGCGCGGTGCAGATCGACGTGGACGGCACCCAGCTCGGGCTGCGATACCCGACCGAGGTGAACCTGACCGGCGACGCCGGCCCCACGCTGCGGGCGTTGCTGCACGAGCTGGGCCCCGGCCCGGGGCCGACCGCCTGGCGGGCGGAGATCGCCGAGGCCACCTCGTCGTGGCGCCGGGTGCAGCGCGACCTGGCAGAGCAGACCGCCGACCCGGTCAACCCGCAGTTGCTGTTCAGCACCCTCAGCGAGCGGCTGCCCGACGACGCGATGATCGCCGTGGACTGCGGCACCACGACCGCCTGGTACGCCCGGCACGTGCAGGTCCGCCCCGGGATGCTGGCCAGCCTCTCCGGGACCCTGCTGTCCATGGGCGGCGCCATGCCGTACGCGCTGAGCGCCAAGTTCGCCCACCCGGACCGCCCGCTGGTGGCGCTGATCGGCGACGGTGCGATGCAGATGAACGGCGTCAACGAGCTGATCACCGTGGCCAAGTACTGGCGCAGCTGGGCCGACCCACGGTTCGTGGTGCTGGTGCTCAACAACCGGGATCTGGCGTTCGTCAGCTGGGAGCAACGCTCCAGCGAGGGGACGCCGATGTTCCCGGACAGCCAGCAACTGCCGGACATCGGCTACCACCAGTGGGCGCAGGTGCTCGGGCTGCACGGCGAGCTGGTCGACTCCCCGGGGCAGGTGCCGGCGATCTGGGACCGGGCGCTCACCGCCGACCGGCCGGTGGTGATCAACGCGCTGGTCGACCCGGCGGAGCTGATGCTGCCACCACACTTCACCGCCGAGCAGGCGCGCAAGACCGCGGCGGCAGTGCTGCGCGGCGACACCGACTGGGCCGGAATCATCCGCCGCGGCCTACCCGCCACCCTGGCCAGCTACCGCCCCCGTCGTCGGCAGGGCTGACGGTCCCCCCGCTCCTCAGGAGCCGGGGCGGGGGCCAGGCAGGGCGGTCAGCCGCGGCGGTCCAGCCAGCGTTGCAGGAGTGAGCGAGGGTCGTCCTCCCGGGTTGGTCGACGGTCCGGAACGGGAGCGCGCTCGACCGGGCGGCGAGGTTCGCCGGCCAGCTCGCGGCTGGGTGCGACGAACGCCTTCTCCGGCTGGCCCTTCACGGCGGTGGCGATGACCCGGGCGACCGCGTCGATCACCTTGGCCTGCACCGCGGAGCCCACCGAGTCGGTCGGGTCGTCCGGGTTGGCGGCGATGCCGGCGACCGCGACCTGCGGGGTGAAGCCGACGAACGTCTCGGTGGAATTCTCCTCCGAGCTGCCGGTCTTGCCGGCCACCGGGCGGCCGTCGAGGATGTCGTTCACGCCGGTGGCGGTGCCGCCGTTGCACTGCCCGTACGGCGACTGCTGGCCGACCGGGCAGCGGGCGGCGTCGGTCGCGGCGCGGGCCACGTCGGCGTCGAGCACCCGCTTGCAGGCCGGCTGCCCGACCGGCACCTTGTCCCCGTTCGCGGCGGTCACCGAGACCACCGGCACGGGCGTGCAGTAGGTGCCCTCGGCGGCCACCGTGGCGTACGCGTTGGCCAGGTCCAGCGGGGTGGTGGCGGCCACGCCCAGGGTGAACGAACCCCAGTTGGCGGCGTCGTCCTTGGCGAAGGCGGCGTCCGCGTCGGCGCGGAAGGTGATGCCGAGCCGCTGCGCCATCTCCACCACCTTGTCCTGGCCGACCTGCTCGGCCAGCCAGACGAAGTAGGTGTTCACCGAACGGCCGAAGCCGTCCCACATCATCCGGTACCCGTCCATCCAGTCCGGGTTGGCGTTGGCCGGGCACCAGGTGCCGTCACAGCTGCCCGGGCCCTCGGCGGCGTACCGGGTGGGCAGCTTGGCGGGTGCGTCGAAGCCGGTGGAGAGGGTACGGCCCGACTCCAGCGCGGCGAGCATGGTGAACAGCTTGAACGTCGAGCCGGCCTGGTACCCGTCGACGCTGGCCCCGCCGGAGATCAGCGGGTTGACGGTGTTCGGGTAGTTGGCCTGCCCGCCCGGGTTGTCGGCCAGGCTGTAGTGCCGGTTGACCGCCATCGCCAGCACCTGCCCGGTGCCCGGCTGCACGGCCGCGATCGGCAGGGCGCGCTTGTTGTCGTACCCGTAGACCTTGGTGGCCTGCTGCTGCGCGGTGGCCTGGATCTGCGGGTCCAGCGAGGTCACGACGGTGTAGCCGCCCGACCGCAGGGCCTGCTCGCGCTCCGGCACGGTGGCCCCGAACGCCGGCTGGGCGACCCACCACCGGCGCAGGTAGTCGCAGAAGTAGCCCCAGTCGTCGTGGCCCTGGGCCACGGCGGTGCAGCCGTTGGGCTGCGCGGTGGGGTGCAGGGTCAGCGGCTCCGCCTTGGCCTGCGCGGCCTGCCCGGCGGTGATGGCGCCGGTCTCGGCCATCGAGTCCAGGACGTACGACCGGCGGGCCAGCGCGTCGTCCTTGTTCCCGTCGATGGGGCTGTACGCGTCCGGGGACTGCACCAGGCCAGCGAGCAGGGCCGACTCGGCGAGGGTCAGCTGCGCCGGAGGCTTGCCGAAGTAGCGCTGGCTGGCCGCCGCGATCCCGTACGCATTGGAGCCGAAGTAGGCGATGTTCAGGTACCGGTTGAGGATCTCGTCCTTGCCGAGGCTCTGCTCCAACGCGCCCGCGTACCGGATCTCCTGGATCTTGCGCGGAATCGTGGGGTCGGTGGCGGCGGCGCGTTCCTCGGCGGTGCGGGTGGGGTCGGTCTTGAGCACGTTACGGACGTACTGCATGGTCAGCGTCGAGCCGCCCTGCTCGGTGCCGCCGCCCTTGACGTTCGACACCAGCGCGCGGGCCAGCCCGCGCAGGTCCGCGCCGCCGTGCGAGTAGAACCGCCGGTCCTCGGCCGCCACAATCGCCTGCCGCATCACCGGGGCGATGTCCGCCAGCGGGACGTCGGTGCGGTTCACGTCGTAGAACGTCGTGATCAGCGTCTTGCCGTCGTTGGCGTAGAGGTAGGAGCGCTGCGGGGTGGCCGGGGTGCGCAGCGCGTCAGGCAACGCGGCGTACGTCCCGATCGCGGAGCGGGCGGCGAACCCGAGCAGCAGGTTGCCCGGCAGCGCGGCGACTGCCAGGGCGAGCCCGGCCAGCAAGCCGGCGAGCAGCACGGTGAACAGCCGCGACAGCGGCGAGCGGGAGGCGGCCATGCTCCCCAGGATTGCCACGAATGCCGCCAACCGACCACCCTCGCAGCCCGATTGTCAGCAACTTCACCGCCCCCCACCAGCCAACTCCCACCCAAACCGCCCGCACCCCTCCTCCGACCCCCGACCCACCCCCGCCCACCCCCGCCCACCCCTGGTGATCATGAGGTTGACGGGGAGTTCGATCAAGGAAACCCTCGTCAACCTCATGATCACCGAAGCCGGGCGAGTGGGCGGGTGGGGTGGGCGGGGTGGGTGGAGCGGGATGGGCGAGGTGGGGTGGGTTAGGGGGTTGGGGTGGAGAGGCTGGCGCTGGCGGCGTCGCGGGCGATGTCGCGGGGCACCAGGCGCCCGGAGCGGTAGCCGATGCCGATGCCGGCGATCAGCACGAAGATCGCGCCGAACGTCTGCAGCGACCCGATCAGGGCGCCGCCCAGGCCGAGCAGCGGCGCGGCGATGATCAGCATGACCCCGTCGCCGAGGCTGAACGTGCCCGATCGGGCGACCGCCCAACCGGTGAGGAACCAGCCCACGCTGTAGAAGGTGGCGCCGACCAGGACCAGCGAACGCGCCGTGGTGCCGAAGACCGGTGTCTGCTCGGCGAGCCCGGCGAAGGGCAGCATCAGCACGGTGCCGGCGATGCTGACCAGCAGGCCGGCGGCGGCCACCCGACGACTGCGGGTCGCGGCGAGCAGCCCGGTGAGGGCCAGCAGCGCGAGCAGGCCAAGCCAGACCGCGGCCACCCAACCGATCAGGTACGCCGCCCGACCGTCGGCCGGGTACGGGTCGTTGCCCACCCCGCCGTCGCTGGCCATCGCCACCACGCCGTAGAGGATGGCGTACGCGGGCAGCAGCCACACCGCCGCCCGCGCGAACCGGCGTATCGACCAGGCCCAACTGGCGTTCGTTGCCGGCCCGGCCGGGGTCGGCTCGCCCACGAACGGCAGTACGCCGAACCCTCCGCCGCTGCTCCGGGAACCCAGTGGGCCGGCCGGGTCGTGCGCGCCGGGCACCGGGGCGGAGGACCACATCCGATTCGCCGGATCCTTCATGCGTCACCTCGCTCGTCCGCGAGCGGTGCGGGACGCGCCGGGGCGCCCCGATTGCCTGGTCACCACCCGTCCTAGGACCGATCGTGGCAGGCGTCGGAGCGCCCCATGAGTCTTTCTCGCATTTACCCGGCCGGGCGGCCGCTCTACTGGATCAGCCGCGCTCGCGCTGATCGGTCGGGTCATTGACCAGGCTGGTCGGGGAGACCGGCTCCGGCGCGGGCAGCCCCTGCGGCCCCTTGGTGCCGGTGGCCTGCGCCTCGGCGACGCGTACCTCGTCGTGGATCTGCTGGGCGGCGGCCGCCGCGGCCTGCGCCGCCTCCGCGGCCTCGCGCTCGACCTGGCTCGCGTGGTCGGCTGCCTCCGGTGCGGGAAGGTCCCCCACCATCTGGCTCAAACCGCCCAGCGCGCCACCCATCCCCTCAAGTGCCTTGGTCAGCTCGGCCGGGATGATCCAGACCTTGTTGGCGCTGCCCTGGGCGATCTGCGGCAGGGCCTGCAGGTACTGGTAGGCGAGCACCTTCTGGCTCGGGTTCGCCTGGTGGATCGCGTCGAACACCGTCCGGATCGCCTTCGCCTGGCCCTCGGCCTGCAGGATCCGAGCCTGCCGGTCACCGTCGGCGCGCAGCACCGCGGACTGCTTCTCGCCCTCGGCGGTGAGGATCTGCGACTGCTTGTGCCCCTCGGCGGTCAGGATCGCCGCGCGGCGGTCCCGCTCGGCGCGCATCTGCTTCTCCATCGAGTCACGGATGCTGGCTGGCGGCTCGATCGCCTTGATCTCCACCCGGGTCACCTTGATGCCCCAGCGGCCGGTGGTCTCGTCCAGCACGCCGGAGAGGTGCCGGTTGATCTCGTCCCGGCTGGTCAGCGCCCGCTCCAGGTCCAGCGAGCCGATCACGTTTCGCAGCGTGGTGACGGTGAGCTGCTCGATGGCCTGGAGGAAGCTGGAGATCTCGTAGGTCGCCCGGACCGAGTCGACCACCTTGAAGTAGAGGACCGTGTCGATCGAGACCACCAGGTTGTCCGAGGTGATCACCGGCTGCGGCGGGAAGCTGACCACCTGCTCCCGCATGTCTACCTTGGTACGGACCGCGTCGATGAACGGCACCAGCAGGTTGAGGCCGGGGCTGAGGGTGCGCTTGTACTTGCCGAGCCGTTCCACCACGTCCTGGCGTTGCTGCGGCACGATCCGCACCGCCTTGGCCAGCGTCACCACGGCGATCAGCGCCACCGCGATCACCAGCACCCCTATGACCGTCATCCCGTTCACCCTCTCGATTCCGGCAGCTCGCCGGCGGAAGAAACATCGTCCTGCCAGACCAGGGCGGTCGCGCCCCGGACCTTTATCACCCGAACCCGTTGACCGACGTCGTAGACCTGCGTCGTGTCGTACGACCGGGCGCTCCACAGCTCTCCGTCAATCTTGACGAGGCCGTGCTCGGCGTCCACCCGTTCCAGCACCAACGCCGTGGAGCCTTCGATCGCCTCCAGGCCGAACGGCTGCTCGCCGCTGTCCAGCGCGGTCCTCTGATGCCGCCGGATGACCGGTCGGACCACCACCAGGCTCAACGCCGACACCACCGCGAACACCAGCGCCTGTATCGCCACCGGCGCGCCCAGGGCGGCCGCACCTGCGGCGGCGAACGCGCCAGCCCCGAACATGATCAGAAACAGCGTCGTCGTGAAGATCTCGGCGACCACCAGCAACACACCCAACACGATCCACACCACGGCGTCCACCCCCTGATCGTGACACGCAATTGCACGCGCGGACGACCCGTGATGATCAGTAAGCTCGGCGAAACCCACCTGGCCGGCCGAAACGCCCCGTCTCGATAAACCGGCCCGAGCCGACGAGCGAGGAGATCCCGTTGACCCTGCTGCCCGAGACCGCCCGACAGGTCGACGCCATGGTCGCCCAGGCACAGGTCGACGGGCGCGCCCCGTCGCTGGTGCTGGGCGTGGTCCGCGACGGCGCGCTGGTGCATCTGGCCGCCGCCGGAGAGCATCCCCGCCCGGACATCGACCTGCAGTACCGGCTGGGCTCGATCAGCAAGACGATGACCGCCACGCTGATCATGCAGGTGCGCGACGCCGGCCGGCTGGCCGTGGACGACCCGTTGGAACGGCACCTGCCGGGCACCGGCGTCGGCACGCTCACCCTGCGCCAGCTACTCGGGCACGCCAGCGGCATCCAGCGCGAACCCGAGGGTGAGTGGTGGGAGCGGACCGAGGGCGCCGACCTGCGCACCCTGCTCGCCGGGCTGACCGCAGACAAGATCGCGTACCCGCCGCACGCCACCTACCACTACTCCAACCTCGCGTACGGGCTGCTCGGCGGCGTCCTCGAACGGCTCACCGGGACACCCTGGGCCGACCTGCTCGGCGAGCGGATCCTCACCCCGCTGGGGATGGGCCGCACCACGTACGCGGCCACCGAGCCGTTCGCCCGCGGCTACGTCGTCCACCCCTGGCACGACACGCTGCGCGAGGAGCCCCGCACCGACACCGGGGCGATGGCCCCGGCCGGGCAACTCTGGTCGACCATCGAGGACCTGGGTCGCTGGGCAGCCTTCCTGGCCGACCCCGACCCCTCGGTGCTCGCCGCCGAGACGCTGACCGAGATGTGCTCCCCCGTGGTGATCAGCGACCTGGAGTCCTGGAACCACGGGCACGGCCTCGGGCTGGAGCTCTTCCGGGAAGGCGACCGGGTGTACGTCGGGCACGGCGGCTCGATGCCCGGCTACATCGCCTCGCTGGCCGTGCACCGGCCCACCCGCACCGCCGTGGTCGGCTTCGCCAACTCGTACGGCCTGCGTACCGGGCACCTCGGCGCGCTCGGCCGGCGGCTGCTCACGCTGGTGCTGGACGCCGAGCCCGCGCCAATCACCCCCTGGCTGCCGGCCGCCGCCGCGCCGCCCGCCGAGCTGAGCGAGCTGACCGGCCGCTGGTGGTGGATGGGCAGCGAGATCGAGGTGTTCGCGGACGTCACCGGCGACCTGCACGCCGGCCCGGTCGGCGTACCGGATCTGCGCTTCGTCGCCGAGGGACCGGACCGGTGGCGGGGCCGCGCCGGTGGACAGGACGGCGAGATCCTCACGGTGCGCCGCGACGAGCAGGGCCGTGCGGTCGCCCTGGACATCGCCACCTTCGTCCACACCCGCCACCCCGACCAGGAACCCTGACCGCTCGCTGACCTCCTGGGCAAGATCCGCACAGAATCATGGATGTAGTGGCCTCCGAGGTCGACGAGGCCACTACATCCTGGAGCTTGTCTCATCCTGTTTGGGCTGGTGGGGTGGTGTTGACAGGACGAGTCGTGGGGTCGCGGCGCTGGTCAGGGTGTGGTGATCTTCGCTGATGATCGACTGCCCTCGGGAAGGTTCGATCTGTTCCGGTGTTGCGCGTGGCTCATAGCAGGGCCCTCGGTGAGGGTTGCAGGTCGTGACACACGACAACACGCCCACCGAGGGCCATGCTCTGGTCTACCAGGTCCATCTGCCCTTGTCGACGAAGTCGCTGACCATGATCACTCAAGCGATCCGCCGGTATCGCCGTGGTGTGCGCTCGCGGTGGCGCAAGCTGCCCGATGAGCAGGTCGCCCTCATCGTGCTGGCCGTGCTCCGCCATGATCAGCGTCCCGCCGACCTCGCCGCCGCCTACGGGGTGTCGCATCACAGCGTGCGCCGCTGGGTTCGGCAAACCATCACCACTCTCGCCGCGATGGCGCCCCGCCTGGACCGAGTCCTCACCCACACCGCCCGCACCAGCAGTGAGGACCCGCTGCTGTTCGACGGCACCTGCCTGCCCGTGCACCGCCCGAGCGGCCGCGCCGAACGACGCCTGTGGTGCGGCAAACACAAGGCTCACCACCTACGCGTACTCACCCTCACCGACCACCACGGCCGGCTGCTCTGGATCTCCGCCGCCGCCGGCGCCCGCACCCACGAAGCCACCCAAGCCAAACGCCTACGCCTACCCACCCGGCTACGCCGTCATGACCTCGCCGTCATCTGCGACCGCATCCACACCCGCCTCGACGACCAACCCGAGAACCCCACCGTCATCACCGGACGACGCGGCAACCGCCACCACCCCTCACCCCCGCCCAACACAGCGTGAACACCCTGCTCAGCCGCGAACGCGCGGCCAATGAACACGCCCACGCTCACCTCAAGAACTGGCGCATCCTCACCCGACTACGCCACGGCTGGCGCCCACACGCCACCACCCTGCTACGCGCCCTACTCGTGCTGACCAACACCGAAATCAACCGCTAGACAGATGATCAACACCGAAGATCCACACCCGCACACCAGCACCCCAACCACACCACCACGACCTGTCAACCATCCCTGAGCAGCCCAAACAGGATGAGACAAGCTCCTGGAAGTTGTGCGGATCTTGCGCGGCACGGCACGGCGCGGCGCGGCGCGGCGCGGCGCGGACGGCCGTTGCGGGTCAGGCCGGTTCGGTGACGAAGTCGATGAGGCGTTCCATGGCGTTGATCAGGGGGGTCTCCACGTCGGCGAAGCTGTTCACCCGGGACAGGATGTGCCGCCACATGTCGGCCGGCTCGGCCACTCCGAGGGCCGCGCAGACCCCCTCCTTCCACGGCCGCCCCGGCGGTACCACCGGCCACGCCGCGATGCCCAGCGCCGCCGGCTTGACCGCCTGCCAGACGTCCACGTACGGATGCCCGGTCACCAGCACGTAGGGCGAGTTCACCCGGGCCACGATCCGGCTCTCCTTGCTGCCGGGCACCAGGTGGTCGACGAGCACGCCGAGCCGCCGGGTCGGGCCGGGGGCGAAGTCGCGTACCTCGGCGTCGAGGGCGTCGATGCCGTCCAGCGGCTCCACGACCACGCCCTCGATCCGCAGGTCGTCGCCCCAGATCCGCTCGACCAGCGCGGCGTCGTGGATGCCCTCGACCCAGATCCGGCTGGCCTTGGCCACCTGCGCGCGGACGTTGTCCACCGCCACCGAACCAGACGCGGTGCGCCGGCGGGCCGCCGGCACCGACGCGCGGGTCGGGCGGCGCAGCGTCACCGGGCGACCGTCGAGCAGGAACGCCGCCGGCAGCAGGGGAAAGTTGCGCCGCTTGCCGTGCCGGTCCTCCAGCACCACCGCGCCGGACTCGAAGCCCACCACCGCGCCGCAGAACCCGGATTCGGCGTCCTCCACCACGAGATCCGGTTCGGCGTCCACCTCGGGGGTGACCTTCCGCCGCCGCCAGTCCCCCGCCAACACGTCCTCGCCGTATCGCCCCGCCATGTCGATCACGCTAACCCCGCCGCACCCACACATCACCCCGACACACCGCCGCCTGCCGGACACCACGCCCCACCGCCTCGATCACAGCGGCGGCGAAACGCCGCGAACCACCAGCGAACCCCCGCCACCACTGCGTTGTCGGCACGGGCAGAGGCGGGGCGAAGGGGGCAGTTCGGGGCACGCAGGGCGGCCGGAGCGGCAGTCGAGACAGGGCCGCCGGTCACCACGTACCCTTTCGGCATGTCCACCCCCGCAACGGGCGCGGCCACACTCGCGCCGCGCCGGTCGAGCCGGTTTGTTGCCTGGGTGCGCGCGTGGCGCGCCGGGTTGGTGCCGTACGACGAGGTCGCCGACGCCATCGCCGGCGACGAGGAACACCTCGTGGCGGACGCTCCCGGCACCTGGACCGACGTCCCACTCAGCGCCGCGCTGCCCACCCTGGCCAAGCTCTCCCCGGACGAGATCCGCCTGGTGCTGCCCGCGCCGGGTGACCCCCGAGGGCTGCCCGGCCCCGGCGACTTCGCCGGCGCGGCACTGGTCACGGGCGAGGCGGTGGTGGCTGGCATGCTCGGGTTGATCCCGCAGGTCCGGCTGCACACCTCCGGCTCCGGGGACTGCTTCGAGACGGTGCTTTGGCGGGTGTACCCGCTGCCGGCCAACGCGCCCGCCGCGTCGCTCGTGCTGCCCGGTGCCGCCGAGGCGGAGGCCGAACTGGCCGCCGCGCTGGCCGAGACCACCGCCGCGCTGACCCGTCTGGACGTCGCCCAGTGGCGACCCGAGCTGGCCGGCGCGCTGGCCGCGCTGCGCCGCCCGGACGGCGCCACCGACCTGCCGCCCGGCTTCGACCCCCGCGCCCGCCGGCTCTTCGCCCGGGCCGCGGTGCTCGACCGGGTGCTGGCGCTGGCCGGGCACGCCGCCCCCGGTGGCGCGATCAACAACTACGAGGCCCAGCAGCGCGACGCCGCGCTCCGCCCGCTCACCGCGGCCTGCCGGCAGGCGCTGGTGGCCGCCTGCAACGCACCGCTGCGCCCCTGACGGGAGGCGGCGGCACCGGCACGAGGCCGCGGCCGGTCAGACCTCGTCGAGCAGGTCGGCGACCGAGTTGACGATCCGGGACGGGCGGTACGGGTAGCGCTCCGCCTCGGTGCGGCTGCTGATTCCGGTGAGCACCAGGATGGTCTCCAGCCCGGCCTCCAGGCCGCACAGGATGTCGGTGTCCATCCGGTCGCCGATCATCGCGGTGCTCTCCGAGTGCGCGTTGATGGTGTTCAGCGCGGAGCGCATCATCATCGGGTTCGGCTTGCCGACGAAGTACGGCTCCACCCCGGTCGCCTTGGAGATCATGGCGGCGACCGAGCCGGCGGCGGGCAGCGCGCCCTCCACGGAAGGGCCGGTCACGTCGGGGTTGGTGCAGATGAAGCGGGCCCCGTCGTTGATCAGCCGGACCGCCTTGGTGATCGCTTCGAAGCTGTAGGTGCGGGTCTCCCCGAGCACCACGTAGTCCGGCGCGAAGTCGGTGAGCACGTAGCCCACGGCATGCAGCGCCGTGGTCAGCCCGGCCTCCCCGATCACGTACGCGGTGCCGCCCGGCCGCTGGTCGGCGAGGAACTGGCCGGTGGCCAGTGCGGAGGACCAGATCGACTCCTCCGGCACGTCCAGCCCCATCCGGCTCAGCCGAGCCGTCAGGTCGCGCGGGGTGTAGATCGAGTTGTTGGTCAGCACCAGGAACGGCTTGCCGGAGGCGCGCATCCGTTTGATGAACTCCGGCGCGCCGGGCACCGGCTGGCCCTCGTGCACCAGCACGCCGTCCATGTCGGTCAGCCAGCTCTGCACGGGCTTTCGGTCCTGCATCGATGATCCCAGGGTGTCGGTGGACGGGTGGACGGTCAGGGGCGACGGGTCGGCACGCAGCAGACGGTGGGGCAGGTGTCCCACATCGGCAGCTCGCCCAGGCGGCGGCGCAGCTGCGCGCCGTCCGGGTCGGTCCGCTCGGTCACCAGCTCGCGGACCATGGTCACGAAGCGCGGGTCGGTGCCCGGGGTGCCGGCCCGGGCGAATTCCAGGCCGAGCTGCTTGGCCGTCTCCAGCGCCTCGGTGTCCAGGTCCCACACCACCTCGAGGTGGTCGGAGATGAACCCGATCGGGCTGACCACCACGCTGGTGGTGTCGCCCTGGGCGAGGGTGGCCAGGTGGTCGTTGATGTCCGGCTCCAGCCACGGCACCTGCGGCGGACCCGAGCGGCTCTGCCACACCAGGTCGTACGGCAGGTCCGGGGCCGCGGCCGCAGCCACCAGCCGGGCGGCCTCTTGCAGCTGCGCCTCGTACCGGCCGCCGTGTGGGCCGGCGTTGGCCGCCATCGAGGTGGGGACGGAGTGGGCGGTGAAGACCAGTCGGGTGGTGCCCCGCTTGGCCGGGTCGAGCTGGCCCAACGCGGCCCGGACGGCGTCCGTGTGCGGCTCGATGAACCCGGGATGGTCCCAGAACTGGCGCAGCTTCTCGATCACCGGGGCGTCCGGACCGACCGCGGCCCGGGCGGCGGCGATGTCCTCCTGGTACTGCCGGCACGACGAGTAGCCGCCGTACGCGCTGGTGACGAAGGCCAGCGCCCGGGTGACACCGTCGTCGCGCATCTGGGTCACGGTGTCGGCGAGCAGCGGGTCCCAGTTGCGGTTGCCCCAGTAGACGGGCAGGTCGAGGCCGTTCGCGGCGAAGTCGGCGCGGACGGCGGCCAGCAGGTCACGACACTGCTGGTTGATCGGGGACACCCCGCCGAAGTGCAGGTAGTGCTCGACGACCTCGGCCAGCCTTTCGGGCGGCACGCCGCGACCCCGGGTCACGTTCTGCAGGAACGGCATCACGTCCTCGGGCCGCTCCGGCCCACCGAAGGACACCAGCACCACCGCGTCGTACGCCATGGGCCCATTCTTGCCGGTCGGGCGGAACGACCCGGCGACGCCCCCTGCTCCGGCCCACGTGGATCACACGGGACGGCGGTCGGGGGCGCCGCCGGGGACGTCAGGCGCCGATGGCGTGGTAGCCGCCGTCGACGTGCACGATCTCGCCGGTGGTGGCCGGGAACCAGTCGGACAGCAGCGCCAGGCAGGCCCGGGCGGCGGGCTCCTGGTCGGTGAGGCTCCAGCCCAGCGGGGCCCGCTCGGTCCAGGCGTCCTCGAACTGGTCGAAGCCGGGGATCGACTTGGCGGCGATGGTGCGCAGCGGGCCGGCGGCGACCAGGTTGCTGCGGATGCCCTGCTTGCCCAGGTGCAGCGCCAGGTAACGGGAGGCGGACTCCAGGCCGGCCTTGGCCACGCCCATCCAGTCGTAGACCGGCCACGCCTTGGTCGCGTCGAAGGTCAGGCCGACCACCGCGCCGCCGGGGGACATCAGCGGCAGCGCCGCCATGGCCAGCGACTTGTACGAGAAGGTGGAGACGTGCAGCGCGGTCGCCACGTCCTCCCAGGGAGCGTCGAGGAAGCCGCCGCCGAGGCAGCTCTGCGGCGCGAAGCCGATCGAGTGGACGACGCCGTCGAGCCCGTCGACGTGCTCGCGGACCCGGTCGGCGAGGCTGGCCAGGTGCTCCGTGTTGGTCACGTCCACCTCGATAACCGGCGCCGGCTCGGGCAGTCGCTTGGCGATCCGCTCGACCAGGGAGAGCCGTCCGAAGCCGGTCAGCACGACCTGCGCGCCGTTCTCCTGGGCGATCTTCGCCACCGAGAAGGCGATCGAGGCGTCGGTGATGACGCCGGTGACCAGCAGCCGCTTACCGGCGAGCAGTCCGGACATGCAGGGGTTCCTCCGTACGTAGTCAGAAAGCGCTGGTCAGTGGCCCATGCCGAGGCCACCGTCGACCGGGATCACGGCGCCGGAGACGTACCCGGCGGTGTCCCCGGCGAGCCAGGTGACCACGGCGGCGACCTCGTCCGGGTGGGCCATCCGGCCGGCCGGGATCGACTTGCGGATCTCCGCCTTGCGGTCGTCGGACAGGCCGGCGGTCATGTCCGTGTCGATGAAGCCGGGCGCCACCACGTTCGCGGTGATGTTGCGGCTGCCCAGTTCCCGGGTGATCGAGCGGGCCACGCCGACCAGGCCGGCCTTGCTGGCGGCGTAGTTGACCTGACCAGCACCTCCGGAGAGGCCCACCACCGAGGAGATGAAGATCATGCGGCCCCACTTGGCCCGGAGCATCTTTCCGGAGGCTCGCTTGGCGACCCGGAACGCCCCGCTGAGGTTGGTGTCCAGCACGCCGGTGAACTGCTCCTCGGACATCCGCAGCAGCAGCGTGTCGTCGGTGATGCCGGCGTTGGCGACCAGCACCTCGACCGGCCCGAGCTCCGCCTCGATGGCGGTGAACGCGGCGTCGATCGAGGCCGCGTCGGTGACGTCGGCCCGCACCCCGAACAACCCCTCGGGGGCGTCGCCGCTGCGGTGGGTCACCGCCACCCGGTCGCCCTGCTTGGCGAAGGCCTGCGCGATGGCCAGGCCGATTCCCCGGTTGCCCCCGGTCACCAGCACGGTACGGGCCACGGTTCCCCCTTGCGAATGGTCAGCACGGACGCGTCGGAGCCTAGGCGTTACCGGCAGGTAAGCGCTAACGGGAACGCGTCACACCGGGGTACGACACCGGGATCAACCCCTGGTGGCACGACCTGCGGGGGTGTTGGCCCGTAGCCTCCCGGTGGTGAACCGGCAACTGATCGCCGCGGCCCTGCGCGCTTTGCGGCAGACCCTGCTGGGCCCGGACGCCCCGGCCGGCCGTCCGTTGCTGGCCCGCTGGCCCAGGCTGGCCCGTTACTCCGCCCCGGTCGGGCTGCTCGCCGCGCTCGGCCTGTTCTGGATCACGTTTGCCGTGGAGAGCGACTGGGGCCTGCCGGCGCCGATCGGGGTGTTGTTCGCGGCGTTGACCGTGGCACCGCTGCTGGCGCTGCCCCGGCATCCGCTGCTGGCCTGGCGGCTGATGGTGCTGGCCCTGCTGGTGTGCACGTTCAACGCGCCGGCTGACGAGCCCTGGCCGTGGACCCCGCCGCTGGCGCTCGGGTCGATCGCGGTGGTCGCGGGGGTCGTCGCGCGGGTCGACCGGCCGGTGCTGGTCTGGCTGGTGACGATCACCACGGTGCCGGTGCTCACCCTGGTTCACCCCGAGAACCGGGCCGCCGTCCTGGCGCTACTCGGCGCGCTGGCGATCGTCGGCGACCTGGTCCGGCGCAACCGGTTGTCCCGCCGGGCACTGGCCGCGCAGACCGAGCTGAGCGAGCGGGAGCAGGAGCGCCGCGCGGTGCTGGAGGAACGCACCCGAATCGCCCGCGAAATGCACGACGTGGTGGCCCACCACATGTCGCTGATCGCGGTGCAGGCGGAGACCGCGCCGTACCGGCTGACCGACGTGCCGGCGCCGGCCGCGGCGGAGTTCGCGGCCATCGCCGGCTCGGCCCGCGCCGCGCTGACCGACATGCGGCGGCTGCTGGGCGTGCTGCGCAGCGAGTCGAACGGCCCGCAGACCGCGCCGCAGCCCGACCTGGCCGACCTGGGCTCGATGGTGGACGCGGCCCACCGGGCCGGGCTGCCGGTGACTCTGGACGCCGAGCCGGTGGACGACGGGCTGGTGCCCGCGCCGGTCGGGCTGGCCGCGTACCGGATCGTGCAGGAAGGGCTGGCCAACGCGGCCCGCCACGCGGGCGGTGCCGCGGTGCGGGTCACCGTCCGCGCCGGCCGGTCCACCCTGGCGGTACGCGTGCAGAACGCGCCGCCCGACGACCTGGACGTCCGGCCGGCCGCCGAGGCCGGCGCCGGGCACGGGCTGACCGGCATGCGGGAGCGGGCCACCTCGCTGGGCGGTACGTTCACCGCCGGGCCGCTGCCCGGCGGAGGCTACGAGGTGGCGGTCGAGCTGCCGTACGACGTTGAGGGCGGGGACCGATGATCAAGGTGCTGATCGCCGACGACCAGGCGATGGTCCGGCAGGGCTTCGGCGCGCTGCTCGCCGCCCAGCCCGACCTGCTGGTGGTGGGTGACGCCGCCGACGGCGCGCAGGCCGTCGCCGCCGCCCGCCGGCTCGACCCGGACGTGGTGCTGATGGACGTGCGGATGCCGGTGCTGGATGGGCTTGCCGCCACCCGCAAGCTGCTCGGCGACCGGTCGACGCAGCGCCCCCGGGTGCTCATCCTCACCACCTTCGACCTGGACGACTACGTGTACGAGGCACTGCGCGCCGGGGCCAGCGGCTTCCTGCTCAAGGACGCCCCGGCGGCCGACCTGGTGCAGGCGGTGCGGGTGGTGGCGGCCGGCGACGCCCTGCTCGCCCCGGCGGTCACCCGTCGGCTGATCGCCGAGTTCGCGGCCCGCCCGGACCGCCGCCGGCCCCGCCCCACCGACCTGGCCGGGCTCACCCCGCGGGAGACCGAGGTGCTGCGGTTGATCGCCCGAGGCCGCAACAACGCGGAGATCGCCGCCGACCTGGTGGTGGCCGAGCAGACCGTGAAGACGCACATCGGGCGGATCCTGGCCAAGCTGGGGCTGCGAGACCGGGCCCAGGCCGTCGTGTTGGCGTACGAGACGGGTCTGGTCGCCGCCGGCGAGTAGCTCCGCGGAGCCAGCCCGGGAACGGCTCTCCGGGACGACGACCGGGCGCCACCCACCAACGCACCCTGCCTCTGGACGACATTCCGGAGGGAGAACGTGATGCGACGACGAGGTGCCAGCCGGCTGGCGTTGGCCGCGCTGCTCGGCGTGAACCTGGTTCTACCCACTCGAGCCGAGCCGGTCGCGGCGGCCGGTTTCGTCGAGGCGTACCCGGTCACGGCGGCGGCGATGCGCGCGGCCGGCCCGCCGTACGCGGACTGGGTGGCGGGCGGACGCCGGTTCCTGACGTTCGACCCGCGGGGCGACGGCCGTGCGGTCGAGGTGCTCGGCGACCTGGCCGACGCGGATCGGATCGCGGTGCTGGTGCCCGGTGTGGGCAGCACCCTGGCCGACTTCGACCGAGGGCTGGGCGGGGTCGCCCACCGGGCGCCAGCGGTGCAGGCCGGGCAGTTGTACCGGGCACTGCGGGCGGCCGACCCGGCGGCGCGGGTCGCGGTGCTGGCCTGGCTCGGCTACGACCCGCCCGACGGGGTGCTGACCGCCGTCGGCGGCGCCAGCGCCCGGCGCGGCGCGGTCGGCCTGGCCGCGCTGTTGCGGGAGCTGGCCGGGCGCCGCCCGGCCGCGACGATCACCCTGGTCGGGCACAGCTACGGGGCGCTGGTGGTGTCGCTGGCCGCAGCGGCCGCCCCACCGCAGGTCAGCGACGTGGTCAGCATCGGCGGGATCGGCGCCGGGGTGCAGCACGCCGATGAGCTGCGCGGCGGTCGGCGGTTCTGGGCGGCCGAGGCACCCACCGACTGGATCCGCCGGGTGCCATCCGTGCGGTTGGCCGGCCTCGGGTACGGCCGTCGCCCCGGCGACCCGGCGTTCGGCGCCCGGCCGTTGCCGGTGGCCGGGGTGGCGGGGCACGACGGCTACCTGGTGCCGGGCAGCGCCACGCTGGTCGCGGTGGCGGCGGTCGTGCGGGACGGAGCCGCCGCCGAGCGGGCGGGGAGCGCCCGGTGAGCCGCGACCGGGTGGTCGACGCGCTGCGGGCGTACGCCATCGGCGGGGTGGTGCTGGGGCACTGGCTCGTCACCGGCCTGGTGCTGGGCGACGACGGCGGGCTGCACCAGGCCAGCCCGCTGACCGCGCTGCCCGCGCTGGCCCCGGCGACCTGGGTGTTGCAGACGCTCGGGTTGTTCTTCTTCGCCGCCGGGTTCGGTTCGGCCCGGTCGCTGGCCCGCTACCCGGGCGGGCCGGGCGGTTGGCTGGCCGGCCGGCTGCGCCGGCTCCTGCTGCCCACGGTGGCACTGCTGGGCGTGGGTGCCGCCGTGTTGCTCGCCGCCACCGTGGCCGGCACCCCGGACGACACGCTCGTGGTCGCGCTGCGGCTCGCGGTGAGTCCGCTGTGGTTCCTGCTGCCGCTGTTGCTGCTGGTCGCGTCGACCGGCCCGCTGGTCGCCGCCGTCCGCCGGTGGGGGGTGGCGCTCTGTGTCGCGCCGGCGGTGGTCGTGGTGGCGGCGGCCGACCTGGCGATGCGCCTGCTGCCGGCCGGCGCCGGACTGCCGCCGGTGAGTGTGGTGACGGCGTGGGCGGTGCCGTTCCTGCTGGGCGTGGCGCACGCCGACGGGCGGCTGGCCGGCCGGCGGGTGGCGGGCGCGCTGGCCGGTGGTGGCGCCGCGGCGCTGGCCGCGCTGCTGGCGCTGGGCTATCCGGTCAGCGCGGTCGGGGTGCCCGGGGCGGGGGTGTCCAACCTGAACCCGCCGTCGCTGCTGGCGGTGGCGTTGGCGGTCACCCAGGTCGGGCTGGGGCTGCTCGCCCGGCCGATGCTGGAACGGCTGCTGGCCCGGCCACTGCCGGGCCGGGCGGTGACCGAGGTGAACCGGAACGCGGTGCGGATCTACCTGTGGCACCAGCCGGTCCTGGTGGCGGTGACCGCGCTCGTCGCCCGGGGCGGGCTGGCCCTGCCGGGGCTGCACACCGCGCCGGACGACCCGGGCTGGGTGCTGGCCCGGTGCTGCTGGCTACCGCTTTTCGCCGTGGTGCTGGTCACCCTCGTGCGGGCGGGCCGGCCGGCGCAGCGGCTGGGCCAGCCGGGCGGTGGAGGGAGCGCCGGCCGGTCGGCCGAGTGCGTCCCGGCGGCAACGCGGGTGTACGATCATCGACGTTCCGGCCCGGCCGACTTCAGGAGGTGATCGCTGTGCGAGATAGCGATCCTCCCAGTCGTGGCCGGGCCGATGGTCAGCCCCGCTGAGCCACGACTCAGTCTGGTGAGCTGACCCCGCTCCGCTCCCCGCCACCCGGCTCACGCCGAGGTGCGCGTGCCGCGCCGTCCGATTCCGGACGGTCGCCGGGAGCCGCCCGGTCACGACCTCGTGTGCGCGTCCCCACCCCTGCGGTCCGCCCCCGCACGCGGACCGTCCAGCCGCCACCCGGAGCCGTCCATGAGCCGCTACGTCGCCCCGCTGGGCTTCACCCTCGCCGCCGTCTGGGTGGCCGTCGTCTTCGTACTGGCCGGCGGCGGTCACTGACCATCGTTCTCCCGCCCGCTCTCGTCACGCTGGCCGGACGAGCGGTGCCCGGGACCAGCCCGGGCACCGCCGACGTCAGAGCATTCGCGACGACCAGAGCAGGCTGAGCGCGCCGGCGCAGAGCGCCAACAGCAGTGCCAGACCGGCGTACCACTGGGTCACCTCGCGGGGCTCGGTGCGGAACCCGATCGAGCTGCCCATGTCCTGGTAGACCTGCTTCAACTCGCTCACCGAGGCCGCCTCGTAGAAGTAGCCCTCGGTGGTCTCGGCCAGCTCGGCCAGGGCCAGCCGGTCCACCGGCACCCGCTGGAGCTGGCCGCCGATGTCCACCTGGCCGGTGTCGGTGCCGAAGGCGATGGTGGAGACCGGCACGTTGGCCGCCTGCGCGGCCGCCGCCGCCTCCTCCACCGATCGGCCGGAGGTGCGGAACCCGTCGGAGAGCAGCACGATCCGGGCCGGCGGGATGCCCGCCGCGCCGTCGGCCGGCACCGACCGGATCGCCTCCAGACAGGTGAACACCGCCTCGCCAGTCGCGGTCGCCTCGGCCAGCACCAGCCCGTCGATCGCACTGGTCACCGCCGCCCGGTCCTTGCCGGGCGGGACCAGCACGTTGGCCGCCTTGGCGAACGAGACGAGGCCCAGGTTGTAGCTCTCCGGCAGCTCGCCGACGAACTGCTTGGCCGCCTCCTGTGCCGCCTCCAGCCGGTTCGGCGCCACGTCGTCGGCCTGCATGGACAGCGACACGTCGATGGCGAGCATCACGGTGGCCCGCTCCAGCGGCTCCTTGGTGTCCACCGCGGGCCGGGCCAGCGCGGTGGCCAGCACCAGCAGGCAGAGCAGGAACGCCGTCGCCGGAACGTGTCGTCGCCAGCCCAGCCCCTTCGGGGCCACGGTGCGCAGCAGATCCACGTTGGTGAACCGCATCGCGTACGTCCGGCGGTGCAGCTGCCGCCAGAGGTAGAACGCGGCGAGGGCGAGCACCGGCAGCACGGCCAGCAGCCACCACGGTTGCATGAAACGGATCATCGTGTCGTCCCCCGGGTGCGCGCGTGCCGCTGCGCGGCCACGAAACGCACCATGTCCAGCAGCCAGTCTCGGTCGGTACGCAGACGCAGGTGGGCCGCGCCGGCACCGCGCAGCGCGGCGGCGATCGTGGCCCGCTGGGCGTTGGCGGCCTCGGCGTAGCGCTGCCGCAACCGCGGGTCGGCGGTCTGCACCTCGTGCAGCTCGCCGCTCTCCGGGTCGACCACCGGCAGCACGCCCACGTCGGGCAACTCCAGCTCGCGCGGATCGACCACCTCGATCGCCAGCACGTCGTGCCGGACCCGCAGCTTGCGCATCGGCCGTGCCCACTGCTCGGCCGGCGCGAGGAAGTCCGAGACCACCACGGCCACCCCGCGCCGTCGGGGCGGGCGGTTGAGCATCTCGATCAGTGCGCCCAGGTCACCCCGGCCGGGCTGGATCGCGGTGTTGGCGACGGCACGCAGCAGACCCTGCGCCTCCTTGCGGCCGGAGCGGGCCGGCAGCCGGGTGAGCACCCCGGGACCGGCCGGCGGTGGCCCAGCCCGCCATCGCCGGGTCGGCGCGGGAGCGCCGCCGCCGGTGCCGATCACCGCGCCGATCCGGTTGCCGCCGCGCACGGTCAGGTGGGTGATGGCGGCAGCGGCGGCGACCACCACCTCCCGCTTGAGCCACTGCCCGGTGCCGAAGTCCAGGCTGGCCGAGAGGTCCAGCGCCAGCCAGGTCTCCAACTCCCGGTCGGCGACCGTACGCCGCACGTGCGGCGTCGTGGTCCGCGCGGTGACCGGCCAGTCCATCCGGCGGACGTCGTCGCCGGGGCGGTACTCCCGCGACTCACCCGCCTCGCTGCCCGGCCCGGGCAGCAGCCCGGCGTAGTCGCCCTGGAGCATGCCGTCGAGCTTGCGGGTGACCAGCAACTGAAGCCGGGACAGCACGGCCTCGCTGCGATCGGCGAGAGGGGCGGGTCGAGGGGTGGGTGAGGTCACGGGCGCTGCCCGGGCCAGCCTGCGCCCGGCGGCGGGGCGGTCGGTGACGGGGATGCCTGCTGCCGGGGGGCGACCGCCGGGAGCGGGATGGTGGACATCACCCGGTGCACGATGTGGTCGGCCGGCACGTCATCGGCGAGCGCGTCGTAGCTGAGCACCAGCCGGTGCCGCAGGATGTCCGGGGCGATGTCCTGCACGTCCTGCGGCAGCGCGTAGTCCCGCCCGCGCAGCAGCGCCAGCGCGCGGGTGGCCCGGACCAGGCCGAGCGAGGCGCGCGGGCTGGCCCCGTACTGGATCAGCTGGGCGACGTCCGGCATGCCGTGCTCGGCCGGGGCCCGGGTGGCCAGCACCAGCCGGACCGCGTAGTCCACCAACGCGTTGTGCACGAAGACCTGGTCCGCCTTGCGTTGCAGGGCGATCAGGTCGGGGGTGTCGAACACGGCCGTCGGCTCCGGAGCGGCGACACCCATCCGGTAGACGATCTCCCGCTCCTCGGCGTCGGTCGGGTAGCCCACCACGATCTTCATGAGGAAGCGGTCCCGCTGCGCCTCCGGCAGCGGGTAGACGCCCTCCTGCTCGATCGGGTTCTGGGTGGCCATCACCAGGAACGGGTCGGGCACCCGGTGGCTCTCCCCGCCGATGGACACCTGCCGCTCGCTCATCACCTCGAGCAACGCCGACTGCACCTTGGCCGGTGCCCGGTTGATCTCGTCGGCGAGCAGGAAGTTGACGAAAACGGGGCCCAGCTCGACGTCGAACTTCTCGCTGGACTGCCGGTAGATGCGGGTGCCCATGATGTCGGCCGGCACCAGGTCCGGGGTGAACTGCACCCGGGCGAAGGAACCGCCGACGACCTTCGCGAGGGTCTCCACCGCCAGGGTCTTGGCCACCCCGGGCACGCCTTCCAGCAGGCAGTGGCCGCGGGCGAGCAGCGCCACGAACATCCGCTCCACCATCCGGTCCTGCCCGACGATGACCCGTTTGATCTCGAACAGCGCCCGCTCCAACAGGGTGGCGTCCTGCGCGGGTGTGGTCACCGGCTCGGGTCTCTCCGGGGCCACCCCGTTCGGCGTCGGGGCGTCGGGCATGGTCGGCTGGGCCACCGGTCCTCCACAGCGTTGGTCGGTCGTCGCGGCTGGTGCGGTATCAAGACTCGCACGCCTTCCTGAGTGGCGAGGGGGGGAGAAGCCGATTTTCGCCGCACCGTCCCGAGCGGCCGAATCGCCCGCCACGGGTGGACACGGACCGGCCAGCCGCGTGTACGATTCACCCCGTCGCCGGGCGGCTCCCCCCGTGGCCGCCCGGCGCTCAAACCTTCCGTCCCGCCGTCCTAGACTGGCAGGGATGAGCACCCCCTCCCCCGCCGAAGAGGCCCTGATCTGCTCGGCCCGGGGCTGCCGCGCCCCCGCCGTCTGGGCGCTGGAGTGGAACAATCCCCGCCTGCACGACGCCGAACGGCGCAAGACCTGGCTGGCCTGCGGCGAGCATCGGGGCAGCCTCGGCGACTTCCTGGACGCTCGCGGCTTCCTGCGTGCCGTCACACCGGTGCCCGGATCGCCTACCCTCGACATGTGAGCGAGCGCAGCGGGCGAACCATGAGGCACAGCAGCGTGGCGTCTCGCGCCGCCGCAGAGCGAGGTGGCGCCGTGAGCGAGCAGAACGGATCCCATCGGTGAGCGCGGAGGACCGCGTCGACCCACCGGCTCCCCCCGGACCCGCCTCCCCGTCCTGGCCGCCCACCCCGGCCACGTCACCTCCCCCACCGGCCGGCGTCATGCCAGCGCCCGGTGCCGTGCCGACGTCCGGCCCGCTGCCCGCCGCCGGTGGGCCCGGCCCGGCCAGCGCGGCACCCGGTCCCCTGCTGACGGGCGGGCCGGTCGGTCGGGGCCCCCTGGAGCCGTGGCCGGACACGGTCCGCTGGCAGCCGATCTCCTCCGACCTGATCTGGGTCGAGCTGATCCGGTTGGCGATCGTGGTCGCCATCGGGCTGGCGGTGACGGCGATCGGGTGGGCGCTGAGCGGTCACTGGTTGTTCGGGCTCGCCCTCGCCGTCGTGCTGGTGCTCGGCGGGTGGCGCGCCGTGGCCATCGTCCGCGCGGTCCGGGCCTGGGGGTACGCCGAGCGGGAGGACGACCTGCTCGTCCGGCACGGGCTGCTGGTCCGGCGGCTCTCCATCGTCCCGTACTCCCGCATGCAGTTCGTCGATGTCAGCGCGGGGCCGCTGGAGCGCCTCTTCGACCTGGCCACCGTGCAGTTGCACACAGCGGCGGCGGCGAGCGACGCCCGGGTGCCGGGGCTGCGGCCGGCGGAGGCGTCCCGGCTGCGCGATCGGCTCACCGCGCTCGGCGAGGACCGGGCGGAGGGGCTGTGAGCACCCGACCGGTCGACCGCCGGCCGCGCCGTGGACCGGCCCGATGAACGACGGTCCCGCCGAGCCGGACACCCGGCCGCCCCCGCCACCCGGCGGCGCGCCCCCCACCGGCCCGCCACCCGCCGACGCCGTGCCGTACGGCGCCGTGCCGCCCGGCAGCGCCGTGCCCTACGGGGCTGTACCGCCTGGCGGCACGCCGCCCTACGGTGCCGTGCCACCGGGCGGTGCGCCGCCCTACGGAGCTGTACCGCCCGGGGTGCCGTATCCCTGGCCGATGCCGCCGACCGATGGCGACGGCGAACCACGACAGCGGCTGCATCCGCTCAGCCCGCTGCTGCACGGGGCCAAGTCGCTGGTCGTGGTGATCGCCGGGCTGTCCTGGTCGACGCTGTCCCGGGTCGGGTTCGGCTGGTTCGCCGCCATGGTGGTGGTGCTGGCGCTCGGCGCGACCGTGCTGTCGGTGGTCAGCTGGTACAACACCGGCTATCACGTGGTGGGCCGCGAGCTGCGGGTGTACGAGGGGCTGCTCTGGCGGCGTACCCGGGCCATCCCGCTGGAGCGGTTGCAGGCCGTGGAGGTGGTCCGGCCGCTGCTCGCCCAGCTCACCGGCCTGGCCGAGCTGCGGCTGGAGGTGGTCGGCGGGGGCAAGACCGAGGCGCCGCTGGCGTACCTCGGAGTGGCCGACGCGGCCCGGCTGCGCGAACGGCTGCTGGCCCTGGCCGGACGGGCGTCGCAGCCGCCCGCGCCGGGCCTCGCGGTGCCCGGGGCGGCCCCGGGAACCGTGCCGCCGGCGGCCGCGCCGGGCCGGCCGCTGCACGCGGTACGCAACCAGAGCCTGCTGGTCAGCCAACTGCTCACCCCGCAGGCGTTCCTGCTCCCGTTCGGTCTGGCCTTCGTCGTGGTGCAGTTCGTCACCGCTGGGTCGTGGTCGTTCGTGGCGGTGGCGAGCACGCTGACCGCGATGGCCGGCGTGTTGCTGCAACCGATCCGCCGGGTGCTCGACGACTGGAACTTCCGGCTGGCCCGCGACGGCGGCACGCTGCGGGTGCACAACGGCCTGCTGGAGACCCGGGCGCAGACCGTGCCGCTGGACCGGGTGCAGACCGTACGGGCCACCTGGCCGCTGCTCTGGCGGGTGAACGGCTGGCTGCGGCTGCGGCTGGAGGTGGCCGGATACTCCGTCGCGGAGGCCGATGACCGCAACCGGCCGGACCGGCTGCTGCCGGTGGGTGACCTGCCGACCGCCACGATGATCGTCGCCGAGGTGCTGCCTGGGGTACGCCTCGACGCGCTGGCGTTGCAGCCACCGCCGCCCCGGACCCGCTGGCTGCACCCGCTCGGCCGTGGCGCGCTCGGCGCCGGCCTGTTCGAGCGGGTCTTCGCCACCCGGTCCGGGCTGCTCACCCGGCAGTTGGCGATCGTCCCGTACGCCCGGATCCAGAGCGTGCGGGTGGTACAGGGGCCGGTACAGCGCCTGCTGGGGCTGGCCACCGTGCACGCGGACACCGCGGGCGGGTCGGGTGCGGCGGCTCAGGACCGGGATCTGGCGGAGGCGTGGGCACTGGCGGCCGAGCTGACCGCCCGCTCGCACGCCACCCGGCTGCCCGGCTGACCCGTTCCGCCGGCCGCCGGCCAACCCTCGGCGTCAGCGGTCGACGGGTACCGGGGGCTGGTCGGTGGTGCTCGGCCCGACCGGTGCCGACTTCTCGCTGTCCGACCGGTCCGGTTCCGGCAGTCCGGCGGTGCCGTCGGGGCCGGTGATCTTCCCTGGCGGCGGTCCCCCGGACCCCGCGCGGCGGGCCCGCACCGCCGCCCACCCGCGCTCGGCCAGGCCGACCACCAGGAACGTCAGCCCGACGTACGCCCAGCCGACCAGCACGTCGATCACGTAGTGCTCACCCGAGTAGACCAGGGTGAAGGTCATGGCCAGCGGGTACGCGAACAGCAGCGGCCACCAGTGGCGGCGGGTGGTGCGCAGGAAGAACAGCACCACGAACAATGCCCAGGCGGTGTGCAGCGACGGCATCGCGGCGACCGGGTTCGAGGCGATCTGGCCGGCGTTGAGCACGTTGCCGGCGCCGTGCATGCCGAATTCCCTCCAGCCCCGGGTGGAGATCCGGGCCACCTCGGTGAGCAGCCCGTTCTGCGCGGCCCACCAGGGCGGGGCGGCCGGGTAGAGGAAGTAGGTGGCCAGGCCTGCGGCGCAGAGGAAACCCCACCGCCGCATGTACGCCGCCCAGCGGTGCCGGTCACGCAGCCACAGCACCGCGGCGGCGGCAAACGCCACCACGAAGTGCGAGAAGTACACCCAGCTCGCCGCGACGTCGTACCACTGCACCTGCGGGTGGTAGAGGTGCTCCTGCAACCAGATGGTGGGCACCTCACCGCCGGTGGCCCAGCCGAACATGAACCGGTCGGCGACGATCAGCTCCATCGCGTGCGGGGTGGCCCCGTTGTCGGCGAACCCCCGGGAGAGGTTGTACGCGGCCAGCAGCAGCACCACCGGCACCCAGTCCCGGGCGAAGCGCAGGTGACTGCGCCACGGCCGGTCACTGTTCCAGGCGATGGTCCCCAACCAGATCCACACGAAGGCGTACGCGGGGTCGGTGGGTAGACCGATGCCCAGCCAGGCGGCCACGAAGGCGACCGCCCAGATCGACATGGCGACCACGCGCCGACGGCCCCCGTCGGGGGACGCGGGTGGGTCGGTCCGGGCGGGGGGCTGGGGGTCAGTCACGACGGCCATCGCGGTCAAGGGTAACGACGGGGGCGGCATCGACCGGCGGCGACCACCCGGAGGACCCGTCCGCAGGTGGTCGGCGGCCGGCTCCGGCGGGATCGGCGGGCGCGTGGTCGCCGGGCTCGGCGAGCACCTAGGCTGACGACCATGCAGGAGCAGCCCGAGCCGGCCTTCGCGCCGGGTCTGACCGCCCGGGTCGAGTTGACCGTCACGGACGCGGACACCGCCTGGGCGGTCGGTTCCGGGGACGTACCGGTCCTGGGCACTCCCCGGGTGGTCGCGCTGGCCGAGGCGGCGACCGTCGCGGCGACGGCGCCCGCGATGCCGCCCGGTTCGACCACCGTGGGGACGCGGGTCGAGCTGGAGCACCTGACACCGACCGTGGTCGGCCGGACCGTCCAGGCACAGGCACTGCTGGCCGCGGTGGACGGCCGCCGGCTGTCGTTCGAGATCACCGTCAGCGACGGTGACGAGACGGTGGCCCGAGGCCGGGTGGACCGGATCGTGGTGAATCGGCAGCGCTTCGTCGACCGTGCCGGGCGGGCGTCGTGACCATCGATGTCATCGAGGTCGCCGACCGGGTGCACGTGCTGCGCGAGCCGTTGCTGCGGGTCAACGTCACTCTCGTCGTCGGCGACGACGAGGCGCTGCTGGTCGACACCCTCTCCTCGGCCGGCCAGGCCACCACGCTGGCCGCCGCCATCCGGGCGATCACCGACCGTCCGCTGACCCTGGTCAACACCCACCACCACTACGACCACTGCTTCGGCAACGCCGTTCTGGCCGGCGACCCACCCCGCCCGGTGTACGCGCACGAGCTGGCCGCCGCTGCCCTGCGCGAGCAGCCGGAGCGGCTGCGCCGGGAGGCGTACGAGGAGTTGCACGAGGAGCACCCCGCGCTCGCCGCCGAGCTGGCCGACACCCCACTGCTCGCCCCGACGCACACCGTGCACACCGAGACGGCGCTGGAGGTGGGCGGCCGGCGGGTGCTGCTGCGTCACCCGGGGCGGGGCCACACCGACGCCGACCTGGTGGTGCACGTACCCGACGTGGACGTGCTGGTCGCCGGTGACCTGGTGGAGCAGAGCGGCCCGCCCGCCTTCGAGGACTCGTACCCGCTGCAGTGGCCGGACGCGGTCGCGGACCTGCTCCGGCTGACCACCGCGGGCACGGTGGTGGTGCCGGGCCACGGCGACCCGGTGGACGTCGAGTTCGTCCGCGCCCAGCACGCCGAGCTGGCGAAGCTGGCCTGGCTGATCCGGGCCGCGCACACCGGCGGCGCACCACCGGAACGAGTCGCCGCCGAGGCACCCTTCGGCGCCCGCGCCGCCCTGACCGCCGCCCGCCGCGGCTACACCGAACTCAACGGCACCGCCTAACCCCCGAAGCGGCGCTGGACGTCGGCGCGGGTGGGCATGGCGGTGGCCCCGCCCGGGGACTCGCAGACCAGGCCGGCCACCCGTAACGCGAACGCCACCCGCTCGACCCAGCCCGCCGGGTCGGCCGGTTCGCCGTCGAGGAGCAGGTCGGCGATCAACGCGGCCATCACCGAGTCGCCGGCGCCGGTGGCGTCGATCGCGTCCACCTTCGGCGCTGGCACGCGTACCGGATCCGCCTCGGCGGCGGCGAGCACCGCACCGGCCGCGCCGAGCGTCACCACCACCGTGGCGGCGCCGAGCTCCCGCAGGTACGCGGCCACCCCCTCGGCCGGCTCGCCCGGGTAGAGCAGCTCGGCGTCGGCGGTACTCAGCTTGACCAGGTGCGCACCAGCGGCGAACTCGGCCACCACCTCGCGCAGCCCGGCCAACGCGGCCGGCCCGTCCAGCAGCCGGGGGCGCACGTTCGGGTCGAAGACCCGCAGCCCGGGGGCGAGCGACCAGGCACGCCGGGCGGCGGCCAGCGTGGCGGGCTGGAGCAGCACGACCGACCCGCAGTAGAGCACGTCGGCGCCCTCCACCAGCGCCACGTCCAGATCGTCCGGGCCGAGCAGGCTGTAGGAAGGCGGGTCGCCGTAGAAGCGGAAGTCGGGTTCCGGGCCGGCGAAGGTGACCACCGCGAGCGTGGTCGGCGCCGGCACCGTGACCACGCCGGCCAGCCCGACGTCGAGCGCGGTCAGGAAGGCGCGGATCCGGCCGGCCAGCACGTCGTCGCCGAGCGACCCGACGAACTGTGCCGCGCCACCGAGCCGGCTCACCCCGACGGCGACGTTGAGCGGTCCGCCGCCGATCGCCTGCCGGTAGACCCGCTCACCGTCGCGCTCGGTGTCGAGCAGGTCGACCAGCGCCTCGCCGAGCACCACCGCGTGTCCCATGCCGGTCCTTTCGTCGTCGTCAGCCCCGCCACCGCCCGCCGCACGCTGAGGCGACCGGCGTGGCACCAGGCTGGCACAGCGCACGGCCCGGCGGGCGCCGAAGGCACGGTCCGGCCCTACCGGGACACGGGCGAGGCGGCCAAGCCGGCCGACCCGGCGGCTACACCGGGTGGTGGATCGGCCCGGCGAGTGCTGTCAGCGGGTGGCCGGTCCCGCCCCAGCGGCCCGCCACGATCTGGGCGGCCACGCTCACCGCGGTCTCCTCCGGGGTACGCCCGCCGAGGTCCAGCCCGATCGGCGAGGCGAGCCGGGCGAGCTGCGCCGCATCGAGACCCGCCTCGCGCAGTCGCTTGTGCCGCTCGTCGTGGGTGCGTCGTGACCCCATCGCGCCGACGTACGCCAGCCGGTGGCGCAGCGCCAGCGCCAGCAGCGGCACGTCGAACTTCGGGTCGTGGGTCAGCACGCAGACGACGGTCCGTCCGTCGACCCGGCCGGCGTCCAGCTCCGCCCCCAGGTAGCGGTGCGGCCACTGCACCACCACCTCGTCCGCCTCCGGAAACCGTCGAGCGGTGGCGAAGACCGGCCGGGCGTCGCAGACGGTCACCCGGTAGCCGAGGAACGCGCCGATCCGGGCCACCGCGGCGGCGAAGTCGATCGCCCCGAAAACGATCATCCGAGGCGGGGTGGCGTGGACGGCCACGAACAGGCTGAGGCCGGTGCCCCGGCGCTGCCCGTGATACCCGTACCGGAGCATTCCGCTGTGCCCGGTGGCGAGCAGCCCGAGGGCGTCGGCGGTGGCGGCGGCGTCCAGCCGCTCGGCGCCGAGCGAGCCGGTCACCTGGTCCCCGGTCAGCACGAGCCGCCGGCCCAGCCGCCCCGCCGGGTCGCCCGGCACCGCGCCCGGCAGGTCGCCGCCGTCGCCCGGCACCTCGCCGTCGTCGGCCGCCACGCAGGTGACCACCGCCGCCGGTTGGCCGGCCCGGCGCGCGACGGCGACCGCGTCCAACTCCGCGAGGGCGTCGGGCTCGATCCGCTCCACGAACACGTCGAGCACCCCGCCGCAGGTCAGGCCCACGGCGTACGCGTCGTCGTCGCTGACGCCGTAGCGGATCAGCTCGGGTACGCCGGTGTCGAGCACGCGGTGGGCCCGTTCGTAGAGGTCAGCCTCCACGCAGCCGCCGGAGACGCTGCCGGTGACCGTGCCGTCGGTCGCCACCAGCATGGTGGCGCCGGGCGGCTGTGGCGCGGACCGCCAGGTGGCCACGACGGTGGCCAGGGCGACCACCTCGCCGGCCCGGCAGCGGCGGTGCACCTCGTCGAACACCTCCGGCACGCTTCCCCAATCTCCGTCCCGGCGCTGATTCAGCCGAGCCAACCCCGGCCGAACCGCAGGCCGGAGTCCGTGGTCGCAAAAGCCGTAAAACGGCATTAAGCGAAGGATATGGTCGGTTTCACCAGAGGGGGTGTGAGTTGGTGAAGTCGTACGAGGCGCTGCGTACCGCGCCGAATCCGGACCACGCGGTGGTCAGAGGTCCCGGCGAGGTGGAGGTCCACCTGCACGTCAACGGGGAGAGTCGGACGACGACCGTGGAGCCACGGGTCAGCCTGCTCGACGCCCTCCGGGACCGGCTCGAACTGACCGGCACCAAGAAAGGCTGCAACCAGGGCGCCTGCGGCGCGTGCACGGTGTGGGTCGACGGTCGCCGCGTGCTGGCCTGCCTGACCTTGGCCATCACCTGCGAGAGCCGCGAGGTGACCACCATCGAAGGGCTGGCCGACGGAGACACCCTGCACCCGATGCAGCAGGCCTTCCTGGACTGCGACGCGTTCCAGTGTGGGTACTGCACCCCCGGGCAGATCATGTCCGCGGTGGCGCTGCTGGCCGAGGGGCATGCCGGCGACGACACGGAGATCCGGGAGTGGATGAGCGGCAACATCTGCCGCTGCGCCGCGTACCCGCACATCCGCACGGCCATCCGCCGGATCCGCGACGGAGGCGGCGCCGATGCGGCCCGTTAGCTATTCCCGGGCCTTCGACGTCGGCACCGCCATCGGCGCGGTGAGTTCCGACCCGGAGAGCGCCTTCCTGGCCGGCGGCACCACCCAGATCGACCTGCTGCGCATCTACGTCGAGCAGCCGCGCCGCCTCGTCGACATCAACGACCTGCCGCTGAACCGGGTCGAGGAGTTGCCCGACGGCGGGCTGCGGCTCGGCGGGCTGGCTCGGATGAGCGACGTGGCTCAGGAGCCGGAGCTGGTCCGGCGCTACCCGATGGTCGCCGAGTCGCTGCTGCTCGGTGCATCCCCGCAACTACGCAACATGGCCACCATGGGCGGCAACCTGCTGCAACGGGTGCGGTGCGGCTACTTCCGCGACACCGAGGCGGCCTGCAACAAGCGCCTGCCCGGTAGCGGGTGCAGCGCGCTGGAGGGCATCAACCGGGGGCACGCGGTCCTCGGCACCAGCGACCACTGCATCGCCACCCATCCGTCCGACCTGGCCGTGGCGCTGGTCGCGCTGGACGCCGTGGTGCGGACCGAGGGGCCGGGCGGTGCGCGGAGCATCCCCATCGACGACTTCTTCCTGCTGCCCGGTCAGACCCCGGAGCGGGAACACCCGTTGACCCACGGCGAGTTGGTGACCGGCATCGACCTGCCACCGGCACCGGTGGCGGCCACCTCCCGCTACATCAAGATCCGCGACCGTGAGTCGTACGAGTTCGCGCTCGCCTCGGTCGCGGTGGCCATCGCGGTCGACGGCGGCCGGATCACCGAGGTCCGGCTGGCCCTGGGCGGGGTGGCCACCAAACCGTGGCGGGCACGTGCGGCCGAGCGGGAGCTCGATGGCGCCCCGGCGACCACCGAGTCGTTCACCCGGGCCGCGGCGGCCGAGCTGGCACCGGCGGTGTCACATGGCATGAACGCCTTCAAGATCGAGCTGGCTCGGCGGACCATGGTCCGGGCTCTGGAGCAGATGACCCAGCGGGAGGGACCGGCATGAGCCCGGCGATCGGCGGCACGCTCAATCGGGTGGACGGCCGCGCCAAGGTGCGTGGGGAGGCCCGCTACTCCGCCGAGGTCGCGGTGACCGGCCTGGTCCACGCCGTGCTGGTGAACGCGACGGTGGCCAGCGGCCGGATCACCGCGATCGACACCGCCGAGGCCGAGCGGGCCGACGGGGTGCTGGCCGTGCTCACCCACCGCAACCTGAGCCGGGTCGCCAGCGTGCCGAAGCTGCTCCCGTCGCTCGCCGGGCTGGCCGCGCCGGGGCAGACCTTCTTTCCGATGCAGGACGAGGCCATCCACTACTCCGGCCAGCCGATCGCCATCGTGGTCGCCGACACCGTCGAACGCGCCGACCACGCCGGCACCCTGATCCGCGTCGAGTACGCCACCACGCCCCCCACCACCCTGCTCGACCAGGCCCGGGACCAGGCGTACGTGCCCGAACGGATCTTCGGCGGGCTGCTGCCGGGGCAGGCGTCCCGTGGTGACGTGGCCAAGGCGCTGGCTGAGGCGCAGGTGTGCGTGGACGCGACGTACCGCTTCGCGCCCAACCACCACAACCCGATCGAGCCGTCGGCCAGCACCGCGGTCTGGGAGGACGTCGACCGGCTGACCATCTACGACTCGACCCAGGGGCCGAACGCCACCCAGTTCACCGTCGCGGCGCTGCTCGGCCTGCCACCCATCTCGATCCGGGTGGTGAGCCACGCCGTCGGCGGCAGCTTCGGCTCGAAGGCGATGATCTGGCATCACCCGGCGCTGGCCGCGCTCGCCGCCCGGCAGGTCGGCCGGCCGGTACGGCTGGCGCTGACCCGGGAGCAGATGTTCACCTCCTGCGGGCACCGCGAGGAGCAGGAGCAGCGGATCACCATCGGCGCGGGTGCGGACGGCCGCATCGCTGCGCTGCGCCACCACAAGCTGTCGCTCACCTCGCGCTTCGACGACTGGGCGGAGCCGTCGTTGCAGAGCCCGGCGGTGGCGTACACCAGCCCTCACTACGAGGGGATCTACCACCTGGTCCGGGGCAACACGATCACCCCGACCTTCATGCGCGCCCCGGGTGAGGCGACCGGCATGTTCGCCCTCGAGTGCGCGATGGACGAGCTGGCCGAGCGGATCGGGATCGACCCGCTGGAGCTGCGGTTGCGCAACTACTCGGAGACCGACCCGGAGAGCGGGCACCCGTGGTCCAGCAGCGGGTTGAAGGAGTGCTACCAGCGGGCGTCCGAGCTGTTCGGCTGGCGCGACCGCGACTCCCGGCCCCGGCGCGAGGGCCAGTGGCTGATCGGCAGTGGCATGGCCAGCGCGCTCTACCCGGTGACCCAGCCGGTGAACCCGCAGCGCGCCCGGGCCCGGCTCTACAACGACGGTACGGCCGTCGTCGAGGCGGGAGTGTCGGAGTTCGGCACCGGGGTCTTCACCGCGATGACCCAGGTCGCCGCGGACGCGCTCGGCCTCCCGGTGGAGCGGGTGCGGTTCGTCGGCGGCAGCAGTGACCTGCCGAACGTCACCGCCGCCGTGGGTTCCACGGGTACCAGCGCCGTCGGCTCCGCCGTACACCTCGCGGCGACGCAGCTGCGCGATGAACTGATCCGGCGCGCGGTTGCCGACGCCCACTCGCCGTTGCACGGCGCCGATCCCGGCACGGTGGTGGTCCGGGACGGGCGGATGGTGCTGCGCGACCGGCCCGACGTCGGCGAGGCGTACGCCGACATGATGGCCCGCACCCTGACCCCGGACGCGGAGGTGCTGGGCACCTGGACGCCGCCACCGCAGGACGCCGGGTACGGGGTGCACACCTTCGGCGCCCAGATGGCCGAGGTGGCGGTCGACGCCGACCTCGGCGTCGTACGGGTGCGCCGGATGGTCGGGGTGTTCGCGCCCGGCCGGGTGCTCAACCGCAAGACGGCGCACAGCCAGTTGATGGGCGGCATGCTCTGGGGGCTCGGCCAGGCGCTGCTGGAGGCCACCCGGATGGATCCCCGGTCGGGTCGCTGGGCCAACGCCAGCCTCGGCGACTACCTGGTCGCGGTCAACGCAGACGCGCCGGACGTCGTGGTGGACACCATCGAGGTGCACGACGAGGTGGTGAACCCGCTCGGGATGAAGGGGGTCGGGGAGATCGGCGTGGTGGGTGCGGCCGCCGCGATCGCCAACGCCGTGCACCACGCCACCGGACGCCGGCAGTACGAGCTGCCGATCACCCTGGAGAAGCTGCTCTGAGGGTGGCCCGGCACCCGGCCTGACGCATCGAGGAACGACTATTGCGCTGCGGCCGGGTGGCGTGGTGGGATGACGCATACCGGGCGGTGCGAGGGCTGCCGCGCCGCCGGTTGCCGGGTTCGTTTGACGCGAGGGCGCCGGTCCACGACAGGGACCGTTGACGGCACGTGTCCACCGGCCATTTTCCTGCCGAGGCACATCGCCGTGACCGTCGCACCCGCTCACCGCAGCGGGGCGACCAGGCCACACCCCCACCCGATTGCGGCGGGGCGGCTCGGGCGGCGCGCCTCGCGAGTCAGGAGAACCCGTGAAACGATCCCGTACGGCCGCGTTGCTCATCGCGGCCGTGACCCTCGCCCTGGGCGCCGTCGCCCTGACCTCCAGCCCGGAGCCCGCCGCCGCGCACGGTGCGGCGATGACCCCCGGCAGCCGTACCTTCCTGTGTTGGCAGGACGGCCTGAGCCAGACCGGCGAGATCAGGCCGAACAACCCCGCGTGCTCCGCCGCCGTGGCGCAGAGCGGGGCGAACTCGCTCTACAACTGGTTCAGCGTGCTGCGCTCCGACGCCGGCGGCCGGACCGTCGGCTTCATCCCGGACGGGCAGCTGTGCAGCGGCGGAAACTCCGGCTACAGCGGCTACGACCTGGCCCGTACCGACTGGCCGTTGACCCACCTGACCTCGGGGGCGCGGCTGGACTTCCGGTACAGCAACTGGGCGCACCACCCGGGCACCTTCTACTTCTACGTGACCAAGGACAGTTGGAGCCCGAACCGGCCGCTGGCGTGGGGCGACCTGGAGGAGCCGTTCCTGACGGTGACCAACCCGCCGCAGCGCGGCGGGGTCGGCACCAACGAGGGGCACTACTACTTCAGCGGAAACCTGCCGTCGGGCAAGAGCGGCCGGCACATCATCTACTCCCGTTGGGTGCGCTCGGACTCGCAGGAGAACTTCTTCGGCTGCTCCGACGTGACCTTCGACGGCGGCAACGGCCAGGTGACCGGCGTGGGTCCGGGCGGCACTCCCCCGCCGACCCCCACCCCGACCACCCCGCCGCCGAACCCGACGACTCCCCCGCCAACCCCCACCCCGACCACCCCGCCGCCGCACGGCGGTGACTGCATGGCGGTCTACAAGGTCGTCAGCGCCTGGCAGGGCGGCTTCCAGGGCGAAGTCATGATCATGAACCACGGCAGTACGCCGTTCGCCGGCTGGACCGCGAGCTGGACGTGGCCCAGCGGGCAGTCGATCAGTCAGATCTGGAACGCCACCCAGAGTTCGTCCGGTTCGTCGGTGACGGCGAGCAACGTCTCGTACAACGGCACGGTCGCGCCGGAGGGCACCACCACCTTCGGCTTCCTGGCCAGCACCACCGGCACCAACACCCTGCCAACAGTCACCTGCGCCCGCCGCTAAACCCAACCCCGCCCCCGTCCAACCCCACCCCGAAATGATCAAGAGGTTTGCGTCATCCGGAGGCGTTCCGGTGACGCAAACCTCTTGATCAACAGGGTCGGGGCGGGCAGCGGGGTCAGCGGACCATGGAGCCGACCACCGGTTTGGTCAGCAGGGCGGACTGGTTGCGCTGGATGCCGGGGTCGAGGGTCTTGGCCACGAAGATGGCGTGCCAGATGCAGAAGATCAGCACGGTCCACACCTTGCGGGAGTGGTCGGCCTCCTCCCGCTTGTGCTCGTCCAGCAGCCGCAGCGCGTACGACAGGTCGAGCAGGTCGCCGGCGCCCGAGGTGCTCAGCACATGCCGGGCCCACTCGTACATCTCGCCGCGCAGCCACACCCGGGTGGGGGTCGGGAAGCCCAGCTTCTTGCGGTTGACGATGGCCGGCGGGACGACGCCCTGCAACGCCTGGCGCATCGCGTACTTGGTGGCGTCCGAGCGCGGCGGCAGCTTGAGGTCCACCGGGATCTTCGCCGCGACGTCGAACACCTCGCGGTCGAGGAACGGCACCCGCACCTCCAGCGAGTGGGACATCGAGATCCGGTCGGCCTTGACCAGGATGTCCCCGCGCAGCCAGGTGTAGAGGTCGACGTACTGCATCTTGGTGACGTCGTCCAGCTCGGTGCACTCGGCGTAGATCGGCGCCGTCACGTCGGTGTAGCGCACCGAGGGGTCGTAGCGGCGCATCAGGTGCTGCTTCTCCTCCTCGGTGAACATCCGGGCGTTGCCGTAGTAGCGCTCCTCTATCGGGGTGGTGCCGCGCTCCAGGAAGCTCTTGCCCTTGACCCCCTGCGGGATCGCCTTGGAGACCGCGCGCAGCCCCTTCTGCACCCCACCGGGCAGGCCGTTGACGGTGCCGAGCGACAGTGGCTCGCGGTAGATCGTGTACCCGCCGAAGAACTCGTCGGCACCCTCACCGGAGAGCACCACGGTGACGTGCTCGGCGGCCTTCTTGGCCACGAAGTACAGCGGCACCAGCGCCGGGTCGGCCACCGGGTCGTCCAGGTGCCAGACGATCTTCGGCAGCGCGTCGATCATGTCCTGCGGACCGATCTTGGTGGGGATGGTGGTGACGTCCAGGTGCCGGGCCGACTCCTGCGCGACGTCGATCTCCGAATACCCCGGTACGTCGTACCCGACGGTGAAGGTCAGGATGTTCGGGTTGAACTCCCGGGCCAGCGCGACCACCGCTGTGGAGTCGATGCCGCTGGACAGGAACGAACCGACCGGCACGTCGGAGCGCATGTGCATGCGCACGCTCTCCCGCAGCGTCTCCCGGATCTCGTGGTAGAGCTTCTGCTCGTCGTCGACCGGCGCCGGCCGGAACACCGGCCGGTACCAGCGGCGTACGTCGATCCGCCCGCCCGGGGTCCAGGTCAGGTACTCCCCGGAGCCGATCCGGTTGACGCCCTTGTGCAGCGTGCCGGGCTCGGGGACGTACTGCAGGGTCAGGTAGTGGCTGAGGTTGGCCGCGTCGACGCCCGCGTCGCCCTGGTAGTTGCTGTGCGCGAACGGCAGCAGCGCCTTCTTCTCCGAGGCCAGGTACAGCCCGTCGGCTGTCTCCAGGTAGTGCATCGGCTTGATGCCGAAGTAGTCGCGGGCGCCGAACGCGCGCCGTTCCTGCCGGTCCCAGATGACGAAGGCGAACATGCCGCGCAGCCGGGTGAGCACCTGCTCGCCCCAGAAGTGGTAGCCGGCGACGATCACCTCGCCGTCACCGGCGGTGGCGAACTGGGCGCCGAAGTTCCGGACCAGCTCGTCGCGCAGCTCGATGTAGTTGTAGATCTCACCGTTGAAGGTGAGCAGGTAACGGCCGTTCGCGTAGGGCAGCGGCTCGTGACTCGACGCGACGTCGATGATGGCGAGCCGCTTGTGGGCGAACACTCCGTCCGCGTATCGGCCGGAGGCGTCGCCGACCACCTCGACCCCTGTCTCGTCGGGGCCGCGGTGGTGCAGGCATTCCAACGCTCCGGCGATGTGGTCGCGGTGCGCGGCGGCGTTACCGTTCGCGCTGAAGAAGGCCAGGAGTCCGCACATGGTGGACATCTTTCCACGCGCGCCATCGGCCCGTCGCAGCCGTCCGTTGATCCGGAGCCCCCTGGCCGGCACCATCGGGAACCGGGCGCGCGATACGGTCTGGACCAGCAACGAAGCGGAGGGAGCGGCGCAATGACCGAGGGACGCACCGACGGAACGCCGACGAACGGTACGGAATCGCATGATCCGGACTTCCCGGAGGCGTTCCTGTCCTTCATGCGGCAGGGCTGGCGGGACACCGCGCTCCCGGTAGCGCCCCGGCAGGAGGCCCCCAACTACGCCAAGCGGCGGGCCGCGCTGTCGGCGGCCTTCCCCGGCGAGACGCTGGTGATCCCGACCGGCCCCGAGAAGGTCCGGGCCAACGACACCGGGTATCCGTTCCGGCCGGGCAGTGACTTCGTCTACCTGACCGGCGACCACGACCCGGACAGCGTGCTGGTGCTGCGCCCGAACGGCTCGGGGCACGACGCCACCCTGTACATGCGGCCCCGCTCGTCCCGGGAGACCGACGAGTTCTTCCGCAGCCGGCACGGCGAGCTGTGGGTGGGCCGGCGGCACACGCTCAGCGAGAAGTCCACCGAGCTGGGCCTTCCCACCGCAGACCTGACCGGCCTGGAGGCGACGCTGGCCGACCTGGCGCCGGGGCGGACCCGGGTGCTGCGCGGCTTCGACACGCAGGTGGACGCAGCGGTACGCCCGTACGACGGCGTCCGCGCCGAAGGGCAGCCGCCGCGCGACCGGGAGCTGGCGATCGCCATCTCGGAGCAGAAGCTGGTCAAGGACGAGTGGGAGATCGGCCAACTCCAGGACGCGATCGACGCCACGGTGCGTGGCTTCGAGGACGTGGCCCGGATCCTGCCGGCCGACCGGGCGGTCTCGGAGCGGCTGCTGGAGGGGATCTTCGCGCTGCGGGCCCGGCACGACGGCAACGACGTCGGGTACGGCTCGATCGTCGGCGCTGGCGAGCACGCCACGATCCTGCACTGGGTGCACAACCACGGCGCCACTCGACCGGGTGACCTGCTGCTGATGGACATGGGTGTCGAGGGGCGCAACCTCTACACCGCCGACGTGACCCGGGTGCTGCCGGTGAGCGGCCGGTTCACCGCCCTGCAACGCCAGGTCTACGACATCGTGTACGCCTCGCAGCAGGCCGGGATCGAGGCCATCCGGCCCGGGGTGAAGTTCAAGGACGTCCACCTGACCTGCATGCGGGTGCTCGCCGAGGGCCTGGCCGAGCTGGGCCTGCTGCCGGTGAGCGTGGACGAGGCGATGGACGAGAAGTCCTCGGTCTACCGGCGGTGGACACTGCACGGCTTCGGCCACATGCTCGGCATCGACGTGCACGACTGCTCGAACGCCCGCAAGGAGAACTACCGCGACGGCACGCTGGGCGAGGGCTACGTGCTCACCGTCGAGCCGGGGCTGTACTTCCAGCCGGAGGACGAGCTGGTCCCCGCCGAGCTGCGCGGCATCGGCGTGCGCATCGAGGACGACGTGCTGGTCACCGCGACCGGCGCGGTGAACCTGTCGGCCGGCCTGCCGCGCACCGCGGACGAGGTGGAGACCTGGCTGGCCGAGCAGCGCGAGGCGGGCCCGCGCCTGCCGGTCTGACCTCGCACGTACGACAACGGCGGGCCCCGCCGCCGGCGTCTGCGACGTATTCGTCGTGAGACTCCGGCGGCGGGGCCCGCCGGCGTCTTGGGCTGATCTTGCCGCTACCGCGCCGTACGGGATGAGTGTGCCCGACCATCACCGTTGATCCTCCCCGGCGTCCCCGCGAGCTTTCCGCCACCAGCCACGGCCTGGCGGCATCCGTGAGCTTTCCGCCACCGGCCGCGTTCTCAGCACCGGTCATGCCCAGGGGCCCTGGGCGTCCCCACTCCTGCCGTCCGCGCCGGGCATGCCCAATGTGGGGTTTCTTCGGATTCGCCCGCATAGTGAAGAACTCTCCCATACGGTGTTGTTCAGCAGCTACAACCGATTTGTAGCGAAGGCCGCCTCGCCACGGCGAAGCGACCTTGTCTGGGTACAAGGAGAGGGCAGAGAGCTCCGATGTCCAAATACCTTCGCAATAGCGATGACGCGACAGGCGAGAAGAACTCGCCGTTCCGCCGCCGCCGGCTCTGGCTTGTCACCGGCGTTGCGGGCCTCACGGGAGCGGTCAGCCTCGCGGGCGTCGCCTACGCCACAACCGGGGTAACCGGCGGACACCGACTGACCGACGTCAAGTGGTCGACCTCCCAGCTGGTCAGCGACGACGGCAAGGACGCGGCCAAGGACGACAAGGGCAAGGACGACAAGGGCAAGGACCACGAGGGCAAGGACGACAAGGACAAGGACGACAAGGACAAGGACGACCGCGATCGCGTCCGGGAGGTGGAGTGCGACGACGATGCCCTCGTCGAGGCCCTCGACCTGGCCAACCGCGACGACGGCGGCACCCTGAAGCTGGCCAAGGACTGCACCTACGAGCTCGACCAGCACGACAAGAAGTCCGAGGCGGGCCTGCCGACGATCAAGCAGGAAATCACCATCGAGGGCAACGGCGCGACGATCAAGCGGGAAGCCGAGGAGGGCTTCCGGATCTTCCGCGTCGCCAACGGCGGTGACCTGACCCTGAAGGACGTCACGATCCGCAACGGCGCCGCCGGCGAAGACCGCAAGTACGAGAAGGACGGCAAGGAAGACAACCACGACAAGCCCAAGCCGCCGCCGAAGAAGGCGGTCCCCAGCAACCAGAACGGGATCGGGGGCGGGGCTCCGGTCGCGGAGCCGCTCGCCGATCCCGCTGCGGCTCCGGCCGCCGCCCCGGCAGCGGCTCCCGCCAAGGCTCCGGCTGCGGCTCCGGCTGCGGCTCCGGCTGCGGCTCCCGGTGGTGCCCCCGGTGGGGCTCCCGCTGTGGCTCCGGCTGCGGTCCCCGGTGGGGCTCCCGCTGCGGCTCCCGGTGGGGCTCCCGGTGCGGCTCGCGCTGCGGCTCCGGCTGCGGCTCCCGGTGCGGCTCGCGCTGCGGCTCCGGCCGCGGCTCCGGCCGCCGCTCCCGCAGCGGCTCCCGCTGCGAAGCCTACCGCCACATCCACCAAGCCGGCCGAGGACAAGCGTGAGTGGGACGGCAAGGACAAGTCCGAGTGGGACGGCAAGGACAAGTCCGACTGGGAGGGCAAGGACAAGTCCGACTGGGACGGCAAGGACGACAAGGAGCACGAGGGCGACGGCGGTGGCATCCTGGTCGAACGCGGCGGCGAGGCCCACCTGGTGAACGCCAAGTTCGTCCTCAACAGCGCCGAGAACAACGGCGGCGCCATCGCCAACTTCGGCCGGGTCGAGGCCGAGGGCAGCACCTTCGACAACAACCACGCCGGAAAGGACGGCGGCGCCATCTTCAACGCCGGCGTCCTCGACGTCACGGGCTCCCACGACGGCAAGGGCCCCGAGTCCCGCATCACGAACAACACCGCGGGCAAGAACGGCGGCGGCGTCGCCAACGGCCACGGCGACGAGGACAAGGACAAGGAGAAGGACAAGGAGAAGAAGTACGAGTCTGGCGCCAACGGCTACGGCAAGGACGGCAAGGACAAGGACGGCAAGGACAAGGACGGCAAGGCCGGCACCGTCACGATCGAGAAGACCTTGATCGAGGGCAACACCGCCAAGAAGAACGGCGGCGGCCTGTTCAGCAACGACGGCTTCGTCGAGGTCAGCTGGACCTTCATCAAGAACAACACCGCCGGCGAGAACGGCGGCGGCATCGCCGCTGTCGACACCGTCCTGACGGTCAAGAAGAGCACCATCGAGAAGAACAAGGCCCACAAGGACGGCGGCGGTATCTACAACGTCAGCAGCGACGAGAAGAACCACGGCAAGTCCAAGGGCAAGGACGAGGAGAAGCGTGGCACGGCCACCGTCACCGACAGCGAGATCTTCGAGAACAGCGCGAACCGCTTCGGTGGAGGCTTCTTCAACGGCGAGCCCTTCGAGGACAAGCACAACGGCGGCGGCATGACCGGCCCGGCCGCCTGGCAGGGCTCCTGGTCCAACAAGGACCACGAGGACGACTCGGCCACCCTGGTCCTGCGTGACGACAAGATCAAGGAGAACTTCGCCGGCAAGAACGGCGGCGGCATCTACAACAACGAAGGCAAGGTGACCCTGACCAACACCAAGGTCACCAAGAACAAGGCCGACAACGGCAACGAGAAGGACAAGGGCAAGGACCACAAGGGGATCGCCGGCGGCATCTTCAACAACGATGGCAAGGTCAAGCTCGACGACGACTCCACCGTCACCGACAACGACCCCACCAACTGCGCCAACACCGTCGAAGACTGCTTCAACTGAGCAACGCGACAGCGGAACAGCGACGGAAAAGGTCGACCCCCTGCCACCGGAGGTGGCAGGGGGTCGACCCGTGCGAACTAGGGCTGTACGAACACCGCGACGCTCCGCGCCGGCACGGTGAACGTGCCGGTCGTCGCGTCGAACGAGGCGGTCCGCAGCACCGGGTCGGCCGAGGTCCGCAGCACCGGGTGCAGCGTCACGTCCGCCCCGCGCAACCCGGACAGCCGCTGCGTAGCAGCCTCCGGAGTGCCGTTGAAGACCACCGTGACGGAGGCCCACCGCGGGTCCAGGCCACGGCCGTCGAGCGTCATGGTGAGCACGCCGGGCGTCTCTGCGGTGCCGGACAGCGGGAACGCCAGCCGCCGTTGCACCTCGTCGGCGCTGCCCAGCCCGAAGACCGGCGAGGACTCGCGGATCTTGAGCAGCTCGGCGTACCGGGCGTCGGTCGTGTCGATCGCCGCGCAGCCCGGCACCAGCGCCGCATCGGCGAGCAGCGGCCGCGCGTACGACCACTTGTCCTGGTTGTCAGGCGCCGGCGGCAGGCCGGCGCCGAACCCGTTGCCCCGCGTGCAGTCCCAGCGGATCTGGTTGAACCAGTCACCGGAGTTGTACGAGTTGCGGTCCAGCGACTTCGACCGCAGCCGCTCGGTGCCGGCGGTGACGAAGCCGGTGCCCTGCCCCAGCACCACCGTGCCCAGCGCCAGCACCTGCATCCGGGAGCGGTCCACCGCTGCGGTGGCCTGCGGCAGCTTGTACGCCAACGCGTCGTACAGGATCTCGTTGTCGTGCGCGTCGACGTAGGTGACCGCCTCCCCCGGCGCGGCGGTGTAGCCGGCCGGTGAGCCGTTGTAGTCCACCTGCGCGCCGGTGACCTGCCGTCCGGCGGAATCCGTGAACCGGTACCCGCGCAGGTTGCCGGTGAGCCCCACCTTGATCAGATCGTGGGCGTGCAGCAGCCGGGCCTTCTGCTCGGCCGGTGACCCGTTGACCGCATCGCCGTTCGGGTCGGTGTAGAGCCCGGAGGCGAAGCCCTGCGTCCGCGGGTTGGCGTCGAACGGTCCGCCGCCGCGCACCGCGTCACGCAGCCGGTCGTTGAAGGTGCCGATACCGGTGCCGGCCATGTTGGCCTGGGTGGCCTGCACGAACCGGGCGTCGTTGGCGACCTCGCCGAAGTTCCAGCCCTCGCCGTAGAGCAGGATCGACCTGCCGTCCACCCCGTCGCGGGCGACGGTCAGCCGGTCCAGTGCCTTACGCACGGCCAGGATGTTCGCCTTCGGGTGGTGACCCATCAGGTCGAACCGGAAGCCGTCCACCTTGTACTGCCGGGCCCAGGTGACCAGCGAGTCGACCACCAGCTTGCCCATCATGGCGTGCTCCGGCGCGGTGTTGGCGCAGCAGGTGGAGTTGGCCACCGTGCCGTCCTCCAGCAGCCGGTGGTAGTAGCCGGGCACCACCTGGTCGAGCACCGACTTCGCGTCGGTGCCGGCCGCCGACGTGTGGTTGTAGACCACGTCCATGACCACCCGCAGGCCGGCGTCGTTCACCCCGGCGACCATCCGCCGAAACTCGGTGGTCCGCGCCGCGCCGGCCGGGTCGACCGCGTAGCCGCCCTCCGGCACGGTGTAGTGCAGCGGGTCGTAGCCCCAGTTGTAGCCGTCGGACTCGGCGACCGCCGCCACGCACTTCTGCTGCTCCTCGGAGTCGGGCGGCAGCGCCGGCAGGTCACAGGCCGGCTGGCGCTGGTCGGCCCGCTTCTCAGGGATGGTGGCGAAGTCGAACGCCGGCAGCAGGTGCAGGTGGGTGACGCCGGCGTCGCCGAGCGCCTTCAGATGGGTCATGCCGGCGGTCTTCGGGTCGGTGAAGGCGAGGAAGGTGCCCCGCCGCTCGGCCGGCACGGTGTCGTCGGCGATCGAGAAGTCCCGCACCGACAGCTCGGAGACCTGCGCCTTCGCCGCCGGCACCGGGGCCGGCTTGCGCAGCGTCCGCCAGCCCGCCGGTGCCAGCGACGGGTCGTTCAGGTCGACCAACTGGCTGTGCGTGGAGTCCGCCGCCAGAGCCACCGAGTACGGGTCGGTCACCGACGCGGTGACCACCTGCTGCGCCGCCGGCTGCCACGCCTGCACCTGGTACCGGTAGTACTTCCCGGTCCAGGCATGGCTGCCCCGCGCCGACCAGACCCCGGTGCGGTCGTCGCGGCGCATCGGCACCGTCTTCGGCTGCGCGGTGGGCGAGTCGAACAGTTGCAGCGCCACCGTCCGGGCGGTCGGCGCCCACAGCGCCACGCTCGGCGTGCGACCGGCGAAGGTCGGCCCGAGGGTGGCGTCGGCGGCCCCGGCGTACACGTCGTCGAGCACACCGGGGATCTGCACGCCGGTCGCGGCAAGCAGGGCGCCCTCGGCGTCGCGCTCGGTGACCAGCAACTGCCCGCGCAGCGCCGCCGGCACCTTGGCCAGGTCCCCCCGGTCCAGGTTGAAGCCGCGGTACGACCACAGATGCGGGAACGCGGTGCGCTGGGCCTCGGTGAGCCCGTTGCGCTGCGCCCGCAGCGGCAGTGTGGTGTACGTCCCGGTCAGCTCCCCGTCGACCACACTCACCCCGCCGGTCGGCGCGGCGACCAGCGCGTATGTCCTGCCGTCGGTCGGCCCGGTCTGCCAGGCCACGGTGGACCGGTCGATCCAGTGCGCCTTCTGCTTGCTGATGTCGGTGTCCCCGCTGGCGCTGGTCGCGGTCGACGGCAGCAGCCGGCCCGGGGTGGCGGCGAGCAGCCACACCTCCCGGCCCGCGCTGGCGAAGTCGAGCCGCTGGTCGCCCGGCAGGTCCTTGGTGTCGCCCTGGTGGATGATGTAGCTCAGCCCGGTGGCCCCGGCCGCCAGCGGCACCCGGAACACCGCGCCGAACGCGTCGGTGGAGGTCGGCGGGACCGGCGTCGACCACTCGGTCGGGTTGGCCGCTCCGTCCCACAGGTGCAGGCCCCAGCCGTCGTAGTTGCCGTCGGCCCGCCGGTAGTGGATCACCGCGGTGCCCTCCTCGGCCGGCGGCGCCGGTTCACCGGTGGCCGCCTGCCGGGTCGGGTAGATCGCCGGGTCGCCCTGCTTGAGCCAGACCTCACCGGTCTGCGTGACGTCGATGCTGCGGTCCGCGTCGACGTCCTTGGTGCCGTTCCTGTCGACCACCACGAAACCCACGGACTTCGCGCCCGGCTTGAGCTTCACCCAGGCGAACCGGCCGTAGGAGTCCTCCCCGGCGAACGGCTGCCCCTTCGGCCACTCGGTGACGTACGCCGGGTCGATGTCGCCCCAGGCGTACAGGCCCCAGTCGTCGTACCCGCCGGCAGTGCGCTGGTAGTGCACCACCGCCCACTCCCGGGACCCGCCCTGCTCGGGCGTGCCGACGATGGCGGTGGACCGGGCGGTCGCGGTGCGGCCCCGCCCGTCGCGGACCACCGCCTTGTACTCCACCGGCGTTCCGCCGGCCAGCCCGGTCAGGTCGTGCTGCACGGTGTACGGCGCGTGGTCGGCGCTGCCGAGCAGCGTCCACCGGCCACCGGCGACCCGGGCCGCGACGGTGACGGTGGCCAGCGGGTCACCGGTCACCTTGGCGGTGACCGCGGCCCGGGTGGCCACCAGCGCGTCCGGGGCGGGGGTGGTGATGGTGACGGTCGGTTTGCCGGCCGGCTGCGCGATGGCCGTACCGGACCGCTGCACCACCGCCGACAGCGGCGGCACGGTCACGGTCAGCTTGCCGTCGGCACCCGCCGTGGCTGCACCGGACGAACCGTAGATGCCGGTGAACGTGGCGCCGGCCGACCAGGTGTCCACGGTGACAGTCTGCGCGGAGTCGGCGTTGTTCACCGCCACCACGTACTCGATGCGGTCGGCGGGGGCGACCCGGGAGGCGGCGAAGACGCCCGGCCCGTCGGCGGCGTACCGGGTGACCTGCACGCCGTCGCGCAGCGCCGGGTGCGCCTGACGCAGCCGGCCCAGCTCGGCGATGGTCCGGTACAGCGGGTGGGTGGGGTCGAACTGGTCACTGGCGTGGGTGCGGTCGGTGCCGAGCAGGTCGTCGTCGAGGTAGTCGGGGACCTTCGAGGCGAACATGTCCTGCCGGGCGTCCTTGTCCCCGCCGGGGCCGGTGAAGCCCTGCTCGTCGCCGGAGTAGATCACCGGCTGGCCGCGGGTGAGGAACATCAGCTGGTGGGCCAACTGGTCGCGGCGAAGGTGGCTCGCCGGGGCGGTGCCGCCGCCAGCGATGAACGAGCCGATCCGGCCCATGTCGTGGTTGCCGAGGAAGGTGGTCAGCCGGCCGGCGTCGGTGTCCCGGGCGGCGTAGAGGTCGTCGCGGGCGTACACGTCGGCCAGTGCCTTCGCTGAGCCGGCGCCGGCGGTGTAGCCACGCGCGGCCTCCTGGAAGGCGAAGTCGATGGTGGCCGGCAGGCCACCCTGCCGGACGTAGCTGGAGCTGATCTCCGGGTCGGCGCTGTACACCTCGCCGAACATGAAGAAGTCCTTCTTGCCGGCCTTCTCGGCGGCCCGCTCGATGCCCTTGCTGAACTGCGGCCAGAAGTCCATGTTGACGTGCTTGACGGTGTCCAGCCGGAACCCGTCGACGCCGGTCGCGCCGATCCAGTCCCCGTACGCCTTGGTCAGACCCTGGACCACCTCGGGTCGCTCGGTCCACAGGTCGTCGAGGCCGGAGAAGTCGCCGTACTCGCTGTTCTCGCCGGCGAAGGTGGAGTCGCCCCGGTTGTGGTACATCGTCGCGTCGTTCAGCCAGGCCGGCACCTTGACGGTGGCGTCACCCGGGTCGGGAAAGACCGGGGTGTACGGCGCCGACGCCTGGTTCACCGGCGGGAAGGCGCGGCTGCCGTCGGCGTAGTTGCGGTCCTCGAACGCCCGCCCCTGCGCGTCGGTGTACGGCGAGGTGGCCTTGTCCACGTAGGCGTACCGGTCCTCGGCGTACTTGATCACGTCGGCCGTGTGGTTGACGATCACATCGAGGTAGATCTTGATACCGCGCTGGTGGGCGAGCTTGACCAGCCGCTTCATCTCCTCATTCGTACCAAAGTGCGGGTCCACCTGGGTGAAGTCGGTGATCCAGTAGCCGTGGTAGCCGGCCGAGATGTCGTCGCCCTTGCTCTGCACCGGCCGGTTCTTGAAGATCGGGGCGAGCCAGATGGCCGTGGTGCCCATCCCCTGGATGTAGTCCAGCTTGTCGATGACGCCCCTGAGGTCGCCGCCGTGGTAGAAGCCCTTGTCGGTCGGGTCGAGGCCGGACCGCAGCCGGTCACCGGCGAGGCCGCCCCGGTCGTTGCGCGGATCGCCGTTGGCGAACCGGTCCGGCAGGACGAAGTAGAACTGCTCGGCGCGGGCGGTGTCGCTGCCCGCGTCGAGCAGCACCTCGGCGGTGGGCTCGTCGCGCCACTGGACCGCGCCGGCGGCGGCCAGCGGGTCGGTGCCGGACGGCCGGGGGTCCGCCGCGCCGCCGAGCTGGTGCACGGCGTCCGGGGTGCCGACGAGGGTGAGGGTGAGCAGGGAGACGAGGGCCAGCAGGGCGGTGCGCGGTATCGGCGGGGGTTTCATCGACGCCTTCCTCTGGTCGCTGATTGGCCGCACGCTAACCCTCGCCGAAACATTCTGCAATACCTTGCAAACACAGTCGCAACAAAGCAGCTTCCTTGCGAAAGCAGGCGCCAGCCGACGACCGTCCAGATCAGAACCCCGTGCAGCGCACCCCGTCGACCGTGCACCCCTGCGGACGGGTGGACGCCCGTTCCAGGTGGAACCGCAACGCCACCGAAGCGCCAGCCGGCACGTCCACCCCGCTGACGTACGTGAAGTCGGCGCCGTCGGTCTGCCGCACCGTCCCCTGTGGCACGCCCTCCACCCAGGTGGTCACCAGTCGCCCACCCGAGAAATCCAGCCGCACCGTCCACCCCCGGTCCTCGCCGGTCGCGTTGGCGATCAGCACCTCGCCGATGAAACCGCCGTCGAAGCTCTGCACCACCCGGTACCGGCCACTCATCGCCGGCGGCCGATCCGGTGCCCGCGTCGTCGACCTCGGCCGGGCCGACGGGCTGACCGTCGGCGCTCGTGACCCGGCCGCGAGGCTCGGCGGCAGCCCGGTCGCGCGCGGCGACAGCCCGGGCAGCAACGGCCGCGCCGACGACGTCGGAGCCGGGCCGGTGGGCGGGACCGGCGTCTGCGGCAATGGCAGCGTCGGCGCCGACGCGTCGTCCGGCGCCGGACTACGCCCCCGGTACGCGCCCAGGACCACGAAGAGCAGCACCACCATCACGACGACGCCGGCGCACACCACTATCCAGGGCGACGACGTGATGGCGACTGGACCGTGGGACGGTCGCGGGGCGCGACGCATGCCGGACATGTACCTCCCTCAGCGGGCCGTCCGGGCAGCGTAGCGATCGGCGGCCAGGCCTGGAAACGCCGACAACACCCGCCCTGCCCCACCGAACCGGGCACCAGGTCAGCCGAGCTGGCAGTCGGCCCCGTTGACCGTGCACCGGACCGGCCGCTCCGCCGAGTCGTCCCAGCCGACCCGCAACCGCAGCGTCCGAGTGTCGCCCGGGTCCAGTGAACGGGTGCCCCGCAACACGAACTCGCCGTCCCCGCGCGCCGACACCGAGATCCCCGAGTCGTCGCTGACCCGAAGGACCCGCATGTCGTCGTCGAACGCCAACTCCACCCGCCAGTCCACCGACCGACTCGACCCGTTGGTAATCGACAGCACCGCCGCGGTCCCGTCCCGGCCATCCGTACCGACCTGGTACCGGGCGGTGACCGTGTCGCCCGCCGGACCCAGCGGCACCGCCGGGGCGCTCGTCCGGCCGGGAGCAGGCGAGCTGGTGGTGACCCGCGGCGACGGCGTCCTGGTGCTGCGCGACGGCCGCGGCGACGCCGAGCGCCGCTCCGCACCAGGCGTCGGCCCCCCGCCGGACGACGCAGCGGCCGGCACCGTCGGCAGGAACACCGGCGGCGCCGCCACGGGCGCGCCCTCCCGCTCCCGGGTACGGAACGACAGCAGCGCGACCACCAGCAGCACCACCAGCACGCAGACGCCGAGCAGCACCACGATCCACGGCACCGAAGCCAGCACCCGGGTCGCAGTCCGCGCATCTCCCGCACCGTCCGGCCGCACCGCCACCAGGTCTCCCCTCGTCCCCCGCCGAGGCGCCAGCGTAGCCAGCACCGGCCAGACCGGAAATCGGGCGAGTAAGGATCGAACCGACCGGCCGGCCCGGACCGGAAAACGGCCGGCCCGCGTGGACGGTCCCGGTCGTCTCGGTCAGGCCGTCCGGATGACCGTGCAGATGGCCGGCCCCTCACCCGTGGTGCGCAGCAGGTATCGGTACCGCTCCCCCGGCACCGCGAGCCCCTGGCTGTCCAGGAACTCCCACTCCACCGCCACCATCGTCAGCAGCGCGGACACCGGCTGCACATCCCCGATCCGGGCATGCGCCGCAACCAACTCCCGGTCCTGGTAGTCGGGTGCCGCGCCCACGAAGGACAGCGCCACCGCCGCCGGTGAGGTGAACGAGAAGCTGTACGTGTCGGCCACCACCAACCCGGGCAGGGCGTAACACCTGACGATGGCCGGCACATCGCCGCAGGTCAACGCCACGCCGTACCGGTCGAAGAAGTCGGCCAGCGTGTCGAGGTCGGTGGAGGCGCTCACGGCGACACCAATTGCCGGTCACCGGGCTGGCCAAACCTCAACGCGGCGGAACCAGGACCTCGATCTCCGCACCCAGCCCGGCGCCGCCGGCCAGACCCAGGTCGTCCCCGCTCCAGAACCGCCCCGGGTCGTACCAGTTCGGACGCCGGCCGCCGGGCAGCAGCCCCATCGCCTCGTAGGTCACCGCCACCACCTCGGCGCAGTACGCCGTCTCCAGCGCCCGGTCCCGCGCCCCCGCCGACCCACCCGACGGCGTGACCGGCGCCGGCGGCGGTGCGAGCCGGCCGGGACGCGGCAGCGCCGGCACCCGACCCCGCACCCACCGCCAGGCCAGCTGGGCGGTGGACGGGAACGGCGTGCCGTCCAGCCGCGCGATCGTCCGCAGCACCGCCCGCTCCATCTCCCCGTCCGCCGGCGGGTCGAGCTGCCGTAGCCAGGCCCGCTGGCCGTACCGGTTGGCCCAGACACAGACCGCGTCCCGCAGGTCGTGCAGCTGCACTCCGCGCTGGTGGGTGCCCGACCACAGATCCGGCAACGACCTGCCCAGCTCCGCGTGCCACATCAGCGGCGGCATGTCGTCCAGCACCACCGCCATCCCGACGTGGTTGACCGGGCTGTTGGTGGTGAACTGGATCGCCCGGTCCGGCACGCTGCGGCCCCGGAACACCCACACGTCGCCGGTGCGGGTCAACTCGACCGCCTCATCCAGGCTGATGCTCATGAGGGTCTACCCTAGGCCGATGCGGCAACGGATGCGGTGGTGGAAGGTCCTCGGGCTGGCCGGCCTCGCCGGGGTCGCGGCCTCCGGCGTGGTCATCGCGCGGGCCGAACGGCGCCGGCGCGCGTACACCCCCGAGGAGATCCGGCAGCGACTGCTGGAGCGGCACGCCCAGGCCGGCGACGCCGCAAAGCCCGCCGACCCCGCCTGACCATCCGCCCCCGACGCTCCCCCGTGGACGGTCGACGGGGCAGATGGGTAGGCCCATGATCGCTACCATCGGGGCATGACGACGCCCGTCGCGCAGCGACCCTTCGTCCTGTCCACGCCCGCCGCGCCCGTCGAACGGCACGGCAACGTCGATCTGCACCTGCCCGCCGGTGCCGGTCCCGCGCCCGCCGTCGTCCTGGTGCACGGCGCCCCGCTGCCCCCGGGCGTGCCCGATCCCCGCGACTGGATGCTCTACCGCGGCTACGGCGCGCTGCTCGCCGAGCGCGGCGTGGTCGCCGCGCTGGTCAGCTACCAGGTGGCCGACCTGTCAGCGCTGCCCGCCACGGCCGACGACATCGCCGGGATGATCGAGCAGGTTCGCGCCGACCCCCGGGTCGACCCCGACCGGGTGGTGCTCTGGTTCTTCTCCGGCGGGGGCCTCTTCTCCGCCGACTGGCTGCGCGTCGCGCCGCCGTGGCTGCGCGGGATCGCGCTGACCTACCCGCTGCTCATCCCGCTGCCCGGCTGGGAGATCGACGCGAGGTTCCTGCCCGTCGAGGCGCTCGGCTCCGGCGCGGGTGTCCCGCTGGTGCTGACCCGGGCGGGGCGGGACATACCTCCGGTCCTGGCGGGTATCGAGGCGTTCCTCGCGGCGGCAACCACACACGGCCGGCCGGTGCGGGTGATCGAGGTTCCTGACGGGCCGCACAGCTTCGACATCCTCGACCACACCCCGCAGTCCGAGGCGGCCGTCCTGGCCGCCCGCGACGCCGTCCTGGACCTGCTCGACGCGGGCTGACCTGCGCGCTATGCGCGTCACGCGCGCTGAACTGCCGGCCCGCGCCGCGTGCACGGGTCCCGTTTTCGGCCAGCGCCCGCCCCACGTCATATGGCGCCCCACTCACGCGGCGTCACACGCGCAGGCCACCGTCATACGCGCGCGACACGCCGAGGCCACACCTTCCCGGAAAGTGCGCAGACCTAGGAGGCCGCCGCTCGGCGGGCGGGTGCGTGCCGTTGAGCGTGATGACTGTGAGGTATCAATATTACTCTCAGGTATCACGCTCAAACGTGCGGGTGTCCCCCGCCGTCGACCCGCCCGACTGCCGATCTCCCAGCCGGGCTCGCCGCCCGCAAGGGCCGGGGGTGACGGGTGAGGTGAGGCCGCGGGCGTGACGCGGGCCGCGGGCCGCAGGCGTGACGGGTGCCAAGGGCGTGACGCAGGGCGCGGGACGCGGGACGCGGGACGCGGGCGTGACGTGGGAGGCAGCGTTTTCCCGGAGAGTGCGCGGCTCGACGCCTGGTCGACGTGGGGCGGGTGGGTGGGCGTGGTGTCCGGTTCGGGATGCGAGCCGGACGGGGTGTGACGCGCTCGGGGTAGATCGCCGGTGGGTCCCGGTTGTGGGGCGGACAGGCCGGAGTGGGTTGTCGGCCCGTGACGGGCTGGGGGTGTCGTCCCGTTTGGGGTGGGTCGTCCCGTGGTTGGGGCCACCCTCAGCGTGGAATCGGGGGCCGGCCCGGGTCGTTATACCTGGCATGCGACCGTGGCCCCCTGGCCCGGTGCGCGGCAGCCGCCGGGAACACCCGACCGGCCGCCCCGGTTACACCCCCCTGTAGCCAGCCGCCAGCCGCCGGGAACACCCGACCGGCCGGCACGGTTACATCCCCGGAACCCCGAGCAGGTCCGTCCCCCCGGATCGCCGGACCGTTCCCCCCTTCTTGAACTCCCTCGTGCGGCACGCCCGCTCCCCCCTGTTTGTCGTGTGCCGTGCACCCCCGATGCAGAGGAGCACGCCATCATGCGTACCGATCTGATTCGTAAGACCGCTCTGACCGCTGCTGGGCTCGCCTTCACCGGCGGCGCGATCGCCGGTCCGGTGACCGCCGCTTACGCCGCGTCGGATGCCAAGCCCGCTACGCAGACCCAGTCGGATCGGAAGTCGTCGGGTGAGCGTCAGTTGGGTGTGCGCTACGAGGCGCAGCCGAACTTCTACTACTGCGGTCCCGCCGCCGCCCGTAACGCCCTGTCCGTGCAGGGCAAGGACATCAGCGTGGATGCCATGGCCAAGGAAATGGGCACCACCGAGGCCGGCACGAACTCCATCAACGACATCACCCCGGTGCTGAACAAGGAAACCGGTAAGAACGACGCCTACCGCAGCGTCGAGATCAGCACCCCCGCCGCTGACGGCAAGCAGACCGACAAGCTGCGCGCCGACGTGGTGAAGACCGTGGATGACGGTCGGGCTGTGGTGGCGAACATCGCCGGCACCAGCGTCGACGTCGACGGCACCAGCCACTCGTTCGAGGGTGGGCACTACATCAGCGTCGTCGGCTACCGCGACAACGGCAACATCGTCAAGATCGCCGACTCCGCCGACCCGAACCAGGCCTCCTACGAGGTCACCGTCGAGCACCTCGCCGACTGGATCGCCACCCGCGGCTACGCCACCAGCTGACACCCCGCAACCAACAACGAAGGGCCGGACCCCCACCAGGGGCCCGGCCCTTCGTCGTCGTTCGGGTCAGGGTCTTCTACGGGCGCGGACCGGGTCGGCGTCCGGCATCGGCTCGGCCGCCGCCAACCGATAGGCCCGTCGGCGGAGCCACCAGGTACTGGCGAAACGGCGAGCACCGCGAGAACCAGCCCAGCCCAGCCCGCCGGCCGCGTGGCCAGCAGGAACCAGCCCCAGGGCTGCGAATCCAGCTCACGTGGTCCGAGGCACGCTCGGCAGGGCGTCCTAGGAGGCTAGGGGTAAGGCCAGTGCCGAGGGGGTCGGCGCTGGGTTGCATATCTAGCAAGACGGACGTACGGTTTTGTTGAGAGCGGAATCGGCGGTAAGTGTTACCTAACCTCGGCGGCACCCCGGCCGGTGCGACACACTGCTCAGGACTACTCACGGTCGCTGGTGTGAAGGAGTACGACGTGGCGAGCCTCGACACCTTCGGTGCGAAGACCCAGCTACGCGTCGGAGACGCGAGCTACGAGATTTTCCGGATTGACAAGGTGGACGGCCACGACCGGCTGCCGTACAGCCTGAAGATCCTGCTGGAAAACCTGCTGCGGACCGAGGACGGCGCGAACATCACCGCCGACCACATCCGCCAGCTCGGCGGGTGGGATTCCACCGCGGCCCCGAGCGTGGAGATCCAGTTCACCCCCGCGCGGGTGCTGATGCAGGACTTCACCGGCGTGCCCTGCGTGGTCGACCTGGCCACCATGCGCGAGGCGGTGCGCGACCTGGGCGGTGACGCCACCAAGGTCAACCCCCTCGCCCCGGCCGAGCTGGTCATCGACCACTCGGTGATCGCCGACCTGTTCGGCCGCGCGGACGCCTTCGAGCGCAACGTCGAGCTGGAGTACGAGCGCAACAAGGAGCGCTACCAGTTCCTGCGCTGGGGCCAGACCGCGTTCAACGAGTTCAAGGTCGTCCCGCCGGGCACCGGCATCGTGCACCAGGTCAACATCGAGTACCTGGCCCGCACGATCATGGAGCGCAACGGCCAGGCGTACCCGGACACCGTGGTCGGCACCGACTCGCACACCACGATGGTCAACGGCCTGGGCGTGCTGGGCTGGGGCGTCGGCGGCATTGAGGCCGAGGCCGCCATGCTCGGCCAGCCGGTCAGCATGCTGATCCCCCGCGTGGTGGGCTTCAAGCTGCACGGCGAGATGCCGGCCGGCACCACTGCCACCGACCTGGTGCTCACCATCACCGAGATGCTGCGCAAGCACGGCGTGGTCGGCAAGTTCGTCGAGTTCTACGGCCCCGGCGTGAGCGCCGTGCCGCTGGCCAACCGCGCCACCATCGGCAACATGTCCCCCGAGTACGGCTCCACCGTGGCGATCTTCCCGATCGACGCCGAGACGGTCCGCTACCTGGAGCTGACCGGCCGGGACGCCGCGCAGGTCGCGCTCGTCGAGGCGTACGCCAAGGAGCAGGGCCTCTGGCACGACCCGGAGGCCGAGCCGGAGTACTCCGAGCGCCTGGAGCTCGACCTGAGCACCATCGAGCCGTCCCTGGCCGGCCCGAAGCGCCCGCAGGACCGGGTGCCGCTGGGCTCCGCCAAGACGCTGTTCCGCTCGGCGCTGACCGACTACGTCGCCGACGACTCCGCCGGCGAGCGCGACCTCAAGCCGGGCGTGGCCCGCGAGCAGCTGCCGATCGGCGCCAACGGTCCCGCCGACGAGGCCAGCGCCGAGTCCTTCCCGGCCAGCGACCCGCCGGCCAACGAGTTCAGCGACCCGGCCGACGAGCCGCGCGACCTGGAGACGGCGGCGGTCGGCTCCGGTGGGCGGGCCACCGACCCGGTCCGGGTCACCGGCGCCGACGGCGTCGAGTACGAGCTGGACCACGGTGCCGTGGTGATCGCCGCGATCACCTCCTGCACCAACACCTCCAACCCGCAGGTGATGATCGGCGCCGCGCTGCTGGCTCGCAACGCGGTGGAGAAGGGCCTGACCCGCAAGCCGTGGGTCAAGACCACGCTGGCGCCCGGCTCCAAGGTCGTCATGGACTACTACGAGCGGGCCGGTCTCACCCCGTACCTGGACAAGCTCGGCTTCAACCTGGTCGGCTACGGCTGCACCACCTGCATCGGCAACTCCGGCCCGCTGCCGGAGGAGGTGTCCGCCGCGGTCAACGAGAAGGACCTCGCCGTCGTCTCGGTGCTGTCCGGCAACCGGAACTTCGAGGGCCGGATCAACCCGGACGTCAAGATGAACTACCTGGCGTCCCCGCCGCTGGTGGTCGCGTACGCGCTCGCCGGCACGATGGACATCGACCTCGCCAACGAGCCGATCGGCGAGGACACCGAGGGCAACCCGGTCTTCCTGCGCGAGATCTGGCCGAACAGCGCCGAGATCCAGGACGTCATCGCCCAGGCGATCGGCGCCACCGGGTTCAGCGCCGCGTACGCCGACGTCTTCGCCGGCGACGAGCGGTGGCAGTCGCTGCCCACCCCGACCGGCGACACCTTCGCCTGGGCGAACGACTCCACCTACGTGCGCAAGCCCCCGTACTTCGAGGGCATGCAGCGCGAGCCGCAGCAGGTCGTCGACATCTCCGGCGCGCGGGTGCTGGCCAAGCTGGGTGACTCGGTGACCACCGACCACATCTCGCCGGCCGGCTCGATCAAGGCCGACTCCCCGGCCGGGCAGTACCTCGCCGAGCACGGCGTGCCGCGCCACGAGTTCAACTCGTACGGCTCCCGCCGGGGCAACCACGAGGTGATGATCCGGGGCACCTTCGCCAACATCCGGCTGCGCAACCAGTTGGTGCCCGGGGTGGAGGGCGGCTTCACCGTCAACCACCTCACCGGCGAGCAGACCTCGATCTACGACGCCTCGGTGGCCTACCAGGACGCCGGCATCCCGCTGGTCGTGCTGGCCGGCAAGGAGTACGGCTCGGGTTCGTCGCGGGACTGGGCGGCCAAGGGCACCATGCTGCTGGGCGTCCGGGCGGTCATCGCCGAGTCCTACGAGCGGATCCACCGCTCCAACCTGATCGGCATGGGCGTGCTGCCGCTGCAGTTCCCGCTGGACACCACCGCCGAGTCGCTCGGCCTCACCGGCACCGAGACGTTCACCATCACCGGGGTGACCGCGCTCAACGACGGCGAGGTCCCGCGCACGGTGACGGTGACCACGGACACCGGCGTCGAGTTCGACGCGGTGGTCCGGATCGACACCCCGGGCGAGGCGGACTACTACCGGCACGGCGGCATCCTGCAGTACGTGCTGCGCCGCATGATCGCCAACTGACGTACCGACGTCACCAGGGCCCCTGACCGCCGCGAGCGGGCAGGGGCCCTGCCGCGTTCCGAGCCCGCGCGGCGGCGGGCTATGGTGCGAGCTCGACGGCCCGGCCCAGCAGGGCCCGGCGCTCGGCGGCGGAGCCCACCGCCGCCGCGGCCCGCCGGAACAGGGTGGCGGCGTGCAGCCGGTCGCCCTGCCGAGCCACCAGGTCGGCCTCCACGGCGACGGCCAGCGGGTGGTCGTCCAGGCCACCCCCGGCGCGGGCCGCGTTGAGCACCGTCAACCCGACAGCCGGACCGTACGCGTAGCCGTGCGCCACCGCGCGGTTCAGCGCGACCACCGGCGAGGGCCGGATCCCGGCCAGCGCGTCGTAGGCCCGCGCGATCGCCAGCCAGTCGGTGGCCTCGGCGGAACCGGCGGTGGCGTGGCAGGCGGCGATCCGCGCCTGCCACGCGTACGGCCCGTCGTGGCGTACCCGCGCCAGCGCGCCGAGCCCTTCGGCGATCGCGGTGTGGTCCCACCGGCGGCGGTCCTGCCGATCGAGGGTGAGCAGGTTGCCGGCGGCGTCGCGGCGGGCATCCCGGCGGGAGTGCTGGAGCAGGAACAGCGCCAGCAGCGCGGCCACCTCGGACTGCGCCGGCATCAGCCGGTCGAGCAGCCGGGCCAGCCGGATCGCCTCGTCGGCGAAGGCCGGTTCGCCGTCGGCTTCGTAACCCCGGGTGAAGAGCAGGTACAGCACGGCGAGCACGCCGGGCAGCCGCTCGGCCAGCGCCGGCCCGTCCGGCACCCGGTACGGGATGCCGGCCTGCGCGATGCGGGTCCGGGCCCGGGTCAGCCGTCGGGTCATCGTCGACTCGCTGACCAGGAGGAGTCGGGCGATGGCGGCGGTCGGCACGCCGCAGACCGTGCGCAGCGTCAACGCCACTCGGGCCTCGATCGCGAGCGCCGGATGGCAGCAGGTGAAGATCAGTTTCAGCCGGTCGTCCACCACGTCCCCGCCCACGCTCGGCTCGGGCTGCCCATCGGCCGGCGTGAGCACCGCCAGGTCGTGCAGCTTGCGGCGCTCGACGGCGGCCCGACGCAGCACGTCGACCGCCCGGTTGCGGGCCACCGTCATCAGCCAGCCGCCCGGGTTGGCCGGCACGCCGTCGCCGGGCCAGCGCTCCAGGGCGACGGTCAGCGCCTCCTGGGCGCAGTCCTCGGCCAGCGCCCAGTCCCCGGTCACCCGGATCAGAGTCGCGACGATCCGGGGGTACGCCTCGGCGCTGGCGGCCGCGACGGCGTCCGCCGCCGCGACCACCCCCGTGCCGGTCGCCCGGCCGGCGCTCACGTGCCGCTCACCGGTCGGCGCTTCCGATCCGGTCACCGGCCGTCGCTTCCGATCCCTTCACCTGGCTAGGCGGAGAGGTCGATGAGCGGGCGCAGTTCCAGCCGGCCGTGGCGGGCCATCGGGTGGGTGCGCGCCACCTCGATCGCCTCGTCCAGGTCGGCACAGTCGAGCAGGTCGAAGCCCACGATCACCTCCGTGGTCTCGGCGAACGGTCCCTCGGAGACGAGCAGTTCACCGCCACGCACCCGGACCGTGGTGGCCGCCGTGGTCGGCGCCAGTTCGTTGCCTTGGAGGCGGCGACCACGGGCATCGTTCTCGGCTACCCACGCGTGGATGTCCGGTACGTCGGTCGGGTCCGTGTCCGGCTCGGTGTCGGTGCAGACGAACATCATGTACTTCATCTGGTCGCTCCCTGGGTGTGTCCGGGTATCGCCAGCATGACGAACGGCCGCGGCCGTTCCGGACACCGGGTGCCGAGAAATCTCGCCGGCCGTCGGTCAGTTCGCGCCGGCGGCGCGGCGGCGGGCCTCCCGGGTCTTCATGGCGTGCTCCATGAGCGTCACGAGCACCTCCTTGCTGGACTCGCGCTGGCGGGCGTCGCAGAGCAGCACCGGCACCCCCGGGTCCAGGTTCAGCGCGGCCTGGACCTCGTCGAGCCGGTACTGCCGGGCCCCCGCGAAGCAGTTCACCGCGACCACGAACGGGGTGCCCCGGCCCTCGAAGTAGTCGATCGACGGGAAGCAGTCGGCCAGCCGGCGGGTGTCGGCCAGCACCACGGCGCCGATGGCACCCAGCGCCAGCTCGTCCCAGACGAACCAGAACCGGTCCTGCCCGGGCGTGCCGAACAGGTAGAGCACCAGATCGTCACTGATGGTGATCCGGCCGAAGTCCATCGCCACAGTGGTGGTGGTCTTGCCCTCCACCCCGGACAGGTCGTCGATGCCGACCCCGGACTCGGTCAGCACCTCCTCGGTGCGCAACGGTCGGGTCTCGCTCACCGCGCCGACCATGGTCGTCTTGCCCACACCGAAGCCACCAGCGACCAAGATCTTGATCGCGGTGGGCAGTGGGGGCGCTCCCGCCGGCCGGTCAGAGTGCCCGTAGTCCATTGATTACCGCCTCGAAGATGCTGTTGTCGGGAAGACCGGCCGTGGTCTGCGGCTCGCGGACCTGCACCAGGCTGCGAGCCGCCAGGTCACCGAGGAGCACCCGGATGGTGCCCACCGGCAGGTCGAGATGGGCGGCGATCTCGGCGACGGACTGAATGCGCTGACACAGTCCGACGATCGCCAGGTGCTCCGGACCGAGACCGACCTCCGGTGTGACGTCGGCTCGGGTCGCGGTGACCAGGGAGATGAGGTCGAACGTGCCGGTGATCGGGCGCGCCCGTCCACGCGTCACCGCGTACGGGCGCACCACCGGGCCCGCATGGTCATCCACCCACTGATGGTCCGCGGATTCTCCCTGCACCGTCATGGCCGCTACTTCTCGCCGGCCGGCTGATCGACGCGGGATGGTGAGGCCACGTACTTGCCGACCCGGGTGACCAGCATCGCCATCTCGTAGGCGATCAGGCCGACGTCGGCGTCCTCACTGGCCAGGACCGCCAGGCAGGCGTTGCGGCCGGCCGCGGTGACGAACAGGAAGGACGACTGCATCTCGATGATGGTCTGCTGCACCTGCCCGCCGCCGAAGCGCTTGCCGGCACCCCGGGCGAGGCTCTGGATGCCGGCCGCCATCGCCGCGAGGTGCTCGCCGTCGTCCCGGCTCAGCCCCTGCGAGGAGGCCATCAACAACCCGTCGGTCGAGAGTGCGACCGCATGCTCGGCCTGCTTCACCCGGCCCACCAGATCATCCAGCAACCACGTCAGGTCGGCACTCGAAGCCGTCTTCTGGCCCACTCGTCGTCCTCTTCTCCCCCGGCTGTTGTCGCCGTGCTCGTCTGGGGCTGACCGTCACACCGCGCGGAAACCCGCATCATCGGCGCCGGTCAGGTAGCTTGCGGATCCTCGTCGGTCGGCTCGGGCGTCGCCGCTGGCGGCGCGCCGCCGAGCAGTCGCGCCGCGTCGGTCCGACCGCGCTGGGTGCCGGTCTGGTAGGAGCTCATCATCCGGCGCACCTGCTCGGGCGGACGCGCCACTTCCTCGTCGTCGGCGGTCTCCGTCGCCGCCGGGTCGTCGCGCAACTCGGGCACGATGTTCGCCTGCCGGATCCGGACCGGCAGGCCCGAGTCGGTCCGGTCCGTCTCGGCCCGGACCGGCGCCGGTCCCCCGTCGCCGTCCGCGCCCGGCGTGCCGGCGCTGTCCGCCGGCCCAGCGCGGTCGAGCGCGGGCAGGCCGGTGGGCATCGTCGGGCCCTCCAGGGCGGGCTGGCCCAGGTCGCGGCGTGCCCGGCTGGGCAGCTCCGGCGTTGCGGTCGCGGGCGTCGTCCGCTGTCGGGTGGGCAGGGAGGCCACCTCGGTGCCGTCGGCCTGCACCGTCGGGGTGCTGGTGTCGGCCGCTCCCGGGGCGGCCGGTGTCACCGGCTCCGGTACGTCCGGCGTCGCTGGCGCGGCGGCCAACGCGATGGGCGCGACGAGGGCCGGGCGGCCGGTACCCGCAGGGCCGGCGGTCGGGGCGGAGGGCAGCGGGATGGCCGGCGACCCGGTCTGGAACGAGCCGGAGTCCTCCGGGCTCACGCCGTTCTCGGTGACCAGGTCCACCGGGATCAGCACGACCGCGGTGGTGCCGCCGTACGCCGACTCCTTGAGCCGTACCCGCACGCCGTGTCGCTCGGTCAGCCGGCTCACCACGTAGAGCCCGAGGCGGGCGGCGTTGGCGAGGTTCAGCTCGGACTGGTCGACGATCCGGTGGTTCGCCGCGGCCAGGTCCTCCTCGCTCATGCCGAGACCCCGGTCCTCGATCTCGATGGCGAACCCGTTGGCCACCAGCTGGCCGCGAACCTCCACTGTGGTGTGCGGCGGGGAGAACGACAGGCCGTTCTCGATCAGCTCGGCGAGCAGGTGGATGATGTCGCCGACCGCGCGGCCGGCGAGTGAGACCGGCCCGAGCGGCAGCACGTTGACCCGGGTGTAGTCCTCCACCTCGGCCACCGCGCCGCGCACCACGTCGACCATCGGCACGTTGCGCCGCCAGGCCCGGCCAGGGGTGGAGCCGGAGAGCACGATCAGGTTCTCCGCGTTGCGCCGCATCCGGGTGGCCAGGTGGTCGACCCGGAACAGGTCCTCCAGCTCCTCGGCGTCGTGTTCGCGCCGCTCCATCGCGTCCAGCAGGGTGAGCTGGCGGTGCACCAGCGCCTGGGTGCGTCGGGCCAGGCTGAGGAAGACCTCGCGGACGTTGCGACGCAGGTCGGCCTGCTCGACGGCGGTACGCAGAGCGGTCTCCTGGACCGCGTTGAACGCCTTGCCGACCTGGCCGATCTCGTCGGTGCCGAACTCCAGCGGAGGCGCCTCGGTGGCCACGTCGACCTCCTCGCCACGGCCGATTCGCTCCACCACCCGGGGCAGCCGCTCGTCGGCGAGCTGCCAGGCGGCCTGGCGCAGCCGGTCCAGCTGGCGCAGCAGGGTCCGGGCCGTGGTGATCGAGACGACGACCGAGGCGATGACGGCGAGCAGGCCCAGGCCGGTGGCGAGCACCAGCCGGACGACGACCATCACGGCGACGCCGGTTGCCCGGCCCACGATGCCCTCACCGCCGGCGACCACCGCTTCGTTCACCTCGGCCAGCGCCGGCTCGACGGTGCCGCGCCACTGCTCGGCGCTGATCGGCAACTGGGTCGCGGGGCGTCCCTCGCGGATGATGCTGTCCTGCACCGCGCGCAGCCGGGTGAACGCCTCCCCGTCGACGAGCTGCTGGTAGCGGCGCTGGTCGGCGTCGCCGAGCCGGGCCCGGGTCTCCTCGCCGAGGAAGCGCTCGGCGCCGACCAGGGCGACGTACCGGGCGTACTCCGGCCCGCTCATCCGGCCGTTACCGAACAGGCCGCTGAGCAGAGCGTCCTCCTGGGAGATCAGCTCCTTCGTCCGGTTGAGCTGGATCAGGGCGGCGGCTTCGCCAGCGATCGTCTTGTCGTCCAGGCTGCCGGTCACGTCGTAGATCTTGAAGATCGACTCGATCGCGTCGGTGTAGGCGGCGGCGGCGGCGATCCGGTCGATCTTGCGGCCCAGCACCTCGGCGCGGGTCTGCTCAAGCGCGTCGATCCGGGCGATCGACGTGGCGAGCTGGGCGTCGAGCGCCGAGCTGCCGGCCACGTCGACCTGCCAGTTGCGGGCCGAGGCGGCGAAGTCTCCCGCCAGCTGCGCGGTCTTGCGCTGCTCGGCCTCCAGCGCCGCCCGCTGTTCGGCGTCGGGGTTGCTCAGGTACGCCTGGGTCAACCGCCGCTCCAACTGGAGCTCCTGGAGCAGCGGTTCACTCGGCGCATAGACCTTGCTGTTGAGCAACTGGACACCGAGCAGGTTGAAGCCGTCACGCAGGGTCACCCACGCCGCGAACATCCAGAGCGCGACAAGGGAGAGGAGCAGGGCGACGACCTTGGTGCGGATACTCGTACCGCGAGAACGCATTGAACCGTCCCAGGCAGGGCGTTGACTCAGCTCATCAACGGGTGATCATGGAGGCCGATGTCCCACCGCAGCGGGGCATACGGGGCTGAGGCTCTGCGTACGCTAGCAGTGTCCACACAACCCCTCAAGTTGTTGTTTTTGTTGCCCGGTAACCACAATCCACCACCGAATGACCGAGACCCGTGGCGCGGATGGCGGCCAGCCGGCAGGCGGCCAACACCGCCGAGCGGACGATGGCGGTAGGACAGTAGAGCTCCTTGCCGTACCACAGTGGAGGGTGCTCCCGGGTGGCCGGTTCGTGCAGGTAGGAGTGCCCACGGGCCAGCGCGTCGTCGACCCGCGGCACCGCCGTCGGTGCCGCCAGCAGGACCTGCAGGGCGTACGCCGTCTCCTCGGCGGTGCCGACCCACCGCCCCCACGAGCCGTCGGCGCGCTGGGTGTCCAGCACCCAGCGGGCCGCTCGGTCCACCGCCTCGGCCGCCGCCGCGCCCCGGCCGAACTCCACCAGCGCCTGCACGCAACAGGCGGTGGCGTAGTACGGCGAGGCGTGCCATCGGTCCTGCCAGCCGCCATCGGCGCGCTGGTGGCCGGGCAGCACGACACTGAGCCGGTCGACCACTCTCCGGTACCGCGCGTCGGCGTCCGGGTGCGCGGCCAGGTACTGGCCGAAGGCGTCCAGCACGTGCGCGTTGGTGGTGACCGAGAAGCCGTCCTCACCCGGCCAGGTGCAGAAGCCGTCCGCCGTCTCGTACGCCCACAGGCTGGCCGGATCGGCCGGGCGGCCGAGCCGGGCCAGCGCGTCCAGCGCCACCGAGGTGGTATCAGCGTCGGTCGGCAGGCCGTCGCCGGTGGCGATGCCCTCGGCGCCGGCGGCCCCGGTCAGGCTCTCCAGCACGGCGGCCGGCGGGTTGACCGCGACACCGGCCCGACACAGTCCACTGAGCACCCAGGCGCGCTCGAACACGGTGATCGGGGCCGGGCAGGGCACCGGGCCGCCACCGTCGCGGATCAGCTCCCGCAGGAAGGCGTGCGCGGCGGGGCCGGCGTCCGGGCCGGCCGTGGTCAGCCAGGCCGCGGTCGCGGCGGGTGACGCGCCCACGGCGGTGAGGCGGGGCCCGGCGTCGGTCGGCGTCGCGTCCAGCACCTCGTAGAAGTGGGCCAGTTTCGGCGGCAGCGGCACACCGGCGGCCACCGCCGTCCGCACCGCGAGCAGTCGGTCCGGGCCCAGCCCGGCGGGCAGCCCCAGCGGTGGGCGGGGCAGCCGATCCGCGGTCGCCCGGTCCAGCCCGGCAAGCCGCTCGTTGATCGAGTCGACCAGCGCCGGGACGATGAGGTCCAGCGCCGGGGTGTCCGGCAGGACCCGGGCGTCGGTAGCGAGCAGCGTGCGGGTGAGCGCGCCCAGCCCACGCGCGACCGGGGCGAGCAGGTCCGTTCCGGCCCGGCCGTCGGCCAGCGCGGCGAGCAGCGCGTCGGTGGCGCTCAGGGTCGGCACCAGGGCGTACCCCTCGGGTGGGCCCCACGCGCCGTCCGGGCGCTGGCCGCGCAGCAGGAACCCGATCCGCTGGTGGTGCCCCGCCAGCCAGGGGGCGTCGGCGACCAGCCGGCCGGTCTCGTACACCGAGGAGGCGACCTGCCCCCAGGGCCGCAGCGCCAGGCCGGCGATCAGCTCGCGGGCGGCGTCCGTGGCCGGGTCTGCCGCCGGATCGCCGCCGGTGGCCCGGTCGTCCAGCACCCGGTACGCGCCGTCACTCATCGCGCACCCCCCAGAAGTCCGACACCTGGTAGAAGCCGCCGGTGAAGGAGATCTGCCGGTGCAGGTAGTCCGCCTGGCGCGGGCAACGCTCGCCGAGGGTGGCCAGTTCCGCCCGGGACCGGGTGGTCAGCTCGGCCAGCCGGGTGTGCACCTGCGCCGGGTCGGCGACCAGCAGCAGCGCGTTCAGGTCACCCCACTCGGTGTCCCGGCCGTGCGTGGCCAGGTCGTTGACCAGCCGCAGTACCTGCTGCACGCCGCGCCCGACGGCCAGCAGGTCGGTCAGCTGGGCGAGGGTCTCGTCGTCGCCGGTGGCGATCCAGTGGGTGACGTTGACGAAGGAGCAGGCGAGGTTGTCGGCATTGTCCAGGTAACCGTCCAGGTCCGGCAGGCGCTGCCCGGTGGCCGGGTCGGTCGGCAGCTTCTTCCAGTCCCACTCGCGGGCCACGGCGGCGAGCATCCGGGCCAGTTCGTCGCGCCACACCGGGCGCAGCCGGGCGAAGGCCGGCACGGCGGCCAGCTCGTCGCGCAGGTCGGCCAGCAGCCGCGCCAGGTGCCGCCCCGGTGGTGGGGTGCCGCCGTCGGCCACCGCCAGGCAGTCGGTCACCACCGCCCGGACGTCGTCCGCGGACTTGGCGAGGTAGTCGACCTGCCAGTCGGCGGCGAAGACCCAGAGCAGGGTACGGGTGGTGATCCGCAGCTCGGCGGCGGTGTGCCAGGGCGCGGTGAAGGCGATCGCGGTGGCCACCGAGCTGAGCAGCGCCGGGTCGAACGGCCCGGCCTCGAACAGCTCGGGGTGGGCGGCGGTGACGTCCTGCAGGTCGCGTACGCCCCGCACGGCGAGGGCGCTCACCCTGCCCTGCTCGGCGACGGCGTCCAGGTCGGCCCGCACCGGCCGCGGCGCCCCCGTCACGATACGACCGGGCGCTCGACCGGGGTCAGGATCAGCTCGGCTCGCTGCTTGGGTTGCAGGGAGGCGCCCATCCGGGGCGTCAGGTCGACCGGTTGGCGCAGCCGGAAGCGGTAGCGGCTCAGCACGGTGCTGACGATGAGCTGCGCCTCCAGCAGGAACAGGTACTGCCCGAGGCACTGGTGCGGGCCGCCGCCGAACGGGAAGTAGGAGTAGCGGTAGGGCCGCCGGGGCCGCTCCGGGTCGAACCGCTCCGGGTCGAAGAGCTCCGGGTCGTCCCAGAACGTCGACATCCGCTGGGTGACGTACGGGCTGACCAGCACGGTCCCACCGGCCTTGATCCGCACCCCGCCCAGCACGTCGTCGCCGACCGCGGTCCGCGGGATCATCCAGCCGGCCGGGTAGAGCCGCAGCATCTCGTCGAGCACCATCCGGCCGTAGCGCAGCTCGGGCAGGTGCTCGCGGCGGACCTGGTCGCCGCCGACCACCCGCTCGATCTCGTCGGTCATCAGTTCGGCCACGTCGGGCCGGGACGACAGCACCGGCCAGAGCCAGGAGAGCAGGGCGATGGTGGTCTCGGTGGCGGTGGAGAACATCGCCACCACGTCGCCGCGGATCGCGTACTCGTCGGGGACCTGGCCGTCCGCCCGGGGCCGGCAGAGGGTGGAGATGATGTCGTCGCCGTCGGTGGGCCGGGCCCGGGCTTCCCGGATGATCGGCAGCACCACCTCGTCGATGGTCCGCACCGCCTCGCGGAACGGCCGGTCGCCGGGCATCGGCACCGCGTACGGCACGAAGGGCACCAGCAGGCGCGGGAGCATCGCGGTGGTGACGGTGTCCAGTGCGGCGCTGATGCGCAGCGCGTCCGACACCGAGATCCGGTCGGCGAAGAGCACCCGCATGGTGGTGCGCAGCACGATCCGGGTCAGCTCGGCGCCGCCGTCGATCGGGCGTCCGTCCCGGGCCGGCTCCAGCCACTCGTCGACCGCCTCGTTGATCGCCTCGGCCATCTTGTCGACGAGCGTCTCGGCGCGCTTGGCGGTGAACAGCGGTTGCAGCGCGCCCCGGCTGGACTCCCAGACCTCGCCCTCGGCGACCAGGATGGCGTCGCCGACGATCCGGCGGACCGGCCGCCAGAGCAGGCCGTCCCCGTCGCGGGTGTAGTTGGCAACGTTGTCCCGCAGCACCCTCTGCAGGTGCTCCGGGTGACTGACCAGGTAGGGGCGAAACGAGCCGAGGTTCAGTCGGACGACTTCGCCGCCAGCGGCGTCCGCGAAGCCGACCAGCGCGCCGAGCGGGTCGCGGACCATCGCAGGCAGGACGCGGCGCAGCGGGATCGTCCGGGGTTCGGTGCTGACGGGGGCGGGGCCGGCATCGGACACCTGGGACATCGAAACCACGTCTCCTCGTCGTACCGCCGGCCGCAGCGGTCCACTTCGGCCGGTCGGGACTGTGGAACTTTCACCTTCTGGGCGACGGAAGCATCTCACCAAAAGCGGGGCACCTCCAGACCTGCGGCCAGTGAGATTCCACCGCCACGCCAGACCTCCATCGATGGCACAGCCCTCCGTCAGTCCTAAGTGGATAGTCAGGACAGGCTCCGGCGCAGGTCGGGACGTGACCCACCCTGGCGGCCTGGTCGCGCCGGTCCGGTCGCCCCGCACCGCCGGGCGACCAGGACACCGGGACGGCCGCACGACGTCGCACCGGCCGTGCCCGCGCCGGTGAGCGGGGACGCACCGGTACCCCCGAATCCGGGCGATGCCGGGCACCCTGTGCCAGGCTCTGTGGCATGGACGACAAGACCATCCTGAACCGGATCTCCGAGCTGGTCGACGAGGAACACAAGCTGCGCGCGGCGGCCCAGGCCCACGAGTCGGGCACCGAGGGCGAGGCCAGCGAGCGGCTGCGCAACCTGGAAGAGTCCCTCGACCAGTGCTGGGACCTGCTGCGCCGCCGCCGGGCCGCCCGGCAGACCCACGGCGACCCGGATTCCCAGGGAGAACGCCCCAAGCCCGAGGTGGAGCGCTACCTGCAGTGACCCGCGCGGGCGGGTCGGACGGCCGACCCGGCCGTCCGACCCATCCCGGTCAGCGGACGCCCGCCTCGCGCAGCAGCTCCCCGGTCAGCACGCCGGGATCGGCCTGCTCAGCGGGCAGCCCACGGGCCACGAACCAGGCGCCCACCACCCGCACGTCGCGGGCCAGGAACTCGGGCCCCTGCGGGTTCGCCACCACGTCGACCACCTGCGGCAGGTCGATCACGACCAGCCGGCCCCGGTGCACGAGCAGGTTGTACGGCGACAGGTCGCCGTGCGCGTAGCCGGCCCGGGCCAGCACCCGCAGCGCCTCCACCAGTTGGGCCCAGAGGTCGCGCAGCTCGGCCGGGCCGGGTCGCAGCTGAGCCAGCCGGGGCGCCGCCTGCCCCGACTCGGCGTCGCCGACGAACTCCAGCATCAGCTCGGTGCCGCGTAGCTGCACCGGGTACGGCACGGCGATCCGGTCGTGCCCGGCGCCGATCTCCCAGAGCCGGGTCAGCGCGGCGAACTCGGCCGCCGCCCACTGCCCGGCGATCATCTGTCGGCCGAACGCCGTCCGGCCGGCCATCGCCCGGTTCTCCCGGGAACGGCGCACCCGGCGGCCCTCCAGGTAGCCGGCATCCCGGTGGAACAGCCGGTGCTCAGCGTCCCGGTACCGCTTGACCGCCAGCAGGCAGGAACGGTCGGTATCGGGCACCGCCCGGCGGACCAGGTGTACGTCCGCTTCCTTGCCGGTCTTCAGCACACCCAACTCGGTGTCCTTGGCGGCCAACTCGGTGATCAGCCAGTCCGGGTACGGCTGCGGACCGTGCACAGCGTCGTCCCAGGACGACCAGCGCTCGCCGGTGTCCGGGTCAGGTTCGCCGTCCGGGTCGGCGGGCGGCTCGGCTGGCCGCCCGCGCTTCAGAAACTGCGGTTCGTCGTCGTCAAAGCGGCTCTTGCCGCGGCTCCGGCGCTCCAGCGCCGGAAGGTCATGATCGCGCACTGTGGTGAGGTTCCCTTGGTCGAGGCTGATGAAGGCAGCTGGAAGCGACCTGCGAAGACGGCCATGACCGACCCCCTCTCCTCGACCGGGCGCACGCCCGGGTGCACGATGCGCCGACAATGCTCGCCGCCGCCCCGGCAGGCGGTCAACCGAATTATTCGAGCGCTGCCCTACCGCCCGGCGCGGTCCCGAGCGGCGGCAGAACGTGCGGCCGGCGACCCGTCAGCCGGCGAGCACGGTGGCCACCGCGGCGATCAGCCCGTCCACGGTGCGGCTCGGCGCGAACCTGACGTCCGACCAGGTACGCCCCCGGTGCAGCCAGACGCTGGGCAGCCCGACCGCGGCGGCACCGCCGATGTCCGCCTCCGGACTGTCACCGACCACCCAGGCGCCGCGCAGCGGCATCCGGACCCGCTGCGCGGCGAGCGCGAAGATCCGCGGGTTGGGCTTGCTGACCCCGGCCTCCTCGGAGATCACCCAGTCGGCGACGTAGCGGTCCAGGCCGGTCTGGCGGATCTTGGCGTCCTCCACCCGTACCGTGCCGTTGCAGACCACCACCGGCACCCAGCCGGCGTCGTCGGCGATCCGCAGCGCGCAGGCGGTCAGCGGATCGAGCCGGGTCTGCGCCACCACCCCGTCGTGCAGCTCCTCCACCAGGTCGATCGAGGGGATGCGCAGCTCGTAGCGGTCCCGGATGGCGTCGGCCAGATCCCAGCGATCGGTCAGCCCGTCGGCGTCGATCGAGATCAGCCAGTCGATGTCGGTGGAGGGCGCGCCGACGCCGTCCAGGAAGCGCTGACCCCAGCGGCGGAACGGCCCGGCCCGATCCAGCAGGGTGTTGTCCAGATCCAGCAGGAGCAGTGGCACTCGGGCACCCTACGGGACCCACGTGTCCGCCAACAGATCCGGCCGGTATCGACCTGACGACGGGCTCAACCGGGCAGCGACACCCGCGGGCCGCCCTGGTGCGGCAGCCGATCGGCGAGCATCGAATGGGCCGCCCGGGTGGCCGCGAGCTCGGCCGGGTCCAGGGTCGCCACCAGTACCGACGTGCCCTCGTCGGCACCCCGGGCCAGCACCCGTCCCTGCGGGTCGTAGATCGCCGCGCCTCCGTTGAACCGCCACGGGTCGGCGCCCCCGACCGCGTTGGCGAAGACCACGAACATGGTGTTGTCCAGGGCACGAGCGGCGTAGTACAGGTCGCGGCGGTGCGCGGAGCCGGCCAGGTAGCCGCTGGGGCACAGGTAACCGTGTGCGCCATCGAGGGCGGCGGCGCGGGCGTGCTCGGGGAAGCAGCCGTCGTAGCAGATGCCCAGGCCGAGCCGCCAGTCGTCGACGAGCAGCGTGGCACCCCGCCCGCCGGGGCTGAACAGCTCGCGTTCGTCGCCCCACAGCTGCTGCTTGTCGTACCCGACGCGGACCGCGCCGGCACGGTCGACCACCAGCGCGGCGATGGTCCGCCGGCCGTCCGGGTGCCGGGCTGCGGCACCGACCAGCACGGTGACGCCGGCCTCGCGCGCCGCGGCGCGCAGCGGGTCGAGCCGGGGGTCGGCGACCATTCCGGCCGGGTCGACCGCGACGTCGGTGCCGGCCGGGTCGGCGGCGAGGGCCGGCGGGTGGTACGCGCAGAGGTACAGCTCGGGCAGGACGGCCACCCGGGCGCCCTGCCCACCGGCCCGGCGGACCAGGTCGGCGGCGGCGATCGCGTTGCCGGCGACGTCACCGGGCGTCGGCGTTGCCTGGACGGTGGCCACGGTCAGCGGGGCGGCGGGCACGGTGCGGGGCGGGGTCACCGGGCGATGGTAGCGGTGACCCGCACCGGCCGGTATACCAAGCCGTACGTACGGTTTGCATCACCGGGGGTGACCTGCAACGATCGACGCGTGCCCAGAGTAAGCCAGGATCAGCTCGACGCGCGCCGGCAGGAGATCCTCGCCGCCGCGCGCGCGTGTTTCGCCCGGCACGGTTACGAGGGGGCGACCGTACGCCGCCTCGAGGAGGCCACCGGGCTCTCCCGGGGCGCCATCTTCCACCACTTCCGGGACAAGGACTCGCTCTTCCTCGCCGTCGCCGAGGACGACGCGGCGGCCATGGTGGAGACGGTGGCCCGCAACGGTCTGGTGCAGGTGATGCGCGACCTGCTGGCCGGCGCGGTCTCCCCGGACACCACCGGCTGGCTCGGCAGCCAGTTGGAGGTCTCCCGCCGGCTGCGCACCGACCCGGCGTTCGCCAAGCGCTGGGCGGAGCGGTCCGCCGCGATCGCCGAGGCGACCCGGGACCGGCTGGCCCGCCAGCGCGACGCCGGGGTGCTGCGCGAGGACGTACCGATCGACGTGCTGGCCCAGTTCCTGGAGCTGGCCTACGACGGCCTGGTGCTGCACCTGGCGATGGGCCGGCCGGCCGGCGACCTGGGGCCCGTGCTTGACCTGGTCGAGGAGGCGGTCCGCCGCCGCTGAGCGGTCCCGCCGCAACACCGGGGCGCCGACCGTGGCGGCGCTGCTCCACAATGGGGCCGCCGATCCCTCCGGCGACAGGAGCAGCCGATGACCAACCTCGCCGCGTCGGGCGACACCTGGGGCATCCCCGGCCCGACCTTCCTCCGGCTCTACCTCGTGGCGACCGCCATCATGATCGCGCTCGCGGTGTGGCACCGGGTCCGCCGGCCAGCCAACGCCCCGGACACGGTGTCGGGGCCGCTCAGTCCCCAGGAGGCCGCATACCTCAACGGTGGTCCCCGCCTCGCGGTGCACGCCGCAGTCGGTGGCCTGCGCGGTGCTGGGGCGATCGGTGTCGGCCCGGACCGCCGGCTGCTCACCACCGGCTCGGCGCCGACCGGCCTCACCCCGCTGGACCAGGCGGTGTACTGGGCCGTCCATCAGCGCGCCCGAGCCGGCGAGCTGCCCCAGGACCAGCGGGTCCGTACCGCGCTCAACCAGCTCCGCACCGGTCTCGAACAGCGTGGACTACTGCTCAGCGACGAGCGGCGGGCCGCCTCCCGGCACTGGACCCTGGGCCTCGTCGGCCTGCTGGCGATCGGCGGGTACCGGCTCTTCGCCGGGCTGTCCAACGGGCGCGCGGTGGGCTACCTGGTGCTCACCATGGTCGCGATGCTGCCGGTGCTGCTGGTGCTGTGGCGGGCGCCGGAACGTACCCGGGCTGGTCGCGCCGCGCTGCGCGACCTGCGCCGCCAACACACCCACCTGGCCCCCGCCTCGTCCCCCGCGTACGCCACCTATGGCGCGGCCGGCGCCGCGATGGGCGTGGCACTGTTCGGCACCGCCTCGCTCTGGGCACTCGACCCGGGCTTCGCCGAGCAGGCCGAGATCCAGCGCCAGGCGGCGTCCGGCAGTGGCTGGTCGTCCGGCTCCAGCGGCGGGGATGGCGGTGGGGACAGCTCCGGCGGCGGCAGCTCCTGCGGCGGTGGCGGGTGCGGCGGTGGCGGCGGGTGCGGCGGATGACCGGCCCGTCCGGCGTCGGCATCGGCTGGCGTCCGGAGATCGCAGGCTTCGTGGCCGAGCTGCCCGGGCTGCGCTTCGTCGAGGTGGTGGCCGAGTCGGTTTCCGCGACCGGGCCCCTCCCGCCGGGCCTGGCGCAGCTGCGCGAGCGCGCGGTGACGGTCGTACCCCACGGGGTGCGGCTCTCCCTCGGCGGCACCGAGCCGGTCGACCCCGCCCGGGTCGCCCACCTGGCCGCGGTGGCGCAGCGGGTCGACGCCCCGCTGGTCAGCGAGCACATCGCCTTCGTCCGGGCCGGCGGCCTGGAGGCCGGGCACCTGCTTCCGCTGCCGCGCAGCCGGGAGGCGGTCGACGTGGTCTGTGCCAACGTGGCCCGAGCGCAGGCCGAGCTGCCGGTGCCGATCGCCCTGGAACCGATCGCCGCGCTGGTCGACTGGCCCGACGACGAGCTGGACGAGGGGGACTTCCTCACCGAGATCCTGGACCGGACCGGGGCGCTGCTGCTGCTGGACGTCGCCAACGTGTACGCCAACGCCCGCAACCGGGGCACCGACCCGCTCGCGCTGCTGGACCGGCTGCCGCTGGACCAAGTCGGATACGCGCACGTGGCCGGCGGCGCCGAACACGGCGGCTTCTACCACGACACGCACACCGACGCGGTGCCCCCGGCGGTGCTGGAGCTGGTCGGCGCGCTCTGTGCCCGGCGACGACCGCCGGCGCTGCTGCTGGAGCGCGACGGCGGGTACCCACCGGCAGCCGAGCTCCGCGCCGATTTGGACGCCCTGGCCGCCGCCGCGGGCTTCCCGCCCGTGACATGACCAGCGCGTCCACGCCCGCCGACGCCGGTCCGTCGGTGGCCGGTGACCGCGCGAGCGACGCGCGCACCGGCCGGCTCGCCGAGCGACAGGCGGAGCTGGTCGCGGCGCTGGTCGCCGGAGGTCCGCCGCCGGAGGGGTTCGCGCCGGCGCCGTTGGCCGCCACGCGGGCGGCGCTGCTGCGCAAGCGGGCTGGCGAGGTGGCCCGGCACTGGCCGCTGCTCGCCGCCGGCCTCGGCGCCGGCTGGTCGTCGACCTTCGCCGGCTGGGCCGCCGGCCGTCCCACCACTGGCTCACTGCGGGACGGCTGGGACCTGGCCCGGGCGCTGCGCGAGCGCGGCGCGCTGCCCCCGGCGGGCGCCGAGGAGCTGGCCGCCCGGGAGGCCCGTCTGCGCTATGACGGGCGCCGGGCGCCGAGTCCGCGCCGGCTGCCGGCGATGGCCCGCGCCGGCGGCGCCGTGGCGGTGCAGATCGCCAGCCGGGTACGCCTGCTGCGCCCCGCCCCGCGTCCACCGGCGGCACAGCCCGCCGCCGATGGCGACGGCGCACCGGATGCGGCAGGATCGGCGGTATGGATCTCGGACTGACCGACCGGGTGTACGTGCTCACCGGCGCCTCCCGCGGCCTGGGCTACGCGACGGCGCAGTGCCTGGTCGCCGACGGGGCCCGGGTGGTGCTCTCGGCCCGGGACGCCGACGGGGTGGCCGCCGCCGCACAGCGGCTGGGTGGACCGGAGCGGGCGGTCGGGCTGACCGCCGACCTGGCCGACCCGGACACCCCTGATCAGCTCGTCGCGGCGGCCCGGGAGCACTTCGGTCGGCTCGACGGCGCACTCATCTCGGTCGGCGGCCCGCCGCCCGGCAAAGCCGCGTCGGTCACCGACGAGCAGTGGCGGCACTCCTTCGAGACCGTCTTCCTGGGCACCGTCCGCGCGGTACGCACGGTCGCCGGCGCGCTGCCCGAGGGCGGCGCGATCGGGCTGGTGCTCTCCACCTCGGCCCGCGGGCCGGTGCCCGGCCTCGGCATCTCCAACGGCCTTCGGCCCGGTCTGGTCGGGGTCGCCAAGGACATCGCCGACGACTACGGCCCGCGCGGCGTACGGGTGGTCGGCCTGCTGCCCGGCCGGATCCTGACCGACCGCAACCGCGAACTCTTCGCCGCCACCGGCGACCCGGAACGGGCCCGCGCCGAGGCGGAGGCCAGCATCCCGTTGCGGCGCATCGGCGACCCGGCCGAGTTCGGCCGGGTGGCCGCGTTCGTGCTCTCCCCCGCCGCGAGCTACCTGACCGGCCTCACCGTGCCGGTCGACGGTGGCGCGCTGCGCGGGCTGTGACGCCCGGCGCGGGCCGGCGAGCCCCGGCCGTGCCGCCCGACGCCGCCCGAGAAGCCCGTGCGGTGACGCCCGGCCCGGACCGGCGAGCCAGCGACGTTGCCGGACATTCCCGGCCGACGCGGGCGGAGCTGGCCGCCGCCGCGGACCGGACCATCCCCGACGTGCTCGCGCCGGGCCTGGCGGTGCTCTTCGTCGGCATCAACCCGGGCCTCTGGTCGGCCGCCACGGGCTGGCACTTCGCCCGGCCCGGCAACCGGTTCTGGCCGGCGCTGCACCGAGGCGGGTTCACCCCCCGGCTGCTGCACCCGAGCGAGCAGGACGAGCTACCCGCCCTCGGCCTCGGCATCACCAACATGGCCGCCCGGGCCAGCGCCCGTGCCGACGAACTGACCACTGAGGAGTTGCTCGACGGGGCTCGGCTGCTGACCGCCGCCGTGGCCCGGTACCGGCCGCGCTGGGTGGCGGTGGTGGGGGTGACCGCGTACCGGATCGGTTTCGGTCGACCGAAGGCCACCTTCGGGCCACAGCCGGAGCCGCTGGCCGGGGCGCGGCTGTGGGTGCTGCCCAACCCGAGCGGCCTGAACGCGCACTTCACGCCAATCACCCTGGGCGCCGCGTTCGCTGAGCTACGCGTCGCGACCGGTCTGCCGGACCGCCGCCCGGCCTGAGTCGGTGTGCCGCGGCGGGTGGGTCAGTTGGCGGCGGCCGGTGGCAGCGCCTCGTCGGCGATGTAGGTGCCCAGCGGCATGACCACCGGCTCGGGGCCGGTCGCGTCCACGTACGGGGTGGGCGAGTCGGCGACCCCGAACTGGGTCCGGTACAGCTCGGCGTAGAGCCCGCCGACCGCCACCAACTCGTCGTGCCGCCCCCGCTCGACGATCCGCCCGCCGTCCAGGACCAGGATCTGGTCGGCGTCGCGGACCGTGGAGAGGCGGTGCGCGATCACCAGCGCCGTCCGCCCGGCCAGCGCCACCGACAGCGCTCGCTGCACCGCCGCCTCACTCTCCGAGTCGAGGTGCGCGGTCGCCTCGTCGAGGATCACGATCGACGGGGCCTTGAGCAGCAGCCGGGCGATGGCGATGCGCTGCTTCTCGCCGCCGGAGAACCGGTAGCCGCGCTCCCCCACCGTGGTGTCCAAGCCGTCGGGCAGCGACCGGACCAGGTCGGCGACCTGAGCGCCGGCCAGCGCGGCCCAGATCTCGTCGTCGGTGGCGTCCGGCTTGGCGTAGCGCAGGTTCTCGGCGATCGTCTCGTGGAACAGGTGCGAATCCTGGGTGACCACGCCGATCTCGTCGCGCAGGGAGGCGAGCGTCGCGTCGCGCACGTCCACCCCGCCGACCAGCACCTGCCCGTCGGTGACGTCGTAGATCCGGGAGATCAGCATGGACAGCGTCGACTTGCCGGCGCCGGACGGGCCGACCAGGGCGACCATCTGGCCCGGCTCGACGCTGAACGAGACACCCTTGAGCACCGGCTCGTTGACGGTCCGATCGAGCGTGGCGACCTCTTCCAGCGAGGCGAGGGAGATCTCGGCGGCGCTCGGGTAGCGGAACCGCACGTCCCGGAAGTCGACCCGCCCGGTGCCCCGGGGCACCGGCACCGCGTCGGGCTTCTCCACGATGCCCGGCTTGAGGTCGAGCACCTCGAAGACCCGGTCGAAGGAGACCAGCGCGCTCATCACGTCCACCCGGACGTTGGAGAGCGCGGTGAGCGGGCCGTACAGGCGGGTGAGCAGCAGCGCGAGGGTCACCACCGTGCCCGCCGTCACGCCGCCGGTCACGGCGAGCCAGCCGCCGAGACCGTAGGTGAGGGCTTGGGCCAGCGAGGCGACCAGCAGCATCGCCACGAAGAAGGTGCGCGAGTACATGGCGGACTGGATGCCGATGTCCCGTACCCGCTCGGCCCGGCCGGCGAACCGGCTGGCCTCGATCTCGGGCTGGCCGAAGAGCTTCACCAGCAACGCGCCGGCCACCCCGAACCGCTCGGTCATGGTCGCGTTCATCTTGGCGTCGAGGTTGTACGACTCACGGGTGATGTCGGCCAGCCGGCGGCCGACGCGGCGGGCCGGGATGATGAAGATCGGCAGCAGCACCAGCGAGAGCGCGGTGATCTGCCAGGAGAGGGTGAACATCACCGCGGCGGTGAGCACCAGTTGGATGACGTTGCTGACCACGCCGGACAGGGTGGAGGTGAACGCCCGCTGGGCGCCGAGCACGTCGTTGTTGAGCCGGCTGACCAGCGCGCCGGTCTGGGTGCGGGTGAAGAACTGCAACGGCATCCGCTGCACGTGGTCGTAGACCCGGGTGCGCAGGTTGAGGATGATGCCCTCGCCGATGCGGGCCGAATACCACCGCTGGGCCAGTGAGAGCAGCGCGTCGGCGACCGCCAGGCCGGCGATGAACAGGGCCAGCCGGATCACCAGCCGGCCAGCCTCGGTGCCGCCCCGGTTGATCGCGTTGATCACGTCACCGGCGAGCACCGGGGTGGCCACGCCGATGATGGCGGCCAGCACCACGGTGGCCAGGAAGACGCCGATGTCGCGCCGGTAGGGGTGGGCGAAGGCCACGATCCGCCGGGCCACCCCGTGCTTCAGCCGGTGGGTGGAGACCTCGTCGCGGTTGCGCATCGACCGGAGCATGCTCCACCCCGCCATGCCACCGCCGGACATCGGGTTGGACACCGCGCACCTCCGGGTTGTCGGGCAGACCGCACCGTCAGGTCAATTCTCCCGACGACTCTGACAACCTCGGTCGTAACCCGGATCTTCCCGAATGGTCCTTACTATTCTCCCCGGCCGGCGAGGTCACGCAGCCGGCGGGTCTGCGCCTCCCGCTCGGCGCGCTGCTGGTCGGCATGCGACCGCCCGGACGCGCCGGCGATCAACGCCTTGATCTCCACCACGGCGTCGCGGGCACCGGCGAGCAGGCCGGCGGTCAGGTCACGGACCGCACCGTCCAACTCGGCGGGTGGTACGACCAGGTTGGCCAGCCCGATCCGGTCCGCCTCGGCGGCGTCCAGCCGACGGCCGGTCGCGCAGATCTCCAGCGCCCGGGCATAGCCCACAAGCTCGACGAGGCGCTTGGTGCCGGCCAGGTCGGGCACCAGGCCAAGGGTCACCTCGGCCATCGACAGCTTCGCGTCGGCGGCCAGGACCCGCAGATCACAGGCGAGCGCGAGCTGGAAACCAGCGCCGATCGCGTGGCCCTGCACGGCCGCCACGGAGATGACGTCCGGCCGGTGCAGCCAGGTGAAGGCAGCCTGGAACTCGGCGATGTGGTCCGCGCAGGCCTGCTCGGGCAGCGTGGCCAGCTCGGCGAAGGACCCCGGGCCGGAAGCGCCGGCCACCGCGAGGTCGAGGCCGGCGGAGAACGCGCGCCCCTCACCCCGGACCACCACCACCCGAACGTCGCCGGGCAGGTCGCGGGAGAAGTCGCTCATCGCGCGCCACATGGCGGGCGTCTGGGCATTGAGCACGTCGGGCCGGCACAACGTCACCGTGGCAGCCGGCCCGTCGCAGCTCAGCCGGACCCCGGTCGCCTCGGCGGTCACCGGGCGGCCCGGGGTGCGGCGCTGGTCGACGACGCTGGGGGGCAGGTCACGCCTTCTTGCGGCGCCGGGCGCCGCCACGCTGGCGCAGTTGCACCCCGGACTCGGTGAGCACTCGGTGGATGAACCCGTAGGAACGGCCCGTCGAGGCCGCCAGGGCGCGGATGCTCTCCCCCGAGGTGTACCGCTTTACCAGGTCCTTGGCGAGCGTCTGACGCTCGGCTCCGACGATCCGGCGACCCTTCTCAGTGCTGGTGGCTGTGCCAGTGGCTGCCATGCTGTGTCCTCACGTCCCAGACTGTGCGGTTCGGATACGGTCCCACCTATTAGACCGCCTCGGACGATCATGCGCCAGATATCAACTCTTCGCCAACCGACACGCTATGCAATGTCAGCTTCCCGATAGCGTGATGCTGGCAACCGGCCCCGTCACACCGGCCGGGCGTACCACCGCCGCCGCTCGGCAGCGCCCGTCGACGACCCGTACCCTGCGGTCGTGATCGACCTGTTGGGCACGGCGGCCGGGGCGGCCGTGGTCTTCGCCGCCACCGACATCGACGACATCGTCATCCTGACCCTGTTCTTCGTCACCGCCCGCCGCACCGGCCGACCGCGGCCCTGGCAGATCGTCGCCGGGCAGTACCTCGGCATCGGGACGCTGGCGGTGGCCAGCGCGGTGGTCGCCGCCGGCCTGCTGGTGGTGCCCGACCCGTGGACCGGGCTGCTCGGGCTGCTGCCGATCGCGCTCGGGGTCCGCGCCCTCGTGCGGCGCGACGACGACGAGGCACCCGCCGTGGTGGCCTCCACACTCGGGGTGGCCGGGGTGACGATCGCGAACGGCGCCGACAACGTGGCCGTCTACGTACCCGTGTTCCGGGCCCTCGGCCCCGCCGACAGCGCGGTCTTCCTGCTGGTCTTCGTGCTGCTCATCGCGGTGTGGTGCGCCGTCGGCGCCTGGCTGGGCGGGCACCGGAGGGTGGTCCGGCTGGTCGAGCGCGCGGGCCACTGGCTGGTGCCGGCGCTCTTCGTCGGCATCGGCTTGGTGATCCTGGTCAGCTCCGGCGTACTCGGCCGGCTGGTCGACCAGCTCGGCTGAGAACGGCCCGGTCGGACCGCCCGCAGGGCACGTCGACCGGGGCGGTCAGGCCAGCTCGACCAGCTCGAGCAGGTCGTCGCTCCAGGCGTCCTCGTCGCCGTCGGGCAGCAGGATGGCGCGGTCCGGCTTGAGCGCCAGCACCGCCCCCGGGTCGTGGGTGACCAGCACGATCGCGCCCGGGTAGTTGGCGATCGCGTCGAGCACCTGCTCCCGGCTGACCGGGTCGAGGTTGTTCGTCGGCTCGTCGAGCAGCAGCACGTTGGCACCGGAACAGACCAGGGTCGACAGGGCCAGCCGGGTCTTCTCGCCGCCGGAGAGCACCCCCGCCGGCTTGTTCACGTCGTCGCCGGAGAAGAGGAACGCGCCGAGAATCTTGCGCAGGTCGGTGTCGGACTGCTCAACGGCGGCGGCGCGCATGTTCTCCAGCACCGTCCGCTGCACGTCCAGCGTCTCGTGCTCCTGGGCGTAGTAGCCCAGCCGCAGCCCGTGCCCGGCGTGCACCTCGCCGGTGTCCGGCGTGAGCAGCCCACCAAGCATCCGCAGCAGCGTCGTCTTGCCGGCGCCGTTGAGCCCGAGGATGGCCACGCGAGAGCCGCGGTCCACCGCCACGTTGACGTCGGTGAAGATCTCCAGCGAGCCGTACGACTTGGACAGGCCGGTCGCGGTCAGCGGGGTCTTGCCGCACGGCGCGGGGTTGGGGAAGCGCACCTTGGCCACCCGGTCGGAGACCCGCACCTCCTCCAGGCCGGAGATCAGCTTCTCGGCCCGGCGGGCCATGTTCTGCGCGGCGACGGTCTTGGTGGCCTTGGCCCGCATCTTGTCGGCCTGCGCCATCAACGCGCCGGCCTTCTTCTCCGCGTTGGCCCGCTCCCGGCGGCGGCGCCGCTCGTCGGTCTCGCGCGCCTCCAGGTACGCCTTCCAGCCCAGGTTGTACACGTCGACCACGGACCGGGTGGCGTCCAGGAACCAAACCTTGTTGACCACCGACTCCAGCAGTGCGCCATCGTGGGAGATCACGATCAGACCGCCCTTGTGGTTGGCGAGGAAGCCGCGCAGCCAGGTGATCGAGTCGGCGTCGAGGTGGTTGGTCGGCTCGTCGAGCAGCAGGATGCCGCCGCCGTTCTCGCCGGCGTCGCGGAACAGGATCCGGGCCAGCTCGATGCGCCGGCGCTGACCGCCGGAGAGGGTGCCGATGGTCTGCGCGAGCGCGCGGTCCGGTAGGCCGAGGTTGGCGCAGATCCGGGCGGCCTCGGCCTCGGCGGCGTACCCGCCCAGGGCGGCGAACTGGTCCTCCAACGCGCCGTAGCGACGGACCAGTTTCTCGTCGGTGTCCTCGGCGAGCTGGGCCTCGAGCTGCTGCATCTGGGCCATCAGCACGTCCAGGCCGCGGGCGGAGAGCACCCGGTCGCGGCCGGTCGCCTGCAGGTCGCCGGTACGCGGGTCCTGCGGCAGGTAGCCGATGGCGCTGCGCTGGTCGATCTGCCCGGCGTACGGCTGCCCCTCACCGGCGAGCACCTTCAGCGTGGTGGTCTTGCCGGCACCGTTGCGGCCGACGAGACCGATCCGGTCACCGGGCTGCACCCGCAGGGTGGTGTCGGACAGCAGGATCCGTGAGCCGGCACGGAGTTCCAGGCCGGTGGCAGTGATCATTTCTTCGGGCTCGCTCTCGGGGAGTGGAAGGCTGACTCGGGGCACGCGAAACGGCCGGCGGGCCCAGTGGCCCGGCGGCGCGGGGCGGTTCAGCCTTCGCAGCGCAGCACCTGACAAGTGTACCGGGCGCTCCCGGGCGGCCCCGCCGCGATTACCACTCAAGATCATCGGGTACCGGAACGGTTGTCCGGACCCGGTCCGGCATTGAGGCGACACGGCGACATTGAAACGACACTGACGGACATACGGCGATCGGGGTCAGCATGGAACTCAACGAGCGGGCCGAACTCGACACCTCCCAGGTCAACGACCGGGGCCGAGGCGGCGGGGCAGGCGGTGGACTCGGCATTCCGCTGCCCGGCGGCGGTGGTCGCGGCGGGCTGATCGGCATCGTGGTGGCCGTGCTGGTCGCCCTGCTGGGCGGCGGGTTCGGCCTGAACGCGATGACCAACGGCGACGAGGGCGGGCAGGCCGGCGGCACTGACCTGGAGCAGCTGTGCTCGCGCGACAACCCCCAGCGCTTCGACGACGCCCGCTGCCGCAACCTGCTCTTCGTCAACAGCATCCAGGCCTACTGGCAGCAGGCGTACCCGGAGCTGGGCAACGGGAAGTACGAGCCGACCGACACCAACTTCTTCCAGGCCGCCGTGAACACCGGCTGCGGGCAGGCCGACTCGGGTGTCGGCCCGTTCTACTGCCCGGCCGACCGGCAGGTGTACATCGACCTGAGCTTCTACGACGAGCTGGCGTCCCGGTTCGGCGCCAAGGGCGAGTTCGCCCAGCCCTACGTGCTCGCCCACGAGTACGGACACCACATCCAGAACCTGCTCGGCACCAACGAGCGGGCCGGCCAGGGCGACCAGAGCGGCCCCCGCTCCGCCTCCGTACGGCTGGAGTTGCAGGCCGACTGCTACGCCGGCGCCTGGGCCAAGCACGCCACCGAGAGCAAGGACAAGACCGGCCAGGAACCGCTGTTCAAGTCGATCACCCCGACCGACATCAGCGAGGCTGTGCAGGCCGCCGAGGCGATTGGCGACGACAGCATCCAGGAACGCTCCGGTGGACAGGTCAACCCGGACCAGTTCACCCACGGCACCTCCGCGCAGCGGCAGCGCTGGTTCCAGCAGGGCTTCGACCGCGGCGATCCGAAGACCTGCGACACCTTCGGCACCGACCAGCTCTGACCTCCCCTCCCCTCCCCCGACGAGGTCTCCGCCCGGCGGGGGGATGGGGCGGGGGGCCGGGGCTCGCCAGGAACCCCGGCCTTTCCTCTCTCAGCACCACCGTCGACCGCTGAGGTCAGTCGGGTGCCGGGTCGCGCAGCCGGATCCGCACCGCACGGGCCGCAGCCACCGCAGCGACGAGCACCGCGTGTCGAGGCTCCGGCACGTCGAGCAACCGCTCGGCCCGCAGCGGCACGAGCGGGGCCAACCGCCGATCGGCCAGCACCAAGTCCACCGCCCGCCGGTCACCGCCGCAGACCACCGCGGTCAGCGCCGCCGCCTCCGGCAACAGCAGCCGTACGGCCAGCTCCGCCGCATCACCCAGCGCCGCCTTGGCCTGGTTGTCGCGCCGCCGGGCGAACCGCTGCTGTGACCATCCCCCCGCGGCGGTGCGCCCCTGCACGTACCGGGTGTCCACCTTGGAGACGACGAGGTCGGCGCCCTCGGCCACACCGACGGCCACCGCGCCCTTGCGGGCCAGGAGCAGGCCGATCCGGCGGGGCGCGACGGCGGCGGCAACGAACCCGGCGACGTCGCCGCTGGCCGGCGACCCGGGCGGGGCGTACAGCTCGGCGGTGGTCCCGTCGGGGGCGGTGAGCAGCAGACCGTACTCCCGCGCGGTGATGGTGTGCGGGCCGTGCCGGTCGGCGAAGCCCTCCACCCAGCGGCCGACGCGGGCCGGGTCGACCTCCACCCACCGGCCTCCCCCGGCTGCGGGTCGACTGGTCACCGCCCGACGGTACGGCACGACGAGGCAGATCGGGCGGTCGGGCGGGGACCGCTCAGCCCGGCAGCAGCGCGACCACCGCCAGCGCGGCGATCAGCGCGCTGGAGACCAGGCCGGTGACCAGCCGCCCGCGCGGGCTGCTCAGCGCCCGGCCGACCACGGTGCCACCGCCGGCGATGAGCATCTGCCAACTCGCCGACGCCAGGAACACGCCCGCCACGAAGAGCGCCGCGTCGACCGTCTCCGCGTCGGCGGTGTCCCGACGACCGAGCACCAGCGCGGTGAAGTACAGCACCGTCGCCGGGTTCAGCAGGGTCAGCCCGAGCAACGCCGCGTAGGCCCGCCCGGGAGTGCTCAAACCCCGACCGACGGGTGCCGCCGGGGTCTGCCGCGAGCGATGGGCGGACCAGGTCCGCCACAGGCCATGCGCGGCGAGACCCAGCAGGACGACGGCCGCGACCACCCGCAGCGGCCCGGCGACCGGCGCGATGACCCCGGCCAGGCCGGCGCCACCGAGCGCCGCGACCGCCGCATAGAGCCCGTCGGCCGTCGCCACCGCAAGCGCCGCGGCCGCGCCGACCCGAAACGAGGTACGAGCACTCAGGCCCAGGATGAGGATCGCGATCGCGCCGACGGGAATGGCGACGCCGTAGCCGGCCACCAGACCGGCCAGGAACGCCCCGCTCACGGACGTCGGTGTCGGGCCGAGGCTCGTCGCCGGACCGGCCGCTGTCGACGCACGGCAGTCGCCGCACGAACAAGGACCTGCATCGGGTACGCCTCAGTCACACGCGCATCCTGCGCGCCGAAGCCACACCCCCGCCACCGGATTTCCGCGCCCCGCGCCCGACGCCCCGCGCCCGACGCCCGACGCCCGACGCCCGAGATCGTGCTCGATCCAGGAAGTAGTGGGCGCACCAACTGGCGGCAGGCACTCTTTCCGGGATCGAGCACGATCATGGGGCTGACAAGGCCGCCAGGCCGATCAGGGCTTTCGGGCGGGCCAGTGGGGGTGGCGACCGAGGTAGGAGAGCAGGACGCTGACCTCGTCGGCCTCCGGACCGGGGTCGATCGCCGGGTCGTACACGCCATAGGCCCGCAGCGGCTCGACGATCTGCCGAGCGACCACCAGCAGGGGACGGGCCAGTTCGTCGCCGAGCGGGGACGGCTGGCCGGTGGCCGTCGCGATGTCCCAGGCGTGCACTGCCGCGTCGAGGGCGCACGCGACGGCACCAACCTGGGCCGGCAGCTTGCCCTGGGGCAGCGGCGTGGGCACCTGCGGGTCGTCGTCGGCGACACCCGCCCAGGCTCGGGCGGACGCGTCGAGGGCGGCGCGTAGGCCGACCAGCTTGTCCCCGTCGATCCGACCGGAGGGTGCGAACGGGTCCTCTGCCGGCCCCGGCCCGCCGACGATCGCCGCCGCGTAGGCGATCTGGTCGCCGGTCGCGTGCTGAAGCACCTGGGTGACCGTCCACCGCTTGCACGGGGTGGGCCGATCCCAGGCGTCGGCCGGGACCCCCTCGACGGCCGTCCGGAGCGCCTTGTGCGCCTCGTCGAGCACGGTCCGCCACTGTCCAGCTGCCATCTCGCTCATCGCCCTGACCTCTCCGCCGACCCCGTCAAACGAGCGACTCCGCCCGCTTTCGGAGCGGAATGTTCCGCTCCGTTGTGTTGGGATCAACTTAGCAGACCGGAACGATCCGTTCCACTTTTTGGTTCACACTGCTCCACAGCGCATCGAGCGCGGCACCCAAACGGGCGCCGCGCTCGACGAAGGTGGAACGGAGTCGGGTCAGACGTTGAAGCCGAGGGAGCGGAGCTGGTCCCGACCCTCGTCGGTGATCTTGTCCGGGCCCCACGGCGGGAGCCAGACCCAGTTGATCCGGATGTCGTTGACCAGACCGCCGCCGGGGCCGGTGGTCAGCGCCTGCCGGGCCTGGTCCTCGATCACGTCGGTCAACGGGCAGGCCGCCGAGGTGAGCGTCATGTCCAGGGTCGCGACGTTCTCGTCGTCGACGTGCACCCCGTACACCAGGCCCAGGTCGACCACGTTGATGCCGAGCTCCGGGTCGACGACGTCCTTCATCGCCTCCTCAATGTCGGCGATCATGGCCTTGCTGACGCCGGTCGCCGGGGTGGCGGCGTCGCCGGCACCCTGCGTCGCGGCGTCGGTCGTCGCGGCGTCGGTCGTCGCGGCGTCGGTCGTCGCGGCGGCGTCGGTCGTCGCGGCGTCGGTCTGCGGCGTCGCGGTGGCGTCACCGGCCTCCGGCGTCGCTGCGGTAGCGGTGTTCTCGCTCATGCCTTCACCTCCGGGCTCGCGCCCACCCCGGCGCGTGCCGCGGCGTCCTTGAACGCCATCCACGGCAGCAGCGCACACTTGACCCGAGCGGGGTAGCGGGCAACGCCCGCGAAAGCCACCCCGTCACCGAGCACGTCCTCATCCGGCGTGACCTGGCCACGGCCGGACATCAACTCGACGAACGCCTGGTGTACCGCGAACGCCTCCCCCGCACCCCGACCGCGCAGCAACTCGTGCAGCACGCTCGCCGAGGCCTGGCTGATCGAGCAGCCCATCCCGTCGTACGAGATGTCGTGCAGCACGGCGCCGTCGGTGGCCACCCGGACGGTGACCTCGTCGCCGCAGGTCGGGTTGACGTGGTGCGCCTCCGCGACCTGGTCGCCCGAGTCTTCGGCAGCGCGCAGGCCACGCCCGTGCGGGTGCTTGTAGTGGTCCAGGATGATCTCCTGGTAGAGCTGGTCGAGCTGCATCAGTCGAACACCTTCCGCACCTGCTCCAGACCGGCCACCAGAGCGTCGATCTCCTCCGTGGTGGTGTAGAGGTAGAACGAGGCCCGGGTCGTGGCCGGGACGCCGAACCGGTTGCACACCGGCTTGGCACAGTGGTGGCCCACCCGCACCTGCACGCCGAGCGAGTCGAGCACCTGACCCACGTCGTGCGGGTGCACGTCACCCAGCGCGAACGAGATGGTGCCGCCCCGGCCCACCGGCACGGTCGGGCCGAAGATCCGCAGGTCACGCACCGAGTCGAGGGCCTCCAGCGCGTACGCCGTCAGCTCCTTCTCGTGCCACTGGATGGCCTGCATCCCGATCCCGGTGAGGTAGTCCACCGCCGCGCCGAGCCCCACCGCCTCGGCGATCGGCGGGGTGCCCGCCTCGAACCGGGCCGGCGGCGCGGCGAACGTCGACCGGGCCATGGTGACCGTCTCGATCATCGAGCCGCCGCCGAACACCGGCGGCATCGCCGCCAGCAGTTCGCCCCGGCCCCAGAGCACACCGATACCGGTCGGGCCGCACATCTTGTGCCCGGTGAAGGCGATGTAGTCGGCATCGAGGTCGACCACGTCGATGGGCAGGTGCGGCACCGACTGCGAGCAGTCCAGCAGCAGCAGCGCGCCCACCTCACGGACCCGCGCGGTGATCCGGGAGGTGGCGTTGATCGTGCCGAGGATGTTCGACATGTGCACCAGCGAGACGATCTTCGTCCGCTCGTTGACCAGGTCGTTCAGGCCGGACTCGTCGAGCCGGCCGCCGTCGGTGACCGGGAACCAGCGCAGGGTCGCGCCGGTCCGCTCGCAGAGCAACTGCCACGGGACGATGTTCGAGTGGTGCTCCATCTCGGAGATCACCACCTCGTCGCCCGGGCCCAGCCGGAACCGCGGGTCGGCGTCCGCACGCAGCGTGGCGTTGGAGAACGCGTACGCCACGATGTTGATCGCCTCGGTGGAGTTCTTGGTGAACACCACCTCGTCGGGGCTCGGCGCGTTGATGAACGCGGCGATCTTCGCCCGCGCCCCCTCGTACGCCTCGGTGGCCTCGGTGCCCAGGGTGTGCACCGAGCGCGACACGTTGGCGTTGTGCAGGGCGTAGTGCTCCCCGAGCACGTCGAGCACCTGCCGGGGTTTGTGCGAGGTGTTGGCGCTGTCGAGGTAGACCAGCGGGTGCCCGTTGATCTCCCGGTCCAGGATCGGGAAGTCGGCGCGCACCCGGGCCACGTCGAAACGCGGCACGTCGTCGTACTGCGGCATCCCGGACGGGATCGCGATGCTGGTCATCTCGGCAGCGCCTCTCTCGCTCAGGCCCGGGCCGTGCCGGCCCCGGCGGCGTACCGCTCGTAGCCCTCGGCCTCGAGCTTGTCGGCCAGCTCCGGGCCGCCCTGCTCGACGATCCGGCCGGCCACGAAGACGTGCACGAAGTCCGGCTTGATGTAGCGCAGGATCCGCGTGTAGTGGGTGATCAGCAGCATGCCGGTGTCGCCGTTGTCGCGGACCCGGTTGACGCCCTCGCTGACCACGCGCAGCGCGTCCACGTCGAGGCCGGAATCGGTCTCGTCGAGGATGGCGATCTTCGGCTTGAGCAGCTCCAGCTGGACGATCTCGTGGCGCTTCTTCTCACCGCCGGAGAAGCCCTCGTTGACGTTGCGCTGGGCGAACGCCGGGTCCATCTGGAGGCGCTCCATGGCGCCGCGCAGCTCGCCGCCCCAGGTGCGCAGCTTCGGCGCCTCACCGTCGATGGCGGTCTTCGCGGTACGCAGGAAGTTCGCCACCGAGACGCCGGGCACCTCGACCGGGTACTGCATGGCCAGGAAGAGGCCGGCGCGGGCCCGCTCGTCGACGGACATGGCCAGCACGTCCTCGCCATCGAGGGTCACCGAACCGCCGGTGATCTCGTACTTGGGGTGACCGGCGATCGAGTACGCCAGGGTCGACTTGCCGGAGCCGTTCGGGCCCATGATCGCGTGGGTCTCACCGGAGCGGACGGTCAGGTCGACACCGGCCAGGATCGGCTTGAGCTCACCCTCGGGCAGCTTGACCGACACCTTCAGGTCGCGGATCTCCAGGGTGCTCATTATCGGGTCACTCCATTACTCGGCGTCAGGCTGAGGTAGATGTCGCCGTCGCGGACGTCGACGGGGTAGACGGGTACGGGTTCGGTGGCCGGCAGCCCGGTGGGCTGCCCGGTGCGCAGGTCGAAGCGCGAGCCGTGCAGCCAGCACTCGAGCGTGCAGCCGTCGACCTCACCCTCGGAGAGGGCGACCGAGGCGTGCGAGCACTCGTCGTAGGCGGCGTAGAACTCGCCATCCTCGCCGTGCACCAGCGCGATCGGGGTGCCGTCGACGTCCGCGCTGATCGCGGTCCCCTTCGGCACGTCCTCGGTGGAACAGATCCGGATCATCAGGCGCCGGCCTTGGTCAGCCGGGCCTCGATCGCGTCGCCGAGGCGCTCGCGCAGCGGCTCCACCGGGATCTTGTTGATCAGCTCGGCGAAGAAGCCGCGGACCACCAGGCGGCGGGCCTCGCCCTCCGGAATGCCCCGGGCCATCAGGTAGAACAACTGCTCGTCGTCGAAGCGGCCGGTCGCACTGGCGTGGCCGGCGCCGGCGATCTCGCCGGTCTCGATCTCCAGATTGGGTACGGAGTCCGCCCGCGCGCCGTCGGTGAGCAGCAGGTTCCGGTTGATCTCGTACGTGTCGGTGCCGGTCGCCTCGGCCCGGATCAGCACGTCGCCCACCCACACGGTGTGCGCGTCCTCGCCCTGCAGAGCGCCCCGGTAGCCGACGTAGCTGCGGCAGTCCGGCACGCTGTGGTCGATCAACTGCCGGTGCTCCAGGTGCTGGCCGGAGTCGGCGAAGTAGACGCCGTACAGCTCCGCCTCGCCGCCGCGGCCGGTGTACTCCACCGAGGTGAACTGCCGGACCAGGTCACCACCGAGGCTGACCTGGACGTGCGTCACCCGGGCGTCCCGACCCAGCTTGATCTTGAGGTGCTGCGCCTGCACCGCGTCGGCCGCCCAGTCGGCCACGGTGACCAGGGTCAGCTTCGCCCCGTCGGCCACGGAGACCTCGACGTTGTCGGCCAGGGTCGCCGAGCCGACGTGCTCCAGCACCAGGGTCATCTCGGCGAACCGGCCCACCTCGACGAAGGTGTGCCCGAAGGCCAGACCCTCGGCACCGTCGCCGACCACCCGCACGCTCACCGGCGAACCCACCACGACGTCGCTGGCCACCGTGAGCAGCAGCGCCTGGCCGGCACCGCCGTACGCGAGCGCGCTGATCCGGTCGACCGGGGTGAGCACGCTGCCCACCCGCGGATCGTCCATGCCGATCCGCTCGACGGCCACGCCCTCGGGCAGGTCGCCGTACTCGTGCCGGACCGTGCCGGTGGCGGCTTGCGGCTCACCGGCGAGGCCGCGCAGCCGCTTGAGCGGGGTGAAACGCCACTCCTCCTCCAGGCCGGTGAGGGCCGGGAAGTCGGCGACGTCGTACGAGCGCAGCGCCTGCGACTTGGTGCTGGGCGGCGCGGAAGCCTGGGTAGTCATTTCTTCCTTGGTCTGTTCTGCGGTTAATCGGAGGGTCGGTCGGGCTGGTCGAGGCGCGGCGGGTCGAGGCCGACGCGAGAGTCAGCCGGCCGGCGTCAGCCGACCGCGCCCTCCATCTGGAGTTCGATCAGCCGGTTGAGCTCCAGGGCGTACTCCATCGGGAGCTCCTTGGCGATCGGCTCGATGAAGCCGCGCACGATCATGGCCATCGCCTCGTCCTCGCTCAGGCCCCGGCTCATCAGGTAGAAGAGCTGGTCGTCACTGATCTTGGAGACGGTCGCCTCGTGACCCATCGACACGTCGTCCTCACGGATGTCGACGTACGGGTAGGTGTCCGAGCGGGAGATGGTGTCGACCAGCAGCGCGTCGCACTTGACCGTGCTCCGGCTGTGGTGCGAACCCTCCAGCACCTGCACCAGACCACGGTACGAGGTACGGCCGCCGCCCCGGGCGATCGACTTGGAGATGATGGTGGAGGAGGTGTGCGGCGCGGCGTGCACCATCTTGGCGCCGGCGTCCTGGTGCTGGCCCTCGCCGGCCATCGCCACCGAGAGCACCTCGCCCTTGGCGTGCTCGCCGGTCATGTAGACCGCCGGGTACTTCATGGTGACCTTGGAGCCGATGTTGCCGTCGACCCACTCCATGGTCGCGCCCTCGTGGCAGACGGCGCGCTTGGTGACCAGGTTGTAGACGTTGTTCGACCAGTTCTGGATGGTCGTGTAGCGGCAGCGCGCGTTCTTCTTGACGATGATCTCCACGACCGCGCTGTGCAGCGAGTCGGAGGAGTAGAGCGGCGCGGTGCAGCCCTCGACGTAGTGCACGTACGCACCCTCGTCGACGATGATCAGCGTCCGCTCGAACTGGCCCATGTTCTCCGTGTTGATCCGGAAGTAGGCCTGCAGCGGGATCTCCACGTGCACACCCTTCGGCACGTAGATGAACGAGCCACCGGACCACACGGAGGTGTTCAGAGCGGCGAACTTGTTGTCGCCGACCGGGATCACCGTGCCGAAGTACTCCTTGAAGACGTCCTCGTGCTCGCGCAGCGCGGTGTCGGTGTCCAGGAAGAGGACGCCCTGCTCCTCAAGGTCCTCACGGATCTTGTGGTAGACGACCTCGGACTCGTACTGCGCCGCGACGCCGGCGACCAGCCGCTGCTTCTCCGCCTCCGGGATGCCCAGCCGGTCGTACGTGTTCTTGATGTCCTCGGGCAGGTCCTCCCAGCTGGTGGCCTGCTTCTCGGTGGACCGCACGAAGTACTTGATGTTGTCGAAGTCGATCCCGGTGAGGTCTGCGCCCCAGGCCGGCATCGGCTTGCGGCCGAACAGCCGGAGACCCTTCAGACGCAGGTCGAGCATCCACGCCGGCTCGTTCTTCTTGGCCGAGATGTCCCGCACCACCGCCTCGTTGATGCCGCGCTGGGCAACCGCCCCGGCGGCGTCCGGGTCGGACCAGCCGTACTCGTAGCGACCCAGGGCGGCAAGCTGCTCTTCCTGGGTCAGGGGCTGGACGATCTGCTCGGTCATTTATCTGTCCTCACAGTGGTGACGGGATTACTGGATTGGGCGCGTACCTGCTGGGCTGGAATGTGCGTGGTGCACACCCCGTCGCCGTGCGCGATGGTGGCCAGGCGCTGCACGTGGGTGCCGACCAGACGGGAGATCACTGCGGTCTCGGCCTCGCACAGCTGGGGAAACTCGCCGGCCACGTGCGCCACCGGGCAGTGGTGCTGGCAGAGCTGGCCGCCGGAGGCGATCGTGGTGGCGTTGGCAGCGTAACCCTCGGCGGTGAGCGCGTCGGCGAGTGCCTCCGCCCGCGCGAGGGGGTCGTCGCCAGCGTCCTCCATGGCGGCCTGACAGCGGGACTCCAGGGCGGCCACCTGCTCGGTGGCGAACGCCTCGACCGCCTCGGAGCCGCCGCTGCGGGCGATCCAGCGCAGCGCGGCGGTGGCCATGTTGTCGTAGTGATGGGTGCCACACCGGACCCGGGCCGCCTCGGTCAGCAGGAACACCTTGGCCGGACGCCCCCGCCCGCGGCTGCCCTGCACGGTCTGCTCGCGGGCGAACACGTCACCCTCGGCGAGCATCGCGTCGAGGTGCCGGCGGATCGCCGCCGGGCTGAGCCCGAGCGCCGAACCGAGCTGCGCGGCGGTGGTGGCCCCCCGCTCCAGCAGCAGCTGGGTGACCCGGTCCCGGGTGGAGACCTCGGTCGCCACAGCGCCGCCGAGCGCGGCCGACGTGGTCACGACAAGCGCGGACGCGGACGCACCGACGGCCGGAGAGGCCGTCGGCTGCTGCCCGGAGAGCGCCGCCGTGTTTTTCACAACGCCAACGTTACGTAATTACTCGGAGGGTCGCAAACCCGGGCCCCGGTGATCCGAACCACCGAGCCGACGGAGTCGGACAAACCTCGATCACTACGGTGCGTAGGATTTGCGCCGTGAACCGATTCGCCCGTCCGGTCTCCGGCACCCTGCTGCGTAGCCTCGCGCTCACCTCGATCATCGCGAACGTGGGCATCGTCGTCACCGGCGGGGCCGTCCGGTTGACCGCCTCGGGCCTCGGCTGTCCCACCTGGCCCCGGTGCACCGACGCGTCGTACGTCGCCACGTCCGAGATGGGCCTGCACGGGGTGATCGAGTTCGGCAACCGGATGCTGACCTTCGCGGTCGGCCTGATCGCGCTGGCCACCCTGCTGGCCGTGCTGGCGCACCGGCCGCGCCGGCCCGGGCTGCTGCCGCTGGCCGTCGCGGTCTTCCTGGGCATTCCCGCCCAGGCGGTGGTCGGTGGCATCACCGTGCTCACCAATCTGAACCCGTGGGTGGTCGGGCTGCACTTCCTGGCCTCGATGGCGGTGATCGCCGCCGCGTACGCCCTCTGGCGGCGGGTGGCCGAGCCCGACGGCCCGACGGTGGCCGTGGTGCCGGCGCCGCTGCGCGCGCTGGCCCGGGTCACCACCGGCGTGAGCGTCGCGGTGCTGGTCATCGGCACCTGGGTCACCGGCAGCGGCCCGCACGCCGGCGACCAGGGCGCTGCCCGCAACGGGCTGGACCCGGAGTCGATCTCCCAGGTGCACGCCGACAGCGTCTTCCTGCTGCTCGGCCTCTCGGTAGCGCTGATCTTCGCGTTCCGCGCGGTCGGCGCCCGGCGGGCCACCCGGGCCGCAGTCGTCCTGCTCGCGGTGGAGCTGGGCCAGGGCCTGATCGGCTTCGTGCAGTACTTCACCCACGTGCCGGCGGTGCTGGTCGGCGCGCACATGCTCGGCTCCTGCCTGGTGCTGCTCGCCACCCTCTCGGTGCAGTGGTCCACCCGCGAACGCCGCCCGGTCGCCCCCGCGCCCCAGGCAACCACCCCCGCCGAAGCCGAAGCCGTCCCGGTCACCGCCTGACCGCCTGACCTCCCGCGCCCCGCGCCCCGCGCCCCGCGCCCCGCGCCCCGCGCCCCGCGCCCCGCGCCCCGCGCCCCGCGCCCCGCGCCCCGCGCCCCGCGCCCCGCGCCCCGCGCCCCGCGCCCCGCGCCAAGATCGTGCTCGATCCTGGAGCTTGTCTCATCCTGTTTGGGCTGGTGGGGTGGTGTTGACAGGACGAGTCGTGGGGTCGCGGCGCTGGTCAGGGTGTGGTGATCTTCGCTGATGATCGACTGCCCTCGGGAAGGTTCGATCTGTTCCGGTGTTGCGCGTGGCTCATAGCAGGGCCCTCGGTGAGGGTTGCAGGTCGTGACACACGACAACACGCCCACCGAGGGCCATGCTCTGGTCTACCAGGTCCATCTGCCCTTGTCGACGAAGTCGCTGACCATGATCACTCAAGCGATCCGCCGGTATCGCCGTGGTGTGCGCTCGCGGTGGCGCAAGCTGCCCGATGAGCAGGTCGCCCTCATCGTGCTGGCCGTGCTCCGCCATGATCAGCGTCCCGCCGACCTCGCCGCCGCCTACGGGGTGTCGCATCACAGCGTGCGCCGCTGGGTTCGGCAAACCATCACCACTCTCGCCGCGATGGCGCCCCGCCTGGACCGAGTCCTCACCCACACCGCCCGCACCAGCAGTGAGGACCCGCTGCTGTTCGACGGCACCTGCCTGCCCGTGCACCGCCCGAGCGGCCGCGCCGAACGACGCCTGTGGTGCGGCAAACACAAGGCTCACCACCTACGCGTACTCACCCTCACCGACCACCACGGCCGGCTGCTCTGGATCTCCGCCGCCGCCGGCGCCCGCACCCACGAAGCCACCCAAGCCAAACGCCTACGCCTACCCACCCGGCTACGCCGTCATGACCTCGCCGTCATCTGCGACCGCATCCACACCCGCCTCGACGACCAACCCGAGAACCCCACCGTCATCACCGGACGACGCGGCAACCGCCACCACCCCTCACCCCCGCCCAACACAGCGTGAACACCCTGCTCAGCCGCGAACGCGCGGCCAATGAACACGCCCACGCTCACCTCAAGAACTGGCGCATCCTCACCCGACTACGCCACGGCTGGCGCCCACACGCCACCACCCTGCTACGCGCCCTACTCGTGCTGACCAACACCGAAATCAACCGCTAGACAGATGATCAACACCGAAGATCCACACCCGCACACCAGCACCCCAACCACACCACCACGACCTGTCAACCATCCCTGAGCAGCCCAAACAGGATGAGACAAGCTCCTGGATGTAGTGGCCTCGGCGCGCGCGGGATGCCACTAAATCCAGGATGTTGCGCGATCTGGACGGCCGAGGTCCCCTCCGCGACCCGTGCCGACTCAAGATCCGCGCAACTTCAGGGAAAGTGTGGGGTCGCGACGCGCTGACGCCGCAACTTCACTGAACTTGCGCGGATCTTGGAAGCGGCGGACACCACCGGGCGGGCCCGGAGCAGCGAACGCCCCCGGGCGGGCCTTGAGAACGGCAGACGCCCCGCCCGGGCCCGGAGAACGGCGGACGCTCCCAGGCGGGCCTTGGGAGCCGCAGACGCCCCCGGGCCGGGCCCGGAGAGCAGCAGACGTCCCCAGGCGGGCCTTGAGAACGGCAGACACCCCCCAGACGGGCCCGGAGAGCGGCAGACGCCCCCAGGGCCCGGAGAGCGGCAGACGCCCCCAGGGCCCGGAGAGCAGCGGACGCCCCCGGGCGGGCCTTGAGAACGGTTGGGAGGGTCAGCCGCGGCGGGCCAGGTGGGTGGTGATGGCCTCGGCGAGGCGGTCGGGGGCACCCTCGGCGTGGCCGATGAACAGCGACGGCTCGGTCAGCTCCAGCTCGACCAGCACCGGGGCGCCGTCCGGACCGGGGATCAGGTCGACCCGGGCGTAGAGCAGCTGCCCCGTCCCGCCCGGCACCGTGCTCAGCGTCCGCTCGGCCACCGCCAGCTGTTCTGGTTGCGCCGTGCGGGCGGTGATCTCCTCGGCCTTGTAGAGCCCGTCCGGGCCGAGGTCCGGGCCGGTCAGCATCGGGCCCTTGCGGATCGCGTGGCTGAACGTGAGCCCGTCCGGGCCAGCCAGGAAGAGCAGTGCCGTCTCGCCCTCGGTGTCGACGGCGGTCAGGTACGGCTGGATCATGGTCAGCCGGCCGGCGCTGGACAGCCGGCGCACGTGCGCTCCGGCCAGCTCCCGGTGCTCCGGGTCGGCCAGGTCGTACCGGCCGGTGTCCTGGCTGCCCGCGCTGACCGCCGGCTTGATCACGTACTCGCCGGTGTCGGCTGGCGGACGCCAGCTCTCCCCCGGCTCGATCCAGGACGTCGGCACGGTGGGCACGCCGGCCGCGCTCAGCTCGGCGAGGTAGCGCTTGTCGGTGTTCCAGCGCACCACCTCGGCCGGGTTGACCAGCGCCGGGACGGTGGCGGCCCAGGCGACGAACTCGTCGCGGCGCAGCGCGTAGTCCCACGGTGAGCGGAGCACGACCAGGTCGTAGGAGGACCAGTCGACGCCGGGATCGTCCCAGACGACCGCCTCGGCGGCGACCCCCCGGGTAGCGAGCGGGGCGAGGACCAGCCGGTCGTCCGGGTCGAGGTCCACGAGTTCGGCACAGGTGACGAGAGCGACCCGGGGTTTCCCCCGGGTCGACTTGTGGTGGTCGGTCAATTCAGGTGTCTATCTCAGCGGGCCATCGTGCGCCGGGCCATCGACCGCCAGAGGTCGTTGCTCGGACGCATCTGGTCCATCAGTTCACGCTCCCAGGCGTTCTCGACGGTGACTCCCGCCTTGGCGCACGCCTCCCGCGCGGTGACGGTGTCGTCGGCGAACTGGTCGCCCCACTCACCGTCGGAACCCACGAGGACGATTCGCGCGCCACGCTTGCCGACGTACTCGATGACCGCCTTCGCCCCGCCGTGTCCGGCGGCGAACGACTTGAGGCCCGCGACCAGACCGTGAGGCGTCTGCTCGCCGGCGGTCTGCTCGGCCGTCAGCGTCGTATCGGAACCATCTGCCATGACGCGAAGCCTAAGCAGAAGTCCACTCAGACGGGCGAGAACCATGAAGCTTTTGTGATGCCAATTACCTATAGGTTTAAGGAAGACCACAGGTTGCTTGCCCGGATTTATCCGTACTTTTACCTTCAAAGCACGTGGGCAAATCAGGGCTCAAACGTCGCAGGTTGAGCCGATCCGACTCAGGCCGAAAGTTACTCTGATGTGATCTGAAAGCCGGACAACTCATCCATGATGGTGATTAGTCGAGAGAGATCGCCAGTGGCGGGACGGCCATGCGGGCGAGACTGGCGAGACTCTGCAGCGCGAACGGGTCAGATCAGCGCGTCGAGCGCGACGGCCAGGAAGACGATGGTCAGGTACGTCGTCGACCAGTGGAACAGCCGCATCGGCTTGACCGCCTCGCCACGCGCCGCCCGACGGCAGAGCCGGTGCGCCTCGACCAGGAAGATGGCGCCCACGACCAGCGTCGGTACGCCGTAGATCGCGCTGAGCCCCAACGGCCAGACAGCCAGGGACGTGAGCACGGTGAGCCAGGCGAAGATCAGGATCTCGGCGTTCACCCGGCGGGTGGAGGCCACCACCGGCAGCATCGGGATGCCGGCCCTGGCGTAGTCGTCCTTGTACTTCATGGCCAGGGGGTAGAAGTGCGGCATCTGCCAGAAGAAGACCACCGCGAACAGCCCCCAGGCGGCCGGCGCCAACGAGCCGGTCACCGCCGCCCACCCGATCAGCACCGGAGCCGCCCCGCAGGCCCCGCCCCAGAACGTGTTCGCCGGGGTGGAGCGCTTGAGCCACAGGGTGTAGACGAGGTCGTAGTAGGCGATCGCGGCGAGCGTCAGCCCGGCAGCCAGCAGGTTGGTGAACGCCGCCATCAGGGCGACCGAGACCGCCGCGAGCACCAGACCGAAGACCAGCGCGTTGCGCGGCGTCACGGTGTGCGTCGGCAGCGGGCGACGCTTGGTACGCCGCATCAACTGGTCGATGTCCCGGTCGATGTAGCAGTTCAGCACGCTGGCCGCGCCGGCGGCAAGCGAGCCGCCGATCAGCACCACGGCCATCAGCCACAGCGACGGCAGGCCGCCGTCGGCGAGCATCATCGCCGGGATGGTGGTGACCAGTAGCAGCTCCACGATCCGCGGCTTGGTGAGCGACACGTACGCCGAGAGGATCGCGCGTACGTCCCGCCGGGCCACCGGGCCCTCGGCCGCCCGCGCCGGGGGCGGCCCGGCAGGGTTGCTCGCGGGGCGCTCGGTGATCATGCTCACGGATTGCCACCTTCCGGCGTCGGGCACGGGGAGATCGGTTCGGCCGCGCCCGGTCGGGGGCAGCACACCGACCCACACACTACGCGTTGTCGTTTTGGCTGCCCGGCCGACCCGACAACGGTGCGGGCCGTCACACCACCGGGTTGAACGACGCAGCCCGTCGCCACGTACCGAACACCATGCACAGATCCCTGGGCGGACGTTTAGGCACGCTCGATAGGGTCACCAGTGAGGGTTCCGCCCATCTGCCGAGGAGCACAACCATCGTGGCTGCCAACCGACCCGAGCACTCCGCACTCAACTGGTCCGAACTCGACCGCCGGGCCGTCGATACCGTCCGTGTGCTGGCCATGGATGCCGTGGAGAAATCCGGCAACGGCCACCCGGGCACCGCGATGAGCCTGGCGCCCGCGGCCTACCTCCTCTTCAACCGGGTCATGCGGCACAACCCCGCCGACCCGAACTGGCCTGGCCGGGACCGGTTCGTGCTCTCCGCCGGGCACTCCAGCCTGACCCTCTACATCCAGCTGTTCCTGTCCGGCTACCCGATGAGCCTGTCCGACCTGCAGTCGCTGCGGCAGTGGGGCTCGCTCACCCCGGGTCACCCCGAGCACGGGCACACCCCGGGCGTGGAGACCACCACCGGCCCGCTCGGCCAGGGCCTGGGCAACGCGGTCGGCATGGCCATGGCGTCCCGCCGCGAGCGTGGTCTGTTCGACCCGGAGGCCGAGCCCGGCGCCTCGGTCTTCGACCACGACATCTGGTGCATCGTCTCCGACGGTGACATCGAGGAGGGCATCAGCCACGAGGCCAGTGCCCTCGCCGGGCACCAGCAGCTGGGCAACCTCACGGTGATCTACGACGACAACGAGATCTCCATCGAGGACGACACCCGGATCGCCAAGAGCGAGGACGTGGCGGCGCGCTACGAGGCGTACGGCTGGCACGTCCAGACCGTCGACTGGCGCACCGGCGACGCCGACCAGGGCGACTACCACGAGGACGCCGAGGCGCTCCACCAGGCGCTGCTGGCCGCCAAGGCGGAGACCGGGCGTCCCTCCTTCATCGCGCTGCGCACCATCATCGGCTGGCCCGCGCCCAACAAGAAGAACACCGGCAAGATCCACGGTTCGGCGCTCGGCGCCGACGAGGTGAAGGCCACCAAGCGGATCCTCGGCTTCGACCCGGAGCAGACCTTCGAGGTCGACGAGGAGGTGCTCAGCCACGCCCGGAAGGTGATGGGTCGCGGCTCCGCCGCCGAGGAGGAGTGGACGACCGCGTTCGACGCCTGGAAGAAGGCCAACCCGGAGCGCGCCGCGCTCTACGAGCGGATGGCCGGTCGGGTGCTGCCGGAGGGCTGGGCCGACGCGCTGCCCACCTTCCCCGCCGACGCCAAGGGTGTGGCCACCCGGGCCGCCTCCGGCAAGGTGCTGGAGGCGCTCGCGCCGGTGCTGCCGGAGCTGTGGGGCGGCTCGGCCGACCTCGCCGAGAGCAACAACACCACCATGAAGGGCGAGCCGTCCTTCATCCCGTCCGCGCACGCCACCAAGGACTTCCCCGGCCACGAGTACGGCCGCACGCTGCACTTCGGCATCCGTGAGCACGCCATGGGAGCGATCCTCAACGGCATCGCCCTGCACGGCGGCACCCGCCCGTACGGCGGCACGTTCCTGGTGTTCAGCGACTACATGCGCCCCTCGGTGCGGCTGGCCGCGCTGATGAAGCTGCCGGTGACCTACGTCTGGACGCACGACTCGATCGGCCTCGGCGAGGACGGCCCGACCCACCAGCCGGTGGAGCACCTGACCGCGCTGCGTGCCATCCCGGGCCTGGACGTGGTCCGCCCGGCGGACGCCAACGAGACCGCCTGGGCCTGGCGGCTGGCGCTGGAGCACACCGACCGCCCGACCGCGATGGCGCTGAGCCGCCAGCCGCTGCCGACCCTGGACCGCGACGTCCTGGGCGGCGCCGACGGGGTGGCCAAGGGCGGCTACGTGCTGGCCGAGGCGTCCAGCGGCAAGCCGCAGGTGATCATCGTCGGCACCGGCTCCGAGGTGCAGCTCTGCCTGACCGCCCGGGAGCGGCTGGAGGCCGACGGCACCCCGACCCGAGTGGTCTCGATGCCCTGCCAGGAGTGGTTCTACGAGCAGGACGAGGCGTACCGGGAGTCGGTGCTCCCTCGCGGGGTAAAGGCACGGGTGAGCGTGGAGGCGGGCATCGCGATGTCCTGGCGCGGCGTCGTCGGCGACCTCGGCGAGAGCGTCAGCCTGGAGCACTACGGCGCGAGTGCCCCGCACACCGTGCTCTTCGAGCAGTTCGGGTTCACCCCCGACCGGATCGTGGCGGCGGCACACGCCTCGCTGGCCCGGGTGGGCGACATCACCGGTTTCACGACCGGCAACTGAGGGAGCGTGGACGGCATGACGGACAGGCTGAGTGAGCTCACCGCCGCAGGCGTGGCGATCTGGCTCGACGATCTTTCCCGGGTACGACTGAGCTCCGGTGGGCTGGACCAGCTCCGCCGGGAGAAGCACGTGGCCGGGGTGACCACCAACCCGACGATCTTCGCGAAGGCGCTGAGCGACGCCGACGAGTACAACTGGCAGTTGCAGGATCTCGCCATGCGTGGGGTGGACGTCGAAGAGGCGGTACGCATGCTCACCACGTACGACGTGCGGTGGGCCTGCGACGTGATGCACCCGTCGTACGACAAGAGCGCCGGCGTGGACGGGCGCGTCTCCATCGAGGTGGACCCGCGGCTGGCGCACGAGAGCGACCGGACGGTCGCCGAGGCCAAGGCGCTGTGGTGGCTGGTTGACCGGCCCAACCTCTTCATCAAGATCCCGGCCACCGAGGCGGGCCTGCCGGCGATCACCGCCACCCTGGCCGAGGGGATCAGCGTCAACGTGACGCTGATCTTCGGACTGGACCGCTACTCGGCGGTGATGGAGGCGTTCCTGGCCGGTCTGGAGCAGGCCAAGGCGAACGGGCACGACCTGTCCACCATCGGCTCGGTGGCGTCGTTCTTCGTCTCCCGGGTCGACTCCGAGGTCGACAAGCGGCTCGAGAAGGTCGGCTCCGACCAGGCGAAGGCGCTGAAGGGCAAGGCCGCCATCGCCAACGCCCAGCTGGCGTACGAGCGGTACGGCGAGGTGTTCTCCTCCGACCGCTGGCAGGCGCTCGCCGACGCCGGGGCGCACCCGCAGCGGCCGCTGTGGGCCTCCACCTCCACGAAGAACCCGGACTACCGGGACGTCATCTACGTCGAGGAGCTGATCGCCCCCGGCACGGTCAACACCATGCCGGAGTCGGTCATCCACGCGTACGCCGACCACGGCGAGACCCGCGGCGACACCATCACCGGCTCCTACGACGCGGCCCGCAAGGTCTTCGCCGACCTGGAGTCGGCCGGGGTGGACATGGCCGACGTGATCGCCACCCTGGAGCGCGAGGGCGTGGAGAAGTTCGAGGCCAGCTGGCAGGAGCTGATCGACGGCGTCCGCAAGTCGCTGGAGGCGGCGGCCACCGGCAAGGGTGCGCCGAACAAGGCCGCCAAGGGCAACGCCAAGGCCGCCGCGAAGGCCGGTGGTAACGCATGAGCGACCTTCTCGCCGGGCCGGTGGAGGCCGCCGCCGGGCTCGCGGTGTACGGCGCGGACGCGGTCGACAAGTCCGCTCCCGCCTCGACCCGGGACGCGCTGGTCCGGGCCGAGGTCCCCGGCCGGCTGGCGGCCAGGGACGCGAGCCTGTGGGGCCCCGACGCCGAGGCCGAGGCCAAGATCCGGCTCGGCTGGGTGGACACCCACCAGCGCAGCCGGGAGCTGCTGGTGCAGCTGGCCGAACTGACCGCTGAGCTGGCCGACCTGGACCACGTGGTGCTCGCCGGCATGGGCGGCTCGTCGCTGGCCCCCGAGGTGATCGCCCAGACCCTGGGCCGGCCGCTGACCGTGCTGGACACCACCGACCCGGGCCAGGTCCGGGCGGCGCTGCGTGACCGGCTGGAGCGCACCGTGGTGGTGGTGGCCAGCAAGTCCGGCTCGACGGTGGAGACCGACAGCCACCGGCGCGCGTACTGGCAGGCGTTCCTGGACGCCGGGATGACCGAGGCGGAGGCCGGCCGGCACTTCGTCATCGTCACCGACCCGGGCTCGCCGCTGGAGACCACCGCGACCGAGATGGGCGCGTTCACCGTGCTGGCCGACCCGAATGTGGGCGGCCGGTACTCGGCGCTGACCGCGTTCGGGCTGGTGCCCTCGGCGCTGGCCGGGGTGCAGGTGGCGGAGCTGATCGACCAGGCCGACGCGCTGGCCTCGTCGCTCGGCAGCGACCGGGACAATCCGGCGCTGGCACTGGGCGCCGCGCTCGGCGCGGCCGCCACGTTGGCCCGGGACAAGGTCGCGCTGGTCTCCGACGGCACCGGCATCGACGGGCTCGGCGACTGGGCCGAGCAGCTGATCGCCGAGTCGACCGGCAAGGCCGGGGTGGGCATCCTGCCCGTCGTAGTGGAGTCCCCGCAGAGCCCCGGCGCCACCGGCCCGGACGTGCTGACCATCAGCTACGGCGGCGCGCTGGCCCCCGGCGACGTGCCGGGCGGCGGCGCCGACCCGGACGTGGCGGTCAACGGCCCGCTCGGCGCGCAGTTCCTGGCCTGGGAGTACGCCACCGCGGTGGCCGGCGTGGTGCTCGGCATCGACCCGTTCAACCAGCCGAACGTCACCGAGTCGAAGGAGAACACCAACAAGATCCTGGCCTCGGGCCTGCCGGCGGAGACGCCGTCGTTCACCGAGGGCGCGATCGAGGTGTACGCGCCGCAGGGTGCCCCCGGTGACCTGACCGGCGTGCTGCGCTGGCTGCTCGACGGGCTGGGCGACGACGGCTACCTCGCCGTGATGGCGTACCTGGACCGGTTCGCCGACGCCGACACGGCCCGCCTGCGGTCGCTGCTGGCCGAAGCGTCCGGCCGCCCGGTCACCTTCGGCTGGGGGCCGCGGTTCCTGCACTCCACCGGCCAGTACCACAAGGGCGGCCCGCAGGTCGGCAGCTTCCTCCAGGTGACCGGCGCGGTCGCCGAGGACCTGGAGGTGCCGGGCAAGCCGTACACCTTCGGTGAGTTGCAGGCGGCGCAGGCCGCCGGCGACCGGCAGGCGCTGGCCGGCCGGGAGCGGCCGCTGCTGCGGTTGCACCTGACCGACCGGGCCGCCGGTGTCGCCCAACTGCTCGACGCGGTCGGTGAGCTCCGGGCGTGAGGATGGACGACGTGACGCAAGCGGAGCGAGGAGGCGGCGTGAACCCGCTGCGCGACCCCCAGGACCGCCGGTTGCCACGGATCCCCGAGCCGTGCGCTCTGGTGATCTTCGGGGTGACCGGCGACCTGGCCCGCAAGAAGCTGCTCCCCGCGGTCTACGACCTGGCCAACCGAGGGCTGCTGCCGCCCGGTTTCGTGGTCCTGGGCTTCGCCCGCCGCGACTGGGGTGACGGCGACTTCGAGACGCTGGCCTGCGAGGCGGCCCGCAAGCACGCCCGTACCCCGTGGCGGGAGGAGGTCTGGGCGCGGCTGGCCGGCAACATCAAGTTCGTCGGCGGGTCGTTCGACGACGACGCCGCCTTCGACCAGCTCGCCACGACGCTCGATGAGCTGCGGCAGACCCACGGCATCGCCGGCAACGCGGCGTTCTACTTCTCCATCCCCCCGGCCGCGTTCCCCGTCGTGCTCAAGCAGCTGGCCCGCACCGGGCTGGCCGACAACGAGAAGTCCGGCGGCTGGCGCCGGGTGGTGGTGGAGAAGCCGTTCGGTAACGACCTGCCCTCGGCGAAGGCGCTCAACGACCTCGTCGACGACGTCTTCACCCGCCAGGACGTCTTCCGGATCGACCACTACCTGGGCAAGGAGACGGTCCAGAACATCCTCGCCCTGCGGTTCGCCAACAACCTGTTCGAGCCGCTGTGGAACTCCAAGTACGTCGACTCGGTGCAGATCACCATGGCCGAGGACGTCGGCATCGGCAGCCGAGCCGGCTTCTACGACACCGTCGGCACGGCCCGGGACGTGCTCCAGAACCACCTGCTCCAGCTCCTCGCCCTGGTGGCCATGGAGGAGCCGACCAGCTTCGACGCCGACGAGATCCGGACCGAGAAGCTGAAGGTACTCAAGGCGATCACCCTGCCCAGGGACGTGGCCCGGGACACCGTACGCGGCCAGTACCTGCCCGGCTGGGTCGGCGGCGAGCGTGCGGTCGGCTACCTGGAGGAGCAGGGCGTCCCGCCCGACTCCACCACCGAGACGTACGTGGCGGTGCGGCTCGGCATCCAGAATCGCCGCTGGGCCGGCGTGCCGTTCTACATCCGGGCCGGCAAGCGCCTCCCCCGGCGGGTCACCGAGGTGGCCATCATGTTCAAGAAGGCGCCGCACCTGCCGTTCAACGACGCCGACATGGAGTCGCTGGGCAACAACCAGTTGGTCATCCGGGTGCAGCCGGACGAGGGCGTGGTGCTCAAGTTCGGCTCGAAGGTACCGGGCACCACGATGGAGGTCCGCGACATCGCGATGGACTTCCAGTACGGCGAGGCGTTCACCGAGTCCAGCCCGGAGGCGTACGAACGGCTGGTGCTGGACGTGCTGATCGGCGACCGCACCCTGTTCCCGGACGCGGCGGAGGTCGAGCAGAGCTGGCAGGTCATCGACCCGCTGGAGCATGCCTGGGTGGGCACCAAGCCGGAGCCGTACCGCGCCGGCGAGTGGGGGCCGCGGGCGTCCGACGAGATGCTGGGCCGCGAGGGCCGCGCGTGGCGACGCGCGTGACCGAGCGCAACGAGCGAAGCAGGAGGCTCCAGTGATCGGGCTGTGGGACACCACCGGCAGTGAGGTGGTCAAGGCGCTCGCCGCCGAGCGGCGAAGCGCCGGCGGGGTGGCCAGCGGCATGGCGCTCACCCTCATCGTCGTGGTGGACGAGAAGCGGGTCCGCGAGGCGGAGGCGGCGGCGACCATCGCCGCCGCCGCCCACCCGTGCCGGCTGGTGGTGGTGGTCCGCTCCGAGATCGAGCGGGACCGCAACCGGCTGGACGCGGAGATCGTGGTCGGTGGCCGGCTCGGCCCGTGCGAGGCGGTGGTCACCCGGATGTACGGGCGGCTGGCCCTGCACGCCGAGTCGGTGGTGATGCCGCTGCTGGTCCCGGACGTGCCGGTGGTCACCTGGTGGCACGGCGAGCCGCCGGCCGAGATCGCCACCGACTTCCTCGGCGTGGTCGCCGATCGGCGGATCACCGACACGGCGCAGGCCACGGACCCGGTGGAGGCGCTGCGGCAGCGTGCCCGGGACTACGCCCCGGGAGACACCGACCTGGCGTGGACCCGGATCACCCCGTGGCGGACCCTGGTCGCAGGGGCGTTCGACACCACCGAGGAGCGGGTCACCGAGGCGACCGTGGTCGCGCCGCCCAGCGACCCGACGGCGGCGCTGATGGTCGGTTGGCTGGCCAGCCGGCTCGGCATCACCCCCCGTCGGGTGGACAGCACCGAGTTCCCGCGGATGCGTGAGGTGCAGCTGAGCTGCGCCAACGGCGACCAGTTGACGCTGACCCGCGAGGACAGCATGGCGGTGTTCCGGCGGACCGGCCAGGACGACCGCGCCCTGCCGCTGGTCCGTCGGCCGCTCGGTGACGAACTGGCCGAGGAGCTGCGCCGGCTGGACGCCGACCAGGTGTACGCGGAGGCGTTGGGCGCCACCGCCGGGCTGCGCGGGCTGGAGCAGCGGTCCCCGCAGCGGGTGCACGTCTGGAAGGATCCGGCCACCGCTCAGCGCGCCGAGGCCGGTGTCGCCGCGCACTCCGGCACCAGCGGCGAGCTCTGAGCCCGGCGCCGTCCGGTGTACGTCATCGGGGCAGGGCTCGGGCGACCCCGGCCCCTACCCCGGCACCTCCGGGGCATCCCGCCCCGCCACCTCCGGGCGTACCGGCCCGGGCACGACGCGACAGCGACCGCCCCGCGGTCGGGAAACGAAGGCACAACCGATGAGTGAGGCGAGTGTCGCCGTACACGCCGACGCCGACCTGCTGGCGCAGGCCGTGGCGGCCCGGCTGCTGGTGAAGCTGCTCGACGCACAGGCCGACCGCGGCGAGGCCTCGGTGGTGCTCACCGGTGGGCGGGTCGCCGCCGCCGTGTACCGGGCGGTGGCACAGCTACCGGCCCGCGACGCGGTGGACTGGTCCCGGGTCGACGTGTGGTGGGGCGACGAGCGGTTCCTGCCCGCCGGCGATCCGGAGCGCAACGAGACCCAGGCGCGGGCCGCCCTGCTGGACGTGGTGCCGCTGGACCCGGCCCGGGTGCACCCGATGCCGGCCTCCGATGGCCCGGCCGGCAACGACCCGGAGAGGGCCGCCGCCGGGTACGCCGAGGAGTTGGCGCGCGCCGCCCGCCCCGGGCATGCCGCGCTGCCGCACTTCGACGTGCTGATGCTGGGCGTCGGGGAGGACGGGCACGTCGCCTCGGTCTTCCCGGAGCACCCGGTGCACTACGAGAGCCGGACGGTCAGCGCGGTGCGGGGCAGCCCCAAGCCGCCGCCGGTGCGGACCACGCTCACCCTGCCAGCGATCAACACGGCGGAGGAGGTCTGGCTGGTGGCCGGCGGCGGGGACAAGGCTCGGGCGGTGGGCATGGCGCTGGCCGGCGCCGGGCCGGTGCAGTTGCCGGCCGCCGGAGTGCACGGCGTGGACCGTACCCGCTGGCTGTTGGACCGGGCTGCAGCGGCCGACGTGCCCGCCCGCCTGCGCAGCCTGCGCTGAGAGAAAGGGCCCGTCGTCAACGCCTGGCGTTGCTGACGGGCCCTTCCTTCACTCGCCTCGGCGGCGGCGCAGCGCGGCCAGTGCCTCGGCCAGCAGCGCCTCGCCCTCCTCGGCGGTGCGCCGCTCCTTCACGTACGCCAGGTGGCTCTTGTAGGGCTCGGCGCGGGTCCGGCCCGGCGGGTTCTGCGCGTCCTGGCCCGCGGGCAGGCCGCAGCGGGGGCAGTCCCACAGCGGCGGCGCGGCGGCGTCCGCAGCGATCCGGATGTTGATCCGGTGGTCGTTGCGGCACCAGTAGGTGACGTCCTGTCGGGGGGCGGGATGGTGCCGCTCGTCCGGGCGGATGGGCCCGGACCCGACCCGGGCGCCGCGGATGACGTTGCCACTCGGCACGGCTGCTCGCTCCTGTCGTCGGAGGGACCCGCCGCCGGAGGGGGTAGGGCGGCGGGCGACGCGGTGCAGCGGAGAAAAGCCTGCGCGCGGCCCGTCGTAACGGACCGCGCGCAGATTGTACGACTTGACGGGCCTGCTCAGGCGCCGCTGTTCATCTGGAGGCGGAGCCAGAGCCCCAGCCCGACGATGGCAGCGAACCAGACAATGCTCACCAGAACGGTGTAGCGGTCCAGGTTCTTCTCCGCCACGGACGAGCCGGCGAGGCTGGAGCTGACGCCACCGCCGAACATGCTCGACAGACCGCCGCCCTTGCCGCGGTGCAGCAGGATGAGCAAGGTGAGCAGAACGCTCGTGATGATCAGCAACACGATCAACGTGTATGCGAACCAGATCGGCATGGCTGGGGTCAGTCCTCTCGTAGCGATCCTCGCCCGGTCTGATCGGGCACGGCGGCACCGACCGGCGGACGGGCGGGGTCAAGGATACCGAGCGGTCAGCGGGTGATGTGCTCCGGGAACCGGCAGATCTGCGCGAATTCCTCCGCGTCCAGGCTGGCGCCCCCCACCAGGCCGCCGTCCACGTCCGGCTGGGCCATGATCGAGGCAATGTTGGACGCCTTGACCGAGCCGCCGTAGAGGACCCGGACCTGGTCGGCGGTGTCCTGGTCGAAGCGCTCCGCCAGCCGCTGGCGAACCGCCCCGCAGACCTCCTGGGCGTCCTCCGGCGTCGCGGTCTTGCCGGTACCGATCGCCCACACCGGCTCGTACGCGATCACCACCTGGCGGACCTGCTCGGCGGTGAGCCCGGCGAGGCCCCCGGCGAGCTGCTCCGAGCAGTGCGCCACGTGGGTGCCCTGCTCGCGCACGTCCAGCCCCTCCCCCACACAGAGGATCGGGGTCAGGCCGTGCGTCAGCGCCGCCTTGACCTTGGCGTTGACCAGCGCGTCGTCCTCGTGGTGGTAGGCCCGCCGCTCGGAGTGCCCGACCACAACGTACGTGCAGCCGAGCTTGGCCAGCATCTGGCCGGAGATCTCCCCGGTGTACGCGCCCGCGGCGTGCGGGGAGAGGTCCTGCCCGCCGTAGCCGATCAGCAGCTTGTCCCCGTCCACGGCGGTCTGCACCGTGCGCAGGTCGGTGAAGGGCGGCAACACGACCGTCTCCACCGCGGTGAGCTGCTTCTCGGTGAGGCTCGCGGCCAGCTTCTGCATGAGCAGGTTGGCCTCGAGGTGGTTGAGGTTCATCTTCCAGTTGCCGGCCATCAGGGGCCGACGGGTGGTGCTCGCCATTCAGTTCTCCAGGGCCGCGATGCCGGGGAGGGTCTTGCCCTCGAGGTATTCCAGGGAGGCGCCACCGCCGGTGGAGATGTGCCCGAAGGACGACTCGTCCAGCCCCAACGCACGCACTGCCGCCGCCGAGTCGCCGCCACCGACGACGGTGAACGCGTCGGTCTTGGTGATCGCCTCGGCGACGCCGCGGGTGCCGTTGGCGAACGCCGCCATCTCGAACACGCCCATCGGGCCGTTCCAGAAGATCGTCTTCGCCTGGGACAGCGCGGCGGCGAAACCGGCCACCGTCTCCGGGCCGATGTCCAACCCGAGCCGGTGACTCGGGATGCCGTCGACGCGGACCGTGTCGTGCGCGGCGTCCGGGGCGAACGCGTCCGCGACCACCACGTCGACCGGGAGCAGAATCTTGCCCGCAGCCCGCTCCAGCAGGTTGCCGCAGGTCTCGACCATGTCCTTCTCCAGCAGCGAGGTGCCCACCTCCAGGCCCTGGGCCTTGAGGAAGGTGAAGCACATCCCGCCACCGATGAGCAGTCGGTCGACCGTGGGCAGCAGGGCCTCGATCACCGCCAGCTTGTCGGAGACCTTGGACCCGCCGAGCACCACCACGTACGGCCGCTCGGGGTCGCTGGTGAGCCTGGAGAGGACCTCGACCTCGCGCAGCACCAGCCGGCCGGCCACGTGCGGCAGCCGGGCTGGCACGTCGTAGACGCTGGCGTGCTTGCGGTGCACGGCACCGAACGCGTCGTCCACGTACGCGTCGCCGAACGCGACGAGCTGGTCGGCGAAGGCACCCCGCTCGGCGTCGTCCTTGCTGGTCTCGCCGGCGTTGAAGCGCAGGTTCTCCAGCAGGGCGACCTGACCGTCGGCCAGGCCCGCGACGGTGGACCGGGCGGAGTCACCGACGGTGTCGGTGGCGAAGTGCACCGGCGCGCCGAGCAGCTCACCGAGCCGCCCGGCGACCGGGCGGAGGCTGAACTGCGGGTCCGGCTTGCCCTTCGGGCGGCCCAGGTGCGAGCAGACGACCACCTTGGCGCCGGCCTCGACCAGCGCACCGAGCGTCGGCAGCACCGCGCGGATCCGGCCGTCATCCGTGATGTCGCCGGTCTGCTTGTCGAGCGGGACGTTCAGGTCGGCGCGCACCAGCACGCGCCGACCCGACACCCCCTCGGCGAGCAGGTCGTCGAGGGTCCGGATGCTCACAGCGACGAACCGACCAGCTTGACCAGGTCGACCAGGCGGTTGGAGTAGCCCCACTCGTTGTCGTACCAGCCGACGACCTTGACCTGGTTGCCGACCACCTTGGTCAGCGGCGCGTCGAAGATGCACGACGCCGGGTCGGTGACGATGTCGGTGGAGACGATCGGGTCCTCGTTGTAGACGAGGATGCCCTTGAGCGGGCCGTCCGCGGCGGCCTTCAGCGCAGCGTTGACCTCGTCCACGGTGGTCTCGCGACCCACGTTGACGGTGAGGTCGGTGACCGAGCCGGTCGGGATCGGCACCCGCAGGGCGTACCCGTCGAGCTTGCCCTTGAGCTCCGGCAGCACCAGGCCGATGGCCTTGGCCGCACCGGTCGAGGTCGGCACGATGTTCAGCGCGGCGGCCCGGGCCCGGCGGAGGTCCTTGTGCGGGGCGTCCTGGAGGTTCTGGTCCTGGGTGTACGCGTGGATCGTCGTCATCAGGCCGTGCTGGATGCCGAACGTGTCGTGCAGGACCTTCGCCATCGGCGCGAGGCAGTTGGTGGTGCACGAAGCGTTGGAGATGATGGTGTGCTTCGCCGGGTCGTACTGGTCGTGGTTGACGCCCATGACGACCGTGACGTCCTCGTTCTTCGCCGGGGCGGAGATGATGACCTTCTTGGCCCCACCGGCGACGTGCGCCTTGGCCTTGGTGGCGTCGGTGAAGAAGCCGGTCGACTCGATGACGACGTCGGCGCCGACCTCGCCCCACGGCAGCGACGCCGGGTCCTTCTCCGCGTACGCCTTGATGGTCTTGCCACCGACGGTGATCTCGTCGGCGGTGGCCTTGACCTCGTAGGGCAGGCGACCCAGGATGCTGTCGTACTTGAGCAGGTGGGCAAGCGTGGCGTTGTCGGTCAGGTCGTTCACCGCCACGACCTCGATGTCGGCGTCGGACGCCAGCACTGCCCGGAAGAAGTTACGGCCGATCCGGCCGAAGCCGTTGATGCCAACCCGGATGGTCACAGGTCCCATCTCCTCGCGTTCTGGTCCGCCGGCTTCAGACAACGGGCCGGCGGAGTGGTGTGCGCCGACCGTTGGAGCCGGCCGTTGACGGTTCATCTCGGCCACCCCGCCGCGGTCTGAGGACCTGACCGCCCGAGGCGGTGGCACGACGAGGTGTGCCTGTGTCGGCCCCCTTGCCGTACGCAGCGACCATATCCGAGCGTGCGAGGCCACGCTGCGCCGGGTCGTGCTCCCGGGCGCACCGTGCGGCCTTACCGTCCTATCAGACCACGAGCATGTCGGGCGTGACGGCTGCTTCGGTATCCGGGATGCCGAGGTCCCGGGCACGCTTGTCGGCCAGTGCCAGCAGCCGGCGGATCCGCCCGGCGATGGCGTCCTTGGTCAGCGGCGGCTCGGCCAGGGCGCCCAGCTCCTCCAGCGACGCCTGCCGGTGCTCCAGGCGCAGCCGACCGGCGTCGGTCAGGTGGTTGGGCGCCTCGTCGGCGAGGATCTCCAGCGCCCGGGTCACCCGGGCGGCGGCGGCCACGGCCGCGCGCGCCGAGCGGCGCAGGTTGGCGTCGTCGAAGTTCGCCAGCCGGTTGGCGGTGGCCCGCACCTCGCGGCGGACCCGGCGCTCCTCCCAGGCCAGCACGCTGGAGTGCGCGCCGATCCGGGTGAGCAACGCGGCGATCGCGTCGCCGTCCTTGACCACCACCCGGTCCACCCCGCGCACCTCGCGGTTCTTGGCGGTGATGCCGATCCGGCGGGCCGCGCCGACCAGCGCCAGCGCCGACTCCGGCCCCGGACAGGTGATCTCCAGGGCGCTGGACCGGCCCGGCTCGGTGAGCGAGCCGTGCGCCATGAACGCGCCCCGCCAGGCCGAGACCGCGCAGCAGACGTTCGCCGCCACCACGTGCGGGGGCAGCCCGCGCACCGGGCGACCGCGCACGTCCAGCAGGCCGGTCTGCCGGGCCAGGGCCTCGCCGTCCTTCACCACCCGGACGATGAAGTGGCTGCCCTTGCGCAGGCCGCCGGAGGCCAGCACGTGGATCTCACTGGGGTACCCGTAGACCTCTGCGATCTCCCGGCGCAGCCGGCGGGCCACCGCCCCGGTGTCCAACTCCGCCTCCACCACCACGCGGCCGGAGACGATGTGCAGGCCGCCGGCGAAACGCAGCAGCGCGGCCATCTCCGCCCGCCGACAGCAGGGCTTGGGCACGTCGACCCGACTCAGCTCGTCCTTGACCGCAGCCGTCATCGCCATTGTGCGTCCCCTCACGGACCGGTTCCGGCGTGTCGCCGGAGATTACGTACGTGTCTAACGATCGGCACCCAGTACAGGCACCAGCGCGGCGCCCAGGGCAGCCGGATCATGGCGGGGAGTCCCGTCAGTGATGGCGACGGGGGCGAGGACCAGGCGGGCACCCAGCGATTCTGCCGCACGTTCGACCGGTTCGGGGTCACCCACCGCCTTGGCGTCAGCCAGCACGAGATCCACCTTGAGCTCGGGAAGGTACCAGTGCAGCGCCGCGAGGTGATCGGCGACGGAGAGCTGGAGGGTCTCCTTCTCCGCGGCGAGGTTCAGGGTGACCAGTCGCCGGGCCGGGCTGGACACGATCGCGTCGGCCAACTGCGGCACCAGCAGGTGCGGCAGCACGCTGGTGTACCAGCTGCCCGGCCCGAAGATCAACCAGTCCGCCGCGCCGATCGCCGCGAGGGCCTCGGCGCAGGCCGCCGGGGCGGCCGGGGTGAGCCGCAGCGACTCGACCCGCCCGGTGGTGACCGCCACCTGGTGCTGACCGCGCACCGTGCGCACCTCGTCCGGAGCGGCCGGATCGACGCCACGCACCTGCGCCTCGATGCCCACCGGCTGGCGAGACATGGGCAGCACCCGGCCGACCGCGCCGAGCATCGCCCCGGCGTGCTCCAGCGCGGCCACCGGGTCGCCGAGCAGCTCCATCAGCCCGCAGAGCACCAGGTTGCCCACCGCGTGCCCGGCCAGCCCGTCGGGGCGGGCCGCCGCCGGGCCGGCACCACCGGCCGGGCCGCCGGTCGGGCCGCCGGTCGCCAGGCCGGCACCACCGGCCGGGCCGCCCGCCGCCGGGCCAGTGCCGCCGTCCGGGCCGCCCGATGCCGGGTCCGTGTACTGCGCCGCGTCCGCGGGCGGCGTGGCGAAGCGGTGCTGGAACAGCCCGGCGCTGCGGCGCGTGGCCGGGTGGTCCCCGGCCAGCGCGACCAGGGCCTGCCGCAGATCGCCGGGGGGCAGGCCGCCCCGCTCGGCGCGCAGCCGGCCGCTGGAGCCGCCGTCGTCGCCGACCGTGACCACGGCGGTGATGTCCAGGTCGAGTTCGGGAGCGCAGTGACGCAGCGCACGCAGCGACGCGGACAGGCCGTGCCCACCGCCGAACGCGACCACCCGGCGGGACGTCATTCGCGCCCCAGGTCGCGGTGCTGGGCGTTGGCCGCCAGCCCGGACTGGCGCAGTCGGCCGGCCAGCTCCTCGGCGATGGCCACGCTGCGGTGCTTGCCGCCGGTGCAGCCCACGGCGACCGTCAGGTACCGCTTGCCCTCCCGCTCGAAGCCGGCGGTGGTGGCGTTGACCAGGTCGGCGTACGAGGCGACGAAGGCATCCGCGCCCTCCTGGCCCAGCACGTACGCGCTGACCGCCTCCTCCCGTCCGGTGTGCTCGCGCAGCTCCGGCACCCAGTACGGATTGGGCAGGAAGCGGGCGTCCAGCACGAAGTCGGCGTCCGGCGGCAGGCCGTACTTGAAGCCGAACGACAGCACGGTGACCCGCAGCCGGCGGGCGTCCTCCCCGCCGAACAGCTCCTCGATGCGCCGGCGGAGCTGGTTGACGTTCAGGTGGCTGGTGTCGATGATCACGTCGGCCTGGTCGCGGGCCTCCTCGAGCAGCCCACGCTCCACGGCGATGCCGTCGGCCAGCCGCCCGTCACCCTGCAACGGGTGCGAGCGCCGGACGCTCTCGAACCGCCGGATCAGCACCTCGTCGTCGGCATCGACGAAGACCACCCGGGGCGAGAAACCGCGCTCCTTGAGCTCCCGGATCGCCCCGACGAGGTCGGTGGAGAAGGCGCGCGAGCGCACGTCCAGCACCATCGCGGTACGCCGGGCCGCGCCGCCTGCCTTGAACGCCAGCTCGGCCATGTCGAGCATCAGCGCCTGCGGCAGGTTGTCCACCACGTAGTAGCCGACATTCTCCAGCGCCCGGGCGACCGTGCTGCGGCCGCCACCGGAGAGCCCGGTGACCACCACGAGCGTGGTCTCCGACTCCGCCGCCGGTGACCCATCGGTGGCCGCCGGGACGTCGATCCCGTCGCCGGCTGTGCGCGCCTCGCTCACCCGTACCCCCAAGCCGTGGCGCCGCGGCCGCCCTCGGCCGCGATTGGTCAATCAGCGACTCTATCCCGCCGCCCGGCCAAGGTCCGGGACCCGTCGCGCCTCGGCGGGCGATCCACGGTCTCGGGTCGCCCTCCCGACAGCCGCCACCCTTGATGACGATCTGTAGTTGTAAATACGCTCATCGTGATCGTCGCAGGTCAAGGCCGACATCTGGGAGGGTGCGATGCACGATCTGGCGGACAAGAACAAGTACATCGGCTTCCTGTTCATGCGGATCAGCCCGGAGTACTTCACCCTCGGCCGGGAGGGCATCCACGAGGTCTCCGCCGAGCACGCTCGGGACCTGGGCCGCTTCGCCAAACAGCTCACCCACGTCGTCTGCACCGGGGTGAACGGCAAGTACGACCAGGTCACCATGGTCGAGGGCGACACCCTGGAGGAGATCAACGCGGCCGCAACCGCGTTCCGGATGGGCAACAAGGCCCGCTACATCGAGATCGTCGACATCGTGGTGGGGATGAAGGCACCGCCCCGCGGGCTGGCCAACCGGTCCAGCCAGCCCGGCTGACCGCGCCGCCCGTCCGGCACACCCGCCCGTGGGTGCGCCGGGCGGGCGCTGTCGGGGATGGCTCGTAGACTCCGCGGATGGCTTCCCCCACCGACCTGCGTACCGAGGACGCGCTGCCGGTGCTGCGCCGGGTGTTCGGCTACGACGCCTTCCGCGGCTTCCAGCAGGAGGTGATCGACCACGTGGTCGCTGGCGGTGACGCGCTGGTGCTGATGCCCACCGGTGGCGGCAAGTCGCTGTGCTACCAGATCCCGGCCCTGGTCCGCGACGGTGTCGCGGTCGTCGTGTCCCCGCTGATCGCGCTCATGCAGGACCAGGTGGACGCGCTCACCGCGGTCGGCGTACGGGCCGGCTTCCTCAACTCGACCCAGACGCTCGACGCTCGACGCCGGGTCGAGGCAGCCTTCCTGGCCGGCGAGCTGGATCTGCTCTACCTGGCCCCGGAGGCGCTCGGCGTCCGGTCCACCCTCGCCCTGCTGGACCGTGGCCGGATCGGCCTGTTCGCGATCGACGAGGCGCACTGCGTGTCCCAGTGGGGGCACGACTTCCGCCCCGACTACCTGGCGCTGTCGATGCTGCACGAGAGGTGGCCGCAGGTCCCCCGGATCGCGCTGACCGCCACCGCGACCAGCGCCACCCGCACCGAGATCGCCACCCGGCTCAAGCTCGACGACGCCCGGCACTTCGTGGCCAGCTTCGACCGGCCCAACATCCAGTACCGGATCGTGCCCAAGCACGAGCCGCGCAAGCAACTGCTGGCCCTCCTGCGCGACGAGCACCCCGGCGACGCCGGCATCGTCTACTGCCTGTCCCGGGCCTCGGTGGACAAGACGGCCGAGTTCCTCACCGCCAACGGGGTCGCCGCGCTGCCCTACCACGCAGGGCTGGACGCGGGGACCCGCGCCGCCAACCAGCAGCGCTTCCTGCGCGAGGAGGGCCTGGTGATGGTGGCCACCATCGCCTTCGGGATGGGCATCGACAAGCCCGACGTCCGCTTCGTCGCCCACCTCGACCTGCCCAAGTCCGTCGAGGGCTACTACCAGGAGACCGGCCGCGCCGGCCGGGACGGCCTGCCGTCCACCGCCTGGCTGGCGTACGGGCTCCAGGACGTGGTCCAGCAGCGCAAGATGATCGAGACGTCCGACGGCGACCTCGCGCATCGCCGCAACCTCGCCGCGCACCTGGACGCGATGCTCGCACTCTGCGAGACGGTGCGCTGCCGGCGGGTCCAGCTGCTCGAATACTTCGGCGAGACGACGGCGACGGCGTGCGGCAACTGCGACACCTGCCTCACCCCGCCGGAGTCCTGGGACGGCACGGTGGCCGCGCAGAAGCTGCTCTCCGCCATCTTCCGCCTCGACCGCGAACGCAACCAGCGGTTCGGCGCCGGGCACTGCATCGACATCCTGCTCGGCAAGCAGACCGACAAGATCAGCCAGTACGGCCACGACTCGCTGACCGTCTTCGGCATCGGCACCGAGCTGCGTGAGGCCGAGTGGCGGGGCGTGGTCCGGCAACTGCTCGCCGAAGGACTGCTCGCCGTGGAGGGCGACTACGGCACGCTCGCACTGACCGAGGCGAGCGCCGACGTGCTGGGCCGCCGGCGCACCGTCACGATGCGCCGCGAGCCGGAGAGGCCGGCGTCGAGCCGGTCGGCAAAGCCACGCGGCTCGGCCACCGTGGTCGCCGAGCTGGCCCCGGCCGCCGCGTCGGTCTTCGAGCGGCTGCGCGGCTGGCGGGCGGCCACCGCCAAGGAACAGGGCGTCCCGGCGTACGTCATCTTCCACGACGCGACGCTGCGGCAGATCGCGAGCGACGCGCCCGGCTCGCCGGCCGAGCTGTCCCGGGTCAGCGGGGTCGGCGAGAACAAGCTCGCCAAGTACGGCGAGCAGATCCTGGCCGTCCTCGGCACCGACACCACCCCGGCCTGACCGCGTCCATGACTTAGGCGTGACGAAGGGCCGGGCCCCTGGTGGGGGTCCGGCCCTTCGTTGTTGGTTGCTGGGTGTCAGCTGGTGGCGTAGCCGCGGGTGGCGATCCAGTCGGCGAGGTGCTCGACGGTGACCTCGTAGGAGGCCTGGTTCGGATCGGCCGAGTCGGCGATCTTCACGATGTTGCCGTTGTCGCGGTAGCCCACGACGCTGATGTAGTGCCCACCCTCGAACGAGTGGCTCACGCCGTCGGTGTCGACGCTGGTGCCGGCGATGTTCGCGACCACAGCCCGACCGTCATCCACGGTCTTCACCACGTCGGCGCGCAGCTTGTCGGTCTGCTTGCCGTCAGCGTTGGGGGTGCTGATCTCGACGCTGCGGTAGGCGTCGTTCTTACCGGTTTCCTTGTTCAGCACCGGGGTGATGTCGTTGATGGAGTTCGTGCCGGCCTCGGTGGTGCCCATTTCCTTGGCCATGGCGTCGACGCTGATGTCCTTGCCCTGCACGGACAGGGCGTTGCGGGCGGCGGCGGGACCGCAGTAGTAGAAGTTCGGCTGCGCCTCGTAGCGCACACCCAGCTGACGCTCACCCGACGACTTCCGGTCCGACTGGGTTTGCGTAGCGGGCTTGGCATCCGACGCGGCGTAAGCGGCGGTGACGGGGCCGGCGATCGCGCCGCCGGTGAAGGCGAGTCCAGCAGCGGTCAGAGCGGTCTTACGAATCAGATCGGTACGCATGATGGCGTGCTCCTCTGCATCGGGGGTGCACGCGGCAGGGGGTGCCGCGTCAAGGAAGTTCAAGAAGGGGGGAACGGTCCGGCGATCGGAGGGGACCTGCTCGGGGTTCCGGGGATGTAACCGTGCCGGCCTGGCGGGTGTTCCTGGCGGCTGGCTACAGGGGGATGTAACCGGGGCGGCCTGGCCGGTGTTCCCGGCGGCTGCCGCGCACCGGGCCAGGGGGCCACAGTCGCATGCCAGGTATAACGACCCGGGCCGGCCCCCGATTCCACGCTGAGGGTGGCCCCAACCACGGGACGGCCACCCCCAAACGGGACGACACCCCCAGCCCGCCACGGGCCGACAACCCCAACCCGCCCCTCCGCCCCACAACCCGGACCCACCGGCGATCTACCCCGAGCGCGCGCACCCGTCCGGCTCGCCTCCCGAACCGGACACCACACCCACCCACCCGCCCCACGTCGACCGGGCGTCGAGCCACACACTTCCGGGAAAGCGCTGCCTCCCGACACGCCGACGCCCACACCTTCCCGGAAGTGCGCAGACCTAGGAGGCCGTCGCTCGGCGGGCGGGCGCGTGCTTTTGAGCGTGATGACTCTGAGGTATCAATATGACTCTCAGGCATCACGCTCAACAGTGCGGATGTCCCCCCGCCGTCGACCCGCCCGACTGTCGGTCTCCCAGCCGGGCTCACCGCCCGCGAGGGACTGGGTGACGGGTGAGGCGAGGCCGCAGGCGCGACGCGGAACGCAGTGCGGGGTTGGCAGACGACGCAGGTGCGCCGACGGCGCGGGCCACGGACGCGGGGCCACAGACGGCACGGACTGCACAGATCTTGGCCGCCGCTCGCGTCGTGCCTGGTGCAAACGGCGCGTTCGCAGCCGACGCGATTGCCCCGACGGCGCGCGGCCACAGACGGCACGGGGGCACACAGCACGGGGTGCGCAGACCGCGCCGCGTCCACAGACCGCACGGGTGCGCGGACGGCACGCGGCACGCGGACAGCGCGGGTGCGCCGCGTCCACAGACCACGCGGCACGCGTACAGCGCGCGGTACCGGGACAGCGCGGGGCACGCAAACGGCGCGGGGCACGCGGACAGGCGGGCTGCCCGGGCGAGATCGTGCTCGATCCAGGAAACAGTCCCCACGCGGCGCGAACGAGGCCACTACATCCAGGATCCAGCACGATCATGAGGCAAACGCGCACCGTTCGGCGGCTGGCGGTGGGTTCGCCCGCGCCGGGTGGGTCAGAGTGTGGTGGTAATGCCGAATGGCGGCGGGTTCACGAACTCGGCGTCGCCTCGACGCCCTCGACGACCCCCGTGCCCTTGTCGAGCGCGGCAAGGATCGCTTCGGCCGTGCGCCTGCCCACCCCGGGCACCTCGGTGATCTCCTCGACCGTGGCGGCGGAGAGCCGCTTGAGCGAGCCGAAGTGCCGCAGCAGCGCCTTGCGCCGCACCTCCCCCAGGCCGGGCACGTGGTCCAGCGCGGACTCGGTCATCCGCTTGGAGCGGCGCTGCCGGTGGAAGGTGATGGCGAACCGGTGCGCCTCGTCGCGGATCCGTTGCAGCAGGTAGAGCCCCTCCGACGTACGCGGCAGGATGACCGGGAACTCGTCGTCGGGGAGCCAGACCTCCTCCAGCCGCTTGGCCAGCCCGCACAGCGCCACGTCCTCGATGCCCAGCCCCGCGAGGGCCTGGGCGGCCGCCGCGACCTGCGGCGCGCCGCCGTCCACGACCACCAACTGCGGCGGGTACGCGAACTTGCGTGGCCGGCCAGTGGTGGGGTCGACGAGGGTGCCGATCCGTGGCTCCTCAGCGCCGGACGGGGCCTCCAGCTCGTCGGCCGACTCCACCCCCACCTCGCCGGTCTCCGAACGCGCGTCCAGATAGCGGGCGAAGCGACGGCGCAGCACCTCGGACATCGCGGAGAGGTCGTCGGTGGCGCCCCGGACGATGAACCGCCGGTACTCGCTCTTGCGGGGCAGCCCGTCCTCGAAGACGACCATGCTGGCCACCACGTCGGTGCCCTGGATCTGGGAGATGTCGAAGCACTCGATGCGCAGCGGCGAGGTGCGCATGCCCAGCGCCTCGCTGATCTCGTCCAGCGCCTTTCCCCGGGTGGTCAGATCACCGGACCGCTTGAGCTTGTGCCGGGCCAGCGCGTCCTTGGCGTTGCGCTCCACGGTCTCCATCAGCGAGCGCTTGTCGCCACGCTGGGGCACCCGCAGCGACACTCGGCTGCCCCGGTGGGTGGAGAGCCAGTCGGCCAGTGCGTCGGCGTCCGCGGGCAGCTCGGGAACCAGCAGCTCTCGGGGCACGTCCGCCTCGCCGTGCTCGCCGCCGTACACCTGGGTGCAGAAGTGGTGCACCAGGTCGCCGGTGCTCAACTCCTCGGTCTTCTCCACCACCCAGCCGCGCTGGCCGCGGACCCGGCCGTCGCGGACGTGGAAGACCTGCACGGCCGCCTCGAGCGGGTCGTCGGCGAACGCGACCACGTCGGCGTCGGTGCCGTCGCCCAGCACCACGGTCTGCTTCTCCATCGCCCGGCGCAACGCCGCCACGTCGTCCCGCAGCCGGGCGGCCCGCTCGAACTCCAACTGCTCGCTCGCCTCGGTCATCTCACGTTCGATCTTGCGGACCATGGTGTCGGTGCGACCGGCCATGAAGTCGCAGAAGTCGTCGACGATGGCTCGGTGCTCGTCGGCGGAGACGGTGCCGACGCAGGGCGCCGAGCATTTGCCGATGTAGCCGAGCAGGCAGGGGCGACCGACCTGGCCAGCCCGCTTGAACACCCCGGCGGAGCACGTCCGGGCCGGGAACACCCGGAGCAGCAGGTCGAGGGTCTCCCGGATCGCCCAGGCATGCGAGTACGGCCCGAAGTAGCGCACCCCCTTGCGCTTGGCGCCGCGCATCACCTGCAGCCGCGGGTACTCCTCGTCGAGGGTGACGGCCAGGTAGGGGTAGGACTTGTCGTCGCGGTAGCGGACGTTGAACCGCGGGTCGTACTGCTTGATCCAGGTGAACTCCTGCTGGAGCGCCTCGACCTCGGTGCCGACGGTGATCCAGTCAACCGACTCGGCGGTGGTGACCATCTGCCGGGTGCGCTCGTGCAGATTCCAGACGTCGCCGAAGTAGGAGTTGAGCCGGCTGCGCAGGTTCTTCGCCTTGCCGACGTAGATCACCCGACCGGTGCCGTCCCGGAAGCGGTAGACCCCCGGCGACTCCGGAATGGTGCCGGGTGCGGGACGGTACGTCGAGGGGTCAGCCACGCCAGCAAGCCTAGTCCGGCCCCCCGACACCGACCCCGTCCGGCACCATCACGCAAGATCCACTCGGTCTCCGGGAAGTCGGCGTGCCGACGGGCGCCGCACACCCCGACTTCCCGGAACGCGAGTCGATCAAGCGGCTGAGCCGCGCCGGCCCGAACCGACGGGGCCGGGCTGGACGCGCCGGCCGGTCAGGCCAGCGAGATCTGGTCGCCGGTGACCTTGATGTTCTTGGGCGGCAGCGGCTTGGTGGCCGGACCGGCCTTCACCGAACCGTCCTCGATCGAGAACTTGCTGCCGTGGCAGGTGCAGTTGATGGTGCCGCCGTCGACGTTCGTCACCGGGCAGTTCTGGTGGGTGCAGATGGCGCTGAAGCCCTTGAACTGGCCGGCAGTCGGCTGGGTGATGACCACGCCCGCGGGGAGGATCTTGCCGCCGCCGACCGGGATGTCGGTGGTGGTGGCCACCGACTGCGCGTCCTGCCGGTCACCGCCGCCAGCGTCGCCGGTGCTGGGCACCGCCGGGCCGCCGCTGGTGGGAGCGCCACTGCCGGCGTCGTTGTCGCTGCCGCAGGCAGCCAGTACGACGGCTGCGCCGATCGCCCCGACACCGGTGAGCAGGGTCCGACGGGTCTGCGTACCCGGACCGGTCAGCGCCTGATCGTCACTCATGCCTCGCCTCTCTCTGGGCTGCTGCGCCGGTCCCGATCAGCCGGCCACATTGGTCAACACGGGCAACTGTGCCGGATGGTTCACAGCGGTGTGGCCTCGACCCGGAAATGGGAAACGCCGGCGATGCCCGGTGGGGCACCGCCGGCGTCTGGTCCGCTCAGCGCGCGGTGGCCGCGACCTTGCGCGGCGCCCGAGTCTTGGTGACGCCGTTGGCCTGGGCGGCCCGCTTGGTGGCCGCCGCCGCGCCCTTGGCCTCGCCGTCGAGCTTGAGCACCTGGCGCAGGAACTCGCCGGTGTGACTCTCGGGCACCTCGGCGACCTCCTCCGGGGTGCCGGTGGCGAGCACGGTGCCGCCCCGGTGGCCCCCCTCCGGGCCCATGTCGATCAGCCAGTCGGCCGTCTTGATCACGTCGAGGTTGTGCTCGATGGTGATCACCGTGTTGCCCTTGTCGACCAGCCCTTCCAGCACCATCAGCAGCTTGCGAATGTCCTCGAAGTGCAGGCCGGTGGTCGGCTCGTCGAGCACGTAGACCGTCCGCCCGGTGGAACGCTTCTGCAGCTCGGAGGCGAGCTTGACGCGCTGCGCCTCACCGCCGGAGAGAGTCGGGGCGGGCTGGCCGAGACGGACGTAGCCGAGGCCGACGTCGACCAGCGTCTTGAGGTGCCGGTGGATGGCCGGGATGGCGGAAAAGAACTCGGCCGCCTCCTCGATCGGCATCTCCAACACGTCCGAGACGGTCTTGCCCTTGTAGTGCACCTCCAGGGTCTCCCGGTTGTACCGGGCGCCCTTGCAGACCTCACACGGGACGTACACGTCGGGCAGGAAGTTCATCTCGATCTTGATGGTGCCGTCGCCGGAGCACGCCTCGCAGCGCCCGCCCTTGACGTTGAACGAGAACCGGCCCGGGCCGTACCCGCGCACCTTGGCCTCGGTGGTCTCGGCGAAGAGCTTGCGGACGTGGTCCCAGACCCCGGTGTAGGTGGCCGGGTTGGAGCGCGGCGTCCGGCCGATCGGCGACTGGTCCACGCCGACGACCTTGTCCACGTGGTCGAGACCGGCGACCCGGGTGTGCCGGCCGGGCACCAGCCGCGCGCCGTTGATCTGGTTGGCCAGCACCGCGTACAGGATGTCGTTGACCAGTGTCGACTTGCCCGAGCCGCTGACCCCGGTGACCGCGATGAGCTGGCCCAGCGGGAAGGAGACGGTCAGGTTGCGCAGGTTGTGCTCGCGTGCGCCGTGCACCACGAGCTCCCGATCCGGGGTCTGCGGACGACGCTTCTTCGGCGTCGGGATCGACCGGCGCCCGGACAGGTACGCCCCGGTGATCGACTCTGGGTTTTCCAGGAGCGCCGGCACCGAGCCGCTGTGCACGATCTCGCCGCCGTGCTCGCCGGCGCCGGGCCCGATGTCGACGATCCAGTCGGCGGTACGGATGGTGTCCTCGTCGTGCTCCACCACGATCAGCGTGTTGCCCAGCCCGCGCAGCCGGATCAGAGTCTCGATCAGCCGGTGGTTGTCGCGCTGGTGCAGCCCGATCGACGGCTCGTCGAGCACGTAGAGCACACCCACCAGGCCGGAGCCGATCTGGGTGGCCAGCCGGATGCGCTGCGCCTCGCCACCGGAGAGGGTGCCGGCCGGACGGTCCAGGGAGAGGTAGTCCAGGCCGACGTCGAGCAGGAACCGCAGCCGGGCGTTGATCTCCTTGAGCACCCGCTCGGCGATCATCTTCTGCCGGTCGGTCAGCTCGATGCCGGCGAGCAGGTCGGCGCACTCCCCCACGGACAGGTTGCAGACCTCGGCGATGCTCTTGCCGGCCAGGGTCACCGCGAGCACCTCGGGCTTGAGCCGGGCGCCGCCGCACGCCGCACACGGCACGTCGCGCATGTAGCCCTCGTACTTGTCGCGGGACCACTCGGACTCGGTGTCGGAGTGCCGACGCTCGATCCACTGCACCACGCCCTCGAAGCCGGTGTAGTAGGAGCGCTCGCGGCCGTACTTGTTGCGGTACCGCACGTGCACCTGGTCGTCGGAACCGTGCAGGATCGTCTTCTGCGCCCGCGCCGGCAACGCCCGCCATGGGGTGTCGACGTCGAAGTGCTGGGCCTCGCCGAGCGCCTCCAGCAGGCGCAGGAAGTATTCGAGGTTGTGCCCGGTGGACCAGGGCTGGATGGCGCCCTCGCGCAGGCTGCGCTCCGGGTCGGGCACCAGCAGCTCCGGGTCGACCTCCTTCTTGGTGCCCAGGCCGGTGCACTCCGGGCACGCGCCGTACGGCGCGTTGAAGGAGAAGACCCGGGGCTCCAGGTCCTCGATGGCGAGCGGGTGGTCGTTGGGGCAGGCCAGGTGCTCGGAGTAGCGGCGCTCCCGGTCCGGGTCGTCCTCCGGGAGGTCGACGAAGTCGAGCAGCACCAGGCCGCTGGACAGGCCCAGGGCGGCCTCGACCGAGTCGGTCAGCCGCTGCTTGGCGCTCGGCTTGACGGTGAGTCGGTCGATCACCACCTCGATGGTGTGCTTCTCCTGCTTCTTGAGCTTCGGCGGCTCGGTCAGTGGGTGCACCACGCCGTCGACCCGGGCCCGGGCGTAACCCTTGGCCTGCAGCTCGGAGAAGAGGTCGACGTACTCGCCCTTGCGGCCGCGGATGACCGGGGCGAGCACCATGAACTTGGTGCCCTCGGCCATCGACAGCACCCGGTCGACGATCTGCTGCGGGCTCTGCCGGGAGATCCGCTCGCCACAGACCGGGCAGTGCGGCTCGCCGATGCGGGCGTAGAGCAGCCGCAGGTAGTCGTAGACCTCGGTGATGGTGCCGACGGTCGAACGAGGGTTGCGCGAGGTCGACTTCTGGTCGATCGAGACGGCCGGACTCAGCCCCTCGATGAAGTCGACGTCGGGCTTGTCCATCTGGCCGAGGAACTGCCGGGCGTACGACGAGAGCGACTCCACGTACCGCCGCTGCCCCTCGGCGAAGATCGTGTCGAAGGCCAGGCTCGACTTGCCCGACCCGGACAGCCCGGTGAACACGATGAGTGCGTCCCGGGGCAGGTCGAGACTGACGTCACGCAGATTGTGCTCGCGCGCGCCACGGATGATCAGTCGGTCGGCCACGGTTCGTGTACTCCCGGGAGAAGATGAAGCGGAGAATCTGTCCCGCTCTGGGGTGGTTCTGAGCGGTGGTGCGGGCGCGGAAAACACGCCTCGGCAACTCTAGCCCCGAGGTATGACAGTTTTCCCCGCCCGCACATTCCCCCAGCTCAGCCCGGTCGGCCGGGCCGGTCAGTAGCCCCCGGGCGTCGGCGGTCGGGCTGCCCGACGCCGGGCCGAGCGCCACCCACCGCGCCGCTCCGCGGCCAGCCGCGCCTCCCGCCGCCGGCTCTCCTGAGCCACCTCCCGCTGCAGCCGCCGCCAGCTCTCCCAACGGCGGGTGGAGAGCTCCCCGGTGCGCAGCGCCTCGCCGACCGCGCAGGCGGGCTCGCCGTCGTGCCCGCAGTCGGCGTACCGGCAGCCCTCGGCAAGCCCGGCGATGTCGGCGAACGCCCGGTCGAGCCCGGCCACGCCGTCCAGCAGGCCGACCGCCCGCACGCCGGGCGTGTCGATCACCGCGCCGCCACCGGGGATCGGCACCAGGGCCCGCCAGGTGGTGGTGTGCCGACCCTTGCCGTCGACCCGGCGGATCGCCTGGGTCGGCATCATCACCGCGCCGGCCAGCGCGTTGACCAGGCTCGACTTGCCCGCCCCGGACGGCCCGAGCAGGCCGAGCGTGCGGCCCGGCGCCACCTCCGCGCGCAGTGGCTCCAGCCCGACGCCGTGCTCGGCGCTGACCGGCAGCACCGGCACCCCGGGGGCGACCGCGGCGAGCTGACGGGCCAGCGCGGCCGGATCGGCCGCGAGGTCGGCCTTGGTCAGCACGACCAGCGGCCGGGCCCCGGATTCGTGGGCCAGGGACAGCAGCCGCTCGATCCGGCCGACGTCCGGCTCCGGGTGCACCGGCTCCACCACGGCGGCGGCGTCGAGGTTGGCGGCCAGCACCTGGCCGCTGGCGTCCTTGCCGGCGGTACGGCGGATCAGCGCGGCCCGCCGGGGCAGCACCGCCTCCACGGTGGTGCGGCGGTCCGGCCAGTGGGTGAGCAGCACCCAGTCCCCCGCGCAGGGCAGCGCGGAGGGGTCCCGGACGGCGGCGGCAAGCACCGCCCCGCCCAGGCTGGCCCGGACCGGGCCGGCCGCGGTGAGCACCGTGCAGACCCCCCGGTCCACCCGGGCCACCCGGCCCGGGTGGTGCTCACCGCGCCGCGCGGCGTACGCCGCCCGTTCGGCGTCCCAGCCGAGGGCGGTCAGATCGATCGTCATGGCATCCTCATCGGTGTCGAAGCTGGTGATGGCGGAACACGCGTGTCACGGCCGGCATGATCACCACCTCCGTCCGACGTCCCGGTGCCGCGTATGTCGCCGACGGTAGGACGCGCGCCGACGCGCCGAAAGCGATTTCCCCGGCGACGGCGCGACGGCGGACCGCTAGGGTCGACGCGTGACCACCGATCCGCTCCTGCTCACGGGCGAGGTGGACGACGCGACCAGCCGGCTGCTGCGTACCGCGGCCTCCTTCGACGCCGCGGACCTGGCGGCCGCGTCGCTGCTGCCCGACTGGACACGCGGCCACGTGCTGGCCCACCTGGCGCGCAACGCCGACGGCTTCGTCAACCTGCTCACCGCGGCCCGCACCGGCGAGCCGGTGCCGATGTACGCGTCGCCGGAGGCCCGGGCGGCGGACATCGAGGCCGGCGCGGGCCGGCCGCCAGCCGAGCACCTGGACGACCTGCGACGCAGCGCGGACCGGTTCACCGAGGCCGTCGCGGCCATGCCGGTCGAGGCGTGGGCGGCGACGGTGCAGACCCGCCGGGGCCCGTGGCCCGCCGCCCTGCTCGTCTGGGGCCGGCTGCGCGAGATCGAGGTGCACCACCTCGACCTGGCGGCCGACTACCGGCCCGCCGACTGGTCGGAGGCGTTCGCCCACCGGCTGCTGCACGAGGTGGCCGCACATCACGCCGACCAGCCAGCACCGCCGTCGATGGTGCTGCGCTTCGACGGCGCCGGGCACGAGTTGGTGATTGGGGAGCGGGCCGACGCCCCGATCATCGCCGGTCCCGCCCCCGACCTCGCCGCCTGGCTGATCGGCCGCGACGGCGGCGACGCGCTCGCCGTCACTCCCGACGGTCCCCTGCCTACTCCACCGGAATGGATATAGACACCTGATGACATACAGCGGAGACGTCACCAACGGCGGTGCGCCAGCGGTGCGGGAGCTGGACGGGCTCACCATCAGCAAGCTGTCGGTGGGCCCGATGGACAACAACGCCTACCTGCTGCGCTGCACGGCCACCGGCGAGCAGGTGCTGATCGACGCCGCCAACGAGGCGCCCCGGCTGCTGGACCTGATCGGCGACCGGGGGCTCACCGCCGTGGTGACCACCCACCAGCACATGGATCACTGGGTGGCGCTGGAGGAGGTGGTGGCCAAGACCGGCGCCCGGGCGCTGGTGCACGCCGACGACGCGGCCGGGCTGCCGATCGAGGCGGAGCGGCTCGCCGACGGTGACAGCGTGCCGGTCGGCGACTGCGCGTTGGAGGTCGTCCACATCAAGGGGCACACACCGGGCTCGATCGCGCTGCTCTACCGCGACCCGACCGGCACCCCGCACCTGTTCACGGGCGACAGTCTCTTCCCCGGCGGCGTGGGCAACACCGACAAGGACCCGGTGCGCTTCGCCGCGCTGATCGACGACGTCGAGGGGAAGCTGTTCGACCGGCTGCCGGACGAGACCTGGTTCTATCCGGGTCACGGCAAGGACAGCACGCTCGGCGCGGAACGCCCGGCCCTGCCCCAGTGGCGCGCCCGCGGCTGGTAACCCTGTGCGGGGCCGGCCCCCCGGCCGGCCCCGCTCCCCCCACCCGACGCGCGGACGCACCCCGCACCCGCCGTCGGGCCGAACCGGTCAGGGCGTCGGCGCCGCGGTGACGGCCCGCAGCCGGCGTCGGGTGCCCAGCAGCACCACAGTCGCGAGCACCAGCCCCACGCCCATGGTGACCAGCAGCGGGCTCGACTCCCCCGGCAGCAGCCCGGCCAGCGAGCGGGACGCGGTGCCCAGCGCGAGGTAGAGACCCGCCCAGGCCGCCGCGCCGAGCGCCGCGCAGCCCAGGAACCGCCGGTACGACATGCGCAGCCCGCCCGCGGCCAGCGGCAGCAGCGCGTTGAACACCGGCAGGAACGGCGCCACCACCATCATCCGGCCACCACCACCCCGCAGGATCCCCTCCGCCGCCGTCCAGCGCGCCTCGCCGATCCAGCCGCCGACCCGACTGCGTCGCAGCCGCTCCGAGTACCGGCGACCGACCAGGAAGCTCAGCGACCACCCGGCCAGGCAGCCGACCAGCACCGCGGTGAAGGTGGCCAGCCCGGTGGCCGGGCGACCCACCCCGACCGCGGCCAGGATCGCCACGTCACCGGGGACCAGGACGCCGAGCAGTGGGATGGCGTCGAAGAGCATGACCAACCCGAGCGCGCCCATCAGCAGCAGGATGGGCAGTTCTCCGACCTCGGCCAGCCATTGCGTCATACCCCGTACGCTATGACCGCCGCACCACCCCCGACATCAGGTCGCACCCCCCAGCGACCCCTGGTGTCCGCCTCAGGGTCGCCCCTGAGATCGGGATCCCACCTCAGTCGGGTCGCAGCACCTGCACCCGGCGCAGCGACGAGTCCACGGACGGTTCCGTGGTGGGCACCGGATAGTCGGCCAGCACCGTCAACCGGTCCGCCGGCAGGTGCCCCCGGTCGGGGTCGCCGACCAGCACCTCGGCACCGCGGGCCGCGGCCCGTTGCAGGAACGGCAGCATCCGGTCGGCCAGTGCGCGGCTGTAGAAGGCATCACCGGCGAGGACCACGTCCGCCTCCGCGTCGCCGCTGTCCAGCAGGTCACTCCCGCTGGCGTCGACGGCGACCCGGTTGGCCCGCGCGTTGACCGTGACCGCCGCGACGGCGTACGGGTCAATGTCGTTGGCGACCACTTTGGCCGCGCCGGCCAGCGCGGCGGCGATGGCCACCAGCCCGGACCCGGCGGCGAGGTCGAGTACCCGCCGGCCGGCGACCAGCTCCGGATGGTCCAGCAGGTGGCGGGCCAGGGCCTGACCCCCGGCCCAGGCGGAGGCCCAGTACGGCGGCGGCAGGGCGTGCCCGGCGGCGGCCTCCATCCGGGCCCACCAGACGATCGCGTCCTCGGCCAGGTGCAGCCGCACCTCGGGGACGAACGGAGTGGGTACCAGTCGGAGCCGGTCCAGGCCGTCGCCGGGCGCGTCGATCTCGCGCTCCAGCTCGGACAGCGCGGTGGCTGCGGCACCCCTCATCGGCGCAAGCATGCCCCAGTGCCGGGTGGCGGGGGCGGGGTTTCGCATGGCGGCACGTAGAGTTCACCCGACTTCACCCGAGTGCCTACGGCACTTCGGCCGGCGGATCCGGGTTTTGCCCGTTACTGTCGGACTGGTACGGGCGATCATCGGCCACAGGCCGAGGGTCAGCCGCTTTGAACAGGGAGAGATGCATGGCAACCGGCACGGTTAAGTGGTTCAACTCGGAAAAGGGCTTTGGCTTCATCGAGCAGGACGGTGGAGGGCCGGACGTGTTCGTCCACTACTCCGCCATTGCCTCGAGCGGCTACCGGGAGCTCAACGAGGGCCAGAAGGTCGAGTTCGAGGTGACCCAGGGGCAGAAGGGTCCGCAGGCGGACAACGTCCGCCCGATGTAGCTCCGTGCCGGTGGCGGCGGCCGGTCGACGGCCGCCGCCGCAGCGCACTCAATACGCCGCCGGGGCGGCGGGCAGGTCCCGCCGCCGCCGGAGCGGCCCCATCAGCAGGATCAACGGGGTGAGCGCCAACCAGGTGGTCATCACCCCGATCGCCGTCTCGACGCCGTACCGCGCGCCGAGGGCGCCAGCCAGCACGGCCGCCAGCGGGATGGTGCCGTAGTTGAGCAGGTGCATGCTCACCGTCACCCGGCCGAGCAGGTGATGCGGGGTGTACATCTGTCGGAAGCTGCCCTTGACCACGTTTCCGACGGCCACTCCGAGGCCGATCAGCACCCCGCCGAGGGCCGGCCAGACCAGCCCGACACCGGGCGCGGCCAGCGGAATGAGCAGCGCGGGCGGGCCAGTGAGAGCCGCACCGAGCAGCAGGGCCCGCGCGGTGCCGCAACGCCGGGCCAGCGTGGTGGCCAGCAACGCACCGACGATCCCGCCGGCGCTCATCACCGCGATCAGGACGCCCACCAGGCCCGGTTCGAGCCGCAGCTCCCGGACCAGGAAGACCACCAGGACGGCCTGGTAGCCGATCAGCCCGATGTTGCTGGCCGCACCGAAGACCGCCAGCACCCGCAGGTACGGGTCGCGGACGACGAAGCGCAGCCCCTCGGCGATGTCCCGGCGCAGCGACCGGGATGGGTCCGCCCGCCGGGCGCGCGGCTCGACGGTGCGGATCCGCAGCAGGAAGGCCGCGGAGAGCAGGAAGGTGAGCGCGTCCAGCAGCAGCGCGGCGACCGCCCCGGTGAGCTGGGCGATCAGGCCCGCGACTCCGGGTCCGACGACGTAGCTCACGGTCTGGGTGGCGTGCAGCTTCGCGTTGCCCTCCGGTAGCTGCTCGGGTCGCAGCACGACCGGCAGGTACACCTGGTCGGCGGTCTCGAAGAAGACCCGCGCGGTGCCGGCGCCGAGCGCGACCAGCAGCAGGTGCCAGACGGTGAGCCGATCCAGCGCGGCGGCCAGCGGCACACTGAGGAAGGCCAGGGCGCAGAACACGTCGCAGGCGACCATCACCGGACGGCGCGGCAGGCGGTCCACCCACGCGCCGGCCGGCAGGCCGATCAGCAACCAGGGCAGCCAGGCCGCGGCGGTGAGCACCGCCACCTGGAAGGTGCCGGCGTCGAGCACGGCCACCGCGACCAGCGGCAGCGCGACCGTGGTGACGTTGCTGCCGATGCTGCTGACCGCCTGACCGGCCCAGAGCAACCGGAAGTCCCGGTGCCGCAACAGGCCACCGGCCGGCCGAACCGGACCCGGATCGGTGCGGGTGGCCGCGGTCACGGCCGGGCCGGAACGCCGTGGACGAACACGAACACGGGCTGCCGTTCGCGGCCGTCGTCGGGCAGCGGCCGGTCGGCCCAGCGGGCCAGCAGGTCGATCATTTCGCGGCTCAGCTCGGCCAGTTCGTCGGGGGTGAGGTGCAGCCACTTGTCGGTCGAGAACGGGCCGTCCTGCCAGGCGGCCTGCGCCGACTCGTCGGCGGCGTGCCAGGCTCGGGCCAGGGCGACGTGCCGGTCCAGGTTGAGCGACGTGGCGGCGTCGGCGACCGCCCGGGCGGCCGGGTCGGCGTCGAAGTCGCTGTTGGACCAGCGCACCCCCCGGGTGACCAGGCGCCACCACCGCTCGCGCCGGTCCCGGACCAGATCGGGGGCCTCGGTGACCAGCCCGGCGGCGGCGAGCACCTTGAGGTGGTGACTGACGTTCGCGGGCGCCTGGTCGGTGCGCGCGGCGAGCAGGCCGACGGTCGAGGGCCCGTGCACCTTGAACACGTCCATGAGCCGGCGGCGCAGCGGGTGGGCCATGGCGGCCAGCACCCGCGAGTCGGTGACCTGTCGTACGTCGGGACTCTCCATGCCACCGACCCTGCCATCCGCAACATCTGTTGCGCAACAGATATTGCTAACCAGTCGTTGCGGATCGGCAGGGTTCGGACCAACCGACGCGGCCGGGGGCGGCTCAGGCGACCAGCCGGCGGGCCAATTCGTCGGCGACCTGCTTGGCCATCGTCGGCGGGATGGCCGCGGCGATCTTCTCCGGGGTCAACCCGGCCAGCACGCCCTGGATGATCGCTGGCTCGTCGGTGAAGTCGCGACCGGCCAGCGCGGTCAGCGCGGTCTGCAGGGCGGTCACCTGCGCGGCGAGCGACTTCAGCGTCGGGTGCGCCGGCACGTAGTTCTGGACGGCGGCATCTTCACCCATCGCCATCCGGGTGTAGATCTGCCCGACCGGGTTGCGGCCGTCCAGCACAGTCAGGTTCCGGTGGACGGTGGCCAGCCAGGCGTGTTCTTCGGGAGTCATGTCGTTCTCCTCCAGGAGTCCGATGGAGCTGAGGTAGCGGCGGAACAACGGCCGCTGGTCGCGGCCCGCCTTGATGGCGTCACGGAAGAAGCTGATGTGGGTGTGCCAGCGGTGCGAACTGTCGCCGGTGCTCCGCTTGCCGAGCCGGTCCCACCGCTTCACGGTCGTACCGTCGGGGCTGTAGATGATCTCGCGGATGTCCCGGGTGTCGGCCGAGTTCGCGACGCACTGCCCCACGCACCAGAGCGAGAAGCTGCGCAGGGTGTGCGTCCGGCCAGCGGAGCGGACGTCGAAGCCGCCGACGTCCAGTGCCGCCGCGTCGAGGGTCAGGCCGGCCCGGTCCCGGGGTGACTCCACCACCGAGTAGTCGTTGGTGACCACCCGGTCCGATCCACAGTGGTAGCCGCCCCGGTGCGCCGGATCGCCGACGATGCCGACTTCCGCTGGCTCCAGGTCGTCGGGCCCGGGGGCGTTGTCGAGGTGGGTCAGGAGCAGGGTGCGGACGGCCAACAGATTCGCCGGGGCCCGGGTCATGGGGTCCCCCTCTCCAACGGGCGGGGACCGGGCACGACGTCACACCGCGTACGCGGTGCAGGGCTGCGAACGCGGCCGGTCTTACTGGTGCACGGCGCCGGGCGTTGACTCAACGATAGCCCGCGTTTTCGATGAATGCCCAGCTCAGAGGGGGTCAGTTCAGATTGGAGGTTGCGCAGAGCCAGAGTGGACGATCGGCAGGAACAACGCCGAGGGGTACGCCGGGTCGTGCAGGACCTGTCGCCAACCGGCACGCAGCGTCACGGCTGCACCGAGGGGTTCCCCGCTACCCGGGTTGCGCGCCCAGCGCGGATGGGCACCACCGGTCACCTGCACCCGCAGGCGGTGCCCGGCGCCGAACCGGTACGCGGTCGGCCACAGCGGCACCGGGACCCGGCACACCCCGGACGGGTCGGCCGCGAACCGATCGGGCGTGACCCGGACCAGACCGTCGCACACGTTCCACGAGCGACCGCGGTGGTCCACGTCGCACAGCCGTACGAAGACATCCAGGTACGGCAGCTCACTGCGGACGTGGATCTCGGCGCGCACCGGGCCGATCACCTCGATCGGCCGGGTCAGCGGGGTGCTGGTGTACGTCAGCACGTCGGGGCGGGCCTCGACACGCCGGTTGTCGACCGGGCCGGCCCGCTGCGCGACGAGCAGCGGCCCACCCAGCGACGGGGTGGGGTCGCTCGGGTCGTACCGGAACTCGTCCGGCGCCGATGCAACCGGCGGGCGCGCGGCCAGCACACCGCCGGGATGCAGGTGCCAGGCGGTGTCGACCGCCGGCGGTGGCCAGTCCGGCAGGTCCCGCCAGCCACCGCCGGCGCCGCTCACGTAGAGCCGGACCGGGGCCGACGCGGACCGGTCGACGCGGACCGCCGGCCCGCTCGCCGTGGCCGGGCCGGTCAGGTGCTCGTCGAGCCAGGCCAGGCCCTCCCGCAGGGCGGCCACGAACAGGCCGGGACTGCCATGCGTCCACGGGCCGATCACCAGGCGCGGCCGGGCGCCGGCGGCGCGCAGGGTGGCGTGGTCATCGAGCTGGGCGGGCAGGAAGATGTCGTGCCAGCCGGTGACCATGACCACCGGTGCCTGCACCCGGGCCACCCGGTCGTCGAAGACCCGGGTCCGCCAGTACACGGCGTCCGGCGTGTGGTGGCGCAGCCACTCCTGGAAGAACGGGATGGTCACCCCGGTGGCCACCCGATCCGCCCCGGCCAGTGGCAGGTGCTCCAGAGCGGCGACCAGCCGGGGCTGCCCACGCTTGAGCTCCCACTGCCGGGCCAGCCACGGCACGGTCTGCGCGTGCAGCAGCTCCGCCCAGGTCAGCACCGTGTCCAGGGCGAAGGACTCCCCCGCGTACGTCGAATCCCGGGTGGCCGAGGCGGTCACCACCGCGACCATCGCGCGCAGCTCCTCGCCGGCGTCGGCGGCCAGCGCCCACTGCGCGAAGCCCTGGTAGCTGACCCCGAACATGCCGAGCGCACCGGACCACCAGGGCTGGCGACGCAGCCAGTCCAGGGTGTCCAGCCCGTCGTCGCGCTCGTGCACCAGCGGGGCGAACGTCCCACCGGAGCCGCCGGTGCCCCGACAGGACTGGATCACCGCGTGCCAGCCTCGCGCGGCGAGCAGCCGGCCGAGCAGCCGCAGCGGGCCACCCCGCCCGTACGGGGTGCGGATCAGCACGGTGGGTGCGTCCCGGCCGGCCGGGGCGTAGTGGTCGGTGCGCAGCACCACGCCGTCGCGGACCCGGACCGGGATGTCACGGGTGACCCGCACCGGGCCGGGGCTGGTCGCGGGCAGCCGCAGCGCGGCGCCGGCGAGGCGGGCGACGAGCCGGTGCGGCACCGGTCAGTCCGTCGGCCGTCGGGGCGACTGGGGCCGGGCGGCGCGAACCGCGTCACGGTGCGCGCGTAACGACTGGCTCATCTCCCCCATGAACCGGTGCAGCACCTCCAGCTCGTCGTCGCTGAAGTGGGCCATCACCGAGTCGGTACGGGCGCCCAGCGGCTGGAAGAACTGCATGGCCAGCGCGGCCCCCTGGTCGGCGTAGTGCAGGAACACCTTGCGTCGGTCGACGGTGTCCCGGTCCCGGCGGATGTGGCCGGCACGCTCCAGCCGGTCGATCAGGGCGGTGACCGAACCGGAGGAGAGGTTGAGCTGCTCACCGAGGCGGCCGGGGGTGATCGGGTCACCGAACAGCTCGGCGTCCATCACCGCGATCAGCGCCTGCAGGTCGGTCGGGTTGAGCCCGTGCAGGTTGGCGAAGGCGTGCCCGACCTGCTGGGCGTCCGCCGCGTACCGCCGCAGGTTGTTGGTGATCTCCGCGACCAGCTGCTCGCGGCGCGTGTCGCGCCGTCGGTACATGCCGTGAGTCGCCACCTCGCGCCGCTTCTTCCCGTCGTCGGTCCCCAGGTTGCAGCATAGAGCAACCGTCGATAATCTCGATAGTCGAGATACTTGACCACCTGAAGGACCCTGAGGTCACCTGATGTCTGTCTTCACCAGAGTCGCCCGCGGCCGGTTGGCCGCCTGGCTCACCGTGGCCGCCGCGATCGTCGTCGGCGCGGCGGTCTTCGGGCTACCCCAACCGAACAACCCGGCGCCGGTCTCCGCCAGCGGCCTGTCCGTGCAGTGGCAGTCGACCCAGGTGGAACGGTTGCAAGATGAGCTCCCGTCCAGCGAGGTCCAGCCGGCCATCGTGGTGGTGAGCCGCGGCGGCGGCGGCGTGCTGAGCGAGGCCGACCGGGACGCCGTCGCCGCCCGCTCCGGCGATCTGGGCCGCTTCGCGGTGACCGGGCAGGTCAGCCCCCCGCAGCTCTCCCCGGACGGGACCGTGGCGCTGGTCGCCGTGCCGCTCAGCACCGCCGGTGGCCAGGACGAGGTCACCGGGACGGTCAGCCAGGTACGCGCCGCGCTGGCGGACCTGCCCGACGGCCTCACCGTCGAGGTGACCGGCGCTCCCGCCTTCACCGCCGACCTCGCCTCGGTCTTCGAGGGCGCCGACATCACCCTGCTCGCGGTGACCGCCGCCGTGGTCGCGCTGCTGTTGCTGATCACCTACCGCAGCCCGTTCCTGTGGATCGTGCCGCTGGTCGTGGTCGCGGCGACCGAGCAGCTCACCCTGCGCGCGGTGGACACGATCGTGCCGGCCGTCGGCATCACCCTCCAGCAGGGCCAGGTCACCGGCATCGCCAGCGTGCTGGTCTTCGGCGCCGCCACCGACTACGCCCTGCTGCTCATCGCCCGCTACCGGGAGGAGCTACGCCGCGAGGAGGACCGGTTCGCGGCGATGCGCGCCGCGCTGCGCCGGACGGCCGAGCCCATCCTGGCCAGCGGCGGCACCGTGGTGCTCGGCGTGCTCACCCTGCTGCTCAGTGAGCAGGAGACGAACCGGGCACTGGCCGTGGCCTGCGCCACCGGTGTGGTCTTCGCCATGCTCTCGGCGCTGTTCGTGCTTCCCGCCCTGTTGCTGCTCTTCGGCCGCGGCCTGTTCTGGCCGTTCGTACCCAAGGTTGGTGGCGCGGTCCGCGAGGGCCGGCTCTGGGGGCGGCTCGGCACCGCCGTGCAACGCCGTCCGGCGCCGGTCGCGGTGCTGGCCACGCTGCTGCTCGCCGGCCTGGCGCTGGGTGGGCTCGGGATCCGCACCGGGCTGTCCGAGACCGAGCAGTTCCGGGCCCAGCCCGAGGCGGTGGCCGGCGCGCAGACCCTGGCCCGGGCGTTCCCCGCCGGCACCACCCAGCCGGTGGCCGTGCTCACCACCCCGACGGCCGTGCGGGCGGTCACCGACGCGGCCTCCACCGTGCCTGGGGTCGCCTCGGCCCGCCCCGGCGACGCCGGCCAGGCCGTCGCCCAGGTCGACGTGGTGCTGGCCTCCGAACCCGGGACCACCGCCTCCAACCGGACGATCGAGGCGCTGCGCGACGCGGTCGCCGCGATCCCCAACTCCGCGCCACCTGCGGCAGAGGGCGCCGACGCCCCGTCCGGGGCGATCGTCGGCGGCAGCGTGGCCGCCACCTACGACTCCGAGGAGGCCAACGACCGGGACCTGCGGCTGATCCTGCCGATCATCCTGCTGCTGGTCGGCGCGGTGCTCGTACTCCTGCTGCGGGGCCTGCTCGCGCCGGTGCTGCTGGTGCTCACCGTGATCGCGTCGTTCTTCGCCAGCCTCGGTGCGGCGTGGCTGCTCTTCGACCACGTGCTGGACTTCCCGGCGCTGGACAGCGGCGTGCTGCTGCTCGCCTTCGTGTTCCTGGTGGCACTCGGCGTGGACTACAACATCTTCCTGGTCACCAGGGCCCGGGAGGACGCCCGCAAGGCGGGCACCCGGGACGGGATGCTCTCCGCGCTGCGGGTCACCGGCGGGGTGATCACGAGTGCGGGTGTCCTGCTCGCCGCGGTCTTCGCGGTGCTCGGGGTGCTGCCCCTGATCACGCTGACCCAGATCGGCATCATCGTGTGCATCGGCGTCCTGCTTGACACCCTGCTGGTCCGCACGGTCCTGGTCCCGGCGCTGGCGTTCATGCTCGGCGACCGCTTCTGGTGGCCCGGCCGGATCGCCCGCGAGCGCGTGGCGGAGGCCCCGGCGCCACCCGAGCTGGTCGCCGCCGCCCGGGACTGACCGGGCACCGCGACGGGGGCGGGGCCGGGTCTCCCCGGCCCCGCCCCCGTCGCGTCGGTCGGCGTGCTCAGTACGCCAGGCAGACGCACTCGGTCATCAGCGCCCGCACGTTGCGCACGTACGACGGGTTGGGGATGGCCAGCGGCTGTCCCTCCTGCGCCACCGCACCGTGCCCGAAGTTGTACGCGGCGATGACCGCGTTGAGCAGGCAGGAATTCAGCTCGGTGCTGCACAGGGCGGCGTCGAGCCGGTAGTCGGACTCGAAGTACATGTCGCCGATGTACTTGGTCAGCCAGGCCAGGTAGGTGCCGCCGAGGTACGCGTTGTCCCGGTAGTTGTCGATGTCGTAGCTCTGCTCGAACCGCTGGTTCATCCAGGTCGCGGTGTCCGGCATCACCTGCATCAGCCCGACACCGCCGTCGCAGGCGTAGATGTTGGACTGCCAGCCGCTCTCCTGCCAGGCGGTGGCCTTGACCAGGTTCAGCGGAATCTTCAGGGCCGGGGCGGACACCGGCCAGTAGGTGCGCGCCGCCGCGTCGGTCAGCGCCGCCTTCGCCTCGGCCCTGGTCGCCTGGGTGCCCCGGTAGCTGGGCGTGCAGGGGCTCGCTCGCGGACGTGGCGGCGGCGGCGGAGCCCAGGTCTCGGTGGGCCGTCTGGGCACCAGGCGCGGCCTCGGCGCCGCGGTGGCCGTGCGAGTCGCCGCCTTCGGCGCTGCCGGGCTCGGGGACGCGAGGCGTTGCGGGGCGGCACCCGCCGCCCCGGTCGCCGACGGGCTCGGCTCCCCGGCGGCGTCATCGAGCGGGACCTCCGCCGGCGCCTCCACCGGTACCTCGGTCACCGCGACTGGCGCGGTCTGGTCCTGCGGGCGTTCCTTCGCAGGGCCGCAGCCGACCAGCGTGCCCGCCAGCAGCAGCCCGGCGAGCAAACCGGCGCCCACCCGACCATTCCGTCGATGCATGCCGTTCCTCCCCCATGTGATCGTCGCCGCACCCTAGCAAGGTTCGACCGGGCGGCGAGGCCCCTGCGACGGTGGCCGGACCCCGTCCGCCGGCTGCTCCCGATCCCCCATCGCCCGGTCCCGGGTGGCCCAGGCGACCATGAACACCACCGTCCAGAGCACCCCGAGCAGCACCGCTGCCGCAGTCCCGCTCGTCGTGTCCAGCCCGAGGTAGAGCCGCGCGCCGCCGACACCGACCACGCCTGCGGCGGCGGCTGTCCAGGTTGCCACCGCCACCGGCCACCGGGCGCCCCGGGACACGAGCCAGGCCAGGGTGCAGAAGCTCGCCGCGACCACCGCGTTCTGGGTCGGGAACGGGACCGACTCGCCGCCGTCCGGGCCGGCCCCCGGCGAACCGGTCAGCTCCGCCACCACGGCGAGTACCAGCAGCGGCACGAACGCGCCCACCGTGCCGACCACGCTGAGCAGGTCCGCCCGCCACGGCCGGTTCCGCCACGCCAGCACCGCGGCCACCATGGCCACCAGCACGATCAACACCCACCCGCGCACCAACGACACCACGACCATGGTGGCGTCGGCGGCGCCCGGAGTCCGGCGGGCGGCGAACCAGGCCTCGATCGCCCCGTCCAGCGTGGCCAGCCCGCTGCTGCGCACCCCGACGGCGAGCAGGCCGGCGATGGCGAGCCCGGCGGCGAAGAGCAGCAGCAGCCCGGCGGCGAGGTTGAGCAGCAGCGTCCAGGCCGGTCCGATCCGCATAGCCACCAGGAAGAACAGCACCCCGTAGCGGGCGCTGAGCCAGCGCACCGGGGGCAACGCGCCGGCCCGGGAGAGCAACGCCCGTACCGGGTCGGGGTTGCGGCCCAGCCACCGGCCGGCGAGCACCACCCCCAACAGCCCGGCCAGCAACACCAGTGCCGCGCCGGTGGCCCGGCCGAGCAACCGGGAGACCGTGTCGTACGACTCACCGGCGAGGTGACCGAGCAGCACCGACCCGCCCACCCAGGTCACCACGCCGGCCAGGTTCCACGGCGCGAACCGTCGGTACGGCATGTCGGACGCCCCGGCCAACCGGGGCACCAGAGTGCGGGCGAAGGCCACCCAGCGCGCGGCGAACACGCCCCGCCCCCCGAGCCGCGCGAGCATGGCGTCCGCCCGGCTCCACCGCGCGGGCCCGACCCGGTGGCCCAGCCGGGCACGCAGCCGCGGGCCGTACCGCCGTCCGGCGCGGAACGCCAGCCCATCACCCAGGACCGCCGCGACGATCATCGCGAGCAACGCCGGGCCCAGCCGCAAGGTACCGTTGTAGGTGAGGAAGCCGACGAGCAGCAGGGTAGCCTCACCCGGCACCAGCAGGCCGAAGATCACCGCGGTCTCGCCCATCACGATCAACGCGGCGACCAGGTAGATCCACAGGGTGGGCAGACCCTGCACCAAGGTCAGCAGATCGTGCACTCAGGCCCCCGGGACACGGGAGTCAGCATGCCAGCCGGGGGAACGACCCGGACAGCAGTTTCACCAGAGATCAGGGGCACCTGGGGGTGACCCCGACGCAGCCTGCGCGAGCGCAGGCGGAAGGATAGAGGGTATGCAGCTTCGCACCGACCTCCGCAACGTCGCCATCATCGCTCACGTCGACCACGGCAAGACCACCCTGGTCGACGCCATGTTGCGGCAGGCTGGCGCGTACGGCGCCCGGGGTGAGACGACCGAGCGGGTGATGGACTCCGGTGACCTGGAACGGGAGAAGGGCATCACCATCCTGGCCAAGAACACCGGCGTGCACTACCTGCCGGCGGACGGCTCCGACCCGGTCACCATCAACATCATCGACACCCCCGGCCACGCCGACTTCGGTGGCGAGGTGGAGCGCGGCCTGACCATGGTCGACGGTGTGGTGCTCCTGGTCGACGCGAGCGAGGGCCCGCTGCCGCAGACCCGCTTCGTGCTGCGTAAGGCGCTGCGGGCGCGACTCCCGATCATCCTCGTGATCAACAAGGTGGACCGGCCGGACGCCCGGATCAAGGAGGTCGTGGACGACACCTACGAGCTCTTCCTCGACCTGGACGCCGACGAGGAGCAGATCGACTTCCCGATCGTCTACGCCTGCGCCCGCGACGGCATCGCCTCGCTGACCCAGCCCGCCGACGGCTCGGTGCCGGACGACAGCACCTCGCTGGAGCCGCTGTTCCGCACCCTGCTGGACACCATCCCGCCGCCCGCGTACGAGGACGGCGCGCCGCTGCAGGCACACGTCACCAACCTCGACGCCTCGCCGTTCCTCGGCCGGCTGGCGCTGTGCCGGGTCCGCCAGGGCACGATCAACAAGGGTCAGACGGTGGCCTGGTGCCGCACCGACGGCAGCACCCAGCGGGTCCGCATCTCCGAGATGCTGATGACCGAGGGCCTGGAGCGCAAGCCGGCCGACTCGGCCGGCCCTGGCGACATCATCGCCGTCGCCGGCATCCCCGAGATCATGATCGGTGAGACGCTGGCCGACGCGGAGCACCCGGTGGCGCTGCCGCTGATCACCGTCGACGAGCCGGCCATCTCGATGACCATCGGCACCAACACCTCGCCGCTGGTCGGCCGGGTCAAGGGCTCCAAGGTCACCGCGCGGATGGTGAAGGACCGGCTGGACAAGGAACTGATCGGCAACGTCTCGCTGCGGGTGCTGCCCACCGAGCGGCCGGACGCCTGGGAGGTGCAGGGCCGTGGTGAGCTGGCGCTGGCCATCCTGGTCGAGCAGATGCGCCGGGAGAGCTACGAGCTGACCGTCGGCAAGCCGCAGGTGGTCACCCGGGAGATCGACGGCAAGACCTGCGAGCCGGTCGAGCGGCTGACCATCGACGCGCCGGAGGAGTACCTGGGTGCGATCACCCAGCTGCTGGCCACCCGCAAGGGCCGGATGGAGCAGTTGGTCAACCACGGCACCGGCTGGATCCGGATGGAGTGGCTGGTCCCGGCGCGCGGCCTGATCGGCTTCCGCACCGAGTTCCTCACCGACACCCGGGGCACCGGCATCCTGCACCACGTCTTCGAGTCCTACGAGCCGTGGTTCGGTGAGCTGCGTACCCGCAACAACGGTTCGCTGGTCGCCGACCGCTCCGGCGCGGTCACCGCCTTCGCGATGATCAACCTGCAGGAGCGCGGGCAGCTCTTCGTCGACCCGACCACCGAGGTGTACGAGGGCATGATCGTCGGGGAGAATTCCCGCTCCGACGACATGGACGTCAACATCACCAAGGAGAAGAAGCTCACCAACATGCGGGCGTCGACCTCGGACGAGACCGAGAAGCTGATCCCGCCGCGCAAGCTGTCGCTGGAGCAGGCGCTCGAGTTCTGCCGCGAGGACGAGTGCGTCGAGGTCACCCCGACCGCCGTCCGGATCCGCAAGGTGATGCTCGACCAGCAGTTGCGTGGTCGGGCGGCGGCCCGCCGTAAGCACGCCGGCTGACCCACCAGCACCCGGCACCGGGCGCGTCGGCCGCTTGCGGCCGGCGCGCCCGGCCGCTTCTCAGCGGGGGTACGCCGGCCCCACTCGGTCGGCCCGCCGTTGATCGGCTACGGTCACCGGCATGACCTGGGATGATCTCGACGCCCACCTGGACAAGGTGCCCGGCACCGTCTCGGCGTACGTAGGCCGGCTCGACGCGCCCCCGACCTGGACCCGCCACGCCGACGCCGCCCACTACGCCGCCAGCACCATGAAGGCGGGGGTGCTCGCCGCGCTGCACCGCGCCGCCGAAGCCGGCACGCTGGAGTTGGACGCCCCGGTCCCGGTGGTCAACGAGTTCGACTCGGCCCAGCCCGGCGCGCCCCGATTCTCCTGCGCGCAGCACTACGACAACGACGACGCGGTCTGGGACCGGGTGGGTGGCACCGCGCCGCTGCGCTGGCTGGCCGACCGGATGATCGTGCGGTCCAGCAACCTGGCCACGAACCTGGTCATCGGGCAGGTCGGGCTGCCGGCGGTGGCCGAGGTGTGGGCGCTGGCCGGTGCCCGGTACAGCGTCACCGGCCGGGGCATCGAGGACTTCGCCGCCCGCGAGGCCGGCATCACCAACCTGGTCACCGCCGCCGACCTGGCCGCCCTGCTCGGCGCACTGGCCACCGGGGCCACCACCCCCGGCCGGCTCGCATCGCCGGCCGGCTGCGCGGCCATGCTGGACGTCCTGCTCGCCCAGGAGCACCGCGAGGACCTGGCCGCCGGCCTGCCCGAGGGCACCCGGATCGCGCACAAGGGCGGTTGGGTGCGCGGCGTCCGGCATGGCGCCGGGGTGGTGCTGCCCGACGACGCCCCGCCGTACCTGATCGTCGTCTGCACCACCACCGACCTGGCCGACGGCGGCCCGAGCGGAGACGAGGTCGAGGACGACGCCTGCCGGCTGATCGCCAACGTCTCGGCGCAGGTCTGGGCGGCCCGCCACCAGCTCTGACCCGCACCCGCCGATCCCGGCTAGGCTGCTCGCACCCCCACCCCGGAGCCGCTGATGCCGCGCAGTCGTACTCTCCTGGCCGCGTTCCTCGCCGTGACGGTGGCGAACCTGCTGGCCAACGCCACCGGTGGCGGGGTGGCCGAGTTGCTCACCAAGCCGCTGCTGATGCCGCTGCTGGCCGCGTACCTCTGGCGGGCCACCGCCGAGCGCGGTGCCCGTCCGGACCGGTTGGTGCTCGCCGCGCTGGCCTTCTCCACCGGCGGCGACGTGGCGCTGCTGGGCGACGGCACCGGCTGGTTCATGGCCGGCATGGTCTGCTTCCTCGCCGCCCATCTCTGCTACCTCGCGGCGTTCACCCGGCACGGCGCCGCGACCGCGCTGCGCCGTGCGCCGCTGGTCGTGGTCCCGCTGGTGTACGCGGTGCTGACCGTCGTCGCGCTGACCTGGATGTGGGCCGGGCTGACGGACGCCGGGCTGGCCGTTCCGGTGGCCGGGTACGCGCTCGCGCTGGCCGCGATGGCCAGCACCGCCGTCACCCAGGGCTGGCGGGTCGGTCTCGGCGCCGCACTGTTCCTCGGGTCCGACCTGTTGATCGCCACCGGGGTGGCTGGAGTGGCACAGCCACCCGGCGCGCCGGTGCTGGTCATGGCGAGTTACGCGGCCGGCCAGGCGCTGATCGTCATCGGCCGGGCCGGCCGCGCCAGAACGCCGGCCGACGCACCGGTCACTCCAACAACTGCGCCCGTAGCCCGGTGAGGATCTCGTCGGTCAGCCCGAGCCCGTCGCGCAGGTAGCCGTCGAACGAGCCGTGCACCCGGCGGACCTCCTGGTAGCCGGCGTCGAGGTACTCCGGGCGGACCTCCAGCACCGGCAGCACCGCGTCGACGTCCAGCTCGGGCTGCCGCCGCCGCATCGCCTCGATGATCACCGCGCGGAGGCTGTCGGTCAGCTGGTTGTTGCGCAGGTACTCGGCGCGGATCGTGGCCTCGTCCACTCCGAGCGCGGTCAGCAGGATGACGGTGAGCCAACCGGTGCGGTCCTTGCCGGCGGAGCAGTGGTAGACCAGCGGCAGGTTCTCCGGCCGGGTCGCCAGCCGTACCGCCTCGGCGAAGCCGACCCGCGCCGACGCTCCGGTGACGAACCACCGGTAGATCTCCGCCATCGCCCCCGCTGTGCCCTGCCGGGCCAACTCCGCGTACGAGTCCAGGTCGTGGCCGAGCAGCACCGCCGAGACGTACGTGAAGACCGGATGCTCCGGGTCGTGCACCGGCAGATGCACCATCCGGGGCTCCCCGACGATCCGGTCCGCCGGAGCCACCGCGATCTCCGAGCCGTCGCGCAGGTCGAGCACGCAGGCCGGCCCGAGCTTCGCGAGCACCGGCAGGTCCTCGTCGGTGAGCCGGCCCAACGCCGGGGTACGGATCAGCCGTCCGGCGCGCACTCGTCGGCCGTCGGCACCGACCAGGCCGCCCAGGTCACGCGCGTTCGGCGCACCCACCATCTCCCAGTCCCGCCCGGTCATCCGGTCTCCCCTCCCGCCGCGTGCCTGCGTATAGGGTGCCCCACATGACGATCTCGGCGGTACGCACCCACCGGGTTTCCGCACCCCTCCACACCCCTTTCGTCACCGCGCTGCGCCGTACCACCACAGTGGACACGCTGGTCGTCGAGCTGGTCGACGCCGACGGCCGGTCCGGCTTCGGCGAGGCGCCGCAGGTCTGGCAGGTCACCGGCGCGTCGGTCGCCGGAGCTGAGGCGTGCGTGCGGGAGCTGCTCGGGCCGCTGCTCACCGGACGCGACCCGGACGACCTGGTGACCCGCTGCGCCGAGGTACAGCGCGCGGTGGTCGGCAACGAGGCGGCGAAGGCCGCGGTGGACGTGGCCCTGCACGACCTGGCCGCCCGGCGGCTGGGCGTACCCCTGGTGCGGCTGCTCGGCGGCACCAGGCTGCGGGTGCCCACGGACGTCACGCTGGCCGCGGGCGACGCGGTGGACCTGGCGGCGGCCGCGCGGCAGCGACAGGCCGACGGCTTCGGCGTGCTCAAGCTGAAGGTCGGCACCGACGCGGCCGGCGACCTGGACCGGGTGCGGGCGGTCCGCTCGGCGGTCGGCGCCGGGGTCCAGATCCGCCTCGACGCCAACCAGGGCTGGACGCCCCGGGAGGCGGTCCGGGTGATCCGCGGCATCGAGGACGCGGGGCTCGATGTGGAGCTGGTCGAGCAGCCGGTGGCCCGCTGGGACCTGGACGGGATGGCCTGGGTCAGCGACCGGGTGTCCGTGCCGATCCTGGCCGACGAGGCGGTCTTCGGGGTTCGTGACCTGGTGGAGGTGATCCGCCGCCGGGCCGCCGACCTGGTCAACGTCAAGCTGGCCAAGTGCGGCGGGCTGCACCCGGCGCGCACCCTGCTGGATCTGGCCTCCGCGCACGGGCTCGGCACGGTGGTGGGGTCGATGATGGAGACCCAGATCGGCATCGGCGCGGCCGCGAGCCTGGTCGCCGCGTACGGCACCACCGCAGTCTCCGACCTGGACGCCGCCTGGTGGCTGGCCTGGTCGCCGGTGCACGGCGGGCTGCACTACGAGGCAGCCACCGTGGTGCTTCCGGACGCCCCCGGCCTGGGCATTTCCGGCTTGGCTGAAGCAAAGATACAGACCCGCAGTTGATGATCGTTAGTTTCTTTCATATGGTTTCCGGAGGACGGCCGACACGAGCTGGGGGTTGACGTGGAGCTGCAACCGGGCCGCGAGGCCGTCGTCCGGGTCGCGGTGGCGACGCTCTGGACCTGCCCCGAGGCGGTCCGCGCCGTCGACGGGCCGGCGCTCACCGCGCGCGCCGACATCCCGGCCTGGGTCTCCGGCCTGGACACCGACCAGCAGGTCGGCGACTGCGTGCTGAGCCAACTGCTGCTGGGTGAGCGGGTGCTCATCAGCGAGCTGCGCCCGGACGGTTGGGCGCGGGTGGTGGCCGTCGAGCAGCCCGCCGCCACGCTGGATCCGCGCGGCTACCCGGGCTGGCTACCGGCCGACCAACTGGCCCCCGTCGACCCGGCCGTCACCGGCCGCCCGCTGGTGGTGGACGCCACGGTCATCGGGCTGCGCGCCGCGCCGGACGGGCCGGTCGTGCTGCCCGGCGTGGTCGTCGGCACCCGTCTCGTCCCGGCCGGTCCGGCGCTCAACGGTTGGCAGCCGGTGCACGTCCCCGGTCAGGCCGCACCGCTCTGGCTGCCCGACGGCCAGTTGGTCCCGGCACCGGCCGAGCCGCCCAGCGCCGCCGATGCGCTGGCGGTGGCGCAGCGGCTGCTGCACGTGGCCTACGTCTGGGGCGGGCTCTCCTCGTACGGCATCGACTGCTCCGGGCTGGTGCACCTGGCCTGGCGCCGGTTCGGGGTGCTGCTGCCCCGCGACGCGGCCGACCAGGCGGCGGCGACCACCCCGCTGCCGCTGGGCGCGGAACGCCCCGGAGACCTCTACTTCTTCGCCCGCCCCGGCCGGAAGATCCACCACATCGGAATCGTCACCGCCGTCCCCGGCGACCACGAGAACCGGCGGATGCTGCACGCCTGCTACCGGCGGCGGCGGGTCGTGGAGGAGCCAATGCCGGCCGATCGGACCGCGACCCTGGTCGGCGTGCACCGGGTCTGACCGGCCGGGCGCGTCCCCGCGCCCGGCCGGCGGTGGTCAGCGCCGGGCCTCGGCCAGCTCGCGCCGCCGGTCCCGGGAGGACTTCACCAGACTGGCGATCGTGGCGACGCCGAGCGTGCCGAGGATGATCAGCAGGGACAGCCAGATCGGGATGTGCGGCGCCCAGCCCACGTGCTCCCCGCCGTTGATGAACGGCAGGTTGTTGTCGGCCAGCGCCTCCAGCACCAGCTTCACCCCGATGAAGCCGAGCACCACGGCCAGCCCGTAGCTCAGGTAGATCAGCCGGTCGAGCAGGCCACCGAGCAGGAAGTAGAGCTGGCGCAGGCCCATCAGCGCGAAGACGTTCGCGGTGAAGACCAGGTACGGCTCCTGGGTGATGCCGAAGATCGCCGGGATCGAGTCCAGCGCGAAGATCAGGTCGGTGGTGCCGATCGCGATCATCACGATCAGCATCGGGGTGAACAGCCGCCGGCCGTTGAAGTGCGTGGTCAGCTTCGCGCCGTCGTAGTCCTTGGAGATCGGCAGTGCCTTGCGGCTCCACCGGATCAACAGGTTCTCGGAGAACTCGTCCTCGTCCGGCTCACCCTGCCGGGCCAGGTTGACCGCGGTGTAGATCAGGAAGGCGCCGAAGATGTAGAAGACCCAGGAGAACTGCGAGATCAAGGCGGCGCCGGCGGCGATGAACCCGCCGCGCATCACCAACGCCAGCACGATGCCGACCAGCAACACCTTCTGCTGGTACTGCCGGGGCACACCGAAGCGGGCCATGATGATCACGAAGACGAAGAGGTTGTCCACCGAGAGGCTGTACTCGGTGAGCCAGCCGGTGTAGAACTGCCCGGCCGCGCTGGCCCCGGAGGTCAACCAGACACCGGCGCCGAAGAGCAGGGCCAGGCCGACGTAGAAGCTGACCCAGAGACTCGACTCACGCACGCTCGGCTCGTGCGGGCGTCGACCGATGATCAACAGGTCGACGAGCAGGACCGCAGTCAGTGCGACGAGGGTCCCCGCCCACACCAATCCGGACACGTCCAACGTTCATTCCTCCGGCAGACACGCGGCGTCGGGCACACCGTACGCCCCTGCGGGTCCCGGCGTGCCGCTCACGCTCACTCTGGTGACTGTCGGAGGTCTCTTCCGCCACCGCCCGCGAGCGGGACGGCGACCGACGGCGCCGGGTCGTACGCCGAAAACCGGCGGTCGACCGTGCTGACGACTCCGTCGCGAGGGAATACTCCCCTCCTCGATGACCATTCTTGCCCACCACGCCGTGTGATCGCACCCCGGGTAGCCGGTGTTACCGGCCACCCGCCGGCCAGGAATACCCCGCGACACACGGTCTAACGCGTCCTAGGAGGCTAGTGCGTGTCGGGTGCGGCGAGCGGGTCGGCGAGCGACCAGCCGGCGGCGAGCAACGCGTCGCAGGCAGCCACCGCCCGGGTCAGCCGCTCGGCGTGCGGTCCCACCAGCTCCACCACCGGCACGCCGCACCCGGCCAGTTCGGTGCGGAACCGCTCGGTCATCCAGCCCCGCAGGTGCTCCCCGTCGCGCAGCCCGTCGTCGGCGAAGGGCACGCCCCGGTGGTCGGTCAGCAGGTACAGCGCAGGTCGACGGGCCGCCGCCCGGACCGCCGGAGACGTACTACCGAGGTAGCGCTCCTCCCAGACAGCGGTGGCCCGCGCGTCGGTGTCGCAGAAGAGCAGCGGCCCGGACGAGCGGGCCGCCGCGTCCTCGGCCGCCTGCTGCTCGCGGACCACCGTGCGGAAGTCATCCCGATCCCAGCTCACGTCGAAGACGCTCGCCCCGGGCGAGTCTTCCCGCAGCCGGGCCAGCTTGCGGGCGGTCAGCTCCCGGCCGTACTCCGGCACCCAGCCGGTGCGGTAGCGCGCGGCGAGCGCCATCGCCATCGTGGTGGTGCCGGTCGACTCGGCACCGACCACCACCACCCGCCGGACGAACCAGGCGCGCACCGGCGGGCTCAGCCACCGCCAGTGACCCACCGGGTCCGCCCGCACGGCGGTCCCGGAGACCGGCACGGTCCGCCGCTCCGGATCCACCGACACGGGTACGGCGTCGAAGCGGCGGGCCAGCTCGGCGCCGTACGCCTCAGAGGAGAAGACGGCGTCCACCGCCCCCGGTCCGACCGCCTCGCGGAACACCGCGCAGTGCGCGTCCCAGACCACCGGGTCGGCGTAGTCCACCGGGTGGTCGTCGTACCGGCCGACGAACCGGACCCACGGGGTGTCCGCGTGCACCTCCCGCAGCCAGTCCAGCCGCACCTCGAGCGGGATGGACTCGCGGCGCGAGGGCGCCACCACCACGGTGACCGTGGCGCACCGGGCAGCCGCGGCCGCGATCAGCGCGTGGTGCCCGGCGTGCGGCGGATAGAACTTCCCCACCACCATCCCGTGCCGGAACTCCGCATCGTCCGCCTGCTCCGGCGAGCGGGGTGTCGGCGGGCGGGGTGTCGGCCGGCGGTCCGGTGCCCGCTCGGTCACGCGGTGACCCGGGCCGGGCCGGGCGGGACCGGGGTCGGCCGGTCGGCCCGGCGCAGGTCCGCACGCCAGGCCCGCAGCCCGAGCACGCAGAGGGCGAGGAACACCAGGTACAGGACGGCGGTCAGGTGCAGCCCCTTGTACGCGTAGAGCGGGATGTAGATCAGGTCGGCGGCGATCCAGAGCCACCAGCTCTCCACCCGCTTGCGGGTCTGCCCGTATGTGGCCAGCAGGGACAGCGCGGTGGTCAGCGCGTCCGGCATCGGCACCGTCGAGTCGGTGGCCCGGTCCAGCAGGACCCAGAGCGCGCCGGTGAGCAGTACCCCTGCGACGGCCAGCGCCAGCCACTCCCGCCGCCCGGTCCGGCTCACCGTGAGCCGGGTCCGCCGCTCGCCACCGAACAGCCAGTGCCACCAGCCGTAGCAGCCGAGCGCGACGTAGACGACCTGGAGCCCGGCGTCGGCGTACAGGCCGGCGGTCCAGAACAGCAGCATGAGCAGCAGCACGTTGGCGATGCCGACCGGCCAGTTCGCGATCCGCTGCCGGGCCACCAGCCAGACGTTCAGCACGCCGGTGGCGAACCCGAGCAGTTCCGCCCACGTGGTCCCGGTGCCGGCCACCCGGAACGCGGTGCCGGTGAGCCAGTCGATCATCACAGCGCCCTCCCGGGCACCCACCCTAGGGCCACTGTCGACACCGGAACAGACCCCACCACGCCGTCGGGCCGGCCCGCCGTGGGAGGCTTCCGACATGGTGCTTGAGGTCGCGTTGATCGACGTACTGCCCGGACACGAGGACGAGTTCGCCGCCGCGTACGCCCAGGGTCACCCGGTGCTCGCCGGCGCACCCGGCTGCCGGTCGGTGCGGATGACCCGGGGGATCGAGTCCCCGACCCGGTTCGTGCTGCTGGTCGAGTGGGACTCGGTCGACGCGCACAACGACAACTTCCGGGCCACCGAGCGGTTCACCCGGTGGCGTGAGCTGATCGGGCCGCACTTCGCCGGGCCTCCCCTCGTCGAGCACTTCATCGACGTACCGGCCTGAGCGGAGCTGTCGTACCCCGCGGTTATCGTGCCCACCGCACGCGCCGGCCGCCGGTCCCGACGGGCTCGGGGGCGCCGGGCCCGGTGGCCGCGCGGCGCCGCTACCCTCATTCCCCGACGCGTCGGGCCAGCGCGGTGACCGTCTCCGCCGGTGACAACGCGGCGGCCAGCAGCGCCTCGGTCATCCGCTCGTACCGGTCGACGTCCAGCACGGTGGCCAACCGGACGTCGGTGGTCAACGCCTCCAGCATCACCGTCCGCGGGTCCGCCGGGTCGGGGAAGGCATACCAGGAGTACGGGGTGAGCGGGTGCAGCCCGCCGTCGGCCGCCGTGCCGCGAGGCAACAGCCGGATCGTCACGTGGGCCAGCCCGGTCACGGCGACCAGGTGCCGCAGTTGCTCACGCCAGACCGGGACCGGCAAATCGCCCGGGTCGCAGGCCGCCTCGGCGAGCACCACCGTGTAGCGCGCTGGGTCGGCGCGACGCAGCACCTCCTGCCGCAGACCCCGGGCACGCACCTCGGCGTCCACGTCGATCTCCGGCGTGAACAGAGCGCCGGCGGAGACCCGGAACCGGGCGTACTCCGGCGTCTGGAGCAGCCCCGGCACGACCGCCGGCTGGTACTCGACGATGTGGGCAGCGCCCGCCTCCAGCTCGGCGTACGTACGCTGCCGCTCGCTCATCTCGCCCAGCGTCTTCCACCAGCCGCGACTGGTGGCCGCGTCCCGGGCGATCACGATCAGCGCGTCCCGGGCCGGCGCCGGCACCTGGTAGATGTCCAGCAGATCTAGCACGTCGGCGAGGTCCGGTCGGCTCTGGCCCAGCTCGATGCGGGACAGTTTCGACGTCGAGGCCCAGCCCAGCCGGTCGCAGACCTGCTCCAAGGTCAACGCCTCGCGCCGGCGTAGCTGGCGCAGCTCGGCACCGAGCCGCACACGTCGAATGACAGGACTCGTTGGCAACGGCATCCCCGCCTCCCCACCGAGGGAGAGTACGCAGGACGGTCACCCAGTGCAATACCACGCTCGCACACCGCTACCGGACTGACCTCTCCCGGCGACCGATCGGACCGGCCCGTACCTGCCGTTCCGCACCCGCTGTGGCCGCCGGGGCGGCCGTCACTTCACGCCGGTCGCGTCCATTCCGCGCAGCTCCTTCTTCAGGTCGGAGACCTCGTCGCGGATCCGGGCCGCCAGCTCGAACTGCAGCTCGCGGGCGGCGGCCAGCATCTGGTCGTTCAGCTCCTGGATGAGCTGGGCCAGGTCGGCGCGGGCCATCCCCTCCCGCGAGGTGGTGGTGGCGGCCGCCCGACTCCGGCTGCGGGTCTCCTTGACCGGCGCCTTGCCCCGGGAGAGCTGGCGCACCGCACCGCCGACCCGGGAGTTTTCGGTGTCCTCCGCCTCGCGGTAGATGTCGTCCAGGATGTCGTGGATCTTCTTGCGCAGCGGCTCCGGGCTGACCCCGTGCGCCTCGTTGTGCGCGATCTGCTTGGCCCGCCGCCGATCGGTCTCGTCGATCGCGTTCGCCATCGACGGAGTGATCTTGTCGGCGTACATGTGCACCTGACCGGAGACGTTACGGGCGGCCCGCCCGATGGTCTGGATCAGCGACCGGCCGCTGCGCAGGAAGCCCTCCTTGTCAGCGTCGAGGATCGCCACCAACGACACCTCGGGCAGGTCCAGACCTTCGCGGAGCAGGTTGATGCCGACCAGCACGTCGTAGTCGCCCTTGCGCAGCTCGCGCAGCAGCTCCACCCGGCGCAGCGTGTCGACCTCCGAGTGCAGGTAACGCACCCGGATGCCGTTCTCCAGCAGGTAGTCCGACAGGTCCTCGGCCATCTTCTTGGTCAGCGTGGTGACCAGCACCCGTTCGTCCCGATCGGTACGCAGCTTGATCTCGTGCATCAGGTCGTCGATCTGGCCCTTGGTCGGCTTGATCACGACCTCCGGGTCGACCAGCCCGGTGGGCCGGATGACCTGCTCGACGAACTCACCCTGGGCCTGCTCCAGCTCCCACGGGCCGGGGGTCGCGGAGAGGTAGACCATCTGGCCGACCCGCTCCAGGAACTCGTCGAAGCGCAGCGGCCGGTTGTCGGCCGCGCTGGGCAGCCGGAAGCCGTGGTCGATGAGCATCCGCTTGCGGGACGCGTCGCCCTCGTACATGCCGCCGATCTGCGGGATCGTCACGTGCGACTCGTCGACGACGGTGAGGAAGTCGTCCGGGAAGTAGTCGAGCAGGCAGTGCGGCGGGCTGCCGGGCAGCCGCCCATCCATGTGCATCGAGTAGTTCTCGATGCCCGAGCAGAAGCCCACCTGCCGCATCATCTCGATGTCGTAGGTGGTGCGCATCCGCAGCCGCTGCGCCTCCAGCAGCTTGCCCTGTCGCTCCAGCTCAGCGAGCCGTTCGGCCAGCTCCACCTCGATGTCGCGGATCGCCCGCTCCATCCGCTCCGGGCCGGCCGCGTAGTGCGTGGCCGGGAAGATGACCAGCTGGTCGACCTCGCGGACCACGTCACCGGTCAGCGGGTTGAGGTAGTAGAGCTTCTCCACCTCGTCGCCGAACAGCTCGATGCGGACCGCCAACTCCTCGTACGCCGGGATGATCTCCAGCGTGTCGCCGCGGACCCGGAACGTCCCCCGCTGGAAGGCCATGTCGTTGCGGGTGTAGCGGATGTCGACCAGCCGCCGCAGCAACTGGTCGCGGTCGACCTCCTGGCCGACGCCGACCCGGATCGCCCGGTCGAGGTACTCCTCCGGGGTGCCCAGGCCGTAGATCGCCGACACGGTGGCCACCACGACCACATCGCGGCGGGTGAGCAGCGACATCGTCGCCGAGTGCCGCAGCCGCTCGACCTCCTCGTTGATCGAGGAGTCCTTCTCGATGTAGGTGTCGGTCTGCGGGATGTACGCCTCGGGCTGGTAGTAGTCGTAGTACGAGACGAAGTATTCGACGGCGTTGTCCGGCAGCAGCTCGCTGAACTCCTTGGCCAGCTGCGCGCAGAGCGTCTTGTTCGGGGCGAGCACCAGGGTCGGGCGCTGCAGCCGCTCGATCAGCCACGCGGTGGTGGCGCTCTTGCCGGTGCCGGTCGCGCCGAGCAGCACCGTGTTGCGGTCGCCGCGCCGAACCCGACGCTCCAGATCGTCGATGGCGGCCGGCTGGTCGCCGGCCGGCTGAAACTCACTGACGACCTGGAAGCGGCCGTCCAGCCGAGGAATGTCGAGCGCCATGACCTCAACGGTACGCCGGAGGTCCGACAGGAACGGCCGTCACGCCGGGTACGTGATCAGCTTCAATATTCCCATTGTGTGGCGCATGTCACCGGCACTAGGCTCTCGCTGGAGGCCGCTCGCGGCGGCCGACCGGGCCGGTGGCCAGGCCGTCATCTCGGCCGGCCGCCCCCGGCACAGCGGGTCGCAGCACCCGGCGCGTCCGGCGTGCGCACCCGTGTGGTCGCGCTCGAGGCGCAGACCGGCCGCCGCGAGCGCCCTGCTCGTCACCCCGGCGCCGCCCCGCCCGTTTCACATCCGTGGACACCTCTCCGAAGCCGGCACGCGACATCGATCCCGGGGACACGTCCCGGCCCACCGACACCGCCGGTCCGTCCCCGGCCAGCCGCCGTCGACGGACAATCCTGCTGATGCTCGGCCTGACCGCGGTGACGTCCGCGACGGCGCTGGTGATCGGGCTGTTGAGCTGGGCTCCCGACCCGCCCGAGCCGGCCCGGCCGCTGACCGTCGCCGAGGGCGAGCGGTTGGCCGCGATGCGGGTCACCAACCTGCGGGACCTGCGCGCCGGGGTCCATGTCACGATCGGCGCCGGTGCCGCCCATACCGAACTGGTCGGCTGGGTGGACTGGTCGCGGACGCTGCTCTACCTCGACGTGGGTGGTCCGGGCGCGGGCGCCGAGCGGGGCCTGTTGCAGAGAGCCGGCCCGTTGCTGGTGATCCGACCGGACCCGGCCGCGGTGCCCACCCCCGCCGCGCCACCACTGGTGCCCCCGGCGGACCGCTGGCGGCTGCACCACCTGGCACCCGGCGCGGGCCTGGCACCCGTGCTCGACCTGCTTCTCGGCCTCGCCGCCGACCGCCCGGACCCCGCCCAGGCGCTGCGGGACAGCGGTGCCCGCTGGGTGGCCCGGGACACCGTCGCGGCCGGGCCGGTGGACGTCCTTGAGGCGCCGCTACCCGGCGGGACCTCACCCACCGCCAGCGGCACAGCGCCGGGAAGTACAGCACTGACGACCAGGGCAGGGGGCGACGTCGACGGGCAGCCCCGCTACTGGCTCGACCAGGACGCCCGGCTGCACAAGCTGGTCCTCCGGCTGCGCGACGTCGGCTCGATCACGGTGACCCTCAACCGGGCGGACCGGCCGACGCTGCGCCCGGTGGACGCACTCGGTGGCCGGCCCGGGCAACCCCGCGCGCTCACCGGCGCCGAACAGGATCGACTGGACCGGCTGCCGGCCCGGCTGCGCGCCCAGGGCGGTGCCGCGCTGACCTTGACGGCGCCGACGGGCACGGACACCAACCTGCGAGGCGCCGGCTGGTTGAACTGGACCGCCCGCACCGCCTACCTGGCCGCCGCCGACCTGGGCGTACCGGATCGCCGGACCCTGCTGCGGCGGGACACCGCCGGCCTGGCCCGGGTGGACGTGCCGGCCGCGGCCGGTGGCGGCGGCACCGCGGAAACGCCCGGTCGGCCGCCGCTGCCGCCCCCTGCCGGGGCGTGGCGGTTCACCCGGTCCGGCACGGACGACCTGAGCCTGCTGGTCGGGGCCGCGGTGGCCGCCGCCGGGTCATCCGGGCAGCGTGGTGCGGCCGTGCGGGTACGCGAGGACGTCGCCGGCGGGCGGACCGTGGACGTCGTCGAGCTGCGCACGGCCGACGCGCGGCTGCGCTACTGGATCGACCGGGTCGGGTCGCTGCGGCGGCTGGAGCTGCACACCGCCCCCGGCGCGTGGGCGCAGCTGGACCTCAACCCCGCCTCGGTGCCCCGACTGACCCCGGTGCCCCGCCCGGCAGCCCCCACCCGGCGTCCCGGCGCACCCTGATCCCCCGCGACGCGGGCGGCACGCGCCCGGTGAAACGCCCCGGTGTCAGCCGTGCCGCTCAGGGCCGCCATCCGGTCTGCGCGGCCCACTGCTCGGCCCGCAGGTACTCCTCGTCGAACCACGGGTCGCGGGCCGTACCGGATCCGGTGCCGTCCGGCGCCGCGTCGACCAACTCGCGCTTGAGCAGCAGGTAAGCCGCACGCTGGTCCGGGTCGGCGCGCAGGTGGTCGCGCATCAGCAGCGCGTACCGCCAGCCCGGCGAGCCGGCGGCCCGCACGTGCACGCGCACCGGGCGGGCAGGGTCGGCGCTGCCGTGCAACCGCTTCTCCCACCGGCCGCTGCCGGCCGGACGGGGATCGTCCCACCACTGCCCCGGCACCGGCGGGAACCCGGCGTTCGCCAGCCGGTCGGCCAGCACCCTGTCGGCGTCGGCGAGGCTGGGCACGGCCACCTGCACGTCGATGACGTCCTCGGCGGCGAGGCCGGGCACCGCGGTCGAGCCGATGTGGTCGATCCGCAGGTCGGCCGGGGCGAGCGCGTGTCGGATCCGGGCGGCCAGCCGGGCGTACTGCTCGGGCCAGTTCGGGTCAGTCCCGGTCGGGTCGACCCGGCCCGGCGGAACCACCCGCCGCTCCCGCAGGTTGTGCTCGTAGGGCAGCAGCCGCTGGTGCCAGAGTGTGTCGACGGCGGCGTGCAGCTCCGCCAGGCTTCCGTCGTTGGTCAGCACCACGTCCGCCACGGCGCGGCGACGGGCGTCGTCGGCCTGCGCGGCGATCCGCCGCTCGGCCTCCGCACGGTCCATCCCACGATCGCGCGCCAGGCGTTCGAGTCGGGCCGCCACGTCCGTCTGCACCACGACCACCAGGTGGTACGTCGGCGCGAGACCCACCTCGACCAGCAGCGGTACGTCGTTCACGACGATCGCGTCGGGTGCCGCCGCGGCGGCCAGCTCGGCGGTGCGGGCACGGACCCGGGGATGGGTGATCGCCTCCAACTGCCGACGGGCGGTCTCGTCGGCGAACACCACCGCACCCAGTGCGGCGCGGTCCAGTGCGCCGTCGGCGTCCAGCACCTCGGTGGAGAACGTGGCGACGATCTCGGCCAGGCCCTCGGTGCCCGGTGCGACGACCTCCCGGGCCACCCGGTCGGAGTCGATGAGCACCGCACCCCGCTCGACCAGCCGCGCGGCCACCGCGCTCTTGCCCGACCCGATACCGCCGGTCAATCCCACCCTCAGCACCGGACCAGTCAACCGGATCACGAGCCCTGTCGCCAAACTCGCCCGCGGCCCGGCGAGATCGTGCTCGTTGGCGCCGGCAGCGCGGCGACCGGCTCCTCGGCCTGCCGGCTCGGGGCCGGGCAACCTCCTGAAGGGACATCCCAAGTGTCTCTATTCTAGTAATTGAATACTGCCATGGAGCTGACTCCAGCCGAGCTGACCGTGCTGGGCTTGATCATCGAACGCGCCCGGCACGGCTACGACCTGGAGCAGGTGATCGAGCAACGCGGCATCCGGCAGTGGTCCGACGTCGGGTTCTCCTCGATCTACTACCTGCTCGCCAAGCTGGAGAAGCGCGGCCTGGTCCACGTTCCCGAGGCTCCCGCCGCCCCAAAGTCCCGCCGCGTGTACCACGCCACCGCCCAGGGCCGAGAGGCTGCGGCGCGCACCGCGCTGGCTCTCATCGAGGAACCACGGCCGGCCCCGCACCCGTTTCTCGTCGGTATCGCCAACCTGCCCCTGCTCTCCGATCAGGAGTACGCACAGGCGCTACGCACCCGGTTGGCGCGGGTCGAAGCCCGCATCGAGGCGGTCCAGGTGGCGCAGCAGGCGCAAGCCCCCCTCCCGCGACCGGCGCGTGAGGTGTTCTCGTACTCGCTGAGCCTCCTCGAGGCAGAAAGGCAGTGGCTCGCCGCCCGAGCCCAGGTGCCTGATGACGGACAAGACTGACTTCAAGAAGACCACCGACGCCTATCAGGCCAGACGAGGCCAGTTCCGGATCGTGGACGTGCCCGACATGCAGTACCTCATGATCGACGGCCACGGCGACCCGAACACCTCACCGGCGTTCACCGACGCCGTCGAAGCCCTCTACCCAGTGGCCTACAAGCTGAAGTTCGCCAGCAAACGAGACCTACTGCGCGACTACGTCGTCCCGCCCCTGGAGGGCCTGTGGTGGGCCGATGACATGGACTCCTTCACCGCGGAACGCGACAAGTCACGGTGGGACTGGACGCTGATGATCATGGCCCCGGACTGGATCAACCAGGACATGGTCACCGCCGCCGTGGAGCAGGCCGGAGCCAGGAATCGCCCGGCGCGTCTCGACGACACCCGACTGGAGACGCTCTCCGAGGGGCGGTGCGTACAGACGCTGCACATCGGGTCCTTCGACGAGGAAGCCGAGGTACTGGCGCACCTGCACCACAAGTTCGTGCCGGGCAACGGGTTACGGATGGTCGGCAGGCACCACGAGATCTACCTCAGCGACTTCCGCAAGGTCGCACCCGACAAGCAACGCACCATCCTGAGGCAACCGGTCACCGTCGCCGCCGCAGCGAATGCGTAGCTGACCCGGCGGCCGGCCGAGGGTACGGCGAGGGCCCCGCCCCCGGCGATCCGAAGATCGCGGGGACGGGGCCCTTCGTCGTTCAGCGGGTCACTTACCGCCGGCGAGCTTCTCCCGCAGAGCGGCGAGCGCCTCGTCGGTGGCCAGGGTGCCGGCCGGCTCCTCGGCCTGCCGGCTCGGGGCCGGGCTGGTCGAGGAGGTGGTGCCCCCAGCGGCGGCCGGAACGACCGGAGTCGGGTTGGCAGCGGCCTCGGCGTCGGCGGCCCGAGAGGTCTGCACCTGCTTGGTGTGGGCCTCCCAGCGCACACGAGCCTCGGCGTACTGGTTCTCCCAGGTCTCGCGCTGCTTGTCGTACCCCTCGAGCCACTCGCCCGTCTCCGGGTCGAAGCCCTCCGGGTAAATGTAGTTGCCCTCGGTGTCGTACGTCGCGGCCATGCCGTAGAGGGTCGGGTCGAAGTGCTCCTCGCCCTCGACGAAGCCCTCGTTGGCCTGCTTGAGCGACAGCGAGATCCGGCGACGCTCCAGGTCGATGTCGATGACCTTGACCATGACCTCGGAGCCAACCTGGACGACCTGCTCCGGGATCTCCACGTGGCGCTCGGCCAGCTCGGAGATGTGGACCAGGCCCTCGATGCCGTCGTCCACCCGGACGAACGCACCGAACGGCACCAGCTTGGTGACCTTACCCGGCACGATCTGCTGGATCGCGTGGGTGCGGGCGAACTGCCGCCACGGGTCCTCCTGGGTCGCCTTCAGCGACAGCGAAACCCGCTCGCGGTCCAGGTCGACGTCCAGGACCTCGACCTCGACCTCCTGGCCCACCTCGACGACCTCGGACGGGTGGTCGATGTGCTTCCAGGACAGCTCGGAGACGTGCACCAGACCGTCGACGCCGCCGAGGTCCACGAATGCGCCGAAGTTGACGATCGAGGACACGACGCCCTTGCGGACCTGGCCCTTCTGCAGCTTGTTGAGGAACTCGGTGCGCACCTCGGACTGCGTCTGCTCCAGCCAGGCCCGGCGGGACAGGACCACGTTGTTGCGGTTCTTGTCCAGCTCGATGATCTTGGCCTCGAGCTCCCGCCCGACGTACGGCTGCAGGTCGCGCACGCGCCGCATCTCGACCAGGGACGCGGGCAGGAAGCCGCGAAGCCCGATGTCGAGGATGAGGCCACCCTTGACCACCTCGATGACCGAGCCGCGGACGACGCCGTCCTCGTCCTTGATCTTCTCGATCGTGCCCCAGGCCCGCTCGTACTGCGCCCGCTTCTTGGAGAGGATCAGACGACCCTCCTTGTCCTCCTTCTGGAGAACCAGGGCCTCGATGTGGTCACCAACCGTCACAACCTCGGCGGGGTCCACGTCGTGCTTGATCGACAACTCCCGAGAGGGGATGACACCCTCGGTCTTGTAGCCGATGTCGAGCAGGACCTCGTCCCGATCGACCTTGACGACGGTGCCTTCGACAATGTCGCCGTCGTTGAAGTACTTGATGGTCTCGTCGATCGCGGCGAGGAATGCCTCCTCGGAACCGAGATCGTCGTGGGTGACCCGGGTGGCGCTCGAGGGGGCCTCGATGCTGCTCGTCATGTGGGCGGTTGCTCCGGTCGGATGGGTTGTCACAGCAGGCTGGTGTCGCAGTGACCTGTTCGCGCCAGCGGATCCGTCGCCGGGCACACCGAACGATCACAGTGAGATCATGATGTGGCTCCGTCGACCGCGCACCTGCTCCCTGCCGAGACACACGATCCGCGAGCGCATCGTCTAGCCTACCGTGCGCATTACCACAGCGTGCAAGCCCTCCCAGCTTCTCGCCGTTCGATGACCTGCGAAAGCCGAACAATCGCCCGGAAAACACCCCTGCTGTCTCCTGGGTCACACCGGCCCCACCGGCCCCACCCAACCGGTGGCCCGGCGGCGGCGCGACCGTGCCGGCGGGTCGGCCCTGCCCACCGCCCGCAGGAGCCGCCCCGGGGCCTAGCGTGAGCGGGTGGATGACGACAGCCGGGTTACCCGGCGCCGGGTGGGTGACGCCGAGGCCCGGCGGGCAAACCGCGGCTGGTGGGACACCGACGCCGACGACTACCAAGCCGAGCACGGCGCGTTCCTCGGTGACGTCGACTTCGTCTGGTGCCCCGAAGGGCTGCGCGAGGCCGACGCCCGGCTGCTCGGTGACCTGCCCGGGCGGCGGGTGCTGGAGGTCGGCTGCGGCGCCGCGGCCGCTGCCCGCTGGCTGGCCACCCAGGGCGCCCGGCCGGTCGCCTTCGACCTGTCCGCCGGCATGTTGCGGCACGCCGCCGAAGCCGCCGACCGCACCGGGGTACGCGTACCGCTGGTGCAGGCCGACGCGCTCGCCCTGCCGTTCGCCGACCAGTCGTTCAACCTCGCCTGCACCGCGTTCGGCGCAATCCCGTTCGTGGACGACTCGGCGGCCCTGCTGGCCGAGGTGCACCGGGTGCTGCGCCCCGGCGGCCGGTGGGTGTTCTCGGTGACCCATCCGATGCGCTGGATCTTCCTCGACGATCCGGGCGAGGGTGGGCTGACCGCCGTGCACTCGTACTTCGACCGCTCCCCCTACGTGGAACAGGACGAGTCCGGCGTGGCCACCTACGTCGAGCAGCACCGGACCCTTGGCGACCGGATCCGCGAACTGGTCGGCGCCGGGTTCCGGCTGCTGGACCTGGTGGAGCCGGAGTGGCCGGCGGGGCACGAGGGGATCTGGGGGCAGTGGAGCCCGCTGCGCGGACGGCTCTTCCCGGGCACCGCCATCTTCGTCACCGAGAAGCCCGCCGGATGACCGCGTCGCACGCGCGGTGCGACCCCACCCCATCGATGGGCGGTAGGCTCGCCCCATGAGCGCGGAGCCCATCCCGACACCACCTGGCCCCTGGTGTCCGGACCCGATGCGGCAGCAGCGCGCCGACTACACGGTCGAGGATCTGCTCAATCTGCCGGATGACGCCCCCCGCGTCGAACTCGTCGATGGAGTCATCCAGGTGACACCCTCCCCCACCCTGGGCCATCAGGACATCTCGTTCCTGGTACGTCTGTGGCTACACTCCCACGCGCCCAGCGACCTCCGGGTCGCCCAGGCCGTTGGCGTCGGGCTCGGCTTCAACACCAGCCGACAGCCGGATGTCCTGCTGTACCGCGCCGAGGTGCCGTCCGACCGGTCCATGCTGCGGCCAGCGGATGTCGTCCTCGCCGTGGAGATTGTCTCGCCGGGCACCCGACGGATCGACCGCTTCGCCAAGCCCGGCGAGTACGCCGCCGCCGGCATTCCCTTCTACTGGCGGATCGAGCAGGACCCGGTGCACGTCTACGCGTACCGGATCGGCGACCGGGTGGGGCCCGGCGGTGAGCGGCAGTACGAGCTGGTCGCCGACGGCGCTGACGTGATCGAGTTGACCGAGCCGTTCGAGATCAAACTACCGATCGCCGAGATCACGCCGTAGTCGACCGGTTCGGCTGGCCGTTTCGCCCCGGCGGTGCCGGGTAGCCGAGGAGCATGGCCGAGCAGAGGGAATTCCGCGAGGGCGACCACGTCTCCTGGGCCAGTCACAGCGGCCGGGCACACGGCGTGGTCAAGGAGAAGCTGACCGACCGGACGCACGTACGCGGACACGCCGTGAACGCGACGGAGGACGAACCGCAGTACCGGATCCGCAACGACGACTCGGGCCGCGACGTGGCCCACCGGCCCGAGGTGCTGCGTCATGAGGGGTCGTGACGATGGACGGGACACCCACCGGGAGTTCACCGAGGCGGTGAACATGAAGCCCGGCGAGCTGTCCACCTGGCTGGAGACCGACGAGTCGAAGCAGGTCGGCTGGCACAAGGGCGGTCGCTCCGGCGGCGGCGAGTCAGTCGGCCACGAATCCGGGCGCAAGATCATCAACCTGTTGCGCCGCAAGCGCGGCGAGCTGTCCGAGGGCGACTACAAGCACATGCGCAAGGTGGTCGGCTACGTACGCCGGCACATGGCCCAGCGCCCCTCCGGCAACGTCCGCGACACCAAATGGCGCTGGTCCCTCATGAACTGGGGCCACGACCCCCTCAAGTAACCCACCAGGCTGGCCCAGCCCAACCACCTGAATCACAACGCCGAACAGCACCGACCACAGAGACCCAGTCGGGGTTCCAGGGCAGCCCGACCCGCGCAGGGATCAAGCCTGACCGCCCGGAGCGGGTCGGGCTGCCCCGGAACCCCACCACCGCAAGACAGGATCAGTGGTCGGCGCTGTTCCAGTCCCGGCCGTTGCCGACCGACACCTCCAGCGGCACCGACAACGGGTACGCCCCGCCCATCTCCCGCCGGACCAGCGCCTCCAGCGCGTCCCGCTCACCCGGCGCGACCTCGAAGACCAGCTCGTCGTGCACCTGCAACAGCATCCGGGAGCGCAGCCCGGCCTCGCCCAGCGCGGTGTCGACGTGCAGCATCGCCACCTTGATGATGTCGGCCGCGGAGCCCTGGATCGGGGCGTTGAGCGCCATCCGCTCGGCGATGTCCCGGCGCTGCCGGTTGTCGCTGACCAGGTCCGGCAGGTAGCGGCGGCGACCCAGGATGGTCGAGGTGTAGCCGTCCTGGCGGGCTCGGGCGACCACCTGCTGCAGGTAGTCGCGCACCCCGCCAAAGCCGGCGAAGTAGTTTTCCATCAGCCCGCGCGCCTCTTCGGTGCCGATGCCGAGCTGCTGGGACAGGCCGAACGCGCTCAGCCCGTACGCCAGGCCGTAGTTCATCGCCTTGATCTTGCGGCGCTGGTCCGGGGTGACCTCGTCGAGCGGCACCCCGAAGACCGACGATGCGGTGGCGGCGTGGAAGTCGGCGCCGGAGTTGAAGGCTTCGATGAGCGCGTCGTCCGATGAAAGGTGCGCCATGATGCGCATCTCGATCTGGCTGTAGTCGGCGGTGAGCAGGCACTCGTAGCCCTCACCCACCACGAAGGCCCGGCGGATGCGCCGGCCCTCCTCGGTGCGGATCGGGATGTTCTGCAGGTTGGGCTCGGTGGAGGAGAGCCGCCCAGTGGCCGCGACCGTCTGGTTGAAGGTGGTGTGGATCCGGCCGTCGTCGGAGACCGACTTGAGCAGTCCGTCGACGGTCGACTTGAGCTTGGCCACGTCCCGGTGGCGCAGCAGGTGGGCCAGCACCGGGTGCGGGGTCTGCGCGTAGAGCCACTGCAGGGCGTCGGCGTCGGTGGTGTAGCCCGTCTTGATCTTCTTGGTCTTCGGCAGGCCCAGCTCGGTGAAGAGGATCTCCTGTAGCTGCTTGGGCGAGCCCAGGTTGAACTCCCGGCCCACCGCCTCGTACGCGCCCTGCGCGGCGGCCTTCACCTCGGCGGCGAAGTGCGCCTCCAGCTCGGACAGATAATGCGTGTCGGCGGCGATGCCGGTGCGCTCCATGTCGGCCAGGACCCGCATCAGCGGCAGCTCCACGCCGGCCATCAGCCGGGCCGACTGCTCGCCGTCGCGGGACAGCTCGGCGTCGATGGCGTCGGCCAGGTCGAGGGTGGCCCGGGCCTGGAGCATCAGATTTTGCTCGGCCACGCTCTCGTCACCCAGCCCGTCGAGGGTGAGCTGGCCGGTCTCCGGCGCGTCGACCCGCAGCTCCCGGTGCAGGTAGCGCAGCGCCAGGTCGGTCAGGTCGTAGGAGCGCTGGTCGGGGCGGGCCAGGTACGCGGCGATCTGGGTGTCGCGGACGATGCCGGACAGCTCCCAGCCGTGCGCGGAACAGGCCAGCACGGCCGGCTTGCTGTCGTGCAGCACCTTGGGCCGCTGCGCGTCGGTCAACCAGCCGGCCAGCGCGCCCTCGTCGGCCGCGTCGAGTCGCGCCGGGTCCACCCAGGCCGCCGCTCCGCCGGCGGTGGCCAGCGCCAGGCCGGTGATCGAGGCGGTGTGCCGGCGGTTGGGGCCGGTGTCGAGCTTGATCGCCAACCCGACCGGGGTGCCGGTCGGGGCGTGCGCGGAAAGCCACGCGGTCAGCGCGCCCGGCTCGGTGAGCACCTCGCCGGTGAGGTCGAAGCCTGACTCGGCCTCCGGCTCGACCGCCTCCAGGTACTGGTAGAGCCGGTCGCGCAGGATGCGGAACTCCAGGGTGTCGAAGACCTGGTGCACCGCCTCCCGGTCCCAACCGGCCCACCTGGCGTCCTCCGGGCGCAGCGGCAGCTCAAGGTCGGAGACCAGGCAGTTGATCTCGTAGTTACGGATCACGTCGGCGAGCCGCTCGCGCAGGCTGTCGCCGGCCTTGCCCTTGATCTCGTCGGCGCGGGCGATCACGCCCTCCACCCCGCCGTACGTGGCGATCCACTTTGCCGCGGTCTTCGGGCCGACGCCCGGGACGCCGGGCAGGTTGTCGCTGGTCTCGCCGACCAGCGCGGCCAGGTCCCGGTAACGCTCCGGACCGACGCCGTACTTCGCCTCGATCGCCGCCGGGTCCATCCGGGCCAGGTCGGAGACACCCTTGCGCGGGTACAACACGGTGACCTGGTCGCCGACCAACTGGAAGGCATCCCGGTCACCGCTGCTGATCAGCACCGTCATGCCCTGGTCGCGGGCCTGGCAGGCGAGCGTGGCGATGACGTCGTCGGCCTCGTAGCCCTCCATCTCCACCACCGGGATCTGCAGCGCGGCCAGGACCTCCTTGACCAGGCTGACCTGGCCCTTGAAGTCGGTCGGGGTCTCGCTGCGGCCGGCCTTGTACTCCGCGTACCGGTCGGTGCGGAAGGAGCGGCGGGAGACGTCGAACGCGACGACGATGTGGGTGGGCTGCTCGTCGCGCAGCACGTTGATCAGCATCGAGGTGAAGCCGTAGACCGCGTTGGTGGGCTGGCCCGTCGTGGTGGAGAAGTTTTCCACCGGCAGGGCGAAGAACGCCCGGTATGCCAGGGAGTGTCCGTCGACGAGAAGTAGGCGCGGCGTCGTAGCTGTCACGGCAGCGACTCTAGTCCGTCGCACCGACATCCCCGGGTGGCGGCACCGCGCGTCCGACGGCGGAACAGACGGCCGGCCGGAACGCCGGCGGCCGGCCACCCCGTGAGGGATGGCCGGCCGCTGGTTGGTCGGATGGCTCAGGCCACGCCGAGGTACGCCTCCTTGACCGACGGGTCGTGCAGCAACTCCTGACCGGTCCCTTCCTTCACGATCTGACCGGTCTCCAGCACGTAGCCGCGGTGCGCCCGGGAGAGCGCCTGCTGGGCGTTCTGCTCCACCAGCAGGATCGTGGTGCCCTGCTGGTTGATCTCCGTGATGATGTCGAAGATCTGCCGGATCACCAACGGGGCCAGACCCATCGACGGCTCGTCGAGCAGCAGCAGCTTCGGCCGGCTCATCAGCGCCCGGCCGACCGCGAGCATCTGCTGCTCGCCGCCGGAGAGCGTGCCGCCGGCCTGCTTGCGCCGCTCGGCCAGCCGCGGAAACAGGGTCAGCACCCGGTCCAGGTCGGAGGCGATGCCGGCGGAGTCCCGCCGGGTGTACGCCCCCATGTCCAGGTTCTCCATCACCGTCATACCCGGGAAGATCTGCCGCCCCTCCGGCGACTGACACAGCCCCCGGACCACCCGCAGGTCGGCCCGGAGCTTGCTGATGTCCTCACCGTTGAACGTGATCTTCCCGCTGGCGAGCGCCCGGGTCCCGGAGATGGCCCGCATGGTGGTGGTCTTACCGGCGCCGTTCGCGCCGATCAGGGCCACCACCTCACCCTCGTTGACGCTCAGGCTGATGCCGTGCAGCGCCTCGATCCGGCCGTAGGCAACGGCGACGTTCTCGAGCTCAAGCAGCGTCATCGGCGGGCTCCCCCAGGTATGCGGCGATCACCTTCGGATCGCGGCTGACCTCCGCGGGCGCACCCTCGGCGATCTTGCGGCCGAACTCCAGCACCACGATCCGGTCGGTGACCCCCATGACCAGCCGCATGTCGTGCTCGATGAGCAGGACGGTCAGGCCCTTGTCACGGATCCTGCGAATCAGGGTGAGGAGCTCCTCCTTCTCCGCCGGGTTGAAGCCGGCGGCCGGCTCGTCCAGGCAGATCAGCTTCGGCTCGGTGGCCAGCGCCCGGGCGATCTCCAATCGGCGCTGGTAGCCGTACGGCAGGTTGCGCGCCTCGTCGTTGGCCCGGTCGGCGATCCCGACAAAGCGCAGCAGCTCGAGCGCCTTGGACTCGGCCGCCCGCTCCTCGAGGATGTGCCGGGACAGGCCGAAGATCTTCGCGGCCGACAGGCGCACCTGCTGCCAGGTCCGGACGATCCCGGACGCGGCGGTGACCTGCGGCAGCTCCTCCGGCTTCGGGCGAACCCGGTAGAGCCGGAACAGCGCCCCGGGCACGCTCGTCTTGTGCCGCGAGTCCGTGCCGACCATGACGTTCTCCAGCGCCGTCATCTCCGGGAAGAGACGGATGTTCTGGAACGTCCGGGAGATGCCGAGCTGGCTGATCTGGTGCGGCTTGCGACCGGTCACCTTCTGGCCCCGGAACCGGACGGCCCCGGACGTCGGCTTGTACACCCCGGTCATCACGTTGAAGCTGGTGGTCTTGCCGGCGCCGTTCGGCCCGATGAGGCCGAGGATCTCGCCCTCGTAGATCTGGAAATTGATCTTGTCAAGGGCGACCACACCGCCGAAGCGGAGCGTGACGTCGTCGACCTCGAGCAGTATCGGCCGCGGTCCCGCCTGAGTCGGGATCTTCGGCGCTGCGGTGCTGGTGGTCTGGTCAGACATGAGCTGGTGCCTCCTCTGCCTCCGCCGCGCGGTCCTTCAACTCGCGGGCACGCCGCCGGCTCGGGACAAGGCCCTGCGGACGCAGGATCATCACCAGCACCATGGCCAGACCGAAGACCAACCACCGGTAGTCGGCGAAGTCGCGGAACCGTTCCGGCAGGTACGCCAGCAGCACCGCGCCGAGCGAGACGCCGATCATGTTGCCGGAGCCACCGACGACCACCATGGCGACGAAGAGGATGGACAGGTTCGCGTTGAACTGGGTCGGGTCGATGAACGCGTTCCGGCTGCCGAACAGGAAGCCCGACAGGCCGCCGAGGGCCGCACCGATGGCGAACGCCCAGAGCTTGAACTTGAACGGGTACACACCCATCACCGCGGCGGCGTCCTCGTCCTCCCGCACGGCCAGCCATGCCCGGCCGACCCGGCTGTGCTCCAGCCGGCGGACCAGGAAAACCATGATCAGCACGAAGGTGATCGCCAGCCAGTACCAGGGCTTCGCGTCGATCAGACCGAAGACCTTGTTGTCCGCTGACGGCGCACCCTCCGGGCCGGGGATGGCCGAGATGCCCACCGGGCCGTTGGTCAGCCCGGTGGCGTTGCGGGCCACGATCCGGATGATCTCGCCGAAGCCCAGGGTCACGATGGCCAGGTAGTCACCGCGCAGCCGCAGCGTCGGCCAGCCCAGCAGCACCCCGGAGATCATCGTCAGCACGATCGCGATGAACAGGCAGATCGCCCAGGTCACCGCCCAGGTCGCCGGCAGGTCGAACTCCTGCTGGATCCACTTCACCACCGGCGAGTTCACCGAACCGAACAGCGCCACGCTGTACGCCCCGATGGCGAAGAAGCCGATGTAGCCCAGGTCGAGCAGGCCGGCGAGGCCGACCACCACGTTCAGGCCGATCGCGACCAGCACGTAGATGGCGCAGACGAAGAGCACACCCGCCCAGTTGTTACCGCCCTCGATCGAGTCGGTACGCAACCAGGTCAGGCCCGGAATGCCGAGCAGCGGCAGGTAGTAGAGGACCGCCACGAAGGCGGCCAGCCCGAGGGCCTGCTGCCACTTCGTCAGCGCCCGCCAGCGGTCGCCGACCGTGGTCAGCAGGCTCACCCGGCGGCGATCAGCGGAGCGAATCTTGTCGATCATGCGCGGGCCCTCCCGAGCGACTCGCCCAACAGACCGGTCGGCCGGAACATCAGCACCACGATCAGCACCACGAAGGCGATGACGTCCTCCCAGTTGGACGCGAAGAGCGTGGCGCCGTAGACCTCGACGATGCCGAGGAAGAGGCCACCCAGCAGCGCGCCGCGCAGGTTACCGATGCCGCCCAGGACCGCGGCGGTGAACGCCTTGAGGCCGAGCACGAAGCCGATGCTGTTCTGGGTGAAGCCGAACCGCATGCTCCACAACAGAGCGGCGGCGCCGGCCATGATCCCACCGAGCACGAAGATCAGCATGATCACGCGCTCCTGGTTGACGCCCATCAGCGCGGCGGTCTCCGGGTTCTGGGCCACCGCCCGCACGCCCCGGCCATACCGGGTGCGGTTGATGAACCAGTCCAGCAGCGCCATCATCGCCACGGCCGCGACGAAGACGATCACCTGGATGTTCGTGATCGCCGTGTTGCCGATGGTGAACAGGGTCTCCTGCTGGATGATCGTCGGCATACCGACGATCTGCCGGGGCCGGCCGAACGCCTCCGGCAACACGCCACCGAGCAGCTTGGGCAGCACCTGGCCGAAGAGCTCGACGAAGACCAGCGACAGACCGATCGCGGTGATCAGGAAGATCAGCGGCGGCGCGTTCTTACGCCGCAACGGCCGGTACGCGATCCGCTCAAGCGCCAGAGCCGTACCGCCGGAGGCGACCGCCGCGACGATCAGACCGAGCACCAGGAACAGGATCGCCTGGCCGACAGGGGGGTTATTTTGCACCCCGAGCTGGGTCCAAAGGATCAGCACCGCGAAGGTACCGACCATGAAGACCTCGGAGTGCGCGAAGTTGATCAGACGAAGGACGCCATAGACGAGGGTGTAACCAAGGGCGATCAGGGCGTAGATAGCGCCCTTGGACAGGCCATCGACCGTGTGCTGGCCGAGATGGCCGATCAGTTCATCGAAATGCACCGGGGGTCTCCTTGAATCGAGCGCGGCCGGGGTGAGACACCCCGGCCGCACTCCAGTGCCTGGGCGTCAGCTGAGCTTGAGCTCCTGCAGCGGCTCGATAGCCGTGCCCTTGATCTGGTAGGCCCAGATGACGACCTTCGACGGGTCGACGTCACCCTTGGCATCGAACTTGATGTACTTCGACACGCCCTGCTTGTCGTACGCCTTCACGTACGCCAGGATGTCGGCCCGGCTCTTCTTGCCGTCCTTGAAGGCGTCCAGGTAGACCTTGGCGCCGTCGAAGCCCTCCGCACCGTAGGAGCCCGGCGCGATGCCGTACTCCTTCTGGTAGTCGGCGGAGAAGGTGCCGCCGGCCTTGTCAGCCGGGAGGCACGGGCAGGTGATGATCGCGCCCTCGGCACCGCCGGAGGCACCCGCCGGGAACGCCGGGTCGTAGAGACCGTCCGGGCCGACGAACTTGGCCTGGACACCGGCAGCGCGCATCTGCTTCACCAGCGGAGCGGCCTCACGGGTGTAGCCGCCGTAGAAGACGAAGTCCGCCTGCGCAGACTTGATCTTGGAGATGGTGGCGTCGAACTGCGCCTGCCGCTCCTGGATCTTGTCCTTGTTCACCACCAGCGGGCCGAGCTGCTTGCCCAGCTCCTCGGTGATGCCCGCGCCGTACGCGCTGGCGTCATCGACGAGGAAGACCTTCTGCGCGCTCTGCGTCTTCAGGTAGCTCGCCACCGCACCGGCCTGCGTGCCGTCGTTGCCGACGACGCGGTAGAAGGACGTGTTGCCCTTCTGGGTCAGGTCCGTCCGGGTCGCCGACGGGCTGATCATCGCCAGGCCCGCGGCCTGGTAGATCGGCATCGTGGCGTCCGACTCACCGGAGAAGTGACCACCGATGACACCGAGGAACGAGTTGTCCCCAGCGATCTGGTTCGCGAACGGGGTCGCCACCGCGGGGTCACCCTGGGTGTCGAACTCCTGCATGGTGACCTTGCAGTTCGGGTTCGCCTCGTTGAACTGCTTCACGGCGAGCTTCGCGCCGTTCAGCGACGGGATCACCAGACCCGCGTTGTCACCCGTGAACGCGCCGAAGATCGCGATCTTGCCACCGCAGTCACCGGACGCGGTCCCATCATCGCCTCCACCGGAATCCTGGCAACCAGCCGCGACCACTAGGGTCGCGGCGAGCGCAACGGTACCCAGCGCCCGTACATAGCTTCGCCTCACGGCTTCCTGACCTCCTCCAGATGCGGACGCGGCTGACCCGAAACGACGGCGACAGCAGCAGGCCCGCAATTCCACCCACCCCGCAGGGACTTCCCCTGCGTTACGGCTCGTGATGGCGGAGCGTACCGACACGGCACACCGTCCCGGAAGGCCTGAACGGGGGGTCTGCGAAACCGTTACGAAGACGAGCGCAATCTTGTCGATGTCCGTAACAGGTGAATCCGCCGGTCGGTCCTTAAGCCGGCGTCCGGTCGGAGCTCACCCGCACCCGCCCGGACCGGGATCCCCTGGCGAAAGGCCACCTGACCTGCGGAAACGGCTCGGCACATCCCACCCGGGGCAGAGCGCCGCGCGACCACCGGTGCTCAGGCGCCCACGCCAGCCGCCGACCACAACCCCGCCCGCGTGCCGTCGTCCGCCGCCAACCACCACCGGTCGCCCACCGCCACCAGCGCCACGTCCCGATCGACCCCCGCCGACACATCAAGCGGCATCGCGGCCTCCCGCCACGACCCGCCGCGATCGGCCGAGACCCACACCGAGTGCCGCGCACCGTCGGTCACGGCGGCGACCAGCCGATCCCCGGCGGCGACCAGCGAGGCCACCCCGGGCACCCCGGCCCCGGCCCGCCGGCCGAACGTCCCGGCGGCCACCCAGCCCGACGCCTCCTGCCGCCACGTGCCGAACGTCGCCCCGCGCAGCCCGACCGCCACCGGCACCCCGCCGACGAGCGTCACCCGCTGCATCTCCTCGTACTCCGGGCCGCCCGGCAGCACCGTGCGCCGCCACGACCGCCCGTCCGGCGATGACCAGACCGCCGGATCCCGGTCGATCCGGCCGGCCGGCAGCAGGCCACCCACCGCCAGCCAGCCCGGCGGCGCCGCCACGGCGTCGAACGCCCAGGTCACCCCGACCGGGTCGCTGGCCAGCTCCGGTGCACCCTCCACCAGTGCGAACTCCGCCGCGTCCGGCGAAGACACCCAGGAGGCCGCGCCCGCCGAGCGATTGCCGACGATCAGCCAGCCCGGGGCGCCAGCCGCCAACCGGGACACGTTGACCGCCGTCGGCCCGCCGAACGTCTCGAACGACGCCTGCACCTCGACCAGCGTGCCGTCGGGCAACTGCCGCCAGGTGCTGATCCGCGGATAGCCGTGCGCCCCACCGGTCTTGGCGCCGATCACCGCCGCCCTCCCGTCGCGGCAGGCCACCGACGAGAGCACGTTCTGCCGGCCGTAGAAGGAATCAGCGCGCACCGGCACGACCGTCCAGGTCGTACCGTCCACGCTGGTCCAGGCCGCCGGGCGGGTGCCGCCAGCGGCGTCGACGACACCACCGACCAGGAACCAACGGCCCGCGCAGGCCGCCGCGTCGCGGAGCAGCAGGCGGCCCTCGCCACCCGGCGGCGCCGGCACCGTCAGAGGCTGCCACCCCGGCCGGAGCACCGGCGCGGCGGCGGTCGGCCCCACGCTGGTCGACGTCTCGGCGGCCGGATCGGCGGGCCCGTCGCAGCCGGAGAGCAGCAGCACGAAGAGACCGAACACCGCGATGACCCGTCGGACGGACACGCCTCGATGTTATGCCCCGCAGCCGCCGCGCGGTGGCCCCCGACCTGCCGCACGACCGGAACCGATCCGACGGGGCAGTCGGGAAGCGGACGCCGATCAGACGGTCGGCTGCGCCACCTCGCCGCCGGCGGTCTCGGCGAGGATCCGCTCGGCGACCTCCTTCATGGTCATCCGGTGGTCCATCGCCGTGCGCTGGATCCACTTGAACGCCTGCGGTTCGGTCATCCCGTACGTGGTCATCAGCGCACCCTTGGCGCGCTCCACCGTCTTGCGGATCTCCAGGCGGTCGGTCAGGCCGGCGACCTCCGCCTCCAGCGCGGCGACCTCCGAGTAGCGCGACAGCGCGATCTCCACCGCCGGGACCAGGTCGCTCTTCTGGAAGGGCTTCACCAGGTACGCCATCGCGCCCGCCGCCCGCGCGCGCTCGACCAGGTCACGCTGGCTAAACGCGGTCAGGATGATCACCGGGGCGATGCGGGCGCCGGCGATCCGCTCGGCGGCGGCCAGCCCATCCATGATCGGCATCTTGATGTCGAGGATGACCAGGTCGGGCTTCAACTCCTCGGCGAGGCGGACGGCGGTCTCGCCGTCGCCGGCCTCGCCCACCACCTCGTAGCCCTCCTCGACCAGCATCTCGGCGAGGTCCAGCCGGATCAGCGCCTCGTCCTCGGCGATCAGCACCCGCCTGCGCTCGGCATCCGTCGGCGTCTCGGCCACCAGCCCTACCCCCACCATCGTTCCTGCACGGCTACCACCCATGCTCCCGCAGAAGCGTAGTCGGGTACAGTAAGCGGCACTCGCCGGGATGGTGGAACGGCATACACGGAAGTCTCAAACACTTCTGCCCGAAAGGGCTTGCGGGTTCGAATCCCGCTCCCGGCACCCACCTCAGACGCGGGCTCGAGCCCGCGTCCACCGCGCTCGCCGCCACCGCATCCGGTCGGCAGCACGCGTACTCTCATCCGTTGCTTCCGCCGATCGCACGGTGTCGACAATCCGACGGACCCCGCCGCCTACGGCTGGCCCGACCGGACCGGCCGGGCGACGAGATCGACGACAGGGGTGCGAACTGATGCGGGTGGTCATCTTCGGCGCGACCGGCATGGTCGGTCAGGGCGTGCTGCGCGAGTGCCTGCTCGCCGAGGACGTGCGGGAGGTGCTGACCGTCGGCCGGAAGCCGACCGGGCAGCGGCATCCGAAGCTGCGCGAGCTCGTCGTCGCCGACGTCGGCGAGCTGGACGCGGTGCGCGCCGAACTGACCGGCGTCGACGCCTGCTTCTACTGCCTCGGCGTCTCCTCGTTGGGCCTCGACGAGGCCGCGTACACCAAGATCAGCTATGACTATCCGCTCGCGGCGGCGCGGCTGCTGGCGGAGGTGAGCCCGAGCGTCACCTTCGTCTACGTCTCCGGCGTCGGCACCGACTCCACCGGGCGGGGCCGGGTGATGTGGGCGCGGGTCAAGGGCCGCACCGAGAACGCGGTCCGCGATCTCCTGCCCAACGGCTACGCGGCCCGGCCGGGCTTCATCCAGCCGACGCACGGCGCCGTGTCACGGACGCGCTGGTACCGGGTGCTCTACGCGGTGACCAGCCCGCTGTTCCCGGTGGTGAGCCGGCTCTTCCCGAACCAGGTGACCAGCACCGACCGACTCGGCCAGGCAATGCTGCGGGTGGCCCGGGAGGGCTCGCCCCGGCGGGTGCTGGCCGGCAAGGACCTGGCCTGAGCCGACCGGCCCGGCCGGTCAGCCGAGGATGTCGAGCGCCTGGGCGAGGTCAGCGCGCAGGTCCTCGGTGTCCTCCAGCCCGACCGAGAGGCGCAGCAGACCGCCGACGGGCTTCGCGTCGCCCTCGACCGGCCGGTGGGTGAGCGAGGCGGGGTGCTGGATCAGGGTGTCCACGCCGCCGAGGGACACCGCGTGGGTGATCAGCCGGCAGGCGCCGGCGACGGCGGCCGCGGCGGGTGCGCCGCCGCGTACCTCGAAGGCGAGCAGGCTGCCGGGGCCGGCCATCTGCCGGCCGACCAACGCCGCTGGGTCGTGCACCGACGGGTGGTACACGCGATGTACGGCCGGGTGGTCGGTGAGCCAGCCGGCGAGCTTCTCGGCGTTGGCCTGCTGGGCGCGGACGCGCAGCGGCAGGGTCTGCAGCCCGCGGTGCAACAGGTAGCCACCGAGCGGGTGCAGGATCGCGCCGGTGACCGCGCGGACCTGGCGCAGCCGGGCGCCCCACTCCGCGTCGCAGGCGACGACGCCGGCGAGCACGTCGCCGTGCCCGCCGATGCTCTTGGTGGCGCTGTGCAGCACGAGGGCGGCACCGTGCCGGGCCGGCTGTTGCAGCACGGGGGTGGCGACCGTGTTGTCGACCAGCAGCGGGACGTCCCCGGCGGCGGTGGCGACGGCGGCGATGTCCACCAGGTCGAGGGTGGGGTTGGCGGGCGTCTCGACGATGACCAGCGCGGTGTCCGGACGGACGGCGGCGGCGACCTCGTCGGGGCGGGCCCAACTGACGGTGGTGCCGAGCAGCCCGGTGGCCAGCACGTGGTCGGTGCCGCCGTACAGCGGTCGGACGGCGACGACGTGCCGACGGCCGTCCCGGCCGGCGGCGAGCAGGGCGGCGGTGAGGGCGGCCATGCCGCTGGCGAAGGCGACGGCCTGCGCGGTGCCCTCCAGCTCGGCGAGGGCGGTCTCGAAGCGGGCCACCGTGGGGTTCCACAGCCGCTGGTAGACGGAGCCGCCCTCGGCTGGGCGAAGGCCGCCGGTGGCGAGCTGCTCGTAGGCGTTCCCGCCGTCCTCGACCGAGGGCAGCGGGTTGGTGGTGGACAGGTCGATCGGCGGTACGTGCACGCCGAGCGTCCGTAGGTCGTCGCGGCCGGCGTGCACGGCCCGGGTGTCCACCGTCGTCATGGCGGTAGCGTCGAACATCCGCCAACTAATGAGCAATAGCCTGGAACATAATTCTGTCCGGTGGGCTGGTTTTGTTGACAGATTCGGGCGAGGATGGCGGGATGCCCCCTGAGCCGAACGATGTGCGGTCCCACCCAAGCCTGGACGAGGTGGACCGCGCGATCCTCACCGAGTTGGCCGCGGATGGCCGGCTACCGAACAACGCCCTCGCCGAGCGGGTGGGGGTGGCGCCGTCGACCTGCCTGACCCGCACCCGGGCACTGCGCGACCGCGGCGCGATCCGCGGCTTCCACGCCGAGGTGGATCCGGCCGCGCTCGGTCTGCCGTTGCAGGCGCTGGTGTCGGTACGGCTGACCGCGCACGAGCGGGCGGCGGTCGACGCGTTCCGGGCCCGGTCGGTGCGGCTGCCCGGGGTGGTGTCGGTGTTCCACGTCGCCGGCGCGGAGGACTACGTGCTACATGTGCGGGCCGCGTCCGGGGACGCGCTGCGCGACTTCGTGCTGGACCACCTCGCCGTCGATCCGGTGGTGCAGCACACCCAGACCAGCCTGATCTTCGAGCAGGCCCGCGGGATGGGCTGAGCAGCGGCAGGGGCGGTGAATAACCCGACGGATGCCGGCCAAGCGGAACAAAATCGGTCGCCGACGGGTTGGTTGACCCTGTGATCACCGTACCGTTGTCTGTTCTTGATCTTGCCCCGGTCGCCAAGGGCACCACCGCTGGCGCGGCACTGCGGGCCACCACCGAGCTGGCCCGCCGCACCGAGGAGCTGGGCTACCACCGGTTCTGGGTGGCCGAGCACCACAACATGCCGGCGATCGCCAGCTCCGCCCCCGCGGTGCTGCTCGCCCACCTGGCCGCGAACACCTCCACGATCCGGCTCGGGTCGGGCGGGGTGATGCTGCCCAACCACGCGCCGCTGGTGGTGGCCGAGCAGTTCGGCACCCTGGAGGCGCTGCACCCTGGCCGGATCGACCTCGGGATCGGCCGGGCGCCGGGCACCGACCAGGTGACCGCGCTGGCCCTGCGCCGCACCATGGAAGGGCTCTCGGCCGAGGGCTTCCCGCGCGAGCTGAACGACCTGATGAACTACTTCAGCGGAGAGCGGCCCGGGCAGATCATCGCCACCCCCGGGCACGGTGAGCAACCGGCGGTCTGGCTGCTCGGCTCCAGCGGCTTCAGCGCCCAACTGGCCGGCCTGCTCGGCCTGCCGTTCTCCTTCGCGCACCACTTCAGCTCGGCGAACACGCTGCCGGCGCTCGCGCTCTATCGGCAGAACTTCCGGCCCTCCCAGTGGCTGGACAAGCCATACGCGATGGTGGCGGTCAACGCCGTCTGCGCGGAGACCGACGAGCGGGCCGAGTGGCTGGCCGGGCCGAGCGCCCTGTCGTTCCTGAAGCTGCGCTCCGGCCGGCCGGAACCCCTCTCCACGCCCGAGGAGGCGGCGGCCTACCCGTACACCGAGATCGAGCGGGAGTTCGTGCTGCAGCGCCGCGATGGTCAGGCGATGGGCTCGCCGGAGACCGTCCGGCGACAGCTGACCGAGTTGCAGGAACGCACCGGTGCGGACGAGCTGATGCTGACCACGCTCGTCTACGACGTGCAGGACCGGGTGCGCTCGTACGAGCTGATCGCCGAGCAGGTAGCGGGCGGTCTACGCCGGGAGGCGTGAAACACGATCTTCATGTCAGCGTCACCGCCGCGACCCGGACGGTGCCTAACGTTGGTGCCGGTGGTGGTACGGCATTTCCGGTCGGGACGGGTCGGGAATGCCGCGGTGTGGCGCACCGGGCCGGAGCTGAGCGGATTCCGCGGCTGCGGCCCGGTGCCTGCCACCCTAGGCGACCCCGCTCGGGGCCGCCAGGATCAGATCAGCGTAGGTAGATGTTCGGGGTGGGCGGGTTGGCCATTCCGTCGCCGATGAAGAACCCCGGGTGCGGCGGCTGGTTGTAGGCGGTGTTCTGCCAGGCGATCGCCACCCGATACTGCGGGTCGTGCATCAGGGTGTGGATCCGGGTGCTGGTCGGGGTGGGCGTGCTGTAGATACGCAACGCCCGGCTGTCGGTGGTCCGCCAGAGCACCTCCTCGCGCCAGTCGCCCAGGATGTCTCCGGAGAGCGCCGGCGTGGACTTGGTGCCGTTGTTGGACGCCACGTCGCTGCCGGTGAGCAGCCGGGTCTCACCGCCGGTGCCGTACTTGTCGATCTTCGTGCCGTCGAGCAGCTCACGCACCGGGTCACCATCCCACCAGGCGAGGAAGTTGGCCGACGACGGCTTACGGCCGACGTTCTGCCCCCTGGTGTTGGCCAGCCCGGTGACGGCGGACGACCACGACTCCGCGCCGGGGCTGCCCGCCCAGATGTCCGCCGAGACTCCCCGGCCGTTGTCGCCCGAGGCCGGCGTGGACCAGAGGATCTGACCGGTACGCGCGTCGGCGAACCAGGAACTGGGCTTGCTGGCATCCTCGTCGACCTTGAACACCTCTAGGCCGGAGCGGCTCGGGTCGAGGTCGCCGACGTGCAGCGCGTCGCCGTGCCCGTTGCCGGTCGAGTAGAGCAGCCGACCGTTGTCGTCGATGGTGGCGGCGCCGTAGACGATCTCCTGGCGACCGTCGCCGTCGACGTCGGCGACGGAGAGTTGATGGTTGCCCTGACCGGCCGCGGCGCCGTTGCCGGAGGCGTTCGAGTCGAACGTCCAGCGCTTGCGCAGCGTGCCGTCGCGGAAGTCCCATGCCGCGACGACCGCCCGGGTGTAGTAGCCCCGGGCCATGATCAGGGAGGGGCGCTGCCCGTCCAGGTACGCGGTGCCGGCCAGGAACCGGTCCACCCGGTTGCCGTACGAGTCACCCCAGGACGACACGGTGCCGCGCGGCGGGTCGTAGGTGACGGTGGACAGCACGGCCCCGGTCTGCCCGTCGAATATGGTCAGGTACTCCGGGCCGGCCAGCACGTAGCCGCTGGAGTTGCGGTGGTCCGCCGAGGCGGACCCGATCACTTGGCCGGTGCCGGAGCGGGTGCCGTCGGCGGTCTTCATGGCCACCTCGGCGCGCCCGTCGCCGTCGTAGTCGTACACCTGGAACTGGGTGTAGTGGGCGCCGGCGCGGATGTTGCGGCCCAGGTCGACGCGCCACAACCGAGCCCCGGCAAGGGTGTACGCGTCCACGTAGACGACGCCCGTGTAGCCGGACTGGGAGTTGTCCTTGGCGTTCGACGGCTCCCACTTGAGCACGATCTCGTAGCTGCCGTCGCCGTCGAGGTCGCCGACGGAGGCGTCGCTGGCGCTGTAGGTGTAGCTCTCCCCGCTGGGGGTGCTGCCGCCCGGCGGAACCTGCAACGGCACGTCCAGGTAGCCGGCGCCGAACTGGAGGGCGGGTGCCGACGCGGCCTGCTCGGCGCCGCCCACCACGGCGCAGACGGTGTACGCCGAGCCGACCGCCGCACCGCTGTCGAGGTACGTGGTGGCGCCGGTGATCGGGCTGGCGTTGACCCTGGTGGAGCCCCGGTAGAGGTTGAACGCGACGCCGGAGGTCTCGGTGCCGAGCAGCCGCCAGGAGACCAGGTTGCCGCTGCCGGAACGGACGCTGATCAGCCCTCGGTCCAGGTCCTCCATCTGCAGCCCGCCCCCGGTGGGCGGCGGCGTGGTCGGGGGCGGCGTGGTCGGCGGCGGGGTGGTGGGCGGCGGGGTGGTCGGACCGTCGGTGGGCGGCGCGCCGGTGCAGGTGACGCCGTTGAGCGCGAAGCTGGCCGGGCCGGGGTTGCCGCTGGTCCACGAGCCGTTGAAACCGAACGCGACGGTGCCGTTGGTGCCGATGGTGGCGTTGTAGTCGACGTTGCGCGCGGTGACCTGGGCGCCGGACTGGGTGACGGCGGCGTTCCACGCCTGGGTGACCTGCTGGCCGGCGGTGTACGACCAGGTGAGGGCCCAGCCGGTGACCGGGTCGCCGAGGTTGGTGACGGTGACGTTGGCGCCGAAGCCGCCCTGCCACTGGTTGGTGACCTGGTAGTCGACCCGGCAGCCGACGGCGGCGGCCGAGGCGACGACCGTACCGAGGGTGCCGGCCACGACGACTGTCACCGTCGTGCCGGCGAGCAGGATCAGACGATGTCTGGACGGGTGCATGAACTGCCTCCGGGGATCCGGTGGGGTGACCGCTGTGGGTCCACCTGCCCTGCCCGGGAAAGCGCGGTGAACTGGTCCGCCGCGACGGCGGCGGGCGGCGACCTGATCGGGGATGAACGCCCTGGAACTCACGGATCCGACTCACCGCGCATCGTAAGGCAAGCGCTTTCCACGGCGCAATATCGATGCCCGTTGCTGTATTGATGGCCCGGTGACGTCTTGCCCCGGCGGACGATGCCTGATCAACTCGTCCGGGTGAGCGCCCCACATATGGATCCCGACGAGTTCCGCCGCGCCGGCCACGCCGTGGTCGACTGGATCGCCGACTACTGGGCCACGCTGGAGCAGCGCCCGATCACCCCGGCCGACCCGCCGGGCACCGTGGCGGCCGCCCTGCCGGTCGCGCCGCCCACCGCCGGCGAGCCGGTCGAGGCGGTCCTCGCCGACCTGGACGCGATCGTCGTACCGGGGCTGACCCACTGGCAGCACCCGGGCTTCTTCGGCTACTTCCCGGCCAACACCTCCGGCCCGAGCGTGCTCGGCGACCTGGTCAGCTCCGGGCTCGGTGTGCAGGGCATGCTCTGGGCCGCCAGCCCGGCCTGCACCGAGCTGGAGACCGTGATGATGGACTGGCTGGCCCAACTGCTGGACCTGCCGCCACGGTTCCGCTCGACCGGTACCGGTGGCGGGGTGATCCAGGACTCGGCCTCCTCGGCGACCCTGGTGGCCACGCTGGCCGCACTGCACCGGGCCAGCGGGGGCCGCTGGCGCGACACCGGCATCGACCGGCGCTACCGCGCGTACACCTCCACCCACGGGCACTCCTCCATCGAGAAGGCCGTACGGATCGCCGGGCTGGGCGCCGACGGGGTCCGCACGATCGAGGTGGACCCGGACACCCAGGCGCTCCGGCCGGCCGCACTGCGCGCCGCGATCGAGGCCGACCTGGCCACCGGGGACGTGCCCGCCATCGTGGTGGCCACCATCGGCACCACCTCCACCACCGCCGTCGACCCGCTGCCCGAGATCGGCGCGATCTGCGCCGAGTACGGGATCTGGCTGCACGTGGATGCCGCGTACGCGGGCGCCGCCGCCGTCTGCCCCGAGCTGCGCTGGTCGCACGCCGGTCTGGAGTACGCCGACTCGTACTGCTTCGACCCGCACAAGTGGCTGCTCACCGGCTTCGACTGCGACGCGTTCTGGGTGGCCGACCGCGCTGAGCTGGTCGAGGCGCTGACCGTGCTGCCGGAGTTCCTGCGCAACGCGGCCAGCGAGTCCGGCGCGGTGATCGACTACCGGGACTGGCAGGTCCCGCTGGGCCGCCGGTTCCGATCCCTGAAGCTGTGGTTCGTGCTGCGCTGGTACGGCGCCGAGGGACTGCGGGCACACATCCGCTCCGGAGTGGCGCTGGCCGCCCGGTTCGCCGACCGGCTCCGGGCCGACGACCGGTTCGAGCTGGCGGCGGCGCACCCGTTCTCGCTGGTCTGCTTCCGGTTGCGCGCCGACGACGACGTCAACGCCGAACTGCTGGCCCGGATGAACCGCACCGGGCGGGTGCACCTGACGCACACCCGGGTGGCCGGCCGGTACACGCTGCGGCTGGCGGTCGGCTCGCCACAGACCACCGAGCGGCACATCGACGAGGCCTGGACGCTGCTGACCTCCACCACCAACGACCTACTCCCCCACTGACCGCCCTCCCCCGCCCCCCCGCGCCCGCCTCCCGCCTCCCGCGCGTCGATCATGGGGTTGTGGTGCCTCGCAAAGCGGGCAAGTGACGACATTCTGGCCACCACGACTCCATGATCGACGCGACCACACCCGCCCTCGCCGTGGAGCGCCTGGGCGATGTTGTCGCGAGGTTCAGCGCGTGGTGGGCGTACCCGTTGTGGCCAGGTCAGCCGGGACTGCGCTGGCGGGTGCTGGGGTGGGAGCGACGTCGGTGGCGGTGACGTGGGCGCGGCGGGTTCGGCGCAGGGCGCGCACGGCGAACACCAGCGCGGCCAGCCAACCGGCGGTGAGCAGGGCGTAGACCAGGGGCGGCACGGCGCCGCCCAGGTCGCCCGCGCGGATCAGGGTACGGGCGTTGGTCAGCACAATCACGCCACCGACCGCCGCGCCGAGCAGTTGGGCCGGCACGATGCGCACCAGCCAGGCGGCCAGCGGGGCGGCGATGAGCCCGCCGATCAGCAGCGCGGCCACGGTGGGCAGCAGGAATCCCTCGGTGCCCAGCCCGATCAGGAAGCCGATGCTGGCCGCGCCGGCCACCACGAACTCGGCGGTGTCCACCGAGCCGATCACCTTGCGCGGCTCCAGGCGGCCGGAGACCAGCAGCGCCGGGGTGGCCACCGGGCCCCAGCCCCCACCGCCGGTGGCGTCGACGAACCCGGCGACCAGGCCGAGGGGGCCGAGGAAGCGCCCGCGCAGCCGCCCGCCGACCCGGTCGGTACGCAGCGGTCGGGCGAAGCGGACCAGCAGGTACGCGCCGAGCGTGAAGAGGATGCCGGCCATCCACGGCGCGGCCGACTCGGTGGAGATCGAGCTGAGCAGGGTGGCGCCGGCGAACGCGCCGATCGCGCCGGGCAGCGCGATGCGGGTCACCACCCGCCAGTCGACGTTGCCGAACCGCCAGTGCGCCACCCCGGCGGCGAGCGTGGTGCCGATCTCGGCCAGGTGCACCGACGCGGAGGCGGCGGCCGGGGCGACCCCGACGACCAGCAGCAGGGTGGACGACGTCAGCCCGTACGCCATGCCGAGCGAGCCGTCGACCAGCTGCGCGGCAAGCCCGACCAGAGCGAGGACCAGCAGCTTACGCACGAGCGCCCCCTGTCTTTTCGACATCTCCTATCGACTTGGTCGACAATGCGGCACGGGGTGGCCGGGGTCAAGACCCTGATCGGTGGATGGGATGCCGGCGGTCAGCGTCGGAGCACGGAGGACCGGCCAGGACGGACGGGGTGGGTGGGTGACACGGCCGGACGGCGGGCCGGCGGTCAGATCCAGGCGCGCGGGTCGGCGACCAGCTCGGTGACCCGTTCGGGCAGCGTGCCCGCGGCCACGTCGGCGACGCTGACCAACTCCAGGATCTCCCGCTCGCTGGCCCGCAACGCGATCCAGACCTCCTGAAGCGCGCGGGCCGGGCCGTGGTAGCCGAGCTGCTCCGGGCGCTGCCCGCGGACGTGCGCGAGCGGCCCGTCGATCACCCGGATCACGTCGGCCAGCGAGATCTCCTCAGCCGGGCGGGCCAGCCAGTAGCCGCCCTCCGGGCCGCGCTGAGCGTGCACGATGCCGCCCCGGCGAAGCTGGAGCAGGATGCTTTCCAGGAACTTCGGCGGGATCTCCTGGGCCCGGGCAAGCTGGTCAGCCGTGACCGGCCGGCCCCGCCCGGGGCCACTGGCCGTCGCGGCGAGCTCGGCGGCCGCGCGGAGGGCGTAGTCAACCCGGGCGGAGAGGCGCATGCCGGCAAGGTTAGCCCGCTGCTCCGCCAACCGGGTGGGCGACCCTGGGCCGATCGGCCACGCATCGACGAAAACCCGGTCTGCTCGGACCCGTCGCCGGAGGCCTTCGAGAAATGGTGAAGTGCGTCATGAACCACCGTTAGGTGGGGCCCCGACAGCTGCTCCGGAGCGTCCTTATGCTGGGCGTGAAGTACGACTGTCTGACCGTTTGCGCGGGCCCCGGCAGCATATTGATAAACACCCGGGTACAGCTCGGGGGGGAAGGCAACACGATGACCGATATCGCGACACGCACCTGGGACGGCATGACCATCCCGGTGGCCGGCACCTATCAGCTCGATCAGGCGCACAAGCGGATCGGTTTCCTGTCCCGGCACATGATGGTGAGCCCGGTGCGCGGCGAGTTCGCCAAGGCGACGGCGCAGATCTACGTAGCGGAGGATCCCCTGCTCTCCTCGGTGACCGCAACCATCGAGACGGCGAGCATCACCACCGGGAGCACTGACCGGGACACGCACCTGATGAGTGCCGATTTCCTTGACGTGGAACGCTTTCCCACCCTCGAATATCGAAGCACGGGCATCAACTGGAAGGGCAACGAAGACCCGATCTTCCAGTGGGCCCGGCTGCGAAACCACCGACTCGGCGGAAGAGGCAGAAGTCACAATGTCCCGCCACAGTCCGAACCCGCTCCGGACCGATTCGTCCTCACCGGTGAGTTGACGGTGAAGGGGATCACCCGCGCGGTCGACCTTCAGGTGAATTTCGGTGGCGCCCGTCGCGATCCGTACGGACAGAACATTTTCGGATTCAGCGCGACAGCGGAAATCAACCGCGAGGACTACGGTCTGCTCTGGAACGTCCTGCTCGAAAGTGGCGGAGTTCTGGTGGGGAAGACCGTGCAGATCGAGATCGCCGGCGAGGCCATCCATCAGCCGTGACGGCTCGCCCAGACAGTCGTCCCCGCCAAGACGCACCCAGGTGCAGGTGCATGCCTGGCGGGGATGACCGACAGCCTCACGCGCCGACGCGGCGCAGCAGACCCTCCTGGACGGCGCTGGCGATCTGCGCGCCGTCGGTGGTGAACATCCGGCCGGTGGCCAGCCCGCGCGCTCCGGACGCCGACGGGCTCCAGCAGTCGTAGAGGAACCACTCGTCGGCGCGGAACGGCCGGTGGAACCAGAGCGCGTGGTCGAGGCTCGCGCCGACGACACCGCCCGGCCCCCACACCTCGCCGTGCATGGAGAGCACCGAGTCCAGCAGGGTGAGGTCGGAGGCGTAGGTGAGCGCGCAGGCGTGCAGCAGCGGGTCGTCCGGCAGCTTGCCGTCGATGCGCATCCACACCCTCTGGTGCGGGTCGGCGGGCCGGTCGCCCGGGCGGACCCAGCCGGGCTCACCGACGTAGCGCACGTCGATCGGACGCGGGATCTGACCCCAGATGCCCAGCCGCTCCGGGTAGCGGGCGAGCCGGTCGGACATCGTCGGCACGTCCTGCGGCGCGGGCACGTCCAGCGGAGACGTGGCCTGGTGGTCCAGACCCTCCTCGGCCCGCTGGAAGGACGCCGACATGAAGAAGATCGGCTTGTCGTGCTGGAGCGCGACCGCGCGGCGGACCGAGAACGACCGACCGTCGCGGATGTTCTCCACCTGGTACTCGATCGGCTCGACCGGGTCGCCGGGGCGGACGAAGTAGCCGTGCAACGAGTGCACGAACCGCTCCGGGTCGACCGTACGGCCGGCGGCGACCAGGGCCTGGCCCGCGACCTGGCCGCCGTACACCCGCTGCGGGCCGACCGGGGGGCTCATCCCCCGGAAGGTCATCTCCCCGATCGGGTCGAGGTCCAGCACTTCCAGCAGCTGGTCCACCGCCGCCTGGCCGACCGCGACCGGGTTGTCGCTCACTGCAGCGCCCGCGCCGACGCCGCGTCGACCAGTGAGCCGAGCTGGTGTACGCGCAGCGTGTTGGTCGAGCCGGGAGTGCCGGGCGGGCTGCCCGCCACGATCACCACGTAGTCACCCGGGTTGGCCCGGTTGAGACCGAGCAGCGCCTGGTCGACCTGACGGAACATGTCATCAGTGTGCTGCACGAACGGCATCAGGAAGGTCTCCACGCCCCAGGTCAGGGCGAGCTGGTCGCGCACCTCGGGGACCGGGGTGAAGGCCAGCAGCGGCAGGTCGCAGTGCAGCCGGGACAGCCGCCGGACGGTGTCACCGGTCTGCGAGAAGGCGACCAGTGCCTTGGCGTTGATGGCCCGGGCGATCGACGAGGCGGCCACGGTGAGCGCGCCACCGTGGGTACGCGGGTCGTGCTGCAACCGGGGCACCCCGATCGAGCCGGACTCGGTGGTCATCACGATCTTGGCCATCGTGCTGACGGTCAGCACGGGGTACTTGCCCACGCTGGTCTCGCCGGAGAGCATCACCGCGTCCGCGCCGTCGAGCACCGCGTTGGCCACGTCGGAGGCCTCTGCCCGGGTGGGGCGGGAATTCTCGATCATGGAGTCGAGCATCTGGGTGGCCACGATGACCGGCTTGGCGTTCTCCCGGCAGAGCTGCACGGCCCGCTTCTGCACCAGCGGAACCTCGTCCAGCGGCATCTCGACACCGAGGTCACCGCGGGCGACCATGACGCCGTCGAAGGCGAGCACGATGGCCTCGAGGTGCTCCACCGCCTCCGGCTTCTCGACCTTGGCCAGCACCGGCCGGAACACGCCCTCCTCGGCCATGATGCCGTGCACGAGCTTGATGTCCTCGGCCGAGCGGACGAAGGAGAGGGCGACCAGGTCGACGCCGAGCCCCAGGGCGAAGCGCAGGTCCTCGGCGTCCTTCTCCGACATGGCGGGCACGCTGACCGCCACGTTGGGCAGCGAGACGCCCTTGTTGTTGGAGACCGGGCCACCCTCGGTGACCAGGCAGCGGATGTCGTTGCCGGTGACGTCGGTGACCTCGACGGCGACCCGGCCGTCGTCGATCAGCAGCCGGTCACCGGGCTTCACCTCCTGCGGTAGCTTGCTGTACGTGCAGGAGACCCGATCCTTGGTGCCGATGATCTCGTCGCCGGTGATCACGACCGAGTCGCCGGTGCGCCACTCGTGCGGGCCGTCGGCGAACCGGCCGAGCCGGATCTTGGGACCCTGAAGATCGGCGAGGACGGCCACCGGCTTACCGGCCGCCTCGGACGCCTCCCGGACCAGTCGGTAGACCGCCTCGTGGTCAGCGTGGCTGCCGTGGCTGAAGTTGAGCCTCGCCACGTTCATGCCGGCCTCGACGAGGCCCCGGATGCGCTCCGGGGACGAGGTGGCGGGACCAAGAGTGCAGACGATCTTCGCGCGGCGTGTCACGCCCATCAGGTTAGTCTCTCCTTCAGGTCGGACCCGGGGCCGACCCCTTGCAGGCAGCGGAACGTGTGTCCAACAACGCGCGGTGCGCGTCGGGCCGGCGGGCAGAACCGCACCGGGAACGTTGTGGCGACGGGCATCGGCGACCGCGCGCCGGGAATCGTACGCCTCCGCTGGCACACACCCTCGGGGTGCTCCCGCCGGCGGCTCACCCGGAGTGCACCGCGGGCGGCAGGGTGGGCACCGCGGTGAGCAGGTCACGCGGGTCGTAGCGCCGCTTGGCCCGGCGCAGTCGCGTCCAGTTCGCGCCGTAGGCCAGCCGGACCCGGTCGGTCTCCTCCGGGGCGAGCAGGTTCGGGTAGCCCCCGGGCAGGGCGTGCGGGGCGAGGGCCGCCGAGGTGCGCTCGGCCCAGTCCCGGTGCGGCCCGGCCGCCCCGCCCGGCGGCCACACCGCGATGATCTCGGTCAGCAGGTGATCGGCGCGCAGGCCGAACGCCGTGTCGGCGAGCCGGACCCGGCTGGCCGCGCCGTGGAAGTGGTGCAGGGCCACCGCGGAGAAGGGCGAGCTGACCTTCCGGGCGGCGTCGACCAGCGCGTCCACGGCACCGTCGGCGAGCGTGGGCAGCCAGCGGGTCCGCAGCAGGTAGTGGTTGCCGTCGACCATCCCGCCGTCGAACATCCGCAGCGCGTCCGCGTACGGCAGTGGGCCGACCTGGTCGAGCAGTGGGACGCCCAGCGCCCGCAACCGGTCCACCCAGGGCCGCCCGAGGTCCAGGTCCGGGCCGCTGTAGAACGGGCAGACGAAGATCACCGGCTCGCCGGCCGGGCCGGGCAGGAAGCCCGCCATCACGGTGAGCTCGTCCGGGGCCTCGGCGAGCAGCGCGGAGTACCCGCGCAGCACGGCCGGCGCCTCGGCCAGCGCGAACATGATCATGCCGGCGAGGACGGCGGGCAGCCGATGTGCCTGGTAGCGCAGCGCGGTGACCACGCCGAAGTTGCCGCCGCCGCCACGCAGCGCCCAGAACAGCTCGGCGTCGTGCCGGGGGTCGGCGGCGACCCGACGGCCGTCGGCGAGAACCACCTCCGCGCCGATCAGGTTGTCCAGGGCCAGGCCGAACCGGCCGCAGAGCGGGCCGTACCCGCCGGCCAGGGTGAGCCCGGCCATGCCCACGTCGCGAACCACTCCGGTGGGCACCACCAGGTCGTACGGGCGGGTGGCGGTCAGCAGGTCGGCGGCGGTGGCGCCGCCGGCCACGGTCACCGTGGCCGCGTCCGGGTCGACCTGGACCGCGCGCAAACCGGTCAGGTCGAGCACCAGCCCGCCGTCACGCAGCGCCCGACCGGCCCAGTCGTGCCCGCCGGAGCGGACCGACACCGGCAGGTGGCACCGGGCGGCGATGCCGACCGCACCGGCCACCTCCTCGGCGTCCAGGCACCGGGCGACCAGCGCGGGCGCGCGGTCCACGGCGGCGTTCCAGAGGCGGGTGGCGGCGGCGAATCCGGGATCTCCCGGCTCGTGGAGCCGGTCACCGAGCGGGGCGCGCAGCCGGGCGGTGGCCGAGGCGACATCGGGGTTGGCGACGGAGCTCATGGCGACTCCTCGACCGGGGCCGGCCGGTGGTGCCGGGTGCACCCCGACGGCGGTCCTCGGTGGGCGCGACCGTAGCACCAGCGGGCGGCCGACCACCGTCACCATCACGACAGCCGCCGATGGATCGACCGGTCAGCTCTGGGTCTTGACCAGCGGGAACTCCAACGAGCCGGCCGGGCAGAGAAAGGTCAGCACGTCGATGCGGTAGAGCCCGGCCTGCACCGCCGGGTCGGCCTCCAGCACGCTGCGGACGTCGTCGACACTGCCGGTGCGGGCCAGCCCGAAGCCGATCGGCGGCTCCGGGTTGCTGGTGGTCCCGTCGATCGAGCCGGCGACCAGGATGATCCCGCGTCGCTGCAACGCCTGCATGTGCTCGGCGTGCTCGGCCTGCAACCGCTGCACGGTCTCCGAGGGCAGGGCCCGTCCGGCCGCGCCGGGATAGAGCACGATGCACTCGTACGTGTCGAGCGCGAAGTCGACCTGCGGCACTCCCGCCATGGGTGCTCCCTCCGCCGTCGGGCCGGGAACGCACCGGCCCGGGCCGGCGTCGCCGGCACGCGCCCAGCGTCGCACGCCGGTGGCGGTCGCACCGGTCGCTCCGCTCAACTGGCCCCGGTCGGACCTCCCGCTGACCGCCGACACGGGTGCTCGGGCGCGCCGCACGCCCCGAACGACCAGTCGCTGGCGGCACTCCGACACGTCGGCCGACCCGGCTGCCGGTACCGGCTACGGTGGACGGTCCGGGCGCGGGCAGGGGGAGGTCGGGATGCGCGACGACGAGCCGGCGGCGGGCGTGCTGCCGTACGCCGAGGTCACCGACGAGGCGTACGCGGCGCAGACCGCGGCGAGTTTCACGGTGCGGGAGTTCGAGTTCGCCGTGCTGCTCAGCGGGCGGTGCCCCCGGTGCGACCACACGACCACCAGCACGGTGGTCGACGAGCTGTACCGGCGGGACACGCCGGCAGCGGCCCAGGACCCCGGCTACCGGACGGTGCTCTGCGAGTGCGAGACCGACCACCCCGCGCGCCCCGCCGGGCTGCGCGGCTGCGGCGCGTACTGGACGTTGCGGCTGGAGGTCGAGGCGTGATCCGGCTCCACCCGGGGCCGCCCGCGACCGTCGCCGACCTGCACCGGGCGCAGCAGTTGGCCGGGCTGCTGCGCGGCGAGCTGGAGCGGGTCCGCGCTGCGGCGGTGGCCTGGCGCAACGGGCTCGGCGGGCTGCTGGTGGCACTGTTCGGGTTCAGTTTGATCCGGGGCCGCACCGACGTCACCACGCTCGCGTCGGGGTGGGGCGCGCTGGTGGGCATCCTGCTGCTCGCCGCGCTGGTGGCGGGCGTGGGCGGGGCGCTGGCGCTGCTGCGCGCGGCGCACGGACGGCTGGCGGTGACCCCGGTGGCGACGCTCCCACCGGCCCCGCTCGGCGACCATCTGGAGGCGATGGCGGCGGTCCGGTCGCTGCGGACCGGGGTGCGGCTGGTGCTGCTCTGCACCGCTCTGCTGGTCGCCGCGGTGGGGGTGACCTGGTACGCGCCCGCCAGCCAGGCACCGCCCGCCGCCGTCTCTGCGGGCCAGAGGTAAGGACGGCTCCTGGAGGGGCTCTTCCTGACGTCTGAGCTGGTCAGGGGCCCAGGTGGGCGTAGCTCGCCCAGGTGTCGGGCCGGTCGGGTAGGGCGGCGCGGAGCCGGCGGACCGCCTCGTGCAGAGCCACCGCCGCCCGGTCCGGGGCGATTCCGCCGGGCACCGCCAGGCCGGCGTACAGGTCGGCGCAGAGTCGCACGGTCAGCGCGTCCGAGATGGACCAGAGCGCACCGATGACGTGCCGGAACCCGGCGAGCTGGAACGCGGTGCCGAGGGTGAGCGCCTCGTCGGGCAGGGCCGCTCCGCCGCGCACCGTCTCGCACGCGGACAGGACGGCCAGCGCGGCCGGGCTGCCGGCGGGCCGCCACAGGTCCCGCACGTGCAGCGGGCCGCCGGCCAGCGCGAGGCGACCCCAGGCCGGGGCGCCCAGATCCTGGGTGCCGTGACAGGACAGGTGGGCGATCGGCTGGCCGGGCAGCGCGGCGAGCACTGCCGCCGGGGTGGCCGCCGGGCCGAGCAGTGAGCGGACCCGCGGCAGGTGCCGGCGGACGATCTCCACCTCCTGGTCGACGCCGGGCAGGTCGGACAGGCCGGGGGTCTGCGGCATGCCGACGACCAGCGCCGAGTCGACCGGCTCGGGCCGGGCCGGGACGCCGCGCCGGGCGTGCGCCAGCGCCCGCAGCGACGCGGTGTACGACGAGACCACCCGGTCCAGCACCCCGTCACCACCGTCGAGGGGGCCGGCCGCGTGCAACGGCAGCAGGGTGAGCAGCCCGGTCGGGCACCACCACAGTCGTGGCCAGTCCGCCCCGGCGTCCGGTACGGGTCCGTCCGGGTCGGCGGCCGCCGAGCCGGACGGTGCCGGGGCGGGGGTGGCCGCGTCGAGCACCGGTGTGGCGACGACCCGCCACAGCCAGTCCAGCGTCTGGCCGACCTCGGTCCGTGCCGCCGCCCGGCGGCGCTGCACCGCCGGCTCCGGGCCGTCCGGCGTCGCCGCTCCGGTGAGCACCGCGATCGCGGTCAGGAAACCGGCCGTCCGGGCGAGCAGGTCGGCCAGGGTCAGCCCGGGCAGCGGCACCACGGTGACCTGGCCGTCGGCGACCACCAGTGCGTCGCAGCGCCGGCTGGCGACGTTGACCAGCACCACCGGGCCACCGACAGCGGCCCGGGCCAGGGCGGCGAACGGCGGCGGGCGGAGGAAGTCGGCGAAGGCGGGTTGGTCGCGGATCACGGCGAGCAGGTCGCGGCGGCGCATGGCGAGGTCGTACCGCTGCTCCGGGGTCGGCCCAGCCCCGGCCGTCGACGCCGAACCCTCGGCGGACGCCACGCCACTCCCCCACCCGGCCGGCGACAGCACCCCACCCGGGGGCACCGCGTCGACCGACGACACCGGGCCGGCCGACACACGGCTGCTCGGACCGTCGATGCCGGCGGGCGGCAGCGCGGTGAAGCCGTCGAGGGCGGCCTGAAGGTCAACGAGGCGGGCCGCCAGCCGTGGGGCCCGCGTGCGCAGCGCGGCCAGGTCGGTGCTCGCGTCGTGGGCCCGGGTCAGCAGGACGCCGCGGCCGTACTCCAGCAGCTCGACGGCGCGTTCCGGGCGGTCGAGGTCGATGGCGACCGCCGCCGCGTCGCTGGCCAGCCCGGGGAACAGCCCGAGCAGGCGGGTTTGGTCGTCGGAGTCCATGCCGTGCCAGGCCACCAGGTCGATCAGCTCGATCGCGGTGGCGTACCCGTCGAGCGCGGCCGGCAGGTCGCCGGCCGCCGCGGCGTGTTCCGCGTACCGGCTGGCGGCACTCGCCCGGAGCAGCGACGGCGCGGACTCCACCGCTGCGGCGGCGTGGAGCGCGGCGGTCGCCTCGGCCAGTATGGCCGAATCACTGACGGCAGCAGCGGCGACAGCAGAGTTGGCGACGGCGACGGCGGCGGGGCCGGTCACCGGGTCGTCGGCGGAGGACGCGACCGCCTCCAGGGCGGTGGCCAGGTTGCTCAGGCACATGGTGCGGGCGGGATGCTCGGCCGGCAGCTCCTCGACCGCTCCCCGGTAGGCCGCGAGCATGGCGGTGGCGTCCGCGTCGTCCCGGCCGGCCTGGTAGCGCAGCACCAGCGCGTTACCGAGGTTGGTGAGGACCCGGTACCGCTCCCCGTCGACCGATGGCGGGCGCTCGCTCAGCTGCTGCAGCAGCCGGATCGCCTCGTCCAGGGCGGTCGGGTTGTCGTGCAGACGGTGTCGCAGCAGGTGGGCCAGGGCGAGGGTGGCGAGCGCCTGGACGTACTCGGCCGGCTCGGCCTCCCGCTCGGCCAGCTCCGCCGCCTCGCGGAGCGCGGTCACCGCGGCCTCGGAGTCTCGGGCGACGCCGGCCGCGACCTGGTCGGCGGGCTCGCCACCGGCGGGCAGCGCGCCGTCCAGGGCGAGCTCCACCCGGCGGTTCAACGCGGAGCCGTAGTTGGTCAACGCCGGCAGCCGGTCGGGGTGCCCGGGCGGCGCGATCTCGGTCACCTGCGCCAGCACCTGGATCGCCTCGGTCAGGGTGGCCAGGTCCTGGGTGGAGGCGAACAGGGCCTGCAACACCAGGCCCAGGTTCGAGCGGTACCGGGGCAGCAGGACGGCGTCCGGCGCGACGGCGGCGACCGCGGCCCGCAGCGCCACGGCGGCCGGCTCCAGCAGCGCCGGTTCCCCCGCCAGGTCGGACAGCTCGCGCAGGGTGTTGCCCAGGTTGTTGAGCACTTGATGGTGCAGCGGGTCGGTACGGGGAACCAGCGACTCCGCCTCGGTGAGCGCCTCCCGGGCGGCCCGCAGCGCGGTCACCCCGCCCAGGTCGGCGTACCCCCGGCCCAGCGCGTAGCCGAGGTCGGCGAGGCGGCGGGCCCGCTGACCCGGTTCCCTGGCGACGGTGACCGCGTCGCGCAGCAGCCGCACCGCCTCGGTGATGTCTTCGGTCCGCCGCCGCTGCTCGTACCGGCTCACCAGCAGGCCGCCCACCGCGCGCCGGATCTCGGCCGGATCCAAGCCGCCGTGTGGCGAGCCGGAACCGGCGGCCGCCCGGTACGCCTCGATCGCCGCGTCGAGGTCGGCCGGGTCGGCGTCGGCCTGGTGCCGCTCGGCGAGCAGGGTGGCCAGGCCGGCCTGTGCGGTGCCGGCCAGCTCCGGTTCGAGCCCGCCGAACCCGGTCAGCGCCACCCGGTACGCCTCGATTCCGGCATCCCGGTCGGCCGGCGCCTGGTCACGCAGGAACCGTTCGGCAAGCGCCGTGCCGTGCAGCGCGGCGACCCGGGGATCGCCGCCGGCTCGGGCCGCGGCGAACGCGTCGACCGCCTCGTCGAGGTCGGCCGGTCGGCTCCGCAGCCGCCACCGGTCCCGCAGCCGCTGCCCGAGGTTGGCCCGCGCCATGGCACGCACCGACGGGCTGACGCCGGCGGCCCGGGCGGCGTCGCGCAGCAGCGTGATCGACTCGTCCAGGTCCGCCGGCGCGCCGTCGACCTCGTACCGGTCGCCGAGCACGTTGCCGAGGTTGAACAGCCGGGTCGGACGTTCCGGGTCACCGGCCGGGGTGGACTCCAGGCTCTCCCGGTGCGCCTCGATGGCGGGCGGCAGGGCACTCCGCCGGCCGAGGTGCCGGAACTGGTCGCGGTGCACCTTGCCGAGGGCGGACAGGTAGTGCAGCCGCTCCGGCTCGCCCGCTGGTGTGCCGTCCACCGCTCGTTGCAGCAGCGCCGCCGCCCGGTCGGCAACCCGGTAGTCGCGGTTGGTCTCCGCGCCGCCCATCAGCATGACGGCCTCGAGGAACAGCGCGCCGGCCTCGCCGGAGGCCGACCCGGCCGTACGCCCGCCGCGACCGGGACCGGCGCCCCGGTCCGAACGGGTCGGCGCGGACGCCGGACGGCCGGGGACGCGTGGGCCGGGGACCCGGCCGGTGTCCGACGGCGGTCGGTGCGCGTGCAGCAGCGCCAGCAGCGACGGCGGTACCAGCTCCGGGGCGATGCGCAGCAGGATCTCGGTGAGCGTGACCGCCCGGCCGAGATCGTCGGCGTCCTCACCGGGCGGCAGCAGTTGGTAGCGGTACCAGTGCAGACAGGCGAGCAGGAAGAGGCCCTCGACGACCGACTCCGACATCGACCCGTCGGGGGGCGTGGAGGTCACCAGCTCCTTGACCGCCTCGGCGTCGCGCATCGCCCCGGAGTCAAGCACCGCGCGAGCGTCCCTGGTCGTGCCGAAGCGGTCCAGCCGCGCCCGCAGCCGATCCACCGGGTCCGACCTGAACCGTCGCCACATCGTGCCTCCCCCGACCGGCCACACCGATTGGGATCAGGCGTAGCAGACCGGACACGGTGGGCGCTAGCGGTAAGGCGACGCGGATCCGGTCGTGCCGTGTCGCCGCACACAGTCGGCCGACACCCGGTATGACGGTCGGATTCCGGGGGATGATCACCTGGTGGTGGAGGTTTCCATCCCGCCACGACGACAACGATTGGGGATCCGCGTATGGCGACCGACATCAGCAAGCAGCCCGCGAAGGCTTCCGGCACGTACCGGATCGGGGGCGACGTCACCGTCAACCGGCTCGGCTACGGGGCCATGCAGATCACCGGGCCGGGCGTCTGGGGAGACCCGAAGGACCCGGCCGAGGCGCTCCGGGTGCTGCGCCGGGCGGTGGAGCTGGGCGTGACCTTCATCGACACCGCCGACTCGTACGGCCCGTTCGTCTCCGAGCTGCTGATCCGCGAGGCCCTGCACCCGTACGCCGATGATCTGGTCATCGCGACCAAGGGTGGGTTCACCCGGGCCGGGCCGGGCGACTGGCGCGTGGTGGGCCGCCCGGAGTACCTGCGCCAGCAGTGCGAGCTGAGCCTGCGTCACCTCGGCCTGGACACCATCCCGCTCTACCAGCTGCACCGGATCGACCCGCAGGTGCCACTCGCCGACCAGCTGGGCGAGCTGGCGCTGTTGCAGCAGGAGGGCAAGATCCAGCACATCGGACTGTCTGAGGTGAGCGTCGCGCAGATCGAGGAGTCCCGCGCGATCACCACCATCGCGTCGGTGCAGAACCTGTACAACCTCGCGAACCGCAGCGCCGAGGACGTGCTGGAGTACTGCGAGCGCAACGACATCGCGTTCATCCCGTGGTTCCCGATCGCCACCGGTGAGCTGGCCCGCCCGGGCGGCCCGCTGGACGCGATCTCCTCCGCGCACGGCGCGACGCCCGCGCAGCTCGCGCTGGCCTGGCTGCTGCGCCGGTCGCCGGTGATGCTGCCGATCCCCGGTACGTCCTCGGTGGCGCACCTGGAGGAGAACGTGGCCGCGGGCGACGTGCGGCTCACCGATGACGAGTTCGAGGCGCTGGCCAAGGCGAGCTGAAAACCCGACCGACGCCGGTGGCGTGCGGCGCGCGGGTGGTCCCGGCCGGGGCCACCCGCGCGGACCGGGTCAGAGCGCGAGGCAGTTGGGTCGCACCGGGCCGTCGGCCAGGGCGCCGCGCACGATGGTGTACGAGGTGCCGTCGAGCACCAACCCGAGGTGCCCGACCACCCGCACCGGGCAGTACGCCTGGATCAGCACGTTGGTCGCGCCGTCGTTGACGGCGGCGTTCCCGGTCGGCCGGACCAGCTCGTCCTGCAGCGTGCGAATGGTGGTGTAGCGCACCGCGCCCGGGGTGTCGTCGCCGGCGTTGAGGTCGGCGAGGAAGGCCGAGCCGATGGTCATCTGCTGGCAGGCCACGACGCCGGCGCAGCTGCCGAGACCCAGGAACGCCAGGATGTTCGCCACGTAGGTCCCGTACTGCGGCGAGCCCAGGCTGACGTACCGGCCGACGTTGGCGGTGCCGCCGAGCCGCTTGAGGTAGTAGCGGGCGACGAGGCCGCCCTCGGAGTGACCCACGACGTCCACGGTGGCCGCGCCGGTGCTGGCGCGCACCTGGCCGACGTAGGTGGCGAACGCCCGGGCGGAGGTGGGGATGTCGCCGAAGCCCAGCCCGGGGAGTTGGTAGATGAAGGTCCGGTAGCCGTCCGCGCGCAGTCGGGCGGCGATCGGCTCGTACGCGACGGCGACGCCGGTGAGCCCGCCGACCACGATGACGGGGTTGGCCGCCGCGGCGGCGGCAACCGGGGCGGCCGCGGGTGCGGCGGGTTCAGCGGGGGCGGCGGTGGCCGTGGCGGTGGTGGCAAGCAGGGCGGCGGTGGCGAGGGCCAGGACGAGGGCGGTCTTTCGGAGCAGCATGGCTGCACCTCCGGGGGGAGGCACCCGGCGAGCCGGGCAGGTGGGTGGGGGTGTCCGATCGACCGTGCGACGATGATGCGCGCAACAATTTGGAAACGTCAATGACTTGTTACGCGCCGGTAACCCGTTGTTCCGGCGGGGGCGCAAACCGGCAAATCGGCGGACTCCACATCGGACCCCCGGCCGGCCGCGCGTACCCCGGCTCGGAACGGCGGATGGCATGCTGTGGCCGTGGCCGCCGACGAACTCACCGAGCGCCAGTTGCGGGTGATGCCGTGGTGGCTGGTCCTGGTCGGCCTGCTCCTCGCTGCCGCCCTGGGCTGGCTGGTGCTGGACCTGCTGCTCACCGAGGCTGACCGGGCCACCCAGCCGGACACCCGCGCCACGCTGCGCATCGACGCGATCCGCACCGGCCTGACCGTGGTCGCTGGCACCGGTGGCGGGCTGGCGCTCCTGCTGGCCGCCCGCCGGCAGTGGATCACCGAACGCGCCCAGCGGCACCAGGAGAGCGTCGCCGCCCGGGACCAGGCCCACCGGGACCGGGTGCAGGCGCACGCCGAGTCGGCGGCCGAGGTCGCGCAGCGGCACCAGGACCGGCAGTCCGGAGCGGCCGAGCACGACGCCGCCGAGCGCCGGCTGACCGAGCTCTACACCCGCGCTGTCGAGCTGCTCGGCAACGACAGCGCCGCGGTACGCCTCGGCGGGCTGCACGCGCTGGAACGCCTCGGCCAGGACAATCCGGCGCAGCGGCCGACGATCGCGGCGGTGCTCTGCGCGTACCTGCGCATGCCGGCGCCGGACGACGAGCCGCGCGAGACGGAGGTCCGACGCACCGCGCAGCGGGTGCTCACCCGGCACCTGCGCGCGGACGACCCGGCCCACTGGCCGCAGATCACGCTTGATCTGACCGGGGCCCGACTGGTCGACTTCGACGCTGCCGGCTGCACGCTGGTCGACGCGGACTTCACCGGGGCGGTGTTCACCGGTGTCACCAGCTTCGCCGGTGCGACCGCCCGGGGGCGGCTCCGCCTCGGGGCGGTCTTCGGCGCCGTCACGTTCGACGACCTCACCGCCGAGGCGGAGGTGGTCCTGGACGACGCCCGCTTCGACGGTCAAGCCAGCTTCGACCGGGCCGTTTTCACCGCCGGCCTGTCCTGCCGTCGGGCCGGCTTCGCCGGCCCGACGTCATTTCACCGGGCGACCTTCCACCAGCCGACCAGCTTCGACGCGACCCGCTTCGGCGACGGGAGCAGGTTCCGGCAGGCCACGTTCCTCGGCGGGCTGTCCATGGAGCACACCGAGTTCGCCGGGTACGCCGGGTTCCGCTCGGTCCGTTTCGCGGACATGGCCCTCTTCCGGTGGACCGTGTTCGCGGCCGACGCGTGCTTCGAGCAGGCGCGTTTCGAGGGGGCGGCGAACTTCGGCCGGGCCCGGTTCCACGGCGCGGGCAGGTTCGACGGCGCCCAGTTCGGCCAGCCGCCGCAGGTCGACCAGGCGCGGGCGGTGGCCGGCGGCGGACACGCCTGGCCCGCCGGGACGACGGTCGAACGACTCGACGACGAGTGGCTACTGCTCGTCGACCGCTGACGCCGGCACGATGGCGCACCGAGCGCCGCCGGTCAGCTCGACACGTCGCCGGTCAGCCCGGCACGGCCGCCAGCGCGGCGGATGAGTCAGTGGGCGGCGGGCGCAGGCCGCAGGCCGTCGAGGGCCACGCCAAGCACCCTGTCACGCTGCTCGGTCGACGGGAACTGGGCCATGGTGAGGCCGCTGATCAGCCGCACCACGTCGTCGAAGCCGACGTCCTCGCGGACCGTCCCGGCCGCCTGGGCACGGTGCATCATCGGCTCGCCGGCGGCGTAGATCTCCGTCCGACAGCTCCGGAAGACCTCGGAGTCGCGCAGCAGCTCCTCGGCGAGCGCCCGCTTGGTGGCCACGTACGCGACGAACCGGTGCAGCCAGGCCACGAGGGCGTCCCACGGGGGCAGCTCGGCCAGGTCCTCGGCGGACCGGCAGAGTGTCCGGACCTCCTCGACGTAGACGGCCTCGAACAGCTCCTGGCGGTTGGCGAAGTTCCGGTAGAGGGTGCCGATGCCGACGCCGGCTCGGCGGGCCACGTCCTCCAGCGATGCGGACGCGCCGTTTTCGGCGAACGCCTCGCGGGCAGCGGCCACCAGCGCGTCGTAGTTGCGCCGCGCGTCAGCCCGCTTGGGCCGCCGGGCGAAGACCTCGGGCACCTGCCCCGCGCTGGTCATGACGTGCGTCACCTCACCTTGGTTGCATCCGGAGGGAACCCTCCGCTAGCTTAGTGGAGGCACCCCTCCGGAATCCCGGAGGCATACCTCCGGTTAGCTTACCTCGGGACCGCCCGATCCGCCTGGCCACCCGATCGCCCGGACCCGACAGCCTGCCCGCCGCGCACGACGGGCGTCAAAACCTCCTTCCGTACGCCAATCAGGGAGTTTCCTTTCGTGGCAGTGACCTCCCGACGCGGCTCGCGTCGGCTCACCTTCTCCGTGCTGGCCGCCGGCGCCGGGTTCTTCGCGATGCTCCAGTCGCTGATCACCCCGGTGCTGCCGACCATCCAGCACGACCTGCACACCTCCCAGAACACCGTGACCTGGGTACTGACCGCCTACCTGCTGTCGGCGTCGATCTTCACGCCGATCCTCGGCCGGGTCGGCGACATGGTCGGCAAGGAGCGGATGCTGGTCGTCTCGCTCGCCGCGCTCGCCATCGGCTGTCTGCTGGCCGCCATCGCGCCGAACATCAGCGTGCTCATCATCGCCCGGGTCGTGCAGGGTGTCGGCGGGGCGGTATTCCCGCTGTCGTTCGGCATCATCCGTGACGAGTTCCCCGCCGCGCGGGTCTCCTCCGCCGTCGCCGCCATCTCGGCGATCGTCGCCGCCGGCGGTGGCCTGGGCGTCGTCCTCGCGGGCCCGATCGTGGCCGCACTGGACTACCGGTGGCTGTTCTGGATCCCGATGGTCGTGGTGGGGCTGACCGCCGTCGCCGCCCACCTGTTCGTGCCCGAGTCGCCGGTGCGTACCCCCGGGCGGATCGACTGGCGGGCCACGCTGCTGCTCTCCGGCTGGCTGGTCGCACTGCTGCTGCCGATCAGCCAGGGCGCGGCCTGGGGCTGGACCTCCGGCCGGGTGCTCGGCCTGCTGGCGCTCGCCGTGGTGCTGCTGGTCGGCTGGCTGGTCGCCGAGGTTCGGTCGACCAACCCGCTGATCGACATGCGGATGATGCGGCTGCCCGGCGTCTGGACCACCAACCTGGTCGCCCTGCTCTACGGCGCGTCGATGTTCTCCGTGTACGCGTTCCTCCCGCAGTTCGTGCAGACCCCGACGGCCGCGGGCTACGGCTTCGGCGCCACCATCAGCCAGGCCGGCCTGCTCATGCTGCCGATGCTGGTCGCGATGTTCATCGCCGGCCTGGTCGCCGGCCGGCTCCAGGCGGTCTTCAGCGCGAAGGCGCAGCTCGCCACCGGTGCCGCGTTCAACGTGGCCGCCTCCGCGATGCTGGCCCTCGCGCACGACACCCGCTGGGAGGTCGCCATCGCCGGTGGCCTGGTCGGCCTCGGCATCGGCCTGGCCTTCGCCTCGATGGCCAACCTCATCGTGGGCAGCGTGCCCGCCAGCCAGACCGGCGTGGCGACCGGCATGAACGCCAACATCCGCACCATCGGCGGCGCGATCGGCGCCGCCGTGGTCAGCGGCGTGATCACCGCCCACCCGCAGGCCAACGGCCTGCCCCGGGAGGCCGGCTTCACGATGGGCTTTCTGGTCCTCACCGCGATCGCCCTCGCCGCCGCGCTCGCGGCCCTGGCCGTCCCGTCCGCCCGGCGGGCGACGTCCGGTCGCCGGCCGTCCACCGCGACGATCGTCGAGTCGGAGCTAGCCGGCGAGTTCGCCACCATGCCGTCGACCCGCTGAACCGCACCGGCCCCCGGGTCGGAACGGGGCAGGCAGCTCATGCTGCCTGCCCCGTTTCCGACCGCGACGACCTGCACGCGCAGCACTGTCGATATTTACGGATGTAAGCCTTGACGCCTACGACGCGGTCTGAGGTCAGAGGGCTGCTGTCACTGCCCCGCCCCGCGCTCAGCCGCCCTTCGCGGGGCCACCCCGACACTCCCTGGACGGCTAGGCTCCGCCGAGGAGGTGGTCCCGTGACCGCGGCTGAGCAGGACGAGACGATCGAGGACAGCCCTGTCGGCTGGGTCGCCAGCCACATCCGGCGCTACGTGGAGACCGACGGCGCCGACGGCGGTAAATACCACGGGTACCCGGCACTGCTGCTCACCACGCGGGGCCGCCGGTCCGGGAGGCTGCACCGGACCGCGCTGATCTACGGCCGTGACGGCGACAGCTATCTGCTGGCGGCGTCGGCCGGCGGCGCGGCGAAGCACCCCGCCTGGTACCTGAATCTGAACGCCGACCCCGCGGTGGAGATCCAGGTCGACGCCGAGCGGTTCACCGGGCGCGCCCGCACCGCGACAGCCGAGGAACGCGCCCGGCTGTGGCCCGTGATGACGGCGGTCTTCCCGACGTACGCCCGCTATCAAAAGGACACCGACCGCGAGATCCCCGTGGTCATCGTCGAACGCGCCTGACGCCGGTCATCCGCACGGCCTCCTGAGGCCGATCTGGACGGTGATGAAGACGCCCGCGCGACAAGGGTCGATACAAGAGCGTCGATGAGCGCTATGGTGACCGCAGGTAAGCACCCACTCCGACAAGGAGAACGACTGTGCGCCGCATCGCAACCACCATCGCACTGCTCGGGCTGTCGCTGTTCGTGTTGCTTGCGCCGACGCCGGCGAGCGCGGCGAGTACCGTCGATGTCACGTCGGCGACTCTGGTCGCGCGAGGCGTCGCCGTGGACCTCACCCTTACCGTGACATGCCAAAACGGCATGTCCGGCGGCTCGGAGCTGATCCTCAGGCAGCGGTCGGGCGACCGGGTGGCGTACGGGTCGGGCTGGGCGCCTGTCTCCTGCACGGGCGAGCCTCAGGCTGTGACGGGACGGGTGTTTGCGGAGGCGGGCGGCTTCGCCTTCAACAAGGGCGTGGCGCTGGCCACCGGATCCTTCGAACTGTGTGCCCAGGAAAACTGTGAGTTCCTGCAGTTCGACGAAACGATCCGCGTGACTCGCTGAGCTTGTCGGCAGGTGACCCGGGGCCACCTCTGCGGACCGGCCGGGGAAGCATGTACGGCATGAAACTCGATGATCTGCCATTGGTGGAGTTCGCGTTCCCCGGGCCGCTACGGGATCAACTGGTGGCCGCGATCCTGTCCGGCGCGAAGACCACGACCTCTGGGCTGCTGCTCGGATACGAGCGCGAGAATGAGCCGTTGCCCCGGGTCGGCCAGCGAATGGCGGTGGTGGACTCGCAGGAACGGCGGGTCGCGGCGATCGAGGTGACCGAGGTGCGGGTGGTCCGGCTCGCGGATGTGGACCTTCAGCACGCCCTCGACGAGGGTGAGGGTGATGAGACAGTGGCACAGTGGCGGGCCGGTCACGAGAGGTTCTGGCACAGTGCGGAGGTTCGGGCGGAGCTGGGCGACCCTGGTTTCACCGTGAACGACGACACGTTGGTGCTGACCAAGCGCTTCCGGCTGGTGCACCCCGCAGACATCGATAGCTACGGTTTCCGCAGATAGGCGTCCACTCCGATGCCGGCACGGGTGGCAAGACCAGATACACCCTGCGGGCCGACGGCCAGGGACACTACGTCTACTGGCTGCCGGCCGGGACTTACCAGGCGGTGGTGAGCCGGGAGGGCTGGACCCCGAAGGTCAAGCAACAGAAGGTCGCTGTCGGCCTCACGCTGACGCACGACGTCACGCTGGATCCGGATTCGCCCTGCGACACGCGGGTCGGTGGGATCTGACCATCCGGCCCGGATCCTGCCCGATCACCCTGGCGGCGGTTGTCGTTGGCTGATGGCGGTGGCCGTCGGACCCTACCCGGGTTCGGCGGCCACCGCCGTTCGGCGGCTCCGTACGGTGTCTCGGTGTCAGTGGCTCGTCGGCACCCCGGTTGAACAGCCGGCCGAGATCGAATGGCTCGTGGTCCGGGGGCAGTTCGGTCTCCGGCACGCCCGGATCTCCACTTTGATCAGGACCTCGAGCCGGAGCCCCGTCCCGCTCCGGTCGGCGGCATCGGCAATCGGCGCCACGCGGGCCGGACGGTCGGTGGCGGGGGAGCGGTCAGGACGGGCGGCTGTCGACGATATTCTGGAACTGGTCCCATTGCACGCGTGGCCGGGCGAGGCCACGGCGTGCCAAGTAGGATCGCGTGCTCCGGCGGGTCGCGCGCAAAGTACGCAGGACCGCCCGTGCGCCATTGCCGGGGGACGGTTCCACCACCCGCTGGGGCACCAGCAGCCAGCCGCCGTCGTCGCGTACCAGATCACCCTTGACCAGCGCGTTCCGCAGGTTGCCGAGCCGGTCGTCATGACGGTGCACGAGCAGGCTGGCCGGCCCCGGCGCGATCTTGGCGTCGGTGGGAACGTCGAGTGAGTACCCGCCGGCGCGGGGGACCGGGCGGGTGCGCGACAGGATCGGAGCGCCGTCTACGTCCCGTGCGCCGAGCACCGCGCTGGGAAATTCGGCGAGCAGTTCCGACCCGAGGATCCGGCCGGCCGCAGCCGACGTACCGGCCGGAGCGGCCTCGGCGGCTGCCGGATGCGCGGCCATGGACCGGATGCTGCTCGGCGTCACGGTGATCAGTAGTCGGAGGTAGTACCAGTCCGTCAGCCAGCGCGCCGACGCCCGGAGGTAGGAGCGGCTGTCCGGCTGCCGCTCGAACATCGTCGCCCAGTACGGCTCGATCCCCTCGGGGCTGGTCACGATCTCGTCCGGGCAGGCGGCCGTACCGGTCACGAGTACCTGGGGAGGATCGGTGAGCCCGCTGCCGGTCGGGTCGGAGAAGAGCAGCGCGACCCGCCCGTCCCGGCGTACATTCAACGCCTTCTGCGGGAAGCCCAACGACGTGGTGACCAGAAACGTACCGTCCGGCCGGAACCACACCGCGGTGGGCCAGGTGAGCGGTGTGCCATCGCGGGCGAGGGTGGTGAACTCACACGTACGGTGCGCGGCGATGACCTTCGCGAGGGATGGTTCGACAACTGTCACGGGTCAAGATCCTAATCGGTATTCGTCCACTTAGGACCACATCTTCGTACGTGATCCGTGCGACTCGGGTGGATCCGCCGCCGCGAAGCCCGGCCGACATGGAGGTCGGCGGTGACCACGTCGCTTTAGCCATCTGCAGACGTTTCACCAGAAGCTCTTCGGCGATCTCTACGAGTGGGCCGGACAAACCAGCCCCGTCGATATCGGCAAGCCAGGAGCACGCTTCTGTCACTGGCGGTTCATCGACGATCAAGTCAGCACGATCCTCGGTGGACTTAGCACCGACGGCTTCCTTCTCGGCCTGAAGCCCGAAGCGTTCGTCGATACACTTGCCCACTACTATGGCGAGTTGAACGTGTGTCACCCCTTTCGTGAGGGCAACGGCCGGACAACACGGTCGTTCCTCCGACAGTTCGGTGCCGCAGCGGGCTATCTACTCGACTGGTCGGAGCTCAACGAGACTGACAACATCGCTGCGTGCCGCGCCCACCTGACTACCACCGACACGAGCCTTCTTGTCACCGTCCTGCGGCCGGTCGTCCGCCGTCTGAGCTGACGCTGCGCTACGGCAATGCGGAAACGCCCGCGCCTCCGTGAGCGGCGGTGATTGACTGCACAATCGTCGACAGGTCGCCCGAGACGAAGCGCTCCGAGTCGATCAGCACGTTGACAGCCAGGCCGGGCCGGTCGAGCCAGAACGCCTCGGCGGCACCGATGAGGCCGGGAGCCTCACCGTGGCGAAACTCAGCCTGCGCCCAGTCGGCAGGATCGCGCTCGTGGTACTCGGCCAAGAAGTCGCGTAGCTCGACGAAAGTGCCCAGCCGGTCGCCCCGGAGCACGTGCACGCGCAGGTCGACCCGATGGCCACCCTCGACTCGGCGCTCCCAGACCCGGGTGGCGAAACTGACGCCCTCCCACTCGGAGGCGAAGTCCGAGACCAGATCGCGGATGCCCGCCGGCAGATGGCCGATGTGGTAGCCGTCCAGCTCGCCGCCGCTCCGATCAGCCGGATCAGGTACGCCCGTCACCCCGCCGCCTCGATCGCCGCCTCCACCTTGTCCAGGTAGTTGAACCACCACTCCCCCTCACTCTTTGGGCGTGCGGACAACAGGCTTGCGGCCACAACGAAGGCAAGGACAACTGCGCTGCTGGCGGGTAGGACACCCGACAGCGGGCGGCCGGCCAGAATCGTGCTGAGGAAAGTCTCGATTTCCGGAGAGGTTGCCGAACTCCAGGTCTCCGCTTCGGCGACCTCGGTGGCCAACTCCTGGACCTGCCCGGGCGATGGCCTGCCTCCACAGATGTCAGCACTGACGAAGGTCGAGATAGCAACGAGCAACTCCATGGCCGACTGCCGCGTTGATTCGTCGGAGAACGCTTTGAGCGCCTCATCAAACTCAACCGGCTGCCGCTTGACGGCCCAGTGCAACGCATCTCGGACGAGTTGCTCAACTCGCTCATCGATCTTCAACGGAACCTCCGCTATCTTGCGATCTTGCCTTGTAAGCCTTGAGGGATCCCCAGGTTGCCACGACACCGAGGACGACGCCGGCTACCGCTTTCGGCAGAGCCGGTAAAAACTCTGCGACAGTCGCCCACGCTGTTGCTGCCGCTGACCCGCCAACAGCAATTGCCTCCGGCCTGACGCTCCTGCGCCGTGCGGGCGGTGGAGCCTCGGAGTCTTCTCGGCTCCGCGCCTCGCGTCTGGCTTCTCGGTTGGGCAGCGCTGATTCCGTCCCTGGAATCGCTGGTCGCAATGTGAAGTCGGCGGCCACGGGTGGTTGGTGGGCTGTGCTACCACCACCCGTGGTCAGTTTCCCAGCGCTCGGACCTTGGCGATCGTCTCCTGGACGTGCTGTTTGGCCGGGTCGCCGCCCTGGGACGCCTGCGCGAGTGCCTGACGGTACGCGTCGATCATGCCGATAAGCGGGCCGGCGGCCACACCCTCCAGCGCGCCGGCGACGAGCGCCCGCGCTTCGGCGGCGTCCTGCGCTGCCGCTGCGGTCTTGGCCTTCGCCTCGTCCAGCTTCTGCGACGCCGCCGCCAACCTCGCGATGATCTGTGCTGCGCTCACGCGCATCCTCCCCGTGGTCGACCATCGCCTCCACCACCGCACCGGCGGAGACCACAAGGGAGCGTACGAGATCCGCGCACCCTCCGCGACCGCCCGCTCGCTCACTCGTGACCCTGAGGCAGTGAATCTTGGAAGGGTTTCGGCCCCTCAGAGGCCAGTTTCCTTCCAAGATCTGGAGCGATGCCTGACGGCATGGGCGAATTCAGCGGTCGGCGACGAACACGCCAAGCCCGTGAACGCCCTGCACCCAACCCTGAGTCTGAAGAACCAGGATGGCTTGCCGGACCACGGTCGTTGAAACGCCGTGCTGAGTCTTGAGCTGCACCGTGGACGGCAATTGGTCCCCCGGTGCGAGTTCTCCCGACTCGATCTGGCCCCGGATGTGATCCGCGAGCTGTTCCCACTTCGGTTTGACGGGCATGTGGACTCCCAGGTCTGCCCCGCCATTTGATCACGCGCAACTACTCATGACAAGTAACGTGTTGTCATGCTTGCTATCTGTGACTAGTTGTGTAAAGCTCCAATCGACCGGCTCCCAGGTCTGCAAACCCGGAGTTGGTTCTTCCCCACCGCGCAGAGAGCGCCCGGCCGGCCGGTCCCCCCGTCCGGCCGGGCGTGCCGGGGCGCGCCCGCACGCCGCCCCGACGCAACGCCATGAGCAGCAAGGAGACCGACCCGACGGGAGCCAGCCGATGGCCGATCAACCCGACGAAGGACCCGACGACCCACCCGCCCGACAGGGGCCAGACCATCGCCTCGTGTCCGATCAGGACGTCGAGGACGCCGACGACATCCTCTTCGCCCATCCGCCCCGCGTGGTGCGGCGCTGGCTCTGCGAGTGCGGCGCGGACTACCCCTGCCCCGAGGTGCGCTTCGCCCTCCTGGTCAAGTCCACCGCCGAGGCGGGTGAATGAACGCAGACGCGGTGGACGACCTGCGCGACGCCTGGCTTGCCACGATCGCCGCCGCCGATCGTGCCAGCGCACACCCGCACGGCGCGGGGCCGCCCGGTCGGCGGCTGCCCTGGCAGGACGCGGTCACCGAGTGCTGGCGAGCGCTGAGTCTGGTCTACGCCGGCTTGGCCGCGACCCGTGACTCAACCAGCGCGCCCCTGGAAGGCAACTCGGCCGGCGAGCTGATCGCCGGGCTGCGCACGGCCCGCGCCGACGCGGACCGGGCCGCCGCGCTGGCTGCCCGGGTCCGCTGGCGGCTGGCGGTGACCGAGGACCGGCTCCGACGTACCCGAAAAGTGGCGGACGCGGTCGCGGCCCGGCACTTTTCGGCGGCGATCACCCGACTGGACCTGGTCGCCGCTCGGCTCGCGGTCGGCGGCTGCCGCATCGACCGCTCGGTGGCGGCGCTGACCGGCGAGCCGGTGGCACCCGCACCCAACCGGCTCGTAAGCACCACCACCGAGGAGATCGCACGCGGCTGCCACGCGGCGAGCGCACTGGTGACCAGGAGACGCCGAAATAGGCGGGCACTCACCCGATTCACGATGATCAGGGAGCGACGATGCTGACGGACCCTCACCAGGCGTTACGCGGCCTGCTGTCCGGCCGGTTGCGCGGCCACGACCGGCGGTTGCGGCGGTTCGGCGAGCCGGACTGGCGGCGGTACGCCGACCTGCTCGCCGGGGCGTTGCTGGTGGCGGTGCGGCGGCGGTTCGTGGCCGGGCAGGACCGGGCGCCGGTGATCCGGTTCGTGGCGTCCGCCCGGGAACGCTACGACGCCTCCGGACAGGACGTGGACCCGGCGCTGGCCGAGGCGCTGGTCTGGGCGGCGCTGGGCGAGCACCCATCGGTGCCGGACAGCGCGGCGGCGATCGTCGCCCGGACGGTGCTGCTGCTCGGGCTGCTGGAGGACGAGGGCCTCACCGACCGGGAACGGGACGAGATCCTCGCGGCCGCCGCGCACGCCGCCGACGGGTCAGCGCAGGGTGCGAAAGAGCAGCAGGTACGCGCAGTAGCCCATCGGGACCAGCAGGAAACAGATCAGGAACCCGAGCGGCAGGTAGCGGGGCGGGTTGCCGGCGACCATGGCGGGCCGCCCCCACCGGCCGAGCACCAGGTACCCGCCGAAGAACGCCAGCGCGGGCAACCCGGCGCAGATCCACGCGCCGAGGGTGAACCCGTCGACCAGGCCGACCCCGGAGGCGAGCACCAGGGTCAGCATGAGCACTCCCGCCGCCGCCCCGCACCCGGCGTAGACAGCGACCGCCCGCGCCAGCGGTGACCACGTCGGCAGCAGCGCCGGACGCTGGGCCAGCAGCTCCGCCTGGTGCCCGTGCCGGTCCGCCTCGTCGGCCATCCGCCGGGCCAACTCCAGCTCCACCGCCGGGTCGACCGCCGCCGCACGCTGCGCCGGCACCCCGGCGCCCGCCGGGCTCACCGCCGTCGGCAGCGCCAGCCGCGCTTCACCCACCGGCAGCTCGGGGTACGCCCCGACATCCGCCCGCCCCGGCGCGCCGGCTGCGCCGTCGGGCCCGCCGCCCCCAGGTCCAGGGCCGGCGGGCGGGCCGGACACCACAGCGGAGTCGCCGGGTGACCCGGTCCCGGGTGGCGGGCTCGGCCAGGTACCGGCCGCACCCGGCCCGGAGCCCGGGTGCCCCTGCTGGGGCCTCGCGACAGCGGCTGGCTGGTCGATGCCGATCGCCCGGCCGAGCTGGTCGAGGCGGTGCCCCTGGGCGGTCAGCCGCTGGTGCAGGTAGTCGACGGCGGCGTGCAGGTCACGGCGGCGCTCGGACTCGGCCGCGGCATTCCGCTCGCCGACTCGACGCTGCTCGGCGAGTTGTCGGGCCAGCGCCGCGTACTCCTCGAAGGACACCGTCAGTGCTCCCCGTCCAGCTCGTGCCCGTCCCGGGCGAACGGCACGATCAGCCGGGTGCGCTGGTCGTGCCGGTCGATCAGCAGCGCCCGGTCGGCGCGCGGCGTGTAGGCCAGGTCGTGCACCCCGAGGTGCAGGGCCAGCTCGGCCCCGGGCACGTTGAGCACGACCAGGCAGGCGACGTCGTCGCGGTTCTGCGTGCCGCCGAGGTCGTCGGCGAGCCGACGCAGCCCGCGCCACCAGCCGAGCAGGTGCACCCCCTGCCCGGGGTCCTGCCGCAGCACGGTACGCAGGTCGTCCAGGCCCGAGCGGAAGGTGACCGGGTCGGCCGCCCCGAGCACCGGCGCGGCGGCGTCCATCCCGAACACCACCAGGTACTCGCGCCCGTCGGGCGCCTCGGCGAGTGCCGCGATCCGGTCGCGCAGCCCCGCCGCGTCGAGGCGCTGCACCTGGTGGCCGGCGGCCCGCAGCGCGGTCTCGGTCTCGTCGGCAACCGGGTCGGCGGCGGTGACCAGCGAGGCCAGCAGGAATCGGGCGTCGCCGGCGGCGTGCTGGCGGGCCAGGCTCAGCGTCGCGGCGCGCAGCACGTCCGCGCCGGCCGGCGCAGTGCCCACCACGGCGAGGTGCCGGCCGGGAGTGGTGTCCATCAGGAACAGCGCGGTGGTGCCGTGCACGTCGACCGTCCGGCCGACCAGGGCCATCGGGCGTCGGCCACCGGGGCGTAGGCCGGCGAAGGTGGTGTCGTCCTCGACTCGCGCCGCCTCGTACCCCTTGAAGACCGCCGGCGCGCGCGAGCCCTGCGGGCGGGCCTGCCACAGCTCGTGGCGCAGCGCGGCGAGGTCGGCGGTGGCGGCGTGCGCGTCGGGGAACCGCAGCACGGTGTTGGCGCCGACCGCGCCGGCGGCGGTGTTGACCACGGCGGAGCCGATTGGCAGGGCCGCGGCGGCGTCGTTGAGCGGGTCGAGCACCCCGCCACCACCGGGCAGCGCCACGCGGAGCGCGAACTGCCCGAAGATCGCCTCGGCTCGACCGTAGAGCGCCTCGATGCCGGTCATGCTCTGGCTGGCCAACACCAGGTGTACGCCGTAGGAGCGGCCCTTGCGGGCCAACTCCTCCAACAGGTCGACGGACTCGCGGGCCAGCGCGTCGTTGCCGGCGAGCAGCACGTGGAACTCGTCGATGACCGCCACGATGCGGGGCAGCGGATTGTCCCGGGGCAGGTCGGCGAGCTTGGTGACGCCGTGCCGCTTGAGGGCGGTGGCCCGGCGTTGCGCCTCCCGGCGCAGCTCGCGCAGCACGGCGAGGCCGTACTCGCGGTCGGACTCGATGCCGACGGCGCGGGCGTGCGGCAGCCAGGACGGGTCCCGCCCGGTGGGCACGAACTCGGTGAAACTCACGCCCTCCTTGAAGTCAAGCAGGTAGAGCTGCAGCTCGGCCGGCGAGTAGCGGGCGGCCAGCCCGTACAGAACGTCGAGCAGGAAGACGGTCTTACCGGCGCCGGTGCGCCCGCCGACCAGCCAGTGCGGGGTGGCGTCGTCGAAGGCGACCGTCATTGCAGTGTCGAAGGCGACCGTCAGCCGAGAGTCGAAGGCGCCCGTCAGTGGAGAGTCGAAGGCGCCCGTCGGTGAAGTGTCGCCGGTCAGCGGGGCGCGGCCGACCCGGCCGATGACGGTCCGCAGGCCGTTGCCGGCGGACTCGGCCCAGCGTCGCTCCGGCAGCAGCTCGGCGAAGTGCAGCGCGTCAGCGCGACGGGCGGCGGCGCCCAGGTGTTCGGCGAGGGCGCGCACCGAGGCCGGCGGCGGGTCGCCGTCGAGCAGGACCGGCGCGGCGAGGCCACTGCCGTCGGCGCTGAACGGGACGCCGGGCGGATCGCCGACGTACGCGTACCGCTCGGTGAGCCGCACCGCGGTGGTGCCGCCCAGTGGTGGCGAGGTCTCGCCGGGCAGCCGGGACGGGTGACCGGCGAGCAGCACGCAGACGGCGGCGGACGGGCCGGCGTGGGTGAGCGCGGCGAGCCGGGCCAGCTCGCGCGGCGGCGGGGCCGCGGTGGCGACGACCACCAGGAGCTGCCGGGTGTCGGGCTCGGCGTGCTGCGCGGCGCGGGCGTGTTGTTCGACGGCGTCCAGCAGTGCCGCCACCTCGCCCTCACCGGTCGCTGGCGGGTCGAGGACCCCGGCGTCGAGCAGCGGGCGCAGCGGGCCGAAGGTGGCGCCCAGCGCAGCGGTGTCGATGCCGACGACCCGGACCTGCCCGGCCGGGGCGGTGGCGACCAGGCGCAGCACCAGCGCCCGCAGCAGTCCCGCGACCCGCGGATCCCGGGCGTCGGTGTCCAGCGCCAGGTGGTGGCCGCCGCCGAGCGGCAGCAGCACCGGGAAACCGCCGTCGGGAGTGGACGCCTCGCCGACCCGGACCGCGGTCGGCACGTCGGTCAGCGGGGTGGCGCCCGGGGTGGGGGTGGCCAGCGCGCCGCCGACCCGGGCCAGTCGGGCCACCAGCTCGTCGGCGCCGACCGGCGCGACGGGAGCCGGTGCCGCGCCGAGCGCGCCCCGGGCGGTGTCCAGGTGTGACCGGGCCGCCCGGTGGGCGCTGACCGCCTGCCCGTACGCCGACGCGAGCCTGCCCACGCTCTGCCTCCCACGCCACGGCTGTCCGGTTCGCGGAAACCCTAACGGACGGCGGTGGCACCGGGACAGTACCGACGCGACCGGGTCGGGTCGGCGCGCGGCGGCCGACGGTCCGGGGTGGACCGTCGGCCGTCAGGGAGGGGTGTGCGGGTCAGCCGGTGACCGCGTTCAGCGCCGGCAGGTAGCCGTAGCGGTAGCCGTCGGCGTCCGGGTGGTACGCCTCGATGATCCCGGAGATGTCGTTGATCCACGGGTCGCCGGCGCAGACGCCGTGCCCGGCGAAGGTGGACCGGGTGTCGGCGAAGGTGGCGCCGGCCGCCCTGGCCCGACTGGCGGTGACCGAGGCGAGCACGTCGGCGGCCTCGTTGAGGATCGTGCGCTTGTAGGTGCTCATCGCCAGCCATCCGCAGGAGCTGGTCTCGAACAGTCGCGGGTAGCCGAGGACGATCAGTCGGGCGTTGGGAGCCCGGTTACGGATGGCGGCGTAGGTGGCGTCGAGCCGGCCGGCCAGCGTCGACGTGGCGAAGGCCTTGGCGGTGTTGACCGCGTTGGTGCACGACGAGGTGCTGCCGAACCGGCAACTGGTGATGACGTTGACGAAGCCGGCGTCGTTGCCACCGATGGTGATGGTGACCAGGGTGGTGCTGGCGCTGAGCGCGCTGACCTGGTCGTTGAGCACGTCGGCGGTGACCGCACCGCCGCAGGCCCGGAAGTTGAAGCTGGTCACGCCGTGGGCGGCCGCCCAGAGCGGGGCGTACGACTTCTGGCTGCGGAGGCAGCCGGACAGGTCGTACGGGCCGGCGCCGACGCCGGAGGAGTACGAGCCGCCGAGCGCGACGTAGTTGACGGCAGCGGCCTGCGCGGTGCCAGGGACGAGCACGGCGCCGAGGGCGGCGGTGAAGAGTGCGACCAGCGCGGCCAGTGCGCGGGCCAGCGGGCGGTGGGGCATGACGGACCTCCACAGGACAGGGGGGTGGGATCCTGCGACCGCGCGCGTGGCCAGGGGTGGGTCTCTTGTTACTAGTCGGTAATGCTATCGAAACATTCAGATCAATGGAATAGCGCGACGACACCGCGCGGCGGGCCGGCGACGTTCACAGTTGTCGATTAGGTTGGCGGGGCGAACACCCCGATGGAGGGAGTCCACCTCGTGCGACGAGTCCTCAGGGCGGCCACCGCCGCCCTGACCCTCACCACCGCCGGCACCATGCTCGCCGGCACCCCTGGCCAGGCCGCCCCGACGGGCTGGGGCCGGCCCGTCGTCACGGTCGCGCCGCAACCCGGCGCGCCCGGCCTGGGCGACAGCTACTTCCCCGACTACGGCAACGGCGGCTACGACGTCTCGCACTACGACGTCCGGCTGCGCTACGACCCGGCCACCGACCGGCTCACCGGCACCACCACCATCCTCGCCACCGCCACCCAGGACCTCTCCCGGTTCAACCTGGACTTCCTGCTCGGCGTCGAGTCGGTGCGGGTCAACGGCTGGGCGGCGAGCACCAGCACCGCGGGCGCGCACGAGCTGGTGGTCACCCCGGCTCGCACGGTGACCCGGGGCCAGCAGCTCACCATCGTGGTGCGCTACGACGGCATCCCGTCGGAGACCCTGGTCAACGGCTACACCGGCTGGACGCGTACCGACGACGGGGCGCTGGCGGTCAACGAGCCGGAGTCGGCGTGGTGGTGGTTCCCGAGCAACGACCACCCGTTGGACAAGGCCACCTTCGACATCTCCGTGTCGGTGCCCACCGGCGTCGAGGTGATCAGCAACGGCGTGCAGCCACGGCCGCCGCTGGCCGAGGCCGGCAACCGCACCCGGTGGATCTGGCGGACCACCTCCCCCACCGCCACCTACCTGGCATTCATGGCCATCGGCCAGTACGACATCGTCACCGACACCACGCCGGGTGGCCAGCCGGTGATCAACGCGTACAGCACCTCGCTCGGCGAGCTCGGGCCGGCCGCGCGGGCCAGCATCGAGCGCACCGCCGAGATCGTCGACTGGGAGAGCGGGATCTTCGGCCCGTACCCGTTCGAGGCGCAGGGCGGCGTGGCCGGGCCGGTGGACGGCATCGGCTTCGCGCTGGAGACGCAGACCCGACCGGTGTACGGCCCGGGCTTCTGGCGGCGCGGCGCCAACACGTACGTGGTGGCGCACGAACTCGCGCACCAGTGGTTCGGCGACTCGGTCTCGGTGGCCGACTGGCGCAACATCTGGCTCAACGAGGGCTTCGCCTCGTACGCGGAGTGGCTCTGGTCGGAGGAGCAGGGCGAGGGCACCGCCCAGGAGGTGTTCGACTTCACCTATGCCAGCTACCCGGCCGACTCCGAGTTCTGGCAGGTGCTGCCGGGTGACCCGGGCGCTGGTCGGGTCTTCGACAACGCCGTCTACGACCGGGGCGCGATGACGCTGCACCAGCTGCGGCTGGCGGTCGGCGACGACGCGTTCTTCGAGATCCTGCCTGCCTGGACCGCAGAGCACCGGTACGGCAACGGCACCATCGCGCAGTTCCAGGCCCTGGCCGAGCGGATCTCCGGGCTGGACCTGGACGATCTCTTCACCACCTGGCTGTTCACCGCCGGCCGGCCCGACGTGGCCTCGGCCGCGCGCAAGGCCGCCCCGCCGGCCGAACCGAAGTCCTGGGCCAAGATCCGTGAGGCCCACGAACTGATGCACTGAGTTCCGACATCGGATGGGAGGCCCGCCGCCCACGCGCGGCGGGCCTCCCCGAACCGCACAGCGTGCCTGTCGAGCTGCCGCAATAACGGGGCAGCCGGCGTCCGCCCGCGCGGCGTTCCTCCCGCCAGCCCCGGCCACCTCGCTGCACTGGCACAGCGAGTCCAACCCACCCCCTACACGCCTGTCGAGCTGCCCCAAAAATGGGGCATCCCCGCGTCCGCCCGCGCGGCGTTCCTCCCGCCAGCCCCGGCCACCTCGCTGCACTGGCACAGCGAGTCCAACCCACCCCCTACACGCCTGTCGAGCTGCCCCAAAAATGGGGCGCCCCCGCGCCTGCCGGCACCGGCACCGCACCGCACGCACCGGCAACTGCACCGGTCTCTTGCGACGGCCGGACCGGCGACGCGGACGCCGTCCCATCGCCTTTGATTGACACGGTGCGATCGCTGGCTTACTGGCGGCGGATGGATGGCGCCGGCGGATGGCGGGCGGCGTCCCATCGCGTTCATGCGCGGCGATCGTCGGTCCAGATATGGGGCAGCTCGACAGGCACGACCCGAGCCGGGCCGGGCCGACCCCAGCCGACCCCAGCCGACCCCAGCCGACCGAGCCGAGTCGGGCCGGGCCCAGCCCAGCCAAGCCCACCGGGCCGGACCGAGCCCAGCCGACCGAGCCGGGCCGAGCCGAGCCGACCCGAGCCGAGCCGGGCCCGCTCCGGTGCAGCTGCCCTCAGGAATGTGCCGACGCGGGCGCAGCCAGCGGTAGCGCAGGCTAAACAGGCCGGGCGCTCGCTGGATTCAGGACGCCTGCCCCGGTGAGGCGGGCACCGGCACCGGGGCGGCACCGGCCGTCTCGGCCGTTCTCGCCTCGATGGCGCGGATGTGCCGGTAGGCGAACCAGAGCGGCGGGAACGCACCGACCGCGAAGGAAAGGTCGATCAGCGTCCAGAACCAGGGGATGTCTCGGATCGGGCCGCAGATCAGCGCCAGCGGGATGATCCCCGCACAGGCGATCATGCCGACCTGCACCACCCAGACGTTGCGCACCGGGTCGCGCAGCGGCCCCCAGAACGCCACCGCCAGCACCAGGTGGGCGAAGGCCAGCCAGTCGGTGCCGTAGAGCAGGAAGGGGTAGTCCTCGCCGGCCGTCACGAGCCCGGTGTGGACGCGCTCGATCCAGTCGACCAGCGCCGGCAGTTGGCCGGCGAGCGGGTCCAGCGCGCGCAGCAGCCAGCGCACCTCGATCTCCAGCGGGAACGCGGTCACACCGCTCAGGAAGAGCCCGATCAGCACGATCCACAGCCACCGGCGGGTCCGCCGCAGCCGCTCCTCGATGTCCATGATCGCAGCGTAACGATGATCTTCGTATCGTTCGGTCCCGTGGACCGCCCGCCCGGGGTGACCGCTGTCTCAGGGGCAGCAACGCCCGCGAGCCGGGCCGGTCAGCACAGGCTGGCGCAGCCGGCGGCGTGCCGGACGTCCCGAGGCGGCTGCGCCGGTCGACTCGGAGCGGGCGACGATGCGCAGACGGGGCACTCCCGGGCCAGCCGGATCGACCGACCCAGGCTCGCCGGCACCGGACGTGGCGTCGACCGGACGCCACCGAACGCCCCGGCGGGCCGGACGATGCGGGCCGCCGTCCGCGCCACCTGCCGTACCGGACGCCGCAGCGGCGGCGCGACCAGCACCTGGGCGACCCGTCCGGGCAGTCGGCGACCGCGCTGCCGGTCCAGGGCCACCGCCGCCGCCGTCGTGGCGATCGCCGCGACGGATCCGGCCAGGACGAGCGTCTGCCGGGGTCCGGCGTGTTCGGCGAGCCAGCCGAGCAGCGGCGCGCCGACCGCGGCGGAGACCGAGCCGGTCACCGCCAACGCGGCGAGTACCCGGCCGCGCATCGCAGCGTCGGTGTCGAGTTGGGCGCGGGTGCCGACGGTGGTGTCGATGACCACGGCGGCGGCGGCGATCGGCAGGATCACGGCGGCGAAGCTCCAGGTTCCCGGAGCGAGGCCGGCGATGATCTGCAGCCCGCTGGCCAGCAGGCCCGCGGCGACCAGCGTCCGGTAGCCCAGGGTGCGCCTGCGGGCCGCGACGAGCGCACCCACCACCGTCCCGACCGCGAAGACGGTCGACAGGAAGCCGTAGCCGGATGCCCCGGCGGCGAGCGGCCCGTCGCTCATCGCGGCCATCGTCACCTGGTAGTTGCGGCCGAGGCTGCCGAGCACGAAAGAGAGGGCGAGCGCGAGGAGCAGCACCGGCTGCCGGCGCAGGTAGGCGAACCCGGCCCGTGCGCCGCCCCGGTGGCTCGAACCACCGTCCGGCACCGCCTCCGGCTGATCCTGCAGGCTCGCCGGGCGTACGGCGAACAGCGCCACCACCACGGCGGCGAAGCTCGCCGCGTTGATGCCAAAGAGCAGCGCGGGGCCGACGGCGGCCACCACGACGGCGCCGAGGCTCATGCCGAGGATGCGGCCGGCGGAGTTGGTGAGCGAGCCGAGCGCCAGCGCGTTGCCGAGCGTCTCCCGGTCCACCAGCGTGGATGCCCAGCGCCCCATCATCGGGCCCTCGATCGCCGAGACGGCGCCGGTGCACAGGGAGATTGCGAAGATCACCGGCAGGCCGCCGACGCCGGTCAGGGCGACCGCTGCCAACCCCGCGGCCAGTGCGGCGTGGGCCACCTGGGCGGTGATCAGCAGCGGACGGGCGGGGAGCCGGTCGGCCAGCACACCGCCCCAGACGCTGAGCAGCAGCGTGGGCGCCGCCTGGAGCAGCACGGCAAAGCCCATGGACGTCGCGGAGCCGGTCTCCTTCAGCACGTACCAGTTGACACCGAGTACCTGCATCCACGTCCCGATGACGGAGACGAAGCCGGCGAAGGCCCAGATCCGGTAGTTGCGGTGGCGCAGCGCGGCGAAGGTGGCACCCTTGGCCACGACGAATCTCCCGAACGATCGACGGCATGATCATCGCGCCCACTCAGGCGCGGTTCAGCAGCCGGCAAGTCTTGCCGACTTAAACCGATTTGACTACATCTGTGAGCGGTCTCACCGGCCCCACCACGCGTCGGACACCGAACTGGGACAGCCGGCCGGCGGGCAGCAAGCTGCCCTGCCGGCCGGACATCCCAGTCGGTTCAGTGGAGCCGCCGGCTAACGCCCCCGGATCAGCGCGCGGCGAGCGGCTGCGCGGCCGGTGCGACCGGGGCCGGCAGCGCCCCGGCACCGCCGAGGTAGCCGTGGATGGCGGCGGCCGCCGCACGCCCCTCGGCGATGGCCCAGACGATCAGGGAGGCGCCCCGGTGCATGTCACCGGCGACGAACACCCCGTCGGCGTCGGCCTGCCAGTCGTCCCGGGCGTCGATGGCGCCCCGATGGTTACGGGTCACCCCGAACTGGGCCAACAGCGGCTGCTCCTCGGTGCCCTCGAAGCCGATCGCCAGCAGCACCAGGTCCGCCGGTAGCTCCCGCTCTGAGCCCGGCACCGCGGTGACCACCCGTCGGCCGTCGCGCTTCTCCACGGTCACCTCGGCGATCCGCACCGCCCGCACCTGACCGGTGCCGTCGTCCACGAACTCCTGCACCGCCACGGCGAAGACCCGCTCGCCGCCCTCCTCGTGCGCCGGGTAGCTGCGCAGAACCCACGGCCACGTCGGCCACGGGTCCCGCGCCTCGTCGCGCTCCTGCGGCGGCTGCGGGTACAGGTCGAGCTGGTACACGCCAGCGGCGCCCTGCCGGTGCGCAACGCCGAGGCAGTCGGCCGCGGTGTCACCACCGCCGATGATCACCACGTGCTTACCGGCCGCGTCGATCGAGCTGCCGTCGGGCAGCACCGCGACGGACGGCCGGCTCTCGCCGGTGGCGGCGACGCCGGGCTGACCGGCGGCCGCGGCGGCGACCGCACGGTTCGCGGCGACCAGGTGCGACATGGCCTGGTGTACGCCCCGCAGCGCCCGGCCCGGGGTCTCCGGGGTGTCCCGGCCCTGCAACGCACCACAGGCCAGCAGCACCGCGTCATGGTCGGCGCGCAACTGCTCGGCGGTGACGTCCACCCCGACGTTCACCCCGGTGCGGAAGCGCACCCCCTCGGCGGTCAGCTGGGCCAGCCTGGCGTCGATGTGCCGCTTCTCCAGCTTGAAGTCGGGGATGCCGTACCGGAGCAGACCACCGATCGCGTCGTCGCGCTCGTACACCGTCACCGCGTGACCGGCGCGGGCCAACTGCTGGGCGGCGGCCAGGCCGGCGGGCCCGGAACCGACCACGGCGACCGACCGTCCGGACGGCGCCGGCAACGGGCGGGGTGTGAACCCGCGCGCCGCCGCGGCGTCGGCGATCTCCACCTCGACCTGCTTGATGGTCACCGGCTGGCCGCCGGCGATGCCCAGCACGCAGGCCGCTTCGCAGGGCGCCGGGCAGAGCCGGCCGGTGAACTCCGGGAAGTTGTTGGTGGCGTGCAGCGACTCCACCGCGGCGTCCCAGTTGCCGGTACGGACCAGGTCGTTCCAGTCCGGGATCCGGTTGCCCAGTGGGCAGCCGTCGTGGCAGAACGGGATGCCGCAGTCCATGCACCGGGTGGCCTGCTCGCGGACCAGTTCCTCGCCGGCGGGCGGGTACACCTCACGCCAGTCGCTGATCCGCACCGGCACCGGGCGGCGGGCCGGCAGTCGCCGGTCGTAGCGCAGGAAACCGTTCGGGTCAGGCACGTGCCACCTCCTGGGCAGCCGCCCGCGGGGCGGACGGCACCGGCGCGGCCGAGGGCACACTCAGTGCACTCATCACCGCGTCGTCGACATCGCGGCCGGCGGCTTCGGCGGCCCGCATGATCTCCAGCACCCGGCGGTAGTCGCGGGGCACCACCGCGGTGAACTCGGCCACCGCCTCCGGCCAGCGCTTGAGCAACTCCTCGGCGACCGCCGACCCGGTCTCGGCCACGTGTCGCTGGACCAGCTCGTGCAGCAGCGTCTGCTCCTGCTCACCCAGCGGCGCCAGGTCGACCAGCTCCGCGTTGACCCGGGCCCGGTCCAGCTGGTGCACGAACGCCGTGCCACCGGACATCCCGGCGGCGAAGTTGCGGCCGGTCGCGCCGAGCACCACCACCGTTCCGCCGGTCATGTACTCGCAGCCGTGGTCGCCGACACCCTCGACCACAGCGACCGCGCCCGAGTTGCGCACCGCGAACCGCTCCCCCACCCGGCCGCGCAGGAAAACCTCACCCCCGGTGGCGCCGTACAGGATGGTGTTGCCGGCGATGATCTGGTCCTCGGCCCGATGGCCCGGCTCGGCGTCGTTGTCGAGGAACGGGGCGGCCGCGTCCGGACGGACGATGATCCGCCCGCCGGAGAGGCCCTTGCCCACGTAGTCGTTGGCGTCGCCGTGCAGCCGCAGGGTCACCCCGCGCGGCAGGAACGCGCCGAACGACTGCCCGGCGGTGCCGTGCAGCACGAACTCGATGGTGTCGTCGGGCAGGCCGGCGCCGCCGTAGCGGCGGGTCACCTCGCCGCCGAGCATCGCGCCGACGCTGCGGTGCTCGTTGCGCACCGCCACCTCGACCCGCACCGGCGCGCCATCGGACAGCGCCGGACGGGCGAGCGCGATCAGCTCGTTGTCCAGGGCGTGCTCCAGGCCGTGGTCCTGAGCGCGCACGCCACGCCGGGCGGCGCCGGCGGGCAGCTCCGGCAGGTGCAGGACGGGCGCCAGGTCCAGCCCGTGCGCCTTCCAGTGCGTCACCGCCGAGGCCACGTCGAGCAGCTCTGTCTGCCCGATCGCCTCCTCGATCGACCGGAAGCCCAGCTCGGCCAGGTACCCGCGGACCTCCTCGGCGAGGAACAGGAAGAAGTTCTCCACGAACTCGGGAGTACCGGTGAACCGCTCCCGCAGCACCGGGTTCTGGGTGGCGATGCCGACCGGACAGGTGTCCAGGTGGCAGACCCGCATCATCACGCAGCCGGCGACGATCAGCGGCGCGGTGGCGAAGCCGAACTCCTCCGCGCCGAGCAGCGCCGCGATCAGCACGTCCCGGCCGGTCTTGAGCTGGCCGTCGACCTGCACGGTGACCCGGTCGCGCAACTTGTTGAGCAGCAGCGTCTGCTGCGCCTCGGCCAGGCCCAGCTCCCACGGGGTGCCGGCGTGCTTGAGCGAGTTCAGCGGTGACGCGCCCGTGCCGCCGTCGTGGCCGGAGATCAGGATGACGTCGGCCTTGAGCTTGGCGACACCGGCAGCGACGGTGCCCACGCCGACCTCGCTGACCAGCTTGACGTGCACCCGGGCGGCCGGGTTGACGCACTTCAGATCGTGCACCAGCTGGGCGAGGTCCTCGATGGAGTAGATGTCGTGGTGCGGCGGCGGGGAGATCAGGCCGACGCCCGGGGTGGCGTGCCGGGTCCGGGCGATCCACGGCCAGACCTTGTTGCCGGGGAGCTGACCGCCCTCACCTGGCTTGGCGCCCTGGGCCATCTTGATCTGGATGTCGTCGGCGTTGACCAGGTATTCGCTGGTGACGCCGAACCGGCCGCTGGCGATCTGCTTGACCGCGGAGCGGCGGGCCGGGTCGTGCAGCCGATCGACGTCCTCGCCGCCCTCACCGGTGTTGGACTTGCCGCCGAGCCGGTTCATGGCGATGGCGAGCGTCTCGTGCGCCTCGGCGGAGATCGACCCGTACGACATGGCGCCGGTGGCGAACCTCTTGACGATCTCGGTGGCCGGCTCGACCTCCTCGATCGGCACCGCCGGGCGGACCCCGGTGCGCAGGGTGAACAGCCCGCGCAGCGAGCCGGCCTGCGCGGCGAGCGCGTCGACCTTCGCCGTGTACTGCCGGAAGACGTCGTACTGCCGGCTGCGGGTGGCGTGCTGGAGCAGGAAGACCGTCTCCGGGTTGAAAAGGTGCAGCTCACCCTCGCGGCGCCATTGGTACTCGCCGCCGACCTCCAGCCGGTCGGAGGTCGGGGTGCCGGCCGGCGGCCAGGCCAGCGCGTGCCGGGCGGCCACCTCGGTGTGGACGCCGGCAAGCCCCACCCCGCCGATCCGGCTGGGGGTGCCCCGGAAGTAGCGCTCGACCAGCCGCTTGTCCAGCCCGACCGCCTCGAAGACCTGCGCACCGCAGTACGACGAGACCGTCGAGATGCCCATCTTCGACATGATCTTCAGGACGCCCTTGCCGAGCGCCTTGGCGAAGTTACGCACCGCCGCGGCGGGTTCGACGCCGACCAGCGTGCCCGTGGAGATCATGTCCTCCACCGACTCGAAGGCCAGGTACGGGTTGACCGCCGCCGCGCCGTAGCCGATCAGCACCGCCGCGTGGTGCACCTCGCGGCAGTCGCCCGACTCCACGATCAGCGCCGCCTGCGTGCGGGTCTGCTCGCGGACCAGGTGCTGGTGCACGGCGGCGGTGAGCAGCAACGACGGGATCGGCGCCAGGTCGGCGTTGGAGTCCCGGTCGGAGAGCACCAGGATGCGGACGCCGTCCTCGATGGCCTCGGAGACGTGCCGGCAGATCTCGGTCAGCCGCGCCTTGATGCCGGCAGCGCCATCCCGGATGCGGTACAGCCCGGAGACCCGGACCGCCTTGAAGCCCGGCAGGTCGCCGTCCTCGTCGATGGAGAGGATCTTCGCCAGCTCGTCGTTGTCGATCACCGGGTGCGGCAGCACGATCTGCCGGCAGCTCGCCGCGCCCGGGTCGAGCAGGTTGCCCTCCGGCCCGATGGTCGACGCCAGGCTGGTGACCAGCTCCTCCCTGATGGCGTCCAGCGGTGGGTTGGTGACCTGGGCGAAGAGCTGGTGGAAGTAGTCGTAGAGCAGCCGTGGCCGGGTGGACAGCGGCGAGATCGGGGTGTCCGTGCCCATCGAGCCGAGCGGCTCGGCGCCGGTGCGGGCCATCGGCGCGAGCAGGATCTTCAGCTCCTCCTCGCTGTAGCCGAAGGTCTGCTGACGGCGGCGGACCGAGTCGTGCGTGTAGACGATGTGCTTGCGGGCAGGCAGGTCGTCCAGCTCGATCAGCCCGGCGTGCAGCCACTCGCCGTACGGCTGCGCGGCGGCCAACTCGGACTTGATCTCCTCGTCGTGCACGATCCGGCCGGCGACGGTGTCGACCAGGAACATCTTCCCCGGCTGGAGCCGCCCCTTGGCGACCACCCGGGCCGGGTCGAGGTCGAGCACGCCCGCCTCGGAGCCGAGCACCACAAGCCCGTCGTCGGTCTGCCACCAGCGCCCCGGGCGCAGCCCGTTGCGGTCCAGCACCGCGCCGACGATCTCGCCGTCGGTGAAGGCCACCGATGCCGGCCCGTCCCAGGGCTCCATGAGGCTGGCGTGGAAGCGGTAGAAGGCCCGCTTGTCCGGCTGCATGCCGGGATCGTTCTCCCACGCCTCGGGGATCATCATGAGCACCGCGTGCGGCAGACTCCGCCCGGCCAGGTGCAGCAGCTCCAGGACCTCGTCGAAGTTCGCCGAGTCGGAGGCGCCGGGGGTGCAGACCGGGAAGACCCGCCGGAGGTTGCCCGGCACGTTCGGCGAGCGCAGCAGCGCTTCGCGGGCCTGCATCCAGTTGCGGTTGCCGCGGATCGTGTTGATCTCGCCGTTGTGGGCGATGAACCGGTACGGGTGCGCCAACGGCCAGGACGGGAACGTGTTGGTGGAGAACCGCGAGTGCACCAGCGCGATCGCGCTGTCCACCCGCTCGTCACGCAGGTCCGGGTAGAACGCCGGCAGCTGGTCGGGAGTGAGCATGCCCTTGTAGACCATGGTCCGGCTGGACAGCGACGGGAAGTACGCCGGCACGCCCCGCTCGGCGGTCTCCCGCTCGGCCTGCTTGCGCAGGCAGAAGGCCACCCGGTCCAGCTCGACGCCGCGCAGCGCGGAACCGGCCGGCCCGGCAGGCGAGTCGGTGAGCCGGTGCGCGGCCAGGAAGATCTGCCGCACCCGGGGCATCGCCGCCAGGGCGGTCTCGCCGAGCCCGGTCGGATCGATCGGCACGTCCCGCCAGCCGAGCAGGTCGGCCCCTTCGACCAGCGCGTACTTCTCGACCACCCGACGGGCGCGGGCCTCGGCGCCGTCGTCGTCGGGCAGGAAGACCAGGCCGGTGGCGTACTCGCCGGCCGGGGGCAGCGCGACGCCGGCCACCGCACGCAGGAACGCGTCCGGGACCTGGATCATGATGCCCGCGCCGTCGCCGGTGTTGGGCTCCGCGCCACGAGCACCGCGATGGTCCAGCCGGCAGAGCGCGCCGAGCCCGTTGGCGACGACCGAGTGCGAACGCCGGCCGTACAGGTCCGCCACGAAGGCAACCCCGCAGGCGTCGTGCTCCTGCTCCGGGTCGTAGAGGCCCTGGGCGGGTGGCCGGGGGCCGGGCATCGGGGACGCCTGCGGGCTGTGCGGGTACGGAAAGGCCACCGGGCCTCCTGTCGTCACTCAGGTTGGATCATGGTGGGGACGACGTCGGCCCGTGGGTCTATTGAGTCTACGTTAGGGCGACGGGCGCAAGGCCACTCAAGATTGATCACACCGTCCAGAGTCTGGGACGTGTAGTCTCGCGCGGTGGATCCGCTGAACAAGGACATCTTCGACCGGTTGGAACGTTTCTACGACGCGGTGCCCCGCGACGTCGCCGGTGTCGAAGAGCATGGCGGTCTGGTGCTGTTCGTCCGCGATGGTGCCGGCTGGCCGTTCTACGCCCGGCCCCGCATCGACGCCACCGAGCCGCCGTCACTGGCCGACGTGACCTCGGTCCGCGAGCGGCAGCGGGAGCTGGGCCTGCCGGAGGCCTTCGAGTGGGTGCACGAGACCAACCCGGAGCTGCTGGCGGTGGCCCGCTCGGCGGGGCTGAACGTGCTGGAGGCGCCGCTGATGGTGCTCGACCCGGCCGCGCTGCCCGACCCGGCGACGCTGTCCGACGTACCGGTGCGGGTGCTGGCGGCGGACTCACCTGGGTTCGCCGCCGACGTGGCCGGTCGGCGGGCGGTGGCGGCCGTGTCGTTCGCTGCCGCCGGTACCGAACGCGGCGACGCCGGCCCGGCCGAGCGGGACGCCGCGGTCACCGAGCTGGAGCAGGCCGCGCTGGACGAGGAGCGAACCCGGATCGCCGACGGCCGGCGGCTCTCCGTCCTGGCCGGCACGCCGACCGAGGGTGCGCTGGCCAGCGGCATGGCGATGCGGGTGGGCGACGTCGCCGAGATCGCCGGGGTGGCCACCCTGCCGGCCGCCCGGCGGCGCGGACTGGGCGCCGCGCTGACCGCCACCCTGGCCCGGGAGCTGCTCGCCGCCGGCACCGACCTGGTCTTCCTCTCCGCGGGCAGTACGGAGATCGCCCGGGTCTACCTGCGGGTCGGCTTCCGCCGCATCGGCACCGCGTGCATCGCCGAACCCGCCGCCCTCATCCCCTGACCCGTCCCCCGGTCACCCGCCGGATCGGCGCGCGCCCGTATCGGGTCAGGTTGGCGGGCGCCACTGGGCGGCCGACGCGGCGGCGCTGGACAGCAGCCGCGAGTTGATCGTGCCGAGTGCGGCGTCCCGGGCACGCAACGCCAGCCGGCCCCGGGTCTGGAGCACCGCCGACATCCGCCGGGTCTGCCGGACCACGGTCGCCGCCCGCGGGCGGCGCACCCGGTCGTACGCCTGCACAGCGTCGGGCAACCGGGACTCGCGCAGCAGGGAGGCGAGCGTGGCGGCGTCCTCGAAGGCGAGGCAGGCGCCCTGGCCGAGGTGCGGCGGCATGGCGTGCGCGGCGTCGCCGAGCAGCACCACCCCACCCGGGCCGACCGGGAAGCCGTACGTGCGGGGCAGCGGGCGCAGTTCGCGGACCTCCTGCTGGACCAGGTCGGTCGGGTCGGTGGCGTCGAGGAGCGCACCGATCGGGTCCGGCCAGCCGGCGTACCAGCGGCGCAGCAGGGCGAGTTGGATCTCCGGCGGCTCCGGGCGAGGCGCGCCGGCGGCGGTGGCCACCCAGTAGATGCCGCCTCGGGTGGAGCCGCCCGAGGAGCCGCGCTCGCCCAGCGAGGCGGCCACGAACCGGTAGCCCGCGCCGAGGACCTCCCCGGCGACCGGCTGGTCGGCGGGCAGCCGGGGCGCCCGGTACCAGGGAATGACGGCCCGCCATGCGGCGCAGCCGGAGCTGACCACGCGGGATTCCGGGGCGAGCTGGCGGCGAATGCCGCTGTCCGTGCCGTCGGCGGCGACCACCAGGTCGGCTTCGATGGTGTGCCGTCCGTCGCCGACCGCCGGGCGCTGGCCCGGGTCGACCCGGACGTGGCGCACGGTCACCCCGGTCCGCAGATCGACCCGGTCGCCGAGCCCGGCGATCAGCGCGTCGTGCAGGTCCTCGCGGTGCACCACCACCGGCATCCGGTCGGCCGGGGTGGGTCGGGGCTGCACCAGCCAGTGCCCGTCCGGGCGGCGGACCCCGCCGTCGGGCAACGGGGTGGCGATCGCGGTCAGGCCATCGCCGAGGCCGAGGGCCTGCAACGCGCGGACACCGTTGGGCCAGAGCACCATGGCGGTCGGCTCAGGGCGGACCCGCTCGGCGCGTTCCAGCACGGTGACCTGCCAACCGGAGCGGGCCAGCGCGCCGGCCATCGCGAGGCCACCGACCCCGGCGCCGACCACCACCGCGCTTCGCATCGGTGCCGCCCCCGCTCAGCTGTCCCGGTCGGTGGGGCGGGCGCCTGCGGCGTCGGCCCGGTCATCGCGGGGCTCCGGCGTACCGTCCGCGGCCGGGTCGTCGGTCGACGGGTCGTCGCCGGGTGCCCGCCCGTCGAGCGGCTCACCGTCATCCGGCCGGGCGTCGTCGGCCGGCTCGGGCGGCAGCACGCCACTGTCCCGCCAGGCCTGGTACTGCTCCTCGCTGACCACGCGGTAGCCCTCCGGCGCGGCGGCCTTCGCGCCCGCCTCCCGCTCGGAGAGGTCGACCTGGGACAGGTCGGACGTGGTGGGTGGGGTCGGCGTCGCCGCCGCGCCGAGCGGGATCAGGTAATCCCGGGGACCACGGACCCGCACGAAGTAGATCAACGCGCCGAGGAAGACCAGGGCGGCGGTCCAGACGTTGAGCCGGACGCCGAGGATCTGGTTCGCCTCGTCGGTGCGCATCAGCTCGATCCAGAACCGGCCAGCGGTGTAGCCCATCACGTAGAGCGCGAACGCCCGGCCCCGGCCGAGCCGCAGCCGCCGGTCGAGGATGAGGACCAGCGCGACCACGCCGAGATTCCACAGCGCCTCGTAGAGGAAAGTCGGCTGGTAGAGGCCCGGTTCGAGGATCGGTTGGCCGGCGTCGTCGCGCAGCGCGTGGCCCGGGTTGTCCGGATCCATCCGGTGGATCTCCAGACCCCACGGCAGGGTGGTCCGGCCGCCGAACAGCTCGTTGTTGAACCAGTTGCCGAACCGGCCGACCGCCTGGGCCAACGCCAACCCGGGGGCCACCGCGTCGGCCACCACGCCGAACGGGATGCCCAACTGCCGGGCCGCAATCAAGGCGCCGACCGCGCCACCCGCGACCGCACCCCAGATGCCGAGGCCGCCCTCCCAGATGGCGAACGCCTTCATCGGGTCACCGCCAGCGCCGAAGTACTTCTCGGGGGAGGTGATCACGTGGTAGATCCGGGCGCCGATGATGCCGGCGGGCACCGCCCAGACGGCGATGTCGAGCACCGCGCCGGGCGCGACGCCGCGCTGGCGCAGCCGGCGCTCGGTCACCCAGCAGGCGAGCACGATGCCGATGATGATGCACAGCGCGTACGCCCGGATCGGCACCGGTCCGAGCTGCCAGACCGCGGTGCTGGGACTGGGCAGGGCCGCCTGGGGGGACAGCGGGGCGAGGTTCACGGGTGCACACGCTACCGCTGTACACCCCCGAAGCGGCACCCCGGGCCGCTTCCCGCTCATGTCGGTGACTTCTGGTTTGCGCCGCCGTACGCTCTTTGTCCATGAGCGCGCTCATCGGGGCGGTCGCCGCGGTCGTCACCGACGACACCGGCCGGGTGCTGCTCTGCCGGCAGGGCCGGGGCGAGCGCCGGTACGCGTTACCCGGCGGGCGGCTGCGCCCGGCGGAGAGTCCCGTCCGGGCGGCGCTGCGGGACATCCGAGCCGAGACCGGCTGGGAGATCGAGCTGGTCGACCTGGTCGGCATCTACCACGTGGCGAGCCCTCCAGCGAGCACGGCGGCTGGGCGTGCCGGCCCGCTGCCGGACGTCCTGGTGCACGTGTTCCGAGCCCGCGCGGCCGAGGTCCGACCGACCGCCGACCCACCGCCGGGTTGCCTGCTGTCCTGGCACCTTCCCGCCGCGCTGCCCGAGGCGGTCACCCCGCTCACCCGGGTGGCCGTCACCGACGCGCTGGCCGGCCGCTCCGGCGTGCTGCGTGACGCCCGGTGGGCGCCCAGCACCGTCGACCCCGCCGACGAGCCGGCGGACGGCCCCAGCGGCCAGGCGGCGGACGGCCACGATGGGCGGCCAGGGGCGGGGCAGCCGCCGGAGCAGCGCGGCGAAGCGGCGTCGGACCCTTCGCTACGCCCCTGAGCACGGCGGAACCGTCCGAGAGTCAGCTCCCCGCAGCCGTTGCGGGGTCGTCGGGTCCAGTGGGTGCCTCGACCCGGTTGGCATCACCCTGTCGAGGGTGATACCTGTGAGTCATAAATATGACTCACAGGTATCACCCTCAAAAGACAGACATGCCCGGTGCGCGCCACGCCGGACGGCTGATCCTGAGCCGCACGGACCACAGCGCGAGACAACGGGTCAGGGTGCCGAGCGCCCGCCTCAGCGGGTGGGGGTTCGGACGCCCTCGGCGAGTTCGGCGCTGAGGGTGCGCAGGGCGGCCAGCCCTTCGGCCTCGGAGGGCGCGTCGAGCATGCAGCGGACGAGCGCGCTGCCGACGATCACTCCGTCGGCGTACCCGGCGACGGTGCCGGCCTGCGCGCCGGTGCCCACGCCAAGACCGACGCCGACCGGCAGGTCGGTGACCGCGCGGACCCGGGAGACCAGCGTCGGCGCGGCGTCGGAGGTTCGTGCTCGGGCCCCGGTCACCCCCATCACGGCGGTGGCGTAGACGAAGCCCCTGCAGTGCCCCACGGTCATCGCCAGCCGGGCGTCGGTGGACGACGGCGAGACCAGGAATGTCCGGTCCAGCCCGTGCGCGTCCGAGGCGGCCAGCCACTCGTCCGCCTCGTCGGGGATGAGGTCCGGGGTGATCAGGCCGGTCCCGCCGGCGGCGGCGAGATCGCGAGCGAACACGTCCACGCCGTAGCGCTCGATCGGGTTCCAGTAGGTCATGGTGACCACCGGCGCACCGGTGGCCGCGACCGCCTCGATGATGCGCAGCGTGTCCGCCGTGCGCACGCCGCCGGCCAGCGCGATGTCACTGGCCTTCTGAATGACCGGCCCGTCCATCACCGGGTCGGAGTACGGAATCTCCACCTCGATGACGTCGACCCCGGCATCGACCATGGCGGTCATCGCCGCGATGCTGCCGTCGACGGTCGGAAACCCGGCCGGCATGCAGCCGACCAGCAGCGCCCGCCCGTCGGCCCGCGCCTTGTCGAAGGCCACCCCGATCCGGCTCATCTCACCGCTCCTTGTCGAGGATGCCGAAGTAGTCACCGGCGGTGTGCACGTCCTTGTCGCCCCGCCCGGAGAGGTTGACCACGATGGTGGGCTCCCGGCCCAGCTCGGCGGCGAGCTTCGGGGCCAGCGCGACGGTGCCGGCGAGCGCGTGCGCGCTCTCGATCGCCGGGATGATCCCCTCGGTGCGGCAGAGCAGCTCGAACGCGGCCATCGCCTCGTCGTCGGTGACCGGCAGGTAGTTGGCCCGGCCGGTGTCGTGCAGCCAGGCGTGCTCGGGCCCGACACCGGGGTAGTCGAGGCCGGCTGAGATCGAGTGCGACTCCAGCGTCTGCCCGTCGGCGTCCTGCAGGACGTAGGTGCGGGCGCCGTGCAGCACCCCGGCGGACCCGCCGGTGATGCTGGCCGCGTGCCGGCTGGTGGTCACCCCGTCGCCGCCGGCCTCGAAGCCGTACAGCCGCACGTCCGGGTCGCCCACAAAGGCGTGGAAGATGCCCAGCGCGTTCGAGCCGCCGCCGACGCAGGCGGTGACCGCGTCCGGCAGCCCGCCGGTCAGGTCGAGGCACTGCTGGCGGGCCTCGTCACCGATGCCCCGGACGAAGTCACGGACCATCGCCGGGAACGGGTGCGGCCCGGCGGCGGTGCCGATCAGGTAGTGCGTCTCGTCGACGTTGGCCACCCAGTCGCGCATCGCCTCGTTCATCGCGTCCTTGAGGGTGCGCGAGCCGGTGGTGACCGGAACGACGGTGGCGCCGAGCATCCGCATCCGGGCCACGTTGAGCGCCTGCCGCTCGGTGTCGACCTGGCCCATGTAGACCACGCACTCCAGGTCGAACAGGGCGGCGGCGGTCGCGGTGGCCACGCCGTGCTGACCAGCCCCGGTCTCCGCGATCACCCGGGTCTTGCCCATCCGCTTGGTGAGCAGCGCCTGGCCGAGCACGTTGCGCACCTTGTGCGCACCGGTGTGGTTGAGGTCCTCGCGCTTGAGCAGCACCCGCGCGCCGACCTTCGCCGAGAACCGCCGGGCCTCGTAGAGCAGCGACGGCGTGCCGGCGTAGTCGCGCAGCAGCGCGCCGAACTCGGCCCGGAAGGACTCGTCCGTCATCGCCGTACGCCACGCCCCGTCGAGCTCGTCCAGCGCGGCCACCAGGGCCTCGGGCACGAACCGACCGCCGAAGCGGCCGAAGTGGCCGGCGGAATCGGGCTGCGAGCCGGCCACCGGGGCCAGCGCGTCGGCGCTCATCGGAGATCCTCTCAGTGGGGCGTCACCGGCGCGGGGTCAGCGCACCGGCCGGGGCGTTGCGGGGTGGTTGCCGGCGTTGACCAACTCGGCGACCGCCTCGCGGGGGCTCTTCTGGGTGACCAGGCCCTCGCCGACGAGGACCGCGTCCGCGCCCGCGGAGGCGTACCGGATCAGGTCGTGCGGGCCACGCACGCCGGACTCGGCGATCTTGACGACGCTGCTGGGCAAGCCGGGCGCGATCCGCTCGAAAACGGACCGGTCGACCTCCAGGGTACGCAGGTCACGGGCGTTGACCCCGATCACCTGCGCGCCGGCCTCCAGGGCACGGTCGGCCTCTTCCTCGCCGTGCACCTCGACCAGCGCGGTCATGCCCAGCGACTCGATCCGCTCCAGCAGGCCCGTCAGCACGTTCTGCTCGAGCGCGGCGACGATCAGCAGCACCAGGTCGGCGCCGTGCGCACGCGCCTCGTGCACCTGGTAGCTGGAGACCACGAAGTCCTTGCGCAGCACCGGCACGGTGACCGCGGCCCGGACGGCCGCCAGGTCGTCCAGCGAGCCGCCGAACCAGCGCCCCTCGGTGAGCACGCTGATCGCCCGCGCCCCGCCGGCCGCGTAGTCGACGGCGAGGTCGGCCGGATCGGCGATCTCGGCCAGCCGGCCCTTGGACGGCGAGGAGCGCTTCACCTCGGCGATCACGGCCACGCCGGGCTTGCGCAACGCCGCGTACGCGTCCAGCGGCGGCGGCGCCGCCGCTGCCAGTTCACGGATCCGCTCCAGCGGAACCTGTTCCTGGCGCCGGGCGACGTCCTCACGCACGCCGGCCAGGATCTCGTCGAGCACGCTTACGGACGCGGCCTGACCGGCCTCGTCCCCCTCCGCGTGCGCATGCTCAGCAGTCACCAGCGGACTCCCCTCTCCGGGTGTCATGGGCCGATGCTAGGGGCAGCCGGCCGACGCCGGGCGCCGGGGGTATGGCGCTGCTCACCAAAAGGGCTGCGGCATAATGGCCGACTTGCCGTGAACGGTATGTCACGCAGTGCCACCTCCGGTATCGACCGCCGTCGCGCGACGGGTGCCCGGCGACCCCGTCGAAGCGGGCCGATCCACCGATCATGCCATCGGCACGGGATCGACGCCGGATGACAGCGATGTCGGTCGATGCTGTGAGCAAGCTCAAGGCCGAACGGCCAGTGCCTGGTCGCGGCCGAGGCGGGACAGTTGACCGGGCGGTCACCCCGGCGAAACGTCGGCGGGTCAGCATCGTCCTCGGGCAGACTCGATGGCGCGCCTGCCCGACCGTCGCCAATTCCTTGTGCGGGGTGACCATGAGTATCACCGAGCCGAGCCCGAGCATCGGGCTGACCACCATCTCGCGGACCGTCGCGTCGCTCGCCGTCGGGGTGGTGCACACGCTGGAGCGGGCCGTGGTCGGCGAGGGACGGATGCGGACCGCGCGCGGCAACGCCTGGGAGGCGGTCTGCGCCGACCGGGCCCGCGCGGACCAGCGCGCCGAACTGAACCGCCTGGTGGCCGAGCTGACCGCCGCCCGCGCCGCCGCCCGCCGCCAGCAGCGAGAGCGTCAACCGGTCGGCTGACAGCCGTACCGACGGTCGGGGCCACGAGCAGCCCAGCCCGCCGCCCGTCGCGCCAGCCGGCGCTCGGGCGGATCAGCCGGCGGTCGGGTCCTCGCCCCGGTCCAGCGCGTCCCACGCCTCCGTGGTCCGCCGCCCGGCCATCGGGCCGGCCGGACCGTCCGCGGGCTGCGCACTCTCCGTGATGGTCCGTGTCGGCCGCTCGTACCGGGCGCCCATCGCCGGCCAGCCACCACCGCGCAGCGCCGTCCACCCGCCGCCCGCCGCGGCCAGCAGGCCGCCGACCAGGCAGAGCGCCGGCCACTGCCGGCTCACCACGCCGTCGAGGTCAGCGACCAGCCCGTACCCGCCACCGGTTGCCACGGCCAGGCCGAGCACCCCGAGCAGCACGCCGAGCAGTCGTCGCAGCCGGCCCCGGGTGGCCAGCACCGCGCCGCCGCCGGCCAGCGTGACCAGGGCCAGCGCCGGCAGCCAGGGCAGCAGTGCGGCTCCGCTGCGGGCGTCGCGCACCGGCGGCAGCGGCGCCGGCCGCACCGTCAACTCGATCGACCAGTTCCGGGTCGCTGCCCAGAGCGCCAGGCCCGCGCCGGCCAGGCAGAGCAGCACGGCGTACGTCAACTGACGCCGTCCCGCCACGGCCCGGGCGCCCGATTCCGGCTGGTCCTGTGGTTGCGCTGTCGTGCTCACCGGGCCGGCCGCAGCGTCTCGGCGGCAGCGATGGCGGCCAGCACGGCGGCGGCCTTGTTGCGGGTCTCCTGATCCTCGGCGGCCGGGTCCGAGTCGGCGACCACCCCCGCGCCGGCCTGCACGTAGGCGCGGCCGTCGCGGATGAGCGCGGTCCGGATGGCGATCGCCATGTCCAGGTCGCCGCCGAAGCCGAAGTAGCCGACCGTGCCGCCGTAGACGCCACGGCGAACCGGCTCCAACTCCTCGATGATCTCCATGGCCCGCACCTTGGGCGCGCCGGAGAGCGTGCCGGCCGGGAAGGTCGCGGCGAGCGCGTCGAACGCGCTGCGGTCGTCACGCAGCGTGCCGGTCACGGTGGAGACGATGTGCATCACGTGGCTGTACCGCTCGATGGTGGCGAACTCGGGAACCTCCACGCTGCCCGGCCGGCAGACCCGGCCCAGGTCGTTGCGGCCCAGGTCGACCAGCATCACGTGCTCGGCCCGTTCCTTCGGGTCGGCGAGCAGCTCAGCGGCGAGCCCGGCGTCGGCGGCCGCTGTTTCGCCGCGCGGCCGGGTGCCCGCGATCGGGTGCAGCAACGCCCGCCGCTCCCCGTCCGCGCCGGCGGTGACCTTGAGGTGCGCCTCCGGGGACGAGCCGACGATGTCGAACCCGTCGAAGCGCAGCAGGTACATGTACGGGCTGGGGTTGCTGGTGCGCAGCACCCGGTAGACGTCCAGCGGGTCGGCGTGGGTGGACCGTTCGAAGCGCTGGGAGAGCACGATCTGGAAGCACTCGCCGGCTCGGATCGCCTCCTTGGCCGCCTCCACCGCCTTCGGGTAGCCGCCGTCGGGGGTACGACAGAGCACCTCACCGGCCGGCGGGCGTTCGACCGTGGAGATCATTGGCGGGATGGGCCGGGACAGCGCGGTGGTCATGGCGTCCAGTCGGCCCACGGCGTGGTGGTACGCGGCGGCGACCTGCGCGGCGCGGTCCGGGGCGTCCAGCGGCGGCAGCACCGCGTTGGCGACCAGGATCGCCGAGCCGTCGTAGTGGTCGAGCACCACCAGGTCGGTGGCGAGCATCATGCCCAGCTCCGGCACGCCGAGGTCGTCCTCGGTCAGGTCGGGCAGCCGCTCGAAGCGACGGACCAGGTCGTAGCCGAGGTAGCCGACCATGCCCCCGGTCAGCGGTGGCAGTCCGCTGGAAGGGTCCCCGACCGGGCCGGCCAACGCCTCGACGGTCTCCCGCAGCACCCGCACCGGGTCACCCTCGGTGGGCAGCCCGGCCGGCGGCTGGCCGAGCCAGGTCGCCACGCCGTCCCGCTCGACGAGGGTGGCGCTGCTGCGTACCCCGATGAACGAGTACCGCGACCAGGCCATGCCGGCCGAGCCGACACCCTGTTCGGCCGACTCCAGCAGGAACGTGCCGGGCCCGCCGGCCAGCTTGCGGTAGACCCCGACCGGGGTCTCGGCGTCGGCCAGCAGCCGACGGGTGACCGGCACCACCCGCCAGTGCGCGGCCAGCTCGGTGAAGGTGGCCAGGTCCGGGCTCACCGCGCCGTCGGTCATGGTCGGGCCTCCGGGCTGGTGACCGGCAGTTCGGTGAAGAAGCACGTCGGGTGGCCGGTGTGGCAGGCGGCACCGACCTGGTCGACGCTCACCAGCAGCGCGTCCCCATCACAGTCAAGCGCGACCGAGCGGACGTACTGGTGGTGCCCGGAGGTGGCGCCCTTGACCCAGTACTCGCGCCGGCTGCGCGACCAGTAGGTGGCCCGGCCGGTGGTGAGGGTGCGGTGCAGCGCCTCGTCGTCCATCCAGGCGACCATCAGCACCTCACCGGAGTCGTGCGCGCGGACCACGGCGGCGACCAGACCGTCGGCGGTGCGGCGCAACTGGGCCGCGATGGCCGGGTCGAGCTGGGACGGACGGCCCGGCACGGGCGCGGCCGGGTCGGTCGGATCGCTGGGGACGCCGGTCACCGGCGCGTCAGGTACGGGCACAGTGACCCATTGTCCCGCACGCGGCGCGGGCACCGGCGACGGCTCCCGGTGGGGTCGCGGTGGATCGCCGGCGGGTCGGGCCAGTTGGGCCACGTAGCGGTCCAGCCGGCCGTCGACCAGGGCGTCGGCCAGGTCCGCGCCGGCCACCTCAGCGATCTCCTCGGCGTACGGGCGGATCAACGGCAGCGTGCCGGTGACCAGCCGGACGGCGGCGGCCCACAGCTGCCCGGTGGCGCCCGGACGCAGCCCGAGGCAGAGCAGCATGTCCTCCCGGTAGCCGGGCGGGGCGACCGGGAGCTCCAGGGCCGCCGCGAAGGCCGCCCGGCGAGAGAACACCCGTACCGACGGGTTGGCCGGGCGCAGCACCGAGGGGCAGAGCCGGGCCAGGTCGGCCACGGCGAGCCGGACCCCGAGGCGGTCGCTGGCGGCCCAGGCGGCGGCGGCCTTACCCAGCGTGGCGATCAGCTCCTCCAGCCGGGGCGGTTCGGCGGGCTGGCAGAGCACCGGCAGGTCGATGCGGGGCCGCCAGTGCGGGTCGGCCCAGAGCAGTCGCGCCGGTGCGGTGACCGGCAGCCCGAACGCCCAGTCGGCCGGCTCGCCGAGCCGGTGCACCCAGGAGCGGACGTCGAGGGCGGCCACCGACACGTGGGTGAGCCGGCCGGCGGACTCGGCCAGGTACGCCCGTCGGGCCGCGTACGGGGAGCCGCCAACCAGGACGTCGAGGTCGACGTCGCTGTGCGCGGTGGCGGCGCGCCGGGCGTGACTGCCGCGCAGCAGGATGCCGACGACCGGCCGCTCGGCGGCCTGCCGCAACCGCGCGGCCCAGTCCTCGAGAAACCCGCTGTCCGGTAACGGAGGGTGACCCACCGCGCCATCGTGCCGTACGCCCGATCGGCGCGCAATGCCCGTTGCCGGACCTGGTGTCCGGTCCGAAGGCTACTGCCCGTTCTCCAGCTCGGCGCGACGGTAGGCGTCGATCTTGTGGTTGAGCACGGTGAGGTCCTCCTCCAGCTCGGCCATCCGGCTCAGCACCCGGGCCCGGTGCGCCTCGAACAGCGCCCGCCGGGCACCGAGGGTGCGGTCGCCCTGTCGGGCCAGCTCGGCGTAGCGACGCATGTCGCGCACCGGCATCCCGGTGCGGCGCAGCCGGGTGAGCAGGAACAACCAGCTGACATCGCCGGCGGTGTATCGGCGACGCCCGGCGGCGTCCCGGCCGACCGGCGCGACCAGCCCCTCCTGCTCGTACCAGCGCAGCGTGTAGGTGGTGAGGCCGACCCGTTCGGCGGCCTCACCGACGGTCAGGGTCATTTCTCTGGTGCTGACGTCCACGCCACCCAGGCTTCCAGCTCGAGTGCACTCGAAGTCAACCGTTGCGTGAACGCGGGTATCTCATCTAGCGTTGAGTTCAACAGTTGATGAGTTCCGCGGGAGGTGCGCGATGGACGACGCGATAGCGGTCCGCGACCTGGTGGTCGACCGGGGCGGGCGACGGGTGCTGGACGGCATCAGCTGCGCGGTCGCGCGCGGTGCCGTCACCGGGCTGCTGGGCCCCAGCGGCAGCGGCAAGACGACGTTCATGCGCGCGGTGGTCGGGGTGCAGGTGGTCACCAGCGGAACGGTCACCGTGCTGGGCCAACCGGCCGGCTCGCCCGCACTGCGGCACCAGGTGGGCTACCTCACCCAGGCGCCGAGCGTCTACGCCGACCTGACCGTGCGGGAGAACGCCCGGTACTTCGCGGCCCTGCACCGGCGGGGGCGCGCCGAGGCCGACCGGGCGATCAGCGACGTCGGGCTGGCACAGGCGGCCAACCAACTGGTCGGCACCCTCTCCGGCGGCCAGCGCAGCCGGGCCTCCCTGGCCTGTGCCCTGGTCGGTGAGCCGGAGCTGGTCATCCTCGACGAGCCGACCGTCGGTCAGGACCCGGTGCTGCGGGCCGATCTGTGGGCCCGGTTCCACGCGATGGCCGCGGCCGGCACCACCCTGCTGGTGTCCAGCCACGTGATGGACGAGGCGGCCCGCTGCGACCGGCTGCTGCTGATCCGGGAGGGGCGGCTGATCGCCGACGACAGCCCCGCCGCGATCCGCGCCGCCGCCGGCGTGGACGACCTCGACGAGGCGTTCCTGCGGCTGATCCGGGCCGGGGCGACGAGCTCTACCGGCTCACGAACCGGAGGAGTGTCATGAACCCGCGGATCCTGGTGGCCACGACCGGCCGCATCCTGCGTCAGCTCCGGCACGACCGGCGCACCATCGCGCTGCTCGTGGTGGTGCCGTCCGTGCTGCTCACCCTGGTCTACTTCATGTACGCCGACCAGCCGAGCCCGCCCGGCCAACCGTCGGCGTTCGACCGGATCGCACTGGTGATGCTCGGCATCTTCCCCTTCGTGATCATGTTCCTGGTGACCAGCATCGCCATGCTCCGCGAGCGCACCTCGGGCACCCTGGAGCGGCTGCTCACCACCCCGCTGGGCAAGCTCGACCTGCTCTTCGGCTACGGCATCGCGTTCGGGCTGGCCGCCGCCGTGCAGGCCGCGGTCGCCGCCGGGGTGGCGTACTGGATCTTCGACCTGGACACCGCCGGCAGCAGCGGGCTGGTGATCGGGATCGCGGTGATCGACGCGGTGCTCGGTGTGGCCCTCGGGCTGTTCTGCAGTGCCTTCGCCCGCACCGAGTTCCAGGCCGTACAGTTCCTGCCGGTCGTGGTGGTCCCCCAACTGCTGCTCTGCGGGCTGTTCGTGGCCCGCGACCAGATGGCCGGCTGGCTCCAGGCGCTCAGCGACGCCTTCCCCCTCTCGTACGCCATCGAGGCGTTGCAGGAGGTCGGCGCCAACGCCGAGCCGACCGGCAGGATGTGGCGGGACGTGGCGGTGGTGCTCGGCGCGGTGGTGCTGGCGCTGGTGCTCGCGGCAGCCACCCTACGCCGGCGCAGCGGCTGACCGATCGCGGCCGACGACCGCCGGGGCGAAGGGCCCCGGCGGCGCCAGGCGGACGAGACGAGGGGCGACGATGACGCGGCGGACCGGCCGACGACCCGGCAACCCGGACACCCGGGAGGCGATCCTCGACGCGGCGCGGACGGCGTTCTCCGAGCGGGGCTTCGACGCGGCCTCGATCCGCGCCATCGCCGGCACCGCCGGGGTGGATCCGGCGCTGGTGCACCACTACTTCGGCAGCAAGGACCAGCTCTTCCTCGCGGCGATGAACTTTCCGGTCGACCCGGGAGAGGTGGTGCCGAAGGTGCTCGCGGGCGGCCAGGACGGCATCGGCGAGCGGCTGGTCCGCACCTTCCTCGGCGTCTGGGACTCCCCGGCCGGCACCGCCGGGGTGGCGCTGCTGCGCTCCGCGGTGAGCAACGAGTGGACCGCGAAGCTGCTACGCGAGTTCATCACCACGCAGGTGCTGCGCCGGGTGCTCGACCAGCTCGACGTCGACCTGGTCGAGCTGCCGCTGCGCGGTTCGCTGGTCGCCACCCAGCTGATCGGGTTGGCCATGATGCGGCACGTGATCCGGTTGGAGCCGGTGGCGTCGGCCGACCCGGAGACGCTGGCCGTGGCCATCGGCCCAACCCTGCAGCGGTACCTGACCGGGCCGCTGCCGACCTAGTGCCTCGTCTTTGAACGTTGATCGTGTAATCCGTCGGTTCTGAGGACGTGTCGGGCAGGCTGTCTCCCAACGATTCTTGGGAGGTGGTGGCCAGTGGGTAGACGCGCGGAGGTGTTCGTCCGGCAGGTTTCGATGGCCGAGGGGCAGCGGTTGCAGCGCATCGGTCGGACGGCGAAGGATCCGGTGAAGCTGCGACGGGCGATCGTGGTGCTGATGTCCGCCCAGGGGCAGCCGGCGCCGGACATCGCCCACCTGCTCAAGGTGACCGAGGACTACGTGCGGGACGTGATCCACGCGTTCAACGAGCGGGGGTTCGACGCGCTGGACCCAAAATGGAGCGGGGGCGCACCGAGACGGATCGATGAGCAGACCCGGGACTGGATCTGCGTCATCGCCCGGTGCGACCCCCGCTTCCTCGGCCGGCCGTTCTCCTGCTGGTCACTTGCCAAGCTGCGCGACTACCTGATCGACACCGGCCGCGTGAGCACGATCAGCGTGGAGACCGTCCGGCGGATCCTGCACGAGCGCGGGGTGTCCTGGCAGGCCACGAAGACGTGGAAGGCCAGCACCGACCCCGACTTCACTACGAAGATGCGCCGCGTGTTGGACCTCTACGACCATCCACCTGCCGACGGGCGCGTGATCTGCGTCGACGAGTTCGGGCCGTTGAACCTGCAACCCCGTCCCGGCCGGGCCTGGCGACCGCAGGGCGAGCCGGTGCGGCTGCGGGCCACCTACACCCGCGACCAAGGGGTCCGGCACATGATCGCCGCCCTGGACCTGGCCACCGGCCGGCTGCATTACCGCATCCGCGACCGCAAACGGTGGCGCGAGTTCCTCAGCTTCCTCAAGACCCTGCGCCGCCGCTGGCCCGACCAGACGCTGCACGTCATCCTGGACAACTTCTCCCCGCACAAGCACCCCGAGGTCCGCGCCTGGTGCGAAGCCAACCAGGTCGAGCTGGTGTTCCTGCCGACCTACGCGTCCTGGCTGAACTGGATCGAAGCCGAGTTCGCCGCCGTGCGGTACTTCGCGCTCAACGGCACCGACCACCGGACCCACGCCGAGCAGGACGCCGCCATCGGCGACTACATCCGATGGCGCAACCAGCACGCCCGACCAAAAACCGGATATGCCACCAACTCCAAGATCCGCCACCCGGATTACCCGTTCAAGGCTGCATGACGAGGCACTAGCCTAGGTGCACTGACCACAGACGTTGGTGACGGGTAGATCTTGAAATAGGTGAGGGCCTTCGGGTTCGGTGTGGATTGCGACGTCCTACCCCGAACCTGCGGAGGCCCTCATGCCCCACCGTAATGCACCGTTGTCCGAGACTGGCAGGCTGCGCCTGGCCCGCTGCGTGGTCGAGGAACGGTGGCCACTACGCCGGGCCGCGGAACGTTTCCAGGTCTCACCCACCACCGCGAAACGCTGGGCCGATCGATATCGCACCGACGGGCCGGCGGGTATGACCGACCGTTCCTCACGCCCGCACCACAGCCCGGCCCGGACCTCGCAACGCACCGAACGGCGTGTCGTCAAGGTCCGGACCCTGCGCCGGTGGGGTCCGGCCCGCATCGCGTTCCTGCTCGGGCTGAACCCGGCCACCGTGCACCGGGTCCTGACCCGCTACCGCCTCGCCCGGCTCACCCACCTCGACCGGGCCACCGGCCGGGTGATCCGCCGCTACGAGCACGAACACCCCGGTGACCTGGTGCACGTCGACATCAAGAAACTGGGCAACATCCCTGACGGCGGCGGCCACCGCGTGCTCGGACGCCATGCCGGCACCCGCAACCGCTCGGCCATGCCCGGCGTCACCCGCGTGCGACGTGGCGAGCCCCGGCTCGGCTACCACTACCTGCACAACGCCGTGGACGACCACTCCCGCCTGGCCTATACCGAAATCCTGCCCGACGAGACCAAGGAAACCGCCACCGCCTTCTGGTCACGCCCCCACACCTGGTTCACCGCCCAGGGCATCACCGTCACACGAGTGCTGACCGACAACGGCTCCTGTTACCGATCCCAGCTCTGGCGCGACACCCTCACCACAGCCGGGATCAGCCACAAACGCACGCGGCCCTACCGGCCCCAGACCAACGGGAAAGTCGAACGCTACAACCGCACCATGCTCGACGAATGGGCCTACGCACGCCCCTACCGCACCGAAACCGAACGCCGTGAAGCCCTGCCCGCCTGGCTGCACACCTACAATCACCACCGCGGACACACCGCACTCGGCGGCCTACCACCCACCAGCCGCGTCCCCAACCTCTCGGGTCAGTACACCTAGGCCAGCTCCTTGACGGCCGGGCCCGCCGTGACTCGCTCCCGCGTGACCCGGCGGCGCCGGGTTGGCAGCCCGAGCGCCGGGTTGGCGACACCCCAGGCGGCGCCCTTGCAGATCAGCTCCTTGTAGACGGCGGCGAGCCGTCCGGTCAGGGCCGCCGACACGGCGCGGTCGTCGGCGGTGACGTACTGGATCACGCCCTCCCTGCGGCCGAGCGAGATGCACTGGTTGAAGTAGCGGAGCGGCGCGTTCGGGAGCTTCCCGCCGGTCAGCCGCGCCGCGATCGAGTCGGCAGCCTGCCACGCCATCGGCGTGCCCGAAGCGCACGACATCCGGAGCGGCTTGTTTCCTGCGCCGATCGCGAAGGCCGCGTCACCGATGGCGTAGACGTCCGGGTGCGAGACCGAGCGCATGGTCCCGTCGACCACGATCTGACCGGTGCTGGTGACCTCCAGGGAGGTCTCCTTCGCGATCGGGTGGACCGCGAAACCGGTGGTCCACACGGTGACCGAGGCCGGGATGGCCTTTCCGTCGGCGGTGGTGACGTGGCCGGCTTCGACGCCGGTGACGGCGGCATGTTCGTGCACGGTGATCCCGAGTTTGCCGAAGACCTGCCGCAGGTGACCGCGGCCCTTGGGCGAAAGCCAGTCGCCGAGGCCTCCGCGGGCGGCGAGGGCGACGTCGAGGTCCGGGCGGGCCTCAGCGATCTCGGTCGCGGCCTCCAAGCCGGTGAGTCCGCCGCCGACGACGACCACGGTCTGTCCGGCGTCGAGGCCGGCCAGGCGCTCGCGCAGCCGGAGCGCTCCGGGGCGGCTGGCGATCTCGTACGCGTGCTCGGCGGTCCCGGGGACGCCCTGAGCGTTCCAGCCGCTGCCGAGGGCGTAGACGAGCGTGTCGTAGGCGAGTTGCCCGGCGCCGTTCGCGTCGATGACGCCGACGGTCTTGCGATCGACGTCGACGCCGGTGACCCTCGCCACCCTGAATTCGACACCGGTGCCCGCGAACATCTCACCGAAGGGCCGGGGCTTGAGGGTCTGGCCGGTGGCGAGCTGGTGCAGGCGGACGCGCTCGACGAAGTCGGGCTCGGCGTTGACGAGGGTGATGGCGACCTCCTCGCGGTGGAGCCGCTTGGCGAGGCGCCCGGCGGCGATGGCCCCGGCGTATCCGGCGCCGATGACGACGATGCGGTGCTGCATGTCCGTGCTCCTGTCTGACGAGATTCGCCACTTGAACCGGGCGGTCCGCCGTTTACTGACAGGCAGGAGCGTGATGTGAAGCACCTCACACGAGGGTCAGAACGCCTCGAACAGCGGTCGTCCGTGGTCAGAGGCCGCGAACCGCTCGGTCGCGCGCTCCAGCTTGTCGGGGTTGACCTGGCTACGGACGGCGGCGACGCCCTCGGCGGTGACCTGCAGGCACATGACGCCGACGACCCGGCCGTCCACGACGGCCACGGCGGCGGGATCACCGTTGGCGGTCCAGGCGTAGACACCGGGCGAGCCGCCGACCACCGCCCGCTTGGCGGCGGCGGGTTTGAACAGTCCCCACAGGAACCGCGCGACCGCGTGGGCTCCCTCGAACGCCTTGGCGCGAGCCGGAACCTTCCCGCCGCCGTCGCCGATCGAGATCGCGTCCGCGGTGAGCAGCCGCACGAGCGGCCCGGTCTGGCCGCTGGTGGCGGCAGCCAGGAACTCCTCGACGATCCGCCGGGCGGCAACCCCGTCAATCTCGGTACGGGTCTTGCCGTCCGCGACGTGCTTCTTCGCGCGATGGAGGATCTGCTGGCAGGCGGTCTCGGTGATGTCGAGGATCTCGGCGATCTCCCGGTGCGGGTAGTCGAAGGCTTCCCGCAGCACGTACACGGCCCGCTCCCTGGGGGACAAGCGCTCCATGAGGGTGAGGACCGCGTACGAGACCGATTCGCGCTGCTCGGCGGTGTCGGCCGGGCCGAGCATCGGGTCCCCGGCGAGCAGCGGCTCGGGAAGCCACTGGCCCACATAGGTCTCGCGCCGCGCCCGCGCGGAGGTGAGCTGGTTGAGGCACAGGTTGGTGAGCACCTTGGTCAGCCAGGCTTCAGGCACCTCGATACGTGCGACATCGGCGGCCTGCCAGCGTAGGAACGTCTCCTGCACGGCGTCCTCGGCCTCCGTGGCGGAGCCGAGAAGCCGGTACGCGATGGCCTCCAGACGATGCCGGGAGCCCACGAACCGGTCGACGTCGTCCGAGGCCATGGGCATGGCTCCGATCCTAGGCGAGTCGGTGGCAGACGGTTACGCACGCCGCTTCCGCATGACGGTGGGTAGGAGCAGCGCCTCGGCGCCGACCGGTCGGAAGCCGGCAGCGTGGAACGCGCGGATGCTGCGCGCGTTGCCCGCGGCCTGCTGCGACCAGACCGGTTCTCCGGCCGGTACGAGGTGGCGGGCGGCAACGGCCAACGCGCGGCCCAGCCCTTGGTGGCGTGCCTGCTGGTCCACCTCGATCGCAGTCTCCCAGCGGCCCGCTACCCCTCGACCGAGGATGACGAGCCCGCCGTCGGCGGCCCAGACGCGCACGTCGTCCCGACGCAGACGTGCTCTAACCACCCGGGGGTGGTCCGGGTCGGCTATTTCGCGCAGCCGTACTGGTGGCTCTCCAGGCAGTGATGTCGCCACTGTCAGCAGGTCGATGGTGTCGGTGGATCGGCCGGTGCGATCGAGCAACGCGGTGAGGAAGCGTGGGTTCATCGTGGCTGCCAGCTCGTCACAGGCGAGGTCGGCCACGATGGTGTGCACCCAATGCGGATCTTCGTCGGTGAACACCACTGAGTGCGCGGTGAAAGCGATCACCCCGGCATCTCGTCGGTTGGGTTGCGGGATCACAGTCGTGCCACCGTCTGGCGGTGGGAACCGCCCGCCAGCCGCCGCGTCCAGAATCTCCGCCAGTGTCTGGCCCATGCCGTTGGCTCCTCCCGATGCTTCCCGAGCCGGTCGCTGATGGCCACGACGCGGTCATCGACCCGCACGTGTCATCGTCGCTGAGTACGCAACCGTGGCAGACGCCACCGTAGGCACGGTGGCCGTGCCGATTGCGGCAAGGGGCCGAGGCCGAGTGTGAACGCGGTGATGCTCAGATGGCCCGCGCCCGGGGCCGCTCTCCGGCCACTTCCAGTGCCTGCCGGGCTCAGTACGGCGGGCGGGCCTCAGCCGGGAGGCGCAGCGACGGCAGCAGGCCGGCCAGCTCGTCCGGGTCGGCCACCGGGCCCGGGAAGGCCAGCCGGACCCGCCGCCGGGCGCCGGGGCGGCCGAGGATGACCACCAGCCCGTAGCGGTCGATGCGCACCACCCGAGGCGGCCCGTCGGGCGTCTGCTCGGTCAGCCCGAGCTGCCGGCGCAGGTACTCGGTCACCTGCGAAGCGTCGCGCTCGGCGAGGTCGGCCAGCAGCCGCGCCTCGACCGGGTGCACCGGGTCCGGCTCGGCCTCGGCGTACTCCCCCGGGTCGATCCGCTGCACGACACCGGCACGCTCCCAGCGAACCTCGACCACCTCGAAGCGGAACAGCCGGAACCGGACGCCCAGGTCGAGCAGGTCGCCTGTCGGGTCCACCACGGCGAAGTCGACCGCCGCGCTGCGGGCCTCCGCGCCGTGCAGCTCGGCGGCCCAGCCCGAGACCCACGCACGGCCCAGGCCCGGGGCGCCGGCCGCGGGCGGCAGGTCGAGCACGTCGAGGACCACCGCCACATCGCCACCCCCGGCGACCGGTCGCAGCGCGGCGGCCAGGTGACTGGCCACCGGCACCAGGAGCAGCACCCGGCCGTCCGGATCGGTCACGTGCCGGGCGTGGTGCGGGCCCGGCCGATGGGCCAGATGGACGAGACCGGGCAGCCGGCCGGCGACGAGGGTACGAACGATCTCGGCGGGGCTGGGCCGCATGGGCGCGACCTCCTTCAGAGGTTAGGCTTACCTAACCGGAGCGTAAAGCACGCGGCCGACGGCGTCCACCGTCTCGGCGCAGGTGGACGCCGGTCCGTTACCGGGTCTGCTCCAGCCACGAGGCGTACAGCAGGCCGTAGATCGAATCGGGGTCGCGAACCAGTTCGTCGTGCGGGCCGCGCTGCACGATCCGCCCCCGGTCCACCACGATCACCTCGTCGGCGGCCTGCGCCGTGGAGAGCCGGTGCGCGATCGCCAGGGTGGTCCGGCCCCGGGTCACCGCGTCCAGGGTGCGTTGCAACCGCACCTCCGTCGCCGGGTCGACCGCGCTGGTCGCCTCGTCCAGCACCAGCAGGTCCGGATCGGCCACGTACGCCCGGGCCAGCGCGACCAACTGCCGCTCCCCCACGCTGAGCGCCTCCCCGCGCTCGCCGACCGGAGTGTTCAGGCCAGCCGGCAAGCCGTCCAGCCAGTCCGCCAGGCCCAGCTCGGTGAAGGCGGCGCCGAGCTGCTCGTCGGTCAGCTCCGGCCGGGCGAACCGGACATTGTCCCCCACTGTCGCGTCGAACAGGAACCCGTCCTGCGGCACCATCACCACTCGCGAACGCAGCGAGTCGAACCGGACCTCCGCCAGCGGAACCCCGGACAGCAGCACCGCGCCCGCCGACGGATCCATCAGCCGGGTGAGCAGCTTGGCGAACGTGGTCTTGCCGCTGCCGGTCTCGCCGACCACCGCCACCCGACTCTTCGCCGGGATCTCCAGGTCGATGTCCTGCAACACCGGCGGGCCACCGGGATAGGCGAACCGCACCCCGGCGAACCGGATGTCCAGCGGCCCGCCCGGCAGGTCCCGCCCCTGCTCCCCCGGGTCAGCCACGTCCGGAGCGACATCCAGCACGTCCAGCACCCGACGCCAGCCCGCGATCGCGTTCTGCGCCTCGTTGAGCACCTCGGTGGCGATCTGCACCGGCTGGATGAAGAGCGTCACCAGGAAGAGGAACGCGGTCAGCTGGCCGATCGACAACGTGCCGTCCACCCCCAGCGTCACCCCGAGCACCACCACGCCGGCCAGCGCCACCCCAGCCGCCAGCTCACCGACCGAGCTGCCCACGATGCTGATCCGGATCGCCCGCTGCTGCGCCAGGCGCTGACTGTCGATGGCGTCGTCCAGCCGCCGCGCGGTCCGGCCCGCGATGCCGTACGACCGGATCACCGGCGCACCCACCACGCTCTCGCCGATCGCGCCGAGCAGCGTGCCGGTGCGCTGACGCACCGTCGCGTACGCCGCGCCGAGGCGGCGCTGCAACTGCCGGATGATGAACACCGCCGGCAGGAACGCCACCAGCACCACCAGGGTCAACTGCCAGGAGTACGCGAGCATGACGATCGTGGTGACCACCAACTGGCCGAGGTTGACCAGCAGGATCACCCCACCCCACTGGAGGAACTGGGTGATCTGGTCGACGTCGCTGGTCACCCGGGAGACCAGCGAGCCGCGCCGCTCCGACTGCTGGTGCAGCATCGACAGGTCGTGCACGTGCCGGAACGCCCGGGTCCGCACGTTGGCCAGCGCCGTCTCGCTGACGGTGAACAGCCGGCGCATCATCAGGTAGCCGCAGAGCGTGGTGACCGCGAGGATCGCCGCGGTGATCACCGCCACCGACCAGACCACGTCCAGGTTCAGGCCACCGACGATGCCGCGGTCGATGCCCTGCTGCACGGCGACCGGTACGGCCACCCGGCCGACCATGTAGACCAGCGCCAGGGCCAGCGTGCCGGCCAGCCCGGTCCGCAGCTCCGGCGAGAGCGCCAACCCCCGGCGCAGGGTCTGCCAGGTCGTCTCCACCCGCTCTGCCCGCTCATCAGTCTGCGCGCTCACCGGGCCAACCTTTCGTTCGCGACTGCGGGGCTCCGCTTCGCTGCACTCCTCGCGCTCACCGGTCCACCTCGATCTCCAGGCCCGACGGCAGCGGGGCGACCTCTTCGTCCTCGTATGAGCGCTCCTGCGCGCGCTCGACCTCCGCCTGCTCGTAGGCGGTCACCAGGTCGGCGTAGCCGGGCACGGTGGCCAGCAGCTCGGTGTGCGTACCCCGGGCCACCACCCGTCCCTGCTCCACGTAGATGACCTCGTCGGCCATCGCGATGGTGGCCCGGCGGTACGCCACCACCAGGATCGACGCGGCCGGCACTCCCGGCTGGGACGCCGACGAGCGCAGCCCGGCCAGGATGGCCGCCTCCACCCGGGGGTCCACGGCGCTGGTCGCGTCGTCGAGCACCAGCAGGCGCGGCCGGCCGGCCATCGCGCGGGCCAGGGTGAGCCGCTGCCGCTGGCCGCCGGAGAGCGAGGTGCCCCGCTCGCCGACCATGGTGTCCAGCCCGTCGGGCAGCGCCGCCACGAACCCGTCCGCCTCGGCGAGCCGCAGCGCCGCCCAGACGTCCTCGTCGTCGATGCCCGGCCGGTCGAGGGCGATGTTGGCCCGGACCGTGTCGTCGAAGACGAACGGCACCTGGGCGACCAGGGCCACCGTGCCGGCGAGCGACGCGGCGGTCAGCTCGCGCACGTCCACCCCGTCCAGCTCGACGGTGCCGGCGTCCGGGTCGACCAGTCGCACCGCCAGCGAGGCGATGGTGGACTTGCCGGCGCCGGTCGGGCCGACCAGAGCCACCGTCCGCCCGGCGGGCACCGTGAAGCCGACCTCTCCGAGCACCTGCGCACCGGACTGGTGCGCCTCGGCGGGCGGGTAGGAGAAGTGCACGTCGGTGAAGGTGAGGGCGGCCGGGCCCGGGGTGGCCGGGTCGAGAACCACCCGCCCGTACGGCATCTCGCCGGTCGCGTCGAGGACCCGGCGGACCCGGTCCCAGCCGGCGACGCTGCGCGGCAGCTCGGCCAGCACCCAGCCGATGGCCCGCACCGGGAAGGCCAGCACGGTGAAGAGGAAGGCTACGCTGACCAGCTCCGTGACGCTGATCGCGCCCTGCCGCAGCCGGAACGCCCCGACCACCAGCACGGCCAGGGTGCCGAGGCTGGGCAGCGTCTCCAGCAGCGGGTCGAAGACGCCGCGCAGCCGGCCGACCGCGATCAACGCGTCACGCAGCTCACCGGCCCGACCGGCGAACCGGGCGGTCTCCTGCGCCTCGCGGCCCATCGTCTTGACCACCAGGGCACCGTCGAAGCTCTCGTGGGCGATCCCGCTGACCTCGGCGCGCAGCCGCTGAGCCCGGGCCTGCCGGGGCGCCATCCGGCGGGAGTAGACCACGTTGAGCGCGAACAGCGCGGGGAAGACCGCGAGGCCGACCAGGGCCAACGCCCAGTCGGTGGCGAACAGCGAGACGATCGCGCCGACCAGCATCACCAGCGTGCCGACCGCGAAGGGCAGCGGCGCGATCGGGTACCAGGCAGCCTCCACGTCGGAGTTGGCGTTGGAGAGCAGCGTGCCGGTGGCGTTGCGGTGGTGCCAGGACAGCGGCAGGTCCAGGTAGCGGCGGGTGACGCGGCGGCGGTAGGCCGCCTGGAGGCGGTACTGCATATAGCCGGCGCCGAGTCGGCGGCCGAAGATCCCCACCACCCGCAGCACGCTGATCCCGAACAGCGCGACCGCGGCCAGCGCCAGGGTGCCGGTGGCCACCTCGCCGCGGGCGATGGCCGGTACCACCACGTCGCCGACGACCCCGCCGACCACGTACGCGCTGACGATGACCATCGCGCCGAACAGCACGCTGCCGACCACCGCCACCGTGAAGATCCGTGGCTGCTCCCGGATCGCCTGCCGGAGAACCCCCAGCCCCCGGCCGAGCACATCCCGACTTGTCTTACTCGCCACGCTCTCCCCCGCCGTAAGCCGCAATTATCTCCCTCATCCTTACCGGTCCGGACCACCCCTGCCGACTCGGACCGGATATGTCGACCGTCACGTACCGGACGGCGGGACCGGCTCGACGTCGACCCGAGATCCGCCGGCGCGCGCTCACGGGCCCCCGGGCCTACCATCGGGGCCATGCCGCGGTATGCCCGAGCCGAGCGCCAAGCGCTGGCCGACCTCATGCTGGCCCTCGGGCCGGACGCTCCGACGATCAACGAGGGCTGGGCCACCCGCGACCTCGCCGCGCACCTGGTGCTGCGGGATCGCCGCCCGGACGCGGCCAGCGGCCTCGTGCTGGCGCCGCTGCGTGGGTACGCCGAACGGGTCCGTCTCCGGCTCGCCGCCCAGCCCTATCCCGAGCTGGTGGCGCAGGTGCGCCGGCCGCCGGTGTGGAGCCCGGTCAGCAACCCGGTGACCGACGAACTGGCCAACACGCTGGAGTTCTTCATCCATCACGAGGACGTGCGGCGGGCCGGCTCGGGATGGCTGCCGCGCGAGCTGTCGCCCGGCCTGCAGGCCGCGCTCTGGAAGCGGGCCGCCCCGATGGCCCGGCTGGCGCTGCGCCGCTTCCCTGCGGACCTGTACGTGCAGGCGCCCGGGCACGGCGAAATCTCGGTCGGCCGCGGCGGTGAGCCGCTGCGGGTGGTCGGCGCCCCGGCCGAGCTGGCCCTGTTCCTCTCCGGCCGGCAACGGGTGGCCCGCGTCCAGTTGGACGGCCCGGCCTCCTCCGCGCAGCAGCTGCGTAACGCCAGCCTGGGCATGTAACTTTCTGTGCCTGATCGGTCACTTTCCCGGTACGGAACGACCCGCACCCAACGATCCTGACCGATCCCTACTCCCGTACGCTTCACCGCGCCGTTCCGCGCCGGGGCGGCACGAGTGGGGGCGGACCATGCGGAGTTTCGCAATCTCGGCGCTGGAGGAGCCCCCCTTCCCGGCGGGGCGCCATGAGGCCACGGATCGGGTGGCGAGCGAGAGCGTCGAGTGGGCGCGCGTGTTCGGGCTGGTCGATTCCGGACACCGAGTTCACCGGCTGCAACGGGCGGATGCCGCCGGCCTGGCCGGCCGGGCCTGCCCGGACGGGCCGGTGGACGGGTTACGGCTGCTCACCGACCTGATCTCCTGGCTCTTCGTGATGGACGACGCCTGCGACGAGGACGGCCTCGGCGCCGACCCGAGCCGGCTGGCACCGGCGATCGGCACCCTGCTCGACGTGCTGGACCGGTGCGGTGACCCGGACATCGTGCCGTCCGCCGTTGGGCCGCTGGGTGACGCGCTGCACGACCTGTGCCGCCGCGCCCGGGCGCTGGGCCACCCGGCACTGCTGCTGCGGTTCGTCAGCCAGTTGAGGGAGTACCTGCTGGCGCTGCTCTGGGAGGCGGCCAACCGGGAGCGCCGGCGGGTGCCCGAGGTGGCGGAGTACGTCCAACTGCGCCGACACATCGGCGGCGTGCACCCCTGCCTCACCCTGACCGACCTCGCGTCGAAGGAGCCGCCCGGGTCGGCCCGACGCGCCGATCCGGCACTGCTCACCCTGGACCTGCTGGCGGTCGACCTGGTCTGCTGGTGCAACGACCTCTTCTCCTACGGCAAGGAGACCCAGGTCGACCCGGACGCGCACAACCTGGTGACGGTGATCGCCCAGGAGAGCGGCACGGACGAGGCGGACGCCCTGCGGGCGGCGGCGGACCGGTTCAACCGAGGGCTGGCGGCGTACCTGACCGTGGAGGAAGCGCTGCTGGCCGGCGGGGACGACGGGTTGCGCCCCGCGCTCGCCGCCCGGCGCAACTGGGTCCGGGCCACCTACGACTGGTCACTCGTGGCCGCCCGGTACGCCTGATCTGGCCGTACCGGTTGGTGGGATGGCACCCCCGGACGATCACCGGGGCTAGCCGATGTCCGGTGACAGGCAATACCCTTCGGTAACCACTTTGACGTGACGACCGTCACGCCACCACCCCCGAAGGCGGCTACAGCGATGGCTCTCGATGTCCCGTACCGCTCCATCCCGGACATGTTCCTCAAGCGCGTGGCGGCCACCCCCGACCGGCACGCGTTCGCCTCCCCCAACCCCGACAATTCGGGTCCCGTCTGGCTGACCTGGGACCAGGTCGGCCAACGCGCCAAGGCGGTCGCCGCCGGCCTGCACGGCCTGGGCGTCGGCCAGGAGGATCCGGTCGCGATCCTCGCCAACACCCGGCTGGAGTGGGTGATCGCCGACCTCGGCATCATGTGCGCCGGCGGGGCGACCACCACCGTCTACCCGACCACCGAGCCGACGGACGCGACCTACATCATCGCCGACTCCGGTTCGAAGGTGCTGTTCGCGGAGAACCCGGCCCAGGCCGCCAAGATCGCCGGCGCCGACCTGCCCGCGCTGACCCACGTGGTGCTGCTCGACGGCGTCGCCGACGAGGCCGCCGCGATCCCCCAGCTCACGCTCGCCGACCTGGAGGAGCGGGGCACCCGTGCACTGGCCGCCGAGCCGGATCTGATCGACATGCTGGTGGCCGGCATCGGCCCGGAGCACCTGGCCACCCTGATCTACACCTCCGGCACCACCGGTCAGCCCAAGGGCGTCGAGCTGCTGCACGGCGGCTGGTGCTGGGAGGCCGTGGCGCAGGCCGAGGTCGGGCTGCTGCGCGACGACGACCTGCAGTACCTGTGGCTGCCGCTGGCCCACTCGTTCGGCAAGACGCTGCTCTGCGGCGCCATCCACGTCGGCCTGCCCACCTATGTGGACGGACGGGTGGAGAAGCTGGTCGACCTGCTCTCGGTGATCCGACCGACGCTGATGTGCGGCGCTCCCCGGGTGTTCGAGAAGGTCTACAACAAGGCGGTGACCACCGCGCAGGGCGGCGGCGGCGCGAAGGCGAAGATCTTCGCCTGGGGCGTCCGGGTCGGCAAGGCGAAGGTGGCCCTGGAGCAGGCCGGCAAGCCGGTGCCGGCCGGGCTGAAGCTGCGCTACGGGGTGGCCGAGAAGCTGGTGTTCAGCAAGCTCCAGGCCCGCCTGGGCGGTCGGATGCGCGTACTGGTCTCCGGTGCCGCTCCGCTCAGCCCGGAGATCGCCACCTTCTTCGCCGCCGCCAACCTGCCGATCTCCGAGGGCTACGGCCTGACCGAGACCAGCGCCGGCAACTTCGTCAACCCGCCCTCGGGGTTGCAGATCGGCACGGTGGGACGGGCGATGGGCGACCTGGAGTGCCGGATCGACACCGACGGGGAGATCCTGGTCCGTGGCCGGCCGGTGATGCGCGGCTACCACAACCTGCCGGAGGAGACCGCCGCCGCCTTCACCGAGGACGGCTTCTTCCGCACCGGTGACATCGGCAGCCTCGACGAGCAGGGCTACCTGCGGATCACCGACCGGAAGAAGGACCTGGTCAAGACCTCGGGCGGCAAGTACATCGCGCCCTCGCACATCGAGGGGATGTTCAAGGCGATCTGCCCGTACACCTCGCAGGCGATCGTCGTCGGGCAGGCCCGCAACTTCTGCACGATGCTGGTCACCCTGGACCCGGATGCGATCCAGGGCTGGGTCGCTGGCGGCCCCCTGGAGGGCCGCGACTACTCCGCCATCGTCTCCTCGCCGGAGGCCCAGGCGATGGTCGAGGAGTACGTCGCCCAGCTCAACGCCAAGCTCAACCGCTGGGAGACGATCAAGAAGGTGGCGATCCTGCCGCGCGACCTGACCATCGAACACGGCGAGATCACCCCGTCGTTGAAGATCAAGCGCCGCGGTGTGGAGAGCAACTTCGCCGCCGAGATCGACAAGATGTACGCCGGCACCCTCGCCGAGCTCTGAGCCGACCGTCGGTGGCCTCGCACCCGCCCGGGTGCGGGGCCGCTGGCGTTCACAGGTGCCGCCCCCGCCAGTGCGTCTGGTCGGCCTCGGCGGCCAGTTGCTCGGTCAGCGCCACCTCGCGCACCTGCCGGCGCAGCGTCGCGTCCACCACCGTCTGCACCACGGTGGCCGCCAGGACGACCAGACCGAGCAGCCCCAGCGCGAGCAGCTCCGGCAGTCGGGCCGCGACCGGCATCAGCACGACGATCAGCCCCATCGCCACGGCCGACGGCCGGCGCAGGGTGTCGAGCCCACGCCACCCGAGGGCCACCAGCGCCAGCAGGTACAGGGCCACCCCGCCGTACAGGGTCAGCAGGTCGAAGCCGGGCAGCGGCACACCCCAGCTCGGCGTGGACGGGTCTGCCGCGTCGGCGAGCAGCCCCTTGAGGCCCAGCGCGAACAGAATCGTCCCGGCCACCATCGGCAGGTGCAGGTAGGTGTACGCGCTGCGGGCCAGCGCGCGGCGCTGGTCCTGATCACGGGTCCGGTGCAGTCGCTGCTCCAGCGCCAGGGCGAGGGTGTCGAAGTACGCCCACCAGAGCGCGGCGACCACGGCGATGCCCAGTACCGCCGCGATGATCACCGGCCAGGTCAGCGGTAGGCCGGTGATGAACCCGGGGCCGAGCCCGAGCGAGATGATCGACTCACCGAGTGCGACCAGAATGATCAGCGCGTGTCGCTCGGCCCAGTGTCCAGCCGAGACGAGCGTCCATCCGGTGCGGCGGAGCAGCAGGCCGAAGCCGTACTCGACGGCGATGGCGACCAGCCACAGCGTCAGCCGGATGCCGGTCCCGATCGGCACGTCGAACAGCCGCGGCGGCAGCAGCGGGGCGCTGACGATGAGCGCGGTGGAGATCAGCACCGGCACGGCGAGCAGCAACGAGCGGCGGCGCAGCCGCGGGTCGTACCGGACCACCCAGCCGAAGATCGCGACCTGGAACGCGCGGACCAGGAAGTAGCAGGTCACGAAGACCAGCGGGCCATACAGACCGCCGGGCGCGTCGCGGAACGCCTGGGGCATGCTCAGCGCGAAGACGAACGCCGCGGCCATGCTGGCGAAGCCGACCAACGGGACGATCCCCTGGTCGGTGCGCACCACGTTGCCGAAGGCGGCGAAGCTGGTCCAGCACCACCAGAGCAGGGCCAGCACCAGTAGGCAACGGATCAAGCCGGACGCGTTCGCATTGTCGGCGGTCAGCGTGGTGACGTTGAGGAAGGCGAAAACGAAGACCAGGTCGTAGAAGAGTTCCAGTCGGTTCGTGCGGGAACCGGGGGCGCCGGGCCGGATCCCGCGCGACCACCGGACCCCGCCTCCGCCGCCCATCCCGGCAGTCTGTCAGCACGGGGCGGACCGGCAGGCCCGATTGGATGACCTCGGCAGTCGGCCGGCGGCCCTGCGGGCGGGCCTGCCGATTGCTCGGCTCAGCGGGACGCGGGTGTGCGGCGGGACTCAGGCGATGACGGCTGGCTCCCGCCAGCGCTGCCGGCCGGTGCGGTCCAGGTCGTAGCGGACCGCGGCGATCCGCCCCACGGCCTCCACCAGGTCGGCGGCGGGCAGGGTGAACGGCAGCCGCAGGAACCGCTCGAGGGTGCCGTCGAGGCCGAACCGAGGACCGGGCGCCAGCCGGACGCCGACCTCCTCGGCGGCCCGGGCCAGCGCGCTGGAGACCGGGCCGTCCAGCTCGGCCCAGAGCGTCACACCGCCGCGCGGCACGGTGACCCGCCAGTCCGGCAGCCGGTGCGCCAGCGCGCCGAGCAGCGCGTCGCGCTGGGCGGCGAGCTGGACACGACGGCCCGCGACAATGGCCGCCGCGTCGGCGAGCAGGTGCACCGCGACCAGTTGGTCCAGCACGGGGCTGGCCATGTCCACACCGACCCGGACGGCGGCCAGCCGCTGCACCTGCGGCGCGGAGGCGCGTACCCAGCCGATCCGCAGGCCGCCCCAGTACGGCTTGCTCATCCCGCCGATCGTGACCACCCGGGAGTGCCGGTCGAAGGTGGCCGTCGGCGGGGGTAGCTCCGTGCCGTCCAGTGGCAGGTCCACGAAGGACTCGTCGATGACCAGGTCGGTGCCGACGGCGTGGGCGGCGGCCACCACCCGCTCACGCAGCGACGCCGGCATCAGGTGCCCGGTCGGGTTCTGGAACTCCGGGATCAGGTAGGCCAGCTTGGGCCGGGTCTGCCGGAGGCTGCCCAGCAGCAGATCGGACTCCCAGCCGCCGGCGTCGGCGGCCAGGCCGTGAGTGGTGATCCGGGCGCGCCGGCCGGCCAGCGCGGCGAGGGCGTTGGGGTAGGTCGGGGACTCGACCAGCACGCTGCCACCGGGGGCCAGGGCGAGCCGCAACACCAGGTCCAGTGCGTGCTGGGTGCCGCTGGTGACCATGATCTGGTCGGCCGAGGTGGGTAGGCCCCGGGCGGTGTACCCGTCGGCCACGGCCTCGCGCAGCTCGATGATGCCGGTCGGGTGGTAGCCGGCCCCGCCCAGGTAGCGGGGCAGGTCCTCGGCGGCGGCCCGGGCTGCCGCCAGCAGTTGCGGCGGGGCGGCCAGCGCGGCGACGCCGAGGTCGATCATCTCCCGGTCGTCCAGCGGGGTCCAGAGGCCGGTGCTGGCCACCCGGTGGTTGCCGGGCAGCATGGTCCAGCTCCCGGCGCCCCGACGGCTGGCCAGGTGCCCGGTCTCGCGCAACTGCCGGTACGCGGCGGTGACCGTGGTGCGGCTGATCCGCAGCGCCTCGGCCAGCTCCCGTTCGGCCGGCAGACGGACACCCAGCGGTAGCCGGCCGTCGGCGAGCAACCCGCGCACCGTGCTGGCCAGGGCGGCGTAGTCGGGGCTGCGCCGCCGACCCGGCAGGGCGTGCCACTGCCCGAGCAGGCGGGCCAATTGGACGCCCCTCAGCTCACCCGCCATGGCCACTCCTCCGATATTGGCTTCTCCCTCCGGGAGGATTGGCACCTAGGGTGGCATGCATGGCACTGATTGGCAATCTCCGGCACCGGCCGGCGCGACGGTTGGCCCAGCTCTACGTCGGGCTGGTCCTCTACGGGGTCAGCATGGCCCTGATGATCCGCTCCGGCCTGGGCCTGGACCCGTGGGACGTGTTCCACCAGGGGTTGTCCGAGCTGACCGGGCTCTCCTTCGGCACGGTCACCATCGCCGTCGGCGCGCTGGTGTTGCTGCTCTGGATCCCGCTACGGCAGCGGCCCGGTCTCGGCACGGTCAGCAACGTGGTGGTGATCGGCCTGGTGGTGGACGCCACACTGGCCCTGCTGCCGTCCGGCGGCCCGCTCGGCGTGCGGATCGCGCTGCTGGTTACCGGGATCGTCGCCAACGGGGCCGCCACCGGCATGTATCTCGGCGCCCGGTTGGGCCCGGGCCCGCGCGACGGGTTGATGACCGGCTTCGTGGCCCGCCGGCCCGGCTGGTCGATCCGGCTGGTGCGCACGGTCATCGAGGTCACCGTGCTGGCGCTGGGCTGGCTGCTGGGGGGCACGGTCGGCCTGGGGACCGTCGCGTACGCGCTGGCCATCGGTCCGCTGGCCCAACTCTTCATCCCGCTGTTCGCGGTGCCCGAACCGGACACCGCCGCACCCGCTCCGGCGACCGCCGCGCCGGCCGCGCCGGCCGTCTGAGCCCTCACCGACCGTTCGCGGACCGGCACGCCACGGTGGTGCGGCGGGCCGGATGGTGGGTGGGTGTTCCCTTCCGCGACGCTCGCCGTCATCATCTCTGCATGGGGGAGAACGGTTGGCGCTGGACCGATGCCTGGATCTTCGTGTCGCTGGTCATCGCGAGCGGGGCGGGGCGGCACCGTCGGTCGGCCACCAGCCGCCGGCCGGAGGGCGTCCGCCTGACCGACGTGCTCTCCACCGCCGATCACCTCAATCACGCGATCCCGCAGCGCCACGAGGTGGAGGCCGCGGTCCAGCGGCTGGTCGGCGCCGGGCTGGTCAGCGTCACGGACGGCTGGTTCCGGATCACCGCCGACGGCGAGCAGCTCTGGCGCACCAGGCCGCGCGCCGGGGTGGCGACCATGGTGGACACCGTGCAGGGCGTGCTGAGCCGCCGGCACGCGCCGGCCAGCGCCGACTGGAGCCTGGACGAGGCCGACCACGCGGCGGCCGTCCAGGAGTACATGGTCCGCTCGATCCCCACCCCCCGGCGTTCGCCGGAGGGTCAGTCCGGCGGGTACTGACCGGGCTCAGCGCACCGGGTGGCCGCCGCGGCGCAGCACGTCCTTGACCTCGGCCACGGTCAGCTCGCCGAAATGGAACACGCTGGCGGCGAGCACCGCGTCCGCGCCGGCGGCGATCGCCGGTGGGAAGTGCGCCACCTCGCCGGCGCCGCCGCTGGCGATCACGGGCACGTCCACCACCGCCCGTACCGCGGCGATCAGTTCCAGGTCGAAGCCCGCCTTGGTGCCGTCGGCGTCCATCGAGTTGAGCAGGATCTCCCCCGCGCCCAGCTCGGCCCCTCGCTGCGCCCAGTGCACCGCGTCGATCCCGGTGCCGCGCCGGCCGCCGTGCGTGGTGACCTCGAAGCCGCTGGGCGTGCTGCCGGCCGGGGCCCGGCGCACATCGAGGGAGAGCACCAGCACCTGCCGGCCGAACCGGTCGGCGATCTCGGTGATCAGCTCCGGCCGGGCGATGGCTGCGGTGTTCACGCCGACCTTGTCCGCGCCAGCGCGCAGCAGAGTGTCCACGTCAGCGACCTGCCGGATCCCGCCGCCGACGGTCAGCGGTATGAACACCGACTCGGCGGTGCGGCGCACCACGTCGAGCATGGTGCCCCGGTCGCTGGAGGACGCGGTGACGTCGAGGAAGGTCAGCTCGTCCGCGCCGGCCCGGTCGTAGGCGGCGGCCAGCTCCACCGGGTCGCCGGCGTCGCGTAGGTCGAGGAAGTTGACCCCCTTGACCACCCGCCCGGCGTCCACGTCCAGACAGGGGATCACGCGCACCGCCACCGTCATGCCGCGAAGCCTATCCTCCGCGCACGGCATGGCGGCCGACCCGTTCGGGCCGACCGCCGTGAACGAGGTCTGGGTCACACCCGGACGAGCATCTTGCCCAGGTTCTCGCCGCGCAACAGGCCGAGGAACGCCGCCGGGGCGTTCTCGATGCCGTCCACGATCGTCTCGTCGTAGGAGAGCTGGCCCTCGCGCAGCCAGCCGGCGACGTCCCGGACGAACGCCTCCCGCACGTGGCCGTGGTCGCGGACCAGGAAGCCGCGCAGGGTGAGCCGCTTGCCGATGACCAGCGCCAGGTTGCGCGGCGCGGCCGGCGGCTCGGTGTCGTTGTACTGCGCGATCATCCCGCAGATGGCCGCCCGGCCGTGCAGGTTCATCGCCGAGATCGCCGCCTCCAGGTGATCGCCGCCGACGTTGTCGAAGTAGACGTCGACGCCGTCCGGGGCGGCCGCCCGCAACGAGTCGCGGACCGGCCCGTCGTGGTAGTCGAACGCGGCGTCGAAGCCCAGCGCCCGCAGCCGCTGCACCTTGGCCGCCGAGCCGGCGCTGCCGACGACCCGGCCGGCGCCCTTGAGCTTGGCGATCTGGCCGACCAGACTGCCCACCGAGCCGGCCGCGGCGGAGACGAAGACCGTCTCGCCCGGCTTCATCGCGGCCACCTCGAGCAGCCCGGCGTACGCGGTCATCCCGGTCATGCCCAGCACGCTGAGGTACGCACTGACCGGGGCCAGGCTCGGGTCGACCTTGCGGGCGGCGCTGGCGTCGAGCAGCGCGTACTCCCGCCAGCCCAGCCCGTGCAGCACCGTGTCGCCGACCGCGACGTCGGCGGCCTCGCTGGCCACCACCTCGCCGATCGCCCCGCCGTCGAGTGGCGCGTCGAGCGCGTACGGCGGCACGTACGACTTGACGTCGTTCATCCGGCCGCGCATGTACGGGTCAACCGACATGTACTGGTTGCGGACCACGATCTGGCCCGGGCCGGGCGTCGGGACGTCGGTCTCGACGAGCCGGAAGGTCTCCTCGGTGGGCCAGCCCTGGGGGCGGCTGGCCAGGTGGATCTCACGGTTGCTGGTCACGGGGGTGGTCGTCCTCTCGTCCGCGGTCGGGGCCTGGGTCGGCGACGTCACGCCGCCAGGGTCTCGCGGACGGTCAGCGTGACGTCGACGTTGCCGCGGGTGGCGTTGGAGTACGGGCAGACCTGGTGGGCCTGCTCGACCACCTGCTCGGCGAGCTCCCGGGGAACGGCGGGCAGGTCGACGACGAGCTGCACGGTGAGCCCGAAGCCGCCGTTGCCGTTGGGGCCGATGCCGACCTCGGCGGCGACGACCGACCCGGTCACGTCGGCCTTGGCCCTGCGGCCCACCAGCCGCAGCGCGGAGTGGAAGCAGGCCGCGTAGCCGGCGGCGAAGAGCTGCTCGGGGTTCGCGGCACCACCGGCGCCACCCATCTCCTTCGGCACGGCAAGGTCGAGGGCGAACGTGCCGTCGGAGGTCTCGACGCGGCCGTCCCGGCCGTCGCCGCTGGCCGTGGCGGAAGCGGTGTAGAGCACCTGCATGATGGTCACTGCTCCTTCTGTCGATGGATGGTGTCGGTGACCCGGGTGAGGGTGTCATGCAACGCGACAAGCTCGTCGATGCCCAGCCCGGTGGCCTGGGCGATCCGCAGCGGGACGTCGCAGAGCTGCTGCCGCAGCGCGCGGCCCTGCTCGGTGAGGCCCACCTCGACCCGCCGCTCGTCGCGCGCCGACCGCCGCCGCACCACCAGGCCCGCCCCCTCCAGTCGCTTGAGCAGCGGGGAGAGCGTGCCGGAGTCCAGCTGCAGCTCGGCACCGAGCTCGGAGACCGTGGGGGCGTCGTCGGGGCGCTCCCAGAGCACCAGCAGCACCAGGTACTGCGGGTAGGTCAGCCCGAAGCCGTCGAGGATCGGCCGGTAGACGTCGGTCAGGGCGCGCGACGCGGCGTAGAGCGCGAAGCACACCTGCCGGCGCAGCACCAGGTCATCGGTCACCGGCAAACCATAGCCCACAATTAAGTTGTGCACAACCTATCGGGCCGAGGTTCGGCCAGGACGGCGATCACCGCGGGACCACCACCACCGCCTCAGCGGTCGGCGAGATACGCCTCCAGCTCCACCTCGACCAGGTGCTCCGGGTCCAGCAGGCCGGCGACCACCACCAGCGTCGCCGCCGGCCGGACCGCGCCGAAGACCGCGTTGTGCGCCCGACCAACCTCGTCCGCGTGCAGCCGATCGGTCACGTACATCCGAGTACGGACCACGTCGCCCGGCTCCGCGCCCACCTCGGCGAGCGCGGCCAGCCCGATCCGCAGCGCCTGTGCGGTCTGCGCGGCCGGGTCCCCGACGTGCACCACCCGGCCGTCCACCGTGGCCGTGCAGCCGGCCGTCCAGGCCAGATTGCCGGCCCGGACCACCCGGGAGTAGCCGTACCGCTGCTCCCACGGCCCGCCCGAGCCGAGACGGGTGACCGTCACGACTCGGCCAGCGTCCGCAGCGCCTCGGCCACCGTGAAGGCGCCCGCGTAGAGCGCCTTACCGGCGATCACGCCCTCCACCCCGAGCGGCTCCAGGGCGGACAGCGCCCGCAGGTCGTCCAGCGTGGACACACCACCGGAGGCGATCACCGGCCGGTCCGTACGACCGCACACCTCGCGCAGCAGGTCCAGGCTCGGCCCGCGCATGGTGCCGTCCTTGGTGATGTCGGTGACCACGTACCGGCAGGCGCCCGCCTTGTCCAGCCGCTCCAGCACCTCGTACAGGTCACCGCCGTCGCGGGTCCAGCCGCGTGCGGAGAGGGTACGGCCGCGCACGTCCAGCCCGATGGCGACCCGGTCGCCGTACTCCCCGACCACCCGGTCGCACCAGACCGGGTCCTCCAGGGCAGCGGTGCCGATGTTCACCCGGGCCGCCCCGGTGCCCAGCGCCGCGCGCAGCGACTCGTCGTCGCGGATGCCACCGGACAGCTCCACCTTCACGTCGAGCTGGCGCACCACCTCGGCGAGCAGGTGCGCGTTGGTCCCCCGCCCGAACGCCGCATCCAGGTCGACCAGGTGGATCCACTCGGCGCCGTCGCTCTGCCAGGCCAGCGCGGCGTCCAGCGGGTCACCGTAGATGCTCTCGCTTCCGACGGCGCCCTGCACAAGCCGGACGGCCCGGCCGTCGGCGACGTCCACGGCGGGTAACAGGGTGAGGCTCAACGTCTTCTCCTCGATCAGGTACGACGGTCCAGGGCGATCACGACGATCGCCGGCAGTACGAGCAGCAGCAGCGCGATCAGCGCGATACGCAACGCCAGATCGTCCACGAACGTCCAGAGCAGGATCACCGCCGCCGCGGTGAGCAGCACGATCGCGGCCCGCTCACCCCGGGTGTGCCGAGCCAGCCGGCCGGATCGGCCCCGCCGCACCTGCGGCGTCAACCGGCGGACCAGCGCCCGGCGGCGCTGCCGGCGGGCCACCCGGCGCTGCCGGGCCGCCCGCTCCCGGGCCTGCTCCGCCTCGCGCTCCGCCCGACGACGGGCCCGTTCCCGGCTCACCGCGAGCCCCGTCGGGCGGGCGCCGGGCGTTTGCGCTCAGTCACCGCTGGGCAGCGTGGCGAGCCAGTTGCGCAGCAGCGCGGCACCGGTGTCGGCGGACTTCTCCGGATGGAACTGAGCCGCCGACAGCGAACCGAGCTCCACCCCGGCGACGAAATCGGCCTCGTGGTGGGCCGTGGTCACCACGGCGCCAGCGGCGGCCAGCGCGGACGGGTCGCCCACCGCGTACGAGTGGACGAAGTAGAACCGGCTCTGCGCCGGCAGACCAGTGAAGAGCACCGACTCCCGCGGCGCCCGGACCGTGTTCCAGCCCATGTGCGGCAACCGGGTGGCAGCCAGCCGGGTAACCCCGCCGGGCAGCAGCCCAAGCCCCTTGGTCACCACACCGTGCTCGTCGCCGTGCTCGAAGAGCACCTGCATGCCCACGCAGATGCCGAGCACCGGCCGCCCGGCGGCCACCCGCTCAGCGATCACCGGACCGGCGCCGAGCGCCTCGATCCCGGCCATGCACGCGGCGAAGGCACCCACCCCCGGCACCACCAGACCATCCGCGGCAGCCGCGGCCGCCAGGTCGTCGGTCACCCGCACGGCCGCGCCGGCGGCGGCCAACGCCCGCTCCGCCGAGCGCAGGTTGCCCGAGCCGTAGTCGAGCACCACCACGTCGCTCATGTCGTCAACCGTCTCACGCTCACCCGGCGCCACCTCTCGTTCGCGACTGCGGGGCTCCGCTGCGCCGCACTCCTCGCGCTCACGCGTCCCCCGGGAGCAGCCAGAGCACGCCGCCGATCGTAGCGAGCACGGCGAGCAACGCGGTGATCACCACGGCAGCCTTCGACGCGCCCTGGCGGTACAGCGACCAGGCACCCCCCACCAGCACCCCGGCCAGGATCAGCAACAACGTCGGCAAAGCGCCACCCATTAGAGCCACCTTCCATTCGCGACTGCGGGGCTCCGCTGCGCTGCACTCCTCGCGCTCATCAGAGAGCCCCCTTCGTGCTCGGGATCGCGCCCGCCGCTCGCGGGTCGATCGCGGTGGCCTCGCGCAGCGCGCGGGAGACCGCCTTGAACTGCGCCTCCACCACGTGGTGCGCGTCCGGGTGACCGCCCGGCCGGGCCGCCCGCAGCACGTCGACGTGCAGGGTGATCCGGGCCGCCTGGCCGAAGGACTCCCAGATGTGCCGGGTCATGCTGGTCGGGTACACCGGGCCGATGTACGGCGCGAGCACCGGCTCGTCGTACACCACGTACGGCCGGCCGGACAGGTCCACCGCGGCCCGGACCAGCACCTCGTCCATCGGGACGGTCGCCGAGCCGTACCGCCGGATGCCGGCCTTGTCGCCCAGCGCCTGGTCGAACGCGGCGCCCAAGGCGAGCGCCGTGTCCTCCATGGTGTGGTGCGCGTCGATCTCCAGGTCGCCCACGGTGCGCACGGTCAGGTCGTAGCCGCCGTGCCGGGCGATCTGGTGCAGCATGTGGTCGTAGAAACCCACGCCGGTGCTGATCTCGGCCGTTCCGGTGCCGTCGAGGTCGATCTCGACGAGCACCTTGGTCTCCTTGGTGATCCGCTCCACCCGGGCGGTCCGGCTCATTGCTCACCTCTCGGTCGCGACTGCGGGTCTCGCACGCTCACTCCCCGCGCTCCGATGGCAGTCTCTCCATCGCGGCAAGGAAGGCGTCAGTTTCGGCGGGGGTGCCGGCGGTGACCCGCAGCCAGCCGGGCAGGCCGACGTCGCGGACCAGCACACCCTGCTCCAGCAGAACGCGCCAGGCGGTGGCCTGGTCACCGCCCACCTCGAAGAGCACGAAGTTGGCGTCGCTGTCGGCCACCCGCAGGCCGCGCCCGCGCAGCGTCGCCACGATCCGGTCCCGCTGCACCATGATCGCGCTCACCGTACCGAGCAGGGCGTCGCGGTGGGCCAGCGCCGCGCGGGCGGCGGCCTGGGTCAGCGCGGAGAGGTGGTACGGCAGCCGGACCAGCTGCACGGCCTGCACCACCGCCGCATCGGCGGCCAGGTAGCCCAGCCGCCCGCCGGCGAAGCCGAACGCCTTGCTCATCGTCCGGGTGACCACCAGCCGCGGATGCCCGGGCAGCACGGCGAGGGCGCTGACCGTGCCGGGCCGGGCGAACTCGGCGTACGCCTCGTCGACCACCACCATGCCGGACGCGGCGTCGAGCACCGCGGCGACCACCGCCGGGTCCAGCGCGGTGCCGGTCGGGTTGTTCGGCGAGCAGAGGAAGACCACGTCGGGCCGGTGCTCGCGGACCTGGGCCACCGCCTCGTCGGCGGTCAGCCCGAAGTCGACGCCGCGCCGCACCGGCACCCACCGGGTGCCGGTGCCGAGCGCCAGCAGCGGGTGCATCGAGTACGCCGGGACGAAGCCGAGCGCACTGCGACCCGGACCACCGAACGCCTGGAGCAGCTGCTGCTGGATCTCGTTGGAGCCGTTGGCCGCCCACACCTGCTCGACGGTGAGCCCGTGCCCGAGGTAACCGGCCAGGTCGGCGCGGAGCGCCACGGCGTCCCGGTCCGGGTAGCGGTTCAGCTCGCGCAGCTCGGCCGTGAGTGCCTTGCCGATCGCCTCGACCACCGGCTCGGGCACCGGGTAGGAGTTCTCGTTGGTGTTCAGCCGCACCGGCACGTCCAGCTGCGGCGCTCCGTACGGCGACAGCCCGCGCAGGTCGTCGCGGATCGGCAGGTCGTCGAGCGAGCTCACGCCGACCCTCCCGGGAAGCGGGCCCGGACCGCCTGGCCGTGCGCGGGCAGGTCCTCCACAGTGGCCAGGGTGACCACGTGCGGGGCCACCTCGCGCAGCGCGTCCTCGGTGTATTCGATCAGGTGCACGCCGCGCAGGAACGACTGCACGGACAGCCCGGAGGAGTGCCGGGCGCAGCCACCGGTGGGCAGCACGTGGTTGGAGCCGGCGCAGTAGTCGCCGAGCGACACCGGCGACCAGGCGCCCACGAAGATCGCCCCCGCGTTGCGTACCCGCAGCGCCCACACCCGGGCGTCGACCGTCTGGATCTCCAGGTGCTCGGCCGCGTACGCGTCGACCACCCGCAGCCCGGCCTCGAGGTCGTCGACCAGAACCACGCCGCTCTGCTCACCGGTCAGCGCGGCGGTCACCCGCTCGGTGTGCTTGGTCGCCGGCACCTGCCGGGCCAACTCCCGCTCGACCGCCTCGACCAGCGCCACCGACGGGGTGACCAGCACGCTCGCGGCGAGCGGGTCGTGCTCGGCCTGACTGATCAGGTCGGCGGCGACGTGGGCCGGATCGGCCGTGTCGTCGGCCAGGATGGCGATCTCGGTCGGCCCGGCCTCGGCGTCGATGCCGACCACACCACGCAGCAGCCGCTTGGCGGCGGTCACCCAGATGTTGCCCGGGCCGGTGACCAGGTCCACCGGCTCGCAGCGCGCCTCACCCGCCGGGTCGACCGCGGCGCCGTACGCCAGCATCGCCACCGCCTGGGCACCGCCCACGGCGTAGACCTCGTCGACGCCGAGCAACGCGCACGCGGCGAGGACCCGGGGGTCGGGCAGGCCACCGTTGTCCTTCTGTGGTGGGCTGACCACCACCAGCGAGCGCACCCCGGCCGCCTGGGCCGGCACCACGTTCATCACGACGGTCGACGGGTACATGGCCAGTCCGCCGGGGACGTACAGGCCCACCCGGTCGACCGGCAGCCATCGCTCGGTGACCGTGCCGCCGGGCACCACCTGCGTGGTGTGCTCGGTGCGCCGCTGGTCGGCGTGCACACGGCGGGTGCGGCTGATCGACTCCAGCAGCGCGGCGCGCACCTCCGGGTCGAGCACCCCCTCGGCCTCGGCGATCGCCTCGACCGGCACCCGCAGCACCTCGGGCGAGACGCCGTCGAACCGCTCACTGGCCTCCCGGATCGCCGGGTACCCATGCTCCCGGACCGCCTCCACCAGTGGCCGGATCCGCTCGACGGCCACCGACACGTCGAGCTGGGCACGGGGCAGCAGGCGGCGCGGGTCACCGAGACCATTGCGCAGGTCGATCCGATTCAGCACCCTTGCGAGTCTAGGCGGCCGGTCCGGAGCCCACCCGGGCCGCCCGCCAGCCGGGACGGTGAGCCGGGCCACGCCGACGCGGTCAGGATTGGCTAGGCTCGACCTGTGACCGCACGGCTGCCGGTGTTCCCGCTCGCAACGGTGCTCTTTCCCGGGTTGGTGCTACCGCTGCACATCTTCGAGGAGCGCTACCGGGCTCTGGTCCGGCACCTGGTCGACCTGCCCGAGGGTGCCCCGCGCGAGTTCGGGGTGGTGGCCATCCAGGCTGGCTGGGAGGTCGCGCCGACCGGGCCAGGCACGCGGGCGACGCCCGTCAGCGGCGACGTCACCCTGCACGAGGTGGGCTGCACCGCCGAGCTGCGCCAGGTGACCAAGCTGCCCGACGGCGGCTTCGACATCGTCACGGTCGGCCGGCGCCGGTTCCGGGTCGCCGACGTCGACGACCGCTCCGCGCCCTACCTGACCGCCGAGGTCGAGTGGCTGCCCGAGCCGGCCGGCTCGGATGAGGTGGCCGACCTGCTCGCCGCCCGGGTGATCGCCGTGTTCCGGCAGTACCTGGGCCTGATCCGGTCCGACCCGGAGGAGATCTCCGAGCAGTTGCCGGAGGACCCGACCGTGCTCTCCCACCTGGTGGCGGCCACCGCGGCGCTGACCGTCGACGACCGGCAGCGGCTGCTGGCGATCGACGACACCGCCGCCCGGCTCCGTGCCGAGTTGCGGCTGCTCAACCGCGAGGCGGCTCTGCTGCGCCAGGTGCGGGCGGTTCCGGTGCCGCTGGCGGAGTTGGCGTCCCCGCCAACGCCCAACTGAACGCGGTCGGGTCGGGCTCCGGCTCCGGGCGCAGTGACGGCCAGCGCGACCAGCCGGCCAGCAGGGTGTACATGATCGCGGCGCCGAACGCCGGCAGCAGCAGGTTGCCGTGCGGCACCGGCAGCACGCCGAGCAGCCAGTCGACCCCGCCGGCCCGCAGGTCCGCGGGTTTGCTGAAGGCCTGGCCGGGCGGGGCGGTGTCCAGCAGCCGGTCGAAGGTGGCCCGGCCGACCCGCCGGCCCACCTGCCAGGCCACCGGCGCGGCAGCCAGTGCGCCCAGCACGGCGGCGAGCAGCCCGACCGGGCCACGCCACCTGCGCAGCACGAACCACAGGACGAGCGCCGCGAGCACCCCGAAGGCGAGCCCGAGCACGCTGAACCAGCCGTCGGCGGCGATCGGCTGCTCCGGCTGCGGCTCGGCGTAGATCGCCCCCTCGGCGGTCTTGAGCACCGGGGTGTCCGGCGCGAGGGCGGCCCAGAGCAGCCCGAGCGGTGCACCCAGCACGGCCAGCGCGAGCGCGGTCCCGAGCACCGTCGCCGCGACCCGCATCCGGCGAGGCGGCTGGTCGGCGCCCTGCTCCAGCGAGCTCTGGTACGCGGCCGAGGGTGGAGAACCGGCCGGATCGAACCCGGCTGGCGGCAACGGTCGGTCCGGCGGTGGCACGGCCGTCGGCTCGGCCGACGACGACGGTGTCGCACCTGACGCGCCGGGCGGCGCGGGCCGGTCGGTGTCGTCGACGGGCCGCTCAGGGTCGGGGGTGTCCGGGCTCACCCGATGATCCTCTCAGGCCCGGTGGGGGGCCGGGGCGCCGGTGGCGGCAGACCAGCTCACCGGGCGAACGGCTCCACCATCATCGCCGCCGCGTGCAGCCACGCCTGCCGGGTCTCCGGCTGTAGCTGGTGGTACTCGATCGAGGAGCCGGTCTCCAGTGCCGGGTCGTACGGCACCACGGCCACCCCGCGGGTCCGGGTGGCGAAGTGCCGCTCCAGGTCGTCCTGCAGCGGCAGGCGGCCCGGCGTCGGGCAGGAGATGAGGGTGATCGCGTTGTCGGCCAGCTCTCCCATGCCCTCCTCGTGCAGCAGATCGAGCATCCAGTCGGCGCTGAACGCGGCGTCCTCACGCGGCACGGTGGTCACCACCAGCTGGTCGGCGGCCTGCATCACGGTGCGCCAGTTGGCGCTCTCCACGTTGTTGCCGGTGTCGACGCAGACCACGTCGTGGGTACGCCGGAGCAGCTCCAGCACCCTCCGGACGGTGAACTGGTCCAGTCGCTGGGCGAAGCGTGGGCTCTCCTCTCCGGCCAGCACGTCGTACGAGCCGTCGGAGGCGTGCCGCAGGTAGTCGTCCAACCGCTCCAGCAGGGTCGAGCCCTCAAGGATCTCGATCTGGGCCAGGTCGGTGATCAGGTGGCGGATGGTCCGGGCGTGTCGGGCACTGCCGGCGCGCAGCCCGAGGGTGCCGCGCAGCTCGTTGTCGTCCCAGGCCAGCACGCCCTGCCCGCGTACGCTGCCGACCGTGGCAGCGGCGAGCACGGTCGCGGTGGTCTTGTGCACCCCGCCCTTGGGGTTGGCGAACGCGAACACCCGGGGGGTGCCCAGCTCCCGGCGGAGCACGCCGCTGGCCCGCTCCAGCTCCGGATCGACACCCTGCGGGCGCCACTCGATACGGGCCGGGTAGCCCCGCTCCGCGATCGCCGAGCCGACCGCCGGGGCAGCTGGCGGGATGACCGGCGGGGTCGGCGTGACCGGCGGGGCGGGCGGGGCCGGCGGGTAGACGGTCTCCGGCTGGTAGCCCGTCTCCAGCAGCGCGTACCGGGACTCCACCGGCGGGCTGCCGTTGCGGTAGCCGTTGTCCAGCAGCGCGTAGCGCGACTGGACCGGCTCGGCCCGGCTCGGCGGCGGCTCGGGTTCGGGTTCGGCCCGGTACACCGGCTCCGCCCGGTACGCCTGCTCGGCCCGATAGTCCGGCTCCGCCCGGTACACCGGCTCCGCCCGGTAGTCCGGCTCCGCCCGGTACGCGGGCTCCGCCCGGTAGTCCGGCTCGGCCCGGTACGCGGACTCCGCCCGGTAGTCCGGCTCGGCCCGGTACGTCGGCTCGGCACGATAGGCGGGGTCGACCCGGTAGGTCGCCTCGGCCCGGTAACCGGGCTCCGCGCCGTACGACAGCTCGGCCGGGTGCCCGATGGCCGATGCCCGACCGGAGTAGCCGTTGGGGTTCGCGCGCCGCGGCAGGGGAGCCGGCGGTGGCTCCTCGGCCGGCCGCTCGGGCTCGGCCTGCTCAGCGGCGCGGCTGCCGTGCCGGGCGCGGTCCAGCAATGCCCGCCACCTCGGCGCTGGTTCGGCCGGCCGGCCCCAGCCGGTCTCACTGCCCTCCACGGCCCGCCCTCCCAGCGCCATCGATCTCCGTCTGACAGGCTACGAAGGAAACCCTATTCGGACCACACCACGGCGTGCACATCACCCGGCGCGGATCACGACGGGCTGGGTGCCAACGGCGCGGAACCGGTGGCGTCCGGGGAGGTGGCGACGGTCGGCGGGGCAGGCTCGGTGGGCTCCACAGACGACGGCTCGGGTGACGGGATCGTCACGACCGGTGCGGGTTCCGACGATTCGCCCATCGGCGCCGGGGACACCGGCGCCGGCTCCCCGCGCCCGTCCGAGGTCGGGTCCGGAGTCGGCCCGCTGTCGGCGGGCGGACGGACCACGTCGTGCTGCTCGGGCAACGGCGGCGTGAAGACGGTGCGGTCCAGCCGGTACACCTCGGGGGCGGGGTCGACCGCCCGCACGTCCGGCCGGGCAGCCACCCCGCGCAGGACCCCCGGCGTCGCCCGCACCACCGCCGCGTAGACGCAGGCGCAGCCCGTGCGGTACGCCGCCGCCTCGGCCGTCGCCACGCCCGCGCCGCTGGCGTACCGCTCGCGCAACTCCCGCTCGGCGGCACCGTCGCCGCTCACCGCGGCGGCCCTGGCCCGGTAGTCGGCGGCCTCGGTGTCCTTACGGACGGCCACCTGCTCCATCCCGGCGACCACGTCGTCCGGCACCCGCAGCGCGGGAATCTTCACGATCTCGGTCTGCCGGCCAGGCAGCGGCACCCGCCCGAAGACCGTCGAGACCGGCACGTCGCCGAGCACCGCCGCCAGTCGCTGCGGCGGCAGGTACGCGCCAAGCGTGACCAGGGCGTAGGTCCCGTCCCCGGTGGCCGGGGCCGCCGTCGGCAGCGCGGCCAGGTCGGCGGCGGCGGACCGCAGGTAGCCGGGGACGGAGTCGCCGTCGACGACTCCGACCCGGGTCACCTCGCCCACCGTCCGGTCGCCGACCGGAGTGTCGTCGGCGGCCCAGACCGCGGTGCCCAGCACCGCCGCCGTGGAGAGCAGAGCGGCCCAGGTGAGCACCCCGAACCGCGCCGACCGGTCATTCAGCCGGCCCACGGCCCGGGTCAGCGGCGGCAGCAGCCGTTGGTCCAACTGCCGCAGCAGGTCGCCGGCGCGCACGGGCGGGATCCCCTCGTCGGATCGGTGTCGGGTGGCCGCCGCTCAGTCACGCAGGACCTGAAGCGCGCGTTCCAGGTCGTCAGGGTAGTCGCTGACGAACCGGACCTCGTCCCCCGTTCGGGGGTGCAGGAAGCTCAATTCGCGAGCGTGCAGCCACTGTCGGGCCAGCCCGAGCCGGGCCGAGAGGGTGGGGTCGGCACCGTAGGTGAGGTCGCCCACACAGGGGTGCCGCAGAGTGGAGAAGTGCACCCGGATCTGGTGGGTTCGGCCAGTCTCCAGTCGGACGTCGACCAGGCTGGCCGCCGGGAACGCCTCCAGCGTGTCGTAGTGGGTGATGCTCGGCTTGCCGCCGGAGACCACGGCCCAACGGTAGTCGTGGGTGGGGTGCCGGTCGATCGGCGCGTCGACGGTGCCGCGCAGCGGGTCCAGGTGCCCCTGCACCACCGCGTGGTAGCCCTTGTCCACCTCGCGGTACTTGAAGGCCCGCTTCAACGCGGTGTACGCCTGCTCGCTCTTGGCCACCACCATGATCCCGGTGGTGCCCACGTCGAGCCGGTGCACCACACCCTGCCGCTCGGCCGCGCCGCTGGTGGAGATGCGGTGCCCGATCGCCGCCAGCGCGCCGATCACCGTCGGGCCGGTCCAGCCCGGGCTCGGGTGCGCGGCCACGCCCACCGGCTTGTCCACCACCACGATGTCGTCATCGGCGTACACCACCCGCAGGCCGGGCACCGCCTGCGGCACCATGGTCGGTGGTGCGACCGGCGCCGGCAGCGTGACATCCAGCCACGAGCCGGCCTTGACCTTGTGCGAGTTGGGCCGGGCCGTGCCGTCGACCAGCGCGTCCCCGGCATCGACCAGGGCCGCGGCGGCGGTGCGGGAGAGCCCGAACAGCCGGGACACCGCCTGGTCCAGTCGCATCCCCTCGAGGCCGTCGGGCACGGGCAGTGAACGGTGGTCGCCGCCAGCGGCGAACGCGGAGGTCACGCCCGCTCCCGCTGGTCGGCGCCGTGGGTGGCTTCGCTCGCGTCGGTTGGCTTGCCGTCGCGACCGACCCGCCGGCCGTCACGCTGACGGCCCGTCAGCTCCAGCAGCACGGCCAGCAGCACGCCGCACACCAGCGAACTGTCGGCCAGGTTGAACACCGGCCAGACCTGGCCGTACGGGTCGAAGAGGCTGATCATGTCGACCACGTGCCCGTGGAAGGGGGAGGGTGCCCGGAAGATCCGGTCGATGAGGTTGCCCAGCGCGCCGCCGAGCACCAGGCCGAGTGAGATCGCCCAGGGCAGCGAGCGCAGCCGCAGTGCCATCCAGACGATCCAGCCGACCACACCGATGGTGATCAGCGGGAAGACCCAGGTGTGGTCCGAGCCGATGCTCCACGCCGCACCGCTGTTGCGGGTCAGGCTCAGGTAGACCAGTCCGCCGAGCAACCGGACCGGCTCCCGGTCGGTCAGCGCGGCCAGCGCGAGGTGCTTGGTGACCAGGTCGGCCAGCAGGGCCACCAGGGCGACTCCGGCGAGGATCGCGATGGCCCGGGGCCGGCGTTTACCCCCGCCCGGGTCGGTGCGGCCGGGTTCGGCGGACGGTGCTGCGGTCATGCGCTCCCCATCGACAGTCTCGGCGGTGATCGCTCACCGTCTCATCGCCGCCGGGGAGCGGACCTCAGCGCCGCTCCTCCAGCTGCTTGCACGTCACACACAGGGTGGCGGATGGGAAGGCGGCGAGGCGCTCGACCGGGATCGGGTTGCCGCACCGCTCGCACCAGCCGTATCCACCCTCGTCGAGGCGCTCCAGGGCGCGCTCGACCTGCGTGATCCGTTCCAGGATGCTGTTGGCGAGAGAGATCTCCTGCTCCCGCTCGAGCGTCTTGGTGCCCGTGTCGGCCTGGTCGTCCCCGGCCGAGTCGGTCAGCCGATCGCGCTGCAGCTCGGTGATCTCACTCAGCGTCTGATCGTACTCGGCGCGAAGCTCGTCCCGCCGCGCCGCCAGCGCCGCCCGGATCTTCTCGGTCTCCGCCGCGCTGCGGGTGGCCTTGGCCACCGGCTTTCGGCCGGCGGTCTTGGTGTCGGCTGGCTTCGCCATGGGTCGCTCCCTCGGCCGCGGCACCGGGGTGGCCCGCGATGCCTGGTCAGGGGGCGCCGACCAGGGCGTCCCCTATGTACGAAAAGGGGCGCACGGCAACGAAGGCCGCACACTCCGGAGGTTGGCAAGAATACGGAACGTACAGGCGTCCGACAACGTGCCGCACCGTCGCACCGCTCCACAGCCCCGAGCCTTGCCTAACTGGGGCAAAGGGAACGTTAGCAGATCAACCGGGCGCCTCATCCCCGTACTCACCAAACCACCGGGCCAGCCGACCCCGCCGGCTGACCGCCCGCAGCCGCCGCTCGGCGGCGTCACGCACCCCGGCGGTGGCCACGATCAACAAGCTGTCGCCGGTCTTCAGTCGAGTGTCCGGGCCGGGCACGAAGCCCACGCCGTCGCGCAGCACCAGGGTGACCGAGGCGCCCAGCGGCAGCCGCAGCTCGTCGACGTGCACGCCGGCCAGCCGCGACCCCGGTGGTACCTCCAGCTGGAGCAGGTCGGCCCGCATCCGCTCCAGCGGGGCGGTCTCCACGTGGATCTCGGTGGCTTCGGCCGGCGCGGTCACCCCCAGCCGGCGGGCGAACGGCCCGAGCGTCCCGGTCTGCACCAGCGTGAAGATCACCACCAGCACGAAGACGGCGTCGAAGAGCCGTTCCGCGCCGGGCACCCGTTCGGAGAGCGGAATGGTGGCCAGCACGATCGGCACCGCCCCCCGCAGCCCGGCCCAGGACAGGAACGCCTGCTCGCGCAGGCCGACCTGGAACGGCAGCGCCGACACGAACACCGACAGCGGCCGGGCCAGCAGCACCAGCGCCAGCCCGGCGACCACCGCCGGCAGCACCGCCGCGTCCAGCCGGACCGGCGAGACCAGCAGCCCGAGCAGCACGAACAGGCCGATCTGGGCGAGCCAGGCCAGCCCGTCGGCGAAGCCGAGAATCGCCTGCCGGTGCGGCAGTCGGGCATTGCCCAGCAGCACCCCGGCCACGTAGACGGCAAGGAACCCCGAGGCGTGCAGCACCGCCCCCGCGGCGTACGCCAGCACGGTGATCCCCACCGCGGCGATCGGGTACAGCCCGGAGGAGGGCAGTGCCGCCCGGCGCAGCGCCCAGGCGCCGCCCAGGCCGACGCCCACGCCCACCGCGGCGCCGACGCCCAACTCGTAGGCGACCAGGCCGGCCTCGTACCACCACGGGTGCGACCAGCCCTCGTGGGACAGGAGCACCACCAGCAGCACCACCGGGGCGTCGTTCATGCCCGACTCGGCCTCCAACGTGGCCACCGGCCGGGGTGGCAGGCGCAGCCGGCGCAGGGTGGCGAAGACAGCGGCCGCGTCGGTCGAGGAGAGCACCGCGCCGTAGAGCAGCGCCAGCCGCCAGTCCAGCCCGAGCAGCAGGTGCAGTACGACGCCGACCACCCCGATGCTGACCACCACGCCGACCGTGGAGAGCGCGGCGGCCAGCCCGAGCACCGGACGCAGGGTGCTCCACCGGGCGGTCAGGCCACCCTCCGCGATGATCACGATCAGGGCGCAGAAGCCGAGGGTCCGCGTCAGGTCGACGTCGTCGAAGCGGATGCCCAGCCCGGACTCGCCGATCGCCACGCCCAGCGCCAGGTAGACCAGGAGGCTGGGCACCCCGAGCCGGGTGGAGAGCCGGACCGCGCCGACCGCCACCAGCAGCACGGCCGCGCCGAGGAGCAGCGCGATATCCAGCCCGGGCGTCACGGTTGCCTGGCCCGGGCGTTCCTCACCCGGCGGATCCGTCGCGCAGGCGGCACAGCACCTCGGACAGCCCCGGGCCGGGACGGTCGACGAGGAAGAGCTTGTCCCGGCTGGCCGCGCCGGTACGCAGCGACACCGCCGCCGGCCGGACGCCCAACGCGCCGGCCAACGCCCGGCGGGCGGCCTCGGTGGCCCGACCGTCGACCGCGGGGGCGTGCACCGCGATCACCAGGGCGGGGCCGTGCGGGCCGTCGAACCGGCCGCCGACCCGGTCCCGGGATGCGTTGGGCTTCACCCGTACCGCCACGGTGAGCGTGTCCTGGGCGGTCACCGGACGCCGTTTCAGATCGGCCGGGCGTCGGCCAGCAGGGCGGTGGCCGGCGCGCAGTGCGCGCACGGGGTGAAGCCGAGCTCGACGGCCTCGGCGACCGGCAGCGTCTCGGGCACCCGGTCGGCCAGGTGCGAGCAGGTGGCGAGGTGGTACCGGGGCCGACCGTCCACCACCTCGACGGGGTCGGGCAACCGGGCGACCCGGGCCGCCTCGGCCGGGGTGATCGGTTGCTCGGTCGGCTCGTCGTCTGCCGCCTCGGCCGCCGGGGCATCGAGGCGTGCCGCCTCGTCGACCGGGGCCGCGAAGGGAGACACCTGGCCGCCGGAGGTGGACGCCTGATCGGCCGGGGTGGGCGCCTGGTCGGCCGGGGTCGCGAAGGGCGGCCCCTGCTCCACCGGCGCGTCGAAGGGCGACGCGTGGTCGGCCGGCGGCTCGGGTGGTTGCCGCCACCCGGTGCCGCCGGTACCGAACGTCGTGGGCACGTGCTGGACCGGGACTTCCGGCTCGACCAACGGTGGCCCGTACGCGACACCCGGTCCGGCCTGGTTGGCCGTGCGGGGCGCTCCGGGGTGCCGCCAGCCGGGCCGGCCGGGCTCCGCCGTCGCGCGGTTGGCGGCTGCCTGGCGGGCGCCCACCACCAACGCCACGGCGGCCAGCAGACTGGCCGCGATGGAGATGATCAACATAAAGCTGGAGCCACCGGCCAGGCCGAGCACCAGCAGCACCACCGCGACGAGGATGAGCAGCAGACTTGCGACTATCACGGCTCACCCCCGCCGCGTCGTACCGTCCAGGCGGGGCCGGCGACCGTCACCATCGGCGGACGCGATCGCCGGCCGGTGCTCAGCGTCCGGCTTCGAGGGCGCCGGAGCGCCCGCCGCCGCCGTACGAACCGGCGAGGCCCGCCGCGGCCAGCCCGTTGCCACCACCGGCGACCCGGCCTGCCTCGGAGCGGGTCATCTCAGCCTCGAGGCCCTGGCCGCGACCGTCGAGGTCACGCAGCTGGCTCTCCAGGTAGGCCTTGAGGCGGGTGCGGTACTCGCGCTCGAACTGCTTGAGCTCTTCGATGTGCTTCTGCAGCGCCGTGCGCTTGGCGTCCAGGCCGCCCATGGCCTCCTGGTGCCGCTGGCGGGCGTCCCGCTCGAGGGCGTCGGCCTTCGCGCGAGCCTCGCGGGTCACCTCCTCGGCCTTGCCGCGGGCCTCGGACAGCAGCTGGTCGGCCTCGCGGCGCGCGTCGGACACGTGGTCGTCGGCGGTGCGCTGGGCCATCATCAGCACGCGCAGGGCCTGCTGCTCACCGTCACCGGTGACCGCCGGGCCGCCGGTCGCGCGAACCTGCTCCAGCTCGGCCTGCATGGCGCGGGCGGCCTGCTCGGCGGACGCCTTGTCGCGCTGCACCCGGTCCAGCTGGGCCTTGACGTCGTTGAGCTCCGCCGCCAGTCGGGCGTCGCCGCCGGGGCCGGCGGGGGCACCGCCACGGCCGCCGCGCTCCACCTGGGCGCGCAGCTCGTTGTTCTCCTCGATGAGACGGGCGAGCTCGCGCTCAACCTCGTCCAGGAAGGCGTCGACCTCCTCCTCGTCATAGCCCCGCTTGCCGATCGGCGGCTTTTTGAAGGCGACGTTGTGGACGTCGGCCGGGGTCAGCGGCATCGAAACTCCTCGGGTCAGTTGCGGCCGCGAAAGCGCGTCGGTCATCAGGCAGATGCCCTGATCGACGGCCCTAACACGAACTCCATCAGCACGAACAGGATAACCAGGAGCACAAGGGAGGCCAGGTCGATGCTCACGGTACCAATTCGCAGCGGAGGGATCACACGCCTCAACGCGTTGAGAGGGGGATCAGTGACGCTCCACACGGATTCCAATCCTGCCGATGCTCCACGCCCCGGTTGCCACCGACGGCCGTACTGCAGGACGGCGCTCAGCACAAACCTGGACAGAAGAAGGAGCAGGAAGACATAAAGGATCAGGTACAACACTTGCAGCAAGATCGACAACACGGTCAGCGACGTCCCTCGGGTCGGGCGGGATCAACTCAGACTGAAAAAACCGCCCTCAGCGATCTTGGCCTTGTCCTCCGCGGTGACCTGGACATTGGCCGGTGAGAGCAGGAACACCCGATTGGTCACGCGCTCGATCGTACCGCGCAGCCCGAACGCCAGACCGGCGGCGAAGTCAACCAGACGGCGGGCATCGGCCTCATCCATCTCGGTGAGGTTGATGATCACCGGCACCCCGTCGCGGAAGTGCTCACCGATGGTGCGCGCCTCCCGGTAGGTGGTCGGGTGCAGCGTGGTGATCTGGTAGCGCTGCTCCTCCTCGGGCACCGCCCGCTCACGCAGGCTGGCCTGCGGCGCGAGGGCAAGGTTGTCCCGGGTGTGGTAGGTCAGCGCACCGGAGGTCTCGCCGGCAGACGACCGGGTGATCGACCGGACGCTGGACCGCTCGACCCGCTCCGGACGCTCGCCGTCGCCCCGGTCGGAGTCGCTGACGCGCCCGTTCGCCCGGTCGGAGAGCCGACCCCGCTCACTGGCCCGCGGCCGGGGAGCCGGCGGCTCCTCGGTGTCGTCGTCGTCCTCGTCAGCGAACTCCTCGGCGTACCGGCTCTGCCGGTACCGCGAGTCACGGTAGCCACCCTTGTCGTAGCCACCGTCATCGTAGGCCCGCTCGTCGTCCTCTTCGACCAGACCGAGCCAGACCCCCGCCTTGCGCAGTGCACCCATCCCGCGCCCTTCCGTCCGCCGTGCGGCACGCGCCCCCGTGCCATGTCGCTCGTCGCGAGTGGACAACCATGCCCATCGGACCGGAACGGCAATCCCCTGGCGCGCGATTCGCGTCGCACGCCACGACCCCCGACAAGGAGACGCCGTCCCTGAAACAACACTGATGTAATTTGCTTCTTTCGCGGTCAGGCTACCGCAGCGTGGGGCGCATTCCGAGCAACGCGCTACCGACGCGGACATGTGTCGCGCCGTATCGGATCGCGATTTCCAGGTCGCCGCTCATTCCAGCGGACAACGCGCTCGCTCCCGGGTGGACCGCGCGAAACGCCTCGGCCACCTCGGCCAGCCGGGCGAAAGCCCGCTCCGGCGCCCAGCCCAGCGGCGCCACCGCCATCAGGCCGGCCAGCCGCAGGGCCGACGCACCGGCCAGCGCCTCGGCCACCGCCTCCAGCCCGACGCTCGGGTCGGCCGAATCGGGCAGCGCGCCACCCCGGGCCGGATCGCCGTCGATGCTCACCTGCACCAGGGCGGCCAACGGTCGCTCCCGGTCGGCCGCCGCGGTGGCCAGCGCCCGGGCCAGCCGGACACTGTCGACGGAGTGCACCACGTCGGCGTACCGGACCACCGAACGGGCCTTGTTGCGCTGTAGCTGGCCGATGAAGTGCCAGCGCGGGCTCACCCCGGCCGCGGCCACCTCGGCGGCCTTACCGGCCGCCTCCTGGTCGCGGTTCTCCCCCACGTCGGTCACCCCGAGCCCGGCCAGCGCCAGTACGTCGTCGGCCGGGTAGGTCTTGGTCACCGCGATCATCGTGACCTCGGAACGGTCCCGGCCGGCGTCCGCGCACGCGTCGGCGATCCGGGCCCGGACCTGGGCCAGGCCGGCCGCGAGTTCGGCACGCCGCTCCGGTCGTACCGCGGCTGGGCTGTCGGTCATCGGCGGTGCTCAGGACCCGTTCTTGAGGAAGTCGGGCACGTCCACGTCGTCGAAGAGCACCCGACGCGGCGACTGGGTCGGGGCCGGCATGGTGACCGGCGCCGGGACCGGAGCGCTCTGCGGCGCCGGCTGGTTGGTGTTGGTCTTGCGGGACGGCTCGGCCGCCTTGTACGCCGGCGTGCCGCCGTCGAAGCCCGCCGCGATGACCGTCACCCGCACCTCGTCGCCGAGCGCGTCGTCGATCACCGCGCCGAAGATGATGTTGGCGTCCGGGTGGGCCGCGTCGGTGACCAGTTGCGCCGCGTCGTTGATCTCGAACAGGCCCAGGTCGGAGCCGCCGGCGATGGAGAGCAGCACGCCGCGCGCGCCGTCCATGCTCTGCTCCAGCAGCGGGCTCGAGATGGCCGCCTCGGCCGCCTCGACCGCGCGGTTCTCGCCGCGGGCGCTGCCGATGCCCATCAGCGCGCTGCCGGCACCGCTCATGACGCTCTTGACATCGGCGAAGTCCAGGTTGATCAGACCCGGGGTGGTGATCAGGTCGGTGATGCCCTGCACACCGGAGAGCAGCACCTGGTCGGCGGTGCGGAACGCGTCCATCATGCTGATGCCGCGGTCGCCGAGTGCCAGCAGCCGGTCGTTCGGGATGACGATCAGGGTGTCGCACTGGTTGCGCAGTTCGTCTATTCCGGTCTCGGCCTGCACCTGGCGGCGCTTTCCCTCGAAGGAGAACGGCCGGGTCACCACGCCGATGGTCAGCGCGCCGAGCTTGCGGGCGATGTTCGCCACCACGGGCGCCCCGCCGGTGCCGGTGCCGCCGCCCTCGCCGCAGGTCACGAAGACCATGTCGGCGCCCTTGAGCACCTCCTCGATCTCGTCGCGGTGGTCCTCGGCGGCGTTCTTGCCGACATCCGGGTTGGCCCCGGCGCCCAAGCCGCGGGTCAGCTCCCGGCCGACGTCGAGCTTGACGTCGGCGTCACTCATCAGCAGCGCCTGGGCATCGGTGTTGATCGCGATGAACTCGACGCCCTTGAGCCCAACCTCGATCATCCGGTTGACGGCGTTGACGCCGCCGCCCCCGATGCCGACGACCTTGATGACCGCCAGGTAGTTGTGCGGAGGTGTCATCTCCGGTCCTTTCCCTTCGAGATTGGCTTCGGCCGACCGGGTACGGCGTGGCCTGCCCAGCGGCCGACGACAGCTGTAACCACCGAGGATCAGAGGTGAACCCTCACCCTCTACTAGAGGCTTACAGTTATGTCAACCACTGATCCTCTTCGGGGCAACGTAAGCGCCGCCGCGCGATCGGCCAAGGACCCGACCGGCGTGTCGCCGCCCAGAGCGCGATGAGTCACGTCCTCGCACCCCGCGGCACGCCCCCCGCTCAGCGGAAGGTCACCACGTCCGGCGCGCTCACGTCGATCCGGTCGGTGTCCTCGCCGAGCAGTGCGGTGGCCACCCGGGCCTTGTCCGTACCCCGCGTCGCGTCACCCCAGACCACCGTCCGGTCCCCGCGCAACCGCAGGCTGATCCGCGCCAGCCCCTCCACGCTCACGTCCACCAACTCGGCGCGCAGTTCCGGGGTCAACGCGACGAGCACCTCCAGCGCGGCCCGGGTACCCGGATCGTCGACGGCCGGCCGGGCCACCCGCACCAGCGGCAGCTCCGCGGGGCGCCGGGGCACCGTCCGGAACGCCACCCCGGTCCGGTCGACCAGGGCGAACGCCTCACCCTGCGGCACCACCGCCACCGGGGTCCGCTCGGTCACCCGGACCACCAGCGCGCCGGGCCAGTCCCGGGACACCGTGGCCCGCTCCACCGGCGCCAGCGTGCCGACCCGGCGGGCGGCGGCAGCCAGGTCCACCCGGGCCAGCGGCACCCCGTCGGCCACCCCGACCGCGTCACGCACCTGTACCGGGGTGACCAGGCTGGCACCCTCCACCTTCACCTCGCGGACCCCGAACAACCCGGTGCCGAGCACCGTCCAGGCGACCAGCCCGACCAGGGCGAGCACCCCGGCGGTCGCCGCCCAGGGCAGCGCCGCGCGCATCCGGCGCTGCCGGGCGCGGGCCATGAACCGGCGGGTCGACGCCGGCACCGCGTCGCTGCCCGCCCGGACCAGCTGCCAGCGCCGGACCGGACCGCGTCGCGGAGCGCCGCCGTCGGCGCCGCTCGTCCGTCCTCGGGCCGGGCCGGGGCTCATCCGGCCGTGGGCGCCGCGCCGTCCGGTGCGGCGGTGCCACCGAGGGCCGCCCCGTCGCCGCCGGCGGTGGAGCCGCCGGCCACCGGATGACCGACCGCCGGAGCGGTGGCCACCGGGTCGACGGTCGCCGTCGGCGCGGAGCCCGCGGTACGCGCGAGAAGGCCGGCCAGCAACTCGTCGCCCATCAGCGAGATCGGCGGGGCGCCCATGGTCACCACCACGTCCCCCGGGCGGGCCCGGCGGACCACCTCGACCGGCGCCGCCTCCCAGGAGTCGACGAAGACCTTCCGTTCGGCGGGCAGCGCCACCGCCTCGATCAGCGCCGCCGAGCCCTCGCCGGGCTGACGCAGCTCACCCGGCCCGAAGACCTCCAGCAGCACCACCTCGTCGGCGATGGCCAGCGCCTCGGCGATCTCCGCCTGCGAATCGCGGGTGCGGTACAGCCGGTACGGCTGGAAGACGACGATCAGCCGCCCCTCCCCGGCCACCTCGCGCAGCGTCTGCAACGCCAGCGTCATCGAGGTCGGGTGGTAGGCGTACTCGTCGTAGACCAGCACGCCGTCCGCGACGCCCTTGCGCTCGAAGCGCCGCCGCACCCCCGGGAAGACCGCCAGCGCGGCCTCCGCGGCCGGCAGGGGCAGGTCCAGCAGGTACGCGGTCAGCACCGCGGAGGCGCTGTTCAGGCCCATGTGCCGCCCCGGCACCGGCAGCCGGAACTCGCCCAGCGACCGCCCGTCGATCGCGGCCAGGTACCGCACCCCGCGCGCGGACGAGACGATGTCGGTCAGTCGCAGGTCGGCGTCGGCCGCCTCGCCGTACGTGTACACCCGCCGCCCCTCGGCGCGCAGGCTCTCGGCCAGCCGCCGCCCGCCCGGGTCGTCGGCGCAGGTGATGATGAACCCGTCCGGGTCGGTGAGCTGGGCGAACTCGACGAACGCCGCCTCCAGCGTCGCGTAGTCGCCGTAGGTGTTGAGGTGGTCCGCCTCGACGTTGGTGATGATCGAGACGTACGGGCGGTAGATGAGGAACGAGCGGTCGCTCTCGTCCGCCTCGACCACGAAGTACTCGCCGCTGCCGTGGTGGGCGCCCGAGCCGACCTCGGAGATCTCCCCGCCGATCACGAAGGACGGATCGACCCCGGCCTGCTGAAGCACCATGGTCACCATCGAGGTGGTGGTGGTCTTGCCGTGGGTGCCGGCCACCGCCACCGCGCGGCGGCCGGTCATCGCCGCGGCGAGCGCCTCGGAGCGGTGCAGCACCCGCAGGCCACGCCGGCGCGCCTCGACCATCTCCAGGTGGTCCTGTGGAATGGCCGAGGAGTAGACGACGGTGTCCACGCCATCGAGGTTGGTCGCCTCGTGGCTCATGTGGATCGTCCCACCCAGCGCCCGCAGGCCGGCCAGCGACGGCCACTCGCGCAGTTCACTGCCGGAGACCGGGATGCCCCGGGTGAGGAAGAGCCGGGCGAGCCCGCTCATGCCGACCCCACCCACCCCGATCAGGTGGATGGTGCCCAGGTCCTCGGCCGTGAGCGTGCCGGCCGGGGTGAACTGCGCGGTCATCGGGCCACCGCCTCGATGACGTACGAGCGTAGCGCCTCGTCGCCGTCGCGGCGCCCGTACGCCGCTGCCGCCGCGCCCATGGTGTACAACCGCTGCGGGTCACGGATCAGCGGGATGATGGTGCGCTCCAGCCAGTCCGGGGTCAGCTCCGCGTCGTCGACCAGCATCCCGCCGCCGGCCTCCACCACGGGCAGCGCGTTGCGCCTCTGCTCCTGGTTGCTGTGCGGGTACGGCACGTAGATCGTGGGCAGCCCGATCGCGGCCACCTCGGCGACGGTCATCGCACCGCCCCGACCCAGCATCAGGTCGGCGGCGGCGTAACCCAGCTCCATCTCGGACAGGTAGGGCAGGGTCACGTACGGCACCGGCAGGTCGGTGGGGATCGGCACCGGCTCGTTGCGGGCGCCCATCACGTGCAGCACCTGCACGCCGTTGCGGGCCAGCTCCTTGGCCGCCCCGGAGACCGCGAGGTTGATCGAGCGGGCGCCCGAGGAGCCGCCAGCGACGAAGAGCACCGGCAGGTCCGGACGGAGCCCGAAGTGGGCGCGGGCGGCGTTGCGCAGCGCGTACCGGTCCAGCGTGGCGATGCTGCGGCGCAGCGGCACCCCGACCACGCGGGCGTCGCGCAGCGACTCGGCCTGGCTCGGCTGGTGCGGGAAGCCGACCGCGATGTTCTTGGTGAACTTCATGCCCAGCCGGTTGGCCACCCCCGGCGGCACGTTCACCTCGTGGATCACCATGGGCAGCTCCCGGCGCCAGGCGGCGAGGTAGGCCGGCACCGAGACGTACCCACCGAAGCCGACCACCGCGTCGGCGCGCACCTCGTCGATGATCTTGCCCGCCGCGCGGGCCGCGGTCCACATCCGGCCCGGCGTGCGGACCAGGTTCATGTTCACCGACCGGGGCAGCTGGTACGCCGGGATCTGCCGCAGGTCGTAGCCCTGCGGCGGGATCAGCTCGTTCTCCATGCCCTTGGGTGTGCCGAGGCAGGTGATCCGGACGCCCGGGTCGTGTCGGCGCAGGCAGTCGGCGAAGGCGAGCAACGGGTAGATGTGCCCCCCGGTGCCACCTCCCGCGAGCACTACCGAACGCAGCGGACCCATCAGCGTCTCCTCTCGCTCGCCGAACTCGCGCGACTCCGGTCCTGCCGGACGCCGCGCGGTACGGCCTGGTCGTCCTGTCGCCGCGCGCGGGACCGGGGCACGGACCCTCGGCCAGCCGACGGCGTCGCCGGCCGGCGACGCCGGCCGGGAAGCGGCGGCAACGGGGCCCAGAGTAGTCGGACCCACCGGGCCGGCGGACGGGCATGCAGTGCTCTGGCCGCATCGGGTTCGGCGCGCGCGAAGGACGCCAGCATTCCGATCGCGGCCAGCGTCACGACCAGGGCACTTCCGCCGTCTGAGATGAACGGCAGGGGCAGGCCGGTGATCGGCAGCAGCCCGACCACCCCACCGATATTGATCACGGCCTGGCTGACCAGCCAGGTGGTCACCGCGGCGGCGGCGAGCCGGCGGAACGGGTCGTCGACCCGCCGGGCGATCCGCAGCCCGGTGTACGCGAGCACCGCGAAGAGGGCGAGCACCACCACGCAGCCGATCACGCCCAACTCCTCGGCGATGATCGCGAAGATGAAGTCGTTGTGCGCCGCGGGCAGCCAGTCCCACTTGAGGCTGCTCTTACCCAGCCCGACGCCGAACCAGCCGCCGTGCTCGATGGCCAGCCGGCCCTGGTAGATCTGGTAGCAGGGGTCGCCGCACTCCTGCGGCGGCGGCGGGTTGAGGAAGTAGGTGAGCCGGGCGAAGCGGTAGTTCTCCTTACCCTTTTCGCCGGAGCCGGCACCCAGCGAGGCCACCGCGATGAGCAGGCCGATCCCGGCCAGGCCGGCCACCGAGAGCGCGCCGAAGACCCGCATCCGCACCCCGGCCGCCCAGAGCAGGCCGACGACCAGGGCCAGCAGGCAGAGCATGGTGCCGACGTCGTTGTAGCCGACCAGGACGAAGAGCAGCCCGATCACCGGGAAGAGCGGGGTGGCCAGCTCCCGCCACCAGCCCAGCGCGGCACCCTTGCGGGCGATCACGTGTGCGCCCCACAGCACCAACGCGAACTTGGCCAGCTCGGAGGGCTGGAGCTGGATCCCGCCGACGAACAGCCAGAGCAGCTCGGCTTTCAACGGGCCGAGCTGGGCCGACTCCTTGCCGGCCAGCCGGGCGTAGGCGAGCAGCAGGTTGAGCACCAGCAGCAGCCCCACCGAGGTGATCAGCAGCGGTCGGCCCAGCGACCGGTAGGTGGTGGCGGGCAGCCGCTGGCAGGCCCAGAACGCCCCGATGCCGATCACCGCGAAGATCGCCTGCTTGGTCACCGAGGCCGAGGCGTTGCCGTCCTCGGCGAAGTCCCGCACGCTGGTCGCCGAGAAGACCATGGTCAGCCCGATCAGCAGCAGCAGGCCGGCGCTGGACAGCAGCAGGTAGTAGGAGGCCAGCGGCCGGTCCAGCAGACCGCGCAGCGCCGCCAGCCCACCAGCGGCGTCCAGCCCACGCAGCGGCGCCGGCGCGGCCGGCTCCGGCTCCCGCGCCACGGCCCCCGCTGCCGGCCCACGCGAGCCATCCGACCCGCGCGGGCCGTCCGGTCCACGCTTGTCGTCCGGTGCACGCTTGTCGTCCGGCCCACGCTTGTCGTCCGGGCCGCGCGGCGACGCGTTACGCCCCGCGCCCGGTGACCGCCGCGACCGGCCGGCTGTCCTGTCCTCGGTGTCTGGTTCCTCCCCCACCCGGACATCATCACCGCTCCGCGCGCCGCGCACGCCCACAACGGCACCCCCGGCGTGTCGGATGGACACGCCACGGCCCCCGGTGGTCCGCCGCGAGCGGAACCGGGGGCCGAGGTGTGCTGGCCGGTGTGCGCCGGGTCAGGTCATGTTGGCCAGGAACTCGCTGTAGAACAGGCCCAGCGCGATGGCCACCCCGATGCCGGCGATGATCCAGAACCGGACCACGATGTTGACCTCGCTCCAGCCGGCCAACTCGAAGTGGTGCTGCAGCGGCGACATCCGGAACACACGTTTGCCGGTGGTCCGGAAGGAGATGATCTGGATCACCACGGACATCGTGATGATCACGAAGAGCCCGCCGATGATCGGCAGCAGCAGGATGGTCCGGGTGGACATCGCCATGCCGGCGATGAGGCCGCCCAGCCCCAGCGCACCGGTGTCACCCATGAAGATCCGTGCGGGGGACGTGTTCCACCACAGGAAGCCGACACAGGCCCCGGCCGCCGCCCCGGCTATCAGCGCGATCTCCAACGGGTCGCGGACGGCGTAGCAGTACGACTGGGTGTAGCTCGGGTCGGCGCACCAGTGCCGGTACTGCCAGAACGCGATCAACGCGTACGCGGCGAGCACCATCACCGAGGCGCCGGTGGCCAGACCGTCCAGGCCGTCGGTGAGGTTCACCCCGTTCGTGGCACCCATCACCACGAAGATGAAGATGATGATCGCGCCGATCTTGCTGACTTCCAGGGCGTCGATGTCCCGGATGAAGCTCAGCGTGGTGCTGCCCACCGTCTCGGTGTTGGTCACCGCGCCCGACGCGTCGGTCATCGTGCTCGGGAAGTACAGCGCGACCACACCGAAGACCGCGCCGACCAGGATCTGGCCGAGCAGCTTGCCGCGCTTGTTCAGCCCGGCGCTGTTGCGCTTGCGCACCTTGAGGAAGTCGTCGAGGAAGCCCACCGCACCGGAGAACACCATCAGCCCCAGCAGCACCAGGGCGGTGATGGTCGGCTCCACCTGGGCGATCTGCGCGTCCGGCAGGGTGGTCAGAGCCAGGTGCCCGGCCACGTACGCGATCACCGTGGCCAGGATGAAGACCACGCCGCCCATCGTGGGCGTGCCCTTCTTGGTCTGGTGCATGGCCGGGCCCTCGGCCCGGATCGGCTGGCCGGCCTTGAGCCGGGTGAACACCTTGATCGCGATCGGGGTGCAGAAGAGCGAGACGAGGAAGGCCACCCCGACGGCGACGATGACCGCCCTCACGCGGTAGCTCCATTCTCAGAGGTGGCGTCGGCGCGCAGGGCGTCGGCCACCTCCCAGGTCCGGTACCGGGAGCCCTTGACCAGGACGACGTCGCCCGGCCGTAGCTCGCCCCGCAGCACCTCGACGGCCGCTGCCTGATCGGTGAGCAGCACCGACTCTCCTCCCCAGTTCGCTACCGCTGTCGCGCCTTCGTGGATCGGCGCAGCCGGCTCGCCCACCACGAGCAGCCGGTCGACACCCAGCTCGGCCGCGAGTTGGCCGACCTCAGCGTGGCCGTCCCGCTCGAACGGGCCGAGCTCGGCCATGTAGCCGAGCACCGCGACGGTACGCCGACCCCGGCCGAGCGTGGCGAGCGCCTTCAGCGCGGCCGACATCGAGGCCGGGTTGGCGTTGTACGAGTCGTCGATGACGGTCACCCCGTCGGGGCGGTCGAAGACGTCCATCCGTCGGGTGGAGACCAGCCCCAGCTCGCCGAGCGCCGTGGCCAGCTCGGCCAGTGGCATGCCCAGCTCCCGGGCCACCGCCGCCGCGGCGAGGGTGTTGGAGACCTGGTGGCGTCCGGTCAGCCCGAGCCGTACCGGCACCCTCCCCTCCGGGGTGACCAGGGTGTACGACGCGCGTCCCCGATCGTCCAGCGTGACGTCCTCGGCCCGCACGTCGGCGTCCGGGGCCTCGCCGTAGCGGACCACCCGGGCGCTGGTACGGCTCGCCATCGCGTCCACCCGTGGGTCGTCGGCGTTCAGGACGGCCAGGCCGTCGGACGGCAGCGCCTCGACCAGCTCGCCCTTGGCCAGGGCGATGGTCTCCTGCGAGCCGAACTCACCGATGTGTGAGGTCCCGACGTTGAGCACCACGGAGATCCTCGGCGGCACGATCTCGCACAGGTAGCGCACGTGCCCCACCCCGCGCGAGCCCTTCTCCAGCACGAGGTAGCGGGTGTCCGGCCCGGCCTGCAACGCCGTGTACGGGTGCCCCAGCTCGTTGTTGAACGACCCGGGTGGCGCCACCGTGGTGCCGAGCCGGACGGTGAGCTGGCCGATCAGGTCCTTGGTGGTGGTCTTGCCGGAGGAGCCGGTCAGCCCGACCACGGTCAGCCCGGGCAGCCGGTCCACCACCGCGCGGGCCAGCCGGCCCATCGCGGTCAGCGCGTCGTCGACCAGCACCATCGGCACTCCGGGCACCTCGCGGGTGCCGAGCACCGCCACCGCGCCGGACTCCATCGCGCCGGCCGCGTAGTCGTGCCCGTCGACCTTCTCCCCCGGGAAGGCCACGAAGAGCGCGCCGGGGGCCACCTTGCGCGAGTCGAACTCGACCGTGCCGGTCACGGTGACGGCCGGGTCGGCGGCGACCAGTCGCCCGTCGACCGCGGCGGCCACCTCGGCCAGGGTCAGCGCGATCACCGCTGACCCGCCAGGTCCCCGAAGCGGGCCCGCAGCGCGTCGGCCAGCTCGGTGCTGTCGTCGAACGGGAACACCTCGCCGCCCACCTCCTGGCCCCGCTCGTGGCCCTTGCCGAGCAGCGCGATCACGTCGCCCGGCTCGGCCAGCCGGACCGCCTCGTCGATGGCGGCCCGCCGGCCGTCCACCTCGATGATCCGTGCGGCCGTGCCGGCCCGGTACGCCCCGGCGAGGACCTCGGCGCGGATCTCCGCCGGATCCTCGGTGCGCGGGTTGTCGTCGGTCACCAGCACCACGTCGGCTCCCTCCGCCGCGGCGGCGCCCATCACCGGCCGCTTGCCCCGGTCCCGGTCCCCACCGGCACCGATCACGCAGATCAACCGGCCCGCGCTCAGCTCGCGCAGCGCGGCCAGCGCGGCCACGATCGCGTCCGACTTGTGCGCGTAGTCGACCACCCCGCGCACCGGCCCCGCGACGTCGACCAGCTGCAGCCGGCCCGGTACGCCGCCGCAGGCCGCCACGCCGGCCGCCGCGGTCGCCGGGTCCACCCCGGCACCCACCAGCGCTGCGATGGCCAGCAGCGCGTTGGCCACGTTGTGCCGGCCGGGCAGCGCCACCCCGGTGGGCAGGGCCAGCCCGTCCGGGCCGTGCGCGGTGAACCGCTGGGCGTACCCCTCACCACCGACGCCGTCGGCCCACCACGTCGCGTCCGGGTCGCCGGCCGCCGAGTAGCTGACCGTCGCCGGCTTGTACAGCGACTTGAGGGCCGGGTCGTCGTGATTGAGCACCTCGACGGCGCACCGGCCGTCGAAGAGCTGCGCCTTGGCGGCGAAGTAGTCGGCGCTGTCGGCGTGGAAGTCCAGGTGGTCGGAGCCGAAGTTGGTGTAGCCGCCGACGGCGAACCGGACGCCGCCCACCCGGCCCATGGCCAGCGCGTGGCTGGAGACCTCCATGACCACGGCGGTGACCCCGCGCTCGCGGGCGGTGGCCAGCATGGCGTGCAGATCGGTCGCCTCGGGGGTGGTGCGCACGCTGTCGATCACCAGGTCACCGAGCCGGGTCTCCACGGTGCCGATCAGCCCGGTGGTGTGCCCGGCGGCGCGCAGGCCCGACTCGATCAGGTAGGCGGTGGAGGTCTTGCCGGCGGTGCCGGTCACGCCGATCACGGTGAGCCCGGCGGTCGGGTCGCCGTAGACGGCCGAGGCCACCTCGCCGAGCACCGCACGGGGGTCGGACACCACCAGGGCGGGCAGGCCGGACCCCGCCGCCAGTTCGGCGCCGGCCGGGTCGGTCAGCAGCGCCACCGCGCCGGCCTCGGCAGCGCCGGCCGCGAACTCCGCGCCGTGCCGGCGGGCACCGGGCAGGGCCGCATACAGGTCGCCGGGACGGACCTCCTGGCTGGCGTGGGTGGCCCCGGTAACGACCACTCCAGCGGCGTCCGCCGGGAGGTCGACAGCGAGCCGGACGGCGAGATCGCCGAGCCGGACTCCGGTCACGGTACGTGGACGTGGATTGCCGGGCACGGCGTCAGACCCTACCCGGTCGTCCGGTTCCGGCCGCACACCGCGCCTGAATATCCGTCTCGGGAGTCGCCGAACGTCCGGCGTGGCGTCGGGCGGCCCGTGGAGCGGCTGTGGCGACGCTGGTGCAGGGGTCCGAGCCGGTTGCGAGAGCACCGCAGGGGAGCACAGTTCCCTGCCGGCTCAGCCGCCTTCACCAGAAACCAGAAAATGAGGCGCGGACACGGATTATTTCCAACCCGTATCCGCGCCCGACTGCAATTAAATCTCCGCGTGGATCCACTTCATGGCGTTCCGCGTGTTCGGGCCGTAGACACCGTCAGCGGTCACACCGACCGCAGCCTGCACCTGCTTCAACGCGGTCTGCGTGCCTCCGCCGAAGACGCCATCCGTTGCTAACCAGGGAAGACGACAAAACGTGGACTCGACGTTCCCGTAGGAGGGACTCGTGAATGACGCAGAGTGAAGCTCATCACTTCGCGGAAGGATTCTGTTGCCGCCTTGGCGCCACCGCCACCAGGGCTGTACACGAACACCGCGACGACGTAACGGGGCTTCTCCGCGGGGGCCATCCCGATGAAGGAGGACACCTCGCCGGGCTGCTTCTTGCCGTCCACCAGCCGCCAGCCGGTGCCGGTCTTGCCGGCGATCCGGTAGCCGGGGACCGCGGCGGCCTCGCCGGTGGCGCGATCGACCGTGGTGACCGCCTCCAGCATGGTGCGCAGCGCCGCCGCGTTCTGCGGGCTGAGCACCGAACGCGTCACCGGGGCCGGCGCGGCAGTGTGCTTACCGTCCGGGCCGGTCGTCTCCTTGACCAGGTGTGGCTGCACGTAGGTGCCGTCGTTGGCGATGGTGGCGTACGCGGCGGCCATCTGCAGCGGCGTGGCGTCGACGCTGTGCCCGATCGGCACCGACCCGGCCGACGACTCGCTCCACTCGTCGGCCGGCAGCAGCCGTCCGCGGGCCTCGCCGGGCATCCCCTCGCCGGTGGGCTGGCCGAGCCCGAACCGCTTCTGGTAGTCGATCAACCGTTCCCGGCCGAGCCGGTCGGCGATGGTGATGGTGCCGACGTTCGACGAGTAGGCGAGCATCCCCGGCACGCTCATCCGCTTGCCGTTCGCCGGGTGGGTGTCGGCGAACCAGGTGTCGCCCTTCTTGATGCTGTTCGCGATGGGCAGCGTGGTGTCCGGGGTGATCACCCCCTCCTGCAGTGCCGCCCCGAAGGTGATCGCCTTGTGCACCGAACCGGGGTCGACCACGAAGCTGGTCGCCGCGTCCTCCCGGGCGACCGGGTCGCTGTCCACCGGCTTCGCCGCGTCGTAGGTGGGATTGCTGACCTGGGCCAGCACCTCACCAGAAGGAATGTCGATGATCACCGCTGCGGCGGTGCCGCCGCGGTGCTGCGCCATCGCCGCACTGAGGATCTGCTGGGCGCGGAACTGCAGGTCACGGTCGATGGTGAGGGTCATGGAGGTGCCCGGCTTGGCCGGGGTGGTCTTGCTGTAGCCGCCCGGGATCGGCGCGTCCAGGTTACCGAGGCCGGCCTCGTACACCCGCTTGCCGTCCTGCCCGGCGAGCAGATCGTCGTAGCGGGCCTCCAGCCCCTCCAGCCCGACCATGTCCTGGCTGGTGAAGCCGATCAGGTTGGCCGCCAGGTCGCCGCCGGGCACCTCGCGGCGCTCGTCGCGGTGCACCCCGATGCCGGGCAACTCCAGCGTCTGCACCCGCTTGGCGGTCGAGATCTCCACCCCCCGGGCCAGGTACACGAACTGGGACAGGATGCCGTTCTCCAGCTTGCGGGGCTTCATCAGCTCGGTGAGCTTCGACGCCGGGATGCCGAGAAGGGGGGAGAGCGCCTTCGCGGTGCCGGCCGGGTCCTCGATCTCGGTCGGGTCGGCGTACACGTACCGCGCCTCGACGCTGTGTGCCAGCGGGGCGCCGGTGCGGTCGTAGATCGCGCCGCGCGGGGCGGGCAGCTCGACCTTGCGGGTCCGGTCGGCGACGCCGCCGCCGGCGTACGCCGGGGTGTCCACCGCCTGGAGGAAGATCAGCCGGATCCCGATGACGGCGAACAGCGCCAGAGTGAGCGCGGTGCCCAGCCTCAGCCGCAGCCGTGAGTCGGCCAGCTTCGGCGGGCGCGGTGGCTTGCGGGACGGCCGGCGGGCAGCCGGGCGGTCGCCGCGGCGCGGCGCGCGCGGCGTGGTCCGGCGGCGCGGCGGCGGCTCGTCGCCGGCCGGGCCGCGCGGGGTGCGCGGCGCGACGGTGCGCACCACCCCGCCGCGTCCCGCCGCCGGCGCGTCCCGCCGGCCGGTCCGGGCAGCGGCCCGGCCGCCGTCGAGCACCTGCAACGCGGGCCGGAACGGGTCGCCGGACCGGGTGCTGCGCGGGGTACGCCGCTGCTCGGCGCCCCCGCTACGCGCCGGCGAGCCGCGCTCCTCCCGGATCGTCCGGCCCCGAGGGGTGTACGCCCGAGCGCCCGAGATGCCTCCCATGCCCGGCTCCCCGGCGCGCGGCTCCCCGTCCGTGGGGTTGGTGTCACGGGAAGAGCCGCGCCGGGACCCCTTGGGATCCCGGCGCGGCTCGTCCGACCTCGATGGCACCGGTCAGCCTCCCGCACCCTGCTGGCTGGTCACCGACGGCTCGCCGGTCGCCGGCTTCGGCACACCGATGGTCTTGCCGTCCGGCAGCCGGATGTACGCCGGCTCACCGGCGTCCACCAGGCCCAGCCGGCGCGCCTCGGCGGTCAGGTTGCCTGGCGCCTTGGCGTCGGCGATCTGCTTGTCCAGCTGCTGCTTCTCCAGGTCCAGCCGGCCCTGCTGCTGCTCCAGCTTCTCCAGCCGCAGGGCATTCTCGTTGATCTTGGTGTTGACCGTCAGGATGCCCAGCACCCCACCGAGCACCAGCAGCACGATCAGCGCCGCGAACGGTGCGCGCGGCACCGACATCGGCGGCGGCGGCGCCACCCGCAGCCGCGGCGGGCGAGCGCTGGCGGCGACGCCGGCCTTCTCGGCCGGCCGCAGCGCGGCACTGCCCTGGGTGGGGAACTCGCGCGCCCCCCGGGCACGAGCCTCCCCCTGCCGCTTCACTCGATCGATGCGTGGCGTACCGTTCCCCACGCGCGTCGCCCGCTCCGCCACGGTCCGGCCCCCCGACCGTGGTGTGCGCTGCCCGCCGCCGGTGATGTCCCGGCGGTCGCGCTTGTCAATGCTCATGTCCCCTCCCCCTCAACGTCCGTCCCTCTACCGGACCGGAGCCACGGATCCCCCACGGATCACGCAGTCCCCGTCCCCGGTTGGTGCATCCCCTTCACCCTTCGGCGGGACCGTTCGCGGTCGGTCCGCCCTTGCTGTGCCGCGTTCGGGTCGAGTCGCTCCGCCGCCCGCAGCCGCACCGAGGCGGCTCGCGGGTTGGCGGCGACCTCCGCTTCCCCGGCCAGTTCGGCACCCCGGCTGAGCAGCCGGAACGTCGGACCGGACCCGGGCAGTTCGACCGGGAGGTCGATCGGGCCCTTACTGCGGACCCGGTCCGCGAGCGCCACCTTGGTGAGCCGGTCCTCCAGCGAGTGGTAGGACAGGACCACCATGCGACCGCCCACGGTCAGTGCGTCGAGCGCGGACGGCAGCGCCGTCTCCAGCGCTGCCAGCTCTTTGTTTACCTCGATCCGTAAAGCCTGAAACGTTCTCTTTGCCGGGTGTCCGCCCGTTCGTCGAGCTGGCGCCGGAATGGAGTCCCGGACCAGCTCCGCCAGCCGCGCGGACGACGTGATCCGGACGCGTTCCCGCTCCCGGATGATCGCCGAGGCGATCCGGCCGGCGAACTTCTCCTCGCCGTAGACCCGAAGCACCCGGGCCAGGTCCGGGTGCGCGTAGGTGTTGACCACCTCCTCGGCGGTCACCCCCCGGGTCTGGTCCATCCGCATGTCCAGTGGCGCGTCCTGGGCGTACGCGAACCCGCGGTCGGGCGCGTCGAGTTGCAGCGACGAGACACCCAGGTCGAACAGGATGCCGTCGATGCCCGGATAGCCCAGCCGGTCGAGCACCTCGGGCAGCTCGTCGTAGACGGCGTGCTCCAGGTGCACCCGATCGGCGAACCGGGCCAGCCGAACCCGCGCGTGGGCGAGTGCCTCGGTGTCCCGGTCCAGCCCGATCAGGACCGTCTCCGGATGCGCCTCGAGTACCGCCTCCGCGTGCCCGCCCAGGCCGAGCGTCGCGTCGACGTGCACCGTCCGGCCGCTTCGACCCAGCGCGGGGGCCAGCAGCTCGAGACACCGCTCGAGCAGCACCGGCACGTGCGTGCCGCGCAACTCCCCCATGATGACCCCCACTGGTTGAAACGTCCGTTCTCCTCGTGCGCCCGTCGTCGGACGGCGCTGCCGCCGTACCGCCAGATCCCCATCCGCTCCCGCCGGGCACCGGGCTCCGCCCGATGACTGGATCGTGCGCCTGGCACCGGGGAAGGGGTGCCAGGAACTCGAAAGCGGCTGGAGATCTCGCAGTACGTCGGGCGCCGTTCCGCCCTACAGACCGCCGGGCAGCACCCCCTCCTCGATGTCGGCGAAGTCGTCTTCGCTCTCGGCGAGGTAGGTCTCCCAGGCGACCCGGTCCCAGATCTCCACCCGCGTGCTCGCGCCGATCACGACCAGGTCGCGATCCAGTGCGGCGTACGCCCGCAGGTGGGCCGGGATGGTCACCCGACCCTGCTTGTCCGGAACCTCGTCGTGCGCGCTGGCGAAGAAGACCCGGCTGTAGGCCCGGGCCGCCTTGTGCGTCATTGGTTGCGCGCGCAACTGCTCCGCGATCCGCTGGAACTCGGGTGTCGGAAAGACGTAGAGGCAGCGCTCCTGCCCTTTAGTGACCACGACACCCCCTGCCAGCTCGTCCCGGAACTTGGCCGGAAGGATCAACCGGCCTTTGTCGTCCAGGCGCGGAGTGTGGGTGCCGAGGAACATCGGCCCTACCCCCTCGCCCTTGAACGGCGTTCGCGGCGCCGCTGACCCCCCGGGCCGGTGAGCCCTCCCGGCCTCACCATTGGTCCCCACTCTACTCCACTTCCCTCCACCTGCAACCAGATTCGCCCGCGTGGCGCGCTCGATGCGCAGGCAAAACCGCACGTCACAAGGGGTGGAGCGGAGTGGAGGGCCACGGCGGCGGTCCGGCGTGGTCCGCTTTCCGACATAGATCGACTCCGTCCGGATGAAGCCGAACCAGCCGCCCGCGTGGGCACCACGGCCGAACGGTTCGCGGTCGGCGGCGATCTGGTGGGGCGGGCGGTCCGGTAACCTCGCTCGCGTGACGGACGCGAAAATGCCCCTACGGGCCAAGGTGGCCAGCTCCGTGTCACGGACCGCCGCCGCGCTCTCCCGGGCGGCCGGCCGTGGCGACGGTTCGGTGATCGGCGGGTGGATCGGCCTGAAGATCGACCCGGACCTGCTGGCCCACCTGTCGGCCGGGCGCGCCATCGCGCTCGTCTCCGGCACCAACGGCAAGACCACCACCACCCGGTTGACCGCCGCCGCGGTCGGCGTGCTCGGGCGGGTCGCCACCAACTCCTTCGGCGCCAACATGCCCAGCGGCCACACCTCGGCGCTGGCCAAGGCCGGCAGCACCCCGTACGCCGTGCTGGAGGTCGACGAGCACTACCTCGCCCAGGTGCTGGAGGCGACCGAGCCGCACGTGGTCGCCCTGCTGAACCTCTCCCGCGACCAGCTCGACCGGGCCAAGGAGGTCGCCATGATGGCGCAGCTCTGGCGCGCGGCGCTGGTCCGGCACACCGATGTGCGGGTGGTGGCCAACGCCGACGACCCGATGGTGGTCTGGGCCGCCACCCCGCCGGGCGACCCCGCCCGCGGCATCAACCCGCCGCACGTGACCTGGTTCAGCGCCGGCCAGCGCTGGCACGACGACTCCTGGGTCTGCCCGGAGTGCGGCTCCACCATTCAGCGCAACGGCGACCAGTGGTGGTGCACCGGCTGCCCGCTGCGCCGGCCGGAGCCGCAGTGGGTCGTCGAGGACGAGGGCGTGCTCGACCCCACCGGCGCCTGGCACAAGGTCTCCCTCCAGCTACCCGGCAAGGTCAACCTGGGCAACGCGGCGACGGCGCTGGCCGTGGCCGCCGAGTTCGGCGTCCGCCCGGTCGACGCGGTGTCCCGCCTCGGCATCGTCACCTCGGTGGCCGGCCGCTACGCGCAGGTGGACAAGGACGGGCGCAACATCCGGCTGCTGCTGGCCAAGAATCCGGCCAGTTGGCTGGAGGCCTTCGACATGGCCGACGAGGCGCCGACCCTGCTCTCCATCAACGCGCGCGACCCCGACGGGCTGGACACCTCCTGGCTCTTCGACGTCGACTTCGCGCCGCTGCGCGGCCGACAGGTGCTGATCACCGGCGACCGGGCGTACGACCTGGCGGTCCGCCTGGACGTCAACGACGTGTCGTTCCAGCACGTGCGCACGTTCGAGGACGCGATCCGGTCGGTCCCGCCGGGGCGGCTGGAGGTCATCGCGAACTACACCGCGTTCCAGGACATCCGAGCGGAGTTGGACCGTGTCAACTGAGAGCCTGCGCATCGTCTGGATCTACCCCGACCTCCTCTCCACCTACGGCGATCGGGGCAACGCGCTGATCCTCGCCCGGCGGGCCCGCCAGCGCGGTATGCCGGTCGAGGTCATGGAGGTCCGCTCCGACCAGCGGCTGCCCGCGACCGCCGACATCTACCTGGTCGGCGGCGGTGAGGACGGTCCGCAGGCGCTGGGCGCGCAGCGGCTGATCGCCGACGGTGGCCTGCACCGGGCGGTCGCCCAGGGCTCGGTGGTGTTCGGCGTCTGCGCCGGCTACCAGCTGCTCGGCATGTCCTTCTTCGCCAAGGGTGTGCAGTGCCGCGGCCTGGAGCTGCTCGACCTGCAGTCCGACCGGGGCCCGAGCCGAGCCGTCGGCGAGCTGGCCGGCGAGATCGACCCCCGCCTGGGCCTGCCCGCACTGACCGGCTTCGAGAACCACGGCGGCCGCACCCACCTCGGCCCGGAGGTCTCCCCGCTGGCACGGGTGAGCACCGGGGTGGGCAACGACGGCACCACCGAGGGTGCCTGGCGGGGCAAGCTGCTCGGCACCTATTCGCACGGCCCCGCGCTGGCCCGCAATCCGGCCCTGGCCGACCTTCTGCTGCGCTGGGCCACCGGGGCGCACCAGCTCCCGCCGCTGGACGACACCTGGTCGGACCGGCTTCGGAGCGAGCGCCGCGCTGCGGTGGCCGCCGCCCGGGCATGATCCCCGCCGTCCGGCGGCTGCTCCGGCAGCCGTCGGCCGCCCGGTTCGCCCTGCTCGTGCTGCTGATCGGCGGCTGCGCGCTGCTGCTGCTCCTGGCGCCCCGACCGGACCCGGAGCAGTTGCCCCGGCTGGCCAACCACCTCGGCCATCTCGCCCCGGTGGCGGCGGTCCTCGGCGGCGCGCTGCTGCTGGTCGCGTTGGTACCCCGGACCTTCATCACACTCGCCTCGGGCGCCATCTTCGGCCCGCTGGAGGGCGCCGCGTACGCCCTGGGCGCCGCGCTGCTGGCGGCGGCGATCGGGTTCACGGTCGGCCGGCTGCTCGGCCGGGAGTTCGTGGCCGAGCGGGTCCGTGGCCGGCTGGCCCGCCTCGACGGCTGGTTCACCCGGCAGAGCGTGCTCGGCGTGGTCACCGTCCGGCTGCTGCCGATCGCCGGCTTCGGGCTGGTCAGCTACGGCTACGGCACCACCGGGGCCCGGGTACTGCCGTTCCTGGCCGGCAGCGTGATCGCCTCCGCGCCGACTGCCTTCGGCTACGCCGCGATCGGCGCGGCGGTCAGCTCCCCCGGCCGCATCAACTGGTACGCCGCCGCCCCCGCCAGCCTCGGCCTGATCGCCAGCGTGGTGCTCATCCACCAGTGGTGGCGCGCCGAGCGGCACCGCCGCTCCATGCCGGCCTGACCGCCCTTCCCGGGGCTGCGACCTGGCCCGCCCTCGGGCCGGCGTGTCGCGCCCGGGCGACGGATGCGCCAATGAGCGTGATGACTCAGAGGTATAAATATGCCTCTGAGTCATCACGCTCGTCACGGTGTCCGCCCCCACAGGCGTCACGCTCCGTGCCGGCAGAGCCGGGCGGCCAGACCGCGAAGCCCCGCCCGGGATGCCCGGATCGCGACGCCAGCCCCGCTACACCAGCGGGACCCGGGCCGAGACCGGGGTCGGGTCAGGCGACGACGGAGACCATCCGGCCCGGCACCACGATGACCTTGCGGGGTTCCTTGCCGGCCAGGGTGGCGGCCACCGCGTCCAGGGCCGCGGCACGGACCGACTCCTCGGATGCGTCGGTGGGAACCTCGATGCGGCCACGGACCTTGCCGTTGACCTGCACCGGATAGGTCACCGTGTCCGCCACCAGCAGTGCCGGATCAGCCGTCGGGAAGTCCGCGTACGTCAGCGAGGTCTGGTGGCCCAGCCGGCGCCACAGTTCCTCGGCAACGTGCGGGGCGAACGGCGCCACCATGAGCACCAGCGGCTCGGCCACCTCGCGCGGCGTCGCCGACAGCTGGGTCAGCCCGTTGGTCAGCTCGATCAGCTTCGCGATCGCCGTGTTGAACCGGATGCCGTCCATGTCGCCACGGACCCCGTCGATCACCTTGTGCAGCAGCCGGCGGGTTGCCTCGTCGGCCGGGGCCTCACTGACCCGCAGCGCACCGGTCTCCTCGTCGACCACGGCCCGCCAGACCCGCTGCAGGAACCGGTACGACCCGACGACCGCCCGGGTCTCCCAGGGACGGGACACCTCCAGCGGGCCCATCGACATCTCGTACACCCGGAAGGTGTCCGCGCCGTACGCGGCGCACATGTCGTCGGGGGTCACCACGTTCTTCAGCGACTTGCCCATCTTGCCGTACTCGCGGCGCACCTCGTCGTCGCCCAGGTACCAGCCGCCTTCGCGCTCGATGACGTCCTCGGCCTGCACGTAACTGCCGCGCGAGTCGGTGTACGCGTACGCCTGGATCATGCCCTGGTTGAACAGCTTGCGGAACGGCTCGAACGACGACACGTGCCCCAGGTCGAACAGCACCTTGTGCCAGAACCGCGCGTACAGCAGGTGCAGCACGGCGTGCTCGGCGCCGCCGACGTACAGGTCGGTACCCCCGCAGTCGCCCTCGCCGCGCGGGCCCATCCAGTACCGCTCGTTCTCCGCGTCGACGAACCGCTCGCTGTTGGTCGGGTCCAGGTAGCGCAGCTCGTACCAGCAGGAGCCGGCCCACTGCGGCATCACGTTGGTCTCCCGGGTGTACCGCTTCGGCCCGTCACCCAGGTCCAGCTCCACCTCGACCCAGTCGCGGCGACGCGACAGCGGGGTCTCCGGGTTCGAGTCGCCGTCGTTCGGGTCGAACGTCTTCGGCGAGAAGTCGTCCACCTCCGGCAGCTCGACCGGCAGCATCTCCTCGGGCAGGGCGATCGCCGCGCCGGTCTCGTCGTAGACGATCGGGAACGGCTCGCCCCAGTAGCGCTGCCGGGAGAACAGCCAGTCGCGCAGCCGGTAGGTCACCGCGCCGGCGCCGTACCCGTTCGCCTCCAGCCAGGCGATGATCGCCGCCTTGGCATCGGCGACCCCCAGGCCGTCCAGGTCCAGGCCGCGCTCGGGCGCGGCGCTGTTGATCGCCGGGCCGTCCCCGGTGTACGCCTTGCCGTCGAAGCCCTCCGCCGGCTGCACGGTACGCACGATGGGCAGCTCGAAGACCTCGGCGAACGCCCAGTCCCGCTCGTCCTGTGCCGGCACCGCCATGATCGCGCCGGTGCCGTAGCCGGCCAGCACGTAGTCTGCGATGAAGATCGGGATCTGCCCGCCGGTGACCGGGTTGGTGGCGTACGCGCCGATGAAGACGCCGGTCTTCTCCTTGCTCTCGGCCTGCCGCTCGATGTCGGTCTTGGCCGCCGCCGCCTTGCGGTACGCCTCGACGGCCGCCCGGGGGCTGGCGTGCCCGCCGGTCCAGGCGTCCCTCGTCCCCTCCGGCCAGGCGGCCGGCACCAGCGTGTCGACCAGCTCGTGCTCGGGCGCCAGCACCATGTACGTGGCCCCGAAGATGGTGTCCGGCCGGGTGGTGAACACCCGGATCGGCTCCAGCTCGGTGGGGAAGTCGATGTGCGCACCGGTGGACCGGCCGATCCAGTTGCGCTGCATCATCTTGATCGGCTCGGGCCAGTCCAGGCTGTCCAGGTCCTCGATCAGCCGGTCACCGTACGCGGTGATCCGCATCATCCACTGCTTCAGGTTGCGCTTGAAGACCGGGAAGTTGCCCCGGTCGGAGCGGCCGTCGGCGGTGACCTCCTCGTTGGCCAGCACGGTGCCCAGCCCTGGGCACCAGTTCACCGGGGCCTGCGAGACGTACGCCAGGCGGTGGTCGTCGACGACCTGGCGGCGCTCGGCGACGCTCAGCTCGGCCCAGGACCGGCCGTCCGGGGTCGCCCGGTTACCGCCCTCGAACTCGGCGATCAGCTCGGCGATCGGCCGGGCCCGCCCGGCGTCCCGGTCGTACCAGGAGTTGAAGATCTGCAGGAAGATCCATTGGGTCCAGCGGTAGAAGTCAGTGTCGATGGTCGCCACCGAACGGCGCTCGTCGTGCGCCAGCCCCAGCCGGCGCAGCTGCGCCTTGTACCGCTCGATGTTCGCCACCGTGGTGGTCCGTGGGTGGGTGCCGGTCTGCACCGCGTACTGCTCGGCGGGCAGGCCGAACGCGTCGAAGCCCATGGCGTGCAGCACGTTGCGCCCCGCCATCCGCTGGTAGCGGGCGAAGCAGTCGGTGCCGATGTAGCCCAGGGGGTGGCCGACGTGCAGGCCGGCGCCGGACGGGTAGGGGAACATGTCCAGCACGTACAGCTTTTCCGCACCGGCCCGGGGGTGGTCCGGGTCGGCCAGCGGGCCGGTCGGGTTCGGGGCGTGGAAGGTGCCCTCGCGCGCCCAGATGTCCTGCCAACGATTTTCGATCTCGTCGGCCAGGGCCGCGGTGTACCGGAACGGGGGAATGTCGCCCGCCGGTGCGGCTGCCTCACTCATCGTCTCTCCTCGCTTCGCTTCGCTTCGTCTCGGCACCGCCGGGCCGGACCGGCGACGGGCACAAAAATGCCCCTCACGCAGGAGGGGCCGCCGTGCTGTCGCGCGTTCAGCGCATCAGCACGGCCCGATAAGAAGCAGGAAGACTCCGGCCATGTCCGGCAGTGTACCTCGCCGCCGGTTCGGGCCGGGGTCGGCGGGGCCAGTCCCCCAACCCGGCGAATATCGGTGCGTAACCGACGGACTGCCTGCGGGGGTCGGCGATAACGACAAACATGGTTAGCCTGAGAGGCCAGTGAGAATTCTGCGGCAAACGAGGCTCGACGTCGCGAACCCAACGGCGGGTCCAGGTGCTCTATACAGAGCTGCCGTGACGGCGACGAGGAGGAGGCCCGTGACACAACAGACCTGGGACGAGGTCGGCGGACTGTTGCCGCACGACGAGTTCCGCGCCGCCAGCGAGGCCATCGTGGCCAACATCGAGCAGGTCATCGAGGGTAAGACCGCCACCGTGCGGCTGGCCCTTGCCGTCCTGCTCGCCGAGGGTCACCTCCTCATCGAAGACGTCCCCGGCGTCGGCAAGACCAAGCTGGCCAAGGCCTTGGCGCGGTCCATCGACTGCACGGTGCGGCGGATCCAGTTCACCCCCGACCTGCTGCCCAGCGACGTCACCGGGGTCAGCGTCTACAACCAGGAGACGCACGACTTCGAGTTCCGTCCGGGCGCCGTCTTCGCCAACCTGGTCGTCGGCGACGAAATCAACCGCGCCTCGCCGAAGACCCAGTCGGCGCTGCTGGAGTGCATGGAGGAGCGGCAGGTCACCGTCGACGGCGTGACGTACCAGCTGCAGACTCCGTTCATGGTCATCGCCACCCAGAACCCGATCGAGATGGAGGGGACCTACCCGCTGCCCGAGGCGCAGCGCGACCGGTTCACCGCTCGGATCGCGATGGGCTACCCGGACGCTGGCGCCGAGCTGGCCATGCTGGACGGGCACGGCGGCACCGACCCGCTGAACGAGCTGCGCCCGGTCTCCGACGCGGACATCGTCCGGCAGCTCATCGCCACCGTCCGGCAGGTGCACGTCGCCGACGCGGTCAAGCAGTACGCCATCGACCTGGTCACCGCGACCCGCGAGGCCCCCGACCTGCGTCTGGGCGCCTCCCCCCGGGCAACCCTGCAGCTGCTGCGCACCGCCCGGGCGGTCGCCGCTTTGGAGGGGCGCGACTACGTCCTCCCCGACGACCTGCAGGCCCTCGCGGTGCCGGTAATGGCGCACCGGATCATCCCGACCGCCGACGCGCAGCTCGCCCGACGCACCACCGACGCGATCGTCTCCGAGCTGGTGCACCGACTGCCGTTGCCGCACGACCGGCAGCGCTCCCCGTACGACACCCGGCCCGCCACCGGCAACGGTCGCGCGCCCTACGAGCCGCGGAGGCCGTGACGTGCGTGCAGGGCTGCGCGGGCTGACCACCCGCGGGCGCTCGTTCCTCGCCGCCGCGGTCGCGGCGGCGATCTCGGCCGGCATCCTCGGCGAGAAGGACCTGCTCCGGGTCGCCGTGCTGCTGGCCGTCCTGCCGCTGCTGGCCGCCGCCTACGTCGGGCGCAGCCGCTACAAGCTGGCCTGCAACCGTTCACTGGACCCGCACCGGGTCCCGGTCGGCGCCAACTCCCGGGTGGTGCTGCGGCTGCAGAACCTCTCCCGGCTGCCGACCGGCACCCTGCTACTGGAGGACCGGCTGCCCTACGCCCTGGGCAGCCGGCCCCGGGTGGTGCTGGAGCGGCTCGGCGCGCAGCAGGCCAGCTCTGTGGCGTACACCGTCCGGGCCGACGTGCGGGGCCGCTACGACGTGGGCCCGCTGGTGGTGCGGATGAGCGACCCGTTCGGGCTCTGCGAGCTCAGCCGGGCGTTCCCCAGCACCGACCACCTGACGGTCATCCCGCAGGTCACCCCACTGCCGTCGGTCCGGCTCCCCGGGGAGTACGCGGGCAGCGGCGACAGCCGGGCCCGGTCGGTGGCGGTGCACGGTGAGGACGACGCGGCGACCCGGGAGTACCGGCGCGGCGACGACCTGCGCCGGGTGCACTGGAAGTCCACCGCGCGCACCGGCGAGCTGATGGTGCGCCGCGAGGAACAGCCGTGGGAGAGCCGGGCCACGGTCGTGCTGGACACCCGCGCGTACGGTCACCGCGGCGACGGGCCGACGGCGAGTTTCGAGTGGGCGGTCTCCGCCGCCGCGAGCATCGCCGTGCACCTGCGTCAGGCCGGCTACAAGCTGCGCCTGGTCACCGGTTCGGGGGCGGACGTGGACGCCTCGGAAGCCGGCGGCGACGGGGCACTGCTCGACCACCTCGCCGAGGTCCGGCTGGACCAGCGGGCCGAGGTGACCGGCCTGGTGCAGCGGGTCCGGCAACGCGCTGACGGCGGTCTGATCATCGGGTTGTTCGGCGCGGTGAGTGTGGCCGAGGCCGAGCTGCTGGCCGGGCTGCGGGGCAATGGCGCCACCTGCGTCGGCTTCCTGTTGGACAGCTCCACCTGGCTGAGCCTGCCGGAGAAGGCCCGGGCCGAGGCTGAGCACGCGCACGGCGCCGCCGCGCTCACGATGTTGCAGAGCGGTTGGCGGGTGGTCGGCGTCGACCACGGCAGCCGGCTGCCGGCACTCTGGCCGCAGGCGGGCCGGGGTTCCCAGGGCTTCGCCCTGCGCGCCGCGCTGGCCGAGACGGTGGCCGGCGGCGTGCGATGAACGGAAGGTTCCCCTCATGATCGCCAGTCGGAACATCGGCGCGGTGGCGGCCGCGGCCACGCTGCTCGCGGCCGCCCCGCTGTCGGCCATCTTCGAGACCTGGACGTGGCTGATCCAGTCCGCGATCGCGGTCGCCGTGGTGGCCGGGGTGGCTGCGCTGACCCGACTCGTCCGGGCACCCCTGTGGGGTCAGGTGCTCGGCATGCTGGCCGCCCTGGTGCTCGCCCTGACCTGGCTGTTCCCCAGCGGCGCGGAGTTTCTCACCTTCCTGCCCACGCCGACCACGTTCGGGCACTTCGCCGACCTGTTCACCGGCTCGATGCAGGACATGCGCTCGTACGGCATCGAGGTGCCGGACACTGACCCGCTGCTGTTCATCACCGTGCTCGGCGTCGGCGGGGTGGCCGTGCTGGTGGACGTGCTGGCGGTGGCGCTGCGCCGGCCCGCGCTGGCCGGGCTGCCGATGCTCGCCATCTACTCGGTGCCGGTCGCCGTCGACGTGGACAGCGTTCCCGCGGTGCCGTTCGTGGTGGGCGCCGCCGGGTACCTCTGGCTGCTGGTCACCGACAACGTCGACCGGGTACGCCGGTTCGGACGCCGGTTCACCGGCGACGGCCGCGACGTCGACGTGTGGGAGGCCTCGCCCCTGGCCGCCGCCGGCCGCCGGCTCGCGGTGGTCGGGGTTGCCCTGGCCGTGGTGCTGCCGCTGGCCGTGCCGGGCATGACCGGCGGGCTGCTGGACACGCTCGGCGGCGGGGCGGGCAACGGCAACGGCAACGGCCGGGCGGGGGCGGGCTCGTCCGGCCGCATCGACCTGTTCGCGTCGCTCGCCGGCCAGCTCAACCAGTCCGAGGTGAGCGACCTGGTCAAGGTGACCACGTCTGAGCCGACCCCGTTCTACCTCCGCTACGCGGTCGCCGACGAGCTGCGTCCGAGCGGCTTCCAGGCGCGCAGCCCGAGTGGTCGGCCGGCCAACCGGGATCTCCCGGATCCCGGCGAGCGGGCCGGCCGAGGGGTGCAGCAGACCCCGTACCGGGCCACCGTCGAGGTCACCAAGAGCCTGAGCATGTCCCTGCTGCCGGTGTACGCGGAGCCGGTGGGCACCGAGGACCTCAACGGCAACTGGCTCTACGACCCCAACCAGCAGGTCGTCTTCTCCAACCGGGAAAACTCCCGGAGCAAGAAGTACTCCTTCGACTACATCCGCTCGACGTACACCCCGGCGGCGCTGCGCGCCGCGCAGCCGCTGCCGACCGACCACCCGGTCCGCCGGCAGCTGACCGCCACCCCGGGGCCGGTGCCCGAGGTGGAGGAGCTGGTCAAGGGGCTGATCCAGGGGCAGCGCACCGATTACGATCGCGTGCTGTCCATCTACCAGCACTTCTCGGCGGACAACGGGTTCAGCTACCGGCTCAGCACCGAGAGCGGCAGCAGTGGCCAGGACATCGTCAACTTCCTGACCAACAAGGTCGGCTACTGCCAGCAGTACGCGGCAGCGATGGCCTGGCTGGTCCGCGCGGCCGGCATCCCGGCCCGGGTGGCGTTCGGGTTCACCAACGGCAGCAAGCGGGACGGCGACACCTACACGTTGACCAACCTCAACCTGCACGCCTGGACCGAGGTCTACTTCAACGGGGTCGGCTGGGTGCCGTTCGACGCCACCCCGACGTACGGGGTGCCGGGCTCCACCCGGTCGGCGTGGGCGCCGGACACTGACGCGCCGGAGCCGTCCAGCCCGGGCACCGGCACCACGGACACCCCGGTCGGCCCCGACGCGTCGGCCGGACCGGCCGGACCGGACAACGCCGACCGGGACACCGACAGCGGGCTCTCCCTCAGCGGTCAGACACCGGCCGAGCAGGCACCGGTGTGGCCATGGTGGACGGCAGGTCTGCTGGCCCTGATGGCACTGCTGGCGGTGCCGGCGCTGCGTCGGCTGGCGCTGCGCCGACGGCGGGGTGGCCGGGCGGAGGGCGCCGCGGTGGCCGCCACCGCGGACGATGCCGCCCCGGGCGACGGGGCACCTGTGATGGTGGTCGGGGTGGACGCCAACGCGGCCCGCGCGGACGCGCATGCCGCCTGGGCGGAGTTGCTCGACACGCTGGTGGACTTCAAGGTCCGGGTCGACCGGACCGAGACGCCCCGGGCGACCGCGGACCGGCTGGTCCGGGACACCTTCACCGATGACACCGCGGCGGTCGGCGCGGCGCGGCTGCTCGGCCGGGCGGAGGAACGGGCGCGTTACGCCCGGGACCCGCTGACCGGTGAGCGGCTGCTGCCGGCGCTGCGCGCGGTCCGGCGCGCGCTGGCCGCACGGGCGGACCGGCGGACCCGGCTGCTGGCCGCCGTGCTGCCGCCGTCGGTGCTGCTGCGCTGGCGGCTCGGCCTGGCGGACTCGTCCGGCCGGTTGGTGGCACTGACCGGGCGGGCCCGGTACCGGCTGCTGCGCTGGAATCCGCGTCGGCTGCTGGCCGACCGGGCGGCCCGCTGAGGGACGTTCCCGTCCGGCTCGGGGCGGCGGTCCATTGGCCGTCGCCCCGCCCGGCTGTGACGCATCCCGTCGGCGCTCCCCTGCTCAACCACCTGCAGTCGCTGCGGTGCCCCGGGCCGCCGTTGATCCCTTGATGGTGAGCAGTCACGAGAAGCCGGATGGGAATGCCCAGCATCAAGTGATGCTGGGCAGCGGCGCGCGGCACGAGGGCGCGGGTACGAGGGCGCGGTGCAACGCGCGGGTACGAGGGCGCGCGGATACGACAGTGGTCGCCGGGCTGTTCCCGGCGACCCGCTCGTCGCGGTGTACGGCCCGCCTCAGCGGCGGGACGGGCTCAGCGGTGCCCCTCCGGGCGCTGCCGCCACCTGTCCTCCATGCGATCCAGGATCGACGACCGGCGACCGGATCGGCCACCGCCACGGGGACGACGACGACTGGTCGTGCCGCCCACCACGTGCAGGTCGGGTGACTGCGCACGCCGGTGCGACTGCACCGCGAACGCGGCCGAGGCCAGCATGACGACAAAGCCCGCCACCGCCAGCGGTGGAGTCTTGATCACCGCGCCATAGACCAGTAGAGCCAAGCCAGCGATGATCACGCCGGCAGCGACGAGCAGGCGACGCCGCGCGTGGAAGCGCGGATCGCTGGCGCGCACGGCCGAGGCGAATTTGGGGTCCTCGGCAAGCGACCGCTCGATCTGCTCGAACAGCCGCTGCTCGTGCTCCGAGAGCGGCACGGCACTCCTCCCCGGTCACGTTGGTCAGGCCCACTCGGGCCGACAGACCGTGGCAGCCAACCGGCTGCTTACCCGCAAGTCTACGAGGGGGGTCGCGCGTCGGAAAGCGGGACGACCTATGGGTGGGGTGGATTTTCGTTTCGGCGGGGATCACGGTCGCCTAACAGACTGGCTGGACCTATGACGGATCGCCCGAATCGGGCAGCGGCAGCGTCCGCGGCAGCTTCCGCCTCCCGCCAACCACGCTCGGGCGCGCCGAGGGTGAGTTGCCGGGGCGCACCCTCCGCCGGGGCGAGCCCCTCCACCCGGACACCGACGAGCCGGATCCGCTCGCCCGGGTCCAGGGCGGTGTAGAGCGCCCAGACCGTGTCGAACATCTCGCGTGCCGTGTCGGTGGGCACGCCGAGAGTGCGGGAGCGGTTGACGGTGCGGAAGTCGGCCAAGCGCACCTTGAGCGACACGGTGCGCCCCACCTGTCCGGAGCCGCGCAACCGGACGCCGACCTTCGCGCTGAGCGCGAGCAGGGCGCGGCGGATCTCCAGCGGGTCGGCCACGTCGACGTCGAAGGTCACCTCGGCGCCGATCGACTTGTCGACGTGCTCGGGGCTGACCCGGCGCGGGTCTCGCCCCCAGGCCAACTCGTGCAGGTGCGCCGCCGACGCGGCGCCGACCGCCCGGCGGAGCATGCCCAACGGGGCCTCGGCGAGGTCGCCGACGGTGGCCAGGCCGAGCCGACGCAGCGCCTCGGCGGCCCGCTCCCCCACCCCCCAGAGCGCGTCCACTGGCAGTGGGTGCAGGAAGTCGAGCACCTGCCCGGGGGGCACGACCAGCAGGCCGTCCGGCTTGGCCCGGGTGGAACCCAGCTTGGCCACGAACTTGCTCGGCGCCACCCCGACTGAGCAGGTCAGCGCCTGTTCCTCGGCGACCCGGCGGCGGATCAGCCCGGCGATGGTGGCCGGGGCCCCGAACAGCCGGCGGGCGCCGGTCACGTCGAGGAACGCCTCGTCGAGGGAGAGCGGCTCGACCAGCGGGGTGACGTCCCGGAAGATCTGCATCACCGCGCGGGAGGCGGTGGTGTAGGCGGTGAAATCCGGTGGCAGGTAGACGGCGTGCGGGCAGCGGGCCCGGGCCTGGCTGGTCGGCATCGCGCTGCGTACGCCGTAGCGGCGGGCCTCATAGCTGGCGGAACTCACCACGCCGCGCGGCCCGACACCGCCGACGACCACCGGCCGGCCGCGCAGCTCGGGCCGGCGACGCACCTCGACGGCGGCGAAGAAGGCGTCCATGTCGACGTGCAGGATCGGGCTGTCGGAGTCGTCGGCGTCCGGCCCGAAGCGCGGATCGACGCCCCGGGGCAACGACTGGCTGCGGCCCATCCCGGCAGGTTAACCCGGGGGTACGACACCACCAGCGACCGCCGGGCCGGACCACCGTTCAGCCGCGGACGACCAGCAGCGGCACCGTCAGCTCGGTGGCCGTGTCCGACCCGTGGTACGCCACCAACCGGGACGCCATCGGCCGCTCGGTGCGGGTGGCCAGCACCGCGTACGTGTCGTTGCAGGTCACCACCACGTCGCCGATGCGCCCCAGGTGCTCCTCGGGCACCGGCCCGAACCAGCCGGTGGCCACCACCTCGTCGCGGGTACGCACCCGCGCCGCGTCGCCGAGCACCGCCGACCAGGCGGCCACCACGTCGTCGGCCGCGCCCGGCGCGACGTGCAGGTAGCGCACCCGTGCCTCACCGGCCACCAGCCGCACACCGCCGCGCAGCCGCGGATCGGTGTCCAGGTCGAAACGGTGCGTGGCCGGCACGTTGAGCTGCCCGTGGTCGGCCGTCACCAGCAGCGCGGCGTCCGGCGGCAGCCCGTCGACCAGGCGGGCGAGCAGCGCGTCCACCTCGTTGGCGGCGATCCGCCAGGGTGCCGAGTCGACCCCGCTGAGGTGGCCGTGCCGGTCCAGGTCGGCGTGGTAGCCGGAGACCAGGGTGGGTCCGTGGCCGGCGGACAGCGCGGCCAGCATGGTGGCGGACACCGCGTCCGCGCCGATCGCGCCCCGGAAGTCGCCGCCCCGGTTGGCGGCCAGGGTCAACCCGCTGCCACCGAACTCCGGCCGGCTCACCACGCTCACCGCCACCCCGGCGGCGCGGGCCCGCTCCAGCTGGGTGGGCACCGGCTGCCAGCGCAGCGGCGACGGGTCGGCGGCCCAGTCGGTGTGGGTGAGCACCCGGTCGGTGCCGGGCATCCGCACGGTGAAGCCGAGCACCCCGTGCGCGCCCGGCGCGACGCCGGTGCCCAGCGACACCAGGCTGGTCGGGGTGGTGGACGGGAAACCCGCGATGAGCGGCCGGGCCACCGTTGCGGCGAGCCCCGCGAGGGTCGGCGCGTACGGCGCGGCGGTCGGCAGCTGGTACCAGCCGAGGCCGTCGACCAGCAGCACGGCGATTCGGCGTACGCCGGCCAGCGCGGGGACGAGCCCGAGCGGGTCGGCCGACCCGGGGACGCCCAGCACGGCGAGCGCGCTGGGCAGCACATCGGTGAGGCGGCCGCCGCCGTGTTCCGGCCCGAGGACCGCCAGCGGCGCCGGCCCACCACCCGGCGGGGCGGTCATGCCGGCCGGCGGGCGAACAGGTGCAGTTGGGCGGCCAGATCCCGGTACGGGGGCTGGGCGGCCAGCGTCCGTTCCAGCTCGACCAGGGCGGCCGACTGCCCGTCGGCGACCGCGGCCGGCAGCAGGTCGGCCAGTACGCGTACCCCGTGGATCTCCTCGACCACCAGCCCGGCGGCGGTGAGCAGCGCGGCGGCGCCGTCGGCGTCGTAGCGGCGGCGCAGGGTGTCCCGCGGCCCGGCGGTGCCGGCCGGGTCGGCGGCCAGCGCGGCCGCGACCTCCAGGTGGCCGTTCATCGCCCGGCCCAGCACGGCGGCGGCCCGGCCGGCCACCAGCACGCTCGCCGCGCCGCCGGGGCGCAGTGCGGTGGCCAGCGCGGTCACCACCGGCGTCGGGTCGTCGACCACCTCCAGCACGGCGTGGCAGAGCACCAGGTCGACGCCGGCCGGCTCGACCAGCCCGGTCAGGGCGTCGCCGTCGCCCTGCACGGCGGCGATCCGGTCGGCCACCCCGGCCTCGGCGGCCCGGCGGGTGAGCGCGGCCAGCGCGTCGGGGCTGGCGTCGACCACGGTGACGCGGTGCCCGGCCCGGGCCAGCGGCACAGCGAAGCCGCCGGTGCCGCCGCCCACGTCCAGCACGGTGAGCTCGGTGTCGCCGCGCCGGTCCAGTTCGGCGCGGAGCACCGACCAGATCACGGCGGTACGGGGGGTCAGCGGCGGCCCGGCGAACCGGCCTCGGGTCTGCTCCACCCGGTCGAGCCTAGTCACCCGGTCCATCAGCAGGGCGATCGTGTGGCAGGCGCACCGACCCGCCGGGTCGGGACGCGGTGACGCGGCCGGTCAGGACTCGACGCCCTCGACCTCGTCCTCCGCGCGGGACCGCCGCTCGTTGGCGACCGGACCGTTGGTCACCTCGTACTCGCGAGGGTCGGCGAGGTGCGACGGCATCCAACCGGCGCCGAGCCGGGTCCGTCGGGAGTTGGCGATTCCGCCGGTGTACGTGTGATTCCCCATCACTGTTCTTTCCCCTCATGGATCACGGGCCGCTCTGCCCGCTCAGCACGAGTCTCCCGCTCGGCGGCACCGGAAACCGTAATGTGGATCACTCGATCAGCGGAAGTCACGGGACGCGGGACTGACCGGTGGCTCGATGGCGTCCAGCCGGTCGGCGACCAGGTTGGTCACCCCCTCATGCCGCTCCAGCCGCCCCCGGACCACCAGCGCGGCGCTGGTCCGGGCCACCCGCCGGTAGCGCTGCCACAGCCCCGGCGAGCAGGTGACATTGAGCATGCCGGTCTCGTCCTCCAGGTTGAGGAAGGTGACCCCGCCCGCGGTCGCCGGGCGCTGCCGGTGGGTGACGATGCCGCCGACCCGGATCCGCTGCCCGGGCTCCACCCGACCGAGCCGGGCGATCGGCACCGCGCCGAGCACGTCGAGCTGACCCCGGATGAACCGGGCCGGATGGCTCTCCGGTGACAGCCCGGTGGCCCACACGTCGGCGACCAGCCGGTCCACCGCCTCCATCCCGGGCAGCGTCGGCGCCGCCGCGCCGGTCACCGTGCCGGGCAGCCGGCCCGGCCGGTCCTGGGCCGCCGCGCCGGCGGCCCAGAGCGCCTGCCGTCGGGTCAGCCCGAAACAGGCGAAGGCGTCCGCGGTGGCCAGAGCCTCCAGTTGCGCGGCGGTGAGACCGACCCGCCGGGCCAGGTCCGGCATGTCGCGGTACGGCCCGTGCGCGCTCCGGTCGGCCTCGATCCGCTCGGCCACCTCGGCGCCGAGGGTACGCACGCTGGACAGCCCGAGCCGGACCGCCGGACCGTCCAGCCCCCAGGCGTGCGGCGGCTCCCCCGGCCCGCTGCCCCACCGGGTGTCGGGGGTGGACTCCAGCACCGCCTTGGCCCCGCTGGCGTTGATGTCCGGCCGGCGTACCTCCACCCCGTGCCGGCGGGCGTCGTCGACCAGGGTCTGCGGCGAGTAGAAGCCCATCGGCTGGGCGTTGAGCAGCGCGGCGAGGAACGGGGCCGGGTGGTAGCGCTTGAGCCAGGAGCTGGCGTAGACCAGGTAGGCGAAGCTCATCGCGTGGCTCTCCGGGAAGCCGTAGCTGGCGAACGCGGTGAGCTTGCGGTAGACGTCGTCGGCCAGCTCACCGGTGATGCCCCGCTCGGCCATCCCGGCGTAGAGCCGGTCGGCGATGCGGGTCATCCGCTCGACCGAGCGTTTGGCGCCCATGGCCCGGCGCAGTTGGTCGGCCTCGGCCGCGTCGAAGCCGGCCAGGTCGATGGCGAGCTGCATCAACTGCTCCTGGAACAGCGGCACGCCGAGGGTCTTCTCCAGCGCGTTGCGCATCAACGGGTGCGCGAACGTCACCGGCTCCAGGCCGTTCTTGCGCCGGATGAACGGGTGCACCGAGCCGCCCTGGATCGGGCCGGGCCGGATCAGCGCCACCTCGACCACCAGGTCGTAGAACTCGCGGGGCTTGAGCCGGGGCAGGGTGGCCATCTGTGCGCGACTCTCCACCTGGAACACCCCGACCGAGTCGGCCCGGCAGAGCATGTCGTAGACCTCCGGGTCGTCCAGCGTCATGTCGCCGAGGTCGAGTCGGGACCCGATCATGTCGTAGCCGTAGTGCAGCGCGGAGAGCATGCCGAGGCCGAGCAGGTCGAACTTGACCAGACCGACCGCGGCGCAGTCGTCCTTGTCCCACTGGAGCACGCTGCGCCCGGGCATCCGCCCCCACTCCACCGGGCAGACCTCGATCACCGGCCGGTCGCAGATCACCATGCCGCCGGAGTGGATGCCCAGGTGCCGGGGGAACGTCTGCAGCTCGTTGGCGTACTCCACCACCTGCTCCGGGATGTCCTCGACGTCGACCGTGGCGACCGAGCCCCACCGGTCGATCTGTTTGCTCCAGGCGTCCTGCTGGCCGGGTGAGAAGCCGAACGCCTTGGCCACGTCCCGCACCGCCGACCGGGGCCGGTAGGAGATGACGTTGGCGACCTGGGCGGCGTGCTCCCGGCCGTAGCGGGTGTAGACGTGCTGGATCACCTCCTCCCGGCGGTCGGATTCGATGTCCACGTCGATGTCCGGCGGGCCGTCCCGCTCCGGGGCGAGGAAACGCTCGAAGAGCAGCCGGTGCCGGACGGCGTCCACGTTGGTGATCCGCAGCGCGTAGCAGACCGCCGAGTTGGCCGCCGAGCCCCGGCCCTGGCAGTAGATGTCCTGCTCACGGCAGAACGTCACGATGTCGTAGACCACCAGGAAGTAGCCCGGGAAACCCAGCTCCTCGATCATGTTCAGCTCGTGGTCGAGCTGCGCGTACGCCGTCGGGTGCGCCTGCGGGGGTCCGTAGCGCTCCCGAGCCCCGTCGGCGGTCAGCTTCCGCAGCCAGCTCATCTCGGTGTGCCCTGGCGGCACCGGGTACGCCGGCAGCTGCGGCGCGACCAGTTGGAGGTCGAAGGCCAGCTCGGCGCCGAACTCGGCTGCCCGGGCCACCGCACCCGGGTACGCGGCGAACCGGGCCGCCATCTCCGCGCCGCTGCGCAGGTGGGCGGTGGCAGCCGCGGGCAGCCAGCCGTCGATCTCGTCCAGGCTGCGTCGGGCCCGGACGGCGGCGACGGTGGTGGCCAGCCGACGCCGGCCGGGGCTGGCGTAGTGCACGTTGTTGCTGGCCACCGTCGGCAGCCCGGCCGCGGCTGCCAACTCGGCGAGCGCGTCGTTGCGGTCGGCGTCGACGGGGTGGCCGTGGTCGGTCAGCTCCACCGCCACCGTCTCCGCGCCGAAGAGCGCGGTCAGCCGGTCCAGCTCGCGGGCCGCCGCGTCCACCCCCTCGGTGAGCAGCGCCGCCGGCACGTGCCCCTTTCGGCAGCCGGTCAGCACCAGCACGTGGTCGCGCAGCTCGGCGGCGACCTCCTCCAGCTCCCCGTAGACCGGGCGGCCCTTCTCCCCGCCGCGTAGCTGGGCGCGGGCGATGGTGGTGGCCAGCCGGGCGTACCCCTCGTGGCCGTGCGCGAGCACCAGCAGGTGCGCGCCGTGCGGGTCGGGCTCGCCGTTCTGCGGGCCGGGCAGCCCGAGGGACAGCTCCGCACCGAAGATGGTCGGCAGGTCCAGCGCGCGGGCCGCCTCGGCGAAGCGGACCACCCCGTAGAAGCCGTCGTGGTCGGTGACGGCGAGCGCGGTGAGCCCCAGCCGGGCCGCCTCCTCGGCCAACTCCTCGGGGTGGCTGGCGCCGTCGAGGAAGCTGAAGTTGGTATGCGCGTGCAGCTCCGCGTAGGGCACGGCGTCGTCGGGGCGGGGCAGCTCGGGCGCCTCGTAGTGCTGGCGCTTGCGACTCCAGGCCGGGGAGTCACCACCGTCGGCGTCCACGGCGAGCGGGTCCACCACGTGCAGGTGCCGCTCGCCCCTGCTCCCCCGGTTGCCGTCGGGCCGCCCGGAGAGCACCCCCTCCAGCTCCGACCAGGGCATCTTCGGGTTGTGGAAGCTCATCCGGCTGAACACTCAGTCATAGATCGCCTCCACCAGCCACTGCCCGGCCTCGACGGCGAGCAGCAGGGCGGTGCCGTCGGCGAGGCCAACCTGAAACCGGGCCCGACGGCGGGCTTCCGCCGGCGCCCACCAGCGCTCGTCCACCGGCCACGGCCCCGCCCAGCCGACGATCTCCGCGGGCCGGCCGGTACCAACCACCAGCAGGGCGGGCGGGGCGCTCACCGCCAACCGCGCGCTGATCACCACCGGCTCCCCGGCGGCGTCGTGCACGGTCGCCGCGAGCGGGCTCGGCAGCACCACCGCCGGTGCGGGCGGTGGGAGCTGGCCGGGCCAGGGCGGGGCACCCCCCGCCACCCGGGCCCCGGCCCGCGCCGCGCCACCGCCCGATCCGCCCAGGTCCGCCGACCGGCCCGAGACCGCCAGCCCACCGGGGGACGCCGACCCGCCCGGATACGCCGGGCTGCCCGGCGCCGGCGGGCCGGGACGGGTGGGGACGCGTTCGTCGCCCCAGGGCACCAGTCGCACCTGGTCGGCCGGGGAGCGCCCGCCGCCGAGCACCGCGGTGACCACCGCTTCCGGGCCGAGGATGCCCTGCACCCGACTCAACGCCCGGTGGGCCCGCTCCCGCTCCTCGCCGGTCTCCCCCCAGAGGCCGGACTGCAGGCCGGCCTGGGCGATCACCCCGTCCGGGATCAGCCGCAGCCGGATGATGCCGGCCGTCGGCCGGGCCGGTCGGGCACCGGCCCGGCCGTTGCTGCCGGAGAGCCACCCGTCGAGCTGCCAGCGCACCCGGTCGGCGATGGCCGCGGCGGTGAGCAGGCCGTCGTGCCGCCACACCCGGTGCAGCTCCTGCCCGTGCTCGGTGACCGCCTCGATGCCGAGCCGGGTGCAGGCCAGCCCGTGCCCGGCCAGCCGGTCGTGCAGTTGCTCGGCCAGCGCACGGGCGGCGAACGCCGCCGCATCGACCCGGTCGATCGGCTCGTCGTACTCGGCGGTCACCGTCAGGTCGGCCGGCGGCTGCCGGACGGCGAGCGGGCGGTGGTCCCGCCCGGCGGCCAGCCGGTGGGCCAGCGCGCCGTCGAACCCGAACCGGGCCAGCACGTCACCGGCCGGCAACGCGGCGAAGTCGCCGAGGGTCCGCACCCCCAGCCGACGCAGCAGGTCGGCCAGCGCCGGCCGGGCGAGCGCCTCGACCGGCAACCCGGCCAGGAACTCCGGCGTCCCGCCCGGCGCCACCACCCGGCCGGCGCGGGCGGCCAGCCCCGCAGCGAAGACCCCGTCGGCGACGCCGATCTGACTCTCCACCAGACACGACTGGGCGATGTGCTCGATGATCCGCTCGGCGGCCGCCTCCTCGCCGCCGAGGTAACGGCTCGGGCCCCGGGCGGCCACCGCGCAGGCGCCCGGGCGAACCACCTCGACGCCGGCGACCAACTCCTCCACTGCGGCGACCACCGGCTCGAACGCCCGGGCGTCCCGGCCGGGGTCGTACTCCACGACGGTGAGCTGCGGGCAGCGGCCCTGCGCCTCCCGCTTGCGCAGCCCCCGGCGCACCCCCTCGGCGCGGGCCCGCTCGGAGCAGGCGACCACCCGGTTGGCGTGCAGCACGGCGACCGGGCCGGTGGCCGGCACCCCGTCGACGATCTCGGCGGCGAGCACCGGCCAATCTGGGCACCACAGCAGCAGGGTCCGTACCGGTGAGCCGGTCACCCCGGACCTCCCGGGCCAGGCTCGGCCGGAACGGCACCGCGCTCCGCGACCCCGGTCACGCCGGACTGACCAGGGTGAGGGCGCCCTGCCGGGCGGTGTCGGCGCGGACCCGGTCACCGGCCGGCGGCACCGGGCGGGGCCGGCCGGCGAACGGCACGGCCGGTCGGCCCACGGGCGACAGCACCGTACGAGGGATCACCCGGGTGAGCTCGTCACCGGGGAGCCAGACCTTGATCTCCTTGGGTCGGGCGGCCGCCCCACGCCCGCGCGCCGAGACGGTGACCTCCCGGCGGCGCAGCCGGCCCCGGCCCGCCCCGAGCCCTTCCCAGACCCCACGGACCACCTGCAACGTCACGTCCGCGCCGTCCCACCGGCCGTACGGGACGAGCACGCTGCCGCGCTGCCGGGCCCGGGCGGCCAGTCGGGTGGCGACCGAGGCGGAGACCGCAGCCGGCACGGCGGTGACCACGACATCCACCCCGTCGATCAGCGCGGCGACCACGGTGGCCCACTCGGGGCCGGGATTCGGCACCAGGGCCAGCCGGTCCAGGGCGATGCCCAGCTCGGCGGCCGCGCCCGCGCCGAACGTCGGCACCCCGACCACGGCGCACCACGAGCCGGCGCGGGACGCCTCGGCGAGCAGGGCCAGCACCAGCGAGGTGCCGCCACTGCGCCGAGGTTGACCGACGGCGACCGCGATGGTGCTGCCCCGACGCAGGCCCCGGTTGGGCAGCAGGCCGGTCAGCTCGGGCACCACCGGCAGCACCCGGTGGCCGCCCTCCGGATCGGGTGCGCTCGCCGGGCGTACCAGATCGGCCAGTGCGGCGGAACCGACCACCATGCGGCCCGCCATCGGACCAACCCCCCGTCGTTGCTGTGGATCAGATCAGGACCGGCACGCCGGTGACGCCGGCCGCCCGGCTCCCCCCATCGGGCGGCCGGCGTCACGGCGGGGTCATGCGGCGAGGCCGTCCAGGGCCGGTTGGTGAGCCACACCGAGCGCGGTCTCCACCACCGTGACGAACTGTTCGGCCGCGCGGAGCAGGTCGTCGGCCTCCCGGGCGCTGACCACCCGGGGGATGCCGGCCTCGGCGGCGGCCCGCTTGCCGGCACCGGCGGCGAAGAACCGGGCCCACTCGTCGAGCTCGGGGGCGACGGCGCAGAGCAGGACCCAGACGCTGGTGATCCGGTTGCGCCGGCTCGGCGCGGGTCGGGCGCGGGCGGCGAGCAGGGCGGCCGCCGCGCGCAGCGCCGCCAGGTGGGCGGCCGCGTAGCGCAAACCGTCGGGTCGGGTCTGGCCGGCTTCGATCAGCCCGCGCCGGGCCAACGTGAGGAGTTGGGCGGGGGTGCGGTGCGGCAGCACGTGCGCCGGCACCGTCGGTGCCTGAGCCGGGTTGGTCGGCATGGACTGTCTCCTCCACGTGGCCGGGGCGTCGGCCGGCGCACTGATGCCGCCGATGAGACGCCGAGGTCGGGTGGTGCGGAGGAAGACGCACCGGGTGTGGCCGGCCGGGTGTGGATGCTTCCCCACACCACACCCGGCCGGCGTACCGGCGGGTTCGTCGCCCGCCGCCCGGGGGTCGTGGGCGGCGAGCGACGCTCCTGCCTGATGGGACCGGGCTCGCGACTGCCCGGAAACCCAGGTGCGGCCCGCGGAGCCACACCGCCCGGAGGTGGTGCCGCGAAACACCGCGCTCCGGCTGGTTGGAACGGGCGTTCGAGGCAATCGAACACTCGTTCTAACTGCTGCTGACAGTACACCTCCCCTCCGACGAAAATGCAACGTGTGACGCGCCGGCCGGTGCACCAGAGTGAACCCGGCACCGCGGACCGGGAAGAATGGCGGGATGCAGCCACACCCGAACGTACGGGCGGTGCAGGACGCGCTCACCGACGCCGGCGCACTCGACGGCGCTGGCCAGCCCAGCACGGTCCGCCTGCTGCCCGACGCGGTGCACACCGCCGCGGCAGCCGCCGAAGCGCTCGGCGTCCAGGTCGGCCAGATCGCCAACTCGCTGATCTTCGACGCGGACGACGCGCCGCTGCTCGTGCTCACCTCCGGCGCGCACCGGGTGGACACCGCCGGTCTGGCCGCGTCGATCGGGGTCACCCGGCTGCGCCGGGCCACCCCGGAGTTCGTCCGGACGCACACCGGGCAGCCGATCGGCGGGGTCGCTCCGCTCGGGCACCCGCGCGTACTGCGCACCCTGGTGGACACCGCGCTGGCGGCGTACCCGGAGGTCTGGGCTGCGGGCGGCGTACCGCAGGCGGTCTTCCCGACCACCTACGCCGAGCTGCTGCGGGTCACCGCCGGCACCCCGACCGAGGTGGCGTGAGCGAGCGAAGCAAGCGAACCAGCAGGCACAGCAGCGAGGCGCTCGCGACGCCGCGAAGCGGTGGCGTGAGCAGCGTCGGAGAGCTGGTCACCCTGCACGTGTGGCGGACGTCCCGCGGCGCGCTGCCCCGGGCGCTGACCCGGATGGCGGTGGACCCGGGCCGACTGCGTGCCCTCCCGGGCGTCCGGTTCGGCAAGCTGCTGGGCACCGGGACCGGCACCGGCTTCGGCCCGGGTGACGCCGACCTGACCCGGTGGGCGGCGCTGACCGTCTGGGACTCCCCTGCCGCGGCGGCCGGCTTCGACGACTCGCCGGTCGGGCGCGCCTGGGCGCGGATCGCCCGCGCCCACGCCCGGGTCGACCTGCGCCCACTGAGCAGCCGGGGTGAGTGGTCCGGGCAGCGGCCGTTCGGCGAGCCGTCGGGCGGCCGGGTCACCGGGCCGGTGCTGGCGCTGACCCGGGCCCGGCTGCGGGCCCGCCGGGCGGCCACCTTCTGGCGGGCGATCCCCCCGGTGGCCGCCGCCCTGCGCGACGCTCCCGGGCTGCTGGCCCGGTTCGGCGTCGGCGAGGCGCCACTGGGTTGGCAGGGCACGGTGAGCGTGTGGCGCGACCCGACGGACCTGGTGGCGTTCGCGTACCGTCACCCGGAGCACCGGGCGGCGATCATGCGAACTCCCACCGCGGGCTGGTACGCCGAGGAGTTGTTCGCGCGGTTCGAGGTGCGCGACGTGGTCGGCGACCGGACGGTGCTCGGATGGGTCGCCGACGGCGACCCGGGAACGGTGAAGGGTGGACGGGCATGAGGTTGGTGCGCTGGACGCCGGACGATCTCGTCCGGCGGCTGGACGACGTGGTGACCGTCTACGGCGAGGCGATGGGTTACCGCACCGACCTGCTGGAGGCCCGGCGCGGCTACATCGCCACCCACGTCCGCCGACCCGGGTTCCGGGCCGTGGCCAGCCTGACCAGCGAGGGGCACCTCGCCGGCTTCGGCTACGGCTACCTGGGCGGCCCCGGCCAGTGGTGGCACGACCAGGTGCACCGGGCACTGGACGTCCCGACCCGGCAGCGCTGGCTCACCCACTGCTTCGAGGTGGTCGAGCTGCACGTCCGGCCGCCCGCGCAGGGGCACGGCCTGGGCGCCGGCCAGCTGCGCGCGCTGCTCACCATGGCCGAGGGCGACACCACGCTGCTGTCCACCCCGGAGGCCGAGGAGCAGACCTCGCGGGCCTGGCGGCTGTACCGGCGGTTCGGCTTCGTCGACGTGCTGCGCGACTTCCACTTCCCCGGCGACGAGCGACCGTTCGGCGTACTCGGTCGGGACCTGCCGCTCGAGCCACCGGCGTCATGACCCGGCGGGTCTCCTGGACGCTGCTCGCGGTCCTGGTGCTCGCCCAGATCTGCTACCCGCTCACCAGCGGCGCCACGCGGGCCGGGCTCACCGTGGCCACCGTCGTGCTCGGTTGGCTGCTCTCGGTCGGCCACGCGCTGCTCAGCCGGGGCCTCCGGGCCGCGGCGGCGCTGGTCGCGGTGGCCACCGGCGGCGGGTTCGCGATCGAGGCGATCGGGGTGGCCACCGGCGTGCCGTTCGGCAGCTACGACTACTCCGGGGAGCTCGGTCCCAAGCTGGCCGGGGTGCCGCTGATCATCCCGCTGGCCTGGACCTGGATGGCCTGGCCGGCCTGGCTGGCGGCGGTCCGGCTGACCGGCGGCAACGGGTCGACGGCTGGTGGCAGCGGGTCGACGGCTGGCCGGCGGGTCCGGCGGGTCGCGCTGGCCGCACTGGGGTTGGCCGCCTGGGACCTCTTCCTCGATCCGCAGATGGTGGCCGAGGGCTACTGGACCTGGCGGAACGCCACCCCGGCGCTGCCCGGCCTGCCCGGCATCCCGGTCAGCAACTACCTGGGCTGGCTGCTCTTCGCAGTGCTGCTGATGAGCGCGCTGCGCCCGCTGGCCGGCCCGACCGCCGAGCACACCGACCAGCGGGATCACCCGATGATCGCGCTCTACCTGTGGACGTACTTCTCCAGCATCCTGGCCCACGCGGTCTTCCTCGACCTGCCCGCCTCGGCGCTCTGGGGCGCGGCCGGCATGTCGGTGATCGCCGTGCCGCTGGCGGTGACCCTGCTGCGCGCCCGCCAGGCCCGCGACAACCACCGGGTGGATCACCAACCGCACCGGCCCGGCGTCGACGCGACCCGATGACCGTCCTGCTCGCCCTGCTGCTCGCCGTCGCCGCGCTGACCGGGCACACCTGGCTCAACGCCGCCCGCTGGCTGCGCCGGCCCACCGACCGACCGGACGAGGTCGGTGAGCTGGTCGCCGTACTGCTGCCGCTGCGCGACGAGGCCGCCCGCGTCACCGGATGCCTGCGCGCCCTACTCGCCCAGCGCGGCGTGCCCGGGCTGCGCGTCGTGGTCCTCGACGACGAGTCCACCGACGGCACCGCCGAGGTGGTCCGTGCGGTGGCCGGCGACGACCCTCGGGTCACCCTCCTCACCGGGGTCGCCCCGCCGCCGGGCTGGCTGGGCAAGCCGCACGCCTGCTGGCAACTGGCCACCCGGGCCGACCCGGCGGCCACCGCGCTGGTCTTCGTCGACGCCGACGTGGTGCTCGCCCCGCACGCCGTGGCGGCGGCCGTCACCGAACTGCGCGCCGCCCGCGCGACGCTGCTGTCGCCGTACCCCCGGATCGTGGTGACGACGGCGGCCGACCGGCTGGTGCAGCCGCTGTTGCAGTGGCTCTGGCTGACCTTCCTGCCGTTGCGCGCGATGGAACGCTCGCCGCGGCCGTCGCTGGCCGCGGCGGGCGGGCAGTTCCTGGTGGTGGACCGGGCCGGCTACACCGCCGCCGGCGGGCACGCCGCGGTCGCCGACAAGATCCTGGAGGACATCGAGCTGGCCCGGGCGGTCAAACGGGCCGGCGGGCGCATCGCCCTGGCCGACGGCTCCCGGCTGGCCACCTGCCGGATGTACGACGACTGGCCGCAGCTGCGCGACGGGTACTCGAAGTCGCTCTGGGCGTCGTTCGGGCACCCGGGCGCAGCGGCCGCCGTGGTGGCGCTGCTGCTCCTGCTCTACACCGCGCCGCCGCTGGTCGCGCTGGCCGGCGTGGCGGCCGGCGCTCCGGTGGTGGCCGCCGTGGGTCTGGCCGGCTACCTGCTCGGAGCGGCCGGACGGGTGCTCACCGCCCGGGCGACCGGGGGACGGTGGTGGCCCGACGCGCTCGCACACCCCGTGTCGGTCGTGGTCCTCGGTTGGCTGACCCTGCGGTCGTACCATCTGCGAAAGCGTCGCCGCCTGACCTGGCGGGGCCGCCCGGTCAGCTAGGAGGGCGCGACATGGCGCGGATCGTGGTCGTCGGCGCCGGGGTGGGTGGCCTCGCCACCGCCGCCCGGCTGGCCGCCACCGGGCACCAGGTGACCGTCTTCGAGCGGGCCGACACGGTCGGCGGCAAGCTCGGTCGGTACACGCACGACACCCCGGCCGGGTCGTTCCACTTCGACACCGGGCCGAGCCTGCTCACCCTGCCCGAGGTCTTTCACGACCTGTTCGAGGCGACCGGGGCGAAGCTCGACGAATACCTGGACCTGGCCCCGCTGGACCCGATCGTCCGGCACGTCTTCCCCGACGGCGGCCCGGCGCTGGACTCCTGCACCGACCCGGTGGAGTTCGCCGCCCGGATCGGGGCCGCCTTCGGTGATCGGGCAGCGGCCGACTGGCAGCGGCTGTGGCGCCGGGCCGCACGGGTGTGGCATGCCTCCTCGCGGGACATCCTGCGCCGTACCGTCGACTCCCCCCGCGACCTCGCGTCGCTGGCCTGGCGCGTCGGCGACCTGGCCGCCATCGCCCCGGGCCGCACCCTGCGCGGGCTGGGCCGCCGGCACCTGTCCGACCCGCGGCTGCGGATGCTGCTGGACCGGTACGCCACCTACACCGGCGCCGACCCGCGCCGGGCACCGGCGGCGCTGGCCGCGGTCCCCTACGCCGAGCTGACCTTCGGCGGCTGGTACCTGCGCGGCGGGCTGGGCACGCTCGCCGACGCGCTGCTGACGCGCTGCCTGGACCTCGGCGTGGTCGTGCAGACCGGCGCCGCGGTGACCCGGATCGACGCCACCGGCGGCCGGGTGCACGGGGTACGCCTCGCCGGCGTCGCCGCGCCGGTGCCCGCCGACGTGGTGGTGGCCAACGTGGATGCGCTCACCGTCTATCGCGACCTGCTGCCGCATCCGCGCCGGTTGGCCGGGCTGGCCGACCGCAGCCTGGCCGGTTTCGTGCTGCTGCTCGGCGTCTCCGGCAGCACCGGGCTGGCGCACCACAACGTCTTCTTCCCGCGCGACTACGACGCGGAGTTCGACGCGGTCTTCGGCGACCCGGGACGCGGCGTACGGGCCCGGCCGGCGGCCGACCCGACTGTGTTCGTCACCGTGGCCGACGACCCGATGGTCCGCCCGGCCGGGCACGAGGCGTGGTTCGTGCTGGTCAACGCCGCCCGGCAGGGCACCGCAGCGGGCGCGGTCGACTGGCGACGCCCGGGGCTGGCCGACGCGTACGCCGACCGGATCCTGGACGTGCTGGCGCAGCGTGGCGTCGACGTGCGCGACCGGTTGCTGTTCCGCGAGGTCCGCACCCCGGCCGACCTGGACGTGGCGACCGGCGCGCCGGGCGGCTCGATCTACGGCACCGCCGGTGGGCTGCTCCGCCCGGCCAACCGGGGCCCGGCGCACGGACTGTGGCTGGTGGGCGGCTCCAGCCACCCCGGTGGCGGGCTGCCGATGGTGACCCTCTCCGCGCAGATCGTCGCCGACGAGATCGGCCCGGCCTGGTAGGGACGTTGTTGACGCCTGCGGACAGCGCGGCGGTCAGTCGGCGTCGAGCAGCGCGGCAGTCAGCCGGCGTCGAGCAGCGCGCGGCGGACGGTGGAGAGCAGTTGCCCCAGGCCGAAGCCGGCCAGCAGCACCCACACCGCGGTCGCCATGGTGATGGTGCCGGCGGCCAGGTCCGGCTCGATCAGCCCGGCCAACCCGGCGACCAGCAACCCGACCAGCGCCACCGAGACCCGGGTGGGGCGTTCGCCCACGGTCACCGCGCCGATCTCGCGCATGCCGGCGGAGATCGCTCGGGACCGGACGTACTCGTGCAGCCAGGACAGCGCGCCGCCCGCGACGACCAGCGCGCCCGGCGCGCCGACCAGCCAGAACGCCAGCAGCCAGGCCACCTCACCGAGCCGGTCGGCCAGCGAGTCGTAGACGTAGCCGAGCCGGGTGGTGCGGCCGGTGGCCACCGCCACCGCCCCGTCCACGCTGTCGGCCACCGAGGCGAGCAGCACGAACAGCGCGCCGAGGAACGGCCCGTCCCCCGGCCGGGTCGCCAGCAACGGTACGCAGAAGCAGAGCAGCACCCCGGCCACGGTGACCGGGGTGGGGGTGACCCGCAGCCGGCCCAGCACGTACCCGACGTGGTACGAGAACCGCAGCCAGGCACGCACCACCGGCGCGGCGGTCCGGGGGTCAAACCCGCCGTGCAGCCGCGCCCACGCCGTGGCGTACTGGTCCCAGTTCAGCTGTGTGCCCACCACGGATCAACCGTCGTGCCGGTCATCAGGTGTCGCGGACTTCCTGGTCACACCCGCGCGCCGGCCTTGAGGTTCTGCCAGACCTCGCGGGTCGCGGTGGACCGGTTGAGGGTGATGAAGTGGATCCCCGGCACGCCCTCGTCCAGCAGTCGGCGGCACATCTCGCTGGCCTGCTCGATGCCGAGCTGGCGGACCGCCTCGGGGTCGTCGGCGACCCGCTCGAAGCGCGTCGCCAGCGCCGGCGGAAAGGGCGCCCCGGACAGCTGCACGGACCGCTCGATGGTGCCGATCTGGGTCACCGGCATCACACCGGCCAGGATCGGGGTGTCGCAGCCGGCGGCGGCGACCCGGTCGCGCAGCCGCAGGTAGTCGTCGGCGTCGAAGAACATCTGGGTGACCGCGAACTCGGCGCCGGCCCGACACTTGCGGACAAAGTGCGCGGTGTCGCTGGCCACGTCGGCTGAGCGGGGGTGCTTGTACGGGAAGGCCGCCACACCCACGCTGAAGTCACCGGAGTCGCGCACCAGGCGGACCAGGTCCTCGGCGTAGTCCACGCCCTCGGGGTGGCGCACCCATTCGCCGCCCGGATCGCCCGGCGGGTCACCGCGCACCGCCAGCACGTTGCGGACGCCCACCCCGGCGAGCCGGCCGATCACGTGCCGTAGCTCGGCGACGGAGTGGTTGACCGCGGTCAGGTGGGCCATCGGCAGCAGGGTGGTTTCGGTGGCGATCCGCTCGGTCACCGCCACGGTGGTGTCCCGGGTGGAGCCGCCCGCGCCGTAGGTGATCGACACGAACGACGGGCGCAGCGACTCCAGCTCGCGGATCGCCTGCCAGAGCAGCCGCTCCCCCGCCTCGGTCTTGGGCGGGAAGAACTCGAACGAGAAGGTCGGCTGGCGGTCACGAATGAGCTCCCCGATCGCCGGCTGCGGATTGGGGAGTACCGAGGGAAGACCGAGCGCCACGACTCGACTCTAGCGGGCGGCGCCACCGCCACCCAGACGCTTCCCACGCCGGTATACGGATCGACGGGTCCGTGTGGGCGTATCCGGGCCCGTCCGCCCGGCCCGGCGGGGGCCCGTCCGCCCGGCCCGGCGGGCGCGAAGCCGTCGTACCCACGGGGTAGGAATGGGTGGCGCGGGAGGGCGGCGGGGGCGGCCCGGGGGCACGCGCGGGGGTCAGCAGCCGACCGGTGACGCCGGTCCCGTCCGCTCAGGCGGGCGGGTCGTCACCGCACCGACCCCCGCCGGGAGGACCGATGACCCCGTCCCCACCACCGCGCCCGCCGCAGCTCGGGCCGCTGCTCGCCCTGCGCCGGTCGGCTCTGGGCTGGAGTCAGCAGCGCACCGCCGCCGAGTTGTGTACCGCCGCAGAGGTGCCGACGCTGAGCCGGCACGAGGTGTCCCGGTGGGAACGGCAGCGGCGTGTCCCCGGAGGGTTCTGGCTCGGCTGGCTCGCCATCGTGCTGGACGTACCGCTGGTGGTGCTCGCCGAGGCCGCCGCGAGCACCCGGCGAGCAGGCCCGACGCGGGTCGGCGGGCCGGGGCGGGCAACCGTGGCCAGCGCGCGGCCGGCCGGGCGGACGGGTCCGGGCCGCGCCGCCGGGCGGGCCGGCGGGACTACGCGTGGCGGTGGAGCGCGGGCCATGACGACCGGCTAGCGTCGTGGCGTGACCCACGCTGCTCCCGTGTCTCCCGTCGACCGCGCCGGCCTGCGACAGCGGGTCGACAAGGCCCTCACCGAGTTCCTGGCCGGCCAGCGGGCCCGGTTGACCCGGGTGGACGACGCCCTGGTCCCGGTGGCGGAGGCGATCGAGGCGTTCGTGCTCGGCGGCGGCAAGCGGCTGCGTCCGGCCTTCGCGTACTGGGGCTTCCGGGGCGCCGGCGGGGTGGACTCCGACCAGGTGCTCACCGCCCTGGCCGCGCTGGAGTTCGTGCAGGCCAGCGCCCTGATCCACGACGACCTGATGGACCGCTCCGACACCCGGCGCGGTGAGCCGGCGGTGCACCGGCGGTTCGCCGCCCGACACCGGGCGGCTGGCTGGGGCGGCGACCCGGACGGGTTCGGTGACGCCGCGGCGCTCCTGCTCGGCGATCTCTGCCTGGTCTGGTCCGACGAGCTGCTGCACTCCGCCGGGCTGGACCTACGGGCGGTGGCCCGCGCCCGGCCCGTCTTCGACGAGATGCGCACCGAGGTCACCGTCGGGCAGTACCTCGACGTGCTGACCCAGGCCACCGGGGACACCTCGGTGGAGCGGGCCAGCAAGGTCGCCCGGTACAAGTCGGCGAAGTACACGGTCGAACGTCCGCTGCTGCTCGGCGCCGCACTGGCCGACGCGACGGCCGACGTGCGGACGGCCTATTCGGCGTACGGGCTGCCGCTGGGCGAGGCGTTCCAGCTCCGCGACGACGTGCTGGGGGTCTTCGGCGACCCGGCGCAGACCGGCAAGCCCGCCGGGGACGATCTGCGCGAGGGCAAGCGCACGTACCTGGTCGCGGCGGCCGTGGAGGCCACCGACGACGCCGGCAGGGAGCTGCTGCTCGGCCGGCTCGGCGACCCGGAGCTGGACGAGCAGGGGGTGGCCCGGCTGCGTGAGCTGATCTCCGCGAGCGGCGCGCTGGCCCGCACCGAGCAGCGGATCGTCACGCTCACCGACAGCGCGCTGGCGGCGCTGGCCGCCGTAGACCTGGACACCGAGGCCCGCCAGGCCCTGGTCGACCTAGCCATAGCCGCCACCCGCCGCGCCGACTAACCCCCTCCCTCCCCCCTCCCGGCCCGGGCCTCCCGCCCCGGTCGATCATGAAGTTAGCGGCACGACTCGCCGGTGCGGACGCCGCTAACTTCATGATCGACGCGGGGGAACGCGGGGCGCGGAGCGCGGGGAGGCGCGGGGGGCGGAGTGCGGGGGGCGGGGTTAGAAGCCGAGGGCTTGGGCTCGGCGTTTGACTTCGCGGGCCTGGTCGCCGGAGAGGGCCGCGGCGGGGGTGGCTCCGGGGAGAGTCTCGTCCGGCTCGTAGAGCCAGCGCAGCGCGGCCTCGTCGTCGTAGCCGTTGTCGGAGAGCAGGTTGAGCACACCGGGCAGGTGCTTGAGCACGGTCTGGTTGGCCACCAGATCCGCCGGGATCCGCCGGATGCCGTCGCGGCGGACCGCCAGCAACTCCCGGTCGCGGATCATCTGATGCACCTTGCTGATCGACACGTCGAGGCGCTCGGCGACGTCGGGCAGGGTGAGCCAGTCGGCCAGGTCGGCGGGTCCGGCGAGCGCGAGGCCGGGTACGGCCTGGTCGGGTATGGGTTCGGTCACCCGATCACCCTGCCACGCCACTGCCCGGACGAGCCACCGGCACCCCGGATGACCGGCACCAACCCGTCGGGACGGGGGCGGCGAACGCGGCGGGACGGACCAGGCCCAGCCCCGGCCTGTAGCATCCTGTTCAAACTTCGCCCCTTGGACACATAGACTCCCTGCCGATGGACACACAGGTCGCCGACACGTTGCTGGGCTCGCTTATCGACGGGCGCTACCGCATTCGCGGTCGCGTGGCCCGTGGCGGCATGGCGACCGTGTACACCGCCACCGACGAACGCCTCGAGCGCACCGTCGCTGTAAAGATCATTCATCCGACCCAGGCCCCCGAAGCCCGTGCCCGGATCGCGAACTTCGTGACCCGGTTCACCGACGAGGCGAAGACCATCGCCCGGCTGACCCATCCGAACGTGGTGGCGGTCTACGACCAGGGCACCCATGCCGGTCTGCCGTACCTGGTGATGGAGTACGTCCGCGGCCGCACGCTGCGCGACGTGCTGGCCGAGCGACGCCGGCTCAACCCGGACGAGGTGCTGGCCATCTCCGAGCAGATGCTCGCCGCGATCGCCGCCGCGCACCGGGCCGGCCTGGTGCACCGCGACGTCAAGCCGGAGAACGTGCTGGTCGCCGAGGCGCCCACCGGCGGCGTGGCCAACCTGGTGGACAGCGTCGTCAAGGTGGCCGACTTCGGGCTGGCCCGAGCGGTCGAGGCGAGCGCCGACGAGGAGCAGGGCAACCAGCTGATGGCCACCGTGGCGTACGTCGCCCCGGAGCTGGTCACCGAGGGTCGGGCCGACCCGCGTACCGACGTCTACTCGGCCGGCATCGTGCTGTTCGAGATGCTCACCGGTCGGGTGCCCTACGACGGGGACCGTCCGGTGGACGTCGCCTGGCAACACGTCGACCGGGACGTGCCGGCACCCTCGACGCTGGTGCCCGGCCTGCCGTCGATCCTCGACGACCTGGTTCAGCGGGCCACCCGGCGCGATCCGGGTGCCCGGCCAGCCGACGCTGGCGTGCTGCTGGCCGAGGTGCAGGTGGCCCGGGACGCCCTGGGCGACGCCAACAGCCGTACCACCGTGCTACGCCGGGTGACCGACGAGCCGCCGGTCTCCCAGCCGACCATGATGGTCGCCACGGTCCGCCCGGCTGAGCGCCCTGCCTGGGCCCGGCTGCCCGAGGGCGGCAACCAGGGGCCGGGCCGGCGGCGGGCCGCCCCCGAGCCGGCGGAGGGGCTGTGGTCCCGGCTCGCCGAGCTGCGCAGCACGGTGATGGGCAACCCGCGGGGCCGGCTGGCCGTCGCGGCCGTGGTGGTGGTGCTGGGTCTGGTGGCCGCCGTCGGCGGCTGGTGGTTCGGCGTCGGTCGCTACACGGCCGCCCCGCAGTTGGTCAGCCTGAGCAACGCCGACGCGCAGGCGCGGGCCGAGCGCGCCGGGCTCACCCTGGCGTACGGCGAGCCGCGCTACGACGAGAAGGCCCCGAAGGACAGCGTGCTGGGGCAGCGCCCGGCGTCGACCACCAAGATCGTCAAGGGTGGCACGATCACCCTGACCCTCTCCCTCGGCCCGGAGCGCTTCCCGGTCCCGGACGTGATCGGCAAGGAGTTCGAGCTGGCCGAGGCGGACCTGGTCAACGCGAAGCTGGTGGTGGCCAAGGGCACCGCCCGCTACGACGACAGCCTGCCGGCCGGGGTCGTGGTGGACAGCTCCCCCAAGGTGGGCGCCGAGGTCAAACCGGGCGCGAAGATCACCCTCATCCTGAGCCGGGGCCGGGCGCCGGTGTCGGTGCCGAACCTGGTCGGCAAGAGCCTGACCGAGGCCCGGACCACCCTGGCCCAACTCAACCTGGTGCCGGTGGAGACCTACAAGGACTCCGACAAGCCCAAGGACGAGATCCTGGGTCAGAGCCCGGCCGACGGCGCCGGCGTGGAGAAGGGCACCCAGGTCAAACTGGAGGTCAGCAAGGGCCCGCCGGCGGTGGTCGTACCCCGCGTGATCGACCTGCCCTGCCCGCAGGCCAAGCAGGTGCTGGAGAGCCAGGGCTTCCCGGTGGCGATCCAGTTCAACCCGAACGCCGTGGTCCGGTTCCAGAACCCGGGCGAGAACTCGCAGGTGCCGCCGGGCACCCAGGTCACCATCGGATGTTTCTGAGATGCCGGTGACCCGCTCCCGACCGGTCGGCGCACACACCCCCACCTCCGGTGGGCTGGCCAAGGCCGCCCTGCCGTACGTCGACGCGACCGGCGCCGAGGTGGTGCAGGTGTACGTCTCCAACTCGCGGGGCTGGGCGCTGCCCGCCGGTGACCCGACGCAGGACGTGCTGTTCCGCGACGGCTGCGCCGAGCGGGGCATCCCGACCTTCATCCACGCCTCGCTGCTGGTCAACCTGGGCTCGCCCACCCCGGCCACGGTCGAACGGTCGGCCCAGACGCTGGCGCACGCGCTGCGCCGGGGGGTTGCGATCGGCGCTCAGGCGGTGGTGTTCCACGCCGGCAGTTCGGTCGACGAGGGGCACGCCGAGGCGGCGATGCGACAGGTCCGCCAGGAGCTACTGCCGCTGCTCGACTGGGCCGCCGAGGCCGGCGGGCCGATGCTGCTGGTGGAGCCGAGCGCGGGCGGCGGGCGGTCGCTCGCCTCCCGGGTGGAGCAGCTCGGGCCCTACCTGGACGCGGTGGACCGGCACCCCATGCTGGGGGTCTGCTTCGACACCTGTCACGCCTGGGCCGCCGGGCACGACCTGGCCGTCGAGGGCGGGATGACGGCGACCCTGGACACGCTGGTGGCCACGGTGGGGGCGGACCGGCTGCGGCTGGTGCACGCCAACGACTCGAAGGATCTGTGCGGTTCCACCCGGGACCGGCACGAGAACATCGGCAAGGGCACCATCGGCGAGCCGGCCTTCGCCGAGCTGATGGCCCACCCGGCCACCGCCGGCGTCCCGGTCGTCGTGGAGACCCCCAGTGAGAAGCAGATCGGCCACGCCGCCGACATCACCACCCTCACCCGCCTCCACCCCTAACCCCCACCCCACCCCGCCCCAACCTGTTGATCAAGAGGTTTGCGTCATCCGGAGGCCGGAATCTGACGCAAACCTCTTGATCAACAGCGGGGACCGCAGGGTGGGGTCAGGCGGACAGGACGCTGGTGAGGACGGTGGTGGCGCGGCTGATGTCCGTGTCGTCGAGGCCCAGGTGGGTCACCAGGCGGGCGGTACGGGGGCCGAGCACGGAGATCAGTACGCCCTCGGCCCGCGCGGCGGCGGCCAGGGCGCGGGCGTCCAGCGCGTGCTTGGTCAGGTCCAGCGGGACCAGGTTGGTGCGGACCGCAGTGGCGAGCACGCCGAACGGCGCGACCGCCTCGGCGAGCCGGGCCGCCCTGGCGTGGTCCTCGGCCAGCCGGTCGACGTGGTGCGCGAGCGCGTACCGGCCGGCGGCGGCGAGGATGCCGGCCTGACGCATGCCGCCACCCATCCGCTTGCGGATCAGCCGGGCGCGTTCGATCTTCTCCGCGCTGCCCACCACCAGCGAGCCGACCGGCGCACCGAGGCCCTTGGAGAGGCAGACCGACATCGTGTCGAAGAGCCGGCCGTACTCGATCAGAGGCACCCCGTCGGCGACGTGCGCGTGCCAGATCCGGGCGCCGTCGCAGTGCAGCGCCACCCCCGCGTCGTCGGCGACCCGACGCAGCGCCCGGAGGGTGGACAGCGGGATCACCCCGCCGCCGCCCCGGTTGTGGGTCTGCTCGACGGCGATCGCGCGGGTGGGGACGGCGAAGTAGCCGTCCGGCCGGATCATCCCGGCGACCGTCTCCGGGTCGATGTCCGCGCCGACCGCAGGCCAAGTCCGCGAGGAGATCCCGCCGTACGCGGCCGCGGCACCGATCTCGTACGTGACCACGTGCGCGTCGGCGTCGCAGAGCAGCTCGTCGCCGGGCGAGACCAGCAGTTGCAGGGCGATCTGATTGGCCATCGACCCGCTCGGGGCGAACAGCGCCGCCTCGTGCCCGAACAGCGCGGCGACCTCGGCCTCCAGCGCGTTGACGGTCGGGTCCTCGCCGTAGACGTCGTCACCGACCTCGGCGGTGGCCATCGCCTCCCGCATACCGGCGGTCGGCCGGGTCACCGTGTCGGAGCGCAAATCCACGAACATGTCAGCCACAGTCATCCTCTTTCGGCTGCCGACTGCGGGGCTCGCAAGCTCACTCCTCGCGTCAGCCACGGAGCATCTCCGCTACCAGGAAGGCCAGCTCCAACGACTGCTGGGTGTTCAGTCGCGGGTCGCAGGCGGTTTCGTACCGGTCGGGCAGGTCGAGGTCCTCGATGCCCTGGGCGCCGCCGAGACACTCGGTGACGTCCTCGCCGGTCAACTCGACGTGCAGGCCACCGGGGTGGCTGTCCAGCCCCCGGTGCACCTCGAAGTAGCCGAGCACCTCGTCAACGATGCGGTCGAAGTGCCGGGTCTTGTAGCCGTTGGACGACTCGTGCGTGTTGCCGTGCATCGGGTCGCACTGCCAGACCACCTTGGCGCCGGCGGCGGTGACCTTGGCCACGATCGGCGGCAGGGCGTCTCGCACCCGGTGGTTGCCCATCCGGCTGATCAGAGTGAGCCGGCCGGGGACATTGTCCGGGTTGAGCTTCTCGCACAGCTCGATCGCCTCGTCGGGTGAGGTGGTCGGGCCGAGCTTGACGCCGATCGGGTTGGCGATCCGGGAGATGAAGTCGATGTGCGCACCGGTGATCTGCCGCGTCCGCTCGCCGATCCAGAGGAAGTGCCCGGAGAGCCCGTACGCCCGGCGGTCGGAGACCCGGGTGAGCGCCCGGTCGTACTCCAGGGCCAGAGCCTCGTGGGAGCAGTAGAGGGTGACGGTGCGCAGCGCCTCGTCGTCGGTCATCCCGCAGGCCTGGATGAAGGCCAGCGCCCGGTCGATCTCCCGGGCGATCGCCTCGTAGCGCTCCCCGGCCGGGGAGTTCTTCACGAAGCCCTTGTTCCAGTCGTGCACGGCGTGCAGGTCGGCGAGCCCACCGGCGAGGTACGCCCGGAGCATGTTCATCGCCGCCGCCGAGTTGGCGTACGCCCGGATCATGCGCTGCGGGTCGGCGACACGGGCGGCCGGGTCGGCCTCCAGCGAATTGATCATGTCGCCGCGGTACGCGGGCAGGCCGCGCGCGTCGGTGGGCAGCGAGCGGGGCTTGGTGTACTGCCCAGCGACCCGGGCCACCTTGACCACCGGCAGCGACGCGCCGTAGGTGAGCACGATCGCCATCTGGAGCAGGGTCCGGGCGTTGGCCAGCAGGTGACTCTCGGTGTTGTCGGCGAAGGTCTCGGCGCAGTCGCCGCCCTGGAGCAGGAAAGCCTTGCCCTCGCAGACCAGGGCCAGCTTCTGCCGGAGCTGATCCACCTCGTAGGGCGCGACGACCGACGGAACGGTGTCGAGCACCTTGCAGACCTCGGCGACCGTGGCCGGGTCGGACCACGGCGGGGTCTGCTCGCGGGGCAACTCCCGCCATCGGTCCAGGCCGAGGGCCGCGTCCTCGGCGGAGTCGACGGTCGGTCGGCTGGTCTGCAGGCCCGGGCTGCCCACCCCGGGATGGCTCAGCTGATGCCACTCATGGCGCATGACAGAAAGCCTACGGCGGCCGTCGGGGTGCCCGGGCGGCGAGGGGGACGGTTCCGGCTGTTGGGAGATCAATCCCAGCGGGCGCAGGTCAGGACGCGGGCGAGGGGGCGACGCCGGTCGGCGTCGCGGCGGCCGGGACGCCACCCGGCGCCTCCCCCGCGATGCACCAGTCGCCGCCGTCGCGGGTGACGGTGAACACCAGCGGTCGGGTGACCTTGCGCGTGCCGGCGGTGACCGAGACCGAGACGCTGACCTCCTGGCCGCGCGGACCGGACCGGACATCGGTGATGGCCGCCTCGGGCACCTCGAAATGGTCCGCGAAGTCGCCGTTGGGGCCGGTGGCACCCAGGTCGAAGCCCTCGTGCAGCAGCGCGCAGAGCTGGCTGCGGCCGGCCGCGACATCCTTGGCGGTCATCGCGTCGAGGTACGCCTGCACCCGCTCACGGGACCGGGTTGCGGCCTCCTCGGCGGGGGCACGCTCAGGCTTGGCGGCCGGCTCATCGCCGCCGCCGCCGATCCCACAGCCGACCAGGGCGACCGGCAGCAGCACCAGCCCAGCGGCGGTCGCGGCCAGCCTGCGGTGGGTCGAGCGCATGATCACCTCCGTCGACGGGGACATCGAGACTGCCGAGCCGCGAGTCTGCCACATCGGGGCCGGCCCGCCCAACGCCAGCGGCCCGGCCGACGCTGTGCGTCGACCGGGCCGGTCCGTCACGGGCGGGGAGGGACGGTGCGGCCCCTCCCCGCCGTGTGGGTGGTGCGTCGGCCCTCGGCTCAGCCGAGACCGCCCTTGATGGCGCCGATGAGCTCGCCGTTGCCGGTGTCACCGGAGAGCTCCCAGAAGAACGCGCCACCGAGGCCCTGGTTGTTCGCGTACGTCATCTTGCCGTTGATGGTCGACGGGGTGTCGTAGCTCCACCAGTTGTTGCCGCACTTGGCGTACGCGGTGCCGGCAACCGTGCCGGTGGCCGGGCAGGTGTTCTTGAGGACCTTGTAGTCCTCGATGCCCGCCTCGTAGGTGCCCGGTGCCGCACCGGTGGCGCTGCCGCCCGGGGCGGCCTGGGTGACGCCGGTCCAGCCCCGACCATAGAAGCCGACGCCGAGCAGCAGCTTGTTGGCCGGTACGCCCTTGCTCTTGAGCTTCTGGATCGCCGCGTCGGAGTTGAACCCCTGCTGCGGGATGCCGGTGTACGAGGTGAGCGGCGAGTGCGGGGCGGTCGGGCCCTGGGCGTTGAACGCGCCGAAGTAGTCGTACGTCATCGGCATCAGCCAGTTGAGGCTGCCCATGGCCCCGGCGTAGTCGGTGGCGTCGATCTTGCCGCCGTTGCTGCCGTCCGCGGTGATCGCGGCGGTGACCAGGGCGTTGGACCCGAACTTGGTCCGCAGCGCGCCGACCACGTTCTTGAACGCGTTCGGACCGCTGCTGTCACAGGTCAGGCCGCAGGCGTTCGGGTACTCCCAGTCGACGTCGATGCCGTCGAACACGTCCGCCCAGCGCGGGTCCTCGACCAGGTTGTAGCAGCTCTCGGCGAAGGCGGCCGGGTTCTGCGCGGCCTGCGTGAAGCCGCCGGACCAGGTCCAGCCGCCGAAGGACCAGATCACCTTCAGGTGCGGGTTCAACTGCTTGAGCTTGCGCAGCTGGTTGAAGCTGCCGCGCAGCGGCTGGTCCCAGGTGTCGGCGACGCCGTCGACACTGTCCGCCGCGGTGTACGCCTTCTCGTAGTCGGCGTAGCTGTCGCCGATGGAGCAGCGGCCGCCGGTGGTGTTGCCGAAGGCGTACAGGATGTGGGTCAGCTTGGCGGCCGAGCCGCTGGTCTGGATGTTCTTGACGTGGTAGTTGCGGGCGTAGACGCCCCACTCGGCGAAGTAGCCGACGACCTTCTTGCCACCCGGGTTCGGCGGGGGCGTGGTCGGCGGCGGCGTGGTCGGTGGGGGCGTCGTCGGCGGCGGGGTGGTCGGCGGGGGCGTGGTCGGCGGCGGGGTGGTCGGCGGGGCGGTGCCTCCGCCGCACGCGGCGCCGTTGACGGTGCAGTTCAACGGCGCCTTGTAGGCGCCGGTGCCGTTGTAGCCCCAGCTGAATGAGGCGCCCGGGGCGAGACCGCCCGCCCAGCTCTTCTTGACCGCGACGTAGTGGTTGCCGCTGCTGGTCACGTCGGCGTCCCAGGCGCTGCTGATGGTGGTGCCCGACGGTAGGTCGAACTCGATGCGCCAGGTGCTGACCGTGGCGCTCGACCCGTTGGTGACAGTCACCCTCGTCTCGTGACCGGTCCCCCAGTCCTGTGCCTTGGCGAACGTGGCGGTGACGGTGCCGGCGCCGAACGCGGTGGTCATCGGCACCGCGGTGAGGGTCAAGGCGACCACGGCACCGGCCCAGAGGGCCCGGCGGAGCGATCTTTTCATGAGGCGTCTCCCGAACTGTTAGGAAACTTTCCAAAAGAGATGGTGAGACGGTACTCAGCGCGTCATCACTTCGTCAAGATGTGCATGTATCGATTTCTCCTGGCGCGTGGAGTGCACCTGCTCCACCCGTCACCGGCGCCCCGCCGGCCGGCAAGTAGCCTCGAACCATGACCGTCTTCGACATCCCGATCGACGCTCTCAGCGGCGGCCCCGCCGACCTGGCCCGCTACCGCGGCAAGGCGCTGCTGGTCGTCAACGTCGCCTCCCGCTGCGGCCTGACCCCCCAGTACGCCGGCCTGCAGGCCCTCGCGGACTCCTACGCCGACCGCGGCCTGGTGGTGCTCGGCGTGCCCTGCAACCAGTTCGCCGGACAGGAGCCGGGCAGCGCTGCCGAGATCAGCGACTTCTGCCAGGTCAACTACGGGGTCACGTTCCCGCTGACCGAGAAGGTCGACGTCAACGGCCCCAACCGGCACCCGCTCTACGCCGCGCTGGTGGACACCCCGGACGCCGATGGGCACACCGGGGACGTCCGGTGGAACTTCGAGAAGTTCCTGGTGGCCCCGGACGGCACGGCCGCCGCTCGGTTCGCCCCCACCGTCGAGCCCGGTGCCGACGAGCTACACGCCGCCATCGAGAAGCTGCTTCCCCCCACCCCCTAACCCCCACCCCGGGCCACAACCCGACCCACGGGCCGATCATGGACTTGTGGTGCCCGACGCGTCATGGTTCGCCGGATTCGTCCCCCGCCACAACTCCATGATCGACCGTGGGAGGGGCGTTAGCGCGCGACGAAGCGCCACTGGGGCACGTCGACCTTCGGGCGGTAGCCGAGCAGCTGGTAGATCCGGTTGCTGGTGGGGTTGGCGCGGTCGGTGTAGAGCGTGCAGGCGGCGGCGCCGGTATTCAGCGCGTACCGGCTGACGTGCGCGACACAGGCGCTGGCGAAGCCGTGCCCCCGCCACTTTGGCGGGGTGTACACGCCGCTGACCCGGACCACCCCCGCCACCGGCCGGCTCAGCCAGGCCGTCGCGACCGGCGTACCGGCCTGTTCCCACAGCCAGAGCAGGTCGCCGTGCGGCAGCCGGGCGTCGATCTGCCGGGCGGGGTCCACCGGCGGCCCGCCGGGCGCCGTCTCGGCGAGGAACGCGGCGGCCCAGGTGATCAGCAGGTCCCGGTCCGCGGTGGTGGCGGGTCGAGCCCGCCCGGGTACGCCGACCGGCGACCGGACCGCGTCCAGCTCGAAGATCCGCTGCGCCGTGCCGGGTACGGCCACCAGGTGGGCGCACTCGGCGTACCGCTCGGCGAACTCCCCGACGGCCGGAACCGGGCCGTGCACCTCGGCCAGCGACGGCGCCGCCCGGACGAAGTGGTCGGCCAGCGCTCGCGCGGCGGCCACCGACACCGCGCCGAGCAGCGGCCCGCGCGGCGGGGTGTGCACCGCCGCGCCCACCGTCGCGCCGCCGTCGACCACTCGGACGAACTGCTCGTCACCGGAGAGTGGCACGTCCCCGGAGAGCCGGTCCGCGACCAGCGTGAGCAGTACGTTGTGCAGGACAGGCTCGCGGCGCAGCCAGGCGTCGGCTGCGGCGGTGAAGGTCGCGAGATCCTCGGTCAGACACTGCACGGACGGGATTCTGCGCACCGGTCGGCACGCCGGCAACCGGAATAACCCACCGCACCAGTCGGGAATGTGTCGCGGGTGGACGGAGTTGGGAACGAGCATGACAACTGTGGGACTGATCGGCAGTGGCCACATCGGTGGCAACGTGGCCCGGCTGGCGGTGGCCGCCGGGTACGACGTGGTGCTGAGCAACTCGCGCGGGCCGGAGACGCTCACCGACCTGGTCGAGGAGTTGGGCAAGCATGCCAGCGCCGGCACGGCACAGGACGCGGCGCAGGTGGGCGATCTGGTGGTGGTCAGCGTTCCGCTGAAGGCGTACCGGGCGGTGCCGGTGGAGCCGCTGGCCGGCAAGGTCGTCATCGACACCAACAACTACTACCCGCAGCGCGACGGGAACTTCCCGGAGCTGGACTCCGGCGAGATCACCAGCAGCGAACTGCTCCAGCAGCACCTGCCGGAGTCCCGGGTGGTGAAGGTCTTCAACAACATCTTCTTCAAGCACCTGGCCGCGCTGCCCCGGCCCGCCGGCGCGGCCGACCGCAGCGCCCTCGCGATCGCCGGCGACGACGCCGCCGCGAAGGCCGAGGTGACCGCCTTCCTGGACCGGATCGGCTACGACGCGGTGGATGCCGGGTCGCTGGCCGAGGGGTGGCGCTACCAGCCGGACACCCCGGCCTACGGGACCATCTACTCCGCCGACCCGACCGACTGGGAGCACCCGGCCCAGAGCGACGCCGAGAAGCTGCGCACCGCCCTGGCCGCCGCCACCCGCTGACCGCCACCGCCGGGCGCGCCGCCGTGCTCGGCGGCCCGCCCCGCCTGGCGCAGCCTCCCCTATCGGGTGGTCGTGCGGAGGGCGGCGGCGAGTTCGTCGTCGTAGTTGGCGATCGGCTGGCCGTCCGAGGCGTACGCGATGAGCCGTCCCTGCGCCATGCTCGCCGACCGGAACGAGAACGTCCGGGTCCCCGGATACGCGTCGAGCAGGGGGATGGCCCGGGGCGCCCCGCCTGGCGCGGAGTAGTACTCCAATCGGGCCACCTGCGGGGAGACCACGCCATTGACCCGTACCTTGGTCTTATCGGCGCGGGTGCCGAAGGTGACCGGCGCGTCGGTGCGGTAGGCGGCGCACTCGGCCGGGCCCCGGCAGACGAAGAAGTACCGCGGGTTGACCACGTCGTCGAGGTTGTACGCCTTGAAGGTCGGGTCCGCTCCGGCGGGCAGGGGTTGGACGGCGAAGAACGCGACCGCCACCGTGGCCGCGATGCCCACCCGCCACCAGGCTCGCCCGGTGGCCGGCCGCCGGTTCGTCCGGGCGGCGGCGACCGCGACGCCCCCGAAGCCGGCCAGGCACAGCAGGCACACCCCGACGGCGCGGGCGTTCTCGAACAGGAACTGCACGCCCGGCCGCGTCGACACCGGGCTGAGGGCCGCACCCAACGAGACGACCATCGTGCCGAGCAACGCGGCGCCAGCGGCCCGCTGGGTGACGCCGGACGCGCCGATCAACAGCATCGCGGCGAGCACCGGCCACACCTGGTGGTGGGTCCAGGACACCGGGGACGCGGCCACGGTGGCGCAGCCGACGAGTACCGCGCCGTGTGCGGAGCGGCCCTGCGCCGTCAACTGCCGGGCCCGCAGCAGCGCCGCCGCGCAGATGAGCGCCACCAGGCCGGCCCAGAGCAGGGGCAGGGACGCCTCGTCGACACCGACGCGCAGCAGCATTCCGTGCAGGGACTGGTTGCCCAGCGACGCCAGGTTGCCGATCCGGGAGGTCTGCCGCACGGACTCGGTCCAGTAGGTCCAACTCTCCCGGGGTAGCACGATCGCGGCGAGCCCGGCGCAGGCCACGAACGTCGCCGCCGCACGGCCGGCGTCGCGGTAGCGGCCGGTGGCGAGGAAGTACACCACGAACAGCAGCGGGGTCAGCTTGATCGCCGCGGCCATGCCGACCAGCACCCCGCGCAGTCGGGGTGGGACGACGCCCATCCCGTCGAGCAGTGCCATCAGCACGATGAAGATGCTGACCTGGCCGAAGCGCAGGTTGCTCTGCACCGGCGCGGAGAGCATCAGCACCGTGGCCGCCACCGCCACGACGAGCGGGCGCCGGGACCGTCGGGCGGTCAGCGCGACGCCGACCGTCCCGGCGATGGCGACGACCGCCGCGCACGTCGCGACCAGCCAGATCCCCTGCAGTACGCCCTCGCTGACGGCGGTGATCGGCCCCAGCACGAGCGCGGCGAACGGCGGATAGGTGAACGGGCCGCCGTTCTCCGCCACGTACCCGTACAGCGGCCGGCCGGAGTGCAGGTCGGACAGCGCCCCGTAGTAGATGTGCAGGTCGGAGAGGCGGTCCTCGCGCCGCAGCACGAGCACGCAGGACACCAGCGCGACGACCACGAAGGCCGCCCACGCCAGCGCCACCCGGCGATCCCGCATCGACCGAGAATAAGGGACCGCGACGACCGGCGGAGGCCCGCCAGCGCCGCGTCTGCCCTCGGGAGAACGGATGCCGCGCGGCGCGTCCCGATCCCTAGCATCGGCTGATGGGAGCGACGAGCACACCCGCGTACGACGCCCACGCGGACTGGTACGAGGACTTCATCTCGGCCGGGGGTGGATATCTCCGGCGGGTGCACACGACGGTGGCGGACCTGCTGGGCGCGGGCGAAGGCTCCTGCCTGGACATCTGCTGCGGCACCGGCGCGCACGCCGCCGTGCCGGCGAGTCTGGGTTGGACACCGGTGGGCGTGGACCTGTCCGGCGGGCAGTTGCGGCACGCCTCCGGGCGGCTGCCGGTGACCCGGGCCGACGCTGTCGCGCTGCCGATCGCCGACGCGTCGCTGCCCGCGGCGATGTGCGTGCTGTCCAGCACGGACGTACCCGACTACCCGGCCGTGCTGCGCGAGGTCGCCCGGGTGCTACGCCCTGGCGGGCGGTTCGTGCACGTGGGCGTGCACCCCTGCTTCGTGGGGGCGTTCGCGGACTGGAGCCAGCGGCCGAGCGTCGTCGTGGACGAGCGGTACGCCGACCGGTCACGCAGCTTCGCCAGTTGGAACACCAGCGGTGTCCGGGTGCGGGTGGGCGCCTGGCACGTGCCACTCGCCGACCTGCTCAACGCAACCATGGCCGCCGGCCTACGGCTGGTCCGGATCGCCGAGGCGGGCCCGGGTGGCGTCCCGGATCTGCTCGCTTTCCTGGCCGTCAAGGACTGACCGGCCCGTCACGCACTCGGCACGGGTGACAAAAATCCGGCGACATCCCCGGGACAACTTGCGTGATGGTCCCGTACACGGGACTCTGTCCGTGGGTTGCCGCCCGCTCACCGAACGTGCCCCGGAGGCGACATGCACACGCTCCGTACCGTGCCCCGCCGGCTGCTGGCTGGCGCTGGCGCGCTCCTGCTCGGCACCACCCTCGCCGCCGCCGGCACCCCGATGTCGGTCAGCGCCGCGACCGGCGCGGACACCGTCGGATACGTCCGGCTCGCCCATCTCTCCCCCGACACCCCGGCGGTGGACGTCTACCTGGCCGCCCCCGCCGCCGCGAAGCCGCAGGTCTTCCCCGGGGTCGGCTATGGCGTGGTCTCCGACTACCTGGAGCTGCCGCCCGGCCGGTACGCGGTGGCGATGCGCGAGGCCGGCGCCCCCGCCAGCGATCCCCCGGTGCTCACCACCGAGGTCGCAGTGACCAGTGGCGACGCGTTCACGGTGGCCGGCGTCGGTCGGCACGCCGACCTCGGGCTGCGGGTGCTCAACGACGACCTCAGCGCGCCCGCCCAGGGCCGGGCCAAGGTGCGCGTCGTGCAGGCGTCGGTGCGGACTCCGGTGCTCGATGTGGCCGCTGCCGACGGTCCGATGATCGCCAGCGGCGTCCAGTTCGCCACCACCACCGCCTACCAGCAGGTCGAGCCGGGTAGCTGGCGGCTGAAGCTGACCGGCGCCGGTGGGCCGAGCACCGACACCGAGGTGCAGCTGACCCGAGGCGCGGTCTACTCGCTGCTGGTGCTCGACGCGAAGCAGGGCGGGCTCACCGCCGAGCTGCGCCGCGACGCTGAGGGCGGCACCGTCGTACCGGCCGGTGGCGTGGACACCGGCGCCGGCGGCACCGCCGGGACCGGGCGTGGCGCGTACCCCCTGGTGGCCGGCGGGCTGGCCGCGGCGGCCGTCGCGGTGAGCCTGCTGCTGTGGCGCCGGCGGCGGCGCACGACCTGGTGAGCACCGGGCCCGACCTCGCGATCCGACGGCACCGCGACCGCCGGGTGCCGCTGGCCGCGCTGGTCGCGGCCGGCGCGGCGGTCTGCCTGGCCACCGGCACCGGGGTCGGGCTCGCCACGACCGCCCCGGCGCTGCCACCGCCGTCGGCGAGCTGGCAGCCGGGCTGCGCCGACGACTGCCCGTCGCCCGCCGCCGTGCCCGCGCCGCAGGGCCCACCTACTCGGGTACGCGTGCCGCGGATCGGCGTCGACTCGGCGCTCACCGTGCTGGGCCTGGACCACACCGGCGCGCTGATCCCGCCGACCGACTTCGAGACCGCCGGCTGGTACGGCGGCGGCCCGGCCCCCGGCGACACCGGCCCGGCCGTGCTCGCCGGCCACCTGGACTCGCGGCGCGGCCCGGCGGTGTTCGCCCGGCTCGGCGAGCTGCGTCCGGGCGACCGGGTGGAGGTGTGGCGTGGCGGGCAGCGACTGTCGTTCCGGGTGACCGGGTCGCTGCGCACGCGCAAGGACCAGTTCCCCACCGCCGTGGTCTACGGCCCGACGCCCGGCGCGGAGCTACGCCTGGTCACCTGCGGCGGCGACTTCGACCGGCGGCGCGGGCACTACCGGGACAACGTGGTGGTGTTCGCGGTGACCGACGCCGCCGGCCCGGTGCTGCCGGGCTCCGCCGCGGGTTGAGCACTCGGTCGCCGGCCCTGGCCAGAGCGCACTCAGACCGGGCGGCGGCCGGCGAAGCCGCACTCGGCCCGGTGGTACCAGCGCACGTCGGAGTCCCCCTCCAGCCAGCACCAGAGCACGGCGCGGCCGGCCCGCTCGCCGGGGAAGTCGAGCAGCACCGGTGCGATGCCCTTGACCTGGATGTCGTGCTGGTGCAGCTCGTCGACGACGCCGTGCAACCGGGCCTCCAGCCCTTTCACCTCGGCCAACCCGCCGAGCGCGCTGACGCCGTGGTCGGTGAGGTCGGCGCGCAGCTCGGCCAGGTCGGCCCGCAGCCGGATCAACTCGTCGACACGCGGCTGCAGGGTGGCCACCAGGTGCCGGGCCTGGGCGAGTGTGAACACCGGGCCAGTATGCGGCACCCACCGGGGCGTGCAGGGCCCCGCGACGGGCGACAGTCTCAGTCGGCCTGGGCGGCCAGCTCGCGGGCGCGGTCCCGGGCAGCCTCCAGCGCCGCCAGCATGGCCGCCCGGACGCCGTGCTTCTCCAGCTCGCGGATGGCGGAGATGGTGGTGCCGGCCGGCGAGGTGACCGCCTCGCGCAGCTTGACCGGGTGCTCGCCGGAGTCGCGCAGCATCACCGCGGAGCCGATCGCGGTCTGCACGATCAGCTCGTGCGCCACCTGCCGGGGCAGCCCGAGCAGGATCCCGGCGTCGATCATGGCCTCGACCAGCAGGTAGAAGTAGGCCGGACCGGAGCCGGAGAGCGCGGTGACCGCGTCCTGCTGCGACTCGGGCACCCGGATCGTCTGGCCGAGGGGCTTGAACATCTCCTCCGCGAGGGCCAGGTGCGTCCCGGTGGCGTACGCGCCCGCCGAGATCGCCGTCATCGCCTCGTCGACCAGTGCCGGCGTGTTGGTCATCACCCGGACCACCGGGGTGCCCTCGGGCAGCCGGCGATTGAAGAAGCTGGTGGGCAGCCCGGCGCAGAGCGAGATGACCAGCTTGTCGGCGGGCACCTTGGGGCCGATCTCGTCCAGCAGCGCGGCGGCGTCCTGCGGCTTGACCGAGACCGCGAGCACCGCCGCCTCGTCCACCGCGGCCAGGTTGTCGACCACTCGGACGCCGTAGCGGGCGGTCAGCTCCTCGGCGCGTGCCGGTCGGCGGGCGGTGGCCAACAGCCGGTCGACCGGCCATCCCGAGCGCAGCAGCCCGGAGAGCATCAGCTCACCGATCTTGCCTGCGCCGATCACCGCGACCGTGTGCACACCGGCGGACATCTCGGTCGTACCCCCTCGTGTCGGGTCGCGGCGCGGCGGGCCCGCAGGCCCGCCGCGCCGCCGACGTCGATCAGCTGCCGAAGAAGACCTCAGCCTCGGCGTACCGCTCCAGCGGCACGGTCTTCAGCTCGCGGGTGGCCTCGGCCAGCGGCACCCGGACGATGTCGGTGCTCTGCATCGCGACCATCTTGCCCCAGTCACCCTCGTGCACCGCGTCGATGGCCTGCAGGCCAAGCCGGGTGGCGAGCACCCGGTCGAAGGCGGTCGGGGTGCCACCGCGCTGGATGTGACCCAGCACCACGGTGCGGGCCTCCTTGCCGGTCTTGGCCTCCAACTGCTCGGCCAGCCACTGGCCGATGCCGCCGAGGCGGACGTGACCGAACGAGTCCAGCTCCTGGTTGGCCAGCACCATCTGGCCGTCCAGCGGCTGGGCGCCCTCGGCGACCACCACGATCGGGGCGTACTGGTGCTGGAAGCGCTTCTCGACGTAGCCGGCCACCTGCTCGACGTCGAACTGCCGCTCCGGCAGGAGGATCACGTTGGCGCCACCGGCCAGGCCGGCGTGCAGGGCGATCCAGCCGGCGTGCCGGCCCATCACCTCGACGACCAGAGTGCGGTGGTGGCTCTCCGCGGTGGTGTGCAGCCGGTCGATGGCCTCCATCGCGATGTTGACCGCGGTGTCGAAGCCGAAGGTGTAGTCGGTGGCGCCCAGGTCGTTGTCGATCGTCTTCGGTACGCCGACCACGTGCACGCCCAGCTCGTAGAGCTTGGTGGCCACGCCGAGGGTGTCCTCGCCGCCGATCGCGATCAGGGCGTCCACGCCCTGCTCCGCGAGGTTGTCCTTGATCCGCTCGACGCCGTTCTCGATCTTGAACGGGTTGGTCCGGGACGAGCCGAGGATGGTGCCGCCGCGGGGCAGGATGCCGCGGACGTCGGCGATGTCGAGCGGCCGGGACAGACCCTCCAGCGGGCCCTTCCAGCCGTCCCGGAAGCCTACGAACTCGTGACCGTAAGTGGCGACGCCCTTGCGGACGACCGCCCGGATGACCGCGTTGAGACCTGGGCAGTCGCCGCCGCCGGTGAGCACGCCGATACGCATGATCCGCTCATCCTCCTGGAGCATCAGGTAAAGCCCGATATGCCCCAGGATATGTGTCAGGTCAGACCATCGGCGCCGTTGCCGGCCCGGGGCGGGCCGTCACTGCGCACTGTAGTCGGCCTGCCTGTGCGGTGACAGCGCGCCCCGGGTCGACCGGCCGCCTCTCGCGGGTCAGAACGTCACCTCGTAGTTCTCGCCGGCCTCCGGCGGCCGGCCCGTGACGGCGGCCCTGGCGAAGCCGAGCAGGTTGACCACGGTGCTGCTGGGCGAGTTCCAGTACTCGGCGGAGCTGGCGTGCACCTTGATCATCGTCAGGCCGGGGGTGTCCAGCCCGTCCGGAAACCAGGCCTTGAGCACCGGGCTCCAGAGCCGGTCCGCGCGGGACCGGTCGAACCCCTCGTTGGCGGTGCCGGAGATCGACACCCAGGCGTTGTGCCTCTGGTCGGAGAAGGCGACGTTGACCTCCGGGTTCACCCGGATCTGGCGGACCTTGGCCGAGTCCGCGGAGGCGAAGAACCACAGGTCGCCGTCGAACTCGGCCTCCTGCAGGCCCATCGGCCGGCTCACCTGCCGCCCGTCCAGGGCGATCGTGGTGAACATGCAGACCCGCGCGGCCCGGGCCAGCTCGGTGACTCGGGCCCGGGCCTCGGCGGCGCTGGTCGACTCGTTGCTCATGGCACTCTCCCTCGACTCGACTCGTCGAACCGGCGCCCTGGACAGAACCGGTCAAACCTCCGCCGGTGCGGCCGTCACCGGTCGCCGCTCAGCGGGCCGTCATCGCCCGCCAGCGGGCCAGGTTGTGCCGGGCGTCGACCAGGGCGTCGTGCCGGGCCGCATCCGCGTCCGGCAGGGTTGGCCGGCCACGGTCGTCCCAGAGCTGCCGCAACTCCTTGGTGAACCGGGGGATCTCCCGGGGCAACGCCGGCATCGCACCCCAGAGCTGGGCGAGCACCACGTGGTCGTACGCGGCGAACCAGGCCCACAGCTCCAGCTGCTCCCCCGGCCGGTCCCGGACCGGTTCGACCAGGAAGTCGTACAGGTCGTCGCGGATGCGCTCCCGCGAGCGCCAGGCCCGGTCGGCCGGCGACGGCAGCTTGTCCAGCACGTTGCGCCGGACCCAGGGCACGGCGCGGGAGTCGTCGAACTCGGTGGAGACCGCGTAGAACTCGCGGCCGTACTCGTCGACGACACCGATCGAGACGAGGTCGACGGTCTGGCCGTCCTCGATGAACTCGCAGTCGTAGAAGTAGCGGTAGACCATTCCGGCCATCCTCGCCCACCGCCACGCGGCGCTGACCGGCGGGGCCGGCGGACGGCCGCGGGCCGCGCCGGCGAAGACCCGTGCCGCCGGCCTGGATCTGCACCCCAGAAAGCGGTACGCCGCAGCTCGGGACGGTCACGGAAGTGCTTCGAGGGGTGTACAGCAAGCGACCGGACCGTCATGATCTGATGTGTACCGCTACCGGACGCCGAACCGGTGTCAGTTCACCTTGTCGGGGCCATCAGGTTCGCCCGGTGAGCGAGTTGTGGTCCTTTACCGGGGAGGGGTTGGCCCGTGGAGGTTCGCCTGCCGGAGCCGGGTGACGCGCTCACGGGTGTCGAGATGTTCGCCGGGCTGGAGCCCGAGGTGCGGCAGCGGGTCATCGCCGCCGCCGTCCCGCGCACCTACCGCAAGGGTCAGTTGCTCTTCGTGGAGAACGACCCGGGCGAGTCGTTGATCGTGCTCCGCCGGGGCGCGGTGGCCGTCTTCCGCACCGCACCCACCGGCGAGCGGGCCGTGCTGTCGGTGATCCGTCCACCGGACGTGCTCGGCGAGGTCTCCCTGCTCGACGCCTCCACCCGGTCGGCCTCGGCCGAGGCCATTGAGGACTGCGCGGCGCTCGCGCTGTCCCGGGGGGCGTTCATGGAGCTGGTGCACTCCAACCCGCGCATCCTGGACGCGGTGATGCGCTCGCTGGGCGGGCTGATCCGCCGGCTCACCGAGCAGAACGCCGACCACGTCTTCCTCGACCTGCCCGGTCGGGTGGCCAAGACGCTGGTCCGGCTGGCCGGCGAGAGCCAGGCGCCGATGATCACCATCGAGCTCAACCAGAGCCAGCTGGCCGAGATGGCCGGCGGCTCCCGGCAGAGCGTCAACCAGGCGATCGGGTCGTTCGCCAGTCGTGGTTGGCTGCGCACCGAGGGGCGCCGGATCGTGGTGACCGACGTGGCCGCGCTGCGTCGACGCGCCGGCATGAACGATCGCTGATCCCGCCCGACGGGCGACGCACCGAAACGGACACGATGCGGCCGGGTCACCCGTGGGTGACCCGGCCGCGTCGTCGCTTCACCAGCGCTGAGTCAGACCCCGGAGCTGCCGGGACCGGCCCACTTGTCCGGGCCCTTGCCGTCGCCGCCCGCCCCGTGGGACTGCTCGATGACGATGCCCTCGGCCTGCAGGGTGGCGAGGGTGGCGGCGTCGACGTCCACCGACTCACCCGCGGAGTGGCTGACCCCGTTGCCGTCGGTCCAGTCGCTCTCCAACTTGACGTACACCATTGACCTGTCCCCCTGTGCTCGCTGAACGACATGTGGCTGCCTGAATCTAGTCCGTGAATGCCCGGGTGGACTGTCCACAAGCCAACAGGCCGGTACCCGACAGCCGCGTCGGCGGTGATACTTCCACTGACGGGACGCGGTGCGCGTCCGCCTGTTCGTCAGTGGAGGATGTCATCGCCGCGCAGTGTGGGCGCTGTGGACGCACGGCCGCCGACGGCGACCGCTTCTGCGGTGGCTGCGGTGCCGAACTGGGCGCCGTCTGCCCGCACTGTCTGCGTCCGCTCGCCTCGGACGTCACCTTCTGCACCTCGTGCGGGTCGCCCAAGCCGGGCGCGGACCGACCGGCCGCGGTCACCCCGCAGGAGGACCGCCGCCGGGTGAGCGTGCTCTTCGTCGACCTGATCGACTTCACCCCGTACGTCGAACGGGCCGACCCGGAGCAGGTCCGCGGCATGCAGACCGGGTTCTTCTCCGCCGCCCGCCGGGTCGTCGGCCAGTACGGCGGGGTGGTGGAGAAGTACATCGGCGACGCGGTGATGGCGCTCTTCGGCGCCCCGATCGCCACCGAGACCGACGCGTTGCGCTGCGTACGGGCTGGGCTGGAGCTGCAACGGGTGCTCACCCGGTTCGCCCCCACCGGCAGCACGGAGCTGCGGTTCCGGGTCGGGGTGGCCACCGGCGAGGCGCTGGTCGACGTGGCCGCCGCCCGCGACGGCGGGCAGGCGATCGTGGCCGGAGACGTGGTCAACACGGCCTCCCGGATGCAGTCGGTCGCGCCGCCGGGCGGGGTGCTGGTCTGCGGCAGCACGCACGCGCTGACCAAGGACGCGATCCGCTACGAGGAGCAGCCCCCGGTCACGCTGCGCGGGCGGTCGTCGCCGACCGAGGTGTGGCTCGCCCTGTCCCCGCTGCGCCGCCAGCCCACCGACCGGGAGCCGGACACCACGCCGCTGGTCGACCGGGAACACGAGCTGGGCATGCTGGTCAACGCCCTGCACCGGTCACTGCGCGACAGGCTGCCGCAGGTGGTGACCATCTTCGGCCGGGCCGGCATCGGCAAGAGCCGGCTGCTGCGGGAGCTCTACCGGCACACCGGTCGGCTGGTCGACGAGCCGCTGACCTGGCGGACCGGGCGGTGCCCGCCGTTCGGGGAGAACGTCACGTTCGCCGCGCTGGCCGACATCGTGAAGTCCGAGGCCGGCATCCTGGACACCGACGCGGCCAGCAGCGCGGCGCAGCGGCTGACCGCGGCGGTCGGCGAGCTGATCGGCCCGGGCGAACGGGGCCGGGTGGTGGACGCGCTGCGACCGCTGGTCGGGCTGCCCGGCACACCGTTGCCGGCCGAGGAGGCGGAGTCGGCGTGGCGGCGCTTCCTGCTGGCGTTGGCCGCCCGCCGCCCCACCGTGCTGGTCTTCGAGGACCTGCACTGGGCCGACGACGCGATGCTGCGCTTCGTGGAGCTGCTCGGCGCGGCGGCCCGCGAGGTGCCGCTGCTGCTGCTCTGCACCGCCCGGCCGGAGCTGGTCGACCGGGACCCGAGCTGGGCCGGCACCATCACCGGCTCGGTGACCATCACCCTGCCGCCGCTGCGCGACACCGGCATCGCCGCGCTGTACGCGCACATGTTCGGCCAGGCGGCGTTCTCCGCCGACATGCTGAGCCCGCTCATCGAGGTGGCCGGCGGCAACCCGCTCTACGCCCACGAGTACGTCCGGATGCTGATCGAGCAGGGCGCGCTGCGCCAGTCCGGACGGGGCTGGTCGCTGGACAAGCAGCTCGAACTGACCATGCCGGAGAGCGTGCACGCGGTGATCGCCAACCGGGTGGACCTGCTGGACGCCAAGGACCGCGCCGTGCTGCTGGCCGCCTCGGTGGTCGGGGTGCAGTTCTGGCCTGGCGCGGTGGCCGCCGCGCTGGGGCAGCCGGTCGAGTCGGTCGAACGCTCGCTGCGCCGGCTGGAGCAGCGCGACTTCGTGCACGAGCAGGCGGCGTCGACGATGGCCGGGCAGGCGGAGTTCCGGTTCCGGCACGTGCTGGTGCGCGACGTCTGCTACCAGCGGCTGCCGCGCACCGAGCGGGTGGCCCGGCACGAGCGGGCCGCGGACTGGCTCGACGCGCTGTCGCACAGCCGCGACACCGATCTGGCCGAGGTGCTCGCCCACCACCGCTGGGCGGCCCACGAGATCGCCCGCTCGCTCGGCATGCAGGTCCGCCGGTACGCCGGGCCGGCGCGGCAGGCGCTGCACCGGGCGGCCCGCCGGGCGTACGCGCTGCACGGGTTGGACGCGGCGGCCAGCCACGCGGGCCGGGCGCTGGGCCTGGCCGACGACAGTGACCCGCTGGGCCGGCTCCAGCTGGAGCTGCTGAGCACCGAGATCTCTTTCTACCGGGACGGCAACGGGTTCCTCTCCGGCGGTGGGCCGGAGCAGGTGCACGCGCTCGCCGACCGGCTGCTGGCACACGGCGACGACGCGTGCGCCGCCCGAGCGTGGACGCTGCTCGGCCAGGCCGCCTGGCTGCGCGCCGACCGGAGCGACGCGCTGGCCTGTCTGGACCGCGCGGTGCAGCTGTTCGAGCCGCTGCCGGACACCCCGCAGAAGGCCGACGCGTACGCCGAGCTGGCCCGGTTGCACATGCTCAACTACGAGCGGGACCCGGCCGTGGCGGCGGCGGACACCGCGGCCGAGATCGCCGAGCGGCTGGGCCTGACCGAGACCCGCACCAACGCCCGGATCACCGCGGCCACCGCCCGCTACCAGTCCGGCGACCGGGTGGGCCTGGACGAGTTGCACGCGATCGTCGAGTTCAGCCGCGCCAACCAGCTGCTCGCGCTGCCCCGGGCCACCCAGAACCTCGCCTGGGCGATCAGGGAGGAGGGCGACTGGCTGCGCTCCAACGCCCTGCTCTCGGCCGCGCCGGCCCGCACCGCCAGCGGCCAGACCCTGACCACCAGCTACTCGGCGGAGGCGATGCTCGCCTGGTTCGACGGCGACTTCGGCCGGCTGCTCGCCGCGGCGGAAGCATTCGTGGACACTCCGACCGGCAGCTGGGACATGCAGGTACGGGGGCTGCGTTGCTGCCTGCTGGTGCTGCGCGACGACGAGGACCCGGACGACGTGGCCGCCGCCCTGGACACCGCACGGCGCAGTGGGTTCCACCGCCTGCACTGGACGATGCTGGGCATGGCGGCGCTGTGCCGGGCGCTGCAGGACCGCGCCGACGAGGCGGCGGAGCTGATCGAGGAGTTGGACCGGTCCTGGTCGGCGGTGCCGGCGCTGGCCAGCGGGGAGTGGATCGCCGCTGCCGCGTACGCCGCCGCCCTGGCCGGCCGGACCGCCGCGGTGCGGGTCCGGGCGATGCTGGACCGGGTCGGCCACCGTACCCCGTGGTCGGAGGCGGCGCTGCGGACCGTGACGGCCGCCCTGGCCGCGGCCGACGGCGATCACCGGCGCTCGGCCGAGCTGCACCTGGCCGCCGCCGAGACCTACGGCCGGATCCCGGACGCCAGCGACCGGGTGCTGGCGCTGGCGTTCGCGGCGGCGGAGCTGACCCGGGCCGGCGACCCGGCGGCCGCCCGGGTGCCGCGCGCCGAGGTACGCACCTTCGCGCTGCGCAACGACGCCCCCGGGCTGCTCGCGCTCGCCGGCCGACCGATCAGCCCGACCGGGCCCGCGGTGGCCTGCTGAAGCCGGGTCAGGCGGCAGCCGGCACGGGGACGGGCTGCTTGAGCTTCTGCGCGTAGATGTCGACGTACTCCCGGCCGGAGAGCTCCATCAGCTCGTACATGATCTCGTCGGTGACCGCGCGCTCGACGAACCGGTCACCGGACAGACCGGCGTAGCGGGAGAAGTCCAGCGGGGCACCGAAGCGGATCTTCACCCGGGCGACCTTGGGGATGAGCTTGCCCGGCGGCTGGATCTCGTCAGCGTTGAGCATCACCACCGGCACCACCACCGCGCCGCTCTCCAGCGCGAGCCGGGCCACGCCGGTCTTGCCCCGGTAGAGCCGCCCGTCCGGGGAGCGAGTCCCCTCCGGGTAGATGCCGGCCACTCCCCCGGCCCGCAGCACCTGCAACTGGGTGTCCAGCGCGGCGCGGGCGGCCCGGCCGCCGGAACGGTCGACCGGGATGGTGCCGGTGCCGACGAAGAACATCTTGGTCAGCCAGCCCTTGATCCCCTTGCCGGTGAAGTACTCGGCCTTGGCCACGAAGGTGACCTTCCGGGCGGTGATCAGCGGCGTGAAGATCGAGTCGGAAAAGGAGAGGTGGTTGCTGGCCAGGATCACTGGACCGGTCGCCGGCACGTTGTGCAGGCCCTCCACCTGCGGGCGGAAGATCAGCTTGAGCAACGGACCGAGGATGACGTACTTCAGTAGCCAGTAGAGCACCGGCGTCCTTTCCCGTGATGTGCCCGCGACAGCGCCAAGCCCGGGAACGCCGCCGTCGCCGTCGAGCCTACGAAGCACACGCCCCGACCACAACGGACGAAGGTCGGGGCTGACGCACCGGACCGGGCCGGGTCCTCACCACCACAGCGCGTTGGCCGCGGTCAGCAGGGTGGCGAGCGCGATCGGTCAGACCTGGCGAGAGGTCGCGGCAGCCACGTGCGCCCCTCCAGTGTTCGTGCAGACGGCCCGATCGCTGGCAGTTCAGCAGGGCAGCGATCGGCGTGTCGAGTTACCCAGGCGCCAACGATCATCGAGATAGCACTTGTCGCGCAAGAACGGACAAAGGATCCCTGCCGCGACCTGCGGCACCGGCTCTGACTTTGGAAGACGCGACACAACGCACTCCCGGAACCGGCCCCTGACGTGTCACGATTCAGAGCACGGCGTGCGGACGGACGTCGAGGGGGCTGGGGCGGCCGCGCCGAAGGCGCGTTGAGGGAGGATGTCCGGGTGTCAGCGGGTGGGGCCCGCCGGGGACGGCGGGACAACGGGCTCGACGCGAGTGAGTACGCCGTCGTGGGCGACGTCGATCCGCGCGTCGGTGAGCACCTGCTCGACGTGCTGGCCGCCGGTGGGATCGCCGCCTACCTGCAACCCTCCGCCGACCTCAACCCGGTCACCCGCACCACCACCGTGCCGGCCCGCCCGGTCGACCGGCTCTACGTCGACCGCTCGCACCTGACCACCGCACGCGACTACCTCACCCAGCTCTCCGACGAGACCGCCCCCGAGCAGCCGCCGGCCCGCGACGAGCCGGACATCGACGCCGAGTGGACCCGGATCGTGGCCGGCTTCCACAGCACCGACACGGTCGGCGAGCGCCCGTGGCCAGCCGCGGAGGACGTGGAGGAGCGGGACGAGCCCGCCGCCGGTCCGCTGGCCCGTTCCGGCACCGACGAGGCCGGCCCGACCGCGACCGACGTCCGCCGGCTGCCGTCCGCCACCGACATCTCCGGGATCTCGATCGGGCGTGGCACCCGCCCGGACGAGCCGTCGCTGCTGGACGGGCTGGACACCTTCGGTGCCGACCTGCCCGACGACGAGGACGAGGACGAGGGTTACCACCCGCCCCCGCCACCGCCGCTGCCCCGGTTCTCCAAGTACGCGGTGGTCGGCGTGCTCGCGGTGGTCGTCGGGTTCGTGCTCTTCCTCTTCCCGTCGCTGCTCCCGGTGGACCGCTCGGCGGTCACGCTGTTCGGGTTCACCGGCATCCTGGCCGGTTTCGTCACCCTGATCTGGCGGCTGCGCCCCGGTGACGAGGACGACGACGACCCGGACAACGGCGCGGTCGTCTGACTCCGGCGGGCCACCGCCGACCGCATCCCGGGACGACGACGCCCCGCCCCGGGCGTAACAGTGGTGTAACTTACTGTCAGTAGGAATACCGCTGTACGTCACTTCCCCCGCTGACTGACCGGTTTTTCCTTGCTCGCGGCGGTCAGCCCTCTGCTGATCGGAATGCCCGAGATGCGACAGAGTTCCCTCGTGGTGGTGGCCAACCGCCTCCCCATCGACGACAGCGTGGCGCCCGACGGGGCCTGCGAATGGCGGCGCAGCCCGGGAGGGCTGGTCAGCGCGCTGCACCCCCTGCTACGGCACACACCGGCGACGTGGGTCGGCTGGGCCGGCGGCACCGGGCCGGCCCCCGCACTACCGGACGTGGACGGCGTCCGGATGCACAGCGTCGCGCTCAGCCACGAGGACCTGCGCGACCACTACGAGGGGTTCGCCAACGCCACCCTCTGGCCGCTCTACCACGACGCCGTCGAGCAGCCACAGCACCACCGCCGCTGGTGGGAGGCGTACCAGCGGGTCAACCAGCGCTTCGCCGAGGCGACCGCCGAGGTGGCCGAGCAGGGCGCGGTGGTCTGGGTGCAGGACTACCACCTGCAACTGGTCCCCGGCGCGCTCCGCACGCTCCGACCGGACCTGCGCATCGGGTTCTTCCTGCACGTGCCGTTCCCGCCGCCGGAGTTGTTCATGCAGCTGCCCCGCCGGGCCGAGCTGCTGCGCGGCATGCTCGGCGCCGACCTGGTCGGCTTCCAGCGCGCCCAGGCGGCGCACAACTTCGCCCAGCTGGTCACGAAGGTGCTGGAGCTGCCGGCCACCGACCGGCGGATCGGAGTCGACGACCGGGTGGTGCGCATCGGCGCGTTCCCGGTCTCCATCGACACCGCCGAGATGGCCGCGCTCGCCGCCCGTCCCGACGTGGCCGCCCGTGCCCGCCGGCTGCGCCAGGACCTCGGCGACCCCCGGCAGGTCATCCTCAGCGTGGACCGGATGGACTACACCAAGGGCATCGAGCAGCGACTCAAGGCATACAGCGAGCTGCTCGCCAGCGGCGACGTCAAGGTCCGCGACACGGTGCTGGTGCAGGTCGCCATGCCGAGCCGGGAACGCGTCGGCCAGTACCAGATCCTGCGCGAACGGATCGAGCGCGAGGTGGGCCGGATCAACGGCGAATTCGGCCGGGTCGGCGAGCCGGCCATCCACTACCTCACCCAGCCCTTCGACCGGGCCGAGCTGGCCGCGCTCTACCGGGTCGCCGACGTGATGGCGGTGACCCCGCTGCGCGACGGGATGAACCTGGTCGCCAAGGAGTACGTCGCCGCCCGGGTGGACGACTCCGGCGCGCTGCTGCTCAGCGAGTTCGCCGGCACCGCCGCCGAGCTGCCCCAGGCGTACCTGGTCAACCCACACGACCTGGAGGGGCTCAAGCAGGGGTTGTGCGCGGCACTGCGGGCCAGCCCGGCCGACGTCACGGAACGGATACGTGCCATGCGCGCCTACCTGCACCAGCACGACATCCGGGCCTGGGCCCGCTCCTACCTCAGCGCGCTGGACGAGAAAGGTGCCGTGGTCGGCCGCCTGACCAGCACCGACGGCAACCCGGACGAGGCCGCCCGGGTGCCACTGCCGACGAGCCGGGCCACCCCGGCCACGCACCGCGCCGGCGGCTGACCGGCGCGCGCCTGCCCAGCCGGTCAGGTCGCTCAGTGCGCCGCGGGCTCCTTCTCCAACCAGTCCAGGATCGCGTCGATCGGCTCCGCCCAGCGCGCGTCCAGCATCAGGTCATGCCCCATCCCCGGGAACAGCAACGGGGCCGACCCGTAGTGCCTTGCCACCCCGGTCAACGCCGACGTCGGCACCACCCGGTCATCCGGGCTGCCCAGCACCAGCACCGGCGGCGCACCCACGGCCGGTTCGGCGTCCGGCGCACCCAGCAGCGCCCACTGTGCCCGCCGCCCGGCCCGACCGAGCCGGGCGACGTGCCGCCGGGCCTCCTCGTCGGGGAGCTCGCGGCTGAACAGCTGGCCGCGGCTGAGCCGCAACGGGCCGCCGAACACCGCCGGCAGCGTGCCGGCCGGATTGCGGCGCAGTGCGGCGCCCAGCACTCCCCAGCCGCCGAAGACCGGCGCCACCAGCACCGCGCCCCGGGCCGGGTAGCGGGCCAACGCGTGCGCCACCACCAGCGCCCCGGCGCCGTGCCCCACCAGCACCGCCTGGCGCGGCAGGCCCGCGGCCACCTGGACCACATCATGGGCGTACGCGCGCAGCGTCGCCTCCGGCGCCGGCTCGCTGCCGCCGTGCCCGCGCAGGCTCATCGCGTACGCCGGGAACCCCCGCGACGCCGCGTGCCCCAGCCAGTGCTCGGCGAACGCCCACGCGCCGTGCCCGAACCCGGGGACGAAGAGCAGCGGCGGGCGCCCCTCCTCCAGCTCGGGGGTAGCGCTGAGCACCTCGCGCCGGGCCGGCCGAACCGGACGGGACCACTCCCGGCCCCGCATGATCCGCAGCTCACTCATCGGGCCGACCTTTCGTTCGCGACTGCGGGGCTCGCAAGCTCACTCCTCGCGCTCACTTGCCCTCCAGGTCGTGGAGGGCGCGCTCGACGGCGCGCAGGTAGTCGGCGTGACCAACCTCGAACCAGTGCCGGCTGCTCTCCTTGACCTGGCCGGAGTAGCGTTCCCCGGCCCGGTCGCGCACCCGCTGCGCGAACGCCGCGGCCCGCTCCGGGCGGTCCCGGCGGGCCTGGAGCAGCCGGGCGAAGAGCACCGTCTGCCAGTGCGACAGGGTGAACATCCCGGAGTCCGGTTGGACCAGGCCAGCCACCGCCAGCGTCGGATGCCCGGGGGTGAACGCGTTGAGCCACAGCGTCGGCCGGCCGGCGCCGGCGCTGTCGCCGAACACCGACGCGTCGAGGAACTCGAAGCGCGGCAGGTAGCCGGTGGCGAAGATGACCAGCTCAGGGTCGATCTCACGGCCGTCGGCCAGCTCCACGGCGTACGGGTGGAACCGGGCGACGTCGGGCACCGGGCCGATCGCGCCGTGGCCCACGTAGTAGACGAGCTGGCTGTTCGCGATCGGGTGCGTCTCGTACACCCGGTGGTCGGGCTTGGGCAGGCCGAAGCGGGTCAGGTCGCCGACGGTCAGCCGCAGCGTCCAGTGGTAGAGCCACTGGCGCACCCGCAGCGGCACCCGCAGCGCCAGCAGGGTGTCGTTGACCTGGTCGGCGGGGCGGCCGAGCACGTACTTCGGCGCGTACCAGTAGCCGCGCCGGGTGGAGTGCCAGCAGCGCGACGCCTGCTGGGCGGCCTCGACGGCGATGTCGCAGCCGGTGTTGCCGGCGCCGACCACCAGCACCCGCTTGCCGCGCAGCTGCGCCGGGTCCTTGTAGGACGAGGCGTGCATGATCCCGCCCCGGAACTGCTCCAGCCCCTCGTAGCGGGGCAGCTTGGGTGACCAGTTGTGGCCGTTGGCGATCACCACGGCGGCGTACTGGGAGGTGCGCTCCGGCCCGTACCCGCCGGTGGAGCGGGTGGTCACGTTCCAGCGGTCCCCCGCAGCCGGCTCGACCCGGATCACCTCGGTGCCGAACCAGATGTGCGAGCGCAGGTCGAAGTGGTCGGCGTACCGCTCGAAGTACGAGAGCAGCTCACTGTGGTGCGGGTAGTCCGGCCAGGAGTCCGGCATCGGGAAGTCGGGGAACTGGGTGAACGGCTTCGACGACAGCAGGTGGGTGCTGGCGTACACCGGGCTGCGGTCGTGCCGCCAGTTCCAGGCGCCGCCGATGCCGGTCTCCCGCTCGTAGCAGTCCACGCCGAACCCGTGCTCGCGCAGATTCTTGATGGCGGTCAGGCCGCTGGCCCCGGCGCCGATGACGCAGACCGTGTCGCCCCGGTCGGAGACCGGGCGATCGTCGCGGCTCAGCGCGGACGGGGTCGCCTCCGGGTCGGGCCGGCCATGGTCGGTGGAGGTGGACACCGGGACATCTCCTTTTGTGCGGCACACGTGCCGGTCGCCGCGAAATCCTCTCCACAACGGAGCCGGATGTCCAGCCCCGGCGCGGGCCGGATCGACGGGTCGGGCCGGTGCGGGGTCAGTCGGTGGTGGGCAACAGCAGGTCGACCAGGACCGGGAAGTGGTCGCTGGCCCGCCGGGTCTGGGGGGTGTCCACCACGTCGTAGTCGACCACGGTGATCCGCGGGTCGACGAAGAGCGCGTCGATGCGGCGGCGCGGGTCGGCGCAGGAGTAGGTGAGCCGGTCCGCCTGGTCGGCCGCCACCGCGGCGTCGGTCAGCCCGCTCGCCACGGTGGCCCAGGCCGGCCCGTCCGGGCCCTCGTTGAGGTCGGCTCCGGCCACCACCGGGCCGCTCGCCGCGTCCAGCCCACGCTTGAACTCGGCGGCCTGCCCGGGACGCTCGGCCGGGTCGGTGGACAGGTGCGAACCGGCGAGGGTGAACCGGGCGTCGCCGACCCGGCAGTCGGCGTACGCGGCGCCGCGCAGGTGCCGGCCGGGGGTGAGCGGGAAGCGCTGGCAGCGGGTGGCCCGCACCTGGACCCGCAGGCTCGTCAGCACCAGGTTGCCCAGCGCGGGCAGCCCGCCGGCGGCCACCACCAGGCCGAAGGACTCGGCCAGCGTGGCGGACTTCTGCCGCCACCGGAACCGGCGCGGCCCTTCCTGCACGATCACCACGTCCGGCGTCGCGGCCCGGACCACCGCCGCCAGCGCGGCGGTGTCGTCGCGCTGGCTGTGGATGTTGTACGACACCACGCGCAGCGGTACGCCGGCACCCTGGCCCATCCCGGCCCGCCTCAGATCCGTCGGGCCAGGTCGGCGGCGCCGATCACCCCGGCGCTGTTGCCCAACTCAGCCGGCAGCACGTCGGCCACCGGCAGCCGTCCCCGCTGGGAGAGCGCGTCGAGGTACGAGCGGCGCGTCGGGCCGAGCAGCAGGTCACCGGCGTCGATCACGCCGCCGCCGACCACCAGGGTCTGCGGGTCGAGGATCTGCGCCATGTCGGCGAGGCTGGTGCCCAGCCACCGGCCGATCTGCGCGAACGCCTCGGCGGAGACCGGGTCACCGCCCTGCGCGGCGGTGGTCACCATCGGGCCGGTGATCGCCTCGGCCTCCCCGCCGGCCAGCTCCAGCAGCGCGGTGGCCCGGTGCGGTTCCTGCCGGGCGCCGGCCCGGGCGAAGCGGACGAGAGCGCTGCCGCTGGCGTACTGCTCGATGCAGCCCAGCCGACCGCAGCCGCACTGGTGTCCGTCCGGCACGGCCAGCATGTGGCCCAGCTCCGCGGCGACGCCGTGCGCGCCGCGCATCAGCTCACCGCCGAGCACGATGCCGCCACCGACACCGGTGCCGATGGTGAACATGATCATCGAGTCGTCGGCGGCCCGGGCAGCGCCGTACCGGAACTCGGCCCAGGCGGCCACGTTGGCGTCGTTCTCCACGATCACCGGCAGGCCGACCGCCGCGCTGACGTACTCGCGCAGCGGCTCGTCCCGCCAGGCCAGGTTGGGGGCGAAGAGCACCGTCGAGCGGGTGGCGTCGATCCAGCCGGCCGCGCCGATGCCGACCGCCTCGATCGTCCGCCCGGCAGCCAACTCGCCGACCAGCTCGATGATGACGTCACGGGTCTTGCCGACGTCATCGGCGGGAGTGTCCCGTCGGGTCTGCACGAGGACCTCGCCGGTGTCGTCCACGACACCGCCGGCCACCTTCGTGCCACCGACGTCGACTCCGATGGTCAGCGTCACCGCTGCCGCTCCCCTCTGCTGTGCTGTCCGGCCCGCGCACCGACGGCACGCCGGTCCGGGTCGTAGGTTCCCGCGCTCAGGCGCGGTCGCCCGGCTCGTGCGCGTCGGTGTCGTCGGGCACCCGCGAGGCGGGCACCACGGGTCGATTGGTCGGTGCCGGTGCGGACACCGGCCCGGCCTCGTCGACGGGTGGTGCGGCGGCCGGGGCGGATGGGTCCGCCGTCCGGGTGGCGGCCGACCAGACATCCCGCTCCGGCGCCGGCTGAGAATCATGCCCGGTGCGGGTGGCATCGCGCCACACGTGATCGTCGTCGGCTCCGGCGGAACGTTCGGCCGGGGCGGGCTTCGGGACCTCGGTGCCGGTGCTCGGGCCGGCGGTCGGGTCGGACGCCGGCCGGGGTGGGGCGGGCGGCGCCGGTGGGCTGGCGGCGGGCGGCTCGGCCGGGGCGAACGCGCGCAGCAGACTGGCGACGCCCGCCGCGAGGTCACCGGCGCCGGTGGCCAGCCGTTCGGCGAATTCCGGACTCGGGTCACGCAATGCGGCGATGCCCCTACAGACCGGGCAGATGCAGCATTCAGCCGTGCCGGTGGCGAAACCGCCGCCGGCACCGGACCGACCGTCCGGGGCGGCACTGTGACCGAGGACACCGGCCACCAGCCCGCCCAGCGGGCCCCACGCGCCGCCCGCCGACCCGGCCGAGGCCAGCCGCGCCCCCGCGAGCAGGGTGGCGACCAGCCGCTCCGCCTCTTCCCGGGCCGAACCCGGATCCGTTCCGCCCATGGTCGGCTCCTCTACCGTGCCGCCGGACGCGTCAGTGCGCCGCACCGGGTGCTTCTACCCGGCGCTTGAGCTGCTTCAACGCGGCGTCCATGATCATCTTCTCGGCTTTGCGCCGAAACATGCCGAGCATTCCCACGGACAGCTCGACCTCCAGGGTGTAGGTCACCGTGGTGCCGCCGTCCGCGTTACCCACCAGGTCGTACGAACCGCGCTGGCTCTTCTGCATCTTCGAGGGGGCGACCAGGTGCCACTCGATCCGGGACAGGTCCTCGGCGTATTCGTAGGCGAGCACGTACTCGTCGGCCATCACGCTAGCGTCGATGGTGAAGCGCACCTGGCTGGCGTAGCCGTCCTCGTACTCCTCGATGACCTCAGCGTGGCGCACCGCCTCGGTCCACTCGGGGTAGCGGGCGAAGTCGCAGATGACCGCCGCCACCCGGTCCGGTGCGGCGCCGATGATGATCGACTGGGTGGAGGAGTCCGCCATGGGGGGAGGCTACCCGGCGGGCATCGCGCACGCGCCGCACCGCCCCCGCCGCGCGCCGGACCACCGCGCCACGACCGTACTGGGCAGCCTGCCTACTACACCCGCCCCGGCGGCCGGGTAGGTTTCGACAAAGCCGACGCCCACGGTGGCGGCCGGTCCGGCCAGTGTGAGCACGAGGGAGTGCAGGTGCGCGAGTTCTCCGTTCCGCCGATCGTCACCGTCGGCGACGCGGCCAACCTCACCGATCCGGTCTGGAAAAACGCCGAGGTCGCGCCGGACGCCGTCCAGTTTGCCCGCGCCACCCCGGCCGCCGACGGCACCGGCACCAGCTGGTCCGACGTGACCTGCCTTCAGTTCCGTGACGAGGTGGTCGCGGTGGCCCGCGGCCTGATCGCCGCCGGGATCCAGCCGGGCGAGCGGGTCGCCCTGATGAGCCGGACCCGCTACGAGTGGACGCTGCTGGACTACGCGATCTGGGCGGCCGGCGCGGTCACTGTGCCGATCTACGAGACCTCCAGCGCCGAGCAGGCCGCCTGGATCCTCTCCGACTCCGGCGCGGTCGCCGCGGTGGTGGAGACCGCCGACCACGCCGCCCTGGTGGCCGGCGTCCGGGACCGACTGCCCGAGCTGAACCAGGTCTGGCAGTTCGACCTCGGCGCGGTCGATGAGCTGGTCACCACCGGTGCCGCGGTCGAGCTGACCGAGGTGGACCGGCGACGCGAGGCGGTCCGCTCCGGCGACCTGGCCACCATCATCTACACCAGTGGCACCACCGGCCGGCCCAAGGGCTGCATGCTGACCCACCGCAACATGTACGCCGACATCGCCAACGCGGTGCCGGTGCTGCCGAACCTGTTCAACGCCGGCGCGGCCACCCTGCTCTTCCTGCCGCTGGCGCACGCCTTCGCCCGGCTGATCCAGATCGGCGTGGTGCAGGCCCGGGCCACCATGGGCCACTGCGCGGACACCAAGAACCTGGTCGCCGAGCTGCAGGGGTTCAAACCGACCTTCGTGCTCTCCGTACCCCGGGTGTTCGAGAAGGTCTACAACGCGGCGAAGCAGAAGGCCGAGGCCGACGGCAAGGGCGCCATCTTCGCCCGCGCCGAGCAGGTCGCCATCGCGTACAGCGAGTCGCTGGAGACCTCGCGGGGGCCCAGCCTGGCGCTCCGCGCGCAGCACGCCCTCTTCGACCGGCTGGTCTACCGCAAGCTGCGCGCCGCGCTCGGCGGCCGGTGCCGGGACGCCATCTCCGGCGGTGCACCGCTCGGCGCCCGGCTCGGTCACTTCTTCCGCGGCATCGGGGTGACGATCCTGGAGGGCTACGGCCTGACCGAGACCTCACCCGCCGCCGCGGCGAACCTGCCCACCGGCACCCGGATCGGCACCGTCGGCCGCCCGCTGCCCGGCGTGACCGTGCGGATCGACGACGACGGCGAGATCCTGCTCTCCGGCGACCTGATCTTCCAGGGCTACTGGCACAACGAGTCGGCGACCGCCGAGGTCCTCAGCGCCGACGGCTGGTTCCGCACCGGCGACCTGGGCCAGCTCGACAACGACGGCTACCTCAGCATCACCGGCCGGAAGAAGGAGCTGATCGTCACCGCCGCCGGCAAGAACGTCGCCCCGGCGGTGCTGGAGGACCTGGTCCGGGCACACCCGTTGATCAGCCAGTGCGTCGTCGTCGGCGACCGGCAGCCGTTCATCGCGGCGCTGGTCACCGTCGACGAGGAGGCGCTGCCGAAGTGGCTGGAGAGCGCCGAGTTGCCCGCCGACACCCGGGTCGAGGAGCTGCGCGGGCACGAGGGTCTGCGCGCGGAGATCCAGTCCGCGATCGACACCGCGAACCAGGCCGTCTCCAAGGCTGAGGCGATCAAGGTGTTCCGCGTCCTGCCCCGCGACTTCACCGAGGCCACCGGCGAGTTGACCCCGTCGCTCAAGGTCAAGCGCCAGGTCGTCCACAAGACGTACGCGGCGGAGATCGCCGATATCTACCGGGGCTGACTACCATCCGTCACGTGCCCGTATCCACATCCGTCGCACCGCACCCGCATCCCCTCGCCGCGGCCGCCCGCCTGGTGATGCTGGCGCTGGTCGCCGTCCTGACCCTGTTCGCCACCCACGACGTCAGCCAGCTGTGGTGGATCGCGCTGCTGGCGGTCGCCGGGCTGCCCGCGTCGCTGGCCCCCCAGCACCGGCTGATCGGCCCGCTCAGCAGGGTGGCCGAGGTGGTCGTGCTGGGGCTGGCCGCGAGCCAGGTGGCCACGGTCGCGTCGATCGGCGGGACGGTGGACGGGCTCGGCGCCTCGGCGATGCTGCCCTACCTGGCGGTGCCGGTGACCGTCACCGCGCTGCGCCGCCGGTTCCGGGAGGGCGCCGCCCTGCTCGCGGTCACCGCCGCAACCCTCCTGGTCAGCGGCGCGCTGACCGAGGTCGGCGGAGGGCGTCAGCTCGGCCAGCCGGGCTACCTGGCCGTCTGCGCGCAGTGGCTGATCCTGGCCGCGCTGGGGCTCTACGCCGCCAGCACCCTGCACCGGGTGATGGCGGTACGCGGTGAGGGCAAGCCCCAGCCGTACGCCGAGGCGACCCGGCTGCTGACCCAGCTGCGCACGGTGGCCCGCCAACTGCCCGGGGCGACCCTGGACCCGGGCGGCATCTCCGAGCACCTGCTGGACGAGCTGCGCACGGTGGCGCGGGCCGACCGGGCGGCGGTGCTGTCGGCCAGCGGCGGCGGCCGGCTCGTGGTGCTCGCCCAGGCCGGGGTGGACCGGGTGGACTGGGAGACGACGCTGGACGCGGACTCGGCGATCGCCGACGCCTGGGCCAGCCAGCAGGCGCAGACCGCTGCCCGCTCACAGTCCCGCTCACACCGCGGCGGCGACGTCTCCGCGCTGATCGTCCCGCTGGTCGCCGGTGTGCGCACGGTGGGGCTGGTGGTGCTGGAGGCGGACGCCGCACACGCGTACCCGCTGCCCGTGGTGTCCCGGGTGACCGCGCTGACCCGGCCGGCCGCGCTGCGGCTGGAGGCGGCGCTGCTCTTCGACGAGGTCCGCTCGCTGGCCACCAACGAGGAACGGCAGCGGCTGGCCCGGGAGATCCACGACGGGGTGGCGCAGGAGCTGGTGATGGTCGGCTACGGCATCGACAACGCCCTGGCCACCGTCTTCGACGACGCCGACGAGACCGCCGAGGCGCTGCGTACGCTGCGCGGCGAGGTGACCCGGGTGATTCAGGAGCTGCGGCTGAGCCTCTTCGAGCTGCGCAGCGAGGTGGACCGGCAGGGCGGGCTGGCCGCGGCGATCGCCGAGTACGCGCGGACCGTGGGCGCGTCCGGCGGGCTGCGGGTGCACCTGTCGTTGGACGAGTCCACCGCACGGCTGCCGGCGGCCACCGAGGCCGAGTTGCTGCGCATCGCGCAGGAGGCGGTGACCAACGCGCGCAAGCACGCTGGAGCCTCGAATCTCTGGGTCACCTGCGAGGTGGACCCCCCGTACGCGCAAATTGAAGTGTCGGATGACGGTCAGGGGATGGCTGACCAGCGCCCCGACGGGCGGTACGGTCTTGCGATCATGGCCGAGAGGGCGGAACGTATCCGGGGCCGGTTGGAGATCAGGCCGCGGCAGCCGAGCGGCACGACCGTGGCGGTAGTTCTCGGCACCTCGTCCCGGCGCGATAACGTGCGCGGTAGCGCAGCACCAGAAGGGGAGTAACCCGAGGATGACCACAAGTCCGACACCGGCCACCCGTACCAAGGTCCTCCTTGTCGACGATCACGACCTTATTCGCAAGGGCCTGCGACACGCCTTCGAGCGCGACCGTCAGTTCGAGGTCGTCGGTGAGGCCGCCACGGCGGCGGAGGGGGTACGTCAGGCGGGCGCCCTGCAGCCGGACGTGGTGATCATGGATCTGCGGCTGCCTGACGGCAGCGGCCTGGAGGCCACCCGCGCGCTGCGCAAGTCCAGCGCGACGATGGGCATCGTGGTACTGACCATGTACGCCGGCGACGATCAGCTCTTCGGCGCTCTGGAGGCTGGCGCGAGTGCCTTCGTGCCGAAGACCGCGCCGGCCGACGAGGTGGTGGCCGCCGCCCGGCACGCCGCCTCCTCCCCCAGCGCGTTCACCGCGGCCGACCTTGCCGAGGCGATGAAGCGCCGGCTCGCCCCGTCCGGTCCGCAGCTCTCGCCCCGGGAGGGTCAGGTGCTGCGGCTGCTCGCCGACGGGATGAGCGTGGCCGGCATCGCCAAGCAGCTGTTCGTCAGCGAGTCCACGGCCAAGACCCACATCTCCAAGCTCTACGAGAAGCTCGGGGCTGCCAACCGGGCGCAGGCGCTGATGACCGCGCTCCGGCTCGGCCTGCTCGAGGCGCCGGACGCCCCGAAGTTCTGATCTGCCCCCGCTCGTCGAGCGGGACGCCGTGACCGAAGGTCCGCGCCAGCCTCCCCGGCCGGCGCGGACCTTCGCGTATCGACCGAGGTCGGCGGCAACATGGGCGGCACGCTATGGTCTGGCGGGCACAGCGGGGGCACAATACCCGCGCGGGCGACGACGCCCGCGTCGCGGACTAGGGGTGAAGCGCATGCAGCGGCCGGACTGGGCACCCGACACCATCGACATCGAGCGCCCAAGCGTCGCGCGGATGTACGACTACTACCTCGGCGGCTCGCACAACTTCGCCGCCGACCGGGCCGCGGCCCAGGCGATGGTGGCCGCGGTGCCGGAGGCGCCGCTGATGGCCCAGGCCAACCGAGCGTTCCTCCGCCGAGCGGTGCACCACCTCGCCGAGGCCGGGATCCGGCAGTTCCTGGACATCGGCTCGGGGATCCCCACCGTCGGCAACGTGCACGAGATCGCCCAGCGGATCGACCCGGAGTCGCGGGTGGTCTATGTGGACGTCGACCCGGTGGCGGTGGCGCACAGCCGCGAGATCCTGGCCGGCAACGACCGCGCGGTGGTGGTGCAGGAGGACCTGCGGCACCCGGAGAAGATCCTGGCCCACCCGAGCGTGCGGGGGCTGCTCGATTTCGGGCAACCGGTGGCCGTGATGATCGTGGCCGTGCTGCACTTCGTCCCCGATGACGACCGACCGGCGGAGCTGCTGCGGACCCTGCGCGACGCGTTGGCCCCCGGCAGCTACCTGGTGCTGTCACAGGCCAGCGACGACGGGCGCAGCCGGGACGAACGGGCCGAGGCGGAACGGGTCTACCGGCGTACCGACAACCCGCTCTGGGTCCGCAGCCGGGCCGAGCTGACCGCGCTCTTCGACGGGTTCGAGCTGGTCGACCCGGGCGTGGTCTGGGTGCCAGAGTGGCGGCCGGACACCCCGGAGAGCGCGGAGGACGCCGAACGTGCGGTCTTCATGGGCGGCGTCGGGCGGCTCGGTGGCTGAGTCGCCAGAGGCGACCTCCTACCCGGGCAGCTTCGCCCGGGCCTGGGCCAAGGCGGTCTCCGGCACCAGCTACCTGCCGATGACCCAGGCCCAGCTCGAGACCCTGCTGCACCGGCTCACCGGGCAACTGGCCGGTGCACTGCTCGCCGAGCCGTTCGACCTGCGCACCGGGCACCGGGTCGGCGCTGAACTGGTCGCGGCGCACATCGCCTCCGCGGAGGGGCTGGGCCGTACCGTCGAGGTCATCCAGCTTCGGCTGGTGCGCGACCTGGGGCTGGTTGCCGAGGACGTCGAGGACCGGATGGCGCGGCTGCTGGCTGCCGTGGCGACCGGCTATGCCCGCGCGCTGCGGGACCGGACGCTCGACGAGCAGGAGTCGATCCGCCGGGCCGCCATGATGGCCCGGACGCACGCCGAGCGGGCGTTGCGGGCCAGTGAGGCGCGGTTCCGCCACCAGGCCACCCACGACCCGCTCACCGGCCTGCCCAACCGGACGCTGTTCACCGAGCGGCTCACCGCCGCGCTGAACGAGCCGGGCCGGGGGGCGCAGCGGGTCGGGGTGTGCTTCCTCGACCTGGATCGGTTCAAGGTCGTCAACGACACCCTCGGGCACCAGATCGGCGACCGGCTGCTGACCACGGTGGCCGAGCGGCTGTGCCAGGCCCTGGGTGAGCACCTGGTGGCCCGGCTCGGTGGGGACGAGTTCGTCATCCTGGTGGAACACACTGCTGGCACCGACGACATGGTGAAGGTGGCCGAGGCCGCGCTGGAGGCGGTCCGGACACCGGCGGTGGTCGACGGGCACGAGCTTCAGGTCTCGGCGAGCCTGGGCATCGTCGAGCGGCAGGTGGCCGGTGCCAACCCCAGTGACCTGATGCGGGCCGCCGACAGCACCCTGCACTGGGCGAAGTCGGCCGGCGGTGCGCGCTGGGCGCTCTACGACGCCGAGCGCAACCGGCGCGAGCTGGCCCGGTACGCGCTCTCCGCGGCCATCCCGGCTGCCTTGGAGCGGGGCGAGTTCTACCTCGACTACCAGCCGCTGACCTCGCTGCGCGACGGCCGGCTGATCGGCGTGGAGGCGTTGGTCCGCTGGCGCCACCCGGAGCTGGGGGTGCTGCGGCCGGACAGCTTCATCGGGCTGGCCGAGGAGACCGGCCTGATCGTGCAACTGGGCGGGTGGGTGCTGGCCGAGGCGTGCCGGGAGGCGAAGGCCTGGTCGGCCGGTGGCGCGGCGGCGCCGTTCGTGAGCGTCAACCTGGCGGTCCGGCAGGTGCACCGGCCCGGGCTGGTGCAGGAGGTCCGCGCCCTGCTGGGGCAGACCGGCCTGCCGCCGGAGCGACTCCAGTTGGAGATCACCGAGAGCACGATGATGAGCACCGCTGAGGAGCCGGTACGCGCCCTGCGGGTGCTGGCCGACCTCGGGGTGCGGATCGCCATCGACGACTTCGGCACCGGCTACAGCAACCTGGCGTACCTGCGGGACCTGCCGGTGACCGAGCTGAAGGTGGCCGGGGAGTTCGTCGCGGGGTTGCAGTCGCCGGCGGTCGGACGCACCGACGAGCGGATCCTCGCCTCGCTGGTCTCGCTGGCGCACGCGCTGGACCTGACGGTGACCGCCGAGGGTGTGGAGACCGCCGGGCAAGCCGAGCGGCTGCGGGCGATCGGCTGCGACGCCGCCCAGGGCTGGCACTTCGGCCGGCCGGCCCCCGCCGACCGGATCCTGGCCCGCATCCGCTGACCGCCCGGCGCGCCACTCAACCGCGCGGATGGCGCGCCACTCGACGGTGCGCGGACGGCGCGGATGTCGCGTCACTCGACGGCGCGCGGACTGCGCGGACGACGATACCTCAGAGGTATTTTTATGACTCTGAGGTATCACGCTCAATGCGGCGAGGCCGCCCTTGGGCTCGCCGGTGGCCACGCCCGGACACGGCCCTCGTCTCATGCTGCGGAGACGTTGGCAGCGAGGGTTGGGTAGACAGTGTCTACGCCCGGCTGGTAGACAGTGTCTATGAGCGAGGAGGCGAGTGTCCGGGCGCGGCTGGTGGCCGCCGGGGTGGACCTGGTGCTGCGCGAGGGCCAGTCGGCGGTGTCGCTGCGGGAGATCGCCCGCCAGGCCGGGGTCTCGCACGGCGCACCACGCCGCTACTTCCCCACCCACGTCGACCTGCTCTCCGCCATCGCCCGCGAGGGCTTCGCCGACCTCGAAGCCCGGGTCGAGGAGACGACACGCGACGCCGGCCCCGACCCGCGCGCCCGGCTGACCGCGCTGAGCCGGACGTACCTGGACTTCGCGGCGGCCCACGGCGGCATGTTCGAGCTGATGTTCCGGCACGACCTGCTGGGCAGCGGCCGGCTCCGGCTACGCGAGACGAGCCTGCCCCTGTTCGCCGTCGTGACCGACCTGGTGGCCCAACTGCGCCGGCCGACCGACGCGCCAGCCCCGGTGCTGGCCGGCGCGCTCTGGGCCAACCTGCACGGCATCGCCCAGCTCTGGGCCTGGGGCAGCCTGCCGCTGGCCACCGGCGCCAAGGATGACGAAGCCCTGCTGCGCGCCACGCTGGACGCTCACCTCGGCCCCGCCCCGGCCTGAACCATCCACCCCCGCACCCCGGAGGACACGTGCCCCTGCTGTACGACCTCACCAAACTGACCGTCGGCACGACGCTGCGGCTGGGCTGGCGGCCACGCGTGGAAGGGCTGGAGCACCTGCCCCGGCACGGCGGCGCGATCCTCGCCGGCAACCACCTCTCCGTCGCCGACGAGCTGTTCCTGGTCTGCGCGACGCCCCGGCACGTCACCTTCTGGGCGAAGGCCGAGTACTTCACCGGCCGCGGCCCGGGCGGCTGGCTCAACCGGCGGATCGTCGCCGGCATGGGCGCCATCCGGGTGGAGCGCGGCGGCGGCCGGGCCGCCCTCAGCGCCCTCGACGCCGCCGTGCCGGTGCTGCGCTCCGGCGGCCTGGTCGCCGTCTACCCGGAGGGCACCCGCTCCCCGGACGGGCGGCTCTACCGGGGCCGCGTCGGAATGACCCGGCTGGCCCGCGATGCCGAGGTGCCGATCATCCCGGTCGGCGTGCTCGGCACCGCCGAGGTGCTGCCGGTCGACGCGCGGCTGCCCCGCCGACACCCGATCACCCTGCGCTTCGGCCCGCCGATCCCGGTCGCCGGCCGGATCAACGAGCCACGCGACATCCGGACGGTCACCGACGAGGTGATGGCGGCGATCCAGCGGCTCACCGGCCAGGAGTACGTGCCCCGCTACGCACCGCCCCGGTCGAGCCCCAGCTGAGCGCGGGTGGCGGTCAGCCGGCGAGCAGGGCTGCCATCCGCTGCGCCTGCGCCTCCCAGCGCCACTCCCGCTCCACCCACGCCCGGCCGGCCGCGCCCAACTGGCGGGCCAGGTCCCGGTCGGCGAGCAGCCGGGCTACCCGGTCGGCGAGCTGGGCGACGTCCCGGCCCCGCACCACGTAGCCGGTCTCGCCCTCGCGGACCGCGTCCGGCGCGCCCCCGGAGTCACCGGCCACCACCGGCAGGCCGGTCGCGGACGCCTCCAGGTAGACGATGCCCAGCCCCTCCACGTCCAGCCCCCGGTTGCGGGTGCGGCAGGGCATCGCGTAGACGTCGCCGGCCGCGTAGTGCGCCGGCAGTTCGGCCGCCGGCACCGAGCCGGTGAAGACCACGTCCCGCTCCACGCCGGCCTGCCGGGCCAGCTTCTCCAGGGTCGCCCGGTACGGGCCGCCGCCAACGATTAGCAGCGCCGCGTCGGGCACCCGACGGCGGATCTCCGGCAGCGCCCGGATCAGCATGTCCTGCCCCTTGCGCGGCACCAGCCGGGACACGCAGACCACCACCGGCCGGTCGGCCAGCCCCAGCCGAGCCCGCACCGGCTCGCCGTCCACAGTCGGGTGGTAGGTGTCCACGTCCACCCCGGGCGCCAGCCGACGCAGCTCGGTCACCCCGTCCAGCACCCGGGCCAGCCGGCTGCGGGTGTACTCGCCGAGGTAGGTGGTGACGTCGACGCCTCGACCGATGCGCCGCAACGCCGGCCGTGCGGCGGGCAGCGCCGCCCAACCGACCTCGTGGCCGTGGGTCTGCGCCACCACCCGGCGCACCCCGGCCCGTCGGCGCAGGCCCGCGGCGAGCAGCCCGAGCGGGGCTGCCGCGCCGAACCACACCGTGTCGCAGTCGTATGCGCGGGCCAGCCGCGCAGCCCGCCGGGCGATCAGCGGGGTGGGCAGCAGCACCCGGGTGCGTTCCCGGATCACCTCGAACGGCTGGTCGGCGTCGAACTTCGCCGCCCCGCGCCAGCTCGACGCGTACACCACCACCGAGCCGGCTGGCTGATGCACCGCGAGGTTGTGCACGAAGGACTGGATCCCACCGGGACGGGGCGGGAAGTCGTTGGTGATCAGCAGCGTGCGGCTCATCGGCCTGCCTCCCGGGCGTACGCGCGGGCAGCGGCCATCCGCTCCACGGTGGACGGATGTGTGGCCGAGTAGAGGTATTCCCAGCGCGGTGGGTCGGGGTCGCCGAGGTTGACCGAGCCGAGCCGGCGCTGCATCGACTCGAAGGCAGCCGGGTCACCGGTCAGCGCGAGCGCGTGCGCGTCGGCCCGCGCCTCCACCCGCCGGGACATCAGCGCCTGCACCGGCGCGGCGAGCAGCCCCACCACCGTGACCAGGGCGACCAGTAACGGGAACGCGCTCGGTTGGGCGACCGAGTCGACACCGGCCAGCCGCAGCAGCGGCCCCCACGAGCCGAGCAGGTAGAGCGCCACCACCGCGGCGGCAGCGCCCAGCGCGCCGGTCAGCGTGCCGACCGCCACGTCCCGGTCCTTTGCGTGCCCCAGCTCGTGCGCCACCACGGCGGTCACCTCGGCCGGGGTCGCCTCGCGCAGCAGCGTGTCGTAGACGACCACCCGCCGGGTCGGCCCGAGACCGGAGACGTACGCGTTGACCGCCTTGGTGCGCCGGGAGGCGTCGGACACCAGCACGTCGCGTACCGGCACCCCGTCGCGGGCCGCCATGCTGACCAGCTCGGTGCGCAGCGGGCCCTGCTCCAGCGGGGTGAACCGGTTGAACACCGGCTCCACCAGCACCGGTAGCACGAACGACAGCAGCACCACCAGCAGGGCCGCACCGGCCGCGCCGAAAGCCCACCACCAGCGCGGGGCGAGCCGGATGACCGCGTAGAAGCCGAACAGCACCACCGCGCCGATCACCGCACTGACGGCGTACGACTTGAGCAGGTCGACCGCCCAACCGCTCCAGCCGTTGGTGCTCAGTCCGTAGCGGGTGAGCACGCTCTGCCGCCAGGCGGAGAACGGAAGGGTGAGCAGGTCGGCGACGAGCACCACAGCCAGCCCGCCGAGCACCGCCTGCGCGGCCCAGTGCCCGCCGAACGGCCGGCCCACCAGCTCGACCAGGCGGCTGCCCAGCGGGGTGAGCCCGAGTGCGAGGGCGACCAGCAGCCCGACGGCGAGCGCGGAGTAACCACCGGGGCGCAGCGCGGCGCGGAACTCCCGCCCCCGGGCCACCTGGTCGGCCGGCAGGTCACGCAGCGCCGCGAGCTGGTCGGCCCGGGGCGCCGGCGGTCGGTGCCACGGTATAAGCAGCGCGGCGGTCACCACCAGCGCGACGGTCAACCCGGCCAGGGTCAGCAGCGCCCAGCCACGCGGGCTCACCGGCGCACCACCGTGCGCACCGCGCGGCGGACTTTCTCGCCTCTGCCGGCGGGCCCGCCGTCGTCGCGTCGTACCCCGCTCATCCCGCCGCTCCTCCCGCCGTGACCGCCCATCCTATGGTCCGCGAAAAGCCCGCTCCGGGCGCGGTGTGGCGGTCAGGCGACCCGGCGGGAGGCGCGGCGACGAGCGGTGCCGGGACGCGCGGGCGCCGCCAGCACCTCCACGTCGAAGCCGGCCCGGGCGAACACCTCGATCGCCTGGACCTCTGCGGCGGCCAGCCCGGCCGCCGGGGACGACTCGTCGAACAGGGCGGCCACCAGGCAGCCGGAACAACCGCCCCCCTGGGTCGGGCACCCTTCGCAGTCGATGAGCATCACGCCTCCTGATCGGCTCGCGATGCGCGGCCGGGCGCACTGTCGTCGCCACCCGAGCACCGTCGGTCACATCGACGCTAGCCACCGGGTATGACAGAAACCCGGACAACCACCTCGACCGGCCGTTTGAGGGCGAGATCGACTCCAGGTCAGCGATATCGGGGTATCCCGACCGCCGGACACCCCAACATCACCGACCTCGTGTCGATCACGCAGAGATTGGCCGCCGGCGGATGCGGTCAGGAGCGGGCCAGCCGCCGCAGTAGCGAGTCGGCCCCGAGCGGGTAGGCCCCGTGTCGGCGTACCCCGTCGGCGACCTCGCGGTCGGACGAGACCACGACCACCGGACGCCCCGCCGGCTCGGCGCGGACCAGCCGCCGGATCAGCTCGTCGGCGGTCTCGCCCTTGCGGGAGAAGAGCACCCGTACGCCGCGCGGCGCCGGCGGCAGCCCATGCATCCGCTCCGCGCCGTCGAAGACCACGGTGACCTCGTCGCCGGTCTGCGCGGCGATCCCGCCCAGCCCGGTGATGAGGCGCTTGCGCTGCTGCTCCAGCGACATCTCGCCGAAGCCGCGCTTGGTGACGTTGTAGCCGTCCACCACGAGGTGTGCCCGGGGCAGGGCGAGCAGTTGGTCCAGTCGGGCCGGGTCGTCGGTGTCCCGGGCGCGGGCGGACGGGCCGGCCGGCGCGGTGCCCGGCTGCTCGGCGAACGCGTCGGCCACGAAGTCGGCGGGGAGTTTGTCCACCGGGTCGAGCGCCAGCTCCCGGCGCAGCCCGACGGCGGCCTGACCGATGGTCTCCAGCAGCAGCCAGAGCCGGGCGTCGTCGACCGAGCGGGCTTCCTTGGCGCTGGCCCGGGCCACGCCGGCCGCGGCCTCCGCCTCGGCCAGCCGGGCGCGGGCCCGACGCAGCTCGGCGTCCACGTCGGCGCTCGCCCGCGCGGCCCGGCCACGCTCGGTGGCCAGCACCTCGGTGGCCTTGCGCTCGCGGGCCTGGGTCTCCCGCAGCGTACGGGCCAGCTGGCGGGACTCCTCGCGGAGCTGGCCCAACTCCTCCCGGACCCGGGCCAGCTCGTCGCGGAGCTTCTCCGCCTCCACCCGAGCCACCGCCCGGTCGTGCTCGGCCCGGGTGGCCCGCTGCTCGGCCTCGCGAACCAACTCGGCGACGACCGCGCTGTCGGCCTCGGCGCGGACCGCCGCGCCGCTGGCGTCGATCAGCTCGCGCCAGCCACGCGGCCGGGCCAGGTAGGCCAGCGCGGCCACCTCGACCGGGTCGGCGGCGGCCGGCGCGGTGCCCTCGACCACGGCTGCGCCAAGGTCACCGGCGTCGGCCAGCACTCGGGCGGTGACCCGCTGCCGGAACAGCGGGTCGCCGGCGAGCTGGGCGGCGATGGCCGGCGCGCCGAGCCGGGCCCGCCGGTTCGGGGCGAACTTGGCCACCCGGCGCAGCGGCACCGGCACCTCGTCGGAGGGCAGCCCGGGCAGCACCGCGGCGGTCAGCGCCACGATCCGCTGCCGGACCGGCTCGGGCAGGGTCGGCTCCGGCTCGACAGCCGACCCGTCGCCCGCCGTCGTCGGGCCGGATGGGCCGGATGTCTCGCTGACTACGTTGTCGTCCGGGTTGCCCAGGGCCCCGTCGAGCGCGACCGGATCCTCCTGCGGGAGGTGGTCGTCGGACGGCTCGGTGAGGGGCATGTAACAAGTCTCCCACCGCGACCGGGCCCACCGCCCGGTGAGTGAGCCGATCTCTCATCCTAGCCCCCGTGCTGACTCCTGGGACCGTTGTGACGGGAGTGTCGGACCGGGGCGCTAGCGTACCGCCGATGGCACAGTCGGAGTACGTCCAGGAGTCACTGGCCGGTCTCGACCCGGCGATGGGCGGGGTGGACCCGGCACTGCCGCTCTACGCGACCACCTTCGTGGTGGTCGACCTGGAGACCACCGGCGGCGCACCGGACGGCGGCGGCATCACCGAGATCGGCGCGGTCAAGGTGCGTGGCGGCGAGCAGCTCGGCGTGCTGGCCACCCTCGTCAACCCGGGGCAGCCGATCCCGCCGTTCATCACCGTGCTGACCGGGATCACCCAGGCCATGCTGGTGCCGGCGCCGCCGATCGAGCAGGTGCTGCCGAGCTTCCTGGAGTTCATCGCCGACGCGGTGCTGGTGGCCCACAACGCCCCCTACGACGTGGGCTTCCTCAAGGCCGCCTGCGCCAAGCACGGCTACCGGTGGCCCAACCCGCGGGTGCTGGACACCGCGGCGCTGGCCCGCCGGGTGCTGACCCGCGACGAGGTGCCCAACCGCAAGCTGGGCACCCTGGCCGCCTACTTCCGCACCGCCACCCAGCCCACCCACCGGGCGCTGGACGACGCGAAGGCCACCGTCGACGTGCTGCACGGGCTGATCGGCCGGCTCGGCGGGCACCGGGTGGACACCGTCGGCGACGCCATCGAGTTCGCCCGGGCGGTCACCCCGACCCAGCGCCGCAAGCGGCACCTGGCCGAGGGGCTGCCCAAGGTCCCCGGGGTCTACATCTTCCGGGCCGCCGACGACCGGCCGCTCTACGTCGGCACCTCCGGCGACATCGCCACCCGGGTGCGCAGCTACTTCACCGCCGGTGAGAAGCGGGCCCGGATCTCCGAGATGCTGGCGGCGGCCGAGCGGGTCGAGGCGGTCGAGTGCGCGCACTCGCTGGAGGCCGAGGTCCGCGAGCTGCGGCTGATCGCCGCGCACGCCCCGCCGTACAACCGGCGGTCGAAATACCCGGAGCGGATGGTCTGGCTCAAGCTGACCGACGGCCCGTACCCCCGGTTGTCGGTGGTCCGCGGCCTCTCCCCCACCGACACCGCCTACCTCGGGCCGTTCACCTCCCGACGGGCCGCGGAGCTGGCCGCCGCGGGCTTCCACGACGCCGTGCCGCTGCGCCAGTGCACGCACCGGCTCTCGCTGCGGACCGTCACGCCGGCCTGCGCGCTGGCCGAGCTGGGTCGCTGCCCGGCACCCTGCGAGCACAAGATCACCCCCGAGGAGTACGACGACCGCGCCGCCGCGCCGTTCCGCACCGCCACCGCCAGCGACCCGCAGCCGGTGGTGGACGCACTGCTGGCCCGGATCGACGTGCTCTCCCGCGACCAGCGCTACGAGGAGGCCGCGGTGGTGCGGTCCCGGCTGGCCGCGGTCCTGCGCGCCACCGTGCGGATGCAGCGGCTGGCCGCGCTGACCGGGATCGTCGAGCTGGCCGCGGCCCGGCCGGCCGCCCGTGGCGGCTGGGAGCTGGCCCTGGTCCGGCACGGCCGGCTGGCCGGCGCGGGGGTGTCCCCGCCGAGCGTCCACCCGCGACCCACGCTGAACGCCATCCGGGCGACCGCCGAGACGGTGCCGGGCGGGCACGGGCCGGTGCCGGCGGCCACCGCCGAGGAGTCCGAGCGCATCCTGTCCTGGTTGGAACGACCGGAGACCCGGCTGGTGGAAATGTCCTCCGGTTGGTCCTCGCCGGTTGGTGGTGCGGGCCGGTTCCGCGACCTCCTGGCGAAGGCCGAAAACGGAGGGTCCCACCAACTCTCGACCGAACGCTCATGACCAAGTGACCGATCGGACTACGTCGACTCCCTTAGGCTGTTGGAGAAGTGCAGTCCTGCCCGATTCGTGGGCCTGCTCCCGACCGCCGGGTTTCGGCGGCCGCGGAGCCGGGGTGAGGAGGTGTCCCTCGTGGACGTCGACGCCGGACACGGCGCCGCCCTGGGGGGCGCCCTGCCGACCCAGTCGGGTGAGCTGCCGCTGGCCCGCCGGCTGCGGTCGCTGCTCACCTGGCCGACCGCCGACTCCGACCCGGTCACGCAGCTTGTCCGGACCCATCGGGGCATCCACGCCGGCACCGATCCCGCAGTGCTGCGCCGGGCGTACACCATCGCGGAAAACATGCACCGCGGGCAGTTCCGCAAGAGCGGTGAGCCCTACATCACCCACCCCCTCGCGGTGGCGCAGATCTGCGCCGAGCTGGGGATGGACACCATCACCCTGGTGGCGGCGCTGCTGCACGACACGGTGGAGGACACCCGCTACACGCTCCAGGCGCTCTCCGAGGACTTCGGTGGCGAGGTAGCCCACCTGGTCGACGGGGTGACCAAGTTCGACAAGGCGTTCTACGGCAAGGCCGCCGAGGCGGAGACGATCCGCAAGATGATCGTGGCAGCTGCCAAGGACGTCCGGGTGCTGATCATCAAGCTGGCCGACCGGCTGCACAACATGCGCACCCTCGGTGTGCGCTCCGCGGCGTCGCGGGAACGGATCGCCCGCAAGACCCAGGAGGTGCTGGTCCCGCTCTGCGACCGGCTGGGCATCCAGACCCTCAAGCGCGAGCTGGACGACGTGGTGCTGCTGCACCTGGAGCCCGACGAGCACGCCCGGCTTGCCCGGCACGTGCACGACCGGCCGGGCTGGGACGCGTACCTCGAGTCGGTGGTCACCCGTGCCCGGGTGGCGTTACGTCGCAGCCGGGTCGACGCCGAGGTGAGCCCTCGGCCCCGGCACCTCTACTCGATCTGGAAGGACACCATCGCCGGCAGCCACGCCGCGCCGTACGACCTGCCGCGCATCTCGGTGGTGGTCGACGGCCCGGCCACCGACTGTTACGCCGCGCTCGGCGCCATCCACGGCACCTGGCGACCGGTCCCCGGCCGATTCAAGGACTTCATCGCCTCGCCGAAGAACAACCTCTACCGCTCGCTGCACACCAGCGTCTGCGGCCCGCAGGACCGCACGGTGGAGGTGCTGATCCGCACCGAGGAGATGCACCGCTCGGCCGAGTACGGCATCGCCGCCGACTTCCGCTTTCCACGCACGAGCAGCGGCAGCGCGGCGGCCCGCGCCGAGCAGCTGGACTGGCTGCGGCGGGTGCTCGACTGGGAGCCGGACGCCGCCGACCCGGCGCAGTTCCTCGAGTCGCTGCGCTGCGACCTCGCCGAGGGGCAGATCCAGGTCTTCTCTGACGGGCGGCAGGTCGTACTGCCGGCCGGTGCCACGCCCGTCGACCTTGCCTACGAGCTGGGCAGCCAGCGGGGCGACCACTGCCTCGCCGCCCGGATCAACGGCCGGCTCGCGCCGCTGAGCTCCGAGCTGGACGAGGGCGACGTGGTCGAGATCTTCACCGAGAACGACGGGGACAACGGCTTCGAGGCCGGGGTGGCGCCGCGCGGCCCGCGCCGGGAGTGGCTCGACTTCGTCAAGTCGCCGCACGCGCAGATGCAGATCAACCGGTGGTTCGCGGAGCACACCGAGCCGGGCATCACGATCAGCGACAAGGTCCGCCTCGGCCGGGCCACCATCGGGCTCGCCCTGCGCCAGCACAACCGTGGCCTCGCCAGTGACCTGCCGCTGCTGCGCCTCTCCGAGGAGCTGGGCTACCCCGACCTGGAGACCCTGCTGGTCGCGGTCTTCGACCGGGTGATCGAACCGGACACCGTGGTCCGCCAGCTCATCGACCTGGTCGACCATCGGCAGTGACCCACCGGGCCCCAGCGCGTCCGAACGACATTCGTGACCACTAGCCTGGAGTCATGATCCCCCGCTCCCGCGCCACCGGTCGGGCCATCTTCTACCAGGCTTTCTACCGGCTGCCCCTGCCGGTGCGCCGGCGCCTGGTCCGGCTGGCCGTGCCCAAGTACATCGTCGGCGCGGTCACCCTGGTCCGCGACGCCGAGGCGACGGGTGCGGGGCGGTTGCTGCTGCTGCGCCAGCCGCCCGGCAAGGGGTGGTCGTTGCCCGCCGGCCTGCTGGATCGGGGCGAGGCCCCGGTGGTGGGCGCGGCCCGCGAGCTGTTCGAGGAGAGCGGCATCCGGCTCCCACCGTCCCGGCTGCGCCCCGCGGTGCCGAACGCGGTCGTGCACGCCAAGGGCTGGGTGGATGTGGTCTTCGAGACGGAGGTGCCGGCCTCCGACACCGAGCTGGTGGTCGACGGCGGTGAGGTCTTCGAGGCCGCCTGGCACCCGCTCGACGATCTGCCCAAGCTGACCTGGCCGACGGCCCGGCTGCTCGCCTACTACGACATCGGGCCGCTGGCCGGGCAGTTCCCGCCACCGGTACCCGACACGATGCCGTGACCGCAGCGGCCGGCGTGCCGGCGACCGACGGCCGGCCGGGCGACCGGCGGGCGGAGGTGTGCGCCGTGGTGCTGGCCGCGGGCGAGGGCACCCGGCTGCGACCGCTCACCGAACGGGTGCCCAAGGCGCTCTGCCCGGTGGGCAACGTGCCGCTGCTGGAGCGGGCGCTGGCCCGGCTGGCCGGGCTCGGTCTGACCGGTCCCGGACGGGTCGCGGTGAACGCCTGCTACCTCGCCGACCAGGTGGTCGCGCACGTCGGCGACCGTGCTCACCTGTCGGTGGAGCCCGGCGACCCGCTCGGCACGGCGGGCGGGGTGGCCAACCTGCGGGACTGGATCGACGGCCGGCCGGTGCTGGTCGGCAACGCCGACGCGTACCTCGCCGACCCGGCGGCTCCCCCGGGCACGGACGTGGCCGCCCTGCTCGACGGCTGGGACGGGCACCGGGTACGCCTGCTCGGTCAGCCCGCCGCGAACCCGACGGAGCCGGGCACCTTCGCCGGGCACTGCTTCACCGGCTTCTCGCTGCTGCCCTGGCGGCTTGTCCGCGACCTGCCGGTGATCTTCTCCGACCTCGTACGCGCCGTCTGGCGGCCGGCCGAGGCGGCCGGCGCGCTGGAGGTGGTGCCCTACCCGGGCACCTTCTACGACACCGGCACCCCCGCCGACTACCTGGCCGCCAACCTGCACGCGGCGGCGGGCGGCACCCTGGTCGACCCGTCGGCCACGGTAACCGGCCGTTGCGTGGAGTCGGTGGTCGGCGCCGGTGCACGGGTGCACGGCGACGTACGGCGCACGGTGGTCTGGCCGGGCGCGACGGTACGCGCCGACGAACGGCTACGCGACGCGATCCGGGCCGGGGACGGCTGCACCGTGCCGGCCTGCGCGCAGGGCTGAGCCCCGACGGCTCCCGCCTCCGGGCCCGGGCGGAAACATCTAGCATGGGCGACGACGCCGACGAACGGAGAAATGCCCCGTGATCACCGCGATCGTGCTGATCGACTGCGCCACCGACGCGATCCCCGAGGTGGCGGAGAACCTGGCCAACCTCCCCGGCGTCAGCGAGGTCTACTCGGTGGCCGGGCACGTCGACCTCATCGCCATCGTCCGGGTCCGCGAGTTCGACCAGATCGCCCAGGTCATCGCGGGCAGCATCTCCAAGGTGCCGGGCGTGCTCAACACCGAGTCGCACATCGCGTTCCGGGCGTACTCCCAGCATGACCTGGAGGAGGCGTTCGCGATCGGCCTGGCCAGCGCCGACTGACCCCGCCGACCGCCGTGTCGGCCGCGCCGGACGCACGGCGGCCGGTCCACCCCGCGGGTGGACCGGCCGTCTGCTGCCGTTACGTCAGCTCTCGCTCGGAGCCGGCGTCTCGGTGGTGCCACCGCCCGGAGCCGGCGACTCGGTCGTGCCGCCCGGAGCCGGGGACTCAGTGGTGCCGCCCGGAGCCGGCGTCGAGGTGCCGCCCGGGCTGGGCGTACCGCTGGCGCTGGTTTGCGGGACCGGAATGCCCAGCTGGTTGGCGAGCTGGACCAACTCGTCGTAGTGCGTCTGCAGGATCGGCAGGGCGGTCTGGGCCAACTGGACCACCGACTGCTCGGAGCCCTGCGAAATCTCCGTCTGGGTGGCCTGGATGGCCTGGACGTGACCGGCCAGCTCACTGGTCACCCAGAGCCGGTCGAACTCCGCGCCGCTGGCGTTGTTCAGCTGGTCGATGACGGCCTGCTGATCGGCGCTGGGCTCGTTCGGCAGTTCCACCCCGAGCTGGGACGCGGTCTGCTGCACCGTCTGGTCCAGCTGGGTGTGGTCGGTCTTCAACATCGCGCCCAGGTCCTTGACCCCCTGGTCCTGGCCCTTCTGCTGGGCCAGGTCACCAGCGGTGATTTCGAACAGGTTGACCTGGTGCACCGCCTGCAGATACTGGGTGTCCTGCGTCGACGGCTGTGCCGCGGCCTGCGCGGCCGCTGCCGGCGCTACGCCGACCAGTACCAGCGCGGCCAACAGGCCGAGGCGTTTGATACCCAACATGCTTCCCCCCCTTGAGACGTTGGACCGCACGGATACCCGGCTCACGGGGGTTATTCCTGCGATCGCCCGTCGCGCGGGGTCGACCGGTCCCGCCGTGGCCGTCCGACTCCTGACCGGATGGGTGGTGGACGCCGATACGGCGTGGCGCCCGCCGGAATTCCGGCGGGCGCCACGTAACGCTGCGGTCGGGGGGTCAGCGGCGGCTCTCGCCGCTGCTGATCTCCTCGCGCTCGGGTCGGGCCTCGACCGGCGGGTGCCCCGGCGAGACCGGTGCCTCGACCGGCTTCTCGATCGGGTAGAAGAAGCCCCGGATCGCCGGGCCGAGGGCCCCGAGCCGGTTCATCTTCTTGGGCACCACCCAGCCGACGTACTCCAACTCGCCGTGGCCGTCGTGCCCGTCCGCCGCACTGAGCGGCTGGTGCACCTCGACGAACCGGCCGTCCGGCAAACGCCGGATGATGCCGGTCTCCACGCCGTGCGCGAGCACCTCCCGGTCGTGCTGCTGCAGGCCCAGGCAGAGCCGGTAGGTGACGTAGTACGCCACCGGCGGGACCAGCAGCAGGCCGACCCGGCCCGCCCAGGTCATCGCGTTCAGGCTGATCTGGAACTTGTCGGCGATAACGTCGTTGGCGCCGGAGAGCGTCAGCACGATGTAGAACGACACCGCCATGGCGCCGACCGCGGTCCGGGCCGGAACGTCACGGGGCCGCTGGAGCAGGTTGTGGCTCTTGCGGTCCTTGAGGTGCCGCGCCTCCAGGAACGGGTACATCGTCGACAGGCCCACCAGGATGCCGGGCAGCACCACCGTCGGCCAGAACAGCGGCGGAATGACGTACCCGTCACCGAGCGGGATGTTGATCTCCCACGCTGGCATGAGCCGCGTCGAGCCGTCGAGGAACATGACGTACCAGTCGGGCTGGCTGGCGGCCGAGACCACCCACGCCTCGTACGGGCCGAACAGCCAGATCGGGTTGATCTGGAACAGACCGCCCATCAGCGCGATGACGCCGAAGACGACCATGAAGAAGCCGCCCTGCTTCAGCGCGTACCGCGGGAACATCCGCTCGCCGACCACGTTGCCGTTGGTCCGACCGGGGCCGGGCCACTGGGTGTGCTTCTGCTTGAAGACCAGGCCCAGGTGGACGCTGATCAGCGCGACCAGCAGACCCGGGATGAGCAGCACGTGGGCGATGAAGAACCGGCTGATGATGATCGTGCCAGGGAACTCCCCGCCGAAGATCGACGAGGTGACCCAGGAGCCGATCACCGGGATCGACAGCATGATCGCCGAGGCGATCCGCAGGCCGGTGCCGGACAGGCCGTCGTCCGGCAGCGAGTAGCCGGTGAAGCCGGCCAGGAAGCCGACCCAGAACAGCAGCGAGCCGATGATCCAGTTGGTCTCCCGCGGCTTGCGGAAGGCACCGGTGAAGAAGACCCGCAGCATGTGCACGACGATCGCGGCCATGAACAGCAGCGCAGCCCAGTGGTGCATCTGCCGCATCACCAGACCGCCACGGACGTCGAACGAGATGTCCAGGCTGGAGGCGTACGCGGCGGACATCGGCGTGCCCTGCAACGGGGCGTAGCTACCGTCGTAGACCACCTCGGTCATCGCCGGCTCGAAGAAGAAGGTCAGGAACACACCGGTCAGCAGCAGCACCACGAACGAGAACAGCGCGATCTCGCCGAGGAGGAAGGACCAGTGGTCCGGGAAGACCTTGTTCAGCAGCCGGCGAAGCGGGGTGGCCACCTGGAAGCGGTCATCCACTCCCACCGCGGCCTTACCCGGCGTCGCCGCAAGGTCAAGCTTTCGACGCTTCATGGCCGCTCCCAGAAATCAGGCCCGACGGTCTCGGTGTAGTCGGACTTCGCCACGAAGAAGCCCTCGGAGTCCACCTCGATCGGCAACTGCGGCAGCCGCCGGCTGGCGGGGCCGAAGACGGGCCGGGCGTTGTCGGTGATGAGGAACTGGGACTGGTGGCACGGGCAGAGCAGCCGGTTGGTCTGCTGCTCGTACAGGCTGGCCGGGCAACCGGCGTGCGTGCAGATCTTGGAGAACGCCGCGTAGTTGCCCCACATGTAGTCGCCGTGGCCGACCCGCTCGTTGGCCTGGCGCGAGGTCATCGCGTCGGAGTCCCGCAGGTGGATCAGCAGCGTCGGCGAGTCGGCGTGCTTGTTGCTCACGCCGTGGTCAATGCCCGGGAAGACGGTCAACTGACCACCGGCGCTGATGTCGGCCGGGCGGATCGGCCGGCCGTCCTCGCGAACCAGCCGGATCCGCTGGCCACCCTCGGCCGAGCCGAACCCGGTGGTGAACATCTGGTTGTTCTTGTGCGGCTGGGAGATCAGACCGCCGACCAGCGGCGCCGCGACCACCGCGCCGACCGGCGCGAGACCGGCCAGCAGCGAGATGCCGAGCAGCGGGCGACGCTTCACGCCCAACTCGTCGGCCATGTAGAGCATGGTCTGGCCGGTGATGGTGCGGCTTTCCTCGTCCACCGCGCCCTCGTGCCGGTCCTGGATCGAGACCTCCTTGGGCAGCAACTTCTTGCCCCAGGTCAGGATGCCGAAGCCGACGGCGAGCAGGGCCACGCCGAGGGTGGCGCCGAGCAGCGGGGTGTAGAACTTGTCGCCGCCACGGCCCGGCTCGTACTGCCACGGCCACCAGATGTAGATGGCCAGGAACGCGGTCGCCGCCAGGCCGGTGATCAGGAAGAACCCTGCCACCACCCGGGTCAGCCGGCGCTCGGCCTTGGTGCCGGGCAGCACCTGCGGCTCGTAGTGGACGATCTCGATGTCGTCCCGGCGCGCGCCCTCACGGACGACGTCGAACCGGGTCACCCCGGGCGCGTTCAGGTCGAGCGGCTCCTGGCCCTGCGGGGCCTGGTGCTCGGTGTGCGTGCTCATGCCGTCACCTCGCTACGGGTGGCGCCGAGCGGCACCACAGCACTGAATCGGATGATCCGCTCGGTCACGACTTGCCCGCAATCCACAGGCTAGCGAAGACGAGCGCCACGATGCCAACCAGGAAGATCGCCAGGCCCTCGGTGGACGGCCCGTACCGGCCGAGGTTGAACCCACCCGGGTCCTGGTCGTGCTTCAGCGTCTCCTGGATGTAGGCGATGATGTCGGCCTTCTGCTCCGGGCGGAGCTGGTTGTCACCGAACACCGGCATGTTCTGCGGGCCGCTCAGCATCGCCGCGTAGATCTGCCGGTCGGTCGCCGGGTGCAGGCTCGGAGCGAACTTGCCCGAGGAGAGCGCGCCACCGCCGCCGCCGAAGGCGTGGCACTGCGAGCAGTTGATCCGGAACAGCTCACCACCGGCCGCGACGTTGGCGTCCTGGGCGAGGTCACCCTCCGGCACGATCGGGCCGCCACCGAGCTCCTGGATGTACTGAGCCAGCTGGCGGGTCTGCTCGTCGGTGAAGAGCGGGGGCTTGCGGTGTGCCTGGGCCTCCTGCCGGGCCATCGGCATCCGGCCGGAGCTGACCTGGAACTCGACCGAGGCAGCGCCGACGCCGACCAGGCTCGGTCCGCGGCCCTCGACGCCCTGGGCGTTGCGTCCGTGGCAGGTCACACAGCTCACGTCGAACAGCGCCTTGCCCTCGGCGGCGGCGCCGGTCATCGGCGGGTTGTCCTGCGCCTGCACACCGGGGGCGAAGACGGTGTAGGCGCCGCCGGCGAGCATCAGCGCGGCGAACAGCCGAACCGCGGCACCCAGCCGGCGGCGGCCCCTGCTGCGCGCGGCGGGCCGCCCGCGCAGGCGCGCGAGCAGACCGCGTCGGCGGTCGTTGTCAGAAGTCATGAGCTGTGTCCTTAACCGGTTGGACCTTGTCTCAGGGGACGGAGCAGCGGCGCGGTTCGTGACGCGCCAAGATCACTGAAGCCAGTAGATCATGGCGTACAGCCCGATCCACACGACGTCGACGAAGTGCCAGTAGTACGACACGACGATCGCCGAGGTCGCCTGCGCCGGTGTGAACCGGCCCATGGTCGTACGGACCATGAAGATGATGAAGGCGATCAGGCCGCCGGTCACGTGCAGGCCGTGGAAGCCGGTGGTCAGGTAGAACACCGAGCCGTAGCCGTCTCCGTTGATCTTGACGCCCTCGTGCACCAGCTCGCGGTACTCGTTCAGCTGGCCGAGCACGAAGATCAGACCCATCACGAAGGTGACGGTGAACCAGCGCCGCAGCGCGTGCACGTCACCCTTTTCCGCCGCGAAGACGCCGAGCTGGCAGGTCACCGACGAGAGCACCAGGATCACCGTGAACGTGGTCGCGTACGGGATGTTGAGGTGCTCGGTGTGCTTCTCCCACTGCTCCGGCGCAGCCGCGCGGATCGAGAAGTACATCGCGAACAGCGCCGCGAAGAACATAAGTTCGCTGGAGAGCCACACGATCGTCCCGACGCTGACCATGTTCGGTCGGGTCAGAGAGTGGATCCGGCTCTTGTCAATGGCTGGGGCCGCAGTCACGCCGTCATTATTGCCCCTGACCGGGGCCGGCGATCAGCGGGGTGGCAAACCCACGCCTTCCGTGGCCCGAGCGTCGGGGTCCGGTTCGCCTGGCCTAGCCTGAAAAGCGTGCTGCACGTCGATCCGATCTTCGCCGCCACCTCGGCCGTCCCGGCCGCAGTGCTCGCGGCCACCCCGGCGGGCCCGGCGCTGGCCGCCGGGGGCGAGGCGACCCCTCCCCCGTTCACCGTCGGCACGGTGCTGACCGAGACCCGGTTGGACAGCTGGCTGGCGCTCGGCCTGGTGCTCGCCGCCGGCCTCTACCTCTATGGGGTGCACCGGCTGCGCATCCGTGGCGACCGCTGGCCGGTCTCCCGTACCGTCTTCTTCCTCGGCCCCGGCCTGGGCGGCATCGCGCTGGTCACGGTCAGCGGGCTGCACGCGTACGACACCGCCCTGCTGTCGGTGCACATGGTCCAGCACATGGTGCTGTCCATGGTGGCGCCGATCTTCCTGGCACTCGGCGCACCGATGACGCTGGCGCTGCGGACCCTGCCGGTCGGAGCGCGCAAGCGCCTGCTGGCGATCGTGCACAGCCGCGTCGCCCGGGTCTACAGCTTCCCGCTGGTGGCGTTCGCCATCTTCGTGGTCAACCCGTTCGCGCTGTACTTCAGCGACCTGTACCGCTTCACCCTCGAACACGCCTGGGCGCACGAGCTGGTGCACGCGCACTTCATCCTGACCGGCTGCGTGTTCTTCTGGCCGCTGCTCGGTCTCGACCCGCTGCCGGGCCGCTGGCCGTACCCGGCACGGGCGCTGCTGATGCTGCTCTCCGTGCCGTTCCACACCGTGCTCGGGCTCACCATCATGCAGAGCAGCACGCTCTTCGGCGGCGACTGGTACCCGTCGCTCAACCTGAGCTGGTCCGACCCCTGGGACGACCAGGTGGTCGCCGGCGGCATCCTGTGGGCCGGCGGTGAGTTCGTCAGCGTCACCATGCTCGCGGTCCTGGTGGTGCAGTGGGTCAAGCAGTCCGAACGCGAGGCCCGCCGGATCGACCGCGACCTAGACCGCCAGGAGGCCCGCGAACGCGCCGCCGGCACCCCGGCCTGAGCTGCGGCGACGGTACGCCAGACGGCCGGCGACGGGCGGGATGTCGACTGCGTCACGTGGACCGGTACGATCGGCGGGCAGCTACGAGGTGGGAGCCAGTCCAGCCATGAGCGATCGTCTTTGCACCGTCCTGCTCTACAGCGACGACCCGCAGGTCCGTGACCGGATGCGGATGGCCGTCGGCACCCGGCCCGCACCCGGGCTGCAGATCGAGTTCGTCGACGCGTCGACCTACGCCGAGACCATCCGGCTCGTCGACGACTACGAGATCGACCTCCTGCTGCTCGACGGTGAGGCGAGCCCGGGCGGCGGTATGGGCATCGCCCGACAGATCAAGGACGACCGGGACGACGCTCCCCCGACCTGCCTGGTGATCGCCCGCGCTGCCGACCGATGGCTCGCCGCGTACGCCGAGGTCGACGCGACGCTGGTGCACCCGCTCGACCCGGTGACCACCGGCAGCACGGTGGCTGAGCTGCTGCGGACGCACGCACCCGCCTGACGTCCCCGCTCTCCGGCACCGCCACGGCGCCGGAAGAATCGGCGCCGGTTCCAGCCCACCCGCACTTCGCATGCTCGGGAGGCCCGCCATGGGCGATCGGACCTGGCCGCACCTGCTCAACGCGCTGCTGCGCGGCGACGAGCTGTCCACCGCCGACACCGCCTGGGCGATGGGCGAGATCATGGCCGGCTCGGCGGGCGCCGCGCAGGTCGCCGGCTTCGCGGTGGCGCTGCGGGCCAAGGGCGAGACCTCGGCCGAGCTGGCCGGGCTGGTCGAGACGATGCTGAGCCGGGCGGTCCCGGTCGACCTCCCCGAGGAGCTGCGTTCCACCGCGCTGGACGTGGTGGGCACCGGCGGTGACCTCGCCCACACGGTCAACATCTCCACCATGGCAGCGCTGGTGGTGGCGGGCGCCGGCGTCCGGGTGGTCAAGCACGGCAACCGTGCCGCGTCGTCCTCCTGCGGCACCGCCGACCTGTTGGAGTTCCTCGGCGTTCCGCTCGACCTCGACCCGGACGCGATTGTCCGCTGCGTCACCGAGGCGGGCATCGGGTTCTGCTTCGCGGCCCGGTTCCACCCGGGCATGCGGCACACCGGGCCGATCCGGCGAGAGCTGGGCGTGCCCACCGTGTTCAACTTCCTCGGCCCGCTGACCAACCCGGCCCGGCCCCGCGCCGGCGCTGTCGGCTGCTTCGACCCGCGGATGGCCCCGGTGATGGCCGGCGTGTTCGCCGCTCGCGGCGACTCGGTGCTGGTGATGCGCGGCGAGGACGGGCTGGACGAGTTCACCACTGCCGCACCGACCCGGGTCTGGGCGGCCCAGGGCGGCACCGTACGCGAGGCCGTGCTGGACGCGACGGACCTGGGGGTACCCCGGTCCACCCTCGCGGATCTGCGCGGTGCTGACGCCCCGTACAACGCCGGCGTGGCCCGTCGCCTGCTGGCCGGCGAGACCGGCCCGGTCCGGGACGCGGTGCTGGTCAACGCGGCGGCGGCGCTGGCCACTCAGGGCCCGCTCGACGGCGACCTGACCGAGGCGCTGCGCGCCGGTCTGGACCGCGCGGCCGAGTCGATCGACTCCGGCGCGGCGGCCGCCACCCTCGACCGGTGGATCGAGACCGCCACCACCGCCTGACTCGCCCCGCGGTGGGGATTTGTCGGACCCGCGTGGGAAACTACAGCCGAGTAGTTCTCCGCTTCCGTTTATGCGTTGCTGTCGCGCCGGGGGCGAGCCGCCCGAAGTGAGAGGAGACGCCCGTGTCGTCGGACCGCGAGCTCTACTGCGACGTCTGCGAGGGCGTGGCGCCGTTCGAGGTGCCGCCCTGCGTCGACGGCCACGGCACCGACTGTCCCGAGCTGATCTGCACCCGCTGCGGCACCGCTGTGGTGATCGCCACCTTCACCTTCCGCGTCACCCGGCTGGCCGACCGCCGACACCGCCAGCCCACCCGCCACGCCGCCTGACCCCGCCACGGCTCGATCGACTCGGTGTCGGCGTGGGTGCGGTATCCGGCAGCGCTGTCACCCCCGGGTCGGGGACGTGGAGTTGATCACCCGAGCCCGCCGGGCTCGAGCACGACGAAGGCCCGCTCCCCCACCGGGGAACGGGCCTTCTTGGCAGTACGGGTCGCTGCTACGGCGACCGGGTGAATCAGTGCTCGGCGGTACGCCGGGTGCCGGTGTAGTACTCGAACAGCAGCCCGCAGGCGGCGAAGATGACCGCCAGCAGACCGGCGCCGACCAGCCAGAACTGCCAGAACACCAGGCCCATGCCTGCCGTCGCGGCGGCCAGCGCCAGGCCGAACGGCCAGTAGCTGCCCGGGCTGAAGAAGCCGACCTCACCGGCGCCGTCAGCGATCTCGGCGTCCGGCCGGTCCTCGGGGCGCAGGTCGATCCGGCGGGAAACGAACCAGAAGAAGCCACCGCACATCGTGCAGAGCAGGAAGGACAGCAGCAGGGCCACCGTGCCCACCCACTCGACGCCACCGGCCTCACCGGCCGTCCAGGCACCGTAGAGGATGGTCGCTCCGCCCAGGAACGTGGCAATGATCAGGAAGATGCGCCACTCGGTCTTCATCCCGCTGCCTCAGCTTCCCGTGCCGGCCGGAGCGTTGTCCGGGTTGAAGTTGCTGTGCGTCCGCCGGGTGTCGAACGGCTCGGTGGTCTCCGCGTACGGCTTCTCACCGATCTGGATCAGTGCGTCCTGGGTGGACTTGCCACCCTGCTTGGCCGCCAGGAACTGGTCGTACTGCTCCGGCGAAACCACCCGCAGCTCGAAGTTCATGAACGCGTGGTAGCTGCCGCACAGCTCGGCGCAGCGGCCGACGTAGGCGCCCTCGGTCTCCAGGCTGGAGACCTCGAACACGTTGCGGATCTTGCCCGGCATGACGTCCCGCTTGAACAGCAGCTCCGGCACCCAGAAGGAGTGGATGACGTCGCGGCTGGTCTCCTCGAACCGGATGGACCGGTTGGTCGGGAGCACCAACACCGGGATGACCTCGCTGGTGCCGAGCGTCGACGCGGTGGTCTTGGCGTCCGGGCCCTGCCCGTCGCGGTAGTTGAACTGCCAGTTCCACTTGAAGGCGACGACCTCGACCGTGACGTCGGGGTTCTTCGTCAACTTGTCCACGCCGGTCTGCACGATCGCCGTGTAGTAGAAGAGCACGGAGACGATCAAGATCGGCGCGATGGTGTAGAGGAACTCCATCGGCATGTTGTAGCGGGTCTGCACCGGCAGCGCGTTGCCACGCTTGCGGTAGCGCACGACACACCAGAAGATCAGGCCCCACACGAAGATGCCGACCGCGAGGGCTGCGATGCAGGAGGCTATCCACAGGTCGTACATCCGCCGGGACTCGGCCGAGATGCCGCCCTGCGGCCAGCCGAAGCCGTCGAACGCCCTGCCAACGTCACAGCCCGTGAGCAGGACCAGCAGCGCGACGCCACCGAGACCGAGCCCGGCCACCCGACCAGCACCACGCCGTCGGCGTCCACCGACCCCTCGGGAAGCGCTGTGCCGTACGGCCGACGGCCGTACCTCCGAACTCCTTGCAACCACCTGGTCCTGCCTCCCTAGCGCGCCGCGGTGCGTCTTTCCTCAGCACCGGCGGCAAAGGCGTCACCGACGGTCGCAGATTACTCGACCATGACGGACTCGACCGTGGTGGGGTCACTGTCCGCCCCCATCGGGGGGATCCTGGGCATACCGCCGCGATAGCGTTTGGATCCGTGAGTGCGAGGAGTAGCCGGGGTTGCGAGCCCCACAGTCGCGAACAAAAGGCGGATCAGTGAGTGCACCCTCGGTCTACCTGGACGCGGCGACCGCCGCGCCGCTGCACCCGGTCGCCCGGCAGGCGCTGATGGCCGCCCTCGACGACGGCTGGGCCGACCCCGGCAAGCTCTACACCCAGGCCCGTCGGGCCCGGCAACTGCTCGACGCCGCCCGCGAGGCCACCGCGCAGACGCTCGGCGTCCGCGCCGACGAAGTGTCCTTCACCCCCAGCGGTACGACGGCCGCCCACGGCGCTGTGCTCGGTGGCCTGGCCGGGCGGCACCGGGTCGGGTCCACGCTGGTGCACTCGGCGATCGAGCACTCCGCCGTGCTGCACGCCGCGGAGCGGCACGTGGCAGCTGGCGGCAGCGCCAACCCGGTGCCGGTCGACCGGCTGGGCCGGCTGGACCTGACCGCCTGGTCGGACGCGGTCCAGGCCCCCGGCGTCGCGCTGGCCGCACTGATCACCGCCAGTCACGAGGTGGGCACCGTGCAACCGGTGGCCGAGGCGGCCGCCGCGTGCGCCGACGCCGGGGTGCCGCTGTACGTCGACGCCGCGCAGTCGGTCGGCCGGGTACCCCTGCCGGCGGGCTGGTCGGTGCTCAGCGCCAGCGCACACAAGTGGGGCGGCCCGCCCGGGGTGGGGTTGCTGGCGGTCCGCAAGGGCACCCGCTGGGAGTCACCCTGGCCAGCCGACGAGCGGGAGGGCGGACGTACCCCCGGCTCGGTGAACCTGCCCGCGGTGGTGGCGGCGGCGGCGAGCCTGCGCGCGGCGGCGGCCGACGCCGCGGCCGAGGAGAGCCGGCTGGCGGCGCTGGTGGATCGGATCCGGGCGCGGGTGCCGGCGGAGGTGCCCGACGTCGAGGTGGTCGGTGACCCGGTGCTCCGGCTCCCCCACCTGGTGACCTTCTCCTGCCTGTACGTCGACGGCGAGGCGCTGCTGCACGCGCTGGACCGGCGCGGCTTCGCCGTGTCGTCCGGCTCGTCCTGCACCTCGTCCACGCTGCGCCCGTCGCACGTGCTGGAGGCGATGGGGGTGCTCTCGCACGGCAACGTCCGGGTCAGCCTGCACCGGGAGACGACCGAGGCGGACGTCGAGAGATTCCTCGCCGAACTGCCCGGGATCGTCGCCGACCTGCGCGCCGAGGCCGGGGTGGTGGGGCTGTGACCGCTACCGCTCCCCCGGCGCCGCGCGGGCGGGCCACGGGCGGGACGGCCACGGGCGGGACGGCACGGCGTGGGAACGGGAGAATGGGGGGGTGACGATGCCGGACGAGGTCCTCGACTGCCGGGGCCAGCGCTGTCCGCTGCCGGTGATCGCGGCGGCCCGACGGATGCCCCAGGTGCCGGTCGGCACTGTGGTCCGGGTGCTCGCCGACGATCCAGCCGCCGCGGTGGACATCCCCGCCTGGTGCCGGATGCGCGGTCAGGAGTTCCTCGCCGCCATCACCGGCCCCGACGGCCCCGCCTACGACATCCGCCGCGCCCACTGACCCGCCGCACCCCGCGATCTCGCAGTTCCGCCCGGCGAAACGCACCTGAAGCGCGGATCGGCGTCACAACGTGCAAGACCACGGAGTGCGGGTGTACGGGTCAGGGCAGGAGGTGGGGGCGGATCTCGTCGGCGGCGGTGTCGCCGTAGGACTCGGCGAGGCGCTTCACGAACAGGTCGCGGCGGACCTCGTACTCCTGGGTGCCGACGGTCTCCAGGACCAGCGTGGCCAGCAGCGAGCCAACCTGGGCGGCCCGCTCAAGGCCGAGCCCCCAGGAGAGCGCGGTGAAGAAGCCGGCGCGGAAGCCGTCGCCCACCCCGGTCGGGTCGACCGCCCGGATCTCCCGCGCGATCGGCACGTGGATCGGGTCGATGCCGCGCCCGGCGATCTCCACGCCGTGCTTGCCCAGCGTGGTGACCCGCACCTTGACCAGGTCGAGCAGCTGGTCGTCGCTCAGCCCGGCCTTGCTCTGCAGCAGCGACTTCTCGTAGTCGTTGGTCATCAGGTACTCGGCGCCCTCGATCAGCGCCACCACGTCCTCGCCGGGCATCCGGGCGAGCTGCTGGGAGGGGTCGGCGGCGAACGCGTACCCCCGGGTGCGGCACTCGGCCGAGTGGCGCAGCATCGCCTCCGGGTCGTTGGCGCTGACCAGCACCAGGTCCAGCCCGCCGAGCCGGTCGGCGACCGGGGCCAGCTCGATGTTGCGTGCCTCACTCATCGCGCCGGCGTAGAACGACGCGATCTGGCACATGTCGGTGTCGGTGGTGCAGACGAACCGTGCGGTGTGGGCCACCTCGCTGATGTGCACGGAGTCGCAGTCCACTCCGTGCCGTTCCAGCCAGGAGCGGTAGTCGGCGAAGTCGGCGCCCACCGCACCGAGCAGCACCGGGCGCAGCCCGAGCTGTCCCATGCCGAAGGAGATGTTCGCCGCCACGCCGCCGCGGCGGAGCACCAGGTCATCCACCAGGAAGGAGAGGGAAACCTTGTGCAGTTGATCGGCGAGGAGCTGGTCGGCGAACCGACCGGGGAAGCTCATCAGGTGATCGGTGGCGATCGAGCCAGTGACGGCGATCTTCATGTCAACCCTCGGGGTCGGGAGCAGGGCGCGGTCAGCCTACCGGCCCGGCCATCCGGCGGTGTCCGCTCGGTCGGACAACGGCAACCGCCCGGTAACCGCCCGGCGGGCGCCGTCCCGAGACCGCTCCCACCCCCGCCGGTCACCACTCCCACAACGACGACGGGGCCGTCCCGAAGGACGGCCCCGTCGTGTTGGTGCGTATGGCGCGACTCAGTTGAACGAGTCGCCGCAGGCGCAGGAGTTGCCCGCGTTGGGGTTGTCGATGGTGAAGCCCTGGGCGTCGATCCGGTCAGCGAAGTCGATCGTCGCGCCGGAAAGGTACGGGGCGCTCATCCGGTCGACGACGACCTCAACACCACCGAAATCGGTGACGACGTCACCGTCGAGCGAACGCTCGTCGAAGAAGAGCTGGTACCGCAGGCCGGAGCAGCCGCCCGGCTGCACCGCGACCCGGAGCCGCAGGTCGTCGCGGCCCTCCTGCTCGATCAGGGCCTTGACCTTCTGCGCCGCGACGTCGGTGAGGACGACGGAAGTAGGGGCGGCCTGGGCCTCGGTCGACTCGGTCTGCGCTGGCGTGGTCACGTGGAAGTCTCCCTGCGCGGTATGGGTCCGGACGCACTGGCCAACGCCGCACGCCGTCCAGTGATTCCCGGTTGTGGTCCTTTTCCGATCGTACGCCGCGCCGGCCGGACTCACCCGCGTGGCGTGACCCCCGCCGCAGGTAGTCCCGGTCGCAGCCGGGTCGGGCGCGCGGCCTGAGCGCTCAGCGGCTCCACTGCCGGGCCAGTCGGGCACCCAGCTCGCGCAGCCCGTCGCTGGGCCGGCTCATCGCGGCGGCCAGCCCGCCACCCTCCTCCCCGCCGAAGTGGTCGACCAGGCTGTACGCGTCGGTCACCCCCGCCGAGGCGGCCTCCCGCCGGCCGGTGCTCACCTGCCCGGCCACCACCACGCAGGGGACCCCCCGGTCCCGGGCGGCGCCCGCCACCCCGGCGACCACCTTCCCGCGTAGCGACTGGTGGTCGAAGGACCCCTCACCGGTGATCACGAGGTCGGCGGTGTCCAGTGCGGCGTCCAGCCCGGTGGCCCTGGTGACCAGGCCGATGCCCGACTCGCAGCCACCGCCCAGGGCGAGCAGGGCCGCGCCGATGCCGCCGGCGGCTCCGCCACCGGGCAGTCCGCCGAGCCCCGGCGGGCAGCCGGGCAGGTCCCGCTCCAGCACCGCCGCGAAGCGCTCCAGGGCGGCGTCGAGCAGCAGCACATCGGCCCGGTCGGCACCCTTCTGCGGGCCGAACACACTGCTGGCGCCGTGCAGGCCGAGCAGCGGGTTGTCCACGTCGGTGGCGGCGATCAACCGGGTGCCGCGCAGCCGGGGCGCGCCGTCCAGCGCGGCGACCGCGGCCAGCGCTGCTCCGCCGTACGGCAGGGCGCGGCCTGCCTCATCCAGCGGGGTGACGCCGAGCGCCGTGAGCATCCCGGCGCCACCGTCGTTGGTGCCGGAGCCGCCCAGCCCGATCACCACCGTCCGGGCGCCGCTCTCCACCGCGGCGGCCACCAGCAGGCCCAGGCCGTACGACGTGGTGGCCTTCGGGTCACGTTCGGTGGTGGCGAGCAGGTGCAGCCCGCACGCCTGGGCGCTCTCCAGGTAGGCGGTCGCGCCGTCGGCGGTGAGCAGGATCTCACCGGCCGCCGGCCGGCCCAGTGGGTCGACCGTCCGCACCGGCACCCGCCGGCCACCGATGGCCTCGGCGAGCACCTCCACGAAGCCCGGCCCACCGTCGGCGAGTGGCCGGATCAGCAGGTCGTCGCCGGCGGCGACGGTGCGCCAGCCGGCGGCCACCGCGGCGGCCACCTCCGGTGCGGGCAGGGTGCCGGCGAACTTGTCCGGACAGAGCAGCACACGCATGCCGAGCAGTGTGGCAGCCCACACCGACGGAAGCCGCGTCGCGCTCGCGCTGTGGGACCATGGACCACGTGACTTCGACCTGGGTGGAACCCTCCAACACGGCGACGGCTCTGCTGCTGCTCGGTCGGGGCAGCGACCCCGACACTGAGCGCGGCGTCGAGTGTCCGGGCGACCTGCCGGCGCCCAGCGACCCCGATCTGGTGGCCCGCGCCACGGCGGCGAAGGCGAAGCTGGGCAGCAAGGTCTTCGTGCTGGGGCACCACTACCAGCGCGACGAGGTGATCCAGTTCGCGGACGTGACCGGCGACTCGTTCAAGCTGGCCCGGGAGGCCGCGGCCCGTCCGGACGCGGAGTACATCGTGTTCTGCGGTGTGCACTTCATGGCCGAGAGCGCCGACATCCTCACCACCGACGCCCAGCGGGTGATCCTGCCCGACCTGGCGGCGGGCTGCTCGATGGCGGACATGGCCGTGCTGGGCCAGGTCGAGGCCGCCTGGGACACGCTGACCGAACTGGGCATCGCCGGCGAGACCGTGCCGGTGACGTACATGAACTCCTCGGCCGACATCAAGGGCTTCGTCGGCCGAAACGGTGGCGTGGTCTGCACCTCCTCCAACGCCAAGCGCGCCCTGGACTGGGCGTACGAGCAGGGGTCGAAGGTGCTCTTCCTGCCCGACCAGCACCTGGGCCGCAACACGGCGGTGCTGGAGATGGGCCTGTCGCTGGACGACTGCGTCCTCTACGACCCGCACAAGCCGGGCGGCGGGCTCACCGCCGAGCAGCTGCGGGACGCCAAGATGATCCTCTGGCGGGGGCACTGCTCGGTGCACGGCCGCTTCACCCTGGAGAGCGTCAACGACGTACGGGAGCGGGTGCCCGGGGTCAACGTGCTGGTCCACCCGGAGTGCCGGCACGAGGTGGTCACGGCCGCCGACTACGTCGGCTCGACTGAGTACATCATCAAGACCATCGAGGCGGCTCCGACCGGCTCGGCGTGGGCGCTCGGCACCGAGCTGAACCTGGTCCGCCGGCTGGCGCTGGCGCACCCGGACAAGCAGATCATGTTCCTGGACAAGGCGGTCTGCTACTGCTCGACGATGAACCGGATCGACCTGCCGCACCTGGTCTGGGCGCTGGAGGAGCTGGTCGCGGGCCGGGTGGCCAACCAGATCACGGTGGACCCCGACACCGCGTACCACGCGCGGGTGGCGCTGGATCAGATGCTCGCCCTGCCCGGCGCGGACACCCCGCCGCCGACCGCGAGCTGATCACTATCCGTAGCGCCGTTGGTACGCAAAAGTGCCTGATCACCGATTAATGCCACACACGCCGATGTGACCGAGTCGTTTTTCGTCACCGAGGGCTATGCTGCCGGAGCGACGACGCAAGCGGGCCGTTTCGATATGGCCGCATCCGGGGTAGCGACAGTGTTCAGACTCCCCACCATCAACACGGCAGCACCGACATGCTGGAGGTTGCGTTGACCGACGACGTCCTGGTCGTGCACGGAGGCACTCCGCTTGAAGGGCGGATCCGCGTGCGAGGCGCGAAAAACCTGGTTTCGAAGGCGATGGTCGCCGCGCTGCTCGGCGACAGCCCGAGCCGGCTGTTCGACGTGCCGAAGATCCGTGACGTCGAGGTGGTCCGGGGTCTGCTCGGCCTGCACGGCGTCAAGGTGACCGACGGCGACGAGGACGGCGAGCTCGTCTTCGATCCCGCGAACGTGGAGAGCGCCAGCACCGACCAGATCAACGTGCACGCCGGCTCCAGCCGGATCCCGATCCTGTTCTGCGGCCCGCTGCTGCACCGGCTCGGGCACGCGTTCATCCCGGACCTGGGCGGCTGCCACATCGGCCCGCGCCCGATCGACTTCCACCTGCAGGCGCTGCGCGAGTTCGGCGCAACGGTCGACAAGCGGCCCGAGGGGCTGCACCTGTCCGCGCCGAACGGACTGCACGGGACGAAGTTCGCCCTGCCGTACCCGAGTGTCGGCGCCACCGAGCAGGTGCTGCTGACCGCGGTGATGGCCGAGGGCGTGACCGAGCTGCGCAACGCCGCGGTGGAGCCGGAGATCATCGACCTCATCTGCATCCTGCAGAAGATGGGCGCGATCATCAAGGTGCACACCGACCGGGTGATCGAGATCCAGGGCGTACCGAAGCTGCACGGCTACACCCACCGGCCGATCCCGGACCGGATCGAGGCGGCGAGCTGGGCCGCGGCGGCTCTGGCCACCCGCGGTCACGTCGAGGTGCTCGGCGCGCAGCAGGCCGACATGATGACCTTCCTGAACATCTTCCGGTCGGTCGGTGGCGAGTACGAGGTCACCGACGCCCGGCCGCCGAAGCTGGGCGATCTCGGCCAGGAGGGTGGCATCAGGTTCTGGCACCCGGGCGGCGAGCTGAACGCGGTGGCGCTGGAGACCGACGTGCACCCCGGCTTCATGACCGACTGGCAGCAGCCGTTGGTCGTGGCGCTCACCCAGGCCCGCGGGCTGTCGATCGTCCACGAGACGGTCTACGAGCAGCGGTTGGGCTACACCGAGGCGCTGAACTCGATGGGCGCCAACATCCAGGTCTACCGGGACTGCCTCGGCGGCACCCCGTGCCGCTTCGGCCGGCGCAACTTCAAGCACTCGGCGGTCATCGCCGGGCCGAGCAAGCTGCACGCCGCCGACCTGGTCATCCCGGACCTGCGGGCCGGCTTCAGCCACCTGATCGCGGCGCTCGCGGCCGAGGGCACCTCCCGGGTGTACGGCGTCGACCTGATCAACCGGGGCTACGAGGACTTCGAGGCGAAGCTCGCCGACCTCGGCGCGCACGCCGAGCGTCCGTAACCTCGAACACCTTCCGTTCGCGCCCGGTGCACCGCGATGTGCACCGGGCGCGAACCGTTGGCTACCCTTGCCGCGTGCCGTCGCTCTTTCGCCGCAAGTCCACCGACCTCGTCGACGAGGCCGTCACCTCGGTGACCCCCGAGGAAACCGCCGAGCGGTCCCGGGGCTACACCCCGGCCAAGGGTCGGGAGACGCCGAAGCGGCCGACCGTCGGCCGTCGCCCGGCCGGCCCCACCCGCCCCCTGAACAAGCAGGAGGAGCGGGAGCGCCGCCGTCAGTTGCGTGCCGAGGCCGCGTCGGAGTTCCGCCGCGAGGGCGGCCCCCGCGACCGCGGCCCGGAGCGGCTGCTGGCCCGCAACGTGGTCGACTCCCGGCGTACGGTCGGCACCTGGTTCTTCGGCGGCGCACTGATCGTGCTGATCGGGTCGAACGCGGCGATGCCGCCGCTGGTCCGGCTGATCTCCAACGTGCTCTGGGGCGCGCTGGCGCTGGGCGTGGTCGTCGACTCGGTGCTCATCTGCCGCAAGATCCGCAAGCTGATCCGGGAGCGCTTCCCGAAGACCGGCCAGCGGATGGGTTCGCTCTACCTCTACGCGATCATGCGCTCGATCACCTTCCGGCGGATGCGCGCCCCGGCCCCCCAGGTCAAGCTCGGCGACAAGGTCTGACCCCGGCTCAGGCCACCCCGAGCAGACGCAGCACCGCCGTGGTGGCGGCCGCGCCGACCACCACCAGCACGAACGGCACCCGCCGCCAGGCGAGCAGCACGCCGACCAGCACCCCGGCCGGGCGCGCCCAGCCGGCGAACCGGCCGGCCTCGGTCAGCGCCGCGGTGGCGGCCAGCGCGGCCAGCAGCGCGGCGGCACCCACCGGCAACAGTCGCCGGGCCCACTCCGGAAGTTCCAGCCGGTCCCGCAGCAGCACACCGGCCAGCCGGAAGCCATAGGTTCCGGCGGCCAACGCCAGGATCACCGCGATCAGCACGGCACCTCCCCGGTGCGCTCCACGCCGAGAGGTGCGGACGCGGCCGGGCGGGCCTGTTCGACGCCCACAGGTGCGGGCGCGGCCGGGCGCGGCCCCTCCACGGTCTGCTCGACCCCGCCGGGCGCGAGCGGGGCGGGGTTGGCGTCGCCGGTCGGGGGCGGCCGACGGCGGAAGGCGATGGCAGCCGGGCCGGCGAGCGCGAGCAGCACCGGCAGCCCGGCCGGCAGCACCGGCGTGGCCACGACCGCCAGCGCGGCCCCGGCCAACGCCGCCTGCCGGGTGTCCCGGTCACGCAGGGACGGCAGCAGCAGCGCGATCAATCCGGCGGGGAAGGCGGCGTCCAGGCCCAGCGCGGCCGGGTCGCCGATCGCGTCGCCGGCGAGCACGCCGAGCAGGGTGCCGACGTTCCAGGCCAGGAAGAGCAGCGTGCCGGCCAGCCAGAACGCTCGCCGTCGAGCGTGGCCGGCCGGTTGGGCCAGGGTGAGCGCGGTCGTCTCGTCGGTCATCAGGTGACTGCCGAGCAGCCGGTGCCGCAGCCGGGGGCCGACGCTGTCACCGAGGGCGAGGCCGAACGGCAGGTGCCGGGCGTTGAGCAGCAGCCCGGCCAGCACGGCGGCCAGTGGGCTGCCGGCGGCCACCAGGCCGACCGCCATGAACTGCGCGCCGCCGGCGTAGAGGACCGCGGACATGGTCAGGGTGGCCCACACGGGTAGCCCGGCGGCGACCGCCACCGCCCCGAACGAGGCACCCACCGCGATCATGGCCGCACCGAGAGCAAGCACGTCGCGAAGCATCCGGGCGTCGGCTGTTCGTTGTACCGTACGCATGGTTCACCATGGTGAACAGATGACCGGTGTTCGTCAAACCGAACGTAGATCCGATGGAGCGAACGCATGCCTCCCGAACCGGCCGCTCCCCTGGCCACCATCGCCGCCGCTCTACGCCGGGAACGGGACCGAGTCGGCATCTCGCTGACCGAGCTCGCCCGCCGGGCGGGAGTCGCCAAGTCCACCCTCTCCCAACTGGAGTCGGGGACCGGGAACCCGAGCGTGGAGACGCTCTGGGCGCTCGGCGTGGCGCTCGGCGTGCCGTTCAGCCGGCTGGTTGAGCCGGCCGACGACGGCATCCGGGTGATCCGGGCCGGAGACGGGCCACGAGTCCGCTCCGAGCAGGCCGACTTCACCGGCACGCTGCTCAGCGCTGGAGCGGCGCACCTGCGCCGGGACATCTACCTGATCGAGTTGGAGCCGGGCGCCGTCCGGGCCGCGGAAGGGCACACCCCCCGCAGCGTCGAGCACGTGGTGGTCGCCGCCGGCCGCCTGCGGGTGGGCCCCAAGGAGGGCACGGTCGACCTCGGCCCAGGCGACTACGCGACGTTCCCCGGCGACGCCCCGCACGCCTACGAGGCGTTGGTTCCCGGCACCTTCGCCGTACTCGTCATGGAACACCCCTGATCGAGCGCGGCCGGTCCCGCCCGGGCCGCTCCACCGGCGGGTGGGTATCGTCGGAACCAGATTCGGTTATCGGCCCAAATGTCCGAAACAGTAGGATAACGTTTGCGCCCGTGGGCAGTACCACAGTGGCGGTGAGCGAGCCCACGCCGTTACCCTCCATCCGCAGCCACGCCCTGCCGGAATGGGCGACTTGACCGGCACGCGGGGCCCCAGCGCGACAATTTGCAACGAGGTGACAACGCCGTGAGCGAGCGGACGCGAGCCGGCCACCGGGGCGTGGCAGGCGGCGACCGGACGCCCCGCGGTCACCGGAGCGCGCACGCGGACGGCCCGCCTCCTCTGAAGATCGGCCGACCGGCCGGGCTTGGCGACGGGTTCGGCGGATGAACGGCCGCTACACCGACCGGTGGCGGGACCCGAACGAACCGTCCTGGGTGGTTGAACCGACCACCGAGTGGCATCCCCAGTTTCCCGGCCAGCGCTACCCCGGCGACATCGGCCTTTCCCACCAGCCGCCCCCGCCGCCGCGCGGCCGGGCGACCGTGGTCGGCCGTACCGAGGTGCCGCCGCTCGCACCCACCCGCCCGGACGGCACCTACCTCGGCCGGTCCTGGGCCGACGAGGAGCCGGCCGAGACGCCGGCCTACGGCCGGTCCCGGGGGGACGAGCGGCCGGCCGACGCCTCCGCCTACGGCCGGCCCGAGGCGGAGGCCCCGCGTTACGACCACGAGCCGTACCGCCGGCCGTTGCCCGAGCCGCCTCGGCGCGACGATCGCCGTTCCCCCGAGTCCGACCGGCGGACCGCCTGGTCCGACCGGCGCCCCAGTGACGACCGGGGACCGGCCCGGGAGGCCGCCTGGCACCGGGACCAGCCCGCCGAGCGGTACGACACCCGCCGACCCCGGCACGAGCCGGCCGACCGGGACCGGGGGCACTCGTCGGCGCCACCGGTGTCCCCCGCACCGCGGACCCAGCCGGGCTGGGTGCCGGAGCCGGAGGAGGCGCCACGTCGGCGCGGCCCGCAGGAGCGACCGGCCGCCGGATACGACCGGCACCCCGACGACGGGTACGGCAACCGGCCCAACCGGGGCCGCGACGGCCGGACGGCCGACGGCTGGGCCGCCGACGGGGCCGGCCAGTGGGCGCCTGTGGACGGTCGCTCGCTCTACCGCGACGACCGGTACCCCGACCGGGCCGCCGAGGACGCCCGCCGCCCCGAGCGGAGTACGGACGACGCGCGCCGCCCCGACCGGGCTTCCGACGACGCGCGGCCGGCGGCGCGAGCCCGCACGGACGCCGGAGTCGGCGCGCCCAGCGAGCGGCGGTACCAGCCCGACGAGCGGGTCAGCGCGCCGCAGACACCCGACGGTGGACGCCGCCGCCAGCCCGAACAGGAGACGCCTGGTCAACCACGCCGGGACGACGAGCGGCGTCGACCCGACGCCGACCCGCACCGGCAGCAGCCCCGCGACGCGGCGGCCCGCGCCGAGGCGTACCCGGACCGGCGCCCCCGCGAGGAGACCCGGCCGGAGGCCTACCGCGAGGAGGCCTACCGCGAGCCCCGGTCGCAGCCGGGGCAGCGACCGGACGGCGGCCTGCCCTGGCCACCGCCGGGTCCGGTACGCCCGGACCGCACGCGCGAGGCGGGCTACCGCGCCGAGCCGCACCAGACCGCCGAACCGCAGCGCACCGCCGACTCAGGCCTCGCGTCGCGGCCGGCCACCCGGCCCGAGAGGCCACCGAGCGCGCCGTCCCGGTACGACGACCGGCCGGCACGCCCCGCCGCCACGGCTCCGCCCGCACCGGCCACCTCCGGCCGGGCCGCCCCGGTCTCCCCGGAGCGACCGGTGTCGCCGGCACCCGTCTCCCCCGCCGTGCCCGGCCGGGACCGGCCCATCTCGGCCGCCCCGATCTCTCCCGCGCCGAGTGAGCACGAGCGTCGACCGGCGGACCACACCCCGCCCGGTCGCCCGGATCGGGACCGGCCGGTGTCGGCGGCCCCGGTCTCCCCGGCGACGGACGTACCCGTCTCGGGTCCGCCGGCCGCCCGGCTGCGGCTGGAGTACCTGCCCGCGCCGGTGGACCCGCCGCTGCCCGACGAGCGCCCCGGCCCGCTGCCTCCCGAGCACCGGACGCCGACCGAACCGGCACCGACGGCCGGCGCACGGCCCACCGCGCCGCCGCGTTACCCCGGTCCGGGCACCGGCGACCGCCCGGCCGACCAGCGGCCCGGCGGGGAGCCGACCACGGACCGCCGCCCGACACCGCCGGAGCGGTCTGCCCCGTCGGGGGACGCGCGCCCGCCGGTCGCGCCGCCGCCCACCTGGCAGGCCCCGGAACCGCCGGCCACCCGGCCGACCCCGGCACCCACGGCCCAGGCATCCGCACCCGCCGACCCGGCACCCACGGCGGACGCCGATCCGGTGCTTCCGATAGCTCCCGGCCGGCCGCGCCGCTACGTGCCACCCCCGCCGTCGTCAGAACCGCCGGTGGCGCCCGCTCCGGAGCCGGTCCAGGCTCCGGTCACCGGTGGACCGGCCGCCTGGTTCAGCCCCGCCCAAGCGGCGGAGTCCGACCAGGACGAGCCGGCGACGGACCGCCGACCGACCGACGATCGGCCTGCGGCCGACGGCCCGGCCGGCTCCTCGACACCCACCAGAGCGGAGCGCGACCCGTCGACAGCGGTAGCCGAACCGCCCGCCGACGGCTGGGCGACCGACCCGCGCCCCGATGCGACGGTCGAGCCGGCCATCGCGGCACCGGCAACGCAGGCCCAACCGGTCTCCGCACCGCCCGCGCGACCCGTCTCCGCACCGCCTGCGCGACCAGTCTCCGCACCGCCTGCGCGACCGGTCTCCGCACCGCCCGCGCGACCCGTCTCCGCACCGCCGGCCGAACCGGTCTCCGGCGACCGTGACCCCTGGACCGACGACATCGGCGCCGACCGGGAGTCCGCGGTCGGGTGGATACCGACCGAGGCGACCGGACCGGTTTCCGCGCCACCGGCCCGCCCGGTCTCCGGACCGCCGATCCACCCGGTTTCGGCACCGCCGGTCCGCCCGGTCTCCGGTGCACCCCGCACCTGGGCGGACGACCTGCTCGACGACGCACAGCCAGCCGACGAGCCGACACCGACCGAAGCCTCCCGGCCGGTCTCCGCTGCTCCGAGCGACGGAACGCGGCACTTCCAGACCGAACCCGCCGCCGAGGCCGACCACCAGTTCCCCGGCACGCCGAGCACGCCCACCTCCGACACACCTGCCGACTGGGAGGGCGATCGCTTCGCCGACCCCGAGCCGCTGGACCGGCCGACATCGGCGCCGCCGGCGCCGATCGACGCGCAGGTGGACCGACCGGTCTCCGCACCCCCCGGAGCGGACACCGACCCGATCGAACGCGACCCGGCAGGCGAAGCGACCGCCGCGCCGCCCGACCCGCAGTCGGACGTGCCGGGCGGTCCGAACACCGCCGGACCGGCGGCCGGTTCACATCCCGACGACTGGGCCGCTGCCGATGCGCCGCCGGCCCGACCGGCGCCGACCGACCACGACGCGGAGCACCCCGTTCCGGCGCCGCCCGTCTCCGCCCCACCCGTCTCCGCCCCACCCGTCTCCGCGTCGCCCGTCTCCGCTCCACCCGCGACGTCCGTCTCCGACCTGCCCCTACCGCCGGTCTCGGCACCGCCCGCAGCATCCGTCTCCGCTCCGCCGGCAGCGCCGGTGTCCGCACCGCCGATCTCCGCGGTACCCGTCTCCGCGCCGCCGATGTCCGCCACGCCGGTCTCCGGGCCGCCGGTCTCCGGGCCGCCGGTCTCCGGGCCGCCGGCCACAACCGTTCCCGAGCCGCGGAACGGGTCAGCCGAGGAGAGCATGCCGGTATCCGCGCCACCCGACACGGCGCCACCAGCGGCACCCCGCCGGACGCTGGCCGACCAGGGCGACCCGGAGCAGGTCCTTGCGGCGTACCGCTGGCGACTGGACCCGGTCACCCTGCGCGAGGATCTGACGGAGCCGGACGACCTACGGGCGATCCGGCGGCGACTGACCGAGAAGTTGGGCTCGGCCACCGACAACCGGTCCCGCGCCCGGCTGCTCAGTCTTCGGGCGGTGGCCTCCCGGATCCTCGGCGACCTGGACGACGCGCTGGCCGACGGCCGGCTCGCCCTCACCTACGCCGAGGCCACCGGCGAGCTGCGCCGGACCGCGCTGGCCCAGGCCCGGCTGGCCCACGTGCTGCGCTGGCGCGGGGACTTCCCCGAGGCCGACCAACTCTTCGCCCAGGCCAACTCCGTCGAACTGCCCGACCGGCTGCGGGCCGCGCTGCACGAACACGCCGGTCGGTCCTGCTACGACCAGGGTCGGCTGATGGAGGCCTGCCAGCACTTCGAGCAGGCGCTCGACCTGCGCGGCGCCGGCGACGCCGACCTGCTGGACCGGATCCGGGTGGGCCTCGACGCGGTCACCACCCGGGCCGCGGCGGATGGCTTCGGGCCGTACCCCCGGGGTCGGGACGAGGTACTCGACCGCGACCGGCCCCCGCTGCCGGGGCGGGACGGACCGCTGTGGGGGTACACCGACGCGGACGGTGACCTGGTCATCCCCGCCCGGTACGCCGAGGCGCAGCCGTTCCACGACGGGTTGGCCTGGGTCCGCCGGCCGGACACCGACCGGTGGTCGCTGATCAACCTGCTCGGTACGACGGTGATCCCGCCGACCTACCGCGCGGCGCGCCCGTTCAGCGACGGCCTGGCCTGGGTGGCGGACAACGCGAACGGCTGGCTGGCGATCGACGCGACCGGCGAGGTGCGGGTTCCGCCCGGTTTCGCCGACGTACGACCGTTCCGCCGTGGGGTGGCCGCGGTACGGCGCGAGGGGTGGGGTGCGGTCGACCGGACCGGCCGGATGGTGGTGCCGACCCGCCACCACGGCTTCGCCACCGAACTGGCCGACGGCCAGCAGGTCGACGGCTTCACCGACGAGGGCCTCGCCGTGGTCGACGTGGCCGGCCGACGCGGCGTGGTGGACCGCAACGGCACGGTACTGGTCCCGCCGGCGCACCCGATGCTGGTCATCCACCCGGTGGCGTTCCTGGTCGGCAGCAGCACCGGGCGGTGGGGTGCGCTCGACCGGCGTGGCGAGCCGCTGATCGACCCTGTACACCGCGATCGTGACGCGGTGCTGGCCGAGATCGACCGGCTGCTCACCGACGCCAACCCGGTGCTCTGATCGGCCGTTCAGAGTCCCGTAAACCAGCAGGGCTAGGGTCCAGTCATGGAATTCCGACACCTGGGCCGCTCCGGCCTGATGGTCAGCGAGATCTCGTACGGCAACTGGATCACCCACGGCTCGCAGGTCGAGGAGGACGCGGCGTTCGCCTGCGTCCGGGCCGCCCTCGACACGGGCATCACCACCTTCGACACCGCCGACGTGTACGCCGGCACCCGGGCCGAGGACGTGCTCGGCCGGGCGTTGCAGAACGAGCGCCGCGAGGGCCTCGAAATCTTCACCAAGGTGTACTGGCCGACCGGGCCCGGCCGCAACGACCGCAGCCTGTCCCGCAAGCACATCATGGAGTCGATCAACGGCTCGCTGCGCCGGCTGCGCACCGACTACGTGGACCTGTACCAGGCCCACCGGTACGACCACAGCACGCCGCTGGAAGAGACGATGGAGGCGTTCGCCGACGTCGTGCACTCCGGCAAGGCGCACTACATCGGCGTCTCCGAGTGGAGCGCGGAGCAGCTGCGCGCCGCTCACCCGCTCGCCCGGGAGCTGCACATCCCGCTGGTCTCCAACCAGCCGCAGTACTCGATGCTCTGGCGGGTCATCGAGGCCGAGGTCGTACCGGCCAGCGAGGAGCTGGGCATCGGCCAGATCGTCTGGTCGCCGATGGCGCAGGGCGTCCTGTCCGGCAAGTACCTGCCGGGGCAACCGCCGCCGGCCGGTTCCCGGGCCACCGACGAGAAGTCCGGCGCCGGCTTCATCTCCCGGTTCATGACCGACGAGGTGCTGACCCGGGTCCAGCAGCTCAAGCCACTGGCCGAGCAGGCCGGGCTGAGCATGGCCCAGCTCGCCGTGGCGTGGGTGTTGCAGAACCCGAACGTCTCCTCGGCGATCATCGGCGCGTCCCGCCCGGAGCAGGTGCACGACAACGTGAAGGCGGCCGGGGTGAAGCTCGACGCCGAACTGCTCAAGGCGATCGACGAGATCGTCGAGCCGGTCACCGAGCGCGACCCGGCGAAGACCGTGTCCCCCGCTCAGCGGCCCTGACGCCAGTCCGGTCCGGTCGGCGCGGATCCGCGCCGACCGGACCGGGTCGGTCAGCCCGAGACGATCAGCCCTGCCAGAAGCGGATCAGCTCGAGGCCGGTGGCGTAGAGCCAGGAGGGCAGGCCGAGCAGGTCCCCCACTGCGAAGACCGCGTCGAAGAACCAGCCACCGATGCGCGGGTTCCACAGCAGCGCGAAGAGCAGCAGGAAGCCGAACGGGGCGAACAGGTCGTACATCCGGCGCCACTGCGGGTTGAGCCACGGCTGGATCATGTTGCCGCCGTCCAGGCCGGGGACCGGCAGCAGGTTCAGCACGCTCGCGGTGAGCTGGAGGAACGCCAGCAGCGCCACGCCGGCCCAGAACTCCACCGGGCCGCCCGCCTGGGTGCCGAACCGTATCGCCGCCACCAGCACCAGCGTGAACAGCACGTTGGTCGCCGGGCCGGCGAGGCTGACCAGGGTGTGCCGCAGCCGGCCCGGGATGGCGTGCCGGTCCACCCACACCGCACCGCCGGGCAGGCCGATGCCGCCGAGCAGCACCACCGCCACCGGCAGCACGATCGACAGCAGCGGGTTGGTGTACTTCAACGGGTTGAGCGTCAGGTAGCCGCGGTGGGCGATGTCCCGGTCGCCGGCGCGGTAGGCCACCACCGCGTGGGCGTACTCGTGCAGGCAGAGCGAGACCAGCCACCCGGAAACCACGAAGAGGAACACGTCGAACCGGACATTGCCGTACCCGTTCCAGGTCAGCACCCCGCTGACCGCGAAGAGGGCGACCAGGCCGAGGAAAATCGGGCTGGGCCGGAACGCCTCCCGCGGCACCCCGAGCACCAGCCGCTCCCCACCCGGCCGGTCGTAGCCCATCACTCGGCCGTGGGCAGCAGGCTCATCCGGTAGTCCACCCGGTCGTCCTCCACGAGCGCGACCGAGGTGACGCCGGACGCCGCGAGCTCCCGCCAGGTCTGACCGATCCAGGATTCGGCGTCGGCCTGGCTGCCGAACGACTCCGCCGGTCCCTCGACCGTCTGGCCGTCCGTGCCCTCGTACCGCCAGCTCCACGCCATGCCGCGTCTCCCCTCGCCGCTGAAGTCCCCGTGGGACGAACCCTCGCCAGCGTAGTCGGCCCGGCGTGGAACGACCGCTCGCTCGCCTTCGACCGCGACCCATGGGTTGATCGATCCCCGTCGGGGCCGGCCGGTACGGTGGCCCAGTGCTGACACGGGGAGTGCTGCTCGGCGACCGGTACCGGCTGGGAGAGCGGGTGGCGACGGGCGGGATGGGCGCGGTCTGGCGCGGCACCGACGTGATGCTGGAGCGCGAGGTGGCGGTGAAGGTGCTGCTGCCGTCGCTGGTCGCCGACCCGGAGTTCACCGCCCGGTTCCGGGCCGAGGCGCGGATGCTGGCGGCGCTGCGGCATCCCGGCGTGGTCGCCGTGCACGACGTCGGGCAGACCGCCCTCGCCGACGGCAGCCGGGTCGACTACCTGGTGATGGAGTACGTCGAGGGCGAGCCGTTGAGCGCCCGGGTGCGCGGGGCGGGTCGACTGGACCCGGCCACCACCATGTCGGTGCTGGCGCAGGCGGCGGACGCGCTGCACACCGCCCACCTCGCCGGCATCGTGCACCGGGACGTGAAGCCGGGCAACCTGCTGGTCAAGGCCGACGGCCGGGTGGTGCTGGTCGACTTCGGCATCGCCCGCTCGAGCACCATGGCCGGGCTCACCGCCGCGAACATGGTGCTCGGCACCGCCTCGTACATGTCCCCCGAGCAGGCCACCGGGCAGCGGGTCTCCCCCGCCACCGACGTCTACGCGCTTGGCGCGGTGGCGTACTTCTGCCTGGCCGGGCAGCCGCCGTTCGACGGCGACAACCCCCTCGCGGTGGCGCTGCGGCACGCCCAGGAGGAACCGGCGCCGCTTCCGTCGGACACCCCGCCAGCGGTGGCGGCGGTGGTCGCCCGCGCGCTGGCCAAGCGCCCCGCGGACCGCTACACCAGCGCCGCCGAGCTGGCCGGCGCCGCCGCCGACGCCCGCGACGCAACCCTGGCCAGCATCCCGCTCGCCGCCCGCCCACCGTGGGCGCTGGCCGCCCCCACCCCATCCGTCCCGGGCCCGACCCCGCCGGCCGTCGCGCCGCCCGCCCCGAGCCCCACCCCGCCGGCCGTCGCGCCGCCCGTCCCGAGCCCCACCCCACCGCCCGTCCTGAGACCCACCCCGCAGGCCGTCCCGACCCCGGCGCCGACGCCATCGGCCCCGCCCACGGACCCGCGGCCCCGAGCGGCCTTCGGGACCGAACCGATGGGGACCGGGCAGACCCGGGAGGACCCGTTCCGGACCGGGTCGGCCCGGCGGCGCGGGCCACTGCTGGTCGGGGTCGGTGCGGTCGTCCTCGTCGCGCTGGTCGCCGGGGCCGTGGCGGCACTGCGGCCCGGCTCCGACCCTGGTGGAACAGACGGTCCGCCGGCACTGGCCGGCGAATCGGTGTCGGCCGCGGAGGTCCCGCTGCCGAGCGGGGACGCGACCAGCCCGGGGCCCCTGCCCAGCGGCACGCCGGGCGCCAGCCGGACCGCGACCGCCGCACCGACCGGCGCCAGCGGCCAGCCCGGCGCGCCGGGCAGCGGTGCCCCGGCCCCACGCACCACGGCGCCGGGGACCACGCCGACCGGGGGGGCCAGCGGCCAGCCGACGTCCAGCGGCAGCCCGGCGGGCCGGCCCAACCCGTACACGGCGGCGCAGGCGTGCGGCAGCGGCTACCAGGTGATCGACTCGGCGACGCTGACCGGCGGTGACGGCCGTCGCCGGGGGAGGGTCTACCTGCTCTACCACTCGGGCAACGGCAACAACTGCGTGGTCACCCTCAAGGACACCGCGGTCGGCACGCCGTCGGCGGCGTCGGCGTACCTGGAGGTCCAGGGCCGGGCCCGCAGCACCGACAGCGGGTCCTTCGACTACTACGCCGGGCCGGTGCGGGCCAGCGCCGCCGGGAAGTGTGTGAAATGGGGTGGCGCAACCGGCGGGGTCAGCTACGGCAGCGGGTTCGAACACTGCGACTGACCAACCGCGAGCGCCGGGCCGGCAGGCAGCGGGACGCCGGGCGGCCTTAAGGTACGGGCATGTCCGTAGACGGGTGGAACACGGTCCTGGTGCTCGGCGGTATCCGGTCCGGCAAGTCCGAGTTCGCCGAGTCCCTGGTCACCGACGCACCGGTGGTCCGCTACCTCGCCACCGCGCCCGAGGGTGACCCGGACGACACCGAGTGGGCGACCCGGCTCGCCGCGCACCGCGCACGGCGGCCGGGCAGCTGGACCACCGAGGAGACGGCGGCCGAGCCACGGCGTCTGGCCGACGTGCTCGCGTCCGCCCAGCCCAACGAGACGCTGCTCGTGGACGACCTGGGCGGCTGGGTGACGGTGCTACTCGACCCGGATCACCAGCCCGCCGACGACGTGGCGACGATCGCCGAGCTGGCCGAGGCGATCCGCACCTGCTCGGCGCGGGTGGTCCTGGTCAGCCCCGAGGTGGGGCTGTCACTGGTGCCGACCACACCGCTGGCCCGGGCGTTCACCGACGCGCTCGGCGCGGCCAACCGCGCGGTCGCCGACGCCTGCGACGCGGTGGTGCTGGTGGTCGCCGGCCAGCCGGCCTGGCTGAAGCCGGCCGTCGCGCCCGCGAGCGCCGCGACCGTGACCGAGCCGGCCGGCTCCCGGGCGGTCGTCTCCGCGCCGGTCGTCGTCAGCCTGGCCGACACCGAGCCGACCCCCGAGGTGCAGCTACCGGACGTGCTGACCCACGCGCCGCCGGTCGCCCCCAACCAGGAGCCGGGCAACCCCTGGGCCGCGCCCACCATGGCGCTGCCGATGGTGGCCACCGGGCTGGTCATCCAGCCGGGCATGGAGCTGCCGATGCCCGACGAGTACACCGGCCCGCAGGCGGTGGACCGGCTGGCCACGCTGGACGTTCCCGGTGCCGGGCTGGGTGTGCTGGACCGGGTGGTCGGCTTCGCCGCCGCCACCCAGGGCACCTCGACCCCGGTCGCCTGGGGCTCGGTGCGGGTGCTGCTGTTGCACGGCGACCACGCTGGCGGGGCGTCCGCCGGCACCGTCGCCGGCGATTCGGCACGCCGGGCCGTGCAGGCCCGCGCCGGCCGGGGCGCGTTGGCCCGGCTGGCCGCCGAGAGCGGCGCCAGCCTGCAGGTGGTGGACACTCCGGCCGCAGCGCCGATGGAGGACCAGCCGGCGCTCGCTCCGGAGCAGGTGGAGTCGGCGCTGCGCTACGGCTGGAGGTTGGCCGAGCAGGCCGCCGACGCCGGCGTACAGCTGCTCGTGCTGGGCGCGTGCGGCGCTGGCACCGAGGCGGCCGCCGCGGCGGTGCTGGCGGCCACTGCGGGCGCGGAGCCGCAGGCCGTGCTCAGCCGGGTGATCACCGACTCCGGCGAAATCGACGACGCGGCCTGGATGATCCGCTGCGCGGCGGTACGCGACGCGCTGCACCGCACCCGTCGCTCGCCGCGTACCGCCAAGGACGTGCTGGCCGAGCTGGGCGGCGGCGACGTTGCCGTGGCCACCGGCGTGCTGCTCGGCGCCACCGCCCGCCGGGTGCCGGTGCTGCTGGACGGGCCGGTCGGGCTGGCCGCCGGCATGGTCAGCCGCGATCTGGCCGGGCAGGCACGGCACTGGTGCCTGCTCGCCGACCACGGCGGGCACCCGGCGGTGCGGCTGGCCGCCGACGTGCTCGGCCTCACCCCGCTGCTCGACCTGCGACTGGACCTCGGCGAGGGGGCGAACGCACTGGTCGCGCTCCCGCTGCTGCGTTCGGTGCTGGCGCTGGCCGCCGCGCTGCCGGTCCACCCGTCGCTCGGCGGCGGAGAGCCGGAGCCGGCCCCCGAGGAGCCGGAGTACACCGATCCGGAGTACGCCGACCGGGAGTACACCGATCCGGAGTTCATCGAGCCGGAGCCGGACGGACCGGGCCCGGCCAGCACCGGGGCGGACGAGCAGCCGGCGTCGGGCTGGCGTGCCGGCTGAGTCGCGGCTCGTCGCGGGGGCCCGGCTGGCGGTCACCACGTTCACCACCCTGCCGATACGGGCCGGGCGGATCGACCGCCCGGTGGCCGGCACCGCGATGGCGCTAGCCCCGGCGGTCGGCGCGCTGCTCGGCGTACTGCTGGCTGGCGTACTGCTGCTGGCCGGCGCGCTTGCTCCCCCGCTGGTGGCCGCCGGTGTGACCGTGGGCGCCGCAGCCCTGCTCACCCGAGGGCTGCACCTGGACGGGCTGGCCGACACCGTGGACGCGCTCGGCTCGTACCGGCGGGGCGCGGCGGCGCTGGAGATCATGAAGAAGCCGGACGTCGGCCCGTTCGGGGTGGTCGCCCTGGTGGTCGTCCTGCTGGTGCAGGCGGCGGCACTCGCCGAGCTGGCCGGGCGGTCCTGGCCGGCCTGCCTCGCGGCGGTGGTCGCGGCGACCGCCGCCGGGCGGCTCGGCGTGACGGTGGCCTGCCGGCGGGGCGTACCGGCTGCCCGGCCGGACGGGCTGGGCGCCATGGTGGCCGGCACGATCGGCCCGGCCGCGCTGGCCGCCGGCGCGGTCGCCGTCGTGCTGCTGGCGGTGCCCGCGGTGCCGGACCGGCCCTGGCAGGGGCCGCTGGCCGTCGCCGTCGCACTCGCCGTCGCGGTGCCGCTGCTCACCCACGTGGTACACCGGCTCGGCGGGATCACCGGCGACGTGCTCGGCGCGACCGTCGAGGTGGTCACCACGCTGGTCTACGTCGGTCTGGTGCTGTCCGGCTGAACCCGTCGAGGCGGGCCGGGTAGCGTTCGCCTCGACAGCACCGGCGCGGCCACCGGGGGACAAAGAATGCTCATCACGGACGACTTCCTGCCCGTACCGGTCCCGGAGTCGCTCAGCGCGACCTACCTGGTGCCGATGGCGGGGCTACCGAAGGTCAGCGCGAAGACCGCTGTGGCGGCGCTGACCGGCCGGCTGGCCGAGCCGGTGCACGGGTTGGCCCGGCAGATGCTGGACAGCCCGCTGATGAGCGTGGACACCCGGCCGATCGCGGAGTTCCCCGAGCTACCACCGGACCTGCTCACCGCGTTCGGCGCCACCGAGGCGCAACTGGCGCGGCTCGCCGCGGCGAGTCACCTGGTGGTGGTGCAGGCCGAGTACCGGCCCGGCTGGCCGCCCGCGCACGAGTGGGCGGCCCGCGCGGTCGCGGCTGCCGTGGCGGAATCCGTCGACGGCGACGTGGTGGACGTCTTCGGCCTGCAGTTCCTCGACCCGGCGACCGCGCTGCGCTCGCTCCCCGATGAGCAGGGCCGGATCCGGTTGGTGGACTGGGTGCTGGTGCCGTACTCCTCGGATGTGGAGGGTCTGTGGTTCACCACCAAGGGGCTGCGCCGCTTCGGGCTGCTGGAGTTGCAGACCCAGGGGGTGCCCGACCACCTCACCCGGGCCTGGGGCGCGGTGATGACCGGGGCGGCGCGACGACTGCTGCGGGACTGGACCGACGGGCTCAACGGCGAGGAGGTGCCGGCGTTCGTGCAGTTGCCGGTGCTGGCCACGGTGACCGGGCATGACATCGCGGTGGCGTACGGCAACCCGGACCAGCACGGGGCGACCGCCCCGGTGCTGCTGCGCCTTGAGTTGGACCCGGCGACCGACCCGGAGGCCGACTCGTTCCTCAGCCTGCGCCCGCCGCCCGGGCATCCCGGTCCGGACGGGCGCTACTACGCGGCCGCCTGCGCGACGCTGTTCGCCGGGATCCAGCCGGACGTGCGCTACGCGCGCTCCGGCGACGCGATGAGCCGGGCGGTCGCCACTGCCCGGGCCGCGCTGGGCGACGCCCGGACCCGGTTCGTCGCCGGTCACCTGCCGGCGGAGTCACAGCTGGTGGTCAAGTACGGCCTGCCCGGTGACGACGGTCCGGAGTACGTCTGGGCGGGCGTCACGTCGTGGGAAGCCCCGGAGCGGATCGTGGGCGTCAGCGCCAGCGACGCGGCCACCGACCCCTCGGTGCGAATCGGCGTCCCGGTCGTGGTGGAGGCGACCGACGTGGTCGACTGGGCGGTGCTGGACGCCACCGGCGTCATCGAGGGCGGCTGGACCCAGGCCGTCCTCGACTCCGGCGAACCCCCGACCCCCACCCCCTGACCCCTCCCGGGGCCAGAGGTGGGCAGCGGTTATTTGACTGAGGGGTTGACGAACGGGGGGCGGGTCACCTGCATGGGGGCCCGGCGGCCGCGGATCTCGATCTCGACGAGGTCGCCGTCGGCGAGCTTGGCGTCGGTGTCCAGCAGGGCCAGCGCGATGCCCTGCTTGCGGGTCGGTGAGAAGGTGCCGCTGGTCACCGTGCCGACCTGCGCGTCGCCGACGTGCAGGGTCATCCCGGGCCGCGGAATGGCCCGGTCGACGGCCACCAGGCCGCGCAGCGTACGGCGAGGGCCGGCGGCCTTCTCGGCGAGCAGGGCGTCGCGGCCCCAGAAGGCCGGCTTGTCCCAGCCAACCGCCCACCCGGAGCGGGCCTGCACCGGGGTGATCTCCAGGGACAGGTCCTGCCCGTGCAGCGGGTAGCCCATCTCGGTACGCAGCGTGTCCCGAGCGGCCAACCCGCAGGCACGCAGCTCGAAGCTCTCGCCGGCCGCGAAGAGCGCATCCCAGACCGGGACCGCGTGCTCCGCCGGCACCACCAGCTCGTAGCCCAGCTCGCCGGTGTAGCCGGTGCGGCAGACCGTCAGCTCCACCCCGGCCAGGCTGGCGGCGGAGAAGCTCATGTAGCCGTGCTCGGTGGGCAGGCCGAGGGCGGCCAGCAGCTCCGCCGAGCGCGGGCCCTGCACGGCCAGCACCGCGTACGCCTGGTGCTCGTCGGTGACGGTGATCTGCTTCGGCGCGGCGGCGCGCAGCCGGCGCACGACCTCGGCGGTGTTCGCGGCGTTCGGGATGAGGAAGACGTGGTCGTCGGCGTACAGGTAGGCGATGATGTCGTCCACCACGCCGCCGGTCGCGTCGTCGCAGCAGAGCGTGTACTGCGCCCGACCCGGACCGATCCGGCCCAGGTCGTTGCTGAGGCAGGCGTTGACGAACTCGGCCGCGCCGGGGCCGCTCACCCGGGCCTTGCCCAGGTGCGACACGTCGAAGACCCCCACCGCCGTACGCACCGCGGCGTGCTCCTTGAGCACCCCGCCGCCGGCGTACTCCAGCGGCATCTCCCAGCCCCCGAAGGGGGCGAACTTGGCACCGAGAGCGGTGTGCCGCTCGTGCAGCGGGGAACGGCGCAGCCGGGTCTCGGCGGCGGAGGAGGTCACGTCGGTCATGGGTGGCAACTTACCGGGGGCAACGCCGCTGGTTAGCATCGGCGGGACCCTGTCAGCGCCATCGACGGGACAGCCCTGACGTCCGGCGGGTAGGTTCCGCCGGAGACCTTCATCGCCGGTACGCGACGACGCGGCCGGCCCGGCCCGCCCGGAGTAGCTTCAGTGACATCACCCCGCACCACCACCCTGAGCCTGGTCGACACCGACCCGGCGGAACTCGCCGTCGACGCGATCGTGATCGGCGTGCACAGCCAGCCCGGAGAGCAGGACGCCACCAGCGGCCGCACCGGCACCCTGCTGCTCGCCAGCGGCGCGGAGAGCATCGCCGCCGCGTTCGACGGCAAGCTGACCGAGACCCTGGCGCTGCTCGGCGCGACCGGTGGCCCGGGCGAGGTGATCAAGCTGGCCACGCTGGGCACGATCACCGCCCCGGTGGTCGCCGCGGTCGGGCTCGGCCCGGAGCCGTCGGGTGCCGCCCCGGCACCGGAGACGCTGCGCCGGGCGACCGGCGCGGCGATCCGGGCCCTGGCCGGCGCACCGAAGGTGGCCCTGGCCATGCCGCTGCCGGACGACGCCGACGCGCCGGCCGCCCTGCGCGCGGTCGCGGAGGGCGCGCTGCTCGGCGGGTACCGGTTCGCCGGCTACAAGACCCGGCCGCAGCCGGCCCGGCGGGAGCCGGTGGCCGAGGTGCTGGTCGCGGTGCCGGACGCCGGTGACGAGGGCGCCCAGGCCGAGATCAGCCGGGCGCAGGTGGTGGCCGGCGCGGTCCGGCTCAGCCGGGACTGGGTGAACACCGCGCCGAACGAGCTGCGCCCGCCGTCGTTCGCCGACGCCGTGGCCGACGCCGCCCGTGCCGCGGGCCTCGGCGTCGAGGTGCTGGACGAGGCGGCGCTGGTCGCTGGCGGGTACGGCGGCATCGTCGCGGTCGGGCAGGGTTCGGAGGCTCCGCCGCGGCTGGTGAAGCTGACCTACACCCCGCAGGATGGCGGCAACGGCAAGCGGGTCGCGCTGGTCGGCAAGGGGATCACGTTCGACACCGGCGGCATCTCGATCAAGCCGGCGCAGGGCATGTGGGAGATGAAGTCCGACATGGCGGGCGCCGCCGCGGTGGGCGCCGCCATGCTGGCGATCGCCGGGCTCAAGCCGGCGGTGGCGGTCAGCGCCTACCTGCCGATGGCGGAGAACATGCCGTCGGGCACCAGCTACCGGCCGGGCGACGTGATCAGCATGTACAGCGGCAAGAAGGTGGAGGTGCTCAACACCGACGCCGAGGGCCGGATGATCCTGGCCGACGCGATCGCCCGCGCCTGCGAGGACGGCACCGACTACCTGTTCGAGACCTCCACCCTGACCGGCGGCCAGGTCATCGCGCTCGGCAAGCGGATGGCCGGCGTGATGGGCACCCCCGAGCTGTGCGAGCGGGTCCGGACGGTCGGCGACGCGGTCGGCGAGCCGGCCTGGCCGATGCCGCTGCCGGACGACGTGCGCAAGGGCATGGACTCCGACGTGGCGGACATCTCGCAGGTCAACGCCGGGATGGACCGGGCCGGTCACATGCTGCAGGGCGGCGTGTTCCTGCGCGAGTTCGTGACCGACGACGTGGCGTGGGCGCACATCGACATCGCCGGGCCGGGCTACCACTCCGGCGAGCCGACCGGCTACTGGACCAAGGGCGGCACCGGCGTGCCGGTCCGCACCCTGGTGCAGCTGGTCGAGGACGTCGCCGTCAACGGCTGACCGTCAGAAGACCGACGACCGGGGCGCCCCCGCACGGGGGCGCCCCGGTCGCGTTCAGTACCGCTCGGGGCGGCGCTTGCGGCGCTCGTTGAAGTCGCGCATGCGCTGCGGGTAGCCCATCAGCCGGACGTCGTACACCGGGATGCCCATCCGGTACGCGAAGCGCCGGGCGCCGTCCGGGCCGTCGACGCGCCGGCGGGTCCACTCCCCGTCGTCGGCGATCAGGATGACCGTGGTCTCGGTCACCGTCGTCCGCGGCTCGATGTACGCCTCGACGCCACGCCGGCTCCGGACAAAGTTCTCCAGATGGTCGAGGTCGCCACGATCGGCCGCGCGGTCGTGGCTCGACACACGCGCCTGTTTACGGCGGCGGAACAATCCCACCGGACCTCTCCCCCACGTTTGTCATCGATAACGGTGCCAAGGGTACGTGTCACCGACGTGTCGTTGGGCACCTCGGTACGCACCCTGTGCCCAGTGGTGACAAGATGACCGAGGTGGGGTGTGTCCCTGTTACACCTCTGTGACCCCCGATGCAGTGACGCGACCTGGGAGTTGGACGTGAGCGAGCCGAACGACGCAACCTTCGACATCGTCATCCTCGGAGGTGGCAGCGGCGGCTACGCGACCGCCCTGCGTGCCGTCCAACTGGGCCTGACGGTCGCCCTGGTCGAGAAGGGCAAGCTCGGCGGCACCTGCCTGCACAACGGCTGCATTCCGACCAAGGCGCTGCTGCACGCGGCGGAGATCGCCGACCAGACCCGCGAGTCGGAGCAGTTCGGTGTGAAGGCCGAGCTGGTCGGGATCGACATGGCCGGGGTCAACGCGTACAAGGACGGGGTGGTCTCCCGCCTGTACAAGGGCCTGCAGGGCATGCTCAAGGGCAACAAGTCGATCACCATCGTCGAGGGGCGCGGCACGCTGGTCGCGCCGAACACCGTCGAGGTGGACGGCAAGCGCTACACCGGCCGCAACGTGGTGCTGGCCTCCGGCTCGTACGCCAAGAGCCTGCCCGGCCTGGAGGTCGACGGCGAGCGGATCCTGACCAGTGACCACGCCCTGGTTCTGGACCGGATCCCCGCCTCCGCGATCGTGCTCGGTGGCGGTGTGATCGGCGTCGAGTTCGCCAGCGTGTGGAAGTCCTTCGGGGTGGACGTGACGATCGTCGAGGCGCTGCCCCGCCTGGTGGCCGCCGAGGACGAGGAGTCGTCGAAGGCGCTGGAGCGGGCGTTCCGTAAGCGGAAGATCAACTTCAAGGTCGGCAAGCCGTTCGAGAAGGTCGAGAAGACCGAGAACGGCGTCAAGCTGACCATCCAGGGCGGCGAGACCGTCGAGGCCGAACTGCTGCTCGTCGCCGTCGGTCGCGGCCCGAACACCGCCAACCTCGGGTACGAGGAGCAGGGCGTCAAGATGGACCGCGGCTACGTGCTGACCGACGAGCGGCTGCGCACCAGCGTGCCGAACGTCTACGCGGTCGGCGACATCGTGCCCGGCCTCCAGCTCGCGCACCGCGGCTTCCAGCAGGGCATCTTCGTCGCCGAGGAGATCGCCGGCCAGACCCCGGCCGTGATCGACGAGGTCGGCATCCCGCGGGTCACCTACTCCGACCCGGAGCTGGCATCGGTCGGCCTGACCGAGGCGAAGGCCAAGGAGCAGTACGGCGCCGACAAGGTGAAGACGTACAACTACAACCTGGGTGGCAACGGCAAGAGCCAGATCCTCAAGACCGCCGGCTTCGTGAAGCTGGTCCGGGTGGACGACGGCCCGGTGGTCGGCGTGCACATGGTCGGCGCCCGGGTGGGTGAGCTGGTCGGCGAGGCGCAGCTCATCTACAACTGGGAGGCCTACCCGGCCGAGGTCGCCCAGCTCGTGCACGCCCACCCGACCCAGAACGAGGCCCTGGGCGAGGCGCACCTGGCCCTCGCCGGCAAGCCGCTGCACGCGCACGCCTGACCACGACAACCCGCGGCGTCCGGCGACGGGCGAAGATCCCACCAGGGGAATGAAGGAGTCTCAGAAAATGCCGGTATCGGTCACCATGCCCCGGCTCGGCGAGAGCGTCACCGAGGGCACCGTCACTCGCTGGCTCAAGCAGGAGGGCGACACGGTCGAGGTCGACGAGCCCCTGCTCGAGGTCTCGACCGACAAGGTCGACACCGAGATCCCGTCGCCTGCGGCGGGCGTGCTGAGCCGCATCGTGGTCGGCGAGGACGAGACCGCCGAGGTTGGCAGCGAGCTGGCCGTCATCGCCGGTGAGGGCGAGTCGGCGGGTGGCGGCGAGGCCGCCCCGCAGGAGCAGCAGCAGGCCCCGGTCGAGCCGGCCGCCGAGCCGACGGCCGCCGCCGAGGGCACCACCGCCGAGGTGGCCCAGGACGAGGCGCCGGCTCCGGCCGCCGCGCCTTCGGGCGAGGGCACCGCGGTGAAGATGCCGGCCCTGGGCGAGAGCGTCACCGAGGGTACGGTCACCCGCTGGCTCAAGCAGGTCGGCGACACCATCGAGGTGGACGAGCCGCTGCTGGAGGTCTCCACCGACAAGGTGGACACGGAGATCCCGTCGCCGGTCGCCGGCACGGTGCTGGAGATCAAGGTCCCCGAGGACGAGACCGCGGCGGTCGGCGCCGACCTGGCGATCATCGGCGTTGCCGGTGCGGCCCCCGCGCCGGCGAAGCCGGAGCCGAAGCCCGAGCCGCAGGCGGAGGCCAAGCCGGCGCCCAAGGCCGAGCCGAAGGTCGAGGAGCCGACCCCCGGCACGTCGTACAGCGAGCCCGCCGCGGCGGCCGAGACCTCGGCGCAGCCGGCGAAGGCCGAGCAGGCCGCGCGGCCGTCCGCGCCGACCCCGACGCCGCAGCGCCCGTCCGCTCCGGCGCAGGGTGGCGGCGAGGAGGCCGCCGGTTACGTCACCCCGCTGGTGCGCAAGCTGGCCAGCGAGCACGGCGTCGACCTGTCCTCGCTCAACGGCACCGGCGTGGGTGGTCGGATCCGCAAGCAGGACGTGCTGGAGGCGGCCGAGAAGGCGAAGGCGGCCAAGGCCGCTCCCGCCGCGCCGCAGCCGGCCGCCGCCGCGGCCCCGGCCAAGCCGGTCGCGAAGCCGCAGCCGAGCGGCAAGCGGGGCACCACGGAGAAGCTCACCCGGATCCGTAAGGCCATCGCCACGCGGATGCAGGAGTCGCTGCACGAGATGGCGCAGCTCACCACGGTGATCGAGGTGGACGTCACCCGGATCGCCAAGCTGCGGACGCAGGCGAAGGACTCCTTCCAGCAGCGGCACGGCGTGAAGCTGTCCTTCCTGCCGTTCTTCGCTCTCGCCGCCGTCGAGGCGCTGCAGACGTACCCGATCGTCAACGCCCGGATGGACCTGGCGGGCGGCACGATCACCTACCCGGAGGCGGAGCACCTCGGCATCGCCGTGGACACCGAGCGGGGCCTGCTGGTTCCGGTCATCCACAACGCCGGCGACCTCAACCTGGGCGGCATCGCCAAGCGGGTCGCGGACCTGGCCGAGCGGACCCGGACCAACAAGATCAGCCCGGACGAGATCGCCGGGGCGACCTTCACGCTGACCAACACGGGCAGCCGGGGCGCTCTCTTCGACACCCCGATCGTGCCGTCGCCGCAGTCGGCGATGCTCGGCACCGGTGCCGTGGTCAAGCGGCCGGTCGTGGTCAACGACCCGGATCTGGGCGAGGTCGTGGCGGTCCGGTCGATGGTCTACCTGGCCCTGTCCTACGACCACCGGCTGATCGACGGCGCCGACGCGGCCCGCTTCCTGGCCGCGGTCAAGGAGCGGCTGGAGGCCGGCAACTTCGAGTCGGAGCTGGGCCTGGCCTGATTCCGAGCCAACCGAAAGGGCGCCCCGGTCGTCGACCGGGGCGCCCTTTCGTCGTTCGTGGTGGGCAAGCGCCGGCCGGGTCGGAACCGGGCCGGTGCCGGAGGGCTCAGCCCTTGAGCAGCTGGGTCGAGACCTCCCAGAGCCGCTCGGCGGCCTCCGGGTCCAGCGCGTACTCCGCGACGCCGCGACGATCGCCGGGCTTGGCCGGGCCGGCCTCCTGGCTGTCCTCGAAGTACCGCCCGCCGACCCCGTCGAGCAGCGGCGACGCGGCGACCAGCACCGAGGTGGCGGCACCCTGCTCGGGGGTCTTCCAGGCAGCCGCGTTGCCCGCGCGCAACCGGTCGAGTTCCTCGTCGCTGACGTAGCGCTGGAGGTTGGTCCGGATCGCCCCGGGCATCAGCGAGTTGGCCACGATGCCGTCGTCGGCCCAGCGCCGGGTCGCCTCGACGGCGAAGAGCACGTTGGCCGTCTTGGACTGCCCGTACGCCTGCCACGGCTCGTACGCCCGGCGGTCGTACTGGATGTCCTCGAAGACCACCGGCGAGCGCAGGTGCGCGGCGGAGCTGACCGAGACGATCCGGGCCCCGTCGGCGGCGGCCAGAGCCGGGCGCAGTCCGGTGGCGAGCGCGAAGTGCCCCAGGTGGTTGGTGGCGAACTGCATCTCCCAGCCCTGGGGGGTCCGGCTCAGCGGCGCGGCCATGATGCCGGCGTTGTCGACCAGGATGTGCACCGGGCCGTCCCAGTTGGCCACGAAGTCGGCGACCGAGTCCTGGTCGGCGAGGTCGAGCGGGGCGACCAGAATCCGGTCGTTACCGGTCGTGGCGGTGATGTCGTCGGCGACGCGCTGCCCGGCGTCGGTGTTGCGGACGGCCAGGGTGACCTGCGCGCCGGCGCTGGCCAGGGCGCGGGCGGTCTCCACGCCGATGCCCGACGACCCGCCGGTGACGATCGCCCGCCGCCCGCCGAGGTCCACGCCCTGGATCACGTCCATGGCGGTGGAGTCATGGGTGAACGGTGTGGTGATCGGGGTGCTCGTCGTCATGATCCATCCTTGTCCGGGTGGGGCGGACCGACCGGCCCGCCACTACGATGGAAGCGGAGGATCCTCCGCTACGGTCGAGACTAACCGGAGTTTCCTCCGGATACCACTGCGGGGTGCACCCGTCGGCCCTACCAGCCAAGGAGGAGACGTGCCGGAGACCGGCCCCCGCCCGCTACGGGCAGACGCGTTGCGCAACCGGGAGCGGCTGCTGGAGGCCGCGGTCCAGGCGTTTTCCCGCCCCGGGCCGGAGGTAACGCTCGACGCCATCGCCCGGGAGGCCGGGGTGGGCATCGGCACCCTCTACCGCCACTTCCCCACCCGCGAGGCGCTGGTCGAGGCGGCGTACCGCAACGAGCTCGGCAAGCTCTGCGAGGCCGCGCCTGAACTGCTCGACCGGTTGCCGCCGGATCGGGCGCTACGCGACTGGATGTCCCGGTTCATCGACTACCTCGCCACCAAGCGCGGGATGGCCGACGCCCTGCGCCTGGTGATCGCCGCCGGCGCCAACCCGTACGCGCAGAGCCGGGACCGGCTGCTGGAGGCGCTGGGCCGGCTGCTGGCCGCGGGCGTCGCGGCTGGCATCGTCCGGGCGGACGTGGAAACCGGCGACGTGCTGGTAAGCCTGAGCGGGATCTCCCTGGCCGCCGGTGAGCGTGCCCAGGCCGACCGGCTGCTCGACCTACTGATGGACGGCTTGCGGCACCGGCGAGCGGGCTGACCCGTTCCGGCCTCCGCCCAGGCTGGGCGCTGCCAGAGTGGGTTCGTGGGTGGCTTCCGGCGGCGTGGGCAACTGGGGCCGGCCGTCCCGATCGCCCCCGGCGCACGGGTGGACAAGTTCGAGGTCTTCTTCGACCTGGTCTTCGTCTTCTCGTTCTTCATCATCACCCGCGCGACCGCCGCGAACATCTCCGGCCGGCAACTGCTGCACGCCGGCCTGGTCCTCGCCGTGCTCTGGTGGATCTGGGTGGTGCACAGCCTGGTCGCCACCCGGGTCCGGCTCGGCGAGGGCTACGTCCCGGTGCTCATGGTGATCGCGATGGTCGCCCTGTTCGCGTTCGCGCTGGGGCTGCCGCAGGCGTTCAGCGACCCGAAGGGAAGCGCCTCCGGCCCGATGCTGGTGGCCATCAGCTACGTCGTGGTCCGGGCCGTTCACATGATCCTGTATCAGCATGTGGTGCGGGACAGCCCGCAGGAGCGGCGGCAACTGCGGCGGTTCGCCCCGGAGCTTGCGGTGAGCATCGTGCTGCTGCTGGCCGCCGCGCTCATCCCGCCGCAGATCACCGACCCCGACCGGGCCGCCATGGTTCGCGACGGGCTGTGGATCGCTGTGGTGGTGGTGCAGTACGCCACCGGCTTCATCGTCGGCACCTGGGGCTGGGGGGTGACCAGCGCCGAGCACTGGACAGAGCGCTACGACCTCATCCTGATCATCGCTCTGGGCGAATCGGTGATCTCCACAGGGGTGGGCGGCAACCTGCTCGGCAAGCCGGTCACCTGGCCGGCGGTGGCGGCCGCCGCGCTCGGCATCGTGGTCACCGCTGCCCTCTGGTGGGCGCACTTCGACTTCATCGGGCCAGCCGCCCGGATCGCCCTGCACGCGGCGGAGGGTGGCCCCCGGGTGGCGATGGCCCGCGACGCGTACGCGTACCTCTACCTGCCGATGATCGCCGGTGTGATCCTCTTCTCCATCGGCAACGAGCAGGTCCTGCACAAGATCACTGACTCGGCCGGCGGGATCGCCGAAAAGGTCGAGGGACCGGCGGTGCCGATGCTCTTCGGCGGGTTGATCTGCTACTTCGCCACCAACATCCTGTTCCAGCTCCGCACCCTGCACACCGTCAGCTGGACCCGCGTCGGCGTCATCGTGGTGCTCACGCTGACCCTCCCGATCGGTCAGCACCTGCCGGCGCTGGGTGCGCTCACCCTCGCGACCGTGATCTGTGTCGGACTGGTGGCCGTGGAGGTGATGGTGATGGCCAGCTCCCGGCACGCGCTGCGGGCCGTCGTCTTCCAGGAGCGGACCACCCACGAGGCCAACGAGGCCGCCTGGCGGGCCCGCTGGCACGACCTCAGGGAGCCGGACGACCCCACCACGCCCTGACCCCTCGGGATAGGATCCGGCCCAGCGTCGCGGTGCACCCGGCACGAAGGCCGCCGTGGGCATGGAGGCGCGGGGACAGCATGGGACAAACGTGCACCCAACCAGTTCACCGGCCGGCCGGCTCGCCGCCGTCGGCAATCAGATGATCGAGATCCACCTCTGGCTCAGCGCGGAGCTGGCCCGCCTCCGGGCGAGCCTCGACCCCGCCTCCCCCGGCGAGGTCCGCCCATCGCGGGACCTGCGGGCCCACTGCCTCACCTTCTGCGCCGCCCTCGGCCGGCACCACACCGGGGAGGACGCCGGCGCCTTCCGGCTGCTGGCCGACCAGGTCCCCGAGCTACGCCCCGTCATCGCCAACCTGATCACCGACCACGAGGTGGTGGCCGGGATCCTGGAGCGGGTCGAGGACCTGCTGGGCGATGTTACGGCGACGCCGGCGGCCCAACTGCGCGGCGAGCTGGACGGGCTGGCCGCGCTACTGGAGTCGCACTTCCGGTACGAGGAGAAGAGGCTGGTCAACGCGCTGAACGCGCTCACCGGCCAACCCGGGACGGCCGAGGAACTCCTCGGCCTGACCGCGCCGCAACCCGCCGACTGACGGCTGTTCGCCGCCCGAGCCGCCTACGAGCCGGGGCGGGCGGCTGCCGACGGCTGCCCCGTCTCCGGCCCCGGGCCGGGCAGCCGCTCGTAGAAGCGGATCTTCTCCCGGAGGTGGTCGTACTGGCGCTGGAGCAGGCGCATCTGGTCCTCGACCCGCACCGCGTGCCGTTCCAGCAGCGCCCGCCGCTCGTCGGTGGTGTGCTCACCCTCCCGGGCCAGCTGCGCGTAGCGGCACATCTGGGCGATCGGCATCCCGGTGTCGCGCAGGCAGCGGAACAGCACCAACCAGCTCAGGTCGTCGTCGGTGAAGACCCGCCGGCCGCCCGCCGTCCGGCCCACGTCGGCGAGCAGGCCGATCTTCTCGTAGTACCGCAGGGTGTCCAGGCTGAAGCCGCTGCGGCGGGCAGCCTCCGCGGGGGCGTAACCACTCATGTCCCGAGAGGGTAGTGCTTGACCTGGAGTGCACTCCAGGTTGGAGGCTGGTCCGCATGACGACGACACGGACGCTGGGACGCAGCGGCATCGAGGTGAGCGCGATCGGGATGGGGTGCTGGGCGATCGGCGGCCCGCTCTGGGGTGACGACGGGCAGCCGTTCGGCTGGGGCGAGGTGGACGATGACGAGTCGATCCGCACCATCCACCGCGCGCTCGACCTCGGGGTGACCCTGTTCGACACGGCCAGCAACTACGGCGCCGGGCACAGCGAGCGAATCCTCGGCCGGGCTCTGGCCGGGCGGCGGGACAGTGCGGTGATCGCCACCAAGTTCGGCAACGTCAGCGACGAGGCCACCCGGCGGGCGCTCGGCACCGACGCCAGCCCCGCCTTCGCGGTACGCAGCCTGGAGGACTCGCTGCGCCGGCTCGGCACCGACCACGTCGACCTCTACCAACTGCACATCAACGAGCTGCCGGTGCCCGCCGCGCTCGACCTGGTCGGCACCCTGGAGGACCTGGTCGGCCAGGGCAAGATCCGGGCGTACGGGTGGAGCACCGACGACCCGGCCTCGGCGGAGGCTTTCGCGGCGGCGGGCGCACACTGCGCCGCCATCCAGCACGACGAGTCGGTGCTGCGGGACAACGCAGCGGTGCTGGCGGTCTGCGACAGCTACGACCTGGCCAGCCTCAACCGTGGGCCGCTGGCGATGGGGCTGCTCACCGGGTCGACCCGGGCGGTCGGCGGGGACGACGTGCGCGGCCGGGCACCGGAGTGGCTGGAGTGGTTCACCGACGGACGCCCGACGCCGCGCTGGGCGGCCCGGGTCGAACAGGTCCGGGCGGCGCTCACCGCCGACGGGCGCACCCTGGTCCAGGGGGCGCTCGGCTGGCTGCTGGCGCGCAGCCCGCGCACCGTGCCGATCCCCGGCCTGCGCACGGTGGCCCAGGCCGAGGAGAACCTGGCCACCCTGGCGCTCGGCCCGCTGAGCGCCGAGGCGTACGCCGAGGTGGAGCGACTGCTCGCCGACCTGCGTCCGGCCCACGCGGCCTGACCACCGGGTCCACGCCCCGGGCGCCGTCAGCGGAAGTCGTCCGCGTGTTCGGCGGCCCACTGCCGGAACGTGCGCCCGGGGCGTCCGGTCACCTGCTCGACGTCCGGGGCGACCCAGCCGTTGCCGTCGGGATACCGCCCCATCTCCAGGAACCACTCGATCACCTCGGCGGGGTAGTCATCCTTCCAGTGCTCCCGGGCCTGCTCCGGGGTCAGCTCGTCGAACCGCACCGGACGGCCGATCGCCTCGCCGATCATCCGGACCGCGTCCCGGCGGCGGACCGGCTCCGGCCCGGTCGGCTGGTACACCCGGCCGGCGTGGCCATCGTCGGTGAGCGCGGCCAGGATGACCGCGGCGATGTCCGCCTCGTGGACCAACGCGCTGTTCCAGTCCCCGAACGGCGCCCGCACCACCCCCTCGGTCCGGATGCCGGCCGCCCAGTCCCGGGTGTTCGCCATGAACTCGCCGGGGAAGACATGCGTCCACTCCAGGCCCGAGTTCTCGACGGCCCGGTGCAGGGGCCGGTGGGGTGCCTCGATCGGGTCGTCGTCCGCCCGGCTCGGATCGTTGTGACCGAGGTGGGTGATCCGGCGGACGCCGGCCTGCCGGGCCAGCTCCAGGATCTCCGCACCGGTGGTCAGCGGCCCGTACCCGTCCATCGCGACCAGGTGCATGCGCGTCACGCCGCGCAGCGCCGGGGCCAGCGTGTGCGGCCTGGCGAAGTCACCCGCCACCACCTCCACCCGGCGGGGCAGGGCGGCGGCCCCCGGCGAGGCGGGGTCACGCGTCAGAGCGCGTACCTCGTGGCCGGCGGCCACCAGTTGCCGGACCAGGCTGCCTCCGACGGTCCCGGTCGCTCCGGTCACCAGGATCGGCATGGTTCCTCCTCACGGGTTGCCCGACGGCGGGCATGGTGCGCCAACCCCGCCATTCGGGGGTGCACTCGGATGGCTCATGGTCAGTCAGATCGACGCCGGAAGCAATCGCGAACATTGCATTCACGTTCGCTCTGACCTGCGGAAACACGCCGACCGCCGAATGCGCGCGACAGCCTTTTTCGGCGCCTGGAACGCCCGTTGACCTGCGTTTTCCACGCCGCCCGGTGGATCCGCGCAGATTTCTTCGCCGGGTCGCTCCGCAGCCGGTGACGTCGGCCGCCCGACGCATCCACCGACGGCGTTCTGGGCGAAGATGAGGGGCATGCGGATCCTTCTGGCCGGCGCGTCCGGCTTCCTCGGCACCCGGCTGGTCGACCGGCTCTCGGCCGACGGCCACCAGGTCACCCGGCTGGTTCGCCGGCCGGCGCGCGACCCGCGGGAGCGGCGGTGGGATCCGGCCGCCGGGCAGCTCGACCCGGCGACCGTCGCCGAGTCGGACGCGGTGGTCAACCTGGCCGGCGCGGGGGTCGGCGACAAGCGCTGGAACGACGACTACCGGCGGTTGATCCGTACCAGCCGGGTGGACAGCACCAGCACCCTGGCGACCACCATCGCCGGGCTGCCGGCCACCGACCGGCCGCAGGTGCTGTTGAACTCCTCGGCGGTGGGCTGGTACGGCAACACCGGCGACCGGGTCGTCGAGGAGGACGCCCCGGCCGGCGAGGGCTTCCTCGCCGACGTCTGCCGGGTCTGGGAGGCCGCGACCCGGCCGGCGGAGGACGCCGGGGTACGGGTGGTGCGGCTGCGCACCGGCCTGCCGCTGCACCGCGACGGTGGGCTGCTCAAGCCGCAGCTGCTGCCGTTCAAGCTGGGCATCGCCGGCCGCCTGGGCAGCGGCCGTCAGTGGCTGCCGTGGATCTCGATGGCCGACTGGTTGGACGCGATCCGCTTCCTGCTGGACCGCGCCGACATCGCCGGCCCGGTGAACGTGGTGGGACCGAACCCGGTCACCAACGCCGAGTTCACCCGGGAGCTGGCCCGACAACTGCACCGGCCGGCGATCATCCCGATCCCCGCGCTGGCACTCAAGGTGGTCCTCGGCGGCTTCGCCCACGAGGCCCTCACCAGCACCCGCGTCCTACCCGCCGTGCTCACCCGGGCCGGCTACCCGTACCACCACCCAGACCTCCGCACCGCCCTGCACGCCGCCCTCACCGAGTAACCCCACCGCCGTCGATCATGAAGTTATTGCCAGCCACCTCGGCGTGTCGTGGCAACAACTTCATGATCGACGGGGGTCAGCGCCCGGGGGGTGGGGTGGGGGGGTCAGCAGCCTATTACCCAGTGGTTGGGGGCGGTCTGCTTGAGGGCGCTGGTGTAGAAGGTGTTGTAGAGGCCCATTCGCTGGTTGGAGCCGTTCGCGTAGGCGTAGCCGCCGGAGTGGTACGCGCGGCCGGCGGCCACGTGCGCGTAGTTGCTGGCGGTCACGCAGGTCGGGGGCGTGGTGGGGGTCGGCGTGGGGGTTGGGGTGGCCGTCGGGGTGGGGGTCGGGGTGGTTCCGCCGCCGTTCAGGCCGAAGAAGAGCGCGTCGCGGTACGTCGAGCAGATCGTGTCCAGGAAGTACGCGGCGGCGGTGCCGCACTGATCGGCGCCGGAGCCCGGGTCGACCGGGGTGCCGTGACCCATTCCGGATACCCGGTAGAGCCGCACGTCGTCGTTGCCGTACACCTCCAGGCTGGTGCCGGCGGGCAGCGACGAGGTGCTGCTCGGGGTCTGCGAGACGCCGCGCACGTTGGTCCACTGGTCACGCGACTCGGTGCCGTTGAGCGGGGCGACGGTCGTGTCCGAGGTGCCGTGCCAGATGGCCACCCTGGGCCGCTGGCCGGTGTAGCCGGAGTACGCGCCGCGGACCAGGTCGCCCCAGGCCGCCGGGCTCTTGTCCGCGCCCGGGTTCATGCAGCTGAACGCGTTGACCATGCTGGTGGCGCAGCGGTACGGAATGCCCGCGATGATCGATCCGGCGGCGAAGACGTCCGGATACGTGGCGAGCATGACCGAGCTCATCGCCGCACCCGCGGACAGGCCGCTGACGAAGACCCGGGCACCGTCCACCCCGAAGTTCGCCTTCGCGTGGTCGACCATCTGCTTGATCGACAGCGCCTCACCCTGACCCCGGGCGGTGTCCCCCGGCTCGAACCAGTTGAAGCAGCTGTTGGCGTTGTTGCCGGACTTCTGCTCCGCCACGATCAGCGCGAACCCCCACTGGTCGGCGTACTTGCGCCAGCCGGAGTTGGTGAAGTAGCCGGACGCGTTCTGGGTGCAGCCGTGCAACAGCACCACGGCGGGCGGGTTGGCCGGCAGGTTGTCCGGCCGGTACGCGTACATGGCCAGGTTGCCGGGGTTGGAACCGAAGCTGGCGACCGCGGTGAGGCTGGCAGCCTGGGCAGGCGCGGCGAGGGCGACGACGCCGGCGGCGGCGAGGACGAGCCCGGCGACCACACCGGTCAGCCGGGTGAGGAGGGATGAGGAGCGGCGCACGGCGGCCTCCCGGGGCGAAATGTGAACTGAGTCACGGTCGAATTGCCGAGACGTTACGTCGATGTGTCGCCGCTATGACATGGGGCACACTCACACATTCACCGACGTCAAGATGTGCTCCCGGTTCGGCCGTCCCGCGACGCGATGTGTGCCCGAAGGTTCCGTGTCTGACCGGCCGGTCCAGGTCCGGTTGGTAACGTCCGCTGCGTGCCGTCCTCCCCGTCGCTGGCCACCGGGCCCGCACCCGCGTCACCGCCGCACACCGTGCGGGACCGCCGGGCCGACCTGATCGTCGTGCTGGTGGCGCTCGCGCTCGCCGTCTGGGTGACCAGTGGGCTGTGGCGGGACCCGAACCTGCGCACCATCACCGTCAACTCCAGCGACCAGGCGCTCTTCGAGTGGCTGTTGGCCTTCGGCGGGCACGCGGTCACCCACGGGGACAACCCGCTCTTCACGTATCTGATCAACGTCCCGGACGGGGTCAACCTCGCGGTCAACACCTCGATCACGGTGTACGCGGTGGTCTTCGCCCCGCTCACGTACCTGATCGGGCCGCCGGCGACGTTCCTGGTGATCCTCACCCTGAACCTGCTCGCCACCGCGCTGGCCTGGTACTGGCTGCTCTCCCGGCACCTGGTCCGCAGCCGGCTGGCCGCCGGGATCGGCGGCCTGTTCATCGCCTGCTCCCCCGGCATGGTCTCGCACGCCAACGCCCACCTGAACTGGACCGCGGGCTGGCTGGTGCCGCTGCTGATCTGGCGGCTGTTCGCGCTGCGCCGGCCCGGGCACTGGCTCCGGGACGGGGTGATCCTCGGCGTCCTGGTCGCGGTGGCCTTCTCGATCGCCGCCGAGGGCCTGTTCTTCACCGCGCTCGCGCTCGGAGTGTTCGTCGCCGTCTGGGCGGTACACCCGGCCCACCGGGCCGAGGCGCGGGCCGTGCTGCCCACCTTCCTGCGCGGGCTCGGGGTGACCGCGGTGGTGGCCGCCGCGCTGCTGTCGTACCCGCTGTGGCTGCACTTCGCCGGACCGCAGCGGTTCCACGGCACCGGCTTCGACCCCGTGACCCACTCCGAGGACATCGCCGCGTTCGCCGCCTTCCCGCGCCGCTCGCTGGCCGGTGAGGCCGGGCTGGGCACCTCGCTGGCACCGAACCCGACCGAGGAGAACTCGTTCTTCGGCATTCCGCTGCTGGTGCTCACCGTGGTCTGCTTCGTCGCGCTCTGGCGGTGGGCCGACGCCGGCCGCCGGGCCACCCTCTGGGCTCTGGGCGCCACCGCGTTGATCTTCACGGTGCTCTCCTTCGGGCCGGTGGCGCAGGTCGACGGGCGGCGCACCGACCTGCCGATGCCGTTCGACCTGCTCGGGCAGTTGCCGGTGGTGAACGCCGCGCTGCCCGCCCGGCTGGCCCTGGTGGTCGCGCCGGTGATCGGGGTGCTGCTGGCGTACACCATCGACCAGTTGCGCGCCGCGCCGCCGCGGCACCGCTCCACGGAGTTGGCCTGGTCGCTCGGGTTCGCGGTGGCCCTGCTGCCGCTCCTGCCCACCCCGCTGCTGACCCACGAGCGGGAGCCCATCCCCCGGTTCATCACGGCCGGGACCTGGCGGGAGTACGTCTCCCCGGGCGGGGTGCTCACCCCGCTGCCGCTGACCGTGGACATCTACCCGGACGGTCAGCGCTGGCAGGCGTACGCGCTGTCGCACCGGCAGGGTGAGTTCGCCATCCCGGGCGGCTTCTTCCTCGGCCCCGGCGGCCCGGACGGACGCGGCCGGATCGGGCCGGTGCCGCGCACCCTGAGCGCGCTGATGGACCAGGCGGGCCGCACCGGAACGGTGCCGATCGTCACCGACGGCACCATCCGGGAGGTCCGCTCCGACCTGCGGCACTGGCGGATCGAGACGGTGGTGCTCGCCGACCGGGTGCACGGCGCGAAGTTCGACGTTGACGAGGAGGCGGTCCGGCGTACCGCCACCGCTCTGTTCGGTGAGCCGCAACGGGTCGACGACGTCTGGGTCTGGCGCGTTCCGCCGGCCTGACCGGCCGTGGTGAGGCGGCTCACCAGGGATCGGAGCCGGTGGCCGGACTAGGCTCGGTGGCGTGACAACGACGACCTCCGGCCTGACGGCCGTCCGCGCCGGCCTGCTCGAGTACCAGGCCGCCTGGGACGAGCAGCGCCGCCTGCACGAGTCGGTGGTGGCCGGCGAACGCGGCGACACCGTGCTGCTGCTGGAGCACCCGAGCGTCTACACCGCGGGCAAGCGCACCGAGCCGTGGGACCGGCCGGCGGACGGCACCCCGGTCGTCGACGTGGACCGCGGCGGCAAGATCACCTGGCACGGGCCGGGGCAGCTCGTCGGCTACCCGATCCTCCGACTGCCCGACCCGGTGGACGTGGTCGCCTACGTGCGCCGCACCGAGAAACTGCTGATCGACGTCTGCGCCGAGTTCGGGCTGGCCGCCGGCCAGGTCGAGGGCCGCAGCGGTGTCTGGGTGCCCGAGGACGACCGGGGGCCGGCCCGCAAGGTGGCCGCCATCGGCATCCGGGTCGCCCGGGGCGTCACACTGCACGGCTTCTCGATCAACTGCGACTGCGACCTGACGTCCTTCGACCGGATCGTGCCGTGCGGCATCCGGGACGCCGGCGTCACCTCGCTCACCGCCGAGTTGGGCCGCCCGATCACCGTCGCCGACGTGCTCCCGGTCGTCGAGCGCCGACTGTCCACCCTGATCGAGGTGTAGCACCCGGCCGGCGGTGCGATGCCGTCGGCTCGATCCGCCCGAATGACGACCCAGGGGCCCCTGTTCCGCCGAAGGCGTGGACAGGGGCCCCTGTTTGTCACGGGGTCAGCCGGTGCAGGTCGCGCGGGAACGCGGTGACCTCCCGGACGTTGGCCGCGCCGACCAGGCGGGCCACGAAGCGCTCCAGGCCGATGGCGAAGCCGCCGTGCGGCGGCATGCCGTGCTGGAACGCGTCCAGATACCCGGCGTACGGCTCGACCGGCTCGCCCCGGGCCGCCAGCGCCGCCAGGTAGTCGGCGTGCCGGTGCAGCCGCTGCCCGCCGGTGACCAGCTCCAGGCCACGAAAGAGCAGGTCAAAACCGTTGGAGTACGCCGGCCGGCCCGGGTCTGGATGGGTGTAGAACGGCCGCTTCGCCATCGGGTAGCCGGTGACGAAGAGAAACTCCGACCCGTACTCGCGGCGGGCCCACTCCCCCAGCGCCCGCTCGTGGGCGGGCGCGAGGTCCGGCTCGTCGTCGGGTGCGCCGGCGATCTGCAACGCGTCAGTGAAGTGCACCGCCGGGATCTCCGCCGGCACGGCCGGCGCCTCGACGCCGAGCGTCTCCAACGCACCCGCGGCCCGCTCGCCCACCGCGCCCAGCATCCCGGCCAGGACGTCACGCAACACGCGCATCACGTCCCGGTGGTCGGCCACGAAGCCCAGCTCCGCGTCGAGCGAGGTGTACTGCGCGAGGTGCCGGACGGTGTCGTGCGGCTCGGCCCGGAACACCGGCCCCACCTCGTAGACCCGTTCGAAGACGCCGACCATCAGCTGCTTGTAGAACTGCGGCGACTGGGCCAGGTACGCGGGCCGGCCGAACCAGTCCAGCGCGAACACGTTCGCGCCGCTCTCGGTCGACGAGCTGACCACCTTCGGAGTGTGGATCTCCACGAAGTCCCGGGCGTCGAGCGCGGCCCGGAACCCGGCCACCGCGGCCGCCGAGACGCGCAGCGCGGCCGACCGGGTGGGGTGCCGCAGCGCGGTCGGCGCATGGTCGAGCTGGGTGGGCAGGCTCGCGGTGAGCGCCGGCCGGTACAGGTCGAACGGTGGCGGCACGGCGGGCGGGCCGAGCGGGCGTACCGTCGGGTCGGTCAGCTCGACCCCGGCGGACGTCGTAGCCGCATCGGCCGTGGGCGCGGCGGGACTGTCCCGCGCGACCACCGTGGCGGTTACCTCGACGACCGTCTCCTCGGTGAGTTTCTCCAGGTCGGCGCGGACGGCCGGGTCGGTGATGACGACCTGGGCCAGGCCGGCGGCGTCCCGCACGATCAGGAAGGCCACCGACTTCAGCAGCCGGCGGCGGTGTACCCAGCCGGCGATCCGCACGGTCGTGCCGAGGTGGAGGTGCAGGTGGTGGGAAAGGACGCGTTGCATGGTGGGCTGCTCCTCGGTCAATCGCGACGCCTTCGCCACCTCCCGGGCGGCGAAGCGTCGCATCAGCCCCAGGGAGGTGTGGGCGAGCGGGAACCTCGCGGTGCCACCACACCTTCGCCCCCGCCGGAGCGGGAGCCTCGTTCGTCGCCTGATGACCGGGGCCAGCCGGGCGGGCTCTACTGGGCACGGGGGCGACCCGCAACCGTTCTTCCCGCAGCTCGGGAGGGTCTTCACGCACCGGCGCCAGACCGCCTCTCAGCACCGGCGGCTCTCTGCACTGGCGGGTCGGGGCGCTACTCGGCTCCGTCGTCGCTGTTGGCGGTGACCGTAGCACCCGACGTCCGTCGGTGTGACGCCCATTTTCGGCAGGGCGGTGTCCGGCGTCACAACATCTGCGGCGTGATGCCGGTCGCCTGACGCACATAGACGACGGCCGTCGGGCGTAGGCTCGTTTTCGTGACGATCGAGCACTCCGCGCCGACGACCGGCCAGGCAGCGCGCACCGCAACGGCCGCCCCCGAGGGGCGTCGCCTGCTGCGGATCGAGGCGCGCAACGCCGAGACGCCGATCGAGCGCAAACCGCCATGGATCAAGGTCAAGGCCAAGATGGGGCCGGAGTACACCCAACTGCGCGGGCTCGTCTCGCGCGAAGGGCTGCACACCGTCTGCCAGGAGGCTGGCTGCCCGAACATCTACGAGTGCTGGGAAGACCGCGAAGCCACCTTCCTCATCGGTGGCGACCAGTGCACCCGGCGCTGTGACTTCTGCCAGATCGACACCGGAAAGCCGGCCGAGTTCGACGCCGACGAGCCCCGCCGGGTCGCCGAGTCGGTGGTCTCGATGGGGCTGCGCTACGCCACCATCACCGGCGTCGCCCGGGACGACCTGCCCGACGGCGGCGCTTGGCTGTACGCCGAGACCGTCCGGCAGATCCACGCCCTCCAGGCCGGCTGCGGCGTCGAGCTGCTGATCCCGGACTTCAACGCCGTCCCCGAGCAGCTGGCCGAGGTCTTCGGCTCCCGCCCGGAGGTGCTGGCGCACAACGTGGAGACCGTGCCGCGGATCTTCAAGCGGATCCGGCCGGCGTTCCGCTACGACCGTTCGCTGGACGTGATCCGGCAGGCCCGCGCCGACGGCCTGGTCACCAAGAGCAACCTGATCCTGGGCATGGGCGAGGAGCGGGCCGAGGTCTCCCAGGCGCTCCGCGACCTGCACGAGGCCGGCTGCGAGCTGATCACCATCACCCAGTACCTGCGGCCCTCCCCCCGGCACCACCCGGTGACCCGCTGGGTCAAGCCGGAGGAGTTCGTGGAGCTGCGCGAGGAGGCCGAGGAGATCGGCTTCGCCGGGGTGATGAGCGGGCCGCTGGTGCGCTCGTCGTACCGGGCCGGCCGGCTCTACCGGCAGGCGCTCGACGCCCGCGCCGCCACCCCGGTCGCCACCGCCGGCTGAGCCGCACCACCGGCACTCCGACTTCCACCGCCCGGCTGAGCCGCGCCCGACCCGCCGGGCGCGGCACGCCGCGCGAGCGGTCGGTGCCATGATCGTGCGATGACCGTCGGGGTACGCCAGCAGCCGCATGGGGCGGGCAACCCGCGCCTCCGGCCCGGCGCACGCCCCGGACTGGTCGGCTGGCTCACCGGGCTGGCCCTGCTCGCCGGGGTGGGCTACCGGCTCTGGTTGCTGGGCCACGCCGCGCCACCGACGAACAGCGACGAGGCCACCATGGGGTTGGCCGCGCTGCACATCGCCCGGGGCGAGAACTTTCCGGTCTGGTTCTACGGCCAGCAGTACATGGGCACGCTGGAGGCGTACCTGGCCGCGCCGGTGTTCGCTCTGGCCGGCGGGCCGTCGCTGCTCGGCCTGCGGCTGCCCACGCTGGTGCTGTACGCGGTGTTCCTGCTGCTTGCCTGGCGGTTGACGGTGCGGCTGACCGGGGACCGCTGGTTCGGGCTGCTCGTGGTGGCGCTGCTCGCCCTCGGCTCCGACCGGGTCGTCAAGAACCAACTGATTGCCGGCGGCGGCTATCCCGAGATGAATGCCGCCGGGGTGGCGCTCGCCCTGCTCGCCCTGGACCTCGCCACCGGCCGGCCGGGGCGGCGGCTGCTCCGCTGGGCGGCGTGGGGGCTCCTGTCCGGCCTGATGCTCTGGGTCGACCCGCTGGTGCTGCCGTACATCCTGGCCACCGGGGCGGTGCTGATCGGGTTCTGCCGCCGGGAACTGCGCGGGGCGGCCGGGGCGCTGCTCGGGGCGGCCGCCGCGCTGGGGGCGGCCCCACTGCTGGTGCACAGCCTGCTGACCGGCCGGAACCCGCTGCACGCGGTACTCGCCGCCGGTGGGGCGAACGCCACCGCGGGCTGGGCGGACCGGCTGCACGGCGGGCTGCTGCTCGGCCCGCCGCTGGGCATGGGCTTCTGCGCCCCCGGGCAGTGCGCCACCTGGCAGCTCTGGTGGGCGCTCGCACTGCCGGTGCTGCTGGCCGTCGCCGCCGGGACCGCCTGGCGAACGATGCGCCGGTCGTCCACCGCCCCGGCTGACCCGTCGCCCCGGGTCACGGCGGCGATGCGGCTGGCTCTCGTGCTGGCCGCGGTGGCCACCCTCGTCGCGTACACCGCGAGCAGCGCCGCCGGGCTCACCCCGGTGGAGAGTTCCCGCTACCTGTCCTGCCTGCTCATCTCCCTGCCGGCGCTGCTCTGGCCACTGTGGATGGCGGCCCGGCACCGAGCCGGGTGGACCGTCGTCCGGCCGGTCGCGCTGGTCGTGCTCGCTGCCACGTTGGGCACCACCGCCCACGCCACCTGGCAGGCGACGCAGACCGCCCCGGCGATCCGGGCCGCCGAGGCCCGGCACGCCGAGCTGGTGACCACCCTGCGGCAGCTCGGCGTACGGCACGTACGCGCCGGCTACTGGACCTGCAACCGGCTCACCTTCGCCAGTGGGGAGGACGTGGTCTGCGCGGTCGTCGACGACACGCTGCGCCCCGGCTTCGACCGCTACCCCGCGTACCGGCGGGAGGTGGAGCGCGCGGCGGCACCGGCCTGGGTCGCGCCGGCCGGCTCACCGCTGGCGACCCGGCTCGACGAGCGGCTGCGCGCCGCCCCGGGCAGCCTGGACCTGGTCACCCTGGACGGCTGGCGGATCTACCTGCCGCACGCCTGAGGGTGGCCGAGCCGCCCCGGCTCGCTCGTCAGCGGGGTGCCGAGCCGCCCCGGCTCGCTTGTCAGCGGGGTACGGCGGGCTCGGTGAGCAGGCCCAGGCGGTGCGCCAGGGCGGCGGCCTCCACCCGGTTGGTCACGCCCAGCTTGGCGATGATCCGGGACACGTGCACGCTGGCCGTCTTCGGCGAGATGAACAGCCGCTCGGCGATCCGGCTGTTGCTGTGCCCCTCGGCGACCAGGAGCAGCACCTCCCGTTCCCGAGCGGTCAGCAGATCGGTGCCGGGGCCGCCCTGGCCCGCTCCGCGCAGGCCGACCCGGCGGGCCAGCGTGGCGGCCGTATCGGCCAGCGGCGTCGCGCCCAGTCGCCGGGCGATCTCGGCGGCCTCGGTGACCGCCGCCGCCACCTCGTCCCGCTCTCCGGCCGAGGCGGCCGCCTCGGCCAGCGCCAGCAGTGCCCGGCCCAGCGGGTACGGCTGCCCGTCGGCGCGCCACGCGTCCACCGCCGCACGCCACGCCGGCAGCGCCTGATCACCGGCCGCGAGCAGCGCGGTGACCTGGGCGGCATGCGCCCGCGCGCCCGGATGCAGCGCGGGCAGATCGGCCGCGAGCGCCGCGACAGCGGCGGCCAGCTCCCGGTCGCCCACCCGGGCGGCGGTACGAGCGACGGCGCTGAGCACCGGCCAGCCCTCGCGGGGCAGCTGCGGCAGGCTCCCATCGGCCAGCGCGACGCGGGCCGCCCGGACCGCCTCGACCTTGTCGTCGGCGGCCAGCGCCGACTCGATCGCCAGCTCGTGTAGGGGCAGCCGATGGTTCGGCCACAGGTAGGGCCGGCCGAGGAAGGCCAGCGCCCGGTCGACCAGCTCGTCGGCGGCTGGGTGGGCCCGGGCCAGCCGCAGCCCGGCGCCCAACTGGAGCCAGTGCAGCCCGGTGACGCCGGACAGGTCGATCCGGGCGGCCTCCGCGCACACCGCCTCGGCCTCGTCCCACCGGCCCAGCGCGATCAGCGCCTCGGCCCGGTTGGACAACAGGTACGCCCCGGTGGAGCGGCTGATCCCCACCCGCCGCGCCTCGGCCACGCCGGCTTCGGCCGCCTGCGCGGACTCGGCGTAGCGGCCCAGCTCGCAGAGCAGGTCCGACCGGTACACCATTGCGAGCACCAGGGTTGGCGCGTCACCGGACGCACGGGCGGCGGCCTCGGCCCGGCTCAGCTCGGCCAGCCCTCGCTCCAGGTCCCGCTCGCCGTGGCACAGCAGGGCGATCCGCGTGGGCAGGAGGGCCACGTCCTCGCCGAGCGCCTCGGCGTCCGTGGCGGCCTCGGCGGCCACCCGGGCGGCCTGCTGAGGGTCGATCTTGACCAGGTGGGCGGCGATGTCGGCGAGCAGTTGTACCCGCTCCACACCGGCCGGGCCGCCTGCCGCCAGCCGGTACGCCTCACCCAGCTCGCTGCTGCCGTCGCTCTTGCCGAGCAGGGCCAGCAGTCGACCCCGCTGGTCCTGCAGGCGGGCGGCGCGCAGCGGCGCGGCGTCGGCGTCCACCTCGGCCAGGCCGGCCCGGGTCAGGGTGATCGCACGGCTGAAGTCGCCCGCCGTGACTGCGGCGCCCAGGGTCTGCTCCAGCAGCGCCAGGTGGTCCATGCCGAGCCGGTCGGCGGCGTCGGGCACCAGCTCCCACAGCTCCAGCGCCCGTTCCAGCAGCCGGCGCTGCTCGGCGTAGGCGTACCGGTCGGCGGCGGCGCAGGCCGCCGCCAAGGCGGCGACCAGGGCTCGCGGGTGGTCGTGCGCGGCGTACCAGTGGTGGGCGATCTCGGCCGGTGCCCGGCCCTCGGCGACCAGGTGCGGCTGGGCCACGATCGCGGCGGCGAAGCGGGCGTGCAGCCGGGCGTGCTCGCCGGGCAGCAGCTCGTCGTGCACGGCCTCGCGGACCAGCGCGTGTCGGAACTCGTAGTCGCCGTCCGGGTCGGCCACCACCAGTTGGGCGGCGACGGCGGCGCGCAGCGCGTCCTCCAGCTCCGCCTCGGGCAGCGCGGCGACCTCGGCGATCAGGTGGTGGGCGAAGCGGCTGCCGCCGGCCGCGGCGATCCGCAACACCCGCTGGGCCGGCTCGGGCAGCCGGTCCACCCGGGCCAGCAGCAGGTCGCGCAGCGTCTCGGGGAGCGCGGCGCAGCCGAGCGGGTCGCCGGCGACGGCCAGCTCCTCGATGAAGAAGGGATTGCCCTGGGTGCGGTCGTGAATGTCGTCGACGGCGCGGGCGGTCGGCTCGGCGCCGAGCAGGTCCGCGAGGATCGCGGCGGTGCCGTCGCGGTCCAACCGGCCCAGCTCGACCCGCTCGACGCCGCGGGCCCGGTCCAGCTCGGCCAGGAACGGGCGCAACGGATGCCCACGCTGCAACTCGTCGGTGCGGTAGGTGCCGACCAGCAGCAGCCGGCCCGGCCGGGCGGCCCGGACCAGAAAGCCGATCAGGTCCCGGGTGGAGCGGTCCGCCCAGTGCAGGTCCTCGATCACCAGCACCAGCGGCCGGGCGTCGGCGAGCCGCTGGAACAGCTCGGCGACCAGGTCGAACAGGTATCCGCGCGGGGCGTCGGTGAGCGGCGCGGCGGCCGGCACGGCCAGCGCCGCCGGCACCCGACCCAGCTCCGGCAGCAGCCGGGCGAACTCCGCCTCGTAGCCGGCGAAGACCTCGGCGCCGTCGGCGCGCAGCACCGCGCGCAGGGCGGCGGCGAACGGGGCGAACGGCAGGCCGGCCTCACCCAACTCCAGGCACTGGCCGACCAGCACCCGGGCTCCGGTGTCGGTGGCCCCGCCCGCGAACTCCTCCAGCAGCCGGGTCTTGCCCACGCCCGCCTCGCCACCGACCAGCACTGTGCTCGGCTCCCCGGTGCGGGCGCGGGCCAGCGCGCCGCGCAGCGCGGCAATCTCGCGCTGGCGGCCGACGAGGACGGAGCTGGCGGCACGTACGGTCACGGGAACGAGCATGCCATGGCGGCCCACGCCGCCGGCCCCGCCGATCGGCCGGTGACCGAGTGGCGGGGCCGGCGACGGGACGGGCGCGGCGGCTGGGGCGGGCGCCGTCACCGGTGGTCGTCACCGGTGCGGCGGACCTGGCGCCGGCCTAGCCAGCTGCGGCCGGCCGGGCGTGACACCGAGCGGGCGAGTCGTTCCGCCGCCGCCTCGGCGCGCAGCTCAGCGGCGTGGGTACGGTGCAGGGAGAGCAGGAATTCTGCGTCGTTGCCGAACATGTCGGGCTCCTTCGTGGCGTCGTCATCTTTCTGCTGATGACTCTTCGCGCGAAGGCCCCACCCGGGCATGGGCACACCGCCTGATCTTCCCCGGTGCCACCCTCCTTACCCGCCCGCCAGAGACGCCTGAGGCGACGTAAGGTACTCAGCCGGCCGGCACCCGGACGCGGATCAACCGGGCCGACGGCGCCCACTAGACTCTCCGACATGGCAAAGCCCCAGGAGAAGGTCTCGTTCGGCCAGCGGCTGAAGCAGATCGGGATGGTGTTCAAGTTCACCGCCAAGCAGGACCGGTGGTTCGCCCCGCTGGTCGCCGCCGCGGTGCTCCTCCCGCTCGCCGTCACCGTGGTCGCGGTCATCCTCTGGAGCTGGATCTGGCTGCCGGTCGGCATCCTGTTCATCCTGCTCGCGGTGCTGATCGTGCTGAACCTGCGGTCCAACAAGGCGATGATGAACGCCGCCGAGGGCCAGCCCGGCGCGGCAGCGCAGATCATGGAGAACATGCGCGGCGACTGGCGGGTCACCCCGGCGGTCAGCTCCACCACCCAGATGGACATGGTCCACCTGGTGATCGGCCGGCCGGGCGTGATCCTGCTGGCCGAGGGCAACCCGCAGCGGGTGCGCGGCCTGCTCGGGCAGGAGAAGCGGCGGCTGTCCAAGGTGATCGGCTCCGCCCCGCTGCACGACTACGTGATCGGGCAGGACGAGGGCGAGCTGCCGATCCGCAAGCTGCGGACGACGCTGCTGCGGCTGCCCCGCGCGCTCTCCGGCAAGGACGTCAACTCGCTGGACAAGCGGCTGAAGGCGCTCACCGCCCGCCCGCAGATGCCCAAGGGCGCGATCCCGAAGAACATGCGGCCGCCGGGCAACTTCCGCCAGTCGCGGGGCCGCTGACCCCCCGCCGTACACCGAACGGAGCCGGACCTACAGGTCCGGCTCCTTTCCGTTACCCCACCGCGTCCCCCGACCCTCGCCCCGCCCCTGGCCCCGGTGCGGGCGCCAAGATCGCGCTGGATCCAGGATGTAGTGGCCTGGAACGCCAGGGATGCCACTACATCCTGGAGCTTGTCTCATCCTGTTTGGGCTGGTGGGGTGGTGTTGACAGGACGAGTCGTGGGGTCGCGGCGCTGGTCAGGGTGTGGTGATCTTCGCTGATGATCGACTGCCCTCGGGAAGGTTCGATCTGTTCCGGTGTTGCGCGTGGCTCATAGCAGGGCCCTCGGTGAGGGTTGCAGGTCGTGACACACGACAACACGCCCACCGAGGGCCATGCTCTGGTCTACCAGGTCCATCTGCCCTTGTCGACGAAGTCGCTGACCATGATCACTCAAGCGATCCGCCGGTATCGCCGTGGTGTGCGCTCGCGGTGGCGCAAGCTGCCCGATGAGCAGGTCGCCCTCATCGTGCTGGCCGTGCTCCGCCATGATCAGCGTCCCGCCGACCTCGCCGCCGCCTACGGGGTGTCGCATCACAGCGTGCGCCGCTGGGTTCGGCAAACCATCACCACTCTCGCCGCGATGGCGCCCCGCCTGGACCGAGTCCTCACCCACACCGCCCGCACCAGCAGTGAGGACCCGCTGCTGTTCGACGGCACCTGCCTGCCCGTGCACCGCCCGAGCGGCCGCGCCGAACGACGCCTGTGGTGCGGCAAACACAAGGCTCACCACCTACGCGTACTCACCCTCACCGACCACCACGGCCGGCTGCTCTGGATCTCCGCCGCCGCCGGCGCCCGCACCCACGAAGCCACCCAAGCCAAACGCCTACGCCTACCCACCCGGCTACGCCGTCATGACCTCGCCGTCATCTGCGACCGCATCCACACCCGCCTCGACGACCAACCCGAGAACCCCACCGTCATCACCGGACGACGCGGCAACCGCCACCACCCCTCACCCCCGCCCAACACAGCGTGAACACCCTGCTCAGCCGCGAACGCGCGGCCAATGAACACGCCCACGCTCACCTCAAGAACTGGCGCATCCTCACCCGACTACGCCACGGCTGGCGCCCACACGCCACCACCCTGCTACGCGCCCTACTCGTGCTGACCAACACCGAAATCAACCGCTAGACAGATGATCAACACCGAAGATCCACACCCGCACACCAGCACCCCAACCACACCACCACGACCTGTCAACCATCCCTGAGCAGCCCAAACAGGATGAGACAAGCTCCTGGATCGAGCGCGATCTTGCCGGTGGCGTTCCTGATCGAGCGCGATCTTGCGGGTCGCGGTCCCTGGCGCCGGGGGGTCAGTTGCGGGGTGCGTCGACGATGACCGAACCGGTGAGGCGGTCGTGCAGCCCACGGCGGTGCTCGTCCATGATCAGGGCGGGGACGACCAGGGCCAGCAGCAGGCCCCGGAGCAGCCCCTGGAACAGCCCGATCCGCCCGCCGTCGGCCCAGCTCACGCAGCGGATCTTCGTGATGTACATGCCCGGCGTCTGGGCGAACAGGCCGAGGAAGAGGCCGTACTCGAGGATCAGCACCAGCACCGGCGCCCAGCCGTCGCGCACCGGGTCGGCGAAGATGTTGGCCACCAGCAGGCAGAGCACCCAGTCGATGATCAGCGCTCCGAACCGCCGACCGAGGCTCGGCGGGGTGAAGGAGGGGTCGGTGGCGGGCGCTGCCGTGGCGTGCGGGTTGGTCACAGCGGTCAAGGGTATCCGCGTCGGGATCGGGGCTTCCGGGTGCCGCCCCTCGCCGCGTGCCTAATCGGGCTAATCGCATCAGATGTCATTACAATGGCACAGCCGGTACGGCGTTCGCGGCGGGCCGAAAGCGGTGGAAGAGCGTCGCTGACGCTCCGCGAGCAACGTAACACGGCAGAAACATCGGAGACATGGCCGGGCAACCGCTTGGGAATAGCGTCGCCAGAAGCCTAGCCACCCAGTGGACGTGCCAGGAGGACGTGTGTTCGCCAATCCCGAGGAACTGCTGCGATACCTCAAGAACGAGGACGTGAAGTTCGTCGACGTACGTTTCTGTGACCTGCCCGGCGTGATGCAGCACTTCAATCTGCCGGTCGAGTCCGTCAACGACGACCTCTTCACCGACGGCCTCGCGTTCGACGGTTCGTCGATCCGCGGTTTCCAGGCGATCCACGAGTCGGACATGCTCCTGCTCCCGGACGTCGCCACCGCGTTCATCGACCCGTTCCGGGCGCAGAAGACCCTCGCCCTGAACTTCTTCATCCACGACCCGTTCACCCGCGAGGCCTACACCCGCGACCCGCGCAACGTCGCGAAGAAGGCCGAGGCGTACCTCGCGGCCAGCGGCATCGCCGACACCGCCTACTTCGGCGCCGAGGCCGAGTTCTACATCTTCGACTCGATCCGCCACGAAACCTCGGCGCACCAGTCGTTCTACTACATCGACTCCATCGAGGGCGCCTGGAACTCCGGCCGCGAGGAGCCGGGCGGCAACCGCGGCTACAAGACCGCCTACAAGGGCGGCTACTTCCCGGTGCCCCCGGTCGACCACTACGCCGACCTGCGCGACTCGATCGTGCGCCGGCTGGTCGACACCGGCTTCACTGTGGAGCGTTCGCACCACGAGGTGGGCACCGCCGGCCAGTCCGAGATCAACTACCGGTTCTCCACCCTGCTGCACGCCGCCGACCAGCTTCAGCTCTTCAAGTACATCGTGAAGAACGAGGCCTGGGCGAACGGCAAGACCGCCACCTTCATGCCCAAGCCGCTGTTCGGCGACAACGGTTCCGGCATGCACACCCACCAGAGCCTCTGGCTGGGCGGTGAGCCGCTGTTCTACGACGAGACCGGCTACGCGGGCCTGTCCGACACCGCCCGCTGGTACATCGGCGGCCTGCTGCACCACGCCCCGTCGCTGCTGGCCTTCACCAACCCGACAGTCAACTCGTACCGCCGGCTGGTGCCGGGCTTCGAGGCGCCGGTCAACCTGGTCTACTCGCAGCGCAACCGCTCCGCCTGCACCCGCATCCCGGTCACCGGCAGCAACCCGAAGGCCAAGCGCGTCGAGTTCCGGGTGCCGGACCCGTCGGCCAACGTGTACCTCGCCTTCTCGGCCATGATGATGGCCGGCCTGGACGGCATCAAGAGCAAGATCGAGCCGCCGACGCCGATCGACAAGGACCTCTACGACCTCCCGCCGGAGGAGTGGGGCGACGTCAAGCAGGTCCCGGGCTCGCTGCCGGCGGTGCTCGACTCGCTGGAGGCCGACCACGACTACCTGCTCGACGGCGGCGTCTTCACGCCGGACCTGATCTCCACCTGGGTCGAGTGGAAGCGGGCCAACGAGGTCGACCCGGTGCGTCTGCGCCCGACCCCGCACGAGTTCGCCATGTATTACGACTGCTGAGCTGCCTACGACTGCTGAGCAGTCGCTCCATCACCGGCCGGGCCGGCTCCGCGATCGCGGAGCCGGCCCGGCCGCTTTATAACGCCCCCCGATATACCTTCGTCTCCGATATATTGAGGCGGTGGACACACCGCTGCGCGAACCCACCTTCCTGATCCTCACCGCGCTCGCCGTCGAGCCAATGCACGGCTACGGGCTGATCGGCGAGGTCGCCGCCCTCTCCGACCACCGCGTATCCCTCCGCCCCGGGACGCTCTACGGGGCGCTCGACCGGCTGGTCGACGCTGGTCTCGTCGAGGTCGACCGGGAGGAGGTGGTGGACGGCCGGCTGCGCCGCTACTACCGGCTCTCCCCTGCCGGCGACGCGACCCTGAGCGCCGAGACGGAGCGGCTACGTCGCAACGTCGAGGCCGCGACCGCGCGGCTGGCCGAGCGGGCTCGCGCCGCCCGGCCGACCACCCCACGCGTGGCCGGAGGGCTGGCATGACCGATCTTGAGCGCCGTTACCTGCGACTGCTGTCCGCCTACCCCGCCGACTACCGGCGCGCCCGTGGCGCCGAGATCGTCGGCACCTACCTGGACCTGGCCGCACCAGGTCGGCGTTGGCCCTCGCCCGCGGACGCCGTCGACGTCCTGCGCGGCGGGCTCCGCCAGCGTGTGCGCGCCGCAGGCGCGGCCGACCTGGTGCAGGGCGTACGCCTCGCGGCCGTCCTGGCCCTCCTGGCCGCCACTTCGCTCGCCGGGGTCTGGACGGTGCTGGAGCTACGCCCCCCACCGCCCGAGTTCGGCGATCCAGCCGCCGGGCCGTTCGTCTCGCTCGGCATCGTGGCATGGACCGCCTGGGGGCTCGCCGCGCTGGTGCATGCCCTGGCACCCGCTCGGTGGACCCGGCGCGCCGTCGCGCTCGCGGTGCTCCTCACGCTCGCACTCGTCCCCGCCGCCGCACTCACCGGCCTGCCGCGCCCGCCACTGTTCGTGCTGCTACCGCAGGTCGGGTTGGGCCTGGTCGCACTCGGCGCACCCGACGGGCTGCCGGCGCCGCTGCGAGCGATGCCGCTGGTGGCCGCCATCGGCGCCAACCTCGCGGGGACGAATCTGTTGCACCGGCATGTGTTCGCCGGGAGCTACTACACCTGGACGGTAGTCCCGGTCCTGCCAAGCGCCGCCGTGGTGGTGCTCGGCGTGGTGGTGCTACTCGGCGTGGGGCGGGCGCTGCGCGGCGACCACCGGGGCGGCTGGGCCGTCCTGATCCTGCTCACCCCGGTGGGCCTGCTGGCCCTGCAACCGCTGGCGGGGGCGCTGGACGGCATGCCGAGCAGGTTCATCCCGAGCTGGACGGCGCTAGCCGCGACGGCTGTCCTGGTGACACTGGTCGGCCCCGCACTGCTGCCGCTGGCGCTCGCCCTGCGCACCCGCTGGACCCGGCTGGCCCGGCCCCACCCCGGCCTCCCCCGGTGATCATGGGGTTGGCGGCCCTTTCAGAGATCGACAGCGCCGCCAACCTCATGATCAGCGCGGCCGGGGACGCCTGCCCGGCCGGGGACGCCTGCGCAGGAGGGTCAGGGTCACGGCCAGGAACAGGGCGGTCATCGCCACGGCGCCGGGGGCCTTCGTGAAGCGGGCCAGGTTGGTGCCGTCGGGCAGGGCGAGAAAGGCCGTGACCGCGGCCGGCAGCACGAACCACGTTGTCCGGCTGGAGCTGAGCGCGAGCAGCGCCAGCGGCCAGGTCGCGTACCAGGGGTGGAAGACCGGGGACAGGACGACGGTGGCGACCAGCGCCAGCGCCGCGCCACGCAGCGCCACCCGGGGTCGTGTCACCTCGGCCTGGGTGACCCGCTGGCCGACGCCGTTCACGTCGCGCAGCGCCCGCCAGGCCCGCCACCAGAGCCCCACCAGCACCCCGGCAAGCACCAGCAGGGCGACGGCCCGGACCACCGGCACCGCGTCCGGGTCACGGCCGATCAACGCGCCGGCGTAGTCCACGACCAGGCCGACCGCGGTGGGCGGGGACGTCCACTGCTCGGAGTCCCCGCTGCGGGTCAGCCCACCCACCCAGCCGAACCCGAGACCGGACAGCGCCGAGGTGACCAGCAGCACGGCCAGCAGCCCACCGGCCAGCCAGCCGCCGTCGCGCAGCAGCGCCCGTACGGTGTACCGGCCGTGCACGCCGGCCAGCGCTGCAAACGGCACCACCACCACGGCGCTGGCCTTCACCGTGACCGCCAGCCCGAGCAGCGCCCCGGCGAGCAGCAGCGCCGCGGGCCGCCCCGGCCGGCGGACCACCACCAGCAGCCCGCACAGCAGCAGGCCCAGCATCACGGCATCGTTGTGCGCCCCGGCCACCAGGTGCACCCCGACCAGCGGGGCGGCCAGTGCCAACCAGGCTGCCCGTCGGGTCGGCACCCCCGCCGCCCGGGCCAGCCCAGGCAGGCAGAGCGCGGCCAGCAGCAGCCCCGCCACGGCGATCACCCGCAGCAGCACGACCGTGCCGGTGAGCCCACCGCCGAGTTCGACCGCGAGCGCCGCGAGCAGGACGAAGACCGGCCCGTACGGAGCCGGCGTGTCCCGCCAGATCGGTGCCACCGCGTCCAGCCACGGGCAACCCGCCGCCGCCACCCCCACCGAGTACGGGTCGACGCCGTGCGTGTACGTCCAGCCCTGGCAGGCGTACGAGTAGACGTCCCGGCTGCCCACCGGCGGCGCGATCAGCAGCGGCAACGCCCAGAGCCCGGCGGTGACGTACGCCCACCGGGTCGACGGGGCACCTTCGCGCAGTGACCACCACGCGCCGACCAGCAGCGCGGTGCCGACGAGCCAGCAGGTCAGCGTCGCCGGCCCGTCCGGGGACCGCCAGATCGACACCGGTGTCGCGCCGAGCGGGGCGTCGGGCCGCGCCCCGCCGAGGTACCCGGCCACGGTGAGCAGGATCGCGCCGGCCAGGCCGGCGTGCCGGGCGGCGCCCGCCGCCAGCGGGCTCGGTGCCACGGCGAGATCGCGGGGTGGGGCGGGCGTGGCACCGGGATCGGTCACCGGCGCACCTTCCCTCAGTCGGCGGCGACCGGCTCGCGGGCCGCCCGAGCCGACCGTACCAACCGGATGACCAGCACGATCACCAACAGCGTCATCAGCGGAGCCCCGACCGACTTGGTGAACCGGGGCAGCCCGGTGCCGTCCGGCAGCACCAGGAACGACGAGACCAGGGCGACCACGATGAACCATCCGGTCCGCCGGGCGGTCGCCGCCAGCACGGCCAGCGGCCAGATCCAGTACCAGGGGTGGAACAGCGGCGCCAGGGCGACCGTGGCGGCCAGCGCCAGGCCGGCGTGCCACAGCGGCTCCCGGGTGCGGGCCCGCCACCAGAGCCAGACCAGCAGCACCGCCAGCACCGCCATGCCGATGGCCCGGGTGACCGGCAGCGCGTCGATGTGCCCGCCGAACGGCACCGCCAGGTAGCCGACGGTCTGCCCGACGGCGGTGGACGGCGACGTCCAGGCGATCACGTCGCCGCCGCGGGCGAGCCCGCTGACCCAGCCGAAGTCCAGCCCGGCGGCGAAGGTCACCCCGACCACGCCGGCGACCGCGCCGCCGACCACCCAGCCGCCGTGCCGGATCAGCGCCCGGATCGAGTACCCGCCGACGATCGCGGCCAGCGCGGCGAACGGCACCACGACCATCGCGGTCACCTTGATCGCAGCGGCGAGTCCGAGGAGCGCGCCACCGGCGAGCAGCGGGCCGGGGCGGCCCGGCCGGGAGGCCACCACCGCCAGCCCGGCGACCAGCAGGCCGACCATCAGGGCGTCGTTGTGCGCGCCGGAGACCAGGTGTACGGCGACCAGCGGGCAGGCCAGCGCCAGCCAGACCGCCCGACCGGCCGGTACGCCGGCTCGCCGGGCCAGCACCGGCAGGCTGACCGCGGTGAGCGCGACCCCGGCCACCGCGATCAGCCGGAAGGCCACGATCGCGGCGGTGAGCGATCCGGTGGCCTTGATCACCGCGCCGGAGAGCACCACGAACAGCGGCCCGTACGGCGCCGGGGTGTCCCGCCAGATGTAGGAGATGGTGTCCAGCCAGGGGCAGGGCAGGGCCGATACGCCCCGCTCGTACGGGTTGATCCCGGCGGCGTAGCTGGCGCCCTGGCAGGCGTACGCGTAGACGTCGCGGCTCGCCAGCGGCGGCGCGATGAGCAGCGGCAACAGCCAGAGCCCGACGGTGACCAGCGCCCAGCGGGTCGACGGCACCGTGTCGCGCAGCGCCCACCAGGCGCCGGCCATCAGCGCGGTGCCGACCAGCCAGAGGGCGATGACCAGCGGCCCGTCCGGCCCCTGCCAGATGCTGACCGGGGTGGCGCGTAGGGGTGAGCCGGGCAGGGCGCCGCCGAGGAACGCGGCGACGGCGAGCAGCGCCGAGCCCGCCAGTCCGGTCCAACGCGCGAGGTGGTGAGGCACGCCGGACATGCTGCCAGTACGGTGGTCGCGGTACGGAGGTGGGCATGCGGCGCAGTCGGGTGGTGGCGGTGGCCACCGGTGCCGCCACCGTGCTCGGCGCGATCTGGCTGGCCCTGCCACTGATGGGCTCGGACCTCGCCGCGCAGGTGGCACGCGCGGACTTCTTCGCCGCCCACGGCCCCACCCCGGTGGACCTGCGCTGGTACGGCGGGGTGCAGCAGTTCGGCTACAGCCTGCTGTCCCAGCCGGTGATGGCGCTGCTCGGCGTACGGGTGACCGGCGCGCTGGCCCTGCTGGCGTCGGCCGCCGCGCTGGCCGCGCTGCTGGTCCGCACCGGGGTACCCCGGCCGCTGCTGGGCAGCCTGGTCGGGGTGGTCACGCTGACCGGCAACCTGGTCTCCGGTCGGGTCACCTACGCCCTCGGCGTGGCGTTCGGGCTGGCCGCGCTGCTCGCGCTCACCCGAGGCGTACCCCCTGGCCGGCGGCTTTCGCTCGGATGGCGCCTCGGGTTCGCCGCGGCCGGGGCGCTGCTGGCCTCCGCGACCAGCCCGGTGGCCGGCCTCTTCGTCGGCCTCGCCGGCGCCGCGCTGCTGCTCACCCGCCGGTACGCCGAGGGCCTGGCGCTCGGGATCGCGGCGGCCGTGCCGCTGGCCGCGACCGCGCTGCTCTTCGGTGACGGCGGCTGGATGAACATCAGCGACACCGACGCGCTGCGCGCGGTGCTGACCAGCCTGGTGGTGGCCGCGCTGGTCGCGTACCGGCCGGTGCGGATCGGCGCGCTGCTCTCCGCCGCCGGGGTGCTCGCCGCCGCCCTGGTGCACACCCCGGTGGGGTTGAACGCGACCCGGCTGGCGGTGATGTTCGCGCTGCCGGTGCTGGCCGCCGCCGCCCGCCCGCCGGCCTGGCTCACCACCCGGTTGGCCCGCCGGTCCGCCGCCCGGACCACGCCGTCCGGCGGCACGCGGCGGGCCCGGCTGCTCGGCGCGGTCGGCCTGGCCGCGCTGCTGGTGGCGGTCTGCGCCTGGCAGCCGCCGGTGGTCACCGCCGACCTGCGCAGCATCAGCGACCCGACCAGCGCGCCGGGCTACCACGCGCCGCTGCGCGCGTTCCTGGCCGGGCAGCAGCTCACCGGCCGGGTCGAGGTGCCACCGACCCGCAACTACTGGGAGGCGGCCCGGCTGGGCGAGGTGCCGCTGGCCCGGGGCTGGCTGCGGCAGGCCGACATCGACCGCAACCCGCTGTTCTTCACCACCGTGCCCGGGGCGGCCGGCACCGGCGTAGCGCTGACTCCGGCGAGCTACCGGGCCTGGCTGGCGGAGAACGCCGTGCAGTACGTGGCGCTGCCGGACGCCCCGCTGTCCTGGGTGGGGCGGGCCGAGGCGGAGCTGGTCGAGGGCGGGTTGCCGTACCTGACGCCGGTCTGGTCGGGCCCGCACTGGCGGGTCTGGGCGGTGGCCGATCCGACGCCACTGGTCGCCGCCCCCGCCGAACTGGTCCGCGTCGACGGCGCGGCGGTGACCTTCCGCGCCCCGACCGCCGGGCCGGTGGCGATCCGGGTCCGGCACAGTCGATGGTTGGCCGCGTCCGGTGGTGCCACGGTCGCCGGCGCCGGGGACTGGACCACCGTCACCGTCCCCCGCCCCGGCGAGTACACCGTCGGCAGCTGACGCCCCTACATCTCCAGCACGCGCTGGGCGGCGGCACGGGAGCGGCGGCCGGTACGCAGGTACTCGTCGAGGAACTCCCCCGGGTCGTCCCGGCCGAGCAGCCGGACCACCCCGGCCAGCTCCACCCCGTGCCGGGGCAACTGGTCGCCGGCCCGGCCCCGGACCAGCATCAACGCGTTGCGGACCTGCGCGGCCAGGGACCAGCCGGCGGCCATCTCCGCGGCATCCGCGGCCTCGACCAGGCCGGCCTCGGCGGCGGCCGCGAGTGCGTCGAGGGTACGTGTGCCGCGCAGCGCCGGGACCGCGCCGGCGTGCCGGAGCTGGACGAGCTGCACCGCCCACTCCACATCCGCCAGCCCACCGCGGCCCAGCTTGGTGTGGGTGGCCGGGTCGGCGCCGCGAGGCAGCCGCTCGGTCTCCACCCGGGCCTTGATCCGACGGATCTCGACGATCTGCTCGCGGGAGAGCCCGTCGGCCGGGTAGCGCACCGGATCGATCATCGCCTCGAACTCGGCGCCCAGGTCGGCGTCGCCGCAGACGAAGCGGGCGCGCAGCAGCGCCTGTGCCTCCCACACCCGCGACCAGCGGGCGTAGTACTGCGCGTACGCGGCGAGGCTGCGCACCAGGGGACCCTGCCGGCCCTCCGGGCGCAGGTCGGCGTCGACGCCGAGCGGCGGGTCGGGCGCGGGCACGCCGAGCAGCCGGCGCAGTTCCTCGGCGATCGCGTGCGCTGCGGCGCTGGCCGCGCTCTCGCTGCTTCCGGCGGGCGGGTCGTAGACGAACAGGACGTCGGCGTCGGACAGGTAGTTCGACTCGTACCCGCCGAGCCGGCCCATGCCGATCACCGCGAACCGCAGCCCGGGCGGCGCCGGCTGGCTGGCCCGGGCGGCCCGCAGCGCGGCGGCCAGGGTGGCGTCGGTGACGTCGGCGAGCGCCGCGCCGACGCCGGTGATGTCGCCCAGCCCGGGCGCTCTCCGGGTGCCGCCGTCGGGACGGGTGGGGGTGGGTGCGAGCGAGCCGGCCCGGCAGAGCAGGTCGGCGCAGGCCACCCGGACCAGCTCCCGGCGGCGCAGCGCGCGTACCGCCCGGGTGGCCTCGACGGGGTCGGCGTGCCGGCCCGCCGCCGCGAGGAACCCCTCCCGGAGCACCTCGGGTGAACGCGGCACCAGCTCGTTCTCCTCGGCCAGCAACCGCAGCGCCTCCGGGTCCCGGGCGAGCAGGTCGGCGACGTACCGGGAGAGGGCGAGGACCCGGGCCAGCCGCCGGGCGACCGGGCCGCCGTCGCGCAGCAGCCGCAGGTACCAGGGGGTGCTGCCCAGCTTGTCGGAGACCTTCCGGTAGTTGAGCAGCCCCCGGTCCGGCTCCGGCGCGTCGGCGAACTCGCTGAGCAGCACCGGCAGCAGGGTCCGCTGGATGGCCGCGGTGCGGCTCACCCCGCCGGTGAGGGCCTGGAGGTGGCGCAGCGCCCCGGCCGGATCGGCGAAGCCGAGGATCTCCAGCCGGTGCCGGGCCGCCTCCGGGGTGAGCCGCAACCCGTCGGCGGGCACCCGGGCCACCGACTCCAGCAGCGGCCGGTAGAGCAGCTTGGCGTGCAGCCGGCGTACCTCGGCGGAGTGGGTGACCCACTCGGCCCGGAAGCTCTCCACGGCGCTGCGCCCCGGCGCGGCCGTGAAGTCCAGCGCGGCGGCGAGCCAGCGCAGCGCGGCCGGCTCGGTGGGCACCGTGTGCGTCCGGCGCAGGCCCTGCAACTGGAGCCGGTGCTCGACGCTGCGCAGGAAGCGGTAGCCGCGCAGCAGCGCCTCGCCGTCGGCGCGGCCGACGTAGCCGCCCGCGACCAGCGCGCGCAGCGCCGGAATGGTGCCGGGTGCCCGCAGCGTCTCGTCGCCGCGGCCGTGCACCAGTTGCAGCAGCTGGACGGCGAACTCGATGTCGCGCAGACCGCCGGGGCCGCGCTTGATCTCGCGCTCCAGCTCCTTCGGCGGGATGTGGTCGATGATCCGGCGCCGCATCGCGCGGACGTCCTCGACCGCCTCGGGCCGTTCGGCCGCCCGCCAGACCAGCGGTGCGAGCTGGTCGATCCACTCCTGGGCCAGCGGCAGGTCTCCGGCGGCCGGGCGGGCCTTGAGCAGCGCCTGGAACTCCCAGGTGCGCGCCCACCGCCGGTAGTAGGCCAGGTGACTGGCGAGGGTCCGCACCAGCGGGCCCCGGTTGCCCTCGGGGCGCAGCGCGGCATCCACCGGCCACGCGACGAGCCCGCAGATGTGGATGAGCCGGGTCGCCACCGTGGTGCCGGCGGCCAGGTCGGCGTCCTCGGCGCCCACGAAGATCACGTCCACGTCGGAGACGTAGTTCAGCTCGCCGCCGCCGCACTTGCCCATCGCCACCACGGCCAGCCGGGGCCGCGCGGTGCCGGTCGGAAGCTCCGAGACGGCGATCTCGTACGCCGCGGCCAGCGTCGCGTCGGCCAGCGCGGAGAGCGCCGCCATGGTCTGCTCCAGGCCGCGCCCGCCGGTCAGGTCCGCCGCCGCGATCCGCAACAGGGCCAGCCGGTACGCGCCGCGCAGCACCGCCACCGGGTTGCCGTCGCCGGCCGGTTCCAGCCGACCCTCAGCGGTCGGCGCGAGCCCGTCCGGGGCGGTGCGCAGCGCGGCGCAGTGCTCGGGGTGGGCCACCAGGTGGTCGCCGAGCGCCGACGAGGCGCCGAGCACCGCGATCAGCCGCCGCCGCAACCCGGGGTCGGCGTGCAGCTCCGCCAGCAGCGGCGACCGGGCCAGGGCGTCGCTCTCGGCGGTCACCGCGGTGGTCGCACCCGATGCGGTGCCGCCGTTCGCGCGGCGTTCGGCCTCCACGATGCGGTGCAGCTGACGCAGCGCCAGGTCGGGGTCGGCAGCTCGGGACAGCGCCGCCAGCAACTCCGTGGCCAACTCGTCGACCGGCTCCTGCTCGACCGGCCGCCACAGCCGCAGCCCGTCCGGGCCGAGCAGGTCGGCGGCGCGCGCCCCACCGTCGCCCTCGGCGGTGCCGAAGCCGTACCGGGCGAGCCGGCCCGGCGCCCTGGTCGGCCGGCTCATCAGTGCCCGAGCAGCGGCAGGCCACGCCGCGTCGTGCTGTCGTCCAGCTCGCCGAGCGCCAGCGCGGCGAACCGCGCGGCGAACGGTTGCCAGACCTCCTCGACGTCCGCCATCACCGAGGCGCAGGCCGCGACCACCAGCTCCGGGTCGTAGCCCAGGTCGGCGAGGAGGGTCGAGTCGGCGGCCCAGTCGGCGATCATCGCGGTGTCGCACTCGATGTGGAACTGCAGCCCCCAGGCCCGGTCGCCGAGCCGGAACGCCTGGTTCGGGTAGCGGGTGGATGCGGCCAGCAGGGTGGCACCCCGAGGCAGCTCGGTGATCTCGTCGGAGTGCCACTGGAGCACGTCCGGAATCAGCGGCACGTACCGGAACAGCGGATCGTCTCCGGCGGCGTCCCGCTTGCCGACCACGCCGGGGCCGACCTCCGGCCCGGACGGGCTGCGTTCGACCAGCCCGGCGTGCGCGGTGGCGAGCAGTTGCGCGCCCAGGCAGACGGCCAGGGTCGGCACCCGGTACCGGACCGCCTTGCGGAGCAGCCCTTCCACCGCGGGGAACCAGGGTGCGCCGGGCGAGCCGTCCGGCAGCGGGTACGCCTGCTGGTCGCCGCCGAGCACCACCAACGCCGCGTACCCCTCCAGGTCGGCGGGGAGCTCGTCGCCGGCGTGCGGGCGGACCACCCACAGCTCCAGCCCTGCCTCGGTCAGCCACTCACCCAGTCGGCGCGGGTCGTCCGTCGGGTCGTTCTCGATCACCAGCGCAGTTGCCACTCGTCGAGGCTAGCCGGTGCGCCACGCGGCGCCACGCCCCGCCACGGTCCCGCACCGTGCGCCGCCGGGCGCCGCCGGGCGCCGCTGGGCGCCGCTGGGCGCCGCCGACGTGCGCGGCCCTCCGGACGGCGGGGTCGTTAGGCTCTGCGGTTGTGATCAGCGAGGACCGTGCCGCCGTCCGCCCGCCCGTGCTGCGCCCGGGTGACACGGTGCTGCTGGTGTCGCCGTCCGGGCCCACCTCCCCGGAACGGGTGGCGCGCGGGATGGAGCTGCTCACCGGCTGGGGCCTGCGGCCCGTGCCGGCGCCGAACGCGTACGCCCGGCAGGGCTACCTGGCCGGCGCGGACGAGCTGCGCGCCGCCGACCTGAACGCGGCATTCGCCGACCCCCAGGTGCGCGGGGTGATCTGCACGCGCGGCGGGTACGGCGTCCAGCGGGTGGTGGACGCCATCGACATGGCCGCCGTCCGCCGCGACCCGAAGGTGGTGGCCGGCTTCTCCGACATCACCGCACTGCAGTTCGCGCTCTGGCGGGGTGCCCGGTTGGCCGGCGTGCACGGCCCGGGAGCGGCCTGGCGGGACGAGCGCACCCCGCTGCGCTCGGCCGAGTCGCTGCACGCCGCGCTGATGACGACCGAGCCGGTGACGGTCACCGCCGTACCCGGCGAGGAGACCTTCCCGGTACGCGTACCGGGCCGCACCACCGGCACCCTGCTCGGCGGCAACCTGTGCATGATCGCCGCGTCGATCGGCACGCCGGACCTGCCCGACCTGACCGGAGCGGTGCTGCTGGTCGAGGACGTGCAGGAGCCCCCGTACAAGGTCGACCGGATGCTCACCCAGCTGCGCCGGGCCGGCGCGCTGGACGGCCTGGCCGGGGTCGCGGTCGGGCAGTTCACCGACTGCGCCGACGGCTGGGAGACCACGATCGCCGACGTGCTCACCGAACGCCTCGGCGACCTCGGCGTACCGGTGCTCGGCGGGCTGCCGATCGGCCACGGCCCCGGCCAGCTCACCGTCCCCGTCGGCACCCCGGCCACCCTCGACACCGACGCCGGCACCCTCACCGTGGCCCCCGCAGTCGTCTGACTTCCCTGGTCCCCGTGGGCCGGCGACGTGCTCAGGGGGTGAGGCAGGCCAGGCGGCCGACTTCCAGCGCGGCGTGGACTGTGCCGTCGGACGCGACCGTCAGGCCGTGCGGCTCGGAGTTCGGGGTGGGCAGTTCGTAGGTGTCGACCCGGCCGGTCGGGTCGACGTGGCCGATCCGGTTGCCGGCCCACTCGGTGAACCAGGCGCCGCCGGCCGGATCGGCGACGATGGCGTGCGGCCGGGCCGTCCGGTCCGGCAGCGGGTACTCCTCGATCCGGCCGTCCGGGGTGATCCGGCCGACCTGACCGGCGGCGATCTCCACGAACCAGAGCGCCCCGTCCACGCCCGCGGTGATACCGACCGGCGCGGCACCCTCGGTGGGCAGCGGATGCACACGCACCACCCCGTCCATGCCGACCCGGGCGATCGCGTTCGCCTGGTTGAGCGTGCACCAGACGGCGTCGTCCGGCCCGGCCGCCACCATCGAGGCGAACGCGCCGGAGACCGGTAGCCGCACCTCGGTGACCACGCCGTCGGTGCTCACCCGGCCGACGGTGTCGGAGCTCATGCCGGCGTACCAGAGGGCACCGTCCGGGCCCGCGGCGATGCCGCACGGGCCGGTGCCGGCCGGCAGAACGACCTCGCTCTGCTCTCCGTCGGTCGTGATCCGGCCGATCCGGTCGTCCCCGGAGCGGGTGAACCAGAGTGCGCCGTCCGGGCCGGGCGTGACGATCAACGGCCGGCTACCCGGACCACCGGCCGGCCAGCGGCGCACCGAACCGTCCGCGGCCACCCGGGCGAGCGCGCCAGCGTGGACCAGGGTCAGCCAGAGCGCCCCGTCGGGGCCGGTCGTGATGCCGTACGGCCCGGCCTGCGGATCGCTGAGCGGGATTTCCCGGATCACGGTGGATGTCACGAGAGCTGCCTTCCGTCGATGGGTTCCCGGTCGACCGGCCCGCGCGGCTCGGCCAGCCGGGCACGGCGAGCAATCACCTTTGCCCACCGGCCGTACCGGGGCAACAGGTTTGTCCCATTTCCCCCGCCGAATTGCCAGCCTGCGGACAGGTTCGCCACGGGTTGCACCCAGCCCAGCCGGTCACGGTCGGTAACGACATCGCAACACCACCGAACACCTGGAGGAGAGCATGTCCCGCACCATCCGCAAGAAGCACCTGCTGGCCGGCCTGGCCACCGCTGGCGTCCTCGGCGTGGGCATCGCAGCCCCGACGATGGCGTTCGCCGCGGACGCCGGCACGCCGACCCCGAGTGCCAGCAGCACTGCCGAGAAGCAGGAGTCGAAGGCCGACCGGCAGGGCGAGTTCGCCGAGGCGCTCGCCAAGGAGCTGGGCGTCTCCACCGACAAGGTGACCGCCGCGCTGGACAAGGTCCGCGAGCAGAAGGACGCCGACCGTCCGGAGCGGCCGGAGCGGCCGTCCACCGAGGACCGCCAGGCCGCGCTCAAGGAGCGCCTGGACCAGGCGGTCGAGGACGGCAAGCTCACCCAGGAGCAGGCCGACGCGATCACCAAGGCCGTCGAGGCCGGCGTCTTCCCCGGTGGCGACGGTCACCGCGGACCGGGCGGTCACGGCGGACCGGGTAACGGCGGCCCTGGTGGCAACGGCGGCCCTGGCGGCACCGACGGCCCCGAGGGCACCGACAACCCCGAGGGTACGACCGGCAAGTGATCGGCGGCGGCGCCGCCCCGACATCGGGCGGCGCCGCCCCAGCCGGACCAGTTGCGGTGGCATGGCGGTGTCCGGGTTACCCGGACACCGCCATTACGCCGAACCGGCGCCGGTCCCGACTGTCAGGATCCGGCGGGCACCGGCGGGGGCGTGAAGACCCCGACGTGGTTGCCGGCCGGGTCGAGCAGGTGGGCGAAGGTGAGCCCGTTGTCGTTCACCTTCACCGGCACCAGCACCTTGCCGCCGGCCGCCTCGGCCCGCTGGCAGGTCCCCGCCACGTCGTTCACCTGCACATAGAAGATCGCGTAGTTCGGCCCCTGCCCGCCGGTGCCCCGAATCGCGCCGCCGATCCCCTCGCCGGCACCACCCTCGGTCGTCCGGTACGACGCGCCGCCGGCGCCCTCCTCGGTGAAGCTCCACCCGAACAGGTCGCCATAGAACCGCTGCGCCACGTCTGGCCGATCCGTGCCGATCTCGAACCAGGTCACCCCGCTGCTGGTGGTCATGTCTGGCCTCTCGTTTCCGCGCGCCGGCCGGTCGGCGGCGCCGTCAGGAGTCAGCCTCGACCCCGCCCGCGACACCGCCCTGTCGGTGTTTCCCCGGCAGTGCGGACGGATCCACCACCAGTTTCAGACCAGGCTCAGCGCCCGGACCCGCTCGCGCGGGATGTCCAGGTCGGCCGGGCGCAACTCCCGGGCCACCACCTCGGGCAACGCCCGGACACTCCGGATCCGGTCGGTGCGGAAGCAGCGCAGCTCGTCGCGCAGCCGACACCAGGCGAGCAGATACCAGTGTCGGGGGTTGCCCAGGTAGCCGAGCGGCTCGACGTCGCGTACCGAATCGGCGCCGTCCCGGTCGGCGTACCGGATGCGCAGCACCCGCCGCGCGACGACCGCGTCGGCGACGATGGCCGGGACGGGCGTGGCCGGCCCGTCGCCGATCAGGTGCACCCGGCCGGCGAGCCGGTGCGCCTCGGCCGCGTCGGCGGCCGGCAGCACCGCCACCAGCTTGCGCAGCGCGGTGGCACCCGGCGCGGCGAACGGCGTGCCGGCGAGCCGGTGCAGCGCGACGGCCATGGCCACCGCCTCGCCGGGCGTCAGGTTGACCGGGGGCAGGGTGCGGGCGCGGTCCACCACGTAGCCCCCGGTGCGCCCGGGCTCGGCCCAGATCGGCACCCCGGCCTCCTGCAACGCGCCGATGTCGCGCTCGATGGTCCGGCTGCTGACCTCGAAGCGCGCGGCCAGCCAGCGGGCGCTGCGCGGGCGTGGCGAGACCGCGCGCAGCTCCTCGACCAGGGCGTAGAGGCGGTCCGTGCGGTTCATGGCCCGCACGCTACGGACGGGGTACGACGACCGCGCTCAGGCGATGCAGGCGCAGACGATCAGCGCCGCTCCAAAATGGGTGGCGGCGCTGACCCGGGCCGCCGGATGCGGCTCATCCGAGCAGATGATCTCGCCGAGCTTGCCCGGGGTGAGCAGATCGAGCACGAAGAAGGCCAGCGCCATGATGGCCAGCCCGACGAACCCGAACACCACGGTGGAGGCGAGCCCCTTGCCGAAGTCGCTGTAGCTGGTGAGGATCGCGGTGAAGACAATCCCGGCGATACCGAGCTGGTTGGCGGCCAGCAGCAGCCCCGCGTTGGTGTTGCGGCGCACCCAGATCAGCTCCCGCAGCCGCCCCGGTGTGAGCAGGTCGACCAGCACGAAGCCAGCCGCCATCAGCCCTACGCCGACGATCCCGAACACGACGCTCTGCCAGGCACCGCTGAGCAGATCCTCCAGCACCGACTGCCTCCCGAATCTCCGCCCGGAGGGGTACCGGCGCGGTGATCGAGACGATAGCGGCAGCACGCAACCGCGTCAGCCCCGCGGTTACAGCGCCAGGTAACGCTGCCGCTCGTACGGGGTGACCTCGCGGCGGTACTGCTCCCACTCGGCCCGCTTGTTGCGCAGGAAGAAGTCGAAGACGTGCTCGCCGAGCACCTCGGCGACCAGTTCGGACCCGGCCATCACGTCGATCGCCTCGGCGAGGTTCTCCGGCAGCGCTTCGTACCCCATCGCGCGCCGCTCGGCGCTGGTCAGCGACCAGACGTCGTCCTCGGCGCCCGGCGGCAGCTCGTAGCCCTCCTCGATGCCCTTCAGGCCGGCGCCGAGCAGCACCGCGAAGGCGAGGTACGGATTGGCCGCCGAGTCCAGCGAGCGGACCTCCACGCGGGCCGAGTTGGGCTTGCCGTACGCGGGCACCCGGACCAGCGCGGACCGGTTCAGGTGACCCCAGCAGACGTACGCCGGGCTCTCGGTGATCCGGTCGGGCAGTGCCTGCGGGAAGAGCCGCTTGTACGAGTTGACCCACTGGTTGGTGACCGCCGTGTACTCCCGCGCGTGCACCAGCAGGCCGGCGATGAAGGACTTCGCCACCTTGGAGAGCTTCATCGGGTCGCCGCCGTCGTGGAAGGCGTTGCGCTCCCCCTCGAACAGCGACAGGTGGGTGTGCATGCCGCTGCCCGGCTGGTCGGTGAACGGCTTCGGCATGAAGCTGGCCTGCACGCCGGTGGAGAGCGCTACCTCCTTGACCACGTGCCGGAAGGTCATGATGTTGTCGGCGGTGGTGAGCGCGTCGGCGTAGCGCAGGTCGATCTCCTGCTGGCCGGGGGCGACCTCGTGGTGGCTGAACTCCACCGAGATGCCGATCCGCTCCAGCGCCAGCACCCCTTGCCGGCGGAAGTCCCGGGCGACGGCGTGGGTGGTGTGCTCGAAGTAGCCGCCGGTGTCCACCGGGATGGGCACCGAGCCGTCCTGCGGGCCGTTCTCTAACAGGAAGAACTCGATCTCGGGGTGGGTGTAGAAGGTAAAGCCCTTCTCGGCGGCCTTGGACAGCGCGCGGCGCAGCACGTGCCGGGGATCCGCCCAGGACGGCCCGCCGTCGGGCAGCAGGATGTCGCAGAACATCCGGGCGCTCTCGCCGCTGACCCCGCCCTCGAACGGGAAGACCTGGAAGGTGGTCGGGTCGGGCATGGCCACCATGTCCGATTCGAAGACCCGGGCGAAGCCCTCGATCGCCGAGCCGTCGAAGCCGATGCCCTCCTCGAAGGCCGCCTCCAGCTCGGCGGGTGCCACCGAGACGCTCTTGAGCGTGCCCAGCACGTCGGTGAACCACAGCCGGACGAACCGGATGTCCCGCTCTTCCAGCGTACGGAGGACGAACTCCTGCTGACGGTCCACTTCCACCCCTCGCAACACCTGTTTGCCATCGCCTGCCGGGCCGGCCCGGCCTGACCGACCAGTCTTCATGTGCCTGGTTACGCCGACGTTACGCCAACGCCCGCCTGCCGTCCCGGCTGCCCGCCGCGGCGGCGGCCGGACCGGCGACGGTCCTGCCGCGGCGGTGGTCCTGCTGTGACGGTGGTCCTGCTGTGGCGGTCGTCCTGCTGCGGCGGTCGTCCTGCTGCGGCGGCAGCGCCGCAGGTGCCCTCGGGCGGGCGGCGGCCTGGCCACGAGCGCTGGCCCACCGGCGGTCGGCCGGCCCGGCGCGAGGGTGGCCACCGTCTCCCGTTGGCATCGTGTCCGCCCCGACGGGCTGGGGCAAAATGAGGACATGCCCACCCTGCGTCTCGCCCTGTCCCAGGTCAACCCGAGCGTCGGCGACCTCGCCGGCAACGCCGACCTGGTCCGCAGCTGGACCCGCCAGGCCGCTGATGCCGGCGCCCAACTGGTGCTCTTCCCCGAGATGATGCTGACCGGGTACCCGGTCGAGGATCTGGTCTTCCGGCGTTCCTTCGTCGCCGCGTCCCGGGCCGCCCTGGAGCAGCTCGCCGCCGACCTCGCCACGGACGGCCTCGGCGAGTTGCCGGTGGTGGTCGGCTACCTGGACGCCGACGGGCCGCCCCAGGTCAGCGAGCACGCCGAGCCGGGTCGGGGCGCCCGCAACGCCGCCGCGCTGCTGCACCGGGGCGTGGTGGCCGCCCGCTACTTCAAGCACCATCTGCCCAACTACGGCGTCTTCGACGAGGACCGCTACTTCCTGTCCGGCGACATGCTGACCGTGGTGCGGATCGGTGGGGTGGACGTCGCGCTGACCATCTGCGAGGACCTGTGGCAGGCCGGCGGCCCGTTCGCCGCCGCCCGGCAGGCCAGGGTCGGCCTGGTGGTCAACATCAACGGCTCGCCGTACGAGCTGAACAAGGACGACATCCGGCTGCCGCTGGTCCGCCGGCGGGCCGCCGAGGCGGGCGCCGCCATCGCGTACGTCAACATGATCGGCGGGCAGGACGAGCTGGTCTTCGAGGGCGACTCGATGATCGTGGCCGCCGACGGTGAGCTGCTCACCCGGGCCCCGCAGTTCGTCGAGCACCTGCTCGTGCACGACGTGGAACTGCCGGCCGCCGGCGCGCCGCCGGCCGAGGAGACCGTCGCGGACGGCATGCGGGTGGTGCACAGCACCCTGGACGGCATCCCGCCCACGCCGTCCGGCCCGGCCGCCACCGGCGGGCTGATCGAGCCGGTGGCCGACGAGGCCGAGGTGTGGCACGCGTTGGTGCTCGGCCTGCGCGACTACGTCAACAAGAACAGGTTCCCGTCGGTGGTGCTCGGCCTCTCCGGCGGCATCGACTCGGCGGTGGTGGCCGCGCTGGCCGTCGACGCGCTCGGTCCGGACCGGGTGGTCGGGGTGTCGCTGCCCAGCCAGCACTCCTCCGAGCACTCCCGGGAGGACGCCGCCGACCTGGCCAAGCGCACCGGGCTGGACTACCGCACCGAGCCGATCCAGCCGATGGTGGACGGTTTCCTGGCCAACCTGTCGCTGTACGGGGTGGCGGTGGAGAACCTCCAGGCCCGGGTACGCGGCGTGATCCTGATGGCGCTGTCGAACCAGGAGGGCCACCTGGTGCTGACCACCGGCAACAAGAGCGAGCTGGCGGTCGGCTACTCCACGCTGTACGGCGACTCGGTGGGCGGCTTCAACCCGGTCAAGGACGTGTGGAAGACACTGATCTGGCGGCTGGCGAAGTGGCGCAACGCGGATGCAGCCCGGCGGGGCGCGACCCCACCCATCCCGGAGAACTCGATCGGCAAACCGCCGAGCGCCGAGCTGAGCCCGGGCCAACTGGACAGCGACACCCTGCCCGACTACGACGTACTGGACCCGATCCTGATCGGCTACGTCGACGGCGACCTCGGCCGGGACGGGCTGATCGAGTCGGGCCACGACCCGGCCGTGGTGGACAAGGTGCTGCGGCTGGTGGATACCGCCGAGTACAAGCGACGGCAGTCGGCGCCGGGCACGAAGATCTCGATGAAGGCGTTCGGTCGGGACCGCCGGCTGCCGATCACCAACCGGTGGCGCGAGCACGGCTGAGCCGTCCGGGGTGGGCGCCGGGTCGGTGGGCCGGTCCGGCGCCCTCGCCGCGGTGGAGTGACATCTTCCACTGCGCCCTGCCGTCATCCCTGCCTGCGATGCGACGATCGCGACAGAACCCGGGGACCGCGCAGGCGGCCTCGAGGAAGGAGACAGTGATGGTGGAGTCCACGCCCAACGAGGTGACCGCGCTGTACGGCGGCCCGGCCACCCGACGGGTCCGTACCCGCGACCTGATCGCCGCCAAGGAGCGCGGCGAACGGTGGCCGATGCTCACCTCGTACGACCAGTACACGGCGGCGATCTTCGACCAGGCCGGCGTCCCGGTGCTGCTGGTCGGCGACTCAGCCGCGAACAACGTGTTCGGCTACGAGACCACCCTGCCGGTCACCGCCGACGAGTTACTCCCGCTGGTGCGGGCGGTGGTACGGGCGACCCGACAGTCGCTGATCGTCGGCGACCTGCCGTTCGGCTCGTACGAGGAAGGCCCGACGCAGGCGCTGCGTACCGCCGTGCGGTTCATGAAGGAAGGTGGCTGCCACGCGGTGAAGCTGGAGGGTGGCCGCCGCTGTGCCGCGCAGATCGCCGCGATCGTCGGCGCCGGCATTCCGGTGATGGCGCACATCGGCTTCACCCCGCAGAGCGAGCACACCCTGGGCGGCTACCGGGTGCAGGGCCGGGGCGACGCGGCCACCGAGGTGCTGGCCGACGCTCGGGCGGTTGCCGAGGCGGGTGCGTTCGCGGTGGTGCTGGAGATGGTGCCGGGTGAGGTGGCCAAGCAGATCACCCACGAACTGTCGATCCCCACCGTGGGCATCGGGGCCGGCCCCGACACCGACGCCCAGGTGCTGGTCTGGCAGGACATGGCCGGCCTGCGTACCGGCAAGGCGCCACGCTTCGTGAAGCGGTACGCGGACCTGTCCGGCGCCCTCACCGACGCCACCCGCCGGTTCGCCGACGAGGTCCGCGGCGGCGAGTTCCCAGCCGCCGAGCACACCTTCTAGGACGGTCCGCGGCTCGCGTAGGTCCGCGGCTCGGACGGTCCGCGGCTCGCGTAGGTCCGCGGCTCGGACGGTCCGCGGCTCGCGTAGGTCCGCGGCTCGCGTAGGTCCGCGGCTCGCGTAGGTCCGCGGCTCGCGTAGGTCCGCGGCTCGCGTAGGTCAGCGGCTCGGACGGTCCACGGCGGCAGGGCCGGCCGGTACGACGCTTCAGTCGGCCGGCCGGCCCCGCCGCCGCCGCCGCACCGCTAACGGGCACCGCCGACGGGCGGAAGCTGCCGGGCCGCCGATCGATCACCACCACTGGAACTGTCGTACACCTGTTCTAGTCTTTAGTCGTGGTCGAGGAGTTGGCGCAGGCGGAGGGCGCGGTGGCGGCGTGCCTCGATGTGGCCACCTGGGCCGTCGCGGAGCATGAGCTGGTCGCGGCGCTCGACGCCGCGCACCGGCTCGAGCAGCGCCTGGCGGCGGTGCAGCTGGCCCTGGTGCGCGAGCTGGACGGTCGGGGCACCGCCGTCGCACAGGGCGCGTCCTCGACGGCGGTCTGGCTGCGCGACCGACTGCGGCTCACCGTCCCCGCCGCCCGTCGGCTGGTCGACCTCGCCGGCACTCTGGACGCCGCCGCCCCAGGGATACGTCGCGCGTTGGCCGACGGGGACATCAGCCTGGATCAGGCCCGGGTCATCGGCGACACCGTCAGCACGGTGCACGCCGCCGCTGGCGCCGAGGCTGCCGACAAGGCCGTCGGCGTGCTGGTCGAGTGGGCGGGACAGTTCGATCCGGCACTGCTCCGCAGGCTGGGCACGCGGATTCTCGACCACGTCGCTCCGGAGGTCGCCGAGGCTGCCGCCCAAGCCGCGTTGGAGGCCGAGGCCCACCGGTCGGCCCGAGACCGTCACGTCACCCTGTCCGAGCTGCACGATGGCCGCCTCCGGCTGACCGGCAGCCTGGACGCCGAGGCGGCCGGCCTGCTGCGCGCCGCGATCGAGCCGTTGACCGCACCGTCGGGCCCGGACGACCCGCGTAGCCCCGGGCAACGCCGACACGACGCGCTCGCCGACCTCTGTCGGCTCACCCTGCGCACCGGGGAGCTACCCGAGCATGGCGGCGAGCCGGCCCAGATCGTCGTCACCACCAGTTTCGACAGCCTGCTCCGGCAGCTCGACGCCGGAGCCCTTGACACCGGCCTCCAGCTCACCCCGGAGGCGGTCCGCCGGCTCGCCTGCGACGCGGCCATCCTGCCCGCCGTCCTTGGCAGCGCCGGCCAGGTGCTCGACGTGGGCCGGCAACGCCGACTCGTCACCGGGCCTCTCCGGCGCGCGCTGGTCCTACGGGACCGCGGCTGCGCCTTCCCGGGCTGCGACCGCCCGCCCCGCTGGTGCGACGCCCACCACATCCGGCACTGGGCGAACGGCGGCGAGACGAGCCTGCAGAACGCGGTGTTGCTCTGTGCACACCACCACCGGCACATCCATCGCGGCGACTGGACCGTCCTTCTGGGCGGCGACGGTCACCCGGAGTTCGTCCCGCCAGCCTGGCTCGATCCCGACCGACTCCCCAGGCGCAACCAGTACCACCGGCGGACGTGAGCACAACCGTTCAGCAACGCTCACACCTTCGCAGGCCAATGCTCCGGACACCGCCCGTCGAAGACGAGCCCTCGCGGTCGGACCGACTCAGCGGTCCACGAGCGGGCGCACCGGCAAGCGCGCCCAGAGCTGGCGGGCTCACCCGTGCGCAGGCACGCCGGCAGACAGGCTCAGAGGTCGGTGACGCGGATGCCGGCGTGGGCCTTGTAGCGCTTGTTGATGGCGATCAGGTTGGCGGTGAACGCCTCGATCTGGTGGGCGTTGCGCAGCCGGCCAGCGTAGATGCCGCGCATCCCGGGGATCCGGGCGGCGAGCGCGCCGACCACGTCGACCAGCTCGCGGTCCTCGGTGCAGATCAGCACGTCCAGGTCGATCCGGTCGACCTCGGGGTCGGCCAGCAGCGGGGCGCTGACGTGGTTGAACGCCGCGCAGACCCGGGAGTCGGGCAGCAGCGCGGCGGCCTGCTGCACGGCGCTGCCCTCGGCGACGGTCAGCGCGTAGGGGCCCTGCTTGTCAAAGCCGAGCGGGTTGACGCAGTCGATGACGATCGTGCCGGCGAGCGGCTCGGCGAGGGAGGCGACGGTAGCGGCGTGCCCGTCCCACGGCACCGCGATGATCACGACGTCGCTGCGCCGGGCCACCTCGTCGTTGGCCGCGCCGGTGATACTGACATCGGCCGGCATCCGGGGCAGCGCGGCGATCTCGGCGGCGGACTCGGCGGCCCGCTCCGCGGAGCGGGAGCCGATCAGCACCGTCTGCCCGGCCCGGGCGAGGCGGTAGGCGAGACCCCGCCCCTGATCGCCGGTGCCACCGATGATGCCGACCGTCAGCCCGGACACGTCGGGCAGCGTGCTCGCGTCGTATGCCATGGGCTCATCCTCGCAAACCGCCCGGTCCGGCAGCAGCGTCAGCCGCTGTGACAATTCCCGCTGCCCGCCCGCCGCGCTGCCAACTCGTCGGCTCGGGATCCGACCCGGACGCCACCACCGGCCGACCCCGCCTACGCGCCCCGACGACGACCCAAGCCGGGAGCGAACTGCCGCTCCAGGCCAACTCGAACAGGACCCGCCGGCAGCCGGCCCACCAGCGCGAAAAGGGCTGCTGGCAATCCGTTCAGACCAGCTCGAACAGGATCGTGCCGGTAGCCGGTTCGGTCTACGCCAACGCGAAAAGGGCCGCCGGCAACCCCTTCAGGCCAGCTCGAACAGGATCGTGCGGGTAGCCGGGTCGGCGGTTACCAGCCGGACCCGGACTCGTTCGCCGAGCGGCAGTTGGCCGAGGCAGCGGCCGCGTACCGGCGGGGCGTCCAGGGCGACCGTGCCGCCGGGCGGGCGGGGGCGGGAGCGGCCGTTGGGCGGGGCGTCCACGTCCAGTACCGCCGCGTCGAAGGTCTCCCCCACCCGGTCCGCCAGCAGCACCGCTTCGGCCAGCTCGACCGCACCCCGGCTGGCCGCCGAGGCGGTCCGGTCGGTCGTGGCCATGACCTCGGGCAGCCGAGGCAGCGCGGCGCGCGCCCAGTCGGGCACCGGCCGGCCCGCGTGCAGGGCCAGGCAGACCTCGGTGGCGTACCGGTCGGCCAGGCGCCGCAGCGGCGCCGTGACGTGGGCGTACGCGGCGGCCACCCCGCCGTGCTCCGGCTGCTCCGGCGGCGTCCCGTCGAACGCGGTGTAGGCCGCGCCGCGCATCAGCTCGGCTGCCTGGTCGATGAACGCGGCGGCGCGCGGCTGGGCGGGGTCCAGCCCGACGATCACCTCGCCCGGGCCTACGCCGTCCGGCCAGTGCACGCCCAGCGGCGCGGCGGCGGCCCGCAGCCGCTGCACGGCCTCCGGCTTCGGAGCCGGCATGGTGCGCAGCAGGCCGACCCGGCCGGCCAGCATGATGTCGGCGGCGGCCATCCCCGTCAGCAGGGAGATCTGCGCGTTGTGCTCCTCCATGGGCACCGGCCCGCGCAACACCAGCCGCCAGCCCTCGCCGTCGGGTTCCACGTCCTGCTCGGGCAGGGGCAGGTTGATCGCGCCACGACGCAGTCCCCGAGCGGTCAGCCGGTCGCCGATCTCGGGCAGCAGCGCGATCGGGTCGGGCAGCCGCCCGCCGTCCGCCGCCGCCTGCACCCCTGAGTAGTCGAGTTTGGCCCGGCTGCGGACCAGGGCGCGTTCCAGCTCGACGGCCACGGTGCCGCCGTCGGCGTCCAGGTCGATGGTCCAGACCACCGCGGCCCGGTCGTCGTCGGGCAGCAGACTGGCCGCGCCCTCGCTGAGCGTCAGCGGGTGCAACGGCACGTGGCCGTCGGGCAGGTAGATGGTCTGCCCTCGCCGCCAGGTCTCCGCCTCCAGCGCCCCGCCCGGGCCGACGTGCGCGGCGACGTCCGCGATCGCATACCGCACCCGATAGCCGCCACCCGGCCGTCGGGCGAGGTGCATCGCCTGGTCCAGGTCCCGGGACGTGGCCGGGTCGACCGTGACGAACGGTACGTCGGTACGGTCGACGGGCGGTCGCGGCGGCGCGGCGGCCGCCTCGTCAGCCTCGTGTTGCGCGGCGGCCGGGAAACCCTCGGGCAGGCCGAGCTCGCGGCGCAGCGTGCCGAAGTCGATGCGGGGCGCGAGTACGCGTCGGATGACCACGGGTCAATCCTGACAGTGCCGCCGGTGATCCGCTTCCGGTGACCGGCCGAGATATCCGGCCGACGCACCAGGCGAACCGCGGCAGACCCACCGGAGAGCCGCGTCGGCCTGCCGGTGAACCGCGTCGGCCTGCCGGTGAACCGCGTCGGCCTGCCGGTGAACCGCGTCGGCCTGCCGGTGAACCGCGTCGGCCCTGCCGGGCGATCCTGTGCCGGACGGCCTGCGGTCAGCCGGTCGCCTTCCGCGCGGTGGTCCGCGTACCGCGGGGGGCGGTGGCCCGGGCGGCGGTCGGACGGGCCGGCGACTTGCGGGCGGTCACCTTGCGAGCCGGCGCCTTGACCGCGACGGTCTTCTTCGCCGGGGCCTTCTTCGCCACCGCCTTGCGGGCGGCGGTCGACGACGTGCCGGTCGGCTTCGCGGCCGGGGCCTTCTTTGCCGCGGCCTTGCGTGCGCCGCCGCCAGGGCGGGTGGCCGCGGTCTTCTTCGCTGTCGTCTTCTTCGCCGTACCCGTGGTCTTCTTCGCCGCAGCGGTCGTCTTCTTCGCCGGAGCCTTCTTGGCGGCCGTCTTCTTCGCGGTGGACGCCTTGGTCGCGGTCTTGCGCGCCGGTGCCTTCGCCGCGGTGGTGGCCTTCTTCACCGCCGTTGCGGTGGTCCTCTTCGCGGCGCTGGTGGTCTTCTTGGCCGCGCTGGTGGTCTTCTTCGCCGTACCCGTGGTCTTCTTCGCAGCGGCGGTGGTCTTCTTCGCAGCGGATGCCGGGGTCCGCTTCGCGGTGGCGGTCGTCTTGCGGGTGGCGGTCGAGGTCTTCGCTGGCGCCTTCTTGGCAGCGGTGGAGGCCTTGGTGGTGGCCTTCTTCGCGGGGGCCTTGGCGGCCGTGGTGGTCTTCTTGGCCGGGGCACGCCCCGCCCCGCCGGCGGCCTTCCGGGCCGGCGCCTTCGCCGCCGCCGCACCCGCGGTGGACTTGCGCACGGGGGTGGTCCGGCTCGCTCCCGTGTTCCGCTCCGCCGCGGCGGTCTTCTTCGCGGTGGTACGCCGGGCGGCCGGGCGGGTGGTGGCCTGCTGTGCTTCGGCCATCTCGGTTCCCTCCTTGGGGACGTGCTCTCGCGTGTCTCCTCGCGGAGCACTGAGTACCTCGGCGCGGGCCGTCCCGCGCCGTCTACCTGTCCTCCCCGGCCCAACGAGCGTCCTCGGCCTCCCACGCCTCGTTACGCTCCTGCACTCGTTGCAGGGCGTTCTCCGCGTCGGCCGCCGAGTCGTACGGGCCGAGGACGTGCTTCGCCGGGCACACGTCGGCGTCCGTCTCAACCCGGTGGTGCCGAGTGCACCAGTAGAACTGCCCACCACGTCCGCTGTCGCTCATGGGAATCACTGTGCACCGCGAACCGACCGGCCGCCACCGGATCACGCAAGTCACCGACCTTCTCCACAGTAGAGCCGGTTACGGCGCCCCGGGCCGGAACACCGAAAGAAAGCCCAGGCCGGGACACTTCGCCCGCCACCGGCCGTCGGCTGAACGGCCAGTTCCCGCGTACGGCGACGCGGGGCAGGATCGGTCCCCGTGATCAACACGGTGACCGGCACGGGGGCGTGCCCGGGGTGTGGGGCCACGACGGCGTCCGTACGCGACGCGCTGCCCTGGTGCCCCAACTGCGAGTGGAATCTGGACACGTACGACCCGATGCGGCGCGAACGCGAGTTCGGCTGGACCTGGGTCGACCGGTGGACCTACCGGATGGCGTTCCGGGCGACCGGGCGGCAGTTCACCCGGCTGGTCGGGCGGCCGCTGGGTGCCAGCGGGTCCGGTGGCGCCCGGACGGTGACCGCGGTGGCGTCGCTGGTGCTGGTCGCGGCGGTACTCGCGCTCGCGGTCACCGGCGTATGGCTGATCGTGGCGTTCCCGTTTCCCAACCTGGCGATTCTGCCGGGGGTCGCGATGGTCGGCCTGGCGGTCGCGCTGCGGCCCCGGTTCGGCCGGCTCGACCCCGAGTTGGAGGTGCTCTCCCTGGACCGGGCGCCGGAGCTGTTCGCGCTGATCGGTGAGGTGGCCACGGCGATCGGGGCACCGATGCCGGACGTGGTCGGCGTCGACGGCGACATCAACGCGTACGCGGGTGCGGTCGGGTTGCGCCGCCGGAAGGTGCTCTGCCTCGGGCTGCCGTTGTGGGGCTCACTCACCGCCGGCGAGCGGGTGGCGTTGCTCGGCCACGAGCTCGGTCACTTCGTCAACGGTGACCCGCGCCGGGGCCTGCTCACCCAGCCCGCGTTCACCATGCTCGGCTCGGCCGCCGACCTGTTCCGGCCGGTGCGAACCAGCGTCGGCGCTGGGCTGGTGGAGATGGTGGGCGACGCGCTGGGCCGGGCGTTCCAGTGGGTGGTGTCCCGGGTTCTGTTCGTCGCCTACCTGCTGCTGGTGAGCGTGGCGCTGCGGGACAGCCAGCGCGCCGAGTACCTCGCCGACGAACTGGCCGCCCGGGTGGCCGGCTCGACCGCCGCGACCGATCTGCTCGACGCCCTGCTCGCCGCCGAGTCGATGGCGCTGGCGGTGCGCCGGGAGACCCGGGCGGGACACGGCCCGGACCGGTGGCGTTCGGCGTTGGCCCAGGCCCGCGCCGCGAGCGCCGATCGGCTGCCGCTGCTGCGCCAACTGTCGGTCCGTGACGAGGCGTCGCTGTTCGCCGCCCACCCGCCGACCGGACTGCGCCGCCGGATGCTCACCGGCCGACCGTGGCAGGACCCGGCGGTGGTGCTCACCGAGGCCCGAATGGAGCGGATCGACGCCGAACTCGCCAGGGAGTACGAGCGCTTCCGCCGTACCGTCAGCTGGTCGGCCTGACACTCGACGCGGGGTCGCGGGACGGCGATGGTCGCGGAGTCGCGGCCTATGATCGCCGGATGGCGGTACCGGACTACATCCTGCGGATGCGCAAGCACGTCGGTCACGACCTGCTCTGGCTGCCCAGCGTCAGCGCGGTGGTCCGCAACGACGCCGGTGAGCTGCTGCTCGGTCAGCGCGCCGACGACGGGCGTTGGTCGGTGATCAGCGGGTTCGTCGAGCCGGGCGAGCAGCCGGCCACCGCGCTGGTCCGCGAGGTGCGGGAGGAGACGGGTCTGGACGTGGTGCCGGTGCGGCTGTCCAGCGCCGTCTCGCACCCGCACACCTACCCCAACGGGGACCGCTGCGAGTACCTCAACCTCGGCTTCGTCTGCCGGGTCGTCGCCGGCACGGCCCGGGTCAATGACGACGAGTCGCTGGCCGTCCGGTGGTTCCCGATGGACCGGCTGCCCGAGCTGGACGCGCACGCCCTGCTGGTCATCGCCTACGCCTTGCGCGACAACCAGTCGGCCGGTTTCCTGCCGCTGGGCACCACGTGGGACGACGTGCCCAGCTGAGCCTGCGCGGGTCAGGCCGGCGACGAGGTCGGGGCCGGCGCGAGGGCGACCGGCGCGGTGGGCGCCGACCGGGCCGCCCGGATGGTGTACGCGAGCGCGTAGGGCGTGCACGCCAGGTAGACCATGGGCTCCAGCAGCACCTCGTTGGTGATCAGGAAGATCTCCCACGGGATGGGCCGGGGCAGGCCGAAGTTCCAGTCGGCCCAGCAGGCGAAGAGCCACAGCGGCGCGGAGACCCGGTCGACGGTGTCGGGTGGCATCTCGGCGACCCCCGCAACGGCGCCGGTGCCGCCCGGAATGCTGTCCAACACGGCGAGGATGACCGCGAGGTCGGCGACGACGAGCGCGCCGAGGACGCCCAGCCACCAGGCGGCCCGGACCCGGTCCCGCACGGCGAGACCCGCCGCGGCCCAGAGGACCAGCGTCAGGCCGGCGAGCCAGAGCAGCAGACCGGGTACGGAACTGGCCAGGCTGTCAGCGTCGGTGGCGTACAGGAGCAGGACCGCGGCCGCACCGACGGGGAGCACCACGCCGAGCGCGATACGCAGCGAGCCGTCGAGCGCGGTGTGTCGGGCCCAGCGCGCGGCGAACACCGCCAGCAGCACCGCCAACCCGACGGTGAGCGCGGCCCAGAGCGGCCTCTGCGCCCGCGTCGACCAGCTCACTCCCATCGTCATCAGCCAGGTCTCGACCGGGTTCATCGCCAGCGCGCTGGCCACCACGATCCCGATGCAGGCGAGTGGGGCCAGGAGCAACGCGGCTGCGGTACGGCGGGCCCGCCGGTGCATCATGGCGCGGTCGACGAGCGGGGCGCCGGCCCGACTGACGGCGAGACTCACGGCGAAGCCCACCATCCTCGTCCGGTGACCGCTCGCGGCGAGCACGTGCAACTCGGCGTCCCACTCGCGGCGCAGGTCGTCGCGCAGGTCGGCCGGCCAGCGTCGCGCGGCGATCGCCAGTAACACCTCGGCGGCGCGGCGGGTCACCATGCCGGTGCCTCGGTGGGCCCGGCGCCGCCCCACGATGGACGAACGTCGGGGATGGCGGCCCGCAGGTCGGCAATCGCCCGGCGGGCTTCGGCCACCCCTTCGGCGGTGAGCCGGTAGTAGCGGCGGGCCGGCCGGCCCGCCGCTACCGGATCGATCGCCTCCCAGTCGGCGGCCAGCCAGCCGGCCGCCCGCAACCGGTGCAGCACGGGATAGAGGGTGCCGCTGGCCAGGCCGGTCAACCGCATCAGGTCCAGCCCGTACCGCTCCGCCTCAGGCTCGGCGAGCAACGCCGCCAGCACCTTGGCGACCGGAATGGTGATCCGCATCCCAACACTGTATCGGAACTCTACATAGGGGCGGGTACCCGTTCGACGGGAATCCACAGCTCCGCGTCCGCCTGGCCGCCGTCCGCGGACACCCGTACCCGCGAGATCTCCGGGCCGGGCCGGCTGCGGTACGGGTTGGACGGGAACCACTGGGTGAACACGTCCCGCCACAGGTACTGCACCGCCTGCGGGAACGCACCGGAGGTGGTGAAGACCGCCCACGTCCCGGCCTGCACGGGCAGTGCGTCCAGGTCCTCCGGCGGCGCGGCGGCGGTGACGACCCCGTGCCAGTAGTCCAACTCGGTGCCCTCCGCGCGGCTGTCGGCGAGGTTGTCGCTGACGTTGACGATCCCGGCCGGCTCCTGATCCGAGAGCGCCTCGATCCGCTCTGCCGTCTCCCGGTCGATGCTCCGGATGAACGCGACGATCGCCGGGTTCATCCCCTCGTGCACCAGCGGAACCCGGGCCTTGCGCCCCACCAGGGCGAACGCGTCCTTGCTGACGATTCGATATTCCATGCTGCCGCTCCCTTCAACGGTGAGTCGGAAGGACATCCGGGGCTGGGCGCGCAGCGCGGCCCCCGTACGCCGGGCCTCGCCGGGTGCCACGCCGTGCACGGCGTGGAACGCCCGGGCGAACGCCTCTGCCGAGCCGTAGCCGTAGTGCACCGCGATGTCGAGCAGCGTCCGCTCCCCCGCCAGCACGTCCGCCCCGGCGACGGTGAGCCGACGCCGACGGATGTACTCCGACAGCGGGATGCCGGCCAGCGCGGAGAACAGCCGTCGGAAGTGGTACTCCGACGTCAGCGCGATCCGCGCCAGGTCGGCCACCTCGATCCGTTGGTCGAGTTGCCGCTCGATGTACGCCATGGCCTCGTTGAGCCGCTCCAGCACCCGGGTCTCCTTCCCTTTCGAGCACCGACGCTAGGCGGCGGGGCGGGCCGCCCACCCGACATCCGGTGCCCGCAACGGTCGGGTGCGCGTGGAGTCGCCGGTGTCAGCGGGTCGGCTGCTGCATGATCCAGGTGGGCAGCGGGTCTGACACGGAACGCACCACCTCCCAGCCGGCACGGCGGTACAGCTCGACGTTGGCCGGGTTGCTGGTCTCCAGGATCGCCGGCAGGCCGTCCGCGGAGGCGCGATCCAGCCCCGCCCTCATGACGAGACGGCCCCAACCACGTCCGGCGCTGTCGGGGTGGGTGCCCAGGACGCCGAGATACCAGAACGGGAACGCCGGCAGTGCGGCGTGCACGGCCTCGTCGTAGGCCTGAACGCGAGCTAGCACCTCGGCGGGGTAGTGAGCGGCGAGATCCCCTTCCGGCGATTCGTGGCCGGCTGCCGGTGGCTCCCAGATGGCGACCGAGGCACCGCCACCGATCGTCCAGATCGTCGCCTTGTGCACCCGCTTGTCGAAGAGGTGCCCGAAGAAGGCGGCGGCGTACCGCGGATAGGTTTCCTCGTCCGGGAACAGGTGCCGCAGTACGGGATCCTTGATGAACGCGGCGACCAGCGAGCCGACCACCGTGTCACGGTCCGCTGGGCTGGCGATGGTGATCTCGGGCGCTGTCACAGCAGTCGACACTATCCCGGCCCGGCACCTTGACCCTGACACGGTGGCAGGACGAAGACTCGTCTCATGAACATCGACGACTACCGGAGACACTCCCCGTACAGCGACCCCGGTCGGCACGCCGCACTGCTCGACGCCGTGCCCCCCGACATCGCCACCGTGGCGGCGACCGCCCGCAACGTGATCGTCCACTACCGGGCCGGCGGCGTCGAGCTGCCCACCGAGCGGCTCGACGAGGTGAACTGCCGCTGGGTGGACCGCATCCTCGACACCGACCAGTCCCGATTTTCCCTGCCACTCAGCGCCGAGCGTCCGACCGCCGACCGGGTAGCCGGCTGCTGCCGGGACCACACGCTGCTCTCGGTCGCGGTGCTCCGTCAGCACGGCATCCCCAGCCGCAGCCGGGTCGGCTTCGCCTCCTACTTCACGCCCGGCTGGCACCACGATCACGTGCTGGCGGAGTACTGGAACGGCGAACGCTGGGTCTGGGCCGACCCGGAAATCGATCCGGCCGGCGACTGGCGGTTCGACGGCTACGACATCGACCCGGCGGCAGGGCTCTTCGACTCGGCAGCGCGGGTGTGGTCGGCGTACCGGGCCGGGGCGATCGACCCCGACGTCTACGGTGTGGCCCCGGAATCGCCGATCCGCGGTGCGTGGTTCATCTACGACTACGTCCTGCACGAGCTCGCCCATCGGCAGAAGGACGAGCTGCTGCTCTGGGACGGGTTCGACGCGATGACCGACGACTTCGCCGATGCCGACCTTACGCTCGTCGACGAGATCGCCGCGTTGCTGCTCGCCGCCGACGACGGCGACGAGGCCGCGGAGAAGGCGCTCGCCGACCGGTACGCAACCGACACCCGCCTGCGCCCCGGCTCTCAGATCCGTACCATCTCACCGTTCTCAGGCACCGTCAGCACGGTCGACCTGCGTCGCTGATCGGGCCTACCCGAACGTGAAGGCGTACGCCTCGGCGCCGGGCTCGCCGAACGAGATCTGCAGGCTCCGTTCGCGGACCGCGTCGTGCTGGCGTACGAGCTGGTAGAGGCGGCCGTCCTGGAGTACGCCGTTGCCGTCTTCGTCGACGTCGACGCCGTGTGACGCGCCCGGTGCTTCGCCGTCGAGAAGCACCCGGAACGGGATCGGCTGTCGCGCCCCGGGAGACAGCACGAGATGCGCGTCGCGTGCGTGGAACCGGAAGGCGATGCTGCCGCCGGGCCGGTCGAGCACGACGTTCTCCGGCCCGATCGTCCACTCGCCCGCCAAGGCCCACTGGTTGAGGACCAGGCTCTCCGGCAGCTCGTAGACGCGGCGTTCGTCGAGCGCGGCGCCGTTCGGCGACGCGAAGTGCTCGCCGCGACTGAAACCGAGGTACGTCTCGGGCGTACGCAGGTTGTCCCAGTCGGCCGCTGCCTCCGGGCCGAGGCCTTCGACGGGAACGGGCTCGCGCTCGATGCCGAGCAGCTGCTGGAGAACGCGCTCGGACTGCTCGTAGCGCCCCTCGCCGAAGTGGTCGTCGCGGATGACGCCGTCCGCGTCGACGAAGTAGAGCGCCGGCCAGTAGTGGTTGTCGAAGGCGCTCCAGATCGCGTAGTCGTTGTCGACCGCGACCGGGTAGTCGATTGATCGCGCCGCGACCGCCCGGCGGACCCAGTCGACGTCGTGCTCGAACGAGAACTCCGGCGTATGCACCCCGATGACGACCAGACCGTCGTCTCGGTACGCCTGCGACCAGGAGCGGACGTACGGCTCCTGGCGGAGCCAGTTGATGCACGTCAGGGTCCAGAAGTTCACGAGGACGACACGGCCACCCAGCTCGGCGGGGCCGAGTGGCTCGGAGTTGAGCCACCCGGTCGCCCCGCCGAGCGACGGCATGTGCGGACGGTCGGACACCGCCATCTAGCGAAGCGACCGGAAAGCGGTGCGAAGTTCTTCGGAGAAGATCTTCGGCTGTTCCCAGGCCGCGAAGTGCCCGCCCTTGTCGAGCTTGTTGTAGTAGATGAGGTTGGGATACGCCTGCTCGGCCCAACTCTGCGGAGCCTCATAGAGCTCATCGGGAAAGACGCTCACGGCGACCGGGATGGAGACGCCCTTGGCGGCGAAGAAGGACAGCTTGTTCTCCGCATAGAGACGAGACGCGGAAATCGCCGTGTTCGTCAGCCAGTAGAGCGAGATGTTGTCCAGGACGTCATCGCGGGTGAGGCCCTCGGTGCCTCCTTCGAAGACCCGCGCGATCAGCGCCATACTGGCCGCATCGTGGTCGAGCAGGAAGGACGCCAGGCCGACAGGGGAATCCGCCAAGCCGGTCAGCGTCTGCGGGCGCGTCGCCATCATGAGGGCATAGGCGACGTGCTTCCAGACGTAGTCCAGCTCCTCGGCCGCACGCATCTCGTCGGCGGACAGATTGGACGGCAGCGAACCCATGGCGTTGTTCGCTCCGGTGGTGTCGCCCTGGAACAGATTGTCGATCTCGGGCGGCACCGCGCCAGCCATGTTGGTGTGAATGCCGAGCAGTTCCGGTGGCGCCTGCAGCCCCATCAGATCCACCACGACCGCACCCCAGTCGCCACCCTGCGCGACGAATCGCGTGTAGTCGAGACGCTTCATCAGTTCGATCCAGGCAGCCGCAGTCTTCTCCGGACCCCAGCCCGGCGAGGTCGGCTTGCCCGAGAAGCCGTGGCCGGGCAGCGATGGGATCACCAGGTGGAAAGCGTCCGACGCGCTCCCGCCGTGCGCCGTGGGGTCGGTGAGCGGCTCGATGATCTTCATTTGCTCGATCACCGACCCGGGCCACCCGTGCGTGACGATGAGCGGCAGCGCATCCTCGTGCTTCGAGCGGACGTGGATGAAGTGAATGTCCAGCCCGTCGATATTGGTCATGAACTGCGGTAGGGCGTTCAGCCTCGTCTCGATCTTGCGCCAGTCGTACTCCTTCTCCCAATAGCGCGCGACGGCCTGAATCGTCGCTAGCGGCACGCCCTGCGACTGGTCGTCAACAGTTTCCTTTTCCGGCCAGCGCGTGGCTGCGATGCGCCTACGCAGGTCATCAAGGTCCGCCTCGGGGATTTCCACCGTGAACGGCCGAATCTCCGTGGTGCCTGGACGCGTCTTGGTTTTGACAGCCATGCGTGCTTCCTCTCTGTCTGAGTTCGCGCCTCGCGAGGCGAATCATGAGGTGAAGGCACTGCCCGGACTTATGTGCCAGCTCAAGATGGGCACGCCGCCGCCATATCTCGGAGCCTAGAACGCCGCACCCGGCCTCGTGGCCATACGAGCAGTCCCCCGCCCGTAACCGGATTGCCAGGAGCCCGGAAAGCCTGAAACATCCAAGCCGTGTACGTCGTCGCCCAGTGGGTCCGCGCCTCGTGGACCAAGCAGTCCCGCGGAGGCCAACAGGCCGTCCGCCGCAACCGTCTGCCGGTCGCGTTCGCCCTACCGGAGAGCGGCGCACCCTGCACTCACGAGGTCACGATGCATGAGGCGGACGGGTTCCAGCCACAGGCCGACCTGCGCGCCGGGCCACCGTCTCGCGACGTGGTCCGCCTCGACCTGGCCGACGGAATGCTCCGCGTCGACCTGGTCCCGTCCTCCTGGGGTATGCCCCGCCGCCATCGCCGTCCACCCGCCGTACGACTCGCCCCGGGCGAGTGGACGCGCTGGCACATCAACTACCGCTTCACCGGCCATCGCAGCGGTAACTGGCACTACCGGCTGGACACGTTGAACATCGCGCACGGCCCGGTCCCCGTCGGCATCTTCCTCACCGAACCCCGGCGGGTCGTCGACGAGCGCGCACACCTGCGATGACCGGGCCGGCCTGACAGCCGGTTGGTTCTGGGCTGGGTGCGACGGATGAGTCAACTTGGACGTCGGATTGAGCCGGGACGTACGCCCTGACCAGGCCGCCTCGCTTGGCGGTCTACCTAGCGCTAGTCCAGGTCCCCGCGCTTGACGGCAATCCACGCCTCAACATCTTCGGCAAGCCAGACGTTGCCCATCTGAAGCGAGGCAACCGGCTCCGGGAAGTCGCGCCGGTTGGTGATCTGGTAGACGCGCTGCCGCGAGATGCCACCGAGCATGATTCGGATCTCGCCCGAACCCACCAACCGCAGCTTCCTGCCCATGACGCTGACGCTAGGCACACGCCGACTAGGCGTGCGTCAAGTTGATACACACCTAGTATCTGCACGCCCTAGTCATTTACTCTTTACACATGCCTAGATGTAATTGGTTCCAAAGCCCTGGCCGGACAGTCGATCGCGCAGCCGGCGCGCCGGCCCCAACGACACACGGCTGTCAACCGCGAAGGCGGGCTGGTCGAGCGGCCGCACTCCCGGCACCACGACGCCCTTTGATGACGAGAGCAGACTTCTGGCGCTCCGGGAACGCCGCCAAGCACCTCAACCAGAGGTGACCATGTCGCTCCCGCACTGGCGGCCAGAACCGCCGTTCCCGGTTCAGATGGCCGGCTACGTCGTCGACTTCCATCACCGCAACGCCTGCTCGAAGTGCTCCAACGACGGATGCCCTCGACTGAGGGCTGCCGGCGAAACCCTACGTGCTTGGCGAGACAGGAAGAACCGAAGTGAAGGCCGGTGACGTCCTGCACCTGACCCGTGCGGCGAGTCCTCAGTTCGTACGGCCGATCCGCTTCCGCCTCATCAGGATCCGCACCGATCTACACACCTATCACGGCTGGACCTGGCTGGACGGCTACCAACTAGATGAAAAGGGCGACGCCGTGGACCGCAGAGAGCTGTACGTGCTGACAGCAGGTGTGAGGTTGCTGGGGCCGCCCCCTATGTGATGGCGGCTGGCCTTGGTGGGCGACGGACGAGTCGACCTGTACGCCGGACCAAGATCGTTACACCCTCGTTGGCCAGGGGCGGAACCTGGCGACAACCTGGGTCGCCTGGTAACGGGCGGCCACCGGAGCGAGGGTGCCGGCGTCACGCCGCGTCGTGTCATCCTGACCGAATGCGAGTCGCCTCGATTCATACGTACCCGGTGAAGGGGTGCCGCCGGATGGACCGCGACACGGCGCGGGTCGAGCCGTGGGGCCTGGACGGCGACCGGCGCTGGCTGATCGTGGACGACAACGGGCTCGGCCTGACCCAGCGCCAGCACCGGGAACTGGTGACGGTGCGGGCGGTTTCCCGGCCGGGCGGGCTGACCCTGGACGCGCCGGGCCTGGCCCCGCTCGATCTGGCCGAACCGACCAGCGGCGAGGCGATCCAGGTCCGGGTGTTCCGTGGGCGGCCGCCCTCACCGGTACGCGCCGCCGGCCCCGAGGCGGACGACTGGCTCAACCGGCTGTTGGGGCGCACCGCCCGGCTGGTCTGGCTCGGTGACCCCACCGGCAACCTCGTTCCCTGGCCGGTTCCGGCCGGCTCCGGCGCCGAGGTGAGCTTCGCCGACGGCACTCCGCTGCTGCTGGCCAACACCGCGTCGCTGGAGGCGTTCAACGGCTGGCTGCTGGAGTCGGGCAGCGCCGAAGGGCCGCTGCCGATGATCCAGTTCCGCCCCAACGTGGTGGTCAGCGGTGCCGCACCGTGGGCCGAGGGCGAGTGGGTCGGCCGGCGGATCAGGATCGGCGGGGCCGTGTTCCACGGCGCCAACGAGTGTGGCCGCTGTCTGGTCGCGACGATCGACCAGGAGACCGGGGAGCGGGGGCGGGAGCCGCTATGGATGCTCGCCGCACGGCGGAACATCGGCCAGAAGCTCCTCTTCGGTCTCCAGATGACGGTGCGGGCCGAACCGGGCGGACCTTCCCGCGAAGGTCGCACGGTCAGCGTCGGTGACACCGTGGAGGTGCTCGACTGACCGGGACGGTCCGCTCGGACGTTGTTGCGCTGCTGCAGGTGGGCGCGGTGCCGGTGACGTACCGCGGTAGGCCGGCTCCAGGCCGTCAAAGGCTGCCCAACAGCGACCAAGGTCGGCCAACCGCAACCAAAGAAATCCCAGCTCAGAGGCTTGGTCTCGGCCGCTTTACCCCAAGACTCGCGCGTCCTGGGCGCGACCGGCAAAGCTGGCGGCCCTGGAGTCGCCCGCAACATGGCGATGGCGCGGAGCCAGGGCTCGCTACTGCGGGTCCTAGATGCCGATGATCAGCTCACACCCGGCGCCCTCGCACGCGAGATCGAGGTTCTTAGCTCTCGCCCTGACATTGGGTGGACAACCTCAAGCGTTCTTGACCTAATGCCTGACGGGTCAACGGTCAGTTGGCAGCATGCCGACCCGGCGGGAGGCAGAGTCGACCGGGCCGAGGTGCTTTCCTACTCTCACGACAACGGCTACCGGCTACCCGTGCACCCAGCAACGCTCTGCATCCGACGGGACCTCTCGCTCGCGCTCGGTGGCTGGATGGCCCTACCCGGCGGCGAAGACACCGGCCTACTGCTCGCAGCTTCAGTAGTTGCCGACGGGTACTTCATCGACGAACCGGGGTTGCTGTACCGGAAGCACCCGGACCAGATCACCGCCCAGGCGGACTGGACGGCAACCGCGGAGTGGCAACTCCGCATGCAGCTCATCGAGTCTCGGGCGATCGCGCTGCGATCCCTCCTCCTGCCCAGCGCCGCCTGACTTGCGCAGCGCCTGGCGGTCGTTGGCACGAATGGCGGCTGGACTGCCGGCAATGTCGGGCTCCACTTGATGCGTGACGGATTGCGCTCAGTTGATCCGTGACAATGCCGGCTAGACGATCATGCCTGTGTTCAGGCAAGCTACGGCCGTGGAGCAGTCGGCATGGATTGAGGTGTCCGCGGCGGTGACGGAGGCCCGGTACCCGGTTGAGGTGCTGCCCGCCGAGCCTGCGCGTGCGGAAGCCTGCCTGGCGGCGCTGGGAATCACGACTCGTTCGTGGCTTGGTGCGGTTGTCGCCAACACAGGCGGACTGCTGGTGGACCATGGTTGGCTACGCGTCCTCGGTAGCGGCCACGATGGGCTGCCGGACGTAGCAACGGAGTCGGACCCGACAGGCCCCTGGGTCGTCGTCGGTTACGACGTCATGGGCGGCCAGTACGTGTGGGTGCCGGCACAGCCTGGCGGTAAGCCGACCGTCCATTACTTCGGTCCAGATGATCTTGAGTGGCTGGACCTCGACCAGGGGTACGCCGACTGGCTGTATGCGGTCCTCGATGGTTCGCTGACCGAGTTCTACGACACTTTGCGGTGGCCGGGGTGGGAAGCGGAAGTCGATGCGCTCGCCGCCGATCAGGGGATCAGCGCATGGCCGCCGCCGTGGTCAGAGGAGGGAAAGGATCTCTCCACAGCGTCCCGGAAGGCGGTTCCATTGCCGCAGCTGGTGTCGTTCTACCAGGACACAGCGCGCCAGATGGCGTCGGGAGAAGAGCGTTAGCGGCGCCCATCCACTTCCCGGGGCATCCTCGTCTGTTCCACCAGCTCCCCGTCAGTGTCACCCATCAAGTGGAGCCACCGCGTAACGCATCAAGCGAAGTACGACACCGGACTGCCGGCATGGGCGGGTTCAACTGGTCAGCGCAACGCGCTCGACGAGTCGACGAGAATGCATCGATTCGATCGAGGGAGATGTTGGTGACCATCCATCTGACGGTGGAGCAACGACAGTTGGCCCGACGGTTGAGCGCCAGGGGCCTGTCGTTGAGGGAGGTCGGCCGCCAGGTCGGCTGCTCGCATGAGATTGTTCGAACCGTCGTGCGCCGCGAGTCGAAACGCCCTGTTCGATCCGACTCTTGGCAGCCGGGGCCCGGGCGGCTCACCCTTGCCGACCGGGAGGAGATCAGTCTTGGCCTTCGTGGCGGCGAGTCTTTTACGGCGATCGCTGCCCGGCTCGGCAAGGCCACCTCCACGGTGTCACGGGAAGTGGCGGGTAACGGTGGCCGGGATGACTACCGTGCCTGGCGGGCTCACCAGCGAGCGCGAGCGCGGGCCCGACGGCCGAAGACGCCGAAGCTGGCCTGTGTGCGGCTGGCCGGGAGGGTCGGTGAGTGGCTGGAGGACTGGTGGTCCCCGGAGGAGATTTCGCGTCGCTTGCCAATCGAGTTCCCCCGCGATCCTCTGATGCGGGTGAGCCACGAAACCATCTATCGGGCGCTGTTCGTGCAGGGCCGCGGTGAGCTACGCCGAGAGCTGGCCCGCTGCCTGCGCACCGGCCGAATCAAGCGCCGTGCCCGCCAGCGGCCTGAGAACACCGGGCGGATCCCGGACATGGTGATGATCAGCGAACGCCCCGCCGAGGCCGACGATCGTGCAGTGCCCGGCCACTGGGAGGGCGATCTGATCCTCGGCAAAGACAGCAAGTCCGCGGTGGGCACCCTGGTCGAGCGAAGCACCAGGTTCCTGCTGTTGCTGCACCTACCCCACGGCCGTACCGCGCACAGCGTCGAGCAGGCGATGCGGAAGGCCATCGCCACCCTGCCCGACGAACTGGTCCGCACCATCACCTGGGATCAGGGCAAGGAGATGTCCCAGCACGCCCAATTCACCGCCGCCACCGGCATCCAGGTCTACTTCTGCGACCCACACAAGCCATGGCAGCGCGGATCCAACGAAAACACCAACGGCCTGCTCCGCCAGTACATGCCCAAAGGAACCGACCTATCGGCCCACACCGCCGACGACCTCGCCCGCTTCGCCCGCAGCCTCAACACCCGCCCCCGCAAGACCCTCGGCTACATGACACCATCCGAAAAGCTCGCCGAGCTCCTTGCGCACACCGGTTGAACCCGCCCTGTCAAGCATCAGCCGTGACGGGACAGCCGGGCTGCCGGCAATGTTGTGCAAAGTTTCTGTACGTCTTCAAGGCGGCCCTGAACGGGGCCGCACGCGCCGCCGCCTGGGCGCGCGGCCCTGCGCTCCGCTGTCGCTCCGCGCTGGCCACGCCTGATGCCCGGCGGCTGGCTCGGAAGCTGGGAAGCCCGGAGGGGCCGCCGCAGAACGACAGACCGTTGACGGTGAGGTGGTGGGCCGGCAGCCGGCCGGGCCGCGCGGCCAGGACTCGCGCGGCGTAGGGAGCGCAAGCCGGCCACGCCGGCGAGCTGCGGCGCGGTACGGGGTTGCGGTTACTGCGCCTCCGGCGGGGGCGCTCCGGCTCCAGGATGGCCGAGGATCGTCGGCAGCCGCCGGGTCCGGGGTGGTTTCGGTAGGCCATCCCGCCTGCCATCGACCCGGGCAAGCCGAGCAAACCACCGCCCGGCCCGCCAGCGTCCGGACGAGCCGTCAAGGTCCGCTTGATGGCATGAAGGAGCGGGGCCTCGCTCCTCGTGGGTCCCGGGCGGGATGCTCGGGGTGCTCACGTCTCACGACGAAGGAGGCCCCTCATGCAGGCAGAGTACGACGGTCGGCAGATCGTGGGTATCGATCTGCATCGCCGTCGGTCGGTGATCGTGCGGATGACGGAGGCGGGCGAGAAGCTCGCGACGGTGCGGATTGACAATGACCCGGTGGCGTTGGGGTTGGAGATCGCGAAGGCTGGTCCGGACCCGGAGGTGGTGCTGGAGGCCACGTATGGCTGGTACTGGGCGGCGGATGTGCTGGCCGCGGGCGGTGCCCGGGTGCATTTGGCGCATCCGTTGGGGGTGAAGGGGTTCGCCTACCGGCGGGTGAAGAACGACGCCCGTGACGCCGCGGATCTGGCGGATCTGTTGCGGATGGGCAGGTTGCCGGAGGCGTATGTGGCCCCGCCGGCGGTGCGCGAGTTGCGGGAGCTGGTGCGGTATCGAGCCAAGCTGGTCGCGTGGCGCAGCGGGTTGAAGGCGTCGGTGCACGCGGTGTTGGCCAAGCAGGGCGTGCACATCGCTGTATCGGATCTGTTCGGCGTCGGTGGGCGGGAGTTGCTGTCCCGGGCACCGCTGGACGGGGCGTATCGGGGTCGGGTGAGCTCGCTGTGTCGGCTGATCGACGCAGTCGATTTCGAGATCGCCGCGGTCGCCGGGCCGATCCGGGCCAGACTCTCCGGGCACGCCGGTTACACCGCGATCCAGGCCATCCCCGGGGTCGGCCCGGTCCTGGCGGCGGTGTTCGTCGCTGAGGTCGGCGAGGTCGACCGGTTCGGCGGACCGGCGCAGCTGACCTCGTGGGCCGGGCTGACCCCGCGGCACCGGGAGTCTGACCTTGTCGTGCACCGGGGACGGATCACCAAGCAGGGCTCCACCCTGGTGCGGTGGGCCGCGGTCGAGGCCGCCCACGGTGTCCCGCCCACGGCCGGCTGGCTGACCTCCACCCGCGCCCGCGTCGCCGAGCGACGCGGACGCAATATCGCCACCGTCGCGGTGGCCCGCAAGCTGCTCACCCTCGTCTACTACGGCCTGCGCGACGGGCACATCCGTGCCCTCGCACCGGCCCAGACGGCGGCGTGAACAGGTTCGGACGTGACCGGACGCGTGGTCGTGCCACGTCTGGCCCCCGTCGGCCGACGGCGAGGCCGCCCGCTTGATTGACCCCGTCCGGTCACGGTCGCACACCACCATGCCCCCGAACCCTCGCGGGGCGAATGGATGACCGGCAGCCGAACCTCGGCCTGCCCTTCCGGCATCGCTCGGAACCTGGCGACGCGACCACACCCACAACACCGACTTCCGGCATCACCAGCATGGCGTCCACGGCGCCGGCATCAAGGCCAAGCCCCTGCCGGGGTGGGCCCACGGCCCAGCCTTGACCCCGACGCCGCACACACGCCTGCCCGAAAACCATGCCGGAAGACGGGCAAAACAACGTCAGCAAGTCAAAACCCCAGCCTTGACCGGCCCCGCTCCTTCATGGATGACGTGGCGGGCCGGGCGGCGGCCCGCTCCCCAGGAGGGCGGGTCGGCGGCAGACGGGATGGCTAGTTGCAAGGGGTGTTGACCTCCGGCCGCACAATGAACACTCGTGAATGCCTTCTGGTCCGGAGTCGTAGCCTCTCTCGTAGGAGCTGTCGTTGGTGGGGCCTTTGCTGCTGCCGCTGCGGTCCTGCAAGTACGGGGAGCCGCCAAGGCGGCGTACCGTCAGGCGGAATTGGCGAGCCGCGCTCAGCTCGAATTGGCGCGAAGTCAGGAAGTGCGTCAGGCAATCTACGAACTAAAAAAGACCATCTTCGACATCTGGCATTTCTTTGACGACTTGCATAATGAACACGATGTTGCTGTCAAGCGGTCGGCGAAAGGCACGCATTTCGTCATAGAGAGTGAACGAAAGGGAGACTTCCATTCTCTCTACCGTAAAGCATTTGTGGCAAGAGGGCTATATGAACACCTATTGCCGGCGGGTGAGAGGAAAGCGCTAGACGACCTCACGGAACTGCTGTCTGAGGAGGAATGGCTGCTGCTGCCGCAACAGCGGTCGGCGAAATCAATTCACTGTTGCAGGTTGGATGAATGCTGCTGGGCCGTCGCCGATCACTGCGCTGCACTTGGTTTGGGTGACCCACCGAGGGATGCGCGGCATCTGGATGGCTAGACGCGAAGATATTGCAACCCACAGATCCTCGGGGAGTCAGGGGTTCGTCGGCTTGACAGCCAGCAAAAAATCGTCCAGCAACTCGCCCTGAAACCAGACTCTTTCCGTCCCGCGCGGTGACTCCATCTCGAACACTAGGGACAGTTCGCTCGACTGCTGCTCCCAGGGCATTGATTTCACTACGTCGTGGGCCACATGCCACATAACGCGCGAGTTCGAAGATATTCGAAGTGGAAGTGAAGGGGCGCTCACCGCATCCGCCCATTGCATCAGGGGGATCCTGGCGATGGTGCCCGCCTCCTCCAGGTGCGCGACACCAAAGCGCCCCCTACGGTAGACCTCTCGTCGCTCCAGCAGTAAGTCAACAGAATCCACCGTGACGTCCGAGCGGCCAGTGTTTGCAACAATCACAATAAGTTCTTGCAGGCTGTGATCGTACTCCCAACTCAAATTCAATACGGGCCCTCCTGCCCGGAAAGAGACGGCTGCCAAGGCAAGGGATAGAGTGGAGAGAACTGCTGCGTAGACCGCTATCGCGAGAGTCAAGCTATTACTCCTAGTGCCTCGTCATGCAGCCTTGAACGGGTAATCCGGGTGGCGGATCTTGGAGTTGGTGGCATATCCGGTTTTTGGTCGGGCGTGCTGGTTGCGCCATCGGATGTAGTCGCCGATGGCGGCGTCCTGCTCGGCGTGGGTCCGGTGGTCGGTGCCGTTGAGCGCGAAGTACCGCACGGCGGCGAACTCGGCTTCGATCCAGTTCAGCCAGGACGCGTAGGTCGGCAGGAACACCAGCTCGACCTGGTTGGCTTCGCACCAGGCGCGGACCTCGGGGTGCTTGTGCGGGGAGAAGTTGTCCAGGATGACGTGCAGCGTCTGGTCGGGCCAGCGGCGGCGCAGGGTCTTGAGGAAGCTGAGGAACTCGCGCCACCGTTTGCGGTCGCGGATGCGGTAATGCAGCCGGCCGGTGGCCAGGTCCAGGGCGGCGATCATGTGCCGGACCCCTTGGTCGCGGGTGTAGGTGGCCCGCAGCCGCACCGGCTCGCCCTGCGGTCGCCAGGCCCGGCCGGGGCGGGGTTGCAGGTTCAACGGCCCGAACTCGTCGACGCAGATCACGCGCCCGTCGGCAGGTGGATGGTCGTAGAGGTCCAACACGCGGCGCATCTTCGTAGTGAAGTCGGGGTCGGTGCTGGCCTTCCACGTCTTCGTGGCCTGCCAGGACACCCCGCGCTCGTGCAGGATCCGCCGGACGGTCTCCACGCTGATCGTGCTCACGCGGCCGGTGTCGATCAGGTAGTCGCGCAGCTTGGCAAGTGACCAGCAGGAGAACGGCCGGCCGAGGAAGCGGGGGTCGCACCGGGCGATGACGCAGATCCAGTCCCGGGTCTGCTCATCGATCCGTCTCGGTGCGCCCCCGCTCCATTTTGGGTCCAGCGCGTCGAACCCCCGCTCGTTGAACGCGTGGATCACGTCCCGCACGTAGTCCTCGGTCACCTTGAGCAGGTGGGCGATGTCCGGCGCCGGCTGCCCCTGGGCGGACATCAGCACCACGATCGCCCGTCGCAGCTTCACCGGATCCTTCGCCGTCCGACCGATGCGCTGCAACCGCTGCCCCTCGGCCATCGAAACCTGCCGGACGAACACCTCCGGGCGTCTACCCACTGGCCACCACCTCCCAAGAATCGTTGGGAGACAGCCTGCCCGACACGTCCTCAGAACCGACGGATTACACGATCAACGTTCAAAGACGAGGCACTAGCCATATCGTAGCGGCATAGCCTATGGCATGGCCTGTGCAGCGGCACCACCCGATGATGTCGGAGCCTTGCAAGTGTCGACAGCAACGCTGACAGCAGCCCCGCCCGCCAGCACCGCCGAAGGTCGGGCACCTGCTGTCCAGGGGAGCCGAGGTTTCCAGTCTGGGCCGACCCTGACTGTGTCTTTTGATCCGCTGGTCCGCCGCAGCCGCGGTCGCTCCTGCCTATGGCAGTCGCCGTCCTGCTCACTCAGGGACAGCCCTCGCGCTATTACTATTCACGCGGGCCGACGCGGCGCAATTCAGCAGATACTCAGTGAAGCGTTGAGCTTTTGTGGCCCGCTCAAGGATCACCCCTTCCGCCTGCAGGTATGTGTCTGACCATGCCTTCAAGCTATTGAAGAGCTCCCGCAGGTCGTCTTCCTTCGTGTCAACGTCTTCCACTGCGAGTTGCCGTAGAAGCTGAGGGCTGCGGACCGACCCTCCATTCAACCTTTCTACGGCCAACATAGAGAGATGAAATTTTAGGTTGCTCTTCTGAGAGACGGTCGCTTCAGCCCCCAGGGATAGAATGAAAGTGTCGACCTTGCGCTGCAGCCGAGCGGCCCAATAATAGATTTCGAGCGGAATTCTGTCATTGAAGACGCTCTTGTAATCCTCGTTGTTCTTGAGTAGCGACGACGGCTTCCCGCGAGACTTGTCGGGCCGAGCTAGACCCATCGCCGTAATAGCGGCTCCGAGCATTGAAATGCTGATGATACGGGATGGATCTTTTCCGTCGTTCTTATAGAAGTTCTTCCTGCGATCGTAGAACCAGCCGTTCGCTAGGAAGTAGTTTTCTATATTTCTCTGGATTTCGTCCGTTGCTCGTAGCGACGAATCAGAAACCGCAGTTTGTCGATTCGTTGCCTTAATTACTTGGTCCCGGGTCGCGATGTCATCCGTGACGATTATTCGAACCAGAAGCATACGGTCACGTGAAATGGCGGTCGCGTCCGCCAGGACTCGGTAGATCTCGTGGCTGGTCTGCAAGCCATTGACGACCTGGATATTTTCCAGCGAGTAGATCTTTCCGGCACTTGTAGCCGAGCTGCATAGGATCGTGACGCCGTTGTTCAACCACCAGAATTCAGGACCGCTTTCGCTAGTAAGTGACTTACGAATGTCCTGATTGACGGAGACGTTGCCCTCGTAGTCGCGGACGTTGTCGTCGAACAGGTGCCGCCTCAATCGTCCACGCTCGTCTACGATCAGATCGTAATAGTCCGACAATTTGACCAGCGCGACGTGAGAGTTTCCGCTGGTTGCCGCCTCTTGATATTGCATCGGAAGAGAGTATGTAGGACGCTCGTTGTATAGAGCTACCAATTCGGCTGCACCGACAAGCTCTACCGACGTCCCAGAGTTGTCAGGAACCGCGCTTTCGATGAACGAACGAAGCGCGTTCACCTTGACTTCAACTTGAGGGTTAATTCCTTGTGCATTTCCGGGCGTGGCATATGCGACGTTCACGCGGATCTTCGGACGCCGAGTCAGCAACTTCCGCCAGGACGTTCGAAACAGCCCAAACTTTGCAATAACCTCTTCGTTGTAAAGGCCCGAAAGTTCGTCTAGTTCTATTGTGAGATCGAGGAACCTGCGGAGGCTATTCTCCAGTTTGTCTAGCGCTGTTTCTTCAAACTTCGCCGAACGCTTAGTCTGTATGACCCATAGCTCCAGCGTCCTGCCCTGTCCGAAGCTGCTGGGCTTGGTGCCGGATGTCACGATCTCCGAGTCGTCGCGGACTAGCGTGTCGTCGAAAAAGGTGTATACCGAATCGATAGCACCGTCTTGGCCGCCGCCTACAACGCCCGATTGAACATCTTCCAGACTTAGGCCGTAGTCTCTGAGCACCAGCTCGGATGCGAAAATTTCAAAGGCGGTACCGGCATCCAGACTAGGAAAGCTCTCGGCACGCCAGGCGTCGAAGATCTGCAAGATAAGCTTCTGAGCGTTGGTGGCCGGCGCCAAAATAATCACTCCTGCTTCGTTCCGACTCGTAGGCGGATCCTGCGGAAAGGAGGAGCGCGGCCCAAGCCGGCATGTCCCCTAAGTCGACCTGCACGGGTTGATCGTAGTCCAGCGCGTCTATTCGTCGAGGGTCGGCGGCGTGCCTCTGACAGCAACGCTGACAGCAACCGGCCGGGCGCGAAACCTCGCCAACAAGCGCTTGTCTTTCCGGCTGTCAGGGCACCTCGGACGGCAAATGCCGTCGGGGTGGCCGATCATCCTCGGCGGAGCCAGCTGAGCGCACCGGCTGGTCGCTGCCCACCCAGTTCCTGCTGACGGATTTCGCGGCGCGCATCCCCGAGCGGCATGATCGAATGGAAGCCCTTGCGACGCCTCCCCGGCTTTTGCTCTTCCCGCGCGAGCCACTTCAGGCCGCGCTTCGCGTGCTTCTCGCACCCGGGGTGGTGCACCTCGATGATGCCTGGTGTCTCCGGGTTCCCGCGCCGGCGCACCAGCGCGACGTGGTCCCCCTGGCAGAGCGTGTAGTCCTTCTCAGTCCCCCGCGCCCAGGTCGGAACGATGTTGAGCGCCTCGCACGCTTCGGCGATTACCGGTCGAACCGGACCGACCAGGGCGTCTAGTTGCTTGATCACCGCCGGACGGACCTTCTGGCCCCACATGGTTTCGAGCTCAGCTCGCTGAACATCGCTCAGGGGAGTGGTCAGACCGTCGAGGGCGGTCTGCATGTTGCCGTCGAGTTCCTCGACCAAAGCCGCATATCGGCGGTCCAGCAGGGCTGGCTCAGCTACGGGTCCGGGGGTGCGAGGCTTCGGGGGATTGTTTGCCATGGCGTACATACTGCCGGACCACGACGATGGTGAGTGAGTGTCCGATTACCGGGTCGGCGGCGTGTCGAACCCGGTGCGCAACGGGACTTCGCGTCGGACCTGGGCCGTCCGGGGGCCGTCCGGGCCGTCCCGGGGCCGCCTAACGCCGACCAACGACGACCGCTGATGACCAGCAGCGCCCATAGAAACAGCAGGTCAGCCGCCATGTGAGGGCGGCTGACCTGGTGGGCGACGGACGAGTCGACCTGTACGCCGGATTCTGTGCGCGGCGCGTACCCCGAAGGGTTTGCGCCGGCGGCGGCCATCCATCTCGGCCTGCCGTTGCCGGCAGGCTCCAGCGGCCTACCCGCAGACATCGGGCGGGCAGCCCTCAAGCGTCTGCGCGGGTCGTCATCTTGCGGTGACGGCCCTTACTTGGCCTTGCTCCGGGTGGGGTTTACCTAGCCACCCCGGTCACCCGGGGTGCTGGTGGGCTCTTACCCCACCGTTTCACCCTTACCGTCCCCGATGGGGTCGGCGGTCTGTTTTCTGTGGCACTGTCCCGCGGGTCACCCCGGGTTGCCGTTAACAACCACCCTGCCCTGTGGAGTCCGGACGTTCCTCGGCGGCGGGCCGAAGCCCGCCGACGCGGCCGCCCGGTCGACTCGTCCGTCGCGCTCTCATCCTAACGACGAACGGTCCGCCGGTATTGCCGCCCCGCCTGGGCAAGATCGCGCAGGTCAGGGGCGGTTGGGGAGGTCGCCGGGCCGGGGAGTCCGGCGTGCCCGCCCGACCAGGCGGGGGCTAGCCTCGTGGGGCTATGGATCTCTCCCACGCCGCGCTGCTGCTCGCCGCCGGTCTCGCCGCTGGCACGGTCAACGCGGTGGCCGGTGGCGGTTCGCTTATCACCTTTCCGGCGATGATCGCGGTCGGGCTGCCTCCGGTGCCGGCGAACGTCAGCAACTCCGTCGCCGTATTCCCCGGGTACCTGGCCAGCGTGGCGGGCAGCCGGGCGGATCTGCCGCGTGGTCGGGCCCTGGCCACACTGGTGCCCACCACGGTCGTCGGCACGATCCTCGGGGCGTTGCTGCTGCTGGCCACCCCGGCCCGCGCGTTCGAGCTGGCCGTACCGTTTCTGGTGCTCGGCGCGACCGCGCTGCTCGCCTTCCAGGACCCACTGCGCCGGCTGGTCGGCCACCCCCGGGACCTGTCGCCGCGCCAGCGGACGGTCGCGGTGCAGACGATGGTCGCGCTGGGTGCGGTGTACGGCGGGTACTTCGGCGCGGCGCTCGGGGTGATGCTGGTCGCCGGGCTGGCCCTGGTGCTGGACGCGACGCTGGCCCGGGTCAGCGCGATCAAGAATCTGCTCTCGGCGGTGGTGGGGTGCACCACGCTGGTGGTGTTCGCCCTCTTCGGGCCGGTGAACTGGGCCGCCGTCGCGGTGGTCGCCCCGGCCTCGCTGGTCGGCGGGTACGCCGGCGCCCGGGTGGTCCGCCGGCTGCCGCCGGCGCTGCTCAAGACGCTGATCGTGGTGTTCGGGACGGTGATCGGGCTCTACCTGCTCTGGCGCGCGCTGACCTGACCCCGGCCGGCGATCAGCCTGACCCTTGCCGGCGATCAGTACGCCTCGCCGACCGGCTCTTCCGGGGCGTGCTCGGTGTCGGCGGCGGCCCGGTTCCAGCGGGACCAGAGCACCCGCTCGCCGTAGCCGGCGGCCATCAGGTGCGCGAAGGCGAGGTAGACCAGCACGCCGACGGTGAGCACCCCGAAGCCGACCCAGTACGGCAGGGACAGCGAGTGCTCGGCGAGCTTGCCGGAGATGATCGGCGCCGGTGCGGCGGCACCCCAGCGGATCAGGTTGAACGCGCCGGTGGCCACCCGGCGGTCGCTGGAGCCGAGGCCGAGGGCCAGGTCGGTGAGGTTGGCGTTGGCCAGCCCCATGCAGAGCCCGGAGAGCACCAGCACCACCAGCGCCTCGGCGGTGCTGGTCGAGGTGGCGAAGAGGACCATGCAGACCAGCAGGCCGGCGATGGCGATGCCGACGGTCTGCACCGCGCCGATCCGTTGGGCCAGGCGGTGGCCGACCACCAGGATGCCGGCGGCCAGGCCGAGGCCCCAGCCGGTGAACGCCAGCCCCAGCGGGATGACGTCCAGGCCCAGGAAGAGCGGCGTGTAGCCGAGCACCACGAAGAAGACGAAGTTGTACGCGGCGGTCACCACGCAGAGCGCGATGAACGCCGGCCGGCGGTAGGTGGAGAAGATCTGGCCGACGCGTACCGGGGGCTGCCGGTTGGTCGGCTCGCGCAGCTTGCGGGCGGCCACACCGAGGGCCAGGACCATGAACACGCCGCAGACGAAGAACGGCAGCCGCCAGCTGACCTCGCCGAGCAGGCCGCCGATCAGCGGTCCGACGGCGAAGCCGAGACCGAGGGCGGTTTCGAAGAGGCCGACCACCCATTCCCGGTCGACGGCCAGGTTGACCAGCACCACCATGGCGGTGGCGAAGAACATCGCGTTGCCCAGCCCCCAGACGCCGCGCAGCACGGACAGCTGCACGATGTTGTTGCTGAGCGAGGCGAGGATCGCGGCCACGCCGACCACGGAGACGCCGGTGATCAGCACCGGCTTGAAACCAAACCGGCCGCTGGCCAGCGTCGCCGGGATCATGCCGACGGCCATCACCGCGATGTACGCGGTGAACAGCAGCTCGACCTGCCAGGCGGTGACCCCGATCGCGTCGCCGATGACCGGCAGGATCGGGTCGACGACGGCGATGCCGGCGATGGCGAGGAAGGCCACCAGTGTGGTGGCGTAGATGGCACTGCGGTTCGGTTCGGAACGCCGATCCACTCCGACTCCTCAACTAGCTGTATGATACAGGTACTTATCTTGTATCATACAGCTATGAGCGATGACCCCTACCGGGCCAGCGATGCCGACGCCGACGAGGTCACCCTCGGCCAGATCGAGACCGAGGTGGCCCTGCTGCTGCGCCTCGGCGAGGCGACCCGGCGGGCCACCGGCACCGCCGAGCACCGGGTCCTCGACCGGGCGGCGTACGTGATCCTGCGTCATCTGGACGCCGCCGGTCCGCAGAACGTCTCCGCGCTCGCCGCCCGGCTCAACCTGGACGGCTCGACCGTGACCCGGCAGGTGTCCGCGCTACAGCGGGACGGTCTGATCACCCGCAGCCCGGACCCGTCCGACGGCCGGGGCACGGTCATCTCCCCCACCGCCACAGGCCTGCACCGGATGACGGCGGTGCGGGCCGCACGGACCCGGCTCTACGGCGACATGCTCGCCGACTGGCCCACCGAGGACCGGGAAACCCTGGCGCTGATGCTGCGCCGCCTCAACGAGGCCCTGGAATCCCGCAACCGCCCCCGCTGAGCCCCGCCGCAAGCCAGGCCCCAGACGCGCTGGGCCCAGAACGCGCTCGGCCCAGGACGCGCCAGGCCGACAACAAGGGACAGGCCCCAGACGCGCCAGGCCAACAAGAAAGGACGGGCCCCTCATCAACGCCTGGCGTCGATGAGGGGCCCGTCCTTCGCGAGGGGCGCTAGGCGACCGGTTCGCGGGCCGAGTCGGCGCCGCGCTCGGTACCCGGGGTGACCCGGGGGTCACCCTCGTCCGCGGAGTAGTCGTCCGGAGTGGTCCCGTCGACTCCCTCGTTCGCCTTGGCCGCCCTCAGGACCAGCGTCAGCAACGCCGCGACCGCCAGGTTGACCAACACCGCCACGATGCCGACGTAGATCGTCTTGGGGGTGTCGAAGCCGAACTTCTCCAGCGGGAACGCCGAGCCGCCGAAGTGCTTCCGGGTCGGGCTGGCCACCTGGTAGAGCATCCACATGCCGAGCCCCATCCCGGCGGCCCAGGCGGCGATCAGCGCGGTCCGGTGGAACCAGCGCGTGTAGAGGCCCAGCGCCACCGCCGGCAGCGTCTGGAGGATGATCACGCCGCCGATGAGCTGGAGGTCGATGGAGAACTGCGGGTCCAGGAAGACGATGCAGGCCACCGCGCCGACCTTGACCACCAGCGAGGTGATCTTCGAGACGTTCGCCTCCTGCGCCGGGCTGGCGTCCCGCTTCAGGTACTCCTTGTAGATGTTGCGGGTGAACAGGTTCGCCGCCGCGATCGACATGATCGCCGCCGGCACCAGCGCGCCGATGCCGATCGCCGCGTAGGCGACTCCAGCGAACCAGTCCGGGAACTGCTGGTCGAAGAGCAGCGGCACGATGGTGTTGTTGTCCACACTGCCGTCCGACGCTCCCGGCAGCGGCTTCACCCCGGCCGCGATGGCCATGTAGCCGAGCAGCGCGATCAGCCCGAGCAGCAGGCTGTACGCCGGCAACGCCGACATGTTCCGCTTGATCACGTTCCGGTTCCGGCTGGCCAGCACACCGGTGATGCTGTGCGGGTACAGGAACAGCGCCAACGCCGAACCAAACGCCAGCGTGACGTACTGGAGCTGGTTGTTGGCGTTGAGCAGGACGCCGTCGTTCGGGTTCGGTGACGCCTGGAACTTCGCGTCCGCCGCGTCGAAGATGTCTCCCCAACCGCCGAGCTTGTAGGGCAGGTAGATGACCGCCACCAGGATCACGATGTAGATCAGGCTGTCCTTGACGAACGCGATCAGCGCCGGCGCGCGCAGCCCCGACTGGTAGGTGTACGCGGCCAGGATGGCGAACGCGATGATGATCGGCAGGTGTCGGGCCAGGGTGCTCTCCCCGGTCACGCCCATGGTCTTGAGGACCGCCTCGATGCCGACCAGTTGCAGCGCGATGTAGGGCATCGTGGCCACGATGCCGGTGATCGCGATCAGCAGCGCCAACACCGGGGAGTCGAAGCGCTTGCGGACGAAGTCCGCCGGGGTGACGAAGCCGTGCCGGTGCGAGACCGACCAGAGCCGGACCAGCACCAGGAAGACCAGCGGGTAGACGACGATCGTGTACGGCACGGCGAAGAACCCGGCCGCACCGGCCCCGAACATCAGCGCGGGGACCGCCACGAAGGTGTACGCCGTGTAGAGGTCACCGCCGACCAGGAACCAGGTGATCCAGCCACCGAAGCTCCGCCCGCCCAGCCCCCACTCGTCGAGGTGCGCCATGTCCTTCGGCGCCCGCCAGCGGGCGGCCACGAAGCCCATCGCGCTGACCAGCAGGAACAACAGGGAAAAGACGATGATCTCGGTGAGATGATCACGCCACATCACCGCTCACCCCGCTTCTTTGTCAACTGGTAGACCAGCGTCGTGGTGGAAACGCCGAGCAGGATCCAGGCCAACTGCAGCCAGTAGAAACGCGGGAACCCGAAGATCCGGGGTGAGTCGCCATTGAAGAAGACCGGGATCAGCGGCACCACGATCGGGATGAAGAGCAACCAGTTCCAGGGGCTGTGGTCCTTCGCCCTGGTTGGCGCCGTGGTGGTCGCCTCCGGTTCGGGTGCAGCCATCTGACACACCTCCGGGAAGTCGTAACAAGCGATGTAACGGCCGGAGGCTACGACCCTGTGACCGCTGTCACGATCGGTGCGCGGAAAGCGCTGCGCCGAACGGCGTCCGTAGTGCGCCGAGCGGCATCAACCGGAGTAGCCGGTGACGGACCGAACTGGCGGGCCCGGCGACGGCGTGGGGCCCGGGTGCGGTCGGCACCCGGGCCCCACATCGGCCGGTCGTCAGCTCACCCGGTCGGGGTCACCGCCGGGCCGCCCAGAGCAGGGCCCGGCCGAGTTGCGACTGAAGGCCCTTGGGGTGCAGGCGGAACGTCGGGTCGGTGCCGAACAGCACCACGCCGTTTCCGGCGGCGGAGACGCCCCGCACGATGCTGGCCTGGTTGGCGGCCGCAGCCTGCCCGTTGGCGCCGTCGGTGGCCCACCAGCCGGACAGCAGCGGGTCAGCGGCGTACGACTGCTCGACCTCGACGTTGGCGCCGAGGTTGGTGAACCAGACGGGCTGGCTGATGAACGCGTGCGGGATGGCCGAGGTGGTGACCGGTCCCCCGTTGTTCACGATGTTGGCCACCCCGCTGGCCAGGCTGGGCGCCGCGGTGGCGGTCACGGTCAGCAGCGCGGCGGCGTTACCGAAGGACGCCCCGGCGGTGCCCAGGCCGACCACTCCGCCGCCCCGGGCGAGGAAGCCGTCCAGGGCGGCCCGGTTCTCGGCGGTCAGGTTCGCCAGGTTGACGTTGTCGGCGACCAGCAGCACGTCGACGTCCTCGGTCAGCGTGCCGGCCAGCGTCGCGGCGGTCACCGCACGCGCCTCGAATCCCAGGTCGGCGAGGGTGTCCCGCTCCTCGACCGAGCCGAGGTAGCCGACCACGACCCGGTCCAGCGGGATGCCCCGCCAACCCCTGGGCGCCGGTTCGAAGCTGACGGCGCGGGCCTGCACCTCGGCGCGGGCCAGCTTGCGGTTGGCCGGGGTGCCGGGGACGACCACCGACCCGTCCGCGAGCCGGTGCACCGCGACGCCCTTGGCCAGCAGCGAGTTCACCGCGAGCAGGTCGGCGGCGTCCCGCAGGTCCAGGCGCAGGTCGGACCGGCCGGCGGGCAGCGTGCCCTCGGCCCGCCCGTCGTAGGTCCGCTCCAGGCGTACCCCGGGCAGGTTGTTCCACAGGACGTCCACGGTGGCGCCCCAGGTCAGCCCCTGGCTCCAGGCGGCCGGGCCGGCGTAGAGGTCGTCCACCCGGTCGGTGATGTCCGCGCCCGGTTCGAGCAGCGAATTGACCAGGCCGCGCTTGGGCTGGTGCATGTCGACGACGTACGAGCCGGCTTGGTAGCTCTTGCCGCCGGCGGTGAACGCCTTCTTCGCCCGCCACACCCGGCCACCGCTGCCGATCAGTAGGTCGACCAGACGGGCCGCGGCCGGCTCGGAGCGCTGCCCGGTGCCGGTCGGGATCACGTACGAGCGGGGGAACGTGGTGTTGTAGTTGTCCTCCGGGCCCCAGCCCGGCACGTAGCCGTCGGGGATGTCGCGCAGCGGCTCACCGGCCAGGCCACGGCGGTAGACCTCGGCCTGGTCGTGCAGCACCTCGGCCCGGTGGTCCTGGATGTAGCGCAGCGAGGTGCGGATCGCCACCTCGTGCACGTCGGTGTTGATGCCGGACCGACGGACCCGCTCGGCGGGGGTGAGCGTGCTGCCGCGCGGGTTCAGCGGCGCCTCGATGGTGTACGGGATGCTGCTCTGCAGCATGGCGAACGACGGCACGTAGATCGGCGGGAAGTCGTCCCACACGCCCGGCTCGTCGTCACGGAACGGGATCCGGGCCCGCTGGGTCTCGGCGTAACCCAGACCGCGCAGGCCCTGCTCGATCGCCAGGGCGTTCGGCAGGCCGTGCTTGATGTACAGGTCGTACTCGTTGTTGACGTTGTGCGGCGGGGTGCTGGGGTGCAGCAGGGTCGGGTTGACGTACCCGTGCAGGTCCAGCGTGATGATCGGCTTGGTGTCGATGATCAGGTCGCGGATGAGGTTGGTCTCGGGCTGCGCGACGATGGTCAGGTCGCGGTTGAGGTCGTAGCCCGCCGCGTTGGCCCGGGTGCCGGCCACCCGGCCGTCCGGGTTGGAGGTGATGTTGAAGACCAGCCGGTTGCGCCGCAGCAGCGTGGCCACCTCGGGGCTGCGGTCGGTGGCGAGGTCCTCGATGACCCGCAGCGCCGCGTCGGTGCCCTCCCACTCGTTGCCGTGGATGTTGGCGTTGACGAAGAGCGGGGTCTTGTAGCCGGCGAGCAGCTTCCGGTCCCGCTGCGCCCGGGCCGGCTCGTCCTCGATGAGCCGCTTCCAGGTCTCCTGCTGCCGGGCCTCGGTACGGCTCTCCGGCGCGGTCACGGTGACCGCGTACAGGTCGTAGCCGCCGGCGGACTTCCCGGCGACCCGGGCGGAGACCCGGTCGCTGGTCCGCTGGAGGGCGTTCAGTTTCGGCGCGATCTCGTCGTACGGGAGGACGCCGATCGGGATGGACGCGTCGGCCGGGTTGTCCGGCCAGAGCGGGAGGGTGCTCTGCCGGGGGTAGCCCCGGACGTCGGAGAGGTCGACGGCGCGCGGCGGCACGGTGGGCAGCGCGGTGGCGGACGCCGGCCCGGTCAGGGCCACGGTGGCGAGCAGCGCGGCGCTCACCACGGTCGCGGTGAGCCGGGGTAAACGTCTCGTGGACAACATGGACGGATCTCCTGTCGGGAGGTACGCGCAGGCGGACGCGCCGCGGGGCCGGAGACCAGCGGTGAAGGGAAACGCCTGCAGCGTGCGAGGAAGGGAGGAACCCGGCGTCAGATGGAGCGTCGACAGGCGGCGCTGGCGACGCGCAGGAGGTCGATGTGACCCCGCTTCGTCAGATGAACGCTTCGCACGAAACCGATCTTGAGTCGGGCGGCATCCACTGTCAACAGTTTCCACACTGGTTGGAGCCGCCGAGCTAAAACCCTCCCGACAGGTGGGAATTAGTCGATCGTGGCGAGGTGTGCGGTGTCGTTGACCGTACGCACCGCGACGCCGCCGTCGGGCCACATGTCGAGCACCGAGATGCCGGCCGCGTCCAGGAAGAGCCGGTGCAGGAAACCGTCGCCGGCCGCGAGCGCATCGCGCAGCATCAGCTTGATCGGCGAGACGTGCGAGACGACCACCACGGTCTCAGCGGGGTACGCCTGGAGCAGCCCGGCGATGACCCGGTGACAGCGCTCGGCCACGTGGGTGAACGACTCGCCACCCGGTGGGGCGATCCGGGGGGAGGCGAGCCAGGCGTCCATCTCCCCCGGCCATTGCTGGCGCACCTCGGCGAAGGTGCGCCCCTCCCAGTCCCCGAAGTCGCACTCGATCAGGTCGTCCTCGGTGCGGACCGGCACGTCACCGAGCGCCCCGGCGATCGCCGCCGCGGTCTGCGTACACCGGGACAGCGGTGAGCTGAGCACGGCCGCGACGGACGGGGCCAGCGCGGCCACCCGGGCGGCGGTGGCCCCGGCCTGGGCCCGGCCGCGCTCGGAGAGCGGCACGTCGCCGCGGCCGGAGTAGCGCCGCTGCTCGGTGTACGCGGTCTCGCCGTGCCGGACCAGGATCAGCCGGGTGGCGGTGAAGCTCGGTCGCGGCTCCCAGGAGGCCGGTGCGGTCGCCGGGTCGCTGCCGGCGACCGGGGCGGCGGTAGCCACCGCGGGCCGGCCGGCGGCGGCGTCCATCGCGGCGTTGGCCAGCGCGTCGGCGTGCCGGTTCTGCTCGCGCGGGATCCAGGCGAACCGGACGGCGGCGAACCGGCCCACCAGCCCGGCCGCCTGGGCGGCGAGCGGTCGCAGACCGGGATGCTTGATCTGCCACCGGCCGCACATCTGCTCGACCACCAGCTTGGAGTCCATCCGGACGTCCACCTCGGCGGCACCCAGCTCGGCGGCGGCCGTCAGCCCGGCGATCAGCCCCTGGTACTCGGCGACGTTGTTGGTCGCCGTACCGAGCGACTCGGAGCGTTCGGCGAGCACCTCGTTGGTCTCCGCGTCACGCACCACCGCGCCGTAGCCGGCCGGGCCCGGGTTGCCCCGGGACCCGCCGTCGGCCTCGACGACGACCACGCGCGGCGCCACGACCTACAGACCCGACTCGTTGGTGCGGACCATGATCCGTCGGCAGTCCTCGCAGCGAACCACGTCGTCCGGGGCGGTCTTGCGGATCCGGGCCAGGTCGGCGCCGGAGAGCTCCAACCGGCAGCCGCCGCAGCGGCCCGCCGTGAGCAGCGCCGCGCCCAGGCCGGTGTCCTGGCGGATCTTGTCGTAGAGGGTGATCAGTTCGCCTGGGAGGTCGTCGGCGAGCGGCTGACGGGCCCCCCGCTTGAACTCCTCCTCCTTGGCGATCTCGGCCAGCGCGTCGTCCCGGCGCTTCTCGGTGGCGGCCCGCTTCTCCCGGGTGTCGGCCAGCCGCTGCTCCACGCCGTCCAGCACGCTTTGCGCGGTCTCCCGCTGCTCCATCAGCTCCAGCTCGGCGTCCTCCAGGTCGCCCTGGCGCCGGTTCAGCGAGACCAGCTCGTGCTGGAGCGCCTCCAGCTCCCGGGCCGGGCCGGTGCCCGCGGCCAGCCGGTTCTGGTCCTTCTCCTTGCGGGCCCGAACCTGCTCGACGTCCTTCTCCAACCGGGCGATGTCCCGGTCCAGGTCGTCGACCGCCACCTGGGCACGGACCCGCTCGTCCTCCAGCGACGACAGCTCCCGGGCCTGCGCCTCCAGCTCGGCCCGCTCCGGCAGCGAACGCCGGCGGTGGGCGAGCTGGGCGAGGTTGGTGTCGATCGCCTGGAGGTCGAGCAGGCGGCGCTGCACCTGGGGGTCAGCCTTCACGGTCGGGCTCCTTGTCGTCCACAGCGGGTGCGGCGGCGTGTACGGTCCACGGGTCGGTATCCAGGTCGGACACCAGCGTCTCGACGCCCGGCGCCTCCCGCAGGAGGGCTGCCAGATCGTCCAGCCACGGTCGTTCGGTCGCCCAGTGGGCGGCGTCGATCAGGGCGGGACCGTCGGCGGCGAGGTGCTCGCTTGCCGGGTGGTGCCGCAGATCGGCGGTGAGGAACGCGTCCACCCCGGCGGCGGTCGCGGCGCCGAGGAAACTGTCCCCCGACCCGCCGCTGACGGCGAGGGTACGAACCATACGCCCGGGATCCCCCGCGGCGCGAACTCCCCAGGACGTGACGGGGAGCACGGCGGCGGCGTGCCGGGTCAGCTCGGCGAGCGTCATCGGACGGGGCAGCTCGCCGATCCGACCGATGCCCCGGTCGTCGCCGTGCGCGGGCGACCCGGGCGCGGGCCGCTGCAGCGGCCGCAGGCCGGTCAGCCCGAACCGGGCGGCGAGGGCGTCCGAGACCCCCGGGGACGCCACGTCGGCGTTGGTGTGCGCCACGTAGAGCGCCACCCCAGCCCGGATCAGCTGGTGGATGATCCGCCCCTTGAACGTCGTCGGGGCGACCGAGGAGACCCCGCGCAGCAGCAGCGGGTGGTGCGCAACGATCATGTCGACGCCGGCGGCCAGCGCCTCGGCGACCGTCTCCGGCACCACATCGACCACGCAGAGCACCCGACGGACCGGGGCGGACGGCTCACCGAGCACCAGGCCCACCCGGTCCCACTCCTCCGCCCAGACCGGCGGGTAGCGCCGTTCCAGCTCGGCCACCACGTCGGTCACCGTGGGGGTGGATCCGCATACGCTCACGGCGGGCCAGCTTACCGGCGCGGAGGCCATCGGGCGGCGACGCCCGGCCCGGCCGCGCCGGTCGGGTGGCGGGCCGGGCGGGCGGTCTGACCGCTAGGCGGCGCTCCAGGAGATGGCGCGCAGCGTGGTCAGCGGCATCGACCAGGGGAACGCGTGCAGGTGCTGCTCGCCGGTACCCGGCGGATGCAGGGCGACCACGTGATCACCGAAGAGCACCGTGACGCCCCACTCGGCCAGCCGGGCGATCCCGGCCCGGAACGCCGGGTGGGCGGCCATCGCGGCGTTGGTGTACGGCACCGCCACGATCGGAAGGCCCTTGCCCTGCGCCTCGACCAGCAGCCCGAGCGCCAACGTGTCGGCGATCCCGGCCGCCCACTTGTTGACCGTGTTCACGGTGGCGGGGCAGACGATCATCGCGTCGGCGGGCGGCAGCACGTCCGGATCACCGGGTTTCTTGTAGTGCGTCCGCACCGGGTGGCCGGTCTGCCGGGCCAGGGCGGGCCTGTCGACGAACTTGGCGCCGTCCGGTGTGACGACCACGCACACCTCCCAACCATCCTGCTGGGCCAGGTCGACCAGGCGCCCGACGTGCCGGGCCAGCGGCGAACCGCAGGCGATGACATAGAGCACCTCGCGGTGCCCCCTGATGTGCGGTGAACCGGCCATCAAACCGGCTCCACGCTCATACCCCTACTCCCATGTGCTCAGCCAACTCCGCTACCGGAGAAGGCGGCGCACCACGTGTGCGACGCAGGATGTCCGACATCACCTCGTGCGCGATCGGCCGGCAGCGGATCTCCGACGGAGCGAGCCGGTCGCCGCGCAGCAGCATCTCGCCGGCGTTCGCCACGTCGCCCATCTGGGCGAAACCGCGGGCGATGTCGAGCAGGTGGTGCGCGCGACGTTCGGGCAGCAACGCGTTGAAGGAGGGCTCCACGATGCGCAACTGATGCACCTCCACCGCCCGACCCCCGTCGCCCAGCTCCACCGCGGCGGCGGCCCGGTGCAGCTCGACGTTGGTCGGGCCGAACGAGGTCCAGTAGTGGTTCTGGTCGCCGCCGAGCAGGGTGGCAGCCTCCTCGGCGCCGTTGATCAGGTCGTCGACGGTGGCCGAGTCACCGATCCGGGAAGCGGCCATGGCGCCCTGGAGCAGCAGCATGCCGTAGACGGAGAGCCGCGCCGGGGAGGCGTCGTTGCCACCTCCGGGCGCGAGCCGGTTGGCGATGTTGACGTTCAGCTCCAGCGCCGGGCGGGCCCGGCCCATCGCGACCAGGGCGTTGCACACGCGGGTGGTGGCGATGCCGGCCAGCAGTTGGTCATCGGCCCGCTGGGCCACCGCCATCGACCGGTCCGCGGCCAGCCAGGCCAGCTCGCACTCGCCGAGCTTGCGCAGCACCGAGGAGGCGATCTGGTAGACCTGCCCGAGCAGGTGTGCCGCCTCCGCGGCCTGCTCCCCGCCGTAGCTGGCGTCGGCCGCCTGGGCGTCGCGCAGCAGCTTCGGCAGCGCGCGGGTGAGCATCCCGTAGCGGCCGTACTGGTAGGTGAGCCAGGCGTGGTTGACGGCCTTGCGCATGTCGTCCAGCGGCGGCGGGTACGGCGCCGCGTCGAAGTACGCGCTCATCGAGTCGTACCGCTCCAGCGCCGCCCGGATCTCCTGCACCTCGACCTGGTCGATGCAGTTCAGCGCATCGGTACGCCGCTCCGGGTCCTTGCCCATCAGCAGCTGCACGTCCACCTGGAGGATGTCGGCGATCTCGTAGAGGACCGAGAACTTGTCCAACCGACGGACGCCCCGCTCGACCTTGTCCACCCAGCTCTTCGACTTGCCCAACCGGTCCGCGAAGACCTGCTGCGACATCTTGCGTCGCCCCCGCCAGTAGGCCACTCGCCGCCCTACGGGTAGCTCGTCCATCTCCCCATCCCTCCCCTGCCGCCCCGGCCAATCAGGCCCGGGCGATGTCCGCGGGCGTGGCGAAAGTCATCCATGTTTAGGTTTTGCCTGGTCGCACAGCTAGTGCGTCAGCCATACAGCCAGTCCTCGTACTTTTCGTGCAAGTTGCACGAGCCGTTTCGTCAACCTCAACGATCGTGGGTTACGGCAGTGACGGTGCTCGACATGCGACCTGGCGTTCGCCGGGCCCGACGAGGGGAGATGGCAAACATGTGGGGGAACGTCGCACCGCGCGTCGCCGAACTGTCGCCGCTGGAAAGAGTCCGGCTGCGCCGGGTCGCCGTGCGGTACGCCGCGCACGGGTGGGAGGTCACCCCGGGGGCCTGTCTGGCCCGCAGCCGGTTCGTGTGCGGCCGGGCCGGCTGCCCCACCGTGGGCTGCCATCCCGCCCTGGAGAACTGGGAGCTGGCGGCCAGCGCCGACCCGGCCCGGGTGGCCAACTGGTGGCGGGCCCGCCCACACGGCGTGCTGCTGCCGACCGGTCGGGCCTTCGACGTGCTGGAGGTGCCCGCCCACCTCGGCCAGCTCGTGCTCGACGCGGTGCAGACCCACCCGGCCGGCACCGGCGTACGCGGACCGGTGCTGGTCACCCCCACCGGGCGGTGGATGTTCCTGGTCCGCCCCGGCGATCCGCTCCGGCCGGAGCTGGAGCACTGCTTCCACGTGGTCCGGCACGGGCCGGGGTCGTGGATCCCGGCACCGCCCACCCGGCTGCCAGAGGGGACGGTGCGCTGGGCGGTCGCCCCGGAGCAGGCCCGCTGGCAGCTTCCGGATTCCTACCTCGTGCAGAACACGCTGATCGAGGCGCTGCGCGCCACCGGGGTGACCCTCGCCCCCGACCTGCTCCCTGGTCACCTGCCGCTGCCCCGGCGGGGCATGTGAACCGGCCCCGGTGGGCGATTCCATCCGGTGGCCGACAGCGTCGCCGAGGCGTCGGTCCTCGTTGACAGTGAGACGGCGCGAACGCGCGCCACGAACGGGGGAACGATGTCCACGGACGACCGAGCGCCTCATCCCGGCGGCACCGAACCGCCCCGGCGCAGCCACCCACGACACCGGTGGGCCGGCACCCGCCCGTCCGGCTCGCGCCCCGGCCGTCCCCGCCCCACCGGTTCCCGTCCCGCTGGCACCCACCGCCCGCTCCGCTAGTCCGTGCGGGGCATGCCGGCGGAGACGAACTGGCGGGCGTCGTCGGTGATGACGGCGTGGGTGTGGTCGGGAAGACGGTCCAGCCAGCCGATCCCGGCGACCCCCATGGCAAGCGCCGCGGTGGCGTAGGCGTCGGACACCCCGAGGTCGGTGCCGACCACGGTCACGGATCGCAGCCCACCGGCCAGCGCGCCCCGGCGCGGGTCCAGCACGTGTCGACCCCGCTCATAGACCCCGGACGTGGCCACGGCCAGATCGGTCCCGGCCAGCACCAGGCAGGCCGCCATCGGGTCCCAGGGGTGCCGAATGCCGATCCGCCACGGCTCGCCGGACGGGGAGAAGCCGCGTACCCGCACGTCACCGCCGGCGTTCACGCAGTGGTTCGCCGCGCCGGCGGCGAGCAGCCGGTCCGAGGCGACCTGTGCCGCCCAGCCCTTGACGAACCCGGACGGGTCGAGCCGGCCGGTGGCGTACGCGTCGAAGAACCCATCGGTGGCGCCCCACAGGTCGGCGCAGGCCTCCAACACGAACCGCAGGTCCGCCGACGCCTCGGAGAGCAGCACCTCGCCCCGGTCGAAGCGGCACACCTCGCTGTCCGTCCGGTACGTGCTGAACCGCGCGTCCACCTCGCGCATCCAGGCGAAGACCTGGTCGGCCAGCTCGCGCAGGCGCGCCGGTGGCAGGTCGTCGGCGAGATCCAGGGTGATGGCCGTACCCATGATCTGCTCGACCTGGCACAGCCCGGGTCGGGTCATCGTCGCCGGCACGTCAGAACGCCTCCTCGATCGCGCCTCGCAGCGACTGCTTGTAGGAATTGCTGGTCTCGGTGGCACCGGAGACGGTGTTGAGGTTGGCGCTCTGCTTCTGCACCACCTCGCCACCGGTGCCGTTGTACCTGTCCCGGACGTCACCGCTGTGGATGTCGGACTCGCCCCCGCTGGGCAGCGACAGCGAGATGGCCTCGATGATCCGGGTGCCGGAGACCACGATCTGCACCTGCACGTACCCGTACTCGTTGTCCACGCCCGGCCCGGTGACCCGGCGGGTGGTCGGCTGCGGCGCCTTGGTGGTGGTCCGCGGTGCGGTGGGGGCCTTCGCGGTGGTGCGGGTGCCGGACGGGCGGGCGGTGCTCTTGCTCGGCTTGGGCGACGACGGCGCGTTGGGAGCCACCGACGGCGTCGGTGCGACGCCCACCGGGGCGGCGCGCGGGTCGACACCTTGCGGGGTGGGGTTGACCGACTGGCCGGCAGGCAGGTCCTGGGCGACCTGGGAGGTGCCCGGCGAGCCCTTGAGCACCACCAGCGCGGTGGTGCTGGCGGCCAGACCGGTGATCGCGAGGAACGCGCGACGCATGGGGATGCCTTCCTACAACTCGAAGGTGGCCAGGTGGATCTGCCGGCGGGGGACGCCGGCCCGGCGCAACGCGCGCACCGACTGCTCGACCAGCCCAGGCGGCCCGCACAGGTAGACGTCGCGCCGGGCCACGTCGGGCACCAGTTGCCGCAGCCCGTCCGGGCTCATCAACTGGCGGGGGCCGGGGTCGTCGCGGGAGCCGATGACGTACCAGACCGAGGTGTCCCGGGCCTGGGCCAGCCAGTCCAGCTCATGGCTGAGCAGCACGTCGGCCGGAGTGCGGGCCCGGTAGATCAGCGCCGCGCCCGGCGGCAACTCCTCCAGCATGGCCCGGATCGGGGTGATGCCGCTGCCGCCGGCGATCAGCAGCGCCCGGTCGCCGACCCGGTGCGCCGCCGTGAAGGTGCCCGACGGGCCCTGCGCCCAGACCCGGGTGCCCGGGTCCAGGTCGCGCAGGTCGGCGGTGTGCGAGCCGACCACCTTGACGGTGAGGCGCAGCCAGCGGCCGTTGGCCGCGGCGGAGACGGAGAACGGGTGCGACTGCCACCAGCAGCCCCGGGTGAGGAAGCGCCAGCGGAAATACTGCCCGCCGAGCATCGCCAGCCGGCCCAGCCGCTCACCGGTGAGGTAGATGGAGATGGTGTCCGGGCTCTCCGCGACCACGTCGGCGACCCGCAGCCGGTACCGCAGGTTGAACGCCAGCGGCGCGATCACCCGACCCCAGAGCAGGGCGGCGACCACCAGCACGTAGAGGGCGATCCAGCCGGTACGCACCGGCCCGGGCTTGTACAGCTGCGCACCGTGGCTGAACTGGTGCCCGAAGCCGAGCAGCAGGATCAGATAGCTGGACCAGTGCAGCAGGTGCCACAGCTCGTAGGGCAACGCCCGGCGGATCGCCCGCACGCTGCTGAACCCGACCAGCATCATGATGCCGGTGGCGACGAACGCCGAGACCATGTCCTCGTAGTCGCCGAGCAGTACGCCGACCTCGGCGAACACGGAGTGGTTACGCAGGTCCGCGTAGCCGACCAGGATCAGCGACATGTGCGCCAGCACGGCGACCAGCAGGGTCGCACCGACGTCGCGGTGCCAGCGGGCCAGTTGTTCGCCGCCGATCCACCGCTCCAGCACCGGCAGCCGGCTCATCATCAGCACCTGCACCAGCAGCAGGTAGCCGGCGACCAGGCCGGTGATCCGGCCGGCCGCGGTCACGGTGGCCGCGGTGGTCTTCAACGAGCCGGCGGGGGTGCCCAGCCACCACGGCAGCACGCTGGCAAGCAGGCCGACCAGGAGCAGCACGGCCAGCAGCCGCCGGCCGCCGGGTCCGCGCCGGTCCGGGATCGGCGGGGGTACGGGCTCAGCCGTCCGGCCGCCGTGCCGGGACGAGGTCCCGGTGCGGCGGCCGGCGGCGTGGGTGTGCGAATGCGTCACGCGTACAGCTTCATCGGGGCGTACTTCTGGCGGGGGAAGACCTTGTCCACCTCCGCGTTGGTGAGCCCGAACCGGCCCTGCGCGACCGCGCCGTAGACGTTGAACATGTTGTTGTACTCGGGCACGTCACCGGAGTCCAGCTTGTCCAGGCCGTTCCAGGTGCCGAGCAGCGAGCCGGCCAACTTCTTGCCGGACAGCAGGGTGACCACCCCGCCGTGCCCGTGGTCGGTGCCGCCGCCGTTGGAGCCGACCCGGCGCCCGAACTCGCTGGACACCATGATCGTCACGTCGGCGGCCTGCGGGCCGAGGTCGGTGAAGAACGCGGCCATGGCGCTGGCCAGCTCGTTCAGTCGGCGGTGCAGTTGGCCGCCCTCGCGGGTGCCCTGGTTCTCGTGGGTGTCGTAGCCACCCATGCCGACAGTGGCGACCCGTACGTTGGCGCCACCCTTGATCAGCTGGGCGAGCTGCTTGAACGCGTTGCCGACGCCCTCGTACGTGACCCCCGCGGCCGGCTGGTACGGCTTGGCGGCGAGCTTCTGCGCCGTGGCCAGCGCGCCCATGCCCTCCTGCACGGCCTCCTCGACCGGGTGGTTGATCCCGGTGAAGAGCCCCTTGATCGCCTTTTCGGTGGCGGCCCGGAACCGCTCGTCGCCGTTGAGCCGCAGCGAGCCGACGTTGTTCAGCGAGAGCGCGCCGTTGTTGCCGACCAGCGAGCGGGGAAGCGTGCTGCCGATGCCGACGCTGCGGAAGGCGGTGCCCTTGCCGAGGTTGTCGACCAGGCCGTCCAGCCAGCCCCGGCCGCCGGTCTCGTTCGGCAGCCCGCCCAGGTTGCAGGCGTCCGCGGCCTGGAAGTGGCTGCGCGACAGCCGCTCGTCGGAGACCGCCGGGATGAAGCCCAACTGGCCAGCCTTGAGCCACTGCTCCAGCGGCTTGAACGCGCTGGTCAGCTTGAAGCCGCGGCCCAGGGCCAGCGAGTCGTTGCCGAGCAGCAGGTCGGGGCGGGCTTTGGCGAGCACCGCGTCGCCGTCCGGTGCGACCAGGCTCAGCCCGTCCAACCCGCCGTAGAGGAAGACGTGGATCAGGGTGCCGGTCTTGGTCGCCGCGAACGACGCCGAGGTGGTGACGAACTGGGCGGTGGCCAGCGCGGTGGCGGTGGCCGCGGCACCGGCGACGAAGGTCCGCCGGGTGACACCGCGACCGTCCTGCTGGGCCTCCTCCAGGTCCTCCAGGGTGCGGTAGCGGTCGGCCTCGGCGGCGTTCTCGGCGGCGACGAGGTCGGCCTCCGCCCGCAGCAGCGCCTCGGCCGGGTTGTCGGCCAGCCGCCGCAGGTCGGGGCATTCAGGGTGCAGGGGGAACGAGTTGTACACAGTCTTCTCCATCGGGTGCCTCACCGGAGGTGGTGCTGGGGGGAAGCGAGGATCGCCCGCGCGACGGCGGTGATGGCCCCGTTGAACGTGGCGTCGACCTTGGCGCTCGCCGGTACACCGGCCACACCGAGGACCAGGTTCTTCTCGCGGGCGGTCAACTTCTGGTTCACCAGCCGCTGGGCGAGCGCGTCCACGTACGCCCCGGCGGTGGCCGGTGGCTTGGCGACCAGCTTCTCCGGCGCGGTGTACGTGAAGACGGTGCGGTAGCCGGCGAGGAGTTCACCGGCCTCGTTCCAGCCGTTGACCATGGTGCCGGCCGAGGTCCAGGCGACGTAGACGTCCGGGTAGCCGTCCGGGGTGGGCTGGCCCATCGGGTACTGGCCCAGCTCGCGCAGCTTGTCGTGGATCTGCCGCAGGCCGCGGGCGTACGGGGTGCGCTTGCTGTCACCGTTGTTGTGCTTCGGCGACGCGTCCGGCGAGACGCCCAGGGTGCGGTACGTGGCGGCCAGGTACTCCATCGGCCGGCGCACCTTCTGCCCCACCGCGGCCCAGAACTCCGAGGAGCTGAACAGCGTCATCAACACCGGCTTGATCATGCCGTTGTTGGTGGAGTACGTCTTGGCCAGCCGGTCCACCAGGGACTTCGGCGGGGTGTCCGAGACGAACCGGGTCGCCAGGCTCTGCGCCACGTACTTCGCGGTCGACGGGTGCAGCGCGATGTAGGTGATGTACGCGTCGATCGCGGCTTCGGCCTTCTTCGGGTCCGACGAGTTGTTCGCGTGCGTGAAGGTGAGGATCTTCACCTTGCCGACGTAGTGCTGCTCGGGCCTGAAGACGTACTTGCCGTCCTGGACGCCGCGGCCGGTCTGGAGCAGGGCCGCCTGGCGCACGTCCGGCTCCTTGTAGCCGCCGTCCACGCCGACCGAGTAGAGCTCCAGGTTCTCCCGGGCGAGGTTCTCGTTGATCGCGTCCTTGCGGGAGTCCTTCTGGTTCAGGTAGATCAGCAGCGCGGGGTGCTTGTTCGCGGCGACCAGCATCTCCGGGTAGCTGCCCAGCGCGTGCGCCCGCACGACGTCCTTGTCGAACGAGTTGCGGTACACCTCGCCGCCGTCGAAGTCGGCGGCGACGTGCAGGAAGTCGTTCCAGAAGTCGACCATCACCTCGAACAGCTGGCGCTTGGACCAGATCTGCCGGGCGATGGTGGCGTCGACCATCTCCCGCTCCGGCTGGGCGCCCTGGTCGTTGAGCGTGTCGCGCTGGTCGCGCAGCTGCTGCACGCTGAGCTTCTGGGTGGGCAGCTCGGCGAGCTTCAGCTCGGCCTTGCTCGGTTCGAGCTTGTCCGGGTCCAGTTGCGCGCGGATCCAGCCGTCGATGCCCAGCTTCTTGATGTCGGCGACCACCGCGGGCGTCGCCCCGAAGGTGGCCCGCCGGGCCAGGTGCAGGATCGGGTCCTTGGCCAGCACCGTCTTGACGGTCACCTTGGTCTCCGCCGCGGCCGCGGCCGGGCCGGAGAAGGTGCGCCCACCGGTGGGCGAGTTCTTCTTCAGCGCCTCGCCGGCCCGGGAGCCCATGTAGCTCTCGTTCTGCTCGGTGTAGGTGCGCACCGTGCTGGGCTGCTGGCCGCTGGGCCGAGCCGCGGTGCCGTCGGTGACGGTGCTGCCGGTCGCGTCGGCCGCCGCCTCGTCACCGAACAGGCTGCGGAACTGCGGGGTCATGGCGAGTGCCGCGCCACCGGCGACGACGGCGGCGGTGCCGCCGAGCGCCACGATGGCCTTGCGCCGGCCGACCTTGCGGCCCGGCTCGTCGTCATCGTCCAGGGTGGGCAGTCCGGTGCCGGCCGGCCGGGCCGGGGCCGGGCGGCCAAGACCCTCCGGGCCGACCCACTGCGGTCCACGCGGGGCGGGAGCGGGGTGTCCGGCGTGCGCGTACCCGTCGGCGTACTGCTCGCGCGGGTCGGCCTGCGGGTAGCCGCCCTGGTAGGTGTGGGGCGAGTCGTGCCCGTACGACGCGGACGGGTTGTGGTCGCCGTACCCGTCCGAGGTGTGGTGCTGGCGTCCGTCCCAGCCGCGGTCGTCCCGCGGTCGACGTGGTGGCACATTCTGGTCGGCCATGTACCAATCCCGATTTCTGATGAGCGCCGAAAGCTGCGACCGAGCAGGTGCGGCAGGTGCGGCGACTGTTGCCTGAGGGGGTTGCTACGGCAAAGTAACCAAGGCCTCAGGTGCCTTCAAGGTGGGCGGAAGACCCCCGTGAGGGCACTTAAGACACCGCTCAGCGCCGCGTTGGCGGCGGGCCGCGTACCGACGCCGAACCCGGACCTTCCCAGCAGGGCGGACGTACGGCAGCCGGGTACGGATCGGACCGCGTCGCCGTGTTTGACACATTCAGCGTCGTTGTCCACCACAGGGAAATTTAAGGTCCGGATAAGCGGTACGTGAGGTTGCCTCGGGACCGAGGAAAGTAGCAGCAACGGGTGAGCGTGAGCCGCCGCAACAGCGGGTATGCCGCCGAACCGCTGAACGCGTGAGGGGAAGGCAGCGCCATGCTCAGCAAAGAGGATCAGCGCAGGTTCGACCAGATCACCCGTCAGCTCCGCGAGAGTGACCCGGCTTTCTTCAACCGGCTGGACCATCGGGTCCGAGCCCGCAGGGGCCGTTACCTGATGTTGTTGACCATCGTGCTGTGGGCGTCGCTACCGGCGATGACCGTGTTCGCCGGCCGGCTGGCCGGTGCGATCTGCGCGGTGGTACTGGTGGCCAACGCCGCGATCATGTGGCGGTTCCGCCGCCGCTGGACGTGACGGCTCACCGGTCGGTCGGGCCGAGCGCCCGGTACGCCCGGCGCAGCCGTTCGAGCAGTCCCGGCCCGCCGATTGCCGGCGCCGGCGGGCCGAGCTGGCGCAGCAGCAGATCCGGCCCGGTCGCCAGCCGGGGTGGCCGATCGGGCAGCGGCACCGGCGGCAGCCAGAACCGGTCCACCGCCTCCGCCAGGGAGGTGGCCGACAGCCCGGCGAGCGCCCGGGCCGCGCCGGCCGGCGGTGCGGCGACGCCCACCGCGGACCCGCGTCCGTCCGGAATGGACTGCGTGTCCGGGTCGGGCGACGCGGTGACCGGTCCGGGCGACACCGGTGCGCCGGTGGCCTCGGCCCGCCGGGTCCGGAGCTGGTCGAGCAGCTCCGCGCGAGCCCGGCCGCGCCAGTGCAGCAGCTCGAACGGGTCCGCGTCGAACGCCTCGGCCAGCAGGTAGAAGGTGGCCGCGAGGTGCTTGCACGGCACCGCGAAGTCGGGGCAGCTGCACCGCTGGGTCAGCTCGTTTACTCCGGTGGGGAAGAGCGGCGCACCGGCGGCGACGAACAGCTCCTCCAACTCGTCGGGGAGGTCCCCGGCGAGTAGTCGGGCGCTGAAGAACGCCTGCCCGGCCAGCTCCTCCTCGATCCGGGACCAGAGCCCGGTCGGGAACGGCGCCAGCGCGATGGAGACCTGGTACGGCTGCGGCCGGGAGCCCTGGACCACGGCGCTGACCAGCCCGGGTGCGATGTCGAGCTTGAGCACCTGCCCGGCCCGCGCGTACGACCGGCCACGGGTCAGCCGGGTGCCGAGCGCGAACGACTCCAGCACCTCCAGAAAGCGCCGCGACCACCAGGACTGGCCGATCGCGCCCCGGGCGCTGCGCGCCCGCAGGCCGCCGTCGACCCGCCGGGGGCGGCCGTAGTCGGCGAACCGGTCACCGGACGGCTGACTCACTCCACCACCGCCCCGGCCTCCAGGGTGAACAACTCACGCAGTTGCCCGGTGGACAGCTCGGTGATCCACTGCTCGCCGGTGCCGACCACCCGCTCGGCGAGGCTGCGCTTGTCGGCGATCAGTGCGGCCACCTTCTCCTCCACGGTGCCGGCGCAGACGAACTTGCGTACCTGCACCCGCCGGTGCTGCCCGATCCGGAACGCCCGGTCGGTGGCCTGGTCCTCCACCGCCGGGTTCCACCACCGGTCCACGTGCACCACGTGGTTGGCGGCGGTCAGGGTGAGACCGGTGCCGCCGGCCTTGAGGGAGAGCACGAACAGCGGTGGCCCGTCCGCCGACTGGAACCGCTGCACCATGGCGTCTCGCTCGGCCTTGCCGAGCCCGCCGTGCAGGAACAGCACCTCCCGGCCGAACCGTGCGGACAGGTGACCGCGCAGCATGGCGCCGAACTCGGCGTACTGCGTGAACAGCAGCGCTCGCTCGCCCGCCGCCAGCACCTCCTCCACGATCTCGGTCAGCCGGGCCAACTTGCCGGAGCGGCCGTCCAGCGGCGAGCCGTCACGCAGCAGTTGGGCCGGGTGGTTGCAGACCTGCTTGAGCCGGGTCATGGTGGCCAGCACCAGCCCTCGACGTTCGATGCCGTCGCTGGACTCGATCTTGGCGAGCATGTCGTCGACCACCACCCGGTACAGGGCGGCCTGCTCGGCGGTGAGGTTGCAGAGCACCTCCATCTCCAGCTTCTCCGGCAGGTCGGAGATGATCGAGGAGTCGGTCTTGAGCCGGCGCAGCACGAACGGACCGGTGATCCGGCGCAGCCGCTCGGCGGCCTCGGCGTCGCCGTTGCGCTCGATCGGCTCGGCGAATCGCTTGCGGAACGTCGCGGCCGGGCCGAGCAGGCCGGGGTTGGCGAACTGCATGATCGACCAGAGGTCGGCGAGCCGGTTCTCCACTGGCGTGCCGGTGACCGCCACCCGCTGCCGGGCGGGCAGCGCGCGGACCGCCTCGGCCTGCCGGGTCGACGCGTTCTTGATCGCCTGCGCCTCGTCCACCACCACCCGGTGCCAGTCGATGCCGGCCAGGTCGACGGCGTCGCGGGCGGCCACCGAGTAGGTGGTGAGGACCAGGTCCGCGCCGTGCGCGGCCGCCGTGAACTCCGCCCCCCGGGCCCGCTCCGCCCCATGGTGGACGTGCACGCGCAACCCCGGGGTAAACCGCGCCGCCTCCCGCTGCCAGTTGCCGACCAGCGACATAGGACAGACCAGCAGGGTGGGCCCGGCGTCCGGCGGGTCCCCGGCGAGCAGCGCGAGCAACTGCACGGTCTTGCCCAACCCCATGTCGTCGGCGAGTACGCCGCCCAGGCCGAGTGACCGCAGGAAGGCCAGCCAGGCCAACCCCCGTCGCTGGTACGGCCGCAGCGTCCCCTGGAAGCCCGGCGGCGGGTCCATCGGGGTGAGTCGACGCTCGACCGCACCGGCGAGCAGGTCGCCCAGCGCCCCGTCGGCGGTCACCTCCAGCACCGGCAGCGAACCGGTGTCCGCGCCGTCGGCCAGCCCGAGGCGGAGCAGGTCGGCGACGGTCAGCTCGCCGGCTGACTTGAGCAGGCGCAGCCCGGCGGCGAGCCGCCCCGGGTCCAGCTCCACCCACCGGCCGCGCAGGCGCACCAGCGGGGTCTTCATCTCGGCCAGCGCGGCCAACTCCTCGGCCGACAGCGGCTGGTCGCCGAGTGCCACCTCCCAGCGGTAGTCGACCAGGGCGTCCAGCCCGACTCCGGCGTCGGCGCCGGCCACCGTGCCGGGCGCGGTCCGGCTGCGGGCGCGCAGCCGGGCGCCGAGCCGCGCCGACCGGCGCTGCCACCAGGACGGCAGCAGCACCCCGAAGCCGGCCGCGTGCAGCACCGGGGCGCCTTCGCTGAGGAACCGGTGTGCTCCCTCGACGTCCAGCTCCATCGCCTCGGGCGCGGCGGTCCGCAGCGCGGCGTCCAGGTCCGGCCAGAGCCGGCTGGCGCGGCCCAGCTCGGCGAGCAGGGTCTCCTGCGGGCTGGCCGCACGACCGCCCAGGCCACCGAGCGTCTGCGGCGCTCGCCAGACCTGCCCTGCGTCGACGTGCAGGCTGGGCTCGTCGGCCGCCTGCAACCCGAACTCCAGCCGCCACCGCCCACCGCCGGCCAGCTCGCCGACGACCGGGCCGCCGTCGGAGAGGGCGCTGTCGGCCGGGCCGGTTGCGACCTGCTCGGCCTCGGTGCCCGCCGAGCCGGCGGGGCCGATCGTCGGCGGTCGGGTGGCCAGGATCGGTTCGGTGACCTCGTCGGGGGCCGGTTCCACCAGGCGGAAGCTGGCCCGGACCGGGCCGCCGGCGGCGTCGCGTTGCCAGGCCTCCAGTTCGCTGCGGAGGGTGGCCAGCGCCACCGCGTCGACGGTGAAGTCACGGCGAGGGCCGGCGAGCGCGGCCAGCCAGGCCGGCGCCGGGCCGCCCGGCCGCAGCCCTCGGGCCAGCGTGGTGGTCGCGAGCGCGGCCCGGGCGGCGGCGTCGGTCAACGCGTCGAGCGCGTCCGCGACCAGCACACCGGCCGTCAGCTCGGTGCCGTCGGAGCGCGGCGCGGCCGACGCGATCCCGTCCGGAGCGGCAGCAGCGGCCGGTGCTGTGGCAACGGCAGCAGTGGCGGCGGGCGCAGTGGCGGCAGCTCGGGCGGCGGGCGGCAGGGCCAGCGCCAGCGACCGCGCCCAGCCGGCGTCGGTGCCGGTCAGCAGCGGTCGCCAGACGGCGAGCGCCGTCACCTGCGCGCCCGTGGCCGCCGACGGCGCTCCGCGTCCAACGGCCGGTGGGCGCGACGGGTCGGCGACGCCAGCACCCGACATCGCGGTGCCCACCGTCGTGCTGACGCCGGGTAGGACACGGCCCCGGGCCACCAGGTCCGCGGCGAAGTCGGCCAGCTCGGCGAGGTGGCGCAGGGTGGCCCCGGGCACCGCCGGGAGGTCGTCCAGGGCACGCAGCAGCGGCAGCGCGTCGTCCGGGGCGTACACCAGCACGGGGACCCGCCACCCGGCCAGGGTGAGCCGGCCACGGGCCGGCGGCGCGACGGCGGTCCGGATCAGCTCGGGTGAGTCGGTCGGCGCGCCGGCCCGGGTGGGCAGGGTGAGCAACACGGTGTCCGGGCGGGCCGGCTCGGCGGCGTCAGCGAGGGCGGTGGCCAACGCGGCGTGCCCGGCGGCGAAGGGGTGCGGGCGCTCCCGGGGCGCCCGGCCGGGGCGACGCGGCGCGGCGGCCGGGGCGGCGCTGTCCTCGGCCCAGACAGCGAGGCCGGCGGTCGAGCCGTCACCGGGCAACCACAGCCCGTGGATGACCAGCACGTGCTCCCCCTCGTCGCCGCCCGTGCCCAGGATAGGCGGCCCCGATGGGCCAACGACCGCACCCACCGGCCGACGCGTACCGCCCGCGTGAGCTCAGAACGCGCCGGTCTCGCCGTCGGTCAACTCCCGCAGGATATCGGCGTGCCCGGCGTGCCGGGCGGTCTCCTCGATCAGGTGGACCAGGATCCAGCGCAGCGACACCTCACCGAGCTGCGGGTGCGGCACCACGTGATCGAGGTCGAACCGCGCGGCGACCGCCCGGGACCGGGCACAGGCCCGCTCGTACGCCTCGGCGAGGCCGTCGACGGTGTCCTGCTCGTCGAGCGTGAAGCTCAGCACCGCGTCCTGCTCCGAGGTCAGGTAGACGTCGCCAGGCTCGGGAGCCAGCAGGGCCGGGAACCAGTTCCGCTCGACCAACGCCAGGTGCTTGACCAGCCCGGCGACCGTGGTCACCGAGGGCACCATCCGGCGGGCGGCCTCGGCGTCGGACAGGCCGCGCAGCTTGCGCAGCACCACGCCACGGTGAACGTCGAGGAACGATTCCAGTACGGCACGCTCGTCGCCGGTGCGGGCGAGCACCGGGCCGAGCGTCGGATCGATGGAAGGCTCCGCCATTCGCCGACCCTAGCCACGCGCCTGCCGTCCCGCTGCCCCGCTATCCGCTGCGAGGTGGCCGCGCGACGGGCAGGATGGGCGCATGGCTTCATCCGTGCAGATCCTCCTCGTCGGCGGCACGGCGGACGGGCAGAGCGTCACCGTCGAGTTGGACAGCAACGGCCGTCCACCACTGACCCACCATCACCTCGGGTCCGGTGGGCTGGCCGAGGCGCAGATCTACGAGTTGGAGTCCGCCCGCGAGGACGACCGCGAGTGGCGCTACCGGTGGACCGGCCCGGCGGTGTGACCGCCGGCTCAGGCCCGGGTGAGGGTGTGGCTGCGCAGGCTGTCCAGCACGCCGCGGGTGACCTCGGAGGTGCCCCGGGCCAGCTCGCAGACCTCGGCCACCCGTCGGGCGGTGGCTTCGGCGCGCTCCTCCCGTTCGTCCCAGAGCTGGTCGACCTCAGCCAGTAGCGGCCCCTCGACCTCCCGCTCCACGCCGCGCAGCGCCGGCACGCCGAGCCGCTGGGCCAAGTCGAAGACCTTGCCGGCGTACGGCAGCGGCAGGAACGGTGTGCCGACCATCGCCGCGAAGATCAGGAAGTGCAGGCGCATGCCGACGGCCAGGTCGAAGTGGCGCATCAACCCGAGCACCTGCTCGGGTGAGTAGGTGCCGTGCAGGATCCGTCCCCGGTCGGCGGCGACCATGTGCGACAGCACCCCGTGGGCGTGCCGGATGTCGTCGCGTTCCATCGGCACGAACAGCACGTACGCGTCGATCCGGTGCACCAGGAAGTCACCGATCTGGGCCAGCAGCCGGTGGTAGCCGTCCACGTCGAGGCGTTCGGCGGCCCGTCCCGGCTCCCGCACGCTGATCCCGACCAGCCGCTTACCGGCCGGCACCCCCTCCTCGGCCAGCAGGTGGGGCGGAAAGTCCTCCGGCTGCAACAGGAACGCCGGGTCGGCGGTGACCGTGATCGGGTTGAGCAGCCCGGCCTCCTCCAGCACCATCCGGGACTCCTGGTCACGAACGGTCAACTGGACCGCGCTGGACAGCGTTTCGCGGACCATGCCGGTGTCCACCCCGTCGCTGAGCGGCCCGACCCCCACCGCGTACGTGATCAGGGGCAGGCCGCGTTCCTGGGCGACCCGGACCACCCGAAGGTAGCGGCGGGCCTCCCGGTCGTAGAGGATTCCGCCACCGCCCAGGATGAGCAGGTCGAGCTGGGCCAGGACCAGGGCGGAGTCGGTGCGGCTGACGCCCTCCCACGGCACCGCCTCCACGTCGGGGTGGGCGGCCCGGGTGTGCTCCGGGTGGCGGGAGAAGACGATGATCCGGGCATTCGGCTCCTGCTCGCGCAGATCGGTGAGCAGGCCGGTGAGGATCGCCTCGTCGCCGAGGTTTCGGCCACCGTACGAGCCGAGCACACCGATGGTCAGTCCGGCGCCGTGCGTCATCCGTCGCTCCTCCCCAGGTGCGGTCCGGGCCGGGTTCCCGCTGGGTAGGTGAACAGTCCTGCCGGGGAGACCCTCCCGGCCGGTGCGCGGCTCGCGGACCCCGAACCGGGACAGTTCCACCTCGGTGAGCTGAATCATCCGCCGTGCGTGCCCGCGTCCCCGGTGTGCCGGATCCACCTCGATGTTCTGGATCCGGGCCCGACGGGACGGCCCGGCGAGCACGACCCGGCGATGATGGCGGGGTGCGGATCGCCCACGTCAGCGACAGCCATCTCGCCAACCCGGAGGGTGTGGCCACCTCGGTCGGCACGACCGTGGCGCTGCTGCGCGCCGCCGGCCACCAGGTCGTCCTGCACTGCCCCGGCCCAATGTCCCGGCGGCGCCGCCGGGAGGGTGAGGTGCCGTCGCTGCCGGTGCCGACCCGGCCGTACCGACTGGCGCCGCCCAGGCCACCGGACGTGCCGGTCGACGTGGTGCACGTGCACACCACCGGCCCGCTCGGCATCGCCGGGCTGCGCTGGGCCGCCGGGCGGGGCGTACCCGCCGTGCTCACCTGGCACACCGATCTGGTGGCGTACGCGGCGCACTATCCCGAGGTGCCGATCGGCGCCGCGTACGCCGGCCTGCGGCTGGGCCTGCGCTGGCGGGCTCGGGACCTGTGGGCGCTGGCCCGCCCCGGGCCGGCCCGACAGGCTCGGCTGGCCGCGCTCGCGCGGTGCCTGCTGGCGCACACCAGCGTGCTGATCGCCCCGTCGGCGAAGACCGCGGCGCTGATGGCCCCGATGGCCGGGCGTACCCCGATCGTGGTGCTGCCGACCCCGGGCGCCGCGCCGGGCGCCGACGCCGACGACCGGCGGCGGCTGCGGGCCCGGCTGGGCATCGCGGCAGATGCGCCCGTGCTGCTCGCGGTCGGCCGCGCCACCCCGGAGAAGGACCCGGAGCTGCTGCTGGCCGCGTTCGCCCGGGTCCGCCGCGAGCTGCCGGCGGCGCGCCTGGTGCTGCTCGGGGCGCGGCGGCACCGGCTCGCGGTCCGCCGGACGGCCCGCCGGCTCGGCGTGGCCGACGCACTGCACCTGCTGCGCCCGGTGCCGCGCGACCGGGTCGGCGCGCACTACCGGGCGGCGGACGTGCTGGCGTTCCCCTCCCGCACCGACACCCAGGGCCTGGTGCTCAGCGAGGCCGAGGCGTACGGACTGCCGGTGGCCATGGTGGACTCCGCGCTGGCCGAGCGGCCCGGTACCGGCACCACGCGGCCGGTCGCCGAGCCCACCGCGGCGGCGTTCGGGGCGTTGCTGACCCGGCTGCTGACCGAACGGGAGCTGCGGGCGGAGGTGGTCCGGGACGGCCGGGCGGCGGTGGCGGCCTGGTCCGGGCCGCGCTACCTGGCCGAGCTGACCGCGTTGTACGCGACGCTGCCGCCCGTCACCGCAGCGGACGCGACGACAACCGGCCCACCTGGGCCAGCACCAGCGGGAGCTGCCATCCCCGAGGCACGGCGAGGTGACGCGGGGACCAGACCGGCGCGAACTTCGCCTTGAACCGGCGCAGCCCGCGAAAGCGGTACCAGCGCTCGCCGTACGCGTACACCGCCCGGCCCAGCCGGCACAGCGGGTCCGCGCCGGTCAGCCCGGACAGCGGGGCCAACCCCAGCTCGACACTGGCCAGGCCCCGGTCCCGGGCCGCGTGCAGGACCTCGACGAGGAGGTGGTCCATCGCCGTGGGTGGCGCGTCCGGGTGGTACCGCAGCAGGTCCACGCCCCACCTGTGCGGCGTCGGCAACAGCGCGGCGAAGGCCACCACCCGCGCCCGCTGCCGCAGCACCGCGACCGGTAGTTCGGCCAGGTAGTCGGGGACGAACCCGCCGAGTGAGAACGACATGTCCGGCCGCCCGGCCAGCCAGGCATCGGAGACCGGGCGCAGTTCGTCGAGCAGTCCGGCGCCGGGCAGCACGGCGAACGACAGGTCGTCGCGGCGGGCCAGCCGACGCCAGTTGCGGCGCAGCGCCCCACGCTCCGGCCCGCTCAGGGCGAAGTCGGCCAGCGGCACGCTCGCCGACTCCCCCACCGGGTGCACGGCGAGACCCAGCCGGCGCAGCTCGGGCAGGAGCGGGTCGCCGACGTGGTACACCGCCGGGCGCCGGCCCGCCCTTCGGGCCGTAACGAAGAAGTCGGCCAGCAGTTCGTACCGCTCGGCGGTCGGCCCGACCGGTGGGCCGAACGCGATCCACGAACGGCCGCACACCCCGTACATCAGGAAGCTGCCCCCGGACGGCGAGAAGTGGAACCGCTTGTCGCCGAGCAGCGCGAGCGCCGAATCCGGCTCCCGCTCGGTGTCGGCGGCCAGGATCGCCCGCACCCGGTGCAGTTGTTCGTCGTGGCGTCCGTCGATGCGGCGATGGTAGCGTCCGCCGCGTGTCCGGCCGGGTCCTGCGGGTGAGCGCCGCCGTGGTGGTCGCCGTCGGGCTGGTGCTCTCCGTGATCGCCGCGCGCGACGAGCCCGTCGAGCTGCTGTTCTACTTCACCGTGCAGGTCAACCTGGCCTACCTGGTGGCGCTGCTGGCCGGCGGCGACCGGCTGCGTACCGCGCTCACGGTCTACCTGGTCGGCACCGCCCTGGTCTTCGTCCTGGTGCTGGCCAACCCGTGGAGCGGCTACGCCATGGTGGCGACCACCGAAGCCCGGGGGCCAATCTCGGACGCCGGCAACCTGCTGCTGCACGCGGTGGCGCCGCCGCTGGCCGCCGCGGAGTGGCTCGCCCGCCGTCCCCGAGCGGCCCTGCGCCCGGTGTACGCGGTCAGCCTGCTCGGCTATCCGTTGGTGTGGCTGACGGTGATCCTGGTCCGCGGCGCCCTCGGCGGGGACGAGGACCGCTACCTCTACCCGTTCCTCGACGTGCCCCGACTCGGCTACCCCACGGTCGTCCTCAACGCCCTGCTCTTCGCCCTGACCCTGCTCCTGATCGCCCTGACCGCCGTCCACCTCACCCGCCCTCCTCCCCCCTCCCCTTCCCCCGTACCCCCGGCCGATCCCACCCCTCGGTGATCATGAGGTTGACGGGCGGTTCGATCTCGACGAGGCACGCCAACCCCATGATCACCGGGGCGGGGGTCGGTGGGGTGGGCGGGGAAATGGGTTGTCTGGCGGGGTGGGCGGGCCGCACCGTGGGGGGATGACGGGGCGGATCACTGCGCGGATCGGTTGGACGGACCTGCCCGAGCGGGTCCGGGCCACGGTGGAGGAGATCATCGGTGATCGGGTGGTCGAGGCGGTGTCCCAGCCGGGCGGGTACTCGCCGGGCACCGCCGATCGGGTCCGTACCGCGACCGGACGGCGGGCGTTCGTCAAGGCGATCAGCCCCGCGCAGAACCCGGACAGCCCGGTCATGCACCGCGCGGAGGCCCGGACCGCCGCAGCGCTGCCGGTCTCGGCGCCGACGCCCCGCCTGCTCGGCTGCCACGACGACGGCGAGTGGGTGGCGCTGGTCTTCTCCGATGTGGACGGTCGGCACCCGACCACGCCGTGGCGTACCGACGAGCTGTTCCGCGTGCTGAGGGCCCTGGAGGCGATGGCCGTCGCACTCACCCCGAGCCCGGTGGCGCACGTTCCGACCGCAGCCGAGCGGCTGGCCTGGGACTTCGCCGGCTGGCACCGGATCGCCGCCGAGCCGCCGGATCGGCTGGACCCGTGGGTTCGGGCGCACCTGGACCAACTGCGCGCCGCCGCCGACCAGGGGATCGCCGCGCTGACCGGTGACACGCTCTGCCACGTGGACGTACGGGCCGACAACCTGCTGGTCGACGCTGCCGGCACGGTCACCGTGGTCGACTGGCCGTGGGCCTGCCGAGGGCCGGCCTGGCTGGACACCGCGTTGCTGCTGGTCAACGTCCGGCTGCACGGCGGGCACGACACCGAGGCGCTGCTGCGCCGGTTGCCGCTGACCGCCGGTGTCGACCCGGCCACGATCACCGGGTTCTACGCCGGGTTGGCCGGCTTCTTCGCCGACGGCGCCCGGCGTCCACCGCCGCTCGGCATCCCCACCGTCCGCGCGTTCCAGCAGGCCCAGGCCGACGCCCTGCTTCCCTGGCTGGCCCAGCGCCTCCCCTGACCCGACTCGTCCGGCTGTTGTCGCGCCGCCGGGTCGTGGAGACCGTCGCTGACGTGCTCGACCTGACTGGTCAGGGTGTCGCCGGGGCCGACTCCAGCCGGTGTGCCAGTTGCGCCAGGTCGTCGAGGCGCAGATCGCCGTCGAGGCCCTTCAACGCCGCGGTCATCGCGCCGGCCGCGCGCCCTGCCCGCAGTCCCACCTCGGCATCCTCGACGACCAGGCATCGCGCCGCGGACACGTCGAGCAGCTCGGCGGCCCGCAGGTAGCCCTGCGGATCCGGCTTGCCCACACTGACGTCCTCCACGGTGACCAGCACGGGCGCAACGATGCCGGCCGCGCCGAGTCGGGCCTCGGCCAGCCGGGCGTCGGCGCTGGTCACCACCGCCCACGGCAACCCCAACCGGGCAAGTGCCATCAGCAGTTCGTGGGCACCGGGGGTCGCCGTCACGTCGGACAGGTCGTCGTACTGCAACGCCAACTGCCGCGCCGCCGCCGCTGCGACCTCGGCGTCGTCGAGCGCGGGCAGTAGCCGGCGAATGGTCTGGTCGGCGGGTCTGCCGTGCGCGATCGCCAGCGCCGCCGCAGGGGCGACGCCGTACTCGGCCGCCCAGGTACGCCAGGCCCGCTCGACAGCGGCGTCGGAGTCGACCAGGGTGCCATCCATGTCGAACAGCACCGCGTCGATGCCGGACAGATCCACGACCACGCACCTCCAATAAGCTCGTCTCACGAGGATATGGGGCGAAAATTCCGGCGACCGGGCCGGCCTCGACGACGTCACCAGCGAAGCCGCCCACACGGCGTCGAGGTAGCGGAAAACGGACCTCGGGGTGCGAGCGAGGCGTCCGATGGCCGCCAGACGGCGGGTCGGCGCGGCGACATGATCATTCGCATGACGACGATGACACTTGACGGCAAGGTCGCCCTGGTGACCGGGGGTTCCCGGGGCATCGGGGCCGGTATCGCACTGCGCCTCGCACAGGATGGGGCCGACGTGGCGCTGACCTACCGGCAGAACGCGGAGCAGGCCGCGATCGTGGTGAAGCAGATCGAGGCACTGGGCCGGCGGGCACTGGTCATCCAGGCCGACGGCGCCGACCCGACCGCCGTGCGGGACGCGGTCGACCGGGCGGCCGCCGAGCTGGGCCGACTGGACATCCTGGTGAACAACGCCGCGGTGTTCCTGGTCGGCGCCATGGGCGAGCTCGGCACGGCGGAGGTGGAGCAGACGATCGCGGTGAACATCCGGGCGCCGTACGTCGCCGTCCAGGCGGCGCTGCGGCACCTGGGCGACGGCGGGCGGATCATCAGCATCGGCAGCAACGTCGGTGAACGAGCGGTCTTTCCCGGCCTGGCGCTCTACTCGATGAGCAAGACCGCCCTGGTCGGGCTGACCCGGGGCCTGGCCCGCGAGCTGGGCCCCCGGGGCATCACCGTCAACCTGGTCAACCCCGGGCCCACGGACACCGACGCCAACCCGGCGGACGGGCCGAACGCGGCGGCCATCGCCGGCTTCACCGCCGTCGGCCGCTTCGCTCGCCCCGCCGACATCGCGGCCACCGTCGCACACCTGGCCAGCCCGGAGGCCGGCTACGTGACCGGTGCGGTGGTCAACGTGGACGGCGGCTTCACCAGCTGAGGACACCGGGCGCGCCGGATCACCCCGGCGCGCCCGGCACTCGAACCATCCCCGTGGCTCGACGGGCGGGTCAGGCGGGCGCGCCGACCTGGTGGGTGAGGAACGGCAGCACCGCCGCCGGCAGGGCCGGCGCGCCGACGATGTCGTAGTGCGTGTGCCCCGGCAGCACGGCCAGCCGGGCGGCCGGACGGTCGGTGCCGTCCCAACCGGCGTCGCGGTGCCCGCCGCCGAGCAGCCCGAAGAACTCCGCCACGTGACTGGTCGGGATCGAGTCGGCGTCGGCGAAAACCAGCAACGTCGGGATGACCAGACGCGCCACCTCGGCGGACCAGTCGTAGTCGCGGCGCAGCAGGTCACCGGTCTTGGCCCAGAGCTGAGGCCAGTCCTGCGGGCGCGGGGCGACCCGCTCGTAGAGCTGGTGCGGCGGCGTGCCACGCATCTGCTCGCCGACCCGCTCGTCCTGGGTGGCCATGGCCGCCAGCACCTCCGGGTACCAGCCGGCCCGCTTGCACGGCGTGGAGACCAGCACCAGCCGACGCACCAGCGCCGGATGCTGGATGGCGGTACGCAGCGCGACACCGCCGCCCAGCGAGTAGCCCAGCACGTCGGCCGAGGACAGGTCGAGGTGCTCGAGCAGCGCGGCGATGTCGTCGGCCATCGACTCGTAGCGCAGCGGGCGGTCGATGTCGGCGGTGCGCCCGTGGCCCTGGAGGTCGACCGCCACGACCCGCCTCCGCTGGCTCAGCGCCGGCACGATCGGGGCGAGCATCTCCACCGACCCGTAGCCGCCGTGCAGCAGCACCAACGGCTGGCCGTCGCCGTGCGACTCGTACCAGAGTCGCAGCCCGTTGACCTCGGCGTAGCTCACCCGGCACCCCCGTTCGTCGGCGTCACCCGTCCCGATCCAACACCGGGCGTACGACATCGACGAACGAAATCCGACGATTCGTCCGTACCTCGATCGCGGCGAGCCAGCGCTCCCGGTGCCGCTCGCGCAGCGGCACCGTCGCGTCGCCCGGCTCGCCACCGAGCCGGCGCTGGTCGGCGTACTCGCCGCTGACGCTGGTCAGCACCGACCGGGCCGCCGACGCGACCTCCGCCGGGCCTTCCAGCAACACCAGGTTGTACGCCTCGTCCACGGCGCGCATCGCCGCGTACGCCTCGTCGTAGCCGGGCGCCGGCTCGTCCCCGCCGGCCTCGACCCACCGCCGGTCCAACCGCCGGTACGCCTGGTCGCAGGCGCTCAGGAACCCGACGTACGCGTCCCGCCGCAGCTCGTCCCGGTGCGTCGCCCGCCGCTCGGCGTTCTCCTGGCGGGCGACGGTGAGCTGGTGAGCCAGTTGCCGACGGGTGCTGAACGAGCCGACCAACCCGGTCAGGGCTGCGGCGGCCAACGTGGACAGTGCGGTGATCAGCGCGACGGCGACGGTGTCCTGCACCCGCCCATCATGGCGTTACCAGGATCGGGCGCCTCAGCGGGAGTTACCGACGGGAGCGGAGCTGGCGACCGTGCACACCGGATGACATCCTTCGGTGCCCGCCTGTGGGTGCGATGAGGCCCTGCGGATCCCCAGGTCACGGGGTCACGTTCACCGCAACGGCTTGGTACAGTCGCGCTTCCCCTTGATCGAATAGAGGACATCCGCATGGCCGACACCGGGCCTGAACCTGATACAAACCAGACTCCGGTTCCGGATCCGGCTGCGGGATCGGCATCCAGCCCCCAGGACGAGCAGGCACCGGAGACGGGTACGGGTACGGCTCCTGACTTCGCGCCGGCCACCACCACCTGGGTCCCCACACCACCGCCGCCGGCCCAGCCCAACCAGACCGGCATCATCGTCGCCGCGGTCGCGGGTGTTGTGGTGCTGGTGCTGATGGCCTGCGTCGGGCTGGTCGGCGGCATTTTCCTGCTCCGCGACGGGGAGACCCCGGTCGCCAGCCCGGCGTCCCGGGCGCCCCTGCTGCCCACGACCGGCGGCAGCCCCACGGCGAGCGGTCAGCCCGACCAGAGCGAGGAGCCAGTGGCGCAGGGGCCGCAGGCCAGCGCGTACCCGGCGGAGAAAATCGAGGACCTGAACCGGGTGTGCGACGAGGACATCTACTACCCGGAGCTGCCGAAGCGCGCCGGCAAGGCTCCGCACCCGGTCGTCTTGCTCCTCTCGGACACCCCGGGCCTTCGCTACAAGGACGACGGCTACTACTACGACCTGGGCCTGTCGAAGAAGGTCGAGCAGACGTGGGCGTCGGAGGACCCCAGGAAGGTGCAGATGGTGGCCTGCCTCGACCGGGTCAGCACCGGCTCGACGATCCGCAACTGCAAGTTCGACGACCCGAAACCGCAGACGCTGCCGCTGGTGCGGACCGGCTGGCGTCTTCGGGTGTATGAGGCCGCGACGGGCCGCAAGCTGCTGGACAAGGCCATGAACGGCGATGACCAGAAGTGCCCGTACGTCGTCATGGTCGGCGCCGACAAGAAGATCTACGCCGAGGTCAGCGATCGGGCGGCGATCGCGGCACTGCGGAACCTCGTGAACAAGTAGCCGTTTCCAGCCAGGACGGGCCCTCGCCGGTGAGCCCGTCCACCGACTCCCGAACGAATCGCTGATCCTCGGGCCGGCGCCGGTGCTTGTGATGCTGGGTGGGCGCTGCAGGTTTCGAACCTGCGACCCTCGCATGTAAGTCCCGTGACGCGTCGTCCGGCCACGGCTGCCGACGTCCGTTACCAGTGGTCTGGCGCACAGACACCGCTCGCCGAGCCTTCGGAACACGGGTGAACGAGACGGCTACTGTGACGGAACGCGGCCGACTGGTCGGGACTGATCGATCAGCAGTTGGACGCCGTCGAGGATGCAGCGCAGGCCGAAGTCGAGTGCCTGGTCCTTGCCTGCGGGGTTGGCCAGCGCCGCGACCAGCGCGGGAAACTGATCCTCACGGCCAGCCAGCACTGCATCCATCGCTTCGTGTGCCGCCTGCTCCGGGGTGTCGGTACCCATCGCCGCGACCTGCTGCACGACCATCCGCACGTGACCCACGAGGGTCATCGCCACGTCGAGAATCTCGGACCCGGCCAGCCCAATCCCCGTCAACGCGGCGGTGGCCTGTTCCAGCCAGCCGAGTTCATTGGGCCCGACAGCACGCCCTCCGACGGTGACTTCCAGCGCCCACGGGTGCGCCCGGAACTGGTCGAACATCCGCCGGGCCCAGAGATCGAGCTTCGGCCGCCAGCCACCGGGGACCCTCTCCAGTCGCGGTGGTTCGCCGAGCCCGAGATCAATCATCAACGCGACGAGTTCCACCTTGCCGGGCACATACCGGTACAGGGCCATCTTCGTGACGCCCAACTGTTCGGCAACCCGATGCATCGTCACGGCCGCGAGTCCTTCGGCGTCGGCGATCCCGACCCCGACAGCGGCGATCCTTGCCACGCTCAGCGTCGGTTGGGGTCCGCGCTTCGGCGCTGCCCGCTGTCCCCACAGCAACTCGATCGCCGTCATCCCGGCCGCCATCGACACTCCTCTTACCGGCCCACGTAACTGTTTCCACCGTACACTGATATGCGGCCTAACAGGGCAATTCCGGCTCCGCAATCGCCGCGTACCCGCACGCGAGGCGGCGCGGCGCCGAGCAACCGGTTGCGGCGTGGGCAAATACTGTGTCCCACAGTTACAGTGTCTTGCAGACACAGTTGTTGACCCGAGGCCCCTGAAACACGGCCGTGAACGCGAGCCGCTGGCGGCAACGACCCTAGGGAAAGACGGTCCAGATGGCAGAAAAGCGAATTCTTCGGCACCCAATCACCCGGCGTGGCGTGCTCACAGCGGGAATCGGTGCCACGGCCGGCGCCCTCGGGCTGAGCCCGTCGGCCCCGACCGCCGCTCGGTCCAGATCGGTTGGCGGCGACCCCCCGGTCGCGCTGACCCATGTCACCGTCATTGACGCCACCGGTGCCCCCGCCCAGCCGGACATGAGCGTACTCGTCCAGAGTGGACGGATCACCAAACTGGACAGAAGCGCCGAGATTCCCGCGCCCACCGGTGCGCGGGTCGTGGACCTGGAGGGAAAGTTCGTCATCCCCGGGCTGTGGGACATGCACGTCCACTCCCTCTTCCCGGAGGGAATCCTTCCCCAGTTGTACGCCGCCACCGGAGTCACCACCGTCCGCGAGATGATGGACCTCCCTTGGATCCGACAGTGGCGGGACCGGATCGAGACGGGCGAGCTGATCGGGCCGCGATGGATCATCGGCAGCCAGGTCCTCGACGGCAAACCGTCGATCTGGTCCGGCAACGACGGCGGCAGCTACGCCGAAATCACCAACGAGCGAGAAGCGCGTAACGCGGTGCGCCGCGCCAAGCTCGACGACGCCGACTTCGTCAAGATCTACAGTCGGCTCGACCGCCAGAGTTTCCACGCCATCGCCAACGAGGCTCGGCGGCAACTGATCCCGGTCGTCGGCCACGCGCCGGACCTCGTCCCGATCACCGAGGCTGCCCGGGCTGGGCAACGCGGCTTCGAGCACTTCTTCCCGGCGCTGCTCGGAGCATCGCACGAGGAAACGGAGGTACGGCGGCTGCTCGCCGCCATCACGCTCACCGGCGACGGCCACGGTCACCGCGAGTGGTTCCGAGGAATCCGTGCAGCGGAATGGCTCGCGGCCAACACATACGACCCGCGCCGGGGCGCCAAGGTCTACGCCCGGCTGAAGAGCGAACGGGTCGCGGTGACACCAACCATGATCATGCACCGGGTGACGGACCTGCCCGATGACATCGTCCCCGACCACGAACGGCTGAGGTATCTACCGCCCGGAACGCTGGACGTCTGGAAACTCCAACTGGAAGAGACGTTCCAGAACGGGCGCACTCCGCAGGAGACCGCTCAGTACCGCGTACTGTTCCGGCACCGGCTGCGTGTTCTCCACGAGATGCACCGCTCCGGCGTCCGGATCCTGGCCGGCACCGACGCCAGCGGGATCGCTTTTGGCTACCCAGGCTTCGCCCTGCACGACGAGCTGGCGCTGCTCGTGGAGGCAGGGTTCACTCCGATGGAGGCGCTACAGGCTGCGACCCGTGAGCCGGCCCGTCACCTCGGCCTGGAGCACTCGCTGGGAACCATCCGCCAGGGTCACCTCGCCGATCTCGTCATCCTGGACGCCAACCCTCTTTACGACATCCGCAACACCCAGAGGATCCACGCTCTGGTGATCCGCGGCCGTTTCGTCTCCTCCGCCGAACGACAGAGCATGCTCGCCGACATCGAGTCCGTGGCCCGCACGACACCAACGATGTCGGCAACCACGGGCTGCTGCGGCTGACGACCGGCTGTGTGGTGAACGGGATGTCCTACGACAAGACGGATCACCCGAGTATCCGCCTGAGCAAGCGGTGTCCAAGCCCGGTGCCATGACGCCCTGGACCTGCTTACCGATATTTCTGCTGGTCGGTGGGCGCGGCAGGTTTCGAACCTGCGACCCCCCGCTTGTAAGGCGGGTGCTCTCCCACTGAGCTACGCGCCCGGAACGCCCGTACGGCGGGCCGGAGGCTGGCAAGCTTACCCTGCTCGCCGCCGGCCCGGGCGCACGGCGTACCCCGGGTGGTCAGGCCGCCGCCTCGGCGAGTGCCCTGCGCCAGCCCTGCTGGTCGCGGGCCTCGCCCGGGCCGTTCAGCTCGGCGAAGCGGACCACGCCGGCCTTGTCGATCACGAAGGTGCCCCGGTTGGCGACGCCGGCCACGTCGTTGAAGACCCCGTACGCCTGGGCGACACCGCCGTGCGGCCAGAAGTCGGCCAGCATCGGAAACTGGTAGCCCTCCCGGTCGGCCCAGATCTTGTGGCTGTAGACCGAGTCGACGCTCACCGTCAACACCTGGACGTCGTCGTTCACGTACTCGTCGAGGTTGTCTCGCACCTCACCCAGCTCGCCCTGGCAGGTGCCGGTGAAGGCGAGCGGGTAGAAGACCAGCAGCACAGTCCGCTTACCCCGGAAGGCCGAGAGGCGGACCTCCTGGTTGTTCTGGTCCTTCAGCACGAAGTCCGGCGCCTCGGCGCCAACCTCGACGGGCATGCGAACTCCTCGGATCGAGTCAGGAGATGACGGCACGCCGGCCACACCCGGCGGTGCGGACCGCCGGGCGCGAAGGGCAACGGTTGGGCTACTTCTTGCCCTTGACCCCTCGGCGCAGCACCAGGCGGGCGCCGCTCCAGTCCCGGCCGGCGTTGACGGTCGAGGTCTGCTGGAGCCCTGCGGTGGGCGCGGACTCCGCGACCTCACTCGGCTCGACGTGCCCCTCACGCCCTGCCTTCGGCGTGAGTAGCCACACGACCCCGTTGTCGGCCAGCGGGCCGAGGGCGTCGACGAGAAGCTCGAAGAGGTCACCGTCGCCGTCGCGGTACCAGACCAGAACCGCGTCGACCACCTCGTCGGTGTCCTCGTCGACCAGCTCTCCAGAGCGGTCGGTCAGGGCGTCCCGGAGATCCTGGTCGACGTCATCGTCGTACCCCATCTCCATGACGACCATCCCCGGTTCGATCCCGAACCGGTCCGCCAGGCTGCGTACCCCGTCGGCGGCCTGACCAGCGGTCGCGCTCACTGTCGCGTGCCTCCTCATCTCGTCCCTGCTCGCGGCGTCGGTGCGACGCCGTCAGGCAAAGTCCACACAGTTGTGCGTCCGCGCGCAAGTGGCGCACCGGGTGGAACGGAATTTACCGTGCCAGCAGCGTACGGGCACCGTCGGTAATGGCTTCCGCGGAGACCAGAACCTGACGTGCTGCTGGACCTAATGGTACAAACGAGTCAACTCCCGCCACACGTCGCGCGGCACCGACATATCCGGCGTCGACCAGTGCGGCGATAACTCCCTCGCCGACACCGCCGGAACGGCGTGTCTCGTCCACCACCAGCACCCGGCCGGTCGCCGAGGACTCCCGGATGATGTCGGCCACCGGCATCGGGGCCAGCCAGCGCAGGTCCACGACCCGGGTGCCCACCCCCTCCTCGGCGAGGACGGCTGCGGCCCGCAGCGACATCCGCACCCCGTTTCCGAAGGTGATGATGGTCAGGTCGTCGGCCGACCCGATGCGGTAGACCCGCGCCCGGCCGATCGGCACGTGCCCGGCCACCCAGGCGCCCGGCTCCGGATAGCCGGCCGACCACTCACCGTCACCCTCCGCGTACAGGTCGCGGGTGTGGTAGAGCGCGATCGGCTCCAGGAACACGCAGACGCTGCCGTCCACTGCCGCGCTGGCCAGGCAGGTCCGCAGCATGGGCGCGGCGTCGTCCGGCCGCGCCGGCACCGCGACCACCAGACCGGGCACGTCCCGGAGTACGGCCACCGAGTTGTCGTTGTGGAAGTGCCCGCCGAACCCCTCCTGGTACGCCAGCCCGGCCACCCGCAGCACCATGGGGTTGCGGAACGCGCCCTGCGAGAAGAACTGCATCGTGGCCGCCTCGCCACGTAGCTGGTCCTCGGCGTTGTGCAGGTACGCCAGGTACTGGATCTCCGGCACCGGCAGCATCCCGGCCAGCCCTGCGCCCAGCCCCAGCCCGAGCACCGAGGTCTCGTCGAGCAGGGTGTCGAAGACCCGGGCCGGACCGAACCGGTCGCGCAGGCCCTTCGTCACCCCGTACACGCCGCCCTTGGCGGCCACGTCCTCACCGAAGATGGCCATCTGCGGGTGGTCGAGCATCCCGTCGGCGAGCGCTGCGTTGATGCTCTGCGCCAGGGTCAACGGGCCGGCCAGTTCCGGCAGCTTGCCCCCGAACGCCTCCTCCCGCGCGCCCGCGCCCGGGCCGCTGGCCCGGGCCGCCGCGTCGGCCACCGCCCGTGCCACCCGCACCGGCCGGCGGGGCGCCAGCGCCGACACCACGTCGGCCGCGGAGGCCAGCTTCGGCTCGCCCAGCACCTGCTCGGCGAGCCGGCGTACCTGCCAGCCGGTCTCGTCGTACCGGGCCAGCAGCTCCTCGCCCGTGGCCAAGCCGGTGTCGACGAGCAGCCGCGCGGTGGCGGCCACCGGGTCCCGGTCCAGGTCCGCGGCGAGTTCCCCCGGGCTGCGGTACGCCGACTCCGCGTCGGCCCCGGCGTGCCCCATCAGCCGGACGGTGCGCAGGTGCAGCACGGCCGGCCGCCGGTGCCGGCGCACCCAGGCCGCGGCCTCCGCCGCCACCGCGTACGCCTGCACCGGGTCGGCCCCGTCGGCGGTCAGGTAGCGGATGCCCGGCTTGGACCGCAGCGTCGCCTCCACCCAGCCTTCCGGGGAGCGGACGCTGATGCCCAGCCCGTTGTCCTCGCAGACGAAGAGCACCGGGATGCGCAGCCCGGCGTGGTCGTACCAGCCGGCGGTGTTGAAGGCGGCGGTGGCGCTGGCGTGGTTGACCGAGGCGTCACCGAACGAGCAGACCACGATGGCGTCCGGTGGCCACGGGGCGTGCGTGGCGCCGCTGCCGACCCGCACTGCGGCACCGGTGCGCCGCCCGGCGCTGTCCAGCCGGCGCAGCCGCTCCACCGCCAGTCCCATCCCGACCGCCCGGGGCAGGTGCGAGGCGATGGTGGAGGTGGTCGGGACGATGGCCAGGTCGGCCCGGCCGAACACCTTGTGCCGGCCACCGGCGATCGGCTCCTGACTGGAGGCGACCATCCCCCGCAGCACATCCCGGGCGGCCTCCGCGTACGCCGCGAACCCGCCGCTGGGCAGTGCCGTGGCCCCGGCCGGCTCGGCTGCGGGCTCGGATCCCAACGGCTCCGGCTCGGCGGGCGACTCCTGCTCGGCAGGTGACTCCTGGTCGGCAGGTGACTCCGAGTCGGCAGGTGACTCCGGGTCGGCGGTGGGGGCCGAGTCGGCGGCGGGCACCGGCTCCCCGGTGGGCTCCGGCTCGGCGGCGGCCTGGGCGGCGCGCACGCAGTAGAAGGCGCCGGAGCGGTAGTGCAGCAGCGCCGGATCGGTGGGGCGCAGCGCGGCGGCGACCGCCGCGTTGCCCTCGTGCCCGGCCGAGCCGATCGTGTAGAAGCCCTCCCCGAAGCTGCGCAGCCAGCGGCTTGCCAGGTCGAGCTGCCGGCTGGTGACCTGCGCGTCGAAGAGATCCAGCAGTTGCGCGCCGGTCAGCGGGGCGTCGTCGGTGACCGGGTCGGCGGGGTCACGCCGCCGCTCGGCGGCGGGAAGGGCCGCCAGCGTCTCCCGGAAGCGGTCGTCGAGATCTTGCGGGGTGGTCACGTCGCACAGCATTACCGACGGAAGCCCTGGTCGCCCAGTGGGACACGGTCGGCGCGGGTCGACTCACTCCGGGCCGCAGGGCTCCGGACAGCCCCCGTCGGACACCTTCCACACCAGGTCGCGCAGGGTGTCCAGCTCCTGGTCGGTCAGCCCGGCCAGGAGTCGGGAGTCGGACATCACCTCGATCACCCGGGCGCGCACGTCGCGGCCTTTCACGGTCACCACCAACGTCTTCTGCCGCCGGTCGGCCGGGTCGGTGCGACGCTCGACCAGGGCGGCCTGCTCCAGCTTGTCGACCAGCGCCGTCACGTTCGACCGGTCGCAGCCCAGCCGCTCGGCGAGGTCGCGGGCCGGCAACGGGCGGTCCGGGTCCAGCTCGTGCAGCGCCCGGGCCGCCGCCGGAGTGAGCCCCAGCTCGGCGAACGCGGAACCCTGCCGATGCCGCAGCGCGGCGGTCACGTGCGCCATCCGACGCACCACATCGGCGGCGAGGCCGGCACGGTCCACCGGCCCACCTGCTCCGGGAACGACCTCCTGCGCCACGGCGCCCATCGTACGCATCGCGTCGGCCGCCCAGCTCACCGATCAGGTTCGGTCACGCCGGCCGGGCGGGCGATGCCGGACGCGGCCCGGGCGGGGGCAGCAGCCGGGTACGGATCGATCGTGGTGATCGGTGTTCGACTGCCGGCGACGGGCCGGGGCCCTCGCCTTTACCTGGCGGCCACCGGGGCTCGCGAGGCTCCCGGAGTCACGAAAGATCGGACCCTGGGGAGGAATTCGTGTCACTGTCTCGACGTACCATCCTGCTGTCCGGCGCCGCGCTCGGCGCCGCCGGCGCGGTCACCGGGCTGCCGGTGGCGGCCGCCGCGGCGGCGGCCCGCCGGCCACTGGCCTACCCGTTCACCCTTGGCGTGGCCTCCGGCGACCCGGACCACGACGGGTTCGTGCTGTGGACCCGACTGGCCCCGCAGCCGCTCGCCGAGGACGGCCTCGGCGGCATGCCGGACCGCGACGTCCCGGTGCACTGGGAGCTGGCCGCCGACGAGCGGTTCCGGCACGTGCTGCGGCGCGGGGTCGCGGTCGCCCGCACCCGCTCGGCGCACAGCGTGCACGTGGAGCTGGCCGGCCTGCTGCCCGGCCGGGAGTACTTCTACCGGTTCCGCGCCGAGCGGCACCTCTCGCCGGTCGGACGCACCCGTACCGCGCCGGCGCCGTGGACCATGCCGGCCGCCCTGGCGATGGGCTTCGTCTCCTGCTCCCAGTACGAGCACGGCTACTTCACCGCCTACCGGCGGCTGGCCGAGACCGAGCCGGAGCTGATCCTGCACCTGGGCGACTACCAGTACGAGTACGCCCCGGACACCTACAACGTCCCGGGTGGCAACCCGCGTGACCACGAGGGGCCGGAGACCCGGACGCTGGCCAACTACCGGCAGCGGCACGCCCAGTACAAGACCGACGCCGACCTGCAGGCGGCGCACGCGGTGGCGCCCTGGGTGGTGGTCTTCGACGACCACGAGGTGGAGAACAACTGGGCCGACGAGGTGCCGGAGGCGCCGGACCCGGAGTTCCCGGCCCGGCGGGCGGCGGCGTTCCAGGCGTACTACGAGAACATGCCGCTGCGGCGCACCTCGATCCCGCGCGGCATCGACATGCAGCTCTACCGGCGGGTCCGCTGGGGGCGGCTGGCCACCTTCCACATGCTCGACACCCGGCAGTACCGCGACGACCAGGCCTGCGGCGACGGGTACGACGCCTGCCCGGCGGCCTTCGACCCGGCCCGGTCGATCACCGGGGCGGAGCAGGAGGCGTGGCTGCTGGACGGCTTCCGCCGCTCGGACGCCCGCTGGGACATCCTCGGCCAGCAGGTCTTCTTCGCCCAGCGGGACAACAACGCCGGCCCGCTCACCGTCACCAGCATGGACGCGTGGGACGGCTACGTCGCCTCCCGGGATCGGATCACCCGGGGCTGGCTGGCCGCCGGGGTGCGCAACCCGGTGGTGCTGACCGGCGACGTGCACGCGCACTGGGCCAGCGACCTGAAGCTGGACTACGCCGACCCGACCTCGCGCACCGTCGGCAGCGAGCTGGTCTGCTCGTCGATCACCTCGGGCGGCGACGGCGCGGACTCGGCGTCCGGCTCGCACCCGTGGTTCCCGTTCAACCCGCACCTGCGCTTCCAGAACAACCTGCGGGGGTACGTGAGCACCACGATCACCCCGGGGCAGCTCGCCGCCGACTTCGACGTGCTGCCGTACGTGAGTCAACCGGGCGCGCCCGCGTACACCCGTGCCTCGTTCGTGATCGAGGACCGGGTGCCCGGCCTGCACCAGACGGCCGACACCCCGGTCCCGTCGGCGGCCCGCATGGCCACCGACGCCGGGGCGGACGAGGGCCGGCGCACGGTGGAGCGGGAGACCACCCGCCCCTGACCCACCCCGGTCGGGCCCGCCGCTCACGTCGCGAGCGGTGGGCCCGTCCCGGTCAGGCCGGGAGGAAGGAGAAGCGGACCTGGCGGGTGGGGTTGTCGCCGTTGGTGTCGACCAGGCAGAGGGACTGCCAGGTGCCCAGGGCCAGCCGCCCGCCGAGCACCGGCAGCGTGGCGTACGGCGGGACGAACGCCGGCAGCACATGGTCCCGGCCGTGGCCGGGCGAGCCGTGCCGGTGCCGCCAACGGCCGTCGGTGGGCAGCAGCGCGTCGAGCGCGGTGAGCAGATCGTCGTCGGAGCCCGACCCGGTCTCGATGATCGCCAGGCCGGCGGTGGCGTGCGGCACGAAGACGTGCAGCAGGCCGTCGCCCTCGTTGGAGACGAACCCCTGGGCCTCGGCGGTGATGTCCCGGACGGCCGGCCGGGACCCGGTCTGGACGGTGATCACGTCACTGCGCATACGTCGCATTCTGCCGCAGTGCGGATTCAGGAGCCGCCACCACCGAGCAAGCCCGGCGCGCGACAAGGGGGCCGAACGAGAGGTGAACGGCGGTCGTAGCGCTAAGTTACCGACGGGTACCTGTGTTCAGCGTCGCGTCCGGGGCACCTAGACGTGACGAGGGGTGCCACCAGGGGGCAGGATGGCGCTAGAGACCTATCCCACACACAACCGAGGGAACGCCTGTGGCTACGGAACGCAAGCGCCCGGTGATCAGCGACGGCCTACCGAGCCAGCTTCCGGACATCGACCCTGAAGAGACCAGCGAATGGGTCGAGTCGCTTGACGGTGTCATCGACGAGGGCGGCGCCAAACGCGCCCGCTACGTCATGCTGCGCCTGCTGGAGCGGGCCCGTGAGCGCCAGGTCGGGGTTCCGCCCCTGACCACGACCGACTACATCAACACCATCCCGCCGGAACGCGAGCCGTGGTTCCCGGGCGACGAGCACGTCGAGCGGCGGATCCGGGCCTACGTCCGGTGGAACGCCGCCATGCTGGTGCACCGGGCGCAGCGCCCGGAGATCGGCGTCGGCGGGCACATCTCCACCTTCGCCAGCTCCGCGTCGCTCTACGAGGTGGGCTTCAACCACTTCTTCCGGGGCAAGAACCACCCGGGCGGCGGCGACCACATCTTCTACCAGGGCCACGCCTCCCCCGGCATGTACGCGCGGGCGTTCCTGGAGGGCCGGCTCAGCGAGCACCAGCTCGACGGGTTCCGCCAGGAGCTGTCGCACCCCGGTGGTGGGCTGCCCTCGTACCCGCACCCGCGGCTGATGCCGGACTTCTGGGAGTTCCCCACCGTCTCGATGGGCCTCGGCGGGCTCAACGCGATCTACCAGGCCCGGTTCAACCGGTACCTGCAGCACCGGGGCATCAAGGACACCTCGCAGCAGCACGTGTGGGCGTTCCTCGGCGACGGTGAGATGGACGAGCCCGAGACGCTGGGCGCCATCGGCCTGGCTGCCCGCGAGGAGCTGGACAACCTCACCTTTGTGATCAACTGCAACCTTCAGCGGTTGGACGGCCCGGTCCGTGGCAACGGCAAGGTGATGCAGGAGCTGGAGTCGTTCTTCCGGGGTGCCGGCTGGAACGTGATCAAGGTGGTCTGGGGCCGCGAGTGGGACCCGCTGCTCGCCGCGGACACCGACGGCGCCCTGGTCAACCTCATGAACACCACGACCGACGGCGACTACCAGACCTACAAGGCGGAGTCCGGCGCGTACGTGCGGGAGCACTTCTTCGGCCGTGACGCGCGTACCCGCAAGATGGTCGACCCGCTCAGCGACGACGAGATCTGGAACCTCAAGCGGGGTGGGCACGACTACCGGAAGCTCTACGCGGCCTACAAGGCGGCCACCGAGCACACCGGTCAGCCGACCGTCATCCTGGCGAAGACGATCAAGGGCTGGACGCTCGGCTCGCACTTCGAGGGCCGCAACGCGACCCACCAGATGAAGAAGCTGACGCTGGAGGATTTGAAGACCTTCCGCGACCGGCTCTACCTGGACATCCCGGACTCGGCGCTGGAGGAGAACCCCTACCTGCCGCCGTACTACAACCCGGGCGAGAAGTCCGAGGAGATCCAGTACCTCAAGGAGCGGCGCGAGCAGCTCGGCGGTTACCTGCCGTCCCGGCGGACCAGCACCAAGCGGCTGGCCATCCCCGGTCCCGAGCGGTTCGCCGACGTCAAGCGTGGCTCGGGCAAGCAGAAGGTGGCCACCACGCAAGCCTTCGTCCGTCTGCTCAAGGACGTGATGAAGGACAAGGAGTTCGGCAAGCGCTGGGTGCCGATCATCCCGGACGAGGCCCGCACCTTCGGGCTCGACTCGATCTTCCCCACCGCGAAGATCTACTCGCCGCACGGCCAGCGCTACACCTCGGTCGACCGGGAGCTGTTCCTGTCGTACAAGGAGTCGACCACCGGGCAGATCCTGCACGAGGGGATCAACGAGGCCGGTTCGGTCGCCTCGTTCACCGCGGCCGGTTCGGCGTACGCCACCCACGACGAGCCGATGATCCCGATGTACATCTTCTACTCGATGTTCGGGTTCCAGCGGACCGCCGACGGGCTGTGGGCCGCGGCTGACCAGATGGCCCGGGGCTTCCTGCTCGGTGCCACCGCGGGGCGGACCACGCTCAACGGTGAGGGCCTGCAGCACGAGGACGGGCACTCGCTGCTGATCGCCGCCACCAACCCGGCGGTGGTCGCGTACGACCCGGCGTTCTCCTTCGAGATCGCGCACATCATGGAGAACGGCCTGCACCGGATGTACGGGGATGCGCAGGAGAACGTCTTCTACTACCTGACGGTCTACAACGAGCCGACCCTGCAGCCGGCCGAGCCGGCCGACGTGGACGTGGAGGGCCTGCTCAAGGGCATCTACCGCTACTCGCCGGCACCGCAGGTCGACGGCCCGAAGGCCAACGTCCTCGCCTCCGGCACCGGCATGCAGTGGGCGCTCAAGGCCCAGCAGTTGCTCGCCCAGGACTGGGGGGTGGCGGCCGACGTCTGGTCGGTGACCTCCTGGACCGAGCTGCGCCGCGACGCGGTGGCGGCCGAGGAGTTCAACCTGCTCAACCCGGGCGCCGAGGCGAAGGTGCCGTACATCCAGCAGAAGCTCGCCGACGCGGACGGGCCGAAGGTCGCGGTCAGCGACTGGATGCGGGCGGTGCCGGACCTGGTCGCCCGCTGGGTACCCGGTGACTACACGTCGCTCGGCACCGACGGCTTCGGCATGTCGGACACCCGGCACGCGCTGCGCCGGCACTTCCACGTCGACGCCGAGTCGATCGTGGTTGCCACGCTGCGGCAGTTGGCCCGCAGCGGCGCGGTGGCGGCCACCGTGCCGGCCGAGGCCGCGAAGAAGTACGCGATCGACGACGTCAACGCCGCCCCGGTCGGCGAGACCGGCGGCGACAGCTGACCCAGCACCACCCAGGAAGGGCCCGGCGCACCCGCGCCGGGCCCTTTTTGGTGCACCCGCACCCTCGCCCCGTGCTCCCCGATCGACCGGGCGGACGGCGGGTGAGATGGGGCGGCGGCGGTCCGGGGTCCCTGGCGGGGACCCGGGGCCACCGCCGGGGCGGGTGACGCCGGGGTTCGGCGGTCAGCCGACGGCGGCCAGGTCGGTCAGCCGGGCGAGCGAGTCCTCGAGGTCGGCGCCGACCCGACGCAGCCCGAGGCGCAGCAGGGCCGCCTTGACCGGACCGGCCGGCCAGCGGACCACGATGAGCCGCACGATGGTCCCGCCCTCCTCCTCCTCATCGGGAGTGAGCTGGACGTAGATCTCGGTGCGAGCCTCCGCACGGGCACCGGCGCCCTTGGCCCGTTCCCGCCAACCGATCAAGGTCGGCTCCTGGTAGGCGATCACCTCGGCCTCATGCGCCGAGCCGCGCCCCGCCTGGACCAACTGCCGCCGGCCGAAGCCCTCTCCCGAGAGCACTTCGGCCGCGCGGACCCCCGCCAGCCAGGCCGGCAACTGCTCGGCCCGCTGTACGACGTCCCAGACCACTTCAATCGGCGCCGCCACGTGCGCACTTCGTTCCACGAGGATCATTTCCGTCTTCCTCCAGTGAGGACATCCCACGATATCGGCACTCTATGCGCAAAATTGGACGTACCTGGACGGGTTTGGAAAAAGACACGCCGATCAACCATTGCGCATCTCGCCATCCCGGCCTATGGCGCATTCATTCGGAGCGCCCTAGAGTCCCGAGCACATTTCACGTTGACCGGGAGGGCGCATGTCGACCGCACCGATGCCCGAGTTCCCCGCCGGCTTCCGCTGGGGCGTCAGCACGTCCGCCCACCAGATCGAGGGGGCCACCACAGCCGACGGACGCGGGCCGTCCATCTGGGACACGTTCGCGCACTCCCCGGGCCGGATCAGCGACGGCAGCACCGGCGAGGTCGCCTGCGACCACTACCACCGGCACACCGAGGACGTCGCGCTGCTGGCCGGGTTGGGCGTCTCGGGATACCGGTTCTCCATCGCCTGGCCCCGGGTACAGCCCACCGGCTCCGGCGCGGCCAACGCGGCCGGCCTGGACTTCTACGACCGGCTGGTGGACGACCTGCTGGCCGCCGGCATCGACCCGGTGGCCACCCTCTACCACTGGGACCTGCCCCAACCGCTCGAGGACGCCGGTGGCTGGCTGCACCGCGACACCGCCGCCCGGTTCGCCGAGTACGCCGAGAAGACCGCCGCCCGGCTCGGCGACCGGGTCCGGCTCTGGATCACCCTGAACGAGCCGTTCGTCCACATGAGCTTCGGCTACGGCCTGGGTGTGCACGCCCCCGGCCGGATGTTGCTCTTCGACGCCTTCCCGGTCGCCCACCACCAACTGCTCGGCCACGGGCTCGCGGTCGCCGCACTGCGGACCCGCACCGCCAGCCCGGTGGCGATCGCCAACAACTACTCCCCGGTGCGGGTGCTCGGTGACAGCGACGCCGACCGGGCCGCCGGGGAGGCGTACCAGGCGCTGCACAACCGGCTCTTCACCGACCCGCTGCTCGGCCGCGGCTACCCGGAGCTGCCCGGCTTCGACGCCAGCGTGATCCACCCCGGCGACCTGGACACGATCGCCGCGCCGATCGACGCGCTCGGGGTCAACTACTACAACCCAACCGGTGTACGGGCCGCCGAGGAGGGCTCGCCACTGCCGTTCGAGCTGGTCCCGCTGGAGGGTTACCCGCGCACCGCCTTCGACTGGCCGGTGGTCCCCGACGGGCTGCACGACCTGCTCGGCTGGCTGCGCGACACGTACGGCGACGCGCTGCCGCCCATCGAGATCACCGAGAGCGGCTGCGCGTACGACGACACCCCGGACCCGGACGGGCGGGTGCCGGATCCGGACCGGATCGCGTACCTCGACGGGCACCTGCGGGCGGTGCGGGCCGCCATCGACGACGGGGTGGACGTACGCGGGTACTTCGTCTGGTCGCTGCTGGACAACTGGGAGTGGGCCGAGGGGTTCACCAAGCGCTTCGGTCTGGTGCACGTCGACTACGCCACTCAGACCCGCACGCCGAAGTCCTCGTACACCTGGCTGCGGGACGTGATCGCGGCCAGCCGGCCGGGGTCGGCCCGGTGACCACCCTCGACCCGACCCCGGCGTCGCTGCCGGCCGCGCTCGCCGAGCCGACCGTGCCGGTGCGGCGCGGCTGGATCGGGTTGATCTTCGCGGCCAACCTCGGGGTGTGGATGGCGTTCTTCACGCCGATCCAGGTGCTGTTGCCGCAGCAGGTCGAGCAGATCGCGCCGGGCGACAAGGAGACCATGCTGGCGGTGGTCACCGGCCTGGGCGCGCTGGCCGCGGTGCTGGCCAACCCCCTCGCGGGCGCGCTCTCCGACCGGACCTGCCTGCGGGTGGCCGGCCGGGAGTTCGGCCGCCGGCACGTCTGGACCGCCGGCGGCGCACTGGTCGGCGCGGCGGCCCTGATGCTGCTGGCCCAGCAGCGGACCATCCTGGGTGTCGCCCTCGCCTGGGTCGCCGCACAGGTCTGCTTCAACGCGATGCTGGCCAGCCTCACCGCGGCCATCCCGGACCGGGTGCCGGTGGTGCAGCGCGGCGGGGTCTCCGGCTGGGTGGGCATCCCGCAGGCGCTCGGGCTGGTGCTCGGCGCGGTGCTGGTCACCGCCGTCGTCACCGGCAACGCCGCCGGCTACCTGGCCATCGCGGTGGCCATCCTGCTGCTGTCGCTGCCGTTCGCGCTGTTCACCACCGACGACCCGCTGCCCCGCGCGCACCGGCCGGCGCTGCGGGTGCGGGCGCTGCTGACCTCGATGTGGATCAACCCGCGCCGGCACCCGGACTTCGCCTGGGCCTGGATAACCCGGTTCCTGGTCCAGCTCGGCAACGCGCTCGGCACCCTCTACCTGCTGTACTTCCTCACCGACGGGGTGCGCCACCCCGACCCCGAGGGTGGCCTGCTCGTGCTGATCCTGCTCTACACGCTCGGCATGATGCTGACCGCGGTGGTCGCCGGCCGGCTGTCGGACCGCTCCGGGCGGCGCAAGATCTACGTGATCGTGTCCGGGCTGATCATGGCGGTGGCGGCGCTGCTGCTCGCGGTCGCGCCGGTCTGGCCGATGGCGATCGTCGCGGCGCTGCTGCTCGGCGCCGGGTACGGCGTCTACCTCGCGGTGGACGCCGCGCTGATCACCCAGGTGCTGCCCCGGGCCACCGACCGGGCCAAGGACCTCGGCGTGATCAACATTGCCAACTCGGCGCCGCAGGTGCTCGGCCCGGCGCTCTCCGCCCCGCTCGTGGTCCACCTGGGCGGCTATCCGACGCTCTACGCGGTCACCGCCGCGGTCACCCTGGTCGGCAGCGCCCTGGTCGTCAAGATCCGCTCAGTCCCGTGAGAGGGGGCCGTGGCGAAAAGCGGTCGCCGACCGCCGTAGGCTGGGGCACGTGACGGTACGTGTGCGCTTCGCCCCCTCCCCGACCGGTATGTTCCATGTCGGCGGCGCCCGCTCGGCGCTGCAGAACTGGATCTACGCCAAGCAGCAGGGCGGGGTGTTCGTGCTGCGCGTCGAGGACACCGACGCGGCCCGCAACAAGCCCGAATGGACCGAGGGCATCCTCTCCGCGCTGGACTGGATCGGCATCTCCCGCGGCAGCTACGAGGGGCCGTACTTCCAGTCGCAGAACGCTGGCGAGCACCGGGCCGCCGCCGCCCGGCTCTACGACTCGGGCCGCGCGTACTACTGCGACTGCACCCGCGAGGATGTGCAGGCCCGCACCGGCTCGCAGTACCAGGGCTACGACGGCTACCACCGCGACCTCGGCCTCGGCCCGGGTGAGGGGCGGGCGCTGCGCTTCCGTACGCCCGACGAGGGCGCGACCGTGGTGGTCGACCTGATCCGCGGCGAGCCCACCTTCGAGAACCGCCTGATCGAGGACTTCGTCATCGCCCGGGGCGACGGTTCGCCGGTCTTCCTGCTGGCCAACGTCGTCGACGACATGACCATGGGGATCACCCACGTGATCCGGGCCGAGGAGCACCTGCCCAACGCTCCCAAGCAGCAGCTGCTCTGGGACGCCCTCGGGGTCAAGCCGCCGATCTGGGCACACGTGCCGGTGGTGGTCAACGAGAAGCGGCAGAAGCTCTCCAAGCGCCGCGACAAGGTCGCCCTGGAGGCGTACCGGGACGAGGGCTACCTCGCCGACGCGATGCGCAACTACCTGATGCTGCTCGGCTGGGCGCCCTCCGGGGACCGGGAGATCGTCCCCTGGTCGGTGATCGAGGACGAGTTCCGGCTGGAGGACGTCAACGCCTCCTCGGCGTTCTTCGACGAGAAGAAGCTGCGCGCGTTCAACGGCGACTACATCCGTGCGCTGCCGGTGGCCGAGTTCATCGACGCCTGCCAGCCGTGGCTGACCGGCACCGGGACCATCGCGCCGCCGCCGTGGCAGCCCGAGGAGTTCGACGCCGAGGCGTTCGCTGCCGTGGCGCCGCTGGCCCAGACCCGGATCACGGTGCTCAGCGAGATCGTGCCGAACGTCGACTTCCTGTTCCTGGCGTCACCGTTGATCGACGAGGCCGCCTGGGCCAAGACCATGAAGGACGGCTCGGCCGAACTGCTGGACGCCGCCATCGCGGCGTTCGACGCGCTGGAGTCCTGGGACGCCGAGTCGCTGAAGTCGACGCTGGAGGCGGTCGGCGCCGAGCGCGGCCTCAAGCTCGGCAAGACGCAGGCGCCGGTCCGGGTCGCGGTCACCGGTCGCACCGTGGGCCTGCCGCTGTTCGAGTCGCTGGAGGTGCTCGGTCGCGAGCGCGCCCTGACCCGGATGCGCGCCGCCCGGCTCCGCCTGGTCTGACCGTCGGCCGCCAGCCAGGCTGGTGCCCGGCCGGCCAGCCGCGCGTGGTGTTCGCCGTCGGTCAGCGGCGCCGGGCTCGGTACCGCCGCTGCAACCCGACGACGAACGCGCCCACCAGCAGAGCCGCCGCGACCGTCCACAGCCAGCCGCGCAACTGGCTGCTCTCCTGGGCGGTCGGCACCGGGGTGCCCGCCGGAGTCGCGCCGACGGTCGCGGTGGCGGCGGGCGTCCCCGACGGCGCCACCTCTGCGGTCGGACCCGCCGCCGCGGCGGTCGGTGCGATGCCACCGGCGGGCGCGGACGGGTCGGCGGCCGTGCCGGTGGTGAGGGTGAACCGCACCTCGCCCTTCACCGGATGCCCGTCACCGGAGGCGACCTGGTAACCGACGATGTAGAGCCCTGCGGCACCGGGCCGGAACGGCACACGCACCCGGCTGCCGTCGAAGACCGGCGGGCCGCCAGCGACCACATTGTCCGGTCCGGTTACTGTGATCTTCGTCGTGGCCGGGGCCGGCTTGGCCAGGAAACGGAGCTCGATCCGGGTGGGCGCGGTCGCCACCCGGGCACCGTCGCGCGGGTCGCTGCCCGTCAGTGAGTTGTGCGCAGCCGCCGGCGTCGCCGGAACCAGCAACGACACACCGAACGCCACGCCGAGCACCACTGGCACGATCCGCGCCAAACGTGTAACCCTGCCCCCCATGAACCCCTCCGTAAGGGTACGATCCGCCCGCTGATCAAACAGCTCCTCATTAGTCGAGCAGAGATCGCAGATAGTTCCAATTACTGTTCCACAAGCTGTAAATCATCGACGTTCTGCGACTCTGTGAGAGTGGCTCCGACCGCCCGGTCGGTCCCGCCACCGACCAATCGATCCGGACGTCACGGCGAAGCCATCCATCGAACGGGGCGAGGAGGCGGGATGGTCCGACAGATGAGGCGCTGGGCCGCCGTGCTGACCGGCACGCTGACGGCGGCACTCCTGTCGCTCGGCACCGCCGGCCCGGCAACGGCGGCACCGAAGCCGGCACCGGCCGGGGTGGACATCACCGGCGTGGGGCTGTCCGAGCCGCTGCGGCTGCGCGCGGACACGCAGCCCACGCACGTGGTGGCGGTCATCGACCAGGTCAACTTCCTCGGTCGCACCGGCCAGCCGACCGGGCCGAAGGCGGCCAACCTCGGTCCGAAGTACACCGTCGTGGTGCTCGTCGGGGAGACGCCGAAGCAGACCTACGACCTCTACCCCAAGGCCGTCGGCGGCCCGCGCATCCACCGGCCGGCGAAGCAGCCGGACGGGCGCAAGACCAGCGCCGGTTGGTTCCTCGGCCGGCTCAGCATGTCCGAGACGCTGCGCACCGCCGGGGTGCCTCTGGAGCGGCAGTTCGACACGGTCAGCGGCGGCGTCGGTGGCGGCGAGCGGGTGCTCCCGGAGGACACTCTCGACCCGGCCAAGGACCTCGACGAGGCGCTCGGCGAGTTGCAGCGACTGCTGCTGCTCAACGTCGCGGTGATGTTGACCATCACGGTCGGCCTCGCCGGGATCGCGCTGCTGATCCGCCGCCGCACCCGCTGACCCACCGCCGGGCCCGCGCACTGCCGGTCCGGACCTCCAGCGTCAGCTTGCTCCGGCGTGGCCCGCCTCGACAAGGCGGCGCGCGTCCGCGGGCCCGCCCCAGCGGGACCGTGTCACGGCTGGCCGCCGCCGCACGGCCGGGTGGTCAGCACCAACGGCGCGGCGGGCGCTCCCGGCGGGTGGCCCGCTGCCGTGGCCGGACCGGGCCGTGCCGGTGCGCGCCCGCCCAGCCGGGCAGGTCGCTGAGGCAACCAGCGGCGATGTCGGGCTCCGGCTCGCCGAGGGCCGCCGGCTCGCCGGACCGCTGGCGCGGGAGCGAGATCTCCTCGTCGGGCCGAGCGGCGAGCGGCTCCGCCGGATGGGGCGGCACGCCGCCGACCGGTCGACGGTGCTTGGCAGCCGACTGCGGGTCGTGCCCCGGCCGGCAGGGCTCGCCCTGGGCGCAGCCGTGATCGGCCTCCCCATGCGCCATCCCCGGTCTCCTCACGCTCGCACTCACCCCCGGGTGCTCCCCCGACGTGCCCTGACACCGTACTGGCCGGGACCGACGGGTCGTGCACGGCGTACCCCGGGGTCAGCGCTTCGGGCGGCGCGGGAACAGGGTCTCCCAGACCGGGAAGGCGACCAGCCAGATCACGATGGCGACGGTGAGCCTCTGAATCCAGCCCACCAGTTCGCGGGTCCTTTCCGCGTCGTTCACCCAGAGGATCGCGGCGCCGAGCAGACCGCAGGCGATGGCCCAGCCGAGCAGCGCCTTGGCCCACTCACGCCACTCGTAACGGGTCCGCGCCCAGCCGTGGCGGGGCGGCCGGACCGGTGGCGGACCGCCGGCGAACCGGTGGGCGAAGCGTTGGTCCGCCCAACGCACCATCGAGTGGCCGAAGGCCACCGAGAAGCCCAGGTAGGCGGCGGCAAGACCATGACTGAAGCCGGCGGTCGCGCCGCGGCGCAGGTCGATCACCGTCGCGGCGAGCAACGCCAGGTCCACCAGGGGTACGCAGACCAGCAGCGCCGCGCCCAGCCGTGGCCTGCGCAGCGGGTAGCGGGCCACCAGCCCGGCGGCGAGCACCACCCAGAACCCGATCTCACATCCGATGATCACCGCGACCAACACGTCGACCTCCCCGTTCCGTCACCCAGCGTCGCCGCTCGGCGGGGTCCGATCCTCGACGTGGAAGAGGAGATCCGGGTCCGTCCTTCGATGGACCCGCAGCCGTTGACGGTCGGTGCGGGCGGCACCGCCGGAGCGGGTCAACGGGTCCGGTGGGCCTCCAGGTCGGCGCGGGTGAACAGTGCCCGCAGCGCCACGCCGTGCTCGGCCAGCAGGGCAGCGCCACCCTCCGCGCGGTCGATCACGCAGAGCGCGTGATCGACCCGGGCGCCCAGCTCGCGCAGCTGCCCGGTGGAGCTGACCACCTGCCCACCGGAGGTGACCACGTCCTCGACCACCAGCACCCGTCGGCCGGCCAGCTCCGCCCCCTCGGCCAGCCGGGCCGTGCCGTACGGCTTGGCGGTCTTCCGGACGAAGGCGCAGGGCAGCCCGGTGTGCCGGCCGAGCGCGGTCACCACCGGGATCCCGCCCAGCTCCAGTCCAGCCAGCACCTCGGTGCCGGTCGGGACCAGGGGCGCGAGGTGGGCAGCCACCCGGTCCAGCAGGCGGGGATCCGCCTCGAACCGGTACTTGTCGAAGTACTCGTCGGCGGTCCGCCCGGAGCGGAGCACGAACTGTCCGGTCAGCCGGCAGGTGCTGTCAATCTCTCGGGCGAGTGCGGCTGTGGTCTGTTCGGGAGTCATGATGATCATTCTGGCCGGATCGGCGCGCGGTGGGCGTACCCCTTTCGGCGCATGCGCGGGGCCGGCCAGGTCGTCCCGGGGGCGGAGTCCGACGGTCGGCGGCTGTGGTGGGATCGGGGGCATGCGACCGCCACCGTGGCTCGGCTCCGGCACCCGCGGCCGGGACCTCACCCTGGCCGGCGCGTCGCTGGCCGGCGGCCTGGTGCTGTGGGCCCTCGGTTGGCAACCGCAGATCCGTCCGCACCCGGAGGTGCCGCCCGCGCTGTACCTGCCGCCGCTGCTGGCGATGTGCGTGGCCGTGGGCCTGCGCCGCGTCGCCCCGCGCACCAGCCTGGCCGTCGGCACCGGGGCGCTGGTCGCGGACACCGCGCTCGGCGGCTCGCTGGGGACGATCCTGATCTACACCCAGGTGCTCTACGACGCCTGCGTGTACGGCCCGCCACGGCTGTGGCGGTGGCTGCTGCGGGTGACCATCGGGCTGAGTCTGGTCGGCGCGGTGGTCGGCGTGCTCATCTTCGACCAGTGGCGTGGGGTCGCCGTCGGGGTGCCGGTGGTGCTCGCCGGCCTGCTGCCGGTGCTGACCGGAATCAGCGTGCGGCAGTACCGCGACCAGGCCGCCGCCGAGCGGGCCCGGGCCGAGCAGACCGCCCGCCTGGTCGAGCTGGACCGCTGGCAGGCGGTCAGCGCCGAGCGGGCCCGGATGGCCCGGGAGCTGCACGACCTGGTCGCCAACCACCTCAGCGCGGTTGCCATCCACGCCACCGCCGTGCTGTCGGTGAAGGGGCTGGACCGCGGCCAGGTCGAGTCGGCGTTGCGGGTGATCCGGGAGAGCAGCGTGCAGGGCCTGGCGGAGATGCGGCAGATGATCGAGCTGCTGCGGGAGCCGGGCTCCGGCGGCGGCCGGGCGCCGGGGGCCGACGGCGGCGCGCTGCCGGAGGCGGTCACCGCGCGGCTCGCAGAGGCGGACCGGCTGGTCGAGCGGATCCGGGCCGCCGGCCTCGCGGTGCGGGTCCGCACCGACGGCACGCCGGGCCCGCTGCCGGTAGGGGTGGATCTCGCGGCGTACCGGATCGTGCAGGAGTCGCTGACCAACGCGCTCAAGCACGGCGCGGGCGAGGCGGAGCTGACCATCGCGTACCGGCCGGCGGAGGTGGTGCTGACGGTGGAGAACCCGGTCCGCCGGGGCGGAGCCGGGCTGCCCGGCGCCGGTGCCGGGCTGATCGGCATGCGGGAGCGCGCCACGCTGCTGGCGGGCCGGTTCAGCGCCGGACCGCACGACGGCCGCTGGCAGGTCCGGGCCGCGCTGCCCACCCGGGAGGACGGATGACCGCGTCGGCCCGCGAACCGGCTGGCGTCGGCGCTGCGGAGCCATCGGTACGGGTGGTGCTGGCCGACGACCAGCCGGCGGTACGGGCCGGGCTGAGGCTGATCCTGGCCGGCGCGCCGGGCGTCGAGGTGGTCGGCGAGGCGGGCGACGGCGACGAGGCGGTCCGGCTGTGCCGGGAGCTGCGCCCCGACGTGGCGGTGCTCGACATCCAGATGCCGCTCCGGGACGGGATCTCCGCCACCCGGGCGATCGTGGCCGAAGAGCTCGCCGACGTGCTGGTGCTCACCACCTTCGACCTGGACGAGTACGTCTTCGGCGCGCTGCGCGCTGGCGCGGCCGGTTTCCTGCTCAAGGACACCGACGCCCCGGGGCTCGTCGCGGCGGTGCGGACGGTGGCGCGCGGTGACGGGTTCATCGCCCCCGCGGTGACCCGCCGGTTGATCGCGGCCTTCGCGGCCACCGCGCCGGGCGCGTCGGCGGCCACCCGGGCGGCGCTGGAAACGCTCACCCCGCGCGAACGCGACGTGCTGGCCTGCCTCGGCCTGGGCCTGTCCAACCAGCAGATCGCCGACCGGCTCGTGATGGCGGAGAGCACCACCAAGACACACGTGAGCCGGATCCTGGCGAAGCTCGATCTGCGCAGCCGGGTGCAGGCCGCGATCCTGGCCCAGGAGCTGGGCCTGCCCGCCCCTGCCCCGCCATCCTGAGCCCGGACCAGCCAGCCCGGCGTGAAGATCCAGGTCAGGACGTGCCAGGCTGGTGGTGTGGGGAGTACGCCGGGCGGTGGGGAGCTGACGGCCACGCTGCGCCGGATCGAGCGGGCAGCGGGGTCGCTGGCCACTGCCAGCGTCGCCCGCATGGACGAGACGCTGCCCTGGTTCCGCGCCCTGCCGGCCGACCAGCGCTCCTGGGTGATGTTGGTGGCCCAGGCCGGCGCTCAGTCGCTGGTGCAGTGGCTGCGCGAGGGCGGCGGCACGGCGGACAGCACCCAGGAGGTCTCCGACGAGGTCTTCGCCGCCGCCCCGCAGGCGCTGGCCCGTTCGATCACCCTTCAGCAGACCGTGGCGCTGATCAAGGTGACCATCGACGTGGTCGAGGAGCAGGTGTCACACCTGGCCGCCGAAGGCGAGGAGCACCAACTGCGCGAGGCGGTGCTGCGCTTCTCCCGGGAGATCGCGTTCGCCGCGGCCCGGGTGTACGCGCGGGCGGCCGAGTCACGCGGCGCGTGGGACGCCCGGTTGCAGGCGCTGCTGGTCGACGCGCTGCTGCGCGGTGACTCGCCGGACGTGCTGGCCAGCCGGGCCGCCGCACTGGGTTGGGCGGACGCGCCGCCGGTCGCGGTGGCGGTGGGCCGCTCCCCCGGTGGCGATGTCTCCGCCGTGCTGCACGTGGTCTACCGGCTGGCCCGCCGGATCGGCGTGGAGGTGATCGGCGGGGTGCACGGCGACCGGCTGGTGATCGTGCTGGGCGGCGCGGCGGACCCGCTGGCCGCCACCGGCAAGCTGCTGAGCGCGTTCGGCGACGGCCCCGTGGTGGTCGGTCCGGCCGTACCCAGTTTGGACGAGGCCACGGAGTCGGCGCGGGCCGCGCTGTCCGGCTTCCGGGCGGCGCCGGCGTGGCCGACCGCTCCGCGGCCCGTGCTGGCCGCGGAGCTGTTGCCGGAGCGGGCGCTCGCCGGCGACGCTGAGGCCCGCCGCCGGTTGCGGCACGACGTGTACGCGACGCTGGTGCGCGCCGGTGGCGAGCTGCTGGAGACCCTGGACGCGTTCCTGGCTGCCGGTGGCACGTTGGAGAGCGCCGCCCGTGCGTTGTTCGTGCATCCGAACACGGTGCGGTACCGGCTGCGCCGGATCGCCGACGTGACCAGCTTCTCGCCGCTGGCTCCCCGGGACGCGTTCACCCTCCAGGTGGCGCTGACCGTCGGCCGGCTGGATCCGGTGGTCTCGGTAACCTCGCCCGTCCCGACCCAGACATTGACCCCGGCCGTCCGGAAATCCGCCCAAACCGGCGACGACCACCGCCGATCTTTGTAGGAACCCTCCAAAGGTCCTAGTGCGGTTTGGTCGGGGCCGGCACAGCGTTACCCACGCGTATCCGGGAGAGTCATAGGCGTGCTCGCCGTACTTAGTCCCGGCCAGGGTTCTCAGAAACCCGGCTTCCTGACCCCCTGGCTCGACCTGACCGGTACCGAGGCGCGCCTGCGCTGGTGGTCAGCGTTGGCCGGGGTCGACCTGCTGCACCTCGGCACCGCCGCCGACGCCGACGAGATCAAGGACACCGCCCGCACCCAGCCACTGCTGGTCGCCGCGGCTCTCCTCGCCGCCGAGCACCTCCCGCTGTACGACGTGACGCTCACCGCCGGGCACAGCGTCGGCGAGCTGGGCGCCGCCGCGCTGGCCGGGGTGCTGCCGGCCGAGGCCGCGATCACCCTCGCCGGCGTGCGCGGCCGGGAGATGGCTGCCGCGTGCGCGCTCGAACCGACCGGGATGGCGGCCGTCCTCGGCGGCGACCCGGACGAGGTGCTCGCCGCGATCGCCGCACACGGGCTGCACCCGGCCAACCGCAACGGCGCCGGGCAGATCGTCGCCGCCGGTGCGCTGGACGGGCTGGACAAGCTCGCCGTCGATCCGCCGGCGAAGACCCGGATCATCCGGCTCCAGGTGGCCGGCGCGTTCCACACCCCGTACATGGCCCCGGCCGAGACCGCGCTGGCCGCCGTCGCCGCCGGGATCACCCCGGCCGACCCGGCCCGGATCCTGCTGTCGAACCTTGACGGCGCTGCCGTGAACCACGGCCGGGACATGGTGCAGCGCCTGGTCCGCCAGGTCACCGCCCCGGTGCGCTGGGATCTGTGCATGCGCACGCTGGCCGACCTCGGGGTGACCGGCGTGATCGAGCTGCCCCCGGCCGGCACGCTCGCCGGGCTGGTCAAGCGAGAACTGAAGGGCGACGGCGCCCCGGAGATCGTCACCCTGAACACCCCGGACGACCTGCCGGCCGCGCGCGACCTGATCGCCCGGCACGGCATGGCGCCCAGCCACGAGCCCACCATGCAGTTCCGCGTGGTGGTGGCACCGTCCGCCGGCACCTTCGCCCCGGCCGATGACCTGACCGAGGGCGAGACGATCCGCGTCGGCCAGGTCATCGGGCACGTCGGCACCCGCCAGGGGCCGGTCGAGGTGGCCGCGCACCAGGGCGGCGTCCTCACCGAATGGCTCGCCCACCACGACGACCCGGTCGCGCCGGGCCAACCGCTCGCCCGCATCGGAGGACACTCATGACTGGCAGTCGCATCGTCTCGATGGGGCACTACCAGCCCTCCCGGGTGGTGACCAACGACGAGATCGCCCAACTCGTGGACACCAACGACGAGTGGATCCGGGACCGGGTCGGCATCGTCACCCGGCGGATCGCCGACAGTGAGACGGTGGCCGACATGGCCACCGCCGCCGCCGGCAAGGCGCTGGCCAACTCCGGCCTGACCGCCGCCGACATCGACCTCGTCGTGGTCGCCACCTGCTCCTCGATCGACCGCAGCCCCAACGTGGCCTGCCGGGTCGCCGCCAAGCTGGGCATCACCGCGCCGGGCGCGTACGACGTCAACACCGCCTGCTCGGGCTTCGGCTACGCGCTGGGCACCGTCGACCACGCCATCCGGGCCGGGGCATCGCGCAACGCGATCGTCATCGGCGCCGAGAAGCTCTCCGACTTCACCGACTGGACCGACCGCTCCACCTGCATCATCTTCGCTGACGGCGCCGGCGCGGCGGTGGTCACCGCGACCGCCGACGACGAGCCGGCCGGGATCGGTCCGGTGATCTGGGGTTCGGTGCCGGAGAAGAGCGACGCGGTCCGCATCGAGGGCTGGCGGCCGTACATCCAGCAGGAGGGGCAGGCCGTGTTCCGCTGGGCCACCACCGCGCTGGCGCCGCTGGCCCTGCAGGCGTGCGAGCGGGCCGGGGTCGACCCGTCGGAGCTGGCCGCGTTCGTGCCGCACCAGGCCAACGGCCGGATCATCGACGGCATCGCCAAGCGGCTCAACATTCCCAACGCGATCATCGCGAAGGACATCGTCGAGTCCGGCAACACCTCGGCGGCGAGCGTGCCGCTGGCCCTGTCCAAGCTGGTCGAGCGGCGGGAGGTGCCCTCGGGCGCACCGGTGCTGCTGTTCGGCTTCGGCGGTGGCCTGACCTACGCCGGTCAGGTCGTCCGCTGCCCCTGAAGACCCCCTCCGGCGCGTACGCGCCGAGGAGTGGCGGCTGGCGACGCCGGCCGCTGGAGAACCCCCGATGAAAGGAACCAACCGCAATGACCCGTGACGAGATCACCACCGGCCTCGCCGAGATCCTCGAAGAGGTTGCCGGGGTGAACCCGGACGACGTGGCCGAGGGGAAGTCCTTCACCGACGACCTCGATGTCGACTCGCTCTCCATGGTGGAGGTCGTGGTGGCGGCCGAGGAGAAGTTCGGCGTCAAGATCCCGGACAACGAGGTGCAGAACCTCAAGACCGTCGGAGACGCGGTCAGCTACATCGAGGCGCAGTCCTGATCATGAGTCGTCCTGACGTCGTCGTCACCGGGCTCGGCGCGACGACCCCGCTCGGCGGGGACGTCGCGTCGACCTGGGACGCAATGCTCGCCGGCCGCTCCGGGGTGAGTGCCCTCACCCAGGAGTGGGCCGCGCAACTGCCGGTCCGGATCGCCGCCCAGTTGGCCGTGGATCCGTCCGAGGTGCTGGACCGGGTCCGGCTGCGCCGGCTGGACCGCTCGGAGGCGATCGCCATCATCGCCGCGCAGCAGGCCTGGGCGGATGCCGGCCTGGCCGACTCCGGCCTCGACGGGGAGCGGCTGGCCGTCAGCGTCGGTTCCGGCATCGGCGGCGCCACCACCCTGCTCGCCCAGGACGACATCCTGGAGGCATCCGGGCCGCGGCGGGTCTCCCCGCACACCATCCCGATGCTGATGCCGAACGGTCCGGCCGCCTGGGTCGGGCTGGAACTGGGCGCCAAGGCCGGCGTGCACTCGGTGGCCAGCGCCTGCGCCACCGGCGCCGAGGCCATCGCGCTCGGCCTGGACATCATCCGCGCCGGCCGGGCCGACGTGGTGGTGGCCGGCGGCACCGAGGCGGTCATCCACCCGCTGCCGATCGCCGGGTTCAGCTCGATGCGGGCCATGTCGACCCGCAACGACGACCCGGAGCGGGCGTCCCGCCCGTGGGACAAGGGCCGCGATGGCTTCGTCCTCGGCGAGGGCGCCGGCATCGTGGTGCTGGAGCGGGCCGAGCACGCCGCCGCCCGGGGCGCCCGGGTGTACGCGCGCCTCGCCGGCGCGGGGATCACCTCCGACGCGTACGACATCGTGCAGCCGCACGCCGAGGGCGAGGGCGCCGTCCGGGCCATCGCGAAGGCGATCGCGGACGCGGACGTGGCCAAGCGGGACATCGTACACGTCAACGCGCACGCCACCTCGACCCCGGTCGGCGACATGCTGGAGATCGGCGCGCTGCACAAGGCGCTCGGCGATCACCCGGTGCTTGCCGCGACCAAGTCGATGACCGGTCACCTGCTCGGTGCGGCCGGCGCGCTGGAGTCGATCGCCACGATCCTCGCCATCCGCGACGGTGTCGTTCCTCCGACGATCAACCTCGACGACCCGGAGGACGGCCTCACCCTGGAGGTGGCCGCCCAGAAGGCGCGCCACATGGAGATCCCCGCCGCGTTGAACAACGCGTTCGGCTTCGGCGGCCACAACGTGGCTCTCGTCTTCACGCGGGCCTGAAACCCACAGCCTTGGAGGCTGACGTGACCACCACCGCCGTCGGTGCGGACACATCCATCGTGGACTACCGGGATCCCGAGGTCCGGCTCCGGGCCCTGTTCGACGCCGGCTCGCTGCGCCTGCTGGCACCCCGGGACAGTTCCGGGGTGCTCTGGGCGCGCGGCGAGATCGAGGGCACGCCGGCCATCGCGTACGCCACCGACGCCACCCGGATGGGCGGCGCGATGGGCACCGACGGGTGCCGGCACGTCGTCGACGCGATCGACACCGCCGTCCGGGAGCGGGTGCCGGTGCTGGGCCTCTGGCACTCCGGTGGTGCGCGGCTGGCCGAGGGCGTGGTCGCGCTCGACGCGGTGGGGCAGGTCTTCGCGGCAATGGTCCGCGCGTCGGGCCGGGTGCCGCAGATCTCCGTGGTGCTCGGGCCGGCGGCGGGTGGTGCGGCGTACGGGCCGGCGCTGACCGACATCGTGGTGATGAGCGGCGCCGGGCGGATCTTCGTGACCGGGCCCGAGGTGGTCCGCAGCGTCACCGGCGAGCAGGTCGACATGGAGCGCCTGGGTGGCCCCGAGCCGCACGGCCGGCGCTCCGGGGTGGTGCACGTGACCTGCGCCGACGACGAGGCGGCGATGACCGAGTCGCGCAAGCTCGCCGCGCTGCTCGGCCACCAGGGCCGGCTCTCCCCCGACGACGTGCCGGCCACCGACGCCGACGGGCACGACCTGGCGGCCAAGATGCCGGCCGAGACCAACCGGGCGTACGACGTCAAGCCGGTGGTCAAGGCGCTGCTCGACGCCCCGGGTGTGGAGTTGCACGCCAAGTGGGCGCCGAACGTGGTGACGACGCTGGGCCGGTTCGGCGGCCGGACGGTCGGCGTGATCGCCAACAACCCGCTGCGCCTGGGTGGTTGCCTGGACGCGTCCAGCGCGGAGAAGGCGGCCCGGTTCGTGCGGATGTGCGATGCGCTGGGCGTGCCGCTGATCGTGCTGGTCGACGTGCCCGGCTACCTGCCCGGCCTCGGCCAGGAGTGGGACGGCGTGGTCCGGCGCGGTGCGAAGCTGCTGCACGCGTTCGCCGAGGCGGTGGTGCCGCGGGTGACCCTGGTGACCCGCAAGGCGTACGGCGGCGCGTACATCGCGATGAACTCCCGCTCGCTGGGTGCCACCGCGGTCTTCGCCTGGCCGAACGCGGAGGTCGCGGTGATGGGTGCCAGCGCGGCAGTCAACATCCTCTACCGCAAGAAGCTGGCGGCCGCTCCGGCGGAGGAGCGGGAGACGCTGCGCGCGCAGCTGATCGAGGAGCAGACCCGCACGGCGGGCGGGGTCAACCGGGCGCTGGAGATCGGCGTGGTGGACGACGTGATCAAGCCGGCGGAGACCCGCCGGCGGATCGCCGAGGCGCTGGCCGCCGCTCCGGCCGCCCGGGGTGCGCACGGCAACATCCCGCTGTAGCGGTGTGCGAAAGGGCCCCTTCTTGTGAAGGGGCCCTTTCTGACGTTCAGGCCCGGTTGCGGGGGTGCTGTTTGGCGGTGCGCTCGTTGCCCCGGCGGTAGTTGCCGGTCCAGCGGGCCATCACCAGCTGCGGGTCGTCGTCCACCTCGGCGAGGAACTCCGCCGCCCGGCCGCCGCGCAGCGTGGTGGCCACCCGCCCGTGGTGCGTGATCACCACCGTGCCGTCGGGACGCTGGTCGTATCGGAAGCCCTGTGCCGTTGCCATGGCACCGAGGCTCCCAGGCCGGTGCCGTTCGGCGCGAGGCCATTTCCCCGCCCTGAGCCGCGGCCGGCTCCGACGGACCCGGCCCAGGTCGGCCGCGGCCGGCTCCGACGGGCTCGGGTCAGGTCAGGCCGCGCAGGTGGTGGCGGGCAGCCCGGGTACGGCCACCGGGGACCGGCCGCCGGGGCGGGCCTTGCCGGCCAGCACGGCGGCCAGCGCGGTCATCGACGCCCGGCTGGAGGAGTACGTGGCCAGCAGCGTCGGCGACGCCGCCGTGGCCAGGACGTACGGGGTGTCCATGGCCACGGTGACCGCGGCGTCGGCGCGCAGGTCGCCGGTGCCGTCGCCGTAGCCGACCAGGTGCACCACCGTGCCGCCGCTGGGCTTGACCGGCACCCCGGCGGCGGTCAGCGCGGCGGTGAGCGCGGCCCGGGTGCCGTCCCGGCCGCCGGACGAGGTGACGGTGACCGGTCCGCGCACCGCGCCACCGCAGGCGCCCTTCAGCACGGTGACGGCGCCAGCGGCCAGCGCGTCCGCCGCCGCGCGGTGCGCCGGGGCGTTGAGCGTGGACATCTGCGCGGGCGGGAGCGCCGCCAGCCGGAACTTCATGGTCAGCACCCGGGTGACCGCCTCGACCAGCCGGGGCCGGGCCAGCGACCCGCCGCGCAGCGCGGCGAGCAGCCCGTCGTACGCCTGACCGACGTTCGGGGTCATCAGGATCAGGTCGTTGCCGGCGTTCAGCGCCCGGACGGCGGCCTCGCCGGGTGCCCAGCGCTTCGCCGGCGGCATGTTCATGCCGTCGGTGATCACCACACCCTTGAAGCCGAGCTGACCACGCAGCACGTCGGTGAGCAGCTTGTGCGAGAAGGTCGCCGGGGTGCCCGGGTCGATGGCCCGCGCGTCCAGGTGGCCGGACATCACCGCCATCGCCCCGGCGTCGATCCCGGCGGTGAACGGCGGCCACGCGCCGCTCTGCAGCGCAGCCGCGGACTGGCTGAGCACCGGCAGGTCCTGGTGCGAGTCGTCGGCGCTGTGGCCGTGTCCCGGGAAGTGCTTCAAGGTGGCCGCGACCCCGGCCGCCTGCAGGCCACGGACCGCGCCCCCGACCTGTGCGGCGGCCTGCTTCGGGTCCGCGCCGTACGACCGGGAGCCGATCACCGCGCTGCGGGTGGCCAGCACGTCGGCCACCGGAGCGAAGTCGACGTTGATCCCCATGGCGGCCAGCTCGGTGCCGGCGGCCCGCCAGGCGGCCTCGGTGAGCGCCGGGTTGCCAGCCGCCCCGGCCGCGAGGGCGCTGGGCAGCACGGTGACCCCGTCGGTGACCCGGGTGACAACGCCGTACTCCTGGTCGGTGCCGATCAGGAAGGGCGCCGGGCCAGCGGCGAGCCGGCCGGCGGCGGCGCGCAGCCCGCCGGTCAGCTCGTGCACCTGCTTCGGGTTGTCGACGTTGCTGGTCTCCTGGTTGCCCTTGGTCGGGTCGTCGGCGCTGAACCCGACCAGGATCAGCCCGCCCAGCCGGTACTTGGCGATCATCTCGGCTGGGGTGTCGACCCCGGCCAGCGCCCGGTTGCCGGCCGCCGAGCCGGGTGAGACCTTCGTCGCCGAGTCGCCGTAGGCGTACGGCATCAGCACCTGGCCGACCAGATCCTCGTCGGGCAGCGTGGCGACCAGCGCGGCGGCCCGCACGGCCGGGTCGGCCGGGTCACCGGTCGGTGTCGCGCCGGGAGCACTCGGGCCGGCGGACGTACCGCCCGGGCCGGGCGTCGGGGCGGGGCGGTCCGGCGAACCCGAGCAGCCGGAGACGAGAAGGGCGGTCAGGGCGGCGACGGCGACGCTTGCGCGGCGCGGGCGAATCGACACGTCGCCCATCCCACCAGTTCACCCTTATCGGGGCAACTTGACCTTACTGGCCAGCCGCCCCGGGTCACCGCCCCGACGACGTGCGGGCAGGTGGCCGGGTCGGGGGCTGCTGGGTCAGCCGACCCGGGTGAGCAAGGTCACCGGGGCGCCGTCGCCGGCGTACCGGTAGGGCTCCAGGTCAGCGTCCCACGCGGTGCCGAGCGCCTTGTCGAGGGCGTGCGCCAGCGCCTCCGGGGCGCGGGCGCCGGTCATCAGTGCCCGCAGCCGGTCCTCGCCGAGCTGGATGTCGCCGGCCGCACCGACGGTGGCCCGGAACAGGCCGCGTGCCGGCACGTACATGAAGCGCTCGCCGTCGGCGCCGGGACTCGGCTCCTCGGTCACCTCGAAACGGATCATGGGCCACTGCCGAAGGGCAGCAGCCAGCTCGGCGCCCGTCCCCGGACGACCGGTCCACCCGCATTCGGCCCGGCGTACACCGGGGTCGACGGGCTGAGCCGTCCACTGCAGGTTGACCGGCGCGGCTAGGACGCGCGCGATCGCCCACTCGACGTGCGAGCACACGGCGAGTGGGGTCGAGTGGACGTATACGACGCCACGCGTTGGCACGGTGACCTCCCGGAGAGCGAGGTGCGTCTTCCCCTACGACCTCGTCCACCCAGGTGGTTGCTGCAACACATGATGACTCCTGTGACGGATGTTGCGCCAGGGAATCGGAAAAATCGCCGGTCGGAATAGCCGGACGGGTGGTCTCCGTTACCCCTCAGGACACCGCGACGACCAGCATGATGTCGTGGTCATGTACAGTTCCATCGGCGGCTTCTGCCGCGTTTCACCTTCGCGGGCCGACCCAGTGTCGCCCCGCACACAGCCCCCGGACGTCCAGTCCTCCCGTACGTCTTGCAAGGAGTACCTCCGTGGCGAGCAACACCTCTAAGACCGCGCGCGCGTCCGTCCGGGCCGGCCAGGCTGGCCAGGGTGGCGCCCTCAGCGTGCTGGGCGAGTTCAAGTACCTCATCCCGCTCAACGGCGGCAAGCACGCCTACGTGCGGAACCTGACCAACGGCAAGACCGCGCACCTGCGCACCGACTCCGACGCTTTCGTCGAGGAGATCCGTGTGCTGGCCGCCGCCGGCCACGCCGCCAAGATCCGGGCGGAGATCAACAACCTGGCCGAGACCCACCCGGGTGACGGCTGGGAGGCGACCGAGAAGCGCCTGGTCGCGGCCGGCGTCTTCGAGGGCTGAGCCCTCCCCCACCGCATCATCGGAAACCGCCCGCCGGGAGTTCCCGGCGGGCGGTTTCGCGTCCGGCCCCGCCAGAGTGACCGGGGTTCAGGCCGGGTCCAGCAGGGCGACCTCACCGGTGGCCAGGTCGTAGAGCCCGCCGACCACGGCGACCTGGCCGGCGGCGACCGGCCCCACCAGCAGGTCGTCGGCGCGCAGGGTCTGCACCGTGCGCCGGACGTGCCGGCGGATCGCCAGCGGATGCACCGCCGGATCGTTCAGCCCCGCCTCGGTCACCGCCGGGGCGATCTCGTCCACCAGGTGCGCGAGTGAGCCACCGGGACGCACCCCGCTGCGCAGCGCGTCCACCGCGGCCTCCACCGCGCCGCACCGTTCGTGGCCGAGCACCATCACCAGCGGTACGCCGAGCTGGCCGACCACGTACTCGATCGAGCCGCACACCGCGCGGTCGAGCACGTGCCCGCCGGTGCGGATCACGCAGATCGCACCGAAGGTCTGGTCGAAGATCGCCTCCAGTGGCACCCGCGAGTCGATGCAGCCGAGCACCACGGCGTACGGCTGCTGGTCGCCGGATGCGGCAGCCGCGGCGGCTGTCACGTCGTGACCGTGCACCGGCTGGCCGCTGACGAACCGCCGATTACCGGCGAGCAGCTCGGCCAGCGCGGCGCGGGGCGTACCCCCGGCCTGTCGCCCCTGTGCGGAAGGTCCGCCCAGCGGCGGGCCGGGCGTTGCCCCCGACGACCCCATGCCGTCCAGCTTGGCCCGAGCCGGGCTGCCACGGGCGCGGTCGGGAATGTTCACACGGACGCGATTGACGTGGTGCGATGGCGGGTAGCCGGTGTTACCGCCGGGTATCCCGGTGCTCGTGGTACCGGACGGCCCTGGGGAGGTGGCGATGCCGGAGCGGTTCGAGGTCGGTCTGCCTGATGAGGTGCGGCTCCACGTCGAGGCGACCGGGCCGACGGATGCCCAGGTCACCGCCATTCTGCTGCACGGTTGGACACTGGACGGGCGCAGCTGGCACCGCCAGGTCGACGCGCTCACCGAGCCGGCCGGCGGCGCGGTGCGGGTGATCACCTATGACGCGCGGGGGCACGGCCGGTCCAGCTGCATGGCGCTGCCCACGGCCACCCTGGCCCAGCTCGGCGACGACCTGGCCGCGGTGATCGACGCGGTGGCGCCGGTCGGGCGGGTCGTCCTGGTCGGGCACTCGATGGGCGGCATGACGATCATGGAGTACGCGCACCGCCACCCCGCGCACTTCGCGGCCCGCACCGCCGGCCTGGTCTTCGTCTCGACCACCGCCGAGGGGCACACGCACACCGTCTACGGGCTCTCGCCGCGGATCGCCCGGCTGATCCGGCTGGCCGAGACGACCGGCGCCGGAGTGCTGGCCCGGTGCGGCTCGTGGCGACCGCCCCAAGCGCTGCTACGCGCTCTGCAACCGAGCATCCGGTGGATGCTCTTCGGCGACCGCTGCGAGCCGGCCGACATCCGGTTGGTGACCTCGGCGGTGGCCCGCGCCTCGCTGCGCTCGATCGGCGGGTTCCGCGCCTCGATCGGCACCCAGCACCGGCTGGACACCCTCGCCGCGCTCGCCCACCTGCCGGCGGCCGCCCTGGTCGGCGACCGGGACCGGCTGACCCCACCGCCGTGCGCCGAGTCGATCGCCGAGGTCCTGCCGGCCACCGAGTTGACCGTCTGCCCGGGTGCCGGGCACATGCTGATGATGGAACGTCCGGACGAGGTGAACGCAGCGCTGACCGGCGTCCTGCGCCAGGTGCTCGCCGAGCCGTCGCCACCCGCGAGCGACGCGAGCGTCATCGGGGCGGGTGCCTGACCACGTTCCCGCACCTCGGGCGCGGCGGGCCTGGCCGAGGGCCGTACCCTTCTGCGGTTGGCCCGCGCGGTTCGCGCCGCTTGCCGGCGACATCGAAGGAGCGTGCGTTGACCGACCAGACCACCCTGGAGCAGGAGATCGCCGTCGAGCAACGGCACCTCGACCGGGTGTACGCCCGACTGGCCGAGTTACGGCAATCGGCGGTCCGCGCCGAGCGGGACGGCTACCGGATGGCCCGGGTGGGCACGTTCGGCGCGCTGGTCGAGCGCGACGCGATGGTCTTCCACGCCGCGCAACGGCGGCACACCCTGGACGCCGAGCACGAGGGGCTGGTCTTCGGCCGGCTGGACCTGCGGGACCGACAGGTGCTGCACGTCGGGCGGCTCGGCATCCGCGACGAGGACGCCACCACACTGGTCGTCGACTGGCGGGCGCCGGCCGCCGCCGCCTTCTACCAGGCCACCCCGGCCCAGCCGCAGGGCGTGGTGCGCCGCCGCACGATCCAGTCCCGCAACGAGCGGGTCACCCGGATCGAGGACGACCTGCTGGACCCGACCGCCGCCCCGGAGGGGATGACGGTGGTGGGCGACGGCGCGCTGCTGGCCACCCTGTCCCGGGCCACCGGCCGGGGCATGCGCGACATCGTGGCGACCATCCAGCAGGAACAGGACGAGGCGATCCGTTCGCCCAGCTCCGGGGTGACGATCGTCGCCGGCGGCCCGGGCACCGGCAAGACGGCGGTGGCCCTGCACCGGGCCGCGTACCTGCTCTACTCCGACCGCAGCCGGTACGCCGGAGGCGGCATCCTGGTGGTCGGCCCGTCCTCGGTCTTCGTCGAGTACATCGCCTCGGTGCTGCCCTCGCTCGGTGAGGACACCGCGACCCTGCACTCGCTGGGCACCCTCTTCCCGGGGATGACCGCCACCCGCACCGACCCGCCCGAGGTCGCCTCGGTGAAGGGCTCGTTGCGGATGCGCCGGGTGCTGGAGCGGGCGGTCCGGGACGCGGTGCCGGGCGGTCCGGGCGAGCTGCGGCTGCTCTACCGGGGCGGACTGCTGCGGCTGGACCGGGCCGAGCTGGACGGGATCCGGGACCGCGTGCTGCACCGGGGCGCCCGGCGCAACGAGGTACGCCGGGCCGGTTTCGACGGGGTCTTCGCCGCGCTCTGGGCGCAGGCCCGGCGGATGAACCTCCGGCTGCCGGAGCAGCCGGCGTTCGAGGCGGAGATCGCCGAGCGGCCGGAGTTCCGGGAGTTCCTCAAGGCGTGGTGGCCGCGGCTGCACCCCCGGCACGTACTCGGCTGGCTGGCCCGGCCGGACCGGCTGCACCGGTACGCCGGCGGGATCCTCTCCACGGCGGAGATCCGGCTGCTCAGCGCCGCGTACCAGAGCCTGGACGACGCCGGGCTGACCATCGCCGACGTGGCGCTGCTGGACGAGTTGGACGCGTTGCTCGGCAAGCCGGCACAGCCGGCCCGGGCGCGGCGCGACCCGTTCCAGCTCGCTGGCGGGGTTCGCGAGCTGAGCACCTTCGCCGACCGGCAGCGGGCCGCCCGGGCGTCGGCCCGGGAGCGTCCGGCGGACTACCGGGAGTACGCGCACGTGGTGGTGGACGAGGCACAGGACGTCTCGCCGATGCAGTGGCGCATGATCGGTCGGCGCGGCCGGTTGGCCTCCTGGACCGTGGTGGGCGATCCGGCGCAGACCGCGTGGACCGGCGACCCGGAGGAGCTGGACCGGGCCCGTGACCACGCGTTGGGCCGGCGCAAGCGGCACGATTTCACGCTGACCACCAACTACCGCAACTCGTCGGAGATCTTCGCGGTGGCGGCGGCGGAGATCCGCCGGCTCTACCCCGACCTGCTGCTGCCGACAGCCGTCCGCTCCACCGGGGTCGATCCGGTCGAGCTGGTGGTGCCCCCCACCGCGCTGGAGACCGCGATCGTGGAGGCGGCCACCGGCCTGCTGGCCGAGGTCGAGGGCACGGTCGGGGTGATCACGCCGGTCCCCCGCCGCGACGAGGTCGCCGGTTGGCTCGGCGTGCTCGGCGCGCCGCGGCTGCAGGTGGTGACCAGCCTGGAGGCCAAGGGCATGGAGTACGACGGGGTGGTGCTGGTCGCCCCGAGCGAGATCCGGGCGGATCCGGGCGCGGGCGTGCGCACCCTCTACGTCGCGCTCTCCCGGGCCACTCAGCGGCTCACCACCATCGACCCGATCGGCTGACCTGCGGCGGTAGCCCCCACCGGGCGACCACCGGCCTTACACTTGCATACATAGCGATGTGCGCATACATTTGACCAAATCCGGACCGACGGCGGAGGGTGGTTTCGTGGGCGCAGGTCATGACCACCACCATGCGTCGGTCGCCAACGCCGCGCACCAGCACCGGGGCCGACTCTGGACGGCGTTCGGGCTGCTCGCCGCCCTGATGGTGGTCGAAGCGGTGGCCGCCTTCCACACCGGCTCACTGGCCCTGCTCTCCGACGCCGGGCACATGTTCACCGACGTGCTCGGCATCGGGATGGCGCTCGCCGCGATCACCGCCACCCAGCGGACCACGGGCGACCCGCAGCGCACCTTCGGGCTCTACCGGCTCGAGGTGCTCGCTGCACTGGCCAACGCCGTCCTGCTCTCCGGCGTGGCGGTCTACGTGGTGCTCGAGGCGATCGGCCGGTTCGGCGACCCGCACGAGGTGCTGGCCGGCCCGATGCTCGCGGTGGCCACGCTCGGCCTGCTCGCCAACCTGGCCGCCTTCGCCCTGCTCCGCTCAGGTGCCCGGGAGAGCATCAACCTCCAGGGCGCCTACCTGGAGGTGCTCGGCGACCTGCTCGGCTCGCTCGGCGTGATCGGCGCGGCGCTGCTCATTCAGGTCACGGACTGGTGGTGGGCCGACCCGCTCGTCGCGGTCGCCATCGGCGTGTTCATCCTGCCGCGCACCTGGCGGCTGGGGCGGGCCGCGGTCCGCATCCTGGTGCAGGCCGCCCCGGAACACCTCCAGGTGACCGCCGTACACGACCGGCTGGCCGCGGTGCCCGGCGTGGTCGAGGTGCACGACCTGCACGTCTGGACGCTCACCTCGGGCATGGAGGTGGCCTCCGCACACCTGACGATGGCGCCCGACGCGGAGGTCGGCGCGGTGCTCACCGCGGCGCGTACCGCCCTGCACGAAGACTTCCGGATCGAGCACGCGACGTTGCAGATCGAGCCCGGCGCCGCCCCTGGGGCCTGCGGTTCGATCCGGTGGTAACGCCTTTTTCTGGAGCTTTCATCAACTTCGCCCGAATTTACCGTGACGACGCACGCACCGTCCGTCACATCGGCTGCATCAGTCCCACCGGCCCCGGTAGGCTCGGTCCCGGCCTCCACCCGGCGGCGCCCTAACGGCGCCGGTGGCGGCCGCCGCCTAATCGCCCGAGCGGGCGAACCGGGGAACCATGTTCCTGGGGTGCATCCGCGTCAGCGGTAGGGATCTTCCGTCCCGAACCCGTCAGCTAACCCGGTCGGCGGCTGACGGAAGGACATGCGTAGTGGCACCAGCACGACCGCCCGCCGCCCGACTGGCGGCCCTGATCGTCGCGATGCTCGCCCTCGGCGTCGCACTCCCGGCCGGCGCCGCCTCGGCCGCTCCCCAGACCGCCCTGCGGGCCGCCGCGGCACCCGACGGCGACGAGGAGGGTGGCACCCCGGCGCTGCGGGCCCAACTGGAGGCGGCCAGCAAGGGTTACCTGGACGCGAAGCGCGCCCTGGACACCTCCGTCCAGCGGCAGCAGCAGCTCACCACCCAACTGAAGACCACCGAGACCGAGCTGACCGAACGCAGCGGCAAGGTCGGCGAGATCGCCGGGGTGGCCTACCGCACCGGCCGGCTCGGCACGATGTCGGCGTTGCTCAACAGCAACACCCCGGAGGGCTTCATGGACCGGGCCGCCGCGCTGGACGCGGTCGCCGCCAACGAGGACCGGGTGCTGCGCGAACTGCTCGCCACCAAGGACGAGGCCAGCCGCACCCGGGTGGCCCTGGACGGCGAGATCCGCGAACAGCGCAAGCAGGTCACCGTGATGGCCAAGCGCAAGGAACAGGCCGAACGGGCCCTGAAAGTGGCTACCACCAACCAGACCACGGCCGACAGCGGCTCCAACCGGGGCACCTCCGCCGCCAACGCCCAGGCCGCGCCGCGCAACTCCGACGGCTCCTGGCCGTCCGAGTCGTGCAGCGTCAACGACCCCACCCCGGCCACCGGCTGCATCACCCCGCGCACCCTGCACGCGCTCAACCAGGCCAAGGCCGCCGGCTTCACCCGGTACGTGTCCTGCCACCGCTCCGGCGGCTCCGGTGAACACCCGAAGGGCCGGGCCTGCGACTTCGCCGCGCAGACGAACGGCTTCGGCGGGGACGCCACCGGCGGCGACAAGACGTACGGCAACAACCTGGCCGCGTACTTCATCCGCAACGCCGACCGGCTCGCCGTGCTGTACGTGATCTGGTACAGGCAGATCTGGCTGCCCAGCAGCGGGTGGAAGTCGTACAGCGGGGCGGGTGGCGACCCGTCCAGCGACCACACCAACCACGTACACCTGTCGGTGTACTGACCCGACCCGGCCGGCGCCCCGCTGAGCGGGGCGCCGGCCGGAGTACGTCAGCGGGCGTACCCCGGATGTCGCCGGCGGTCGGACGACCCCGGCCGGGTCCGGCGGCAGCATCGCTCGTATGCGTCGACTACCGCCCAGCGCTCGCAAGGCGCTGCTCACCCTGCACCTGGTCACGTCGCTCGGCTGGCTCGGCACCGACCTGGTGCTGCTCACCCTCGGCGTCGCGGCGCTGCGCGGTGCCGACCCGGCCGTCGTCTACCCGGCCGCCGCGTTGGTCGGCACCGTGCTGTTCGCTCCGCTGAGCGTGCTGGTCTGGCTGGTCGGCGTGGCCAGCGCGCTGTTCACCCCGTGGGGCCTGCTGCGCTACCGCTGGGTCGTGACCAAGCTGGTGATCACCACGGTGATGGTCGGCCTGGTGCTGTTCCTGCTCACCCCGAACCTGCGGCACGCCGGTGCGCTGGGCGCCGCCCTGCCCGCCCGGGACCGCGCCGACCTGGTGATCGCACCTGCGGTGTCGACCAGCCTGATGATCATCGCGACGGTGCTCTCCACGTACAAGCCGTGGGGGCGACGACCGGTCGCGCGGCCCACCGCCGCCGGCCGGACCGGCCGTGATCGGCAGGGCGCGGGGCCTGGCGCACGGCGCACCATCGCGGGCCGGGCTGCCCATGATCGCGCTACAACCAGGATGTAGCGGCCTCCGAACCCAAGCAGACCACTACATCCAGGATCAAGCGCGACCTTGCCGGGCGCGCGGGCGCGGCGCGGGGGGCAGGGCGCGGGGCGCGGGCGCACGGCGCATGGCCCACCATCGCGGGCCGGGCCGGCCATGATCGCGCTACAACCAGGATGTAGTGGCCTCCGAACCGAAACAGGCCACTACATCCAGGAGCTTGTCTCATCCTGTTTGGGCTGCTCAGGGATGGTTGACAGGTCGTGGTGGTGTGGTTGGGGTGCTGGTGTGCGGGTGTGGATCTTCGGTGTTGATCATCTGTCTAGCGGTTGATTTCGGTGTTGGTCAGCACGAGTAGGGCGCGTAGCAGGGTGGTGGCGTGTGGGCGCCAGCCGTGGCGTAGTCGGGTGAGGATGCGCCAGTTCTTGAGGTGAGCGTGGGCGTGTTCATTGGCCGCGCGTTCGCGGCTGAGCAGGGTGTTCACGCTGTGTTGGGCGGGGGTGAGGGGGTGGTGGCGGTTGCCGCGTCGTCCGGTGATGACGGTGGGGTTCTCGGGTTGGTCGTCGAGGCGGGTGTGGATGCGGTCGCAGATGACGGCGAGGTCATGACGGCGTAGCCGGGTGGGTAGGCGTAGGCGTTTGGCTTGGGTGGCTTCGTGGGTGCGGGCGCCGGCGGCGGCGGAGATCCAGAGCAGCCGGCCGTGGTGGTCGGTGAGGGTGAGTACGCGTAGGTGGTGAGCCTTGTGTTTGCCGCACCACAGGCGTCGTTCGGCGCGGCCGCTCGGGCGGTGCACGGGCAGGCAGGTGCCGTCGAACAGCAGCGGGTCCTCACTGCTGGTGCGGGCGGTGTGGGTGAGGACTCGGTCCAGGCGGGGCGCCATCGCGGCGAGAGTGGTGATGGTTTGCCGAACCCAGCGGCGCACGCTGTGATGCGACACCCCGTAGGCGGCGGCGAGGTCGGCGGGACGCTGATCATGGCGGAGCACGGCCAGCACGATGAGGGCGACCTGCTCATCGGGCAGCTTGCGCCACCGCGAGCGCACACCACGGCGATACCGGCGGATCGCTTGAGTGATCATGGTCAGCGACTTCGTCGACAAGGGCAGATGGACCTGGTAGACCAGAGCATGGCCCTCGGTGGGCGTGTTGTCGTGTGTCACGACCTGCAACCCTCACCGAGGGCCCTGCTATGAGCCACGCGCAACACCGGAACAGATCGAACCTTCCCGAGGGCAGTCGATCATCAGCGAAGATCACCACACCCTGACCAGCGCCGCGACCCCACGACTCGTCCTGTCAACACCACCCCACCAGCCCAAACAGGATGAGACAAGCTCCAGGATCAAGCGCGACCTTGCCGGGCGCGCGGGCGCGGCGCGGGGCGCGGGCGCGGGCGCGGGGCGCGGGTGTGAGCGGGGGCGCGGGCGCGGGGTCAGGTGGGGGGTGGGGGGTTGTCGGGGCGGTCCAGGGCCGCGCCGAGGCGGGTGGCCAGGGCCAGGTGGGCCGCGCGGGCCTGGCGGAACGCGTACCGAAACAGCGGAGCTGGCGCGGTCAGGGTGATCTCGACATCGATCCGGACCAGGCCGTCCGGCTCGGCACGCAGCCGGGTGTGGTTGTGCACCGTGGTGGCCGGCCACTGGCGGGCCACCGTGACGATCTCGTCGTCCTCGCTGATCAGCACGTCCGCCTGGTAGGTGGTGCGAAAGCGCAGCGGACCGGCCACCAGCCGGTCGCTGATCGCGTAGCTGGCCCGGGCACCGTGCCGTGGTGGCAGCCTGCGGACCCGGACGATCAGCGGGTGCAGCTCGCCCTGCCGGGTCAGGTCGCTGAGCAACGCCGCCGCGTCAGAGGTTGAGGAGCGGGCCTGAACGGTGTAGCTGAAGGTATCGCTCCTGAGCACACCGTCTCCTGCCGTCGATGGTCGCCCGATCGTCCCGTACCCCGGTCGGGCTGGCAACGCCCGGAGGGACACCGGCCGATGCGATGCCGTTCGGGGCTTCCGTCGCACTAGGGTCGGTTAGCGAGTAATCACCGGCCGTGACGAGGGGCGGAAATCATGAACGGCTACGATCGGTGAGCGGGCACGTGATGGTCTTCGCGCCCACACCGCAGCTGACGGTGACCGTCGACCAGCCGAGCGACCATCCCGAGCTGCACCTGCATCCCGGCGGGCAGGGCGTCTGGCAGGCCCGCATGGTGATGTCGCTCGGCGTCGACGTGGTGCTCTGCGCCGCGCTCGGCGGCGAGATCGGCCAGGTGTTGGAGCCACTGCTGGTCAGCGAGGGGGTGGACCTCAAGATGGTGGTCCGCGACTCCGGCAGCGGTGGGTACGTGCACGACCGTCGGGACGGGTCCCGGCAGGAGATCGTCGACGTGCCCGGGCAGCCCCTGAGCCGGCACGAGCTCGACGAGCTGTACAACCTTGCCCTCGGCGAGGGCCTGCGGGCGTCGGTGAGCGTGCTCAGTGGCCCCAACGAGCCGTGGCTCGTCCCGGCCGACCTGTACCGGCGCTTCGCCGCCGACCTCGGCGCCAACGGCGGCCGGGTGGTGGTCGACCTCTCCGGCGATCACCTCGGCGCGGTGCTGGACAGCGGGGTGTTCTTCCTCAAGGTGAGCCACGAGGAACTGATCCGCGACGGCCGTGCTCGCAACGAGGACCGTACGGAGCTGAGCCGGGTGATGTACGACCTGCACGCCTCCGGCGCCGAGACGGTGGTGGTGAGCCGGGCCGACGAGCCGGCGCTGGCGCTCATCGACGGGGAGCTGTTCGAGGTGGAGATGCCCCGGCTGGAGGCCGCCGACCCGCGTGGAGCGGGCGACTCGATGACCGCCGGGGTGGCCGCCGTGGTGGCCGGCGGCGGAGACATCCGGACCGCCATCCGCACCGGCGCTGCCGCTGGCGCGCTGAACGTGACCCGGCACGGCCTGGGCACCGGGCGGTTGGACTCGATCACGGGCCTGGTGGAGCGGGTGCGGCTGGTTCCGGCGGACAGCCGTCAGCAGGAGCGGACCACCCCCGACGAGTTGGCCGACCGGGCGGTCGAGCGATGACGCTGCGGGTGCTGGTCACCAACGACGACGGGATCGCCGCACCGGGCATCCAGGCGCTGGCCTGGGCGGCTGCGCGGCGGGGCCTGGACGTGGTGGTGGCGGCGCCACTGGAGGAGGCGAGCGGCACCAGTGCCGCGATGAGCGCCATGGAGCAGGACGGGCGGGTGGTGGTGCACGACCACCCGCTGCCGGAGCTGGCGGGTGTGCCCGCGTACGGGGTCGGCGGCTCCCCCGGCTTCATCACGCTGATCGCGCTGCACGGCGCGTTCGGCCCGCCGCCGTCGGTGGTGCTCTCGGGCATCAACCGGGGCGCCAACGCCGGCCGCGCCGTGCTGCACTCCGGCACGGTGGGTGCCGCCTTCACCGCCGCCACGAACGGCTGCCGGGCGATGGCGGTCTCGCTGGACGTACTCTCCGCGGGCGAGGCGACGGCCGCCAGCGGTGGTGCCGCCGTGGACGCCGCCGCCCTGGTACGCGACGCCGAGCGGCACTGGAGCACCGCCGCGCGGGTCGCCCTGGACCTGCTCCCCCGGCTGACCGCCGCGCCGCTGGAGAGCGTGCTCAACGTCAACACCCCGGACCTGCCGCACGGGCGGCTGCGCGGAGTGCGCCGGGGCACGCTGGCCAGTTTCGGTCAGGTGCAGATGACGGTGGCCGAAGCCGGGCACGGCTTCGTCCGCACCTCACTGGAGGAGCCGGGGCAGGCCGCACAGCCCGGCACGGATGTGGCGCTGCTGGCCGCCGGGTACGCCTCGGTGACGGCCATCCGGGCGGTCACCGAGATGACCGACGTCGACCTGACCGGTCTGGAGGAACAGCCCTGACTCGGGCGATGCCCCGGAGCTCGGGCGCCGGGAGCGGCGCTCTCACGCGCCGGGGAGCACCTCGGGAGTGGCGGCGCCAGCGAAGTAGGGCTCCGGGGCGCCGAAGAGACCGAGCAGGCCGGTAACCCAGAGCTGCCGGTGCACGAACCGGCTCGGCTCGGTGACCACCAGCTTGACGCCGCTGACCTCGGCGGTCTGGAAGCCGGCGACCATCGCGCTGATGCCGACCGAGTCGATGAACGTAACCAGCCTCATGTTCAGCTCGATGCGGAGAGGGCGACCCTTGGCCAGCACCTCGGCGATCGCCTCGCGCACCTCGTACGCGGTATCGACGTCGATCTCGCCCCGCGGGGCGATCTCCACGACACCACCGGACAGAACCGACTTCACGATCGACAGGCTCACGAGCACCTCCACCCGCCCGTCCCCCGGGCGCCTCATCAGTACGCGGGCCGCGACCGAGAGTATTCCTCCGACGGCCTCGGTCGCCACCCCTCGGGATGAGCAATTCGCGGATTCGAGCACATGAAGTCGCTCATCTCCACAATTTTTCGTTATCTGATCACTCGACGACCGGTCGGAGCCGACGCGTCGCCGGACCAGGGTAGCGGTCCCGGCCCGACACAGCCGACAACCGGCCTGCCGGCCGTGCCGGCCCCGTGTGACACCGGCGTGTCGTGCCTCGTCCGTGCTACTCGGATCCGCCCTACGGTTGCCGACGCCGCCTAGCATCGATCCGGACACCCGTCGCGACGGAGAGGATCATCGATGATCAAGAGACTGGCTGGGCTGGCCGGCGTCGGCGTCCTGCTCGCCCTCGTACTGGCCTGCGGTTTCGGTGGCGGAGGCGATGATGACGACGACGATGACGATGACTTCGCCCGAGGCGTCGCCGTGGTGGTGCTGCACTGAGGCGGCCAGTGAGCTGTGCCGGCGGGTTTGCGCCCAGCCGGCACGGGGCACTGCCGGGTGAGCGAGCCGTGATGCGCTGGACAGACGCCGAAGTCCCACCTGGCCGGCGGCTCCGGCACCCGAGGAGGTAACCACGATGTTCGGAACCAACCTGCTGGACCGCCGCAGCAAGCCGGAGCGGATCGCGGACCAGGCGTGGGAGCACCTGGTCTCCGCCGTCAGCTCCGCGGGAGACAGCGTGCGGGACACCGCCCGCTCGGCCCGTCGCAGCAGCAGCGGCCTGGCCGACGAGGCGGGTGACCTGGTGGGCTCCGCCGCCGACGAGGCGCGGCGCCGGGCCTCGCTGGCCTTCGACGCGCTCGCCGGCCGCCAGCCGGCACTGCCCTGGACGCTGCTGATCGGCGCGGCGCTGGTCGGCGCGGCGGTTGGCTGGGCCGTCGGCTCCGCCGCCCGGGCCGCCGGCAGCCGGGACGACCGCGCGGTGGATGACGTCGAGTTCGTCGACGTCGACCGCCCCAACACCCCCATCGGCCTGGACGGCTGACCCACCACGCACGCCATGGGCTCCGCTCGACCACCGGTCGAGCGGAGCCCATTTCCATTCCCAGCCCCGGCCGGGTGGGGCCGATCCGCCGGGGTGCCGGACCCCTCAGGCAGCCCCGGCGGACCGGTGCAGGGGGTGATCCGGGCGCCGCCGACCGCGCCCGGACCACCCGGTCAGCGACTCGTGCAGGTGATGGTGGCCGGTGGAGTGTTGCTGCCGGTCCACGAGCCGAGGAAGCCGGCAGTGGTGCTGGCCCCGGCACCGAGCCCGCCGTTCCAACCACTGTCCCGGACGGAGACGACCGCGCCGGTCTGGGTGTACGTGCCGCCCCAGAGTTGGGTGACCCGCTGGCCGTCCGCGAAGGTCCAGCCCAGCGTCCAACCGGCGATGGGCGCGCTGCCCGGATTGCGCACCACCAGCTCGGCCTGGAAACCACCCGACCACGAGCCGGTCACCCGGTACGTCACCGCGCATCCACCGGTGGGCGGCGGCGTGGTCGGCGGAGGAGTGGTCGGTGGCGGAGTGGTCGGCGGCGGAGTGGTCGGTGTCGGGGTTGGCCCAGGGCCCCCGGTGCGGTCGGCGACCAGGATGCCGCGCCCGTTGGTGCCGAGGTAGACCCGGCCGTAAACGCGCGGATCCCCGGTCAGCGCCTCGGTCGGGTTGCCGTACTGGTGCCGGTCGTCGTTGATCCGTACCCAACTCGCGCCGCCGTCGTCGGAGCGGTGCACGCCGGGCTGACCGTCCACCGTGCCGTACAGGAAGACGGCGGGGTTGGTCCGCCCGGGCGCCGCCTTGCCGAAGCCGACGTTGCCGGCGGCGCTGACGCCAGCCAGCTTGGTGAGGCTGGCGCCGGCGTCGGTGGACCGCCAGAGCCCGCCCGGCCCGGCCAGCCACAGCTCGCCCGCCCGGCCCGGCAGCGCCTTGAACCGCACGTCGGAGGTGGGCAGCCCGGTCGCCGCCGTGGCGGCGAAGCTCGCCCCGCCGTCGGTGCTCAGGTAGACCCGCCCGCCGCTGAAGCCGTAGAAGCGGTTCGGGTCGACCCGGTCGGACTCGACCGTCGCATTGGCCGGGATCCCGGCGGACGGCGTCCACGAGGTACCGAACGCGACCGAGTGGACCACCGGCTGGCCGGCATCGCCCGGCGCCCAGACGAACCGGCTGCCATCGGCCGCGGCGGCGACCGTGCCGCCGGCGTTGACCCCCGCCGGCTCGGTGCCCTGGAACCAGTTGGCGCCGCCGTCGGTGGAGAAGGCGACGTGGCTGTCGGCGGGTCGGTCGGCGTCGGTGAAGTTGCCGGCCCGGACCAGCACGGCCGGTCTGGTCTCGGCGTAGTCGAGGCTGGTGGTGGTCGTGAAGACCGGCTGGGTGAAGAGCATCGACGGGACCGCGTCCAGGTCGGTGTGCCGGAATCCGCCGATGTCGCCGAGCGCGCTGATCAGCGGTGCGCCGCTGGGCGGGCTGACCAGGTCGAGCACGGCGGTCTCCTCCAGCCCACGGGCCATCGGCCGGATCGTGAACTGGCCGCCGGTGTCCCACCTGGTGAGGTCCGTGGTGCCGTAGATGGTGGCGCCGGTGCCGTACATCATCCGGTTGGAGTCGTGCGGGTCGATCTCCATCGACTCGTTCATCCAGCCGAGCTTGGGTGCCTCCTCCGGCGGGGCCGGGTTCGTGCCGAAGGTCAACCAGGGCACCGAGCTGACGTCCATCGTGTAGCGACGGGTCTTCTCCGGGTAGTTGCTGAACTCCCAGATCCGGCTCCAGGTCGCCCCGCCGTCGGTGCTGCGGAAGAAGATCGCGTCCGGCCACCAGGAGACCTGGGTGGCCACCAGCAGCGTGTTCGGGTGCTGCCGGTCGATGGTCAGGCCGCTGTAGCCGAAGTAGGCGTCCGCGCTGGTGGACGGCACCGGGCTGATCCGCGTCCAGACCCCGGTGGACCGGGTGAACTTCCAGACGTCACCCTTGCCGCCGTCGTACGGGCCGCCGGTGTCGCTGGTGGCGATGTAGAGGTGGCCGCCGACCGGGTCGACGACGCCCTTGTGCGCCAGGTAGCCGGTGGGCTGGCCAGGGATGCGCGTCCAGCTGACGCCCCCGTCGGTGCTGCGGTAGACGGGGTTCTCCTTGTCCGCCACGCCCACGTAGATGGTCTGCGTGGCGGAGCCGGCGGTGCCCGTGCTCTTGTCGAAGCTGACCCAGGTCAGGCCCTGGTTCTGCCCGTTGTAGCCGTTCGGGTCGCTGGGGTCGGCCCGGTAGTTGCCGGCGTTCGGGAAGGCGGTGACCCGGGCCCAGGTCGCGCCGTGGTCGGTGCTGCGCCACAGCCCGTTGCCGCCCTCGGCGCCGTAGTAGACGATGTTGTTCCGGTTGGGGTCGACGGCCAGCCGCTCCCCCATCCCCCGGCCCGGCATGTTGCCGCCGTTCTTGAACGGCAACTCGGTGACCTGCCAGGTGGCACCCTTGTCGGCCGAGCGCAGGATCGCACCGTTGTTCGGGTCCCAGCCGTTGGTGTACATGCCGACCGCCGCGTACACCCGGTTGGTCTGTACGGGGTCGGTGGCGATGCTGACGACCCCGTTGTAACCCCACCGGTCGGCGCCCACCCAGTCGAGCAGCGGCGTCCACGACTGGTTGGCCTGCTCCCAGCGGTACGCCCCGCCGATGTCCGTCCGCGCGTAGATCAGGTTCGTCTCGGTGGGGTTGAAGACGATCCCGGACACGAAGCCGCCGCCGTCGATCCGGACGTTCCGCCAGGTGTACGCCTCCGCGGCGGCCAGGGCTGAACCGGCGACCGGGGCCGAACCGGCGGCGGTGAACGGGATCGCCACGACGGCCGTGGCGACAGCCAGCGCGGACACGACCGCACCGGCGAGACTTCTCCGCATCTGCGGTTCCTCTCGGGATGGACGCCCGGGGACGGGGTCGACCGGGTGGTGACGTCGTCGCCCGGGGGACGGGCACGACGCTGGGAACGGGCTGGAGCTGCCCTGGCTCCCGCCACCCGACGCGACGGCTCCCGCGATCGAGGAACGCGCTTACCGTAACGGATCCCTGGCAACTTTAGAAGCGCTCCCACCATCGATGCTCATGCCCCTGCACGGGCACCCGGCCGTGCCGTCACCCGCTCAGGGCGAGGCCGAGTCACCCCGGGCGGCGGCAGGCTCTACCAACGGCGGACCTCCGGCCCCGGCCGTCGCCCGGTCCGCCACCCACGCACCCGAGGAGGGACAGATGGCCATCGCGACGATCAGCCGCACCGACCAGGACATCCAGTCCGCCGTACTCGACGAGCTGACCTGGGAACCACGGGTGCAGCCGCACGAGATCGGCGTGACCGTCGCCGAGGGCGTCGTCACGCTGACCGGGCGGGTGGACAGCTATGCGAAGAAGTGGGCCGCCGAGCGGGCCGCGCACCGGGTCGTCCGGGTCCGGGCGGTCGCCAACGACCTGGCCGTGCGGCTGCCCGGCGGCGCCGAGCGCGCCGACCCCGATCTGGCCGCAGCGGCCGGTAACGCGCTGGAATGGGACGCGTTCGTACCCATCGAGAAACTCCAGGTCACCGTCTCGGCCGGCTGGGTGACGCTGCACGGCGAGGTCGAGTGGGAGTACCAGCGGCGGGCCGCCGAGCGGGCAGTCTGCCGGCTGAACGGCGTACGCGGGGTGAGTAACGGCATCACCGTCCGCCCGGCCGCCCCGCCGGACGGCCGAAACGTGGCCGACCGGATCGTCGACGCGCTCGCCCGGGCCGGGGCCACCGAGGTCGAGCGGATCAGCGTCCGGGTGCACGGCGACACGGCGATACTCGCCGGGCTGGTGCACTCGATGCCCGAGCGGGCCGAGGTGGAGCAGGTGGTCTGGTCCGCGCCGGGCATCCGGGAGGTGCAGAACCACATCGCGGTCGCCCCGGGGCTGGGCTGAGCGCGGAACCACCCGGGGCGGGTGAGCCGGCCTCACCCGCCCCGGGAGCAGGCTCGGGGCATGAGTGATCCGAACGGGCTGATCCAACCGGGGCGCCCCGCGCCCCGCTTCGCCGTGCCGGGCACACCGGACGGGCGTCTGACCGGTCCCGAGCAGTTCCTCGGACGGCCGGTCGTGCTCGCCTTCTACCCCGCCGACTGGAGCCCGGTCTGCGGCGACCAGATGTCGCTCTACCAGGCGGCGGCACCGGTGTTCGACCAGTACCAGGCGGTGGTGCTCGGCCTCTCGGTGGACAGCATCTGGTCACACAGGGCGTTCGCGGAGAGCCGGGGCATCACGTTCCCGCTGCTGTCCGACTTCGAGCCCAAGGGCGAGGTGGCCCGCCGGTACGGCGCGTACACCCCGCAGGGCGAGGCGGCCCGGGCACTGGTGGTGCTCGACCCGGCCGGGACGGTGGCCTGGAGCCACCTGTCCCCGCCCGAGGTCAACCCGGGCGCGGACGGCATCATCGACGCCCTGGACCGGCTCACCGCCGATCGGAAGGTGGCCGCCGGATGACCACGCCACTGCAGGTCACCGCCCGACTCCGCGACCCGGTGACCGAAGATGACCACGTCCGGGGGCCGGCAGACGCGGCGGTGACCGTCGTCGAGTACGGCGACTTCCAGTGCCAGTTCTGTGGCGCCGCGTACCCCAACCTGCACGAGATGCTGCGGCAGCGGGCCGACACGGTGCGGATGGTGTACCGCTACTTCCCGATCGCCAACGTGCACCCGTACGCCGAACGCGCCGCCGAGACGGCCGAGGCCGCCGCGGCCCGGGGCAGGTTCTGGGAGATGCACGACTGGCTCTACGAGCACCAGGACCAGCTGGACCCGGTGCACCTCTCGCTCGGCGTCGAGCAGCTCGGGCTGCCGCCGGACGAGCTGAACGCGGAGGTGGAGAACCGGGTGCACGCCGACCGGGTACGCCGGGACTTCGTCGGCGGGATCCGCAGCGGGGTGAACGGCACTCCCACCCTCTTCGTCAACGAGGTCCGGCACGAGGGTGGATACGACCTGCCCGACCTGCTGGCCGCGGTGGACGCTGCCGCCAACCCCTGACCCGGACGCGGCGGCCGACGACCCGCCCGCCGCTCAGATCAGCCGCAGCTCACGCGCCCGCCGGACCGCCTCACGCCGGCGGGTCGCGTCGAGCTTGCGGTAGATGTTGCGCACGTGGGTCTTCACCGTGTTGACCGAGAGCGACAGCTCGCTGGCGATCTCGACGTTGGACAGAATGCTCTGCAGGTAGCGCAGGATGGTCAACTCCCGCTCGGTCAGCGGCTCGTCGAGCGTGCCCCCCGGTTCGGCCGCCGGCCGGGCCGTGGTCTGCTCGGCGCCCCGGATCAGGTCGCTGACCAGTGAGAAGTGTGCGGTGCCCGCGTCGAGGTGCGCGGCCAACAGGTCCCGCACCGGCGGTTCGGCACGGGTGAAGACCCGCCGGCAGCCCTGCGGACCGGCCAGGTCGAGCACCTGCTCCAGGATCCGGCCGGCCCGACGCCCGTCCCCACCCCGCTCGGCCAGCACCGCGTCCAACAGTCCGGCGTCCAGGCGTACCGGCAGGGGCCAGGCCGCGGCCGGCAGCGCCTGCCAGTCCGGCAACGCCCGCCCGGCGGCGCCCGCGTCCCCGGCCCGCAGCTCCACCCGCGCCAGCGTGACCGCGAGTGCTGGAGCGGCCCCGTCCTCGGTGGCACCCGCCAGCAGGTCGCGGGCGGCGTCCAGGTCGCCCCGCTCGGCACGCAGGTCGGCCTCGGCGGCGCGCAACAGGCTCGCCAACTCGGCGGCGGCCGGCCGGTCGGTCAACGACTCCCGGGCCCGGACGAGCAGCCGCTGGCCAGCGGCCGGGTCGCCGGCGTCGCGGTGCAGTTGGGCCCGACACAGCGCGGCCACCATGGCGGCCACCGGCTCGCCGGGCGGCCCCGCCGACCAGTCGTCCCCCAACTCCGCCTGGGCGGAGCCGGCCGGGCCGGTCGCCGGGGCAGCCAGGGCGAGGTTGGCCGCGGCCTCCTCGGACTGGTCACGATGCAGCGCCACGAGGGCCAGCGCCAGGTAGGCGTAGCCACAGTCGAGCCGGCAGGACCAGCCCTGGCGGGGCGGCGTGCCCAGCACGTCCCGGGCGGCCTGCTCGGCCGCGCGCAACTCGCCGCGCACCGCGAGAAGCAGCGCGGAGCGGCTCGCGGCGACCAGCTCCGTACGGGGCCGACCGGCCTCCCGGGCCGCCGCCCGGGCCCGGACGAACCGGGCGTGGGGCAGCGCGCCGCCGGCCAGCTCGACCAACCCCAGCGCGGTACCCGTGAAGGCCCGCAGGTCCGCGTCCTCGGCAGCGCTGCCCCCCACGACGGCCTGCGCGGGGTTCGGCACACCGGTCGGCGTCGCCCCGGGCGGACGGGTCCGCAGCAGCCGGGCGGCGGCGGCCCGGACCTCCACCGAATCGTCGGCGAGCCGGGCCACGGTCAACTCCAGGGCGGTGGCCAGCCGCAGGAACCGGTCCCGGCGCGGCATCGGCAGGCCACCTGCGTACGCGGCGGCGGTACGCAGGTGACCGGTGGCCGCTGGCAGGTCACCGGCGTACGCCCGCTCGGCGGCGCAGGCCAGGGCCACCTCGGGATCGACGCGGACGACCTCCGGCGGTGGGGACCCGGGCGCCGGGCCGCTCACCGGCTCGCGGTCGTACCGGGTCAGCTCCGGCCAGTGCGCGACGAACAGGTCGCCGGCCCGATCCCACCGGCCGGCGGCCAGCGCATGCCAGAGCCCGTCGGCCGGGCGCCCGTCACCGGCGTACCAGTCGGCCGCCCGCGCGTGCAGCTCGCGCAGCTCGTCGGCGGGTAGCCGGGCCAGCTCGGCCCGGAGGAGGTCGGCCAGCAGCGGGTCACAGCGGTACCAGGGCGGGCGGCTGTCCTCCCGGTGTAGCAGACCGCCAGCCCCGGCCAGGTCGGCCAGCACCCGCCCGGCGTCGGCGCGGCCGGTCAACGCCTCGGCCAGGTCGGCGCAGACCGTCTCGGCGAGGGCGGTGCGGCGCAGCAGGTCCCGGTCGGCCGGCTCGATCTCGGCGAGCACCTCCTCGTGCAGGTAACCGGCGATTTCCGGTTGGTCGCCACCGAACTGCCCCACCCAGCGCTCCGGGTCCGGCTGCCCACGCAACGCCAACACGGCGATGCGCAGCGCTGCCGGCCAGCCACCGGTGCGCTCGCGCAGACGGTGCACGGCGGTGGCCGGCAGCGGCGCGCCGTGCGCGGTGAGCAGGTCGGCCACCTCGTCGTCGGTGAAGGCCAGCTCGTCGGGGCCGATCTCGGTCAGCTCGCCGGCGAGGCGCAGCCGGTGCAGGGCCAGTGGCAGCCCGGCCCGGGCACCGACCACCAGGTGCAACCGCTGGTCGGCGTGCCGGAGCAGGAACTCCAGCCCGGTCAGCGCCGCCGGGTCGGCGACCCGGTGCAGGTCGTCCAGGACCAGCAGCACCGGTCGGTCGGCGGCGGCGAGCGCGGCGGCCAGTACTTCCAACTGGTCGGGGCGTGGCGCCCGGTCGGGTACCGGCGCCAACGGGCCGTCGTCCGCCGGCCCGGTGGCCGCGCGCAGCGCCGCCGCCAGGTACGCCCAGAGCCGGTCGCCGTCGTCGCCAGCCTCCACCGACACCCACGCCGGCCCCGGTCCGGCCTCGGGCGTGCCAGCGGCCAGCCGTACCCAGGAGGCGAGCAGAGTGGTCTTGCCCCAGCCGGCGGGGGCTGCGACCAGGGTGACGGGTCCTGCGCTGCCCTCGTCGAGACTGCGCAGCAGCCGGGGCCGGGCCACCACCGGTTCGGGCGGCACGGCCGGGGTCAGCCGGGACGCCAGCAGCGGCGGGTCGGCTGGGCGCCCCGGCGCGGTGCCCACCCGCGCGCGATCCTGCTGTTCCGGCACCCGGCACCCACCCCCATCGACGCGTTCCACCCCCCGGTCGGCGAGCGGTTACCCGGCCCGCACCGGTTCACCCCTTCCGGGCGAGCCCGCTTCACCCGGTGCCGACCGACGGTCGAGGGACGTGGACCGGAAGGACGGTGGGGCCGATGGGACGGCTGGTGCGGGCGGGATCCGCCCTCGGCGGCGCGGCGCTGGTCGGGGCGGCGCGGCTGCTCCGCGTACCCCGATGGCGCGGCCGGACCGGCGCGGACGGCGACCCCGCCTCGCGGGCCCGTTGGGAGGTCGTGACGGTGGGCCGGCCGCCGGAGCGGGTGCTACCTGGCGGCCGGTGGCCCGAGCCGCTGCGCCGCCTCGACGGCGCGGTCGAGGTGCGCATGCGGCCGGCGCCGGGCGACCGGGGCACCGAGCTGGCCGCCCGCCCACTGGCCGGCGCCACCCCGACCGTGGGGCTGGCCGCGCACCTGGTCGGCGATGATCCGGGGCTGCTGGTCCGCCGGACGCTGCGTCAGGTCAAGCAGCACATCGAGACCGGCGAGGTGCTGCGCGCGGACCGGTCCGCCCTGGACCGCCCCCCACACGCCGGGTGAGGACGCCCCCCAGATTCACCTCTGTCATGATCTTCCGTCCGGGGCGCTGGCTGGCAGACTCTGGGAATGGCTGGCGAGCGGACGTACGACGTGGTGCTGTTCGGCGCCACCGGGTTCACCGGAGGGCTGACCGCCGAATACCTGGCCCGGCACGCGCCACCCGGGCTGCGCTGGGCGCTGGCCGGGCGCAACCCGGATCGCCTCGCCGCCGTGCGGGGCCGGCTCGCCACGATCGACCCGGCGCTGGCCGAGTTGCCGCTGCTCACCGCCGACGCGACCGACGCCGACGCGCTGCGCGCGGTGGCGGAGAGCGCCCGGGTGGTGGCTAGCACGGTCGGCCCGTACATCCACCACGGGGAGCCGCTCGTCGCCGCCTGCGCCCGCGCCGGCACCGACTACCTGGACATCACCGGTGAGTCGGAGTTCGTCGATCTGATGTACGTCCGCCATCACGCCGAGGCGACCCGCACCGGCGCGCGGCTGGTGCACACCTGCGGGTTCGACTCCATCCCGCACGACCTGGGCGTCTGGTTCACCGTCAAGCAGTTGCCGGCCGACGTGCCGATCACCGTGGACGGCTACGTGCGCGCCAGCGGCCGGTTCTCCGCCGGCACGTACCACTCCGCGCTCACCGCCTTCTCCCGCACCGGGCAGGCCAGCCGGGCGGCCCGGGACCGCCGGGCGGTCGAGCCGCGCCCCACCGACCGTCGGGTTCGGGCGGTGCCCGGCCGGCTGGCCCGCTCAGCGGAGCTGCGCATCTGGACCGTGCCGCTGCCCACCATCGACCCGCAGGTGGTCCGCCGCTCGGCGGCGGCCCGCCCGGAGTACGGCCCGGACTTCCGCTACCGGCACTTCGCCGCGGTGAAGCGGCTGCCGACGGTGCTGGCCAGCGCGGCAGGGCTCGGCGCGCTGGTCGGGCTCGTGAAGTTGCCGCCCACCCGGCGCTGGCTGCTCGGCCGGCTCGCCTCCGGGCAGGGGCCCACCGCGCAGCAGCGGGCGGCGTCCTGGTTCCGGGTCCGGTTCGTCGGCACCGGGGGCGGGCAACGGGTGGTCACCGAGGTGGCCGGCGGCGACCCGGGATACGACGAGACGGCGAAGATGCTCGCCGAGTCGGCGCTCTGCCTGGCGCTGGACGAGCTGCCGCCGACCACCGGCCAGCTCACTCCGGTCGCCGCGATGGGCGATGCGCTGCTCGACCGGCTCATCCGCGCCGGGCTCACCTTCCGGGTGCTGAAGCAGGGGGCGACAACGCCGGGGCCGGAGGCGGCGCCGAAGCCGGGGGCCGGGGCGCCAGCTTGACCCTCGACCGGGTCGAGGGGGCAGGATGCCCGGCGTGGAGAGCGACCTGCACAGCATCGGCGAGCTGGCCCGGGCCAGCGGCCTGACCGTCAGCGCGCTGCGCTTCTACGACTCCGCGGGCGTGCTGGCGCCGGCCCTGGTCGACCCGGTCACCGGCTACCGCTGGTACACCGACGAGCAGATCGCCCCGGCCCGGCTGGTGGCCGGGCTACGCCGGGTCGGTATGCCGGTGCCGGAGATCGCCGCGGCGGTACGCGCCGAGCCGGCGGCGGTGCACCGGCTGCTCGACACGCACCTGCGCCGACTGTCGGACGGGCTCGCCGACGCCCGGCGGGAGATCACCCGGCTCCGGGCGCTGGTCGACCCGGTGCCGCCGGCGACCACCACGCTGCTGCTCTCCCCCGCCGAGCTGGCCGCCGCCGTCGACGCGGTCCGCTTCGCCGTCGGCGCCGACCCGGAGTTGCCGGTGCTCTCCGGCGTGCTGCTCGACGTCGAGCCAGACGGCGTCCGCCTGGTCGCCACCGACCGGCACCGGCTCGCGCTGGCCCGGGCCGGGGCCAGCGTCGACGGGCCGCCGGTGCGGGTGCTCGTCGGAGTGGACCTGGTCGATCGGCTCCGCACGCTGCTCGACGCCGCCGACGCCGGGCCGGTGCGGCTGACCGTGGCCGGCGCGGACCTGCGGGTCACGGTGGCCGGACGGACGCTCGCGGGCACGGCCCTGCCCCACGACTTCCCCGACTACCGCCGGCTGCTGCGCGAGGCCGTCGGTGAGCGGCCGGGCGCGTACCGGATCCCGGTGGACGTGGCGGCGCTGCGGGCGGCGCTGACCGACCCGGCGGCCCCCACGGTGGCCCGCGAGTACGGCGGTGAGCCGCTGGCGGTCACCGTGCTCGGCCTCGATGACCGGGGCGGCCTGCGCCTGATCCCCGCCGCAGACATCCGCGCCGCCGACCTGTCCGCCGCCGGCCTGTCCCCGGACCTACTGGCGGGCCCCGACCCGGCGGGCGAGCTGCGGGTCGGGGTGAACAGTGGCTACCTGCTGGACGCGTTGGACGCGGCCGGCGCATCGCAGCTGGTGCTGGAGCTGGACGGGCCGATCGCCCCGCTGGCCGTACGCCGCCCGGACGATGCGGACACCTTCTCCGTGCTGATGCCGATCCGGCTCTGAACCGCCCCCTGCGCTCGCGGGCGGTGGGCTCGCGCTCCCCGTCCCGGCCCGACGGGGGCGCGACGGTAGCATCTGGTGGTCCACCTAACCCCGGACGGAGGCGTACGGAGCAGCATGCTCGACATGGAGTTGATCCGGAAGGATCGCGAGGCGGTGGCGACCGCGCTGGCGAAGCGACTGGATCCCGCCGAGGTCGAACGGGCCCTGGACGAGATTCAGCGGCTCGACCAGGAGCGGCGCGCCCTGATCACGGAGATCGACGCCGAGCGGCAGCGCCGCAAGGCGGAGGCCCGGGCGTACGCGCAGGCGAAGCGCGCCGGCACCGAACCGCAGGCCACCGCGCCGGAGGCCGAGCGCAAGCAGCTCGCCGAGCTGGAGTCCCAGTTGGACGAGGTGCAGGCCCGGCTGCGTGACGCGATGAGCGAGCTGCCCAACCTGCCCAGCGATGACGTCCTCCCCGGCGGCAAGGAGGCCAACCGGGTCGTCAAGACCTTCGGTGAGCCGCCGGCCATCGAGAAGGTCCGCGACCACGTCGAGCTGTCCCGCGCGCTGGGCCTGGTCGACTACGAGCGCGGCGTCAAGCTCGGTGGCTCCGGCTTCTGGATCTACACCGGAGTCGGCGCGCGGCTGGAGTGGGCGCTGCTCAACTACTTCATCGACCAGCACATCAAGGCCGGGTACGAGTTCCTGCTCCCGCCGCACCTGCTGCTGGACTCGGCCGGCTTCGCCGCCGGGCAGTTCCCGAAGTTCTACGACGACGTCTACCACCTGGACAGGGAGTCCGCCCCGCGCGGGCAGTTCCTGCTGCCCACGTCGGAGACGGCGATCCTCGGCGCGTACCAGGACGAGATCCTGGAGACCTCGAAGCTGCCGCTGAAGGCGTTCGCCTACACCCCGTGCTACCGGCGGGAGTCGGCCGGCTCGCACTCGGACGAGCGTGGCACGGTGCGCGGGCACCAGTTCAACAAGGTGGAGATCTTCCAGTTCACGCTGCCGGAGCAGGCCGACACGGCGTTGGAGGAGATGCTCGCCCACGCCGAGAGCCTGGTCGAGGGGCTGGGCCTGCACTACCAGCGCACGCTGCTCTCCGCCGGTGACGCCAGCGCGTCGATGAAGAAGACCCTCGACATCGAGGTGTGGATGCCGAGCACCGGCAAGTACAAGGAGGTCTCGTCGGTCTCCTGGGCCGGCGACTACCAGGCCCGCCGGGCGGCCATCCGCTACCGGGAGCCGGGCGGCAAGCAGACCCGCTTCGTACACACCCTCAACGGTTCGGCGCTGGCCACCAGCCGGCTCTTCCCGGCCATTCTGGAGCAGTACCAGCAGGCCGACGGCTCCGTGCTGATCCCCGAGGTCCTCCGCGACCGGATGGGCACCGACCGGCTGACCCCCCGCTGACCCCAACCGTCAACGCCCCGCCGATCGTGCAGTTTCGGTCTCCGGCATGGAGCGCTCCGCGGCTTCTGCCGGGGTAGCAACTGCACGATCGCGGAGGCGGGCGCGGCGGGTCAGGGCTGCCGCCAGCAGGAGGACCGCGAGGGTGGCGGCCAGGACGGCGGGGCCGGTGGTGTCGAGGGTGTCCGCGAGGGCGTGCTGGACCCGGGACGCCGTTTGGATCACCGGGTCTTGTAGTGCGTTGCGGTGGCCGGCGGCCAGTCGCAGTTCGTACCAGCCGTACCAGGCGACGTAGCCGCCGGCGACCAGCAGCACCAGGCCGCTGAGCCGGGGCACCAGCGCGCCGGCAACCCGCAGCTGGGCCACCAGCCCGTCGCGCAGCAGCGCCACCCCGAGCGCGGCGACCGCGACCACCAGCCCCATCCCGAGGGCGTACGCGCCGAACAGGGCCAGCCCGCGCCCGGTCGAACCGGACTGGAGGCTGGTCACCACGATAGCCAGGAACGGTGCGATGGCGCAGCCGAGCGAGGCCAGGGCGTACGCCGCGCCGAACAGCGCCATCGACGGCCAGGACCGGGTCAGCCGGGGCGCCCGGGCGGACCAGCCGGGGGCAGGCAGTCGCCGGCCGGCGAGCAGCCAGCACCCGGCCACCACCAGCAGCAGCCCGAGCACCACGGTCAGCCACGGCAACCGTGGCCGCAGCCAGCCGGCCAGCGGCGCGAGGGCCAGGCCGAAGGCGCCGAAGACCAGTACGTACCCCAGGGTCAACCCCACCGCGGCGGTCAGCGCGCGACCGACCGCGCCACGGGTGTCGGTGGCCCCGGCGACCAGCAGCGAGAGGTACGCGGGCAGCAACGCGAAGCCGCACGGGTTGACCGCGCCGAGCATGCCGGCGGTCAGCGCGAGCAGCAGCGGGGCGGTCACGCCCCGGCCAGCGCGGCGACCCGGGCGGTGAGTGCCTCGCCGTCCAGGAAGCCCTGGTGGACGACCTTGCCGTCCCGGTCGATGATCACGAAGATGCTCTGCTCGGTCACCTTGAACCGGCGCCAGAGCGCACCGGCACGGTCCTCGATCTGCGGCGTCCCGGCGAGGTCGAACTCGGTGACGAACTCCTGCATGGCCCGCCGCTCGCCGAGCCCGGCGACGCCGACGATCGGCACGGTGTCCCGGTACCGGGGCGCGATCTCGGCCACCGTCCAGGCCTGACTGGCGCAGGTGGCGCACCACGGCGCCCAGAACCACAGCACGACGGGCCGGCCGGCCAGCTGCGCGGCGTCGAACGCGGTGCCGGCGAGGGTGGTCCCGGTGAACCGCAGGGTGTCCGGCACACGCGCCGGAGCGGCGGTCGGCGCGATGGCCGGGGCACTTGCCGGCGCTCCCGAGGAGCTGGAGGCCGGCGCGGATCCGGAGGCTGCCGCTCCGGACGGCACCGTGCCGGTGCAGGATGCCGTGCCGAGCAGGGCGACGACGAGCGCCCCGGCAGCGGCGGCCCGGGGTACGCGCCCAGCCGTTGTTCGCCCCATGCCCATCCGCATCTCCATTCGACAGTTGTCCGGAAGGGACCCCGCTGCACGAGGCGTGAAGGTGCCCTACTCGGCCTTGGCGAGCCGGAGAGCGAGCTCCGGGCAGACCTTGACGGCCTTCAGCGCGCCCTCCCGCAGCCAGGTCGGCACCGGGGTGGTCGGGAAGGCGGGATATCCGTTGCCGTCGAGCCGGATGAAGTCCGGCACCACGTGCGCGCAGAGCCCGTGCCCGTCGCAGCGGGACCAGTCCAGGGTGAGCTTCTGCGGGTTGGAGTCGGGTGCGCCCGGCAGTCCCATCACACCCTTGACCCGCCGGCCGCAGCCGTCGCCGGTGCTGTGCAGCCGCAGATCGTCGGCGAAGACCTCGATCGCGGAGAGGGCGAACCGGGCGGTGCCGTCCGGGTGGCTGCACGCTCCCCGGCCCTTCACCTCGCCGGCGGCGGCCCGCACCACGTCCGCGGGTTGGCTCCCGGCGACCGCCAGGTCCACCGCGCGGGCCAGGTCCGGCAGGCCCATCTTGCACGGTCCGCACTGTCCGGCGGACTCGCCGGCCAGGTAGCGCACCACCTGGGCGGCCTCGCCGAGCGGGCAGGTGTCGACGCCGAGCGGAACGATGATGCCCGCGCCGAGGGTGCCACCGACCGCCGCCAGGCCCTTACGGGAGATCTCCGCCCGGTCCGCCGCCTCCGGGGTGATCCACTTGCCGTGATAGCCGCCCATCAGGATGCCCGGGCCGTCCGGGACCTCACACAGGTCGAGGATCTCGCGCAGCGGGGTGCCGGCCGCGCACTCCACGACCGCGGGCCGGGCCGCCGCGCCGGTCACGGTGAGCAGCACGGTGCCCGGCTCGTCGTCGGTGCCGAGCGCCGCGTACTCGTACGGGCCGAGCCGGGCGGCGACGGCGAGCTGGGCGTATGTCTCGGCGTTGGAGAGCAGGGTGGGCAGGCCGCCGACGCCGGAGTCGCTGGAGCGCTTCTTGGTGCCGGGCGGGATGTGCGGCAGCCCGTTGATCCCGTTGACCAGCGCGCCGCCCTCACCGGAGATGAACCGGTGCGGCACGGTGACGATGGTGGCCGGCACCGGCATCCGCCGCTCCGCCAGCGCCTCCATCAGCGAGTCCCGGCCCACCCCGTCGTCGGCCACGCCGATCACGATCTCCTCGGCGTCCAGCGCGTACGCGGCCAGCGCCGCGCCGTCCAGGATCAGGTGCGGGGCGCGGGTCAGCAGCACCTTGTCCTTCCAGCTGGCCGGCTCCCCCTCGCTGGCGTTGACCACCACGACGGCGGCGAGGTCCTGCCGCTCGCAGGACTCCAGCACCGCGCGCAGCTTGCGGGCGAACGGGAAACCCGCCCCGCCCTTGCCCTTGAGCTGCATGCCCTCGGCGAGCCGGAGAAGCTGGGCCGGCTCCATCGGGCCGATCGGCCCGTGCACCTCCTCGTGCGCGGCCAGGTCCAGCCGGCCGAACTCCGCGAAGCCGGCGGTCAGCCGTGGCTCACCCACGCAGGCCACCGGGGGCACTGTCGTACGCATCACTTCGCCTCACCCCGCAACCCGGCCCAGTACGCCCCGTCCACGGCGTCGGCGCTGGCCTTGCGACGCTTGGACCGACCCTCGCCGGCGGCCCGCCGTGCCCGTCGCGACGCCAGGTCGACCAGGGTGGGGGTGTCATCGACGGGCGGCGGCACCTCCTCCGGCACGTACCGGGCCGGCGGGCGCCAGTAGTCCGGCTCCTCCGGCAGGTCGTCCTCAACGCTGTGCCGGCCGCTGCCGCTGCGCGGCGCCGCCGAGATCGGGCCCGCGGAGATCGGCTCGGCGGAGACCGGGCCGGCCGAGATCGGCTCGGCGTCCTGCCACCGGAGCGGGCTGTCCCACGGCTCCTCGGGCTCGTCGACCAGCCGCTGCGGCGGCGCCGAGTACCTGCTGCCGTCGTCGTCGGTCCGGGACCGGCGGGCGGACCGCTCAACGGCCGGCTCCTCGACCGGCGCGCCACCCCGCCGCCGCCTGGCCGGGGCCTCGTCCCGGTCCCGGGTACGCTCGCCGCGCCGCCGGGCCACCGGCTCGAACTCTTCCTCGTCGCGCCGACGGCTGACCGGCTCGAACTCCTCCTCGTCGCGCCGACGGGTGACCGGCTCCTCCGCGCCTCGGCGGCCCGACCGGCGGGTCGACGGCTCCCGCTCGTCGCGCCGGCCGCGCGCACCCCGTGCGGTGTCCCGCCGGGCCGCTGGCTCCTCGTCCCGCCGGCGCCGGCTGGGCCGGACCGGCTCGGTGAGCGAGCCCGGCTCGGGCACCACCGGAACCGTGAACCGCTCGGGGTCGCGCCGCCGCGCGCCGGCCGGCGCGGTCCATGAGGCGGTGGTGGCCTCCGCCCAGGCGGGACGCTTCTCCTCGCCGCTCTCGCGGCGGCGGCCCAGCCCGGCCAGCAGCGATCGGCCGCGGCCCTCCTCGCCGGCCCGGCCAGCCATCGCCGTGTTCCGCACCGCGGCCTGGTGCTGCTCACGGCTGCGTCGGCCGACGGTGACCGAGAGCCGGACCAGCAACGCCAGCACGACCAGCAGGATGCAGCCGAGGTAGCTGAGCACCACCCAGGAATTCGCGACCCGGCCGGCGTTGAGGCCGTGCAGCACTGCGAACGGCCAGGCGACGTACGCCGTGGAGTGCAGCGCGCGCCACAGCCACTTCGGACCGATGCCGGCGAAGCGGGCCCGGATGATGCCGGTCCAGATCACGCTGACCATCAGCAGGGCGGCCACCGTGCCGAGCCCGACGTAGAGCCCTCCGCCGCCCACGAAGGGCACCAGGGCGTCGGTCGGTGCCGCCCGACCGGTAGCGATCTTGGTGAGTACGTGGAAGGCCAGCCCGGCCACGCCCAGCACACCGAAGGCCCGGTGCGCCGACTGCAACAGCACCCGGTGCGAGATGCGCAGCACCAGCCGGTCCGTGGCGAGCAGGCCGAGCATCACGGTGAGGCTCAGCGCCACCAGCGCGATGACGCCGGCGAAGAACTCCGTGAAGAAGAACCCGTACGCGTACGCCGTCTGCCCAGCCCCGGTCAGCATGATCGCCGCCCAGAGCGCGGCGAGCAGCGACGCGATCAGCATGGCGGTCGCCGACCGCGACCGGGTGCGTACCCCCCGACTGCTGGCGCCGGTCCGGACGGTGGCCGCCTTCTGGTTCTGCTTTGCCCGGGCCATCTGCTCCTCGATCGTCTCGCGGCGGCGTACCACCGGCCGACCCCTGCTCCCCCATCCAGTACGGAACGGCGGGTCTCGCGGATCACCCCCGGGTGGAAATTTCTCGGGCGGATCGAACCAACCGACGCCGGGACGCGTGTAGCGGCGGCGCGGGTAGGCGCACCATCGGCCGAAATGGACAGTGACAGATGTCCATGCATTGACAGTCACTGCAACACGCTTGTAACCTTTCGGAAAATTTCAGCCTGGCTTGCAAGAACCCGGCAAGCAGGCTCTCCCCCGCCGCGCCACCACCCACCCCCGCCCCCGTCAGGAGTCCCGATGCACCGACGTCGACGCGGCTCGGCGATCCTCGCCCTCGGCCTGGTCGCCAGCCTGCTCGTCCCCCTCACCGTGACGGCTCCCCCGGCCGTCGCCGCCCCGTCCGGCGGCAAGAAGGTCATCGTCCAGCTCTTCGAGTGGAACTGGCCCTCGGTGGCCAGCGAGTGCCAGAGCACGCTGGGCCCCAAGGGCTACGGCTACGTCCAGGTGTCACCCCCGCAGGAGCACGTGCGGGGCAACCAGTGGTGGCTGGCGTACCAGCCGGTCAGCTACCGGGTCGAGTCCCGCAAGGGCACCCGCGCCCAGTTCCAGTCGATGGTGAACACCTGCCACGCGGCCGGGGTCAAGGTGATCGTCGACGCGGTGGTCAACCACATGTCCGGCCAGGACAACGGCGGCACCGGCTGGGCCGGCTCGTCGTACTCCCACTACGACTACCCGGGCATCTACCAGACGCAGGACTTCCACCACTGCGGGCGCAACGGCGGCGACGACATCGCCAACTACAACGACCGGTACGAGGTGCAGAACTGTGAGCTGGTCAACCTCTCGGACCTGAAGACCGAGTCGGACTACGTCCGCACGAAGATCGCCTCGTACCTCAACGACCTGCTCTCGCTGGGCGTGGACGGCTTCCGGATGGACGCCAGCAAGCACATGCCGGCCGCCGACATCGCCGCCATCAAGGGCAAGCTCTCCCGCTCCGCGTACATCGTGCAGGAGGTCATCTACGGCGCCGGCGAGCCGGTCCAGCCGACCGAGTACACCGGCATCGGTGACGTGCACGAGTTCCGCTACGGCAAGGACCTGGCCCGGGTCTTCCGCTCCGAGCGGCTGGCCTACCTGCAGAACTTCGGCACGGGCTGGGGGCACCTGCCCAGCGGGCCCTCCTCGGTGTTCGTGGACAACCACGACACCCAGCGCGACGCCAGTGGGGTGCTCACCTACAAGGATCGCGGGATCTACGCCCTGGCGAACGCCTTCATGCTGGCCTGGCCGTACGGCTCGCCGACGGTGATGTCCAGCTACACCTTCAGCAACCGGGACGCCGGCCCGCCGTCGGATGGCGCCAACAAGACGCTGAACACCACCTGCTACTCCGGCTGGGAGTGCGAGCACCGCTGGCCGGTGATCGCCAACATGGTCGGCTTCCGCAACGCCACCGAGGGCGCCGGCGTGGCCAACTGGTACGACAACGGCAACAACCACATCGCGTTCAGCCGCAGCGGCAAGGGCTTCATCACGGTCAACGACGAGGACTCCGCGGTGAACGGTCGCTCGTACTACACCGGGCTGCCCGCCGGCCGGTACTGCGACGTCATCCACGGCACGTACGCGGGCGGCACGTGCAGCGGTCCGGTGATCACGGTGGACGGTAACGGCTGGTTCGCCGCCAACGTGCCGGCACACGACGCCGTGGCCATCCACATCGGCGCGCGGGTCTGAGCCGCCGGGGCCCCCGGCCGGTATCGCCGAACCGGGGGCCCCGGACTGTCCTCCACCGTAGAGTGGTTTGGTGCCGTTTGACCGAATGACTCCGTATCGCCGCCGAGGCGCATGGGTAGCCGCCGCCGTCGCCGTGGCCGCGTTGCTCGTCGCCGCGCTGCTGGCCGGCCAGGCCCTCACCCCCCGTTCGGCCACCCCCGACCGACCGGCCGCCGCCGCGCCCGACCCGACGCCGAGCAGCGTCGAGCAGAGCCCCGAGGAGCAGGTGCTGCCGGCCGCGCCCGCCCCGGCCGGGCTACCGGTGATCGACTACGACCCCGCTCCCCGGGGATTCCCGGCCGATCCGGCCACCATGGACACCACGCCGCTGACCGAGGGCGCACACCCGACGCGGCGGATCGCCGCGTACAACGCGCCCGGCGGGCGCCCGCTGGCCTTCCTCGAACCGACGCTCGCCGGTGTCGAGCTGACCGTGCCGATCGCCCAACGGCGGGCCGGCTGGACGGCCGTCCTGCTGCCCTCGGCCAACCGGCGGCTCGCCTGGCTGCCGCCCGGCGGGTTCGACACCGTGGCGCTGCGCGACCAGATCGTGGTGGAGCGCAAGACGCACCGGCTCACCTGGTACCGAGCCGGCAAGGCGATGCGCACCTGGCAGACCAGCCTCGGCCAGCGTGGGCAGGAAACCCCGCTCGGTCGGACCTTCATCCTGGGCCGCACCCCGCCGCCGCAGGACGTCTACGGCGGCGTGGACATCTACGCCCTCGGCTCGGTGCCCGACGACCCGGAGTCGGTGCCGACCGGGCTGCGCGGCGCGCACATCGGGCTGCACACCTGGTACAACGACGACGACCTGGGCGAGAACACCACCAACGGCTGCATCCGGGTGACCCCCAGCGGCCAGCGGGAACTGCTCGCCGAGGTCCGCCCCGGCAGCAGCCTGGTGGTGGTCGACCGACTGCCCACCCCGCCCCCGACCGCCTGAACGGCAGCCGTCACTCGCCGAGCAGCCAGCCGTTCTGCTCGGCGATCCGGACCGCCTCGGCCCGGTTGCGGGCGCCGGTCTTGCCGATCGCCGCCGACAGGTGGTTGCGCACCGTCCCCTCGGACAGGTGCAGCGCCCCGGCCAGGTCCGCGACCGTGCCGCCGCCCCGGGCCGTCCGCAGCACCGCGGTCTCCCGCTCGGTGAGCGGGCTGGCCCCGGTGGCCAGTGTCTCCGCGGCCAGCGTCGGGTCGACCACCCGCAGGCCGGCGTGCACCCGGCGGACCGCGTCGGCGAGTTGCCGGGCAGGGGTGTCCTTGACCACGAAGCCGTTCGCGCCGGCCTCCATCGCCCGGCGCAGGTACCCGGGCCGGCCGAAGGTGGTCACCACCAGCACCCGGCAGGCCGGCAGAGCGGCCCGCAGCGCGGCGGCCGCCGCAATCCCGTCCAGGCCGGGCATCTCCACGTCCAGCAGGGCCACGTCGGGCGCGGTCCGGCGGGCCTCGGGCACCACCTCGTCGCCCCGGCCGACCTCGGCCACCACGGTCAGGTCGGGCTCCAGCGAGAGCAGTGCGGCCAACGCGCCACGGACCAGTGCCTGATCGTCGGCGAGCAGCAGCCGGATCGGCACGGACTGCTCGCCAGCGGGGCCGGTCACCGGGCCTCCCCTGGCGCGTGCACCCGCAGCAGGAAGCCCGTACCGTCCGGACGGCGACCCACCGTCACCGCGGCGTCCAGCTGCCGCGCCCGCTCGCGCAGACCGACCAGGCCGTGTCCGGCAGCGTCGGCGTCGGGAGTGGACGGACCCCGGCCGTCGTCACTCACCTCGACCCGATCCGGGTACACCCGGATCGTGCAGCATCGCGCCGCGCTGTGCCGGACCACGTTGGTCACCCCTTCCCGTACCGCCCAGCCGAACAACCGGTCCCACTCGTCCGGCAACGCCGGCACCTCGGCCGGCAACTCCGCCGCGATGCCCGCCGCGGCCAGCGCCGAACGGGCGCCGGCCAACTCACCGACGAGGGTCACCTCGCGGTACGCCCCGACGGTCTGCCGTACGTCGGACAACGCCGCCCGGGCCAGCGCCTCCACCTCGGCGATCTCGATGGCGGCCCGCTCCCGGTCCACCTCGATCAGCCGGCCGGCCAGCTCGGCCTTGATCGCCACCACGGTCAGCGAGTGCCCCAGGATGTCGTGCAGGTCGCGGGCGGCACGGGCCCGCTCCTCGGCGACCGCGAGCCGGCCGATCTCCTGCTGGGCGGCCTGGAGCTCGCCATTGCGCTGGGCCAGCCGGGACACCCCGAACATGGCGAACGAGGCGAGCAGCACCGCGAACACGATGGTGCTCTCCGCCTCCCAACCCGGCACCAGCGAGGACGCCACCAACGGGGTCACTGCGCAGACCACCACGGACGCCAACGCCTCCCGTGACGGCAGCAGGAACACCGCCGCGGCGGCCACGTACACCAGGGTGGCCAGCCAGTCCCCGTCGGTGCCCGGGATGCTGACCAGGCCCACCGCGAGCAGCAGCAACAACCCGGCCCGCGCCCGGCGTACCGGGATCGGCCGCAGCGCCTGGCGTAGCTGGCGGGCCCACTGGAACAGCAGCACGTAGCCGACGCCGAAGGCAACCAGGGCGGCCACGCCGAGCACCCGTCGCCACAGATGTGGCTGGTGCAGCGCGGTGGCGAGCGGCACATTGAGGAAGAACAGCCACACTGCGGCCAGCAGCCAGCCGGTGAACCGCCAGTGGCGGCTCACCGGCCGGGGCTGACCCGTCGAGAGGTCCATCGCGTCCACGCTAACGGTCGGAGTGGTCAGACCCGAGCGGTGTCCCGGCGGAACAACCGGGCCGCGCCGATGCCGAAGACCAGTGCCCAGAAGGCGATGTTGGCCACCCCGGCCATGCTCACCCCGTCCCCGGTCAGCGGGGCGCGGGACAGCTCGCCCATGCCGTACACCGGGGTGAACCTGGCGACCTGCTGGAGCACGTCCGGCAGCACCTCGACCGGGACGAAGAGCCCGCCGAACATGGCCAGCACCGCCAGGATCGGGCCGATGAACTGCATGACGTTCTCGGCCGGCACCAGGTAGCCGATGAAGAGGCCGAACGCGGCGAAGACCAGCGAGCCGAGCCAGGCGGCGAGCCCGGCGAGCAGCCAGACGTGCGCCGGGATGCGGACGCCGGCGGCGGCGCCGACCAGGAACTCGACGACGACCGCCAGCAGGCCGAGGGCCATCGCGGTGATCAGCTTGGTGGCCACGTACGCGGTCGGTCGCAGCGGGGTGAGCCGCAACTGCCGGCTCCAACCCAACGCCCGCTCGGTGGCCACCGCGCCGCCGGCGCTGGTGGTCGCCACCATGGCCGCGTACACCGCCAGGCTGATCATGACGTACGCCGTCACCGGCCGGCCGTTGTCCAGCGTCTGCCCGCCCTGGGGCAGGCCGAAGATGAGGAAGAAGGCGCCCGGCATGATCAGCGTGAAGGCGAGGGTGCGGCGGTTGCGCAGCACCCGGCGCAGCTCGATGCCCAGGACGGCCGGGGCGAAGCCGCCCAGGGCGGGCAGCCGGCGGTCCGGCTGGTCGGGCCGGTCGGTACGGGTGGCGGCGGGGGTGGCCGGCAGGGTGGTCATCTCAGACTCCGGTGTGCTCGGTGGTCAGGGCGAGGAAGGCGTCCTCAAGGTTGCGGGAGGTGATCTCCACGTCCCGGGCGGCGGTCCGGGTGAGCAGGTGTCGGGCGATCGCGTCCGAGTCGCCGGTGCGCACCAGCACGCTGTCGCCGCGCACCTCCACGGCGTCCACGTCGGGCAGTGCGGCGAGCGCGGCCTGGTCGGCGCCGGGCAGGGTGGCCCGGACCGTACGGCCGGCGGCCAGGTTCTTGATCTCCGCGGTGGTGCCGTCGGCGACGACGCGCCCCTGCCGCACCAGCACGATCCGGTCGGCGTACGCGTCCGCCTCGTCCAGGTAGTGGGTGGCGAAGATGACGGTCCGTCCGGCCCGCGCGTCGCGGCGCAGCGCCTGCCAGAAGTCCCGCCGACCCTCCACGTCCATCCCGGTGGTCGGCTCGTCGAGCACCATCAGGTCCGGGTCGGGCAGCAGGGCCAGCGCGAAACGCAGCCGCTGCTGCTGGCCGCCAGAGCAGCGCCCGACCACCCGGTCGGCGAGGTCGGCGATGCCGGCCCGCTCCAGCACCTCCGCGGCCGGGCGGGTGTGCCGGTAGAAGTGGGCGGTCATCCGGACCGTCTCGCCGACGGTGAGGTCCTTGAGCAGGCCACCGGTCTGGAGCACGGCGGCGACCCGGCCCCGGGCCACCGCGTCGTCCGGGGTGCCGCCGAGGATGCGGACCGTGCCCGTGTCCGGGCGGGCCAGGCCGAGCAGCATGTCGATGGTGGTGGTCTTGCCCGCGCCGTTGGGGCCGAGGAACGCCACCACCTCGCCGGGCTGCACCCGCAGGCTCAGCCCGTCGACCGCGGTGACCGCGCCGAAGGTCTTGGTGAGGCCGTTCAGCTCGACGGCCGGAAGCGTACTGGTCATGGCATTGATGCTCCGGCGGCGCGGGGGCCGGTACCCGGAGCGGTCGTCACGTTCCGGCCGTGACATTTGTCAGGGGCCGTCCCGGCGGTCACGGCCTGGGCGACACGGAGCGTGACGTCCATGGGGGCGAACACCGCAACGAGCGTGATGACTGTGCGGCATATTTATGCCGCACAGTCATCACGCTCACCGGCGCAATCGCCTCCGAGCACGACACGCCGGGTCCGGACCGGTCCGAGGCGCAGCGGCGGTGTGCAGCCGTCCTGCCAGCGGAGGATTTCCACGCCCGGCAGCGGGTACCCGCCGGCCGGGACGCCGCGACACCGGGAGGACGCGATGGGTGCCACGCCGCAGGGCCGGGCCGACACGGTCGTGCTGATCCACGGGCTCTGGATGACCCCGCGCAGCTGGGAGGGGTGGGCGCAACGGTATGCCGCCCGGCGTCTGCGAGTGCTCGCGCCCGCCTGGCCCGGAATGGACCGGGAGGTCGAGCAGTTGCGCGACGATCCCACCCCGATCGCTCAGCAGAGCGTCGCGACGATCGTCGCGCACTACGACCAGATCATCCGAGGGCTGCCCCAACCGCCGATCATCATGGGGCACTCGTTCGGTGGCCTGATCACGCAGCTTCTGGTTGACCGGGGCCTCGGCGCGGCAGCCGTGGGGGTACACCCCGCGCAGGTCAAGGGGGTGCTGAAGTTGCCGCTGAGCACGCTGCGCTCCACGTTCTCGATCCTGCGCAACCCCGCAAACCGGCACCGGGCCGTCCCGTTCACACCGGAGGACTTCCACTACGCCTTCGGTAACACGATGACCCGCGCCGACTCCGATCGGGCCTGGCGGCGCTACGCCGTCCCGGGCGCCGGGCGGGTGCTCTTCGAGGGTGCCTTCGCCAACCTCGACCCGACGTCGCCGACGAAGGTGGACAACGGCCGCAACGACCGCGCGCCGCTGCTGCTGATGGCCGGAGAGCTCGACCACGTGGTGCCGCCGTCGGTGGTCCGCTCGAACGCCGGGCTCTACCAGAAGTCCCGGGCGCTCACCGCGTACGAGGAATTCCCCGGACGCTCACACTTCACCGTCGGGCAGGACGGCTGGGAGGAGATCGCCGACTACGCGTTGGACTGGGCGCTGCGTGCGGCGGCGCTGCCCCGCGAGGCGACCATCGCCAGCGAGACCCCGCGTCGCTGAACCGTGGCATGAGCGGACCGACCGGGGGTAACGGGGAGGGATGAAGGCGAGCTTCCGGCTTGGCCGGATCGCGGGGGTACCGGTCGGTGTCAACTGGAGTGTTCTGGTCATCTTCGCCCTGATCGCCTGGGGGCTGGCCGCCAACCAGTTCCCCCGCTCGTACCCCGACCGCTCCCCGGTGGCGTACACCCTGGCCGGGCTGGCTGCGGCGGTGGTCTTCTTCGTCGGCCTGCTCGCCCACGAGGTGTCGCACGCCGTGGTGGCCAAGCGCAACGGGCTGACGGTCGACGGCATCACGCTCTGGCTGTTCGGCGGGGTGGCCGAACTGAAGGGCGAGCCCCGCGACCCGGGCGCGGAGCTGCGGATCTCCGGAATCGGCCCGCTGGTCAGCCTGCTGATCGGGGCGTTCTTCGGCGCCATCGCGGTAGTGCTGGCGCTGGCCGGACAGGGTGGGCTGCTGCTCGGGGTGATGGCCTGGCTGGCGGGCATCAACGTGCTGCTGGCGGTCTTCAACGTGCTGCCGGCCGCGCCGCTGGACGGCGGTCGGTTGCTGCGCGCCGCGGTGTGGAAGGCGACCGGTGACCGGACCCGGGCGTCGGTGGTCGCCGCCCGGGCCGGCTGGGTCCTCGGCGCGCTGTTGATCGGCCTCGGGCTCTGGCAGTTCCTGTCCGGAGTCGGCTTCGGCGGGCTCTGGCTGGCGCTGATCGGCTGGTTCCTGATCGGAGCCGCCGGAGTGGAGGAACGGCAGGCCCGCGCCGGCAGCGCGCTACGCGGGATCCGGGTCGGCGACGTGATGACTCCGCAGCCGCAGACCGCCTCGGCGGACATGACGGTCGCCGACTTCGTGGACCACTACCTGTTCGCGTACCGGCATTCGGCGCTGCCGCTGACCGCGGAGGGCCGGCCGACCGGCCTGGTCACCCTGGATCGGGTGCGGGGCGTACCGGCCGACCGGCGGGCGTCGACCACGCTGGCCGAGGTGGCCTGCCGGGCCGACCAACTGGTCCTCGCCCAGCCCGGTGAACAGCTCAACGACCTGCTCCCCCGGCTCAGTGAGTGCGCCGACGGCCGCGCCCTGGTGGTGACCGACAACGGTCAACTCGCCGGAATCATCTCGCCCAGCGACATCAGCCGAGCCGTCCAACGAGGCAGCCTCCGCACCAACCAACCCACCCCCACCGCACCACCCCGCTAACCCACCCACCCCGCCCACCCACCCGCCCAACGCCCCGGTGATCATGAAGTTAGCGGCACGACACGCCGACATCGACACCGCTAACTTCATGATCACCGGGTCTGTAAGAAGAACGGTGTAACTCCTGATCAAGGAGCGGCACCTGATGACCGAAACGACGATGGCCGTGGATACTTCCGCGGTGGCGAAGAAGAACAACCCGGTGGGTAAGCCGGCGGACGGTGTGGACGCGGAGTTGGTCGGCCGCCTGGTCGAGCAGGCCCGCGCAGCGGGCTTGCAGCTGACCGGCGACGGCGGTCTGCTGCAGCAGCTCACGAAGCGGGTGATCGAGGCCGCCCTGGACGGTGAGATCTCCGACCACCTCGGTTATGACAAGGGCGATCCAGCGGGCAACAACGGCGGCAACTCGCGCAACGGCGCCCGCGGTAAGACGGTCCTGACCGAGGTCGGCCCGGTCGAGATCACCGTGCCGCGTGATCGTGACGGCAGCTTCGAGCCGCAGATCGTCAAGAAGCGGCAGCGTCGGTTGACCGGGGTCGAGGACATGGTGATCTCGTTGTCCGCTAAGGGATTGACGACCGGTGAGATCGCCGCGCACCTGGCCGAGGTGTATGGCGCTGACGTGTCACGCCAGACGATCTCCACGATCACCGACAAGGTCATCGACGGCATGACCGAGTGGCAGAACAGGCCCCTCGACCCGGTCTACCCGGTGATCTTCCTCGATGCCGTGCACGTGAAGATCAGAGACGGCAAGGTCGCCAACCGGCCCATCTATGTCGCCTTGGCGGTCACGGTTGATGGGACCCGCGACATCCTGGGCCTGTGGGCGGGTGACGGCGGGGAGGGCGCCAAATTCTGGCTGCAGGTGCTGACCGAATTGAAGAACCGCGGTGTCGACGACGCCTGCATGGTCGTCTGCGACGGGTTGAAGGGACTACCCGACGCGATCGCCGCGACCTGGCCCCTCGCGGTGGTCCAGACGTGTGTCATCCACCTGCTCAGAGCCTCGTTCCGGTATGCGGGCCGGCAACACTGGGACGCTATCGCCAAGGCGTTGCGGCCGGTTTACACCGCACCCACCGAGGCGGCCGCGCAGGCCCGCTTCGACGAGTTCGCAGAGGCCTGGGGCGGCCGATATCCGGCGATCATCAGGCTGTGGACCAACGCCTGGGCGGAGTTCGTGCCGTTCCTGGCCTTCGACGCCGAGATCCGTACCGTCGTCTGCTCCACGAACGCGATCGAGAGCGTCAACGCCCGGATCCGGCGGGCCGTCCGCGCCCGCGGACACTTCCCGAACGAGGCCGCCGCGCTCAAATGTGTCTACCTCGCGGTCATGAGCCTGGACCCGACCGGGCAGGGCCGCAAACGCTGGACGATGCGCTGGAAGCCAGCGTTGAACGCCTTCGAGATGGCCTTCGAAGGCCGACTCGCCGCAGCCCGCAAGTAGTCCTCAACAACCCGTGTTACACCGTTTTCTTGACAGACCCTGATCACCGGGGGATAGCGGGCCGGGGGGAGGGGGAGGCGCGGGGGTTTAGCGGGGGAAGTAGTGGTCCAGGAGGGTGGTGCGGAATTTGCTGGATGGGTCCAGGTGGGTCAGGAGGGTGGTGAAGTCGGTGTGGCGGGGGTAGCGGGCGGCCAGCGCGGTCGGGTCGGTGACGAAGACCTTGCCCCAGTGTGGGCGGAAGGCGAACGGGGCCAACCGCTCCTCCATGGCGGCCAGCACCGGTAGCACCGCGGCGGTGTCGGCGATCCAGGTGAAGTGCAGAACGAAGCTGTCCCGCTGGTGGTTCGGGCTGAGCCACAGCTCGTCCGCCGCCACCGTACGCAGCTCGCAGACCTGCAGTACCGGGGCGATCAGGTGCGCCACGTCGTCCAGGGCGGCGAGCGCGTCGGCCGCCGCCGCGCGCGGCACGTGGTACTCGGACTGGAGTTCGTCGCCGTTGCTCGGGGTGAAGCCGAGCTTGAAGTGCGGCAGCCGCTCGTGCCACGGACCCGGCACGCCGAGCTGCGGGGTGCAGTTCTCCGGCGGCATCCCGAGCACCGGGTGCCGCGGCTGGTCGGCGGCCGTGGTGCCGAGCCAGTCCGCCGGGGGCGGCGGTTGGTCGGCCAGTTGCTTGCGCCACACCTCGCGCAGTCGCGGCCCCCGCCAGTCGGTGAACGCGCTCACGCTGTACGCCGAGCCGAGCGCCTCGTCCAGCGCTTCCCGGGGCAGGTCGAGCCGCACGTACTGGCGCACCTCGAAGGACGGCACCACGTCCAGGGTGACCCGGGTGACCAGGCCGAGCGCGCCGAGCCCGACCACCATGCCGGCGAACGTGTCACCGTCGGTGTCGCGGTCGACGTACAGCAGGTCGCCGTCGGCGGTGACCAGCTCCAGGGCGGCGACCGAGGTGGCCAGGTTGCCGTGAGTCTGGCCGGAGCCGTGGGTGGCGGTGGCCACCGCGCCGGCCACCGAGATGTGTGGCAGTGAGGCGAGGTTGGCCAGGGCGTACCCCTGGGCGTGCAACTGTCGGGCGACGTCGCCGTAGCGCAGGGAGCCGGTGACGGTGACCCGCGCGCGCTCGGGGTCCACGTCGATCGCCGGGCGCAGCCCGGCCAGGGTGACCAGGTCCCCTTCGGTGTCGCCGAACCGGTTGAAGGAGTGCCCGGTGCCCACCGCCCGGATCCGGGCGCTGCCGGCGACCAGCCGGCGCAGCTCGTCGGTGGAGGTGGGTCGGTGGAAGGCCCGGGCGGCGTAGCGCACGTTGCCGGCCCAGTTGTGGCGCGGGACGCCGGCAGCGGTGGCCGGCGGGCCACCCTGTTCCGACGCGGTCACGTGGCGGTCTCCCGATCGGTGGACGGGTGGTCGGCCAACGCGGCGACGAGGGCGTCCAGCGCCGCGTCGACCTGGGGCCGGGCGTAACCCCGCTGGGCGACCGGCAGGCCGGCCGCGGTGACCCGTTCGATCTCCGCCCGGGCCTCCTGCCGGGTCGGCACGTCGCCGGACACCAGGGCGTTCTGGCCGCGCCGGATCAACTGGTCGACCTGGTCCATCCGGTAACCACGCAGGCTCGCGGTGAGGTCCGGGTCGGCGAAGGCGGCGCGGCGCAGCGCGGGCAGGTCCACGAACCGGTCGCCGGCGTACTGGCTGAGCGCGGCGGACACCTGCTCCGGCTGTTCCCGGACCTGGTCGAGGACGAGCAGCTCGACAGCGGGCCGGCCGTCGAGCGGATGGCGGGCGGTCACCTGTGGCCCCAGCGTCACACCCGGCGCGGGCACCAGCAGCAGTCGCGGCGGCTCCGGACGGCCGTCCCGCCGGGGCGGCTCGTCGAGGACCAGCGCGTCGACCTCGGCCCACCGGATCGTCCGTCGCAGGCCCGGCCGCCGGATGGTCAGCCCGTCCGCGCCGATCCCGAACCGGAACGGCCGCAGCGCGCTGCCCAGCGCCACGACGCCGAGCACGACGGCCCCCACCGCGACGATCGTCCGTAGCAGGGCGCCTTCGTGGGGCAGGGCCAGCAACACCACCCCACCAAGTACGCAGGCCAGGGCGAGCACCCGGGCTCCCCGACTCCGGCGCAGTTCCACGCTCGGACCCCCGTTCATGACCGTGGCGTCGGTCCCAGCATCCTCCGACAGACCGGGCTCCACGGATACCGGACGATCGGGCACGGTTGTTCTCGCCATCGTCGGGGAACCCTACGCCCATGAGCACTTACCGTGATCCGGCCCCGCGGGGCGACGTCTTCCCTTCCGAAGAGGAGTTGGACCCGACCGGCAGTGGGGTCGAGCCGGCCAGCGCGCCCACGGTCGGCGCGTTGCCGGGCCATCCGGCGCCAACGCCCGGTCCCCGACCCACACCGGCACCTGCGCCGGCCCCGACGCCGGTGCCGGCACCCGGACCGCCGCCGCGTGCCCCCGGCGCCGGGGCGCAGTCGATCGTGACCCGGCACCTGGACGGCTCGGTGGAGGTGGTCACCGACCTTGACGGCGACGGCGTCGCCGACATCGTGCAGGTCGACCTCAATGGTGACGGGACAACCGACGTCACCTATGTGGACAGTGATCGCGACGGCCGGCTGGACACCGTGCTGCGCGACCCGGGCCTGGTCGAGACGGGCGGCGGGGCGCACCGGGAGGCGTGAGACCGCGTTCCGCGAGCGTGCCCGGCCGGCGGGTCGCGCAGGGCTCAGAGCTTCGCCATCACCTCGCTGGCGACCAGCTCGAGGTGTTCCAGATCGGTGAGGTCCAGCACCTGGAGGTAGATCCGCTGGCTGCCGATGTCCGCGTAGCGGCCGATGGTGTCGAGGACCTCGGCGGGCGTACCGGCCAGACCGTTGGCCCGCAGTTCGTCCGGTTCACGGCCGATGGCGGCGGCCCGGCGGGCCACCTCGGCGTCGTCGCGCCCGCAGCAGAGCACCAGGGCGTTGGACCAGACCAGCTCGGCCGGGTCCCGGCCGATCTCGGTGCAGGCCGCCCGGACCCGGTCGAACTGGGCCGTCGTGTCCGCCGGTGAGGCGAACGGCAGGTTGAACTCGTCGGCGTAGCGGGCGGCCAGCCTCGGGGTGCGCCTCGGGCCCATCCCGCCGAGCAGGATCGGCGGGCGGGGCTGCTGCACCGGCTTGGGCAGGGCGGGCGAGTCACTGATCGGGTAGTACCGGCCGGCGTGGTCGAACCGCTCCCCCGCCGGGGTGGCCCAGAGCCCGGTGATGACCTCGAGCTGCTCCTCCAGCCGGTCGAACCGCTCGCCGAGGGGCGGGAACGGAATGCCGTACGCGGTGTGCTCGTCGGCGTACCAGCCGGTGCCGATGCCCAGCTCCACCCGGCCGCCGCTCATCTGGTCGACCTGCGCCACGGTGATCGCCAGCGGGCCGGGCAGCCGGAAGGTGGCGGCGGTCATCAGGGTGCCGAGCCTGATCCGGCTGGTGTCCCGAGCGAGCCCGGCCAGCGTGGTCCACGCGTCGGTGGGGCCCGGTTCGCCGGTCACCGCCCCCATCATGAGGTAGTGGTCGGACCGGAAGAACGCACCGTAACCGGCGTCCTCGGCGCAGCGGGCCACGGCGAGCACCTGGTCGTAGCTGGCACCCTGCTGAGGTTCGGTGAAGATCCGCAGTTCCATGATCCGAGCATAGGGACCGGGCTTCGGTGCCGCTCTGGGACGGCAAGCACCCCTCATATGCCTTGACAGTCATATGCCCGGAGAGGCATATTCGGTGCGTGACCCTCGACGCGTTCACGATCCTCGCCGAGCCCACCCGGCGCCGGATCCTCGACCAGCTCCGCGACGCCGAGCACAGCGTCGGCCAGCTGGTGGACAGCCTGGGGGTCAGCCAGCCGGCCGTCTCCAAACACCTGCGGGTGCTCCGCGAGGCCGGCTTCGTCTCCTGCCGGATCGCCGCCCGGCAGCGGATCTACCGCCTCGACCCGGGCCCGCTGCGGGCGGTCGACGGGTGGCTGGACCCGTACCGCCGGCTGTGGAACCGGCATCTGGACGCCCTGGAACGGCACCTCGACAGTCAGGAGCAGTGAATGGACCGCGACGCGTTCCGCCCCAGCCCACCCGCCGAGGTGCGCGCCGAGCCCGCCGACGGCGGCGCCACCCTGGTCTTCGTCCGCGACCTTCGGCATCCGCCGGCCATCGTCTGGGCGGCGCTGACCGATCCGGCCCGGCTCGCCGAGTGGGCACCTTTCCTCGCCGACCGGGACCTCGGCTCCCCCGGTTCCGCCGTGCTCACCCTGATCGACGGCGAGACCACCACGCCGACCACGGCGACGGTACGCCGGGCCGAGCCGCCGCACCTGCTGGAGTACACCTGGGGCGACGACCTGCTGCGCTGGGAGCTGAGCCCGCTGGGCGCCGGCACCCGACTCACCCTGCGGCACACGGTCGCCGACCCGGGCATGCTGCCGATGGTCGCGGCCGGCTGGCACCTCTGCCTCGACGTGGCCGACCGGCTGCTCGACGGCGACCCGGTCGGCCCGATCCGGGGTGCCGAGGCCAAGGACTTCGGCTGGCCCGAGCTGCGCGACGCGTACGCCGAACGACTCGACCAGGGCTGAGCCGCCGGGCCGGCGGCCCGGTCAGACGTACGGCCGGGTGGCGTACGCGGCCCGGAGCGCCGCCAACCCGGCCGCTTTCGGCGACAGGGTGCCCCACCCGGAGTTGAAGTAGTTGGTCCGGGCGATCCGTGGCCCACGCTCGGCGTTGAGCTTGGCTATGGCCGCCGGGACGGTGGCGATCCAGGCGGGTTGGTTCGGGATCTCGGCCGACCGCACCCCCCACTCCGCGATGATCACGGGCCGGGACAGCGCCACCGGGCCGAGGTCCGCCACCGCCCAGTCCTTCGTGCGGCGAAACCGGGACAGCGCGGCGTCGTTGGCGTTGGTGGCGTAGGCATTCCATTGAAGGAAGTCCAGCCGGGACATCAGCGACTCCGGGTGGGTGCGCTGGAAGCAGGCCCGGTCGAAGCCGCCGAGACCAATCGAGAACGTCGTGCCGGCGGGCAGCGTCCGCGCCTTGAACCAGGTGAGGATGTAGTTCATCGCCTGCACCGCCCGCGCGTCCGACTCGGCCCAGGTGTACGCCTTGCCGTCCTCGGTGGTGCCGAACTCGTGGTCGGTGTCCAGCTCCGAGGCGAGCTGGATGTTCACCGCGAACCCGAGCGTGCGGTACTGCGCCAGGGCGCGGTGGAACAACCCGTCGCACTGGCCGTTGATCACCTGGCTGTACCCGTACGCCCTCGGCCAGGCGGTGCCGGGGCGCTGTTGGATGGTCATCGACGGCGCCGGCACGGTGTAGTTGGTGCCATCGACGGTGAAGCTCTGCGGCCCGTTGTTCGGGGCGCCGTAGTGCTTCAACTCGAGGACCATGTTCATCTGCACCCCGGCCTTGCCCAGATTGATCAGCCAGGGCCGGTTGTAGCCGGGGAAGATGTAGCCGTCGGCGAAGCTGCGGTACTGGGTGAGCGAGCGGAAGTTGCCGCCGGCGATGTCGGCGGTCGGGTCGGCGCCTCCGGAGAGGTAGTAGCCGCCGAGCACCGGCTGGCTCAGGGCGTAGTCGGCGGTGGCGGTCGCGGTGTTTCCGGCGGCGTCACGGACCTGAACGGTGACCCGGGGCATCACGCCACCGCCCGGTACACGGCCACCGCGCCGTTGTCGGAAACCCGGGTCCAGGTGCGCCCGGAGTTGTCGGTGACGGTCAGGGAGAGCGGGTCGATGACTGCGGTGACCTTGACGGGGGCGCTGCTGTTGCCCTGCGCGTCGGTGACCACGATGGTGACGGTCAGCGGTTTGGTGTCGGCGTCGGAGTAGGTGACGGTCAGCAGCATCTGCTCGCCCGGTGCGTACACGGGTGCGTTCAGGGCTGCGATCGCGGTGGGAGCGGCCATGTCGGGCCTTCTCTCTGGTTCGGTCGCCGGCCGGAGTGCGGATGAGCGACGCCGGACCGGGCGGGGTCCTCAGTGCGAAGAGGCCGGCGGGGGCACGGGCGCGGTGGCGCAACCGGTTGGCGGCGTCACGCGGCTGCCGGCGGGTGACGACGTCCTTGTCCCGGTGGGCGGTGTCACCGCTGCGGGCGCCCGGAGCGGCGTGGACGGCAGCCACGGGTGGGCCGTACGCGTGGTCGGGCCGGCGGCTGCGCCGTGTCCGCCGCGGCGACGTGGCCGGGCTGGGTGAGGGCGGCGCCGGCGTGGACGGTGCTGTCCCACCGGGCCGGAGGACTGGGATGTGGCCCGCCATCCGTTCGCCTCTCCACCTGCCCCAACAGTGCTCTACCAGGGGCTTTACCGTCTTGTCCGGTTTTCGACACCGCCCTCGTACCCCGCGGACGGGGTCCCGGGCCGGCCGGGTGTGTCAGCTCTACCCGGCGAGTTCACCGGTGCCGAGCGACCGGTGCACGGTCACCGTGCCGGGCAACGCGACGCACGCCGCGCGCACGTGGTCGATCTTCGCGGCGCGTTCCGGGTCGTCCCGGTCGAGCAGGACGCCGAGGGCGGTGCCGCTGTGCGCGATGACCAGGCCGTAGCCGTCCACCTCGCGGCAGAGCCGGTGCAGCACGTCGAAGTGCCGGCGCGGGCGCAGTTTGCCGTTCAGCACGGCGCTGCGGGTGGTGACCTCGCCAACGGCAGGAAGGTCGCCTGCGCGTACGGCCGCGGTGAGCGCGGCCAGCAGCCGCGCGTACTCCCGCTTGTCGGCCTCGTCGAACGGCTTGGGGATGCGGTTGAAGCGGATGGTGTCCACCGCGCCGCCCTCGTCGTGCGCCACCACGGTGAGCGGGGGCAGCACGCCGATCCGTTCCCGCAGCCGCACCTCCCGGTGATGGAAGGCGACGATCCCGTCGTACATCACACCGTCGGAGGGCTCGATCCGGCGCAGCAGCGACTCGATGGTGCGCTCGCTCAACGTCATGCCGAACGCGTCGCCGACCGCTCGGGCGGTGGCCACCAGATCCGCCGACGAACTGGCGTAGCCCTTCCCCTCGGCCAACCCGCCGCCCAGCTCCAGCACCCCACCGCCGGGAAGGCCGAACAGCTCCATCATCGTGGCGGCCAGCCGGGCCGACTTCCGCTTGTGTTGCGGGAAGACCCGGACCCGGGCCAGCTCGCTGGACGGCCAGAAGGTGGCGGTCGCCCACTGCGCCATCGGGAACGTCACCAGGAAATCCCGGTCGGCGTCGGGTAGCACGCCCTGCAACAGCTCACCGAAGGTGCCGAACGCGGTGCCGACGCCGAGTCGGCCGGTGGCCGCCGGCAGCACATCCGGGTCGGCCGTGCACGCCACCTCGCCCGGTCTCACGATCAGACTCCCCCGTTGCGTCGGTTGCCGCCGGTCACGTTACGTCGCTGCTACCGATGCCGGGCGCGGCTGACCAGACTAACGTTCCAGCAGTCAACATCATCTTTGGGAAGCAGCTTCTGACGTGCGAAAACTGACCTACTACATCGCCACCAGCCTGGACGGTTTCATCGCCGGGCCGGACGGGGAGTTCGACTTCTTCGCGTTCGAGGGAGATCTGGCGGCCGCCATCCTGGCCGACTACCCCGAGACCATGCCAACCCACGCGCGGGAGCCGCTGGGGATCGCCACAGCGGCGAACAACAGGTTCGACACCGTCCTGATGGGCCGCGCGACCTACGAACCGGGCCTGGCCATCGGCGTCACGAGCCCGTACGGCCACCTGCGGCAGTACGTGTTCTCCCGGACGCTGGAGCAGCGTGATGCGGCGGTGGAGATCGTCGCCGGCGAGCCGGCGGAGTTCGTCCGCGAGCTCAAGCACCTGGACGGGATGGGCATCTGGCTCTGCGGCGGCGCGACGCTCGCCGGCCAACTGGTCGATGAGATCGACGAGCTGATCATCAAGCGTTACCCCGTGGTCCTCGGCTCCGGCATTCCCCTGTTCCGGGCGCCCTTCGCCGTGACGGGCTTCGCGCTGGCCGACACCCGGGTGTTCAACACCGGCGCGACCATTTCCACCTATGTCAAGCACTGAAAGAGGGCCGATGTTGTTCCGCGCCACCACCGGGGCCGATCTCGACCGGGTCACCGGCTTCTCCATCGACGACGCGGTCAGCGCGATCGACGCCGACCGCTACCTGGACGAGTTGGGCCAGGGGATGTACCGGCCGGAGTGGACCTGGATCGCCGAGGTCGACCAGCGGGTGGTGGGCCGCGCGCTGTGGTGGGGGCAGGCCTCCAGCGCGCACCCGGTCGCCCTGGACTGTCTGCACGTCGAGGCGTCTGTCGACGACCGTGCGGCCGTCGCGGCCGACCTCCTCGGCGCGGGGCTGCGGGCCTTCGCGCAGCAGGGTGCGCCGAAGCCGCCGCTGTACAACCTGACGCTGCCCAACGACTGGCGCGCCGATGAGTCCGTCTCCGCGGCGGTGGCCTGGCGGCGCAGAGCGGCGCTGGCGGTCGGGCTGACCGACGAGGTGGAGCGGCTGCGGTTGGAGTGGACGCCGGAGGTCGGGGTGCCCTCGGCCAGCGGCAGGCTCGTCTTCTCGACGGGCTCCGACGAGGAGTTCCTGGACGTGTTCCGTCGGATCGCGGTGGGCAGCCTGGACACCGAGACCCGCCGGAACCTTGCGGTCAAGGGCCCGGAGCTCACCGCCCGGGAGGAGATGGACTTCTACCTGGACTGCCCGGGCGAGCGGGCGTGGTGGCGGCTGGCCCACACCGCCGATGGGACGCTCGCCGGGCTGGCGATCCCGTCCGCGACACCGTACAACCGCAATGTCGGGTACCTGGGCGTGGTGCCGGAGCTGCGCGGGCACCGCTACATCGACGACGTCCTCGCCGAGATCACCCGGTTCCACGCCGAGCAGGGGGCCGAGCTGATCACCGCCACCACCGACACGACGAACGTGCCGATGGCCGCGGCGTTCGCGCGGGCCGGTTACCGCACCGCGCAGATCCGGCTGCTCTACTCGGCCCCGGAGTCATGAGGCGAGCACCGTGGCGAGGTCGGTGCGGGAGGTGACACCGAGCTTGGGGAACGCCCGGTACAGGTGGTGCCCGACGGTTCGTGGGCTCAGGAACAGCTGCGCGGCGATCTCCCGGTTGGTCGCGCCCGTCGCGGCCAACCGGACGACCTCGCGTTCCTGAGGGCTCAGCCGGCTGAGCGGTCCGCCCAGGGATGGTTCCGCCGCGTCGCCGCTGGCCCGCAGTTCCGCCCTGGCCCGGTGGGCCCAAGGCTCGGCGCCGAGCGCCGTGAAGGTGTCGAGTGCGTCCCGCAGGTGGCCGCGCGCTTCGAGTTTCCGGCGTGCGCGGCGCAGCCACTCCCCGTAGAGCAGCCCGGTCCGGGCCTGGTCGACAGCGCTGCCGGCCCGGTGCAGCCGGACGGCCGACCCGAAATGCTGCTCCGCCTCGCCGTCTGATGCGGTCAGGGCACGACAGCGGTGGGCCAGCGCGGCGAGCGCCGGGCGACCGGTCGTCTCGGCCCACTCGTCGAGGAGACGCACCGGTTCGGCGGCCCGCTCGGGTCGCCCGGCGCGCACCGCCGCTTCGACGAGATCGGGCAGCAGGAAGACGCCGAACAGCGGATGACCGGATGCCGCCCGCGCCGCCTCGAACCGCTGCAGCGCAGCGTCCGCGCGGCCGAGGCCGAGGTCGAGCAGGCCCAGCGCCCACAGGGCGTCCGCCGTTGCCCGGCCGATTCCACGTGGCTGGGTGTACGACATCGCGTCCCGCGCCAGCCGACGGGCCTGCTCCTCCTCCCCGCGTACGGCTGCCAGGGTCGCCAGGACGGCGCGCAGGTGGGCGGCCCGGTGCGCCAGGTCGTACCCCTCGGCCAGCCGGAGTCCCTCGGCTGCGTGCATGGACGCGGCGTCGTGCTGCCCGAGGGTCAGCTCCACCCGGGCGAGCAGGTGCAGCGCGGTGGGCAGCCACCCACCCATGCCGCTGTCCCGGCAGTGGTCGACGGCCTCGGCCGCGATCTCGTACGCGGCCTCGTCATCGGCGGTCAGGTGGCAGTAGATCCCGGTCATCAGGCGGTCCATGAACCCGGTGTCGGTGCGACCGCGCGCCGCCACGAGTGGTCGGAGCGCGCGCAGCGCCCCGGGCACATCGCCGGCGAACAGGCAGCCGGGCACGGCCAGCACCGGCTCCGCGGGGGCCTGGGCCGCTACCGCCGCGATCAGGTCGGCGTTCCCGGAGGAGAACGCGGCGTGCAGGGCGTCCACCAGCAGCGCGGGAAGTTTGTCCGGCCGGCGGGGACCGATCTGGTTGGCGCAGTCGAGCAGTATGCGGCCGGCGACGTCCGGGCTGCCGTACCCGAGCTCTACCACCGCCCGGACCCGCGCGAGGTCCGCCGCCAGGCCGGGGTCCTGCGCGGCCACCTCGACCATCGCCGCGAGCCGACCGCCCCGCTCGTCCTGGCCCGCGTCGGCGGCGGCCTGCGCGGCGGCGATGAACCGGCGCGCCCGGTCCTCCGGCTCGGCCGTGAGTTGGGCTGCCCGCTCGTACGCCGCGGAAGCCGACGCGAGCGCCTGCCGGCCGCCGGCCCAGACCGCGACCCGCTCCAACTCGTCGGCGACCCGGTCGTCCGGCCCGGTCGCCGCGGCGGCCAACTGCCAGGCGCGCCGATGCGCGTGCTCGGGTGCGACGAGTACCGCCGCCATCGCCTGGTGCGCTGCGACCCGGCCGGCGAACGGGCTGCCCTGGTACGCCGCGTACCGGATCAGCGGATGCCGGAAGCGCAGCACACCGCCGGTCAGCACGATGAGGTCGGCGCGCTCGGCAGGCTCCAGGTCACCGACCGTCGCGCCCGCGGCCCGCAGGATCAGGTCGAGTGTTCCGGTGTCGTCCGCGGCTGCCATCAGCAGCAGCGCCCGGGTGGCCTCGGGGAGCCGGCGGATCTGATCCTGGAAGGCGTCCAGGACCCGGTTCGAGGGCGCGGACAGCGTCAACGGGCTGAGCTGACCGGCGCGCTGTGTCGGAGTCAGTGCGGCGGAGAGTTCCCGCAGCGCGAGCGGGTTGCCCTGCGCCTCGTCCAGGATCCTCTCCCGGACGTACGGCGGCAGGTCCACGACCAGTGCCGCGGCGGCTTCCTCATCGAGCCCCGCGAGGGGCAGCGTGGGAAGCCCGACCACCCCGGCCACGCCGGCGGTGTCCCGGGCGGCGAAGATCAGCACGACGCCCTCGACCTGCAACCGGCGGGCGGCGAACGTCAACGCGTCCACCGATGCCCGGTCGAGCCACTGCACGTCGTCCACCAGGCAGAGCAGCGTCCCCTCGCCGGCGGCCTCCGCCAGCATGGTGAGCACGGCCAGGCCGATGACGAAGCGGTCGCGCACCGTGTCGTCGGTGAGCCCGAAGACCGCCCGCAGTGCCCTGGCCTGGGGGCCGGGCAGCTGGTCGACGAGGTCCATGACCGGCAGGAACAACTGGTGCAGGCCGGCGAAGGCCAGCTCGGTCTCCGACTCCAGGCCATCGATCCGCAGCACCCGCATCCCGGACGCGCGAGCGGCGGCGTAGTCGAGCAGCGCGGTCTTGCCGATGCCGGCTTCGCCGTGGATCAGCAGAGTGCTGCTCGCGCCGTCCACGGCAGCGTCCAGCATCCGGTCGATCTGGTCGCGCTCGGCCGCCCGGCCCTGCATCACGTACCCCCGTCGTCACCGGTCCCGCCGGCCGCCGTAGCGCCGACGCGACGCCGTGCAGCCGCCCGCCGAACCTCGGAGGCGCAGGTCATGAACCTAGCCGATCACATTTCTTTCGCCGCGCCGAGCGTCTGGGCGTCAGCGGCGGCCGACTCCGCGCGCGCCGCGGGTCGGGCGGTGGCCCGGCCCGCGGCGTCGGTCGTTCCGGGGCCGGACATATCCGCCGCGAGTCGCGGATCACCCCGAGGCGACGGCCTTCAGGATCGCGTCGCGGGACGCGGTCACCTCCCGGCGCAGCTCGTCCAGGTCCACGCCGACCAGGTGCCCGTCCGCCTTGCGAATCCGTCCGGCCACCACGACGGTCTCGATGTTGCGGGGGTCCGCCCCGAGCACCAGGGTGCCGACCGCGTCGTTGAGCGGCATCGTGTTGATGTCATCGGCCCTGACCACCAGCAGGTCCGCCTGCTTGCCCGGGGTGAGGGAGCCGGTCAGGTCGCCGAGTCCGTTGGTACGGGCTCCCTGCAGCGTGGCGAAGTCCAGCACGTCGCGGGTGGTGATCCGGTACGGCACGGTGTCCGTGCCGTAGGCGGCGTTTACCGCACGCATGCGCTGGATCGCGTGCAGTGCTCGCATCTGGGTGAACATGTCGCTGGCCAGTGCGACCTCCACGTCGATGCTGAGCCCGGGCCGGATACCGGCGGCCAGCGCCTCCTCGATCGCGGGCACCGCCGTCTCCAGACCGATCTGCGCGTCGGAGGTCGGCGCCAGCGACACGGTCACCCCGGCGTCGCCCATCGCCCGCCACGCGTCCGCAGTGAGGCCGGTGGCGTGGATAAGGGTCAGGCCCGGGTCGAGCAGGCCGTCGGCGGCCCAGCGCAGGATCGCCGCGGAGGACGGCGCGCCGAACACGGCGTCGATACTGACACCGAGGCCGAGATCGCGGGCGACGGCCGCGAGTTCCCGCCCGTAGGCCAGTGCCGGGCCGGCGATCTCATCGGTGGCCAGCGCTGCGAGGCGCAGCGTCACCAGGCCGTCGTTCACCCCGTGGTACTCCCCATGCAGGCGTTCCAGGTCGCCGGGCCACTGGCGGTCCCAGTCGCCGAAGTGTGGCCCCATCGATGCGTGCACGCCCCGGATGCCGGTGTCGACCAGCGCCTGGATCGCCGCGTCCGAATGCGCCGCCGTGCGGGAGTTGTGCGAGAAGTCCAGCATCGTGGTGATGCCGGCATCGAGGGCGGTGAGCGCGGCGAGGCGGGTGCCCACGTACATGTCGTGCGGCGTGTATGCGGGCGCGACCCTGGCCAGCGTCGACATCACGTACTCCCCCAGGTCGGTCACGTCGGGGATGCTGCGGCGCAACTGCGCCTGCCAGGCGTGCCGGTGGGTGTCGACGAATCCGGGGCTGACGATCCGCCCGGCCGTGTTGATCACGGTGGCGCCCGCCGCTTCCGGATGCGACCGAAGGTCGGGGCCGACCGCGACGATCCGGTCCCCGTGTACCAGCACGTCACCTCGCTCCAGGTCGCCGATTCGCGGGTCCATCGTGACGACCGTGCCTCCGGTGAACAACAGCATTGGGGTGTCTCCTTCGCTACGTGTGGTCACTGCTGGTGGAACACGTATCCGGCGTGGTGCAGCACGCCGTCGGTGAACAGGCCGTACGCCCAGAAGCCCAGGTCGTCGTGGTAGACGATCCGGTCGCCGTCGATCCAGAACGACCCCTGGTACGCGTGTGGCCGACCACCCCGTGTCTCGTCGTACCGGCCGTCGGCGGTGAGTTCCTGGTGCACGAAGCCGCTCTCGTCGATCCACCTGCCGAGGTACGGGCTCTGCTCGAACAGCGGGCGGACGTCGGGCTCGATCGGGGCGGGCGTGAGCCGGCGGCCGTTGAAGAGCGCGATCTCACCGTCGACGACGATCGCGGCTGCCTGTTCCGGCCACCAGACGATCATCTCCAGGACGGACGCGCCCGAGGTCCGGTCGGCGACCACGGCGAAGGTGGCAGGGTTACCGGGCGTGAGCGCGCCGACCCGGTCGGCGGGGCGGGCGCGCAGGCCGGCGACGGCGACACCGTCGATGACCGCCGGCACGATGGTCAGTCCGGTGCAGTCGACGACGATCGCGCCGTCGTCCTCGGCCGCGGTGTGCAGGCCCGGCCCGACTCCGACGATCACCTCGCCGTCGAGCAGCAGGTCGGCGGCAGAAAGGTCACCAATCGCCGGGTCGAGCGTGTGGATGGTGGCGTTGACGAACATCAGTGGGCGACGCCGGTCACCGGTATTCGCGGTGATCCTCGCCAGCACCGCCTCGTCGAGCATCGGGATGCTCACGACGTACCTCCGAAAGGGGTTGGGGTTTGGTCCTCCCACCGTCGGACGTATCGGAGCCGGCAACCAGACCGGGCGTAACCGGGGTGCGGCGCACCCTGCCTGGTCGAAGCCAGCCTGGTTACCGTTGGTGGCATGCCAACCACCGCGCTCGGGACGTTCCTCACCGCTCGGCGTGCCCGGCTCACGCCGGGCGACGTCGGCCTCGTGTCCAGCGGCGTCCGGCGGGTCGCGGGTCTGCGCCGCGAGGAGGTCGCGGTGCTGGCCGGGGTGAGCGTCGACTACTACACCCGTCTGGAGCAGGGACGGGAGCGCAACCCGTCAGCTTCGGTGCTGGACGCCGTGGCCCGGGCGCTGGACCTCGGACCGGACGCCCGCGACCATCTCTTCCGACTGGCGGACATATCGCCCGGCAGCGCGCCGGGTCCCGCCCGGCCCCGGGTCGAGCAGAGCCTGCGGGAACTGCTCGACGCCTGGCCGGACACTCCGGCGATCGTCATCGACCGGCGGCTCGACCTGCTGGCCCGCAACGCGCTGGCGGATGCGTTCTACGCGGACTTCGCCGAGGCGGACAGCATCGTCCGGATGACCTTCCTGGACCCGGCTGGCGGCACGTTCTTCGTCGACTGGCAGCGAGCCGCCGAGGCGTGCGTGGCGAACCTGCGCCTGGCCCTCGGCCACGACCCGCACGACCGGCGGGTGCGGGAGCTGGTCCAGGAGGCGGGTGCGGCCAGCCCGGAGTTCCGCCGGCTGTGGGCGCGCAACGACGTGCAGGGCAAGACGCACGAGACGAAGACGTTCCGGCACGGCGCGGTGGGCGAAATGACGCTGTCGTATCACACGTTCGACGTGCGGGGCGCTCCCGGCCAGCAGTTGATCGTGTACCGCGCGGAGCCGCACAGCCGAAGCGCTGAGGCGCTTCGGCTGCTGGGCACGCTGGCCGCCAGCAACTGGCCCATGTGAGGCTTTCCGTCAGGTCGCCGGCGAACTCCATCTGGATGCGGTCACTGGCGTACGTCCTGTTCCTGTCGCGGAAGGCGACGGATCACGTCTGTCGGTGCCGGCGGCCGGCTGTGTAGGCGGGTCAGACCGACCCCGACGAGCACGACCACCATCCCGATGGCGATCCGGAGGCCGAAGTCCTCGTCGAGGACGATGACCCCCAACGCCACCGAGACCACCGGCAGCAGATAGCCGACGGTCGCCGTGTTGGTGGCGCCCTCGGCGGCGATGTTCCGGTAGGTGAGGTGGAAGGTGGCTCCGGTGGCGACGACGCCCAGGATCACGACGGCGATCAGGGCCTTCGGCCCGATCTCGATCGACGTCAGACCGCCGGCCGGCAAGGTCACCGCGGTCAGGCCGGTCGCCGCGATGAGCTGCGCCGCGGACAGCGAGATGGTGGGGATGCCCTTGCCGACCAGGTTGCGGCCCATGTACGCGAAGCCGACGGCGTAGCTGGCCGCCGCGGCGACGATGGCGAGGGCGCCCCAGCCGATCGGCCCGGTCGTCTCCCACGGAGCGAAGATCAGCACGACCCCGGTGAACCCGAGGAGGAGCCCGCCCAGCCGGGCCGGCCGGAGTCCGCGCTCGGTTCCGATGACGACGCCGATCAGCAGCGACCACAGCGGGGTCGTCGCGTTCAGTGCGCCGGCCACCCCCGAGTCGATGGCCTGCTGGCCGATGCTGAACATGGCGAACGGCAGTGCGTTGCAGAACAGGGCGGCCACGACGATGTGACCCCAGGTCCCCCGGCTCCGGGGCAACCGCCGGCCCGAGGCCAGGCATGCGACCAACAGAGTGGCCGATCCGAGTACGCAACGGCTGAGGGTGACCTGGACCGGAGTCAGTGCGTCCAGGGCCAGCTCGATCCAGAGAAAGGTCGATCCCCACAGCAGGGCGAGCACGCCCACCCGCGCCCACGCCCATGTCCTGCCCACGACACCGTCACCCCTGATCTCCTTGATCGGCCCCCATGAACGGTGCCGCACCCCAACCCGTAAGGACAAGCAAAAGATTCTGCACTTACGTTAAGTTGTGCTACATGCTTGATGTGAGACGCATGCAGGTGCTGCGGGCGGTGGTCACCAGCGGGTCGGTGACCGCAGCGGCGGCGCACCTCGGCTACACCCCCTCCGCCGTCAGCCAGCAGGTGGCGGCCCTGGAAAAGGAGGCCGGGATCGCGCTGCTCGAACGGGTCGGCCGGGGTGTGCGGCCCACGGCGGCCGGTCAACTGCTCGTCGGGCACGCGGCCGTCATCAGCCAGCACGTGGCCCAAGCGGAGACCGCGCTGGCCGACCTGCGCTCGGGGCGGACGGGCCGGCTGACCGTCCGCTATTTCGCCTCGGTCGGCCCGACCCTGCTGGCACCCGCCCTCGCCCGACTCCGGCGCGAGCATCCGGGCGTGGCGACAGACCCCAAGCTCACCGATCCGGATGATCCACTGCCGGAGGTGGAGCGGGGCAACGCCGACCTGGCCATTGTGGTCCGCCGACCGATCGACGAAATCCGCCAGGGCATCCGTGTGGTGCACCTCCTCGACGACGCGTATCAGGCTGTGTTGCCTGTCGGACACCCGCTCGCCGCGCAACAGGTGATCGATCTGGCCGACCTCGCCGCCGAACCGTGGGTTGGCAGCGAACCGCCCGGCCCCTGCCTGGAACCAATTACCGACGCCTGCGCCGCAGCAGGCTTCAGTCCGGATTTTGTCGCGAGGTCGGAGGACTACGCCACGGCCCAGGGATTCGTCGCAGCCGGCCTCGGAGTCAGCCTGATCCCCCGACTCGGGCTGGGCACCCGCCATCCCGGCGTCGCCACCCGCCCGGTCCGCCGTCCAGAGCCGATCAGGAGGATCTACGCCGCGGTCCGGGAGATCTCACTGGCCCAGCCGGCACTGCGCGCGCTGATCGATGCCCTCCTGGACGCCACCAAGGAGTGACACGTGGGCGTCCCGGGTAGCAGCCTGGTGCTATTCGCCCTTGGTCGGTGCGGGCGAGCGGCCGCGGTAGCCGATGGCGCCCTCGCCGACCCGCTGGTAGGTGCCGACGAATGCGTCGCCGGGGCCCGTGAACGCGACCGTCCCGGTGTTGCCGCGCTTGTCCCGCCAGCTCGCCCTGGCCAACGGCAACGAGTCGGCACCGATCGCGAAGGTGATCCCGTTCGAGCGGTACCAGCCGCCGCCCCATCCCTCCTCCGTGTGGTACCAGTGTTTCGCCATGCCGGCGTCGGGGTGATCGGCCCGCCACCGCCCGGTCAGCGAGCCGCGGAACTCGTGCGGCGACTCCGCACCGGCCGGCCGGCACCAGCCGTAGAAGCCGTCCAGTTCGGCGGTGAAGGTGACCGCGTACTCCGCGCCGGAAGCGTCTGCCCAGGCGAGGTCTGCGAGCAGGCTCTGCTCGCCGCGGTCCACGTACGCGATGACCGTCGAGCCGGGCTGCCACGCGCCGCCCATGGCCTGCAGTGTGCGGGTCGAGTACCGGAGCACCGGTTCCTCGGCCTCGCGCTGGTCCATGGCCCGCGCGGACCGGCCCCGGTCGAACACGGCGTCGATGGTGATCCGGTTGAGCCAGAGCATGCTGCGGGCGTCAACGGCACTGGCCAGCCGGAGCTTGTTCGCGCCCGGCCGCAGCCGGCCAGCAGGTATGGCGAAGTCCATGTGCTGAAAGAGGTCTCCCCCGCCCGGGATGTGCCAGCCGTGCACCAGGCACCGATCGTTGACGGAGATGTCGAGCGGCGCGAACCCGACCGCACTGCCCAGCTTCGACACCAGCGCCACGATCCCCAGGGTGGCTTCCCCGTTGGCGTCCGCCGCCGGAACGTCGAACGTCATCTCCACGGAGCCGTCGGCGTCCAGCTTGAGATGTCCCCCGGCCTCGGTGCCACGGTTGATGCTCAGGACGGCGTTCGCGGTCGACGCCGGTTTCTGGGCGAACGTCACGTAGGTCGGCTGCATCGCGCGATGCTATCCGCCGGGCAACAGGGCAGAGACCGGCCCTCGTCAGGGCAACCAGGCCGGTGCATGCTCGGCCGGTCAGCCCTCATCGTTGACCGTCGCCCGCTCACCTCTCGTGCCCGCCAGTAACCGGTCGACCCGATTGCTACTGGCCCGTCGATGGCCCGGGCGGCTCACCCCACCAGGTTCAGGACCCCTAGGACAATCGACAAAGCGATCGCGACCAGCGTGATGCCGGCGACGGCGCGCATGACTGTCCGGGTGACTCGGCTGCCTCCGGTGCCCTGAGCAAGGCGGCCCATCATCTCCGTCCGCGCGTCGATGGAGTACGGGTTGGTGCTCGTATCCACGTAGCTGCGCTTCAGCCAGTCGCGGTCTGGATTCGGGTCCTGAGTCGTGCCCATGCACTCAGTGTGGGCCGTGGCGCAGGGAAGACTCCGAACGGAGCACGGATCTCGCACATGGGTCGGTGAGGTCTTGCGCCTCGCGCGTCGGCGCGCTTCGGGAGTTGACGGACGCGCTTGCTCATGCCAATAATAGTTGGCATGAGCCAAGGTGAGCTATGGGAGAGCTGAGCGGCGATCGGCTGATCGAGGTCCTTGCCACTCTGGCCAGTCCGCACAGACTGCGTGTGCTCGCCGCACTGACCGGCGGACGCGCCTACGTCTCCCAGCTCGCCCGCGATCTGGGCATCAGCCGCGCACTGCTGCAGGTGCACCTCAAGAAGTTGGAAAAGGCCGGGCTGGTCACCGCGCATCTGGAGTTGTCCGAGGACGGCAAGGCACTCAAGTACTACGAGGCCACGCCGTTCTCGCTGCACCTCACGCCCGACGTGGTGGCGGCTGCCGCCACGACCCTGAGCAACGCCGGAGACGGCGACGCCGTACCGAAAGGAAAAATCTAGATGGACGTCGGCTCGGTCTTCCTCGTCGTCATCGCCGCCCTGCTCATCTCGGTTGTCTGGTATGCGGGCGTCCGCAAGCGGGCTACGGTGTCGAACGAACTGCAGCGGCAGTACGCCGAGCAGGCCGCCGAAACACAGCGCCTGCTCACCGACGTGAGCGCGCAGCTGGCCGATCTGAACCGGCGCACCGCGGACATGCAACGCATCCTCAAGGACGCCGAATGACCGCCCTCGGCCTCAGTCCGCCGGTCACGCTACTCAACGTTCCCAACGCCATCACCGCCGTACGAACGGCCAGCTCCGTCGGGCTCGCCGTGGCAGCGCTGACCCACCGCAGCGCCCACCTGCTCGTCGCCGCGTACCTGATCTACTGGATCGGTGACATCCTCGACGGCGTCGCCGCCTGGGGGCTGGGACAGGAGACGCGCACCGGCGCGGTCTTCGACATCGTCGCGGACCGTGCCTGCACCTCGGCCTGTGCCGCCGCACTGGTCGTGCTGCGGCCCGCCACCGCCCTGCCGGTCGCGGTGTTCCTCGTCCAGTTCATGGTCATCGACCAGTTGCTGAGCCTGATGTTCCTGCGCTGGCCGCTGCTGAGCCCGAACTACTTCGCCCGCGTCGATCGCCGCATCTACCGGTGGAACTGGTCTCCGCCGGCAAAGGCGCTGAACACCGCCGCGGTGGTGATCCTGGCGATCTTCGCGCCGATGGCCGCGGCCGTCACGTTCGCCCTCGGGGTCGCCGCGGTGAAGGTCGTCTCGTTGGTCTGCGCCGCCAAGTTGCCGGCGGGCCTGCCGCACACCCGGCCATGATCGCCGTCCTGGCGGCTGCGGCCGTCGGGCTCCTGTCGGCTTTCCTGCCGTTCACCCCGGCCGAGCCGTACCTGATCGCGGTCGTAGCGACGACCGGCACGCCGCCCGTGGCGCTCGGCGTAGCCGCCGCTGCCGGTCAGACTGCCGGCAAGGTCCTGATCTTCCTCGGTGCGCGCGGCGCGATCCGCTCGACTTGGCTGCAACGCCGGCTCAGCAGACGCCCGCCCACCGCGCCGGAGCCACCAGGCCGATTGGGCACGATCCTCGCGCGTCCGAAGGCGGCCGGTGCGCGACTCGTCGAGGTGATGGAACGCCCCCGCCAGGCCACCGGGGTGCTGCTGGTCAGCGCCGTCACCGGATTTCCACCGCTGCTGGCCGCCAGCGTCTACCTGGGCCGCACACCCATGCGCCCGGTCGCCTTCGCGGCGACGTGCCTGCTGGGCCGAGCGATCCGCTTCGTAACGATCGCGCTGGCCCCGCAGCTCGCCGACTACTGAACGGTGGCCGCCGGCCCGGCATCGACATGGGCACTGTCCCGGCGCCGATACAACAGCAGGGCCACAGTGGTCCGCGGCCACAAAACGGTTTGGCGTGCTCGCACCGCACAAAGCAAAGGCACAATACGAACCGCGATCCTCCGCGTACGAACGCTCTCGCCAATCCCGGCGCCCCTTTGCATTCGACTGGATCAGCGGACCTCGCGTCCAAGATCACGTGCGCTCTTCTGCCGCCGATAAAGCGCGGTGCCGACTGTCCCACTGGCGACGTCCTGCACGCTTTGACCACCGGCCGCATCCGCTGGTGAGGAACAGCAGAGGGTGCGTGGCCGCTCTATCTCGATCATCACCCTGTGCTCCACAACCACCGGTTAGAGGCCGACGAAGAGCCTCATCGCCGCCAAGACTGTGGACCCTAAAGAACGGCGTCGCCGCGTTGCTCCACCCGGTCGGTACCCAATGGCGGAACTTGCTGCCTCGTGTGGTCGAGTTCCGGCCAGACCTCTAAACCGACGGGCAGGAGCAGCTCCGGCACCAATTTGCGGGGTCGCACGATGTCACGAAGGTCTGCTCGTGGTATCGGGCCAACCGCCTCCGTTGCGCCTGCTAGGTACCGCTGGTGCGCTGGATCTTCGCCAGTGCTGCGGCGAACTCGGCGTCGGTGAGCGCACCACGCTGGTGTTGCCGGGTCAGCGCGTGGATGTTCCGCCGCTGGTCAGCGGTTGGACCACCACGGGTGATGCGGCGCCAGCCGGCTCCGGCGGATGGGCTCGTCGTCCCGGCACCAGCGGTGGAGGGCCCCGCAGGCCCACCGGTCTGCGCACGATGCCGGGGCTGCACGTCGCGGTGGTGTGCTCGCAGTGTCGTCAGGATTTCGTCATAGTGCTCTGGCCAGGTGGCCAGCCGCCCCAACTCGGGCCGGAACGTGAACGGCCGGAGCATGTCACCGCGCTGGAGCGCAGTCTGGACCGGCACCCCGTCTGTTCGCTCAATGATGATCGCGGAGCGGCCCATGTCCAGACCTGCGATGGTGGCGATACCGCTGTGGATGGCCGCCACCGATTCCCAGGGCACCGTGGTCGTGCGCAGAAGGGTCCGGGACCGGATGCCGCCGGCGCTGACGTAGACGCCAAGCATCGTCTGCCGTACGGCGACGGCGAAACAAACGGCCAGCCACGCCCCGAAAAGGACCGCAACCGGCGCAGGCACCGCCCGCTCGCGCACATACACGATCGCGAGGAACGTGGTGAAACCAGCCACCCCGACCAGCCCCAGCATCGCGAAGCCGGTCGCGGCGTCGAGAGAGTACGGGCGCTGCCATCTACCCATGCCGCCATGGTTACCGACGGCGTCCAGCCGCCGTCAGATGTCTGCCTGAAGCCCGCCCACTTCCGCTACGAGGTAAGCGAGGACGGCCGCTGTGTCTGATACGCGGGTCAGCGGGGCAACCGATCACGATATGCGACGCACCCCGATCGTCGTCTTCGCGGAGCCACCCCACCCCACCCCACCCTGCCAGGCATTCCGTTCCATGCGCGCTCAGCTTCTAGATGAACTTGATTGACTAGGCGGGCGACCGTGCCAGCGGCTACAGATTGACGTACGCCGCCGACAGCCGCGCCAGGTCACGGCTCTTGCGGACTAGATGCGGACCGCTCGGTGAAGGGACGCCCGACGGCTACTCCCCCACCGGCAAGTAGGCGTCCCATTCCGCGTAGTGGATTACGGCGGCGCACGCCTCGGCTGGGCTTGGTGTTCGGCCACCGCGCCACGCCGACCAGACCTCAAGCACCTCACGCGCCAGGCTGACTTCAAGCAGGTAGTCAGACCGCTGGTTCTCATCGTCCACCAGAGCCTCCGCGCGTGCCTCCGGGGACCAGGGTCGGCCGGCGCAGATCGTCGCCTCATCGGGGAGCTGGTCTAGGCGCTCCACCAAGTCGATCAACCGCATACTCACACCTTCAGTCTGGAAGGACGAAGACCACCGGCCCGGATGCCCGAAACGCCTGCTCGTGGACGGGGGACTGGTCACAGGTCGTGCCCGCTCGCGCCCATTCGGGGTACCGGCTACTGGCACGTCACCCTGATCCGGAAGAACGGGCGGCCTGATCCCGGTAGCTGTTCACCTCGCGCTGTGGACGAGTCGCTGTTTCTGGTGGGGATAGCCGCTGCGCGTGCTGCTGGCTCTGACTGGGGTCAGGTGACCCGTGGATGCATGATGGGACGATGGAGAGCCAGAACCTCAGCCGTGAGGATTACCAATCTGCCTTACGCGTAGGGGAAGTGCTGCGCGAACGGGGTTGGCGAAGGGCCTTCAGCCTTCCGCAGATGGTGGAAGGGTGGTCCGGACTGATCGAGGAAATCCGTGAAGGCTATGACTGGTGTACCGACGAGTACAGGACCGACCTGGTCTGCCGCGAATGGCTTGATCAGGCGCTGCCCTTGCTCACCGAGCCCGTGCGGGAGAACTGGCAAGTCATTGTGGATCAACTGGACGAGAAGTTCCGCGAGGTAACCGTCGACGACGGTGCGGCCTTTTGGCCGTTCGGCGTGACTGACCCATGGTGGCTGCGGCGCCGGCCCAAGGTGCTGGTCGGCGAACTTGCCCGCGACCTGGGCTGCAATGGAGGCGATGGGACCAGCGCCGCCGGTGGCTAGCCGCCGTTTGAAAGGGCAGCCTCGGTCAGTCGGTGACCACGTGGCGCCGCCGGTAAAAGGCGTTGGCGGGCGGCAGCGCGAGCAGCACGAGGGCGACCAGCAGCGAGGGCGACGCCACGAACCCCGTAACGGTGGCTACGGGCTCAACCCACGCGGGTATCAGCTGACCGGCGACCGCTTTGACGCTGTCCCACTCGGTCACCTCCGGGACCTCTCCGGAAGGGGCCGGGATGAGGGCCAGGGCCCGCCAGCACCCCGCCACCGCCAGCGTCACGCCGCCGACGATCCAGGTGACGATCCGGGTCCAGTTCCTGCCGACGAGGTTGACCAACGCCAGCAGCAGGATGGCGAGCGCGACCAGCGACACGACCAGGCCGACGCCGATGAGGAACATCATCGGCAGGGCGGCGAACGTACTCGGCGCGCCTACCCGCTCGTGCGCCGTCAAGTACGCGTCCTGGTTGACCGCCTCCGCGGCCACCTGCCCCAGCCGTGCCAGGCCGCTCAGCGCTAGCAGCAGGCTGGACCCGACGACGACGAGGGTGGACATTCGTCGCCGGGTCACCTCCGTCGTGGACTTCCCCGTAGTCACGAGAACGGATGCTAGTGCGTGGCCCGTCGATTCCATGAGAGCGGATCGCCTGGGCGAGCTGGCGGCGGCAGCAGAGCCGCATGGGCTGATCATCCGGGTGCTCGCCTACACGGGGCTTCGCTGCGGTGAGCTGGCGGCGCTGCGGGTGCGGCGCGTGGACCTGGTGAAGCGTCGGCCGCTGGTGGCGGAGTCGGTGACCGAGGTCAACCGTCGGGCGGTGTTCGATACGCCGAAGACGCATCAACGCCGGTCGGTGCCGCTCCCCCGGTGCCTGGTAGAGCCGATGTCCGCGCAGGTCGCCGGCCGCAATGGCGACGAGCTGGTGTTCACGTCCCCGGCTGGCGAGGTGTTGCGGAACAACAACTTCCGTTGCCGGGTCTTCGATCGGGCTGCGGAGTCGATCGGGCTCGCCGGCCTGACACCACACGAGCTGCGGCATACTGCGGCCAGTCTGGCGGTGGCCGAGGGCGCCAACGTGAAGGCGGTGCAGCGGATGCTCGGGCACGCCTCGGCGGCGATGACGCTGGACGTGTACGCGGACCTGTTCGAGGACGACCTGGACCAGGTGGCGGACCGCCTCGACCGGGCGGCGGGTCGTGCTACTGCGGACTCAGTGCGGACTGAGGGCCTCGGTCCGGATCTTGATGCGGTTCGTCCGGGTCGTCGGCAGCATGGCTGACCAGGGATTTTGCTTGGTGGACCAGATGTGGCAGAACCCGAACCTCATTCACCCTGTTCAGGGCCCGATCGTGACGCTAGCGGCCGTACGCCGACGCATGCCCTGACCGGTTTGGCTGGTCACCCGCCGCACCGCCAACAGCGGTGGTGCTGCCATCGGTTCTCGCACCGCCACGGAGGGGTTTACGGCGCTTCGCTCCAGATATCCGATCATGGCAGGAATGCGGACCTGGCCTGTCGTTCAGCGAGGCCCGCATCGCAGGTGGCTCACGCATGTTCAGTGCTGAGCAGGTTCCCACCACACCAGGTTGGCGGCCACCTGAGCGACGGGCTCGATGATCTCCCACCCCTCGACGATCAGCCCGTCGCCAATCCGCCAGATGTCGACGACCGCGATCTCCGGTCCCGCGTCGGGAAACCACCGCCGCGAGTACACCACGACGTGATCACCGTCGGCCAGCACCTGATGAATCTCGACCTGCATGCCGGCGAGCGGCACCAGCGCGGCGTCGACGGCGGCGAGCCACTCCGACTTGGTCGAGGTGGTCGTGCCCGGTCGGTGGTGGATGAAGTCGTCGCTGAGGAACGGTGCGAGCGCGTCGACGTCGCCGGTCTCGATCAGTCCTGCCAGCGCCCGTTGGACGATGCTCTTGTTCTCGGTGGTCATGAACGCAGTGTTTCCGCGGCCGCTTCGGTTGTCGATGACATCGGACTTCATGGCGTCCGGCTCGAAGATGAGTACGCTCCATGATCGTGTACACGGTGGGGGAACTCCTGCGGCAGTGGCGTCAGCGCCGAGGGCTCAGCCAACTTGACCTCGCGATTGCCGCGGACGTCTCGGCTCGTCACGTCAGCCTGGTCGAGACCGGCAAGTCCAGGCCGAGCGCCGATATGATCCTCCGGCTCGCGGAGCAGCTCCACGTTCCGCTGCGTGATCGCAACCGGCTCCTGCTCGCCGCCGGCTTCGCACCTCGGCACGATGAGCGTCCACTCGACGACGACGCACTGTCGTCGGCCTTCGACGCGGTCCGGCGGGTGCTTCGCGCGCACGAGCCGTACCCGGCGCTGGTATTCGATCGCCGGTGGAACATCGTGATGACCAATCGCGCCGTCGACCCGTTCTTCGCGCGGGTTGCGCCCGACCTGTTTCGGCCGCCGGTCAACCTGGTGCGGCTGGGACTGGATCCGCGCGGGTTCGCGCCCATGGTCGTCAACCTGGCCGACGTGCGAGCGGTGTTCCGCAACCGGATCACGCGCCAGCTCGCCATCGCACCCGACCCCGAGCTCACCGCGCTCTACGAAGAACTGCTCGCGCCCGAACCCGCGGGTCCGTCGAGCGAGCGGATCGAGTCAGACGTCGTGATCCCGATGATCCTTCGCATCGGCGGACGGGAGCTGCGGCTGTTCTCGACCATCACCACGTTCGGCACCCCGATGGACATCACGCTGGACGAGGTCGCGATCGAGTCCTACTACCCGGCGGACGCGGAGAGCGCCGCCTACTTCACGGAATAGCGCACTGTCCTGCCGCAGATAAAAGCGCGGTGGTGACGGCCCGCCTGCTCACGAGGCACTTACCCCAGCGGTTCGGGCACCGCTACATCCGGTTTTACGTTGCCCAACTCAGCGCTATTGGTGGGGCGGGCGGGACTCGAACCCACGACCGAGGGATTATGAGATCAAAATGGACGATCCGTCGACCTGGGCATGTGGTGGTCTAGCAGCGGAAACGCCTCTCGACATCTCTCACCACTCCCCCGCTGTCCGTCGCCCTCTTGCGGACCAGATGCGGACTGCGCCGCCTGGACTCCACCCCCAGGCGATCGTAGGCTCGTTTCGTGGTGTCAGTGATCGAGACGGTGAGGCTTGTTGTCGTTGTCGCGATCCTGCTGCCCCTCCTGGTGCTCATGGTGATCGCTCTGTTGAAGCCACGAAGCTCCCGTTCCGACGACGGGCCCCCTGATTTGCTTCACCCTCCGCCGGACGGAGGCGCTGGCGACGATGCAGGTGGCGGTGGGAACTAGTTTCAAGCGGCCCGCGAAGGCAGATCGTCAGTTCGGAAGAGCGTGCTCAACTGGTCGTGATGCCCGAAACGCCTGCACCCAGGGGCCTACCCGTTTGCCTCTCGCGCCCGCTCGTGCCCGATGGGTGCCATGGCTACTGGCCCACCGATGGCCCGTGAGTCCAGGCGTCACCTGGCTTGGAACCGACCAGTCAGGCGATACGCGGCGTGCATTTCCAGGACAACTCGGGTCTGTGCTTGCAGCGGGCCGGGTGGCGTTGCGGGGTCAGCGAAAGCCACTTCGAGCGCCTCCGTGCTCTCCGGCTCGATCACGCCTGACCATCGTCGCGCTTCAAAGCACATGGCGAAGCAGTGCATCCGGTCCCCGTTGGGATAGGTGATGACGTGAGCATCCGGCTCAGATAGGCAACCGAAGGCGGCGAGATCGGAGCTGTCGACTATGAGTCCGGTCTCCTCTCGGACCTCATCGATCGCGGTACCGACGAAGCTTCCTCCTGGCTCGGCGGCCCCTGCCGGTATCTCCCACAAACCAGAATCACGACGTCGCTGGAACAAGACGTGCTCAGCCGCGTCGAGGAGAACGACCTGTGCTCCGGGCATGAGCAGCAGTCGAGACCCGACCAACTGTCGAAGTTGCCAGGTGTAGGAACCGACATAACCCATCCGGTGATCAAACCAGAAGCGTGGCGTTGCCGCGCTAACCACGGAGCGGCGGATCTCCTCGTCGGGCAGTCGTAGACCGTCCAGCATCACCGGACGGCGTCCAGGTGGAGCGCCCTACCGGACGAACGACCTGGACCCCGTCCGGGGATGCTGGTAGCCCTTGTGGTGCCCGGCGAGGTGATCCGCGGCGGCAGCTCCCCCGGTTCCTGGTCGAGCCGATGGCCGCGCAGATCGCCGGCCGTGTCGGTGACGAACTGGTGTTCACGTCCCCGACCGGCGAGGTGTTGCGCAACAACAACTTCCGCCGCCGGGTCTTCGACCGGGCTACGGAGTCGATCGGTCTCGCCGGCCTAGCCCCACACGAACTGCGGCACACGGCGGCCAGTCTCGCGGTGGCCGAGGGCGCGAACGTCAAGGCGGTGCAGCGGATGCTCGGGCACGCCTCGGCGGCCATGACGCTGGACGTGTACGCGGACCTGTTCGAGGACGACCTGGACCAGGTGGCGGACCGCCTCGACCAGGCGGCGGGTCGTGCTGCTGCGGACTCGGTGCGGACTGAGGGCGTCGGTCCAGACCTCGATGCGGTGCGTCCGGGTCCCCGACAGCATGGCTGACCCGGGCTTTTGCTTGGTGGGGCGGGCGGGACTCGAACCCGCGACCGAGGGATTATGAGTCCCCTGCTCTAACCGGCTGAGCTACCGCCCCGACACCGCGCCGGATCTTATCCCGCCCGGCGGTCAGCGGCCAGCACCGAGCCGGCCGGCGCCCACGCCTCAATCGCACGATGGGCAACAGGAATATAACAGCGCGCTGCCGCCTGTCCGGGGCCGCAGGGCAGCAGCCTGTCACCCGGCGCGCAGTTCCGCCAGGACGGCCCCGGCGGCGCGCCAGCCGCTGGCCAGCGCGCCCTGGATGGACGGAGTGTCCCGGTGGTCACCGGCCACGAACAGGCCCTCCCCGAGCGCCACCGGCTTGCGCAGCCGCCCCTGAGGTGGGAGCGCGGCGGGTAGCGCGTCCGGAACGGCCACGGTGGTGAGGTGCGTCCAGTCGGCGGTGGACCGGCCGTACAGCCGGGTCAACTCGGCCCGTACGGTCGGCTCGGGCGGGGCACTCGGGCCGACCACGGAGGTGGCCACCAGGTGCCGGCCGGTCGGCGCGTACGTCGGGGCGGCGTTGCTGAGCACCACGGTGTTGGTGACGATCTCCCGCCGGTCGCCGTCGACGAGCAGGATCGGCTCGGTCAGCGGTGGCTCGGGCGCGCTGTGGTAGTAGGTGGTGTAGCTGTGCATCCGTACCGTCGCCAGGGTCGGCAGCAGCGCGGACGCGGCGGGCGGGTCGACGGCGACCACGACGGCCCGGCAGCGGATGTCGCCGGTCTGGGTGCGGACCCGGCGGGGTGCGACCTCGGTGACAGGGCTGTCCAGGTCGATCAGGTCGGCCGGCAGCGGATCGGCGACGGCCCGGGGCAGTGCTGCCATCCCCTCGGCGGGCAGGCCGATCCGGCCGCGGGCGAAGGACCGCAGCACCATCGCCAGCACGTGGCTGGAGGTGGCCAGCTCCCGTTCGATGAACACGCCCGACAGGAACGGCCGCAGCAGTTCCTCGATGATCGCGTCGGAGAGGCCGGCCCGGCGCAGCGCCGTCTCGGCGCTGGTCTCCGGCGCGGTGAGCAGCCGGGATGCGGGCAGGGTGGCGCAGCCGGCGGCGAGCGTGGCGAAGCGCACCCGGTCGAGCAGGGAGCCGACGCCGGCCAACGCGGTGCGCGGCCCGCCGGTCGGTACGCGCAGCGGGTTGACCAGCCGCAGCAGGTCGTCACCCTTGCGCACCAGCACCCCGGGGGTGAAGTACCCGAGGTTGAGCCGCTTGGTGTCCAGCAGCGTGCCGAGCCGAGGGTAGGCGGTGTTGAGCACCTGGAAGCCGCGGTCGATCAGGTAGCCGTCGACGATGTCGGTGGCGACCCGGCCGCCGAGTCGGCCGCCGGCCTCCAGCAGCCGCCAGGGCACGCCGGCGCGGTGCAGGCGGCGGGCGGTGGCGAGGCCGGCCAGACCGCCGCCGACGATGACGACGTCGGTCTCAGCCAGCATCGCGCGCCTCCCGCTCACCGTTGGCCCGGGACAACCGGCCCGGCCACCAGACCTTCGGCCCGATGTCGTACGCGAGCGCGGGCACCAGCAGCGACCGGACGATAATGGTGTCGATCAGCACCCCGACGGCGACCGCGGTGCCCAGCTCGACCAGTACCACCAGCGGCAGGACGGCCAGCGCGGAGAAGGTGGCGGCGAGCACGATGCCGGCGGAGGTGATCACCCCGCCGGTGACCGCGAGGCCGGCCAGCACCCCGGCCCGGGTGCCACGTCTGACCGACTCCTCCCGGACCCGGCTCATCAGGAAGATGTTGTAGTCGATGCCGAGGGCGACCAGGAAGACGAACGCGAAGAGCGGGAAGGACGTGTCCACCCCGGGGAAGTCGAAGGCGTAGCGGAACAGCAGCGCGCAGAGGCCGAGAGTGGCCGCGAAGCTGAGCAGCACGGTGGCGATCAGCAGCAGCGGGGCGAGGAGCGCGCGCAGCAGCAGCGCCAGGATGACCGCGATGACCACCAGCACCACCGGGATGATGACGCTCTGGTCGCGCTTGGCGGCGTCGGAGGTGTCCACGTTGATCGCGGTGAACCCGCCGACCACGGCATCCGCGCCGGGCACCTGGTGTACGGCCGCCCGCAGCTCGCGGATGGTCCGCTCGGCGCCGTCGCTGTCGGGTGGGTCGGCCAGGGTCGCCTCCAGTTGGACCCGCCCGTCGACGACCTTCGGTGCGGCGGTCGGGTCGGGCGGGCCGGTCTGCTGGACGGCGCTGACCGGGCGGACCGCGGCGACGCCGGGCACGCCCTGCGCCACCTGGGCCACCTGCCGGGCGGTCTGCTCGGTGGCGAAGATGGTGGCCGGGCTGCCGGTGCCGGCCGGGTAGTGCCGGGAGATCACCTCCTGGCCGTCCACCGAGTCGGTGCGCTGGGTGAACAGGTCGGACTGGCCGAGGGTGGTGGCGCCGAGCTGGGTGAGGCCGAGCGTGAGGAGGGCCAGTACGGCGGCGGTGATCAGCCAGACCGGTCGGGCGTGCCGTGCGACGAAGCCAGCGATCCGGCTCCAGATGCCGTGCTCGGCCCGCGGGTCGGCCTGGTCGGCCCGGGGCCGCCGAGGCCAGAACGCCCATCGGCCGCCGAGCACCAGCAACGCGGGCAGGAAGGTGAGCATCACCAGCAGGGTGGCGGCGATGCCGATAGCGGCGACCGGGCCGAGCGCCCGGTTGGAGTTGAGGCTGGACAGCAGCAGGCAGAGCAGGCTGACGATGACCGTTCCGCCGGAGGCGATGATGGCTGGCGCGGCGCCCTTCCACGCCGTACGCATGGCCTCCCAAGGGTGGTCGTGCCGGTGCAGCTCCTCCCGGTAGCGGGCGATCAGCAGCAGCGCGTAGTCGGTGCCGGCGCCGAAGACCAGCACGGTGAGGATGCCCTGGGCCTGCCCGTTGAGCTTGACGACGTCGGCGTCGGCGAGCAGGTAGACGAAGACCGAGGCCAGCGCGTACGACATGCCGGCGGCCAGCAGCGGGAAGATCCAGAGCACCGGGCTGCGATAGACGATCAGCAGGATGATCAGCACCACGACCAGGGTGACCAGCAGCAGTGGCCCGTCGATGGCGGAGAACACCTCGATCAGGTCGGCGAGCAGGCCGGCTGGTCCGGCGACGTCCACGGTGAGCCCGTCCCGGTCACCACCGGCGATGTCGCGCAGTCGCTCGACGACGGTTTCGATCTCCTCGCCCGCGGCGTCGTCCACCGGCACGACGACCTGGAGCGCCTGGCCGTCCTCGCTGGGGATCGGTGGGGACAGCGGGGTGACCACGCCGGGCACCTGGGCGAAGAGGGCGGCGTCGGCGCTCACCCGCTGCCGGTCCGCGTCGGTGATGCCGGAGGTCCGCTCGTAGACGACCAGCGCCGGCACGGTCTGCCGGTCGACGAACTCGCCGCCGAGGTCCTGGGCGCGGGTCGCCTCGGCGTCGGTGGGCAGGAAGGCGGCGTTGTCGTTGGTGGCGACCTCGCTGAGGCGCCCGGAGTACGGCCCGGCCACACCGCCAATCACCAGCCAGGCCAGCACGACCGCCACCGCGATCAGCGTGACCCGGCCGAAGCCCCCTCGTCCGGACATCCGCACCCATCCAGGATTCGACGCATCAATCGACGCAGCGGGATTCTAGGTCGACATCGACCATCCTGCCGGGCGAAACCATCGCAGGAGGGCGAAACCGGAGCGAACCGGGACGCAATGTGCTGACGGGTGCGCGGAGTACGAACACGAAGACGCCCGTCGGCGTACTGCCGACGGGCGCTGAGTGGAGAAGCTCCCCCGATTGGACTCGAACCAATAACCTGCCGGTTAACAGCCGGCTGCTCTGCCAATTGAGCTACAGGGGACCGTACACCGCCCGACCCGGATCTCTCCGACGCCGTGCGACGGGACAAGAGTACAGGACATCCCCCGGTGGTGGGCCAGTGGGTTCCGCCCCCGGCCACCCCTGATCAAGGCGTCCAGGTCAGCGTCGCGAGCCATCGACAATTCGGGTAAATCGTCATCCCGGCACAAGCAGGCTTGAGCGGAGAGCAGGATGGGTAGTTAGCTGCGGACAGAGGACGCAGGCGCGAATTCGTCGCTCCCGACGGGGCAACTCGCTGGGGCGACAGCGCGTCAGGTACGGAAGGAGCCGCCATGCGCGGAAAGATCATGTTCCTTGGCGGGCTGGCTGCGGGATTCGTCCTGGGCGCTCGTGCCGGCCGGGAAAAGTACGAAGAGCTCGTGGTCCAGGGCCGCAAGGTGCTCGACCACCCGACCGTCCAGGAGGCGGCCGGGGTCGCGCAGGCCCAGGCCAACCGGCTCTACAGCGAGGGCAAGGACAAGCTCGGCCAGACGAAGCTGGGCGAGAAGCTGGGCACGGGCAACGGCAGCACCGGCAAGCAGGAGCTGACCGCCGCCGACGACGCGTTCGCCGGCACGCCCGCCACCGTGGGCGCCAAGGCGGGCTCCGGCTCGTCGGGCACCAGCAGCACGGTCGGCACGACCTCCGGGTCGCCGTCGGCCACCACCCCCCGCACGAAGCCGTCCGGCTCGGGCACCAACGCCAGCACGCTCTGACCACCGCACGTCAACGGGCCGGTCGCCGCAGGGCGACCGGCCCGTGGTCTGTCCGGGTGCGGGTGACCGCCTACCCGGGGAGCGGTCAGTCCTTGCTGCTGAACGCCGCGTCGAAGGCGGCCGTCGGGGCGTCGAAGGCGAGCCGACGGACGAACTGCAACGCCTCCGGGGCGCCGACCAGTCGGTCCATCCCGGCGTCTTCCCACTCGATGGAGATCGGGCCGGTGTAGCCGATCGCGTTCAACGCCCGGAAGCAGTCCTCCCAGGGCACGTCGCCGTGCCCGGTGGAGACGAAGTCCCAGCCGCGGCGCAGGTCCGCCCAGGGCAGGTGGGAGGCGAGTCGGCCACGCCGGCCGTCCCCCGTGCGCACCTTGGCGTCCTTGCAGTCGACGTGGTAGATCCGGTCGGCGAAGTCGAAGATGAAGTTCACCGGGTCCAGCTCCTGCCAGACGAAGTGCGACGGGTCCCAGTTCAGCCCGAACGCGGGCCGGTTGCCGATCGCCTCCAGCGCCCGCTTGGTCGTCCAGTAGTCGTACGCGATCTCGCTGGGGTGCACCTCGTGCGCGAACCGCACCCCCACCTCGTCGAACACGTCGAGGATCGGGTTCCACCGGTCGGCGAAGTCCTGGTAGCCGCGCTCGATCATCGACGGCGGCACCGGCGGGAACATCGCCAGGGTGTGCCAGATCGACGAGCCGGTGAAGCCGACGACCGTCTTCACCCCGAGCTTCGCCGCCGCTCGCGCGGTGTCCTTGATTTCCTCGGCTGCCCGCTGGCGGACCCCCTCGGGCTCCCCGTCGCCCCAGATCCGGCCGGGCAGGATGTCCTGGTGCCGCTCGTCGATCGGGTGGTCGCAGACCGCCTGACCGACCAGGTGGTTGGAGATCGCGAAGACCTCAAGGTTGTGCTTGGCAAGGGTCTCCCGCTTGCGCTCGACGTACGAGTCGTCGGCGAGCGCCTTGTCGACCTCGAAGTGGTCGCCCCAGCAGGCGATCTCCAGACCGTCGTAGCCCCACTCGGAGGCGAGCCGGCAGACCTCCTCGAACGGCAGGTCGGCCCACTGGCCGGTGAAGAGCGTGATGGGTCGCGCCATTGTCCTTCTCCCCTGTTGTGATGGGGATTCCATGTGCGGACCGGGGCGAGGATGACCGGTCAGACCGGTACGCGGCTGCGGGACGGAACACCGGTGGATGCGGAACGCACCTGGGCCCGGCGGGTTGCGCCTCCCACCGGGTCACCGGCCACCGTCACGGTCGCCGCCCTCACCCTATTTCCGCCGCCCCCATCGCGAAAGCCCACCGCCCGGGGTAGTTCGGGCGGGTTCCGGCGGACGCGCCACGTCGCGGTGATGCTCGTCGATTCGGGTCAGGACCAGCGCGGGCCGCGCCGGACCGGCGGGCGGCTGCGGCCCCGCCACCGGTTCATCACTCCGCTACCTCTTCGGGCGCGGGCAGGACCGCACGGACGGTGAAGCCGCCGCCGGGGCGCGGGCCGGCGGAGAAGGTGCCGCCGATCCGCTCGGCGCGCCTGCGAATACCGAGCAGGCCGCGGCCGGGTTCGGAGGTGTCACCGCCCACCGGTCCGGGTCCGGCGCCGTCGTCGCGTACCTCGATGGTGATGCCCTTGGCGTCGTAGCGCAGCCGGACCGCTACCGGCCCGCCCGGGGCGTGCCGGCGCGCGTTGGTCAGCGCCTCCTCGATGATCCGGTACGCCGCCACGTCGACCGCGTCGGGGAGCGGCCGGGGCGGCCCGGCCAGGGTCCAGCGCACCGGCTGACCTGCGGCGAAACCCTCCACCAGCGCATCGAGGCGGTTCAGGCTGGGTGCCGGGCCGCCTGACTCGTCGGGCTCCTCAGCCCGGCGCAGCGCCCCGCGCAGCCGGTGCCCCTGCACCCGCGCCATCCGGCGCCACCGCGCGAAACGCCCCATGCCGGTCAAGGTACGGCAGCCGGTTGTGAGCCGGCCCGCGGAGTCCGTGGCCGCGCCCGGCGCGGAGTCCGTGGCCGCGCCCGGCGCGGAGTCCGTGGCCGCGCCCGGCGCGGAGTCCGTGGCCGCGCCCGGCGCGGAGTCCGTGGCCGCGCCCGGCGCGGAGTCCGCCGGCCCGACCCTCGGGGATCGCCGGTCAAGGTTCGCCGGTCGGGTGACCACCCCGCAGCGGCACGAGCGCGATACCTCAGAGGCATATTGATGCCTCAGAGGTATCGCGCTCGCGGCCGAGACCGGCCCGCCGGGCGGGGCACGCCCGGCGGGCCGGATCAGCGGGGTCGGATCAGCGAGGGATCAGGGCAGGGTCCACTTCTGGTTGGCCGCGCCGTTGCAGGTCCAGAGGTGCACGATCGTGCTGTCCGCGGAGTTGTTTCCGGAGACGTCGAGGCACTTGGCCGACGACGCGTTGCGCAGGCTGCCATCGGCCTGGGCGGCCCAGTTCTGCGCGCCGGTGCCGTTGCAGGTCCACAGCTGGATCTTGGTGCCGTCGGCGGTGCCGCTGCCGGACACGTCGAGGCACTTACCGAGCGCCTTGACCGTCGAGTTCGGCGTCACCGTCCAGGTCTGCGCCGTACTGCCGTTGCAGGTGTAGATCTGGATCTGGGTGCCGTCGGCGGTGCCGCCGGAACGCACGTCCAGGCACTTGCCGCCCAAGCCCTTGATCGGGCCGACCCCGGGGGTGCCGCCCCCGCCGCCCCTGACCAGGGTGAAGTCGTCCACGTCGAAGAGCCCCGTGCCACTACCGGTGAACGTGAGGTAGAGGTTCTGGGCGCCGGACGGGACGCCGGACAGTGCGGTGGTGACGTTCGCGAAGGTGGTCCAGCTGCCGGTGTTCGGCACCGCCACCGAGCCGAGCACCGGACCGGTGGCCGAGCCGGTACGCACCTGGATGGTGCCGCCCGCACCGCCGGAGACGACCCGGGACGTGAACGAGGTGACGCCGGTCAGGTTCACACCGTTGTACGCCGACCAGTCGCCCGGGTCGATGTAGCCGATGGTCTGGCCGCCGTTGGCGCCCGCCTTGGTGAACGGGGTGACCCCGTTGGCCGAGCTGAACGCCTCAGCCTGGATGGTGGTGTTCCCGGTCGGCGGTGGCGTGGTGCCCAACTCCTTGATCCGGATGTTGCGGAACGAGGCGTCGTCGCCGGTGCCGTGGTTCTGGATGCCGATGTGGCCGGCCAGCGAACGGACCGGGTTGGTGTTGGTGAAATCGTTGATCTTCACGCCGTTGAGGAAGATCTGCAGCCGCTCGCCCTCGACCAGCAGCTCGTAGGTGTTCCACTCCCCCGCCGCGTTGAGCGCCGCGTCACGGGCCGCGATGTCCGCGGACTTGAAGGTGTAGACCGACCCGGTGGTGCGATCGGCCGCGTCGGTGGCGTCGATCTGGATCTCGTAGCCGTTGTCCACTGCCGACCACGGGTCACTGGACGGTGGGAAGCCGATGAACACGCCCGAGTTGTCGTCGCCGGCCAGCTTCCAGTCCAGCTTCAGCGAGTAGTTGGTGAACTGCTTGGCGTTGTACCAGAGCATCCCCATGCCACCCACCGAGGTGAGGGTGGCGTCGGAGTTGGTGAAGTTGCCCGGGCCGGCCTGCGACCAGCCGCTGGTCGAGCCGTTGTAGAGCGGGGTGTAGCCAGTCTCGGGCCGGCAGTCGGCCTTGCTCCGACCGGCCGCGTACCGGATGCCGCCGAGCAGGTGAGCCCGGAACGCGGGCTCCGCGTACGACGACTGGGTGTGCCCGCCGCCGGTGTAGAAGGACCGGCCACCGTTGTAGCTCTTGCACCAGGAGTGCGGGTGGTCCGCGCCCATCCCGCCACCGGAGTACGACGACTCGTCCAGGGTGGCCAGCACGTGGGCGGTGGACCGGGCGTTGGTCCGGTAGTTGTACCACTCGTCGGTGCGGGTCCAGGTCTGCGGCAGGTGCGCGGTGGCCGCGTGCCCCCGGTCCTCCACCTTGACGTTGGCCTGCTGGATGGCCGGGTGCGAGGCGAACCACGCGCCGACCAGGTTGCCGTAGAACGGCCAGTCGTACTCGGTGTCGGCGGCGGCGTGCACACCCACGTACCCACGACCCGATCCGATGTACGACTCGAAGACGGTCTGCTGGCTGGCGTTGAGCACGTCGCCGGTGGTGTTGAGGAAGACCACCGCCTCGTACTGGTTGAGGTTCGCGGTGGTGAACGCCGCGGCGTCCTCAGTGGCGGTGACGGTGAAGTTGTTCGCCGCGCCCAGGTCCCGAATGGTCTGGATGCCGACCGGGATCGCGTCGTGGCGGAAGCCGGCGGTCTTGGAGAAGACCAGCACGTCGTAGGGGGCGTCGGCGGCGCTGGCCGGGGTGGCCGGGGTGGTACAGGCGATGACGGCGAGGACGGCGGTGGCCGCGCCGAGGACGGGTCGCAGGAGTCTGCGCATGTCGCTCTCCTAAGAACGGTTAGGAGGGGTCCCTTGCACCACACTAGGCGTTGACAAGGGGCCCCTCCTGTCAACTCAGGGCAGGGTCCACTTCTGGTTCGCGGCGGCGGTGCAGGTCCAGAGGTGCACGGCGGTGCTGTCCGCCGAGTTGTTTCCGGAGACGTCGAGGCACTTGCCGGACTGCGTGTTGCGCACCGTGCCGTCGGCCTGCGCGGCCCAGTTCTGCGCACCGGTCCCGTTGCAGGTCCAGAGCTGGATCTTGGTGCCGTCGGCCGAACCGCCGCCCGAGACGTCGAGGCACTTGCCCAATGCCTTGATCGTCGAGTTCGGCGTGACCGTCCAGGTCTGCGCCGTACTGCCGTTGCAGGTGTAGATCTGGATCTGGGTGCCGTCGGCGGTGGCGCCGGAGCGCACGTCCAGGCACTTGCCGGCCAGGCCCTTGATCGGACCGGCCCCGCCGGCGGGCGGCGCCCCGGTGGTGAAGGTGAACGCGTCCACGTCATAGAGCGCGCCGGTGCCCGACCCGGCGAACGTCAGGTAGAGCGTGGTGGTGCCGGTCGGCGGGTTGGTGATCGCCCCCGTCACCGTGGTGAAGGTTTCCCAGCCCCCGGTGACCGGGACGGTGGCCGAGCCGAGCACCGTGCCGGTGGCCGAGCCGGCCCGGACCTGGAGCGTGCCGCCGGCACCCGCCGAGGAGACCCGGGCGCTGAACGAGGTCACGTTGCCCAGCCGGTACGGCTGGAACGCGATCCAGTCGCCGTTGTTGATGTCGCCGACGGTCTTGCCACCCTCGGCCGGGGTCTTGCTGAACACGTTGATCCCGGACGAGGTGCCGAAGAACTCGGCCTGCCGGTGCCGCGGCGGCAGCGTGTGCTGGGTGTGCGTGGTCAGCCCACCGGCGTCGGTGTACTCGGCGTCGAAGATGGCGAAGATGTTCGCCGCGTCGTCGTGCTCACCGTCGACCGGGATGGTGATCGTGCCGGAGCAGCCGGTCTTGGAGGTGATCTGGTGCCCGTGCTGGTCGTGCCCGAGCACGTAGGTCATCTTGACCTTCGTGCAGTCGATCGTGCCGTCCTCCGGGTCGGTGACGGTGATGCTGAACGGCACCGTGTCGCCGAAGCTGAACAGTTGCCCGTTGCCGGGGCTGTTGATGGTCACCGTGGGCGCGGTGTTGCCGACGTTGATCACCACGCTGGCGCTGCCGGTGGCGCCCTGCGGGTCCCGCACGGTCAGCGTCGCGGTGTAGGTGCCGTTGGTGGTGTACGTCTTCGACGGGTTGGCCGCCGTGGAGGTGGTGCCGTCACCGAAGTTCCACGAGTACGTCAGTGCGCCGCCCTCGGGGTCGGACGAGCCGGCCGAGGAGAACGTCACCGCCAGAGGTGCGGCACCGGAGGTCCTGTTCGCGCTTGCCGTGGCGTTGGGCGCCCGGTTGCCGCCCCCGACGTAATCGAAGCGGTAGAGCGCGGAGTTGGCGTCACCGTTGAAGTAGCCGGTGCCGTAGTCGAGCACGTAGTACGCCCCGTCCGGGCCGAACGCCGAGTCCATCACCTGCTTGCCCGTCCAGGGGAAGCTGTCGATGGTGCCTCGGGAGCCGTCGGCGTTGACGTGGATCGGCTTGATCCAGCCACGGCCGAACTCGGTGGCGAAGAACTGCCCGTCGAACGACTGCGGGAACTTCGTCGTCGAGGTCGACGAGGCGTTGTACCGGTAGACCGGGCCGCCCATCGGCGACTCGGAGCCGCCACCGAACTCCGGCGGGGTGCCGGCGTCGCCGGCGTACCGGATCCAGGCCGGCTTGGCCGCCGGCAGGGTGCCCAGCCCGGTGTTGCGGAACGAGTTGTTGGTCGGCCCGCCGGTGCAGTTGTACTTCGCCCCGCCGGTGTTGGCCGCGAAGTCCCACTCGTTGTACGTCTCGGTGCTGGTGTTGGTGCCCGTGCAGTACGGCCAGCCGTAGTTGCCCGCCGCGTCGACCCGGTTGAACTCCACCTGGCCGGACGGCCCGCGGGTGGCGCTGGTGGTGCCGGCGTCCGGCCCGTAGTCACCGACGTAGACGACGCCGGTGGCCTTGTCCACGCTGATCCGGAACGGGTTGCGGAAGCCCATCGCGTAGATCTCCGACCGGGTCCTGGCCGTGCCGGGCGCGAACAGGTTGCCCGCCGGGATGGAGTACGTGCCGTTGGCGTTCACCTTGATCCGCAGGATCTTGCCGCGCAGGTCGTTGGTGTTGCCGGCGCTGCGCTGCGCGTCGTACGCCGGGTTGCGGTTGGTCCGCTCGTCGATCGGGGAGTAGCCGGCCGAGTCGAACGGGTTGCTGTCGTCGCCGGTGGAGAGGTAGAGGTTGCCGGCGGCGTCGAAGTCGATGTCCCCGCCGACGTGGCAGCACATCCCGCGATCGGCCGGCACGTCGAGCACGTCGACCTTGCTGGCCTGGTTGATCGTGAAGTCGGCGTTGAGGGTGAACCGGGAGAGCCGGTTGACGCCCTGCCAGGCCGAGAAGTCGGTGCCGGTGGCCGGCGCGTCGCCGGCGGGCGTGGCGAGCGGCGGGGCGTAGTAGAGGAAGATCTGCCGGTTGCTGGCGAAGTTCGGGTCGACCCCGACGCCCTGCAGCCCCTCCTCGTCGTGGTTGTAGACCGGCAGGGTGCCGATCACGGAGGTGGTGCCGTTGGCGTCGGTGCGGCGCAGTGTGCCGTTGCGGGCGGTGTGCAGGACCGAGCGGTCCGGCAGCACGGCCAGCGACATCGGTTCGCCCATCTCGGCCACGCCGCGGGCGAGCTCGACCTGCTGGAAGTCGGTGGCGTTGATCGGGTGCGCCTGGGCGGGGGTGGGGCCGCCGAGCGCGGCCGGGCCGGCGCCGAGTGCGACCGTGCCGGCTGCGGCCACCAGCAGCAGGGCCGATCCGGCGGAGAACCATCGTCGGGATCGGTGGGTGGGAGCATCCTTCATGGACATCGTTGTGCTGTCCCTTCCTGACGAATGACTGCCAGGCCGGACGCGCGCCGTCGCGCCGGATGCCGTAGCGGTGGTGGGGTGGGGTCGATGGGTTACCGCGCCGCCGGTTCACCTCGACGAAACATTGTCGTGTTGGCCACGACACTAAGTTGCGAGTGTCGATGTGTCTATACCTTCCGGCGAACCGGCGTGAACTTTCGTCGATTCGGCTGAAAGTCACCAGGCAGCGCCGTTCCCCAAAGACGGCGGACGATGTCCGGGGGGGCCGAGGCCAACGAACGCCGGCGAATCAGGCGCGGCGGTCGATCGCCTGTGCGGCCAGCGCGACCAGCGCGGCGCGGGCCTCGTCGGCCACCGTCGCGGTCTCCAGCGCGACCAGCGCGGCCTCGGTACGGACCCGGATCATCTGCTCGATCCGTTCCCGGGCGCCGGTCGCCTCGATGATCCCGCGCAGCTCCGCCGCGCCGTCAGCGTCCAGCGCTGGATTGCCGAACAGCTCCCGCAGCCGGGCGGTCTGCGGCCGGTCGGCGGCGCTACGGGCCAGTGCCATCATCACCGTCGGCTTGCCCTCGCGCAGGTCGTCCAGGACGGACTTGCCGGTGACCGCCGGGTCACCGAAGACGCCCAGCACGTCGTCGCGGAGTTGAAACGCGTCACCCAGCGGGTCACCGAACTCGCCCAGCGCGGCGATCAGCTCCGGCCCCGCACCGGCCAGGGCCGCACCGATCTGCAACGGCCGGGTCACCGTGTACCGGGCCGCCTTCATCCGGATCACGGTCAGCGCGCTGGCCACCGAGCCGTCGCCCACCCCGGAGACCAGGTCCAGGTACTCCCCCGCGATCACCTCGGTACGCATCAGCGCGAACATCCCGTACCCCCGGTGCACCTGCTCGGTACTCAGGCCGCACTCGTGGAACATCTGGTCCGACCAGGCCGCGCAGAGATCCCCGCAGAGCAGCGCGGTGTTGCGTCCGTACGCCTCGGGGTCGCCACGCCACGACGAGCGGGCGTGCAGATCGGCGAAGAGCCGGTGCACGGACGGCTCACCCCGGCGGCGGTCGCTGCCGTCCAGGATGTCGTCGTGGATCAGCGCGAACGCGTGGAACAGCTCCAGTGCCGCCGCGGCCACGACTATCGGGGTGCCGTCGGCCGCCCCGGCACCGCGCCAGCCCCAGTAGCAGAAGAGCGGTCGCAGCCGCTTGCCGCCGGCCAGCACGAACCGGTACAGCGCGGTGAACACGCCGCGCGGCGCGCCGTCCGGCCAGTCCGGGCCCTGCCGGTCGAGGAACCCGGCCAACTCCGCGTCGAAGCGAGCCCGCAGCCCGCTGGCGTCGGTGGGCGCGACGGTGACCGTCATGACCCCTCCCCCGGCCGGGCCGCCTCCGCGCCGCCCCCGGAGGTCAGCCCGGCCAGCTCCAGCAGCAGTGCCTTGACCTCGGTGGCGGCGATCCGCTCCCGGGCGGCGGCCGGGTCGGAGCAGAGCAGCACCGGAGCGTCCGCCGGGTCGGTCGGCAGCCGCCCGTGCGAGCCCCGTACCGCCCGCGCCCCGGCGTCCAGGCCGACCGCGCTCATCAGGTAGCGCATGCCCAGCTTCTTGCGGGCCAGCGCCACCCCGGCGCGACGCTTGGCCGCACCTGGCGCGGCCGGATCGAAGAACAGCTCGGCCGGGTCGTAACCCGGCTTCCGATGGATCTCCACCAGCCGGGCGAAGTCCGGTGCGCGGGCGTCGTCCAGCCAGTAGTAGTAGGTGAACCACGCGTCCGGCTCGGCCACCAGCACCAGCTCCCCGGCGCGTGGATGATCCAGCCCGTGCGCGGCCTTGCCCTCGGCGTCGAGCACCTCGGCCACGCCGGGCAGCCCGGCGCAGAGCTTCGCCACCGCCGGCACGTCGGCCGGGTCCCGGACGTAGACGTGCGCGACCTGGTGGTCGGCGACCGCGAACGCCCGGGACGTCCACGGGTCGAGGTACTCCATGCCGGCCTGGGTGTGCACCCGCAGCAGCCCTTCGGCGCGCAGCAGCCGGTTGACGTCCACCGGCCGGGACACGTCGGTGATGCCGTACTCCGAGAGCACCACCACCGTGGCATCGCGGGCCCGGGCGGCGTCCAGCAGCGGCCCGAGCACCGTGTCCAACTCGGCCGCCGCGGCAGCGGCCTGGGCCGAGGACGGGCCGTACCGTTGCAGGTCGTAGTCCAGGTGCGGGACGTAGACCAGGGTCAGGTCGGGCGACACGTCGGCCAGGATCTGTTCGGCCGCCTGGCAGATCCACCGTGACGAGGGCAGCCCGGCCGTCGGCCCCCAGTAGGTGAACAGGGGGAAGGTGCCCAGCCGCCCGGTGAGCGCGTCGTGCAGCTCCGGCGGGTCGGTGTAGCAGTCCGGCTCCTTGCGGCCGTCGGCGTAGTAGACCGGGCGCGGGGTGACCGTCCAGTCGACGTCCGCGCCCATGGCGTACCACCAGCAGACGTTGGCGACGGTGTAGCCGGGCTCGGCCCGACGGGCCGCCTGCCAGAGCTTCTCCCCGCCGACCAGCGCGTTGTGCTGCCGCCACAGCAGCACCTCACCCAGCTCCCGGAAGTACCACCCGTTGCCGACGATCCCGTGCCCGCTCGGCGGCTCGCCGGTGAGGAAGGTGGACTGCACCGAGCAGGTCACCGCGGGCAGCACGGTGCCCAGCTCGGCCCGGAAGCCGCCGTCGGCGACCCCCCGCAGCCGGGGCATGTGCGCCAGCAGTCGCGGGGTCAGCCCGACCACGTCGAGCACCACCAGTCGTCGGCTCATCGCGGCACCCCCGCGCAGGCCGTCGTGGTCAGCTCCGGGGTCAGGCCCAGGCCGACCAGCTCGGCGCGGGCGAAGGCCAGCTCGGCGGCGATGCCCGCGGCCAGCTCCGCGTCGGTGCCCGGCCGTCGCGCGGCCGGCAGCACCCCCCAGGTGTACGTCTCCACGTCGAGATGGTCACAGCCGGCCGCCGGTCCGGCGTAGAGCGCGGCCAGCGCGGCGCGCAGCACCGGCAGGGTGGAGCCGAGCGGCTCTTCGGGTGGGGCGTGCAGGGGCACGTGGTAGTGCACCCGCCACGGGCCGGGCAGCGCCGCGTCGAGCGCCGCGTCCAGGTCGTCGGCCGCGTACGCCGGGTCGGCCTGGTCGACCCCGCCCGCGCAGCCGGCGCTCCGGGTCTGGTGCAGGAAGCGCGGCTCCACCCAGCGGCGCAGCGCGTCGGCGCCGCCGGCCGGGTCTGCCGCCTCGACGGCGGCGGAGACCTGGACCTTGACCACCGGTAGGCCGGCCGTCCGCAGCCGGTCCAGCGCCGCGCCGGGCTCCTCCCACGCACAGGCCAGGTGGGCGAGGTCGAGGCAGATGCCCAACCGCTCAGTGTCCATACCGGACAGTAGCGTGGCGGCCTGGCCGGTGCTCTCCACCACACAGCCAGGCTCCGGCTCGAAGCCGACCCGCACCTGCCGGCCGGTGTCCCGCTGCACCGCGGCCAGGCCGGCGGCGAGCTGGTCCAGCCGACGTCGGGCGGCATCGGCCTGGTCGGCGCCCCAGGGCTGCCGCCAGGCCAGCGGCAGGGTGGAGATCGAGCCCCGGGCGGCGTCGTCGGGTAGCAGGTCGGCGAGCACCCGGGCCAGATCCAGGGTGTACGTCAACCGCTGCTCGGTGGTCCAGTCGGGACGGTAGACGTCATGCTTGACCACCGGCGCCTGGAAGGCCGCGTACGGGAAGCCGTTGAGGGTCACCACCTCCAGCCCGCGCGCGTCCAGCTCGGCGCGCAGCCGGCGGCGCAGCGCCGGATCGGCGGCCAGCTCGGCGGCGACCGGTGCGGCCAGCCACAGGCCGAGGCCGAGCAGGTCGGAGCCGAGCGCCGCGCGTACCGGTACGGCGTAGGTGTCCAGTTGGGCGAGGATGCCGGCGAACTCCTCGGCGGGGTGCACGTTGGTGCAGTAGCCGAGGTGGACGGTCTCGCCGCCGGCATGCCGCAGCCGCATCAGCTACCACCGCGCAGGATCGAGTTGCCGGTCTGCGGGTCCACGGCGGCGGCGGAGTCCAGGTCGCTCAGGTCGAGCCGGCCGGACTGCCCGTAGAACTCCACCGGGTTGCGCCACAGCACCCGGTCGACGTCGTCGTCGGTGAACCCGGCCAGCAGCATCGCCTCGCCGGTGGCCCGGGTCAGCAGCGGGTCGGAGCGCCCCCAGTCGGCGGCCGAGTTGACCAGCATCCGCTCGGTCCCGTACTCCCGCAGCAGCTCCACCATGCGGGGCGGGGACATCTTGGTGTCCGGGTAGATGGAGAAGCCCAGCCAGCAGCCGGTGTCCCGGACCAGCTTGACGGTCACCTCGTTGAGGTGGTCGACCACCACCCGGCCCGGCTCGATGCCGGACTCGTTGACCACGGCGAGGGTGCGCTCGACGCCCCGCGCCTTGTCCCGGTGCGGGGTGTGCACCAGCGCCGGCAGGTCGTGCGCCACGGCCAGCGCGAGCTGCGCGGCGAACGCCTCGTCCTCCTCCGGGGTCATCGAGTCGTACCCGATCTCGCCGACCGCGACCACCGCGTCCTTGTCCAGGTAGCGGGGCAGCAGGTCGAGCACCGGCCGGCAGCGCGGGTCGTTGGCCTCCTTGGGGTTCAGCGCCACCGTGGCGTGGTGCCGTACCCCGAACTGCCCGGCCCGGAACGGTTCCCAGCCGATCAGGGAGTCGAAGTAGTCGGCGAACGAGGCGGCGCTGGTGCGCGGCTGGCCCAGCCAGAACGACGGCTCCACCACGGCCCGGACCCCGGCGGCGGCCATCCGTTCGTAGTCGTCCGTGGTGCGTGAGGTCATGTGGATGTGCGGGTCGAAGATGCGCATCACGCCTCCGTGGGGGTGGGCCGGTCGACGGTGCCGGTCCCGCCGCTGTGCGCGGTGAGCCGGTCGAGCAGGGCGGTGGCGTCGGCGGGCAGCTCCCGGCCGGCGGCGTGCCGCTCGGCGGCCAGCGCGGCCAGCATCGCGGCCAGTTCCCCGTCGGCGCGGGTGTCGAGATCGGCCACCACGGCCAGCGGCACGCCGGAGAACACGCACTTGAGCACCGCCTGCCGCCAGGCCGCTGGATCGAGGTGCCGCGCGTACGGGCCGAGCGCGGCGGCGACCAGCCGGGTGTCGTTGGTCCGGATCGCGTCGTGCAGCAGCGGCACCCCGGCGGCGCCGATCGGCAGCAGCGGCAGGGCGCGCAGCACGGCTCGCCGTTCGGCGGCGTCGCCGTTCCGGTAGAGGGTGTCGGCGTACTCGCCGTGCTCGGCGGGCAGGGCGGTGAGCAGCAGCACCCGGGCCGCGTCGTCGGCGGTCCAGCCGGGGACGTCGGGCAGCGCGGCCCGGCCGCAGCGCCGGCCGGCGGCCGGGAACAACCGGGTGATCGCGGTGGGCTCGGCCCCGACCCGGCGCAGCGCCGTGTCCAGCCAGTCAGGGTCGGGTACGCCCCGCAGCGCGGCCCGTAGTGAATCCGGTGTCATCCCGTCTCCTCCCTCGTGCTGCTCCGCAGGTGCCCCAGGGCACACCCTCCGCGCTGCTTCAACCCATACGACGGCCACTGCCCGGATAGGCGACCATGGCTGCCGCGTCCGCTGACGCAGAGCGGAGGGTGCCGGCGGGCACCTCGTCCTCGGTGCGGCCGCCCATCGCGGCGGCGCGCAGGAACTCGATCGACCGGGCGGCCACGGCGGGCGCGGCGTGCGAGTCCCGGGGCAGCTCGACGGCGACCAGCCCGCGGTAACCGGCCTGGGCCAGGGCCGCCAGCACCGGGGGGAAGTCGATCTCGCCGGTGCCGAACTCCAGGTGCTCGTGCACCCCCCGGCGCATGTCGTCGATCTGCACGTTGACCAGGTGCCCGGCCACCTCGGCGACGCACTGCGGCACAGGCCACGGTTCGAGGCAGCGGCAGTGCCCGATGTCGAGGGTGATGCCGAAGCGGGCCGGGTCGCCGAGCGCGGCGCGCAGCCGACGCCAGCCGGCGATGTCCTCGACCAGCATCCCCGGCTCCGGTTCGAAACCGAGGGTCACGTCGGCGGCGTCGGCGGCGTCGACAACGGCGGCGCAGCCGGACACCAGCCGGTCCCAGGCGGTCTGTGCCGGCACCGGATCGGGGCGGACGCCGGCCCAGAAGGAGACCGCCTCCGCGCCGAGGTCGGCGCCGATCCGGACGGCCCGGCGCAGGAACTCGATCCGCCGGGTCGGGTCGTCGTGCAACAGCGTCGGGGCGTGCTTGTGCCACGGGTCGAGCAGGTAGCGGGCTCCGGTCTCGATCACCACCGCGAGGCCCAGCGCGCTCAGCCGCCGGCTGACGGCGGCCGTCCGGCGGGTGAGGCCGGGCGCGAACGGGTCGAGGTGGTCGTGGTCCAGGGTCAGCGCCACCCCGACGTACCCGAGGTCGGCGATGACGGCCAGCGCGTCGTCGAGCCGGTGGTTGGCGAAGCCGTTGGTCCCGTAGCCGAGGCGCAGCGTCGAGGCGTCGGCCGGTGGCCCGGGGCGGGGCTGCGGGGCGGTCATGTCGGGGAGACCTTCCGGGCCAGCCGCCGGCCCAGCGGCGCCGCCGCCGCGACCGCCAGCCCGAGCAGGCCAGCGCCTCCGCGCGCAGTGAGCGCCCCCTGCAGGGCGGGCAGTCCGGTGATCCCGGCGCCGACCGCAGCGCGTACCCGGCCGGCCGACGGGTCGCGGACCACCTGGGCCTGGGCCGCGCCGTAGCGAGCGGCGTACCAGCCGGCGAGCACCGCGGGCAGCGCGGCGGCGAGCCGGACCGGCCAGGCAGGGCGGTCACCAGCAGCGGACGGGCCGTCGGTCGGGGTCGGCTCGGCGCGCCGGGCGGCGGCCCCAGGTGCCGCGACCGCGGCGCTGGCGGCGACCAGGGCGGTGCCGGCCAGCGTGCGCAGCGGCAGGGCGGCGTCGGCGCCGGTGACCTCCCGGCGGGACAGTGCGGTGACCGTCCAGGTGTGCGCGGCGACGGTCACCGCCGCTGGCAGCGCCCGGGTCAGCCGACCGCCGGACGCGCCGAGCAGCACGTCCAACCCGCGACAGGCGGCCATCACGGCCGGCCCGGCGGCGGTGTTCTTGGCCAGCAGGTCGTACCCCCAGATGGTGGCCGCCAGCGGCACGGCGAGCGCGGCGGCGCGGCGACCGCCCACGGCGGCGGCCAGGCCCACCCCGGCGGCCGTGAGGCCGGCGGCGAGCCCGACCGCGGCGACCGGGGCGACCCGACCGCTGGGGATGGGCCGCTCGGGCCGCTCGACGGCGTCCAGCCGCCGGTCGGCCCAGTCGTTGGCGGCCATGCCGGCCCAGTAGAGCAACACCGAGGCACCGGCCAGGGCGGGGGTACGCCGGCTCAGCGCGCCGGCCGCCGCCGCGCCGGCGACCACGTCCCCGGGCACCGAGAGCGCAGCCGGCGCCCGGACCAGCTCGGCGAGGTCAGCCAACGTGGTCATGGGCACCGTCCCCGCCGGCGTGCAGCCGCTCGGTGAAGCCGACCAGCCGGGCCCACTGCTCGGCCAGCGAGTGGGTGGGCGTGCCGAGCGGGTCCTTGAAGAAGAAGCCCAGCTCGGCCAGCGGCCCGACGTGACCGGCGGCGTGCGCGGCGGCAGTGAGCCGGGCCAGGTCGAGCACCAGGGGCGCGGCCAGCGCGGAGTCGCAGCCGTGCCAGGTGAACTCCATCCGCATCCCGGTGCCGAGGAAACCGGCGAAGGTGATCAGATCCCAGGCGGTCTTGAAGTCGCCCAGCTCCTCGACGTACTCGATCCGGGTGCCGCCCTGCGGCACGTAGCCCAGCGTCTCGCCGAGCACCCGCTGCTTGCTCTGCACCTTGGCCGCGTTGGCGGCCGGGTCGGCGAGGGTGGCGCCGTCACCGCCACCGAGCAGGTTGACCCCGGACCAGGACCGCACGGCCAGGTTGCGCATCGCGAACATCGGCGCGAGCACCGACTTGACCAGGGTCTCGCCGGTCTTGCCATCGTGCCCGGCGTACGGCAGTCGGGCCTGTTCGGCCAGCGCGGTCAGCGCCGGCAGCCGCAGCCCGGTGGACGGGGTGAAGTCGACGTACGGGCAGCCGGCCAGCAGCGCCGCGTACCCGTACAGGGAGCTGGGTGGCAGCACCTCGTCCGGGCCGGTGAGAGCGGCGCGCAGCGCGTCCGGGTCGGCGTGCCCGGGGTGCGGTCGGGGGGCCGGTTCGGTGGCGGAGACGTTGACCACCACCACCCGGTCCAGCCCGTGCCGCTCGCGGAAGGCGGTGAGATCGCGGACCACGGCGGCGGCCCGGTCGGCCTGGGTGGCGCCGGCCGGTGCCGGACGCAGCTCCTGCTCGACGGCGGCCAACTCGTCGGGGAGCGCGGCGACCAGCCGCCCGGGGATGACACCGGTGTCGGCCAACGCCTCGGCCCGCTTGCACAGCGGAGTGGTGGCCAGGTCGTGACCGCCGAAGACCAGATCGGCGAAGGACGGCAGGGCGGGGCCGCGCAGCTCCGGCAGCTCGGTGACGCAGCCGGTCGGCCCGGCCAGGCCGGCCCGCAACGCGAGCCCTCCGACGATGCTGGTGGTCGCGACGGAACCGCGCGCTCCTACCAGCCAGACACCCGTTCGCATGGTGCTCCTTCCCGTTCAGGAGGAACCGTCGGTGCAGTTAAATATAGGAATATCAGAATATTCTTCGGAAAGATACGGCCTGGGTGGATGGGCCCCGTCCGCCCGCGCCCCGCACCGGGACGGCACCGGGTTCCGACGTCGGCGTCGGCGGCGACGACACCGGACCGGCTCCCGGTACGGAGGCGGGCAGACGGGGTTGGTAGGCAGGGTCGGTCGGCGTCTCGACCCTGCCTCCCCCGCATCCGGCCGACCGGGGCGTTGGCCCGCCCCGGCCGGACGTCTCAGGCCGCCGTGCCCAACGGACCACCGACCGGAGTGCGGCACGCCGAACGTCGGCGGACGGAAGCGGTACGGGTGGAGGCAGCGGCGGGCGGTTCCATGGGGTCCTCCGGATCGCCGGGGTGGTGGCGGTCCTCCGGTGCGGCCGGGGAATCCCGGTCCGGTCGCACCGGACGACCGTCCTGCTCGTGCGCCACCGGGCCGTACGGCCCGGCTGCACGCCCTCCGGTGCCGACCTCGTCCCGACCGCGGGGCGCAAACCGCGGCCGGTCCCTCGCCGGTCGGCTCCGGAAAGCCGGTCGGGCGATGGCGGCGCGAGCACCGCCATCGCGGATGAACATGGGTCAGACGGCCGCCACGGCCAGCGCCGGTTCCACCTCGGTCCAGGAGGAGCCGATCTCCGCCGAACGGGTCACCGCGTCCAGCACGAGCTGGACCTGCAACCCGTCGGCGAACGACGGAGCCGGGTCGACCCCGGTGGCGATCGCCTCGATGAAGTCGCGCATCTGGTGGGTGAAGGAGTGCTCGTAGCCGATGATGTGGCCGGGTGGCCACCACGCCGACATGTACGGGTGCTCGCCCTCGGTCACCAGGATGCGGCTGAAACCCTGTTCCACGCTGGGCCGGGTGGCGTCGTAGAACTCCAGCTCGTTGAGGCGTTCCAGGTCGAAGACCACGCTGCCGAGCGAGCCGTTGATCTCGACTCGCAGGCCGTTCTTGCGGCCGGTGGCGAACCGGGTCGCCTCGTACGTGGCCAGGGCGCCACCGTCCAGCCGGGCCACGAAGACCGCGGCGTCGTCGACGGTGACCGGCCCGGTGGCCGCGCCGGTGCCGTCGACCGGACCGCCGCCGTCCACCGTGGCCGCCAAGCCGCTCGACCCGGCCGGCAACGGTCGTTCCTTGACGAAGGTCTCGGTGACCGCGCTGACGCCGGTGATCCGCTGGCCGGTGACGAACTGGGTCAGGTCGATGATGTGCGCACCGATGTCACCCAGCGCGCCGGAGCCCGCCCTGTCCTTCTGCAACCGCCAGACCAGCGGGAACTGCGGGTCCACGATCCAGTCCTGCAGGTACGTCGCCCGGACGTGCCGGATCACCCCGAGTCGTCCGTCGGCGACCAACTGGCGCATCATCGTGACCGCGGGAACCCGGCGGTAGTTGAACCCGCACATCGACCGCACCCCGGCGGCCCGGGCGGTCTCCGCCGCAGCGGTCATCGCCCGCGCCTCGGCCACCGTGTTGGCCAACGGCTTCTCGCACAGCACGTGCTTGCCGGCGGCCAACGCGGCGAGGGCGATCTCGGCGTGGCTGTCGCCCGGTGTGCAGATGTCGACCACGTCGATGTCGTCCCGGTTGATCAGGTCACGCCAGTCCGTCGTGTACGCGTCCCAGCCGAGCCGGTCGGCGGCGTCGGCCACCTTCGCGGTGTCCCGGCCGCAGATCAGCGCCATTCGGGCCCGCGCCGGCAGGTCGTACACGCGGTTCACGGTGCGCCACGCCTGTGAGTGCGCGGCGCCCATGAACGCGTAGCCGACCATGCCGACCCGCAGTTCTTTGTCTGTCGTGGACAAGGTGGGTCTCCCCCCGTGTGTCAGAACCCGAGCTTCTCGTAGCTGCCCGCGTTCTCCTTGGTGATCGTCTCGGAGGCGAGGGTCACTTCCTTGGGCACCTGCAGCTCCGTGAGGTCCCCGAGGCCCCGGCCCTGGGCGACGAGCCGGGCGAGCGAGATCGCCGAGGAGGCCATCGACGGGTTGTAGGTGACCGTGGCCTTGAGCACGCTGTTGTCGGCCTTGATCGCGTCGATCGCGAGCTTCGAGCCTGCGCCGCCGACCATGAAGAACTCCTTGCGGCCAGCCTGGTTGATGGCGGCGAGCACGCCGATACCCTGGTCGTCGTCGTGGTTCCAGATGGCATCGATCTTGGGCAGCGCCTGGAGCAGCTGGGCCGCCTCGCGCTGGCCGCTGTCGGAGGTGAACTCGGCCGAGCGGCGGTTGGAGACCTTGAATCCGTACGTCGCCAGGGCCGCCGTGAAGCCGGCGCTGCGCTCGACGGTCAGCGGGATCTCCAGACCGGCGATCTCGCCGATGACCGGGTTGGTGACGCCCTTGTCCTTGAGCTGCTTGCCGATGAAGTGGCCGGCCGAGACGCCCATGCCGTAGTTGTCACCCTTGATGACCAGCCGCGAGGCCAGCGCGTCGGGGAAGACCCGGTCGAGGTTGACGATCGGGATGCCCGCCTGCATCGCCTGGAGGGCAACGGCGTTGACCTCCTTGCCGTCGTGCGGCAGCACGACGATGATGTCCGGCTTCTGGGCGATCAGCGTGCCGAGCGTGGAGCGCTGGGCCTCGGAGGTCGTCCCACCGTCGACCTCCTTCAGCTCCACATCGGAGTACGCGGCGGCCTGGGCCTTGGCGTTGGCGTGGATCGCGCCCATCCAGCCGTGGTCCGCCGCGGGGGCGGAGAACCCGATGACGACCTTCTTGCCCGGGGCGTTGTTGCCGGCGCCGTCTCCGGCGGCCTTGGTCTGGGTGCTGGCGGCCGGGGTGTCGTTGCTTGTGCATGCTGTGAGCAGGGTGGCGGCGCCGACGGCGGCCCCGCCGAACAGCAACCGACGGCGCGACAGGTCGCGACTGTGCTGGGTCATGACGACCTCCTGGGAGCGGGTTTGAGTGGTGAGGGTGTGCGAGGTCCGGCCACTGTCGAATATCTCGACGTCGCCAGGGACAACGGTGCGGTGCGTCAGGTTGCGGTGGTGACCCTGTTCCGCGCGAGGAGCCGAGTGAAGGACTTGAACTGGAACTGCTGGACCAGGACGGCGGCGACGATAATGCCGCCCTTGACCATGTTCTGCGCCTCGATGGAGAGGCCGTTGATGGCGAAGAGGTTGGTGATCGTGGCGAAGATGATGACGCCGAGCAGCGAGCCGACGATCGTGCCCCGGCCACCGCTGAGCAGTGTTCCGCCGATGATCGCGGCGGCGATCGCGTCCAGCTCGTAGAGGTTGGCCATCGCCGCCTGGGCCGAGGTGGCCTGGGAGGTGAGCATGATGGCGGCGATGCCGCAGCAGAGGCCGGACAGCGCGTAGAGCAGCATGGTGTGCCGGCGGACGTTGATGCCGGCCAGCCGCGCGGCCTCCGGGTTGCCACCGACGGCGATGGTCCGCCGACCGAAGGTCGTCCGGTTGAGCAGGATCCACCCGGCCAGGACGACCGCGCCGAGGATGTAGACGAGGATCGGGATCCCGAGCACCTTGCGGGCCGCGATGTCGTTGATGAAGGTGCTGCTCGACACCTGGGTCTGCTTGTTGGAGATCGACGCGGCGAGCCCGCGGGCGGCCACCAGCATCGCGAGCGTCGCGATGAACGGCACCAGCCGCCCGTACGAGATGAGCACGCCGTTGACCAGACCCACGCAGATGCCGACCACGATCGCGGCGAAGATCATGCCGCCGGCGCCGTAGCTCTGGGTGGCCACCGTGGTGCACCAGACCCCGGCCAACGCGACGATCGCACCGACCGACAGGTCGATCCCGCCGCCGATGATCACGAAGGTCATCCCCACCGTGACCACGCCGACGACGGAGGCCAGTTGCAGGATGGCCAGGATGTTGTTCCAGACCCAGGTGGGGTCGTCGTAGAGATCAGGCTTGGTGATCGCCCCCACCACGATGAGCGCGGCCAGCACCCCGATCAGGCCGAGGTTGCGCTTGGCGCCGTCGCCGCCGTCGCCCCGCCACCAGGAGAGCCGGTTTCCGGTCGAGGCCGCCCGGTCGCCGGCCGCCGCCGTCTCGGCCGGGGACTGCGCCGGCACGTGCGGGCGCTCCGGTGTCGCGGTGGGAGTGGGAGTCGCGTCGCTCATGCCGGTGCGCCTTCCATCAGGGACCCCGCCATCACGAGGTCGAGCACGGTGTTCTCGTCGAGTTCGCCGGCGGGGGCCTCGCGGATGACCCGCCCCTCCCGCATCACCAGCACCCGGTCGGCCAGGCCGAGCACCTCGGGCACCTCACTGGAGACCAGCAGCACCCCGACACCGCGAGCGGCCAGCCCGCGGATGACCTGGTACAGCTCGGCCCGGGCGCCGATGTCCACGCCCCGGGTCGGCTCGTCCAGCAGCAGCAGTTTGGTGTCGCCGAGCAGCCAGCGCCCGACCACCACCTTCTGCTGGTTGCCGCCGGAGAGGGTGCGTACCGGCCGGCGGACGTCGCGCGGTCGCAGCTCCAGGCTCTCGGCGATCCGGTCCGCCTCGGCCTGCTCCGCGCCGGCGTTGGTGAAGCCGAGCCGGGCGTACCGGCCGAACGTGGCCAGCGTGACGTTGCGGTAGATCGGCTCGCCGAGCAGCAGCGCCTGGCTCTTCCGCTCCTCCGGCGCCATGCCCATCCCGGCCCGGACCGCCGCACCCACGCTGCCGGCCCGCAACGCCTTGCCGGCCATCCGGACCGTGCCGGCCTCGGCCCGCCGCGCGCCGTAGATGGTCTCCAGCAGCTCGGAGCGGCCGGAGCCGACCAGCCCGGCGATGCCCACGATCTCGCCGGCCCGGACACTGAGTGACACGTCGGCGAACTCGCCCGGCCGGGTCAGCCCGTCGACCTGGAGCAACTCCACCCCGGCCGGGTCGTCCGCCGGGCGCTCCGGGAAGACGTACTCGATGCTCCGGCCGGTCATCCGGCTGACCAGGTCGCGGGTGGGGGTGTCCCGGGCCGACAGGTTCGCCGCGGTGGTCCGGCCGTCCTTGAGGACGGTGACCCGGTCGCCGATCTCGCGGATCTCCTCCAGCCGGTGGGAGATGTAGATGACGGCGATGCCCTGGGCGGTCAGCTCCCGGATGATCCGGAACAGGTTGCCCACCTCGTCGTGGGCCAGCACGGCGCTCGGCTCGTCCATGATGATCAGTCGTGCCTCGTGCGACAGCGCGCGGGCCATGCTGACGATCTGCTTGCCGGCCGCCGGCAGCGCCCGGACCATCCGGCCCGGTGGGATCTCGGCGTGGCCGAGCCGGCCGAGGATCTGCCGGGTCCGCCGGGCCATGTGCCCACGGCGGACGAAGCCCAGCCGGCGCGGCTCGTGGCCGAGGAAGGCGTTCTCCCCCACCGACAGGTCGTCGACCAGGTCCAGTTCCTGGTAGATGGTGGCGATGCCGGCGCGCATGGCGGCCTGCGGGTTGGCGAAATTGACCGGCTCGCCCCGCCACTCGACCTGGCCGGAATCCGGCTGGTGCACCCCGGCCAGCACCTTGATCAGGGTGGACTTGCCGGCGCCGTTCTGCCCGAGCAGGCAGTGCACCTCGCCGGCGCGCACCTCCAGCTGCACGCCGTCGAGGGCGCGTACCCCGGGGAAGGTCTTGACCAGGTCGGTGAGGCGCAGGACCACCTCGCCAGCGACGGTGTCGGCGGGGGCTTCGACCAGCGGCGCCTCGGCGGCGGCGTCCGCCGGACCGGTGGCGACGTTCTCCTCGGGCTGGGCCACGGTCTCCTCCTCGCTCACGACGGTTGTTCGGTTGGCGACTGCGGGCTCGCGGGCGTCGTCCCGGTCTGCGACTGCGGGTTCATGACGCCTCGCCGAAGGCGACGTCGCTGGCGAGCACGGCCGCGCCGGCGACGCCGGCACGGCCGCCGAGCTCGGACAGCACGACGGGCAGGTTGCCGGTGGCCAGCGGCAGCGACCGGCGGTAGACGACGCTGCGGATCTCGGCGAGCAGGATGTGCCCGAGCTGGGCGAGCCCGCCGCCGATCACGATCATCGACGGGTTGGTGAAGCTGACCAGGCCGGCGAGCACCCCGCCGACCCGCCGTCCGCCGTCGCGGATCAGCTGGATGCAGGTCACGTCCCCCTCGACGGCGCCCTCGGCGACGTCCAGCGCGGTGACCACACCGCGCAGGGCCATCCGCTCGGCCAGCGCCGGCGACACCCCGCTGCGGGCGGCGGCGATGGCGTCCTTGGCCAGTGCGGCACCGCTGAACAGTGCCTCCAGGCAGCCGACGTTGCCGCAGGAACACATCGGACCGTGCGAGTCGACCTGGATGTGGCCGATGTCCCCGGCGCAGCCGTCGGTGCCCCGGTAGACCTCGCCGGTGAGGTAGATGCCGCACCCTATTCCGGTGCCGATCTTCACGAAGAGGAAGTCGTCCACCGAGTGGGCGACCCCGCCGTGGCGCTCGCCGATCGCCATGATGTTGACGTCGTTGTCGACCACCGCGGGGCAGCCGTGCTCCCGGCTGAGCAGCTCGCGCACCGGGAACCGGTCCCAGCCGGGCATGATCGGCGGCGAGACCGGGACGCCGTCGCGGAAGCTGACCGGGCCGGGCACCCCGATGCCCACCGCGTCCAGCCGCTCGTACGCGCCGTCGACCCGGGCCTTGTGCAGCAGCTCGTTGACCCGTTGCAGGGTCACCTTCGGTCCGTTGCGGATGTCGGCCGGTTCGGCGTAGTGGGCCACCGGTTCGAGTCGGCCGTTGACCACCTCGACGTCCATCGAGCTGGCGCCCAGGTCGACAGCCGCGAACCGCAGCTTCGGGTTCAGCTCGACCAGAGTGGAGCGGCGCCCGCCCCGCGACGCGGCGAGCCCGGCCTCGGCGACGTAACCCAGAGCGACCAGTCGGTCCAGCTCGGCCAACAGGCGCGGGCGTGGCATCTGGAGCCGGTCACCCAACTCTGCCCGGGACACGGCCCCCTCGTCGCGGAGTAACCGCAACAGCCGGACGTGCAGGGGGTCGACGGTCCGCACCGGGACTCACCTCTTCATCGGACTCGTTCACATCGGCGCAATGCCGATGTGTTGTGTCCGACACAGTAGGAGCGTTCCGTACCGCGTGTCCAGAGCTTCAACCATTCTGATCCCAACTTTTGTCCGAAAGAACAAAAGCTACTAGTCGATCAAGAAAAGGACACCTGCCGCCCGCATCCGCTCTCCGGCTGTACCGCCGCAGGACACGGGACCGCCCCGCCAGCCGTTCTCCGGTGGCGGGGCGGTCGGACCGTCGATCAGCGGCGGCCGGCGGCGTTCCGCTTCTTCCTGAGCTTGCGGTCGTCGCGCAGCTCGACGTACGGCTCGTCGTCGACCGGGTGGCCGGCCGAGATGGCCCGGCCGCGCTCCAGCTCTGCGTCAAACTCGGCGCCCAACAGGATCGCGATGTTGCTCAGCCAGAGCCAGACCAAGAAGATGATCACCCCGGCCAGCGCCCCGTACGTCTTGTTGTACGAGCCGAAGTTGCTCACGTAGAAGGCGAACAGGCCGGAGATCACCAGCCAGATCACCACGGCCAGCACGCCACCCGGGCTGACCCAGCGGAACCCGCCGTGCCGCGCGTTCGGCGAAGCCCAGTAGAGGATCGCGAACATCAGGCTGACCAGGATCAGCAGCACCGGCCACTTCGCGATGTTCCAGACCGTGACCGCCGGCTCGCCCAACTCGACCGCGTTCCCGACTAGTTCCGCGAGGCGGCCGGTGAAGACCACGATCACCGCGCAGGCCAGCAGCAGCACGCCGATCACCGCCGTGACGCCGACCCGGATCGGCAGCGTCTTCCAGATCGGTCGCCCCTCTGGCACGTCGTAGATGGTGTTGGAGGCGCGCATGAACGCGGCGATGTACCCGGAGGCGGACCAGAACGCGGCCAGCAGACCGATGATCGCCGCGATGCTGGCCAGCCCGCCGTTCTGCTGGGCCTGGTTGATCGCGTCCGTGATGATCTGCTGGATGTTCCCCTCCGGCACCGCCTGGTTGACGGTGTCCTTGACGCCCTCGGTGGCGCCGTCGCCGAGCAGGCCGAGCAGGGAGATCAGCACCAGCACCCCGGGGAAGATGGACAGCACCCCGTAGTAGGTCAGCGCCGCGGCCCAGTCGGTCAGGCTGTCGTCCTGGAACTCTGTGACCGTCCGGCGCAGAGCCGCCTTCCAGCCGCTGCCGGGCAGGTCGGTGGGGCTGTCCGGCCCGGCGTCGGGACCGACCGGCGCGCTGGCGGAGTCACGCTCACGCCCGCTGTCGGCGGAAGACTCGTCGGAGGCCATTGCCCCTCCTCACTGTCGGCGATGTTGCCTCCGACATGCCCCGCAGAAGACGTTGGGTAACCCCTACTTGTAGAGCAACCTGCCCATCCGGCGCGAGGCGACCAGCAGGCCGAGCGCCATCATCGCCAGCAGGTAGAGCACGTCGAGCAGCCAGGACCAACCACTGCCACCCAACGCGAGACCACGGATCAGGTGCACCGACCGGTAGAGCGGGGTGACCTCGATCAGCCAGTGCAGCAGGGTCGGGTAGGCCTGCGCCGGCACGAACGTGCCGGAGAAGAGGAAGAGGGTGAACTGGGCGGACCCCATCAGGTCGAAATCCTGCCAGCTACGCATGAAGGTGGAGAGCGCCATGCCGAGCGCGCCGAACGCGAACCCGACCAGCACGGCGGCCGGGAGAGCGGTCAGCGCCCGGGGGACGGTGGTCAGGCCCAGCGCGATCATCACCCCGAGGAACGCTGCCGAGTAGGCGCTGCCGCGCAGCATCGCCCAGCCCAACTCGCCGACGGCGATCTCGAACGGCCGAACCGGGGTGGCGATCATCCCGTCGTACAGCTTCATGTACTTCATCTTGCCGAAGAAATTGAAAGTCGTCTCCGCGAGCGCCCCGGTCATCGCCGAGGAGGCGAGCATCGCCGGGGCCACGAACTCGGCGTACGAGACCAGCCGCCCGTCGGGCAGCGGCAGGTCGCCGACCAGCGTCCCGACGCCCACCCCGATCGAGAACAGGTAGAGCAGTGGCTCCACGAAGCCGGAGAGCAGCAGCAACCAGTAGACGGACTTCAGGGCCGCGACGTTGCGCTCGACCACCGACGCCGAACGCCGGGACGCGGCGGAGACGTCGACCAGCCGAGGCAGGATCAGCGTGACCACGACATTCTCCCTAGACGACGAGCTTGCGACGGAACGCGCGCAGCGCCAGCAACCAGCCGCCGAGGGCCCAGGCCGCCAGGTAGAGCAGGTGCCCGGCGATCGACCACTGTGGTGCGACGCCGAGCGTGGCCGCGCGGCAGAGGTCGACGGCGTGCCAGAGCGGTGTCAGGTACGCCAGCCAGCGCAGCGCCTCGGGCAGCGACTCGACCGGGAAGAACACCCCGGCAAAGAGCGTCATCGGGATGACCGCGAACCGGAACAGCATCGCCAGCCAACTGTCGCTGGACACCGACGCGGTGTACGCGAACGTCGGCGCGGCCATGGCCAGCCCGAGCAGTGCCACCACCGGCAGGGTGGCCACCGCCCAGGGCGACCGCAGTGCCCCGAACAGCCCGGTGACCAGCAGGAACGCCGCGATCGTGGTGAGCACCCGGAACAGCACGAAGGCCAGGTGCCCGGCCACGATGTCGCCCACCCGCAGCGGCGACGCGCTCTGCGCGAAGTATGTCTTGACCCACTGGAAGTTGCTGAACACCGGCCACGTCGAGTCGCCGACGGTCACCTGGAGGGCGGTCGAGGCGATCAGCCCGGGGACCAGCCAGTCGAGGTAACGCACGCCGCCGACGCCCTGGTCGATGTAGGCGCCGACGCCCACCCCGAAGCCGAGCACCGTCAACACCGGCAGCAGGAACGAGGAGAACACCCCGGCCCGCCAGGTGCGTCGTAACCCCACCAGGTAGTGCTCGAACACGGCGTACGCCGGGACCCAGGGGAACCCCGGCCGAGCCCGCTCGCGCGCCGATCCCGCCACGCTCACCACGACCACCCCCGCCCCACCGTGCCTGCCACCACGACCTTCCTACCCCCGGGGTACGACAGGCCGCCGGTCACCCTACGGCGACCTCCCCCGACCTGTCCCCCCGTTTCCGCCGGCCCCGCCAAGCACGATGGGGCGCGTCTCGCACCCACCGTCGGACAGGTGCGAGCCGGCGGCGGGGCGGGTGCACGCCGAGGCGGGTGCGGCGGCGGGATCAGCCGCGCCGGGGGGCGCGGACCAGCGCCTGTACGGCGTAGCCGAGCAGCAGCACCCCCGCGCCGGTGCCGACCACCACACCGGCCGACACCGCCGAGGCGAGCGCGACGACGAGCCCCGCCGCCGCCAGCACGCACATCGCGATGCCGAGTGGCCGGAGCAGCGGGTCTCGCAACAGCGGGGCGAGCGGGAAGAAGTGCAGCCCGACCACCGCACAGACCAGCACCGGGATGTACTCGGACCAGTCGGCGGCGGCCAGCAGGACGGCGCCCACCCCGGCGGCGGCGAACTCTACGACGACGATGAGCACGTACCGCCGGTTGGTCGCCCGGTCCCCCGCTCCGCCGCCGGCGCCCCGGGGGCGGCCCGACACCACGCCACCCACCACAGCCGTGATCATGGAGGCCACGCTGCCCACCACCAGCAGTGCGCGCCACGGCTGCTCCGCCGCCGGCACGCTGAACCAGACCGTGGCGAAGATGCCCAGGTACAGGGCGGTCAACCCGGCCTGGTGCCGGCTGTTGGTCGGCAGGTTGGACATGAAACCCCCCATGGTTCTGCTGCCGGTCGGGCGGACGCGCTCACCGGGCTGCCGATGCTACGCAAGATCACAACGTGCCACTCACCCGACCGGCGGGCTCGGGCGCGGGTCAGTCGACCAGGGTGCGGCCGGTCAGGTGCAGGAAGACGTCCTCCAGGCCGCTGCGCCGCACCAGCACGTTGGCCGGACTGAGCCCCAGCGCGGAGACCTCGGCGACCGCCGCGTCGCCGTTGGCCACGTACAGCAGGATGCGGTCGGGTAGCACCTCGACCCGCTCCCCCAGCCCGTCGAGCTTGCCGGCGAACGGCTCCTGCGACTCGGCGGCGAAGCGCAGCTCGACCACCTCGCGCGTGGAGTGCTGCTCGATCAGCGCCCGGGGCGAACCCTCGGCGACGATCCGCCCGCCGTCCATCACCACCAGCCGGTCGCAGAGCTGCTCGGCCTCGTCCATGTAGTGCGTGGTGAGCACCAGCGTGACGCCCTGCTGCTTGAGCCGGAACAGCCGCTCCCAGACCAGGTGCCGAGCCTGTGGGTCGAGCCCGGTGGTCGGCTCGTCGAGCAGCACGATCTCCGGATCGTTGACCAGCGCGCGGGCGATGGTCAACCGGCGCTTCATCCCGCCGGAGAGTGGCTCGACCTTGCTGTCGGCCCGCTCGGTGAGCTGGACGAAGTCGAGCAGCTCGGCGGCCCGCTCCCGGGCCGCCCGGCGCGAGATGCCGAAGTAGCGGGCGTAGACGGTCAGGTTTTCCCGGACCGTCAGCTCCGGGTCGAGATTGTCCAGCTGCGGACAGACGCCGAGCCGGGCCCGGATTGCCGGCCCGTCGCGGACCGGGTCCAGGTCGAGGATGCGCAGCTCACCCCCGCTCGGCGGGGAGGTGCAGCCGACCATCCGCATGGTGGAGGACTTGCCGGCGCCGTTGGGCCCGAGGAAGCCGAACGCCTCGCCCGAGCGCACCTCGACGTCGATGCCGTCGACGGCGGTGAAGTCGCCGAACCGCTTCACCAGCCCGCGAGCCTGAATCAGTGGTCGCCCCGAAGTCACCGTCCGACCCTAGCGGCCAGGTCCGACAGCTCTCCAGGCAAATTCGACGCCGGTCGAGGCGGCGGCGCCGACACCCGACCTGCCCGCGGCGAAACGCCCGTCGATGCCCCACCTGATAGTCGATCGACGTGTATCGTCCCCTCGTGTCGCCCACCCGTTCGCCCGACGGTTCGCCACCACCCGCACAACCAGCCGACTCCCCCACCAGCGAGCCCGCTCCGGGCACCGGCGGTGCACCACCCCGGCAGGCTGCGCCAGCCGAGACCGAGACCGTGGCTGCGCCAGCCGGGACCGAGACCGTCGCTGCGCCAGCCGGGCCCGAGGCCGCCGTGGCCGACCCGCCCGGCAACACCGATCAGGCCGGGCGCATCGACGGCGACGATGCGCGCACCGACGCCGAGCGGACGACGCGCGACCTGGCCGCCCAGTTCGAGGACGAGAAGCCGGGCCGGGTGTTGTCCGGGCCGGCCGGCCTGCTCCTCACCGCGGCGGCGCTGGCGGCCAGCGGGCTGGCCCTCTGGCAGGTGTTCCGCCCGCTGGCGCAGGGCAGCAAGTACTACTTGATCATCTTCCTGGCGCTCGTACTGCCGCTGGTCTTTCTGGCCTACCCGGCCGACCTGCGGCTGCGGGCCCGGCTGCTGGCCTGGCGGCGCCGCACCAGCCGGCCGGTCGACGCGGGCCTGCCGGGTCCGGCCCCGACACGACCCACCGCGGTGGACTGGGCCCTGGTCGCGCTGGCAGTGGCCGGTTGCCTCTACCCCGTGCTGCCGATCTGGATCGGTACGGGTGGCGGCGGCTACAACGCCTTCCTCGACCGGCAGGGCCTGCTCGTGCCGCTGGACCTGGTGATGGGCACCCTCCTGCTGCTCCTGCTGCTGGAGGCGTGCCGGCGGACCACCGGGTGGATCCTGCCCGCGGTCTGCCTGCTGTTCCTCGGCTACGGCTACTACGGCGGGCTGCTGCCGCAGTCCTGGCCGGTCGCCCACTCCGGGCTCGACTTCAGCCAACTGGTCGACGCGTTCTACAACTCCGACAGCGGCTTCTACGGCACCCCGCTGGACGTGGCCGCCTCGTACATCGTGCTGTTCACCATCTACGGCGCGGTGCTGGAGCTGTCCGGTGCCGGGCGGTTCTTCGTCGAGCTGTCGGCGGCCGCGTTCCGCCGCTCGCGCACCGCCGCCGGGCGGACCGCGGTGGCCTCCGGCTTCCTGCTCGGCACCGTCTCCGGCTCCGGTGCCGCGACGACGGTGAGCATCGGCGCGGTCACCTGGCCACTGCTGCGTCGCGCCGGCTATCCCCCGGAGCGGGCCGGCGGCATGCTGGCGGCGGCCGGGGTGGGCGCGATCCTCTCCCCACCAACCCTGGGCGCGGCGGCGTTCATCATCGCCGAGTACCTGGGCGTCTCGTACCTGCAGGTGCTCGGCTGGGCCACCGTGCCGACGGTGCTCTACTACCTCGGCATCCTGCTCGCCGTGGAGATCGACGCACGGCGCTCCGGCGTACGCCCGGTGGTGATCGACGTCGCCTCACCGTGGCGCCTACTGGGCCGGTTCGGCTACCACTTCGCCTCGCTGATCGCCATCATCGTGCTCCTCGCCGTCGGCGTGTCCGCGACGAGAGCGGTCGTCTTCGCCACCCTCCTGGCGGCTGCGCTCTCCTTCCTGGACCGTACGCACCGGCTCACCCCGGGCCGGCTGACGGCCGCGCTCGTCACCGGCGTACGCGGCGTGCTCGCGGTGACCGCCGTCTGCGCCGCCGCCGGCATCATCACGGCGACCACGACGAAGACCGGCCTCGGGCCGCAGGCCGCGGCGCTGCTGGTCGGCGGGGCGAAGGCGGTCACCTCGGACCCGACCCTCGTGCTGGTGCTCACCGCGCTGCTCGCGGCCGTCGCCCTCACCCTGCTGGGCCTGGCCGTGCCGGTCACCGCCTCGTTCGTGATCGGTTGGGTGATCGTCGGCCCGGCACTGCTCGACCTGGGCGTGACGGCACCGGCCGCCGCGATGTTCGTCTTCTACTTCGCGGTCCTGTCCGAGGTGTCCCCACCGACCGCGCTCGCGGCGGTGGCCGCCGCCGCGGTCACCGGCGGTCGGCTGGTGCCGACCATGTGGCAGACCCTGCGCTACGCGCTGCCGGCCTACCTGACCCCGATCGCCTTCGTCATCACACCGGCCGGGCTCGGCCTGCTCGGCATCGGCGGCGTGCAGCGGATCGTCTTCGCCGGCCTGGTCACCGCGCTCAGCGTGGCCGTGCTCGCCGTCGCCGCCGGTGGATGGCTGCCCGGCGTTGGTCCCGCCGGCGCCCCGGAGCGTGTGCTCGGTGCACTCGCCGGCGTGACGCTGCTCTGGCTCGAACCCGTACCGGTCACGGTCGGCGCCGCGCTGGCCGCCGTCGCGGTGGCGGGAGTGTTCGTACGACGCGGATCCGCCGGCCGGGCCGGCGGGCGGCCAGCCGGTTCACCAGCGAACCTCCGGGAGGAGAAACTGTGAGACGAATCGATGTACGGCTCGTGGCGGGTCTGAGCGTGGTCGCCCTCGTCGCGGTCGGAGCCACGGGTTGCGGGGGCCAGCAGGGCGGTGCCGCCAAGGACGACGCGGCCAGCGAGGTCACCTGTGAGGTGACCCGGGAGACCCGCGTCGGCATCGCCACCGGCAATGCGACCGGCGTCTACTACGTGGTCGGCAACGCCCTCGCCGGGCAACTGTCCGGAGCGACCGGTGGCAAGCTCACCGGCACGGCCGCGGAGACCGGCGCCTCGGTGCAGAACGTCGAGCAGTTGGTCAGCGGCCAGTACGACGTGGCGTTCTCCCTCTTCGACACGGCGGTCAACGCGGTTCAGGGCAAGGGCAGCTTCACCGCGCCGCAGCCGGTCGAGGCGCTCGCACGCATCTACGACAACTACACCCAGGTCGTGGTCCGCAATGACGCCGGGATCAACTCGGTGGCCGACATGCGGGGCAAGCGGATCTCCACCGGTTCGCCGAAGTCCGGCACCGAGGTGATCGCCAACCGGCTGCTGGAGGCCGCCGGCCTCGACCCGGCCAAGGACATTCGGGCGCAGCGGCTCGACCTGACCAAGACAGTCGAGGGGATCAAGGACGGCAGCATCGACGGCTTCTTCTGGTCCGGCGGCCTGCCCACCGGAGGCCTGACCGACCTGTTCACCACCGCCGGCGACCGGGTGAAGTTCATCGACATCGCGCCCCTGCTGCCGAAGATGACCGAGTTGAGCCCCGCCTACCAGGCCGGGACGATCGGCCGGGACGCGTACCGGACGGCGGCGGACACCCCGACGATCGTCGTGCCGAACGTGCTGCTGGTCCGCAAGGACCTGGACGCCAACGTCGCCTGTGCGATCACCCGAACGGTCTTCGACAAGCGGGACACCCTGGCCCAGGCAAACCCGGCGGCCAAGGGCATCTCCCTGGAGACCGCCCGGAAGACCGAGCCGGTTCCGCTGCACCGTGGTGCCGCGAAGGCGCTGGAGGATCTCGGCGCCAACTGACCCGGCCAGCGAGTCGGTCGCCGCCGGGCCGGGCGGCCGGCTACCCGTCGACCGGTGCGGTGGCGGCCCGGGCCGCGGTGACCAGGCGGTCGGTCTCGGCGAGCAGGGCCTCCTCGTCCGGCGGGGTGCCGGGGTCGAGGCGGACCGTCCAGGTCAGACCGTCCACCCCGGCCGCGCGCCGGGCCGCGACCCGGGCCCCGCCACCGGGCACCGGGTGGTGTTCGGTGTACGCGACCGAGCGGGTCACCCGGGCCCGCACCTGGTGCGGCAGCTCGCCCGGGTCGAGCAGCAGGTACGACTCGGCCGGGCAGTCGGTGACCACCGTGTAACCGTCGCGTTCGACGAGGGTCTCGGCGGGCGTGACGGTCAGCTCGCGGCCGGACCAGACGGCCTTGAGGATGTCGTGCCAGCCGAGCCGGTGCCCCCGACCGGGCAGCCACAGACCGAGGTTGGTGGCCACCACCACCCCGTCGCCCTCGCCGTTGCCCGCCGCCGCCCAGGCCAGCACCCGTTCGTCGGCGGCGAGCGGCGGCCGGTCGGCCGGCGGGAGCTTCGGCTTGCGGCTGAACAGTCCCATCTAGAGCCCTCCTGCGGCCTGCTCGCGCAGCGCCCTGGCGTGCTGCTCCAGTGACAGCAGCTCGCCGAAGGCGGCGAAGTACTCGTCCTTGTTGTTGACCGGGTTGATCCGCTGGATCCGCGACTTGAGGTCCCGGATCCGGGCCGTCACCGACCCGAACTGCACCCGGGCCATCGTGATCGACACGTAGCGCGGGTCCGGTTCACCGTCGATCCGTAGCGGCTCCACCGCCAGCTCGCCGACCAGCGCCGCTGACGCCAGGTCGTCGCAGGCGTCACGGACCAACTCGATCCAGACGGCGCCCCCGGTCGCCGACACGGCCCCGCCGGCCGCCGCGATGGCCGCGCGTACCGCGACGTGCACCGGGTGCCGGTACTCCGTGGCCTCGACGGCGTCGAACATCGGCCCGGCCAGCACGGGCTGCTGCAGGGCGAGCTTCAACGCTTCCCGCTCGACCATCGACTGCGGGCTGTCCAGTGCCGGCTCGGGGCGGGTCGGCGCGGGCCGACCGGCGGGGGCGGCGTCCCGGGCACCGGGCGGCGGGGCGTTGGCGGCGGCGAGCACCGCCCGCTGCACCGGCTCGATCTCCATCCCGAGGTCCATGGCGAGCTTGCGGACGTACTCCGGGCGCTTCTCCCGGTCCTTGAGTTGCGCGACCAGCGGCGCGGCCCGACGCATCGCCTCGACCCGGCCGTCGACGGTGTCCAGGTCGTACCGGCTGATCACGTGCCGCAGCGCGAAGTCGACCAGCGGCTCGCGCCGGGCCACCAGGTCGCGCACCGCCAGGTCACCCTTGGCCAGCCGCAGCTCGCACGGGTCCATGTTGTCGGGGCTGACGGCGATGAACGTCCGGCCCACGAAGCGCTGGTCGTCGGAGAAGGCACGCAGCGCCGCCTTCTGCCCGGCGGCGTCCCCGTCGAAGGTGAAGATGATCTCCCCAGCCACCGAGTCGGTGTCCAGCAGCAACCGGCGCAGCACCCCGATGTGGTCGGCGCCGAACGCCGTGCCGCAGGTCGCCACCGCCGTGGTCACCCCGGCCAGGTGGCAGGCCATCACGTCGGTGTAGCCCTCGACGATCACCGCCCGGCCCTGCTTGGCGATCTCCCGCTTGGCCTGGTCGATGCCGTAGAGCACGTGCGACTTCTTGTAGATCGGCGTCTCGGGGGTGTTCAGGTACTTCGGGCCGTCGTCGTCGTCGAAGAGCTTGCGGGCGCCGAAACCGATCACGTCGCCGGCGAGGTCGCGGATCGGCCAGAGCAGCCGCCGGCGGAACCGGTCGATCAGCGTGCCGGAGCGGGACTCCCGAGACAGCCCGGCGGTGACCAGCTCCTGGTGGGTGAAGCCCTGCTGGCGCAGGTGCTTGGTGAGCAGGTCCCAGCCCTCCGGCGCGAAGCCGCAGCCGTAGCGCTCGGCGGCGGCCCGGTCGAAGCCACGTTGGGCCAGGAACTCCCGTGCCCGGCGGGCACCGGCGGTGCTGAGCTGCGCCTGGTAGAACTCGACGGCGGCGGCGTGCGCGGCAACCAGGCGCTGGCGCTGGCCCTGCTGGGGTCGGGGGCGCGGGGTGCCCTTGTCGTCCTCCAGGTAGCGCAGCTGGATGCCGGCGCGGCCGGCCAGCCGCTCGACGGACTCGATGAAGCTGAGGTGCTCGGCGTCCATCAGGAACTTGATCGCGTCGCCACCGGCCCCGCAGCCGAAGCAGTACCAGACGTTGCGGGCCGGGGAGACGTTGAAGGACGGGCTCTTCTCGTCGTGGAACGGGCACAGGCCCTTGAGGTTGCCGCCGCCGGCGGACTTCAGGGTGACCGTCTCGGAGATCACGTCCCCGATCGAGGTGCGTTCCCGGACCAGTGCGATGTCCTCGTCCCGGATTCGCCCAGCCATGCGCCACCCCCTCGGCGTACATCCTGCCCTGCCGGACCGGCGGCACGCCGGCCGGGGCACGCCGGATGTGGCGGCCACCGCTGCCGGCTCGACGGTTCCCGCCCGGGAGCCGGACCCGCGCGGGGACCATGACCAGATGCGGAGGGTACGGACCGTCGGCGCCCGCTTGCCGGGATGGTTGTCCGGTCGGCTGGGCGTACGCGGGCCGGCACCGCTGGAGGACGAGGCCGGGCACCGCCACGCCACCTGGCTGGAGCTCTTCCTCGACATCATCTTCGTGTACGCGCTGGCGGCGGTGGTGGCCCGGCTGGGCACCGACTCGACCCCGTCGGTGGGCGGCATACTTGCCGTGAGCGGGCTCTTCGTGGTGGTCCAGTGGGCCTGGATGGGTCAGGTCTACTACGACACCCGGTTCGACCCGGACGATCTGCCGCACCGGCTGCTGGTGCTGGTCGCGCTGGTCGGCGCGGGCGCGATGACGCTCGGCGTGGACGAGGTGCCGGAGAGCGCGCTGCTGCCGGTCGGGTACCTGATCGTCCGGGGCGTGCTGCTCCTGCTCTACCTGCGGGCCCGGCCGGCCAGCCCGATCGCCCGCACGGTGATCTCGGTCTACCTGGTCGGCTTCGGGCTGGGCTGGCTGATCTGGCTGGTCTCGCTGGCCGTGCCGATCGCGCTGCGCCCGGCGCTGTGGGTCGTCGCGATGGCCATCGAACTGGCCACGCCCTGGGTCGGCCGACGGCGGCTCGAGCAGTGGCCGGTGGACAACCGGCACCTGCCGGAACGGATCGGCCAGTTCACCATCATCGTGCTGGGCAGCGCGCTGGCCAGCCTGCTCTTCGCGGTGCCGGACCACCCCCGGCCGCACATGATCCTCACCGCCGGGTTGGCCTTCGTGGTGCCGGCCGCCGTCTGGTGGGTCTACACCACCTTCGTCACCACCAACCTGTCGACGACCCGCCTGCGTGCCGGGCAGGCGTACACCTATCTGCACATCCCGCTCAGCGGTGCGCTGCTGCTGCTCGGCTGGTCGCTCGGGCAGGCGGTACGGCTGGTCGACAGCGGCGCGAGCCGGCTGCCGCTGGAGCTGCGGCTGCTGTTGGCTGCCTCGGTGGTGGTCTGGGTGCTGTGTGGGCTGGGCCTGTTCACGCTCGCTACCCGGCCGAGCGCCTCCCGGCTGGCGATCACCGCCTACGCGGTGATTTCGGTCAGCCTGATCGGCGCGACGGTACGCGAGGCCCGGCTGCTGTTGCTGCTGCTCGCCCCGGCGATCGTCGGGTACGCCGTGCTGCTCAACCGGCGACTCACCGCGGTCCGTGAGGAATGGGACCGGCAGACCGAGGGCTGAACCGCGCTCAGGCAGCGGTGGGCTCCTCGGCCGCCACCTCCCGGTTCCAGTCGGCCTTGGCGGAGCGCCAGCCCTCGTCGTCCATGCCGCGCCGCCAGTAGCCGGAGATGGAGAGCCGATCGGCGGGTACGCCCCGCTCGGCGCGCAGCAGCCGGCGCAGTTCCCGGACGAAGGTCGCCTCGCCGTGGACGAAGGCGTGCACCTGGCCCGGCGGGAACTCCAGATCCCGCACCGCCGCCACCAGCGCGGCACCCACCGGGCGCTCGCCGCGGTGCAGCCAGGTGAGCTGGACCGCGCCCGGGCTGAGCAGCTTCTGCTCCTCCGCCGGGTCGGCGATCTCCACGAAGACATGGGCCGGGGCGCCCAGCGGCAGCCGTTCCAGGGCGGCGCCGATCGCCGGCAGGGCGCTCTCGTCGCCGACCAGCAGGTGCCAGTCCGCATCCGGGCTCGGGGCGTACGCCCCGCCGGGTCCGACGAAGTGCACCGGGTCGCCCGGGCGCAGCGCGGCGGCCCACGGGCCAGCCAGCCCCTCGTCGCCGTGGTGCACCACGTCGACGGTCAGCTCCTCGGCCAGCGGGTCCCACTGCCGCACGGTGTACGCGCGCAGCCGGGGCCACTGCTCGCGGGGCAGGTCACGGCGGATCTCGGCGAGGTCCAGCGGCTGCGGGTACGCGACGCCGGGCTGCGGGAAGACCAGCTTGATGTAGTGGTCGGTGAACTCGCCCACCGGCAGGCCGGCCAGTTCGTCCCCGCCGAGGACGAGCCGGATCAGATGCGGGGTGGGTCGCTCGGTGCGCAGCACTCGGACCGAGGTGACGTTCCTGGGGCGTTCCGTCATACCACTTAGGCTAGCCTAAGCTGCGCCGCCCCCGGACGGCGGTGCTCCATCTCCCACCAGGCGGGTGTGCCAGGTCACCGCCGCCGGGTCGGTGAGTGAGGCGACCTGATCGATCACCACCCGCAGCCGGGCGGCGTCGTCCGGCGCGGCCCGCCACAGCGGGGCGAAGATCGGGTCGAGCCCGTCCGGCGCCCGCCGGACCAGCGCGCCCACCAGTTCGGCCAGCATCGCCCGCTGCCGTTCGTAGCGGCCCCGGAAGCCGGAGCGACGCATCACGTAGCGCAGCGCGATGCCCTTGAGCAGGGCGCACTGGGCCCGGACCAGCCGCGGCACCACCAGGTCGGCGGCGTAGCGGCGATGCGGGCCGGCGCCGAACCGCTCCTCCGTGGCGGCCACCGCCGCGGAGACGAACCGGCCGGTCAACCCGCTGGTGGTGGCCTTCAGCGCGGCCTGGGCGCGGTGGCTGCCGTCGTACCCGACGAGGGGGGCCAGCAGCGGGTCGGCCAGCAACTCGACCAGCACCTCGGCCAGGTCACCCGGGGACTCCCCGGAATAGGTGGCGGCCACGTCGGTGCAGAGCGCGGCCCGTTCGTCGGCATCGTCGAGCAGCGGGCGCAGCGTGACGTACCCGCCGTGGATGCCGTCCTCCACGTCGTGCACGGAGTACGCGACGTCGTCGGCCCAGTCCATCACCTGCGCCTCCAGGCAGCGCCGGTCGCCGGGCGCGCCGGCCCGGATCCAGCCGAAGACGGCCGCGTCGTCGGCGTACACCCCGAACTTGCGCTGCCCGGGGCGGCGCAGCCAGGGGTACTTGCCGATCGCGTCGAGCGAGGCACGGGTCAGGTTCAGCCCGGCGGACGAGCCGTCCGGGAGGAGCACCTTCGCTTCCAGCCGGGTCAGCACCCGCAGCGTCTGGGCGTTGCCCTCGAAGCCGCCGCAGGGCGTGGCGAGCAGGTCCAGCGCCTCCTCGCCGTTGTGCCCGAACGGCGGGTGCCCGAGGTCGTGCGCGAGCCCGGCGACGTCCACCACGTCCGGGTCGCAGCCCAGCCGGGCGCCCATCTCGCGAGCGATCTGGGCGACCTCCAGCGAGTGGGTCAGCCGGGTGCGCAGGAAGTCGTCCGTGCCGGCGGTGTGCACCTGGGTCTTGGTGGCCAACCGGCGGAACGCCGCTGAGTGCAGCACCCGGGCGCGGTCCCGCTCGTACGGTGACCGGCGGTGGCCGGTGTCCTTGGGCGGCTCCTCGACCAGCCGGGCGTCCGCCGCGACGGACGGCGGTGCGGTCAACCGGTCACCGGCTCACTCCTCGCGCTCGCGAAGCCACATCTTGCTCGCGACTGCGGGGCTCGCAAACCCGGCTCACTCCTCGCGCTCGCGAAGCCACATCTTGCTCGCGACTGCGGGGCTCGCAAACCCGGCTCACTCCTCGCGCTCGCGAAGCACGCAGAACTCGTTGCCCTCCGGGTCGGCCAACACCGTCCAGTCCACCTGGCCCTGGCCGATGTCGACGTGCCGGGCGCCCATGTCGACGAGCCGTTCGACCTCGGCCTCCTGGTCGGCCGGGCGAAGGTCGAGGTGCAGCCGGTTCTTGCGTTCCTTGCCGTCGGCCACCGGCAGGAAGACCAGGCCGGGGAGCTTGTCGACGGACTGGCGGATCTCCACCTCGTCCGGCTTCTCAGTGATGATCTGGTAGCCGAGGGCTTCGGCCCACCAGCGGGCCAGTCGGGCCGGATCGCGGGCGTCGACGGTCAGGCTCTCCCAGACGCTGGTCATGCAGTCACCCTTCCCCCTCGACGGCGTGCGCAATCGGCGGTGTGCGAAGGAGCCAAGATTACGCCGCTCGGGGCCGCCCGGCCCGCCCGCGACGCCTCGTCCGCAGGCCCACAACCGCCGATTGGCCGGGAGTTATCAACCGATTGCCGAGGGTTACGGGCTCGCGAGCGGAGGTTGCTACCGGTAGCGTTCCCAGCGCGGAACGTGACCAGCCGATCGACACGCAGAGCCTGACCGGTAAGGGGACGCTCGTGGACGCAGACACCGTGGTGGGAACGGAGCTACGCGGGTTGCGTCGGCGCCGTCCCGAGGTCGCCGGGGCCGTCCTGGCCGGCACCGACGGGCTACTCATCTCCAGTGACCTGCCCAGCACCGACGCCACCCACCTCGCCGCGCTCGCCGCGGCCAGCTTCGGGCTCGGCCACCGGATGGCCGACACGGCCCAGCAGGGCGAGTTCCGGGAGTCGGTGGTGCGCACCACCGCCGGCTGCGTGGTGACCTACCCGGCCGGGCGCAACGCCCTGCTGACCCTGGTCACCGTCGCGGCCGCGGAGGACCTGGAGGCGCTGCACGAGGAGGCCCGGGCGGTGGCCCATCGGGCCGGCTCGGTGCTGGACATCCGCGGCGGCGGGATCGGCAACACCGCCATGCCCGACGCGCACGCCCCGCTGGCCGTGCGTACCCCGATGGCCACCCTGCCGGCGCAGCTGCACCGCTCGGCCCGACCCACCTGGCGGCGCCCGCCGATCTGATCGCTGGTGCCGGCGGTGGCCCGGGAGCCCGGTCCACCGCCGGCCCTGCGTCAGCGGCTGTCCGACCCGCCGGTCTCCACCGCCGCCCGACCGGCCTCCAGCCGGGCCACCGGCACCCGGAACGGCGAGCAGGAGACGTAGTCCAAGCCGACCTCGTGGAAGAAGTGCACCGAGTCGGGGTCGCCGCCGTGCTCGCCGCAGACACCGAGCTTCAGCCCGGGCCGGGCGGCCCGGCCCTCCTCGGCGGCGATCCGCACCAGCCGGCCCACGCCGTCGCGGTCGATCGACTCGAACGGCGAGATGCCGAAGATGCCCAACTCCAGGTAGCGCCAGAAGAACGCGCCCTCGACGTCGTCGCGGGAAAAGCCCCAGCCCATCTGGGTCAGGTCGTTGGTGCCGAAGGAGAAGAACTCCGCCGCCTCGGCGATCTGACCGGCGGTCAGCGCCGCCCGGGGCACCTCGATCATGGTGCCGATCAGCACCTCGACCCCGCTGTCCCCGACCACCTCGGCGATGATCTTCTCGGCCTCGGCGCGGACCGTCTCCAGCTCCTGCACGGCGCCGACCAGCGGCACCATGATCTCCGGCTTGGCTGTCCCGCCGCCACGGGCGCAGGTGACAGCCGCCTCGGCGATGGCCCGGACCTGCATCGCGAACAGGCCGGGGATGACCAGGCCGAGGCGGACGCCCCGCAGCCCGAGCATCGGGTTCTCCTCGTGCATCCGCCGGACGGCGGCGAGCAGCGCCTCCTCCTTGGCCACGTCCTCGCCGCGCTCCTGGGCGACCGCGACGTTGACCGCGAGCTGCTCCAGCGGCGGCAGGAACTCGTGCAGTGGCGGGTCGATCAGCCGGACGGTGACCGGCAGCCCGTCCATCTCGCGGAAGATCTCCTCGAAGTCGGCCCGCTGCAACGGCAGCAGCGCCGCCAGCGCCGCCTCGCGCTCACCCTCGGCTCGGGCCAGGATCAGTCGCTCGACCAGCTCGCGCCGGTCGCCGAGGAACATGTGTTCGGTGCGGCAGAGCCCGATGCCCTCGGCGCCGAAGCGCCGGGCCCGGGCGGCGTCCGCGCCGGTGTCGGCGTTCGTGCGGACCGCGAGCCGCCGCTTGTCGTCGGCGTGCGTCATGATCCGGTGTACGGCCCGAACCAGCGCGTTGTCGATGTGCGCGGGGTCGAGACTGCCCTCGAAGTACTGCACCACCTCCGACGGCATGACCGGCACCTCGCCCAGGTAGACCTTGCCGGTGGTGCCGTCGATGGAGACGACGTCTCCCTCGCCGACGGTCTGCCCGGCCACGGTGAACCGCTTCGCGGGCACGTTCACGTCGATCTCGTCGGCGCCGGAGACGCAGGTCTTGCCCATCCCCCGGGCCACCACGGCGGCGTGGCTGGTCTTACCGCCGCGCGAGGTGAGAATGCCCTTGGCGGCGATCATGCCGTTCAGGTCGTCCGGGTTGGTCTCCCGGCGGACCAGGATCACCGACTCGCCCTCGGCGGCCAGCTCGACGGCCCGGGCGGAGGTGAAGACCACCTTGCCCGATGCCGCGCCGGGCGAGGCGCCGATGCCCTTGGCGACCGGCTGGAAGTCGTGGTCGAGCTGGAAGCGCGGGAACATCAGCTGGGCCAACTGCGCGCCGTTGACCCGGTGCAGCGCCTCGTCCAGGTCGATCAGGCCCTCGTCGATCAACTGCCCGGCGATGACGAACGCGGCAGCTGCGGTGCGCTTGCCGACCCGCGTCTGCAGCATCCAGAGCTTGCCGCGTTCGATGGTGAACTCGATGTCACAGAGGTCCTTGTAGTGCTCCTCCAGCCGGGCCATGATGCCGAGCAGCTCGTCGTAGGAGGACTTGTCGAGCTGCTCCAACTCCTGCAACGGCACCGTGTTGCGGATGCCGGCGACGACGTCCTCGCCCTGGGCGTTGGCCAGGTAGTCGCCGTAGATGCCCTGCGCGCCGCTGGCCGGGTCCCGGGTGAATGCGACGCCGGTGCCGGAGTCCGGGCCGAGGTTGCCGAAGACCATGGAAACCACGTTGACCGCGGTGCCGAGGTCGGCCGGGATCCGCTCCTGGCGGCGGTAGAGCACCGCGCGCTCGGCGTTCCACGACTCGAAGACCGCCCGGATGGCCAGGTCGAGCTGTTCGCGCGGCTGCTGCGGGAACTCCCGACCGGTGTGCTTGACGAAGATCTTCTTGTACGAGTCGACCAGCCCGCGCAGGTCGTCGGCGTCCAGGTCCAGGTCGTTGTGGGTGCCCTTGGCGCGCTTGACCTCGTCGAGGGCGTGCTCGAACTCCTCGCCCGGCACGTCGCAGACAGTCTTGCCGAACATCTGGATGAGTCGCCGGTAGGAGTCCCAGGCGAATCTGTTCGCGCCGCCGGAGGCGGCCTGGTCAGTGGAGCCGCCCGCCTGGGCGGAGAGCCCCAGCACGCTCTGGTCGTTGAGGCCGACGTTGAGGACGGTCTCCATCATGCCGGGCATGGAGAACTTGGCGCCGGAACGGACGGAGACCAGCAGGGGGTCCTGCGGGTCGCCGAGGCGCTTGCCCATCGCGCGCTCCAGCGATTCCAGGTGCGCCTCGATCTGGCCGGCGAGCCCGTCCGGCTCCCGGCCGGTCGCGAGGTACGCCTGACAGGCCTCGGTGGTGATGATGAAGCCGGGGGGCACCGGCAGCCCGAGGTTGGTCATCTCGGCCAGGTTTGCGCCCTTGCCGCCGAGCAGGTCCTTGAGGTCCTTGTTGCCCTCGGAGAAGTCGTAGACGTACTTGTGATCGACGGTCTCTTGCGCTGCCACCAGAGCCTCCCACGCGCGCCGGATTGACACTTAACGAAGGTTCAGTTTCCTCATACCCCGGGACGGACCACCGGTAATCCCGGGGTTGACATCGATCGGTGGGCGAAGGTTAAGCGAACATCGAGCGGCCGGGGACCGTTCGGTGACAATAGGCACAGCCATCACGACTATCCGCGTTCGTACCGGTTTTTGGGAACGCTTCCACGCGCACGATCACGCATCCCGCCCTCTCGCCGTACTCTTGATGGCAACGCAGCCAGCGAAACTCACTTTTGCCATATTCGGCGCGAATACACCCCCGGAGCCGCCGCCGTGTCGACCTTCTCCTCCCCCGGATCCGCCGCCACCCCCGGCGCGGCCGGATCCACCGACCCGATCTCACTGTCGGGGCACGAACCGGACGCGGCCACGCTGGCCCGGGCCGCCGAACGGGCCGCCGGTGAGCTGCTCGCCCCGCCGGCCCCGGTCCGTCTGACCGACGTCGTGCCCGCCCCGCAGGAGGTCGAGCCGAACCCGGCCGAGGACTGGCTGCTGCCGGCCGAGGCGGTCATCGTGGCCAGCGCCGATCCCGCCGCGCTGGCGGTCGCCGAACAGCTCGCCGAGCAGCTGCGTCCGGCCACCGGATACCCGCTGCCGGTGACCGACGCCGCCGGGCCGGCACCGGTCGACGGCATCGCGCTGGTCCTGACCGACGACGACGGCCTGGGCGCCGAGGGGTACCGGCTGGCCGTGACCCGGGCCGGGGTCACCGTCACCGCAGTCACCGCCGCCGGCCTCTTCTACGGCGCGCAGACCCTGCGTCAACTGCTGCCACCGGCGATCGAGAGCCCGGTCCCGGTCGCCGAGCACTGGATGCTGCCCGGCGGGTCGATCGTCGACCGGCCCCGGTTCCCGTACCGGGGCGCGATGCTCGACGTGGCGCGGCACTTCTTCGCCGTCGCCGACGTACTCCGGGTGATCGACCACCTGGCCCGGTACAAGCTCAACCACCTGCACCTGCACCTGACCGACGACCAGGGCTGGCGGATCGCCGTCGACTCCCGGCCACGATTGACCGCCGTCGGCGGGACGACCGAGGTCGGCGACGGCCCCGGCGGGTTCTACACGAAGGCCGACTACCGCAGGATCGTCGAGTACGCCGCCGCCCGGCACATCACCGTGGTGCCGGAGATCGACCTGCCCGGCCACACCAACGCCGCGCTGGTCGCGTACCCGGAACTGGCACCGGACAAGGTCGCACCGCCGCCGTACACCGGCACCGAGGTCGGCTTCAGCTACGTCGACCCGGCCGACGAGCGGACGTACGACTTCATCGCCAACGTGCTGGGCGAGGTGGCCGCGCTCACCCCGGGGCCGTGGCTGCACATCGGCGGCGACGAGGCGTTCAAGGTCAAGGGCGAGGTGTATACCGGTTTCGTCGAGCGGGTGCAGCGGATCGTCGCCGACACCGGTAAGACCGTCGTCGGCTGGCACCAGCTCGCCCCGGCCGCGCACGCCGACGGACGGGTGCTCCAGTGGTGGGGCACGAACGGCGAGGACTCGGCCATCACTGCCGAGGCGGTACGCCAGGGCGCCCGGCTGATCGTCTCCCCCGGCAACCACGCCTACCTGGACATGAAGTACGCCCCGGACACCCCGGTCGGGCAGGACTGGGCCGGCCTGATCGACGCGCGACGCGCGTACGACTGGGATCCCGGGTCACACGTGACGGGCGTGCCGGAGGCGGCGGTACTCGGCGTGGAGGCCCCGCTCTGGACCGAGTCGATCACCTCGCTGGCCGAGATCGAGTTCATGCTGTTCCCTCGGCTGCCCGCCATCGCCGAGCTGGGCTGGTCGCCCCGGGCTACGCACGACTGGGCCGGGTTCCGCGACCGGCTGGCCGGACACGGCCCGCGCTGGACCACCGCCGGGATCACCTTCCACCTCTCCCCCGAGGTCCCCTGGCCCGCTGAGGGGATCGGGGCCGCCCAGCCGACCCGCCCGCACCTCCCGACCCAGCCCGGCCCCGGTACCGCCCCCGCCCCAGTCGCCGACCAGCTCTGACCGCCCCGCACCCGCGACCTCGCCTCACCCGTCACCCAGGCCCTCGCAGGCCGCGAGTCGGGCGGAAGACCGACGGCCGGGCGGAAGACCGACGCTCGGGCGGAAGACCGACGCTCGGGCGGAAGACCGACGCTCGGGCGGAAGACCGACGCTCGGGCGGAAGACCGACGCTCGGGCGGAAGACCGACGCTCGGGCGGAAGACCGACGCTCGGGCGGAAGACCGACGCTCGGGCGGAAGACCGACGCTCGGGCGGAAGACCGACGCTCGGGCGGAAGACCGACGCTCGGGCGGAAGACCGACGCTCGGGCGGAAGACCGACGCTCGGGCGGGTCGACGGCGGTGGGGCACCCGCGCGGTTGAGGGTGATACCTCAGAGTCATATTGATACCTCAGAGTCATCACGCTCAAAAGCACGCACCCGGCCGACGCGCGGCGGCGGCGCCCTAGGTCTGCGCACTTTCCGGGAAGGTGTGGTCTCGGCGCGTCTGGAGGCAGCACTTTCCCGGAAAGTGCGTGGCTCGACGCCGGTCGACGTGGGCGGCCACGTGGGTGTGGTGTCCGGTTCGGGATGTAAGCCGAATGGGTGGGTGTCCGGTTGTGGGGTGGGTCGTCCCGTGGTCGGGGCCACCCTCAGCGTGGAATCGGGGGCCGGCCCGGGTCGTTATACCGGGGGATGCGACCGTGGCCCCCTGGCCCGGTGCGCGGCAGCCGCCGGGAACACCCGACCGGCCGGCACGGTTACATCCCCGGAACCCCGAGCAGGTCCCCCCAGATCGCCGAACCGTTCCCCCCTTCTTGAACTTCCTTGACGCGGCACCCCCCTGCCGCGCGCACCCCCGATGCAGAGGAGCACGCCATCATGCGTACCGATCTGATTCGTAAGACCGCTCTGACCGCTGCTGGACTCGCCTTCACCGGCGGCGCCATCGCCGGCCCCGTGACCGCCGCTTACGCCGCGTCGGATGCCAAGCCCGCTACGCAGACCCAGTCGGACCGGAAGTCGTCGGGTGAGCGTCAGCTGGGTGTGCGCTACGAGGCGCAGCCGAACTTCTACTACTGCGGTCCCGCCGCCGCCCGCAACGCCCTGTCCGTGCAGGGCAAGGACATCAGCGTGGACGCCATGGCCAAGGAAATGGGTACCACCGAGGCCGGCACGAACTCCATCAACGACATCACCCCGGTGCTGAACAAGGAAACCGGTAAGAACGACGCCTACCGCAGCGTCGAGATCAGCACCCCCGCCGCTGACAGCAAGCAGACCGACAAGCTGCGCGCCGACGTCGTGAAGACCGTGGATGACGGTCGGGCTGTGGTGGCGAACATCGCCGGCACCAGCGTCGACGTCGACGGCACCAGCCACTCGTTTGAGGGTGGGCACTACATCAGCGTCGTGGGCTACCGCGACAACGGCAACATCGTCAAGATCGCCGACTCGGCCGATCCGAACCAGGCCTCCTACGAGGTCACCGTCGAGCACCTCGCCGACTGGATCGCCACCCGCGGCTACGCCACCAGCTGACCCTGAAGCGAACCAACCAACGAAGGGCCGGACCCCTACCGGGGTCCGGCCCTTCGTTGGTTGGTTCGGTCAGCCGCCGGAGTCGTCCATCTCCGCGCCCTCGGGTACGACGTCGTCGTCTCGGCTGGCCAGCCAGCCGTCCGGCAGGAAGACCTTGCCCGGGGAGTTCGTCCGCCCGCGCGGCTGGCCCAGGGCTGCCACCGGGAACGGCTCCGCCGGGTCGAGCGTGCCAAGCAGATCGTCGAGCTGAGCCAGGCTCTCGATCATCGCCAGCGAGCGGCGCAGCTCGCCGCCGACCGGAAAACCCTTGAGGTACCAGGCGACGTGCTTGCGGAAGTCGGTGCAGCCGTCCCGCTCGCCCCGCGCTGGGTTGCGCGCCCCCGCGACGAACTGGTCGACCAGCAGCTCAGCGTGCCGGCGCATGGTCACCGCGACCTCGCCGAGGGTGGGCAGCCGCCGCTCCGGCCGACCGTTGAAGGCGGCCTCCAGGTCAGCGAAGAGCCACGGGCGGCCCAGGCAGCCGCGCCCGACCACCACGCCGTCGACCCCGGTGTGGGCGACCATCCGCAGAGCGTCGTCGGCCTCCCAGATGTCGCCGTTGCCGAGCACCGGCACGTCCAGGGCCTGCTTGAGGGTGGCTATCGCGTCCCAGTCGGCGGTGCCCGAGTAGCGCTGCCCGGCCGTCCGCCCGTGCAGGGCGACCGCGGCCACCCCGGCGTCCTGCGCGGCGAGCCCGGCCTCGACGTACGTCAGATGGTCGTCGTCGATGCCCTTGCGCATCTTCACGGTGACCGGCACGCCGGCCGGTGTCGCGGCGTCCACCGCGGCCTTCACCAGCCGGGCGAAGAGCCGGCGCCGCCACGGGAGCGCCGCGCCGCCACCCCGGCGGGTCACCTTGGGCACCGGACAGCCGAAGTTGAGGTCGATGTGATCGGCCAGATTGCGTTCGACCACGATCCGCACGGCGGCGGCGGTGATCTCCGGGTCGGTGCCGTAGAGCTGGAGGCTTCGCGGCTGCTCGTCCGCGCCGAACGCGATCATGTGCAGCGTCTTCGGGTTCCGCTCGACCAGCGCCCGGGTGGTGATCATCTCGCAGACGTAGATGCCGCCGCCCTGCTCCCGGCAGAGCCGGCGGAATCCGACGTTGGTGATCCCGGCCATCGGCGCGAGCACCACCGGCGGCCACACCTGGTACCGCCCGAGAGTCAACGGGCGCAGCGCAGGGACGGTCGAGGCGGTCACCGGACAAGTGTACGGGGCCTCGGCCGGCGCTTTCCGCGTCGGCCGAGGCCCCGTAACCACCGTCTCAGCAGCCGGGGAGGCGCTCGATCAGGTAACGCTCGACCTGGTCCAGGGAGATCCGCTCCTGGGCCATGGTGTCCCGGTTGCGGACCGTCACAGCGTTGTCGTCCAGGGTGTCGAAGTCCACCGTCACACAGAACGGCGTGCCGATCTCGTCCTGCCGGCGGTACCGGCGGCCGATCGCCTGCGAGTCGTCGAACTCCACCACCCAGCGCTTGCGCAGCAGCGCGGCGAGATCCTTCGCCTTCGGCGACAGCGCCTCGTTGCGGGACAGCGGCAGCACCGCCACCTTGACCGGGGCCAGCCGTGGGTCGAACCGCATCACGGTGCGCTTGTCCACGCCGCCCTTGGTGTTCGGCGCCTCGTCCTCGTCGTACGCCTCCAGCAGGAAGGCGAGCACCGCGCGGGTCAGACCAGCGGCCGGCTCGATGACGTACGGCATCCAGCGCTCGCTCTTGGTCTGATCGAAGTAGGACAGATCGACGCCGGAGTGCTTGCTGTGCGTGGAGAGGTCGAAGTCGGTGCGGTTGGCCACCCCCTCCAGCTCGGCGAACTCGGTGCCGCCGAACTGGAAGCGGTACTCAATATCCACCGTCCGCTTCGAGTAGTGGGAGAGCTTCTCCTTGGGGTGCTCGTACAGGCGCAGGTTGTCGGCCGACAGGCCCAGGTCGAGGTACCAGTTCCAGCGCTCCTGGAGCCAGTACTCGTGCCACTGCTCGTCGGTGCCCGGCTCGACGAAGAACTCCATCTCCATCTGCTCGAACTCGCGGGTCCGGAAGATGAAGTTGCCCGGGGTGATCTCGTTGCGGAACGACTTGCCGGTCTGCGCGATGCCGAACGGCGGCTTCTTGCGGGCGACCGTCTCGACGTTCTTGTAGTTGACGAAGATGCCCTGCGCGGTCTCCGGGCGCAGGTAGTGCAGCCCTTCGTCGCTCTCCACCGGGCCCAGGTAGGTCTTCATCAGGCCGTTGAACATCTTCGGCTCGGTGAAGGTGCCCTTGTTGCCGCAGTTGGGGCAGTTCAGCTCGGCGAGCGAGGTCAGCGGCTTGCCGTGCTTCTCGGCGTACGCCTCCTCGAGGTGGTCAGCCCGGAACCGCTTGTGGCAGAACTGGCACTCGGTGAGCGGGTCGACGAACTCGGCAATGTGGCCGGACGCCTCCCACACCTTGCGGGCCAGGATCACCGCGGAGTCGAGGCCGACCACGTCGTCGCGCTGCTGGACCATGGTCTTCCACCACTGCCGGCGGACGTTCTCCTTCAGCTCCACGCCGAGCGGACCGTAGTCCCACGCCGATCGGGTGCCTCCGTAGATCTCGCTGGAGGGGAAGACGAAGCCTCGGCGCTTGGCGAGGCTGACGACGGCGTCGATACGGTCGGCTGGCATGTTTCCTCCTACGCCGGCTGGCGGTCGGCGGGGGCGAGATGTGGATGGAACGGTCGGTTCGGGACAACGGTACGACCACCGTCCCCCCGAGCCCAGGAGAATACCGGGGGCGGGTCAGCTCACCCCGCAGACCTCCATGCCGCCGGTCTGACCGTCCTGGCCCAGGCTCACCTGCTGCTGTTCCCGGTCGCCGCCGTCGAGCGTGACGTCCACCGGAACGGTCAGGTTGGTGGTGTCCACCTCACCCACCCGGAACGCGGCGACCTGCGGCTCGGCGGCCGCCCGCCGCTCGAACTCGGGGCGGGACTCGCGCCGCTGCGCGTCGTCGCAGAGCTGGTCGTAGGCCCGCCCGTAGTTCCGCTCGACCAGCGCCTGGTAGTAGTCGCCGGTCACGGTGCGGCCCTGTTCGCGGATCGCCTGCACACCGCTGACGGCCAGGCCGACCACGGCCGCGCCACCCCCGCCGCAGCAGAGCAGCACGGCGAGCGCGCCGACGCCGAGGCCGATCCAGAGCCGGGTCCGGCGGCCCTCGGTGGGCGGCGCGGCGAACGGCGGAGCCACCCCGGGACCGGGTGGCGGGGCGGGTGCGGTCATAGGAGCAGGGTAGTGCCAGACGGCTCAGCGGTAAGGACCAGCAGCCCGATCACTCTCGGCGATGACCACGGCCCCACCGGGCGCCGCACTGGCCAGCGCCTCGTACGCGGACGGCTCGTCAACGGACTCGGCGAGTAACGGCACGGCGCTCACCTTGACCTCGAAGGCACCCAGCGCCCGCCGGTAGGTGCCGACCGACTCCCACTCGGTGACCAGGGACCAGTACCGGGGGTCGTCCAGCGCCCGGACCAGTTGACCGCGCAGGTAGCCGGGCCGGGCGGCCAGCGCGGTGAGGGCGGCGTGCGCCCGTTCGGTGAAGTCGTCGGCGACATCGACGTCGACCACGAACCGGTTGGTCACCAGCACCGGGGGTTCCTCCTCGTAGAGTCTGTGGGATGCAGCGTACGCAGCGCCCTCTGCTCGCCCGGTTGGCCGGGGCGAACCCGACGTCGGTGTTCCTGCTCACCCTGGTGGTGGTGCTGGTCGCGTTCTTCACCCCCGGCGTGATCGGCGGGCTGCTGACGCTCGCGCTCGCCGCGGGCCTGATCGCCCTGATGGTCACCACCTGGCCGGTTCAGGCCCCGCAGACGCGGCTGATCCGGCTGCTGATGCTGACCCTGCTGGTCACGGTGGGTCTGGCGAAGCTGCTCTGACATGCACTCATGCGTTTTTGACAATCATTATCGTTACGACGGACAGTTGGCGGCATGACCAACCGCACCACGTCCCGTGTCCTGGCCGCCGCCACCGCTGTGCTCGCCCTGAGTGCCGGGGCCGGCTGTTCCACCGGCGGTGCCGCCGGCGCCGATCCCCAACGGGTCGACGTGGTGGCCGCGTTCTACCCACTCCAGTTCCTGGCCGAGCGGATCGGCGGCGACGCGGTCCGGGTCACCAACCTCGCCAAGCCCGGCGCCGAGCCGCACGACCTGGAGCTCAGCCCGAGCCAGGTCGGCCAGGTGAGTGAGGCGGAGCTGATCGTCTACCTGAAGGGTTTCCAGCCGGCGGTGGACGACGCCATCGCGCAGAGCGGTGGCGACCGGGCGTTCGACGTGACCAGCGTGCAGCCGCTGCTGGACGCGACCGCCGGGGGGCACAACCACGAGGGCGAGGAGGAGCACGGCGAGGAGGAGCACGGCGGCGGCAAGGACCCGCACGTCTGGCTCGACCCGACCCGGCTGGCCGGCATCGGCGACCAGCTCGCCCAGCGGCTCGGCAAGGCCGACCCGGACCACGCCGCCGACTACACCACCCGCTCCGCGGCGCTGCGCGCCGACCTGACGGCCCTGGACGGCGAGTTCAACCAGGGATTGCAGACCTGCCAGCGGCGGGAGATCGTGACCAGCCACACCGCGTTCGGCTACCTGGCCGACCGGTACAAGCTCGACCAGGTCGGCATCACCGGGCTGACCCCGGACGTCGAGCCCTCGCCGCAGCGGCTCGCGCAGGTGATCGAGGAGGCGAAGGAGCACCAGGCCACCACGATCTTCTTCGAGACGCTGGTCAGCCCGAAGGTCGCCGAGACCATCGCTGGTCAGGTCGGCGCGAAGACCGCCGTGCTGGACCCGATCGAAGGGCTCGCCGCCGGCAGCGGCGCGGACTACCTTTCGGTGATGCGTACCAACCTGCAGACCCTGCGGACGGCGTTGAGCTGCTCGTGAGCGCACCCGTCATCACCGTCGAGCACGGGGTGGTCGGCTACGACGGCCGCCCCGTGCTCCGGGACGTCTCGCTCACCGTGACCGCCGGGGAGGTGGTCGCGGTGCTCGGGGCCAACGGCTCCGGCAAGTCCACGCTGATCCGTGCCGTGCTCGGGCTGGTGCCGCTCAGCGCCGGCTCGATCACCCTCTTCGACCGGCCGTTGCGCCGCTTCCGGCAGTGGGAACGCATCGGGTACGTCCCGCAGCGGCTGGGCGCGGGCGGCGGCGTGCCGGCCACCGTCCGCGAGGTGGTGGCCTCGGGCCGGCTGGCCCGCCGGGGGATCCTCCGTCCGCCGGGTGCGACCGACCGGGCCGCCGTCGACGCCGCGCTGCACGCGGTCGGGCTCGCCGACCGGGCCGCCGACCCGGTGTCCACCCTCTCCGGCGGCCAGCAGCAGCGCACCCTGATCGCCCGCGCGCTGGCCGGCCAACCGGAGTTGCTGGTCCTCGACGAGCCCACCGCCGGGGTGGACGCGGCCAGCCAGGAGGCGTTCGCCGCCGCGCTGCGCGGCTTCGTGGCCGACGGCGGCACGGTGCTGCTGGTGGCCCACGAGTTGGGCCCGCTGCGACCGGTGATCAGCCGGGCGGTCGTCGTCCACCAGGGCGGGATCTGTCACGACGGCGCCGTGCCGGATCCGGCCGGCCATCACGCGGAGCCCGACCACGACCACGTGCACCCGCACGGTCCCGACGAGCCCGCCGGGCTGTGGAGCAACTGACCATGGAACTCTTCCAGTACCCGTACATGCAGCGCGCCCTGATCGCCGCCCTGGTGATCGGCCTGGCCGCGCCGGCGCTCGGCATCTACCTGGTGCAGCGCCGGCTCACGCTGATCGGCGACGGCATCGGGCACGTGGCGTTGACCGGCGTCGGCGCGGGCCTGCTGCTCAACCGCTCGCCGGTGCTGGTGGCGGTGATCGTCGCGACCGCCGGCGCGATCGCCATCGAGCTGGTCCGCGCTCGCGGGCGTACCTCCGGCGATCTGGCCCTGGCCCTGCTCTTCTACGGCGGCATCGCCGGCGGTGTGCTGCTGGTCGGCCTCTCCGATGCCACCAGCGCCAACCTCAACGCCTACCTGTTCGGGTCGCTGACCACCATCTCGTCCGCCGACCTGACCACTATCGGGGTGCTCGGCGCGGCGATCCTCGTCACCATGATCGCTTTGCGGCCGGCGCTCTTCGCGGTCAGTCACGACGAGGAGTACGCCCGGGTCTCCGGCCTGCCGGTGCGCACCCTCAACCTGCTGATCGCGGTCACCACCGCGATCACCGTGACCATCGCGATGCGGGCCGTCGGGGTGCTGCTGATCAGCGCGCTGATGGTGGTTCCGGTGGCCACCGCCCAGCAGGTCACCCGGGGCTTCCGCAGCACGATGACCGCCGCCATGGCACTCGGGTTCTTCGCCGCCGGCTCCGGCGTCTGGGTGGCGGCGACGGCGGACACCGCGCCGGGCGCCTCGGTGGTGCTGGTGGCGATCGCCTCCTTCCTGGTGGTGGCCGTGGCCGGCGGGGTCTGGCGGGCGGTGCGCCGCCGGGCGACCCCGACCGCCGCGCTGGCCCCGGAACCGCACGAGGTCGTGCTCCGCTGAGCCGGATCCGCGGAATGTCCGCGATATTGGTTACCGTTGCAGGATGACCAGCGCAACAGGCTACGAGGGGTTCGATGGGGCCAGCGAGTTGCTCCGCGCCCTGTCGGCGCCCATCCGGCTGGCCATCGTCAGCGAGCTCGCCGACGGCGAGCGGTGCGTGCACGAGCTGGTGGAGAAGCTCGGCGCCGCCCAACCGCTGGTCTCCCAGCACCTGCGCGTGCTTCGCGGCGCGGGCGTGGTGCGGGGTTCCCGCCGAGGTCGGGAGATTGCGTACAGCCTGGTCGACGAGCATGTGGCGCACATCGTGGCGGACGCGGTCAGCCACGCCGGGGAGGGATCATGAGCGAGAGCAGCACAGCGGTGCGCAACACCCGGCAGCGTTCGGCGGTGAGCGCCCTGCTGGGCGAGATGGAGGGCTTCCACAGTGCCCAGGATCTGCACGCGATGCTCCGGCAGCGCGGCGAGCGGGTCGGCCTGACGACGGTCTACCGCACCCTGCAGGGGCTGGCCGACGCGGGTGAGATCGACGTGATGCGTCCACCGGGCGGCGAGCATCTCTACCGCCGGTGCAGCGAGGGGCACCACCACCACCTGGTCTGCCGGGCCTGCGGGAGCACCGTCGAGGTGGCCGGCCCGGCCGTGGAGAGCTGGGCCGACCGGGTCGCGGCTCAGCACGGCTACGCCGACGTCAGCCACACCCTGGAGATCTTCGGCACCTGCCCGACCTGCGTGCACTGACAGCGTCGCCCCGGCCGCGTCGGGGCCGCTCAGGTCGTGGCCGTCCCGGCGGTTGATCCGACGGGTGCCGGGCCGGGCCGTTCGTGGCACGCTGTCCGGCGTGAAGATCTACGCCGATCGCTTTCCGACCGCCGCCCGCCAGTTGTTCACCGACCTGCTCGTCGTCGCGTGGGTGTACGTCGCGATCCGCGGCGCGCTCTGGCTGCACGACCTGGTGCAGAAGCTCGCCGTACCCGGACAGAAGTTGGAGGGCGCCGGCAGCGGGCTCGCCGACAATCTGGGCGAGGCCGGCGGCAAGGTCGGCCGGGTGCCGCTGGTCGGCGACGAGCTGACCGCGCCCTTCCAGCGGGCCGCCGACGCCGCCCGGTCCCTCGCCGACGCTGGCCGCGACCAGCAGCACCTGGTCGACCAGCTCGCCCTCGCGCTCGCCATCGCGGTGCTGATCTTCCCGCTCGGCCTGGTGCTGTTCGGTTGGCTGCCGCTGCGGGTCCGCTGGATGCGCAGGGCCTCCTCGGCCGCGCAACTGGCCTCCGGCCCGGCCGGGCGGGACCTGCTCGCCCTGCGCGCGTTGGCCACCCAGCCGCTGGGCCGGCTGACCCGGATAGCGCCGGACGTGGCCGAGGCGTGGCGGCGCGGCGACGACGACACGGTCGACGCGCTGGCCGCGCTGGAGCTGCGCCAACTCGGCCTGCGCGCCAGGAGTCGCTGACTGGCCCGCTAAGGTCGTCGGCGTGTTCTACTTCCTGATCGTCATCGCCGTCCTGCTGCTCGGCTACGCCGCGGTCCTGGTCTCCTTCGTCCGGCGGGGCAAAAAGATCCCGCCCGCGGCGTACCTGGCCCTGGCGGGGCTCAACGGCCTGATCCTGGCGGCGGTGCTGGCCTGGGCGGTCTCCCGCTGACCGCCCGGCGCGACGGCACGCCGGGCGGCACCGGTCACGGCTTGGGCGGGATGCGGCGGCGAACGTCCTGCGCGGTGGACGGGCCGGGCGACCAGCCGGCCACCCAGGGCAGCTCGTCGGACGGGGTGATGACCCCCTCCTCCAGGCCCGCGTAACGGCCGGCGAGGATCCGCTTCGCGGCGGCGGTGTCGACCGAGTCGGTGTTGTCCCAGAGGGCGCTGAACAACGCGTCCACCCGGACCCGGGCCTGCCGGCAGAACAGGTCGGCCAACTCGACGTTCTCCGGTCGGCTGTCCCGCTCGGCGACGGCCCGCACGCAGACCGCCGACATCGCGAACAGCTCCGCGCCGATGTCCACCACCCGGCCGAGGAACGCCTGCTTGCGCTCCATCTTTCCCTGCCAGCGGGACATCGCGTAGAACGTCGACCGGGCCAGCTTGCGCGACGACCGCTCCACCTGCCGCAGGTGCGCGGCCAGCGGCCCGAACTCGGCGTACGCCGACGGGTTCTGCCCCCGGCCGACGGCCAGGGTGGGCAGCCACTTCGCGTAGAAGGCGCCGGCTCGGGCGCCGGCCCGGGCCTTGCGGCCGAGCCCCGCCTCCGGATCGATGATGTCGCCGGCCACCGACAGGTGGGCGTCGACCGCCTCCCGGGCGATCAGCAGATGCATGATCTCGGTGGAGCCCTCGAAGATCCGGTTGATCCGCAGGTCGCGCAGCATCTGCTCGACGGCGGCCGGGCGTTCGCCGCGGGCGGCCAGCGAGTCGGCCGTCTCGTAGCCGCGCCCGCCCCGGATCTGGATCAGGTCGTCGGCGATCTTCCAGGCCATCTCGCTGGCGTACAGCTTGACCAGCGCCGCCTCGATCCGGATGTCGTTACGGTCGTCGTCGGCGAGCAGGCAGCACAGGTCGAGCATCGTCTCCATGCCGTACGTGGTGGCGGCGATGAAGGAGAGCTTCTGCGCGACCGCCTCGTGCTCGCCCACCGGCCGACCCCACTGGACCCGGTCGGCAGCCCAGTCCCGGGCCACGTTCAGCGCCCACTTGCCGGCGCCCACGCACATCGCCGGCAGTGAGAGCCGGCCGGTGTTCAGCGTGGTCAGAGCGATCTTCAGCCCCTTGCCCTCACCGCCGATGACGTTCTCGGCCGGCACGAACACGTCGTGGAACCGGGTGAGACTGTTTTCCAGGCCGCGCAGGCCGATGAACTCGTTGCGCCGTTCCACCGTGATGCCCGTGCTGTCGCCGTCCACCACGAACGCCGTGATGCCACCGCGCCGACCCTCGGCGGCCGGCACCCGGGCCATCACCACCAGCAGGGTGGCCACGATGCCGTTGGTGGCCCACAGCTTCACCCCGTTGAGCCGGTAGCCGGTGCCGTCCTCGGTCGGCTCGGCGATGGTGGCCAGCCGGGCCGGGTCGGAGCCGACGTCCGGCTCGGTGAGCAGGAACGCGGAGACCTCGCCAGCGGCGAGCCGGGGCAGGAAGCGCTGCTTCTGCTCGGCGGTGCCGAACATCTTCAGCGGCTGCGGCACCCCGATCGACTGGTGCGCCGAGAGCAGCGCGCCGATCGCCGGGCTGACCGAGCCGGCCAGCATCAGCGCCCGGCAGTAGTGCAGGTTGCTCAGCCCGAGACCGCCGTACGAGCGGTCGATCTTCATGCCGAACGCACCGAGGTCGGCCAGACCGTGGAACACCGCGTCCGGAATGGACCCGTCCCGCTCGATGGCGGCACCGTCCACCTCGGACGTCAGGAAGGCGCGGAACCGGCCGAGGAAATCCTCTGCGCGGGCCACATCGGCCGGGTCGGAACGGGGCCACGGATCGATCAGGTCGAGCCGGAACCGGCCGAGGAACAACTCCTTGCCGAAGCTGGGCCGGTCCCAGACGGACTCCCGGGCGGCCTCGGCGACCTGCCGAGCCTCCTTCTCGGAGACCTGCCCGGCCTCTGCCGGCAGCGGCGCCGCGCCGCCCTGGGTGCTGGGGGTGGCGCCGGAGTCGGGGCCGTCCGGTGCAGGTCGGCTGTTCTGCGTCGTGGTCACGGCTGCCCCCTCGAAGCTCGGTGCGGCTGCGTCGACATGCGCGACTACCGTCACGCTACCCCCGGTTGTTACCCAGGGGTAGCGCTCCGTGAAGATCGAGTTCGGCCTCGCCCGACGACGTCAGTCGGCCAGGGCCCGCGGGTCGTCGTCGTCATCGTCGATGTCGTCCTCGCCCCAGTTGCGGCGGGCGAACGGCAGGAGCATCCAGAAGGTGAGGAACCAGAGCCCGGTCAGCGCGCTGAGCACGAAGGCGATCGGCCGGTCCAGCACGAAGTCGGTGATCAGCAGCACCGCGCTGACCATCGCGATCAGCATGAAGGCGAGGCCGCCGGTGGCCATCCGGTGGGCGAAACGGACCAGCTCCGGCTTGCGGCCCTGCCGGAACAGCGCCCGGTGGAACGCCACCGGGGAGATGATCATCGCGGTGGCGGCGGCCGCCGCGAGCAGCGCGACGATGTAGACGTCCCGCTGAAACTCGCTGGTCTGGGTGAAGCCGTTGCTGAACGGCAGGGTGAGCAGGAAGGCGAAGAGGATCTGCACGCCGGTCTGGGCGACCCGCAACTCCTGCAACAGGTCGGCGAAGTTGCGCTGCCAACGCTGCTTGTCGGTCTCCTTTGACACGTGCTACCTCCGGTGCGACGGTACTGCCGGCGATCCTGGCCGCCGGCAGCAACGCCAATGCCCCACCCGGCCGAGCACGAAACAGGTTCACGACACCAGTCGGTCACCTGCCCTGCCCGAGCGGGCTCAGGAGCCGCGCCGGATCCGGCCCGCGTACCGGGCCTCCAACTCCGCGTTGTGCGCGTCGCCGTCCGGGATGTTCGCCGACAGGTAGACCGGGGGCCGCTCCCCCGCCGCCAGCAACCGGGCCACCACCTCCACGGTGATCTGCTGGGCCAGCAGAGCCGCGGTGATCGAGGAGACCGCGCCGACCGCGCCACCGCCGGGCAGCGGCAGCGTCGCGTCGCCGTACGGTGCGCCGTTGTCGAGCACCACGTCGGCGAGGTCGGCCAGCTTGCGCCCGGACGGGTGCCGGGAGGCCATCCCACCGGAATGTTGTGCGGAGGTGATCGCCACCAGCCCGTGCCCGCGCTGCTTGACCAACGTGGCGAACTCCACCATCGCGCCGTTGACCCCGGAGTTCGAGGCGAGCACGAAGACGTCGGCGGGCCGCACCGGGGCAAGCTCGTAGAGCCGGTGCGCCACCGCCGGGTCCCGTTCCAGCAGCGGGCCGAGCCGCTCGGCCGGCTCCCCGCCGAGCAGCACCAGATCACGCAACGCGATCCGGTTGGTCGGCACCAGGCCACCGGCACGGCCGGCGATCTCCATGGCCAGCGCCTCCGAGTGCCCGGTGCCGAACGCGTGCACCACCCCGTCGGCGCGCACCGCGTCGGCGATCAGGTCGGCGGCCTGCTCCACCGCCGCCCGCTGGCTGGCGGCCACCCGGCCGATCGTCTCGGTCACCACGGCCAGGTAGTCCTCGGCACTCACGCTCATGCATCCTCCATCGTCCGGTTGCGGGCCAGCCAGTGCACCGCGAAGTCGACCGCCGCCCGCTGGCGCATCAACCTGCCGGTCCCGGTGCCGACCGGTCCGATGCGGACCGCCCCGGTGGCCTCCAGGTCCCGGCCCAACGCGCCGAAGTCGGTCTCGTCGAGCCGTACGTCCTGCCACCACACCCATTCGCGGCCACCATCGGCGGTACGCACCGCCCCGCCCAGCCGCTCCCTGGGCGGGGACGGTCGGCGGTACTCGGCGAGGTGCAGTGAGGTGTTCACGTCATGGTCCACGCCGAGCAGCAACACGTCGGCGTCCAGATCGTGGAGCCGGGCCAGCGGGGAGCCCTCGCCGAGCATGTCGGCCCGGTCGTGCCCGGCCACCACCTGATCGGCGGCCGGCCCGAGCGCGGCGAACGACACCTGCGGATGCGAGCTGCGCAGTGCGCCCGGCCAGCCACGGACCGTCTCGGCGAGCACACCCATGTACCGGCTCGGGGTGACCGCCGGGTCGAAGCCCGGCATCTCGGCGCGGATCAGCGGCCACCAGTCCGCCGGCACCGGCGGGTTGCGCCACTGCGCGGGGTCGCTGTTGTCGGGAGTGTGGGTGGGCACCACGAGGGTGCCGTCCGGGCCGAGGGCGTCGCGCAGGGCGAGCACCACCGCCTGCGGCCCGCCGCAGACGAAGCCCAGCGGGCGCAGCGCGGCGTGCACCAGCAGCGTTGCGCCGGGGCGTACGCCCAGCAGGCGCAGTTGCGCGGCGAGCGACCGCCGGGTGCCCGGCGTGCCGGCGTCCGTCGTCACAGTGGTCCTCCTCGCTGCCCGGCGCGGTTCAGGCCGCGCCGCCGACCCGGGCCAGGATCGCCTCGGCCAGCGGGCCCGGCGCGGCGTCCGGAATCCAGTGACTCACCCCGGGCAGTTGTACGAAGCGGTAATCCCCGGTCACGTTCGCGGCGCACGCCTCCGCGGCGGTCCGGCCGATGGCGATGTCCCGGTCGCTCCACAGGTACGTGGTGGGCACCGCGACCGGGCCGACGTCGGCCAGGTCGGCGCGCGACATCGCCCGGTACCAGTTCAGGGCGGCGGTGAGCGCTCCCGGCTCGCGCATCGGGTCCGCGTAGCGGGCCACCCGGGTCGCGTCGCCCACCCCGCCGAGCAGCTTGCGCAGCGCGGTCGCGTTCCACGCCAGCAGCACCTTCTCCGCCTTTTCCGGCTTGCGGAACAGCGCGATGTACGACGAGCGGGCCTTCTGCTGGCCGTCGTTGGCGAGCGCGTGTGCCATGGCCGCCGGATGGGGCACGGACACCGCGGTCAGCGTGTGGACCCGCTCGGGGTGCTCGGCGGCCATCGCCCACGCCACGACGGCGCCCCAGTCGTGGCCGACCAGGTGAACGGCGTCCAGGCCGAGAGCGTCGAGCACCGCCACCACGTCGGCGACCAGCTCGGGGATCCGGTACTCGGCGACCGCCGCCGGCCGGGCGCCCGGCGAGTAGCCCCGCTGGTCCAGCGCGTACGTGCGCAGCCCGCCGGCGTGCAGCGCCGGGACGACCTCGTCCCACTCACCGGAGTGCTGGGGGAAGCCGTGCAAAAGCACGACGGGTGCACCGCCCGATGGGCCACCGGTGCGTACCTCGAACGTGAGACCTCGCGCGTCGACCCGCATGATCGTCAGCCTACCCAGCCGGCGTGGTGGCGGGCCGGCCGCCGAGGTGGCGGACGTCCTGCTGGGCCGGCACCCCCGGTCGGTGCTAGCGTCACCGAGACAACTTCACATCCGACAGGGGAGCGCACAGCGCTGAGAGTGCGGGCACGCCCGCAGACCCTCGAACCTGATCTGGGTAATGCCAGCGCAGGGAGTTCGGTCGACCTCCAGCCGCGCCGCCGTCCGGTGCCAACCGGGCTGCGGCGTGCGTCTTCTCCTGGTTCGCATTCAGGACTGGGAGCATCCACATGAACCACACCGACACCAACCGCTGGCGCACCATCGACATCGTGGTCGCCTCGGTGATCGCGGTCGCCTTCGGCGTCATCTTTTGGGCCTGGGGCCTGGTCTGGAGTGCCACCGAGGGCGCCTTCGCCTTCTTCCCGCCGGCGCAGACCCTGCTCTACGGGGTCTGGCTGATGCCGGCCGTGCTCGGCGGCCTGGTCATCCGCAAGCCCGGCGCCGCGCTCTACTGCGAGACGGTGGCCGCGGTCCTCTCCGCGCTGCTCGGCAGCCAGTGGGCCGGCACGGTCATCCCGCAGGGCATCGTGCAGGGAATCGGCGCCGAGTTGGCCTTCGCCGCCTTCCGGTACCGGTCGTTCCGGCTGCCGACCGCGGTACTGGCCGGCGCGCTGACCGGGCTCAGCGCCGCCCTGTTCGACTTCTTCGTCTGGAACGTCGACTACGCGCTCACCGACTACCGCATCCCGTACGCACTGCTCACCATCGTCAGCGCCACGGTGCTCGCCGGCGCCGGCGGTTGGCTGCTCACCCGCGCCCTGGCCAACACCGGCGTCCTCGACCGCTTCCCGGTAGCCCGCGACCGCCCCGCCATCTGACCATCCGTGTCGATCATGAGGTTGACCGGCGGATTGATCTTCGAAACACCCGCCAATCTCATGATCGACCGGGCAGGGTGGACCGGACGCGGAGTGGGGGTGTGGGTGCGGTGAGCGGGGTGCAGTTGCGGGGGTTCGGCTGGCGGCACGCCGGGCGCCTCGCCTGGGCGGTGCGTGGGGTGGACCTGCGGGTCGAGGTTGGGGAGCGGGTGCTGCTGCTCGGGCCCTCGGGGGCCGGCAAGAGCACCCTGCTCAGCGCACTGGCCGGGCTGCTACCCGAGGACTCCGGCGAGCAGGAGGGCACGGTCGAGATCGACGGGCTCGACCCGCGCAAGGGGCGGGAACGGGTCGGCATCGTCTTCCAGGACCCGGAGACCCAGTTGGTGATGGCCCGCTGCGGCGACGACGTCGCGTTCGGGTTGGAGAACCGGGGCGTGCCGGCCGACGAGATCTGGCCCCGGGTGGACGAGGCCCTGCATCGGGTCGGCTTCCCGTACTCCCGGGACCGGAACACCGCCGCGCTCTCCGGCGGCGAGCAGCAACGCCTCGCCCTGGCCGGCGCGCTGGCGCTGCGACCCGGCCTGCTCCTGCTCGACGAGCCGACCGCCAACCTCGACCCGGCCGGCGCCGACCTGGTCCGGCGGGCGGTGGCCGGCGCGCTGGACGCGGACACCACGCTGATCCTGGTGGAGCACCGGGTCACCGAGGCGCTGCCCCTGGTCGACCGGGTCGTCGTCCTGGAGCCCGGCGGCGGGGTCCGCGCGGACGGCCCGCCCGCGGCGGTCTTCGCCGCGCACGGCGACGCCCTCGCCGCCGAGGGTGTCTGGGTGCCGGGTCACCCCATCGCGCCCCGGCCGGCGACCGCCGCCCCCGGCGAGCTGTTGCTCACCACCGACCGGCTCGGCCTGCCGCCCCGGCTGGGCCCCACCGACCTGGCGGTACGCGCCGGCGAGGCGCTCGCCGTACGCGGGCCCAACGGCGCCGGCAAGTCGACCCTGGCACTGCTGCTCGGCGGGCTGCTCCGGCCGGGCGTCGGCCGGGTCACCGCGTCCGCCGAGCTGGCCGGGCCGGATCAGCGCACTCCCCCGCACCGGTGGCGGGCACCCGCGCTGGCCCGGCGGATCGGGTCGGTCTTCCAGGATCCGGAGCACCAGTTCGTCACCAGCACGGTCTTCGACGAGTTGGCGCTCGGCCCGCGCCGGACCGGCCAACCCGAGGCGGCCGTCAAGGAGACCGTGGCCGGGCTGCTGGACCGGCTGCGGCTGACCCGGCTCGCCGCTGCCAACCCGTACACCCTCTCCGGTGGCGAGGCGCGGCGGCTGAGCGTGGCGACCGCCCTGGCCACCGCGCCCCGTCTGCTGATCTGCGACGAACCCACCTTCGGCCAGGACCGACGCACCTGGCGGGAGTTGGTCGACCTCTTCGCCGACCTGCGCGACGCCGGACACGGCGTCGTCACGGTCACCCACGACGCGGACTTCGTCGCCGCGCTCGCCGACCGCACCGTCACCCTGGAGCGATCGTGACCAGCGGGGGCGACAACCGATGATCAGCATCGAGCCGGTCGCCGCGCCCGGTGCGCCGCTGGCCCGCCGCAACCCGGTGGCGAAGGTGGCCGCCGCACTGCTCTTCTCGTTCATCCTGCTGGCCACCCTGGACCCGGTGGCCCCGGCGATCGCCATCGCGGTCGAACTCGCCGTGCTGCCGCTGTTCGGCATCCGCTACCGGGTGCTGGCCCGGCGAGCGTGGCCGCTGCTGGTCAGTGCCGCCGGCATCCTGATCACCCTGGTGCTGTTCGCCGCCGACCGGTCCGGCCGGGTCCTGCTGGACGCGGGACCGGTGCTGGTGACCACCGGAGTGCTGCTCACCGCGCTCGGCCTGGTGCTGCGGGTGCTCGCGGTGGCCCTGCCCGGCGTGATCGTCTTCGCCACCACCGATCCCACCGACCTGGCCGACGCGCTGATCCAGAACGCGAAGGCGCCAGCCCGGTTCGCCATCGGGGCGCTGGCCGCGTTCCGGCTGGTGCCGCTGCTCGGTCAGGAGTGGCAGATGATCAGCATGGCCCGGCGGGCGCGTGGCGTCGACGCCGGGCGCAACCCGGTGGCGAAGCTGCGGCTGTTCACCTCCACGGCGTTCGCGCTGTTGGTCGGTGCGATCCGCCGGGGCACCCGGCTGGCCGTGGCGATGGACGCGCGCGGATTCGACGCCGGCACGCCGCGTACCGTGGCCCGCCGTCAGCCCTTCACCCGCGCCGACACCCTGCTGATCGTCGCCGCAGCGGTGCTGGCCGGCACCGCCCTGACCACCAGCATCCTCCTGGGAACCTTCCGCCCCCTGATCGGCTGACCCCACCCCACCCACAGCAGAGCTGAGGGCGGGGCGGGGCCGACAAGGGTTGGTTCAGCTGCGGCGGAAGGCGTAGCGGCGGGGTTGGCCGGCGCGTTGGCTACGGCCGCCAGCGGAGCGGGGGCCGCCGCCCTGCGGCGGTCCGGCCGTCGGTGCCGCTGGCCGTTCGGCCGCCGGCAGGTCGACCACCGCCGGCACGTTGACCACCGGCGGCACCTCGATCCCTGCCGGCACCTCGGTTGCCGTCGGCAGGTCGGCCAGCGGCAACAGGTCGACCGGCCCCGCCGGCTCGGTCGGCAGCGCCGACCCGACCAGCATGGCCGGAAGGGCCGGCTCGACCGGTGGGAGGTCGGGACGGGTCAGCGGTAGCGGCAGCGAGCCACGGCCGGCCGCCGGGTCGGTGCCGGGCGGCGTCGGTGCGGGGGTACGGGACTTCTTCGGGTTGCGCCTGGCTGGCATCCGGGCCTCCTTCGGGCCGATCGACACGGCCGGTCCCGCGCTCCGGCGGTCGGTCGGTTCGGCTGGTGACCGTCGCAGCGTGACGGTCGAACGGGGAAGGGACTGCTCACCGGGGTCGAGCAGGGCCAGCACCGCCGCACGGCGGGTGGGGATGCGGGACGCCCGGGAGCGCACGGACCGCGGCGCGGGGCGGCGGGCCGGCTCGGAGAGTGGGGCGTCAGATGCGCATGCCCAGACGCTATCCCGTTGGCGGGCACCGGCGCATCCGGTTTTCCTGGCACGATCGGCACCATGCTGATCGCGTTCTCGATTACCCCGCTCGGTGTCGGTGAGTCCGTCGGTGACCTGGTGGCCGAGGCGGTGCGGGTGGTCCGCGAGTCCGGCCTGCCCAACCGGACGGATGCCATGTTCACCACCGTCGAGGGCGAGTGGGACGAGGTGATGGCGGTGGTGAAGCGGGCGGTCGACGTGGTGGCCGCGCAGGCGCCCCGGGTGAGTGTGGTGCTCAAGGCCGACATCCGGCCGGGAGTGACCGACGCGCTCACCGCGAAGGTGGCCCACGTGGAGGATCGGTTGGCCCAGGGCTGAGCGCTACCGGCCGGTGACCGGCTGTCGACGACGACGCCCGCACTCCCACGCACCGCGATACGGTCGCAGCACGGCAGTGCGACGGTGAGAGGTGGCGGCACGGATGGCTGAGCAGGCGACGGCGCAGATCGGTGTGACCGGGCTGGCGGTGATGGGCCGCAATCTGGCCCGCAACCTGGCCCGCAACGGCTTCACCGTGGCGGTGCACAACCGTTCGCCTGCGCGCACCCGCAGCCTGATCGCCGAGCACGGCGACGAGGGCACGTTCGTGCCCGGCGAGTCGATGACCGACTTCGTGGCGTCGCTGGAACGACCCCGCGCGGTGATCGTGATGGTCAAGGCGGGTGCGCCCACCGACGCGGTGATCGACGAGCTGGTGCCGCTGCTGGATGAGGGCGACATCATCGTCGACTGCGGTAACGCCCACTTCGCCGACACGCGTCGCCGGGAGGAGTCGCTCCGGGCGCGAGGGCTGCACTTCAGCGGCACCGGTGTCTCCGGCGGCGAGGAGGGCGCGCTGCTCGGGCCGAGCATCATGCCGGGCGGCTCCGCCGAGTCGTACGCCAAGCTCGGGCCGATGTTCGAGAAGATCGCCGCGCACGTGGACGGCGTCCCGTGCTGCACGCACATCGGGCCGGACGGCGCCGGGCACTTCGTCAAGATGGTGCACAACGGCATCGAGTACGCCGACATGCAGCTCATCGCCGAGGCGTACGACCTGCTCCGGGCTGGCCTGGACGCGGAGCCGGCGGAGATCGCGGAGATCTTCCGCGACTGGAACAGCGGCGAGCTGGAGTCCTTCCTCATCGAGATCACCGCCGACGTGCTGGCTCACCGCGATTCCGCCACCGGCCGGCCCTTCGTGGACGTGGTGCAGGACCGGGCCGAGCAGAAGGGCACCGGGCGGTGGACCGTGCAGAGCGCGCTGGACCTGGGCATCCCGATCACCGGGATCGCGGAGGCAACCTTCGCCCGCTCGCTCTCCGGGCACGTCGACCAGCGCGAGGCGGCCCGCCGGGCGTTCCCGGACGCCGGTGAGAAGTGGCAGGTGGCCGACCGGGAGGCGTTCATCGAGGATGTCCGCCGCGCGCTGCTCGCCTCGAAGATCGTCGCGTACGCGCAGGGCTTCGACCACATCCGCGCCGGCAGCCAGGAGTACGACTGGAACATCGACCTCGGCGGCACGGCGACCATCTGGCGGGGCGGCTGCATCATCCGGGCCCGCTTCCTGAACCGGATCCGCGAGGCGTACGACGAGCAGCCCGACCTGCCGACGTTGCTGGTGGCGCCGTACTTCGCCGACGCGGTCGGTGCCGGCGTGCCGAGCTGGCGGCGGGTGGTGGCCGACGCGGTCCGGGCCGGAGTGCCGACGCCGGCGTTCTCGTCGTCGCTGGCGTACTTCGACGCGCTGCGCGCCGAGCGGCTGCCCGCCGCGTTGATCCAGGGCCTGCGGGACAACTTCGGTGCGCACACCTACCAGCGCGTCGACCGCGAGGGCTCGTTCCACACCACCTGGGCGGGAGAGCGCACCGAATCCCCCGCCTGACGGCGTGCGCCTGGCCTCTCCCCGTCTCGGGGCGGGGTCAGGCGATGGTCGCGTGCATCTCCCAGACGAGGATCTCGGCCGGCTCGTCCGCGGTGACCCGACGGCCGCCGGTCGCGGTGAGTCGGGCCGCGTCGCCGGTGCCGAGGGGGCCGCTGCCCTCCAGGGCCACCGTGCCGTTGGGCACGTACAGGTGCACGAAGGGCGCATCCGGGATAGTGACCTCGTCGCCGGGGCCGAGCCGGGCGGCGTGCAGGGTGGCGTACCGGTTGCGGATCCGGATCGCGGACGCCCCGTCGTAGCGGTCCATTCCGGAGGCGATCGGGACCAGGCCGCCGCGCAGCAGTTCGTCCTCGATCTCCAACTGCTCGTAGCCGGGGTCGACGCCCTGCTCGTCGGGGAGCACCCACATCTGCACGAAGTGCACCGGGTCGCTGTGTGGCGCCTGGTTGTTGAGTCGCCAGGCGTCGTTCTTCTCCGAGTGCAGGATGCCGGTGCCGGCGCTCATCCGCTGGGCCAGCCCCGGGTAGATCACCCCGGAGTGGCCGGTGGAGTCCTGGTGCACCAGGGAGCCGCGCAGCACCCAGGTGACGATCTCCATGTCCTCGTGCGGGTGGGTCTCGAAGCCGGCACCGGGGCGGACCACGTCGTCGTTGTTGACCAGCAGCAGACCGTGGTGGGTGTTGGCCGGGTCGTAGTGCCGGGAGAACGAGAAGGAGTGCTTCGAGTCCAGCCAGGAGATCCTGGTGGCGAAGCGGTCCTCGGCCCGGCGTACGTCGACCGATGGGGCGGGCGCGGTCACCAGGCACGCTGCCCGGTGTCGGAAGACGACGGCGCCCAGGTCAGGGCCGGGTCCCCGGTGGCCAGCTCGGCGATCTCGCCGCTGCGCAGCTGCGGCGTGTGGCCGAACTCGGCGCAGTGCTGCTCGGCGATCTCCGAGCAGATCTCGGCCACCTGCTCGCAGATCGGGTCGCCCAGGTCGGCCGCGTTCAACGCCATGATCATCTTGTACCGGAGATCCCGCATGTCCACCTCCGACCGCCTCGGTCCCGCCACCTTCGGACCCTACCCGCCACCATCCCGCAGCACCCCGAAACGACTCCCTCCCGGGGCGACCGCCCCGGTCGGGTCGCCGCCACCGCCGACCCGACGGGTGCGGACACGGAGCGGCGCCGCCCCCGAAGATGTGGGGGCGGCGCCGAGGATCACAGGGTTACCAGAATCGGCGACGCTTGGCCTTCTGGGGGCGGATCAGGTCGGCACCCTTGGTCAGCAGCCGACTCGCCCCGGAGGGACCACGTCGGGCCTCCAGGGTGTGGCTGAGGCGGCGGGCGCCGGCCGCGGCCAGTGGCACCGCGATCGCCATCACCGCCCACTGTGCAATGCGCTTCTGGATCATGTGGGTTCACCTCCGTCAGTGGCTCCTGACATCACTGATACCCAGCGTGACGTGCCGGTAAGCCTCTCAGACCACCGGGGCGACCGGGTTGGGCAGCGCACCGCCGAACCGCCGGTCCCGCTGGGCGTACAGCTCGCAGGCGTACCAGAGGTGGCGGCGGTCGAAATCCGGCCAGAGCGTGTCCAGGAAGACCAGCTCGGCGTACGCGGTCTGCCAGAGCAGGAAGTTGGAGATCCGTTCCTCCCCGGAAGGGCGCAGGAACAGGTCCACCTCCGGGATCTCCGGGTGGTAGAGGTACTTCGCCACGGTCTTCTCGGTGACCTTCGCCGGATCCAGCCGGCCGGCCGCCACGTCGCGGGCGATCGCGGCGGCGGCGTCACCGATCTCCGCCTGCCCCCCGTAGTTGACGCAGAACTGCAGGGTCAGCGTCGAGTTGCCGCGGGACATCTCCTCGGCGGTCTGCAGCTCGGAGATGACGCTCTTCCACAGGCGCCCGGGCCGACCCGACCAGACCACCCGGACACCGAGGTCGACCAACTGGTCGCGGCGGCGGCGGATGACGTCCCGGTTGAACCCCATCAGGAACCGGACCTCGTCCGGCGAGCGCCGCCAGTTTTCCGTGGAGAACGCGTACGCCGACAGGTAGGGGATGCCCATCTCGATCGCACCCTCGATGGTGTCGAAGAGGCTGTGCTCCCCCGCCTCGTGACCCTTGGTGCGCGGCAGCCCGCGCTCCTTGGCCCACCGGCCGTTGCCGTCCATCACCACGGCGACGTGCTTTGGCACCGCCTCGGTGGGCAGCGCCGGCGGACGGGCGCCCGACGGGTGCGGTGTCGGCGGCATCGGCTCACGCCGGCCGGCCCTCATCGATCGGATCACTCTCTCTCCCCCTGCTCGCACCGTCCGCCCCGGCCTCGACGTCGCCGCGCGGCCTGAGCATCGCGGCCCCAGCGCCCCCCGGTGGCGGGACCGTGCCGGCCACCGAGGGACCCCGGTCGACCAGCGGGAGCGAGCGTAGCGCGCGTTCCAGATGCCACTGCAGGTGCGCCGCGACCAGCCCACTGCACTCCCGGCGGACGCCGGTCTCGGTGGCGTCGGCGACCACCCAGTCGCCGGTGGCCAGCGCGGACATCAGGTCGATGGTGGCTGGCGCGGGATGGGCCGCGCCGGGCGGTCGGCAGTCCGGGCAGACCGCGCCACCTGCCGGTACGGAGAACGCCCGGTGCCGCCCGGGTGTGCCGCAGACCGCGCACGCGATCAGCGCCGGCGCCCAGCCCGCGAGGGCCATCCCGCGCAGCAGGTACGCGTCGAGCACCAGCGTGGTGGCGTGCTCGCCCCGGGACAGCGCCTTCAACGCGCCCACGGTGAGCTGGAAAAGCCGCAGCGACGGCTCCCGCTCCACCGGGGTCAGCCGCTCGGCGGTCTCGGCGATCGCGCTGGCCGCCGTGTAACGGGGGTAGTCCCCGAGGAACCGCTTGCCGTACAGCTCGATGCCCTCGACCTGGCTGACGGTGTGCAGCGAGCTGCCGTGGTTGCCCTTCGGGTCACCGGCGAGCTGGAGGTCGACGTGGCCGAACGGCTCCAGCCGAGCACCGAACTTGCTGGTCGTGCGGCGGATCCCCCGGGCCACCGCGCGCAGCCGGCCGTGCCGGCGGGTGAGCAGGGTGATGATCCGGTCGGACTCGCCGAGCTTCTGCACGCGCAGCACCACCGCGTCGTCGCGGTAGAGCTGTCGGCGATACCCGGCCATCGGACCATTCTCCCTCGGGGTGTGAAATCAGGGTCGGATCGGGGTGGACGCGCGGACGAACCCCGATGCGCCCGGCGCGCGACCGGCCGTAGCGTGCTGGACATGGCACTGCACCGGACCACCGGCCACCCCCGTCACCGCGCCGTCGCTCCCGTCGCACTGGGGGCGGCCACCGCCCTCATCCTGCTCACCGGGTGCGACAACCTGGCGTTCCGCCGCCTCGACTACGACAACACCGAGGCGGTGAAGATCACCACGATCCGGGTGCTGCCCGGTTCCGGCGACCTGGTGGTGCACGGCACCGGCTCGGCGTCCGAGGTGCGGATCAAGCGGGTGGTGCGCTACCAGGGCGGCGAGCCCAACAGCCGGTACGAGATCAAGGACGGCGAACTGCTACTGGACGCCGACTGCGGCGACCGGTGCAGCATCTCCTACGAGGTGACCGTGCCGGAGGGGGTCGCCGTGCAGGGCGAGACCGGCTCCGGCGATGTCGAGCTGACCCGGGTCGGCACCGTCGACCTGCGACTCGGCTCGGGCGACGTGCGGGTCGCCGGCGCCACTGGCGCGGTCGGTGTGGAGACCGGCTCCGGCGACATCGTCGTGAGCGAGGCCAGCGCGGCGGTACGGCTACGCGCCTCGTCCGGGGACATCGCCGCGCGCCGGCTGAGCGGCGCGGTCGACGCCGAGGCGCAGTCCGGCAACGTCACCGTCGAGCTGGACGCGCCCGCCTCGGCCCGTGCGCACGCCTCCAGCGGGGACGTCACGCTCGTGGTGCCGGCGGGCAGCTACCGGGTCCGCTCCAGCACCGGCTCCGGCGACGCGCGGGTCACCGTTGCCGACAACCCGGCCGCGTCGCTGGTGCTCGACGGCTCGGCGGGCAGCGGCAACGTGACGATCAGCCAGCGCTGACCTCGACGGTGGCCACCTCCCCGGCCACCCGCTGCGCCGGTACGACGGGCCGTCCGACGGTCGCCCCCACGCCGGTCTGGTTCGCCGGTCGATTGTCGGAGCGGATCGGCGGGCCGGACTGGCGGGGCGGGCCACCGGGGAGCAGTTCCGGGCGCCGGCGGGCGGCGACGTCCTCGACCCAGCCGACGGCCAGGGTCACCACCCCGACCAGTGCGAAGACCAGCAGCACCCGGATGGCCAGCCCCAGCGGATCCTGGTGGGACCAGCCGACCACGTCCACCAGCGGGGTGAGCGCCACCACGAAGGGCATGTGCCAGAGGTAGACGGTGAGCGCCCGCCGATTGACCACGGTCACCGCCCGGTCGGCCAACCGGCTACGCCTCAGCCAGTCGATCCCGGCCGGCGCCCGACCAAGAACGATCAGGATGAACGCGGTGGACCAGAGGGCGTTGCCGAGATGGTTGTCGTTGAGGTCGTACCCGCGCGGGCCTGGATGCGCGACGATCCAGGCCCCGCCGGCCGCCGCGAGCACCAGCGCCGCCGGGTACAGCACCCGGCCGGCGAGCCGGCGCAGCATCCCGGCCTGGTGGGCGAAGCCGAGCAGCCACGCGCCGAAATAGAGCCCGAACTCGCGCAGCACCGCCGGGGGCGCCGGGTAGATCCCCACCTCGATCGCCACCAGCAGGAGGTACGGGGCGAGCAGGGTGGGCAGCGGGGCACGCCGGAACAGCCAGAGCGCGATCGGTGAGGCGAGCACGAACCACAGGTAGTCGCGCAGATACCAGATGACGCTCAGCGCCAGGGCACCCCAGTTGTTGGCCGGCGGGTCAGCGATCGGGAACAACCAGAGCAGCAGCCGCGGCGTCACCGGCAGCCCGGTGAACAGCATGGCCGGCACGAAGACCGCGGCCATCACCCACAGCGACGGCAGCAACCGGCGCAGCCGGCGGCCGACCGCCACCGGCCCCGAGCGGTTCAGCGAGGCGGCCATCAACGAGCCGGCCAGCGCGAACATCACCGACATGGCAGGAAAGACGAGCGTGAGGGTCGCCCACCCGGTGACGTGGTAGACGACCACTCGGACGATGGCCAGGAAACGGAGCAGATCTAGGTACCTGTTGCGCATCAGCCTGCATCTGGGTCGGGGACGCGGGATGTACCTCCCCTACCCTGCGCGGTGGCACCGCCAAACGGCCGTGACCCCGATCAAACGTGAATCTTGCCATCGGCCCGACCGAAGATGATCGTGTTGCCGGGTGGCGCCCCACCCTCGGCCGGCCCGACCGGAGTGCCCGGCCGGACCGGTGAGTGGGTCAGAAGCCCAGCTTGCGCAGCTGCTTCGGGTCGCGCTGCCAGTCCTTCGCCACTCGCACGTGCAGGTCCAGGTAGACCCGGGTGCCGAGCAACTCTTCGATCTGCTTGCGGGCGTTGGTGCCGACCTCCTTGAGCCGGCTCGCCCGGTGACCGAGCACGATCGCCTTCTGGCTGGGCCGCTCCACATACAGGTCGGCGTAGATCTTCATGAGCTGACCCTCGGGGATCATCTCCTCCACCACCACCGCGATGGAGTGCGGCAGCTCGTCGCGGACCCCTTCCAGGGCCGCCTCCCGGATCAGCTCCGCGACCAGCACCTGCTCCGGGTCGTCGGTCAGCATGTCGTCCGGGTAGAGCTGCGGCGACGGCGGCAGGTAGCTGGTCATCACGTCGACAAGGGTGTCCACCTGGTGCCCGGAGACCGCGCTCACCGGCACGATCTCGGCGAACTCGCCCATCTTGCTGACCGCGAGCAACTGCTCGGCCAGGCGGCGCTTGTCCACCAGGTCGGTCTTGGTGACCACGGCCAGCACGGTCGCCTTCAACTCGGCCAGCTCGCCGGTGATGAACCGGTCGCCGCGCCCGACCGGCTCGTCGGCCGGGATGCACAGGCCGATCACGTCCACCTCGGTCCAGGTCGATCGGACCAGGTCGTTGAGGCGCTCGCCGAGCAGCGTACGGGGGCGGTGCAGGCCCGGCGTGTCGACCAGGACCAGCTGCGACTCCGGCCGGTGCAGCACGGCCCGGATGACGTGCCGGGTGGTCTGCGGCTTGTTCGAGGTGATCGCGATCTTGGTGCCGACGATGGCGTTGGTCAGCGTGGACTTGCCGGCGTTGGGTCGGCCGACGAAACAGCCGAACCCGGCCCGGTAGGGGCGTGCCTCCGGATCCTTCACGCCGCCGGTCACTGGGTCACCGTGCCGAGCACGGTGCCGTCCGGTGCGGCCACGTGGATCGGCGCGTCCACGGCGAGGTCACGCACCACCGCGTGCCCGGCGCCGTCCAGCGTCGACGCCTCGGTTACCACCGCCGCCGCCTCCAGCCGGGTCGCCCCGGCCGCCACGGCCGAGGCCACCGCCAGTTGCAACGCGGTGAGGGTCAGCGAGGGCAGCGCGACGCTGGCGGCCGCGTACGTCCGGCCGTCCTGGTCCCGGACCGCAGCGCCCTCCACGGCACCGACCCGCCCGCGGGCGCCCCGGGCCAGGACGACGAGCTTGCCGTCCTCGGCGCTCAGCGGGGCCGGCGCGGTGGGGGTGGGCCGGGCGGCGTGCGCGGCGGGTGTGTCAGGCATCGGCGGGTTGCCTCTCCTCGTCTCGATTGTGGTCCTGGTCGTCTCCGGGGCCGGCCTGCTCGCCGCGCCCTCCGTTGTCCTGCTCGTCGCCCGGCTCCACCCGGCTGACCAGGACGGTGTCGATCCGGTTGCGCCGGCCGGTGGTGCCCTCGGCGACCAGCCGGAGGCCGGCCACCTCGACCTCCGCTCCGGGGATCGGCACCCGCCCGAGCGACTGGGCCAACAGACCACCGACCGTCTCCACCTCGTCGGCGGGCAGGTCGGTGTGGAACAGCTCGCCGAGATTCTCCACCGGCAGGCGGGCGGTGACCCGCACCGAGGAGTCGGCCAGACGTTCGACCGGCGGGCGTTCGACATCGTACTCGTCGGTAATCTCGCCGACGATCTCCTCCAGGATGTCCTCGATGGTGACCAGGCCGCCGGTGCCGCCGTATTCGTCGACGACGATGACCAGGTGGTTGCGGGCCGCCTGCATCTCCGACAGCAGGTCGTCGACCGGCTTGGACTCCGGTACGAAGGTCGCCGGGCGCATCAGCTCGGCCACCGGCAGCTGCTCGGCGGCCGGGTCACCGCCTCGGGAGCGCCGGATCAGGTCCTTGAGATAGAGCACGCCCAGCACGTCGTCGACGCTCTCGCCGATCACCGGGATGCGGGAGAAGCCGGAACGCAGGAAGAGCGCCAGCGCCTGCGAGAGCGTCTTGCCCTCCTCGATCCACACCATCTCGGTACGCGGCACCATCACCTCACGGGCGATGGTGTCGCCGAGCGCGAAGACCGAGTGGATCATCTGTCGTTCGCCGTGCTCGACCACACCCCGCTGCTCGGCCAGGTCGACCAGCTCGCGCAGCTCCACCTGGGTGGCGAACGGTCCCTCCCGAAAGCCGCGCCCCGGGGTGACCGCGTTGCCGATCAGGATGAGCAGCGACGCGAGTGGGTTGAGCGCCCGGCCCAGCCAGCGGACCAGCGGCGCCACCGCCCGCCCCACGGCGTACGCGTGCTGCCGGCCGATGGTGCGCGGGGCGACCCCGACCACCACGAAGCTGACCACGGTCATCGCGCCGGCGGTGACCAGCGCGGCCCGCCAGCCGGCGCCGAAGCTGTCCACCGCGACCAGGGCCACCAGCGTGGTGGCGGTCAGCTCGGCGAGCAGCCGCAACAGCAGAAGCAGGTTGAGGTGCCGAACCACGTCGCCGGCCACGGCCTGGAGGGTCCGGGCGCCGCGTACGCCGTCCCGGGCCAACTCGGCGGCGCGGGCCGGGGAGACGGCGGCGAGCGCCGCCTCGGTCATCGCGATCACGCCGGCCAGCACGACCAGGCCGGCCGCGAAGACGATCAGTTGTAGATCGGGTAGGCCGGCCGTGGGGCCGGCCGCCAGTAGTGGAGTGGACATCACTGGTTGCGGGTCGACCGCCAGCTCGCCAGCAGTCGGGCCTGGAGCGCGAACATCTCCCGCTCCTCCTCCGGCTCGGCGTGGTCGTACCCGAGCAGGTGCAGCACCCCGTGCACCGTGAGCAGGTGCAGTTCGTCGGCCGGGGCGTGCCCGGCGGTCGCCGCCTGCTTGGCCGCCACCTCGGGGCAGAGCACGATGTCACCGAGCAGGGCGGGCTCACCGCCGGCCGGGGCGCTCTCGCCCGGGCCGTGGTCGACGCTGCCCTCGTCCATGGGGAAGGCGAGCACGTCGGTCGGACCCTCGCCACCCATCCAGCGGTGGTTCAGCTCGGTCATGTAGTCGATGTCGACCAGCAGCACGGACAGCTCGGCGAGGGGGTTGACCCCCATCTCGTCGAGGGCGTGCCGGGCGACGGCGAGCACGGCGTCGGTATCAACGTCGACGCCGGACTCGTTGGCGATCTCGATGGACAACTGCTTTCCTCTGCTTTAGCGGCGTCGGCCGGCCCGGCCGCCCTGGGCGGGTCGCCCGGGCACGGCGTGGACACCCTGCGCCTGCTGGTTCTCCCGCTCGGCGTCCCAGCGGGCGTACGCGTCGACGATCTGCCCGACCAGCTGGTGGCGGACCACGTCGGAGCTGGACAACTGGGCGAAGTGCACGTCCTCGACGTTCTCCAGGATGTCCCGGACCACCCGCAGACCGCTGGTCGTCCCGCCGGGAAGGTCCACCTGGGTGACGTCACCGGTGACGACGATCTTGGAATTGAAGCCGAGCCGGGTGAGGAACATCTTCATCTGCTCGGGCGTCGTGTTCTGCGCCTCGTCCAGGATGATGAACGCGTCATTGAGCGTCCTGCCCCGCATGTACGCCAGCGGGGCGACCTCGATCGTGCCCGCGGCCATCAGCTTCGGGATCGACTCCGGGTCGAGCATGTCGTGCAGCGCGTCGTAGAGCGGGCGCAGGTACGGGTCGATCTTCTCGTTCAGCGTGCCGGGCAGGAAGCCCAGCCGCTCGCCCGCCTCAACCGCCGGTCGGGTCAGGATGATCCGGTTGACCTGCTTGGCCTGCAACGCCTGGACGGCCTTCGCCATCGCCAGGTAGGTCTTGCCGGTGCCGGCCGGGCCGATGCCGAAGACAATGGTGTGCGAGTCGATAGCGTCGACGTACCGCTTCTGCCCGAGCGTCTTGGGACGGATGGTGCGCCCGCGCCGGGAGAGGATGTTGAGCGTCAGAACCTCGGCGGGCCGCTCGGCGCTACCCTGCTCGAGCATGCCGACGGTACGTCTTACCGCGTCAGTGGTCAGGGTCTCGCCTTTCTCGATGAGTTCGAGTAGCTCGCTGAAGACCCGCTCGGCGAGGGCGTTGTCCGCAGGGGCGCCGGTGATGGTGATCTCGTTGCCACGGACGTGCACGTCACTGGTGACCGAGCGTTCGACGAGTCGAAGGATCTCGTCACCCGCGCCAAGCAGATTGACCATGATCTTCGAGTCGGGCACGGTGATCCTGGTCTGCACCCGGGGCGGGCCGGGAGGTGGGGTGCCGGTCATAGGTCGGGCCGAAGGCCCCTGCGCACCTGCTCTCGATCTCAGCGCCGGCTCTATTGGCACGGCGTGCGGACGTTACACCCATCGTATCGGGTCAACGCGGCCCGCATCGTGTCCATTTCCGCTGGCCGCGATCAACTCCCGGACCGGAAGTCGTACCGGTCGAAGGTCTCCTGGTGGCGCGAGAAGCGGTACGTCGCCCAGTGCATCCGGACCACCGTGCCGGCCTCGTTTCGGGTCATCCTCAGCAGCTCGCCGGCCTCCCGGCCGGAGACCGTGCGGAACACGTCCGGGCGGTCCGGCAGCGGGGTGAACACCGCTGGCGGGCGCCCCGCCGGGTCGCCGGCCCCGCGCGCCCGCAGGGTGCCGTCGTGCCAGGAGAAGACGTACTCGAAACCCTCACCCCACCAGCGGCCGAGCACGCCCCGCAGGGCCGCCGGAGCGGGTGGGCCGGGCCGCCACGGCTCGATCTCGGCCGGGTCGTGCTCGACCGCCGCGGCGAGCAACTGGTGCGGCAGGTCGAACAGCTCGGCCGCCGTGCCGGAGGAGCCGAGCACCGCGGCACCCATCGCGCCCGCCGTGCCGTCGCCACCCCGCCGGCCGTAGACCGCGGCCAGGAAACCGGGCATCGCCCCGTCGTGCCCCACGTGCACCACCCGCTCGCCCTGCGGGATGAGGATCAGCCCGAGCCCGAAGCCGGCGCCCCAGAGCGTCTCGTCGGTGGTGGTCAGCGGCCAGCGCATCTCGTCCAGGGTGCCGGGGGTGAGCACCGCGCCGGCCGGGTCGAGCGCCGCCGGGTCGGCGAGGAACGCCGCCCAGCGGGCCATGTCGGTCGCGGTGCTCCAGAGCTGGGCGGCCGGGCCGACCGCGCCGAAATCGGTCGGCGGCTCCGGATGCGCCTCGTCGGAGTACGCGTCGACCAGGAACCCGGTGGCCGCAGCCGGGCCGGGGGTCACCGTGGTGTCGGTCAGCCCCAACGGCGTCAGCACCCGCTCGGTGAGCACCTGCGCCCAACTGCCACCGCGCAGGCGGGCGACCAACTGGCCGAGCACGGCCAGCCCGAGGTTGGAGTAGTGGAAGCGGCGGGCCGGCGGCAGCACCCGCTCGGCCCGGTCCAGCTCGGCCACCAGCCGATCGGCGTCCGGCGCGCTCAGGGTGTCCCAGACGTCACCGAACGGCTCGCGCTGCAGGCCGCCGGTGTGCGAGAGCAGCCGGCGGACGGTCAGCTCTCCGTGCGCCGGCAGGTCCAGGTGCCGGCCCACCGGGTCGTCCAGGTCCAGCAGCCCGTCGTCGCGGCACTGAAGGGTGAGCACCGCGGTGAACGTCTTGGTCACCGAGCCGATCCGGAACTGGGTGCGCGGTCCCAGCGCGTTGTCGCTGCCGGTGTCGCCCACAGTGCACTGCCACAGCGGCCGGTCGGCCCGGTGCAGCGCCGCCGACACCGCCGGCACCCGGGCGTCGGCCTGCACCCGGCGGACCAGGCGGCCCAGGCGCTCGTCCACGCGGGCGTCGGGGCCCGGTCCAGTGCTCACGCCAGGTCCCGGGCGAGCATCGGGCCGAGCGGCGCGCCACCGAGCAGGTGCGCGTGCGCGTGGAAGACCTCCTGGCCGCCGTACGCGCCGGTGTTGAACATCAGCCGGAATCCGTCGCCGAGCAGCCCCTCGTCGTCCGCCACCGCGGCGGCCGTGGCCAGCACCTCACCGGCCAGCGCCGGGTCACCCTCGGCGAGGGTGGCGACGTCGGCGTAGTGCTCCTTCGGAATGACCAGGACGTGCACCGGCGCCTTCGGGTCGATGTCCCGGAAGGCGAGCGTGGTGGCGGTCTCCCGGACCACGGTGGCCGGGATCTCCCCGGCGACGATGCGGCAGAACAGGCAGTCGGATCCCATCCGGGCAGTGTAAGGAAAGGGCCCCCTGTCAACGCCTCCGGTGGCGCAAGGGTCCCTTCCCGGCGTTCGCGCCGGCTACGGCAGGATGCCCTGCATGACGGATCGGGCGGTACTGGTGACCGGGGCCTCGCGCGGAATCGGGCGGGCGGTGGCGACAGCGTTCGCGGCCGGCGGCGACCGGGTGGCGATCCACCACCGCGACTCGGCGGACGCGGCCGAGGAGCTGTGCGCGCAGCTGCCCGGCGAGGGGCACGTGGTGGTCCGCGCCGACCTCACCGACCCGGACGCGGTGCGGGCCATGGTGGACCGGGCCGCCGAGCTGCTCGGCGGGCTGGACGTGCTGGTCAACAACGCCGGGGTGTACGGCGACCGGGACGACCCGCACCCGATCTTCGGCGCGTCCTACGAGCAGTGGCAGCGGCGCTGGCGGCAGGTGCTGGAGACCAACCTGACCGGTGCCGGCAACGTCATCTGGTGCGCCGCCCAGCACATGCGGGAGCGCGGCGGCCGGATCGTCAACGTCTCGTCCCGGGGCGCGTTCCGCGGCGAGCCGCAGCAGCCGGCGTACGGCGCCAGCAAGGCGGGGCTGAACGCGCTGGGCCAGTCCCTCGCCGTGGCGCTCGCGCCGTACGGCATCGCGGTGGCCACCGTCGCGCCGGGCTTCGTGGCGACCGACATGACCACCGAGCACCTGCGCGGCGAGAGCGGCGCGGCGATCCGCGCACAGAGCCCGTTCGACCGGGTGGCCCGGCCGGAGGAGATCGCCGCCGCGGTGCACTGGCTGGCGTCGCCACAGGCCGAGTGGGCCTCCGGCACCATCGTCGACCTCAACGGCGCCTCCTACCTGCGCAGCTGACCGCCGGGGTACAGCTGTCGGACGGTCACCAGCGGCTGAGCCGGGTGGCGAGCACGCTGAGCGCCGCGACCCCGGCCGTGGAGGTGCGCAGCACCGCCGGCCCGAGCCGCACCGGCCGGCCTCCGGCCGCGCGGAACGCGGTCAGTTCGGCCGCGTCGATGCCGCCCTCGGGGCCGACCACCAGGACGATCTCCCCGGCGGTCGGCAGCTCGGCCGTGGTCAGCCGCTCCTCGGCCTCCTCGTGCAGCACGAACCCGGCGGCGGCACCGGCGATCCGGCGGGCCACCGTCGCGGTGGACTCGTCCGGTGCACCGGCCACCACCGGCAGCCAGGGCCGGCGGGCCTGCTTGGCCGCCTCCCGGGCGGTGGCCACCCACTTCTCCCGGGCCCGTACGCCCCGGTCACCGCGCCACTGGGTCACCGAACGGGCCGCCGCCCAGGGCACGATCTCGTCGACCCCGACCTCGGTCATCGCCTGCACGGCCAGCTCACCCCGATCGCCCTTGGCGATGCCCTGCACGGTCACCAGCCGCGGTACGGGCGCGTCCGCGTACCCCCGGGAGGTGACGGTGAGCTCCAGGCTGCCCCGGCCGACGGCGGTGACCACGGCGGCGGCCGTGCCGCCCCGGCCGTCGGCGAGCAGCAACTCCTCGCCGACCCGCAACCGCTGCACGGTGGCGGCGTGGTGCCCCTCGGGACCGTCGAGGGTCAACGCGTCGGCGGTGGGCAGGGACTCGACCAGGAACAGCGGCGCGGACACGATGATCAGGCTAGCCGCAGTGGTCAGGCGTGACCGTTGAACGCGTCGCGCATCCGGGAGAAGAAGCCGCCCTGCTTGGACAGCTCGGCGACCTCCTCGCCGCGGGTCTTGGCGAAGTCGCGCAGCATCCGCTCCTGGTCCGGGTCGAGCTTCGTCGGCGTTCGGACGTCCAGGTGCACGTAGAGGTCGCCCCGGCCGGTGCCGCGCAGGTGCGGCACGCCCCGGGCGCGCAGCCGCAGGGTGCTGGCCGGCTGGGTGCCGGCCTTGACGTCGACCGTCTCCTCGCTGTCCAGCGTCTTGATGGTCAGTCGGGTGCCCAGTGCCGCCGCGGTCATCGGCACGGTGACCCGGCAGTGCAGGTCGTCGCCCTTGCGGGAGTACACGTCGTGCGGCCGCTCGTGGATCTCCACGTAGAGGTCACCGGCGGTGCCGCCACCCGGGCCCACCTCGCCCTGCTGGGCCAGCCTGATCCGCATGCCGTCCTCGACACCGGCCGGGATCTTGACGGTCAGCGAGCGGCGGGTACGCACCCGGCCGTCGCCGGCGCAGGTGGGGCAGGGGTGCGGGATGGTGGTGCCGTAGCCCTGGCAGACGGTGCACGGCCGGGCGGAGACCACCTGGCCGAGGAAGGTGCGCTGCACCGACTGCACCTCGCCCCGACCGCCGCACGCCTCGCAGGTGGCCAGGTGGGTGCCGGCGGCCGTGCCGGCGCCGGAGCAGGTGGTGCAGAGCACCGCGGTGTCGACGGTGATCGGCGCCTCGACGCCGAACGCCGTCTCGTGCAGGTCCAGCTCAAGGCGCAGGATCGCGTCGGCGCCCGGCCGGGTCCGCGGACGCGGGCCACGGCCGCCACCCGCCGCACCGCCGAAGAACGCGTCCATGATGTCCTGGAAACCGACGAACGGGCCGGCCCCGCCCGGACCGCCCGGACCGCCAGCGCCGCCGCCACCACCGGGGGCGAGCGGGTCGCCGCCCAGGTCGACGATCTGCCGCTTCCGGTCGTCCGAGAGGACCTCGTACGCGGCGTTGATGTCCTTGAACTTCTCCTGTGCCTCCGGGTCCGGATTGACGTCCGGGTGGAACTGGCGCGCCAGCTTGCGGTAGGCGCGCTTGATCTCGTCGTCGGAGGCTTCCCGGCTCACACCGAGAATGCCGTAGTAGTCCCTGGCCACTGCGTTCCGTGTCCTCATGTTCGTCTCGCGTTGCGCCGGTCGTCGGCCGGAGCCGGCCGTCGGCCCTGACTGGTCAGTTCTGGGCCAGCAGCTCGCCCACGTAGCGTGCCACGGCGCGCACCGTGGCGATGTTGCCGGGGTAGTCCATGCGGGTGGGCCCCAGCACCCCCAGGCCGCCCACGATGGTGGCGCCGGGGCCGTACCCGGTGCTGACCACCGAGGCGGCGCGCAGGTTGTCGAACTCGTTCTCGTCGCCGATCAGCACCCGGGTCGTGCTCGGCTCGGTCTCGCCGATGAGCTTGAGGAGCACGACCTCCTCCTCCAGCGCTTCGAGGATCGGGCGCAGCGAGCCCTGGAAGTCGAGCAGGCCGCCCCGGGTGAGGTTGGCGGTGCCGGCCAGCGCGATCCGCTCCTCGTGCCGCTCGACCAGCGTCTCCAGCAACACCGTGGCGAGGGTGGTCATCGTCGGACGCAGCTCGGTCGGCGCCTCTTCGACCAGCGTCTGCACCAGCGGCGGCGTATCGGACAGCCGGGCGCCGGCGAGCTTCTCGTTGACCAGCCGACGCAGGTCGGTGACGTCGTCGGCGGGCACCGGCCCGGGCAGCTCGACCAGCCGCTGCTCCACCCGACCGGTGTCGGCGATCATGACGAGCATCAGCCGGGTGGTGGAGATCGGCACCAGCTCCAGGTGCCGCACCGAGGATCGGGCCAGGCTCGGGTACTGCACGACGGCGACCTGCCGGGTCAGCTGGGCGAGCAGCCGCACGGTGCGGTGCACCACGTCGTCGAGGTCGACCGCACCGACCAGGAAACGCTCGATGGCCCGGCGCTCGGCCGGGCTGAGTGGCTTGACCCGGGACAGCCGGTCGACGAAGAGGCGGTAGCCGCGGTCGGTGGGCACCCGGCCGGCACTGGTGTGCGGCTGCCGGATGTAGCCCTCCTCCTCCAGCACGGCCATGTCGTTGCGGACCGTGGCCGGGGAGACGCCGAGCTGGTGCCGCTCGACCAGCGCCTTGCTGCCGACGGGCTCCTGGGTGGAGACGTAGTCCTCGACGATGGCGCGGAGCACGGCTAGCTTGCGGTCGTCGAGACCCATCCTCCGCACCTCCTGTCGCACGTCGGCCGCCGGCCACGGTGGGGCCGGCGGACCGTCCTGGCACTCGACTGTAACGAGTGCCAGTCTACGTCGGCGTACCCGCCGGCGCGATGATCAAGGTCGTCGCTGTCCGTTCAGCCGGGCCGACCCGGCGGTGTCGCTCTGGTGCGGCGTTGCCACGGGCCCTTACCGTGACATCCATGACTGAACCACCTCGCCCTCCCGGCGCGGGAGACCCCGGCGGATACCCGACGGACCCGACATCCCCGCCGCCATCTCCGGGCGCCTCGGCCGAGCCACCCACCGCACCACTGTCCGGGGCACCCGGCCCGGGCGGCTATCCCCCGGCCGGTGGCTATCCGCCGCCCACTGGTGACCAACCGCCGTCGGGTGGCTACCCTCCGTCGGGCGGCTATCCGCCAGCCGGGGGCTACCCTCCTGGCGGCTATCCGCCCGGTGGCGCCTACGGCGGCCCCGGCGGCGGCTACGCCAACAACGAGGACAAGACCTGGGCGCTGGTCGCGCACTTCGGCGGCGCCGCCGGGATGATCATCAGCGGCGGCGTGCTCGGCTGGATCGGCCCGCTGGTGGCGATGCTGGCCCGGGGCAACCAGTCCCCGACGGTTCGGGCGCACGCGGTGGCGGCGCTCAACTTCCAGCTCATCTGGTCGATCGTCGGCCTGGTCGGCTGGGTGCTCTCCTGCATCGTGATCGGCTTCATTCCGGTCGCGGCGGCGATCATCCTCGGCGCCGTGTTCGGCATCATCGCCGGGATCAAGGCCAACGAGGGCCAGCTCTACCGCTACCCGCTCTCCGGCAGCTTCATCAAGTGATCCGGGCCGGCCGCTCCCCCGGCCGGTCCGGCACACCGTCGCGCCGACCGGGGGGCGGCGCGACGGTCAGGGCAGCAGGTCGCGGACCACGGCGTCGGCGAGCAGCCGGCCGCGCAGGGTGAGCACCGCCCGGCCGGCCGCGTACTCCGGGGCGGCCAGCAGGCCGCCGGCCAGCGCCCGCTCGGCGCCGGCCCGGCCGGTGGCGTCGAGCACCGCCAGCGGCAACCCGGTGGCGAGCCGCAGCCGGAGCATGACGTCCTCCATGTGCGCCTCGTCGACGGTGAGCACCTCCCGGGCCAGGCCGGGCGACGCGCCGGCGGCCAACCGCTGGGCGTACGCCGACGGGTGCTTGACGTTCCACCAGCGCACCCCGCCGACGTGGCTGTGCGCCCCGGGGCCGAGACCCCACCAGTCCGCGCCGGTCCAGTAGAGCAGGTTGTGCCGGCACCGGGCCTCGTCGGTGCGGGCCCAGTTGGAGACCTCGTACCAGGACAGGCCGGCCGCGTCGAGGGCGGCCTCCGCAGCCAGGTAGCGGTCCGCGGCGACGTCGTCGCTGGGGTACGGCAGCTCACCGCGACGCATTCGGGCGGCCAGCCGGGTGCCGTCCTCCACGATCAGGGCGTACGCGCTGACGTGGTCCACCCCGGCGGCCACCACCTGGTCCAGCGAGGCGGCGAAGTCCTCGGCCCGCTCCCCCGGAGTGCCGTAGATCAGGTCCAGGTTGACGTGCTCGAACCCGGCGTCGCGCGCCTCCAGGGCGGCGGCGGTGGCCCGGCCGGCGCTGTGCCTGCGGTCGAGGATCGCCAGCACCCCCGGGGAGGCGGACTGCATGCCGAGCGAGATCCGGGTGTAGCCGGCTGCCCGCAGCAGCTTCAGCGATTCCGGGGTGACCGACTCCGGGTTGGCCTCGGTGGTCACCTCGACGTCGGCGGCGAGCCCCCAGGTGCGGTCGATGCCGTCGAGGATGCGGGCCAGGTCGTCGGCGGGGAGCAGGGTGGGCGTGCCACCGCCGACGAAGACCGTGTCGACCCGGGGCGGCGGGCTGTCACCGAGCACCCGGGCGGCGAGCGCCAGCTCGGCCAGCACCGTGTCGGCGTACCCCTCACGGCTGGCACCGCCGCCCAGCTCGCTCGCCGTGTAGGTGTTGAAGTCGCAGTAGCCGCAGCGGCTGGCGCAGAAGGGCACGTGCACGTACACGCCGAAGCCGCGCTGGCCGACCGCAGCGGTGGCGGTGGTGGGCAGCGATCCGTCGACGGGGACGGTCTCACCATCTGGAAGGACGCCGGGCATGGCCACTAGTGTGCCCGGCATGACCTCTCCCGACGTCCTCGTGCGGGTCGCCACGGCCCGCGGGGTGACCACCCTCACCCTGGACAGCCCGCACAACCGCAACGCACTCTCCACAGCCCTGATGACCCAGCTGCTGGGCGGGCTGGCCGACGCGGTCGCCGACGAGGCGGTCCGGGTGATCGTGCTGGACCACACCGGCCCGGTCTTCTGCTCGGGTGCGGACCTGAAGGAGACCGCCTTGGCGTACGCCAGCGGGACGGTGCCGGCCGGGATGCTGGGCGAGGTGCTCGCCGCGCTCTGGGAGTGCCCCAAGCCGGTGCTGGCCCGGGTGGCGGGGCCGGCGCGGGCCGGTGGGTTGGGCCTGATCGCCGCCGCCGACCTGGCGGTCTGCGCCGACGAGGCGACGTTCGCCTTCACCGAGGTGCGGATCGGGGTGATCCCCGCGGTCATCTCGGCGACCGTGCTGCCCCGGCTGCACCCGCGCGCCGCCGCCGAGCTGTACCTGACCGGGGACACCTTCGACGGCCGGCGGGCCGCCGAGATCGGCCTGGTCACCGCCGCCGTCCCGGCGGACGGGCTGGACGCGGCGATACGTCGGTACTGCGACTCGCTGGTGCGCGGCGCGCCCGGCGCGCTGGCCGGCGCGAAGGACCTGCTGCGCCGGCCGGGCACCGCCGAGCTGCGCGGCGAACTGGCCCGGCTGTCGGCGCTGTCGACGGGCTACTTCCTCGGCGACGAGGGACGCGAAGGGGTCACCGCGTTCCGGGAGAAGCGGGACGCCAGCTGGGTACCCGCCGCGGATTAGCCGGTTTGTCCTGCCGACGGCGGGGAACGTCACTCTGGCCTTCCCCGCTCCCCTCGGGCGTGAACCGGTCGGACGACCCGGACGACGCCATCGGGGACGTACGCTTGGCGGACTGTCGATCTGGGGGTGTGGGTGCGAACTCGTGCAGCCGTGGCGGGCGGGGTGGTTCTCATCCTCGTCGCCGTGATCGCAGTCTGGCTCGTCGTGCGGCAGGTCGGGGACCGTCTGCAGCTACCACTGGCGACCCGGAAATGCACGGTCCAAGCCGACGGCCGGGTCGCCCTGGACGCCGACCAGATGGCCAACGCGGCGACCATCGCGGCGATCGGCGCACAGCGCGGGATGCCGGAGCGGGCCGTGGTGGTCGCGCTGGCCACCGCGTACCAGGAGTCCGGGCTACGCAACCTCGCCGATGGCGACCGTGACTCGGTCGGCCTGTTCCAGCAACGTCCGAGCCAGGGCTGGGGCACCCCGACACAGATCCGCGACCCGCGCTACGCGGCGAACCGGTTCTACGCGGCACTGAAGAAGGTGCGCGGCTGGGAGAAGATGCGGGTCACCGACGCCGCCCAGCGGGTGCAGCGCTCGGCGTTCCCCGAGGCGTACCAGAAGTGGGCCGACGACTCCGAGGTGCTCAGCCGGGCGCTACTGGGCGACGTCACCGGGGCGGTCGCCTGCACGGTGGGGCGTACCCCGGTGATGCGCGGCGCGGCGGCGGCCGCCCAACTGACCCGCAACCTGGTGCTGGACTGGGGGTTGTCGGGCACGGACACCGCAGGCCAGACCGGGCTGGCGGTGACCGCGGGCGACCAGCGCGACGGCTGGCGGTACGCGCACTGGCTGGTCTCGCACGCCCAGGACCACGGGGTGAAGCGGGTCCGCTTCGGCGACCTGGAGTGGACCGCCCGGGACGGCACCTGGGGGCGGGTGACCGGCGAGCAGAGCGCGGCCGGTCAGGTGGTGGCCGAGGTGTTCGCCGAGGGGTGAGCGGCCCGGATCTCTTAACCGGCAGTCACCGCACAATCGGACAACGGCCAACAAACGCCGCTATTTATCGCGAAAATCTGACTCTACGGAGTGGCTCCGCTGCGCATGGTCCGGCTGAGGTCCATTCCTGTCATGCGCACTCCCCGCTGCCAAGGTGATCGCGTTACGATCGGCGGCCTGTGCCAGAAATGGTTTCACCTCATGGGGAGGGGTACGACGCGGTGTTCGATTACGGCGACCGGACCGGCTACGAACCGATCAGCGACACTGACCGCAAGGAGTTTCACGAGCAGGGCTTCCTCCTGCTGCGCAACGTCCTGACGGAGGACCACCGGGCGGCGCTGGAGGCGGCGGTCGACCGCGTCTACGCGGAGGAGCAGGCAAAGGGCACCACCAAGAAGGACGGCACCCTGCACCTGCTGGGCTTCCTGGAGCGCGACGAGCTCTTCGGTGAGCTGCTCACCCACCCGATCGCCTTCCCGTACATGTGGGGGCTGGCCGGCTGGAACATCTACACCCACCACAACCACCTGGACGTCACTCCGCCGGCCGCCGAGCCGGAGAAGCCGTACTGGGGTTGGCACCAGGACGGGTACCGGCAGAACTCCGACCCGGAGACGATGGACCCGAACCTGCCCCGGCCGATGTTCTCGCTGAAGGTCGCGTACGTGCTCTCCGACCTCTCCGAGACCGGCCGCGGCGCCACCAAGGTCATCCCGGGCAGCCACCTGTGGAACTCGCTGGACCGGCCCAAGGACCTCAGCGTGCACAACCCCGACCCGGAGGGCACGGTGGAGATCACCGCCAAGCCGGGCGACGCCTTCATCTTCGACCGCCGGCAGTGGCACTCCCGGTCGACGAACCTGTCGACCATCACCCGCAAGATGCTCTTCGTGGGCTACACCTACCGGTGGATCCGCCCGCTGGACGAGCTGCACCCGGACCTGAACGGCGAGTGGTACCGCAACCGCACGCCGGTGCAGCGCCAGTTGATCGGTGAGGGCACCCACACCGCCAACTACTGGGGCATCAACTGGGACGGGTACGTCGACGACGAGATCCCGCTGCGCAAGGAGCTCAAGGAGCGCGGCCTGCTGGACCGCAACATCCCCTGGCTTCGCTGAGTCGTTAGCCGAGAGCCCCTGACATCGCCGATGTCGGGGGCTCTCGCGCATCCGCCGCCCGGCCGGCCCTTCGGCGCGGCCGGCCCGCGGTTAGGACGCTTCGCGGAGGCGCAGGTCGGCCAGCCACACCTCGGCCAGGTCGCTGAGCGCGACGCCGAGGACCTCGCTGAGGCAGACCACCGTGCCGAACGCGGGTGCCGGGAGCCGGCCCACCTCGATCTTGCGCAGCGTCTCCGGTGAGATGCCGGCCGCCAAGGCCACCTCGACGGGGCTGCGACCACCTCGGGCGACCCGAAGCGCCGCCCCGAGACGTTGCCCCGCTGCGATCTGTTCAGGTGTGAGCGGTGGGCGAACCATGTCAGCAGGATAGATCCGCCTTCTCGGACCGGCAACGCCCACCGGCCGGCGCGCCGACCAGCGTGGTATAAATATACCGCCACGAAGAGGGAAGGGTTGATCGTGATCGAGCTTAAGTCCCCTGAGGAGATCGAACGGATGGCCGTGACCGGCCAGTTCGTCGGCGAGCTGCTGGCGGAGCTGCGGGAGGTCGCCGCCGTCGGGGTCAACCTGATGGACCTCGAGCACCACGCCCGTCGCCGGATCAAGGAGCGTGGCGCCGAGTCCTGCTACTGGGACTACACACCGTCGTTCGGTCGCGGCCCGTTCCGCAACGTCCTGTGCCTCTCGGTCAACGACGCCGTGCTGCACGGCCTGCCGCACAACTACGCCCTGCGCGACGGTGACCTGCTGAGCATCGACATGGCGGTCGGGATCGACGGCTGGGTCGCCGACTCCGCACTGTCCGCCGTCATCGGCACCCCCTCCCCGGATGACCTGAAGCTGATCGAGGCCACCGAGGCCGCGCTGGAGGCCGGGATCGACGCCGCACGGCTGGGCAATCAGCTCGGCGACATCTCCGCCGCCATCGGCGAGGTCGCCCGCCGCTACGGCTACCAGGTCAACGCCGAATTCGGCGGGCACGGCATCGGCCGCACCATGCACGAGGCCCCACACGTGGCCAACGACGGCCGCCCCGGCCGGGGCATGAAGCTCAAGCCCGGCCTGACGATCGCGATCGAGCCGTGGTTCTGCCACAGCACCGACAAGATCAAATATGACAAGGACGGGTGGACGATCCGGTCCGCGGACGGCTCGCGCACGGCCCACTCCGAGCACACCGTCGCGATCACCAAGGCCGGCCCCCAGGTGCTGACCCCCCGCCCCGGGCACGACACGAGGCAGGGCACCCGCAGCGGGCAGTCGGCCGCGACGTCCTGACGAGCGCCGCTTCGGGACGTGCGCGGTCGGACGGAGCAAGGGTGTAGCGCCCCGAGGACAGCCAAGTGTCAGGCGCGGTCGGTGGTCGGTCAGGCGCGGCTGGCGAGGCGGCGGCGGGCCTTCTCCCTGATCGCCACCGGCAGGTCCTCCGCGTCGAGCAGCCGGGGCAGCAACTCCGGCTCCAGGCTGGTCGCCCGGAACACCTCGCCGATGGTCACCCCGTGCGCCGGCCGCTCCACGACCTCGACCGGGTCACCGGCACCCACCTCGCCCTCGCGCAGCACCCGCAGGTACGCCCCCGGGGTGGCACGCACGGTGAAGCGCCGGATCAGGTCGGGCATCCCCCAGAAGCCGGCGAACGTGGTGCAGGGGGTACGCGGCATGGTCACCTGGAGCACCGCCGTGCCGATCGCCCACTGCTCGCCGATCACCGCCCCGGTCACGTCGACCGCGTAGGTGGTCAGGTTCTCGCCGAAGCCGCCGGGCCGGACGGCGCGGCCGATCTCCGCGGACCACCACGCGGCGTCCTCCTCGGCGTACGCGTAGACGGCCTTGTCCGGCCCGCCGTGGTGGGCGCGCTCGGCGATGAAGTCGCCGACCAGGCCACCGGCGAGCAGCGGCACCGGCCCGTCGACCGGTCGCTTGTCGATGCCGCTGCGACCGCTCGCGTCGCCGGCCCACTCCGCCTCGGTCACCACGCCGAGGTTCACCGCTGCCACCCTGCCCGTCATGACGGTCAGCCTAGTGGCGGCGCTGCGCCCGACGCGCCCGCCGATACCCGCACTCGACGCGGCGTGGCGGCCCAGACGGCCTGGGCCGCACGCGGTCGGTCAGCCCCGACGCTGCCTGCCCTGGTCAGCCCTTGACGGCGCCGGCGACCAGGCCGGAGACCATCCGTCGTTGCACCAGCAGGAAGAAGATGATGACCGGCAGGGTGAACAGGGTGGAGGCGGCCATCACCGGCCCCCAGTTGGTGTCGTCCCGGCCGAAGAAGAAAGTCATCGCCACCGGCAGGGTGTAGCGACCCTGGTCGTTGATGAACGTCAGCGCGAAGATCAGCTCGTTCCACGCGGTGATGAAGGAGAAGATGCTGGTGGCCACCAGGCCGGGCGCCACCAGCGGGAAGAGGATCCGGCGGAAGGTCTGGGCCCGGGTGGCCCCGTCGATGGCCGCCGCCTCCTCCAGTTCCTTGGGCACGGCCGCGACGAAGCCCCGCAGCATCCAGACCGCGAACGGCAGCGAGAAGCCGAGGTACGTGAGGATCAGGCTGGGCAGGGTGTTGTAGAGCCCGAGCCGCTGGATCATCAGGAACAGCGGGATGACCAACGCCTCCAGCGGGATCATCTGCACCACCAGCAGCATGATCAGGAAGCTGGTCCGCAGCTTGAACCGGAACCGGGCGACCGCCGTCGCGGCGAGCAGCGCGACCAGGCCACTGAGCACCACCGTCGAGACCGCCACCAGCGCGCTGTTGAGGAAGAAGTCGAAGAAGCTCACGCCGGGGATGAGGTTGCCGGTCAGGATCTCCCGGTAGTGCGTCAGCGTCGGGTGGGTCGGCACCGGCTGCGGGGTGGCCGAGAAGATCTCGCTGCTCGGCTTCAGCGAGGTGGAGATCATCCAGTAGACGGGGAAGGCCGCGAAGAGCGCGACCAGCAGCCCGGCGGCGTTGAGGGCGACCTTCTTCACTACTCGTCCTCCTGCTTGAGCACCATCCGCACGTAGAAGCCGGTGACCACGAGCAGGATCAGCGTGAGGATCACCGCGATGGCCGCACCGAGGCCGTACTTCGGCGGCGGCGAGAACGCCTCCGCGTAGGAGTAGATGGAGAGCATGAACGTCGGCCGGTCCTGGGTGCCGCCAGCCAGCACGAACTGTTGGGTGAAGACCTTGAAGTCCCAGATGGTGGAGAGCACGATCAGGATCCCGAAGACCGGGCGCAGCAGCGGGAAGGTGATCTTCCAGAACACCCGCCAAGGGCTGGCGCCATCCACCCGGGCCGCCTCGTGCAGCTCGCTCGGCACGCTCTTCAGGCCGGCGAGCACGCTCACCGCGATGAACGGGAACGAGTGCCAGACCACCACCAGGGTGAGGATGGCGAAGAAGAGCAGTGGCGAGTTGAACCAGCCGTAGCCGGTCCAGTCACTGCGGCCGAACAGGCCGTTGGAGAGGCCGTCCGGCAGCGCGTTGAACAGCCAGGTGACCAGGCCGCTCGTGTCGTCGAAGATCCACTTCCAGACGATCGTGCCGGTCAGCGCCGGGGTGGCCCAGGCAAGCATCACGCAGCTGGCCACGAAGGTGGCCATCTTGCGGCCGAGCCGGTTGAGCAGCAGCCCGACCAGGGTGCCGAGAACCATCGTGAGCAGCACGTTGGCCGCGGCGAACAGGACCGTGTTGCGCAGCACGGTCAGGAAGAACGGATCCGAGAGGATCTCGGTGTAGTTGCCCAGCCCCACCCATGGCCACTCCCGGTCGCCGCGCAGTTGCCGGACGCTGTTCAGCCGGTAGAAGGACATCGTCACCACCTGGCCGAGCGGCCAGAGCAGCAGCACACCGATGATCACCAGCGCGGGCAGGAGCAGCAGGTAGGGCAGGCGGTCCACCGGGCGGCGCCGCCGCGCGGGGGTCTCCCGCGCGGCAGCGGCCTCCGGCGCCTCGGTCAGCGTGGTCACTTGGCGTTGAGGATGCTTTCCATCTCACCGGCCGCATCGGCGGTAGCCTTCTCGACCGTCTTCTGACCCTTCATGACCGAGCTGTTCATCGCCTGGGTCACCGTCTTCGTCCGGCTGACCTCCACCCACTTCGGGGTGAGCGGCGTGAGCTTGGTGTTCTGCATGGTGGTGGCGAACGCCGCCATGATCTTGTCGTTGGCGTACGTGTCGCCGGCGACCAGGTCCTGGTAGACCGGGAAGAAGCCGAGGCTGCTCGCGAAGCTCTGCGAGTTCTTCTTGTTCAGCAGCACGGTCAGGTAGTCCCAGGCCAGGTCCTGGCGCTCACTGTCCTTCCAGATCGCCAGGTCCGACCCACCGGCGAAAGCGGGTGCCGCCTTGCCGTCGGGGCCGGGGATCGGGAACGTACCCCAGACCTTCTCGATCTCGGGGTTGTCCTTCTTGATGGCACCCTGCTGCCAGCTACCGGCGAACGCCATCGCGGCCTTGCCGGTGGCGAACTGGGTGCGGGCGTCGATCTCGTTCCAGCCTGCCGCCGCCGGCGGAGCCACCTTGTGCACGGTCACCAGGTCGGTCCAGAACTTGACCGCCCGCTGCGCCTCGGGGGTGGTGTAGCCGGACTTCCAGGTGCCGCCCTGGTTGCTGGCGATCTCACCGCCGGCCCCCCAGAGGAAGGAGTAGAACGGCAGCTCGGAGTTGCCCGGCAACGCGATGCCGTAGGTGCCCGGCTTCTTGGCCTGCACGGCCTTGGCCGCGCTGACCAGCTCGTCCCAGGTCTTCGGCGGCTGCACGCCCGCCTCGGCGAACCAGTCGGTGCGGTAGTAGATGGCCCGGACGCCGGCGTACCAGGGCACGCCGTACTGCTTGCCGTCGAGCTGCGCGTTGCGGACGAGGTCGGGCAGCAGGTCCTTGCCGTCGGTCCAGCCACCCATCCGCCCGCTCACGTCGGCGAGTGCCTCCTGGGCCGCCCAGCCCTGGGTCTCAGTGTTGCCCAGCTCGGTGATGTCCGGTCCCTCACCGCCGGCGAGCGCGGCCTGGAACTTCTTGGGCGCCTCGAGCCACGGGAGGTACTGCACCACCACGTCGGTGTCGGGGTGCTTCTGCCGGAACTCGGTCTCGACTCCGTCGAGGAAGGCGTTCTGCGCGTCGCCGCCCTCGCCCATCATCCAGACCGTGAGCTTGCTGTTGTCGGCCGCGTCGTCATCGGAGCCCCCGCCGCAGCCGGTCAGCACCATCGCGGCCGAGGCCACTACGGCAGTGACCGGGGCCAGCCGCTTCCACCTGTTCACGCCACTTCTCCCCTCGCGCCGCCTGGAACTAACCTTCCACGCCGCACCCTAGTACGAAGAATTCCTTTACGACAGTGGGCGCATCGACGGAGCGAGGCGACCGTACCGCAGCGGATCGGCGAAAGGGACCGTGGCATCAGGCCGAAGTCGGGCACTTCAGCACGAAGAAGCGCCCGGCCGATGGCCGGGCGCTTCTTTCAGTAGTGCGGTGGTCGTAGGTGATGCCAGGTCGTTATCGGGTGACGCTGCGGCGGCGACCCACGCCAGCCACCAACGCGACCGCGATCGCGGCCACCACGACCTGCACCAGCAGCTCGGCCCAGTCGATCCCGCTGGTCTCGGTCGCGATGCCGATGGCCCGCGCCAGCACCGTGCCCAGCAGGGCCGCGCCGACGCCGATCAGCAGGTGCAGCCAGATCGGCATGTTCTGCCGGCCTGGGACGACCAGGCGGCCCAGCGCGCCGACGATGAGACCAACAACGATGGCAGTGATGATGCCCCACACGGTGAGCTCCACGGTCGCCCTCCTTCAAAGAATGTCTGACGCACAACGTGCGCTTCCTGTCGTGACCGCTAAGTGCCCGATCCACCGAAATTCCAAACCGACTTTGTCCACCAGAGGATCACGATCAGGCATACACGGACGTGTTCCACCGGCGACCGCTCTCCCGCGGCAACCGGCCTCTCGGGAGATGCAGCAAGATCCGCGCAACATCGCCGAAAGTGCTGCCTCCCAACGGGTTGAGACAGCACTTTCGGCGAAAGTGCGCGGATCTTGAGGCCATCGCGCGACGCGGTCACCCCGGGCGGCCCGGTGAACGCCGATGGGCGCCCGGCCTGTTGGCCGGGCGCCCATCGGAAGTGCTGCGGTGGTACGAGGTGATGTTGGGGGGTGTTATCGGGTGACGCTGCGGCGGCTACCCACACCTGCCACCAGCGCGACCGCGATGGCCGCCACGACGACCTGCACCAGCAGCTCGCCCCAGTCGATCCCGCTGGTCTCCGTCGCGATGCCGATGGCCCGCGCCAGTACCGTGCCCAGCAGGGCCGCGCCGACGCCGATCAGCATGTGCAGCCACATGGGCATGTTCTGCCGGCCCGGGACGACCAGGCGGCCCAGGGCCCCGATGATGAGACCAACAACAAGCGCAGTGATGATGCCCCACACGGTGAGCTCCACGATCGCCCTCCTTCAAAGAATGTCTGACACACAATGTGTGCTTCCTGTCGTGACCGCTAAGTTCCCGACCCACCTGAAATCCAAACCGACTCACTCGCAACGGAGAGCGGCACACGTCAATGCCGGACGGGTGCGTCGATTGGCACGGGAGCGCGTCCAACCAGGTAGAAGGCCATCTCGTCGGGTCGCCCACCGCACGGCGAGGCGGAGAAAATTTTCTTCACCAGCCGCCAGCCGTCAGCCGTCTGTCGCCAGCGCGCCCTGTCGCGAGCAAGCCCTGCCGCCAGCCGCCAGGCCGTGCTGGCGCTCTGCCCACGACGGGCGGCAGGCAGCGGGCCACCGGGATCCGGACACGGCGACGGCCGGCGCCCCCGGCCGTACGCCTGATCGTGGCGACCGGCCCGGCCGGGGCACCGGCCGTTCTCGTCAGTCAGCGCCGGCGTACCGGCGGTTCTCGTGAGTCAGCGCCGGCGGACCAGCGTCGGGGTCACTTCTTGCCGGCGGCCTTGCCGTCGCCGGAGTCGGAGGAGAGGGCGGCGATGAAGGCCTCCTGCGGCACCTCGACCCGGCCCACCATCTTCATCCGCTTCTTGCCTTCCTTCTGCTTCTCCAGCAGCTTGCGCTTACGGCTGATGTCACCGCCGTAGCACTTGGCGAGCACGTCCTTGCGGATCGCCCGGATGGTCTCCCGGGCGATGACCCGGCTGCCGATGGCCGCCTGGATCGGCACCTCGAACTGCTGGCGCGGGATCAGGGTGCGCAGCTTGGCGGCGATGGTGACGCCGTAGTTGTACGCCTTGTCCTTGTGCACGATGGCGCTGAACGCGTCCACCGGCTCGCCGTGCAGCAGGATGTCCACCTTCACCAGGTCCGACGCCTGCTCGGTGGAGGGCTCGTAGTCCAGCGAGGCGTAGCCCTTGGTCCGGCTCTTCAACTGGTCGAAGAAGTCGTAGATGATCTCCGCGAGGGGCAGCGTGTAGCGCAGCTCGACCCGGTCGGCGGAGAGGTAGTCCATGCCGAGCAGGCTGCCGCGCCGGCCCTGGCACAGCTCCATCACCGCGCCCACGTAGTCGTTGGGCGTCAGCACGGTGGCCCGGACCACCGGCTCGTACACCTCGGCGATCTTGCCGGTCGGGTACTCGCTGGGGTTGGTGACGACGATTTCCTCGCCGTCGTCCGTGATCGCCCGGTAGACCACGTTCGGCGCGGTGGAGATCAGGTCGAGGTTGTACTCGCGCTCCAGCCGCTCCCGGATGATCTCCAGGTGGAGCAGGCCGAGGAAGCCACAGCGGAAGCCGAAGCCGAGCGCCCCGGAGGTCTCCGGCTCGTAGTCCAGCGCGGCGTCGTTGAGCTTGAGCTTGTCCAGCGCCTCACGCAGGTTGGGGTAGTCGGACCCGTCGATCGGATAGAGGCCGGAGTAGACCATCGGCTTCGGGTCCTTGTAGCCACCCAGCGCCTCGGACGCCGGCCGGCTGTTGATGGTGACCGTGTCACCGACCCGGGACTGCCGGACGTCCTTCACGCCGGTGATCAGGTAACCGACCTCGCCGACACCGAGCGCCTCGGCCTTCACCATCTCCGGCGAGATGACGCCGATCTCCAGCAGTTCGTGTACCGCCCCGGTGGACATCATCTTGATCCGGTCCCGGGCGCTGATCCGGCCGTCGATGACCCGCACGTAGGTGACCACGCCGCGGTAGACGTCGTACACCGAGTCGAAGATCATCGCCCGGGCGGGCGCCTCGGCGTCACCGACCGGCGGGATGAACTGCCGGACAATCTCGTCGAGCAGGTACGGAACCCCCTCGCCGGTCTTGCCAGAGACCCGGATGCAGTCGGCAGGGTCGCCGCCGATCAGGTGCGCCAACTCCTCGGCGTACTTCTCCGGCTGGGCGGCCGGCAGGTCGATCTTGTTGAGCACCGGAATGATGCGCAGGTCGTTCTCAAGGGCCAGGTAGAGGTTGGCCAGGGTCTGCGCCTCGATGCCCTGCGCGGCGTCGACCAGCAGCACGGCCCCCTCGCAGGCGGCCAACGACCGGGACACCTCGTAGGTGAAGTCGACGTGCCCCGGGGTGTCGATCATGTTGAGCACCGCGTGCTCGCCGGTCCGCTCGCCCTCGCGGATGGTCCACGGCATCCGGACGGCCTGACTCTTGATGGTGATGCCGCGCTCGCGCTCGATGTCCATCCGGTCCAGATACTGGGCGCGCATCTGCCGGGGGTCGACCACACCGGTGAGCTGCAACATCCGGTCGGCCAGGGTCGACTTCCCGTGATCGATGTGGGCGATGATGCCGAAGTTCCGGATGCGACCGGGGTCGGTGGCACCAGGAGCGTTCGCGCCGGGATCGAGCTTCGGTGGCACAGCGGTCCGTTCTGGTCGGCTGACGTGAGCAGGCCGGCGCGCCGCCGACCCCCTCTATGCTCCCACGCCGCCGGGGTGCGTCCGCTGCGCGGGCGATCCTCCCTACCCCGCGACCCCGGCACTGGGCGCCGAACCGCCCAACACCTCACTCCATCGGTGGCTCAACGAAGAGCGCGGCCAGCCGGGGCAGCCGGCGGCGGGCCTCCTCCTCGTCGTCGAAGTCCCAGAAGTCGTTGAGGTCCGGCGCGCGCACCGGCTCCCGGTCCGCCGGCAGTTCCGCCGCGGTGGCCTTGCGGTACGCGTCCCAGGGCACCGCCAACATGTGCTCGGCGGAGAACTCCTCGCCGCTGAGCGAGGCGGCCCGCACCTGGGGCAGCTCGGCCAGCGAGTCCGGGTCGGTGACCGCGCGGGCGAAGACCGCCCGGCCCTGGGTCATCAGCCAGCCCCGGAAGTGCTCGAAGCCGTCCGCCGAGGCACCCCCGTTGATCAGGTACGCCGCTCCCCAGAGATCCGCCTTGTGCGAGGCGGCCAGCACCCGCGTCTGGTGCCGGGCGTATCCGACGATGTCCTCCGGGTCACGCTCGGCGAGCAGCGCGACAGCCCGCGCGGCGACCGGACCCGGTTCTCCCCCACCGCCGGCACGGGCCTGGTCGATCAGCTGCCAGAAGTCCTCGGTCCTCATGGCTTGGCAGTCTCGCAGTGTCGCCGCACGCCGCGCACGTACCCCGGGGCAGCATGGTGGGGTGTCGTCCCCCACGCCGTTGCCTCCGGTCCCGTACCACGCGAGTGCGCTGCGCCCGTCGTGGCCGTCGTTGCCGGCGGCGCTGCGGGACGCGATCGCCGACCGGCTCGGCGCGCCGGTGGTCACCGCCCGGGTCGCCGGCGCGGGCTTCACCCGGGGCTTCGCCGCCGTGCTCGGCACCGCCGATGGCGGCCGGGTCTTCGTCAAGGCCGCACCCGCCGCCGAGCAACCGCACCTGGTCGACTGGTACGCCCGGGAGGCCGCGATCCTCGACCGGCTGCCGGCCGGCCTGCCGGCGCCCCGCCCCCGGTGGACGCTGTCCGAGGCCGGCTGGTTCGTGCTGTGCACCGACGCCGTCGACGGCCACACGCCGCAGCTGCCCTGGGTGCCGGCCGAGCTGGACGCCACGCTCACCGGGTACGCCGAGGTCGCCGCCGCGCTGTCCGACCCGCCGGTCGAGCTGACCGCGCTCGGCCTGCCGCACCTGGCCGACCTGGCCCGGTCGGACATCCTCTGGTGGGAGGAGGTCGCGGCCGGTCGGGAGCCGTCGCCGGTGCTGCCGCCGCCCCTGCGGGACCGGCTGCCCGAGCTGGTGGCGCTGGAGTCCCGCCTCCCCCGGTACGCCGCCGGTGTGACCGGCCTGATCCACGGCGACCTGCGGGTGGACAACGTGCTCATAGGTACGGACGGCCGGGCCTGGTTCTGCGACTGGACCTGGGTCTGCCACGGGCCGGCCTGGTTCGATCTGGCCGGCCTGCTGATCACCGCGTACGCCGGCGGCCTGGACGCGGACCGCCTCTTCGCCGCGCACCCGGTGACCGCGGGCGCACCCCCGGACGCGCTGGACGCCACCCTGGCCGCATTGGCCGGCTACTACCTCACCGGCGCCGCGGCAGCGCCGGTGACGGCCTCGCCGCATCTGCCCGCGCACCAGCGGTGGAGTGGCGAGCAGGCACTCGACTGGCTCGCCCACCGCCAGGGCTGGCGGTGACCGGCCGGGGCGTAAACTTGTCCTCGATGGGCCGGGTGATCGACGCGTTCGGCCGCGCGGTGGCCGGCCGTTTTGGCTCGTCCCGGGCGACCTGGTAACCTGGCTCTTCGCGCAGCGATGACGCATGTTCGTCATCCCGCGCATAAGCTGACCAACCCGAGCTATCAAGACGAGGCTGTCGCGTGGCGAACATCAAGTCCCAGATCAAGCGCAACCGGCAGAACGAGAAGGCCCGGCTGCGCAACAAGTCGGTCAAGTCGTCGCTGAAGACCGCCGTCCGGAAGTTCAACGAGGCTGCTGAGGCCGGTGACGTCGAGAAGGCCACCGCGCTGATGCAGGACGCCTCGCGCAAGCTGGACAAGGCCGTCAGCAAGGGCGTGATCCACTCCAACCAGGCCGCGAACCGCAAGTCCGCGATCGCCAAGCGCGTGGTGGCTCTCTCCGCCTGACGACTCACCGTCAGACCTATTCGGAAAGCCCCGGACTCCGGTCCGGGGCTTCCGTGTGTCCAGCCTCGGTCGCTGGCGTCGGTCGGTCCGCCCGGTCCGGGCGAACAGGCCGCGCCGGATCGGCGTCGATCACCACGCCGGTGACGCTGTGCGAGATCCACTCCACCCGGGCCCGGCCGACAACCGGCTCCATCTGGCGGCGGAAGCGATCCCGTTCCTGCTCGGGCACGAGCGCGGCGGAGCGGACCACGATCGCGGCCACCATGTCGTTGAGTTTGACCATCACCGCCACCACGGCCGGCAGCACCAGCACGGACCACCAGGTGACCAGCTCGGCGAGGGCGAGCAGTGCGGCCAGCGCGATGGTGCCCTCGAAGAAGAGAAAGCAGAGCACCCCGCCGGGGTTGACGAACCGCAGGTTGAGGAGCCGGGCGTAGAGCGGCCGGTAACGCTCCTCATCGGCGGGGATGGTGGCCCACGCCGTACGGTTCGGCCCGGTCACCGGCCGCTGCCCTGCCGGGCTGCCGCGACCGAAAAGACGGCACGCTCCAGGGCGTACGCCCGGTCGTCCGAGCCGCCCTTGACGGCCGCGTTGCACTCGGCGGCGACCTGCATGGCCCGGACCAGGCCCTCAGGCGTCCAGCCGCGCCCCTGTCGCTGCGCCCGCTCGATCTTCCAGGCCGGCATGCCGAGGCTGCTGGCGAGCTGGTACGGGTTGCCCCGCCCGGCCGACGCGACCCGGGCCACCGTGCGCACCCCGTCGGCCAGGGCGTCGGCGATGGGCACCGGGTCGACCCCAACGTGCAGGGCCCAGCGCAGCGCCTCCAAAGCCGCCGGCACGTCGCCGACCATGGTGGCGTCCGCCACCGTGAAGCCGGTCACCTCGACCCGACCCCGGTAGTAGCGGGAGACGGTGTCGGCGCTGATCCGCCCGTCGGTGTCGGCGATCAGTTGGGAGCAGGCGGCGGCCAGCTCGCGCAGGTCGTTGCCGACCGCCGCGATCAGCGCCTCGGCGGCGTCGTCGGTGCATTTGCCACCGGCCCGACGAATCTCGTCGCGGACGAAGGCCACCCGCTCGCGGTGCCCCTTGAGCTTCGCCGCCGGGACCACCGTCGCGCCCGCCGCCCGCAGCCCGTCGGCGAATGCCTTGCCCTTGGCAGCGCCCAGATGCAGCACCAGCAGCTGAACCTCCGGGTCGGGGTTCTTCGCGTACGCGAGCAGCGCGGTGACCAGGTCCTTGCGGGCATCCTGGCCGGAGCGCAGGATGAGCAGCCGCCGCCCGCCGAACAGCGACGGGCTGAGCATCTCGGCGATCTCGCCGACGGTGAGCGCGCTCGCCTGGTACTCGCGGACGTCCACCTCGGGGTCGACGCTGCGGACCCTCGCGATCGCTTCGGTCACGGCGCGCGTGGCGAGCAGTTCCTCATCGCCGAGGACGAGCAGAATGGGGGCGAGGCTGGCGGGGGTCACGCCGCCCATATTCGCACGGCCCACGGTGGGATCGTGCCTGGTCATTCGCCGCTCAGTCGGCGTAGCCCGCACTCAGTGCAAATCCCGACATTTATCGCATTTCATTATCTAATGCATAAGACGGCAGACGTGAACGGCAACAGCACCAGCGAGCGCTGATGTCGAGGCCATGTCGTGCGTAGCGTCCGATGCACTGAAGTGCTTCGATTACCCGGGTGAGAAACGCATCCCGGCTCTCGATCGCGGCGGCCATCGCAGTCGGCACGGCGGGCTACTTCGTTCCGACGCCGTGGTCTGTCGTCGCGGTCGCGCTCGACCTCCTCCTGCTGTCGACGGCTGTACTCCTCACCAGGGTCGGACGCCGTGCGAACGTCGTCGAACCCGGACGCAGCGCGAACATCGTCGAAGCGAGAAGGTTGGAGGACGTCCCTCCGATCGGCCAGCGCCCCGGCCATGTTGGCGAGCACGACCAGGGGACGAGCGAGACCCGGCCGGGCGACGGAGATATCCGGGTGGGGAGCGCTCCGTGGCGCGGCACCACCGCACCGCCGCCCCCACCTCCGCTGGACGACCTGCCTGAGCCATGGTTCCCACCAACCACCGATGCGCCGCCGTCGTATCCGCACCAGACCGGGCCGGCACCATGGGGGAGACCGTCAGAACGGCCGGCCGCACGGCCGGGCGAGGCAGGCCCCCGATTCCGTGCGTCGCAGGCACGCGACTCCCACTCGGCGACCAGCCGGGTCCGGCGACCGGAGGCGCCCGCGTCGAACCTTTCCACGCGGGCCACGATGGCGGCTCACTCGCCGACACCTGACGAGATGCTGAGGGGCATCACGACGATCGTGGAGACCACCCGCAGGGGCCAGCAGTCCCAGATCTGGTGGTTCCTGGCCGGGGTTGCCGCGTCGATCCCCGCAGGCATCCTGGTCAACCTCCTCACCGGCTGACCGGCGCCCGGCCGTCAGGGGCGCTGACCCGCCGGCACGCCCCGGCGGACCACGGCCAGGCCATCGCCCGCCCGGATCGCCGCCAGGTCCCCGTCGGTGTCGGTCCGCAACACCCGGGCACCGCCCCTGCTCAGCCGGGCGAGCAGCCCCGGATTCGGGTGCCCGTAGGTGTTGCCGGTGCCCACCGGCACCAGGGCGACGGCCGGCCGGACGGCGTCGAGAAACCCCGGATCCTGGTACGCCGAGCCGTGGTGGGCCACCTTCAACACCTCAGCCCGCAACTGCCCCGGCCCTGCCCGCGCCAGGATCGCGTGCTGCTCCTCGGTCTCGGCGTCGCCGGGCAGCAGGATCCGAACCCCGGCCACCGTGGCCCGCAACATAAGCGAGTTGTTGTTCGGGTCGGACCTCGTTCCGGCCAGCGGGTAGGGCGGGCCGAGCACGAGCAGGTCGACTCCGCCGACCGGATGGCGGGCACCGGCGACGGTGGTCAGCACCGCGGCCCGCCCGGCGGTCGCCGCCGCACGTACCAACTCCCGCCCGTTCTCCGGATCCGTCGACTGTGGCGTCAACACGGCGGCCACCCGGCGCCCCCGGAAGACCCCGGCCACCCCGCCCACGTGGTCGGCGTGGAAGTGGCTGACCACCAGCAGCGGCACCTCCCGGACGCCGAGCCGGCGCAGGCAGCCGTCCACCGCCGACGGCTCCGGACCGGCGTCCACCACCACCGCCCGGCCCGGGGCGACCGGCAGCACCAGGGCGTCGCCCTGACCGACCGCGCAGGCCACCACCACCCAGCCGGACGGCGGCCACCCGGAGGCCACCAGTCGGACCGGGAGGGCGCCCAGCAGCGCGGCCACGCCGACCACCGCCACCAGCCGGCGCACCAGCGGCCGGCGCACCGCGATCAGCAGCGCCACGGTCAGCCCGGCCAGCAGCAGGGCGCCCCACACCCCGCCCGGCCACGGCAGGGTGCCGGCCGGCAGTCGGGCGCCCTGCTTGGCGATGACCACCAGCCACCAGGCCGGCCAGCTCGCCAGCCAGGCGGCAAACTCGGCGCCGGCCGGCCAGAGCGGCGACACGGTGGCCGCCAGCACGCCCAGCACGGTGGCCGGCGCGATGGCAGGCACCGCCAGCAGGTTGGCCGGCACCGCCACCAGGCTGACCGTGCCCGAGATGCCGGCGACGACCGGCCCGCAGGCCAGTTGCGCGGCCGCCGGCACGGCCAGTGCCTCGGCCAGCCCGGTCGGGACGCCCCGTCGGCGCAGCCCGTCTCGCCAGCGCGGGGCGAGCAGCAGCAGGCCACCGGTGGCCAGCACGGAGAGCGCGAACCCGGCGTCGCCGGCCAACTCCGGGTCGGCCAGCACCAGCACGGTGACGGCGGCGGCCAACGCGGGCAGCGCGGCCCGGGGCCGGCCTGCCGCCAGCGCGGCGAGCCCGATCGCGCCCATCGTGGCGGCCCGCACGACACTCGGCGACGGGCGCACCAGGATGACGAAACCCACCAGCGCCACCCCGCAGAGCCCGGCGGCGAGCCACGGGCCGGCCCGCGCCCACCGGGCCAGCAGCAGCACCGCGCCCACGACGATCGCCACGTTGGAACCGGAGACGGCGTTCAAATGCGTCATGCCGGTGGCCTGGAAGTCTTCCTCGACGCTGGGTGGCAGCCGACTGGTGTCGCCCACCACCAGCCCGGGCAGCAGACCACCCGGCTCGTCGGGGAGCGGCGCGCAGGCCCGTTGCAGGCCGGCGCGCAGCGTCCCGGCGGCGCGCTGTGCCCAGGACGGCACACCGTGCCGCACGGGCGGGCCGGTGGTGCTGAGCACCGCAGCGGTGAGGTCACCTCCGCGCGGGACGCCGAGCCGACCCTCGGCGGTGAGGCGCTGCCCGGGCAGCAACCCCCGCCAGGCCGGGTCGGTGGCCAGAATCAGCAACCGCACCGATGCTTCGACCCGTCGGCCGTCCGGGCCGGTGAATCGCACCAGCTCCGTCGGCACCAGCAACATGCCCCGCCGCGCGGCGGACCGGATCGGACGCGGATCGTCCCGGACGACCAGGTCAGCGGTGACCGGGGCGTGCTGCTCGGCCAGGACGCGGATCGGCTGCGCGTCCCGGACGACGAGCCGGGCGGCGGTGGCTGTCGCGCCGCAGACCACGCCGAGGCCGACCGCCACAGCGATCCAGCCGTACCGGCGGGCGGTGGCACGGGGGTGGCCGAGGCGGCCGAGCAGGTGCAGGGCGCTCAACGCCGTCAGGCCGGCGGCTGTGCCGCCCAGCATCAGGACCGGCCGGGCGCCGAGGTGCAGGCCGGCGAGTGCGCTGAGCCAGGCGGCCACGGCGAGCCCGGCCAGCCGCAGGTCCGGCGGCGAGGGCTGGGGTTGGTCGGCGCTCAAGCCGCCCGGCGGCGGGTCATCGGCGACGGGCTGGCCCCTCACACCGTCACCAGATCCTTGAGCTGCTCGTAGCGGGCGTCGCCGATCCCGTCGACCTGGCGCAGGTCGCCGACGGACTTGAACCCGCCGTGCTGATCCCGGTGCGTGAGGATCCGCTGGGCGAGCACCGGCCCGACTCCGGGCAACGCGTCGAGCTGCGCCAGTGTGGCGGTGTTGAGGTTCAGCGGCCCGGCGGCGGGTGCCGCCCCACCCGCCGCCGGGCCGGCCGCATCGCCCGGCACCGGCGGTGGCGTCACCCCCACCACGATCAGCTCCCCGTCGGTGACCTTGCGGGCGGGATTGAGCAGCGCCACGTCGACACCGGGCAGCGCGCCGCCGGCCGCCTGCACCGCGTCGGCGAGGCGGGATCCGGCCGGCAACCGCACCAGCCCGGGTCGACGGACCTTGCCGGCGACCGCCACCACCAGCTCGCCCGAGCCGGAGGCGCTGGGGTCACCCGCCGAGGTGGCCGGAGCGGCCTCGCTGGCCAGCGGCGCGACCAGCTCCTGCTGCGGCCGGGACCGCCAGGCCCAACCGGCGGCACCGAGCACGACCACCGCGGCCACGACCGCCAGCGCCCGCACGCCGCGCCGCCCCGGGTCGAACGCCCCGGGACCGGGCAGCCGCGAACCCGGCCCGGCTGCGAGGCCGTCCGGCCCCGGCAGCCCGCCCGCGTCCGGCTCCACCAGCGGCACCCCGGCCCGGGGCGGCAACGCGCCGACCGGCGGGGCCGTCAGCCGGCGCAGACGCTGGCGTACCTCTGTCTCCTCGTCGTGCGACACGACGCGACGCTATGGCGACGGACGGCGCGGCGGCGCGGCCTGGCCTCGCCCTGTGGACAAGTAACGCCAGTGTGGACAACGCCCTGATCATGCATGAACGTGCTACAGGTAGGGCCGCGTGATGATCTCGATAGCGTGCCCCGCCGGGTCCATGAAGTAGAAGCCGCGCCCGCCGTGCTCGGTGTTGGTCTCCCCCGGCCGTTTCATCTGCGGATCGGCCCAGTACGTGATGCCTCGCTCCTCGACAAACGCCAGGCACCGCGGGAACAGGTCGTCGTCGACAAGGAACGCGTAATGCTGCATCTGGATGTCCACCGGCGGCTCGGCGAACTGGAGCAGCACGCCCTCGTCCAGCAGGACGTTCACGAACGGCCCCCAAGAGGGTGCCTCGGGCAGCTCGAACAACCCCCGATAGAACGCGGCCGACGCGTGCTTGTCCTTGGTGGCGATGATGGTGTGGTTGAACGTGACTGTCATGCGTACCGTCTTCCCGGTCGATCCGAAGACCCGACCGGAAGCCCACAGCGTTCACCCAGCCACACCTATGACAAAGCCCCGAGGGCGCCGACGCCCCGGATCCCGCACGAGAGACGCGTACGTCGCGTCTATCTCGGCGTGGTGGCTGAAGTAGCCAGAACCTCCGGGGGGTAGGCCCATCTGGGGCGCGCAGCGAGGCTAACACAGCAACGCGGCATGATCAGTCACTGCTTCTACTGATGGGTTGTCGCCTTGTCTTGATCAGGTTCGGGCTGGAAACATGATCTCCGCTGAAGTCCAGGAGAGCCGATCATGCCAACCAGGCCACCGCATTACCGTCGCGTCGCTGATGACATCGAGCAGAAGATCCGCTCAGGCGAATACCTGCCTGGCCAACAACTGCCGTCAGTCTCCGAAATCGGCGAGATCTACAAGGTGGCGCGCTCAACGGCCTATCGAGCCGTCAAAGAGCTGCACGAGCGGAACCTGGTTTACGGCCAGCAGGGGCAGGGCGTCTTCGTAGCCGACAACTAGTGCACGTGTCTGACTCGGACGGTTGAGACGGCATCTTCGTGCTGACTCGGCACTACACGTTGCTCGATTACAGTCGTGCCCTGGCCGCCCACGATGCGCCGAAACCCTGCCGACGGCGTCCTCGCCGAACTCGCCTGGCCTACGAACGGGCCGCTTACACCAAGCAATCCTCGAACGCCCACGACCGCCAGAACGGGCATGCCGGCCTGGCCGGTTCCATGCCGCCGGACTCGACGCTAGGCGACGGACGGCGCCGTGGGACGCGGCGACCTGCGACAGATAAGCCCCGGCACACCCATCACGGGTGACCGGGGCTCCACCTTGCGTCGATCAGCCTTGGGCGGCGATCCCCTTGGCCAGGTTCACGAAGCTCTGCCAAGCCTCCGGCCCGAAGGTCAGCGTGCCACCGTCGCGGTCCTTCGTGTCGCGGACGAGCACGACGCCAGGAAGGTTGTCGGCGACCTCCACGCACGCCCCACCGTTCGAGCTGCTGCGGGTGCTGGTGCGCCAGTGGGCGCCGGTCAGGTCAACCATGCTCGCGCTCTCATCAGATCGATGGTCAGGTCTCGCGGTAGCGCGACCGACCTCACGGTATCCCACACCGCCCACAACGGAGCAACGTCATTACTGATGCGCCCGGACGCCTGGTCATCTAGGTAGCCGACATCCTGACCTGCCGGTGTGCTGGCGATGACGAAGGGTCCGGCCTGTCCGGGGTGGAAACCAGCCGTCAGCGGGACCACGTGAATCATGACGGCTGGCCGCTCGGCGAGCGCCATCAGGTGATCGATCTGATCGGTCATAATGTCGGGTTTCCCCCGGCGTAGTGCGGCCTCGTCGACGACGAAGACGGTGAGCGGCGGACGAGGCCGATCAAACACGGCAGCCTGACGGCGAAGGCGGGTCTCGACGTGCCCTTGAATATCGTCGCTAGCCCATTGCCCGCTACTCAGCACGGCTCGCGCGTACGCCTCGGTCTGAAGGAGACCGGGTAACACGGCGGACTCGTACCAACGCAACGCGAGAGCCTCACGCTCGATGTCGGTCCACGGCCGGAACCATGCTGGCTCTCGTCGCTTGAACAGGTCGGGCCAAAGGTCCGCCTCTTCGCGGCCGAGAATTCCCGCGACCGTCGATCGGTGACGCGTCTGCGGGATACGTCCGGGGTTCGCCCACTTGGCTGCCGTCTTCGGGTCGACGCCTATCTGAGCTGCGAGGCTGTCCGCTGTTTCGCCGGCTGCCGACATCGCCTCAATGACTGCGTGGTTCATCCGAATCCTCCCCGGAACGTTCTGCACGTCCACAGGAGATACTGCTACGCAGTGTGTTCGGCCCGCAACCCTTGGCAAGGTGCTTCGTGGACGGCGCGGCCGGCAGGGACCCGAACCCGGCGGACGCGTTCGTAGCGGGGCCGCCCCACGGGCGAGCACTCACGGGGCGGCCCCTCCCACCAGCACCCAGGGGAGACCGTGCCGAACAACAAGCCGCAGCCGAAGCCCGCAAACCCGCCACCGACGCCACCGCCGGCGTCGCCGCCCGCCCGGCCGGTCGTACGGGGCCCCATCGGGCCGTTCATCCCGCCGTTCCGTGGGCCGGGCCAGGTCGGGAACCGCGTTCCCGATCGCCGTCGGTGGTCGCGGTGACCACGCGCAAGGTTCATCCCAGCGACGTTCTGCTCCTGACCCGTGCGGCAAGCCCGCAGTTCTTCCGACCCATCACGGTCCGGGTCATCCGGGTCCTGGACTGGATCACGTACGACGGCTGGCTGTGGATCGACGCCTACCAGCTCGGGCCTGACGGCATGGCGCTGGCCCGGCGGTCCCTGTACTTCATGCCGGAGGGTGCGCAGCGGGTGATCGCTCCTGCGCTCGCTCCGGAGAGTCGCCGGCCAGTCCGCCGGGACCCGGTGCGGGTCGGCGGATGACCGGCCGCTCGGAACACCCCGTGATCAAGCCATCGTGGCGCTGCCGGACCTGTGGGATCGCTTGGCCCTGCTCGGCCGCGAAGCTGCGTCTCCTCGGCGAGTACCGCAACGACCGCCCGGCCCTGCTGGTCCACCTGGCGTCCCTTCAGGAGGAAGCAGCCGGCCACCTCGCCGCGCTCAACCCGAGCGCCCTGCCGGCCAACCTCACTGACCGCTTCGTCGACTGGGCTCGTGGCCGCTGACTGTCAGCGGGCCTCCGGGTCGAGGCCGAGCACGGCCCGTCCCCCGTCCACAGGCAAAGTCACCCCGTTGATGAAGCTCGCCGCTGGCGACAGCAGGTACGCGACCGCCTCCGCCACCTCGTCGACCCGCCCAATCCGGCCCACCGGGTGCAGCCGGGTCAGTTCGGCGTCGATCCACTCGGCCTGGGTGGGCTCCTGGGTGGCCAGAAAGTCGGCATGGCGCTCGGTGGCGATCGAGCCGAGCGCGACCGCGTTGGCGCGGATGCCGTGCCGCCCGTACTCGACGGCCAGCGCTCGGGTGAGCCCCTCCACGGCCGCCTTCGCCGTCGAGTACGGCAGGGCGCCCGACACCGGCCGGTGGGCCTGGTGCGACGAGATGTTCACGATGGACCCGCCCGCGCCGGCGGCCAGGAACCGGCGGACCGCCACCGCGGCGCCCACCACGGCCGGGCGCAGGTTCTGCCCGATCAGGTCCAGCACCACGTCGGCCGACGCCGAGTGCAGCGAGGCGTCCCGGAACACCGCCGCGTTGTTCACCCAGCCGGTCAGCGGCGCGGCCCGCTCCGCCTGGTCGGCGGCCTGCTCGGCCACCCGCTCGTCGCTGGCGTCTCCGACCACCGCGACCAGCCGGTCGGCGGCCGGGTGCCCGGCCAGCCAGTCCAGCGCGTCGGCGTCGCGCTCCATGACGACGACGGTGCCACCGGTCGTCACCAGCCGTTCCACCACGGCCCGGCCGACACCACGGCCACCGCCGGTCACCACGCACGATGTGGGCACCGGCTCAGCCTGCCGGCCGTCGGTGGACGACCACGCAGGCCAGCCCCGGACCGGCGTGCGCGGCGACCACCGCGCCCGCCTCGGAGACGTACGTGTCGTGCAGCCGGTCACCCAGCCGCTCGGTCAGCGCGGCGAGCAGCGCCTCGGCCCGCTGCGGCGCGGCCAGGTGGTGCACCCCGAGGTCCACCTCGTCGTCCCCGGCCGCCTCGACGGCCAGGTCGACCAGCCGGGCCACTCCCCGGCTGGCGGTCCGTACCTTTTCCCGCAGCACGATCGCGCCGTCCGGCATGTGCATGATCGGCTTGACCGACAGGGCGGTGCCGAACAGCGCCTCGGCCGCGTTGATCCGGCCGCCCCGGCGGAGGAATTCCAGCGTGTCGACGTAGAACCAGACCGTGGTCCGGGCGACGGCGGCGAGCGCAGCGTCGCGTACCCCGGCCAGGTCGGCGCCGGCCTCGGCGGCCTTGGCGGCCGCGATGGCCGGGAACCCGAGGCCCATGCCGGTCGAGCGGCTGTCCACCACGGCGACGCGGCCGTCCAGGTCGGCGGCGGCCAGCCGGGCCGCCTCGACCGTGCCGGAGAGGGTGGCGGAGAGGTGCACCGAGACGACTCCGTCGGCGCCGGCGTCGAGCAGCCGGCGGTACGTCTGCGCGAACTGTTCAGGTGCCGGTCGGGATGTGGTGGCCGTGACCCGCCGTCCGCTCAGCGCCAGGGTGGCGTCGGCGGGCTGGGTCTCCACCCCCTCCAGCCCTTCCGCGCCGTTGAGCACGACGGTCAACGGGACGACGGTCAGCCGGTGCGCCTGCACCAGGTCGGGCGGGAGGTAGGCGGTGGAGTCGATGACGACCGCGACGGGCATGCCCGGCACGCTAGCCGATCGAGGCCCTGAACGCCGAAGCGCGAGCGCACCCCGGGCAGTGGGGACGGCGGTCGGATCACGCCGGCGGGGGGACGGGACGGCGGCTCAGACCGCGTCGACGACGGCCGGTGCGGTGACCAGGCCGACGTTGTGCGCCCGCAGCTGCCAGCCGCGGACGTCGTCGTGCCGCAGCTCGGTCCAGTGGCAGTTGGCCAGTGAACCGATGGTGCGCAGCACGCTGGGATCCCAGCCGAGCAGGTGACCGACGCCCTGCCGGGAGCCGCCACCGTGGGTGGCGATCACCACGGTGCCGCCCGGTGCCGCGTCGGCCGCCTCCCGCAGCGCGGCGGCGACCCGTTCGCCGAGGTCGCGCAGGGGTTCCAGGTCAGAGCCCGGGGCCGGGTCACCGGCCCGCCAGCGGGTGTACTCGGCCGGGAAGCGCTCGGCGACCTCGGTGAGGTGCAGGCCCTGCCACTGGCCGAAGTGCCGCTCGCGCAGCCGAGCGTCGGTGCGGACCGGCAGCCCGGTCAGCGCGGCCAGCGCGGCGGCGGTCTCCGCGGCGCGGCTCAGGTCGCTGGACACGATGGCGTCGGGTCGCAGCGACGCGAGCAGCGGGGCGGCGGCGCGGGCCTGGTCGCGGCCCAGCTCGTTCAGGGGTACGTCGGTCTGCCCCTGAACTCGGTTGGCAGCGTTCCAGTCGGTGTTGCCGTGCCGCCAGACGATCAGTCGGGTCATTCGGCTGCGGCGGACCCGCCGGCGTCGGCCTCGACCAGGTCGCGGTCGACGAACGGGATGGTGGGGCAGTCCTTCCAGAGCCGGTCGAGCCCGTAGAACTCGCGCTCCTCGGTGTGCTGGACGTGCACCACGATGTCGACGTAGTCGAGCAGCACCCAGCGGCCACCACGCTCGCCCTCGCGCCGGATCGGCTTGGCCTTCTCCGGCAGCTCCAGCAGGCGCTCCTCGATGGCGTCGACGATGGCCAGCACCTGACGCTCGTTGGGGGCGGCGGCGAGCAGGAACGCGTCGGTGATGGCGAGCTGGTCGCCGACGTCGATGATCGCGATGTCCTGCGCCTTCTTGTCGGCGGCGGCCTGGGCGGCAGCGATTGCCAGCTCGTGAGCGCGTTCGGAAACTGTCACCATTCTCCTTCGATCAACCGTGCGATCCACCAAGCGTCTCATACCCGGCGACGCCCCGACTTGTCAGTTCTGGTCGATTAGGCGCATGAAACGCCCTATACCGGGCGTGATTAGCGCTGATAGAGGCTGCGCTTGCCGATGTACTGCACCACACCGTCGGGCACCAGGTACCAGACCGGCTCGCCCCGGGCCACTCGCGCGCGGCAGTCGGTCGACGAGATGGCCATCGCCGGCACCTGGACCAGGCTGACAGTGTCCGCCGGCAGGTGCTTGTCGGTGAGCCGGAAGCCGGGCCGGGTCACCCCGATGAAGTGGGCCAGCTCGAAGATCTCGTCCAGATCCTTCCAGGACAGGATGCGTTGCAGCGCGTCCGCGCCGGTGATGAAGAACAGCTGCACCTTGGGGCCGTACTCGGCCTGAAGGTCGCGCAGCGTGTCGACGGTGTAGGTCGGCCCATTCCGGTCGATGTCGACCCGGCTGACCTGGAAGCGGGGGTTGGAGGCGGTGGCGATGACCGTCATCAGGTAGCGGTCCTCGGCGGGGCTGACCGGCTCGTCGGACTTCTGCCACGGCTGCCCGGTGGGGACGAAGACCACCTCGTCCAGGCCGAACCGGTCCGCCACCTCGCTGGCCGCGACGAGGTGCCCGTGGTGGATCGGGTCGAAGGTGCCACCCATGATCCCAATCCGCCGGATATCTTCCTCCACCCCGTGATCGTAGGCCGGACGCCGGGGCGGGCCGTTGCGGCCCGGTTCAGGGGTCGCGCTCCGGGCACTCGTGGGCATATACTCGCCTACGAGTAATCGGATACGAGGAACGGGAGAACGTCGTGCCGAAGCGGCGCAAGGTCGGCAACCTGCTGGCGCTGGCCGTGCTGTCCGCCCTGGTCCAGCGGCCGATGCACCCGTACGAGATCGCCACCGCACTGCGCGCCTGGGGCAAGGACCAGGACATGGAGTTCAAGTGGGGATCCTTCTACACGGTGATCCGCAACATGGACAAACACGACATGATCGAGGAGGTGGAGAGCCTCCGCGAAGGCCGGCGCCCGGAACGCACCGTCTACCGGATCACCGACGCGGGGCGGGCGGAGCTGGTCGACTGGGCCCGCGAGCTGGTCTCCACCCCGATGCCCGAGCATCCCCGCTTCCGCGCCGGCCTGTCCGTGCTCGCCGCACTGCATCCCGACGAGGCCACCGACCTGCTGCGGCAGCGGCTCGACCTGCTGGACGACGCGATCCGCCAGGACCGCGAAGCGCTCGACGCGCACCTGCGGGAGATCCCGCGACTGTTCCTGGTCGAGACGGAGTACGACCTGGCCATGCGCGCCGCCGAGGCGGCCTGGCTACGGGCACTGCTCGCCGAGCTGACCTCGGGCAGCTACCCCGGGCTGGACATCTGGCGGGCCTACCACGAGACCGGCGAGGTGCCAGCCGAGCTGACCGAGCTGGCGGAGAGGACCAGCACCCCCGACCCCAGCACCCGACGCCCCGAGACCCCCAACTGAAAGACGGCCCCGGCGGGGTGCGCCAACACCCCGCCGGAGCCCTTACCTCGAACCGACACCTGGAAAGGCACCCGGCCCGAAGCGGCAAACACGAGGATAACCGGGTTCCCTCCCAGGTCGGTTCGCCCGCGCACGGACCGACGACACCCAGGGAGAGAACATGACCACGGTACGAACCGCGATCGTCATCGGCGGCGGCATCGCCGGCCCGGTGACGGCACTCGCACTGCGCCGCGCCGGCATCACCGCCACCGTCCACGAGGCGTACCCCGCCACCGCCAGCGGAGTTGGCGGCATCGGCGGCACGCTCGCGCTCGCGCCCAACGGCGTGGCGGCCCTGCAAACGGTCGGCGCGGACCAGGCGGTGACGGCAATCGCCACCCCGATCGAGCGCAGCGTCATGGCGGTCGGCCGCCGCCGCATCGACCTGCCCATCCTGGCCGGAGTGCCGCCGCTGCGCGTGGTGCACCGGGCCGAACTGCACCGGGTGCTGCACGACCGGGCGGTCGCCGAGGGCGTCGCTTTCGCGTACGGCAAGCGGCTGGTCGGCGCCGAGCAGACGGACAGTGGCGTGACCGCCCGCTTCGAGGACGGCAGCACCGCCACCGCCGACATTCTGGTCGGCGCCGACGGCATCCGGTCGACGGTCCGTGGTCTCATCGACCCGGCCGCGCCCGGCCCCCGGTTCACCGGGCTGCTCGGCTTCGAGGCGGTGGCCCGGCACGAGGTGGACGTCGAGCCGGGCACGATGACCTTCGCGTTCGGGCGACGCGGCTACTACCTCTACTGGCCGGAGCCCGGCGGCGGCACCCGGTGGGGGGCCAACCTGCCGCAGCAGCGGCCGATGAGCCTGGTCGAGGCCCGCGCGGTGCCGTCGGCGGAATGGCTGGCCACGCTGCGCACCACCTACGGCGACGACGATCCGGGCCGGGAATTGGTGGCGACCAGCAACGCCGACGAGCTCCAGGTGGTCGGTTCGCTGCAGATCATGCCGCCCGTGCCGCACTGGCACCGGGGGCGGATGGTGCTGGTCGGCGACGCGGCGCACGCGCCGTCGAACAGCTCCGGGCAGGGCGCGTCGCTGGCCATCGAGAGCGCGGTGCAGCTCGCCCGCTGCCTGCGCGACCTGCCGGACGTGGCGTCGGCGTTCGCCGCGTTCGAGCGGCTCCGCCGCTCGCGGGTCGAGAAGGTCGCCGCCCGCGCGGCGCGGATCAACCACGCCAAGGCGCCGGGGCCGGTCGCCCGGACGCTGATGCCACTGCTGATGCCCCTGCTGACGCGCACCGCCATGGACCCGGAGAAGACGGTCGCCCACGAGCAGCGCTACGTCATCGACTGGGACGCGCCGGTCACGGCAGAGCCCGCGCTGCGCTGAGCCGCGGGCGGGGTGGCCGGTGGGCCACCCCGCCCCGACCGGTCTGTCAGGCCGCCGCGGCGGCCATCGCGGTCCGGGCGACCAGCGCACGGCGCAGGTCGTCGTCGGCGTCGGTGACCACCCGGCGCAGGCCCGGGGTCAGGTCGTCGCGGGCCAGCAGCGCGGCGGCCGCCTCCCGGGTCGGCTGCGCCACGGCGTAGCGGGGGAACGCCAGGGAAGCCACCCGGTCGGCCGTCCACGCGGTACGCCGTCGCGCGGCCGCCGGCATGTCCGCGAAGTACCGCTCGACGTACGCGGCGGTCAGCTCGGCCTGTTCGGGTTGCCAGAACCCCTCGGCCGTCGCCTCCAACAGCCGGTTGGACAGCTCGGTGTCCCGCACGATGATCTCCCATGCCGCCTGCTTGGCGGCCGGGTCGGGCAGCGCGGCCCGGCAGCGGGCGGCTCGCTCCGCGCCGGTGGCGCTGGGGTCGGCGGCCGCCTCAGCGACGATCTCCGCCTCGCCGGCGGCGCCCAGCACCACCAGCCGGCGCAGCATCGCCCAGCGCAGCTCGGCGTCGACCTTCAGCCCCGCCGGCACGTCCCGGCCGGCGAGCCAGCCGGTGAGCAGGTCCGCGTCGGTGGTCGCGGCGATCCACGCCCGCGCCGCGGCGAGCTGCAACGACTCCCCCGCCGACGCGCCGTCGAGCAACTGCCGACACGCCCCGGCGACCCGGGCCAGCGCCGCGGACCGGGTCAGCGGGTCGAGGTAGCGATCGACCAGCGACCGGCTGAGGGTGAGCACGTCCTCCGCGATGATCACCTCGGTCTCGGCGGGCAGCGCGGCGACCATCAGGTCGACCAGGCCGCTGACCGGCCGCTCCCCGTCGGTCGCCGCGTCCAGCGCCTCGCCCCAGAGCACCGCCCGCGCCAACGGGTCGGCGAGCCCCGGCAGCACCAGCGGCACGGCGTCCGCCGACGCCGGGTCGAGGCGCACCTTGGCGAAGGTGAGGTCCCCGTCGTTGGGCAGCAGGAGTCGGGCCGCCGGCTGGCCGGTCAGCTCACCGAGCACCGTCCGGCCGCCGTCGGCGGCCGGGTCGAGGTCCACCTCGTCGCGCCGCACGGCGCCGTCCGCCGAGTAGCGGCCCACGCCGATCCGGTGCGGGCGAAGCACCGGGTACGACTCGGGCGCGGTCTGCACCACGGCCACCTCGGCGTAGCGGCCCTCGGCGTCGACGGCGACCTCGGCGCGCAGCGTGTTGACCTGCGGCCGGCGCAACCACACATCGGCCCAGCCGGAGAGGTCCCGGCCGCTCGCCGTGGTGAGACTGGCCAGCAGGTCGGCGAGGGTCGCGTTGCCGAAGCGGTGCGCGGAGAAGTGCGCGTTCAGCCCGGCGAGGAACGCCTCGTCACCGAGCCACGCGACCAGCTGCCGCAGCACGCTGGCCCCCTTGGCGTACGAGATGCCGTCGAAGTTGAGCAGGCCCTCGTCGGCGTCGGACACCTCCTCCGGAGCGACCGGGTGGGTGGAGGGGCGCTGGTCGGCGGCGTACCCCCAGGCCTTGCGGCGCATGGCGAAGGTGGTCCACGCCTGATCGAAACGGGTCGCCTCGGCGGTGACCCGGGTGCCCAGGTACTCCGCGAAGGACTCGTTCAGCCATAGGTCGTCCCACCAGCGCATGGTGACCAGGTCGCCGAACCACATGTGCGCCATCTCGTGCGCGATGGTGGTGGCCCGCAGCTCGCGCTGGGTGTCGGTGACCGCCGAGCGGAACACGTAGTCGTCGCGGAAGGTGACGATGCCCGGGTTTTCCATGGCGCCGGCGTTGAACTCGGGCACGAACGCCTGGTCGTACTTGCCGAACGGGTAGCGCTCGGTGAAGAGCTGGTGAAACCGGTCCAGGCACTGCCGGGTGATGGTGAAGATCTCGTCGGCGTCGGCGTCCAGGTGCTCGGCGAGCGACCGGCGGCAGTAGATGCCCAGTGGCACGCCGTCGTGCTCGGCCCGCCGCACGTGGTACGGCCCGGCGATCAGCGAGAAGAAGTAGGTGGCCAGCGGCGCGGTCGGGGCGAACTCCCAACGACCGGGCACGGGATTGGCGGCCACCTCGGCGTTGCTGGCCACCGTCCACTCTGGCGGGGCGGTGACCGCGAGGGTGAACGACGCCTTGAGGTCGGGCTGGTCGAAGGCGGCGAAGATGCGCTGCACGTTGTCGAGGAAGGTCACCGCGTAGAGGTAGGTCTCACCGTCGGCCGGGTCGACGAAGCGGTGCATCCCCTCCCCCGTGTTGGAGTACGCCATCTCCGCCTCGACGACCAGGGTGTTCTCCGCGGCAAGGTCGCTCAGCGGCAGCCGGTTGTCGGTCAACGCTGCGGGGTCGACGGCGCGGTCGTTGAGGCGTACCGCCAGCAGTGTGGCGGGTTTGATCTCGGCGAAGGTCGCGGTGCCGGGGGTCGCCCGGAACCGGATCTCGACGCGGGAGCGGAACAGCTCCCCACCACCGGTCAGGTCGAGGTCCACCTGATAAGACTCGACAGTAATCGCCGCGCCACGCGCGGTCGCCTCTACACGGGTCAGGCTCGGCATCCGCTTATCCTGCCCGATGGGGATCCGCACGCGGTCACCACACGACCCTCGGCACTGGAGGAAAGAACCATGGCGCAGCACCCCAAGGGCGACTTCGACCTCTCTCGGGCGGTCTGGCAGCGGGCCGACGGGGACACCTCCGACAGCGCCGTCGAGGTCGCCTTCGTCGATGACCTGATCGGGATGCGCAACTCCGCCGAGCCGGAGGGGGCGGTGCTGGTCTTCACCCAGGCCGAGTGGGACGCGTTCGTCGCCGGCGCGCAGGACGGCGAGTTCGACCTGGACTGACACTCGTCGCTGGCGCGGTGCCCCACCCGGGGCGCAACGCCGTCAGCCATCGCCGGTACCGTCGCCGTCGCCCCAGCCGAGCCCGCCGGGACCCGGGGCGTGATGGAAGCCGGGGTGGTCGGCCACGTCGACGCACCGCTCCCCGTCCGGGCCGACCGCCCCGCAGAACAGCCGTTCGGCGCGTTGCCAGGCGTCGGCCGGTGACAGGGCCGCCGCGCCGAGCGCCAGCTCCGGGCGGAGCAGGCTCAGCGCCTCGGCGTACGCCACGGCCAGCTCGCGGGCGTCGGCCGCGCCCGGCGCGGTGAAGCCCAGGTGCACCGTGAAGAACCGGTGCGGCCGGGTGGGTCTTCCGGGCGGACGGATCAGCCCTCCGCCGTCTCGACCCCTGCCGATGCCGAGCGCCCCGACCACTCGACGCTGCCGCCAGTACGGTGATCTGTTGTCCCGCATTCACCCTCCCCGTGATCCGTGGTCGCCGCCCGGCCACGCCACCGGGCAACCCGCCCGGCCCGGCTCTGTGGCCGGCCACCTACCGAGAAGCCAACCAGGTTTCCGCGCCGGTGGGAGGGGCCAGCAGACGCCGATCCGGTGGCCCCGGCGAGCGGACCGCCGGCCCAGCAGCGATCCGGGCGGCGGGATTCAGGAGCGCTGACCCGGGTAGACGCAGCCGACCGAGGAGACCGGCCAGCGGCGGACGGCCGCCACCCGCAGGTGAGGAGACCCGATGGCGACCATGCCGGCCGACCGCAGCCCGGACAGCACGCTCGCGTTCCTCCGCGCCGGCTACCGGTTCATCGGCGAGCGTTGCGACCGGTACGGCAGCGACGTCTTCCAGACCCGGATCCTGCTGACCCCGACCATCTGCCTGCGTGGCAGGCCGGCGGCGGAGCTGTTCTACGACACCGAGCGCTTCCAGCGGCGCACCGCGATGCCGCTGCGGGTGCAACGGACCCTCACCGGCCGGGGCGGGGTGCAGGGGCTGGACGGCTCGGAGCACCGGGACCGCAAGGCGATGCTCATGTCGATCATGACGCCGACCGCCATCCGGCAGTTGGGCCAGCTCTTCGACGACGAGTGGCAGGCCCGGATCCCCGCCTGGGAGGGTGCCGCGCCGGTGGTGCTCTACGACGAGCTGGGCAGGCTGCTCACCCGGGTGGTCTGCGCCTGGGCCGGGGTGCCGCTGGCCGCGTCGCAGGTCGACCGCCGTACCGTCGAGCTGCACGCCATGATCGAAGCCCCGGCGGTGGTCGGCCCCCGGCACTGGCGGGGGCGGCTCGCCCGTCGCCGGGCCGAACGCTGGCTCGCCGACGTCATCGAGCGGACCCGGGTCGGTAGCGTCGCCGCGCCGGCCGGCAGCGCGCTGCAGGTGATCGCCGAGCACCGGGACGCCCGGGGCAGGCTCCTCCCCCGGCGGATCGCCGCCGTCGAACTGCTGAACGTGCTGCGGCCGACGGTCGCCGTGGACCGGTTCATCGTCTTCGCCGCGCTCGCCCTGCACGACCACCCGGCCTGGCGGCAGCGGGTCCGCGAGGACGACGAGGCCACCGAGCAGTTCGTCCAGGAGGTACGCCGCTACTACCCGTTCTTCCCGGCCGCCGCGGCCCGGGTCCGGCGCTCCTTCGACTGGGAGGGTCACCACTTTCCGCAGGGCCGACGCGTACTGCTCGACCTGTACGGCACCAACCACCACCCGGCGCTCTGGCCACAGCCCGAGCTGTTCCGCCCGGAACGGTTCGCCGGCCGCCGCGTGGACCCGTTCGCGTTGATCCCACAGGGCGGCGGCGACCACAGGACCGGGCACCGCTGCGCCGGTGAGTGGATCACCATCGACCTGATGAAGCGGGCGGTCACCAACCTGACCAGCACCATGCGCTACGACGTCCCCCCGCAGAACCTGGCCCTGGATCTGCACAGGATGCCCGTCCTGCCCCCCACCGGCCTCACCCTCACCAACATCCGCCGCACCGCCTGACCCGGACGTCTGGGAATGGACCGCCCGCACCCGCAGCGCTACCCAGCGTCGGCCCGCAACGCCGAGGCCGGCCGCGCGCGGGCCGGAGAGCGGTCGAGCGACGGCCGCGCCGGCACGCCGCCACCCGCACTGCCGATGGCGTACGTCCTGCCGCTGCGCCGGACCACCGACGTTGGCCGGGCCGAGCTGACCGACTACCTGCGCTGGCTGGGCGACCGGGTCGAGGTGACCGTCGTCGACGGTTCGCCGCCGGATCTCTTCGCCCGGCACGCCGCCGCGTGGCGCGGACTGAACCTCCGGCACCTGCCGCCCGACCCCACCCTGCACGGGCTGAACGGCAAGGTGATCGGGGTGCTCACCGGCGTCCGCGGGGCGGGCCACGAGCACGTGGTGATCGCCGATGACGACGTCCGGTACGACGACGCCGGGCTGCGCGCGGTGCACCGGTTGCTGGGCCGGGTGGATCTGGTGCGACCGCAGAACTACTTCGACCCGCTGCCCTGGCACGCCTGGTGGGACACCGGCCGGACGCTGCTCAACCGGGCGTTCGGGGCGGACTACCCGGGCACCCTGGCGGTTCGCCGCAGCACCTTCCTCGGCATGGGCGGATACGACCCGAACGTGCTCTTCGAGAACCTGGAGCTGATCCGCACCGTGCGGGCGTACGGCGGCACCGAGGCCGCACCGGCCTGGCTGTACGTACGCCGGCTGCCGCCGGACGCCGCGCACTTCCGCGGCCAACGAGTCCGCCAGGCGTACGACGATCTGGCCCAGCCGGCCCGCCTGCTGACCGTGCTCGCGGTCCTGCCGGCGCTGGCGGCGGCCGTCGCGGCCCGTCGACCCGGACTACTGCTCGGTGCGGCGGCCGGCACCGTCGCCCTGGCCGAGTTGGGCCGCCGTCGCGCTGGCGGCAGCACGGTCTTCCCGCCGACAACCGCGCTGTCGGCCCCGCTGTGGCTACTGGAACGCGGCGCGTGCGGTTGGCTGGCGGTGGGCCGGCGTTTCCTGCTGGGCGGAGCCCGCTATGGCAACACCCGAATCCGCCAAGCCGCCCACCCCACCTCCCGCCTCCGCCCCCTTGCAGGGAACAGCCCGCGGGCAGCGGGGTGGCCGCGGGCTGTCGGGGTGGGGACGGATCAGTAGGTGACCTGCTGGCGGGACTGCTGTGCCTGGTCCTTGACGTCCTGCGCAGCCGACTTCGTGTCGTCCTTGACCACGTGCACGGCGCCCTGGGCGGTGGACTTCACCGACTCGGCGGCGTGCTGGGCCGGCTCGCGCAGCTCGTCCTTGAGCTCGCTGGCCACCTCGCCCAGCTTCTCCTTCACCGCCCCGCTGTGCTCGCCGACCTTCTCCTTGATCTGGGTCGCGGCCTCCTGCTCGCGACGGGAGGCCGGGATCAGCGAGGAGGCCAGCCAGCCCACCCCGAACGCGATCAGGCCGGCGGCCAGCGGGTTGCCCGCCGACTTCTGCCGGATCACGTGCGGCGCGCTGTGCGCGGCGTCGCTGACGGTGGAGGCCGCCGAGTGCGCGGCGTCGTTGACGCTGGAGGCCGCCGACGAGGCGCGGTCGCCCACCGAGTGGGCGGCGTGGCCGGTGCCGTGGCCGAGGTCAGACGCGGTTCCCATGACCTTGTCCCTCACATTCTGCAGCGCGGAGCGGGCTCGCTGCTTGCGGTCGTCGACGATGCGGCTGGGGCTGACCTTGTACGCCAGCGCGTCCACATCGGAGCTGAGGCTGTTGCGGGTGGCTTCGATCTCCCGGCGGATCTGGTCGGGATCGGTGCTCATCGGGTGACTCCCTCCGGGTGGGGCTTGAGCGCGTCGGGGATCCGCTGCACGCTGTCGTTGGTCTGCTTGAGGCCGCGTACGTGTTGGGCGTTCTTCTTGGCCATGGAGTAGAGAACCGCAGCGATCGCCGCCCAGATGACGGCCACGATCAGCCCGGCCCAGCCGGCGTCCATGACGTTGGACAGCCCGGCCCAGAGGGCCAGCGAAAGGAAGAGCGCCACCATGTAGCCGCCGAAGCCGGCCCCGCCGAAGAGCCCGGCAGCCTTGCCGGCCTTCTTGCCCTCCTGGCGGATCTCGGCCTTGGCCAGCTCGACCTCCTGGCGCATCAGCGTCGAGAGGTCACCGGTGACCTGACGCATCAGCTCACCGATGGAGCTGCCCTTCACCTCCGCCGCGGTGTGCGGGGCACCCGCGTCGGGGTGGTAACCGGAGTCCAGTCCGGACCCCTGCGTCGGCATGCTCATGCCGTCGCCTCCCTTCGGATGACTCGGTGGCTCACGGGCGGGTGGTGCCGCTGGACGGCACGCCGGGCAGCGGATCGGTCTGGGTCACCGGCGGCAGCGGCTGGCCGGTGCCGGTCTGCCCCGGGTAGTCGCCCCGGCGCGGGTCGGCGTACCCACCAGGCGCCGGGTCGGCGTAGCCACCGGGCGTCGGGTCGGCGTAGCCACCGGGCGTCGGGTCGGCGTAGCCGCCGGGCGTCGGCTCGGCGTACGTGCCGGGGGTCGGGTCGGCGTACCCGGCCGACGGGACGGCGTCCGGCACCGCGCGGGGCGCCGGCGTCGGGATCACGGCAGTCTGCTCCGGGTCGTACGCCCCAGCGCCCCGGTAGGTCGAGGAGCCGTTGCCGGAGTCGTCGCCAGCGGCGGAGATGCCGCGGGTCAGCCGGCCGGCCAGCACGCCGAGAACCGCCGCGCCGACCAGGAAGGTGCCCGGGTTACGCCGCGCGTAGTCGCGTACCTCGGTGAGCAGGTCGCCGGGCTCGCGCTCCTCGAGCCAGCCGGCCGCGCCGTGCACCCGGTCGGCAGCCTGACGGGCCAGCTCACTCACCGGACCGGCCTGGCCACCCTGCTCGGCCATCGAGCGCATCTCGTCGGCCAGCGAACGCAGCCCACCGGCGGCCCGGCGCTGCTGCTCACCGGTCTGGCTGGCGAGCTGGGTGCGGGCCTCGCCGTACAGGTTGCGGGCCTGCCGGGCAGCCTCACGGCCGACCTCGGTGCCCTGCTCCTTGGCGGTCTGGGCGACCGCACCGCCGGCCTGCGCGGCCTCGGAACCGACCTGGCGCGCCTGGTCGCGGACGCCACCGCCGTTGGTCGACTCCTGCCCGTACGTGGAAGACGTAGGTGAAAGATCGTAAGTCATGATTTCCCTTCCGCTCGGATAGTCGTCGCGGTTGTGCTGGGGGGATGCGGCTGCGTTACCGCGGCCGCCGACCATTCACCTACCCTGCGTTTTGGCTTCCATACCTCTTCGTGCATTTCTCTGCGCGGCCTGCCGGATCGACTTCAAAATGGAGGATCGTCGGGCTGCGTCACGTCGCCGCTGCGGACAGTGAGGTTCGCGAGGGCTGGCAGATCCACGAAGGGGGCAGCGATGGCACGAGACGCGCGAGGTGGCCGGCCGGCCGGCGCACGACCCCGGGTCCAGCTGGCCGCGTTGATCGTGGCCGGGGTCTTCCTGCTGATCGGCGTCCTCGGCTTCATTCCCGGCATCACCACCGACTACGGCGAGCTGAGGTTCGCCGGGCACCACTCGGACGCCCGGCTGGTCGGGCTGTTCCAGGTGTCGATCCTGCACAACGCGGTGCATCTGCTGTTCGGGCTGGCCGGCCTCGTGATGGCCCGGAGCGTCGCCGGCGCCCGGCTCTTCCTGGCCGGCGGCGGTGCGATCTACCTCGCCCTCTGGCTGTACGGGCTGGCGATCGAGGCCATCGACGAGGAAGGCGGGGCGAACATCCTGCCGCTCAACAACGCCGACAACTGGCTGCACCTCGCCCTCGGCTTCGGCATGCTCGCGCTCGGGCTGCTGCTCTCCAACCGGGCGGGCACCGGCGGGCGGCTGGACACTCCCGCCAACCGGCACTGACCTGCCGGTTCGTCGGTTTCGCGGTCGTACCGAGGTGGGTATCGGGAGCTGATCCGCGAAGGAGGACGAGATGCCTCGTTGGCTGCGCGACAACGCGCTGGCCGTCGCCATGCTCGGCGCGTTCCTGGTCTTCCTGGTGCTGCAGAGCGTCTTCGGCTGGCAGACCCACAACGAGGAACTGACCGAGTTCGGCGCCGCGCCGCTGAGCTGGCCGGCGTACCTGACCACCGGGCACTTCGCCGAGGCGGTCTTCGAGAACTGGGAGTCGGAGTTCCTCCAGATGGGCGGGTACGTGCTGCTCACCGCGTACCTGGTGCAGCGGGGTTCCGCCGAGTCGAAGCCGGTGGACCAGACTGACCGGCCGGAGGACGACGAGCGCCGGGCCACCCCGCAGTCGCCCTGGCCGGTGCGCGCCGGTGGTCTGCCGCTGGTCGTCTACCGCAACAGCCTCTCCATCGCGCTGCTGCTGATCTTCGCCGGCTCGTTCGTCGGCCACCTGCTCGGCGGCACCGCCACGTACAACCAGGAGCAGGCGTTGCAGAGCGGCGCACCGCCGATCGGGGTGTGGGACTTCCTCGGCACCAGCGACTTCTGGTTCCAGTCCATGCAGAACTGGCAGAGCGAATTCCTGGCGGTCGGCGCGCTGATCCTGCTGAGCATCGTCCTGCGCCAGCACGCCTCGCCGGAGTCGAAGCCGGTCACCGTGTCGCACGCCAGCACCGGCGCCTGAGCGCCGGGTGCGGCGGCGGGGTCGTCAGGCCGCGACCGGCAACCGCTTGGCGAAACAGACGCTGTACGGGTTGTCCACGTACTCGCCGTAGACCGGGATCCGGTCGTAGCCGCACGAGGTGTACAGCCCGATCGCGGCCGGTAGGTAGGTGCCCGTCTCCAGGCATACCACCGAGTGCCCCTGGCGGAACGCCAACTCCTCCAGCGCGGCGAGCAACTGGCGGGCGATGCCCCGACCCCGGAACGCCGGCCGGACGTACATCCGCTTGACCTCGCCGGTGGCGGTGTCGAGCGACTGGAGCCCACCGCAGGCGACCGCCCGGCCGTTCACCACCACCGCGAGGTAGCGGATGTCGTCGTGGGTGACGGTGACCTGCCCGTCCAACCCGCCGTCGGCCACGCGCAGCTCACGCTGCTGTGCGATGACCAGGGCGGCGATCTCCGGATCGGTGGTGGGCCGGACTTCGATCAGCATCACCCAACGCTAGGCGGCGCGGATTTCGCGGAGGTTTCCGGCAATCAACCCGATCACGGAGCGCACCGGGCTATTCGGCGTCGTCCTCGTCGTCGAGGTCCTCGATGTCGTCGGACGCGTCGGCACCCACCTCGTCGGCCGACCGCACCCGGCGGGCCTTGCGCGCGGCGAGCCGGTCCGCCGCCGACGCCCGGTTCGACTTCTCCTCCAGCCGGACGTCGGTGCCCCGGTTGCCGGGCACGTACTCCACGCCGGCGTAGAGCGTCGGCTGCCAGTCGAACTCGCGGGCGCCGATCCGGACCAGGTCACCAGGCTGCGCGCCGGCCTTGGCCAGCTTCTCCTCGACCCCGAGCCGGGCCAGCCGGTCGGCCAGGTAGCCGACCGCCTCGTCGTTGTCGAAGTTGGTCTGCTTGACCCACCGCTCCGGCCGGATGCCACGGACGGTGAACGAGCCGTCCGCCTCGGTCGTGATGGTGAAGCCGGCGTCGTCTACGGCCATCGGTCGGATCACGATCCGGGTGGGCTCGGCCGGTGGCGCCGCCTTGCGCTGCGCCTCGACCATCTCGGCCATCGCGTAGGTGAGCTCCTTGAGCCCTTCCCGGGTGGCCGCGGAGACCTCGAACACCCGGTAGCCGCGCTCCTCCAGGTCGGGGCGCACGATCTCGGCGAGGTCGCGGCCATCCGGCACGTCGACCTTGTTCACGGCCACCAGCCGCGGTCGGTCGGCCAGCCCGCCGTACTCCTTCAGCTCGGCCTCGATGGTCTCGATGTCCGCGACCGGGTCACGGCCGGGCTCCAGCGTCGCCGAGTCGATGACGTGCACCAGCACCGCGCAGCGCTCGATGTGCCGGAGGAACTCCAGGCCCAGCCCCTTGCCGGTGGCCGCGCCGGGGATCAGGCCCGGTACGTCGGCGACGGTGAAGGTGTGGTTGTCCATCCGGACCACGCCGAGGTTCGGCACGAGAGTGGTGAACGGGTAGTCGGCGATCTTCGGCTTGGCGGCGGAGATCACCGAGATCAGCGACGACTTGCCGGCCGACGGGAAGCCCACCAGGCCCACGTCGGCGACGCTCTTGAGCTCCAGCACCACGTCCAACTGGTCGCCGGGCTCGCCCAGCTCAGCGAAGCCGGGAGCCTTGCGCTTCGCGTTGGCCAGCGAGGCGTTGCCCCGCCCGCCGCGCCCGCCGCGGGCCACCTCGAAGGTGGTGCCGGCACCGACCATGTCGGCCAGCACGGTGCCGTCGGAGGTCTGCACCACGGTGCCGTTGGGCACCTTGAGCACCAGGTCGTGGCCGTTGGCCCCGTCCCGGTTCGACCCCGCGCCGCCCTTGCCGTTGTCGGCCTTGACGTGTGGGCGGAAGTGGAAGTCGAGCAGCGTGGTCACCTGTGGGTCGACGACCAGGGACACGCTGCCGCCGTGCCCGCCGTTGCCACCGTCCGGACCACCGAAGGGCTTGAACTTCTCGCGGTGGATCGAGGCACAACCGTGCCCGCCATCGCCGGCCTGCAGATGCAGAACGACCCGGTCAACGAACGTCGCCACGGCGTCAATCCTTCCAGCGAGGTCGGACCCCGCACTGCGAAAAAGCTAAGCGGGCCGGGACCCGGAGGTCCGCGGCCCGCTTAACCGGAAAACTACTGCTGCGGAACGATGCTGACGGTCTTGCGACCGCGCTTGGTGCCGAACAGGACCGAGCCGGCGGACAGCGCGAACAGCGTGTCGTCGCCGCCACGGCCGACCAGGTCACCGGGGTGGAACTTGGTGCCACGCTGCCGGATGAGGATCTCACCGGCGCTGACAACCTGACCACCGAAGCGCTTCACGCCGAGTCGCTGGGCCGCAGAATCACGACCGTTACGCGAGCTGGACGCACCCTTTTTGTGAGCCATTGGAGGACGACCTACTTCCCGCTGGAGATGCCGGTCACCTTGACCTGGGTCAGCGGCTGACGGTGACCCTGGCGCTTGTGGTAGCCAGTCTTGTTCTTGAACTTGTGGATCTTGATCTTCGGGCCCTTGGTGTGCGCGGCAATCTCGCCGGACACCGCGACCTCGGCAAGCTTCGTCGCGTCGGTCACCAGGTCGTCACCGTCGACGAGGAGCACCGCGGTGAGCTTCACCGCGTCACCGGGGGCACCGGTGAGCTTCTCGACCTCGATCACGTCGCCCTCGGCGACCTTGTACTGCTTGCCGCCGGTCTTGACGATCGCGTACATCGGAGGCGGACTCCCTGTCGTTGAGGCTGCTGGCGGGTCGTCCCCGCGGCGGCTCGCCGGGTAGCAGTGCACGGCGGCGCGGGCACACGGGAACTCGGCACACCAAAAGTGCGCCGCAGGCAAGAGTACGCCATTGCCGGCCTCGACCCCAAACCGGCCCGCCCCCGGTCAGCGGGCGCAGAGCTGATCAAGGCGCTGCTGGAGCCGGTCGAGCTCGGTCTCGTCGATCGACTCGACGTCGGTGCCGAGCGCGGCGACCTCGGTGCCGATGTCGGTCAGGAGCGTCTTGAGCTGCGGATCGGTGGCCTGGGCCGACTGCTCCCGCAGCACGGTCCGCCAACCGGTCAGCGCCGCCTCAGCCCGCCTGCGGGCCGCCTCGGCCGTGGCGCTGTCCCCGGCACCCACCGCAGCGATCATCTGGCCCAGCTCCGCCACGTACGTCTGGGCGGCTGTGCTGCCCGCCTGCTGCGCGGCGGCGCAGACCTGCGTGGCGTTGCCGCCTGCCGCACCACCCGTACCGGTCGACCCCGCTGGCGTGCCGGTCGACCCGGCGGAGGCGCCCCCGGACCCGGCGGCCGGGCCGGATCCCCCGGTCGTCTCGCCAGCGGGCCGGTCGGTGGAGCAGCCGGCTCCGGCGGAGAGCGCGGTGACCAGCACGGTGACGGCGAGCAGACGACGCATCTTCTTCTCCTGACCGGGGGTGGCCGATCCTGGACCGGGTTGGCCGGACCGGCGAGGTCCCTCCCCCGTCACATTGCCGGGAAAGGGACCTCGTCAAACGCCGGGCCGGTCAGGCGGTCAGGGGCGGGTCCGCCGGCGGGCGCCACCCCGGCGGGAGCGGCGACGGCCGGTGCCGCCCTCGGTGCCCTCCTCGTCGGCGTCGCCGTCGGCGAGCGCGTCCGGGTCGTCCGCAGCGGCCAGCCGGGCCGACTCGCCCTGCTGGGCGTCGGAGACAGCCGGCGCTGCGGCGGTGTCCGCCTCGTAGCGGGACAGGTCGTAGCCCATGGTGTCGACGTAGTCGGCGTCCGGTTCGGCGCTGGTGTCGGTCTCGACGACCTCGACCGCCGCCCGCTCGGCCGGGGCGTTCTTGCGCGCCCGGCGGCGGGAGGACGCGGTGCCCTGCTCGGCGGCCGGGGCGGCGGCGACCGCCGAGGCGACCGCCTTGACCTTCTCCCCCGCCGCGGCGGGGCGCGGCTTCTCCGGCACCGGCTCGGTGTGGATGATGACGCCGCGACCCTTGCAGCACTCGCAGGTCTCGCTGAACGCCTCCAGCAGGCCCGCGCCGATCCGCTTACGGGTCATCTGCACCAGGCCGAGCGAGGTGATCTCGGTGACCTGGTGCTTGGTGCGGTCCCGGCCCAGGCACTCGGTGAGCCGGCGCAGCACCAGCTCGCGGTTCGACTCCAGCACCATGTCGATGAAGTCGATCACCACGATGCCGCCGATGTCGCGCAGCCGGAGCTGGCGGACGATCTCCTCCGCCGCTTCCAGGTTGTTACGGGTGACCGTCTCCTCCAGGTTGCCCCCGGAGCCGGTGTACTTGCCGGTGTTGACGTCGACGACCGTCATGGCCTCGGTACGGTCGATCACCAGCGAGCCGCCGGAGGGCAGGAAGACCTTCCGGTCCAGACCCTTGATGATCTGCTCGTCGATCCGGTACTCGGCGAAGATGTCGCTCGTGCCGACGTGCCGGCGCACCCGGTCCACGAGGTCCGGGGAGACGTGCGACAGGTACGACTCGACCATGCCGTACGACTGCTCGCCCTCGATCACCAGCTCGCGGAAGTCTTCATTGAACAGGTCCCGAACCACCCGGATGACCAGGTCGGGCTCCTCGTAGAGCAGCACCGGAGCGCCGCCCTCGGTGGCCTTGGCCTGGATGTCCTCCCACTGCGCCTGAAGCCGCTTGACGTCGCGGGCCAGCTCGTCCTCGCTGGCGCCCTCGGCGGCCGTCCGGACGATCACGCCCGCGCCGTCCGGAACCAGCTTCTTGAGCACGTCGCGCAGCCGCTTGCGCTCGTTGTCCGGCAGCTTCCGGCTGATCCCGGAGGCGTTGCCGTTGGGCACGTAGACCAGGTGCCGGCCGGAGAGCGCGATGTGGCTGGTCAGCCGGGCGCCCTTGTGCCCGATCGGGTCCTTGGTGACCTGGACGAGCACCGAGTCGCCGGACCGCAGCGCCTGTTCGATGGAGCGGGCCCGCCCCTCCAGGCCGGAGGTGTCCCAGTTGACCTCACCGGCGTACAGCACCGCGTTGCGGCCCCGGCCGACGTCGACGAACGCCGCCTCCATGCTCGGCAGCACGTTCTGCACCTTGCCCAGGTACACGTTGCCGGCCATCGTGCCGGACGAGTTGCGGGTGACGTAGTGCTCGACCAGCACGCCGTCCTCCAGGACGGCGATCTGGGTGCGGTCACCGCGCTGGCGGACCGCCATCACCCGGTCGACCGCCTCCCGGCGGGCCAGGAACTCCGACTCGCTGAGGATCGGCGGCCGGGTACGCCGCTGCTCCCGGCCGTCCCGGCGGCGCTGGCGCTTGGCCTCCAGCCGGGTCGAGCCGGACACGCCCTGCACCTCGTCGACGGTCCGGCGCGGCTCGCGGATCTTGACCACGGTCGGTACGCCGTCGTCGGCGGCCCCCTCCGTGTCACCGGCGCCCCGACGACGACGCCGCCGGCGACGACGGGTCATCCCGTCCCCGCCCTCGGCCTCCTCGTCCTCCTCGCCCTCGGCCTCGGCCTCGGCGGTCTCTTCCTCCTCGGCCTGCGCCGCCTCCTCGGACTCCTCGTCCTCGGCGTCGTCGGCACCGCCCTTGCCCCGGCCCCGGCCGCGGCGACCACGCCGGCGCCGGCGGCGCGCGGCGGCGCTGTCCTCGTCGTCCTCATCCGCCTCGGCGGCCTCGTCGGCCTCCTCGGTCGGCTCCTCCTCGGCCTCGATCGCCTCGACCGGCTCGGCCTCGCGGCGACCCCGCCGCCGGCGGCGGGACGGCTCGGCGGCCTCCTCCACGGCGGGCTCCTCGGCGACCGGAGCGGGCTCCGCCGGCCGGGTCACCGGCACGGCGTCCGGCTGCGGCGCCATGAACAGCACGGTGGGCGCGGAGAGCGCCGCGCGCCGACGGCGGGTCCGCGGCTGCTCCGGCTCGTTGACCTCGACCGGCTCGATCGGCTCATTCGCCACACCGGCCACGGCCACACCCGGCGGCACCTCGCCGGAACGCTCCTGCGCCCCACTGGTCCGGGCCGGCTCGGCGGTGGTCTCGCTCGGGGCGGTCTCCGCCTCGCGCAGGTCGGACTCCGCCGGCGTCTCGGCCTCCGGCTGCTCCAGCGCAGCGGGCTCCTCGACGGCGGCCGGCTCCTGGACAGCGGCCGGCGTGGTCTTCTTCCGCCGCGTGCGGGTCACCTTGACCGGCGGGACCACCTCGGCGGTGGCCTCCTCGGCGGTGGCCGCGACCAGCGGCTCGTCGGCGGTCGTCTCGACGGGGGCGGCCTTGCGGCGGCGCCGGGGGGTCTTCGGGGCGGCGTCCAGATCGCCGGAGACCGGCGCGAACACCTCCGCCTGCGGCGACTCGTCGCTGCCGGCCCCGGCGGTGGAAGCCTCGACCGGAATCTCGGTCTGCTCCGGCTGGTTGAGCGGGGCGGCCCGGCGGCGGGTCGCCCGGGTACGCCGCACCGGGGCGGCGGGGGGCTCGGCGCTCTCCGCGCCGGCCGGCTCCGTGGTGGCGGCGCCGGTGGGGTTCGCGACGGCGGCGCCGTCGGCGGTGGCGCTCTGGTCAGCGGTGTCGCCGGCCGGCTGTGAACCGGTCCGTTCGCCGCCCTCGGGCTCGTTCTCGAGCATGGACGTTCTCCAGTTCTGGCTGCCCCGGGCGCGGGTAAGCGCTGCCACGCAGGGTTGCCGCAAAAGTGTTTCCGCCGGGCGCGCGTGGTGCGCGACCGCCGAAGTCTGCCTGCCAGAGCACTGACCGTCGGTCAGTGCCCAACGATGGCTGCCCCGCCGCGGTCCGCATCCAACGGATCCACGATCGCACCCTGCGCGGTCAACGTGCCCTGAGCCAGCCGGGTCACCCTCGGCGAGACCGGCGGCTCCAGGTCGGCCACCACGCGGAGGCCGGAAAGGACGTCATCGGGCCGTACGGACGGGGTGACCTGCCGCACGACCAGTTCGAGTATCGCACACGGTACGGCCGGCGCCCCGGAAGGCGTCGGCGTCGCATCGAGGACATCGATCGATATCACGGCCGCTCGGGCGTCGAAGGTGCGGCGGCCCTGCTTGGTCATCCGCTCGACCAGCACCTCGTCGGCGGCGTTGAAGGCGTCCACGGCGGCGCGCAGCACGGCCGTGTCGACCTCGGGCAGCTCGATGTGCCAGTACGACGCCTCGATCCGGTCCGGCAGACTGCCGCTCACGGCGATCACGGCGTCCAGCACGTCCAGCCCGGGCGAGAGCGCGGCGTCCAGCGCGGCCCGCAGCGCCTCCGGGTCGACCGGCGCCTGGAGGCCGATTTCCAGGTACTCCGCCTCGCTGGCGACTCCAGTGGGCGCGGCGCTGGCGTAGGAGATCTTCGGGTGTGGGGTGAAGCCCTGGGAGAAGGCGATGGGCACGGCTGCCCGACGCAGCGCGCGCTCGAAGGCCCGCGCGAAGTCCCGGTGGGAGGTGAACCGCAGCGGGCCCCGCTTGGCGTACCGGATACGGACGCGCTGGACGACCGGCGCCTGGCCGCCCTCGGGTTGAGGCTTTCTGGCGATCGTGGGCTCCTCGGGTGGACCTGCGTGTCCGTCCCATCCTGGCGCAGGGCTCGTGACGGTACGCAGCCGGGGCGGCCGAAACGCCCGACGAAAACGTTGAAACCGGTCGGCGAGGTCGTCCGGACCCACCGGGGACGGCAATGGCCGGCCAGTGACCCGCAGGTCACTGGCCGGCCACCAGGATCAGGACCGGTTGCCGCCCCCGGGCGGGGCGGGCGGCGCCCCCGGAGGAGGGCCGTAGCCAGGCGGCGGGGGGTAGCCAGGCGGCGGGGCGTAGCCGGAGTGCGGGGCATAACCCCCACCTGGGATCGGCGACTGGTAGGCACCCGGCGAGCCGTACCCGCCGGGAGGCGGCTGGTCGAGCAGGTGATCGGGTACGTCGGCGGCCGCCCTCGCCTCACGGCGGTACCGACGCCGGTTCCAGATCAGGAAGGCCGCCAGCCCCACCAGCAACACCAGCACCACGGCGACGCCAATGGCGATCACCATGACCTGCTGGTCCGTGGGGCCGCCCCGGTCACCGTGCTGGGTGACGTCGAACTCCTCGTCCGCGCCCCCTGTCCGGGCAGGCTCCGGACCGGTCGCGGCGGCCGGATCGAGCAGCGGGTTGGCGTTGACCCGCGGCACGTCCGCGCTCAGCGCGGTTACCGGGTCGATCCGGCCGAAGCCGTACTGCGGGTCCCGGCCGGACGGCCCGGCGTCCCGGGAGGTCTGGATGATCCGGTTGATGACGTTGGCGGCATCGAGGTCCGGGTACTTCGCCCGGATCAGCGCCACGAGACCGGAGACGATCGCAGTGCTGTCGGAGGTGCCGTCGCCCCAGCCGTAGCCGTGGTCGGGGCCCACGTTGTAGATGCCGTCGCCGGGTGCGGCGATCACCGCCGCCGGCCCCTGGACCGAGCCGGACCAGAAGTTGCCGCCCCGGGTCGTCCCGGTCACCGCGACCACGCCGGGGACGTTGGCAGGACTATCCACGTCGGTGCTGCCCTTGGCGGTGTTCCCGGCGGCGGCGACCACGACGACGTCGCGGTCCAGCGCGTACCTGATCGCGCTCTCCTCGTCGGCGCTGGCCGCCCCCGGTGCACCCTGGGACAGGTTGATCACCTTGGCGCCGCCGTCGACGGCCATCCGGATGCCGAGGGCGACCGCATCGGCGGCGTTGCCCCCGGTGCCCGCGCGCAGCTTGATGGGCAGGATCTTCGCGCCGGGGGCGATGCCGTCCACGCCGTCACGGCTCGCGTTCGTCGCCGCGATGATGCCGGCCATGTGCGTGCCGTGCCCGTCCTCGTCGACCCGTCCGTCGCCCGACGCACCGTAGCTGCGACCGCCGGGAAGCACCTGACCCCGCAGGTCCGGGTGGGTGGCGTCGACGCCACTGTCGAGCACGGCCACGACCACGCCCCGCCCGGTCGAGATCTTGTGCACCTGGGCGATCTTGAGCTCGTCCAGATACCACTGCTCGGCCCGCCGGGGCGCGGCGGACGCCGGTTGGGCGGCCCCCAGCACCAGGAGCCCCGCCAGCAGGCAGGCCGTGACCGGCCGACGCGCTCCGACGTTCACCCTCATCCGTCCGTCCTCATCGCAGGATGCCCGGGGACGCACCGTCACCGGAGCCCCACGGATCGTCGTCCTCAGTCAACCACGACGAGTGCTCGGAGCCGGTGCCGCCATGCCCGGCACCGCCCTGGCCTCCGCCCATCATGCCGCCGCCCATCATGCCGGCGCCCGCCATCCCGCCACGGGCGCCGCCAGCGCCAGCGCCACCAGCGGCTGCGGCGTTGCGCAACGCGCTCGCCGCGCTCGTCATCGGCGGCACCTTGCCGTTGCCGCCGCCCACCATGCCGGGGATACCGCCCATGCCGATCCCGCCGGCCGATCCGACGCCGCCGCCGATCCCACCGCCAGCACCGCCGCCGCCGATCCCACCGCCGAAACCGCCGCCAGCGCCGCCGAGACCGGCGCTACCGACTCCGGGGCCGCCGCCGAGGCCACTCAGGCCGCCGACGCCGCTCGGTGCCGCGCCAGCCAGACCGCTGCTGAAGCCGTCGTCGCCGCCCCCGGGGTAACCGGACCCAGTGGACGGGGGTGTGAACGGGCCGACGCCGGTGGGGCCGTCAGGAGTGTCGCCGATGGTCGGCGGCTTGCTGTCGAGGGACGGCGGTTTGCTGTCGATGGTCGGCGGCTTGTTGTCGATGGTCGGCATCTTGCTGTCGATCTTGGGGTCATTTCCCCGATCGAAGTCACCCAGGTCCGGCTTCCCCGTCGGCGGAACCCGGGTGTCGGGGCGGTAGCCGTCCGAGTCGTCGCGGTCTGGCCCGACGAGTGTCAGCTTCGGACGCTCGGTCACCACCGCCGTGGGCAGCGGAGACATCGCGGTGTTCGCCGCCTGCTGGTTGTCCCGGTACCAGTTGTCCAGGTGGGACTTGGTGTCCCACCAGCCACCCCGCTTGCTGTCACCGGCCTGGCCGTCGACCTTCATGGTCGCCTCCAGGTCGTCAGCCTTGTCGCGGAACGCGCCGTCGGCGTACGAGGCGGGGTTGTTCTGGTAGTCCTTGCGTAGCGCGGCGAGGAAGCCCGACGTGCTCTCACCGTCGCGGGAATCGTCGAGCTCGGTGCCGTTGGGCAGGCTCCACTCGTTCCACCCGAAGTCGTCCATCAGTGGGATCGGGATCGTGGAAACCGCCTTGCGGATGTCACCCTCGATCCGCGACAACGCCCCGCTGACGTTGCTCGCGTCGGTGATCAGTTTCTCGATGTCCTTGCCGATCTCACCCAGGTGCTCGCGGTACGCGTCACCACCGCTGCCCTTCCAGCCGGCGAGCATGCCGGGCAGACCGCCGACGTGCGGGCGCTCCACACCGGTCGCGATCGGGCCGACGAACGATCGGCCGACGAGCGCGTCCCGAAGCTGTGTGAGGCCGGAGGAGAGGTTGCTCCACCCCACCCCGACCGATCCGACCGTCTCCGGGTCTGCGGAGAGCGTCACCTCGCGGACGCACCGCTCCCAGGTTCCTCCAGCCATGACGTCCCCCTCAGGCCGTGTACGGGTAGGTGGGCTGGCCGCCGGCAGCGGGCGGCGGGGCCGCGGACTCGAGGAGCCGCTCGATCTGCGAGCCGTTGGCAGCGTTGCGCTCCTCGGTGTCGCGGAACGCCTGGGCGATGTCCTCGGTGCCCTTCTTGAGCGCGGCGAGCTTCTGGGAGAGCGACTTGAGGTGCGCCTCCATGTTGGTCGTCGACCGAGTCAGCGCCTGCCACTGCATGCGGGCGTCCTCGTAGGCCCCGAAGGGGGTGCCGTTCGGGACGGTCTGGGCGGTGGTGCTGTCGCCCTTCATCCGCTCCTTGACACGCTCCATCTCGTAGCCGATGGTGTCGTCGACGTACTGCTTGAGCCGCTCGACGTACGCTGCCGCGGCGTCCAGGTCCTCGACACTGACGTGCAGATCGCCGATGTTCGGCGGCGTGATGCCAGCCATCCGCTTCCTCCCCGTTTTCCGACCCGCAGGGGTCGGTCCATGTCAGACGCAGCGTATCGAGTGTTGCCAAGTCAGGGCAGCCCCGGCCACCGCTATTCGGTAATTATGACCGTCGATATCAGCGACGCAGCTGCGGGACCAGCAACGCGATGCCGATCCCGACCAGGGCCAACGGGGCCAGAAGCACGACCACGCCGCTCCAGTCCGCCTCCCCGCGCAGCGCCTGAACGGCCATCAGGACCACCAGGAACACGAGCAGCAGGGCGAGGACCGAGAGCATCACCACCAGCAGACGGGCCTTGTCGGGGCTCATCGGCCGACCGTCCCGCGCGGCAGCAACGACATCGGATCGGCCAGGAAGGCGTCAGCGCCGACGCCACCCAACCGCAGGCCGGACATGACCTCCGCGCGTCGCTCCTCGGCCAGCGCCTCCGCCGCCCGCACGGCCTCCACCACCGCCTCGCCGAGCGTGATGTTGTCGACCGTACGGTGGGCCCGCGCGGCGATGGAGATGTCCAGCAACTCCTTCGCGCCGGACACCGTGGCGGTGACCATGCCGTCCGCTGCGGTGCCGACGAACACCTCCCGGGCGAGCCGTCCGGTCTCCGTGGTGGCGCTCTCCAGCAGCGCCGTCATCTCCGTGACCAATCGCGCGAGCTCCTGTCTCCTCATTGGAACCGCCGCGTCGCGTCCCGCCACACCGCGAGCGGATCCTCCGTGCGGCCGTCCCACTCGACCGGCGCCTCCACGACGTCGTCGAGGCTGGCCCGCATGCTCTCCGCCATGGCGAGGCGGGCGGCGGTCACGGCCTGTCGGCAGTGCGGACCCAGGAGCTCGGCGGGCAGGTCGCGCACCGCCCGCGCACTGATCCGTACGTCCGTGAGCTGGCCCGCGCCGTCGACGACGGCGGTGATCGTGCCGGTCTCGTCGAACCCCTCGTGCGTCCGGTCCCCGGTTTCGGTCACCAGCGCGACGAGATCGCGGGTAGCGGCCTCGGCGCGGCGCATGGCGGGCTCGTACGCCTCGGTGCGGCTCACCTCCCGGACGGACTCGACGGCCCTGCGGTAGACATCGCTCATCACTGCTCCGTTCGCCCGACTCAGGTAACCGGTTCCTTGTTCCAGTTCTCCGGATTGCTGACGATGTCGCGGTACCGGTCCCCGATTTTGGCGCTCTCGGCGTCGACCTTCTCCCCGGTCAGCTCGAACCCTCGCTTGAGCTGGGCCACGGCCGTGCCGATCGCGCTGTTCGCACCGCGCATCCCCTGCATCAGCCCGACGATCGCGGTGATGATGCCGAGCACGAAGGCGGCCCAACTGCCGATGATCGCCCACTTGAAGGCGGGCCCGGCCGGTCCGCCGGCGTTCGCGGCGATGCAGCCGACGATCGCGAGGCCGGTGCCCACCGACCAGGCCCAGAAGAGCGTCTCGAGCCCGTCCGCGACGGTGTTGCACCCGGACGAGGTCGTGATGGCGAGTTTCTGGAGCGCGTCCAGCGGCTCGACCACCTTGGTGGTCAGGAAGTTCTTGAAGACCTCGGAGCCGGTGCCCTTCCAGATGCCGTCGACCTCACCGTTCAGCCGGGACAGCTTGCCGGCAAGTTCGGAGAACTCCTCCGCGAGGCCGGTCCACTTGTCGTCGGCCTCCTGGAAGGGTGCCCAACTGCGCACGTTCATGACGGCGACCGGGGTGACGAAGGCCATCGCCAACGCCCCCGCGCCGGAGGGTTCGGCGGCCACCGCGAGCGTGCCGCCCAACCCGATGATGACCGCTTCCAGCGCGATCGTGGCGGCCTGGTCGGCACCGGATACCACGTTCTCACCCACAGAAGCTCGCCTCCCTGTTCCGTCGTGAAGGAGAGACCGGGCAGGTCGCGGGGACCGCGCTCAGTCCAGTGCCGTGTCGAAGGACTGACCGTGCCGTTCCTCCATCGTGCGGTAGTGCTCGACCACCCGGCCGAGCCCTTTCGCGACCTCAGCGACGGCAGCGGCGAGCGCCGTCACGGCCTGCGTCGTCGTCTCGTGCATCTCGTCGTACGCGGCGGAGAAGCCGGCGTCGAAGGCCGGCGCGGCCCCGGCGGGCAGCCGCAGATACTCGATCTTGGGAAGCACTCCGGTATCCAGCGACTTTGCCGTCGCCGACAGCTCGGAGACGAGGTCGCCCAGCTTCTCGGTGTTCATGGAGAAATCGGCCACCCGAGCCCCCTCCGCCAGCGCCGCTCACCCACCGGGCAAAGACCCGATGGGTGACGTGTTGGTAATGGAGGGTAGCGGGTGACCGCCGCCCGGCGCTGCCCCGCGATCAGGCGGACTGGTCGCCCGCCGGCACCTTCATGCCGTTGCCGCCCAGCGGCGTGAGGGGGAGAAGCTTCTTGCCGGTGGGGCCGATCTGGATCTCGGTGTCCATGGAGGGGCAGACGCCGCAGTCGAAGCACGGGGTCCACCGGCAGTCGTCCTGCTCGTACTCCGAGACCGAGTCCTGCCAGTCCTGCCAGAGCCAGTCCTTGTCCAGGCCCGAATCCAGGTGGTCCCAGGGCAGGACCTCCAGCTCGTCGCGCTGACGGGTGGTGTACCAGTCGAGGTCCACGCCGAACGCGGGCAGCGTCTCGGCCGCCGCGTCCACCCAGCGCTGGTACGAGAAGTGCTCGCTCCAACCGTCGAACCGGCCGCCGTTCTCCCACACCTTGCGGATCACCGAACCGACCCGACGGTCGCCCCGGGAGAGCAGGCCCTCGATCAGCGACGGCTCGCCGTCGTGGTAGCGGTAGCCGATCGCCCGGCCCAGCGAGCGGTCCGAGTTGATCGCCTGCTTGAGGATCTTGAGCCGGTGGTCGATGACCTCCGGGCGCTCCATCGGTGCCCACTGGAACGGGGTGTGCGGCTTCGGCACGAACCCACCGATGGAGACGGTGCAGCGGATGTCCTTGGAACCGGTCGCGGCCCGGCCAGCCTTGATCACCTCGTGCGCCATGTCCGCGATCTCCAGGACGTCGGCGTCGGTCTCGGTGGGCAGGCCGCACATGAAGTAGAGCTTCACCTGCCGCCAGCCGTTGCTGTAGGCGGTGACCACGGTGCGAATGAGGTCTTCCTTCGACACCATCTTGTTGATGACCTTGCGGATCCGCTCCGACCCGCCCTCCGGGGCGAAGGTCAGGCCGGTGCGCCGCCCGTTGCGGGACAGCTCCTGCGCGAGGTCGATGTTGAAGGCGTCCACCCGGGTCGACGGCAGCGACAGCGAGACGTTGGTGCCCTCGTACTGCTGGGCCAGGCCCGAGCACATGTCGCCGATCTCGGAGTGGTCGGCCGAGGAGAGCGACAGCAGGCCCACCTCGGAGAAGCCGGAGAACTCCAGCCCGTCGCGCACCATCTGCCCGACCGTGGTGATCGACCGCTCGCGCACCGGGCGGGTGATCATGCCGGCCTGGCAGAACCGGCAACCCCGGGTGCAGCCCCGGAAGATCTCCACCGCGTACCGCTCGTGCACCGTCTCGGCCAGCGGGACGAGGGGCTTCTTCGGGTACGGCCAGGCGTCCAGGTCCATCGTCGTGCGCTTGTGCACCCGGAACGGCACGTCCGCCCGGTTCGGCACGACTCGCTGGATCCGGCCGTCGGGGAGGTAGTCCACGTCGTAGAAGCGCGGCACGTAGACGCTCTCGGTGCGGGCGAGCCGCAGCAGCAACTCGTCGCGGCCACCCGGGGAGCCCTCGGCCTTCCACTCCCGGACGATCGCGGTGATCTCCAGGACCGCCTCCTCGCCGTCGCCGAGCACAGCGGCGTCGATGAAGTCGGCGATCGGCTCCGGGTTGAACGCGGCGTGCCCGCCGGCCACGATCACCGGGTCGGCGTCGGTGCGGTCGGCGGCCAGCATCGGGATGCCGGCCAGGTCGATCGCGGTGAGCAGGTTGGTGTAACCCAGCTCGGTGGAGAAGGAGATGCCGAACACGTCGAAGTCGCGGACCGACCGGTGCGCGTCGACGGTGAACTGCGGCACGCCGTGCGTGCGCATCAGGGACTCCAGGTCCGGCCAGACCGCGTACGTCCGCTCGGCGAGGGTGTCGGGCAGCTCGTTGAGCACCTCGTAGAGGATCTGCACACCCTGGTTGGGCAGGCCCACCTCGTACGCGTCGGGATACATCAGCGCCCAGCGCACGGTCGCCGCGTCCCAGTCCTTGACCACCGCACCCAGTTCACCACCGACGTACTGGATGGGCTTCGTGACCTGGGGTAGCAGCGGCTCCAGCTGGGACCAGATGGAATTGGTCGCGGCCGGGCGCGGCGTCGTGGACGGGGCACTCATGATGCCCAAGGGTACGCGTCCACCCGGCCGTGACCGCGCGCACGCCGCCATGACGTCCGATCGACGCCGACTGTCGTGCGCGGCAGCCCGCAGCCCGGTCGGCGGAGCTGGCGGCGCGGTACTAACCTCGGACCGGCGCGAGAGGAGATTGCCGCGATGCCGGAGCCCCAGCCGGGAGCAGGCCGTCCGGCCGACGGGAGCACCCCGGGCACGGAGCCGGACCGGGATCCGGCGGTCGCCGACGAGCCGACGCCCCCACCCGTACCCTCGGACCAGCCGGAACCCTCGGACCAGCCGGAAGTACCGCAGCGGCCGGATCCCTCAGACCAGCCGGAGCCGCCGACCGACCAGGCCGCCGGCCCGGACGACGCCGCACCGACACACACACCGGGACCGGCGGACGAGCCGCGACCGGCCGACGAGCCGCGACCCGCCGACGAGCCCGCAGCCGCCGGTGCGGCCGACTCCCCGGCCGCCACCGCGCCGGTCAGCGCGCCCCGGTGGAGCGGATCCGCGCCGGTGCCGCCCCCGCTGCCGCGCAAGCGGGCCTGGGGTGCGTCGGCCGAGCCGACCCCTGTCCCGCCCACTCCGGACGAGCCGCCAGAGCACCGGACCCCGGTCGACCCGTGGGCCGGCGTGGACACCGGCGGCTGGGACCTGCCGCACGCCGAGCTGCCCCCGTTGCCCCCGACGCTGCACTACCCGGTGCCACCCGCGACCCGGCAGTGGCCCGGTCCGCCCACTCCCCCGGTCGGACCGCACCCGGCGTCGCCGCCGGCCGCCCCACTGCCGCCGGCCGCCCCGCTGTCCCCGGCCGCCCGGCCCACCATGCCGGCCCGGCCGATGTCTCCACCCGCACCACCGCCCGCCCCGCCGAAGCAGCGCCGGGGCCGACGGTCCGCGGCACCGCCACCGGTGTCACCGCCACCGGGCTGGCAGGCCCCCAAGGGGTACGTCCCGGTCAAGGTCCGTCGGCGACGCCGCTGGCCGTGGCTGCTGCTGCTCACCCTGGCCTGCTGCTGCGGCTGCCCGGCCTACTACGGGTTTCCGATCTCGGCCCAGTACCCGGCCCGAGCGGCGCTGCCCGAGCAGGTGGCCGACCTGAGCCTGCGCCAGGACAGTCGCAACGCGGACGCCGCCCGTGACCTGGAGAACGAGGTACGTCGGGAGCACTGGCTGGCCGAGGACACCTTCGCCGGCGTCTACGGCACCGCGGACGGCAAGCGGGTGACGGTCTTCGGCGGCACCGGCTTCCGGCTCACCCCGGAGGCGGACGCGGACGCGGAGATCACCCGACTCAGTGAGCGCTACGCGCTGGAGGCCCCCGAGACGGTGAAAACCGGCGTGCGGGGCCGGCACGAGCGCTGCGCGGTCGGCCGTTCCGCCGGCAGCGACGTGGTGGTCTGCACCTCGGTCGACCACGGCAGCATCGCCACCGGCGTGTTCACCCGGCTCTCCGTAGCCGACAGCGCGGCGCTGCTGGACACTCTGCGCGGTCAGATCGTCCAGCCCGAGCAGAGCTGACGGCCGGGGTCGGTCAGGAGTCGCGGGTCGGGTCCGGGTGGGCGCGCGGCGGGGCGTAGCGGGGCACGTACTCCTGGCCCGTGAGCTTCTGGATCTCGCTCATGATCTCGTCGGTCATCTGCCGCAGCGAGGTGCGGTCGTCCGGCCGGCCGGTGAAGTCCAGCGGCTTGCCGAACCGAACGGTGATCTTGGCGGCGCCGGGGCGGGGCACCCGGGCGCCGATCGGCTGCGCCTTGTCCGTGCCGATCATGCCGACCGGGATGACCGGCACTCCGGCGGAGAGCGCCAGCCGGGCCGCTCCGGTCCGTCCCCGGTAGAGCTTGCCGTCCGGTGAGCGGGTGCCCTCCGGGTAGACCACCACCAGGTCGCCGCCCTTGAGTGCCGGGATGGCCGCGTCGAACGCGGACAGCGCAGCGCGCCCGCCGGCCCGCTCGACCGGGATCGCGCCCAGGCCGGTGAGGACGAATTTGGAGATCGCGCCCTTGACCCCGGTGCCCTTGAAGTACTCCGACTTCGCCCAGAACGCCAGGTGCCGGGGCACCACCGTGCCGAGGAACAGCTCGTCGGCCACCGACAGATGGTTCCCGGCGAAGACCGCGCCGCCGGTCTCCGGCAGGTGCTCCAGCCCCTCCACGGTCGGGCGGAACGCCAACCGCAGCGTGGGCGCCACGGTGAGCTTGCCGATGGTGTAGAGCAGGGGCACTGGTCCTCCGGCGGTCGTGGGTTGCACAGGCGGTGTCACGTTAGCTGACGCCCGCACTCCGCCCGGAGCGGGTGGCGGGCGTCCCGGACCCACGGGGGCGGGCCCGGGAGTGAGCGTCCGGGGACGGACGGGACGACCTCGACCCGTCCGTCCCCGGACCACCTCATACCCGACGGACCACGACCGTCACCCGGTCACCCTCGCCGACCTCGCCGACGAAGCCATCGACGCCCTCGGCGAAGTCGACGGAGTCGGCCAGCACCTCTCCGGAGACGAAGTCGATGTACGCGGCCACCGCCGCGCGCACCTCCTCGGACGCCGACACCGACACCACGATCCGGTCCGAGACGTCCAGGTCGGCGTCCCGGCGGGCCTGCTGCACCACCCGGACCACGTCCCGGGCCAACCCCTCGGCGGCCAGCTCGGGGGTGACCTCGGTGTCCAGCACGACCACACCCTCACCGCCGGGCAGCGGCGCGGAGTGCTCGGCGTCGGCGGCGACCAGGCGCAGCTCGTACTCACCCTCGGCCAGGGTGACCCCGGCGGCCACCGGAGCGCCGTCGACCAGCTCCCACTCGCCCGCCTTGACCGCCTTGATCACCTGCTGGACCTGCTTGCCGACCCGCGGGCCGAGCGCCCGGGGCACCACGGTCAGGACCTGCTGGCAGTACTCGGCCAGGTCCGCGCTGAACTCCACCGCCTTCACGTTGACCTCGTCGGTGACCAGGTCGGCGAACGGGCGCAGCTGCTCCGCCGCCGGCGAGGCCACGACCAGCTTGGGCAGCGGCAGCCGCACCCGCAGCCCCTTTGCCTTGCGCAGCGACAGCGCCGCCGAGGCGACCGCCCGGGTGGCGTCCATCGCGGCGACCAACTCGTGGTCGGCCGGAAACTCGGTCGCCTCCGGCCAGTCGGTCAGGTGCACCGAGCGCTCCCCGGTCAGCCCGCGCCAGATCTCCTCCGCGGTCAGCGGCGCCAACGGCGCCACCACCCGGCAGAGCGTCTCCAGCACCGTCCACAGCGTGTCGAAGGCGTTCGCGTCCCCGGACCAGAACCGGTCCCGGGACCGGCGCACGTACCAGTTGGTCAGCGCGTCCAGGTAGGACCGGACGGTGGCGCAGGCGCCGGAGATGTCGTACGCCTCCATCTGCGCGCCGACCGTCGACACCAGCTCGTTCGTCTTCGCCAGCACGTACCGGTCGAGCAGGTCCGGCGAGTCGGTGCGGCGCCGCGCCTGGTACCCGTCCGCGTTGGCGTAGAGCGAGAAGAAGTACCAGACGTTCCACAGCGGCAGCATCACCTGGCGGACGGCGTCCCGGATGCCCGCCTCGGTGACCGCCATGTCGCCGCCGCGCAGCACCGGCGAGGACATCAGCATCCAGCGCATCGCGTCCGAGCCGTACGCGTCGAAGACGTGGTAGACGTCCGGGTAGTTGCGCAGGCTCTTGGACATCTTGCGCCCGTCCGAGCCGAGCAGGATGCCGTGGCTGAGGCAGTTGCGGAACGCCGGCCGGTCGAACAGCGCGGTGGCCAGCACGTGCATCGTGTAGAACCAGCCGCGGGTCTGCCCGATGTACTCGACGATGAAGTCGCCCGGGTAGTGGTGCTCGAACCAGTCCGCGTTCTCGAACGGGTAGTGCACCTGGGCGAACGGCATCGAGCCGGACTCGAACCAGCAGTCCAGCACCTCCGGCACCCGACGCATCATCGACTGCCCGGTCGGGTCGTCCGGGTTGGGGCGGACCAGGTCGTCCACCGCCGGCCGGTGCAGGTCGGTCAGGCGTACGCCGAAGTCCCGCTCGATGTCGGCCAGCGAGCCGTAGACGTCGAGCCGGGGATAGTTCGGGTCGTCGGACTTCCAGACCGGGATCGGCGAGCCCCAGAACCGGTTCCGGCTGATCGACCAGTCGCGGGCGTTGGCCAGCCACTTGCCGAACGAGCCGTCCTTGATGTGCCCCGGCGTCCAGTTGATCTGCTGGTTCAGCTCGACCATCCGGTCCTTGAACCGGGTCACCGCGACGAACCACGACGACACCGCCTTGTAGACCAAAGGGGTGTCGCAGCGCCAGCAGTGCGGGTACGAGTGGGTGTAGGTGTCCTGCTTGAGCACCACCCCCCGCTCCTTGAGCTCCCGGATCACCGGCTTGTTGACATCGAAGACCTGCTCACCCTGGTACGGCGGAACCAACGCCGTGAACCGGGTGTGGTCGTCGACCGTGACGATGGTGGGGATGCCGGCGGCGTTGCAGACGTTCTGGTCGTCCTCACCGAAGGCCGGAGCCAGGTGCACGATCCCGGTGCCGTCCTCGGTGGTGACGAAGTCCGCGCCGAGCACCTGGTAGGCGTTCTCGCCGGCCTGCTCGACCAGGAAGTCGTAGAGCGGGGTGTAGCGGCGCCCGACCAGGTCCCGGCCGTACACCGTGCCGACCTGCTCGTACCCGTCCAGCTCCTTGGCGTACGCCCCGAGCCGGGCGGCGCCCACCACGTAACGGTCACCGTCGCGCTCCAGCACGGCGTACTCGATGTCCGGGCCGACGGCGAGCGCCAGGTTCGACGGCAGGGTCCACGGCGTGGTGGTCCAGACGCCCAGCTTGACCGACCCGCGGAGCAGCTCCGGGGCGGACTCGTCCGGGGTCAGCCCGAACCACACGGTCAACGTCGGGTCGTGCCGGTCCCGGTAGACGTCGTCCATCCGGGTCTCGGTGTTCGACAGCGGCGTCTCGCAGCGCCAGCAGTACGCCAGCACCCGGAAACCCTCGTAGATCAGACCCTTGTCGTGCAGGGTCCGGAAGGCCCACATGACGCTTTCCATGTAGTCCAGGTCGAGGGTCTTGTAGTCGTTGGCGAAGTCGACCCAGCGGGCCTGCCGGTTGATGTACCGCTCCCAGTCCTGGGTGAACTCCAGCACCGAGGTGCGGCAGGCCTCGTTGAATCGGGCCACGCCGAGGTCGATGATCTCCGCCTTGCTGGTGATGCCGAGCTGCTTCTCGGCCACCACCTCGGCGGGCAGGCCGTGGCAGTCCCAGCCGAAGCGCCGCTCGACGTGCCGGCCGCGCATGGTCTGGTAGCGGGGCACCACGTCCTTGACGTAGCCGGTGAAGAGGTGGCCGTAGTGCGGCAGGCCGTTGGCGAACGGCGGGCCGTCGTAGAAGACGTACTCGTTCTTGCCGTCGTCGCCGGCCGGGCGGGCCTCCACCGACGCCTCGAAGGTCTTGTCGGCCGTCCAGTGCTCCAGCACCCGGCGCTCGACCGCGGGCAGGTCCGGGCTCGCCGGGACACCGGCGGCGGTCGGGTCGTGCAGTGGATAGGCCATCGGGGGTCGCTCTCCTCGCGCAGCTCACTCATCAGTGGGTCTGCGAGGACGAGCGTCTCCGGGGACGCCTCGACGGCGCTCCCGGGTGGCCCGCGGTACCACCCCGCTTGGCGGTCAGGATCGACCGCCCGCTCATTGGCCGGCTGTGACGGGCCGGACCCGTCCGGTTCTACTGGGCCGGTTGCCCGGCTGTTCTTCCGGAGGCTCACCGGTGATGGCCGGGTCATCGCCTTACGGTGCACAACGATACTCGACCCGCCCGCCGGCGCGCCGCCGAGTAATCCCGCCCGCCGGCGCGCCGCCGCCGGATCCCGCCCGCCGACCGCCGCCTAGGCTGGCCCGGTGATCCGGATCGAGTTGGACGAGCCCACGCTGGCTCGCACCCGGATCGCCACCAGCCCGCTGTGGGAGGTGATGACCAGCCTTTACGTGCTGCACCGCAACCCGGGCGAGGCGCCCTGGCCGTACACCGGTTGGGTGCGGCACGCCCGGCGGGTGCTGGCCGAGGTGCCGGCGACCGCCCCGGTCCGGCTGCTGGCCATCGGCTCGCGCGCACCGGACTTCCTCAGCCCGATTCCCACGTCGGCCACGCCGACCCTGGCCGAGCAGCTCGCCGAGCTGCGCGCGACGCCGCCGGAGGTGATCGCCGACCAGATCCCCCGCTACCACCGGCCCGACGACCTGCCCGGGTGGCTCAGCCCGTTCGTCACGGACCGGCAGGCCGCCCTGGACCGGTTGGCGGACGGTATCGAGGCGTACTGGGACGCGGCTATCGCGCCCTGGTGGCCGGCGATGCGGGCGACGCTGGACGAGGAGGTGCTGCACCGGGCGCGGGCACTCGCCGCGCACGGCCCGGACGCGCTACTGGCCGACCTGCACGAGCGGGTGCGCTGGGCCAGGCCGGTGCTGACCCTGGTGAAGCCCCTGGAACAGCATTTCGAGGCGGTCGACAAGCGACTGCTGCTGATCCCGCTGATTTTCTCCCGGGGAGCGCTCGCCTGCTCCACCGACCACCCGGAGATCGTCGCCGTCTCCTACCAGGCGCGTGGCGCGGCGCTGCTCGCCGATGGCGCGCCCGCCCCGGCTGCCCCGACCGGGCCGGCGGTCGACCGGCTGGCGGTGCTGGTCGGGCGGGGGCGTGCCCAGGTGTTGCGGGCGCTGACCCGGCCGGCGACCACAGCCGGCCTCGCGGCCACCCTGGGGCTGGCCCCGAGCACCGTCTCGGAGCAGCTCTCCGCGTTGCTCACCGCCGGCGTGGTGCACCGCCGTCGGGTCGGCCGGCGGGTGCTGTACGGCCTGGAACCAGCCGGCGTGGCCCTGGTGCAGTTGATCGGCGACGAGCCGGTGACCGCCTCGGCCTGAGCATTCGGCCGGATCCGAATTCGTTTCCCGCCGTCCCGACCACTCCTAGCCTGCGGGCCATGAGCGAACACGCGATCGAGGCGGTCGGGCTGCGCCGCACGTACCGCAGCCGCACCGGATGGTTACGACCACAGCGCCGGGAGGTCGAGGCGGTCCGCGGCGTCGACCTGACCGTCGGCAACGGGGAGCTGTTCGGCCTGCTCGGACCGAACGGCGCTGGCAAGACGACGACCATCAAGCTGCTGAACACGCTGCTCATCCCGACCGCCGGCGAGGCCCGGATCTGTGGCTTCGACGTGGTCCGGCAGACCCGCGAGGTGCGCCGGCGGATCGGGTACGTCTTCGGCGGTGACCGGGGGCTCTACGACCGGCTCTCCGCACGGGACAACCTGCGCTACTTCGCCGAGCTGTACGGCGTGCCGGGGCGGGAGCAGAAGCGGCGGATCGCCGAGCTTCTCGACCTGGTCCGGCTGACTGGCCGGGAGAACGACCGGGTAGAGGGTTACTCCCGGGGCATGCGCCAGCGGCTGCACATCGCCCGGGGCCTGCTGCACCGACCGAGCGTGCTCTTCCTCGACGAGCCGTCGATCGGGGTGGACCCGGTGGCCGCCCGGGAGCTGCGGCAGACCGTCGCCGAGCTGGCCGCCACCGGCACCACCGTGCTGCTCACCACGCACTACATGGCCGAGGCGGACGAGCTGTGCGGCCGGATCGCGGTGATCGCGAACGGCACCATCCAGGCCCTCGGCACCCCGGCGGAGCTGCGGCACCACGCCGACGGCCGGCAGGTGCTGGAGGTGGAGGCGTACGGGGTGGGCGACACCCAGCTCGCCGTGATCCACGCCCTGCCCGGGGTACGCGAGGCGAGCGTGGCCGTCACCGGTGCGGCGCAGGTGCTGACCGTGCAGTCCGACGCGGGGGTGGACGTGCAGGCGGACGTGTTGCGCGCGCTGGACGGGGTCAGGCTGGGCCGGGTCACCGCGCGGCAGCCCACCCTGGAGGACGCGTACGTGGCGATCGTGAACCGGGTCGACGCGCAGGCCCGTGCGTTCGAGGCGGTGGCCGGGTGAGGACGCTGCGGATGATCGCGGTCGGTGCGCTGTTGCACGCCAAGCAGCTCAGCCGGTCGCCGTTCGAGATCGCCACCGCGCTGATCGTGCCGGTGGTGCAGGCGACCCTGGCCGTCTACCTGTTCCGGGCCGGCGGTGAGCCGGGCCGGCTGTTGGAGGCCGCTGTCGGCGCGGGGCTGATGGGCATCTGGTCGTCGGTGCTGTTCGGTTCCGGTGGCGCCATCCAGAACCAGCGGTGGCAGGGAACCCTGGAGATGATCATGTTGGCACCCCGGCCGCCCGCCCTGGTGGTGCTGCCGATCACGCTGGCCACCGCGCTCACCGGCACGTACGCCATGCTCGCCACGCTGGCCTGGGGTCGGCTGCTGTACGGCATTCCGCTGTCCTTCGCCCACCCGTTGGCGTTCGCGGTCGCGGTGCCCGGCTGCATCATCGGGCTCGGCATGTTCGGCCTGCTGCTCGCCTCCACGTTCGTGCTGCTCCGCAACGCCAACGCGCTGGCCAACACGCTGGAGTACCCGATCTGGCTGGTCTCCGGGATGCTCGTGCCGATCACCGCGCTGCCCGGTTGGACCGGCCCGATCGCAGCCGTGCTGCCCACCACCTGGGGAGCGCGTGCGGTCCGCGAGGCGGCCACCGGCAGCGGGCCGGTCTGGCCGTCGCTCGGCGTCTGCCTGGCGATCAGCCTGGCCTGCCTGGCGCTCGGCGCGATCATGATGACCCACGTCGAGCGGCGGGCCCGCGCGGCGGCCACGCTCGCTCTGGCCTGAGGAGGCGACGATGACCGCACTGCTCCGCCTGGTCGGCATCGGTGGCGTGATCGCCTACCGGGCCCTGTTCAACTGGACCACCCCTGCGATGTTCGTCGGCACGCTGCTCGTCGGCCCGCTGTTCCAACTGCTCTTCTTCGCCTATCTGGGACGGCAGCTCGGGGTCGCCGACGACAGCTTCTACATCACCGGCAACGCGGTGCTGGCCGCCTCCCTGGCGTGCGTGTTCGGCGGCACGATGGCGGTCTCCAACGAGCGGCGCTTCGGCACCCTCGGGCACGTGCTGCTCTCGCCGCGCAGCCGTACCGCGGTCTTCCTCGGCCGGGTCCTGCCGTACGCGGCGAACGGCCTGCTGATCGCGGTGACCACGCTGACCGCCGCGTCGCTGCTGCTCGGCCTGCGGGTGCCGGTCGACGCCCTGCCGGGGCTGCTGCTGACCCTGGCGGTCGCGGCGCTGGCCTGCGGCTTCTTCGGCCTGACGTTGGGCGCGATCGGGCTGCGGTTCCGGGACGTCTGGCTGGTCTCCAACGTCTCGATCGCGCTGCTGCTCCTGCTGACCGGGGTGAACGTGCCCGCCGCCGGGCTACCGGCCTGGATGCGGGTCACCGGCGAGCTGCTGCCGATCACCCACGCCGCTGAGGCAGCCCGCCGGCTGGTCGCCGGTGAGGGTTTCCGGGCCGCCGCACCCCAGCTCGCGGTCGAGCTGGCCATCGCGGTCGCCTACGCCCTGCTCGCGGCCACCCTGCTCAAGCTCTTCGAGGCCGAGTCCCGCCGCCGAGCATCCCTCGACACCCTCTAACCCCAGGGCCGACCACGAGGTTGGCGGGCGCGCCGAACTGCGCACGCCCGCCAACCTCATGATCACCGTGCTCGGGTCAGGGTGCCGGGAGGGTGGTGCTCCAGAGGGCGGCGCCGTCGCGGTCGCGGAGGTGCACCGTGAGGGCGGCCGACTCCCCGTCGATGGAGACCTCACCGAAGTGCTGGAAGCCCTCCGCCGGCGAGGTGTTGGCGCGCGGCGGTGCGTGCACGAAGGCCGCCTGCGGCCCGAACGTGCCGTCCAGCGCGTTCGGACCGAACGCGCCGGCGTGCGCCGGCCCGGAGACGAACTCCCAGAACGGGGTGAAGTCGCCGACCGCCGCGCGCGACGGGTCGTAGTGGTGTGCGGCGGTGTAGTGCACGTCGGCGGTGAGGAAGACCATGCCGGTCACCCCGGCCCGGTGGGTGGCCCGCAGCACCTCGGCGAACTCCAGCTCACGCCCGGCCGGTGCGCCGGGGTCGCCCTGCGCGACACCCTCCTGCGCGCCCGGACCGTCCGGCACGACCACCCCGATCGGCAGGTCGTTGGCGATCACCTTCCAGGTCGCCCGGGACCGCTTCAGTTCCCGGATCAGCCACTCCCGCTGCTCGCGGCCGAGCAGGCCGCGCTTCGGGTCGGCGTACGTGTTGCCGTCGTTCGCGTCCTTGTAGGTCCGCATGTCCAGCACGAACACGTCCAGCAGCGGCCCGTACGACAGCCGCCGGTACATCGGCCCGTCGACCGGCACCGGCAGCCACTCGTTGAACGCCTGACGGGCCCGGGCGGCCAGCACGTCCACCCGCTGCTCGGTGTAGCGGGGGTCGTCCAGGATCTCCCCCGGGTACCAGTTGTTGAGGACCTCGTGGTCGTCCCACTGGTTGATCTGCGGCACCGTCGCGGCGAACGCCCGCAGGTGCTCGTCGAGCAGGTTGTACGCGAACTGTCCCCGGTACTCGGCCAGCGTCTCGGCGACCTTGCTCTTCTCCGGGGTCACCAGGTTGCGCCAGATCTGCCCGTCGGGCAGCGTCACCGACTCGACCAGCGGGCCGTCGGCGTACACGGTGTCACCGCTGCACAGGAAGAAGTCCGGCCGGGTCTCCCGCATCGCCTTGAAGATCGACATCCCGCCGAAGTCCGGGGCGATCCCCCAGCCCTGCCCGACCACGTCCCCGGTCCAGACGAACCGCACGTCGCGCCGCCGGTGCCGGCCCGGCGCGGTGGTCAGCGACCCGGTCAGCGGCTCGCTGACCAGCCCGTGCCGCTCCAGGCTCTCCACCCGGACCCGGTAGTGCAGCCGCTCGGCGTCCGGCAGACCCCGCAGCCGGACCTTGCCGGTGAAGTCACCGGTCGGGGCCAGCACCGGCCCACGCAGCTGCCGCGCGCCCCGGAAGTCCGGCCGGCGACTCACCTCGACCAGCATCCGACCCGGCCGGTCGGCCCGGGTCCAGACCAGCGCCGAGTCCGCGGTGACGTCGCCGCTCTGCACACCATGGGTGAGCACCGGGCGCCCCGCCGGGCGCCAGGCCGGCGCCGCGTTCGCCCCGGCACCGCCCAGCAGGCCGCCGCCAGCGACTCCGACCCCGGCCACCAGGCCGGCCCGCAGCAGGGTACGTCGATCAAGCTCGGTCATGCTTCCTCCCGATGATGGGTTGACCCCGTCGGTCTACCGGTCGGAGATGGCCGCGACCGGCGGTCCGGGTGACGAGAGCGGGAACCCCGGTTGTCCGGCCGGCTTGACCCGGCTGGCGCGCTCGCGCAAACTTCGCCGGTGCGTTCGCTTCGGTACGACGAGTTCCAGGCCATGCGTCGATTCCCCGCCCTGGACGGGCTGCGGGCAGTGGCCGCCATCATGGTCTTCGCCTTCCACTACGGAGGCCCGTCCTGGAAGTGGCTGACCGGCTGGATCGGCGTACACCTGTTCTTCGTGCTCTCCGGCTTCCTCATCACGACGCTGCTGCTGCGTGAGGAGCACCGGTACGGCAAGGTCTCGCTGCGCGCGTTCTACCTGCGGCGGTTCTTCCGGATCATGCCGGTCTACCTGCTGGTGCTCTTCCTGACCTGGGGGCTGGCCCGGCTCAGCGGCAGTGCCGACTCGATCGAACGCCTGATGAAGTACTACCTGCTGTTCCTCAACGAACTCCTGCCGGCCAGCGCGCCGTACCTGCACTCCTGGACCATCGGGATCGAGCAGAAGTTCTACCTGTTCTGGCCGGCCATCGCGTTCGTCCTGGTGACCGCCGCGTTCCGCCGCCGGCTGGCCGTCACGGCCGGCCTGATCGTGCTCTTCATCGCGCTGATCCCGCCGGACATCGCCTGGCTGAGCTGGCCGATCCACTATGTGGCGATCCTGCTCGGCTGCCTGACCGCGGTGGTCATGCACCACCCCCGAGGCTTCGCGGTGGTCCGGCCGCTGACCCACCCGGCGACGGCCACCGTGGTGATCGTGGTCTTCATCGCGTTCCAGGTGGCCGTGCAGTACTGGCCGACCCGGTTCGGCCAGGAGGCGCTGATCGGCACCTACGCCGCCGCGGCGGCGCTGCTGCTGCCTGCCCTGCTCTCGCGCAGTGTGCTCGCCCGCGGGTTGGGGCTTCGTCCGCTGGTCTTCATCGGCGAGCGGTCGTACTCGATGTACCTGGTCCAGTCCATCGCGGCGCGGGCGGCGATCGGACTGCTGCCCACCATGGGGCATCGCAGCACCGGCCTCTTCCTGGGTGCCGTGGTGGTGGCGCTGCTCATCGCCGACGTGCTCTACCGGTGGGTCGAGCTACCCATGATCGAGGTGGGCCGCCGGCTGGCCGTCCGGGTGACCCGGCGCGGCCCGCGCGACATCGGCGACAAATCCGGTGCGGGCGGTACGACAGGTGACACCGCCAGGGTCCCCGCGGCCGAGCTGATCCCCCGCCCACGCGAGGTGCTGGCGGACACCGCCCCGGCGACCCGCGGCTGACCTCCTCCCCGACCCGTTCCGGACGGCATGACCGGGGTCACAGCGGCCCACTGTCACGGCACACCCCGGCCCACCCGTCGTGACGGTGTCGAACCGATCAGGGAGGTAGTCGTGCCACGGATGAACCCGGCCGAGCTGGTACCCCAGGCGTACAAGGCCGTCATGGGGATGGAGAAGTACGTCCAGACGAACGTCGACCACACCGTGCTGGAGCTGGTCAAGCTGCGGGCGTCGATCCTGAACGGGTGTGCGTTCTGCGTCGACATGCACAGCCGGGACGCGCTCGCCGCAGGCGAGTCGAGCCGGCGGCTGTTCGCGGTGGCCGCCTGGCGGGAGGCGACGTTCTTCGACGAGCGGGAGCGCGCGGCACTGGCGCTCACCGACGCGGTCACCCGGCTCGGCGAGCACGGGGTGCCGGATGAGGTGTGGGACACCGCCGCGAAGGTCTGGTCGGAGAAGGAACTGGCCGACCTGGTCATCGCGATTGCCACAATCAACGTGTGGAATCGGATCGCGGTGACGATGCAGCTGGAGCCTCCGGCACAGGTGTGACGACCGAGGCGGCAGAGGCGGCCGGTGCGCTCGAGGCGCACCGGCCCATGCTGCTCGGGCTCGCCTATCGCCTCCTCGGCAGCCGGGACGACGCGGAGGACGTGCTCCAGGAGGCGTACCTGCGCTGGCTGGGCGTGGACCGGTCAGCGGTGGACGAGCCGCGCCGGTACCTGTCCCGGGTGGTCACCCGGCTGGCCCTGGACCGGCTGCGGACGCGGCAGGCCAGGCGTGAGACGTACGTCGGGACGTGGCTGCCCGAGCCGGTGCCCACCGCGCCCTCGCCGTTCGGGCCGTTGGACCGCGCGGAGCTACGCGACTCGCTGTCCACCGCGCTACTGCACGTGCTGGAACGGCTCACCCCACCGGAGCGCGCGGTGTACGTCCTGCACACCGCCTTCGAGATGCCGTACGCCGAGATCGCGGAAATCCTGGATCGGACCCCTGCGGACTGCCGGCAACTGCACCACCGCGCGACCGCCCGGGTGCACCAGGAGCAACGACGGTTCACCGCCAGCCGGTCCGAGCGGGAACGGTTGCTGGACGCGTTCCTGGCCGCCGCCCGGGACGGTGACCTGGCGACGCTCACCGGCCTGGTCGCCGCGGACGCCACGGCCTGGACCGACGGTGGCGGCCGGGTGTCGGCCGCCCGCAGGCCGATCAGCGGAGCGGAGCGGATCGCCCGGTTCTTCGCCGGGATCTACGGCCCGCGCCACAGCTGGGCGGCGCGCCACCTGGAGCTGAACGGGGAACCCGCCGCCCTGATGATCCGCGCGGACGGCAGCCGGTACACGCTGACGGTCACCGCGGCCGACGGGCGGATCACCGGGATCTACGTGGTCGGCAATCCGGCGAAGCTACCGCCGCTCGACTGAGCCCCCGGCACCGTCAGCCGATGCCGTCAGCCGGACCCGGCGAGGACGCGTCAGCCCAGCTCGGGGAACCAGAGCGCGATCTCGCGCTTGGCGCTGTCCGGAGAGTCGGAGGCGTGCACCAGGTTCTCCCGGTTGGACAGCGACAGGTCGCCCCGGATGGTGCCGGCGACAGCCTTACGCCCGTCGGTCGCGCCGACCAGCCCGCGGACCACCTCGATGACCTGGTCGCCGGAGAGCACCAGGGCCACCAGCGGGCCGCCGGTCATGAAGTCCTTCAACGGCGGGTAGAACGCCTTGTCGACGTGCTCGGAGTAGTGCTCGTCGGCGAGTGCCGCGTCCATCGTCCGGTGCACCATCGCGTCGATCCGCAGCCCCTTGCGCTCAAAGCGGGAGAGGACCTCGCCGACCAGGCCTCGGCGGACCGCGTCGGGCTTGATCAGAACGAGGCTGCGCTCATCCGCGCTGTTGCTGGACACGCTGGGTTCCTCCTGTACGCGCTGAACGCTCGGGGTCGGTACGGTCAGCCTAGCGACCCGGTCCCGGCGCCGGCGCGGCGGCCGGTCTTCCCCCCGGTGGCCGATCCGGCCTAGCCTGGCCCTGACCCCCGGGAGGTCCACTGTGGCGAATGGCGGGAACCGACCCATCGCGCCGGTACGCAAGCTGATCGGCACGGTGCTGGGCACCGTGGCCACGTTCGTCGTCCTCTTCGGGCTGGGCATGACCAGTTGGGCCATCGTGGCGCTCGGCGTCGCCTTGTTGGTGCTGGCGATCGCGTTGGCCACCGTGCGCGGCGGCGGGCGCACCTGGGTGGTCGGTGTCGGGCATGTGCACAGCGCTTCCGAACCACCCACCCAGTACGCGTTCGGCCGCTGCGAGCTGCAACTGGTGATCGACGCGCCCGGGCTGCCGCCCCGATCCAAGAAGATCATCGAGCCGCGGGTGCCGGTCTCCAAGTGGCCGTCGCTGGGCCAGACCCTCCCGATCCGGGTTGCGCTGGACGACCAGCGGCACGTCAAGGTCCTCTGGGACGAGGTGCTGACCCACGCCGAGACCGCGGCGGCCGTCGCGGACCTGCCGCCGGAGTTCGCCGACGCCGAGGCCTTGGACGAGGTGCTGATCCAGCAGGACGCGCCCCCGTGGGCCGACCGCGCGCCCGACGACGACTTCCGGGACGACTTCCGCGATCCGCGCGGCGGCGACCCGTTCCGCAGCCCGCTCGACTCCGACCCGCTGCGCGACGATCTCGGCGTCGCACCCGAAGAGCGCGAGCCGGTGGTGGTGCACCAGAGCCCGGGTGGCCCGGTGGTGCTGGAGGGGGTCCTGGTCGAGCAGCAGACCGGCGGCGGGCTGCCCCGGCGGGCCACCCCCGCGCCGCGTCCGCCCGCCGAGGAGCAGTTCGACCAGCCCGACACCGACCGCTTCGACCAGCCGGCGGACGACCCACCCCCGCCGGCCGACGAGCGCTCCGACCCGCCGGCCGCACAACGCTTCGACCCGCCTCCCGCGCAGCGGTCCGGCCCGTTCGTGACGGACCCGCTGGACCCGCTCGACCTGCCGCTGGACGATCCCACTCCGCCCGGAGCGGCACGCGAGACCGTCACCGCCGAGGAGTTGGACGAGGCGATCTTCGGGTACGACGCGACGACCGCCGCCGGTTCGGCCGCCCCGATCAGCGGGGTGGGCCTCACCCTGCTGGTCACCGACCTGTCCCGGTCGCTCGGCTTCTACCGCGACGTGCTCGGCTTCACCGAGGTCGACCAGGGCGCCGGCAACGCGGTGCTCGCCTCCGGCACGACCCGGCTGGTGCTGCGCGAGGTGACCGGGGCGGCGCCCATCAGCCGCCGGCTGGTGCACGTCAACCTTGAGGTCGACGACATCGAGGCGGCGTACGGGCGGCTGCGCGGGTCGGGCGTCCGCTTCACGTACGCGCCTCGGGTGGTCAACCGGGGCACCAAGCTGGAGGTGTGGGCGGCGGCGTTCCGTGATCCGGACGGCCACGGCATCGCCCTCACCCAGTGGCGCGAACGCGCCGATGCCTGAGCCGACACGGCACGGGCGCGGCTGTCCGGGTCGGGCTTCAGCCGAGGATGACCCGGCGGACGTGCAGCGCGTACGCCCAGACCAGGGCGAAGATGACGCCCAGCGCGAACAGCGACCAGTGCAGCAGGCCGGACAACAGCAGCAGGCCCTGGAGCACGGTGCCGGCGTGCCAGGCCCACGGACGGCGCATCATGCCGGCAAGCAGGACGGCGACCACCGCCAGGGCAACCACGGCGCCGATCGCGGTGCCGCTCAGGTCACCGCCGACCACCCGGATCGGCTGGATGGCCAGCACCAGCACCAGCGCTTCCAGGCTGAGCGTCCCGGCACCCAGGCCGCGTACCGCCCCCTCCGGGTTGCGCAGCCCGGACCGCCGCGGCTGCCCGGCCACCGGCTGATCCGCCGGCGCCTCGGCATCGGGCTGCTCCACCGGCGCGCCGGCCGCAGGCAGGTCCGCTGTCGAGCGCTCTGCGGTCCCAGGGTCCCGCTCCGGGCCGGTCATCGCTTCAGCAACCGACGTGCGTCGGCCACCGTCACCACCGACCCGGTGACCAGCACCCCGACCCCGCTGAGCTCACCGGGGACGTCCTCCTCGGCCAGCGCCACCGCCAGCTCAATCGCGTCCGGCATCTCCTCGGCCACCTCGACCCGCTCCTCGCCGAAGATCTCGCCGGCCAGCGCGGCGAGTTCCGCCGTCGGCATCGCCCGCGGCGAGGTGTTGCGGGTGACCACCACCAGGTCGACCACCGGCTCCAGCAGCTCCAACAGGCTGGACGCGTCCTTGTCGGCGAGCACGCCGACGACCGCCACCAGCTTGCTGAAGGCAAACTCCTCCTGCAACGCCTTGACGGTGGCGGCCATGCCGTGCGGGTTGTGCGCGCCGTCCAGCAGGACGGTGGGGGCGTTCCGGACCCGCTCCAGCCGACCCGGGGAGCTGGCCTCGGCGAAGCCCTCCCGGACCACCTCGACGTCCAGTTGCCGCGTGGTCCCGGCGCCCAGGAACGCCTCCACCGCAGCGAGCGCCACGGCGGCGTTCTGCGCCTGGTGCGCGCCGTGCAGCGGGATGAACACGTCCTCGTAGATGCCGCCGAGCCCCTGCAGGGTGAGCACCTGGCCGCCGACCGCGAGGGACCGGCCCAGCACGCCGAACTCGGCACCCTCCCGGGCGAGGGTGGCGCCCACCTCGGCGCACCGTTCGAGGAGGGGACGCGCCGCCTCCTCCTCCTGCGCCGCCGCGATCACGGTGGCGCCCTGGTGGATGATGCCGGCCTTGGCCAGCGCGATGTCCTGAAGCGTGTCGCCGAGCCATTCGGTGTGGTCCAGGCCGATCGGCGTGATCACGCAGACCCCGGCCTGGATGACGTTCGTGGCGTCCTCGGCGCCGCCGAGGCCCACCTCGACCACCGCGATGTCGACCGGCGCGTCGGCGAACGTGGCGAACGCCAGCGCGGTGGTCATGTCGAAGTACGTCAGCGGCTCGTCCGACCCGGCGTCGACCAGCTCTGCCAGCGGCCGGATCTCCCGGTAGACGGCGGCGAACCGCTCCTCGCTGACCGGCTCGCCGTCCAGGCTGATCCGTTCCCGGACCGTCTCCAGGTGCGGGCTCGTGTACCGGCCGGTGTGCAGCCCGAACGCCCGAAGCAGCGAGTCGATCATTCGCGCGGTGGAGGTCTTGCCGTTGGTGCCGGTCAGGTGGATGGCCGGGTACGCCCGCTGCGGGCTGCCGAGCAGGTCGAGCAGAGACTCGATCCGGTCCAGCTCGAAGACCATGCGGGTGAAGCCGCGAGCGGCCAGCTCGGCCTCGACGGTGGCGAAATCGGTACGGTCGGTCACGAGGAAAGCGTCTCCAGAGCAGCGTCGATCCGGACCAGGTCGGCCTCGGCGGTGGCGAGCCGGTCGCGGATCTTCGCGACCACCGGCTCGGGGGCCTTGCCGATGAAGGCCGGGTTGTCGAGCTTCGCCCGGGCCTGCGCGACCTCCTTCTCGGCCGCCGCGCGGTCCTTGGTCAGCCGGGCCCGCTCGGCGGCCACGTCGATCGACCCCCGGGTGTCCAACGCGACACCGACCGCCCCGGGCATGGCCAGCGTGGCGCTGGCCTGGAAGTCCTCGGCGACCGGGTCCAGCCGGGCCAGCGAGCGGATCAGCGGCTCGTGGGCGGCGATACCGGCCCCCGCCAACCCGTCCAGCCGGGCGGCCACCCGCTGGGTCGGGCGCAGCCCCTGGTCGGATCGGAACCGGCGAATCTCGGTGATCACCCGCTGCACGCCGGCCAGCTCCGCCTCGGCGGCGTCGTCGATCAGCGAACGGTCGGCCACCGGCCAGGCGGCCCTCTGCACCGTCTCGCCGCCGGTCAGCGCGAGCCACAGCTCCTCGGTGACGAACGGGATGACCGGGTGCAGCAGCCGCAGCAGCTGGTCCAGCACGTGCCCGAGCACCCGCCGGGTGTTCTCGGCCCGCTCACCGCCCTCGGCGAGCACCGACTTGCTCAGCTCGACGTACCAGTCGCAGACGTCGTCCCACGCGAAGTGGTAGAGCAGGTCGCACACCTTGGCGAACTCGTACGCCTCGAACTGCTCGTCAACCTCGGCGGTGACGTGCGCCAGCCGGGACAGGATCCACCGGTCGACGGTGGAGAGCCGCTCGGCGGCGGGCAGGTCGCCCGAGGTGTGCGCGCCGTTCATCAGGGCGAACCGGGTGGCGTTCCAGAGCTTGTTGCAGAAGTTGCGCGAGCCCTGACACCACTCCTCACTGACCGGGACGTCCTGGCCGGGGTTCGCGCCGCGGGCCAGGGTGAACCGGGTCGCGTCGGCACCGAACCGGTCGATCCAGTCCAGCGGGTCGACCACGTTGCCGAACGACTTGGACATCTTCTTGCCGTGCTCGTCGCGGACCATGCCGTGCAGGGCCACCACGTCGAACGGCTGCCGGCCGTCCATCGCGTACAGGCCGAACATCATCATCCGGGCGACCCAGAAGAAGAGGATGTCGTAGCCGGTGACCAGGACGCTGGTCGGGTAGAACTTGGCCAGGTCCGGGGTCTGCTCCGGCCAGCCGAGGGTGGAGAACGGCCAGAGCGCGCTGGAGAACCACGTGTCCAGCACGTCCTCGTCCTGCCGCCAGCCGTCCCCGGTCGGCGGCTGCTCGCCGGGGCCGACGCAGACGATCTCGCCCTGCGGGCCGTACCAGACCGGGATCCGGTGCCCCCACCACAGCTGTCGGGAGATGCACCAGTCGTGCATGTTGTCGACCCAGGCGAAGTAGCGCTTGGCCAGCTCGGCCGGCTCGATGCGGACCCGACCGTCGCGCACCACGTCGCCGGCGGCCTGGGCCAGTGGCGCGGTGTTGACGAACCACTGCAACGACAGCCGCGGCTCGACGGTCGTCTTGCACCGGGAGCAGTGCCCGACCGCGTGCACGTACGGCCGCTTCTCGGCCACGATCCGGCCCTGCTCGCGCAGCGCCGCCACGATCGCGGGCCGCGCCTCGAACCGGTCCAGCCCCTCGAACGGGCCGGGCACGATGATCACGCCACGCTCGTCCATCACGGTCAGCGCGGGCAGGTCGTGGCGCTGGCCGATCTCGAAGTCGTTCGGGTCGTGCGCGGGGGTCACCTTGACCATGCCGGTGCCGAAGGACGGGTCGACGTGCGCGTCGGCGACGATCGGGATGCGACGGCCGGTCAACGGCAGCTCGACCTCGGTGCCGATCAGGTGCTGGTACCGCTCGTCGTCCGGGTGCACCGCCACGGCGGTGTCGCCCAGCATCGTCTCGGCCCGGGTGGTGGCCACCACGACCCCGTCGCTGTACCGGATGGAGATCAGCTCACCGTCGTCGTCGGTGTGCTCGACCTCGATGTCGGAGAGCGCGGTCAGGCAGCGCGGGCACCAGTTGATGATCCGGTTGGCCCGGTAGATCAGGCCCTCGTCGAAGAGCTTCTTGAAGATCGTCTGGACGGCCCGGGTCAGACCCTCGTCCATGGTGAAGCGCTCCCGGTCCCAGTCGACCGAGTCACCGAGGCGCCGCATCTGACCGAGGATCGCCCCACCGGACTCGGCCTTCCACTGCCAGACCCGCTCGACGAACTTCTCCCGGCCGAGGTCGTGCCGGGACAGGCCTTCGCCGGCGAGCTGACGCTCGACCAGGTTCTGAGTGGCGATGCCCGCGTGGTCCATGCCGGGCAGCCAGAGCGCCTCGAAGCCCTGCATGCGCTTACGCCGGGTCAGCGCGTCCATCAGCGTGTGCTCGAACGCGTGGCCCATGTGCAGCGAACCGGTGACGTTCGGCGGCGGGATGACGATCGTGAAGGGCGGCTTGTCACTGTCGGCGGAGGCCCGGAAGTGCCCGGCGGCTACCCACTGCTCGTACCGTCGCTGCTCTACCTCGCCGGGCTGGTACTGGCCGGCCAGGGTGGGGGCGTCGGGGCGTCGGGCATCGAGTCTGTCGGTCACCCTGGAAAGTCTACGGAGGGCTTCGGCGGACCCGGCGTGCACCACCTGCCATTCGCGTACGGTGTCGGCTATGTCCGACGCACATCTCACTGAGCGCCCGCTCGACGACGGTCGCGAGCCGGTCGAGCTGACCGACGAGCCGATCCAGCTGAGCACCCGGGATACCGGCGGCGACCCCGACGAGCCGCAGGGTGGGTGGTCCCGGCGCCGCCGGATCGGCTGGACCGTCGCACTGGTCGTCGGCCTGGCGGGTGCGGGCGTGCTGGGTGTCGGCGGATGGCGGGTGGCACAGCAGAAGGACACCCAGCTGACCTCGCCCGATCAGGTGGCGGGCCTGACCCGGGACGACAGCGAGCGGGCGAAGAGCACTGCGGACTACCTGCGCAGCGGCCTCGCCGCCGACATCGAGCTGGACCGCAGCTTCGGCACGGTCTACCGCGACCCGGCCGACGACAAGCGGTCGGTGCTCATCTTCGGGGGCACCACCCTGCTCTGGCAGCCGGAGCGCGACCTGGACAGCCTCTTCGGCCTGATGTCCGACGAGACCGGCGCGGTGACCGGCCTGCGCGAGGTGCCCGCGGGCGAGCTGGGCGGCGTGATGAAGTGCGGCAGCACCACCGGCGAGGGCGGCGACTTCGCGGTGTGCGGCTGGGCCGACCACGGCAGCGTCGTGATGGCCATGTTCCCGGGACGCTCGGTCACCGACGCCGGGGGCCTGCTGCGCAACCTCCGCGCGGACATGCAGACCCGGAACTGACCGACTCCGTTTTCCTTGGGGGTGGATATGCGTCAGGGCCACTCCCAGTGGGGGTGGCCCTGACGCATAGAAACGCAGGAAGGGCCACCCTGTACGGGTGACCCTTCCTGGAATGATTGTCCGGCGGTGTCCTACTCTCCCACACCCTCACGAGTGCAGTACCATCGGCGCTGGAGGGCTTAGCTTCCGGGTTCGGAATGTGACCGGGCGTTTCCCCTCCGCCATGACCGCCGTAACTCTATCGACATGTCAAACAACACCAACAATGTGGTCTGTTGTTCGTTTATCGAGAGTTGCACAGTGGACGCGTAGCAGCTTAGTAGTCAAGTCCTCGGCCTATTAGTACCGGTCAACTGAACCCGTTACCGGGCTTACATTTCCGGCCTATCAACCCAGTCGTCTAGCTGGGGGCCTTACCCCCACAAAGTGGGGTGGGATACCTCATCTTGAAGCAGGCTTCCCGCTTAGATGCTTTCAGCGGTTATCCCTTCCGAACGTAGCTAACCAGCCGTGCCCTTGGCAGGACAACTGGCACACCAGAGGTTCGTCCGTCCCGGTCCTCTCGTACTAGGGACAGCCCTTCTCAAGTATCCTACGCGCACGGCGGATAGGGACCGAACTGTCTCACGACGTTCTAAACCCAGCTCGCGTACCGCTTTAATGGGCGAACAGCCCAACCCTTGGGACCTGCTACAGCCCCAGGATGCGACGAGCCGACATCGAGGTGCCAAACCATCCCGTCGATATGGACTCTTGGGGAAGATCAGCCTGTTATCCCCGGGGTACCTTTTATCCGTTGAGCGACACCGCTTCCACTCGCAAGTGCCGGATCACTAGTCCCGACTTTCGTCCCTGCTCGACCTGTCAGTCTCACAGTCAAGCTCCCTTGTGTACTTGCACTCAACACCTGATTGCCAACCAGGATGAGGGAACCTTTGGGCGCCTCCGTTACCTTTTAGGAGGCAACCGCCCCAGTTAAACTACCCACCAGACACTGTCCCTGAACCGGATAACGGTCCGAAGTTAGATACCCAAATCAACCAGAGTGGTATTTCAAGATTGCCTCCACCCATACTGGCGTATAGGTTTCACCGGCTCCCACCTATCCTACACAAGCTAATTCGAGTACCAATGTCAAGCTATAGTAAAGGTCCCGGGGTCTTTCCGTCCTGCCGCGCGTAACGAGCATCTTTACTCGTACTGCAATTTCGCCGGGCCTGTGGTTGAGACAGTGGGGAAGTCGTTACGCCATTCGTGCAGGTCGGAACTTACCCGACAAGGAATTTCGCTACCTTAGGATGGTTATAGTTACCACCGCCGTTTACTGGCGCTTAAGTTCTCCGCTTCGCCCCGAAGAGCTAACAGGTCCCCTTAACGTTCCAGCACCGGGCAGGCGTCAGTCCATATACATCGAATTACTTCTTCGCATGGACCTGTGTTTTTAGTAAACAGTCGCTTCCCCCTGCTCTCTGCGGCCATACAACGCTCCACCCGCGTGGGGCTTCACGTCTCCGGCCCCCCTTCTCCCTAAGTTACGGGGGCAATTTGCCGAGTTCCTTAACCACAGTTCGCCCGATCGCCTCGGTATTCTCTACCTGACCACCTGTGTCGGTTTGGGGTACGGGCCGCTAAGAACTCGCTAGAGGCTTTTCTCGGCAGCATAGGATCACTGACTTCACCTGAATCGGCTCGGCATCACGTCTCAGCCTTCATGTGTTGCGGATTTGCCTACAACACGGCCTACACGCTTACCCCGGCACAACCACCGGCCGGGCTCAGCTACCTTCCTGCGTCACCCCATCGCTTGACTACTACCCGTCAGGTTCCCACGCTCCCCAACCTTGACCCGAAGGTCGCAGCCGGTTTGGGTGGTTAGCACAACGAGGTTCGTCAGGGACGCTCTTTCGCGGGTACGGGAATATCAACCCGTTGTCCATCGACTACGCCTCTCGGCCTCGCCTTAGGTCCCGACTCACCCAGGGCGGATTAGCCTGGCCCTGGAACCCTTGGTCATCCGGCGGAAGGGTTTCTCACCCTTCTTTCGCTACTCATGCCTGCATTCTCACTCGTGCCGCGTCCACAACTGGGTCACCCCGCTGCTTCACTCGCGGCACGACGCTCCCCTACCCATCCACACACCTGCACAAGGAATCAAGTCCAAGCGAGGTTAAAATGTGAATGCCACAGCTTCGGCGGTGTGCTTGAGCCCCGCTACATTGTCGGCGCGGAACCACTTGACCAGTGAGCTATTACGCACTCTTTAAAGGGTGGCTGCTTCTAAGCCAACCTCCTGGTTGTCTATGCGACCCCACATCCTTTTCCACTTAGCACACGCTTAGGGGCCTTAGCTGGTGATCTGGGCTGTTTCCCTCTCGACTACGAAGCTTATCCCCCGCAGTCTCACTGCCGCGCTCTCACTTACCGGCATTCGGAGTTTGGCTGATTTCGGTAAGCTTGTGGGCCCCCTAGACCATCCAGTGCTCTACCTCCGGCAAGAAACACGCGACGCTGCACCTAAATGCATTTCGGGGAGAACCAGCTATCACGGAGTTTGATTGGCCTTTCACCCCTAACCACAGGTCATCCCCCAACTTTTCAACGTTGGTGGGTTCGGCCCTCCACGCGGTCTTACCCGCGCTTCAGCCTGCCCATGGCTAGATCACTCCGCTTCGGGTCTAGGACACGCGACTGAATCGCCCTATTCAGACTCGCTTTCGCTACGGCTCCCCCTCACGGGTTAACCTCGCCACATGCCACTAACTCGCAGGCTCATTCTTCAAAAGGCACGCCGTCACCCCGCAAGGCTCCGACGGATTGTAGGCGAACGGTTTCAGGTACTATTTCACTCCCCTCCCGGGGTACTTTTCACCATTCCCTCACGGTACTTGTCCGCTATCGGTCACCAGGAAGTATTTAGGCTTACCAGGTGGTCCTGGCAGATTCACGGCAGATTTCAGGGGTCCGCCGCTACTCGGGAACACCCACAGAAGGTCAGCAACTTTCACCTACCGGACTTTCACCGTCTACGGTCAGCCATTCCAGACTGTTCGACTAGCCACTGACTTTGTAACTTCTCGAACAAGTGTCAGCTTGTTCAGCAGGGTCCCACAACCCCAACCACGCAACCCCTGACAGGTATCACACGCAGCCGGTTTAGCCTCGATCCGCTTTCGCTCGCCACTACTCACGGAATCACTAAATTGTTTTCTCTTCCTACGGGTACTGAGATGTTTCACTTCCCCGCGTTCCCTCCACACACCCTATGTGTTCAGGTGTGGGTGACTGGACATGACTCCAGCCAGGTTTCCCCATTCGGACACCCTGGGATCACAGCTTGGTTGACAGCTCCCCCAGGCCTATCGCGGCCTCCCACGTCCTTCATCGGCTCCTGGTGCCAAGGCATTCACCGTTCGCCCTTGACAACTTGACCACAAAGATGCTCGCGTCCACTGTGCAATTCTCAACAAACGACCAACCCACAACCCATTAGCCCCACACCAAACCCGATCACAATCGGCGGTATGTGAGACCAGGCCATGCCTGGCAGACTCCCCAAACCCACAAAGGGGCTGGGATCCAGTCTCTGAAACAACAACCAATGGTTGTTCTTTCAGGACCCAACAGGGTGCTCTGCATTCTTCTCCAGCCGCACCAGCACAATCCGTTCCCACCACCCCCGAAAAGGTGGCTGTACTAGGTTGTTCCGGCCGTTGCCAGAGGAAAACTCGCCAGTGTCTCCGCCATCTGAGCACCCCGACCCGACATACGCGGGCCGCGGGCTCCTTGCACCCTTTCAGGTGAAGGTGCTCCTTAGAAAGGAGGTGATCCAGCCGCACCTTCCGGTACGGCTACCTTGTTACGACTTCGTCCCAATCGCCAGCCCCACCTTCGACAGCTCCCTCCCACAAGGGGTTGGGCCACCGGCTTCGGGTGTTGCCGACTTTCGTGACGTGACGGGCGGTGTGTACAAGGCCCGGGAACGTATTCACCGCAGCGTTGCTGATCTGCGATTACTAGCGACTCCGACTTCACGGGGTCGAGTTGCAGACCCCGATCCGAACTGAGACCGGCTTTTTGGGATTCGCTCCACCTCACGGTATCGCAGCCCATTGTACCGGCCATTGTAGCATGCGTGAAGCCCTGGACATAAGGGGCATGATGACTTGACGTCATCCCCACCTTCCTCCGAGTTGACCCCGGCAGTCTTCGATGAGTCCCCGCCATAACGCGCTGGCAACATCGAACGAGGGTTGCGCTCGTTGCGGGACTTAACCCAACATCTCACGACACGAGCTGACGACAGCCATGCACCACCTGTGACCGCCCCCGAAGGACCTCACATCTCTGCGAGTTTTGCGGCCATGTCAAACCCAGGTAAGGTTCTTCGCGTTGCATCGAATTAATCCGCATGCTCCGCCGCTTGTGCGGGCCCCCGTCAATTCCTTTGAGTTTTAGCCTTGCGGCCGTACTCCCCAGGCGGGGCGCTTAATGCGTTAGCTGCGGCACAGGGAACCGGAGAGGCCCCCCACACCTAGCGCCCAACGTTTACAGCGTGGACTACCAGGGTATCTAATCCTGTTCGCTCCCCACGCTTTCGCTCCTCAGCGTCAGTATCGGCCCAGAGACCCGCCTTCGCCACCGGTGTTCCTCCTGATATCTGCGCATTTCACCGCTACACCAGGAATTCCAGTCTCCCCTACCGAACTCTAGCCTGCCCGTATCGACCGCAGGCTTGGGGTTGAGCCCCAAGTTTTCACGGTCGACGCGACAAGCCGCCTACGAGCTCTTTACGCCCAATAAATCCGGACAACGCTCGCACCCTACGTCTTACCGCGGCTGCTGGCACGTAGTTGGCCGGTGCTTCTTCTGCAGGTACCGTCACTCTCGCTTCGTCCCTGCTGAAAGAGGTTTACAACCCGAAGGCCGTCATCCCTCACGCGGCGTCGCTGCATCAGGCTTCCGCCCATTGTGCAATATTCCCCACTGCTGCCTCCCGTAGGAGTCTGGGCCGTGTCTCAGTCCCAGTGTGGCCGGTCGCCCTCTCAGGCCGGCTACCCGTCGTCGCCTTGGTAGGCCATTACCCCACCAACAAGCTGATAGGCCGCGAGCCCATCCCAAGCCGAAAAACTTTCCACCCAACCTCATGCGAGGCCAAGTCATATTCGGTATTAGCCCCCGTTTCCGAGGGTTATCCCAAAGCCTGGGGCAGGTTGCTCACGTGTTACTCACCCGTTCGCCGCTCGAGTACCCCGAAGGGCCTTTCCGCTCGACTTGCATGTGTTAAGCACGCCGCCAGCGTTCGTCCTGAGCCAGGATCAAACTCTCCAACAAAAACTTGTCGAACAGCATCCTGACAACAAACAATGTTGCCAAAGGAATCCCAACCAGCCAGACATAAAGCCCGACCAGTCCGGGGTATAAATCATAATTGGCACTGGCTTTTCAAGCACCCTGTTGAGTTCTCAAAGAACAACCACACACCGACCAGAAGCCCC